>NZ_JACHIR010000001.1:0-4800000 GCF_014203355.1 Kutzneria kofuensis
ACGCGGATCGAGTCCACCAGGCCGAGCCGGGTGCGCGGCACGCCGCCGTCCCGGTTGTGGCCGGTGTACCTGGTGCGGAACAGGAACAGCGTCAGCGGCAGGTAGAACGCCACGTTGACGAAGATCCCGGCGACCGGGCCGAGCCCGAGCAGCAGCGCCGAGCCGACGACCGGCCCGAACAGGATGCCGAGGCTGCGGAAGGTGGCGTTGAGCCGGACCGCGCTGGGCAGTTCGGCCTCGCCGACGAAGTCGTGCAGCATCAGCTGTTCGCCCGGCCCCCAGATGGCCCCGGCGCAGCCGTGCAGGACCAGCAGCAGGCACGCCTCCCACACCTGCAGGGTCCCGGTCAGGAACAGCACACCCCAGGCGACCGACACCAGCATGAACAGCACCTGCGCCGCCTGGATCACCCGGCGGCAGTCGTGCCGGTCGGCCAGTCCGCCGAAGTACACGGAGAACAGCAGGAACGGCACCCAGTGGCTGATCACCTCGAAGCCGGTCAGCGCCGGCGAGTGGAACTTCTCCCACAGCACCCAGTAGGTGATGACGTGCTCGATGTTGTCGGCCATCATCGCCAGCGCCGCGCCGAACAGGTAGGTGCGGCAGTCGGCGTTGCGCAGCGCCGCGAACTTGCGTGCGGGCGCCGGCACGTGGGCCGGCACGCCGCAGGTGGCGCACATGTCTCGTCTCCCCCTCCCCGCCGCTCAGACGCGGCAGCTGATCTCCATGCCGTCCTCGACCGGGAACTCCACGCCCAGGTAGCCGTTGGCCGGGTCGCGCACGTGGTCGAGGTAGTGGCGCATGGACGGCAGGGTGATGTCGTCGGCCACCACCAGCGCGCCGGGCGCGAGGCGGGGTTCCAGCAGGCGCAGCACGGGCAGGCTGAGCTCCTTCCAACCGTCCACCAGCAGCAGGCCGATCGGGCCGGGGACTCCGGCGAGGGTGTCGAGGGCGTCGCCCTCGAGAATCGTCACATGATCGGACAGGTCCGCCGTGGCCAGATTCGCCCGGGCGGCGGTGACCTTGGTCGCACTGAGCTCGGTGCCGTAGACGTGACCGGTGCCGTTGTCCCGCACCGCCGCGGCCAGGTGCAGCGTGGAGATGCCGTACGAGGTGCCGAATTCCACCACCACCTTCGGCCGGATCGCCCTGACGAGCGCGTAGAGCAGCCGGCCACCGGCCGCCGAGATCGGCATGTACACGTCCGCGAGCGCGTCGGCACGGCCTCGGACGTCGTCGGGAATCTCGCGCGTCGACAGCTCGCCGTCCCGCGCCGCCGCGTCGAACAGCTTGTCCAGCAGCGCGCGAACCTTGGGGTCGAGCAGGGTTGATGTCATGGCGGTTAGAGTAGACGCAACGTTGCGTCTTGGCTAGCGATCGCTAGGCTGTGGCCGTGGGCACCGATCATCACGGCAACCGCTACGGGCGCAGCGAACGGGCGCGCCAGGCCGTTCTCGAGGCCGCCGACGACCTGCTCGTCGAGCACGGCTTCGCCGGGCTGACCATCGAGAAGATCGCCGCCCGGGCCGGCGTGGCCAAGCAGACCATCTACCGCTGGTGGCCGTCCAAAGTGGACATCCTGCTGGACGCGTTCGGCGACGACCTGGCCGAGGACCTCACCCCCGTCGACCACGGATCCCTGGCCACCGACCTTCGCGAGTACCTGGCCGCCCTGGCCGACTTCCTCACCAACTCCGACGCCGGCGCCGTCTACCGCGCGCTCGTCGGCCAGGCCCAGCACGACCCGCAACTCGCGGCCCGCCTACGCGACGACCACCTCGCCGTCCAGTACGCCCGCGACCGGCTCCCCTTCGAACGCGCCATCGCCCGCCACGAACTCCCCGAGGACATGGACATCGACCTGGCCGCCCAGCGACTCGTCGCCGTCGTGCACTACCGCGTGCTCGTCACGGGCGAGCCGGTGCCGCGCGAGTTCACCGACGCCCTGGTGGACGCCTTCATCGCCGACCTCTAGGACAGGATGGTGGCGGTCCCGCCCGGGACCACCACCGTCGCTCTGTCGGCTACTGCCGCTTGCTCAGTTGCTGCTGATGAACTGCTGGGCGAACTTCCGCCCCTGCGTCACCGCGCTCGTGTGGCTCTCGATGGGCGAGACCTTCGAGTTCTTGAACACGATGTAGGTGACCTTGTCCGACGTCCCGCCGGTCTTGGGGTCGGGGTCGATGCCGAGGGACTTGGCGGTGGCGTAGGAAGCTTCGCCGATGCTGTCGTCGGGTCCCTCGTCGCCGAACACCGCGTATTCCACGTGTCCGTGGTAGATGACGGCGAGGACGTCACCGCCCTGCACGCCGGCGTTGCCGTAGTTCCAGCGGGAGCTGGGCAGCGGGATCACGACGTAGGGCAGCTGGGCGGCGTTGAGGGGCTTGCCGTCGGACTGATGGAAAGAAGTGTCGTCGTAGAAGCAGCAGTCGGTGTTCTCGTTGCAAGTGGACGTACGCTGGCCGTCGCAGTCGACCGCCATGCCGGAAGTCCAGAAGTACGCCCCGTTGGCGCCGCAGATCGGGGTCTGGCCGCCGTTCTTGTCGGAGTAGGTGCCGTTGGAGACCTGGTTGCAGTGGGCGGTCTTGGCCAGCAACTGGTCGGCGGTGGGGTTGCCGTCGTCCGACCGCGACTGGGTCGCGGGGGCGAAACCGCCTGGCTGGTAACAGGAATTGTCGTCGGAGTTGAACAACGGTCCGCTGTCGACCGGCTGGCCGGGGTCGGGGTCGACGATGACGTCGCCGGGGTCGCGGGTGAGCGAGTCCTCACAGTCGATCACGGCGTTGGCGTCGCCGCCCTCGCCGCCGACCCACAGATCGATGTGCCGCTTGCCGTTCTGCCAGTCCTGGCTGCACGCGGCGCAGCCGTCCTCCATGATGAAGTAGCGCTTCAGCATCGGGTAGTACACGCGCGTTCCCGGCGCCAGCTCGTTCTGGTCGGTGGCGAAGGTGATCGGGTCGTCGTAGGTCCCGGTGCCGCCGGCGGCCTGATGGATCTGCGGATACGCGATGTCGCCGCCGGGCGGCGAGTTGTCGGGCCAGCCGTAGAGCGTGACCAGGTAGCTGTCCTGCGGCGCGGCGGACGCGTGCGCGGCGACCGCGAGCGAAGAACCGAGAACGACGGCGAGCAGGGCTAGCAGTGCTCTTCTGAGCATTGACTTCCTCCACAGGGATGGGCAGGGTTTTCGCGGCGGAGTCAGAGGGGTGCGTAGACCTCACGGCCGATGTCGGACCCGTCGAAGGCGCGGAGGATGGCGCCGGGGCTTGCGAGCGGCGACCGAGCCGCAGGGTGTGGCCAGCGAGATCAGCAGCACCGCCACCCACCGAGCGCCCATCAGGATTCCCTCCGCGAACCTGGCCCGCTTGAGTAGAAACCCCTGTGGCGGCAGTGATTTCCGGTTCGGCGGCCGAGGCCGCCTCACATCGGTATTTAGGAAAGTTACCTTCCTATTCGGGGCAGAGTAGACCCGCCGGGTGGGGCCGTCAAGGACATGAACCCGAGACGCGCTCAGGCCGCCGGATAGTCCGGCAGGGCAACGTCGCCGGCCAGCTTGGTGGTCCCGGCGACCATCAGCTTCTGCACGGCCTTGGTGCTGAACATGGCGTTGCGCAGCCACAACAGCGGCGCGGTCGACGGCGCCAGGAACTGGCCGGGGCTCGCACCCTTCTGCCACCGGCCGGCGTAGCCGCGCATCCGCTGCTCGTACGCCGCGAAGGCCGCCCGGTGATCACCCCGGGCCAGCGCCAGCTCGCCGGCCAGCACGTACGCGCCGACCACGCCGGTGCCCACACCCATGCCGCCCAGCGTCACTCCCCACGCCGCGTCGCCGAGCAACGCGAAGCGGCCCTTCGTCCACTGCGGCACCCGAACCCGGCTGATGGAGTCGAAGTACATCTCGTCCACGTCGCGCAGCGTGTCCAGCAGATACGGGACGTGCCAACGCATTCCGCCGAAGGCGTCCCGGATCATCCGCTTCTGCCGGTCCAGGTCGCGCCAGTCGACGTCCGCCTGCGGCTTCGCGAACACGAACAGCGCGCCCGCCTTGCTCGGGTCCCGGAAGTCCGCGCTGACGCTGGCCATCCGACCGGGCACGTTGTACTGCACCGCGGTCGTGCCGTAGCCGCGGTCGTTCACGAGATCCCAGCCGGCGATGTAGTAGCCGAGGTGCTTGACGTAGTCCCGTTCCGGCCCGAACACCAGCCGGCGCACCCCCGAATGCATGCCGTCGGCGCCGATCACGATGTCGTACGTCCGCGACTCCGCCTTCGCGAAGTCGACGTGCACCCCGCTCTCGGTCTCCGCCAGGCCGGTGATCGTGTCGCCGAACAGGTAGTCCGCGTGGTCGAGGCTGCGCTCGTACAGGATTCTCGACAGGTCGCTGCGCCGGACCTCCACCTCGCCGCCGGCGAACTCCTCCGGCAGTCGGAAGATCTGCCGGCCGTGCTCGTCCACCGCCTCCATCGCGCCGCCGTGCGTCTGGACGGCCTTCAGCTGGTCGAGGACCCCCAACTTGGCCAGCACCGACATGTGCGTCTCGCCGCGGAAGTCCACCGCGAACCCGCTGGTCCGCAGCTTGGCCGCCGCTTCGACCACCGTCACCTCGACACCGTGCCGTCCCAACGCCGTCGCCAGCGCCGGCCCGGCCACGCCCGCTCCCGAAATCAACGCCCGCATGATCGCCTCCATTAATTGCGTCCGTCAGACACAGTGTACGATAGACACAGTTTCGACTGACTGGCAAGCGGGATCCGAAGGTCGGGCGTGACCGAGCGAGAGGCGGCGGACCGGGAAGACGAACGATCGGGGTGCGCGGAAGGCGGAGCGCCGGTTGGAACGGGCCGATGAACCCACGCGGGCCGGCAGGCGGCAGAGTGGAGCCGGAGAGCCGGAGAGTCAGGAGTGGCGATGGACGTGATCGAGCTGCTGTGGGGCGAGCGCGGCGGGCCGCGCCGGGGCCCCAAACCGACGCTGACCGTGGGCGACCTCGCGCGGGCCGGCATCGAGCTCGCCGACAAGGAGGGGCTGGCCGCGGTGACCATGCAGCGCGTGGCCGAGGCGCTGGGCGTCACGAAGATGGCCACATACCGTTACGTCCCGGGCAAGGACGAGCTGATCGCGCTGATGGTGGACGTGGCGATCGGGGAACCGCCGGAGCTCAAGGACATCACGGGCGGCTGGCGGCCGAGGCTGAAGGCCTGGACGCTGGCGATGTACGAGCGCATGAGCGCGCACCCGTGGGCGCTGCGGGCGACGACCGGGCAGCGGGTGAGCGGCCCGAACGAGCTGGGCTGGGTCGAACGGGCACTGCAGGCCCTGGACGGCGTCGCCATGGACGGCGGTCAGATGATGGACGTGGTCGTGGCCCTGACCGGGCAGATCCGCGTGATCGTCGAGCAGTCGGCGGGCACGTCGGAGGAGGACATCGCGGCCGGCTGGACGAAGGTGCTGGCGACACGTCAGGAGCAGTTCCCGCACGTCACCAAGGCGCTGCTGTCCTCGGCGCAGCACGGATCGCGCGACCAGGGCCTGGAATTCGGCCTGGAACGCATCCTGGACGGCGTGGAGCTCCATCTCAGCCGGCAGTGACGACCCGTCCGTCCACAGCGGACGGACGGGTCGCCGGTGCTCAGCCTACTTGCAGGTCGATGCAGCTGTAGAAGGCGTTCGACGTGTCGGCGATGTTCCAGATGGCCAGCACCGTAACGTGACCGCTGCGGTTGCCGAGGTTCACCGTGTGTTTGACCGTCGCCGGCGGCACCTGGTTGTTGCCACTGAAGTCGCCAACCTTGGTGTTGCCCACGTAGTACTCGTAGTTCGTCGTCCGGTGCCGCGCCGTGAACGTCCAGTTGAACGTCACGGACTTGCCCACCGGTGCGGCGCGCCAGCCCTTGCTGTTGTCGTTGAGCTCGGCGAACCGCGCCACACCACCGTTGCAGCTGCGCAGTCCCTTGGGGCCCTCCACACTCTGCGGTTCGTACTTGATGTCGCCGCAGGACACCGTGCCGGCGGCGCACTGGGCCTGACGACTGGCCGGTGAGTTCACATATCCGTGTGCGCTGGCGATTGCCGCCGGGCCGGCCACGACGATCAGGGGCGCCGCGACCGCGCCCACGAGGGCAGCGACCAGCCTTTTGTTCATGTTCATGCCGACTCCTTGCAGGGTTGCCCCGGAACTGGCGTCGCGAGCGCCAAGGGGGCGGGAGCGGACGAATGGAACGAAATGTGGTTCAGACCATAGCGACGGCTGCCGATCACAGTCAAGACATGTCCGTTCACACCCCCGACACAGCAAGGTCGAAAATGTGTTCGACACCGCCGCCCCGGCCTGGAACAATAAGAGTGGTCAGCCAGTCAACCGGCAGGGGGAGCCATGACGCTGCGTGACGACGAGCTGCGATCGCTCGCGGAGATCGAACGATCGTTGACGGCGACCGACCCGGACCTGGCCCGACGCCTGGCCGAGCTGCGCCCGCTCACGCCGGGCTCCGCCGCGGCCCTGATCGCGGGCTCTCTGGCCATGCACGCCAGCGGCATCGTGATCGCCTTAGCGGGCGCCCGCATCGACTCGCCGGTCACGGCCGCGATCGGCGCGGCGCTGGCCATCGGCTTCCCGGCGCTGGCCGTCTGGCACCTGTGGTGGCGCCGCCGGTGAGTCCACACCGGACGGATCAGCCGGCGGCGTCCGGCAGCTGCGGCGGGCACTGCCCGCCCGGCTCCGTCAACAGCTCGAAGTGCCACATCTCGTTCGAGTACGCCTGGCACAGCCCGTAGTCGGCGCCGTGCCGGTTCACCCAGTCGTCCGCGTCGGTCGGCCCGATGTCCACGGCCTTGCCCGTCACGTGCGTCGACTTCTCCGGCGTGTTCACGTACTGCCGCGCCGCCGCCAGCGTCCCGTACTTCCGCACGGCGTCGTCGAGCAGCTGCTGCTGGTAGGCCTGGCTGCGCCAACCGGACGTGATCTTCACGGTGATGCCGTGCTGCTGCGCGTCCCGCGCGGCCTGCTGCACGGCGGCCAGCAGTGCCGGGTCGAGGTTGCGGATCGCGGCCTTCGACGTGTCGAAGGGGCTGAGGCTGTTGTTGTCCGCGATGACGCCGTCGGCATCACCCAGCGGGGCGGCGGCGCCGCTCCCGCAGGCGGAAGTGGCCAGCACCGCCACGAAGGCAACGAGAACCGGACGAACGGCCAACGGGCACCCCTCTCACAAACAACGGCAGCGATCCGTGGACAACAGGCTCGCCCGGGTTTGTGACGGTTCTGTGCGAACGGACCGACAACGCCGCCACGGTCACTCGTTCATCAGTAGTGCGCCCTACCGTCGACGGGCATGAACACCGCACTCGCCACCGTCTCCACGATCGGCCCGCGCATCGATCAGGTCTTCCCGGTGCGCCTGGCCGTCGACGACGCGTTGACGAGGGACGCGGTGGCGCAGGCCATCACCGCCCACCCGCGGCTGCGCCTCACCGACTCGGCCGTGCCGGGCGAGGTGCTGCTGGCGATCACCACCGAGGTCACCGACGAACTGCTGGCCGACATCACCGACGACACCGCTCCCCCGGTCCTGCTGGTCGCGGATCGCTTGGGCGGCCGGCAGTTGCTGCGCAGCCTGCACGCCGGCGTGGTGAGCTTCCTGCCCCGCCGCTCCACCGACCTGGGGACGATCACCAAGGCGCTGGTGACCACCGCGGAGGGCCGGTCGGTGCTGCCGCCGTCGGTGGCGCGCCTGCTGGTGGACCACCTGCGGCGCATCGACCACGTGCTGATCACCACGACCGGTTACGGCGTCGCGGGTCTGGACGCGCGCGAGGTGGAAGTGCTGCGGCTGGTGGCGCAGGGCGCCGAGAACGCGGACATCGCCCGTGAGCTCAGGTATTCCGAGCACACGATCAAGCGCATCCTGAAGGACCTGTTGAGCCGGCACAATCTGCAGAACCGCGCGCACGCGGTGGCGTACGCGCTGCGGATCGGCGCGATCTAGCCCAGGACGGCGGCCAGCCGGGCGCGAACCACCTCGGCCTCGAACAGGTCCAGTTCCGCGCCGGCGGTGAGCAGGTAGCGCAGCAGCGTGCGGGTGTCGTCCGAGATCGGGCCACCGCCGACGCCGAGCCGCTTCTCCAGGACCTGCATGGCTTCCGCGATGACGATGCCGGCGGTCTTGCGGTCGCCGCGGGCCTCCTCCACGCCGGCGAGCCCGATCAGCGTGATCACGACCCGCCGCGGATCGTCCACGTCCTTGCCGACGATCAGCGATTCCCGGTACAGCGTCACGGCTTCGTCCAACCGGCCGGTGCACTGCGACACGCCGGCCAGCCCCATCAGCAGCCGCGCCCGCGGCCCCGGCTCGATGGCCTTGGCCAGGCTGTGCCGGACGCTGTCCTCCCAGTCCTGCAGCAATCCCCGGCGCAGGTAGAACCGCTGCATGGGGATGGTCAGCCGCCACGGCTCGTCGATCTGCCGGATGAGCGTCTCGACGACCTCGTACTCCCGCGTGTACCAGGCGACGGCCTCGCGCTCGTTCCGTTCCGCCGCAAGGCTGTCGTGCGCCCACTGCGCGCCTTGCACGTAGTGCTCGACCATCCGCGCCCACGCCCCGGCGCGGTTCTCGTCGGAATCGATCTCCTGGCTGAGGTCGTGCGCGTACGCCATCACGAGCTCGTGCGCCTGGTAGCGGCCGGGCCGTGGCTGGTCGACCAGCCACGAGTCGACGAGTTCGGCCAGCGCGGCCTCGGCGGTCGGCGGATCGACGTCGAGCAGCCGGGCCGTGACGGGCGCCGAGAAGCCGTCAACGGGATGCAGGCTCAGCAGCCGGAAAAGCCTGGCGGCAGTGGGGCCGAGCCGCTCGTACGACCACGAGAACACCGTGCGCAGGCCGCTTCCGGTGCCGCCGCCGAACACGGTCGTCAGGTCGTCGACCACCGCGGCCAGGGTGAAGCCGGGGTTCATCAGCAGCCGCGCGGCCACCAGCGACAGGGCCAGCGGCAGCCCACCGCAGGCCTGCACGATCTGGTCGGCGGCGGCCGGTTCCGCATCGACCCGGGCCGCGCCGAGGCGACGGACGAGCAGTTCCCGGGATTGGTCGGGGTCCAGCATTCCGACGGATACCACCCCCACCTTGCCGGCGTCGGACAGCCCGGGCAGCCGACGCTTGCTCGTCACCAACACCAGCGAACCGGCCGACGAGGGCACGAGTCCGCGGACCTGTTCGACGGTGCACACCCCGTCGACGACCACCAGCAACTGCTTGCCGGCGGTCATCCGCCGGTACTCCGCGACGAGTTCGTCGTAGGTCTCCGGCACTTCCTCGCCGGGCAGGCCGAGGGCACGCAGGAACGACCGCAGCATCGGCCCGCCGGTGTCGGGGCCGGCGTGGTGCAGGTTCATGTACAGCTGCCCGTCGCGGAAGCGGAGCTTCTGCCGGTGCGCCCAGTGAACGGCCAAAGTGGACTTCCCGGCGCCGGGCATTCCGTCCAGGCACAGGATTTCCACCGGCTCGTCGAGCCGGCGGTCGAGCTCGGCCAGTTCGCGGTCACGGCCGGCGAAGGACCGCACGTCCGCCGGCAGCTGCGCGGGCCGCAGCACCGCGGCCCGCACGTCGGCCAGCCGCAGGGCCGCCCGCAACTCCTTGCCGGGATCGATGCCGAGCTGGTCCACCAACCGCTGCGCGATGTCCCGGTAGGCGTCCTCGGCCGCGCCCGGTCGTCCCATCGCCACCAGCACCTTCATCAGCCGCACGTGCAGCGCCTCGTCCAGCGGCATCCAGCGCGCCACGCGCCGCACGACATCGTGCACGATATCGGGTGTGCCAAGGGAGAGCGCCCGGTCGGCCGCGGCCCGCACGGCGTCGGCGATCTCGTGGTCGACCTCCGCGAACACGGGATGGGACCGGCCGACCTCGGCGGCGCAGCGGCCCTGGACCAACTCCAGCGCGGCCACGTACTCGTCGAGGCCGCGGGACATGTTCGCTTGCGCGACAAGGGCACGGAACCGGCCCAGGTCGGATGCTTCCGGCTCTATCCGCAGCTCGTAGCCGCCGGCCTGCCGGGTCAGCAGCTCGCCCTGGCTGCGGGCGGTCAGCCCCGGCTCGAGCGCCCGCCGCAGCGCGCCGACGTAGCGGTGCACCAGGTTGGCCGCGCTGGACGGGGCGCGCTCGCCCCACACCAGGTCGATCAGCTCGGACTGGCCGGCCGGCTTGCCCGCCTTGGCCAGCAGCAGGGCGAGCACCGCGCGCTGCTGCGGCGGACCCAGCTCAACGGGGTGGCCGTCCCGGGCGGCCGCCACCGGGCCGAGCACCGTGAACGTCAACACCTGCCGAATTCTACGACAGTCACCCGTCGGGACAGTCAGCAGCGCTGACGATCCTCACCACAGCACCGGCAGCGACCGCAGACCGTGCACCGGCGACCGGTCCGTGAACACCAACTCGGTGCGCGGCTTCGCCAGCCGCACGCGCGGACGCAATCCGAACAGCGCCGTCAGCCCCTCCTGCACGAGCACGCGGGCCAACTGGCTGCCGACGCACTGGTGCGGGCCGTAGCCGAAGGCGAGGTGTGCTCGTGATGTCGGCCGGACCAGGCGCAGCTCGTCCGGATGATGGAAGACCGACGGGTCGCGGTTGGCGGAGCTGATCGACACCAGCACGCACTCCCCCTTGCGCACCACCTGATCGCCGATCCGCACATCCTCGGTGGCGTACCGCGGCAGCCCCGGCTGGACCACCGTCAGGTAGCGCAGCAGCTCCTCGACGGCGACCGACACGGCGACCTCGCCCTCGGTCAGCGACTCCACCCGGCGCGGATCGTCCATCAGCACCAGCGCGCTCAGCGTGAGCATGCCTACCGACGTCTCGTAGCCGCCGAACAGCACCGTCATCGCCAGGCCCACCATCTCCGCGGTGGACGGCGGCTCCCGCAGCACGGACGCCTGCCTCAGCAGGCCCGAGATCAGGTCGGTGGTCGGCTCGCGGCGGCGCTGGTCGACGACGTCGGTCAGCATCGGCCGCAGCAGCGCCGCCTCCAGCCCCATCGGGAAGCCCTCGGGCAGGCCGACGAGTTCGCCGAGCACCCGGCCGGCCAGCGGCCGGGCGTAGTCGGCGACGAGATCGGCCGGTGACTCCAGGACCGCGGCACGCTCCTCGGCGGCCTTGCGGACGCGCAGCCGCCAGCCCTCGGCCCGCCGGATCGTCAGCTCCGGCACCAGCAGCCGGCGCAACCGGGTGTGCTCCGGGCCGTCGACATCGATCACGCCACGGGACTCGACCGGGCCGTGGGCGGTGAACCGCGGGTCGGCGAGCACCAGGCGCGCGTCCTCGTGCCGGGTGACCAGCCAGGCCGGCGTGCCGGCCGGCGTCACCACCAGCGAGATCGGCTCGTCGCGGCGCAGCCGGGCGAGCTCGGACGGCGGGTCGAACGGGCAGTGCGCGGGCCGGCGCAACGGCATCGTGTTCATCGGGTCCTCTCCTCAGGAGACACCACGAGGCAGGTGGTCGAGGCGGTCGCCAGCACGCCGCCGGCCGCGTCGCAGACGTCGGCCTCGGCGAACTGGACCTGCTGGCAGGACTCCCGGATCCAGCCGCGGGCGTACACCTCGCCGGTGGCCGGTGACGCCGGGCGCACGTAGCTGACCCGCAGGTCGAGCATCACGTAGTCGCTGCCGGGCCGGAGCGCGCTGCGGACCGCGAAGCCCAGCACCGCCTCCAGCAGCCCGGCCATCGCCCGGGTGTGGCGCAACTCGGTCGCGATGACCACGTCACCCTCCTCCACACACACCCAGCGCGGCTCGCCGTCCACCGGCAGCGGCGGGCGCGTCGTCGTGCGCAGCACGTCCAAACCGGACGGCTGTTCCACCGCCTCCATCGGCTCCTCCCGTGTCCTGACACCGATGAGGCCACAGCGGCGGCGGCGCCGGACAGCGCGCACCACCAACGGGTACGCGATCCGATCCGCCCGGCGCACGGCGGTCACTCGATCGTCAGTTCCGGTGGCTAGCGTCGGGTCGCAGGCAGGAAGGACTGGTGAGGACGCGATGGACACCGTGCTGGGGAACGAACCGACGGTGTGTTTCTCCGTGTTCGGGGACGATGTTCTGGTCGCCGAGGGCATCGTCGCCGCCGGCGCGCGGCTGCGGTTCGCCGCGACCGCACCGGAGCAGGCCGACGCCCTGCTCGCCGTGACCATGGACCTGACCGACGAGATGGCGACGAATCTCGCCTACGCCGCCGGTTCCCGGCGCCGGCCGGCGGTGCTGGTCGTCACCGAGACCGTGCTGGGCCAGCCGCTCGACGCGGAGCTGGCGTCCGGGCCGGTCCGGCTGGTCCCCCGCCGGAACGCGACAACCCGGGGCATCGCGGCTCTGCTGCACGCCGTCGCCGCCGATCGGGGCGAACCCGCCGCCGCGCACCTGGAGCGGCTGCTGTCCGACCTGCGCCGCCGGTGTGTCCGTCCGCGTGGCCTGGACGAGCGGGAGACGCGGCTGCTGAACCTGTTGGCGGACGGCGCCGACACCACCGCCATCGCCCGGGACCTGCACTGCTCCAACTACACCGTGAAGCGCCTGGTGCGGGATCTGTTGCAGCGCTACCACGCCCGCAACCGCGCCCACATCGTCGCCCACGCCCTGCAGGCCAACCTGATCTGACCCCGGCGAGTCACGCTCTCAGACACACCGAATGTAGTTCTGGGGCAGATGCCCGAAACCTGCATTCGGTCTGCTCCAGAGCGTGACTCGCGGGGGTCAGGGGAACTGGCGGCGGCGTTGGTGGTCGGTGACGTCGATGAAGGCGGCTTTGAACTGGGTGTAGGCCTCGCGGCCGAGGCGGCGGGCATGCCGCTCCTGGATGGAGTTCATGATCTTGTCGGCGGCCCGCATCTGGGCCAGGCCCCGGTCGGTGGGGCACACCAGCTTGGCCCGGCGGTCGCCCGGATCGGGCTTGCGCTGGACGTAGCCGAGCTCCTCCAGCTCGTCGATCATCGTGCCGATGACCTGCTTGTGCTGGCCGGACAGCCGGGACAGGTCGGTCGCCCGGACACCGTCGACGTCCAGGTAGGCCAGCACGGCGCCGTGCCGCGGCAGCAGGTCGGAGAAGCCCTGCGCGGCCAGGGTGGTGAACAGCTCCTGCTGGATGGCGAACAGCAGCCGGCCCGCGAGCACCCCCAGGTCGGGGTTCGTCCTGTTCCGCTCCGTCCGCGTGCCCACCCGCGCCTCCGTCCCGCCGCCGTCTGGAGTGATCATCCCACACGGTAGGACGGGTGACCGTCAACTTTGGTGACTGTCAGCGGCGGACACCATCCGGTCCGCGGCCGGGTCGCCCAGCTCGCGGAGGATCTCCACGGCCTCGTCCAGGGCCTTCCGCGAGGCGGGCGGGTCGTGCGGGCGGGTGACGGTGGCGATGCACCGGAGTGTCGCCGCCTCGGCGGCGCGGGCCCCGAACTCCCGGTGCAGCGCCAGGGCGCGCCGGTAGCTGGCCAGGGCCTCCCGGTAGCGGCCGAGCCGCCGGTTGACAAAACCGAGGGTGTCCCACGTATCGGCCTGCGCCCGCCGCATACCGAGCGCCGAGAGAATCCCCAGGGCCTCGCGGCTGTGCCCGATCGCCGCCTCGTACCGTGCCTGCCGTGCCTCGAACCAGCCGACGGCGCTCAGCATGGACGCCACACCGACCGGCTCCGCGTCCCGGCGGGTGATCGTCAGCGTCCGGTCGGCGTGCAGCGCGCCGGCGGCGGGCCGCCCCGCCTTCGCCCGCAGCCAGGCGGATCCCAGGTGCAGGCCGGCCAACGCCTTGCGGTCGTCCACCGCCACGAACAACGGCATCGCGGCGGACAGGAGCTCGATCGCCCGGGGATAGTCGCGCAGCCCGGCGTGCACGCGGGCGAGGCCGCGCAGCGCCTGCGCCGTCCGCGCCGGATCCCCCGACCGCTCGGCGGCCACCAACGCCGCCGTGCCCGCGGCCAGCAGCTCCGACCAGCCCCCGGCGCGTTCCAGGTGGTCGCCGATCACGCCGGCGAACCGCCACACGTACTCGCCGTACCCCTCGGCCAGCGCCTGCGTCATCAGCGAGCGCAGCATCAGGCGCTCGGCCTCGTAGCCGGCGCAGGCCGGCGTCACCCGCGCCTCCGGCGGCACCGCCGCCAGCTTCATCCGGGCGATCGCGCCGACCTGCCGATTGTTGAACAGGTAGTGGTCGAACAGCCGGCGTCGCAACTGGTCCCGCTCCGCGTCGGGCAGCCGCGAAGTGGCCATCTCGACGCCGTAGTCGTGCACGAGGCCGTGCCAGCTGTAGCGGCCCGGCCGGTACTCGTCGATCAGGTGCGCGGAGGCCAGCTCGGCCAGCAGCACCCGGGCCCGCTGCGGCTCGTCGCCGATCATGCTGGCGGCCACCACCGGCTCGACGTCCCGGGTCGGGTGCAGGGCGAGCGCGTGGAACAGGGTCGCGGCCGCCGGCGACAACGCCTCGTACGAACGGGTGAACGACGTCCGCACGTCCTCGGTCAGCGGCGCGCCGGTGGTCGTCAGCCCGAGCCGGATCGGGTAGGCGTCGTTGAACGCCACCAGGCCGGACAGGTCGTCCCGGCTGGTGACGATCGCGGCGCAGCCGTCCGAGCCGGGCAGCAGCTCCCGCGCCTGCTCGGCGTCGCGGGCGTTGTCCAGCACGACGAGCATTCGCCGCCCGGCCAGCGAACTGCGGTACAGCGCCGCCGGGTCGCACATGTCCGGCACGTCGAGCAGCGCCCGCACCGCCTCGGTGGTGGTCAGCGCCGGCCGCCCAGGGGTGAAGCCGTGCAGGTCGACGTGCAGGACGCCGTCCGGGAACCGGTCGGCGGCCAGTTGCGCGGCGCGCATCGCCAGGCTGGTCTTGCCGACACCGGCCATGCCGGTCACCGCGATCACCGCCGCCGGTTCGGCGGGCTGCGGCAGCCGCGCGAGCAGCGCCGACAGCTCCTTCTCGCGTCCGATAAACGGCACGGACTCGGCCGGCTGGTCGGCCAGCACTCGCCGGTACGCCTCGTGCAGCCCCCGGCCCGGGTGCACGCCGAGTTCCTGCCGCAGCCGGTCCCGCACCTCGCCGAACAGCTCCAGCGCGGCGGCGTGCTGCCCGTCCGCGTGCAGCAGCAACATCAGGCTTGCCTGCAGCTCCTCGTCGAGCGGCCGGCGGCCGACGGCGGCGCGGACCATCGGCAACACTGCGGCGGCCATGCCGTCCTTCAGCGCACGGTCGGCGGCCGCCCGCAGCACGGCGTCGTACTCTTCGGCCACGGCGGTGAAGACGGGATGTGAGCGAACCTCAGCCGGCACGTCCTCGGCGACGTCGCCGGTGGCAAGCGAGAGAGCCTCGACGAGGTCGCCCAGCGATGGTTGACCGGCCGTCAACTCGCGGAACCGCAACAGGTCCAGCGTCTCGGCGGTCATCGCGAGCCGGTAGCCGCCCGGCACGGGCAGCAACCAGCGGCCGGTGGCCCGGCGCGGCAGTTCCGGCTCCAGCATGCGCCGGATCGCGCCGACGTGTCCCTGCACCACGTTCGCGGCCAGCTCGGGCGGGTCGCCGTGCCACAGCGCGCGGGTGATCTCGGCCATCGCCAGCGGTTGACCGGCCCGCGCCAGCAACAGCGCCATCAGGACCCGCCGCTGCGGCGAACCCAGCCGCGCCTCGCGGCCCGCCCGCCGGCCGCGCACCGGCCCCAGCACAGTCCACCAGAACGACGACTCCACGGCCCTGCTCCATCGACCCGCGACACGACTCTCCGGTAAGCAAACTATACGATTGAGTTCACAATTCGTTCCGGCCCGTCCGATTGTCGAGGAACGGTGACACGGAAGACCCTGGAAGGGATGTGTCGATGGAGATCGCGGTACGCAAGGCCACACTCGACGACCTGCCCGCGATTGCCGCGCTGCTGCGCGCCGCCCGAGGTGACGGGCTGTCCGAACGGGAACGGGCCGAGCGCGGTTTCGTTCAGGGAAACCTTTCCGACCAGGTATTGACCCGGTTCATCACCGGCACCGGCGCGTTTGTCGCCG
This sequence comes from Kutzneria kofuensis, assembly GCF_014203355.1. NCBI lineage: Bacteria > Bacillati > Actinomycetota > Actinomycetes > Pseudonocardiales > Pseudonocardiaceae > Kutzneria > Kutzneria kofuensis. The sequence goes on from NZ_JACHIR010000001.1 coordinate 16,010, forward strand.
TTCACGGTGATGAACTCGCCGGAGTGGCACTCACATCGGATCCGGCGCCCCTGGCCGCCGGGGAAGGACCGCCCGCCGGCACGATTCAGACGGCGAGAGCGGCCGGAATGGCCGATTTCGCGCTCTACGGGCCGGTCGCGGTCGATCCGCGGTTCCAGGGCCGGGGCGTCCTGCGGCTGCTGGTCGACGCCGTGAAGAAGAGCCTTTCCACGGCCTACGACGAGGCCGCGCTGTTCGTCGAGCTGACCAACGAGAAATCCCTTGCCGTGCACCGGCACCTCGGGATGCGGGAGATCGGCGAGTTCACCGCCGGCGGGCGCCGCTACCTGGCGTTCGCCTTCGCCCTCAACGACTAGAGGTCGCCCGGCGGCCACCGTCCACGTGTGGCCGCCGGACGACCCGTGACGGTCCCGGGACCCGCCCTGTAGGCCCCGCGACCGGCTTCGGTCACCGATCAGGACTGTCAACAACCGTGACAGTCAGCGATGGGTGAAGGTTCCCATGATCCTCGAGTACTCCCACGGCAGCTGGCGCACGCCGGAGCACGCCTCCAGGTGCTGGCCGGGGCAGGTGCCGTTGTCCCGGTGCAGGCCCCAGAAAGACAGCATCGCGATGCCGTGCTGCCAGCCCCAGAACGTGATGTCGAAGGCGTCGTCGGGGGTGAACTCCTCGACCGGGCCGGTCTCGCCGTTCGAGCCGTAGTCGTCGAGCCCGATCATCGCGGTGATGCCGACCATGCCCCACAGCTGCGACGGTGTCTTGTCCGGCCACAGGCCATGCAGGGTGGTCACCAGCGCGGCGGCGGCCGACTTGGCGTCGGTGGCCATCTCGTGCTGCTTGTCGTCGTAGTAGTCGAAGGTCATGATGTTGACGACGTCGACCCGCGTGCCGTTGGCCACCGCGTTCTGCAGCATCTTCACCGCGTCGCCGTTGGGTGCGGTCAGGCCGGTGCCCATGGTGTAGACGACCTGCAGCGGCCGGCCCTGCGCCGCGGCCCAGTCCTCGGCCTCGCGCAGCGCCTTGTTGCGGCGGTCGATGCCCTCGGCGTTGGTCAGCGACGCGTCCTCGATGTCCATGTCCAGCCGCGTCGCGTCGTACTTGACCAGGGCCTGCTCGTACGCGGCCGCGATGGCGTGCACATCGGTGCAGCTGTCGGCGATCTCGATGCCGTTGTCGCCGGCGTACGCGCCGCCGAAGGACGGGATCAGCTGGCCGCCCATGGCGCTCAGCTTGGCGGCGGCGTCGGCGTAGTCGGGGCCGGTCGCGACGCCGTTGGGATAGACCTGGCAGGAACCGGGCTTGTCGGTCTCCAGGAACGCCAGGTTCTGGAAGCGCGCGCCGGACTGCTGGGCGAAGTCCGCCGGATCGCCCGGCAGGTACGCCTGGAAGTACGGGGCGAACACGTGCGGCGGGATCGGCTGCGGCGTGCCGTGGGAGGTCACCGCGCCCGCCGTGCCGCCCAGCGTCGTCGTCGCGGCGAGCAGGGCAGCCGCGATCGCGCCGAACCGGCGGAGTGTGGTCAGGTTTCGCACCCGGAAAGAGTTACGGAGCGGCGGCCCCCGGAACAGACCACCGGCGCCGCAACGGTCGGCTCTGGAACGGTATTCCTGTCCGAATTGCCGGCGAGCGGCCCGTTCCCGACACCGTTGTCACGAACGCGCCGCCCGCCGGTTCGATCACTCCTTGACGTAGCTCACGTCGAAGGAGCCGTTGGAGACCGCGCCGGTGTGGTCCTCGAACCCGCCGCCGTTGCTGGCGTCCAGCGCGACGCCGTCCTGCCCGGTGTAGGTGGCGCCGTCGACCGAGGCGCCGGTGAAGTGCACCGTGCCGAAGTTCGGGTAGGCGCCGGTCGGCGACTCCAGGATGAACTCGGCCGAGGAGTTCTCGCCGTTGTAGGACTTGGTGACGTGCTCGGTCCAGCCCTGGGTGTTGTCGGTGATGGTGAGCGTGTAGTCGGTGCCGCTGCGGTGCACGCTCGCGGTGAAGTTGTCGCCGGCGTCGACGGGGTCGTCGTAGTAGACCGGCGCGTCCGGGTACATCTCGTACCAGGCCTGGTAGTTCGGGGAGCCGGACGAGCAGTCGGTGGCCACGCCGGTCTGCTCGACCGACTGGCTGCCGTAGCCGTCGATGCCGACCCACGGCGCGTACAGGTCGTTGGACGAGTTGCAGGTGACCGCCGGTTCGGTCCAGCTCGCGCTGACGTCGCTGAAGCCGCTGCCGGTGGACACCCAGCCCGACCAGTTGCCGCCGTCCTGGTTGAAGTTGCCGCCGACCGCGGGACGGGCGTGTTGCTGGTGCGTCGCGTGTTGCGGTGCGAAGCCGGCCGGCGCGGTGGCGAGTGCGGGGGCGGCGCCGGCCAGCAGGGTGGCGGCGCCGGCCGCGGCGAACGCGAGTAGACGTGCTCGCATGGTTGTGGACCTCCGGTTGCAGGGTTGGGGCCGGGTGGCCCCACCGGTGGCACCGACTCTGACCGAACGCTCGTACGGCATACACCCTGCATTCGGAGGGTTTCTCGGTTCTCCGCCGTGGGTATCCCGTTTGGTTGGAAGTCTCCGCAGGTCGGGTTGTCACGTTGGTGAGGTATGGTCGTTTTCGACTCGTACTGACGTGACAGCGCGGACAATTCGACGGTTTCCCCTCGATCGTCACCAGATAGTGATCAACAGTGACTAAGATCCGGTGTCGCACGCGTCGGTAGCGGCGAGGGTGGTGACGTGCGGTCGAAACGCTGGCGGCGGACTCGTTCGCTGGTGCTGCTGAGCCTGTTGCTGGTCGCCTCGGTGGTGGTCTGGGTGCAGGTGTTCCGGAGCGTGCCCACGATCGACCAGACCGTCGGCTGCACGCCGCCCGCGCCGCACATGACGCCCGTCAACTACCACGACCTCGACGCCGTCGCCCCGGCCCCGCCCGACCGGGTGCCGGTGCGGGTGGTCAACGCCAGCTCGTTACGCGGCGCCGCCAGCCTCATGTCCGCGCAGCTGACCAACCTCGGTTTCCCGCAGGCCGCGCCGGCCGCCGATGATCCGACGTATCCGCTGGGCAACATGACCTGCGTCGGCCAGATCCGCTTCGGCGCCCAGGGCGTCGCCGGGGCTCGGACGCTGAGCCTGCTGGTGCCGTGCGCGCAGTTGGTGCGGGACAACCGGCCTGATCAGACCGTGGACTTCGCCGTCGGCACGAACTTCAACGGGTTGGTCGTCAACACCGCCGCGCGGCAGGTGTTGAGCCAGCTGGGGACCTGGGCCCGCGACCACCCGATTCCGCCCGGCGGCCTGTTGACCCAGGACCAGGCGATGCCGAAACTGGCCGCGCCGCTGCTGACGGCGGCCCGCCCGGGGCATTGCTGACCGCCGGTCCCGATCCGAAGCACTCCGTCGCCACCCCTCTTCCCGGCAACAATATGAAGAAAATTCACCTAATCGGCACTCGTGGCGACGGGCGTTCGATGCTGGACTGCCGGGCATGACGATCACCCTCAGATTCGCCGCCGTCGGCCTCACCGCCGGGCTGCTGGTTCCGGGCGCCGGCACCGCCTCGGCCGCCCCCGCCGCCGCTCCGAGCGAGGCCACCTGGATCGCCGACGTCACCACCGTGACCGACCAGGCGACGGCCTACCTGCAGCAGCGGCTGTCCACGCCGGGCAAGAACGCCATCGTGCTGGACATCGACAACACGTCGCTGGAGAGCTACTACCACCCCGAGTGGACCACGCCGGCCGTGCCGCCGGTGCTGGCCCTGGCCAAGTTGGCCAAGGCGGACGGCGCCGCGGTCTTCTTCGTCACCGACCGGACCGAACTGATCCGCTCGCTCACGAAGGACAATCTCGGCGACGTCGGCTATCCCGTCGACGGGCTGTCCATGCGGCCGCTGTTCAACTTCGATCCGGCGCAGGTCAACAAGACCAAGGCGCGGGCGGCGATCGAGGCGCAGGGCTACACGATCGTCGCGAACATCGGCAACAACACGACCGACCTGGACGGCGGCCACGCGGAGCGCACGTTCAAGCTGCCGGACTACGACGGCGCCTTGAGCTAGACATTCGAGTTGGCCGGTCGGGTCCTGGCCGGCCAACTCTCAGGGAAGTCGAAGCAGGCCGGCCAGGGCGGTGATCGTCTCCGGGTCGCTGTGGGCCACGCCCTGGCGGATGACGTCGGTCCAGTCGGCGGCGCACAGGAAACGCTCCAGCAGCGGCACCAGGAACAGCTCGGTGGCGCAGATATGCTCGCCGTAGGCGTTCGAGAAGTGCTGGAGGGCGTCGGCGAGCATCTCGCGGCGGTGCTCGGTCGGCTCGTCCTCCCAGGCGAGGATCGCGCCCTGCACGCCGAGCGACATGGCGTCCAGGGCGCGGTGCTGGCGGTGCATGACGTCCACCATGATGTCGGCCTCGCTGGGCCTGTCCCCCACCAGCTTCGGCCACAGCAGGGCATCTTCGGCGCAGTTGTGCCGGTAGACGGCGTTGTCGACCATCCGAACCCGGTCCGCGACGACCTGGGCGCGGTCGCGGTCGTTCGCGGCGACAGCACGCACCAGGTCGACGTTGCGGCTCAGTTCCCGACGGAAAACCACGTGCAGGCGGAACACCCGACGGCTGTCGAAGCTGCGACGGTCCGTGGCGGTGGTCATGGCACCCTCCCTCGTTCGGATGCCTTGACTCACGCAAAAATCGCCACAGCGGATGTGTTCCGGAACGAAGGTCCGCCGGTTGTTACCCGAATGGACTAGAGGCGGATGGACTTCTGGTTCATGAATTCCTCGATGCCGGCCGGTCCCAGCTCCCGTCCCATGCCGGACCGCTTGATGCCGCCGAACGGCAGGTCGGCCTGCGAGCCGCCGGCGCTGTTCAGGTAGACCATGCCGGCGTCGATCTGCTCAGCGACCCGGCGGAGGCGCTCCGGATCCGTGCCCCAGACGCTGGCGCCGAGGCCGAACGGCGAGTCGTTGGCGATCTCGATCGCCTGCTCCTCGGTCTCCGCGCGGAAGACGAGGACCACCGGGCCGAAGATCTCCTCGTAGTAGGCGTTCATCTCGGGGGTGACGTCGGTGAGGACGGTGGCCTCGAGGTAGGCGCCGGGGCCGTCGACGGGGTGGCCACCGGTGCGGAGGGTGGCTCCCTGGTCGACGGCCTGGGCGATTTGGGCTGCCACCTCGTCGCGGGCGGCGATCGAGGCGAGTGGGGGGAGCTTGGTGTCGGGGTCCATCGGGTCGCCGGGCTTGAAGTAGTCGGCGACGCGCTTGGTGAGCTTGTCGACGAACTCGTCGTAGATGTCGGCGAGGACGATCATCCGCTTGGGGGCGTTGCAGGACTGGCCGCAGTTGCGCATGCGGGCGGTGGCCGTCCTGGCGACCGTCTCGTCCATGTCGGCGGTGTCGAGGACGATCAGCGGGTCGGAGCCGCCGAGTTCGAGGACGGCCTTCTTCAGGTTGCGGCCGGCTTCGGCGGCCACCGAGATGCCGGCCTGTTCGGAACCGGTGAGGGAGACGCCCTGGATGCGGGGGTCGGCGAGGATCGCCGGGACCTGACGGCTGGAGGCGAAGGTGTTGACGTAGACGTCCTCGGGGACGCCGGCGTCGTGCAGGATCTGCTCGATGGCTCGGGCCGAGCGCGGGCAGATCGAGGCGTGCTTCAGCAGGATCGTGTTGCCGAGGACGAGGTTCGGGGCGACGAAGCGGGCCACCTGGTAGCAGGGGAAGTTCCAGGGCATCACGCCCAGCAGCGCGCCGAGCGGCGTCTTCTGGATGACGGCGTTGCCGCCGCGGATGGTCATCGGCTGGTCGGCGATCAGGTCCGGCCCGTGCTGGCCGTAGTAGGTGAAGATGTCGACCACCACGCCGACCTCGCCGCGGCCCTCGTTGATCCGCTTGCCCATCTCCAGCGTCATGATCTCGGCCAGCTCGTCCGCGCGCTCGGCGAACAGTTCGGCGGCGCGCAGCACGATCTTCGCGCGGTCGGTGGCCGGGAGGCGACGCCAGGCCGGGAAGGCGTTGTGCACGCGGGCGATCGCCGCATCGACCTCCTCGTCCGTCGCGTTCGGGATCTCCTCGACCAGCTCGCCGGTGGCGGGGTTGGTGACTGTGTACATGGGGACGCGCGCCTCCGTTCACTCACACCGTGGTGACTACTGTATACCGTATGCAGGATGGTGTCGCTGTGATGCCGTCGGAGGATCGACTGGAGACAGGCCTTCCGCGGGGAGGTGACCAAGGCGTTCACAGGGTTCGCCGACGACGACGAGCACCGGAGGCGGCGGTTCGTCTGGCGGGAGGTCGACCTCAGCGGTACGGAGTGAGGAAACGGCGGGCCAGGGCGCGGAGTCGCTCCACATCGCAGGACAAGGACTCCGACCACAGCGACCCGGGGCGTTCGAGGATGACGGGCACGGCGCGGCCGGCGGCGTCGAAACAGGTGCGGACGAGGTCCACCGCGTCCGGGTCGGCGCCGACGTTGATCTGGGACAGGCGGTCGGCGTGGCGGGACGCCAGCGACTTGAGCTGGATGAAGCCGCCGGCGGCGAAAGCCACCGAGGCGTCGAGGCAGAACGAGGCAGTGGGGTGGGCGGCCAGGGCCTTGTCCACGAGATCGGGGTCGCCGGTGTTGCGGAGCAGGACCAGCCGGGTGAGGGAACCGGAGGCGAGGTCGGCGGGGACGACGACGGGCACGTTCAAGGAGACGAGGTGCTCGACGGAGCCGAAGGCGTGCACCGACGGGCGCAGGCCGTGCCGGCGGAGCTGGTCGCAGGCGTGCACGAGAGCATCCAGACGAGTGGATTCCCCGCACACGATCTCCACCGCGTTGCCGCCGTGCGCCTGGCACGCCAGGGCGGCCACCGGGAACTCCGGCGGCGTGAAGCAGGCGGTGGAGAAACCGACGACATCCCCCAGCGTCGTCCGAGCGGTCAGAAAAGCATGCCCGTCCTGCCGGCCGCTGCCCAACCCCGCCACCGCACCCCCGGCCTCCACGCACAATCCACATCCACCCACGACGACAGGGTCTCCGTCCGATCTCCAAACGCTCTCGACGCCGTCTACAGAGCGGCCGCTGTGGCACATGCGCTGCCCGATACGTGACACTGTGCGGTGATCGTGACCAGCGAACGGCGGAGTGAAACCTGATGACGAGTCAACCGACACCCGAGCTGCGGGCAAAGCTGCTCGGGCCGGTGCGCCTCTGGGTCGGGACCAGGGAAGTCACCCTGGGCTCGCCGCTGCCCAGGGCCGTCATCGCGATGCTCGCCATGCGCACGTCGACGGTCGTCTCCCGAGAGGAACTCATCGACGGCGTGTGGGGCGAGAACCCGCCGGCGACGGTCGAAGGCAGCCTCTACACGTACATCTCGTCGCTGCGGAAAGCGCTGGAACCGGACCGGGGGCGGCGCGAGTCGTCGGGGCTGCTGCCGTCGGAGGGGGCGGGATACCGGCTGCTGCTGGCGCCGACCAATCTGGACGTCGTCGAGTTCAACCTGCTGCGGGACCGCGCCGAGCACCAGCTCGCGGCGGGTGACGCGGCGGCGGCGCTGCGGTCCATCGACGAGGGGCTGGCGCTGTGGCAAGGCGAGGCGTTCTCGGGAGTGACGGGCCCCTACGCGCAGTCGCAGCGCAACCGCCTGGGCGAGCTGCGGGTGGTGGCGCGCGAGCTGCGCTCGGAGGCGGCGCTGGCGAACGGCCAGCACACGACGGCGGTGGCGGACATCGCGGCGCTGGTGCACGAGTACCCGATCCGGGAGCGGCCGCGTTCGCTGCTGATGCTGGCGCTGTACCGCTGCGGGCGGCAGGCGGAGGCGCTGACGGCGTTCCGCGAGGCCAGACAGGTGCTGATCGACGAGCTGGGCGTGGAGCCGGGACCGCAGCTGCAGGAGCTGCACGAACGCATCCTCGCCAACGACCCCACCCTGCTGCTCGACGCGGCCCCGCCGATCCCCGTGCAGGCGGTCCCGATCCGGATGCCGACGCCCACTACCCCGCCACCGACACCGTCGTTGGTCGGCCGTGACGTGGAGATGGACGCGCTGCGTGCGGCGGTGACAGAGGTCAGCGCCGGTCGCGGCCAGACGGTGTGGATCGAGGGCGAACTGGGGATCGGCAAGTCCGCCCTGCTCGCGGCCGGTCTCGCCTACGCCGAGTGGGCGGGCTGCAGCGTGTCGCACGCGGTGGCGGACACGCTGGGCCAGCGGTTCCCGCTGCGCGCGATGCTGGACTGCCTGGACGTGACGCCACAGTCGACGGACCCGCGCCGCGTGGCGTTGGCGCACGCGCTGCGCGACAGCGAGGCCAACCAGTCGATCGTCGGCGGCGGCAACAGCATCTTCAGCACCATCGACCGGCTGGTGGCGCTGGTGGAGGAGCTGTGCGCGGACGGCCCGCTGGCGGTGGGGCTCGACGACGTGCAATGGGCGGACGAGTCCAGCCTGGAGGTCTGGCACCGGCTGTGCCTGCTCACGGCCAAACTGCCGCTGCTGCTGATCGGCGCGACGCGGCCGGCGCACCAACGACCCGAGGTGGACCAGCTGCGCCGCGACACCGAGAGCCTCGGCGGCGCGGTGCTGCGGCTGGCCCCGCTCACGGTGGACGCCGTGGCCGGCATGGTCGGCACGCTGGTCGGCGCGCCCCCGGGACCGCGGCTGCGGGAGATCGCACGGCGCTCCGGCGGCAACCCGCTGTACCTGCGTGAGATGGCGGACGCCCTGGTGCGCGAGCGGGTCGTGCAGGTCGGCGCCGACCGCGCGGAGGTGCAGCCGGAGGCGTTCGCGCGGGTGCCGGCGTCGCTGGTGCAGGCGGTGACCGGCCGGCTCGGCTTCCTGTCGGAGGCGACGCGCGAGGTACTGCGCTGGGCGGCGCTGCTCGGCGGCGAGTTCGGCGTGGTCGACCTGTCGGTTGTGGTCGGCAAGCCGGTGTCGGCGCTGGTGCAGCCGTTCGAGGAGGCGATCGCGGCGGGTGTGCTGCGCGACGCGGGCCTGCGGCTGGCGTTCCGGCACCCGCTGATCCGGCAGTCCCTGTACGAGGGCACGCCGGAGGCGCTGCGGGTGGCGCTGCACTACCAGGCGGCGCAGGCGCTCGCGGACGCCGGCGTGCCCGAGGAGCACGTCGCCGAGCAGCTGCTGGCGGCGGAGGCCGGCATGGGGCCGTGGGCGGCGAAGTGGCTGGAGCAGGCCGCGCCGGTCCTGCACCACCGTGCGCCGCTGGTCGTGGTGGAGCTGCTGCAGCGCGTGCTGGAGACCGTGCACATCGACGAGACGCGGCGGGCGGCGCTGATGGCGCACCTGACCAGCGTGCTGTTCCGGATCGGGCGTGACGCGGAGGCGGAGCAGTGGGGCCGCAAGGCGCTGCCGCACCTCACCGACGCCGACCTGGCGGCGGAGGTGCGCTGGGTGCTGGCGTACGTGCCGTACCGGGCGTCGCAGGCGGAGCGCGCGGTGGCGATGCTGGACGAGGCGCTGGCCGACCCGGCGCTGCCGCAGCTGTGGCGGGCCCGGCTGCTGTCGCTGTTGGCGCTGGTGCAGCGGGCCGGCGCGGGCGAGTTGGAGCTGTCGCGGGAGACGGCGCAGCGGGCCGTGGAGGTAGGCGAGGAGGTCGGCGACGCCTTCTCCGTGGGGCAGTCGCTGGAGGTGCTGTGGCAGGTGGAGGCGGTGCGGCGCGACTACGCGCGCGGCGTCGAGTACCTCAACCGGGCCATGGACATCGTCGGCACCGACATCAGCCTCACCGACCTGCGGTTGGTGCTGCTGGACAACCGCATGTTCACGCTGCAGTGCCTGGACCGGTTGAACGAGGCCGGCGAGGACCTGCGGATGGCGTTCGAGATCGCCGGCCACGGCGCGCCGCTGGCCGGCCTGCACGTCGCGGGCGCGGTGCACCGGTACTGGCTGGGGCAGTGGGACGAGGCGCAGCGCGACCTCGCGGCGGCGCTCGACGACTCCCCCGACTTCACCGGCTACGGCCTGCGCGAGGGCGGCCCCGTGCTGCTGCTGCACGGCTGCGGCGCGCTCATCGCCGCGCACCGTGACGACGCCGAGCGCGTCAACCGGCACCTGCGGACCGGGCTCACCCTGCCCGTGGTGAGTGAGGCGGAGCGGGAGAACAACGACTTCCTCATCGCCGCGAAGGCCATGGCCGCCGCCCGCGAGGGCCGGCTGGACGACGCCGTCGCGGAGCTGGGCATCATCCTCGACCCCAGGTACGAGGGCATGATGCTGCGGCACCAGTGGCTGCCGGAGCTGGTGCGCATGGCCATCGACAACGGCGATATGACAACCGCGCGGGAGGCTGTCGCCGCGTGCGAGGCGGAGGCGCACCGCGAGACGACCGCGGCCCGGGCCGCCGCCGCGGCGCAGCGCTGTCGGGCCGTGATCGAGCGGGACGCCGAGGCGCTGGTGCCGGTGGCGACGCATTACCGGGCCGTGGGCCGCGTGTTCGAGCTCGCGCAGACGTTGGAGGAACGCGCGATCCTGCTCGCCGCGACCGATCGTCGCGACGAGGCGGAGGCCGTGCTGGCGGAATGCCTTGAGCTGTATCGGGGATTCGGCGCCGCCTGGGACATCCGGCGCGCCGAGGCGGCCGTGCGCGGCTAGCGTCCGCCGAGCAGTCTCCTCAGGCGGGTCCACCAGGTTGTGGGCTCGTTGACGTCACGGAAGCGCGGGCAGTCGCACAGGGCGCAGTCGCTGCCCGGCCGGTAGTGCTCGTGCGCCGCCGGCGCATGACCGCAGACGCACGTCGAAACCGTTGCCACGGCCAGAGCATACGGGTCACGCCAGGGCGGCGATCATCCTGCCGATCAGCGCGAGGAACAGCACCGCGCCCAGGACCAGCCCGGCGAGGTCGAGCAGCCGCACCGGGCGCGGCCGGGCCAGCGGCACGCCCGGCTCGGCGGCCCGCTCGGCCAGCACGGTCCGGGTGACGATGATCGCGAGCCACAGTGGACCCAACACGGCGGCCAGCACCACGAAGGTCGTCTCGCTCATCGGGCCACCTTGTCGACGAGCCGGGCCGGGGAGCCGACGTAGACGCCGGGTTCGAGGCAGTCTCGGGCGACGACGCTGCCGGCCCCGATCACGACGTCGTCGCCGAGGGTGACGCCGGGCAGGATCATCGCCCGGGCCCCGATCCACGCCCGGTCGCCGATCTTCACGGCCCGGCCGCGCGGCACCTTGGACACGCCTCCGTCGGCGGTGCGGTCGTGGTGCGAGGTCACGATCATCACCTGCGGCCCGAGCTGGCAGTCGCGACCGATCTCGATCGGGGCCACCGCTTCGAGGTAGAGCTCGCGGTTGGCGAACGTGCCGGCGCCGATCCGGACGTGCCGCATCGGGCCGAGCAGCTTGGCGCCGGGGAAGATGTTCGGGGTGGCGATGCGCGCCCCGAACAACCGGTAGCCGAGCCAGCGCAGCGGCCTCGGCACCACGTTGCTGCCGAGCACGGTGTTGACCAGCACGCCGAGCGTCGCCGCCCACAGGTCGATGCCGGCCTCGCGGACGAGTCGCCGAGCCAGGCTCATCGTGTTCCTTCCTTACGGGCCAACAACTGGCTGCCGTCCTCCGCGAAGACGCGGTCATAGCGGCCGTCGGCGATCAGTTGGTCGGCCAGCTTGGCCGTCCAGCCGGGTGGGGCTCCGAAGTAGACGGTGCCGTAGGCGTCCTGGGCGTGGTTGATCACGAGGTAGTCCAGGTTGGCCTTCAACACGCAGGATTCGGGGTTCGGGAACACGACACAACCGTCCTCGGCGGACACTTGGCGCACATCGCCGACGCGCTGCCACTCCAGCGGCGCATACGACACGACGGTGCCGATGCTCTGGCCGTCGCGGGCGAGGTCGTACGCCCTCTGTACGACATCCATGTCCGCTTTGGTGAACGCCACGTACGAGTCGTTGCCGCCGCGGACCGTGACGGTGGCCAGCATCGCGACGGCGAGTGCGATTCCCGTGATGGCACGGAAAACCCGCTCGGAGAGCGCGTTGAGGGCGATGCCGCCGAGGGTCGCGAAGAACGGCAACGCGAACAGGTAGCAGCGGATGAAGATCTCGCCGCCGTACGGCTGCAACACCGCCAACTCGAACGAGGCGAGCGCGAGCGCCGGCAACAGCAGTGACTTGCTGCCGCTGCGCCTCAGGACCAACACCCCGCAGCCGGCCAGTGCCGCCGCCGCGCCCATGATGCCGACGCGGGTCAGGAGAATCGCCTGCCGGCCGGCGTTGCCGACGAAGCGTTGGCCGATGCCCTGGTTCACCGAGGAACTGAGGTCACCCAGCGAGCCGGTGATCACGCTCAGCTGCCCGATCCAGAACTCCCGTGCCGCCAACACGAACCAGCCGACCGCGAGCGCCAGCACCACGACCGGCAGCCAGCGCGGCCACAGCCGTCCCCACAACACCAGGACGATCAGCAGGCCGCCCAACATGTACGGGGTGAGCTGGTGGGTCGGCGCGAGCGCCATCGCCATCAGCACAACGAGTCCCTCGGCCCGCAGTCGGTCGCCGACGGAGTTGGTCGGGGCCGGCGGCCGCCAGACGTCGGCGCGGCGCGGCGCCAGCGGGCTGGGGCTGACCAGGTGCTGGAAGGTGATCGCCAGCGCCGCCAGCAGCAGGATGTACGTGGTTCCCTGTGGCGACGCGTAGTCCTGCTCGGTCCAATTGGCCACCAGGAAGATCCATGCGGCGATCCAGGACGCTTGTCCCGGCCCGACGATGGCGACAGCGATCGCGCGGACGCCGAGCACCGCCAGCCCGGACAGCACTACCGGCGCCCAGTTCAGCAGGGCAGACGTGTCGTGCAAGCCGCTGGCTTCGGTCAGGAACGCCAACAGGGCGAAGAACCCGGGCCAGCTGAACCGCGTGTCGAAGTTGTGCAGGACATCGCCGTGCGCGCCGATGTAGTTGGCGAAGCCGGAGTGCAGCCATGCGACCGGCAGCCGGGCCACCGGCTCCGCCGCGGGCTGCAGCCCGTACACCGCCAGCACGGCGACGACGGTGATCGTTGTCAGCACGGCCGTCCGGCGGTTTCGCGTGAGTTCGATGACGAACGCGGCCACCAGCAACGGATATGCCACGAGCAGCAGTGGTGACAGCGCGAGCAGCAGGCCGAGGCTGCCCAGTGTCGTCGGATCGATCTCCCGAAAGCCGAACGCCCAGCACAGCACCGCCGCGCCGGTCAGCGCGAACGGCCACCAGTCCGTTGTGGAGGGTGGTGTCGGCGCTTCGGTGGAACGCTCGATGGTCGAATGGGTCACGCAGCGCTCTCCTGACGAGCGAGTCGTTGGCGCAGGGCGATGGCGGCGACGGCGGCCACGGCCAGTTGCACCAGCAGGAATCCGACGGCGATCGGCACCAGGCCGCCGGTGGGCAGCAGCGCCGCCACCGGGAGCATCACCGCCGCGCCGGCCAGTTGGAACGCGGCCACCGGCAGGCCGCGGCCGTCGGCCTGGAACACGCCGACCGCCAGCAGGATCAGCAGCCGGGGCGCGAAGCCGATGAGGACCAGCACCAAAGCCGTGCTGCCGAGCTCGGCGTAGTCGGCGCCGAAGATGCTCAGCAGCGGGTGGGCCAGCAGCACGCCGATGACGATCAAGGGGCCGAACAGCACGGCGAGTCGACTGCCGGCCAGGCGAACCAGTTCCCCTGCGCGGTGGGGCTCGCCGGCGATACGAACCACCAGCGAGTTCACGAATCCGGTCGCCGCGACGTCGACGGCGTTCACGGCCGTCCACACCACGAAGAACACGGCTCCCGGGGCGGGGCCGTACCGGGCCGTGACGATCAGCGGCACCAGGTAGTACATCAGCGACTGGCCGATCGAGGCGAGATAGGTCGGCCCCAGCAGAGCCACCACTTCACGTCGGTCCGGCAGCACACCAGCGGGCTGCGAGTGGCCCCGTCGGCGCGAGGCCGTGACGACCACAACCGTCGCGCCCAGCACCGCCAAGATCGTCGGGACCGCCCAGGACAGCAGAATACCCAGTGCGCCGAGGGAAGCCGCCAACAGCAGCACGCCGATCCGGCCGATGCCGAAGCCCAGGTTCTTCACCAGCACCGCGCCCGCGCGGTCCAACCCCGTCAGCACCGGGTCCTGGAACTGCAGCACCGCCCACGCCAGCGTCACCACGACGAACAGCGGCGCACCCCAGCCCGGCACGGCTGCCGCCGCCTGGTGCCCGGACGGAAACGCCAGGAACACCAGCGATCCCAGCACAGCGCCGGCCATCACCACGCCGTACGTGCGCAGCAGCAACGTCCCGCTGCGGCCGCCCGCGCGGGGCAGCCAGCGCAGCACCGCCGGGCCGAGGCTGACCTGCGTCACCCCCGACACCAGCAGGAAGCCCGAGGTGAACGCCGCCGTCAGGCCGACTTCCGCCGTCGACACGAGCCGCGCCGAGATCACCCAGCCCAGCAGGCCCGCCACCGACGTGAAGGCGGCCCCGACCGAGAGCGCGATCCCGTCGCGCACCATTCGGTTGTCGGAGACCGTGACCGTCACCGCACACCCCGCACGATGTGGTGCCCCAACGGAATCATGCTCGCCAGCGCGAACACCAGCAGCGCCCGTTCCGGGTGCCAGTAGCCCAGCGACAGCATCGCCTGGCTGAGCAGGATCGACAGCGCCAGGCTGACCGCCACAGCTACCGTCCACACATAGGACTGTCGCCAGGGTCGGACGTAGGCGGCGATAGCCCAACCGGGCACGGTCAGTGCGAAGAGGACAGTCAGCGCCAGTCGCCATTGCCCGGGTACGCCGATGAGCACGGACAGGGCGGTGCAGGCGGCGACGGCCATCAGGACACACGCGGTTCGGCGAAGGGTGTTCATCGGCCACCCCGCAACAACTTCAGCGGTGTCGGCGCGGTCTCCTCCGCCGCCCGAACCGCCGCCGTGGCCTGCGGCTCCGGCAGTCCGAGCCGCCGCTTGGGCGCCGTCAACAGCCCTCGCAACAAGGCGAACGGGCCGGCGAGCACGCCGTGAAGCTCCGCTTTGGACAGTTCCGGCGGGAAGTCATGGCCACGGCCCTGATTGCGGGCCGAGTCGCCGCCGAGGAAGTGCCGAAGTCCACCCGGAACCCGCCGGGCCACGGCCAGCAGCTCGGCCGGCCGCCGACCGACGTACACGGCGAACAGCGGCAGCAAGCCCGTGCCGTAGCCCCGCATCTGGCCGACGAGGTCGTCGAAGCCACGCCGATGTTCGTGCCGCACCACGGCATGCGGCGTGTAGACGAGCACGCCGCCGCTGCGCACGAGGCGGATGAACAACTCCAGGTCTTCGCCGGACTTCGTCGCGCTGCCGGCGCCGAGCAGCGGATCGCAGCCGCCGAGTTCCCGGTACGACACCGCCCGCCAGGCCATGCTGTTGCCGGAGCCGAACAGCCCGGCGGCGAACGGATACAGCGGCCCGGTGCGCACATCGTCGGAGCCGGACGCGCCGTGCGCGTCGAACCTGGTGCGGCGGAAGCCCTTGCCGAAGCCGCCCCACTGCTCGAACCACTGCTGCGCCGGCGTCTCCAGCGCGTACGGCAGCACCAAGCCCGTCACGCAGTCCACGGCCGGATCGGCGAACTCGGCGACGAGCCGGTCCAGCCACAGCCGGTCCACCACGGCGTCGTCATCGGTGAACGCGATGATCTCCCCCGACGCCTCAGCCGCGCCCCGGTTGCGGGCGTTGCTCAACCCCCGGACCGGCTCGGCCACGTACCGCACGCGATCATCAGAAGCCGCGAGTTCCCGCAGCGCAGGCACCTCCGGCCGGTTGTCCACGACGATGACCTCAAGCCGCGGATACTCCGTCGCCAGCACCGACCGCACGCACCGCGTCGCCAGCTCCGGCCGCCCGGCGCTGGGCACGACCACCGTCACCGACGGCGTGACGGTCCGTGCGTCCTCGGTGGCCGGCACGTCCCAGAGCCCATCGGGTTCCGCGCCGGCGGCGACCGTCACCTCGCCGAGCACGGTCACGCCGTCACGAACCAGAACCCGTGCCGGGTATGGAAACCGGGGCGGTTCCTCGGCCGACCGGTCCCACTCCCCCACCGAGACCACGCCGAGGTCCGTGGCGACGGCACGGCCGAACTTGCCGCGCGCATACCCGGCCGCCGCGAACAGCACCGACACGACCAGCGCAAACGCGCCGGCGAGGTGCAGCCGCACCAGCTCACGGAGAAACGCCGCCGGGATGATCCGGGTGGTGTACGCGCGCTCGGTCGACAACGCGTCCCCGGGACCGACCAGCCGGGACACCGCGGCCTTGGAAATGCCCTCGCCCCACGACCTTCGCCGCAGGTACGACCAGCTCAGCCGGTCCGCACTGACCCGGTGCCGCACCAGGGCCCGCGGCTCGAACACGATCCGCGCCGACGGGTCGCGCTGCCGGAGCCGGATGCACAGCTCGGTCTCCTCGCAGCCGACCGGCACGGCGCCGACCCGGCCCATGTCCTCGGTGAACCCGCCGACGGCCTCGAACACCGTGCGGCGGAAGGACATGTTGCAGCCCATGAGGTTGCGCACCTCGGCGAGCTGGACCGGCTGCCCCGTATAGGTGCAACCCACGACCCAGTCCAGCTCGCCGCGGTCCGACCCGGCCGGCAGGGTCGCCGGCCGTTCGCCCGGCCACAGCGGTGTCGCCGCACCGCCGACGGCCGCGACCAGGGGATTTTCGTACGGTGCGAGCAGCAGTTCAAGCCAGTCCGGCGAAGCCGCCGACGCGTCGTCGTCGAGGAACACCACGATGTCGCCGGTCGCGTGGGCCAGCGCCGTGTTGCGGGCCCCGGACAATCCGCGGCGGTTCGTGTTGACCAGCACGGTCACCCCGGCGATCTCCGCCTCGGCGCGGGCGGCCAGCGCGGGGTTGTGGTCGATCACCAGCAGCAGCTGGTCGGGTGGAACCGTCTGCGCGGCAACGGATGCGACGGCCGCGACGAGGTCGGGCCAGCGCCGCTCGGTGTAGGCGCAGACGACGACGGTGACCGTCACGACGCGCGGTCCTCCGCCAGGTCGAAGCGCGGCGTCGGCAGGTGCGGCCGCAGCGTGGTGATGCCCGCTCTGCGGGCCCGGCCGAGCAACGTCGCCCGTCTCCGCTCGGCGAGCAGCGTCTTGAGCACCCGGAAGCCGTCGCTGAAGGTCCGCAGATTGCTCTCGCCGTGGATGCGGCGGCGCTCCACGCTGGGCACCTCGGTGATCGTCAGCCCGGCCGCGATGACCCGGCAGCTGATCACCGTCTCGATCTCGAAGCCGTCGCCCCACAGCATGCCGCCGGCCGGCGCGACCCGCTCGATCGCCGGCAGGTCCAGCACCGGCACGATGTCCCGCCAGAAGGCGTTGTAGCCGTAGCACAGGTCGGAGAACCTGGTCCCGAACAGCACGTTCGACATGCCGTTGAGGCCGGCGTTGCCGAGGCTGCGCAGCGGCGTGATGTCCTCGCTGCCGCCGGCCGCGCCGTAGCGGGTGCCCTTGGCGAAGTCCGCGCCCGCGGTCAGCGCGGCCAGGAAGGCCGGGATCTCCGCCGGGTCGGCCGAGCCGTCGGCGTCGAACATGACGATCACGTCGCCGGTCGCGGCGAGGAAGCCGCAGGCCAGCGCGTTTCCCTTGCCGCGCCGGGTCTGCCGGACGACGCGGATGCCGGGCAGCAGCCGCCGCGCGGTGGCCACGGTGTCGTCGACCGAGTCCCCGTCGACCAGGACGACCTCGTGGACGTCGGGTAACTCGGGCAGCACCCGTTCCAGGTTGCGGGCCTCGTTGCGGGCCGGGACGACGATGGTCACGGTGGGGCGAGTGCTTCGTGTCATGAGTGCAGGCCTACCTCGGCGAACTGATCTGGCTCGGCATGTCCCGAATAATGCTGACGAGTGAACGTGACGTCCAGAGGTGACGTTATGTAACTACCGGATCGGACGCGTGAACGCCCAATGAACCCGCAGCTCGCCCGGCCATTAAGCAGTGACTATGAGGGTTGTGACCCTGTTCACGTGATGTATGACATCGATCGGAGGTAACGTCTGGGCCGAGAAGTCGATACAGCGGATGTGGGGGCGCGATGACGGCAGCGACGCCTGCTGTGTCCGTCTGCGTGCCCGCCTACCAGGCGGAACGCTTCCTGGGCGCGACGATGCGCAGTGTGCTGGCACAGAATTTCGACAACTTCGAGCTGGTGGTCGTCGACAACGCCTCGACCGACCGCACCGAAGTTGTTGCACATTCATTCGACGATTGCCGCATACGGGTGATACGGAACTCGCGGGTTCTCCCACTGGCGGAGAACTGGAACCTCGCCGTCCATTCCAGCCGGGCGCCACTGGTGAAACTGCTGTGCGCGGATGATCTTCTCCGGCCCGATTGTTTGCGGTTACAACAACAGGCGCTAATCGGCCGGGCCGATCTCGCGCTGACCGCCTGCCGGCGCGATTTCGTCGACGACACAGGTCGCCGCCTGGTCGCGGGCCGCGGCCTGCGCGGACTGATCGGCACGCACGATCGGACCGCGGTGGCCCGCCGCATCGTGCGTGACGGCGGAAATCCGGTCGGCGAGCCCGGCTCGGTGCTGTTCCGCCGGGAGCACTTCGACGCGGTCGGCGGCTTCGACGGCCGGCTGCGCTTCCCGATGGACCTCGACCTGTGGCTGCGGCTGCTCGACCACGGCGACTTCCACGGCATGGCCGACAGCCTGGCGGCGTTCCGGATCAGGCCCGGGTCACTGTCCGGACGGGCCGGTCGCGCCGAATATGCCGAGCAACGCTCATACACCCGCCGGATCGGCGGCGTGCGGGCGGTGGACCGGGCCGTCAGCTCGGTCAACGCGCCGGCCTCCCGGTTGCGCCGACAGGGGCTGTTCCTCCTGGCCGGCCACTACGCTCGGCAACCGTGAACCTGGACGAACTGATCAAGGCCATGCCCTTCGCCGGGCAAACGGGCATAACACTTGACACTGCCGGTCCGGACGAGGTGCGCGGCCGCCTCGCGTGGGCGCCGGAGCTGTGCACGGTCGGCGGCGTCATGCACGGCGGCGCGCTGATGGCGTTCGCCGACACCGTCGGCGCCGTGTGCGCATTCCTGAACCTGCCGCCGGGCGCGACCACCTCGACCGTGCAGTCCGGCACCAACTTCTTCCGAGCGGTCCGATCGGGAACCGTGACGGCGGTCAGCCGGCCGCTGCACGTCGGCCGGTCGACCATCGTCGTCCGCACCGAC
This sequence comes from Kutzneria kofuensis, assembly GCF_014203355.1. Lineage (NCBI taxonomy): Bacteria > Bacillati > Actinomycetota > Actinomycetes > Pseudonocardiales > Pseudonocardiaceae > Kutzneria > Kutzneria kofuensis. The sequence goes on from NZ_JACHIR010000001.1 coordinate 35,159, forward strand.
CTGCACGATGACGAGCAGCGGCCGGTCGCCAGCGTCACCCAGACGCAGTCCGTGCTGAGCGCCGGCTAGGCCAGCAGCTTCTCGATCACGGCCAGTTCCTCGTCGCCGAAGTCGAGGTTGGCGGTCGCGCCGACGCTGTCCTCGATCTGGCGGACACTGCTCGCGCCGACCAGCGCCGAGGTGACGCGGCCGCCCCGCAGCACCCACGCGATGGCCATCTGCGCCAAGGTCTGGCCGCGGCCCTGCGCCACCTCGTTCAGCGCGCGAACGCGATCCAGTTGCGCCTCAACGCTTTCGCTGGTGAGGAAAGGGCTGTCGCCGGCGGCGCGCGAGTCCTCGGGGATGCCGTTGAGGTAGCGGCCGGTCAGCAAACCCTGCGCCAGCGGGGAAAACGCGATCGCGCCGGCGCCGACCTCGTCGAGCACGTCCAGCAGGCCGTCCTCCACCCAGCGGTTCACCATCGAGTACGACGGCTGGTGGATCAGCAGCGGCGTGCCGAGCCGCTCCAGCACGGCCGCCGCCTCCCGGGTCTGCTCGGCGGAGTAGTTGGAGACGCCGACGTACAACGCCTTTCCCTGCTGCACAATGGAGTGCAGCGCGCCCATGGTCTCGTCCAGCGGCGTCTCCGGGTCCGGCCGGTGGTGGTAGAACACGTCCACGTAGTCCAGGCCCATCCGGCGCAGGCTGGCGTCCACACTGGACACCAGGTACTTGCGGGAGCCCCACTCGCCGTACGGGCCGTCCCACATCAGGTAGCCGGCCTTGGTGGAGACCAGGATCTCGTCCCGGTACGGCTTGAGGTCCGCGGCGAACAGCCGGCCGAAGTTGGTCTCCGCGGAGCCGGGCGGCGGGCCGTAGTTGTTGGCCAGGTCGAAGTGCGTGACGCCGAGGTCGAAGGCGCGGCGCAGGATCGCCCGCTGGGTCTCGATCCGGTTGACGTCACCGAAGTTGTGCCACAGGCCCAGGGACACGGCCGGTAGCTTCAGGCCGCTGCGACCCGTGCGGCGGTAGGGCATGGCGCTGTAGCGCGCGCCATCGGCGACGTACGGCATTCGACACTCCCGTTCGGCAAGGGGTGGATCGGGCGGAGTCTAACCGGGCCGCCAGTCGGGATCCGCGAGCTTGCGCTCCAACACCTCGGCGTCCACGATCTGGAAATAGCGGCGGTCGGTGCGCAGCACGCCCTCCTGCCGCAGCAGCGCCACCGCGTACTCGATGGACTTCGGCGACGCCGTCACCAGCTGCGCCAGCTCCGCCTGCGTCACGTCGCGCACCACGAACCCCGGCCCCGCCGGCTCGCCGATCTCACGGGCCAGATCCAGCAGCTGCCTCGCCAGCCTCGCCGGCACGTCCAGCGACGCCCGGTACTCCTGCCTCTTGTCGGCCAGCGACAGCCGGTGCCGCAACAGGTCCGTGACGAAGCGCAGCACCTCCGGGTCCTCGTCCGCCAGCGACAGGAACCGCCGGCCCTCCACGTGCACCGCGCGGCCGTGGGTTCGGGCCACGATGCTCGCCGAGCGGCTGCTGCCCGACAGCACCCCCATCTCCCCCAGCACCGCGCCCGGCCCGTAGAAGCCGAGGATCGAGTCCACGCCGTTCTTGCCCGGCAGCACCACCTTCACCGAGCCCGTCTCGATCAGCAGCACCTCGTCGCTGTCCTCGCCGGCGACACAGAGCAGCTCCCCACGGCGGAACGGCGCCGGCCGCCCGTACGCGCGGAGCTTGCCCCGCACGGTCTCGAAGTCCACGTCACCTGTGCTACCAGGTCCGCCCGGCCCTCGGGAGGGTTACGGCACCGCGTTCCCCCGGGCGGCGGTCCACAGCCGGTACCACTCGACGTTGGTCATCGCCGCCGCCTGGGCCGCCGCGTCCCCGCAGGCCCGGATCCGGTCCGGGTTGGCGGTGCCGAGCACCGGTTCGATCCGCGCGGGATGCCGCATCAGCCAGCCCAGCACGATGGCCTCGGCGGTGGTGCCCTTCTCCGCCGCCATCGCGTTGACCAGCTCGTACGCCTCGTTGTCGGCCTCGGAGCGCCGCGCCCCGCTGTAGATGCCCTGGGCCAGCGAGCCCCATGCCTGGATGCGCACGCCGTTGGCGCGGCAGTACTCGACGGTTCCCTCGGGGAAGCTCAGGCCGCTGCCCTCGGGGTGGTTGACCAGCACGCCGGCCTCCAGCCAGTCCCGCCGGTGCAGGCTCATCTCCAGCTGGTTGGCCGCCAACGGCTCGTCCAGATGCCGTTGCAGCAACGACATCTGCGCCGCCGACATGTTCGACACGCCCAGCGCGCCGACCTTGCCGGCGGCCCGCAGCTCGCCGTACGCGTCGGCGACCTCAACCGGGTCCATCAGCGGATCGGGCCGGTGCAGCAGGAGAACGTCCACCCGTTCCACGCCCAGCCGGCGCAGGCTGCCGTCCACCCGTTGCAGGATCGCCGCCTTCGACAGGTCGTAGTACGCCTGGAGACCGTTCTCCCCGAGCCGGATCCCGCACTTGGTCTGGATCCTCACCCGGTCACGCAGCGCCGGGTCGCGGCGCAGCACCTCGCCGAACACCTGCTCGGCCTTGCCGTTCCGGTAGATGTCGGCGTGGTCGAACCAGCTGATGCCGATGTCCAGCGCCGCGTGCACCGCCCGCTCCGCGAGGTCCACGTCGGCCGCGGTGAACGGCGCGTCGTCCCAGGTGCCGCCGAGGCCCATGCAGCCGTAGATCAAGGTCACGGCCCCGACTCTAGAGCGGCAGGTCGGGCCCCGCGCGCCTGCTGCGCGGCCGCGCCCGCCGCCGCTATTCTGGATCGCCCGTTACGTTGCCGCCGACCATGGGGTTGCCGAAGCATGAGCGACTCGCCCGCCGTCCTGCCGGGTTATCCGGATCCGCTGTGGATTCAGGCGGTCGCGCTGGTGCGTGGCGAGATCGAACGCGGCGTGCTGAAGCCGGGCATGCGGCTGGCGCCGGAACGCGAACTGTGCCAGCAGCTGGGCATCAGCCGGGTGACGCTGCGCCGGGCGCTCGGGCACCTCGTCGAGGAGGGCGTGCTGAGCGCGTCCCGCGGCCGCGGCTGGTACGTCAGCCGGACGGCGCAGCCCAGGAAGGAATGGCCGAACACCCTGGAGTCGTTCACCGAGACCGCGGCCAGGATGGGCCTGACCCCGCGCTCGGAGGTGCTGCAGAACCGCGTCGACCCGGCGACCATCGACCAGGCCGAGCGCCTCGGCATCGCGCCGGGCACGCAGCTGTTCACCCTGGAGCGGGTCCGGCTGCTCAACGACATGCCGATCGGTCTCGACCGGACGGTCCTGCCCCTGGGCCTGGCCCCGCACCTGGCGACCCTCGACTTCGGCGAGCGCTCCCTGTACGCCGAGCTGGCCCAGGCCGGCGTGGAACCGGCGCGCGCGGACTCCACCATCGAGGCCACCAAGGCCGACGACCGCACGGCCCGCCACCTCGAGATCGACCCCGGCGAGCCGATCCTCGTCATGCACCAGCTCGCCCTCAACGCCAAGGGCGACCCGCTGTTCATGTCGACGATCCGCTACGCCGGCGAGCGCTACCGCCTGCGCACGTCCTTCAGCCGGACACAGGCCTGACCACGCCCTTCACGAAGTCCGGCCCGGCCGCCTCCATCGCGGCGAAGGCGTCGTCGATCTGGTCCAGGGTGTAGCGGTGGGTGACCAGCGGGGCGTAGCTGAAGCGCCGCTGCGCGATCAGCTCCAGCGCGGTCACCATGGCGGCGATGGTGCGGGTCCGGTCCGGGCAGAAGCCGTTGACCACGGTGACGGCCTTGTACCAGAGGTCCATGTCCATCTTGGCGTCGCCGGAGTGGTGGTAGCCGACCACGTTCAGCGTGCCGAACGGCCGCACCAGGCGGCCGGCGGTGGCCAGTCCGGGAGTCACCCCGGTCGCCTCCAGCACGACGTCGAACCGACCATCGGCGGCACGGCCGGTCTGACCGAGGTATTCGGCCGGTACCTCATCGGGCGCGAACACGAGATCCGCGCCCAGGGAGACCGCTCTGGCACGGCGGGCCGGGTCGGGATCGACGCCGACGAGCAGGCCGGGGGCGTGCCGCTTGGCCAGTTGCACCAGGCCGAGGCCCATGAAGCCCAGCCCGACGACGGCAACCCGACCGCCGGCCGACACCGGCGACCGTGAGAGTGCTTCCTCCAGCACGGCGACGGGCTCGCCGAGCACGTGCGCGGGCTCGATGCCGGCCGGGACAGGGAGAAGGGCATCAGCGTCCATCACGGCCAGTGACGCAAAGCCCTCGCCGCCGAGCCCGGTGACCAGATCGCCGACGGCCCACCGCGTTGCGTCAGCCCCGACCGCCACGACGCGACCGGCGATCTCGTGGCCGAGGCGCATCGGCTCCGAGCCCGGATCGTGGTTCCGCCAGGCCGAAAGGTCTGACGTGCAGACGCCGCACGCCAGCACCTCGACCAGCACCTGGTCGGCCGCCGGCACCGGATCGGGCCGCTCGACGACCTTCGACGTGCGCGGGCCGACCAGCTGGCTGAGTCTCATGCTCGTCTCCGGGTGGTTTGAAGTGGTATGCGGTGGATTGGTGACCTGTCGCACGTCTCGACGGCGCACACGATGGTCGCATCACGTTTTCATAGCGTCACTACTCTGTTCGGCCGCTAGACAGTACCGTGCCGCCTAGCCACGCTGGTATGCCGTGGTATGCATCTGGTACGTCGTCCGTCAGGGCGTGAAGGGAGCCGAGCCATGCGCACCGTGCTCAGGAAGCTCGGCTTCTACGTGCTCACCGCGTGGGTCGCGATCAGCCTGAACTTCCTGATCCCGCGCGTCATGCCGGGCGACCCGGCCGAGCACCTGATCAACCAGTTCCACGGCAAGCTCAGCCCGGCCGCCATCCAGGCGCTGCGCGTCCTGTTCGGACAGCCCGACGCCAGCCTGTGGACCCAGTACCTGAACTACTGGCGCAGCATCCTGACCGGCGACTTCGGCATCTCCTACGCCTACTACCCGGCGGACGTGGGCACCGTGCTGGGGCAGAGCATGTTCTGGACGCTGGGCCTGATCACCGCGTGCACGGTGCTCGGCTTCGTGATCGGCACCGGCCTGGGCATCCTGGCCGGCTGGAAACGCGGCAGCTGGCTGGACTCGCTGATACCGGTGACCACGTTCCTGTCGTCCATCCCGTACTTCTGGTTCGCGATCATCATCGTGCTCGTCTTCGCCATCACGCTGAACTGGTTCCCGCTGTCCGGCGGCTACTCGGTGGACACGACCATCGGCTTCAGCGGCGACTTCATCGCCAGCGCCCTGTACTACGCGGTGCTGCCGGCGGCCACCATCGTGATCACCTCGGTCGGCGGCTGGCTGATCAGCATGCGGAACATGATGGTGACGACCCTGTCCGAGGACTACGTCCGGCTGGCCGAGGCCAAGGGCCTGTCCCGGCGGCGGGTCATGTACTCCTACGCGGCGCGCAACGCGATGCTGCCGTCGCTGTCCGGCTTCGCGATGTCGCTGGGCTTCGTGATCGGCGGCTCGATCGTCACCGAGGTGGTCTTCAACTACCCCGGCCTCGGCACCACCCTGTTCAAGGCCGCGCAGGCCGCGGACTACCCGCTGATGTCGGCCATCTTCCTGCTGATCACGATCATGGTGCTGATCGCCAACCTGCTGGCGGACGTCGTCTACGTGTTCCTCGACCCGAGGACGAGGGAGGGCTGAACATGGCCATGCAACCCGCGGTCCTCGCCGAGACCGAACAGGTGGAGCCGGAGGCCGGCCGGCTGTGGCTGCGCGCGCTGCGCGCCCCGCTGACCCTGACCGGCGTGATCATCACACTGGTTTTCGTCGTGCTGGCGGTGATCGGGCCGTGGATCGCGCCGTACGACCCGTCCGCGGTCAGCGACGCGGCCACCGCTCCCCCGTCGTTCGAGCACTGGCTGGGCACCACCCAGAACGGCCAGGACATCCTGTCCCAGGTCCTCTACGGCGCGCAGGCGTCGATGTTCGTCGGCCTCGGCTCGGCGGTCATCACCACCATCCTGTCGGTCCTGGTCGGCGTCACCGCCGGCTATCTCGGCGGCACCAGCGACGAGCTGTTGTCCTTGCTGGCCAACGTGTTCCTGGTGCTGCCCGGCCTGCCGCTGACCATCATCCTGGCCGCCTACCTGCCGCACAGCGGCTCGCTGGGCATCATCCTGGTGATCTCACTTACCGGTTGGGCGTGGGGCGCCCGGGTGCTGCGCGCGCAGACGTTGTCCCTGCGCAAGCGGGACTTCGTGGAGGCGGCGCGGGCCACCGGCGAACGCACGTCGAAGATCATCCTGCGGGACATCCTGCCCAACCAGCTCGCGGTCATCGCCGCGTCCTTCCTGGGCACGGTGACCGCGGCCATCCTCACCCAGGCCAGCCTGGCGTTCCTCGGGCTGACCGACGTCACGCAGTGGTCGTGGGGCACGATCCTGTACTGGGCACAGGCCGACAGCGCGCTGCTCACCGGCTCCTGGTGGTGGTTCGTGCCGGCCGGCCTGGCCATCGCGCTCATCGGCACCGCGCTGTCGCTGGTCAACTTCGGCATCGACGAGTTCATCAACCCGCGCCTGCGGCAGGCGGGCATCGGCACCAAGAAGGCACAGCGGGCACAGGTGTCCCGCCGTCGCACCAAACGGGTCAAGCGATCCGCGCAGCGGCAGCCGCGGCCCGCGGGCACGCCGTTCACGGCCGACAGCACGGACGTCATCCTGGACGTCCGCGGCCTCAAGGTGAACTACGGCGCCGTCACCGCCGTCGACGACGTCTCGTTCACCTTGAGGCGGGGGGAAGTCCTGGGCATCGCCGGCGAGTCCGGCTCCGGAAAGTCCACATTGGCCTATGCCATCACCCGGCTGCACAAGCCGCCGGCCGAGATCCCGCAGGGCGAGATCCGGTACACCAACGCGGACGGGTCCACCGTGGACGTGCTGGCGATGGACGACGAGGAGCTGCGCGCCTTCCGCTGGGAGGAGCTGTCCATCGTCTTCCAGTCCGCGATGCACGCCCTCAACCCGATCATGCGCATCGGTGAGCAGATCGAGGACGCGCTGGTGGCGCACCGGCCCGGCAGCACGGCCCCGGAGCGGGCCGCGCGGGTGGTGGAACTGCTGGGCATCGTGGGCATTCCGGCCGACCGGGCCAGCTCCTACCCGCACGAGCTGTCCGGCGGCATGCGGCAGCGGGCGATGATCGCGGTCGGGCTGGCGCTCGACCCGGAGATCATCGTGATGGACGAGCCGACCACCGCGCTGGACGTGGTGATCCAGCGGCAGATCATCGACAAGATCATGGAGCTGAAGGACCGGCTCGGCTTCTCGGTCGTGTTCATCACCCACGACCTGTCGCTGCTGATCGAGATGTCCGACACGATCGCGGTGATGTACGGCGGCAAGATCGTGGAAATGGCCGCCGCCGAGGACTTCCACGAGCGGCCGCAGCACCCGTACAGCCGCGGCCTGCTGGAGTCGTTCCCCACGCTCAGCGGCCCGAAGAAGGAGCTCACCGGCATTCCCGGCTCGCCGCCGGACCTGCGGCGACTGCCCAGCGGCTGCTCGTTCCGGCCGCGCTGCCCGGTCGCGTTCGACGCCTGCGCCGAGCACGAGCCGCGGCTGTACCAGATCGGCTCGTCGGCCGCCGCCTGCCTGCTGTACTCCGATGATCACGCCGTGAAGATGGGTGAGAGCGCATGACCGCACCGGTGTTGGAGGCCGTCGACGTCACGAAGCACTTCCCGGTGCGCGGCCTGCTCAAGCGCGGCGGCGGCCGGGTGGTGCACGCCGTGGACAACGTGTCGCTGAAGCTCTACGCGGGCCGGATCACCGCCCTGGTGGGCGAATCCGGCTCCGGAAAGTCCACCTTGGCCCGTCTGCTGGCCCAGCTGTACCCGGTGACCAGCGGCGAGATCCGGCTGCACGGCCGACCCGTGCAGGCCACCCGCGGCAAGGCGTTCCGCGAGCACGTCAGCAGGGTGCAGCTGATCCTCCAGGACCCGTTCGCCTCGTTCAATCCGGTCGCCTCGATCGCCAGCACGCTGCGCCGCGCGGTGTCCATCCACCACGCCGGCAAGGCCAACGACGAGCAGCTGGCCGTGATCGACGACCTGCTGACGCAGACCAATCTGGTGCCGCCGCGGCAGTTCACCCAGAAGTTCCCGCACGAGCTGTCCGGCGGCCAGCTGCAGCGCGTGTCGATCGCCCGCGCGCTGGCCGCGAGCCCCGACGTGTTCCTCGCCGACGAGCCGGTGTCCAGCCTGGACGTCTCCATCCGGCTTGGCATCCTCAACCTGTTGCGGCGCTTGACCGAGGACCGCGACGTCGCCATGCTCTACGTCACCCACGACATCGCGTCGGCCCGCTACTTCGCGGCGGACACGGCCGTGATGTACGCCGGCGAGATCGTGGAGACCGGTCCGTCGGAGACGGTCACGCAGCAGGCCGCGCACCCGTACACGCAGCTGCTGATCTCCTCCGCGCCGGACCCGTCGCGCAGGGAAACCAAGCGGGTCAAGGACATCGGCCAGCCGCCGAGCCTGATCTCGCCGCCGAGCGGCTGCCGGTTCCATCCGCGCTGCCCCTTCGCTCTTGCCCGCTGCGAGCAGGAGAAGCCGCCGACCTTCGAACTCGCCGACGGCCACACCGCCCGGTGCTGGCTGTACGCGGACAAACCCGAGCCCGCCGCGCCAGAAAGGGCCGATGCTCAGTGAACACCTCGGTTCAGATCACCAGAAGAAGCCTGCTGGCGGGCATGATCGCCACCGCCGGCGGTCTCGCCCTCGCCTCCTGCTCATCGGGCGGCGGCTCGTCCTCGTCCGGCAACGGCCTGACGATCACCGTCGCCGGCCAGTCGGACAACCTCACCCAGGTGTTCAACCCGTTCCTGGAGAACACCGCGCTGGGCGTGACCTACAACGGCTCCTTCATCTACGAGCCGCTGGTGCAGATCAACACCGCCGACATCGGCAAGGACATCCCGTGGCTGGCCAAGTCCTGGGAGTGGTCGAACGACAACAAGACGTTCACGGTCACGTTGCAGGACAACGTGAAGTGGACCGACGGCAAGCCGTTCTCCGCCGACGACGTGGTGTTCACCTACCAGCTGCTGCAGAAGTTCCCGGCGCTGAACCTGCAGGGCGTGCCGGCCGGCGAGGTCAGCTCGCCGGCCCCGAACAAGGTCGTGTTCACCTTCAAGGACCCGTCGGAACAGCTGTTCCCGAGCATCGTGTCCGCCCCGATCGTGGCCAAGCACCTGTGGGAGTCGGTCAAGGACCCGACCAGCCACCAGGACCCGAACCCGGTCGGCACCGGGGCGTTCAAGGTCGGCCAGTTCTCGCCGCAGAGCCTGCTGCTGACCCGCAACGACGACTACTGGCAGCCCAAGGCCCAGATCGCGGCGATCCGGTTCGTGCCGTACAAGGACAACTCCACCGTCACCAACGCGATGGTGCAGGGCCAGGCCGACTGGGCCGGCACCTACATCGCCAACGCGGACAAGACGTTCACGTCCAAGAGCAAGAACTACCACTTCTGGGCGCCGCGGGCCGGCACCGACGGCCTGATCCCGAACCTGGAGCGCTGGCCGCTGTCGGACATCGCGGTGCGCAAGGCGATCAGCCTCGGCGTGAACCGCAAGCAGGTGGCCGCGGCCAGTGGCGAGCAGCCCGCCACCAGCGTCACCGGCCTGCCGCTGCCGACCTACCAGTCCTCGGTTTCCGCGCAGTACAAGGGTGTCGGCTTCGTCGAGGACAAGGCCAAGGCGATGCAGACGCTGGAGGCCGCCGGCTACGCCAAGGGCAGCGACGGCTACTACGCCAAGGGCGGCAAGCGGGTCGAGTTCAGCTGCAGCTTCCCGGCCGCGTACACGGAGATCGCCGCGCGGGTGCAGGTGCTGGTGTCGCAGCTGAAGGACATCGGCATCAAACTGAACATCGACACGACCACCGTGGACGACATCAACCCGCGCACGGCCAAGGGTGACTTCGACTCCACCATGGGCTATCCGGTGAGCCCGACGCCCCGCGCGTTCTCGTTCTACAACGACACCATGAACCCGAACCTGTACTACCCGATCGGGCAGTCCACGCCGTCGTTCCAGAACATCGAGCGGTTCAAGGACGACGAGGCGGCCGAGCTGTTCAAGCAGTACCCGCTGGCCACCACCGACGAGGCGCGGCAGCAGATCCTGGACAAGATCGAGACGGTGTTCGTGGAGAAGCTGCCGTGGATCCCCATGTTCTACTGGGGTTCCTACAGCAGCTGGAGCACCGCGCGGGTGACGGGCTTCCCCGATCAGGACAACCCGTACTTCACCGCGGTGCCGAACGTGGTGGTGGCGCTGAGGCTGAAGCCGGCGTGACCGCCGAGATCGCCGTGATGGCGTACACGGTGCTCGACCAGGCCCGCGCCGATCTCGACGGCACGTTCGCCCGGCTGGCCGAGATCGGCTACCGGGGCGTCGAGACGTACGGCCTGGTCGAGCACTTCGGTCCGGCGCGGGTACGGGGCGCGCTGGACGCGGCCGGGCTGGCCGTGACGAGCGCGCACGCGCCGTTCCCGGCCGGCCCGGACGCGGAGTCCATCCTGGACCAGAACGCCGAGCTCGGCGCCGAGGTTCTGGTGTGGAGCATGGAACGGGAGGAGTTCGACTCACCGGACGCGGTCAAGCGCGGCGTGCAGCGGGTGAACGTGGCCGCCGAGCACGCCGCCGCCCGCGGCATGAAGATCGCCTACCACAACCACTTCGCCGAGTTCTCCCAGTTCTTCGGCGGCGTGCAGGCTTACGACCTGCTGCTGGAGCTGTTGGACGACCGGGTGCTGGTGGAGTTGGACGCGTACTGGGCCGTGCTCGGCGGCGCCGATCCGGCCGAGATCCTGACCCGGCTCGGCGACCGCGCGCGGTTCATCCACGTCAAGGACGGCCCCGCGGTCAGTTACTCCGACGACGTGATGGTGCCGATCGGCGAGGGGCGGATCGACTGGCGGACAACGCTTTCCGTGCCGTCGGGCCTGCGCTGGCACATCGTCGAGCTGGAGCGGCTGCACATCGACACGTTCGAGGCGCTGCGACGCAGCTATGACCACCTGGTCGGCAACGGACTCTCGCTGGGGGCGCGATGAAGGTGCTGTTCCTGGGCGGGGCCGGCATGATCGGCTCCGCCTGCGCGGACGAGGCGGTGGCGTCCGGTCTGGACGTCACCGTCGTCACGCGCACCGACCCGAAGCGGCAGCCGCCGCCCGGGGTCCGCGCCCTGCGGGCCGACGTCCGGGACGCCGAGCAGCTGCGGAAGGCGTTGGGCGACGAGGAGTTCGACGCGGTCGTGAACTGGGTCGGCTTCACGCCGGACGACGTCCGGTCACACCCGGCGGTGTTCGGCGGGCGGACCGGGCAGTACGTGTTCGTCAGCACCTGCTCGGTGTTCGCCCGGCCGGTGCCGCAGCTGCCGGTGACCGAGTCGACACCGCGCCGGCAGCCGGTGTTCGGCTACCCACGCGGCAAGATCGCCTGTGAGGTGTTCCTGGAGGACGCGTTCCGGGACAACGGTTTCCCGCTGACGATCGTCCGGCCGGCGCACGTCTACGACCGGACCGTGGTGCCGGTGCTGGCCGGCTGGACGGCGATCGACCGGATGCGGGCCGGCAGGCCCGTGGTGGTGCACGGCGACGGCACCTCGCTGTGGACGCTGATGCACTCCCGGGACTTCGCGCGGGCGTTCGTGCCGCTGCTGGGCAACGGGCACGCGGTCGGCGAGAGCGTGAACGTGGTCTCCGGCGACATCCTGACCTGGGACCAGATCCATCTGCAGTTGGCGGCGGCCGCCGGCGTGCGGGAACCGGTGCTGCGGCACCGGTCCAGCGAGACCATCGCCGAGGTGCTACCGGGTTGGCGGGATGTGCTCGAGCACGACTTCCGGCATTCGATGTTCTTCGACACCGGCAAGCTGCGCTCGCTGGTGCCGGGCTTCGCGCCGGCGGTGTCGTTCGCGGAGGGGGCCCGGGAGCTGGTCGCCCACCACGACAAGGAGCCGCGGCTGCGGGCGGTCGACGAGGACCTGAACTCCGCGTTCGATCGGCTCATCGAGCAGACCGATACAAGACCAAAGTAATACCACTTGGTATTCTGGTCACCGCCGACAGGAGGTACAGCCGATGCAGGGGCCCGTGTGACCGCCGAACAGCCGGTGCTGCCCGCCGCCTACCCGGAGCCGCTGTGGACGCAGGCCGCGGCGCTGCTGCGTACCCGCATCGCGGATGGCGAGCTGCGCCCCGGCGCTCGGCTGCCGCCGGAGCGGGACCTGTGCCAGCAGCTGGCGATCTCCCGGGTGACGCTGCGCAAGGCCCTGGCTTCGCTGGTCGACGAGGGCGTGCTGCGCTCGGCCCACGGCCGTGGCTGGTACGTCACCGCGCCGGAGCGCGGCGACTGGCCCAACACCCTGGAGTCGTTCTCCGAGACGGCACGGCGGATGGGCCTGGCGCCGACGTCCATGGTGCTCCGCGCCTCGGCGGCGCCGGCCAGTTTCGACGAGGCCGAGGAGTTCCAGATCGCGCCGGGCACACCGCTGTTCCGGCTGGAACGGGTGCGGCTGCTGGACGGCGTGCCCATCGCCGTCGACGAGTCGCTGCTGCCCACCGACGTCGCCGACGGCTTCGAGCAACTCGACTTCACCACCGCGTCGCTGTACGAGATCGTCACCGGCCGTGGTTTCCAGCTGGCGCAGGCGGACACCACGATCGAGGCACGGCCGGCGACCGCGGCGATCGCCGGGCACCTGGGCGTCCCGGAGGCCACGCCGATCCTCCAGATGCGCCAGGTGGTGCGGGACCGGACCGGGCGCCCGCTGCTGTCATCCACCATCCGGTACGCGGGCGACCGCTACCGGCTGCGCACGTCCTTCACCAGAAATGTGGGAACGGAGCAGACTTGACTTCCTCCCCTCGTGAACAAGGGAACTCCTACGGCTCGCGCTGTAGGGCTTTCTGCTTCGTCGCCGACTGCCCGCTCGGAGTGTTCCGTTGAGGTCTTACACCGGCTCCACAGACAGACACCGCCAGCCCGGCGGCCAGAAGGTTCCGTGCCGCGTTCACGTCCCGATCATGGGTCGCGCCGCAGTCACACGTCCAGGTCCGGACGTTCAGCGGCATCCTGTTCCTCAGGACACCGCACACGGAGCACAGCCTTGTGAAAGGGAAGAAGCGGTCCACCGCGACCACTTCCCGCCCGTGCCAAGCGGCCTTGTACTCCAGCATGCGCCGGAATTCCGTCCAGCTCGCGTCAGAGATGGCGCGGGCCAGACACCGATTCTTGACCATGTTGCGTACGGTCAAGTCCTCGATCACGAGCGTTTGGTTGTCGCGCACGAGTCGAGTGGTCAGCTTGTGCAGGTGGTCCCTGCGTCGGTCGGCGAGCCGGGCGTGGACGCGGTCAACCACGCGGCGGGCCTTGTCCCGATTGTTCGAGCCTTCTCTTTTGCGGGCGAGGTTCCGCTGTGCCTTGGCAAGTCGGGCACGGTCGGTGCGCTCATGTCGAGGATTGACGACTTTCTCGCCCGTCGAAAGCGTGAGCAGGTGGTCAAGGCCGACATCGACGCCCACCACCGTGCCGGTGGCGGGATACGGCTGCACGCCGGGGTCCTCGCACAACATCGACACGTACCAGCGGCCCGCCGCGTCACGGGACACAGTCACCGTGGTCGGCACCACGCCTTCCGGGAGGGGGCGGGACCAAACGATGTCCAACGGCTGGCTCATCTTCGCCAGCGTCAAGCATCCATCGCGGAACCGGAACGCGGAGCTGGTGTACTCCGCGCTGGCGCGGGATTTCCGCTTGGACTTGAACCGCGGATACCGGGCGCGCTTGGCGAAGAAGTTGGCGAACCCGCTTTGCAGGTGCCGCAGCGCCTGCTGGAGCGGGACCGAGGAGACCTCGTTGAGGTAGGCCAGTTCCTCGGTCCGTTTCCAGGCCGTCAACATCGCCGAGGTCTGGCTGTAGTTGATCCTTTCCCGCCGCGTCCACGCCTCGGAACGGGCCGCGAGTGCGAGGTTGTAGACCTTCCGCACGCACCCGAACGTGCGCGACAGTTCGACCGCCTGCGCCTCGGTCGGATGAAAGCGGTACTTGAATGCCCGCTTCACGTGCGTGGTCACCGTTCGCAAACTATCACGTCCGCCCGTGGCGATCTGCCGTCGGGCGGATGGTGGACGCCGTTTCGGCCAGGCACCGAAACGACTATTCCGGTCCTGCTTCGCAGGTGTCCGATTCCTCCCCGGTCTGGAGACCGGGGTCTCCTCGGAGGTCAGACATGATCGACGGCTACATCGCCTACACGCGGGCCCGCGCCACCCAGGCGGCGGACCTCGCGGCGGCGGTCGACCGTCTGGCCGGCTCGGTGGCGGAGCTGGCGACTGGGGGTCGTCTTTCCGGTCCTGGACCGGTTTTCGTCGGCATCGGCGCGAGCCTCGCGGCCGCCTGCGCGCCGGTGTGGGCGCTGCGTTCGCGCGGCGTCCACTCGTGGCGGCTGGGGGCTGGCGACCACCCGCTGCCGTTCCCGCCGAGCAGCCATCCGGTGTTCGGGGTGTCGCAGAGCGGCCGCAGCGCGGAGACGCTGGCGGTGCTGGAGACCATTCCGGCATCGAAGCGGTATGCCGTGGTCAACGTGGTGCCGTCGCCGATCGCCGACCTGGCCTCGGCCCTGGTCGATCTGGGCAACATCGCCGACAGCTACGCGTCCACCATCGGCTTCACCGCCACCGTCGCGGCGCTCGGGCTGATCGCCGACGCCTGGCACGGCGGCCGAATCGACGACGGCTGGTCGCGCATCGGCGACGTGGTGGCCATGGTCGACCGCGACCTCGGGCCGCGGATCCGTGCGCTGGCGCCGCTTTTCGTGTCAGCGACATCCGCGGACTTCGTCGGGGCCGGGCCGTTCGTGGGCTCGGCGGAGGCCGGGGCTCTGCTGTTCCGCGAGGTGGCGCGGATCCCGTCCACCGGCATGAGCACCCGGCAGTACCTGCACGGCGCCATGGAGTCCGCGGGCGGCGGCGTGCACGTGCTGTTCGGCGCGGACCGGGAGCTCGCCGCGGCCGAGACGCTGGCCGGCGCCGGGCATCCGGCGATCCTCGTGACCAGCGAGGACGTCGACGCCGCTCCGCTGGTGCACCCCGTGCGCATCCCCGACCTGCCGCCCGCGCAGGCCGCGATCGCGCAGATCGTGGTGGTGCAGATCCTGGTCGAGGCCGTGGCCGCGGTGCGCGGCGTGGCCATCGAGGAATTCGTGTTCCACAACAACGACATCAAGGTGCCGGGGCTATGAGAGTTGTGGTCGGGGTCGACGTCGGAGGAACGAAGGTCGCGGTGCGCGTCGCGACGCTGGACGGAGAGGTGGTCAGCGACCACCAGTGGCCCGCGGACGCCTGGTCCGCGTCGCCGGTGCCGGCCGCGGCCCGCTGGCTGCGCTCGCTGCTTTCCCTTGCGGTGCCGGCGGATGACGAGATCGTCGCCGCCGGCATCGGCGCGCAGGGGTGCGACACGCAGGAACATTGCATCGAGCTGGCGGAGGCCGTCGCGGCCCTCGGCGTGCACGCGACCGTGGTCAACGACGCCGCGCTGCTGGTGCCGGCCGCCGGTCTGGAGGAGGGCATCGGCGTCATCGCCGGCACCGGCTCCATCGCCGTCGGGGCCGACGCCGCCGGCACGGTGCTGTTCGCCGGCGGCTGGGGCTGGGTCCTCGGTGACGAAGCGAGTGCGCCCGCCATCGTCCGTGAGGCAACGAAGGCCGCCCTCGCGGCGTACGACGACCGCCGCCCCGACGACGGCCTGCTCCGGGCGCTGCTGCGGCACTACGCCGTCGCCGACCCGCCCGCCCTGGCCCGCGCCGTCAACGACGTGCCGACGCCGGAGAACTGGGGGCCGGGAGCGGTGGCGGTGTTCCAGGCCGCCGACGAGGGTTCTTCGCTGGCCGCCCGCGTGGTGGACGAGGCCGCCCGCAGCCTGAAGTTGTTGGTGTGTCAGCTGATCGCCCGCGGCGCCGTCGGCGACACGGTGGTCGCGGCCGGCAGCGTGATCGTCAACCAGCCGCGGCTCGCCGACCGGTTCCGCGCCCGGCTGGCGGATTTCTACCCGTCGCTCACGCTGCGGCTGCTGGACGTGCCGCCGGTGGCCGGCGGCGTGGAGCTGGCGCTGCGGCGGCTGTCGCCCCAGCGCTGACACTGGTCACCTCGACGCCGCGCCCCCTAGCGCCTCGCCCAACCTGCTTCAGCGCCGTCTCCTTACGCGGCCTCACTTCAGCAGCGAGGCCGCCAGCAGGAACCACGCCGAGTGCGGGATCCACTGCTCGGCCCAGCGCCACGCGTTGCCGGCGGCGACCGGGCCGGGCGGCATGAAGTCGACGTCGTGCTCGTCGGAGAAGCCGGCGGTGATGCCGTTGAGGATGCCGCCGGGCACGTTCTTGAAGATCGCGTGGTACTCGGGGGTGTTGCGACCGCGGCCCTGCAGCATCGAGCTGTCGAACGGGTTGAGGCCGAGCACCCAGTGCACCTGGTCGTCGGCGAGCACCTGCAGGCGTTGGCGCAGCTCGTCGTCGCACTCGGGCTGGGCGGCGGTGACCAGGGCCGCGTAGGCGGCGGAGCAGATGCCGGCGTTCTCGCCCTGCCACCAGTAGCCGGTCTCGTTGCCGTGCGGGAAGAAGAAGCTGGTGCGCGGCTCCTCGCCCTTGGGTTGCACGTACTGGCGGTTGAGGCCGAACGGGTTGGCGACCTCCTCGTTGAGGTGCACGGCGTCGCGGGCCAGCGCGAGCGCGGTGACGCGGGCCTGCGCGCTCACCGGCGAGTCGGCGCAGACCTCGGCGAACCGCAGCAGCGCGATGATCGGCAGGCCGGGCTCGGCGGCGTGGAAGAACGGCCGGCCCTCGACGTCCCCGACGAGGTAGCCGAAGCCGGGACCGTCGGTGTAGCGGCCGATCAGCGATCGGGCACGGTTCTCCGCCTGCGCCACAAGGCTTTCCCCGGCGTTGCACAGCTCGGTCGCAGCGAGCAGCGCGCAGTAGTCGTCGATGACGCTTTCGGTGCCGTCGAAGCTGTACTCGGTGTTGTGCTCCTGCAGGTGGTCGAAGCCGCGGCGGGCCGCCCGCAGGTACTCGGCCTGGGTGAAGTCGCCGCTGACCTCGGCCATCGAGGCGCGGGCCAGGGCGGCGATCGCGAGGCCGCCGCCGTGGCGGTAGGCCGCCTGCCAGCGCTGGGTGCGCACGCTGTCCTGGAGCGGCGCGTTGATCACGCGTTCGTTCAGGTCCTTGGTCAGCGCGTCGAAGATGCCGGTGTAGAAGTAGCCCTCGGGCGACTGGAAGCGGACCAGGAAGTCGGCGCCGTGCAGCCCCTCGTCGCGCAGCTTCGCGCCCAGCGCATCGGACAGCGTCGGGTCGGTGTCCCGCAGGTTGTCCCGGGCGGCGAAGAAGGCCCAGGCGCACAACGGGATCTGCTGCGGGCTCATCATCCGGGTGTACGTGAGGTGGCTGAGGAACTTGCTGAAGTCGCCGGAGGCGTCGAGCCAGCCGCCTCGGGCGTCGACCGTGCGGCCCGAGTCGTCGTTGTAGAACTTGGCCGCGCGGTCCTTGCGGTCGATCTCGCCGGTGGAGCGGACGGCCCGGAAGTAGTTGACGCAGTCGGACATCGCGGTGGCGGGGATGCGCTTGTCCGCGATGGCGAACGGTTCCGAGCGCTGGATGCCCTCCGCCGTCTCGATCTCCACCTGGTACGTGCCCGGCTCGCGGGCAGCGCTGAAGTCGAGACGGCGGAAGGCGCCGACCGACCAGCGATCCACCGTCACCTCGGGACCCGGAGTCAGGTCCAGCCGCGTGCCGTCCTCGCCCACCAGCGCTGCCGTGCGAATCTCGGTGGGGTCGGTGTGCAGCAGCACGGCCTTCTTGCTGCCGGCGGTGTCGTAGCCGAGGTGACTGGTCAGGATCGTGGTCGGCACCACAGGGACGGTAGCCCACGGTTCGTCTTGGTTCAACTGGTATTGCTCTGGACTGCTCTTTGTATTGTCGGTAGCGTCGGTCGACGTGAAGCTGCGCGCCATCCCGTCCACGCTGGTGCTCGTCGACGGGACCGACCTGCACCACGACCTGATCGGCGCCGCCCTGGCGCTGCAGGAGATCGTCACCGAGGCCGGGTTGCCGGCCGCCCGGGGCGTCGGCGTGCACCGCTTCGCCGATCCCATGCCCGCCACCGCCGAAGCCGACGTCTACGTCCTCTACCTGTCCGGTCCGCGGTTCGATCCCGCCGAGCAGCAGGCGCTCTCCGACCTCGTCGCCGCCGGCAAGGGACTGGTCGCCATCCACGCCAGCAACCTGTTCGGCTTCGGCGCCGGCGGTGTCGAAGCGGATCGGGTCGGTATCGACCTGGTCGGGTCGCGGTATCTGTCCCACGGCGACGCCGGCTCCGAGGGCCGGTTCGACGTCCGGGTCAAGGCCGGCCACCCCGTCACCCGCTTCCTCGGCGACTTCGCCATCGACGACGAGTACTACCTGATCGACTGCGTCTCGGACATCGAGGTGCTGGCCGAGCGGGACACCCCCGACGGCCCGCAGCCCATCGCCTACGCGCGCCAGCACGGCAAGGGCCGGGTCTGCTACACCGCCCTCGGCCACGACCCTCGGGCCTGGGGCAATCCCTGGTTCCGACAACTGGTGCGCCAGGCCGTCCTGTGGACCGCCGGCGTCCCCGACGAGGACATCGAGTCCTGGTCCACCCGCTGGCCACTGGGCAACGGCCGCTTCATCGACCGTTGACCCCGGTTGGGGCGGGGCCGGTGGAGGCGCGCACTATCAGCTCGGTGGCCAGCTCGACGTGCAGTGCCTCGAGCTGATGCCGTTCCAGTAGGCGCATGAGCAGGGTGACGGCCATCCTGCCCATCTCCTCCAACGGCTGCCGCACGGTGGTGAGCAGGGGCCGGGTGGCGCGGGCGAGATCGATGTCGTCGAAGCCGGCTATGGACAGGTCCTGGGGCACACGGAGACCCAGGCGGGCGGCGGCGGACATGGCGCCGACGGCCATCTTGTCGTTGAAGCCGATCAACGCCGTGGGCCGGTCGGGGAGGTCGAGGAGTTCGGTGGCGATGCGGAAACCCTCCTCGGTGGTGGGTTCGCCGCTGCGGATCAGGGAAGGCGGGGTGAGCACGCCGACTTCGGCGAGCGCGGCGGAGTGGCCGGCGCGACGGGCGTCGGCGGCGAGCCAGTTGTCGGGGCCGGCGAGGATGCCGATACGGCGGTGGCCGAGCTCGACGAGGTGCTGGGTGAGCCGGCGGGCGCCGGTGAAGTGCGCGGCGGAGACGGCGGCGATGTCCCGGGGCAGGGTGGTGCGCGGATCGATCACCACGAACGGGAAGCCGGCGCCGCGCAGGGCCAGCAGCTGCTCGCTGGGCTCGGGCGGCAGCAACATGATCGCGCCGGCGACGCCGCTCATCAGCGGCAGTCCGGGCAGCACGGCCTTCTGCTGGGCGGCCTCGCCGGCGTTGAGCACGAGGCGTCGGCCGTGCAGGTCAAGGGTCTCCGCGACGGACGAGACGATCAGGCCGAAGTAGTCGGAGAGCACGTACGGGCAGTGCACGTACACCGCGCCCTCGGCGATCCGGCTGCGGCGGGCACGCGGCACCGGCGCCAGACCGCCCAGCCGCTCGATCGCGGCCAGCACCAGGTCCCGGGTGGCGGGTGCGACGTCCCCGCTGTCGTTGAGCACCCGCGAGACGGTCGCGATCGACACCCCGGCGTCGGCCGCGATGTCCCGCACGGTGGCCCGACCGCCGACTCGCCTAGCCATTTGTTTCAGCCGCGTGTTTCATTCCGGCAGTGTAACTCGGACAAAACTGGTTGTGTGCCGAATTCGCTTGTCGTTGACAGTGCCGACGGGCGACTGCTTTGCTGTCCGCGCCGGCAATTGTTCCAGTTCTGTTCCATTCTGTTTCAGAACCTCAGGAGGGCCGATGACGTCCCGTGCCACCGTCGTGGCGGCCGTCGCCGCGACGCTTGCGCTCGGTGCACCGTTAGCTGTCACCGCCAACGCCACGCCCTGGGCCACGGTGTCGGTGTGGGAGACCACCGCGGACCAGAGCCGGCTGCTGACCCCGTTGCCGGGCACCGCCTTCGGCCGCGGCGCCGCGAGCGACCAGACCATCACCGTCGACCAGACCAGGAGATACCAGTCCATCACCGGGTTCGGCGCGTCGTTCACCGACTCGTCGGCCTGGCTGATCGCGAACTCGCCGAAACGCGACGCGATCATGACCAAGCTGTTCGACCCGCGCCGCGGCATCGGGCTGGACTTCCTGCGCCAGCCGATCGGCGCGTCCGACTTCTCCCGGTCGCTGTTCAGCTACGACGACGGGGCGGCCGACCCGACGCTGTCCCGGTTCTCCGTCGCCCACGACCGCGACTACATCCTGCCGATCCTGCGGCAGGCGCTGCGGCTGAACCCGCAGACCACGGTCATGGCCACGCCGTGGAGCGCGCCGGGCTGGATGAAGACCAGCGGCTCGATGATCGGCGGCTCGGTCAGGACCGACGACCAGACACTTCGGGCATACGCGAACTATCTGGTGAAGTTCGTGCAGGCGTACCGAAACGCCGGCGTGCCGGTGTCGCTGCTGTCCGCGCAGAACGAGCCCGAGTACTCCCCCGCGGACTATCCCGGCGCCACCATGACCGCCGCCGACCAGGCCAGGTTCATCGGCGACTACCTCGGCCCCGCGCTGCGCGCCGCCGGGCTGCGCACCGGAATCCTTGCCTACGACCACAACTGGGACGACACCGAGTACCCGTCCACGGTGCTCGGCGACACCAGCGCCGCGAAGTACACGAGCGGCGTGGCCTGGCACTGCTACGGCGGCAATCCCGACGCACAGTCCACGGTGCACGATGCCTTCCCGGCCAAGGACGCCTACTTCACCGAGTGCTCCGGCTCGCAGTCGGCCAACCGTGCCAACACGTTCTCCGACTCACTGGTCTGGCAGACCGAGCACCTGATCATCGGCGGCACCCGCAACTGGGCCAAGTCGGTGGTGACGTGGAACGTCGCGCTCGACCCCAGCGGCGGCCCGACCATGCACTGCACCACCTGCACCGGCGCGGTCACGGTGGACAACACCACCGGTTCCGTGTCGTACAACGCCGAGTACTACGTGCTCGGCCAGGCCAGCAAGTTCGTCAAGCCGGGGGCCGTGCGGATCGACTCGAACACGTTCGGCGCCGGCAACGTCGAGGATGTGGCGTTCCGCAATCCGGACGGCTCCACCGCGTTGATCGTGCTCAACGCCGACGCCGCCAACGCGCGCACCTTCACCGTGTCCGAGCACGGCCGGTCGTTCACCTACACGTTGCCCGCGAAGGCAGTCGCCACCTTCACCTGGCGGTGAAACCGCCCGGGCCGGGCGGGTGAAGCAACCCGCCCGGCCCCGACAGCGTCCGAGTACACAGAAAGGCCTGTGCGATCCGCCCCGCGGAGCGGGATGATCGAACAGTGGCGGTGTTATCGGAAGGGCGTGGCGCGATGACGAGGTGGCCGGCGATCATGTTGGCCGTGACGGGACTGCTGGTTGCCGGATGTTCCGGCGGATCCACCGGCGGCTCGGCGGCCACCAGCACCACACCGCCGCCCCCGCCCGCGAAGGTGGCGATCAGCCCCGCCGCCAACGGGAAGGACGTCGCCACCGAGACGCCGATCAAGGTCACCGCCGACGGCGGCAAGGTCACCGACGTGGAGATCAGCGGCGGCGAGCACGTCACCGGCAAGCTCAGCGCCGACGGCAAGACGTGGACCAGCATCGGAACGCTGAACGTGTCGCAGACCTACACCGTGTCCGCGACCGCGACGAACTCCGCCGGCAAGGCCACCACGTTGTCCAGCACGTTCACCACGGTCACGCCGAAGAGCATCGTGCACACGCACATCTTCGAGGGCGAGAACTCCACCTACGGCGTCGGCATGCCGATCATGCTGACGTTCGACAAGCCCGTGCAGAACAAGGCCGCCGTCGAGCAGGCGCTGCAGCTCACCACCTCGCAGCCCGTGGTCGGGGCGTGGGCGTGGGCCGACGACACGCACCTGAACTTCCGGCCGCGCGAGTTCTGGCCGGCCAACACCAAGGTCTCCTTCGACGGGCACCTCAACGGCGTGCAGGTCTCCCCCGGCGTCTACGGGGCCGCCGAGCTCACGCAGACGTTCAACATCGGCGACTCGCTCGTGGTCGTCGCCGGCACCGCCACGCACCGCATGCAGGTGTACAAGAACGGGACGCTGCAGTACGACTGGCCGATCAGCACCGGCAAGCCCGGCCACGACACGCCCAACGGCACCTACCTCACCATCGACAAGGGCAACCCGGTCGAGATGAAGCCGTCCGACATCGCCCCCGGCGCGCCCGGCTACTACGACCTCAAGGTGCCGTGGTCCGTGCGGTTCACCTGGAGCGGCGACTACCTGCACGACGCCTACTGGTCCGTCGGGCAGCAGGGCAGCGAGGACGTCAGCCACGGCTGCGTGAACATGGCTCCCGAGGCCGCTCAGGCCTACTACGAGGAGGAGCTGCCCGGCGATCCGGTGACCATCACCGGCAGCCCGCTTGCCGGCACGCCGGGCGACGGCTGGACCGACTGGTTCGACAACTGGCAGACCCTGCTCGGCAAGAGCGCCACCCACCAGGCCGTGCAGGCCGGCCCGTCCGGCAGTTCCCTCGTCGCGCCCACCTCGGTCGCCGCGTCCACCGCCGTCGCGCCCACCGGCATCCCCGTCGAGAACAACGCGGTCGCGTCGTAGTCGACGGGGACGGTCAGGCGCTCGCCATCGCCAGCACGATGGTGGTGAGCAGGATGCCGCACACCGTGGAGGCGAACAGCATGCCGGCGAAGACCTTGCCGGCCGTGCCGAGCAGGTTCTGCACGGAGGACAGGATGCGGCCCAGCACGCGGACGACGGCGATCAGCAGCATGACGCCGAGCACGAGCGCGACGGCGAACATGAGGGACATATCCGAGCTGTTCATGGCAACTCCCGACAGGTGCGGGTGATGCGGGGTCAGGGACGGTGTCGAGACGCCCCGGCCGGCGGGGCCGGCCGTGAACCGGGTGGGGCTGGGCGGTGCGCGGGTGTCGCCGGTGGCAGCCGGGCTGGGTGGTTCATCACTCCACCTCCTGAACTTCACCAAGCTCAGTCAACTTCAGTCCAAACTTGGTGAAGTTAACGATAGAGTGTGGAACGCAGGTGGACAAGGGCCGTCGACACGCTAGTGGAACGCCTACATCGGTACACCTGGTTGATGGTGTACCGTGCCAGCTTCAGCGAGGTATGGTGAAGTTAACTTAAGGGGTTTACCGCCGTGCACCCGACCTCTCCCGCTCTGGCCGCACGTCTGAGGGCGTTGCGGGAAGAAACATGGCCGGGGCGAGTCGTCACGCAGGCCCAGCTGGCGGACGCGTTCGGCGCCGAGCGGTCGACCAGCGTGCCGTTGATCTCCTCCTGGGAGAGCCTCGCCAATCCCAGGAAGCCGCCGGCGGTCCGTCTCGAGCAGTACGCCCGGTTCTTCGCCACCGAGCGATCCGTCCACGGCAGCCACCACCGCCTGCTCCCGGTGGACGACCTCACGCCGGCGGAACGCGCGGGGTACGAGGACCTGCTCGCCGAGCTGACCGAGCTCCGGTCGGAGCAGCCCGCCCGGCGCGGCGTCCATGCCACCGCCGCCCCGCATGGCCTCTGGCACTTCCCCGACGGCTACGACATCATCATCGTCTGTGCCCGGCTACCCCGGGATCTCGTGCACTCGATGGGGTCCTACACGGACCCGAACGACCCCGACTACGTCGAGCTGTACACGTACGCGGACCCCGACGCGCTGATCGAGCTGTTCGGCCACGTCCGCGCGCTGAACCCGACCAGCGAGGTTCGGTTCAAGACGGTCGACCAGCTCGACCGGGACGACTACACCAAGCACCTGGTGCTGCTGGGCGGCGTCGACTGGAACCGACTGACCAGAGAGCTGCTGGAGCGCGTAGATGTCCCGGTGGAGCAGATAACCCGGCCCAGCACGGCGGAGCCCAGCGGCTTCGAGGTGACCGACCACGGCACGCGCATGTACTCGCCGATCGTGCGGTCCGGCCGGCTCCTCGAGGACGTGGCGCACTTCTACCGCGGCGAGAACCCGTTCAACGTGGCGCGCACCGTCACCATCTGCAACGGGATGTACGGCCGTGGCACCTACGGGGCGGTGCGTGCCCTGACCGACGTCAAATTTCGCGAGCGAAACGACGACTACGCGCGTGACCAGCTCGACCGGCACGACTCGTACAGCCTGCTGATGCGGGTGCAGGTCGTGGACGGAGAGGTTCTGACCCCGGACTGGACCGTCGCCGAGACTCGCCTCCACGAATGGCCGGAGGCCACCAGTTGACCCGTGCCGACACGACGGCGAGCCCCCTCAACGACCTCACGCTCCACCACGGCTCCCACCGCAACCTGCTCACGCTCGTCACCGAGCCGCCGCTCGGGCCCGGCGAGGTCGACGCGATCATCGTGCCCACCGCGCGCCGGGCCGCCCACCTCAAGCGGGCCGTCGAACTCGCCGCGAAACTGCGGTGCACGCTGGTCACGCTGAACAGCAAATGGTCGTCGGCCGCCGCGACGCGGCGCATGTTCCTGCAGACCGGCGTCGACATCGCCGCAGTGAACATGGATGACGTCTCCCCCGCGCTGCTGCCGGAAATCGGCACGACGTCGTTGTTGGCCGGTACTCCGTTCGCCCGGGGCACCGACACCAGCCGCAAGCGCAATCTCGGGCTGTTGATCGCGCGGATGGCCGGCTGGAAACACGTCGTCTTCCTGGACGACGACATCGACATCCCGGACCACCAGCACCTCACCGACGCGGTGCGGCTGCTGCACCGGTTCGACGGGGTGGGCCTCACCGTCGGCGGATATCCGGACAATTCCGTGGTGTGTCATGCGCACCGCGAGACCGGGGGCTTCCAGGACACGTTCGTCGGCGGCGGCGCGCTGGCCGTGAACGCGGCCTCCTGCGAGTCGTTCTTTCCGGACGTCTACAACGAGGACTGGTTCTTCCTGCTCAACGACACGCGGCTGCGGCCGATCGCGAAGACCACCGGCCTCGCGGTCCAGAAGCCGTACGACCCGTTCGCGAACGAGCAGCGGGCCCGCACCGAGGAATTCGGGGATGTGCTCGCCGAGGGCGTGTTCTGGCTGTTGGACCAGGGCAAACGCGTCCAGGACGCGAGCGTGGACTACTGGCGGAAGTTCCTGGCCAAGCGGCTCGGCTTCATCAACGACGTGCTGCTCCGGGTCGACGACGCCGACATGGGCGCCGCCGAGCGTGAGCGAATGAAATCGGCACTGCGGGCGGCGCGCGGCCGGTGCACGCTCGTCACGCCGGAACTGTGCGTGCAGTACCTCAGGGCATGGCGCACGGATCGCGGCAAATGGCGCCGCCACCTGGAACGGCACGACCGCATCTCCACCGAGCTGGGCCAGCCGAGCATCGACGACGTGTTGCTCCTGCTGGGCATTTCTCAGCCCAGCAACTTGACCAGCACGGTGCATTCCTCGCGCGTCTCCAGCAACGTGTCGTCCGGGAGCCATTCCCGCTGAATGCAGTCCACCCGGCCGAAGCCCCAGTCCTGGTAGCCGAGCCGCTTGTACAGGCGTTCCGCGTCCACGTTCGACAGCTCGACCGCCAGCGCGACGGTCGTGTAGTGCCGGTCCCGCAACACCTGTTCGGCGGCCTCGACCAGGCGGGTGCCGATGCCCTGGTTGCGGCTGCCGGCGAACACTTCGAGATGGGTGATCAGCGGCGTTTCCGGCAGGTGCTCACGGATCTCGGCCTCCTCGGCCGGTTCCAGCCACAGGTAGACGCTGCCCACGGCGAGATCGCCGCGCCACGCGGCGAGGAACACGCCGCGGCCGTCGTCCTGGCGGGCCAGCCGGTCGTGGACGTATCCGGCCTGGCCACGCGCCTCGAGGGCCGGCGCTTCGCCCAGGCGCACGGGGTGTATCTCCAGGTCGACCATCACGTCCGACGGTAGGCGAGCCCGGGGCGCGCGTCACTGGTCCGACAGGGTGGGCCGCCGGTCAGAGGACGATCAGGGCGCGGGGGCTGTCGAGGGTGCCGGCGGCGAGGCGGGAGTAGGCGGTTTCGATGTCGTCGAAGGGGAAGCGCTGGACTTCGTTGCGGATGGCGCCGGTGGCGGCCAGGGAGATGACGTCGTGCAGGTCGGTGATGGCGGAGCCCTGGAAGGTGAAGACCTCGCCGTCCTTGGGGAGGGCGCCGAGCAGGGGGGCGGTGAGGCGGCCGCCGGCGGCGCCGACGAGGCCGTAGCAGCCGCCGGGGCGGAGGGCGCGCAGACCGGCGGCGATGGTGTCGTCGGCGCCGACGAAGTCGAGGACGGCGTCGGCGCCGGAGATGCCGTCGAGGGAGGGGAAGGCCTCGTGCGCGCCGAGGGAGAGGGCGGCGGGGAGGCGGGCGGGGTTAGTGTCGACGGCCACGATGCGGGCGGCGGTCAGCAGGCGTAAGAACTGCACGGCGAAGGAGCCGAGACCGCCGACGCCGATCACGGCGACGGTGCCGCCGGGGTGAATGCGGGGCAGCGCCCGGCGGACGGCGTGGTAGGAGGTGGCGCCGGCATCGGTCAAGGGCCCGGAGGTGACGGGGTCGAGGGATGCCAAGGGGATCAGGAACCGTTTGCCGTCAACGAGAACGTACTCGGCGAGCCCGCCGTCACGACCGTAGCCGCGGCCGGCCCGGCCGTTGGGGCACGCGGAATCCAGGCCCCGCTGGCAATGCCAGCACTGTCCGCACGAATTCGGCGACACGAGCGCGACGGCATCGCCCTCGGCGAAGCCGGTGACACCGTCGCCGAGGACGGCGATCCGGCCGGCGACCTCGTGCCCGAGCGTGAACGGCACCCGCCAGCCGAGCCGCTCCCCCACCGAGGCCGGCATGTGCGGCAGGCTGACGTCGGTGTGGCACAACCCGCAGCCCGCCACCCGGACCAGCACCTGCCCCGGACCTGGTTGCGGCACCGGCACATCCACCACCTGCGGCGGCTTGCCCCACTCGGTGATCCGAAATGCGCGCATGTCGATCACGGTACCGGGATTCGACCGCCGGCGATCTGCTCCAACACGGCCTTGGCGGCGGGCGCAGCGCCGGCAGCGATTTCACGGCTCGTGATCAGAACCGTAGCGTTGTGGTCATGACGAGGCGATTTCTCATCACCGGGGCCAGCCGGGGCATCGGCCGCGCGCTGGCGCAGCGCGTCGCGGACGCCGGCCACCGGCCGATCGGACTGGCCCGGACCGCGCCGGCCGACTTCCCCGGCGAGTTCCACGAGGTCGACGTGCTCGACCGCGCCGCGACCGCCGACGCGCTGGGCAAGATCGGCGACGTCGACGGCGTGGTCAACAACGTCGGCTTCGCCCGGATGGCCCCGCTCGGCGAGATCGACCTCGACGACCTGGCCTGGATGTACGACGGCAACGTCCGCGTCGCGGTGCAGGTGACGCAGGCGGCGCTGCCGGCGATGAAGGCGGCCGGCTGGGGCCGCATCGTCAACGTCACCAGCCTCGTCACCCTCGGCACGCCCAACCGCAGCGCCTACGCCGCCGCCAAGGGCGCGATGGACGCGCTGACCAAGGTCTGGGCGGGCGAGCTGGCCGGCGCCGGCATCACCGTCAACTCGGTGGCGCCGGGCCCGACCGAGACGGAGATGTTCCGCCGCAACACCCCCGTCGGCTCGCCACAGGAGGAGCGGTTCTTCGACAGCCTCCCGATCGGCCGCATCGGCCGGCCGGAGGAGGTGGCGGCGGCGATCTCCTTCCTGCTCTCGGAGGACGGCGCCTACACCACCGGCCAGATCATCCGCGTGGACGGCGGCGGCAGCATCGCCGCCTCGCAGCGCCGATAAGGCGCCGGCTACTTGGTCACCTGGTCCCCGAACGCGGCCAGGAACCTGTCCCGGAACGAGCTCATCGGCCACACCGGGGCGTGCGGGCTCGGCTTGAGCCCGTCGGTCCAGCCCCAGCCGGCGACCCGGTTCAGCACCGAGGGGTCCTTGGCCACGATGCTGATCGGCACGTCGTGGTCGGCGTCGGTGCCGCTGACCAGGGTCCCCGGCTGGTGGTCGCCGAGGAACACCATCACCGTGTTGTCGTCGCCGAAGTTCTGCAGGTACGAGATCAGCGTGTTCAGCGAGTACTGGATGGACTCGCCGTAGGCCTGCTGCACCTTGGCCTGGTCCGGCCAGACGTCCTTGACCTGCTTGCCGTTCGCGGCCTGCGGGCCGAACATCGAGCCGTCGCCCATGGCGTTCCAGTCGACCAGCTGCGGCAGCGGCGCCCACGGGACGTGGCTGGAGACCAGGTCGATCTCGCCGAACGCCGGGCCGGGCTTGGCGAGCTCGTGCTGGCGGATGAAGTTCATCGTGTACTGGTCGGGCATGGTGGCGTAGGAGAAGACCGGGCCCTTGTAGCCGACGTTGCGCGAGTCGTAGACGCTGTCGTAGCCGTAGAACTGGGTCTCCGGCACCCAGTCGCGGGTGTTGGCCGGGTCGTCGGCGAAGGTGCGCCAGCCGGCGTCCTTGAACGCCCGGGCCAGCGTGAACCGGTTGCCGTTGACCAGGTTGTTGTAGCGGTACTGACTGTTGACGTCCACACCGGACTCCAGGGTGGAGTGCGCGAGCCAGCTGCCGCCGCCGAACGTGGACGAGGTCAGGAATCCGGTCTTGGCGGCGAAACCGGCCTGCTGCAGCTTCTGCGTGCCGGCGTCGAGCACGGCGTCGATGCCGGGCGCGAAGCTGGAGTTCATCACCGCCGACCGGCCGTAGCTCTCCACGAACACCAGCAGCACGTTCTTGCCGCGCAGGCCGCTGAGCAGCTTGTCGTGCGCGGTGCCGACGTACGCGTCCGAGGACACCTGGTTCGCGAACTCCCGCTGGTCCTTGATGTCCGCGCTGACCTGTCGCAGGTCGTTGACGGCGAGCGCGGCCGCGTTGCTGGCGGCCAGGGGCTGGCCGGGGGCCAGCTGCGCGCCGGTCGGGGCCAGCACGAGCCAGACCACCGCGAGCACCGCGACGCCGCGAACCGTGCCGGTGCGGTGGTTGGCGACGAATCCGCCGAGGCGGGACACCGAGAGCGCGGTGAAGACGATCAGTCCGATCGCGACGACGATCACCAGGGCCGCGGCCGCCCAGCCGCCGAACTCGCCCACCTGACCCTGCACGAACTCCAGGCCGGGGCCGAGGAAACTCCAGTCGTACACCGGGTCGAAGGGGCGGTTCAGCGAGGCGTAGAAGCCCATGTTGGTGAGCTTGAGGATGGTCAGCACGCCGAGCGCCGCGCCGGCCACGATCGCCACCGGCCTGCGCCACCGGTTCGGCAGCAGCAGGAGCACGACGATGCCGACCAGGCCCTCGACCGGGATGCGCACGAAGGCGAGCGGCGTCAGCTTGCTCAGGTCGTCCGGCGCCACCAGCGCGAACAGGACCAGCAGGAACGCGAGGACGGTGGCCGTGACGGCCAGGACCCGGCGGACGGTCGACGGCGGGGTGCGGTCGTCGGAACCCTGTTCAGGCTGCCGGCGAAGGCGCGTGAGGAGCGACAAGCCGAGGTCCTTCCGTGCGGTGGTGGCGATGGTGCCACTTCAGCACACGGCCCCCGGTCGGCTTCGGTTCAATAGATCTTTCGGG
Source organism: Kutzneria kofuensis (assembly GCF_014203355.1). Lineage (NCBI taxonomy): Bacteria > Bacillati > Actinomycetota > Actinomycetes > Pseudonocardiales > Pseudonocardiaceae > Kutzneria > Kutzneria kofuensis. The sequence goes on from NZ_JACHIR010000001.1 coordinate 64,890, forward strand.
TGGGGGCGTTTGCGCCCGATGCCCGATATCCGCCGACGCTAGCAGTTCGACGTGGTGCACGGCCGGCGGCTCAAGGCGTCGAACAGCACGGCGCGGAAGTCGGCGCCGCTCAACGCCTGGTAGGCCTTGCCGCCGGTGGCCGCGGCCAACTGCTGCAACACGGTCATGTCGGCGTCCGGCCCGAGGCCGATGCCGATGATCTGGATCGGCCGGGTCGGATCGACCTCGGCCCGCAGCGCGGCGATCAGGGCGGTCAGGTCGATGCCGCCGGGCGTCTCGTTCTTGCCGTCGGTGATCAGCACCTCGGAGTTGACCTTGGTGGCGTCGTAGCCGTCCCGCAGCGCCCGGTAGGCCTGCAATGCCGTGTCGTACAAGGCGGTGTTGCCACCGACCCGGCCGGGCAGCGACGCCGCGGCCTGCTGCAGCAGCTGCCGCTGCGGGCCGCCGTTGGTCTTGCCGCCGAGCGGCCCGACCGGCACGAGTTCGCTCCACTGCTCGGAAAACGTCCACAGTCCGACCGACGTGGTGTCCGGCATCAGCGACATGCCGGCCAGCGCCCCGTCGCGGGCGACCTCGACGCGGGACTGGCCGTCGGGCATGGGTTCCGCCATCGAGCCGGAAGTGTCGATCACCGCCAGGGTGCGGCCGTCCAGGTGGATCACGTCCCACGCCCGCAGCACCGTCGTCACCTGGTCGGAGGTCGGCGTCGGGAGCCGGTTCGGCGTGTCCATCCGGACGCCCTCCCGCATCGGCCACGCGGCGCGGCCGCCGGGTTCGCGGAATCCCGCGTCGCTCAACGACTTGGCGGTGTCGGCGGATCTCAGCCGGTGCTCGAACGCGGCCGCGGCGTCACTCGTGCCGGAAGGCTCTGCCGCCGTGGAAACCCGCACCACCGGGTAGTCGAACAGCACCGAGCCCTCGGTCGGATACAGCGCGACCGCCGGCACGGACGAGCTGCCGTTGTGCGCGATCACCGACTGCTCGGTGGCGGTGAACAACGGCGCGGTCGCCGGGTTCTTCACCATCAGCTGGTAGCAGGTGGCGATGTTCGGCTGGGTCGAGTCGCGCAGCCGTAGCAACGTCGCGATCAGCTCCGGCGGCGGCGTCCCGTTCTGCGCCGGGGCCATTCCCTCGGCGAGGCCGAGCGTCGCGATGCCCTCGGTGTTGGTCAGCGGGTCGGCGATGTCCACCGGCACACCCGGATCCACCAGTCGCTTCCAGCTCACGCTCGACTGCGGCCAGCCCAGCTTCGCCACCGCGTCCATGCCGCCGACCACCACCAGCGGCGATGTCGCCAGCGAGCCGTGCGGGGCGACCTTCGGCGTCACGCCGGGGACCGCCGCGTTCTTCTGCGCCGCCGTCGACGCCCACAGCGTCGAGTCCGGGATCCACAGCGCCGGCGGGTCGATCGGCTTCGTCGGCAGCTCGGCCACGACGTCGGCCGCCTGCTCCGGGACGACCTCCACCTTCACGCACACGCCGTTGACCGCCGCCCGGTCCTTCTCGAACCCGTCGGCGGCCCGCTGCACCACCTGCTGCAACGCCGGCGTGACCGTCACCCGCAACGGCAGCTCCCCGCCGCAGGTATGAGCCGCGTTGGTCGCATTGGCCGTCACCACCGCGCCGACCGCCAGCACCGCGACGACCACCGGCAGCACAAAGCGCCCGCGCCGCGGTGCACGCCGATGCCGACGCATGGCCTCGAACCACCTCCGGAGGGGATTGTTGGCCCTGGACCGGCTGTCCGACACCGCCGGACGGCGTGTCTCAGTCCTGCCGAGTGGCCGCGCGCAGCGCCGCCAGCACCCGGGCCACCGGTTCCGACTGCCGGCCGGGCAGGTGCGCGACGATCAGCCGGCGGCGCTCCTGCGGGCCGCCTCGGACGCTGAGCACCCGAACGTTCGCCGGCATCGCCGCCGTCATCGACGCCGGCACGGTGGTCAGGCCGCAGCCGGCGGCGACCAACTGGAGTTTGGTCAGCCAGTCCCGGGCGACGTGGACGATCTCCGGCCGTTCCGGCAGGCCCGGCCAGACCCCGAGCAGCGGCTCCTCCCCGGAGCTGCGGCTGGCGATCCAGCGCCGACCGGCCAGCTCGTCCACGTGCACGGAGTCGTTTTCGGCCAACGGATCCGTGGTCGGCACGGCGACGCACAGGTCCCGTTCCGTCAGCGTTTCCACATGCAGCGCCGGTTTGTCGGTGTCCGGGGCGCGGAACGGCGGGACGGCGGCGAGCACCGCCACGTCGATCGTGCCGGCCCGGATGGATCGGGTCAGCGCCGGCGTCGAGCCTTCCCGGCTGGTGACGGTGATTCCCGGGTGCGTGCGGCGCAGGATCGTCAGCGTGCGCGGCAGGACCACCGCGCCGGCGCTGGGGATCACTCCGAGCCGGACGTGCCCGGTTTCCATTGGCAGGCCACGAAGTTCGCGCTCCACGGCGTCCATCTCGTCCAGCACCGCCGCCGCGTGCCGGAGGATCACCCGGCCCGCTGTCGTCGGCACGGCCCCGTCCCGCCTGCGCTCGAACACCGCCGCCCCGGCCGTCTTCTCCACCGCCGCGATCTGCCGTGACACCGCGGACTGGGTGTAGCCCAGCGACTCCGCCGCCGCGCTGAACGTGCCGCGCTCGGCGACCTCCCGCACGACCCGCAGGCCGGTCAGCGTGAATTCCATGACGTTTACGCATACCATGCTTGCCATACTTTCGTTGGACTCATGGCCGTGACGCTCCTAGCGTTGCTGTCATGACAGGTCAACGCATCGCCGTGGTGACCGGCGCCAACCAGGGCATCGGTCGCGCACTCGTCGAGGAACTCGCCGCCCGCTGGACCGCCGACGATCTCGTGCTGCTCACCGGCCGCGACCCCGGCCGCGTCTCGGCCGCCGCCGCTGCCGTGTCCGGCGTGGCCCGCGTCGAGGGCCGCGTCCTCGACGTCACCGACACCGCCGCCATCGCCGACCTGGCCGCCTCCCTCGGCGCCGTCGACGTCGTGATCTCCAACGCCACCATGCGCATCACCCCCGAACGCACCCAGGTCGAGCAGGCCGACGAGTTCATCGCCGTCGCCAACGGCGCCACCCACGCCGTGCTCAGGTCGTTCCCCCCGATCCTGCGTCCCGGCGGCCGCCTGATCATCGTCGCCAGCTCGCTCGGCACCCTCCGCAATCTCGACCCGACGCTGCACCCCCTGTTCGAGGGCGCTTCCCTGGACGAGGTCGAGGCCGTGGTGTCGAAGTGGCAGGCCGCCGTCCACGACGGCACGGCAGCGGCGCAGGGATGGCCCGAGTGGATCAACATCCCGTCCAAGGTCGCGCAGGTGGCCGCGATGAAGGCGGTGGCCCGGGAGCGCCGGGAGCAGGACCTGGCGGAGGATCGGTTGATCGCCGCGGTCTGCCCCGGGCTGGTCGACACCCCCACCTCGCGCCCGTGGTTCGACGACTTCAGCCGAGCCAAGACCCCGACCCGGGCGGCCCGGGATGTGCTCGACTTCGTGCTGGCCTCGCCGGTGGACCCGGCGAAGTACGGCGAGCTGGTCCGGGACGGCAAGGCCCTGCGGTAGCTACTCCAGAATCGCCAGCACAGGCTCGACCCCCTGGCCGGTGGTCTCGTGCAGCAGCTGGAATTCGCTGACGAGCAGCGAGGGCGGCGTGCCCTCGGCCAAGGCGGCGTGGATCTCGGCGATGGACTCCTCCTGGCGGCCGAGCGCCCACAGGCAGACCGCCCGATCCATCGGCGCTGCGCTGGTGGCGAGAGCGGCCAGGATCAGCGTGTGCGACCGGCTGATCAAGGCCAGCAGGAAAAACGCGTGGGACCGGTGGCCGTTGAGTTCGACCACACGCTCGAGATCGGCGGCGGCCCGGTCGGGCTCGTTCATCATGAGCAGGATGTCGGCTCGCCGCATCATGCCGTAGATGTAGTCGCGGTCCAGTTCGATCGCTCGATCGACGTCGGCCAGCGCCTCCGGGAGTCGACCCATCCGCCGGAGGGTTTCGGCGCGGGCGCCGAAGGCCCAGGTGTACCTGGGTCGCAGTTCGATGGCCTTGTCGAGGTCCCCGAGGGACTCCTCGAGCCGACCAAGCGCCTGGAATGCGGCGCCTCGGCAGCCGTACGCCCAACCGTTCCCGGGGTCAACGGCCAGAAGACGATCGAGGTCCTCGATCGCTTCGGCGGCACGGCCCATGCGCCGCAGCGTCTCGCCGCGGTCGCCGACATAGCAGATGTTGTCGGGGTCCAGGTCGACCGCGGCCTGGAAGTCGGCAAGGGCCGGGTCGAAGTCACGGGCGGCACGGAGAAGGACGCCCCGCTCGGAATGGGCAAGCGCCCGCGCCTCGGCCGGCAGCGAGCGATCATCGACGAGGAGGCCGATCAACGCCATGTGGTCGGCCGCCTCGACCAGCTCGGTTCCACGCCGCACGACGTCAGGGGCGTCGGTCTCGCGACCGGCCTGGACGATCATCCGGGCCCATTGCGGCGCAAGGGATCGGCGGACCGAGAAGGCCGTGATCAAGTCCTGTAGCGCCTCGGGCAGCGCGGCGGCTCGGTCGGCGCACAGCCTGTGGTAGGCACGTTCGAGGGCCGAGTCATGGTTGTGCTCGGCCAGGGCCAGGTGGCGGGACCGCCACTCCGCCGGCGAGCGGCGTTGCAGGACGCGAAGCATCTGCGACCGCACGACGTCGTGGTAGTGGAAGCCGTCGGCCTGCTCCGTGACGAAGGGCTGTTGCAGCAGCCAGGGCAGGTGATCCACCGAGCCTGCGGCCACCGCGAACACCTCGGCGGAGAACCGGCGGGGCAGAGCACCGAAGAGGGCCGCGGTGCGGCGCTGGGGATCGGGTTCCCACTTGAGGAACCGTTCCACCGCGCTGCCGCTGGGGTCGCCGACTTCCGCGACGTCCGTGGGCTGGGACTCGGCCAGCATCGCGACCAGAACCGGGAGACGGCCGGAGAGCCCGAGGATCACGTCGACCACCCGGTCGTCGGTTACGCCACGGGAAGCCAGGAACCGGCCGGCCTCCGCCTCGGTGAAGACCTCCAGCGGGAGGTCGGTGCGGACGCTGAGGTAGTCGCCCCAGAGGTTGAGGTCCAGCGGCCGTTGGCCGGCCACGACGAAGACGATCTCGGGCGGGAGCGGGCCGTACTTGCCGGCCAACAGGTCCCGGAGCCACTGGTCGAGGAAGGGCGAGGTCCGCTCGTAGGTGTCGAAGAACAGGGCCAGCGGCTTGTCCACCGCGCCGAGGTCGCGGACCAGGGCCGGGGTGAGGACCTCGGACGGGGACAGGAGCAGCTGCACATCGTCGTGGCTGCGGAGCTTGCGGGACAGGAACACCCGGAGCTTGTCGACGTCCTCGGCCGCCGACCTGGCGTCGATGGCCTTGGTGAAGGCCCCGACAACGGGGACCTCGCCGGCGGCGGCCAAGCCGGCGCGAACCGTGGAGCGGGTCAGCAGCGACGACAGGCCCTCGGGAGCGGTGGGATCCGAGTCGAGGTCCTGGCGGTGCTGGCGGTAGGCGGCGAGCCGCTTGGCGAACTCCTTGCACGGCCCCAATCCGGCGGCCAACGCCTCCAGCGCGGACGGCAGGTCGTAGGCGGACTCGTCCACATGTCCGGTGGCGAAGCCATGATCCGTGGCCACGCGGCGGAACTGCCGTACCAGGTAGGACTTTCCGATGCCGGCGGCGCCGTGCACGCTGAACAGGAAGCGCCGGCGAGGGTCGACCACGGGCAGCCGGAGGTTCTCCTCGAACAGGGCCAGCTGCCGCTCGCGGCCGACGAACTCGCCGGCCTGCCGCCGGCGGATCAGATCCTGCAGGGTCAACGGGCGCTCGGGCACCCGGCACAGCCTAGTGGCCGCTGAGGACGTCCGGGGGGACTTCGCCGTCGGTGCGCAGGGCCTCGAACAGCCGGGTCGCCTTGTCCTTGTTCCACAGCACCACGGAGCCGACGCCGGAGATGGTGGGGGTGCTGCCGACGGGCACGGTCGTGGTGACGAGATCCTTGCTGGCCAGGGAGAACGCGAGGCTGGCGAGGTTCCAGACGTGGTCGCCGTTGTTGACGGTCAGCGCCCCCGGCACGCTCGACATCAGGGGGATGATCTTGAGCGGGTTGAGCATCACCCCGGGGCTGGTGATCTTGCTGACCACCGCCGACAGGAACTGCCGCTGGTGCACGACCCGGTCCAGGTCGGCCGACGGCGTGGCGCGGGTGCGGACGTAGCCGAGCGCCTGCGCGCCGTCCAGGTCCTGGCAGCCGGGCTGCAGGTTCAGGCCGGCCTTCGGGTCGACCATGGGCTTGTCGATGCACATGTTCACGCCGCCGATGTCGTCGACGACGTTCGAGAAGCCGGCGAAGCCGATCTCCATGTAGTGGTCGACGCGCAGCCCGGTCGCGCCCTCGACGGTCTGCTGCAGCAGCTGCGGCCCGCCGAACGCGAAGGCGGCGTTGAGCTTGTTCTTGCCGTGCCCCGGGATGTCCACATAGGAGTCACGCAGCATGCTGACCAGGGTCGGCTTGCCGCTGGACGGCACGTGCAGCAGCAGGATGGAGTCGGTGCGGGAACCCGCGGCGTCTCCGGTGGCCAGCTGCTGCTTCTGCTCGTCGGTCAGGCCCTCGCGGCTGTCCGACCCCACCATCAGCCAGTTCGTGCCGGCGCCCGCGGCGGGGCGGCCGGAGTAGTCCTGGAGCGCGTCGGTCCGCTTCAGCGAGAAGTCGGCGTACACGAACACACCCAGCACGAGCAGGATCAGGACCACCAGGACGATCCCGATGACACGCCCGATGCGCACCAGACCACCTCCGCGTTTGGACAGACATCCACAATAGGGACGTTCGGCCCCCGGCGCTGGTTGCCACGGCGCTGGTTGCTACGGGACCCGCTGCGACAGCACGAGCGCGCCGGCGGCGCCGAGCACCGCCAGCACCGCGCCCAGCGCCACGAACGGCTTGCTGACGTCGGCCTCCTGCGTCTCGTAGCCGATCTGCTGGCCGAGCGAGGCGTAGATCTGGTTCAGCTTGTCGCTGGTGTCGGCCTTGAAGAACTGGCCGCCGGAGATGTCGGCGAGCTGGTGCAGCGAGTCGTCGTCGACCGGCACCGGCACCTCCTGGTTCTGCAGCACCACCACGCCGTCGCTGGTGCCGTAGGAGATGGTGTTGATCGGGATCTTGGCGTCCTTGCACTCCTTGGCCATCGCGAACTCGTCCCGGCCGGCGGTCTGCTTGCCGTCGGACATGAGCACGATCTGCGCCGGCGGGGCGCCGGCCGGGCCGCCGAGGCCGCGTTCGAACTGCTGGATGGACTGCAGCGCGGCGGCGATCGCCTCGCCGGTCGCGGTGGCCGGCTGGAGCTGGATGTTGTCGATCGCGTCGGCCACCGGCTTGCGGGCCGTGGTCGGGCTGACGTCGACGGTGGCCGAGCCGCCGTAGGTGACCAGGCCCAGGTTCACCCCGCCGGTCATGTTCTCCACGAACGACTTGGCCGCGGCCTGGGCCGCCTTGATCCGGGACGGCTGGATGTCGGTGGCGTCCATCGACGGCGAGACGTCGATCACCAGCATCACGGTGGCCCGGTTGCGAGGCACCTTCGCCTCCGCCATCGGGCCGGCCAGCGCCGCCGTCAGCGCGACGAAGGCGACGAGGAACAGGACCGGCGGCACCATCCGCAGCCGGTTCGGCCGCTTCGGCGCGACCCGGTCCAGCACGGCCATGTTGGCGAACCGCACCACGTGCCTGCGCCGGCGCCGCGACACCCAGAAGTACGCGCCGAACACCGCCGCCACTCCCAGCAGCAGCGCGAACCACACCGGCGACGCGAACCCATCGATCCCCACGGCCCCAGTCAACCGCCTCGGACGTAAAACCCCGGCGAGTCCCGCTCTGGAGCACACCGAATGTCGGTTTCGAGCAGAACTGAGCCTCGAGTCTCGATTCTGCCGGAAACTGACATTCGGTCTGCCTGAGAGCGTGACTCGCGGGGGTCAGCTGAGGCCGCGGAGGCCGATGGTGGCGCTGGCCCGGCGCACCATGGCCGCCGGGTCGGTGGGCAGCACGTTGTTGAGGAACTCGTACGGGTGCAGCTCGTCGGCGTCGCGCCGCCCCAGGTGCCGCCACCAGCTGGCGATGTCGTGCCAGCCCGGGGCCGACAGCGACCCGCCGAAGTGCTGCACGGACAGCGCGGCGCACAGGTTGGCGAAGTTCACCCGGTCGGCGAGGGGCCAGCCCGCCAGCGTCCCGAACACGAAACCCGCCCCGAACACGTCGCCGGCCCCGGTGGGGTCCAGGGCGGCCATGTTCAACCCGCCGACGTCGACGGTGACGCCGTTGGCCGAGTCGACGGCGTAGGCCCCGTTCCCGCCCCGGGTGACGACCACCACCGGCACCAGCTCGGCGAGCTTGCGGGCGGCCTGCTCGGGCGTGTCCTCACGGGTGTAGCTCATCGCCTCCACGGCGTTGGGCAGGAACACGTCGTACCCGTCGAGTTTCCGCAGCATGGAAGGCGCCCACTGCTCGGTGGGGTCCCAGCCGACGTCGGCGAACAGCAGCGCCCCCTGCGCCTTGACGGCGCCGACCCACTGCTCCTCCTGCAGGTCGACGTGGACGTACGCGGCGCGTGTGGTCGGCGGCGGGTTGAGCAGCTCGTCCGGGCCGACCGGCGAGGGGTGACCGTGCGTGACCATGCTGCGGTCGCGGTCGACGGCCATCGACACGGTCAGCGGCGAGTGCCAGCCGTAGAACCGCCGGCTGCACGACAGGTCGACGTTCTCCTGGTTGGCCAGCACCTCCCAGCAGAAGTCGCCGTACAGGTCCTCGCCGAAGGCGGCGGCCAGCGCGGTGCGCAGCTGCAGCCGGCTCAGCGCGACCGCGAGGTTGGCGATGCCGCCGGGGCTGGAGCCCAGCCCGGTCGACCACACCTCGGTGCCGGCCGCCGGCTGGTGCGCCAGCCCGGTGAAGATGATGTCCAGGAACACCGTGCCGGACAGCAGCACGTCGAACTCCGGGCTCTGCTCTGTAGACGCCGTTGCCACCCTGGTCACCTTAGGACTCCGACGCCGCGTCAACCAAGATCAACGGCACTCGGGCGGGTGATGCCTGCTCACTTGGCCAGGCAGAACTGGTGCACGTCGAGGTAGCCGGCCCGGAATCCGGCCTCCGAGTAGGCCAGGTAGAACTCCCACATCCGGCGGAACGTCTCGTCGAAGCCCAGCGCCGCGACCTCCTGCCAGCGCTCCAGGAACCGCCGCCGCCACAGCCGCAGCGTCAGCGCGTAGTCCGGCCCGAACGCCCGGTCGTGCGCCACCCGCAGGCCGGTGTGCTGGGCGACGGCGTCCTCGATCGCCTCCACGGAGGGGATCAAGCCGCCGGGGAACACGTACTTGTGCATCCACGTGTACGCGTTCGCCGTGGCCAGCATCCGGTCGTGCGGCATGGTGATGGCCTGCAGCCCGATCCGCCCGCCGGGCCGGACCAGCCGGTCCAGGGTGGCGAAGTAGGTCGGCCAGTACCCCTTGCCGACGGCCTCGATCATCTCGACGCTGACCACGGCGTCGTAGCTGCCGTGCGCCTCTCGGTAGTCACGCAGCACGACCTGCACGCGGTCGGCCACGCCGGCGGCCTGGATCCGCTGCTCGGCCAGCGCCTTCTGCTCGGCCGACAGGGTCAGCGTCGTCACGCGGGCGCCCCGCAGCGCGGCCCGGATCGCCAACGCGCCCCAGCCCGTGCCGATCTCCAGCACGTGCGTGCCGCCGCCGACCCCGGCGAAGTCCAGCACGCCGTCGATCTTGCGCAGCTGGGCGTCGACGAGATCCTGCTTCCCCGAGGAATCAGACACTGCGGCGAACCAGGCCGATGAGTACGTCATCGTCTCGTCGAGGAAGATCGCGAACAGGTCGTTGGACAGGTCGTAGTGCCGGTGGATGTTCTCCCGCGCGCCGGCGAGGTCGTTGTCCTCCACCTCCGGCTGGGTGCGCTCGGCGATCCGGCGCAGCGCCTGCAGCGGCCGCGGCACGAGGGTAGCCATGCGTGCGGCGAACGGTGTCAGGACGTCGGCCACGTCGGGGCTCGACCAGTCCCCCACCATGTACGCCTCGCCGAAGCCGATCTTGGCGTCGGCCCCGAGCCGGTGGAAGAAGTGCGTCGGCCGGTGCAGGCGCATCACCGGCGCGTCCGGGCCGCCGGCCCCGAGCACCCGGCCGTCGGGGAACTCGACGCGCACCGGGATCTCGCGGACGGCGTGCCGGAACAGCCGCTCGGCGACGGCGGCCCGCAGCGGCGACCGCGGGACGGTCGCCAGCCCTGGCCAGATCCCCTTGCTGGGCAACGGAACGGACCGGGTTCTGGTCATCGCGCTGTCTCCTGGGCCTCGTGCGGGGTACGGGGGACGATCGGGATCCGGCGCAGCCACAGGGCGATGCCGTGCGTGCGAATCAACGCGGACACGCGGTGCGTGGTCAGTGGCCGCTTGACCAGCAGCCTGACCAGGGCGGACGGGGTCGCCGGCAGCCGGTGCCCGCGCAGCGTGGCGGTGAGCGGGGTCCGCCCGTTCTGCCGCAGCGCGATGGTGACGGACAGGGTCGGCCCGGGCTCGCCGAACCGCATCAGGTACTCGCCGCCGAGGTCGAGGAACGGCGAGACGTAGAACTCCTTGTCGGCGCGGGCGCGCCCGGTCTCGTCGGGGAAGAGCAGGTAGCAGTGCCTTTCCCCGTACGTGTTGTGCACCTCGGCGACCACACAGGCCAGCGCCGCGTCGTTGTAGCACCAGAACACGGTCAGCGGGTTGAAGACGTGCCCGAGCGACCGCGCGTTGGCCAGCATCAGGATCCGCGAGCACCGGATGCCGTGGTCCGCCAGGTAGGCGTCGAGGTTCTGGCGGATGGTCCGCGTCGGAACCCCGAGGTGGTCCCGGGATTGGAAGCGGGCGAACGGCCGCAGCCATCGGGGCAGCGCCGGCAGCTCGTCGAGGTCGACGAGCCACAGGAACACCCGGTGCTTGAACGCGTAGTCGATGCGTTCCCGCCGGGAGTGCGCGACCTCGACGTCGTACAGCGCGGCGGCTACCACGTGACGCCCATCGACTCGGCCGCCCGCACCCCGGCGGCGCAGCCGTCCTCGTGGAATCCCCAGCCGTGATAAGCCCCCGCGTACGCGACGGTTCCGTCGTTCAGCGACGGCAGCCGCCGCTGCGCGGCCAACGCGGCGGGCGTGTAGATCGGATGTTCGTACACCATCTTGGCGATCACGGCGTCCGGCGCGACCCGGTCGGTCGCGTTCAACGTCACGATGTAGCCGACCGGGGTGTCCAGTCGCATCAACCGGTTCATGTCGTAGCTGACGAGGACCGGGCCGCCGCCGTCGTGGCAACTGGTCTTGAGGTAGTTCCACGAGGCCCGCGCCCCGGGGCTCACCGGCAGTACGGACGGGTCGCTGTGCAGCCAGGTCTCGTTGCGGGAGTACTCGAACGCCCCGAGCACTTCGCGTTCCGCAGTGGACGGTGAGACCAGCAGCCGGAGGGCCTGATCCGGATGGGTGGCGACGACGACCTTGTCGAACTCGTGCGTCTGGTCGGCGTCGTCCCGGATCGCCACCCCGCCGGAGGTCCGGCTCAGGGCCCGGATCGGCGTCGAGATCTCCACCGCGGACAGGCCCTTCGCGGCCCGCTCCACGTAGCGACGCGATCCGCCGACGACGGTTTTCCACTGCGGGGACCCGCCGACCGACAACATGCCGTGGTTGGCGAGGAACCTGAACAGGTACCGCGCCGGGTAGCTCAGCGACTGCGTCTCCCCCGCCGACCACACCGCCGACACCACCGGAACCATGAAGTGCTGCACGAAGTACGGGGAATAGCCGCCGACAGCGAGGAATGCGCCCAGCGTGACGTCGCCGGCCCGTTCGTCGTCCATCACCCGCCGCGCATGCCGGTGGAACCGCTTCACCTCGGCCAGCATCCGCAGGTACCGCCCGCGAACGGCGTTGGCCCGCTGGGCGAACAGGCCCGGCAGCTGCCGCGCGCCGGCGTATTCGAGGCCGCAGCCGTCGCAGCGGACGCTCATCGACATCTCCGAGTCCCGCGTTGCCACGCCCAGCTCGTGGAACAGCCGCAACAGGTTCGGATACGAGCTCTCGTTGTGCACGATGAACCCGCTGTCCACGGCGACGAAGCCGCCGCCCTGGGTCGGCAGGTCGTGCGTGTGGGCGTGCCCGCCCAGCCTCGCGTCGGCCTCGAACAGCGACACGTCGTAGCGGCGTTGCAGCAGGTAGGCGGCGGTCAGCCCGGCCACGCCCGAACCGATCACCGCGACTGTGCCCCTCGTCATTCGGGCGACCTGTTCATTCCGGCGGCCCCTTTCAGGCTCAGCGGCACCCGGAGGCCCCGCGGCGACGGTTCATGCACAGCGTTCGCGATCCAGGCCGGCATCGGTTCGTAATCCAGGCGACCGAGGACAAAACTTCGGACCAATCTCGTCCATTCGCCCGCGCGGCGCAGCATCGCGTGCCCGTCGCCGTGCACCTCGAAGCGGCAGACGTCGCTCGTGACGGCCTTGGCCCGGACCGCGTAGTCGTAGGACAGGCGCGGGTCGGTCCAGCGCTCGCGGTCACCGTGCGCGATCAGCAGCGACTTCCCGGCCAGCTGCGCGACCGGCTCCCCCGGTTCCGTCCACGGCGCCAGCGCGCAAACGCCCAGCACGTGCGGGTCGGCGGCGGCGTGCAATGCGGTCCGGCCGCCCATGGAGTGGCCGACCAGCACGACCGGCAACTCACCGTGTCGTTCACGCAGGCGATCGAGCGCCCAGTGGGTGTCTTCGACGGGGTCCCCGTCGTTCCAGCCGCGGTACCGGTAGCTGAGCTGGGCCGCCAGTAGGCCGTGCTTGCGGCCGTGCCACGCCAGGTCGCGGGCGAACGGCACCATCCGCACGTAGGTGAGGTTTGCCCTGGTAGCCGGTTCGTGGCTGCGGGAACGACCTCCGTGCAACAGCAGCGCCACACCGGTGGGCCGCCGGACTTCACCCCGTTCCCGCAGGCCGGGGGCGACTGAGCTGGGCATGCCAGGGCATTCGCAGCGGAGGTTGCTCCGGTTCGCCGTGACTTTGGCGTACATGCGCGTCGCCGGATGTCCTGGCAGTGTGGAGAAGATGACCAGGGGGTGAATCAGGGGCCAACCGCCGGTGCGGCATCCTTGATCGACATCGAGTCTGTGAGGAGCGCGCGTGAACTACGAGATCTTCGGCTTGGTCAACGGGCTCGCCGGGAAGTTCGGCCCGCTGGACGTGCTGATGGTCTTCGCCGCGAAGTACCTGATCTTCCTGCTGTTCGCCGCCGGCGCCGTGGTGACCTTCCTGCGGGCCAGGCAGGACGGCTGGTGGCCGGTGGGCGCGTGGCGGATCGGGCAGGTCGGAGCCACGCTGGCCATCGGCCTGGTGCTGTCGGTGGTGGTGCGGATGTTCGGCCTGTCGCTGCGGCCGTTCCAGACCCACCAGGTGCACATGCTGATCACCCACGACCCCGGGGTGTCGCTGCCCAGCGACCACGCCACGGCCTCGTTCGCGCTGGCGATCGCGGTCTGGTTCTTCGTCTCGGCCAAGTGGGGCCCGTACTTCATGGGCGTGGCCGCCCTGGTGGCGATCTCCCGGGTGTTCGTCGGCGTGCACTACCCGGCCGACATCACCGCCGGCGCGCTGCTGGCCACCATCGCCGGCCTGGCGGTCTGGGGCGTCACGCTGCTGTGGCAGGACAAGTTCGTCAACCGGTTCACGACTCGGTGGGACGAGGATCAGCTCGTCGAGGAGCGGGCGCTAGAGTCGACTGTGTGATCGAGAAAACGCGCATCTCCACGCCCGCCGGCACGTTCGACGCGCTGGCCAGCGGCGACGAGGACGGCCGCGAGGTGCTGCTGCTGCACGGCTTCCCGCAGTCGTCGCTGGAATGGGAGCAGCAGCTGCGAGTGCTCGGGGGCGGCGGCTGCCGCGCGGTGGCCCCGGACCAGCGCGGCTACTCCCCCGGGGTGCGTCCCGAGCACGTCAGCGACTACCGACTGGAGGAGTTGGTCGGCGACGTCGCGGCGATCGCCGACGAGCTGGGCTGGCAGCGTTTCGACCTGGTCGGCCACGACTGGGGCGCGATCGTGGCGTGGGCGACGGCGGCCGCCATGCCGGAGCGCGTGCGCACGCTGACCGCCGTGTCGGTGCCGCACCCGGCGGCGTTCGACCACGCTCGCGCCACCGACGAGGACCAGCACGAGCGGTCCCGGTACATCACCACGTTCCGGCAGGCCGGGTCGGCGGAGAAGATGCTGCTCGCGGACGAGGCCGACAAGCTGCGCCGGATCTACGACTGGAAGGTCCCCGAGGACCACGTCGAGCACTACCTGGACCGCTTCACGCAGCCGGGGGCGCTGACCGCGGCGCTGAACTGGTACCGCGCCATGGACCTGACGGGCGAGGTCGGCCCGGTCGAGGTGCCGACGCTGATGGTGTGGAGCACCGAGGACAACGCGATCGGCTCGGCCGGCGTGCTGGCCACCGAGAAGCACGTCACCGGGCCGTACCGGCTGGAGATCGTGGAGGACGTCTCGCACTGGATCCCGGAGGAGGCGCCGGAGGAGCTGTGCCGGCTGCTCATCGAGCATCTGCTGGCACACCGGGGCTGAGCACGCGCTCGTAGCAGAGGGAGACCTCGCTGCCGACGTAGTCGCCGTAGAGCGGGATCGGGCGGTAGCCCTCGCGCTCGTAGAAGCGGATCGCGTCGGGCTGGCCGGTGCCGGTCTCCAGCCGCACGGTGGTCCAGCCGCGGTCGACGGCCGCCTGCTCCAGGGCCCGGAGCACGGCCGTCGCCACGCCGGTGCCGCGCGCCGCCGGCTCCACGTACATGCGCTTGACCTCGGCGGACGTGTCGTCGAGTTGGCGTAGCGCGCCGCAGCCCAGCGGCGTGCCGGCGTCGTCGAAGGCGATCAGGAAGACGGCGACGTCGGCGGCGCTCGGGTGCACGCCCGGCTCCGTGTCCTCGCCGCCGTAGCGGGCGAGAATCTCTTCGCGCTGGCGTTCGCGCAGGTGGATGCCGTTCGGGTCGTCCCAGGGGCGGTGTTCTACGGTCGTCACGGAACAGATGTTACGGTAACGTCTGTTACGGGAGGGTTTCATGTCACGAGTCGCGAACCCGCGGGCGGCGGAGCAGCTGTCGCAGGCGGTGTGGGACGTACTGGCCCAGCAGGGCCTGGAGCACCTGACCATCCGTGCCGTGGCGGCCGCCGCCGGCTGCACCACCGGGCTCGTGATGCACCGCTTCCCCAACCGCCGCGCGTTGCTCCGGCACGCCCGGGAGTTGCTGCACGAGCGGACCCGGTTGCGCGTCGAAGCGTTGGAGGCGGCCGCGTCGACACCCCGGGAAGCGCTGCGGGCCGTGCTGGCCCAGGGATTGGCGATCACCGAGGCCGGCACGACGGAAAGCGTGGTGTGGATCGGCTTTCTCGCCGCCACGGTCGGCGACTCCGAGCTGCTTGAGCTGCATCGGGTCAACACCAGGGCGTGGCGGCAACGAATCCTGCGACTCGTTGCCGCCGCCGCTCCTTCGTGGTCACCAGACGAGGTGTCCACGGCCGCACTGGCGTTGATGGGCATGGCCGAGGGCGCGGCCGCACTGGCATCGGCGGACCCGGAGACGTACAGCGCTGAGCTTCAGGAGGCCGCGCTGGACCGGACGCTGACGGCGTTGGGGCTCAGCTAGGCAGCGCCCAGATCTGGTTCAGCTGGTTGTCGCCGCAGGCATACAGCTGCAACGCCGTCCCGTCAGCGCTGCCACCGCCCGTGACGTCGAGGCACAGCCCCTGGTTGACGAGGTTCCCGTTCAGCTTGTACGACCACTGCTGGCTGCCGGTGCCGTCGCATGTGGACAGTACCGCCTTGTTGCCGCTGTTGGTCAGGCACTTGCCGAGGGTTCGGACGGTTCCGTTCGACGTCTGCCAGCGCTGGTTCGGGTTTCCGGTGCAGGGCCACAGGATCACCGGATTGCCGTCGGCGGTGCCGCTGCCGGAGTCGTCCACGCACTTGCCGCTCGTGCCGGAGATCTGGCCGATCGGATCGACCGCACCGCAGTCGTTGCCCGGCGTGACGCGGAAGATGCCGGTGCCATGTGCGGGAATCATCGCGCTGATGGCGTTCGAGGTCTTGCCGGTCCACAGGTCCTTGGCCGTGTAGGAACAACTCGGCAGCCCGCCGGTGGTGCTCGTGGTGACCGAGGAACCGCTGCGGTTGAGGATCGCCACCGCGCGGTCGCCGTTGGCCAGCGGCCGGTAGAGCACGTCGGTCGTGCCGTTCTGGGCGTAGACCGTGCCCTGCTTGCCCAGCCGATCCTGGTCCACCGCAAGGATGTCCGCGTTGCCGAGCGTCGCGATCGCCGTCGACGACAGCGTGGTCACGTCCGAGCTGAGGATCATCGGCGCGGCCATCATCGCCCACAGGGCGACCTGGCTGCGGGACTCGTCGGCCGTCATGCCGCCGTCACCGGCGATGAGAAAGTCGGGGTCGTTCCAGTTGCCCGGACCGGCGTAGCGGCCGAGCGGGTTGTTGTAGCCGTAGTTGCCGAGCACGCTGCCCCAGCGGCTGGCGTTCGGCTTGTTCTTGTCGTACGTGGCGATGTCGTAGCCCTCGCGCCAGAGCTGGCCGTACTGCTTCACCCAGCTCAACACCGTGTACCAGGAGGTCTGCCCCTGGAAGTAGGCCGGCGCCGACTCGGAGAAGACGATCTTCCGGCCGGTCTTCGCGAGCGCGGCGGACTGCTGGGCGTAGGCCGACTTGTAGGTCTGTTCCTCGGTCTGGCCCGGCACCGTCGGCACATTGCACCCGTCCAACTTGAGGTAGTCCACGCCCCAGCCCGCGAACAGGTCGGCGTCCTGCTGGAAGTGGTTCCAGCTGCCCGGATAGCCGCCGCAGGTGAGCGTGCCCGCGTCCTCGTAGATGCCGAACTTGAGGCCCTTGTCGTGCAGGTACCGGCCGACGTAGGCCATGCCGTCCGGGAACCTCACCGGGTCGGCGACGAGGTTTCCGTTGCCGTCACGGGATTTCGCCATCCAGCAGTCGTCGATGGTGACCGTGTTGTAGCCCTTGGCCGCCAGGCCGGTCGAGACCAGGGCGTCGGCGTTGGAGAGGATGGTCTGCTCGGTGAAGTCGCACTGGTAGTGCGCCCAGTCGTTCCAGCCCATCGGCGGCGTTTCGGCCAGGGTCGGCTCGGCGGCGGTGGTCACGGGCGTCAGCAGCGACGCGGCCGTGACCGCGGCGAGCAGGATCGTTGATGGCACGGCGGATGCCTTTCAGCTCAAGGTGCGGGCCAGGCTGATCGGTTGCGGTGGTCGGGCTTCAGGCCAGGGTTCGGGCGAAGCCGATCGGTTGCGGCGTGGTCTGGTGCAGGTCCAGCACCACGATCTCGTTGCGCCCCGGCCGAAGCCACGGCGCCGGGCAGAACAGCCGGTGCTGCGGGCCGATCTCCCAGTACCGGCCCAGGTTGTTGCCGTTCACCCACACCACGCCCTTGGTCCAGCGGGACATGTCCAGGTAGGTGTCGCCGACCACGTCGAGGGTGAGCGTGGCCCGGAAGAACAGGCCGGGCCGCTTGGCGTCCTTGACGATCGGCTTGAGTGTGCCGATGTCGTCCAGCGGCAGCGGGAAGATCTGCCAGCCGGCGAGCTTCGATCCGTTGAGGGAGACCGATTCGAGAATGCCCTTGCGGTCCACGATGGCGTGGCCGTAGTTGGTCCGGCCCATGCCCTCGACCAGGATGTCCAGCGTGGTGCCGGACATCGTCAGGGCCAGCGGCGCGTTGTTGTTGGTGACGTTGAGTTTCTTCGATTCCGCGTCGGGGATCAGCGGGCGGGAGAAGCCGCCCTGGTAGTGACCGTCGACGAACACCGTGGCGTAGTCGTGCACCCAGCGGATGTCGAGCTCACCGGCGCCGGCGATTCTCGTGCGGTACAAGGCGAAGCCGTAACTCTGGCCGAGCATCTCGAACGGCTGCGGGTCCGTCGACGCCACGGCGTCGGGGAGGTTGTCCCACAGCGACGCGTACACGGTCGGCGTGACCGGCGCGGGGACGATTGTCGGCTTCGGATCGGGAATCGGCGGCAGTGCCCGCAGGTAGCCGGCGATCAGGTCGCGATAGGCGTGGTACTGCGGAGTTGCCACGCCCTGCTCCGTGATCGGCGCGGCGTAGTCGTAGCTGGTGACATCGGGCTGGTAGCCGCCGGAGAGGTCGTTGGCGTTGGCGCCGGCGGAGAAGCCGAAACTGGTGCCGCCGTGCACCATGTACAGGTTGAACGACAGGCCTTCGGCCATGAACGCCTTGAGGTCCGCCGTGATGTCGGTCGGCCCGGCGAAGTTCTTGTCGCCCCAGTGCGTCAGCCAGCCCGGATACACCTCGCCGGCCATCGCCGGCACGGCCGGGAACGCCTTGCGGGCGGCGGCGATGGACGCCGCGTCGCCGCCGCTCAGCGCGATCGCCCCGCCCTTGACGTTGCTGTGGTTCTGCTCCAGCTGGCCCAGGCCGTCCTCGGTGTAGAACGGGCCGTCGACGCCGTGCTCGATCCACAGCTGGCGGAGTTGCTCCAGGTAGGCGGGGTCGCTGCCGTAGGAGCCGTACTCGTTCTCGATCTGCACCATCAGGATCGGGCCGCCGTTGGCGACCATCAGCGGGCGGATCCGCGGAGCGAGCTGGCCGATGTAGCGGCGGACCGCCGCCAGGTAGCGTTCGTCGGCGTCCACGCGCAGCTTGATGTCCTTGACGGCCAGCAGATACGGCGGGATGCCGCCGAGGTCCCACTCGCCGCAGACGTACGGGCCGGGGCGCAGCAGCACCCACATGCCCTCGGCCCGGCAGAGCCGGACGAACGCCTCCACGTCGCGGCGCTCGGTGCGGAAGTCGAACACGCCCGGTCGCGGCTCCACGTAGTTCCACATCACGTAGATCGAGATCGTGTTCAGGCCCATCGCCTTGGCCATGGCGATGCGATGCCGCCAGTGCTCGACCGGGATGCGGGCCGGGTGCATCTCGCCGCCGCGGATCTGGAACCGCTGGCAGTCGAGCAGGAAGCCGCTGCCGTCGGGCGCGAAGGCGAAGCGGTGGCCGCACCGCCCCGACTGCTCCCGTCTCACCGGTTGGCCCGGCATAACCGCAGCTAGCGGCGCCAATCCGCCCATGGCCAGGAACCACCGCCGAGCCATCTCCATGGCTTGCCTCCCACCCAGCTAGTCGCCGCGAACGGACACTACGGGCGAGCACTACTGCGCGTCCATGCGCCAAAAGTAGGGAAACCGAGCAGTTTCGCGCAGTCAGGGTCTGAACTGATGGCGCCGACGATCACGCCGTCGACCCGGGCCAGCCGGCTACCGCAGAGGCAGCGCAGGTACTCGACGCCGCCACGACCGGGGCGGCGGCCTAATCGCTCGGCGTCTTGATGGTCAGGTTGAAGTCCGCGCCGATCGTCAGCGGCGGGTCGAGCTTCCAGCAGTTCTTGTCCGCCAACTGCTGCAGCGCCTGTACCCGGTCGACAGCCTCGCTCCATACCTTCTGCCGGCCGGGGGTGCAGGGGTTGCGCAGGTGCTTGAGCCGGATCTTGTTGAAGGCGGCCAGGAAAACCGGCTCGGCGACGCCGGACACCGGGGTGCCGGAGGCCTCGATGATGGACTCGGTGATGAGCTTGGGCAGGCCGTCGCAGTCGCTGCTGCTGGGGCCCATCATCAGCGCGGTGTCGAACAGGTCCTCGGCGCCGAGGGTGCTGCGGATGTTGAGCTGGTTGGCGATGGCCAGCGCCGGCGTGAGGAACAGCTCGTGGCCGACCTTGAGCTGGACGTCGTCGAATCTCCGGTCGGCGGCGGCGGTCCGCCAGTCGTTGACGAACGAGTCGCCGAGGGCGCCGGTGTCGTCGCTGTGGGACTCGCCCAGCTTCTGCAGGGTGGGCAGGTAGCGGCGGAGCGGATTGTCGGGCACGTCGTCGGTGTACTGGCTGACCACGGTGAACACGTCGCCGCGGGCGGTGCAGAAGCTGGCCCAGCCGGCCTTGAAGCCGCAGCCGTCATGGTCGTTGACGATGCTGGCGTACTGCGGTGTGGTCTTGCCTTGTTCGAACACGGCGGTGATGTCGTCCAGCATCGTCACCACCCGGGGCGGCAGTGTCGGCCCGGCCGGGGGCTTGCTGGCCGTGGTCGTCGTTGTCGTGGCGCCGCCGGTGGTCGAGGACGTGCCGCCGGTCGGCGAGGTGGAGGTGACCGGCGGCGGGGATCCGGCCGGCGGCAACGTGATCACCGATGGCCCGGTGGGCACGACCGGCGGTAGCGCCGTGTTCTCGCTGGAGCCCGGCCACATCGTCGTGAACGCGATGCCGACACTCGTCACCAGCGCGAGGGCCACGGGTACCGCGGTTCGCAGCGGCAGGCCGCCGACCTGGACGTCCCAGAATCCCTTCGACCGCGGCTGACTGGACTCCACTCGAGTTCGCTCCGTGCTCGATCGGATTGCGCACACCGCTGGATTTACGCAGGTGGGAGCCGCGCGGTTCAACCGAACGGCCCCCGGCCCGACCCGCCCGGGCTCAGCCGAACGCCGTAGGCCGACCCATCGGATGACTTCTTCGATGTAAACGTATTCCGAACAGATACTACGGCTATAGATCGGATGTCCAGCCTTGACGACGCAGGCGTGACCGGAGTACTCGTTCATCGACAGCCACGAGCCTCCCGCCGCGGGCTCCATCGAGAGGAGCACGATGCCCAGCCCGCGCACGCGGGGCAGCTGGATCCGCCGGATCGGGATCGTCCTGGTCGCCAGCCTCGCCCCGATCCTGCCGGTCGCGGCCACCGCCGCCCCCGCACAGCCACCGTCCGCGACGGACTGGTCGAAGGCCGTCGTCGACTCGACCATGAAGCGCTTCACGCCGGCCACGCTCGGCAGCTGGGGCTACCAGACCGGCCTGTACCTCTACGGCCAGTACCTCGTCTACAAGCGCACCCACGACAAGGCGTACCTGGACTACATCAAGGCCTGGGTCGACCGCTTCGTCGACGCGAACGGCAAGGTGAGCAACAGCTTCAACAGCCTGGACTCCATGCAGTCCGGCAACCTGCTGGTGCTGCTGTACCAGGAGACCAAGGATCCCCGGTACCAGAAGGCGGCCGCGCAGATCCGGACCCGCCTGAACACCTACCCGCGCACCTCCGACGGCGGTTTCTGGCACGCCACCAGCCGTGAGCACCAGCTGTGGCTGGACGGCACCTACATGGTGCTGCCGTTCCTGGAGCGCTACGGCGCCACCTTCGACGACGCCACGTACGCCAACGCCGAGGCCGCCAAGCAGCTCGTCACCTACGGCAGCCACCTCGCCGACCCGTCCGGCTTCTTCTTCCACGCCTACGACGAGTCCGGCACGCAGACCTGGGCCGACCCCGCCACGCACCACTCCTCCGAGTTCTGGTGCCGGTCCATCGGCTGGTACTCCATGGCCAGCGTCGACGTCCTCGACTACACCCCGCGCTCCGACCCCAACCGCGCGAAGATCATCAAGAACGTCCAGAACCTGGCCAAGGCCATCCGCAAGTACCAGGACCCCGCCACCGGCCGCTGGTTCCAGGTGCCCGAGAAGCCGACCCTGTCCGGCAACTGGACCGAGACCTCGTGCTCGGCGATGTTCACCTACATGGTGTCCAAGGCCGTGCAGAAGGGCTACATCGACCACAGCTACCAGGCCGTGGCCGACAAGGGTTACAAGGGCGTGCTGGCCAAGGTGTCCCTCGGCAGTGACGGCCTGACCAACATCGCCGACATCTGCATCGGCACCAACGTCGGCGACACCGCCTTCTACCTGGCCCGGCCCCGGGCCACCAACGACCCGCACGGTCTCGGCGCGTTCCTGATCATGAACGAACAGATGCGCGGCACCCACCACTAGCGGCACGGACAAGGCCGCCTTGCCCGCGTCCGGCGCGAGCAAGGCGGCCTTCCGTGCCCCCCGGATAGGCTCGCCGGCATGGCGAGCGTGGCGGGGCTGGTGCTGGCGGCCGGGGAGGGCCGGCGGTACGGGATGCCGAAGGCGCTGGTGTCCCACGGCGGGCGGCTGTTCGTGGAGTCGACGGTGGATCGGCTGCGGGCGGCGGGGTGCGGCCGGATCGTCGTCGTGGCGGGGGCGGCGGCGGAGAAAGTCCGCGAGGCGGATCTCGGGGACGCCGAGGTGGTCGAGAATCCCGACTGGCCGAGCGGGATGGGGTCGTCGCTGCGCAAGGGAATCGAGGCGCTGCAAGGGACAGCGGCGCAAGGGGTGGGCGCGGTGGCGGTGATGACGGTGGACCTGCCGGGCGTCACGGCGGAGGCGATCGAGCGGGTGCTCGGGCACGCGACGCCGGACGTGTTGGCGGCGGCGACCTACAACGGCAGGCGGGGGCATCCGGTGTTGATCGGGCGCGAGCACTGGCAAGGGGTCCACGAGCTGGCGCAGGGGGACAGCGGGGCGAGGGCGTATCTGCGGCGGCACGAGGTGACGGAAGTGGCCTGTGAAGATGTGGCCGACGGGCACGACGTGGACCGCCCGGAGGACCTTCCCCGGTGAGGTAGCGTCCGCCCAATGAGGTGGATCACGGGAATCGTGGCGGCGTTGCTGGTGGTCACCACGGCGACGACGGCGGCGGCCGCACCAGGGCCGACATGGCGGCTGCACCCGACGGGAAGCGACGCC
The DNA here is from genome assembly GCF_014203355.1 of Kutzneria kofuensis. Lineage (NCBI taxonomy): Bacteria > Bacillati > Actinomycetota > Actinomycetes > Pseudonocardiales > Pseudonocardiaceae > Kutzneria > Kutzneria kofuensis. The sequence continues at coordinate 87,578 of NZ_JACHIR010000001.1, forward strand.
CGGTTGCGCGGACTGTCGGCAGTGAGCCCGCTGGTGGCGTGGGCGAGCGGCAGCGCGGGCACGATCCTGCGGACGACCGACGGCGGCAGGAGCTGGCGCCAGGTGGCGCCGCCGAACGCGGCAGCGCTGGATTTCCGTGACGTCCAGGCGTTCGACGCGCTTCACGCGGTGGCGTTGTCGATCGGCCCGGGGGACAGCTCCCGGGTCTACCGCACGGAGGACGGCGGCAAGTCGTGGCAGCAGACGCAGACGAACGCCGACCCGAACGCCTTCTACGACTGCATGGCGTTCTTCGACCAGCGGCACGGCCTGATCGTCGGTGACCCGGTGAACGGCCGGTTCGAGGTGCTGTCGACCGACGACGGCGGCCGCAGCTGGCAAGTGCTGCCCGACGCCGGCATGCCCGAGGCACAGCAGGGCGAGGCGGGATTCGCGGCCAGCGGCCAGTGCATCGCCACGAGCGGCGGCCAAGATGCGTGGATCGGCAGCGGTGGCGGGGCGCAGTCCCGGATCTACCACTCGACGGACCGCGGCCGCACCTGGCACGAGACGGCCACTCCCCTGCCCAGCAGCGCCTCCTCCGGCGTGTTCGCGGTGGCGTTCCGCGACCCGAGGCACGGCGTCGCGGTCGGCGGCGACTACTCGGCGCCGATGACGGGATCGGCGGCGACCAGCCAGGACGCCGGCCGCAGCTGGCAGGCGTCCACGGTCAGCGGCTACCGCTCGGGAGCGGCGTGGCTGCTCGGGAACGCTGTGGTCGCGGTCGGCCCCAACGGCAGCGATCTGAGCCTGGACGGCGGACGGCACTGGCGGCAGTTCGACACCGGCAGCTTCGACACGGTGTCCTGCCCGACGCCGGTGACGTGCTGGGCCGCCGGCGAGCACGGCCGCGTCGCCACGCTCATGCCTTGACAAGCATATAGCCGGTGACGTACTCCAACCTGGTGGCCACGACCTTCGAAGTGCTCGCCGAGCCGAGCCGGCGCCGGATCCTCGACCTGCTGCGGACCGAGGAGCGGTCCGTCGGCCAGCTCGTCGACCAGCTGGAGCTGAGCCAGCCGGCGGTGTCCAAGCACCTGCGCGTGCTGCGCGAGGCCGGTCTGGTGACGGTCCGGGTGGACGCGCAGCGCCGCTGCTACCGGCTGCGCCTGGACCCGCTGCGGGAGCTGGACGACTGGCTCGCGCCGTACCGGCGGCTCTGGTCGGACCACCTGGACGCGCTCGAACGCCACCTGGACCGGGTGGCCGGCGAGGACTCTTGACGGCCAGGGCACAGTGGTATGGACCAAAACACCGCCACGGAGGCAACTGAATGACCGAGGACTACGGCACCTTCCTGCGCGAGGAGCTGGGCCGGATCGAGCGGCACAACGCGGACGCGCTGGACAAGGTCGCGGACGTGCTGCTGGCCGCGATCAAGGCGGACGGCACGGTGCTCGCGGCGGGCGCCGGGCACTCGCTGGCCGCCGTCGCCGAGACCTTCTACCGCGCGGGCGGCCTGGCCTGCGTGCGCCCGCTCTACCACCCCTCGCTGCTGCCGATGCACGGCGCGGTGTCCAGCACGACCGCGGAGCGCAAGTCGGGCCTGGCCGCGGAGGTGCTGACCGGCGTGGAGCTGACCGAGCGGGACGTGCTGATCATCTTCTCCACCTCGGGCATCAACCCGTACCCGGTGGAGCTGGCCCGGCAGGCGAAGGCGGCCGGCACGCCGGTGGTGGCGTTCACCTCGATCGCGACCAGCTCGGTGGCGCCGAAGCGGGCCGGCACGACGCTGGCCGAGGAGGCCTCGTTCGTGCTGGACAACCTGGTCATTCCGGGCGATTCCGCCTATCCGCCGGGCGCCCCGGTGACGGCCCCGAGTTCGTCGCTGGCCAACGCGTTCCTGTGGAACCTGCTGCTGGTGCGGTTGCTGGACCGCGCCACGGCGACCGGCTTCGAGCTGCCGTTGTGGCGCAGCGCCAACGTGGAGGGCGGCGACGCGGCCAACAAGGCGCTGCTGGCCAAGTACACGCCCCGCATCGACGTGCTGGCGTGACGGAACCGACACCGGCGGTGAGTAGAAATACCGAGGAAGGGAAGTCGGGAAGGGGCTAGCGTCCGTCGAGGCACGTGACGCTCAAGGGGGGCCTGAACTTCATGCAGTCGAAGACCAGATGGTGGATTCTGGGCACGGGCGGCACGGCGGTGGTCGCCGTCATCGCCACCGCCGGGTACCTGCTGCTCATGCCCGGACCGCCGTCGAAGTACGTCACCAACTCGCCGGTGACGGACCCGCAGCCGTTGTCCGCCAACGATGTGGCCCACGACTACGCGCAGTCCTTCGGCGCGCTCGACGCCTCGGCCGCGGCGGCGCTGACCGACGACCCGACGGCGTCGACCGCGGCGCTCACGACGCTGTACAAGAACATGAGTGCCGCTCGGTTGACCGCGAGCGTGGCGGGCGACGCCGCGAACAACGCGGCCACCGTGAACGTGGACTGGCGCCTGGGCCAGTTCGACCTGCCCTACCAGGTGACGCTGCAATTGGTGCAGCGCAACGGGAAATGGCTCGTCCACTGGTCGGACGCGGACATCCACCCGGAGCTGGCCAAGGGCCAGTCACTGACGCTGCGCACCACGCCCGGCGGCTCGACGCTGACCGACCGCGACGGCAAGCCGATGCAGCTCGACGCCGTGCCGAAGACGCTCAAAGCCGGTGTGCAGCAAGCGATCGGCGGTGATCTGCAGGCCGTCGACGGGCATTCGATCACCATCGTGGACGCCGCCGGCACTGACGTGAAGACGCTGGGCCAGCAGGAGGGCACGAAGAAGGCGGCCTACGCGCTGACGATCGACGCCGGCACGCAGGCGGCGGCGCAGAAGGCGGTGGACGGCTTCCAGGGCGCGGCCACGCTGGTCGCGATGCAGGCGTCCACCGGCGAAATCCTGAGCGTCGCCACCAATGCCGCGTTCGACAGCAGCGGACTGAGCCCGCTCACCGGCACGTTCCCGCCCGGCTCCACATTCAAGATCGTGACGGCAACCGCGGCGTTGCAGCACGGCGTGACCGGGAACTCCGCTGTGTCCTGTCCGCCGACCGTCCACATCGGACCGCGCACGGTCCCCAACGAGGACGGCGTCGTCGCCGGCAGCCCGCCCGATTATGCTACCCAGGTGCACACGGCGTTCGCGAAGTCGTGCAACACCACGTTCGCCCAACTCGCGGCGAATCTGGGCGCGAACGACTTACCCACCGCCGCACGGCAACTCGGCCTCGGCGTGGACTACGACATCCCGGGCATCACGACCAACACCGGGCGCGTCGATACCGCGACCGACGAGGTCGATCGCGCGGTCGACGGCTTCGGCCAGGGCACCGACCTGGTCAGCCCGTTCGGCATGGCTGTCGTCGCCGCCACCGTCCACAACGGACAGGCGCCGACGCCGGTGTTGATCAGGGGTCAGCAGACCACCGCCCAGGGCATGGTCGCGGCGCCGCCGGTGAGCGTGCTCAACCAGGTGCGCACCATGATGCATGAGGTGTGCACGCCGGTGGGCACCGCGCACGCGCTGGCGTCGCTGCCCAACACGTTCGGCAAGACGGGCACCGCCGAGGTCGGCGACGGCCCGGCCCACGGCTGGTTCGTCGGATACCGCAACGACGTCGCCTTCGCGGTGCTGCTGCCGCACGCCGACTCGTCCGGCCCCGCGGTGAACGTGGCGGGCACGTTCCTGCGCGCGATCGGCTGATCCCAACTGATCACCCGGACGGCGCTGATCACCCCAATGGTCTAGGGGAAACGGGTCGTCCGGGTGCAGCCTCGCCCTACTTCTTCTTGGTCCTCGTGGCGCCGCCCCGGCCCCGAAGCTGCACGCCGGACTCGGACAACACCCGGTGCACGAAGCCGTACGAACGACCGGTGGACTCCGCGAGGGCGCGGATGCTGGCACCCTTCTCGTACTTCTTCTTCAGGTCAGCGGCCAGCTTGTCCCGCGTGGGCCCCGTGATCCGGGCGCCCTTCTTCAGGTCAGCCACCTTGTCCCGCCTTCCGTGGGAGTGCAGGTCGGGCCGTGTTCGGCCCCTGTCGTCGCAATGATCGAACACGACGGGCCCGAACGCCAGACGATCAAGCAAAATCATCGCTCGGTGATCGTTGAGTTACCTCTGGCTGATCACCGGAGTGAATGAAGTGATCAGTGTTGCCATTGTGGCAGATCAACGCCTCGACCAGCGGATCATGCCAACTCGATGAGCTCGAGGTAGTCATCCGACCAGTGGTCTTCCGTGCCGTCGGGCAACAGGATCACCCGCTCGGGTTCCAGCGCCTGAACGGCCCCCGGGTCGTGGGTGACGAGCACGACCGCGCCCTCGAAGCGGCGCAACGCGTCGAGCACCTGCTCCCGGCTGGCCGGGTCCAGGTTGTTGGTTGGCTCATCCAACAGAAGCACGTTGGCCGCGCTGGAGACCAGGCCGGCCAGGGCGAGCCGGGTCTTCTCGCCGCCGGACAGCGTGCCGGCCGGCTGGTCCAGCTGCTCGCCGCTGAACAGGAACGTGCCCAGCAGCGACCGCAGCTGCTGCTCCGGCACGTCCGGCGCGGCGTGCCGGATGTTCTCCCAGACCGTCGCGTCGTGATCGAGGGTCTCGTGCTCCTGCGCGTAGTAGCCGATCCGCAGGCCGTGGCCCGGCACGAGCTCGCCGGCGTCCGGCTTCTCCATGCGGCCGAGCAGGCGCAGCAGCGTGGTCTTGCCGGCGCCGTTCAGCCCGAGCACCACAACCTTGCTGCCGCGGTCGACCGCGAGGTCGACGCCGGTGAAGATCTCCAGCGAGCCGTAGGACTTGCTCAGGCCCTCGGCCATCAGCGGGGTCTTGCCGCACGGGGCCGGCTGCGGGAAGCGGATCCGCGCGACCTTGTCGGCGACCCGCTGGTCCTCCAGTCCGGACAGCAGCTTCTCGGCGCGCTTGGCCATGTTCTGCGCGGCGACCGCCTTCGTCGCCTTGGCCCGCATCTTGTCCGCCTGCGCCATCAGGGCCGACGCCTTCTTCTCGGCGTTGGCCCGCTCGCGGCGGCGGCGCTTCTCGTCGGCGGCGCGCGCCTCGAGGTACTTGGCCCAGCCCATGTTGTAGATGTCGACCTCGCCGCGGGTCGCGTCCAGGAACCAGACCTTGTTCACGACGTCGGCCAGCAACTCGACGTCGTGGCTGATCACGACGAGGCCGCCGGTGTGCTGGCGCAGGAAGGACCGTAGCCAGGAGATGGAGTCGGCGTCGAGGTGGTTGGTCGGCTCGTCCAGCAGCAGCGTGGTGCCGGCCTTGCCGCCCGCGCCGGATTCCGAGGCGCCGAACAGGATTCGGGCCAGCTCGACGCGGCGGCGCTGGCCGCCGGACAGTGTGCGCAGCGGCTGCGCGAGCACGCGGTCGGCGAGGCCGAGGTTGGCGCAGATGCGCGCGGCCTCGCTCTCGGCGGCGTACCCGCCGAGCGCGCCGAAGCGCTCCTCCAGCTTGCCGTACTTGCGAACCGCGTTGTCGAGCGCGTCCTGGTCGACCAGCTCGGCCATGGTCGTCTGCGCCTTCTCCATCTCGCGCAGCAACTGGTCGAGGCCGCGGGCCGACAGCACGCGGTCCTTGGCCGTGACGGACAGATCGCCCTCGCGCGGATCCTGTGGCAGGTAACCGAGTTCGCCGCTGCGGCGGACCTCGCCCGCATACGGCTGGCCCTCGCCGGCGAGCACGCGCAACGAGGTGGTCTTGCCCGCGCCGTTGCGGCCGACGAGGCCGATGCGGTCACCCGGCTGCACGCGCAGCGTGGCGTCGGAGAGCAGGATGCGCGAACCCGCGCGCAGTTCAAGGTCGGTGACGGTGATCAAGGCACAACTCCGGAGTCGGTGTGATCGCGGGCAGGACTCGTCCGCCCACCGGCCTCGGGGCCGGCGGGCCCGGAGGCCGCCTAGCAGATCAGCTTGATCACGTATCAAGTTTACGTGCCGGCGCGACCGGATTTCGCCCACCCCCGGGCTTCGCCACGCAGCTGTGACACGACACACAGTGACGACGCGTCAAATGTGAATGTCTTGACTACTCCATTCGAGCTATGCCTACACTCCGCCGGTCGCGGAAAGTTGCTAGATCAACAACTTTTAGTGACGGCCAATGCCTTCAGTGACCGCTTGAGATCAATTTCCGCCGCACTTGATCTCTTTCCGGGGTAAGCGCTTTCCCTGTGTGCTTTCGCGCGCCCGGAATCCGACCGGTGAGGGGAATTCCTTGCTCCGAACGCACAAGTGGCTGCCGCTGGCGGCTGCGACCCTGCTTGCCACCCTTGTCACACCGATCGCCGTGGCCGCGCCGGCCGGACCGCTGGCGGCCGGCGGCTCCAACTACGACTTCTACAACCTCACCAACGGCTGCGACCGCGAGGCGTACGGCACCGTCGACAGCTTCGACCGGGGCCGGGACACGATCACCACGCAACTGCGCCAGATGTACGACGCCGGCCAGCGCCGGCTCCGCATCGGCATCTTCCACCAGCACGGACCGGACTCCGGCACGGTCATGGACTCCAGCACCGGCGACCTCTCCCCTGTCGATCGCCAACAGCTCGTCGACCTGCTCGCGGCGGTGAAATCCGCCGGGTTCCAAGAGATCGAGCTGGCCTTCCACCCGCAAGGGGCCGATGACCCGCACAACTGGGATGCCATGGATGATTCGGCGTACCAGGAGGACTGGGGCGTGATCTCCAAGCTGCACCCGCTGATCGCCGCCGCTGGCATCCCGTACCGCATCGACCTGCTCAACGAGGGCATGCCGATGTCCAACGAGACCGTGTTGCGCTCGTACGCGCAGCGCCTGTGGTCCGACTACACCGGGCAGTTCGGCAGCGACGACACCGTCGGCTTCTCCATGACGGTGTGGATCGCCGACCGCGCCACGCAGCTGCCCGCCGTCTACGGAGACAACCCGCCGGACCTGTTCGACGTGCACCTCTACGGCGACAGCTGGAACGGCGACGAGTACAGCCAGTTCGTCGACGCCGACAAGAAGATGACCGAGCTGGGCTACCACCAGCAGTGGATCATCGGCGAGACCTACTTCGACGACGGCACGGCGGCGGACGGGATCCGGCGGGCCATCGCCGACACCGGCCGGTCCGTGCGCTACCTGACCCAGTGGCCGCTGACCCGGGCCCAGAAGTGCTCCGACGTCGACCAGGCCCCACCGGTCTCCTACGCCGCCTTCAGCGCCGCCGGCTTCTAACACCTCACCGACTCCCAGTCAACGCCTTGGTGTTCGGAACGGACCATTCCTCAACTCGGAGTTTAGGAATGGTCCGTTCCGACCGCAGGCTGGTGTCTGCCGGACGGCGGTCGGCGGGGGTGTGCCAATCTGATGCCCGTAGGCCGACACGGGTGAAGGGGCGTTCCTTGCTTCGACCGCGTGAGTGGTTGCCCGTGGCGTTGGCGATCCTGCTGGTCGCCGTGACGATTCCGCTCCGCCCGGGCGGCGGGGCGTCGGAAGCCGGCGGCTCCAACTACGACTTCTACAACCTCACCAACGGCTGCGACCGTGAGGCGTACGGCACCGTCGACAGCTTCGACCGGGGCCGGGACACGATCACCACGCAACTGCGCCAGATGTACGACGCCGGCCAGCGCCGGCTCCGCATCGGCATCTTCCACCAGCACGGACCGGACTCCGGCACCGTGATGGACTCCAGCACCGGCGACCTCTCCCCCACCGACCGCCGGCAGCTGACCGAACTGCTGGCCGCGGTGAAGGCCGCCGGCTTCCAGGAGATCGAGGTGGCCTTCCACCCGCAAGGCGACGACGACCCGCACAACTGGGACGCCATGGACGAATCGGCGTACCAGGAGGACTGGGCGGTGATCTCCCACCTACACCCGCTGGTCGCCGACGCCGGCATCCCGTACCGCATCGACCTGCTCAACGAGGGCATGCCGATGTCCAACGAGCCGGTGCTCCGCCAGTACGCGCAGCGCCTGTGGTCCGACTACACCGCCGCGTTCGGCAAGGCCGACACCGTCGGGTTCTCCATGACGGTGTGGATCGCCGACCGCGCCACGCAGCTGCCCGCCGTCTACGGAGACAACCCGCCGGACCTGTTCGACGTGCACCTCTACGGCGACTCCTGGAACGGCGACGAGTACTCCCAGTTCGTCCAGGCCGACCGGAAGATGACCGAGCTGGGCTACCACCAGCCGTGGATCATCGGCGAGACCTACTTCGACGACGGGTGGACCGCCGACGGCATCCGCCGCGCCATCGGCGCCACCGGCCGGCAGGTGCGGTACCTCACCCAGTGGCCGCTCACCCGCGACCGCAGGTGCGCCGACGTCGACCAGGCCCCGCCGATCCGCTACGCGGCATACGGGATGGCCGGCTTCTAGGGAACCAGCGGCCGCACCTGCTCGGCGACGAAGCGCACGAAGCCGACGGGATCGGGCTCGTCGCCGGTGGGCTGCAGGATCACGGTGTCGGCGCCGGCGTCGACCAGCTCCCGGACGGCGGCCGCGACGGTCTCGGCGTCGCCGGCGACGCCCACGTCCGGGCTGGTGCGGCGCAGGCGCTCCACCGCGTCGGGGCCGGTGGCGACGTGCAGGGGGGCGATGATCTCGTGGTCGATGAACTCCCGGATCCGGCGGACGCCGTCGACGGTCTCGTCGGCGACGAGCAGCGTGCCGTCGGCGGCCTCGGCGGTCAGCCGCAGGGTCTTCGGCCCGATGCCGCCGGCGTACACCTTCACGGGGTCCGAGGGCGGCCAGTCCAGACGCACCTTGTCCAGCTTCACGTACGTCCCGTCGACGCTGACCTCCTCGCCGCGCAGCAATGCCCGCAAAGCGTCGAGGTACTCCCGCAGCAACGTCAGCGGCGACGACACGCGGGCTCCGACCTGGCCCATCCAGCCCTGCACGCCGTGACCGACGCCGAGGATCACCCGGTCGGGGAACAGCCGGTGCAGGGTCGCCACCTCCATGCCGGTGAGGGCGACGTTGCGCAGCGGCACCGGCAGCAGCCCGATGCCGACGCGCACCCGTTCGGTCCACGCGAGGGCGGCGGCCGCGCTGGCGATCCCGCTCTCGGAGAAGCAGTCCTCCCACACCCACAGCTGGTCGAGCTCCCACGCTTCTGCGGTCTCCGCCATGGGGCGCAGGAGCTCGGGCGCGAACTGGGGCCGGAACACGGTGCCGAGGGCAGTCATGCCGCCTTCCTACCAGCCCCCGGTGCGGGTGATCACGTCCATCAGCGTGCCCGGATCCTCGACGTGCAGGTTGTGGCCGAGCCCCGGCAGCACCTCGACGTGCTCGGCCAGCGCCCGCACCTGCTCCGGGGAGCTCATCGGGTCGTTCTCGCCGGTCACCATCAGCACCGGGCACTTGGCCGCGGCGAGCAGGCCCCGCATGTCCGGCCGGCCGACGGCGAACGTCGCCGGGTCCAGCGCCAGCCGCCAGCCGTCGCCGGTGGTGGCGAGCCCGTCCGGGTCCGCCGGCATCAGACCGCCGAGACCGGACACCTTGAGGTAGCGTTGCGCCGCCTCTTCCTTGCTGCCGAACACCTTCACGGGTCGCTGCGCCATCGCGGCGGCGCCGGCGAGTTCGTCGTCGGTCCACTCCACCTTCACGCCGACGGCGACCGCGCGCCGCACCTCGACGCCGTACCAGCCGCTGGCCAGCGCGACGGCGAGCACGCCGCCGAGGGAGTGGCCGATCACGGTGACCGGCTCGCCCGCCGGCAGGTGCTCGGCGACCGCGCCGGCCATGGCGCCGAAGGAGTACCGTTTCAGCCGGCCGGATCTACCGTGTCCGGGCAGGTCGGGGGCGATCCAGCGGCGGTCGAGCCGCTCGGTGAAGCCGTCCCACACCGCGCCCGTCGCGCCCAGCCCGTGCAGCAGCAGCACCGTCGGTCCACCGGCTCCACCTGTTCGCACCCTCAACGTGTCCACCGTGCGGATCTTTCCCCACCACGGCCCCGGCGGGCTAGCGTCGTGGCCGTGGACGCCGCCGTGATCAACGATCCCGAGACCTATGTGCGTGGAGTGCCGCACGATCTGCTCGATGCTTTGCGTGCGGAAGCGTCCGTGCTGCGGGTGGCCGATTTCTGGGCGGTGCTGCGGCACGCCGAGGTGCGGCAGGTGCTGCGCAACCCGCAGCTGTTCTCGTCCAACCTGGGCGGCACGCAGATCCGCGATCCCGCGACGCCGGAGGACCTGCGGTACGTGCGGCGAATGATGCTCAACATGGATCCGCCGGACCATCCCCGGCTGCGCGGGCTGCTGGCGCGGGCGTTCACGCCGCGGGCCGTCGCCCGGCTGACGGATCGGATCACCGGATGGGCGGACGACCTGGTGGCCGCGGTGCAGCCCGACGGCGGCGCGGATCTGGCCAGGCAGCTGGCCGACCTGCCGCTGCTGACGCTGGCCGAGGTGTTCGGCGTCCCGGAGCGGGACCGGCGGCTGATGTTCGACTGGAGCAGCCGGGTGATCGGCTTCCAGGACCCCGAGTACGCGGTGATCGACACCGTCGACGCCGACGGCGTGACCGACATGGCGCGGGCGGCGCTGGCCGTGCGGCCCAGGCCGGGGCCTGACGGGGCGATGCCCGATCCGCGTACCCGGCAGGGCATGCCCGACCTGTACGCGTACGCGACGGCGCTCGGCGAGCACAAGCGTTCCCAGCCCGGCGACGACGTGATGAGCAACCTCATGCGGCACGTCGACGACGACGGCGGCCGGGTGTCGATCGAGGAGTTCGAGAACCTGTTCTGGCTGTTCTCCGTGGCCGGCAACGAAACACTGCGCAACGGCATCCCCGGCGGGTTGATCGCCCTGATGTCGCACCCCGACCAGTACCGGCGGCTGCTGGCCGACCGGTCGCTGCTGCCGACGGCGATCGACGAGATGCTGCGGTGGTGGACGCCGGTGATGCACTTCCGCCGCACCGCGACCGCCGACACCACACTGTCCGGAGTGGACATTCGCGCCGGGGACAAGGTGGTCGTGTGGTTCTCCTCGGCCAACCGGGACGAGCGGGTGTTCCCCGACCCGCACGCGTTCGACGTCGGCCGCTCCCCCAACGACCACCTCACGTTCGGCCACGGCCCCCACTTCTGCCTCGGCGCGCAGCTGGCCCGGGCGCAGATGACCGCCGTGTTCACGGCCGTGTTGGACCGTTTGGGCGAGATTCGCTCGGCCGGCGAGCCGATCCGGCTACGGTCCAGTTTCCAGAACGGAGTGAAGAGCCTGCCGGTCACGTGGTGACCTCGACTGGGGAGGATGTGCCTTGCTCAAGTTCGTCGTCGGTGTCGCGCTGGCCGCCGTGGCCACCAGCTGCGGGCCGAGTCAGATCGGGACCACGCCGTCCCCGGGTGCGCCGCCCGCCACGTCCACATCGCCGCTCATCCACCACTGGGCGATGCCCAACCTGGTCGGCTCCGGCCTCCAGGACGCGCAGGACGCCATCCAGAAGCTGACCGGCAACGAGATCTTCTTCAGCGGCTCGCACGACGTCAGCGGCAAGGGCCGGCACCAGATCCTGGACCGGGACTGGAAGGTGTGCAGCCAGAACATCGCCGCCGGCACCCAGATCCAGGCCGGTGTGAAGATCGACTTCGGTGTGGTCAAGCTGGCGGAGCAATGTCCGTGACGGCTGTCGAGGACGCGGCGCCGGCTCCGACCGTAGGGTGACGAACGCCTACGGAGGAGACGCGACCGATGGACTTCGAGCGCCACTGCGCCGAGATCGTCACCCAGACCGAGCTGCTGGCCGAGGGCGTGACCGGCGCCGATCTGACCGCCCGCGTGCCGGCCTGCCCGGAGTGGAGCCTGGGCGGGCTGCTCCGGCACCTCGGCAAGGCGCACGCGTGGATCGAGGAGATCGCCCGCACCCGGGCGCAGGAGCCGGTGCCGGACCCGTCGCGCGACGTGAACGGGGACGACTCGGGTGAGCCGCCGGTGGGGTGGCTGCTGGACGGGGCGAAGCGGCTGGCGGCGTCGATCCGCGACGCCGGGCCGAACGCGCTGGTGTGGACGCCGCTGGCGCCGATGCCGGTGTCGTTCTTCGCCCGCCGGATGGTCCACGAGACGCTGGTGCACCGGGCGGACGCGATGCAGGCCGCCGGCCGGGAGTTCGTGGCCGGCCCGGAGGTCGTCACCGACGCCGTCGACGAGTGGATGGAACTGGACCAGCTGCCGCAGCACTTCGAGTTCAACCCGGCCAAACGGGACCTGCTCGGCCCCGGCCGCACCTTGGCCTTCCGCGCCACCGACGCGGACGCGGCCTGGCACGTGGACCTCACCGGCGACGCCATCGTGAACGGGCGCGGTGACAAGCCGGCCGCCGTCACGGTCGAGGCGCCGCTGACCGACCTGCTGCTGATCATCTACCGCCGTCAGGTCCCGGTCGGCGTGACCGGCGACGCCGAGCTGTTGGCCTTCTGGTCCGAGCACGTGACGTTCGGTTAGGGGGCGACGGCCACCCACAGCGGCAGCGGGTGGCCGCTCTCCTTCGGGGTGAGCCGCTGCACGGCGGCGAAGCCGGCGGCGGTCAACCCGGCCGTGACCTGGGCGCCGGTGATCACCTGGTGCCGGGTCGACACCGCCCGGATCAGCTCCCACTGGCTGCCGGAGCGGGCCAGCTGCAGCACCTCCAGGCCGTAGGACTGCCCGTCCTCGGCCCAGTCCCACAGCTGCACGGTGACCTGGCGCTGGTCCCCGCGCCCGGACACGCGGGGCGGCGGGGCGGTCGGGCGGAGGCGGCGCAGCTTGTCCAGCTCGGGCACGGCGGCGATGAACAGGCCGCCGGGGCGCAGCGCCAGCCGCGCCGCCGCGAGCGCCGCGTCGAGGCCGTTCTCGTGCGCCAGTCGCGGCAGCAGGTCGTCGTTGGCGTGCACCACATCCAACTGGCCGGCCGGCATCTGGGCCAGCACGTCGAGCAGATCGGCGAACCGATGGTCGCCGGGGCCCAGCACTGCGGTGGCCACGTCGGCGAACACGCGGTCGCCCGCGGGTCTCGGTGTGGTCACGCGACCAAGCCTACGGGTCGGCCCTCTGGGGGATTGCCGGCGGTCCGACACTAGGGTGAACCAACACGCAAGCGCGACCGTCGAACCGGTTACAGCTGGACACCTGGCGACTCCAAGTAATACTTTACGCCATTAGGAGTACATACAGCCTCCGTTCAGAGGTGCCACGGTCACGTGCTCACCCAGTAGTGTCACTGCTGCGTGACAAGTTGACAGCGAGGAGTCACTATGACGATCGCTGCTGGTCATCCGGACCTGTCGTTCGTCGACACCGTGCCAGCCGACCGGGACGAACTGGTCGGCCTGCTGGCCACCGGTCCGTTTCCCGACGCCTTGCGCGCCGCGATCAAGACCAGCCGGTTGAGCCTGGACCGTATCCAGCACCGGCTCGGGCTGCGGGGCACCACCATCAGCGTCGCCACGCTCAGCTACTGGCAGTCCGGCCGGAGAAGGCCGGAACGGCCGGAGTCCCTCGAGGCACTGCGCCACCTGGAAGCCGTGCTCGGCGTGCCGCCGAGCTCGCTGACGGCGCTGCTCGGCCCGCCCAGGCCGCGCGGCCGGCGCAGCCGTCCGACCAGGGTGCTGCCGATCGACGCGCTGTGGTCGCGGCGGGAGCGGCTGGCCACGCTGCTGTCCCGCGTCGACACGACGTCCGACTGCCGCCTCGGCCGGCTCAGCCAGCACGACCGCATCGAGGTGGCTCCCGACGGTGGGCAGCGCTCGCTGTGGGTACGCCAGGTGCTGCGCGCGGAGCAGGACGGCGCGGACCGCTGGGTGCTGGTCTACGACGCCGAGTCCGGCCCGGGCGTGATCCCGGAGCTGACCAACCTGAGCAACTGTCGGGTCGGCCGGACCGCGGTGGACGAGGAGTCCAGCATCATGGTCGCCGAGCTGGTCTTCGACCGGACGCTCGCGCGCGGCGACACGGTGATCATGGAGTACCAGCTGAACCACCCGGGCCCGCAGTACCCGGCCAGCGGCAACGCCTACTGCCGCAAGTTCCGGCTGCCGGTCCGCGAGTACGTCATCGAGGTGCGGTTCGACCAGTCGCGGCTGCCGGCGCGCTGCCAGCAGTACGCGGTGCCGGCCGGCGAGGAGGGCCCGTCCCGCCGCCGCAACCTCACGCTCGACCCGTCCGGTGGCGTGCACTCGGTCGCGCTGGGCTTCGGCCCCGGCGTGTTCGGCATCCGCTGGGACTGGCCCAGCCGCTAGAGAGCATCCCGAAGGAGCCCGTCGCCTGCCCCCGGCGGCGGGCTTTTTCGTGGGCACCACCTGCTCGTAAATTACGAATAAATATTGACAGCGCGGGTCCCGCCCCGGCACCCTTCGTCCCGGCAGCAGCGCAGCCGCCAGGAACGAGGTAACTATCGATGTCCCCCTTGTTACGCAGACTCACGCTCGCCTGCGCGGTGGCGCTCGGCATCGGCACGCTGGCGGCGCCCGTCGCGACCGCCGACGCCGACCACCACGCGAGCGACAGCGTCATCTCCCCCACCCCGTACATGGGCTGGAACTCCTACTTCGGCCTCGGCGCCCCGACCGAGCAGAACGTGCACAGCGTCGCCAACTTCCTGGTGTCGAGCGGCCTGTCCAAGGCCGGCTACGACATCGTCTGGCTGGACGGCGGCTGGCAGGCCGACCCGCCCCGGACGCCCGCCGGCGACCTGGCCGTCGACCCGGCGCGCTGGCCGGGCGGCATGCCGGCGCTGGTCGCGTTCATCCACGGCCTCGGCCTGAAGGCCGGTATCTACACCGACGCCGGCGCCTACGACGGCAAGAACTGCGGCCTCGGCAGCGGCGGCGGCTACTACCAGCGCGACGCCGACCAGTTCGCCCGGTGGGGCTTCGACGCCGTCAAGATCGACTTCCTCTGCGGCCTGGCCCAGAAGCTCGACCCGGCGGTGGCGTTCCACGAGTTCTCCCAGGCCGTCGCCAACACCGGCCGCAAGATGATCCTCAACCTGTGCGACCCGGTCACCTCCGTCTGGGGCGTGCCGGACTGGCCGTCGACCCGGGAGGCCGGCTACGCCTACACCTGGGGTCCGACCAACGCGACCTCCTGGCGCACCGACACCGACGTGGCCTTCGGCAATCCGACGCCCGGCGAGTGGCCCGCCGTGCTGCGCAACATGGACGACAACGCGGCGCACCCCGAGGCGCAGAGCCCTGGTCACTACAACGACCCGGACTACCTGATCCCGATGCGTCCCTTCCCCACCGGCGGCACCGAGCTGACCGAGGAGGAGTCGACCACGCAGTTCGTGATGTGGGCGGAGATGGCATCGCCGCTGATCATCGGCTCCGACCCGCGCACGCTGCCGCAGTCGATGCTCGACACGCTGAAGAACCCGGAGATCCTGGCCGTCGACCAGGACCCGCTGGCGATCCAGGGTGTTCGGGTGGCCGACTCCGGCGGCGGCAACGTCTACAGCAAGGTGTTGTCCGGCAAGGGAAACCGGGCGGTCGTGCTGCTGAACCGGAGCAGTGACCCGTCGGACATGACCGTGGACTTCGCCAAGGCCGGCCTGAGCGGCGACGTCAAGGTCCGTGACCTGCGGGCCCGCGCCGACAAGGGCACCGTCACCGGTTCGTACACGGCCACGGTTCCGGCCCACGGCACCGTGATGCTGAAGCTGTCCGGCACGGACCTCACGCCGGGCAGGGACCTCGGCGGCAACGCCAGCGACAGCCCGGCCCTGGTCCGGTTCGACGACACGCACGCCTACACCTTCGTGCGGGACGTGTCCGGCCAGCTCGCGGAGAGCACGGTCGGCAGCGGCAAGTGGGCCAAGCTCGGCGGCCCCACCCACGACCAGATCGTCGGCCAGCCCGCGGCCTACGCCTCCGGCGCCGACCGGGTGGACGTCTTCGTGCGCGGCACGGACAACGCGGCGTACCAGCGGACGTTCGAGCACGGGCGCTGGGGCAACTGGGTGAAGCTCGGCGGCAACCTGACCGACTCCCCCACCGTCGCCTTCACGTCGCCGACGCAGTGGACCCTGGTGGCCCGCGGCGCCGACGGCAAGGTGTGGCAGCGCGGCTCCGGCGGCTACGGCAACTGGACGTCGCTGGGTTCACCGAGCGACAAGCCGATCTACGGTCGCCCCAGCGCGGTCGCCGACGCCAACGGGACGCACATCGTGGTGCGGGCCTTCGACGACAGCGCTTGGCTGTGGGAGCAGAACACGGGCTGGACCGCCCTCGGCGGCGTGATCAGCACCGCCCCGACGCTGCTGGCGACCTCCGGCCGGCTGTACCTGTTCGCCCGAGCCAGTGACTACACGCTGTGGCAGCGCAACTTCACCGACGGTTCGTGGGGAGGATGGTTCCCCCGCGGCGAGTACGCCAGCAACGCCATCGTCGGCACCCTCGGTGTCGCGGCCGGCGCCAACGGCTCGGCGTGGGTGGCCGTCCGCGGTGTGGACGACCACGTGCACCAGACCGTGCTGTGACACGAGGAGTTTCTGTTGAGTGACCGTTGTGCTGTCGTGACGGGGGCCGCGTCCGGTATCGGCGCGGCCACCGCCCGGCGGCTCACCGCGGACGGCTACCGGGTGATCGGCGTGGACATCGCCGAGGGTCCCGAGGTGGCCGTCCGCGGCGACGTGAGCGCGCAGGCGACCTGGGACGAGGCGTCCCGGCTGGCCGGCGGGCCGGTGGACGCGTTGGTGAGCAACGCCTTCACCGTCGTCGTGAAGCCGCTGCACGAGCAGACGCCGGCCGAGTGGTCGCGTCAGATCGACGTCAACCTGACCGCCGCCTACCTCGGCGCGCACCAGTTCCTGCCGTCGCTGCGGGAGCGGCGCGGCGCGATCGTGCTGGTGTCGTCGGTGCACGCGCGGGCGGGCCTGCCCGGACATCCGGCCTACGCCGCGAGCAAGGGCGCTCTGGTGTCGCTGGGGCGGCAACTGGCCGTCGAGTACGCGCCCGAGGTGCGGGTGAACACGGTGCTGCCGGGGCCGGTGCTCACGGGCGCGTGGGATCGAGTGTCCGAAGAGGACAGGTTGCGCAGTCAGGAATCGACGCCGTTGCGTCGGCTCGGTGATCCGTCGGAGGTGGCGTCGGTGGTGGCGTTCCTGCTGTCGGCGGAGGCGTCCTTCGTCACCGGCGCGGATCTCGTGGTCGACGGCGGCTGGACCGTGCAGAAGGACTCGGCGTGAACTCCGTGCGGTGCTGGCCTTTTCACCGGGTCAGCACCACGCGGGCCGGGGCGGCTTCGGCGTCGGTGAGCCGGATCGGCAGGCAGGTCAGCTCGTAGCGGCCGGGTTCGGTGGCGGCGAGGTCCAAGCCCTCGATGATCGGCACGCCGGCGCCGAGCAGCGTGTGGTGGGCCGGGAAGTCGGTGGCGCCGAAGCACTCCACCGACAGGTAGTCGATGCCGACGAGACGGATGCCCTTGGCCACGAGCGCTTCCGCCGCCTGGGCGCTGACCGCGACGTAGCCGGGGTCGAACGCCTTGTGGAGCCGACCGGTGGTGGAGTTGGTGGTGCGGAACAGAATCCGCTCCGCGCCGGCCGGGATCTCGGCGACGTGCTCGGCGCGGATCGGGCTGTCGTCGTCGATGCCGACGACGTGGACCGGCCCGCACAGCACGTCCAGGCCGATGTCGTCGATGCCGGCCGCGCCGGGGATGAAGTGCGACGGAGCGTCGACGTGCGTGCCCTGGTGGGCCGACAATGTCCACTTGCTGGCGTCGGACTCCTCGCCGCGGTCCAGGCGGGTTTCCCACTCGCACACCGGCGCGGTGCTGCCCGGCCAGTGCGGCATGTCCGGCCTGATGGCCAGCGTGACGTCGATCAGCACGGGAGTCATCGTAGGAAGCCTGTCAATAAGTATCCATAATTAATGATTTGATGTACCCTGAGCGACGACCGGCGACCATCCGTGAGGCGGGGGCCTTGTGAAGATCACTGACATCGAGACGTTCCTCGTGCCGCCGCGCTGGCTGTTCCTGAAGGTCAGCACGGACGAGGGCGTCATCGGCTGGGGCGAGCCGGTGGTGGAGGGTCGCGCGGAGACCGTGCGGGCCGCCGTGCACGAGCTGGCCGACCTGGTGCGCGGCCAGGATCCGCTGCGCATCGAGGAGCACTGGCAGGTGTTGCGGCGCAGCGGTTTCTACCGCGGCGGCCCGATTCTCTCCAGCGCGCTCGCCGGTTACGACCAGGCGCTGTGGGACATCGCCGGCAAGGTGCGCGGCGTGCCCGTGCACGAACTGCTCGGCGGCCCGGTCCGTGATCGCATCCGGGTCTACTCCTGGGTCGGCGGCGACCGTCCACATGGGATTCGCGCGGCGGTTCAGGGACAGGTGGACCGCGGCTTCACCGCCGTGAAGATGAACGCCTGCGGGCCCATCGACGCCATCGCCACCCCGGCCGACGTCGACGGCGTCCTTGCCCGCGCGCACGAGGCCCGTGACGTCCTCGGGCCGGACCGCGGGCTGGCCATCGACTTCCACGGCCGCGTCTCCCCCGCCATGGCCAAGCGGTTGCTGCCCCGCCTGGAGGAGGTGCAGCCGCTGTTCGTCGAGGAGCCGATCCTGCCCGAGTTACCGGCCGACGTGCTCAAGTCCGTTGTGGACAGTTCCCCGGTGCCGATCGCCACCGGGGAACGGCTGTACTCGCGCTGGGAGTTCAAGCCCGTGCTGGACGCCGGCATCGCCGTCGCGCAGCCCGATCCCTCCCACGCCGGCGGCATCTCCGAGCTGCGCCGGATCGCCGCCCTGGCCGAGATCTACGGCGCCAGCATCGCGCCGCACTGCCCGCTGGGGCCGATCTCGCTGGCCGCCAGCGTGCAGGTCGCGTTCGCCACGCCGAACTTCCTGATCCAGGAACAGAGTCTGAACCTGCACTACAACGCCGGCAGCGAGCTGACCGGGTATCTTCTGGACACCAGCCCGTTCGCCTTCGTCGACGGGCAGATGGCCCGACCCACCGGGGTCGGGCTGGGCATCGAAGTCGACGAGGACGCCGTGCGCCGGGCCGCCGAGATCGGGCACGCGTGGCGGTCGCCGGTGTGGCGGCACGAGGACGGAAGCCTCGCGGAGTGGTGAACCACCAGGACAGGAGCCTTGCGCTGTGGTGACTTTCGGGAACGTGCTGCGATCGACCCGGCTGGTCGGCATCGTCCGCGGCGACGGCGTCGGCAACACCCGTGACGCCGTACGGGTGCTGTTCGAGTCCGGGGTGCGGCTGGTCGAGGTGTCCCTGACCGGGCCAGGGGCGCTGGAGGCCATCTCCGCCGTCCAGGTGCCCGACGGCTGCTGGCTCGGCGCCGGCACCGTGCGGACCCGCTCGCAGGTCTCCGCCGCCATCGCCGCCGGCGCCACCTTCGCCGTCAGCCCCGCCCTGACGGAGTCCGTCGCCGCCTGCGTCGACGCCGGCCTCCCCATCCTGGCCGGCGCCTTCACGCCCACCGAGGTCGAAACCGCACTCTCCCTCGGCGTCGAGGCCGTCAAGCTCTTCCCCGCCTCCGCCGGCGGCCCCGCCTATCTTTCCGCGCTGCGCCAACCGTTCCCGGACGTGCCCTTCGTGCCCGTCGGCGGCGTCGGCGTCGCCGAGGCCGAGGCCTACCTGGCCGCCGGGGCCATCGCCGTCGGTGTCGGCTCCCCGCTGGTCGGCGACGCCGCCTCCGGTGGCGACCTGACGGCCCTGGCCGACCGCGCCGCCCGGTTCGTCACGCTGGCGTCGTCATAGGACCTTTCGCTCAGCGTCCGGAGATCCGCTTGAGGTCCTCGCTGGCCTTGTCCACCAGCGCCCGCATCGCCTGCTCGGCGCCCTCGGCGTCGCCTTCCCGGATGGCGTCGAGCACCCTGCGGTGACTGGGCACGGGGTCGTCCGCGGGATCGGCGTTGTGCACGACCTGGTCGCGCATGGCCAGGCCGCTGGCGATCACCCGTTCCATCTGCACGACCAGCTGGTTGTGCGTGGCGCCGAGGAGCGCGCGGTGGAAGTCGAGGTCGGCGTCGACGAGCTTGCCGGGGTTGCCGGCGGCCTCGCCCATGCGGGCCAGCGCGGCGTCGAGGTCGGCGAGATCCTCCTCGGTGGCGCGCTGCGCGGCGAGCCTGGCGGCGGCCGGCTCCACGATGGACCGCACCTCGGCGAGGTGTTCGAGCAGGTCGGGGTCGGGCGGCCCGGCGGAACGCCAGCGCAGCACGTCGCCGTCGAGCATGTTCCAGCCGCTGCGGGGCCGCACGAAGGTGCCGCGCTTCTGCCGCGCGTCGATGATGCCCTTGGCGGACAGCACCTTCAGCGCCTCGCGCAGCGCGGTGAGGCTGACGTCCAGCTCCTCGCGCAGGGCGAGCAGGTCGAGCGTCGCCCCCTCGGGGATCTCCCCGGACAGGATGCGCCGCGCGAGCGCCTCGACGGTCTGCCCGTGCACGCCCCTGAGCTGGTAACCGCTCAACACCCCTCCACCCCTCATGTGCCGAGGGCATACAGTATCGCCCCGCCACCGGAGATACTAATTTAGTAATATATCTTGACACCGCCGCCTCGCCGCTGCAACCTCACTGTCACTTCCCAACCCACGTGAACGACAGGGGTCGCCGATGACCACCACGGGCTTCTCCCGGCGCAATTTCCTGGCCGGACTCGGCGCCGTAGGCGCGGCCACCGCCCTCGGTGGCTGCGTGACCTCGACCGGCAGCTCGGCCTCCGGCGGGTCGGCCACCGGCCCGGTGACCGTGCAGTCCAATCTCTCCGCGCCGGCGGCCAAGGCCGCCATGCAGGCGCTGATCGACGCGTTCAACAAGAAGGGCGGCGCGCAGGCCAGCCTGAACACCGTCGCCTCGGAGACCTTCCGCACCCAGCTGCCGACCTACCTCACCTCGTCCAACCCGCCGGACGTGATGACCTGGTACGCCGGCTCGGTGGCCCGCTCCTACGCCGACAAGGGCCTGCTGCTCGACGTCAGCGACGTGTGGACCGGCGTCACCGGCTACAGCGACGCGCTCAAGCAGCTCAGCACCGACAACGGCAAGCAGATCTTCATCCCGATCAACTACTACTTCTGGGGCTGCTTCTACCGGAAGTCCAACTTCGCCAAGTGGGGCGTGCAGGAGCCGACCACCTGGGCCGAGTTCCTCCAGGTCTGCGAGACCATCAAGTCGAAGGGCGTCACCCCGATCGGCCTGGGCGCGGACAACTCGACGCCCTGGGTGGCCTCGGGCTGGTTCGACTACCTCAACATCCGCATCAACGGCGCGAACTACCACCGGGAGCTGCTGGCCGGCCAGCACAGCTTCACCGACCCGCAGGTGCACAAGGTGTTCGACCAGTGGAAGACGGCGCTGCCGTACTTCGACCCGAAGGGCACGGCACTGTCCTTCCAGGACGCCACCACCAACCTGCTGCAGGGCCGCACCGGCCTGATGCTGATCGGCACCTTCCTGCTCGACACCACGCCCAAGGAGGACGTGGACGACATCAGCTTCTTCCGCTTCCCGGTGATCGACCCGTCGGTGCCGGTGGCCGAGGAGGCCCCCACCGACGGCTTCTTCGCCAGCTCCCGCACCAAGCGCGTCCAGCCGACCAAGGACTTCCTGAAGTACCTGACCACGGTCGAGGCCCAGGAGGCGTACCTGAAGGCGTCCTCGGGCAGCTCGCTGCCGGCCAACCCGGCCGCCAAGGACGCCGGCACGGCCCTGATCACCAAGGGCAAGGACATGCTGAACAAGGCGGCCGACCTGACGCAGTTCTTCAACCGGGACTCCAGCGACGCGCTGCAGCCGACCGCGGACACGGCGCTGATCAAGTTCATCCAGCACCCGGAGCAGATCGACTCCATCCTGACCGAGTGGCAGACCAACGCCAAGAAGATCTGGGCCTCCTGACATGACCGTCACCCTCACGGCGCCGGCCGTGGCCCCGCCCGCCGCGGCGGGGCCGCGCCGCCGGCGCCGCACCCTGTCCCCGACGCTGTTGGCCTTCGTGCTGGTGCCGCTGCTCGTCGAGACGTTCTGGGTGTTCTGGCCCGCGATCCAGGGCGTCTACCTGTCCTTCACCAGCTGGGACGGCGTCTCCCCGGCCACCGTCGTCGGCGTCGGCAACTACGTCGAGCTGCTCGGCGACCCCACCTTCGGCCGGGCGTTGCTGGACACCGTGCTCTGGCTGGTGCTGTTCGGCGGCCTGTCCGCGCTCGGCGGCCTCGGCATGGCGCTGCTGCTGCTCAAGGACCGCCGCGGCGTCGGCTTCTACCGGGCCGCGCTGTTCACGCCGGTGGTGTTCTCGCTGGTCGCGACGGCACTGATCTGGCAGGCGATCTACCAGCCCGACGGTCTGGTCAACACCATCCTCGGCGCGCTGGGCCTGGACAGCTGGCAGCACTCGTGGCTGGCCGACGCCAACACCTCGCTGTACGCGGTGATCGTGCCGGCGCTGTGGCGGCAGATCGGCTACATCATGGTGCTGTACCTGGCCGGCCTCAAGGGAATCGACCCGACGCTGTACGAGGCGGCCACTGTGGACGGCGCCAACAAGTGGCAGCAGTTCACCCGGATCACGTTGCCGCAGCTGAGCAGCGTCAACTCGGTGGTGCTGTCCGTGATCATCATCGACTCGCTGCGCTCGTTCGACGTCGTGTGGGCGCTGACCCGCGGCGGCCCCTACCACTCCTCCGAACTGCTGAGCACCTACATGTACTCCACCGCGTTCCAGTCGCTGCGGCTCGGCTACGCCTCGGCGCTGGCCGTGGTGATCTTCGTGCTGGCCTTCGGGGTCATCCTCACGTACCTGGTGCGTGCGTTCCGGGACGCCGACGCATGAGCCGGCGGCCCCTCAGGACCGGCGGCTACCACTTGGTCGCCGGTGGCATCTCCATCCTGTGGCTGCTGCCGATCCTGCTGGTCATCGTGACCAGCCTGCGCAGCTTCGACGACGTCGCCGCGAACGGCGTCGGCGGCCTGCCGCACTCGTTCACGCTGGGCAACTTCGCGCAGGCGTGGGTCGACGGCGGCGAGTTCCAGGCGATGGTCAACAGCCTGATCGTCACCATCCCGGCCGTGATCATCACGCTGGCGCTGGGCGCGATCTCGGCCTTCGCGCTGAGCCGCTACGACCTGCCGTTGCGGCGGACCGTGCTGCTGGTGATGCTCGCCGGCAACCTGCTGCCGCCGCAGATCCTGCTCGTTCCGGTGTCGAAGATGGCCGAGATGCTCGGCATCTACGACACGCTGGCGGCGCTGATCGGCGTGCAGATCGGCTTCGGGCTCGGCTTCTACACCTTCGTGCTGTACGGGTTCATGCGGGCGATCCCGAACGAGATCCAACAGGCGGCGGTGATCGACGGCGCCTCCCCGACGCAGATCTTCTGGCGGATCATCCTGCCGCTGACCCGGCCCGCGCTGGCGTCGCTGGCCGCGCTGGCGTTCACCTGGGTGTTCAACGACCTGCTGTGGTCGATCACGGTGATCCGCACCGACTCCAAGATGCCCATCACGTCGGCGCTGCTCGGCCTGCAGGGGCAGTACGTGTCGCAGTGGAACGTGATCGCGGCGGGCTCGGTGATCGCGGCGATTCCGACCGTTGCGGTGTTCCTTCGGTTCCAGCGGCACTTCGTGGCGGGTCTCGCGTTGGGGGCAGTCAAGTGATTTCGCGGGGGGATCAGCGCTGGACGCTCCGGTTGGCCTCCACGACCTACACGGTCGGGTTGCCGGAGCACCGGCGCTGGGCCGAGCTGCTGTCGTGGGGCCCGGCCGGCATCGAGGACGGGCCGTCGCCGCTGGTCAACGTCGGTCGCACGCCGTACCTGACGGAGGCGGACGGGGCGCCGGTGGAGTACGCCCCGTTCGGGCTGCGGCCGTTCTCCGGCGCGGATCTGGTGGCCGGACCCGTCGGCGCGGCGCGGGAGTCGTGGTGGTCGTTCGATTCGGCCTCCTCGACCGACACCTCGCTGCGCCTCACCTTCGGCGACGAGCTGACCGGCCTGCGGACCGACCTGTACTACGAGGTCGTTGCCGGCACGGACGTGTTGCTTCGGTGGACGGAGCTGACCAACACCGGGTCGGCGCCGATTCGCTTGGAGCGCTTCGATTCCGCCGGGTTCTGCGTTCCGGTCGAGCACGCGCGGCTGTCGTTTCTCATCGGCCGGTGGGCGCAGGAGTTCCAGCTCCGCCACGTCGAACTGCCGGCCGGCCGGTTCGAGATCGGCAGCCGGCAGGGCGTCGCCGGGCATGGCTACTCCCCCTGGCTCGCGGTGCAGGACGCCTTCGACGACGGTCCGACCTGGGGATTCTCGCTGGCGTGGCCGGGTTCGTGGCGGATCGACGCCGACATCGAGCTGAGCGGGACCTGCCGGGTGCGGGTCGGCCGTCAGCCGCACGAGTCGGCGGTGCTGCTGGAGCCCGGCGCGTCGTTCGAGACGCCGCAGGTCGCCGCCGCATACAGTGCGGAGGGACTCGGCGGGCTGGCTCGGGTATGGCATTCCTACGAGCACAAGCTGTCTCCCGGTGGCCGTCGCGTGCTGTACAACTCCTGGGAGGCAACGGAGTTCGCCGTCGACGCCGCCGGTCAGCTGGAGCTGGCGAAGGTGGCGGCCGAGGTCGGCGCCGAGCTGTTCGTGGTCGACGACGGCTGGTTCGTCGGGCGGAACGACGACACCGGCGGCCTCGGCGACTGGACGCCCGACCCGGCCAAGTTCCCCAACGGCTTCGGGGCGTTCATCGAGGACGTCCGGGCGCTGGGCCTGGAGTTCGGGCTGTGGGTGGAGCCGGAGGCGGTCAGTCCCAAGTCCCGTCTGTACGCCGAGCATCCCGACTGGGTCTACCACCTCGACGGCCGGCCACCGACGCTGATCCGCAACCAGCTGCTGCTGGACCTCGGCCGTGAGGACGTGCACGACTTCGTGCTGTCCACTCTGGACGGTCTGTTGACCGAGTACCCGATCCGGTACCTGAAGTGGGACATGAACCGTCCGCCGACCGAGCGGGGACGGCCCGGCGCGGGTGATCCGGAGTCGTTGGATCTCGACGGCGCCCATGCCCGCAACTACCTGCGGATCCTCGACCACCTGCGGGCGGCCCACCCCGATGTCGCCATCGAGGGCTGCGCCGGCGGCGGTGCCCGCGTCGAGCTGGCGACCATCGCCCGTACCGATGTCGTGTGGCCCAGCGACAACACCGGCCCGCTGGACCGACTCGCCATTCAGTACGGCTTCCTACACGCCCACGCCCCGCACGTGATGAGCTCGTGGGTCACCGACGCCGCCGGCCTGTTCGACCCTCGACCACGATCGCTGCGGTTCCGGTTCGTGCTGGCCATGGCCGGCGCCCTGGGCATCGGGGCCGACATCCGGTCGTGGACGCCCACGCAGCGCTCGGAGGCCGCCGGCTACGTGGCGCAGTACAAGGAGCTCCGGGAGTTCCTGCACTCCGCCGCCGTGACGATGATCGGCACGCCGACCGACCCCACGTTCGCCCTCCAGTACACCGGCCCCGACCAGGTCGTCGTGCTGGCCTGGAACACCGGCCCGTTGGACGGCACCCCCGCCCTGTCCGGTCGGTCGACCCGACTCCGACTGTCCGGTTTGGACCCCGCGGCGCGCTACGGCTCGTACGGCGGGGCCCACCTGATGTCCGCCGGGCTGCCGGTCAGCTGGGAGTCGGTGGACGCCGACGTGATCGTGTTGGAGCGGTCGTGACCATCACGTTCGCCTGCGGTTCCGGCCGGATCCTGCAGGCTTCGGTGCGCGGCCGGGACGCCTTCTGGGTCGCGACCCAGCCCGCCGGTTGGAACCTGGGCGGGGACCGGCTCTGGCTCGGGCCCGAGCGGGACTGGTTCTGGGCCGGCGCCGCCCGTGACGACCTCACCAAGCACCTCGTGCCCGCCGAGATCGACCCCGGCAACTGGGATGTCGTGCACGAGCGTCCCGACGGCGTCGACCTCGTGCTCACCGCCACCCTTCGGGACCGCAACACCGGCGCTCCCACCAGCGTCATCGTCGAACGGCACATCACCGTGCGGGCCGACACCCGCTACGTCGCCGAGTACGAGACCGAGACCGTCCTCCACGTCCAAAGTGGACAGGCCGTCGACGCCTGGAGCATCGTCCAGGTCCCCCTCGGCGGTCGCCTGGAGATCGGCGTCACCGGCGAGTTCTCCTTCCGTGACCACCTGTCCTCGCCCGTCGATCCGTCCCGCTTCGCCGTCGCCGACAGCGTCGCCACCATCGACCTCGCCGGCCAGCACATGACCAAGTTCGGCGTCACCTCGTCGGTAGCAACGGGTTTGCTGCGCTACACCCGGCCCGGCCTGGTCATCGAGCGGCACATCGACGTCCACCCCGGCGGCGACTATCGCGACGGCCCCTACCAGCAGACCGGCGACGTCATCCAGGTCTTCGAGGACGACGGCCATTACGGCGGCTACGCCGAGCTCGAGCACCACAGCATCGCCGCCCAGCCCGGTCAGACCGTCCTCGACCGCTGCCGCACCGTCATCCGCGCGACCTGAGACACGCCAGCACGCGCTCGTCGACGATGTCCGCAGCGCTCAGTCGCCCCCTCCCATGGGCAGTACCCGCACGGCCCACCGGTCGGCCAGCGACATCGACTCGAACTCGAAAACTCCTCGCTTCCGTTGCCACTCCCGCAACGCCGCCACCAGCTCCACCACCGGGGACAGCACCTCCGCGTACAGCTGCCGCCCGTACTCGACGACCGCCAGGTCCGCCTCGACGTGGACGAGCACCTCGGCCTTGTCGCGGGACCGTGTCCCCCAGTTGATTCGATCCGCCCCGAACCTAGTAGGACTTTGTTACTTCGGGATGGAGTGTGAGATGATCTTGGAGTGATGCCCGCCGAGTTGGACGCTGTGCGTGACCGCCTGGAGGAGTTCGCCGGTGAGGTGTTCGCGCCGTTCTCGCGGCGGGAGCAGCGACTCAACGGCGGGCTGTACCTGCGAGGGCTGATGCTGGACGGGCGACGCAAGTCCATGCAGCCCATGGCCGAACGCCTCGGCGTGGACCATCAACGGCTGCAGCAGTTCATCACCTCCTCCACCTGGGACCACATCGCCGTGCGCCGTCGCCTGGCCGACCGGGCCATCACCACGGTGGCCCCGGACGCCTGGGTGCTGGATGACACCGGCCACGTCAAGGACGGCGACGCCTCACCGTGCGTGTCCCGCCAATACACCGGCACCGCCGGCAAGATCACCAACTGCCAGATCGCGGTCAGCGTGCACGCCGTCACCGACACCTGCTCGGCCCCGCTGGACTGGCGCCTGTTCCTGCCCGAGAGCTGGGACGACCAGAAGACCGACGATCCGGGCCAGGCCGCCCAGATCGCCGCCCGCCGCCGTCGGTGCGGCATCGGCGAGGACCAGCGGCACATCCCGAAGTGGCAACAGGCCTTGGAGATGCTCGACGAACTCGCCGAGTGGGGCCACACCCCGCCACTGCTGTGCGCTGACGCCGGCTACGGCGACAACACCACCTTCCGACTCGAACTGGACTACCGGGGCATCGGCTACGTGGTGGCGGTCAAGGGCAGCACCTCGGCCTACCCCGGCGACGCGATGCCGGTCACCGCGCCCTACTCCGGACGGGGACGCCCACCGCGGCCCGGTTACCCCGACCAGGCCAGCACCGTGGCGGAGCTGGTCCAGGCGGCCGGGCGCGGCCGGCTGCGCCAGGTCACCTGGCGCCACGGCAGCAAGAAGACGCCGGGCAACCCGACCGCGCGTATGCGGTCGAGGTTTATCGCGCTGCGGGTCCGGCCGGCCAACCGGGACATCCCTCGGGCCGAGGATGGCAGCCTGCCGCAGTGTTGGTTGCTGGCCGAATGGCCGGTCGGCGAGTCCGAGCCGACCGACTATTGGCTGTCCACCCTGCCCGAGCGCACGCCGGTCAAGACCTTGGCGCGGTTGGCCAAGATCCGGTGGCGCATCGAGCATGACTACCGCGAACTCAAAACCGGGCTCGGCCTGACCCACTTCGAGGGCCGGTCCTGGATCGGGTGGCACCGTCACGTCACCCTGGTCTCGACCGCACACCTGTTCCTGACCGAGTTGCGTCTGAGCGACCCAAAAGCTGTTGGGGCGGCTTGACTTTCTACAAGATCCTGCACGTCCTCCAGGTGTTGCTCGCGACCTGGACAGGTCGATGCCCCACATGTCATCAGCGGCCACCATGACGACCTAACAAAGTCCTACTAGGTGGCTGCTTCGCGCTGCCCGCCTGCGCGGGCTTGCTTTCGGGCGCCGAGGTGATGCGAGGATGACCGCATGGTGCTCCGGTCGATCGTGTTGTTCGTGCTGGCCGCGCTCGCCGAGATCGGCGGCTGCTGGCTGGTGTGGCAGGGCATCCGCGAGCACCGCGGCTGGCTGTTCATCGGCGCCGGCGTGATCGCCCTCGGCCTCTACGGCTTCGTCGCCACCCTCCAGCCCGACGCCCACTTCGGCCGCATCCTCGCCGCCTACGGCGGCGTGTTCGTCGCCGGCTCCCTCGCCTGGGCCATGGTCGCCGACGGCTACCGCCCCGACCGCTTCGACGTCATCGGGGCCCTGATCTGCCTGGCCGGCGTAGCCGTCATCATGTACGCCCCGCGCGGCTGAGAGAAGAAACAGAGCAGACAAGCAAGCCGCTACCTCCCCCGACCCCAGGGGATCGGAGCCCGACAAGGGCGATGGCGAGGCGCGGTGATGAAACCGTTTCACGCATTCGGTGTGACACTGAGCGGGACTCGCGGGGGTCCGAAGGCCCCCGCGAGTCGACTACGTCAGGATACGAAACCGTTGATGTGCAAGGACACCGCGCGGATGTTGCCGGTGTCGACGGGGCCGCCGTCGACGACCTTGAACGTCCAGGTGCCGTCGACCGGGTCGGCCAGCAGGGAACCGAGGGCGGTCTGGGGCTTCCAGGTGCCGGTGAAGGGAGCGTTGGCGGAGCTGACGGTGGAGAAGGCGGTCGCCGCCGAGTCGTCGAACACGACCTGGCAGAGGTTGTGCCCGGCGCCGCCGCGGCGCTGGAACAGGACGGCGGTGGCGCCGGACGGGGAGGTGAGCGTCCCGGTCAGGTCACCGGCGTAGGTGTGGTCCAGGCCGACAGTGGTGGAACCGGCGGTGGTGCTGCAAGCGGTGCCGTCGATGGAGAAGGTCAGCTTGGAAGCCCGACCGACACCGCTGACGGGGATGGAGACGCTGGCGCCGACGGTGCTGTTGTCGGGGATGGCGACGGCGTCACCGGCGAAGGCGAAGGTCTGCGCCACCGGAGAAGGCTGCCCGACGGGGATCTGGAAGGTCTGGGTGGTCGGCGAGTGGGCGCCGGCGAAGGTGACCTTGGCATTCAGAACCACGGGCACGCCGAGCTGCTGCGTGGCGGGCACGGTCAGGGTGAACGAGTTGATCACGGTCTGGCCGGCCTCGATGGTGCCGTACCGCTTGGACCGAGGCGCGATGGTGACGCCAGGGGTGGGCGAGTCGACGACCACGCTGGTGGACGCCGCGGTGCCGTCGCCGCCGTTGTAGACGGGCAGCGTGACGGTGGCGGTGTCACCGGGCTTCACGTAAGGGGAACCGTTGGGGCCCTTGACGGTGGGCGCCTGCGCGGCGGCGAGCGGCTGCGGGCTGGCGCCGGTGTAGGCGAGCACCTTGTCGGCCAGGATCACGCCGGCACCGGTGCGGTTGTCGACGCCGGGTGCGGCGATGTCGACGGCGGTGGCGGTCAGGGCCTGCCGAACGTCGGCGGGCGACATGCCGGGGTTGCCGGACAGGACGAGACCGGCGATGGCGGCGGCGTGCGGCGCCGCGGCGGAGGTGCCGAAGAACGGCGAGAAGCCGGCGACCGAAGTGGCGACGCCGTCGGCGGCGGTGATGTCGGGCTTCTGCCGGACCTCGGCGCCGGGGGTGCCGTCGGCCTTGAAGAAGATCTTGCGCGGACCGTCGGAGCTGAACCGCTCGATCTTCGAGGTGGGGCCGAACGTGCCGGGGAACGGACCGGCCGGGTTGGCCGGGTCGTTGGGCTCCAGGGGCCGGCCGAACGCGGCGGCGGCCGGCGCGGCGGCGACGCTGTAGGCGTCCTTGGCCGCGGAGTGGCCGCTGGTCTGGCCCGGCGTCACGTACGCCTTGAGGGAGCCGGAGTCGACGAACCGGCCACGCAGGGCGGACAGCGACAGGTACTTGTTGTCCCCCTTGAACTTCACGATCGCGAGGCGCTGGCCGCCGGCGGTGGTGTTCACCCGCTCGTACGGGTCCTGGGTGCCGGTCTGCAGGTTCTGGCTGAACGACACGACGTTGCCGGCCGAGTCGATCAGGTACAGGTCGTAGTCGTCGGTGGCCGCCTGCAGCGGGTCGTTCCACCACAGCGTGATGGGCACGCCGCTGGACGCGGCCGACAGCGGCTCGAGGATCTGGGTGCCGCCGGTCGAACCGGCGAAGTTGTGGGCGCCGCCGGCGAACTTGCCGATCACCTGGCCGGAGTCGACGTAGTCGCCCTCCCAGTGGCCCGAGGTGCCGTCGACGACGTTGCCCTCGTTGCCGGCGGAGGAGAAGTACAGCGCGCCGTCCGCGGTGACGGCGTTGACGGCCTGGGCGATCGGGCCGTCCTGGAAGGCGGCCTCGTTGAAGTAGAAGACGTCGTCGACGATGACGTCGCAGTGCGCCTGGCTGCGCAGCGCGCGGATGTTGTCCGCGAAGCTGGCGTCGCCGTTGAACGCGGTGGCGAAGCCCAGCGCCGCGCCGGGCGCGACGTCGTGCATGATCTCCAGCATCGCGGTGCCCTCGTCACCGCTGCCTTCCTGGCCGGGCAGCACGTCGACCGGCGGTAGCTCGCCGGAGGCCACCGAGGCCGCCAGCGACGACACGCCGTCCGACAGCGCACACAGCTTGGTGCCGACGCCGGAGATCCCGTTCTGCTGCCGGGCGGTGTCCGCGGCGTGCGCCCGGTCGCCCTGGCTGGTCACGGCGGCGGCCACGGTGGCCCGCATCGTCGCGGCCTTGGTGGCCTGCTCGACCCGCGCGTCCCGGGTCTGCTTCGAGACGGGGTCGGGCTGGCTGGAGATGCGCCCGGGCGCCCCGGATCCGAACGACTCGGCGGACGTCATCGCGTCGCTGCCGGGCTCGATCTGCTTGATGTCGTCGCGGGTGGCCAGCGTCGACAGCGCGGACAGCGGCACGTCGGCACGGACGGTGGCCTCGCGCTGCGAGACGTCGCGGACCTGGCCGCCGGCCTTGCGCACGGCGTCGACCAGGGCGTCGGTGGTCTTGGTGGCGCGGATGTCGACGAGGACGGTGTTGCCGTTGACCTTCACGCCGGACTGCGCCTGCGGCAGCACGGCGCGCGCGGAGCGGTCGGTGCGCAGCTTGTTCTCGACGAGCAGACGGCTGTCGACCTTGCGGTCGGACGTCGACTCGGACTGCTTGAGCTGTTGGAGTGCGGCGATCTGCGCCGCGGTGTTGGCGGCCATGAGGCCGGGATTGGGGTGCGGGGCGGCGGTCGCCGGCGAGGCGAGGCCGAGCACCGCGGTGAGGCACGCGGCCCCGGCGGCTAACAATGTTGTCCGGGGTCGAACGGATCTGCGCAACTGGCCCTCCCAGGGGTGCGGCGCGGGCGTCACGGCCGGTGATCACCAGCCGTGAGCCAAACGTAAAGTTTCCGCACGAT
The DNA here is from genome assembly GCF_014203355.1 of Kutzneria kofuensis. NCBI lineage: Bacteria > Bacillati > Actinomycetota > Actinomycetes > Pseudonocardiales > Pseudonocardiaceae > Kutzneria > Kutzneria kofuensis. The sequence continues at coordinate 119,184 of NZ_JACHIR010000001.1, forward strand.
CACCCACAGCAGCCTTGCGGGTGTCGCCCAAGTGGGCCAATCGTCACGTTTTGTCGATAATTACAAAACAAAGGCATCTGTCCACAGCTGTCCGGTTCGCCCGGACAGCGCATCCAGCATCGAGGCGGCCTGACCGTCCGTCAGCGACGCCACGAAGTCCACCACCGCCCGTCCCCGCGCCAGCGCACGCACGGCGTCCGGACCAGTACGAACGTCGCCGGCCGGCCCGGCCAGCAGCTCGGGGGCCGTCCGGGCGAGTGACCGGTACTCCGTGTCGGCCAGCTCGACGAGATCGTGCAGCCGCCGCGGCAACCGGTCCGCCTCGTGCCGATCGGACAGCCATTGGTCGAGCGCCTCCACGAGGTTCGTCAGCAGCCGGGCCTGGCCGCGCTGATGCAGCGCCAGGTCCGGGCGCAGCAACACGAACCGCCGGTGCACGAACTTCAGCACGGCCACCTCGTGCCACTGCGCGGGCGCCAACAGAACGTGACCGGACCTCGGCGTCGGGTCCAGCAGCACGTCGACGCCGTCCACCAGCCGGGTCGTCCACCGCCCGGAGAAGCCGGCGACCCGCTGCTCCGCCTCGGCGGAGCCGTCAAACGGCACCGCGAGCAGGCCGTCCACCAGCTCCGTCCGCACGCGACGGACCGCCGCCGCGAACGCGTCGTCGTCGACGGCCCAGGAGTCCTTCTCGTGCAGCCGCCGCCGCATCGCCTCCAGCGACCGGCCCGGCAGCCGTGACTGCCCGGCAAGCTCCGCTTTGGACAGTGCCGCCAGGTCCAGCGCGTCGGTGAGCCATGTCGTCAGTTCCGCCGCGACGGTCGCGTGCTGCAACACCCCGACCCGGTGGAAGTCCTCGACGTCGTGGATGGCGTACGCGATGTCGTCGGCAGTGTCCATGACGGACGCTTCCACCGTCTGCTGCCAGTCCTCGATACGCCCGTGGAACGGCGCCCGCGACTGCTCGAAGTCGTCGAGTTCCGTGACGTACGCGGAGAACTTCGCCGAACCGCTGCCGGCGGCCTCCGGTGGTTCGGACGCACCGCGCGGCGGGATCCGGAGCGTGCGGGGATGCGGGCTGGGGTGGGAAAGCCGGGTCCACGGGTACTTCAGCAGCGCGGCGCGCACCGCGACCGTCAGATCGAGGCCGACCGCCGCCGGCCCGCGCACGTCGGTCGTGGTCACGATGCGGAACGACTGCGCGTTGCCCTCGAAGCCGTCGGCCAGCCCGAACCGGTTGCGCGCGATGCGGTCCAGCACCTCCTCGCCGAGGTGCCCGAACGGCGGGTGGCCGAGGTCGTGCGCGAGGCTGGCCGCCTCCACCACGTCCGGGTCGCAGCCGCCGAGCTTGTCCAGCACACCCGCGGTGTCGCTGCTGGCGGTCAGCCGCTCCGCGATCGCCCGCGCCACCTGCGCCACCTTCAGGCTGTGCGTGAGCCGGTTGTGCAGCAGCAGGCCGGAGCCGGTCGGGCTGACCACCTGGGTCACGCCGCCCAGCCGGGCGAAGAACGGCGAGCTGGCCACCCGGTCCCGGTCGGCCCGGAACGGGCTGGCGGCGAGATCGGCGGTGTGGTCGGTGGATCGGCGATGCGCCCGCAGGTCGTGCATGCCGGTGACGTTAGCCTGGTCGCGTGGTCGACGTCCTGGTGGTCGGGGCCGGCCCGGCCGGGTCCGCCCTCGCGGCCGCCTGCACGGACCTCGGCCTGCGCACGATGCTCGTGGATCGGGCGCCGCACCGGCCTTGGCGCGCCACCTACGGTTCCTGGGCGCACGAACTGCCGCCGTTGCCCGCCGACGCGATCGCCGCCCGCGCGCCGACCGTCCGTGCCCACGCGCTCACCGAGCACCAGCTCGACGGCGAATACGTGGTGCTGCACAACGAGAATCTCCGCCGGCATCTGTCCCGTCCGGACATCGAGACGGTCACCGGCCGGGCCGAGTCGATCATGCCGACCGAGGTGCGGCTGGCCGACGGCCGCACGCTGCGCGCCGGGCTCGTGGTGGACGCCTCCGGCTCGCCGCGCGGACGGTACGCCGAGCAGACCGCCGTCGGCGTCGCACTGCCGGCGGACGTGCTCCCGCCCGGCGAGGCGATCTTCATGGACTGGCGGCTGGCCGGCGACCCGCCCACCTTCTGTTACGCGCTGCCGCTGGACGGCGAGCGGGTGCTGGTCGAGGAGACGTCGCTCGCGCATCTGCCCGGGCTTCCGTTCGCGCTGCTGCGCGAGCGACTGCACCAGCGGCTGGCCGTGCACGGTTGGCCCTTGGACCACCCGGAGCACGAGCTGGTGCGCTTCCCGTTGAACCCGCCGCTGCCGCGCGGACCGCTCGTGACGTTCGGGGCGCGGGGCGGCCTGGTGCACCCGGCTTCGGGCTACAGCGTGGCCACCGCGCTGACTCTCGCGCCGATCGTCGCTCGGGCCATCGCCGAGACACCGACCAGGACCCGTGGGACGATCTGGTCGTTGGAGGCCAGAATGACGCACGCATTGCGGCGGCGGGGCCTGGCCGCATTGCTCCGTATGCCGCCGGCACGCGTTCCCGAGTTTTTCGAGCATTTCTTCCGGTTGACCGCCGAAAATCAACGTGTCTACCTCACGGAACGTGAGAACTTCACCGGTACGGCGGCTGCGATGATGGCGTTGTTCCGGTCAGCGCCACCCCGGTTACGCAGCGCAATTGCATTTGCCGCAACGTCTCGATGAACACACAGTGAAGTCACTCGGCAATTTCACACCGGGCACGCCAGTATCGGACCGTGACCGGGTTGCTGGAGGATGTGCGCTTCGCGTTCCAGCCGTTGTTCAACCTGCACACCGGCGGTGTCGTCGCGATCGAAGCGCTAGCGAGGCCCGCCTCTAGGTCCGTCTACGAGCTGCTCCGCGACGCCGCGCGCGCCGGTGAGCTGCTCGAGACCGACGTGGCGCTGGCCGCGGCCGCCGTGCGGGCCGCAGCCGAGCACAACAACGTGGTGCCGCTGCACGTCAACGTGCTGGCCGCGACCGTGTCCAAGGCCGCCGAGTCGATCGGGCCGCTGCTGGACGCGATGCGCGACACCGGGCGGGCGCCGGACACGCTGTGGCTTGAGGTCGGCACGCCGTACTCGCGGCTGCGCCGGGAGAACCTGCGCAACGGCCTCGACCTGCTCCGCAGCAGCGGCTTCCACATCGCGCTGGACGGCATCGGCGACGGCGACGTGCCGCTGTCGCTGTACACCGAGCTCGCCCCTGAGATGATCAAGCTGGACCGGCGGATCGTCGCCGGCCTGCCCACCGACGCCGGCAAGGCGGCCCTGGTGCACGCGCTGACCGTGCTGGCCGAGCACAACGGGGCGCAGCTGGTCGCCGAGGGCGTGGAGAACGAGGAGCAGCTGGCCGCGGTGCGGCGGCTCGGCTTCGGCCTGGCCCAGGGCAACCTGCTGGCCATGGCCGGCCGCCGGCCCAACGTGGAGATCACCATCGCGGCGGCCCTGACCAAGCTGCCCGAGGGCGAGCTCACCGGCCCGGTGCGCCGGCGTGCGAGCGGTCCTCGGGTGACGGACTTCCTGCACCCCGCGACCATGCTGCCGGTGTCGGCGACCGCCGAGGAGGTGCGGTCCATCCTGGCCAACCAGGGCGCGGTCGGCGGCATCGTGCTCGTCGACGAGAACAACCGGCCGCGCTTCACCGTGGACCGCAACCGATTCCTGCTGGCCGTCACCGGTCCGTACGGGCACGCGCTGCACGCCCGGCGGGAGGCCGCCCGGCTGGCCGACCGGCCGTACGTGCTGCCCAGCGACGCCACCGCGCTCGACCTGCTGGACCTGCTCGCCCAGGCCGAGCGGCAGCGGATGAACGACGAGGTGGTCATCGTGGACTCGCACGACCGCTGCCTCGGCGTCGTGCACAGCGCGGACGTGGTGCGGGGCATCGCCGAGCTGAAGGTGGAGCAGGCCGCCTCGCTCAACCCGCTGACCCGGCTGCCCGGCAGCGACGCGCTGGCCCGCGAGGTGGACCGACGCATCGCCGCCCGGGAGATCTTCGCCGTCGGCTGGCTGGACGTGGACGGCTTCAAGCAGGTCAACGACTCCGCCGGGTTCGCGGCCGGCGACGACCTGATCCGCGAGATCGGCCGCGCCCTGGCCGACGCCGCCGCCGTGCTGCCTACCGTGCAGGTCGGGCACGTCGGCGGCGACGACTTCGTGTTCGTCTCCGGCCTGGACGACCTGGTGCCGCTGTCGTCCGGACAGCTCGACACCCAGCACACCGCCGGTGGGCTGGCGGTGTCGATGTCGCTGGCCACGCTGGTGTGCGCGGCCGGCAGCGTCACCGACTACCGCGAGGTGTCGCGGCTGCTCGCGCCGTTGAAGAAGCACGCCAAGGCGTTGCGCGGCGACAGCTGGGTGCTCGGCCGCCCCGGCTCGGACCGCATGGACGTGCTGCGTGGCGGCAACGCGGCGCCCCGGGTGCCGCCGGCACGCCGGGGCACGGTCAGCGCCTGACACCAGTGCGCGGTGCCACCGCCAGTCGAGTTAGTACTCCCCACAGCCCGTCGAAGTGCTGCCACCATCGTGAAGCTCGGACCACACCAACGCCGGACGCGCGTCGGGGTTGGTCACTCATAGCATTGCCTCGGTGACGGAACGCGACTTTGCCCAGTCGGCGGCGGGAGTTTCGGTGCACACCATTGACGGAATCGAGCGGCACCACCATGGGAAAACGGGCCGGCTGGCCGTGCCCGCCCCCAGATCGGGAGGTGGCCGGACGCCGCTGACGGTCGGCGTCGAGGAGGAGTTCCTGCTGGTCGACTACCGCACCCGGCGGGTGTCGCCGCGAGCACCACTCGTGCTGGCCGCCGCGGCCGGCGACCTGCCGGGACTGCAACCGGAGATCACTCAGTTTCAGGTCGAGACGGCCACGCCCATCTGCCACACGATGGCCGAGGTTCGCGAGAATCTTGTTGACAGCAGGGAGAAACTGGCCGTCGCCGCCCGCCGGCACGGGCTGCGGCTGGCCGCCACCGGCACTCCGGTGCTGGGCCGGGCCGCGCCGCCGCCGCTCACCGACAGCGCCCGCTACCACCAGATGGCCGCCGAGTTCGGCGCCGTCACCGACGGGCTGTCCATCTGCGGATGTCACGTGCACGTCGGCATTCCCGGGCCGGAGGAAGGCATCCGGGCCAGCAACTACCTGCGGCCGTGGCTGCCGGTTCTGCTCGCGCTGAGCGCCAATTCCCCGTTCTGGGAGGGACGCGACACCGGCTACGCCAGCTGGCGCTACCTGGTGTGGGCGCGCTGGCCCACCTCCGGGCCGCCGCCGGTGTTCGAGTCGCCCGAGCAGTACGAGCACGCCGTGCGATCGCTGATGCAGGTCGGAGCGGCCATGGACCGGGCCATGGCGTACTGGGACATCCGCTTGTCGCAACAACATCCGACCATCGAGATGCGGGTGTGCGACGTCGCCGCGACCGCCGACGAAGCCGTGCTGATCGCCGCGCTGACCCGCGCGATGGTCGCCACGGCGCTGGAGGACACCCGGCCGCCGTTGACCATGCCGCAGCACCTGCTGCGGGCGGCCGGGTGGCGCGCCGCCCGTGACGGGCTCGGCGGCAGCTGCGTCAATCCCGTCACCGGGCACACACTGCCCACTCCCGTGCTGGCGCGGCAGCTCATCGGCCGGATACGGCCGGCGCTGGAGGACTTCGGCGACCTCGACCTCGTGCTCGACCTGCTGGAGTCGTTGGTGGCCAAGGGATGCGGGTCGACCCGCCAGCGCCGGGCGTTCGCACGCAACGGCAAGCTCACCGACGTGGTGGACCTGCTGACCGCGCAGACCGCCGGGGCCGACGAGCTGGTGTGAGCCTTACTCGCCGGTCGTCCCGTCGGCGAACTCCCTGAGCACGTCGAGGTGCCCGACGTGGCGCGCGGTCTCCTGCACCACGTGCGTCAGCAGCCAGCGAACCGTCTTGTCGGCGTCCCCGGCCGACGGGTCGCCGGCGTTCCTGCCCTGCAGCGCCCGTCGGGAGAGTTCCCACTGCTCCTGGTACGCCGCGACAACGGAGTCCGGCGTGTCCTGTTCGGACAGTCGGAAGTCGATGTCCGGGTCGGGGCTGTCCCAGCGGTTCGGCACGTCCTGGCCGCCGCCGACGATGGACAGCCAGTAGCGCTCGACCGAGGTGAGGTGGCGGATCACGCCCAAAGCGCTGAACAGCGGCGACGCCGGGAACGGCGTCGCCGCCGCGGCCGCGCGGTCCAGGCCGGCCAGCTTGTTCACGGCCGTGATCCGCAGGAAGGTCAGGAACTCGGTGAGCAGCCTCAGCTCGTCGGTGGCGTTCGTCTCCGGCCACCGACGCGACAGTTCTCTCGAACTCATGTTCGATAAGGTATCATTGCGGGAGGTCGTGACTGGCGAGGGTGGGCTACCACCGGGGAGCGGCCGGCACGTGATGCGAGCGTCGACCGCCTGGGCGTCTCCGTCAGCAGAGAAGCTGAGGAGGCAGCGATGGAGTTCCGCTACGGCATCAACCCCCAGCAGGCCGCCGAGTTCGACGGGTCATCGGTCCGCGTCCTGAACGGGCAGCCCTCGTACATCAACATGCTGGACGCTCTCAACGCGTGGCAGCTGGTGCGGGAGGCGTCCCGGGCGCTCGGGCGGACCGTCGCCGCCTCGTTCAAGCACGTCTCCCCCGCCGGCGCCGCGCTGTCCGGGCCGATCGACCAGGTCACCGCCGACCTGTACGGGATGGACGACGTCGGCCCCGTCGCGAGCGCCTACCTGCGGGCCCGCGACGCCGACCCCAAGTCCTCGTACGGCGACTTCGCCGCCGTGTCCGCGCCCGTCGACGCCGAACTGGCCGAGCTGCTCAGCGCCGTCGTGTGCGACGGCATCGTCGCCCCCGGCTTCGAGCCCGGCACCGTCGGCACGCTCGGCGGCAAGAAGGGCGGCCGCTTCCTCGTCATCGAGGCCGACCCCGATTTCGTTCCCCCGCAACGGGAAACCCGCGAGGTCTTCGGCATGCGCCTGGTGCAGGACCGCGATCCCGTGCCGCTGACCCGCTCCCTGCTCGGCGACGACCTGCCGTCGTCGGCCGTCGACGACCTGCTGCTGGGCATGGCCGTGCTGCGCTACACCCAGTCCAACTCCGTCTGCTACGTCAGGGACGGCGCCACGCTGGGCATCGGCGCCGGGCAGCAGTCCCGTGTGGACTGCACCCGGCTGGCCGGCAGCAAGGTCGACATCTGGTGGCTGCGCCGGCATCCCGCCGTGCGGGTGCTGCTCGACGTCGCCCCCGGCACGCGGCGGCAGGACCTGATCAACGAGCAGATCCGGTACATCGAGGAGGACCTCACCGCCATCGAGCGCGCCGAGTGGATGGAACGCCTGTCCGGCGTCTCCTTCGCCTCCGACGGCTACCTCCCGTTCCGCGACAACGTCGACCACGCCGCGCGGCACGGCGTCCGGTACATCGCGGAGCCCGGCGGCTCGATTCGTTCCGACGACGTCGCCGAGGCCTGCCGCAAGCACGGCATCACCCTCGTGCGGACGGGGCTGCGGCTGTTCCACCACTGACTCCGTCGATTCCCCCGCTACGGTGTAGCCATGGGGGACTACGACTCACTTGTGGCCGCCGCCGAGGCGGTTCCGCTGCACGGCTGGGATTTCGGCTGGCTGGACGGGCGTGCCGTCACCGCGGAGCCGTCGTGGCGCTACCCGGACCTCGCCCGGGAACTGCTCCGCGACGCCGGTGCGGTGCTGGACATCGACACCGGCGGCGGCGAGCTCCTGGCCACGCTCGGCCCGCCGGCCGGCCAGACGTGGGCGGCCGAGGGCTGGCCGCCGAACGTGTCCGTCGCCTCGGAGCGGTTGGCGTCGCTCGGCGTGACGGTGGTCGCGACCGAGGGACTTCCCTTTGCCGACGGGGAGTTCTCGCTCGTGCTCAACCGGCACGGCCGCTTCGACGCCGCCGGCACCGCCCGGGTGTTGGCGCCCGGCGGCGTTCTGCTCACGCAGCAGGTCGGCGGCGACGACTGCGCCGACCTGAACCGGGCCCTCGGTGCGCCGGTCGCCGACCGTCGCTGGAACCTCGACATGGCAACCGAAGCGCTGACCTCCGTCGGGTTGGACATCGTCGACGCCGCCGAGGAGTGGCCGCTGCTGACGTTCCACGACGTCGGCGCGGTCGTGTACCAGCTGCGCATGGTTCCGTGGCAGGTGCCGGACTTCACCGTCGCCCGCTACGACGACGCCCTGCGCCGGCTGCACGCCCGCATCGAGTCCGAGGGGTCCTTCGCGGTCCGCACGCACCGGTTCCTGGTCAGGGCCGCGAAGCGCGTTTGATCGATGCCAGGAGGCGGCGGACCACAACCCGGTGGCCGCCGCTGCCGATCACCAGGCTGCGGTAGACAAACCCGTGTAGTCCGGGGAATTCGGCGTTGCTGCGGGCCGCGAGCACCGTCCCGCCGGGCTGCGCGGCGAGGGTGAAGGTCAGCTCGTAGCGGGAGAAGCGGTGGCGGCCGGTGAGGCGGAGCAGCCGCCCCGGCTCGGCCTCGGCCACGGCGAAGCCGGCGACCGTGCTGCCGGGTTCGAACGGCGTGCCGGAGGCGCGTCGCGGCTCCGTGCCGAGCACCAGGGCCAGCGGTTGCGGCGAGTCGAGGCTGCCGGCGTGGTCGACCAGCGCCCGCCAGACCTGTGCCGGCGGCGCCGCAACCAGCACCTCGTGCTCGTCGATGAACGGCAGATCCATGGTTCCCCCGAAACGGCGGAAGGCCCCTCGCGTGAGGGGCCTTCCTGGTGCGTCAGACCGTGAAGCCGAGGGCTCGCAGCTGGTCCCGGCCGTCGTCGGTGATCTTCTCCGGGCCCCACGGCGGCATCCACACCCAGTTGATGCGGAAGTCGCTCACCACGCCGCCGCCGGGACCACCGGTCAGCGCCGCGCGGGTCTGGTCCTCGATCACGTCGGTCAGCGGGCACGCCGCCGAGGTCAGCGTCATGTCCAGGGTGGCGACGTTGTCGTCGTCCAGGTGGATGTCGTAGACCAGGCCGAGGTCCACCACGTTGATGCCGAGCTCGGGGTCGACCACGTCGCGCATGGCCTCCTCGATGTCCTCCAGCGACGGCACATCGGCCTTGGCCGGCGCCTCGGGCAGGGCCTCGGCGGTCCGGGTCACGTCTTCCGCGCTCACTGTTCCACTGTCCTCTCAGTGCGACCGCGCCGGGTGAGCAACGCGGGTAGGTCGATCGTCAGCGGGAACGGCTCCGATGTGGTGAAAGTGCCGGTCACCGCAGGCGCCTCCTGATAGCCGAACTCGCCGGCGAGGTGGTATGCGGTCAGTGAGATCGGCGACTCCAGGTCGATCACCCAGTAGTGCTGGATGCCGACGGTCGCGTACTCCGCGGGCTTGGTCACGGTGTCGGTGAGGTGCGATCCAGGCGAGACGATTTCTACCGCGAGCAACACGTCGGCGCCCTCGACCCGGGCCAGATTGTCGTCGACCGCCTCGGTCGGCACGACCACGATGTCCGGCACGCGGACACTGCTGGGCGAACGGTGCCGAGTGATCACCTCGAACTCGCCCACCGGTTCCCAATCAACCGGCAGCTGCGCGTCGAGCTGGGTGAGCAACTGGAACAGGACCCGCTGGTGCAGCGCGACGGGGCGGGGGGTCACGATGAGAATGCCCTCTTGAAGCTCGTAACGACGGGTGTTGTCCTCCGGCAGAGCGGCGAACTCGTCCAGAGTCAACAGGTGATCAGGCCAGGAGGGCAGCGCGGTCATGCTCCGTCTCCGTCCACGACGCGGGCGACCGCGTCCTTGAAAGCCATCCACCCGAGCAAAGCACACTTCACCCGCGCCGGGTACTTCGCCACTCCGGCGAAGGCGACGGCGTCCTCCAGCACGTCCTCGTCGGGCTCGATCTTGCCGCGGCCCTGCATGAGCTCCACGAACACGTCGAGGGTGCCGAAGGCGTCGCCGACGGTGCGGCCGATCACCAGGTCGGTCAGGACCGACGTGGAGGCCTGGCTGATGGAGCAGCCCTGCCCGTCGTAGGACACGTCGACGACCTTGGCGTCGGCGCCCTCGCCCTCCAGGTGCACCCGCACGGTCACCTCGTCACCGCAGGTCGGGTTGACGTGGTGCACCTCGGCCTCGAAGGGATCGCGCAGGCCGCGGTGGTGCGGGTTCTTGTAGTGATCCAGGATGATCTCCTGGTACATCTGCTGCAGCTGCATCAGGCTCCCACCCCGAAGAACTTCTGCGTCTCGCGCACGCCGTCGACGAGGGCCCGCACGTCGGCGAGGTCGTTGTAGACGTAGAAGGTGGCGCGCACGGTGGCGGCGGCGTCGAGCTTGCGGTGCAGCGGCCACGCGCAGTGGTGCCCGACCCGCACCTCGATGCCGAGGCTGTCGAGGACCTGCCCGGCGTCGTGGGCGTGCACGCCGTCGACGACGAACGACACGGCGCTGCCGCGGTCCACGTTCTCGGTGGGACCGACGATGCGCACGCCGGGGATCTCCTGCAGGCCGGCCAGGGCGGCGCCGGTGAGCTCGTGCTCGTGGGCGGCGACCCGGTCCATGCCCAGCGCGGACAGGTAGTCCACGGCCGCGCCGAGGCCGATGGCCTGCGACGTGTTGGGCACGCCGGCCTCGAACCGCTGCGGCGGCGGCGCGAAGGTCGAGCGCTCCATGAACACCTGCTCGATCATCGAGCCGCCGGTGATGAACGGCGGCATCGCGTTGAGCAGCTCGAACCGCCCGTACAGCACGCCGATGCCCGACGGCCCGAGCATCTTGTGCCCGGAGAAGGCGGCGAAGTCCACGCCCAGCGCCCGGAAGTCCACCGGCCCGTGCGGCACCGACTGGCAGGCGTCCAGCACGGTCAGCGCGCCGACCGACTGGGCCTTGGCCACCAGCACCGACACCGGGTTGACGGTGCCGAGCACGTTGGACTGGTGGGTGAAGGCGACGACCTTGGTCCGCGGCGTGATCAGTTCGTCCATGTCGGACAGATCAAGCCGGCCTTCCTCGGTGACGGAGAACCACTTCAAGGTGGCCCCGGTGCGCAGCGCCAGCTGCTGCCACGGCAGCAGGTTGGCGTGGTGCTCCATCTCCGTCACGACGATCTCGTCGCCCGGGCCGAGCACGAAGCGCTTGGCCGCCGGGTCGTCGGAGAACGACGCGTTGCCGAAGGCGTAGGCGACCAGGTTGATGGACTCGGTGGCGTTCTTGGTGAACACCACCTCGTCCACGCCGACGCCGACGAAGTTCGCGATCTTCTCGCGGGCGTCCTCGTAGAGGTCGGTGGCCTCCTCGGCCAGTTGGTGCGCGCCGCGGTGCACGGCCGCATTGGCCGTCTCGACGTACTGGCGCTCGAAGTCGAGCACCTGCCGGGGACGTTGCGACGTGGCGCCGGAGTCCAGGTAGACCAGCCGTTTGCCCTCACGCACCGTGCGAGCCAGGATCGGGAAGTCGGCTCGCAGTGCGGCGACATCCAGCGGAGCAGCGGTGGTGGTCACTGCCGGCGCCTCCTCGCGTTCAACTGATACGGATCAACTAGTGCAACGTCAGCCGACCTGCGCAGCTTCCTGCTTGCCGGTGTACTTCACGTAACCCTCGTCCTCCAGGCGCGCGGCCAGCTCGGCGCCGCCCGACTCGACGATGCGGCCACCGGCGAAGACGTGCACGAAGTCGGGGGTGATGTGCTTGAGGATCCGGGTGTAGTGCGTGATCAGCATGACGCCGGACTCGCCGTTGGCGCGGAACCGGTTCACGCCCTCGGACACCACGCGCAGCGCGTCCACGTCCAGGCCGGAGTCGGTCTCGTCCAGGATGGCGATCTTCGGGTTGAGCAGGGCCAGCTGCAGGATCTCGTGCCGCTTCTTCTCACCGCCGGAGAAGCCCTCGTTCACGCTGCGCTCGGCGAACGACGGGTCGATCTCCAGCTCGGACATGGCGGTCTTGACTTCCTTGACCCAGTGCCGGACCTGCGGCGCCTCGCCGCGGACCGCGGTCGCGGCGGTGCGCAGGAAGTTCGACATGGACACGCCGGGAACCTCGACCGGGTACTGCATGGCCAGGAAGATGCCGGCGCGGGCGCGCTCGTCGACGGCCATGCCCAGGACGTCCTCACCGTCGAGCAACACCGAGCCCGAGGTGACCTCGTACTTGGGGTGGCCGGCGATCGCGTAGGACAGCGTGGACTTGCCGGAGCCGTTGGGGCCCATGATGGCGTGCGTCTCGCCGGCCTTGATCGTCAGGTCCACGCCCTTGAGGATCTCCTTGGGGGCGTCGTCGGTGACGACCGAGACGTGCAGGTCCTTGATCTCCAGGGTGGCCATCGGTTCTTCGTTCTCCTGTGTGGCGGTTAGTTCAAGTCAGTTTGTTCGGTTGTCCGGGTCGACGAGCACGTCGTCGCCGGCCACGGTCACCGCGTACACGGCCACCGGCTCGGTGGCGGGCGGCGAGGACGGGGCGCCGGTGCGCAGGTCGAAGCACGACCCGTGCAGCCAGCACTCCAGTCCCTTGCGGGTCAGCTCGCCCTCGGCCAGGGCGATCTCGGCGTGCGTGCACTCGTCGCGCAGCGCGTGCACCTCGTCGCCCTTGCGCACGAGCACGATCGGCGTGTCCGCGAGCTCGACCGGGAACGGCTTGCCGTCCTCCAGGTCGGCCAGCGAACACGCCCGCAGCATCGTCACGCCCCCACGGCCTGGAGCTCGGCCTCGATGGCGGCCTCCAGCCGGTCCCGCACCTCGGGCACGCCGATCTTCTGCAGCACCTCGTGGAAGAAGCCGCGCACGACCAGCCGCCGCGCCTGCTCCACCGGGATGCCCCGGGCCTGCAGGTAGAACAGCTGCTCGTCGTCGAACCGGCCGGTGGCGCTGGCGTGGCCGGCGCCCTCGATCTCGCCGGTCTCGATCTCCAGGTTGGGCACGGAGTCAGCCCGGGCGCCGTCGGTGAGCACCAGGTTCCGGTTCAGCTCGTAGGTGTTCGTGCCCTCGGCCGCGGCGCGGATCAGCACGTCGCCGATCCACACCGTGTGCGCGCCATCGCCCTGCAGCGCGCCCTTGTAGACGACGTTGCTACGGCAGTTGGGCACCGCGTGGTCGACGAAGGTGCGGTGCTCCAGGTGCTGGTCGGCGTCGGCGAAGTACAGGCCGGCCAGGTCGGCGTCGCCGCCCTTGTCGCCGTAGGTGACGGTCGGGCTGACCCGGACCAGGCTGCCGCCGATGGTGACCACGGTGTGCTTGAGCACCGCGTCCCGGCCCAGCTTGGCCAGGTGCGCGCCGACGTGCACGGCGTCGTCGCTCCAGTCGTGCACGACGACGACGGTGAGCCGGGAGCCGTCGAGGGCGACGATCTCCAGGTTGTCCGCGTACGTGCCGGAGCCGCGGTAGTCGACGACCACCACGGCCTCGGCGAACGCCTCGGCCCGCAGCTGCACGTGCCCGAAGGCCACACCGCCCTCGCCGGGGCCGGTCACCGTGACGATGGTCGGCCGGGCGGTCTTCGTCTCCTTGGGGAAGGTGACGACCGTGGCCTGGGTGAAGGACGACCACGCCTGGGCGGACACGCGGTCCGCCGGCACGCCGCCCGCACCGATGCGCTCGTCGTCACGGGCGACGCGCTCGACCCGCACCTCCGGCGACTCGCTCACGTCCACAGTGGCCGAACCGCTGGCCACCGCCGTGCCGTTGTGCAGGCCGTTCAGCCGCTTGAGCGGGGTGAACCGCCAGTCCTCCTCGCGCCCGCCCGGAACCTCGAAGGCGTCCACGTCGTAGGAGGTGAACCGGTCGCCGCGCGAGCTCTGCGGAACAACCGCTCCGCCGTGCGAGTGCTCGGTCAACCCGTGCTGCGTCGTTGGGGTGGCCATGTCAGCCGACGGCCCCTTCCATCTGGAGTTCGATCAGGCGGTTCAGTTCGAGCGCGTACTCCATGGGCAGCTCGCGGGCGATCGGCTCGACGAAGCCGCGCACCACCATGGCCATCGCCTCGTCCTCGGTCAGGCCCCGGGACATCAGGTAGAACAGCTGGTCCGCGCTCACCTTGGAGACGGTCGCCTCGTGGCCCATGGACACGTCGTCCTCGCGGACGTCCACGTACGGGTAGGTGTCCGACCGGCTGATCTGGTCCACCAGCAGCGCGTCGCACTTCACCGTGGAGGCGGAGTGGTGCGCGCCCTTGTTCACCCGGACCAGGCCGCGGTAGGAGGTGCGGCCGCCGCCGCGGGCCACCGACTTCGACACGATGGTCGAGGAGGTGTGCGGCGCCAGGTGCACCATCTTCGCGCCGGCGTCCTGGTGCTGGCCCTCGCCGGCGAACGCGATGGACAGCACCTCGCCCTTGGCGTGCTCGCCCATCAGGAACACCGAGGGGTACTTCATGGTGACCTTGGAGCCGATGTTGCCGTCGATCCACTCCATGGTCGCGCCCTCTTCGGCCTTGGCGCGCTTGGTGACCAGGTTGTAGACGTTGTTCGACCAGTTCTGGATGGTCGTGTAGCGGCAGCGGCCGCCCTTCTTGACGATGATCTCCACGACCGCCGAGTGCAGCGAGTCTGAGGAGTAGATCGGCGCGGTGCAGCCCTCGACGTAGTGCACGTACGCGCCCTCGTCGACGATGATCAGCGTCCGCTCGAACTGGCCCATGTTCTCGGTGTTGATCCGGAAGTAGGCCTGCAGCGGGATCTCGACGTGCACGCCCTTGGGGACGTAGATGAACGAGCCGCCGGACCACACCGCGGAGTTCAGCGCGGAGAACTTGTTGTCGCCGGACGGGATCACCGAGCCGAAGTACTCCTGGAACAGCTCCGGGTGCTCCTTGAGGCCGGTGTCGGTGTCCAGGAAGATGACGCCCTGGCGCTCCAGCTCCTCGTTGATCTTGTGATAGACCACCTCGGACTCGTACTGGGCGGCCACACCGGCGACCAGGCGCTGCTTCTCCGCCTCCGGGATGCCCAGCTTGTCGTAGGTGTTCTTGATGTCCTCGGGCAGGTCGTCCCAGGTGGCGGCCTGCTTCTCGGTCGAGCGCACGAAGTACTTGATCGAGTCGAAGTCGATGCCGGACAGGTCGGAACCCCAGTTCGGCATGGGCTTGCGCTCGAAGAGCTTGAGGCCCTTCAGGCGGTGCTCGAGCATCCACTCGGGCTCGCCCTTCTTGGCCGAGATGTCCCGGACGACATCCTCGTTCAGGCCTCGGCGAGCGCTCGCGCCCGCAGCGTCGGGGTCGGCCCAGCCGTACTCGTAGTTCCCGAGCGTCGCCAGGGTCTGTTCCTGGGTCAACGGCTCGGCCTGCGGCGTGGTGGGCGTGCGCTGCTCGGCAGCGGCAGTCATGCGAGCTCCCCTCCGTCCGGGGTGGGTGGTGTCGTGTTCGGGGTCTTCTTGCCTTGGCTCGGGAGCACCGGCACGTGGGTCGTGCACGCCGCGTCACCGCGGGCGATCGTCGCCAGCCGCTGCACGTGGACGCCGAGCATGTCGGCGAACGCCGCCGTCTCGGCCTCGCACAGCTGCGGGAACTCGGCCGCGACGTGTGCCACCGGGCAGTGGTGCTGACACAGCTGCTCCCCGGCGCCGACGTGCCGTGACGACGAAGCGTAACCCTCGCGGGTCAGCGCGGCGGCGAGGGCCTTGGCCCGCTCCGCCGGCTGCGCCGGCTCCGTCACGGCGTCCCGGTGCCGTTCGATCATGGCTTCGACCCTGCGCTCGGCGAACGCCCGGACCGCCTGCTCCCCGCCGCTCTCGGCCAGGAAGCGCAGCGCCGCGACCGCCAGGTCGTCGTAGGCGTGGCCGAAACGGGACCGGCCCGTCTCGGTGAGCAGGAAGAGCTTGGCCGGGCGGCCGCGCCCCCTGCGCCCACGCGTCGGAGCGTCCCTGGTGGTTGCCTCGCCGTCGGCGAGCAGGGCGTCCAGGTGCCTGCGCACGGCTACGTGGCTCAGCCCCAGCTCGTCGGCGACGTCGGCCGCGGTGACCGGTCCCCGTTCGAGCAGCAGCCTCGCCACCGCCTGCCGGGTGCGGCCGTCAGCCGGCTGCGGCGGCGCCGCACCCAGCTGCTGATCGCTCCCGACGTTTTTCACAACACAAGTGTTGCCTATTTCCATCGGTACAGCAAAGCCAGGGGCCACGTCCCGGCACTCTTAGTGACTCGCTTCACACCCATCCGAGTGTCCGTTGGCCACGTGAGTGGCTCATTTGCCCCCGACAGCCACCTGAGCCACTCACGTGCATCCGAGGAGCGGAGGAGCGGCACGTGAGTGGCTTAGGTGGGGTTGGAAGGCACATGAGCCACTCACGTGGCCGGAGACCGGGAGCTCACCCGGGCCTCGCTACTCTGCTCGGGTGTTGGCCGCCAAACTGCGAGAGCTGGTGACCGGAACGGTCGGTGAGACCGCGCCGCCGGGGCTGGTTCCGGTCGAGGACGCGCCGCTGCGGCTGGACCGGACCGAGCGCCGCCAGCTGCAGGTGATCCGGCGGTTCGGCACGATCGGCTCGCTGCTGCTGGCCTGCGGCGGCCTGGGCGCGGGGGCGTCGCCGACGATCAACCCGCTGCTCGACACGCCCATCCTCGGGGTGTTCGCCCGGATCCCGACGGTGGCGATGGCCAGCGCGTTCTCCGGGATGCTGATGATGGTGCTGGCCTGGCTGTGGCTGGGCCGGCTGGTGTGGCCGGGCCGCCCGCGCATGCTGTCCCGCGCGCAGATGGACCGCACGCTGGTGATGTGGACGATCCCGCTGATCCTGGTGCCGCCCATGTTCAGCCAGGACGTCTACAGCTACCTGGCGCAGAGCGCGGTCGTGCAGCGCGGCATGGACCCGTACACGATCGGCGCGGCGCAGGCGCTGGGCCCCGACAACATCCTGGCCCGCAGCGTGCCGACGCTGTGGCGGGAGACGCCCTCCCCGTACGGACCGCTGTTCCTCACGGTCGGCCGCGCGATCACCGGCATCGCCGGCGACAACGTGGTGGTCGGCATCCTGCTCGAGCGGGTGCTGGCGCTGATCGGGCTGGGCCTGATCGTGTGGGCGCTGCCCCGCCTGGCCCGCCGCTTCCACGTCCCGCCGGTGGCGGCGATCTGGATCGGCGCCGCCAACCCGCTGGTGATCTTCCACCTGGTCGTCGGCGTGCACAACGAGGCCCTGGCCATCGGCCTGATGCTGGCCGGCTTCCAGGTCGCCATCAGCCGCCTGCCCAGGATCGGCCCCGGCGACCCGATACCGCCCTGGTCGCGCGAGGAGTTCTGGCGCATCCTCGCCGGCGCGACCCTGATCACGATGGGCGGCGGCGTCAAGGTGCTGGCCCTGGTGGCGCTGGGCTTCGTCGGCGTGATGATCGCCCGGCGCTGGGGCGGCGGCCTGCCCCAGCTGCTCAAGGCGGCCGGCGCGATGCTGGTGGTCGGCGTCGTCGTGATGACGTTGATCACGGTCGCGAGCGGGCTGGGCTGGGGCTGGCTCAAGACGCTCAACGGCGGCACGATCATCTACACCTGGCTGTCCCCGGTCACGTTGGTCGCGCTCGGCGGCGTCGGCCTGGGCATCCTGTTCCAGCTGGGCAACCACATCGACGCCACGGTCGGCACCGCCCGCGCGATCGGCTGGATCGGCTTCGCCTGCTCCGGCGTGATCCTGCTGTGGCGGTCCTACCGCGGCCACTTCTCGGCCATGGCCGGGCTGGGCCTGTTCCTGGTCTGGTTCGTCGTGCTCGGCCCCGTTGTGCAGCCCTGGTACCCGCTGTGGGCGATCATTCCGCTGGCCACGGCCAAGGCCAGCAAGCGGTTCCGGACCTGGGTCACGGTGTTCAGCGCGCTGATCGCGCTGGTCACCCCGCCGACCGGGTCCACGTTCGACGGCCGGGCGTTCCTCATCCCGACCGCCGCGGTCGCCGCGCTCATCCTGGTCGGCCTGCTGCTGTTGGTCGTCCGGGGCAAACTCCCCGAACGCGAACCCCGAGGTGAACTGACCGTGACCCCCGCCACGTCCGAACCGCTCAGTTCGGGGCCGCTCGGATGAGCCCCACGAGCCTGCGTTCCGGCCACCCCCTAGGCTCGGCGGACGTGACCGCACACCCGACCACCCCGGCTGTCGAGGTGTCGGGCCTGGTGAAGCGCTACGGGTCCACCGTCGCGGTGAACGGCCTGGACCTGCGGATGGACCGCGGCACCGTGCTCGCCCTGCTCGGCCCGAACGGCGCCGGCAAGACCACCACCGTCGAGCTCTGCGAGGGCTTCCTGCGCGCCGACGACGGCACGGTCCGGGTGCTCGGCCTCGACCCCGCCCGCGACGGCGCCGCGCTACGGGCCCGGATCGGCGTGATGCCGCAGGGCGGCGGCGCCTACCCGGGCGTGCGCACCGAGGAGATGCTGCGGCTGGTGGCGGCGTGCGCGGCGAATCCGTTGGATCCCGAGTGGCTGCTGGATGTGCTGGGCCTGGCGACCGCGCGCCGCACGCCGTACAAGCGGCTGTCCGGCGGGCAGCAGCAGCGGCTGTCGCTGGCGTGCGCGCTGGTGGGCCGGCCGGAGCTGGTGTTCCTGGACGAGCCGACGGCCGGGCTGGACCCGCAGGCCCGTCGCCTGGTCTGGGACCTGGTGCAGGCCCTGCGTTCCGACGGCGTCGGCGTGCTGCTGACCACGCACCTGATGGACGAGGCGGAGACGCTGGCCGACCAGGTCGTGATCGTCGACCACGGGCGGGTGGTCGCCAGCGGCACCCCGCACGAGCTGACCAGCAGCGGCTCCGCCGAGCAGCAGCTGCGCTTCCGCGCCCGGCCCGGCCTGGACACGAAGCTGCTGGTGGACGCGCTGCCGGAGAACCTCAAGGTGGACGAGGTCGGTCCCGGCTCGTACCTGGTGGCCGGCTGCATCGACCCGCAGGTCGTCTCCACGGTCACGGCCTGGTGCGCGCAGCAGGGCGTGCTGGCCGAGGAGCTCCGCGTCGCCCGGCGCAGCCTGGAGGACGTCTTCCTGGAACTGACCGGACGGGAGCTCCGCTCGTGACAGCGTCGATTCCCCGGACTTTCCCACCCGGCACGTTCACCCCGGCCCCGGGCCGAGGCCGCCTCGGCCGCATGCTGCTGGCGCAGGCCCGTACCGAGACGGCGCTGGCGCTGCGCCACGGCGAGCAGGTGCTGCTGACCCTGCTGATCCCGCTGGCGCTGCTGATCGGCCTGACGCTGCTGAAGATCGTGCCGCTGCCGGAGCCGCGGGTGAACGAGGTGACGCCGCGCATCCTCGCGCTGGCGGTGATGTCCTCGGCGTTCACCGGGCAGGCCATCGCGCTCGGCTTCGACCGCCGCTACGGCGTGCTCAAACGCCTTGCGGCGACGGCGATCCCGCGCTGGGTGCTCGGCGCCGGCCGGGTGCTGGCGGCGTTGACGGTCGTCGCGATCCAGGTGGTGATCCTGGGCGTCGTCGCCGCGCTGCTGGGCTGGCAGCCCGACGCCGGCGGCATCGCGTGGGCGATCGTGCTGGTGCTGCTGGGCACGACTTCCTTCGGCGCGCTGGGTGTGCTGCTGGGCGGCGCGCTGCGGGCGGAGATCGTGTTGGCGGTGGCCAACATCGTGTGGTTCGTGCTCCTGCTGGCCGGCGGCATCGCGCTGCCGCCGGGCTCGCTGCCGGGCGGGCTGGGCGCGATCGTGGAACTGCTGCCGTCCGGCGCGCTCGCGGAAGCGCTGCACACCGTGCTCACCCAGGGTGGCGCGCCGGGCTGGCAGCCGGTGCTGGTATTGATCATCTGGGCTGCCGCCGCCGGCGGCGTCGCCACCAGGACCACCCGGCTGACCTGACCCCGAGAGGGCCCTCCCCGACTTGAGCACGACTACTGTGGACCAACAACAAGACGAAGAACCGTCACTGGCCCGAGCCAGCGGCTCGATGGCCGTGGCCACCCTGGTCAGCCGCATCACCGGCTTCGTGTCGAAGCTGCTGCTCGCCGCCGTCATCGGCTTCAGCGCCAAGGCGATCAACGATTCGTACACGGTGGCCAACACCGTGCCGAACATCATCTACGAGCTGCTGCTCGGCGGCGTGCTCACCAGCGTGGTGGTGCCGCTGCTGGTGCGGGCACGGCACGAGGACGCCGACGGCGGCGAGGAGTACACGCACCGGCTGCTCACCGTCAGCCTCACCATGCTGCTCGGCATGACCGCGCTCGCGGTCGCCGCCGCGCCGCTGCTGACCAAGCTGTTCGTGGACAGCAGCAGCGGCAACGCCAATCCGGCGCTGGTGACCGCGTTCGCGTACCTGCTGCTGCCGGAGATCCTGTTCTACGGCATGTTCGCGATGCTGGGCGCGATCCTCAACACCCGCAACGTGTTCGCGGCGCCGGCGTGGGCGCCGGTGCTGAACAACGTGGTGCTGCTGGCCACCATCGCGGCGTACTTCGTGCTGCCGGGCGACATCTCCACCGACCCGGTCCGCATCACCGACTTCAAGCTGCTGCTGCTCGGCCTCGGCACCACGCTCGGCATCGTGATCCAGGCGCTGGTGCTCATCCCGCCGCTGCTGCGCAGCGGCTACCGGCCGCGCTGGCACTGGGGCTGGGACCGGCGGCTGGGCGAGTTCGGCGGGCTGGCGCTGTGGGTCGTCGGCTACGTGGTGGTCAGCCAGATCGGCTACATCACGATCACCCGGGTCGCCACCAACGGCGCCGCCGGCGGCATCTCCATCTACACGTACTCGTGGCTGCTGGTGCAGATGCCGTACGGGGTGCTGGGCGTGTCGCTGCTGACGGCGATCATGCCGAGGATGAGCAAGGCCGCCGCCACCAAGAACATCCCGGCACTGCTGGACGACCTGTCGCTGGGCAGCCGGATGTCGGCGGTGATGCTGGCCCCGATCAGCGCCCTCATGACCGTGCTGGGGCCGGCCCTCGCGGTGGCCATCACCGTGTTCGGCAAGGGCGGCGCGGACGCCCCCCGGCTCGGGCTGGCGATCACCGCCTCGTCGTTCGGGCTGCTGCCGTACGCGCTGACCATGCTGCAGATGCGCGTGTTCTACGCGATGAAGGACGCCCGCACGCCGACCCTGATCAACGCGGTGATGATCGCGTTGAAGGTGCCGGTGTGCCTGCTGGCGGCGGCGGTGCTGCCGGCCAACCAGGTCGTGTTCGGCCTCACCTTCTCCGACGCGATCAGCTTCACGCTCGGCACGATCGTCGGGGAACTGTTGCTGCGCAAGCGGTTCGGGCGGCTGGGTAGCAGGCGCGTGGTCCGCACGTACGTGAAGGTCGCGGTTGCCGCCGTGTGGGGCGCGGCGGTGGCGCTGGTGGTCGAGCTCGGCGTCCGCTCGTACGTGCCGGGCGGCGTGCACGGGGCCCTCGGCGCGTGGCTTTCCCTTGTGGTGGGCGGGATCCTGGGCCTGCTGGCGGCGTTCGGCATGATGGCGCTGCTGCGGGTGCACGAGCTGCGGCCGGCCCTGGACAAGATCGGTTCCTTCGTCCGGCGCTGAGAACACGTGCGCTCCCCGACCGGGGAGCGCACGCGTCGGGTCAGAACGCGCCGAGGCCGTTCGGCGTGCCCAGGCCGGTCGGGCCGTCGTAGCTGGCCTTCGCGGTGCACAGGTAGCTGCCGCTGCAGCTGCCGTTGGAGCCGCTGGTCACGTCGAACAGCGATCCGGTGTGCGAGTACGCCAGCGACGCCGGGACGCTGCCCGCCGCCGGGCGGCCGGCGAGCGCGTACACGCCGGCGACGATCGGCGACGAGACGCTGGTGCCGCCGAACACCAGCCAGCCGCCGACGCCGTAGGTGTCGTAGACGGCGACGCCGGTCGCCGGGTCGGCCACCGCGGAGACGTCGGCGACTGTGCGCCGGGTGCAGCCGGTGTCGTGCTGCCAGCTCGGCTTGGTCTCGTACCGCGAACAGCCGGAACCCGCGCCGCTCCACACGGTTTCGCTCCAACCACGCGCCGTGGACGCGGTGCGCAGGCTGGTGCCGCCGACGGCCGTGACGTAGCGGGACGCGGCCGGATACTCCACGCCGTAACCGGAGTCACCGGAGCTCACGGTGATCGCCACGCCTGGGTGGTTGTAGTACGTGTCGGCCGACGCCTCGGTGGAGAACTCCGCGCCGCCGTAGCTGTTCGAGACGGCGACCGCGCCGAGCCGCACGGCCGTGTTCACCGCGGTCCCGAGGTTGGCGATGGACGCGGAAGTGGCCTCCACCAACAGGATGTGGCAGCTGGGGCAGACCGCCGACACCATGTCGATGTCCAGCGAGATCTCCTCCGCCCAGCCGGTGTTGCCCGCCGGCAGCGGGCTCGCGGCGCCGCTCTGGTTCACCTTCTTGAAGCAGCCGTTGGCCGTGGTGCAGGCCGGCAGGCCGAAGGTGGACCGGTAGGTCGCCAGGTCCTTCTCGGCGTTCGGATCGTCATAGGCGTCGACGATCGCCACCGTCAGGCCGGCGCCGCCGGTCGTGGGCAGCTTGTAGGCGGCGCGCAGGTTCGCCGGGCTCAGGCCGGACGGAGCCGCCGGGGAGAACGTGCGGGCGCCGGAATCGGTGCGTACCAAGGCTTTGCACGCCGCGAAGCCGGGTGCGGGCTGCTCGGCGCAGGACCGAGCGGTGGTGATGGTCTGGGCCTGTGCCGTTGTCGTGCCGCCGAGCGCCGTCACGCCGGCCCACAGCGCGACGACGGCAAGGATTCTCAGGGGGATCTTGGTCACCGATACCTCCACAGGGAGCGGGACGAAGCTCCCCGACGGTAGGCAACCGGTCACTGTGCGCCAATAGGCAGAATGCGGGACCCTACCCTTGGAACGGACAAAACGCCGGGCGGGATGACCCCGCCCGGCGTCGTCCGTCAGAAGGCCCCTGTTCCGTTCGGGCTACCGAGACCCGTGGGCCCGTCGTAGCCCGTCTTCGCGGTGCACAGGTAGGTGCCGCCGCAGCTACCGTTGGAGCCGCTCGTCACGTCGAACAGCGACGAGGTGTGCGAGTACGCCAGCGACGCCGGCACGCTCGTGCCGCTGAAGTTGCCGGCCAGGGCGTACACCGCGGCGACGATCGGCGACGCGACGCTGGTGCCGCCGAAGACCAGCCAGCCCGACTCGCCGTAGGTGTCGTAGACGGCGACACCCGTGGCCGGGTCGGCGACCGCGGACACGTCCGCGACCGTGCGGCGGGTGCAGCTGGTGTCGTGCTGCCAGCTGGGCTTCGCCTCGTACGCCGAGCAGCCGGAACCCGCGCCGTTCCAAGCGGTTTCCGTCCAGCCCCGGGTGGTGGAGCTGGTCCTCAGGCTGGTGCCGCCGACCGCCGTGACGTAGCGGGAGGCCGCCGGGTACTCCACGCCGTAACCGGAGTCACCGGAGCTGACCGTGATCGCCACGCCGGGGTGGTTGTAGTAGCTGTCGTAGCTGGTCTCGGCGGAGGACTCGCCGCCGCCGTAGCTGTTGGAGACCGCGGTCGCGCCGAGGCGGACCGCCGTGTTCACCGCCGTGCCGAGGTTGGCGTACGACGGGGAAGTGGCCTCCACCAACAGGATGTGGCAGCTGGGGCAGACCGCCGACACCATGTCGATGTCCAGCGAGATCTCCTCGCTCCAGCCGGTGTCGCCGGTCGGGTAACTGGTGCCGCCGGTCTGGTTCACCTTCTTGAAGCAGCCGTTGGCCGTGGTGCAGGCCGGCAGGCCGTAGGTGGACCGGTAGGTCGCCAGGTCCTTCTCGGCGTTCGGGTCGTCATAGGCGTCGACGATCGCGACCGTCTGGCCGGAACCGCCCGCGGTCGGCAGCTTGTACGCCGACTGCAGGTTGGCCGGGGACAGGCCGGACGGGGCCGCCGGCGAGAACGACCTCGCCGCCGAGTCGGTGCGGCGCAGCGCCGTACAGGCCGCGTAGCCGGGCGCCGGTTTCGTCGCACAGGAGTGGACCGTCGTGACGCCGGTCTGCGCCATCGCCGTGCCGGACATCGCCAAGGCCGTCGCCGCCATCGCGGCGGCAGCGAGCAGGGACGTGATTTTCACAGGGACCTCCACGCAGGGAGTGGGGGTGTCAGCGCCCCTTCGGGGCGCCTCCCGAACGTAACCACGCGATTCCGGACAGCCAACGCGGGAAAACCCTCGGTCCGATGACCCGACCCCTGCATCCGGACAAACGGGCCGGTGCCGGGCAGCCCGGCCGCCGGTCCTACCATCGAGTCGTGTCAACCCCCTCGCTGCTGTCCCGCGTCCCGTCCCCCAGCCGCGCCGTGCAGCGCCTCATCGCCGGGGCCGCGGTCGTCGGACAGGCCGGCATCGCCGTCACCGGGGCGGTCGTGCGGGTCACCGAGTCCGGGCTGGGCTGCACCACGTGGCCGCAGTGCCAGCCGGGCAGTCTCGTGCCCGTGGCCGACCCCGTCGGCGGGCAGGTGCACCAGTGGATCGAGTTCGGCAACCGCCTGCTCGGCGGCGGCCTCGGCGTGGTGTCCGCGCTGTGCGTGCTGATGGCGCTGTTCGCCCGGCCCCGTCGCCGCCGGGTCATCGTGCTCGCACTCATGATGCCGCTGGGTGTCGTGGCACAGGCCGTGATCGGCGGCATCACCGTCCTCACCGGACTGCAGTGGTGGAGCGTCGCCCCGCACTTCCTGGCGTCCATGCCGTTGATCTGGTTGGCCGTGCTGCTGTTCCGCGCCGTCGGCGAGGGCGACGAGCCCGCCCGGCCGCTGCTCCCCCGCCCGCTGCTGGCGCTCCAGCTCGCCCAGGCCATTTCCGTCGGCGTGATCCTCATCGCCGGCACCCTCGTCACCGCCGCCGGCCCGCACGCCGGCGACATCCGCACTCCTCGGCTCGACGTTCCCGTGTCGACGCTGGCCCAGCTGCACGCCGACCTCGTGTTCCTGCTGATCGGCTCGCTGTTCGCCTTGGGCTTCGGCATGCGGATCAAGGACGCGACGGCCGTGCAGTGGCGCCGCTACTGGACGCTGGTCGGCGTGGTCCTGGCGCAGGCGCTGATCGGGTTGGTGCAGTACTGGACCGGCGTTCCCGACGTGTTGGTGCTGGTCCACGTGCTCGGCGCCACCCTGGTGCTCATCGCCGGCGCCTCCCTGTGGACCGCCAGCCGCGACCGCGGCCCGGAGCCTCGGCAGCCCGAACAGCTCACGACCCCCACCCGAGAACTCGCGAGTCACGCCTAGCGTCACACCGA
The DNA here is from genome assembly GCF_014203355.1 of Kutzneria kofuensis. Classification (NCBI taxonomy): domain Bacteria; kingdom Bacillati; phylum Actinomycetota; class Actinomycetes; order Pseudonocardiales; family Pseudonocardiaceae; genus Kutzneria; species Kutzneria kofuensis. The sequence continues at coordinate 144,256 of NZ_JACHIR010000001.1, forward strand.
ATGCGTGAATCCGTTTCAGGCATTCGGTGTGACGCTGAGCGGGACTCGCCGGGGTGCTAGTTCTTCGGCGGGGCGGGGCGGCGTTGCCAGACGGCCGGCAGCTCGTCGGCCAGCCAGCCGTACATCTCGTCGATGTTGCGCAGGCGCTGGGCCCGCTGCGGGTCGCCGCTGAGCAGGCGCAGGCCGGCGGCGGTGAGCTCGCGGGTGCCGGCCAGGGCCCGCAGCCGGCGGTCGATCATGTCGTTCCAGCCCTGCTCGTTGAGCTTGTACTCGGCGGCCTGCCGCCCCCGCCGGGTGGTCTTGGTGACGACGCCGAGGTTCATCAGCAGGCGGACGTTGGTGCTGATGGAGCCGCTGCTGGCCTCCAGCTCCTCGGACAGCTCGGCGGCGGTGCGCTCGACCGGGTCGCACACCAGCAGGTAGGCCAGGATCCGGCCGCCGATGAGCGGAATGCCCTCCGGCACGAAGTGCGCCGCCATCCGTTCGATCCACGCCGACAGCTGGCTCTGCGTCGCCACGACACCCACCTCACCGATCAACTTCAATCGACACTGAAGTCCCAGTGTAGGAGGTGAAAGCTAACCGCGGTCGGCGACACGCTCACGCGGCTTCATGGTGGGGGCGGCGTCGGCGTCCCGCGTGGTCAAGGCGACGGCCGCCGCGAGCAGGGCGACGGTGGCAGCGGTGAAGAAGCCGGCACGGTAGGCGACCAGGCCGGGACCGTCGCCGTCGGAGCCGAGTGCGGCGACGACGGTGCTCAGCCCCGCCACCCCGGCGGCGGATCCGAGCTGCCGGCCGACGTTGTACAACGCGGACGCCTGCCCCAGCTCCTCGGCCGGCATGCTGGCGAACGCGGCGGTCTGCGTCGGCATGAAGACAAACCCCATGCTCACGCCGGACAGGAACATCAGCACCACGATCTGCCAGCGCGGCGTGTCGAGGCCGATCAGCGCCATGCAGCCGACGATCACGGCCAAGGCGACGAGGCCGGTCAGCTGCAGCCGGCGCGGGCCGATCCGCGGATAGACCCGGGCGATGATCTGCAGGGTGATCACGACGCCGACCGCCTCGGGAAACGTCGTCAGGCCCGACTCCAGCGGGTCGAAACCTCGGACCGTCTGCAGGAACTGCGGCATCAGATAGAGAATGCCGAGAAACGACGCCGAGGTCAGGACCGTCAGCGAGGAATTGGTGCGGAACGGCCGGTTGCCCAGCAGCCGCAGGTTCAGCAGCGGCCCGGCGGCACGCAGCTCCACTCGTACGAGCGCGATCAGCAACCCGAAGCCCAGCACGCCGGTGGCGATCACGTCCGGCTGCGTCCATCCGCGGTCCGGGCCCTCGCTCAGCGCGTACACGGCCGCGCCGAAACCGCAGCCCGACAACAGGAATCCCGTCACGTCGAAGCGCCGCACCACGGCGTCCGACTTCTGTGTCAGGAACAGCAGCCCGAACAGGAACGCCAGCACCCCGATCGGGACGTTGACCAGGAACACGTACCGCCAGGACAGCTGGACGGTGAGCAGACCGCCGAGCACCGGGCCGGACGCCGGGGCGATGATCGTGGCGAGGTTCATCAGCCGGGTGGCCCTCGGCCGCTCGATCGGCGGGAACGCGCGCAGCACCATCGCCATGCCCACCGGCACCACCAGTCCGCCGCCCGCGCCCTGCACGATCCGGAAGCCCACCAGCTCCGGCAGGCTCCGCGCCAGCCCGCACAGCCCGGACGCCACCACGAACAGAGCCAACGCCGTGAGGAACACGCGCTTCACGCCGAACCGGTCGGCCAGCCAGCCCGACGCCGGCATGAAGACGGCCAGGCTGAGCAGATAGCCGATGACCACGGCGTGGCCCTGCTCCGGCTGCACGTCGAACCGCCGGGCGATCACCGGCAGCGTCACGTTGACGACCGTGCTGTCCAGGATCGACATGAACACCGCGGCGACGTAGACCACGGGCACGACGATCTTCTGACTCAGCTGCGGCACCGCTCCCCCTCCGACCATCCCTCGTCTGGCACCTTACGCACCGGGACAGCGTCCGCGGACCAGCCGAAGGAGTGGGCACAGTGAGTGAGCAGGAACGCGTCCGGGCCAGCTTCGACCGCCAGGGGCTGATGGCCCATCTCGGCGCGCGCCTGGGTCATGTCGGCCCTGGTGTGGTGCACATCCTGCTGCCGGCCCGCCCCGAGGTGACCCAACAGCACGGCTACTTCCACGCCGGCGCCACCAGTGCCATCGCCGACAGCGCCGGCGGTTACGCGGCGTACACCCTGTTTCCCGAGGGCACCTCGGTGCTCACCGTGGAGTTCAAGATCAACCTGCTCGCGCCGGCCGTCGGAGAACACCTGGAGGCCGTCGGCACGGTGCTCAAACCCGGCCGCACGCTCACCGTGTGTCGCCTGGACGTCTTCGCCGTCCAGGGCGAGCAGCGGACGCTGGTCGCCGCCGGCCAGCAGACCCTCATCCAGGTCGCCGCCAGGCCCGAACGCTGACCTGCGCATTGCGGAAACTCGCAAGGAATCCACAAGGCCGATCCAGCACCGTAGCCCCCGACCGCCGCCGACGACGAGGGGAACCGATGATCAAGAAGACGATCGGCGCGAGCGTGCTGGCCGGTCTGCTGGTGCTGGCCCAGGCTCCGTCGGCCTCGGCCGCCGTGCACGCCTGGACGTCGCCCCCGGACACCTCGACCCTGCCCTGCCACTACAACATCGTCGAGGACCTCCAGGTGGAGTCCTGCCTGATCGCACGCACCCAGGCCGGCGTCCCCGGCTTCCAGGCCGTCATGGTCCTGGAGAACATGGGCACCACCGGCATACAGCTGCACTCCGCAGTGATCAACATGTGGGCGCTGCCCAGCCCGTCGAAGCAGATCCGCGGCGACAGCTGCCCCGACACCGGACTGTCCTCCGGCTACGGCGCCGCCTGCTACGGCACGTTCGCGTCCCGGGCCCAGGTGTGCGCGGCCAAGCCCGACGCGAGGAGCGTCACCGCGAACGCCGCGATCAACGCGCCGAGCGAGAGCACCAACCGCATCGCGGTCACCAGCACGGCCCTCGCGATCAGCTGCTGATCTTCGCGCCGGAACCATGACACGAGATGTCAGGGTTCGGGGCGAGCGTGGTCCCATGCGCGAAACACCGGAAGAGCTGGCCGAGCTTCAAGCCCTCCTCGACGCCTCGCTCGCCCGCTCCACCTCTCACCTCCGCTCCATCATCACCACCGAGCGCACCCTCACCGCAGAACAGCTCACGCAGGCCCTCACCGGCATGTGCACCCTCGCGTTGTCCACCGTGACGGCAAAGGGCGAGCCACGGGTCAGCGGCGTGGACGGGCACTTCCTCCATGGCCGGTGGCACTTCGGCACGGCACGCACCGCCGCCAAGGCCCGTCACCTCGCCGCCCGGCCCGCCGCCAGCGTCGCGCACATGCGCGGCGAGGATCTCGGCGTGTTCACGCACGGCACCGTGGAGGTCCTCAACCCTCACGGCGGCACGCCGGCCGCGGGCTGGCCGGAGCTGCTCGCGTACGTCAAGGACTGCTACGGCGCAGACGCCTTCGACTGGGACAACGACGTCTTCTACTACCGGCTGCAGCCACGCTGGATGACGGTGTACGCCTCCGGCATCACCTCCCGATCCTGACGGCGACGACGCCGGCCCAGTGCTGCAGGGCGGCTTCGAGGCCGTCGGCGTCGCTGCTGTCGGACGCCCAGGCGACCACGCCGTCCGGGCGTACCAACACGCCGGCCGGCGTCGCGAAGTCGTCGGGCACGCTGGTGACCCGCCCGGTCCAGGGCGCGGCGAGGCGGGTGAAGGCGCGGTCCGGGGTGCGGTCGAGCAGGAGGAATCCGCCGGCGTGACCGTGGTCGGCCAGCCGGGAGCCGTCGGCCAGCCACAGGTCGGGGACGTGCCGGCCGACCAGGGGATGGCCGCCGGGCAGGTCGATGCGCTGGGTGACGCCGGAGAGCTGCTTGACGGCGTAGGTGGTGCCGTCCCGGGTGCTCAGCAGGTCGGCGACGACCTGCCGGAGCGCGGCGGACTTGGCGTCGCCGCGCAGCACCCCGACCTGGGCCCGCGTCCAGTCCAGAACCCAGGCGCCGAGGGGACGACGCTCGGCGTCGTAGGTGTCGAGCAGCCCCTCGGGCGCCCAGCCGGCGACCACGGCGCCGAGCTTCCACCCCAGGTTCATCGCGTCGCCGACGCCGAGGTTGAGCCCCTGGCCGCCGAACGGCGAGTGCACGTGCGCGGCGTCGCCGGCCAGTAGCACCCGCCCCGACCGGTAGGTGGCGGCCTGGCGGGCGTTGTCGGACCACCGGGTCGCGGTGCCGCGCAGCGCGGTCAGGGTGACGTCGATGCCGGAGATCCGGCGCAGGCTGGCCTGCAACTCCGCCAGGGTGACCGGCGCGGAGCGGTCGGCGGGACCGCCGTCGAACTCCACGGTGACCACCCGCCCGGGCTGCGGCCCGTAGCGGTACGCCCCCTGGGGCGTCCACGTCCATCCGTCCGCGAGCTTCTCCGGGTCGGCGATGTCGGCGACCGCCAGGTATCCGGTGAATTCGGGGTCGGTGCCGGGAAACTCGATGCCGGCGAGCCGGCGCACGGCGCTGTGCCCGCCGTCGCAGCCGACCAGCCACCCGGTGCGCACCGCGCCGGCAGTGGTGCCGACGAGCACGCCGTCGCCGGTGTCGTCGAGCGCGGTGACCTCGACCCCACGGTGCACCGGCACGCCGAGCCGCGCGACGTGGTCGGCCAGCAGCGCCTCCAGCTCACGCTGCGGCACCATCCGCGCCCCGGCGACCGCGTCATGCGCGGCGAGGTCGGGATCGGCCCAGTCCACGAGGTCGGCGTCGAGGACCATCCCCGCGAAATGCCCGGTGAACCGCGAATCCCCCGGGCGACCGAACGACCCCATCCGTTCCAGCGTCTCCCGCTGCACCTGTTCGGCGGCGGGCAGCAGGCCGCGGCGGTCGAGCGCCTCGGCCGTCGGCACGTTGATACCCATCGCCTTCATCGCCGCCGCCGGCTCGGTCAGCCGCTCCAGCACCTGCACCGTCGCGCCGGCGAGCGCCAGCTCCGCGGCGAGCACGAGCCCCACCGGCCCGGCTCCGACCACGGTCACGTCCGTTTCGATTAACACGAACACCGTTCTAGTTACGAACGTCGTTCGTGTCAAGCTAGAGTGGTCGCGTGGACCCGAGAGAGCGACGCGCGACCCGCCACCAGCTGCCGAATCCCGACGTCACGATCGTTCCCAGGCGCCGGCGCAAGACCGTGTTCACGGTCGAGCAGGTCGTCGACACCGCGCTGGGCGTCGTCGCCACCGAGGGCTACGAGGCGCTGACCATGCGCCGGCTGGCCGGCGAGCTCGACACCGGACCCGCCTCGCTCTACGCCCACGTCGTCAACAAGGCGGACCTCGACGAGCTGCTGATCGGGCGGCTGTGCGCCGAGCTCGTGCTGCCCGAGCCCGATCCCGCGGCCTGGCGGGAGCAGATCCGTGGCGTGTGCGTCCAGATGCGCGACCAGTACCTCAAGTACCCGGGGATCTCCCGCGCCGCGCTCGCCATGGTCCCCACCGACCTGGAGATCGTGCGGGTCAACGAGGGAATGCTGGCGATCCTGCTCGCCGGCGGCGTCGCGCCGCAGGCCGCCGCGTGGGCCATCGACGCGCTCCTGCTGTACGTGGCCGCCTACTGCCTGGAGGCGTCGATCGCACGCCAGCGAGCGGCCGACGACGACGTCGCCTGGGTGCTCGACCGCGACGAACTGCTGCGCCGATTCGCCGCCCTGCCAACGGAAACCTTCCCCCACACCACCCGGCACGCCGCCGAGCTCACCGCCGGCGAGGGCCACGACCGGTTCGACTTCACCCTCGGCTTGATGATCGACGGCCTGGGCCGCCGCTAGGGCAGGATGGTGTGGTGCTGAAGATCGACCTCGTCACCGAATCCGACCGCGTCGACTGGGAAACGCTGTCCCGCGGCCATCACGCGCACTTCGATGCCGACCATCCCGACGACAGCTACGACCGAGCCTGGCGCCGCGTGCTCGACGCCGACCCGGTGCGCGCCGTCCTCGCCCGGCTCGACGGCAAGGCCGTCGGCGTCGCGAACTACCTGTTCCACGCCAGCATCTGGTACGTCGGAAAGTGTTATCTGGCCGACCTGTTCGTGCTGCCGGAGCTCCGGCGGCAGGGCATCGCGACGGCGGTGATCGAGTGGATTGCCCGGGACGCCAAGGACCACGGGTTCCCCGGCCTGTACTGGAACACCCTGGAGGACGCCCCGGCTCGCGCGCTGTACGACAAGGTGGCCGTGCACCGGGAGGGACTCGTCACGTACGGCTACCGACGCTCGGTCAGGTGACCGCTCCGCCGGCCGCGATGATCCGGTCCGCCCGGGCCACCTGGGCGTCGATCTGGTTCCGGTACTGCGTCAACTGTGCCGTGTGCGAGGCGATGTACTGCCGGTCGTAGGCGGTCTCGACCGCGAGGACGACACCCATGAGGTTCGTGGCCTGCTTGCAGTCCATGTCGGCGACTGCGGTCGCGATCTCGTCCGGGCTGTGCGTCGGCTGGGCCGATGGCGAGCGGGGCCGCCATTTCGGATCGATGTAGGCGTCCGCCGGAGTCGCGTAGACGAACCCCTTCGTCTTCATGCAGCTGCTCCACCGGCTGTTGACGTCGACGAGCCTGGGGTCGGTCAACGGGATCCGCGGGCCGGAGTCGGGAAGGTCCGACGCGCTGCCCGGGAACGGAGGGCGTCCTCCGACGGCGTCCTGGGCCAGCTTCCGGCACCCGCCGGGTGGGACCGCCTTGCCGTTGTGGGCGAGCACGGGCTGTCCGGACTTGTCACGGCCGTTCAGCACACTTTGGGCGATCTCCGGGAGGCCGGCGTCGCCGGATCCGGGATCGACGCCGACCACCGCGTCGTAGCCCTTCGCGCTCACATCGGCGGGATCGTAGAACCCGTATATCTCGGATCGCATCCTCAACTGTCGCACCGAATCCGAGAGGGCGTCGGGATCCGATGGGGGAGCGGCCAAGCCGAAGCCCTTCATGCACCAGGCGGTCGCGGCATCAGTGGCCGCGAGCAGCTTCGCCACTTGCGGATAGGTGACCTCGAAGCGGTCGATCGGGCGGTCGAGCTGGTCGACGCGCGTGACCGTGGAAATCGGGCCCAGCAGCGGCACTGGTTGCTGGGCGGCGGGCTCGCCGCTGCCGCATCCCGCGCCGGCAATCAAGACGCCGAACAGCGTCAGAGCTTTCGCGGTGTTCTTCAACGTCATCTCATGGACCTTCGGCACAAGGGCGGCTCGGGACGGCGCCGGGGTGGCGGAGGCCAGGTGCTTGCCGTCCGCCACCCCCGCGTTGATCAGCCGTTGTAGATTTCGACGGCCCACGTGTAGCCCTTGTTGAGGGTCAGCCAGTCGCCGGGATAGATTTCACGGTTCGGCCCGTCGATGTAGCCGTGGTTCCAGCCGGAATGGGCCTGGTAGGAGCCGGGAATCGCGGCTCCGGCGCTGCCGGGGGTGCCGGCGAAGCAGAACTTGCCGTTGGTGCCCCAGACCTCGATGCCGTTGCTCACTCCGGACGACGGGCACTGGACCTGGTCGACGGCGTTCGCCGGCGCGGCCAGCGCGATACCGCCGGTGAGAATGGCCCCCGTGACGACGGCCGCTGCGATCTTCTTGCGAATGTTCAAGGCCTTACCTTTCGATGGTCCACATATCCGCCTGCCTCTGGTGGCGGCGAATACCCCGTGTGAAATCCGGTGAAGACGACGGCTCGATGTCGGCCGACAACGGTCAGCTTGTCCGTGCCCGGTACCCGACCGGTACCCGACGGGTTCCCTCGCCCGGCCCGATTCGCCGACCCGTGGGACCGGGCAGTCCCCGTCGACGAAACCGACCGGACGCCTGTCCGGCCCCACCGGCTTGCCCCGCCGGTGTCCGGCCCCACCGGCTTGCCTCGCCGGTGTCCGGCCGCACCGGCTTGCCCCGCCGGGTTGCTTTGTTCTATAACTACTACAACAGCTCACCAAGGAGGGGGGTCACGTGATCATCAGCCTCGACCTGTCCAGCGACGTGCCGATCTACCAGCAGCTGCGGGACCGCATCGTGGAGGGCATCGCGGCCGGCACGCTGCCGGACGGGGAGTCGCTGCCATCCACCCGACAGCTCGCGGCGGACTTCGGCATCAACTTCCACACGGTGAACAAGGCGTACGACCTGTTGAGGCAGCAGGGATTCGTGCGACTGAACCGGAAGACCGGCGCGGTGGTCGGCGCCACGGCGTCGGACGAGGCGTTCGTGGCCGACTGGACCGCGCGGGCACGCACGCTGCTCGCGGAGGCGGTGGCCAAGGGGGTGCACGCGGACGAGGTGCTGGCGACGTGCCGGGCCGTGCTCGCGGGCTTCGACAACCAACAAGGGGATGAGTCATCGTGACCACGACCGGTGTTGTGGTGCATCTGGTGTTGACGGCGCTGCTGCTCTACCTGGCCTGGCTCACGCCGTCGCTGTCGGCCCGGACGGTGCGCTTCGGCGTCCGCGTGCCCGACGACCGCGTCGACGACCCTGTGGTGCAGCGGGAAACCACCCGGTTCCGCACGGCCCTGCTGATCTCGGGAGTGATCATCGCGGCGGCGGGCCTCGGGCTGATCTTCACGGCCGGCGTGGCACTGGTGCCGGCGCCGGTGCTGGCCCAGGTCATCGTCTGGTACCTGCTGTACTTCCGGGCCAACCGCGCGATCACCGCGGCCAAACAGGACCAGAACTGGTACGCGGGCAAGCGGCAGGGCGTCACCGCGGACACCTCCCTGCGCAGCGACCCGCCGCGGTTCCCGTGGGCCTGGCTGCTGCTGCCGATCCTCGTCGTCGCGGTGAGCGCGGTGCTCGGCATCATCCGCTACCCCGACCTGCCGGACCCGATGCCGGTGCACTTCGACGCCGCCGGCAACGCCAACCGGTACGCGCCGAAGTCGGTCGGCAGCGTGTTCACGGTCGTGTTCCTGCAGGCCGGGCTGACGCTGGTGCTGGGCGCGATCGGCGTGCTGGTCTTCCGCGGCCCCGCCGACGTCGATCCCTCGCGGCCGGCCGCCTCGGTGCGGGCCCACCGGGAGTTCGTCGCCCGCCTGGGCCGGGGATTCATCGTCTTCGCCACGCTGCTCGACCTCGGGCTGCTCGCCACCGACTGGGCGATGTGGAGCGGCGCCCCGCAGGTTGGCGTGCTGCTGCCGCTGACCCTCGGGCCCGTCCTCGTCGGCATCGCGATGCTGGTGATCATCGTGGTGCAACGCAACCGGGATCCCGAACCCGACGAGCACACCGGACTGTCCCATCGGGACGACGACAGCAACTGGATCGGCGGCGTCCTCTACCGCAATCCGAACGATCCGTCCTGGTTCGTGCAGCGCCGCTTCGGGTTCGGGTGGACGGTCAACATCGGCAACCGTGTCGCACTGGTCACCTGCGCCGGCCTGACCGTCGTGGTCCTCGCACTCGGCCTGCTCATGCCGCTGATTCTTCGCTGAGGGGGAATTCCCATGCACAGCCTCGTCGTCGCGGCCCTGGTCGCCGCGACCGTCACGCCCGCCAACGCCGTTCCGGCCGTGGACCGGGAGATCACGTTCCAGTCCGACGGCGTCACCGCGTACGGCACGCTGCACGTGCCCGCGCACCGGCGCGGCGACCGCCTCGCGGCCGCCCTGCTGTTACCCGGCAGCGGCCCGACCGATCGGAACGGTAACCAGGCCAGCATCCACCCCGACACCCTGGCGCTGCTCGCCGACGCCCTGGGGCAGGACGGCATCATCACGTTCCGGTTCGACAAGTACGGCAGCGGTCCCAGCCACACGCTGCCGCCGGCCGGCACCGACTACAGCGTTTTCATCCGCCAGGCCGACGCCGCGTACGCGACCCTGCGCGAGCAGCCCGAGACGAACCCGTTCGCGATGCTCGTGGTCGGCCACAGCGAGGGCGGCATGAACGCCATGCTCGTCGACACGTCCGTGTGGCCGCGGCCGGCCGGGCTGGCGCTGCTGGCCCCGCAGGACGGCCGGATCCTCGACATGATCGCCATGCAGGTCGGCGCGCAGCTCGACGCCGCGCTGCCGCCGGATCAGGCCGCCGCCCAGAAGGACCTGATCGCCGCCTGGATCTCCGACTACCGGGCCGGCCGGCCCGTCAGCACGGCCGGCATGCTGCCGTCGATCGCGTCGCTGTTCCAGGTTCTGCAGGCCCAGGGCGACTTTCTGCGTACCGACGACGCCATCTACCCGCCGGACGTCGCCCGCGAGGTGCCGGCCGGCACGAGGATCCTGGTGACGTGCGGGACCGCCGACGCCAACGTGCCGTGCGACACCACTCCCCCGCTGCTGCGGGCATTGCGTGGGGAGCACCTGGCCACCCTCGACGGGATCGACCACTTCCTGCACCCGGCCGGCAGCCCCGTCGACGACCAGCCGCTGGCCCCGGCCGCGCTCGCCGCGCTGCGCCAGTGGACCCGCCCCTGGACCTCACACTGAGGTTCGGAACGGACCATTCCTCTACTCGGAGTTGAGGAATGGTCCGTTCCGAACCGATTCGTCAGACCTTCGGGGCGGCCATGCGGCGGCGGTGGCGGGGACCGATCTTGGCGGCGGCGACGGTGTCGCGGTCCCACTCCGCCGCGTGCGCGCCGGCCGCCTCGACCACGGCCTCGCCGGTCGCCACGTCCGGCACCACGATGTCGCCCATGGCGCCGTCGTTGCCGACCAGCACGACACGCGCGCCGGCCCGGCCGATGCGCTCCACCACGGCCCGGGTGGGCCGGCCGTGCGCGGCGACGAAGGCCTTGGCCGAGGACACCGCCCGGCCCGGAATCCTGGTCTGCTCCGACATTCCCCCACCTTAACGAGCGTTCCCACGACTACATTGGGCGCAGTGACGCTCGTTACCCCCTTCCTCGACTGGTACCTGTCCGCGCACCCGATGCTCGCGACGCTCCTCGGCCAGACGGAGCACGAGGGCACGCTGGACGACTTCTCCGAGGCCGGCTTCCTGGCCAAGGAGCGGACGCACGCCGAGTGGCTGGCCAAGTTCACCGAGGCGACGCCGCCGACCGGGTTCAGCGACCGCATCGACCACGAGTTGGTGCTGTCCCACCTGCGCCGCGAGCGGGCGATGGCGGACTGGCCGGTGTGGCGCCGCGATCCCGCGCCGTACGTGGGCTTCCCGCTGCAGGGCCTGTTCCAGACGTTCCTGCTGCGGTTGCGCCCCGAGCCGGAGCTGGTCGGGTCGGCGCTGAGCCGGCTGGCCGACCTGCCCGGCGTGTACGCGGCGTGCCGCGCGAACCTGGATCCGGAGCTGGCTTCGCCGCTGCTGGTCCGCCGCGGCCTCAACCAGCTGCGCACGACCCGCGGCTTCCTCACGCAGGTGCTGCCGGCGGCCGTCGAGAACGAGGCCGACCGGGCTCGCGTCGTCGAAGCCGGCGAGCGGGCCGCGGACGCCGCCGACGAGCTCGCCGCGTACCTGGAGGACTTCGCGAACCGGGCGACCGGCGACTGGCGGATGGGCGAGAAGCTGTACTCGACGCTGCTGACGGAGGCCGAGATGCTCGGCTACGGGGCATCCGAGCTGCACACCCGCGGCCAGGCCGCCTACGCCGAGCTGGACGCCGAGGCCACCGCGCTGGCCGGCGGCGACTGGCGGGCGGCGGTGCGGGCGTTGCAGGACGACCACGCGGAGTCGATGGAGGAGCTGCTCGCCACCGTCGCCGACGAGACGGAGCGGGCCCGGCAGTTCCTCAAGGACCACGACCTGGTCACCTTCGCCGAGGGCGAGGAGTGCCGGGTCGTGCCGTCGCCGTCGTTCCTGCGACCGCTGTACGTGGTGCCGTTCTACATGGGCCCGCCCGCGATGACCGCGTCCCGGGTCGGCCACCACTTCGTGCCGTACACGCCGGACGACGCCACCCCCGAACAGGTGGAGCAGCGGCTGCGCACCAACGGGCGGTCCGTGCTGCCGAGCATCGCCGTGCACGAGGCGTACCCCGGCCACCACTGGCATCTCTCCTGGCTCGCCGGCAATCCGCGGCCGGTGCGCAAGGTGGTCCGCACCTCGTACTTCATCGAGGGCTGGGCCCTGTACACCGAGCGCATGATGCGGCAGCAGGGCTACTTCACCACCGTCGGCCAGGAGCTGGCGCACCTGGACTTCCGGCTGTTCCGGGCCGCGCGGATCATCGTGGACACCGAGCTGCACTGCGGCGACATGACCGTCGAGCAGGCCGAGGAGTTCATGACCACGAAGTACACGCTGACCGCCGGCACCGCCAAGGGCGAGGTCGACCGGTACTGCGCCTGGCCGACGCAGGCGCCGTCCTACCTGACCGGGGCGATGGAGATCGAGGCCATCCGGGACGAGTTCGTGGCCCGCGGGCTGGGCAGCCTCAAGTCGTTCCACGACCGGATCGCCGGCTCCGGCATGCTGCCGCTGGGGCTGGCCCGCCGAGTGGTGCTGGAACAACCCGGGGAGCAGGCTGGTTGGCGCTGACGGAGAGTCTTTCCGGCGAACAGGAGACAGTCACATGCGGGCGGTAGTGGTCGAGAGCTTCGGCGGTCCCGAGGTCCTCAAGGCGGCCGAGGCGGCCGATCCGACGCCGGGCGCGGGCGAGCTGCTCGTCCGGGTCGCGGCCGCCGGCGTGAACTACATCGACACCTATCACCGGACCGGCGCCTACTCGATGCCGACGCCGTTCGTGCCGGGTCTGGAGGGCGCCGGCGAGGTCGTGGCCGTCGGCGACGGCGTCAGCCGGTTCAAGGTCGGCGACCGGGTGGCCTGGGCCGCGGCGATCGGCAGCTACGCCGAGCTGACCCGGGTGCCCGAGGCCGGCGCGGTCGCCGTGCCCGACGGCGTCGGGTTGGACGTCGCCGCCGGCGCGATGCTGCAGGGCATGACCGCGCACTACCTGACCCGGTCGACCTATCCCGTGCAGGCCGGCGACACCGTTCTCGTGCACGCCGCCGCCGGCGGCATGGGGCTGCTGCTCACCCAGCAGGTCAAGGCGCTGGGCGGGCGGGTCATCGGCACCGTGTCCACCGCCGAGAAGGAGAAGTTGGCCCGCGAGGCCGGCGCCGACGAGATCATCCGGTACACCGAGACCGAGATCGCGCCGGAGGTCCGCCGGCTCACCGACGGGCAGGGCGTGGCCGTGGTCTACGACGGCGTCGGCAAGGACACCTTCGACGCCAGCCTGGAGAGCCTGCGCATCCGCGGCACCCTCGCCCTGTACGGCGCCGCCAGCGGTCCCGTGCCGCCGTTCGACCTGCAGCGCCTCAACGCCGCCGGCTCGCTGTTCGTCACCCGGCCCACCCTCGGCCACCACGTCCTCACCCGTGAGGAGCTGGACTGGCGTTCCGGCGAGGTCTTCGCCGGCATCAAGTCCGGCAAGCTCACCATCCGCATCAGCGGCCGCTACCCGCTCGCCGACGCGGCCAAGTCCCACGAGGATCTCCAGGCCCGCCGCACCACCGGCAAGCTCCTGCTGATCCCCTGAGTCGTTCGGAAGGGGGCATTCCTGGCGTTGAACGCCAGGAATGCCCCCTTCCGAATGTTTCAGCGCCGGAAGTGGATCTCACCGTGGCCGGTGCCGGTGGAGCCGGGGCAGCGCTGGTCGAAGCTGCCGTCGAAGGCGGCCAGCAGGCCGGTCGACGGATCCACCTCGATGCGGTCGACGGTGATGCCGCCCTGCTCGGCGTAGCAGCCGAGGCCGTCCGAGATCACCAGGACGCTGGCCAGCTCGGGGTGCGACCGCGGGTCGCCGACGGTGTCGTACGTGCCGGCCTGCAGCGGCGCGGCGTTCGGGCCGCGCAGTTCCACGGCGACGTTGGCGAAGCCCGCATCCGCCACCACCCTGATCGTGTTCTGGCGGTCGCTGATCAGCACCTCCTGGTCCGGCTCGGCCCAGTGCACGCTGGTCTTCGCCGGGAACGAGCCGGGCTCGGCGGTGAAGTCGAGGCTGCTCACGGGCGTGGTGTCGGCGAAGGCCGTCGGCACGGCCAGCACGGCGACGGCGGCGGCCACGGGCAGAGCGGCGATAACTCGTCCGATCATCGATTTCCCTCCCTGGAATCGTGGTCGATCGTGTCGCACTCCGTGACCGATCGGCTACAAGGCGAACCTCACAGCAACGCCGCCCGCCGCCGTGCGTCGCCCCGTCGGCAGTCATCACCCGATGGGATGAAGTGCCCTGCTCACTGCCCCTGGTCACAGGGTTGAACCGACTGCACAACCATATGCACGTGCACGATTAGCTGGTACGGTTCGCCGTATGCACGCGCCCCTGCACGTGCATGTGCACTGGAACCGCTACTGACCGGGAGGGGTCATGGCACACCAGATCGACATCCACAACGGCATGTCCGCAACAGACCTGACGGGCGTCGCCTGGCGCAAGAGCCGCCGCAGCGGCGCGGTCGGGAACTGCGTCGAGGTCGCGCGGCTGGCCAACGGCGACATCGCGGTCCGGAACTCCCGGTTCCCGGACGGTCCGGCGCTGGTCTACACGCAGGCCGAGATCACGGCCTTCGTCGGCGGCGTCAAGGACGGCGAGTTCGACGACCTGGCCTGAGCGCCCATATACGGCGGGGTGGCCTCCTGCGTCAACAGGAGGCCACCGATGGCCCGCCCAGGAACCCGGGACTCGAGCCGTAAACGAGCCTAGCTCACGGAAACCGCGAACACGTGCGCCACGCCGCCGGAGGTACCCGCCGGCAGCGTGACGCCGCGGACCTGCTTGCCCGCCGCCAGCGTGATCGGCGCGGTGGCGAACAGGTAGGACGTGTACGGCCGGTGCACTCGGAACCCGTAGCGCGGGAACGCCGAGTTGATGTACGGCGTGCTCGTCACCACGGTGTTGCCGAACCGGGGCTGCTCCTTGCCCCCTTGCAGCAGCCATTCGGACAGCCCGAGATCGGACGTCTGTGTGCTGCCGTCGGTGTAGGTGATCGTGACCTGGCCGGAGGCATCGCCGCCCGTCGCCGCGCCCAAGAACGCCAGCTTGGTCGCGGTGGCGGGCGCGCTCAGTTGCAGCGTCTGTCCATTCGCGACTATGTTGTCCGGTGCGCCGGTGCCGGCCGACACCGGCCAGGTGAAGCCGCCGACCTGGCCGCCGGGCGTGATTCCCTTGGCCGCCAACTGCTGCGCGGAGTAGGAGAAGCCGCCCGGGTACAGGCTGGTCCCGCCGAACTTGCCCAGCCACACCGTGTTGTCGTCGCTCACGCCGACGTTGTCGGCCGCGGCGGCGAAGGTTCCCGGCTTCGCCGCGTCGACGGCCAGCTGTGCCGGTAGCTGCTGCGCGCCGGATCCGGTGAAGGTGAACGGAACCGTCGCGTAGGTCTCCTTGGCGGCGGTGACCTTGACGTCCTGTGTGGACTTTCCGTTCGGGCCGACCGTGAGTGTGCCGCTGGACGGCGTGACGGTGATGCCGGCGGGCGGATTCGCCTGCCACTTCACGGTTCCCGCCCCGGTGATGCCCTCGGCCCGCACGGTTGCCGTCGCCGCTGTGCCGATTCCCTCCGGGCCGGGCGCCACCCGCACCGGGCCGGAAACCGCGCCCCGCACCGGGACCTCGCCGTCACGGAACGAAGGCGGCGCGTCCTTCGGGTCGGTGCCCCAGGTCGGGCTGGGCGTGCCGGCGAGGGTGTAGTCCAGCCGGCCGCCGTTGACCGCGAACGACTCCGGCACCCACGGCTTGGTGCTGGCCTTCCCGTTGAGCCGCAACGACTGCACGTACTTGGTGGACGAGGAAGCGCCGGGCGCGGTGATCTCGATGCGCTGCCCGCCCTCCCGGGTGACGGTGATCCTCGGGAACAGCGGGCTGGCCAGCACGAGCTCGGCCCGTCCCGGAGCCTCCGGGTACATGCCCAGCGCCGCCCACACGTACCAGGAGGAGGTGGCGCCGAGATCGTCGTTGCCGGGCAGGCCGTCCTCGGTCGGCTTGAACAGCTGCTCGGCGCTGCGCCGCACCACGTCGGCGGTCTTGGCCGGTGCGCCGGCGTAGGAGTACTCCCACGGCACCTCGAACGACGGCTCGTTGGCCATCCACGCGTACGGCTGGTCGGCGGAGCTGTTCAGCTCGGTGAAGAAGTAGTCCAGCCGCTTGATCGTCGCCGCCGGGCCGCCCATCGCCGCGACCAGACCGGACACGTTGTACGGCACCATCCAGGTGTACTGCGCGGCGTTGCCTTCCTGGTACTGGAACTCCTGGTAGGCGGCGGGGTCGAACGGCGTGGCGAACTGGCCGGTACGGTCCCGCGTCTGCAGGTAACCGGTGTCGGGGTTGTAGACGTTCTCCCAGTACTGGGCGCGGGTCATGAACTGCCGCTGCACGTCGCGCTGCCCGAGCCGGCCGGCCAGCTGCGCGATGCCGAAGTCGGCGGTGGTCTCCTCCAGCATGTCCGACACGTTGTCGGCGTGGTAGCCGAGCGTCTCATAGTCCCACAGGCCGGGCCGCTCCAGCGCCCGCTCCCCCGGCTGCTGGATCCGGGTCGCCCCCCGCACCATGGACGCCAGCGCGCCGCGGACGTCGAAGTCCCTGGCGCCGAAGGCATAGGCGCTGGCGATCATCGAGTGGTACGGGTCGCCGCCCATGACACCCATGAAGTCGTTGTTCTGCGACCAGCGGTCCCAGATGCCGCCGGCCTGGGTGGCCTGGTTGTACATCGACTGCGCGATGTCCGAGGTCTCGTGCGGGGCCAGCAGCGCGAGCAGCTGGATCTCGTCGCGGTAGACGTCCCAGCCGGAGAAGTTGGCGTACTGGGCGTGGCCCCGGGGCTGCTGGTGGATCTTGTTGTCGAAGCCGGTGTAGCGGCCGTCGACATCGGAGAACACGTTGGGCTGCAACAGGGTGTGGTACAGGGCGGTGTAGAACGTGGTCAGCTGGTCCTTGCTGCCGCCGCCGATCCGGACCTGGTTCAGCCGGTCGTTCCAGGCCCGCCGCGCCTGCCTGACGAGCTGGTCGAAGCCCTTGCCGCCTTGCTCGGTGCGCACGTTGTTCGCGGCACCATCCGCGTCCACATAGGACAGGCCGACCCGAGCCCGCACGGTGCTGCCCGGCGCGAACGTCACGAAGGCGCCGGAACCGCCGTCGGGCGTGACAACCTGCTTGTCCCAGGTGGTGTTGCTGAGGTTGCCGCCGCGCGCCTGGGTGCCGCCGGGCGTGACGGTACCGTTCTGCCAGGTGCCGACACTGGCGAAGGGCTGGTCGAAGGTGGCGGTGAAGTAGACCTTGTACTTGTTCGGCCCGGCGCAGAAGTGGCCGCTGGCGACCCAGCCGGAGATGGTGTGCCCGGCCGCGTCCACGGTGACGGACGCGTCGTCGCTACCCATCGCGGAGTCGGCGGTGTCCACGAGCAGTGTGGCGGGACCGGTGGCGGGGAAGGTGAATCGGCCCAGGCCGGAGTGCTGGGTGGTGGTCAGCTCGGTGGTGATGCCGGCGTCGGTGGTGACCTTGTAGTAGCCCGGGGACGCGGACTCGTTGGTGTGCTTGAAGGTCGAGTAGTAGTGCGCCTGGTCGGCGGCCGGCGACACAGTGACCTGGCCCGCGTACGGGATGAACGGCAGGTCGCCGGCCGCGCCGCCGCAGCCCGCGCCGTTGAAGTGGGTCAGGCTGAAGCCTCTGAGCCGGTTCTCCTCCCACGCGTAGCCGCTGTCCCGGTCACGGACGTAGTACCGGCCGACGCCGTCCGGCGCCTTGGGTTCGAGCGGGTTGTCCGGACTCCACTGGACCATGCCGAACGGGACGTCGGCGCCCGGAAACGTGTCGCCGGCATAGCTGTTGCTCTCCGGGAACTGGCCGGCGGCCGCGCCGACGAACGGGTTCACGTAGGCGGCGAGGTCCTGGCCCGGACTGTGGTCGATGTTGCCGGCGTCGGCGTTGGCGGGCCCGGCGGCGAGCGCCCCGGCCGCTAACGCGAGAGGAAGGACCAGCCCCAGGGTTCGACGCATCAAACCGCGCTCCCTTCGGTTGACAACGTTGTCACCGCCGCAGCCGGTGGGTGACCGCATGGAGACAATCAGTAGCGACAGGTGCCGTCAAGGGCCGTTCCGCGCACGCCCGCCGGGAACGGTCCGAACGGTCGCAGGCTACGCTGGCTGGCCGCCCATGCCCGGGCCGTGCTGGTTGTCGCGCTCGGCGCCGCCCTGGTGATGTACGCGCTGTGGTCCGGCGGCGGGCTGATCGACATGCAGGTCTACCGGGCCGGAGCCCAGGCGTGGCTCGGCCTGGTCGGCCTGACCGCCGCCGCGGTGTCGCCGTTCTCCTGGGAGCACCACTGGGTGTGGTTCGTGCCGGTGGTCGTCGCGCTGGCCGCCCGGCTGCCCTGGTACGTGTCGGCGCTCGTTTTCGTTGCCACGGCGGCGGTTCCCACCGCTCTGCCGCCCGTTGACCTCGGCCGCCACGGCATGCCGACCGGGATCATCTCGATCGACTTCGAGGGCCCGCCGGCCTTCGTGATCCGCAACAGCTACCCGTTGACGATCACCGTGCTGTTGGCCGGGCTGGGCGTGCACCTGTTGCGGCGTCGGCGGATTCCGGCGTGACCGGCTCGGGCGCTGGCGGCTCCGTCCGATCGACCGGGACCGAGAAGATGTCGATGAGCCAGCTCATGCCCTTCTTGTCGGGTTGGGCCGAAAAGCGTTACGGCCGCTCGGCAATGCGCCGAGTGGCCTCCTCCGACCAGCCCAGCATCGCCTCGGTCAGCCGCAGGTTCAGGTCCAGCGACAGGTTGTGCGGGCCGTGCGGCGGGGAGATCGCGGCACTGCGGGCCATCACCGCCAGCACGCCGTCGCGTTGTTCCCGCAGCACCTGGATGTCCCGCTCCAGCACGCCCAGCGCGTCCTCCCGGCTCAGCACCGCCGACAGCAGCCAGGCGCGCAGGTACGTCTCGCTGCGCATGGTGCGGTCCGGCTCCACCTCGACCAGCCAGCGCCGCAGCTCGGCACGGCCCTCGTCGGTGATCGCGTACGTGCGCTTGCCGCGGGCGCCCTCCTCGACGCACTCGACGTGCCCGTCGGCGGACAGCCGCGCCAGCTCGGGATAGAGCTGGTGGTTGCGGGCGTTCCAGATCTGCCGCAGCGTGTTCTGGAAGATCTGGGCCAGCTGGTAGCCGCTGTTGGGGCTGAGCGTGAGCAGCCCCAACAGCGCGTGCCGCAAGGACATCAGACCCTCCGCTCCGGAGCGTCGAGGTACGCCGACGCCTGCAGCGTGAACAGGTGCGCGTAGCCCTCGTCGGCGGCCATCAGCTCGTCGTGGGTGCCGTACTCGGCCAGCTTTCCGTTGTCCAGCAGCAGAATGCGGTCGGCCTGGCGCACGGTGGAGAACCGGTGCGAGATGTAGAGCGTGGTCCGGCCGTGCGAGAGGTTGCGGAGCCGGGCGAACAGGTCGTGCTCGGCCTGCGCGTCCAGCGCGGACGTCGGCTCGTCCAGTATCAGCAGCGGCGCGTCCCGCATGAACGCCCGGCTCAGCGCGATCTTCTGCCACTCGCCGCCGGACAGGTTCGCGCCCTCGTTGAACCAGCGGCCCAGCGGCGTGTCCAGGCCCATCGACATGCCGGCGATCAGCTCGTCGGCGCCGCCGGCCGCCGCGGACTTCTCGATCAGCGGCCGGTCGGTGATGTGCTCGATGTCGCCGACGCCGATGTTCTCCGAGGCGCTCGCCTGGTACGTCACGTAGTCCTGGAACATGGCGCTGATCCGCCGGCGCAGCGCGTCCGGGTCGAACTCGCGGATGTCGATGCCGTCCAACAGGATCCGGCCGGCCGTCGGGTCGTACAGCCGGCACAGCAGCTTGAACAGCGTGGACTTGCCGGCGCCGTTGCGGCCGACGACCGCCGTGGTCTGGCCGGGCAGGATCTCGAAGCTGACCCCGTCCAGCGCCACCGAATCCGTGCCCGGGTAGGCGAACGTGACGTCCTCGAAGACGACGTGGCCACGTACGGGATTCGGCAGCGGACGCGGACGCGCCGGCGCCACCACCGCCGGTTCGGTGGCCAGCAGCTTGTACAGGTTGTCCAGGTAGAGGTTGTTCTCGTACATGCCGGTGAAGCCGGAGAACAGCTGGGACACCGACTGCTGCACCGCGGTCGAGGCCTGGGTGAACAGCAGCAGGTCGCCGACGGTGAGCCGGCCGTTGACCGCCTCCAGCGCGATGTACAGGTAGGTCAGCGAGGCGGTGATCGTGGTGATCAGACCCCAGCCGGTGCCGCGCAGGTTCCGCTCGGTCACCAGCTTGCGCTGCCGTCCGAAGTAGACGGCGCTGATCCGGCGGAACCGGTCGACGAGGTAGTCGCCGAGACCGAAGAGCTTGATCTCCTTGGCATACGTGTCCGTGGTGACCAAGGACGACAGGTAGTCCATCCGGCGGCGGATCGGCGAGGTCCACACCGCGTAGACGTAGCTGCGGGCGCCGTAGCGGGAGTCCGCGATGAACGCCGGGATCGGCGAGAGCACCGCGACCAGCGCCAGCCATGGGTTGATCGACAGCAGCAGCGCGATCATCGAGGTGAACGTGATGCCGGTGCGGATCAGGCCGAACACCGAGGTCAGCATCGCGACCGGCCGGGACGGCGCCTCGTCCTGCGCCTGCCGGATCAGGTCGTAGGACGACGAGCCCTCGAAGAAGGCGAGGTCGAGCCGGCTGGCGTGGGCCATCACCCGCAGCCTGATCGTCTGCGACACCCGGTCGTTCAGCAGCTGCTGGCTGATCGTGGAGACCGCCGTCATCAGCGCGTTCAGCGCGTACACCACGAGCTGCAGGCCGGCGACCGCGATGATCACCTGCACCGTGGTGAGCTCGACCGGGCCGATCCGCACCGCGTCGGGCAGGTGCCCGGCGTGCACCCGGATCGCGTTGGTCACGGAGTCGATCAGCAGCTTGGAGATGTACGCCGTCGCCGTCGGCGTGAGACCGGCGATCACCGTGGCGAACACCAGCCACAGCGTCGGCCAGCGGCCGGCGTCCCAGGCCAGCTTGATCACCCTCGGCAGCCCCTTGACCAGGCCGCCCATCGACCGGCGCAGCCGCCGCAGCCGGGACCTGAGGTCCTTCGGCTCGTCCGCGGGCTCCGGATCGGGAATGTCCACCGAACCGGTCAGTCCGCTGTCCGGCACCGTCGTCGCCCTGGCGCGGGCCCCGCGCCGGCCACCACCCGGTAACATCCGTCCCCCCACAAGTCGTACTCGATATGTCGAACTCGATAGGTGAGTACGGTACACCGGATCGGACGCCGAAGTCACCGGAATAGCCCGCCGCCGCGGCCCTACCGTGGCTGACGTGGCTGCTGATCAGTTGCTCGACGACGAGTGCCAGATCTGGTGGGCCCGTCCTGACCAGGTCCCCGACGACCAGCTCGCGGCCGTCGTGCCGGAGGCGGAGCAGCGCCGCGCCGGCCGGTACCGCCAACGGGTGGACCGGCAGCGGTCACTCACGGGCGCGTGGTTGCTGCGGACCGCCGTCGCCGCGCAGACCGGCGAACACCCCGACGAGGTGTTGCTGGATCGCACCTGCGCCGACTGCGGCCAGCAGCACGGGCGGCCGCGGCTGCCCGCCGGCGTCGGCATCGAGGTGTCCGTGTCGCACGCCGGCGACCGCGTCGCTGTCGCGCTGACCCGCCTCGGCGAGGTCGGCGTGGACGTCGGATTCGCGCCCCTGATCGGGCAGTTCGACCGCGACCTGGCGGAGAACACGTTGAGCGCCAAGGAACTCGCCGCGCTGGAGACGTCCGACAACCCCGGCGCGGCCTTCCTTCAGCTGTGGGTGCGCAAGGAGGCGCTGCTCAAGGCCACCGGCCACGGGCTGCGGATGCCGATGAGCCGGATCGAGGTGTCGCCCGCCGGCGAGCCGCCGGCGCTGGTGGCCTGGCCGCTGGACATCCCCGTCGACGGCGTGCGGCTGGCGATGCTGAACCCCGGGCCGCGACATCACGCCGCCGTCGCCGTGCTCACCGGCCAGCCGCTGCGGATCCGGGAACTCGACGCCGACCTGCTGCTGTGACCAGTCGCGTTAACCGGAGCGGGCACTCCGAGTAGGGTGGTGGCGTCACGAACGACGGAGGGACTGGACGTGTCCGACGCGATGCTGGCCGAGACCATCACCATCACCGGCGACGGCGGTGACGAGATCGAGGCGTATCTGGCAAGGCCGCTCGACACCGCGCCGCGCGGCGGCGTGCTGGTGATCCACCACATGCCCGGTTACGACGAGGGCACCAAGGAGATCGTGCGCAGGTTCGCGGTCAACGGCTACAACGCCATCGCGCCCAACCTGTTCCACCGGGTCGCCCCCGGCGCCAGCCCGGACGACGCCGCCGCGGCGGCCCGCGCGCAGGGCGGCGTGCCGGACTCGCAGGTGGTGGGCGACGCGGACGGGGCGATCAGGCACCTGAAGTCGCTGGAGTCCAGCAATGGCAAGGTCGGCGTGATCGGCTACTGCTCCGGCGGCCGGCACACCTTCCTGGTGGCCTGCTCGCTGCCGGTCGACGCCGCCGTCGACTGCTACGGCGCGTTCGTCGTCCGCAGCCCCGACCCGGCGCTGGGCATGCCCGCCACCATGAAGCCGCTGATGGACATCGCGCCCAACCTGTCCTCCCCGCTGCTGGGCCTGTTCGGCGCGGACGACAGGTTCCCCACCCCGGAGGAGACCGCCGAGCTGGAGGCGGAGCTCAAGCGGCTGGGCAAGACCACCGAGTTCCACACCTACGAGGGCGCGGGCCACGCCTTCTTCTCCGTGGAGCGGCCCAGCTACCGGTCCGAGGCCGCCGCCGACGGCTGGCAGAAGGTGTTCGACTTCTACGGCCGCCACCTCGCATCCTGAAAGGACTGTCCCATGTGCACGTACCTGACCGAGAAGATCGTCCTGGACGGCGCGGGCAAGGGCGCGAACGGCTGGTTCAAGCTGACCGACGGGTCGGTCTACGTGGACCACCCCACGCACGCCCGCTACACGCACACGTTGAACATCGACTTCCTCAACCCGGCCGACGGCCCGGGCGCGCGGGTGGCGGTGGAGCTGACCGAGGAGGCCGCTCGCGCGCTCGCGGCGGCCATCACCGCGGCGCTGGACCACGCCCCGGCCGGCATCGCCTCGGAGAACCAGCCGTGAACGTTCGGAAGGGGGCATTCCTGGCGTTGAACGCCAGGAATGCCCCCTTCCGAACACCTCACTGGAAGTGGTTGTCGTGCCGGAGAAAGAACTCCAACCGCTCCTGGTCGGACAGCTCGGACACGGTCTTCAGCCCCTCGAAGTAGTCCTCACGCGGGGCGCCGGGCGTGAACAGGAGCAGCATCGACACCGGGTCGTCGGACTCGTTGTGGAAACCGTGCCGGCCGCCCGGCGGGACGTGCAGGAAGTCGCCCTCCCGCCCGTCCACCCACTCGGTGCCGTTGAACAGCTTGACGGTCCCCGACAGCACGAAGAAGGACTCGGTGATGGTGCGGTGGAAATGGTCCGCCGCGCCCCGCGTCCGAGGGGGCATGTCCGTCCGGTACAGCCCGAAGTCGCCGCCGGTCTGCGGCCCCTTCGCCAGGTAGCTGAACTGCGTGCCGGCGTTGCTGGTCAGGTCCGGCGGTGTGGCGGCGGGGCGCAGCCAGGCGCTGACCTCGCCGCCCTCGCGGTCGTACCTGACCTCCGGGTAGGACATGCCGATCCCCCTTCTCAGTTCTGGTACGCCTCCAGCGGCGGGCAGGAGCAGACCAGGTTGCGGTCGCCCTTGGCGCCGTCGATGCGCCGCACCGGCGGCCAGATCTTCGGCGCGCCGACGCCGGCCGGGAACACGGCCTCGTGCCGCGTGTACGGGTGCTTCCACTCCTGCTCGGTCAGGCAGGCGGCGGTGTGCGGGGCGTTGCGCAGCGGGTTGTC
Source organism: Kutzneria kofuensis (assembly GCF_014203355.1). Lineage (NCBI taxonomy): Bacteria > Bacillati > Actinomycetota > Actinomycetes > Pseudonocardiales > Pseudonocardiaceae > Kutzneria > Kutzneria kofuensis. Next base: position 168,153 of record NZ_JACHIR010000001.1, read on the forward strand.
GTCCACCGGCCACTCGCCTGAGCCGACCCGGTCGATCTCCCGCCGGATGGCGATCATGGCGTCGCAGAAGCGGTCCAGCTCGGCCAGGTCCTCGCTCTCGGTGGGCTCGACCATCAGCGTGCCGGCCACCGGGAACGACATGGTCGGCGCGTGCAGGCCGTAGTCGGCCAGCCGCTTGGCCACGTCGTCGACGGTCACGCCGGTCGCCTTGGTGATGCCGCGCAGGTCGAGGATGCACTCGTGGGCGACGAAACCGCCCTCGCCGACGTAGAGCACAGGGAAGTACTCGTCGAGCCGGCGCGCCACGTAGTTGGCCGCCGCGACGGCGGTCAGGGTGGCCCGGCGCAGGCCGTCCCCGCCCATCATCCGCACGTACGCCCAGGAGATCGGCAGGATCGAGGCGCTGCCCCACGGGGCGGCGCTGATCGGGCCGACGCCGGTCTCCGGGCCGGCAGCCGGCTGCAGGGGGTGGTTCGGCAGGAACGGCGCGAGGTGCGCGCGCACGCCGATCGGGCCGACGCCCGGGCCGCCGCCACCGTGCGGGATGCAGAACGTCTTGTGCAGGTTCAGGTGCGAGACGTCGGAGCCGAACTTCCCGTACTGGGCCAGGCCGATCAGCGCGTTCAGGTTGGCGCCGTCCACGTACACCTGGCCGCCGGCGTCGTGCACCAGGCCGCAGACCTCGCGCACGGTGTCCTCGTACACGCCGTGCGTGGACGGGTAGGTGATCATGATCGCGGCCAGGTCGGCGCTGTGCTCCGCGACCGTGGTCCGCAGGTGGTCCATGTCAATGTTGCCCTGCTCGTCGCACTTCACGACGACAACGCGCATGCCGGCCATCACCGCGCTGGCGGCGTTGGTGCCGTGCGCGCTGGCCGGGATCAGGCAGACGTCCCGCTCACCGTGGCCCTGCGACCGGTGGTAGGCGCGGATCGCCAGCAGGCCGGCGAACTCGCCCTGGCTGCCGGCGTTGGGCTGCAGGCTCACCGCGTCGTAGCCGGTGATCTCGGCCAGCCACTGCTCCAGGTCGGTCACCACGGACAGCAGCCCGGCGGCGTCCTCGGCGGGCGCGAACGGGTGCAGCTGCGAGAACTCGGGCCAGGTGACGGCCTCCATCTCGGTGGTGGCGTTGAGCTTCATGGTGCACGAGCCCAGCGGGATCATGCTGCGGTCCAGCGCGACGTCCTTGTCCGACAGGGAACGCAGGTAGCGCAGCAGCGCCGTCTCGGAGCGGTGCTGGTGGAACACCGGGTGGGTGAGGAACTCGCTGGTGCGGCGCAGGGCCGGCGGGATGCCGTCGGCGGTGTCGGCGTCCAGACCGTCCACATCGGACACAGTGACGCCGAACGCCTGCCACACCAGGGAAAGGTGCTGGCGGGTGGTGGTCTCGTCGCACGCGATGCCGACGTGGTCTTCGTCGACAAGGCGGAGGTTCACGCCCAACTCGCGGGCCTTGGCCACGACCTCGGCCGCCTTGCCGGGCACCTCGGCCAGCACGGTGTCGAACAGCTCGCCGTGCACCACGGCCACGCCGCCCTCGCACAGGCCGGCGGCCAGCACGGTGGCCATGCGGTGCGCGCGGGTGGCGATGGCCCGCAGGCCCTCCGGACCGTGGTAGACGGCGTACATCGAGGCGATCACGGCCAGCAGCACCTGCGCGGTGCAGATGTTGCTGGTGGCCTTCTCGCGGCGGATGTGCTGCTCACGGGTCTGCAGCGCGAGCCGGTAGGCGCGGTTGCCGTCGGCGTCCTCGCTCACGCCGACCAGCCGGCCCGGCAGCTGCCGCTCGAAGCCCTTGCGGACGGCCATGTAGCCGGCGTGCGGGCCGCCGAAGCCCATCGGCACGCCGAACCGCTGGGTGGTGCCGACGACGACGTCCGCGCCGATCTCGCCGGGCGCGCGCAGCAGCGTCAGCGCGAGCAGGTCGGCCGCGACGACCGCGGCGGCGCCGGCCGCGTGGATCTCCCCGATCACGGACTCGTGGTCGCGGATCACGCCGGAGGCGCCCGGGAAGGACAGCAGCGCGCCGAAGAAGTCGCCGCCCAGGCCGAGGCCCTCGATGCCCTGCGAGAGGTCGGCCACGACGACCTCGATGCCCAGCGGCTCGGCCCGGGTCTCGATCACCGCGATGGTCTGCGGCAGCGTGTCCGCGTCCACCACGAACTTGTTCGACCTGGACTTGCCGGCCCGGCGGACCAGGGTCATCGCCTCCGCGGCGGCGGTCGCCTCGTCCAGCATCGACGCGTTGGCCACCGGCAGCCCGGTCAGGTCGGCGACCATCGTCTGGAAGTTGAGCAGCGCCTCGAGGCGGCCCTGCGAGATCTCCGGCTGGTACGGCGTGTAGGCGGTGTACCAGGCCGGGCTCTCCAGCACGTTGCGCAGGATGACGCCGGGGGTGACCGTGCCGTAGTAGCCGAGGCCGATCATCTGCACCATCGGGCGGTTCCGGTCGGCCAGCGCCCGCAGCTCGGCCAGCGCCTCGACCTCGGTGGCCGGGGCGGGCAGGCCGAGGCTCAGCTCGTCGCTGCGGATGGCCGACGGCACGGCGCGCTGGGCCAGCTCCTCCAGCGAGCCGACGCCGATCACGTCCAGGATCTTGCCGAGCTCCGCGGCACGGGGACCGACGTGGCGGTCCGCGAAGGGCGTGCCGTGCTCGAGCGCGGCCAGGGGAATGCGGTCAGTCGTCATGCGTCGGGCCTCCGGGGCGTGGGCATACGGGCGCGGGCCGTTGCCCTCCCCCTCTGTCCCCGCCCATGACGGGCACCTGAGAGCTTCACCCGCCCAATGTCTGTCGACACAGCGCGGGCTTGCACCGTCGGCGGGACGCGAGTGACCCCACGCCCTCTTTCCAGAGGCGTCTGTCCCGTACGGTCCTGGTGCCTGAGAGGTTCCGGGGAGGATTTGCTCCTTCGGCGCCGAACCTGCCGGTCCGGACTCTCCCGCACGGGATGTGCGACTACACGCGAGAGTTTACCCCGGCCGGGTTACCAGCCCCAGAGTTGACCGCGGCGTGTCACCTCGATCACGTTCGGCGGCCGGCCCATCCTCGTGGCCTGGCCATGCGGCGGCCCGATCCCCGCGGCCAGCCAGGCTACAGCCGGATCCTGTGGCCAGCCGAGCAGCGGCCCGATCCCGTGGCCGGCGGCCCAGCCCATCCGTGGTCAGCCGGTGCGGCGGGCCCGCCGGCGCTGCGAGAGGTCGTCCTCGACCTGCGGCTCCAGCTCCAGGCCGTCCGCGCGCTCCGCCTGGAACTCGTGGATGGTGCCGCTGATCTCGCGCATGGCCCCGCTGACCGCGATGCCGAACACCCCCTGCCCGCCCTGCAGCAGGTCGACGACCTCTTCGGGTGAGGTGCACTCGTAGACGGTGGTGCCGTCGCTGAACAGGGTGATTTTGGCCAGGTCGGCGACGCCGCGGCGGCGCAGGTGGTCGACGGCGACCCTGATGTTCTGCAGCGAGACGCCCGTGTCGAGCAGGCGTTTCACCACCTTGAGCACCAGCAGGTCCTTGAACGAGTACAGCCGCTGGCTGCCGGAGCCGTGCGCGCTGCGGATCGTCGGCGCGACCAGGTCGGTGCGGGCCCAGTAGTCCAGCTGCCGGTAGGTGATGCCGGCGATCTGGCACGCGGCGGGCCCCCGATAGCCGACGAGCTCGTCGGGCACCGACGCGTCCGGGAACAGGGCTCCCTGTTCACCGGCGCCGGCGTGCGCGGGCGCACCCTCCACCACGACAGCCTCCCCTCGACCGGCCTGACGACCGGCGACCGGAACCGACGGTCCTCCGTCCGGGGAACCGCCGGTCACAAGGTCGCAACGATGGGGGTTCACACCGTCACGACCGACTCCCCTCTGACGGTAAGTCCGCCCATGGGACGGGTCAACGCGACGCGCGGGGCGGCGAAACCGTCATGTGGAGGCGGTCGTCACGGTGACGACTGCGTGTCACTGAACCGATGACAGCGTTGACACAAAGTGTCTGACGGCCCGAGACAGCTATCGGCCAGAGATCTGCACGTGCAGGATGTCGACCGGCAGGTTGGGGAAGCCGTCGCCCGGGTTGTTCTGGTCGTCCTCGCCGCCGGCCGCGATCTTGCGCAGCACGTCCTGGCCGCCGGTGACGCGCCCGAACGGGGTGTAGTTCGGCGCCAGCTTGGTGTCCTCGGTGCAGAAGAAGAACTGGGAGCCGTTGGTGCTCGGGCCGGCGTTGGCCATCGCCACCGTGCCGGCCGGGTAGGTGGCGCCGGTCAGGTTCTCGTCCGGGAACGAGTAGCCCGGGCCGCCGCTGCCGGTGCCGGTCGGGTCGCCGCACTGCAGCACGTATATCCGCTGGGTGACAAGCCGGTGACAGTGCGTGAAGTCGTAGTAGTTGTGCTCCGCGAGGAAGCGGAACGAGTTCGTGGTGCACGGCGCCTTGTCGGTCAGCGCCTGGAAGGTGATCAGGCCCTGGTCGGTGACCAGGCGGGCGGTGTACGGCTTGGCCGCCTTGGCCGGGTCGAACGGGGGCAGCCCCTTGAATCTGTCGGCCGGCACCGCCTTCGTGTACACGCAGGCGGGATTGTCGGCGGCGGGCCTGGTCGCGGCGGCCTTGGGCTTGGCCGGCACGTCGAGCGTGTTGACGGACGGCGCCGCGCTGGCCGTGACGATCCCGGACAGGCACAGGACGGCGGCGGAAGCGGCGATCGCGAGAACCCGACTGGAGATCATCGGCACACCCTAGAGGCTGGCCCGTGACCTCGCCGCCTACGAAAGTCGGTAGCAAAGCCGCCGCGAGGCCGCGCCGCCTACGAAAGTCGGTGCCGAACGGAATGTCGCCAACAGCGCGAGGCCGCGCCGGTGCTTCGCACGGTTGCTGGATTTCGATCGCCGCCACCCGAAGCACACACCACCGAGCCGATGCGGCGGTCGAAATCCAGCAAGGGCGAGGCACCGGTCACGAGCGGCCTCGCCCGCCGCGGAACGCGGCGCAAAGTTACTGTTCCGCTCCGCGGAAGTCCTCGGGCGAAACCGAGTCCAGGAACTCGCGGAACTTCTCCACCTCGTCCTCCTGCTCGTCCGGGATGACGAGGCCGGCCTCGGCCAGCACGGATTCCTCGGCGTGGATGGGCACGCCCGCACGCAGGGCGAGCGCGACCGAGTCGCTCGGCCGGGCGGACACCTTGATTCCGCCGTCGAACACGAGCTCGGCGAAGTAGGTGCCCTCCTGCAGGTCGGTGATGCGGACCTGGGTCAGCTCCCGGCCGAGGGCGGCGATCACCTCTTTGAGCAGGTCATGGGTCAGCGGCCGGGCCGGCCGCACGCCCTGCTGTTCGATGGCGATGGCGGTGGCTTCCGCGTTCCCGATCCAGATCGGCAGGTAGCGGTCCCCATCGGTCTCGCGCAGCAACAGGATCGGGCTGTTCGCGGGCAGCTCGACCCGAACTCCGACGACGCGCATCTCGCTCATCGGGTATCGCCTCCCTCAGCGGGCTGAACCTTGGCGTCCCCGCACCTACGAGGATCCCCCACGGACTGTCTCGACGCTACCCGCCATGCGGGCACGACGCTTGCGGGCGGCACGTAGTCAAGATCACCCGCCGGCCACGCCGCGCAGTCCGGTCTTGACCAGAAGTGTATGGAGCGCAACCGAGAGCGACGCCAGTTCGCGCACGATCTCGTCCGCCCGCTCCCGCGCGTCCGGGTCGCGCTGCCGGTACATCGGGCCGACGATCTGGTGCAGCAGCCCCACCTCGCGGTCCGCGGACACCTTGAAGGTGCGCAGGTGGCGGGGCTCGATGCCGAACTCCCCCATGGCCACCACGATGCGGGCGACCAGCATGGCGTCCTGGTCGTAGAAGCCGGCCGCGCCGGACCGGACCAGGCCGTAGTTCTCCAACTCGGTCAGCAGCCGCTGATCGATGCCGGTCTCGGCGAAGAGTTCCTCACGGGTCATCCGCACCTCGTGGCCGGCGGCGAAGTCCTCTGGCGTGGGTAAGCGATCGACCCCGACCAGGGCGCGAGCCGGCTGGTCGGGGTCGGATGCCGCGTCGAGCTGTTCCTTGATCACCTTCAACGGCAGGTAGTGATCGCGCTGGGCGGCCAGCACGTAACGGAGCCGGTCCACGTCCACCTGCGTGAACTGCCGGTAGCCCGACGGCGTGCGCGCCGGACGCAGCAGCCCCTCCGACTCGAGGAACCGGATCTTGGAGATGGTCACGTCCGGGAACTCGGGGCGCAGCTGCGCCAGCACCGCCCCGATGCTCAGCCCGTCGCGCTGTGGCCGCCCGGCCGACGTCACTGGCCCCCCTGGCCCCCGGATCCCGGGCCGGTGAGGAACACCAGGCGGAACTTGCCGATCTGCACCTCGTCGCCGTTGGCCAGCACGGCCTGGTCGACCGGCTCGCGGTTGACGTAGGTGCCGTTGAGGCTGCCGACGTCGATCACCACGAACTCGCCGCCCTCGCGCCGGAACTCGGCGTGCCGGCGGGAGACGGTGACGTCGTCGAGGAAGATGTCGCTGTCGGGGTGCCGACCCGCACTGGTGGTGTCCTGGTCGAGCAGGAAGCGCGAACCGGCGTTGGGGCCGCGCTTGACCACCAGCAGGGCGGACCCGGCGGGCAGTGCGTCGACACCGGCGACCGCCGGCTCCTGGACTGGGGCCTCGACGCCCTCGGCGTCGGTGAGGAAGTCGGCCCGGAAGACAGTGGTCCGCTCCGGGGACTGCTCCGGCGGAACACCGGGCCCGTCGTTCGTGCTCACCTGAGCTCGCCTCCTGCTGGTGGATCCTTCGGGACCGCTCAAACCTACCGTGCTGGACTGACCGCGCCCCTGGCGGCTCCCCAACCAGCCGAAGAGCCTCTGGAAGATCGACATCAGCCCTGCTCCGTGAGTTCCGTGTAGTCGGCCGGCGTCAGCAACTGCTCGACCGCGGCCGGGTCCGCGACCGTCAGCTCGACGAGCCAGCCCTTGCCGTACGGGTCGGAGTTGATCAGCTCCGGCGTGCCGTCGAGCTCGTCGTTGCGAGCGGTGACCTCGCCGTCGAGCGGCGCGTAGATGTCGGACACGCTCTTGGTGGACTCCACCTCGCCCAGCGTCTGACCGGCGGCGACCTGCGCGCCGAGATCGGGCAGTTGGACGAACACCACGTCGCCGAGCTGCTGCTGGGCGTAGCCGGTGATGCCGATGCGCACCGTGCTCGGCGCGGTCACCTGCACCCACTCGTGCTCACGGGTGTACCTGAGGTCCTGTGGAACCACCTAACGAGCCTTCCTTCTTCCTGGTCATCGCCGCGTCGGCCGCACCGACGAGGATGTCACCCGGCGCCGCCGGACCGCCGCTGAGGGTGCCCACCGTACCTGGATCGTGATCAAACGGAGGCGAAGGAACAACACTGAGAGTGTTCCCGTCACCGCCCGTCCGGAGCAGTGACCCGGGACCTGCGTGAGCTCACGGCGGAGAGCGCTCTCTCTACTACTCGTTCGCATGGGCGCTTGGTCCGCAATGCCGGGTTGTCGGACGTGGGTGAACACCATTGACAGCACCGAAACGGCCGTGGACGATGCTGTGGGAGAGCGCTCTCCGAGCTCGGAATCCGCCGGGCGCTCCGGCTTCGTTCCCTGTTCCCCCTCTCGAGGAGCGTCCCCATGCACGTGTCAGCGCGGTCGGGACCGCACGGCCGAGTCGCCGCACTGCTGTTGTCCTTGCTCGTCGGCCTGACGCTGGTGACGTCGGCGGGCCCCGCCCATGCCGCCGCAACCCTGCTGTCCCAGGGCAAACCCGTCACGGCGTCCAGCCAGGAGAACGCCGGCACTCCCCCGTCGGCGGCCGTCGACGGCGACCCGAACACCCGGTGGTCCAGCGCGTTCTCGGATCCGCAGTGGCTCCAGGTCGACCTCGGCTCGGTCGAAGCCGTCGGCCAGGTGGTCGTGAAGTGGGAGGCCGCGTACGCGAAGGCGTACCAGATCGCGCTCTCCAGCGACGGCGCCAACTGGACGACCGCGTACTCCACGACCGCCGGCGCCGGCGGCACGGAAACCCTTGTCGTCGCCGGGAATGCCCGGTACGTCCGGCTCACCGGCACCCAGCGCGCCACCGGCTACGGCTACTCGCTGTTCGAGTTCCAGGTGTACGGCGACACCGGCGGCTCCGGCTCCGGCTGCGGCACCGACAACGCGGCCAAGGGCCGTCCGGCGACGGCCTCCAGCCAGGAGAACGGCGGCACGCCGCCCTCCGCGGCCGTCGACGGCGACGCGACCACCCGGTGGTCGAGCGCGGCCGCGGACCCGCAGTGGCTCCAGGTCGACCTCGGCTCGACGGCGACCGTCTGCCAGGTCGTACTGCAGTGGGAAGCCGCGTACGCCAAGGCGTATCAGATAGCCCTCTCCACCGACGGCGCCAACTGGACCACCGCCTACTCCACGACCACCGGGGCCGGCGGCACCGAAACCCTGGCCGTCAACGGAACCGCTCGCTACCTCCGCCTCACCGGCACCCAGCGCGCCACCGGCTACGGCTACTCGCTGTTCGAGTTCCAGGTGCACACGAGCGGCGGCTCCACGCCGCCGCAGCAGGGCGGCGGCGACCTCGGCCCGAACGTGCTGGTCCTCGACCCGTCCACGCCGAACATCCAGGGCCAGCTGGACGCGATCTTCCAGCGCCAGGAGTCGGCCCAGTTCGGCGCCGGCCGCTACCAGATCCTGCTCAAGCCCGGCACCTACAACGGCATCAACGCCCAGATCGGCTTCTACACCTCCATCTCCGGCCTCGGCCAGGACCCCGACGACGTCGTGATCAACGGTGACATCACCGTCGACGCCGGCTGGAACGCCGGCAACGCCACGCTCAACTTCTGGCGTTCGGCGGAGAACATGGCGCTCAACCCGGTCAGCGGCACCGACCGGTGGGCGGTCGCGCAGGCGGCCCCGTTCCGGCGGATGGACGTGCGGGGCGGGCTGAACCTGGACTCGGCCAGCTACGGCTGGGCCAGCGGCGGCTACATCGCCGACAGCCGGATCTCCGGGCAGGTCGGCAACTACGCGCAGCAGCAGTTCTACACGCGCGACAGCTCGATCGGCGGCTGGAGCAACGGCGTGTGGAACCAGGTGTTCTCCGGCGTGCAGGGCGCGCCCGCGCAGGGCTTCCCCAACCCGACCTACACCACGCTCGACACCACCCCCGTTTCCGTTGAGAAGCCGTACCTGTACCTCGACGGCACCGGCAACTACGCCGTGTTCGTGCCGTCCAAGCGGACCACCGTGCGTGGCGTGTCCTGGGCGAACGGGCACACGCCCGGCACGTCCCTGCCGCTGAGCCGGTTCTACGTCGTCAAGGCCGGCGCGACCGCCGCCACCATCAACGCGGCCCTGGCGCAGGGCCTGAACCTGCTGTTCACGCCGGGCATCTACCACGTCGACCAGACGATCAACGTCACCCGGCCGGACACCGTCGTGCTCGGCCTGGGCGAGGCCACTGTCGTGCCGGACAACGGCGTCGTGCCGCTCAAGGTGGCCGACGTGGACGGCGTCCGTGTCGCCGGCCTGCTGCTCGACGCCGGCCCCGTGTCGTCACCGCAGATGATCCAGCTCGGCGCCCCGGGTTCAACCGCGAGCCACACCTCCGATCCGACCGTGGTCCAGGACGTCTACGTGCGCATCGGCGGCGCCGGCCGGGCCGCCGCCGGCACGGCGATGGAGATCAACAGCAACGACGCCGTCGTCGACCACACCTGGCTGTGGCGGGCCGACCACGGCGACGGCGTCGGCTGGAACGACAATCCCGCCGACTACGGACTGGTCGTGCGCGGTAACAACGTCCTGGCCACCGGCCTGTTCAGCGAGCACTTCAAGAAGTACGACGTCGACTGGTTCGGCAACGGCGGCCGCACCATCTTCTTCCAGAACGAGAAGGCCTACGACGCCCCGAACCAGGCCGCCGTCCAGAACGGCCCCACCCTGGGCTTCGCGGCGTACAAGGTGGAGAACTCCGTGACCAGCCACGAGGCGTGGGGTCTCGGCAGCTACTGCAACTACACCGCCGACAAGACCATCCGCCAGGACCACGGCTTCGAGGTGCCCACCACCGCCGGGGTCCGCATGCACGACCTGACCGTCGTCTCCCTCGCCGGTGACGGCGAGTTCAACCACGTGATCAACGACGTCGGGCCGCCGACCGTCGGCACGGCGACGGTCCCGTCCACCGTGACGAACTACCCGTGATCTGACCGGGCGGCGCACACCGGCCTACTCGGTGTGCGCCGCGATCCAGTCGGCGTAGAACGGCACACTCGTGTAGATGCCGGCCTTCTCCACGCACGGGTGGCTCTGGCCGTGGCTGGTGGCGCCGACCAGCAGCCACCGGCCACCGGCCTCGACCACTGCCGGCCCGCCCGAGTCGCCGTAGCACGCGTTCGCCGTGCCGCCCTTGTTGTCCGTGCACAGCTGGCGCTCCGAATCGAAGCCCGCGCCGCAGGCCGACGGGTCGGCCGTGGTGGTGTCGAGTTGCTGGAGCGTCACCGGGTCGTCGCAGCCGTGCGTCATGCAGGTGCTCCCCCAGCCCATTTCGCGGATTTTCGCGCCGGTCGGCGGCCCCGCGCCGATCGCGATGGGCGTGGCATGGACCGGTTTCGCCAGGTGCACGAGGGCGATGTCGTTGTGCAAGTTGGTGTCCCAGCCCTCATGCCGGACGAACCTGTCCGCCTCGACCAGCTCGCCGCCCTGTGTTCGGTCGGTGGAGCCGATCCGGAACTGCCACTGCGCGGGATTCTCCACCCCGAGCGTGTCCGGATCGGTCACGCAGTGCCCGGCCGTGACGAGCCATCGCGGGCTGATCAGCGACGCGCCGCAGTGGTGGTTGCCGTTCTTGCTCTGCATGGACGCCATGAAGCCGTAGGTCTCGGTCGCGTCCGTGCCGCCGACGATCGCCGCCGCGGGCGCCGTCGATCCCAGCGTGGCCGCCGCGCCGACCAACAAGGCAAAGGTGAGGCATCGTTTCCTCATAGCGCTTCCCTTCACGAGGTCCTGCGGCGATCATGCCCAGGAACGGCTGAACGGTTCCTGAAGCAACCTGAAGAATGCTTCAGTGAGTACATTGTGGACATCCAGTCCCCGGCGAAAGGCGTGCGGTGACCCAGGAACGAGTGGCACTGGCCATGCAGGCCCGGCAGCGGCTGGAGGACCTGCGCGCCGGGGCGCAGTTCCTGAGCCTGCTGACGGCCGTGCACGAGAAGGGCTGGACGGAGTTCCTCGCCCAGTCACGGACCGTGGACGAACTGGCCGATTTCGCCGGACTGCCGGGGGCGCGCGTGCAGGACGTGCTGACGGCGCTGGAAGCGAACGGCGTGGTCGAGCAGGAGGACGGCAAGGCGCGGCTGACCGACCCGTTCGCGGCCGTCACGGCCGACGACGCCTGGATCCCGCTCGGCGACGAGCTGGCACAGATCAAGTTGGAGGCTCGGCAGGTCCGTGCCGCGGTCGAGGAGCCCGGGCCGCTGTCGCTGACCGAGGACGACGCGCTCGTGGTCGCCAACGCCGTCGGCGGCCACGCCACCGACGTCAGCCGGGCGCTGTACGCGCAGCTCCTGGCCCAGGTGCCCGAGATGCCGGAGATGGTTCGCGCCGGCCGGTGGCTGGATGTGGGGTGCGGCGTCGCCTGTGCCACCTTCACGCTCGCCACGACATTCCCGGAGATGCGGTCCGTGGCGGTCGAGCTGGTGCCGCCGGTCGCCGCCGAGGCCGTGCGCCGGGCCGAGGCCCACGGCGTGGCCGACCGCGTCGAGATCCGCCGGATGGACGCCCGTGACGTGCCGGAGCGGGACGAGTTCGTCGGCGCCTTCTGGGCGCAGCCGTTCTTCCCGGAGGCGAGCCGGCCCGCCGTGCTGGCGATGATCCTCCGTGCGCTCAAGCCCGGCGGGGTGTTGTTCCTGCAGGAGCTGGAGGCCGTGCCGACCGAGGAGGGCCGGCCCGCCTACGCCGTCCGCCGCCTGATCGGCCGCGGCCTGGGTGCGCGGTTCGGTCCGACCGCGGAGGACCTGGCCGAGGAGGCCGAGGCCGCCGGCTTCGCGCTGGACCGCATCGCCGACACCGATTTCGGCCGGATGGTGATCCTGCGCAAGCCGGCGTGAGGCCACTCAGTGGTTCGGCGGGGTCAGGCCGTAGCGGGCGACGATGTCGTCGAGCCACTCGGGGTTGCCGTACGTGAGGCCGTAGCGGGAAGCCAGCTCGGCGAACTCGGCCGTCTCGTGCAGCGCCGTCCCGGCCGGGGGCCGCACGGTGACGAGCAGCTCGCCGAGCTCTCGGAAGTAGCTCTCGAAGCCGCCCGGGGCGATGACCTCGAGGATGCGGCCGGGCTTGTCGGTGGCGTTCCACATGGCGTGCATCTGGCCGCGGGGCTTGGTGATGAAGCCGCCGGGGCCGAGCACGACCTCGGTGTCATCGGAGCGGAAGCCGATCTGGCCTTCGAGCACGAAGGAGTGCTCGTCCTCGCGGCTGTGCCGGTGCGGCGCGGTGATCGTGCCGACGGCGAACGGGTGCTCGACGATGGCGACGCTGCCGCCGTCCTTGCTCTCCAGCTTGAACGTGGCCCCGAAGCCGGGGATCGTCACGGATTCCCCGTCGCCGGGCTTGAGCGCGCGTGCGATGTCCATCAGTTGGCCCCCAGGTTCTCGGCGTGCGGGTTCTCGGCGTGCAGGTTCTCGGCGAGCCGGTCGAATTCGGCGGGCGGCAGCAGGCCCGAGATCAGCCGACCGCCGATGAGCCAGCTGGGCGTGGCCCGAACGCCGGCTTCCGCGCCGGCGAGTTCGGCCTCGGCCAGCCAGGTCTCGGCGGTGCCGTCGGAGAGCGCTTCCCGAAGCGCGTCGACATCGATGTCGGCCCGGGCGGCGTGCCGCTCGATCACGGCGGGGTCGCCGAGGTCCTGGCCGTCGACGAAGTAGGCGTGGAACATGCGGCGGTTGAAGTCGCCGGACTTGTCGGGCGCGGTGCGCCGGATCCACTCGGCCACGGAGAGCGCTCTCCGCGTGGTGGACAGCCGCGCCGGCCAGTTCAGGGCCAGCCCGGCGGCGGCCGCCTCCCGCTCCAGGTTCTCGTACATCGGCCCCACTCGCGGACCGGCCCGCAGGCCACCCTCCGGGATCTCGGGATGGATCTGGAACGGCAGGTGCACGACCTCGATCCCGTGCCGCTCCAGGATTCCGTTGCGGTGCTGCGCGATGTAGCAGAACGGGCACATGAAGTCGAACCAGTGCCGGACCATCGCGCCGCCTCCCGTCGAGGTTTCGTTACAAGTAACGACTGTAACCTAACCGAATCCGAGTTACAAGCAAGAGCTGTAACCTATCCGGTACGGTAGGCCCATGCCCCGAGCGCAGGACGACAGCGACCGCAACGTCGGCGGGCGGCCCCGGGACGCGGCCATCGACGAGGCCATCATCCTGGCCACCCGGGACCGGCTGGTGCGGGACGGCTACTCGCGGATGACCATCGGCGACATCGTGGCCGACGCCGGCGTGACCCGGCCGACGCTGTACCGCCGCTGGGCCACCAAGTTCGACCTCGTGGTGGACGCGCTCGACTACGGCTTCCGCCGGCAGCGCGACATGTACACCGTCGATCTGGCCGGGCTGGAGCCGCGGGAGGCGCTGGTCGAGGCGGTGAGGCGGCTCGATCCAACCTACTTCAACCCCGATGCCATGGTGCTGATGGGCAACTTCGCCGGCGAGGCCATCCGCACCCCCGAGCTGCTCGACATCCTGCGCACGCACGCCGTCGAGCCCCGCGTCTCGCTGGTCGAGGACGTGCTGGCCCAGCTCCAGGAGCGCGGCGCCGTCCGCGACGGCATCGACCCGCACACCATCGCGATCATGTGTTTCGGCAGCTACTTCGCCGCCTTCTACCGCGGCGAGCCGACCAAGGACCTTCCCGACCGCGTGGTGGCCGTGCTGTGGCCGGCGATCGCCGCCGACCAGGGGTGATCATGGACGTGCGCGAGGCGCTCTACACCACCCGCATGATGCGCCGGATGCGGCCGGACCCGATTCCGGTCGACGTGCAGGGCCGCATCCTCGACGCCGCGATCCGCGCCCCCAACGGCGGCAACGCCCAGCGCTGGCACTTCCTCGCCGTGGACGATCCGGCGCTGAAGGCCGAGCTCGCGACCCTGTACCGGACCGCCCGGGAGCGCGAATACGCCGAGATCGACGCCGGCACGCTCGGCCGGACCCGGCACGACCCCGTCGCGCACGCCGAGACGCTCGGCCGGATCAAGAAGTCCGGCGACTACTTCACCGAGCACTTCGAGGAGATCCCGCTGCTGCTGTTCGTGTTCGCCATCGACGACCACGGCGGCGCCAACATCTACCCCGCCATCTGGAGCGCCCTGCTCGCCGCCCGTGCCGAGGGTGTCGGCGGCACGATCACCACCGTGCTGCGGTACCAGGCCGACGAGGTCGTCAAGCTGCTCGGCGTGCCCACGGACGAGGGCTGGCAGATGACCGCCATGCTCGCGCTCGGCTACCCCCTCGGCCGCTGGGGCGTCGCCGCCAATCGCCGCCCCGTGCACGAGGTGAGCAGCCGCAACCGGTGGGATCGCCCGTACACGCCGGAAATCCCGTCGCCGCTGTGGGGGACGTCCGGTGATTGAGCTCTCCCGCACCCTCGACCTCTACCCTGCCCCCGATCCCGATGCGCCGCTCGTCCTCTACATCCACGGCGGCGGTTGGCAGCACGGAGACAAGGCCGACGACGCCGCGAACCGGTTGGCCCCCATGGCGGCGTTGGGGGTGAACGTGGCATCGGTGAACTACCGTTTGGCCCCCGGGACCACGTTTCCGGGGCCGGTGCACGACGTGAAGGGCGCCGTCCGCTGGCTACGGGCCAACGGCGAGAAGTTCGGGCTCCGTACCGAGAAGATCGGGGTCTGGGGCGCGTCGGCCGGGGCGTACCTGGGCTCGCTGCTGGCGCTGACGCCGGGACGGTTCGAAGGCGAAGGCAACCTGGACCGGTCGAGCGCGGTGCAGGCGGCCGTGCACTGGTTCGGCCAGGCCGACCTGGCGGTGTCGGCGTCACGGAGCGCCATCGAGGCCCGGCTGCTGCCTTTCGCGTTCGAGCAGGCCTTCCTGGGCGGCGACACGGCCAAGGCGGCGGACCTGAGCCTGCTGCGACACGTGTCCCCTCAGGCGCCGCCGTTCCTGATCTCCCACGGCGACCGGGACCGGATCATCCCGCCGTCGGAGAGCCAGGCGCTGCACGACGCGCTGAGCCGGTCCGGTGTGGACAGTCGTTTCCTGCTGCTGGGCGGCGCGGGCCATGAGGACCCGGCATTCGACAGTCCGGCCTCCCTGGCCATGACGGCCGCCTGGCTGCGGACCATGCTGGGCTAGTCGGCCAGCCAGCGTCGCCAGACGGCCACGTGCAGGATCACGGCCAGGCTCAAGGCGTTCAGGGTGGCGTGCGTGGACCAGCTCAGCGCCTGCCGCTCCGGCACACCAAGCGAGCCAGCGACGACAGGCAGAACCGACGACAGCACGGCCGTAGACACGACCACCAACACCAGGACAAGGCTGCGGCCAGGGACCTCGGTGAGCCGGATCGCCGGCCACGCCTCGAAAAGCATCGCCACCACGAGAATGGACCCGATCGCGGCGCCGGACACCTCGGCGATCCGACCGGGCTCCCAGCCGAGAACGTGCTCGGCGAACAGGTAGCTGACCCAGCCGCAGGCGACGACGGAGAGGTGGGCGGTCGCCAGGCGGAGGCCACGCCGGCGGATCCGGGCGAACGGCCAGCCGCGCAAGGCCACGTACCAGACCATCTGCCAGACCCCGAGCGCCGCGAACCAGCTGGCGTACGACTCGCCGGCCACCACACCGGCCGTCACGAGTCCACTGTAGAGCGCATAGCCGACGACCCCGCAGAGGACCAACGCCGCGACACCGGACCCGATCCGGCCGAACCCGCGCAGCGGCCAGCACTCGCCGACCAGCGTGAGCTGGAGGATGGCCCCGAAGATGCCGACCGCCAGGGGCACGGTCTCCGACAGCGACGGATGCCCCGGAGCGGGCGCGAAAATCCCTTGCAGGTCAACGCCTTCGACCAACGCCTGGCCGACGGTCGCCAACAGCACGCCGCCGACGGCGACGATCACCGTGTCGCCCAACCCCGACCAGCCGCCGGTCAGCAACGAGCCCGGCCAGTCCTGCCACCAGAACGCGATCATGGCGACGACGGGCAGCGCGAACGTCAGCAGCGGACCGAGCACCGTCAGCGAGTGCACCGGCCCGCCCCAGCCGACGGCCAGCAACACCGACGCCGGAATCACGAACAGCAGGCCCAGCAGCCCGCGCCGCGGCTGGGCCCGCCGGGCCTCGGCGAGCGCCTCGGGACTCATCGCGTCCGGGGCGCTCACCGAGGGGCGACTCGCGACCTCGGCTTCGACGACGTCAGATGACATGCTCGATCCGGATCGGCAGTCTGTGGTGCCGCTTGCCGGTCGCGTGGTGCACGGCGTTGGCCACGGCCGCCGCCGCGCCGACCATCGACACCTCGCCCAGCCCCTTCACCCCCACCGGGTTGAACTGGTAGTCCGGCTTGTCGATGAAGTCCACGTCGATCCGGTGCACGTCGGCGTTCACCATCACCGGGTACTCCTCCAGCGTGGAGTTCAGGAACCCGCCGAACCGGTCATCCACCATGGTTTCCTCACGCAGTGCGGCGCCGATGCCCCAGATCACGCCGCCGCGTACCTGGCTGGCGGCGGTCACCGGGCTGGCGACCCGGCCGCAGTCGGCGACGCTGACCACCCGCGGCACGCGAATGCGGCACGTGGTCGGCTCCACGTGGACCTCGACGAAGTGCGCGATCCAGCTGAACGTGACGAAGCCGGGGAACACCGGTCCGGCGATGGCCAGGTGGCCGACCTTGGACTGCGCCAACGCATCCGCCGTCTGGCCGGGGCCGAGCGACTCCACCGACACCTGCACCGGGTGCCCGACGTGGGCGACGGCCGTGGCGACGTCGACGTCACCGGTGTCGGAGACGTTGAGGTGCTTGCGCAGCTCCTGCAGTCCGGAGTGGACGGCCGGCAGCGCGGTCGCCGTGCCCCACGAACCGGCCGTGAGGTGCTGGGTGCCGACCGTGGTGTCGCCGACCTGCACGGTCACGTCGGTCACGGGGATGCCGAGATCACGGGCCACGAGGAGCGCGATGGTGGACCGGATGCCTTGCCCCATCTCGTGTCCGTCGACGGCGACGGTCACCCGGCCGTCGGTGTCGGCGGTGAGCGTCGCGACGGCGGCGGCCACGTTGCCGGGGTAGTTGCCGATGGCCACGCCCCAACCCACGAGCGACCCGTCCTCGGCCCGCATCGAACCCGGCTCGGGGTTGCGACCCGACCAACCGAACAGCTCCGCGCCGCGGCGCAGACAGTCGCCGACGTGGCGGCTGGAGAACGGCAAGCCGGTGATCGGGTCCGTCTCGGTGTCATTGGCCAGCCGCAGTTCGACCGGATCCCGGCCGACGGCGTGGGCGAGTTCGTCCACCGCTTGCTCGAACGCGAACATCGACGGACTCTCGAACGGCGCCCGCATGTAGCCCGGCGTCTGGACGTCGGTCTGCACGAGGCGTTGCCGCCCGCGGAAGGCCGAGTAGCCGTACAGCCGACCGGTGACCTCGGTGTGCATGGCGATGAACAGGTCGTGGCGGGAGGTCTGCTGGTCGACCTCGTGCACGGCGGCCAGGATCTTGCCGGTCGCGTCCGCGCCGAGCCGGATCCGGTGCTTGCTGGCCGGCCGGAAGCTGCCGTTGTGGAAGGTCTGGGTGCGGGCCAGCACGAGCTTCACCGGGCGGCCCAGCCGGCGCGACACCGCCGCCAGCGGTGCGATGTGGACCAGCAGCGAGTTCTTCTGGCCGAAACCGCCGCCGACGTACGGCGACCGCACCTCGACGTTCGCCGCGTCGATGCCGAGCTGCTGGGCCAGCCCGAACCGCAGGGCGTTGGCGTTCTGGGTGCCTTCGTGCACGACCAGCGTGTCGCCCTGCCACTCCACGACGCCGCCGTTGAGCTCCATCGGCACGGCGTGCTGCGGCGGGTGCTCGAAGGTGCTGTCGATCCGCACCGCGCTGTTCTCGATCACCGCGTCCGCGTCGCCGACCCGGATGTCGGCCAGGAACGGCAGCGGGATCGCCTCCTCCTGGACGAGCGTGGTCGCGCCCTCGGCGTCCAGGTGCAGGGCGAACGGCTCCGGCTCGTACTCGGCGGTGATCGCCTCGGCGGCCTCGGTGGCGGCGACCGGCGTCTCCGCGACCACGATGGCGATCGGCTGGCCGCGGTAGGCGATGTGGTCGTCGGTCATCGGCTGCAGGCTCTGGAAGCCGAAGCCACCGCCCATCACGAAGCCGGGACCGGTCAGTTCGTCGAACTTCGTCTCCACGAGCAGCACGCCCGGCACGGCCCGCGCCGCGCTGGTGTCCACACGGGACAGCCGCCCGCGGCCGACCTTGGCCAGCGCCAGGGCGGCGAAGGCCATCCCGGGCAGCACGCGGTCGGCCCCGTAGAGCGCTTTCCCGGTGACCTTCTCGTACGCGTCGACCCTCATCGGACGGCTCGCTCCCCGGCAGTGCGCACGGCGTCGGCGACCGTGCGAATGCCCAGCTCGACTCGGAATCCGTTGGCGCGGCCGGGCCGCGCGGCCGCGAACGCGATCTCGCCGGCCCGCCGCGCCGCCTCGGCGGTGAGCGGTCGTCCCAGCAGCGACTGCTCGGCCTCGACCGCCCGCCACGGCCGGGTGGCCACGCCGCCGAGCGCGATCCGGCTCTCGGTGACGACGCCATGGCCGTCGATCACGAGCCCGACCGCCGCCGAGGCCAGCGCGAAGGCGTAGGACTCGCGGTCCCGGATCTTCAGGTAGGTGGAGCCCCGGCCGGCGGCGCTCAGCGGGACCCGGATGCGGACGATCAGCTCGTCCGGACCCAGGACGTGTTCCCGGCTCGGGTCGTCGCCCGGCTCGACGTGCAGGTCGGCCAGTGCGATGGAGCGCTCTCCCGCCGGCCCGACCACGTCCACGACGGCGTCGAAGGCGATCAACGCGATGGCGAAGTCGCCCGCGTACGTCGCGCTGCACAAAGAACTGGCGCCCAGCAGCGCGTGGTGCCGGTCGTGGCCCTCCATCGCGGCGCACCCACTGCCGGGATTCCGCTTGTTGCACGCGAACTCCGTGCCCCGGAAGTAGCCACACCTCGTGCGCTGCAACAGGTTTCCGCCCAGCGTGGCCATGTTGCGCAGCTGCTGCGACGCCGCCCGCCAGATCGACTCGGCCAGCGCCGTGTACTCGTCGCGAACCACGGGATGGTCGGAGACATCGGCCATTCGGACGCCGGCGCCGAAGACCAGCTCCGAGTCGGTGACCGAGATGCCGGTCAGCTCGGGCAGCCGGTGCACGTCGATCACGGCCGGCGGCGCCTCGACGCCGAGCTTCATCAAGTCGTACAGGGTGGTTCCGCCGGCCAGGATCTTGGTGCCCGGCCGGGCGGTGCGCAGCGCCTCGACGACAGCGTCGACGCTGCCCGGCGCGGCGTAGGCGAAAGGTCGCATGGGGTCAGCCCTCCCGCGCCGCTGAGGCGGCCTGCCGCACGGCGGCGACGATGCCCACGTACGCGCCGCAGCGGCAGACGTTTCCGCTGAGGTACTCGCGAATCTGGTCGTCGTCGGCGGTGTGCCCCTCGGCGATACAGGCCAGGCCCGACATGATCTGGCCGGGGGTGCAGTAGCCGCACTGCAGGGCGTCGTTGTCGACGAAGGCCTGCTGCAGCGGGTGCAGCGTGCCGTCCGGGCCGGCGACGCTCTCGATGGTGCGGATCTCCTGGCCGTCGGCCTGCACGGCCGGCGTCAGGCAGGACACCACGCGGCGGCCGTCGATGTGCACCGTGCAGGCGCCGCAGTGGCCCTGGTCGCAGCCCTTCTTGGTGCCGGTCAGGGCGAGCCGTTCGCGCAACACGTCGAGCAGCGACTCCCGGGGATCCAGCCGCAGCTGGACGGATTCGCCGTTGACGGTGCAGGTCACTTCGACCGTGGTGGCGGGCAAGTCGTTCGTGGACACGCCGCCACGGTAGGTTCCCTCACCCGGTGACCGCATTCCCCTGGTTGCGGCGTGAGCGGGCGATTATTGCGACGCCGCCCGGTACTCCGACGGTGACACTCCGGTTTCGTGCCGGAACGCGGCGGTCAGCCGGGACGGCGACGCGAACCCGCACAGGTGCGCGATCTCCGTGATGGACAGGTCGTGACGGGTCAGGTGCCGCCGGGCCCGGTCGACCCGAACCTTGGTCAGATAGCGGTACGGCGTCTCGCCGGTCGCCGCCTTGAACACGCGGAGGAAGTGGAACGGGCTCAGGTCGGCCACGGCCGCCATCTCGGCCAGTGTCAACGGTTGCTGATAGTTGTCGCGGATGAACCGCGCGGCGCGGCGGACCCGGTGATCTTCCCGCCCCCATTCCAGCGGCGGCGCCGTCGCGTGCACGGTGAGCAGGTGCGCCGCGAGGAACGTGGCCGCCGACTCGGCGTAGAACTCGTCGACTCCCATCCGGGCGGCCGCGCACAAGGCGTCGACAACCGATGACAGAACCGGATCCTGAACGGCCAACGCGTCCGGCCGGCCCAACCGGGCCGCGTCCCGGCCCCACAATTCCACGCCGGTGCGGTCGATCAGGGCCGCCGGAAGCTCGACATGCGTGGTGAACGTCCTTTCCGAGCCTCGCCAGCGGATATGAGTGGACTGGCCCGGTGCGGTCAGCCCGATCATGCCGGGCCCGTAGTCCGCGCCCCGCCACCTGGCTCCGTGTCGGGACTCGATGACGGTGAGGCCCTTGTCGACCAGCACGATGGACTGGCAGTCGCTGGGCGGCAGGTGCAGCTCGGCCTGCTCGGCGTTGTCGAACTGCACCACACGTAGCGACGTCCAGCCCGCATCGGGCCACTCGTCCCGTCTTCGACGCACGTGGTCGGCACTCATGTGCCGCAGTATTCATCCTCCGCCTCGTGAAACGTGACAAATGCCGACACCGGTAGCCGCGTGGTACGGCAACGGGTGGACAAATGGTCGCGGTCGGCATATCCCAGCGACAGCCCGCACACGATCAGCTGGTCGTCGGGGATCCGCAGGTTCCGCCGCAGCACCGGGGAGAAGTCGATCAGCGACGCCTGCGCGCAGGTGGCCAGCCCCTCGGCGTTCGCCGCCAGCATCAGCGCCTGCAGGAACAGGCCGGCGTCGACGAGCGCCCCCTGCCGCGGTCGCCGGCTCACCGTGAGGATCATGCCCACCGGCGCGCCGAAGAAGTCGTAGTTGCGGCGGTGGTGGGCCAGGCGCCGCTCCGGCTCGTCGCGGCCGATGCCGAGCGCCTCTGCGTACAGGGTGTGGCCGAACGCTTGCCGCCGGCCATGGAACGGCTCCGGCCACTCCTCGGCCGGCGGCTGGTAGTCGTACTCACGGCCGCGGTCGCCGGCCTCGTAGGCCTTGAGCAGATCCTCGGTCAGGCGGCGCTTGGCCGCGCCGGTCACCACGTGCACCTGCCACGGCTGGGAGTTCGAGTTGCTGGCCGAGTGGGACGCCAGCGCCAGCACCCGTTCGACCACATCGGCCGGCACCGGCGTCGGCAGGTAGCCGCGGCAACTTCGCCTGCTCGACAACGCCTCCGCCACGTCCATTGTGGACCTAGGCGGCCGGCGGCGTGATGTCGTAGGAGATGCGCCCGGCCGGCAGGTAGAACAGCGCGATCAGCGCGCCGCCGCGAACCTCCGGGTAGTGGTGGCTGCCCGGTCCCGGCGCCGTCCAGCCCGCCGCCTGCCAGCCACGCGGGCCCATCAGCTCCGCGCCCGGGGTCAGCGGCACCACCAGGTTCAGCTCGCCGTACGGATGCTGGTGGTACTGGCCGCGGAACGGCTCGACGCTGTCCATGTAGACCGCGGTGATGCTGAAGTAGTTCAGCACGTCCGCCGGGTCGGCGATCCGGCTGCGCCGGTAGTGCGGGCCGTCCACCTCGATGTTGGCCGCCCACCCCTCGCGCACCCCGTCGGTGATCATGCGGGCCAGGTCCTCGTACAGCTCCGTGCCCGGGCCGTAGGTCTCGTTGAGCCAGGTCTCCAGCTTGCCGCCCGCGGTGCGGTTCTTGACCTCGTCGAGGAACGGGATGCTCCGGTCGATCAGCTCCTGCGCGGTTGTCACGTCTGCCTCCTCGCTGGGGGATGGCTCAACGCTAGGGCGAGGTTACGTTACAGTCAATACTTGTAACGCAACCGGCGGAAAGCGGCGGCCGGAAGCGGGCAGGGGTGAGGGCGGCCGGAAAGTGGCACGGCCGACGCGCAAGGCCGAAGGACGGCCGGAAGCGGGCAGGGGTGAAGGGCGGCCGCGGACTGCGGGCCGCCGGGTGTCGGAATGGCCCGGGCGTCCGGGCCGGGGAGGTCAGCCGCGGACCGGGTGGCGGGCGGCGTTGAGGCTCTGGAACACGTAGAGCGCGCCGGACCAGACGTGCATCGCCAGGCCCCAGCCGGCGAAGCCGTAGCCGATCGGGCCGGCGATCATGGCGGTGCCGGGGCCGACCTGGGCGAGCAGCAGGATCGGCAGGGCGTAGAGCAGGCAGAAGGTGCCGGCCTTGCCGAGGTAGATCACGTCGGGGGCGTCGTAGCCGGCGCGGCGCAGCAGCGGCAGGCATGCAGTCACCGAGACGTCGCGCAGCAGCACCAGGGCGACGAACCACCAGGGCAGGATGTCCCGCACCACGAAGGCGAACGCGGTGGCGAGGATGTAGAGCCGGTCGGCGGCGGGGTCGAGCAGCGCGCCGAGGCGGCTGGTCTGGTTGAGCCAGCGGGCGAGCTTGCCGTCCATCCAGTCGGAGATCGCGGCCAGCGCCAGCACGACGATGGCCCACACGTCCTCGCGCGGGCCGAGCAGCAGCCACAGGAACAGCGGAACGCCCGCCAGCCGCAGGATGCTCAGCAGGTTGGGGATGGTGAGCACCCGGTCGGACCGTACGTGCGCGTTGCCTTGGACCACGTGCTCAAGCCTATGTGCGGCAGAAAAGATCCCGCCCCCGGGGAGTGTGGTGTGTCGCTCACATGAGACACGCGACCCCGGGGGCGGGATTTGGTTGCCTGTGCACCCGACTCGACGGCCCGGGAGGCGGGACTGCCGGAAACCGCAATTCGGTATGCCGGAGAGCGGGACTCGCCGGGGTCAGCGGGAGCGGGACCAGCCGCGGAGCTGCAGTTCGTCACCGGTGTAGAAGCGCGGGCGGCCGCGGTCGTCGACACCGACCCAGCGGGCCCGGCCGTGCGATCCCTCCAGGACGTACGCGTGCCCGCCGCTCCACACGACGCTGCACGGCGCGGTCGGCAGCGGACGGGAGGCCCGGTTCGCCTCGGACTGGCTGGTTGCCTCGACCATGACGCTCATCTCTAGCTGAATCCTCCGTGAGGGGTTCCGTCCGGGAAGCGGGTCACCCGGTCGCTGTGCGTTACCCCGACGGCAAGGATTCTGGCCCCCTTTCCGACGCTCACCGCCGCTTTCGGCGGGGCCCGCGCCCGCCGGGGCGGATACGTCGCCCAGCTGCGATCCCCGTCACGTGATCGACTTGTGCCGGGGGTCACCGTCGATGCCGTTCGGCGCTCCTGCCCGACCGACCAACGGCGCCCCTTCCCGGTACCGCCGATCGGCCGCACTGGTCACACCGGGGCTGACCTGCCCAGTTCCGCCAGCCGGCGCCGCATCCGCCGCTGCCACGGTTCGAGGCCGGCCTTCGTGAACAGGTCCAGGGCGTCGGCCAGCCGCCGCCGGCCGAGCCGTTCGTCGCCGTCCCGCAGCGCCAGCTCGGCCAAGCTCCAGCAGCTCGTGGCCTGGCCGAACACGTCGCCGATCTCGGCGAACGCCCGCTGGCAGCCGTTGAGCACCCGTTCGGCGCGGGCGGTCTCGCCGCGGCTGACGAGGACGTGCCCGAGCTGCCGCAAGCAGCGGAGTTCACCGAGCCGGTCCCCGAAGCCCCGGTACAGCGCGGTGGCCTCGCTGACGCAGCGCTCGGCGGCGTCCTGGTCGCCCCACTTGCAGTGCGAGGCGCCGAGGAACAGCAGCACCTGGGCCTGACCGTACGAGTCGCCGAGGCCGCGGAACGCCGACAGCGCCGCCGCCATGGCGGCCTTCGCCGCGTCAGGGTCCCCCAGGTCACGATGGATCAGCCCCAGGCAGAAGCCGGCGTTGACGGCGCCGCGCTCGTCGTGCTCGGCCGCGTACCCCAGCGCCGCCTCCTCGAAGCAGCGCCGAGCCAGGTCGAGCCGGCCGTTGTGGTGGTGCACGTCCCCGAGCGCCATCAACGCGTGCGCCTGCGACAGGCGGTCGCCGGTCCACAGCTCCAACGCGCGGCTGAACAGCCGCTCGGCCAGCACGTACCGGTCCTGGGCGAAGCACAGCCGGCCGAGGCCGTACCGCATCCTCGCCTCGCCCCAGCGGTCGTTCCCCGTCACGGCGGCGACCAGTGCCCGCTCATGGCAGCGTCGCCAGTCGTCCCAGTAGCCGCGCAGCTCCAGGAAGCCTTCGCAGGCCGCCGCCAGCCGCCATGCGTGTTCGGCATGCCCCGCAGCGGCCGCCTGCTCGATCGCGATGGCCAGTTCCTGCCGTTCCAGCTCGAACCAGGCCATCGGATCGCCGGTGGCCACCGCTCCCCTGCCGGGCAGGTGCGGCAGCCAGCCGGCGTTCGGCATCACCGCCTCCGCCTCCTCGGCGGCGATCAGCCACGCCGTGAGCGCCCGCGTCAGGGCGGCGTCCCGTTCGGCGGCTTCGATCTGTTCACGGGCGTAGATGCGGACCAGGCCGTGCATCCGATACCGGTCGGCGACGCCGGTCAGCTCCAGCAGCTGCGCGTCGACCAGGTCCTCGACGAGCCGCTCCGCGCGGTGCCACGGCCGGTCCAGCACGGCGGCGGCCAGCCGCGGCGAGTACTCGGTGTTGTCGAGCGAGCCCAGCAACCGCAGGGCCCGCCGCTGTTCCTCGTCCAACGCCCGGTACCCGGTCGCGAGGCTGGCTCGGACCTGCATGTCGCCGGCCGCCAGCCCGTCCAGCCGTCGCTGCTCGTCGGCCAGCTGCGCCACCAGCCAGCTCAGCGGACGACTGGTCCGCGCCGCCAGCCGCGCGGCGGCGACGCGCAACGCCAGCGGCAGCCCCGCCGCACTGCCGGACCAGGTCGGCGGCCGCATCCGGCTCGGCGGCGATCCGCGCCGTGCCCAGCACCGTCTCCAGCAGTCGCAGCGAATCCGAGGCGTCGAGCACGGTCAGGTCAACGGTCCGCGCCCCGGCCAACCCGGTCAGCCGGTTCCGGCTGGTCACCAGCACCGCCGAGCACTCGTCGCCCGGAATCAGCGGCCTGACCTGCGCTTCGTCGACGGCGTCGTCCAGCACGAGCAGCACCCGCCGGCCGGCCAGGCGGTCACGCAGCAGCGTCGAGCGTCCCTCCACGCTGTCCGGGAGGTGCGTGCCGAGCACGCCGAGCAGCCGCAGCAGCCGGCCCAGCACCTCGGCCGGATGGATCGGGCCGGTGGCGTCGCTCAACGTCGCGTGCAGGCGGCCGTCGGGGAAGTGCGGGCGCAACTGGTGGCCGACATGGACGGCAAGGGCGGACTTGCCGACACCCGACATGCCGGCGATCACCTGCACGACCGGGATGCCGCTGTGCGGTGACGACGAGGCCAGCCGACGGGTCAGCTCGTCCGCGAGGGACGCTCGGCCGACCAACTGCACGTCCGGCGGCAGCGCCTGCGGCCGCAGCACAGTGCTGCCGGGAACCTCGGCCGTATCCGGCGCCTCGGGCCGCCAGTCCAGCGCCGGATCCCCGGCCAGCACCCCGCGTTCCAGTTCCCGCAGCCGCTCCCCCGGCTCGATGCCCAGCTCGGCCACGATGGCCGCGCGCCCGTCCCGGTACGTCTCCAGGGCGTCGGCGCTGCGACCGGACCGGTGCAGGGCGAGCATGAGCTGTGCTCGGAACGGCTCGTGCAGCGGCGAGTCCGCGACCAGGCCGGCGAGTTCGCCCAGCAGGTCGGCGTGCCGGCCGAGCCGGAGATCCGCGTCGATGCGCCGCTCCAACGCGTTGATCCGCAGCTCCGCGAGCCAGCGCCCGGCGACCGCGTGCAGCGACGGCGACGGCACGTCCGACAGCGCCGGCCCCCGCCACAGGTCCAGCGCCTCCCGCAGGCGCTCGGCGGCCACCGACGCCGGCGCGGACTCGGCCTCCGCCACCAGGGCCTTGAAGACGTCCAGGTCCAGCTGCCCCGGTTCGACCTCGATCAGGTAGCCGGGCGGCCGGGTGCGCACCGGATCCACGCCGGCGGCGGTCAACGTGCGACGCAGCCTCAGCACGTACCCCTGCAGGGTCGCCTTCGCGCTGGCCGGCGGCTCCTCGCCCCACAGCCGTTCGGCCAGCTCCTCGACCGACACCGGCCGGTTGGCGCTGAGCAGCAGCGCGGCCAGCACGATCCGCTGCTTGGCGGCCGGCAACGCTGCCGGCTCGGTGTCGATCGTGACCTCCAACGGCCCGAGCACCCCGTAACGCACCCCCACCCTTGAGATAATGCCCCTGCTGACAAGCACGAGTAGGGGGAACGAGTGTCTCCAGTCACGATCGTCACGGGCGGCAGCCGCGGCATCGGCGCGGCGGCGGTGCGCCGGTTGGCCGCCGACGGGCACGCGGTGTGCCTGTCGTTCCGCGAGGACGCCGACGCCGCCGAGAAGGTCGTCCGCGAGGTGGTCGACGCCGGCGGGCGGTGCATCGCGGTGCGGGCCGAGGTGTCCAGCGAGGACGACATCGAGGTGCTGTTCCGCACCGCCCGCGAGGAGCTCGGGCAGATCACCGGGCTGGTCGCGAACGCCGGTGTGACCAGCCCGATGATGCCGCTGGCCGACCAGCCCGTCAGCCAGCTGCGCTACGTGCTCGAGGTGAACGTGCTCGGCGCGATGCTGTCGGCCCGGCGCGCCGTGCAGTCGATGTCCACCGCCCGCGGCGGCGGTGGCGGCTCGATCGTGTTCGTCTCCTCGTCGGCCACCATCCACGGCGGGCCCGGCGAGTACGTGCACTACGCGGCGTCCAAGGGCGCGGTCGACGTGCTGACCGTGGGGCTGGCCAAGGAGGTCGCCAAGGAGGGCATCCGGGTCAACACGGTGGCGCCGGGCATGGTCGACACCGAGATCCACACCGTCTCCGGGGATCCGGAGCGGGCGTGGAAGGCGGCCGGCCGGATCCCGCTGGGCCGCCCGGGCGACCCAGCGGAAATCGCGAACGCGATCGCCTGGCTCATGACCGACCAGGCCTCCTACACCACCGGCGCGATATTCCGGATCGCCGGCGGCCTCTAGATCACACGTCGTTGTACGTGAGCTTCAGCAGGTCCGCCGCCTCCAATGTGGGCGTGGACAGGGCGGTGCCACCGGAATTGACGAGTGTGATCGGCGTTCCGGTGTTGCCGCCGACCCAGCCGGCGGTGTTCGCCAACGCCTGCGCCTCGTCGAAATACACGACGCCGTAATCGGGCAGCGTGGTCGGGGAACCGCCGACGCTCGGCGTTTCCACGATCCATTCCGCGCAGTTTCCGCGCAGCGTGGTGCCGCTGGGCGCGGTGACGGCGAAGGACACCGACTGGTCGGTGCTGTCGTTGGTCAGCCAGATCGACGCGGTCGTCGCCGAGCTGGCGCAGATCAGGCAGAACATGGTGTCGCCCGCGGAGACCGGGAAGTTCGAGATGGCGATCTCGAAGTCCGGGTACCACTCCCACCAGGCGTAGACCCGCTTCGAGCCGTTGACCAGTGAGGACTCGGTGCCGGCCTGCAGCACGTCGGGCGAGCCCCAGCCGTCGATGCCGACCCAGGACGAGGAGTAGTACGAGCTCTTGCCGCCCTTCGGGTCGGACGGGTCGGCCACCGTCCACTCGCCCTCGACCCACTTGAACGAGTCGCCGGAGGCGGCGAAGACCGTGCTGCCGGACCAGTTCGTCGAGGTCGCGTTCGCCTTGTGGGAGCCGGCCGGGCCGGCCAGTTCCGCCTCCGCGCTCGGGCCGCGCATCGGCCCGTGCACCTTGTCGGTGTTGCGCACGAAAACCGGCTCGATTCTCGTGTACTTTCTGCTGACTCTGCGCTTCCACTGCGCGTAGAGCCGCCGCTCGCGGTCCTGGTCGGGACGAGCGGGGAATCCGTGCACCAGCAGTTCCCGCTGGTCGGCGGTCAGCGGGTCGAAATCGGCCGGCGGCGGGGTGAACAATCGGACGCCGAGCTCGCTCGGCGCCATGGTGGTTTCGGTCACGAGACGCACCTCCCACGCGGCGTCGGGGCATTTCCGATCAATGCGTGAAACGACGTCGCGTGGTTCAAGGAGCCGTCCAGCCGCCGACAGATACAGTTGACCTCGCCGGACGGCGATCCTGTCCGGCGACGTGAACGACGAAGGAGGAAGGATCCCTGTGGCTGAGATCCGCCGGGTGGGCGTCGTCGGCGCCGGACTGATGGGCTCCGGCATCGCGGAGGTGTGCGCGCGGGCCGGGCTGGACGTGGTCGTCAGCGAGGCGAACCCGACCGCGATGGAGGCGGGCAGGGAGCGGATCGCCAAGTCGCTGGCGCGGGGCGTGCGCAGCGGCAAGCTGTCCGAGCAGGACAGGGACGGCGCGCTGGGCCGGATGCGGTTCACCACCGACCTCGGCGACTTCGCCGACCGCGAGCTGGTCGTCGAGGCCGTCGCCGAGAACGAGCAGGTCAAGACCGAGGTGTTCGCCACCCTGGACAAGGTGGTCACCGACCCGGAGGCGATCTTCGCGTCCAACACCTCGTCCATTCCGATCATGAAGCTGGGCATGGCCACGCAGCGGCCGGACCACGTGATCGGCATCCACTTCTTCAACCCGGTGCCGGTGCTCAAGCTGGTCGAGCTGGTGCCGTCCCTGCTGACCAGCCAGGAGACCGCGCTGCGGGCCCGCGGCTTCGCCGCCGGCGTGCTGCGCAAGGAGGTCATCACGGCCCAGGACCGGGCCGGCTTCGTGGTGAACTCGCTGCTGATCCCGTACCTGCTGTCGGCGATCCGGATGATGGAGTCCGGCTACGCCTCGGCCGCCGACATCGACAACGGCATGGTGCTGGGCTGCGCCCACCCGATGGGTCCGCTGCAGCTGACCGACCTGATCGGCCTGGACACCACCAAGGCGATCGCCGAGTCGATGTACGAGGAGTTCAAGGAGCCGCTGTACTCGCCGCCGCCGCTGCTGCTGCGCATGGTCGACGCCGGCCTGCTGGGCAAGAAGACCGGCCGCGGGTTCTACGACTACTCCGCCTGAGTCGACGCGGCCGTCCGGACGGGTAGCGATCACCCGCCGAGCGCCCGTTCGGGCGGCCGACGCCGGCTCGCGTCGCCGATGCTCGAGGCATGGCTCGCAGGCGATTGCACTTCATCGGCACCATGCCGCAGTTTCCGGACGCCCGTGCCGCGTTTTCCTGGCAGCTGGGCGAAGTCCGGGGCCTGCTGCGCCGGCTGTCCGGCGGCGAGACGGGGCCGCGGCTGTTGTGGTTCCTCCCGATGGTCAAGGAACTCAAGTCGCAGCCGGAGATCCGGTCGCTGCGCGACGGCGACTGGACCGGTTACGAGGACACCGATCTGCTGGCCGTCCGCAAAGGCCAGCAGCTGCGCATTCCGCTGCGCCTCGCGCAGTACGCCACCGAGGACCGCGCGGCACTGGCGTCCCTTGTGGACGATCCCGGACTTCCGTTGCAGGTCGGCATTCCCGGCTATCTCGACATGGCGCTGTTCACCTTCGGCCCGCCCGGCGCCGTCCGCTACAGCCGCCGGTTCCTGCTGGCCGTGGCCGACCAGATCACCCGGATCGCCGTGCCGGATGTCGTGTTCCAGCTGGAGGTTCCGGCCGCGCTGATCGCCGTCGCCGCCGCTCCCCCGCCGCTGCGCCGCCCGATGGCCGCCTTCATGGCCCACCTCGTCACGCGCCAGGTCGCCCGCGCGCCGGTCGGTTCTCGCTTCGGCGTCCACCTCTGTCTCGGCGATCTCGGGCACCGCGCGCTTCGCCAGCTGCGCGACGCGTCCCCGCTCGTGTTGCTGGCCAACGCCATCGTCCGCCGCTGGCCCGCCGGCCGGTCGCTGGAGTTCGTGCACCTGCCGATGTCCGGCGGCGAGCAGCCGCCGCCGACCGATGCCGCGTTCTACGCGCCGCTTCGTCGGCTGCGCGACATGCCGTTGATCGCCGGCATCGCCCACGAGCTCCAGGATCCCGCCGACCAGCTCCGGGTCCGCGATCTCGTGGAGACGGCCGCCGGCCGCCAGGTGGACATCGCCACCAGCTGCGGCCTCGGCCGGCGTTCCCCGTCCGAGGCGGAGAACGCCGTGCAGGCCATGCTGAAGCTCGTCGACGACTAGTCGCGGACCATCAACGTCACCGTGATGCCCGGCACCGAGGTGGACTCGACCGTGCCGTAGTACTCCAGCAGGCCGTCGATCTTCCCTTCCTCCATGCCGCCGAACATGGTGGGGTCGGTGTTGACGACCCACACCCGCTTCGGGCCGGTCCTGAGGCAGTCCGTGGGCGACGGGCATTCCGGCGGCACCCACGTGCCGCCGGCCTGCGGGCTGCCGGTGGCCAGCACGTCGGTCAGGTGCACCCGGTCCGGCAGGTTGTACTCGATACCGAGGTCGGTCAGCGGCGCCGAGCCGCGCTCGCCGTAGACCACGCCGTCGCCGGGCTGCCACTCGCCGGCGATGACCTTCGCCGCCGCCGAGTACTGGAAGGCCGGCGGCGCCGGCGGCAGCGGGTAGTTCCACCAGTCGTGGGCCAGCGGCAGCCGGACGGCCTGCTGGTCCGGGTAGATCAGCGCGGCCAACGCGACGAGGGCGATCGCCATCGCGCGCAGCCGGCTCACCGTGGCGATGCCGGCGCCGGCCAGCACCGCCCACGCCGGCACGGTGAACATGAAGTACCGCGCCATGTAGTACGAGGTGCCGAACTCCGACACGACAAGGACCGCCACGGTCGGCAGGAGCGCCATCGCCGTGCCGATCGCCGCCGCGCGCCGGCGGGTCGTCCAGGCCAGGCCGGCGAACACGATCACCGCGCCCGCGCCGATGCCGGAGCAGAACAGCATCAGCCACAGCTGGGTCACGTCGGTCAGCGGCGTGGTCAGCGCCGGCTCGGCCACGTTGCCGATCTGCGCCTTCGCCTGCGGAAGCGCCGCCAGGGCAACGGGAATCACCGGCAGCAGCGCGACCGCCACGGCGGCGATGAACCGCCAGTACCGGCGTTCCCGGTCCCGTTGCCACTGCAGCCAGACCACCGCGAGGTGGCCGGCGACGCAGCTGAGGGCGACGAGGTGGAACACGCCGCTCGCGGCGAGCGCGAGGGCGTATCCGGCCCAGCGCAACCAGACCGGGCGTTCCAGCGCCCGCAACAGCAACAACGTCGACAGTGCCACGAACATCACGACAAACGCGTAGGACCGGGCCTCCTGCCCGAACCGAGAAACGCTCGGCAGCAACGCGAACACCGTGCCCGCAGCCAGGCCGGCACGCCGGCTGAACAGCCGCTTGCCGACCAGCGACACGCACGCGGCCGCCGCGCACATCGCCAGCAGCGACGGCAGTCGCAGCGCGAGCGGGCTCGCGCCGAACACCGCCGCCACGTAGTGCAGCACCAGGTAGTAGGCGCCGCTGGACGCGTCGATGTGCGACAGCAACGTGAACAGCTCCGGCACGCTTCGTGTCGCCGCCGTCCATGAGGCAAGCTCATCTCGCCACATCTCCGGCACCGTGATGTGGTGCGTGCCCAGTGCCAGCATCACCACCACCACCGGCACCAGCCACACCCTGGTCCGCAAGGCGCGCACCAGCCACGCATGTCCCCCCATGCGCCGCCTCTCCCCCCGAGTCCCTCCCGTCGTGGGGTTCACGCGTGCGGGCGCTCGGAGGTTGCCTTCGGCCGGAAGGGCCGGGCGCGGCGGGGCTACGAGGTGATCGACCGGGCGAATCCGCTCGATCTGATCCGGAGACACGCCCGCGAGTCAAGCAGCGTCCATAGTGGATCCCGGCCCGACGCGCCCGTCACGACCGGGTGATGATCTGCCCGAGACCTACATTCGGGGTGTCTGAGCGCGTGACTCGCGGGGGGTCACTTGCGGCGGAGGTGGATGCCGTCCAGGAGCTCGGGCACCAGTTGGGCGCCGCGGGCGCTGTCGACCACGGCGGTGGAGGTGACCGGGGCCATCAGCCAGGGCTGCCGGTAGCCCAGCACCGGCGAGTAGACCGGCACGAAACCCTGGTCGTACAGCCAGATCGCGAAGTCGGTGGACAGCGTGCCCTTCTCGTCGATCGCGGCGGTCCCGTGCCACGGCAGCAGCGCGGACCCACCCAGCGCGGCGAAGCCGACCCGGCCGGGCGAGGGCATGCTGACGGTCAGGCGGACCCGGTGCTCGAACAGGGCGTCGTAGCCGAGCTCCCGGTCGGTCAGCACCGCGGACAGGTACCGCACGGTGTCGCTCCAGGCCTGCCGCAGCACCTGCTTGCGGGCCCGGACGATCTCGGTCGGGGTCGCCGGGTCGGCCAGCTGGTACGGGTCCGCGTATACCGCGCGGGCCCAGGACATCCGGTCCTTGCCGGCCGGCACGTCCAGCGCCACCGAGTGCAGGATGGACCGGAACATGTCCCGGAACGCCAGCCCGCCCGGGGTGTGCTCGGCCATCGGGTCCAGCAGCGGCACCCGGGACAGCACGCCCATCGGGTCGGACGCGATGTCGAGTTCCTCGAACGCCTTGCGGAAGGCGTTCTGGTAGTACTCGATGAGCACGATCCGCTCGCTGTCCAGCGAGGAGCCGATCTTGCGCCGGGCCACGTCGTCGATGTCGGCGAACTCCAGGAAGTCCTGGCCGCCGACCAGCCGCAGGTACTGGTTGAGCTTGCGCAGGTAGGACTCGACGATCACGGCGGGGCGGGGCCGGAAGTGGTGCCCGTCGGTCAGCACCGTGATGCGCAGGCCCGGCTTGTACAGGCACTTCACGGTCTGCTGCAGCTCACGCAGCCGCACCAGCACGCCGAGCTCGGCCAGGTCCGGCAGCACCCCGGACGCCTTCAGCCCGCTCTGGCTCTGCTTCACCGGGAACCCGGGCACCACAACCTGGATCGGCGCGTCACGCCGCAGGAACGGCATCAGGTCGTTGCGGGCCATCTCCGGGGTGTAGGTGGCGCGGGAGCCGCGGTGGAACTGCTTGCGCATGAAGACGTGGTGCAACAGCAACACGGTCCGTTCCAGCGGATCGGACACAGTGGACAGTGCCGACCGCAGGTGGCCGGGCGCGGCGGCGGCCGTGCGCTGGGCGGAGGCGTCCGCCTCGGCGACGAGCCGGTCGATGACGGACAGCGTCTGCGCCACCGACAGGTTCACCGCGTGCCCACGCGCCGGCAGCCCGACGGAGAGCTCACTGACCTGCAACTCGGCGATGGAATGGGTGTGGGACAGGGCGGGCGTGGAGCCGCCGGCCTGCCGGGGCAGGCGTTCGAACGTGGCGATCAGCGGCGCGCCGTCCGGCGGCGGGCAGCCGGGGACGCGGTCGCTGGCGAAGCCGGGGGCCTCCACGGCGATGACCATGGCGGCCGGGAAGGAATCCCGGAGCACCTGGCGGTTCTCGGTGAGGTCGTCGAACACCGCGACCACGTCCAGCCCGCCGAGCCGGCGCAGGTTCTCCACCTTCAGCTCGGCGATCGGCCGCACCCGGTCGTCGGGCAGCGTGAGCAGCCGGACGTGGTTCAGCCCGCCCCGGGCGAGCACGGCGGTGGTGTGCTCGCGGACCCGGTCGCGCCGTCCGGTGTTGAACACGACCTCGCCGCCGGCGTCTTCCACGTCCCGGACGAAGCGGACGAGGCCGGGGGCGAGCGAGTCGGAGCGCAGCCGCTCCCACGGCCGGTAGAACGCCGGGCAGAACTCGGCGTGCACGTCGTCCCACTCGACGTTCGGGTAGCGCCCGGCCACCCCGGACACCTCCAGGAACCGGTCCCAGGCGGGCTTCGAGTACGACGGCAGCGCGCGCAGCGTGTCGGGCCGGGCCAGCTCCGGGATGCCTTGCGGCGCACCCTCGCGCGGACCGGCCAGCGTGCGGGCGGCGTGCAGGGTGCGGGCCTTCGGCACCAGTCCACACAGGTCGAGGTCGATGACCACGGCCGGCGCCGGCAACGACGGGTCCCGCCGGCGCGCGGCCGAGCTTTCCTCGACCCGGCGCAGCACCTCCCGCAGCAGCCGGTCCTGCTCCTCGGGCACTGAGTGCACGTGCCGGTCCAGCGGGTGGTCGCCGCGCAGCAGATCGGCGGTCTCGGGCGTGAGGTAACGCAGCTCGGCGGCCAGCACGGACTCGACGGCGGCGCGCACGGCCCGCCCCTTGTACTGCCGGCCGTCGAAGCTGGCCTGCTGGAAGCCGGCGGCGAGCGTGCTCAGCGCGCCGTGCAGGGCGCGGGCGGCCCGGTCCACGTCGAGCGCGTCGACGTCGGCGGCCTCGCGCAGCCCGGCGACATCGGTGACCACGACGCGGCCGGTGGCCCGCACGCCCGGCGTGAGCTCGAACCTGACGCTGTCCGCGCCCAGGTCGAGCAGCACCAGCCCGTGCCGGTCCAGCAGGGCCCGCCACACCGCGACCACCGGCCGGACGAAGTGCTCGACGACGAAGTCCAGGGCGTCCATCGGCTCGTGCTGGTTGGCGATGACCTGCTCCAGCAGCGTGCGCTCGTCGGTGGCGCGCCGGTCGAGCAGCGCGGCCAGCGACACGATGCGGACCTGGTCGGACGCGCGCGGGTGCGGCGGCTGCGGGCCGTCGCCGAGATCCGCGGACAGGTCGTGCGGGGGGCGCAGCGCGAGGTGCAGGCGCAGCTCGGCGTCGCGCCGCACCAGCTCGGCCAGCCGACGCCAGCCGGCCGCCACCGCGAGGTGCTCGGCGCAGCCGTCGCTGACCAGGCGGGGCACCGCTCGCGGGGCGGCGGCTCCGTCCAACATGCTCATACCAGGGCCCTAACGAACACGTGGCTCTCCACATATTCAGCCGCGGTTCTTGGTCCCCGGAATTCGCGGCACTGCAGCCGAGTATATCGAGGACCTGTCGGCGTGGAGCGCCTCTTTCGGGTGTTACGTGATCTACATCACTCGCCTCGTAAGCGAGCTTGACATGCCGCCGCGACGGACCGCACCATGTCCGGCCGCGGGTTCACGGGATACGTTCCCGCCGGCGGGGGTAACGTTGCCCCCGGCTTTCACACCGCATTCACCGCCGGTTTCTACAATCCGCCGGTCTGCCGTCGCCCCGGTTGTTGCCACGGCAACCGTCACGATGATACGGACGGCCCCGCCCGGGCAAGCCGCGACCGCTCGGGCGCACGGGAATTACCCGATCGGGTCGGCACCGGGCCCGGAAACCGCCGTCAGGACGAACCGGCCGCGAACCGACCACCGTAAAGGGCACGCGCCGCCCTTACCCACTGCGCGCGAACGGTAAACATCGTCATCCGGTCATGCCGAATTGACACGCCCGGCCGGGTTGAATGCTCGTGACGTGAATCAGTCCTCGGGCCGCAACCGGGTGCTGAAGCTGAACCGGTCGCCGCGGAACAGCGACCGCACGCGCTCGATCGGCACCCCGTCCGGGTCGAGGGACCGGCGGTGCAGCAGCAGCATCGGCAGCGCCGGGTTGGTGCCGATCAGCTTCGCCTCCCGGGGCGTCGCCAGCACCGTCTCCACCCGCTCCTCGGCCTCGGCGAACACCACGCCGAGGCGGTTGGCCAGGCAGCTGTGCAGCGAGGTGGCCGGGTCGAAGACGTCCAGCAGCGACGGGAACCGCGCGGCGGCGAGATAGGTGGACTCCAGACCGACGTTCTGTCCGGTGGCCTCGACCGTGCGCTCGATGTGCAGCACCAGGTCGCCCGGCTCGATGTGCAGGTCGGCGGCCAGCGTCGGGTCGGCGGGGAGGTGTTCGAGCGTGACGAGCTTGCGGCTGGGCGTCGCGCCCTGCCGGCGGATCCCCTCGGAGAGGCTGACCAGCGACAGCGGCTGCACCAGCTTGGGCGGCATCACGTAGGTGCCGCTGCCGTGGCGGCGCTGCAGCTTGCCCTCCAGCACCAGCTCGGAGACGGCCTGGCGCAGCGTCATGCGGGCCACGCCGAAGCGCTCGGCCAGCTCCCGCTCGGACGGCAGCGCCGCGCCCTCGCCGAGCTTGCCGGTCAGCTCCAGCAACTGCGTCTTCACCGCGTAGTAGCGCGGCACCCGGCCGTCCTCGGGGATGCCGGCGCGGACCGGCTCGCCGGCGCGGTGCTGGGCCGGGTCGGCGGGGTCGGTGGACAGGTTCTGGATGGTCGGGTTGACGCGGGCCGCCGTGATCGGCTCACCGTCGACGAGCATCACCAGGCGGCGGTCGGCCATCGGCTCGCGCAGGCGCACGCGCAGCGTCGACAGCGCGGCGTCGATCTTGGTCGAACCGCCGGCCTCGGCCAGCGTCGCCAGCTCGACCTTCACTTCCGCGCCGGCCTCGCTGACGGCCCGGTCGGCGAACCGCGCGCCCTCCGGGTGCGTCACCTGGATCGCCAGTTCGGTCTCGTTCTGCTCGACCCACCAGATCGGATGCAGCGAAATGCCCGTGCCCACGGCAGCGACGCTACGGCCACGTCCGGGCGCAGCGGTAGCGATGTCCGGATGTTCCCACTGGTTGGCTGCGTGCGCTTGGCCACCCGGCACCGAAAGTGTGCACGAATGGTCCAGGTGGGTGTGACGCGCTTCTCCACGCGTACGCACCGAAGACGGCCGCGCCGTGGCTCCGGCGCGGCCGCGATCAGTCGATGCTCCCCCTGGGCTGCGTCGTCCGGCGCAGCCCCCGAGCCGATCCTCCCGGTCTCGGCCCGGCTTCCCCCAGTGCCGGTGACGGCCTAGAGGTCGAGGGCGAACGCCGCCGAGTTCACCGGCGCGCAGGGCCAGACCTGACCGCAGTCCTGGCAGTGCTCACCGGCCCGGACGTGCGCGTTCAGCACATCCGCGGCGACGTGGTGGTACGAGTCGAGCAGGGCCTCCAGGCCGCGCTCGCCGCTGGGAGTGGCATCGGGGTGCTGTACCGAGAGCACCATCCGTGCTCACCGCCTTCCGAGTTCGCCCCTCAACTGCTCTGTTGAGGTGTGGCAGCCGCCACAACGATTACCATCCGCGCATGCGCCGTCAAGGACATCCGCCAACCGGCGGAGAATTGTGACTGCCACTCGTAGGGGTGGTGACGCAGGGCAACCGGCTTCTCGGCAAGTGACACGCGCCACCACGCTCCGCACACGAACCGGTGAGAGCTGGCGTCCGGGTGGTGGAGAAGCGGCGCGGCTCAAGATCCGTCTACCCTCACAGCATGGGCCCAACCGCGGCGACGGAGACCTTCGTGGGAAGGCACGCCGACGTCGCCCTGCTCGGTCGGCTGCTGCGGGAGGTCGTTGCCGGGCGTGGCCAGTCCGTGCTGGTCGAGGGCGACCCGGGCATCGGCAAGTCGGCGCTGCTCGCCGCCGGCCTGCGCACCGCCCGCGACCTGGGCTGCGAGGTGTTCTGGGCGGCCGCCGACGAGCTCGGCCAGCCGTTCCCGCTGCGCGCCGTGCTGGACTGTCTCGACGTGGTCGGCCGGGCCGAGGACCCGTGGCGGGCCGACATCATCCGGCTGCTGCGCCAGGAGCACTCCCCCGGCGTCACCGGCACCGGCGACCCCGTGCTCGGGGCGGCCGAGCAGCTGCTGGCCCTGGTCGACCGGGCGTGCGAGGCCAAACCCGTGCTGATGGTGCTCGACGACCTGCAGTGGGCCGACACCAACAGCCTGCACGTCTGGCACCGGCTGACCCGGGCCACCGAGCAGCTTCCTTTACTCCTGGTCGGCGCGTACCGGCCGGTGCCGCGGCGCACCGAGCTGGACCAGCTGCGGCGGAGCTCCTCCGCCCGCGGCGGCGTGCAGCTGGCGCTGCGACCGCTGGCCGCCGACGAGGTGGCCGAGTTGATCGCCGTGCGCACCGGTGGCCGTGAGGTCGGGCCGGAGCTGGCCCGGCTGGCCGAGCGGGCCGCCGGCAACCCGGGCTACCTGACCGAGCTGGTCGACGCCCTGCTGCGCGAGCACGCCATCCGCGTCAGCGGCCGGGTCACCGAGCTGGCCGGCCGGGCCGTCGGCTGGAGCGCGCCGGCGTCGCTGGCCGCCGCGATCGCCGACCGGCTGGGCTTCCTGTCCGACGAGACGACGGAGGCGCTGCGGGCGGCGTCCCTGCTCGGCGCCGAGTTCGCCGTGCACGACCTGGCCGTGGTGTCCCGCAAGCCGGCGTCCGAGCTGGCCCTGCTGCTGGCCGAGGCCGTCGGCGCCGGCGTGATCACCGAGGCCGGCAACCACCTCGCCTTCCGGTACCCGCTGATCAGGCAGGCGTTGTACGACGGCACTCCCGTCGCCGTGCGGACCGCGCTGCACCGGGAGGCCGCGCGGGCCCTGGCCGACTCCGGCGCGCCGACCTCGCAGGTCGCCGAGCAGCTGCTGCCGGCCGCCGGCAGCGAGGACGAGTGGTTCCTCGACTGGCTGGCCGGCGCCGCGTCGATCCTGACGCACCGGGCCCCGCAGACCGCGATCGAGTTGCTGCGGCGGGCCATCGACCAGGTCGGGTCCGACGATCCGCGGCGGGACGTGTTCGCCAGCTGGCTCGCCACGTCGCTGGCCGGCATGGGCCGCAACGCCGACGCCGCCCAGCAGGCCCGCCAGGTGCTGAGCCGGACCACCGACCCGGATCGGGTCGCCGAGATGAGCTGGGTGCTGGCGTACACCTCGCTGCGTACCGGCCGTTCCGCCGAGGCGTTGGAGGTGCTGGCCCAGGGCCTCGCCGCCGATCTCGCACCCGGCTGGCGGGCTCGGCTGCTGTCGTTGACGGCGTTGGTGCAGGCCGTGGACCTGGACACCGCCACCGCGTTGACCACCGCCAGCGAGGCGATCGGGGCCGGGCAGGCCGCGCCGGACCGGTTCGCCGTCGGCATGGGCCTGCACGTGATGTCCCTGGACCGCAGTTTCGTCGGCGACGAGCGCGGCAACCGGGCGCTGATCGATCAGGCGCTGACCGTGCTCGGCGACGACCGTGAGCATCTGGACCTGCGGCTGCTGCTGTTGTGCAACCGGATCGTCGCCGACGTCAACCTGGACGAGACCGACGGCATCGACGAGCGGATCACGCTCGTCCGGGGGCTGGCCGAGCAGGCCGGCGCCGCCCGGTTCACGCAGGTGCACGTCATGATGGCCGCGCACTACTTCCTGCTGGGCCGGTGGGACGACGCGCTGAGCGAGCTGGAGTCGATTCCCGAGCTGAGCGAGGGACGGTATTCGTTCCTCACCCTGCACGGGCTGTTGGCCCTGATCGCCGGACATCGCGATGACCGCACCACTGCCGCCGTGCATCTGAAGGCCGTTCGGACCGAGCCGCTGGCCATCGCCGACGACCGGCGCAATGCCGGTTATGTGTTGTTGGCCCGGGCTTTGGCGTGCGAACGGGACGGTCTGCCCGGTCAGGCCGTCGCCGAGCTGGCGCCGGTGCTGCTCAGTCCCGGAACCGCGCTGGAGATGAACGTCAGATATATGTGTCTCCCCGAGCTCACCCGCCTGGCCCTGGCCGCCGGCGACCGGGAGACCGCGTTGTCCGCCACGCAGCAGTGCCAGGCCGAGGCCGACGAGGCGCCGATGCGGGTGAAGGATGCCGCCGCCGCCCGGTGCCAGGGTTTGCTGGAACGGGATCCGCAGCGGTTGCTCACCGCCGCCGAGCACTACCGTTCCGCCGGTCGTCGTCTGGAGTTGGCCCACGCCTTGGAGGACGCCTCCGTGCTTTTCGGCGAGGCCAATGATCTGGTGCGGGCCCGTTCGTCGCTGGCGGAGGCCATCGAGGTCTACACCGAGTTGCGCGCCGACTGGGACATTCGCCGCGCCGATGCCCGTACGCGTCCCTACGGCGTTCGCCGTGGGCAACGCGGCCGGCGCGCTCGTCCCACCACCGGCTGGGAGAGCCTCACCCCCACCGAGCTTCGTGTCGCTCACCTGGTCGCCCAGGGCCGGTCCAACCCCGACATCGCCGCGGCCCTGTTCCTGTCGCGCCGAACCGTGCAGACCCACGTTTCGCACATCCTGGTCAAGCTCGCCGCCCACTCCCGCAGCGAGATCGCTCGCGAGGCCGCGCACCACCCCGTGTCCACCGTGGACTAGGCGACGGGGCCGGGTGAAGCGGGGCCGGCGTCAGGCGTTTTGTTCCAGCCACGGGACTACCGCCCGCACGAAGCCGTCGGGGCTGGTCATGGGGCGGCCGTTCAAGGTGGCTACGAGGTGGCCGACGCCGAACAGGGCGTCCCAGGTGCGGGCGCGGTGGTAGGTGTCGGACGAAACGGCTCGGCGAACGGTGTCCCAGCCGTGCCAG
Organism: Kutzneria kofuensis; assembly: GCF_014203355.1. Classification (NCBI taxonomy): domain Bacteria; kingdom Bacillati; phylum Actinomycetota; class Actinomycetes; order Pseudonocardiales; family Pseudonocardiaceae; genus Kutzneria; species Kutzneria kofuensis. The sequence continues at coordinate 208,591 of NZ_JACHIR010000001.1, forward strand.
GCCATCAGCGCGGCGTCGATGGCGGGGTCGAAGGGCATGGCCATGTCCCAGTCGAGAACACCGACGAGTTGGCCGGAAGGGGACCAGAGGACGTTGGAGCCGCCAAGGTCGCCATGTACCAAGGAATCCGGCACGGGATCCAGGGCGAGGGCGGCGTCCAGGCGGCGCAGCGCCTCGGACTGCCAACGGGCCGGAAGGCGAGGGACCACGTCCTCCAAGACGATCGCGGACCAGTGACGGCCGGAAGGGCGGCCGTCCAAGGCGCGAAGCAGGGAAGGAGTCAACTCAACGGAGCGGACGGCTTCCAGGACGGAGGCGATCTGCTCCACGGAACCGACGCCTGGTGGAAGGGGCGAGCCGTCGATCCACGAGACCGCCACGGCGGCGCGGTCGCCGAACATGGTGACGGGGGTCAGCGGCTCGGGAATCTGGAAAGGGAGGTCGGAAGAGGCGAGCAGGTGCAGGACCTCGACGTGACGAGGCATGGTGGCAGCGGCGAGGGCACGTTTGCTGACCCGGACGGCGGCGACGCCGGGGATCAGCAACACGTCATGGATATTGCCGTCGGCAGCCACGGAGGCGGAGTCGAGGCGGACGCCGGGCAGCAGGGCGTCGGCGATCTCCAGGAGGTCGTCCACGACACTACCGCCGGATCAACCGGGCGATCTCGGTGCGCAGCCGCACGAAGGCATCGCTCCCCCGGGTGGCGATCTGGTCACGAGGCGAAGGCAGATCGACCTTCAGCGTCTCGACGACGGTAGCAGGCGACGGCGACAGGACGAGCACCCGGTCGGCCAGGTAGACGCTCTCGTCGATGTCATGGGTCACCAGCAGCACGGTCATGCCGGCGGAGGCCCGAACCTGGAGGACAAGGTCCTCCAGATCGGCCCGGGTCTGGGCGTCGACGGAGGCGAAGGGCTCGTCCATGAGCATCAGAGCGGGCCGGTACGCCAGGGCACGGGCGATGGACACCCGCTGCTGCATGCCGCCGGACAGCTCATGGGGATGCTTCGACGCAGCACCGGAAAGCCCGACCCAGGACAGGGCCTCCTCGACCCGCGATCGGCGTTCCACAGTGGACAGACCACGATCCCGGAGAGGGAACTCGACGTTGCCGAAGACGGTGCGCCAGGGCAGCAGGGACCGGCTGTAGTCCTGGAACACCACGGCGAGGTCCGACGGCACACCGGAAACGCGGTCGCCGTGCAGGGACACAGTGCCCCGAGAAGGCGGCAGCAGACCGGCGATGCACCGCAGCAGCGTGGACTTGCCGCAGCCGGACGGCCCGACGATGCAGACCAACTCCCCCGGCTCGACGGCGAAGGACACGTCCGAAACCGCGTCCACGGACCCGTACGTGTGGCCGAGGCCGACCACGTCCAGCATCGGCACGCTCACGACCGGCTCCAGGCCAGCGCCCTGTGCTCCACGGCGAGCAACCCCCTGTTGAGTAGGTATCCGAGCAGGCTGATCAGCGCGATCCACGACCACATCCCGGGCAGGTCGGACGCGCCCTGGGCGGTGCCGAGCTGGTAGCCGATGCCGCTGGTGGCGCCGACGACCTCCGAGATCACCATCAGGATCAGCGCGATCGACAGGCTCACCCGCAGCCCGGCGAAGATCTTCGGCCCGGCGGCCGGCAGCACGACACCGAACAGCCACCGGAGGCGGGACAGACGGAACACCCGGGCGGTGTCGGCCATCACGGGATCGACGGACCGGGCGCCGTCGACGGAGTTGAGCAGCACGGGCCACACGGCGCCGAACACGATGGTGGCCACCTCCATCTCCGTGCTGATGCCGAAGATCAGCATGAACACGGGCACGAGCAGCGGCGGCGGCAGCGTGCGCAGGAAGGTGAACACGAACTCGAAGTAGTCGGCGGCGGCCCGGGAACGGCCGAGCAGCACGCCGATCACAATGCCCAGCACGGAAGCCGCGGCCCAACCGCCGAGCACCCGAAGCAGACTCGGCAGCACGTCGAGGGTGAAATGCTCGGACGGCCACAACCGAACGGCGGCCTCGGCGATTCGCAGCGGTGGTGGGAAGTACGGATTGCCGACTTCCACCGACACCAATTGCCACAGGAGCAGCGCGCAGAGGAGAACGCCGGCGCGGATCCAGCCGTTCACGCCGCCACCTCCCCGCTGCCCCACGACACCCAACGCCGTTGTACGGCGAGGAATCCGGCGTTCACCAGACACCCGAACAACCCGGCGAACACCGTCGCGGCCAACACGACGTCCATTCGGCCGCCGCTGGTTCCCTGCAGGAACGCGTACTGCCCGAGACCGATGCTGCCGCCGGCGAGAAACTCCGTGCCGACAACGGCGATCAGCGTGATGGACGCGGAGATCCGCACGCCGGTCACCACGAACGGCCCGATGCTGGGCAGCGTCACGCCGACCAGCCGCCGCCACCGGCTGACCCGGAAGCACCGCGCGGTCTCCACCAGCCGCGGGTCGACCTCGCCGAGCGCGTAGCTGGTGTTGAGCAGGATCGGCCAGGTCGCGGCGAACGCGGCGAGCACGATCTTGGTCTGCGCGTCGGTGCCGAGCAGCGCGATCGCCAGCGGGATCAGCGCGACCGCCGGCAGCGGCCGCAGGAACTCCACCACCGGCATGCTGATCAGCCGCAGCACCGGCACCGAGCCGAGCAGCAGCCCCAGCGCGACGCCGATGCCGGTGGCGCACAGCAGGGCGATCAGCCAGGACAGCACGGTGGAGATCGCGCCGGCGACGAAGCGCTGGTCGGTGAACAGCAAACCGAAGCGCACCAACACATCGGACGGCGGCGGCAGCACGCGGTCGTCGACCAGTGACAGCCGGCTGGCGGCCTCCCACACGAGCAGGAAGCCGACCAGCCCGACCACTTTGCGAACGAACGGCACGATCGTCAGCTGTTCGGCGTGGGCACGACGAGGCCGCTCGCGTCCATCGACTGCTGCAGGTAGCCGTAGGTCTTCATCAACGTGACCACCCGCTGCAGCCGGGTGGCGTCCACCGAGGTCGGGAACACGCCGAGCTTGAGCAGCGACGTGGTCTGCTTGTCGACGCCGGTCAGGTCGGGCAGCACGGAACCGATGGCGCTGCGGTCGGCCGCGGCCTTCTGCGCCTTGACCATCGCCCGCTGGAAGGCCGCCACCACGTCGGGGTGCGCGCCGATGAACTTGTTCGACGCCACGTAGCCGGACAGCGGGATGTTGTCCGTGGCGCCGGTCACGATCTTGAACGTGGGCTGCACGCCGAACTGCTGCTCGCCCTGGGTGATGTACGGCTCGAGGTCGCCGCCGGCGTCGATCTGCCCGTTGGCCAGCGCGGCGGGAATCTGAGGGAACTTCACCTCTAGGTAGGTGACCGAGTTGGGGTCGACGCCGTTGTCCTGCAGCACGGCCTTGAGCAGCAGCTCCACGATGTTGCCCTTGGAGTGCACGGAGACCTTCTTGCCGGCGAGGTCCTTCGGGGTGCGGATGCCGGAGTCGGGCTTGGCCAGCAGCACCAGGGAGTCGGGGGTGCCCTGGTAGGCGTCGGAGACGACCTTGGCGTCGATCGTCTTGGCCGCCTCGGCCTGAAAGAAGGAGACATAGTTCATCAGCGTGACGTCGATCTCGCCGGATTGCAGTGCCGGCATTGTCTGGGTCACGGAGGGATAGACCTTGACGTTGGCGTCGAGGCCCTCCTGGGTGAAGTAACCCTTGGCCTGGGCCAGCTTCACCGGCGCGTCGTCGACCGTGGCGATGATGCCGACATTGATCTTCGCGTGGCCTGCGGCGGGCGCCGATGTGTCGGCGCCGCCACCGTTGAGCAGGCTGCATCCGCTCGCGGTCATGGCGGTGACGGCGATCACGGTGGCCCATCGAGTGGCGCGGGTAGCCATCGGCGGACTCTCCTTTAATCAACAGTTTTGAGCGGTACTCGGGGGTGAGGTTGTGAAGGGAATGACCCATTCACGGGCAGATCTGACCCGGAACGGCGACCACCGTAGCCGACCGAACACCCTGCGTGATTCAATCACGGGCGCGGATGTCACCTGACGGAGCGAGCCAAGGAAGTGTCACTGTGCGGTAGTTGCCAATTCTTCCTCCCCTGCCGCGGCATCACTACCACCCGTCACCGCCCCTACACGGTGCAGGATCATCCCGACCGGTCGCCACCGCCGTCCAGACCCCCGAATGCTTGATCAGATTGGCCCGAAGGCACCACGATGCGCGTGACTGTCGTCTCCAGTACTCCGATCGGCGGTACGGAATGAGCCTGACGCACTCCAAGATCCACCTTCGGCGATGGACCGAGCTGACCGTGGGGGAGTGCTGACCGTGCGTGGTCCGGCCGATGAGGCTGAGTTCGACCAGCGCCGGCACAGCGACTCCGACGCGGGCCGCGCCGCCGGTGCTGGTGTCGACGTGAACGCCGGTGACGACGGGTCGGCGGGTGGTGTCGCCGCGGGCGGCAAGTCCTCGGGCTGGCGGCTGCGCAACTGGAAACTGGGCCGCAAGCTGGTGGTCATCCTGCTGGTGCCGGCGCTGAGCACGCTGACTCTGGCCGGGCTGCGGCTGTCCAGCCAGCTCGACGACGCCCGCCAGTACGGCGACGAGCGCCAGCAGCTGGCGGTGGCCGGGCAGGCGGCCAAGGTGGTCGACCTGCTGCAGGCCGAGCGTGACTCGGTTGTGGCGTACATCGCCGCCGGCCGCGTCGACCAGCCGCCGAAGTTCGGGCCGGTGGACACCGCCGCCGACGCGCTGCGCGGCGAGCAGGCCAGCGTCTCCGGGCCGGTGCGCGACGCCGTGGACAACGCCGTCGAGCAGCTGGACGAGCTGTCCTCGCTTCGCAACAGCGTGGTCACCACCCGGCTGCCCGACGTCGCCGCGCTGACCACGTACACCCAGGTCATCGACGCCCTGCTGGAGATCGTCCGGGTCGCCGCCACCAACGTGAGTCATCCTCAACTGTCGCCTTTGGACAGCTCGGTGCAGGCGCTGACCGACGCCAAGGAGCAGCTGCGGCTGCAGAGCACGATCGTGGTGTCGGCGGGCCTGCACAAGCAGTTCCCGTCCGATCTGGTCGACCAGCTGCGCGCCGCCCAGTCCCGGTTCGCGGCCGACATGGAGGACTTCACCAACGCCGCGGACGCCGACAACCGGCAGCTGGTGCAGGACACCATCAGCGGCCCGGACGTCGACGAGCGCAACCGCGTCGTGCAGCTGGCCCTCGTGCAGTCCGGCGACGGCACCGGCCAGGTCACCGTGCGACCCGCCGACGTGCAGGCGCTGACCACGACCACCGCCGCGCTGTTCACCCGCGTCGTCGGGCAGATCCAGCAGCAGGCCGACACCGTGGTGCGCACCCTGGTCCGGTCCGCCCGCCGAGACGCGTTCCGGGACAGCGCGCTGGTCCTGCTGTCGCTGCTGATCGCGTTGGCGATCACGGTGTTCGTCGCCCGCTCGATGCTGGTCCCGCTGCGGGTGCTGCGGCGCAGCGCGCTGGAGGTGGCGCGGACCAAGCTGCCGGCGGCGATCGAGCGGATCATGCGGGACCGGGAGGCCGAGGGCGACCCGGTCGAGCCGGTGCCGGTGCACACCACCGAGGAGGTCGGCCAGGTCGCCCGCGCGTTCGACGCCGTGCAGCGGGAGGCCGTCCGGCTGGCCGCCGAGCAGGCGGCGCTGCGCGGCAACGTGAACGCGATGTTCGTCAACCTGTCGCGGCGCAGCCAGGCGCTGGTGGAGCGGCAGATCGGCGTGATCGACCGGCTGGAGCAGGACGAGCAGGACCCCGACCAGCTGGCCAGCCTGTTCGAGCTGGACCACCTGGCCACGCAGATGCGGCGCAACAGCGAGAACCTGCTGGTGCTGGCCGGCACCACGCTGACCCGCCGGGTGACCAAGCCGGTGCCGGTGTCCGACGTGCTCGGCGCGGCCGTGTCCGAGGTGGAGAAGTACGCCCGGGTGCAGGTCGCCCCCGCGCCGGACCTGACCATCCAGGGCCGGGCCGTCAACGACATCACGCACCTGATCGCCGAGCTGATCGACAACGCCACCGCGTTCTCCCCGCCGACGAGCAAGGTCACCGTGCGGTCGGCGAGGATGCGCCGCGGCGAGGTGGCCATCGAGATCCACGACCGCGGCGTCGGCATGCAGGAGGCGGACCTGGCCGCCGCCAACGCGCGGCTGGCCGACCCGGGCGAGGTGGACGTCACCGCGTCCCGGCAGATGGGCCTGTACGTGGTCGCGCAGCTGGCCAAGCGGCACGACATCAAGGTCCGGCTGCGGGACAACGCCGACATCGACGGCGGCGTCACCGCGCACGTGATCGTGCCGGCGACGCTGGTGGACGTGGCCGACGCCGTGCCGACGCCGCCCGCCGCGCCGCCGACCGTGGCGGCCGCCGCCACCCAGCGCACTCCCCTGCCCGAGCCGGACCTGCCGCAGGACATCGTCGGCCTACCCAAGTGGACCCCGGGCCAGCTGCCGCCGATCCTCACCAACCCGCCGGCCGAGCCGGGCGTGACGGAGTCCGTCGACCTGTTCGCGCCGCGCCGCAAGACTCCGCCGGCCGAGCCGGAGGTGACGCCGGCGAGCAGCGTGGAGCCGTGGCCGACGCCGCAGCGCCGCTTCGACTACGACGACCCGCCGACCGAGCGGCTGCCGATCTACCAGGAAGTGCTGTCCCAGTGGTTCCAGGTGCCCACGGGCGACAAGGCCTCCACGGAAGAGCAGGCCGTGCCGACGCCCCGGGCCGAGGACGAGCAGACGGCCGAAACCCCGGCGGCCCCCGAGCCCGCGGAGACCGTCGAGGCCACGGAAGTACCGGAGACCAACGGCAACGGCTGGCACTCCGCGGGCGACGACGGCTGGGCGGCGGCCAACACGCTGCTGGCCAAGGAGCCGGACGCCGTCACCGAGGCCGGCCTGCCCAAGCGGGTGCCGAAGTCGCAGCTCGTGCCGGGTTCGGCCACGCCGCGGCCGCAGGCCGTGTCGGCCCGGGGCGCCGCGCCGGCGATGCCGCGCCGCTCCCCCGACGCGCTGCGCAACCGGATGTCCACCTACCAGCACGGGGTCAGCCTCGGCCGGCACTCGGCCCCGACGTCCGCCCCCGACGAGGCCATCGACGCCGGCTACACCCAGCCGTCGTCCTTCGGGCCGGCACCCGAGCAAGGCAAGGAGCAGTCGTGAGTTCCCCGTCCGACCAAGAGATCGCCGACTTCAGCTGGCTCATCGACGACTTCGTGGACCGCGTCGCCGGCGTCGCGCACGCCGTCGTGGTCTCCGCGGACGGCCTCGTGCTGGCCGCGACCGACGGTCTGCCGCGGGATCGCGCGGTGCAGCTGGCGGCGGTGTCGTCCGGTCTGGTGAGTCTCGCCGCAGGGGTCGCACGCTGCTTCGAAGCCGGAACGGTGAACCAGACGGTCGTCGAAATGGAGCGCGGGTATCTTTTCCTGATGTCCATCAGCGACGGGTCGTGCCTCGCCGTGCTCGCGGCGCCCGGCTGCGAGATCGGACTGGTCGGGTACGCCATGGCCAGGCTGGTGGAACGGGTCGGCCAGCAGCTCACCCCCGAGCTGCGGGAGCAGTTGCAGTTGGCCGCGGCGCGCAGGTGAGCGACGCGGCGGTTCTAGAGGGCTGGAGCCGAGTGGAATCAGGACAGGGCCGGGGCGCGCAGGTCGCCCGGCAGGCGACGACGTCGGCCAAGATCGTGGTCGCGGGCGGGTTCGGTGTCGGCAAGACGACCTTCGTGGGGTCGGTGTCCGAGATCGTGCCGTTGACGACCGAGGCGGTGATGACCGAGGCCAGTCTGGGTGTGGACGACCTGTCGGCGACGCCGAACAAGGTCACCACGACGGTGGCGATGGACTTCGGTCGGGTGTCGCTGGACAGCGACCTGATCCTGTACCTGTTCGGCACGCCCGGCCAGCACCGGTTCTGGTTCATGTGGGACGACCTGGTGCGGGGTGCGATCGGCGCGGTGGTGCTGGTGGACACCCGGCGGTTGGCCGACGCGTTCGCGTCGATCGACTTCTTCGACGACCGGCAGCTGCCGTACGTGGTGGCGGTGAACTGCTTCGACGGGATGCTGCACCACCGGATCGACGACGTGCGGGAGGCGTTGACGATCGACCAGTCGGTGCCGATCGTGACGTGTGACGCCCGCAACCGGGAGTCGACCAAGCAGACGCTGATCACGCTGGTCGAGCACTCGATGCGCAAGTGGATGACCGTTCGCGCGTGACGGATTGAGGGTGTCCGGCGCGTGGACGCCGGGTTTCGCGGGGCCCGCATGGCACGATGTGCCGTAGCGGGCCCCGCGGTGTGTCGGGGCGCCGGGGACGCAACCCCCGTTGCGGTGGCACGTCCCGAAACACGTAGTCTGAGAAGTGCTTAAGATCTTGCTGTCGTGATGATGGGTGGCCGATGGATCCCAGGAACACCGGTCTGGACGTGTCGTCCAGCCACCTGAACGGCGAGCTGCCGACCCGGACGGCGGCCGCGGTGGCGGCGGGCAACCTGGCGGCCCGGCTGTCCAAGGTCGCGGGCGGTGGCGGCGGCATCATCGGCGGCCGCGTGACGCTGGCGCTGGACCCGAACGCGCTGGCCCGGCTGTGCCGGGACCGCACGGTCGCGCTGGTCACCGGCACCAACGGCAAGACCACCACGACCATGATGCTGGCCAAGGCGATGAGCGTGATCGCGCCGGTGGCCACCAACCACAGCGGCGCCAACATGCCCGACGGCCTGGTCGCGGCGCTGTCCACCGACCAGACCGCGCCGGTGGGCGTGCTGGAGATCGACGAGAACTACCTGCCGAAGATCTCCGACGCCGTCCAGCCGGCGGTGATCGTGCTGCTGAACCTGAGCCGGGACCAGATGGACCGGGTCGGCGAGGTCCGGCACACCGAGCGCAACCTGCGCACCGCGATCGCCCGGCTGCGCAACACCACCGTGGTCGCCAACTGCGACGACGTGCTGGTCACCTCGGCCGCCATCGACGCCGACAACACGATCTGGGTGAGCGCGGGCGGCAACTGGCGCGGCGACTCGACCTCGTGCCCGCGCTGCGGCATGCGGGTGCACGGCGGCGCCACCGACTGGTACTGCGACTGCGGCTTCGCCCGTCCCACCCCGAGCTGGTCGGTCGCCGACGGCAAGATGACCAGCCCGAACGGCGAGTCCTTCGAGCTGCGGCTGCGGCTGCCGGGCAGCGCCAACGAGGCCGACGCCACCCTGGCGCTGGCCGCGTCCACCCACCTGGGGGTGCCGCTGCGGCCGGCGCTGGAGCGGATCCGCACCATCACCGGCGTCGGCGGCCGGTACACCACGCTGCACCGCAACGACCGGATCGTGCGGCTGCTGCTGGCCAAGAACCCGGCCGGCTGGGCGGAGACGCTGCCGCTGCTGGCCAAGAGCCCGGACCACCCGGTGATCATCGCGATCAACGGCCGGGAGGCGGACGGCCGGGACAAGTCATGGCTGTGGGACGTGCCGTTCGAGAAGCTGCAGGGCCGCACGGTGATCGCGACCGGCGAGCGGTCGGCGGACCTGGCGGTGCGGCTGACCTACGCGGACGTGGCCCACACCCACGTGCCCGACCCGTACCAGGCGATCGACTCGGTGGCGCCCGGCGCCGTCGAACTGGTCGCCAACTACACCGCGTTCCGGGACCTGAAGTCGGGGTTGAGCAATGGTTCGTGACTCTGTCGTGCGCATCGGCCTCGTGCTGCCGGATGTGCTGGGCACCTACGGCGACTCCGGCAACGCCACCGTGCTGCGCAAGCGGCTGGAGTGGCGGGGATACCGGGCGGAGATCGTGGACTTGGCGGTCGGCGAGACGGTGCCGAACTCGCTGGACTTCTACCTGCTCGGCGGCGGCGAGGACCGGGCGCAGACGCTGGCCGTCGCGCACCTGACCGCCAACCCCGGCATGCAGGAGGCGGCCTCCCGCGGCGCGGTCGTGCTGGCCATCTGCGCCGGCCTGCAGATCCTGGGCCACGACTTCACCGGCACCGACGGCGTCACGCACCGGGGCCTGAGCCTGCTGGACGTGCGGACCACGCCCGGCACCGCCGCCCGGGCCGTCGGCGAGCTGCTGACCACGCCGGACCCGGCGCTGCTCACAGCGACGATGACCGGCTTCGAGAACCACCAGGGGCACACCAAGGTCGGGCCGAACGCCAAGCCGCTGTCCAAGGTCGTCTACGGCACCGGCAACGGCGACGGCGCGGACGGGGCGTACGCGGGCCGCGTGGTCGGCACGTACATGCACGGCCCGGTGCTGGCCCGCAACCCCGCGTTCGCGGACCTGCTGCTGAGCTGGGCGGTCGGCGAGCCGCTGGCGCCGCTGGACATCCCGGTGATCGAGAAGCTGCGGGACGAGCGGAAGCGGGCCGTGCAGGCGCTGGCCAACCGGCGCAAGCGGCTGCTCCGGTTCTGACGGCTGTGGCCGAGTCCCGACCGACGCTGCCGTCGCTCGGGCTGAGTCCGCTCAGCCCGGTGGCCAGCCGCGCCGACCTGGTGGCCGAGTCCATCCGGTCGGCGATCCTGGCCGGCCGGATCCGCCCCGGGGACACGCTGGTGGAGCGGCGGCTGGCGGCCGAGCTGGGCGTGTCCAAGACGCCGGTGCGGGAAGCGTTGATCATGCTGGCGGCCGGCGGCCTGGTCGTGTTGACGCCCAGCCGCGGCACCTCCGTGCGGTTGTTGGACGGCCACGACCTGCGCAAGATCCAGGAGGTCCGGCTGCTGCTGGAGCCGTGGGCCGTCGCCGCGACCACCCGGCTCGGTCTCGACGACGCCGTCGAGCGGGCGCGGGCGGCGCTGGCCCGGTCGGCCGCGCATCTGGACACCGTCGATCACGGCGAGCTGAGCATGGCCAACCGCGACTTCCACCGGGCCCTGTATGCCGGCTGTGGCAACGAGTTCGTGGTGGCGAGCCTCGACGGCGTGCGGGACCTGGCCGCGCTGGCGGCCGTGAGCCTGCTGTGGCCGCACTGGCCGACCTGGCGCGAGGAGCACGTGGAGCACGAGCGCATCCTCAAGGCCGTCGAGGCCGGGGACGCCGAGTCGGCGCAGAGGCTGACCCGACAGCACATAGAACTGTCGGGCCAGCGAGCCGCGGACGTCGTCGGAGCGGTCTGATCACGCGTGGCCGATGTCCTCAGTTCACCGACTTCAGCCAGTCGGCGACCTCCGCCTGGCCGGCGGTGGGGAGTTCGCTGATCGGCGGGCGCACGGTGCGGGCGCACAGGCCGAGCTGGGCGAGGGCCTCCTTGACGACGGTGACGTTGTCGGCGCTGCCGTTGGCGGCGCGGAGGTCCTCGAACGGCTTGAGCTGACGCCACAGCGCCATGGCGCCGTCGCGGTCGCCGGTGTGCAGGGTCGCGAGCAGCCGCAGCGACAGCTCGGGGGTCACGTTGGCCAGGCCGGAGGTGAAGCCCTCGGCGCCGACGGGCCAGAAGAACGGGGCCCAGGTCTCGGCCAGCCCGCAGATCCACACCAGCCGGCCGGCGCCGGCGGCGTCGTCGACGACGGTGACGGCCTGGCCGAAGGCGACCGGGTCGGGCACGGCGTACTTGACGCCGACGAAGTTGGGGGCGACGCGGGCCAGCTCGGCCAGGGCCCCGGCCGGGATGTGCGGGCTGCGCAGGTAGCAGACGACGCCGAGTTCGGGCACGGCGTCGGCGACGGCCCGGTGGTAGTCGACCCAGCCGGCGGCCGACAGGTAGGGGTGCACCGGCTGGTGGACCATGATCGCCTGAGCACCGGCGTCACGGGCCTTGCGCGCCGACTCTGCGGCGGTCCGCACGTCGTAGCCGACGCCGGCGACCACGAGCGCCCGGTCGGCGGCCTCCTCGACGGTCAGCTCCAGAGCCCGGTCCCGCTCGGCGGCGGTGAGCGAGTAGAACTCGCTGGTGTTGCCGTTCGGCGTGACCACGTCGATCCCCGCGTCCAGGGTGCGCCGCAGCACCGACCGGTAGCCGGGGGCGTTGACCTCTCCGGCCGCGTCGAACGGGGTGACGGTGATCATCACCACGGAGCGCAACGCCCGCTTGACGTCCTCCAGCATCACGGTCCTCTCGCGTTGGTATCTGGTATACCAACATAGACGACCAGGCCGGCGGCGGCAATAAGGGACGTCGAATGGCGCATTGCGACACACGTTCACATGCACGTTCACATGCACCTATCCGAGGTATTCACCCCGCGTCCGCGCTCCAAAACCGCCATCCATGCGATACGGTGGGAATGAGCGTCAGTTAATGGTCGTACGTCAGGTGGAGCAACCATGGCACAGAAGACGATCGTCGAACTCGTCGACGATCTGGACGGCGGTGTTGCCGCGGAGAGCGTCGCATTCAGCCTGGACGGTGTCGAGTACAACATCGATCTGTCGACGGAGAACGCGAAACGCCTGCGGGATTCGCTGTCGGCCTATGTGGACAAGGCGCGCAGGGTGGGCGGCCGCAAGCAACGCGCGATCGGCCGGCCCGCCGGACGCACCGGCGACAAGGCGCAGAACCAGGCCATCCGGGAATGGGCGCGCAGCCAGGGCGAGAAGATCTCCGACCGCGGCCGGATCCCGGCCGAACTGGTGACACGTTTCCAGGCCGCGCATTGAGAGCGAGTGGATGGGCGAGGTGTGCCCTGGCATGAAGCCGCCAGGGCACACCTCGCTCTCAATGTGTTTTGTGGGGCTCACGCCCCACACCCCAGGCAGGGCGGGCTTCGCCCCCCTGCACCCCCCCGACACGGCGTAGCGAATACGCGAACCTTTCCCGGAATCGTTGATAGGTCACGTTTCCCAGCCGTCGAACTTAGTATAGCCTCACCTTACCCACGACGGGAGAGGGAGGCGCGGGTGAGCACGACCGGACGGGACGTCCTCCGCCGTTCGATCGCCGGACAGCGACGGTCGGTGACGCTGGCATCGCTGCTGACGGCGGGCCACCAGGGCGGCGAGGCGCTGGTGCCGGTGGTGATCGGCGTGGTGATCGACCAGGCGGTCGCGGGCGCCTCGGCGCTCACGCTGGTGGTCTGGCTCGCGGTGCTGGGACTGCTGTTCGCGGCGCTGTCGACCAGCTACCGCTGGGGCGCGCGGTTCGCCGAGCGGGCCGCCGAACGCACCGCCCATGAACTGAGGCTGGACCTGGCCCGGCGCGTGTTGCACCCGGCCGGCGGCGCCGAGACCGGCAACCTCGCCGGCGAGTTGGTCAGCATCGGCACCTCGGACGCCAAGCGGGTCGGCGCGGTCAACGGCGTGCTGCCGTTCGGCGTCGCCGGCCTCGCCGGCCTGCTCGTGACCGCGATCGTGCTGCTGACCCGGTCCGTGCCGCTCGGGCTGCTGGTGCTGCTCGGCACGCCGCCGATGCTGTACGTGGCCCACCTGATCGGCAAGCCGCTGGAGCGCCGCAGCGAGGCCGAGCAGGAACGGTCGGCGTTCGCCTCCGGCGTCGCCGCCGACCTCGTCGCCGGAATCAGGGTGCTCAAGGGGATCGGCGCCGAGCGCGCCGCGATCGACCGGTACCGCCGGACCAGCCAGGACTCGCTGCGGGCCACGTTGCGCGCCGCCCGGGCCCAGGCGTGGCACAACGGGGCGCTGCTGGCGCTGACCGGGATCTTCATCGCGGTGGTCGCGCTCGTCGGCGGCAACCTCGCCGCGGCCGGCTCGATCAGCGTCGGCGACCTGGTCGCCGCGGTGGGCCTCGCCCAGTACCTGATCACGCCGTTCTCGCTGTTCTCGTGGGTCAACGGCGAACTGGCCCAGGCTCGCGCCTCGGCCGGCCGTATTGCCGACGTCCTGAACGCTCCGCCCGCGGTCGGTTCCGGCGAAGCGTCGTTGCCGAAGCCGGCGGCCGGGCACGTGCGGGTCACCGGCTTGAGCCGGGGCGCGCTGCGTGACGTCGAATTCGAGGCCAGGCCCGGAGAACTGCTCGGTGTGGTGGCCACCGATCCCGCCGCGGCGACGGATCTGCTCGACTGCCTCGGCCGCGCGGCGGACCCCGTTGCCGGCACGGTGTCGGTGGACTCGGTCGATCTGTCCACTGTGGATCCCAGTGACGTCCGCGAGGTGGTGTTGGTCGCCGCGCACGACGCCGACCTGTTCGCCGGGACGATCGTCGAGAACGTGTCGACCGGGCCCCGCGTGGACGAGGCGCTGACCGCGGCCGCCGTGGACGAGGTCGCAAGCGCGCTGCCCGACGGCGTGGCCACGGCCGTCACCGAGCGCGGGCGGTCACTGTCCGGTGGGCAACGCCAGCGGGTCGCGCTGGCCCGGGCGCTCGCGGTGGACGCCCCGGTGCTCGTCCTACATGACCCGACAACCGCCGTGGACACCGTCACGGAGGCGCGAATCGCGGCCGGCCTGGCGGAATTGCGGCGGGGTCGCACGACCATCCTCGTGACCACCAGCCCGGCCCTGCTGTCGGCGACCGACCGGGTCGTGCTGCTCGATGACGGCCGGGTCGTCGAGCAGGGCAGCCACGCGGCGTTGGCCGTGCGACCCGACTACCGAGCGGCGGTGCTGGCGTGACCCGCGAACTCCTTCCCGTGGCCGACGGCCGCCGCGTTCGCGCCGTCGTCGGTGAACTCCTGAGCCGGGCCAAGGGCCGTACGGCGGCGGCGTTCACGATGCTCATCGCCTCCACCGCGATCGGACTGCTGACCGCTCCCCTGCTCGGCCGGGTCGTTGACATCGTGGCGTCCCACCGGCCGGCGACCGAGCTGGTGACGCCGGTGGTCGAGCTGGTGGTGGTTGCTGTCGCGTCGGCGGCCGCGACGGCGCTGGGGGTGTCGCTGGTGGCGCGGCTGGGTGAGACGATCCTGGCCGAGCTGCGCGAGCGTTTTGTCGAGCGGGCCCTCGGACTGCCGCTCGACCAGCTGGAGCGGGCCGGCTCCGGCGACCTCACCACCCGTGTCACCAACGACGTCTCGGTGGTCGCGGACGCCGTCCGGCAGGCGCTGCCCGAGCTGGGCCGCTCGGTGCTGACCGTGGTGCTGACGTTGGGGGCGCTGGCGGTCCTGGACTGGCGGTTCCTGCTGGCCGCCCTGGTCGCCGTGCCGCTTCAGCTGCACACCGTGCGCTGGTACGTGCCGCGAGCCGAGCCGCTGTACGCCAGCCAGCGCGAAGCCGTTGGCACGCAACAACAACAGCTGCTCGACACCATCGGCGGCGCCGCCACCGTGCGTGCCTTCCGGCTGGCCGACACGCACCTGGACCGGGTGCGGGACCGTTCCACCGGCGCGGTCGACCTGGCCCTACGGGGCGTCCGGCTGGTGACGCGGTTCTACGCGCGGCTCAACCTCGCCGAGTTCGTCGGGCTTTCCGCCGTACTGGCCATGGGCTTCCTGCTCGTCGGGGCGAACGCCGTGACGGTCGGCGTCGCCACCGCCGCCGCGCTGTACTTCCACAGCCTGTTCGGGCCGATCACCACGGCACTGGCGCTCGTCGACGACGCGCAGGCGGCCGCGGCCGGCCTGGCCCGGCTGATCGGCGTCGCCGACCTGCCGGCCGTCGCGGAGCCTACCCGCCCGGCGCGGCCGGTCGACGCCTCCGTGAAGACCGCGGGCGCCGGATTCTCCTATGTGGACGGTCATCCGGTGCTGCGGGAGGTCGACCTCGACGTCGCCCCCGGCTCGCGGGTCGCGCTGGTCGGCGCCAGCGGGGCCGGCAAGACCACGCTGGCCAAGCTGATCGCCGGCATCCACCGGCCGTCGGCCGGGTCCGTCACCCTCGGCGGCGTGCCGCTGGACGAACTCGGGCCGGACGGCACCCGCCGCGCCGTCGCGTTGATCAGCCAGGAGGTGCACGTCTTCGCCGGCCCGCTGGCCGACGACCTGCGCCTGGCCCGGCCGTCCGCCACCGACGAGGAACTCCGGACCGCGCTGGCCAAGGTGGGCGCACTGTCCTGGGTGGACGGTCTGCCCGACGGCCTGGCCACGGTGGTCGGCGAGGGCGGACATCAGCTGACCGTCACGCAGGCCCAGCAGCTGGCCCTGGCGCGGCTGGTGCTCGCCGACCCGCCCATCGCCGTCCTCGACGAGGCGACCGCCGACGCCGGCAGCGCCGGTTCCCGTGTGCTGGAAGCCTCCGCCGCCGCGGCATTGGAGGGCCGGACCGCTTTGGTTGTGGCGCACCGGCTCACACAGGCGGCGGCGTCCGATCGCATTGTGGTGCTGGATGCCGGCGCCGTCGTGGAAACCGGTACGCACGAGGAATTGGTGGCAGCCGGCGGCCAATACGCGAAGCTCTGGACGGCCTGGTCAGGACAAAGAGCCTGAAATACACGACGACCCGCCGGGAGGAATCTCCCGGTGGGTCGTCCGGCCAGAGGGTTCTACTGACCCATGGCGTCCGCCAACGACTTCGGGCGCATATCCGTCCAGTTCGCCTCGACGTAGTCGAGGCAGGCCGGCCGGGTGTCGGGGCCGAACGCCGTGGTCCAGCCGGCCGGCACGTCGATGGCCACCGGCCACAGGCTGTGCTGGTTCTCTCCGTTGACCAGCACGAGGTAGGTGCCGTCCTGGTCCTCGAACGGATTGGTCACTGGCCCACCTCGCTAACGCTCGACGGGTCTGCGACCCAGGTCCCTGTGCTCATTGGTGCCCTCGCAAGCTCGGTCACAGTGGCCTCCTCATGCGGTGATGTCCGTGCGGGCGTTCTTGACGACCGCGGTGAGCTGTTGGATGACCGGGGCGGCCAGCACGGGGTTGAAGCGCGGCTCCGCCGACCAGTCGCCGAGCTGGTTGGCCTTGACCGCCGGCAGCTGTGCCCAGGTCGGGATCTGCGCGAGCTGCTGGCGGGTCAGGGCGTACGTGCGGCTGTCGGTCAGGATCAGGTCCGCCGCGTACTTGCCGGCCTGCTCCCAGCTGAGCGTCTCGTAGTAGTCGTCGCTGCCGCCGCCGTTGACGATGTCCATGCCCAGGTCGCGGTAATACGACAGGTCGGCGAAGAACTCGGGCTTGCAGACGTAGAGGTTGTCCTTGTCGCTGGACACGACCAGCACCTTCAGGCCCGGCTTCGACTTGATCGCCGCCCTCAGGTCGTCGGAGGCCCGCTGGAAGTCGGCCTTGCCCTGGGTGATCGCCGCCGAGTTGGCGTCGCCGCCCAGGGCGACGGCGAGCTGCTCGTACCGCTGCATCACCTTGGGCAGCGTGACCTTGTACTCGGACAGCGCGACGATCGGCGCCACCTGCTGCACCTTGGCGGCCAGGTCGTCCTTGATCACCCACAGGTCGGTCGGCTTGGCGCCGGTGAGGCCGGTGACCACCAGATCCGGCTTCAGCGCGGCGAACTTCTCCATGCTGAAGTCGTCCCAGGCGTTGCCGATCGACGTCTCGGCGCTCAGGTCGATGTTGCCGGCCTGGATCTCCTTCTTGCCGTCGGCGGTCTTCTGCGGCCCGAACACGCCGGTCGCGTGCACGCCGTAGTCCCACAGCGCCGCCGCCGAGCTCGCGTAGGCCACCACCCGGGTCGGTCGCTGGTCACGGGAGGCCTTCTGGCCGCGGTCGTCGGTGAACGCCCACGGGCCGCTTCCGGCCGCGTTCGCCGGTCTCTCGCCGTCGCCACACGCCGCCAGCGCCAGTGTGGCCGCCGCTCCGCCGGCAGCGACCAGGAATCCACGCCTGCTCAGGCCGGCGCCTCGAAACACGGACATGATCACCCTTCGCCGATTTAGGTTAGGCATACCTTATTTGGGAGACGGGGTGGGGACAACCGGCGGGGGCGGCGAGTTGGGCCGCCCCTTCACCGCCGACCCGACAGCTGGGCCTGTGCTCCGGGCACCGGCTCGGCCGGGTCGTGGCCGAGGTGGACCTGGCGGTTGTCGGCGTCCACGTGCACCACCCGAGGCCGGTGGTTCGGGCGCTCGGACTCCTCGACCTGGGCGTAGGTGATGATGATCACCAGGTCGCCGGGGTGCACGAGATGCGCGGCGGCCCCGTTGACGCCGATCACGCCGGAGCCGGGGGCGCCGGTGATGGCGTAGGTCTCCAGGCGGGCGCCGTTGGTGATGTCGACGACCTGGACCTTCTCCCCCTCGACGATGTCGGCGGCGGCCATCAGCTCGGCGTCGATGGTGAGGGAGCCGACGTAGTGCAGGTCGGCCTGGGTGACGGTGGCCCGGTGGATCTTGGCGTTCATCAGCGTGCGGTGCATGGGCTACCTCGCGTCTCGGGTCAGCAGCGCGGCGAGTCCGGCCGCGGTGGGGGTACGGAAGAACTCGGCGATGGGAATCTCGGTGCCCACGCGCGCGGCGATCCGGTTGCGCAGGACCACCAGCAGCATGGAATGGCCGCCGAGCCCGAACAGGTCCTCGTCGGCGCCGACGGCGTCGACGCCCAACACCTCGGCGAACACGTCGCAGAGAGTCTGCTCCAGCGGCGTGGCCGGCACCCGGCCGCGGGTGCCGAGCTCGGGGACGGGCAACGCGGCCTTGTCGAGCTTTCCGTTGCGGGTCACGGGAAAAGCCGCCAGCGGCACGATCGCCACGGGGACCATGTACTCGGGCAGCGACCGCGCGACGTGGTCCCGTACGAGCCGGGGATCGACGGTCTCGGGCGTCGTGTACGCGACGAGCCGCTGGTCGCCGGGCCGGTCCTCGCGGACGACGACCAGGGCCTGGTCGACGTCGGCGTGCCGGGCCAGCACAGTCTCGATCTCGCCGGGCTCGATCCGGAAGCCGCGGATCTTGACCTGGTCGTCGGCCCGGCCGAGGTACTCCAACTGCCCGTCGGCGCGCCACCGGGCCAGGTCGCCGGTGCGGTACATCCGCTCCCCCGCCGGCCCGAACGGATCGGCCACGAACCGTTCGGCGGTGAGCTCGGGGCGGCCGAGGTAGCCGCGGGCCAGGCCGGCGCCGGCGATGTACAGCTCGCCCCGAACGCCCGGCGGAACCGGATTCAGTCGGCTGTCCACGACATACGCGCGGGCATTGGCCACCGGGCGGCCGACGACCGGACGGCCGGCATCCCGGACGCGGCCAACGAGGGCGTCGACGGTGGTTTCCGTTGGACCGTAGAGGTTGTACGCCTCGGTGCCGGGCAATTCTCGCAGCGTTTCCCACAGCGGCTGGGGGACGGCCTCGCCGCCGACGCCGACGACCCCCAACGAGCACCTGCCGTCCTTGACCACGCCGGCGGCGGCCAGCTGGGCGAAGTGCGACGGAGTGAGCTCGATGAAGTCGATCCCCCGCTCGATCACCACCGCCGCCAGCCGCTCCGGGTCCCGCCGGGTGTCGTCGTCGACGACGTGCACCTCGTGCCCGTCGAGCATCCACAGTTGCGGCTGCCACGACGCGTCGAAGGCGAACGCCCACGCGTGCCCGACCCGCAGCCGCCGGCCGCCGGCGGCCGCGACGGCCGGCCGGTAAAGGGTCTCCCGGTGACTGTGGAACAGGTTCACCAGCCCGGAATGCGGGATGACAACGCCCTTGGGCTTGCCCGTCGAGCCGGACGTGTAGAGCACGTACGCCGGATTCGCCGGCGCCGGTGGGGTGAGTGTCGCCGCGGTGTCCACAATGTCCTCGACGAACAGGACATTATTACCGGTCAACCGGTCCGCCAGTGCTCGACACGTCAGAACGAGCCCCGCGCCGGAGTCGTCGAGCACGGCCGCGATCCGCTGGGCCGGCTGGTCCGGATCCACCGGCAGGTAGGCGGCACCCGCCTTGAACACGCCGAAGATCGCCTCGACGACCGCCGCCGATCGCGGCAACACCAGCGCCACAACGGTTTCCGGCCCGGCGCCGTGCGTGGTCAACCACCGGGCCAGCCGGTCGGTCCGCGCCGCAAACTCCGCGAAGGTCACGCTGCCGTGGGCATCGCTCAACGCCGTCGCCTCGGGCGTTGCCGCCGCCTGGGCAGCCAGCCGGTCCACCACCGTCGGCGCGGTCACGGTCAGCGGCTGCCCCGCACCCCACTCGTACAGGATCCGTTGTCGCTCGCCGGGTTCGAGGACGTCGAGCCGGCTCAGCGGCCGGTCCGGGTCGGCGACCACAGCGGCCATCAGCCGTACCAGGCGCTCGGTCAGGGTGCGGGCGGTGTCCTCGTCGAACAGGTCGAGGCTGAACTCCAACTCGCCGTCGATGCCGTCCGCGCCGGCGGTCTCGACGAGGTCGAAGGAGAGGTCGAACTTGGCCTGCCGCAGCCCGGTGTCCCGATAGGACGCCGGCAGCCCGAGCAGCTTCTCCTCGCCGCCGGCCGAGTGGTACACGGCCAGCATGACCTGGAACAGCGGGTGCCGGGCCAGCGACCGGGGCGGGTTGAGCAGCTCGACGAGGTGCTCGAACGGCAGGTCCTGGTGGGCGTACGCGGCCAGGTCCGCCTCGCGGACCCGGCCCAGCAGATGACGGAACGTCGGGTCGCCGCCGGTGTCGGTGCGCAACACCAGCGTGTTGACGAAGAATCCGGCGAGATCCTCCAGCGCGTGGTCGGTGCGCCCGGCGACCGGCGTGCCGAGCGGGATGTCGGTGCCCGCGCCGAGCCTGGTCAGCAGCGCGGCCAGCGCCGCCTGCAACACCATGAACGTGCTGGTGTCGCTGCCGTGGGCGAGCGTGCGGAGCCCGCGGTGCACCTCCGCCGGCACACGGAACGGCACCACGCCGCCGCGGTTGGTGGACCGCGCCGGGCGCTGTCGGTCGGCCGGCAGCGTCAGCTCGTCCGGGATACCGGCGAGCGTGTCCCGCCAGAACTGCGCCTGCTGGCCGAGCACGCTGTTCGGGTCGTCGGCGCGGCCGAAGACCTCCCGCTGCCACAGCGTGTAGTCGACGTACTGCACCGGCAGCGGCGTCCACTGTGGACTCTCACCACGGCGGCGCGCGGCGTATGCGACGTCGAGGTCCCGCTTCAGCGGCGGCAGCGACCAGCCGTCACCGGCGATGTGGTGCACCAGCAGCACGAACACGTGCCGCTCCGGGCTTGTCGAGACAAGCGTGGCCCGCAACGGGATCTCGGCGTCCAGGGCAAAGCAGTGCCCCGCCGCCTGCGCGACCCGAGCCGCGAGTTCCTCCGGCGCAACGGTCACGGTTTCCAGCACCGGGCGCGCCTCGGCCGACACGACCTGTCGCGGCGTGCCGTTCTCCTCCACGATGACCGTGCGGAGGATCTCGTGCCGGGCAACGACATCGGCCAGCGCCGCCGCCAGCGCCGCGGTGTCGACCCGCCCGGTCAACTCCCACGCCCATGGGATGTTGTAGGTCGGCGTCCGGCCGTCGAGCCGGTCGAGGAACCAGAGTCGCTGCTGCGCGTACGACAGCGGTAGCACCTCCGGCCGTGCCGCCCGTGTCAGCGCCGGCCGCCGGCCGCGGCCGGGGTCGAGCAGCTCGGCGAGCCGGGCCGGGGTCGGCGCGTCGAACACCGCCCGGATCGGGGCCTCCACGCCGAGCAGCGCCCGGATCCGGCTGACCAGCCGGGTCGCCAGCAGGGAATGCCCGCCCAGCGCGAAGAACCCGCCGTCCGGGCCGACCGACGGCACGCCCAGGACGTCGGCGAACAGCTCGCACAGCGCCTGCTCGACCGGGGTCCGCGCGGCCCGCTCGGAGGTCTGCACCTCGGGCGCGGGCAGGGCGCGGCGATCCAGCTTGCCGTTGGCGTTCACCGGGAATTCCGGCAGCACGACGACAGCGACGGGCACGAGGTGGTCGGGCAACCGCTCCGCGACCAGCTTCCGCAGCGCCGCCGGGTCGCCGGCCGGCTCCACGTAGGCCACCAGCCGGACGTCGCCGGGCCGGTCCTCGCGGGCGATCACCACCGCCCGCGCCACGGACGGGTCCTCGGTCAGAACCGCCTCGACCTCGCCGGGCTCCACCCGGAACCCGCGGATCTTGATCTGCTGGTCGGCGCGGCCGAGGAAGTCGAGCGAGCCGTCGGCGCGGCGGCGAACCAGATCGCCGGTGCGGTACATGCGGGACCCCGGCTCACCGAAGGGATCGGCCAGGAATCGTTCCGCGGTCAGCGCCGGCCGGCCGAGGTAGCCGCGGGCCAGGCCGGCGCCGGCCAGGTACAGCTCGCCCCGCACGCCGGGCGGAACCGGCTTCAGTCGATCGTCGAGGATGTACGAACGCGTGTTGGCGATGGGTCGGCCGATCGGCACCGGCCCGTCCTCGCCGGCGTACGCCTGCATGAGGCTGTCGCCGGCGGCCTCGGAGCAGCCATACAGGTTGACCAGACGGGCGTTCGGCCAACGGCTCGCCACCCGCTCCGCCAGCGTCGAGGACAGCGCCTCGCCGCTGGTGATCCACGTGGTCACCGAGTCGAACGCGCCGGCCGGCGCGTCCTCGACGAAGCTGGCCAGCAGGCTCGGCACCACGGTCAGCACCTGTGCGCCGGTGCGGCGCACGAGTTCGGCCAGAGCGAGCGGATCGGCGGCCGTCGCGTCGTCGGCCAGGATCACCGGGTCACCCGCGACCAAGCCGCCGAGCAACTCGGTTGAGCCGTCGATGAAGGTGAGCGCGCTCTTGGCGACCCGCGCGCCGGCCAGCCGGTCGCGGCCCCAGTGCAGCCGGTTGGCCAGCGCCCGCTGCGTGCCGGCGACCGCCTTCGGCCGGCCGGTGGAGCCGGACGTGAAGATCACGTACGACGGGTTGTCCGGGTGGATCAGCGGCCAGGCCGCCGGTTCCGGCCCGGTCTCGTCCGGTCGGACGAGCCGGTCGCCGAAGCCGTCCGCCGCGATCACCAGGTGCGGGGCGGCGTCGGTGAGCATGAGCTCGACGCGGTCGGCCGGGTGGTTCAGGTCCAGCGGCAGGTAGGCCGCGCCGGTCTTGAGCACCGCCAGGATCGCCGTGACCAGCTCGACCGACCGCGGCAGCGCCACGGCGACCACCCGCTCCGGGCCGGCGCCCCGCGCCAGCAGGCCCCGGGCCAGGGCGGTGGCCTTGTCGTCCAATTCGGCGTAAGTCAGGCTCTCGTCGCCGATTGCCAGCGCGGTGGCGTCAGGCGTGCGGTTCACCTCGGCAGCGAACAGCTCGGCGGGGGTTTCCGCCGGCAGAGCCATCGCGGTGTGGTCGGTGAGCGACTCCCGCTCGGCCTCGGTGAGCAGGTCGATCTCGCCGATCCGGGCGTCCGGGTCGGCGACGACCGCGCGCAGCAGTTCCCGCAGCCGCGCCAGGATCGTCTCCACGTCGGCGCGGTCGAAGACATCGCTGTTGTACTCGGCGGTGCCGCGGATGCCGCCCTGGTCGCCGACGAAGAACACCAGGTCGGCACGGGAGGTTCCGGTCGCGATCGGCTCTTCCTCGACGGTCAGGCCGGGCAGGTGGATGTCGGCGACGGCATTGTTCTGCCAGGCCAGCATCGTCTGGAACAGCGGGTGGAACGCCAGCGACCGCGCCGGGTTCAGCGCCTCGACCAGCCGCTCGAACGGCACATCCTGATGCGCGTAGGCATCCAGGCTGCGCTCGCGAACCCGGGCGACCAGGTCCCGGAACGACGGGTCGCCGTCGGTGTTCACCCGCAACACCAACGTGTTCACGAAGAACCCGACCAGATCGTCCAACGCCTGATCGGTCCGACCGGCGATCGAGGTGCCGATGGGGATGTCCGTGCCGCCGCCCAGCCTCGACAGCAAGGCGGTCAAACCCGCGTGCACGACCATGAACACACTCGCGCCACAAGCGCGGGCCAGGTCGACGATTCCGCTGTGGAGCTCGGCGTCCCAGGCGAAACCGAACTGCTCGCCACGATAGGACGCCTCCGCCGGGTGCGGCCGGGTCGTCGGCAGCTCGATTCGTTCGGGCAGGTCCGCGAGGGCCTCCCGCCAATACGCCAGCTGCGGCTCGATCACCGGCTCGCCAAGGGTCTCCCGTTGCCAGAGCGTGTAGTCCGCGTACTGCACGGGCAGCGGAGTCCACTGTGGAACGCCGCCGTCGCGTCGGGCGGTGTAGGCGGTGGCGAGGTCGCGCCACAGCGGGGCGGTGGACCACCCGTCGGAGGCGATGTGGTGGAACACCAGCACCAGAACGTGCTCCCGCCCGCCGAGGCTGAGCAGCGTCGCGCAGAGCGGAATCTCCGATTCCAGTTGGAACACCGTGTTCGCTGCTTCGGACACGGCCGCCGCCAGTGTTGCCTCGGTGACGGTGGTGACGTGCAGCGGGACCGCGAAGTCGTCAAGGACGAGCTGGCGAGCCTCACCCTCGATCTCGGGGAACACCGTGCGCAGCGCTTCGTGCCGGGTGACGACGTCGGTCAGCGCGAAGTGCAGCGCTTCGATGTCGAGGTCACCGATGAGCCGGACGGCGGTCGGCATGTTGTACGTCGGCGAGGGACCTTCGAGCCGGTGCAGGAACCACAGTCGCTGCTGGGCGAACGACAGCGGCAGCACGTCCGGCCGCGGGTCGACCCGGACCAGGGCCGGCCGCGCCCGCGTGGAGTCCTCCGTGGACAGTAGTGTGGCCAGGCCGGCGACCGTCGGGGCCTCGAACACCGAGCGCACCTGCAGCTCGACCCCGAACACCGCCCGCAGCCGCGCGACTAGGCGGGTCGCCATCAGCGAATGCCCACCCAGGGCGAAGAAGTCGTCGTCGATGCCGACGGAGGCGGCGTCCAGCACCTCGGCGAACAAGCCGCAGAGCACCTCCTCCACCAGCGTGCGCGGGGCGCGGCCGACGGGGACCGCCTGCTGGTCCGGGCTCGGCAGTGCGCGGCGGTCCAGCTTGCCGGAAGCCAGCAGCGGCAGCCGGTCGAGCACGACGAACGCCGACGGCACCATGTACTGCGGCAACCGGTCGCGGACGTGCGCCCGCAGCGCCGACACCAGCGCGCTGGTGTCCCGCTGCCCGACCGGGTTGTTGCCCAAGGCATTGCGGACCGAGCGGCCCCGGTAGATCCGGACGGGCTCGCCGGTGGTGAAGACGACTTCCAGCGTGCCGACGTCCGTCGTGACCGTCGCGTACATCCGGTAGTCCAGGCTTGCCGCAAGCGCTTGCAGGTCCTCGGGGTCCACTCCGGACGGTGTCGAGTCCAGAGCGGACAGTGCCGTTTCGCTGTCACCGGTGGCCAGCGCGGCGACGGCAGCGAGTTCGCCGGAGAGGCGGGCATTCGGCACGCCGGTCACGCGAAGCCGGTCCGGACGAGCCGTCAGCAAACGTTTGACATCGTCGACAGTCTCGAAGGCGGCGACCTGTTCCTCGACCGGGGCCGGCTTCGGGGCCTTGCGCATGACGACGTCGTAGCGATGGCGGGTCAGCTCGTTGTGCGCGTGGCCACGCTTCACCCACACGTCGACGTCACCGAAGCCCTCGAAGCCGGCGAAGAAGTCCGGGTCGAGGACGAGCTCGCCCTCGCGGGCGATGGCCTGGTCGACCGCCGCGACCGTGCGGCGACCGTGCCGCAGCTCCGTCGCCGTGCGGAAGGCCCGCAGCGACCGCAGGTTTCGGATGTCGCCCAGGAAGATCACGCCGCCGGGCCGGACGCGCGAAGCGGCGGTCTCGATCACCTCGACCAGGTACTCGGTGCTCGGAAAGTACTGCGCGACGGAGTTGATGATCACCGTGTCGAACTGCTCGGCCGGCAACTCGCCGAGGTCATGAGCGGGGCGAGCCGCCAGGTGAACCTTGCCGGCCAACTCCGGCGGCATCTCCCGACGCAGGTTGGCTACCGCCTTCTCAGACAGGTCGACACCCCAGTACTCCTCGGCGATCGGCGCGATCCGCGACAGGATCAGACCACTGCCGACGCCGATCTCCAGCACCCGCTTCGGCCGCAGCGCGGAGATGCGCTCGATCGTCGCCGCGTGCCATTCCCTCATTTCGTCGAGGGGAATCGCGGTGCCGTCGTAGCTGGAGTTCCAGCCGGCGAAGTTCTCCTCCATGCCACCGGCCGCCGCGTCGGCGAACACGTTCTCGTGCAGCTCGTGCCACTCGCCGACGTGATCCAGCTCGGATTCCTCGTCACGAGCCGCCGCCGGCACCGCATAGGCGATCAACCGGCCGTCCTGCGCGACCACCACCGACTGCACCACCCGCGGATGCTCCACGATCACCGACTCGATCTCACCCAGCTCGATCCGATAGCCACGGATCTTCACCTGATCATCGGCCCGACCCAAAAACACCAACCGACCATCCGGCAACCACCGCACCAAGTCACCGGTGCGGTAGAGCCGGCCGCCGTTACCAAACGGATCAGCCACAAACCGTTCCGACGTCAGGGCAGCGCGACCGAGATAGCCACGAGCCAGACCGGAACCCGACAGGTACAACTCCCCCACCACACCGGGCGGAACCGGCCGCAGGCCGGCGTCCAGCACATACGCCCGCGTCCCCGGATCGGGGATACCGATCGGCACGATCGGGCTCTCGGGATCACACAGCCCCAGGGTCGAGTTGGTGGTGGCCTCGGTCGGGCCGTAGGCGTTGAACATCCGCCGGCCCGGCGCCCAGCGCCGGACCAGTTCCGGCGACACCCGCTCCGTGCCGGCAAGCAGAACGCTGTCCTTCGGCAGGTCGAGGTTCTCGGGCATCTCCGCCAGCAAAGCCGGCGGCAGGATCATGAAGTTCACGTCGTTCGCGAACGCGTAGTCGACCAGACCCTCGCCGGGGAACCGCAGCTCCGAAGGCACCACCACCAGCCGACCGCCGGACAGCAAGCCCAGGCAGAGATCCCAGAACGCCACGTCGAAACTCGGCGACGCGAACTGCAGCACGACACTCTGCGGACCGACCCCGAACCGCTCAACCTGCGTCGCCACCAGCTTGGCCACGCCGGAGTGTTGCAGCACAACGCCCTTCGGCCGTCCCGACGAACCCGAGGTGTAGATCACGTACGCGGCGTTGTCCGGACGGACCACGACATCAGGGTCCACAGTGGACATCGCAGCCAGCGCCGGGTCGTCCGTCAGCACGCGCGACACATCCGCGGGCAGCTTGTCCTCGACCTCAGGCGTCGTGACGATGCAGACCGGGGCCGAGTCCTCGACCATGAACGCGATCCGCTCGGCCGGGTAGTCGGCGTCCAGCGGCAGGTACGCGGCCCCGGCCTTGAGCACCGCCAGCTCGGCGACGATCATCTCCAACGACCGCGGCACCGCCAGCCCGACCACCCGCTCCGGGCCGGCGCCGCGCGCGATCAGCAGGTGCGCCAACCGGTTCGCGGCGGCGTTCAGCTCGGCGTAGGTCAGCCGCCGGTCCTCGAACACCAGCGCCACCTTGTCCGGCGCCTCCCGCACGCGCCGCGCGAACAGGCCGGGGAACGTCTCGGTGCCGGCCGGCTCCAGGCTGCCCGCCCACTGCGTCAGCACCCGCTCGACCTCGTCGCCGGCCAGCAGGTCGAGCGCCCCGACCGGGCGGTCCGGCGCGGCCAGCGCCGCCCGCAGCAGCACCTCCAGCCGGCGCAGGATCGCCTGCGCGCCGGCGTGGTCGAAGACGTCCGCGTTGAACTCCAGCACGCCGGCGATGCCGGCGTCCCGCTCGGTCAGCGAGATCGACAGGTCGAACTTGGACGTGCCGGTGGTCACCGGGACCTCGGTGACGGTCAGCCCGGGCAGCACCACCTCGGCGCGGGCGTTGTTCTGGCCGGCGATCATCACCTGGAACAGCGGGTGGTACGACAGCGACCGCGCCGGGTTCAGCGCCTCGACCAGCCGCTCGAACGGCACGTCCTGATGCGCGTACGCGTCCAGGTTGCGCTCGCGAACCCGCGCCACCAGCTCGCGGAACGACGGCTCGCCGCCGGTGTCCACGCGCAGCACCAGCGTGTTGACGAAGAACCCGACCAGATCGTCCAGCGCCTGGTCGGTGCGACCGGCGATGGGCGAGCCGATCGGCACGTCCGTGCCGGCGCCCAGGCGCGTGAGCAGCGCGGCGAGCGCGGCGTGCACGACCATGAACACGCTGGCCCCGCACTCGCGGGCCAGCCGGGACAGGCCGGCGTGCAGCTCCGCGTCCCAGCCGAAGGTGTGCAGTTCGCCCCTGAAGGTGGCGATCGCGGGATGCGGTCGGTCCAGCGGCAGCTCGATCCGGTCCGGCAGGCCGGCCAGCATGTCCCGCCAGTAGTCCAGCTGCGCCGACAGCACGCTGTCCGGGTCGTCCTCGCTGCCGAGCAGTTCCTGCTGCCACAGCGTGTAGTCCGCGTACTGCACCGGCAACTCGGTCCACTGTGGAGCCTCACCCTGCCGGCGAGCCGTGTAGGCCGTGGCGATGTCCCGCCACAGCGGGGCCATTGACCAGCCGTCCGAGGCGATGTGGTGGAACACCAGGGCCAGCACGTGTTCCTGGGAGCCCAGTCGCAGCAGCTCGACGCGCATCGGCACGTGCCGCTCCAGGTCGAACGGCTCACGCACCAGCCCGGCCAGGACGTCGTCGAACTCTGCGGGCACGACGTCCCGCAGTCGCAGGCTCACACCGGCGTCGTCGAGAATGTCCTGGTAGGGCACGCCGTCGTGCTGCGGGAACCGGGTGCGCAGCGCCTCGTGCCGACCGACCACGTCGGACAGTGCGGCGGTCAGCGCCGCGACGTCGACATCGCCTTCGAGGCGCATGATCAGCGGCACGTTGTACGTGGCGGACGGCCCTTCGAGGTGGTGCAGGAACCACAGCCGCCGCTGAGCGCCGGACAGCGGCACCAGCGCCGGTCGCTCCCGTCGGGTCAGCGGCGGGCGCGCCACCGCACCGGCCACGCCGAGCCGGCCGGCCAGGCCCGCCGCGGTCGGCGTCTCGAAGATCGACCGCACCTCCAGCTCCACGCCGAGCGTGGCGCGCACCCGCGCGATCAGCCGGGTCGCCAGCAGCGAATGCCCGCCCAGCTCGAAGAAGCTGTCGTCGGGGCCGACCCGCGGCAGCCCGAGGACGTCCGCGAACAACTCGCACAGCCGGCGCTCGGCCGGGGTCGCCGGCTCGCGGTGGGACGTCGCGACCACCGGGTCCGGCGACGGCAACGCACGGCGGTCCAGCTTGCCGTTGGCCGTCACGGGGAGGGCGTCCAGGACGACGATCGCCGACGGCACCATATGCTCCGGCAGCCGGTCGGCGGCCAGCGCCCGCAGCTCCGTGGCGAGAGCCGCGACGCGCCGGAACCGGCCGGGATTGCCGGTGTAGGACAGCAGCTGTTCGGTGCCGGCGCGGAACGCGCCGACCGGGAACCTGTCGTCCGCGGCGAACACCACGTCCACCGAGCCGTCGCCGACCGCGGACCAGGTCACCGCCGTGCGACGGCCCATCCGGCCGCCGAGCCGGTACCAGTCCTCGGGATCGATGCCGCTGGCCGTGGTACGGCCGTTCGGCACGCCGTCGACCCGGACTTCGGCACCGCCGTCGAGCAAGGCGGCCACCTGGTCCATTGTGGACACATCTGTGCCCCATGCCAGGCCCGCCGCCGTCACCGGCCGCACGCGCGTCGGGTCGGTGTGCAGGACGACGTCGTAGCGGTACTGGGTGAGCTCGTTGACGGCCCGGCCACGCTTGACCCGGATGTCCGCGCCGACGATCCCGTCGATGCCGGCGAAGAACTCCGGTGCGACAAGGAGTTCCTTCTCCCGCAGCAACCGCTGCTCGACGCGGTCCTCCTCGCCGCGGGCCCGGGCGACGGCGGTGTGGAAGGCCCGCACCTGACGCAGGTCGCGGACGTCGCCGACCACGACCGCGCCGCCGGGGGCCAGCAGGTTCAGCGCGCCGCGCAGCACGTCGAGCAGGTAGGTGCCGCTCGGGAAGTACTGGACGACGGAGTTCAGCACGACCGTGTCGAAGTAGCCCGCCGGCAGGGCGGACAGGTCGGCCGCGTCGGCGGTGCGCAGCTCGACCCGGCCGGACAGCGCCGGGTCGGCCGCGACCCGGCGGCCGAGCGAGCCGATCACTTCAGCCGAGAAGTCCGTGCCCCAATAGCTTTCGCAGTCCGGGGCCAGCTCGGCCAGCAACAGGCCGGTGCCGACACCGAGCTCCAGCACGCGGCGCGGCCGCAGCTCGCGAACCCGGGCGACGACCGCATCCCGCCACTCCCGCATCTCCGCCAGCGGGATCGGCTCGCCGGTGTAGCTGGAGTTCCAGCCGGTGAAGTCGTCGCCCTGCTGGCCGGGCGCCGCGTACATCGAGTCGTACAGCTCACGCCACTCGCCGATCTGCTCGGTCTGCGCGGCGGGTTCGGCGTCCTCGGCCGTCGGCACGACGTAGCCGACGAGCCGCACGTCGCCGGGCCGGTCCTCGCGCGGCACGACCACCGCGTGGGCGACGCCCTCGTGCGCGGCGAGGGTCGCGGCGATCTCCCCCGGCTCGATGCGGAATCCACGGATCTTGACCTGCTCGTCGCCGCGCCCGAGGAACTCCAGCACGCCGTCGGCCCGGAACCGGGCCACGTCGCCGGTGTGATACATGCGGGCACCCGGCGCGCCATGGGGATCCGCCACGAAGCGCTCGGACGTCAACCCGGCACGGCCGAGGTAACCGCGGGCCAGCTGCACACCGGCCAGGTACAGCTCGCCGGGCGTGCCCGGCGGCACCGGGCGCAACGCGGAGTCGAGGACGTACGTGCGGGTGTTCCACACCGGCCGTCCAATCGGGACTGTCGAGTCCGCAGTGGCCAGATGCCACGAAGTCACGTCAACCGACGCCTCGGTGGGTCCGTACAGGTTGTGCAGCTCGGCGTTCAGCGTCCGATGGAACAGCGCGACCGCCTCCGGCGGGAGCGCCTCGCCGCTGCACAGCACCCGCCGCAGGCTCGTGCACTGCGCGGCGGCCGGCTCCTGCAAGCAGACCTGCAGCATCGACGGTACGAAGTGGACTGTCGTGATCTCCTGCTCACGGATGAGCCGCGCGAGATAGGCCGGGTCCTTGTGGCCGTCCGGCCGGGCGACGACCTCGGTGGCGCCGACGAGGAGCGGCCAGAGGAACTCCCAGACCGAGACGTCGAAGCTGGACGGCGTCTTCTGCAGCACCTTGTCGTCGGCGGTGAGGCCGTACTCGTGCTGCATCCACAGCAGCCGGTTCACGATGCCGGCGTGTGGCACAACGACACCCTTCGGCCGGCCCGTCGACCCGGACGTGTAGATCACGTAGGCGGGATTCTCCGGCCGTAGCACGACTTTCGGCGTCGTGGCCGGCAGGCCGGCAAGTTCGTCGATGATCGCCGGAGAGTCCAGCACCAGTGCGTCGGAGAGGCCAGTGGCCTCGGTGGTCAGCACCAGCGTCGGCTCGGCGTCGGCGAGCATGAATTCGATGCGCTCGGCCGGATAACCCGGGTCGAGCGGCAGGTACGCGGCCCCCGCCTTGAGCACGGCGAGGATGGACACGACCAGGTGCAGCGAGCGCGGCAGCGCCAGCGCGACCACCCGCTCCGGGCCGACACCCCGCGCGATCAGCGCATGCGCGAGCCGGTCGGAGGCGCCGTCCAGTTCGGCGTAGCTGAGCTGCTCCCCCTCGAACCACAGCGCCGGATGATCCGGGGTCCGCGCGACCTGGGCCGCGAACAACTCCGGCACGGTGACCGCCGGCACGTCCTCGACGTCACCGGACCACACGGTCTCCAGCCGATCCCGCTCCCCGGCGGTGAGCACGTCCAGGGTGCTCAGCCGGCGGTCCGGGGCCACGACGACCTGGCGCAGCAGCGCCGCCAGCCGGCCCAGGATCGTGGTCACCGTGGCCCGGTCGAAGACCTCGGCGTTGAACTCGGTCTGGCCGTGGATGCCGTCGGCCCGCTCGGTGAGGGAGATCCACAGGTCGAACTTGGCCGTGCCGGTGCCGACCGGCTGCTCGGTGACGCTCAGGCCGGGCAGCTCGACGTCGGCGGCCGGGGCGTTCTGCCAGGCCAGCATCGTCTGGAACAGCGGATGGTACGCCAGCGACCGCGCCGGGTTCAGCGCCTCGACCAACCGCTCGAACGGCACATCCTGATGCGCGTACGCGTCCAGGCTGCGCTCGCGAACACGGGCGACCAGGTCCCGGAACGACGGGTCGCCGTCGGTGTTCACCCGCAACACCAACGTGTTCACGAAGAACCCGACCAGATCGTCCAACGCCTGATCGGTCCGACCGGCGATCGGCGTGCCGATGGGAATGTCCGTGCCGCAACCCAACCGGGACAACAACGCCGCCAAACCCGCGTGCACCACCATGAACACGCTCGCGCCACAAGCGCGGGCCAGGTCGGCGAGGCCGGCCTGGAGGTCGGTGTCCCAGGCGAAGGTCAAGAACTCGCCGCGGTAGGAGGACACCGACGGATGCGGCCGGTCCACTGGCAGCGCGATGCGGTCGGGCAGGCCGTCGAGGGCCTGGCGCCAGTACGCCAGCTGGGCGGCCTCCTCGCTGGCCAGGAGGTCACGTTGCCAGAGGGTGTAATCCGCGTACTGCACCGGCAGCGGAGTCCACTGTGGAGCTCCGCCGTTGCGCCGGGCCGCATAGGCCTGCGCGATGTCCCGCCACAGTGGGGCGATCGACCAGCCGTCGGCGGCGATGTGGTGCACGACGAGCACGAACACGTGCCGGTCCCGGGCGACCCGCAGCAGTTCGGCCCGCAGCACCGGGCCGGCTTCGAGGTCGAACACCGTTCGCACCAGTTCGTCCACGATTGAGTCCACTTCGGACCCGGTCACTGACCGCACAGCCAGCTCGAACGCTGTGGTGGGCAGAATGTGCTGGTACGGCACGCCGTCGGCGGTCGGGAAGATCGTCCGCAGTGCCTCGTGCCGGTCGACCACATCGGCCAGCGCCGCGCGCAGCGCCTCGACGTCCAGTTCCCCGGACAGGCGAAGCACGAACGGGACGTTGTAGGTCGCGGAGCCGCCTTCGAGGCGGTGCAGGAACCACAGCCGCTGCTGCGCGAACGACAGCGGGCACCGCTCCGGGCGTTCGACCGAGCGGACCAGTGCCGGCCGCGCGGTGTCCGACACGGCCCCGGCCAGCAGGTCGGCGAGCGCGGCGGCAGTGGGCGCGTCGAACACCGCGCGCACCGGCACCTCCGCGCCGACAGCGGAGCGAATCCGTTGGACCAGCCGGGTCGCCATCAGCGAATGCCCGCCCAGGTCGAAGAAATCGTCGTCCGGGCCGACCTGCGGCACGTCGAGGACGTCGGCGAACAGCTCGCACAGCAGCTGTTCGACGGGGTTGCGGGCAGCCCGCCCCTGGCCGGTGGCGGCCCGCTCCGGCTTGGGCAGGGCGTTGCGGTCGAGCTTGCCGGACGCCAGCACCGGCAGCCGGTCCAGCACGACGAACGCCGACGGCACCATGTACTGCGGCAACCGGTCGCGGACGTGCGCCCGCAGCGCGGACACCAACGCGGCGATCGTGCGGCGGGCCGCCGGGTTGTTGGCGCGCACCGGGGTTGCCCCCGGCCGGTAGGCCGGGCCGTCCTCGCCCCTCGTGAAGACTGCCTCCAGCCAACCGGCCTCGGCCGCCGGCGTGACGGCCACCCGATAGTCGACCCGCCCGCCGAGGCGGTACAGGTCCTCCGGGTCGATACCGGCCCGGCCGTCGAGCGCGGTCAGCGCCGCCGACGGGTTGTCGTCGTGCAGCGCGCGGACCGCGGCGAGCTCACCGGACAGGCGCGCGTCCGGCACGCCGGTCACGCGCAGCCGCGTCGGCCGGTCGGCGGTCAGAAGTCGTTCCACGGCAGCGAGATCACTGAACTCGATCACCTGCTCGTCGACCGTCCGGCGCGGTGCCTTGCGCATGACGACGTCGTAGCGATGCCGGGTCAGCTCGTTGTGCGCCTCGCCGCGCTTCACCCACACGTCGACGTCGTCGAGACCCTCGAAGCCGGCGAAGAAGTCCGGATCCAGCACGAGCTCGCCCTCGCGGGCGATGGCCTGCTCGACAGCCGCCATGGTGCGGCGGCCGTGGCGCAGCTCGGTGGCGGTCCGGAAGGCCTTGAGGGACCGGAGGTTCCGGATGTCGCCGAGGAAGATCACGCCGCCGGGGGCAAGCCGGTCGGCGGCGGTCCGGATCACGTCGGCCAAGTACTCCGCACTGGGGAAGTACTGCGCGACGGAGTTGATGATCACTGTGTCGAACGGCTCGTCCGGCAACTCGCCGAGGTCATGAGCGGGGCGAGCCGCCAGGTGAACCTTGCCGGCCAACTCCGGGGGCATCTCCCGACGCAGATTGGCGACCGCCTTCTCCGACAGGTCGACACCCCAGTACTCCTCGGCGATCGGCGCGATCCGCGACAGGATCAGGCCACTGCCGACCCCGATCTCCAGCACGCGACGGGGACGTAACGCCGAGATCCGGTCGATCGTCGCCGCGCGCCACTCACGCATCTCGTCCAGAGGGATCGACGCGCCGTCGTAGCTGGAGTTCCAGCCGGCGAAGTTCTCCTCCATGCCACCGGAACCGGTGAACACGTCCTGGTGCAGCTGACGCCATTCAGCGACGTGATCCAGCTCGGATTCCTCGTCACGAGCCGCCGCCGGCACCGCATAGGCGATCAGCCGCCCGTCCTGCGCGACCACCACCGACTGCACCACCCGCGGATGCTCCACGATCACCGACTCGATCTCACCCAGCTCGATCCGATAGCCACGGATCTTCACCTGATCATCGGCCCGACCCAAAAACACCAACCGACCATCCGGCAACCACCGCACCAAGTCACCGGTGCGGTAGAGCCGGCCGCCATCACCGAACGGATCGGCCACGAACCGCTCGGAGGTCAGGGCGGCGCGGCCGAGATAGCCACGAGCCAGACCGGAGCCGGCCAGGTACAACTCCCCCACCACACCGGGCGGAACCGGCCGCAGGCCGGCGTCCAGCACATACGCCCGCGTGCCCGGGTCGGGAATGCCGATCGGCACGATGGGACTCGCCGGGTCGCACAGCCCCAACGTCGAGTTGGTCGTCGCTTCCGTTGGTCCGTAAGCATTGAACATCCGCCGACCCGGCGCCCAACGGCGCACCAACTCCGGCGACACCCGCTCGGTACCCGCCAGCAACACGCTGTCCTTCGGCAGGTCGAGGTTCTCGGGCATCTCCGCCAGCAAGGCCGGCGGCAGGATCATGAAGTTCACCTCGTGGGCATGGGCGTACTCCACCAGACCCTGGCCGGGGAAGCGAAGCTCCGACGGCACGACCACCAATCGACCACCGGACAGCAAGCCCAGGCAGAGATCCCAGAACGCCACGTCGAAACTCGGCGACGCGAACTGCAGCACGACACTCTGTGGGCCGACCCCGAACCGCTCAACCTGCGTCGCCACCAGCTTCGCGACACCGGCGTGAGACAGCACAACGCCCTTCGGCCGCCCGGTGGAGCCAGACGTGTAGATCACGTAGGCGGCGTTCGCCGGCACGATCGGCGCGGCCGGGTCCGTCGCCGGGGCGGCGGCCAGATCGAGCTCGTCGAGCAGGACGACGTCGCCGTCGAAGCGGTCGGCCAGCTCGCGGGTGGTCACCACGCACACCGGGCCGGCGTCGGACACCATGAACGCGATCCGCTCGGCCGGATAGTCCTGGTCCAGCGGCAGATACGCGGCCCCGGCCTTGAGCACCGCCAACTCGGCGACGATCATCTCGGCCGACCGCGGCACCGCCAGCGCGACCACCCGCTCCGGACCCGCGCCGTGCTCGATCAGGACGTGCGCCAGTCGGTTGGCCCAGGCGTCGAGCTCGGCATAGGTGAGCTGGATGTCCTTGAACACCAACGCGATCGAGTCGGGCGTCCCCCGCACCCGGGCCGCGAACAACTCCGGCAGTGTGGCCAGCGGTGTGGCCAGGTCGGTGTCGTTCCAGTCGACGAGCAGCTGCCGAAGTTCCGGCTCGGACAACAGGTCCAGGCATTCGATCGGACACTGTGGACGGTCGAGTGCGTCTACCAGCAGCCGTTCGAGGTGCCGCAGCATGCGGTCTACAGTGGACGAGTCGAGGACGTCCTCGCGGTAACGCGCCTCCAGCACCGGCCCGGCGAGCGACACGGCCAGGTCCAGCGGCAGGTCCGTCTCCGCGTCGAACCCGACGTTCACCAGCACGGTCCCGCCACGCCCGCGCTCGGGCTGCAGCTCGCCCACCAACTCGTCGAACGGGACCTCGTGCGCCAGCGCCTCCGTGCGGGCGGCATCGACGCGGTCGACGACGTCAGCGAAAACCGGTGAGCCGCCGAGGTCGACGCGAACCGGCACCAGCGATCCCGTGCCGAACACGATGTCGGCCGTGCCGGTGTAGCGGTGCAGCAGCACGGCGAAGGCCGCCAGCACCGTCGCCCGCGGATCGTTCAGCCGGCTGAACAACGACGCCGGCAGCTCGCGGGTGGTGCGGCCGCGCGGCGGCACGGGCTCGGCCGGGTGCGGCCGGTCCACCGGCAGCAGCAGCTCCTTCGGCGCGGCGGCAAGGCGGTCAAGCCAGAAGCCGAGGTCCGCGACCTGCCGCACAGCGTCACCCTTGCTCACCGGTAGACCAGCCTCCCGCCGCTCACGGTGCCCACGAGCGGGCACAAACTTAGGCGACCCTAACAAAACTAAGGCTGCTGTACCATCGGTTAGCCTTACCTAATTCAGTACCAACCGGAGGCATGGTGCGGCCAGACCCCGAAGGCGTCGCTCTCGCGCGACGTCCGCCACAGCAGGCGGCCCGCGCGCTCGGCCTGCTGACCGCGGTCGGCGTGTTGGTCCTCCTGTGCCTGCTCAGCATCTGGCTGGGATCCAAGGAGATCTCGTTCGGCGACGTCTGGCGCGTGCTGCTGCACAACGACGGCTCGGCCGACGGCGTGATCATCCACAGTGTCCGGATGCCGCGCACCGTCCTCGCGGTGCTGGTCGGCGCGGCGCTCGGCCTGGCCGGCACCGTCATGCAGGCGCTGACCCGCAACCCCCTGGCCGACCCGGGCCTGCTCGGCGTCAGCGCCGGGGCCGCGTTCGCCATCGTGTCCTCGATCACCGTGCTCGGCGTGAGCTCGCTGTACGGCTACATCTGGTTCGCCTTCGCCGGGGCGCTCGCCGCCACCGCCGTCGTCTACTTCCTCGGCACCCGGGGCAATGCCGGCGCCAATCCGGTCAAGCTCACGCTGGCCGGCGCGGCGGTGACCGCGCTGCTCGGCTCGTTCACCAGCGCGATGGTCCTGTCCGACCCGGTCGCGCTCAACCGCTACCGGTTCTGGTCGGCCGGCTCGCTGGCCGGCGTGGACAGCGGGCAACTGCTGCAGGTGCTGCCGTTCCTGCTGGTCGGCATGGTACTGGCGATCGCAGGCGGCCCGGCGCTGAACAGCCTCGCCCTCGGCGACGACGTGGCCGTCGCGCTCGGCCGGCGGCTCGGCCCGCTGCGGCTGCGCGGCGCGCTGGCGATCACGCTGCTCACCGGCGCGGCCGTCGCGGTCGCCGGGCCGATCGTGTTCCTGGGCCTGATCGTCCCGCACGCCGTGCGGTTCGCGCTCGGCCCGGACCACCGCTGGCTGCTGCCCTACTCCGCGGTGCTCGCGCCGTGCCTGCTGCTGGCCGCCGACATCCTCGGCCGGATCCTGGCCCGGCCCGGCGAGATCCGGGCCGGCGTGATCGTCGCGTTCGTCGGCGCGCCGATGTTCATCTACCTGGTCCGCCGGCGCAAGCAGCTGGAGTCCTGACATGAGCCTGCTCCGGCACGACCACGTCACCGTCCGCCTGACCACACTCCCGGTGTCCGCCCGGGTGCGGCCACGGCTGGTCGTCGTCTGCGTTGTCCTCGCCGCGCTGGCGTTCCTCCTGTGCTGCCTCGGCATGACGATCGGCGACGTCCCGCTCGGACTGTCCGATGTGGTGCCGGCCGTGTTGGGCGGCGGTGACAGCGCGACCGCGTACATCGTGCAGGAGCTGCGGCTGCCCCGGGCGCTGACCGGGCTGCTGGCCGGGCTCGCGTTCGGCGCGTCCGGCGCGGTGTTCCAGACCATCACCCGCAACCCCCTGGCCAGCCCGGACATGATCGGCATCAACGCGGGCGCGGCGACCGCGGTGGTCGCCGGCATCGCGTTCGGCTTCGGCGACGGGCTCGGCACCACCACGCTCGGCCTGCTCGGCGGGCTGCTCACCGGGCTGCTGGTGTACGTGCTGGCGTGGCGGCGCGGCACCACCGGCTACCGCATCCTGCTGGTCGGCATCGGCGTGTACGCGATGTGCACCAGCCTCACCGACTACCTGCTCAGCCGCGCGCAGATCACCGAGGCGCAGGCGTCGATCGGCTGGATGGTCGGCAACCTCGCCAACCGCGGCTGGGAGAACGTGGCGCCGCTGTTCGCCGCGTTCGTCGTGCTTTTCCCACTGGTGCTGGGATTGTCGCGGTGGATGAGCACCCTGCAGCTCGGCGACGAGATCGCCGCCGGGCTCGGCACGCCGGTGCAGCCCGTGCGGCTCAGCCTGCTGCTCGCCGGCGCCGGGCTCGTCGCGTTCGCGACGGCGTCCGCCGGGCCCATCTCGTTCGTCGCGCTGACCGCACCGCAAATCGCGCAACGGCTGGCCCGGCTGTCCGCGCCGCCCGTCACCGCGTCCGCGCTCGGCGGCGCGGTTCTCGTGCTGGGTAGCGACATCCTCGCGCGCGTGATCACCCCGTCCGGGCTGCCGGTCGGCATCGTGACCGGCGCGCTCGGCGCACCGGTCCTGCTCTGGCTGCTGGTCAGGGCCAATCGTTCCGGCTCCGGAGGCTGACACATGACATCGGACACGCCATCCCTGCGGGTGCGGGGCCTGCGCGTCGCCTACGACGACCGGATCGTCATCGACGGGCTCGACCTGGACATCCCGCCCGGGCAGATCACCGCCATCGTGGGCGCGAACGCGTGCGGCAAGTCCACGCTGCTGCGCACGCTGGCCCGGCTGC
Organism: Kutzneria kofuensis; assembly: GCF_014203355.1. NCBI lineage: Bacteria > Bacillati > Actinomycetota > Actinomycetes > Pseudonocardiales > Pseudonocardiaceae > Kutzneria > Kutzneria kofuensis. The sequence continues at coordinate 247,258 of NZ_JACHIR010000001.1, forward strand.
TCGCACCGAGGGCCGGCGGGGTCTACCTCGACGGCAAGTCCATCCATGAGTTGCCCACCCGGCAGGTCGCCCAGCGGCTGGGCATCCTGCCGCAGTCGCCGGTCGCCCCCGAGGGCATGACCGTCGCCGACCTCGTCGGCCGTGGCCGTGCCCCACACCAGACCTGGTGGCGCCAGTGGTCCACTTCGGACGAAGGCGCCGTGCGGGATGCGTTGACTGCCACGCAGATGACCGACCTCGCCGACCGTAGGGTGGACGAGTTGTCCGGTGGGCAGCGGCAGCGGGCGTGGATCGCCATGGCCGTCGCGCAGGGCACGCCCGTGCTGCTGCTGGACGAGCCCACGACGTACCTGGACCTCGCGCACCAGATCGACGTGCTGGACCTGGTCGTGGACCTCAACCGGGACGAGGGCCGGACGGTGGTGATGGTGCTGCACGACCTGCCGCAGGCCTGCCGCTACGCCGATCACCTGATCGCCATGAAGGCCGGCCGGATCGTGGCGTCCGGCCGGCCGTCCGAGGTGATCACCGAGGAGCTGGTGGACACCGTGTTCGGCGTGCGCTGCCAGGTCACGCCCGACCCGGTCAGCGGCACGCCGATGGTGATCCCGATCAGCCGGCACCACCCGGCCCCGGCCTGAGCCCGGCGTTCGGAACGGACCATTCCTAAACTCCGAGTAGAGGAATGGTCCGTTCCGAACCTCAAGGGGTTGACGTGAGCTGGGGCGGGTGCTATTGGATGCTCACCGCGAACTCGTCGGGCTGAGGCGACGGCGAGATGGCGCGTCGGTTCACAATGGACGCCAGGATCTCGCCGACCCGCACGGCGGTGTTCGACAGCAGCGACGACGTGATGCCGTGCGTGTGCTCGGTGCCGCCCTGCAGGTAGATGCCGCCACGCACCGCCGCTTCCGTGGTGACCCGGTAGTCGCGCTCGACGCGCAGCCGGTCCTCGGCGTCCCGGACACACTGAGCGCCGAGCGCGCCGAGCAGCGGAGTCGGGTCGGCCGGCAGATAGCCGGTGGCGTAGATGACGGCATCGGCGTCGAGGATCGTGCGCTCGCCCGTGGTCAGCGACTCGATGGCCGCCGTGACCGTGGCGCCGGTGTCGAGCACCTCGACCGGCCGGGACACGTTGAACAGCCGCAGCCGCTGCGTGCCGAGCACCTTCTCCCGGTAGACGCGACGGTAGAGCTCGTCGATCAGGTCGATGTCCACCGCCGAGTAGTTCGTCGAGCCGTGGTAGCGCATCAGCCGGTCCTTCACCGGCTCGCCCGCCCGGTAGAAGTGGTCGACCGCCTCGGGATCGAAGATGCGGTTCGCGAAGGAGCTGTCGTCGGCGGGGCTGTAGCCGTAGCGGGCGAACACCGCGCATACCTCGGCCCGTGGGAACTCGTCGTGCAGCAGGGCCGCGACCTCGGCGGCGCTCTGCCCCGCGCCGACGACGACAAAGCGCCGGGGATCGGCGTTCTTCAGCCTTTCGACCCGGTGCAGGAGCTCGCTGTTGTGCCAGATGCGAGGCCCGACGGTGACGCCGTCGGGCAGCTGCGGCCGCAAACCCGTGCTCATCACCAGGTTGCGGGCCCGCAGCGTCGCGCCGTCCGAGGTCGCGACGTCGAAGAAAGCGATTTCCGCGCCGTCGAGGACGGGCCGGACGTCGACCACCTCGACGCCGTAGGAGACGACGTCGTCGACCTTGGCCGCGGCCCACTCGAAGTAGTCGTGGAACTCGACCCGCAGCGGGAACAGGTTCTTGTGGTTGATGAAGTCGACGAGCCGGCCGACCGAGTGCAGGTAGTTCACGAAGCTGAACTCGCTGGTCGGATTGCGCATCGTGACCAGGTCCTTGAGGAACGACACCTGCATCGTGGCGGTGTCGATCAGCATCCCCCGGTGCCATCCGAAGCGCGGCTGTCGTTCGAGGAAGTGCGCGGTCACCGGCTCGGCCGCGCCCGCGTTGTGCTCGGCGAGCGCGATCGCGAGCGCCAGGTTCGACGGCCCGAACCCCACCCCGACGACGTCGTAGATCGGGACCTGTTCGCCGGCCTCAGCACTCATGTCGCTCCCTCGATGTCCGCCCCAGTTCAGGGAACCCTAACCTAACTTAGGTCAGCCTATCCTAGTACGTTGGTGGTGATGTTCGCCCCGCCCCTCGTCAAGAGTTAAGGCATCCCGGCGGCCGTCCGGCGGCGCAGAATCGAACCGGACGACAGCCGCTTATGGGAGTACCGTGCCGACGATTCCCGCCCCGAGATCCACCTGCGACCCGCTCCACGCCGCCGACACCTTCATCGTCTCGCTGCACACCGTCGTCCACGCGCCGAGGCAGACCGCCCGCACCCGCGCCGTGCTCCGGGCCTGCCGCGACGGCGTGGACCGGTTCGCACCCGGCATCGACGCCGGCGCCCGCGTGATCGACACCCGGAACTGCCGCGCCGTCGACGGGGTTCTCCTGCTGGACAACCGACTCTCCGCCGGCGAGACCTGCATCGTCGAGTACGAGGTGAGCCGCCCGCCCGCCGACCACTGGGAACAGGTGCTCACCACCTCCGCCTGGGATCTCGTGATCCAGGTCCGCTTCCACCCCGCCGCCGCGCCGGCGCGCTGCCTGGGGTACCAGGAGACCGCCGACCGCGTGATCGAGACGCCGGTCGCGTTGACCGGTGGGCAATCCGCGCACATCGTCACGTTGGACGCCCGCCCCGGGGTCCACGGCATCCGCTGGGAATGGCACCCCGGCGAGTCACGCTCTCGGACACTGCGAATGTAGGTTTCGCGCAGAACCGAGCCCAGCGGCCCAGTTCTGCCTGATTCTTACATTCGGTGTGCCGGAGAGCGTGACTCGCGGGGGTCAGGCGAGGGCGTTGCGGATCAGTTCCAACTGGGCGACGATCCACGGCAGCTCAGCGGGATTGTCGCTGCGCAGGGCCTGTTCCTTCTGCTCGTCGGTGTCGCCGTAGAGCTGGCTGGTGGCGACGCGGATCATGCAGGCCGAAGGGTCGTCGCCGAAGGAGGACCCGGGGAGAACGACGACGCCGTTGCGGGACAAGAGATGTGCGGCGACGTCCCGGTCGGTGGCGAAGCCGGGGACGTGGGGATAGAGGTAGAAAGCGCCGTCCGGGGGCGGCGTGCCGAAGAGCGAGGCGACGGCGGAAGCGACACGGAGGTGGAGGTTTCGGCTCTGAGCAACGCGTTCGACCAGGGCCGGCGGCTCGGCGAAGGCCACGGCGGCGGCGTGTTGGACGGGGCGCGAGGGGGCGGACCACACCTCGCTGGCGAAGTCGACGACCCGGGAGCGCAGGTGCGGGTCGGCGAAGCGGGCGACGCCGAGACGCCAGCCGCCGAGGGCGAGGTTCTTGCTCAGGCCAGAAGTCACGACCACGCGATCGGGCGAAACCGAGGCGGGGCTGAGGAAGTCGGCGGAGGTGAGGTCACGGTAGATCTCGTCGGAGACGATGAGCAGGTCGTGCCGCTCGGCGACGGCGCACAGGTCACGGATGACGGAGGGCGGCGCGAGGCGGCCGGTGGGGTTGTCGGGAAGCGTCACGACAACGGTGGAAAGCTTGAGCCCACGAGCGACGGCGTCCAGTTCGGACGGGTCGGGCACGCCGCCGACGCTGCGGATCCGAATCGTGTCGAGGCCCTGCATGGCGGCCTGCGCGGCGTAGCTGACCCAGCTCGGCTTCGGCAGCGCGACGCCGCCGCCCCGAGCGCCGAGAATCGCCCACAGCAGCGGCTTGCTGCCGGGACCGGCGACAACCTGTGACGCCTCCGTCGGCACGCCGCGCCGGGACCAGTAACCGGCGGCGGCCTCGAGCAACGCAGGGATGCCGGCGACCGGACCGTATCCGGCGCTGCCGGCGGCGTCGGCGAGGGCCGCGGTGAGCAGCGGATGCACGGGCAGGCCGGCTTCACCAAAGCCGAGCGGCACCACGGGAAGGCCGTTCGCTCGGCGGTGGGCGATCGTGTCGTTGGCGGCAAGGGTCGCGGAGACGGGCATGCCCTCACGGTGCCGCCCGCCGAGCATCACGTACAGCGCGAATACCTGCCGTCGAGCGTAAGCTTTCCCGATGCTCGAACTCCGCCGCCTCGCACTCCTGCACCACTTCGCCGCCCTGGGCAGCATCGCCGCGGTCGCCGCCGCGACCGGCTACTCGGCGTCGGCGGTGTCGCAGCAGCTCGCCGTGTTGGAAAGGGAAGCGGGGGTTGCCCTTCTGGAACGGTCGGCCCGCAGCGCCGCCCTCACCGAGGCCGGCCAGCGCCTCGCGGCCCACGCCGCCACGGTTCTCGACGCCGTCGAGGCTGCCGAGGCGGACCTCGCGCAGGCCGCGAACGACACCACAGGCCGAATCGTCGTCAGCACGATTCCCACGGTCGCCGTCGCGGTCGCGCCGCGCCTGGTCGCCATCCGAGGGCCGCAGGTCGTGCTGCGCCAGTACGTCGACGAGGAAGCCTTGGAACGCCTACGCACCCGCGAGGTCGACATCGCCGTGGTCGACTCCTGGCGGCCGACGCCGCCCGAACCCGGTCTGCTTCGCACCGAGCTGATGGAGGACCCGCTCGTCATCGCCGGCCCCGTCGACCACCCGACCTGGCTCGTCGCCCCCGCCGACCAGCCGTCCCGCCGCACCGCCGAACAAATCATGGCGGAGCTCGGCGTGGAACCCGATTCCCGATGGGAGTTCATGGGTCTCGCCACCATCGCCAGCCTGGTCGCCGCCGGCGTCGGCGCCGCCGTCCTGCCCCGCCTCGCGCTGCTGCACGTCGACGTCCCGACCACGCCGACCGGCCGCTCGCGCCGTATCGACGCGGTGATCCGGACCGGCTCCCAGGGCCGCCCGGCCGTCACCGCCGTCATGGACGCCCTGACCTCGATCGCGTGATCACGCGGCGTGCTGAGCTTCCTCGACAACACGGGCACGCACGGCATCACCGGCGGCGTGTAGCGACTGGCCGAGCGTCCACAGCGCGACGCCGATCAACACGATGTCCTTGAGCAGGAACTGGCCCGGTTGGGCGGAGAACACCGGGAAGAAGCCGGCCGCGAAGGTCACCACGACTCCCTTGGTGCTGAACAGAAAGCTCAGCGTGCAGACGAACAGCGCCACCGCGATCGCGCTACCCGCCGCCGACACGCGCGGCAGCCGGAGCCCGCAGGCGATCAGGATCGCGGTGACGATCTCGGTGGTGCCCAGCGCGTAGGCGACCGCCTGCGGGCTGAGGAAGTCGTAGATCCAGCTGAGCAGCGGACTCTGCTCGATCAGCACCCGGCTGTCCATCTTGACGTACTTGCCGCCGCCGAACAGCGCCAGCACCGCGACCAGCCCGTAGCGGCTGACGAAACTTCCCACCCTGGTCACGGTTTTCCCGAATTCCGACACGTGCTCGGATCCCTTCGCCTCGGCCTGACGCCACCGAACCTATCGGGGTCGCGGCGGCGTCCGGCCGGTCAGCGAAGATCCATAACACTCACGTAATCAGTAGCCGGGGAACACCCGGCGCAGGTCGTCCAGGGTGACGGAACCGGTCACCCGCACGGATTCCGGGGTGTGCTCGGCGGCGTGCCGGCCGGAGAACAGCCGGACAAGGTACTCGGTGGGCGCGGTGAGCTTCGCGTCGGCGGCGGCCGGCACGTCGGTCAGCTCCACCACGTCGTCGATGACCAGGCCGAAGTCGCGGTCCGGGACGGTGGCCCGCACGGCGACGGTGACGGCGCCGTCGACCTGGTCGGCCTTGCCGGCGAAGCGCAGCAGCGGGCCGAAGGTGTCGATCAGCAGCACGGCCGCGTCACGGGCGACGGTCGCGGCGGGGTCGAAGGTGACGTTGACGTCCCAGACGTGCAGGGCGAACTCGGTGAGCCGCATGCCCGCGTGCCCCGCCACGTCGAGCGGCTGCGGCATGAAGCCGACGTCGATCCGCAGCTGCTCGAGCGCGGTCGCGTCCAGCGCCTCGTAGGCGCTCACCAGCTCCTCGTTCACGGCCGGGAACTCGGCGACCTGCTGCTCCGGCGTCATGCCGTCCCAGCGCGCCCACACCTCCTTGTTGAAGTCCATGCCCGGGTTGCCGCTGCCGGCGAGGGCGCCGTCCAGCGAGGCCTTGCTGATCACGGCGCCGCTGCCGAGGTGGCTGACCACCTGCGCCACGGTCCACTCCCGGGCGCCGGAGGTGCGCACGATGTCCTCCGACCCCAACTCGGCCAGCCGCGCGACGAGTTCGTCATGCCCGCGGCGCAGCGCGGCGATGGTCTGGGCGGCTCGACTGCTCATTACGTGCCTCCGTGAGCTTGGTACGGTCGCCGTCCAACATAGTCGCTAGTAGCGGGCAGAGTTCCGCAGCCGGGAGCCCATCTTGGCGATGAAGGCCAGGGCGGTCTCCTCGTCCTTGTCGGGCACGCCGATGACGACCTCGTCCACGCCCAGCGCGGAGAGGTGGTCGACGCGCTCGGGGGTGGCACGGTCCAGAGCCACGATGTACGGCTTGCCGGACCTGCCGGCCTTGGCCCAACGCTCCATCAGCAGCCGGACACTGCCGTCGACGTCGCCCTCGCCGGGAGTGGTGATCCAGCCGTCGGCGTGGGCGGCGATCCAGTCGAAGGTGCGCTCGGTGCCGCCGGCGCCGATCAGCAGGGGCAGGTGCGGCTGGACGGGCTTGGGATAGGCCCAACTGTCGCCGAAGGACACGAACTTCCCCTGGTACGAAGCGACATCGGAGGTCCACAGGGCCCGCATGGCCTCGACGTACTCGCGAAGCGCGGTGTAGCGGTAGCGCCCGGGGATGCCGTGATCCGCCAACTCGTCGGTGTTCCAGCCGAAGCCGGCGCCGAGGGTGACGCGGCCGTCGGAGAGGAAGTCGAGGGTGGCGATGGTCTTGGCCAGGGTGATGGGGTCGGACTCGACGGGCAGCGCGACGGCAGTGGCGAGGCGGATGGTGGAGGTGACGGCGGCGGCGGCGCCGAGGCAGACCCAAGGGTCGAGGGTCCGCAGGTAGCGGTCGTCGGGCAGCTCGGCGCCGCCGGTCCGAGGGTGGGCGGCGTCGCGCCGCACGGGGATGTGCGTGTGCTCGGGCACGTAGAACGAGTAGAAGCCGGCGTCCTCGGCCGCCTGGGCGCACACGGCCGGACGGACGCCCCGGTCGCTGCTGAACAGCACCACCCCGAACCTCATGACACCTCGCAAACTAGAACGTGTTCTAGTTCACCATAGCCGCACGGGTACCGGACGTCGATGCCGCCGGACGGCGGTGTGCCGGCGGCGAACCCCGGCGATAGGTTCCGCCGAGTCGCGAGGGAGGAAACGTGCGAAGTCTGCTGGCGGTCGCCCTGTACGCGCTGACCACGGCGGTGACGCCACCGCAGCCGGTCACGATCGACCTGCTCACGGCCAGCGGAACCGGCTGCCTCGCGTCCACGACGGCAATCGCGATCTCCCCCGACAACGTGGCGTTCACGGTGACCTACAGCGACTTCGCCGTGCAGGGGAACGGCAAGTCGGCGCACAAGGACTGCACGCTGACGGTCCGGGTGAACCAGCCGCCGGGCTACACGTACGGCATCGACGAGACGGACTTCCGCGGCTTCGCCCACCTGGACGACGGCGCACGCGGCGTCGAGACGGCCACCTACCGCTTCACGGGCATGCCGACCAGGCACAGCACGCAAACGTTCGCCGGTCCCAAGGACGACGACTGGCAGGTCACCGACCGGCCGGACGCGGGCTCGGTCGTGCACGGCCCGTGCAACGACCGCAAGCCGCTCACCATCACCGCCGACCTCAAGCTCGACGGCAAGTCCGCGTCCAGCTTCATGACCATGGACTCGACCGACGGGGCGGTGAGCGCACGGTTCCACCTGTCCTGGCTCAAGTGCTGACGATGGCCGTCACGACCAGGCCGTCGCGGACCAGGAACCGGCCCTCGAAACCGGTCAGCGCCTCGCCGCGGACCAGCGGCGGCTCCACCAGCAGCTCGACCGAGAACCTGTTCTCGTCGGGATGGAAGGTCAGCCGGGCGTCGCCGAAGCCGAGCCACTTCTCGGTCAGCGGGAACCACGCCTTGTACACGCTTTCCTTGGCGCTGAACAGGATCCGGTCCCAGTGCGTACCGGCCGGCAGCCCGGCGAGCATCTCGCGCTCCGAAGGCAGCGTGACGACGCCGAGCACGCCGTCGGGCAGCTCGGCGTAGGTCTCGGCGTCGATGCCGACGGTCAGCACCTCATCGGCACGCGCCACCGCCGCCGCGCAGTAGCCCTTGGTGTGCGTGATGCTGCCGACGATGCCGGCCGGCCACAGCGGCTGACGCTTCTCGCCGCGCAGGATCGGGACCTCGGGCAGGCCGAGCTTGCCCAGCGCCCGGCGGGCGCACGTGCGGGCGATGGTGTACTCCCGCACCCGCTTCTCCACGGCCTTGGCGACGCCCGGTTCCTCCTCGGGCAGCAGCCGGGCGTCGGGGTCGTCGCCGAGCACGTCGGCCGACACCACCTCGGCGGGCAGCAGGTCCTCGATCACGGTGACGACGTTACCGGTCCCGGCGGAAGATGAGGGCCAGCACGCGGAGGACGCCGGCCGTTCTCCAGTGCGCCGGCGATGCGTTCCACCCGACGCGGCAGCCGCCGCAGCATCGGCACGAGCGTCACAGCAGGACCGCGATCACGCCGGCGGCCAGCAGGACGAAGTTCAGCACGTTCCCCACGAGGCCGCAGGCTACGGCGAACGGACCTAGCGCGAAGGTCGAACGGTCCCGCACGATGTGCACGGCTGCCACCACTCGACTGGAGCAGCCTCATGTCACGACGCCTCACCCTGCCAGTGGTCGCCGCGCTCGCGCTCTTGGGCACCCCCGCGTTCGCCGCCACGCCCGGCGCCGTCAGCGCCGACTTCGTCCAGACCTCCGCCTGGGGCGGCGGGTATCAAGGTCAGTACACGATCACCAACCAGAGCAATCACGGGATCAGCAGCTGGAAGGTCGAGTTCGACCTACCCGCCGGCACCACGGTCTCCTCGTCCTGGGACGCCACCGAGACCGTGTCCAACAACCACTACACGTTCACCAACAAGAGCTACAACGGAACCGTCGCGGCCGGGGCCACGGCCGCCTTCGGCTTTGTCGCCAGTGGATCGGGCTTGCCGGGGAACTGCCTGCTGAACGGGGCCACCTGCGCCGGGGTCGTCGACACCACGCCGCCGTCGGCGCCGGGCAACCTGAGAGCCGGCACGGTGACCAGCACCGGCGTCGCGTTGAGCTGGTCGGCTGCCACGGACAACGTCGGTGTCACCGGGTATGACGTGTACAAAGGGTCGACGAAGGCCTTGACCGTCGCGGGTACGTCGGCGACGGTCACCGGGCTGGCACCGTCCACCTCGTACACCTTCACGGTCAGGGCGCACGACCTCGCCGGAAACCAGTCGGCGGCGTCCAACGCGATCTCGGTGACCACGGCCGCCGGGACGGGCAGCGGCAGCACCTGGCCGCTGAAGGTCGCGCCGTACGTGGACATGGGGTCGTGGCCGACCCCCGTGCTCACCGACACCGCCAACGCCTCCGGGCTGCAGAACTTCACACTGGCCTTCGTCACCGGCAACGGGTGCAAGGCGTCGTGGTTCAACGCCTACGATCCGACGACCGGCTGGGACCGCGACGACATCGACGCGCTGCGGGCGCAGGGCGGGGACGTGACGATCTCCTTCGGCGGCGAGGCGGGAACCGAGCTGGCGGGGTCGTGCACCGACCAGGCGCAGATCCAGCAGCAGTACCAGGCGATCATCACCGCCTACGCGACGAGCCGGCTCGACTTCGACATCGAGGGGGCCGCGGTCGTCGACCACACGGCGGTGGACCGGCGGAACGCGGTGCTGGCCAAGGTGCAGGCGGCGAATCCGGGACTGCAGATCTCCTACACGCTGCCGGTGATGCCGGACGGTTTGACCTCCGACGGCACGTACATCGTGCAGTCCGCGGTGAACCATGGCGTGAACGTCAGCCTGGTGAACGTGATGGCGATGGATTACGGCCAGCACGACGGCGTGGACATGGGGCTGAAGGCCCAGCAGGCCGCGCAGGCGACTCACGACCAGCTCAAGGCGATCTACCCGAGCAGGACCGACGCCCAGTTGTGGGGCATGGTCGGCGTGACCCCGATGCTCGGCGTCAACGACGACGGCTCCACGTTCACCCTGGCCGACGCGTCGGCGCTGGTCGGCTACGCCAACGGCAAGCACCTCGGCGAGCTGGCGTTCTGGGAGGCCACCCGGGACCGGAACGCGTGCAACGGCAGCCTGACCGACTGCACCAACGTGCCGCAGCAGCCGTGGGACTTCAGCAAGCGGTTCGAGGGATTCACCGGCTGACCCGGTTCGGCGGCGTCCCCCGTCAGCTCTGGCGGGGGTCGCCGTCGACGAGCAGCTGCCCGTTGTGGCGAATCACCTTGATGTTCTTGTGCTGGGTGACCGGCCCCTGCCCGTTCTTCGTGTACGTCACGTCGACCGGGACATTGTCCGAGCCGTCGGGATTCGCGGTCACGCCCTGGGCGTTGTTGGCGACGACGTTGCTGTACTGGGCCCAGTAGGCGTTGAACGCGTCCTGGCTGCCGAACAGCGCCTGCGCGTTCGGCGACAGCATGGCCCAGTTCCCGGCCGGGCCGTTGCCCTGGTCGTAGAAGTTGATGACCAGCTGGCCGGCCTGGCCGAAGTCGATCGGGCCGCCGTTGGGATCGTTGGTGACGCTGGTCGGGGCGGTGGTCGTGGTGGTGGTCGTCGTCGTGCTGGACGGGCTGCTGCTCGTGCTCTGCGTCGTGGCCGACGTCGTCGGCGCCGCCGACGTGGTGGTCGTGGACGACGCCGGCGGCTGCTGTCCCGCGCTGGTCGCCGGCGGGTTCGACGTCACCGGCGGCGTGGTGGTGCCGTTGTTGTTCACCGTCGCGATCACGATCAGCCCGGCCGCGATCACCACCACGGCGACGACCAGCCCGATGATGATCGTCCGCCGCGAGGCCGGCTTCTCCTCCGGCGGCTGCCGCACGTCCTGTTTGGTCGTCTGGTCGGCCGGCAGCGTCGCCGTGGCCAGGAACAGCGCGGGCGGCTCGGCCGCGACCGCGGTCGTCTCCGCGGCCAGCACCGCGGTCCGCGGCACCGGCGTCCACGTCACCGGGCGGCCCGCGCCGATCTCGGTCAGCGCGTCCGCCGCCTCCCGCATGGTCGGCCGCGCCTCGGGCTCCGCGTCCAGCATTCCCATCAGCAGGTCGGTGGCGACGCCGGCCTGCTTCGGCGGCGGCACCTTGCCGGTGGCGACGGCGTGCAGCAGGGCCAGCGGGTTCTGGCTGGTGCCGAACGGCGGCCGGCCCTCGACCGCGTTGTACAGCGTCGCGCCGAGGGAGAAGACGTCCGCCGCCGGGCTCGGGTCGTGGCCCCGCGCCACCTCGGGCGCCAGGTAGGCCGGCGTGCCGGCCGAGATGCCGGTCTGCGTGACCGTCACGTCCCCGACCGCCCGCGAGATGCCGAAGTCGGTGATCTTGGCGGTGCCGTTCTCGGTGAGCAGGATGTTCGCCGGCTTCACGTCGCGGTGCACGATGCCGGCCGCGTGCGCCGCGGACAGCGCCGACGCCACCTGCGCGCAGATCTTGGCGGCCTCCTCGGGCGAGAGCGTGCCGCGCTCGGCCAGCACCGAGGACAGGCTGCGGGACGGCAGGAACTCCATCACCAGGCAGGGCTCGCCGTCGTTCTCGGCGACGTCGAACACGGTGATCGCGTTGGGGTGCTGGAGCCGGGCGGCGATCCGGGCCTCGCGCATGGCCCGCCGCCGCGCCTCGTCGGACTCCTGCTCGGACAGGCCGGGCTGGAGCACGAGCTGCTTGATCGCGACCATGCGCTCGAGACGCTCGTCCCTGGCCTGCCAGACGACGCCCATGGCGCCGCTGCCCACCCGTTCGACCAGCCGGTAATGCCCGGCGATCAGCTGCCCCGTGTCGATGACCGATTACTCCTCGTGAACACCCCGACCCGCACTTCCCGCGATGGGTCACACAATAGCGACCATGTATTACTACGGGGAGTAGGTGTTGGCCACACCCGACCCGGGTCCACTATGGACGTCCGGCGGTACGTTGACCAGCATGAGGACAGCGATTGTGACCGGCGCGGGCGCCGGCATCGGAGCCGCGGTGGCGGTGGCCCTGCTGGAGGCCGGCTACCACGTGGCGCTGGCCGGGCGGCGCGAGCACACCTTACGGGAGACCGCGGGCGACCACCCGAACGCCCTGGTCGTGCCCACCGACGTGGCCGTCGAGGCGCAGGTGGACGCCCTGTTCGACACCGTGGAGAGCACCTGGGGCCGGCTCGACCTCCTGGTCAACAATGCCGGCACGAACGGTCGGGCCGCGCCCGTCGAGGACATGTCGGCCGAGATGTGGTCGAAGGTGATCGGCACCAATCTGACCGGGTCCTTCCTGTGCGCCCGTGCCGCCTTCCGGGTGATGAAACGGCAGCGGCCACGCGGTGGCCGGATCATCAACAACGGTTCGCTGTCCGCGCACGTGCCGCGGCCCAACTCGGTCGCCTACACCGCGAGCAAGCACGCCGTGACCGGCCTGACCAGGGTCTTGTCGCTGGAGGGCCGGCAGCACGACATCGCCTGCGGCCAGATCGACATCGGCAACGCGGAGACGGCGATGACCGCCCGAATGGCCGACGGCGTGCCACAGGCCGACGGCTCCATTCGGCCGGAACCGCGAATGGACGTCTCCGCGGTGTCCGACGCGGTGCTCTACATGGCGGGGTTGCCGTTGACCGCCAATGTGCAGTTCATGACGGTGATGGCGACGGCGATGCCATTCATCGGCCGAGGCTGACACAATCAAGGCCGCTCATGGGACGATCCCATCGTGCCCTGTCAGGACGAAGCTGAATACGACTCAACTTGTTACTCCGTTCAGTGGGCCACATTTTTCGCATTTGCGGCTACCGTGGGTCGCACCCGCCCCCCAGTCGTGGAGTATTGGGAAGGACACCCATGCTGAAAACGCTGGCCGCAACCGGTGTGGTTTTCTCCCTGTTGCAAACCATCCAACCGTTTGCGTGGACCACCCCTCCGCCGCCCGACAAGATTGTCATCGACGTCGCGACGGTCAACGGCTCCGGGTGCCCGGCCGGCACGGCCGCGGTCGCCGTAGCCCCGGACAACACGGCGTTCACCGTGACCTACAGCAGCTACACGGCACAGGTCGGGGTGGGCGCGCTGCCGACCGACCTGCGGAAGAACTGTCAGCTGAATCTGCGGGTTCACGTGCCGTCAGGATTCACGTATGCGATCGCCGAGGCCGATTACCGCGGCTTCGGCCATCTGGAGAAGGGTGCCTCCGGACAGGAGCGTGCGAACTACTACTTCCAGGGTAACGCGCCGACGTCGTACATTTCCCACAACCTCAACGGCCCGTTCGACGACGACTGGCAGAACACCGACACCACCGATATCGGCTCCCTGGTCTGGGAGCCCTGCGGCCAGGAACGCAACTTCAACATTAACACCGAACTGCGGGTATCCGCCGGAACGTCCAACACGAAGACGACAACCAGCTTCCTGAGCATGGACTCGACGGACGCCAGCATTACGACCATTTACCACTTCGCGTGGAAGACCTGCCCCTGACGGTCAACGACAATGGGACACCCCGTGCCGCCACCGGCCGCACGGGGATCCCGCATGCCCGACTCGAGCGCGGACCGCTCAGGCCAGGTCCAGTAGGCGGCGGCAGCGCTGCACCGCGTCCGACGGGCCGCTGATGGTCAGTTCCCCGGCCGCCAACGCGTCCTCGGCCGTCACCTGTCCCGCCCCTAACCGAACCAGCGTCACGGCATCGGCCGTCGCCACCACCGAGGCCGATCCCGCCCGGCCGGCGGCGGCCTGGACACGGCCGTCGCGGACCTCGAAACGGAACACCTCGTCGTCGACGTGGAACTCGTAGTCCTCGTCGACGTCGCCGGCCCGGTCCTCGCGCAGGCGCGTCTCGGCGGCGAGGAAGCCCCAGCGCGGCCGGACGGCGTCCACAGTGGACTTGTCGGGGGTGAAGCCGAAGCCCCACCGGGTGAGGTCGAGCACCACCGGCCGCAGCAGCCCGCCGGCCTCGGTCAGCTCGTAGGCGGTCCGGCCCGGGCACTGCCGGATGACGCCCTTGTCGACCAGGAACTTCAGCCGGTCGGCGAGCAGGTTGGTGCCCAGCCCGGGCAGGTCGGCCAGCAGGTCGCTGTAGCGGCGCGGCCCGAGCAGCAGCTCCCGCACGATCAGCAGGGTCCACCGCTCCCCCAGCACGTCGAGGGCGGCCGCGAGGCCGCAGTACTGGTGGTAGGCGCGCCGGATGTTCAAGATCCTCACCTCCCCCGAGACATCACTCTAGCCGAAAGTTTGCTCATACAACCTTATCGGCGGGAACGGTCACGGGCGGCGGAATCGCCCAGTTCGAGGTGTTCTTCCACGTATCGGTCGAAGGGCCGGCGGGCGTCAGGCCGATCGGCGCACGTGCTCGGCGGGGTTCTGCACGATCCGGTTGACCACGGACCCGGCCGCGCCGCGCACCGCGGCCTCCCAGCCGAGCCGGGACACCACCACCCGCGGCTCCGTCCACCGGGCGCCCAGCACGCGTGTGGACAGCTCCGCCTCCACCGGCTCCCGCAGCCACGGCGCCAGCAGCGCGAACATGCCGCCGAGCAGCACGGCGTCCAGGTCCAGCAGGTTGACCATGCCGGCCAGCGCCACGCCCAGTGCCTCGCCCGCAGTCTCCACGGCGTCGACCGCCCGCTCGTCGCCGGCCTCGGCCCGCTCCACCAGCCGTGCCAGCGGACCGGCCGGCGTGGCCACGGTCGTGCCGGTCCGGGGCGGCAGACCCGCCGCGCGCAGGATCGCCTCCTGGCCGGCGATCGCCTCCAGGCAGCCGCGCGCCCCGCAGCCGCAGACGGGGCCGTCCGGGTGGACCGTGACGTGGCCGAGCTCGCCGGCGAATCCGTTGCGGCCGCGGAACAGCTCGCCGCCGACGATCACGCCGGCGCCGATGCCGATCTCGCCCGAGACGTGGATGAAGTCGGTGCGGGGCGGCTCGCCGAACCACAGCTCCCCCAGTGCCGCCAGGTTCGCCTCGTTCTCCACGCTCACCGGCGGCCAGCCGCGCCGCGACAGCTCCTCGACGAGCCGGACCTGGGTCCAGCCGAGGTTCGGGGCGGAGGCGAGCAGCCCCTCGGCCGTGCGGACCAGACCCGGCACCGCCGCCACGACACCGGCTACCGGCAGGCCCGCGGCCAGAGCGCAGTCCAACGCCGTGTCGACCAGGCCGGCCGCCTCGGCCAGGACCTCGCCCACGGGCCGGTCCCGGTTGTCCGCCAACGTCACCGCCTGGTGCCGCGGCCGCCCGGACAGGTCGAGCACGCAGCACGCGAGGTAGTCGACGTTGATCTCGATGCCGATGCCGACCGGGCCGTCCGGGTTCAGCCGCAGCGCCTGCCCGGGCCGGCCGACGCTGTTGCCGGCCGGGCCGGCCTCCACGATCAGCTCGTGCCGGGCCAACTCGTCGACGAGGCTGGAGACGGTCGCCTTGGTCAGTCCGGTCGCCGCCGCCACCTCGGCCCGGGAGACGCCGTCGCCGTCGGCGATGCAGCGCAGCACCACACCCAGGTTGTGGTCGCGCATCCCCTGCTGGCGGACGGGGACACCGGCGGTTTCGCTCACCTGGCGGAGTCTACGTAGTCGGGCGGCGGGGATGACCACGTCGTCGGTGGTGGCGCGGGCCTGGGCCAGGCGCCCCGCTCCCGCGCGCTCGACGCACCGTCACCCGCCGACGACTCACCTCCGGGGTGAGCATTCCTCACTCCTGCCGATCCCGCCTTACTGTGAAAGGCTTTTCTGGCGTTTTTGTCACGATCATGAGCAATTCACTGTCACGGTGGTGACGATTACTGACCGGAGTCAAAACCGGGCCCCGTATGGCAGAATCGCCGAACACCGACAGTTCTGGGGATGAAGCCATGAGAACGACCGCCGAACGGCTGCCCAGGGAATTGGCGACACTGATCAGACCTCAGCTGCCACCGCTGGCCGAGGACATCATCCACACCATCCGGGCCACCATCCCGGAGTACGCGAAGCCGCTGGACGGCTGCTACGGGCAGGCCATTCGGCTCGGCGTCAACCAGGCGCTGACGCAGTTCGTGGACCGCATCGCCGACCCCGACCGGCCGCGCGCCGACTTCGCCGAGGTGTACCGACAGCTCGGCCGGCTGGAGGCCAGCGAGGGCCGCAGCCTCGACTCGTTGCAGAAGGCCTACCGACTCGGCACCCGGGTCGCGTGGCGGCACCTGATCCGGTTCAGGCAGCGCAGCGGGTTGCCCACCGCCATGATGTTCACGCTCGGCGAGGCCACGCTGGCCTACGCCGACGAGCTGATCGCGCTGTCCGTGGAGGGCTACGCCGACATGCAGGCGCGCAGCGCGCAGGGCCTGCAGCGGCGGCGCAAGCGCCTGCTGCGGCTGCTGATCAGCGAGGAGGAGCGGGACCGCGCCGAGGCCGCCGAACTCGCGGCCGCCGCCCGCTGGCCGCTGCCCGCGCAGCTGTGCGTGGCCATGCTGGACCGGGTCGGCGGGCCCGCCGAGGCTCCTCAACTGCCCGACACCATTCTCGCCGACTTCCAGGGCACGCAGGCGTGCCTCGTGGTGCCCGATCCCGACGACGCCGACTGGTGGTCGCGCTGCGCCGACGCGCTGGCCGGCTGGCGGGTCGTGATCGGACCGACCACCGCGCTGGCCGACGCCGCCAAGTCGTACCGGCACGCCCAGCTGGCCCGGGAGCTGGTGCGGCGCAACACCATCGAGGACAGCTCCCCGGTGCGCTGCGTCGACCACCTGTCCACGCTGTGGCTGCTCACCGACGAGTTCCTGGTGGAGCAGCTCATCCGCAAGCGCCTGGCTCCGCTGGCCCCGCTGACCGACAAGCAGCACAAGCGGCTCGGCGAGACCCTGCTGGCGTGGTTGGAGACCCGCGGCGGCGCCCCCGAGATCGCCGCCCGGCTCCGCGTGCACCCGCAGACCGTGCGCTATCGCATGCGGCAGGTGGAAAGGCTGTTCGGCGACCAGCTCCGCTGTCCCGACGCCCGATTCGAGCTGGAGGTGGCGCTGCGCGCCGCCTCCCTGACCGAATCGCCGCCGCAGGAACAGGAGGCCCGAGAAGCCGGCTGACCCCGGCGAGTCACGCTCAGCGGCACACCGAAATGCGGGTTCGCGCCACATCCGTCGCCGCCCGCCACCGGCCTCGACGGCACGGGAACGCCAGCCGCGAGCAACCGGCATGAGTCATGACCACAAGTTCCTGACATCGCCGCCGTAGCCTGCCGCCATGCGAACCGCATTCGGTATCGGAATTCTGTTGGCCGGCACGGTTTTCGCCGCGCCGGCGGCGGCAGCGGACAACGTGGTGGTGCACCAGGAGGCGGTCAGCGCCGCCGATCAGCAGGCGGTGCTGGCCTACTGGACGACGGAGCGCATCAAAGCGCTGATCGTGCCGTCCACTGTGCACAATCCGCCCAAGGCCGGCCCGGACGGCGCGCCGTGGACCGGGGAGAACCGGACGATCGGCCGGCTGTTCTTCACCGACCACGGCGAGGACGCCAGCTGCACGGCGACGGTCGTGACCAGCGCCAACCGCAGCACGGTGGTGACGGCCGGGCACTGCGTGAACAACACGGACCTGTTGGGCGACAACAACGCCTGGAACACCAACGTGCTGTTCATCCCCGGCTATCACGACGGTCGGGCGCCGTACGGGAAGTTCGTCGGCCGGCTCGGCGTGGCCGACGCGACCTGGCTGCGGAACGATCAGCAGGACGGGGCCAAGTACGACGCCTACGACCAGGCGTTTGTCGTGCTGAACCCGAACCAGCAGGGCAAGCGCGTGCAGGACGCGGTCGGGGCGGCCCAGCGCATCGGCTTCGACCGGCCGGGCGACACGGTCGAGTTCCAGTTCGGCTATCCCCGCGCCAGCAGCGATCCCGCCCGCGACAACCTGCCCGAGTACACCGGTGAGGAGTTGGCCTACTGCCACGGCGTGGCCAAGCAGTACCCCGGCACGCCCGACTATCCGGACTCGCCCGGCCAGTGGGGTCCGGCCTGCACGATGGGCGGCGGCTCCAGCGGCGGCCCCCGGATCACCGACTTCCACCACGGCATCGGAACGGTGGTCGGCAACAACACGCACGCCGGCTTCTTCACCACCGGAACGGACAACGTCTGCACCACGCCGGACCACACGGGGTGCACCCGATACCTGGTGGGACCGCAGTTCGATTCGACGATTTCGAAACCGCTCTACGAGCGGGCCCAGCACTTGTGACGCGACCTCGCCCCGCCCGGGGCGGGCGGCAAGAAGCACCGAACGGCCCATTGACGTGGCCTGAAAGCCGTCACTACCGTCAGCCGCGAATTTTTTTCACGTTTTGAGGAGACGTGATGAGGGCACTGATCGCGGTGCTCGCGGCGGCGACGGCAGTGCTCGGCACGGCCCCCGCGGCGACGGCGGACGACGTCCGGGCGCACGGCCTGACCGTCCACAACGGCACCTTTGTGGACGGTCACGGCCGTGAGGTCGTGTTGCGGGGCTTCAACGTCGCCGGCGAGGTGAAGCTGGCGGAGAACGGTTTCCTACCCTTCGCCAGCACGGCCGACGCGCAGTCGTCGGCGGCGGCGATGCGCCGGCTTACCGGCGCGAACGCGGTCCGGTTCCTCGTCTCGTGGGCGGGCACGGAGCCCGTCAAGGGTCAGCTGGACACGACGTACCTGGCCAAGCTGACCGACCAGATGCGGGCCTTCCTGGACGCCGGCTTCGAGGTGCTGCCGGACTACCACCAGGACCTCTACTCCCGCTACCTGTTCAACACCGGCAGCTGGTACAGCGGCGACGGCGCGCCGAAGTGGGTGGTGGACCAGGGCCACTACCCGAAGGAGAGCTGCGGCCTCTGTGTCCACTGGGGACAGAACGTGACCCAGAACGGCGCGGTGCAGGACGCCACCACGGACTTCTGGCACAACGCCAACGGCGTGCAGGACGAGTTCGTGAGCCAGGCCACGAAGACCATGCAGTACCTGCACGACCACCTGACGGCCGACGAGTTCGCCGGCGTCGCGGGCATGGACCCGTGGAACGAGCCCTACGCCGGCCGCTACGACAGCAACCAGAACAGCCAGTCCTGGGAGCAGAACCTGCTGTGGCCGTTCTTCCAACGCTTCCGGCAGGCCATGGACACCGCCGGCTGGCAGGACAAGCCGGCCTTCATCGAGCCGAACATGTTCTGGAACGCCAACCTCTCCTTCCAGAAGCAGACCGGCGGCTTCCTCGACACGGGTGCGATCGGCACCCGCTACGTCTTCAACACGCACTTCTACGACGAGCAGGCGCAGTCCGGCGTGTTCATGCCGGGCAAGGCGGGCGACGGCCAGTACTCGAACGACTTCGGCGTGATCCGCGACCGGGCCGCGGCCCTGGGGACGGCGGCGATCGTCACCGAGTTCGGGCATCCGCTGAGCGGCAACACCTCGGACAAGACGCCGACCGTGGACAAGGCGATGTACCAGGCGCTGGACTCCCGGCTGTCGGGCGCGAACTGGTGGAGCCACCCGGCGCAGTCCGGCCCGGTGCTGTCCGGCACGCAGTGGCACTGGGACCTCTACAGCGGCCAGCACCACGAGCTGATGAACGACAACCCGAACAAGGTGCAGACGGCCGCCGACGGCTGGAACGGCGAGGATTACTCGGCCCTGCAAGGCAATCAGCTCCGTCAGGACCCGCGGCTGCTGGACCGGCTGTACCCGGCGGCGGTCGCCGGCCACACGCTGGCGTTCACCTACGAGGACCGGTCCCGTGACGGCAGCCAGGTGCTGACCTGGAACCCGGTGCCGAGCTCGATGCCAGCCACCTCGGCCGTCGTCGGCAGCGGCCGGTACGGGGTGCTGGTGTGGCAGGGTTCCGCCACCGACGCGCCGACGGAGCTGCACGTGCCGGCGGACATGAACGCGGTCGTGGTGTCGGACCTGACGGCGTCGCGTTCCGGTGACCGCCTGCTGCTGCCGGCCACTCCCGGCCTGCACTACGCGCTCGTCGCCGAGACGTCGCCCTCGGACGGCCAACTGGCCGCCGCCCGCGCCGAACTGGCCCGCTGGGCCCCGTCAGCCACCGCCGGGACGGCCTAGAATCGCCGGATGGCCGAGGGCACGCCGCTGGACCGCAAGCTCGGCATCAAGCCGGGGCACGTGGTGACGCTGCGGCACGCCCCGCCCGGCTGGATGTTCCCGGACGTGGAAATGGTCGAGGACGACATCGCCGGGGCAGATGTCGTCCTCGCCTTCTACCGCCGCCACGCCGACCTCGGCGACGACGTCACCGCCCTTGCGTCGGGACTGGCCGTGACGTCGTCGCTGTGGGTCTGCTGGCCCCGCCGCGCCGGTGGGCACCGCAGCGACATCACCGAGAACCTGCTGCGGGAACTGCTGCTGCCGACCGGGCTGGTCGACATCAAGGTCGCCGCGCTGTCGCCGGACTGGTCGGGCCTGAAGTTCGTGTGGCGCAAGGAGCTCAGGACCGGACCTCGTGGTCGCGGTGGCGACCGATGACGGTCGTGTCCTGCTCCCGCTCGGTGATCTCCTGCTGGGTGCTCAGTTGCTGCGCGAGCCGATCCCGCTCGCGGCTGGCGTCGGCCGCCTCGCGCCGCGCGGCCCGGTACTCGGCGCGCATCGCCCGCCGGCGGCGGCCGGCCACCGACACCATCCACACGCCGAGGCAGAACACCAGGCCGATCACGATGCCGCCGATGAAGATCTGAATATCGTTGGCGTTCGTCACGTGCTGTCCGAACGCGGTGATCTCGTGTCCGGGACCGGCGCCGTTGAACGCCACCGCCGCCACCGCGGCGGCGACCGACAGCACGATCAGCACGAGTCCGACGATCATGGCCGTTCACCTCCACTGGGGCCCCTTCCGGGCCGTTGACAGCGGTTACCCGATGCGGGTCGAGTCAAACGCGTCGGCCGAACGGAGCCATCGCGTTTCGGCAGTCGCAGCATCGGCGTGAGCGCTTACCGATAGCCCGTCCGCAGCAGTTCACGAAAACGGGTTTCCGTGGCGTAAAGAGCACGAGGTCAATTCATCCCACCATGGGACAACGGGCCGTTTTCATGTTCGACCGTTCAGTGGGTGCCCGGTTGTTACGACTGCGCTACGGTGAGCCACGCGTGCGATCCAGTCGTGAAAAGTATTGGGAAGGAAACCCATGCTTACTACGATGGCGGCCACCGGTCTGGCATTATCGATGATCATTGCCCCGGTTTCCGCTCCCGCTTCCGCTCCCCCTTCCGGCCCGGTCACCGTCTCCGTCGTCACGGTCAACGGATCCGGGTGTCCCGCCGGGACCACCGCCGTGGCCGTGGCCTCGGACAACACCGCGTTCACCGTCACCTACAGCACCTACCTGGCCCAGGTCGGCCCCCAGTCGGCGCCGACGGACATCCGCAAGAACTGCCAGCTGTCGCTGCGCGTCCACGTGCCGCAGGGCTTCACATATGCGATCGCCGAGGCCGATTACCGCGGCTTCGCCGATCTTGCGTCGGGCGCGACCGGCATGGAACAGGCCAACTATTATTTCCAGGGCACGGCGCCGACGGCGCGCGTCGCTCACAAGTTCTCGGGTCCGTTCTCCAACGACTGGGAGACGACCGACCGGGCCGATACCGCGTCATTGGTCTTCGCGCCCTGTGGTGTCGACCGGAACGTCAATGTCAACACCGAGCTGCGCGTGGCCGCCGGCAGCTCGGACCCCTCGAGCACGAGTTTCATGACGATGGACTCCACCGACGGAAGCATTCACACCACTTATCACTTCGCCTGGAAGGAATGTTGATCTCTTCCCGGTTCGGTGGCGTCCCCCCGGCGCCACCGACTCCCTGACGGCCAGGCCTTGCGGGCGCCCACCGCACGCGGTGCCCGCAGCGCCGCCAGGCACACCGCGTCCCGGTTCCAGCCGCCGACCGGGCGCCGGTGCGTCAGGCCGGCACCAGTCCGAACCAGCGGGACAGCGCCGCCGCCAGCGGCCCCGGCTCGGCCCGGCCGTCGCCCGTGACCAGCCAGGCGACGTAGCCGTCGGGCCGGATCAGCATCGCCCCGACCGGCGCCTCGTCCAGCGGCTCCGCCCTGAGGACGTCGATCCGGTCCAGCGGTGGATGATCCACGACACCGAAGTCCAGCAGCACGCCGCGGCCGCCGTGCAGCAGCTTGGCCACACTGGTGGGGCGGCCGTCGATTGCGACCGCGATGTTCGGGGCCATCCGTCCCAGCCACGGATGTGTGGCGAATTCACCGATCTCGTAACGCGTTTCCACACCGGTGGCGAGTTCCGCCAGATATTTGCCGACGCCGTCGAGTTCGCTCAGTTCGGCGAACAGTTCACGCAGCGGGCCGACCTCGTCGCCACCGAGCAACGCCTGTGCCTGCGTATGGAGCAGGACACGCGCACCGGCCGCATGCCGCTCGGAGTGGTACGTGTCGAGCAGTTCCGGCGACGCCCAGCCCTGCACGGCGGCGGCCAGCTTCCAGCCGAGGTTCATCGCGTCGGCGATGGCCAGGTTGACGCCCTGCGCGCCGGCCGGCGGGTGGATGTGCGCGGCGTCGCCGGCGAGCAGCACCCGTCCGCTGCGGTACCGCGCCGCCTGCCGGGTGGCGTTGCCGAACCTGGTGAGCCAGCGGGGATTCGCCAACTCGACGTGCCGACCCAGCGCTTCGTCCACAGTGGAATTGAGGATCTCCAGCGTGATCGGCTCCGTGCGGTCGAAGTCCGGATCCGCGACCACGACGCGGAGGTAGCCAGGACGCGGGATCACGAACACGCCGCCGTGCAGGCCGGGGGCGATGTCCGCCTCGACGTCGCCGAGCATGACGTAGCGGGTGTTCGGCGTGCCCGGGAAGTCGATGCCGGCGATCTTGCGCACCGCGCTGCGACTGCCGTCGCAGCCGACGAGATACTTCGCGCGGATCCCGCCGTCGACGGTGACGCCGTCCTCGTCCTGGGTGAAGGTGGTCAGACCCTGGCCGCGGCGGATGTCCACGCCGAGCTCGGCGGCGCGGTCCTCCAGGATCTCCTCGACGCGGGTCTGCGCGATGCCGAGCGTGTACGGGTGGTCCCAGCCCAGGTTGCCGATGTCCAGCGGCGCCGGCAGCCCGCCGAAGAAGGTCGACGGCACCTTGAGCCCCTCGGCGATGAACCGGTCGGCGATGCCGCGCCGGTCGAACGCGTCCAGGCTGCGCGCGTTCAGGTTGAAGCCACGGCAGAATCCGGGCCGTTGCGGCTCCCGTTCCAGCAGGATCGTGCTGACGCCCGCGGTCGCCAGCTCGCAGGCGAGCGTCAGTCCGGCCGGCCCCGCGCCGGCGATCACCACATCGGTGTGCATCAGTACTCCCCCGGTTTCGGCCACGTGATCGTGCCCTCGGTCATCTCGGCCGCGGTGCGCCGCAGCCACTCCACCTCCGCGCGGCGGATCGCCTGCGCGTACTCCACCTCGATCATGAACAGCCGCGGCACGTGCACGGCTTCCACGTACTCGTCGGTCTCCTCGATCGACTTGGCCAGCCGCTCGGCGCGTTCGGTGAGCGCGTCGACCGCGCCCTCCACGCCGAGCACACCGACGTAGCTGACCGCGGCGACGAACTTCGGGTACTCGTTGACCGGAACCCGGATCAGCTCGTCGATCCACTTCTGGAACTCGGCCAGCCCCAGCTCGGTGTGCTCGTAGACGGTGCGTTCCGGCCGGTTGCCGTCCCGCCCGGTCTCCACCGCGCGGATCCAGCCGTCCCGCTCCAGCCCCTCCACCACGTCGTACAGCGAGCCGGTGGTGACCTTGAAACTGGTCCCCTTGTTGCGCCGGCGCAACGTCTGGGCCATCTCGTACGGGTGGGACGGCTGCTCCATCAGCAGGCCCAGCACGGCGAGCGCCAGCGTGTTGCGGCTTCTCCTGGCCACAGCGACTCCTCGGATCCGACTACTCGAATCCGACTATATGGGTGCTGTCAACTCAGAGCACGGTCAGGCCGGTCACCCGCCACGTCGCTCCGTCTCGGTGCGCGACCACCCTGAGCTGGGCGGACGTCGATGTGTTGCCGTTGTCCGGAGTCCGCACGGCCTGCTGGTCGAGGAACACCAGCAGCGTCGCGTCGTCATCCGCGAGTTCCCGGACCGCGACCGCCCGGACGGTGCTGACCAGCACCAGCTTCTGCTCGGCCGCCTGCGTGCGGACCTTGTCGAACAGTTGCTCGTACTCCCGCATCGCGTCCCCGACGAGAACCTTCTGCGCCGCCTTGGCGGTGCGGGCGGTGTCGGTGTAGTCATAGGAGAACGAGTTCTCGATCGCCGTCTTGACCTGCGCCTCGACCTGGCTCGTGGTGTCCGTGTCGACCAGCGCGGTGTTGGTCATCGGCGGCGCCTGGTCGACCAGGAACCAGACCGTGGCGGCCATGGCGGCCACGATGATCGCCAGTGACGTCCTCATTCGATCACCTGCACGGTGCCGGTCTTCCAGCCGTCCTCGGTACGGGACAGCACGGCGTCGACGCGGCCCTTCCGTACGGACGACTGACCGTCAGCCTGGCTGATCGTCACCTCAACTGCGACGAGCACGGCCGCCGTGCCGGCACGAGTGTCCAATGTGCTCACTGCTGCGTCGACAATCCTGGCCGTGGACACGGTTTTCTGCGCCTTGGTCGAGTTGACGTCGCTGTCGTGCTGGCTGGTCAGCTGGGTCAGCAGGTTGCCGGTGGTGACGCGCTGCCACTGCGTGAGGTCGTCCTCGGCCTTGCGGTAGTCGACCGTGTTCAGCGTCTTGATCTGGTCGGATGCCGTGGCCAGCACCAGGTCCCGGGTCTGCCCGTACGTCACGTCGTCGGAATGCGAGGACTGCCACCAGGTCCAGCCCGCCCAGCCGGCTCCGAGCACCGCCAGCAGCGCGATCACCGCCACGAGCCGGTTCATCCCGGCAGTCCCAGCAGCTGCGCCATGTTCGTCGGCGACGCCGTGGTTTTCGTGGTGCCGAGCGCGCCGGGCAGGCGGGGAGTGTTGCCGCGCGGGACGTTCTGCGAGCCGCGGACGTCGATCGGGCTGTTCGGCGGCTCCGCGCAGTAGGCCTGGGCGTTCGCCGCCTTCGGCGCCGTGTTGTTCGCCGGGCGTTCCTGGGTCGTCTCGTAGCCCTTGGTGCAGGGGAACGGGTCGAAGAAGTTCAGCACCAGCCCCAGGTGCCCGGTTCCGTCCGGCGACAGGCCGGGCGTGAACGCCGTGATCACCGGGTACGCCACCAACAGCTCCTCGATCCCGGCCGTCCGTGTCGAGGTGATCGCCGTTGTGGTGTACAGGTTCGCCAGCACCACACTGAGATTCCGGCCCGAGGCCCGCAGAATGTCGTCCACCGGCTGCGCCGCCGCCGGCGCCGCGCCGATCAACGCCCGGATGTCGGGATCCGACCCCTTCAGCTGCGCCGCCACCAGGTTCAGCGACTTCGCGAACGCAGTGATGTCGGCGGCGTCGCGGTTCTGCGTGTCCAGCACCGTCTTGCCGTCGGCCAGCAGCGACTTGGTCTGTGGCAGATTCTTCGCCGCCTCCGTGGTCAGACTGTGGCTGGCGTCCAACAACCGCTGCAGATCCAGCCCCGTCCCCGCGAACGTCTTGTCCAGCTCGTCGACCACGACCTTGAGCTTGTCCGCCGGCACGCTGCGCACCAGCGCGTCCAGATTGGACAGCACCTCGTCCGGGCTCGGCGGCAAGGAGGTCCGGTCCTGCGGGATCACCGATCCCTGACTCAGGTACGGCCCCTTGTCGTCCGCCGGCTCCAGATCGATGTACTGCTCCCCCACCGCCGACCGGTTCGCCACCACCGCCTTGGCGCTGGCCGGAATCGCCGGCGCCGACGCGTCGATCGTCAGCAACGCCCGAACGCCGGTGTCGGAGAGCTTCAGCTGGTTCACGCGGCCGACCGTCACGCCCCGGTACGACACCTCGGCGTTCGGGAACACCCCGCCGGAATCGCTGAGCTGCACGGCGATCTGGTAGCCGGGCGTCTGCAGGAACCGGTAGAGGCCGACGATGCCGACCAGTGCGACGACGAGGAAGACAGCCAGCTGGATGCGAAGCCTCACCGCCCACCCCCGATCAGCGGCCACCGGCGAGGCATTCGGCGCAGACGCACCCTCATCCCCCACCTCCGATGATCGGCGACTGCGGGCCCAGCAGCGCGCTCAGGTCCAGGTTGAACCGGATGTCCGAGTTGAAGTAGTCGCCCTTCACGTCGTTGGCCGCGTAGTCGCTGAACGGATACGTCGCCAGGTACTCGAGCGCGGTCGGCAGCTTCGCGCCGGTCTCGGCCAGCTTCTGCAGCACCGGCTGCAACTGCCGGAGATCGCCGACGAGGTCGTCGCGGCTGCGGTTGATCGTGTCGACCGCCACCGAGGACAGGTTGTCCAGCGCGTTGAGCATGCTCGTCAGCTCGTCGCGTTGCTGCGTCACCACCTGCAACCCCGGCCCCAGGTGATCGAGCGCGGTCGCGATGTCGTCCCGCTGACCGGCCAGGGTCGTGGTCAGGCGGTTCATCGCGTCGATGGCCTTGACGATGCTGTCCTTCTGCCCGTCGAGGTCCCGCACCAGATTGTCCACTTGCGACAGGAAGGACCGGATCTGCGGCTCGTTCCCGGTCATGGCCGCATTGAGCTCCTTGACGATGTTCTGGACCTGCCCGATGTCGCCCCCGTTGAGCAACAGCGACAGCGCGCCCAGCACCTCCTCGATCTCGGGGCTCCGGCCGGTGCGGTCCTTGGTGATCACGGAGCCGTCGGTGAGCTGGCCGCTGGGCTGCGGCGGGGCCGTCAGTTCCACGTACTTCTCGCCCAGCAGGCTCGACTGCCCCACTCGTGCCCCCGAGTTGGCCGGCAGCCGTACCGAACCGTTGATCAGCACGCTCACCAGTGCGGTCTTGTTGTCGGCGGCGAGGTCGATGCGATCCACTCGGCCCACGGGGACGTCGTCGACCTTGACGCTGGACTGCGGGACCAGGTCGAGGACGTCCGCGAACTGGACGGTCAGGTGGTAGGGGTGGTCGCCGAGGTCGGCGCCGCCCGGAAGGGGCGTGTCGTAGAGGCTGCAGCCGGTGAGGAGAAGAACGGGAACGATCGCGAGGAGGCGTTTCATTTCCCTCCCCCCAACAAAGGCAGTGGCAGCGGCGGCAGCTTTCCCTGTTGCAGCGCCGCCAACACCTGCGCGGCCGATGGCAGGTGCAGGGTTCCGTCCAGCAACGGTGCGATCTGTTTGCAGAGGTCGGCGAGGGTGGCGGGGATCTGGGTGGGGGTGCTGCGCTGCAGGAGCTGGCAGACCATCATCACGGGTGGATAGGTGAGCTCGTTGATGTTGCCGCGAACGGCGATGGAGCCGGACTTGGCGTCGTAGGCGTTGACGAAGTTGGTGGCGGCGGTGGGGGCCACGTCGAGGACCTCGGCGAGGGCGGCGCGCTGGTCGACGAGGGTCTTGGTGATGGCGGCCAGGTTGTCCACGTTGGTCTGGATGAGGCCCTTGTTGTCGGTGAGGAACTTCTGCACCTTGGTCAGGGCGGCCGCCAGCGACGACACGGCAGCGCCGAGCTGTTGCCGGTTGTCGGCGAGGAAGCCGGTCGTGTCGGAGAGGCGGCCGGTGAGGTCGTGGACCTGCTGGTCACTGCCGGCGAGGGTGGAGGTGATCTTGCTGAGGTTGGTGACGGTACCGAAGAGGTCGCCCTTGGAGCCGTCGAGGGCCGTGGCAGCGGCGCTGAGTTGCTTGACGGTGTTGTTCAGGGCATCGCCGGTGCCGGAAAGGTTCGCGGCCGCGGAGTTGATGACGTTGGACAGGGCGCCGTTCTTGTTCGCGCCTGAGGGGCCCAGGGCCTGGCTGAGCTGGTCGACGCTGGTGAAGAGCTGGTCCAACTCGACGGGGCTCGCGGTGCGGTCACGGGAGAGCGTGGAGTTGGACGGCAGTTGCGGGCCGCCGTCGTAGGCCGGGGTGAGTTGGACGTAACGGTCGCTGACCAGGCTGGGCGCGATCACGACGGCGTGTACGTCGGCGGGGATCTGCACGTCACGGTCCACAGTGAACTGGACCTTCACCTGCCCGCCGACCGGCGTCACGGAGTCGATGCTGCCGACCTTGACGCCGAGCACCCGCACGGCCGAGCCGGCGTAGAGGCCGATGGTCTTGTCGAAGTACGCGGTGACGACCGTGCCGGACGTCGGGGCCAGCCACAGGAAACCACTGGCCAGCACCAGGGCGGCGACGCAAGCGATGGCGAGTAGCCGAGTCATTTCGACCCCAGGCTCGGGTCGGCCAGCGGCGTCGAGCAGCCGCCGGGATTGAACTCCAGGCCGGCCGTGGTCTGCGCCGGCGGCAGCAGACCGCAGATGTAGCCGTCGAACCAGCGGCCGGTGCCGATGGTGTTGTTGAAGACCCGGACGAACGGCGCCAGCGACGCCAGGGCCTGGTTGAGGTTGTCCTGGTTTCGGGCCAACACGGCGGTGACCTCGTCGAGCTGGTTCAGGGCCGGCTGCAACTGGTTCTGGTTGTCGGTGACCAGCCCGCTCAGTTGCCTGGCCAGCTCCTGCGTGCCGGTGAGCAGCTGGGCGATGGCCTGCTTGCGTTGCTGCACCACGCCGAGCAGCAGGTTGCCGTCGTCGAGCAGCTTGCTGATCTCGGCGTCCCGGGAGGAGACGGTGGCGCTCAACTGGTTGGTGCCGGCCAACATTCCGGCGATCTGATCGTCACGAGAGGCGATGGTCGTGGACAGTGACGACAGGCCGGACGCGGCCTGCTTCAACGGTTCCGGGGTGTCCTTCAACGCGTCGGAGATCACCTGGAAGCTGGCGGCGAGCTGGTTCGGGTCGATCTGGCCGACCGTGCTGCCGAGCTGGTTGATCGCGTCGGTGACGTCGAACGGCGACATCGTGCGGGACCGGGGAATGGTCTGCCGTGGATCCTGCGCCTGGGTGCCGTCCGGTCGCAGCGCGAGGTACTTGTCACCGAGCACGGTCCGGATCTGGATCGAGGCGCTCGTCCGGTCACCGAGGAACACGTCGCTGACCCGGAACTCGACCAGAACCTTGTTGCCCGCCAACGACACCCGCCGCACCTGCCCGACCTTCACGCCGGCCACGCTGACCTCGTTGCCGGCGACCAGCCCGGCCGACTCGCCGAAGTAGGCGGAGTACGTCGTGCCGCCGCCGATGATCGGCAGGTCGTCGGCGTTGAAGGCGGCCAGCACGCCGAGCGCCAGCACCACCACCGTGACCAACCCGACCAGCGCTTCCCGTCTCATGGGCCACACCTCGCCGGCATCTGGGACACCGGGAACGGCACGATCGGCACCGACACGCCCAGCGAGCCGACGCTGATCGTGCCGGACAGCCGGCACAGGTAGTAGTTGAACCAGCCGCCGTAGCTGGCGGTCCGGGTGAACGCCTGCAGGTCGCCGGGCAGCTTCTTGAGGAAGGCGTCCAGCGTCGGGTCGGCCTGGTTGAGCAGCGAGGACACCTGCCCGAGGCTGCCGATGTCCTGCTGCAGCGACGGCCTGGCCTGCGCCAGCAGCCCTGAGGTGGCGGCGGTCAGCCCGTCCAGCGCGGTGATCGCGTCGGCGATCGGCTGGCGGTCGGCCGACAGCCCGCTGACCAGCTGCTGCACGGTCGAGATCAGGCTCGACAGCTCGTTGCCGCGGCCGTTGATGGTGGCCAGCACGGCGGACAGGTTGTCGATCACCTGCCCGATCACCTTGTCCCGGCCGGCGATGGCCGAGGTGATCGAGGCGGTGTGCGCGAGCAGGTCGCTGACCGTGCCGCCTTCTCCTTGCAGCACCTGGATGATCTCGTACGACAGCTGGTTGACGTCCTTCGGCGACAGCGCCTGGAACAGCGGCTTGAACCCGTTGAACAACGCGGTCAGGTTCAGCGCCGGCTGGGTGCGGCTCAGCGGGATGGTGGTTCCCGGCTGCAGTATCGCGTTCGGGTCGCCGACGTCGGTGCCGAGCGAGATGTACCGCTGCCCCACCAGGTTCCGGTACTTGATGGTGGCGGTGGTGGCCCCGGGCAGCTTGCGGTCGGCGGCCAGGGCGAACGTCACCTCGGCATTCTTGTTGTCCACCAACGCGATGTCGTCGACCTGTCCGATCCGGACACCGGCCACGCGGACGTCGTCGCCCTTGTTCAGGCCGCTGACGTCGGAGAAGATCGCGTGGTACTCGGCGGTGTCGCCGAGGCTGGCGTTGACTATGGTGGCCGCCAGCATGCCGGTGAGCAGCACGGTGACCACGGTGAAGAGGGTGATCTTCACGCCGGCGCCGAGGGTGGACTTCACTTCAGCGTCACCTCCGAGCCGCGCAGCAGCGGGCCGACCAGCAGCGCGCTCCAGCCGGGGGCGTCCTGCGGCATCACGCCGAGTTGCGGCGCTTCCAGGAGATTGAGGAGTTGCTGCTCGGCGGGCGACCCGGCGGCGGAGCTGGTGGCAGTATGGGCGGAGCCGGCAGCCGGGTCGGCGCCGGGGTGGGTGGAGCCGTCCTGGATGGGACCACCGGGCGGGTACTGCGGGAACAGGTTGCCGGGGCTGGCCTTCGGGTAACACCGGGGCCCGCGGGTGTCCAGGTACTTCGGGGTGTCCACGCCCGGCTTGTACGCGCCGCGGCTGGCGGTGATCGACAGCGTGAACTTGCCCATCTCGGGGTGGTCGGTTCCCTTGCCGAAAGTGAAGTCGGCGTTGGCCAGCTGGTCGGCGAGCTGCCCCAGCACGCACGGGTACTCCGGCGCGTACTTGGCCAGCACGGCCAGGGTCGGCGCGGCCGAGGCGGCGAGGCCGATCACGTTGGCCCGGTTGACCCGCAGGAAACTGTCCAGGTCGACGGCCGTGGTCGTGACGACGGAGAACAGCGTGTCCAGCTGCGTCCGCTGGTCGACGAGGGTCCGGCTGGTCGTGGTGAGATCGGCCAGCGCGTGCAGGAAGTCCGGCGCGGCCGTCGAATACGTGTCGGCGACGTGCGACAACGCGGCCAGATCGGCGTTCAGGTCCGGCAGCGACGGTGCCAACTGCCGCAGGTACGAGTCGGCCTGCGTCAGCACCTCGCCGAGTTGCTTGCCCCGGCCGTCCAATGCCTGCGACAGTGCAGTCAACGTGGCGGCGAGCTTCTGCGGCTGCACGGCCTGCAGCACCGGCATCAGGTCGTCCAGCACCTTGCTGATCTCGATCGCCGAGCTGCTCCGGTCCTGCCCGATCACCGCCCCTGCCTCGATCGGCGCCGCCGGCCGCGTCGGAACCTGCAGCGCCACATAGCGTTCGCCGAACAACGTCTTCGGCAGCAGCCGGGCCGACACGTTGCCCGGCACCTGGTCGACCAGATCCGGTTGCAGCGCAAGGTCGAGGGACGCCACGCCGCCGTCGGTGCCGACGGACCGCACCTCGCCGACCACCACGCCCCGGACCTTCACGTCCGCGCCGGGGGTGAGCTGGTTGCCGACCGAGTCGGTCTTCAGGGTCACGTGCACGGCCGGCTCGAACGCCTTCTCGTAGACGGCCACCGTGAACGCCAGGAAGGCCACGATGACCACCAGGAAGGCCGCGCCGAGCACGTGATACCGGTTCATCCGGCGATCCGCACCGTCGTGGACGATCCCCAGATCGCCAGGCTGAGGAAGAAGTCCAGCACCGTCTGCGACACCAGCGCCGCCCGCACCGCACGGCCGACCGCGACGCCGACCCCGGCCGGCCCACCGGTGGCGGTGTAGCCGTAGTAGCAGTGCACGAGGATCACCACGACGCTGAACACCATCACCTTGCCGAACGACCACAGCACGTCGACGGGTGGCAGGAACAGCGCGAAGTAGTGGTCGTAGGTGCCGGCGGACTGCCCGTAGAACAGCACCGTGATCTCGCGGGAGGCCAGGTAGGAGCAGAGCAGACCGATCACGTACAACGGGATGACCGCGGCGACACCGGCGAGCATCCGCGTGGTGACCAGGTACGGCAGGCTCGGCACGCCCATCACCTCCAGCGCGTCGACCTCCTCGGAGATCCGCATCGCGCCGAGCTGGGCGGTGAACCCGCAGCCGACCGTGGCCGACAACGCCAGGCCGGCCGACAGCGGCGCGACCTCGCGGGTGTCGAAGTACGCCGAGATGAAGCCGGTCAGCGCCGAGGTGCCGAGCTGGTTCAGCGCCGAATAGCCCTGCAGGCCGACGACCGTGCCGGTGAACAGGGTCATGCCGATCATCACGCCGAGCGTGCCGCCGATGACCGCCAGCGCCCCGCTGCCGAAACTGACCTCGCCGAGCAGCCGCAGCACCTCGCGCGGGTAGCGGCGGATCGCCTGCGGCGCCCATGCGATCGTCCGGCCGTAGAACGCCATCTGCCGGCCGAGCTGCTCCAACTGCATTGCGGGGGCGGTCATCACATGCCCTTCGGCGGGACCAGCTGCAGGTAGATGCCGGTCAGCACCACGTTCACCAGGAACAACAACAGGAACGTGATGACCACGGCCTGGTTCACCGCGTCGCCGACGCCCTTCGGCCCGGCCGACGGGTTCAGGCCCCGGTACGCGGCCACCACACCCGCGATGAAGCCGTAGATCACCGCCTTGAGCTCGCTGATCATCAGGTCCGGCAGCTGGGCCAGGGCGTTGAAGCTGGCCAGGTACGCGCCCGGCGTGCCGCCCTGCATGATCACGTTGAAGAAGTAGCCGCCCAGCACGCCGACCACGCTGACCAGGCCGTTGAGCAGGATCGACACGAACATCGCGGCCAGCACCCGGGGCACGATCAGCCGCTGCACCGGCGGCACGCCCAGCACCCGCATGGCGTCGATCTCCTCGCGGATGGTGCGCGCGCCCACGTCGGCGCACATCGCCGAGCCGCCCGCGCCGGCCACCAGCAGCGCCGTGATCAGCGGGCTGGCCTGCTGGATGATCGCCAGCGCGCTGGCCGCGCCGGTGAACGACTGCGCGCCGATCTGCTTGGTCAGCGAGCCCAGGTGCAGCGAGATGACCGCGCCGAACGGGATCGCCACCATCGCCGTGGGCAGGATGGTGACGCTGGCGAAGAACCAGGACTGCCGGATCAGCTCCCGCCACTGGAACGGCCGCTGCGGCACCGCCCGCACGACGTCCCAGCCCAGCAGGGAGATCCGCCCGACCTGGCGGAACGCGACGATCACGACGGCGCCAGCGCGTGCGTGGCGGCGGCCCCGCCGTCGACGGAGAACTCTCCGCCGGTGCAGTAGGAGCTCTCGTCGCTGGCCAGGAACAGCACCACGTTGGCGACCTCGTCGGGCCGGCCGGCGCGCCGGATGGCCAGCTTCTTCAGCACGGGCGTCATGTCGACGGCGTGGCCGCCCAACGCGTCCTTCACCATGTCGGTGTCGATCGCGCCGGGATGCACGGAGTTGACGCGGATGTCGTGCCGGCCCAGCTCCACCGCCGCCACCTTGGTCATGCCGCGGATGGCGAACTTGGACGCCGAATACGCCACCAGCAACGGCATCGCGGCCAGCCCCTCCACGGAGGACACGTTCACGATGGAGCCGCCGTGGTCCTTCATCAGCGGCACCGCCGAGCGCATGCCCAGGAAGGTGCCGATCTGGTTGATCCGGATCACGCGTTCGTAGTCGGCCAGCGTGGTCTGCGGCAGCGGCGCGAAGTGCAGCACGCCGGCGTTGTTCACCAGCACGTCCAGCCGTTCCAGCGAACCGGTGAGCTCGGCCCACTCCGTTTCCGAGCTGACGTCGAGGTGCCGGTAGTCGGCGGCGTCGCCGAGTTCGTCGGCCAGCGCCTTGCCGGCGTCGTCGTTGACGTCCGCGATGATCACCCGCGCGCCCTCGGCGACGAACCGCCGGGCCGCGGCCGCGCCCTGTCCCCGGGCCGCCCCGGTGATCAGCGCGATCTTGTCGTCGAGCCGTCCCATCCCGGTCTCCCTAGCTCAGGGTCAGAACTTCGGTGCAGGCGAAGGTGCGGGCCGGGTCACGCTCGGCGAAGTAGCCGCCGACCGCGGCCCAGTCGCCGTCGGCCGCGCGGAAGGTCTGCTCGACGGCCGGGGCGGCGATCAGCGCCACCATGCCGCCGTGCACGACGAACAACTGACCGCTGATGTGGTCGGCCGCCGGGGACGCGAGGTAGGCGACGAACGGGGCGACGTGGTGCGGGGAAAGGGGATCGTCGCCGGCCGGCGCCGGGCCGAAGACATCGGACGTCATGGCCGTACGGGCGCGGGGGCAGATCGCGTTGGCCTTGACGCCGTAGCGGGCCATGCCGCGGGAGGTCGCCACGGTCAGCGCGACGATGCCGGCCTTCGCGGCGGCGTAGTTGGGCTGTCCCTCGGAGCCGAGCAGGAATGCCTCCGAGGAAGTGTTGACCACCCGGCCGTACACCGGCTTGCCGTCCTGTTTGGACTGCTGCCGCCAATACGCCGATGCGTTGCGGGACAACAGGAAGTGGCCGCGCAGGTGCACACGGATCACGGTGTCCCACTCCTCGTCGGACATGTTGAACAACATCCGGTCGCGCAGCACGCCGGCGTTGTTCACCACGATGTGCAAGCCACCCAGGCCTTCCACCGCCGCCTGCACCAGCGCGTCGGCGGTCGACCGCTCGGCCACGTCGCCCGGCACGATCTCCGCCTTGCCACCCAACGCCTCGATCTCGGCCAGCACAGCGGATGCGTCGGCGACATCGCCGAGCACCACCGACGCGCCGGCCGCGGCCAGCGCGAGCGCCTCGGCCCGCCCGAGCCCGGCGGCCGCGCCGGTGACGATCGCGACCTTGCCCTCCAGGTCCACTCGCCGCTCCTCGTCGCCAGGGATCACCGCGGTGTTACCCGGGCCACACTAGAATCTGTTCTCGTTCTGGGCAAGACCGGGTCAGCCGGTCACGCGCAGCGCGTAACGCGGACAGCTGGCGACGGCGACCTTGATCCGCTCGGCCAGCTCGGCCCCGACCGGCGGCTCATGGATCACCAACTCCTCGTCGTTTTCCAGCTCGAACACCTCCGGAGCGGCCGCCACGCACCGCCCGTTCGCCTCGCACAGATTCCGATCGACTTCGATCGCCACGGCCGCCTCCTCCTCGCACGAGTTGGACGCGATTCACGGTAACACCGTGCTACGGTGACTAGAACACGTTCCACCTCGCCGAGCCGGGAGGCCGGATGCGGATCGCGTACACCCCCGAGCAGGAGCGGCTACGCGCCGAGCTGCGGGCGTACTTCGCGGAGCTGATGACGCCGGAGCGGCGGGAGGCGCTGGCCACCACCGGCGGCGAGTACGGCGACGGCGTCGCCTACAAGGAGGTCGTCGCCCAGCTGGGCCGGGACGGCTGGCTGGTGATCGGCTGGCCGGCCGAGCACGGCGGCCAGGACCGGTCCATGCTGGAACAGCTGATCTTCCTCGACGAGGCGGCGACCGCCGGCGTGCCGGTGCCGTTCCTCACCCTGAACACCATCGGGCCGACGATCATGCGGTTCGGCACGCCCGAGCAGAAGGCCGAGTTCCTGCCCCGGATCGCCGCCGGGCAGGTGCACTTCGCCATCGGCTACTCCGAACCCGGCGCCGGCACCGACCTCGCGTCGCTGCGCACGCGGGCGGTCCGCGACGGCGACGACTACGTGATCAACGGCCAGAAGATGTGGACCAGCCTGATCCAGTACGCCGACTACGTGTGGCTGGCCGCGCGCACCGACCCGGATGCGGTCAAGCACAAGGGGTTGAGCATCCTGATCGTGCCCACCGACGCCGAGGGCTTCAGCTGGACGCCGGTGCACACGATGGCCGGGCCGACCACCAGCGCCACCTACTACCAGGACGTGCGGGTGCCGGCGACGGCGCTGGTCGGCGAGGAGCACCGGGGCTGGCCGCTGATCACCAACCAGCTCAACCACGAGCGCGTCGCCCTGACGTCCGCCGCACCCGTGCTGACCGCGCTGCACGAGGTGACCGCGTGGGCGCAGCGGACCAAGCTGCCCGACGGCAACCGGATCATCGACCAGGAATGGGTGCAGCTGCACCTCGCCCGTGTGCATGCCAAGGCCGAGTTCCTCAAGCTGATGAACTGGCGCATCGCCTGGGGTGTCGAGCAGTCGCCCAGCCCCGCGGACGCGTCCGCGACCAAGGTGTTCGGCACCGAGTTCGCCACCGAGGCGTACCGGCTGCTGATGGAGGTGCTCGGCACGAACGCCGTCGTGCGCCAGGGATCGCCCGGCGCGCTGCTGCACGGGCGGATCGAGCGGATGCATCGGTCGTCACTGATCCTGACGTTCGGCGGCGGCACCAACGAGGTGCAGCGGGACATCATCGCCGCGGTGGGCCTCGGCCTGCCCGTCGGCCGGCGCTGAAAGGGAACCTCCGGTGGACTTCGAGTTGTCGGAAGCGCAGCGGGACCTCGCCGCGATGGTGCGGGAACATCCACAGTGGACCGACCTGGCGGCGTCCGGGGTGCTCGCCGCCGCGCTGCCGGAATCGGTCGGCGGCAACGGGTTCGGGCTGTTGGAGCAGTGCAGCGTGCTGGTCGAACTCGGCCGTGCCGTGTCGCCGGCGCCGTACCTGCCGTCGATCGTGCAGGCGGCGTCGACGGTGGCCCGGTTCGGCACGGCCGAGCACGTCGACCGCTGGGTGCGGCCGGCGCTGACCGGGTCGACCGTGCTGTCGGTCGCCTTGTCCGAAGAGAACAACGACGATCCCCTGGCTCCGGTTACGCGTGCTTCTCGGGACGGCCGAGGCTGGCGGCTCACCGGCGTCAAGTCCCTCGTGCCGGCTCCGTCGGCCGATCTGTTCCTGGTGCCCGCCAGCACCGCCGACGGCCTGCGCATGTTCCTCGTCACCGCCGACGAGGCCCAGGTTCTGCGGCAGGAGGTCGTCGACGGCGACGACAGCTGCCTGCTCGACCTCGCCGACGTGCACCTCGGGCCCGACCGCGTCCTCGACGGTGAGGCCGTCTCCTACGCCCTGCACCGCGGCGTCGTCGGTCTCTGCGCGCTGCAGCTCGGCGTCGTCGAACGGGCGTTGGAGATGACCACCGAGTACGCGCGAACCCGGCAGCAGTTCGACCGCCCGATCGGCAGCTTCCAGGCCGTCACCCAGCGGCTCGCCGACGCCTACATCCAGGTCGAAGCCATTCGACTGACGCTGTGGCAGGCCGCCTGGCGGCTGAGCGAGGGGCTGCCCTGCGACACCGAACTCGCCACCGCCAAGTTCTGGGCGTCCGAGGGCGGGCACTTCATCGCCCACACCGCCGTGCACGTCCACGGCGGCATGGGCATCGACATCAGCCACCCGCTGCACCGCTATTTCGTCGCCGCCAAGCGCAACGAGTTCGCCCTCGGCGCCGCCACCACCCAGTTGCGCCACATCGGAGCCGCCCTCGCCGCCACCCCCGCGTAGAATCACCGGACGTGCCGCTGAGACTTCGGATGAGCGTGCTGTCGCAGGTGGCGATCATCGTGCTCAGCTGGTTACTGCCGTTCGGGGTGTTCATCCTCGCGGGCCCGGTCATCGGCGACGCGATGCGGATCCCGCTGCTGGTGGTGGCGTTGCTGGTCGCGATCACGCTGAGCGTCCGGGGCACCGAGTGCGGGGTCGACTGCACGGGAGACACGATCACGGTCCGAGGCTGGGTTCGGACCGTGCGGATTCCGACCAGTGCGGTGAAAGCGGTCGACCAGGGCCGGTACGCGCTGCTCTGGACGAATGAGGACGGCCGGGACCGCCGCACCAAGGTGTACGCGTTCGGGCGATCCAGGAGTGGCCACTTCGACCCGCACAGCCGCGAGTCGCTGGAGCGGCTCGCGGCGTGGGTGGGCAGCCGCTAGCGGAGCTTGTCCAACCTGGTCAGGGTCTCGTCGAACTCCCGCAGCAGGTCGGTCATCACGTCGGCGACGGGGCGGATGGCGTTCATCCGGCCGACGATCTGCCCGACGGGCATGGACACGACGGTGGGATCGCCGGACTGGGTGATGCGCTGGTGGGCGTCGGCGACGAGCAGGTTCTGCAGCGGCATGGGCAGCGGCTCGGGGGCGTCCGGGCTGCTCCATGCCTCGGTCCACCGGGTCTTGAGCAGCCGGGCGGGCTTGCCGGTGTAGATCCGGGTTCGCACGGTGTCGCTGGAGCCGGCGGCGAGCAGCGCCTGCTGGGTGGCCGAGGCGGGCAGCCCGACGGCGTACTCGGCGGTGGTGAGCCAGCACGACCCGAGCCAGCCGCCGGACGCCCCCAGCGCGAGGGCGGCGGCGAGCTGGCGGCCGCTGCCGATGCCGCCGGCGGCGAGCACGGGCACGTCCGCGCCAACGGCGTCGACGATCTCCGGCACCAGCACCATGCTGGCGATCTCGCCGGTGTGCCCGCCGGCCTCGTAGCCTTGCGCCACAACGATGTCCACGCCGTTGTCGACGTGCCGGCGGGCATGCTCGGCCTTGCCGGCGAGCGCGGCGACGGGAACGTCGTGCCGGTGCGCCTGCTCGATGACGTCGACGGGCGGCGAACCCAGGGCGTTGGCGATCAGCCGGATCGGATGCTGCAAGGCGACATCCACGTGGGACCGTGCCACGGAGTGCAGCCAACCCAGCACGCCGGTGCCGTGGGAGTCCAGCGGCGGCACCCCCAGCTGCGTCAGCGTCCGTTCGACGAATTCGCGGTGCCCGGCCGGAATCAGCGCGTCCAGGTCGATCGCGGTGCCCTCGGTCGGGATCTTCGCCGGCATCACGACGTCGACCCCGTACGGCCGACCGTCGGTGTGCTCGTCCATCCACGTCAGCGCGGCATCCAACTCGGCGGCGTCGTTGAACCGCACGCACCCCAGCACGCCGAGCCCGCCGGCCCGGCTGATCGCGGCGGCGACGTGCTCCGACGGCGTGAAGCCGAAGATCGGGTGTTCGATGCCGAACCGGTCACACAGTGCCGTTCGCACGGGAACCTCCCAGTCCGGCGGTGGTCTGCACCTCGACGGCCGGCGGCCGCTCGGCGACGAGCTGCCGCGCCCACTGGTAGTCGGGCTTGCCGCTGGGCAGCCGGCTGATCTCGTCGACCAGCCAGATGCTGCGCGGCACCTTGTAGCCGGCGATCTGTTGCCGCGCATGGGCATCCAGCTCGTCGTAGGACAAGGTCCGCCCGGCACGGGCCTGCACGACCGCGGCGACCCGCTGCCCGAGCCGGTCGTCGGGAACGCCGAGCACCAGCGCGTCGAAGACGTCCGGGTGCGACTTCAGCACGCCCTCCACCTC
The DNA here is from genome assembly GCF_014203355.1 of Kutzneria kofuensis. NCBI lineage: Bacteria > Bacillati > Actinomycetota > Actinomycetes > Pseudonocardiales > Pseudonocardiaceae > Kutzneria > Kutzneria kofuensis. The sequence continues at coordinate 286,546 of NZ_JACHIR010000001.1, forward strand.
CTCGGGGAACACCTTCTCCCCCGCGGTGTTGACGCACATGTTGCCGCGCCCCAACAGGGTCACGGTGCCGTCCTCCTCAAGCCGGGCGAAATCCCCCGGCACGGCGTAGCGTTTGCCGTCGACCTCGGCGAACAGCGCGGCGGTCCGCTCCTCGTCCTTGTAGTAGCCGAGCGGGATGTGGCCGCCACGGGCGAGTTTCCCGATCACGCCGGGAGGCGCCGGCCGGCCGTCGTCACCGAGCACGATGCTGGCCGGGTCGGCCTTCACGCGCGGGCCGCCGGACTGCGGGGCGCCGCTCTGCACCACGCCGATGCCGGTGAATCCCGTCTCCGACGCCCCGATCGCGTCGGTGATCACCACGTTCGGGAAGGCGGCGACGTACTCCTCCTTGACGGCCTTGGAGAACAGGGCCGCGCTGCTGGAGATCGCCGCCAGCGAGGAGGCGTCGTAGTCGCCGTCCCGATAGGACTCGATCAGCGGTCGCGCCATCGCGTCGCCGACGATCATCAGCACCTGCACCTTGTGCCGCTGCACGGCCCGCCAGATCTCGTCGGCGTCGAACTGCGGCAGCAGCACGACGGTGCTGCCGGTGAACAGCGCCCCGAACACGCCCCACTGCGCGGCGCCGTGGATCATCGGCGGCGCGCACAGCCGGACCAGCCCGTACGCCTGCCCCTGCCGGGCCTGCTGCCACTCGTCCTCGACGGGCACGCCGGTGATGAAGTCGATGCCGCCACCGAGCACGCGCCAGACGTCCTCCTGACGCCACAGCACACCCTTGGGGTAGCCGGTGGTGCCGCCGGTGTAGAGGATGTAGATGTCGTCGGGGCTGCGCTCCGGGAAGTCCCGGGCCGGGCTGGAGCCGGCCAGCGCCGCCTCGTACTCGACCGCGGAATAGGACACGTTCTCGTCCGAACCGTCCTCGGTGTAGACCACGTGACGCAGCCTCGGCACCTCGGGCAGCACGTCGGCCACCAGCGGGGCGTAGCGGCGCTCGTGCACCAGGGCGACGAGGTCGGAGTTGTCGAACACGTAGCGCAGCTCGGCGCGCGTGTAGCGGTAGTTGATGTTGATGGCGACCGCCCGCAGCTTGTACGCCGCGAGCATGCTTTCCACCATCTCAATGGAATTCCGGGAGTGCACGCCGACGTGGTCGCCGGGTTGCACGCCGTGCGCGGCGAGGTGGTTGGCCAGCCGGTTGGCTCGCTCGTCCAGCTCCGCGTAGGTCACCCGACGCTGGCCGCAGATCACCGCGGCGCGCTCGGGGACGAGGTCGACTACGTGCTCCACGAGGTCTGCGATGTTCAGGGCCACCCCTGCAAACTAGAACGTGTTACTGTTTTGGGCAATCCCCTGGGAGGCTTGATGACCGCGACGCAGGAGTCCGAGCACTGCCTGGTAGACCAACGAGGCGGGGTCCTCGTGGTGACGATGAACCGCCCGGAGGCGCGCAACGCCCTGTCCGGCCCGATGATGGCGATCATGCGCGAGGCCTGGGACCGCGTCGACGCGGACGACAGCATCCGGGCCTGCGTGCTCACCGGCGCCGGCGGCGCGTTCTGCGCGGGCGCCGACCTCAAGGCGATGACCGCCAGCCACCCCGGCGACTCGTTCTCCGGCGGCGGCTGGGACCTGTCCGTGATCGAGCCCCTGCTCAAGGGCCGCCGGCTCAGCAAGCCGCTGATCGCCGCCGTCGAGGGTCCCGCGATCGCCGGCGGCACCGAGATCCTGCAGGCCACCGACATCCGGGTGGCCGGCGAGAGCGCCCGGTTCGGCGTGTCCGAGGCCCGCTGGGGCCTGTTCCCGCTCGGCGGCTCCGCCGTCCGCCTGCCCCGGCAGATCCCGTACACCGTCGCCGCCGAACTGTTGCTCACCGGTCGGCACATCACGGCCGCCGAGGCGCTGCGGTTCGGCTTGATCGGTCATGTTGTGCCTGACGGACAAGCGCTGGCCAAGGCGTTGGAGCTGGCGGACCTGATCGCCGCCAACGGACCGCTGGCCGTGCAGGCGATCCTGCGGACCATCCGGGAGACCGAGGGCATGCCGGAGAACGAGGCGTTCACGATCGAGGCCCAGCACGGAATGCGGGTCTTCCTCAGCGAGGACGCCAAGGAGGGCCCGGCCGCCTTCGCCGCCAAGCGCAAACCCGAGTTCCGCGGCCGGTAGCCCCGCGAGTCACGCTCTGCGGCACCCCGAATGTAGGTTTCCGGCAGGTCTGCCGGAAACCTACATTCGGTGGGTCTGAGAGCGTGACTCGCGGGGGGTTAGATGGCGCGGTCCTGGCCTTGCCAGTACGGGTCGCGGAGGCGGCGCTTGTAGAGCTTGCCATTGGGGTCGCGGGGCAGCTCGGCGACGTAGTCGATGCTGCGCGGCAGCTTGAACCTGGCCAGGCGCGAGGCGGCGAAGGCCAGCAGCTCCTCGGTCAGCTCGGGCCCGCCGTCGACGCCGTCCACCGGCTGCACGACGGCCTTGATCTCCTCGCCCCAGTCCGGGTGCGGGATGCCGAACACGGCCACGTCGGCGACCTTGGGGTGGCAGGCCAGCTCCCCCTCGATCTCGGCCGGGTACACGTTCACACCGCCGGAGATGATCATGTCGGCCTTGCGGTCGCACAGGAACAGGTAGCCGTCCTCGTCCAGATACCCCACGTCGCCGAGGGTGAACAGGTCGCGGACCCGGCCGGCCTCGGTCTTGGCCTTGTCCTTGTAGTACTCGAAGGTGGAGGCGCCCATCCGCATGTACACGGTGCCGACCTCGCCCGGCGGCAGTTCGGAGCCGTCGTCGCCGAGCACCTTCACCACCGATCCCGGCCACGGCAGGCCGACGGAGCCGGGCTTGCGCAGCCAGTCGGTCGCGGTGATCACCGTCCCGCCGCCCTCGGTGGCGGCGTAGTACTCCGTGACCACCGGCCCCCACCAGTCGATCATCCGCCGCTTGACCTCGAGCGGACACGGTGCGGCGCCGTGGATCGCCACCCGCAGCGACGAGACGTCGAACTGGGACCGCACCTCCTCCGGCAACGCCAGCAGCCGCCGGAACTGGGTCGGCACCATGTGGCTGTGCGTCACCCGGTACTTCTCGATCAGCCGGAGCATCTCGGCGGCGTCCCACCGGTCCATCAACACCGTCGTGTGTCCGAACTGGATGGACAGGGCGACGAAGTTCAGCACGGCCGTGTGGTACAGCGGCGAGCCGCACAGGTGCACGTGCCCGTCGAACGGCTTCAGGTCGAAGATGCCGAAGAACCAGACGCCCGCGGCCGGCACCTCGTCCGGGTCGGCGCCGGTCAGCGCCCGCCGCACGCCCTTGGGCCGGCCGGTGGTGCCGGAGGTGTAGAGCATCGGCGCGCCGGCGGTCCGGATGTCCGGCCGCCCGACGGGTTCGTCCGCGCCCAACTCCGCCAACGGCCGGAACCCGGCGATGTCCCCGACCGAGAACCGCGCCTGCGCCGGAAGGGACTTCCCCGCCACCACGGCGGTGTCCGCGAACCGGGCCGACGCCACGAAGACCTTGGCGCCGGAGTCGGCGATCAGGTAGGCGACCTCCGGCCCGATCAGGTGCCAGTTCACCGGCACGATGTACAGCCCGGTCTGCATCGCGGCGAAGTACATCGCCATCAGGTCGGATCCGTTGGGCAGCAACACCACGATGCTGTCGCCGGGCCGCAGTCCCAGCGCCTGCAGCCCGCGCCCGTACCGATCCGCCGCGGCGGCCAGCGCGCCGTAGCTCACCTCGCCACCGTCGGGGTCGACCACCGCCGTCATCCCGGGGTCCGCAGCCGCGATGTTCCACAGTCCAGGCGCCGTCATACAGCTCAATCTAGAACGTGTTCCACTTCGTCGACAAGGGCCGCGGACAGCTGCTCGACCTGTTCCACGCTCCCGCAGCCGACCAACAACGTCGTCACGCCGGCCCGTTCCATCTCGGCGACCCGAGCCCGCACCTCGTCCGCGTCGCCGACCAGCATCACGTCCTCGACCAGGGCATCCGGCACCTCGGCGGCGGCCTCGTCCTTGCGGCCGGCGCGGAACAGCCGGCCGATGGCCTCGACCTGCTCGGGATAGCCCATCCGGGCGAAGACGTCGGCGTGGAAATTCATGCCGGCCGCGCCCATGCCGCCGATGTACAGCGCCAGCACGGGCTTCATCGCCCGAATGGCGCCGGCCCGGTCGTCGGTGAGCACGATCTGGCAGCTCGCGACGATCTCGAAGTCCTCGCGCGACCGGCGCGCCCCCGGCCGGGCGAAACCCTCGTCCAGCCAGTCGTTGTACATCCCGGCCAGCCGCGGCGTGTAGTAGATCGCCAGCCACCCGTCCGCGATCTCGGCCGTCATGGCGACATTGCGTGGTCCCTCCGCGCCCAGCATGATCGGCACGTCCGGGCGCAGCGGATGGGCGATCGGCTTCAACGGCTTGCCGAGTCCCAGCGCCCCGGGTCCCTGATACGGCAGCGGATAGTGCCGGCCGTTGTTGACGACCGGCGCCTCACGGGCCAGCACCTGCCGCACGATCGACACATATTCCCTGGTCCGGGCCAGCGGCTGGGCGAACGGCTGGCCGTACCAACCCTCCACCACCTGCGGGCCGGACACGCCCAGGCCCAGGATGAACCGGCCGCCGCTGAGCCGGTCCAGTGTCAGCGCGTGCATGGCGCACGCCGCCGGCGTCCGTGCCGACAACTGGGCGACCGAGGTGCCCAGTCGCAGCCGTGACGTGCGGGAACCCCACCACGCCAGCGGGGTGAACGCGTCCGAGCCCCACGCCTCGGCGGCGAACACGGAGTCGAAGCCGGACCGCTCCGCGGCGGCGACCAGTTCGGGAGTGTTGGGGGCCGGCACGGGGGTCCAGTAGCCGAGTTGCAGTCCAAGCCTCATGCCCTCATCTTGCCGCAAAAACGAGAACGTGTTTCACTTCGATGGTGACGATCAGCTCGGAACCGTTGAGCGCCCCGCTGGACGTGGGCTTCGACTACACCCGCTCGCTCGGGCCGGTGCTGGGCCGGTTCGCCACGGGGCTGCGCGCGCACACGATCGCCGGCATCCGCGGCTCGGACGGGAGAGTCCTGGTGCCGCCAACCGAGTACGACCCGGTGACCGCGGAGAAGCTCACCGAGTTCGTCGACGTCGGCACGGAAGGCGTCGTGCAGACCTGGTCGTGGATCGCGCAACCGCTTGCGGGGCAACCACTTTCGCACCCCTTCGCGTGGGCGCTGGTCAAGCTCGACGGCGCCGACACCGCACTGCTGCACGCCGTCGACGCCGGCTCGCCGGACCGGATGAGCACCGGCATGCGGGTCCGCGTCCGCTGGGCCGCCGAGCCGGTCGGCAGCATCCGGGACATCGAATGCTTCGAGCCGCTGGACGTCGAACCGACGGAACGTGAAGCCGGCAGCGGGGATCCCGTCACGATGCTGACGACGCCGATCCACCTCACGTACCAGCACACGGCGTCGCCGGAGGAAAGCCGCTACCTGCGGGGCCTCGCCGAGGGCAGGCTGCTCGGCCAGCGCTGCCCCGCCTGCAACAAGGTCTACATCCCGCCGCGCGGCTCCTGTCCCACCGACGGCGTGCCCACCGAGGACGAGATCGAGCTGCCCGACCACGGCGTGGTCACCACGTTCTGCGTCGTCAACGTGCCGTTCCTGGGCCAGCGGATCAAGCCGCCGTACGTTGCCGCGTACATCCTGTTGGAGGGGGCGGACATCCCGTTCCTGCACCTGGTCCTGGGGTGCGCGGCCGACGAGGTCCGGATGGGCATGCGGGTGCGGGCGCAGTGGCGGCCGCGCGAGCAGTGGGGCACCACGCTGGAGAACATCGACCACTTCCGGCCCACCGGCGAACCGGACGCCCCTTATGAATCGTACGCACAGCATCTCTAGGAGGCCCTCGTGAGCGAGGTGGCGGTCGTCGGCTTCGCGCAGGCGCCGAACGTGCGCCGCACACCCGGCACCACCAACGGCGTCGAGATGCTGGTGCCGGTGTTCCACCGGCTGCTCGCCGACACCGGCCTGTCCAAACAGGACATCGGCTTCTGGTGCTCGGGGTCGTCGGACTACCTTGCCGGGCGGGCGTTCTCGTTCATCGCGGCGGTGGACGCGATCGGCGCCTTCCCGCCGATCATGGAATCGCACGTGGAGATGGACGCCGCGTGGGCGCTGTACGAGGCATGGGTGAAGATCCGCACCGGCGAGGTCGACACCGCGCTGGTGTACGGCTTCGGCAAGTCCTCGGCCGGTGAGCTGCGGCGGATCATGGCCATGCAGATGGATCCGTACCTGATGACGCCGCTGTGGCCGGACTCCATCGGCGTCGCCGGACTCCAGGCCCGGCTGGGCATCGATGCCGGCCTGTGGACCGAGCGGGACATGGCCGAGGTGGCGGCGAGCAGCCGCCGCGCCGCACTGTCCAATCCGGACGCCCAGCTCGCCGGTGACACCACCGCCGAGGAGCTGCTCAAGCAGCCGTACCTGGCGGATCCGTTGCGCGCCCACGACTGCGCGCCGATCACCGACGGCGCCGCGGCGATCATCCTTGCCAGCGGCGACAAAGCTCGTGATCTCTGCGACAAGCCGGCGTGGATCAGCGGCTTCGAGCACCGCGTCGACACTCCCCTGATCGGCGCCCGGGACCTGACCACATCGCCGTCGACGATCGCAGCAGCCAAGGCGGCCGGCGTGGACGGCGTCCAGGTGGCCGAACTGCACGCGCCGTTCACGCATCAGGACATCCTGTTGCGTCAAGCACTCGGGCTCGGCGAGGAGGTCCGGGTGAACCCGTCCGGCGGCGTGCTGGCCGGGCACCCGATGTTCGCCGCCGGCCTGATCCGCATCGGCGCCGCGGCCGCCGAGATCCGCGCCGGCCGCGCCGACAGGGCACTTGCTCACGCCACCAGTGGGCCGCTGCTGCAACAGAACCTCGTCTGTGTGCTGGAGGGACGCTGATGGGCGCGCAACTCGCGGCCGTGATCGGGACCGGCCAGACGAACCACACCGCCAAGCGGCTCGACGTGTCCATGGCCGGGCTGTGCCGGGAAGCGATCGACCGCGCGATGGCCGACGCCGGCACGGACTGGGCCGACATCGACGCGGTGGTCCTCGGCAAGGCCCCGGACCTGTTCGAGGGCGTCATGATGCCCGAACTGTTCCTGGCCGACGCGCTCGGCGCGACCGGGAAACCGTTGCTGCGCGTGCACACCGCCGGTTCGGTCGGCGGCTCCACCGGCAATGTCGCCGCCAGCCTGGTGCAGTCGGGCGTGCACCGCCGGGTGCTGGCGGTGGCGTTCGAGAAGCAGTCCGAGTCCAACGCCATGTGGGCGCTGTCCATCATGCCGCCGTTCCACATGCCGGTCGGCGCCGGCGCGGGTGGCTACTTCGCGCCGCATGTCCGTTCCTACATCCGGCGTTCCGGCGCGCCCAACCACATCGGCGCGATCGTCGCCGCCAAGGATCGCCGCAACGGCGCGCTGAATCCGTACGCACATCTCAAACAGCCGGACATCACGGTGGAATCGGTGCAGGCGTCGCCGATGCTGTGGGACCCGATCCGCTACGACGAGACGTGCCCGTCCTCCGACGGCGCGGCCGCCGTGGTGATCGCCGACGAGCAGACGGCCAAGGGCCGCCCGGCGGCGTGGATCCACGCCACGGCCATGCGCACCGAGCCGACCACCTTCGCCGGTCGCGACCAGGTCAGCCCGCAGGCCGGCAAGGACGCGGCGGCCGCGCTGTGGAAGCAGGCCGGCATCTCCGATCCCGTGTCCGAGGTGGACGTCGCCGAGATCTACGTGCCGTTCTCCTGGTTCGAGCCGATGTGGCTGGAGAACCTCGGGTTCACCGAGGAGGGGCAGGGCTGGAAGTTCACCGAGGCCGGTGAGACCGCGATCGGCGGCCGGCTGCCGGTGAACCCGTCCGGCGGCGTGCTGTCGTCCAACCCGATCGGCGCGTCCGGGCTGCTCCGCTACGCCGAGGCGGCGATGCAGGTGCTCGGCCGGGCCGGCGAGCACCAGGTGGACGGCGCGCGCGTGGCGGTGGGTCATGCCTACGGCGGTGGCTCGCAGTACTTCTCCCTCTGGGTGGTCGGATCGGAAAGGCCGGGTGCGCGGTGAAGTTCACGCTTGCGGTGGCGATGAGCCCGCTCGACCAGCTGGTGGAGCTGGCCAGGACGGCCGAGGAGTGCGGCTTCGCGTCGATCGCGCTGCCGGATTCCCTGTTCTGGTCGGAGAAGGTGTCGGCCGACTACCCGTACACGCCGGACGGCTCGCGGTTCTGGACGGCCGAGACACCGTGGGCGGACCCGCTGATCGCGGCGGCCGCGATGGGCGCCGGCACCAGCCGGATCCGGTTCTACACGCAGGTGCTCAAGCTCGGCTCCCGCAATCCCGTGCTGCTGGCCCGGCAGGTCGGCTCGGTCGCCGCGCTGACCGGCGACCGGTTCGGGCTCGGCGTCGGCCTCGGCTGGTCGCCGGAGGAGTTCGCCTGGTGCGGCACGGAATACGCGCACCGCGGGCCGCGCAGCGACGAGGCGATCGAGGTGCTGAAACTGATCCTCGGCGGCGGCATGGTCGAGTACCACGGCAAGTACTACGACTTCGACCGGCTCCAGATGAGTCCCGCGCCGAGGCAGCCCGTGCCGTTCTACGTCGGCGGGCACACCGAGGCCGGGCTGCGCCGGGCCGCCCGCATCGGCGACGGCTGGACCTCCGCCATGATCAAGTTCGGCGACCTCCAGCAGATCGTCGCCCGTCTCGGCGAGCTGCGCGCGGAGTACGGCCGCGCCGACGAGCCGTTCGAGATCCAGGCCGTGTCGATCGACAAGTTCGGCGTCGACGGCTACCAGGACCTGGCCGCGGCCGGCGTCACCGACGCGATCGTGATGCCGTGGCTCCTCTACGGCGTCGGCTTCGACGGCGAGCTGGCCGCGAAGCAGGACGCGTTGCGGCGGTTCGCCTACGAGGTGATCGAGAAGGTGACGGCGTGATCGACTGGCGGGCGTCGAAGGCGGAGCACCCGGCGCGGGTGGTGTCCTGGCGGTCCATGGAGGCCGTGGCGGCCGGCGAGAAGGAGAAGTGGATCTCGCTGTTCGCCCTGGACGGCTCGGTCGAGGACCCGGTCGGGCCCTCCCCGTTCGATCCGGAGGGCGTCGGCCACCACGGCCACGAGGCGATCGGCGCGTTCTGGGACAAGGCGATCGCGCTGGCCGAGGGCTTCGACTTCACCATCACCGACTCGTTCGCCAACGGCCTCGAGTGCGCCAACGTCGGCACGATCACCATCCACCTGCCCGGCGGCAACCTCATGGACACCGACGGCGTGTTCGTCTACCGGATCACCGAGGACGGCCTGATCAGGTCGGTCCGGGCGCACTGGGAGATGGAACGCGCGATGGGCACGCTGCGAACCCGCTGAGCGAACGCGGCGCTACTCCCCCAGTGGCGCCAGGCCCAACGCCTTGACCACCCACGGCAGGGCGACCTCCAGCTGAGTGCGCTGGATCGGGCGCACCCCCGGCGCGCCCGGCACCGGCGGCAGGCCGGCGTGCGAGGCGAAGTAGCCGGCGACGACGCCGACCAATCCGGGGTCGATCGTCGTCACCTCATCTGGCGCGGGCCCGCCCTCCGCGTGCATGCTGGGCAGGAAAAACGCCCTTTCCACCTCGGGATTGGCCACGCACGCGTGGTTCCAGTCGACGAACAGCGTGCGGTCACCGTCGAAGCACAGGTTGTCGCTGCGCACGTCCAAGTGCAGCAGCTGGTCTCCCTTGAGGGGCGCGGATTCCACCGCCGCCAGCAGCGTGGGCAGTGCCCGGTCCAGCCACGCGGGCGTGCACATTCCCAGCGACAGAAAGGGTTCCGGGTCCTCGGCGACCGTGCGCCAGCCGCCGCGCAGCCAGTCGGCATCCAGCGGCTCGACCCCGTCCGGGATCGGCTGCCGACCGATCTCGGCGATGGTGTCCAGCACCCGCTGGATCCGCTCCGCGGTCCACGGCGGCGGCCACAGGGCGTGGGACAGGTCCTCCAGCACGAGGATCGGCTCCAGCCCGCCGTCGTCGTCCCAGCCGATCAGCTCGGGCCGGAAGGATCCGCGCAGCTGCCGGTAGTTCGAGAACTCCGTGCGCAGCCACTTCGCGGTCGGCTTGGTGGTCGCCTGCTTGGCGAACACGGTCGAGCCGTCGGCCAGTTCCACGATCATCCGCCGCGCCGGCGTGTACCCACGGCCGGTGAACGGCGTCACGCGGACGACCGGCCTGCCGATCGCCCGCGTGAGCCTCTCCGTCAACACACGACCAGATTACCGAGGTGCGACACCGATTTTCGCGGCGACCCCGGTGCGGACCGACGTGGACTCGACGACCGTGCCGGGCTTCAGGCCCTGCCAGAACCCGGTTCCGTCGGCGAGCAGGACCAGCCGCTCGCCGATGTACCGGCCGGTCGCCGGGTCGATCACGATCTCCTGGCGCAGTGTCTGGTCGTCGGCGCCGAGCGCCACGCCACGCTGACCGTCCACAGTGGCCGCGTTGTCGGTGACGTCGAGGCCGGGCATCAACGTCAGCGCCCGGTACACAGTGGACCGAATCTCGCGGCTCGCGTCGCCGGAGGCGAGCACGGCGGCCGCCATCTTCAGCATGTCGCCCTTGCCGTTCCTGGCGTCGGCCTTGAGCTTGTCGTAGAGCTCGGCCGGATCCGTCGGCAGCTGGGCGATGAACCGCGGCGTCGGCTCGTACCAGTCGCCCATCCGCTGGTCGCACGGCTTGCCGTCGTCCGGCGAACCGCCCAGCTCGGGCGTCTGGCGACCGCCCCAGTCACCGCACGGACCGCGCTCCTCGGTCTGCTTGACCGGCTCGAACAGGCCGCCGTCGCCCTCAGCCTTGACGATCGCGTCGCTGCCGATGAGCCAGGTGTGCTTGCCGGTGTAGCCGCCGCGCCGCAGCCACACGTCCGACCGGTTGGCCGGGATCCACTCCTCGTCCAGGTGCTCGACCATGGCGTCCAGGTTCTTCCCGGTCCTGGTCTCGGCCGCGGTCAACGACCAGGAGTGGGTGGCGATGTAGAAGTACTGCCCGGGTTCCACCTTCTGCACGTCGGCACTGCCGCCGGACGCCCGCTCCAGGCTCTGTACGGCGGCGGCGCTGGCCTGCGGGGCTGGTCCGCCGGAGAGAAAGGTCGCCGACACGCCCGTCACCGCCGCGACGGCCGCCGCCGCGGCCAGCCACCAGCCCTTGCCGCCACGCTCGGCCGGCGCCGCGTCCGCCGCACGCAGCGCCGCCAGCGCCCGCGCCCGGGCCTCCGGGCTGAAAACGGGCCCCGCCGGCTGGTCGGCCAGGGCCTGGTCGAGCTCGCTGTCAGTCCACATCGTCGGTGCTCCCCCTGGCGGTGATCTGTGCGTCGATCTGCGGCGCGACCACGCGCAGGTGGCGGCGCACGCGGTGCAGCCGGGACCGCACGGTGCCGGCCGGGATGCCGAGCGCCTCCGCGATCTCGTTCGAATCCATGCCGGCCCAGCTGGTCAGCAGCAGAACATCGCGGTCGGCGTCGTCCAACTCGGCGATGGCGGCGGCCAGCTGGCGGGCGCGCAGCTGCGCGTCGACCTGCTCGACGACGCGGTTCTCGTGGCTCTCCGCACGCGCGGAGTCCAGCAGCCGGGCCGTGGCCGCGTGCTCACGTCTGCGTCGGCGCAGGTGGTTGCGGGCGAGGTTGTTCGCGATCCCGAACAGCCAAGCGCGGGCCGACGCCCGCGCCGGGTCGAAGCCGTCGCGGCCCTTGAGAGCGGCGACGAACGTGTCGGCGACCAGGTCGTCGGCCACGCCGCCGACGAGTCTGCCCAGGTAGCGGTGCAGATCGTCGGCGTGCGCCTCGAACAGCCGCTCGAAATCCGCGAGGCTGCCTGGTGGCGCCGCCTCGTCGATTGCTGTCATCACATCTCTACTTGGTCGCTCCCACAGCTCGTGTTCACGGCCGAGTAGAACAAATCAGATACGTGAGTGGCTCACATGCCCCCCAGAGCCACCTGAGCCACTCACGTGCCAGGCCAGGCACGTGAGTGGCTCACGTGGTTGCCAGGGGCAAGTAAGCCACTCACGTGCCGAAAAGGGTCACGCGTATGCCACCTGGAAGTGCTTGATGCCGTTCAGCCAGCCCGAGCGCAGCCGCTCCGGCTCGGCCAGCTTGTGGATGTCCGGCATCCGGTCCGCGATCGCGTTGAAGATCAGCTCGATCTCCAGCCGGGCCAGGTTGGCGCCGAGGCAGTAGTGCGTGCCGCTGCCGCCGAAGCCCAGGTGGGGATTGGGGTCGCGGCCGATGTCGAACGAGTGCGGGTCGTCGAACACCTCGGGGTCGAAGTTGGCCGAGCTGTAGTACATGCCGACCCGCTGCCCCTGCTTGATCTCAACGCCGCCGATCTCCACGTCCTGCATGGCCGTCCGCTGGAACGCCACCACCGGCGTCGCCCAGCGCACGATCTCGTCGGCGGCGGTGGGCGTGCGCTCCTCCTTGAACCGCTCCCACTGCTCGGGGTGATCCAGGAAAGCCGCCATGCCATGGGTGATCGCGTTGCGGGTGGTCTCGTTGCCGGCGACGGCCAGCAGCAGCACGAAGAAGCCGAACTGGTCCGAGCCCAGCGCCTCGCCGTCGACATCGGCCTGCACCAGCTTGGTGACGATGTCGTTCATCGGGCAGGCGCGCCGCTGCTCGGCCATGTTCCAGGCGTAGCCGAGCAGCTGCGCGCTGGCGACGTCCGGCTCGATCTCGTACTCGGGGTCGTCGTAGGCGATCATCTGGTTGGACCAGTCGAAGATCTTGAGCCGGTCCTCCTGCGGCACGCCGAGCAGCTCGGCGATGGCCTGCAGCGGTAACTCGCAGGCCACGTCGGTGACGAAGTCGCCGCGGCCGCGGGCGAGCGCCTCGGACACGATCCGTTCCGCCCGATCCTGCAGCGCGTCCCGCAAGGAGTTGATCGACTTCGGCGTGAAGCCGCGCGAGACGATGCCGCGCACCTTGGTGTGCTGCGGCGGGTCCTGGTTGAGCATGATCAGCCGCAGCGCCTCGATGCGCTCCGGCGGCATCTCCTGGCCGAAGCGCATGATGGCGCCCTTGGCCCAGGAGGAGAACACGTCGCTGCGGCGGGAGATCTCACGCACGTCCGCGTGCCGGGTGACGGCCCAGAAGCCGCCGTCGCTGAAGCCGCCGCAGTGACCGGACTGCGCGTTCCACCAGACGGGTGCGGTGCGGCGCAGCTCGGCAAAGTGCTCGTACGGCACGCCGTTCGCGTAGATGTCGGGATCGGTGAAGTCGTAGCCGTCGGGTACCACGTTGCCTCCAAGCACCGCGTCGTGCGTGGAACGGGTTCTACGACCTTCCTAGCATACACCGTTAACTAGGGGAACCCTGCTGCTCAAATGACCATTGCCCCCAATGAGAACCTGTTCTAGTTTTGGGGTATGGGCACCCCGGTGATCGTGGCGGCGGCGCGGACGCCGATCGGCAAGCGCGGCGGCTGGCTGGCCGGCCTGCACGCCGCCGAACTGCTCGGCGCGGCGCAGCAGGCCGTCGTGGAACGGGCCGGCATCGATCCGGCGCTGGTCGAGCAGGTGATCGGCGGCTGCGTGACGCAGGCGGGCGAGCAGTCGAACAACATCACCCGAACGGCATGGCTGCATGCCGGCCTGCCGCAGACGACCGGCTGCACGACCGTCGACTGTCAGTGCGGGTCCGCCCAGCAGTCCACGCACCTGATCGCCGGCCTGATCGCCGTCGGCGCAATCGACGTCGGCATCGCCTGCGGCGTGGAGGCGATGAGCCGGGTCCCCTTGCGTAGCAACGTGGGCACGGATGCCGGGACGCCGCGGCCGGAGTCGTGGGACATCGACCTGCCCAACCAGTACCTGGCCGCCGAGCGGATCGCGCAGCGGCGCGGCATCAGCCGTGAGGACGTCGACCGGTTCGGGTTGCGGTCGCAGCAACTCGCCCGTGCCGCCTGGGATGCCGGCCGGTTCCGGGACGAGGTCGTGCCGGTGAAGGGCGTCGACATCGATCAGGGCCTGCGCGAGACCAGCATGGAGGCGTTGGGCCGGTTGAAGCCCGTGCTCGACGACGGCGTGCACACCGCCGGCACCTCGTCGCAGATCTCCGACGGCGCCAGCGCGGTGCTGTTGGTCTCCTCGGAACGGGCGCAGCAGCTGGGTTTGCGGCCGCGGGCGCGGATCGTGTCGCAGTGCCTGGTCGGGGCGGAGCCCTACTACCACCTGGACGGTCCCGTCGCCGCCACCAGCCGGGTGTTGGAGCGCAGCGGCATGAAGATCGACGACCTCGACCTGTTCGAGGTCAACGAGGCCTTCGCCTCGGTCGTCCTGTCGTGGCAGTCCGTGCACCGGCCCGACCCTGACCGCGTCAACGTCAACGGCGGCGCGATCGCGCTCGGTCACCCGGTCGGCAGCACCGGCACCCGGTTGATCACCACCGCCTTGCACGAGCTGGAACGGCGGGACGCCTCGACCGCGTTGATCTCCATGTGCGCCGGCGGAGCCCTGGCCACCGGCAGCATCCTGGAACGCATCTGACACCCCCGCGAGTCCCGCTCAGCGTCACACCGAATGTACGAAACGGATTCACGCATTCGGTGTGACTGTGGGCGGGACTCGCGGGGGTTCGTTCTACGACCTGGGGGTGCGCCGGCCGTCGAAGGGCTTGCCCACGAAGTCGAACATCTTCACGTCGTCCCGGTACGGCAACGGCTTTCCGACGAGCCGGTGCGTGCCCACCGAGTACGAATACCCCGGCTCCGTGTCGAAACCCAGCTCCTCGAAGCCCGCCTCGGCGAACCACGCCCGGATGGTCGGCGTCAGGTCCGGCGGCTCGTGGTGACGGGTCCACACGACGGTGGCGCCCTCCCGGCACAGGCTGGGCAGCACGGACACCGTCCGGTGAATGTCCTCATCGGACACATTGCCGAACACCCCGCACGCCAGCACGACATCGGCCGGGAAGTAGGCCGAGGTGAGGGAGGCATCGCCCTCGACGACCTCGATCCGGTAGCCGGAGAGCCGTTCCCGGGCCGCGGTGACGTTGGCGGGGTCCAACTCCACCAGACGACCGACGACGTCGGCGGACCGGGCAAACCCGGACAACGCGCCGGCGACGTCCAGGCCCTGGCCGGCACACATGCTGATCAAGCGGATCTCGCCGGACGGGACGCGTTCCACAGCCTCCAGCACACGGCGCCGCACATGGGCCAGCCGGCGGGTCAGGCCGGACTCGGGGTCGTCGTACGCGATGTGCCACTCCACCCAGTTCTTCACCGTTGCGACGGTAGCCGGGACAACGCCTTGCCGCTGGCGGAATTCCGCACCGTGAACGCGACGGCGTCGCCGACATAGCGGTCGTCGGACCACTCCAGCATCACGCCGTGGGGATCGGCGGTCCGCCGGCGCTCCCGCAGCAGGGGCAGCCGAGGGCGGATCTCCAGGAGCCGGGCGTCCTCGGAAGTCGCCGCCACGGCGTCGATCTGGTGCTCGGCGTCGGCGAAGATCACGCCGAGGTCCTCCAGGCGTTCGGTGATGGACACGACGTCGCGGGCCATGCCGGCGACCATGGCGCCGACGGGCTCGCGGTAGGCGGTGCGCTCGATCATCACGGGCCGTCCGGACAGGTAGCGCACCCGGGTCAGGTGGTACACGCGACTCCCCAACGGCACTTCGAGGTGCGCGCACTCGTCCTCGCTGGCGGCGCGCAGCTCCAGCCGTTCCACCCTGCCCGCCGGTTCCTCACCGATTGCCCTCGCCCAACGGGAGAAGCTCACCAACTCGTTGAAGGTCTGCAACCGCGGACCGCGGAGGACGACCCGCCGCGCGCCTTGGCGTGACGAGATGACGCCGTCGGCGACGAGAGCGGCGAACGCCTGCCGGATCGTTCCCCGCGACGCGCCGTACCGGGCGGCCAGTTCCGCCTCGGACGGCAACCGGGCTCCCGCCTGGTACGCACCGGAAACGATGGCTGCCTTGATGTCCTCGGCCACTCGGCGGTAGAGCGTCGTCCCCATGCCAGCACCGTAACCGGCAACCGGTCGGTCACCCGCCGTGAGGGGAACAAGACATCGGGAGTTCACCCGGCTGTCCGACCATGTTCCGACTTATCTAGCCAGGTGGTCAGTTCGGTGAACGAGCCTGCCGCCAGTCGTTCCCCGTACTCCCTGGAGTCCCCCGTGAACAGAAGCCGTACCGCCGTCGCGGCCGGTCTGCTGGCCGTCGTCGCGCTGGCCGCCACCGCATGCGGCTCCTCGTCGGGCGCGAGCAGCGCCGGCACCACCAAGGCGGCCACCGCCCACAGCGCCGCCGATCTCGGCGGCATGGACGCCCTCGTCGCGGCGGCCAAGGCCGAGGGCACGCTGAACGTGATCACGCTGCCGCGCACCTGGGCCGGCTACGGCGACCTGATGGACAACTTCACCAAGAAGTACGGCATCAAGATCAACGATGCCAACCCGGACGGCAGCAGCCAGGACGAGATCAACGCGGTCAAGCAGCTCAAGGGCCAGGACCGCGCGCCGGACGTGCTCGACCTCGGCTCCTCCTTCGCGCTGTCCGCGGCGGCGGCCAACCTGCTCGCGCCCTACCAGGTCGCGACGTGGAAGGACATCCCGGACGCGCAGAAGGACTCCCAGGGCCGCTGGTACAACGACTACGGCGGCTACATCTCCATCGGCTACGACGCCGGCCGCGTGAAGACCCCGCCGACCTCGATCGCCGACCTGGCCAAGCCCGACTACAAGGGCATGGTCGCGCTCAACGGCGACCCGACCAAGGCGGGCGCGGCCTTCGCCGGCGTGTACGCGGCGGCGCTGGCCAAGGGCGGCAGCGTGGACGACATCCAGCCGGGCATCGACTTCTTCGGCCAGCTCAAGAAGTCCGGCAACTTCATCCCGGTCGGCGCCACCCAGGCGACCATCCAGTCCGGCCAGACGCCGATCACCATCGACTGGGACTACCTGCAGGTCTCCGCGGCCAACACGCTCAAGGGCAAGGTGGACTGGAAGGTCGTCGTGCCCTCGGACGGCCTGTACGCCAACTACTACAACCAGGCCATCAGCGCGACCGCCCCGCACCCGGCGGCGGCGCGGCTGTGGGAGGAGTACCTGTACTCCGTCGACGGCCAGAACGGCTTCCTGCAGGGCTGGGCCCGCCCGGTCGAGCTGGCGGCGATGCAGGCCGCCGGCACCGTGAACAAGGCCGAGCTGGCCGCGCTGCCCCGGGTGAGCGGCAACTCGCCGTTCCCGACCGAGGCGCAGCTGGACGCGGCGAAGAAGGTCATCGCCGACAACTGGGCGAAGACCGTTGGCTGACCTCACGTCCCGGAACCGGCGGCGGCTCGACCTGCTCGGGCTGCTGCCGTTTCTGGCCTATGTGGCGGTGTTCCTGGGCGTGCCGACGGTGTCCGTCGTCGTCGGCGCCTTCCAGGACGACGCCGGCGGCTGGACGCTGAGCAACCTCGGCGCCGCCGCCGGCGATCCGTACCTGCATGCCTTCGTGGTCAGCACGGAGATCTCGGCGCTGACGGCGGCGATCGGCGCGGTCGTCGGGCTGGCCATCGCGTTCGCGGTGAGCGCGTCGCCGCCCGGCGGCGTGCTGCGCCAGGTGGTGTCGACGGCGTCCGGTGTGCTCGCGTACTTCGCCGGTGTGCCGCTGGCGTTCGCGTTCATCGCGGCGATCGGCAGCCAGGGCCTGGTGACCAAGTGGCTGGGCGCGCTGGGGCTGGACATCTCCGGCTTCAGCCTGTTCGGCTTCGCCGGGATCACCTTGGTGTACCTGTACTTCCAGATCCCGCTGATGGTGCTGGTGATCTTCCCGGCATTGGAGGGGCTGCGCCCGCAGTGGCGGGAGGCGGCCAGCAACCTCGGCGCGAGCCGCTGGCAGTACTGGTGGCTGGTCGGCGGACCGCTGCTGCTGCCGCCGTTCCTCGGCGCGCTGATGTTGTTGTTCGCCAACGCTTTCGCCGCGTACGCGACGGCCGCCGCGCTGACCAACGGCATCATTCCCCTGGTACCCATCCAGATCGCCGCGGTGATGTCCGGAAACGTGGCCGTGGGCCAGGAGAACCTCGGCAACGCACTCGGGTTGGGCATGATCCTCGTCGTCGCCCTCGCCCTCGCCGGCTACGCCTGGATGCAGCGTCGGACGTCGAGGTGGTTGCGATGACCGCGGTTGTCGACCTCACCACCGCGCCCCGCACCGGGACCCGCCGCAAACTCGGCAGGGGTCGCATCGCGACCGGGTTGGTGCTGATCATCGCCGCGCTGTACTTCCTGCTGCCGGTCGCGGCGTCGGTGGAGTTCAGCCTGCGCGGCGTGCACGACACGCACGACCTGTCGACGTGGGAGAACCTGTTCGGGCAGCCCGGCTTCCTGGACAATCTGATCACCTCCCTCGAACTGGCCGCCGGCACGGTCGTGATCACGCTGGTGCTGATGGTTCCCACCACAGCGTGGGTGCACCTGCGGCTGCCGCGCCTGCGGCGGCTGATCGAGGCGATCTGCGTGCTGCCGCTGGTGATCCCGGCCGTGGTGCTGGCCAACGGCGTGCTGGTGGCGTTCCGCGGCGGCCCGAGCTGGATCACCGGCACGCCGGTCATCCTGGCGCTGGAGTACGTGGTGCTGGCGCTGCCGTTCACCTACCGCACGCTCGACGCCGGCCTGTCGGCCATCCCGCTCACCACGCTCGTCGAGGCCGGCCGCAACCTCGGCGCGAGCTGGCTGACCGTGCTGCTGCGGGTGATCGTGCCGAACCTGCGCACGTCCATCCTGAACGCCTCCATCCTCAGCGCGGCGATGGTGCTCGGCGAGTTCACCATCGCCAACCTGCTGCTGATGAACACCCTGCCGGTCTGGACGGTCCAGGCCGGTCAGCAGGACGGCGAGGTCGCCACCGCGGCGTCCATGCTGATCCTCATCGTCACCTGGGCGTTGCTGCTGCTGATGTCCGTGTTCGGGCAGCGCGGCGCCCGCCGCACCGGGAGGTCCCGATGACCGCGACCATCGATCCGAGCACCGAGCCCAGGCCCGGCAGCCCGGTCCGGCTGGCCGGGCTGCGCCGCGGCTACGGCCAGGTGACCGCGCTCGACGGCCTCGACCTGGACATCGCGCCCGGCGAGCTGGTCAGCCTGCTCGGGCCGTCCGGCTGCGGCAAGACCACCGCGCTGCGCATCGTCGCCGGGCTGGAGCACAGCGACGCCGGCGCGGTTTTCGTGGACGGCAAGGACATCAGCAAGGTGCCCGCCAACAGGCGGGACATGGCCATGGTGTTCCAGTCCTACAGCCTGTTCCCGAACCTCACCGCCGGCGAGAACGTGGCCTTCGGGCTGCGGCTGCGCGGTGTGAAGCCGGCCGAGCGCCGCAAGCGGGCCGGCGAGTTGCTGGAGCTGGTCGGCCTCAACCAGCACTACGACCGGTACGCCACGCAGATGTCCGGCGGCCAGCAGCAACGGGTCGCGCTGGCCCGGGCGCTGGCGATCGAGCCGAAGGTGCTGCTGCTCGACGAGCCGCTGTCCGCGCTGGACGCCAAGGTGCGGGTGCAGCTGCGGGACGAGATCCGTGGCCTGCAACAGCGTCTGGGCATCACCACCCTGTTCGTCACGCACGACCAGGAGGAGGCGCTGAGCATGTCCGACCGGGTCGCCGTGATGAACGCCGGCCGGCTGGAGCAGTGCGCCGGCCCCGACGAGGTCTACTCCCGCCCGGCCACGCCGTTCGTGGCGGCCTTCGTCGGCGCCATGAACCGCATCGGCGGCATCGCCTCCGGAGCCGAGGTCGAGGTTCTCGGCCAGCGCCTCGCCGCCACCCAGCCGCCCGAGGTTCCCGCCGGCTCCAAGGTGACCGCCCTCGTGCGCCCCGAGTCCGTGCTGCTCTCCCCCGCCGTCGCCGGCACCGTTCGCGTGACGCGCAGCAGCTTCCGCGGCCCGGTGACCCGGGTGACCGTGGAGCTGCCCGACGGCGCCGAGGTCGACAGCGACCTCCCCAGCTCCGCCGCCGTCGAGCTGCGGCCCGGCACGCTCGCCGACATCCGGTTCGCGCCCGAGCCGGTGATGGTCATCCCGTAGCGAACACCGCTTGCCTCAACACCGCCGTCCACGCCAGCGTGGACGGCGGTGTTGGCTCGATCGGCGTCGACCTCTCCAGCGGCATGCTCGGCTACGCCGTCGATCGGCTGCCGGTCATGCGGGCCGACGCCGAGCACCTGCCCTTCGCCGGCGACTCGCTGCCGGCGGTGGTGTCGGTGATGGCGCACAGCTGCTGAACGCCTTCACGGACGCCGGCTTCACCCTGGAGCGGTTCGGCGAGGGCGACGAGCCGACGCCGATCACGTTCTCGGTGCGTGCGCGCAAGTGAGCATTCCCTTGTGGACACGGGTGTCCACGACCGCCGCCGTGATCACGTAACGTGGCGGAATGGATCTCACTGGTCGGGTCGCCGTGGTCACCGGCGCGAGTCGTGGCGTGGGCAAGGGAATCGCGATCGAGCTGGGCGCGGCCGGCGCGACGGTGTACGTCACGGGCCGCAGCACCGAACCGGGCCCGTTGCCCGGCACGGTCGGCGAGACGGCGGCGGCCGTGACCGAAGCGGGCGGCACCGGCATCGCGGTGGCCTGTGATCACCGTGACGACGAGCAGATCGCCGCCCTGTTCACCCGGATCGCCGAGGAGCAGTCCGGCCTGGACATCCTGGTGAACAACGTCTTCTCGTCGCCGGATCTCGCGCAGTGGGTCGGCCGGCCGTTCTGGGAGCTGCCGGTCGGCGCCTGGGACCAGGTCGTCGGCCTCGGCACGCGGGCCCACTACGTGGCCTCGGTGCACGCCGTTCCGCTGATGCCGGCCGGCGGCATGATCGTCAACCTGTCGTCGCCGGGGGCCGCCGAGTACCAGACCAACGTCGTCTACGGCGTCGGCAAGGCCGCCACCGACAAGATGACCGCGGACATGGCCGTGGAGCTGAAAGCCCGTGCCGTGTCGGTGTTCTCGATCTGGCCGGGGCTGGTCCGCACCGAGTTCCTGCTGGCCGCCGCCCGCACCACCGACGACGGCCGCCGGGTCCTGGACTTTCCCGACGGCCGGGTGTTCGAGGTCGGTCTGGCCGAGTCGCCGCGGTTCATCGGCCGCGGGGTCGTCGCCCTGGCCACCGACCCCGCCCGGCTCGACCGGACCGGCGGCGTCGAGACGACCGCCGGCCTGGCCGAACGCTACGGCTTCACCGATGTGGACGGCTCGACGCCACCGGCGTCAGCGCAGGTCGGCTAGCGCCGCCGGGCCAGCAGGCTCGGCACCGTCAGCAGGGAGAGGCCGGCGAACATCAGCACCAGCGCGATGACGATCAGCCAACCCCCGGAGAAGCCGGTGTAGGCCAGCGCCCCGCCGGACGGCGTCGCCGCCAGCCCGACCACCTCGGTGGTGTCGGTGGTGGTCGGCGCCTCGGTGGTGGTCACCGGGGCGGTCGTGGTGGTGCTGGTCGGCGTCGTCGAGGTCGCCGACGTCGTTGTCGTCGTACCCGTGGTGGTCGGGCACGGTGTCGTCGTGGTGATCGTCGTCGGCGGCGCTGTCGTGGTGGTCGACTCCGTGGTGGTCGTCGTGGTGGTCGTAGGCGGCGTGGTGCTGGTGCTCGTCTCGGTGCCGCACGCGAACCAGTGGCTGATCGTCGCCGGCTTGCCGCTGTTGCCGGCGATCGGCGAGTGCAGGTCGGTCCACGGCAGCGGGCCGAGCGCGTCGGGCAGATACACGTTGTACGCGTCGCTGCCCTTGACCACCACACCGGTGACCATGGTGTCGGCGGGCAGGCCGGTGACGGTGATGTAGGTGTTGTCGGTGATGGTGGCGGTCACCGTGATGATGCCGCCCGCCAGCCCGGCCTCCGCGCAGGTGACGGCGTTGCCGGAGTGGACGACGCCACGCGGGTCACCCGAGGGCGGCGGGTCCCCGGCGGCGAACGCGACCCCGGTCGCGCACACGGCGACGCCCGCGGCGATCAGGACGGCGGCGAGCGAGTTGCGAATGACCGACTTGGCCATGGCGGCCTCCAGCGGCGGCGAAGTGGAGTTCCACTCGGAGAATGCGCCGCGGGGACCACAATGGACAGTGCCGTTGCCGCTTCGTTAGCAACAAATGCCGGTGAGTAACCGAATCACCCCGCCCCGTAAACCGGCTCCGGCGGGGCGGCCTTGTCGAGCAGTGCTCGCACGGCGGGACCGACTTCGTTGATGGGCCAGCGTTCCCCACGTTCCACGGTGGGCCCGCGCCGCCAGCCGTCGGCCAGGCAGATCCGGCCGCCCTCGACCTCGAAGACACGCCCGGTGACGTCGCCGGCTTCCTCGCTGCCGAGCCACACCACCAGCGGAGACACGTTTTCCGGGGCCATGGCGTCGAATCCGCTCTCGGGCGCGGCCATCTGCGCGGCGAAGGTGTCGGCGGTCATGCGGGTCCGCGCCGCCGGCGCGATGGCGTTGACGGTCACGCCGTAGCGGCCGAGTTCGGCCGCGGCGACGAAGGTCAGGCCGAGGATGCCGGCCTTGGCCGCGGAGTAGTTGCCCTGGCCGACACTGCCGAGCAGTCCCGCACCTGACGTCGTGTTGATCACGCGTCCCGTTACGGGCCGGCCGGCCTTCCGTTGCTGCCGCCAGTGCGCGGCCGCGTGTCGCAGCGGCGCGAAATGCCCCTTCATGTGTACCCGGACCACGTCGTCCCACTCGGACTCGCCGAGGTTGACCAGCATCCGGTCCCGGACGAAGCCGGCGTTGTTGACCAGCACGTCGAGCCGCCCGAACTCCGTGATCGCGGCGTCGACCAACCGCGCGGCGCCGTCCCAGTCGGCGACGTCGTCCCGGTTGGCGACGGCCTGAGAGCCGATCTCGGCGACGACCTCCTCGGCGGCGTCATCGAGGTCGTTGACGACGACGGAGTAGCCGGCGGCGGCGAATGCGAGCGCGTGGGCACGGCCGAGACCGCGCCCCGCGCCGGTGACGATGACTACGCGACTCATCGTTCTCCCTGTGCCGATGAACTTTGGGCAGCGAGGAAAGCGGGCCATTCGCCGCCGCCGTGCACGAGCAGCGTCGCGCCCGACACGTACGAGGCGAGCGGCGAGGCGAGGAACAGCGCGCAGTTGCCGACGTCCTCGGGCTCGGCCAGCCGCCCCAGCGGCACGGTCTTCGCGACGGCCGCCAGCTCCGGATAGTGCATATCGGACAGCTCGGTGCGCACCGGCCCGACAGCCAAAGCGTTGACCCGGACCTTCGGCGCCCACTCCACGGCCAGGCTGCCGGTCAGGCTGTCCAGCCCCGCCTTGGCCGCGCCGTAACCGGCCGTGCCGGGCGAGGGCCGCCGCCCGCTGACGCTGCTCACCATGACGATCACGCCGCCGTCCGACTGGTCCTGCATCACCCGGTTGGCCGCCTGCGAGACCAGCAGCGGCGCCAGCAGGTTGAGTTCCACGACCTTGGCGTGGAACCGCGGCGACGCCTCCGAGGCGTTCACCTGCGGCGACCCGCCGGCGTTGTTGACGAGCACGTCCAGCCGCCCATGCCGATCGACGACCGTGCCGATCAACGCCGACACCTGGTCGGGTTCGCGCACGTCACAGGCGACGAAACCCGGGTCCTCACGGTCCGGCGGGCGGCGCGCGCAGGTGACGACGGTGGCCCCGGCGTCCCGGAACACCCGGGTGATCCCGGCCCCCACCCCCCTGGTGCCGCCGGTCACGAGCACCACACGGTCGCTCAGTCTCATGGGCACTTCCAAGGTCCGCTGATGCCTGTTAACGTACCAAGCAACCGCTAGGTTGGGAAGGAGTGCCGATGGGCATCTCCAGCAGCCACACCGGATCCGGCGTCACCATGATCACCATCGACTACCCGCCGGTGAACGCCGTCCCGGTGCGCGGCTGGTTCGACCTGGCCGACGAGCTGGTCGCCGCCGGCCGGCGGCCGGACACCCACGTGGTGGTGCTGCGGGCCGAGGGCCGGGGCTTCTGCGCGGGCGTGGACATCAAGGAGATACAGCGGACCGAGGGCTTCGACGCGCTGATCGGCGCGAACCGGGGCTGCGCGGCGGCGTTCTCCGCCGTCTACGACTGCGAGGTGCCGGTTGTCGCCGCGGTCAACGGCTTCTGCCTCGGCGGCGGCGTCGGCCTCGTCGGCAACGCCGACATCGTCGTGGCGGCGACGGATGCCACCTTCGGACTGCCCGAAGTGGACAGAGGAGCGCTCGGCGCGGCGACTCACCTCGCAAGACTGGTGCCGCCGCACCTGATGCGCACCCTCTACTACACGGCCAGGCGGATCTCGGCCGAGCAGTTGCACCACCACGGTTCCGTGTACGAGGTCGTGCCGCCGGACAAGCTGGACGCGGCCGCGACGGCGCTGGCGGAGGAGATCGCCGCCAAGGACACCCGGGTGATCCGCTGCGCCAAGGAGGCGCTCAACGGCATCGACCCGCAGCACGTGCACCGCAGCTACCGCTACGAGCAGGGTTTCACCTTCGAGCTGAACCTGTCCGGTGTGTCCGACGCGGCGCGGCGGGCCTTCCTGGAGGGATGACATGCGGGACAAGCGGATGACCGCCGCCGACGTGGTCGCCGAGCTGTCCGACGGGATGACCGTCGGCATCGGCGGCTGGGGCTCGCGGCGCAAACCGATGGCCCTGGTGCGGGCCATCCTCGACTCTCCGGTGCGTGACCTGACGATCGTCTCCTACGGCGGCCCGGACGTCGGCCTGCTGTGCGCCGCCGGCAAGGTCCGCCGCCTGGTGTTCGGATTCGTCTCCCTGGACAGCATCCCGTACGACCCCTGGTTCCAGCGCGTGCGCCAGCAGGGCGGCATCGAGGTCCGCGAGTTCGACGAGGGCATGTTCTACAGTGGACTGCTCGCGGCGTCGCACCGCCTGCCGTTCCTGCCGATCCGCGCCGGCCTCGGCTCGGACGTCCTGCGCGTCAACCCCGACCTGAAGACCGTCCGCTCCCCGTACGACGACGAGGAACTCGTCGCCATGCCGGCCTTGTCGCTCGACGTGGCGTTGATCCACCTCAACCGCGCCGACCGGCACGGCAACGGCCAGTACCTCGGCCCCGACCCGTACTTCGACGACCTGTTCTGCATGGCCGCCAAGCGCCGTTTCCTGTCGTGCGAACGGATCGTGGACACCTCCGAGCTCGATGGGCCGCCGCAGTCGTTGCTCACCAACCGGATGATGGTCGACGGTGTGGTGGAGACCCCGAACGGCGCCCACTTCACCTCCTGCGTCCCCGACTACGGCCGCGACGAGGCGTTCCAGCGCCACTACGCCAAGTCCGCCTCGGACGAGGACCTCTGGCCGTCGTTCGTGGACCAGTTCCTGTCCCGGGGCGAGACCGGCTACCAGCTCGCCGTGCAGGGCATGTCATGAGTCGCATCGACGTGTGCGTGGCCGCCTGCGCCGATCTGTTCCTCGGCAGCGGCGAGATCCTGGCCAGCCCCATGGGGTTGATCCCCCAGCTCGGCGCGAAGCTGGCCCGCCTGACCAACGAGCCGGACCTGCTGCTGTCCGACGGCGAGGCGTACCTGTTGGGCGAGAACGGAATCGAGGGCTGGCTGCCGTACCGCAAGGTGTTCGACGTCGTCGCCCACGGCCGCCGGCACGTGGTGATGGGCGCCAACCAGCTCGACCGCTTCGGCAACCAGAACATCTCGTGCATCGGCGACCACGACAAGCCGACGCGGCAGCTGCTGGGTTTCCGCGGCGCACCCGGCAACACCGTCAACCACCGCACCAGCTACTGGGTTCCCAAGCACAGCAAGCGGGTCTTCGTGCCCCGGGTCGACGTGGTCAGCGGCGTCGGCCATGACCGCGGCTTCCACCACGTGTACCGGGTCGTCACCAACCTGTGCGTGCTGGACTTCGACACGCCGGACGGCTCGATGCGGCTGGTGTCCACCCATCCCGGCGTCACCGTCGAGGAAGTCCTCGACAACACGGGCTTTCCGCTTGACATCGGCGAAGCGGGCCGGACCAGGGAGCCGACGCCGCGGGAATTGGAGCTCATCGACAAGCTGGATCCCGATCATGCTCGCGACTGACCTGACCCGCCTGGTCGGCGTGCGGCATCCGATTGTGCAGACGGGTATGGGCTGGGTCGCCGGCCCGCGCCTGGTGTCGGCGACGGCCAACGCCGGCGGCCTGGGCATCATCGCCTCGGCCACGATGACGCTGGAGGAACTCCGAGCGGCGATCGTGGAGACCAAGCGCCGTACCGACAATCCGTTCGGCGTCAACCTCCGTTCGGACGCGGCCGACGCGATCGACCGGGTCGATCTGCTGATCGAACACGGCGTCAAGGTGGCATCCTTCGCACTGGCCCCGAAACGGGACCTGATCGCCAAGCTGAAGGACCACGGCGTCGTGGTGATGCCGTCGATCGGCGCCGTTCGGCACGCCGAGAAGGTCGCCGCCTGGGGCGTCGACGCCGTTGTCGTGCAGGGCGGCGAGGGCGGTGGCCACACCGGCGCCGTAGCAACGACATTGCTGCTACCCAGCGTTGTCGACGCCGTGGACATCCCCGTGGTGGCGGCCGGCGGGTTCTACGACGGCCGAGGTCTGGCGGCGGCGCTGGCCTATGGCGCGGCCGGCATCGCGATGGGCACGCGATTCCTGCTGACCAGCGACAGTCCGGTGCCGGACGACGTCAAGCGGCTCTACCTGGAACGCGGCCTGGACGGCACGGTCGTGACGACCAAGGTCGACGGCGTGCCGCATCGGGTGCTGCGCACGGATCTCGTCAACCGGCTGGAGCACGCCGGGCGGGTGCGGTCGCTGCTCGGCGCGCTGGCCAACGCCCGCCGGTTCAAGGCGCTGACCGGCATGAACTGGCGCACCATGATCGGCGACGGGCTGCGGCTCAAGCACGGCCGCGAGCTGAGCTGGTCGCAGGTGATCATGGCCGCGAACACGCCGATGCTGCTGCGATCCGGCCTGGTCCAGGGCAACACCGACGCGGGCGTGCTGGCCGCCGGCCAGGTGGTCGGTGTGCTGCGCGATCTGCCAAGCTGCGAGGAACTGATCACCACCATCGTGGCGCAGGCGACCGAGGTGATCGACCGACTGGCCGGAGGACAACGGTGGCAGAACAGCGACGTGGCCGACGCATCGCCATGAGCGACGCGGAACTCGACGAGTTCCTCGCGGCGGAACGCACGTGCCGGGTCGCGACGGCCGGCCCGGACGGCCCGCACCTCACCGCGCTGTGGTTTCTCTGGCACGACAAGACCCTGTGGCTCACGTCGATCACCCGGGCCAAGCGGTGGGCGCAGCTCAAGCGCGATCCGAAAGTTTCAGTTCTGGTCGACGCCGGCCAGGAATACGGCGAGCTGCGCGGCGCGGAACTGCGCGGCGAAGTCGAGTTCGTCGGCGAGGCGCCGCGCACCGGCGAACCCGTGCCTGAGCTGGTCGAACCGGAGAAGTTGTTCGCCCGCAAGTACTTCGGCGGCGACGTGATGCACCACGACGGGCGGCACGCGTGGTTGCGGCTGCGGCCGCACACCGTAGTCTCCTGGGACTTCCGCAAACTCGGGTAAAGGGTCGGAAAAGGTACCGACGATCGTCGGGTGCCGTCCGCGCTCACACGGGGCTAGCTTTCGGTTACGCACGACTGTCCCTGCCAGTCGCCGAAAGGTGTACACCCATGCGTAAGTCTCTTGTCGCGGCAACCATCGCCGGCGCCGCTCTCGCCGCCGGTCTGGCCGCGGCACCGGCCCAGGCCGACGTCAGCCCCAACATCATCGGGGGCGGCGCGGCCAGCAACATTCCCTACGGCGCCCAGATCTACTGGACCAACGCGGGCTCCGGCAACGGCTTCGAGTGCTCCGGCACGATCATCGCGCCGCAGTGGGTGCTGACCGCGCGCCACTGCCAGAACAACCCCGGCATGTACGTCCTGGTCGGCAGCCTGAACCTGGGCCAGGGCACGCGCGCCACCGTGGACCGCCAGGTGCCGTCCCCCAACGGCGACATCCTGTTGGTGCACCTGACCACCGCCATCAACACCACGTACAGCCGGCTCGGCAGCGCGGACCCGGCGGTCGGCTCCACCAACCAGATCTACGGCTGGGGCCGCACCCAGGGCAGCAACCCGCCGTCCCCGGTGCTGAAGGTCGCCAACGTGCGGGTCACCGGCACCAGCTCCGACGCGTTCGGCGGCCGGGCCATCGCCAGCGTCGGCATCAACGGCGCCGCCTGGCACGGCGACTCGGGCGGCCCCGAGGTGTCCAACGGCGTACAGGTCGGCGTCTGCTCGACCGGCAACAACAGCGGCTCCAACCCCCAGGGCACGCAGAACTACGCCAGCGTCGCCTCGAGCCGCTCGTTCATCCGCAGCACCGCGGGGGTCTGATGCGCGGCACCGTGGTGGCGGCCGCACTCGTCGGCGCGGCCCTGGTGGCCGCGCCGGCGGCGCCGGCCTCGGCGTCGTCGGCGAGTCCGAACATCATCGGCGGCACGCAGGTGAGTTCGGCCCCGTGGGGCGCGCAGATCTACTGGAACAGCGGCGGCAGCGAGTTCGATGGATTCGAGTGCTCCGGGACGATCATCGCGGCGCAGTGGGTGGTCACGGCGCATCACTGCCAGAGCAGCTCCGGGATGCACGTCAAGATCGGTGACGTGCGATTCGACCAGGGCACGAATGTGGCCGTGGACCGCCAGTACACGTCCCCGAACGGCGACATCGCCTTGCTGCACCTGGCTTCCGCCGTGCAGACCACGTACATGAAGCTGGGGACGGCCGATCCGCCCACCGGATCCACCAACCAGATCTACGGTTGGGGTCGGACGCTGAACCAGAGCCCGCCGGCGTCGATCCTGCGGACGGCCGACGTACGGGTGACCGGGCGGAGCGTCGACGCCTACGGCGGGCGGGCCATCGCCAGCCAGGGCATCAACGGCGCCGCCTGGCACGGGGATTCCGGTGGGCCCGAGGTGTACAACGGCGTCGAAGTGGGCGTCGCGTCGACCGCCGGGAACAGCGGGTCGAACACGCACGGGACGCAGAACTACGCCAGCATCGCGGCCAGTCGGAGTTGGATTCGGTCGACCGCCGGGGTGTGAGGATCTGTGACGGGGGCGGGGTCGTCTGGTGGCGGCCCCGCTCTTTTGTGGTTGGGCGGGTTGGAGGCGGGTTTTTGCGGTGGGGGTCGCGTGGATTTTGTGTGGAGCCTCTGGACGATGGCCTACGAGGGGCAATTCCGGGGCAGGCTCCGCCTGCCCCTCGCGCGGACAGCTTAGGCCATCGTCCACCTCCACACAAAATCCACGCTCGGGTATTGAGTGGCGTCTGCGAGGCGAGGGGATGCGGGCGTGATTGTGTGCGAACAGTCGGCGGGTACGCGATTATGCATGGAACAATCACCCGTTAGTGATTCGAGTTCGATCATGTGTGCGAGTATTCTGGACACATGGAAGAACTCACCCGTGAACTAGAGAATCAGGAACCGAGTGGGGACCTGTTCGATATGATCATGGGTGTGGACTGGGCCAGGCTGGACACCGACCAACTGGTGACGGTGTCCATCCTCGCCCGGAAGATCAAGGCCTTTGCCGAGTGGGTCGAACTGGCCGCACTGCGCCGGGTCGAGGACATCACCGAGTTGGCGATGGCCCTCACCGAGCCGGAGCAGACCGTGGCCCGGAGGAAGGAAGCCAGCGAAGTCCTGGAGACGCTACCTCGGTTGGCCGAGCTGCTACGGCGCGGCGAGTTGGACTTCCGCCGGCTGGACGCCGTGCGGGAACGGGTCCAGCACCTGTCCCCCGACCTGGTCACCCAGGTTGAAGATGCCCTGGTCGAGG
This sequence comes from Kutzneria kofuensis, assembly GCF_014203355.1. Lineage (NCBI taxonomy): Bacteria > Bacillati > Actinomycetota > Actinomycetes > Pseudonocardiales > Pseudonocardiaceae > Kutzneria > Kutzneria kofuensis. Next base: position 316,374 of record NZ_JACHIR010000001.1, read on the forward strand.
TGGCGGCCGGGTTGAACCGGACCCAGCTGTGCCGCAAGACCACCGCCCTGGTCGCCCAGGCCGACCCCGAGGGCTACGAGCAGCGCTGCCACAAGGCCACCAAGAACCGCCGGGTCGAATTCTCCCCACTACCCGACGGCATGGCCAAGCTGACCTGGATCCTGCCCGCCACCGACGCCCACGTGGTGTTCCAGCAGCTCTGCAAAGACGCCCGATCCCTGCCCACCGACGACCGCACCACCGATCAGAAGCGGTCGGATGTCCTGCTCGACCGGTTGCGGGGCACGTCTCGGGACTGGAACGTCCGAACCTTCGTCACCATCTCCATGGAAACCCTGATGGGCCTGACCAACGACCCCGGCCACCTCGCCGGCTACGGACCCATCGCCGCCGACACCGCCCGCTCCCTGGCCATGCACGGCCCCTGGCGCGGCATCCTGCTCGACCAGTACCGCCACGCCACCGCCATCACCACCGACACCTACCGCCCCACCGCGTTGATGAAGGAATTCGGCCACGTCCAGGCAGGCGGCACCTGCACCGCCCCCGGCTGCGCCAGCCCCATCCAGGAATACGACCACATCACCCCCCTGGCCAGCTGGCCATACCGAGCCCGCCAATCTTCAGGGCCTCTGCCGGTGGCACCACCACCGCAAACACGACAACTACACCGTCACCCGCGATTCCGACGGCACTTCACACTGGACCACCCCGAACGGCCGCCACTACACAACCAGCCCCACCAAATACTGACCGCCCCTGTTCTTTGACAACTCCACAGCGACCGACAACCGCCAACCCATCACCCTAAACAATGCACTTGGGCCGATTTTGTGTGGAGGTGGACGATGGCCTAAGAGCTCGTCTCACGTGGATCTTGCTCGGCCGCTGCCATGATCAGACGTTGTGACGGATGCGTTGTCGCAGCGGCTGGTGCCCGACGAGTTGTGGGCACTGGTCGCGCCGTTGGTCCCACAGTTCACGCCGCGTCGGCAGGGCGGTGGGACGACGCCGGTGGACGACCGGGCGGTGTTCACCGCGATCGTGTTCGTGTTGACCAGCGGCTGCGCCTGGCGGCATCTACCGCCGTCGTTCGGGGTCACAGTGCCGACCGCGCACCGCAGGTTCACCGAGTGGACCAAAGCGGGCCTGTGGCCACGGGTGCATCGGGCGGTCTTGGACGAGTTGGGCGGCCAGGGCTTGATCGATTGGTCGCGGGTGGTGGTGGACGCGGCGGCGGTGCGGGCGAAAAAGGGGGATCGTTGACCGGTCCGAGCCCGGTCGATCGAGGCAAGCCGGGCTCGAAGATCCACGCGCTGTCCGACCGGGCCGGTCTGCCGTTGTCGGTGGCGGTGTCGGCGGCCAACACCAACGACGCCTACGGGCTCAAACCGTTGGTGCGGGCGATCCCCGCAGTGAAGTCGCGGCGTGGTCCCCGTCGGCGCAAGCCGGCGAAGTTGCACGCGGACAAGGCCTACGACATCAAGGAGTTACGGGCGTGGGTACGCGAGCAGGGGATCGCGGTGCGGATCGCCCGCAAAGACACTGAGTCCAGCGCGCGGCTGGGTCGGCACCGGTGGGTCATCGAACGCACGATCGCCTGGTTGTTCGGGTACCGCCGACTCGCGATGCGGTACGAGCGCAAGGCGAACCACTTCTGCGCGTTCCTGACGTTGGCGGCGGCCTTGACTTGCTTCAAGAGGCTCGCCAAGGCCGCCACGTAAGACACCCTCTAATACGACAACGACAGGTCGTGATGTTGTCTCCGGTGGTGGCTAGCTCGGGCACGGGCCTGGCTAACCAACCGCCACCGTGACCAGTGCAGGATGTGATCGACGGTGTGGGCGGAACGGACCACGACCCGGTTCCATAACCGGCGAACCTCGTTGACCGACAACGGGATCACGGTCTGACCATCGCCAGCAACGGAGCCCCCTTTTCAACGGTTGGCCGTGTGATCACCAGGAACGCCAACGCCGTCATCGACAGCGTGACGTGCCGGTACCACGCCTGGTAACCCCGCGCCTGGTAGTGATCCAGACCGGTCTCGTTCTTCGCCGTCTGGAAACACTCCTCGATCGCCCAGCGGCTGCCCGCGACACGAACCAGCTCCGCCAAGCTGGTATCGGCAGGCCCGAAACACACGTAGTAGGCGATGTCGGTCGGATCGCTGACCGAACGCCGAGCCAGCAGCCAGTGCCCCCAACCCCGCCGGCGCAACGGCCGGATCTCCACCGCCGTCCAGTCCGACACCCGAGGGCCACGAACTCCGTCCCCGCAGCTGAGCCGCTGCCAATCTGCGTCCGCGACGTCCGCAATCATCCGCGCAACCCGGACCTTGGCCAAGTGCATCGACACCACCATCGCCGACTTGGGCACCGCCACCACATGCGGGACGTCCACGGTCTCCAACCACAGCCGGAACTTCGTGTCCTGCCCGTACAACTCGTCGGCGGTCACCCATCCGAACGGCACCTCCGTCGCGAGCGCACGCTCGATCATCCGGCGGGCCAGCACCTGTTTGGTCGCGAACTCCACCTCGTCATCAATGCCAGCCGCCCGGCACCGGTCACGATCATCGGTCCAGTCCTTGGGCAGATACAACTCCCGATCAATCAGCGCACGACCGCGTGGTGAGGCATACGCCAGAAATACCCCGATCTGCGAGTTCTCGATCCGGCCGGCAGTGCCCGAGTACTGCCGTGCGACTCCTGCGGAGTGGGCACCCTTCTTCAGAAAGCCGGTCTCGTCGACGATGAGCACCCCCTGCTCACCGTCACCGATGCGTTCCACAACCGCGGCACGCACGTCGTCACGCAAGCCATCGGTGTCCCACGCGTAGAAGTTCAGCAACCGCTGCATGCCTTCCGGCCCCGCATCCCCGGCGGCCTCGGCCAGCGTCCACCCGTTCTTCCGCTCGATCTCGGCGAGCAATCCCTTGACATACCAGCGCATCCGGCGCCGCGACTCCACTCGGGGGAACCTGCCGGCGAACCGGCCCAGAAACGCCTCGAAGCTCGCCGACCAGTCCGCCACCATCTCCGCCAACACAACAAGATCAACTACCAGAGTCCGGACCTAGATTACAACCTGTCGTTGTCGTACTAAGCTCTCCGCGCGAGGGGCAGGCGGAGCCTGCCCCGGAAATGCCCCTCGTAGGCCATCGTCCAGAGGCTCCACACAAAATCGGCCCACCCGCCACGACTAATCTCCACCCCAACCCCCCATCCACCATCCGAGACGCCCGGCATCCCGCCGCCTCACGTACGACAATGGTCTCCATGGAGTACACGCACCTCGGCAGGACCGGCCTTTCCGTCTCCCGCCTCTGCCTGGGCACCATGAACTTCGGCTCCCAGACCGACGAGCCGACCGCCCACCACATCATGGACAACGCCCTCGACCAGGGCATCAACTTCTTCGACACGTCCAACACCTACGGCGGCGCCGCCGGCAAGGGCCGCACCGAGGAGATCATCGGCACCTGGTTCGCCGGCAACAGCGTCCGCCGCGAGCGCACGGTCATCGCCACCAAGCTGTACGGCGCCATGGGTGACTGGCCCAACGAGGGCAAGCTTTCCGCCCTGAACATCCGCCGCGCGATCGACGCGTCGCTGCGCCGCCTGCAGACCGACTACGTGGATCTGTACCAGTTCCACCACATCGACCGCGACACGCCGTGGGAAGAACTGTGGCAGGCGTGTGAAACCCTTGTCGCCCAAGGCAAGGTGTTGTACTTCGGCTCCTCCAACTTCGCCGGCTGGCATCTCGCGGTCGCGCAGGCCGAGGCCGCGAAGCGCAACTTCCTCGGCCTGGTCAGCGAACAGTCGCACTACAACCTGCTCACCCGCGAGGTCGAGCTGGAGGTTCTGCCGGCCGCGCAGGCGCTTGGCATCGGCGTGATCCCGTGGAGCCCGCTGGCTTCGGGTCTGCTCGGCGGCTCGGTGCGCAAGCAGCGTGACGGGAAGCGCCGCTACAGCGATTTCCTGGCCAAGAGCCTGGAGAAGCACCGCGAGCAGCTCGGCGCGTACGAGGACTTCGCCGAGAAGCTCGGCCACGAACCCGGTGATCTGGCCCTGGCCTGGCTGCTGCACCAGCCGGCGGTCACCGCGCCGATCATCGGCCCGCGCACCCCGGAGCAGCTCGCCGGCGGCCTGAAGGCGTTGGACATCAAGCTTTCCGCCGACGATCTCGCCGCGCTGGACGAGATCTTCCCGGGCTACCGACCCGCCCCCGAGCACTACGCCTGGTGACGGGCCACGACCGCGAGGTCGGCGACCAGTCCCTGGTACGCCTCCTCACGGTCGGGCGCCCGCAACACCGCCGACGGGTGCACGGTCGCCAACGCCGGAATCCCCGAACCGTCAGGAAGCGACACGATCTCCCCGCGCTGCCTGGTCAGCCGGAATCCCGAGCCGAGCAGCGCCGATGCCGCCGTCGCCCCCAGGCACACAACGAGTTCCGGCTTCACCCGGTCCAGCTCCGCCTGCAGCCACGGCCGGCACGCCGTCACCTCGCCCTGGCTGGGCTTCTTGTGGATCCGGCGCTTTCCCCGCTCCGGCAACGTGAACTTGAAGTGCTTGACGGCGTTGGTCAGGTAGACCTCGGCCCGATCGATGCCGGCCTCCTTGAGCGCCCGGTCCAGCAACTTCCCGGCGGGGCCGACAAACGGCTCGCCCTCGACGTCTTCCCGGTCGCCGGGCTGCTCGCCGACGAGCATCAGCCGTGCGTCGCTCGGTCCCTCGCCGAACACCGTCTGCGTGGCGTCCTTGTACAGGGCACAGCCGTGGCAGTCCGCGGCGGCCCGGCGCAACGCTGCCAGGCCGCCGCGGGCCGGCACGTAGTCAGCCGCCGTCATATCGTCGCCAGCAGCCCACCGAGCACGGCGACGTTCTTCAGGAAGTGCGTGCGCTCCTCCGGGTCGCCGGATTCCCAGATCCGGTGCCCCACCAGCGTGGTCGGCACCAGGTCCGCCGCCAGCACGAACGCCGCCAACTTCGGCATCCGTCCCGCCGCGAGCAGCACGCTGCACCCGAGTTTCACGCCCGCGTCGACACGAACCAGCGTCTTCGCGTCCGTCGGCACCCACTCGGGCACCCAGTCCGGCAGCAGCTTCCGATAGCGTTCGATCATCGGCTCCGCGTGTTTGGCCAGCGGGGCCGGGTCCTTCAGCGTCTCCCATGCGCTCGTCATGAACACCGCCGACAGCATGGGCCTGGCCAGCACTTTCAGCATCGTCGGTCTCCTTGTCGGGTCACCGGTGGGGTAACCCGCCGATGACCCGACAAACCGTCAGCCAGTCAGTGCAGGCCGCACTTTCGGGCGCAATTGGCCCAGGGACGCCAGCCGCGCTGCCGCCACAGCGCCATCGCCTTCGCGTCCTGCACCTCGGGCGCCGCGCGATGCGGGTAGCCGACGCCGCCGAGGCCCCGCCAGGTCGGCAGGGTGAACTGGTAGGCGCCGTACTCGCCGTTGCCGGTGTTCAGGTCGTACCGGTTGCCGGACTCGCATCTGCGCAGCTTCAGCCAGTCGCTCGCGCTGGGATCGGCCGACGCCGGCGACGCGGCGAGCAGCAGCAGCCCGCACACCGCCGCCGACAGCACGGCCATCCTCGAACCTCGTCCTGGTGCCATGGGGCCGGACGTAAGCAGACGCCCGCGGCGGCCACCACCGGTGCCCGGATCCGGTCACATACCGTGATCACTCGGTCCAGCTACCGTCGCGCCGCCCGCCGGGACGGCGCGGCGAAGATCGTCTTTCGCTCCGACCGCAAATCCGGGATCCCTTGGCGCATTACCAGATCCGGCGCGCCGCTGCCCGCCGGAGCCCGCTCGCCGCGTGGGGCAACTTCACCCGAACGGCGGGGCGGCGCCCTTCGCCGGAAGAGGACCGTTCCGGACTCGAGGCCGAATCTCGCATCCGTTGCTTATATAAGCCCATGCTGATACTTTGCCTGCCATGTTCGACGTGAAGCAGCAGATCAATGCCGTGAGCCGCCAGGTCGGCAGCCGGACGCTGGCCGCGGGCGAGGCTCGCACCGTCACCGTCAGCCAGACGTACAAGACCGACATCGACGACCTGTGGGACGCCGTGACCAGTGCGGAGCGCATCGGCCGCTGGTTCATGCCCGTCACCGGCGAGCTCAAGCTCGGCGGGCACTACCAGCTGCAGGGCAACGCCGGCGGCACCGTCACCGCGTGCGAGCCGCCGACGGCGTTCGACGCCACCTGGGAGATGGGCGACCAGGTCAGCTGGATCGAGCTGCGGCTCACCCCGGTCGACGGCGGCACCCGGTTCGAGCTGCACCACATCGCGATCGTCGGCGACCACTGGGACACCTACGGACCCGGCGCGGTCGGCATCGGCTGGGACGGCGCCGTGCTGGGACTGGCGATGCACCTGGAGACCGGCGAGGGGATGTCCCCGGAGGCCGCCGCCGAGTGGATGGCCTCCGACGAGGCCAAGGAGTTCTACACCGCCAGCGGCCGGCGGTGGACGGAGGCCGACATCGCCTTCGGCACCGATCCCGCCAAGGCGAAAGAGGTCGGCGACCGGACCATCGCCTTCTACACCGGCGGCGCGTGATCGGAACGCTCCGCGACGCCGGCACGGGGATCGCGCCACCGCGCCGTCCCCGCGCCGGCGAGTGGCTCGACGCCCGGACCGACAACGCCCACACCGGCCGGTGGGACCGCCTCGCCCGCAACGCCGCCCAGACGGCGGTCCTGATCGCCGCACGATTTTAGTGTCGAAAAACAATTCCGCCGAACGCGAACGCGTAATTGGCGCGACGCGCCGCCCGACACCGGGCGACGGACCGTTCAAGCAGGTCAGAGCGGCCATCAACGGGTGGTGTACTGCTGTGGGCGAACACGGCCGTGCCGCCGAACTCCGCCGCGATCCGCTCGGCTAGAGTAGCGAGCAGGAATCAGGAGTCCTGGCTTTCAAGAAGAGGCGGACAGAAGTGGAACACCACGCCAACGCGGACCTCGTGGCGCGCGCCGCGTCCGGGATGAACCTCACCGACTCGGTCTACGAGCGCCTGCTCCGCGACCGGATCATCGTGCTCGGCTCCGAGGTCGACGACGACGTGGCGAACCGGATCGTCGCTCAGCTGCTGCTGCTGACCGCGGAGAACCCCGAAGAGGACATCAAGCTCTACATCAACTCCCCCGGCGGCTCCGTGACCGCGGGCTTCGCGATCTACGACACCATGCAGTTCGTGCAGCCCGACGTGCAGACCTACGCCATGGGTCTGGCCGCGTCCATGGGGCAGTTCCTGCTCTCCTCCGGCGCGCCCGGCAAGCGCTACGCGTTGCCCTACGCCCGGATCATGATGCACCAGCCGTCCGGCGGCGTCGGCGGCACCGCGTCGGACATCAAGATCCGCGCCGAGGTGTACGCGCTCTGGAAGAAGGAGCTCGCCGAGATCACCGCGCGGCAGACCGGCCAGCCCGTCGAGGCCATCATCCGCGACGGTGACCGCGACCGCTGGTTCACCGCCAAGGACGCGCTGGCCTACGGCTTCATCGACCACGTGATCGAGCGCTCCCCGGATCGCGTCTGAGCTGACCCGAAGGGGGCCTTCCCGCGCCGGGAAGGCCCCCTTCGTCATATGCGTCTGCGCCACCACGGGTCACCGCGGGCCGCGAACGGGTCGTTCGAGGTGTTGGCCAGGTAGATCTCGTCCAGCGGCCGCACCAGTTCCCGCAGTTCACGGGCGGCGCGGGGCGGCAGCCGGCACAGCGCCCGCTCCAGGATCTCGCGTTGCTCGAAGGGGAACTCGCACCACTTCTCGTGGCTCACACCGGGGCCGGGCCCGCGGACCACCTGCGCCCAGATCCGCAGCGCCACCGCCACGGTCCCGGACGACAACCGGTCTTGTTCCATCCGGCGAACCGCCCCGATCAAGCTGGCGGAACCGCGCGGCAGGCCGGGCCCAGAACGTTGATCGCCGCGGCGGACTCGCATGCCCCGCAGCTCACCGGGCCGCCTACGCGGCATGGCCCTTTCGGAAGATCGTCATGCCGACGACTCTACCGCCGCAGCAGCGTCGGGTCGATGTCCTTCGGCGGGTCGCCGGCACCGAGGTCGGACGGGTCGTAGCCGGTGGGATAGCCGGGATACGAACGGTTACGAGGATCCCAGGCCAGCTTGGAACGGCGCCGAGGCGGCAGCTCACGCACGACGGCCGACCGGAGCCGGACGCCGGCCTCGGACACGGCCGTCAGCCACGACGGCGCCGGCGGGAAGCCGAAGGCGTCCAGGAGCGGGCGGTCCATCAGGGAGCGCAGAGCGGGGCGGATCAGCGGCCGGGAGAAGGCCGGGTACCAGGAGCAGAACAGCTCCAGGGTGTAGCCGCCGATGGCGGCATTGGTCGACGAGTACACGAAGTTCTGCCGCTCGTAGTCCACATTGAACTGTTCGAACTCCGCGTAGCCCGAGGGAATGTCGCGGATGCCCATGCGGGCGCCGACGGCGCGGTAGAAGTGGAAGGCGGCGAGGCGTTCGTGTTCCGAGAGCCGACGCCAGCCGAACCGGTCGAGCCAGCGGACCGGCTCGTAGACGAAGGTGGACAGCACGTACAGCATGTCCTCGTTGGAAATCCGGTACCGGCCATGGGCCCGGTTGATCGAACGCAGGGCGGCCTTGCCACGGACCGAGTCGTAGCCGTGCTCCATCATCTCGGCGATGAGCAGCGCGGTGTCGTCGTACCGGCGCTGCGGCCGCAGCTCGAACTCGCGGGTGGCGGCGAGCAGCCGGGAGATCGACGGCACGCAGTAGGTGCGGAACAGGGCGAACTCCATGGACCGCTGGTAGTCCCACGGGAACTCGAACCCGGCGGACAGGCGGTAGATCTCCTGGTGGTCACGCTCGGGATCCAGCGACAGGATGCGCCTGAGGTTGTCCCAGCGGCCCACGGGTCAGCCCAGCCACTCGCGCAGGGTGCGCACGTCCCCGACCGGATCCGGCCCGACGGGCGTGACGTTCAGCATCGTCACGCCGGCTTCCCGATACGCCTCGACCCGCTCCTTGACGTGTCCGGCCGGCCCGACCAGCGAGCTGAGCTCCAGGAACTCGGCCGGCACCGCGGCGGCGGCCTCCTCCTTGCGCCCGGCCAGGTACAGGTCCTGGATGGTCCGCGCCTCGGCCTCGTAGCCGTACCGCCGCATCAGGTCGTTGTAGAAGTTGCGGTCCCGAGCGCCCATGCCGCCGACGTACAGCGCGACCGTCGGCCGGGCCAGCTCCCGCAGCGCCGTCACGTCCTCGCCGATGGCCAGCAGGCCGCCGGCGACAACGTCCAACGGCGTCGCCACTGAGCGACGGGCCCGGCCGGCTGCCAAAGCCTTGCCCCACACCGAAGACGCCTTCTCCGGCAGGAACAACGTCGGCAGCCAGCCGTCGGCGATCTCGGCGGTGAGCTCCACGTTCTTGTCGCCGAGCGACGCCAGGTACACGGGGATCGCGTCGCGGACCGGACGGGTCAGCATCTTCAACGGCTTGCCCAGGCCGTCGGGCAGCGGCAGCTGGTAGATGCCGTCGTTGGTGATCACCTCACGACGCCAGATGCGCCGGCACAGGTCGACAACCTCGCGGGTACGCGCGAGCGGCCGGTCGTAGCGGACGCCGTGCCAGCCCTCGATCACCTGCGGCCCGGAGGCGCCGAGGCCGAGCAGCGCCCGCCCACCGGACACGGCGTCGAGGCCCGCGGCGGTCTGCGCGATCAGCGCCGGGGTACGGGTGTAGATCGGCAGGATCGCGGAGCCGATGAGCAGCCGCTCGGTCCGCGCGGCCAGGAAGCCCATCAGGGTCGGCGAGTCGAAGCCGTACGCCTCGGCCACCCACACCGCGTCCAGGCCGGCCCGCTCCAGCGCGACCACCTGCTCCATGAGCTGGACCGGGTCGCCGGCGTACTGCAGGGGCACGCTGAGCCGCATGGCCGACCTCCTCGTCGCCGCGGGAATCACCCGGCGGACATATAATATATCTTATGGCCAGACCCTTGTCGTCCCGCCCGCAGCTGTCCGACGAGGTCGCCGCGCATCTCCGTGAGGCGATCATGTCCGGCGCGCTGCAGCCCGGGCAGTTCGTCCGCCTCGACTCGGTCGCCGCCGAGCTGGGCGTGAGCGTCACCCCGGTCCGCGAGGCCCTGCTGGCGCTGCGCGGCGAGGACATGGTGGAGCTGGAGCCCCGGCGCGGCTTCGTGGTCAGCCCGCTGTCCCGCCGCGACGTCGAGGACATGTTCCAGCTCCAGGCCGATCTCGCCGCCCGGCTCGTCGCCCGCGCCACCGAGCTGATCAACGACCAGCTGCTCGACCACGTGGAGCGGGTCGCCGCCGAACTGGCCGCGGCCGAGGGGCACCAGGAGCTGAGCGCGCTGGAGTACGAGTTCCACCGGCTGATCAACAAGGCCGCCGGTTCCCGGAAGCTGGCCCGGTTCCTGGACATGGCCAGCCGCTACACGCCCGCCCGCGTCTACACCGGCGATCCGCAGTGGCGGGTGCAGGTGGTCGACGACCACGCCGCCATCGTCGCCGCCCTGCGCGCCCGGGACGCCGACGCGGCCCGCGAGGCGGTGTTCCGGCACGTCAAGGACGGTGAGCGGCGGCTGCTGCGGCACCTGGACGGCGTCGGCATGTGGTCCGCCGGCACGCCGTAGCCGAGCCCCCCTCGGCGGTGAGCGGAACCGCCTCGTTCTACATCCTGGGAGAAAGGACCTTGATCGGGCCCGTCGGCGTCGTTTGCCGAGGTCATGCCCTTCTCGATCCGGGTTTCTGGTGAGGCTCGAGGTGATTCCGGTAATCTTGGGGTCAGGTCGAGAGGCGCTGCAACGGGCTCGGGCCCGCCACGCTCGGCCTAGGACCGTGACCCAAGGGCGCCTCCCACGACAGGGAGGCTTGGTGTGGGCGCAGAAGCGCTGAAGGAACTGCTCGGACAGCGGATCGCCGTGCTGGACGGCGCCTGGGGCACCATGTTCCAGAATGCGGGACTGAAGCCCGAGGACTACCGGGCCGGCCGGTTCGACGACCACAGCAAGGACGTCACCGGCGACCCCGACCTGCTCAACCTCACCCGCCCGGACGTGGTGCTGGACGTGCACCGCCAGTACCTGGCCGCGGGCGCGGACATCACCACCACCAACACCTTCACCGCGACCAGCATCGGCCAGGCCGACTACGACCTGCAGCACCTGGTCCGCGACATGAACATCGAAGCCGCCGGGCTGGCCCGGCAGGCCGCGGACGAGTTCGGCGGCCGCTACGTCGCCGGCTCGATCGGCCCGCTCAACGTCACGCTGTCGCTGTCGCCGCGGGTCGAGGACCCGGCCTACCGCGCGGTCACCTTCGACCAGGTGCGCGACGCGTACGCCGAGCAGATCCAGGCGCTGGCCGACGGCGGTGTCGATCTACTGCTGATCGAGACCATCTTCGACACGCTGAACTGCAAGGCCGCCATCGCCGCCGCGAAGGAGGTCGCCCCGCACCTGCCGCTGTGGATCTCGGTGACGATCGTCGACCTGTCCGGCCGGACGCTGTCCGGGCAGACGGTGGAGGCGTTCTGGCGGTCCGTCGAGCACGCCAAGCCGCTGGTCGTGGGCGTGAACTGCTCGCTGGGCGCGGCCGAGATGCGACCGCACCTGGTGGAGCTGGCCCGGCTGGCCGACACCCACGTGGCCTGCCACCCCAACGCCGGCCTGCCCAACGCGTTCGGCGGCTACGACCAGAGCCCGACCGAGACCGGCGAGCTGCTCGGCGAGTTCGCCGAGTCGCGGCTGGTCAACATCGTCGGCGGCTGCTGCGGCACCACGCCCGCGCACATCGCCAAGATCGCCGAGACGGTCAAGGGCATGGCGCCCCGCCCGCTGCCGACCATCGAGCCGGCCACCCGGTTCAGTGGCCTGGAGCCGTTCGCCATCGGCCACGACACCGGCTTCGTGATGATCGGCGAGCGCACGAACGTCACCGGCTCGGCCAAGTTCCGCCGGCTCATCGAGTCCGACAACCACCAGGCCGCCGTGGACGTGGCGCTGGAGCAGGTGCGCGGCGGCGCCAACCTGCTGGACGTCAACATGGACGCCGACCTGCTCGACAGCGAGCAGGCGATGACCACGTTCCTGAACCTGATCGCGACCGAGCCCGAGGTGGCCCGGATCCCGATCATGATCGACAGCTCCCGGTGGAGCGTGCTCGAGGCCGGCCTGCGCTGCGTGCAGGGCAAGGGCGTGGTCAACTCGATCTCCCTGAAGGAGGGCGAGGAGCCGTTCCTGCGGCAGGCCCGCAAGATCCGCGAGTACGGCGCGGGCGTGGTCGTGATGGCGTTCGACGAGAAGGGCCAGGCCGACACCACCGAGCGCAAGGTCGAGATCTGCGCCCGGGCCTACGACCTGCTCACGCAGCAGGTGGGCTTCCCGGCCGAGGACATCATCTTCGACCCGAACGTGCTGGCCGTCGCCACCGGCATCAGCGAGCACAACGGCTACGCCAAGGCGTTCATCGACGCGCTGCCGCTGATCAAGCAGCGCTGCCCCGGCGCGCGCACCAGCGGCGGCATCTCCAACCTGTCGTTCTCCTTCCGCGGCAACGACGTCGTGCGCGAGGCCATGCACTCGGCCTTCCTGCTGCACGCCGTGCGGGCCGGCCTGGACATGGGCATCGTCAACGCCGGCCAGCTCGCGGTGTACGAGGACATCCCGGCCGAACTACTGGAACTGGTCGAGGACGTGCTGTTCGACCGTCGCGAGGACGCCACCGACCGGCTGGTGGAGTTCGCGGACACGGTGCGCGGCAAGGGCACCAAGCGGACCGTCGACCTGTCCTGGCGCGAGGCGCCGGTGCGGGACCGGCTCTCGCACGCGCTCGTGCACGGCATCGTGGACTTCATCGAGGAGGACACCGAGGAGGCCCGGCAGGAGGCCGCGCGGCCGCTGGAGGTCATCGAGGGTCCGCTGATGGACGGCATGAAGATCGTCGGCGACCTGTTCGGCTCCGGCAAGATGTTCCTGCCGCAGGTGGTCAAGAGCGCGCGGGTGATGAAGCGCGCGGTGGCCTACCTGGAGCCGTTCATGGAGGCCGAGAAGGAGCAGCTGCGGCTGGCCGGCGGGCAGGAGACGCCGCGCGGCAACGGCAAGGTCGTGCTGGCCACCGTGAAGGGCGACGTGCACGACATCGGCAAGAACATCGTCGGCGTGGTGCTGGGCTGCAACAGCTACGACGTGATCGACCTCGGCGTGATGGTGCCGGCCGCGAAGATCCTGGACACCGCCGTCGCCGAGGGCGCGGACGCGATCGGGCTGTCCGGCCTGATCACGCCGTCGCTGGACGAGATGGTGTCGGTGGCCGCGGAGATGCAGCGGCGGGGGCTGAAGCTGCCGCTGCTGATCGGCGGCGCGACCACGTCCCGCCAGCACACCGCCGTGCGGATCGCGCCCGCGTACGAGTCGACGACCGTGCACGTGCTCGACGCGTCCCGAGTCGTCGGCGTCGTGAGCGACCTGCTGGACCCGGAGCGGGCCGAGGTGCTGGGCCAGAAGAACGCCGTCGAGCAGGAGCGGCTGCGGGAGCAGCACGCCAACCGTCAGCAGCGGCCGCTGCTCACGCTGGAGCAGGCTCGGGCCAACCGCGAGGTCGTGTCCTTCGACGATCTGCCCGTGCCGCCGTTCACGGGCGTCAAGCGAGTGAGCCCGGACCTGACCGCGCTGCGCGAGATGATCGACTGGACGTTCCTGTTCCTGGCGTGGGAGCTGAAGGGCAAGTACCCGGCGATCCTGGACCAGCCGGTGGCGCGGGAGCTGTTCGACGACGCCAACGCGTTGCTGGACCAGATCATCGCCGACGGCTCGCTGCGCGCCGAGGGCGTCTACGGCTTCTGGCCCGCGCATTCCGAGGGCGACGACATCGTGCTGGAAGGCGCGCCGAACTTCCCGATGCTGCGGCAGCAGACGGAGAAGCCCGACGGCCGGCCCAACCGCTGCCTCGCCGACTACATCGCGCCGTCCGGTGATCACCTCGGCGGCTTCGCCGTCACCATCCTCGGCGCCGAGGAGCTGGCGGCCAAGTACGAGGAAGCCAACGACGACTACCGGTCGATCATGGTCAAGGCGCTGGCCGACCGGCTCGCCGAGGCCTTCGCCGAGTACATCCACCTCCAGGCCCGGCGCGAGTGGTTCGAGCCCGACGCCCAGCCCGAGCTCGCCGACCTGCACGCCGAGCGCTTCCGCGGCATCCGCCCCGCGCTCGGCTACCCCGCCAGCCCCGACCACAGCGAGAAGGCCGACCTGTTCCAGATGCTCCGCGCCGAGGAGTTCGGCATGGGGCTGACCGAGTCGTACGCCATGACCCCCGCGGCCAGCGTCAGCGGTCTCATCTTCGCCCACCCGGAGTCGAAGTACTTCACCGTCGGGCGCCTGGGTCGGGACCAGATCGAGGACTACGCCGCCCGCCGCGGCCTGCCGGTGGCGGAGATCGAGCGCTGGCTCCGCCCCAACCTCGCCTACGACCCCCAGTGACCCCGGCGCTACGTGAGTGGCTCACTTCGCATTTTCGCCGCACCTGAGTGGCTCAGGTGGCCGAGAAGCGAAAATGAGCCACTCACGTAGCGAAAAACTCAGGGGTGTTCGGCGTCGAGTTGGGCGAGTTCGGCCTCGACGGTCTCCAGCTCGGGGGACTCGAGGGCGGTGAGGATCGGCAGCGCCTGGCGGTAGGACTCCCGGGCCTCGTCGACGCGGCCGGCCCGCCACTCGGCCAAGGCCTTGCCCCGCAAGGCGTTGGCGATGCCGAAGCGGTCGTTGATGGACTGCCGGGCCTGCACGGCCTGGTCGTAGTAGTCGATGGCGGCTTCGTAGTCGCCGGCGGCGAGGTGGATCTCGCCGAGCAGATTCAGGCCCGAGCCGATGCCGTGGGTGTAGTCGACGTCGTGCCAGGCGGCGAGGGTCAGCAGCCCGTACTCCAGCGCCTTTTCGTGGTCCCCCATGGCGTTGTACGCCGAAGCGGTGCCCTGCAGCGCCCAAGCCCGACCCCAGGTGTTGCCGATCTCCTCGTACGCCTCGGCTGCCTGTCTGAGGGCGGCCATGGCCTCGGGCAGCTTGCCCATGCCGACGTAGGTGTGGCCGAGGGAGTTGTACGTGATGCCGACCAGCCACTTCTCGTCGATCCGCGGGAACAGCGCGATCGCCCGGTGGTAGTGGTCGACGGCCTCCTCGTAGCGCCGGAGGTCGTTGGCGACGATGCCGAGGGACGAGTGCGCGGAGGCCTCGCCGTTGACGTCGCCGTCGAGAACGGCGTGCTCCAGGGAGATCCGGAGCATCTCGGCCCACAGCTCCCAGCGCTTGTTGTACACGTACCAGAAGCTGGACATGGTCTGCGGCAGCCGCCAGGCGACGGCGTGCTCGCCGAGCTCGACGGCCCGCCGGATGGCCTCGACGAGGTTGGTCTCCTCGGCCATGAACCACGCCTTGGCGTGCTCCGGGTCGGACTGCTCGGGGAAGCTCCAGTGCGCCGGCGGGTCGATGATGTTGTGCACCGGCTTGAACGCCAGCATCGCCCGGTCGGCCTGGTTGGCGGCGTGCAGGTACCACCGCACGGCCCGCCGCGCGGCGGCGTCCCGCTCGTCGTCGGTCTCATCGCTGGTGGCCCGCTCCAACGCGTAGACCCGCAGCAGGTCGTGGAACTGGTAGCGGCCGTCCGTGCGCAGCTCCAGCAGGTGCGCCCGAACGAGTTCGTCCAGTTGGTGCCGGGCCTCGTCCTCGGTCACGTCCGCGAGCGCGCCGGCGGCGTGCCGGCTGACGTCGGGCCCGGTGTGCAGGCCGAGGAGCCGGAACATGCGCTTGGCGGCCGGGCTCAACGCGTCGTACGACCAGGAGAACACCGCCCGCACGCTGGACGCGGCGTCGTCGCCGGTGTCCAGGGCGTCCAGCCGGAAGTGAGCGTCCCTCAACTCGTCGACGAACTGCGCGAGCGGCAGGTTCGGGCTGCACCATGCCCGCGCGCCGACGATGCTCAGCGCCAGCGGCAGGCCGGCGCACAGCTTGAGCAGCTCGTCGAACGCCTCCCGCTCCTGCTCGACCCGCTCCGGGCTGAGGTAGCTGGCCAGCAGCGCGGACGAGTCGACCTCGTCGAACAGGCCGAGGGTGAGCTGCCGGCCGTCGCCGGTGGCGACGAGCCCGTCCAGCCGGTTGCGGCTGGTCACCAGCACGACGCAGCTCTGGTTGGCCGGCAGCAGCGGCGTGACCTGGTCGGTGGACACGGCGTTGTCCAGCACCATCAACATCCGCCGGCCGGCGACGACGTTGCGCAGCATGGCGCTGCGCTCGTGGGTGCTCTGCGGAATCTTCTCCGACGGCACGCGAAACGCCGACAGCAATGTGAAAAGGGCGTCGTGCGGCTGGACCGGCTTGTCGGTGACGTCGAATCCGCGCAGGTTCAAATAGACCTGGCCGTCCGGAAACAGGTCGCGAACCAAATGCGACCAATGCACGGCCAGCGAGGTCTTGCCGATTCCGGCGGTGCCCTCGATGGTCGTGATGACGACCGTGCCGCCGCTGTTGACGGCCCCGGCCGCGGGCAGCAGCGCGTCCAGGCGGCGCAGCTCCTCGCCGCGCCCGGTGAACCGGCGGGTGTCGTGCGGCAGCTGCGACGGCACCACCCGCGGCAGCACCTCCGCGGCGGACGTGGTGTCGATCAGCGTCTCGTAGACGCGGCGCAGCGCCGGCCCCGGCTGCACGCCGAGGCGCTCGTCGAGCAGCCGGGCGCCGGCCTGGTAGACGGATTTCGCCTCGCCCTTGCGGCCCTCCCGGTGCAGCGCCGTGATCAGCAACGCCCGGGTGGACTCGCGCAGCGGATGGTCGTCCAGCACGGCCTTGAGCTCGCCGACGACCTCGGCCGGCCGGCGCAGCGTCAGCAGCAGGTCGGCGCGCTCCTCGATGACGTCAAGGCGCAGCTCGGCCAGCCGCTGCCGCTCGATGTCGGCGAACGGACCGCCGATGCTGCCCAGCGGCGTGCCGGCCCACAGCCCCAGCGCCAGGTCCAGCTCGGCCAGCGCGGCCTCCAGGTCACCGCCGGCCAGCAGCTGCCGCGCGGTCTGCCGGTGCCGCGCGAAGCGCTCGGCGTCGATGCCCTCGGGCTGAACCCGCAGGCTGTAGCCGGATCCGGCGCTGACCAGCACCTGGAACGTCTTGCGGGCCGGCTCCAGCGCCCGCCGCAGCCCGGCCACGTAGGTGTGCACGCTGCCGACCGCGCTGGCCGGCGGCTCGGTGCCCCAGATGGCGTCGATCAGTTCGGAGCGGGAGATCACCTGGTTGGCGTTGGTGGCCAGGACCGCGAGCAGCGCCTGCTGGCGCGGCGGCCCGACCGGCACCTCGGTGTCGTCCAGCCACGCCCGAACGGGTCCGAGCAGGCCGATGCGGAGTTGCCCGAGATCGGTGCGGGCGGTCTCCTCGATGATCGTCAACGCGAAGACTCCGTGCGGTGAGAGCGGTTCCGGCATCATCACGCTATACCCGAACGGGTGAGTGAACGGTATTAACTCCTCGCGCGCCGTCATCGGGGGGTCACCGTCGGTCGACGGACACCTCGCGTTCATCTCGGCGAATTTCCCACCCGAATTGCGAGAAATTCATTTCACATATACGAACTTCAGCCGGCACTGACGTCATCGTGAGACAAGAAGACGGTCCCGTTCTGTTCACCGATGTGAACCCGGAGAATGGTCATTGACGTGCGAAGAGCCGCCTTCTAGCTTTCCAGGTTCGGTAATCCTGCTCGAGGAGGCAGCTCGATGATCCGTGGCGTGACGGCCGTGTTGTTCGCGGCCCTGCTGACCGCCGTCGCCGCACCGGCGGCCCTGGCCAACGAGGCACACCACGACGCCTGGCGCGTCGTCGACAAGATCACCGTCAGCGCGGCCGTCGGCGGCGAGGGCGTGGCGACGGTCAGACTGCCCGGCCAGCCGGTGCAGGTGTACTACACCGCGGGCAACACCATCCCCGCCAACCTCAAGGCCGAGGGCTGGGGCCACATCGGCGACTCCGACTCGCTGCACGGCTACGTCTTCGACCCGTACCAGCAGACCACGGCCACCATCACGCAGAAGATGATGCTGGTGACCACGCCGACCGGCGAGAAGTACGAATACACCCACACCCTCGGCGCCGACGAGGTCGTGCCGAACGCCAACGCCTACACCGCCGTCACGCCGGACGGGCAGTGGCTGGTGTCCAGCGAGCTGGCGCAGGTCGACCGGCTGCTGGTGTTCCCGGCGCCGATCCTGAACAAGGCGCTGCCGGCGGGCGGCGGCGCCCTGCCGCTGGCCGCCAAGGTGTTGCTGGACAAGCCGGTCCGCAACCTGCAGGGCTGCGACTTCGTCACCGCGACCCGGCTGATCTGCGCGTCCGACGACTCCAACAACGACCTCTACCCCACCAGCAAGCCGCTGCTGCAGATCGACCTCCAGCATCAGCTGCGCGGCAAGGACGTCAGGGCGCACGTCACCTCGCTCGGGCAGCTGCCGCTGGCCAGCACCTGCGTCGGCGCGTACACCGCCGAGGGCGTCGACTACGACGCCGCGACCGGTGACCTGCGGGTCGAGGTGCTGCCGCCGAGCCCGTGCAACACCGACATCACCGTGTACACCTACCGACGCTGAATCGCCTCGACCGTGACCGCTGCTCCGGGGTTGACCGGCTCGAAGTGGTCGACCCCGGGCAGCACCACCAGCTCGGCGCCGCTCTTCTGGTGGTACCGCTGGGAAAGCTCCAGCGGCACGTCGGTGTCGGCGTCGCCGTGGATCAGGGTCACGGGTACGGGCGGCGGCACGCGGTCGCACGGGTCCGCCTCCGCCAGCAGACCGAGGTCGCCGCCCAGCAGCAGCGTCACGGCGTTGTCGCTCAACCCCAGCTCGTGCGCCCGCGCCAGGTCGCACAGGCCGCCGACGGCCACCACCTTGGCCACGCCCGGCCGGTCGGCCGCGAGCAGCGAGAGGTGCCCGCCGGCCGAGTGGCCGACGAGCACGATCCGCTTGCCCGGGAACAGTTCCACGGCCTTGTCCACGCCGGCGGTGACGTCCTGGATGATCACCGGCCACTCGCCGCCGTTGCCGACCCGCCGGTACTCCACCGACGCCACGGACAGGCCCTGCGCCACCAGGTATTCCGCGAACGGCACCAGGTAGGAGCGGTCGTAGACCGCGCGCCAGTAGCCGCCGTGCACGAGCACCGCGACGGTGTCGGCGTCGTTGTCCCAGACGTCGACGACCTGATCGGCGTGGTCGCCGTAGCTGACTGTCCTCATGCCAGGATCTCACCCAGGATTTCCGCCGCGCGCAAGGCGTCCGCGAACCGGGTGTAGAGCGGCGTGAAGCCGAAGCGCAGCAGGTCCGGCGGACGGTGATCGCCCACCACTCCCCGGGCGACCAGCTCGGCCATCACCCGCTCGGCGTCCACACAGGACAGTGAGACCTGGCTGCCGCGGTCCTCGCCGGCCGGCGTGACGCTCCGGGCCGCCGGAGCCAGCTGGTTGACGCAGTCGACGAAGAACTCGGTCAGGGCCAGGCTTTTCGCCCGCAGCTGGCGCAGGTCGACGCCGTCCCAGACGTCCAGCGCCGCGTCCAGGGTCAGCAATGACACGATCTCCGGCGTGCCCGCGCGGGCCTTGGCGATGCCGTCCGCCGCGACGTATTCGGTGTCCATGGCGAACGGGTCGCGGTGCGAGCACCAGCCGCCGAGCGGTTGGTCCAGCCGCGGCAACAGGTCCGGCCGGATCGCGAAGAACGCCGGAGCGCCCGGGCCGCCGTTGAGGTACTTGTACGTGCAGCCGACCGCGAAATCCACGTTGTGGCTTCCGATGTCCACGGGCAGCGCCCCAGCGCTGTGCGACAGGTCCCAGACCACGCGCGCGCCGGCCTCGTGCACGGCGTCGGTGAGCGTGCCCATGTCGTGCAGGCGGCCCGAGCGGTAGTCCACGTGGTTGAGCAGCGCCACCGCCGTGTCGCCGCTCAGCGCGCCCGACACCTCCGCCGGATGGACCGCGCGGACCGTGGCGCCGGCCAGCCGCGCCGCCGAGGCCGCGATGTAGCCGTCGGTCGGGAAGGTCGTCGCGTCGACGAGGATCTCGGTGCGGCCCGGGGTCATCCGCAGCGCGGAGATGACCGCCCGGAACACGTTGACGCTGGTCGAATCGCCGACCACGACGTGGCCCGGGGCGGCGCCGATCAGCGGCGCGATGCGCTCGCCGATCCGCTCCGGCGCGTCCCACCAACCGCCCTCGGTCCAGGACCGGATGCGCATCCGGCCCCACTGCCGGGTCAGCACGTCGGCGACCCGCGCCGGCACGTGCCGCGGCAGCGCCCCCAGCGAGTTGCCGTCCAGGTAGATCACGCCGTCGTCGAGGTCGAACAGGTCCCGGCGGTCGGCCAGCGGGTCGTCGGCGTCCAGTCGCGCGGCGCGCTCGGCCAGGTCAGACATGGCTGCGGGCCGTCCAGAGCTCGGGGAACACGACCTTGTTCGCGCGCTTCTCCAGCCAGGCCACGCCCGCGGAGCCGCCGGTGCCCGGCTTGGCGCCCATCGCGCGGCGGGTGGCCAGCAGGTGGTCGGTGCGCCAGCGGCCGACCAGCTCCGCCACGTCCGTCAGTGCCTCTCCCAGTGTCACCAGATCATCATGGCGTGGATCCTGGTAGATCTCCGCCCACACCGCCTCGACGGCCGCGTTCTCCTGGTAGCGCTGCGAGACGTCCCGGTCCAGCACCTCCTGGGGGATGGCGAAGCCCCGGCGGTGCAGGAAGTTCAGCACCTCGTCGTACAGGCTCGGCTCGTGCAGCGCCTTCTCCAGCTCCTTGTGCACGGCCGGGACGGCCTTGTGCGGCTGGAGCAGGCTCGCGCTCTTGTCGCCGAGCACGAACTCCAGCTGGCGGTACATCGCCGACTGGAAGCCCGAGCCCTCGCCCAGGGCCGAGCGGTAGGAGTTGAACTGGCCCGGGGTCAGCGAGGCGATCGGCTGCCACGAGGCGTTGAGCGCCTTCAGCTGCGGGTGGCTGCGGCGCAGCGCCGCCAGCGCGTCGCCGAGGCGGTCCTGGCGCAGCGCGTCGCGGGCGGTGCGCCATTCGTGCACGAGCAGTGTGAACCACAGTTCCATCACCTGGGTGGTGATCAGGAACGCCATCTCGGCCGGGTCGTCCGACCAGGGCTGCTGTAGGGACGTCAGCACCGAGGCGTGCACGTACTGGTCGTACGGGCTCGGCTCGGCGAACTCCAGCTTCGGCTCGGTCATCACCCCTCCATCGTCGCTCGATCGGGTGACGTCCGGAATGGCCGTCGCGCCTCTTTGACGACCGTTTCACTGCCGATCGTAAAGTCGTGAGCGGTTGCGGCTTACACTCGTGAGATGGAGCTGGACAACCTCGACTGGGGCTTGCTGGGCGAGCTCCAGGCCGACGCCCGGACCTCGTTCAACGAGCTCGCCCGCCGCCTCGGCGTCTCCTCCCCGACCGTCGCCCAGCGGGTGCGCCGCCTGGAGGAGGCCGGCGTGATCACCGGCTACCGCGCCACCGTCGACGTCGCCGCCGTCGGCCTCGGCGTGCAGGCCCTGGTGTCCATGCGCTGCTACGGGCCGCGGTGCATCACCCTGCAGCCCGAGCGGGTCGCCGACTTCGCCGAGATCCTGTCCATCGTCCGGCTGACCGGCGACGTCTGTTCGATCGTGCACATCGCCGCCACCGACGTGCGGCAGCTCACCGCCGTGCTGGAGCGGCTGTGGGGCTACGGCGAGACCTCCAGCGCCATGATCCTGTCCTGGCCCGTGCCGTCACGGCCGGTGACGCGGGCGGCGCTGGGTTCTTAGCTCAGGTGCCGTAGCTTCGGCCACATCTGCGCCCAGCTGCCACGCGGACCGTCGCAGCGGAAGATGGTGGTGCGCCAGACGACCTCGTCGTTCTTGATGCCGTCCGGCAAGGTGATCGGCGCGATCGCCTGCACCCGCTGCCAGCCCTGCCGCAGCTGCTCGGCCTTGAACGCCCCTACCACCAACACGGTTTGCGAGGTGCCGGGCGGCGGGCCCCAGTCGCCGTACGAGTTCTGTCCACTGTAGACGTCGGGCAGGCCGCCGAGGATGGTGAGGGCGCCGGCCTCGCCGTAGTTGCTGGTGAAGATGGGCGTGCCCGGCGGCATGGTCTGCTCGACCTGCCTGACCTGGTCGACGAACTCCGGCCAGCCATAGGTCTCCATCGGCTCCGGGTCGACGGCCCGCAGAGTCGTCTGGACCGACGGCGGCAGCACCGGCAAGGTCAGGAACAGGGCCATCACGGCGGTCACGGCCACGGCGGTGAGCCATCCCTTGGACAGCTTGCCGATCCGCACCGCGCCGGCCGCGAACAGCACGGCCAGCACCGGGGCCGGGTAATAGGACTTGCCTCCGGCCAGCGTGAACACCACCGGCGTCAGGATCACGACCACCAGCAGCCAGCGGTGCTTGGTCAGCTCACGGGCGCCGAGCACCCAGACGGCCACCAGCGGCGGCCCGGCTTGCAGGAAGGCCAGCACGGCCAACTGGGCCAGTGAGCCCAGCGTGCCGCCGGTGCGGTCCGACAACACCGCCGCCATCTCGAACTGCGGCCAGCCGTGCGCCGCCTGCCACACGATGTTCGGCAGCGCGATCAGCAGCGCCACGCCCGCCGCCAGCCACGGCCCCCACGTCCGGAGCACGTCCCGCCGGTACAGGAGCAGGCCGACGCCGATGCCGACCAGCAGCACCGCCACCGTGTCCTTGTTCTCCAGGCCAAGGCCCGCGATCACCCCCGGCCACAGCCACGCCCTGACCGCGCCGATCCGCAGTGCCCGCGCCGTCGTCAGGAAGACCCCGATCCACACCGCCTGGTCCAGCACCGTCGTGCCGAACAACAGCGACGCCCCCACGAAGATCGGGCACGCCGCGATCACCGCCGCCGCCAGCGTCTGCGCCTTCCGATCGCCGCCCAGCTCAGCGGCCAGCATCGCCGTCAGCACGATGCAGCCCACCTGTGCCGCGATCGCCAGGATCCGCAGCACCACCAGGTTGCCGGCCAGCGCCGCCAGCAACGGCGTCAGCGGCGGCTGGTCGATGTAGCCGAACGCCGGATGCCGGCCCGCCGTCACGAAGTAGAACTCGTCGCGGTGCCAGCCGTAGCGCCACGCCACCGCCAGATGCACCACCGCCGCCACCGCCGCGACGATCAGAACCGAACGCCACCCCACGTTCCGCATGACCGGGAATCATCCCGTGTCGGCGGCCAGCTGTCTGCCGAAAACCCACATTCGGTGTGCCGCTGACCGGGACTCGCGGGGGTCAGCTCTTGGTGGCCAGGGAGCGGAGGAAGAAGGCCACGTTGGCGGGGCGCTCGGCCAGGCGGCGCATGAAGTAGCCGTACCACTGGTCGCCGTAGGGGACGTAGACCCGCAGGGTCTTGCCGGCGGCGGCGATCTCACGCTGGGCGTCCGGGCGCACGCCGTAGAGCATCTGGTGCTCGTAGGTGTCGACGGTGCGGCCGGCGGCCGAGGCGACGTCGGCGGCGATGGCGACCAGGCGCGGGTCGTGCGAGGCGACCATGGGGTAGCCGGCGCCGTTCATGAGGATCCTCAGGCAGCGCACGTACGACCGGTCGACCTCCGACTTGTCCTGGTACGCAACGCTTTCCGGCTCCTTGTACGCGCCCTTGCACAGCCGCACCCGCGACCCGGCGCCGGACAGGTCCCGGCAGTCCTGCTCGGTGCGCCGCAGGTACGCCTGCAGCACGGCGCCGGTGGACGGGAAGTCGACCCGGAGGTCGCCGAGGATGCCCAGGGTGGAGTCCGTGGTGGTGTGGTCCTCCATGTCCAGCGTCACCGTCGTGCCGACGGCCGCGGCCGCCTCGCAGATCAGCCGGGCGTTGTCCAGGGCGATCTTCTCGCCGTCCTTCGGGAGCGACTGCCCGACGGCCGACAGCTTCACGGAAACCTCGGCGCCGTGGGCCAGGCCGGAGGAACCCAGCTCCGCGAGCAGCCGCTCGTACGCGTCCACGGTGGCGGCGGCCTGCGCGGCGTCCGTGGTGTCCTCGCCGAGGTGGTCGAGGGTGACCTTGCGGCCGTCGGCGATCAGCGACGCGGTCACGTCGACGGCCTCACGCAGCGAGGAGCCGGCCACGAACCTGCGCACCACCGGCCGGGCCAGTGGGGTGCGCTCGACGACCTGCCGGGCCAGCGGCGAGCGGGCGGCGGCCAGCAAAGCGGTGCGCAGCATGGGAATCCTCCTTCTGGGGTGTTGATCAGCCCTGGTGCGGGTGGCGGACGACGGTCGGGGCCACGAAGGTCTCCTTGATCGACCGCGGGCTGACCCAGCGCAGCAGGTTGTGCACGGAGCCGGCCTTGTCGTTGGTGCCGGACGCCCGCCCGCCGCCGAACGGCTGCTGGCCGACGACCGCGCCGGTGGGCTTGTCGTTGACGTAGAAGTTGCCGGCGGTGAAGCGCAGCGCCTCGGACGCCTTGACCACGGCGGCCCGGTCGTCGGCGATGATCGAGCCGGTCAGCGCGTACGGCGACGCGGAGTCCACAGTGGACAGGACCGAGTCGAAGTCGTTGTCCTCGTAGACGTGCACGGCCAGGATCGGGCCGAAGAACTCGGTGGTGAACACGTCGTGCGAGGGGTCCTCACCCACCAGCACGGTCGGCCGCACGAAGTAGCCGTCCGAGTCGTCGGCGGCGCCGCCGGCGATGACCTCCAGCTTGCTGTCGCCACGGGCCCGGTCCAGCACGCCGGCCAGCTTGTCGTACGAGCGGCGGTCGATCACCGCGCCCATGAAGTTGCTCAGGTCGGTGACGTCGCCCATGCTCAGCGACTCGGTCTCGGCGACGAGGTCGTCACGCAGCCGCGCCCACACCGACCGCGGGATGTAGGCCCGCGAGGCGGCGGAGCACTTCTGGCCCTGGTACTCGAAGGCGCCGCGGACGAGGGCGGTGCGCAGCACGTCCAGGTCGGCCGAGGGGTGCGCGACCACGAAGTCCTTGCCGCCGGTCTCGCCGACCAGCCGCGGGTAGCTGCGGTAGTTGGCGATGTTCGCGCCGACCGTCGACCACAGGTGCTGGAACGTCCTGGTGGAGCCGGTGAAGTGGATGCCGGCCAGGTCCGGGTCGGCCAGCGCCACCTCGGACACGGCGATTCCGTCACCGGTCAGCAGGTTGATCACGCCCGGCGGCATGCCGGCCTGCTCCAGCAGCCGCATCGTCAGGTGCGCGGCGAACGTCTGCGTGGGCGACGGCTTCCACAGCACCACGTTGCCCAGCAGCGCGGGCGCGGTCGGCAGGTTGCCGGCGATGGCCGTGAAGTTGAACGGCGTGATCGCGTAGACGAAGCCCTCCAGCGGGCGGTGGTCGGTGCGGTTCCACACGCCCTTGGAGCTATCCGGCTGCTTGGCCTGCAGCTCACGGGCGAACGCCACGTTGAAGCGCCAGAAGTCGGCCAGCTCGCAGGCGGAGTCGATCTCGGCCTGGATGGCGGTCTTGGACTGGCCGAGCATGGTCGCCGCGTTCAGGGTGGAGCGCCACGGGCCGGACAGCAGGTCGGCGGCGCGCAGCAGGATGGCGGCACGCTCGTCGAACGGCATCGCGCGCCAGGCCGGCGCGGCGGCCTTGGCGGCGGCGATGGCGTCGCGGGTGTCGGCCTGGGTGGCGCCGGCGAAGGTGCCCAGCACGGCGCGGTGGTTGTGCGGCTGCACGACGTCGACGCGCTCGCCGCCGCCCATCCGGCGCTCGCCGCCGATGGTCAGCGGCAGCTCGACCTGGTCCTTGGCCAGCTCGGCCAGCTTCGCCTCGAGTTCGGTCCGCTCCGGGCTGCCCGGCGCGTACTGCAGCACCGGCTCGTTCACGGGGGTCGGGACCTGCGTCACGGCATCCACTGGCACTCCTTCGGCGACGTCGTCGATGCGATGAGGCTATGCATCGCGCGCGGGCGTCGTGTTGTACGAACGGCTAAGCTTGCGGGTACCAGATTGTGGAGACGGACAACTTCTACGGGTTTGGGTGAGCGTCATCAGCGGTTCGAGCATCCAGCAGCTGCTGCTCGCGCTCGGCGAGCCGTTCGTCGAGGTGCTGACCGCGCCCGACGGCCTGGACGCCGAGGTGCGTGACGTGGTCATTCTCGACCCGGACGACGCCCCCGACTCCCGTGCCGGCGATCTTGTGCTGGTGATCGGCGCCCGCGGCAAGGCCGCCGCCGCGCACGTGCGGGCCGCCGGCAAGTGCGGGGCGACCGCCGTCGCCGTCAAGGACGCCGCGCCGCTGCGGCAGACCGCCGCCGACGCCGGCGTCGCGCTGCTGGACGTCCGCACCGAGGTGCGCTGGGAACAGCTGGAGTCGTTGGCGCGCAACGTGGTCAGCACCGCGCGGGGCACCGCCGACGCCGATGCCGGCGAGGTGCTCGGCGATCTGTTCTCGTTGGCGCAGACCATCGCCGCGCTGACCGGCGGCAGCGTCAGCATCGAGGACACCGCCAACCGGGTGCTGGCGTATTCGCGGTCCTCCGACGAGGTCGACGAGCTGCGCCGGCTGTCCATCCTCGGCCGGCAGGGGCCGGAGCCGTACCTGAAGATGCTCCGGGAATGGGGCGTCTACCAGCGGCTGCGATCCGGCGAGGACGTCGTGCACATCGACGAGCGCCCCGAGCTGGGCATCAAGCGCCGCATCGCCGTCGGCATCCACGCCGGGGCGCAGCCGCTCGGGACCGTGTGGGTGCAGGAGGGCAGCCATCCGCTGGCCGAGCACGCCGACCGGGCGCTGCTCGGCGCCGCCCGGATCACCGCGCTGTACCTCGTGCAGCACCGCAACACCACCAGCGCCGGCCTGCGGCTGCGGGAGAACCTCCTGGCCGGGGTGCTCGACGGGCGGATCACCGGCGCCTCCGTGGCCGGCCAGATCGGCGCCGACCCCTCGAAGCCCGCCGCTGTCGTGGCTTTCCTGTTGCGCAGCACCGATCGCACCCGTAGCGAGGTCGAACTCCACCGGGCGGAGATGGTCAGCATCATCTCCGTGCACGCCGCCTCGTATCGACGCTCCGCGCTCGTCACCCCCATCGGCGGCCGGGTGTACGTGCTGCTGCCCGAGGTCACCGACGCCGCCACCGTCACCGCCATGACCCGTGACGCCGTCGCCGCCACCCGGCGGCACCTGGGCGTCTCCGTGCAGGCCGGCATCGGCTCCGTCGTCGCCGGGCTGGAGGATGTGCCCGTCTCACGACAGGAGGCCGACCGGGTCCTCGACGCCATCGCCGGCCGTCCCGAGGTCGACGTCGCCGCCCTTGCCGACGTGCGGACCCAGGTCCTGCTCAGCGAGACCCTGACCCTGCTCGCCGAGCATCCCCGTATCCGCGACCCCCGGCTCGATCCCTTGGCCGGCACCGACATCGGCCGTTCCCTGCTCGCCTACCTCGACGCCTTCGGCGACGTCCGCACCGCCGCCGCCGGCCTGCACGTGCACCCCAACACCCTGCGCTACCGCGTGCGGCGGGCCTGCGAGCTCAGCGGCCTCGACCTCTCCGACCCCGACCAGCGCCTCGTCGCCCAACTCCAACTCAGGCTGACCAGGCCGTGAACGGACGCAACAGGACCTCCAAGAAGCGCCCACGTAGTCCCGAACGACGTGGGCGGCCCTGCTGCTCGACCCGCTTCGCCACGCGATCCTGACGTCGGTGCGAGCGCAGCAGGCGCACCAGCCGGCGGTGGCGAGCGCATCGCTCCGCTTCACGCATGTGGGCCTTGACCAGATCCTCGTACAGCATCATCTCGAACATCACGGGAACCTCTTCCGGGGCTGGATCAGCAATCGGCCATGCGCCGTACGGTGTTGGTCGCGTGGTATTCATGCGGCGGCCTGCCGGCGGGCGCTCATCAGTGCCGCGAGTACGACGTGGCCGGGGGCGGTGAGTTCGGCGGGAACGCGCTGCCCCTCCTGGGCGGGGCCGGCGGCGCGCACGAGACCCGCATGCGCGAGGTGGTGGGCGGCGCTCTGGTCGCAGCAGGCCAGACCGTCGATGAACAGGTCGGGTTCGCAACTGGTGGTGGTCTCGGCACGGCCGGCGGCGATGGCATGGAGCATCGCCAATTCACGGTGAGACAAGCTCACATGTGTCGGCGTCGCGGTGAACACTGGCCGACCTCCTCGGAGTTGTGGTGTTTCCCGGGAACGACGGCGAGCGCCCGGCGAACTGTTCATGGATCACTCCTCTGCGAATGGGACACCGCACTTTCCTCGGCGCCCCGGAATGAGCGACGCCAGGATGCCGTTGCCGCCGATGTCAGGTCGACAACCTTGAGCGAGGCGGAAAACGCTGTGGCCACCAATGGCCGTAGCGGATGTCGCACACCTGCGCCACGCTCACTGGCAAGCCCCACCCTTGTCGGCGGAGAGGAGAAGTCCCGGCGATGGCGTCCCAACCGCTCACGTTCGCTCCGGGCGACGACCCGATCGGCCGTGTGCGCGAGTTCGTCGGCAACCCCGCGCTGCGCGCGTTGGTCGAGCAGTTCGGCGGGAGCTGGCCCGCGGGAGACCTGCCGGAGATTCTGCGGGCACTGGTCGAGTTCTCCGCCGTGTGGGACCGCCGCAGGGGCGCGAGTCGGCTGGACATCCCGGACGATGCCGACTCCGACAGCGAGCGGGCCATGGCCGCGGTCGAGCAGCTGGGCCTCTGCGACTGCGCACCACCGCAGGAAAGGTCCTACGACTGGGTGCTCGTTCTCGGCGGCCTGGCAGCGGGCTGCCACAGGCGAACCAAGCACTTGGCCGGACTCCTGGCGGAGGGCGTCATCGAGACCGGCGGCATCTGCCTGCTCGGCTCGTTCCGTGCCCTACGGAAGGACGAACTCACATCGAGCACCCGCTTCGCCTCGAGCGCCACGACCGAAGCGGACCTGCTGCTGGAGTTGGCCACGCGGGAGTTCCGGTCCGAACGGACGTGGACGGTCGACGTTGACGGCGATCGGACAGTGACACCGCGCGTGACTCAGCTGCACGCACGGCGCGCCGGCAAACCCGAGGTGCACGTGTTCGCTGCCCGTAGCAGCCGGCCCGAGCAGCGCGCCGCCAACACCGCTGACACCTACGAGCAGGCCGCCCACGCGTTGAGGTTCCTCCCGAAAGCACGACTGCTACTGGTGACAACGCACTTATATGCGCTCTACCAACACTTCGATGCCGTTCGCGTGTTGGGCCTACCGCACCAGGTGTGCCTGGAGACCATCGGCACGCCACCGAGGACCGGCGACAGGATCTGGCCCGCCACCTGGTATCTACAGGAAGTTCGCAGCACACTCCAAGCAGGTCTTCGACTTGTCACCGCGGCCGAGTCGAGAAGGCCAACGCGATGAGCGACTCCGCCGGGCCTGCGCTCTGGCCGCCATGGTCCTCAGTGGGCTGATGCGTTGCCGCCGCAGTGCCGGTGGGACAGGGCGGGCCAGGCGAACTTGAGCCGCTGTCGCGTCTGGTTCCGGCGCCCCCCTCGGCGCGCCGGAACCAGACTCATGACAGGTACGTCGCAGGGGACACACTGTCACGTCCGGCTCCGGAACTCCCCCTCTGTCTTCAGCCCTCGGAACCGGCCACACCAGAGTGCCGCTGCATCCGATTGGAGGTCGACAACGTTGAACGAGATGGAAAAATCGTTGGCCACGAACGGTCACAGAGGCGCACCGAAGGATCCTGATGGCGCTGCGGCTGCATTTCACCGCGGATGACCTGGCCCGTACCCGCATCATCAGCCACCCGCATCCGACCTGGGAACTGGTGAACAGCCTGCACATCGTCCAGGCCGGTCACACCGTGTCCCGGCACGCGTTGTGGCGGGAGTCGTCGCTGGCACGGTTGACCCGCCACCCCGACGCTCGCCGCCACCTGGACCTGCTGACCGCGCTGGTGCCGCCACGGGGAAGCTTCCCGGACTTCCTCACGCCACACCAGGACTGCGACGACTTCGCCACCTCGTTGGACATCGTGCTCAGCACGCCGACCAGCCGCCTGGCCGTCGAGGTGGCACCGTCCTACCTCATGCGGCAGCCACCAGCCGTGACCCGCGACCTCGCCACCGGCGGTCTTGACGCGCTGCACGCGCTGGGCGACGCGATGTCCTGGTATCACAACCTGGTCTTGGCACCGCACTGGCCCGGCATCGACCGGGCGGTCCGCGGCGACCGAACCGTGCGCGCCGAGGACGTCGCCGCCGGTGGTATCGAAGGACTGCTCAGCAACCTGGCGGAATGCATCCGATGGACACCCCCTGTCCTGCATGCCCGATACCCGGTCGACCACGACATCGAGTTGGCCGGCCGGGGCCTGACGCTCATCCCCTCCTACTTCTGCCACGGCACACCCGTCGCGTTCATCGATCCCGGACTCCCACCCGTTCTGGTCTATCCGGTCAGCGAGGTCCAGACCCCAGCCGCCGACCTCGCCGCACTGGCCAGTCTCATCGGCGACACTCGCGCACGCGTCCTGTACGCCTTGCGCGTGCCACGCTCGACGACCAACCTCGCGGAACACATCCACGCCTCGCTCGCCGCCGCCAGCAAGCACGCCACCGTCCTGCGCCAAGCCGGCTTGATCAGCAGCACCCGACGCGGCAACACCGTGCGCCACTTCGTGACCGCTCTCGGGGAACAGTTGTTGGACACCTGCCACGAGCAGACCGCCAGTGGCCTCCTGCTCGCCTCAGCCTCCGGCCGTCGCAGGTGGGCCTGACCGGCGTTGCCGGACACCGACCACGCCGGCAGTCGGCGTCAGCCGAGGCGGGATCGGAACACGTCGTAGGCGTGCTGTCCGAAGAGGACGAAGCGGACCGTCCACACGGGGCGGTGATGTCGCCCTCGACGACCTCGATGCCCACCTCAGGCCTCGAGGACCTGGCCGCGGCGCTGGACGACCGGGGGCAGGGTGGACCAGGGGAAGTTGATCCAGCGGTCGGTGTGCCGCCACACGTACTCGCACTTGACGGTGGAGTGCGGCTTCTCGTAGACGACGGCGCAGCGGACGTCGGCGACCTTGTCGAGGCAGAAGTCGCGGACGAGTTTCAGCGTCGCTCCGGTGTCGGCGACGTCGTCGCAGACGAGGACCTTGGCGCCGTGGAGGTCGACGGCGTTGGGCACCGGGGGAAGCATGACGGGCAGGTCGAGGCGCTGGTCGACGCCGGTGTAGAACTCGACGTTCATGACGTGCAGGTTCTTGACGTCCAGCGCGTAGCCGAGGGCGCCGGCGACGAAGAGGCCCCCACGGGCGATGGACAGCAGCAGGTCGGGCTCGAAGCCGTCGGCGGCGACGGTCTCGGCCAGCTCGCGGCTCGCGGAGCCGAACAACTCCCAGGTCAGCACCTCACGCTGATCGTTCATGGCGGTCAGCCTATCCACCCGAAACAGTTATAGCTTTACAACCATGGGTTAGGTCAGGCTAAGCTGGGGCAATGCCAGCGACCCGCATTCTGGTCCGCCGCACCGAGCGGATCACGCCGCACATGGTCCGAGTGACCTTCGACGGCGAGAACCTCGCCGTCGACAACGGTTTCACCGACCGCTACGTCAAGTTGCTGTTCCCGATCGACGGCGGCTACCCCGACAACCTCGACGCCCTCCCCCGGGATCAGATGCCGCCCCGCCGCACGTACACCATCCGATCCGCCACGGCCACCGAGCTCACGATCGACTTCGTCCACCACGGCGACACCGGCCTCGCGGGGCCGTGGGCGGCCAACGCCAAGCCGGGCGACGAGCTGTACTTCCTCGGCCCGGGCGGCGCGTACGCCCCGGACCCGGCCGCGGACTGGCACCTGCTGGTCGGCGACGAGAGCGCGCTGCCGGCGATCGGCGCCGCGCT
The DNA here is from genome assembly GCF_014203355.1 of Kutzneria kofuensis. NCBI lineage: Bacteria > Bacillati > Actinomycetota > Actinomycetes > Pseudonocardiales > Pseudonocardiaceae > Kutzneria > Kutzneria kofuensis. The sequence continues at coordinate 348,214 of NZ_JACHIR010000001.1, forward strand.
GGAACAGCTCCCGGCCGACGCCAAGGTGATCGCGGTGGTCGGCAGCGCGGAGCCGCAGCGGCTGCCGCACGACGTCACCTGGGTCGACCCGGCGGACGTCGTCGACACGGTGCGCAAGCTGACCTTCCCGGCCGGCCGCGTGCACGCCTTCGTGCACGGCGAGGCGGGCCTGGTCAAGCAGCTGCGCGACCACCTGACGGCCGACCGCGGCGTCACCCGCGAACAGCTGTCGATCTCCGGCTACTGGCGCCGCGGCCTGCACGAGGACGCGTTCCAGGCGGAGAAGCGCGCTACAGCCGCCGCAGCCCGCTGAGCACCCGCTCCATCAGCCCCAGGTTGGGCACGCCGTCGCCGGTGCTGTCGGCGGCGTGCACGAAAACCAGCCCCAGGCTGGCCATGTCGCCGACGAGCACCTTGGACACGCCGAGCGGGATGGACAGCAGCGCGGCGATCTCGGCCACCGACCGGGTCTGCGCGCACAGGTCGGCGATGGCCCGGTACTCGGCCTGCAGCGGCTCGCTCGTGGTGCTGCCGTGCTCGCTCGTCGAGACCAGGGTCTCGATCTGCAGCGGCACCTCGGACCGTGTTCGGCCGCCGGTCCAGGCGTAGGCGCGCACGATCGCGGCCGACGACTCTTCCTGCTCGGCGGCCTGCTGGTCGGGCGGCGGCTCGGGCGCCGCCGGCTGCTGCTCGACGTGCCGGCCGTCACGCTCAGGCCGGCCGCGGCGGCTCCGGCCGCTGCCACCGCTGAGCGTGAAACCGTTGAGCACGTCCGCGAACGTGCTCTCCGCGGGGTCTTCGCCCCAGTCCTCGGTGCTCATCTCCACCCTCAGACGGGCTGGCTGTCCATGGCCTGCTTGGCGACCTTCAGCTCGGCGCGCAGCTCCGGTGTGAGCAGCGGACCGACCTGGTCGACGAGGACGGTCATCTCGTAGGCCACCTGGCCGACGTCGCAGTTCGGCGCGGCCAGCACCGCCAGACACGAACCATCCATGATCGTCATCAGCAGCATGATGCCACCCTGCATCTCGACGACGGTGCGACGCACCGGTCCCCCGTCGAAACAGCGGGACGCGCCCTGGGTCAGGCTGACCGCGCCGGCCGCGATCGCCGCGACCTGTTCGGCCCGCTCCGCGGGCAGCCGCGCGGACGAGGTGAGCAGCACCCCGTCCACGGAGACGACGACCGCGTGCGCGACGCCCGGCACATGCTCGGCGAAGTTGTTGACCAACCAGCCGAACTGGTTCACCTGCCGCGACTGGGGTGCGGTCATGGGCTCTCCTGCCCCCGTTCGTTCTCACTCGACGCTGCTGCACCAGTGTGGTCCTGACGGATACCAGACTGGTAACTGGCAAGGAACCCGCGTGTCCGGTTGGGATCGCGGTGCGCGGCACCGGCCGCGGGACCGGCCGCCGGCGCGCCCGTGGCCGGGAACAGCCCCGCCTTGGGCACGCGTTTGGGCAGGCCAGCCCCGTTCTGGTTGCCCTGGGGACGAGGCTGCGGCGCGGGTGGCGCCGCCGGTTGCTCGGTCGGCCAGGCCGGCTCCGGCGTCGCCGTCGGGGCCGGATCGGGCGCGGTCGCGCCCGACGGGTTCACCTGAACGGGGGATCCGTTTTCCGGTCCCTCGGACATGTGCTCGAACCAAGCGTAGCTGGTGGGCTCCAGCGAAACCTCCGGTCGTAGGACGGATTCTGAGTCCTGACGCGTCGGCGGATCCGCGTTGGGGGGCGTGTTGGCCATGAACCAGCCCGACGCGGCGGGGGCGGGCGGCTGCACCGCGGGCGGCGGGCTGAACGTCCGCCGCGGCAGATCGCCGGCGGGCGCCGGCGTGGAGCCGGTCTGCAGCGTCGGCGGCTCGACGGGGTCGACGGGCCGCCGCGGCCCCTTGCGGGTGGGCAGCGGCGTCGGCGACGGGTCGATCGCCTTCACCACGTTCGGCGGGGTGTCGGGCACGACGGGCGTGTTCCGCTGCGGCGGGTCCCACGGCTCGTCCTCGACGTTGTCGGTCGGCCAGACGACCTCGTCCTCGATGCGGTTCAGGCGACGCGTGTCGTCGGGCACGAGGCGCGGCGCCGGGGCGTTGCCGGTCAGCGGCGCCGGGCCGTTCCCGTTCAGCGCGGCCTCGGGCGGCACGCCCGGCTTGGCCAGCGGCCGTTCCCGGTCGCCGCTGCCGCGGACGACCAGCTCGGCCGGCACGGTGACCACCGCGGCCAGGCCGTCGCCGCCCTGGCGCTGCTCGAACTGGACGCGGAAGGAGTGCCGGCTGGCCAGCCGGCCGACCACGAACAGACCCATCTGGCGGGACACCGGCACCTCGACCGCGGCGCCGGCGGAGACGCGCTTGTTGGCCTCGGACAGTTCGGTGTCGCCCATGCCGATGCCCTGGTCGACGACCTGGATGGTGATGTCGCCGTTGGGTTCGCGGTGGCTGTCGACGGTGACCTGGGTGTCCGGCCGGGAGAACGCGGTGGCGTTGTCCAGCAGCTCCGCGATCAGGCGCACGAGGTCGCCGGCGGCGTAGCCGACGACGGTCGCGGTCGGCGCGGAGCGGACGACCGCGCGCTGGTAGTGCTCGATCTCGGAGACGGCGGCGCGCAGCACGTCGCCCAGCGGCAGCGGCTTGGTGAACCGGCGGGACAGGTCGAGACCCGAGAGAACCATCAGGTTCTCGTTGTTGCGCCGCATGCGGGTGGCCAGGTGGTCCAGCTTGAACAGGTTGGCCAGCTGCTCGGGGTTCTCCTCGTGCCGCTCCAGCTGCTCCATCAGCCGCAGCTGCCGTTCCACCAGGCCCTGGCTGCGGCGGGACAGGTTGACGAAGATGTTGCCCAGGTTGCTGCGCAGGCTGGCCTGCTCGGCCGCGGACTTGACGGCCTGCCCGTGCACCTCGTCGAAGGCCCGGGCCACCTGGCCGAACTCCTCGGTGGTGTACACCGGCACGGGATCGATCGTGACGTCCTCGCCGCGGCCCTCGCGGATCTTGGCCACGGCCTCCGGCAGCCGGCGGGACGCGACGTCGAGGGCGGTGCGGCGGAGCACGCCGAGCGAACCCAGCAGGTAGCGGCCGACGACGAGGCCGATGCCGCCGGCCAGCAACACGGTCACGACCAGCACCACGGACTCGAGGCCGGCCCGGTCGCTGCTGGACTCCTGCAGGTCGGTGGCGGTGTTGCGGACCTGCGCCGCGATGCCGTTGGCGACCTTCTCCACCAGCGCGACGGTGGCGTCCGAGGTCCGGTTCCACTCGTCCTGCGGGATGGTCAGCCCGCTCGGCGGCGGCGCGCTGTGCACGCCGGTGGTCTTCTTGGCCGAGCCCTGCGCCGGGGCGGCCTGCCCGATCGGCTGGGTGGCGGCGAAGTCGAGCAGCTGCCGCCGGGTGCCGACGTCGACGCCGGCCACCGTCTGCTGGTACGCCTGCTGCCATTCGGGCGAGGCGACCGCCTGGAAGTTGGCGACGTTGTCGTCGAACCGGGTCTCGGAGGCGGCCAGCATCTTGGCCTCGGCGTCCACCAGGTGGCCGCGGGTGATGCCGACGAGCACGACGGCCTGCTCCAGCCGGATCTGCTCCTGCGCGCCCTCCAGGTCCAGCAGCGCGGTGGCCGGGCTGGACAGCGACGGGTCGCCGAGCTGCACCACCAGCGCCTGGTCGAAGTTCAGCGCGGTGCCGATGATCTGGGTGTACGCCGAGACGGCGTCGGTGTCGTTGTCCTGGGACTGCTCGACCGGGCGGCGGATGGCCGGCAGCTGGCCGAGCGACAGCTCCAGGTCGTTGAACCAGGCCGAGGCGGCCGGGGACAGGCCGGCCGTGCGGTGCGCGGTGTCGGCGAGCTTGCTCGCCGCGTCGTCCACGACCTTGGCCTGCGCGTGGTACGTGGTCACGCCCTGGGTGGGCACCTGGGCGGCCAGCGTGCGCTCGCGCTGCAGCTGCGAGGTCAGCGGCGTGATCGCGTCACGCAGCGCGATGACCCGCTGCACGGTGGTGTAGGTGTCGGCCTGCCGGATCTCGCTGCGCACCTGGAGGAAGCCGAGTGTCACGGCGACCACGACCGGGACCACCAGCACCGCGGCCAGCTTGACCAGCACCGGCCAGTTGCGCCACCGGGCGACCGTGTGCCACCACGGACCCGGGCTGGGCTGAACCACGATGCGTCCTTCCTCGTTTTCTCGGGGCGCGGCAGTCGCACCGCGGTCGTCCGGCTTCCCCTTGTTCGGTTGTCTGCCGAGACGGGAAACGTGTTACGGACTTCTGGCCGCTGCTGGGGTGTACTCCAGCGCGAATTCCGCTGTCAAGGCCGACACGTCCGCGGGAGCCATTACCGCGCACAGGAATGGGCCGGCCACCCCTTGTCACTACCCCGGTCGGCGGCGGGTCCGGCCTGCGGTTGACTCCGATCACACCCCCGTTACAGTTGGCCGTCTTCATCCGTGTCGGCTCGTCCTGGAGGACAGGTGACCACAGCGTCGACGACGGGTCGGCACGCGGCAGTCGAACCGGACCAGCCGGTGTTCGGCGGGCGGCCGTCCACCGGCCCGCAGCGTCCGGACTTCGGGGCCATCCAGGACAGCGCGGAGTTCACCGAGCTGCGTCGGCGGCTGCGCCGCTTCATCTTCCCGATGACGGCCCTGTTCCTCGTCTGGTACCTCACCTACGTGCTGCTGTCGGCCTACGCCCACGAGTTCATGGCCACGCCGGTGTTCGGCCTGGTGAACGTCGGCCTGCTGCTCGGCCTCGGCCAGTTCGTCTCGACGGTGCTGATCACGTTGGCGTACAACAGGTTCGCCCGCCGGCGCATCGACCCGCAGGTGGCCCTGATCCGCGCGCAGGCCGGGGTGGGAACGAAGTGAAGGTGCTCGCCGACGGGACCGCGACCGGGAACCCGCTGATCAACCTCAGCGTCTTCGTGCTGTTCGCGGCCGTGACGCTCTACATCGTCTACCGCGTCAGCAACGGCAACGCGACGACGTCGGACTACTACGCGGCCGGCGGCGCCTTCACCGGGGCCCAGAACGGCATCGCGCTGTCCGGTGACTTCCTGTCCGCCGCGTCGTTCCTGGGCATCGCCGGCGGCATCGCGGTGCACGGCTACGACGGCTTCCTGTACTCGGTGGGCTGGGTGGTGGCCTGGCTGGTCGGCCTGCTGCTGATCGGCGAGATGCTGCGCAACACCGGCCGGTTCACCATGGGCGACGTGGTGGCGTTCCGGATGCGGCAGCGTCCGGTGCGCGCCGCCGCGGCGATCTCCACGCTCGTCATCTCGTTCTTCTACATGCTGGCCCAGATGGCCGGCGCCGGCGGCCTGGTGGCGCTGCTGCTCAACGTCACCGACCGGGCCGGGCAGTCGCTGGTGATCGTCGTCGTCGGCGCGATCATGATCTTCTACGTGCTGGTCGGCGGCATGAAGGGCACCACATGGGTGCAGATCATCAAGGCCGTGCTCCTGCTGCTGTGCGTGACCCTGATCAGCGTGTTCATGCTGGGCAAGTTCGGCTTCGACTTCTCGGCGATCCTGGACCGGGCCACCCAGAACAACAAGCTCGGCACCGCGATCCTCGGGCCGGGCGCGCAGTACGGCCGCAACGAGCTGGACTTCGTGTCCCTGGCGCTGGCGCTGGTGCTGGGCATCTGCAGCCTGCCGCACGTGCTGATGCGGTTCTACACGGTGCCGGACGCCAAGCAGGCGCGGCGCTCGGTGGTGTGGGCGATCTGGACGATGTTCGTGTTCTACCTGTGCACGCTCGTCGTCGGCTACGGCTCGGCCGCGCTGGTCGGCTCCGACGCCATCCTGCACGCGCCCGGCGGCGAGAACTCGGCCGCGCCGCTGCTGGCGTTCCGGGTCGGCGGGGCCGTGCTGCTGGGCGTGGTGTCGGCGGTCGCGTTCGCCACCATTCTCGCCGTCGTCGCCGGCCTGACGCTGGCGGCGTCGGCCTCGTTCGCGCACGACGTCTACGCCAACATCATCAAGCACGGCAAGGCCGACCCGCGCCGTGAGGTCCGGGTGGCCCGGCAGACCGCCGTCGCCGTCGGCGCGCTGGCGATCATCGGCGGCATCGCCGCCAACGGCCAGAACGTCGCCTTCCTGGTGGCGCTGGCGCTGGCGCTGGCCGCGTCGGCGAACCTGTCGACCATCCTGTTCGCGCTGTTCTGGAAGCGGTTCAACACCACCGGAACGCTGTTCAGCATGTACGGCGGCCTGGGCTCGTGCCTGGTGCTGATCATCTTCTCGCCGGTGATGTCCGGGGCGTCGACCTCGCTGATCGCCGGCGCCGACTTCCACTGGTTCCCGCTGAGCAACCCCGGCATCGTGTCGATCCCGTTCTCCTTCCTGTGCGGCGTGGTCGGCACGTACGTCGGCGGCCGCAAGGGCGACCCCGACAAGCAGGCGGAGATGGAGGTCCGGGCGCTGACCGGCATCGGCGCCAGGATCTGACCGGTCAGCGGCCGGCGGCCACCAGCAGGGCGACGACGGAGACCAGCAGGCTGATCCAGGAGGCCAGCGGGAGCACGAAGTCCTTGACCACCTCCCAGCCCGCGGTTGCGCATCGGGTCGAGGTAGAGGATGTCGCGGTCGCCGCTGCCGTCGGGCCGGCGCGGAATCATGTCGTACCTCGCGCGGACGGCCGGAATCAGGTCCTCCCGCCGGGCGACGACCACGATCACGACGTCGTAGAGGAAGCTGAACAACGCCTCTCCACCGCTGCCCGGCCGCTCGTCCACCTCGATGTCGAGCAGGGGCCGGGTCAGTCGCAGCGCGCGGTCGGCCACGGCCGGCGGCGACACCCAGGTCCACCGCCTGCGTTGCAGTGAGAGGAACAGCCCGCGGGCCGCCAGCCCGATGACGTTCTGGGTGACGACCACGTGGTATCCGGTCGCGAACGCCAACCCGGCCGCGCGGAAGAACCGGTGTCGGGCGATCCGCTCGGTTCCCCGCATCCGGTACCACGTTCCCGGCGTCCTCACCCGGGTGTGGATGTTGAGTCCCAGCAGCACGGCGAAAAGCACGCCGACCACCGCCCACCAGACCCATGATCCCGGTCCCTCGCCCAGATAGGCCGCAACGGCCTCCTGGAGGCTGTTGCTCACCACGGCCTCCACGACCAGCGGCGCGACACCGAACACGAGGGCAACTGCCGCCACCGACACCTTTTCCGCCGACTGCCGGTCACGAAGCATGCGGTATTCGTTGAGCCGCCACTGAAGCGAGAAATCCTGCTCCGACACGCCGTACAGCTCCAGCCTCGTTCGCATGGTCTCCAGGTCGACGTGCGGATACCGGCCGAAGAACCAGGGCATCGTCGTCGGCGCGACCAGTGGAATCGAGGCGCCGTCGCCCGGCGCGCGAGGACGATCGACGTCTTCGGCCATCCGGTCAGGCTAGGGCCGATCCGCCGAGCTGCCGCGCAGGATCGCCACACCGTCGCCGATGCGGACCAAGGGACCGGAACCCTCGCCGACACGGCCCGCGCTGTCGGATTTCGACAATATCGACGACCGGGCCCGCCCTCACTCGATCGGCCCTCGATGGTCAACCAAGCGTTTGCTAGGTTTCCAGCATGATAGCCACGGTTGTCTGGGGCACAGGCAACATCGGCCGCGCGGCCATCCGTGCCGTCGAGGCCCATCCGGCGCTGAAACTCACCGCGGTCCTCGTGCACGACCCGGACAAGGTCGGCCGCGACGCCGGCGAGCTGGCCGGGCTCGACGTCGAGCTGGGCGTGGCCGCGACCGACGACGTCGACGCGGTGCTGGCCGCCAACCCGAGGGCCGTGGTGTACGCGGCCTCCGGCGACGTCCGCGGCCTCGAGGCGCTCGCGGACATCGTCAGGGCGGTCGGATCCGGGGCCGTTGTCGTCTCCCCCTCGCTGTACCCGCTCTACGACCACCGCAACGCGCCGGCGGAACTGCGCGACCCGGTGCTGGCCGCGATCGCCGCCGGCGGCGGCTCGCTGTTCGTCTCCGGCGTCGACCCGGGCTGGGGCAACGACGTGCTGCCGCTGCTGATCAGCGGCCTCGGCAGCACCATCGACGCGATCCGCTGCCAGGAGATCTTCGACTACTCCACCTACGAGCAGCCCGACTCCGTCCGCTACCTGGTCGGAATGGGGCAGCCGATGGACTACCAGGCGCCGATGCTGATCGCGACGGTGCCGACGATGGTGTGGGGCGGCCAGGTCCGGATGATCGCCCGGGCGCTCGGCGTCGAACTGGACGAGATCCGCGAGACCATGGACCGCCGCCCGCTGGAGACCACCGTGACCACCCGGACCATGGGCGAGTTCGAGGCCGGCACCCAGGGCGCGGTGCGGTTCGAGGTGCAGGGCATCGTCAACGGCGAGGCCCGGATCGTCATCGAGCACGTCACCCGCATCCACCCCTCGTGCGCCCCGGACTGGCCGATGCCGCCCAGCGGCGACGGGGCGCACCGCGTGATCATCGAGGGGCGGCCGCGCATCGAGGTCACCGTCGAGGCGACCGACGAGAGCGAGAACCGCTCGGCCGGCGGCAACGCCACCGCGGTGGGCCGGCTGGTCAACGCCATCGACTGGCTCGCCGACGCCGAGCCGGGCCTGTACGACGCGCTCGACGTGCCGCTGCGGCCGGCCATCGGCAAGCTGAACCGCCCCTGACCGCCGGCGAAAGGACATCGCGATGAACATCGACATCCCGCCGGGCAAGGACGCGATCGGCTACGTGTGGGGCGAGATGGTCCCCGGCATCGGGACGGCGGCCGCGAACTTCTCGCTGGCGGTGTACCAGCACAGCACGTTGGGGCTGCGGGAGTTCGAGGCGGCGCGCCTGCGGATCGCCCAGATCAACGGGTGCCTGTTCTGCCTGGACTGGCGGACCGAGCGGGACGGGCAGAAGGTCGAGGAGGAGTTCCTCGACGCGGTGGCCGACTGGCGCACCACCGAGGCGTTCGACGACCGCGCCCGGCTGGCCGCCGAGTACGCCGAGCGGTACGCCCTGGACCACCACAACATCGACGACGAGTTCTGGACGCGGATGTCCGCGCACTACAGCCAGCGGGAGATCGTGGAGCTGAGCATGAGCATCGGTTCCTGGCTGGCGTTCGGGCGGCTCAACCACGTGCTGGGCATCGACACCGTGTGCGTGCTGCCGGGGCACTGACGTGACCCCGGCGGCCGCGGCTACAGATCGGTGGCGATGATCTTCTCGATGTTGCGCTCCGCCAACGCCGTGATGGTGACGAACGGGTTGACGCTGGTGTTGCCGGGGATCAGCGAGCCGTCGATGGCGTACAGGCCGGGATAGCCGAGGAGACGGCCGTAGTTGTCGGTGGCCCGGTTCAGCACGGCGCCGCCGAGCGGATGGTAGGTGAGGTGGTCGCCCCAGGTCTTGTTGACACCGAACAGATCCGTCCGGTAGATCGTCGCCTCCGTCGCGTTGATCTTGTCGAAGATGGTTTTGGCCATGTCGATGGACGGCTGCTTCCACGCCGTCTGCCAGCTCAGGTCGACCTTGCTCGTCGTGGGATTCCACGAGAACTCGGCCCGGTTGGGGTTCTTGGTGATGGACAGGTAGAACGACGCGTACGTCTCGATGCCGGTCGGCAGCGGGGCCACCTCGGCGAACGCGCCGCCCGCGGCCCAGTTGTCGATGCCGCCACAGGGAATGGACGCCTGCACCGCGCCGGTCGCGTCCCACCACCAGTTGGCCCGGCCGACCATGACGTTGCCGTTGTCGCCCCAGCCCTTGCCGATCTCGTTGCTCAGGTTGGGCAGCTTGCCGGTGGCCTTGAGCATCGTCAGCAGCTTGCTGGTGCCGACGCTGCCGGCCGCGAAGAACACCCGGTCCGCGGTGACCGACTTGGTGGTCGTGACGTCGCCGGTGGTGTTCAACTGGTCGATCAGGACGGTGTAGCCGCCGCCGGAGGCCGGCGACACCGAGGTGACCTTGTGCAGCGGCGAGATCGTGACCCGGCCGGTCGCCATGAGCTTGGGGATGTAGGTCTTCTGCAGTGACTTCTTGCCGTAGTTGTTGCCGTACAGGATCTCCCCGGCCACCGCCGACTTCGGCACGGTGCCCGCGGCCTCCTGCTTCATGTAGTCCCAGTCGTACACGTCCGGCACGAAGACGAACGGGAAGCCGGACCGCTGGGCCTGCTTGCGGCCGACACGCGCGTACTGGTAGCAGTCCACGGTGTCGAACCACGCCGGGTCGACGAGGCCGACGCCGAGTTCGGCGTTGGCCCGCGGGTAGTAGGTGTTGTACATCTCGTCGGCGTTGACCGTCGGCAGGATGGCGCCGAAGTTCTCCCGCTTGGGCGTGACCGCCATGCCACCGTTGACCAGCGACCCGCCGCCGACGCCGCGTCCCTGGTAGACGATGATGCCGGCGAACTCCTCGGCGTCCAGGATCCCGGTGTAGCGCGGGATGTCCCGGTCGATCGGGAAGCCGAGGAAGTTGCTCAGCGGCTGCTTTGTCTTGGTGCGCAACCAGTACGACCGGGCGTCCGGATTGGTCGTGTTGGCGAAGATCTTGCCGTCCGCGCCGGGGGTGTCCCAGGCCATGCCCATCTCGACCATCTGCACGTCGACGCCGGCCTGGGCCAGCCGCAGCGCGGCCACCGATCCGCCGTACCCGGTGCCGATGACCAGCACCGGCACGTGCGTGCCGGACTGGATCGGCCCCGCCGCCTTCGCCGTCGCCGCGAGGGCCGGGCCGCCGAGGGCCATGGCCCCCAAGATAGAACCTGTTCCAGCTATGAACGCTCGTCGGGAGAACTGACCAGAATCCTTGGAACACACAGAGTCTTTGTCCATGTGATCTTCCTCACCGTTGAGGGATTAGAACAAGTTATACGTACGGTGAGCCGCCTAGTCACTACGTACTGGCGAGTAACTTCTGGTCAAGTCGCCGCAGCGTCGCCGACCGTCCACCGTGGACGGTCGGCGTTGTCCCCCGCCGACAAGGGCGAGGGTCGTTCGTGTTGTCCGACTACGCCAGCGCGGCGCGGGTGAGGGTGGTGGCGGTGTGCACGATGCTGGCGATGGCCGCCTCGGGAGCCATGCCGTGCAAGTCGATCAGGGCGAACAGGGCCTCGGCCGCGACCACGACGGCGAGGTCGTTCTTGAGCTGGGCCAGCGCCCCGGGATCGCGGCCGCCGAGCGTGCCGGCCAGCGGCGCCAGCGCGTAGTCGATGAGCCCGAAGCGCATGCCGGGACGGGCGTGGGCCTGCTCGGGCCGGACGATGGTGGCGGCGATCATGGCGCGGACGACGCCCTGCCGGGCCAGCACGTGGCGGAGCAGGAACTCGGTGGCGGCGGCGACCCGCACGACGGGGTCGACGGAGTCGGCCACCGGGGCCAGCGCCTCCTCGGGACTGGGCAGCTGGCCGGCGATGGCCTCCCGGAGCAGGCTGGCGAGGTCGGGGAAGTAGCGGTAGGCGGTGGCCTCCGAGACCAGGGCGACCTTGGCGACCTCGGACATGCTCACCTCACGGCCGGTGCGGCTGAGCTCGGCCGCCGCCTGCACGATGGCGTTGCGGGTCCGGGTCTTCTGGTTGACCCGACCGCCCGTGGTCTGCGTCATCGAAACCTCCCGTCGGGAGTTTACCTCATTCATGAGAGCACACTTGCATCACTGTGTGAGACACGCCTAGCCTCGTGCGAGTCAGCTATCACGAAGGAGATGGTCAGGTGAACAAGGTCTCGATCACCGGTCCGGACGGCGGCGAGGTCATCGAGCTGGGGCCGGCCCGGATGCGGATCATGGAGGACGGCGGCGTCACCGAGCACCGGCTGGGCATCGGGGAGATCACCCTGGCCCCGCGCAGCAGCGGCCCGCCGCAGCACCGGCACGCCGAGCACGACGAGGGTTTCTACGTCGTCTCCGGCACGGCCAGGTTCACGGTCGGCGACACCGATCACGACGCACCGAAGGGCACCCTGGTGATGGTGCCGCCGGGTGTGCCGCACACGTTCGCCAACCCGGGCGACGAGCCCGTGGTCATGCTGAACACCTTCACGCCCGACCTGTACGTGCAGTACTTCCGCGACCTGCGCGACACGATCGCCGCCGGCGGCGCGCTGACGCCGGCCGCGACGGTCGAGGTGATGGGCCGCTACGCGACCACGCCGGCCACCGATTTCGCTTAGTCGACCAGGAGCCCTGGAGCACCGTCCAGGGCTCCTCGCCGAGTTCAGAGTTCCTGCCGGACGAACTCCTCGATCGCCGCCGCGGTCAGCGCGGCCGCCTCGATGTGCGGGAAGTGCCCCGCCCCCGGCGCCAGCACGAACCGTCCGCGCGGGAACGCCTCCGAGTAGGACCGTCCATAGTCGACGGTCGCGATGCCGTCCTGCTCGCCCCACACCACCAGCGCCGGCGCCTGCACCCGGCGCAGCCGGCGGCGCAGCTTCGGGTCGTACATGAACGGCTCGCCCGCGTACACGGCCAGCGCCTGCTGATTGGCCGCGCCGACCGCTCGCTGCTCGTCGGTCAGCGTCGCGGGATCGAGTCGCAGCGCCGGGTTCACGAAGGCGAGTTCGCCGAGCCGGACCGGGCTCAGTCCGCGGGTGTCGGTCAGTTCGCCGGCGGCCGGGTCGATGCCCACGGCGTTGAGCAGCACCAGGCCGCCGATCCGGCCCCGGGTGTCGCGGTGCGCCATCTCGGCCGCGACCCAGCCGCCGATGGAACTGCCGACCACCAGCACGCGGTCGAGTTCCAGCCGGTCGAGCAGGTCCAGGTAGGCCACGGCGAGGTCGGCCACGGTGTCGAACCACCCCGGCCGCGGCTGCCCGTCGAAGCCGGGATGGGTGGGCGTCAGCACGGTCGGATCGCCGGGCAGCACACCGGCCACGCCGGCGACCGACCGCGGTCCGGCGCCGCCGTGCAGCACCAGCGCGGTCTCCCCCGAACCCTGGCGCTGGTCGACGGCCACGACCAGGCCCTCGCCGAGGTCGAACAGCCGGGAGGTGACGGCGGGCATGGTCATGATCGGTTCTCCTTCGTAAGAGTCAACTCTCACGAGTCTAGGAACAATGGCTCTCTTTATGCAAGGACGCTCTCACGAGTGCCAGCGATGACGAGCGGGGGCGCTGAGGAGCAGAAGCAGCGCATGCCGGTAGTGGTGGCCCCGCGAAGGGCGCGGATCGCCGATTCGGACGTCGGTTGGCTGGTGGTGAGCCGGTCGGGTGATGATTTGCGGTGTGGAGATCGCGGCGGAGATAGTTGCCCTGGTGGTGGCGGTGCTGGCCGTCACCGCGCTGGCGCGGAGGCTGGACTGGTCGGCGCCGCTGTGCCTGATCGTGGTCGGCGTCGCCGCGTCGTTCGTGCCGGGCATCCCGGACTACCAGCTCGACCCCGAGGTGGTGCTGGTCGGCCTGCTGCCGCCGCTGCTGTACTCGACGGCGATCCAGACCTCACTGGTGGACTTCCGGCGGCTGCGAGGGCCGATCGCGGTGTTGTCGGTGGGCCTGGTGCTGTTCACGACGGCGGGCGTGGGCCTGGTGGCCTGGGCGGTGATCCCGGGCCTGCCGCTCGCGGCGGGTTTCGCGCTGGGGGCGATCGTGGCGCCGCCGGACGCGGTGGCGGCGACGGCGGTGGCCCGCAGGGTGGCGATGCCCCGCAAGATGGTGCGCCTGCTGGAGGGCGAGAGCCTGTTCAACGACGCGGCGGCGCTGGTCGCGCTGCGTACGAGCATCGCGGCGATGGCGGGGGCGATCTCGCTGTGGCAGGTGGGCCTGGACTTCGTGTGGGCGGCGGTGGGCGGCGCGGTGGCGGGCGTGGTGGTCGGCTACGTGGCCTCGTTCGTCCGGATCCGGCTGCTGCAGGAGCCGGTGGCGGACACGGCGCTGTCGTTCGCGGTGCCGTTCGTGGCCTACCTGCTCGGCGAGGTGGTGCACGGCTCGGGCGTGCTGGCGGTGGTGATCGCCGGCCTGTTGCTGGGCCACAAGTCGCCGCGCGTGCTGTCGGGGTCGGCCCGCACGGCCAGCCGGCACAACTGGCAGACGGTGCAGTACCTGCTGGAGAACGCCGTATTCCTGCTGATCGGCCTGCAGCTGCGGCGCATCCTCACCGAGGTCGGGCGCAGCGGCCTGTCGGAGGGCATGCTGGTGCTGATCTGCGCGGCCGTGTTGGCGGCGACGATCGTGACCCGGCTGCTGTGGCTGATCGGCGTCGCCGCCGAGAAGCGGATCACGGCGGCGATGGGCCTCAAGCGCCGCAAGGCCTGGCCGTGGCGTTACTCGGTGGTGATCGGCTGGGCCGGCATGCGCGGGGTGGTGACGCTGGCGGCCGCCTTCGTGCTCCCGCCGGAGACGCCGGAGCGGGTGGTGCTGGTGCTCGCCGCCTTCGTCGTAGTGGCCGGCACGCTGCTCGTCCAGGGCACGACGCTGCCGATGCTGGTGCGGCGAATGGGCCTGCCCGGACCGGATCCGGCGCAGGATGCCTTGCAGGAAGCGGCCTTGCTGCACGACATGGTCCGCGCCGCGCTGGCCCGGCTGGACGAGATCACCACCCCGGAGGATCCGCCGGAGGTCGTGGAACGGCTGCGGGACCGGCTGCAGGGCCGCACCGACGCGGCGTGGGAGCAGCTGGGCCGGCAGAGCGCGCTGGTCGAGACCCCGAGCGACGCCTACCGCCGGCTGCGGCTGGACCTGCTCAACGTGGAGCGCGAGCACTGCCTGAAGGCCCGGGACAACGGCATGGCCGACGACGTGGTGCTGCGCCGGGTGCTGGAGCGGCTCGACATCGAGGAGTCCATGCTGGACCGGGACGAGGAGGAGCCGCCGCAGGACGACCGCGAGCTCAGCGCCCCGGCGTCGATGGCGAACGCGTGCAAGCACCTCGCCCACGACTGGCGGGACGTCGAGCCGAGCAGCGAGGACAGCTGCGCCGCGTGCGTCGAGGAGGGCCTGACCTGGGTGCACCTGCGGATGTGCCTGAAGTGCGGCAACGTGGCCTGCTGCGACTCGTCGGTGGGCAAGCACGCCGACAAGCACTTCCGCGACACCCGCCACCCGGTGATGCGCAGCTACGAGCCGGGCGAGAGCTGGCGCTGGTGCTTCGTGGACAGGCAGCTGGGTTAGTCCACCGGAACCGTGGCGTCGACGCCCGTGCCGACAATCCACTCGGGACGGTCACACCGCCTCGCCGCCATGCCGGAACGGGCTGATGCCGCGCCGGGACGGCCCGGCCAGGAACTCCACCAGCTGCGCGACGGGACCGTCGGCCCAGGAATCGAGCTCGTGCCCGTCGCGTAACAGGTCGAACACGCGCCGCAGCGCGTGGTACTCCTGCGGCGGCATGCCGGATCGCTTCAACCCCACCGCGTTCAGCGCGCGGTGCGTCGCCGGGTTGCCGTCCACGCCGCAGAACGGCAGCACATCCCTTGTCACCTTGGACATCGCGCCGACCATCGCCTGCCGGCCGATCCGAACATGCTGCTGCACCAGGGACATTCCGCCGACGACCGCCCCGTCGCCGATCGTCACGTGGCCGCCGAGCGTGACCGCCTGCGACACGATCACGCCGTCGCCGAGCTGGCAGTCGTGCGCCACGTGCGCCTGCCCCATGACCAGGCAGCCGGCGCCGATCCTGGTCGGCGTCGACGTGGTCGACCGGTGCACGATCGCCGCCTCACGGATCACCGTGTCCGGCCCGATCTCCACCGCGGTGGGGCCGCCGGTGAAGGTCAGGTCCTGCGGATCCCCGCCCAGCACGGCATGCGAGTCGACGCGCACGCCGGCGGCGAGGCGCACGCAGCCGTGCACCACCGCGTACGGACCGATGACGACGTCGTCGGCCAGCTCGGCCTCGGGCGCGACGACGGCCGACGGATGAACATGCACCAACAACCCCACCCCCGGGGCCATCATTCCACGGTCAATCCCGCAGCAGTCCCGACATCACCATGGTGGCCAACGAGTCCGCGGTAGCGCTGAGTTCCCGGTCGCTCACCGGCGGCGCACCGAACCGCCGGGCCAGCGGCCCCTGCGTCAGCGTCGCGATCGGCCCGGTGACCAGGGAGTACAACTGGAACAGTGGCACGCGCCGCATCCGGCCCGCCGCAACGAGTTCCTCCACCGACGGCTCGCACAGCCGCAGGACCGGCGTGAGGAACCGCTCGTGCAGATAGTCCAGTCGGGCCGAATCCCGTGTCCCTTCGTACGCCATCAGCCGGCTCAGCTGCGGGCTGCGCACCGCCACCTGGTAGAACCGCCGCACGATCGAGGCCAGCCGCTCGGCCGGGTCGGCGAAGTCCTGCAGCAGCACGGGATCCAGCTGCCGGCGGGCGTCGGCCAGCGCGTAGTCCACCGCCGCCTCCCAGAACGCGCCCTTGGAGCCGTAGCGGTCGTTGACGAAGTTGTGGCTGACACCGAGCCGATTGCCCAGCTCCCGCACGGAAGTCGCCTCGTAGCCGAGTTCGGCGAACGCGTCGAGGCCGCGGCGCAGTATCTCCGCCTCCGCGGGCAGCAGCACCGCCCGCCGCCGCTGCTCGATGGACATCCGCGTTTCCTTCCGGTGGTGAGGCCACAGATGCAACCACACGAACCGGCCGGTGGGACGGGAAAAACCGTCGAAACCGTCGAAAGTGACGGGTGAACCGATCCACCGCGTTTCGTCCGGGACTCGAACAAACGCGGACGACGATGTCCATTCCGGACCCGCGGTCGGTGTGCCAGGCTGCCGGGATGCGTCCCAGCCTCTACGAACACGCCGGCGGGGAGGCGGCCTTCCTGGCGTTGGCCGCCGCGCATCACCGGCGCTGCCTCGACGATCCCGAGCTCAACCACCCGTTCTCGCACCCGGGCCAGCATCCGCAGCACGTCGCGCGACTCGCCGCGTACTGGGCGGAGGTGCTGGGCGGGCCGCCCACGTACTCCACGACCATGAGCGACCACTCGTCCGTGCTGCTGATGCACGCCCACAACGGCGGCGGGATGCACGACCTGGGCCGCCGGTTCGTGGACTGCTTCGTGGCGGCGATGGACGACGTGGGAATGCCCGATGACCCGGAGTTTCGCGCGGCGATGCGGGCGTACATGGAATGGGCGGTCAGCGATGTCCTGATCTACGCCCCGGTGGACAGCGCGGTGCCGAGCAACGCTCCCATGCCGCGGTGGACCTGGGCGGGCCTTTCGGCGGATTGACGGATCAGGAAACCGAACACGTCCGAAATACCCGACTTTCGGCCGTGTTCGGACACGTCCGGCTGCTCCTACCTTGGGCGCACACCATCCGCTTGTGGCGCGCGGGAACCCTGACATCTCGCCCGGCGCCACCGGTCCCCTGTGGAGGCGTGCCCCTTGAAGATCAGCAGGCTTTCCGCCATCGCGGCGATGGCGCTGACGCTGCTCGGTTTCGCGACCGTGCCGGCGGAGGCCGCCAGCTCGCCGAACATCGTCGGCGGCAGCACCGTCACCACCGCCCCGTCCTGGGCGGCCGCGGTCGGCGACAGCTCCGGCATGTGGTGTAGCGGCGAGCTCGTCGCCAGCCAGTGGGTGCTCACCGCGGCGCACTGCGAAGGCGCCACCCAGATCCGCGTCGGCTCGAAGAACCTGAACAGCGGCGGCACGCTGGCCAGGGTCTCGAAGTGGGTGCGCAACCCCAAGTACAACGGCAGCGGCTACGACTTCTCGCTGTACAAGCTGACCTCGGCGGTCAGCCAGACCCCGATCCAGATCGCCAGCAGCTCGCCGGCGGTGGGCACCAAGGTCACGCTGTACGGCTTCGGCCAGACGTGCGGCACGCGCGGCTGCGGCCCGATGAGCTCCACGCTCCGGCAGCTGTCGACCACCGTGTCCAGCGACAGCAACTGCGGCGGCATCACCGGCAGCGTCGAGCTGTGCTTCGCCACGACGGTGTCCGGCACCGACTGCTACGGCGACTCCGGCGGCCCCGCCGTGGTCAACGGCCAGCTGGTCGGCAGCGACAGCCGTGGCGCGGACGGCCCCGGCGCCGACACCTGCGGCCGGACCAAGTCCATCTACGGTGACGCCTCCGTGACGGCCATCTCCTCCTGGGTGAAGTCGACGATCGCCGCCGGATGACCCGCCACCGCTCGGAAGGGGGCATTCCTGGCGTCCAACGCCAGGAATGCCCCCTTCACCGCGTCAGGCGTTGTCCGCCACGGCCTCCAGCCGGGTCAGGCGGGCCTGCCACCACTGCTCGTCCCGCGGCGCCATGAAGTCCTCGCCCCGGCGCAGGCCCACGGCCCCGTCGATCAGTTCCCGCACGATGTCGGCATGCCCCAGGTGGCGCTGGGTTTCCGCGACGACGTGGGCCAGCACGCGGTGCAGGGTCGCCCGCTGCTCCGGCCACCACACGACCGTGCCGACGGCGTCCAGGTCCAGCTCCTCGATCGTGGCATCGGCGTGCCGGCACGCCTCCTGGTAGGCCCCGACGATGTAGTCGCGGGACTCGTCCGCCGTCGCCCACAGGTCGCTGTTGGGCTCCAGGTCCGGCCGCAGCCACGGAACCGGGTTCGTCGGGGGCCGGTCGAACACGATCCCGAAGTACAGGGACTCGACCGTGGTGAGGTGCTTGACAAGCCCCAGCAGGTTGGTCCCGGTGCGCGTGAGCGGCCGCCGGATGTCGCGTTCCCCCAGGTCATCGAGCTTCCACAGCATCGATGCGCGGGCGTCGCGCAGGTAGTGGCGCAGGTCTTCCTTCATGGCGGATCCTCTCCTCGAAACGCGTGCGAGGAGTAGGACCGGCCGGGTCCGGCAGAATCATCGGACGTGAGCGAAGTTCCTCTCCTGGACACAGATCTTGCTGCCGCGCGCGGCGGGGACGACGCCGCGTTCACGCGACTCGTGCAGCCGTTGCGCGGCGAGTTGCACGCGCACTGCTACCGGATGCTGGGCTCCACGCACGACGCCGACGACGCCCTGCAGGACGCGCTGCTGCGCGCGTGGCGAGGCCTGGGCGGCTTCGAGGGGCGCAGCTCGCTGCGCTCGTGGCTGTACACGGTCGCCACGCGCGCGTGCCTGGACATGGTGGACGGCCGCAGCCGCCGCGCGTTACCGATGGACTTCACCGGGGACGAGGCGTGGCTGGGGCCGTATCCGGACGCGCGATACGAGCAGCGCGAGGCCGTCGAGCTGGCGTTCGTCGCCGCTCTGCAGCATTTGCCCGGCAACCAGCGGGCGGCGCTGCTGCTGTTCGAGGTGCTGGGCTTCTCCGCCGCCGAGATCGCCGACGTGATGGCGACATCGACGGCGTCGGTGAACAGCGCCTTGCAACGGGCCCGCGCGATCGTGACCGACAAGATTCCGGCGGCGAGCCAACAGCAGACCTTACGGAAGCTCGGCGACGCCCGGGTGCGGGAAATCGTCGCCGAATACGCCGGCGCGCTGGAACGCGGTGACGCCGACGCGTTGCTGGCGCTAATGACCGAAGACGTCACCTGGTCGATGCCGCCCATGACGGAGTGGTACACGGGGCGGGAGTCCGTGATGGACTTCGCGGTGCGGGTGCCGCTCGGCTCCTGCGGCAGCTGGCGACATCGGAAAGTGACCGCGAACGGACAGCCCGCGGTGGCGTTCTATCTCCGGCACGACGGCGACGGCCCCCATCTGGCCTGGTCGATCACCGTGCTGACGCTGCGCGACGACAGGATCGCGGAGTTGACCTCGTTCCTCGGCGCGGAGCATTTCCCTTTGTTCGACCTGCCGAACGAGTTGAGCTGAGAACCACCGCCTGACGGTGTCCTTACAAGCGACTGATAGACATGACACTCCGAACGTGAGGGGGTTGTCCGGCGTGAACGAGGAAGCCACGCATCCCGACATCAATTGGCGTCGAGTCCGCCGGATCGGGTACGTGGTGGCAGCTGTCATCGTCGCGGTCCCGCTCATCGCGTTCGGCATCACCTACGCCGCGGTCGGCGCGCCCGATCCGAAGGCGGTCGCCGACCAGCAGCAGACCGTGACCCTGTTCTACGCCGACGGCTCCGTGATGACCACGATCGGCCCGAGCACCGGCGGCACCCGCACCGTGGTCCGGATCGAGCAGATCCCGCCGGTCGTGCGGCACGCCGTCGAGGCCGCCGAGGACGAGGGCTTCGAGACCAACATCGGGCAGGGCGGCATCAGCACCCAGTTCGTGCGGCTGGCCACCGGCGAGGATGCCCAGTCGCCGCCCCAGCAGTGGGTGCAGCTGGTGCGAGCGATCAAGCTGGGCCAGCAGCAGTCCAAGGACGACATCCTGGCCGGCTACCTGAACCTGGTGTACCTCGGCCGCGGCGCGTACGGCATCCAGGCCGCCGCGCAGGCGTACTTCGGCAAGGACGTGGGCCAGCTCGACGCGTCCGAGGCCGCGTTCCTGGCCGGCTGCATCGACCAGCCGGCGCGGGACGAGGACGACAAGTGGACCGAGCAGCAGTGGTCGCACGTGCTGGACCGGATGGTCGCCAACGGCTGGCTCGGCCAGGACGAGCGGGCCCGGTACCCCAGGCCGCCCAAGCCGATCCCGCCCACCAGCGGCTCGCTGCCGCCGGCGCGGACGTTCATCGTGCGGCAGGTGCTGGCCGAGGCCAAGGAGCAGGGCTTCGACGAGGACGCCCTGCGGCACAGCGGGGCGCAGGTGCACACCACCATCGACCCCAAGGCCCAGGCCATGGCCGAGGTGGCAGCGCAGTCGTTGAAGTCGGCCGACCCCGACGTCGGCGCCGCGCTCGTGTCGATCGACCCCGGGACCGGGGCGATCGTGTCCTGGTTCGGCGGCGACAACCCCGAGCAGGCCATGCCCGACACCGCCGACACGGCCGCCCAGCCCGGCCCCACCTTCCAGCCGCTGGTGCTGATGGCCGCCGTGCGGGCCAACCCCCAGATCAACCTGTCCACCCAGTACAACGGCACCAGCCCGGTGGTGGTCGGCGGCGTCCAGGTGAAGAACTTCGGCGGCGCCGACTGCGGCCCGCAGTGCGCCGTCGCCGACGCCATGAAGAACAACACCAACACGGTCTTCTACAAGATGACCGACGACATCGGCCCGTCCCAGGTGCGCAACGCCGCCTTCACGGCCGGGATCGCCCCCACCCAGATCATCGGCGGCAAGTCCGGTCCCGCCCTCGTCTCCAGCGACGGCAAGCAGACCGCCGACATCATCGGCTCGGGCGGCTACCCCGTCCGTCCCCGGGACATGGCGCAGGCCTACGCCACCTTCGCCGCCGGCGGCAAGTACACACCCGCACACTTCATCACCAGCATCATCGGCACCGGCGGCAATGCCGTCTACGACGTCAAGGCCAACCCGAAGAGCGTGCCCACGCAGGTCTTCGAGCCGGCCCAGGCCCAGCTCGTCACCCAGTCCCTGCTCAGCGGGCCCGGCCTGGAGGGCGGCCGCCAGGTGGCGTCCAAGGCCGGCGCCACCGAGTTCCTCGACTCCCCCGACAACTCCGACGCGTGGGCCGTCGGCTACACCCCCCAGGTGGTCACCGCCGTCTGGGTCGGCCACCGCAAGGACCTCGCGCCGATGAAGGAGGGCGTGGACGTCCCCACCGGCATCTGGCAGCGCTACATGAACGCCTACCTGCGGGACAAGCCGGCCTCCCAGTTCTAGCGCCACCAGGGCCGGTGCCGCTGGGCCGCCACCACCCCGGCCGGCTCCACCAGCTCCATCAGCCTCGGGGTCACGTGCTTGAGGTGCTCACCCACCCAGAGCGCGGTCGACAGGTCGGGCACGGTCGTCCCGTTGGGCAGGACGGGCTCGCGCAGCTGGGGCGGCGCGAGCATGGGGACGCCGCTGTGGTCGGCGCGGTCCAGACGGGACGCCAGGTGGTCGAACCAGGCGGCGACCTGGCCGGCGTGGTCGCCGAGTTGCTGGCGCAGCGGGTCGGGTTCGCCGGGAGCGGCCGGCAGCCCGGCCAGGGAGTGCGCGGTGAGCCGGGCCCGCAGGGCGCCGGCGACGAGCCGCCACAGGTACTCCTTGGGCACCCGCTTGGTGCCCTGCTCGGCGAGGAAGCTGCGCAGGGCCTCGTCGAGCCGGATGCCGGCGGCGATGGCCGCGGACGCGGCCGGGGCGTCGGCCCGCAGGCCGAGCGCCCAATGGGCGGCGTCGGAGAGGTAGAGGCCGCCGGTGCGGAAGGCGTCGGCGAGGTCGTCGGCGACGAGCGAGCCGGCCCCGCGCGGCCAGAACAGCACGCCGACAACGAAGCTCACGGCACAGCCGATCGCGACGTCCTCGATCCGCACCACGCCGATCTCCCAACCGGCCGGCACCAGCAGGTTGAACAGGATGCACACGACCAGCGTGAACGCGGCCTGGCCGGCGGCGAACGGCAGCACGGCCGGGGCGTACGCGGCGATGAGCACGGACAGCGGCAGCGCCGTCCACAACGCGGCGGTGCTGGAGCCGATGGCGATCAGCAGCGCGGCGCCGATGACAAAGCCGACGACGGTGCCAAGCAGCGCCCGCAGCACCGTCGAGCCGGTGGACGCGGCGCTGGTGCGCAGCACCGACAGCGTGCCGAGCACCACCCAGAAGCCGTGCTCCACGCCCGTCAGATCGGCGACGGCGACGGCGGCCGCCAGCGCGATCGCGCCCCGCGCGCTGTTCAGGAACCACACGGACCGCGGGTTGGCGTGCCGTGACACGGCGTTCGCGACCGTCGTCAGGCCGGCGAGGCGGCTCTCGCTGAGGGTGGGATCCGTGCCGTACCAACGCCTGCGGCCGTTGGACACGATCGCCGGGTCGGCGCGGTGCGAGGCGATGAGGGCGTCCGCCAGCGCCGTGTGCGCGGCGACGGCCGCCGTGCGCGCGTGGAACGACAGGTGCACGGCCGCTCCGAATTCCGCGCTGTCGCTGCGCAGTCGGCGCAGGTGCTCCACGCTGTCGGCGAGGCTGCGCTCCAGACAGTCCAGCTCCGGCTTGGTCGGCTCCCCTTCCAGCAGCGCGGCGACGTCCCGCAGCACCGTGGCGGTGTCCGCGAGCAGGCGGCGCTCGACCTCGTCGATGTGCGTGAGGTCGTCGTACTCGCTGAGGCTGTCGCAGATCACCGAAGTGCACCACTCCAGCAGCCCCACCAGGCTGTCCAGGGCCTGGTCGGCCGCGGCGAGACCGGTCGGCCGGTACGGCGTCGAGGTGAAGGTGCTCAGCAGGTTGTGCTTGCAGTCCAGCGAGCGCTGCCGGTACTTCGGGTCCCGGTCGCCGCGCAGCGCCGCCCCGAGCTGGTCCGCCAGCGCCCGGGCGTTCCTGGCCACGGCCAGCCGCAGCTCCGCCCCCGGCGGCTTCGGCGACAGCAGCAGCACCGCCACCGTGCCGACGATCGACGCCAGCCACCAGCCCGCCAGCCGGGCCGGCACCATGTCCATCGCCCCCGGCGAGGCCGCCGGCAGCACGTACGCCAGCAGCGCCGCCGTGCTCCCCGACGCCGCGTTCGGACCGCCGACGCCCGCGAACAACACCACGAACACCACCGGCAGCGTCACCACCGTCGCCAGCACCACCGAGGTGTTCACCGCCGTGCCGATCACGATCAGCACACTGCCGGCCAGCGCCAGCCCCAGATGCGCCACGACCTTGTCCCGTGCCCGGCCGCCGAACGCCGCCAGCACCAGCGTCGCGAACCCGCCGAACGCCGCGAACGTGGCCACCTGGAGGTCGCCGAGCACCCCGTAGCAGAACGCGAACAAGCCCGGCACCACCAGCGTCGCGCGCACCGCGCGCAGCGCCGCCGGCGTCGACCACAGCCGCTGCAAGCTGGTCATTCGCCGAGCATATTTCCCGTCCCGGCCGAAGCACACGGTTCATCGCGCCCGGAACGGGCGTCCGTTCAGTCCAACCGGAACGGGCCGTCGGCGGACAGGCTGTCGGCATCCTCGGCCGGCAACGGCGGCAGGGGGCCGGTCGGGGTGCCGCGGAGCAGGTCGGCGAGCAGCACGAGGTAACGCCGCCAGCCGGCGCGGTCGTCGAACGGGATGGTGGCGGCGACCATGGCCAACAGCCGGGGCAGGTCGGCGGCGGCAAGGTCTGGGCGCACGCTGCCTTGTTCCTGTGCACGGGCGAGCAGGGCGCCGAGCCGATGGAAGAATGTCCGGGTGAGGTTGTCGGCGGCGGTGAGCCGCCGGGTGGTGATGACGACGCGCAGGTGCTGAGCGCGGATTTCCAGCGCGGCCTCGAAGCAGCGGAGCAGACCGCGCAATGCGTCGGGGTCGGCGTCCGCCTCGTCGAGGAGGGGAGCCACGTGTTCGTGATAACGCTCGCGGACCACGGCGGCGATCAGGTCGTCCTTGCTGGGGTAGTGCCGGTACAGGGTGGCGGGGCCGACGCCGGCGCGGCGGGCGATCTCCTCCAGCGGGACGTCGTGCCGGCCGGCGGCGAACACGTCCTCGGCGACGGCCAGGATGCGCTCGGCGTTGCGCCGGGCGTCCGTGCGGGGAGCCCGCTGACCTGCGGAGTTCCGTGACACCGGCACGCGGCGATGCTAGCACTGATAGCGCGCTCTCACTTTTGCTAGGCTTTTCTGAGAGTTCACTACCGCTTCTGGGGGCGCCCCGATGACCACTCCCCTCGAGATGGCCCGCGACCGCTTCGACCCCTCGCCCGCCCTGCGCGAGGTGGCGGCCCGCCCCGGCCTGCCCCGCATCACCTCGCTGTTCGGCCCGGCCCGGCTGGCCGTCCGGCACGAGGACGTGCGGACCGTCTACGGCAACTCCGTCGAGTTCAGCAACGGGATCCAGTCGCGGTTGCAGGGGACCGAGGACGTCGGCTTCATCCTCGGCTACGACCCGCCCGCGCACACCCGCCTGCGGCGGATGCTCACCCCCGAGTTCACGCTGCGCCGGATGCGGGCCATGCGCCCTCGCGTCGTCGAGATCGTGGACTCGGCGTTGTCGGCGATGGCCGCCGCCGGTCCTGGCGTGGACCTCGTCGCCGAGTTCGCGCTGCCCGTGCCGTCCCTGGTGATCTGCGAGCTGCTCGGCGTGCCGTACGAGGATCGGGCCACCTTCCAGCGCCTCACCAGCCGGCAGCTGGACTTCGCCGTGCCGCTGGCCGAACGCACCCAGGCCGGCGAGGAGATGGGGCAGTACCTGGCCGGGCTGGTCGAGCGGCACATGCGGGCGCCGGGCGAGGACGTGATCGGCACCCTGATCACCCTGCACGGCGACGACCTGTCGTTCGCGGAGCTGGTCGGCCTGGCCAACATGCTGCTGATCGCCGGCCACGAGACCACGTCGAACATGCTCGGCCTCGGTTCGCTGCTGCTGCTGGAGAATCCCGCGCAGCTGGCCCTGCTGCGGGACGACCCGGACGTGGTCGAGGGCGGCATCGAGGAACTGCTCCGCTACCTGTCGGTCGTCCACTTCGGCGTCCCGCGCGAAGTCGTCACCGACCTCACCGTCGGCGGCACCGCCCTCACCGCCGGCGAGCTCGTCCTGTGCTCGATCATCCTCGCCAACCGCGACCCCGCCCTCGTCCCCGACGCCGACCGCTTCGATGTCACCCGCAAACCCATGCCCCACCTCGCTTTCGGGCACGGCATCCACCACTGCGTCGGCGCTCCGCTGGCCCGCCTGGAGATGTCCGTCGCCTTCCCCGCGCTGCTCCGGAGGTTCCCCGGCCTGCGCCTCGCGGTGCCGTCCGCGGAGATCGAGTTCCGCACCACCAGCCCCGTCTACGGCGTCCAGGCCCTGCCCGTGGCCTGGTGAGGCTCGTCCTCGAGCCGGTCCGGTCCTCCCCGCCGGACACGGCCATCAGGCCGGCAAGCCTGCGTAGTGCCCTCCGGTGAAACCGGTCTGACACCGCCGCGGAACCGCCGGCCGGAACCGTGCGGGGCATGACAACCACCGGCAACGCATTCGTGCACCACGACGAGCGCTCGGGCACCTGGACCGTGTCCGGGCACCCGGAGATCCTGGCGGCGCTGAGCGATCCGGCGACCTTCTCGTCCAACGTGCCGCGACTCGTCGGCGGCGACGCCGGCGACGACGACGGCAACCTGGTCCAGATGGATCCGCCCGGCCACCGCAAGCTGCGCACCCTGGTCAGCCACGCGTTCACGCCGAAGGTGGTAGCGGGGCTGGAGCCGCGCATCGCCGCCCTGACCACCGAGCTGCTCGACGACATGGACGGCGACGTGGAGCTGGTGTCGCAGCTGGCCCACCCGCTGCCGGTGATCGTGATCGCCGAGCTGCTGGGCGTGCCGGCGAGCGACCGGGCCCTGTTCCGGAAGTGGGCGGACGTCCTGATCGCCGGCGACGCCGAGTTCACGGCCAAGGACGAGGACGGCGCGCAGAAGCAGCGCTTCGAGAAGCTGGCCAGGGACGTCCAGCCGATGGTCGAGTACCTCATCCGGCACGCCCACGAACGCCGGGCCGAGCCGCGCCATGACC
The DNA here is from genome assembly GCF_014203355.1 of Kutzneria kofuensis. Classification (NCBI taxonomy): domain Bacteria; kingdom Bacillati; phylum Actinomycetota; class Actinomycetes; order Pseudonocardiales; family Pseudonocardiaceae; genus Kutzneria; species Kutzneria kofuensis. The sequence goes on from NZ_JACHIR010000001.1 coordinate 374,509, forward strand.
TGCTGACCGCGCTGGTCCAGGCCGAAGTGGACGGGGAGCGCCTGACCGACGGCCAGCTGGTCAACTTCGCGACGTTGCTGCTGTTCGCCGGCCACATCACCACGACCCTGCTGCTGGGTAACACCGTGCTGTGCCTGGACGAGCACCCCGAGCAGGCCGCGAGGATCCGGGCCGACCGGTCGCTGCTGCCGGGTGCCATCGAAGAGTCGCTGCGGCTGCGGAGCCCGTTCACCGTGCTGGCGCGGGTCACCAACACCGAGGTCGAGCTGGGCGGACAGGTCATCCCGGCGGACCAGATGGTGCTGCTGCGGGTGCGCACGGCCAACCTGGACCCGCGGGTGTTCGCCCGTCCGGACGAGTTCGACCCGGCTCGCGACCCCAATCCGCACCTGTCGTTCGGCCGTGGCATCCACTTCTGCCTGGGCGCGCCGCTGGCCCGGCTGGAGGGCCGGATCGCCCTGAACCTGCTGCTCGACCGCTTCCCCGTGCTGCGCACCGACCCGGCCGACCCGCCGGTGCCGCTGCCGTCGCCGAACATGACCGGCGTGGCCTCGCTGCCGTTGCGAACGGCCTATTGAAACAAGATGTAAACGTTTGTAGCCTCCGTCACATGGACCGGGTGAGTCGTCGTCGCATCGTCACGCTGGGGGCCGCGGGCGCGGCCGGGATGGCCCTGCCGCTGGCCGGCACCGCCGCCGCGGAGCCGGCCAAGCCGGCCGGAAAACTGTTCGACGTCACGGAGTTCGGCGCCCGTGGCGACGGCGTCACGATCGACACCGCGGCGATCAACCGCGCCGTCGACGCGGCGGCGGCGCACGGCGGCACGGTGTTCTTCCCGGCCGGCACGTACGCCAGCTACTCCGTGCACCTCAAGAGCAACGTCGCCCTGTACCTGGGGCACAACGCGACGCTGCTGGCGGCCGCGCCGGCCGGCGGCAAGGGCTACGACCCCGCCGAGCAGCCCGGCGCCGGCAACAACTACCAGGACTTCGGGCACAGCCACTGGCACAACAGCCTGATCTGGGGCGAGAACCTGGTCAACGTGACCATCGGCGGACCGGGCACCATCGACGGCAAGGGCCTGGTCAGCGGCGGCAGCCAGGAGTCCCAGCCGCTGCAGGGCAACAAGGCGATCGCGCTGAAGCTGTGCCGCAACGTGGTGATCAGGGACGTCACCATGGTCAACGGCGGGCACTTCTGCGTCCTGCCGACCGGTGTCGACAACTTCCGCATCGACAACGTCGTGATCGACACCAACCGGGACGGCATCGACATCGACTGCTGCAGAGGCGTCCGCATCTCCAACACCACCGTCAACTCGCCCGCCGACGACGCGATCGTGCTCAAGAGCTCGTACGCGCTGGGCTACGTGCGGGACACCGAGAACGTCACCATCGACAACTGCTTCGTCAGCGGCTACGACCTGGGCACGCTGGTCGACGGCACGTACAAGACGGCCAACTTCGGCCGCACCGGCCGGATCAAGTGCGGCACCGAGTCCAACGGCGGCTTCAAGAACATCGCCATCTCCAACGTCGTCTTCGAGCACTGCCGGGGGCTGGCGTTCGAGACCGTGGACGGCGGGGCGCTGGAGGACATCACCGTCAGCAACATCACCATGCGCGACGTGCAGATGCCGATCTTCTTCCGGCTCGGCTCGCGGATGCGCGGCCCGGCCGGCATTCCCGTCGGCACGCTGCGGCGGGTCAGCATCGCCAACCTGATCGCGCACAACTCCGACCCCCGCTACCCGTCCGCGATCGCCGGCATCCCCGGGCACCGCATCGAGGACGTGCGGATCAGCAACGTGCGGCACCATATGGTCGGCGGCCTGACCATGGACGGCATCCCGGCCAACCCGCCAGAGGCGGAGAACGCCTACCCCGAGCCGACCATGTTCGGCCCGCTGCCGGCGTACGGGTTCTTCATCCGGCACGTCGACGGCGTCACCCTGGACAACGTCGAAGTCCGCTACGAGCAGCAGGACCTGCGGCCCGCGTTCGCCCTTCGGGACGTCGTCGACGCCGACTTCCACCACGTGAAGGCGGACAAGGCCACCGGCGCGCCGACATTCGTGCTCGACGACGTGACCGACTTCCGGGTCACGACCAGCCGCCCGGTGGCGGACACGCAACTGGACCAGGCCGGTCACTCAGAGCTCTGACAGCGCTGTCACCAGGCGATACAGCCGGTCACGCCCTATCGTGACCGGCTGTGGACCTTCCAGTGATGCCCCCGGTGCGGCCGATGCTCGCCAAGGCCGTGCACGAGGTGCCGACGGCGGACGGCTTGCTGTACGAGCCCAAGTGGGACGGCTTCCGCTGCATCGTGTTCCGTGACGGCGACGAGGTGGAGCTCGGCTCCCGCAACGACCGGCCGCTGACCCGGTACTTCCCGGAGCTGGTCGACCTGCTGCTCGAGGTGCTGCCGCCACGGTGCGTGGTGGACGGCGAGATCGTGGTCGTCACCGGCGACGGGCTGGACTTCGACACCCTGCAGAACCGGCTGCACCCGGCCGCGTCGCGGGTGCGCAAGCTGGCGGTGGAGACGCCGGCCAGCTTCGTCGCCTTCGACCTGCTCGCGCTCGGCGACGACAACCTGATGGACGAGCCGTTCACCCGGCGGCGTGAACTGCTGGAGAGCGTGCTCGGCGGCGACCTGGCGCGGATCCACATCACGCCGCTGACCCACGACCCGGCCGTCGCGCAGGACTGGTTCACCCGGTTCGAGGGCGCCGGCTTCGACGGCGTCATGGCCAAGCCCGGCGACCTGCCGTACGAGCAGGACAAGCGGGTGATGTGGAAGGTCAAGCACGAGCGGACCGCCGACTGCGTGGTCGCCGGTTTCCGGTGGCACAAGGACGGCAACGGTGTCGGGTCGCTGCTGCTCGGCCTGTACGACGACGAAGGCACCCTGCACCACGTCGGCGTGGCCAGCAGCATGACCGCCGCCCGGCGCAAGGAACTCGTCGACGAGCTGGCTCCGTTGCGGGAGAACGCTGTGGAGACGCATCCGTGGCGGGACTGGGCCGTCGCGCAATCCGAGGCCGGCGGGCGGATGCCGGGTGGGCAGAGCCGGTGGAGCGCCGGCAAGGACCTGAGCTGGGAGCCGCTGCGGCCCGAGCTCGTGGCCGAGGTGCGGTACGAGCACGTGATGGCCGGGCGGCTGCGGCACGGTGGCCGGCTCGTCCGGTTCCGCCCCGACCGCACGCCCGAGTCGTGCACCTACTCCCAGCTGGACCAGGTCGCGCCCGCCGAGTTGAAGGCGCTGTTCGGGACATGAGCGACGCCGTCGTGGTCGAGGGCGTGACCATCACGCATCCGGAGAAGGTGTTCTTCGGCCGGATCGGGGCGACGAAGCTGGACCTGGTCCGGTACTACCAGGCCGTCGCCGAGCCGTTCCTCGCCACCGTGCGGGGGCGGCCGCTGCTGCTGGAGCGCTATCCCGAGGGTGCCGGCGGCAAGTCGTTCTTCCAGAAGCGTGTGCCCAAGTCCGCGCCCGACTGGCTGCAGACCGCCGTCGTCTCCACGCCCAACGGCACCACCAGCGACGCCCTGGTCGCCGCCGACCTCGCGCACGTGCTGTGGGCCGTGAACATGGGCTGCCTCGGTTTCCACGTGTGGCCCGTTCATGCCGCGAACCCCTCGGTCACCGACGAGCTGCGGATCGACCTCGACCCCTCCCCCGGCATCGGCTTCGGCCAGATCCAGGAGGCCGCGCTACTGGTGCGGGACTTCCTGGCCGAATGCGGCATCAGGGCGTACCTGAAGACGACCGGTTCCCGGGGGCTGCACATCTACGTGCGTTTGCAGGAGCGTTGGGACGGCTACCAGGTCCGGGCCGGCGCCGTGGCCCTGGCCCGGGAGTTGGAGCGCCGGCACCCGACTTTGATCACCGCCAAGTGGTGGAAGGAGGAACGGGGCGCCCGGGTGTTCGTCGACTTCAACCAGAACGCCCCGCACAAGACCGTCTTCGGCGCGTGGTGCGCGCGGCCCCGGGTCGGCGGGCAGGTGTCGACCCCCATCGACTGGTCGCAGTTGGCGACGGTCGATCCGGACTCCCTGACCATTCTCACCGTGCCGACATTCGTTGCGGAGCACGGCGATGCGTGGGCGGGGATGAACGACGAGCCGCAGTCGCTGGAGCCTCTGCTGGAGCGGTCGGAACGGGACATGGCCGCCGGGCTGATGGATGCCCCGTGGCCGCCGGTGTACCCGAAGATGCCCAACGAACCGCCGCGGGTAGCACCGAGCCGGGCACGGCCCACGGACAGCTAGCGGTTCAGCACAGGCCGCACGTCCTCGGCGCGCAGCCGCATGGTCAGCCGGCCACGACACGTTCCAGCGTGGCGTAGCCCGCCGGTTCCCAGGTCGGCTTGCCCCCGGGCAGGCCGAGCCGGCCGTTCCGCCCGATCTCGATCAGGCCCACGGCGCGCAGGACGGCCCAGCCGCGGGCCCGGGCGATGGTCGCTTCGTCGGCCTGCTCGTAGGCGTCGAAGAACCGATGTGCCGCGCCTGCGGGCAGCAGCATCCAGGCGGCCGAAAGATCGGTCGCGGGATCGCCCGAGCACATCTCACCGAAGTCGATCACTCCGGCGAGCATCCCGTCCCGGACGACGACGTTGGCCGGATGCAGGTCACCATGCAGCCACAGCGGCGCGCCCGGCCAGGCGGGCGCCGCGACAGCCCGCTCCCACACCTCCCACACGGCGCCAGCGTCCGAATGGTCGCCGATGAGCTCGAACCAGCCGTCGACATTCGGCATGTCGGCGAGCGGAATGCCGCGCGAAGGGTTGGCCGGGGCGTCCGCAGGCGCTTCGTGATGCAGCGCCCGCAGGAACCCCGCGAGGACCTCGGCCGCCTCGACGCGGGTGATCGGCGCACGATCGGCCGGCTCACCCTCGACCCAACGCGCGATCGTCCAGGTGTGCTCGAACAGGTTCGAAGGCTTGCCGACGCGCACCGGGGTGGGCGTCGGCAGCGGCAGGCGTTCGGCCAACATCGGCAGCCACGTCTGCTCCGTGTGGAGAAGAGCCGGCGCGCGCTCGGTGCGCGGCAAGCGCACGGCCAGTTCCTCCCCGAGGCGCCACAGCTGGTTGTCCCAGCCTCCGCTGACGTCACGCAGTTCCATGCCGGCGAGATCCGGATGCTGATCCCACAGCAGCGCCCGCACCAGGTCCTGCTCGAACTTCAACTCGCCCGTCGATGGGGCTCCACTCGCTGGCATGCGCAGGCACGCTAGCACCGGCCAGATGCAGCAAGCGGAGCACGGCCCTGGTTCGGTCGACTGCCTACTGCACCGCCCCGGCGTTGGTGATCAGGGTCTGGTACCAGCTCGCCCAAGGGGTGTTGGTGGCCGGGTAGTTGGCCAACGGGTTGGTGGCGTCGCCGGCGGAGTCGAAGTCCCAGCCGCGGACGAGATGCCCGGACTGCCGGGCGGACACGATGAAGGACGAGTCGGTGGCGGGGGCGGCGTAGAACAGCGCTCCCTGCTGCAACACGGAATTGTCGCCGTCCTGGAACTCGTCGAAAGCGGTTTGCTGGTAACGGATGCGGCCGCCGGTGAGGGAAGCGGTGGTGTACCGCAAGGTCTGCGACTCGGTGGGGCCGTCGGCGCCGGTGTAGACGGTGATGCTCCGGCCGGCCGCGGCGGCGGAGGACTTGGCCAGCAGGGCGGCGGAGGTCCTGGCGTTGCCGGTCCAAGTCACGGTGGAGCCGGACAAGGCGCCCTGCCACGTCCAGTTCTGGCTGCTGCTCTGGCTCTTGTGGATCTCCACCAGCGTGCCGGCGCCGGTGAAGGCGACGGTGGGAGTGACGCCGTTGTCGTACTGGTGGCTGGCCTGCCAGGTGATCTCGCCGTCGGAACCGAGCTGGCCGACATGGGACCAGAGGGTGGTGGCGGTCTGCGACTGGTGCACCTCGACCAGCTGACCGGCGTCGTTCAAGGCCACGGCAGGAGTGATGCCGGTGTCGTACTTGCCGTGACGAAGCCAGGTGACGGTGCCGTCGGCGGCGTAGACGCCGGTCCAGTACCAGAGGGCCCCGGCGCCGGAGTCGTGGACCTCGACGATCTGGCCACGGCTGTTGATCGCCACGGCGGGGTGGTAGCCGACATCCCGCTTGTACTCGGTACGGCTGCCGGAGTCGCCGGAAAGCAGGGTGAGCACCCGGCCCCGCAGCGAATCGACGGAAGGCGAACCGACGTAGTCGGCGGGGTGCAGGAGGCTGGACCCGAAGGCGGCCTGCAGCTCCTGGTTGAGAGCGGTCAGGTTGCCGGCGGCGAAACCGGCGTTGTCGGTGAGGTTGTCCTTGAGGTCGAGCATGACAACCAGCGGCGCGTGCGTGGGATGGGCGTCGGACCAGCCGGCGATGACGCCGAGCCAGTCGTGCAGCAGGTTGGACGCGGGGTTGCCGGCATGGTCGACCAGGTCGCCAGGACTGCTGTGCCCGATGGAGTAGTCGTGGTTGGCGGCGTAGTCGTTGTCATGCACGTCGAGCTCGATGAACCGGGCGCCGTGGTCGAGCTGGTACGGGATGGAGTTCTTGGCGCCGTCCACGTTGCCGGAATAGCTGTTGTGCGTCGCCAGGAACACCGAGCTCACGAACGGCTGGCTCGCCTGCGGGCCGGCGACCAGGGCGGAGGCTGCGGTCAATGCGGTCAGTAACGCGCCGAGACGGTTCATCCTGCGTCCTCGCTGGGCCGAATGGTCATGGCGCAGCCCATCCTGACGGCCCGGGCGCGGCGGCGGCCATCGCCCGGATGAACAGTCACGGACCGGTGTGGATCAGCGACGCCCACAGGTCCGGGCGGCCGGGATGGGCCTCGCGGAGGTCCAGCGCGACGCGGCGCAGGGCGGAAGCCGGCGTGTCCTGGTCGACGAAGCGGTAGAAGGAGCGGGCGGCGACGGCGGCGATCCGGTCCTCCACCGGCCACAGGCTGGCGACGACGTGCCGGAAGCCGGCGAGCTGGAACGCGGACGCCGGATGGATCGCCTCGTCCTCGGCGCGAATGCCCCGGTTGCCGGTCGAACACGCCGACAGATACGCCAGTTCGGCGCTGCCCAGCCGCAGCTGCCCGATGGTCGGCGCGGAGAGCACGCCGTCGTGCAGGTGCAGGCCACCGGCGGTCGGAAACATCGGATTCGTGCCGGCGTGGCAGGCGAAGTGGGCCCAGGTGGCCTTGGGCAGTGCCGCCAGCACGGCGGCCACGGAAGCGCGATCGTCGCGCAACGGCGCCATGTTCCCCCACTGGTCTTGCAGTTCGTCGGCCTCGGCGACGGTGCCGGGAAGATCGGGCAGACCCGGCGTGTGGCGCAGGGCGACCGTGAGTTGCCGCCGCGCGCCGCTGGGGGTGCGCGTCCGCGCGTCGGCCAGGGTGCGCACGGTCGCGGTGTACGAGGACGTCACGGCATCCAGAGCGCCGGGCCGGCCGGGATGGCCGGCGGCGTGCAGCGGGAGGACGCCGAGCAAGCCGGTGGGCATCCACCACACCCGCCGCGTCGGCAACGCGTCGACCACCGGCGAGACCACGGTGTCCCACAACCACGCCAACACCTCGGGCACGATCCGCTGTCTGCGCAACGTGTTGACGAGACCGGGCACGTGGGTGACCTCGAGCAGCGAACCGGCGTGCCGCAGGACGTCCGAGAAGCGCAGTTCGGGCAAGGGAATGAGCCGCAAGTCGGACGGTGTGACGATCACGGCGTCCGCACGGTGCGAAGAAGCGTTGACGAGAACGATCGCGCCACCGGCCGCGGCCGAACGCAGGTCGGGCAGCGACGGCGCCAGCAGGAACTGCGCGAACCCCGGAAGCCGCCGGATTTCGGCCAGCAACTCGTCGTGCCGGAGCCACAGGGCACGGCGCTGCTCGGTGCGCGAGGCGAGCTCGACCGTCGACCGGCTGGGCCCGTCGATGGCGTTGAGCCGGTCTCGGACCTGGCCGAGCCGACGGGCGAGTTCCGGTTCGACGCGGGCGAGTTCGGACAGATCGGTGCGGAGATCCAGCCGGGACGCCAGCATGATCCCCCGGCCCGACTCCGCGACCGTCACAGCACCTCCGGCATCGCCGGTGGCGCAGTGCGCGCTGATCGCCGCGCCGATCAGTCCCGGATAGCTGCCGAGGCGAAACTCCTGGTCCACCCAATCGCCCTCGCGCGGCGGCACCGTCGACAGCAAGGCCACGGCGTCGTCCAGCAGCGACACCGCCGTTTCCGAGTCGCCGACGTCGAGCGCCAGCTCCCCCACCGCGTAGCCGAACCGGACCCGGTCGGCCGGCGCGGCGGCGGCGAGCTCATCGACCACGCGGACAAGACCGCGCAGCCGCACGGGATCGAAGCCGCCCGGATCAGCTTCATGCAGGGCCTGGTAGTTGTGCGCGAGATTGGCCACTGCGAGGGGGCGTTTCCAGTCGCCGTCCGGGAGAGCCGCCACGGACTGTTCACTCAGCTCGACCGCCCGGTCCAGGTCGGCCCGGTTGCCGTCGCGCCGGTGGCGAGCGCCGTAGCTGCCGGCCAGGTTGGCCAGTATGCCGGCTCGTTCGGTGTGGGTGTCGGGTATGGCGGCCAGCGCCCGTTCACCGAGTTCGACGGCCCGGTCGAGATCGGCGGGCAGGTGGTCCCGGAAGTAGCGCCTGACGTACCCGATGCTGAGGTGGGACAGCAGGTCGGGGTAGTCGTAGCGGCCCTCCGGCGTGCCCTCGACCGCTCGTTCGCCCGCCCAGATCGCCCGGTCGAGCTGCGCCGGCACGCCCGTGCGCTCGAACAGCTCGGTGTACGCCGGTGTGAGCCCGGCCAGCTGCCTCGCGTGGTCCGGATGGTCGGCCGGCGTCAGCCGCACCGCCAGCTCCGCCAGCTCCACCGACCGCACCAGATCGATCAGCACGCCCAGCCGCCCGTACCTGCTCCAGTGCGCCCTGCTGAGCCCGGCCAGGCGCTGTGGCCGGGCCGGGCTGCGTTGGGTCAGCGTCGCCATGCCGGCGGCCTGGATGTCCACCGCGAGGTCCAGATCCGCCGTGTCGCCGTCATGGGCGTAGTGCTGGAGATGGGCGTTGGCGACCGTGCTCGAGCCGCCGTGAGCGGTCTCCGCGCGCGCCTCCTCCAGGCGTTCGATGCGGCGCAGGTCCTCCGGGTCGCCGCGATGACGGTGACGATGCTGAAGCGACTGGACCAGGTTGCCCACGTACCTGGTCCAGACGGCGCTCCCCTCGGGCGCCGCCGCCACGGCCCGTTCGCCGACCTCGATCGCCCGGTCCAGGGCGGCGGTGTCGCTGGTGAGCTCGAACCGAGCCCGGTAGGCGAGGCCGAGGCTGGACAGGTTGTCCAGTCGGACCAGGTGCCGTGGCGGCGCCGTGGCGTCGATCTGCTCGCCGAGTTCGATGGCACGGTCGAGGTCGGCGAGGTTGCCGGTGCGTTCGTGCCGTTTTCGGCGGAGGTAGGCGAGATTGTGCTGGACACCCGGACGGTGGTGGTCGTTCTCGGGCGTTTCCGCCACCGCCCGTTCGGCGTGCCGAATGGCCCGGTCCAGGTCCCCCACGTCGCCGGCACGGTCGTAACGCTGCCCGTAAGCGGTGGCCAGGCTCGACCGATAGACCGCGGCGCCGCCTTTTCGGCCGGACACCGCCTGTCGGCCCAGAACGATGGCCCGGTTCAGGTCGGATCCGTTGTGCAGCAGTTCATACCGTTTCCGGTACACCACGGAGAGGTGGTACAGGGTGTCGGCCCAACCGTGGGCGCGGGGGGACAACGCCGCCAGCACCTGCTCCCCGTAGTAGACGGCGTTGCGCAGGTCGGCGGGGTCGTCTCCGATGTCGTACCGGGCGGAGTACGCCCGGCTCAGGTTGAACACGCAGCCGGCTCGACGCGGATGCCTTCGCGGGCAACGCCGAACGGCGTCGTCGAGCAGCGCGATGCAGGCGTCGAGCAGCGCCGGATCGCTGCCGAGCGACTGGCTCGCCGTCAGCAACTCGCCCGCGAGATCGGCCTGCCGGTCGACGGTCGGCACTTCGCCGGGCACGAGACCCGGGCCGGACGAGGAGAGGATTCCCTTCGCCAGTTCGGCGTAGTACTCCGGATCGCGCACCGGCGCGGCCGGCTGGTGCTCTTTCGCCGCCGGCCGTTCGCCATCGTTCCAGACGGTGTCGATGCGATCATTTTATCGCCGAGCGTCCCGGAAAGGAGCCGAATGGACGCACAGGAGCGGCTCGCGCTCACCACGCTGTGCTGCGAACTGGCCGAACTCCGGCGGGAGTGCGCGGAACAACCCGAACGGCGGCAACGCCTGCTCGCGCGGATCGAGGCCGAGGCCGCCGCGCGACGGCCGATCCTGCCGCTGTTGGCCGAACTGCTCGGTGTCGACGGGGAGGAAACCCTGCGCACGGCCGGCGCCGGCCTGCCCGGCGCCGGGCCGGGACAGGCCGACGAGGAGTCGTTCGCGTGCCCGGACGGCGCGTGCGATCGCGTCGAGGGCACGACCCCGGCGGGCCCGATCCCCCGTTGCCTGCTGACCGGCCGGCCGATGCGGCGGCGGTGACGGATGGGCGACTTCTTCAAGACCCTGGCGACAAAGCTGGCCGAGCGCTGGGTCACGCTGCTCGTGGTGCCAGGGGCCCTGCTCGTGTTCGCCGCCTGGGTGGGCGGGCGGCTGAGGCAGGCGCACGCGCTGGATTGGGCTGCGCTGCAAGGAGATCTGGCGGCGACCGTGGCCGACCTGACCCGCCAGTCCTGGGCGACGCAAGCAGTGCTCGTGATCGCGGCGCTGCTGGTGTCGACCGGCGTCGGTCTGGCCGTGCAGGCGCTGGCCGGCGTGACGAAGATCGTCTGGCTCGGCCAGTGGCCGCAACCGCTCCGGTGGCTGGCACGGTGGCGGACCTCTCGACGCGTCCGCCGCTGGTATCGACGGCTCGAACGGCGACGCGAGCTGGAACGGGCCCATCCGGCGGAACAGCGCACGCCGGAGCAGCAGCGGCAGATCAACGAGGCTGCCGCCCGCGTGAATCGATTGTGCTGGGCGGAACCCGGGCGGCCGACGTGGATGGGCGATCGGGGCCACAGCGTGGAAAAGATCATCTTGGACCGCCAGGGCCTCGATCTGGCCTTCGCGTGGCCCCGATTGTGGTTGGTGCTGCCCGAAACTCCGCGTGCGGAGATCACCGCCGCCAACGCCGCGTTCGCGGCCGCCGTGGCGACCGGCACGTGGGCGGTGCCGTACCTGCTGCTGGGAATCATGTGGTGGCCGGCCGCGGTGGCGGGCCTCGTCGTCGGCGTGACCGGCTGGGTCCGCGGCCGCAGCGCCGCCTCGGAACTTGCCCTGTTGACCGAGGCGACACTGGACCTGCACGGGCGGACGCTGGCCGTGGCGCTCGGCGTGGCCGCCGAGGACACGGTCGGTCCGCTCGAACTCGAGGAGGGTCAGCGGATCAGCACCATGGCGCGCAAGGGACGCTGATCACGACAGGAACTTGAGCACCTCCGCATAGAACGCCTCGGGCCGCTCGACGTGCCCGATGTGGCCGCAGTTCTCGATGACCCGCAGCCGCGAGGACGGCAGCCCGTCATGCAGCATCCGAGCCCAGCGCGGGCCGCAGATGACGTCCTTGTCCCCGGCGACGACCAGCGCCGGCGCGGGAATGGTCGGCAGCTGGTCGCGGACGTCGAACGGCACGTCCTGGCCTCGGGAGGGTGCGCTCCAGATGCGGGTGGCTGCCCGGAACGGCTCGAACTCCGCGCGCCAGTCGGCGAAGTACGCCGGCAGGATGGTGCGCAGCACGCCGGTCAGCTCCTCGTCGGTCATCTCGGCGTGCTGCGACGTGAACGCGGCGAGGACCTCGCTGCCGCTGTGCTGGATGTTGGCGACGGCGTCGCCGAAGAACTCGGCGCCGGTGACGGGCGAGGTGTCGTAGAGCACGAGCGCGTCGACGAGGTGCGCCAGCGCGTACTTCAGCGCGACGAAGCCGCCGTGCGAGTGGCCGAGGAGCGCGACCGGGCCGTCGTCGAGGTCCTCCACGACGGCGTGCAGGTAGCGCACGTAGTTGTCGAGCGTGTAGTCGGCGTCGTTCGCCAGCCGGCCGGACTCGCCGGTGCCGATCGGCTCGACGTACACCATGGTCAGGTGCTCCTCCAGCGGCCGCATCCGCATGTACTCCCAGCCGATGCCGGGGCCGCCGGAGTGGGCGACGCAGATCGGGCCGCGACCGGCCACGTGGTAGCGCTGCTCGACGCCGTCCAGCTCGATGGTGTGGGTGGTGAGGGTCATGGTCTCCGCCTCGATCGGTGCTGTGAACACCGGCAAGATGCGGAGCCGCGGGCAAAGTTCGACCCGTCTGCCGTGACCGTCGTCACACCGGATGGAACAGGCGGAGCCGGGCGATCCGCCCCTCGCGCCGGGTCATCACCCAGACCACGCCGGGCGGGCAGTGCTCGGGATCGTCCGGCGGGCTGATCAGGTCCATCGTCCAGATCGTCACGTCCCGGCCGGCGACCGCGTGCACGAACCGCTGCCGCACCCCTTCGGTCAGGTCCTTGTCCATCCCGTACATCGCCAGGTCCCGGCCGCCGCGGACCGTGCCGTTGCCGGCGATGAACTCGGACTCGGGCAGCCAGCGGTCGGCGACCAGGGTCGGGAAGTCGCCGCGTTCGGCCACCGCCAGCGTCTCGACGGCCTCGCGGGCGCTGGCGGCGTTGGCCGCGCCGGCGTCGGCGTGCGCCTGGTCGGCGGTGGCCCGCAGCAACTCGGCCAGCTTGCCGCGGGCCTGGTTGAGCCGGCTGCGCACGGTGCCGACCGGCACCTCCAGCACCTCTGCGATCTGTTCGTACGAGTTGACGTCGGTGAAGTAGCGCAGCAGCACCGCCTGCCGGAGCGTTGGCGAGAGTTCGTTCACCGCGTGCCAGATCCAGTCCCGGGAGGCGTGGCTGTCCAGGACGCGGTCCGGCGACAGCGGATCGGCCGGCGGCATCGGGTCCGCCACCGGCACCACGGTCCGGGCTGAGCGCAGCCGCAGCCGGCACGCGTTGCGCACGATCATCCGCAGCCACGGCCCGACCGACCCGGGTTCCCGCAGGTCGCCGATCCGTCGCAGGGCGGCCAGCGACGCGTCCTGCACGGCGTCGTCGGCGTCCGGGCCGTAGCCGAGGATGCTCAGCGCCACCGCGCGCATGCCAGCCTCGTGCCGGGTCAGCAGCAGTCCGAGCGCGCCGACGTCGCCGCCGCGTGCGGCCCGGACCAGTTCCACGTCAGAGAGCACTCGCCATCCTGTCGACGGCCAGCTCCAGGACCTCGACGCTGGTGCCGAAGTTCAACCGCACGTAGCCGCTGTGCTCACCGAACCGGGTTCCCGGCTCCAGCGCCACCCCGGCGCCGAGGAACAGGTCGCGTGGCTCGGTTCCGCTGCCCAAGCTGCGGCAGTCCAGCCAGGCCAGGTACGTGGCCTGCGGCGGCCGCCAGCTGACCGCCGGCAGCCGGTCGCGGACCAGCTTGGCGAGCAGCGTGCGGCGGTCGTCGAGGGTGACCAGCAGCCGGTCCAGCCACTGATCGCCGTGCGTGTAGGCGGCGGTCGTGGCGAGGACGCCGAAGTGGCCGGTGCGCCACGGCGTGTCCGGCGGCAGCTTCGCCACCACGTCCCGCATGCGCTGCGAGCCCGTCACGACCATGGCGCACTTGAGGGCGGCGAGGTTGAACGCCTTGCTCCCTGACACCACGGCCACGCCGATCTCGGCGGCGCCGGGCACGGAGAGGAACGGCGTGAAGGTGGCGCCGGGCAGCGCCAGCGGGGCGTGGATCTCGTCGCTGATCACCGGCACCCCGTGCCTGGTGGCCAGCTCGACGACGGCGGCCAGGTCCTCGGGCGTGTGCACGCGGCCGACCGGATTCTGCGGGTTGCACAGCACGAAGGCGGCCGGCTTGGTCGCGAACGCCCGGTCCAGCGCGGGCAGGTCGAGGCGCCAGCCGTCCTGGTCGGTGTGGGTGAGCGGCACCTCGTGCAGCTCGGTGCGGGCCTCGTCGAGCCAGTCGAAGAACGGCGGGTAGACGGGGGTGTTGATGACGACCCGGTCCCCCGGGTTCGTGAACAGGCGCAGCATCTCGACGACGCCCGCGCTGACGTCGGTGGTCGCCGTGACCGCGGTCGGGTCGAGCCGCCAGCCCCAGCGGCGCTCGGCGAAGCCGGCCAGCGCCTCGCCCAGGCCGTCGGTGGGCATCGCGTAGCCGGTGTCCGAGCGCCCGACCGCGTCGGCCAGCACGTCCCGGACGGCGTCGGGCAGGGCGAAGTCCATCTCGGCGATGGTCAGGGGCAGCACCTCCGGGCCGTACGCGCGCCACTTGGCGCTGCGCCGTTCCCGCAGCCGGTGCAGTGGTTCGACGGGGAGCAGCTCGGTCATGCGGCCATTCTCACTCGCGGTGCGTTTGACACGGCCAAGACGACTAGTCATATTGAGGCCATGCCGCGTCACAGCGTCCGGGACGTCATCGTCGAGACCGCGCTCGGCGAGTTCCACCGCATCGGCTACGCCGCCTGCTCGGTGGACACCATCACGCGGGCCGCCGGCGTGCCCAAGGGCTCGTTCTACAACCACTTCAGGAGCAAGGAAGAGCTCGCCGTCGAGGTCGTCGCCAAATACGCCGCCCAGGCCGAGTGGCACGGCGTCACCGATCCGGAGCTGACGCCGCTGGCGAAGCTGCGGGCCCAGTTCCGGGTGATGGCCGACGTGTTCGTGGGCAACGGGCACACGCGGGGCTGCATGATCGGCAACATGGGCGAGGAGCTCGCCGACCACAGCGAGCCGATGCGGGCCCAGGTGCGAGCCAGCCTCAGCGGTTGGGCCGAGGACATCGCGGCGACGCTGCGCGCGGCGCGGGAGGCCGGCGAGCTGACCGTCGACGCGGATCCGGACGTGCTCGGCCGGTTCGTGCTCGACGCCTGGGAGGGCGCGCTGCTGCGGGCCAAGGCCGTCAAGAACGACCAGCCCGTCGAGGACTTCTTCACCACGGTGTTCGTGCACCTGTTGCGCTGAGTTTTGTTCACGATCGCGTTGTCCGCCGCAGGTCGGCCGACGCCGAACACCGTCGTTCGGCTAGAAACGGTCGCGTCAGCACCAACTTGCGGGAGACAACGTGACCCTGTTCCGAGGACGGCGCGCGGCGGCCCTCGCGGTGACCGCGGTGTTGTTCGGCGGCGTGGCCGCGCAGGCGGCGCCCGAGGGCGGCAGCCACGGGCTCGCCGACGCGCTGCGACACGCCGTGGACGCCCAGAACTTCAAGGACGTCATCGACCTCACGCCGCCCGTGGCCGGGCAGTCCAGGCGCGTGCCCGCGGCGGAGAAGTACGACCCGACGACCATGCCCGTGGCCAGGCGGGTGTTCGGGCCCGCCGTGACGCCGCAGCCCATTCACCAGACGCCCAACATGGACGCCGCGGTGATCGAGCTCGACGACGCCGGCCGGCCCACCGCCATGGCCGACGTGCTGCTCAGCCCGCAGTACCCGCACGGCGTCTCCGTGCCGCTCGACCAGCGCCGGCTGGCCACCGACCAGGTCCGGTACCGGTGGTGGGACGACAACGAGTGGGACGAGAACGGTGGTAAGGGCACCCGGGACGTCCTGCCCGGCCGGGAAAGGGCTGCCCTCGACTTCAGCTCGCCGTATCCCGCGTCCGTGCTCAAGCTGATGGTCGGGTTCGGCATCATGCGGCTGTCCGACCAGCACCGGATCGACCTGGACGCCACCTACGACTACCGGCCGGCGACGATCAACCCCGTCTGCGGCGAGGCCACCAGCGAGCCGATCCGGCAGTACTTCGACGAGATGATCACCATGTCGAGGAACGAGTCGACCTGCGCCCTGCTCAAGCTGCTGCACGACCAGAAGTACGTCGACACGCTCAACGCCACCTTCACCCGGCTCGGCCTGCCGACCCTGATGATCACCGGCACCGATCCCGGCAACGGCGGGCACTGGATCGGCTCCAACATGAGCTCCATCGACACGGCCAAGCTGCTGCTCATCGTCAACGGCGGTCCCGGCACCCTGTGGACCAACGCCGACGGCAGCCGCGTGACCCGTGACGTGCTCAGCTCCTCGGCCCGGCAGTTCTATCTGAAGACCCTGGGCAACCAGGGCCACAACGAGATGCTGTCCACCACGAACTGGTGCGGACGGGCCTATCCGGCGCCCGGCATCCCGCAGGTCACTCCCCAGCGCTGGATCGACCCCACCGACGGCACCATGGACGTCGACGGCCTGTACTACGGGCAGGACGTTCGCCCGTGCAACGCTTCCGCCGAGGTCACCATGGCGCACAAGACCGGCTGGGTCGACACCACCGGCAGCGACGCCGCCATCGTGCACTCCCTGCCCGGGAAGGCGAAGCGGAACTACATCGTCGTCGTGTTCTGCAACCTCGGCACCGACTACGTCGACGTCAACCGCCCGGCCGACCCGCCCGGCGTGTACCCCGTGCCGTACACCCAGAAGTACGCGCAGCTCGGCAAGGCCATCGACGGCATCGTGACGAGCATGCGGCACTGAGCGTAATTCGGTTTACGGTCACGGCTTCCCCCGATATCCTCGCCCGCCGCGAATTCGGACGAGGGGGAAGCCGTGACCGCCGAGCAGGAACTGGTGTCCGAACGGGATTACCTGGACTACGCGCACGTGTGCCTGAGGCAGAGCCGCAAGCAGCTGCGGGAGCTGGCGGAACGGGCTCGCAAGCGGCCGGGTGACGAGTTGATGGTGGAGTGGCTGGAGTGGCGGGCGGACCAGCTGCGCGACGCCAACGAGTCGCCGCTGTTCTTCGGACGCATCGACGGCCCGGAGCCGAAACCGTGCTACATCGGCCGCCGCTACGTGAGCGACGAGCGCGACGAGCCGGTGGTGATCGACTGGCGCACGGACATGGCCAGCCGGTTCTACCGGGCCAGCCCGTCGAACCGGATGGAGGTGACGCGCCGCCGCCGGTTCGGCTTCGACGGCGTGGTCCTCACCAGCTTCGACGACGAGCCGCTGACCGAGGAAACCGCCGACACGGGCCTGAGCCGGCTGGTGATCGCCGAGATCGAACGCGCCCACTACGGCCCGATGCGCGACATCGTCGCCACCATCCAGCCCGACCAGGACGAAATCGTCCGCACGGAACTGGCCAGCACGCTGATCGTGCAGGGCGGCCCGGGAACCGGAAAGACGGCGGTCGGCCTGCACCGGGCCGCCTACCTGCTCTACGAACACAGCCGCCTGCGCCGCGAGGGCGTGCTGGTGGTCGGCCCGAACGACACGTTCGTCCGCTACATCTCCCGTGTGCTGCCGACGCTCGGTGAGAGCCAGGTGGTGCACAGCTCGGTGGACGGGCTGGTGGCGGACCGCGGGAAACCGGTGGTCGAGGAGCCGGAAGTCGCGACGCTGAAGGGCGATGCGCGGATGGCGGAAGTGCTGCGCCGGGCCGTCTGGTCCGGGCTGCGGCTGCCGACCGAGGACATCCTGGTCCGCGAGACCAGTCCGTACGTGCGGATCCCGCCGTACGTGGTAGCCGAGCTGTGCTCGGATCTGATCGACCGCCAGGTGCCGCTGGCCCGGGCCCGCGAGCACCTGCTCGAACGGGCCGTCAGCCACGTCCGCCGCAACCTGGAGGAGCGCGGCCACGCCCTCACCGACGGCGAGGCGCGACGGCTGCTCCGCGCGAAGTCGTTGCGGGACTTGGTGAGCACGGTGTGGCCGACCGTCACGCCGGCCCAGGTGCTGTTCACCCTGCTGACGGACGCCGACGCCCTGCACCGCGCCGCCGACGGCGTGCTGACCGACGAGGAGCAGAAGGCCCTGCTGTGGCCGACCGTGCCCGCGTCGGCGGGCCGGGCCAAGTGGTCCCCGGCCGACCGGTTCCTGATCGACGAGATCGCCGGCCTGATGACCCCGCCCGACCGCTACGGCCACGTGGTGATCGACGAGGCGCAGGACCTGTCGCCGATCCAGCTACGGGCGATCATGCGCCGCTGCGCCGGCTCCGCGACCCTGCTGGGCGACATGGCCCAGCGCACGACGCCGTGGGCCGCGGGCAGCTGGGCGGCGGTCGCCGAGCACCTCGGCGTGGCGACCGATCTCGTACGGCTGACGACCAGCTTCCGGGTGCCGCGCGAGATCATCGAGGTGGCGAACGCCCTGCTGCCCGCGATCGCGGACGACCTGCCGCCGACCGTCTCCGGCCGGCACGTGCCGGGCGCGCTGGCCACCGTCGAATGCGAGGACGTGCTGGCCGAGCTGGTGGACGTGCTGCGCGCCGCCGAGCAGCACCCCGACAGTGTCGGGATCGTGCTCGACGACGCGCGCTTCACAACCGTGGCCAAGCACCTGGCCAAGGCCGGCGTGCAGACCGGGCTGCCGCACGAGGACGGGGCCGACCACAAGGTGTCCCTGGTGCCGGTGGGGCTGGCCAAGGGCCTCGAGTTCGACCACGTCGTCGTGCTGGAGCCGGCGGAGATCGCCGCGGCCGGCGCGACCGGCCTGCGGCTGCTCTACATCGCGCTGACGCGGGCGATCTCCCGGCTCACCGTGCTCCACTCCCGGCCGCTGCCTCAGCTGTTGGCCAGCAGGTAGACCTGGTAGCCGCCGGCGGCGATGCCGCTGACGTGCAGCCCGTCCAGGCCGGGCACCTTGGACGGCTTCTGGGTGGGCTGCATGTCCGGCGTCTTGAGGGCATCGGCGAACGAGAGGGAACCCCAACCCCAGACGGCGCCGTCGGCGGTCTGCGCCAGCGCGTAGTTCCAGCCGCCGCCGGCCACGTCGACCACGTTCGACAGCGTCGGCACCTGCTTCGGCGTGCTGAACCGGTAGGAGCCGCCCGAGGGATAGTCCTGGCCGGACAGGAAGACGCTGCCCCACGCCCACAGCGTCCCGTCCGACTTGACCGCGTACGTCGACTCGTTCCTGGACACCGCCACCTTGGTCACCGAGTCGATGCCCACG
Organism: Kutzneria kofuensis; assembly: GCF_014203355.1. Taxonomy (NCBI): domain Bacteria; kingdom Bacillati; phylum Actinomycetota; class Actinomycetes; order Pseudonocardiales; family Pseudonocardiaceae; genus Kutzneria; species Kutzneria kofuensis. The sequence goes on from NZ_JACHIR010000001.1 coordinate 393,447, forward strand.
ACCTGGGTCGGCTGGTCGACGTTCGACGCGTCGGAGCCGACGCCCAGTTCGCCGCCGTAGTTCGAGCCCCACGCCCACAGCGTGTGGTCGTCGCGGATCACGAAGTAGGACGAGCTGTCCGTGGCGACCGAGATGATCCGGCCCGGCATCTGCACCGGGGCCGGGGCGTTGTCGAGGTCGCTCCACTTCCACACGGAGCCGTCACGGCGCAGCGCGAGGTGCGTGACCGACGTGCCGCTCACCTGGGTGACGTCCGACAGGCCGCCCACCTGGGACGCGGTCATCGCGTTGTCCCACCGCCACACGGTGCCGTCGCCCTTGACGGCGAAGCCCCCGCGATAGCCGCCCGTGATGGACGCGACGTTGTCCAGGCCGCGGATCTGCGTCGGCTGCGGGCTGAGCGCGTTCGTCTCGCCGGTGCGGCCGACCGCCCACACCGTGCCGTCCTGACGCAGCGCGTAGCCGGCGTCCATGCTGCCGGCGACCTGCTTGACCGCCGTCAGGCCGGGCACCTGCCCGGCGCCGCGCGACCGGTAGGTGGTGGCGGTGCCGTCGCCGAGCTGGCCGTAGTCGTTGCGGCCGAACGCGTACCAGCACGTGCCGGTGCACGGGGTCGGCGCGGGGCCGAAGTAGCCGGCGACGTCGGTGATCAGGTCGACCCGGCCGGCGTTGTTGCGCAGCGCCAGCTGGCCGCCCGCGCCGAGCTGGGTGACGGCCAGGTTGGACGCGGTCTGCCCGGCGACCAGGTTCAGGTTGGACGCGTTCGGCACGGACGTCCCGGCCGGGTAGGCGGTGACGAAGGTGGACCACGTCGTGTTGGTCGCGGTCAGGTTGTAGACCACGGCCTTGGCCGAGGACGGCAGCCACGGGGACAGGTCGACCACCCGGGACTCGCCGGGGCCGAACGACGGCCCGGTGCGGCTGTCCGTGGCCCGCGTCGGCGACAGCGTGAAGAACGCGTCGCCGCGGTCGGTCGCGTAGTAGCCGGCGACGTCCACGATCAGGTCGACGCTGCCGGCGAGATTGTTCAGGTCCACCACGCGGTCCGGGCCGACCGCGACCGTGACCAGGTTGGGCCGGATGTCGCCGGGCACCAGGTTCAGGTTGGACACCGTGGGCTGCGCGGTGCCGTGCGGCCACGCGGTGATCACCGTGGCCGCGGTCGGGCTCACGCCGGTCAGGTTGAAGGTGACCGCCTTGGCCGTGCTCGGCAGGACGTTGGACAGGTCCACCGAGATCGTGCCGTTCGGGCCCAGCGGACTGCTGTCACGGGTGTCGCGCACCCGGAGCGGGCTGATGGACGTGTACCGCGAGCCGGAGTTGTCGTCGACGTAGTAGCCGGCGAGATCGGCGATCAGGTCCACCGAGCCGGTGTGGTTGGTCAGGTACACGCCGCCCGCCCAGTCGGCCCGTCCGATCGCGACGGTCACCAGGTTGGCGCGGGTCTCCCCCGGCCGGAGGTTCAGGTTGGACGCGCCCGAGGCCTCACCGGCCAGCGTCGGCGTCGCCCGGACCGTCGTGGTGTCGGTCGGGTTGGTGCCGGTCAGGTTGAACACCACCGCCGTGGTGTTGGCCGGCACCACGCTCTTCAGGTCGAGCCGGACGTAGTCCTCCGCGCCGACCTTGCGGGTGTTCCGGGTGTCGAGCAGCCGCTTCGGTGTCACCGACACAAAAGTTGCCCCCGCCGACGGTGGCGGCGGGGCCGCGGCCGCGGCGATGCCGGGCAGCAGCGTCATGGTCAGCGCGGCGGTGACGCCGGCGACCGCGAGCGTGCGGAACACAGTCACTGTCCCCCCTCGGAACATGTGGTACCGAATCGCGCAAACCGTACCTCATGGACATGAACGCCTCACCGGGACGCGCGTCACAGGCGTCCGCGAGCCAGGCTCAGCATGCGCGGTCGCGACGGCGACTTTGGCTGGCGTTCAGGGAATTCCCGTCGGATCGGGTCGCGCAGCCCATGACGCCCGGGTCGGCGGGCGGGGAGATTGGGCCGGTCACCATCCCGATCACGAAAGGCGATCGAACATGGTCAACCGCAAGGTGTTCACGAGGGCGCTGGTGGGGCTCGCGGCGGCGGCCGCGGCGCTGACGGTGCTGGCGCCGGAGGCCGGCGCGGCGCCGGCACAGGGGGCGAGACAGGCGGCGGTGCAGCAGGCGCTGGCGGTGACGCCGAACGTGGCCGACTCGGGCTGCACGGGGCGGACGCTGCCGCTGGACTGCTGGGTGCACGAGCCGGTGGTCACGCAGCCGTCGACGACGTACCCGACGATCCAGTTCCTGCCGGGCGACCACGTGACGGTGGACGCGGGCGGCTGCGTGCAGACCGGCGGGCACGGGGCGACGTGGAAGCGGTACGTGGATCCGGCCTCGGACAACGGCCTCTACCACGGCCTGATCAACATCCCCGGCGCGACGGCCGGCACGCAGCAGATCTGGACGGCCGTGGGCCGCACGTTCACGGTCGGCGGCTCGGGTGGCTCGCTGGTCCTGGGCTACCAGGACGACGGTTACTCGGACAACGGCTACTACTCGCACGACGACGGCACCGGCAACCAGTGCAAGGGTGTCGGCAACGCATGGGTGCACATCGTCATCAGCTGACGGCGGGCTCCGTGTGCACCGGAGGGTGCACACGGAGCTTTTCCCTTGCCAGCCAAGCGGCTTCGGCCCGGGTCCGGGCGGGCAGCTTGACCAGGATGTTGGACACGTGGTTGCGCACGGTCTTCACGGTGATGCCGAGATGCCGGGCGATGGCGGCGGTTCCGGCGTCGCGCACCAGAAGTTCCAACACGTCTTGTTCACGCGGCGTCAACTGGGGGAAGAACGAGTCGACCCGGCCGGCGCCGAGCCGGTTGCGCACCAGCGGCGCCATGTCGGCCGTGACGAACAACCCTCCCCTTGCCACCACCCGGATCGCGGTGAGGATGTCCTCGGGACCGGCCTGCCTGGTGACGTATCCGGCGGCGCCCGCGGACATCGCGGCGGCGACGTCCTCCTCGCGGGTGGACACGCTCACGACCAGCACGGCCGCGTTTTCGGCGGCCCTTTCGACGAGGTCGAGGCCGATGCCGAGCACGACGACGTCCGCGTCCGTGGTGCGCAGCAGGTCGACCAGCTCGGCGTGCGTGCCGGCGACGGCGACGACGTCCAGGTCCGCGGTCCGGACCACGTGCGTGCACAGCCCGTCGACGAACACCGGCTGGCTGTCGGCGAGCAGAATTCTTGTCATACCCCGTTGGCGTGACGCGGCGTGTGCCGCGGGACGGCACGTATCCCGGCGAACCGGGCGTACTCCTGTCCCGGTGTGGACCGTTTCGTCGGCAGGACAGCGGAGTTACGCCGTCTGGAGTACGCCTGGCGCGACGCCGCGAGGGGGCGCCTGGTGGCGGTGACCGGCCCGGCCGGGGTGGGCAAGACGCGGCTGTGCGAAGAGGCGTCCGAACGCGCGCGAGCGGCGGGACTGCGCGTGCTGTGGGGGCGCTGCTGGTCGGACGGCGGCGCGCCGGCGCTGTGGCCGTGGCAGCCGCTGCTGGCCGAGCTGTGCGGTCCGCGCGGCGCGGAGCTGTTGAGCTCGGACGCGGAAACCGTTGACCCGGAACGGTTCTCGCGGTTCCAGGCGGTGAGCGACCAACTGGCCCGTTCGGTGGAGGGGAGGCCGACCATGCTGGTGATCGACGACCTGCACGCGGCCGATCCGGGGGCGCTGCTGCTGACCCGGTTCATCGCCAAGGCGAGGTTGCCGCTGGTCCTGGTCGTCACGCAGCGACATGCGATCACCGACCTCGGCGACGAGGCGTTGCCGATCACGCTGCGCCCGTTCGACCTCGACGAGACGCGTGATTACCTTGTCACGCACGGGATCGAGCGGCTCGACGCGCCGCTGACCGACACCATCCACCGGTTGACCGACGGCAGCCCGCTGTTTCTGCGGCGGCTGCTGGCGCTCGGCGCGGCCGACTTCGTCGGCGGGCTGCGGGAGGCGATCGACCAGTCGTTCGCCCAGCTCACGCCCGAAACCGTGCGGTTGTTGGCGACGAGCGCGATCCTCGGCGACTCCGTGTCGTCGGCGGAGGCGGCGGCGTTGCTGGACGTGCGGGCGGCGCAGGTGATCGACACCGTGGACTGTGCCGTGCAGGCCGGGCTGGTGACCACCGGCGGCACGGATTCGTTCGAGTACAGCCATGATCTCGTCCGGCAGGCGGCGTTGTCGCGGCTCACCGCGGCGGAGCGGCTGGATGCCCACGCCCGCGCCGTCGACATCGTCGGCCACAGCGCCCGCAAGGCCCATCATGCGATCAATGCCGCACCGCGGTCGCCGGCGGACGCCCGGCGGGCGATCGAGGTGTGCCGGTCGGCAGCGGCGACGATGGTGCGCCGGTTCTCGTACGAGCAGGCGGCATCGTTGTTGGCGCAGGCCGCCGCCTACGGCGAGCCGTCGGCGGAACTGTTGCTGGAGTGGGCCGACGCCGTGCTGGCATCCGGCCGGTTGGCCGAGGCGCGGGTGCTGTTCGACCGGGCGGCCGATGCGGCGCGCGACGAGCACGATCCCGTGCTGTACGCGCAAACGGCGCTGGGGTTGGGCGGCATTTGGCTCAACGAGCGCCGCGATCAGCTGGAACGGCATCGGATGCTGGGCGCGCAGCGGAAGGCGCTGGCCGAGCTGCCGGAGCACGAGGTGGCCCTGCGCTGCCGGCTGGAGCTGCGGCTGGCGGCGGAGCTGGTGTACAGCGGCGGCCCCGTCGCCGAGGTGATCAAAGCGGTGGACGAGATCCGGCAGCTGAACGACGATCGTGCGCTGGCGGAGGCGTTGTCGCTGTGCCATCACGCGTTGTTGACGCCCGAGCACGTCCGCGAGCGGCTGTCCATCGCCCGGGAGCTGATGTCGGTTGCGGCCGCCGCCGGTATCGACATCCTTGCCCTGCAAGGACTGTGCTGGCAGACCGTGGACCTGTTCCATCTCGGCGACCCGCGGGCCGAGCGGTCGCTGGCCGAGCTGCGGACCCGGGTCGACATGCTGGATTGCCGCAGCGTCAGGTTCATCGTCGCCGCGCTGGACGTGATGCTGCTGATCAGGGCCGGCCGGCTGGCGGAGGCCGAGGAGCAGGCGGAGCGGTGCCTGGCGCTCGGCAACGAGGTCGGCGACGCGGATGCCGTCGCCTACTACGGGGCGCACCTGTTGGCGATCCGCTGGCTGCAGGGCCGTGGCGGCGAACTCGTCGATCTGGCCGAGGACATGGCCAACTCGCCGACGTTGATCGAGGCCGAGTTCACGTTCCGCGCGACCGTCGCGCATCTCGCCGCCGACGCCGGCCGGCACGACCAGGCCCGATCGACGCTGGCCCGGCTGACCGCCGCCGGGCTGGACGCGCTGCCGCAGTCGAGCACGTGGCTGTCCGGGATGCTGGCGATCGTCGAGGCCGCGGCCTCGCTCGGCGACGCGCACGTGGCTCGGCAGGCCTACGACCTGCTGCTGCCGTTCGCCGACCTGCCCACGATGCCGTCGCTGGGCGTGGTGTGTTTCGGTGCCACGGAACGGACTCTGGGCCTGGCCGCCGCCACCTTCGGCGACCTGGACCTGGCCGCGGAGCATCTGCGCCGGGCCGTGGCGGCGAACCTGCGGCTCGGCAACAAGCCGATGACCGCCGTCAGCAAGGCCGACCTGGCCACCGTGCTGCGCCGGCGCGGCGATCACCGTGCTGCCGAGGAGTTGCTGGACAGCGCCGTGAGCGACGCGACGGTGATGGGGATGCGCCAGCGGGCCATGGTGTGGGCCGCCGCCCGGACGTCCCGGCACGTGGCGATGCGCCGGCGGGATAACCGGTGGCTCGTCGGCTTTCCCGGCCGGGAGGTGCTGGTCGAGGACCTGATCGGCATGCGGCACCTGGCCCGGCTGCTCGCCCACCCCGACGTGTCGATCCCGGCCGTGGAGTTGGCGCACGGCGGCGCGGAGCTGTCGTCCGAGCAGTCCGTTCTGGACGACCAGGCCCGGGCGGCGTACACCGCCCGGGCGCACGAGATCGCCGAGGAGATCCCCGACGCCGACCCGGCGCGGGCCGAGGAGCTGCGGCGGGAACTGGACGCCCTCGCCGCGGAACTGGACGTCACCACCGGGCTCGGCGGCCGCAGCCGCGCCTTCACCGGGCCCGCCGAACGCGCGCGGACCTCCGTGCGCAAGGCCATCAAGCGCGCGGTCGACGTCATCCGCGCCGCCGACCCGGAGGTGGCAGCCGTGTTGGACGGCACGATTTCCACCGGCTACCAGTGTGTTTACACGCCGGACCGCTGACCCGTTGGGGGTGGCCAGCGGTCCGGCGACCGCCTAACCGATGTTCGTCGCGAACAGGTGCAGCCGCGCGTTGCTCGGCAGGCTGATCGAGGCGACCTGCTTGCCCGCGGTCAGCGGAATCGAGCTCGCGTAGAGGCTCACCGGGTGATCCGCCGGCAAGGTGCTGCCGGCCGGGCGGTTCCAGTGCGGGGACGTGACCACCAGGGTGCAGCCAGGCACCGCGGCATTGCTGTACCAGTCGGCAAAGGTGATCGTGCCGGTGGACGTGGTGCCGTCAGCGTAGGTGACTGTCACCGATCCGGATTGTGTGCCGTTCGTACCAGTGCCGAGGAACGACAGGGTGCTCCCCGAGCCGGTGAGCTGCACCAGCTGTCCGGCGGTGGTGACGGTGTCGGCCTGCCCCGCCGGCACCGCGGGCCAGGTGAAGCCGCCGACCGTGGCACCGGGAGTCACACCCACGGTTGCCAGCGCTTGCGCCGAATAGCTGTAGCCGGAGCCGTCCAGATTGCCGGCGGCCGGGTTGGCGTCGTCGCTGACGCCGACATCGGTGTAGGCGGCGGCAAGGTTCTGGTACGCAACCTGCACGGTCGCCGAGCCGTCACCGGGCGAGGTGCGGTCGGAGCCCCGGTATCGAGTGCTGCCCTTCAACGTCGCCGAACCAGGCTTGGCGTCGTTGGGCACGGTCACCGACCAGGTGGTCGACACCGACCGGCCGGAGCGGACGACCCGGAAGTTCGCCGGCGACTTGGGGGTCGCCTTCCAGCCGTCCGGGACGCTCAGCGAGCTGACGGCGTCTCGGACGTCCTCGGTGGCGCCGTTGGTGAACGTCGTCGTCACGGACAGCGTGCCGCCGCCAAGAGCCGACGCGGGGGCGTTGACCTTGGTGTAGCGCGGGCCGGAGGTGCGGTCGACCCGGAAGCTGTCCGACAGCGGCAGGTTCCGCGACGAGTCTCCGATGTGGACGGTGTACTTGCCGGCGCCGAGCGTCCATTCCTGGGCATCGGTGTTCCAGTACGACGCGTCCTGGGCGCTGAGCTCGAAGGTGACCCGCCTGGTCTGCCGCGGAGCGAGCTCCACCTTCTGGAAACCCTTGAGCTGGTTGGCAGGTTCACCGACGGAAGCCGGGGCGGACAGGTACAGCTGCGCCACCTCGGCACCGGACCGCCTACCGGTGTTGGTGACGTCGGCGCTGACCCGGATCTTGCCGTTCTCCCGCAGCGTGGAGCCGTCCACGTGCAGGTGTGAGAACGCGAAGCTGGTGTACGACAACCCGTAGCCGAACGGGTAGGCCGGCGTGAGGTCCTTCGCGTCGTACCAACGGTATCCGACGTTCAGGCCCTCGGAGTACTGCACCTGGCCGCCGGTTCCGGGCCACTGCGCGGCGGTCGACGCCGGCACCTGCTCCAGCGAGGTCGGGAACGTGACCGGCAGCTTGCCGGACGGGTTCACGTCGCCGTACAGCAGCCGGGCGATGGCGTTGCCCGACTCCTGGCCCGGGTACCACGCCTCGAAGACGCCCTTCACCTTGTCCAGCCACGGCATCGTGACCGCGGACCCGGTGTTGAGCACGACGATGGTGTTCGGGTTGGCCGCGGCGACGGCCGAGATCAGCTGGTTCTGCGTGCCGGGCAGCTCGATGTCGCCCAGGTCGCTGCCCTCGGTCTCGAAGTCGTTGGCGTACACGATCGCGACATCGGACTTGGCGGCCAGTGCGACGGCCTCGCCCTGCAGGTCCTGGTCCGGTTGCGCCCAGCCGAGATTCACGGTCGCGTCGCCGCCGGACTGGTAGTAGTCCACCTCGATCTGCGCGGGCGTGCCGGCGGTCAGGTCGACCGTGGCGGTCTCGGTGTGGCTGGCCTGGTCCCGCCAGTTGTCGATGACCTGCTTGCCGTTGACGAACAGCCGGCTGCCGTCGTCGCTGGACAGGCCGAAGGTGTACGTGCCGGTGGCCGGCGGCGTGAGCGTTCCCGTCCACTTCACCGAATAGTTCGTCGTGGACAGCCCGGACGCCGGCGACTTCCCGGTCCAGTCGAAGGAAACCGTCGGGTCGGTCCGGGTGGCGGCGGGCGTGCCGTCGAGGGTCTTGTTGGTGAAGTACTCCCCCTGCAGGCCGTGCCCGGCGCCGGACGGTGGCGTGAGGTAGGAGCTGTCGATCGCCGGCAGCTGCCCGTTGGAGCTCAGGTTGCCCTGCGCGTACTGGACGTTCGCGGTGGAACCGGCCCGGGCCTTGATGCCGTCGAACGGCGTGACCACGCCCGTTCCGGCGACGACCGCACTGCCGCCGCCGGCGGTGAGGGCGTCCTTGCCGGCCCCGTCGCCGATCACGGCGATCGAGTGGACCTTCTTGGCGTCCAGGGGAAGCACGTTGTCCTGGTTCTTCAGCAACACCACGCCGTCCTCGGCGACCTTGCGCGCGGTGGCCACGTTGGCCGGCGTCGACGCGACCGCGGTGGGCGTGTCCGGGGACGGGTGGTCGAACAGCCCGAACCGGAACTCCTCGCGCATGATCCGGGCGACCATGTCGTCGACCCGGCTCTGCGCCACCTTGCCGCTCTGCACGGCGGCCTTCAGCGCGTCGCCGAAGTAGGTGCCGTCGGGCATCTCCATGTCCATGCCGGCGTTGGCCGAGGCGACGGTGCTGTGCGTGCCGCCCCAGTCGGAGGTGATGAAGCCGTCGAAGCCGAACTTGTTCTTCAGGATGTTGTTCAGGTACGCGTTCTCGCAGGCGAAGACGCCGTTGATCGCGGAGTACGAGCACATCGCCGAGGACGGCTTGGCCTGGTCGACGATCGTGCCGAACGCGGCCGTGTAGATCTCGTGCACGGTCCGGTCGTCGACGATCGCGTTGTCGGTGATGGTGTTGCGGTTGGTCTCCTGGTTGTAGACCGCGTAGTGCTTGACCTGCGCCATCACGCCCTGGGACTGGATGCCCTCGATGTCGGCGGCGCCGATCTGCCCGGTGAGGTACGGGTCCTCGCTGTAGCTCTCGAACGCCCGGCCCCAGCGCGGGTCGCGCACGATGTTGACGGTCGGCCCGAGGTCGACGTCGACGCCCTTGGCCTTGTCCTCGGCGCCGATGACCTGGCCGTAGCTGTGGGCCAGACCGGAGTCGAAGGTCGCCGCGAGGTCCGCGGCGGCGGGCAGCTGGGTGGTGTCGGCCATCCGGACGCCGACCGGTCCGTCCTGCATCTTCAGCGCCGGGATGCAGAGCCTGGTATTGCCGGGGATGTAGCCGGTGTAGGCGGAGCCGGCGGCCCCGTGCACCATGGTGATCTTCTCGTCGAGGGTCATCTTCCCGAGCACCCGCGACACCTTGGCGTCGACCGGCGCATGGGAGCCCACCCAGGGGCACGCCGGGTCAGGGCCGGAGTCCGGCGCGGCTGCCGCCGTGACCGGGACGGCTGTGCCCAGCACGAGCACGGCGCCGACCGCTAATGCTCTTCGCAGTTTCCGCATGAGGCCCCCTTGCCTGCCGCGACCACGTTCGCTGAATCGTTCTTACGACGTGGATCGGCGGCAGACAAGGCGGCGCGACCGACTTGTCCGGAACCGGTCACGGTACCGGTCCCGGTCACCACTTCCGGTGGCAGGCGAAGTGGGCGGCGTCCACGAGCGAGTCACGGCCGTGCGCCGCCATCGGCACCTCGTCCAGGGCGCTGACGGCCTGCGCCACCAGCGCGTCGATCTTGCACTCCAGTTCGTCGACCGCGCCGCTGCGGACCAGCAGCGAGCGGACCGTGGCCAGGTCGATGTCGTTGGCCTCCAACCGGGTCAGCAGCTCACGGTCGCGGCCGGTGGCGCGGGTGCGGACGATGTCCAGCAGCCGGGTCGCCTTGTGGTGCACGATGTCGCCGCCGACCGGTTTGCCGGTCTCGGCCTCGTCGCCGAAGATGTCCAGCAGGTCGTCGCGCAGCTGGAAGGCCTGGCCGACGGCCCGGCCGTAGGTTCGCAACTGCGAGGAGATCTCCATTCCGCGCGGGGCCAGCGCCGCGCCGATCAGCAGCGGGCCCTCCACGGTGTAGCTGCCGGTCTTGAGCAGCGCGGTGCGGGCCGCGATCTCGCTGTTGAACTCGCCGGACGCCGTCGTCTCCAGGTCCAGGTACTGACCGTGCATCAGCTGGGTCGCCGACCAGTAGAAGGTGCGCAGCGCGTGCCGCGGCAGCATGGTGGCCAGTTCCGTGCACATCAGAAAGGCGAAGTCCCCCAACAGGATCGCCATGTTCTCGCCGTAGCGCTTCGGGCAGCCGCGCATCCCCAGCGCGCGGTGCCGTTCGGCGAACGTGACCTGCAGCGTCCGCATGCCGCGGCGGGTCGGCGACTCGTCCATCACGTCGTCGTGGACCAGGGCGAAGGTGTGCAGCATTTCCAGCACCGAGCCCGCGTCGATGGCACAGTTGTCGTCGGGGTCGCCGCCGCCGGCCACGAACGCCCAGTGCACGAAGGCCGGCCGGATGCGTTTCCCGCCGGCCAGCGCCATGCCCCGTAGCTCCGACAGGCCGAACATGCTGGGACCGATGCCGTCCACCAGGGCCCGCTCGAACAGGGCGGACAATTGCTGGTCGACCCGGCGGCGGATGCGGTCGAGGTCGGTCTGGAAACGGTCGAGCGTGGCTAACTGGTTCACCCTTGCCTCCACGACTAGAGACTGGCTACAGCGACGCGACACAGGTTCGGACAATTCGAGGACGACCGCCCCCGACCACGTATTCGGAACTATTCCGACGAGATCCCCAGGGTTGTGCTGGCGAAAGCTATTACAGCGGTGTGCACCCCGCAAGCCGGTCGGGGTATCCACGTCCGCTGTGCGGTGCCCATAATTACCTACCGAGAGGGGCGCATACGCCACCCAGACTGGGTAAACGCATAGTTGTGCGACCCCAGGGGGTACACCCCCTGTTTCCCCAGCGTATGCCATACCCCCTGCTTCGGCGGCATCGAGGTGACGAAGGACCCGGGTCACGCCGCCGAACGCCGGAAGGCACTACCGAAAAAAGAAGGCCGGACCGCGCTAACTATACGCACGTACATACATCCCGCGAGTCCCGCCCAGCGTCACACCGAATCCCGCCGCGGCGCACATTCGAATGCCACATGACCGTCGTTGTCGCCGCCACGGGCCACATCCGGCCGCATGTGGCCGAACTTCGGTGGGCGGCGCGGGGGCGGAAAGCGGGGGTTCGTGCCTAAGATCACCGGCATGGCGAGTGTGGAGCCGCAGGCGGTGCTGACGCCGTTGACGGAAGCGGCGATCTTCCTGGTGGCGACGGTCGCCGACGGCGGCGAGCAGGACGTGCGTGACGTGCTGGGGGACGTCGCCGGCATCACCCGGTCGGTGGGATTCCGCATCCCCGACGGCGGCCTGACCTGCGTGGTGGGCATCGGCTCGGACGCCTGGGACCGGCTGTACCCCGGCATCGGCCGCCCGCGGGGCCTGCATCCGTTCGTGGAGCTGCGAGGGGCCAGGCACACGGCCCCGGCCACGCCGGGGGACCTGCTGTTCCACATCCGGGCCCGGCGCATGGACCTGTGCTTCGAGCTGGCGGACCGGCTCACCAAGAGGCTGGGCGAGGCGATCACCGTCGTGGACGAGGTGCACGGGTTCAAGTACTTCGACCGGCGGGACCTGCTGGGCTTCGTGGACGGCACGGAGAACCCGACCGGGAACGCGGCCGCCGCGGCGGTGACGATCGGGGACGAGGACCCGGACTTCGCCGGCGGCAGCTATGTGATCGTGCAGAAGTACCTGCACGACATGACGTCGTGGAACGCGCTGGCCACGGAGGAGCAGGAGCGGGTGATCGGCCGCACCAAGCTCGGGGACATGGAGCTGGCCGACGACGTGAAGCCGGCGGACTCGCACGTCGCGCTGAACACCGTGACCGACTCCAACGGCGAGGAACTGGAGATCCTCCGGGACAACATGCCGTTCGGACGGGTCGGCAGCGGCGAGTACGGCACCTACTTCATCGGCTACGCGTCCACCCCGGACGTCATCGAGCTGATGCTGCGCAACATGTTCATCGGCCGTCCCGAGGGCAACACGGATCGGGTGCTGGACTTCTCGACCGCGGTCACGGGAACGCTGTTCTTCGTGCCCACGGCCGATTTCCTGGAGGACCCGCCCGAAGCCGAACCGGTCGAGGAACAAGAACCGGTGACGTTCTCGCTGCGCGTAGGAAGCCTGAGAGGGAGTCAAACACTGTGAACAACCTGCACCGGGAACTCGCGCCGATCTCCGAGGCGGCGTGGGCCGACATTGAGGCGGAGGCGCGCCGCACCTTCACCCGCCACGTCGCCGGCCGCCGCGTGGTCGACCTGGTCGGCCCGGCCGGCGAGACGCTGTCGGCGGTCGGCACGGGCCACCTGCGGCAGCTGGACCTGGCCCCGGACGGCGTGCTGGTGCGCTGCCGCGAGGTGCAGCCGATCGTGGAGATCCGGGTGCCGTTCACGGTCAGCCGCCGCGCGGTGGACGACGTGGAGCGCGGAGCGAAGGACGCCGACTGGGATCCGGTGAAGGACGCGGCCAAGCGGATCGCGTTCGTCGAGGACCGGGCGATCTTCGAGGGCCTGTCCGGCGCGGGCATCGCGGGCGTGCGGGCCGCCACCACCAACGACGCGCTGACGCTGCCGTCGGACGTGCGCGAGTACCCGAACATCGTCGCGCAGGCGTTGAGCGCGCTGCGGCTGGCCGGCGTCGACGGCCCGTACACGCTGCTGCTGTCGGCCGACGACTACACCGCCGTCGAGGAGACCACCGACCACGGCTACCCGATCCGCGAACACCTCTCGCGGGTGATCAAGGGCGGCGACATCATCTGGGCGCCGGCGATCAACGGCGCGTTCCTGCTGTCGGCTCGCGGTGGCGACTACGAGCTGCACCTCGGGCAGGACCTGTCCATCGGCTACCTCTCCCACGACGCCGAGAGCATCCAGCTGTACTTCCAGGAGTCGCTCACGTTCCAGGTGCACACGGGCGAGGCCGGAATCGCCCTGCAGCACGGCTAGATCAGCTGGCGGCGGTGCAGGTCGTCCACGATGGCGTGGACGACCGGCGCCGTCTCCGCCATCGCCGAGTACTCGTCGTACGTGTGGTACCCGCACTCGGCGATCTCCGAGCTGGCCGTGGGCTCGCCGGTGAATTCCCCGAAATAACAGGTGATCCGGACCTCCGTGCCCGGCGGCTGGCCATGTGCCGTACCTTCGAACACGCCGTACGGCCGGACCGTCTCCGGCAGCAGCGCGCAGCCGGTCTCCTCGGCCACCTCCCGGGTCAGCGCCGCCAGGTCCGTCTCCCCCGGCTCGTACTTGCCGCCCGGCAGGTAGAACGCCTTGCGCCCGTGGGTGCGCACCAGCAGCACCCGCAAGTCCCGGACATGCACCAGCGCCACGGTCTCGATCACCCAATAGACGCTACCGGCCCCGGCGACTGGCTGTCGCCGGGGCCGGCACGCGCTCAGCCGCTAGAAGAAGGCCAAGCCGTGACCGTCCGTGCGGTGGAAGAACCCGTCAGTGGTCTGGTAGATCCCGGTTCTGTTCGCCTCCGCGCTGCCATAGGTGGAACGACTCGGTCCTCGCTGCGGGCCGAGGTTGTACGACGGCCTCCGCACCGGCGGACCGGCCACCCGCTGACCCCTGATCCGCTCGGCCGTCTCCGTGTCGACGCAGACACACATGCCGCTGGAGCTGCACCAGTTGTTGTCCAGCGGATCCGGCACCTTCTGCGCGCACGGCAGCGCCGCGGTCGGGCCGGGATCGATGCAGCTGTCGGCCACCATACCCTCGGCGACGGTCCCCATGCCGGCGAGGTTGGTGGCCCCGCTCAGCGCGGCGTGGTCCTCGGCCACACCCGCCAGTTTTCGCCCGGCCCCCATGTCGCGGGGGTAGATGGCCGCCGCGTCGTCGTGGATGTTGTTGCCGAGGCTGCCGTGCGCGGCGGACGCGCCGCCCAGCGCCAGGCCGACGGCGTCGACGCCGAACAGCAGGTCCTGTTTGGTCGTCGACAACCCGGCCTTCTCCCGGGCCCGCTTCTGCTCCGTGAGGTCCTTCATGTCCCACACGGTCAGGCCGGTGCTGGCCACCGCCAGTCCCATCGCGATCGCCGCCGGCCAGGTCGCCGGAATGCAGATGGCGAGCATGCCGAGGCCGATCGCGGCCAGGCCCTTGTTGTTCTTGACCTGGTTGTACACGTAGCTCGCGCCGGAGGCCACGGCGCTGCCCACTGCCTTGGCAGCGGTGCCCACCGCCGATGTGACGCTGTTCCACGCGCTGGACAGCCAGTTCTTGCCGGACGGATCCATCTTGCTGATCGGGTTGTTGTCGGCGTAGGTGTAGCCCTGCAGCTGCTGCGGGTCGGTCAGGTCCATCTGCGGGTCGACCGACAGGAACCGGCCCAGCGTGGGGTCGTACTCGCGGGCGCCGAGCTCGGTCAGCCCCACCGACTTGTCGATGGTGCCGCCGACGAATCCCTTGTCACCGGGGAAGTCCACCGCCCCGCCGCGGGGTTCGCCGAACGGCGTCTGCCGTCGCTGGGTCACCTTGAGCGTGTTGCTGTCGATGGAGATCTGCGCGGTGCCCTGGTGGTCGGAGGCCAGCCAGGTCAGGCCGGTGTGGTCCCGCACGGCCACGGTCGAGCCGCCGCACTGGTAGTACCGCGTGGTCGTGACGGCGCCGGCCGTGGTCAGCTGGAGCTCCTGGCCGTCGAGGAACAGCGTGCTGCCGGTGGCGTCGCGGCGGATCAGCCGGGAGCCGTCGGCGTCGTACACGAACTCGGTGACGTCGCTGCCCTGCGTGACCTTGGCCAGTCGGCCCTCGCCGTCCCACACCAGCTGCTGCGTCGTGCCCGGCAGCTCCCGGGTGATCGTGTTGCCGGTGGCGTCGTAGACGAACTTGCTGGTCTTCGGGCCGCCCGGGCCGGTGGTGGACACCGAGGTCAGGCTGTGCCCGGCGGCCGGGAAGGCGCCGGTGCTGACGGTGTCGCCGGCGGCCGCGTGCTGCGTCTCGGTGAGCCGGTTGCCGATCTTGTCGTAGGTGAAGGACTGCCAGTACGGCGCCGGGCCGGTCAGCCCGGCCGCCGTGGGAGCCGCCGAGCAGTCCCCGGCCGGGGTCCACGCCTCGGTGATCCGCTGCTGGTAGTCCAGCGTGAAGCACTGCACGTCGGCCGGCTTGCCCTGCGGCGTGTCGGCGATGGAGGTGATGTTGCCGGACTTGTCGTAGCTGTAGTGCACGTCCGACTGCATCGGCGACGGGACCTCGGCGTCGACGATGGCCCGGGTCAGCCGGCGGGTGTGATCGTCGTAGTAGTTGGACAGCCACACGCGCTTGCCGGTGTCGCCCAGCTGCGTGCGCGCGACCTCGCCGTAGCGCGTGTACTGCGTGTCGGTGACGTAGTCGGCCGTAGCGCCGTCGAGGCCGCCGGACAGCGTCGTCAGCTGGGCGAGATCGTCGTAGCCCAGGGTGAGCGACTCGGCCGGCAGGTCACCGGCCGCGGCGTAGCCGTAGCCGGACAGCGTTCCGTCCACATTGTACTTGCGGCTGGTGGTGTACGTGCCGGCCAGCGCGCCTTCCGAGTCCGGAATGGTGATCTGCGTGCTGATCGCCTTGTCCAGCGCGTTGTAACCCAGCACGGTCGAGGTGTAGGCCTTGCCGTTGACGTAGCGGGTGCTGGTCGCCGGCTGGCCCTTGCCGAACGGCGCGGTGTCGTAGGTCCACTGCGCCTGGATGGTCCCGGTGGCCGAGCCGGTGCGCTCGGTCAGCTTCCGGCCGAGCTTGTCGTAGTCGTAGAACAGGCTGGTGCCACGGGCATCCGTGCTGGACAGCAGCTCGTTGGCGGCGTCGTAGGTCATGGTCGACGTGCCCTTGTCCACGTCGTCGTCCCGGGTCTGGTTGCCCCGCAGGTCGTACGACCGGCGCCAGGTGTTGCCGGCGGGGTCGGTCGTGGTCAGGAGCTTGTCGTTGGGGCCGTAGGTGTAGGTGGTGACGTCGTAGTCGCCGGTCGGCACGTTGCCGTGGTACTGGCGCAGTTCGACCGTGTGCCCGCGGGCGTCGGTGATCGCGGTGCTGGCCATGCTGCCGGTGGGCGGCGAGACGGTCACCCGGTCGCCGTCGTAGGAGTTGACCGTGCGCCAGATCTCGTCGGCGCCGCCCTTGACGATGTCGGTCGCCTCGCGGTCAGCACCGTCGTACAGGGTCACGGTCTGCTGCGGAACGTCCACATCGGACGCCACCCACAGTTTGTCGTCGACCGGGGCGTCGTTGAAGTACGGATGCGTGGTCTTGTAGGTCCGGCCCTGCGAGTCGTACTTCGTGTCGGTGATGAGCCGACCGCCGCCCGTCGCGGGAGACTGCGTCTGCCGCAGCCGAAGCAGGCCGTCGTACAGCTCGTTGCTGACGGTGTAGTTGCCGTTGGGGCCCAGCGTCGAGGTGGTGACCACGCTCGGCGCGTCGTTGTGGTAGGCGTAGGAGAACTTCACGTTGCCGCTCTGGCTGGCGCGGGACCGGTTCGGGTACCACACCTCGGTCTTGTTGCCGAGCGCGTCGTACGCGGTCTCGGTGACCCGGCCGTTCTCGTCGACCTGCTTGGTCTGCTTGCCGGACACCGTGTCGTAGCTGGACGTGATGGCCTGGCCCAGCGGGTTGGTCACCACGGTCTGCGTGAGCGGTCCGCCGGTCGCCGGGGTGTAGGCGGTGGTGGTCGTGCGCCCGAGCGCGTCGGCGGTAGCGGTCTTGCGGCCCATGGCATCGAAGGCTGCGGTACCCGAGGTGATGTAGACGGCCCCCGTGGCGGGATAGCTGTCGAGCACCTCGGTCTTGGTGACGTCGCCGGCGCTGGGCGCGGTGCCGAAGGCGTTGCCGTCGTACGAGTTCCGGGTGCCGGAGACGGCGTTGTCCGGGTACTTGGCCGTCGCAGTGCAGGCGACTGACACCGTTTCCGTCTGGGACGGGTAGGAGATCAGCCACTTGTCGGTGTTGCGGGCGTAGGTGGTGCGGGTGCACCGGTCGTCGGCGGCGGTGGCGACGTCGCCCAGGTCGTTGGTGGAGACGACCTGGCCGAGGTCGTCGTAGCCCAGCTCGGTCCTGGTCGTGCGCCAGCCGCCGGCGGACAGCGCGGCGTAGCTCACGGTCGTGCCGGTCTTGACGAGGTACGCCTTGAGGTTGCCGCGGGTGGCGGTCGGTCCCTGCACGGACGGCGTCATGACGGACTTGGACACGATCTGCTCGCTGGTGCCGTTGTGGGCCTGCGACTCGTACTCGAAGCCCTGCAGCCAGGCGTCGTCCTTGCGCACGCCGCCCTCGGAGTCGGTGACGGTGACCGACCGGGCGCCGGTGGGCAGGTGGTCGCCGTCCATGCCGCGGTAGAACCGCTGCTCGGTCATGGTCTGCGGACCGGCCGGGTCGTCGGCCTTGCCCTTGGTGATCCGCACCCGGCCGTAGCCGCGGAACTCGTTCCAGTTCCGGTCGGCGTCCTTGGTGAACTCGGAGGTGTCGTACGCCCACGCCGCGCCGTCGAGGTAGGAGTAGCTGGTGACGTCCTCGGTGTTCGCGGCGATCATGTCGGATTCGGCGACCTGCGCGACGACGTACTTGTTGAAGTAGTCGGTGCGCTCGGAGAAGTCCTTCTTGGCCCACTTCGCCGGATAGCAGCGCTGGGTGTTGGTCTCCGGCTTGGCCGGCAGGGTCGTCGGCGAGCAGTCCGGGTCGGCGTAGGTGATGGTGGTGACGCCGCCGGTCTCCGAGACCACGGCCGTCACCCGGTACCGCAGCAGCGGGCCGAGACCGTCCACCTTGTCCACCCGGTTGGGGAACTTGGTGCCCTCGAAGCGCACCGACGGCAGGGTGATCGGGGTCAGCCCGTGGGCCTTGCCGGTGTGCGTGATGGACTTCAGCCACAGCGCGGGCTTCTCGCCGTCGCCGCTGGCCGGGAACTGCTGGTCCAGCGTCCACGACTCGACGTCCTGATAGGACGATCCGGCCAGCACCTGCGTGGTGACCTGGGACAGCCGCTTGGTCGACCAGAAGGTCGGCGAGTTCTTGTCCTTGCAGGTGGCCGTGTCGCACTTGTCGTCCCAGGCGACGTCCGGCCAGTTGTCCTTCTTGTCGGGCGTGCAGTCACTGCCGGGAACGCAGCGGTCCGCGCTGGTGAACACTACCCGGTCGGTGGCCTGCGCCCCGGAGCCCTCACGAAGACCGTACAGGGCCTCCTTCAGGACGCCGCCCCGGGTGTACGAGGCCGCCGCGTCCTGGTTGTTCAGGCCGTAGGAGTTGGTTTCCTTGTCGTAGTCGTACTCGATGACGTTGCCGTGCCGGTCGATCACCTTGTCCAGGTTCCACCGCCACGCCTGCACGCAGTGCGAGTCGGCGAAGGCCGCGGCGTGGCAGGGCTCTCCGCTGTCGTTGCCGAACACCGGGACGGTCCACGTGGAGTTCGACTCCGGCCGGGACCCGAACAGGTACTGGGTGCCGTCGACGGTGGTGATCTTCCACGACTCGCCGTCGTTGTCGCCGTTGGCCGTGCCGGTCAGGCGCTCGATGCGCGACCCGTCGTCGGTCTTGTTGCGCCAGGCCCCGGTCTTGTCGTCACGGATGAGCTGGCCGCCGCCACCGCCGTAGGAGGCGAAGGCGTTGTCGCTACGCCAGCACAGGTCGCCGACCTTGACCGGCGTCGTGTCGCCGGCGCACGGGATGTAGCTGCGCTCGATGAACCCGACCGACAGGTCCCAGCCGTCGCCGATCCACGACGCCTGGTTGTTCGTGGCACTGGTTCGACCGTCCACACTGGACGATGTGTAGCCGATGGCGAGCTTGGGGTCGAGCTGCCCGGCCGACGGCGGCACGCGCAGCGGGTAGGACCAGCTGAAGTCGCCGGTCTGCGCCGAGACGTCCCACGACGCCGACGGGGACAGCGGGCTGGCCTTGTCGGTGCCGCCGCCGTCCACCGTGCCGGTGCTGGCCGGTTGGTTGCCGTGCAGCTCGCTGCTGGTCGCCTGATCAGCCGGCCGGCTGCCCATCTGCTGCTGGCTGACCGGGGTCGACGGGGTGCCCGGCAACGGAACGGACGGCTCTCCCGCCCACGCCGCGGTCGGCGTGAGCAGCGAGAGCATGGTGGACACGAGCGCCACGGGCAGCACGCCCGCGACGACCCGGGTTCTTCTTCGCATGAATCCCCCTGCTGACGGTGCGGCGCCGGGACCAACGGGGGTGGTCCCGGCACCGCGGCTCGGGATTACTTGGGCCTGGCCTGGGCCAGGAACAGCTCGTACCGGGCACGGTCGGTCTCGACGTAGTCGAGGATCTCCTCGGCGTACTCGGCGTTGGCCGCGGACCCGTGCAGCAGCTCGCGGTAGAACAGCCACAGGCCGGCCCGCGCGAGTTCCTGGGCCTGCTCGGGCAGATCCGGCCGGCCCGCCTCGATCTCCGAGCAGTGGGTGTCACCGCGGACGATCTCGGCGATCAGCCGCAGCACCTCCGAGTGGGCCGCGACCGGCATCTCGTCGGCCAGCGCCGCGCACAGCACCGACACCAGCGGCACCGCCGCCTCGAACAGGTTGCCCTGCACCACGACCACGTTGTCGAGGCTGGTCTCGCTGTAGATGTGCTCGGCCTCCGCCTCGGTGGTGGCGGCGACCAGCGCCGCCACCGCCGCGGGCACGCCGTCGGCTGTGCCGTGGACGGTCCTGAGTGAACCCCAGTCGTGGCGGCTCAGCTCGATCGACACAGCAGACAACACGGCGTCCTCCTTCTCGTCAACGGGTCACCACTCCGGCGGATTCTCCTCGAACGGACCGCCCATCTTGGGCCCGGGGCCGTTGTTCGTCGATGCCTTGAACCGGCCGTCCCAGTCGCCGTTGGGCATGCCGAACACACCCCGGACGAACCGCCACGGTCCCCACTTGGTCTGGCAGACCGGGCACACGTACTTCGTGACGACCCCGTTCTTCTCCATCCGGATGGTCGAGATGAACCCGGCCCGCTCGCGGACCCCCTCGTCGCCGGTCTCCTTGGCGAGGTTGTTGAGCGCGTTGCCCTCGGCGCACTGACCGCCGCCGGAGCAGCCCACCGCCCAGGAACCCGTCTCCGGGTCGTAGGCCGCGGTGACCGAACGGCTCCGTTCCTTCTTGCTGTACTCGTCCGGGTTCTGGCGAGTCATCAGGGTCGAGTTGCGGGCGTTCTCCATCTCGCGCTGGATGTCCGGCGGGATCTCGAAGCGGAGCGCCTGCGGCGCCTCCTCGGTCGGCCCGCCGACCGAGAACGCCTCGTTGCCGGCCGCGACCACCGCCCGGGCGCCGCCGCCACAGCTGTTGTCGACGGAACAGCCGTTGAGGAAGATCTGCGTGCTGTCGCCGGGCAGCAGCAGGCCGACCTGGAAGAGGGTCGAGATGCCGTCGTCCTCGCACATCTTCGACTGCTCACGACAGATGTCGTTCCAGGCCTGGTCCTCGATGTCGCTCGGGATGGCCTCGCCGGGCTTGAGCGCCGGCGCGAGCTTGCCGACCTCGGCCGCGTACAGCTGCCGCAGGTGGTCCGCGACCTTCGCGTCGGCCGCCACGTGCGTGCTGACCGGCTTGTACACCGGGCCGGCGACGTGCGGCTCGACATGCTGGGGCGAGCCGCTGGGATAGATCCCGTAGCCGCTCAGGCCGGGGCTGTTCGCACCGGCGTCCATGCACGCCTGGGTGACGCACCAACTGCCGGCCGTCAGGCCGCTGGCGTCGGTCTTGTTGACCGGGTTGGCGTTGGCGTAGCCGTACGGGTTGAGCTGCTGCGGATTCCCCGTCTGCATGACCGGGTCGGCCGACAGGAACCGGCCCTGGCCCGAGTCGTATTCGCGGGCGCCGAGCTGGGTCAGCCCGATCGAGGAGTCGACGGTCCCGCCCAGGAATCCCTTGGTGCCGGGGAAGGTCACCGTGGGGCCGCGCGGTTCGCCGTACGGGGTCTGCCGGCGCTGGGTCACCTGGAGCGTGTCGCTGTTGATGGCGACCTGCGAGGTGCCCTGGAAGTCCGGCGCCAGCCAGGTCAGCCCGGTGGCGTCCCGCATGCCGATCGTGCGCGGGCCGTACTGGTAGTACCGCGTGGCCTTGCCGGCGGTGCTGCCCTTGGCGACGTGGAGTTCCTCGCCGCCCAGGTACAGCGTCGTGCCGGTGCTGTCGTGCCTGACGAGGCGGGTTCCCTCGGCGTCATAGACGAAGTCCGTGACGTTGCTGCCCTCGGTCACCTTCGACAGGTGGCCTTCCGGGTCCCAGTCCAGGGTCTGGGTGGAGCCCGGCAGCTTGCGGGACACGGTGTTGCCGGCGGCGTCGTACACGTACTGGCTCGACGACGTGCCGGCCGGGCCGGTGGTGGACGTCGAGCTGAGCTTGTGGCCGGTCGCCGGGTACGTGCTGGTGGTGACCGTGTCGCCGGCGGCCGCGTGCTGCGTCGCGGTCTGCCGGTTGCCGACCTTGTCGTAGCTGTAGGACTGCCAGTACGGGGCCGGGCCCGCCAGCTTCGCCGTCGACGGCGCGTCGGCGCAGCTGCCCGACGGCGTCCAGGCTTCGGTGAGTCGTTGCAGGTAGTCCTGCTTGAAGCACTGGACATCGGCCGGTTTGCCCTGCGGCGTGTCGGCGATCGAGGTGATGTTGCCGTAGTCGTCGTAGCTGTAGTGGGTGTCGGACTGCATCGGCGACGGCACTTCGGCGTCGATGATCGTCCGCTGGATCCGGCGGGTGCTGTCGTCGTAGTAGGTGGACAGCCAGGTGCGTTTGCCGGTGTCGCCGAGCTGGACCCGCTGGACCTCGCCGTAGCGGGTGTACTGGGTGTCGGTGACGTAGTCGTAGGTGTTGCCGTCGTAGCCGCCGCTGGTGGTCAGCAGCTCGCCGAGATCGTCGTAGGTGTAGGACAGCGGCTCCGCCGGCAGGTCGCCGGCGGCGGCGTAGGTGATGCCCTTCGCGCTGCCGTCCACGTTGTACGACATGTTCTGCGTGTAGCTGCCCGCGATCGCGCCTTCGCTGTCCGGCACGGTGAGGGTGACGGCGATCGGGTGGTACAGGGCGTCGTACCCGACGGTGGTCGACGTGTAGGCGTGGCCGTCGACGAACCGCGTGGTGGACGCGATCTCGCCCTTGCCGAAGGTGGCGGTGTCGTAGGTCCACTGCGACTGCACCGCGTCGCCGATCTTGGTGTCGATCTTGCGGCCGAGCTTGTCGTAGTCGTAGGTCAGCGTGACCCCGCGCGAGCTGGTGGTGCTGGCCAACTCGTTCGCGGCGTCATAGGTGCTGGTGGTCGTGCCGGTGTCGACGTCCTCGTCGCGCACCAGGCGGCCACGCAGGTCGTAGGTCTTGTGCCAGGTGTTGCCGGCGGGATCGGTGATCGTCGCCAGCTGACCGGCCGGCGTGTAGGTGTACGTCGTGGTGTCGTAGGCGCCGGTCGGTTGCGAGCCGTGGTACTGCCGCATCTCGACCGTGTTGCCGCGGGCGTCGAGCACCGTGGTGGTAGCGGTGCCGCCGGCCGGCGGGGTGACCGTGGACCGGTCGCCGTCGAATCCCGTTACGGTGCGCCACTTCTCGAACGCGCCGCCCTTGACGATCTCGACCGTGGCCCGGCCGAGGCCGTCGAACTCGTGATCGGTCTGCAACGGCACGTCGACGTCGCTGGCGATCCACAGCTGCTCGTCGACCGCGGCGTCGTTGAAGTACGGCTGCGTGACCTTGTACTGCCGGCCCTGCGAGTCGTACCTGGTGTCGGTGATCAGCCGTCCGCCGCCGGTGGCCGGCCGTTGCTCCTGGCGCAGCCGCAGCAACCCGTCGAACAGCGCGTTGCTGCTGACGTAGCTGCCGTTCGGGCCGATCTTGGTGGTGGTGATGACCGTCGGCGCGTCGTTGCGGACGTGGTAGGAGAACTTCGCGTTGCCGCCGACACCTGGGGTGCGGGCGCGGTTGGGGAGCCACACCTCCGTCTTGTGCCCCAACGCGTCATAGGCGATCTCGGTCTTGCGGTTGTTGGCGTCGACCGTCTTGACGGGATTGCCGTAGGCCGGATCGACGGTGGTGGTGACCGACTGGCCGAGCGGGTTGGTGGCCACCGTTTGCGTCAGCGGCCCACCGGTCGCCGGCGTGTAGGCCGTCGTGGCGGTTCTGCCCAGCGCGTCGGTTCTGGAGACGACGCGGCCGAGGGCGTCGTAGCCGGTGGTGCTGGCCGTGACGTAGTTCGCGCCGGACGCCGGGTGGCTGTCCAGCACCTCGGCCTTGGTGGCGTCACCCTTGTCGTTGTAGGAGGTCCGGGAGCCGGTGATGGCGTTGTCCGGATAGGACGGTGTCTTGTCGCAGGCGACGGACACGGTCTCCGACTGGTTGGGGAACGCGATGAACCACTTGTCGGTGTCACGCGCGTAGGTGACGCGGGTGCACCGGTCGTCGGCCGCCGTCGAGGTGTCGCCCAGGTCGTTGGTGGACGTCACCTGGCGGTACTCGTCGAAGGTCTGGTCGACCCGCGTGCTCCGCCAGCCCCCGCTGGACAGCGCCACATGGTCCACGGTGGAGCCGATGTTGACCTGGTATGCCTTGAGGCTGCCCCGCGTGGCCACCGGGCCGCGCACCGAAGGCGTGGTGATCGACTTGTCCAGCACCTGCTCACTGGTGCCGTTGTGGGCCTGGGACTCGTAGTTGAAGCCCTGGAGCCAGGCGTCGTCGGTGCGGACGCCGCCCTCGGAGTCGGTGACGCTGACCGACCGGGTGCCGCTGGGCAGCTTGTCGCCGTCCATGCCGCGGTAGTACCGGGTCTCGGTCATCGTCTGCGGGCCGGACAGGTCGCCCGGCTTGCCCCGGGTGACGCGGACCCGGCCGTAGCCGCGGAAGTCGTTCCAGGTGCGGTCGGACTCCTTGGAGAACTCCGAGGTGTCGTAGGCCCAGCCGGCCCCGTCGAGATAGTCGTAGCTGGTGACCTGCTCGGTGTTGCCGGCGATCATGTCGGACTGGGCGACCTGCGCCACGACGTACTTGTTGAAGTAGTCGGTGCGCTCGGAGAAGTCCTTCTTCGCCCAGGTCATGGGATAACAGCGCTTGGTGTTGCTCTCCGGCGCGGCCGGCAGGGCGGTGGCGGTGCAGTCGGGGTCGGCGTAGGTGACGGTGGTGACGCCGCCGGCCTCCGACACGATGCCGGTCAGGCGGTAGCGCAGCAGCGGCCCGAGACCGTCCACCTTGTCCACCCGGTTGGGGAACTTCGTCCCCTCGAACCTGACCGGTGGCATGGACAGGTCACCGGCGCTGTCGGTGACGGACTTCAACCACAGCGCCGGCTTCTCGCCGTCGCCGCTGGCCGGGAACTGCTGGTCCAGCGTCCACGACTCGACGTCGGTGTAGTTCGAGCCGCTCAGCACCTGCGTGGTGACCTTGGACAGGCGCTTGGTCGACCAGAACGTCGGCGAGTACTTGTCCTTGCAGGTGGCCGTGTCGCACTTGTCGTCCCACGGGACGTCCGGCCAGTTGTCCTTCTTGTCCGCCGTGCAGTCGCTGCCGGGGACACAGCGGTCGGCGGTGGTGAACTCGACCCGACCGGTGGCCTTCTGCCCGTCGCGGATGCCGTAGCGGGCCTCCTTGAGCGTGCCGCCCCGGGTGTAGGACGCGGCCGCGTCCTTGACGTCGAGGCCGTAGGAGTTGGTCTCGGCGTCGTAGTCGTACTCGATCACGTTGCCGTGCCGGTCGACGACCTTGTCCAGGTTCCACCGCCACGCCTGCACGCAGTGCGAGTCGGCGAAGGCGGCGGCGTGGCACGGCTCCCCGTCGTCGTTGCCGAAGATCGGCACCGTCCACGTGGACTTGGACTCCGGCCGGTCGCCGAAGAAGTACTGGGTTCCGTCGACGGTGGTGATCCGCCAGTACTCGCCGTCGTTGTCGCCGTTGGCCGCGCCGGTCAGGCGCTCGATGCGCGACCCGTCGTCCTCCTTGTTCTTCCAGACGCCGGTCTTGTCGTCACGGACGAGCTGGCCGCCGCCACCGCCGTAGGCCGCGGTGGCGTTGTCGCTGCGCCAGCACAGGTCCCCGACGTCCTTGACCGGCTTGACGTCGTTGGCGCACGGAATGTAGCTGCGCTCGATGAAGCCGACGGACAGGTCCCAGCCGTCGCCCACCCAGGAGGCCTGGTTGTTCGTCGCGCTGGTGCGACCGTCCACACTGGACGACTTGTAGTTGAGGGAGATCCGCGGGTCGAGGCCGCCGGCCGACGGCGGCACCCGCATCGGGTAGGACCAGCTGAAGTCGCCGGTCTGCGCGGCCACGCTCCAGGACGCCGACGGGGACAGCGGGGTGGCGGTGTCGACGCCGCCACCGTCCTTGGTGGTGGAGCTGGGCTGGTTGCCGTGCAGCTCGCTGCTGGTGGCCTGGTCGTTGGGACGGTCGGTCTTCTGCTGCTGGCTGACGGGCGTCGAGGCGACGCCGGGGAGCGGGACGGAGGGCTCCCCCGCCCACGCCACGGACGGCGTGAGCATGCAGAGCGCACCGGCCGCGAGCACCGCGGGCAGCACGCCCGCGACGCCGCGTCTCAGTCTTCGCACGAATACCCCTCGGGTGGAGGTCACGACGTGGGATCGGTCTGGAACTCGCCGCCGGTCGGGGCGGTCGAGCGGGCGTAGCCGAGCGCCTTGTCCACGGCGACGCCCTCACAGTTGGCGGCCAGCGACACCATGCTGTCCGCGGGCGGCACGACGCACCGGGTCAGCCGGACGCCGGCCGACGGGTCGACCGGAGCCGCCGCGAACACGTACCCCTGCGCCGACACCACGGTCTTGCCTTCGCAGGCGGTGTCGTTGGAGGCGAAGGAGTCCGGCCCGTTGCTGCACCGCATGAGCGGCTGCAACCCGTCACCGGGCACCAACGACACGTACCCCTGCCAGCCCTCGTTCTTGAAGGCGGCCGGCGCCCCGTCGATGGTCGTCACGTGGTCAAAGCCGGGGTTGGCGTACCGGGTCAGCACCGCGTAGCCCACGGTGTAGCCCAGCTGGCCCTCCACGGTCTTGCCGCCGCACGTGGCGTCCCGCGACTCGAAGTGGTCGTTGGTCCCGGAGTTGCACCGGTAGAGCGGAATCGTCGGAATGTTGTTGGGCTGCTGGGTGAACACCAGGCCGGCGGTGCCGATCTTGGTCTTGCCCTCGCAGTCGTCCCGCAACGACGTGAAGGAGTCGTTGCCGTCGGCGCAGGCGTACAGCGTCCGGGTGTTGTCGCCGGCCGCGGCGGGCATGCCCAGCGCGGACTCGAAGTGGTAGCCGGGGCGCACCGAGTCGGTCAGGCCGGTGTAGTGGTCCCCGGCGCTGTTGACGAAGCTGCCCAGCTGGCCCTTGAGCGGCGCGCCGAAGCTGCCGCGGTCGGTCAGCACGGCGTCGGTCGCCACGCCCTCGCCGGCCCGGACCTCGTCCACCGAACCCGGGAAGTACGCCGTCAGCTGCCCGTCGGTCTTGCCCCGGCCGATGACCATCTTGCCGGTCGCCTTCCACAGCACCACGTTGTTGCGGGTGCCGACCAGCTGGCCGTCCACGTAGAGCCGCAGCTGCCTCGCCGGGTAGTCGTAGACGCCGGCCAGGCTGGTCCACTGGTTCACCACCGGCGCCGCCACCGAGGCGGCGTACGCCTTGGCCGCGCCGTCGGTGTCCGAAGTGGACGAACCGAAGACCCAGCGCTTGATGTCGGCCCGGTAGCCCAGGGCGAAGCCGCTGTTGCGGTCGCCGTCCTGGCTGACGATCGTGGCGTCCTTGTCGTCACGGGACAACTTCGCCCAGCCCGACACCGTGAAGCTGTCGTGCATCGGCAGCCCGGACGGCGTGGTCAGCGCCCCGGAGGTGCCGTCGAGCTGCAGCGCCTTGCCGCCGCCCGCGTCCGGCCCGAAGCTGGTGCCGCCGCTGAGCGTGCCGGTGTAGCTCCGCCAGCTGGAGTCCTTGCCGGTGCCGTCGTTGAACTGGTAGTAGCCCCAGTCCGCGTCGTAGATGTCGTCGTGGATCTTGCGGGCCTCGCCGTCGCTGATTGCCTTGGCGTACACCCTTGTGTCGTCGACGACGCCGTTGAGCAGCGCGGAGGCGTTGCCGTTCCACTTGGCGCGGGCGATCGACATCGGACCGGTCGCCGGCAGCAGGGAGACGCCGACCTGCGCGCCGGAGAGCAGCCCGTTGACGTAGAGCCGAACCTGGTGCAGGTCGGCGTCGTAGGACATGGCCAGGTGCGTCCACTCGCCGGGGTGCGCCGCCTCGGACGAGTTGAGGATGGCGACCGCGCTGCCCGGGTTGTCCTTGTCGGCGGTGGGCATGATGACCGCCCACTTGCCGGCGGGACCGTTGTAGGCCAGCGAGAACGGACTGAGCCAGTTGCCGTCCTGGGCGATCACGGTCTGGTTGTCGGTGCCGCCCTTGAGCAGGTACACCCAGGACGCCAGCGAGAAGCTGTGGCCGGTGTCCACCACCGGGGCGGCGGTCTGCGCGAACGCGGTGGTGCCGTTGTAGTTGGTGGCGTACATGTCCCGGCCACCGATCCACGTCGTGTTGGTCAGCGTGAGGTCGAGGCCCCGACCGCTGCTGTCCTTCGACGTGGCCCCGGTGTTCTCGTCGAACTTCCACTGCGCCGCGTCCGCCTTGGGCAGCGCGGACGCGCTCACCGCCGGGTAGGAGTGGTACAGGGCGCTGACCCGGTCCTTGTCCAGCTGTCCGGTGTACATGCGGACGTCGTCCACGCTGCCCGGCCAGTACTCGGCGTTGGCGCTGTTGACCTTGCCGCGCCCGATGACCAGGCCGCCGCTCGGCTGCCACGGCGAGTTCAGCGTGCCGTCGCCGACGCGGGTTCCGTTGACGTACAGCCACACCTTCTTGGTCGCCGGGTCGTACACGCCGACCAGGTGCGTCCAGGTGTTCACCTCGGACGGCAGCGTCGACACCGCGGCCTTGGTCACCACGGCGTTGTCCGCGTCCGACTCGGGCATCTCGAACGTCCAGGCGCCGAGCTGGTTGTTGTCCGCGTCGATGATGTGCCCCAGCCGGAACTTGCTGGAATGCGCGCCATCGACGGTGACCGCGTCCACCTTGCACGCCGAGACGGTGCTCAGGTCGCAGTCCTTGTTCGGCAGCAACACCCACGCCGACACCGTGAACGACTGGTCCAGCCGCAGGTCGACGCCGGTGGTGGCGGCCGCGCCGTTGACGCCGTCGAAGCTGGCGGCGTTGCCGACCCGGCCCGGGACGAAGCTCGAACCGCCGGTCAGGGTCGCACCCCGCGCGCCGACCGCGTCGGCGGCGTTGCGGCCGCTGGACTCGTCCAGCGGATAGTTGTGCACCAGCGTCAGGTCACGGCCGGCCATCGCCTGGATCTCGCTGGCGAACAGCGCCCGCGAGTACACCGACACGTCGTCGATCGAGCCGGCGAGGTACTCCACCGGCGCGCCCGCCCACTTGGCCCGGCCGATCTGCAGGCCGCCGGAGGCGTTCCAGGTCTGCGTGTGCGCGACGGAGCCGACCAGCGAGCCGTTGACGTACAGCTGCAGCTGGTGCGCGCTGGAGTCGTACACCGCGACCAGGTGCGTCCACTGTCCGATTTGGACGGAGCCGCCGATCACCTCGTCCCGCTGCGTCCCGTCGTCGGGGGCGTCCTTGGCGAACATCACGAAGCCCCACCGGCCGTCCTGCCGGGCCCGGAGCTTGAACGCGCTGTCCTGCGTGCCGTCCTCGGAGACCACGGTCGCCAGCGCGGACGCGCTGTCCACCTTGGCCCACGCCGCCACCGAGAAGCTGCGGTCGACGTCGATCACGTGCGGCAGGCTGACCGCGGAGGTGCTGCCGTCCAGCCGCGCCGCGAGGTCGTTCGGGTCCGGCATGGACGACTGGCCGCCGGTGTAGTCGACCTGGCCGACGGCGGTGCCGTCGACGGCCTTCGGGGAGGCGTCCTTGAGGTTGCCGTCCAGCTTCCAGTTGCCCTGGGTGACGCTGGCCTGGCTGACGATGCCGCGGATCTCCTCGTCCGACAGCACGCGGCTGTAGGCCCGGACGTCGTCGATCGCGCCCCAGAACTGGTTGGTCTGCGTGCCCTGCCACATGCTGCGGCCGAACACCAGCGGTCCGGTGCCGTTGAACGCCGACGTCTGCGGCGCCGTGCCCGCGAGCACACCGTTGACGTAGATGCGGATCTGTTTGTTGGGCACGTCGTCCACGGCGGTGACCTGCGTCCACTCGCCGAGCTTGGCGGTGCCCGACGCGCTGTGCACCGACGCGTCGCCGGGGTGGGTCATCGTGTCGGCGCCGGTGGTGTAGAACTCCCACCAGTCGCCGGCGGAGTTGTTGCGGTAGCCGAGCATGAACGGGCTGTTCACGGCGCCGTTCTGGGCCACAACCGTGTGGAAGGCGTTGGTCGACCCGCCGTCCAGCCGGGCCCATGCCGAAACCGTGAAGCTCTGATCGGTACGCAGCACCGAGGAGCCGGTGGAGACGTAGTCGGCGTCGGCGCTCAGTTGCACCGCACCGTTGACCGCGCCGTTCGGGATGAAGTGCGCGCCGCCCTGAAGCACACCCGCGCTGCCGCCCGGAATGGTGTTGGCGGCGGTGTTTCCGTTCGGGTCGTCCAGCTTCCAGTAGCCGACCTGCACGTTGTCCCGGCTCACCGCGGCGCTGACCTCGCTGTCGGTCAGGCTCCGGTCGTACACCTTGACCTCGTCGACGGCCCCGGTGACGTAGTCGCGGTTCGGGTCGGAATCCCACAGCGTCCGGCCCACCCGCAGCTGGCCGGCGACGAACGGCACGACCTGGGTTCGCGGCACCGTGGTCGACAGCAGGCCGTTGACGTAGAGCTTGAGTTGCTTGCTCGGCGCGTCGTAGACGGCGGTGAGCTGTGTCCACACGCCCAACTGGGCCGCGCTCGGCGAGACGGCCATGTCGGTGCCGACCGGGTTGTAGACGCCGAACACCCAGTGCCCGCCGTTGTCCGGGCGGTACCAGAGGTCGAAGCCGGCGAACTTGTCGCCGTCCTGGCTGACGATCGCCTGCGCGCCCGCGGGGTTGGTGATCTTCGCCCACGCCGACACGCTGAAGCTGGTGTCGGTGCGCACGGTGTTCGCGGCGCTCATGTAGCCGGTGCCGTCCAGCGCCAGCGAGGAGCCCACCGCGCCCGGCGTGTAGGTCGCGCCGCCCGACAGCGTGCCGTTACGGCTGCCCAGGTAGGCGGTGTCGTTGGTGTTGCCCTCGAAGGACCACTGCGCCACCGGGCCGTTGCCGGCCCGCACGTAGATGTGCATCTTCTTGGTGGGGCTGCGGTGGCCGGCCCGGTCCACGCTCTGCACGTACAGGTCCTGCGGGCCGTCGCTCGGCGGCGCGATGCTCACGGTCGCCTTGCCGCCCAACGCGTCCGCGTCGACCTGGGTCGCCGGCGGGTCGCTCCAGCCGTACAGGTAGTGGTCGATGTCGGACACGCCGGCGGCGTCGAAGGTGAACGTGCCGGGCACGTCCTTGCCGCCGTGCCACTGGTTGTCCTCCTGGTACAGCCCGCCGGTGACGCCGGGGGCCGTGTTCACGCCGACCCGGTCCACGATGAACGGCCCGGGCCCGTTCTTCCAGTCGCCGCCGTCCGGCCCGTCGGTGCCCCACAGCGTCCAGCTGACGTTCTGGCCGTCCCGGTTGCGCAGGTCGACGTCCTGGGTGAAGACGCTGCCGGAGGCCAGCGTCGGCCCCCTGTGCTCCTCGACGCTCGGGCCGCCGTAGACGTCCCAGATCGCGGTCAGCTGGTCGTTGTCCGGGTCGGACAGCGTGCCCTGCAGCCGGATCGTGTCGTCGCCGACGTAGGCCTCGCCGCCGCACCACTTGCAGATGTGCAGCGGCGGCTGGGTGGCCATCGCCGACGGCGGGTTCGGCCGGGTGTTGTAGTTGACGATGATCCGGGTGGCGCCGGCGTCCAGCTTGCGCCACGCGTACTTGTCACCCTCGTCGGAGGCCTTGATGAAGTAGGCCGACCACCCGCTGGGGTTGATGTACTGGCCGACGTCGAAGCCGAGGCCCTTGTTGCCGGCGCAGCCGCTGTAGGCGCTGTCGCCGGGGCTGGTGTCGACGTGGGTGCCGGCCGGCTGGTTGTTCCAGGTGATGCCGGCGTCGAACGTGCTGTTGGCGATGAACAGGTCGTAGTTGCGGGTGTTGCAGCTCGGCCCGTACACGATGGTGGCGTCGAACTCGGAGCTGATGATCCGCTTGCCGGCCAGGAAGCTGGTGTCGAACTGCCAGAAGGTGCGCGCCGTGCCGACGCCGGAGCAGCCCGCCCAGCCGTTGCAGGTGCCGAGCTTGCCCCAGGTGTCCACGTCGTTCGCGCCGTACCAGTGGGTGCTGTTCGGCGTGGCGGTGAACACCTTGGCCCAGTCGCTGCGGTCGAAGGTGTGCCAGTCCGGGTCGATGACGATCGGGAACTGGGCCTTCGGATCGGTGAGCAGCTTCTGGTCCGGCACCAGGGTCAGCGAGGTCTGGTCCAGCTTGACGCCGACGGTCGCCCGGCGCTCGGAGCTGGCGTCCCACATCGTCGACGGCGGCGTCTGGAAGACGACGTCGCCCTTGGCGTCGAGCGCCCGCACCACGCCGTTGTCGGCGGGCTTCACGGTCAGGCCGTCGGCGGTCAGGCCCAGCCGGATGTCGCCGACCTTGGCGGCCGCGGCCGGGTTCTTCACCACGAGATGCTGGTTGAAGCCGGTGGCCAGGGCGGACAGCACGAGGTCGACGCCCGGCAGCACCTCGGCGTAGGTGGCCTCGCCGCCGTCCAGCTCGGGCTTGGGCAGCTTGCCGGGCCAGCTCAGCGTGAGCGACCGGCCGGGCGCGCCGAAACGCACCAGCGGCGTGTCCCCGCCCCCGGAGAACACGACGTCGGTGGTGACGGTCTTGGGCGCGACCACATTTCCGGCGGCCGGCGCGAGCTTGGTGTCGACGGGGGCCCAGGTGTTGCCCCGCTTGACCTGCATCGGCTCGCTGGACAGCTCCGCGACGAGGGAGCCGTCGGGCTTGGCGGACACCTTGCGGGTCGGCGTGCCCAGGGAGGTGACGACGATGTTCTGGTTCTGCCGCTTGGCCGCGGCGAAGGCGATCCCCGGATCGGCGGTCTCGGTGATCGGGGCGACAGCCTCGTGCGGGCCGTCCTGCGGGAACAACACTCCGGTGGGGACGCCCACCGCCACTGCCGCGGCAACCGTGAACGCCACGGTCGCGACCAACCATCTCAACCGGTGTTTCGGCGTAGATCTGCGCGTCAAAGCCCAGCCCCCCTGTCGGGTAAACAGATCCCAATGACAGCGCACGGATCGTGCCAGCCGGGGCGACGGCCGACATTGTGGAAACCTTGAATCCGCAGGTGACCGCGCACCCTCTGTGGGAATTTCTTGACCGTTGTCGGGCTTGTTTGCGCATGATCGTTGTAAACTTGCGAAATTTAATGCCGATATTGCATATCGTTGTCGAGCTGCCTACAGTTCGAGGTCCCTGCCCATCTCGTGCAATGACGGACGAGAGGAACACCCGTGACCATCTCCCGCAGGAGGTTCCTAGGCTCCACGGCGGCGGCGACCGCGTTGGCGGCGTTACCCCTGACCGCCGGCCGAGCCGGTGCGGCCAGTCCGCCGGGCGACGTCGTCGGCAAGATCACCGTCGGCTACCAGGGCTGGTTCGCCTGCGCCGGCGACGGCGCGCCGATCAACGCCTGGTGGCACTGGAGCAACGACTGGGGCCAGCCGCCGTCGCCCACCAACAACTGGATCAACGTCTGGCCGGACATGCGCGAGTACACCCGCGGCTACCCGACGGCGTACGCGAACCTCGGCAACGGCCAGCCGGCCACGCTGTTCTCCTCCTACGACCAGCAGGCCGTGGACACGCACTTCGCGTGGATGCGCCAGTACGGCTGCGACACCGCCGCGCTGCAACGCTTCAACCCCAACGGCGGCGAGGGCGCCACCCGGGACGCGGTGGCGGCCAGGGTCCGCTCGGCGGCCGAAAGCCACGGCGTGAAGTTCTACATCATGTACGACGTCTCGGGCTGGACGACCATGCAGCCCGAGATCAAGGCCGACTGGACCAACAAGATGTCCGCCCACACGGCGTCGTCGGCCTATGCCCGGCAGAACGGCAAACCCGTCGTCTGCATCTGGGGATTCGGCTTCAACGACGGCAATCATCCCTGGGACGCCGGCACCTGCCTGGACGTGATCAACTGGTTCAAGGGCCAGGGCTGCTACGTGATCGGCGGCGTGCCAAGGGAATGGCGCGTCGGCGGCGCCGGCACCCGCACCGGGTTCATCGACACCTACCACGCGTTCAACATGATCTCACCGTGGATGGTCGGCGCCATCAGCGACGCGGCCGGCTCCGACAACATCTACAACACCATCAACATCGGCGACCAGGCCGACTGCAACAGCCACGGCATCGACTACCAGCCCTGTGTGCTGCCCGGCGAGGTGCACGCCCGGCAGCGCGCGCACGGCGACTTCATGTGGCGGCAGTTCTACAACATGGTCCGCGTCGGCGCGCAGGGCATCTACATCTCGATGTTCGACGAGTACGGCGAGGGCAACCAGATCGCCAAGTCGGCGGAGAACTCCTCGATGCTGCCGACGAATTCGGGCATGCTGGCGCTGGACGAGGACGGCACGCCCTGCTCGTCCGACTACTACCTGCGGCTCACCGCCGACGGCGGCCGGATGCTCAAGGGCCAGATCGCTCTGACCCCGACGCGTCCGACGCCGCCGGTGATCGGCAGCGGCGACACGCAGGCGCCGTCCGTCCCGAGTGGACTGCACGTCACCGCGCACACGGCGACGTCGGTCAGCCTGGCCTGGACCGCCGCCACGGACAACGTCGGCGTCACCGGCTACCGGATCTTCGCCAACGGGACCCAGGTCGGCAGCACGGCGTCGACCTCCTTCACCGTCAACGGGTTGACGCCGTCGACCGGGTACAGCTTCACCGTCACCGCGCAGGATGCCGCCGGAAACTCCTCCCCTGCCTCGGCGGCCGCCTCCGTGACAACCGATCCCGGCGGCAACACCAACCTGGCGCTGAACCGGCCCACCGCCGAGTCCAGCCACACCCAGGTGTACGGGTCCGGCAACGCTGTCGACGGCAACTCCGGCACGTACTGGGAAAGCGCCAACAACGCGTTCCCGCAGTGGCTCCAGGTCGACCTCGGCGCGGTGACACCGGTGAGCCGGATCGTGCTCGCGTTGCCACCGTCACCGGCCTGGGGCGCCCGCACGCAGACACTGACCGTCGCCGCGTCGAACGACGGCGGCAACTTCAGCACCCTGGTCGGTTCCGCCGGCTACACCTTCGATCCCAACACCGGCAACACGGTCACCATCCCCGTGCCGGCCGGCAGCCGGCGGTACCTGCGGCTGACGTTCACCGCGAACACGGGCTGGCCGGCCGGCCAGGTCTCCGAGTTCCAGGTGTACGCCTAGCCGATCCACACCGCCTTGGCGTTGCAGAACTCCTTGATGCCCACGGCGGAGAGCTCCCGGCCGTAACCGGAGTTCTTCACGCCGCCGAAGGGCAGGTGCGGGTACGAGGTC
The DNA here is from genome assembly GCF_014203355.1 of Kutzneria kofuensis. Classification (NCBI taxonomy): domain Bacteria; kingdom Bacillati; phylum Actinomycetota; class Actinomycetes; order Pseudonocardiales; family Pseudonocardiaceae; genus Kutzneria; species Kutzneria kofuensis. Next base: position 428,257 of record NZ_JACHIR010000001.1, read on the forward strand.
ACCATGCCGTTCACGAAGACCAGGCCCGCCTGCAGATCACGGACGAAGCGGTCGCGCTCACCGGCGTCGGACGTCCAGGCGTTCGCACCGAGACCGAAGGTGGTCGCGTTGGCCAGCGCGACCGCTTCGTCGTAACTGTCCACTCGGTACAGTGCGGCGACCGGCCCGAAGACCTCCTCCTGGAACATCCGCATCCGCTCGGTGACGCCGGTGACCACCGTCGGCGGGTACCACCAGCCGTCCTGTTCCGGCACCTCGCCACCGACCAGCACCCGCGCGCCGCCCTCGACGGCGTCCGCGACCAGCTCGGCGACGTCGGACCGGCCCTGCTCGGTCGCCAGCGGCCCCACGTCGGTGGACTCGTGCATCGGGTCGCCGACCGTCAGCTGGGACATCGCCTTCACGAAGTGCTCGGTGAACTCGTCGTAGGCGTCCTTGTGCACGATGAAGCGCTTCGCGGCGATGCAGCTCTGGCCGTTGTTCTGGCAACGCGCCGTAGCCGCGACCTCGGCCGCGCGGGCCAGGTCGGCGCTCGGCATCACCACGTACGGGTCGGATCCGCCCAGCTCGAGCACCGTTTTCTTGAGATGCTTGCCGGCCTCCGCGGCCAGCGACCGGCCGGCGCCCTCACTGCCCGTGAGCGTCGCCGCCTGCACGCGATCGTCCGCGATGATTCCGGCGACGGCCTGCGAGCCCACCAGCAGGGTCTGGAACGCCCCGTCGGGGAAGCCCGCCCGGGCGAACAGTTCGCCCAGGTAGAGGGCCGTTTGCGGGACGTTGGAGGCGTGCTTGAGCAGCCCCGCGTTGCCGGCCATCAGTGCCGGCGCGGCGAAGCGCACCACCTGCCAGAGCGGGAAGTTCCAGGGCATCACCGCCAGCACCACACCCAGTGGCTGGTACGTCACGTACGCGTTCTTCGCCTTCACCGCCTCGGCGTCCGCCGGCACGTCGGCGAGGAAGGCCTCCGCGTGCTCCGCGTAGAACCGCATCGCCGTCGCGCACTTCGTCGCCTCCGCCTTGGCCGCGGCCAGCGTCTTGCCCATCTCCGTCGTCATCGTCCGGGCGATGTCGTCCCCGTCGGAGTCGAGAAGATCGGCCGCCGCCCGCATCCAGACCGCGCGCTGGGCGAAGGTGGTTCGGCAGAGCTCCTCGAAGCCCGCACGGGCGTTCGCGATCCGGCGCTCGACCTCGGCGTCGGTGTGCGGCTCGAAGGTGCGTTCCGTCTGCCCCGTGGTCGGGTTCACCGTAGCGATCGCCATGCCGACGGGTGCCCCTCCGGCCGTTCGCCAAACCCCCACGCCTGGCGCTTCCGACCGATCTCGCTCACCATGGTGGGGACCGTCAGCCCTGGTCAGCGGCCGGAGGGGTGAGCACCATGCGGGCGATGTGGAAGGGGACGGTGGCCTTCGGTCTGGTCGCCATCCCGATCAATCTGTACGCGGCCACCGAGAACAAGGGCGTGCAGCTGCGGCAGGTGCACGAGAGCGACGGCGGCCGCATCCAGTACAAGCGGTGGTGCTCCGTCGAGGACGTCGAGGTGCCCTACGCCGAGATCGCCAAGGGCTACGAGCTCGAGGACGGGCGCATGGTCGTGCTCACCGACGCCGAGCTGTCCAGTCTGCCCCTGCCCACCCAGAAGACCATCGACGTCGTCGAGTTCGTGCCGCTGGCCGCCATCGACCCCCTCTTCTTCGACAAGGCCTACTACCTGGAACCCCAGAAGGCCGCCGTCAAGCCCTACGTGCTGCTCCGCGACGCCCTGCACAAGTCCGGCCATGTCGCCATCGCCAAGGTCGCCTTGCGGCAGCGGGAGGTGCTCGCCGTCCTTCGCGTGCACAACGACGTGCTGACCATGTCCACCATGCTCTGGCCCGACGAGGTTCGCACCCCCGACTTCTCCTTCCTGCAACAGGATCCGCCGCAGGTGCGGGAGCAGGAGCTCACCATGGCCGGGCAGCTCATCGACTCCCTCGCCGAGCCCGTGTTCGAGCCCGACCGCTACCAGGACAGCTACCGCCAGGCGCTGGAGAACCTGATCGAAGCCAAGGTCGAGGGCGAGGAAGTCACCACGCCGCCCGGCGTCGAGCAGACCGCCGAGGTGGTGGACCTGATCAGCGCCTTGCAGGCCAGCGTGAACGCCGCCAGCCGGTCCAAGACGCCGGCGAAGTCCCGCAGCCGCAAGCCGGCGGAGAAGAAGGCGACGCCCGAGAAGAAACCCCCGGCGAAGCGCCGCCCGACCCGCAGCGCCTGACCCCCGCGAGTCACGTTCTGGGGCACACCGAATGGAGGTTTCGAGCAGAACTGAGTCTCGAGGCTCAGTTCTGCTCGGTTCTTACATTCGGTGTGCCTGAAAGCGTGACTCGCGGGGGTTCCATACACCTACTCACCTCCGAGCCGTCGGGCACCCCGGCCGCGACACGCCGGGTGGTTGTGCGAGACTCTTCGGCCTCGCGGTGGTAGCAAGAAAACCCGTGAGAGCCAATCGCACGGAGGGCACAACGATGGAGTGCGTGAACTGCACTCGGGGTCTGGACCACTGCCACGGCACGCTGATCGTGCACACCACCGAGTTCACCGAGTGCACCGAGCTGATGTGCGAGAACCTGGACGGGTCGCGCCACCTGGCGATCGTGGACTGCAGCGCGGTGGACGGCGGCTGCGACTGCGTGTCGGTGCTGGACGTGGAGATCCACGAGCACCACGACAACGTGGCCTAGAACTACATCCGACGGCAGCGGGCGTCGCCGAAGCAGTAGACGCCGAAGGCGGCGAAGCCCAGGGCGACGGCGACGAGCAGCACGACGCCGAACGGCTGGCCGGCCAGGGTGTGCAGCGCCTTGTCCAAGCCCCCGGTCTGGCTCGGGTCGGCGGTGATCGCGGCGATGGCGGTGAGCACGCCGATCACGCCGTAGGCGACTCCCTTGGCGATGTAGCCGACGATGCCGAGCAGCTCGACGATGTGTCCGGTCTTCGGCGGCAGCTTCGTGAGCTCCAGGTCCTCGAGGAACTTCCGCGACGCCCCACGGTAGGCGATCACCCCGGCGGCGATCAGGATCACCACGGCCACGGCGACCACCAGCGCCTGCCCCGCGGGCAGGCCGAGCAGGGTCGCGGTCGCGTCCTGCTCTCCCTGGTTGCCGGAGCTGCCACCGCCGGAGACGGTCAGCTTGATCGCGTACGCCGCGAGCCCCAGCACCACCACGCCGCGGCCGGCGACCCCGAGCCGGCGCCGCAGTCGCTTCTTCTCGTCCTGCATCCACTGGTAACCGGCCGCCGCGGCGAGCAGCTGCCACAGGCCGAACCCGAGCAGGGCCACGGCCAGGATCCATAACAGCACCTCGCCGAAGGGCTGTGCGGCTATCGCCGACACCGCGCCCTTCTGGTCGGCCTCGCCACCGCCGCCGAACGCCACCTGGGCCGCGAGCCACGCGACCACCAGGTGCACCACGCCGTATCCGCTCATGCCGAGCCGGCCGATGATCTGCACCGGCCGGCTCGTCTCCGCCTGTCGCGCTTCTTGCGTCGCTCTACCCATGCCGCCGGGATTCCCTTGGCGCGACATGGCCAAAACGTCAACCAGGCAGAATGCCGCGGATGAACGCCGCCTGACCGGCGTGCTGGATGTCGTCGTCGAGCACGCTCACCAGGCGCACACCGAGCGTCACGGGCGGGTCCCAGTTGTCGTCGACGACGCGGTCCAGGTCGGGATCGGTCAGCTTCGCGACGTACGCGATGGTCCGCGCGTACACGGCGTCGAAGTAGCCGGCCAACAGGTCGGCGTCGACCGACACCGCCGCGACCTCGTCGGAGTCCTGCGCGTAGCCGGTGGCGTCCTCGGCGAAGGGCAGCGCGAAGCGGCCGGCCCAGCCGTCGGCGATCCACGCCTGCTCGGCGCCGGCGACCTCGGACACGTGGTCGTCCTGCACGCGCGTGAGGTGCCACACCAGCCAGGCGATGGAGTTGGCCTCCGGGGTGGCCCGCCACGACAACTGGTCGGCGTTGAGGCCGTCCAGCACCTCATGCACGACGCCGTGCACCCGGCCGAAGCCGTCGGTGAGCAGCTCGGCAACGTTCACTGCGTGTTCTCCCTCCCATGGGCCAGGAACACGGCGGACATGTCGCTGTCGCCGTGCCCGGCGGCAGCCGCGGCGCGGTACTGCTCGTGAATGGCGGTCATCAGCCGGTCGTCGGCGCCGGCGTCCCGCAGCGCGGCGGCGATCAGCCCGGCGTCCTTGACGGCGCCGTCGAGGCTGAACGCGGCCGGGAACTCGCCTGCGATCATCGCCTTGCCCTTGAGCTGCGCATACCCGTTGTCCAGGCCGCCGCCGGAGATCAGGTCCAGGAACAGTTGCGGGTCCAGCCCCAGGTTGCGGGTCAGCGCCAGCGCCTGCGCGGTGCCGGCGGTCAACGCCAGTACCCACGAGTTGGCGGCCAGCTTGAGCCGGTGCCCGTCGCCGGGCCGCGGCCCCACCCACAAGGTGCGCGTGCCGATGGCGTCGAGAACGGGGTCGAGGCTGCCTCGCAACGACGGGTCGCCGCCGGCGAGCACGATGAGCTTGCCGTCCTCGGCGGGCTGGCGGCTGCCGAGCACGGGGGCGTCCACGAACGGCACATTGTGCTTTGCTGCCAAGGCGGCAAGCGCGTCCACGCCGTCGAGGCCGACGGTGGCGCACTGCAGCCACACGGCGCCGGGCTTGAGCGAGCCGACGGCCTCGGCCATGACGGCGCCGACGGATTCGGCGTCGAACAGCATGGTCACCACGACGTCGGCGCCGGACACCGCGGAACCCGGGTCCTCGGCGACGGTCGCGCCGTCGGCGGCCAGCGGACGGGCCTTCTCCGCACTGCGGTTCCACACCGTCACCGCCAACCCGGCCCGGAGCAGGCTGCGGGCCATGCCGGCCCCCATCAACCCGGTCCCGAGCAGCGCCACTGCCTTCGTCACGACCACGACTCCTCTCCCACGCGAGCGGTACAGCTGTACCGCAGCGTCAGCGTCACGGGCAAGATCACTGCAGGGCCGGCGCGACGCCGTACGCGGCGCGAGCGTAGGCGCGTGACGTGTCCGCGGCCACCCGTTCCCAGGAGTAGCGGGCACAAGCACGGTCCCGGCCGGCGGCGCCGAAAGCCTCCCGCAGCGCGGAATCGGCCAGCATGTGTCGAACAGCACGCAGCAGGTCGGCCGGACGTAGCGGCGGCACGAGCATTCCGGTCACCTCGTGGACGACGGTGTCGACCAAGCCGCCGACCGCGGAGGCGACAACCGGCACACCGCTGGCCATCGCCTCCAACGCGATGGTGCCGAAGGTGCTTCGGGCCGGCGTGCACACGACGACGTCGGCGGAACGGTACAGGGCGGGCATGTCGTCGACCGGCCCCAGCAGGTGTACCCGGTCCTCGACGCCGTAATGTCGAGCACACCGCATCAACCGGTTGGCCTCGGGATTGGCGTCGACGGGGCCGCCGGCGATGACGAACTCGGTGTCCGCGAGGGCGGGCAGCACGCTGACGATGAGGTCGAACCGGTTGTGCACGGCCAGATCGCCGACGGCGAGCAGCCGAAAGTGCTCGCCCTTGGCCGCGGCCGGCCCGTACGGGGTGAACAGCTCGTGATCGACGCCATGAGGAACGATCGTGATCCGGCTGCGCGGCACTCCCAGCGCGGCGAGCCGCCGGACCTGCGCGCCGCCGGCCGCCAGCACCCGGTCGATCCGCCGGCACACCAGGCGTTCCAGGCGCCGTACGTCGGCGTCGCCGCTGGCGGCGGTCGGCACGGTCAGCACCTTGGCGATGGGCCGGTCCCCGATCGCCAGCGCGGCCGCCATGCCGGACAGCCAGGAATGCGCGTGCACCACCTCGGGCGGTTCCGTCCGCCAGCTCTCGCGCAACCGGTCCACGAGGTCGGCGTCCACCCCGTCGTGACCGTGCACGACCACCTCGTGTCCCTGCGCGGCCAGCGCCGAGGTCAGCGCGGTGAGGGGCCGCGACCGGTCGCCGACCATCGCCACTCTCACCCCGGCAGGCTTTCCGGTGTGCGGTCAGCCAAAACCTCGCGCAGGTCGAGGTCCATTGGAGACGGGTGTAAGCCGAGGCGGGCACGGGTAACCCCCGACCGTCATGAGAGGGTCGAATCTCACAGTCGAGGTGACGCATCGGGGGGACGCGGCGATCGTCCGGCTCAGCGGCGAGATCGGCCTGCGCACGGTGGCGCACCTGCGGTCCGCGCTGCTCAAATGCCTGGCCGACGAGCCGTCCGGGGTGATCGTGGAACTCGACGGGACGACCGTCGGCGCGCCGATCGCGCTGGGCGCCTTCGGCGCGCTGGCCCGCAAGGCCGCCCAGTGGCCGGGTGTGCTCGTCGCGCTGGCCGTCTCGGACGGGCCGGTGCGGGATCTGTTGCATCACATGGCTTTGGACCGTGTCGTGCCGACGTTCGCCACCGTCGCGGAGGCCCTTCGATCGCTGGGAGCGATGCCACCACGCCGGCACGCCGCCGTGGACCTGCCCGCCGATGTCTCCAGCGCGGCGCTGGCCCGCCGGTTCGTCACGGACACGTGCGCCGGCTGGGGTGTCGACGGGTTGGCCGCGGACGCCTGCTTCATCGCGTCGGAACTGGTGGAGAACGCCGTTCGGCACGGGCAGTCCCGCCCCCGGCTGCGAATGAACCTGCGCCGTGGAGTCCTCACCATCGCGGTCCGTGACGACGCTCCCGCGCGGCCGGAGCGCCGCGCGGTGGGCGCGGCGCCGACCGGTGGCCGCGGCCTGTTCATGATCGACGCCATCGCCCGGGCCTGGGGTTATGCGCCGACCTGGGCCGGCGGCAAGGTCGTCTGGGCGGTGCTCGCCGACACTGCTTGCGCCGACAATCACCCGTAAGGGTGGATTGGCCCGCTCTTCATCGGTCCACTTGGGACGGTGGTGCGACGCTGGTGATCCACGCGGAGGAGGTCGCCCATGCGAATCGGCCGCATCCTGTCCCTGTCCGTGCTGCTGGTCGCCACCGTGGCGGTGCCGGTCGTGCGCGCCGGCGCCGACCAGGGCCCGCCGGCCGCCGCCCCGCTGCCGGCCGATGCCACCGCGCCGCTGCCCGGCGCGCCCACCTCACCGGCCGCGCCGCCGCCGGCCACCGCGCCCTCCCCGTCCACCACCGCTTCTCCCCTGCCCGACCAGCCGCCCGCACCCTCCGCTTCCCCGCTGATCCCGCCCCCACCCGTGGCCGGCGGCTCGAACTACGACTTCTACTACCTCAACGGCTGCTACCGCGAGCCGTACAACGTGATCAGCGGCTTCGCCAAGGCGCCGGACATGATCCGCTACCAGCTCGGCCAGATGCGCGCGGCCGGCCAGGACCGGCTCACCATCGGCGTTTTCCACCACCACGGCGAGGAATCCGGCGCGGTGATGGACTCCTCCGGCGGCACGCTGTCCGAGGCGGACCTGAAGAACCTGGCCGACCTGCTGGCCACCGTGAAGACGGCCGGCTTCGCCGAGGTGACGGTGGCGTTCAACTCCCAGTACCCCAGCAATCCCGACGGGTGGCGCAGCTGGCAGCAGAGCCTGTACGACGAGAACTGGCAGCTGATCCAGAAGGTGCGGGACGTCGTGGTCGCCGCGAAGCTGCCGTACCGGATCGATCTCGGCAACGAGCTGACGCCGTCCACCGGGCAGAGCCTGGTCGTCCGCTACGACCAGCAGCTGTGGCGGGACTACACCGCGAAGTACGGCCGCGACGACACCGTCGGCTTCTCCGTCAACAGCAACGATCCCGGCCAGATCCCCAATGTCGCCAAGGTGTACGGGGACAACCCGCCGCCCGTCTTCGACCTGCACATCTACGGCGACGAGTACGACCAGTTCGTCGGCGACGACCAGCAGCTGCGCCGGCAGGGCTACGGCAGCCAGCCGGTGATCATCGGCGAGTCGTTCTACAACGACCCGGTGGCCGCGGACGGCTTCGCCCGGGGCAGCAAGGAGAGCGGCCGGCGGATCCTGTACCTCACCCAGTGGCCGAAGACCAGGGAGAACGCTCCGCAGTGCGACCAGGTCGACGTGGCGCCGCCGCTGGACTTCTCCGCCTACCGGGCCGCGGGCTTCTGAGCGCCGTCATATAGGCGGCCACTTATCATCGACACCGTGACCAACCGTCTCGGCGACTACCTGCGGGCCCGGCGCGAGCAGGTCCGGCCCGCCGACGTCGGCCTGCCCGCGGGCGGCGGCCGGCGGCGGGTGCGGGGGCTGCGCCGGGAGGAGCTGGCCCTGCTGGCCGGTATCAGCAGCGACTACTACATGCGGCTGGAGCAGGGCCGGGACCAGCACCCGTCCGGGCAGGTGCTGGACGCGCTGGCGACCGTCCTGCGGCTGGACCCGGAAGCCACCGCCTACCTGCACGAACTGGCCCGGCCGGTGGCACCGTGGCGCAGCGGGCAGGTGCCGGCCAGCATCCTGCAGCTCATCGCGAGCTGGCCGGCCACGCCCGCGTACGTGCAGGACCGGCTGACGAACGTGGTCGCGGCCAACCAGGCGGCCAACGCCCTGGCCCCGTGCTACTCGGTCGGCGTGAACCTGATGCGGACGGTGTTCCTTGACCCGGCCGAGCGGGAGTTCCGGCTGGACTGGGACGAGACCGTCGCCGACGGCGTGGCGATCCTGCGCGCCTCCTTCGGCGCCGACCTCGACGACCCGGACCTGGTGGAGCTGGTCCAGGACCTGTCCGCGCGCAGCGAGCGGTTCCGGGAGCTGTGGGCGTTGCACGAGGTGAAGGCCCGTGCCGGGCACATGGTCCGCTTTGCCCACCCGGTGGCCGGCGAGCTGGAGTTGCACAGCGAGAAGCTGCCCATCGCCAGCACCTCGCTGACACTCGTGGTGTTCCACGCCGAGGCCGGCACCACCAGCGCCGCCGCTCTGGAGCGGCTCACCGCGGGGCAGGCCTCGCCGGCGTAGGCGAGTCCAGCCATGGTGCACAGTGGACGCATGCGCAAGTGGGGGCTGGGGTTCTGGCGGTCGTGCGTCCTGGTGGCGGTCAGCTTGCTGGTGCCGGCCGTCTGGGCGGCGGCCGTGGGGCTGTGGCTGTGGTGGGGCGGCGGCCCGTGGTCGTGGATCGCGCCGTTCGTGTGGGCCGCGATCGGCACGCTCCTGCTGTGCCGCCCGGTGTGCCGAATGTTCCGATCGCTCGTCGCGAGGTGGACGGGCGTCGAGATCCCGGACGGTTACCGGCCGGCCGGCACGGTGACGCAGCTGTCGACCGGGTACTGGTGGAACGGCCACGCCTATCACCGCACCGCTCGGGACGCCCGCCAGGAGCTCTGGTGGCGGAGCCGCTGGACCGATCCAGCCGGCTGGCGCGACCTGCGGTTCGTGGGCATCGCCCCGTTCACGATCGGCCTGGTCGCGGCCGTCCCGCCGGCCGGCGTCGTGCTGGCCGGCCTCGGCTACTACCCCCTGGTCGTGACGGTCGTCGCCGCCCCGTACGCCTGGCGGATCGTCGAGCCGGTGACGGCCCGGTTCCTGCGCCCGTCGCCGACCATGGCGCTCGCCGACCGGGTCGACGAGCTGACGGCCCAGCGCGCCGACACGACCGTCGCCCAGGCCGCCGAGATCCGCCGCATCGAACGGGACCTGCACGACGGCGCGCAGGCCCGCCTGGTCGCGCTCGGGATGTCCCTGGCGACCGCGGAGAAGCTGATGCGGACCAATCCCGATCAAGCGGTCGCGTTGCTACGCGAGGCCCGTGCCGGCGCGGCCGCGTCACTGAGCGAACTCCGTGACCTGGTAAGGGGAATCAGCCCGCCGGTGCTGACCGAACGCGGGCTGGTCGACGCGGTGCGGGCGCTCGCCCTGGACAGCCCGCTCGATGTGAGTGTCGAGGCGGATCTCCCGACACGCCTCGATCCGCCGATCGAATCCGCCCTGTACTTCGGGATCGCCGAGCTGCTCACCAACGTCGCCAAGCACGCGCACGCGTCCCACGCGCGAATCTCCCTGGCCCGCAACGAAAACGCGCTCGTCGTCGAGGTCGAGGACGACGGCCGCGGCGGCGTCACCGAAGCCGGCGGGCTCACCGGCCTGCGCCGTCGACTCGCGGTCTTCGACGGGATTCTGGAGATCACCAGCCCCGCCGGCGGCCCCACTCAGGCCCGAATGATCATCCCCCACCGCGACGATCCGTAACCGCCACCCCCACGAGTCACCCCTCCTGACGGTCGGAACGGACCATTCCACAACTCGGAGTTGAGGAATGGTCCGTTCCCAGCATCACGGGCGGTTACTCAGGGTCAGCGGTATTCCTCGGGGTCCAGCGGCACGGGCTCGTCGAGCTCCTCGGGCGCGTCCGGGTCGTCCGGCGCGACCGGTCCCGAGCCGTGCCCCGGCCGGGGATCGGCGATGGGCCGGCTCTCGTCCGGCTGGGGCTCCGGGTCGATCGGCGGAACGGTCATGGCCTCACCTCGATCGGGATAGTCATGGCCTCATCACCACGATGGAACGCGAGGCCCCGCCGATGCTTCGCCCGGTTGGCGGATTTCGATCGCCGCCACCCAACGCACTCACCACATAAGCCGGCGCGGCGGTCGAAATCCGGCAAGGGCGAGGCATCGGCCCCCGAAGGGGCCGAGCCCCGCGCGGCACGCGCGGCACGAACACTGTCATGGCCGCATCCACGGGACGGCCGGGCCCGGCATGCCGGGGTAGATCGGCCGGTCCTCGGTGTCCGCCGGGTCGTGCTGGGCGGCCTCGTCGTCCCGGGCCGGCGGGTGTGGCATCGGCGTCTGCGGCGGCGGGTCGATGTTGCCGCGCCAGGCGCCCGTCTCGTGCCCCTGCTCCTCGATGTACTGCTTGAACCGCTGCAGGTCGCCGCTGATCCGGGTGCCGACGATGCCGAGCGCCGCGCCGGCCTTCTCGGTGATCGTCTCGGGCTCGAACTCCATCTGCAGGCTGACCCGCGTGGAGTGCTCGTCGAGCCGGTGGAACGTCACGACGCCGCCGTGCGAGGGACCCTCGGTGGTGTGCCAGGCGACCCGCTCGTCCGGGTGCTGCTCGGTGATCTCCGCGTCGAACTCGCGGTGCGCGCCGGCGACGGTGGTCTCCCAGTGCGTGTGGCGGTCGTCGAGCTGGATGACCCGCTCCACGCCCTCCATGAAGTAGGGGAACGACTCGAACTGCGTCCACTGGTTGTAGGCGGTGCGCACGGGCACCCGAACATCGATCGTCTTCTCGATGCTGGTCATCGCTCGCTGCTCCTCTCTTCGCAATTCGGGTACCCGGGTGGCCGCAGCTTTATCCCGGGCGTTTTCCCCGGTGCCGGACGCGGTACCCAGGAACCGGGTGGTCCGTGCGGTCGGGCCGGTGGGTGAAGTGGAGCTGTCGATGTTGAGCCAAAACGAGCGCCGCCAGTTGGAGGAGATCGAGCGGCGGCTGGCGAACGAGGACCCGCAGCTGGCGAGTCGGCTGACGCTGAACTGGGTGGTTCGTCACCGGTGGATCGTGCTCGCGACGAGTATTCTCGGGGCTGCCCTGTTCGTGCTGGGTTGCGTGTGCCTGAGCGGCACGCTCGCCATCTGGGGCTTCGTGATGGCGGCCGTGGGCTCCGGCCTGCTGTTCCGGTACCGCACCCGCAGGCGCAGCTGAGGGGAGTTTCCGCGTGCTCGGTGTCCCGGATACCACCAGGGCACTGCTGTTCGACATGGACGGCGTGCTGACGAAGACCGCGGTGGTGCACGCGAAGGCGTGGCAACAGGCCTTCGACGAGTTCCTCGCCTCCCGCGGCGACCCGTACGAGCCGTTCGACCCCGTGGACGACTACGACGAGTACGTGGACGGCAAGCCGCGAGCCGACGGAGTGCGCTCCTTTCTCACCTCCCGGGGCATCGAGTACGACGAGGAGACGGTCCGCCGCATCGGCGACCACAAGAACGACCTGGTGCAGGAGCTGATCCGCCGGGACGGCGTGGAGGCCTACGAGGGCTCCCGCCAGTATCTGGACGCGGCGGTGGCCGCCGGCCTGCCGAGGGCGGTCGTCTCCTCCAGCGCCAACACCCACGAGGTCCTCGTCGCCGCCGGCCTGGACGGGTACTTCCAGGCCGAGGTGGACGGCATCGTGGCCGCCGTGCGCCGGCTGAAGGGCAAGCCGGCGCCGGACACGTTCCTCGCCGCCGCCAAGGAGCTCGGCGTGGACCCGGCGCAGGCCGTGGTGTTCGAGGACGCTCTGGCCGGCGTCGAGGCCGGCCATGCCGGCGAGTTCGGATTCGTAGTCGGCGTCGACCGGGTCGGCCAGGCCGACGCGCTGCGCCGGCACGGCGCCGACATCGTCGTCAAGGACCTGGCGGACCTGCTGTGATCCCCAACCCCGACTTTCTCGTCGAGCCGTGGCGGCTACGCGAGTGCACGCTCAACCTGGACCTGCTGGCCCAGGGTGAGTCGCTGTTCGCGCTGTCCAACGGCCACATCGGCTGGCGCGGCAACCTGGACGAGGGCGAGCCGCACGCGCTGCCCGGCAGCTACCTCAACGGGGTGCACGAGGTGCGCCCGCTGCCGTACGCCGAACGCGGCTACGGCAACCCCGAGTCCAGCCAGACGGTCATCAACGTCACCAACGGCAAGGTGATCCGGCTGCTCGTCGACGACGAGCCGCTCGACCTGCGCTACGGCACGCTGGTCAGCCACGAGCGCACCCTCGACTTCCGCACCGGCACGCTGGTCCGCGAGATCCACTGGGTCTCGCCGGCCGGCAAGGCGGTCAAGGTCCGCACCACCCGGCTCGTCTCCTTCACGCAGCGGGCCGTGGCCGCGATCGGCTACGAGGTGGAGGCCGTCGACAAGCCGGTGCGGGTGGTGATCCAGTCCGAGCTGATCGCCAACGAGCAGCTCCCGGCGCAGTCGGACGACCCGCGGTCCTCGGCCGTGCTGGAACGGCCACTGACGTCGGTGATGCATGCGGCGCACGGCAGCAAGGCGGTCCTGGTGCACCGCGTCGAGCACAGCGGGCTGGGCGTCGCGGCGGCGATGGACCACACCGTGTTCGGCGAGGACGAGCTGCCCTGCCAGACCGAGATCGAACCGGACCTCGGCCGGTTCTCCGTCGGCAACCGGCTGGTCCCGGGGCAGAAGCTGGGCTTCGCCAAGTTCGTCGCCTACGGCTGGTCGAGCACCCGGTCCGTGCCGGCGCTGCGGGACCAGGTCGAGGCGGCCCTGGCCGCGGCCAAGGTGACCGGCTGGGACGGCCTGGTCGCCGAGCAGCGGGAGTTCCTGGACGCGTTCTGGCGGGACGCCGACGTGGAGGTGGTCGGCGACGCCGAGGTGCAGCAGGCGGTCCGGTTCGCCCTGTTCCACGTGCTGCAGGCCGGCGCTCGCGGCGAGCGGCGGGCCATCGCGGCCAAGGGCCTGACCGGCCCCGGCTACGACGGCCACGCGTTCTGGGACACCGAGCTGTACGTGCTGCCGGTGCTGACGTACACGTATCCGGAATCGGTCGCGCATGCCCTGTGGTGGCGGCACGACACCATGCCGCTGGCCCAGGAACGCGCCCAGCAGCTGGGTTTCGAGGGCGCCGCGTTCCCGTGGCGGACGATCACCGGCGCGGAGTGCTCCGGCTACTGGCCGGCCGGCACCGCCGCGTTCCACCTGAACGCCGCCGTCGCCGCCGCGGTCACCCGGTACGTGAGCGCCACCGGCGACGAGGACTTCGCTGCCACCGCCGGCATCGAGCTGCTGGTGCAGACCGCGCGGCTGTGGCGGTCGCTGGGGCACCACAACAGCGAGGGCCGGTTCTGCATCGACGGCGTGACCGGCCCCGACGAGTACAGCGCCATCGCCGACAACAACGTCTACACGAACCTGATGGCCAAGCGGAACCTGCTGGCCGCCTACGAGTACGTGCACAAGTTCCCGGACCGGGCCCGGGAGCTGGGCGTGGACGAGGAGGAGGCGGCGGCCTGGCACGACGCCGCCAAGGCGGTCCTCGTCCCGTACGACACGGCGTTGGGCGTGCACCCGCAGTCCGACGGCTTCACCCGGCACCAGGAGTGGGACTTCGCCACGTCGAAGTACCCGCTGCTGCTGCACCACCCGTACTTCGACATCTACCGCAAGCAGGTGGTCAAGCAGGCCGACCTGGTGCTGGCGATCATGCAGTGCCCCGAGGAGTTCACGGCCGAGCAGAAGGCCCGCGACTTCGACTACTACGAGCGGATCACCGTGCGCGACTCGTCGCTGTCGGCGTGCGTGCAGGCGGTGGTGGCCGCCGAGGTCGGGCAGTTGCAGCTGGCCCATGACTACCTGGCCGAGGCGGCGCTGATGGACCTCGCCGACCTGGAGCACAACACCTCCGACGGCCTGCACATCGCCTCGCTGGCCGGGGCGTGGATCGCGCTCGTCAACGGCCTCGGCGGCCTGCGCCAGGACGGCGACGGCATGCTGCGCTTCGCGCCGCGCCTTCCGCCGGGCCTGTCCCGGCTGCGATTCTCGGTGCGGCAGCGGAGTTCGCGGGTGCGGGTGACCGTCACCCCGTCCTCAGCGCGGTACGAGGTGGACGGCCCCGACGACCTGACGATCGTCCATCATGGACGGACGGTGCACCTCGCTTCCCCGCAGGAGCTGCCCATTCCGCCCGCGCCGCGGGTGCGCCCCAGCGAGCAGCCGCCGGGCCGCGCGCCGCGGCGCCGGGACCAGGCCGAGGACGGCTGATCGCATGGGGTGGAACGACCTGAGCCCGCACCGCCGCCGTCAGCTGGCGGCGCTGGGCATCGTGCAGGTCCTGCTCGCCGTGGCCGCCTGGGTGGATCTCGCGATCCGCCCGGCGGCCAAGGTGCGCGGCCCGAAGTGGGTGTGGACGCTGGTGATCGGCGTCAACTTCGTCGGGCCGCTGGCCTACTTCGGCTGGGGCCGATCTTCCGCACAACGTGATCTTCACGACGGTGAGGTCGCCTTTACCGATCAGTGATCGATCGGTCACTACCCGCCTCGGGTGCTCTGCTCCACTGTGACGCGCACGACGACGGTCAAACGGAGCAGTCCGGCTCCGTCCGCCGGCGTCACAGCGACAGCGGGGAGCTGACACGTGGCGACACGAATCTCCTTACGGCGCGAGCATGTGGTGGCCGCGAGCCTGGTCGGCTCGGTGGTCGTGGTCCTGGGATTCGCCTCCGGCCTCGGCATCCACCACACCACGAGCGCGGCGGCGGCGCCGCCCACCGCCACTGGCAGCGCCGAGCCGCCTACCACCGACACCAGCGGTGACCAGGGCGGCGGTGGGTACCAGTCGGCGGGTTACTCGGGCGGGGGCGGCCAACAAGGCGACAACCCGTACGTGGCAACGACAACGGCCCCGGTCGTAGTCGGGACAGCTACACCGACGGCCACCACGGCAGTGCCGACGACAACAACGACAGGCACCACGACGAGCGTGCCGACCTGCACGCCCGGCCTGGTGCCGCCGATCGTCGACTCGCTGACCACTGGCGTGCAAGGACTTCCGCTGCTCGGCCCGGTGGTGTCCGGAGTCGGCCTGCCGCCCCTGGTGGACACGCTGCTGGGCTCGTGCCCGGCCACGACCACGCCGACGCCCACCACCACCTCCCGGTGAACGTCGACGCGGCCCGGTCCTGGTACGTGCTCGCCAGGCTCGTCGACTACCTCGGCATCGCGCTTTTCCTCGGCGGCAGCGGCTTTGTCGCGTTGCTGTGGCCGGCCGGAAGCGCGGTGCGTGCCACCCGGCGCGTGATCACCGCCGGCTGGCTGCTCGGCGTCGCCGGCGCCGTCGCCACCATCGTGCTGGAAGGCGTCTGGGCCGGCGGCGGCCCCATCGGCTGGCCGCTGGTGACGCGGGTGCTGGCCACCGACTTCGGCCGGGTGTGGCTCGCCATCGCGCTGCTGTGGCTGCTCGCCGGCGTGGTGCTGGCGGACCTGTTGCAGCGCAAGGAGATCGCGGCGCGATCCGTGGCGTGGCGGGTCGGTGCACTCGCCGTCGGCCTGGGCCTGCTGCGCGCGATGGGGCTGACCGGGCACACCTCCGACGCCGGCACCCCGCTGGTGGAGATCGCCGACCTGGCGCACCTGCTCGGCATGGCGCTGTGGATCGGCGGACTGGTGGTGCTGCTGTTCGGCGTGCTGCCCCGGCGGCGGCCGGACGAGCTGGCCCGGGTGGTGCCGCGCTACTCGCGGCTCGCCATGGTCAGCGTGGGCACCGTCGTGCTGGCCGGCGTCGTGCTGGCCTGGCAGTCGCTCGGCTCGGTGGATGCCTTGCTGCACACCGACTACGGCCGGATCCTGCTGGTCAAGATCGGCGTGCTCGCCGTCGTGCTGGCCGCGGCGCAGGCGAGCAAGAGCTGGGTCGGCCGGCGGCTGGACTTCGCCGTGGTGCTGCGCGGCGACGCCCGCACGGTGCGGCCGTTCGTCTACTCCGTCACGGCGGAGACCGTCCTCGTGGTGTTCGTGCTGTTCGCCGCGAGTGTGCTCGTCACGGCCAGCCCCGGCCGCTGACGTTCCCCCCGGAAAGGAAACCGAAGTGGACCAACCATCCCTGCCGGCGCGCCGGCGCGGCCTGCTGCTTCCCGCGCTCGCGGTGCTCGCCGTCGCCGGATCGGTCTTCGCGCTGACCTCGCTGCGCGCCGACGACCAGCGCACGACGAGCCCGGAGCCGGCCGCGCAGACCGCCGCCCTGCCCGCATCGGTCGTGGACGCGCAGAAGGCCGCCGTGGCGCAGTACTCGCCGGCCGCGGAGACCTCGGCGATCGCCGTGGAGATCAAGAACTACGCGTTCTCCCCGGCCAGCGTCACGGTGTCGCCCGGGGCCACCGTGACCTGGACGAACGAGGACACCGCGCCGCACACCGTGACGGTGTCCAGCGGCCCGGTGACCTTCGCGTCGCCGACCCTGCAACAGGGCCAGACGTTCAGCTACACCTTCACCAAGGCCGGCACGTACTCGTACTACTGCGCCGTGCACCCGGACATGAAGGCCAGCGTCACGGTCCAGGGCTCGACTCCCCCGCCCACCACCACGACCCCGCCGCCGACGACAACCGCGTCGCCCACCACCACGATGACCATGCCGACCTCCACGCCGGGCAGCGGCTGCGTGGTCAAGGAGGCGCTGGCGCCGTTCATCGCGCACCTCAAGGCCGCGCACCTGGAGGAATCCGTCGGCCAGCAGGTCAGCGACGCGCTCAACCTCGACCAGTACATCAAGACGCACACCGTGCTGATCGAGAACATGCTCACCCCCATCCTCAACGGTGACGCCGACCAGTCGGTCAAGGACGTGCTCGCACCGCTGCTGGCGCATCTGAAGGCGGCCCACCTCGACGAGTCGCTCGGCCAGCAGGTGAGCGACCTGCTGAACGTCGACCAGTACGTCAAGACCCACACCGTGCTCGTGGAGAACATGCTCGAGCCGGTGTTCAACCAGCTGACCTGCTGACCGGGTCCGCAGCGGTCAGCGTGGCCCGCTGCGGCCCTTTCCCTGACACGAAAGGACGTCAATGCCCGACACCGCAGTCCTGCCGGTCGTCGACCACACCCTGCCGTCGCCCGGCGCCTACCGCCTGGGCGGCTGCGTCCTCGAATTCACGCCGTTCCCCTTGATACACCGCAGGATCCGACCGGACGGCGGCGAACTGGTCATCGGCGACGAATCGACCCTGACCCTGCCGGACGTGCTGACCGCGACAATCACCGTCGAGCGGCGCCGCCGACTGCGCATCAACGGCTGGCTCGACCTGCGCGGCCGGCGACACACGCTACGGCTGGCGGCACGCGTCGTGCACGTCGACGACGACGGCGTGGTGTTCGCCGCCGCCGGCACGGCCGTCGCGCCCGGCCGGCGGCGCGTGCGCGTCGAGGCCGCGATGGAGTTCACCCGATGACCCGCCGCCTGCTCTCGATACTGCTGACGATCCCGCTCCTCGCGGTGCTCGCACCGACGCCCGCCATGGCCGCGTCGCAGGCCGTGACGATGGCGCAGTACGCGTTCGCGCCGGCATCACTGACCGTGCACGTCGGCGACACGATCACCTGGACGAACCAGGATCAGGCGCCGCACGACGTCACGACGACGGCCGGACCGGTCGCGGTGCACTCTCCGATGCTGATGACCGGCCAGTCCTGGACGTACACGTTCACCCAGCCCGGCACGTACGCCTACATCTGCTCCATCCACCCCGACATGAAGGCGCAGATCACCGTGCTGGCCGCGCCGACCACGGCGCCACCGATCCAGCGGCCGGCGCCGACCACCGCCGTACATCACACGACGGCCGGCGGCGCGCCCGTCGTCGCCGCCCATCCGACCACGACGACCGCACCGCCGACCACCACTGCTACTTCCGCTGCGCCGCCGGTGATGCAGGCGATGGCGCCAACCGATCAGTCCACATTGGATCCCATGTTACTGGTCGCCGGGCTGGTCGCGGCCGTGGCGACGCTGTGCCTGCTGCTCATCGCGTCACGGGCCGCCGACTAGGCGGCGCGTCCCGTCGGCGAGTTCACCGCACAGTGCGCGGATCTCGGCGATGCCGGTGGCGGTGTCCGGCGCGTCGAGCATCCGCCGCACGATCGCCGAGCCGACGATCACGCCGTCGGCGAAGCCGGCCACCTCCGCCGCCTGCCGGCCGTCCGACACGCCCAGCCCCACGAGCACCGGCAGCTCCGTCACCTGTCGGATCCGCGCCACCAGCTCCGCACCGCTGACCTCCGAGCGCATCCCCGTGACGCCCAACGTGGACGCGGCGTAGACAAATCCCGTGCTGGCACGGGCAATAGCGGCCAGGCGCTGGTCGGTCGAACTCGGCGCGGCGATGAAAACACTGGCCAGTTCCCGCTTGTCCGCCGCCTCTCGCCACGGCCCGGCGTGCTGCACCGGCAGGTCCGGCAGCACACACCCCGCCCCGCCCGCGTCCGACAACCCGGCCGCGAACCGCTCGACGCCGTACTGCTCAATGGGATTCCAGTACGTCATCACCAGAATCGGCACGTCGGTCTTCGCGGCGACCTGCTCGACCGTGCGCAGCACGTCCTCGGTCCTGACCCCGTTGCGCAGGGCTGTGGTGCTCGCCGTTTGGATCGCCGGCCCGTCCATCACCGGATCCGTGTACGGCAGGCCGACTTCCAGCGCGTCACAACCGCTTTCGGCCATGGCCACCAGCGCCCGGACGCTGTCGTCGACGGTAGGAAACCCGGCGGGAAGGTAGCCGACGAGGGACTTCTCGTCGCGGGAGAACAGGGTCGGCCGCGGATCCATGACTCCGACGCCCCGGCCCTCGGCCGCCGTCATCTTCTCCTTGCGCGAAGCCATCTTCACCGCTCCCCCACCAGGTCGAAGTACCGCGCGGCCGTGTCCATGTCCTTGTCCCCGCGCCCCGACAGGTTGATCAGCACGACCTCCCCCAGCTCGGCGCCGAGCTTGACGGCGCCGGCGAGGGCGTGGCTGGACTCGATCGCCGGGATGATGCCCTCGGTCCGCGCCAGCAGCCGCATCGCGGCCATCGCCTCGTCGTCGGTGACGGGCACGTACTCGGCCCGCCCACTGTCCCGCAGGTACGAGTGCTCCGGCCCGACACCGGCGTAGTCCAGGCCGGCCGAGATCGAATGCGTCTCCACGGTCTGGCCGTCGTCGTCCTGCAGGAAGTAGGAGCGCGAGCCGTGCAGCACACCCACCCGGCCCCCGGCGAACGTCGCCGCGTGCCGGCCGGTCTCGACGCCGTCACCGGCGGCCTCGCAGCCGATCAGCCGCGTGGCGTCGTCCAGGAAGGGGTGGAAGGCGCCGATGGCGTTCGATCCGCCGCCGACGCAGGCCAGCACGGCGTCCGGCAGCCGGCCGGTGCGGCGCTGGATCTGCTCCCGCGCCTCGACTCCGACAACTCGCTGCAGGTCGCGCACGATCGTCGGGAACGGGTGCGGCCCGGCGGCCGTGCCGAACAGGTAGTGCGTGGAGTCCACGTTGGCCACCCAGTCGCGGAACGCCTCGTTGATGGCGTCCTTCAACGTGCCCGCACCCGTCGGCACGGCAACGACTTCCGCGCCGAGCATGCGCATCCGCGCCACGTTCAGCGCCTGCCGCTCCGTGTCGAAGGATCCCATGTAGACGGTGCAGTCGATGCCCAGCAGCGCACACGCCGTCGCCGTGGCGACGCCGTGCTGGCCGGCGCCCGTTTCCGCGATGACACGCGGCTTTCCCATGCGCTTGGCCAGCAACGCCTGCCCCAGCGCGTTGTTCAGCTTGTGCGAACCGGTGTGGTTGAGGTCCTCGCGCTTGAGGAACACCCTCGCGCCGACCGCCTCCGCGAAACGCGGCACCTCGGTCAGCGGTGTCGGCCGGCCGGCGTAGTCCGCCAGCAGGTTGTTCAGGTCCGCCGCGAACTCCTCGTCGGTGCGGGCCTTGTCGTAGGCGGCGGTGAGCTCGTCGATCGCGGCGACCAGGGCCTCGGGCACGTACTGGCCGCCGAAGCGGCCGAAGACGCCCGTCCCGTCGCCGTCGGCGGGATGGAAGAAAGAGGTGACCATATGGGGTTTTGTCCTTACGGGTGAACGAAAGCGGGCCGACGGTCGGTCAGCCGTGCCATCGCATCCCGCGGACCTGCCCGGGCTCGCAGCCGATGTGGTAGCGCACCCGGCGGCCCTTGATCCGACGTGCGGGCGCGCGGCACCCGCGGTGGGCACCTCCGAAGCGCACGTCGACGGTCACGTGGCGGAGAGTAATACCGTGACCGCCGGCGACACAACCGCTTCCGGGTTGCCGGCACCGCTGCGCCCGGGGATCGTGGTGGCATGGAACGGGACGGTGTCACGCTGACCAATCTCGACCAGCCGCTGTTCGACGGGGCCGAGGCCACCAAGGGCGACCTGGTCGACTACCTCGACGCCGTGCACCCGCAGCTGGTGCCCGTGCTCGCCGACCGGCCCCTCTCCGTGATCAGGTCGCTGCGCGACCAGCCGCCGTTCA
The DNA here is from genome assembly GCF_014203355.1 of Kutzneria kofuensis. Lineage (NCBI taxonomy): Bacteria > Bacillati > Actinomycetota > Actinomycetes > Pseudonocardiales > Pseudonocardiaceae > Kutzneria > Kutzneria kofuensis. The sequence continues at coordinate 449,186 of NZ_JACHIR010000001.1, forward strand.
TGCAGAAGAACCTGCCGAAGTACACGCCCGCCTGGGTCCAACGGCAGCCGATCTGGGCCGAGGCGTCCAAGCGTGAGATCTCGTACGCGCTGTGCAACGACCGCCGCACCCTGCTGTGGTTCGCCAACCAGCGGGCCGTCGAGTACCACCCCACGCTGTTCCGGTTGGACCAGTGGGCTCGTCCCACCCACCTCGTGCTCGACCTCGACCCTCCCGCCGGCGATTCCTTCCGGCTCGTCGTGCAGGCCGCCCACCTCATCCGGCAGGCCCTCTCCGACTGCGGCCTCAGCGGCGCCGTCAAGACCAGCGGTTCCAAGGGCGTGCACATCTTCGTGCCCGTCGACCAGCAGGCCGCCGTCGAGGACGTCGCCGCCGCCACCCGTGCCATCGCCGCCCGCGCCGAGCGCCTCGACCCGGTGCTGGCCACCACCGCCTTCATCGTCGAGGACCGCCACGGCAAGGTTTTCCTCGACTCCACCCGTGCCGGCGGCGCCACCGTGGCCGCTGCCTACAGCCCCCGCCTCCGCCCCGGCGTCCCCGTCTCCTTCCCCGTCTCCTGGGACGCCCTCGACGATGTCACCCCCGCCGACTTCACCATCCGCACCGCCCCGGCCCTGTTGGGCACGTCCGACCCGTGGGCCGACGCCATGCCCTCGCCGCAGACCCTGCCCGCCGATCTCGTCGCCGAGGGCCACACCATTCCCGTCGCCCGCGTCCAGGCCATGCACGAGGGCAAACGCCGCGCCCGCGCCCGCCGCGGCTGAACCCCCGCGGGGTCAGCGCGGCAGCACCAGGGTCAGGTAGACCATTCCCAGCACGCCACGCCAGCCTTTGAGCCGCCATTCCCGCTGCTGGTCGGCACGCTCCCGCACCGCCGTGTCCTCCGGGTGGTCGAGCAGCCAGAGCTCCCGAGCAAGGGCGTGGGCCGACTCGAACTCGTCCCACTCGTCCTGGCTGGCCTGCGAGAGCCAGAGCAGCCGGTAGCCATGCCCGAGAGCGAGGTCGACGAGGTCCGCCACGGAGCCGTACTGCTCGCGGGGTATGGGCATGGCGGCAAGTTGGGCGGCGGTGGGTTCCCGTTCCCAGAACCCCTCGCCGAGCAGCAACCGCCCGCCGGGGCGCAGGAACCGACGGCCGGCTTCGAGGGCGTTCACGGTGTGCGAAGTGGGCTCACCGCCCCAGACCTGGCTGGCGCCGTTCACGATCACGACATCGGCCTCCCCCGACCACGCCCCGGCGTCCCCGACCGCCAAGGTGACGCGGTCGGAAAGGCCACGGTCGATGGCGAGCTTCCGGCCATGGGCGATGGCCTCGGCGTCCTGGTCGACGCCGTGACCGGTGGCCCCGGCGGCGACGGTCCGGAGCAGCAACTCGGCCCAGCCGCAGCCGAGGTCGACGACATGCTGACCGTCGAGCGGCCCGAGCGAGCGGACGAGCAGGTCGGCACGGGAGGACGACAGCGGCCCGTGAAAGGTCAGGTCTTCGTGCAGCGGAGGCAACGTCACGCCCCTAGCCTCGCGACGGACGCAACCGGATTTCAGCCGGTGACGACGGCGACGATCGCGGTGCCGGCGGCGAACTCGCCCTCCTGGACCCGGGTGAACACGCCGTGCAGCATCTTCGCCACGTACACCCGGTCGAGGTCGACGTCGTGCCGGACGCGGAAGTCGGTCACGAAATCGTCCAGTTCGGGGGTGCGTTTCGCGTAGCCGCCGAAGTGCGAGTCGAAATCGATGGACCAGTTGCCGGTCTCGGCCCCGAACGCGGCGATCTGCAGGCGGCGGACGTCACCGGCCAGGAATTCGCCGCCCTTCAGCGCGGAGAAGCCGAGCGCGTGCTGGCCGGGTCGTAGCCCGGCGGCGAGGCCGGCGAGGGTGCCGCCGGTTCCGCAGGCGCAGCACAGCACGTCGAAATCGGGTGCGATCTCGGCCGGCAACTCCATGCATCCCTTGAGCGCCAACGTGTTGGTGCCACCCTCGGGCAGCAGGTAGAAGTCGCCGAACTCGTCGGCGAGCGCGTCCAGCACGTCCGGCTCGGTCTTGCGGCGATAGGTCGTGCGGTCCAGGTAGGCCAGCCGCATTCCATACTGGACGGCCCGGGCCAGCGAGTCGTTGAGCGGCCGGTGTTCCTCGCCCCGGATGACGCCGATGGTGTCGAACCCGAACCGCGCGCCGGCCGCGGCGGTGGCCCGGATGTGGTTCGAGTAGGCGCCGCCGAACGTCAACAGCGTGTGCTGCCCCTGCTCACGCGCGGCGACCAGGTTGTACTTGAGCTTGCGCCACTTGTTGCCGGGGATGTCGGGGCTGATGAGGTCGTCCCGCTTGAGATAGAGGCGGACGTCCCTCGCGTTCAGCCGCTCGTCGCGCAACTCGGTCAGCGGGGAGGGAACCTGCACCCGCGACACTCTACGGCCGACCGGAAATGTCAGACCCCGCTGCGACGATGCTTCCGTGTCGGGACGAACCTGTCCCGCCGACGACGAGGAGCACCATCATGAGCGCTGTGGCGCCGGGCGTGCCCGGCTGGATCGACCTCGGCTCGCCCGACCTGGACGCGACCAGAGCCTTCTACACGGAGCTGTTCGGCTGGACCGCGCACACCGGCGGCGAGGAGTTCGGCGGTTACACGATCTTCAACCTGGGCGGCGAGCCGGTGGCCGGCGCGGGCCCGCTGTTCAGCGAGGGCCAGCCGACGGTGTGGACGACGTACGTGATCACCGACAGCGCGGACGACATCGCCGCCAGGGTGGAGGCCAACGGCGGCAAGGTGGTGATGGCGCCGGGCGACGTCGGCGAGAACGGCCGGATGGCGGTGTTCGTGGACGCCGGCGGCGCGGCCTTCTCGGTGTGGCAGCCGGGCACCATGCCGGGCGGTGAAGTGTTCAACGTGCCGGGCGCCCTGTGCTGGAACGAGCTGATGACCCGCGACCCGGCGGGCGCGAAGTCCTTCTACGAGGGCGTGTTCGGCTGGGGCCACGACGACAGCCCGTTCGGCGACGTCACCTACACGACGTGGACGCTCAACGGCGGCCCGGTCGGCGGCATGATGCCGATGGCGGGCGACATGTGGCCGGCCGAGGTGCCGGCGCACTGGATGATCTACTTCGCCGTCGAGGACACCGACGCCACCGCGGCCAGGTGCGTGGAGCTGGGCGGCTCGGTCGCGGTGCCGCCGACGGACATTCCGCAGGGCCGCTTCGCGGTGCTCGACGACCAGCACGGCGCGGCGTTCTCGGTCATCAAGATGTGACGGCGTGCCAGGGCGCTTCGCCCCGGCTGCGCACGGCACTGACCGTCGCGACGAGTCCGATGAGGACGGCCGCGGCGGCCAGCGCCCACACCGCGCGGGCGTGAAGCAGCAGCACGGCACCGATGACAGCGCCAACGAACATCGCCGACACGGCGAGTGCCCGCCGCGCGGCGGCGACCCGTCCCTGACGGCGGGCGTCGGCGGCGAAGCCGGCCATCATCGTGGTGAGCACGGTCGTGGTCAGGTCGGGCACGGCCAGCCGGCGCGCGATGGAGTTCTGCAGTCCCATCGCGACCGCCAGCAGCGCCGCCTGCACGACCGCGGCATCGGCCGGCAAGGAGAGGAGGATCGCCACCGCCACCAGCCCCAACTCGACAAGGGTGACGTTGCGCAGCAACCGACCCCGGTGCGTGTGCCGCCGGGCCAGCCGGCCGCCGAGGAACGCGCCGGCCAGGAAGCCGAGCAGCGCGACCACCGACGCGGCCAGCGAGAACCCCGGCACCCCCGTCAGCGCGAACGCCACGAACACGACGTTGCCGGTCATGTTCGCGACGAACACGCGGCCGAGGTCGAGGACGCTCACGGCGTCGACCAGACCGGTCGCGACCGTCAGCACCAGCAACAGCGCCGGCAGTGGGCCGTGCTTGTCGCCACGGGTCAGTTCGTGCCAGACACGCATGCGATCAGTCCAGCGGCGACGGCGCGGCGAGCGCGTGTCGCACGGTCGGTTCGCCCTCGGCCAGCCGGCGCGCCCGCTCCAACACGTCGTGGTCGGCGCCGGTATAGCGGGAGTGGTGCTGCGCCAGATGCTCGGCCCACGACGGCACCTGGAACGTCTCCAGGAACAGCGCCGGGTCGGCGATGTCCCGGTGCAGGCCCCAGCTGGTCGCGCCGGTGCGCCGGCGGGAGCGTTCCACCACGGTCATCGCGCGGGTGAAGTCGTTCACGTTGTCCTCGGCCACCCGGTACTCGATCTGCACGAGCACAGGGCCGTCGGTCGGCCGGAGTTCTAAAACCAGCGACGGGTCGGCCCAGCTCGCGGCGACCGACCGGTCCAGGTTGCCGCCGTCGTGGAGCGGCCACCACCAGCCGGTGGCCGCGCCGAGCACCAGCAGCCCGGCGGCGACGAACAGCGTGATCGTCAGGCCCGCGTAGCCGGCGACGATGCCCCAGATCGCGGCGCCGAACGCCTGGCCGCCCATGAACACGATCAGGTAGAAGGCCAGGCCGCGGGCCCGGACCCAGCCGGCCAGCGTCAGCTGCATGGCCGCGTTCAGCGTCGACAGCACGCCGATCCACGCCGCGCCGGCCAGGGTCAGCGGGATCGCGGCGACGAGTGCGTTCGGGCACAGCGGCAGGACCGCCGTCACCGCGGCGAACACCGCGCCGGAGACCATCAGCATCGCGGTGCCGCTGACCTGCCGCGCCGCCGCCGGCAGGCCCAGCGCCCCGGCGACAGCGCCGACACCGAGCGCGCCCAGCATCAGCCCGTAGCCGCTGGAGCCGAGGTGCAACACCTGGGCGGACACCGTGGGCAGTAGCGCCCACAGTGCTGAGGCCGCCGGCACGAACAGCAGCGCGCGGAGCAGGATCCGCCGAATGCCCGGTGCATGGCGCAGGTAGCGCACGCCCGCCCGCACGGCCGCGACGGCGTGCTCGCGTTCGGTCTCGTTCGGCCGGGCTTGCGGGGCCCGCCGCCACATCTGCAGTGCCAGCAGGATGACCACGAACGACACCGCGTTCAGCGCGAACGTCCAGCCCACGCCGGCCAGCGCTACCAGCAGGCCGCCCAACGCCGGCCCGACCGCGCGGGCGATGTTCATGTTGACCGCGCCCAGCGCCGACGCCTGCTTGAGCTGCTCGCGTGGCACCAGCTCCGGCTGGATCGCCTGCCATGCCGGGCCGACCAGGGCGCTGCCGCAGCCCAGCAGGAACGTCAGCGTCAGCAGCAGGCCCGCTGTCATGCCGCCGGTGAACGTCGCCACCGCGAGCAGCGCCGCCACCACCGTCATGCCCAGCTGCGCCCACACCAGCAGACGCTTGCGGTCCGCCAGATCGGCCAGCACGCCGGCCGGCAGCGCGAACAGGAACACCGGCAGCGAGCTCGCCGTCTGCACCAGCGCCACCACCGTCGGGCCGTGGTCCAGCAGCAGCCACTGTGCCCCCACCGACTGCACCCATGTGCCCACGTTCGAGGCGAACTGCGCCAGCCACAGCGCTCGGAACGATCGGGCGGCCAGCGGCGCCCAGGCGGACGTGGTGCTGCTCGATGCCAACGTCGGCTCATTTCGGTGACGGTCGGGGCCATCCAACCTACTGGTCACCCCCGTGAGTCCCGCCCACAGTCACACCGAAGGTGTGAAACCGTTTCGTACATTCGGTGTGACGCTGAGCGGGACTCGCGGGGGTCAGGGGCGGTAGCCGGGGCCGGGTTCGGGGGTGACGGCCGTGGTGGTGATCTCGCCGCCGCAGTGCCGGCAGGCCAGGAACGGGTCGGCGTGCTGGCCGCAGTCGTTGTGCCGCAACACGACCGGGGGCCCCTCCGGGGCGGGCAGGTGGGTGTCGCCCCAGTTCATCAGGGCGACCACGGCCGGGAACAGGCCCTTGCCGGCCTCGGTGAGCCGGTATTCGTGCTTGTCCTCGTCGTAGGCGACCTTCTCCAGCAGCCCGGCCTCGACGAGCCGCTTGAGCCGGGTGGACAGGGTCGGCCGCGGGATGCCGAGGTTGCGGGCGAGTTGCCCGTACCGCCGCACGCCGAAGAACGCCTCGCGCAGGATGAGCAGGGTCCACCGCTCGCCGACGAGTTCGAGGGCGCGGCCGACGGACTCCGCCGTGAACCGGTGTCGGAACTCCTGTTCGGCGGTCATCGGCGGGCCAACTCGGCCAGCAGCCGCGCGCCGCTCGGGTCCTCGGCGGTCGTCGGGACGATGCCGACGTGGTCGGCGCCGGCGGCGTGGAACTCGGCGATCCGGGCCAGCACGTCCGACTTCGAGCCGACGGCGCCGACCGAGGCGATGAGCGAGGCGGGGATGGCGGCGGCGAGGTCCTTCCGCGGCTCACCGGCCCGGGCCCGCTCCACCAGCGAAGAGTAGCCGAGGGCGCTGAACATCTCGCCGTAGCCGGGCGGGCTGAGGTACACGGCGGTCTGCGCGGCTGCTTGGGCCAGCGTGGCCGGCCCGGGGTCGAGGGCGACCGGGATCCACACCGCCAGCCGGGGCGGGGTGCGGCCGACACCAGCGGCATGGGCGTCCACGGCCTTGCGGACGGAGGCGACGTGCTCGGGCGACACGAGGTTGAGCACGACCTCGTCGGCCACCTCGGCGGCGACGCGGGTCATCGCCGGCCCGAACGCGGCGACGGTGATCGGCAGGCCGGGCAGGGGCCGCCGCAGGCGGAATCCCTTGCTGCGAACGTGGTCGCCGGCGAAATCGGTGCGTCCACCGTCCAGAACGGACCGCAGGACGCCGACGGCCTCACGCATGCGGCTGGCGGCGTGCTGCCAGGGGCGGTCGTGCCAGCCGCTGACGATGAACGGGCTGGAGCCGCCGAGCCCGACGCCGGCGACGGGCCGGGCCAGATCGGTCACCGACGACACGCCGAGAGCCACGGACACCGGCGTGCGAACGGAAATCGGCAGCGGGCCGATGCGCAGCCCGATCCGCTCGGTACGCAATCCCACCGCCGTGGCAAGGGAAAAGGCGTCGTAGGTGGCCATCTCGCCGAGCCACATGGTGCCGAAACCATTTCGCTCGGCTTCGAGGGCGATGCCGACGACCTCGGTGTCCGGCCGGTCCAGCCAGTACGGCGCCACCACGCCGATGTCGCTCACAGCTGACCCGTCTCGGTCGGCAGGCCCAGCAGCAGCCGTCCGGTCAGCTCGAACGTCGCCGGGTTGACCTGGAAGTGCGCGGTGGCGGTGTGTGCGTCCCGGAAACGGCGCTGCAGGGGGGAATCCTCGTAGATCGCGGAGCCGCCGCCGAGGTCGTACACGGCGCTGACGACCTCGGCCGAGGTCCGCACGGCGTGCGTGCAGGCGAGCCGCAGCGAGGTCCGAAGCTCGACGGAAACGGGCTCGTCCGAAGCGGCGGCCTGCCACGCGTCGTCGATCGCCTGGTAGTACAGGCCCCGCGCGGCGCGCAGCGACGCCTCGGCGGCGGCGAAGGTGCTTTGCGTCGCTGGCCGCTCGGCGGTGCTGCGGCTGGATCCGGTCGGCTTGCGCACGGTCGCCAGCTCGGCGAACTCGGTCATCGCGCCACGGGCGTTGCCCAGCGCGGCGGCCGCGATCGAGGCGGCGAAGAAGCCGAACAGCGGGAACCTCTGCAGCGTCCGGGCCCCGGCCGGCGGCCCGTCGAGCACGGAGAACAGGCGGTGGTCCGGGACGAAGACGTCCTTGGCCACGACGTCGGTGCTGCCGGTGCCGCGCAGTCCGGAGGTCTTCCAGGTGTCCAGGATCTCCAGCTCGGCGGTGGGGAACGCGGCCGTGCGCACCTGCCCGTCCTGGACGAAGCCGAGGAAGATCCAGTCGGAGTGCCGGACGCCGCTGCAGAACGACCACCGGCCGCTGATCCGCACCCCGCCGTCGACCATCTCGCCCTTGGCCCGCGGCGCCCACACGCCGGCGGCCACGGAGCCGGGGTCGCCGAACACCTCCTGAGCGCCCTTTTCCGGCAGGTACGCGCCGAGCAGGCTGCTGGTCGCGGCGATGGACACGCACCAGCCGGCGGACGCGTCACCGGTGGCGATGGTCTCGGCCGTCGCCAGGATCTCGGCGGTGGTCGGCTCGGCGCCGCCGAGGTCGGCGGTCAGCCCGATGCGCAGCAGGTCGTGCGCCTTCAGCTCGGCGACGACGCCGGGGGCCAGCTGCCGGCCCCGCTCGGTCTCCTCGGCCAGGTCGCGCGCGACGGCGGCGGCCTTCCGTGCGCTCGACAGCATGCGCCCTCCAGACGGTTCAGTTCTCTTACCGGTTCAATATTGTTACCGGGCGGACGGACGTGTCAACAGTGATGTCCGTAAGGCGCGGGACAACGGACCGGGCGGCCGACCGGCGGTACCGTGCTTGACATGACCGCCACACATGTCGACGTCCTGATCGTCGGCGCCGGGCTGTCGGGGGTGAACGCCGCCTACCGGCTGCGCACCCGGACGCCGCGCCGGACGTACGCCATCCTGGAGGCGCGGGACGCGATCGGCGGCACCTGGGACCAGTTCCGCTATCCCGGCATCCGGTCCGACTCCGACATGTTCACGCTCGGCTACCCGTTCCGGCCGTGGCCCGACCCACAGGCCATCGCCGACGGCCCGTCGATCCTGCGGTACGTGCGGGAGACCGCGTCGATGTTCGGCATCGACCGCCAGATCCGGTTCGGGCACAAGGTTGTGTCCGCCTCATGGTCCACCGTGGACGCCAGATGGAGCGTCGAGGCCGTGCACGACGGCGAGCCGGTGACCTACACCTGCTCGTTCCTCTACCTGTGCAGCGGCTACTACAGCTACGACAGCGGGCACGTGGTCGACTTCCCCGGCCAGGACAGCTTCACCGGCCAGATCGTGCACCCGCAGTTCTGGCCCGAGGATCTCGACTACACGGACAAGAACGTCGTGGTGATCGGCAGCGGCGCGACCGCCGTGACGCTCGTGCCGGCGATGACCGACAAGGCCGCGCACGTCACCATGCTCCAGCGCTCCCCCAGCTACGTCGTGGCCCGGCCGCAGCAGGACGCGCTGGCCAACAAGATCCGCCAGAGGCTGCCCGGCCGGCTCGGGCACCGCGCCGTCCGCGCCAAGAACCTGGCGTTCAGCACCGTCTTCTTCCAGTTCATGCGCCGCTTCCCCGACCGGGCCGCCGCGCTGCTGCGCAAGGGGGCCGCCGCAGCGCTCGGCGACTCCGTGCCCGTCGACCCGCATTTCGTGCCGCGCTACAAGCCGTGGGACCAGCGGCTGTGCCTGGTGCCCGACGGCGACCTGTTCAACGCCTTGCGCAGCAAGCGGGCCAGCGTCGTCACCGACCACATCGAGACGTTCACCCCCGACGGCATCCGCCTCACCTCCGGCCGCGAGCTGCGGGCCGACGTCATCGTCACCGCCACCGGCCTGAAGATGGTCGCCGTCGGCGGGCTGCGGCTCACCGTCGACGGCAAGCCCGTCGACCCGAGCAATGCCACCGTCTACAAGGGAATGATGCTCAGCGGCGTGCCCAACTTCGCCTGGTGCGTCGGCTACGCCAACAACTCCTGGACGCTGCGCGCCGACCTGACCTCGCGCTACGTCTGCCGGCTGCTCAACCACATGGACCGCCGGCACTACACGATCTGCACCCCGACCCTGTCCCCGCGCGACTCCGGCGGCGGCCGCCCGATCCTCGACCTGACCTCCGGCTACATCAAGCGCGCCGAGGCCATCCTGCCCAAGCAGGGCGCACGCCGCCCGTGGCGGTCACGTCAGACCTACATCCTCGACCACCTCGACCTGACCTACACCCCGGTCGCCGACGGCGTCATGCGCTTCGCGAGGGCGTGAGCAACCTCAGCCCGAAACCAGCGGACGGTCGTCGCCGACCCGGCGCCTCCGCAGCAGCAGCACACCCGCCGCGGCCAGCACGATGCCGATCATGTTGACCACCAGCTGCACGACCGAGCCGAGACAGCGGTCCCACTCGCCGAGCACCGCGGCCACCACCGCGTAGCCGGCCGCCGGCACGGTCGTCACCGACACGAACACCCCGACCAGCGCCGCGGACTTGGCCGAGGTCATGGCCAGCATCCCGGCCGCACCGGCCAACAGAGCCACGATCAGCGAGTACGGCCCGACCTGGTAGACGAACTCGACCTGGTGGGCCGACAACACGGCCGTGCGATCGAACAAGCCGACGAATTCGGCCAGAACCGTGACACCGGCCGTGACCAGCATCGCGACCGGGAATCCGAGGGCCAGGGCCAGGCCGGCTCGTCGGAGCAGGTCACCGCGCCGGCGCACCAGCCCGACGGCGAGCGCGGCCAACGGGCCGAACTCGGGCCCCACGATCATCGCGCCGACGATGGTGACCGGCGAGTTGGTGACCACGCCGACCGACGCGAGCACGCAGGCCAGCGTGAGGAAAGCTTGGAAGGTGACACTCGGCTTGGCCTCCTCGCCGGTCTTGGCCAGCAGTTCCTCCCACACCACGGCGTCGGCGCCATCGCCGGGCGCCGCATGCTCGGCGCGGTCGACGGCGTCGGACAGCACCGTGTCCACCGCCTCCAGGGTGATCCCGCCGACGTGATCGACGTCGAGCCGACACAGCTCGGCGACGACCGCGTCGGCCGCCTCCCGCGCCACGGCAGCCTCGACGACGTCACCGGCGCCGTCCATCGCGACGCCGCGCAGCAGCACCACGTGCGCGGCGCCGACCTGCCGCCGCAGGGCCTCGAGCACGGCGTCGGTCCGTCCGTTCGGGACGATCACTCTCAAATGGAACACGTTCCGACGATATCGCCGAGGGCCTGCTACCAACGGTCGACGTGCAGAACCTCGTCGAGGGGCTGGCGCGGGGCGGGCTTGAAGTCGGTGCCGGTGTAGTAGGCGGTGGGGATGAGGGCCGCCTGGTGCACGTCGGCGGGGAGGCCGAGGATGTCGGCGACCTCGGACTCATAGCTGAGGTGCAGCGTGGTCCAGGCGGTGCCGAGGCCACGGGTGCGGGCGGCGAGCATGTAGCTCCAGGCGGCGGGCAGGAGCGAACCCCACAGCCCGGCCTGGTTGCCGGACGGGAGCCCGCCGGCGACGCGAAGGCAGGGCAGCACGAGCACGGGGACCTGCCCCATGGTGTCGGCCAGGGCGGCGACGGAGGAGTGCACCCGTTGCTGCACGGCGGAACGGTCGGGGTCGTCGGCGAACAACTTGCCGGCCGCGCCGGCGGATTCCAGGTACTCGTGGCAGGCGCGCCGGTACACGTCGCCGATCGCGGCCCGCTGCGCCTCGTCGGTGACGACGATCCACTGCCACTGCTGGCGGTTGGAGCCGCTGGGCGCCTGCAAGGCGATGGTGAGGCATTCCCGAACCACGGCCAGGTCCACGGGCCGGGTCAGGTCCAGCCGCTTGCGCACGGACCTGGTCGTGGTCAGGACGGCCTCCGCCGACATCTCGCTCATGCGGTTATGACTACCAGCGGCGTCCAGGCACCGCTGCTTCGAACGACCTGTAGCGGAGCTTCACAACAGCTTGTCGAGGGTGATCGGCAGGTCGCGGACGCGCTTGCCGGTGGCGTTGTGCACGGCGTTGGCGACGGCCCCGGCCACGCCGACGATGCCGAGCTCGCCGATGCCGCGGGCCCCGAGCGGGCTGAAGACCGTGTCGGGGTAGTTGAGGAACCGGACGTCGATGGGCGGGATGTCGGCGTTGACGGGCACGAGGTAGGCGGCCATGTTGGCGCCGGCGTAGCGACCGGTGTCGGGCTCGACCCGGCTGTCCTCCAGCAGCGCGCCGCCGATGCCCATCACGACGGCCCCGAGCACCTGGCTGCGCGCGGTCTTCTCGTTGACGATGGTGCCGCCGTCGATCACCGACAGCCATCGCGTCACCCGCGGCTCGCCGGTCCACCGGTTGACGCGGACCTCGCAGAAGTGCGCCCCGAACGACATGTAGCCGTAGCCCTTGGTGGTGCCGCTGGGCAGCGCGGACGTGCCCTCGACGGCCGGCATGTCCAGCGCGGTCAGCAGGCTGCCGAAGCTCATCGACACGCCGTCGGCGCTGACCATGCCGGCGTTGTAGACCGGTGTCTTGCCGTAGAAGGGCGATTGCGGATTCTGTGCGGCCTGCGCAAGCAAGGCGGACTTCGCGGCGTCGGCGGCAACCATCAATGACGGCCCGTTGCTGGATGTCGACGTGGAACCACCGGCCGGTGTGGCGGGCGGCAGCAAGGAGTCGCCCAGCTCGGCGCGGACGGAGCCCACCGGGATGCCCAGGGCCTGCGAGCCGAGGATGGCGAACACCGTGAGCTGGCCGGTGCCGAGGTCGGCACCGGTGCCGGAGACGACGGCGGTGCCGTCGGCCTGCAGCCGGACCTTCATAGACGACTTCGACCGCGAGGCCGGATAGGTGGCGGTGGCCATGCCGAGGCCGACGAACCAGTCGCCGTCACGCACCGAGCCCGGCACGGGATTGCGTTCGGCCCAACCGAAAGCGTTTGCGCCGACCTGGTAGCACTCGTCCAGGTGCTTGCTGGACCAGGGGTTCCCGCTGTTGGGCACCTTGGCCGCGTAGTTCTTCTGCCGCAGCGCCAACGGGTCCACGCCGAGCTTGACCGCCAGCTCGTCCATGGCGCTTTCCAGCGCGAACGCCCCGTGCGTCTCGCCCGGCGCCCGCATCGGCGTCATCGCCGACACGTCCAGCGGCACGAACGCCCGCGTGATGTGCAGGTTCGGCGACGCGTAGGCGGTGAGGGAATGGTTGGCCACGTTCTCCATGGACGGCCCGGACTGCGACTTGCCGGAGATGCCCTCGTGCTTGATCGCCACGAGCGTGCCGTCCTTGGCCGCGCCCAGCGTCACGGTCTGGTGCGACGGCGGCCGATGACCCGACACGGCAAAGGTCTGCTCCCGGGTCAGCGCGACCTTCACCGGCCGGCTCAGGGCCCGAGCCGCCGCGGCGGCCAGCGGGACGTGGGCCCAGTTGCCGATCTTGCCGCCGAAGGCCCCGCCGACGTAGGGATTCACGACGTGCACTTTGGACTGATCGACACCGAGCGCCCGCGCGATGTGGCTGGCGACGTTCATCACGCCCTGCGTCGCCGTGTACAGCGTGAGCCGGTCGTCTGTCCACACCGCGACGGCCGCGTGCGGCTCCATCGGATTGTGGTGCTGGTGCGGGGTCGTGTAGACGGCTGAGACCGTGACCTCGCTGGCCGCCAGGGCGGCGTCGATGGAGGTGACGCCGGGGGCCAGGACCTCGGCGACCGGGCTGCTCGTCGGGGTCGCGGTCGCGACACCGGCGGCGAAGTTCACGTTGCCCGGCTTGACGTCGTACGTCGTCGACACGAGCGAGGCGGCGTCCCGGGCGTGCTCGAAGGTGTCGGCGACGACCATGCCGATCACCTGGCCGTTGTACCGCACGTTGTTGTCCTGCAACACCGGCGCGGTCTCGTCCGTGGAGCCGTCGCCGTACCCGTAGAGCTTCAACGGGCTGAACGGCGTGTACACGGCGAAGACACCCGGCGCGGCCTGCGCGGCGGTGACGTCCATCGCGGTTACGGCGCCGAGGGCGATGGTGCTCGTCAGCAGGTATCCGTAGGCAGTGGCGGCATTGTCGGCCGCGTAGACGGCACCGCCGGTGACCTTGAGGTGAGACTCCACACGGGACAGTGAGACGGTCATCGCGCACCTGCCAACGCCCGTGCGATGGTCCGCTGCACCAGCGGCACCTTGAAGCCGTTGCCCGCCAACGGCTGAGCCCCCACGACCGCCAACTTCGCCGCCTCCAGGTAACTGTCCTCGGTCGCCGGCTTGCCGCGCAGCGCCTTCTCCACGGCCTGCAGCCGCCACGGCCGCGTGCCGACGCCGCCGACCGCGACCCGTGCGTCCCGCACCACTCCCCCGTGCACGTCCACCGCGACAGCGGCCGACGCCAGGGCGAACTCGTACGACGACCGGTCGCGCACCTTGACGTAGGTCTGCGGCCAGTCGCAGGCCGGCACGATCACCTCGGTGATCAGCTCCCCCGGCCGCAGCTGGTTCTCCACCGACGGCGTGTCGCCGGGCAGCCGGTAGAAGTCGGCCAGCCGGACGACCCGCTCGCCGTGCCGGTCCTGCAGCCGGATCGAGGCGTCCAGCGCGACCAGCGCCACCGCGAGGTCGCTGGCGTGGGTGGCGACACAGGACGCGCTGGTGCCGAGAATGGCGTGCATCCGGTTGTCCCCATGGACGGCGGGACAGCCGCTGCCCGGTTTGCGCTTGTTGCACGGCATGCGCACGTCACGGAAGTAGTCGCAACGGGTTCGCTGCAACAGGTTGCCACCGATGCTGGCCATGTTGCGCAGCTGCGGCGAAGCGCTCAGCTGCAACGCCGTGGACACCATGGACCAGCGCGCGGCCACCTCGTGGTGCACGGCGACGTCGGCCATCCGCTCCAGCGCGCCGATCCGCAGGCCCAGCGGCGTGCACTGGATCCCGCGCAGCGGCAGGGAGTTGATGTCGACGACGTGCGCCGGCGTCATCACCTCCAGCTTCATCAGGTCCACCAGCGTGGTGCCGCCGGCCAGATAGGACGTGCCGTCGCCGCCGTGGGAAAGCGCTTGCCGAACGGTGCCGGCGGAGCCGAAGTCGTACGCCTTCATCGGCGGTCACCCCGATTTTGATCGGCACGGCACTGCTTGATGGCGTCCACGATGTTCGAGTAGGCGCCGCACCGGCAGATGTTGCCGGACATCGCCTCCCGGATGTCCTCGTCGGTACGGGCGGAGCCCTGGCTCACGACCTCGACGGCCGACATGATCTGCCCGGACGTGCAGAAGCCGCACTGGAATCCGTCGCAGTCGACGAAGGCCTGTTGCACGGGATGCAACGAATCGCCGTCGGCGATCCCTTCGATCGTCGTGACCTTCTTGCCCACACAGGCAATCGCCAGCGTCAGGCAGGACACCACGCGACGGCCGTCCACATGGACGGTGCAGGCCCCGCACTGGCCGCGGTCGCAGCCCTTCTTGGTGCCGGTCAGCCCGAGCCGCTCACGCAGCGCATCCAGCAGCGTGACCGTCGGGTCTGCGTCGATCTCGTACACCTTGCCGTTGACGCTCAACCGGATCCGGTCCGGCGGCGTTGTGTCGGCCCAGGCCCGACCGGGTGCCAGCGTCACCGTGCCGGCGACGGAGGCGGCCGCCGCGCCGCCCAGAAAACCGCGCCGGGACACACTTCCTGCCATGCGACCTCCCAGATAGGTGGTCGACGCGGCGGAGTCGACGTCACTGTCGGTGAGGCTAGCAGCACGCGCGATTGACAGTCACCGACGTGCGTAGTGAGATGACTCCACCGCCGCGTCCCCGTGATCGAGGAGGACGACATGAGGGTCGCTGCGACGTTGGTCGCCAGTCTGACCTTGAGCACGACCGTGTTGGTCGGACAGGCATCGGCCGACACGGTGCCCGCAGCCTGCCCGGTCGTCGCGCCGATGTACACCGCCGCCGACTACTGGCTCGCGCATGGCACCGACCTGGCCTCCGCCAGCTGGCGCAATGCCGTCTTCCACGTCGGCAACCTGGCCATGGTGTTGACCAGCGGCCAGTCCAACCACAAGACCCTGCCGTGGGCGCAGGCGCTGAAGTACCAGCTGGACACCGATCCGGCCAACGAGTTCAACCCCGCGAACGAGGCCGCCGGGGAGGCCTATCTCGACCTCTACACCTACTTCCACCCGGACCCGCCGATCCTGGCCGCGCTGCGCCAGCGCGTCGCCGACGAGGTGGCCAGCGTGCAGCAGGGCCACGTCAAGTACTGGAACACGGTCGACGCCCTGAACCAGGCGTGGCCCCAGTTCGTTCGGCTGGGCGTGCTGGACAACAAGCCGGAGAACATCCAGGCGGCGCAGGAGCTGTTCCACTACACGGAGAAGCGCGCCGGCGGCTTCGGCCTGTTCAACGAGCTCACCGGCCTCTGGTACCACGACGCGAGCCAGGTCGGCTCGCTGCAGTTCTGGTCCCGTGGCAACGGCGAGGCCCTCGCGGCGCTGGCGACCGTGCTGCAGTGGCTGCCGAAGGACGACCCGAACCGTCCGGAGTACGTGCGGGTGTTCCAGAAGATGGCCAACACCCTTCGGCTGGTTCAGCGATCCGACGGTTTCTGGAACGTGGACCTGCTCAACCCCTTCGACCACCCGGGCCCGGAGAGCAGCGGCACCGCGTTCTTCACCTACGCGCTGGGCTGGG
Source organism: Kutzneria kofuensis (assembly GCF_014203355.1). NCBI lineage: Bacteria > Bacillati > Actinomycetota > Actinomycetes > Pseudonocardiales > Pseudonocardiaceae > Kutzneria > Kutzneria kofuensis. The sequence goes on from NZ_JACHIR010000001.1 coordinate 465,321, forward strand.
GCGTCAACAACGGGATTTTGGACGCCAAGAAGTTCACGCCGACCGTGACCAAGGGCTGGAACGCGCTGACCACCAAGGCGTTGCAGCCCAGCGGCCTGTTCGGCTACGCGCAGGGCGACGCGACCGGCCCGCGCGGCGCGCAGCCGGTCAAGGCGACCGACACGGCTGCCTACGCGGTCGGGGCGTACCTGATGGCGGGGCAATAGGTGGCGAAGCTGACCCCCGGCTGCTGATCTTGCCGCTACTCTGCGCGGTATGACCGCGTTTGCCGCTTTGGACGTGCCCGGCGGGTTGTTCCCGCCGGGCACGCTCTGCTGATGGGGGCGCGTAGAGCGCTGATCGTGGCCACCGGCTCCTACGAGCACCGGGGGCTGCGCCGGTTGGCCGCGCCGGCGCACGACGCCGACGCGCTGCGGGCCGTGCTGGCCGACCCGGAGCTCGGCGGCTTCGAGGTGGACGTGGCGCGGGACCTGCCGTCGCACCAGATCCAGCGCCGGGTGGCGGACTTCCTCGCCGGCGCCGGCCGGGACGACGTGCTGCTGCTGCACTTCTCCTGTCACGGGCTGAAGAACGCCGCCGGCGAGTTGTTCCTGGCCGGCACGGACACGGTGCCGAACCGGCTGTCCGCGACGGCGGTGCCGGCCCGGTTCGTGAACGACGAGCTGGCCGAGTGCCGGGCCGCGCACGTGGCAGTGCTGCTGGACTGCTGCTTCGGCGGCGCGTTCGCCAAGGGCACGGTGTCACGGGCGGTCGACGAGGTCGATGTCGAGCAGTCGTTCCCGCTGCGGCCGGGGCGCAGCCGCGTGGTGATCACGGCTTCGTCGGCGACGGAGTACGCCTTCGAGGGCGAGGAGCTGGCGGAGTCGGGCCGGTTACGGCCGTCGCTGTTCACCGAGGCCGTCGTGGAGGGCCTGCGGACCGGCGACGCCGATCTCAACGGCGACGGCTCGGTGGACCTGGACGAGCTCTACAAGTACGTCTACGCAAGGGTTGTCGCGGCGACGGCGCATCAGACGCCGCATCAGTCCGGCGGCGGTCACGGCGCTTCGCTGCTGGTCGCCCGTACTCCGCTGGCGCGCCGGATCGCGCCGGTCGACGTGCCGGAATCCCTTTCCGCGCGGGCGAAGGATCTTGACGCTGGCATCCGTTTGGCGGCGGTCGGCGAGCTGCGGACGTTACTGGTCGGCGACGACGTGGCCGTTGCCGCGGGCGCGCTGACGGTGTTGCAGACGTTGACCGGCGACGACAGCGTGACCGTGCGCACCGCCGCCGTGGAGGCGTTGGCGGTGGCGCAGTTGCGGGCGTCGCCGTCGGTGGTCGAGCTCGGCGAAGCCACGGAACAGGTCGTGGCCTTGGCCGGTGCGCCGCTGGCGCGGATCTTCCACGTGACGACCGGAACCCGCTGGCTGCGGGTGTCGCAGGAGGGTGCTTCGGTGGTCGTGCGCGCCGATCCGGCCGCCTACCCCGAGGGCTACGGCGAGCTGCGCGGCGACTTCACGGTGACCAGCCGGCTCGGGCCGATCGTGGTGCCGGTGGTGTGCCGGCCGGCGGGGCGGTTGTGGGCGACGCGGGCGACGATTCCGGCGCCGGACCTGACGTGGTTCCGGGACTGGCGCGTGCTTTTCGGCGTCGCGGTGGCGCTGCTGGTGGTCGTGCTCGGGGCGGCCGGCGACATGCTGGGCCACTCGACCTTCCTCGGCTTCGTCTACGAGGCGCTGCGCTGGGGGCCGCTGCTCATCAGCATCCCGCTGCTGGAGCGGTCGGGACCGCAGCGCGTCGTCGGCCACGGCGTGGTGACCGCCAACGCCGTGTTTCTGCTGGTCGACGGCCTGGGCAGCGTGCACTCCGTGGGCAACGTGTGGTCCTGGCTGCAACTGGCCCTGGCGGCGACGCTGGTGGTGGTGCTGGCGATCCGGCTGTGGCCGTTCGACCAGGTGCCGCGTCGGGTGACACTGGTGCCGCCGACACAGCGGCCCCTGGCCTGGGTGACCATCGGCGCTACCGTGGTCGAGCTGATCCTGCTGTTCGCGGCCGTGCCGTACGTGGATGCCGCGGGCTTCGACAGCTCGTTCACCATCGGTGGCGTGCTCGGGCTGGTCGCCGGCCTGCTCGCGGTCGTGCCGTGGGCCGGGTTGTGCCTGCTGGCCGTCCTGGCGCGGACGGTGACCGCGCCGCAGCGCCTGTTCCTCACCACCGCGATCGTCGCGTACGCCGGGCCCGAGGTGTTCTTCATGCTCGGGTCGCTGCTGCTCGGCGCCAACTTCACCTACGTCGGTGACGACGTGTGGGGGCCCGATGTCACCGCCCCGTGGTTCGCGCTGCTGCACGGCGTCGTCACGGCCGCGCTGGCCGGCTCCGCCGTGGCGAGAGTTTACAGGCGGGTGTGACCCGGGTTACCTTCTGGAAGCGCTTCCAGAATCCGTGGGCCGCCACCCGCCCCTGCGAAAGGCCCCTCCATGTCCGGAGCACAGCTGCGACGGCTGGCCGTGGCGGCGCTGGTCGGCGCGGCGGCGATGCTGCTGCCCGCCGCCACCGCGCACGCCGCGACCACGACCTGCGAGCCCCAGGGCTCGATCAGCGCGAACGGCGGCGAGTACACCATCCAGGCCAACGAGTGGAACTCGTCCGACCGGCAGTGCATCACCTACACCGGCGGCACCGCATGGTCGGTGAGCACCGCGAACTTCACCCTGTCCGGCGGCGCACCGGCCACGTACCCGTCGATCTACAAGGGCTGCCACTGGGGCGCCTGCACCGCCAACAGCGGCATGCCGATCCAGGTCAGCAAGATCGCCAGCTCCACGTCGTCGTGGAGCACCACGCAGCCGGCCAGCGGCGCCTACGACGTGGCCTACGACCTGTGGACCAACTCGGCGCCCACCACCGGCGGCCAGCCCGACGGCAGCGAGATCATGATCTGGCTGAACAGCCGCGGCGGCGTCTCCCCGTTCGGCGCCAAGGTCGCGTCGGCGAACATCGCCGGCCTCAACTGGGACGTGTGGACCGGGCGGCAGACGTCCTGGAACATCGTCTCCTACGTGCTGCAGGGCGGCGGCACGGCCTTCAACGGCCTGAACGTGAAGGCGCTGATCGACGACTCGGTGGCCCGCGGCGTCACCAACGCCAACCACTACCTGCTCGACGCCGAGGCCGGCTTCGAGATCTGGAAGGGCGGGCAGGGGCTGGCCACCAACAGCTTCTCCTTCAACGCCACCGCCGGCACCGGAGGCGGCGGCGGTTCCCTGCTGTCGCAGGGCCGGCCGGTGACCGCGTCGTCGCAGGAGAACGCCTCCTATCCGCCGGCCAACGCCGTCGACGGCAACACCTCGACCCGGTGGAGCAGCGCCTTCCAGGACGGGCAGTGGATCGACGTCGACCTCGGCTCGGCGCACCAGATCACCAAGGTCGTGCTGAACTGGGAAGCCGCCTATGCCAGGCAGTTCCGCGTCCAGGCGTCCAACGATCCCAGTTTCGCCACGTCGACGGATCTTTACGCCACATCGGCCGGGACCGGCGGCGTGAACACCCTGACCGTGTCCGGCAGCGGCCGCTACGTCCGCGTGCTCGGCCAGACCCGGGCCACCCCGTACGGCGTCTCGCTGTGGGAATTCCAGGTCTTCGGCAGCTGAAGTTACGGTGGTCGGGTGCGAGCAGTCGTGTACGAGTCGTTCGGCGGTCGACCGCAGGTCCGGCCGGTTCCCGATCCCCTGCCCAAGCGGGAGGGGGTGGTGATCGAGGTCCGCGCGACCGGGCTGTGCCGCAGCGACTGGCACGGCTGGCAGGGGCACGACTCCGACATCACCGAACTGCCCCACGTGCCGGGGCATGAGCTGGCCGGGGAGGTGCGCGCGGTCGGCGGCGACGTCACTCGGTGGCGGGTCGGCGACCGCGTCACCGTGCCGTTCATCTGCGCGTGCGGGCGATGCCCGTCGTGCGCCGCCGGCGATCAGCAGGTGTGCTCCCAGCAGACCCAGCCAGGTTTCACGCACTGGGGATCGTTCGCCGAGTACGTCGCCATCGACCACGCCGACGTCAATCTCGTTGCCCTGCCCGAGGAGATGACCTACGAGACCGCCGCAGCGCTCGGCTGCCGTTTCGCCACGGCGTTTCGATCCGTTGTGTCCCAAGGGCGGGTGCGTCCCGGCGAGTGGGTTGCCGTGCACGGCTGCGGCGGCGTCGGCCTCTCCGCGGTCATGATCGCCGCCGCCAGCGGCGCCCAGGTCGTCGCCGTCGACGTCAACCCCGCGGCCCTCGACCTGGCCAAGCAGTTCGGCGCCGCAGTGTGCCTGGAAGCGTGTCCAGAAGTGGTCTCCGGCGTTGTCGAGGCGACCGGCGGCGGCGCTCACCTGTCCTTGGACGCCCTCGGCCATCCCGTGACGGCCGCCAACTCGGTGTTGTCCCTACGCCGGCGCGGCCGCCACGTCCAGGTCGGCCTCCTGCCGTCGGGGCCCACTCCCCTGCCGATGGACCGGGTCATCGGCTGGGAACTGGAGATCCTCGGCAGCCACGGCATGCCCGCCCACGCCTACGGCACGATGATGGACCTTGTCGCTTCGGGGGCGTTGCGTCCGGACCGGCTGGTGGCCCGCACCATCGGGTTGGCGGAGGCGGCCGACGCGCTGGCGGAGATGGACCGGTCCACGGCCGCCGGCATGACCATGATCAAGCCGTAGGTGGCCGCCCCCTACAGCTTGTACTCGCTGGTGCCGCCCAGGCCGTGCAGCTTGTTCAGCTCCTCGGCCACCTTCTTGTACTCCCCCGCCCGGCGCGAGCCGTAGGCGTCGTCGGCGCCGGGCTTGTCGCCCAGCGGCAGGATCGGGTCGGTGACGCCGTGCTCCAGGCGGTAGACCAACAGGTTGTGGGCGGCCTTGGCCCACGGCTCGGGATTGGGCTTGGGCACCGCGCCGACGGCGCTGGTCAGCCAGGCCGGGAGCGGGTCGCCGGCGGCGATGGCGTCGTTGAGGCGCTGCTTGGCCACGACGCTGATGCGGGCCTTGGCGGCGGCGATCTGGTCCTTGTCGGGGCCGCCGCCGAGGCCGGCCTCCTCCAGTTTCTGCCGGTCGGCCTCGATCATGCGCTGGGCCGCCTCGACGGTGGCCCACTTGGCCTGGACCTGCTTGGGCGTGAGGTTGATGTAGTTGTCCCCGCCCGGCCGCCGGCTCGGCGGCTTGGCCAGCTGGGTCTGCACGTCGGCGATCCGCTTGCGCAGGGCGTTGGCCTGCTCGGCGGTCAGCTGCCGGCGCTCGGCGTCGTGTGCCTGGGCGAGGGTCTTGACGGCGTCGGCCAGGTCCTCGTTCACGTCGTCCAGCCCGGGCCGCACGCGGCCGCCGCGCTGCACGAGCGCGGCGAGTTGCTCCCTGACTTCCGTGATCTGCTGCTGGAGCTGGTCGATCGTCCCGGTCACGGGCCTACCTCGCCAACGCTCGGAACACGAAGGTCCGCGACCACGGTCGCAGTGCTGGATGGTTCCCTCGCAAGCTCGGTCACTGCTCCTCCTCAACTCGACCTGATCTTGCCGGACATCACGGCGGCGTGGGGCGCGAGTTGGCCGCCCGTTCGGGGGAAGCTGGCCGATGCGATGCTGGTGCGCGTGAGCAGGGACGCGACCGGGCTGCGCCGGGGATGGACGACCGGCGCGTGCGCGACGGCCGCCACCAAGGCCGCCTACGCGGCCCTGCTGACCGGCTCGTTCCCGGATCCGGTGGAGATCACCCTGCCCAAGGGCCAGCGGCCGGCCTTCGCCCTCGCGGTGGAGTCGCTGGCCGACGGCGCGGCGACGGCCGGCATCGTCAAGGACGCGGGCGACGACCCCGACGTCACCCACGGGGCGTTGATCCGCGCCACGGTCCGGCACGGCGACGCCGGCTCGGGCGTGGTGTTCCGGGCCGGGCCCGGCGTCGGCACCGTGACGAAGCCGGGGCTGCCGCTGGCCGTCGGCGAGCCGGCGATCAATCCCGTGCCTCGCCAGCTGATGCGGGACGTGGTGGCCGAGATCGCGGGGCAGTTCGGCGGCTCAGGGGACGTCGTGGTCGAGATCTCCGTCGACAACGGCGCGGAGATCGCCCGGCACACCTGGAATCCGCGGCTCGGCATTCTCGGCGGGCTGTCCATTCTCGGCACCACCGGCGTTGTCGTGCCGTACTCGTGCTCGGCGTGGATCGACAGCATCCGGCGCGGCATCGACGTCGCCCGCGCCGCCGGACACCGGCACGTCGCCGGCTGCACCGGCAGCACGTCCGAACGGGTGGTCACCGAGCTGTACGGGCTGCCCGAGGACGCCCTGCTCGACATGGGCGACTTCGTCGGCGCCATGCTCAAGCACCTGCGCCGGCACCCGGTGCCGCGGCTGACCATCGCCGGCGGCGTCGGCAAGCTGGCCAAGTTCGCCGACGGCCACCTCGACCTGCACTCAGGTCGTTCGCAAGTCGACCACGAGCTGCTGGCGTCGCTCGTGTCCTCCGCCGGCGGCTCCGCCGAGCTCGTCGAGGCCGTGCGGACGGCCAACACCGCCCTCGGCGCTCTGCAGCTGTGCCAACGGGACGGGCTGCCGCTGGCCGACCTGATCGCCGACCGCTGCCTGGCCACCGCCGACGAGATCCTGCGCGGCTCCGGGATCGAGGTCGACATCGTGGTGATCGATCGGGCCGGGACCGTGGTCGGTCGTTCCGGGCATCCGGCATGATCCGTCCCATGCCCAACTTCCGTGAGAAACCCGTGCTCGCCGGCGAGTCGGTGCTGCTCCGCCCGGTCATCGCCGACGACGCGGTCGCCATGCTGGAGGTGCTGGCCGACGGCGACGTGCTGCGGCTGACCGGGTCGCACGGCACCCTGTCGCCCGACGACCTGGAGCCGATGCGCCAGTGGTACGGCAGCCGCGCCGACCACGAGGACCGCCTCGACCTGGCCGCCGTCGACCGCGCCACCGGCAAGTACGTCGGTGAGGTCGTGCTCAACGAGCTGGACGTGAACAACAACTCCTGCTCGTTCCGCATCGCTCTGGGGGCGCCCGGGCAGAACCGGGGGCTGGGCACCGAGGCCACCCGGCTGGTGCTCGGCTACGCGTTCGAGCGGGTCGGGCTGCACCGGATCAGCCTGGAGGTCTACTCCTTCAACCCCCGGGCGCGGCGGGTGTACGAGAAGGTCGGCTTCCAGCACGAGGGCGTGCTGCGGGACGCGTTGCTGTGGGAGGGCGAACGCTTCGACGCGCACGTGATGTCGATCCTGGCCCCGGAATGGGCCGAGCACCGCGGCTACCCCGAGGCCGTGGCCTCACGGGAAGCGGTCTGATGCGGCCCGAGCCCTTCGACGCGCATGCCATGTCCACCTTGGCCCTGCATTGGGTGAAACACCGCACCCGCCCCAAAGCCGTCGCCTCACGGGAAGCGGTCTAGCGCAGCCCGAGTTGCCCGCGCAGCGTGTGGACGGCGGTGGCGAGTGATGGTCCGTACCAGGTCAGCACTCGCCCACTGACCAGCCGCACCCGGTCGGCGTCGAAGCACTCGGGTCCGTCGGTGGCCGTGAACACATACGGCTCGTCCGGCAGCACGATCAGGTCGGCGCCGGCCGCCCGGAGCTGGTCCAGCTCCAGCTTCGGGTACCGGTCGGGGTGCTCGGCGTAGACGTTGGCGACCCCGACCCGGGCCAGCAGGTCGGTGGCGAAGGTGCGGCTGCCGACCACCATCCACGGATCCCGCCAGATGCACACCAGCGCCGACTTCTCCGGCGCCGGGACCGGTCCGTCGAGCTGCCGGTGCGCTTCGTCCAGCCATGCCGGCGCCTCGCGGTTCAGCGCCACGGCGATCAGCCGGTCCAGCGAGGTCAGCGCGCTCTCGACGTCCTCGACAACGGTCACCCACACGGGAACGCCGGCCTGCTCGAGCCGCCGGACGTCGATCTCCCGGTTCTCCTCCTTGTTGACCACCACAAGGTCGGGCCGCAGCTCGGCGATCCGCCGCGTGTCCGGGTTCTTGGTGCCACGGACCCGCTCGACGTCGAGGTCGGCCGGGTGGGTGCACCAGTCCGTGGCGGCCACCAGCAGTTCGCGGTCGGTCGCGGCGATGGCCTCGGTCAGCGACGGCACCAGCGACACGACTCGCCGCACCTCGTCCGGCAGCGTCACCTCCCGGCCGAGGTCGTCACGTTCCGTGCGGGCCACCCGGTCAGGCTATCGTGCGCCCGTGGGCAGGACCGTGCTCGTGCTGGGCGGCACCGCCGAGGCACGCCGACTGGCGGAGACGCTGGTCGGCGGCGATGTGCCGGGCCTGCGCGTCGTCACCTCCCTGGCCGGGCGCGTGAGCAGCCCTCACCTGCCGCCGGGCGAGGTCCGGATCGGCGGCTTCGACGGCGTCGAGGGCCTGACCGCGTGGCTACGTGACGAGCGCGTGGACGCCGTCGTCGACGCCACGCATCCGTTCGCGGCCCGCATCACCGCCTCGGCCGCCACGGCGACCACGGCGCTCGGGCTGCCGTTCCTCGTGCTGCGCCGTCCCGGCTGGCAGCAGGTCGACGGCGACGACTGGCGTTGGGTCGACTCCGTGGCCGATGCCGCGGCGCTGCTGCCCACGGTCGGCACCCGGGCCCTGCTCACCGTGGGCCGCCAGGAGCTGGCGCCCTTCGTCCGTCTCAGTGATGTGTGGCTGCTCGCAAGGTCGATCGAGCAATCGAACGTGCCCATCGACGCAATCCTCGCCCGTGGTCCGTTCAGCGTCGATTCGGAGCTCGCGCTGCTGCGTGATCACCGCATCGACGTGCTCGTCACCAAGGACAGCGGCGGCGACGACGCGAAACTGGTCGCCGCCCGCCGGCTCGACATCCCCGTGGTGATCGTCCGACGACCCCCCTCACCTGCGGTTACCGTGGTGTCCACAGTGGATCAAGCCGCCAACTGGGTGATCTAGGGACACGCTACGGTTGCGTAAGCCAGCGCAGCGGGTACCCATGCCCTACGCTTCGGGCTCGCGCGGCGAACGCAGTAAGCAGGGCGGCCCCGAATTCCCTCAGCAATTGACTACGACCGTCTCAGCGTCCTCACAGGCGAGTCCGCGAACCTGGTCGTGTGCGGTGGGCTGTCGCCTACCGCCGAGTTCGGGGAGGAGATCGCCGTGCACCACGATCTCGACATCCGCTGGGACACCGCCAGCGAGCGCAACCTTCGCGCGGTCAACGCCGACGCCGTCGCCACCCGGCGCGACCCGGCCAGCGGCGAGCTGGTGTTCGCCGTCGCCGACGGCATCGGCGACACGCCGCGGTCCGCCGAGGCCGCCCGCAAGGCCGTCACCGCCGCCGTCGCCACGCCCGTCGCCCAGGGGGCCATCCAGGCGATGCTCGCCGCCCAGCAGGCCCTGCTGCTCGACGAGGACGACTGCGTGCTGATCGTGGCCATGCCCTTCACCGACCGGGTCAGCAGCGGCTACCGGATCGCCTGGGTCGGCGACTGCCGGGCGTACCTGTGGGACGACCGGACCCTGCACCAGCTCACCTCCGACCAGACCGTCGCCGCCTACCTCCGTTCCCAGCTGCGGCCCACCACGCCACGGATGGAGCACATCGTCACCAACACCGTGCGCACCACCTCCACCGACCAGATCGGCTGGACCCAGGTCCGCACCAACGGCTCGGGTTTGCTACTCGCGACCGACGGCGTGCACAAGGTCGTGCCGGCCATCGCCATGCACCGCGAGCTCACCACCTCCGCCCGCCCCGCCCAGGCCCTCACCGACGCCGCCGGCGCCCTCGGCGGCCGCGACAACGCCAGCGCCGTGGTGGTGGACTGGTCCGCCGTCCGCCGCGAGCCGCCGCCGGTCCCCCGCCTCGGCACCCCACCGCTGGTGCACCAGTAGCCCTCTCACTTCCCTCCGGAACCACTGCCACACAAGGCAATTCGCGCCGCCACATCCGCCGGGTCGGCTGAATGGCTTGGGACACCGGCAAATCCGCCGCAGCAAGGTCGTCCGATCGGAAGGCCGGCCGAGTCGGAGCCGCAGAACCTGTAGCCGCACCGGAGCGAACTCCGGCCACAACGGACCGCCCCTGGCCTTCCACCCGGGGCCCGGGACGCGGGGTGCGACTCGGGCCCCAACCCGCTACGGGACGGCAACGGCGCCGATGACCACCTGGCCCTTTGTCGGGTCCAGTTGGGATGCGGGCACGGTGTCGACAGCCTTGGCGGCGGTGGCGGGGTCGATGGCGCAGATGGCTTCCGTGCCGCCGGCGGGGCAGATGCCGAACTGGTAGCCCTGGGGAGTGGGGGCGAAGGAGCGGGCCTGGTCGGCATTGAAACCGTCCTGGCCGGTGAGGACCACGGAGAAGGTCCAGCCGGCGGTGGGGGTGCCGAAAGCGGCCTTGGGTAAGGCGACGGTGATGGTCTTGGTGTCGACGGAGGCGACGGCGGCGGTGGGGGTGCCCACCTGGTGTCCGGCGGCGTCGCCCCAGGCCGGGGAAGCGAAGCCCTGGAGTTCGATGCGTTGGGACCACGGCGAGACCTGGTAGTTGCGGGAGGGGAAAGGAGCCGCGGTGGAGGTGGGCTTGTCCGGGGTGCGGACGAAGATGTCCAGGAGCTGGGCGCCCATGGTGTTGCCGAAGGTGGGGACGAGGTTCCGAAGAGTGGTCCGAAGGTAGACGGTGTCGCCGAGGGTGACCACCTGGAACCGGGTCAGGTCGAAGGAACCGGGGGCGAAGTCGGGGGCGGTGGGGTACTGGTACGTGCCGGGCCCGTTGTCGTCGCCGGAGGGATCAGTGGTGTCCAGGACGGTGGTGCCGCCGACCAGGTCGCCGGTGACGGTGGTGTGGGCGTAGCCGGTCCGGTTGCCGGCGGCGGAAACGCCCACGGTGATGGAGTTGGAGCCGAAGCCGATGGGGACGGTCACCGAGTAGGTGCCGTCGGAACCGGCCGTGGTGCTGACGGTGGAGGCCTTGCCGGCGGTGTCGGTGTCGACGGCCTGAACGCTGACGTCGGCGTGAGGTGAAGTCGTTCCGGTCACCGAAGCGGTAGCGCCAGTTGCCGCAGCGGAGACGGTGACGCCTGCCTTGCCGGGGGCGGCATGGGAAACGTAGCGGTCGGTGGTGATGGACGGGCGGTCGAGAACATGCCCGGCGCGGAGGTCGGCGGCGAGGCGGAGGCGTTGGGCCTGGGCCCAGGTCAGCGGCGAGGCGGAGCCGGCGGCGTGGCCGTTGGCGAAGCCGATGGACGCGACGGTGGGATCGGTGCCGTAAGGGGAAGCGGGCAGGTCGGGGTTCTCCCACGCCTGCTCGGGCACCAGGCCGACGCCGGAGGCGGAGCCGAACATGCTGTCCAGCAACGACTTCGCGGTGCGGTGATCGCCGACGGACAGGGCGGACTCGGCGCGTTCACCGGACAGCACGGGCCACAGGTGCCCGGTGCCGGTGTCGGTGGTGGGCCAAGGCTGCCCCTGTCCGGTGCAGGTGCTCTGGCTGGGCTGGTAGCAGTCGCCGTAGCCGTCGGCGCTGCCGGCGGCCGCCGAAGTGCCGTAACGGTAGTAGCCGACGCCGGTGGCGGTCCGCACCGAGATCTGCTTGTCCAGCACGGCGAGCGAGGCGGTGAAGTCCTTGTCCCACGCGGGAAGCTCACCGAGCCGGACCAGTTCCTGGAAGCCGCCGTCGACCACGGCCCGCTGGTCGACGGTCGGTCCGCCGTTGCCGAGGTTGTAGCTGACGGCCGAGTTCGGATCGCCGTTCTTGGTCAGACGCACGAAGTACGACGGCGCGTACGGCCCGGAGGTGGTCACGGTCCACGACTTCACGTTGCGCTGGAAGTCGTCGGCGGCGGCGCGGTAGATCCGCGCGTCGGCGTGGTCGCCGTGCTGGTCGGCGAGCACCCCGGCGGCGACGAGGCCGGCGATCTCGGCGGCGATGGTGGACGGTGAATACCCGGACTGCTCCTCCCAGCGCTCGACGCCGAACGACGGCCCGTGCGACAGGAGATAGTCGGCGGCGGGCTTGATGTGCTGTGCCCACAAAGCATTGTCGTTCAGGCCGGTCAGCTGGGCCATCAGGATCGGGTACGCGGTCTCGTCGAGCTGGTCGCCGCCGGTGTCCGGCGCGGTCTTGCCGTTGACGAGCGAGTTCCGGGGCAGTTCGCCGGTCAGCAGCTGCTGCTTGGCGAGCAGGAAGGTGGCGATGGCCCGGGCGGTGGATTTGTCGCCCGCGGCAAGGAAGCCGGTGAACGCCTCGTAGGCGTCGCGGGCGAACACCTCGCGGTAGGAACCGAAGTACGTCGGCTTGTCGGCCTTCACCGCCTGACCCCACGGACTGGCCAGCGAGGCGACGACCGCACCGGGGAACGTCTTGTCCTCGCTGGCCTTCAGCACGTTGGCGTCCAGCGGCAGGGTGCCGTGAACGAGGCTCGAGTCGTAGTCCCGCCAGCCGTCGGCGTAGTCGTCCCGCATCCGGTCGAACCACGAGTGGGCGGACGCACGGGCCGTGCCGACGGCCTGGGCCTGGCTGCGGCCGAAGCCGAGGGCGAGCGTGAACTCCCGGCCGGTCACGTCCTCGGTGGCGGTGACGTGGCCGTTGGTGGCCGTCGAATAGCGAGTGAGGGAGCGGTTGGCGTCGAGCTGGGTCAGGCCGTCGCTGGCCGTGCCGGCATAGCCCACGGTCGCCGATCTCGTTGTGGTGCCGGCAAGTGCCATGAAGGTCGGCACGGCGTAGTCGCGGTTGGTGGCCTGGCTGACGGTGTCGGTGTCGTAGAGCACCGGCACGTCACCGGCGACCACGGCGCTGTCCCCGCTGTTGCCGTTCACGTGCCCGTCGAGGCGGGCGTACACGTGCAGGTTCGGCGGGCCGTCGACGGTGGTGTGCATGACCACCGAGTCACGGGCCGGGTCGGTGATGTACGTCGTGGTGAGCCGGTATCGGTGCTTGGCGCTGGTCGACGTGACCGTGCAGACCATGCCGGTGTTGTCGGCGCGGACGGTGTAGGTGGTGTCCCTGGTCTGCAGGTCGGTGAACGTGCGGCCGTCGGTCACGACGTACTGCAGGGTGCCGACGTTGGTGTTGTCGATCGTCGGCGAGTACACGTCCGACAGGACGCCGTCCGCGACCGTGTACCAGACCTTCGATCTTGTGTTCCGGGCCGTGCCCAGACAGTCCTTCCGCCCGGTGTCGAAGTACGCCGTCACACCGGGCGCGCCTGGCGTCACCGGGTCGGCCGTCGCCGGTACCGCCGTTGCCACCAGAGACGCCAGGATCACCGGTGTCAGTCCCCGCAGCATGTGTTGCCCCCTTGCCGTTGGATCGGCCATCGGAACGACCATAGCGAGGGTTCACTTCAATTGGCACTGAAGCTATCGTGCCTTGAGAAGAGGAAGCAGGGCACGGGTCGCCGCGGTGATGGACGCCGCCTCGTCGGCGGCGTTTGTGCTGCTGGGAGCGCTGCTGAGGATGACTACCACATAACGCTGGCCGCTGCCGACGAGTCCGGTCGTGTGCAGGACTCGATCAGGCCGGCAGCATCCCCAGCCCTGTTTCACCCACCAGTCGCCGACGCCCAGGGATGGGATGCCGAAGGACTGGTCGAAGCCGTCCGCGGCGGTCGCCGGGGCGTGGTGGAGGGCGTTGACGATCGTCTGCTGCCCCGCCGACTCCAGGTACCTGTAGATCCGCACCACGTCGTCGGCGGTGGTCGTCGTGTCGCCCCAGCGGGCGGAGTCCTGGGGCGCAGTCGTGTGCTGCAGATGGAGTTCCGCGGCGAGACTCGTGACGATCTTCGGGCCGCCACCGCTCGCCCAGAGCGCGTTCGCGATGGAATCGTCGCTGCGGGCCAGCATTTGCGTGACCTTCGCGACGGAGCCGGTGTGGTGCCTCAGGGCGTCGATGGCGATCAACAACTTTACGACGGATTCCGCCGGGAAAGGCCGGTCCGCGCCGGACGCGAGCAGCGTACTGTCGGCCGTGCGGTCGTAGACCTCCATGCCCAGCGTCGCCTGCGGCGCGGCCTGCTGCGCCGCCGACGCGACGTCCCCGATCAGGCCCCTGATCAACACGAACACGCACACCACCGCCGCCACCACCGCGAACCACAGCGGCACCGACCCCCGATTCCCCAGCCTCATGTAGAAGAAGGTGTTCGATCACGGCCATCGGTTGCAATCAGCGAGGTCACAGCTGTATTTCGACGGGATGTGAACCGCGGCCGGCAGCACCGCGTATCGACTCCTGACGCCCCTGCGAAGGAGACACCGGCGAAGTGAAGAACCCGTACAAGCACGTGCTCGGCGCGCTCGGCGTGACCTTGGCGGTCATCAGCCTCACCCCGGCCTCGGCCCAGGCGGATCCCCCGACCAACGCCAACGACGCCCTGGCCCAGCTGCACGACGCGAGCCAGAAGCAGGAATCGCTCGGCGAGCAGTACAACGCGGCGCAGCTGACCTACCAGGCCCGGCAGGCCGACGCGCAGAAGGCGAACGCTGAGCTGGCCGCCGACCAGCAGGCCGAGAAGCAGGCCCAGGCCGACGAGGACCGCTACCGCGCGGACGTGGACCGGTGGGTGTCGGCCACCACCGAGGGCGCGGACCTGAGCAGCATGTCGGCCCTGCTCACCGGCCAGTCCCCCAGCGACTTCCTGGACCGTGCCTGGATGCTGCAGGAAGTCAGCAAGTTCAACGGCGACGCGATGGACGGCCTGAGCCGGTCGCTGGACAAGGCCAGCGCGGCGAGCAAGCAGGCGCAGCAGGCCCAGAAGAAGGCCGACGACGCGGCGGCGCAGGCCAAGCAGGTCGCCGACGGCCTGCAGGCGCAGAAGGACGCCGCGACGAAGGCCCAGCAGGCCGCGCAGGAGGCGTACAACCGGCTGACCGGCGCGCAGAAGACGGCGCTGAAGTCCGACAAGGGCCTCCCGTTCGACACCAGCAACGTGCCGGCGGGCGCGGCGGGCATCGCCGTCAAGGCGGCGTTGGGGCAGGTCGGCACGCCGTACGTCTACGGCGGCAACACGCCGGGCGTCGGTCTCGACTGCTCCTCGCTGGTGCAGTACGCCTACCGGCAGGCCGGCGTGAGCCTGCCGCGCGTCACCACGGAGCAGGTCCAGGTCGGCCGGTACGTGGCGAAGGCCGACATGATCCCCGGCGACCTGCTGTTCTTCGGCACCGCGAGCAACGTCCACCACGTCGCGATGTACATCGGCAACGGCAACATCGTGCACGCCCCGGACGTCGGCCAGGTCGTCAAGGTGGTGCCGATCAGCGGCGGCGGCAGCGACTACTACACCTCGCGGCGCATCGTCGGCTGAGGCCCGTCGGTTCCCATGTTCAACTGCGCCGTTCTCACTGATCCTGCGCCTACCTTGCGCCTGCGCGAGATCAGTGAGAACGGCGGTCTCAACTCATGCGCCGCCGCGCTGCGGTCAGACGGCCTCCAGGACGAAGAACAGGAAGCTCAGGAAGGCCCCTGAGGGAAACCTCGCCATCTCGTCGGGAAAGAGTTCGCGGGCATCCGGCGCCGGGGGCGGCTCGCTGATGACGGCCGTGCGGAAGCCGGCCGCGGTGAAGGCGTCGGTCATCGCATGCAGCGGCCGGTGCCAGTAGGTGAGCACGGCCTTCTGGCCGTTGAAGGTGTACTCGTCGGACCACTTACTGGTCGCGAAGTAGTCGGCCTCGCGGTACACCATTTTGAAGATGATGGGGTGGTTGACGACCACGATCAGACGGCCGCCGGGCTTCAGCACCCGCCGCAATTCGGCCAGTGGTGCCGTCCAGTCCTTCAGGTAGTGCAGGACCAGGGAGGCGATGACATCGTCGAACGCGCCGTCGGGGTACGGCAGCGGACCGGCTATGTCGGCGACCCGCAGGTCCACGTCGGCGCCGAGCCGCTGCCGGGCCAGCTCCACCATCTTGGCGCTGAAGTCGAAGCCGGCCACGACGGCGCCCCGGTCGCGTAGCGCCGCGGACACCGCGCCGGCACCGCAGCCGGCGTCGAGAATGCGCCGACCGGCCACCTCACCGGCCAAGTTCACGATCGCGGGTCGTGCGTAGTAGGCGTTGATGAGGCTGGTCTCGTTCTCGACCGTGTACGCCTCGGCGAAGCTGTCGTAGTCGTTTTCCACAGCGACGTCGGCGGCTTCGGCAGAACTCTCGGGATCGGCAGGCATCTTCCCATACTGCCGACTGATCAATCAGCGAGTGGCCGCCTACCGCGATGGCGGCGAGCCCGCTCTGGTTGGCGATCGCCGCCGCCGCTGGTGATCCCGGAGGCCGCGTCCGCCGTGCGGCTACCGCTTCCGGACGGCGTAGGTCAGGTGCGTCACCCTCGGGGCAGGCTCCGCATGGACCGGCTCCAGGGCCACGCGGCTCGCGTCCACGCCTTCGAACAGGCGGATTCCGGCGCCGAACAGCACGGGCGACAGCGCGATCGAGAACTCGTCGACCAGGCCGGCGTTGACGTACTCGAGGATCGTCGCGCCGCCGCCCGCGATGCGGACGTCGCGGTCGCCGGCGGCCTCGCGGGCCTGGTCGAGCGCGGACCCGATGCCGTCGTTGACGAAGTGGAAGGTGGTCCCGCCCGGCCGCTCCCAGGGGTCACGCTTCTCGTGCGTCACGACGAAGACCGGCGTGTGGAACGGCGCCTCCTCCGGCCAGGCGTGCTCGCCGGCGTCGAACATGCGCTTGCCCATGACGCTCGCGCCGGTGCGCTCGAACGTCTCCCGCAGGATGTCGTTGTCGCGCCCCTCCTCGCCGCCCGCGCCCAACTTCAGGTTCTCCCGGAAGAACCGCTGCGGGAAGACCCACTGCTGTAGTTCCATCCACTGCTGCCCCATCAAGTCCGCCGTGGACTCGGGCGCGATGAACCCGTCCAGCGACATCGACACGCTGAAGAACACCGTCCCGGCCATCAGCGCTGCGCTCCCTTCCGAACGATCTCGGTGACGTAGGCAGCCAGGTTGCTCAGGGTCTGCTGGCCGCCCTCGATCGCGTGGTACTTCTCGACCGCCTCGTCGCGCAGTTGCCTGGTGGGGAACACCGTGTGCATCTCGATGCGGGTCGCGGCGCCGTCGGGCTCGAACGTCAGGACCGACTCGAAGGCGTTCGGGTCGCCGCGGGACTCACCGTGCAGCAACGCGATCCGCTCCGGCGGGGCGATCTCGGTCCAGGTGATCCACTCGGTGTAGTCCGTCCCGTCCGGCCCGTGCATCACGAAGTCCCACTCCCCGCCGACGCGGAACTCGAAGGACTGCGTCGTCGTGGTGAACCCGTCCGGTCCCCACCACCGCGACAGGTGCCGGACCTCGGTGAACGCCTCGAACACCAACTCCCGTGGGGCGTCGATGACCCGGGAGATGACGATCTCGCGGTCGGCCGTCGCGCTCATCAGCTACTCCTCCTGCCTTGCCTGCTTCAGGTCCCGCACGTATGCGTCCAGCCGGTCGAAGCTCTCGTTCCAGAACCGCTCGAACCCGCCGGTCCACTCGTGGACCGGCCGCAGCCCGCGGGCGTCGAGGCCGTACAGGCGCTGCTTGCCCGCCTTGCGGTCCCGCACCAGCCCGACCTCCCGGAGCACCCGCAGGTGCTTGGACGCCCCCGGCTGGGTCATCCCCAGCTCCCGGGCCAGCTCGGTCACCGGTCGCTCACCCGCCCGCAGCAGCACCAGGATCTCCCGGCGCTGCGGCTCGGCGATCGCGTTGAAGACGTCCGACGTCGTCGCTGCCCGTGCCATGGCCGCAATCATATGCCCATATCGGTATGCGTCAAGCCGGGCCGCCCTGTGCTTGTATTGATCATGGCGGTGACGAATCCCTGGCTGGCGGGCCCGGCCCCCACGCGCCGACTCGACCGGGAGCGGCTCGAGGAGCGCATCCTCAACCTGCTGTCCTCGCAGAACATGTGCGTGCTGGCCACCAGCGGCCCGGACGGACCGCTGGCCACGCCGGTGCGCTACTACCACCTCGACCTGGCCCTGATGTTCACGGCGATGCCGACATCGCCGAAGATGCGCAACATCGCCGCCGATCCCCGGGTGTCGATCGGCGTGTTCGCGCCGCTGGTCGGCCAGGCGAGCAGCCGGGGCGCGCAGGTCTTCGGCCGGGCCCGGGTGCTGGCGGACGATCACCCCGAGTTCCCGCACTACTGGTCGGCCTTCCGGTGGCAGTCCGACCATGTGGAGCGGTCACGGTCACTGGACGAGCCGCCGACCGGGCCGCTGGTCGTCGTGGCGGCGGACCGGATCGTCTACACGGAGCACTGGCTGCGCCGTGACGGCTACGCCCCACGCCAGTTCTGGACGGCCAAGTAGCCTCAACACGTGGCGATCCTGCTGTTCAACGATGCCCCGATCCGCACGGCGGTGCCCGGGGACGAGGACGTCGTGCTCGACCTGCTGGCGGGCGCGGCGTCGTGGCTGCGCGGGCGGGGCATCGAGCAGTGGCCGGAACGCTTCCCGATGGAGTCGGTACGGGACCAGATCGCTGCGGGAGAAGCGCTGCTGGTGGGCGATCCCGCGGTGGCGTCGGTCGTGGTGACGGACAGCGAGCCGGAGCTGTGGGGCGACAACGCGGTGCCGGCGTACTACATCTCACGGCTCGTCGTCGCCCGGGAGGCGGCGGGGCGCGGCCTGGGCTACCGGATCCTGGACTGGGTGCAGGCGGCGGCGTTCGCGAAGGGCTGGCGGTACGTGCGCTTGGCGGCGTCGAAGGACAACCCGGGGCTGCGCCGCTACTACGAGAAGGCCGGCTTCATGCACGTCGGTGACCCCGAGGACGCGCGCTGGCCGACCAGCCTGTACGAGCGTTACCGCTGAATCGGAGGGGAGGGTGGATGGCGACCTGGGAGGACGTGCGGCGGATCGCGCTGGCGCTGCCGGAGACCGGCGAGAAGCTGTCGTGGGGAACGCCGCAGTGGCACGTCAGGGGCAAGGGCTTCGTCTGGGACCGCCCGCTGCGCAAGTCCGACCTCGACGCCCTCGGCATCGCCGAGCAGGAGGGGCCGATCCTCGGTGTCCGGGTCGCCGACGAGGGCGTCAAGCGGGCCCTGATCGCCGACGACCCCGACGTCTACTTCACCATCCCGCACTTCGACGGCTACCCGGCGGTGCTGCTGAGGCTGGACCGGATCGGCGTGCCGGAGTTGGAGGAAGTCGTCACCGAGGCGTGGCTGCTGAAGGCGCCGAAGAGGCTGGCTCAGGCGTACCTGGCCGAGCACTGACCGACCGGTGGGCCAGGTGCCGGCCCAGCGCCGCCAGCGCGGCCAACGCGATCAGGCCGGTGACCGCGCCCCAGCCGAACAGGTCGTACGCCTGCACGCCCAGCCACGAGCCGAGGGTTCCGCCGAGGAACGTGCACGTCATGTACGCGGTGTTGAGCCGGCTGCGTGCCTCGGGCAGCAGGGCGAAGATGCGCGACTGGTTGGCGACCTGGTTGCACTGCACGGCAACGTCCAGCAGCACCAGGCCCCCGATCAGGAGCACCAGCCCGGCGACACCGCCGAGCAGCCCGAACGCGAGCACCCCCGAGGCGGCGATCACGCCGATGATGGCGATCATGCTGACCGGATCGGGGCCCTTGCGGTCGATCCACCGCCCGGCGATCGGCGTGACGAACACGCTCACCGCGCCGGCGAGGCCGATCAGGCCGACGGTCTGCGCGCCGAGCCCGTAGCGGGGACCGCTGATCAGCAGCGCCAGGCACGTCCACGCGGCGCTGAAGCCGCCGAACAGCAGCACCTGGTACAGCGCCGACCTCCGCAGCTCGGACTCGCTGCGCAGCAGCCGCAGCGCCTCCGCCAGCAGCGAGGGGTAGTTGTGCTGCGCGGACGGTTCGGTGCGCGGGACCGTCACGGCCAGCACGGCCGCCAGCACCAGGATGATCACGGCGGCCACGACGTACGGGGCCCGCCAGCCCAGCCACTCGCCGAGGACGCCGCCGAACGTGCGGGCCAGCAGGATGCCGGCCAGCACCCCGCCGAGCAGCATGCCGACGACGGCGCCGCGGCGGTTGTCCGGCACCAGCCCGGCGACCATCGGGATGATCACCTGCGGCACGACCGTGAACACGCCGGCGAGCGTGCCGGCGACGAGCAGCAGCGGCAGGTTCGTGGCCGAGGCGGCGGTCAGCATGGCGGCCGCGGTGAGCACCATCAGCACCACGATCAGCGGCCGGGCCCGCAACCGATCCCCCAGCGGGACCAGCAGGAACACGCCGAGGGCGTAGCCGAGCTGGGCGCCGGTCGCGGTCTGCGCGGCGGCGCTGGGCGTCACGTGCAGGTCGGCGGCGATCAGCGGGCTGATGGCCTGCGGAAAGTAGATCGTGGCCACGCAGACCGCGCAGGCCAGCGTGAGCAGCGGAATCATCCAGCGGTTCGGCACGGCTCCCCTTCCAAACGAACCAACTGGTTCGATCGTAACGGACGAGCGGCAGCCGAGCGAACCAGTTCGTTACCCTGGCCACGTGGGGTATGACTCAAAGGCGACAAAGGAACGCATTCTTGCCGCCGCGACCACGGAGTTCGCCGCGCACGGCGTCGCGGGGGCCCGGGTCGACCGGATCGCCGAGGCGGCGGAGGCCAACAAGCGGGCCATCTACGACTACTTCGGCGACAAGAAGGCGCTGTTCGCGGCCGTGCTGGAGCGCATGCTGTCGCGCTGCGCGGACGCCGTGCCCGTGGAGCCCGACCTCGCCAACTACGCGCGCAAGCTGTTCGACTACCACGCCGCCAACCCGGAGGCGCTGCGCCTGCTGATGTGGGAGGCGCTGGAGATGGGCGGCCGCGAGGTGCCGGCGGAGGACGTGCGCACCGCCGAGTACCAGAAGCGGGTCACGGCGATCGAGGACGAGGTGCCGAACGCCGCGATGATCTACTTCTTCACGTTGGGCCTGGTCAACTGGGGCAAGGCCATGCCGCAGCTGCGCCGCATGGTGCTCGGCGCCGACTTCCCGCAGGAGAAGCTGGTCGAGGCGACGGTGGCCGCGGTCAGGACCCTGTCGGAACGATGACCTGGCGCACGGCCTCGCCGCCGGCCAGCTGGTCGAAGCCCTCGTTGACCTGGTCCAGGCGCAGCCGTCCGGACACCAGCTCGGCCACCGGCAGCAGGCCGGCCTGGTAGAGCTGCACGAACCGCGGGATGTCCCGGCGCGGCACGCTCGACCCCAGGTAGCTGCCGCGCAGGGTGCGCTCCTCGGCGACCAGGCTCAGCGCCGGCAGCACCAGCTGGCGGTCCGGGTGCGGCAGGCCGACGGTCACCGTGGTGCCGCCGATCCGGGTCGCGTTGTACGCCTGCGCCAGCACGTGCTCGCTGCCGGTGGTGTCGATGACCTTGTCCGCGCCGCCCTGGGTGAGGTCGCGGACCTCCATGACGGCGTCCGAGCCGCCGGCGACGACGTGACTTGCTCCCAACCGGGCAGCCAAGTCGCGTTTTGCTCGCACGATGTCGACCGCCACGATGCGGCCGGCGCCAGCCGCCCGCGCGGCCAGCAGCGCCGCCAGGCCGACGCCGCCGAGCCCGAACACCGCGACCGTCTCCCCCGGCTTGATCTCGGCGCTGTGGAACGCCGCGCCCGCGCCCGTCAGCACGGCACAGCCGAACAGCGCCGCCAGCTCCAGCGGCAGCGACGGGTCCACCCGCACCGCGGACTTGCTGGACACGACGGCGTACTCCGCGAACGCCGACACCCCGAGGTGGTGGTGTTCGCCGCCCCGCCAGCGTCGTTCCCCGCTCAGCAGCGTGCCGGCGCGGTTGGCGACCGCCCCCGGCTCGCACAGCGCCGGCCGCCCGGCCAGGCACATCCGGCACGAGCCGCAGGCCGGCACGAACGCCAGCACCACGTGATCCCCGACGGCGAACTCCGCATCCGGGCCGACCTCGACGACCTCGCCGGCCGCCTCGTGGCCCAGCACCATCGGCAGCGGCCGCGGCCGGGAGCCGTTGATCACCGACAGGTCGGAGTGGCACAGCCCGGCCGCGCCGATCCGCACCAGGAGCTCGCCGCGGCCCGGCGGATCCAGCTCCAGCTCGGTCACCCGCAGCGGCCGCGAGTCGGCGTACGGCCGCTCGACGCCGGAGGCCACCAGCACCGCCGCGTTCACCTTCATGCGTTCACCAGCTTCTCCAACTCGCCCCGCATCGGTTCCGCGATGGGCACCGGCCGGCGGGTGTTCCGGTCCACGAACACGTGCGTGAAGGTCCCCTCGGCGACCAGCGTCCGCCGGTCGCTGCGGTACAGGCCGGTCTCGTAGCGGACGCTGCTGGTGCCCAGATGCCCGACGCGCAGGCCGACCGCGATGACCTCGGGGAACGACACCGACGCCTTGTACACGCAGTGCGACTCGACGCAGAGCCCGATCGGGCCGTCGCCGTCCAGCTCCAGGCCGGCCCGCTCGATCAGCCAGGTGTTGATCACGGTGTCCATCACCGAGTAGTGCACCGCGTTGTTCACGTGCCCGTAGTGGTCGTTGTCCTTCCACCTGGTCGGCACGTCCTGCCAGTACCCGTACTCGGTCATGCCCCCATCTAACCGGAAAGCACGTCCAGGGCGATCCGGCGCAGTTCGACCCGGTCCAGGCCGGCATAGTCGGCGACGGCCTGCTCGTACGCGGCCCTGTCGGCGTCCATGGCGAGCCGCCTGATCTGGTCGATGTCCACGAACGTCTTGGTGTAGCGCCACTTCTCGGCGATGGCGACGAGCCGCGCGGCCCGGGCCGGGGTCCGCTCGGCGTCGGTGGCGGCGACGGCCAGCAGCAGCGCGCCCGGCACGGGATAGCCGCCGATCGACAGCTGCGACATCATCGGCGGGGTCACCAGCATCGCCGCCAGCCGCTCGGTCTGCCCCCGGGTGACGGACTCGACCTCGGCGACCCGCCCGTGCAGCGCGTGCGCGATGACCGCAGCGGCCTCGTTCTCCAGCGCCCACACGTCGAAGCCGGGCAGGTTCTGCCGCACGAGCTCCTCGTCCTGCAGTCGGGCCAGGGGCTCCCGCCACAGGGCGAGGCCGCCGTCGACGTCGCCGCGGGTCAGCTGGATCGCCGCCCGCAGGCCGAGGTCCGGCGAAGCACGTCCGCCTCGACGTAGTCCGGCGCGACCGCGGTGAACCACCGCTCCGCCGCGTCGGCGTCGCCGAGTTGCAGGCAGGCGATCACCGCGCCCCATCGGATGCCGGCCTCGGTCGGCCAGCGCGGACAGCGGATCACCGTTGGCCTCGGCATCGGGCTCACCGTCCCAGCAGGCCAGGCCCTGTTCGGCCGCCTTGAGCGCCGGCGGCGTCGATGGATCGGGCGTTGCGGGCGTGCAGCAGAACCAGGGAGGCGTCGACCTGCTCCTCGGTCAGGGTGAGCCGGTATCCGGTGGCGGTGTTGGCTATCAGGTCGGCGCCGAGCTGCGCGCGGAGCCGGGAGACCAGAACCTGCACCGCCTTCGTCGGGTTCTCCGGCCGCGCGTCCGGCCACAGTCCGTCGACCAGCGCCGGCACGCCGCAACCGGCGCGCAGGCTGCCGGCCAGCAGCGCCAACAGGCCGCGCAGCCGTGGCCCGGTGACCTCCTGGCCGCGGCAGCACACCCGCGACAGCAAGGTCAGCACGGTGCTCACGCCATCAGATTACGGTCGGATCGCTTGCGGAAAGGCGAAAACGCCGTCGGGATCGTAGCGGCGCGCGATCTCGGCCAGCCGCGGCGCGTTGGCACCGTAGTACGCCTGCCGCCAGTCCGGCATGTCCGGGTCGATGTAGTTCACAAAACCGTTGACACCGAACCATTCCCCGAGCTGTTCCCGCACCGGCGCGAGCTCCCGCCGGGCCTTGTCGATCGTGGTGGTGACCTGGTTGGTCACCTGGATGCTGGCGATGGCGTCGCGGTGCGGGAAGGCGCCTTCGCCACGGGTGATCGCGCCGCCGAAGCTGTCGATGAGGCAGAGCATCTCCGGCCCGGCGGTGACCAGGTCGACCATCGCCTGCGGGTCCATCGGGCCGGTGAGCATGCGGGAGACCGACACGAACGCCGCCCGCTCCCCGATCGGATCCGCGTAGTGGTCCATCGTCGCGAGGAAGTCGAGTTTCCGTTGCCGGCGTTCGGGGTTGCCGCCGATGCGGCGGACCAGGTCGTCGATCAGGCTGGTGTCCGTGCCCACCAGGCAGCCGGCGGCCTGGCTGATGGTGAGCGAGGTGCCGACGCGGCACTGCGACCACATCTCGTCCGGCACGTCCTGCTGCCACTCCGGCCAGGCGTCCAGGATCGCCGGCCGGTAGTCCGGGGAGTAGTCCAGCGACCACACCGTCAGCGGCTCGGCCGGCGTCGTGCGGAACGTGAACGACGTGACGACACCGAAGTTGCCGCCACCACCGCCCCGTAGGGCCCAGAACAGGTCCGGCTCCCGGGTTTCGGAGACCGCGCGGAGGACGCCGTCCGCGGTGACGATCCTGGCCGCGACGAGTTGATCGCTGGCGAGGCCGCACTTGCGGCCCAGGACGCCGATGCCACCGCCCAGGGTCAGGCCGGCCACGCCGACGGTCGGGCAGGTGCCGGCCGACAGCATCCGGCCGGCGCGCCCGATTCCGTCGTAGACGGCGGCCATTCGCGCTCCGGCGCCGACAGTCGCCGTGCCGTCGGGATGGACCTTGACCGTGTCCAGCCGCGAGACGTCGATGATCAGGCCGCCGTCCGGGGTGGAGTAGCCGGCGTAGCTGTGGCCGCCGCTGCGCGCCGCGACCGGAATCCCTTGCGTGGCGGCGAACTCCACGCACCGCTGGACGTCGGCCTCGGACTCGCACAGCGCCACCGCCGCCGGCCGGCGGTCGTCGTACAGCGTGAGGAAGGCGAGCTTGGCCCGCGCGTAGTCGGCGTCCGCCGGGAGCAGCAGCCGTCCCGTCAGCGCGCGGGCCAAGGTGTCCACCCGCCAACGCTACTTGCGGCGAAACGACACGCCCAAGTCCTTTTGCAGGTAGACCTCGATGAACACCCGCAGGTACGGGTCCTGCGCCATCGTCGTGAACACGTCCAGCAGGCGCTGGTCGACGTGCTCGGTGAGCAGCACGATCCGCCACCGGTTCAGCGGCCGGTCCTCGGCGCCGGCCACCGAGTGCTCCACGTGGAAGATCGGCTGGTCGGTGGTCGCGGTCCGGGTGTCGCCGTCGGGCGTGACGAAGTCCGCGGCGCCGACGAAAAACGCCCGCTGGTTGTCGTGGTCGAGCCGGACGTGCTCGATGATCGTGCCGAATCGGGCCGGGTCCGCCCACAGCCGCTGGTCCGAGACCCGGGTGAAGTCCTCCAGCCCCTCGTGCCGGACGCTGGGGAACTTCGTCGCACTGCCGGCCGCGACGACCGTCGGGATGTAGATGTCCGGGGCGGCCGCCTTGCGGGCCTCCATGTCCCACAGCATCTCTCGGGTGAACGTCACGTCCCGGTCCAGCTGGTAGCGGTCGGCCAGCACCCGGTTGACGTCCACCGGCGGCAGGTCGATCGCGGTGACGCCCGGCGTGCGCCAGGCCTCGTCCAACACCTTCTCGTGATCCATCTCAGGCCGATCGCTCGGCGAGCCAGTCGCGGACGACGCGCCAGCTCGGGTGGTTCGGGTCGATGACGTCGAAGTGGTTGGCGCCCGGGATCTCGACCGGGTCGCCGGCGTATTTCGCGGCCACGATGTCGTCGGTGGTGCCGTGGATCGTCAGCAGCGGCACGGTGACCGGCGGCGTCACCTGGGCGTACCGCTCGGGCACCTCGTCGTGGTGGCCGCCGAGCAGCCAGCGCGGGATGCCGTCGGCCGCGTTGGCGGCGATCACCGGCGCGAACTCGGGGTTCGACGCCGGTGGGGCGCCCGCGGGTTCCGGGGCGTTCGGGTCCGCCAGCGCCGAGCCGAGCCGGTCGGCGTCGGCCGCGACGAGGTCGAGGACACCCGAGATGGAGACGGCGGCGCGTAGTCGCACCTTCGCGTCGGTGCGGCCGGCGGCGTAGGCGGCGAGCTGCCCGCCGGCGGAGTGGCCGACGACCTGCACGTTCGTGAGGTCGAGGGCGGTGTCCAGGCCGTCGAGCTGGTCGACTGCGGCGGCGATGTCGTCGAAGGTGCCGGGCCAGCCGCCGCCCTCCTCGCCGAGCCGCCGGTACTCGATGTTCCACACCGCATAGCCGTCGCCGACCAGCGCGTCGGCCAGCGGCGTGACCTGTCGGCGGTCGAACATCGCCGTCCAGAAGCCGCCGTGGATGAGCACGACCACGGGGAACGGGCCGTCGCCTTCGGGCAGGTACAGCTCGCCGACCTGCGACGGGTGCGGGCCGTAGGCGATGGTCCGCACCGTGCGGCGGCCGTCCTCGGCGTCGTCGTAGCGGACGCCCCGCTCGGAGCTGACCAGCGTGTCGATCGTGGCGAAGAAGGCCGCGATCTCGGGCTGGTTGCCGCCCTTGGCCCTGGACTCGTCCCAGGCGGTGTCGTCCGTCCACTCGACGAGATCCAGCCAGGTGTCCTCGGCGACGCGGATCAGCCGCGCGGCGAGGAAACCGCGGCGGTCGCGGCGGAACGCGTCCACCATGCCCGGCCGCGCGGCCAGCATCTCGGCCGTCCTGTCCGGTTTGACGGTGAAGGTGGTCAGTTCGATGACCGACATCGGGCGCCTCCTCGGTTCGTGTAGTCAAGATTAGTGACTATCACGGTTATTGACCAATCCGGGGTGGCTAGGATCACCGCATGGCACTTCCCGACGGTCTGCTCGACCTGCTCCGCAAGCCCAGCCCGTGCTTCGTGGCCACGTCCAACCCGGACGGATCGCCGCAGCTCACCCAGACCTGGGTGGACACCGACGGTGAGCACGTGCTCGTCAACACCGTCGAGGGCTTCCAGAAGGTGCGGAACATGCGGCGGGACCCGCGGGTGGCGCTCAACGTCGCCGACCCCGACAACCCGTTCCGCTACTACCGCGTGCGCGGGCGGGTCGTCGACATCACCGCCGACGGCGGCGCCGAGCACATCGACGTGCTGGCCAAGCGCTACACCGGCGCGCCGTACGCCTGGTACGGCGGGCGGGACCAGGTGCGGCTCATCGTCACCATCGAGGCTGACGACGTCAGCGGCATGGGCTGAGGTCTGGTAGGCAAGAGGTCGTGGATCCGGTCCGGGCATTGGAGCAGGTCGCGTTCGAGCTGGAACGCGCCGGTGAGCCGAGCTACCGGGTGCGGGCGTTTCGCAAGGCCGCCCAGGTCATCGGCGGTGTGCCCGCCGACAAGCTCGACCACATGGTGCGGATGGGGACGCTGACCAAGCTGCCCGGCATCGGCAAGGCCACCGCCGGCGTCGTCGAGAACGCCGTGCGGGGCGAGGCCATCTCGTACCTGGAGAAGGTCCAGGCGACCCCCGGGCCCGACCTCTCCGGCGGCGCCGCCCTGCGGGCGTTGCTCCGCGGCGACTGCCACACCCATTCCGACTGGTCCGACGGCGGCAGCCCGCCCGACGTCATGGCCCGCGCCGCCCGCGAACTCGGGCACGACTGGGTCGCCCTCACCGACCACTCGCCCCGGCTCACCGTCGCCAACGGCCTCTCCGCCGAGCGGCTGCGCCGTCAGCTCGACCTCGTCGCCGCCCTGAACGCTGAGCTGGCCCCGTTCCGGATCCTCACCGGCATCGAGGTCGACATCAACCTCGACGGCTCTCTCGACCAGTCCGACGAGCTGCTGTCCCGCCTCGACGTCGTCGTCGCCAGCGTCCACTCCAAGCTGCGCATGCCCGCCGCCGAGATGACCCCTCGCATGCTCGCCGCCATCGCCAACCCCCGCGTCACCGTGCTCGGCCACTGCACCGGGCGGCTCGTCACCGGCCGTGGCCGTCCCGAGTCGGAGTTCGACGCCGAAGCCGTCTTCTCCGCCTGCCGCGACCACGGCGTCGCCGTCGAGATCAACTCCCGTCCCGAGCGCCTCGACCCGCCCCGCCGCCTCCTCCGCCTCGCCGCCGACCTCGGCTGCATGTTCGCCATCGACACCGACGCCCACGCCCCCGGCCAGCTCACCTGGCAGTCCATCGGCTGCGCCCGCGCCGAGGAAGCCGGCATCGGGGCGGACCGCGTCATCAACACCTGGCCGGCGGACGAGTTGCTGGCCTGGTCGTCACGGTCGTGAGTAGTTGAACTCAAGACGCCGGGCCGCAGGACCGGCAATGCTGCCCGGGTGCGGGAAACGAAGACGGGGCGCGCCGTGCTGGTGGTGCTCGGCTGGCATGTGGTGATCGCGGCGGGACTGTTGATCTGGATCGCCAACCAGCACTCGACGACCGGCAGCCGCGGGTTCTCGATCTCGACGCAGACGCTGCTGTGGCTGGGCGTGTTCGTGTACGGCATCCCGGCCTGGCTGATGTCGTTGGGGGTCGGCAGTGTGAGCGTGCTACTGCTGAACCGCCGACTGGGACATCGCCCCGTCCCGGTGGGAACGCTCGCGACCCTGCTCGGCCTGCTGGCCGTGGCCGCCTGCACGTTCGTGCTGATCGCGCTCAGGAACTAGACGGGGATCAGCCGTGACACCAGCGCGCCGAGTTGGCGGGCGTTGCGGCATTCGTGCATCTCGACGACCTGGGCGTACTCGTGGGCGGCGGAGTCGCCGGTGGACCAGAGGGAACGGCGTTCCGGGTTGAGCCAGAAGGCGCGGCGGGCGGGGGCGAGGAGGTGGGCGAGGGTGGCGAGGCGGGGGTCGCCGTGGTTGTTGCGGGCGTCGCCGAGGATGAGCACGGAGGTCTTGGGGCCGATGACATCGGGGTAGCGGTCGGCGAACTCGTCGAGGGAGCGGCCGTAGTCGCTGTGCCCGTCCCAACGGATGATGGAGGCCTCGCTGAAGATCCGGGCCCCGAGGGCGGAGGGGTCGGCCACGCCGGTGGTGACGAGGTGGGTGACCTCGTCGATCCCGTCGACGAAGGCGAAGACCCGGACCTTGCTGAACTGGTCGCGCAGCGCCTGCACGAGAAGCATGGTGAAGTTGGCGAAAGAGGCCACGGAGCCGGACATGTCGCACAGCAGGACGATCTCGGGACGACCGGGGCGGTGCTTGCGGAAAACGGGAGTCATGGGGACGCCGCCGGTGGAAAGGGAGCGCCGAAGGGTCCGGCGGAGATCGATCTGGCCCCGGGCGGCGCGGCGGCGACGGGCGGCGAGACGAGTGGCGAGCTTGCGGGCCAGGGGTTGCACCATGCGCCGCATCTCGGCGACCTGAACCCGCCCGGCCTGAAGGAAGTCGACCTGGTCGGGAGTGGGCGGAACGGCGCTGCGAGAAAGGCGTTCCCGGCCGCGAAGCTCGGCGACACGGCGGAGGGCCTCGCCCCGCACGAGTTCCCGGAAGCGTTCGATGCGACGGCGGATCTCGTCGCGGTCGAGGCGTTCGGTGAAGCCGGCCTGGGCCTGCATGGCGGCAAGCACCCGTACGAGCAGGGTCTGGGGCTGCACCCGGTCCAAGGTCTGGTGCGCGGACCAACCGCTGGTGCCGGAGCCGCCCTGCCCGTACTGGCCGAAGGCGTCGACGGCGAGCCCGGCCAGCCGCAGCAGCTCGGCCTCGTCGTCGGAGGCAAGAGCGGCCACCAGCCGGTCGTTCAACTCGTCGAGGGTGACGTGCTCGTGCCGTGCCTGCTCGGGAACGCCTACGCCCAAAGGGAAAAACAGGTCGAAGGTGGAGTCGAAGACCGCCCGCTGACCGTCCCGGCGGATCAGGCAGGCGGCGAGGCCCTCACGGGTGCGCTCGCGGTCGTCGAAGCCGAGCACCTCCAGCGCGGCGGCGGCGTCGATGGTCTCCCCCGGCCCGGCCTGGATTCCCTTGGCCCGCAACGCATGCACGAACTCGGTGAGACGGTCCGAGACGCTCACCGCGGCACCTCGCCAGCGCTCGGCGTCCGCGTTCGCGGGCGCTCTGCGTTCAACGGTTCGCTCGCAAGCTCGCTCACAGCTTGTCCAGCTCCAGCCGCTGACCGGCCTTGACCACGTCCTCCTGGTGCTTGAGGATCACGCCGAGGCTGTCCCGCACGAGCTCCTCGGTCAGGCTCTCGGCGCCGAGTTCGAGCAGCGTCCGCGCCCAGTCGATGGTCTCGGCGACGGACGGGGACTTGCGCAGTTCCATGGCCCGCAAGGCATTGATCACCCGAACCAACGACGTCGCGAGCGTGTCGTCGACGCCGGGCACGCGGGCCAGCACGATCCGCTTCTCCAGGTCCTCGTCGGGGAAGTCGATGTGCAGGAACAGGCAGCGCCGCCGCAGCGCCTCGGACAGCTCACGGGTGGCGTTGGACGTGAGCACGGCGAACGGCCGCTGGGTGGCGGTGATGGTGCCGAGTTCGGGCACGGTGACCTGGAAGTCGCCGAGCACCTCCAGCAGCAGGCCCTCCACCTCGACGTCGGCCTTGTCGGTCTCGTCGATCAGCAGCACGGTCGGCTCGTCGCCGCGGATCGCCGTGAGCAGCGGCCGGGACAGCAGGAACTCCTCGCTGAAGATGTCGTTGCGGGTCTGGTCCCAGGTCTCGTCCCGGCCGGCGGTGATGCGCAGCAGCTGCTTGGCGTGGTTCCACTCGTAGAGGGCGCGGGACTCGTCGACGCCCTCGTAGCACTGCAGCCGCACCAGCCGCGAGCCGGTGACCTGCGCGACCGCCTTGGCCAGCTCCGTCTTGCCGACGCCGGCCGGCCCCTCCACCAGCAGCGGCTTGCCCAACCGGTCGGCGAGGAACACGGTGGTGGCGACCGCGTTCGACGCCAGGTAGCCGGCCTCGGCCAGCCGGGCGGCCACCTCGTCGACGGACGTGAAGAACCCGGTCACGCGTGCCTCTTCTCAGCTCGGCAAAGTCCCTCCGGTAGATGAACTTAGCTGTTCCAGCTCCTGATCGACACGGGCCTGGTGCTCGGCGAGGTCGGCCCGGGCCCGGCTCGGCCGCCACCGCCCGACCATCACGAAGATCAACGGCAGGAACACGGCCTCGCCGCCGACGCACACCCACCACCAGTTCTGCCACTGGCCGGGCGTGGCCGCGGCGGCGGCCTGCACCTCGGCGGCGTGCTCCTGCAGGAACGCCAGGTCGTCCTTCGGCACGGCCGCGGCGGCCTTGAGCCGTTGCACCGCGGTGGCCTGGTCGACGTTCTGGGCCTGCATGATCTCGGCGACAGCCTTGGTGCCGGCCTCGGGATCGGCGGGGTTGCGGCCCAGCGTGCCCAGCGTCGCCGGGTCGACGACGCCGAGGGTCTTGATCTCCGCGTCGTACTTGGCGGCGAGCGCCGAGACCTCGGTGCCGTACTGCACGAGCGGCGTCATGGACGTGACGACGAACGGCAGCGCGAAGATCGACAGCGCCACCACGGCCCGGATGATCCAGCCCCACACCGCCAGGCCGGTCGCGGTCAGCGCCGGATTGATACGCTCGACGGTCTCGGTGAAGCTCGCCATCCACGGCGCGTACGCGACGGCCATGAACACGGCCAGCACGCTGATGATCCAGACGAAGGTGTAGTAGCCGGTGTCCGGCGCCGTGGCACGGCTCAGGAACACGATCGTCATCACGATCGCGCCCAGCGCGCCGACCAGCATGAACGGCTTGCGCACGCCCAGCCGGTCGGAGATCACGCCGACCACGATCAGCGACAGCGCGTCGATGCCCCAGAACCAGTTCCCGATGCCGTTGGCCTGGGCCAGGCTGAAGCCGTAGATGGTGGTGAAGTAGATGGTGAAGAAGCCGACCGCGGTGTAGTAGATGATCAGGAACACCGCGATGGCGAACGCGCTGCCGATCACCCGCACGGTCATCATCTGCCGCCACGGGCGTTCGATCGCCTTGTTCACGTCGATGCCGGCGGCCCGCGCCTCGACCAGCGCCCGGTCGCGCAGGCTGACCATCAGCTGGTCGCGCAGGTTCGGCGACAGCTCGCGCAGGCCGAACAGGGCGATGACGAACACGACCAGCCCGACGATGCCGCAGATGACGAACTGGGACCGCCAGTCCGGCAGCACGCTGATCGTGTTGCTGGAGACCTCGGACAGCACGAGGCTGCCGACCACGGGTCCGAGCGTCCAGAAACCCATGGCGGAGGCGCGGCCCAGCTGCGGCGAGAAGTCCCGCACCAGCGCGGGCGTGGCCACCAGGATGATCCCCTCGACGAAGCTGACCAGCGCGAAAAGCACGCCGAAGGTGAACTGGTCGGGGGCGTTGGGCAGGCCGAACAGGGTGAGCAGGCCGGTCACGCCGAGGCCGTAGGCGACGAGGTTGGCGCGGCCCCAGCGGTCGGCGAGGCCGGCCAGCAGCGAGGAGAAGGCGCCGACGGCGTTGCCGACGACGGAGATGTAGACGTAGTACGGGAAGGTCATGTGGTACTGGGCGATGATCTCGGTGGCGACCGCGCCCGGCACGTACAGCTCGTAGTAGAGGACCACGGTCGCGACGACCACGATCGCCAGGTACCAGAGGCGCTGGCGGGTTTCGGGGTAGTGGTCGAGGCGACGCTGCCACAGGACGCTCATGGCGCCTCCTTCGGACTACGTTGTCCGTAGCGATAACCTGTGTCACAGGTCACAGGTACGCGGCCGTACTTTAGGGGTTGGCGGACGGTGGGACAAGAGGGCTCCCTGGCCAGACGGCACGACGACGCCCCGGGTCTGCCCCGGGGACGCTCCAGCCTGCCGGCCGACGAGGTGCGGGCCGCGCAGCGGCAGCGGTTGCTGACCGCCACCGTGGCGGCGGTGGCCGCCGCCGGTTTCCACAGCATCACCGTCGCCGACATCGTCCGGGGCGCTCGCGTGTCGCGGGCCGCCTTCTACGCCCACTTCCGGGACAAGGAGGACTGCTTCCTCGCCGCCACCGCGTACGGCGGCAACCTCCTCGTGGACGCCGTTGTCGGCGCCACGCGGGCCTTGCCGCCCGATTCCGCGCCGGAGGAGATCCTTCGCGCCGCCTGCCGGGCGTTTCTCCGCTTTCTCGCCGACGAGCCGGCCTTCGCCCGCGTCTTCTACATCGACATGCCCGCCGCCGGGGCCGGGGCCGTGAACCGGATGGACGCCGCGCAGCACCGGTTCGCCGAGCTCAACCGGACGTGGCACCGGCATGCGCTCACTCATCATCCCGAGTGGCCGACCGTGCCCTACGACGCGTACCTGGCGTTGGCCGGCGCGACCACGGAGTTGGTCAGCGTCCGGGTTCGGCACAATCGGGCCGCCGAGCTGCCGGAGCTGGAGGACACGCTCGTGGCCCTGCATCTGGCGGTGCTGGCCGGCCGGCGATGGCCCGCCAGTGCAAAGCCAAATGCCACATGAGCGCCACACCTCCCGGCGTCACATGGGCACGTTGATATCGCGCCGGCGGCCACATGGACGGCCTCTTGTGTCGGACGCCTGACGTGCCCAATCCTGAGAAGGCCGACAGGTGCCCGGACCTATGTCGACTCCAGGACAGTTTGAAGAACAGGAGTTCGGCCCCGACCGCTTGAGGCGATCATCGCGCGAAGACGACACTCCACCGCGAGAAGGCAGGGAACTTGTGCTCAGCGTGCAAGCGGAACTCGTGTGGCAGGGGCGACTGCACCTAGGCGATGAACCCGGTGTGTACGGCGACGCGGCGTACAGCGGAATCACTCTCGATCTTCCGTTGACGCTACGAAAGACCAATCCGCACGGCCCCGACACCACCGTGCTGGCCTTGCTGACCGAAGGCGTGGAGACCTACCCAGGATATCCGGGACATCTTGTCGGCATAACTGCCCATCGGGCGCAACCTGGTGACCCGACGCAGTTCGCCGTCGCCGAGCTGACAACGGCGAGGCTTACGTCGGCCGACAACAACAGCAAGGAGATGACCGTCGATCTCACCCGCATCGCCTCGCCCGTTTTCCTCAGCGTACGAGTGCAGGTCGACACCGCCGTGCCACCGGGCCTCTACGACGACTTCGTGGTGACCAGACTGTCGAACAGGTCGACCAACTACACCTGGGTCGCTTCATTCGGCTTCAGCACCTGATTGGCATTCTGCGCATCCTTGTCATCGTTGGGCATCATCGCCGGGGGCGGTCGGTGTCGCCCGGATGAGCAACACCGCCAGGCAGCGGGTGGTCGCCCCGGTGGGGATCCCGCTGCTGGCGGCGGTCCTGTTCGGCGGAATCGAGACCGCCGCCTTGGTGACGTCCTAGGCGGAACGCTCGTACGGCGTCTTCTCGCCGGCCTCGACGGCGAACGGCAGCCGGTTGCCCTCGGGCGGCAGCGGGCAGGTCGCGAAGTCGGTGAAAGCGCAGGGCAGGTTGACGGCCCGGTTGAAGTCGACCGTCACGGCGCCGTCGGCGGTCGGGGAAGCCACGGCGAGCGACCGGTTGGCGGCGTAGGTGGTGACGCCGCTGGTCTCGTCGGTGAACAGGATGCTCAGTCCGCCATCCTTGCCGTTGAAGGCGGTGAGCGTGTGCTCGACGCCGTCCCGTTCGAACCGCACGATGCCGGGCGCGGTGTACACGTGGCTGAGGCCCTCGACGACGGCGCCGACGGTGGTGGGCCGGGGCTGGTCGAACGGCTCGAAGACGCCGTCGAACACGAACGACTCGTCGGGTTCGTACGTCGGCACGCCCCGGAAGTCACGCAGCACGGACGCCTTCGGATCGTGCACGCGGATCAGGTAGCCGGAGCGCCGCGCGACCTCGATCTCCACGTCGCCGGCGAGCACCCGCACGCCGGGACCGCTGTTGACCAGCTCCAGCCGCAGCACCTCGGTGACGGGCTTGCCCTCGTAGGTGGCGGAGTCGCCCTGCGGATCGAAGTAGGCGGCCTCGGTGTCCTGCCACCACTGGCCGGGCAGCCCGGGATAGGACCGCGGGCTGTCCTCCAACCAGTCCAGGGAGACAAGTGCCAGCCAGCCGTACGGGTCGGCCAGCCCCTGCTCGCGTTCGGTGTGCCAATCCTGCCACTCGCCGACGAAAGTCATGCCGACCACAACGCTTCCGCGGACCACGGCATTTCCCGTCTCACCAGGTGGACACGGGCGTGAGGTCCGGGTCGGGCATGTCCGGGTCGAACGGGAACATCGGCCGCACGATGCCCCGATGCCCGAGCCGCGGCAGGTCCTGGTCGACGCCGCCGGGCGTGAGCGCGAGCAGCCAGTCGGCGGCCATCTCGTACAGTTCCGGCTCCAGATAGCCGATCTTCACGATGACCAGGTCGGCGGTGCGCGGGGACAACCCGAGCGCCAGGAAGTCCGATTCGAGGTGGTACGGCTTGCGCCGCTCGGTGACGATCACCTTGAGCCCGCCGACGGCCAGCACCACGGCCGTTCCGGCGACCGGATCATCGGAGTCGACGGCTTCCACCACGGCGTTCAGCGGCACCGGCCCGCACGGCCCGGAGTCGACATGCCCGCCGACGGACACCTCGACCTTCTGCCCGATGCCGGCACGAACGGCGGCGGCGGTGGCGGCCGGATCGACGATCTGGGCGTAGATCGTGGTGTGCTGCAGGACTTCGGGCATGCCGAGCAGTTCGCGTAGGGTCCACGAGGTGTCACCAGCGCCGCCGGCGGTCGGATTGTCGCCGGAGTCGCTGATGAAGAACGGCCTCGCCGGGCTGGCAAGCGCTTGCGCGACACAGGAAGCCAGACTTCCGGTGGGGGCGACGAAGGCGAAGTCGCGGCGGGCGTCCCAGTAGGCACGAGCGAGCCGGTGAGCCTGAGCGGTGATCACGTCGAGATCGTCGCCGGTGACGACGACCGCCGCCTGGCAACGGGGTTCGTCGGCCCAGGCGTAGCCGACCCAGATGGCGGCGTCCAGGACTCCGGGCAGGGCCTCGACTTCGTCCACGAGGGCGTAGACGCTGCGGGCGGGTTCGATGCGGGTGCTGGTCTTCTCACCGGGCAGCAGCACCGGCACCTGCACCCACGCCTTCAGTGGCTTTCCGCCGTCGCGCAAGCGTTTCACCAGGTTCCGGACCGCCCGTTCACGGGTGTCCCAGGCGTCGGTGTGCGGGGCCTTGCGGTAGCAGGTGATCAGGTCCAGGGCACGGGCCAGGCGCCAGGAGACGTTGCCGTGCAAGTCCATCGACGCCGACACCAGAACATCGGGGCCGATGACGGCGCGGATGCCCTCGATCAGGTCGGCTTCGACGTCCACCCGGCCGAGCACGCTCATCGCGCCGTGGATGTCGAAGAACAGCCCGTCGAGCGGGCCGGCCTCACGCAGCCGGGCGTAGATCTCCTCGGACAGCGCGGCGTACGTCTCCTCCGTGACGGCCCCGCCGGGCAGCGACACGGCGTGCAGCAGCGGCACCCACTCCACGTCCGGAAAGTCGAGAAACGAGTAGCGAGCCAGCAGATCGTCCCCACGGGTGACGCGGAAATCGTCCACAGTGGTCCGATGCGGCGAGAAGGTGCTGGACTCGATGGCGATGCCGGCGATCCCGATGCGTGTCATCGACGCGTCTCCCCTCTGATGGCCTCGTCCAGGACGGATTCCAGGGCCAGCGAGCCGGCGCCGAGCAGCCCCGCGTCGGCCCCGCCGAGCACCGTGTCGATCCGCAGCCGCCGCGTGGCCAACGGCAGGCATCGCTCGTACAGAGCGCCGCGCGCAGCGGCGACGAAGGCCTCGGAGCCGGCCAGTGCGCCGCCGAGCAGCACAGCGTCGGGGTTGGCGAAGTTGACCACCGTGGCCAGCACTTCGCCCAGCAAACCGCCCGCACGCCGAACGGCCGTGATCACAGTGGCGTTGGCATCCTCGGTGGCGGCCAGGACATCGGCGGTGCTGGCGACGCCGAGCTGCGCCACCAGGGCCGCGCCGCTGGCCACCGTCTCCAGGCAACCATGGTTGCCGCAGCTACACGGCCGATCACCGCCGGCCGGGATCCGCACATGGCTGATGTCACCGGAGGCCCCGTCCCGGCCGCGATGCAGGCGGCCCTCGACGACCAGCCCGGCGCCGATGCCGGTACCGGCCTTGACCACCACCAAGGTCTCGCCCGGCGCACCGCGACGGGCCTGCCCCAGGGCCATGAGGTTGGCGTCGTTGTCGATGACCACCGGCGCCTCGAACAACCGTTGCAGCGCCTCGTGAGCCGGGAACCCGCGCCAGCCGGGCATTCTGGACGGCAGCGTCACCGTGCCGGCCACGACGTCCACCGGCCCCGGCAACCCCACCCCGACCCCGAGCCACCGTCCGGCCGGCCGTTCCGACAACGCCAGGTCGTGCACCGCCGCGGAGATTTCGCCCAGCACCACAACCGGATCCGTGTCGATGGTGATCGACAGCTCGTGCGTGCTGATCAACGCGCCGGTCATGTCCATCGGCCCGAGGCGCACGTGCCGGGACCCGATGTCGATGGTCCAGACGTGCCCGAAGTCCGGGTTCACGGTGAGCAGCCGCGGCCGCCGGCCGCCCTGCGAGCGGCCTTCACCCTGCTCCACCAACACACCGGCGGCAAGCAGAGCCTGCACGCGAAGGTTCACTGTGGACGGTGGCAGCCCGAGCGCCGTGGCGAGGTCGTTGCGGGAGGTGGCGCGGCCGGCGGCGACCAGCTCCACCACGCGGGCGGCGCTGGCCTCAAGCCCGTGCATCGTTGACACATTTCTGGTGCAAGTGTCGAGAATCCTCGCTCGCCGGACATTCACCTGCTGGCCGTCCTGAGTATAGTCGGCCGAAAAATCCCAGCAAGAGGACTTACAACAGCTTTGTTGGAAGTGAGGCGGGATGCGACGAAGGCTCGGCCGCTTGGCCGCCCTGGTGTGTTGTCTCGTGCTGACGGCGTGCGCCGGCGGCCAGGTGCGACACGGCGTCGGCGGCCCGAACACCGTGAGCTTCGCGCTGCCGCCCTCGGCCACCCCGAACTGGATCCTGCCCCTGGCCGTTCCGGGCTACACCGCCAGCTACAACGGCGTCGTCCAGTCGGTGCTGTTCGTGCCGCTCTACGCCTACGACGGCTCGTCCGGCGCCGTCGGCCGCGACGACAAGGCCAGCGCCGCACAGCCACCCGTGTACGCCCCGGACGGCAAGTCCGTCACCATCACGCTCAAGCCGCTGACCTGGTCCGACGGCACGCCGCTGACCAGCAGGGACGTCCAGTTCTGGTTCGACCTGGTGCGCTCGGCCAAGGACGACTGGGGCGCCTACACCAAGGGCCTGATGCCCGACGACGTCACCGACTTCCGCGTCGTCGACGACCACACCTTCACGCTCACCCTGGACAAGACGTACAACCCGGGCTGGTTCACGGCCAACCAACTGGCGCTGATCACGCCGCTGCCGCAGCACGCCTGGGCCCACGACCCGGATCCCCGCAAGACCTTCGACTACCTGGTGTCGCAGGCCAAGAACCTCGGCGGCTACAACGCCGATCCACTGTGGAAGGTCGTGGACGGCCCGTTCGCGCTGGAGTCGTTCTCCCCCACCGGACAGGTCACGCTGGTCAAGAACCCGCACTACACCGGCGAGGACGCCGCCCACCTGGACAAGATCACGTTCCTGACCTTCACCAGTTCCGCCGCCGAGTACAACGTGCTGCTCGCGGGCGGCGTCGACTACGGCTACGTGCCGACGACGAACCTGGGCCAGAAGGCGAAGCTGGAGTCGCTGGGCTACCGGATCGAGCCGTGGAACGGCTGGTCCATCACCTACATCCCGTACAACTTCAACAATCCCACGCTGGGCAAAGTGTTCCAGCAACTCTATGTCAGACAGGCGATCCAGCACGCGGTCGACCAGAAGGCGATCTCGCAGGTGATCTGGCGCGGCACCGCCACTCCCGGCTACGGCCCGGTGCCGCAGGACAACGACCCGACCTACCTGTCCGACACGCAGAAGAACAATCCCTACCCGTTCGACCTGAACGCGGCGAAGGCGCTGCTCGCGAACCACGGCTGGCGGCCCGATCCGGACGGCGTGCTGGCCTGCCGGGAGCCCGAGAAGTGCGGGCCGGGAGTCGAGGCCGGCACCCGGCTGTCGATGACGCTGCTGACCGAATCCGGATCCGACGAGACGGACGGCACCATGCAGGAGCTCAAGTCGGAGCTGTCACGGATCGGCATCGAGCTGCGGATCAACGCGCAGCCGCTGAACACCGTGCTGGCCAACGGAACCACGTGCGAGCCGAGCAGCCCGGCCTGCGCCTGGCAGCTGTCCTACTTCGGCACGCAGGGCAGCTGGTACTTCCCGGCCTACCCCAGCGGCGAGCAGCTGTTCGCCACCGGCGCCAGCGTGAACTTCGGCAACTACCAGGACAAGCCGACCGACGACCTGATCGCCGCGTCCACGCTGTCCACCTCGCCGCAGTCCATGGTGGACTACAGCGCCCGGCTCGCCGAGCAGCTGCCGGTGATCTGGATGCCGAACCCGCCGTACCAGGTGTCGGCGATCGACACCTCGCTGGGCGGCGTGACGCAGGACCCGTTGGCCGGCCTGCAACCCCAGCGCTGGTACCGGAGGTGACGCCATGACCCGATTCCTGGCCCGCCGACTGCTGTTGGCCCTGCTCGTCGTCTTCCTGGTCACCGTGGTGACGTTCGTGATCCTGCACCTGCTGCCCGGCGGCCCCGCGCGCGGCGTGCTCGGTGTGAAGGCGACGCCGGAGCAGATCGAGGCGTTCAACCGGAGCCAGGGCTTCGACCAGCCACTTCCCGTGCAGTACTGGGATTACCTGCTCCGGCTGCTGCACGGCGACCTCGGCGCCTCGTACACGCTCAACACCGACGTCAGCACGCTGCTGGCCGAGCGACTGCCGAAAACCCTGGTCCTGACGGCGACATCGACGATCCTGGGCATCGTCGTCGCGCTGCCGCTGGGCGTGTGGCAGGCGACCCGGCGCGGCCGGGCGTTCGACGTGGTCAGCACCGGGCTGGCGTTCGTGCTGTACGCGACGCCGGTGTTCTTCCTGTCGCTGATCCTGATCATCCTGTTCGCGCAGGTCTGGCCGGTCTTCCCGGCGCAGGCCGCACAGGGCGACGACATCGCCTCCCTGCTGTCCCAGCCGGCCTCGCTGGTGCTGCCGGTGGTCGCCGGGGCCGCCGGCACGGCCGTGGCGTACAGCCGGTACATGCGCTCGTCCACAGTGGACAACCTGGCCGAGGACTACGTCCGCACCGCGCGGGCCAAGGGCACGCCGGAGCGCACGATCCTGTGGCGGCACGTCTGGCCGAACTCGCTGACCTCGGTGGTGTCGCTGATCGGCTACTCGGTGCCGGTGGTGTTCGGCGGCTCGCTGGTGGTGGAGTCGATGTTCAACTATCCCGGCGTCGGGCTGCTGTTCTGGACCGCCGCCCGCAACGCCGACTTCCCCGTGCTGCTCGGTGTGGTGCTGGTGATCGCGGTGACCACCGTGCTCGGCTCGCTGCTCGCCGACGTCGTCCAACTGCTGATCGACCCGCGGGTCCGGGTGCCGGGAGCGAAGTCATGACCACCATCGCACTGCCCACCCGGTTCCGGCTGCGCAGCAACCGGCTCGCCCTGGCCGGCGCGGTGATCCTGGTCCTGGTGGTGGCGTTCTGCCTGGCCGGGCCGCTGCTGTACCAGACCGACCAGGTGCACACCGCACTCGACGCCGCCCGGCTGTCCCCGGGCCAGCAGGGGCATCCGCTCGGCACCGACGA
This sequence comes from Kutzneria kofuensis, assembly GCF_014203355.1. Classification (NCBI taxonomy): domain Bacteria; kingdom Bacillati; phylum Actinomycetota; class Actinomycetes; order Pseudonocardiales; family Pseudonocardiaceae; genus Kutzneria; species Kutzneria kofuensis. The sequence goes on from NZ_JACHIR010000001.1 coordinate 505,774, forward strand.
TCTCGGCTACGACGTGCTGGGCCGGCTCATGGTCGCCGGCCGGACGTCGCTGGCGATCGGCGTGCTCGCCGGCCTGCTGGCCACGGCGATCGGCGCGATCTGGGGAGCGCTGGCCGGTTACGCGGGCGGCTGGCTGGACGCGGTGCTGATGCGGATCGTCGACACCGGCGTGGCGATTCCCGCGCTGTTCCTGCTGCTGGTGGCGGCGACACTCATCACCCCCACGATCCCGGTGCTGTCGCTGGTGATCGGCTGCGTGTCGTGGCTGGTGCCGGCACGGCTGATGCGTGCCGAGGCGGCGACGCTGCGGGAGCGTGACTTCGTCAAGGCGATCACGGTGATGGGCGCCGGGCGGCTGCGGGTGGTGTTCCAGCACCTGCTGCCGAACGCCGTCGGCACGCTGGTGGTGGCCGGCACCTTCCAGATCGCGGACGCGATCCTGCTGGTGGCGTACGTGAGCTTCCTCGGGCTCGGCGTGCCGCCGCCGGCCACCGACTGGGGCGCGATGCTGAGCAAGGGCATCACGTACACCTATGACGGCGCGTGGTGGCTGATCCTGCCGCCCGGCATCGCGATCGTGCTCGTCGTGTGCGCGATCAACTTCGTCGGCGACGGGCTGCGCGACGCGTTCGCGGCGAGGGGGCGGGCATGAGTGAGCTTGCGAGCGAATCGTTCAACGCGGACACCGAGCGCCGGCGAGGTGCCGCAGTGAGCGTGCTGGAGATCACCGACCTGCGGGTCGGCTACGGTTCCGCCGTCGCTGTGGACGGCCTGTCGGTGACCGTGTCCAGGGGTGAGATCGTCGCCCTCGTCGGCGAGTCCGGCTCCGGCAAGAGCACGGTCGCGCTGGCGGCGCTCGGCCTGCTCCCCCGGTCCGCCCGCGTCGAGGGCACGATCACCTTGGCCGGCAAGGACGTCCGGAAGGCGACCGGCGAGGAGCTGCGGCAGCTGCGCGGGCGTGGCGCCGGCATGGTGTTCCAGGAGCCGATGACGGCGCTGAACCCGTTGCACACCATCGGCTTCCAGGTCGCCGAGGCGATACGCAACCACGATCCCGAGCCCCGCAGGCACAAGCACTACCACGGCCGTTGCGTGGAGTTGCTGGAGCGGGTCGGCGTGCCGGACGCGCCGAAGCGGCTCAAGCAGTACCCGCACCAGCTCTCCGGCGGCCTGCGGCAGCGGGTGCTGATCGCCATCGCCATCGCCGCCGGGCCGGGGCTGATCCTCGCCGACGAGCCGACCACCTCGCTGGACGTCACCGTGCAGCAGCAGATCCTGGACCTGCTCCGGGACATCCGCGACACCGAGGGCACCGGCACGCTGCTGATCACGCACAACCTCGGCGTGGTGGCGGACATCGCCGATCGGGTCCTGGTGCTGCGCAACGGAAAGGTCGTCGAGGAGGCCGACACCGACACGCTGTTCGCCAACCCGCAGGCCGACTACACGCGTCAACTGCTGGCCGCGGTGCCCAAGCTCGGCGACACCCCGCACGAGGAGCAGCCCGAAATCGAATCCCCGGTGCTGAGCCTCAAGGACATCGTCGTCGAGTACCACGGCCGCCGGGTCGTCGACACCGTGTCGCTCAGCGTCGGCCCCGGCGAGATCGTCGGCCTGGTCGGCGAATCCGGTTCGGGCAAGACCACCCTGGCCCAGTGCGCCCTCGGCCTCGTCACGCCGAGATCGGGCGCGGTCGAGGTCTTCGGCGGCAAGCTCGACCGCCGAGCACGCCGCCGGCTCGGCGTCGTGTTCCAGGACCCGGCATCCTCTCTGGATCCGACCAAGACCGTGGAGCAGACGATCGCCGAGCCGCTGGTGATCCACACCCGGGTCGGGAAGGCCGAGCGGCGGCGCAAGGTGCGGGAGCTGATGGATGCCGTCGAGCTGCCGCAGTCGTTGCTGGAGCGCCGCGGCCACGAGTTGTCCGGTGGCCAGCGGCAACGGGTCAGTCTGGCGCGGGCCGTGGTGTTGGGGCCGGATCTGTTGATCGCCGACGAGCCGACGAGCGCGTTGGACGTCTCCGTGCAGGCGGCGGTGCTGGACGTGCTGGAGCGGCTCCATGTCGAGTTCGGCTTCGGCTGCCTGTTCATCAGCCACGATCTCGCGGTCGTCGACCGGGTCTGCTCGCGGGTGGCGGTGTTGCGGGCCGGGCAACTCGTGGAGCAGGGCCCCTGTGCGACGGTCCTGCACTCCCCCTCGCATCCGTACACGCAAGCGCTGTTGCTCGCCTCCCCCGTGCCGGATCCGGCCGCGCAGCGTGACCGTCGTCGACTGGCGAGCGCCTGAACGGGGTGATGGGGACCATTCCGGGCGGTAGCCCGAACGTGCAGAGATGTTGGTGCCCGAAGGGACTTGTGCGTGACGGCCGACTGACTCCGGGCAACGCGCTGACGCATGCTGGCCCGGCAGTCCACTGCGGGGAGGGGGACGGGCATGGGCGTCACGGTCGGAGTTGTGCTGCACCCGAGACATCGGCACGTGTTCGCGGAGGGAGCCGCCGGCATCGCGGACCTGACGCTGCGCTGGGCGGAGTACACGCACGACGCTGGTGTGCCGGAGGCGGTGGCCGAGTTGCTGCGGGACCCGCTGGACGGGCTGCTGCTCGGCCGACTCCCTTACGACGCTTGCCGGCACCTGTTGCCCGACGAGCTGCCGGTGACGGTGCTGCGGCCGGCGCCGCTGGCGCTGGCGCTGGCGTTCTCCACCGCGCAGGCCAAGCATCTCAGCCCGCCGGTGTCGATCGACAGCTTCGATCACGACGCCGTCGCCGAGGTCACCGCGGCGCTCAACGTGAAGTCGGCTCAGGTGACCGCGCTGCCGTATCAGCCGGGCCAGCCGGCCAGCGAGGTCGTGGACCACCACCTGCGCACGGTGAAGCGCTCCGGTTACGTGATCAGCGCACGGGTCGAGGTGGCCAACCGGCTACGCGGCAAGCTGCCGGTGGTGCAGACCCGAACGATCCCGTCCGCGGTCCGGGCGGGACTCTTCGACCTGCGGCAACGCATCCGGGCCCGGCGCGCCGACGAGTTCCGGTTCGCCGCCGGTGTGTTCCTCGTCGCCGAGCAGAGCCGCGACCAGGACGTGGACCGGGCGCGGGTCGGCCTGATGAACCTGCTGGTGAACACCCCGGAGTTCGCCGACGCGCTGATCGAGAACCGGGGCCGGCGCGGGCTGCTCGTGCTGGCGCACAAGGCGCTGTTCGACGAGGTGACGCACGACTGGGCGACCGTGCCGGTGCTCGACCGCGCCGAGGAGGAACTGGGTATCCGGGTCGCGGCCGGCTTCGGCATCGGCGGTTCCGCTCGTACGTGCGTGACGCTGGCCGAGCGGGCGGCGGCGCGCGCCGAGGCGGAGGGACGTCCGTCCGGATACCTGATCGAGCACTCGGGTGTCGTGGTCGGACCGATGGGCCGGGACGGCCGGCCGGCCGAGTTCACCGTGCGGGACCACGGCCCGCGGCTCGAACGACTTGCCCGATCGGTCGGGCTGAGCCCGGCGACGCTGTCCCGGCTGGTGTCGGTGGAGCGCCGGCAACAGGGCCGCACGCTCTCGCCGAGCGAACTGGCCAACGCGCTGGGCATCACCGACCCGAGTGGACGGCGGCTGCTGCGCAAGCTGCTGGCGGGCGGGCTGGTGGAGCCGGACGGCAGCGCGCAGACGCACCGCAAGGGCCGCCCGAGCACGCTCTACCGGTTGCGCATCGAAACGAACCTGGATACATGAATCGGAAACCGTTGACCCGGGTCACGGGCTCGTTGCATGCTCCCATTGCGGGGCGAGAAACGGGCCATTTCCGAGCGCAGGGGACAGCCGTGACGGTGACTGTGGCGCAGCCGCGCCTCGGCGTCAACCACCCGCCCGTCAACCGGCCGGATCCCGTGCGCCATCCGGAGTCCCGACGGCGGCGAGGGGAGAGATCGTCGTGAAACGGCCGTCACCGCGGCTGGGCACGAGCTGGCTCGGCGTGAACTTCTGGTCGCGCACCGGCGGTCCGCTGATGTGGCGCAACTACGACCCGGCCGTGCTGCGGGACGAGCTGGCGACGTTGGCCCGGCACCGGGTCACCGTGACCCGCTCGTTCTGCTACTGGCCGGACTTCCACCCGGAGCCCGACCGCGTCGACGAGCAGATGGTCGACAAGCTGGCCGACTTCCTCGACGCCCATGTGGAACTCGGGATGACCTCGGTGCCGACCTTCCTGGTCGGCCACATGTCCGGCGAGAACTGGGATCCGGCCTGGCGGCACGGCCGCGACCTCTACGCGGACGTGGAGCTGGTGAGCCGGCAGGCGTGGTTCGTCGAGCGGATCACCCGCCGCTTCCACGACCATCCGGCCGTCGCGGCGTGGCTGATCAGCAACGAGATGCCGATCTACGGGCGGCGCCGCGGCGAGCCGCCCGCGCCGCGGGAACACGTGACGGCGTGGGCACGGCTGATGGTGCAGGCTGTGCGGGCCGGCGGCGCGACCCAGCCGGTGTCGATCGGCGACGGCGCCTGGGGCATCGAGGTGACCGGTGTCGAGAACGGCTTCTCCGTGCGGGAACTGGCCGGCCTCACGGACTTCGTCGGGCCGCACGTCTATCCGACCGACTCCGATCCGGTGCGGCAGAACCTGAACGCGGCGTTCCTGTGCGAGCTGGCCGCGGTCGGCGGGAAACCCGTTGTGCTGGAGGAGTTCGGGCTGTCCGGGGACTGGGCGTCCGAGGAGAACACCGCCCAGTACTACCGGCAGGTGCTGCACACCACCATGCTGGCCGGCGCGACCGGCTGGCTGGCGTGGAACAACACCGACTTCGACGACCTGGCCGACCAGGACCCGTACCGGCACCATCCGTTCGAGATGCACTTCGGCGTGACCGACTCGGCCGGGCAGCCCAAGGCGGCGCTGCGGGAGCTGGAAGGCTTCGCCCGAACACTGTCCGAAGTGGACTTCGAGCGGACCCACCGAGCCGACACCGACGTGGCACTGGTGGTCTCGTCCTATTTGGAGCGCAGCTATCCCGTCACGGTGGTCGAGGACGACCGGCGGCTGGTGTTCGATTCCCTGCGGCAGGCCTATGTCGCCGCGCGCGAGGCGGATCTGGCTCCGGGCTTCACGCGCGAGGAGGACGGTATCGCCGACGACGCGCTGCTCTACCTGCTGCCGTCGACCCGCCAGCTGATGGCGCCGACGTTCCGGCGGCTCGGGGAACTCGCCCGCGGTGGGGCGACGGTGTACCTGTCGTACTGCTCAGGTACGCACGGCGGCAACCGCGGGCCGTGGTTCCCGGGGCTGGGCGACTTCTTCGGCGTGCGACCGGAACTCCGGTACGGGCTGGTGGCGCCGATCCTCGAGGACATCGTCTCGATGCGGTTCGTGGAGGATCTCGGCTACCTGCGGGCGGATCAGGTGCTCCGGTTCCACGCCGGCGGCAACGAGCACGGCCGGGCGTTCCTGCCGGTGACGCCGACCACCGCCGAGGTGCTGGCCGTCGACGACTACGGCCGGCCGTTCCTGCTGCGCAACCGGGTCGGCGACGGCTGGGCGGTGCTGTGCACGTACCCGCTGGAGTACATGGCCTCCACGCAGCCCGACGTCAACCCGGAGGCCACCTACCGGCTGTACCAGGCGCTCGCCGCGGCCGCCGGCGTGCGGCGCGAAGCCACAGTGGACGATCCACTGGTGTTCGCCGACGTGCTCGTGCACGAGGACGGCCGCCGGTTCCAGGTGCTGGTCAGCCAGCACGACAGCGCCGTGGAGGTGTCGCTGCTGGGGAGAACCGGGCAGCATGCCGGGGACAAGGGGACGCGCTGACGGCCGGGCGGGCTCGACCGGCTACAGTCTGAGCCCATGAACACGCTGGTGTGGCTGGCGTTCGGCCTCGGCTGGGCCGCGGTGTTCCTGGTCAGCTTCCTCATCGACCGCAGGCGCCTGCGCAACGGCGTCTACCTCGTGTTCGCGCTGTTCTTCCTCGGCTTCGGCGCGCTGGGCTCGCTCGGCTCGCTGGCGGTGATCCCGTTGGTGCTGCTGGCGATCGCCGTGCCGCTGACCACGGTGGCGCTGACCGTGTTCCTGTTCGTCAACGGTCTCACCATGATCCGGCGCGAGGGGCTGCGGCCGTCGTCGGTGCTGACCACGCTGGCCGGCCTGGTGATCGTCGGCTTCTTCGTGCTGGCGCTGACCGCGCTCGGCACCCGCAACCAGGTCCTGGTCTCCGTCATGATCAGCATCGCCGGCATGCTGTTCTACATCTCGTTCGTGTTCTGCTGCTTCCTCGCCTACTCGGTGTTCTACGGCCGGGTGCGGCAGCGCCGGGACGTGGACTTCGTGGTGGTGCTGGGCGCCGGGCTGATCCGCGGCGAGGTGTCCAGGCTGCTGGCCGGGCGACTGGACCGCGGCCGGCAGGTGTGGGAGCAGGTGCGCGGCCGCGGCGGCGCACCGCTGATGATCACCTCCGGCGGCCAGGGCCCGGACGAGCCGGTGTCCGAGGCGCGGGCGATGGCCGACTATCTGATCTCCACCGGCGTTCCGGCCGAGGCCGTCCTGCTGGAGGACAAGTCCACCACCACGCTGGAGAACCTCACCTTCAGCCGGCAGATCATGCTCAAGGACAAGCCCGACTACCGCTGCACCATCGTCACGAGCAACTATCACGTGCTGCGAGCGGCGCTGTACGCCCGGCGGGCCAAGGTGAACGGGCAGGTGCTCGGCGCTCCGACCGCCCGCTACTTCTGGCCCAACGCGTTCCTGCGCGAGTTCGTCGCCGTGCTGGTGGAGCACCGGGTGAAGAACATCGTGCTGTGCCTGATGTTCGGCGCCGTCGGCCTGCTGGGATTGATCAAGGGCGCCTAGGGGCAACCGCCCAGGCCAGCGGCCTCGGGTGTTGTGCTCATGACCATCAGGAAGCCGAGCGACCCGAGCACCTTCGCGCTGTGCGTGGGTGACCCCGGCCGGAAGTTCCCGGCGGCGCGACTTTGACATAGCGCTCACTATCCGAGTAGCGTCCGCTATGTGACGAGGCTGACCAGGGCGGAGGCCAAGGCGCGCACCCGCGAGCGGCTGCTGGACGCGGCGGCCCGGGTGTTCGCGCAGAAGGGCCTCGCCGGCGCGTCGGTGGACGAGATCGCCGAGGCGGCCGGCTACTCGATCGGGGCGGTGTACTCGAACTTCGGCAGCAAGGAGCAGCTCTTCGTCGAGCTGCTCAAGGAGAAGGCCAACGACCGGGTCATCCGGGCCGCCGAGATCATGGCCGACGCGGAGCCCGACGAGGCGCGGCGGGCGTTCAGCCAGCTCGTGATCGAGGTCGCCGACAAGGACGCCGACTTCGCCCCGCTGCAGGCCGAGTTCTGGCTGTACGCCGTGCGCAACCCGGAGCTGATGGAGACCTACGCCGAGCGGATGCGCGAGCCGCGGGACCTGCTCACCGAGCTGGTCGGCCGGTCGGTGCCCGACCCCGACCGGGCCGGCGAGCTGTCCGCCATCGTCATCGCGCTGTTCCAGGGGCTGGTGCGGATGCGCCGGGTGGACCCCGACAGCGTGCCCGACGAGCTGTTCGGCCGGGCGCTGCGCTGGCTGTTCACCGGCGCCGAGGCAGATGAGGAGCAGAAATGACCGCACCGTCCATGCTCGCGCTGCTCGACCCCGTGCTCCGGCAGGACCCGTACCCGACCTACCGGCAGTGGCGGGAGACCGCGCCGATCTCCGGCGGCGACGGGCAGCCGTTCATCGTGACCCGTCAGCAGGACTGCTCGAACGTCCTGCGGGACCCCAGGTTCGGGCACGCGGAGGCCGACCAGACCGGCCCGCTGAACAGCACCCCGCCGCAGCAGCGCAGCTTCCTCGGCATGAACCCGCCCGACCACACGCGGCTGCGCGGCCTGGTGTCGAAGGCCTTCACCCGCAAGGTCGTCGAGCGGCTGGCGCCGATGATCGAGCAGACCACCGCCGAGCTGATCGAGGCCGCCCTGGCCGAGGGACGTTCGGGCGGCGCCGTCAACCTCATGGACGCCATCGCGCGGCCGCTGCCGGTCGCGGTCATCAGCGAGCTGTTCGACGTGCCGGTCGAGGACCGGGAGCTGATCGTCGCGTGGTCCCACGACATGGCCCGCGGCCTCGACCCCGACTTCCTCATCCCGGAGGGCGTCCGGGAGCGGCAGTTCAAGGCACGCGAGGAGTTCCGGCAGTACATGCTGCGGCTGGCCGACAAGCGCCGCGACAACCCGGGCGAGGACCTGCTGTCCGGGCTGGTGCAGGTGCAGGACGCCGGCGACGTGCTGTCCGAGGCCGAACTGCTGACGACGTGCATCCTGCTGCTGATCGCCGGCCACGAGACCACCGTCAACCTGATCGGCAACGGCACGCTGGCGTTGCTGCGCAACCCCGAGCAGCTGGCCCGGCTGCGGGCCGAGCCGGCGCTGGCCGACCGGGCCGTCGAGGAGTTCCTGCGCTACGACCCGCCGGTGCAGTTCACCGCCCGGATCGCGTTGCAGGACACCACCGTCGGCTCGCTCGACGCGCCCGCCGGCAGCGCCGCGATCCTGCTGTTCGGGGCGGCCAACCGGGATCCCGAGGTGTGCGCGGACCCCGACCGGCTGGACATCGGCCGCGAGCCGTCGCGGCACCTGGCGTTCGGCCACGGGCCGCACTTCTGCCTGGGCGCGCCGCTGGCCCGGCTGGAGGGCCGCATCATGTTCCAGGCGCTGGCCCGGCTGGACGTGCTGGAGCCGGTCGGCGACCCGACGTACAACGACAACATCATCCTGCGCGGGATGAGGGAGCTGCCGGTGCGGATAGCCTGACGGAATGGTCTTCACGCTGAGCACCCCGCTGCCCGGGGACGCGACCGTCGGCCGGGTGCTGGTCACCGGGGCGGCGGGGCGGATCGGGTCCGGGTTCCTGCGGCACGTCGCCGGGCGGTACGTGCTGCGGGCCACCGACCTGCCGTCGAGGCCCGTCGAGGCCGAGGACTTCGTGCCGGCCGACCTCACGGACCCCGCCGCTCTGGCCCGGGCCTGCGAGGATGTGGACACCGTCGTCCACCTCGGCGCCGACCCCCGGCTCGACGCCGACTGGGAGTCGCTGCTGCCCAACAACATCGTCGGCACGCACACCCTGTTCGAGGCCGCCCACGACGCCGGCGTGCGCCGGGTAGTGTTCGCGTCGTCGGTGCACGCCGTGTCGGGATACCCGGCCGGCAAACAGGTCTCCGCCGACGACCCGGTGAACCCCGGCAACCTGTACGGCGTCACCAAGGCCTTCGGCGAGGCGCTGGGCCGGTTCTACGCCGAGCAGCGCGGCCTGTCGGTGATCGCCCTACGCATCGGCGCCTTCCACACGGAGGGCACACGGCCGGATCCTCAGCCGTACAACGAGTTCCTGCACCTGGCGGCCGCGGATCTCTACCGGATCATGGTCCGGGCGATCGAGGTGCGGGGCGTGCGCTACGCCGTGGTGAACGCCATCAGCGAGCAGCCCGGCGGCCGCCTCGACATCACCGCCACCCAGGCGCTGTTGGGCTAGCGGGGCCACGTGCCGGGGTAGCTGGGCCACGTGAGTGGCTCACTTCGCTTCCAGGGGCCACGTGAGTGGCTCACTTCGCTCCCAGGGCCAAGTGAGCCACTCACGTGACTGAAAAACCGGGGTGAGGCGGGTCAGAGGCTCTTGGCCAGGCGGTCGGCCAGGACCTTGGTGAACTTGGCCGGGTCGGGCAGCTCGCCGCCCTCGGCCAGCAGCGCCATGCCGTACAGCAGCTCGGCGGTCTCCCCCAGCTCGGTCTCGTGGCCGCCCTCGGTGAAGGCGCTGCGCATGCTGGTCACCAGGGCGTGCTCGGGGTTGAGCTCCAGCACCCGCTTCACCGCCGGCACCGGCTGGCCCATGGCCCGGTACATCTTCTCCAGCGTGGGCGTGAGGTCACCGGCCTCCCCGACCAGGCACGCCGGCGAGGTGGTCAGCCGCGACGACAGGCGGACCTGCTTCACGCTGTCGGTGAGGTTCTCCGACAGCCACGTCAGCAGCGGGCCGAACTCCTCGTCCTGCTCCTTGTCGGACTCCTTGTCCTTGTCCAGGTCGACCTCGCCCTTGGCCACGGACTGGAACTTCTTGCCGCGGTACTCGTCACCGGCGTCGACCCACATCTCGTCGATGGCGTCGGTGAGGATGAGCACCTCAAGGCCCTTGGCGCGGAACGCCTCCAGGTGCGGGGAACTCTCCACAATGGACCGGGAGGCGCCGGTCATGTAGTAGATGTGCTCCTGCCCCTCCGGCATGCGCTCGACGTAGTCGGCCAGCGTGGTGGGCTTCTCGGCGTCGTGGGTGGAGGCGAACGAGGCGATGTCGAGGATCGTCTCGCGGTTCTCGGCGTCGCTGAGCAGGCCCTCCTTGACCGCCGGCCCGAACTCGGACCAGAAGGTGGCGTACTTCTCCGGCGCGTCGGCCATCATGGTCTTCACGGTGGACAGCACGCGCTTGACCAGCCGGCGGCGCATCAGCTGGATCTGCCGGTCCTGCTGCAGGATCTCGCGGGACACGTTCAGCGACAGGTCCTGCGCGTCCACGACACCCTTGACGAAGCGCAGGTACTCCGGCATGAGCGCCTCGCAGTCCTCCATGATGAACACCCGCTTGACGTACAGCTGCACGCCACGCTTGCGCTCACGCATGAACAGGTCGTACGGGGCCTTCGACGGCAGGAACAGCAGCGCCTGGTACTCGAACGTGCCCTCGGCCTTGACGTGGATCGTCTCCAGCGGGTCGTTCCAGTCCCGGCTGATGTGCTTGTAGAACTCGGTGTACTCCTCGGCCGGCACCTCGTCCTTGGACCGCGCCCACAGCGCCTTCATCGAGTTGATCGTCTCGAACTCGCGCGTGGTCTTGTCGTCGACCTTGCGCTCCACCTCCAGCCGCACCGGCCAGGTGATGAAGTCCGAGTACCGGGTGACGATCTCCCGCAGCTTCCACTCGGCGGTGTAGTCGTACAGGTGGTCCTCGGTGTCCTCGGGCTTGAGCTTGAGGATCACCGACGTGCCCTGCGGGGCGTCGTCGACGGTCTCGATGGTGTACGTGCCCTCGCCGTCGGACTCCCAGCGCGTGCCGGTCTCCTCGCCGGCCTTGCGGGTCAGCAGCGTGACGTGGTCGGCCACCATGAACGACGAGTAGAAGCCGACGCCGAACTGGCCGATCAGGTCCTGGCTGGCGGCGGCGTCCTTGGACTCCTTCAGCTTGCGCAGGAACTCGGCGGTGCCGGACTTGGCGATGGTGCCGATCAGGCCGACGACCTCGTCCCGGGACATGCCGATGCCGTTGTCCCGGACGGTCAGCGTGCGCTCGACGCGGTCGGCGACCAGCTCGATGCGCAGGTCCGAGGTGTCGGCGGCGAGGTCCTTGTCGCGGTAGGTCTCCAGGCGCAGCTTGTCCAGCGCGTCCGAGGCGTTGGAGATCAGCTCACGCAGGAAGGTGTCCTTGTTCGAGTAGATCGAGTGCACCATGAGCTGGAGCAGCTGGCGCGCCTCGGCCTGGAACTCGAGCGTCTCGACTGGCGTGTTCACCGGAATCCTTTCGCTGTTCGCACCGGCGGCCCGGCGTCGAGCACCGGGCCACCGAACAATGCAGGATACCGAATCCGCGCCGGCCCGAAGCTGTGAACGGACCTTTCCCAAACTCGGAGTAGAGGAACGGTCCGTTCCGAACTTCGGCGGGGCGTCAGGGCGCGGTGACCTGGACCGTTGCGGTGCGGGTGACGGTGTTGGCGCCGGCGGCGGTGACCGTCACCGTGACCTGGTAGCTGCCGGGTTCGGTGCCGGGTGGCGGGGTCAGGGCGACGGTCTGCTGGACGGGCAGGTGGTTCGACTTCAGCAGCAGCGCGCCGGGGTTTGCGACCCAGCCGTTGGAAGCGGTGATCGCCACCGGGAGCGTGCCCGGGGCCTGGCCGAGCACGTCGACGCCGAGGCCACGGATCGAGGCGTCCACGTGCCGGCGCGAGTCCGGGGCGGCGTGGTTGATCGACGGCGGCTCGTCCTGGGGCCTGGTCGCCCACGCCGACGGTGTGCTGCCGACGGCGACCCGGAGCGTGCCGCCGCGGGTGATGTCGTCCCAGCCCAGCCAGCTGGCGCTGACGCCCCGGCCGTTCAACGCCACGCTCTGGACGTACCGGTTCACATCCGTGACCCCGGGCGCGGTGATCGTCAGCTGGCGCTGTCCGGTGTGGACGGTCATGGTCGGGAACTGGGGACTGGACAGGGCCAGGAAGTTGCCACCGCTGGTCGTCGGGTACAGGCCCAGCGAGGAGAACACGTACCAGGCCGACATGGTGCCGAGGTCGTCGTTGCCGGTCATGCCGTTCGGGCCGGTGGTGAACAGGGTCATCGCCGCCCGCACCACGGTCGCGGTCTTCGACGGCGCGCCGGCCCACAGGTACATGTACGGCGCCAGCAGGTCGGGCTCGTTGTTCGGGTTGTAGGTCGGCTTGCTGTAGTAGTCGTACGGGCTGGAGATCCAGTCGTCGTGGACGGCCCGGCCCGGATCGGTCAGCAGGTGCGGGTACGCGAAGAAGGCGTCCAGCCGCTGCTCGGCCGTCCTGCGCCCGCCCATCAGCTGCACCAGCCCGGCCGGGTCCTGCGGCGCCAGCCACTGGTACTGGTACGCGCCGCCCTCGTGGAACTGGTGGTCGGCGGCGACCGGGTCGTACGGCGTGAGCCAGGTGCCGTCGACGGTGCGGGGCCGGAACTGGCCGGTGGAGCTGTCCCACAGGTTCCGGTACCACTGGCCGCGAGCGGCGAACATCCGCGCGTCGGCCTTGTGCCCGAGGCCGTCGGCCATCAGTGCCAGCGCGGCGTCGGCGAGGGCGTACTCCTGGGTCGCGGACGCCGGGTGGTCGCAGTCGTTGTCGCCGCCCTTGTCGGCGCAGTCCGTGCCGCGTTTGAGGCCGGACGGGATGTAGCCGCGGTCGGTGTAGAACGGCTCGCCGGTGCGGCCGTTGTACTGCGAGCCGGCCGGCGGCAGGCTCGTCGCGTTGGCCCGGAGCAGCGTGTACGCCTCCTGCTCGTGCCCCTTGAGCAGGCCCTTCGTCCATGCCTCGACCAGGAACGGCGTCACCGGGTCGCCGGTCATGATGTTGGTCTCGCTGTTGGCCAGCGCCCAGCGCGGCAGCCAGCCGCCGTCCCGCCCGGCGGCCACCAGCGACAGCGCCACGTCCCGGGCCACGTCGGGGTGCAGCAGCTCCAGCAGCTGGTTCTGCGGGCGATAGGTGTCCCACAGGGAGAAGTTCTGGTAGGGCGTGTAGTCCGCCGCCCGGTGCACCTTGGCGTCGAAGCCGGCGTAGCCGCCGTCCACGTCGCCGGCCAGGTTCGGGTGCAGCTGGGAGTGGTAGAGCGAGGTGTAGAACGCCGTCTGCCGGTCCGGGCTGCCGCCGCCGATCTCGACGGTGTTCAGCTCCTTGATCCACGCGTTGTGCAGCGCGGCGCGGGTGGCGTCGAAGTCGTAGGAACCGCCGGTCTCCTGGGCCAGGTTGGCCCGCGCGCCGACCATGCCGGTGTAGGAGATGCCGACCTTCAGCGTCACGGTGCGCTGGGTGGTGGCGTCGAAGGTGACCCAGGCGCCGTTGCCGCCGGAGCCGGCGGCGTCCTTCGCGCCCGGCGTGGGCGTGGTGCCGCGCCAGGCGCCGTACGAGGCGAAGGGGTGGTCGAAGCTGGCGGTGAAGTAGACCGTGTGCTGGTCGTGCCCGGCGCAGAAGCCGCCGTCGTGCACGCGTCCCTCGACCGTGTGGTTGTCGACGACGTGGACCTCTGAGTCGAACACCGACTGGTTGGCCTGGCCGGTGTTGAACAGGACGTTGGCCGCCGCCGTCGACGGGAAGGTGTAGCGCTGCCAGCCGGTCCGCGGCGTGGCGGTCAACTCCGCATTCACGCCATAGGTGGACAAACCGACCCGGTAGTAACCGGGCGTGGCCTGTTCGTCGTCGTGTGAATAGGCCGACGCGTACTTGGCCGGATCCACCGAATTCACCGCGCCGGTCGTCGGCATGACCGGTAGCTCCCCCATCACGCCGCAGCCGACGCCCGACAAATGGGTTTGGCTGAAACCGTAAATCGCCGACTGGTCGTAGTCGTAGCCGCCCTGGCCGCCGGTGTCCGGACTCACCTGCACCATGCCGAACGGCGCGCTCGCGCCGGGAAAGGTGTTGCCGGAGTTCTCGGTGCCCACGAACGGGTTCACCAGCGTCGTCGGATCGGCTGGCGCGGCGTCGGCGGCAGGACCCACCGTGACCGCCAGAAAACCCGCCACCAGCGTCGAAACCGCCATTGCCGAACGGAACCGCATGCCGGCCCACCCCCCACGGTAGCCATCTGGTTACGGGAAGCACTAGACCAATGCGTGCCGGCGCTGTCAATCGAGCGATCCGTCCGTTGTCCCGCAGATGCGCCGTTTGAGTGAAGATCTACATGGCCGACTCCGCAACCGGCCTGGGAAGCGACTACGGTGTCTGACCGACCGCCGTCGAGTGGAGGCGTCATGAACAAGGACGCGGGTCCCGACGGCAGGCGTTGGATGGGTGTCGGCCAATCCAGCACCACCGCATCGAGGACCGCAGCGGCCGAGGCCGCACGCGCCGCCCTGACCGGGGCGGATCCGAAGCTGCTCATCGTCTTCGCGGCGATCACGTACGACCCGGCGCAGGTGCACGCCGGCGTGCGCGACGTCGTCGGCGACGACGTGCCGGTGATCGGGTGCACCACCCGTGGCGAGATCTGCAACGGCGGCGCCAATGACGGCACCGTCGTGGTGGCCGCGATCGGCGGCCCCGGCTTCGCCGTCACCACGGCCGCCGCCGAGAACGTGGCGGGCCGGCAGCGCGACGCGGGTGTGGAACTGGGCAGGGCCGTGACCGAGATCCCGGGCCTGCCGAACCGGGTGCTGGTGTTGCTGACCGACGGGCTCGTCCGCGAGCAGGAGCAGATCGTGCGCGGCTGCTACAGCGTGCTCGGCGCGAGCGTGCCGCTGTTCGGCGGCTCCGGCGCGGACGGCTGGCGCATGAAACAGGCCTACGTGCTGGCCGGCGACCGGGTGCTGACCAACGCCGTCGTGGCCGCGACGATCCACTCGGAGGCGCCGCTGTCGGTGGGCGTGCGGCACGGCTTCCGCACGGTCGGCGAGCCGATGATCGTCACCAGCAGCCGGGACGGCCGCATCCAGACCGTGGACGACCGGCCGGCGCTGGACGTGTACCTGGAGCGACTGGGCGCGCCGCCGGAGGCGTACACGGACAAGGAAGCGCTGATGCGGTTCGCGCTGCCGCGGCCGCTGGGCCTGCAGCGGCGCAACGGCGTCGACGCCCGCAACGTCAGCACCCAGATCGACCTGGAGGGCCGGTCGCTGGGCGGCGGCGGCAACTTCGACCACGGCGGCCTGGTGTGGGCCATGACCGGCGACGAGCAGTCCATCCTGGCCGCCACGGACGCGGCCTGCCAGGAGGCGCTGGCCGGGCTCGGCAGCCGGGAACCGGTGGGGCTGCTGACGATCAGCTGCGCGGCGCTGCGGGCGGTGCTGGACGACGAGGCGCTGCGGCGGGACAACGCCCGGCTGGCCAAGTGGGCCGAGCAGGCGCCGTTCGCCGGCTTCTACGCGTACGGCGAGATCGCCCGGGCCCGAGGCATCCACGGGTTCCACAACCAGACACTCGCCGTGCTGGCCCTCGGCTGAGATGACGAGCATCGGGGGCGCTTACCACGACGGGCAGCAGCTGCTGGAGCTGTTGTCCGTCGTGTCCGAGTGCTCGGACGAGGAGTCGGCGGCGCACGCCGCCGTCGAGCGGGCCGCTCAGGCGCTGGACGCCGAGGTGGCCGCGGTGGTCATCGACGACGAGGTCGCGGCCGTCGTCGGGTTCCCGGTGGGCCGGGTGCCGCAGGACGACCTGGTCGCGGTGGCGCACCGCGAACGCGACAACGTCGACGTGCCCGGTGTTGGCCATTGTCACGCCATCGCCGCCGACTGGGGTGGCAGCCGGCCCGGCCACCTCGTGCTGGCCCGGTGGGGCGAGCGCGGGTTCTCGGTGGAGGAACGCAACGTCGTCCGGGGCATGGCTCGGCTGCTGGAGCTGGCCCTGACGATGCTGCGGACGTTGCAGGCCGAGCACGAGATGCGGGAGCGCAGCGAGCGGCAGGCGGCCGAGAACGCCGAACTGCTGGCGTCGCTGCAGCAGCGGCAACGGTTGCTGGAGCACCTGTTCGACGTGCAGCGGGCGATCTCACGGCGGCGGCCGCTGCCGCAGGTGCTGGACATGATCGCGGCGGCGGCGCGGCAACTGCTCGGGGACGGCGCCGTCGGGTTGTGGCTGCGGGACGACTCGGATCCGCAGCAGATCTCCCTGGTGGCCGGGGCCGGGCTGGCGGTGGACATCGAGCGGGAGACGCCGACGATGCCGCTGGCCGAGGCCGGCACCGTCGGGGCGGCGATCATGTCCGGCGGGGTTGTCGTGTGCGAGGACGACTCCACCGAAGGCGTTGCGTCGATGGCGGCCCCGGTGCACGACTCCGGCACCATTACCGGCGGGCTCGTGGTGATGGCCGAGCGGCCCGGGCGGGTTTATGCGCCGCCCGAGGTGCAGATGCTGCAGTCCTTCGCCGAGCACGTGAGTTTGGCGCTGACCGATGCCAACACCGTCGACCGGATGCACCAGGCATTCCACGACTCGGTGACGGGGTTGGCCAGCCGGAGCCTGTTCCTGGACCGGCTCGCGCATCAGTTGGAGCTGACGGGGCACGGCGGCGGGCGCGTCGCGTTGTTGTTCATCGACCTCGACCGGTTCAAGGCCATCAACGACACGTTGGGGCATGCGGCCGGGGACACGCTGCTGACAATTACGGCCGATCGGATCGTGGCGCAGCTGCGGGACAGTGACGTGGCCGCGCGGTTCGGTGGGGACGAGTTCGCGGTGATGCTGCAGAATGTCTCCACGCCGGGGGACGCCGCCAAGGTCGCTGACCGGATTCTGCGCGGATTGCATGAGCCCATGCGGATCGCGGGGCGGCAACTGCAGGTGAACGCGTCCATCGGGATCGCGTTGAGCACGCACGGGATGACGGATCCGGCGGCGCTGGTGCGACGGGCGGACATTGCCATGTACCGGGCCAAGCGGAACGGGCGCGGGCGGTACGACGTGTTTGCCGACGAGATGCTGCTGGCGTTCACCGATGGGGAGACTCAGCAGACGGTGTGACGGGGTGTTCGAGGTTGCGGTCGCGTGGTCGTGGCTGCGGGTTGTGGGTTGCGTGGTCGTGGTTGTCGGTTGCGTGGTTGCATTTGTGGGTCGCGTGGATTTTGTGTGGAGCCTCTGGACGATGGCCTCCGAGGGGCAATTCCGGGGCAGGCTCCGCCTGCCCCTCGCGCGGAGAGCTTAGGCCATCGTCCACCTCCACACAAAATCCACGCTTAGGTGTTCGGTGTCGATGGCGGGGTGGCGGCGACGCGATTATGCATGAAACAATCACCCGTTAGTGATTCGAGTTCGATCATGTGTGCGAGTATTCTGGAGGCATGGAAGAACTCACCCGCGAATTGGAGACCAGGGAACCTAGTGGCGACCTGTTCAGCCTGATCATGGGTGTGGAATGGGCGAGGCTGTCCGCCGACCAACTGGTGACGGTGTCCATTCTCGCCCGCAAACTGAAGTCCGCCTGCGAATGGGTCGAGCTGGCCGCACTGCGCCGAACCGAGGACCCCACCGAGCTCGCCATGGCCCTCACCGAACCCGAACAGACCGTCGCCCGGAGGAAAGAAGCCAGTGTGGTGCTGGAGATGCTGCCTCGGTTGGCCGAGCAGTTGCGGCGCGGCGAGTTGGACTTCCGCCGGCTCGATGCGGTGCGGGAACGGGTCCAGCACCTGTCCCCCGACCTGGTGGCCGAGGTTGAGGATGCCCTGGTCGGTGTGGCCGCCGGGTTGAACCAGACCCAACTGTGCCGCAAGACCACCGCCCTGGTCGCCCACGCCGACCCCGACGGCTACGAAACCCGCTGCCACAAAGCCAGCAAGGACCGCCGGGTCGAATTCGCCCCGCTCCCCGACGGCATGGCCAAACTGACCTGGATCCTGCCCGCTGCCGAAGCCCACGTGGTGTTCGAGCAGCTCTGCAAGGACGCCAAAGCCCTGCCCGCCGACGATCGCACCACCGACCAGAAGCGGTCCGATGCCCTGCTGGACCGGCTCCGGCGGACCAAGGGCGACTGGAACGTGCGGACCTTCGTCACCGTCTCCATGGAGACGTTGATGGGCCTGACCAACGACCCCGGACACCTCTCCGGCTACGGCCCTGTGTCTGCCGACGCCGCCCGAGAGCTGGCCATGCACGGCCCCTGGCGCGGCATCCTCCTCGACCAGTACCGCCATGCCACGGCCATCACCACCGACACCTACCGCCCCACCACCCTGATGAAGGAATTCGGCCACGTCCAGGCGGGCGGCACCTGCACGGCTCCGGGCTGCAGCAGCCCGATCCAGGAATACGACCACATCACCCCCTGGCCACAGGGCGAAACCGAGCCCGCCAACCTCCAGGGCCTCTGCGCCTGGCACCACCACCGCAAACACGACAACTACACCGTCACCCGCGCCCCTGACGGCACCTCACACTGGACCACCCCGACCGGCCGCCATTACACGACCCGCCCATTCGAATACTGACCGCCCCGGTTCTTTGACAATTCCACAGCGACCGACAACCGCCAACCCACCGCCCCCAACAATGCGCTTGGGCCGATTTTGTGTGGAGGGGGACGACGGCATACAATTGATCCGGCTCAGGGCAGGCCCTGCCTGCCCCTAACCGCCCTGAGCGCCATCGTCCAGAGGCTCCACACAAAATCGGCCCACCCCCAAAACAAAAACCCGCTACCCCACCGTTACAACAAATCAGCCGTCCGAACGCTTACGATGCAGGCTGAACTTCTCAAAAACCGACAGCTCGCCGTTCGGCTTGTTCACGTTGTAGTAGGTGACGTGCATGGTGGTGGTGTCGCCGGGGCGGCGGCCCGGGTCGACGGTGAACGCGGCGAAGCCGTACGGATGGTCGAGGTCGCGGACCGCGCTCCACACCGCCTCCTCCTTCACGTATGTTGCGGTCCGTTTGCCGTTGGAACCGGGCTGCGCGGACACGGCGGTGATCACCTTGCCGGTGCCGTCCTTGAAGAAGGAGCCGTTGGTGGTGCCGGAAACGCCGCCACCGCCGAGAATCATGTGCACGGTGCCGTGGGTGGCGTCGATGTTGTCGGTGGCCGAGGACACCGGGTTCGGTGTGAGCGTCTCGCTGCCGGAAACCACACCGTGCACGGCGAGGGACCGCTCGTAGTCGTGCTCGTGCCCGCACAGCACCAGGTCCACGCCGTAGCGGTCGAACAGCGGCCCGTACTTCTCGCGCAGCCCGAGGTCGGCGCCGTTGGCGTCGGAGGTGCTGATCATCACCTGGTGCATGGCGACGACGACCCAGTCGATGTCCCGGGACTTGCGCGCGGCGGCCAACTCCTTCTCCAGCCACGCCAGCTGCCGCCCACCGGAGTAGCCGTTGATGTAGACGTCACCGCCGTCCTGCAGGCAGTTGTCGTCGTTCTGCAGCACGATCACCCGCACCGAGCCGGCGGTGAACGAGTACCACAGGCCGGCCAGTTCGCGGTCGGTCTCGGTCGACGGCAGCTGGAAGTACGCCTGGTACGCGGCGAGGCCGATGGGGCCGTTCTGCTTCTCGATCTCGTGGTTGCCGGCGGCCGGCATCCACGGCCGGAACCGGGCCGAGCGGGTGTTGTTGGTGAAGAAGTTGTTCCAGGTGCGAACCCGGTCCACGTCCAGGTTGGCGTAGCACAGGTCGCCGTTGAGCAGGTGGAACAGCGGGGCGACGGTCTCGATGCCGGTGACGATGTCCTTGGTGGCCGGCGTGGAGTTGGCGTCCAGGCCGACGCTGCCGTTGGCGGCCCAGGTGACCTGCGGCGCGGACTGGTCGCCGAAGCTGGTGAAGGTGAACGGCATGCGCCCGGCCGGCGCGGTGCGGAAGGTGCCGGCGTCCGGGGTCGCGCCGTCGTGCTGCGCCGCGTACATGTACTGGGTGTTGGGGCGCAGGCGGGTCAACTCCGCGTGGTGGATGTAGACGGTGCGGCCGGAAGTGCCGTCCACATAGGTCTTGGTGTCGGCGTCGACGCAGCCGCCGAAGCCGCCCTCCAGCGTGCCGTAGACGACGCGCGGCTTGCGCACCGAGCCCTCGGTGATCCAGGAGACGACCATCTGCCGCGACGGGTCGCGGCCGAACGTCAGGTGCAGGCCCTGCACCGGGGTGGCGCCGTTGCCGACGCTGGGCACGAACGCGGGCGTCGCGGCCCCGGCCGTGGCGGTGCCGAGCAGCGGGGCCGCGGCGGCGGTCGCGCCGAGCAGGCCCAGCGCTCCTCTTCGGCTGACGGTGCGCTTGGTGGTGTCGTCGGACATCGGGTCTCCTCGCTCGCCGGATCGCGCAGAACCTAGGCCGATGGAGCGTCCGTGCCGTGAACACCAGCTGTCCGAGCGATGAATCAGCCTGAGGGTCCGAACCTTTCGACCCGGATGTCCGCCGTGGGCACGCCGATGTCGAGCAGCAACATGCTTGCGGCCTCGGCGAAAGCGGCCGATCCGCAGACGTAGCAGATAGCGCCGGGCGTGTAGAGGGGCAGCAGTTCCCGCGCGGTCAGCCGACCGCCGGCACGGCCGCCGAAATCCTCACGGGTGACGGCGATCAGCGCGCCGGCGGCGGTGAGTTCGTTGGCGTACGGCAGATCCTCGGCCGTGCGGACCGACACCGCGACGCGACAGTTGTCGGAATTGTGCCGCAGCATGGAAATCATCGGCACGACACCGGAGCCGCCGCCGACGCCCAACGCCGGCGTGGCGCCGTCCCACGCGAACCAGCCGCCGATCGGGCCGCGGATCTCCAGCTCGTCGCCGGGCTCCACGATGTCCGCCAGGTACGTGGAGACCTCGCCGTCCTCCAGCCGTTCCACGAACAGCTCCAGCAGCGGGTCGGCCGGGGCCGAGGCCACCGAGTACGAGCGCTGCGCCCGGTAGCCGTCCTCGGCGGTCAGCCGGATCACGTAGTGCTGGCCGGGCAGGTGCCGCACCCGGTCCGGCACGTCCATCCGCAGGGTGACGCTGTGCGGTGTGTCGTGCCGGACCGCCACGACCTTCGCGTACCGCCAGCCGCGCGGGTCAGTCACCTTGGTACCGCTGTTCCAGCCAGGGATCGCCGAGGTCGTGGTAGCCGTTGCGCTCCCAGAACCCGTGCACGTCATGGTCGAGCAGGGTCAGCTTGGTGATCCACTTGGCGCTCTTCCAGAAGTACAGGTGCGGCACCAGCAGCCGGATCGGGCCACCGTGCTCGCGGGGCAGCGGCTTGCCCTCGTGCGTCCACACCAGCCACGCCTTGCCGTTGCGCACGTGCTCCAGCGGCAGGTTGGTGGTGTACCCCGTGGTGGAGGTGGCCAGCACGTGCGTCGCCGCCGGCAGCGGCTCCACCTGGTCGAGCAGCAGGTCGACGCTGACGCCGCCGAACCGGGTGTCGAACTTCGACCACGTGGTGACGCAGTGGATGTCGCCGCGGTACTCCTCGTGCGGCAGCCGCTGCAGGTCATCCCAGGTCCATTGGCCCGGCGCGCGGACCAGGCCGTCGATGGTCATGGTCCAGCGGTCGGTGTGCACCCGCGGCGTGACCTCGGCGGTCAGCACCGGGAAGTCCCGGCCGATGTCGTACTGGCCGGGCGGCAGCCGCCGGTCCCTCGGGGCCCGGCGTTTGCCGACGAACCCCCGTGTGGGTCGACTCATGGCGGCAGTATGCCGGCAGCACCCGAGGCAGTGCTATCCGAAGAACCTGGTGAGTTCCTCGACCACGGCGTCCGGTCGCTCCTCGGCCAGATAGTGGCCGCTGTCCGGAATTTCGCGGATCCGCACGTCGGTGGCGGCCTCGGTGATGGCGGCTTCCACCGGTTCACGCACCCACGGCGCGAGCAGCCCCAGCACCGGTGTGGTCACTTTCTCGTAGCCGCGCAGGTCCTCGATGTCCCGCTCGAACGCCTGGTACCAGCGGTTGCCGGCGCGGATGGCGTCCGCGGTGTCGTAGGCGGCGGCGTAGATCGCCCGGTCGCGGTCGGTGATCGCGTCCCGCCGCACCGCGATCCGGTCGATCATGTGGTCCACCAGGTACCGCGCGCGTCCTTCGAGCAGCTGCGCCGGCAGCGTGTCGAGCTGGTTGAAGGCGAACCACCACAGCGTGCCGGGGCCCAGCACGCGGAGCTCGTGGAAGGAGTCGCTGGGGTGCGGCACGTCCAGCATCGCGATCTTGCGCACCGTGTCGGGGTGGTTGGCGGCCAGGCTGAACGCCACCATCGAGCCGATGTCGTGCCCGGCCACGTCGACCCGGTCGTGGCCGAGGTGCCGGACCAACTCACCGATGTCGGCGGCCATGGTCTTCTTGTCGTAGCCGTCGGCGGGCTTGGCCGAGCCGCCCATGCCGCGCAGGTCGACGGCGACGACGCGGTGCCGCTCGGCCAGTTTCGGCATGACCTTGTGGTACGACCACCAGGTCTGCGGCCAGCCGGGCAGCAGCACCAGCGGCTCCCCGTCCCCGCCGATCACGTAGTGCAGGCGGGTCCCGTTGACGTCGGCGTGCTCGCTACGGAAGCCGAGCTCGGCGGCGAGTTCTACGTCGTTCATCTATGACTCTTTCCAGATCGATCGTTCCAATATTGGGCTGTGCGTAGACGCGGATCCACGTGAGTGGCTCAGGTGGCCGTGGCGGGCAAGTGAGCCACTCACGTGCGCCCAAGCCGGGCTGGCGGGTCAGGCGAGCAGGGACAGGGCCTGGTCCAGGGCGTCGGTGATGCGGCGCTCGTCCGGGTGGTGGGCCATCACCCGCAGGCCCTGCAGGAACGTCACCAGGAAGCGGGCCAGCGCCTGCGGGTCCTTGTCCGGACTCAACTCCCCCTCGTCCCGGGCCCTGACCAAGGCGCCGGCCAGCATCGCCTGCAGGCCGTTGAAACCGCCGTCGACCAGGGCTTCAGCGCCGTCCACGGCCGGGCATTCGACGGCGGTGTTGGTGATGAAGCAGCCCTTGCGGTCGGGATCGAGCACCGCGTCCCGGGCGGCGGACGCCATCAACGCCCGCACCGCCGCCAGCGGCCCCGGCCCGGACAGCTGGCTCAGGTAGCGGACGCCCAGGTCCTGCGAGTAGCGCTCCAGGGCTCGCAGGTAGAGCTCGTTCTTGCTGCCGAAGGTGGCATAGATGCTGGCCCGGGCGATGCCCAGGTGGTCGACCAGGTCCTGCATGGACGTGGCCTCGTAGCCCTGCCGCCAGAACAGGTCCAGCGCCGCCCGCAGGGCGACGTCGGGATCGAACTCCTTGGTCCTGGCCATGCCGGCACGCTAGTCATATCGGAACGATCGGTCAAGAAATAGTCCGCAACGGCGACAGGGTGCTCGCGACCGCCTGCACGGTCAGGCCGGCGATGCCCACCCACAGGGCGGTCGGGATGCCGACCCAGTCCGCCAGCACGCCGCCCAGCGGCGCGCCGAGCACGATCGCGCCGCGGTTGAGCGACCGCATGGTGGCGTTCATCCGGCCCTGCAGCCGGTCCGGCGTCACCGCCTGCCGGTAGCCCATCGCCACCGGGCCCTCCAGGCCGATGCTGAAGCCGAACACGAACTGCGCGGCGCCCACCAGTACCAGGCCGACGATTCCGTTGCCGGCCAACGGGATCAGCAGGTAGCCGAGCGGTGCCAGCCAGTGGCCGGCGACGATCGTCGGGCCGGTGCCGAACCGCCGCCCGGTCCGGGTGGACACCAGCGCGCCGATCACTCCCCCGGCGCCGGGAACGGCCATGAGCACACCGAACGCGAACGAGTCGACGTGCAGCACCCACTGGAGGTAGAGCGGGAGGACGGTGGTGACGACCGCGTTGAAGAAGAACCACACGTTGCCCGTGAGCGCCAGCGGGGCCAGCATCCGGTGCCTGTACACCCAGGACAGGCCCTCGCGCAGCTCCTGCCACAGGTTCCGGGACTCGGGTCGTTCGAGGGGCTCCTCGACCCGCACCCGGGCCAGCAGCAGGCCCGAGACCAGGAAGGACGCCGCGTCGACCAGCACGGCCGCCGCGGCGCCGACCACCTGCACCAGGGCACCGGCCAGCGCCGGCCCGGCGACCTGCGCGGCCGAGTTCGTCTGCAACAGCCGGGCGTTGGCCTCGGCGAGCCCGCTCGTCGGCACCAGGCGCGGCAGGAACGACTGGTGCGCCGCGTCGTAGGCCAGCGACAGCACGCCGATCAGCGCCGTCAGCACGATCAGCACCGGCATGGTCAACCGGTCCAGCGCCGCCAGCAGCGGGATCATGCCCATCAGCGCGAACCGGATCAGGTCCGCGCCGATCAGGATCGGCTTGCGGCGGCAGCGATCCACCAGCACGCCGGCGAGCAGACCGAACAGCAGGTACGGCAGCCACGTCGACGCCCGCAGCAGGCCGAACTCGGTGCCGGTGGCGTGCAACACGTTCAGCGCCAACAGCGGCACCGCGACCGTGGTCACGTACGAGCCGGTCATGGAGACCGTGTCGGACGCCCAGAACAGCCGGAATCCCGGCGCCGCCAGCAACCGAGGGGTGCTCATCCGGCCAGCGCGTAGCCGAGGAACACCGCGCCCAGCCCGGCGATCAGGCTGATCAGCACGTTCATCACCGCGTACAGGTAGGCCTTCTGCTCGACCAGCCGGAGCGTCTCGTAGCTGAAGGTGCTGTACGTGGTCAGCGCCCCGCAGAAACCCGTGCCCAGCAGGGCCGCCAGGGCGCTGGGCAGCGAAGTCCCCAGCCCGGCAAGGAATCCCAGCACCATGCAGCCGAAGACGTTCACCGTCATCGTGCCCCACGGGAAGACGGAGTCGTGGCGGACCTGCACGGCCCGGTCCACCAGATAGCGCAGCGGGGCGCCGACGATCGCCCCCGCGAACACGAGAACCAGCGTCACCGGTTGTCCCCCAACACCTTCCGGGTCAGCGCCACGCCCGCGAGCACCGCCAGCATCGCCGCGGCGAGCGTGCCGAACAGGTAGGCCAGCGCCACCGGCACCTCCCCCGGCGCCAGCAACGCCCGCGTTTCCACCGCATACGTGGAGAATGTGGTGAAACCACCCAAAACTCCGACGCCGAGGAACGGTCGCAGCAGCGGGCGCTGTCCCCATCGGACCATCAGCACGCCGATCAGGAAACAGCCCAGGACGTTGATCGCGAACGTGCCCCACGGGAAATGCCCCGGCATGGTCGGCAGCCACAACGAGATGCCGTAGCGGGCGAGCGCCCCGAGCCCGCCGCCGAGCGCGATCACCGCCAGCACGCCGCCGTGGGTGCGGGCCAGTTCACGCCGTTGAGCCGGGACATGGACGTCGACATCGGGGTCGACAGACACACGGACCTCCCCCCGTCGGTTCGCCCAGCATAGCGGCATGACCATGCGCGGCAGCGGGTAACCCCGAGGTCGAAGGAGGTGCGTCATGCCCCAGGCGTGGAGCAACAAGCGGGAACGGCAGTACCAGCACATCAAGGAGTCGCAGAAGGACCGCGGCGCCAGCACCAAGCGCGCTGAGGAGATCGCGGCCCGCACCGTGAACAAGAACCGCGCCCAGCAGGGCGAGTCGCGCACCGCGAGCCGGTCGTCCACGAAGGACGTCTCGCCGCAGCACCGCGGCGGCAAGCGGTCGCACTCCGGCCCCGGCGGGCCGACCCGGGACCAGCTCTACAACGAGGCCCGCAAGCGCAACATCAAGGGCCGGTCGAAGATGAGCAAGAAGGAGTTGGCCAAGGCGCTGGGCCGCGGCTGACGGAGCGGGGGACGGGCGGAGCCGCCGGCCCCGCCCCGCACCCTCACAGGTCGGCCAGGGCCGCCTGCACGGAGTCGCGAATGTCGAAGCCGGCGTCAAGACCGGTGATTTCCAGCGGGCGCAGCACGACCCGGTTGTCGGCGGCCAGCCGCAGCGTCACCGAGGCCTGCCCGGCCTTCTCCCCCACCGCCGCGAGCATGGCCAGGCCGGCGGAGGCGAGGAAGGTCAGCCCGGTCATGTCCACCACGAGGCCGGCGGGCCCGCCCTCGATGGCGTTGTCCAGTTCGAGGGCCGCCGCCTGAACGGTCTGCATGTCCAGCTCGCCGGCAAGGTGGACGACGGCCACGCCGCCGACCAGCTCGGTGTCGGCGGCGAAGGCGCCGGTGTTCTCGGGCACGTACTCTCCTGATGGTCGACTGACGCCGCAGCCTACGGCACGGTCAACTTTCACCGATCCACCGTTCGCCCAGGACCCGCTGCATCGTGTCGAGCAGCTCGTCGGCGTCCACCGGCTTGGTCACGTAGCCGTTGGCGCCGGAGGCGAGGCTCTTCTCCCGGTCGCCCTGCATGGCCTTGGCGGTGACGGCGATGATCGGCAGCTGCGCGAACTGCGGCATCGCCCGCACGGCCGCGGTGGTGGCGTAGCCGTCCATCTCGGGCATCATCACGTCCATCAGGATCAGGTCGATGTCGGAGTTGGCCAGCAGCACCTCGATCCCCTTGCGGCCGTTGGGGGCGTGCAGCACGGTCATCCCGTACGTCTCCAGCATGCCGACGATGGCGAACACGTTGCGCACGTCGTCGTCGATCACCAGCACCTTGCGGCCGCGCAGCCCGTCGTGCTTGTGGTCCTCGACGGACAACTGCCGCACGAGCCGTTCCCGCAGGGCGTCGACGCCTTCGACCAGCTCCACCGACCGGTTGCGCACGTGCGACTGGAGCAGCCGGTCCTGCGCGGGCGTCAGCGGCCGGGACAGGTGCGCGAACACCGGCAGCGCCACCAGGTCGGGGTGGTTGGCCAGCCGCTTGAGGAACGTCAGCGACATCGCCTCGGGCAGGTTGAGGTCCACGACCACGGCCTGGTGCGGGGCGGCGCGCAGCGCCTCGACGGCCTCGTCGGGAGTCGACGCCACGGTGACGTGCGGGTCGCCGAGGGTCACGGCGACCTGCCGGGCCAGCGTGGACAGCTCGTCGCCGCCGGACTCCAGCACCAGCACCCGCCGGCGCGCGTCCGGCACCACCGGTTCGGCCGCCGGCGCCTGCTCGGCGATCTCCGGCTCGACCGGCAGGTGCAGGGTGAACGTGCTGCCGACGCCGAGCTCGCTCTCCGCCTTGATCTCGCCGCCGAGCAGGTAGGCCACCTCGCGGCTGATGGACAGGCCGAGGCCGGTGCCGCCGTAGCGCCGGCTGGTGGTGCCGTCGGCCTGCTGGAACGCGCCGAAAATGGTCTCCAGGTTGTCCGGCGCGATGCCGATGCCGGTGTCCGACACGGCGAACTCGATGGTGTCGCCGTCCAGCCGCACCGCCAGGTTGACCCGGCCGGTCTCGGTGAACTTGACCGCGTTGGACAGCAGGTTGCGCAGGACCTGCCGCAGCCGCGGCTCGTCGGTGTAGAGGTGCTCGGGCACGTCCGGCGCCACCTGCACGCCGAAGCCGAGGCCCTTCTCCACGGTCAGCGGCTGGAACGTGGCCCGCACGTACTCCAGCAGCTGCGGCAGCGGGAACCGCTCCGGGTGGATGTCCATCTTGCCGGCCTCGACCTTGGACAGGTCCAGGATGTCGTCGATCAGCTGCAGCAGGTCGGTGCCGGCGGAGTGGATCACGTTGGCGAACTCGACCTGCTTGGGCGTGAGGTTGCGGGTCGGGTTCTGGGCCAGCAGACGGGCCAGGATGAGCAGGCTGTTCAGCGGCGTGCGCAGCTCGTGCGACATGTTGGCCAGGAACTCGGACTTGTACTTGGACGTCAGCGCCAGCTGCTGGGCCCGTTCCTCCAGCTCCTGGCGGGCCTGCTCGATCTCGAAGTTCTTCACCTCGATGTCGCGGTTCTGCCGGGCCAGCTCGGCGTTGGAGCGGCGCAGCTCGCCCTGCTGCTCCTGCAGCTGCTCGGACCGGGCCCGCAGCTCCTGGGTGAGCCGCTGGGACTCGGCCAGCAGCGAGTCGGTGCGGGCGTTGGCGATGATCGTGTTCACGTTGACGCCGATGGTCTCCATCAGCTGCTCCAGGAAGTCCCGCTGGACGGGCGTGAACCGGCCGAACGAGGCCAGTTCGATCACGCCGAGGGCCTGGTCCTCGAACACGATCGGCAGCACGATCAGGTTGGCCGGGCCGGCCGAGCCGAGGCTGGAGGCGATCCGCACGTAGTCGGCGGGCGTCTGGTCGACCAGGATGGCCTTCTTGGTGCTGGCCACCTGCCCGACCAGCGACTGGCCCAGCCGGAACTCGGTCGGCAGCTCGTCGTGCTGCTCGCCGCCCATCCGGAGCGTCCCGTAGCCGGCGACCAGCCGCAGCGTCACGTCGTCCTCGCCGGTCTCGGCCAGGAAGAACGTGCCGAGCTGGGCGTCGACCAGCGGGGTCAGCTCGTTCATGATCAGCTCGGCCACGGTGCCCAGCTCGCGGTGGCCCTGCATCAGGCCGGAGAACCGGGCCAGGTTGGTGTTCAGCCAGTCCTGGTCCTCGTTGGCCCTGGTCGTCTCGCGCAGCGACTGGACCATGGCGTTGATGTTGTCCTTGAGCTCGGCGACCTCGCCCTGGGCCTCCACCGAGATGGACCGGGTCAGGTCGCCGGTGGCCACGGCGCTGGTCACCTCGGCGATGGCCCGCACCTGCCGGGTCAGGTTGCCGGCCAGCTCGTTGACGTTCTCGGTGAGCCGCTTCCAGGTGCCGGACACGCCCTCGACCTCGGCCTGGCCGCCCAGCCGCCCCTCGCTGCCCACCTCGCGGGCCACGCGGGTGACCTCCGCGGCGAACGAGGACAGCGTGTCGACCATCGTGTTGATGGTCGTCTTCAGCTCCAGGATCTCGCCGCGGGCGTCGACGTCGATCTTCTTGGACAGGTCGCCCTGGGCGACGGCCGTGGTGACCTGGGCGATGTTGCGGACCTGGCTGGTCAGGTTGCCGGCCATGAAGTTGACGTTGTCGGTCAGGTCCTTCCACGTGCCGGCGACGCCCGGGACCCGGGCCTGGCCGCCCAGCATGCCCTCCGTGCCGACCTCGCGGGCCACGCGCGTGACCTCGTCGGCGAAGGCAGAGAGCGTGTCGACCATGGTGTTGATGGTGTCGGCGAGGCCGGCGACCTCGCCCTTGGCCTCGACCCGGATCCGCTTGGTCAGGTCGCCCTGCGCGACGGCGGTCGCCACCTGCGCGATGGACCGCACCTGACCGGTCAGGTTGGACGCCATCACGTTGACGTTGTCGGTCAGGTCCTTCCACGTGCCGGACACGCCCCGCACGATGGCCTGCCCGCCCAGGTCGCCCTGCGTGCCGACGTCGCGGGCGACGCGCGTGACCTCGTCGGCGAAGGCCGACAGCTGGTCGACCATCGTGTTGATGGTGTCCTTGAGCTCCAGGATCTCGCCACGGGCGTCGACCCGGATCTTCTGCGACAGGTCGCCGCGGGCCACGGCGGTGGTCACCTGGGCGATGGACCGCACCTGGTCGGTCAGGTTGTCGGCCATGACGTTCACCGAGTCGGTGAGGTCCTTCCAGGTGCCGGAGACGCCCTTGACGTCGGCCTGGCCGCCCAGCTTGCCGTCGGTGCCGACCTCACGGGCCACGCGGGTGACCTCGTCGGCGAAGGAGGACAGCTGGTCCACCATCGTGTTGATGGTGTTCTTCAGCTCCAGGATCTCGCCCCGCGCGTCAACGGTGATCTTCTGCGTCAGGTCGCCCCGGGCGACCGCGGTCGCGACCTGGGCGATGGACCGCACCTGGCCGGTCAGGTTGCCGGCCATGAAGTTCACCGACGTGGTCAGCGCCCGCCAGGTGCCGCCGACGCCGGGCACCTGGGCCTGGCCGCCGAGGATGCCGTCGGTGCCGACCTCACGGGCCACGCGCGTGACCTCGTCGGCGAAGGAGGACAGCTGGTCCACCATCGTGTTGATGGTGTTCTTCAGCTCCAGGATCTCGCCCCGCGCGTCAACGGTGATCTTCTGCGTCAGATCGCCCTTCGCCACGGCGGTGGTCACCTGGGCGACGTTGCGAACCTGGTCGGTGAGGTTGCCGGCCATGAAGTTCACCGAGGTGGTGAGATCACGCCAGGTGCCGGCGACGCCGGGCACGGTCGCCTGGCCGCCCAGGCGGCCCTCGCTGCCCACCTCACGGGCCACCCGGGTGACCTCGTCGGCGAAGGAGGACAGCTGGTCCACCATCGTGTTGATGGTGTTCTTGAGGGCCAGCATCTCGCCCTTGACGTCGACGGTGATCTTCTGGGTCAGATCGCCCTTGGCGACGGCCGTCGCGACCTCGGCGATGTCGCGCACCTGGCCGGTCAGGTTGCCGGCCATCGCGTTCACCGAGTCGGTGAGGTCCTTCCAGGTGCCCGACACGCCCGGGACCACGGCCTGACCGCCCAGCTTGCCGTCGGTGCCGACCTCACGGGCCACCCGCGTGACCTCGGACGTGAACAGCGCGAGCTGGTCGACCATGCCGTTGAAGACGTCCGACATCTCGTCCATCAGCACGTCGTCCACCCGCGGCAACCGCGTGCTGAAGTCGCCGTCGCGCACCGCCTTGAGGCCCTGGAGCAGCTGCTGGAGCCGCTCGTTCTGCACGGCCTTGCCCTCCACGACCATCCACCGCTCCTACTGCGTCCATGCCCCCGGAGATCCATCCTGGCACGCGCGCATCACGCCGCGAACACTTCTACACTCGCCCGGTGTCGGACCTCGAACGGCTCGCCCGGCTGGTCGCCCGTCAGCGGGACCAGCTGGCCCAGCTGCGGGCGCGCGCCGCCGCGGATGCCGTCCTCGAGCAGGCCAAGGGCCGGCTGGTGGAGCGCATCGGCGGCAGTCTCGCGCACGCCACCCAGCACCTGCACACACTGGCCGAGAGCGTCGGGCTGACGCCGCTGGAGATGGCCGCCGAGCTCATGGAGACGACCCCGCCGCCGGCCGGCGGCGACGTCCCTGTGCTGGGCAAACGCCTGGCCGAGACCCGCGCCGCGGTCGCCCAGGACGGTGACGCGCTGGCCGACGCCGTGTTCACCGAGGCGCTGCTGCCCACGGGCGCGGTGGCCCTGGCGATCTGGCGGGTGGACCCGGACGGGACGCTCCGCATGGTCGGCGAGCGGGGCCTGGGCGCGGCCGAGGCGGCCCGGTGGCGGCAGCTGCCGCCGCAGTTCGCCGCCAACGCCCGAACGGCGGTCGTGGAGCAAAGGCAGCTCTGGTTGCGCTCGGGCGTGTCGGATCCCGCCCTCGCACCGGCAGCCGAGCGCTGGCCGGGCGGGGCCCGGGCCGTGCTGCCGATCCGCAACACCCGGGCCGTGCTCGGCGTCATGGAGATCTGCTGGCCGGTGCCGCGGCGGGAGTTCACCGCGGGCCAGCGCACCGAGCTGGTGGCGCTGGCCGACCTGTGCGCGAGCACGCTGACCGACGTCGACGGCGAGCAGTCGTGGCTGCTCGGGCTGCTGGACAGCCTGGTCGACGCCGTGCTGACGGCCCGGCCCGAGCGGGTGGACGGCGAGGTCGTGGACTTCGTCGTGAACCACGTCGGCGACGGCTGGCCGCTGCCGCCGGCGGACATGATCGGCGAGCGGCTGCTGGCCCTGTTCCCGTTCGCGGCCAAGGCCGACGGGCTGTTCGAGCGGGCCGTGCGGGTCCTGGAGACCGGCGTCAGCGAGGAGTTCCTGGACGACGAGCGCCGGGTCCGGGTGGCCCGCCTGTACGACGGCGTGGCGATCAGCTGGCGGCAGCGGGGCGACGCGGAGCTGGCCGACAACGCGCTGCGGGCCGGTGGGCTCGGCGGCTGGGAGGAAAGCCTGGTCACCGGCCGGGTGACGTGGACGCCGCGGCTGACCGAGGTGATCGGCGCGCGGCACCCGATGCCGCTGCGGGAGCTGGCCGCCGAGCTCGGCGCGGACGGCGAGTCGACGATGGACCGCCTGCTGCACACGGTCATCAACGGCCGCCGGTCGGCGACCGCCGTGTTCAAGAAGCCGGACCGGCAGCTGCGGCTGTTCGCGGAACCGGTGCCGGACGCCGCCGGCGAGGTGGTGGCGCTGCGTGGGGCGTGGCAGGACGTCACGTCGGAGTACCACACGGAGTTCGCGCTGGAGGTGACCGCCGAACGCGCCGACGAGCAGCAGCAGCTGGCGATCCAGCTGCAGCACGCGATCATCCCGCCGACCACGCAGCTGCCCCGGACCGCCGGCCTGGAGATCGCCGTGCGCTATCAGCCGGCGGCGACGCAGCACCTGGTCGGCGGCGACTGGTACGACACCGTGACGCTGCCGTCCGGGCAGCTGCTGCTCGTCGTCGGGGACATCGCCGGGCACGGGATTCCCGTGGTCACGGGCATGATCTCGATGCGGAACGCGCTGCGCGGCCTGGCGATGACCGGCGCGCCGCCGGCGCAGATCATGGCGTGGCTGAACACAACCGCCGCGGCGCTGCCCGAGCGGGTGAGCGGCACCGTGCTGTGCGGGATGTACGACCCGTCGACGTCGACGCTGGTGTGGGCGCGGGCGGGACATCTGCCGCCGCTGCTGGTGCGGGACGGGGTGGCGGCGCTGCTGCCACTGCCGGCCGGTCCGCTGCTGGGGGCGTTCCGCTCACCCACGTACGAGGAGAACACGCTGGTCCTGGCCCCCGACGACCGGTTGGTGCTGTTCACCGACGGGCTCGTCGAGCGGGCGCAGCAGGACATCGACGAATGCCTCGACGACCTGGTGGCGACCGCCGCCAACCCGGTCGACGGCATCGAGGAGTACGCCGACCTGCTACTGGCGCACGTTGGCGCCAACGCCCGGGACGACACCTGCCTGCTCGCGCTCCGCGTCCGCTGACCGGATCGCGTCCTCGGGGCTGGCGAACACCGGGAACATCGTGCTCAGGCCGGTGAGCTCCAGCGGGAGCAGGGTGGCGCGCCGGGTCGCGACCAGGCACACCGAGATGTTCCGGGCGGCGGCCGCGCGCTGCGTCTCGATCAGCACGGACAGGCCCGCCGAGCCCAGGAAGTCGACGTCCCGCAGGTCGAGGATGAGAAACCGGGGCGCGGCGGCGAGCGCCTCGGAGATCCGCGCCGAGGTGGCCGCCTGCGTGCCCACGTCGAGCTCACCGGACAGGGGCACCGTCATCACATCTGCTTCGATCACGTCAGGCCGTCCTCTGTTCGCCGTCACCGCTCGGTCCTAGATACCCGTCGCCCGCGCCGCCCAAACGGGCGGCGCGGGCGACGAAGGGGCACATCACTTGCCCGTGAGGGCGTCCTTGACCTTCTCGGCCGCGTCCTTGACCTTCTCGCCGGCCTGCTTCAGGCCGCCCTTGGCCTGGTCGGCACGGCCCTCGGCCTGCCACTGCTCGTTGCCCGTGGCGTCGCCGACGCCTTCCTTCAGCTTGCCCTTGACCTCGTCGGCCTTGCCCTCGAACTTGCGCTCCGTGCTCATCTCAACTCCTCCAGTAATCGGCTAGTCGGCCGGGTCGGGTCACCAGCGGTACCAGTGCCCACCGCCCTCGGCGGTGCGCATCAGGAAGCCCAGCAGCCACACCACGAGCACGATGCCCGCGACGATCCACAGGGCGTGCACGGCGAAGCCGACGCCGCCGAGCACGATGGCCAATAACAGCACCGCCAGGATGATTCCCATTGGATACTCCTGTTCGCCGGGGGAAGTTGACTCTTGGATACCCAGCTGGCGGATTGCTAAACCTTGCGCCGCAATGATTCCTCGACGCGTTCCGCCCGGCGCTGCTGGCGCCCGTGCAGCAATCCGTAGGTGAATCCGTTGTCGCCGTCCAAATGCGACTGGACGCCGATGGCGCGCAGTTCCTGGCGTGCCACAACGGAATCCTGGTGCAGGCCGAGCCGCTTGGTCAGCTTCTTCATGCGGCGGGCCAGCTTCTTCTTGCCGGCCGCCTCCGCCACGTAGCGGGCCCGCTTCGCCGCCTTGCGCACGTCGTGCAGGGTTCCGTTGCCGCGGGCCTCGTTCCGCCACGCGCGGTCCACCCGTCGGCGCGTGTCGCGCAGCCGCTTCCTGGCCTTCGCCGACCGAATCCGCAGCGTGTCCAACCGGTCCAGCAGCGTGAAGTACCGCTTGCTACGCAAGGTTTCCAGCACTTCCGCCCGGGCCGCCTGCTCACGCGGGGCGAACGTCTCGGTGAGCCGCTGCCGCACGTTGCCCAGCACCAGTTCGGCCGGCAGCGCGTCGACTTCCGCCTGCAGGTGCTCACGCAGCACCTCCAGGTCGCGGGCCTCGCCCAGCACTCCGCCGAGCCAGCGCAGCTCCTCCCGTAGCGAGCGGGATCCCTTGTACGCCTGGAGAATGCTGCGGATCCGGCGACTCGCTACGCGCATCTGGTGCACGGAGTCCTCGGCGTCCTGGCGTACGCGCAGGTCCTGTCGGCGCAACTCGGCGACCTGCTGCCGCACGTACGCCGTGATCCGATCGGCGGCCTTCGGCTCCTTCGGGATCCGATCCCCCAGCAGCCGCAGCAGTTTCGCCGGCGCGTCCGAGGGCCGGCCCAGCGTGCGCTCGACGGCGTCGAACACCTCACCGCCGCCCTCGACCAGCTCGACCTCGATCTCCCGCCAGGCCTTGATCTCCGAGGTCTCGCCCAGCGTCTGCGCCATCACGTCGTCCTCGACGACCTCGGCCGCGATCCGGCCGTCGTCGTCGAGCAGCTCCCACCGCTTGCGTTTGGTCCGGATGTGCGCGATCGGCGCCAGTGGCTCACCCCGGGTCAGCCCGAGGACGAGGTCCGTCAGTTCCTTCGGCACCCGCTTGGCGTCCTTGGTCGCCTTGGCGCGGATCTCGTCCCGCGCGTCGTCGCCCAGCGGCAGTTTCAGGTGCCAGCCCGCGTCCTCGCCGCCGGTTCGGCGGCGCAGGGTCACTCCGTTGCGAGCCAGCCGCAGGTCCGCGGTGTCGTGATAGACGGCGTCCAGCAGCAGGTCCTCGCCGCCGCCCACGACCGTCACCCCTGGCACGCCCGCCAGCAGGCCACCGTCCGTGTCCACCGGCTCGTACTTCCGCTCCGTCTCCTTGACTCGCGTGGTCATGACGGCCGGATACCCACAAGCCGCGTCCGGTTATGCATCCGCGGCGAGGTCGGCCATCTCCGTGGCGATGCCGTCGAGGTACTCGGTCTCGCCGCTGGCGGCGAACCAGTCCCACAGCTCCAGGGCGTGATAGATCTTGTACAGGCGCATCCGCTCGTCCGGGACGGCCCCGTAGCCGTCGAGCAGGGCGTCGAGCCTGGTCGCGTCGCCGCGGGCGGTGTAGAAGTCGACCTTGGCGAGATCCAGCCAGGGGTCGCCGGCGAGCGCGTTCTCGCTGTCGACCAGCCCGGTGATCTTGCCGTCCTCGACCAGCACGTTGCCCTCGTGCGCGTCGTTGCGGCAGAGCACCGGCGCCGGGCAGCGGGCGAACAGGTCGGAGTGGGCGGCGACGTAGGTCTGCACGAGGTCGTGCAGCTCGGCATCGCCCCGCAGTTCACGGAACTCGCGGAGCTTCTTGGCGAACTGGCGGCCCATGTACGCGGTGTTGTCCGGCACGGCATCGAGCACGTGGGTGGTGATGTAGCCGTAGCCGGGCTGGGGAATGGCGTGGATGGTGGCGAGCATGCGGCCGAGTTGACGGTAGACGTCGGCGATGTCGTCGACGCTCGTCTCGGACAGCGGCGTGCCCGGAAGCCTTGTCATGACGGTGAAAGCCCGGCCGGCGACGTCGGCGTCGGGCTCGACGCGGAGCACCGTCGGGACGGGGCCGACGCCGTGCTCGGCCAGCAGGCGGTAGACGTGAGCCTCCTTGGCCTGCTTCCACCGCCACTTGTCGGCGTACACCTTGATGATCGCGGTTCGGTCGCCGGCGCGCACCTCGTAGACCGTGCTCAGCCGGCTCCCGGTGCGCGGCACGACGGCCGTGACCGCGACGTCCGGCCACAGCGGGCGCAGCATCTGGCCGGCCTGGAGCAGATCCACGGTTTCCACTGTGGCACGGGACGGCAACCCAATATCAGCGCAACGTGGGGACGCCTCCGTTCGGCAGCCACTCGACGGTGGCCCCGGCACTCCACCCGGCCGCGATCTCGGCGAGCCGGTCGGCGGTCACCGGCGTGTGGCCGAGGCCGATGGCGTACTTGTGGGGCGCGAACGGCCGCGGCCAGGCGTGCACGTCCGGCATGTCCTGCTCCAGCATGGCGAGCAATGCCCGGATACGGCCCTTGAGGCGGCCCTCGTCGGTTGCCGTGAGCACCGCCCACGCCGAGTGCCGCTGGTGCATCGGCGGGCTTTCCAGCAGCTGCGGCCACGGGTCGGTCTCGGCGGAGGCGATCTCCCAGGCCCGGTACAGCTCCTGGGTGAGCAGGTCGCGCAGGCCGAGGCCGACCTGTTCGGTGCACGACCGGATCGGCTCCGTCGGCGTCATGATCGTCATGGGCCCATAGGCCGTGTGATCGCCTTGCAGCGCGACCGCGTTCCGCCAGTCCCAGGCCGCCCAGTGCCCGAAGAAGTCCGCCGGCGACCCGGATTCGAGGCTCGCCGCCAGCACCGCCCAGGCGATGCCCGGCAGCCCGCCGAACGGCGCCGAGTCCAGCCCGCGCGCCTTCGCCCACGCCTTGACCTGCCGGGCCAGCTCGACGTTCCGGCCGTTGATCGCCCCGGCATCGGTGACCGCGCTCAGCGCGATCGCCGCCGCCGATCCCAGCTCGGCCCGGCGCTCGACCGCCTCGGCCGGGTTCACGTCGCCGGTTTCGACGAGCACCAGGTCGACGCTCCGCCCGCCGAGCCGCATCCGCACGCCCGGCACCCGCGCGCCGACGACCGGGCGGACCTCGGTGGCGCCGGGAATGTCGAGGTCGACCGGGCCGGGCACCGCCGCGACCAGGTCGACGTCGGCGTCCGCGAGGGCATTCCCCATCCGCCGCGAGCCGACGAGATGCACCACGCCACCCGGCAGGGCTTCGGCGACACGGTCCACAATGGAGTCGATCTGGTCGCTTTCCGTGATCGCCACCCCACTGGCATCCGATACCCACTCCACGGCGCCGCTGCCCAGCGCGACCCGGGCCCTGGTGCGCATCGGCTCGTCACCACGCCTGGACAGCACGACCAGCTCTCCGACGCGTGTGTCCACAGGGGACAAACGGGTCGCGCACTCGGCCGCAACCGCTTGCGCGTCCTTGCTACGGCCCAGGGTGAGGTGCGGCGTGAAGCCGTCGGTGCGGCAGCCGGGGAACGGGCGGGCGACGGCCTCCCGCAGCGCCGGCCATTCGGGGGCGACGGGGTCGAGCCAGATGGTGGCGTCGTCGCGATGGCCGAAGGTGTGCACGCCGTCGAGCCGCACGGCGAACGGCGGCACCTGGGCGGCGGCAGCGGCCAGCAGCGGCACGGCCCGCTCGAACTCCGACTCCGGCACGAAGCCGAACAGGACGTTGACATGTGCGGGCCAGCGGTCGACCTGCGGATCATGCCGGCGCCGCAACGACTCCACCTCGGCGAGGTCGGGCGGCAGCCAGGCGACGGCGGTGCGGGCGATGGACGGGACGTCGAGGACATCTCCGTCGGCCTTGCCCACCAGCAACTCCGCCTCGACGCCGTAGTGATCGGACACGGGCTCCCGCCGCAGCCGGGCGTGCGTCGAGCGCAGCCCGCGCACCAGCACCCGGTCGAGCCGGGACGCGTGGCCGGTCAGCGAGGACACCGCGGCCAAGGGGTTCGCCACCGGGTCGAAGGTGGGTGTCTGGTCCGCCGGGCCGTGCACCTCGGTCCACGCGTCGGTCAGCCGCAGGGCCTCCGCCGGCATTGCGGTGCCGTCGTTGAAGTCGCCGAGCAGCACCACCGGGCAGTCCACATCGGACAAACCTTCGCCGATGGCCGCGATCTCCGTCTCCCGGAGCTCCGCGCCCAGCTCGTGGTGGTCGCTGGTGAGGTGCGTGGTCGCGACGGCGACCGAGCCGCCGGCCGTCTCCAGCACGAACGCGACGATGCCCTTGTGCGGACCGAGCACGTGGAATCCGGCCTCACGCACGGGAACCCGGCTGAGCAGCAGCAACCCGTTGACATCGACCTCACGGCCGCCGATCTCGCTGACGACGTACCCGGTCCGCACCCACGGCGCCGCCAGCAGCAGGGTCAGCAGCCCGGTCTCGACCTCCTGCAGGGCGATCACGTCGGCGTCGGCCCGCTCCAACTCGGCC
The DNA here is from genome assembly GCF_014203355.1 of Kutzneria kofuensis. NCBI lineage: Bacteria > Bacillati > Actinomycetota > Actinomycetes > Pseudonocardiales > Pseudonocardiaceae > Kutzneria > Kutzneria kofuensis. Next base: position 543,955 of record NZ_JACHIR010000001.1, read on the forward strand.
ACCAGCCGCGGCCGGCGGTTGGCCGTGTCGATGCGGTCGGCGTCGTAGCGGTCCCACAGCGTGTTCCACGTCAGCACCCGCAGCCGACTGTCGCCGTACCGTCCATCATGGACATTACGAACCGGCGACCACGCCAGGCCGTCCCACGCATACGGGGACCTGGCGGTGAAGAACGGGGCGCGCAGTCGGCGCGGACCCAACACGCGTCCGGCGTCGGACTCGTCCATCCGGTCGATCCCGGTGGCCCGGTCCCACAACACCTCGCCGTCGGCCTCCACGAACACCACGCGGTGCCACGGGATCTCGCCGCCGGGCACGAACGCCGGCAGCGGCACCCGATTCGGCGGCCGGCCGCGCATGCCGATCCCCAGCACGAACCGGGCCGGGTCGAACCGCGGGTCCCAGCGCACCCGGTGATAGATCTCCTCGCTGGTCCGCATCATCCCTCCTCGCGGCCGAGCGCGCCGGCGACGTCCTCGACCCTACCGGAAGCGCCGACATACCAGGTCCGGTGCGCCTCGCCGGGGTACGGCGGCGAGAACCGGCCCAGCTGCGCGGAAAGCACGTCCGGCGGCAACGCGTGCGACCGGTTGCCGTTGCGGCGGAACAGCTCCTCCTCCGGCACCAGCAGCACGGCATTGGTGACGAACGCGTCCCGTCGGGCCGCGACCGTCTGGGGCATGGCCCGCTGCCGGCGATTCAACGACGTCGCGTCCCACACCACCGTGCGGCCGGCGGTGAGAGCCCGCTCCAGCCGCCGGACCCCGATGTGGAAGACGGTCGCGTTGGCGCTCTGGTCCTCGCGGGAGCCGCGGGCCTCACGCAGGTCGTCCAGCGACACGACCTCGTCGATTCCCCGCAACGAACCGATGAACCGGCTCTTCCCGCTGCCGGACGGCCCGATCATGGCGATCAGGCGGGGGAAATCGCCGGACCGCCAGCGCCAGGTCAGCGGAACGGCCTCCGCGGCCGTGGAAACCCGGCACCGAGCCTCGGCCCAGCACCGGTCGGCCACGTCCTCGTCGAGACCCTGCATGCGCAGCGCCGACTTCAGCGGCTCGAACGGCCGCTCGCCCAGCAGCCCGGCCTCCTCCGCGTGCATCGCCGACCACTCGACCTCCTGGTTGCCGGGGTGGGCCGCCGCCGCAACCGCATGCAGCACCCCGAGATCGGCCGCCAACGCCAACCGGGTGAGGCCGATCCGGCGCTCGTCGTCGGGAAACGGCACCAACAACCGCCCGTACAGCCCGGTCAGGTCGGCCACCTGTCGCGCCAGTCGCATTCCCAGCGGCGCGACCAGGTCCGCCGCGATCTTCCGGCGCGGCCGCCCGCGCAGCATCGCCGCCAGCACGCCCGCGAGCCGCGCGTCTCCCCTGCGGCCCAACAGATCCAGCCGTCCGACGACGTCCCCCGGCTCCTCCGCCTCGGAAACCCCCACCGCCGCCAGCAGACCCGGCACGTCCACGGCCATGCCGGCGCGCACGTCCCACAGCGCCGCCGCCGGGCCCCGGCCGTTGGCCACGACCGGGCCGAGCATCCAGTGCTGATCGGTCTGCACGTGCCCGGTCCGCACCCACTTCGCCACGCAGCGCCGGAACTCCTCGAACGGGAACCCGTCGGCGACCCGGACGACGTAGCCCTCCTGGCGGCTCAGGTCCAGCCGGATCCGGCGCAACGCGCGCTCGTCGAAGATCCCGCGCCACAACACCTTCGGCACGGGAATGCCCAGCGACGTCACGAACCGCACGGTGGCGTCCCAGGACAGGCAGCGGTCCCCGGCCCACACCGAGAAGGCGTAGAACCAGCTGTCCAGGTCGTCGTAGCCGAGGGAGTGGCGGGCGTACATGTTCTCGCCGCACACCCGCCACCCCGCCGGGATCGCGCTCGCCACACTGCCGTGCAGGGACTTCACCCACGCCCGTGACGGGTGGTGCGCCGAGTCGAGCGACCGGGCGTGCAGGCCGTCGCGGTACAGCGTGGTGTTCTCGCCGTCCAGTTTCTCCGTCACGACGACCTCGCGCCCGGCCAACCCCGACAGGTCGGCGGTCCGCACGTCGTCGGCCGTCGCGCCCGGCGACCACGGCAGGTGCGGCGTGCGCGGATAGTGCACTCTCACGGCCCGAAGTCCTTACGCTTGATCTTCGCCCGCCGCCCGTCCGGGTGATGGAACACCAGCCCCTCGGCGAGATGGCCCGGCGAGTAGACACTGTCCACAGTGGCCAGGAACGTCCGCAGCCCGGCGAAGTCCCGCGGCACGTCGGCGTACACCGGCGCGCTCAGGTTGAACGGCACGCAGACGTGCAGGTCGAGGCCGAGCGGATTGCCCTGCACGCGCGGCCCGATCGCCTCGCACGGGTGCTCGCCGTCCGGCCACGCCGACATGTCGGTGCCGTCGGCCGCCGCCATGATCCACTTGTCCTCGCGGCCCGCGTCGACGTACCAGCCGTCGACGATGCCCCGCTGCTTCTGTTCCTTGCCGGGGTTGCGCCGCTTCTCGACCCGGACGAGAGTGCCGCAGCGCACGGTCAGCCGAACGTTGGTGCCGTCCAGCTTCTCCGTCGCCACGCCCTCGCCGTCGAACACCCACGCGCAGTCGGCGCGCGGGCGGTCGACGACGTGGAACCGGCCGTCCCGTTCGAAGATCGTCGCGATCTTCTCCATGACCGTGCCCCCTTGATCATCCGTTGTCGGCGAACAGGTTGGCACACCGCGGCCGGTTCATCCCACTGAAATCCACGTCACCCGGCGGCGGAGCGGAAAACGGTCACCCGAGGACCAGGATCACCAGCCCGACCACGACCAGCAGCAGCCATGGCACGAGGCGTGGCCAGCGCTCGCGGCGGGCCCGCCAGGCGAGGACGGCGCCGAGCAGCAGCGGCACCAGCCCGAGGTAGCGGGCCCAGTCCGGCCCGGCCAGACCGGCGATGATGCCGCCGAGGATGCCGGCGGTCACCGCTGCGCTCCCGACCGTCCGCTCATTCCCGCAGCCTAGCGCCGCTGTCCGTTGGGGTACAAAACCTGGCCCGAAACCGACCGGAGTTGTGCACACTCACAATCCCGGCTCCTACGGTGATCGCGGGAACCACCGTGAGAGAGGCAATTTCTGGTGAGACGTCTGCTGTCTGCCGCCGCGGTCGCCGCGGCGGCAGTGGTCACCATGGGCAACTCGGCCGCCGTCGGCGCGGCCCTCCCGCACGACGCGATCGTCTGGGGCTCCTGTACGGATCCGACGCTGGCCGGCGCCGGCGCACAGTGCGGCACCCTGCAGGTGCCGCTCGACCACGCCAACCCCGGCGGAGCGAAGCTCACGCTCGCGCTGTCCCGGTTGGCCCACAAGGCCTCCAGCCCGTACCAGGGCGTGATGCTGGTGGCGCCGAACATGCTCAGCGGCACCGGATACGAGCAGTCGCTGCTCGGGCAACAACTGCCCGGCGCGGACGGCTACGACTGGATCGGCATCGCCCGCCGCGGCCTCGCGCCCAGCGTGCCGGCGCTGTCGTGCGAGCCGAACTACCAGGACTTCAACCGGCCGAACTACGTGCCGACCACACCGGACATCGAGGCCCAGTGGCTGAACCGGGTGCAGGGCTACGCCGACGCCTGCGCCAAGGCCCAGCCGGACCTGTTGCAGCACATGAAGACCACCGACGTGGTCGCCGACCTCGATGACGTGCGCCAGGCGCTCGGCGCGGGCCAGGTCAGCATGTACGGCCAGTCCTACGGCACCTACGTGGAGGAGGTGTACGGCACGCTGCACCCGCTGTCCGTCAAGCGGATGGTGCTGGACAGCCCGATCAACCCGGACGAGGTGTGGTACCGGGCGGCGAACTTCGACCAGAACACCGGCCTGGAGCGCAACTTCCTGCTGTGGTTCGACTGGCTGGCGGCCAACGACGCCACCTATCACCTCGGCACCACGCGGGCGGCGATCCAGCAGGTGTGGGCGGCGCAGATGGCGAAGGTGACCGCACAGCCGGGCAACGGCGTCATCGGCCCGGACGAGTTCGCCGACACCTTCCTGGTGACGCCGTACTTCCAGGCCACCTGGCCGCTGTTCGGCGGCGTCTTCGCACGGTACGTGGCCAGCGGTGACGCCACCGAGATCCAGGCCGTGTACTCGCAGTTCTTCCAGCACGGCAACGACAACGTGTTCGCGACGCTGCTGGCGCAGACCTGCACCGACGCCCCGTGGCCGAAGGACTGGTCGCAGTGGCGCGCCGACACGGTGGCCAGCGCCGCGCAGGCGCCGGACACCGCCTGGGGCAACACCTGGGCGAACGCGCCGTGCCGGGTGTGGCCGGCGCAGGCCGGGAACCCGGTTCCGGTGCTCGGTTTCGCGGTGGGCAGCGTGCTGCTGCTGGAGAACTCCCTCGACGCTGTCACTCCGCTGTCCGGCGCATTGTCGGTGCGCCAACGGTATCCGCACGCGGCGCTGCTGACGGTCGACGGCGGCATCACCGACGGGGTCACGCCGAACGCCGACAGCTGCGTGAACTCCGTGCTGGGCACCTACCTCAGCAGCGGAAAGCTCCCGCCGCGCAAGACCGCCAACGCCTCCGACGTCGAGTGCGCGGCCCCGCCCGCGCCGGTCGCGGGCTGAGCTCGTCCGGCGATTCCAGGCGCGGGTGGGAGCGCTGCACGCCCACCCGCGCCGCCTCCCGGCCGAGCCTGCTCGAACCCGCGTTTCCCGACGCCGCCCCGGCTTTCCGGCCGGGGCGGCGTCTCCGCGTTCTGGTCTAGACCAAATCTGTCAAGGGTGAACGCTTCGCGCGAGGATCATTCGCTGCCACGATGGGCGGACGCCGCCACGAATCACGTCATTACCCCTGCGATGACTGTGAGGAAACATCATGGCGAAGGTTTCTCTGCGCCTCGTCTCGCTTTCCGGGCTCGTGCTGAGCGGACTCCTGGTCGCGGCCCCGCTGGCCACGGCCGGCACCGTGCCGGTGGGCGTCGCCGCGCCGGCCTCCCCGTTGTGCACGCAGAAGAGCACGCTGGCCGGAACCCACCTGTCGGACAAGCAGATCGCGCAGTACGCGCGCAACGCCGGCCTGCACGGCAACGGCCTGGTCATCTCCATCGCGGTCGCGCTGGCCGAGAGCCAGGGCTGGACCAAGGCGGTGCTGATCAACACCGACTGCAGCCGGGACCGTGGCGTGTGGCAGATCAACTCGAAGTGGCACGGCGAGGTGTCGGACGACCAGGCGTTCAACCCGACCACGTGCGCCCAGGCGGCCGCCCGCATCTCGTCCAACGGCAACGACTGGACGCCGTGGACGACCTACAACAACGGCGCCTACAACCAGTACATGTCCCGGGCCCGCACCGCCGCCTCGCAGGTCGGCGGCTGAGTGTCACCGCGCCGGCCGTCCTCGGGGCGGCCGGCGCGTTCTTCTAGCCAGAATGCAGCATGGTCGTGTGCAGCGCCTCGACGTGCCGGCACGTGACCTCGACCGCGGCGACCGCGTCCCGCCGTTCAACGGCCGCCGTCAACTCGCCGTGTTCCCGGTTGGATTCGCGCAGGTACTCCAGCGGATACGGCAGGTAGTAGCGGTACAGCTCCCGCACGACCTCGCCGTACTTCTCGACCCCGGCCGTCACCCCGCTCGACGCCACCACCGCCGCGTGGAAACGGGCGTCCAGCTCGTGGAACTCGGCCCATCCCGACGCCTTCTCCATGCGCCGCACGAGATCCCACATCTCCGGCACGGCCTCGTCATCACGCCGCACGGCGGCGAGGTGCACCAGGCCCGTCTCCAAGGCCAGCCGGTGATCGATCAGCTCATGCACCTCGGCCACGGCCCCGGTGTAGGCGGCGATCTCCGCGACCACGCCCGACGCCGGCTCGGCGGCGACCGACGTCCCGCCGCCCCGCCCGCGACGCCGCACGAGCACACCGTCCGCGCACAGCGACACCAGTGCCCGGCGCACGGTGATCTCGCCGACCCCGAGCGCGGCGGCGATCTCCGGCCCGGGCGGCAGCGCCTCCCCCGGCGCGAGCAGGCCCAACTCGACCGCCAGCGCGATTCGCGCCCGCACCGTGTCCAGCGCGGACAGCCGGCGGATACCGGTCAGCGCGGGCGCGCTCAGGCCGTCCATGCGACCACCCTAACGCCTTTAACCGCTCATTTTGAGCACTCTTGTGAAAGTGCTCAGCCTGGACTATTTTGCGGCTACCGGAAGGAGCCGCCCGTGTTGCCCGTCGTGCTGGTGCAGGCCGAACCCGTGCCGTTCGACCGGCCGCTGGACATGTTCGCCACCGACGTCACGACCGTGCTCGCCGAGCATCCCGGCACGCGGCTGGTCATGTACCCCGAGCTGCACCTCTGCGGCGCCGAGAACCCGCGCGCGACCGCCGAGCCGCTGACCGGACCGCGCACGCGTCGGCTCGCCGAGATCGCCGGCGACCTGGGCGTCTGGCTGGTTCCGGGCACCGTCTGCGAGCGGGGCCCGGCCGGCGAGGTGTTCAACACCGCGCTCGCCTTCTCACCCGGCGGCGAGCTCGTCGCCTCGTACCGCAAGATCTTCCCGTGGCGGCCGTACGAGCCGTACGACCCGGGCGACAGGTTCGTCGTCCTCGACATCCCCGAGGCCGGCCGCGTCGGCTTCTCCATCTGCTACGACTCGTGGTTCCCGGAGCTGGCCCGGCACCTGGCCTGGATGGGCGCGGAGCTCGTGCTCAATCCGGTGCAGACCACCACCCCGGACCGCGAGCAGGAACTGGTGCTGGCCCGGGCGAACGCGATCGTCAACCAGGTGTTCGTGGCCAGCCTCAACGTGGCCGGCCCCTTCGGCAGGGGGCGCAGCGTTGTCGTCGGGCCCGAGGGCCAGGTGCTGGCCGAGACACCCGACGCCGATCCGGCTGTGCTCGCGCTGACGCTGGATCTCGGCGAAGTGGCGCGGGTCCGCCGGCGCGGCACCGCCGGCGTGAACCGGATGTGGGAGCAGTTCACCGACTCCGACGCGCCCATTGAGCTTCCCCTTTACCAGGGCAGGATCGAGCCCGGCCGCTGGCGGCCGCGTGGAGGTGACCCGCGATGACCGCGACCAGGACCGGCAGCCTCACACCGCACCTGCACCTGCGCGGCGTTGTCCTTTTCGGACTCGCCTACATGGCGCCGCTGATCGTGCTCGGCACGTACGGGATCGTCGCCGACACCACCGCCGGCACCGTGCCGACGGCGTACATCCTGGCCACGGTCGCGATGCTGTTCACCGCCGCCAGCTACGGACGGATGGCCGCCGCCTACCCGGTCGCCGGCTCCGCGTACACCTACGTGCGCAAGTCGATCGACTCCCGGGTCGGCTTCCTGGTCGGCTGGGCGGTCCTGCTGGACTACTTCTTCCTGCCGATGGTGATCTGGCTGATCGGCGCCGCCTACATGTCGGCGCAGTTCCCGTCGGTGCCGAGCTGGGTGTGGGTGCTCGGCTTCATCGTGCTGACGACCGTGCTGAACGTGCTGGGCATTCGCGTCGCCGTCACCGCGAACTTCCTGCTGATGGCGTTCCAGCTGCTGGTGATCCTGTTCTTCGTCATCCTGTCGCTGCGCCAGGTCGGGACCGGACTGTTCAGTACGGTTCCCTTCTACCACAACGGATCCTCCTTCGGCGGCATCTCCGCCGGCGCCGCCGTCGCCGCGTACTCGTTCCTCGGCTTCGACGCCGTCACCACGCTCACCGAGGAGACCTTCGAGCCGCGCAAGACCATTCCCCGCGCCATTCTGCTGACCGCGCTGCTCGGCGGCGTGCTGTTCGTCATCCTCGCCTACGCCACGCAGCTCGTGCATCCCGGCGCCACCTTCCACGACGAGTCGTCCGCCGCCTTCGAGATCGCCACCGACATCGGCGGCAACCTCTTCGCCGCCGTGTTCCTGGCCGGGCTGATGGTCGCCCAGTTCGCCTCCGGCATCGCCGCCCAGGCCGGCGCCTCCCGGCTGATGTACGCCATGGGCCGTGACGGCGTGCTGCCCAAGCGCTTTTTCGGCTACCTGCAGCCGAAGTTGGAGACCCCGGTCTTCGGCATCGTCCTCATCGGACTCGTCGGCCTCGGCGCGCTGGCGTTGGACGTCACCACCTCCACGTCGTTCATCAACTTCGGCGCCTTCACCGCCTTCACCTTCGTCAACCTCTCCGTGATCGCGCTCTGGCTCCGCCGGCGCGGCTCGGTCCTCCGGAACCTGGTCGTGCCGATCGTCGGCGCCGCCGTCGACCTCTGGCTGCTGGCCCACCTCGACGGCATCGCCATCACCCTCGGCCTCATCTGGCTGGCCCTCGGTGTCTGCTACCTGACCTACCTCACCCGCGGTTTCCGCCGCCCGCCACCGGAAGTCACATTCGAGGATTAATTAAAATTTACAGCTGAAATCGACTCGGATACCGTGGCCTCATGGCCACGACAATCGTCGAAACGACCGAACATCTCATTCCCGAACTGGTGGCTTCCGTGGGCGCGCTGTTCGCCGAGGACGGCGCGCGGCACGATCCGCGGATGGACGCCGACTGGCCCCGCCGGCACGGCGCCGAGTACTACACGCAGGTCCGCGACCAGGGCGACTTGTGCCTGCTGGCCCGGGTGGACGGCATCCCCGCCGGCCATCTCGTCGGCCGGCTGCGCTCCAGCGACATCCGGCCGGGGGCACGGATCGCCGCGCTGGAGAGCATGCAGGTGTTCGAGAGGTTCCGCCGGGCCGGCGTCGGCTCCGCCCTGGTCACCGAATTCACCGCATGGGCCGGCCGCACCAACGCCACCGAATTCCGGGTCACGGCGTTCTCGGCCAACGAAAGGGCGATCGCGTTCTATCGTTCACACGGATTCGAGCCGTTCGAACTGACCCTCCGCCGGGTTTAGCTCATCGAGCGGAGCACGTCGGCGAGCACCGCGGCCTGGCTGATGTCCAGCGACTTCGTCGCCGTCAGCAGCGTGACGGTGCCGTCCGTTTCGAGCAGGCCACGCAACGCCGCCTGCCGCTCGGGATCGGCGAGTTCGGCGCGGTAGCGCTCGGCGAACTCCTCGAACCGCTCGGGGTCGTGGCCGTACCAGACGCGCAGCTCGGTCGACGGCGATACGGACCGGCACCAGATGTCCACCTTCGCCAGTTCCTTGCGCAGGCCGCGCGGCCACAACCGGTCGACCAGCACCCGGGTTCCGTCCTCGGGACTGGGATCGTCGTAGACCCGCGCCACGCGCACCGTCCGCACAACTGACGATAACTCCGAACGGCCCGCCTCGCCCGAGGGACACACCGCCGACTCAACCGGGTGCGAGGCATCGGCCCCCGAAGGGGCCGAGCCGCGCACGGAACGCGCGCCATAGAATACCGCGATGCTGGCCGTGAAGCTCCTGGGCGCGCTGCAGGCGGAGGTCGACGGACGCGAACTGGAGCTGGGGCCACCCAAGCAACGGGCTCTGTTCGCGCAGCTCGCGGTCCGGCGCAACCAGGTCGTGTCCCGCACCGAGTTGATCGACGGCGTGTGGGGCGAGGATCCCCCGGAAAGCGTTCGCGGCATCATCCACACCTACGTGTCCAAGTTGCGCCAGACGTTGGCGGGTGACCGCAAGGCGTCCGCCCGGGACAGCGTGCTGACGAGCGTCGGATCCGGCTACCGGCTGGCGCTGGAGCCGGACAACCTGGACATCTGGCTGTTCGAGCACGCGTTCCAGCAGGCCGGGCAGGCGCGGGCGGCGAACGACGTCGAACGGGCGATCGCGCACTGGGACGAGGGCCTGAGGCTGTGGCAGGGCGAGCCGCTGCCGGGTGTGCCGGGGCCGTTCGCGGAGAACGAGCGCCAGCACCTGGAGGAGCTGCGGCTGGCGGCGATCGAGGACCGCGCGGAGACGCTGCTGTCCCTGGGCCGCGAGTCGGAAGTGGTCGTCGACCTGCGCACGACCGTCGAGGACAATCCGCTGCGCGAACGGTTGCGAGCCCTGCACATGATCGCCCTGTACCGGGGTGGCCGGCAGGCGGAGGCCCTGGAGCACCACGACCGGCTGCGCCGGCTGCTCGCGGCGGAGCTGGGCGTCGACCCGGGCACCGAGGTGCAGGACGTCTACCGGCAGATCCTGGCCAACGACCCGGCGCTGGGCCGGCCGACGCCGCGCGTGACGGTGACGCTGCCGAAGGAGGAGCCGCCGACGCCCGCCCGCGAGGGCCGCAGCCCGTACCCGGGGCTGCTGGCGTTCTCCGTGGGCAACGCGCAGTACTTCTTCGGACGTGAGCAGCTGACGGCGACGCTGGTGGACCGGCTCGGCGACCCGCTCCGGGACGGGCCGGTGGCGGTGGTCGGCGCGTCCGGCTCGGGCAAGTCGTCGCTGCTGCGGGCCGGTCTCGTGCCGACGATCGAGGGCATGGACCTGGCCACGCCGCGGCGCTGGTCGTGGCTGCTGTTCACGCCGGGCAACAAGCCGGTGGAGGCGCTGGCCTCCGCGTTGGCGCAGGCCACCGGCCGGCCGCCGTCGGAGCTGCTGGCGATCATCCACGACGACGCGGGCGAGCTGGCCGGCGTGCTGGACGGGTCGGACCGACTGGTGGTGGTGATCGACCAGTTCGAGGAGCTGTTCACGCTCTGCGAGCACGAGCCCGAGCGCCGCCGGTTCGTCGAGGCGCTGACCGCGTTGAACGCCGCCGTGGTGTACGGCGTGCGGGCCGACTTCTACGGCCACTGCGCCCGCTTCCCGGAGCTGGTCGCGTCGCTGGAACGAGCGGTGGTCGTCGGCCCGATGACGGCGACGGCGCTGCGGGAGGCGATCGAGCGGCCGGCGGCGCTGGCCGGGCTGGAGCTGGAGCCGGGGCTGAGCGACGTGCTGCTGCGCGATCTCGGGGCCGAGGAGGACACCGGCGGCGTGCTGCCGCTGCTCGCGCACACGTTGCTCGCCACCTGGCAGGTCCGCGAGGGCAACCGGCTGACGTTGAAGGGGTATGCCGAGGTCGGCGGCGTGCACCGGGCGATCGCGACGACCGCCGACGCGACGTACGCCCGGTTCGACCCGGTCGGCCGGGACCTGGTGCGCCGGCTGCTGCTGCGGATGGTGCACGTCGGCGAGGGCGTCGAGGTGACGCGGGCACGGGTGGACCGGACCAGCCTGGTCGAGGGCTCCTCCGACCCGGAGACCGCGGCCGCCGTGCTGGACGCGCTGGCCCGGGCGCGGCTGGTGACGTTGGACGAGGACACCGCGGAGATCAGCCACGAGGCGCTGCTGCGGTCGTGGCCACGGCTGCGGCAGTGGGTCGCCGACAACCGTGAAGGCCTGCGGCTGCACCAGCAGTTGGCGCAGGATGCCCGGTCGTGGCAGCGGGACGGGCGCGACGACTCGGGGCTGTATCGGGGCGCGAAGCTGGCGATCGCCCTGAACTGGGCGCCGGACGACGGCACGTTGGCGCCGGTCGAGCGGGAGCTGCTGGACGCCAGCCGCGCGCGTGAGGCGTCCGAGCAGCAGGCGGCCGTGCGGCAGACGCGGCGGCTGCGGCAGCTCGTCGCCGCGCTGACGGCGCTGCTCGTGGTGGCCGTGGCCTCCATGGTGTTCGCCTTCGTCGAGCGGAACACGGCGTTGCAGGAGCGGGCCGACGCCATGTCCAGACAGGTGGCGCTGCGCGCGAATTCCCTGCTGGCGGCCGATCCCGCGCTGGCGGCGCAGCTGAGCCTGGTGGCGTACCGGATCTCGCCGACCACGGAGGCCCGCAGCAGCCTGCTGACCACGTCCGGCGTGCCGGCGACGACCCGGCTGATCGGGCATTCCGACGGCGTCACGGCGCTGTCGTACGGCGGCAATCTCCTGGCCAGTGCCAGCAAGGACAAGTCGGTGCGGCTGTGGGACGCCGGTAGCCGGACCGCGGTGGCGACGGCTCCGGTGCCGAGCACCGCGTACGGGGTGGCGTTGAGCCGGGACGGCAAGATGTTGGCCGCCGGCATCGCCGACGGGTCGGTGATCCTGTGGAACGTCAGCAATCCGCGCAGCCCGGAGCAGCTCGCGGTGGCCAAGGGGCACACCGACAGCGTGTTCGCGCTGGCGTTCAGCCCGGACGGCAGGGAGTTGGCCTCGGCCAGCGGGGACAAGACGGTCCGACTGTGGCATGTGGACGGTCGCCAGGTCACGTCGGTCGGAACGCTTGCCGGGCACGAGAAGACGGTCACCTCGATCGCGTTCAGCCCGGACGGCAAGCTGGTCGCCAGCGGCAGCTACGACAACACCGTGCGGCTGTGGAACGCCGCCACCGGGGCGTCCGCCGGTGTGCTGACCGGGCATGGGAACGCCGTGACGGGCGTGGCGTTCAGCCCCGACAGCCGCCGGGTGGCCAGCGCCAGCTACGACGAGACGGTCCGGGTGTGGGATTCGTCGAGCGGCGCCACGGTGTCGACGCTGGCCGGGGCCACCAGCTTCCTGGAGGCCGTGGCGTTCAGCCCGGACGGCCGGACCGTCGCCGCTGGTGGCGACGACCACATCACCCGGCTGTGGGACATCGCCGCCGGCACTCAAGTGGCGTCGTTCACCGCTCCGGCGACGATCCGCGCGGTCGCCTTCAGCCCGGACGGGTCGTCGGTGGCCACCGGCGCCGCCAATTGGTGCGTGTCGGTGTGGGACGTGCGTGCCGCCGAGGTGGACGGCCACGCCCAGTCCGGCTGGGGCGTGGCGTTCGACAAGACCGGCAAGGTGCTCGCCAGCGGCCACTACGACGGCACCGTGCGGCTGTGGGGCACGTCCGACCCCCGCCGGCCGACGGCGCTGGCGACGCTGACCGGCCACACCGGCCCCGTGACCTCGGTCGCGTTCAGTCCGGACGGCAAGACCCTGGCCAGCGTGAGCTACGACCACACGGCCCGGCTCTGGGACGTCTCCGACCCGGCGCATCCGGCCCTGCTGTCGACCGTGCCGGCGTCCACCGGGCAGCTGGAGGCGGTCGTCTTCGATCCGTCCGGAAAGGTGATAGTCACATCTGGTGACGATCACCTGATCAGACTATGGGACGTGACGGACGCGAGGCATCCGGCCCCGATCGGGCAGCCGCTGGCCGAGCACACCGACGTGGTGAGCTCGCTGGCGTTCAGCGCCGACGGGAAGACCCTGGCCAGCGGCAGCTATGATGGCTCCGCACGGCTGTGGGACGTCACCGATCCGGTTCATCCGGTCAGCAGGTACCGGATCGCCACGAACCGGCCGGCCCCGATCCGCAGCATCGCACTCTCGGGCGACGCCAAGCTGCTGGCCACCGGCGGCGAGGACCACGCCGTCGAACTCTGGACCGTCGGCGACGCTCCGTCGCAGGTCAGCGCGTTGACCGACCACACCAACACGGTGACATCGGTGGCGTTGAGCGCCGACGGCAAGTCACTGGCCAGCGCGAGCTGGGACCGTACGGTGTCCATCTGGGACATCAGCGATCCCCATGCCCCGCAGCCGACGGCAACCCTGGCCGGGCCGACCGACAACGTCACCGCCGTGACGTTCGATCCGCGTGGCGGCAGCGTCGCCGCCGGCGTCGCCAACGCACCGAACTCGGTGTGGCAGACCGATCCCGACGCCGTGGCGAAGCAGGTGTGCGCCGTGCGCGGCACCCCGGTCACCGACGCCGAATGGCAGACGTATGTGAGCGAGGACTCGCCGACAGATCCCTGCTGACCGTGGAATACTGACGGCCGTCCGGTAGTTGAAGGTTCAAGTACTGGACGTTCGAGAGGAGCGGACATGCAGTTCGGAGTGTTCACGGTCGGCGACGTGACGACCGACCCCACCACCGGCGTGACGCCGACGGAGGCCGAGCGGATCAAGGCGATGGTCACGATCGCGCTGAAGGCCGAGGAGGTCGGGCTGGACGTGTTCGCCACCGGGGAGCACCACAACCCGCCGTTCGTGCCCTCGTCGCCCACGACCATGCTCGGCTACATCGCGGCGCGCACCGAGAAGCTCATCCTGTCCACGTCGACGACGCTGATCACCACCAACGACCCGGTGAAGATCGCCGAGGACTTCGCGATGCTGCAGCACCTGGCCGACGGCCGGGTGGACCTGATGATGGGCCGCGGCAACACCGGCCCGGTGTACCCGTGGTTCGGGCAGGACATCCGCCAGGGCATCCCCCTGGCCATCGAGAACTACGCGCTGCTGCACAAGTTGTGGCGCGAGGACGTGGTGAACTGGTCCGGCAAGTTCCGCACGCCGCTGCAGGAGTTCACCTCCACGCCGCGGCCGCTGGACGGCGTGCCGCCGTTCGTCTGGCACGGCTCCATCCGCAGCCCCGAGATCGCCGAACAGGCCGCCTACTACGGCGACGGCTTCTTCGCCAACCACATCTTCTGGCCCACGTACCACTTCCAGCAGCTGATCGGGCTGTACCGGCAGCGGTTCGAGCACTACGGGCACGGCTCCGCCGACCAGGCCATCGTCGGCCTCGGCGGCCAGGTGTTCATGCGGCGCAACTCCCAGGACGCCGTGCGCGAGTTCCGGCCGTACTTCGACAACGCGCCGGTGTACGGGCACGGGCCGTCGCTGGAGGAGTTCACCTCGCAGACGCCGCTGACCGTCGGCAGCCCGCAGGAGGTCATCGACAAGACGCTGACCTTCCGTGAGCACTTCGGCGACTACCAGCGCCAGCTGTTCCTGATGGACCACGCCGGGCTGCCGCTGAAGACCGTGCTCGAGCAGCTGGACCTGCTCGGCGAGATCGTTCCCGTGCTGCGCCGGGAACTCGACGCCAAGCGGCCCGCGCACGTGCCCGACGCCCCCACCCACGAGTCGCTGAAGCAGAAGAAGGTGTCCGCATGACCACCGTCGCGGTCGTGACGGCCGGCCTGAGCCAGCCGTCCTCCACCCGGCTGCTGGCCGACCAGCTCGCCGCCGCCACGCAGGAGGCTCTGGGCGACGCCGAGGTGACGGTGATCGAGCTGCGGGACATCGCCGTGGACGTCACCAACAACATGCTGACCGGCTTCCCCAGCCCCAAGCTCGCCGCCGCCATCTCCGCGGTGACGTCCGCCGACGCCCTGATCGCCGTCACGCCGGTGTTCACCGCCTCGTACAGCGGCTTGTTCAAGTCGTTCTTCGACGTGTTGGACAAGGATTCCCTGGTCGGCAAGCCCGTGCTGATCGCCGCCACCGGCGGCACCGAGCGGCATTCGCTGGTGCTCGACTACCAACTGCGCCCCATGTTCGCCTACCTGCGGGCCGAGGTGACGCCCACCGGTGTCTACGCCGCGTCGTCCGACTTCGGCAGCCCTTCCCTGCACGACCGCGTCCGCCGCGCCGGCGCCGAACTCGCCGACCGGGCGCTCGGGATTCGTGCCGTGAAGAAGCCCGCCGACACCTTCGTCCCGTTCGAACAACTGCTGGCACAGTAGGCGGGTGAACATCGAGGTCCTGTCCGAGGTCACCGACGAGGTCGCCGCCGCCTTCGCCCGGCTGCTGCCCCAGCTGTCCCGTTCCGCCGCGCCGCTTTCCCGAGCGGCGCTGGCGGAGATCGCCGCCCACCAGGCCACCACCGTGCTGGTGGCTCGCGAGGGCTCCAGCATCGTCGGCACCCTCACCCTGGTGCTCTACCCCATCCCCACCGGCCTTCGGGCCCACATCGACGATGTTGTCGTCGATTCCTCCGCTCGCGGCCAAGGCGTCGGCGAGGCCCTGACTCTCGCCGCGCTTCGCATCGCCACCGAGTCCGGCGCCCGCACCGTCGACCTCACGTCACGGCCTTCCCGCGAGGCCGCCAACCGCCTCTACCAACGTCTCGGCTTCGTGCTGCGCGACTCCAACGTCTACCGCTACACCGCAAGTCCCGCCTAGCCCGACCCCGGCGAGTCACGCTCTCGGACACACCGAATGTAGGTTTCGGGCAGTTGGCGCGGCGTTCCGAGGGCACCGCGCCACCTCTAGAAGTGAGTCGCGATGCCGAACACCTCCCGGAGCCGGGCCATGTCGTAGCGGTCGCGGTCGGTGGGCTCGTAGCCCTGGTGGAAGCAGACCTGCTGCTCCGCCGACAGACACGGCACCCGCGTCCCCCGGATCGTGCCCGTGACGAAACACGATGCCGGATAGCGGAACGGCTGCTCGGGAACGAAAGACGCCTGCACCGCCGACCCGTCCGGCGCGAAGACCAACGGGTGCAGGTCGATCTCCCGCCCAGCCGGATCCGTCACCACGAACCGCACCGGCCGCCAGTCCAGCGTCTCCACGAACCCGGCCGCCGCCAACGCGGCGACGACTGCCGGCTCCTGGTCCTCCCGGTGCGCCAGGTCCAGATCCCGGTGCTCGCGCGTCTGCTCACCGACGAGAGCGTCGATGCCCCAACCACCGCCGATCCAGACGTCGAACTCCCGCAGCACCGTCACAATGGCCAGCACATCGTCAGCCGTCATCACCGCCCGCACGCTAGCGACGCCTCGCACGAGTATGCGACCGGATTTTGCCCGACCGCATTCGACTAAAGTCGTACGACTCGTTCCGACGCAAGATCGATGCCGGGTAACCCGATCAGCCCATAGCTTCGTGTCATGTCGCACCACCTCGCGCAGGCGCTCAGCATCAGTCGGGACGCGGCCGCCCAGGGCATCGGGATCGGCCTGCTCATCGCCCTCATCGCCGGGGGCATCTTCCTGGTCGTCTTCTTCCTGGCGGCGCTGTTCAGCATCCTCGGCGCCGACATCGGCTGCGGCGGCAAGATCCTCTGGTTTCTCGTGATCCTCTGCCTGCCGTTCCTGGGCAGCCTGCTCTGGTTCGTCGCCGGCCGCCCGCGCCCCCGCCCGTACTACTGAGCGAACACGAGGGGCACTACCGTCTGCCGCCCGTGGCCTGGGCCATCGCTAGTTGATGCAGGGAACGCCGTCGGCGGTGATCGCCGAGTTGGACGACGTCGTCGACGGCGCCGCGGCGGCGAAGGTGTTGAGCTGCATGGGGGCGTTGCCGGTGAAGCCGTACTTGGTGTTGTAGTCGGTGCCGACGTAGACCCGGACATGCCCGGCGGTGATGGAGTCGTCGGGGACGAGCGGGAGGCCGCCGAGGGCGGTGGCCACGGCCTGCGCCGCCGCCTTGCCACCCGACGGGTAGTTCACGCTGGAAGCCTTGCGGGCAGTGGCATTCCCCGTGTCCCCGCGCCCAAAGCCCTTGCCCACCAGCTTTTCCTCGACGCTGCCGGCCAGGCCGGCCACGCCGGAGGCGTTGCGAACGTCCACAGTGGTCGATGAGTAGTCGACGCTGTTGGGGCTGGCGGCGCCGGTGGGCGAAGCGGAGCCGCTGGCGGCGCCGCCGATGGTCTGCTTGACGAACTCCTGCACCTGCGCGGGATCGACCTGGACGGCGTCGCCGTCGTGCGGGGTCTGCAGGGTGATGCTGACGATCGGAATCGTCACGAACTTGATGTTGCCGGTGCTCATGCCCTGCAGCTGCTGGGCGAACTGCAGCACGTCCCAGCCCTGGTCGATGACGACGGCCTTCTTCACGGCGCCGATGAGGTCGTTGAGCTTGCCGGGATTGGCCAGCGTGCCGGCGGACAGCACGGTCTTGGCCATGCTGGACATGAACGCCTGCTGCCGCTTGATCCGGTCCAGGTCGCCGTTGGGCAGACCATGGCGCTGCCGAACGAAGGCGAGCGCGGCGGAGCCCTCCACGGTCTGCTGACCGGCCGGGAAGTTGGCGCCGGAGAAGGAATCCTTGACGGGCGCGACGAGGCACACGGGCACGCCGCCGATGGCCTGGCTGATGAAGTAGAAGCCGGCGAGATTGACCGCGGCGTAGTGGGTGATCTGGAGCCCGGTGAACTGTTCGATGGTGGCGATGGAGGTCTTGGCGCCGGCCTCGGCGGCCTTGGTCTCCAGGTCGGCGCCGGACAGCCCCTGCTTGGACAGCGTGGAGTAGGCGTCGTTGCGGCCGTAGCTGTAGGCCGAGTTGATCTTGTGCTTGCCGAAGCCGTCGGCGATCTGCACGTACGAGTCGCGCGGGATGGAGATCGCGGTCGCGGCGCCGCCGCCGGCCGGGATGTGGATCACGATCATGGTGTCGGTGGTGTCGCCGCCGTCGTCCCCACCGCCGGCGTGCAGCTGGTTGAGCACGTCCTTGGGCAGCGGGTTGCCCATCGCGTCGGTCCGGGTGTCCAGCCCGACCATGAGGATGTTCTGCTCGGCCAGCGGGGACACGGTCTTGCCGATCACGTTGGCCGTGGTCAGGCCGTTGAGCTGGGCCAGCTGCGACCACGCGTACCAGGTGCCGCCGAACACGACCATCGACACCACGACCATCAGCACCTGGACGGTGCGCAGGGCGGGGCTGGGGCGGCGGCGCGCGGCCGGCCGGGGCCGCCCGGCGGGCCGCGGGGGCACCCGCCGCACGTCGACACGCTCCGGCATGGCGCGATCCTCTCTTCCTGGTCAACGGGGTCGCACGGTGGTGCACCCACTGTCCCTAGGACGTCCATATTGCCTTGCCGTTGCCCGCGGTGAGACGGCGACCGCCCGTCCGGGTGCACGACCCGGACAACGTGCCCCTTTTCCCCGCGCCGCCGCCACGCTGGGTGACGGCGTCACCTCATCGGGTCAGCGGAAGGCCGAAACGCACCGGGACGCCGGGCGACCACAGCACGCTCACGGGCGGCTCGCCCGGCCGGGGCACCCCGGCGGCGACCAGCAGGCCGTCCTCGATGTCCAGCAGCTCGGCGCGGTGCAGCGGCCAGGCGGGGTGCTCGTTCGGCACGTAGAGCGTGCGGCCGTGCCACGCCACGTGCAGGCCCCAGCGGGCGGTCAGGAAGTGCTCCAGCTCACTCGGCTCGGCGATCGGCGCGCCGGGCAGCACCCGGATCCGGCTGGACGGGCCGCCGCCGCGTCGCCGGCAGGTGTACGTGACGACGTCGCCCTCCCGGCGCACCCGCATCGACGACCAGATGTACGGCAGGCCGACGGCGTGCCGGCCGACGAGCACCGGCAGCAGCCGGGCCGCGTCCAGCGAGCGGAACACCACGCCGCGCCGGCCCCGACCGTCCACTGAGTACAGGCGCACGTTCGTCTCCGGGAACGTGCCGAAGTACGGCATCCGGAGCACGTTGCGCATCCCGAACGGAACCAGCCCCACGTACGTGATTCCGGCCAGCGTGTCCGGAACCGTGCCGGCCGGCAGGAACCCGGCGATCCGGTCCGGCTCCACCGGCCAGTGCAGGAAGGTGAGGTCGCGCCAGGTCTGCGTCATCATCGCCCGCCGCACCGGCCGCGGCGTGGTGACAGTGATCGACTCGGGGACCGGCTCGACCTCCACTCCCCCATGCTAACCCACGGGTTGCCCGAAACTACCCGGCCGGTGGTGACTCCGGTGCAACCACGCGTCGGGAAAAGCCTTGCGGGACACCGGTTCCGGCCCGTCCTACGTAGATGTGCGTATACGCACGGCCGCCCGGCGGCGACAGGATCTCCCCGGGGACCTCGTCCGAGGAGAACGGAAGCCGTGCGAGCAAGCAGATATCTCGTCGTCAGTGACACCGTGTACGCCGATGGCCGTGGCAATCCGGTCCGGCTCGTGCTCAACACCCGCACCTCACGGGTCTGCACGCTCGGCGACAACCTGGCGTGGGCGCTGCGCCACGGCGACTGCGCCACGCTGCCGGTCGAGGTCTCCGACCAGCTGTCCGACCTCAAGATCCTCGTGCCCGAGGGCCGGGACGAGCTGACCGACGTGATGGACGAGCAGCGGGCCAAGGCGCGCTCGCTGGCGTCGCTGAACTACGTGCTGGTGCCGACCGGGTACTGCAACCTGGGCTGCGAGTACTGCGGTCAGGTGCACGTGCGCGGCAAGACCTCCGCCAATCACCGCGGCGCGGTGAGGGACCGGATCCTGCGCGGCATCCGGCGGCCGAGCACCGAGGAGGTGCAGGTCGGCTGGTTCGGCGGCGAACCGCTGATGGCGTACGCGATCGTGCGCGACCTGGCCCGGCAGTTCGTCGAGGCGGCCGAGGCGGAGGGCGTGCGCTACCGGTCCCGGATGACCACCGGCGGCGCGCTGTTGACCATGCCCAAACTCCGTGCCCTGTATGAGGAATGCCGGATCAGCTCGCTGTGCCTGACGATGGACGGCATCGGCGACCGGCGCTCCCCGCACGAGCAGATCCTGTCCGTGCTGGCGGATCTGGTTGCCCACGCGGACGAATTCCCCGGTCTGCGGTTGACGATCCGCAGCAGCCTGGACGTGAAGGACGTCAACCGGGTGGACGCCTTCATCGACGCCATGGTGTCGGCCGGCCTGAACCACCCGATGATCGAGTTCGACCTGCGCGTGGTGCAGGGCTGGAGCAACGACGCGTCCACGACCCGAACCGCCCGGCAGCGGTTCGCGGCGGCGGAACCCCGCTGGCTGCGCCGGATGCACGAGGTCGGGATGGTCACCCGGACGCTGATCCCGGCGCAGCTGCGGGGGCCGCTCTGCCCGGCCGTGACCCGCACGGCGGAGGTGATCAGCAGCAGCGGCGCGATCTTCTCGTGCACCGAGCATCCGCTGGTGCCCGAGCACGAGCAGGGCGACGTGCTGGAGCTGGTGGAGCACGCCGACCACGACCGGCAGCGGCCGGCCGGCCGTTACGACGACTGGCATGACCGGATCAACCGCGGCGAGCAGAGCTGCGCCGGCTGCGTGTTCCTGCCGGTGTGTGGCGGCAGCTGCCCGAAACACTGGGGCGAGGGCAATTCGCCCTGCCCCAGCTACAAGTTCAACATCCAGCAGCGGCTGGACCTGGAGGCCGCCCGCACCGGCCTGACCCCGCTCTTGACGTGACCCGGTCGGCCTCGGTACTGAGGTACGAGACGTCGGAGAGGGGCACCATGGCCACCGAGGGGCACGTCGCGTTCGGCGATCACCAGACCTGGTACCGGATCACAGGTGAGCTCGGCTCAGGTGGCGTGCCACTGGTCGCGCTGCACGGCGGGCCGGGCTGCACGCACTACTACCTGCTCCGGCTGACGTCGCTGGCCGACGACCGGGCCGTGGTGCACTACGACCAGCTGGGCAACGGGCGTTCCACACACCTCAAGGACGCACCGCCCGACTTCTGGACGGTGGAGCTCTTCCTGGCAGAACTGGACAACCTGCTGAGCGCACTGGGCATCGCCGACCGCTACGCGCTGCTCGGGCAGTCCTGGGGCGGCATGCTGGCCGCGGAGCACGCCGTGCGCCGGCCGGCGGGCCTGCGCGGGCTGGTGATCGCCAACTCGCCGGCGTCGATGCACCTGTGGTCGGCGGCCGCGGACCGGCTGCGCGCGGAACTCCCGCCGGACGTCGAGAAGACGCTGCGCACGCACGAGGCCGACGGCACCACCGACAGCCAGGAGTACAAGGACGCCGTGCAGGTGTTCTACGAGCGGCACCTGTGCCGGGTGGTGCCGATGCCGGACGAGGTGGCCGCCACGTTCGAGGCGCTGGACGACGATCCGACCGTCTACCACGCGATGAACGGGCCCAGCGAGTTCCACGTGATCGGCAGCATCCGGGACTGGTCGATCATCGACCGGATCGATGCGGTCGCGGTGCCGACCCTGTTGGTCAGCGGCCGGCACGACGAGGCGACACCCGAGACCGTGCAGCCGTACTTCGACCGCATCCCCGACGTGCGGTGGGAGATCTTCGAGGAGTCCAGCCACATGCCGCACGTGGAGGAGCCCGAGCGGTTCACCGAGGTGGTCGGCGGCTTCCTGCGGACGCTGTCGTGAGCGAACTCGCGGACTTCGGCTACAAGCAGGAGCTCAAGCGGTCGCTGCGGCTGCGGGACCTGCTGGTGTACGGGCTGATCTTCATGGTGCCGATCGCCCCGTTCGCGATCTTCGGCGTGGTGTTCAACGCGTCCCGGGGAATGGTGCCGCTGACCTACGTCATCGGCCTGGTCGCGATGCTGTTCACCGCGCTGAGCTATCGGGAGATGAGCCGTGCGTTCCCGGTGGCCGGCTCGGTCTACGCCTACGCCGGCCGCGGCATCGCGCCCTGGGTCGGCTTCCTGGCCGGCTGGGCCATTCTGCTCGACTACCTGCTCGTGCCGACGCTGCTCTACGTCACCGGCGCGGCCGCGCTGGGCACCGTGCTGCCGGGCGTTCCGCAGTGGCTGTGGGTGGTGCTGTTCGTCGTGCTGAACACCGTCGTCAACCTGGCCGGCATCGAGACCACGGCGCAGGTCAACCGGTGGTTCCTCGTCGGCGAACTGGTCGTGCTGGCGATCTTCGTGGTGGCCGCGGTCATCGCGGTGTCGGCCCGCGGCGGCTGGTCGTTCACGCCGTTCTTCAACGCCTCCGAGTTCTCCCCCGGCCTGGTGTTCGCGGCGCTGTCCGTCGCGGTGCTGTCGTTCCTCGGGTTCGACGCGATCTCCACCCAGTCCGAGGAGGTGCGGGGCGGGCCGCGTGTGGTGGGCCGGGCGACCGTGCTGTCCCTGTGCCTGGTGGCCGTGCTGTTCATCGTGCAGACCTGGCTGGCCGCGCTGCTGGTGCCCGGCACCACCGAGTTCGTCGGGCAGGACGCCACCAACCAGGCGTTCTACCAGGTCGCCGGCCTCGCCGCCGGGCCGTGGCTGACCGTGCTGGTGGCGATCACCTCGGCGCTGGCCGCCGCCGTGGCCAACAGCCTCGTCGCGCAGAACGCCACCGCGCGGCTGCTGTTCTCGATGGCCCGGGACCGCACGCTGCCCCGGTTTCTGGCCCACGTCAACGAGAAGCGCCGGGTGCCGGAACGTGCGGTGCTGCTGGTCGCCGCGGTCAGCCTGATCCTGGGCGTCTTCTTCGTCGGCCAGATCGAGTTCCTGTCCACGCTGGTCAACTTCGGCGCCCTGTTCGCGTTCCTCGTGCTGCATGTGTCGGTCGCCGTGTACCACCTGGTCAAGCGGCGCCAGCGGACCTACGGCATGCACCTGGCGGTGCCGCTGATCGGCTTCGTGATCATCGGCTACGTGCTGCTGAACGCCGACGTGGACGCCAAGATCGGCGGCCTCGTCTGGCTCGCCGTCGGCGTCGGCGTGATCGTCGTCCGCAAGCTCACCGGCCGCGAGATCACCCTCAACCTCGACGACCGCCCCCGCGAGTCGCGCTCTCAGACACCCGGACCGCAAGCCTGAGGTAGCTCAACCGCACCGAGCAGGCATTCGGTGTGACGCCAAGGGGGCTTGTGCTGGACTGTCCCGACATGATCCGCACACGACACTGGGGTGACTGCGATGCCTCTCGAGGGCGAGTACGAGCCGAGTCCGGCGCAGTGGGTGCGCGAACAGGTCGAGCTGTACGAGAGTTCGGGTGGCACACAGGGCACAACGCTCTGGGACACGGGCCTGCCGGTCGTCATTGTCACGATACGCGGCGCGAAGAGCGGCAGGATTCGCAAGATTCCGCTGATGCGCGTGGAGCACGAGGGGCGGTACGCGGCGGTGGCCTCGAAGGCCGGCTTCCCGCGCCACCCGGTCTGGTACTTCAACCTCAAGGCCGACCCGCGGGTGGA
Organism: Kutzneria kofuensis; assembly: GCF_014203355.1. Taxonomy (NCBI): domain Bacteria; kingdom Bacillati; phylum Actinomycetota; class Actinomycetes; order Pseudonocardiales; family Pseudonocardiaceae; genus Kutzneria; species Kutzneria kofuensis. The sequence goes on from NZ_JACHIR010000001.1 coordinate 567,374, forward strand.
TCTCCAGGACGGCCCCGAACGCCAGCGCATGGTGGCCCGTGAGCTCACCGGGGACGAGAAGGCCCAGTGGTGGCAGCGCGCGGTCGCCGCGTATCCGCCGTACGCCGAATACCAGGAGAAGACCGACCGCGTGATCCCGGTCTTCGTACTCGAACCCGAGCACCTCGCCGAGCCGGCGAAGGACCCGGCGCCGACGAGGAACTGAGCTCCGGATCCGCCGGCTCGAGCGCGGGCCGCGGGCGTCTCGCCTCTCAGGCCGGCTTGAGTTCCGCCATCTCCGACCAGCCGTCCTGCGGGATGGTGACGTTGATGATCTGCGGCGTGGTGGCGATGGCCTTCGGGAGCTCGGACATGGCCTTCCTGAAGTGCTCGGAGGTCACGTGGGCCTCGGCCGCGTCGTCCCGGAAGGCCTCGGTCAGGACGTAGACGTTCGGGTCGTCGACGCTGCGGGACCAGTCGAAGAAGACGTTGCCCGGCTCGGCCCTGGTCGCGGCGGTGAAGTCGGCGACGAGGTCCAGCCAGCCGTCGGCGTGCTCGGGCCGGACGGTGAACCTGACCACGATGAAGATCACGGCGAGCCTCCTGTCGTGTGGGCGAGGCCCACGATACCGATGATCAATACGGTCGCGCTGGCCGTGAGCAGGCTCAGGGCGTGTGCGCAGAACCAGGCGACCCTGGCCCGCACGCACTCGGGCACGGACTGCGGCTCGACGGACCGGAACACGAGCAGCGACAGCGTGAGCGTGGCGCCGAGGACCGTCAGCGGGATCATGAACTCACCTCCGCGACGACGAGGTACACGTTCAACAGGGTGATCAACGCGGCGCAGCCGGAAGCGGCGACGGTCGTGACACGGCGGTTGACGAACGAGCCCATCACGTCGGCCCGCCTCGTCAGCAGCACCAGCGGGATCAGCGCGAACGGGATGCCGAACGACAGCGCCACCTGGGAGATCACCAGGCTGTCGGTGGTTGGCAGCCCCAGGGCGAGCACCGTCAGCCCCGGCAGCATGGTGACGCCGCGCCGCACGTACAGCGGGATGCTGCGGCGCACGAATCCCCGCATCACCACCTGTCCCGCGTACGTTCCGACGCTCGATGACGACACCCCCGACGCCAGCAGCGCGACGGCGAACGCCAGTGCCGCCCCGCCCCCGACCATGCGTCCCAACGAGTCGTGCGCCGACAGGATCGGGTCGCCCGCGATCGGCAGCGACGCCGCCAGCACCAGCATCGCCATGTTGATCAACCCCGCGGTGCCCAGCGCCAGCAGCACGTCCACCGCCTGCGACCGCAGCAGCGTGTGCCGGGACAGCTCGCTGCGGTGATGCGCCCGCTTCTTCGTCAGCGCCGAGTGCAGGTAGATCACGTGCGGCATCACCGTCGCGCCGATGATGCTCACCGCGAGCAGCACGCTGTCCGGTCCCGCGAACCCCGGCACCAGCCCCGCCACGACTTCACGGCCGTGCGCCCCGACCGTCGTCACGTCGTAGGCGAAGCCGAGGAAGACCACCCCGAACAGCGCCGCGATCGCCAGCTCGAACGGCCGACGGCCGCGCTGTTCCAGGGCCAGCACCCCAAACGCCACGACTGCCGTCAGCACTCCCGCGATCGGCAGCGGTACTCCGAACAGCAGGTTCAGGCCCACCGCCGCGCCCACCAGCTCGGCCAGGTCCGTCGCCATCGCGACCAGCTCCGCCTGCACCCACAGGCCCCGCGACACCGGCCTCGGAAAGTGCTGCCGGCACAATTCCGGCAGGTCCCGGCCCGTCGCGATGCCCAGCTTGGCCGACAGGTACTGGACGAGCATGGCGGTCACGTTGGCCACCACGATCACCCACAGCAACCGGTACCCGAACAGCCCGCCGGCGGTGATGTTGGTGGCGAAGTTCCCGGGATCGATGTACGCCACAGCCGCGACAAACGCCGGCCCCACCAACTTGGCGGAGATAGCCGGCCGCACCGCCGCCACGGTCGCCGGATCACGCTCAAGCACAGCCACCCCCTCCACGTCAAGGATGAGTTGTTCGGAAAGGACCATTCCTCACGTTGAATGTCAGGAATGGTCCTTTCACAGCGGTAAACGGGGGTGTCAGGCCACTGAGGGGCCCATGCCCAGGGATTGGGGGGTGCTGGAGTCGGGCGAGGGTTGGTGCAGGCCCTCGTCCAACGGCCCGAACTCGGTCATCAACGCGGCGCTGCCACCCCACGGAGTCTGTTCCTCGGCGATCAACGAGTTGGTCGTGAGCAGCAGGCCGGCGACCGAGGCACCGTTCTGGAGGGCGGAGCGGCAGACCCGCAACGGGTCGATGATGCCCATCTCGACCATGTTCCCGTAGCGCTCGTGCAGGGCGTCGAAGCCTTCGTCCTCGGAGAGTTCACGGGTGTGGGCGAGGATCTGGGCGGCGGGCAGGCCGGCGTTGGCGGCGATCAGGAACGCGGGCTCGGACAGGGCCCGGCGGACGATCTCGGCGCCGGTGGCGTAGTCGCCGGTGACGCCGAGGTCGTCGAGCACCTTCTCCGAGTGGAGCAGGGCGGCCCCGCCGCCGGGGACGATGCCTTCGGCCATGGCGGCCCGGGTGGCGGAGAGGGCGTCCTCGACGCGGTGTTGCAACTCCTTGAGCTCGGCGGGAGTGGCGGCGCCGACACGGATCAACGCCACCTTGCCGGTGAGGGCGCCGATCCGCTCGGTCAGCACGTCCTCGTCGGTGCCGTTCTGGGCCCGCTCCAGCTCGGACCGCAGCTGCGTGACCCGGAACTCCACGTCGGCCGCCGTGCCGAAGCCGCCGACGATGGTGGTGGTGTTCTCGGTGATGCGAACCTGTCGAGCCCGGCCGAGGTGCGCCAGGGTGAGCGTCTCCAGGGAGAAGCCGGACTGACGCGACAGCACCGCCCCGCCGACGACGGCGGCGAGGTCCTCCAGCTTGTGCAGGCGACGGTCGCCGAAGCCGGGCGCCCGCACGGCACAGGCCTTGAAGGTGCCGTTGACGTGGTTGTGCACCAGCATGCTCAACGCGGTGCCCTCGACGTTCTCGGCGATCAGCACCAGCGGCCGGGGATCACGCATGATCTTGTCCAGGATCGGCATCAGCTCCTGGACCTTGGTGATCTTCTCGCTGCACATCAGGATGTACGGGTCGTCGAGCACGGCCTCCAGCCGCCCCGGATCCGTCACGAGATACGGCGACAGGTAGCCGTTGTCGAACTCGAAGCCCTCGACGAAATCGACCCGCATGCCGATCTTCGGCGACTCCTCGATGCTGACCACACCGCCCTCGCCGACGGTGTGCAGCGCCTCGGCGATCACCGCCCCGACCCGGTCGTCGTCGTTGGCGGAAATGGCGGCCACGCGGGCGAAATCCTGCCGCGAGCTGACCGGGTGGGCGACTTTCTCCAGGTGCTCGACCAGCAAGCCGACGGCGTGGTCGATGCCGCGCTTGATCAGCACGGGATTGCCGCCCTGGCCGATGCGGGCCATGCCCTCGCGGATGATGGCCTGCGCGATCACGGTCGCCGTGGTGGTGCCGTCGCCCACCACGTCGTTGGTCTTGATCGCGGCCTCCTTGACCAGCTGCGCGCCCATGTTCTCGAACTGGTCCTTCAGGTGGATCTCCCGCGCGATCGTCACGCCGTCGTTGGTGACCACCGGCGAGCCGGTGATCTTCTCGATGATCACGTTGCGGCCCTTCGGCCCCAGCGTCGACTTGACCGCCTCGGCCAGCTTGTCCACGCCCGCGAGCAGCAGGTCCCGGGCTTGCGCGCCGAAGCGCAGTTCCTTGGCCATGGTTCCCAGCCTTTCTACGGGGTGAGCACGGCCCGGCCGCGCACCCGGCCGGCGTCGAGGTCGGCCAGCGCGTCCAGCGCGGCGTCCAGCGGGTACTTGCGGGTGTGCAGGGTGACCTTCCCCTTCTGCGCCAACACCATCAGCTCGACGAGATCGTTGTACGTGCCGACCAGGTTGCCGATCACGTTGCGCTCGGTGGAGATGATGTCGATGGTGGGGATGTCGATGTTGCTGCCGTAGCCGATGACGAAGTGCGAGCCGCCGCGCCGGGTCATCGCGAACGCGTCCTGCTGGGCGCCCTGCTCGGCGACGAAGTCCAGCACCACCTCGGCCCCGTGCCCGCCGGTCAGGTCCAGCACCGCCTCGACATGCTTGCCGTCGGCCGGCACCGTGTGCTCGGCGCCGAGTTTCGCCGCCAGGTCGAGGGCTTCCGGGTTGCGGTCGACGACAACGATGGTTGTCGCGGTCAAGGCCGCCAGCGACTGGATGCCGATGTGCCCGAGCCCGCCGGCGCCGTTCACCACGCACACCGTGCCGGGGTGCAAGGAAGGCACGGCCTTGCGCACGGCGTGATAGGCCGTGATGCCGGCGTCCGCCAGGGCGGCCACATCGGACGGTTGCGTGGCCGGGTCCAGCTTGATGCAGGCCCGTGCCGACGTCAGCAGGTACTCGGCCATGCCGCCGTCGGTGTTGATGCCCGGGAACGACGAGTTCAGGCAGTGCATGTCGTCCCCGGCCCGGCAGGCGTGGCACAGCCCGCAGGTCGGCGCCGGGTGCAGGATCACCGTGTCGCCGACGGCCACATTGGACACTCCCGAACCGACTTCCTCGACCCAGCCGGCGTTCTCGTGCCCGATGGTGTACGGCAGTGCGACGCCGGACTTCTCCGCCCACTGCTCCTCGATGATGTGCAGGTCGGTGCGGCAGACGCCGGCCCCGCCGATACGCACCACGACGTCGAACGGGTCGCGGGCGCGCGGTTCCGGCACCTCCTCGACGACGGGCTGCTTGTGGTAGGAGTGCAGCCGAACGGCCTTCATCGCTCCTCCTTCACTCCGTAACGGCCGAGCAGCATTCCCCGGCACACCCCGGAGTTGGCCTCCTGGCTGACCCTCGTCAGCCGGGCCAGCCCGAGATGTGTCCTGATGTCGGTGACCGCCTCGCCCGTCGCCGGATCCAGCACCAGCGGGTCGGAATCCCCGCTGGGCAGGCCGAGTTCCCTTCGGCGGGAACGCAACCGCTCTCGATCGGCGCCCTCCGGTGCGTCGCCGAGAGTGAGGTCGGTGAGGGTGAAACGGTCGACGCCGGCGGTGATCATGGCCCGGCACACCCGGTCGGTGCCGGCGAGCACGGCCCGGCGCAGGAAGTCCGCGCGCAGGTCGTCCAGCTCGTTCACGGCCTCACCGGGGAAGGAGCCCACGAAGCCGGACCGCCGGGCCACCCCGTCGTTGATCACCGAGGCGGCGAAGTGGTCCTCCAGCTTCACGGACACCGACCTCACGCCGGGCACGGCGCTGACGGCGTCGTAGGAGTCCGCCACCATCAGATAGGCGAAGTTCGGCGCGCAGAAATACGTCGGCAGCCGCAGCCGCACGCGAACCTCCCCGTCCTCGGTGACCAGGCAGTGGGAGACGAAACCCAGGTGGGTCAGCGGTTCGTCCAGCTCGGGGTCGAGCACGGTGCCCAGGGCCGACCAGACCGCCGCGAGCACCGCGGCGGCCTGGTCGGGGGTGCGAGTCACGGAGGTCATGACGCCGGCACGCCGACCGGCTCGACCTCGGGCGCGTCGACATCGCACTCCGGGGGCACCTTCAGGTCGTACAGCTTGGCCGCGTTCAGGCCCAGGATCTTCTTCTTGGCGGTGACCGACAGCTTGCCGTAGTCCGAGAACTCCTCGCCGTCGGGCATCTGCCAGTCGACGAAGCCCTCCACCTGCCACCTGGGTTCCCAGATGGCGTAGTCCGCGCCGAACACCAGCCGGTCCTCGCCGAGCCAGAACAGCAGCTCGCCCATCACCTTGGCGAAGAACCGCGGCCGGGCGTGCATCAGGCCGCCGACCACGACGGACAGCCCGGCGTACACGTTGGGCTCCTGCGTCGCCATGAAGCAGAAGTCCTCGATCCGGGGTAGTCCCACGTGCTCGACGACGAAGTTCAGCTCGGGGAAGTTGGTCGCCGCGTGGTCCACATCGGACACGTCGAACGCGTCCTTGTCCAGGGGCCAGATCGTCGGTCCCTTGTGGACGTGCACGTTCTTGATGCCCAGTTCCTGGCACTTCTCCAGGTACCGCGCGGCCTCCGGGCTCTTCAGGCTCCAGCCCCGGGAGTCGCCCTTCCACTCCGCGGTGTAGAGCTTGACGCCCTTGCAACCCCAGCGCCGGGCTCGCTCCTCCAGCGCCTTCAGGCCGTCATCGCCGTCACGGGGATCCCAGTTGGTGTTCACGACGAACTTGCCGGGATGCCGCTCGGCCAGCTCCCCGTTGGTCTCCGTGGTGTTGAACCCGGTCGTGTACCACTGGCGGAGATCGGTCGGCTGGAAGATCGCGACGTCCACATGGCCCTCGTCGAACAGATCGGTCATCATCTGCTCTTCGGAGTACTTCTGGAACTTCTCGATCGGCCAGTGCGTCTGGGCCGGGCCGAGACTCTGGTACGCGTGGAAGCACTCGATCCAGCCCTTGGCGTACTCCTCCTGGCCGGGCACCCAGTTGGCGGGGCTGGCGTCCCAGAAGTGGGTGTGGCCGTCGACCACGAAGTACTTCACGCCGTCCTTGACGTACACGCTGCCTCCTAGGACCGGGCCACGAGGTCGAAGTCGAGGTACTCGGCGGCGTCCTCGGGATTGGCGAACATGATCGTGCGGTCGTCCTCGTGGATCATGCGGCCGTAGTGGGTGGACATGCTCTCCTCGAACTCGGCCGCGTTGAACCAGCCCTCCTCCTCGCCGGCGGCCTCGTCGATCTCGGCGTAGACCACGTCCATCCGGCCGACCGCGTCCACCCGGATCATCGACGGCAGCGGCAGCACGGTGACGTTGTCCTTGGTCGCCATCACCTCCGCGACGATCGCCCCGACCTGGTTGTTCATCAGGGTGAAGCCGCACATGTTGGAGGCGGTGTTGTTCTGCTGGTACGGGCTCTCGGCCGTCTTGAACACAGTCACTGGCCCAGCTCCTTCGGCGCCGTCAGTTCCAGGTCGGTCAGGATCGCGCTGAACCGGCTCTTGGCCCGGTCCAGGCCGTCCTCGAAGCGAGGCGGCTTGGCATCCGGCTGCGACCACAGCGGTTGCAGGGTCCGCGCGGCGTGGATGCACCGCGGCACCCAGTCGGAAAGCCACTGCTGCATCAGCTTCCTGTTCTCCGCGCCGAACTGCTTGTCGTTGACCAGCAGGTGGAACATCGGCTTGGTGTAGCGGAGATCCCGCTCGGCGAAGTCGTACTCCTCCGCGCCGATCAGGGTCGGTGTGATGAAGTCCCCGTTGGACGGCGCCGCCTGCTGGACCAGGTTGCTGCGGAACAGTTCCCCGACCAGCGGCTCGAACACGATGTTGGCCGCGAACACCGCCTCGCACCAGTCCCACACCGAGGTCAGCTGCTCGGCGGTCTCGCGCACGCCCTGCCAGGCCGGGTCGGAGTTCCAGGTCTGGATGTGGGCACTGCCGTCGAAGTCGGCGATCTCCTCGCTCAGCGTCAGGTTGTACAGCGCCAGGTCCTGCGCGGCCCGGATGCGGTGCATGCTGTTCACGGAGATCGCGTTGTTGTGCATGTTCGTGGGCGCACGCCGGTTGGCGTTGGCGAACAGGTAGAGCCCCAGGCCGTGGTCCACGTGCATCCACGCCCCCACGTGCTGGGCCACGAACTGCACCCAGTTGCGGTTCCACTGGTCGAACGCCTTGGCCTGGCGGGCGGCCTCGATGTTCTGGTTGAGCTGGCGGACCACGTTGGAGTTGTAGCGGTAGAGCGTGAGCTCCCACTCCTCGTTGGGGTCGCGGAACTCGTGCCAGCCGTGCGCCGGCCACTCGTAGCCCTGTCCGCCGGAGCCGGCGTAGCGCTCCGGCTCCGGCCGGTCGCTCCCCCAGGCCCGCAAGGCGGTCCACTCCAGGGGGTAGCCGCCCTTGCCGTCGGCGAAGCCGTACAGCCAGCCCTGGGCCAGGTAGTGCCGCGGGTCGGGCTGCACCTCGACGGTGACGTCCTCGTAGTGGCTCTGCTTGCGCTTGGCCGGCGTGAAGTAGTTGAAGCGGCGCGCGTCGGAGTCGGGGAACACCTTGGCGCCCGCCTCGGCGTCGGTGAACACCGGCTTGGGCACGCTGCGTTCGGTGCTGGGTTCTGCGGTCGTTGTCATCGGCTAACTCCTTCAGCCGCCGGTCGTGGTGAACTTGTCGTAGAAGACCCGTCTGTCGGCCACCCCCAGGGCGGGCAGCAGCTCGATCGCCGCCTCCACCATCGGCGGCGGCCCGCACACGTAGGCGTCCGCGCCGGTCAGGTCGGCCTCTCGGCGGCGGACCACGTCGGTGATCAGCCCCACCTCGCCGTCCCACGGCTCACCGTCCGGTTCGGACAGTGCCGGCACGAACTCGAAGCCCGGCAACCGGGTCGCGAGCTCGGCGATCTCCTTCTCGAAGCAGAGATCACGCCGTCGGCGGGCGCCGTAGTAGAACACCGCCCGGCGCTCGATGCCGCGCTCGGCCATCGACCGCAACAGCGCCAGGATCGGCGCGATGCCGGCGCCACCGCCGAGAAACACCAGCGGGGCGGTGGAATCCCGCAACGTGAACACCCCGAACGGCCCGGTCACCCGCAACCGGTCGCCGACCGCGACTTCGCCGTCCAGCACGCCGGAGAACAGGCCGTCGGGGTAGATCTTGATGACGAACTCGAGCAGCCCGCCGGCGGCCGAGGTGGTGGCCATCGAGAACGAGCGGGTGGCGTCCCGACCCGGCACCTCGAAGTCCAGGTACTGGCCGGGAAAGAACTTCAGGTCGGCCGGCTCGACCAGCCGCACCACCAGCTGCACCATGTCGTGGGTGACCCGGTCCTTGGACACGACCTCCACGGTGGCCTGCTGGATGGGCAGCCCGGACCGGATCATCTCCTCGTCGTAGTTGATCAGCTCGACGGTCAGGTCCTCGTACGCGTGCGCCCGGCACAGCAGCGTGTAGCCCTCCTCCTTCTCGTAGTCGGGCAACGCGAAGGTGGAGTAGCGGTCGTGCTCGACGTCGTCACCGTCCAGGATGAACGACTTGCACGACGCGCACTGGCCCTCCTTGCAGCCGTGCATGAGCATCACGCCCTGCTCGGCGGCGGCGCGCAGGATGGTCTGGTCCTCGTCGGCCTCGATCTCGATGCCGACCGGCTCGAAGCGGATCCGGTGCTTTTCGCCCATGGCGCTGTCTGCCTCTCGATCGGGCGCTTTCGCTGGGATGAGGGAGGCGCCCGGGGGTCGCCTCCCTCCGACCGCGGTTCAAGCCCGGGCGGGAGCCGGCCTGCCGGCGGGGCCCTGCCGGTTGTAGTCGGCCTGGAACGCGGCCCGCTCCTCGTCGGTCATCTGGTTGAGCAGCACGTTCGGGCTCTGCACCGGCGGCATCCGGCGAAGGTGGTCCAGCGTCCACATCTTCTTCGGGTCCAGGTCCAGGTGCGGCTGCGCGACCATCGTCCTGCCGTCGTCGCGGACGAAGCCCATGTCCTTGACCACGTCGGCCCAGTTCCAGCCGTGGTAGAGGGTTTCCCACTCGCGGGCGCCGATCAGCCGGCCCATGTTCGGCGTGTTGCGGCCCTGGTAGGTCGGCCGGAACGCCTCGGCGTCGGTCCACCGGCAGGCCTCGTGGCAGTACGTGCGCCACTGGCCGTCGACCTTGTCCATCACCATGTCCTCGCGCACCAGGCACGGCACCATGCAGGTCCAGCACCGGTGCGGGTACACGTAGTCGACGTTCTCGGCGACGATCGGGTGGTGGCCGTTGGGCTTCGACAGCCGGTTGTAGTTCTCCCACCACTTGCCGTACCGGTCGTACCAGCCCGGGTACTTGAACTCGAACCACTCGAAGTCCTCGTCGGTCATCGGGTCGATGCGCCAGTAGTTGGCCAGCCACCCGGTGGCGAAGAACTGCGCGACCTCGTGCACGTAGCCCTTGTTCCAGATCTGGTTCCAGGACTCCTCGATGAGGTCGTGCGGAATGGTCAGGCCGTACTTCTCCAGCGGGACGAGGTAACTGCGGTAGTAGTCGTCGTAGATCCAGCGCCGCCACATCTCCGCATAGCTCTCGCGGTCCTTGCGGCGGTCCTTGGTGCCGTACTCGATGAACGTGCCGATCGCCGCGTCCACCACGCGGTGGTTGTTCCACCACGCGTAGCGCAGGTCGCGTTCGAGCAGCTGGTGGTTGGACTCGTCGGACAACGCCATCAGCAGGGTGGCGTAGCCGTTGCTGATGTGCCGGGACTCGTCGGACTGCACGGAATGGAACACCGTCGGCAGCAGATAGTCGCCGTTGGCCGCGGCCTCGGCCGGCATCGCGACGAACAGCGTGTTGGTGAACGCCGTTTCCGCGACGATGGTGAGGTAGATGCTGGCCGCCGTGATGGCGTCGCCGGTGATGAATCCCTCGGCGAACTGCCGCCCGATCGTGCCGCAGTAGTCGTTCTGGAAGTTGCGCAGGCTGGAGTTGAAGCCGGCCGGGTCGATGTAGTTGTTCATGTACAGGCGCTTGAGGTTCTGCTGGATCGTCGAGTGCCTGACCTCGTCGATCATCTGGATCGCCTGGCCGTTGTGCAGTTCCGGGTTGGGCACCGTGCGGAACAGCAGCGGCATCGCCCGCGCCGCCGAGATCTCCGGCAGCGGAATGATGGACAGGAACAGTTTCTGCCATTCCAGCCAGCGTTCCTGGACCTGACGGAACATGTTGCCGCGGATCGCGCCGTCCTCGGCGCCGTACACGCGGTGGTCCTTCTCCTCCTGCATCGGGAAGTAGGACCGCAGCACCTGCTTGAGCGGGTCCTTCTTCTTCGCCTTGCGGAAGGTGTAGTCGGTGCCGTAGTGCGAGACCGGCTCGTGGTACACCGGGTCCCAGCTCAGCTCCTGGATCTTCTGGTGTGCTTTCGCCACGCTCTGGCGGCTCATGGTCACTCCTCACCCGCCGGTCGCCGGCGGTCGAGCGCGTCGTCGTCGTTGCGCTACTGCCTCAGGAATTACAACCGGTGGACGGGGCCGCTTCGGGTCTCAAAATGAGACAGTCAGCGCGGCCCGAACTGCTGGTCGAGCATTTCCGCGAGCTTGGCGCGGTTTTCCCGGGTCACCCGTTCGTCGGTGCCGCCGACAACCGGCGTGACGCCGAGCGCGCGCAGCAGCTGCGCCGCCGGCTCGCCCGGGTGGCCGGATTCGCCGAGCACCGGGTGGTAGCCCTGGTCGACCAGGTGGTGGAAGACGAGGTTGACGATGGTCCACGGGTTGTAGGACTCGTTGTCGGTCATTGCCCACACACCTCCGACCTCTCATCTCACTCCCGTCGAAGGCCACCGACTGTCTCAATTTGAGACACCCGGCGGGACCGCCGGGGGCCTACCCTGGGCCCAGCGGAAGGCACCGCCGGGTGCCCGCGGCCAGGGCTGTCCGTGGGTAGGAGGTCCATGTGCAGGACGTAGTGGCGGCCGACGAGCGGCGACTGGCCCGCACCCGGGAGCGGTTCCTGACCTCGGAGTCCATCGCCGGCGACCAGGTGCGCAAGAGCATCCTGGACTCGTGGTGGCGGTCCCGCCAGCTGCGGGTGCCGGCCGACAAGATCGTGCTGCCCTACGTCCGCCGGCCCGACCTGGACACGCCGCTGATCCGCGCCGCGGCCCCGGTGCTGCAGCGGCTCGGCGACCAGCTGGACGGCCAGCCCATCAGCCTGATCCTCACCGACCCGACGGGTGTGGTGCTCACCCAGCGCACCGGCGACACCGACCTGCACCGCAAGCTGGAACGGGTGGAGCTGGTGCCCGGCTTCAGCTACGGGGAGCAGTTCGTCGGCACGAACGGCATCGGCACCGCGCTGGAGGACGGCCGGCCCACACACGTGTTCGGGCACGAGCACTACGCCGAGAACCTGGAGAACCTGGCCTGTGCCGGCGCGCCGATCCAGCATCCGGTGTCCGGAAAGACGGTCGGCGCGGTCGATCTGACGTGTTGGAGCCGCGATGCGGGCCGGCTGCTGGTGGCGCTGGCGCAGTCGGCGGCCGAGCAGATCAGCCAGACGCTGCTGACCCACACCAATCCCCGTGAACTGGCGCTGTTCCAGGCCTATCTGCGGGCGTGCCGGCGGACCACGGGGATCGTGCTGGCGTTCAACGACGGCATCGTGATGATGAACGACCACGCCCGGCAGCTGCTGGACCCGGCCGACCAGTCGGTGCTGATCGCCCACGCCACGCAGGCGGTCGTCGAGCGGCGGTCCAGCACCGCGGACGTGGCGCTGCCGACCGGGAGCAAGGTGCGGTCCCAGTGCCGCAAGGTGTTCGGCCAGCACCGCAACGACGTCGCCGGTGTGGTGCTGTGCGGCAAGTTGATCGACTCCGAGCCCGAGGGGGCCGGTGTGCCCGAACCGCGGCTGCCGATGTTCCTGCCCGGCGCGGTCGGCTCCGCGCCGCTGTGGCTGCGCTGCGCGCACGACGTCGACGCGGCGTACAACGCGGGCGAGTGGCTGGTGCTCGGCGGCGATCCCGGCGTGGGCAAGACGACCCTGGCCCGGTGCGTGCACCAGCGCCGGCATCCGACGGGCCGGGTGCACCTGCTGGACGCGGCGGCGGCCGACGCCGGCTGGCACGACGACCTGCGGCGGGAACTGGTCGAGGATCCGGTGGACGCGTTGGTGATCCGGCACGTTGACCGCCTGGCCGGTCCGGCGCTGGGCACCACGATTCGGTTGCTACGCCTGGCATCCCCGGCGACCTGGATCGCGATGACGCTGTCCGAGAACGCCATCGGCCGGCCGGACCTGGCCGAGCTGCTGGCGCTGTTCCCCCGCACCGTCAGGGTTCCCCCGCTGCGCCGGCACGTGGAGGACCTGGCCGAACTGGTGCCGCTGTTCCTGAACCGGCTCGGGCACGGCGGCCAGCTCACCTGCTCGCCGGCGGCGATGCACCTGCTGATGCGGGCCGACTGGCCGGGCAACGTCGCCGAGTTGCACCACGTGCTCAAGATCGCGGTGCAGCACCGGCGGACGGGCACCATCCAGCCGGGCGACCTGCCGGCCGAGTTCCGCACCCTGACCCGGCGGCCGCTGTCCCGGCTGGAGTCGATCGAGCGGGACGCCATCGTGCAGGGCCTGGCCGACAGCGGCGGCAACAAGGTGCAGACCGCGCAGCTGCTCGGCATGTCCCGGGCGACGCTGTACCGCAAGATCCACGAGTACGGGATCGTGACGCCGGAGCGCTAGAACACCTGGCCGTGCGGGGTGGCGTTGGGGAACACCTTGGCGATCTCGGCTACGTCGTCGCCGGGGCCGCCGTAGACGTCGACGTGGGTGATCGTGGCGACGGTGGGTATCCGCCCGAGCAGCTCCCGGCCGTTCTTGCCGTGCTCGGCGGACGCGGCGGCGTCGACGTACTCCTCGATGAAGGTGTAGCTGCCCGGGACGCCGGAGAAGACGCGGTAGGTCAGGGTGCCGGGCTCGTCGGCGGCCTGGGCCACCAGGGCCTTCGCGATCTCCTCGAACTCGGCCTGCTTGCCGTCGTGCGGGGTGACCTCGACGCGCAGATAGATGCTCATGGCGGCCATTCCACCAGCATCCCGCGGGTCTGCGCGCCCCGAGCACACGAACGCTGCGTCATCGGCCCTCGATCAGCAGCTCCAGGCCGTCGAAGATGCGCGCCAGCCCGAACTCCCAGCTGCTGTCGGGGGCGGCGTCCGCGGCGTCGTCGGTCGCGGCCACCAGCGCCGGGAACCGGTCGCCGTGAGCCGCGATCTGGCCGTGCAGCCGCTTGTCCCGGTTCCACGGCTGCGTGCCGGACGTCGACGCCGACTGGGTGTTGCGGATGTGCCCGCTCACCAGGAAAACGGCGTCCATCCGCTGGGTGCCGGTCAGGCCGGTGCCCTCCAGCGCGGCGACCGCCGCCTCGGTCCAGCCGATCTCGCGCGGCCCCATGGCCCGGTCGCCGACGGTGGCCGCCGGCAGCCACGGGTGCCGCTGCCAGGTCTCGCGCATCAGGCGGGCCCATTCGGTCAGCTTCGGCCGCCAGCCGCCGGGCACCGTGGACAGGTCGGGCGGCGCGCCGACGGCGATCTCGATCATCACGGCCACCAGCTCGGCCTTGTTGGTGACGTGCCGGTAGAGCGCCATCTTCGTCACGTCAAGCATGCCGGCCACCTGCTGCATGGACACCGCCGCCATGCCGGCCTCGTCGGCGAGCATGATGCCGGCGGTCGCGATGCGCGGCACGGTCAGCGCCGGCCGCGTGACGGCCCGGCCCTGGTCGCCCAGCTCCCAGAGCAGTTCCGTACCGACGAACTTGGCACTTTCTGTCAATGCCGGCCCCTTGCTGTCCTCCCCAGGCGTGTCTACCGTACACCGTAGTGTCCGGTAGACACACATGTGTCCGAAGGACACCGAGAACGAAGGGGCCGGCATGGTCATCCGCACGCACGTGGGCGTGAGCCTCGACGGGTTCATCGCCGATGCGGACGGCGTGGCGGCGTGGGAGTCGCTGCCCGGTTACGAGCACCGCTCGCACGGTATCGCGGAGGTGCTCGAGCACTGCGAGGCCGTGGTGATGGGCCGGGCCACGTTCGACCGCGGGCTGGCCAAGTGGAAGCGGGACTGGCCGTGGACGGACAAAGAAGTGCACGTGCTGACCTCCCGTCCGCTCCCGGACGACGTCGCCGCGCGGCGGTGTGACAACCCCGCCGACCTGTTGCGCCGGCTCCAGCTCACCGGCCTGATGGGGGACGTGCACCTGCTCGGCGGCGCCCGCACCATCCGAGCATTCCTCGACCTCGGGGCCGTCGCCCGCCTCGGCGTCGTCGTGTTGCCGATGCTGCTGGGCCACGGAATCCCGCTGTTCGCCGGCACCAGCCAGGCGCTGCGCCTGCAGTGCCAGCGGATGCATCCCGGCGGCGCAGTCGAGCTGATCTACACGCCGGCCTGAGCTTCGACGCTCGGAACGGACCATTCCTCAACTCCGAGTTGAGGAATGGTCCGTTCCGAACATCTGTCCCTTGACAAGCGGGCTAGTTGTGCGTAAAGGCGGCCATGGTGCGGGTGTACTGCCATGGGGCCTGGTCGACGCCGGAGCAGGCGTCGGAGTGCTGGCCCGGGCAGGAGCCGCTGTCGCGGCCGAGCGCCCAGAACGACAGCGAGCCGATGTCGTGCAGCCACGACCAGACCGTCACGTCGATGGCGTCACGGGGCGTGAAGATCTCCAGCGGGCCGGGCTCGCCGCCCGAGCCGTAGTCGTCGATGCCGACCATCTCGATGATGCCGACCTGCTGCCACAGCTTGGCGTCCGGCGTGCCGGGGTGCAGCACCCGCAGCTCCTCCAGCAGCCGGTCGGCGGCCGTCTTGGTGTCGGCGGCCATCTGGTGCTGCTGGTTGTCGTAGTAGTCGAAGGTCATGATGTTGACGATGTGGATGTCCGCGCCGTTGGCCACGGCGTTGGCCAGCATGTCCTTCGTTTCCTTGGTGATCCCGACGACGTCGGTCGGCACCGTGTAGTCGAACTGGATCGTCCGGTGGTTGGCGGCCGCCCACTTCTCGACCTTGGCGATCGCCTTGTTGCGGCGGTCCACGCCCGGCAGGTTCTTCGGCATCGGCCCCTCGACGTCGAGGTCGATCCGGGTGATGCCGTAGGTCGTGATCACCTTCTCGAAGTTCTCGGCGATCTTGTCGACGTCGGTGCAGCTGTCGGCGATGTCGGTGCCGTGGCCGGAGGCGTCGCCGCCGCCGTAGGACGCGATCACGTCGCCGCCCATGGCCCGCAGCCGGGCGATCGAGTCGCCGTACTCGGCCTGGGAGATCGGACGTTTCGGGTCGCCGTCCCAGGTCGCCTCGCAGGAGCCGGCGACCGGCGTCTGCAGGAAGGCCATGGTCAGGTAGCGGGCGCCGGAGGCGGCCGCCTGCTCGGCCGGGTCGCCCGGCTTGTACGTCTGGAAGTACGGGGCGAAGACGTGCGCGGGGATGGCTCGCTGGTGCCCGGCGGCCGCCGCGCTGCCGGGAGTCGCCGTGGCGGCCACCGCGGCCAGCGCCACGGCCGTGGCCAGCCCACGGGCCAGTCGTGAGGTCAACATCCCCACAGCCTTCCGGTACCGGTACCAAAGGTCCAGACCTTTGTCCGAACAAACCCGGGACCGGTTCCGACATTGACACCGGCCCGCGTGTCGGATGACCATGAGAGCGCTCTCACCACCCTGCCGAGAGCACGGCCGCCTCGCCACCCTGCATCCGACGAGGGGAATTCACGCATGCGCACGACAAGGAAGTTGTGCACGACCGCCGCCGCGGCACTGCTCGCCGCGGCCGCCCTGGTGTCCGCGGAACTCGTGTCCACCGGGCCGGCACAGGCCGCCGTGCCGGCCACCATCCCGTTGAAGATCGTCAACAACTCCGGCCGCAGCGGCCCGGTCTACCTCTACGACCTCGGCACCAACCTGGCCACCGGCCAGCAGGGCTGGGCCGACGCCAACGGCACGTTCCACGCCTGGCCGCCCGGCGGCAACCCGCCGACGGCCGCGCCGGACGCGTCGATCGCCGGACCCGGCAACGGGGGTTCGGTCACCATCCGGATCCCGAAGTTCTCCGGCCGGGTGTACTTCTCCTACGGACAGAAGCTCGTGTTCAAGCTGACCACCGGCGGCCTGGTGCAGCCGGCGGTGCAGAACCCCAGTGACCCCAACCGGAACATCCTGTTCAACTGGTCCGAGTACACGCTCAACGACGCCGGCATCTGGATCAACAGCACCCAGGTGGACATGTTCTCCGCGCCGTACGCGGTGAGCGTCGGCACGAAGACCACCGGACACCTGAAGGCCGGCGGCTACAACGCCGTGCTGAACGGGTTGAAGGCGCAGCCCGGCGGCTGGGCGGGCCTGATCCAGACCGCGCCCGACGGCTCGATCCTGCGGGCCCTGTCGCCGGGGCACGGCGTGGAGACCGGGGCGCTGACGGAAAGCGCGATGAGCGACTACGTCAACCGCGTGTGGAGCCGGTACAGCAGCTCCACCCTGACGGTGACGCCGTTCGCCGACCAGCCGAACACCAAGTACTTCGGGCGGGTCTCCGGCAACGTCATGAACTTCACAAACAGTTCCGGCCAGGTCGTGACGTCCTTCCAGAAGCCGGACGCCTCCAGCATCTTCGGCTGCTTCAAGCTGCTGGACGCGCCCAACGACCTGGTGCGCGGGCCGATCTCGCGGACGCTGTGCGCCGGCTACAACCGGGGCACGCTGCTCACCACCGCGAACCAGCCGGACCTCAACGCCGGCGACTTCTACAAGGACGGCGTGACCAACCACTACGCGCGCCTGATCCACGGCCAGATGGTGGACGGCAAGGCCTACGCGTTCGCCTTCGACGACGTCGGCAACTTCGAGTCGCTCGTCAACGACGGCAACCCGGCCGGCGCCACCATGACGCTGGATCCGTTCAACTGACAGAATCGGCCGGGTGAACAAGCCCAGCAAGGCGGAACTGGCCGCCGCCCACGGCACCGTCATCGACGACCTGGTCGCTCCCGAGCTGAACGTGCTGTTCTGCGGGATCAATCCGGGGCTGTGGTCGGCGGCCACCGGCTTCCACTTCGCCCGGCCGGGCAACCGGTTCTGGCCGGCGCTGCATCTTTCCGGGTTCACGCCGCGGTTGTTCGACCCGTCCGAGCAGAAGGCCCTGCTGGGACTGGGTTTGGGCATCACCAACGTCGTCGCCCGCGCCACGGCTCGGGCCGATGAGCTGACGCCCGAGGAGTTCGTGGCCGGCGGCAAGCGGCTGGTGAAGCTCGTGCACGAGTGGCGGCCGAAGTTCCTGGCCGTGGTGGGGTTGGGCGCGTACCGGACGGCGTTCGGCTCGCCGAAGGCGACGGTCGGGCTGCAGCCGGAGACGATCGGCGACACCCGGGTGTGGGTGCTGCCCAATCCCAGCGGCCTCAACGCGCACTGGCAGCTTCCCGACCTGGCGGCGGAGTTCGGCCGGCTGCGGAAAGCGTCATCGCAGTGACACAGTTCCCGCCGCCCCGTCGACGGTGATCTCGTCGCCGGTGGCGATCCGCTGGGTGGCGTTCGGAACCCCGACCACCGCCGGAATCCCGTACTCCCGAGCCACGACGGCCCCGTGCGAGTTGGCGCCGCCCATCTCCATCACCAGCCCGCCGGCGGTGAGGAACAGCGGTGTCCAGCCCGGATCCGTCGACGGGGCAACGAGAATCTCCCCGGGTTCGAGGTGCGCGCCGACGGGATCCAGCACCACGCGGGCGATGCCGGTGATGTGGCCGGTGGAGGCGGCGGTGCCGACCAGCGCGCCGTCGGCCGGCGGCGGTGCGATGGCCTCGGGGTCGGTGCCGTCGGACAGCAGCATCTGCGGAACCTTGCGGCGGTGAAGTTCCCGGTCGTACGACTCGTGCCTGGCCGCGACGACCTCCCGGAAGTCCTTGCCGGCCAGGGCTTCCCGGCACTCCTTGAGCGTCAGGAAGAAGACGTCGTCGGCGCAGGCGAGACGGTCGGCGGCCGCCAGATCAGCGCCGACGTGCTGGAGTTGGCGGCGAACCTCGGCGAGGGTCTGGATCAGGAAGAACTTCGGCGTCTCCCGCAGACCGGCAAGGCGGCGGGTGCGGCGGAGCGCGAACCGGACGAGGCGTCCGCGGACGCCGCCGGCCTTGCCGGACAACGACCGGATCATCGCCTCGGCCTCGGCGCTGCCGCGGGCGAACTGGGCGTCCGGGGCGGCGTCGGGGTCGTCCAGCCGCAGGTAGTTGGCCAGCACGCCGAGAATGTGGGTCGGGTCGTCGGCCCAGCGGGGCATCCCGAGGTCGATCTCGGCGACGGCTCGGTGGCCGTACCGGGCCAGGAACCCTTGCAGCGCCAGCTGAACCTCGGCGGGCAGCGTGCCGGCGCGATACCGGGCGGACAGCTCGGCGGGCCCGCTGGTCGTGAACAGGTCCGTGTGGGCGCGGAGCCGGGTCGCCACGTGCCAGAGTTCGAGATCCATCTCCGTGGTGACGTTGTGCGGGAGTCCACGAAGGACGGTCTCCAGACCGGCGCCGCTGCCCAGCAGCCGGCGGGCGAACGCCAGCATGATGAAACCCGCCAGCGGCACGGGAAGCGCCTTCGGCAGCATCGTGGGGATCTCCGGCATCGCGCGGATGACGTGCTCCAGCCTGGTCCTTGAGTCATGCTCGCCGGACAGGGTCGTGGTAGCCAGCAAACGCTTGCCCACACCGTCGAGACGCCGCTCGGCGGCCGCGGGCCGGATCATCGCCTCGATCAGCCGGAACGGGAATCCCATCCGCAGCATCAGCTTCACGATGCGCAGTGCCGCCGGGAAGGCACCGGGCCGCAGCGCCATGTCGGGGTCGTCGAACAGCGACCGCATCGCGGCGGCCGACCGCGCCTCCATCACGTCGAAGATCCGCGGAACCACCGCCCGGCCCAGGCGACTGCGCATGACCGCCGTGACATCGCCGTACACCCGCTGTCCGGCGTCGGAGAAGAACGCCGGCCCGGCCAGGGCATCGGTGACCGGCAGGCGGAACATGCGCCGCCCGCCGCTGGCGATGAGCCGGAACGACGCCAGCCCCATCGGCGTGATGGGCCGATACAGGCCCTGCGCGACGGAAACACAGATGTAGGCCCGCCGGCCCCGGCCGTCGTTGGATGGACTGTCGGGCACCGGAAACAGGGTCGTGATCGGACGGGCCTGCGTCAGCCACAACCGGCCGTCGGCGTCGATGGCCCACTCGGTGTCCTGCGGGCTCCCGTAGTGCCGCTCGACCCGGTCCCCCAGCGCCGCCAGCTCACGGATCTGCTGGTCCGACAGGCACGGCTCGCTGCCGTCGACCTCAACCTCTCGCGTGCCACCGCCGGCAACGGACCGGACGGCGATCTTCTTGTCCCCCAAGCGCCGCTGAAGGATCGCACCCGTCGCCGTGTCGACGACGAAGTGGTCCGGGTTGACCGAGCCCGACACGACGGTCTCCCCCAGGCCGGCGTTGGCGTCGATCACGGCCTCGCGCCGCCGGCCGGTGACCGGGTTGGCGGTGAACAGCACACCCGCCACCTCGGCGTCGACCATGAGCTGCACGACCGCCGCGAGCTCGACGGCGTTGTGGTCGATGCCGTTGCTCTCCCGGTAGGCGTACGCGCGATCCGTCCACAGCGACGCCCAGCACCGGCGCACGGCGTCCAGCACGGCATCGGCGCCGACGACGTTGAGGAACGTGTCCTGCTGACCGGCGAAGCTGGCGAACGGCAGGTCCTCGGCGGTGGCCGACGACCGCACGGCGACCGGGGCATCCGCGCCCAGCTCCGCGTACCGGGACCGGATCTCGTCGGCGATGTCGGCGGGGATCTCGACGCCGAGCAGCGCCTCCCGCACCCGGTCGAGCGGAATCCCGGCCGCCACCCGCCGGTACGCCTCGGTGGTCACGCAGAAGCCCGGCGGCACCGGCAGGCCGGCCCCGGTCAGCTCCCCGAGGTTGGCCGCCTTGCCGCCGACGGCGGCCAGCATGGTGCCGTCGATACGGGCGAAGTCCAAGGTCAGCGTCGACATGACGCCGAGGTTAGGACTCCCCGGCACCAAACTCAACAGCTGTTGAATAACGAACTCAGGACTCGGTGTGCCGGTGCACGGCGAACATCGCCCGCTCGTCACCCTCCCCCACGCAGCTGACCAGAGCCTCCTCCAGCCCGCTCATGTCCACGCCGATCAACACCAGGCTGGTCCGGCGCGGTTCGTTCCTGCCCCATGGGGCACGCCGAAAGCGCAGGAAGCCGCCGACCACCTGCAGCTCGTACCGCTCAGGCTGTCCGAAGTGGACGTAACCCTTGATCCGGAACACGCCGTCCGGGCGGCCGTCGAGGAACGCCATCAACCGCTCGGGATGCATCGGCTCGTCGGTCTCGAAGGACACGCTCTGGTACAGCGCGTGGGCGTGCTCCCCATGGTCCGTCGCGCCGTGGTCCTCCAGGTCGTCGAACGACAGCTGCGCCGGCCGCGGGCGCTCCCGACGGTCGAACAGCAGCCCCGGGTCGAGCCGCCCGTACTCGGTGGTGACGATCGCGCCGCCCTCGGCCAGCTCCGTCACCACGGCGAACACCTCGGCCAGCTCGGCGGCGTCCACCCGGTCGACCTTGTTCAGCACCACCAGGTCCGCGACCTGCAGGTGCTTGTCCAGCTCCGGATGCCGCTCCCGGGTGGCGGCGAACTCGACGGCGTCCACCACCTCGACCAGGCCGCCGTACTCGACCGACGGGTCCGCGCTGCCCAGCACCTGCCGGGCCACCGCCTGCGGCTCGGCGATGCCGCTGGCCTCCACCACGATCACGTCCACCGTGCCGGTCAGCTTGCCCAGCACGTCGTCCAGCCCGCCCTCGTCGGTCACGCAGCACACGCAGCCGTTGGACAGCGACACCATCGCGTCCACCTGGCCGGCGACCGCCATCGCGTCGATGTTCACCGCGCCGAAGTCGTTGACCACCACCCCGATCCGGGTGCCGGAACTGGTCCGGAGCAGGTGGTTGAGCAGCGTTGTCTTGCCCGCGCCGAGAAAACCGGCCAGCACCACCACGGGGACAGTCGTCCGCGCCATGGTCCCCTTCCCGAATGTCGCGATTTCCGCCCATGATAACCGGTGTCGTGGTTACAGTCGGTACATGATTGACTTCGAGAAGGCGACGCTGCTCAAGCTGGCCCGCATCGACCCTCGGGACATCGCCGGCAGCGTGGAGCCGCTGATCGTGCCCGGCGAGGAGTTGCACGCGGCGTTCAAGACGGTGCGGGACTTCGTCGTCTTCACGAACAAGCGGGTGATCGCGGTCAACGTGC
Organism: Kutzneria kofuensis; assembly: GCF_014203355.1. Taxonomy (NCBI): domain Bacteria; kingdom Bacillati; phylum Actinomycetota; class Actinomycetes; order Pseudonocardiales; family Pseudonocardiaceae; genus Kutzneria; species Kutzneria kofuensis. Next base: position 589,150 of record NZ_JACHIR010000001.1, read on the forward strand.
AGGGCATGACCGGCAAGAAGAAGGACTACACCTCGCTGCCGTACAGCAAGATCCAGGCCTTCTCGGTGGAGACCGCCGGCCACTTCGACCTCGACGCCGAGCTGGACCTGTGGTTCAGCGGCCTGGGCAAGGTGCGCTTCGAGTTCCGCGGCGAGTCCGACATCCGGCAGATCAGTCAGCTGATCGGCTCGTACGTGCTATGAGATGAGCATGGAAACCCTGCCGTGCGGGCACGTGGCCGAGGCCGGCGACATCCGGATGTGCGCGCATCTGGTGGCCGAGAAGCCGCCGTGGGCCTCGTACCGGTGCTTGACCGGTCGCGGCCTCGAGTACGTGCGCCTGTGCGAGCCGTGTGTCGACGGCGGGCTCTCGGCAACCGTCACGGTGTGCGTCGGCTGCGTCGAGCGGGTCGAGGCGCAGACGCACTCCCGTGGCACGCGCGGGCGGCCGGAGTTCCGGCGCCGTGACGAGGTCCTGGCCGAGCCGACTTCCGTTGCCTGCACGGTGGTTCCGCGCAACGAGTACTGCCTGGCGGCGCTGCCCGACGGCTGGCTGGCCCTGACCGACGACGCCCTGATCCGCATCGCCGACGACGGCGCCACGACCTTCGTCGGCGAAGTGGACTTCGAGGAGTGGTACGACCCGGACGACGAGAACTCGCCGGAGGCGGTGGGCGACTTCGAGATCGGCTCGGGGCTGCATGTCTCCCCCGACGGCCGCTTTGCCGCCGTGGTAACGAATTTCGGCCGCTACGGCATCGTGATCGACCTGTCGGACGGCTCCGTCGTGCTCGAACTCGACCGGACCTTCGACGACAACTGGACCACGTTCTTCCCCTTCGCCTTCCTGCCCGACGGCACGTTCGTCACGGCGACGGCCAGCAACTGCCTGGACCGCTTCGACCTCGCCACCGGGAATTGCCTTACCGAGCGCGACATCTCCTACGGCACCGAGCGCTACGTGGACTGCTTCCACGGCGGCCTGACGCCCAGCCCGTCCGGCCGCTGGCTGATCGACGACGGTTGGGTGTGGATGCCGATCGGCGTCCTCAGCGCCATCGACACGGTGGCCTGGGCGCGGGACCGGTACGCCGCGGAGCACGGCGTCACCGTCGACGACCCGGATGGCGACTGGAACCGGCCGCTGGCCTGGCTGGACGACGAGATGGTGGCGGTGCAGCGGATCGGCCGCTCCTGGGACAGGATGATCGACGGCGTCACCCTGTACCGGGCGCCGACGTTCGAGAAGGTCGGCCACTTCTATGGCCCCACCGGCCGGATGTGGGCGCATCGCGGTCGGCTGCACACCGTCACGGATGAGGGCATGGAGGTCTGGGACCCCGCTGACGGCGCGCGCATCGGCCTGCTCAAAGGATTCTCACCCACCGCGCACAACCGTGCCGCCGGCGTGTTCGCGCAGCTCACCGACGGACAACTGCGTACCTGGCGGTAACCTCCGGCCGGCGCAGCGCCGGCTGCTCCCCATGGCGTCAGTCCCCCTCCGGTCCGGCGCAAAGCGCGTTTCGCGTGGCGAGAACCGGGCAATCGTCGGGGGTCACACCGACGAAGGAGGACCCCATGTCGACCACAGCCATCGTGATCGTGGTCGTTGTCGTTGTCGTGCTGCTGGTGGCCGCGCTCGTGGCGCGCCCCTACCTGAAGCGCCGGCAGCTGCAGGCCAAGTTCGGCCCCGAATACGACCATCTGGTGCGGGACAAGGGAGATCGCCGCACCGCCGAGCAGGAGCTCGAGGAGCGCCAGCGCCGGCACGAGCGGTTCGAGCTGCGCCCGCTGAGCGAGGAGAGCCGGGAGGGCTACCTGCGCGACTGGGCCTGGGCGCAGGAGCAGTTCGTGGACTCGCCGCGCGGCGCCGTCCGGCGGGCCGACGAGCTGGTCGGGCAGATCATGCGCGAGCGGGGCTACCCGGTCGAGGGCACCGAGCAGCAGATCGCCGACCTGTCCGTCGAGCACTCGGCGGTGCTGGACAACTACCGCATCGCGCACGACATCTCCAGCCGCGGCGACGACGACGCACCGTCCACTGAGGACCTGCGCAACGCCATGCGGCACTACCGCACGCTCGTCGAGGACCTGCTCGACCACGCCACGACGGAACGGAGCAAGTGATGCGACAGCACGAGGACAGCAAGAACGTCACGACCACCGAGGACATCGCGGCCGTCGACGAACCCCGTGCCGAGACCGACCCGATCGACTCGGACCGGACCGACGCCGACCGCGTCGAGTCGGAGCGCGTCGACACCGACCGCGCCTCCGATGACCGGATCTCCGGCGACCGGTTCTCCGACGACGAGCGGATGGCCTCCGGCCAGACCGACTCGGAGCGGATCGGCTCGGAGCGGGACGACGACCGGGTCGTCACCGTCGACGAGACGGCCCGCCCCACCGACACCACGCTCGCCGGCCGGCACGAGCCCGGCCACGTCGCCGAGGTCCCCGGCCAGCGTCAGCCCGGCGACGCCGCCGCCGACGTCCTGTTCGACGAGGCCGACGCCGCCCGCTTCCGGGACCGCTGGCGCGAGGTGCAGGCCGGCTTCGTCGACGACCCGAAGCGCGCCGTGCAGGACGCGGACGTGCTGGTCGCCGAGCTGATGCAGTCGCTGGCCTCAGCGTTCAGCGAGCGCAAGCACCTGCTCGAGGACCAGTGGCGGGAGGGGTCGAGCGCCGAGACCGAGGATCTGCGCCTGGCCCTGCGCGGCTACCGGTCGTTCCTGGACCAGCTGCTGGCGCACTGACCAGTCGGGGCCGCCACCCTGACGGCGACCCTGAAATGACCCTGGTCCTCTTCCGTTGCGACGCCACCGGCGGCACCGGCCGGGCAGGATGGGGGCATGAAGACCCTGCTGAACCTGATCTGGCTGGTGCTGTCCGGCTTCTGGATGGCGCTGGGCTACGCCGTGGCCGGCGTGATCTGCTGCGTGCTGATCATCACGATCCCGTTCGGCGTCGCGTCGTTCCGGATGGCGAACTACGCGCTGTGGCCGTTCGGCCGCACCCTGGTCGACAAGCCGACCTCCGGCGCGGGCGCGGTGCTCGGCAACATCATCTGGTTGGTGGTGGCGGGCTGGTGGCTGGCACTCGGGCATCTGGTCACCGGCTTCCTGCTCTGCGTCACGATCATCGGCATCCCGCTCGGGGTGGCGAACTTCAAGCTGATCCCGGTGTCACTGCTGCCGCTCGGCAAGCAGATCGTCGAGACCTGATTTCGTCACGCCGCGCGCCGCGAGAGCGTCCTTGAACGCATGCAGCGCGACGAAGGCGTCCTTGGTTGCGGTCGCGCCGGCCTTCGGCGCGACCAAAACGTCACGGTGCCGGGGCGGCAGCGCGAGCAGCGCGTCGGCGACGGCGAGCTGGCGGCGCTGCGCCGCCGGAACCACGCTGTCGGTGCCCTCACCCACCACGTCCTGCACGGTCCGGAACAGCCACAGCCTGGCCTGCACGCCTTCGCCCAGGTCACGGGCCTTGGCCGCCCGAACCAGGGTCTGCGTGACGACGTCCTCGGCCCAGGCGCGGCGGCCCCCGGTCAGCCGGTTCGCGTATGCCATCAGCGCGGCCCCGTGCTGCTGGTACAACGCCCGGACGACCTTCTCACCCCTAGCCATGGTTCGAGTTTCAACCATCCGCGTGGATGGGACATCGGGGAAACCCACAGCGCTCAGGGGCGTGACGAAACCCGGCCCTGCTCGACCGCCCACGCCGCGACCTGGGCCCGGGTCCGCAGGTCCAGCTTGGTGCGGATGTGCAGCAGATGTGTCTCCACGGTCCGCTCGGAGATCGACAGCCGGACCGCGATCTCCCGGTTGGTCAGGCCCTCCGCCGTCAGCATCGCCACGTCCCACTCGCGCTGCGACAGCGGCGAGTCGTCGTCATCGGCGACCGGCGTCCGCAGCGCGTACGCGATCGCCTGCGCCAGGGTCATCCGCTCGCCGGCCTCGGTGGCCTCCCGCGCCGCCTGCGCGCTCAGCGACGCCCGCGCGGTGGCCATGGCGGCGTCGACATGCCGCTGCCAGAACGGTTCCCGGCGCATCCGCCACTTCCGCAGCTGCGTCGCCATCGCCGTGCCGAGCAGCAGCGCCCGCTTCGGCTCGCCGGTCAGCGCGGCGACGATCGCCAGCCCCTCCACCGGGTACGTGGCCGGCTCACCCGCCGCCGGACAGACCTCGACGCTGCGCCGGAAGTAGTCCCCGGCCTGGTCGATCTTCCCGCGCTCCAGGGCGATCCCGCCGGCCGAGTGCAGGATCTCCATCTGCTTCACTGGATCCGCGAGCTCCATGTAGACCGGCAGGCACTCCTCGATCAGCTCCGCCGCCCGCGCCGGGTCGCCGCCGGCCATGGCGCCGTAGCCGAGATTGTGCATTCCCACCGCGGTGTCCAGGGGCCGGCCCAGCGGCCGCACCAACTCCACGCAGCGCTCGGCGCACCGCGTGCTGCGCTCCACGTCGCCCAGGGCCTGGTAGACCATGGACAACAGGGTCATGTTGCGACCCAGCACCACCGGCCGGTCGCGCGGCTCCTCCAACGCCATCGCCTCGACGGCCAGGTCGCGGGCCCGCTCGAAGTCCCCCGCGGTGACGTTGAACCACCCCAGTTCGATCAGCGCCAGGCTGCGGTACGGATTGTCGGCCTTCGTGATCGTCAGCGCGGCCTCGAGCAGCTTGCGGATCTGGACGGTGTGCCCCTGCCGCCGCCAGGCGCCGCCGAGCGCGGCGGCCAGCACCGCAAGGCGCTCGTCGCGGCGTGCCGTCGTCCATTCCACGGCCTGCAACAGGTTGTCGCGCTCGTCGTCGACCTTGGGGCCGTCGTCGTACACCGTGAGCAGCATCTGGTCCACGTAGTGCGACTCGCCGAGCGAGGTCAGCCAGCCGACCAGCCGTTCGGTGGTGTCGTCGACCTCGCCGGCCTCGGCCAGCTTCTCCCGCGCGTAGAGCCGGATCGACTCCAGCTGGCGGAACCGCTGCACCATCCCGGGCACGGCCACGACCAGCGACTTCGCGTCCAGGTCGGCGAGCAGCCGGAGCGTGCGCTGCGGGCCGACGCCGCACACCGCGCTGGCCGAGTCGAGGCTGAAGTCGCCGGCCAGCACCGACAACCGGCGCAGCGCCTCGCGCTCGGTGTCGTCGAGCAGCTCGTAGCTCCACTCGATGGTCGCCCGCAGGTCACGGTGCCGCGTCGCGGCCGTGCGCGGGCCGCGCGACAGCAGTTCGAACCGGTCGTCCAGGCGCGCGAGGATCTCCTCGACCGACAGTACTCGCACCCAGCGCGCGGCCAGCTCGATCGCCAGCGGCATGCCGTCCAGGCGCATGCAGATCTCCGCCACGACCGGCCGGTTCGCGTCCGTCAACTCGAAGTCCGGCCTCAGCAGCCGGGCCCGTTCCACGAAGAGCTGCACGGCTTCGGAACGCTGCGAGGAGTCCGGCAGCGAGAGATGTCCGACCCGGAGCACGGCTTCCCCAGGCAGGTCAAGGGATTCCCGGCTGGTGACGAGCACGCGCAGCTGCGGGCAGCCGGTGAGCAGCGCGTCGGCCAGCGACGCGCTCGCATCCACGAGATGCTCACAGTTGTCGATGACGAGCAGTGCTCGCTTGCCCTGCAGCGCAAGGACAACCGTGTCCACCAGATCCTCACCGGCCTGCTCCCGCACGCCCAGCGCGGAGGCGATCGTCTGCGCCAGCAGGTGATCGCTGGTCAGCGGGGCCAGCTCGACGATCCACACGCCGTCGGGATACGTGGCCACGGCACGGGTCGCGTACTCCGTCGCCAACCGCGTCTTGCCGGCGCCGCCCGTGCCGACCAGGCTCACCAGTCGGGCGCGGCGCAACAGCAGGCCGATGTCGGTCAGCTCCTGGACCCGCCCGACGAACGCGTCGCGGCTGGCCGGCAACCGGCGCGCGGCCATGGGCTGAGCCTCTGCCGTCGACTCGGGCTGCTGGTCGCCGGAGCGCTGGCGGTAGGCCCGCTGACGGCAGGCACGCGAGCAGAACCGAGCAGGCCGACCCGGCCCGTCAGCGCGCGACGGCAGCTCGTTTCCGCACGTCTCGCAGCGCGTCGGTGCCACTGACAACGGCGCTCCCTCTCCTGCACCCGTGCCTCGACCCTACCCGTGGAAAGACCGGACATCGTAGCCGCCGACCGCCACGGGTCACACGTGCTGCCCGTCCGTGCCCAGATACCCGGTCGGCCGGGACCAGTCCAGATGGGCCAGGAAATCCGGCTGTTCGGACGGCTTCGGCCGGGCGCTGGGCGGCGTCGTGCTGCCCGTTCGCGCGGCGGTGAACCGGGCGCTGGTGGCGATGTTCTGCTCGACGCGGGGCCGGCGCAACGTCTCGTAGGCATCCAGGGCCTCGGTCGTCACGCCCAGGTCGCGCAGGGCCTTGCCCAGTACGACGGCGTCCTCCAAGGCCATCGACGCGCCCTGGCCGGTCGCGGGGGACGCGGCGTGCGCGGCGTCCCCGACGAGCAGCATCCGGCCGGCCCGCCACGGCATGCCTTCCGGCAGGTCACGGGCGTTGGTGACCATCAGCCGGTCGGTCGTCGCGGCGATGATCTCGGCCGCCGGCGTCGCGTCCGGGCGGACCAGTGGCAGCAGCGTCTCCCGCCACTGCTCGGGCGAGCCGGCGGCGATCTCCTCGGCCGTCAGCTCGGTGTCCGGCACGCGGCAGAACCAGTTCGTCTCCCCCTCCGGCGACACGGCGTAGCCGATGGCCGTGCCGCTGCCGCGGAGCATCTCGATCCGCCCCGGCTCGTGATCGGGCTTGGCGTCGGTGGTGTAGCCGTAGAAGACGCGCTGGCCGGCGTAGCGGGGGCTGGTCGGCGCGATGAGCGAGCGGACCGTCGAGTTCAGCCCGTCCGCGCCGAGGATGAGGTCACCGGTCGCGGTGCTGCCGTCCTCGAAGGTGACGGTGCCGTCGTCGACACCGATGAGGCGCTTGCCGTGCACGATCTCGATGCCCCGCCGCCTGGCCTCCGCGCGCAGGGCGGCGCCCAACTCGGCGCGGCCGATGCAGCGGTAGTGCCTGAGCGGATCGTCCTGCTCGCCGATCGGCGTGACGGCCAGCACATCGCCGTTGTGCGCGGTGACGCGCATGGCGGTCAGCGGAAAGCCGACCCGGGCGACGGCCTCGGCGGCGTCCAGCTGGGCCAACGCGATCATGCCGTTGCTGGCCAGCGTGAGGAATGCTCCGATGTCGGCGCCGCTGTCCGGGTGGGCCTCGAACACGGTCACGTCGAGGCCCGCCTTGTGCACGGCCAGCGCCGCCGACGTGCCCGCGATGCCGCCGCCGATGATCAGGATTCGCGTCACGGGTCCATTATTGCGGGCGAGCAGGGAGGTACCGATGCCAGGACCGCTGTCCGGACTGCTGGTCGTCGCCTTGGAACAGGCCGTGGCCGCGCCCTTCGCCACGCGCCAACTGGCCGACCTCGGCGCCCGGGTGATCAAGATCGAGCGTCCCGGGGGCGATTTCGCGCGGGGCTACGACCGGGCCGTGCACGGGCAGTCCAGCCACTTCGTGTGGCTCAACCGCGGCAAGCAAAGCGTCGAGCTGGACGTGAAGGAATCCCCGCACGTGCTGCGGGCCCTGGTGGAGCGGGCCGACGTGTTCGTGCAGAACCTCGCGCCCGGCGCGGCCGCCCGGCTCGGCTTCGGGGCGGACGACCTGACGGCCCGACATCCGCGGCTGGTCACGTGCGACATCTCCGGCTACGGCTCGGACGGCCCGTACCGTGACCGCAAGGCCTACGACCTGCTGATCCAGAGCGAGGCCGGACTCATCTCGATCACCGGCACCCCGGAGTCGCCGGCCAAGGTCGGCATCGCCGCCGCCGACATCGCCGCCGGAATGTACGCGTACAGCGGGATCCTGACCGCTCTGTACGACCGTGAGCGCACCGGCCGGGGCAGCGCCATCGAGGTGTCGATGCTGGAGGCGCTCGGCGAGTGGATGGGATTTCCCTTCTACTACGGCACTTACGGCGGCACCCCGCCCGTGCGCAGCGGCGTGCACCACGCCACCATCGCGCCGTACGGGGCCTACCGGGCCGGCGACGGCACCGTGATCCAGCTCGGCATCCAGAACGAGCGGGAGTGGCAGGAGTTCTGCACCAAGGCGCTCCTCATGCCGCATGTGGCCACCGATGCGCGTTTCGTGTCGAACTCCGACCGCCTGGTTCACCGATCGGAACTGGACGCCGTCATCGACTCCGTGTTCGGCGGCCTGACCGGCCCGGAGCTGATAGGTCGCCTGGAATCCGCCCGTATCGCCTTCGCCCAGCAGCGGACGGTCGCCGAGTTCGCCGCCCATCCCCAGCTCCGCCACCGTGATCGCTGGCGGACCGTGTCCACACCCGAGGGCGACGTGCGGGCATTGCTGCCGCCGGCCACCTTCCGCGGCCGGGAGGCCGAGATGGGGCCGGTGCCGGCGTTGGGCCAGCACACCGAGGAAGTGCTGCGCTGGCTGGGCGTCTAGTTGTGTAGCGCCTCCGCCAGCGGCAGGAACTTCGCCAGGAACTCGTCCCAACTCGTCGAGCCCGCCGGCCGCAGCACGAACTTCGACAGCCCGGCATCCAGATAGCCGTCGAGCAGCCGCCGGGCATCGTCCCAACTGCCGGCGACCAGATCCGCGGGGTCGACGCCCGGCGCGCGGTCCGCGGCGGCCTTGGCCAGCGCGGGCGGAATGCCGTCGGGGGCGACGGCCAGCGACAGGCCGTAATGATCCTCCTCGACCTCCCGGCCGGCCTCGGCGGCGGCCGCCTTGATCGTCTCGACGTGCAGCTTGGCCTGCTCGGGCGTGACGAAGCTGCCCAGCCAGCCGTCGGCCAGACGGCCGACCCGGCGGAGCGCGGCGGGCGCGCTGCCGCCGACCCAGATGTCCAGCGGCCGCGCCGGGCGTTCGGCCAGGGAAACGCCGTCCACCTGGAAGAACTCGCCGTCGAAGCTGACGTTGTCCTCGGTGAGCAGCAGCCGCAGCAACCGCAGCGACTCGTCGAAGACGGCCGCGCGGCGGCCCTCCGGCACGGGGAACAGGTTCCACTCGTCGCGCCGCGCGGGCCGTAGCCCGAACACCGGCAACACGCGCTTCGGCGCCAGCCCGGCCAACGTGGCGAGCTGCTTGGCCACCAGCACCGGATGCCGCCCGGGCAGCACCGAAACCCCGGTGCCGACCTTGAGCTTGGTGGTGCGGGCCAACGCGTGCGCCATGCCGATCATCGGATCGACGTTGCCGCCGTAGACGACCTCGGACAACCACAGCGAGTCGACGCCCTCGGCCTCCAGCTCGTCGACGATCTTCGGGAACTCGGCGGCGCCGCCGCCCGGTCTCAGTCCGACGCCCAACCGCACCTTCAGCACGCCCATGCCCAAGGTCTTACCAGAGGAAAGCACGCCCATGTCGGCGTCTTCCCGGCGCGACTTGCACACCCGACCGTACTTACGCTTTGATAAGCACTGTACAGCTGCGAAGGAGGCAGCCATGGATCCGAGAACCTGGGACACCGACGAGGTGCGTCGCTACCTGCTGCTCGGCACGTCGCCGCCGGACACCGAGGGCGTCTCCGGCGTGGGCGAGCGGGCGATGGTGGTGGGCTCCACCGGGCCGTTCGCCCAGCTCGCCGGCCGGCAGGCGCTGGCGGCCGGCGGCAGCGCGGTGGACGCCGTCATCGCGACGTCCCTCGCCCAGATCGCGCTGGCCGCCGGCTCGTGGGTGAGCTATGCGGGTGTATTCACCATGACGCATTTCCTCGACGGCAGAACGGATTCGCTCAGCGCCGGCTTCGCGACGTTCGCCGAGGAGGACGACCCCGCCAGCATCCCGCGGCAGCCGATCGCGAGCGGCCGTACGGCATTGGTGCCGGGCTTCATGGCCGGAGTGCAGGCAGCGCACCGAAGATTCGGTCGCCTACCGTGGGCGGATCTCTTCGAGCCGGCGATTTTTGTTGCCGAGCAGGGCTTTCCGGTCGGCCTCGGCCGGGCAAACCAGTTCGCGCTACGGAAAGATGTTCTGCCGCCGGGGTTTCATGCCGTCGAGGGCGACGAGTTCCGCCAGCCCGACCTGGCCCGCACGCTGCGGGCCGTCGCCGCCGAGGGCGCGGAGTGGATGTATCACGGGCCGTGGGCACGGGAGTTCGTCGACGTCGTGCGCGCGGCCGGCGGCAAGGCCACGCCGGCCGATCTCGCCGCGTACGAACCGGTTTGGGACACGCCGGTGACCGTGGACTTCCACGGTGCCCAGGTGCACGCCGTCGGCCGACCGAACCGTGGCGGCGTGGCCCTCGCCGAGGCGTTACGCCTGGCCGAGGGCATCGGCGACCCGCTGACCGACCCGGTCGCGCTGCGGGACCTGATCGGCGTCGCGCGGCAATCCGGCCGTCCCGGCGGGCACTCCGACTTCGTGCTGGCCGTCGACTCGTACGGGGCCGTGGCCGCCGCGTGCCACTCCATCAACACCAGCTTGTGGGGCACCACCGGCTTGTTCGCCGGCGGCGTCTCCATCCCCGATGCAGCGTCGTTCCAGCAGGCCACCCTGGCCAAGCTCGGCCCCGGCGAGCACTTACCGTCGCCCGCCAACCCCGCGATCGTGCTGCGCGACGGCGTGCCGGTGCTGGCATCCAGCAGCATCGGCGCCGGCTTGCACTGCGCCACCCTGCAATGCCTGCACGCCGTGCTCGGCCTCGGCGTGGACATCGCCGACGCCGTGCGCCGCCCAATGTTCCACGGCCCCGACTACCTGGCCGGCGACACCGTCGTCACACCCGTGCAGGATCGATTACAGGGCAAGCGTTTCGGCTCCGCGTGGCAGAACGCCGTGCAGCGCGCCCGCGAGGCCGGCGTGTCCCGCGAAGGCATGTGGGATGCCGTGCTGGCCGACATCCCCCAGGTCATCGAGGACCGCTTCGACTCGGATGTGCTGCGCCGCGCCGAGGAGCTCGGTCAGCGGCTCACCGTGCGACCCGTCACCGAGCCGTCCATCCCCCGCGGCTTCTGGGGCGGGATCGCCCTCGGTGACCGGCTCGTCGGCGCACGCACCCCGTTCTCGGGCGGCACCGTCGAAGGGCTGTAGTCAGTCCTCGCGCACCTGCACGTCCACGACGTTCGGGTAGAACGCCACGTACTCCTTGATCTCCGCCACCGCGTCGTAGGGAGTCTCGTACGTCCACACCGCGTTGTCCGCCGAGGTCTCCCCCGCCCGGATGCTGTAGTAGGAGGCGTCCCCCTTGTACGGGCAGTACGTCTCGTGCTCCGACCGCTCCAGCAGCGTGAAGTCCACGTCCTTGCGCGGGATGTACCGCACCGCCGGGTACGTGCTCTCCTGCAGCGTCAGCGCCTCCCGGGTGTCCGCGATGACCCGGCCGCCGACCGTCGCCACCACGTGCTCACCCGTCGCCGTCACCGTGATCGGGTGCTTCTCGTTCGGGATCAGGACCTGCTTGCTCACCGTGCGTCAACTCCTCGACCTCTCGGATAGGAGGTGCAACGCCCCGCCCCCGGCGGCTTGTTCCGCGCTACCGTGACACATGATCGTCTGGGTGAACGGGACCTTCGGGGCGGGCAAGACCACCACGTCGCGACTGCTGGTGAAGGCGCTGCCGCAGGCCCGGATCTTCGACACCGAGTACGTCGGCTTCATGCTGGGCCACGTGCTGACCGAACCGGTCGAGAACTTCCAGGACAATCCGCCTTGGCGGGCCCTGGTCGTGCGCACCGCCGTCGAGGTGCTCGACCACGTCGGCGGCACGCTGGTCATCCCGCAGACCGTGCTGACCGAGTCCTACGCCCGGGAGATCTTCGACGGGCTGGCCGCCGAGGGCGTGAAGGTGCACCACTTCGTGCTGCACGTCGATCGCGAGGAGCTGGTTCGAAGGATCGTCGAGGATCGAGAGGAGGCGGGAGCGAAGCAGTGGCGACTCGACCATGTCGAGCGGTATGAGGCTGCGCTGCCGTGGCTGCGGGAGGCGGGGGTGGTTGTGGATACGACGAGGTTGGGAGCGGAGGAGGTGTGTGCCCGGATCGTGTCCGAGGTTTGAGGGCTTGAGGCTCGGGGTTGTGGCGGGTTTTGCCGTGCATGTCGCGTGGATTTTGTGTGGAGCCTCTGGACGATGGCACTCAGGACTGTTTAGGGGCAGGCAGAGCCTGCCCTGAGTCGCTGTCAATTGTATGCCATCGTCCACCTCCACACAAAATCCACGCTCCGCTTCACCGCTTGCTGGCCCGCTTCACCGTTTCCCGACCCCGCTTCCCCCGCTTCACCGCTTGCCGGCCTCGCTTCCCCGCTTCCCACTTCCACGATCCCCCGATCCCCCGCTTCCCACTTCCTCAGTCCCCCGACCCCCATCCCCCAGAACGCGAAGCGCCCAGCGATTATGCATGAAACAATCACCCATTAGTGATTCGAGTTCGATCTTTGGAGCGCGTATTCTAAAGACATGGAAGAACTCACCCTCGACATGGAGAACAAGGAGCCTTGCGGGGCCCTGTTTGACCTGTTGGCGAGGGTGGGCATTCCAGGCCTCTCCGGTCAGGAGAAGGTCACCGCCTACATTCTGGCCGGCAAGATCGCCGCATTCGGCCACGCCATCCAGCTGGAGGTCCTCCACCACGTCGACGACCTCACGGAGTTGGCCATGGCCGGCCATGAACCCGAGCGGGCGTTGGGACAACGCAAGGAATTCAGCCGGGTGGTCGAGACACTGCCCCGGCTGTTCGCCCAGCTGCGGCGCGGGGAGATCGACCAGCGGCGGCTGGAAGTCGTGGACGAGCGGGTCGCCCACCTGCCCACCCAGGCCCTGATCACCCAGGTCGAAGACACCCTGATCGAGGTCGCGCCCGGGTTGAACCGCAGCCAACTCGCCCGCCAGACCACCAAACTCGTCGCGCTGGCCGACCCCGACGGCAGCGACCGACGCTGCCAGCAGGCCAAGGCCGAGCGCCGAGTCGAATTCAGACCCCTCCCGGACGGGATGGCCCAGCTCAAGGCGGTGCTGCCCGCCGTGGAGGCCCGCATGGCCTACGACCTGCTCAACGCCGACGTCGCCGAGCTGCCCCAAGATGACCGGACCACCGACCAGAAGCGGGCCGACGCCTTCCTCGACCGCTTCCTCGCCAACACCAAGGAGCGCCAGGTCCAGGTGCATGTGACGATCCCCGTCGAGACCTTGATCGGGCTGACCAAAGACCCCGGCCTGTTGGACGGCTACGGCCCCATCCCCGCCGAACTCGCCTGCGAACTGGCCATGCAGGGCCCCTGGCGCGGCATCCTGCTCGACGAGTACCGGCACGCCACCGGCATGAGCACCGCCAAGTACCGGCCCACCGCCCCCATGCGGGAGATGGTCAAGATCCACGACGGCGGCACCTGCACCGCCCCCGGCTGCACCAGCCCCATCCGCGAACTCGACCACGTCATCCCCTGGCCCAAAGGCAAAACCACAGCCACCCAACTCAAGGGCCTCTGCTCCTGGCACCACCACCGCAAACACGACAACTACACCGTCACCCTCGACCCCGACGGCACCACCACCTGGACCACACCCCAGGGCCGGGTCCACACCACCCGACCCCATCAGTACTAACCCGCGTTCTTTGACAACTCCACAGCGAACGAAACCCGCCCGCCGACTCGTCGAACACCACGCCCCCAATCCGATGGCGACCTTTCACCGCCCGCACCCACCACCCCTTCTCACCGGCACCCTTACACCACCCGACAGCCGCCACCCCATCACCCTCACCCCATACTTGGGCCGATTTTGTGTGGAGGTGGACGATGGCATACAATTGACAGCGACTCGGGGCAGGCTCTGCCTGCCTCTAAACAGCCCTGAGTGCCATCGTCCAGAGGCTCCACACCAAATCGGCCCACCCACGCCGCCAACCCCCGCCGCCCTAACACCACACAAATCCGCCCCGAACACCACTGAACCCCACCCAACCCAACACCTCAAATCCCCATCCCCTCCACAACCAAACCTACCGCCCATCCAAAGCATCAAACCCTCAAGCCTGATACGCCGCCGTCAGATCAGCGACCACCACATGCTTGTCGGTGTTGTAGTAGACGTAGAACTCGGTCTCCGTCCCGTGCATGGTGTCGTCCGGCGCGGCGAACGCCCCGATCCAGCCGAGGCCGTCGGGAATCGGCTCGCTGTCCCGCCACACGTACCAATCCCCGGCCCGCGTCCGCACGTACTCCCGCACGGCCCCGTCCGCGCCGGTCGTGAACATGTGCTCGCTGCCGTCGGCGTTCCAAAGGTACGAGTCATTAGCCGCATTAGGAGCCCAGCGCGGGTCGACCGTCGGGGTGGCCGCGGCGACGTCGGTGTCGGTCCACCGCCCGCCCTCCCACGCAACCTCGTGCAGGTGGGTGTCGCTGGTGTAGTAGCGCAGGGCATAGCGCACGAGGCGCCCGTCCCGCAGGAAGACCATCGAGTTCATGGTGAAGAACTTCTCGTCGGCCGGTACCCCGACCCGCTGGTCGGTCCACCGGCCGTGCTGCCCGGCCAGCACGTGCGGGTAGCCGTCGGTGCCGATGTACCCGATGGCCTCGCCGTCGGTGCCGAGCGACGACGCGGCGAGGTACCAGCCGTAGTCGTTCTTCGGGTGGATCCCGGCCCGCTCGGTCAGGTTGGTGAACCCCCACCCCGCCCCGGGCGCGAACGTCGCCTCCCAGATCACGCCGTTGCCGTGCCCGTCCTTGAAGACGACGTGCTGCTGGCCGTCCTGCTCGTAGCCGCGCGGGTCGAGCTCGATCAGCGGCCCGTGGTACGTCTCGGTGAGGTCGACCTTCTGCCACGTCGGCGAAGCGTCGCTGGACCACAATTCGATCAGGTGGTGGGTGACGCCGTCGGCGTAGACGATGTGCGAGCTGTGGTCCCAGGAGTACGAATACGTGGTCAGGTAGCCGAGGACGTACGCACTGTCCAAAGCGGTGGTCCACGTCCAGGATCCGCCCGGGGCAGAGCTGGCGACGATGATCCGTTGGTCGTCGCTGACGTACGCGAAGTGCCGCTTGAGGTCCCACGGCGTGTACCACCCCGCGGGCTCCATCTGCCCGACGGGAACGCCGGCGGAGCCGGTCAGGTCCTGGCTGGTGAAGTACCCGGCGCCGGCGTGCGCGGCCGGGGCCGCCAGCAGCGCGACCCCCACGGCGAGCGCGGCGGACAGCGCTCTGGCCCAGTTGCGTGACATGGCGACATCGTGACCAGCGCAAACGCCGTCCGGAATACGCAGTTCTGCGTAGTTCCTCCAGCAGGCCGAGCGCTCGGCGAGCAGCGCACGCAGCCCGCGCTCCCGGCGCGATGACCGCCACCAGCGCGACAACCTGTTGCAGACCAATGACTTCGCCAGGTAGCGGACGGCGTCAAACGTCCACTGGCCACAATACGACGCCGTGATCGAGGGCTGCGCGAGTTGTATCGGCAGAGTGTCCTGAGCCCGTCACAGGTGATCCTGCGGCAACCGCCGACCGTGGTTAGGCTCGGGCCGTGGAGCCGAGTGCGATCACCGAGATCCTCGACGGGCGGTGGGCCGCTCTGCGGCGCACGGTCCGCGAGCAGCTGGCCGCCGTCGAGTACAGCGACACCAGCGGCCTGAGCACGGACGAACACCGGGCGCTGGTGTTCGAGCAGATGCACGCCCTGGCCAAAACGGACGGCCCCAGGCTGGGGTTCGACCGCGAATACGGTGGCGGCGGCGACATCGGCGGCTCGGTGGTCGCGTTCGAGATGCTCGGCTTCGGCGACCTGTCGCTGATGGTGAAGGCCGGCGTGCAGTGGGGACTGTTCGGCGGCGCGGTGCAGTTGCTCGGCACGCGCCGGCACCACGAGCGCCACCTCGCCGACATCATGGACCTGACGCTGCCGGGTTGTTTCGCCATGACCGAGACCGGTCACGGTTCCGACGTGCAGCACCTGCGCACGACCGCCACCTTCGACGGCGGCGAGTTCGTCATCCACACGCCGCATCAGTCCGCCCGCAAGGACTACATCGGCAACGCGGCGCGGGACGGCCGTGCGGCGGTGGTGTTCGCCCAGCTGATCACGGACGGCCGCAGTCGCGGCGTACATGCCTTCCTGGTGCCGATCCGGGACACCGAGGGCAATCCGATGCCCGGGGTGTCCATTGAGGACTGCGGCCGCAAGGGCGGCCTGAACGGCGTCGACAACGGCCGGCTGACGTTCGACCACGTCCGTGTGCCGCGCGACAACCTGCTCGACCACTACGGCCAGGTCGACGAGGACGGCACGTACCGCAGCCCGATCGACAGCGACAACCGACGCTTCTTCACCATGCTGGGCACGCTGATCCGCGGTCGGGTCAGCGTCGCGGGCAGCGCCGGCAGCGCGGCCAAGCGCGCACTGACCATTGCCGTCCGCTACGCCGACACCCGCCGCCAGTTCAACCGCCCGGACGAAGCACGCGAGGTCGTGCTGCTGGACTACCAGGCGCACCAACGTAAACTGCTACCGGCACTGGCCACCACGTATGCGCTGCACTTCGCCCAGGAGGCCCTGACGGCCACTTTGGACGAACTGCAGAGCGCCGCGGACCCGGACGAGCGCCGGCAGCGCGAGCTGGAATCCCGCGCCGCCGGCGTCAAGGCACTGTCCACATGGCACACCACCGCGACGATCCAGACCTGTCGCGAGGCGTGCGGCGGAGCCGGCTACCTGGCCGAGAACCTGCTGACCGGGCTGAAGGCCGACACGGACGTGTTCACCACGTTCGAGGGCGACAACACGGTGCTGTTGCAGCTGGTCGCCAAGGGGCTGTTGACCAACTACCGCAGTCACTTCGAGGATCTCGGCACGCTGGCGACCGCCCGCTTCGTCGCCGAGCAGTTCGTCGGCATGGTCGCCGAGCGACTGCCCAGCCTCGGCCCCGGCCGGGACGACGCCGACGCCCTCTACGACCGCGGCTGGCAGCTGCGGGCGTTCGAGGACCGGGAGGCGCACGTGCTGGACGGGCTGGCCCGCCGGCTGCGGCGGGCCGCGAGCGGCGACGCGGACCCGTTCGAGGTGTTCAACAGCGCGCAGGACCACGTGCTGCGCGCCGGCCGCGTGCACACCGAACGCGTTGTGCTACAAGCGTTCGCGGACGCGGTCGAGGGCTGCGCCGACCCGGAGGTCAAGCACCTGCTCGACCGGGTGTGCACGCTGTACGCGCTGCACACCGTGAACGACGACCTGGCGTGGTTCCTCGCGCACGGCCGGCTGGCGGCCGGTCGCGGCAAGGCGGTGAACGGTGCGGTGAACGCGCTGTGCGCCGAGTTGCGGCCGCATGCGCGCACCCTGGTGGACGCCTTCGCCATCCCGGAACGCTTCCTCGACGCGGCGATCCTGCGTGAGGAACCGGACCGGCAGGACGTCCAGTGGCGGCACGATCAGGCGAACGCCGCCAGCTGATAGTCCAGCGGCGCCTTGGTCATCCGGTTGGCGAAGGTGGACAGGGTGTAGGCGCCGATGCCCAGCACCACCTCCAGGGCCTGCTGCGTGGTGTAGCCGTGCCCGAGGAACTCCTTGAGCACGACGTCGTCCACGCCGCCGGCGGTGGCCAGGACCTCGATGGTGAAGGTACGCAAGGCTTCCAGCTTCTCGTCGGCGAGCGGCCGCTGGTCGCGCAGGGCTGCCACCAGCTCGGCGTCCGCGCCGATGCCGCCGAGCTTGGCGGTGTGCATGGCGATGCAGACGTGGCAGCCGTTGCGCACGGCCACCGTCATGACAACCACCTCGCGGGCGACCGGCTCCAGCGACGTGGTCTCGAACATGGTGCTGAGCCGGAGAAAGCCGTCCAGCAGCTGCGGCGACGCCGCGAGCCGCGCGACCGGCGACGGCAGGTAACCGAGGTGGTCGATGGTGGCCTTCATGGATCTCCGCGCCGCCTCGGGCGCGGTCTCCAGGGTGTGGTCGGCGAACAACATCTCCTCCAGATGGACTAGCATCGTCAACGTGGTTGTCGAAAAGGTAAACCAGGTTGTCGAGTTGCGCAATGACTAATCCATCCGGGGACGAGCCCGGCTTCGCGCTGCCGCTGCTGTTGTTCGCCGGCTTCCGCACGCTCATCGACCGCCTACACGCGGAACTGGCCGCTCAGGGGCACCCGGATCTGCGCCCCGCGCACGGCTTCGCGCTGCAGGCCATCGGCCGCGCCGGCACCACCGCGAGCGAGCTGGGCCGACGCCTCGGCGTGTCCAAGCAGGCTGCCGGCAAGACCGCGGACCGGCTGGAGGCGCTCGGCTACGTGGAGCGCGTCGACGACACCCACGACGCTCGGCGCAAACTGGTCCGCCTCACCCCGCACGGCGTCGACGCGCTCGTCCGATCGGCCCAGATCTTCGACGAGCTGCGCGCCGAATGGGCCCAAACCCTGGGGCCGCAACGCCTCCGCGACATGGAAGCGGGCCTGCGCACGATGACCCCGGGCAACTTCTTCCGCCTCGACGCCCCCGGCTGGTTCACCAGCTGACCCGCCACCGCCCACACTCCACCCCGTCAAGCCCCGAACGTTCGGAAAGGACCGTTCCTCTACTCGGAGTAGAGGAACGGTCCTTTCCTAGCGGTGCTGGCGGTGGGTCAGCTGAGCGTGACGGCCGTGTCGTCGATGACGAACGAGGTCTGCAGGCCCGAGTCCTCCGCGCCGGTGAACGAGATCGTCACCGTCTGGCCGGCCAGCGAGGAGACGTCGAACGTCTTCTGCGCGTAGCCGCTGGCCTTGTTCAGGTTGGAGTACGTCGCCAGTGTCGTCGAGCCGGCCTTGACGGTCAGCTTGTCGTACGCGGTCGAGGTGGTCGTCTCGGCGGTGTCGATGTGCAGCCAGAACGACAGCGTGGCGTGGCAGCCGGCCGGAATGGTCACCGACTGGGACAGGGTGTCGCTGTGGGTCTGGCCGTAGCCGTCCAGCCAGGCCAGGTAGCTGCCGGAGTGCGCGGCCTCGCCGGCGGAGGCGTTGCTGACCACGCCCGAGGAGGCGCTCCACGGCGAGGCGCTGCCGGTCTCGAAGCCGGGGTTGCCGAGCTTCTGGCCGGAGCAGGAGCCGCCGGTGGTGCTGACGGTCCAGGTGAAGGAGGCGCTGCCGGCCTTGCCGGCGGCGTCGGTCGCCGTGACGGTCACGTTGTACGTGCCGGCCGTGGTGGTCTTGCCGCTGATCACGCCGGTGCCCGAGGCGATGGACAGGCCGGCCGGCAGGCCGGACGCGGTCCACGTGTACGGCGAGGTGCCGCCGGTGGCGCGGACGGTGATGTTGACGCTGTCACCGACCAGGTTGGACTGGTTGCCCGGGCTGGTCACCGACGGGGCGCCCGGCTGCGTGGTGCCGCCGCCGGACAGGTTCGGCACGAGGGCGTCGGCCTTCGGCGAGCCCCAGCCGCTGGCCTCGTCGAAGTTGGCCGCGGCGCTGTAGTGCAGGTTGTCGCCGCTGGTGATGTCGTGGAACAGCGAGCCGTAGTTGCTCGACGAACCCAGCTGGTACAGCGTGGAGTTGACCTGGCCGACGCGGGAGTGGCCGGCCGCGGCCGCCTGCTGGTTGGCCAGCGTCAGCACGGAAGCCCACAGCGGGGTGGCCGCGCTGGTGCCGCCGACGGTGGTCCACTGGCTCTGGGTGTAGATCGAGTAGTCCGACGCGACGGCCGAGACGTCCGGCACCTGGCGCAGCGCGCTGGTGTTGACGCCGGGGCCGGTCTGCCAGGACGGGCGGGCGAACTTGCTGGACACGCCGCCGCCACCGGCCCACTTGGTGGCCGTGCCCTCGTTCCACACGGTCTCGGAGCTGTAGCTGCCGCCGCTGCCCTCGGTCAGCACGGTGCCGCCGACGCTGGTCACGTACGGGTCGGAGCCGGGGAAGTCGACCGCGAGGTTGTTGGCGTTGGGCGACTGGGTGCCGGAGTGCCGGTAGCAGTCGTAGGCGCCGGAGTCACCGGCCGCCGACAGGAAGGTCTGGCCCTGGGCCGCGCCCTGCTTGGCCACGTTGTCCACGGCGGTCTCGGTCGACGCCGTGTCGTCGAGCTCGCAGGCGCCCCAACTGGAGGACACCACTGACACGTTGTCGGTGATGAACTTGTTCCACATGTCGATCTCGCCCTGGTCGCTGTTCGGGGCCTCGTAGACCGCGACATTGGCCTTGGGCGCGATCGCGTGCGCGACCTCGATGTCCAGCTCGACCTCGACGGTGCCGTCGCCGGCGGTGTCGTCGTCGCCGCCGTCGACCTTGACCACGGTCGGGGTCGGCGAGCCGGTGCCGTACTGCGAGTCGTACTTGCTGATGTTGGTCTGGCTGAAGTGCGAGAACTCCAGCATGGCGACGGTCTGGCCGGCGCCGGTGGTGCCGGCGTTGAACAGCTTGTCGACGCCGTAGGCCGAGCGCAGCTCCTGCGCGGTGTAGCCGCCGGCCGGGCCGCTGCCCGCCTTCGGCGCGTTCGCGTTGGGCGTCCTGGTGTAGCTGTGCAGCTGGTAGTGGTTGTTCAGGCCGGAGATGCCGCCGATGAGGCCGGCGACCGAGCTGTCGACCGACGGGGCCGTGTCGTTGGCGGTGAAGTCCTTGTTGGTCTTGTTGTCGTGGTAGCGCGACACCGAGGTGGCGAAGGCGCTCTGCACCGTCTTGGCCGGGCCCTTGGCGTCGATCAGCATCCGGTTGGACGCCACGTCGGTGATGGTGAGGCCCTTGCTCTGCAGGTACGCGCGCACCTGGTCGACCTGCGCCTGGGTGGGCGCGAACCGGTCGCGGAACTGCTCCGGCGTCAGGTAGTGGTGGTAGTCGGCCGAGCTCGGGTTGTTCACGCGGGCCAGGAAGGCGTCCAGGCCGGCCGCGTCCCGGTAGTTCAGCGAGACGGCGACCTGCATCTGCTGGTCGGCGTTCACCGAGCCGGTTCTTGTGGCGAACTCGAGTCCCGGGGCGGCACTGTTGGCCAGCTGGGTGGTGTGCGGGTTCGTCTGCGCGGAGGCGGTGAACCCGGCGCCGGTCGCCAGGACCATCGGCGCGGCAACCAGCAGCGCCACGGAGGCGCGACGGGTCAGCTTCACGATTGCTCCATCCCTACAGGGGAGATGAAAATGGCAGGGGTTATTTCCCTCGGCGAGGGAGTTACCGGAACACTAACAGCCGGACTTCCGCCAGGGAATGGATTCCCTACCAAGGTATGGAATCGCCCGTCACGGGTGGCCGTATCGTGACCTGGCCGTCACGCACGGGACAGCATGCGTCGACCGACCGTGACACATTCCCCGGCAAAGCGGACAAACCAACTGGTTTTGCGTCCATTCCTTGGGATATGGACCTTAACAGTCATCAACACCGGCAGCCCGACGAAAGAAGGATTGTCAAAACTCGTTCGCGAACGGATCATCCCGGCCGGTAACGTGACCCGGTGACCAGAACCGGACGATTCGCGGCCGTATCCAGCGCATTGGCGTTGCTCAGCGACCGGCAGGTCGCACGGCTGCTGGAGACCACGACGCCGGTCGACAGCAGCGGCGTCGGCGGCGCGGCCGGGGTGCTGACCGTGGCCGGCGAGCGGGTGTTCGTCAAGAGGGTGCCGCTGACCGAACTGGAGCGCCGCCCGGAGCACCAGCGGTCGACCGCGAACATGTTCGGCCTGCCGCCGTGGTGCCAGTACGGCGTTCTCACGCCCGGTTTCGGCGTGTGGCGGGAGGTGGCCGCGCACGTGATGACCACCAACTGGGTGCTGTCCGGTGCGTGCGCCAACTTCCCGCTGCTCTATCACTGGCGGGTGCTGGACACGCCGCCGCCGGTGCGGCCGGACCTCGACGACGTCGACCGGTTCGTCGAATACCTGCACGACGGCACGGGTGTGCGGGCCCGTGCGGAGGCGTTGGTCGCCGCCGAGGCGACCGTGGTGCTGTTCATGGAGCACTTTCCGCACGTGCTGAGCGACTGGCTGCCGGCCCGGCTCGCCGCCGGCGACATCGAGGGCCCGTGCGCGATGGTGGAACGGGACCTGCTGGCCGTCACCGCGTTTATGGAGAGCCACGAGCTGATCCATTTCGACGCCCATTTCGCCAACATCCTCACCGACGGCGAGCGGCTCTATCTCGGCGATCTCGGGCTGGCGACCTCGCCCCGGTTCGATCTGTCGCCGGCCGAACGGGAGTTTCTCGAACACAATGCCGGCCACGACCGCTGTTACGTGCTGGCACACCTGGTCAATTCCCTGGTGCGGGCGTTCGGCAACGTCGAGGGCGGCCCGTTGGACCGGCACGCCTTCGTCCGTGACTTCAACGACGACGTGGCGTTTCCTCCCGCCGCGGCCGACATCCTGCGCCGCTACCGCTCGATAGCCGTGCCGTTCAACGACTTCTTCGCCGCTCTGTTCGGCGAGAGCCGCCAGACCCCGTATCCGCGAGCAGCCCTCGCTCCGGCGCTGGCCCTCATCCGCGAGCAACCCTCACCCGTTCGCTAGCGCGCCCGCGTCCACTTCGGACATGGCTCAGAACTGGAGGAACACAACCGACGCGTCGTCGCGGGACTTGCCGCGCGGAAAGGCCGTCCGCTCCGGGTCCGCGATCTCCGCCTCACGCACCTCGTCGACCACTCGCTGAACACCATTGTCCCTGACCTGCTTGAACAACTCGGTCCAGTCGCCGAAGCCGAACACCTCGGTCCACCGGCTCGCGCCGTCCGACATCGCCGCCGCCGCGCGCACTTCCGCGCGGGGCAGATGCCCGGTCACCGCGCGCTTCGCCACTTCCGGGTCCGCCGCCGCCGTATAGAACCCGTCGTCGGCATTCCTCATGCTCTCCAACGCATCAAAATATGCCGGCGTATAGCGGATAGCCCGCAGCTCCGGCCGGCCAGTGACCTCGTCCAGCCTCGTATCAAGAATCGGCGTCACCGTGCCGTTGACGTCCAACAGCAACACCGAGTCCGACAACACCAGCCACTCCACCCGGTCGTCGTCCCACCGCACCGCCACCACCGTCGACTGCGGCGTGCGCCGATGGCCCAGATCGCAGGTCCCCTCGTGCTGCGCCGCCGTCTGCGCGATCGCTTCCGCCAGGCAGTCCGCCAGCGACTGATCGCGCCTCTGCTCCGCCCGCCCCAGCAACGCCGGCCCCAACTTCTGCACGAACCACGTCACCGTGTGGATGCATCCCGTCTGCCCGTCCGGCGGTGGCGTCACCCCGTCCAGCACCAGCGCGGCCCCTCGCGGCGACACCGCCGCGAAGTCCTCGTTCGCGCGATCCGGTTCGCCGGGCACGGAGAGCAGTTCGGTGCGCATGCCGTCAGCCTCTCACCAGCCCCGACCCCGCGCGACCGAGCCCGCACCCCTGGCCTCTCAAACCCCGACCAGGTCCTGCTCCGCGCGGCCGAGATCCCGCACCGGCGGCGCGAGCAGCAGTGCGACCATGCCGGCCACCGCCGTCACCGCACCCACCACCAGCACCGGTCCGCTGCCGAGCAGACCCGCCGCCGGGCCGGCGAGCGCCTGGCCGACCGGCATCATCGCCAGCGAGCCGGCGACCTCGTAGGCGTGGATGCGGTTGAGGATCGAGCCGGGGATCTGGGTCTGGATGCTCGTCGCCCACATCACGCTCCAGAACGTCTGGACGCCGCCGGTGACCGCGAACCCCGTCGCCACCAGCCAGATCGGGGCGTGCAGCGCGACCATCACCGGTTGCAGTCCGTACGCGAGCATCGCGATCGCGCCGGCGCGCAGCGGATGGCGTGGCCGCAGGCGCATCGCGATCAGGCCGCCGACGGCCATTCCCGCGCCGCCGATCGAGTTGACCAGGCCGTACGCGGTGTCGCCGTGGGCGGTGATGATCTCGGTGGCGACGAGCGGGGTGAGCGGGCCGAAGGTCGTGATCATCAGGACCATCCACACCAGGATCACGCCCCACACCCAGCCGCGGGCTCGGAATTCCCGCCAACCCTCGACCAGATCCGTCCGGAACCGTTCGCGCTCGGCCGGCCGCGGCCCTCGGCGCAGGCGCAAACCCAGTAGGCACAGCGCACTCGTGAGGTATGTCGCCGCGTGCGCCGCGAAGACGCCGCCCACCGACGTGACGCCGATCAGCAGGCCCGCGACGGCCGGGCCGGCCACGCCCATCACCGACTCCGCGATGCGGATGATCCCGTTGGCGCCCTGCACGTCGGTGGCGATCTGTGGGATCGTGCTGGCGATGCCCGGCTGGAACAGCGCCGCGCACAGGCCGTTGATCGCGCCGACCACGCAGATCTGCCAGAACACCACGTGGCCGGTGAAGAACATCATCGCCACCGACGATTGGGTGACCACCCGCGTCAGGTCCGCGCACACCATCACCGCTCGGGTGTCGAAACGGTCCGCGATCACGCCGCCGAAGATGACAAAACCGGCGAAGCACGCACTGAAGGCCGCCATCGCACCGCCGACCGCGCCGACTCCGTAGCCGTACTGGATCAGGCCCGCCGCGAGCGCGACCGGCAGCATCATGTCGCCGAGTCGGGCCGCCGCGCGGGCCACGAAGAACAAGGAGAAGTCACGGTTCCACCGGCCGGTGCGCACGTGCCGTCACCCTACCGGAAGGCGGATGTTCTCCTTGCTACCAATCAGAAATTCCCACCAGTTGGGCACTTTCACACCACAACCGCTCGCAGCGCTCCGGGTCCGTCGTGTGCTCCGCCGTCTTCACGAGCTCGCGGCCCACATAGAAGCCGCCCGTCCTGCCGTCCACTTCGGACGCCGTCGCCAGCCACACCGGGGTTTCCGCCCCCACTTCCGCCCTCGGCGCCGTCCGGCCGAGCTCCTCGCCCAGTCTCTTCAGCGCGCCACGGGCATTCCTCCCCAGCCCCGTGCCCCCGATGATCCCCGGATGCACCGCATTGACCGTGATCGCCGTCAGCCTTCGCGCCAGCGCGTAGCAGAACATGGCGTTCATGTTCTTGGTCCGCCCATACGCCACGAACGGCCGCAGATCCGGGTCCGGCATGCGAAGCCGTCGGGACTCCAGATCATCCAGATCCACCGGCACCCTGGCCAACGCCACCGGATCCGCCCCGACGATCACGAACCTCGCCTGCCGACCACCCCCTTCGCCGATTCGCTCCGCCAGCAACCGCAACAACAGGTACGGAGCAAGGTGATTCGTCGCCAGCAAGGTCTGCACCCCCTCGTCGGTGCGGTCATCCAGGTCCGTGATCACCGCTGCATTGCTCACCACCACGTCCGGCGACTCCAGCCGTTCCGCGAGGCTCCGGACTTCCCCGCACAGCGCAAGATCAGCCCGTTCCAGGATCAGGTCCGCGCCCGGCACGGCCTTGCCGATCCGCGCCGCCGCCGCGCGCAGCCGAGTGTCGTCCCGGCCGACCAGCGTCACCGTCGCGGATCGGGCCAGCTTCGCCGCGATCGCCTCGCCGATGCCGGACGTCGCCCCCGTGACCACCGCATGCATGACTCCCCCTTCAGGTTGACGTCGTCAACCTAGCTCCGGCGGTTGACAGCGTCAACCACCGTCTAAGATGCGGCAATGGCTTCCGGGACCCGTGAGGCATTGCTCGACGCGGCGACGCGACTGCTCGACGCGGGCGGGGTGGAGGCCGTCACGCTGCGGGAGGTCGGGCGGCAGGCCGGGGTCTCCCACAACGCCCCGTACAAGCACTTCCCCAGCAAGGAGGCCCTGCTCGCCGCGCTCGCCGCCCGCGAGCTCGAACGCCGGGCCTCCCGCCCCCAGCCCGACGCGTCGCCCGCGAACCGGCTTCGCCACACCCTGCACGGCTACGTCCGCTGGGCGCTCGACTCCCCCGCCCTGTTCCGTTTGATCTTCGGGCCCTGGACCGTCGACTCCACCGAGCTGCACCACGCCGCCGATGCCGCCCAAGCCCGGTTCGTCGAGACGGTGCTCGCCGCCCAACAGGCCGGCGTGCTCCCCGCCGGTGACCCCGTGCGGCTCGCCTCCCTGCTCCGCTCCCTCGCCCACGGTGCCGCCGACCTCGCGTCCGCCGGCCATCTCGCCGCCGGTGGCAAGGGCAATGCCGACCCCGAGGGCCTCGTCGACGACCTGCTCGCCTACCTCGGGACAGTGTCCGGCTGAAAGTGCCGGAAACGCCTCCGGGCCGGCGCATCGCGCGTACCGTCGTTCCCGTGCAGCACAGGTGGAAACCCGTGTTCCGGCTCGGGGTCATGGACGCCGTCGCCACTGCTTGTCTCATGGGCTTCGGCGGGTTCCTGGCGCTGGCCGGCATCGTCGTCCTGACGCGACTGTACCCGGGCCTGCGGCCGGACTTCATCGTGCTGTTCCCGGCCGGGGCCGTCTTCTTCGGCACCGGCCTCCGTTGGCGCATGGTCAATGTGTACGTCGGTGGCGACGGCGTTCTGCTGCGGTTCTTCTGGTCCACCCGGATGATGCCCTGGGGCACCATCGCCGCGGTGGAGAACGTGTCCGTCAACGGCGTGTTCGGCGACACTGCCGGCCAGGAACTGTGGTTCGACCTGACGGATGGTTCCGCCGCCGACACGCCGATCTGCCATGCCCCCTGGGCTCGCACCGGCCTCCTGCGCAATGTCCGCACCCGCTACCGCTACGACGAGGGCTTCGACGAACTGCGCGCCGTCGTCACGGAGCGCGCCGCCGGCGAGATCAGGAAACCGGCCACCGCGCCGCCGGCCACCCAGCTGCCGATGCGGCGGTCGGCGGCATGGGCGAAACCCGTCAGCCGCGGCGGGAAGCGATCGTGACCAGCCTCGGCCACGAGGACTACGCGGGCGGCCGCCGCGGTCTAGTCGGTCAGGGTCTAGTCGGTCAGTTCGACGCGGATGGTCAGCAGGTCGGTGCCGAGCAGGCGCACGCCGGCGCTGTTGGCCGCGGGGAGCGTGCGAAGGCGCGCCTTGGCGTCGTCCTCCGGCATGAGGTGCGCGATGCCGGCACGCCAACGCCCCCTGATCCGGACGCGGACCCGGGGGTCGGCCTGGATGTTGCGCACGTACTGGGACTTCTCGCCGTGCTCGGAGACGAGCCAGAAGTCCCGGCCGACCACGCGGCCGCCGAGCGGGGTCCGGCGGGGCAGGCCGGAGCGGCGCCCGGTGGTCTCCAGCAGCGTCTGACCCGGCATGCGTTTCAGGATCGGGTTGATCCCGCGCTGGAAGGACGTGACGATCCGGTGCTTGGCCCGATTGCTGGACATTCCTGACCTCTCCGAGTCCGGGGAAAAATGCAGCCCCCGTTTCCATCCAATCACGTGGAGCTGGCAGTGCGGGGCGGTGATGATCACCAGCCACGAGGTTGCCAGGTTCGTCTGGTTGGATGGAAACGGGGGCTGCGTCGAACGGGACGGGCGGCGAGGTCGGACGGAGCGGCATGGCGGCGGGCGGCATGGGGCAATCCGAGAGTGGGGGGCACCGGGCCTTCCACGACCCGACGGCTGGCATGGGCGGGGTGGTTCCGACGCGGACGGCGCGACTGTGGCTGGCGGCGGTGGGCCTGGCGCTGTGCGTCGCATCGGCGCTGGTCTCCTTCCGGCTCGGCATGACGTGGGCGGGCGTGCTGCTGGCGGTGTTGTCGGCGACGACGGTGGTCAACATCGGTTGGGTGGCCTACCGGCGCCGCCGGGGCTGAGGTCAGACCCGGCGAAGCACGTGCAGCAGGTATTCCTTGCGGTTCAACGGGTTGTGGTCCCATCGCGGTCGGTCCGGGGCCGGACCGTCGACGGGCCGGTAGTGGTCGAAGGCGGACTCCAGCACACCCTCGCCACTGGTCAGCGACGGTAGCCGGCGCTCAAGCCCGTGGACCTCGGCGGCGGGGATGTCGCCGGAGAGGACATGAGTGCCGCCGCGGATGGACGACATCAGCGGCGCGGCGCGGAGATTCACCAACACCGGCAGCACGGCGGCGAACGCCTCGGTGGGAATCTCCAGCTGGTAGCGATGAATGGGCTCGTGGACCCGGGTGCCGGCCTTCGCCAGGGCGGACATCAGCACGAGCGGGGTGAGGCCGCGGAAGTCGGCGCCGGTACTGGACATCGACTTGTCGAACGTGGCGTGCATGTGGCTCTGCCGTGGGGAATAGCCGGAATGAGTCATCGTGACGACGCAGTCGATCACCTGCCAGCCGTGCAGACCTTGCAGCAGGGTCTCCCGAACGGTGTCCTCGACCGCCTTCATGAAGGCGTACGGCATGGAGCCGAGTTCGACACCGAGCCGGTAGCGCACACCACTGTCGATCGGGCCGGGCTCGATACGAAGACCGACGGTGGCGAGGAAGGGATTGGGCTGGACGTGCATGATCTCGAACGCCGCACCGGTGCCGACAACACGTTCGACATTGATGGTCGTGGTCTCCCGGAAGGAGACTTCGAGGCCGAACTCCTCGGCGAGCGTGGCCTGGATGACCTCCTTCTGCACCTCGCCGTAGAGCGACACCGAGATCTCGCGGCGAATTTCGTCCTGACGGACGTCGATCAGCGGATCCTGTTCGGCCAACTGGTCGAGGGCGGCGCGAAGCGTGCCGCGCTCCCCCGAACGCGCCGGCAGGACGACGGTTTCCAGCGTGGGCAGCGAGAAGTAGCGCTCCGCCGCGCCGGGAGACGAACCGATGGTGTCGCCGA
The DNA here is from genome assembly GCF_014203355.1 of Kutzneria kofuensis. Lineage (NCBI taxonomy): Bacteria > Bacillati > Actinomycetota > Actinomycetes > Pseudonocardiales > Pseudonocardiaceae > Kutzneria > Kutzneria kofuensis. The sequence goes on from NZ_JACHIR010000001.1 coordinate 617,692, forward strand.
TGCGAATGCCGTTGAGCCCCCACAGCTTGGCGATGGAACCGGCGGAAACGGCCGACCGTGAAACGCTGGTGCCCGCCGAGAAGACGGAGATGGCGGTCACCTTGTCGTCGCTGTCGGGCAGCCGGTCCCGGACGCGCAGGGTGCCGGCGTGCATTCGCACGTAGGCGATCTTCTCGCCGGCGGGTCCGCGCTCGACCTTGAACACCGTGCCGGAAACCGGGGCATCGGCATCGGAAGGAGCCGTCGGCAGGAACGACGTGATGCCTTCGGCCAGGGCATCCACGCCCGTCCCGGTGATCGCGGAACCGAAGTACACCGGGTGCGCCAGTCCCCGCCGCGACCGCTCCGCGAGCGTGGACAACGCTTGCTCGTAGGGAACTTCCGTAGCGGAGAGGTAAGCGGCGGTGAGGTCGTCGTCCAACTCGATGAGCCGTTCCACGAAATCGAGGTCACCCGCGCCGAAAGGCACGGCGCGGGCGGCACGGGTACCGAGACCGGAAACCGAGCCCATCGGCACGATCGAGGACGACAGTTTGGCGGAAATGTCCGCCAACAGCTCGTCGTAGCGGGCGCCGCCGCGATCGACCTTGTTGACGAAGATGAGCGTCGGAATACGCAGCCTGCGCAACACACGCATCAGAATCCGGGTCTGCGCCTGCACGCCTTCCACCGCCGACACCACGAGCACCGCGCCGTCGAGCACGCCCAACACCCGTTCCACCTCGGCGATGAAATCCGGGTGGCCGGGCGTGTCGATGAGGTTGACCGTGCGGTCGCCGAGGGTGAAGGACACCACCGCCGACTTGATGGTGATGCCTCGACGGCGTTCCAGCGCCATCGAATCGGTTTGCGTGTTTCCGTCGTCGACGCTGCCGATCTCGTCGATGATCCCGGCGGTGAACAGCAACCGCTCGGTCAGGCTGGTCTTACCGGCGTCGACGTGCGCGAGAATCCCGAGGTTGAGCACTGCCATGCGGCGTCATGTCCTTCAGAAGGGGGCGATTTCCATCTGCGGTGAACATGACAGCTGCTCGCATCTCAACTCCTCGCTCGGCTACGCCAGGAGTTGAGCAGAACCGGCGCGCGGCAGGCAACCGAATTATAGGAGGACGGCGTGACACCACGGCGCCGGAGCTGAGGATCAGGGGCGGGGGGCCGGGTTCGGAGTCGGGGCGGAGGGTCGCCGGATTCAGCGGCGGGCGGCGAGGTTGCGGACGGCGGCGGCGAGGTGCTCGCGCATCTCGGCCTGGGCGATGGCGACGTCGCCGGTGGCAATGGCGGTGAGGAGGCGGCGGTGTTCGGTCGCCAGATTGTCACCACCGGGATAGAACGTGTGCAGCTGGGCCAGGCAGAGCTGCATCTCCTCCTGGAGCGCCGGGTACACGCGGTTGAGGCGGGGGCTGCCGGCGAGTTCCACGAGGGCGATGTGGAACTCGGTGTGGATCTCGACGCGGTCGGCCCAGCTGGCGTCGGGGGCCAGGGCGTCCATCTTGGCGAGGATGCGCTCGGGGCGGTCGAGGCAGGCGCCGGACTCGACGATGACGCGGACGGCCTCCAGCTCGAGCGGGGTCCGGACGAAGAAGAGGTCCTGGACGTCGGCCTCGGTGAGCACGGGCACGACGAGCGACCGGCCGTTGGCGCGCTGGGCGAGGTTGCGGGCGACCAGCTCCTGCAGCGCGGAGCGGATGGTGGGCCGGGCGACGCCGAAGCGCGAGGCCAGCATCGTCTCGGTGAGGCTCGCGCCGGGCGGCAGCTCGCCGCTCAGGATGAGCCTGCGAACCTCGGCGACCAGGGCGTCCCGAGTGCTGGTCGTCTGAAGCGCCGTCACACCGCGTGAGTATAGCGGTCAGACCGTTGTGTATGACGGTCATACCGTATTACCGTCAGCGGGTGACGAGAAGCGGGCAGGCGGCGGCCAGCGCGGCCGCGGGCGCACTGTTGTGGGGCACGCTCGGCCCGGTCGCGGCGCTGTTCGGCACCGGCGACCGGATCGCGGCGGGCGGCATCCGGCTGGCGATCGGCGCGCTGGTGCTGCTGGCGGTGGCGAAAGGCCGGCCGCTGCGGGGAATGGCGCGAGGAGGTCGGGCCGTGGACGCCGGTCCACCGGCGGCCGGCGGGCAGCCGGCGCAGAGCGGAGCGGGCCGGGTCGCGCCATGGAGCCGTACGGACCTCCGCCCCCTCGCGGGCGGGGCGGTCGGCATCGCCGGCTTCCAGATCGCCTACTTCGGGGCGATCACCAGCGCGGGTGTTGCCGTGAGCACCGCCGTGGGCATCGGCCTCTCCCCCGTGTTCACGGGGTTGTGGACGGCGATCAGGGACCGCCGTCAACCAAACGCAGGCTGGATCGTGGGCACGGCAGTGGCGGTGGGCGGGCTGTGCCTGCTGGCCTTCGCAACCACCAGCGTCACGTTCTCCCTTGCGGGGCTGGGACTCTCGGTCCTGGCGGCGGCCTTTTTCAGCCTGCAGGCCGTATCCATCCAGGAATTGACCCAGAGGCACGATGACGCGACGGCGCTGACGGGGATCTTCGCGCTCGGGGCGGTGCTGATGACGCCGGTGATCATCGGCACGGCGACGGCGAAACTCCTGACACCACAGGGGATCGCCGGAATCGCCTACCTGGGCGTGGTGACGACGGGGATGTCGTACTGGCTGTTCGCCCGGGGCATCAGGCACATCGGCGCGGCGGCAGCGGTGACGATCACGCTGCTGGAGCCGGCGGCCGCGGCGGTGATCGCGGCGCTGTTGCTGCACGAGACGTTGTCGACCGGCCAGTGGGCGGGGATCGTGCTGATCGGCGTAGCGATCACGATCACCGGCCGCACCAGCCGGTCGACGGCGGAACCAGAACTCAGTTCGGCTGCGGCGGGATCCTGATCCCGGGCCGCCCGGCCGACGCGGCGGCCTTGGCGATCCGGGTCCCGACCTCCTTGCCGATGCGTGCCGCCCGACCGGGGCCGGGCAGCGTCAGCGCGGGCGGCATGACCACCACGGGACAACCGACGTGGTACATCAACCGGTGCGCCAGTAAAGTGTTCGCCTTCAGGTCGGTGCGCCGGGGAGCGTCGAGCACGAGCATCAACGCGCCCTCGCTTTCCTTCAGCAGCACCGAAACGGGCGTCCCCTTCACCAGCCGGCACTCCACCTTGGCGTCCTCGCCCAAGGCGGCGGCCACGTCGGCACGCAGCTTCTCCTCGCCCTCGGCGAACACCGCGTCCACGTCCCGGCTGACGGCCGGCGGGTGTACACCGGGCGCGCTCGGCGGGCGAGGAGCCCGCCAGGCGCGGACGGCGACCAACCCGCACCGCCGGCGCCGCGCCTCGTCGGCCGCCCACCGCAGCGCGGTCGGCGATCCACTGCGGACACTCACGCCCACGACGATGAAATCAGCCACGGCTACCTCCTCGTCGTCGCGGATCCTAGCGGGCTTCCTGCGCCGGCGCCTTGGACAGCGGATCGGCCACGTCCTCCAGCGACTGCCCCTCGGCGTTGACGCCGAAGAACCAGGCGATCAGCCCGCCCAGGATCATGATCCCGGCGCCGAAGTAGTAGCCGATGGTCAGCGGCCCGCGCTCGGTGCCCTCGCCGACCAGCGCGCCGAACACCGTGGGCGCGATGGCGCCGGCGACCTGGCCGATGGCGAAGAAGTACGAGATCGCCTGCCCCCGCAGCTCCAGCGGGAAGATCTCGCTCACCGTCAGGTACGCCGACGATGCGCCCGCGGAGGCGAAGAAGAACGACACGCACCAGAAGATCGTCTGGGTGGTCGCGGTCAGCGAGCCGGCGCTGAACAGGGCCGCCGAGACCGCGAGCACGATGCCGGCGAAGCCGTAGGTGCCGAGGATCATCTTGCGCCGACCGACGGTGTCGAAGAACGGTCCGAGAATGAGCGGCCCCAGCAGGTTCCCCACCGCGAACGGGAAGAAGTACCAGGACGTGTCGCTGTCACTGATGTGGTAGAAGTTGTGCAGCACCAACGCATACGTGAAGAAGATGGCGTTGTACAGGAACGACTGCGTGACCATCATCGAGAAGCCGAGGAAGGACCGCTTCGGGTACTTCTTCAGGAAGATCGCGGACACGGTGCGGAAGCCCAGCCGCGGCGCCTCCACGATCGACATCGCCTTCTCCGGCGGCACGGGCGTCAGCGTCACGCCCTCCCGCTGCACCCCGGCCTCGATCTCGTCGACGGTCTTCTCCGCCTCGGCCAGCCGGCCGTGCGTCATCAGCCACCGCGGGCTCTCCGGGATGTGCCGGCGCAGGTAGATGATGATCAGACCGAGCACCGGGCCGATGAAGAAGCCGATCCGCCAGCCCCAGTCCACCGGCAGGAAGCTCGGGTTGAGCAGGAACAGGTTGGCGGTGGCGCCGATCATCGCGCCGCCCCAGTACGTGCCGTTGACGGCGATGTCGACGCGGCCCCGGTAGCGGGACGGGATCAGCTCGTCGATGGCGGAGTTGATCGCCGTGTACTCGCCGCCGATGCCCAGGCCGGCGATGAACCGGAAGATGTAGAGGAACCAGACGCTGAACGAGAAGCCGGCGATGCCGCTGGCCACCAGGTAGATCGCCAGGGTCAGGATGAACAGCCGTTTCCGGCCGATCTTGTCGGTGAGCCGGCCGAAGTACAGCGCGCCGACCACCTGCCCGATCAGGTAGATGGTGCCGGTGAAGCCGACCTCGACCGAGCTCATGTGCAGCGTCTGCTGGTAGCCGGCGGCGGAGACGATCTGGATCTCGAGGCCGTCCAGGATCCAGGACACGCCCAGGCCGATCACGATCGACCAGTGGAACCGGGTCCAGGGCAGCCGGTCCATTCGGGCGGGAACGAGGCTCACCTGGGGGGTCGCCGTGCCGGCGGGACTGGCAGCTGTCATGGAATTCTCCCGATGTCGCGTGCGTTGCCGAAACGTTCGCGCACATGTGGCCGGCGGGTTACGAGCAGGTTAGAGATCTACCGCCAAAACCGGCGGTCCGCAACCGGTAAGAGGCGTGAAAGTCCGGCATGGTCACAGTTCTCGGCCCAGGTCACGCTGCCGGCGCGGGCGCTCACCCCGCGCGCACGCGAGGGTTTCAAACCTGGTCGGGACAATTGTCACGGTGTTGTTGCCTGAAACGCCACGGGCAGGCCGAATCGGTGGTGTACTGCCGGATCGAGGAATGCGTCGGCGGCGGCCACGTGACCGTCCCGGACGGACACGACGTCGACCGCGCCGCGACTCCGGCCCCCGCTGGCAGCGACCGCCACGCCGTGTTCACTCGTCGGCCGATGGGGCCCGGTACGCGGCGAAACCGGGGAGCTTTCGCCACAACAGGACCGCGCCGGCGATGGTGGACAACCCGCCGATCACGGCGCTGAGGCCGGGTGTGGTGAGCGAAGCGATCGCGCCGGCGCGGAAGTTGCCCAGCTGCGAGCCGCCGAAGCCGACGACGTACTCGGCCGCGCCGATTCGGCTGCGGTACCGGTCGGGCGTGGCCACCTGAAGCATGGTGGTCCGGAACACGACGCTGATCACGTCGCACGCTCCCCCGACGACCAGCAGCGCGACCGACAGCCAGAGCGCGGTCGACACACCGAAGCCGATGAGCGTGACCGCCCAGCCGACGCCGGCGAGCAGCATCGCGCGGCCCTGCCGCGACACGTGTCCGACCGGGCCGGACAGCGCCGAGCCGAGAACGCCGCCGATCGCCGGTGCGGCGTTGAGCAGGCCCAGGGTCTCCGGGCCGCCGCCGAACAACGCCGCGTTGACGGCCGGGAACAGGGCGAACGGCGCACCGAGGACCATCGCGAACAGGTCGGCCAGCACCGCACCGGTCAGCACCGACGAGCCCCCGATGAAGCCGACGGCGGCCACGACCGCCTTCATCCCGGGCTTGGCCAGCGTGCCCTCGGGCGGCATCGGCGGCAGCCGGAACACGCCGTACAGCGCGGCGCCGAAGCTGATCGCGTCGATCAGGTAGCACGCCTTGAGGCCCCCGACCGCCGCGACCAGGCCCGCCAGCAGCGGGCCGACGGTGTTGCTGAGGTGCATGGTCATCATGTTCAGCGCGGCGCCGGCCGGCAGCAGGGCGGCCGGCAGCAGGCGCGGCGTGAACGTCCGGCGGGCCGGCACGTTGATCGACACGACCAGCGCCTCGACCACCGTGAGCACGTACAGCAGCCAGAGCTGGCGTAGGTCGAGGAACGCCTGCACGGCGAACAGGCCGGAGACGACGGCGAGCACGGCGCTGGTGACCAGCACCAGCTTGCGGCGGTCCACGGCGTCGCCGATGCTGCCGGCGAGCATGCCGAGGGCGATCGCCGGGACCGCGGAGCACAGCCCGACGGCGCCGACCGCGAGCGAGCTGCCGGTCAGGGTGAAGACCTGGTAGGTGACGGCGAACAGGGTCATCTGGGTGCCGATGGCCGACAGCCCGGAACCGATCCAGTAACGCCGGAACGCCGGGGAGGTGCGCAGTGGGGCGGCATCTACCAGCAGGCGCCGGGGCATGGTCACCGGGCCGAGCGTATCGACGACCCGAGCGGCACACGACGGAATTACCCAGGCCGGGGCGCGGTTGACCGAGGTATGAAGGCAACGATCAACGGCCGCGTCGTGGCCGAGGCGCCCGAGTCCGAGCTGGTCTCCATCGAGGGCAACTGGTACTTCCCGCCGTCGTCCATCGCGGACGGTGCGCTCGACGACAGCGCGACGCCGTACACTTGCCCGTGGAAGGGCGTGGCCCAGTACCACGACGTCGCCGGCCAGTCCGACGCCGCCTGGAGCTACCCGCAACCGCCGTCGTCCGCGGTCACCCGGGTGGGCAAGGACTTCGGCGGCTACGTCGCGTTCGACCGACGCTACGTCGAGGTCAGCTGAGGTCGAGCGCCGCGCGCACGATGCTGTCGGCGTCGAGGCCGTGGTAGCGGTAGACGTCCTCCAGCGAGCCGGCCTGGCCGAACTTGGTGACGCCGAGCGAGGCCGACGGCACCCGGTTGACGGTGGCCAGGAAAGCAAGCGTGTGCGGATGACCGTCCAGAACGGTCACCAGCGGCGTCGGGCGCAGCACCTGGTCCAGGATCCAGGACGGGGCGTCGGCGAGACCCCGCTTCGCCTGCTGCGCCTGGAAGAGCAGGCCCGGACTGGTCACGCAGACCACATCCGCCTCGATGCCGACCTGCTCCAATCGCTCGGCGGCCTGCAGCGCCTCCGGCACCACCGCGCCCATCGCGGCGATCGTGATCGTCGGATTCTCCTTGCGCCGCAAGGAGTACGCGCCGGCCACGACCTGCCGGCGGCGGCGTTCGCGGGCGGCCAGGTCCGTCGGCACGTCCGCCAACGTCTGGTCCACCGGGCGGGTGGACAGCCTCAGGTAGGCCGAGGTTCCGTCCGGCTTGCCGAGTTTGGCCAGGCTGGCCAACAGGGTCCACTCGGCGTCGATCGCGAACGCCGGCTCGTACGTGATGCAGCCGGGCTGTTCCAGGCCGATCGACGGAGTGGTGATGGACTGGTGCGCACCGCCCTCCGGGGCCAGCGTGACCCCGGACGGTGTGCCGACCAGAATGGACTGTCCGCCGGCGTAGATGCCGAAGGACCACGGTTCCAGGGCGCGGGAGACGAACGGGTCGTAGAGGACGCCGATCGGCAGCAGCGGCTCGCCCCAGCGGCTCCACGTCGCGCCGAGCTCGCCGATCAGGCCGACCAGGTTGGTCTCCGCGATGCCGAGCTCGATGTGTTGTCCGCCGGGGCTTTCCCGCCAGTGCAGGATCGTGTCGGCGTCGTCGGCGAACCAGTCGACGCGTTCGCGCGGGGACCACACGCCGACCTTGTTCACCCAGCCGCCGAGATTGGTGCTGGAGCTGACGTCCGGGCTGACCGTGACCACGCGTCTGGCCGCTTCCGGGGCGCGGCGGGTCAGATCCAGCAGTGCGCGGCCGAGCGCCGCTTGCGTTGTGGTCGTGCCGTTCTGCGTGCGGCCGAGATCGAGCGGGATCTCCGGCGGCTCGGTCATCTTGACGTCGTTGCGCCGCAACCTGTTCGCCGTCTCCGAGCACATCATGGCCGCGTCCGAGCCGGCCGGGAACGGCTGCCAGGGCCGGTCGACGTCCGTGCCGAGACGCTGCGCGAGCTCCGCGAACTGCTCCGGGGTCAGCAGGGACGAGTGGTTCTGCGGGTGGCCCTGCGTCGGCAGCCCGTTGCCCTTCACGGTGTACGCGAAGATCACCGTCGGTCGGGTGTCGTCGATCTGCTCGAACGCGCCGTCCAGCGCGGCCAGGTCGTGGCCGCCGAGGTTGCGGATCGCCGCCAGCAGCGTCCCGTCGTCCACATCGGACAGCAGGTCGGCGACGTCCGGATCGCCCGCGGGCAGGCGCTCCCGCAGCTGCGCGGCGTCACAGCGGAGCAGGCGCTGGTACTCGGGGTTGGGCATCTTGTCGATGCGGTCGCGCAGGGCCGGGCCGCCGGGGCGGGCGAACAGTTCCTCCAGCAGGTTCCCGTACTTGAGGGTGATCACCTGCCAGCCGGCGCCGGCGAACATGTCGCGCAGCCGGTCCGCGGCCATCTGCGGCACGACCCGGTCCAGCGACTGCCGGTTCAGGTCGACGATCCAGACGATCTCGCCGAGTTCGGCGACCGACGGGTCGAGCACCGCCTCCCAGACCGCGCCCTCGTCCAGCTCCGCGTCGCCGAGCAGCGAGTACTGGCGGCCACTGCCCGCTCCCACGTAGCGACGGGCGATGGCGCCCCAGATCGGGGCGGTCGCGCCGATGCCGACCGAGCCCGTCGAGTAGTCCACCGGGTCCGGGTCCTTGGACCGGCTCGGGTAGCTCTGCAGGCCACCGAAGGCGCGCAGCGTCGTCAGATAGGACTCGTCCAGCTCGCCGAGCAGGTAGTTGATCGCGTGCAGCACCGGCGAGGCGTGCGGCTTGACCGAGACCCGGTCCTCCGGGCGGAGGTGCCGGAACCACAGCGACGTCATGATCGACACCATTGAGGCGCTGGATGCCTGATGTCCGCCCACCTTGAGGCCGGAGGTGTTGGGGCGCACGAGGTTCGCGTGGTGGATCACGGCCGTGGACAGCCACAGCACGCGCCGTTCGATCTCGGTCAGCACCGCCAGCGCCGCCGGGCTCTGCCTGGTCATCTCGCCACCCTCCGCACGTGCACAACGTGCTGAAATGACAGCATCGGCGCTCACGACGCACAATGTGGATGCCGCAGATTGAGCAGATCGCACAAACCCGCCCCCGAGCGGACCGGCGAAAGCGAGCAGAGTGCGCAACGACGACCGCTTCGACCAGACCGACCTGCGCCTGCTGCACGCGCTGGCCGAGCAGCCCCGGGCCACCGCGGTGGCGTTGGCCGAGCAGACCGGGCTGTCCCGCAACACCGTGCAGGCGCGGCTGCTCCGGCTCGAACAGCCCGGCGTGCTGGACACCTTCGAACGCCGCATTCCGCCCCGTGCCCTGGGCTATCCGCTGACGGCGTTCGTGATGATGGTCGTGACCCAGCAGCGACTCGACGAGGTCGCCGCCGCGCTGGCGGACGTGCCCGAGGTGCTGCAGGTGCACGGCATCAGCGGCCAGCCCGATCTGTTCGTGCACGTCGTCGCCCAGGACGGCGACGACCTGTACCGCATCGCCGGCCTGATGCTCGCGATTCCCGGGGTGGAGCGGACCAGCACCGCGCTGGTGATGCGGGAGCTCGTGAGCTACCGGATCAGTCCGCTGCTCGACCGGCGTTCGCGTTGACCACGGCCCAGGCGGCGTCCGGATCAAGCAGGGACTCGACCTCAACAGCGTGCCGCCGACGCGTCAGTCGGCCCGCGCCTGCCGGATTCCGTGCACCACCACGTAAACCAACGACACGGTGGTGAGCAGCTCGGCCCAGAAGAACGCGCCGTAGTCGATCAGACCGCCGATCGGCGGCGAGCCGGGCGCGGCGTTGCGGAAGCCGACCAGCGCGAACAGGGTGGCCGCCATCCAGCCCATCGCCGGCCACACCAGGCCCATCCGCTTCGACACGATGGTCAGCGCCGCGCCGAGCACCGCCAGCGCGAGCGCCCACATCGCGATCATCAGGAACCAGGCCAGCACCGACGAGCTGAACGACCGGCCGGCGACGACGTTCGCCTTCAGCAGACCGGTGCGCCACTCGGCGTCGTCCGCCTTGGCCGTGAACAGCGCGTCGTAGCCGCGGAACCGCAGCGACAGCGGCACATCCTGGTCGCCTGCCGTGACGTAGAAGCCGATCCCGGCCGCGTAGCTGTCGAACGGGTAGGAGGACACCAGGCCGTCGTCGACGCCCATCCGCACGTCCTGCAGCGAGACGCGGTCGTGTGCCTTGAACCGCAGCACCCCACTGGTCAGCGACGAGGTTTCGACTTCGATGTCCTTGGCGGGAATGTCGTCGGCGCCGTCCGCGAGGGCCCCGTGCAGCACCGGGATGATCCGCAGGTCCAGCTCCCGGGCCGTGACGTCCACCCGTTGCAGCGTCACGTCCAGCTCGACCCGGTTGCCGTCCTCGCTGCCGACGACGTAGTCGATCTTGCGACTGCCGGTGTCGATCTGGAACCCGACGATGCCGCCGGCCGCCAACACCGCGATCACCACCCCGACCGCGACGATCCGAACCTTCCTCACCCGCCGTCACGCTAGGCGAGACGGCGGGCGGCGGCACGGCGATTCACCTGTTGGTGTCGCCCAGGAACTCCGCGACGACGGCGGCGAACTCGTCCGACCGGGTCTCGTGCACGAGATGGCCGGCGTCGATCGTCACGAGCGTGGCGGCCGGCATCAACTCCGCCATGGCGGCGATCTCGTGCTGCGGGAGATGACTTCGCTCGCCGCCGGCGACGACGAGCGTCGGTGTGGTGATCCCGGCCAGCCGGCGCGGCCAGTCGGGCCCCGGGTCGTTCAGCTCGGCGATGATCCGTGGCCGCAGCTCCCAGTCGTAGTCCAACTCGCCCTCGGGCCGCGGCGGCAGCCGCAAGCCCAGCGGAACCGGCGGGGGTGCCTCCTCCAACACCATCGCGGCCACCCGCGTCGGATGCTTCTCGGCGTAACGGTAGGCGGCGACGCCGCCCATGGAATGCCCGACGAGCACGGCCCGCTCGACACCGAACGCGTCGAGCAGGCCGTGCAGGTCATCGGCGAACAGGTCGAAGGAGTAGTCGTCGGCACGCGGACTCCGGCCGTGACCACGCTGATCTGGCGCGACAACGTGCCAGCGGTCAGCGAAGCTTGCGGCGAACTCCCGCCAGGTGCTTCCGTTCGCCGACGCACCGTGCAACAGGACCATTGCCGGCGCGGCGGGCGAACCCCAGGTGCGAGTGAACAGATCCACCCGCCCTGACTATCACGGTCAGCAGTTCGGCGTGGGGGCCTTGCCGGCGAAGCGGTCGCCGAGCCAGTTCAGCGCGGCGGTGCCGTAGGTGCTGATCGCGACGATGTGGCCGGCGAGCGGAACGGGTTGCCACTGCACGGAAGCACCGAGGGCGCAGAGGCGCTCGCGGAGCTCCTGGCCGACGTGGAACGGAATCAGCTCGTCGGCCGTGCCGTGATAGAGCAGCACCGGGGCGGACGGCTTGTGCGTGCCGAGGGTGTTCTCGGCGAGCCGGGCCTGCCAGCGCGGATCCTTGATCATGCCCGGCACGGTGGTCAGGTTGTCGAGGCGGTCGAACGGGTCGGCGAGCGCGAGTTCGACGACGCAGGAGTTCTCGACCTTCTGCACGACCTCGTGGCCCTTGGCGTTGAGCACGTCCGCGAACGGCAGCTCGGGGTAAGCCGCCGCGTAGCCGACCGCGGCACCGGCGACGAGACTGAAGCCGATGTTGCCGTCGTTGTAGGCGGCGACCTCGTTCAGGTCGGCGGGGACGCCGCCCTCGGCGATGCCGACAACGTGCACGTCAGGGGCGTAGGTCGGCTGCAGTTCACCCGCGGCCGCGGCGGCCTGGCCGCCCTGCGAGTAGCCGAACACACCGACCGGTGCCGTCGGGCTGATGCCGGCACCATCGACCTTGCTCGCCGCGCGGGCGACGTCGAGCAGCGCGTGGCCCTCGGACCGGGAGACGGCGTAGGTGTGCGTGCCCGGCGTGCCCAGCCCCTCGTAGTCGGTGAGCGCGACGGCGTAGCCCTTGAGCATCGCCTGCGCGAGGAAGGCGATCTCCACTTCGGTGCCGGTGCGCAGGTGATAGGACGGCGCGCAGTCGTCGCCGAGACCTTGCGTGCCCATCGCGTACGCGATGACCGGACGCGGGCCGGGGCCCGTCCACGGGATCGGCGGCACCAGGACCATGCCGGACACGGCGTTGGGCGCGCCGGTGGCGGAGGTGGAGCGGTAGAGCACCAGCCAGGTGTGGACCGGGGCCTGGAACACGCGGAACGGCTCCGGGTACCAGTCGACCTGACGCTGGCGGATCAGGTCGCCGGGCTGGCCGGGCAGCGGCGACGGCGGCGTGTAGAAGGGGTCCTGGGCGGGCGCCGGCGGGCGGGCATCGGCCTGGGCGACGGCCGGAACCGCCAGCAGGGCCGTGCACAGGGCGAGCAGCGGCACGAGCACTCGGCGAAGCATCGTTGCCTCCGAGCTGAAGTGGTAATCAGGATTTTCACAAGGTAGGGGCCGCTCGGGTAATCTGGCAATCCCGATTACCAGTTTTTGTCACGCGGGTGAGGAGTCGGTCATCGCCAGACGCGCGTACGCGGGAGTGGCCTCCGAGCAGCGCCGGGCCGAGCGCCGGCAGCGGCTGCTGCAGGCCGCCCTCGGCTTGTTCACCACCGTCGGCTACCGGCAGACCAAGATCGTCCAGATCTGCGCCGAGGCCGGCGTGTCCACCCGCAACTTCTACGAGGAGTTCACCGGCAAGGAGCAGGTGCTGCTCACCCTGCACGACCTGATCAACTCCGCCGCCCTGGACCGGGTCAGCGCCGCCCTGCAGACCTTGGCGTCAGAGGACGTCGTCACCCGGATCTCCGTGCTGCTCGACGCCTTCGTCGCCAGCGTCACCGCCGATCCCCGGCTGCCGCGGCTGAACTACGTCGAGGCCGTCGGCGTCAGCGAGGAGCTGGAGCGGCAGCACCAGGAGTGGGTCACCCGCTGGGCCGACTTCATCGAGGCCGAGGCCCGGCACGCCGCCGCCCACGGCGTCGCCCCCGACCGGGACTACCGGCTCACCGCCATCGGCCTGGTCGGTGCCATCACCGGCCTGCTCCGCGAATGGCAGGCACACCAACCCCCGTGGCCCGTCGCCGACATCGCCGCCGAGATCCGCGCCATCATGCTCGCCGCCATCCTGCGCTGACCTCGGGGGGCCGAAGGGCTTACCACGCCAGCAAATCGCCGATCGACGCCAGACCGGTCGCGGAACGACTCACCACGCCAACAGAACCGCCTGCCGCCGCCAGGCCCAGCGGAGGAGGTCGAAGCTGACGACCGGGGTGGCGAGGTTGATGCCGAGCTCGAGCGGGTGAGCTGGATTCCGGTGTACCGCAAGGGTTCCGGCGGGAACGGCAGCGGCTCGGCATGCACCATGTCCGGACCGGCTGGCCACGCTCCGTGAGCCGGTGGTCCGGATCTACCGGACCGATCTCACCCGTCCCAGGGGCGCCCCACTGGCCGCCGGCGTCACGCGACGACCTAACGAGGCCCGCGCCGTCGAGCTGATTCTGTCCGTTTTCCGAGGAGCGGGCTTCGACGACGCCGACGCCGTCCGCTGCTACCACTCGTTCATCGACCTGGCTCTCGGTCACTCGGCGCTCGACGTGGCGGCCCAGTCGCTGACGCCCGCGGCCCGCCGAGGCCGACCGGAACGCCTGGCGGGAGAACTACCGTCAACTGTCACCGACACCCACTCGAACATCGCAGCCACCGCCCGCCACCTGGCCCGACACATGGGCGGCAGCCCCTTCGGCACCAGCCCGGAACTGTTCCCCCGCGCGCTCGCGCAACCGATTTCCCCGAACATGAGATGAACCAGGACGCCGCGGTGATCGTGTCCTTGGGAAGACGGGAAGGAGTTAGGCTCGGCGATGCTTCACCAGGGCGTAGCACATGCGACACAGGTCACATCCCGCCGGGAAACCATCCGGGCCGCCGCGATGTTGTTGAAATTTGAACATGAAGTCGGTCGTAGCGCGGCCACTGGCAGATCGGAGTCCCCCATGTCGACGAGCGAGGCCGAGGCAACCGTCCGCACCCGGGTGCGCATCCCGCTCCGCTTCGCCGACGGCTTCTCCGTCACCGCGGACGCGGTCACCTTCCACGGGCTGGCGGACGGTCTCGAGCACGTCGCCCTGGTGTTCGGCGACCCGACCACGGGCACGCCCCTGGTCCGCCCGCACTCCGAGTGCCTGACCGGCGACGTGTTCGGCTCCGCCCGCTGCGACTGCGGCCCCCAGCTGCGCGAGGCCGTCGAGCGTATCTCGGTTGCCGGCGGTGTGCTGCTCTACCTGCGCCAGGAGGGTCGCGGCATCGGCCTGTACAACAAGCTCGACGCGTACGCGCTGCAGGACAACGGCCTGGACACCTACGCCGCGAACGCCGCGCTGGGCCTGCCCGAGGACGGCCGCGACTACACCGCCGCCGCGCAGATGCTGGCCGCCCTGGGCGTGCGCAAGATCGACCTGCTCTCGAACAACCCGGACAAGGCCGAGCAGCTGCGCGGGCTCGGCGTCTCGGTACGCCGCCGCGTGCCGACCGGCGTGTTCGCCACCGAGAACAACCTGCGCTACCTGCGGGCCAAGGTGGACCACACCGGACACACCATCACGCTGTCCAGTCTCGTGAGTTGAGTCCCATGAAACTGCCGTATGTCGTGCTGTCGGCGGCCGTGAGCATCGACGGCTACCTCGACGACGCCGGTGTGAAGCGCCTCCTGCTGTCCTGTCCGGAGGACTTCGACCGGGTCGACGCGGTCCGGGCGGACGCCGACGCGGTTCTGGTCGGCGCCAACACGATTCGCCGTGACAATCCGCGGTTGATCGTGCACTCGGAGCAGCGGCGGGCCCAGCGGTCGGCCCGTGGCCTGCCCGCGCACCCGATGAAGGTGGTCGTCACGGGCTCCGGCGACCTCGATCCCGAGCTCGCCGTGTGGGGCTGCGGCGGCGAGAAGCTCGTGTTCACGGTGGACTCCGCCGCCGAGAAGGTGCGGGACCGGCTGGGTTCGCTGGCCGAGGTCGTCAGCACCGGACCGGTGTTCGACTGGCACACCGTGCTGGCGCGGCTGGGCGAACGCGGCGTCGAACGGCTGATGGTCGAGGGCGGCGGCACCGTCCACACCCAGCTGGTGGCGTTGAACCTGGCCGACGAGCTGCACATCGCCGTGGCGCCGCTGGTGGTCGGGCAGGCCGACGCGCCGCGGTTCCTGCGCCCCGCCAACTACCCGGGCGGCCCCACCGCCCGGATGAAACTCCTCGGCTGCACCCAGGTCGGCGACGTCGTGCTGCTGCGATACTCGCCGAAGGACCTGACCTGTTGCCAGTAGGAGGAACACATGCCCCTGTTCGACCTCTCGGAACCGGAGCTGGCCGAGCACAGGGTGACCGCGACCGAGCCGGACGGCCTGGACGCGTGGTGGGCGGACCGGATCGCCGGCGCGCGGGCGTCGGCGGAGCCGGTTTCGCTGGTGCGGCACGAGGAGTTGGCGTACGGGCCGATGCCGGTGTGGGACGTCGAGTTCTCCGGCGACGGCGGTGACCGGATCAAGGGCTGGTACCTGCGGCCGGCCGGCTCGGACGGCCAGCGGTTGCCGATCGTCGTGCGGTACATCGGGTACGGCGGCGGGCGTGGCCTGCCGCTGGACCACACCCTGTGGGCCGCCGCCGGTTATGCCGTGCTCGTGATGGACACTCGCGGGCAGGGCGCCCGGTGGTCGATCGGCGCGACCGGCGACCCGGGGCGGTCGCCGGCCGGCCCGGAGTTTCCCGGCGTGATGAGCCGGGGCATCGCCAGCCCGGAGACGTACTACTACACCAGGCTTTTCGTGGACGCGGTGCGAGCCGTCGACGTCGCGTCCGAACTGGACGGTGTGGATCCGGCGCGGATCGCGGTCAGCGGCGGGAGCCAGGGCGGCGGGCTGGCCATCGCGGCGGCGGCCCTGTCGGGCGACCGGGTTCGGGTGTGTCACGCGGACATCCCGTTCCTGTGCGACTTCCACCGGGCGATCCGGATCTCGCCGAAGTCGCCGTACACCGAGATCAGCGACTTCCTCGCACAGCACGTGGATCTGGTGCCGGCGGCGCTGGAAACCCTGCGGTACGTGGACTGCGCCCTGCTGGCCCGGCGCATCACCGCCACCACCCTGTTCAGCGTGGGGCTGATGGACATGGTGTGCCCGCCGTCCACGGTTTACGCCGCGTACAACGAGATCACGGCGCCCAAGGAGATCACGGTGTCCCCGTTCGGCGTGCATGACGTGCCGCGTGGGCACATCGAGCGGCAGCTACGACACCTCCGCGAGCACCTCGGCTGATTCGCGCCTGGGCAGCAGTGCGGCGGCGCCGACGACAAAAAGCCAGATGTCACCGGGATATCCGGCCAGTCGTTCGGCGCCGCCGACCCCCAGCAGCTCCGGCGCGAAGATCGACATGGCGGTGCCGAGCAACCCGAACACCGCCGCGACGATGCCGAACATGCCGATCCTCGTGTGCCGGGTCGCCAGTGCCAGCAACAGGATCGCGACGCTGCCCAGCGGCAGGTTGACCGTGCCGATCTGGTGCAGCGGGAGGTTCTCGTTCGCCGGCGCCACCCCGACCAGCACCTTGCCCGCTCCGGCGAGAATCCACAGCAGCACACCGACCGTGGCCGTGTTCGTGTCCGGCCACACCGAACGCAGCAGCCCCACGCCCGCGACCGTCAACAGCCCGGCGACGATGAACGACGCGTTCATCACGCCCGCCAGCGGCGAGCAGACGTAGGTCGCCAGGAAAGCGCCGCAGTCCGTGTTGCCCAGGTCGCTGATGTAGTTGTCCCGCCAGCTGTAGGGCGTTCGCCAGTGGGCGGCGACGGCGATCTGCGCGACGAAGTACTGCACCATCGCCACGATCCAGAGGAATCCACCGACCGCTGCGCGCTTCTCGGCACTCGTCATGTCACGGCCCTCCCAGATGGGAGGTTGACCCGGCCCGGTCGGGCCGGCAACCGGCGTCCCCCTATCGAGGGAGGCTCAGGCCTGGCGGACCGTCGCCGCGAACGCCCCGAGCAGCAGGTACACCACGCCGCTGGACCGGTCCAACCGGCGTCGGGCCCTCGCCGTCCTCCGCAGCCGGCCGGCGATCGCGCTCGACAGCAGCGCGTACGTCCCGTCGCTGACGATGCCGAGGAGGATGAAGCCGACACCGAAGAAGACGAGTTGGAACGTCACCGACCCCAGCGCCGGGTCCACGAACTGCGGCAGGAAGGCGGCGAAGAAGATCAGCGTCTTCGGGTTGAGCAGGTTGACGATCACTCCCTGCGTGAAGATCCTCCGCAGCGACGCCCTCGGCGGTTCCGCGGCGTCGTCCTCGTTGCCGCGGGACAGCCACAGCTTCTGCACCCCCAGCCATACCAGGTACGCCACGCCCAGGTACTTCACCACCTGGAACGCCGTCTCGGAGGCTTCGAGCAGCGCCGAGAGCCCGAACGACGTCGCCAGCACGAAGAAGATCGTGCCGGTGTGGACGCCCAGCACCGAGACCAGGCCGGCCGCGCGGCCCTGCGAGACGGAGCGGGTGACGATGTACAGGACCGCCGGGCCGGGGAACACCAGCAGCGCCATGGTGGCGGCGACGAAGAGCAGGATGGTGGACAGGGTCGGCATCACCGCAGGGTAGCTCCGGGGTGGACGGGGCCGAACCGGATTTCTGCCCGAAACCTGCATTCGGTGTGTCCGAGAGCGTGACTCGCCGGGGTGGCTAGGCGTGGCTTGCGGTGGTCACGAGTTCGGGGAGGGCGTCGTGGTCGGGGAGGTCGGTGTCGACGTCGCGGACCACTCGCACGAAGAAGCCGCAGAGGCCGACGACCACGCCCAGCACGCCGGTCGCGAAGAACACCAGGGCCATGCCGCCGCCGGGCCCGCCGGGAACGACGGAACCGAAGACCCGCAGCAGTGTGCCGCCGGGTTGCATGCCGGGTTCGAGGACCTTGTCGGCCAGCGGACCGACGACGGCCAAGGCGAGGGGTAACGCCAGGTTGTCGACGACCTGGCGGGCTCCGAAGACCCGGCCCTGCATGGCGGGGTCGACCTTGACCTGCCAGATGGCGTCGAGGTTCCCTCGCAGGAAGGGCATGCACACCCACGAGCAGAACCAGCTGGCGGCCCACCAGAACATGTCGTCGCCCATGCCGAGCACGATCCGCCCCAGCGAGTAGTAGGCCAGCACGGCCAACAGGACCGACCTAACGGGACGCACGGGCGGGGGCCGTAACAGCATCACGACGCCGCCGACGACTCCGCCGAAGGCGCCGACGGTCTGCACCAGGCCGGCGGCGAGTTCGTCGTTGCCGCTGCGTAAGAGGACCATGGGCGTGAGCACCTGCCAGCCCATCACGGACAGCATGCTGACGACGAAGAACGTCAGCTGCAGCCCGACCAGTCCGGGACGGGCGGCGATGTAGCGGAATCCCACCACGGCGCCGTGCCACCAGCCGGTGGCGCACGCGGCGGTGCGGTCGGGCTGCGGGATGTGGACCAGGAAAACGGCGAAGACCGCGACGGCGCCGGCGAGCACGGCGATCAGCACCACGACGTCGATGCCCAGGCACTGCAGGGCGATGGCGCCGAGGGTGGGGGCGACGACGTTCTGCACCGAGTCGGCAATCGTTCGCATGGCGTTGGCCCGGGACAGGTCCTCCTTGGCCACCATCAGGGAGATGGTCGCCGAGTAGGCCGGCACCTCGAACGCCACCAGCACGCCGATGAGCGTGTTGGCCAGGAACAGCTCCCACGCCTGCACACCGTCCACGGCGAACAGCACGAGCAGGGAGCCCAGTACCACGACGGTCCCGGCGTCGCCGACGGCGATGGTCAGCCGGCGCGGCAGCCGGTCGATCGCCGCGCCGGCGAACGGGCTGCACAGCATCGTGGCCACGAACGCGGCGCCGGTCATCAGCGACAGGTCCCACGCGCTGTGCGTCTGCAGGAACAGCCAGACGCCGAAACCGAAGTTGACCATCCGCGCGGCGCTGACCGACAGGATCTGCCCGGCCCACAGGATCGAGTAGCCCCACAGACCGCCGGGACGGCTCCAACTCACCACAGGAAGCGCCCCATCCCCGCATCATCGGAGACGGCACGCCCGATAGGCAAGATCAAGATCCACATTGTGGGCGACATGGCAGTAAGTCGCCGACGTTCGATCGGCCTACGACCACATCATCAGGAGATCCGCTGGGTGATCAACACCGACGCGGCGACCGACAACAGCGAGATCAGCGTGCCCAGCGCCAGCCACGGCTGGCTGGCGTCGACCTGCTTGGTCTCGTACCCGATCTGCGACGCCAGCGTGCTGTAGACGTTCTGCAGCTGCCCGGCGCTCTCGGCGTCGTAGGCGTCCCCGCCGGACAGCTGCGCGATCTGCTGCATCGCCTGCTGGTCACCGGGCACGTCCTCCTGCTGCCCCTCCACGTCGGCGGTGCCGCCCTTGGTGCCGAAGTAGATGCCGGAGATCGGCATCTGCGCCTGCTTGGCCGCCCTGGCCTGGGTGTACGCGCCGCGCTGGGCGTTCGGGTCGGCGGGGGTGTTCTCCCGGCCGTCGGACAGCAGCACGATGCGCGCGGGCGGCGGCCCGTCCGCGCCGGTGATCAGCTTGCCGAAGGACTGGATCGCCTGCACGGCCGCGGCGATGGCATCACCGGTGGCGGTGCCCTCGGCCGGCTTCAGCGCGTCGATGCCGGCCTTGACCTGCGTACGGTCCGTGGTCGGCGACACCAGCGTCGTCGCGGAGCCGGCGAACTCGATCAGCCCCAGGTTGACGCCGGGCGTCAACTGGTCGGCGAACGACTTCGCGGCCTGCTGAGCGGCGGCCAGCCGGGACGGCGGAATGTCCTTGGAGTTCATCGACAGCGACACGTCCACGACCAGCATCACGGTCGCCCGGTTGCGCGGCACCTTCTGCTCGGCGGTCGGACCCGCCAGAGCGATGCTCAGCAGGATCAGGCCGACCGCGAGCATCGCCGGCGGAATGTGCCGCTGCCAGCCCGGACGCCGCGGGGCGACCCGTTCCAGCAGTTCGAGGTTGGTGAAGCGCTTGGTGTCCCGACGGCGCAACCGCTGCGTGATGAGATAGCCGACCGCCAGGACGGCCACCACGCCGATGAGCAGCAACCAGAGCGGGTCCGCGAACCCGGACAAGCTCATCCAGCTACTCCCCCGGACCACCGCCGCTTGCGGGCCACCACGAACCGGACCATGTCGGCGATCCAGTCGGAGTCGGTGCGCAGCACGAGATGCGCGCAGTTGGCCTGCCGCAGCCCGGCGGCGACCTGCGCGCGGTGCTCGTCCGCGGCGGCGGCGAACTGCCGGCGCAGCAGCGGCGACGCGTGCACCTCGCGCTGGCGGCCGCTCTCCGGGTCCACCAGCGTCACCAGGCCGACCTCGGGCAGGTCGATGTCACGCGGATCGACGATCTCGACGGCGACCAGCTCGTGCCGGGCGGACAGCCCCCGCAGCGGCCGCTGCCACGACAGGTCGCCGAGGAAGTCGGAGATCACGACGGCGAGGCCGCGGCGACGCGGCGGCCGGCGCAACTGCTCCAGCAGCGCCACCAGATCGCCACGCACACCCTCCGGCGCACGCGGCGTCGTAGCGACGCGCCGCACGAGGCCACGGGCGTGGGCCAGGCCGCCACGCGCCGGCAGACGCACCATCTCCTGGCCGGTCGACAGCACGGCGCCGATGCGGTTGCCGCCACCGCCGGTCAGGTGCGTGAACGCGGCGACGGCGGCGACGGCCAGGTCGCGCTTCTCGCACGCGGCGGTGCCGAAGTCGAGGCTCGCGGACAGGTCTACCGCCAGCCACGTCTCCAGCTCGCGGTCGGCGACCGTCTCCCGGATGTGCGCCTGCGTGGTGCGGGCGGTGACGGCCCAGTCCATCCGGCGCACGTCGTCGCCCGGCTGGTACGGCCGCGCCTCGCCCGGCTCCGTGCCGGGTCCGGGCACCAGGCCCAGGTGGTTGCCCTGGAGCAGGCCGTCCAAGCGGCGTCGCACGTCCAGTTCGAGGGTGCGCAGCGCCGACTCCAGCTTCTCCTCACGCAGCACGGGAGGAGCCCAGCGGGGGCGTGGTTCGGTCACAGGCCCACCTCGCTGACGCTCGGCGGGTCTGCGACCCAGGTCCCTGCGTTGAATGGTGACCTCGCAAGCTCGGTCACGGCCTACCGACCGGCGCGGGCGGCTGCATCGGCCCGAGGTGCGGCTGGAACGGCTGCTGCTGCGGCTGCGGGCCGGTCATCGGCTGGCCCGCCTGCGGCCGCGCGGAGACCTGCGGCAGCGGCACCGTCTGCAGCACGCGCGCCACGATGTGGTCCAGCGGCACGCCGTCGGCCAGCGCGTCGTAGGACAGCACGAGACGGTGTCGCAGCACGTCCGGCACCACGTCCACCACGTCCTGCGGCAGCACGTAGTCGCGGCCGCGGACCAGGGCCAGCGCCCGCGCGGCGGCGACGATGCCGAGGCTGGCACGCGGCGAGGCGCCGTAGGCGACCCAGCCGGCGACGTCGGTCAGGCCGTGGTCGCCGGGCGAGCGGGTGGCCAGCACGAGCCGCACCACGTAGTCCACCAGGGCGTGGTGCACGAAGACCTTGGAGGCGACGTCCTGCAGCCGGACCAGCTCGTCGGTGCCGAGCACCTGCTGCGGCTGCGGCGGCGCGACGCCCATCCGGTAGACGATCTCGCGCTCCTCCTCGGCCGTCGGGTACTCCACGACGATCTTGAACAGGAACCGGTCGCGCTGCGCCTCCGGCAGCGGGTAGACGCCCTCGTTCTCGATGGGGTTCTGGGTGGCCAGCACCAGGAACGGGTCGGGCATCGGGAAGGTCTGGCCGCCGATGGACACGTGCCGCTCGGCCATCACCTCGAGCATCGCCGACTGCACCTTGGCCGGCGCGCGGTTGATCTCGTCGGCCAGCACGAAGTTGGCCACCACCGGGCCGAGCTCGACGTCGAAGGTCTCGCTGGTCTGCCGGTAGATGCGGGTGCCGAGGATGTCGGCGGGCACCAGGTCCGGGGTGAACTGCACGCGGCTGAAGGTGCCGCCCACGACCTTGGCGAAGGTCTCCACGGCGAGCGTCTTGGCCACGCCGGGCACGCCCTCCAGCAGCAGGTGGCCCTTGGCCAGCAGGCCGACGAGCATGCGCTCGACCAGCCGGTCCTGGCCGACGATCACCCGCTTGACCTCGAACACGGTGCGCTCGAGCAGCTGGGCGTCCCGAGCCGGGGTGTTCGGCGGCGTGCCCTCGGTGTTCACGGGCTCGGCCACGTGCGGACCTCCTAGATGACGGCGTGCTCCGACGGTAGGTAACCCGATCACCGGTGTGGGTGCTGTGAAGCAACCTTGGCCAGGTCGGCGGGCGTGTCCACGTCGACGGTCTCCCCCGGCTCGGCGGTGACCGGGGCGTAGTCCAGCGCCCCCAGCACCGAGCGCAGCGACGCGCCCGCCGGGTCCTTGAGCAGCACTCTACGCAGGGAGTCCGCCCGCCACACGCCGATCAACCACTGTGTGTGGCCGTCGTCGAGCACGGCGCCGTCGGCCCGCACCGCGGCCCGCAGCCGTGCCACGGTGTTCGCGGTGACGCCGGCGAGGTCCGTGGCCAGGACTGCGACCGTCGAAGCGTCTCCGATCAACGCCAATCCCGCTGCCAACCCGGCGACGGGACCGCCGCCGGGCGGGTCCTCACGGGTCCACAGCACCGGCCGAGCGGTCGCCGTGGCAGGCCCCACGACCACTACCGGCGAAGCGTCGGCGACCGCCTGGACGCAGCGGTCGAGCAGGGTGCTGCCGGCCACGACCAGCGCCGGCTTGTGCACCCCGCCCATCCGGCTGCCACGGCCACCGGCCAGCAGCACCGCCGCGAAGTCCGTCACGCAGTGGACACTAGCCCCCACACCACGGGTCGGCCGCCGTCGCCTACCGACCCCGCCGACGACCACCCGGCGATGGTGCCGTCGTCGTCGATGAAGCGGGCGCTCGCCTTCGTGGTGCCGTCGAGCAGCGGCAGTTCGGTCAGGAACGTCGTGCCCTGCCACACCGCCGCCGGCCCTTCCGGCACCCGCGGCTCGAACTCCGCGCCGGCGATCAGGCCGGAGGCGTTGACGTCACACGCGACAGCGCCATGGTCCAGCGGTGTCGCCACGTATCCCGGAGCGGTCCACACCATCGCCTGCGGCCCCGGCAAAGCGGTCGGAACCGCGCCGCCGACCACGACCCCGTGCCGGATGTTGTTCGCCCATGGACGCTCGTATTCCGAGGGAACCGTCAGCCGACGCGTGGCGCCGTTGCGCACCAGATACGGGCCCGTGCCGTCAGCGAGCAGCACAGTTCCGTCGTCGTCGATCGCCGTCGGCGTCGAGTTCGGCAGCGCACCGGGCAGCGGCCTCGGCCCGGCCTGGCCGAACGGCGACCAGTACAAGGCCACCGTCGACTGCGGCTCGGCCGGATCGACCGCCTCCACGGCCATGTCCCCACGCGGGCCGATCGCCGCCGACCGGACGTCTGTGTACCGGCCCGTCGACACCGCGTGGTACCCCGTGGCGTCGACCGTGTACAGGTGCGTCTCCGAGGTCTCGGTGGACACTCCGACCAGCACGGTGTCATCGCGGCTCTCGCCGTACACGTACCCGAAGTGGCTCTCCGGGAGCAGGCCGTGGTCGGTGACCTTCCCGTCCTTCCAGGTGACGAGGTCGTGGCCCTTGTCCGCGAACAGCAGGCCGGCGTAGCCGCCATGCCCGTCCGCCGCCATCACATAGCCGGTCACGTCCTCCAGACCTGGCGGCAGCGGCAGGGCGCTCACCTGCCAGTGCGGTGCGTCGGCCAACGCGGGCGTCGCGGTGGCCGTCACCGCGAGCAGCGTGGCGGCCATGACGCCGAGCGTTCTCCACCCCATGCGTTCCCCCTCGGATCGGACTGTCTCTCCGAGTGCTCACGCTCGACAACCCCGGAAGGTTGTCCGGTTTCACCGATTCAGCAGGGGCGGCGAGAACCTCTCCACGGCCGCGCCGATCGCCTCGCCCATGGCCGGGCTGCCGGTGTGCCCGGAGTCCTCGACGATCACCAGGTCGGCCGACGGCCAGGCGCGCACCAGCTCCCACGGGTAGAGCAGCGGGCAGCTGAGGTCCCGCCGCCCGTGCACCACCACCGCCGGGATCCCGGCCAGCCTGTGCACGTCCCGCAGCAGCTGCCCGTCCTCGAGAAACGCGTTGTGCCGCGCGTAGTGCACGATGATCCGGACCATCGCCAGCACGCCGTCATGGCCGCCGTACTGGCCCGGCCGCCCGAGGGTTTCGTGCGCGATGACGGCGTCCTCCCACGCGCACCAATCGGCGGCCGCCTTCTCCCGCACGGCCGGATCGGGGCTGGTCAGCAGCTGTTCATAACCGGCGAGCAAGTCGTCGCCGGCAACGGCGCCGGCGAACGCCTCGTAGGCGTCGGGCAGCAGCAGCCGCAGGCCGCCGCCGTAGAGCCAGTCGCTCTCCGCCCGGGTGGACAGCGTCGTCGAGATCAGAATGATTTCCGAGACCCGCTCGGGAAACCGCTCGGCGTAGGCCAGTATCAGCGTCGACGCCCACGACCCGCCGTAGAGCAGCCACCGCTCCACGCCGAGGTGCTCGCGCAGCCGCTCCATGTCGGCGATCAGGTGCTCGGTCGTGTTGCACGACATGTCCACGGCCGGATCGGCGGCGTTCGGCAGGCTCTCGCCGCAGCCGCGCTGGTCGAACAGGACGATGCGGAACCGCTCGGGATCGAACGCCCGGCGCGCGCCGCGGGTGCCGCCCCCGCCGGGGCCGCCGTGCACGCACAGCGCCACCTTCCCGTCGGGGTTTCCGCTGGTCTCCCAGTAGATCCGGTTGCCGTCGCCGACGTCGAGCAGGCCCCGGTCGTACGGTTCGATGGTCATCGTCAGCTCCTCGCTCAGGTGTGATCCTCGACGCTAGTGATCAAGCACTTCGGCGGGGGGCGCATTTCCCGGCGCGGTGGCTACACTCCGCACATGGACAGTCGCTCCGGCCGTCACGGGGACCCGCGGGCGTGACCCCACCGCTGCGGGTCCAGCTGCTCGGCCCGGTCCGGGCCTGGCGCGGCGACCAGGAGGTCGATCTCGGCTCGGCGGGGCGGCGGGCGGTGTTCGCGATCCTGGCGCTGGCGGCCGGGCGGGCGGTGACCCGTGAGGAGCTGGTGGACGGCATCTGGGGCGACGACCCGCCGGCCCGAGCGGTCGGCATTCTCCACACGTACGTCTCCGACCTGCGACGATCCCTCCAGGAGCAGGTGCGCGGCAGCCGGCCGTCGGCCGAGCCCGTCCTGGACTCCGTGGGGTCGGCGTACGCGCTCCGCATACGCCCCGAGCAGCTGGACGTCACCGAGTTCGACGAGCTGCGGTCGACGGCGGACGACCTCGGTGGCTCGCTGCGCTCGGTCACGGCGGCGTTGGCGCTGTGGCAAGGCGAGGCGCTCTCGGGTCTCTCCGGACCCTTCGCCGAGCTGCACCGAGCCCGCCTGGCCGAGCTCCGGCTGGCCGCGCTGGAACGCCGCTGCGCGCTGCTGTTGGCGCTGGGCGACCAGGACACGGCGATCGCGGAGCTCACCGGCCTGGCGCGGGAGCATCCGCGCCGGGAGGGCCTGCGCGGGTTGCTGATGGTGGCGCTGTACCAGGCGGGCCGCCGCGACGAGGCGCTGGCGGAATTCGAGCGCGCACGGGAGGTTCTGGTCGCCGAACTCGGCCTGGACCCGGGGCCGGCGCTCCAGGACATCCACGACCGGATCGTCGCGCACCAGAAGGTGCCGATTCCCGGCGTCGCCACGCAGCACGACCAACTGGCCGCCTCGACCCGTCAGCCCGAGGCGCCGACGGAGTTCGTCGGACGTCAGCGCGAGGTCGCCTGGCTGCGGGCGCTGGTGGTTGCGCTGGCCGACGGCGCCGGCGGGTGTGTGCTGGTCGAGGGCGAACCCGGCATCGGCAAGTCGGCATTGCTGGCGGTCGGCCTGGCCGACGCGCCGGTGGCCGGCTGCCGGGTGGTGTGGGCGCTGGGCGAGGACCTGTCCGGCGACGGTCCGCTGGCGCCGATCAGCCGCCTGCTGTCGTTCGTCGACCAGGCGTGCGCGGAGGCGCCGCTGGTCCTCGTGATCGACGACGTGCAGTGGCTCGACGAGACCGGTCTGCTGGCCTGGCACCGGTTGTCCCGGCTGACCCAGCAACTCCCGCTGCTGCTGGTCGGCGCACGCCGCACGAACCCGACCGCGCACCACGTCGACCTGGCCGGCGGCCGCACGCTGGCCATCGGTCCGCTGCACGAGGACGACGTCCACGAGCTGGCGGCGCGGCTGGCCGGCGCGTCGCTGGGCGCCGTGCTGCGGGAGCTGGTCGATCGGGCCGCCGGCAATCCGTTGCACGTCAGGGAACTCGTCGACGGGCTGCTGCGGGATTCGGTGCTGCGCACCGTGGACGACTTCGCCGACGTCGACCCGTCGAGCGGCTTCGACGTGCACCGGGCGATGGCGGAGGTTGCCACGCGGCGGCTGGAATTCCTGTCCCCCACGGCGTTGGACCGGCTGCGCTGGGCGGCGCTGCTCGGCGTCGAGTTCGACCTGGCCGACCTGGCGGCGATCGTCGGCGCCTCCCCCGCCGACCTGGTCGGCGCGATCGAGGAGGCGACGGACGCCGGCCTGCTCGCCGACGCCGGCAACCGTTTGGCGTTCCGGGATCCGGCCGTCCGGCAGGCGCTGTACGAGGAGCGCCCGGCCGCCGTGCGTACGACGTTGCACCGCGAGTCGGCGAAGGCGCTGGCCCATGCCGGCGCGCCGCTGGAGCGGATCGCCGCGCAGCTGGCGGCGGCCGGGGTGTTCGACCACTGGTCGGTGCAGTGGCTGCTGGCCAACGCCGAAACCGTCGCCGGCCGCGATCCGGCACTGGTGCTGGCGCTGCTGGACAGCGCGCTGGAAAGCACGTCGCCGACGCCCGAGGAGCGGGAAGTCCTGCTGGTCAGCCAGGTCCGCTGGCAGTTCCGGCTGGGCCGGCAGCCCGAGGCGGCCGCCCGCGCGCTGCTCGACGTGACGCGGGATCCCGCCCACGCCGCGGAAATGCGCTGGATCCTGGCCTGTTTGACGTACGGGCGGGGCGACGTGGCCCAGGCGATCGCGGATCTCCGTGCGGCGGCGGCAGATCCGGCCGCGCCGGACTTCTGGGTGGCGCGGCACGACACGCTGCGCGCCCAGTTCGAGCGAACCGGCCTCGACGACCTCGACACCGCCGAGACCACCGCCATCGCGGCCCTGGGCCAGGCGACCGACGCGAACGACGCCCCGGCGATCGCCGCCGCCGAGCAGGAGCTGTGGTACGTGGAATCGGTGCGCCGCAACCACTCCGCGGCGCTCGCACACGTCAACAACGCGCTGGCGGCCGCTACTGGCAACCAACACCTCGTCGACCTCCAGATCAACCTGCTCGGCGCGCGACTGTTCAGCCTGCAGAACCTGGACCGGCTCACCGACGGCACCGACACCGTGGCCCGCACGCACGCGCTGGTCCGGCGCACCGGCCGACCGTCCGGACGGGTGCACATCGGCGCCGCCGTGCACTACTACTGGCTGGCCCGCTGGGACGAGGCGCTGGCCGAGCTGGACTCGATCGTCGGCGACGAGCCCGAGATCACCATTTTCGACCTGCGCTCCCGGGTTCCCCTGCTGCAGTACGGCACCGCCGCGCTGATCACCGGGCACCGCGGCGACAGTGAGCAACTGCACGCCCACCTGCGCACGGCGTCGTCGTATCCGGTGATCGCTCCCGGCGACCAGGAGAACAGCGACTTCTACCTGTCGGCCAAGGCGATGGCGGCGGAACAGGACGGCGACCTGGCCGGCGCGGTCGCGGCGTACGAACCGATCCTGGACACATCCTACGGTCGGATGACGTTGCGGCACCAGTGGTTGCCGGACCTGACCCGGTTGGCCCTCGACGCCGGCGCACCCGACGTCGCACAGGCGGCGCTGCGGCTGGCTCAAGCCGAGGCATCTTCGGAAACCGTGCCGGCACGGGCATTCAACGCCGCCCAGCGCTGCGCCTCCCTGATCTCCGGCGACCCCGCGCCACTGGTGGCCGTGGCGCGGCGCTACCGCGACGTCGGCCGGCGCATCGAGTTCGCCGTCACGAGCGAGGACGCCGCCGTCCTGTTGGCCCGGCGCGGAGAAGTCGACCGGGCCCGGCGGACGTTCCAGGAAGCCCTTCTCGTCTATGCGGAGCTCGGTGCCTCCTGGGACATCCGGCGCGCGGAGTCGCGGCTGCGCGAATTCGGCATCCGGCGGGCGGGCGTGTCCACCGGGCAGCCGGCGGTCGCCGGTTGGAACGCGCTGGTGGGCGACGAGGTCCGGGTGGCGGAACTGGTCGCGCTCGGCCGGTCCAACCCGGAGATCGCCACCGAGCTGGCGTTGTCCCGACGGGTCGTGCAGGCGCACGTCTCGCGCATCATGCAGAAGCTGGGTGTGGACTCCCGACCGGACCTCGTGGGTAAGGTGTCCGGGCATTCACCATCGGCCGGCACCGGGGAGCGCAGTGGCTGAGCAGGCCCACGATCTGAGGGTCGAACTACTGGGCCCCGTCCTCGTCCGGCGGGACGGCGACGAGTTGCGGCTGGGCGCGCCGCGGCAGCGGGCACTGTTCGCGGTACTGGCCTCCCGGGCGGACAAGGTCGTGTCCAGAGAGGACCTGATCAACGCGATCTGGGGCCACGAGGCGCCGACGTCCGCCGACGGCAGCATCTACACGTACGTCTCAGGCCTGCGCCGAGCGTTGGAACCCGGTCGCGGCAACCGCGCCGTATCGGCGTTGTTGCTGTCCGAGGGGCCCGGTTACCGGCTGCGCGTCGACGCCGACGCCGTCGACCTGCACGAGTTCGACGCGTTGCGACGCCGGGCCGAGCAGGCCCTGGAGGACGGCGACCAAGCGGCGGCGGTCGAGGCCGCGGACCGCGCTTTGGCGCTGTGGCATGGCGAACCGCTGTCCGGCCTGCCCGGCCCGTGGGCGGCGAGCCTGCGCGACCGGCTACTCACCAACCGCCTCGACCTGCTGGAGACCCGCGCCGCCGCGGGCCTGGCCGGCGGCCGGCACGCGGAGCTCGTCGCCGAGCTGACCGCGCTCGTGCGGGAGAACCCGTTGCACGAGGGGCTGCGCGGGTTGCTGATGATCGCGCTGTACCGGGTCGGTCGGCAGGCGGACGCGGTGGAACAGTTCCGGGCGGCGTCCCGGGTGCTGGCCGACGAGCTCGCCACCCAGCCGGGGGCCCGGCTGGCGGAGATCCACCAGCAGATCCTCACCAATGATCCGGTCCTGACCGCGCCGGCGGTCGCGTCGCCACCCCGGGTTCGCCGCCGGCCGGCCTGGTGGGCCTCCCGTCCCCGGCCGCGCGCCCGCGCCTTCGTCGCCCGGGATCACGAGCTTTCCGTGCTACGAGAAGCCGTCCGCACGGTGGCCGGCGGCAAGGGCGGTGTGCTGCTGGTCGAGGGCGAGCCCGGCATCGGCAAGTCGGAGCTGCTGACCACCGGCATGGCCGCGTGCGAGGACGCGGCCGTGCAGCTGGTGTGGGGCGCGGGCGACGAGCTGGCGAGCCGCTTTCCGTTGCGGCTCATGCTGGACTGCCTGGGGATCGACGCCGACTCGCCGGATCCGGCGCGGGCGCGGGTGGCGGAGATGATGCGGCTGGCCCAGTCCAGCCGTGATCCGCTGGGCGGCGGCGACCCGACACTCGCCGTGGTCAACGAGCTGGTGGCGATCGTGCGGGAGATGTGCGCCGACGGGCCGCTCGCGCTGGTGGCCGACGACATCCAGTGGGCGGACGAGGCCAGCCTGCTCGTGTTCAGCCGGCTGGCGCTGGAAACCGCCACCGTGCCGTTGCTGCTGATCGGCGCGCTGCGGCCGGTGCCGCGAACTCCGGTGCTGGACGGCGTTCGGGACGTCGTGTCCAAGCAGGGCGGGTCGGTCCTCCAGCTGGCGCCGCTCGCCGGGGGCGAGGTTGCCGAGCTGCTGCGGGGGATCGTCGGCGGCGCGCCGGGCGCGGGGTTGCTGGGCCTCGCCGACCGCGCGGCCGGAAACCCTTTGTACGTCGGCGAATTGGCGGAGGCTTTACTCCGGGACCGTCATGTCGAGGTGTCCGCCGGCCAGGCCGAGGTGGCGGCCGGCGGCGTGTCGGTGCCGACCTCGTTGTCCTCGGCCCTGACGCACCGGCTGGGCTTTCTCACCGCCGCCACCACGGAAGTGTTGCGGCGGGCGGCTTTGCTCGGCACCGAGTTCGCGATCGCCGACCTGGCCGTGCTGATGGGCCGGCCGGCCGGCGAGCTGCTGCCGGCGCTGGAGGAGGCCACCACCGCGAAGGTGTTGCTGGCCAACGGTGACCGGTACGGCTTCCGGCACGCCCTGATCCGCCAGGCCCTGTACGACGCGACGTCACCGACCGTGCGGACCGTGCTGCACCGGCAGGCCGCCGAGCGGCTCGACCGTGCCGGCGCCTCAATGGAAACCGTTGCGCGGCAACTCGTTGCCGCCCCGGTGGCCGTCGACTCGTGGGTGATCGACTGGATGCTCCGGCACGGCGAGCGGATCGCGCACCGGGCCCCCGACATCGGGTTGGACCTGCTGCGCCGGGTCGTCGCCAGCTGCGATGCCGACGACCCCCGGCACGTGGAGCTGACCGCGGTGCTGGCACGGGTGCTGTACTGGCGGGGTGAACTGCCCGAGGACGAGGTGCGGTCGGTGCTCGCGCTGACCCGCGACCCCGACCTTGCCGGCGAGATGCAGTGGATCCGTGCCGTCGTGCACTACCGGCGTGGGCAGGAGGCCCGATCCGTTGCGGCGCTGCGGGAAGCCGTGTCCGCGCCCGAGGTTTCGGCCGTGTGGCAGGCCCGGTGCCAGGCGCTGCTCGCCGTGCGGGAAGGCATGGGGCTCCTCGAGTTCGACCTCGCCAAGGTCACCGCCGCCGCGGCCATCGACCGTGGCGAGAAGGCCGGCGACGGTTTCGCCGTGGCCTTCGCCCTGCAGGCCCTGTGGCTGTTCCAGTCCATCGCCCGGGATCACGCCGCCGCTTTGCGTCACGTGGACGAGGCTTTGGCCGTTGTCGCCGAGGACGCCGGCCTGGCGCACCTGCATTTGAGCCTGCTCGACAACCGCGTGTTCAGCCTGCAGAACCTCGACCGCCTCGACGAGGCCGACCAGGCCCTGGCCGCCGTGCGCAGCCTGGTGCACCGGTACCAACTGCCCGGCGGCCTGCCGATGTCCACCGCCGTCAACCACTACTGGGCCGGTCGTTGGGGTGACGCCCTCGTCGAGCTGAGCATCATCACCCGGTCCGGCCCGGAGTTGGCCTTCCTGGGCCTGCGTGAGAGCAGCCCCATGCTGCTCCTCTCCCACGGCGTCGCCGCCCTCATCGCTGCCCTGCGTGACGACGGCGACGACGTCGCCGCCCATCTCGCCGCCGCCGACGAACTGCCCATGCTCACCACCGCCGACCGCGAGAACTGCGACTTCCTCCTGATGGCCGAGGCCCAGGCCGCCGACCGCGACGGCCGCGTCGACCAGGCGTTGATCGCCCTCGAACCCGTGCTCGATCCCCGTTACGCCCCCATGATGCTTCGCCACCAGTGGCTCCCCGACGTCGTCCGCCTCGCCCTCCAGGCCGGCTCCCCCGACGTCGTCGCCCGTGCCCTGGAGATCTGCTCCGGCGAGGCCTCCCGTGAGGTCGTCCCCGCCCGCGCCGCCGCCGCGCTCCTCCGGTGCCGTGGCCTGGCCGAGGGCGATCCCGCCCAGGTGATGAAGGCCGTCTCCCACTACCGCGCCGTCGGCCGCCCGGTGGAGTTGGCCCAGGCGTTGGAGGATCTCGCCGTCGTCCTCGCCCAGGCCGGCCGCCGCCCCGAAGGTGAGGCAGCGTTGTCCGAGGCCGTCCGCCGGTACGAGGCCGTGGGAGCGGCCTGGCCCGCCCGCCGCGCGACGGCGCGGTTCGCCGGCCGCGAGCCGGGGAAAGCGGAACGCCGCAACGTGGGCTGACTGCCGGGCTGGGTCACGGCCTGGCCCCGTCGGAGCGCCGCTGGGCACCGTCCTGGGCGTCCGGGCGCCGATCATCGTCGGCGGGGTGATACTGGGGGTGTCACTGCCGCTGGTGCCGAGGCCGGCGACGCTGGAGCAGACGTGAACGACCCTTTGTGGCGGCCATCACACCGATTCTGGCGTGTGCACTGTAGACGCTCCGCCATCCGGTGCATTTTCCGATCGAGATTCACGTGTGAACCGAAATGAGTCGCGGAACGGTCATGGTGAACGAAGATGGAGGAGGGGGACCAGCGACACAGACGGGAGCCGTGATGGGTCGGACACTGGGCGTGGTCACCGAGTCGGCCGCCGGCGAGACGCGGGTGGCGGCGACGCCGGCGACAGTGCGCCAACTGACCGCCCTCGGCTACGAGGTGCTCGTCGAAGCGGGCGCCGGGGCGGCGGCGAGCTTCACGGACGAGGCGTACGCGCAGGCCGGGGCCAGGATCGCGGACCGCGGCGAGGCGTGGGCCACGGACGTGGTGATCAAGGTGAACCCGCCGACGGAGCCGGAGATCGGGGCGCTGCACGACGGCGCGACGCTGATCGGCATGATCGGGCCGGCGTTACACCCTGAATTGGTCCAGACCCTGTCCGAGCGGCCGATCACCGTGCTGGCGATGGACGCGGTGCCCCGCATCTCCCGCGCCCAGTCGCTGGACGTGCTCAGCTCGATGGCCAACATCGCCGGCTACCGGGCGGTGATCGAGGCGGCGAACGTGTTCGGGCGCTTCTTCACCGGCCAGGTCACGGCCGCCGGCAAGGTGCCGCCGGCGAAGGTGCTGGTGGCGGGCGCGGGCGTGGCCGGCCTGGCCGCGATCGCGACGGCCAACAGCCTCGGCGCGGTGGTGCGGGCGACCGACCCGCGCGCGGAGGTCGCCGAGCAGGTGAAGTCGCTGGGCGGCGAGTTCCTCGCCGTCGACGTCGAGCAGCAGGCCAGCACCGACGGCTACGCCAGGGCCACGTCGGAGGCGTACGACAGGCGGGCGGCCGAGATCTACGCCGAACAGGCCCGTGACGTCGACATCATCATCACCACCGCGCTGATCCCCGGCCGCCCGGCGCCGCGGCTGCTCACCAAGGAGCACGTGGCCAGCATGCGGCCGGGCAGCGTGATCGTCGACATGGCCGCCGGGCAGGGCGGCAACGTGGAGGGAACCGTCGCGGGCGAGGCGGTCGTCACGGCGAACGGCGTGACGATCATCGGCTACACCGACCTCGCCGGCCGGCTGCCGGCGCAGGCCTCGCAGCTGTACGGCACGAACGTGGTGAACCTGCTGAAGCTGCTGACGCCGGGCAAGGACGGCGAGGTGGTGCTGGACTTCGAGGACGTCGTGCTGCGGGCGATGACCGTGGTCCGCGACGGCGAGACGACCTGGCCCCCACCCAAGATCAGCGTCAGCGCGGCGCCACCGCAACAGAAGCAGGAAACCCCGGCGCCGCAACAGCAACAGAAACCGCGCCGGGCCCGGCACGTGCTGGTCGCCGCGGCGGCGATCGCGCTGTTCCTGCTGGTCGGCTTCTCCCCCAACGAGTTGATCGGTCACCTCACGGTGTTCGCGCTGTCCGTGGTGATCGGCTTCTACGTGATCGGCAACGTGCACCACGCGCTGCACACGCCGCTGATGTCGGTCACCAACGCCATCTCCGGCATCGTGGTGGTCGGTGCGCTGCTGCAGATCGGCCACAGCGGCGTCGCCGTCACGGTGCTCTCCGCGGCCGCGGTGTTGTTGGCCAGCATCAACATCTTCGGCGGATTCGCCGTGACCCGCCGCATGCTGAGCATGTTCTCGAGGAGCTGACGATGACCGTGGCAACGGCGGCACAGGCCGCGTATCTCGTCGCAGCGCTGCTCTTCGTGCTCAGCCTGGCGGGCCTTTCCCGGCACGAGACGTCCCGCAACGGCGTGCTGTTCGGCATCGCCGGCATGGCCCTCGCCCTCGCCGCCACGATCGTGTTGGCGCTGCAGGGAATGGCCGTCATCGGCATCGTGCTGCTGGTCGTCGCGATGGCGGCCGGCGGCGGCATCGGACTGTGGCGGGCGCGGGTCGTCGAGATGACCGGCATGCCGGAACTCATCGCGCTGCTGCACAGCTTTGTCGGCCTGGCGGCGGTTCTGGTCGGCTGGAACGGTTACCTGGACGCGGACGCCGGCAACCTGCCGGGCATCCACCACGCCGAGGTGTGCATCGGCGTGTTCATCGGCGCGGTCACGTTCACCGGCTCCGTGGTGGCGTTCCTGAAGCTGTCGGCCCGCATCAAGTCGGCGCCGATGATGCTGCCGGGCCGGCACTTCCTCAACCTCGGCGCGCTGATCGCCTTCGTGGTGCTGACGGTTCTCTTCGTCATCACGCCGAATGTCGGCCTGCTGGCGGCGGTGACGGCGATCGCGCTGCTGCTGGGCTGGCACCTGGTGGCGTCCATCGGCGGCGGCGACATGCCGGTGGTGGTGTCCATGCTGAACAGCTATTCCGGCTGGGCGGCGGCCGCGTCGGGCTTCCTGCTGAACAACGACCTGCTCATCGTCACCGGTGCGCTGGTCGGCTCCTCCGGCGCCTACCTGTCGTACATCATGTGCAAGGCGATGAACCGGTCGTTCATCTCGGTGATCGCCGGCGGTTTCGGCGTCGAGTCCGGCACGTTCGC
The DNA here is from genome assembly GCF_014203355.1 of Kutzneria kofuensis. Classification (NCBI taxonomy): domain Bacteria; kingdom Bacillati; phylum Actinomycetota; class Actinomycetes; order Pseudonocardiales; family Pseudonocardiaceae; genus Kutzneria; species Kutzneria kofuensis. The sequence goes on from NZ_JACHIR010000001.1 coordinate 652,568, forward strand.
GGCCATCGAGCAGGGCGAGCACCGCGAGATCACCCCCGCCGACACCGCGGAGCTGCTGCGCGAGGCCGAGTCGGTGATCATCACGCCCGGCTACGGCATGGCCGTCGCGCAGGCCCAGTACCCCGTCGCGGACCTGACCCGCAAGCTCCGGGAACGCGGCGTGGACGTGCGGTTCGGCATCCACCCGGTGGCCGGCCGGCTGCCGGGGCACATGAACGTGCTGCTGGCCGAGGCCAAGGTGCCGTACGACATCGTGCTGGAGATGGACGAGATCAACGAGGACTTCCCGCAGACCTCGGTGGTGCTGGTGATCGGCGCGAACGACACGGTCAACCCGGCCGCCGACGATCCGGGCAGCCCGATCGCCGGCATGCCGGTGCTGCACGTGTGGGAGGCGCAGAACGTGATCGTGTTCAAGCGCTCGATGGCCGTGGGCTATGCCGGCGTGCAGAACCCGCTGTTCTTCCGGGACAACAGCAAGATGCTGTTCGGTGACGCCAAGGAACGCGTGGAGGACATCGTCCGGGCGCTCTAGCCGGTCGGGGGCGGCCGGGTCACCGCCCGCCCCCGGCCAGGTCCTGGCCGTGCAGCAGGGCGGCCAGCCGGCGCACCCCCTCGGCCAGGTCCGCCTCGGCCGCGGCCATGGAGATGCGCACATAGCCCTCGCCGGACGGCCCGAACGCGGTGCCGGGGGCGACGGCGACGTGCTGCTCGGCCAGCAGCCGCAGGGCGAACTCCCGGGCGGCGCCGGGCCGATGGTCGTTGATGTCCAGCCAGCCGTAGAAGCCGCCGACCGGGGTGGGCATCTCGATCCGGGCCGACTTGGCCAGCTGGGTGACGACGTCGCGGCGGGCGCGGTAGCTCTCCCGCATCTCGACCACGCAGTCCTGCGGGCCGGTCAGCGCCGCGTGCGCGGCGTGCTGGGTGGGCGCGTTCACGCAGGCGACGATGGTCTCCTGGCACTTGGCCATGGTGAGCGCGACCGGCTCCGGTACCGCGGCGTAGCCGATGCGCCAGCCGGTCATCGCGTAGGTCTTGGAGAAGCTGTAGACGGCGATGGTCCGCTCCGGCGCGAACAGCGCCGGGCTGACGCAGGCGGCGTCGAAGACGATCTCGTCGTAGCACTCGTCGGAGATCAGCCACAGGTCGTGCCGGCGGGCGAACTCGGCCACCTGCTCGACGCGGCGCCGGTCGGCGACCGTCCCGATCGGGTTGGACGGCGAGTTCACCACCAGCACCCGGGTACGCGGGGTGATCAGCGACTCCAGCACGTCCACGTCCGGGAGGAACTCGGTCTCGGCGGTCAGCGGGTAGGCCACGTCGGTCAAGCCGAGCATGCGGGCCATCATCACGTAGTTGGGCCAGGCCGGATCGGGCAGCAGGACCTCGTCGCCCTTGGCCGCCAAGGCGCTGAGCGCGGCGAAGATGCCCTGCGTCGCGCCCTGGGTCACGATGACCTGATCGGGGCTCACGGTGAACCCGTTGCGCTCCACAACCTTCTGCGCCAACGCCTCGCGCAGGAAGGTCAGGCCCACGTTCGGCACGTAGTGGGTGTGGCCGTCGGACGCGGCCCGCAGCGCCGCCTCGGTGACGTGGGCCGGCGTCGGGAAGTCCGGGTCGCCGATCTCCAGCCGGATCACTTCGGGCCGGCCGAAGGCCAGGTCCATCACCTCACGGATACCCGACCTGGGCAGGGAATCCGCGACGGGGTTGGTGCGCATCAGGACTCTCCGGCGTTCCGGCGGCGCCGCGCGGCCGGCGCGAGCACCAGCTGTCCGGCCGCCGCGAGCAGGCACACGACAAGACACGTCGACCACAGCACGGGCGCGCCGACGGACAGCAGCATCGTGCCGCCCAGCGGCGCGACGAAGGCGGCGACGCCCCACGCCGTGCCGTAGGCGCCGTTGTAGCGGCCGCGCAGGTGCGCGGGCGCGAGGTCGTTGACCACAGTGGCGGCCATCGAGTGAAACACGATCTCGCCGAGCGTCCACACGGCGACCGTGGCGGCGTACGCCGGCGTGCCGCCGGCCAACGCGGTCGCGCCGAAGCCGAGGCCCAGCACCACGATCCCGCCGGCCAGCACCCACGAGTGGTCCCACCGGCCCAGCCGGTTGCCCAGCAGCGGCTGCACCAGCACGATCACGATGCCGTTGACGGCCATCACGATGCCGTACGCGGACGGCGGCAACCCGTTGCTGCGCATGGCCAACGGCAGCGTCGACAGGCACTGGAGGAACACGAACGCCGCCGCCAGCACGACGACCAGGAACCCGAGCATCACTCGGTCCCGCAGCACCTCGGCGAAGCCGCCGCGGTCGCGTTCCCGGACCGCCACCCGGGTCTCCGGCACCGCCCGCCACACCAGCAGCCCGAAGGCCACGCAGGTCAGGGCATCGACCCAGAACAGGGTGTGGAAACCGGCCCCGGCCAGCGTGCCGCCGAGCACCATCGCGACCGAGAAACCGATGTTGATGGCCCAGATCAGCAGGCCGAAGGCCCGCGGCCGGTCGCCGTCCGGCACCATGTCGGCCACGATCGCCTGCACCGCCGGCCGGAACATGTCCACGACGAGGCCGAGCAGCAGCGCGAACGCCGCGATCAGCGCCAGGCTCTCCACGTAACCCAGGCCGATCATCACTGCGCCGGTGCCGACCATGCCGCCGGTCAGCGCCACCCGGCGGCCGAACCGGTCGGCCAGCACGCCCCCGATCAGCTGGGAGAACATCTGGCCCACGCCGAGCAGGGCCAGGATCTCGCCGGCAGTGGCCACCGACAGCTGCCGACCGCTGGTCAGATACAGCGACAGGAACGGCAGCACCATGGTGCCGAGCCGGTTGACCAGGCTTCCGGTCCACAGCACCCAGAACGCGCGCGGCAGCCCGCCGAGCCGGGACCGCACGAACCCCACGGCCGGCGCGGCGGCGGGACTCGTCACTCGGCCACCACCGGCCCCCGGTAGGAGCTGAACTGCTTGGTCAGCGACCGCACCAGCTCGTCCGGGCCGGCCAGGCCGACCGCGAACACCTCGAGCTCCTCGGCGGTGGACCGGCCGACCAGCTCCTGGTACGCCTCGAAGCTGTTGTGCAGCCCGCGCCCGGCGCCGCCGAACACGGCGCTGGGCACGTCGGCCTCGGCCGCCGCCGCGATCAGCTTGCCCACCTGCGCCGGCCGGCCGGCGAGAATCACGGTGTTGTACCGGATGCCGGCGTGCCGCACACCGTCGGCGCCCTTGACGCCGTCCGTCGCGTACAACCGCGGTTCCAGGTGCGCGAGCTGGCCCATCAGGATCGCCGCCGCGTTGGCGACGGCCGCCGGGTCCAAGCTCTTGTGCACCACGATCGCGGCACGCAGCGGGCCTTGCTCAGTCACGATGATCCTTATCTTCTGAGTCGGGTCGGTTCTGGTCAGTCGTAAGATCAGGAAGGCCCGGGGACCTCGGGTGTGGCTGTCATGACGGAGCCGTTGGTGTGGCTGGGAAGGATTGGCCGCCCGGGGTCCTGCGACGACTCGGCCGCTGATTGGGATGAGCGAAACAATCGCTGCATAAGGACGTGACGGCGAGGTCGTCTGCTGGGTGTCTGGCACGAACGACGACGGGAGGTGGCCGTGCCGCAACTGTGGGCCGGTGTGGACGCGGGCAAAGCCCACCACCACTGCGTGGTGATCAACGCCGAGGGCGACAAGATCCTGTCCCGGCGAGTGCCCAACAACGAGGCCGAACTGCTGGAGCTGATCGCCGATGTCCGAGCGCTGTCGCCCGACGTGCTGTGGGCGATCGATCTCAACGCCGGCGGCGGCGCGCTGCTGATCGCCCTGTTGGTCAACCACGACCAGGCCCTGCTCTACATCCCCGGCCGCACCGTCCACCACGCCTCGGCCGGCTACCGAGGATCGGGCAAAAGTGACGCCAAGGACGCGTTCATCATCGCCGACCAGGCCCGCATGCGCCGCGACCTGCACCCGATGACCGCCGGCGACGAGATCGCCGTGGACCTGCGGATCCTGACCGCCCGCCGCTACGACCTGACCGCCGACCGCACGAGGGCGATCAACCGGCTGCGCGCCCAGATCCTGGAGTACTTCCCCGCCCTGGAACGAGCCTTTGACTACAGCTCCTCCAAAGCCGCGCTGGTGCTGTTGACCGGCTTTCAGACTCCCGCCGCGCTGCGGGAGTGCGGCCAGGCCGAGCTGGCCACCTGGCTGCGGGCCCGCAAGGTCCGCAACGGCGCCGCAATCGCCGCGACCGCGATCGCCGCAGCCCGGGCCCAGCTCACCGCCGTTCCCGGACAGTCCACTGCCGCGGCCATGACGGCGCGGCTGGCCAAGGGGGTGATGGCCCTGGATGAGGAGATCGCGGAGACCGACGCCCTGATCGAGGGCCGGTTTCGCCAGCACCGGCACGCCGCCGTGATCCTGAGCATGCCCGGCATCGGGCCGTTGCTCGGGGCCGAGATCATCGCTCTGACCGGCGGGGATCCGGCCGCGTTCGGCAGCGTTGACCGGCTGGCCGGTGTCGCCGGCCTGGCGCCGGTCCCGCGTGACTCCGGCCGGGTTCAGGGCAACCTGCGCCGTCCGCGCCGCTACAACCGGCGGCTGCTGCGGGCGTTCTACCTGTCCGCGCAGTACGCCATCGTCCGGTGTCCGGAGTCGAAGGCCTTCTACGAACGCAAACGGCACGAGGGCAAGGTCCACAAGCAGGCCGTACTGGCCCTGGCGCGTCGACGCCTCAACGTCGTGTGGGCGCTCGTCCGCGACGAACGAACGTTCCAGCCCCACGTGCCACGACCAGGCAGCGCAGCAGCCTGACAGGCTCACCGCCTATCACCGCTACCGCTTGACAACGTCATTGGGAATCCTTCCGGGTGAACACCACGAAGCCCATGGGGGTACCGGCGGACAGTACCCGGACGACGCGCATCCCGTAGTGATCGGCGGAGGTCTGGTTGGTGACCGCGCCGGCCGGTCCGTCGTGCCCCAACGCGTCCCGGCAGGCGGAGCTGTTGGAGCTGGCCAGCACGGTGCTGCCGACCGGCTCGGTGAGCGACTCGACCAGCGACTTGGTCGCGGGGTGGTGGTAGACGACGTCCAGCGCCTCCGGGTCCACGCCCTCGGGCACCGCGAACACCATGTCCGGCAGCTGGCCCAGGAAGGTCTCCACCGCCTTGAGCTCCGGGTCGAAGAAGAAGGCGCGGATGTCGGGGTACGCGGACGGCACGAGCAGCACGTCGTGCTCGCCGGCGCGCACCCGCTCGGCCGCCTGCTCGAAGGCCGGATAGCCGACCACGGAGCCGGCTCTGCCCTCGGCGGCCCATCTGCGGCCGACGGTGACGCTGCAGGTCAGGCCGGCCGGTTCGTCGGCCAGGGTGGCCAGGGAGCGGTAACGCGGCCGGAAGGTCAGGTCTTCCTTGAAGGCGGCGACAGCGACGTCAGTCATGTTCGGTCCCCAGTTCGTAGAAGCCAACACCGTCGAGATAGCGCAACGTGCCCAGATCTCGCATGAGGACCTCGTCGACCTCGTGCATGAACGTGACGATGATCGGATAGGTGGTGTCGTCGACCGTGCGCCGCAGGCGCTGGCCGGGCTTGGTCAGCTGCCACATCTCGTGAAAGCTCTCCAGGGCCTGGATCTCCTCGATGGCCCGGTAGCGGCGCAGCGTCCCGGCCACCGGAGAGATCATCGCCGCCCACGAGTAGTACCGCTGGATCCGGTAGTCCTCGGCGCAGCGCGCCCGGAACCGCTCCGGCCGCAGGCAGGCGTCGACCATCCAGTCCAATTGGGACTCACCGATGCCCAGCCGCGCGTAGTGCGGCAGGTCGCCGCCGGAGAGCCGGGCCCCGACCTCGATCAGGCACGGTCCCTGCGGCGTCAGCTTGAGCTCCACGTGCGCCGCGCCCTGGCGGATCCCGACCGCGTCCAGCACCTGGCCCGCGTAGTCGACGAGTTCGTCGTGGTGCGGGCCGCGCCGGGGCACCAGGTAGCAGGCGCCGGACAGGTCGGTGATGCCGTTGACGGAAAACCGCTGGCTCTTCCAGATGTCGCAGACGTGGTGCGCGCCGTCGAGGCTCACCGTGTTCACGATGAACTCCGCGCCCACCAGGTACTCCTGCGCCACCACGGCGTCGTTGTCCTCGGAGAACAGGTTCTGCCGCGAGGTGATCGCCCGCAGCGCGGCCGTCGACTGCTCGGGGGTGTCACAGAACGACACCCCGTCACCGCCGGCGCTGCGGATCGGCTTGACCACGATGCGTCCGCCCAGTTCACGGTGCCACTGAGCCAGTTCCGCCTCGTCGGCGGTGCGCAGCTGGCGGGCCGCGCGCAGGCCGGCGGCCCGAACCGTCTCCACCATCGTGTGCTTGTCCCGCCGGGCCGCGCTCAGCGCCGTTCCGTTGCCCGGCAGGCCCATCGCCTCGGCCAGCACGTCGGTGAAGGCCACGCCGTACTCGCCGCCGGCAACCACCGCCACCGGCCGGTACGGCTCCAGCGCGGCGATCGTCTTCTCCAGGTCGCCGTCGTGGACGATGTTGTCGACGTAGTTCGCATACGTCGGCGACGACGACCGGTACACACCCGGCGCGTCCGGCGCGCTCTGCACCCGGACGCAGTCGGCCCCGGCGGCCCGGAAGGCAGGTGCGATGTGCCGCGCGGTCTGCGGCACGCCGTGATCAGCCGTCTCGTAGGTGTCCACGAGCACGACGCAATCGTTGGGCAATTCTTCCCCCAGAAGCTCCCCCGTTGATTGATCGGAAAACTAGCTCGCGGCCGGGGGCCACGAGAAGGGGTCGCGCGCGAATCACCCTGTCGGCCTAGGAGTTCCAGTGCATGGGACAGGACTTTCCGGTTCCCCATGGGTAACCGGAGGTTAACGTCTCGGCAGCGTCAGGAAGCCCAGATGGCTGTCCAGGTGTCGTCCAGGTGCTGGGAACGCCGGTGCTTCTCCAGGTGCTCGCGCAGTTCGGGCAGGCCGGGATGCGGGTTGTCGGCCCGCCAGATCAGCGAGTGCGGGTAGACCGGCGTGGGACCGATCACGGGAATGCTGCGCAGGTCGGCGGTCCAGACCTTCCGGATGCCGGTGCCCCAGAAGGTCGCGAGCGACGGCGTGTCGGCGATCATGTCCAGCATGGTGTCGCTGCCGAAGTTCGGCCCCTGGCCGTCGATGGACAGGTCGAACGCGGCGGCGAGTTCCTCGTAGTACGCGCTCCACTCGGAGCCGGGCGCCATGCCGGGCATCCAGATCCGGTGCCCCACAAGGTCTTTCAGCGCCAGTTCGGGCGCGTCGGCGAGTTCGTGCTCGGGGCCGACCAGGAAGTTCAGGGGTTCGTCGTGCACGCGCATCGTGCGGACACCCTCGGGCGGCGGGGTCCGCCGCGCGCAGAAGGCCGCGTCGATCGTGCCGGCCAGCACGGCGGCGGTGGCGGCCTCGCCGTTGGGCAGGACGACGACGTCCAGCTCGATTTCCGGGTGCTGGCGGTGGAATTCGTGCAGCATGGCGGCCGTGACGAGCCGCCGGCCGAGCACGTCGACGCGCAGCGCGCGGCGGCCGGGGCGCACGGATTCGACGGCACGGTCGGCCGCTTGCAGCAGGGCGCGGGCGTGGGGCAGGAACGTCTCGCCCTCGACGGTCAGCCGGATGCCGCGGGCGGTGCGGGTGAACAGGCGGACACCAAGGTCCTTCTCCAGCGCGCTGATGCGTTTGGACACGGCCTGCTGGCTGACGCCCAACTCGTCGGCGGCATCCTGCAACCGGCCCTCGCCGGTCGCCACCACGAAGGTCCGCACCGCGTTGAGGTCCACGGCGCGAGGCTACAACCGTTGGTTGTGGCTCGCCGGCGCGGGGTTGTTTGATCGGAGTCCCGTCCGGCGTCGAAGATCCAGTCATGGGTAGGGATTTCGGATGGCTGTGGGCGGCGTACGCGGCGAGCACGGTCGGCACCTGGTTCGCGTTCGACGCCTTCACGCTGGTGGCGATCCTCGTGCTGCACAGCACGCCCGCCGAGGTGTCCCTGCTGGCAGCCGCCGGCCTGATCGTCGGCGCGCTGCTGGCGGTGCCGCTGGGGCCGTGGATCGAGTTCCGGCGCAAGCGGCCGGTGATGATCGCCATGGACCTGCTGCGGTGCGGGGCGCTGCTGACGCTGCCGGCGGCGTATGTGTTGCACGGCTTGACGTTCGGGCAGCTGGTGGTGGTGTCGGTGGTGGTCGCGGCGGCGGACATCGTGTTCACCGCGGCCAGCGGGGCGTTCCTGAAGTCGTTGGTGGCCAAGGAGGACCTGCTCCAGGCCAACGGCCGGTTCGAGGCGACGCAGTGGTCGGCGACGGCGGTCGGGCCGCCGCTGGGCGGGGCGGCGATCGGCGCGTCCGGCCCGATGACGACGATCGTGGTCGACGCCGTCAGCTTTCTGGTGTCGGCGCTGGGGATTCGGGCGATCCGCCGGCCCGAGCCGGCGCCGGCCCCGGCGCCCGCGTTGACCGTGGGCGAGATCTTCGACGGCTGGCGGCACATCCTGCGGCACCCGGTGCTGCGGCCGCTGTTCCTGAACAGCGCCCTGTTCAACGGATTGCTGATGGCCACGGCGCCGCTGCTGTCGGTGCTGATGCTCGGCGACCTCGGCTTCGCGCCCTGGCAGTACGGCCTGGCGTTCGGCGTGCCGTGCCTGGGCGGTCTCGTCGGCTCGCGGCTGGCGCGACCGCTGGTGGGGCGGTTCGGTCAGGGCCGGGTGCTGCTGGCCACCAGCCTGCTGCGGGTGATCTGGGTGCCCGGCCTCGCCTTCGTCACCCCCGGCCTGCCGGGGCTGCTGCTGGTGATGGGCCTCGAGTTCGGGATCATCACCTGCTGCAGCATCTACGCCCCGGTGTCGGCGACCGCCCGGCTGGAGAACTCGGCGCCGGACACCGTGGCCCGCGTGCTGTCGGCGTGGTCGGTCACCACCAAGGTCAGCATCGCCGCGACCACCGCGGCCTGGGGCCTGCTGGCCGGCGCGATCGGGCCGCGCGAGGCGATCGCCGTCGCCGGCGTGCTGACGCTGCTCACGCCGGCGACGATGCTCGGCCGTCAGAGCACGCGGGTGGCGTACGGCATGATCTCGCCCCAGCGCACCGGCACCACCCGCACGTAGGCGCCGGAGTACGGCGCCTCGATCATGCGGCCGCCGCCGATGTACATCGTGACGTGGTGGATGTTGCTGGGGTTGCCGTAGAACAGCATGTCGCCGGGGGCCATCTGGGACAGCGGCACGTGCTGGCCGGCGTAGTACTGGTAGCCGCTGTAGTGCGGCAGGTAGATGCCGACACCGGCGAAGGCGTAGACCATCAGCCCCGAGCAGTCGAAGCCGATCTTGTTGTAGTCGCCGTAGTAGTCGGCCTCGCCGCCGCCGTCGCTGATACCCCGGCTGGGGCCGCTCGGCGTGCCGCCGCCCCACGCGTACGGCATGCCCAGCTCGGCCATCGCCCGCCCGATCACCGCCGCGGCCCGGCCGGCGGCGGCCACCGGCACCGGCCGTGGCGGCGGGGCGGGGCGGTTGGCGACCGGACGGGAGGCGGCCGCCGCCGCGGCAGCGGCCGCGGCGGCCTCTTCTTCCTTCTTCTTCTGTGCCTGCCAGTCCTCGTAGCGCTGGCGCTGCGCCTGCAGGTCGCCGACGGTGGCCTGGGCCGCCGACAGCTGGTTCTCCATGGTCGTCTTGGACGCCTGGAGCTGCTTCTCCTGGTCGGCCTCGCTCTGCCGGGCGGCGACCGCGGCCGCCATCGCCGCGTCCACCTTGCGCTTGGCCGCGTCGGCCTCGTCCTGCTTCTGCTTGGCCAGCTGCAGCGCCTTGCGGCTGGCCGACTCCTTGTTGGCGCGGTCCACCTCGGCCCGCTGCGCCACGTCCATCGCCTTCAGCTCGGACTCGCTGACCGCGTTCAGCATCTGCACCCGGGCCAGCAGGTTGTCCGGGCTGGTCGCGTCGAACAGGGCGGAGAAGCCGCCGACCGCGCTGCCCTGGGAGAAGCTGGCCGCCGCGAACTCGTCCAGCCGCTTGCGGGCGTCGTCCATGGCGCCGGCCGCCGCGTCCGCCTCCAGCTTGGCCGCGGCGGCGTCGTCGCCGGCCTGCTTGGCGGCGGCCTGCGCGGCCTCCAGGTCGACCCGGGCCTTGTTGACCTCCTCCATCCGGGCCTCGACCTGGTCCTGCAGGTCCGCGAGCCGGGCGTCGGCGGCGGCGAGCTGGTTGGTCAGGTCCCCGACCTTGGCCGCCTTGTCCTTGACGTCCTGCTGGCCGGCGCTGATGTCGGAGTCCGACGGGTTGTCGGGCGGCGGCGGCACGGCGACCCCGGGCGCGGCCGAACCCAGCAGAACGGCGAGGACCACCCCGGCCAACACGGTTGTTCGAACCACCACACACCTCCTCGCGAAGGCTGGGCCATTCGGAGCAACACGGATAGGCCGAACGGCGTCAACCAGGCACGATGACACTGTGCCACTCGTGCCCCGTTGACGCCACAAGTACCGCGCAAAACTCACCCACCATCAGCCACACGTGTAACACGAACGGCCTAAAACCCCGGCGCGTCACGCTCTCAAGCAGGGCGAATGCCGTTCTGAGGCACACCCGGGCCGGAGAAAGCGCAAGTCCCGCGCACGAGCCGTCATGAAACCAATTCATGACCGCCCGGACGTGGGACTCGCGGTGTGCCCGAAACCGACATTCGGTGTGCCGGAGAGCGTGACTCGCCGGGGTTCTCAGTTGACCTTGCGGTCCCGGCCGGCCCAGTAGGGCTCCCGGAGCTTGTACTTCTGGATCTTGCCGGTGGCGGTGCGCGGGATCGACTCCCGGAACTCCACCGAGGTCGGCGCCTTGTAGCCGGCGAGCCGCTGCTTGCAGTGGGCGATCAGCTCCGCCTCGTCCGCGGTCGCCCCGTCGGCCAGCACGACCAGGGCCTTGATCGTCTCGCCCCACTTCTCGTCGGGCACGCCGATGACCGCCACCTCGGCCACCGCGGGGTGGCTGAACAGGCAGTCCTCGACCTCGATGGACGACACGTTCTCACCGCCGGTGATGATCACGTCCTTGCGCCGGTCGGAGATGACGACATGGCCCTCGTCGTCGATCGAGCCGCCGTCGCCGGTGTGGAACCAGCCGCCCTCCAGCGCGTCGGCGGTCGCCTCCGGGTTCTGCCAGTACCCGTCCAGCACGACGTTGGACCGGGCCAGCACCTCGCCGCTGTCGGAAATGGTGATCCGCGCGCCGAGCGCGACACCGCCGGCCCGGGACAGCTTGGCCGCGCGCTCCAGCGGTGGCAGGTCCACGTCCTGCGGCCGGGTCCGGTTGAACGTGAGCAGCGGCGACGTCTCGGTCAGGCCGTAGATCTGCAGGAACTCCCAGCCGAGCTCGTCCTGCACGCGGGCGATGGTCCGGGTCGGCGGCGGCGCGCCCGCGCACACGATCCGCACCTTGTCGCGGCCGGGGATCTCGCCGCTCCACGTCTGCGCGGCGTCCAGCACGGCGTTCCACACCGCCGGCGCCCCGCACATCAGGGTCACGCCGTGCTGCTCGACGCGGCGCAGGATCTCGGCGCCGTCGACCTTGCGCAGCACGATGTGCCTGGCCCCGACGCCGGTCAGCCCGTACGGCATGCCCCAGCCGTTGCAGTGGAACATCGGCAGCGTGTGCATGTACACGTCGCGTTCCCACGCCCGCGTGTGCATCGCGAAGGTGACGGCGTTGACCCAGATGTTGCGGTGCGTCAGCTGCACGCCCTTGGGCCGCGCGGTGGTGCCGGAGGTGTAGTTGATCGTCGCCGTCGCGTCCTCGTCCGGCTCCGACCACGGCCGCGGCTCGGCGTCGAACCGCATCAGCTGCTCGGTCTCCGCGCCGAGCAGGAACCGGTGCGGCGCGGTCACCTTGGCCAGCGACTCGTCCAGCTCGGGGTCGACCAGCAGCACGGACGCGCCGCTGTGCTCGACGATGTACGCGATCTCGTCGGCCCGCAGCCGGAAGTTCACCGGCACGCAGATGCGGCCGCTGGCTGGGACGGCGTGCAGGAGTTCCATCAGCCGCGCGGAGTTGTGGCTGACGACGGCGACCCGCTCGCCCTCGCCGACGCCCAGTTCGTCCAGGCCGGCCTGCCAGGCGCGGACCCGCCCGGCCAGCTCGCGGTAGGTGGTGGTGGCGACGGGATCGGCCGGCTGGGCCGGCTCGTCCACGATCGCGACGCTGTCGGCGAGGACCGTCGCTGCACGGTCCAGGAAGTCACTGACGGTGAGTGGGACCCGCATCACAGCAGCCTAGCTACCAAGTGGCCGGATCGCCCCACGTCGACAGGCGCCCCTTGGGCTCGATCGTTTCAGCCGCCGCCAGCGCGGGCAACGACTCGGTCAGCGGCTCCCGCACGACCGCGTCGGCGATCTCGTCGTACGGGGTCCACTCGGCGTTGCAGATCAGCACCTTCGCGCCGGCCTGCGCGGCGACGCCGACCAGGCCCGCCGCCGGGTGCACGGTCAGCGAGGTGCCGGCGGCGAGGAAGAGGTCGCAGTCCAGCGCCGCCCGCTGGGCCCGGCGCAGCACGTCGTGGTCGAGCTCCTGCCCGAACGAGATCGTCGCCGACTTGATGATCCCGCCGCATTTCCGGCAGGGCGGGTCGGCTTCGCCGTGGGCGACCCGGGCCAGCGCCTCGGCCATCGGGGCACGGTCGCCGCAGCTCAGGCATTCCGTCTCGGTCAGCGACCCGTGCAGCTCGACGACCAGCTCCGGATTGGAGCCGGCGCGCTGGTGCAGGCCGTCGATGTTCTGCGTCAGCAACGCCCGCAGCCGGCCGGAACGTTCGAGGTCGACCAGCGCCCGGTGGGCGGCGTTGGGCTCGGCGTGCCAGGCGGGATGCACGGCCCGGCTGCGCCAGGCCCGTTGCCGCACCTCGGGATCGGCGACGTAGTCCTGCAGCGACGACAGCCGCTGGGCCTCGGGATCCTTCGTCCACACGCCGTTCGGGCCGCGGAAGTCGGGGATGCCGGACGCCGTCGACACGCCGGCCCCGGTGAGCACGGTTATGCGCCGGGACCCGCCGATCAGCCGCATCGCCTCCCGCATGCCTACCTGGCTACGCCACCAGGCGGCCCTTGTCCAGCCGGAGCTGGCGATCGGCCACCGCGTGCACGCGGGGATCATGGGTCGCCGCGATCACGGCCGTGCCACGATCGGCCACCCGGCGCAGCACCGTCAGCACCACCTCGGCGCTGGCGTGGTCGACGTGCGCCGTCGGTTCGTCGGCCAGCAGCACCTCCGGCTCCACGACGATCGCCCGGGCCAGAGCGGCCCGCTGCTGCTGGCCGTAGGAGACCTCGTTCGGGTACCGGTCCGCGAGCTCCCCCACGCCGAGTTCGGTGAGCACGGCGACGCTGCGGGACTTCGCCTCCGGGGATCCCGTCAGCAGCAACGGCAACGCGGTGTTCTCGGCCAGGGTCAGCTCGCCGGCCAGGCCGAGCGCCTGCGGCAACACGGCGCAACGCCGCCAGCTCGGGGCGCCGTCCAACTCGACGTCCCGGATCTGCACGCTGCCGACGTCAGGACGGTCGAATCCGCACAGAATGGACAGCAGGGCGCTCTTGCCCGAACCGGACGGTCCGCCGATCGTGACGAACTCCCCCGGCGCCACCGCGAGATCCACCCCGCGCAGCACCTCGACCTGCCGGAAGGACCGGCTGATCCCGTTGGCCACCAACGCCATCACGCCACCCGCCCAGAATCCACTCGACCCGAGTCCATCCGCACCACACGATCGGCCAGCTTGATCAACCGGTCGTCGTGCGATGCCACCGCGACCGGAACTCCCCGGTCCACCAACACCTTCAGCGTCTCCAGCACCAGCCCGGCCGATGTGTCGTCCAGCTGGGACGTCGGCTCGTCGGCGAGCACGACCTTCGGTTCACGGGCCAGCGCGCAGCACAGCGCCAGCCGCTGCTGCTGCCCGCCGGACAGCGCCGGCACCCGGTAGTCGCCCATGCCGTCGAGGCCGACGACGCCGAGCAGGTCCAGGTCGGCTTCGCGGCCGGCGCTCTGCGCGGCGGCGATCACGTTCTGCGCGGCCGTGAGCTCGGGCAGCAGGTTCTCCAACGGGTTCTGGAACATCAGCGCGATGGTCTGCCGCCGCAGCGCCCGCAGCCGGCGGTGCGATCGCCCGCTCACCGCCTCGCCGCCGAGCTGGACGACACCCCGGGTCGGCCGCTCCACCAGCGCCAGCACTCGCAGCAGCGTCGACTTGCCGGAGCCGGACGGCCCGGCGAACAGCGTGACGCCCTCGTCGGGCACGGTGACCGTCACGCCGTCGATCGCCGTCACGGTGCCGGCCGGCGTCGGGTAGTCGACGCCGACTCCTTGCGCGGCAAGGACGTCAGCCACGGATCAACTCCCCGACTCGGGCGGTGCGCACGCCGCGCACCGCGATCCACCCGGCCGCCGCGACGACCACCAGCCCGATCACCACGGCGATCAGCACGAACATCACCGAGTTCGGCAACGCGGACACCGGCCGCAGCCAGGGCGCGGGATCCAGGCGTGGCACCGAGAACGCCGAGACGACCAGTCCGACCGTCACCCCGGCCAGCAGCACCGATCCTGCCACGGCGCCGAACTCCAGCAGGTGGCTGACGACCAAAGTGGCGGGCCGCAGCCCCATCCGCGTCGCCAGCGCGCCCGACAACGCCGTCTGCTTGCGCCGCGCGCCGACCGCCAGCAGCAGCGACGCCGCCGCGATCACGGCCAGCAGCGCGCCGACCGACGCGATGTAGCCGAAGGTCCATTGCACGGTGTAGAAGGGCAGCGCGTCCAACGCCATGTCGGTCGTCTTGTACGCGATGTGGTCGATGCGGCCGGCGGCGAGCTGCTTGAGCACGGTGTCGGCGTTGTCGCTGGACCAGAGGAAGAACGAGTTGATCTCCGACGTGCTGGTGATGTCGGACCGGGCCGTCACGTAGCCGACGTTGTACGGCATGCCGGGGAACAGCGGCAGCTGGCCGATCGTGTGCAGCGGCGCGAACCCGGGGATGGCGATCGAGCCGGTTTTCGCGCCCCCGACGGCGATCGCCGCCCCGTGGCCGAGCCGGCCGACCAGGTCCAGCATCTCGTCGCGGCGTTCGGGGTCGATCCAGGCGCCGTTGGCGAAGGTCGCCGGGTCGACGGCGACCATGTTGCTCACGCCCCGATCGACCACGCCGACCACCGTGGCATGAGCGTCCACTGTGGATGGAAGCGGCGCCTTGCTCTGTCCGAAGGTGGTGGAGATCTGCACGGACGTCCTGGCGCCGATGAGGTTGCCGGACTTGCTGGCCAAGGAGTTCTGCTCGGCGTGGTTGACACTGTTGCCGACGGCGAGCGTGCCGACGGCGAGGACACCCACCAGCAGGACGCCCGTCGCCGCCGTGCTGGCCGCCGCGAGCCGGCGCACCGCCAGCTGCACCGACGGCAGCGACCACACGCTCAGCCGGTGCGACCACGCCAGCAGCAACCGGCCGAGTCGGGCGGCGATGCCCGCGATCACCACGACCACCAACACCGGGAACGCCAGTGCGAAGGCGTCCAACGACGGCGCGACACCGCCGGTCCTGGGCACCGACTGCATCAGCCGGAGTCCCGAGAACACGGCTGCTGTCGCGACCGGCAGCTCGAACGGGATCAGCCGCAGCACACGGGGAATCCGCCGACGGCGCGGCGCCTGGAACATGCGGTGCGTCCACCAGGCGGCGGTCGCCGTCAGCACCGCGGCCGCGCTGACGAGTACGCCGAGGACCACGAGTACGGCCCAGGTTGTGGTACCGGGATCCAGCTCGGCAACGGGGGCGTACCACGGCAATGCGACCCGGGCGACAACCAGACCGATCGCCGCCCCGACGACCAGCGGGCCGGCGAGTTCGAGCAACGCCTTGGCGCCCAAGGAGATCGGCGAGCTGCCTCGGGCCCACAGGAGTCGCAACACGGCGTGTCGGCGTTGGCACCACTGCGCGGCCATCGCGCCGACGCCAACCAGGCCGACCAGCAGGCTGATCGCCGTCAGCGGCAGCACGAACGCGATCACGTTGGTCTGGGCCTTCTCCGCCTCGGTCAGCGCCGACGCGAACGGCAGCCGTACCGGTGCGAAGGCGGTCAGCCCGTCGGCGGCGAACTTCTTGCGCAGGGCATCGGCCAGCCGGTCGCTTCTGGCGGCCAGGTCCCGTGCCTCCGCGAGCGTCTTCGGGGCCGTGACCGGGAAACGCACCGAGATGTCGAGGCGGCGGCCGAGGTTGGCGACGTCGGCGATCGTGGGCAGGAACGCCGTCGTGGAACTGCCGCCGTCGCCCGCCTGGGTGTTGTAGACGACCGTGGCGACTTCGGTGCACCAGAACGGCGACACCGGGTCGTTGAGATCGGAGTAGATCGCCGTCACCGGCGGGATCTCGCTGCTCAGCGGCCCCAGGCCGATGTGCGCGTCCGCGGACGGGCTCTGTGCCAACCACGTCCCGTTCGTCGCACCGCCCTGGATCGCGCGCAGGTTCGCCGTCGCGTCGTCCCGGTAGCCGAAACGCAGCCACGGCGACGGCCGGCCGCCGAGATCCAGGCGGAACGTCCGGGTGTACGCGCCGAACAGCGTCTGCGGGAATCCCTGCTGCTTCGCGACTTCCCTGGCGTCCTGGGCGATCCGGTCGGCTGCGTCAGGGGGCACCCCCAGCCCGTTCACCGCCGGGGCCAGCGACTGCGGGCAGGAACGGCCCACCTGGTAACTCAGCGCGGCGTTGCCGGTGCTCACCGCACACAACACCGCCGATGCTGCGACGAAGGCCAGGAGCAGACCGGTCACCGTCGCCACCACGACGGAACTGCCGCTGCTCAGGCCGGTGCGAGCGGAAGTCCGCCACGGCAGCTGCATTGGCGAAGATTAACCTCGACAAGGCCCGTCTCGTCGAGGTTTTCCGAAAAGGGAGCGAACCGTGGCGCTTCCTGCCCCTGCCAGGAAGCGTCACGGTCCTTCTCGCGCCACCCGCCCGGTTCCGGGACGGGCGACCCCTTGCCACTCACCCGCCCCCGCTTCGGCGGGCGACTCTCCCCCTTGGTGCTCACCCGCCCCGCTCTCCCCGAGCGGCGGGGCGGGCGGTCCCTCACCCCCGGTCCGTGGCCCCCTCCGGCCTAGACCGCGATCTGGTCGCGCTGCTCCCGGCGGCGCTGCCGCTGCTCGATCGGGTAGAAGTCGTCGAGGAAGCGGGTGTTGTCGCGGGTCCAGCGAACCCGCTCGGACAGCTCGTCGTTGCCGACCTGCTGGCGGCTCGCGGTGCGGACCTCCTGCCAGCCGTAGATCGCGGCCAGCACGCCGCCGGCCATCACCACGGCCAGCGCCACGGCGACGACGCCGCTGACGTGGACCTGGGTCAGCAGCACCACCATGGCCCAGAGCTGCACCGCGGTGAACAGCGTGGTCAGGACGACACGGGCGAAGACTCGGTTGTAGGGTCGGCGCTCCTCGTTCTGAGTGTTCATCTCTGGTCCCCTCCTCTACCTGCCCGATCAGGCAGATGACACCTTTCTAGACCGGTCGGCGGCGGAGTTCTGCGTCACATGACACACAGCGGAACTTCCACGAGGAAATTTCGCCGTGCACTTGCAGGCCGGACACCTGTGGTTCGCTGTGCGGGTGATGAGTGAACGGATCGGGCCGCCGCTGCGTGGCGACGAGCGGGAGACGCTGCGGGCGTTCCTGGACTTCCACCGGGCGACGCTGGCCCTGAAGTGTGAAGGGTTGAACGACGAGCAGCTACGGCGACAGGCCAGCCCGCCGTCGACGCTGTCGCTGCTCGGGCTGGTGCGGCACATGACCGAGGTGGAGCGGACATGGTTCCGAAGGGTGATGGGCAAGGAGAACGTGGGGCTGGTGTATTCGGAGGAGACGGATTACCAGGCGGCGTACGACGCCTCAGGGGCGACATGGGGCGAGGCCGTTGCCGCCTGGGAGGCGGAGGTGGAGGCGTCGCGGCGGATTGAACGGGAAGCGGAGTCGTTGGATGTGACGGCATACAACGCGCGATGGGAGGAGGAGGTGTCGCTGCGGTTGGTCATGCATCACATGATTCACGAGTATGCGAGGCACAATGGACATGCGGATCTGTTGAGGGAGGCGGTGGACGGGGTGACGGGGGTGTAGCGGCGGGAGGTGGCGGGCTTTCCGTGTCGGATCGCGTGGATTTGGCGTGGAGCCTCTGGACGATGGCACTCAGGGCTGTTTAGGGGCAGGCAGAGCCTGCCCTGAGTCGCTGTCAATTGTATGCCATCGTCCACCTCCACACAAAATCCACGCTTGGCTTCACCGCTTCACCGCTTCACCGCTTCACCGTTTCCCGACCCCGCTTCCCCCGCTTCACCGCTTGCCGGCCTCGCTTCCCCGCTTCCCACTTCCACGATCCCCCGATCCCCCGCTTCCCACTTCCTCAGTCCCCCGACCCCCATCCCCCAGAACGCGAAGCGCCCAGCGATTATGCATGAAACAATCACCCATTAGTGATTCGAGTTCGATCTTTGGAGCGCGTATTCTAAAGACATGGAAGAACTCACCCTCGACATGGAGAACAAGGAGCCTTGCGGGGCCCTGTTTGACCTGTTGGCGAGGGTGGGCATTCCAGGCCTCTCCGGTCAGGAGAAGGTCACCGCCTACATTCTGGCCGGCAAGATCGCCGCATTCGGCCACGCCATCCAGCTGGAGGTCCTCCACCACGTCGACGACCTCACGGAGTTGGCCATGGCCGGCCATGAACCCGAGCGGGCGTTGGGACAACGCAAGGAATTCAGCCGGGTGGTCGAGACGCTGCCCCGGCTGTTCGCCCAGCTGCGGCGCGGGGAGATCGACCAGCGGCGGCTGGAAGTCGTGGATGAGCGGGTGGCTCACCTGCCCACCCAGGCCCTGATCACCCAGGTCGAAGACACCCTGGTCGAGGTCGCGCCCGGGTTGAACCGCAGCCAACTCGCCCGCCAGACGACGAAACTGGTCGCGCTGGCCGACCCCGACGGCAGCGACCGACGCTGCCAGCAGGCCAAGGCCGAGCGGCGGGTCGAGTTCACGCCGCTGCCGGATGGCATGGCCCAGCTCAAGGCGGTGCTGCCCGCCGTGGAGGCCCGCATGGCCTACGACCTGCTCAACGCCGACGTCGCCGAGCTGCCCCAAGATGACCGGACTACTGATCAGAAGCGGGCCGACGCCTTCCTCGACCGCTTCCTCGCCAACACCAAGGAGCGCCAGGTCCAGGTGCATGTGACGATCCCCGTCGAGACCTTGATCGGGCTGACCAAAGACCCCGGCCTGTTGGACGGCTACGGCCCCATCCCCGCCGAACTCGCCTGCGAACTGGCCATGCAGGGCCCCTGGCGCGGCATCCTGCTCGACGAGTACCGGCACGCCACCGGCATGAGCACCGCCAAGTACCGGCCCACCGCCCCCATGCGGGAGATGGTCAAGATCCACGACGGCGGCACCTGCACCGCCCCCGGCTGCACCAGCCCCATCCGCGAACTCGACCACGTCATCCCCTGGCCCAAAGGCAAAACCACAGCCACCCAACTCAAGGGCCTCTGCTCCTGGCACCACCACCGCAAACACGACAACTACACGGTGACCCTGGATTCCGACGGCACCACCACCTGGACCACACCCCAGGGCCGGGTCCACACCACCCACCCTCACCAATACTGACCCCGCGTTCTTTGACAACTCCACAGGGATTCAGGGCTCAGCGCAGGATCCGAAACCGACCGGGCGCCGCCGGGTCTCGATCGGCGACCTGCACCGGCGGCCAAGCCCATTGCCAGACGTTGATGCCTGGCGTGCGGGAGAACCGGATCAGCCCACGAGTGCCCTCCACTGCGACGTGCGGCCAGGATTCGGCAATGCGCGCCCGGTCCACGCCGTCAGACCGCAGCACATCGGCGAGGACGGCGACCGTGTCGTAGCCCTCGAAGGCCACAAAGGAAGGCGCCTCGCCCAGCCGCTCACGCAACGCCGCCTCCACCCGCACACCGAGCGGCCCCAGGCGCTCGGGCAGGTACCGCAAGAACGGGATCCCAGCGCCATCGCCGCCCAACAGCGTCACCCACTCGGCGAACTCCGGTTGCCCAGCCGGAGCACCGATCATGACCTCGGCCAGCCGCCGGTCACGACGCACCGCCTTGACGATCGACACCGCCGGCTCCGGGTTGCCGACCAGCAGCAGGAGGGCCGTCGCGCCCTTCTCGACGAGTTCGTCGCACACCGCAGTCGGGGCAAGCGCCCGCATGTCGAACTCAACGACCGTGCCGCCACGAGGAGCGAGGTAGTCCCGCAGAATGCCGACGCCAGCCGCCCAATACACGCTCGGCTCGACTGCCACGGCGATTCGACGGTGCCCCGCGCCGAGCAGGAAATCCGCGTAGATCCGCCAGCCGTGCGACTGCGCCGGGGCAACACGCGCCACCCACTCCGTCGGCTGCTCGGTGAGCCCATCAAGAACCGCCGACGAGCACAGGAACGGCAGCCCGAGCGCATCAGCCCGGGCGGCAACCTCACGCCCGACAACGCTGTGATACTCCCCGGCCAAGGCCACCACGCCCAGCCCGGCCAGTTCGTCCACCGCTGCCACCGCCCGCTGCGGATCAGCCGCCGTATCCCGGACCACCAGCTCCAACGGCCTCCCGACGACCCCGCCCCCGTCATTGACCTCTCGAACGGCCAACTCGAGTCCGGCGAGCAAGTGCCGCCCCGCCCCCACCCATCCGGGCCGGCTCAACGGCGCGAAAGCCCCGATCCGCACCGGTGGCCCACCAATTCCCCCCGCCCCACCCAACGGTTCCGTCATATTCATTGCTCAATCCCTCCCCTGAGCCGCAGAACGACAAGGCTCCGCCTGCCCTTGACAGCCTTGAGTGCCATCGTTCAGAGGCTCCGCACAAAATCGGCCCCCAACACCACAACCCCTCACCGCACCAATTCCCGCAACCTCTCCATCCGGTGTATCACGAACTGACCCCGCCCGGTCGTGATCACGCCCTCTTCCCGCAACTCCCGCAACACCCGCGCCATCGACTCCCGAGATGTCGACGCCGTCTCCGCCAATTCCTGCTGCGTGAACGGCGACGCGATGTGCACCCCGTCCACCCCGGCCTTCCCCAACCGATTGGCGAGATCCAGCAGCAACGTCACCACCCGCTGCATGGTGCTCCCGCCCCCGTATTCCGCCCGCTGCTGATCCGTCTCCCGCAGCCTCTGCGCGATCACCTCCAACAGCGACCACGCAATCCGCGGATGCGCGTCGCACAGCCCCTGCAATCGCACCGCCGGCAGCGACAGCACATCGACGGCATCGATGGCCGTCATCGTCGCCGACCGCGGCCGCCCGTCGATCGCCGACAGCTCCCCCAAAACCTCCCCGGGCCCGCACACGGCCAGCATCACCCCGTGCCCCGCGGCCGCCCCCGCGATGACCTTGATGTGGCCGCTCAGCACCACGTACACCTGCTTGGTCTGCTCCCCCTGGCCGACGATCACCTCACCCGCGGCGAACCCGCTGCGCGTGGCGGCCGCGGCGAACGCGGCCTGCTCGGCCGGTGACAGCCGCCCCCAGAACGTGCCGGCCGGACCGGTCAGCGCGATCACCTCCCCTATGGTGTTCGGCAAGAGTAGTTGCTGGGAGGGCACGACACGGATGTCAGAGCGTCAGCCTTCGGTGTACCGGGCGATCCTCGTGGTCGATGTGGAGAGTTTCAGCGGCGGTCACCGCAGCGAGGACCACCGCCGGATCGTCCGCGCCGGTCTGCGCGAGATGCTGACCGCCGCGCTCGGCGCCCTCGGGCACGACTACGAGGCGGGGTACCACAACGACACCGGCGACGGCGTGGTCGTCTTCCTGACGCCCGAGGTGCCGGAAAGCCTCCTGGTCCGCCGCCTGCCGCACGAACTGGAGGTGTTGCTGCGCGAGCACAACAGCCGCTACGCGGACGGCGCTCAGATCCGCCTTCGGGTGGCTTTGCACCACGGCCAGGTGTTCTTCGACGAGACGGGCGCGTCGGCGGCGGCGGTGATCCACGCGTGCCGGCTGGTGGACAGTCACCCGGTGCGGGACGCGTTGAAGCGCGGCGAGGCGCCCCTTGCGCTGATCGTGTCGGACGACTTCTATCGCGAGGTCGTGCGCGGCGAGCCGGCCGCCGCTCCCGGCACCTACGCCGAGGTGCAGGTCAGTGCCAAGGAGACGGACTGCGTCGGTTGGCTGCGCGGCGGCGTCACCCAGGCCGTGGTGCCGAAGCAGCCTCAGCTCCCGCTGGTGCTGGAGGCCGACGACGGTGTGGTGCGCGTGGTGCCCGGCGGCGAGCGGCTCGTCGGTCAGCTCGTGCACGCCATCCGGCAGTCCCCGCTGCTGTTGGCCGCCACCCGCTCACGGTGGCCACAACACGACATGCGCAGCGCCCCCGACGAGGCGTTGCATGCGCTCGCGGAGGCGTTCCTGCGGGTGCCGTCGATGGTGGACGACATGGCGCGCCGCGACATCGTCGAGGAACTGCCGATGCAGATCCGGGTGTCGATCCCGCGCAGCCCGCGCGCCCGCACGGACGTTCGCGCGATCGTTCGCACGTGCGTCACGCGCAACGGCGGCCTTGCCGCGCTGCTGACCGCCGTGCAGCGCATCGAGGGCGACGACAGCCTCGACGTCGACGCGCTGCACGGCGACGTGATCACGATCCTCGCGTCACTGCTCGACCAGGACTGATCACCAGGGCTTGGCCATCGCGTCCAGCATGCTGTGCTGGGCGTCGTCCTCGGCGATCTCCCACGTGAAGGCGCCGCGCAGGTTCGCATTGCGGGCGTAGTCGGAGCGAATGCCGATCGAGCGCGGGTTCTCGAAACTGACGAACTTCCGCTCGGCCGCGTTGTACAGCCACGGCGACTGCGCGTTGCTGTCCCAGTACTGCTTCCACGCCGGGTCGGTCAGCAGCTTCGTCTTGATGTCGCCCCAGCTGCCCGGGTCGAAGCTGGTGTCCCACGGCTGGAACAGGCCGTGGTTCGGGCCCTCCTGCGTGACGTGGAAACCGCGCCCGTAGTACGGCACGCCCAGCACGATCCGGTCCGCCGGCACGCCGTGCATCTCGTAGTACTGCACCGCGCCGGTCACGTTGTTCCAGCGCTTCATCGGCTGTGGCAGCGGATCCGCCGGCACCTGAGCCATCGGCGCGTTGAACGTCGACACCGGGGAGAAGCCCGTGCCCATGTCGTACGTCATCAGGTTGACCCAGTCCAGCACCTTCGCGATGCCGCCCAGGTCGAAGCTCGCCGCCGGGTCGTACGGATCGCCGTACTTGCCCGTGCCGGTCTGCAGCCGACCCGCCGGCAGTGCCGCCGTGAGCAGCTTGTGCGAGCCGCCGAGCGCGTCCAGCTGCCGCCGGAACTCCTTGGCCAGCAGTGTCGCGTTCTGCTTGTCCTGCGGCCGGGCGGTGATCTCGGCCGGGCCGCCCGAGACCGGGAACTCCCAGTCGATGTCGACGCCGTCGAACGTGTCCTTGTAGGTCTTGAAGAACGTGTTGAGGCACGCGCCGACGAACTTCTTGCGGGAGGCGTCCGTCAGCGCCGCGTCGGAGAAGCCGCCCGCGCCCCAGCCGCCGATCGAGATCGACACCTTCAGGTTCGGGTGGCTCGCCTTCAGCTGCTTCAATGCCGCGAAGTCCCCGGCCGCCCCGCCGTCCGGCGTCGCGCAGACGCCGTTCGAGATCGTGGAGAACGCGTAGAAGACATTCGTGACGGTGTTCGCCGGGATCTGCGACGCCGGGAAGGAGTCACGCTCCCAGCCGGCGAAGTACGCCCCGACGACATGGTTCGGCGCGGTGTGGCGGTCGGGCGCGGCGGGGTTGTCGGTCGCCGCCGACGCCGAGCCCGCCACCGTCCCGACAACGGCCAGCGCGGCCAGCCCGAGGGCGGTCAGAGCACGCAGGGAAGACATGCCCGCCACTCTGTAATGAGTCGATCACGATCAGCAAGAGGTCGGTATGGTTCAGACCAAAAATTCGCCTGTTCAGCCGGTCAGATCGTCAGGACCAATGCCCCGGTGGCCGCCGCCAGGCAGGCGAGGGCCGTGACCAACCCGGTGCGCAGGAAGCGCGGCCAGGCGACCTTCACGCCGGCCGAGCGGCAGCGTTCGTACCAGAGCAGCGTGGCCAGCGAGGCCCACGGCGTGACGATCGGACCGACGTTCGTGCCGATCAGCAGCCCGAGCAACTGGTCATGGTTGGCCACCGGCACCACCGCCTCCCCGGCGGTGTAGGCGGGCAGGTTGTTGAGCACGTTGGACAGCCCGGCCCCGGTGCCGGCGGCCCGGAACACGCCGCCCGGCCCGTTGCTGTCGCCGATGACGGCGTGCATGATGCCGGCGAGCCCGTGGTCGCTGATCGTCTGCACGACGAAGAACAGACCCGTGACGAAAACCAGCAACCGCCACGGCAGGAGCCCCCAGCGCAGCGAGCCTCGCTTGCGCACGGCGAAGGCGATCACCACCACGCCGGCGCAGACGGGCGACACGACGGCCAGCTCCAGGCCCGCGACGACGCCGGCGATGAAGATCACGCAGGCGGCGGCGCAGATTCCGAACAGGACGGGGTCGGCCGGCCGAGGGGCGGTGGGTGGCTCGTAGCGGTCCATGCCGCGCCGGCCCCGCCGCCAGTAGAAGATCCACAGGCAGACGGCGGTCGCCGCGACCGAGGCCAGCTCGGGAAGCACCATCCGCTGCGCGAAGGCCGGGGCGCTCAACGCGACCCGGTTCATCGCCAACAGGTTCGTCAGGTTGGACACCGGCAACAACAGACTCGCGGTGTTCGCCAGCCACACGGTCGTCATCGCCAGCGGCGCACCGGGAATCGCCAGCCTGGCCGCCACGGCCAGCATGACCGGCGTCAGCAGAACCGCCGTGGTGTCCAGGTTCAACGTCGCCGTGGTGATCGCGGCGAACAGCACGCACAGCACGAACAGCAGCACGAAGTTGCCGCGCGCCAGGATGGTCAGCCGGATCGCGATGGCGTCGAACACGCCGGCCTCGGCGGTCAGCTCGGCCAGCACGATCACCGCGCCCAGGAACACCAGGATCGGCCCGATCCGGACCAGGGTGCCCTCCGCCTGGGCCGGCGGCAGCAGCCCGGTCGCCAGGAACACCAGGCCCACCGCGAGCAGCCCGATCGCCACCCAGTCCAGCGCGTCCAGCCTCCGCACCGAAGCTCCCTTTTCTCTCAAGGTGTTCACGACCGGGGCCGCATCCGGCTCTGCGGATCCCACAGCAGGAAGTCGCCGTCGTCGCTGGCGCTGGCGATCAGCGGCTGCCCGTCGACCCGCACCCGGGTCAGCGCGCGCACGGTGCCGCCGTGCGCCTGGTACTCGCCGACGAGCTCGCCGGTGCGCACGTCCCAGAACTGGATCAGGCCGCCGAAGCCGCCGCTGGCCAGCAGCCGGCGATCGCCGACCCGGACCGGCCCGAGCGCGCCGACGTGCCCGAGCCCGCTGTCCATCACCAGCCGCACCTCGTCGCCGGGATCGCCGACGGCGATGGTGCCGTCCTGGCAGCCGGCGGCCAGCCGGCCGTCGACGACGGTCAGCGTGACCACGCCGGCCAGGCCGTCGTCGAAGGTGCCCAGCAGCTCGCACGACCCCGGATCCCACAGCAGCACGCGGCCGTCGCTGTCGGCGCTGGCCAGCAGCGGCCCCTGCGTGCCGTCGACCGCGGCCAGCGACACCACCTCGGCCGCCGGCCCGCGCAGCACCTGCGACTCCTCGGCCCGGTCCAGCGGCCACAGCCGGATGGTGCCGTCGGCGCTGCCGCTGGCCATGAACCGCTCGCCGTTGACCAACAGCGGCGTCACCGTCCACACCTCGCCGGTGTGCTCGGCCCGGGTGGACAGGTGCTCGCCGGTGTCGGCGTCCCAGATCCGCACGGTGCCGTCCGACGACCCGGTCGCGAGCAGCACGCGGCCCGGCCCCGGCACGGACGCCAGCGCCCGGATCGTGCTGCGGTGCCCGCGAAGCGTCCGCTCCTCGGAGAAGCCGGACAGCTCGTGCAGGTGCACGGACCCGTCCAGGGCCCCGCTGGCGAGCAGGGTCCGGTCCGGCAGCAGCACGGACGTCAGCGCCCACACCGCGCTGGACCGCACCGACTGCAGCTCGTCGGTCTGGAACGTGACCGGGTCGGCCAGCCGGATCGTGCCGTCCACGCCACCGCTGGCCAACTGCACCCGGCCGTCGACCTCGACCGCGGCCAGCGCCCACACCTCGCCGGTGTGGTGGCTGAACCGGTGCTCGACGCCGTCCCGTGTGCCGCGCGGGTTCCACAGCCGCACCGTGCTGTCCGCGCTGCCGCTGGCCAGCAGATCGCCCTGGCCGGTCGGCACCACCGCGAGCGTGCGGATGGTGCTGACGTGCCCGACGAACGAGTTGACCAGCGCGCCGGTGCGCGGGTGCCACAGGTGGATCATGCCGTCGGCGCCGCCGCTGGCCAGCAGCGACTCCCCGTTCACCGTGACCGTGGTCAGCGCCCACACCGTGCTGCGGTGGGCCTGGATGGTGCGCAGCACCGCGCTCGTCTCCGGGTCCCACAACCGGATCGTGCCGTCGGCGCCGCCGCTGGCCAGCAGCTCTCGGCCGGCGACCTCGACCGACGCCAGCGCCCACACCCGGCCGCCGCGGCGCACCAGGGTGCGCAGCCGCTGCCCGCTCTCCGGGTCCCACAGCTGGATCATCGACCCGGATCCGGTGCCGGCCAGGCAGGTCCGGCCGCCGACGCGGACCGTGGCCAGCGCCCACACCTCGCCCTCCAGGAACCGGCTCTCCCGGAGCAGCGCGCCGGAGTCCAGGTCCCAGGTGCGGACGATGCCGTCCACGCCGCCGCTGGCGATCATGTCGTGGCTGCCGTCGGCGGACGGGATGGGCGCCAGCACCCGGACCGGGCCGGTGTGGCCCTCCAGGTTGAGCACGGTCTGCCCGCTGGCCACGTCGATCAGCCGCACCGCGCCGTCCGCGCCGCCGCGGGCCAGCAGCGACCGGCCGCCCGAGCGGATCTCGGCCAGCACCCACACCGGGCCCTGGCTGTCCGGCTCGCCGACGTGCGAGTCGTCGCCGGGGAACGGCGGCGGCGGGAAGCGCAGCACCTCCGGCGGCGTGGTGCGCGCCGGTCGGGCCGCGACCCGGCCGAGGCAGTCCACGATGGCGTTGAGCGCCGTGCGGGCGTCCTTGCCCTCGAAGGTGACGCCGTCAATCCGGTCCACCATCTCGGCCAGCAGCAGGCCGGCGTGGATGGTCACCGCCAGCACCCGGCCCCGGCTGCCGGGGCTGTCGATCAGCGCCTGCAGCCACGCCTCGCCGGCGTAGGGCAGCGCGACCGTGCTCGCGGAGATCACGGTGATGACGTACCGGCCGTTCTCCAGCGCCTCCGCCGCGAGCCGGCGCAGCCCGTCCGGGGTCGAGGCCTCGGACAGCGGCCTGATCACGACGGCGTAGCCGAGCCGGTCCAGCTCCCAGCGCAGCCATTCCGCCCAGGCGTAGTCCCGGGGGTGGTAGCTGAGGCAGATCTGCGACGCCAGCCGCTCCGTGCGTTCGCCTTCCTCGGTCACCGCATCTGTTTCCGGTTCGGAACCGTCCAGAGTGGTCAGTTCGACCAGGGACGGCGAGTTCTCGTCCTCCGGCGCCGGAACCAACTGGCTCCAGCGTTTTGCCGCCTGCGAGTACGGCGGCCCCAACGCCTCCAGCACGGTGTTGAACACCCGGGCGAACGCGATGCTGCCCGTGGACAGGCGTGGACCGTCGTGGCCGAACGGGTCGGCCAGCATCGCGGCGAAGTCCAGCGGCTGCCCCATCCGGCTGCCGACGAACCTCGACACCTCGCCGAAGACCCTGACGGCCTCGTCCCTGCGCAGCGTTCCCAGCAGGGTTTCCCTCACTCCCTTGCGGAAGTCGTACTGCACCTCGTCCGGGTCCTCGTCGGGTCGCTCGTCCCCGATCCGGTGAAGCAGTTGCCCCAGAAACACTTCCGCCAGATGCGCCGGTCCGGATTCCGGCAGCATCGTGGACTGCACGAGCCGCATCACCGGCAGGCTCAGCGGCGCTGTGGCCAAGTACGAAGCAAGTCGGAAGGCCGTGGGGGAAGCCGTCGCGCGGAAGGCCTGCACGAGGTCCAGCGGGGCGTCCGGCGGCACGTCCACCATCCACTCCGGACGGGCCCCGACCTCGCCATCGGCAAGCACTACCACACCGTCGACCCAGCCGCGGTTCTCGCCGGCGAGCAGTGACGCCCAGCGCCCGATCCACCGCGGATCCAGCTCCATGATGGGCACCGACGTCCCGGTCGGCGGCGGCGCGCCGAAGCCCTGGTTGCGCGGCTGGAACTCGAACCGCCGGAACGGCAGCCCCGACTCGAAGGCCCGCAGCCGCACCGGAATCGGCACGATCGCCGTGCGGTGCCACAGCCGCTGCGGGAGCGGCTGGACGATCGCCACCGAGCCGGACTTCGACCACATCGCCAACAACCGTGACATGGCACCGGAAAGCCACGCCTCGCCGACGCAGTCGCTCAGCATCAGCACAAGTCGACGACCGCTCGGATCGATCAGCTCACGGGGGCTGCGACTCGGCGCGCCCGGCCGGCGCAGCCGCGGCTCGTCCTCACGGGTGTCCATCTCCCACACGCGGACGTCCCGGAACGCCCCCATGCGCTCCAGCAACACGCGCAACTCCGTCGCCGCGCGCCGCCAGATCCGCATGGACGGACCCGAGTCGACGACGAGCGCGACCTCCAGCCACCGCGTCATCTCCGGTTGCCACTCCGGCAGCCACAGCCCCGTGTCGGCGATGTGGTCGGCGGTGTCCTGCTCGTTGACGACGAGTCGATGCGGATCGGGCACGCGCCGCTTCAACGGCCGCAACGCCCGCGACAGCTGCAGCGTGTCCGGCAGCGCCGGCGCCGCCGGGCTCAGCATCGTCAAGCCGCTCATGCCATCGGTGTGATTGCCGCGCCCCGGCAGGTGCATGGACGCCGACGACGCCGGCACCTCCGTCGCCCCCGGCGACGGCCGACTTCCCAAGCGCCGCTTGGGTTCCGACTCCACGCCGCCCGGCGAGGCCGGCTCCTCCGGCTCCACCGGCGGCGGCAGCGGCTCCCGCTCCAGCACCGGCTCGCCCGTCCCCGTGGGCCGGGCGTTGCCGAGGTGACCGGCCAGCCAGATGGCGTCGGCCAGCTCCTCGCCGGTGACGTCCACCCGGGCCGCCGCCAGCACGTCGACGAGTCGTTCGAGCCTCATTGGCCCGGCTGGCTGAGCGGCCGCAGCAGCGCGTCGAGCAGCCGGGCCCGGGTCTCCTCGGGCGGTCGGCCGCCGGACGCGGCCAGGTAGATGGCGTTCAGCAGCTGGTCGTTGGCCAGGTCGCCGACGCGGCGGTCCTCCAGGAAGCGGTCGATCACGTCGTCGCTGGCGGCCACCGCCTCCGGGCCGAGGTGCGCGGCGACGATGTCGGTCAGCTGCTGCCGGTTCGGCGTGCGGATGTCCACCCGCAGGCAGCGGCGCAAGAACGCCGGCGGGAAGTCGCGCTCGCCGTTGCTGGTCAGCACCACCACCGGGAAGGCGTTGCACCGCACGCGGCCGCGCTGGATCGGCACGGTGTCGGTGCCGTCGGCGATCATCACCTCGACCGTGGCCTGGTCGTCGGGCAGGCGGGTGAGCTCGGGGATCTCGAACTCCCCTTCCTCGAACACGTTGAGCAGGTCGTTCGGGAGATCCACGTCGCTCTTGTCGATCTCGTCGATGAGCAGCACGCGAGGCCGGGCCTGCGGCAGCAGTGCGGTGCCGAGCTTGCCGAGACGGATGTAGCGGCCGATGCTCGGCGGTGCGGCGGGTTCCCCACCACTCGTGCGCAGCAACGGGCGGGCGCTGCCCTGGCGCAGGCTCGCGTCCTGGAGGCGGCCCACGGCGTCGTAGCGGTAGAGACCGTGTTCCAGCGTGGACCGGCTGGTGATCGGCCAGCGCAGCACCGGCCCCAGCTTCAACTCGTGCGCGATGCTGTACGCCAGCGTGGACTTGCCGGTGCCGGGCTTGCCCGTGACCAACAACGGCCGGCGCAGGTACAACGCGGCGTTGACGATCTCCGTGACCTCGCGGTCCGCGCGGTAGGTGGTGGCCCGCTCCTGCTCGCCCAGCTTGCG
Organism: Kutzneria kofuensis; assembly: GCF_014203355.1. Classification (NCBI taxonomy): domain Bacteria; kingdom Bacillati; phylum Actinomycetota; class Actinomycetes; order Pseudonocardiales; family Pseudonocardiaceae; genus Kutzneria; species Kutzneria kofuensis. Next base: position 682,726 of record NZ_JACHIR010000001.1, read on the forward strand.
GCCGCCCGAGCCGTCCATGCCCAGCCGCGGGTCCACGAGGGGCAGGCCGCCGAACTCGCGCCACCGCGGTGGCGGCGGGAGGCGGTCGATGCCGTCGTGCGGCTCGCCTGCGCCCCGGTAGATCAGCCAGTCCTCGTCCCCGGTCATGGTGGGGATCCTCCCGTTGAGCTCGGCGCGGACAGCCCGAACCTCGGCTCGGGCAGGCGGGACGGGTCGTCCCAGAGCAGGCTGAGGTGGTTGCCGCAGTGGTCGTCGACCGCGCCGGGAGCGTCGGCCTCCTTGCGGGCGCGCAGCGCGTGGTCGGGCAGCCGCGGCAGCGGGCCGTTGGTGAGCATTTCGGTCAGCTGGAGGTGACCGCCCTCGCCGTGGTGCTCACGGCACCACAGCGCCACCGGCGTGCCGGCCCACACCGCGGCACCCAGCACGGAGTCGACGGCTTGGTGTTCCGGGGGCGGCGGGCCGTGCCACGCGACCGCTACGGGCTGGTCGCCGGTCAGTTCGCGGTACAGCCGCTGCGGATCGTGGCCGTCCTCGTCGGCGAGCCACCGCACCGCCGACTCGGGGTGCAGTCCGCTGTGCTCCTGCAGCCAGCGCCACTTCGCGCGCCACTGTTGGCGCAGCGGCAGCGATGTGGTGCGCAGGCGGTCCAGGCTGCGCACCACCACCGGGTAGTAGACGCCGAGGCGGCTGCGGAACGGGCCGCCCTGCGTGATCAGCCACTTGTCCACCGGCATGACCAGCAGCCGGTGCGGCAGGATGAACTCGACCATCGGCTCCACGGCGTCCGTGACCAGCAGGCTGCCGCAGTCCAGCAGCGCGCGGTCGATGACGTCCGGGATCTCCTCCAGCGTGTACGAATGGTCGTCGCGGGCGAGCGTCTGGCTGTCGGTGTCCAACCACAGCCACACCGACACCTGGAACCGGTTGTGGTCGAGACCGTCCTCCTCGATCTGGACCAGCAGCGAGGCGCGGCCGCCCGGCTTCGTGGTGTGGAAGTGCGCGCTTTCCCGTGCGGCGGCCAGCAACTGCGGCGGCAGTTCGCAGCGCCGCACCACGTCCGCGTTCCAGTGCCGCAACGCCTGCGCCGTCTGGCCACGACCGTCCACAGAGGCCGCCAGGTACTCCAGGAACACCAGCAGCGGCGGCAGTTGTCCCGGCGGCGTCATCATGTTGACGAGTTCGTCGGCCACGCCGAGCAGGTCGCTCGGGGCCGACTCCAGCGGCGGCGCCAGCGGGCCCGCCGACGCCCGGTACAGGCTGTACGCGTCCACCTCGGACGTCAGCGCCGTCAGCAGTTTGCGCAGGTCCGCCCGCTCCGCGGGGAGCAGGATCTCCAGCGGGATGTGCGCGGCCACCAGGTCCGCCGCCTCTTCCACGCGGTAGTGGCCCTGGCAGAACAGGCGCAGCGCGTCCACCAGCTTGCGCAGGCCGCCGTAGTGCCGCTGGCATTCCTCGACCAGCGCGATCGTGTACAGCCGGTCGCTCTTCTGCATCGGCACGTCGAAACCGGGGCCCAGCCGGTTGCGCAACTCCGTCATGATCAGGCCGCGGGTGGTCGGGTCCTGCAGCTCGTCCACCTCGAGCAGCAGCGCCACCAGCCGGTTGCGCACGGGTTCCGGCAGCTGCGGCCGGCCAGCAGACACCACGCGCGCCTCCCCCATCGCTCACGATCTTCGCGGGCCATCGTAGGTCGCCGCCGGTCGTCCGGCCCCGTCGCGGGCAAGGCTAATCAGGGTTGGGACGTTCGTCTGCGTCAAATGGCACGTAAGCGCACCGCCACTGGGCACTTCGGGTGACAGAACGCCCCAGGGGTATCCGAGCCACGCTACGTTGCCTCTTCGTAGCGGAGAGCAGCCTCCGGCCCCGCCCGACGAGCCGGCGTGCGGACCACTTGGTGAAGGGGAAGCGGTGGCCCGCACGCCAACCACGTCAGCGCGGCGCTCCCAGCTGAACCGGTCGGCGCGGGTACGGAATCGGCAGATCCGGCGCCGGCATGTCGGGCCGCGGCTCGTGCTTCGACCTGCTCATGGTCGCCTCCCTCGTGGATGGCGATGGGCTCCCTGACAAGGTTGTCGGCGCGTCAACGCGCGACCTTGCGCCGTTCGACGCGAAGGGAGCAGTCCAATCACCGAATTGGCCCAAACGGCCCACCCCGGCGAGTCCCGCTCACAGACACACCGAATGTCGACTTCCGTCACAATCGAAATGCCACATCCGCGTCGTTGTTGCCTCCCAGCGCCCCATGCGGACCGCATGTGGCATTCGGGGGCCGAGCTAGAAGCGGCGTCGTCCCACGCGGTAGGCAACGCCGACGCATGACGCGCCGACGGCAACCGCCACCGCGACCTGCACAACCACCGCCGTCACCGACACGGGCGCGTTGTCGAAGAGCAGGTGGGCCATGGCTCCGACGGGCGGGAGGCGGTTGGCCACGGCGAGAACCACCAGCGACACGCCCACGACGGCGACCAGGGACCAGCCGGTGGTGGGGATCATCGGGCGCGAACACAGCACCCCGAGGCCGATGCCGGTGACGGCGCTGATCACGTGCGCGGTGAAGCCGAGGGCCACATCGGACAGTGCGTAAGGGTGGTGATGGATCAGGGCGGGCACGAAGGTGGCCAGCAGCACGAGCACGCCGTTGAGGACGAAGGCGGCGCCGACGAGGCCGCCGAGCAGACGACGCCAACCGCCGACAGCGGCGATGGTGACGTACCGCTGCACGGGATCCTCGTTGTTGACGAGCACGACGGTCAGCCACGCGGCCAGCGGGAACAGCACCATCTCGGACACGCCGTAGGGCGGCCGGGGCGTGCCGGGGTCGCCGCCGTAGAGGATGCCGGTCATCGCGAGGTACACGAACACCGGCGGCAGCCACCGCTGCGACTTGAACAGGTCGGCGAGCAGGTAGCGGATCACGCTGTCCTCCGCACCGACTGCACGCCGGGCAGCTTCGCCACCTGGTCGACGGCCTCGGACGTGCAGGTCACGACGACCTCGACGAACCCGAGGTCCTCGACGGGCCGCAGCACCCCGTCGGCCATCCGGAACACGGTCGCGCCGGGCAGCTTCGCGGCGGCGCCGGTGTGATCGGTCACGAGCACGGTGGCGCCGGCGTCGGCCGCCTCCCGGACGAGGTCGCTGAGCACGGCCCGGGCGGCGACGTCGAGACCCGCCCACGGCTCGTCCAGCACGAGGAAGCCATCGACGGAGCCGAACGTCTGGGTGAGGCCGACCTTCTGCGCGTTGCCCTTGGACAGCTCCGACATCGGCTGGTCCAGGTCGCCGGCGAAGCCGAGCCGGTCGAGCAGTTCGACCCGGGTGGGCAGTCGCCGGATCCGCGCGAAGTGCCGCAGGTACGCCCGCGCCGACAGCCGCAGTTGGTCGGGGAACCGCTCCGGCAGGTACGACACCGCCGACGGCCGGCCGCGTACGGAGCCGGCGGTGGGGACGGTGCAGCCGGCGGCGATGCGCAGCAGCGTGGACTTGCCGCAGCCGTTCTCGCCGAGCACCACCGTCACGGAGCCGGGTGACAACGCCACGTCGATTCCCGTGAGCACGTCAGGCCCACGGCCGTAGCGCATCCACACCCCGTCGACAGTGATCAAGGCCACCCCTCCCGGCGGGAGATCCTGGCACACGCGATGAGAGATTCACGTGAGCAAGACCCCACTTGAAGGCCAATACAGGACAAGCGTACTGTTAAAGCCGAGCAGGGTCCGGCGGCGCACCCCACCAAGGTGCGCGACACTGGCGTCCCTACGCTCCCGAACTGACCAGCGCCGTCGCACGATGGAGTTTGACGTGACTGCACCTGCGAGCAAGGACAGCTTCGGCGCCCGTGGCACGCTCACCGTTGGGGACGCCTCCTACGAGGTGTTCCGACTGAGCGCGGTCGACGGCGCCGAGCGCCTGCCGTACAGCCTCAAGATCCTGCTGGAGAACCTGCTGCGCACCGAGGACGGTGCGAACATCACGGCCGACCACGTCCGTGCGCTGGCGAGCTGGGACCCGAGCGCCGATCCCGACACCGAGATCCAGTTCACCCCGGCCCGGGTGATCATGCAGGACTTCACCGGCGTGCCCTGCGTGGTGGACCTGGCCACCATGCGCGAGGCCGTCACGCAGCTGGGCGGCGACCCGGCCAAGGTGAACCCGCTGGCCCCGGCCGAGCTGGTCATCGACCACTCGGTCATCGCCGACATCTTCGGCCGGCCCGACGCCTTCGAGCGCAACGTGGACCTGGAGTACGAGCGCAACCGCGAGCGCTACCAGTTCCTGCGCTGGGGCCAGACCGCCTTCGACGAGTTCAAGGTCGTGCCGCCCGGCACCGGCATCGTGCACCAGGTCAACATCGAGCACCTGGCCCGCGTGGTGATGGTCCGCAACGGCATCGCCTACCCGGACACCGTGGTCGGCACCGACAGCCACACCACCATGGTCAACGGCATCGGCGTGCTGGGCTGGGGCGTCGGCGGCATCGAGGCCGAGGCGGCCATGCTGGGCCAGCCGGTCTCCATGCTCATCCCGCGCGTCGTCGGCTTCAAGCTGCACGGCGAACTGCCCGCCGGCGCCACCGCCACCGACCTGGTGCTGACCATCACCGAGATGCTGCGCAAGCACGGCGTGGTCGGCAAGTTCGTCGAGTTCTACGGCTCGGGCGTGTCGGCGGTGCCGCTGGCCAACCGCGCCACCATCGGCAACATGAGCCCCGAGTTCGGCTCCACCTGCGCCATCTTCCCGATCGACGGCGAGACGGTGGACTACCTCAAGCTCACCGGCCGCAGCGCCGAGCAGGTCGCGCTGGTCGAGGCGTACGCCAAGGAGCAGGGCCTGTGGCACGACGACGAGCGTGAGCCGGTCTACTCCGAGCAGCTGGAGCTGGACCTGGCCACGGTCGTGCCGTCGATCGCCGGCCCGAAGCGCCCGCAGGACCGCATCGAGCTGGCCGAGGCCAAGAAGCGCTTCCAGCAGAACGTGCGCGACTACGTCAAGGCCGACGACAACGTGGACGAGGAGATCGACGAGTCGTTCCCGGCCAGCGACGCCCCGGCGCACAACGCGGCCGCCAACGGCGCCCGCCCGCGCAAGGTCGTGTCGGTGACCCTGGAGGACGGCACCGAGACCACGCTGGACCACGGCCACGTGGGCATCGCGGCGATCACCTCCTGCACCAACACGTCCAACCCGTCGGTGATGATCGGCGCCGCGCTGCTGGCCAAGAACGCGGTCGAGCGCGGCCTGTCCCGCAAGCCGTGGGTGAAGACCACCCTGGCGCCGGGCTCCAAGGTCGTCATGGACTACTACGAGAAGGCCGGCCTGACCCCGTACCTGGACAAGCTGGGCTTCAACCTGGTCGGCTACGGCTGCACCACCTGCATCGGCAACTCCGGCCCGCTGCCGGAGGAGATCTCCGCCGCGGTGCAGGAGAACGACCTGGCGATCGTGTCGGTGCTGTCCGGCAACCGGAACTTCGAGGGCCGGATCAACCCGGACGTCAAGATGAACTACCTGGCCAGCCCGCCGCTGGTGGTGGCCTACGCGCTGGCCGGCACCATGGACCTGGACCTGACCAGCGACCCGATCGGCACCGACAGCGAGGGCAAGGACGTCTACCTCGCCGACATCTGGCCGTCGCCGCAGGACGTGCAGGAGGTCATCGCCTCCGCGGTCACCGCCGAGATGTTCACCAAGGACTACGCGGACGTGTTCGCCGGCGACGAGCGCTGGCAGTCGCTGCCGACGCCGACCGGTAACACCTTCGAGTGGGCCGACGACTCGACCTACGTGCGCAAGCCCCCGTACTTCGAGGGCATGGCGCTGGAGCCGTCCCCGGTCACGGACATCAGCGGCGCCCGGGTGCTGGCGCTGCTGGGCGACTCGGTCACCACCGACCACATCTCGCCCGCCGGCTCCATCAAGGCCGACTCCCCCGCCGGCAAGTACCTGACCGAGCACGGCGTCGAGCGCCGGGACTTCAACTCCTACGGTTCCCGCCGCGGCAACCACGAGGTGATGATCCGGGGCACCTTCGCCAACATCCGGCTCAAGAACCTGTTGCTGGACGGCGTCGAGGGCGGTTTCACCCGCAACTTCCTGGCCGACGGCGAGCAGACCACCATCTACGACGCGTCGGTGGCCTACGCCGAGGCGGGCGTGCCGCTGGTGATCCTGGCCGGCAAGGAGTACGGCTCGGGTTCGTCGCGGGACTGGGCGGCCAAGGGCACCAGCCTGCTGGGTGTGCGCGCCGTGATCGCCGAGTCGTTCGAGCGCATCCACCGCTCCAACCTGATCGGCATGGGCGTGCTGCCGCTGCAGTTCCCGGCCGGCGAGAACGCCGCGTCGCTGGGCCTGACCGGCACGGAGACCTTCGACTTCGCCGGCGTCACCGAGCTGAACAACGGCACGACGCCGCGGACGGTCAAGGTCACCGCGACCAGGACCGACGGCGGCAAGGTCGAGTTCGACGCCGTGGTGCGCATCGACACCCCCGGCGAGGCGGACTACTACCGCAACGGCGGCATCATGCAATACGTGCTGCGCAAGATGGTCAACAGCTGACCTTCGGCACACGAGGGGCCGCCGCCGGGAACTCCCGGCGGCGGCCCTTTTTCGTCGCCGCCGTGCTCGTACACGAGAACCTTCCGCCGACGAGTGCCGCACGTCCCGCCTCGCGCAGGCTTGACCTACTCCATTCCGGGTATTGCGCGGGAGTTCCGTTCAGCCGGTGCCGGCAACGTCGGTAAATCTCTTCGACAAACCATGCACGGACCGTAGCTATGGGCGGCACCCGCCGATAGGATCCGAAACGGTCCTTGGGCGGTGAGCATGTGACGCGCGTGGATCCACTATTCCGCCACATGCAGCAGGGAGTGGAACGTGGCCGGCGGCACTGGAATGCGGACGCAACTCTCCATCGGCGAGTTGATAATTCACCTACGGGGGCAGCACGGGCTGACCCAGTACGAGTTGGCCGACCAGCTGGCGGGGGTGTCCGGCAACGACGCGGTGACCCGGGAGGAGGTGTCCCGCTGGGAGCGCGGCAAGCGCATCCCGGGACCGTACTGGCGCACCTGGCTCAGCGAGGTGCTGGGCTGCCCGTCCGAGCGCTGGGAGAGCGCGGCGCTGGCGGCCCGCAGGTCCCGGCGGATCCCGGTGCAGCGGCGGCAGAACGCGGGCTGACCGCCGACCGGCGCGGCCGGGCATCGTCGGGTCCGCCATCTCGACGACACCGGTCGGCCGTGGAATCAATTGATACAACGGGCAACTACTCACGTTTTGATGCGGTAACACCGATAAAACCGCTGATTCACATTGTCGAACCAAACGGCGTCTTGACCGAGGCCGGCGTGTATGACAACGTGCTCGTCGTCCCGCCGCCCCGGACCCTGTGAGGGTGGGCGTTGTCCTTCAGACGGTTGACATATTCACTTTTCTGCGCGGCCCTGCTGTGCGTGCTGCCCCTGCCAGCCGCACACGCCCGGACCCAGACCGCGTCGGGCGGCCTGGCTCCGACGCAGAGCAACGGCGTCGCCGCCACACCGCAGCTCGGCTGGAGCAGCTGGAGCTTCGTGCGGAACAATCCGACCGAGGCCGACATCGAGGCGCAGGCCCGCGCCATGCATGACAGCGGACTGGTCGCGCACGGCTACACGTACCTCAACATCGACGACTTCTACTACCTCAACCCCGCGACCACAGTGGACTCCGGCGGCCGCTGGGCGATCGACCCGAACCGCTTCCCGCACGGCATGGCGGCGGTCGCCGACTACGTGCACGGTCTCGGCGAGAAGTTCGGCATGTACCTGACGCCCGGCATCCCCGTCGCCGCGTACCAGCAGAACACACCGATCACCGGCACCGGCTGGCACGCCCGCGACATCGTGTCCTACACCAGCCGGTACGAGACCAACTACAACTTCGGCAACGGCTCGATGTACTACATCGACTACGCCAAGAACCCGGCCGCCGCGCAGGCGTTCCTGAACTCCTGGGCGAACCAGCTGGCGTCGTGGGGTGTCGACTACGTCAAGCTGGACGGAGTCGGCGACTGGGACATCCCGGACGTGCAGCACTGGTCGCAGGCGCTCAACCAGGCCGGGCGGCCGATCCACTTCGAGCTGTCCAACTCGCTGGCGCTGTCCGACGCCGCGATCTGGAAGCAGTACGCCAACGGGTGGCGGATCGAGGGCGACGTCGAGTGCTACTGCAGCACCCTGACCAACTGGAACAACGTCGCTCAGCGCTTCGGCGACCTGCCGAACTGGACGGACTGGGCGGGCGCCGGCGGCTGGAACGACCCTGACTCGCTGGAGATCGGCGGTTCCAACACCGGGCTCACCGCGGACGAGCGGCGTACCGCGATGACGCTGTGGGCCGTCACCGCGTCGCCGATCACCCTGGGCACCGACCTGACCGCGCTCACCGCCGACGACCTGTCGCTGCTCACCAACGACGAGGTGCTCGCCGTCGACCAGCGTGGCAACGCCGCCCGGCCGGTCGACCGGCTGACCCAGTTGCAGACCTGGGCCACCGGCAACGCCGACGGCAGCTACACCGTGGCGCTGTTCAACCTCACCGGTTCGACCGCGACCGTCACCGCACGCTGGAGCGACCTCGGCTTCGGCGGCAGCGCCTCCGTGCGTGACCTGTGGTCGCACACCGATCTCGGCACCGCCGCCACCACGTTCAGCGCCTCGCTCGCGCCGCACGCCTCGCGGCTGCTGCGGGTCGTGCCGACCGCCGGGTTCCACTACACCGGCATGTACTACACGGTCTCCAACGCCAACGGCGCCCTGGACGTGACGTCCTCGTCCGTCGTGCAGCGTCCCTTGAGCGGCGCTGCCACCCAGACGTGGCAGGCCGTCCCGTCCGGCGCCGGCACCGTCAAACTGGTCAACCGCAGCACCGGTCTTCTGCTCACCGTGCCCAACTCCACGCCCGGCGCGTCGCTCGTGCAGTCCCGTGACAGCGGGGCTGCCTCGCAGTGGCGGGTTGCTGGCTCTGCCATCACCAGCGCCCAGAACGGTCTCGTTGTCGGCGCCGGTTCGAGCACCGTCGTTCAGGCCGTCGGCACCGGCGCTGCCGACCAGCAGTGGCAGCTGACGCCCGTCATCGACGCCGGCACGCGGTACAAGCTCGTCAACCTCAACAGCGGTGGGCGGATGGACGTCGACAACGACTCCACCGCCGACGGCGCCAAGGTGCTGCAGTGGGAGGACAACGAGCAGGCCGACCAGCTGTGGACGCTGTCCCCCGCCGGCAACGGGCTGTACACCATCACCAACGTCAACAGCGGCAAGCTGCTCAACGTGCCCGGGGCATCGACCACTCAGGGCACCCAGCTCATCCAGTACCACGACGACGGCAATTCCAACTCGCGCTGGCGGCTCGTCGACGCCGGCCCCAACCGCCTCGGCATCGTCAGCGCCTCCAGCGGCCTGCAGCTGGACGCGTACAACAACTCCCTCTCCGACGGCGCCGCGATCATCCAGTGGTCCGGCAACAACGGCGCCAACCAGAAGTGGACGCTCGTGCCGGCGTCCTGACCGGCGGGTGGGTGGGCTCCGGCCCACCCACCCCGCTACTTCGCGGTCTTGATCAGCGGCGCGTCCCGGGACAGCTCCCGGAACCCGACGCCGTAGTACAGCTCGCGCGCCCTGACATGCGCGGGCGCCCCCAGGCACGCGACCGTGGCGTGGTTGGCCCCGGCCTCCCGGGCCAGCTGCATTCCGTGCAACAGCATCGCCCTGCCCAAGCCGAGACGCCGGTAGCCCGGATGCGTCCCGACCGGCTCGAACTCGACGGTCTTGTTCACCTCGTCGAGCCACATGATCGTTGACGACGCCATCGTCCCGTCCGGCGCCTCCACCAGGACGTGCAGGTCGCCGCGATACGCCGCCGTCTGCCGGACGCCGTCGTAGCTCTCCGCCGTGTACGCCGTCGGCGCCCAGGCGTCCACGTGGGCCTGGACGGCCGCCTCCGGGCCGGCCTCGTCCGCCGTGCGGAACCGGAAGCCGTCCGGCAGCACCGGCTTTTCCACGTCGGTCAGGTCCCGCTCGTTGAGCTGCGTCCAGGACCCCGCGTCGCCCAGCGCCTCCGTGTCCGTCTCGTAGCCGTGCGCCGCCCACCGCTTCAGGCCGTACTCATCGGCGGCCCCCGGCAACACCGTTCGCTCCAGGCCCGCCGCCGTCGCGTCGTACCAGTCGATCACCGCGTCGACCAGGCCGGCATGGTCGGGATGGACCTGGTACGCCAGGTAGGCGCCCTTGACGTCCCGCACCGACCCGTCGTTCCTCCTCACCTGGTGCGGCAGCTGGGCCCAGCCCCATGCCACCAGGTCCCCGCCGTCGAACCACAGCCGACGCCGCCAGCTCCCGCCGATGCTCGCGTAGCCCTTGCCCCAGTTCCAGGCCAGCTCCCCATACGACGCGTCGCTGTTCACCAGGTCCGGGCGGGTGGCCGTGACCCGCTGCGCCAGCTCCTGCATGAGCTGCAGGTCCTCGGCGGTCACCAGCTCGACGTTCGCCATAGTGCGCCACTGTGTCAGGGCTCCCCACGGCCGTCGAACCGTTTTCGGGCGACACCCCACACCACCGCTAAGCCCGACTCGCCGGCACCGACTCCCGCATCCGCGCCAGGATTTCCAGCCGGTCCTCCGCGAGAATCCGCCGCGTCGTCACCCGCTCCGGATAGCACCGCATGAACATGCTGGTGAAATGCGAGCCGTAGTGGATGACCTCCTCGGGCTCCCCGCCGGCGAGGGGACGAAGGGCGGCGGGGAAGTCGGGCTCGTGGAAGTAGGCGACGGAGTAGCGCTCACGGTCGGCCAGCTTCACCTTGTGCGGCGTGGAAAGCAGCTCGCCGGAGGTGAGGAACTGGAGGATGTCGCCCGGAAACACGGTGAACGTGCCGGGCACGGGGTCGACGAGGCGCCAGGGCTCCTCGTTCTCGAACGCGCCGGCGGAGCTCTCGTGGTCGAGCCAGTTGCGGGGGCGCTTCTCACCGGGAACGGGCGGCCGGACGAACAGGCCGTTGCCGACCTCGTCCTGGGTGGCGATGACGAGCATGCCGTAGTCGGTGTGAGCGCCGATGCCCCGGGTGGAAGCCTCGGACCGGGCGGGAAAGCGCAGCACACGCATGTGGTGCCAGCCGTCGGTGGCGAGGGTGGTGAGGGCGTTCATGTCGGCCAGCCCCAGGCCCAGGGCGGTGAGCTTGAGGATCTTGTCGCCGATGAGGCCGAACTGGGACATCAGGGCGGTCATGACGTCCCGGTAGACGGGGTCGGGCCAGGGCACGGGCCCGTGGCAGGGCCAGCCGGCGCGGACGCGGGGATCGGTGACCGGCACGTCCTTGCAGACGGTGAAGATCTCGGAGAAGTCCTGCTCCCCGGCGGTGACCTCCTCGCCGGAGGCGACATAGCCGGCATAGGTGAGATCGCTGACGAGGGCGGCCTTGTCGGGCAGCGGCCGGGCGAAGAAGCGGCGGCTCTCCCGCAGCGCCGCGGCGCTGACGGCGTTGGCGACGCTGCCGGTGGCGACCTGCAGGATGCCGTCGGACTGCCAGGTGCGGACGAGTTCGACGCCCAGCGCGATGTCCCAGATCGAACCGGTGACCTCGGCGGGCAGCTGGAAGGTTCGAAGTGTCGTCATGGCGTGCACACGGTCGTGCGGGCACGAACGGTTCTACGGGACGCCGAAGCAGGCCTAAAGATACATCGGCGGCGCCCCGGAGAACGCCGCCGATGATCGGGCATTACGTCACTCCGCGCGGGACAGCGATACCGCGAAGCGCCGCGCGCTGTCGGTCCACCAGTGCGACAGGGCGAAGCCGGCGTCGGCGAGCTCGGCGGTGACGCGCTCGTGGCGGAACTTGGCGGAGATCTCGGTGCGCATCTCCTCCCCCTCGGCGAAGTCGATCTCGATGCCGGCGCCGGGCAGCTTCACGTGCATGGGCCGCAGCGCCCGTAGCCGCATCTCGATCCACTCGTCGACGTCGTCCCACAGCGCCACGTGCTGGAAGGCGTCGGCGTCGAAGTCGGCGTCGAGTTCACGGTTGACGACACGGAGCACGTTGAGGTTGAACTCGGCGGTCACGCCCTGCGCGTCGTCGTACGCCGGGACCAGCACGCCGGGGTCCTTCACGAGGTCGGTGCCGAGCAGCAGCCACTCCCCCGGCTCCAGCACCGCACGGATGGAGCCGAAGAACTTGGCCCGCTCCGCCGGCAGCAGGTTGCCGATGGTGCCGCCGAGGAACGCCACCATCCGCGGCCCCTCGCCGGGCAGCAGCGCCAGGTGCTCGGTGAAGTCTCCGACCACGGCGTGCACGGACAGGCCCGGGTACTCGCCGACGATCGTCTCGGCGGCCGCGCGCAGGGCGCTCTCCGAGACGTCCATCGGCACGAACTGACGCAGCGATCCGTTGTCCCGCAATGCATCCAACAGCGTCCGGGTCTTGTCGGACGAGCCGGAGCCGAGTTCGATCAGTGTCCGCGCCTGGGTCACCGAGGCGATCTCGGCGGCCCGGGCCCGCAGCACCTCCCGCTCGGCCCGGGTCGGGTAGTACTCGGGCAGCTCGGTGATCCGCTCGAACAGGTCGCTGCCGACCGCGTCGTAGAACCACTTGGGCGGCAACGACTTCAGCGGACCGGCCAGCCCGGCGCGCACGTCGTTGCGCAGCGCGCGGGCCATGTGGTCGGCGGTGAGGTGGTTTTCCACTACCGGGTTAGTCATGGTTCCTGCCGTCCTGGATCCAGGGGTCGGATGTCCACAGTGGTCTTGGAGGCGAACACGATGCTGCGGTCGGGCACGGCGACCCACGCCGGGTCGTCGTCGATGGGCTCGGACGCGACGGTCACCGCGCCCGGCCCGGGCCGCACCCACAGCGAGTGCCACCACGCGGTGGCGACGAGCAGTTCGTCGTTGCCCAGCAACAGGTTCAGTCTCGAGTCGGGCGCGGCGGCGGCCACCTCCAGCATGACCGCCTCGATCGCGTCCACCGGCTCCTGCCCGGCCCGCAGCCGGTGCCGGACCAGCGCCCACAGCAGCGCCGCGTCGGTCGGGGCGTCCAACGTGAGCAGGTCGGTGACGGGCAACCGCTGGGCCAGCAGCGAAACGCTGTCCGGCCAGCCGCGTACGACCCCGTTGTGGCTGAACAGCCAGCTCCCCTCGGCGAAGGGGGCGCTGGCCGTCTCCACCACGGGCATGCCGACGGTCGCGGACCGCGCGGCCGCGACCACGGCCGTCGCCGTGGTCGCGGTGGCCAGCGAGGCGAACGCGGTGTCGGTCCACATCGGCACCGCACGCCGGTAGCGCACCGGCGACTTCTCGCCGGGCGCGAACCAGCCCGCGCCGAACCCGTCGGCGTTGATGGTCCCGCCGTGCCGCATGTCCCGCGGCGCGTACGACTGGTGCAGCAGCGAGTGCGGCGGCGCCAGCAGCAGGTCGGCCAGCGGCACGGCGGGGCCCAGGTAACCCAGATGGCGGCACACCGGCGTCAGTCCCGCCGGTGGTCGCGGGCGCACCGGAAGCCGGCGAAGATCTGCCGCCGGATCGGGTGGTCCCAGTTGCGGAAGGTGCCGCGCACGGCCGCCTTGTCGGTGCCGAACGAGCCGCCCCGCAGCATCTTGTAGTCCCCGCCGAAGAACACCTCGGAGTACTCCCGGTACGGGAACGCCTTGAAGCCCGGATACGGCTGGAAGCCGGAGTCGAGCCACTCCCACACGTCGCCGATCAGCTGCCGCACGCCCAGCGGCGACTGCCCGAGCGGGTACGCGCCGACCGGGGCCGGCCGCAGGTGCAGCTGGCCGAGGTTGGCGTGCTCCGGCGTCGGATCCTCGTCGCCCCAGGGATACCGGCGGGACCGTCCCGTCTCCGGGTCGAAGCGGGCCGCCTTCTCCCACTCCGGCTCGGTGGGCAGCCGCTTGCCGGCCCACGCCGCGTACGCCTCCGCCTCGAAGTAGCAGACGTGCACGACCGGCTCGTCCGGCGGAATCGGTTCGACCACGCCGAATCTGGTGCGCAGCCAGCCGTCGCCGTCCCGCTGCCAGAACCGAGGGGCGGTCAGCTTGGCCTCGTTGCGGTACGCCCAGCCACGCTCGCTCCACCAGCGCGGGTCGTCGTAGCCGCCGGCGTCCATGAACGCCAGGTACTGCCCGTTGCTCACGGGCGTGGTGTCGATCCAGTACGAGTCGACGTGCACCTGGTGCGCGGGCCGCTCGTTGTCCAGCGCCCACGGCTCCAGCGAGGTGCCCATCTCGAACGGGCCGCCGGGCACGAACACCTCGGCCGGCAGCCGCTCGGCCGGCGCCGCCGGCGGGTTGGGCGCGTGCAGCACGGGCGCGCCCTTGCGGAGCTGGTGGGTGGCCAGCATGGTCTCGTCGTGCTGCTGCTCGTGCTGCACGATCATGCCGAAGGCGAAGCCGTTCTCGACCAGCCGGCGGCCTTCCAACGGCGTGCGGTCGAGCACGTCGAACACCTTGTCCCGCACCTCACGCACGTAGGTGCGGGCCTCCACCGGGTTGAGCAGCGGCAGCGCCGGCCGTTCGGCCCGCGGGTGCTGGAACGCGTCGTACAGCTCGTCGATGTCCTGGCGAACCGGGTCCCGGCCGCCGACGTCGCGCACCAGCCACAGCTCCTCCTGGTTGCCGATGTGGGCGAGGTCCCACACCAGCGGCGACATCAGCTTGGAGTGCTGGCGGACCAGGTCGTCGTCGTCCACGGCGTCGGTGAGCAGGGTACTGCGGTTCCGCGAGCGCTCGAGCGCCTCGGCGATGGCAGAACGGAGATCGAGAGTGGTCACAGACCCTCCTCGCTAGCGCTCGGCGCGTCTGCGACGCAGGTCCCGGTGTTGAATGGTTCGCTCGCAAGCTCGCTCACGGTGTTGCCTCCAAGCTTCGCGGTGGCCGTCGCGAGCCGGCGATCGAGGCTGTCGATCACCGGTGCGGACAGCTCCGTCGGCAGGCCGAGCCGGTGCATGTTGCGCAGGCCCAGCTCGAGTGCGGCGGCCGCGGCCCGGGCGACCAACGGGTCGTCCAGGCCGTGCCGGGCCGCCGGCAGCCAGCGCCCCGCGGCGGGCGCGGCCGCATCCAGCGCGGCGTCGACCACGTCGTCCGCGCTGAACAGCGCGATGAGCAGCGCGACCGCCGGGCTCCAGTCACCGGGCGGCTGCGAGTCCAGGTACCGCACCTCGAAGTAGCCGCGCGGCCGGACCGGGGTGAACATCGTGCTCAGGTGGTAGTCGAGGTCCTCGGTGGTGGGCACGCCGGGCAGCGCGCCGGCGATCCAGTCGGCGAAGGTGACGTCGCCGGGCACGTCCCAGCTGTCGCCGCCGTGCCGGAAGCAGATCATCGGCGTGTCCAGCACCCGACGGGCCCAGCTCGCCGCCGGGTCGTCGCCGGTGTCGCCCGGGCCGCTGCGGGCGGGCTCGGCGCCCAGCACCACGCGGGTGCGGGCGGAGGCCCACCCGGTCGGTCGGCCGGCCAGTCCCGGCGAGTTGGCGAACACCGCCAGCAGCGCCGGACCCAGCGCGTGCAGCGCGTTCCAGCGGGTGGCGACCTGTCCCGCCTCGCCCGTGTCCAGGCACACCTGCAGGCCCGCGGTGCTGCACATCATGACCACACCGTCGGGTCCGTGCCGGTCGAAGCGGGAGTTCATCGCCGCGTAGCGCGGGGTGTTCAGAATCCGGCGCGGTGGGCGATAGGGATCGGTTCCGGCCGTGCCCAGTTCCAGTCCTTCGGCCGCCAGCAGCTGCTGCAGCTGCGCGATGTCGGCGGAGACGGTGGTGAGCAGGTCGGCGGTTGTCGTCTTCGGTGGAGTGCTGATCTCCACCTGGCCACCGGGCTCGACGGTGACAGGGGAACCACCGCGAAGCGGCAGGTTCGGGCTGTCGGGCCGGAGCGTGGCGGGGGCGTGCGGCCCCAGGGCTTTCGCCAGGACGTGTTGGTCGAGCGGCTGACATCGGTCCTGCGCGTGGTGCACCGTCCACTCGATCTCAGCCCCGACGTACCTCGGTGGCCCGTGCTTGAAGCAGACCGAGGCCACGTACGCCTCGGCCCGCTCACGGTCCCGAAGTAAGTCGGGCGCCGGATCGGTGGCGGGAGTAACACTGACGGTAGTCACCGTTACCACCCTTCGTGATCGTCGTCGTTCCGACGCTACACGGAGGGTCTGACAATCGCACGGGCTCACAGGTCAGGCTGGCGGTCGTTCACCTGTTGGTAAGGACTGCCGGACAACCGGTCGCCCGACCGCTGCCCGTCCGGTCACCGGGTGGTCCCGCCGCACCCTCCACGGCGGGACCGCCGGCGTCACCGCCGGCTCAGCACGAAGTGGGAGTGCCGGGGGCGGTACGTCGTGCTGGCCAGCGGCTCGGGGTCCACGTGCACCGGCGTCAGGTTCCACGAGCCGAAGAACGTCGCCACCATGATCATCATCTCGGTGAAGGCGAAGGACTCGCCGATGCACTTGCGCACGCCGGCGCCGAACGGGAGGAAGGCCTGGCGGTGCATGGACCGGGCCCGCTCCGGCAGCCAGCGGTCCGGGTCGAACCGGCGGGGGTCGTCGAAGTTGCGGGGATCCATGTGCAGCGCGTACGGGCTGAACATGACGTCGGCGCCGGCCGGGATGTGCACCCCGTCCAGCTCCACGTCGGTGGTGGCGTAGCGGGTGAGCAGCCACGCCACCGGGTACATGCGCAGCGCCTCCTGCACCACCCGGCCGGTGTACTCCAGCTTGGGCATGTCCTCGTAGTCGATGCGCCGCCCGGCCAGCACCAGGTCGAGCTCCTCGTGCATGCGGTCGCGGATGTCGGGATGCTGGTGCAGGGCGTAGGCCATCCACAGCAGCATCGTCGCGGACGTCTCGGTGCCGGCGACCATCATGCTGCGCACCTCGTCGTGCAGCTGGGTGTCGGTCATGCCGGTGCCGGTGTCGTCCTGAGCCATCATCATCATCGACATCAGGTCGCCGTGGTCGACGCCGCCGCGCCGGTACTCGGCGATGACGTTGTCCACCACCCGGTGCAGCTCCCGCATGGCGGCGTCCTCGCGCAGCTTGGGCGGCAGCGGCAGCTTGTGCACGAACGAGATCGGGATGAACGCCCGCCGGCCCACGCCGTTGACGATCACCTGCATCACGGCGCGCACCTCGGCGGCGGTGTCGGTGTCCTTGACGCCGGCGAACAGGCACCGGGTCAGCGCGTCCATCGTCGCCACGTTCATCAGGGCGTCGAAGTCCACGGTGGAGCCGTCGACCCACTCGTCGGCGATCTCCTGCGACACCTGGGCCATCACCTCGGTGTAGCGGGCCAGCCGGCTGTGGTGGAACGCCGGCTGCATGAGCGGCCGCGCGCGGCGGGCCTGCTCGCGGTCGCAGCCGACCAGACCGTTGCCCAGCAACGGCTTCGACTGCTTGAACAGCGGCCCGCCCTTGTCGAAGCAGTGCGACTTGGTGATCAGCAGCTCCTTCATCAGGTCGGGGGTGCTGATCAGGTACGCGGGCCGCGGCCCCAGGTTGAACCGGACGACGCTGCCGGTGTCGCGCAGCTGCTCGACGAACTCCAGCGGCCGGCGTAGAAGATCCACTGCGTGTCCGAGCAGCGGCAGGCCGCCCGGCAAGACGTTGATCGTCATCTGCTGTCCTGTCCACTAGACGGCCGGACACCGATGTGATAGCACCGGGCCGCCGCCGGGACAGCCGTCCGGGGGCAATGGCTACACAAAACCCCCGTGTTTGACCACGGGGGCTTGTGTTCTCGGTCAACCTGTACTAGCTGGGGAAATCACTAGGGGAACTTCAACCGCACGATGACGTTGTCCTTGGAGCTCGGCGTGCCGCCGTTCTTGTCGTCGTTGGTCGACGTCACCCACAGGCCGCCGTCGGGCGTCTTGACGACGGTGCGCAGCCGGCCCCACCGCCCGGCGAAGATCGCCTGCGGGGTGCTGGTGCCGTTGCCGGCGGAGTTGATCTGCGCCACGTACATCCGCTCGCCGGTGACCGCGGCGATGTAGATCCAGTCGTTGACGATCTCGATCCCGCTCGGCCCGCCCTGCGCGGTCGGCCAGGTGCGCTTCGGCGCGATGTAGCCACCACAGTTGCCCTGCGTGCCCTCGCACGACGGCCAGCCGTAGTTGCCGCCCTTCTGGATCAGGTTCAGCTCGTCCTGGCTGTTCTCGCCGAACTCGGTCTCCCACAGCTGCCCGCGCGAGTCCCAGGCGATGCCCTGCGGGTTGCGGTGACCCATGCTGTAGACGTACCGCGCGTTGCCGCCCGAGGAGTAGAACGGGTTGTCGGTCGGCGCGCTGCCGTCCGCGTTGAGCCGCAGCACCTTGCCGTTGAGCGAGTTCTTGTTCTGCGCGTTGGCGCCGTTCTTGGCGTCGCCGGCGGTGGCGTACAGCTTGCCGTCCGGGCCGAAGCGCAGCCGGCCGCCGTTGTGGTACCGGTTCTTCTCGATGCCGGTCAGGATCGGCGTCGACGTGGTCGACAACTTCCCGTCCTGGTAGGTCATCCGCACGATCCGGTTGTCGTTGGCCGCGGTGTGGTCGATGTAGATGTAGTGGTCGTTGGCGAAGTTCGGCGACACGGCCAGGCCCAGCACGCCACCCTCGCCGTTGGTCGTCATGGCGCCGGGCACCTTGCCCAGCACGGTCACCTGGCCGTCCAGGGTGACCCGGTCGATCTCGAACCGGTCGCGCTCGGCGACGAGTGCGGAGCCGTCCGGCAGCCAGTCGATGCCCCACGGCAGGTCGAGCTTGGCGACGTCCTTGTCGTAGACGGGAATGCCGCCCTTGCCGCCCGGCGCGGAGGTCGTCACGGAGATCGCGTTGCTCGCCGCCGACGTGTTGCCGTCGGGGTCGCGCGCGGTGACCGTGAACGTGTACTTGGTGCTGGGGCTGAGATCCGTGACCGTGGTGCTGGTCGAGTTGGTGCTGGCGACCTTGGCGCTGCCCTGGTAGACGTCGTAGCCCGCGATCACGCCGCCGTTGTCGGTGGAGGCGTTCCAGGCCAACGCGACGCTGTCCGCGGTGACGCCGGTGGAGCGCAGGTTGCCCGGCGCGCTCGGCGGCGTGTGGTCATCGCTCGGCGGCGTGGTGAACGTGACGACGTTGCTCTGCTGCGAGGCGTTGCCCGCGGCGTCGAACGCGCCGACCGAGATGTCGTAGGCCGTGTTCGGGGTCAGAGTGTCCACAGTGGCCGACAGCGTCTTGCCGTCGACGGTCTTGAGCACGTTGCCGCCGCGGTTGACCTCGTAGCGGACGACGCTCGTGTCATCGGTGGCCGCGGCCCAGGTGAAGTGCGCGGTGGTCGGCGTGATGTCGCTGACCACGAGGTTGCTCGGCGCCGTCGGCGGGGTGGTGTCGACGTTGTTCGGCGTCACCGTGACGTTGTCCAGGTTCGGGCCGCCGTTGGCGGTGGTCGCCGTGGCCCGGACCTTGTTGCTGCCCGCCTTCAGGTTGACGGTGGTGGTGGCCACCTTCCACGTGGTCCAGCTGCCGGTGGTCGGGAAGGCGAGGTTGCTGACCGCCGTGGTGCCGTTGACGGTCACGTTCATCGGCCGGTTGTCGGCGGCGTCGAAGGCGTAGCGGAAGTCCAGGCGGGCGCTGCCGGCCGACGGCGCGTTCACCGTGAACTCGACATAGCCGCCGACGGTGTTTGTGTAGTCGACAAAACCGGTTCCGGTGTAACCGGTGTGATTGTTCGCCACGGTCCCTTGCGAGATCGTCGCGTTCTCTGCTTCATAGACCGTGCCGGCCTGGGGAGCGGCCAGCGCGTTCGGAATCGCGATCGCCAGCGCGACGACCGCGGACAGGCCACCGGCGAGCGCCAGCCTCAGGCGGGATGGGGGTGCCACGATGCCTCCCACAGCAGGGGTACGGGGTGGCGGCGGAACGGGCAGGAAACTTTCTTGTCCGTAAGGTGGATCACACCATTTGTCCGTGCGGGTGTCAATACATGAAAGCGCTTGCCTTCATTTGGCACTGAAGCCATAGGATGTTTCATCGGTTACGTTCTGTATGCAATCCGTACGTACGGATTGCAATTGCCCGGCGTTCGCTGGACGATGGTCGAATGCCCCGCGTCAGCCAGGACCATCTTGAGGCCCGCCGCCGTCAGATCCTCGACGGCGCGCGTGCCTGCTTCGCCCGCCATGGCTACGAGGGGGCGACGGTACGGCGGCTGGAAGAGGCTACCGGACTGTCCCGCGGCGCGATCTTCCATCACTTCCGCGACAAGGAGTCGCTGTTCCTCGCGCTGGCCGAGGACGACGCGCTGCGGATGGCCGAGGTCGTCGCCGAGCAGGGCCTCGTGCAGGTGATGCGCGACCTGCTCGCCGGCCGCAAGGACGACAACGACGACGAGCACCCGGCCGACTGGCTCGGCACCCGGCTGGAAGTGTCCCGCCGGCTGCGCACCGACCCGGACTTCCGGGCCCGCTGGGCCGAGCGGTCCGAGCAGCTGACCAAGGCCACCCAGGACCGCCTGCGCCGCCAGCGCGAGGCCGGCAACCTGCGCGACGACGTCTCCGTCGAGGTGCTGTCCGACTTTCTGGAGCTGGTGCTGGAGGGCCTGGTCTCGCACCTCGCGATGGGCCTGCCCGCCGACGACCTCGGCCCGGTGCTGGACCTCGTCGAGGAGACCGTCCGGAGGCACCGCCGCAACGAGTGCTGATCACCCTCGGCGACAGTGCCCATGTCGCGCGGCGCTCGCGCTCGGTAACCGGCGGCGGTTCGGAAATACTCCAGCGGCGGCGTGGGCGAGGGTGTGACCGTCCGCGCCGCGATGGCCGCTGACAATCGTTTCAACACGCCAAATCGAGTACGCCGATCGCGCCATAGAACTGAACGGCCAACCGGGACGCGCTCCCTGGGTCGCCGAGGTCGCCGGAGAGATCAGCACCGCCGGGCTCAGACCCTGAACACCTTGAGGTTGCCCAGTTTCACCGTGCCGGTGAGCCGGATACGCGGGCCGTTGGGGCCTTCCTGCTCGCCGTAGATCGCGCGCTTGCCCATGATGGCGGCGCCGTCGTCGATGACGGTCGCGTCGTCGGCGACCATCAGCTGCACCTTGCCGCAGAAGGCGTCCACCTGGACCTCGATCTCCGCGCCGGCCGGCACGGACACGAGGTTGAGCACCACCGCGCCGAAGAGCGACCGGGCGTGGATGCGGCGGCTGGTGTCCGGCACACGGACGATCTTGCTGAGCACGGCGGCGACCTCGGTGGTGCCGTCCGACAGCGGAGCCACATCGGTGCCGCCCAGGTCCGACAGCAGCGGCCGCAGGTCGCCGGTCACCCGCGCGGCGTAGACGGCCTCCACCCGTTCGGCGTGCTCCGGCCAGGTCAGGCGGCCGTCCGCGACGGCCCGGTTGAGCAGTTCGACCGCGCGCTCGCGGTCGTCGTTGGACAGCCGCAGCGGCACGGCGGCCCGCGGCGCCTCGAATCGCGCCGGCTCGGGCAGCGACATGATGCCCACCCCCTCCAAATCTCTTAGTTTCCGAGATTCTCACTTTACGGACGGCGCGGTCAAGTCGGTGGTAGAAAGGCGGCGACGGGGTGAGGAGAACACCATGTCCGACAGACAACTCGCGACCGCGATCGCGATGGGCAAGGTCGTGCTGGGCTGGTTCCGGCTGCTGGACGATCCCGGCGCGATGCTGATCCGGCCGTTCCAGTCCATCGATCCGTATCCGCAGTACGAGCGCATCCGCGCGCGGGGCAAGGTGGTGCCCAGCAAGCTCGGCATGCTGCTCGTCACCGACTACGAGCTCTGCAGCGCCGTGCTGCGCGATCCCGCCTACGGCGTCGCCCCCAACCGCGAGCTGGGCCAGCCCGATCTCGGCATCGACGGCATGGTGCACCCGCTGGAGGACTCGTTCCTGTTCCACAACCCGCCCGAGCACGGCCGGCTGCGGCGGATCGTGTCGCCGCTGTTCACGCCGCGGGCGATGCACGACCGGCAGGCCCGCATCGAGGCCATCGTCGACGGCTTCCTCGACCAGCTGGCCGGGCGCGAGGAGTTCGACCTCGTCGGCGAGTTCGCCGCCCGGGTGCCGATCAAGATCATCTGCGACCTGCTGGGCGTGCCCGACGCCGAACACCGGCGGATGACCGAGTGGGGCACCACGCTGGCCGCGTCCATCGACGGCATGGGCAGCATCGCCCAGGTGCGCGAGCTGCGGACCACGCTGCGGGAGCTGAACGACTTCCTCGCCGGCATGATCGCCCAGCATCGTGCGGAGCCGAACGACGACGTGATCGGCCACATGCTGGCCGACGGCAGCCTGACCGAGCGGGAACTGCTCGCCACCTCCGGGCTGCTGCTCGCCGCCGGCTTCGAGACCACGGTCAACCTGATCGGCAACGGCGTGCTGACGCTGCTGGCCAATCCCGCCGCGCGGCAACGAATCGTCGACGATCCCGATGCGACGGACAACATCGTCGAGGAGATCCTGCGGCTCGACCCGCCGATCCAGTACACCGCGCGGCTGTCCCTGGACGGCAAGGCCAAGCTGGCCGGGCGGCCCGTGCCCGCCGGCAAGCCCGTCATCCTGCTCACCGCCGCCGCCAACCGGGATCCCGCCGTGTTCGAGGACCCGCACCGGTTCAACCCCGACCGGCCCAACGCCCGCGAGCACCTGACGTTCTCCTCCGGGGTGCACTACTGCCTCGGCGCCGGACTGGCCCGGATGGAAGGTGGCATCGCGCTGCGGGCACTGTTCCGCCGGTTCCCCGACCTCCGCGTCGGCGGCACCGTCCAGCGGCGCCCCAGCCGGGTCGTGCGCGGGCCGCTGCGGCTGCCCGTGCGGGTGACTTCCCGTCAACCAGCCGCGATCGGCTGACCACTAACGGTCAAAGAGACCGGCATCACCCACCCGTTCGGGTCATGACATTCCGCATTTCCCAGTTTTTCAGGCACTCTGGACGCAGCGCCTCTCGATCCGCCACCCCGCCGCCGTGACGGATCGAGGGGTTGCTTTTCAGTCGGCCCGTGCCGGCAGGAAAGTGCCGGCCGTCGGCCACGCGGTGCACCTGATCGACGTCGTCTCCACGCACGTGGCGACCGCCAACGGGCTGCCCGGTGTCACCGCGCCCGTCGGCGACGCCCGACAACTGTCCACTCCGGACTCCAGCGTGGACGTCGTGCCGCTGCCCGGGCCGACGCACCACCTCGTCGACGCCGACCGCATCGACGATTTCGACGCCCGTTCGCCCCGCCCTGACGTTCGGAAGGGGGCATTCCTGGCGTTGAACGCCAGGAATGCCCCCTTCCGAACGCTTTCCGGACGGGTCAGTCGACGCCCTGCATCTTGCGGGAGATGGCCGGGGCCAGGAAGAGCAGGCCGATCGCCAGCACGACGGTGACGCCGCCGACGATGCCGAAGTACGGGATCTCCGTCTGCGGCGTCGCGAACGGCACGATCTGGGCGCTGATGCCCTGGGCGGCGGCGTCGGACAGGAACCAGAGGCTCATCATCTGGGCGCCGAAGGCCTTGGGGGCCAACCGAGTCGTCGCCGACAGACCGACCGGGGACAGGCACAGCTCGCCGAGGATGACGATGAAGAAGCTGCCGACCAGCCAGAACGGGCTGACCTTGGCGTCCGGCCCGTACAGCGCGGCCGGCAGGATCATCAGCAGGTAGGACAGGCCGGCCAGGCCGAGGCCGAGGGAGAACTTCACCGGGGTGGACGGCTGGCGGCTGCCGAGCTTGGTCCACAGCAGGGCGAACAGCGGCGCGAACACGACGATGAAGCCGGGGTTGAGCGTCTGGAACCACGACGCCAGCAGCGGCAGGCTGCCGATGTGCAGGTCGGTGCGGTTGTCGGCGTAGTCGGCCAGCACGACCGAGCCCTGTTCCTCGATCATCCAGAAGAACAGCGACGCGATGAACAGCGGGATGTAGGCGACCACCCGGGACCGCTCCACCGAGCTGACCCGCTTGCTGCGGATCATGGTGATGAAGTACAGAGCGGGCAGGAGGATGCCCAACGCGCTGATCACGTTGATCACGAGCTTGACGGTGAACAGGCCGGCCAGCACGACGATCACGAACAGCACGACGACGACCGCGGCGCCGATGGCGATGCGGCCGAGGACCTTGCCGCGCTCCTCGGCGGTGAGCGGGTTGCTGGGCGCGTCGCCGACGGCGGCCAGGCGCTTGCGGCCGAAGATGTAGATCACCAGGGCCAGGAACATGCCGATGGCGGCCACGGAGAAGCCGAGGTGGTAGCTGACCTGCTGGCCGAGCGTGCCGACCAGCAGCGGCGCCACCACCGCGCCGAGGTTGGTGCTCATGTAGAAGATCGAGAAGCCGGCGTCGCGGCGGCGGTCCTTCTCGTCGTAGAGGCCGCCGACCATGTTGGAGATGTTGGGCTTGAGCAGGCCGGTGCCGATGGTGATCAGCAGCATCGACACGTACAGCGCGGCCACCCCGGACGGGAACGACAGCGCGATGTGCCCGAACATGATCAGCACGCCGCCGTAGAGCACGGCCCGCCGCGAGCCGAGGATCCGGTCGGCCAGCCAGCCGCCGAGCACGCCCGACATGAACACGCTCGCGCCGTAGATCGACATCAGGCTCTTGGCCAGCGTCGGATCGAGGCCCAGGCCGCCCTCGCTGAGCTTGCTGTACATGAAGAACAGCAGGATCGCGCGCATCCCGTAGTAGGAGACGCGCTCCCAGAACTCGGTGAAGAACAGCGGCCCGAGAGCGGCAGGATGCCCGAAGAATCCCTTTTGGGGAGGCTTCGCGCTCTCAACGGTGGCGCTCAACCGACTACCTCCTGTGTGCACTCACAGTCAACTCGACGTTCACCGAACGTCGTGAGGCGCACCATAGCGCGAGTCGCGCCGAGCCCGTTGCCACCCCGTCAGCTTCTGGCCGAACGCCGAGGTCAGAGCGACGCCGACGATGACGAGGCCGGCCGCCGCGATCGCCAGTCCGGACATTTTCTCGTGCAGAACCAGAGCCGACGATGACATTCCGAACACGGGCACAAGCAAGGAGTAAGGAGCAATGGCCGTTGCGCCGTAACGGCGAATGAGCATGCCCCACAGGCCGTAACCGACGAGGGTGGACAGCCACGCGACGTAGCCCAGGGAGACCAGCGCCGAGGCGTCCAGGTGGGACAGGGCATCGAGGTCCGTGTCGACGCCCTCGACCAGCGCGGACAGCACGAGCATCGGCACCGGCGGCACGACGCTGACCCACACCATGAACCGGAACGCGTCCGGCGGCGCGGCCTTGCGGGTGGCGATGTTGCCGAGCGCCCAGCTCGCGGCGGCGGCGAGCACCAGCACGAAGGCCAGCACCGGACTGGCCTGCCCGTAGTCCAGCGCCACCAAGCCGATGCCGGCGAGGGCGATGACCATGCCGACGACCTGCCGCCGCCCCGGCCGCTCCCCCAGCAGCAGCGCGGCGAACACCATGGTGAACACCGCCTGCGCCTGGATCACCAGCGACGACAGGCCGGCCGGCATGCCGAGGTGGATGCCCAGGAACAGCAACCCGAACTGGCACGCGCCGATCGTCGTGCCGACCGCGAGCACCCAGCGCCACGGGACCTGCGGCCGTCCGATGAAGAACACCGCCGGCACGGCGGCGACGGCGAACCGGATGGCGGTGAACAGCAGCGGCGGGAAGGACTCCAGGCCGATGTCGATGGCGACGAAGTTGATGCCCCAGACGAGGGCGACGAACACCGCCGCGAGCAGGTGACGAGGTTGCATGGGGCCCAGCCTCGGCGGCCGCTCAGTTAAGCACCAGCAAATTGTCCTTCATGGTTAACGGTAGCATCGCTACATGATTGACCTGGGTCGGCTCCGCGCCCTGCATGCCATCTCCGTATACGGGTCGGTGAACGGCGCGGCGGCCGCGCTCGGCTACACGCCGTCGGCGATCTCCCAGCAGCTCAACAAGCTGGAGCGGGAGACCCGGACTACGCTGCTGGAGCGGCGCGGCCGCGGCGTCGTGCTGACCGACGCCGCGCAGGCGCTCGCCGACACCGCGGCCGAGGTGCTCAAGCTCGTCGAGCAGGCGGAGATCCAACTGGAGGAACAGCGCGGCCAACCCGTCGGCAAGGTCGCCCTCGGCGCGTTCCCGACGGCCTGCCGCGGCCTGCTGCCGCCCGTCGTCGCCGAACTGGCGGCCGAGCACCCGGCGCTGGACGTCACCGTCGTGGAGGTCGACCCGCCGGGCGCGGTGACGGCGGTGCAGCGCGGGGACATCGACATGGCGGTGGTGCACGACTGGCAGATCGCGCCGCTGGCGATGCCGGACGACCTGGCGCGCGAGTCGATCGGCGAGGACGTGGCGGACCTGTTGGTGCCGGCGGGCCACCGGCTCGCCGGCCGCGAATCGGTGACGGCGGCGGACCTCGTGCACGAGCGCTGGCTGTGCCAGCCGCCCGGGTCGATCTGCCACGACTGGCTGGTGCAAACGGTGCGCACGACCGGGCACGAGCCGGTGGTGTCCTATCTGGTTTCCGAGTACCAGACCCAGCTGGAGTTCCTGCGCGCCGGCATCGGCGTCGCGCTGATGCCCCGCCTCGGCCGCGCACCGCTGCCGGACGACGTGGTCGCGGTGACGCTGGAGCCCGTGCCGACCCGCAGGTTGTTCACGGTGTGGCGGGAGCGCACGAGTCGTCGGCCGGCGATCAAGGCGACCGCCGACGCGCTCAGGCGCGTGACAACCCGTGTCGTGGATGCGACAAGCCGGGGCCGGTGACACGCTCGCCGCACAGGCCACCGGTACTGTCCTGTTCAGTTGGCGAAGGGAAGGTGGGTCAGTGCCCGGACGGCAGATCACGCTCGCCGAGGTGGCCCAGCACGCCGGGGTGTCGCTCGCGACGGCGTCACGGGTGATCAACGGCAGCACCCGCCAGGTCAGCGACCCGCTGCGGGACCGCGTGCTCGCCAGCGCCGACTCGCTGGGCTACCTGCCCAACGCCTCCGCGCAGGCGTTGGCGCGCAACAGCAGCTCGCTGGTCGGGCTCGTGGTGCACGACATCGCCGACCCGTACTTCTCCAGCATCGCCGCGGGTGTCACCCGGGTCGCCGAGGACGCGGGCCTGGTCGTGGTGCTGGGCACCACCGCGCGCAAGTCGGAACGGGAGCGGGAGCTGCTGTCCACGCTCCGCGCGCACCGCGCCAAGGCGGTGGTGATGATCGGCAGCCGGTCCACGCAGCGTTCCGCCACGGCCAAGCTGGCCGACGAGATCATGGCCTTCACCGAGCAGGGTGGCCGGGTGGCGTGCGTGTCACAGGCGAAGCTGCCGGTGGACACCGTCGTGCCGGCGAACCGGGCCGGCGCCAAGGCGCTCGCGATGGCGCTGGCCAAGCTGGGGCACCGGCGTTTTGTCGTGCTGGGCGGCCCGGAGGAGCTGCTGACGAGCCGGGACCGGGTGTCGGGTTTCCGGGCAGGGCTGGCCGAATCCGGCGTGGAGCTGCCGGAGAAGTCCATTCGGTACGGTGAGTTCACCCGCGACGGCGGCTACGACACGGTGACCGAGTTGCTGGCCGAGAGCACCGATGCGACCTGCGTGTTCGCCGTGAACGACGTGATGGCGCTGGGCGCGATGGCGGCCATGCGGGCGGCCGGGGTGCGGGTGCCGGAGGACATCTCCGTCGCCGGTTTCGACGACATCCCGACGCTGCGGGACGTCTCCCCCACGCTGACCACGGTTCGGTTGCCGCTGGAGGAGATGGGCGCGCGGGCGGCGCACATGGCCCTGTCCGATCACCCCACCGACGAGCCCCGCACGGTGCGGATCGCGGCCGAGGTCGTGCTGCGGGAAAGCACCCGACGCCTTTGATCCTGTTACGGACCGCCACGCAGTCGGTCGCGATCGCCGACAACCGGATCGTCGCGCTGGGGCCGGAGGCCGAGGCGCTGGGCGTCGCCGAGGTGGTGGACCTGGGCGACGGTGTGCTGCTGCCGGCGTTCGGGGACGGGCACGCGCATCCCGTGCTGGGCGGGCTGGAGCGGCAGGGCCCGCCGATCACCGACAAGTCCACTGTGGACGACATCGTGGCCGAAGTCGGCCGGTGGGCGCGGGAACAACCCGGCGACGGCTGGATCGTGGCCGCGAGCTACGACCCGACACTGGCGCCGGACGGCGCCTTCGACGCGCGGTGGCTGGACGCCGTGGCGCCGGACCGCCCGGTCGCGCTGCGGTCCCGCGACTACCACGCCGTGTGGTGCAACAGTTCCGCTCTGGCCGCAGCGGGAATCACCGCTGACACACCGGATCCCCGGCTGGGCCGGATCCTCCGGCGTTCCGACGGCAGCCCGCTGGGCACGCTGCTGGAGTGGCACGCCTGCGATCTCGTGCTGGACCTGATTCCTCGACGGTCGACCGAGGATCTCGTTGCGGCGCTTGAGGAAGCCGGGCGGGTGTACGCGGCGGCGGGCGTCACCTGGGTGCAGGACGCGTGGGTCGAGCCGGAACTGGTGGACGCGTATCTGCTCGCCGTGGAACAGGAACGGCTGTCGTTCCGGGCCGATCTGGCCCAGCGGGTCGACCCCGACCGCTGGCGTGCGCAGCTTCCGTCCTTCGCGGCACAACGAGAACGGTGCAAGCGCTTCGGCCGCGACCTGGTGACCGCGCGAACCGTGAAGTTCTTCGCCGACGGGGTGATCGAGACCGGGACCGCGTCGATGCTCGACCCGTACACGGATGTGCCGCATTCACACGGGATGCCGGTGTGGTCGCCGGAAGAGTTGGCCGACGCCGTCACGACGTTCGACGCGGAGCGGTTCCAGATCCACGTGCACGCCATCGGCGACGCCGCGATCCGGGCGGCCCTGGATGCCATCGAACGGGCGCGAGCCGTCAATCCGGACTGGGACCGCCGGCCGGTGATCGCCCACGTGCAGGTGGTGGATCCCGCCGACCTGCCGAGGTTCGCGGAGCTGGGCGTGATCGCGACCGTGCAGCCGCAGTGGGCGCAGACCGACGCCGTGATGACCGAGCTGACCATCCCCCGGCTCGGCCCGGCCCGCGCCGACCGGCAGTACCCGTTCGCGACGCTGGCCCGGCTGGGCACGCGGTTGGCGTTCGGCAGCGACTGGCCGGTCAGCCCGGCCGACCCGCTCATCGGACTGGGCGTCGCGACGAGCCGGGACTGGTTGCCGGGCGAACGACTGGACGTGACTCAAGCCGTGCAGGCGCAGACCGCGGGTGTGGCGTGGCAGGCGCAGGCCGAGCACGAGTGGGGCGAGCTCGCGGTGGGCCGCCGTGCTGACCTTGTGTGCCTGAGTGGTGACCCGGCGCACACGCCGCTCGGTGACGTCGTCGTGACAGGAACGTGGTTGTCCGGCCGCCCCACATACGCAGCCCTTACACTGGACGTCGACGTGCCACGTTCACCATCTGAGGAGTGACTGTTTCCGTGCCTGACGCGCGGTCACCTGGCCACAGTAGTGGGCCGGGGGAAAGCCCCGGCTGCGATACCAATCCGGTCCCGAGCGTGAGTTCGCGATGACCGGCTACCTGTTCGACGTCCTCTGCCTGCTCGCCGTGCTGCTGCTGACGCTGGCGAACGCGGTCTTCGTGACGGCGGAGTTCTCCCTGACCACGCTGGAACGCAGCCAGGTCGACACCAACGTCGCCCTGGTCGGCGACAGCCGCTCGCGCGCCGTGCAGAAGGCGCACCGCACGCTGTCGTTCCAGCTCTCCGGCGCCCAGCTGGGCATCACCCTGGCCACCCTGGTCACCGGTGCGCTGGCCGAGCCGGCGCTGGCCGACCTGATCAAGTCGCCGCTGACCGCTCTGGGCATGCCCGACGGCGGCGCCGAGGCGGTCGGTGCGGCCCTGGCCCTGCTGCTGGCCTCCGCGCTGTCGGTGGTGCTCGGCGAGTTGGTGCCGAAGAACCTGGCGATCGCCCGGCCGCTGCAGACCGCACGCGCCGTCGCCGGCTTCCAGTACGCGTTCTCCCGCGCGTGCAAGGCGCCGATCACCGTGCTCAACGGCACCGCGAACTGGATCGTGCGGCGCTTCGGCGTGGAACCGGCCGAGGAGCTGCGGTCCGCGCGGTCGCCGCAGGAGCTGGGCTCGCTGGTCCGCTCCAGCGCCGCGCACGGCACCCTCGACCAGGGCACCGCGACGCTGCTGGACCGGTCGCTGCGGTTCGGCGACCGCACCGCCGACGAGCTCATGACGCCCCGGGTGCGGGTGGAGGCGCTGCGCGGTGACGCCACCGTGCTGGACCTGATCGCCGCCGCCCTCCGTACCGGCTTCTCCCGCTTCCTCGTGCACGACGGCGACCTCGACGACGTTCGCGGCGTCGTGCACGTGAAGCAGGTGTTCGGCGTGCCGGCCGCACAGCGCGCCACCACGCCCGTGTCCGCGCTGATCCGGCCGGTGCCGACCGTGCCGGAGAGCCTGGAGGCCGACGCCCTGCTGGAGCGGCTCGGCTCGGGGCTGCAGATCGCCATCGTCGTCGACGAGTACGGCGGCACCGCCGGCATCGTGACGATGGAGGACCTCGTCGAGGAGATCATCGGCGACGTCCGCGACGAGCACGACCGCCGCGAGGTGGCGCCGGTGCGGCCGCTGGGCCGGGCCAGCTGGATGGTGTCCGGGTTGTTGCGGGCCGACGAGGTCGCCGAGGCCACCGGCTTCCGGATGCCCGACGGCGACTACGAGACCCTCGCCGGCCTGGTGCTCACCCGGCTCGGCGAGATCCCGACGGTGGGAGACGAACTGCGCGTGGACGGGTGGCGGATCACCGTGATGGCGATGGACCGGCACCGGATCGCGGAGCTGCGGGTGGCCAAGGTCGGCGAGGCGGCCAGCACGAGCGGCGATCGTCCACCGGCGGAGGCGCCGGTGTCGGGCGCGAGCGGGGTGACGGCGTGAACGACGGCCTCGCACTTCTCATCACCGTGTTGTTGCTGCTGGGCAACGGCTTTTTCGTCGGCGCCGAGTTCGCCATCATCACCGCCCGCCGGGACCGGCTGGAGGAGCTGGCCCGGCAGGGGCAGCAGCGGGCCCGCACCGTGATCCGGGCCGGGCACCAGCTGCCGCTGCTGATCGCCGGCGCGCAGCTGGGCGTGACGGTGTGCTCGCTGGCGCTGGGCGCGCTGGCCGAGCCGACCGTCGCGGGCCTGCTGGAGGAGCCGCTGGCGCCGCTGGGCGTGCCGGCGACGCTGGTGCACGGCATCGCGTTCGTGGTGGCGCTGATCCTGGTGTCGTTCTGCCACACCGTGATCGGCGAGATGGTGCCGAAGAACCTGACCATCGCCGGCCCGGAGCGGGCGGCGCTGTGGCTGGTGCCGGTGCACTTCGCGTTCTGCCGGCTGACCCGCCCGCTGCTGACGGCGTTCACGGTGATCTCGCAGGCGCTGCTGCGGCTGATCAAGGTGGAGCCGAAGGACGAGCTGGAGGGCGCGTACACGCCGGACGAGCTGGCCTCGCTGCTGGGCGAGTCCCGCCAGGAGGGCCTGCTGGACGAGCCGGAACACCGGCGGCTGGCCAAGACGCTGTCCTCGGCGGCCCGGACCGTGAAGGACGTGCTGGTGCCGCTGGACCGGCTGACCACCGTGCCGGCCGAGCCGACCGTCGGCGACGTCGAGGCGGCGGTGGCGGCCACCGGCTTCTCCCGATTCCCGCTGCTCGGGGCGGACCGCCGGCTGGCCGGCTACCTGCACGTGAAGGACGTGCTGGACCTGGCCGACCAGCCGCCGTCGACGCCGGTGCCGCGCAACCGGGTCCGGGGCCTGCCGGAGCTGCCGGCCGATGCCCGGCTGGACGACGCGCTGGCGGCGCTGCGGCGGGCCCAGAGCCACCTGGCCCGGGCGGTCGACGCCGACGGCCAGCAGCTGGGCGTGGTGGCGCTGGAGGACCTGGTCGAGGAGTATGTCGGTACGGTCCGGGACGGCACCCACGTAGGCGGGCGGTGACGCTCGGTGGCCCCGTGGCCACGAGTTCCTCGGTTAGGGCACCGTGTTCTCGGCGGGTAGGGCAGAATCTGCCCGATCATGACGCTGACATAACACGCTGACTGTGACATTCCCTGTGGGCAGCTTGACCCGTGAGACACACCTGGGCTCGGAGAGGGACGTGATGGCTCGACACCGCGCACTGGTGACGAGGGTCCGGCGCCGCATGGCCAAATGGCCCGTCGCGATCACCGGCCTGGTCGTGCTGGTCCTGCTCGGCTGGCTGGCCTGGACCTGGCTGGGCGGCGTGCTGGAGCGGCGGGCCGCCGCCGAGGCCAACGGCTGCACCAACGGCGACGTGGTGCTGCGCGTCGCCGTGACGCCGAGCATCGCCCAGCCGGTGCGCGACGCCGCGCAGCGCTGGACCGACACCCACCCGGTCATCGACGACTCGTGCATCCGGCTGCAGGTGCAGTCGGTGGAGTCGCAGACCGTGCTCACCGGGCTGACCACCAAGTGGGACACCGACAAGCTCGGCGACCAGCCGGCGGCCTGGCTGCCCGACTCGATGCTGTGGGCGAACCGGTTGACGGCGCAGAACAACGCCATCGTCGGCACGGCGCCGCAGTCCGTCGCCACCAGCCCGGTGGTGCTGGCCACGCAGCAGCCCGGCGCGGACGCGCTCGCCAGCGGCAACCTGGTGCAGTGGACGGACCTGCCGGGCCTGACGTCCGCGCCGAACGGCTGGGCCGGCTACGGCAAGCCGCAGTGGGGCAAGTTCCGGCTCGCGGTGCCCGACCCGGCGACCAACCCGGCGAGCGCGCTGGCCATCCAGTCGGCGCTGGCCGGCGCGACCGCGCAGGGCGCGGGCCCGGTGACCACGGACATGCTGGCGCAGCAGGGCGTCAAGGACCTCATCACGAAGCTGGCCAACTCCCGGGCCGCCGGCGCGCCGGCCGACACCCTGGACGCGCTGGACGGCCTGGCCAAGGCCGCCGACATCGGCACCGCCAGCTACAGCGCGGTGCCGGTCACCGAGGTCGACCTGTACCGCCGCAACCTCGGCAAGGACGGCGCGCCGAAGCCGGCGACACCGCTGTACGAGGTGGCGATGGGCGGCGCGAGCCCGGCCGCCGACTTCCCGTTCGTCACGCTGTCGGGCAGCTGGGTCGGACAGACGCAGAACAAGGCGGCGCAACAGTTCCGCGACTTCGTGCGGCAGCCGGCGCAGCAGAAGCTGTTCGCCGCGGCCGGACTGCGGGTCGCGGCGACGCCGGACCACCCGACCGACGCCGTCGGCATGCGCTGGCCGGCGCTCACCCAGACCCTGGTTCCGGCCGACGCCACCACCGCACAGGAGATCTCCGCCAGCTGGACCGCGGCGGCGCTGGGCAACGAGGTGCTGTCGGTGCTGGTGGACACCTCGCCGGCGATGGGGGACGACGGCGTGAAGGCCGTCCGCGACGCCCTCACCGGCGAGGTGAACCGGACGGTGTCCGGGTCGATGGGGCTGTGGGCGTACGCGGCGGGGCTGGACGGCGGCAAGCCGTACAAGCAGCTCGTGCCGGTGGTGCGGATCGACCAGAGCATCGACCAGTTGCACGCCGGCATCGCCAAGCTGACCCCGGCCAACGGCAGCCAGCTCTACGCCAGCATTCTCGCCGTGTACCAGTCCGTGCTGGCCGACTACCAGAACGGCAAGCACAACCGGGTCGTCGTCGTGGTGGCCGGCAAGAACGACGGCGGGCTCACGTTCGACCAGCTGCGGACCCAGCTGGGCCAGGCCAAGGACGCCAAGCGCCCGGTGTCGGTCAACATCATCGCCGTGGGCTCGAACGTGGACCACGACCAGCTCAGCGCCATCGCGCAGGACACCGGCGGCAGCCTGGCCTCGGTGCAGAACGGCAACGGCGTGGACGCCGCCCTCGGCCAGTTGCTCTCGACCAGCAGTTGAGTTCTGCCAATGCGGCCCCGAACGGGCCGCGTTGGCCCTAAGCTGAGTGCCGCCGCCGCCAATCCCCCCTGGTGGTGGGCGACAGCTGGAGCCCTTGCCTACCCCCCGGACAGGGGCTCCAGCCCTTTACCGTCGTGGTTCCTCAGTGCGTGCCCTGCAGGAACTCGTCCCGGGCCACGATGCCGATGTCGGCCGTGTCGGTGAAGAAGCCGTCGATACCGGCCCGCAGGTACGTCTCGATCTCGCCGAACAGGTTGCCGTAGGCGGCCGGGTCGGCCGAGGAGCGGAAGTCCGCCGGCAGGAACGTGTTCTCCGGTCGGAACGTGTACGGGTGCACCTTGAGGTGCGCCGCGTGCGCGTCGGACACCAGCGAGGTCGGCTTGGCCAGGTGGTCGGTGGCGTCGCGCGGGATGATCTGGTTCTTGTCCGGGCCGACACCCTGCGCGTAGGTCGCGACTTCACGCAGCCCCGCCGCCGAGGTTATGTCGGCGTAGGTGCGCTTGTCGCCGGTCGCCGTGAAGTCGAACGGCTGGCCGGTCGCCTCGGTCAGCTGGATCAGCGGCACCCGCAGCTGGCGGTGCAGCTGCTTGAGGTTGGACACCTCGAACGACTGCACGAAAACCTTGGCGCCCGGGCGGTTCAGGCCGTTGCGGTTGAGCGCGTCCACCAGCTTCGGCTCGATCTGGAGACCGGCGTCGCGGAAGAAGGTGGGGTGCTTGGTCTCCGGGTAGATGCCGATGTCCCGGTGCAGTTCCTTGTCCAGCCGCCGCACCAGGTCGATGACCTCCTGGAAGGTCGGGATCTGGTAGCGCCCGTCGTAGACCGTGTTGCGCTGGCGCACCTGGGGCAGCCGCTCCACCGCCCGCAGCGTCTTCAGCTCGGCCAGCGTGAAGTCCGTCGTGAACCAGCCCGTCACCGGCACGCCGTCGAGCAGCTTGGTCGTCTTGCGGTTCGCGAACTCCTTGTGCTGCGCCACATCGGTGGTGCCGCCGATCTCCGGCTCGTGCCGGGCGACCAGCACGCCGTCCTTAGTGGACACGAGATCGGGCTCGACGTAGTCCGCGCCCATCCGCGCCGCCAGCTCGTAGGACGCCAGCGTGTGCTCGGGGCGATAGCCCGAGGCGCCGCGGTGGCCGATCACGGTCGGTCCGTGCGACGCGGTGTGATCCGCCGATTGTGCCGACACTTCCGGGGAAACCGCGTTCGCGGCGGGAACGGCCGTGATGGCGACGGCCGCGGCCGCGGCCAGCACGATCCCGGCGATCCGGGTTCTGCTCATGGTGGAGGCTCCTGACATCGTGGACCAATCGGGCAGCGACACCCAAGTCCCTCGGCCCGAAATCGGCGCCAACGTACCGACAAGCCCCGATCAACGGTAGGTAAAGCGCCCGTGTCCGGGTTCCCGGTGCAGCGAATCGCCGCCGAGCAGCCCGACCCCGCCGACGGGAGCCTGGTCGCCGATACGCCCGAAAGATCCGTAGGCTGGCGGCCACACGCACCACTTCCTGGGGAGACGCACCGCCTTGGCCACGACAGTGACCCCTAACGCCAGCAAGCGGCTCGGCCGGTGGCTGCTCGAGGGGCAGCCGCCGCAGTCGCACAAGCCGTCCGCATCGGAGTCGGAGCACCACAGCCAGCCGTGGTGGAAGGTGATGTGCCTGACCGGTGTCGACTACTACTCGACGCTGGGCTACCAGCCGGGCATCGCGGCGCTGGCGGCCGGCGTGCTCTCCCCCGTCGCCACGCTGGTGCTGGTCGTGCTGACACTGGCCGGCGCCCTGCCGATCTACCGCCGGGTCGCCCGGGAGAGCCCGCACGGCCAGGGCTCGATCGCCATGCTGGAGAAGCTGCTGCCGCAGTGGAAGGGCAAGCTGCTCGTCCTGGTGCTGCTGGGCTTCGTGGCCACCGACTTCGTCATCACCATGACGCTGTCGGCCGCGGACGCCTCGGCGCACGCCATCGAGAACCCGTTCTTCCCGAGCTTCCTGCACGGCCAGCAGGTGCTGGTGACACTGGTGCTGCTGGCGGCGCTGGGCGCGGTGTTCCTCAAGGGCTTCACCGAGGCGATCGGCATCGCCGTCACGCTGGTCGGCGCCTACCTGGCGCTGAACGTGGTGGTCGTGGTCGTCGCGCTGGTGCACGTGGCGCAGGCGCCGAAGCTGGTGCTGGACTGGCAGAGCCTGCTGGTCGGGCAGTACCACAACCCGTGGCTGATGATCGGCGTCGCGCTGTTGGTGTTCCCCAAGCTGGCGCTGGGCCTGTCCGGCTTCGAGACCGGCGTGGCCGTCATGCCGCAGGTGCGCGGCGTGGCCGGCGACACCCCGGGCCGGCCGGAGGGGCGGATCCGCAACACCCGCAAGCTGCTCACCACCGCCGCCGTGACGATGAGCGTGTTCCTGATCACGACCTCGTTCATCACCTCGGTGCTGATCCCGCAGCAGGAGTTCCGGTCCGGCGGCGAGGCCAACGGCCGGGCGCTGGCCTATCTCGCGCACGAGTACCTGGGCAGCGCCTTCGGCACCGTCTACGACCTCAGCACCATCGGCATCCTGTGGTTCGCCGGCGCGTCCGCGATGGCCGGCCTGCTCAACATCGTGCCCCGGTACCTGCCCCGCTACGGCATGGCGCCGGACTGGGTGCGGTCGAACCGGCCGCTGGTGCTGGTGTTCCTGGTGATCTCCTTCGGTATCACGGTGATCTTCCAGGCCGATGTGGACGCTCAGGGCGGCGCCTACGCCACCGGCGTGCTGGTCCTCATCTCCTCCGCCGCCCTGGCGGTGATGCTGTCCGCGCTCCGCAAACGCCAGCGCGCCGCCACCATCGGCTTCGCCGTCATCACGGCGGTGTTCGTCTACACCACCGTCGCCAACATCATCGAACGCCCCGACGGCGTGAAGATCGCCTCCTTCTTCATCGTCGCCATCATCGTGACGTCCTTCGTGTCCCGGGCGACGCGTTCCCTGGAACTCCGCTTCACCGAGGTCGACTTCGACGACACCGCCCGGCGGCTGATCGACGGGCAGGCCGCCAGCGGCCGGATCCAGCTCATCGCCAACGAGCCGGACGCCCGCGACGAGCAGGAGTACGTCGACAAGGAGCGGGAGCAGCGGGAGGACAACCACATCCCCGCCGGCGATCCCGTGATGTTCCTGGAGATCACCATCGGCGACGCCTCCGACTTCACCACCGAGCTGACCGTGCAGGGCGAGGAACGCTTCGGCTACAAGATCCTCAAGGTCGACAGCCCCACGGTCGCCAACGCCATCGCCGCCATCCTGCTCAAGATCCGCGACGACACCGGCGTGGTCCCGCACGTCTACTTCGCCTGGGCCGAGGGCAACCCGTTCCTGTTCCTCTTCCACTACCTGTTCTCCGGCGCCGGCGACGTGCCGCCGGTGACCCGGGAGGTGCTGCGCCGGGCGGAGCCCGACCCGGAGCGGCGGCCCGCGGTGCACGTGGGCTGACCCGAACCACCACCGTCTCCACCGGCCGGTCGCGCACTGCGCGGCCGGCCGTTCCGCATGGCGGCCACACCCGACGGTCGTGACCGCCGTCACATCCGAAGATATGGACACAGTGTCTTCAAGGTGTTTATATGTACACAACGTCCACAAATGAACGGAGCAAGGGTCATGAGCAGCCAGATCATCGTCGTCACCGGCGCGTCGAGCGGCTTCGGCTGGATGAGCGCGCACCGCCTGGCCGACGCGGGCCACACCGTGTACGCCGGCATGCGGGCCACCGCCGGCCGCAACGCCGACAAGGTCACCCAGATCCAGCAGTACGCCGACGAGCACAAGGTGAACCTGCGGGCGATCGAGATGGACGTCGCCGACCAGGACTCGGTCGACGCCGCGGTGGCCCGGATCATCTCCGAGCACAGCCGCATCGACGTGCTGTTCCACAACGTCGGCCACATGACGCTCGGCCCGGCCGAGGCCTTCACCCCCGAGCAGCTGGCCCAGATCTACGACTCCAACGTGCTCGGCTCGCAGCGGGTCAACCGCGCGGTGCTGCCGCACATGCGGGCCGCCCGCCGCGGCCTCGTCGTCTGGAACAGCAGCAGCAGCTCGGCCCGCGCCGGCACACCGCCCTACCTCGCGCCGTACTTCGCCGCCAAGGCCGCGATGGACTCGCTGGCCCTGAGCTACGCCGTGGAGCTGGCCCGGTTCGGCATCGAGACGTCGCTGATCGTGCCCGGCGCCTTCACCGGCGGCACCAACCACTTCGCCAACGCCGGCAAGCCCGCGGACACCGCGACCGCCGAGGCGTACGAGGAGTTCTACGCCGGCCTCACCGACCAGGTCACCGCCAAGCTGACCGAACTGGAGCCGGCCGACGCCGACCCGTCCGAGGTGGCCCGCGCGGTGGTCCGCGTGGTCGACGCCCCGTACGGCAAGCGCCCGCTGCGCACCCACATCGACCCGTCGCAGGACGGCGCCGAGGTCGTCAACGCGGTCGCCGACCGGCTGCGCTCGGACTTCTACGAGCGGATCGGCCTGGCCGACCTGCTGCACCCGCAGACGGTGTAATCCCCGCCACTCCACTGGCGATGACAACGTTGTCAGATGAAACACCTGCAACCCCACCGGCGGATAACACGTCTACAGGGAAAATTCACGAACTTCTTAACGTAGATTTGGGGCCGACCGTCGACGACGCCGTCGGCCCCACCGCCGCCAGAGGAACCGCCGATGAGTACCGCCGCCGCGCGTCGCCGAACCGTGCTCGCCACGGGCACGCTCCTGGTCGCGCTGACCGCTTCCGCGTGCGCGGCCGGCGTAGTCGAGGGTTCCTCGATCAAGCCCTCCCCGCAGGCCGCCGTCACCGCCGCGAGCGGCGGCGCCACCTGCGCCAAGCCCGACGTGCCGGCCGGTCTGAGCACCCAGCACGTGATGTCCAACGGGCTGCGGCGCACGGTTGTCGTCTACTACCCGCACGGGCACAAGCCGGGCAAGCCCATCCCGATGGTGCTGGACCTGCACGGCAGCGGCAGCACCCCGCTGGGCCAGCTGTCCGGTTCGGACATCGCGGCCACCGCCGACAAGCACGGCTTCGTGGTCGTCGCGCCCCAGGGCGGCATTCCGTTCATCGCCGGCAAGTCGCACGGCTTCGCCTGGAACGTGCCGGGCGTGCCGCTGATGAGCGGCCGGCCGGTGCCCAAGGGAGCGCCGAACGACGTGCAGTTCATCCGGGACACGATCGCCGCCATGAACAAGGCGCTGTGCGTGGACCCGAAGCGGATCTACGTCACCGGTTTCTCCGGCGGCGCCCGGATGGCCTCGCAGATCGGCTGCGAGCTGTCGGGGCAGATCGCCGCCATCGCGCCGATGTCCGGGCTGCGCATGCCGGGCAACTGCAAGCTGAGCCGGCCGCAGTCGGTGTTGTCGTTCCACGGGACCTCGGACGGCACCAACCCGTACAACGGGAGCAAGCAGGTCTACTGGTCCTACAGCGTGCCGGTCGCGGCGCAGCGGT
This sequence comes from Kutzneria kofuensis, assembly GCF_014203355.1. Classification (NCBI taxonomy): domain Bacteria; kingdom Bacillati; phylum Actinomycetota; class Actinomycetes; order Pseudonocardiales; family Pseudonocardiaceae; genus Kutzneria; species Kutzneria kofuensis. The sequence goes on from NZ_JACHIR010000001.1 coordinate 722,035, forward strand.
GGGCCGCCGCCGACCACTGCGGCAAGGGCGTGCAGCAGCAGGTTGTCAACGGTGTCATCAGCACCACGTACAACAACTGCCAGAACGGCCGCCAGGTGGTGCTGTACACGGTGACCGGGCAGCGCCACTCGTGGCCGGGCGTGGCCGGCTCGATGGCCAAGGGCTACGCCCTGCCCAAGATCGACCCGAACGAGATCATGTGGACGTTCTTCGAGTCCCACCCCCTCGACACCGCCGTCGCCTAGGCCGGCGCGCCGTCCTCGTCCAGCTTGGGCCACGGGATCGCGGTGAAGTCGGGCTGCCGCTTCTCGACGAACGCGCTGACGCCCTCGGCGTAGTCGCGGCTGGCGTAGGAGGCGCGGTACCAGCGGTGCGCCCACTCGTCGTCGGCCGCCTCGCCGTTGGCCGCACGGGCGATGAGCTGCTTGGCGCCGGCCAGCGTGATCGGGGCTCGCTTGGCCAGCGTGCCGGCCAGTTCGTACGCCTTGGCCGCCGCCTGGTCGACCGGGTGCACCTCGTGCACGAGGCCGATGCGTAGCGCCACGTCGGCGTCGAGCAGTTCGCCCGTGAACAGGATGTAGCGGGCCCAGGCCGGGCCGACCGTCTCCACCACCCGTGCCGTGGACATCTGGTGGTAGACCACTCCCAGCTTCGACGGAGTGATGCCGAACCTGGCCGTGTTGTCGGCAATTCGGATGTCACACGCCAGCGCCAACTCGCAACCGCCGCCCACGCACCAGCCCTGAATCAGCGCCACCGACGGCTTTGACATCGTTGCCAATGCCCGCTCCGCCTCGTGCACGACTTCGGAGTACGCCGCCGCGGCTTCCTCCCCCTTGCGCACGGTCTGGAACTCCGCGATGTCCGCCCCCGCCGAGAACGGTCCGTCGCCCGCGCCCCGGATCACCAGCACCCGCAGGTTGTCGTCGTCCTCGACCGCGCGCACCACCGCCGGGATCGCCTGCCACATCCGCAACGCGAAGGCGTTCCGCTTGGCGGGGCGGTCGATCGCCAGCGTGGCGATCGGTCCGTCGAAGCTGAGCGACAGTTCCTCGGGCAGGTTCATGGTCAGCAAGTTACCCGGGTCAACCGTGAACGCGCCCCGACGAACGCAGGTGGTTGCGTCACGTTTCGCACTGCGACGCTGGCCGCACGTCTTCGCCAGAGGAGTGACGAGATGCTTCGACGTTTGTCCCTCGGCCTCGCCGCCACCCTGCTCCCGTTGGCCGGCATCGGTTTCGCCGCGCCCGCGGACGCGGCGCCGACCGTGGTCACCCTGCACTACAACGCGAGCGGGATCACGCACTACTCGGCCCAGGTGGTGCAGGCCGTCAAGAACTGGGACACCAGGCTCAAGAACGTGCAGCTGGTGTCCGGCGGCAGCGCCACGATCAGGTTGCACGAGATCAACGGCGGCGGTTCCTACACCAACACCGACGGGCACGGCCACGGCGACATCTACATCGACCGCCAGCAGGTCGCGCAGGGCTTCGACCCGACCCGGATCATCACCCACGAGTTCGGCCACAACCTCGGCCTGCCCGACGACTACAGCGGCCCCTGCTCCGAGGTGATGTCCGGCCACGGTCCCGGCACCGCCTGCAAGAACGCCATCCCCTCGGCGGCCGAGGTCGCCCAGGTCGACGCCAACTTCGCCAACGGCTTCGCACCCGCGACCGCCGTCCACACGGTTCACTGACGTCGGATTTGCCTGGGGCGCACCCGCTTTGTCGGGTGCGCCCCTTTTTGCCTACGCAGTGGAGGGCTGGGTGGTCGACGGGTCGCGACGGCAGGCGCAGCCGAGGGTGACGTCAAGGCGGGCGACCTGGCTGGTGCGGAGGCGGATGCGGTGGGCGGTCGGCGGGTAGGCGGTGGCGACGACGGTGAGGGACCCGGGCGGTAGGCCGGTGATGTGGTAGCGGCCGTGGGCGTCGGCGGTGGTGGCGGCGACCATGCGGCCGTCGCCGTCGAGGACGCTGAGGACGGCGTGGGGACGCGTGGCGCCGGCGACGGCGCCGCCGCCGAGGGGGATGCCGCTGAGTTCCCGAAGCACGTGCCGAAGGTGGATGAGCGGACGGGAGGCGGGAACACCGGGGGCGAACAGGGCGGCGTCGGCGGCGGCGAGGGGGCCTTCGGCGGCGGGCTGGACGGCGCCCACGGGCGAGGCGATGAGTTGGCGGACGGCGTCGGCGAGGGAGCGGCAGGCAGGGGCGAGCTGCGGGTCGGGGCGGCGCAGGGCACGGGCGTGCATGCCCAGGGAGGCGTAGAGGGCGAGCCGGTGCCGGGTCTGCGGGGACATGGTGCCGCCGAGCACGGGCCGGGTGAGCGGCCGGGCGACGAGGGCGAGTTGCCAGAGCCGGGTGTCCAACACCCGGCTGACCGCGTCGAGATCGCGGCGCTCGGCGGCGGCGTCGAGAAGCTCGGCGAGGGCGGTGAGCACGGCGTCGCGAGCGCTGCGCACAGTGTCCTTTGTGGACAGCGGCGTGACGACGAGGGCCACCAGGAAGCCGATGACGGCGCCGACGGCGGTCTCCTCCAGGCGCAGCAGCAACAGGTCCGTGGAGAACTCGTGCAGCACGCTGTAGAGCTGCCCGACCATCACCGTGACAAAGAAGATCATGTACAGGTAGGAGACCCGGAGCAGGTAGAAGCCCAGGAACATGCTGCCGATGATCACCGCCAGCACACCGGCGGTGCTGCCGGCGGTGAGCTCGGCGAACAGCACGGAGGCGACCAGCCCGAGCATGGTGCCGGCGACCCGGTTGAAGCCCTTGACGAAGGTCTCGGTCCGGGTGGCGGTGCCGGCGAACATGACAAACGCGGCGATCACGGCCCAGTAGTAGCGCGCGGGCGACAGCGCCTCGCCGGCGATGATCGCCAGCGCCCCCGCGACGGCGACCTGGATGGCCTGCCGGGTGGTCATGTCCAGGCGGGCCAACGGGTTCCAGTGCCCGCCGCGCGCCGGCACGTCCTTGGCGACGGCCGGCGAGCCGGGCAGGGCGCCGAAGGCCAGCGAGATGGACGGCTCGAACTCGTCGAGCACGTCATCGGTGGTGTCGTCGGAACCGGACGCCACCGCGACGAATTCCGTTACGGCGACGGCAAAGTGCTCATCCGGCAGCGCTCGGGCCAGCTGGACGGCCCGCTCGTCGTCGCGGCGGGCCAACCGGTCGGCGACCCACGCGGCGGCCCTGGCCTTGTCGGTGCCGACGAGCGCCTCGGCGGAGGTGACGAGTTGGTCGAGGGCGTGCTGGGCGTCGATCAGCTTGCGGCGTAAGCGAGACGGCGACGCGTCGGCCGGCAACGCGCCCGGTTCCGCCGACCAGCCCTCGACCATCAGCGCCGCCTCGGTGACGCCGGCGAGCCGTGCGTGCAGCCGTCGGCGTAGCCGGTCGATGCGACGGGAATCTGTGCAGGACAACAGGTCCGCGGTCGCACGGGCGACGGCACGGGCCCGGGCGTCGAAGGCGCGGACGACCCGGGCGAGGGTCTTGGCGGAGTTCACCCGCAGGACGGTGATCGACAGCAGCAGCACCCACGCCGTCGCCACGATCACCGTGACGAGCAGGCCGGGCAGCATCGCCAGGGTGGTGTGCAGGAAGGCCGCGAAGAAGTAGCCCATCCAGCCCATGAAGCCGTAGAAGAAGTAGTCGACGCCGAACCGGCGCACGTACACGGCGGCGAACATCACCGCGACGAACACGGCCAGCATCAGGTCGGTGTTGTCGCCGACCAGCGCGCCGGCCACCATGCCGACGCCGAACGCCACCGGGAACAGCGCCGCGGTGCGGGTCTTCGCCCAGGCGCTGCCGGACCCCAGCGCCATCGCGCCCATCATCGCCACCACCGCGCCGAGCAGCATCGCGATCAGCGTCCCCATCGCGTCCGCGCCGGTGACCAGCGCGAACCCGTACTCCACGGCCAGCCCGCTGGCCATCGCGAACGTCGCCGACGCCGCCGACCACAGCCGGCTCAGCCCCGGGTCGGACCCCACCACCCGATCCCGCACCTCGCTCAACGCGAGCGTCATCCAGGCCCCCATTCCTCGATGTCGGTACCATACCGCTAATTACCGGTGTCATACCGCCATATTTCGGAGGCACGCATGACGGACACGGCGGCGGCGCTGGACGTGCTCGAACTCGCCACGGCGGTGCTCGCGCGCAACTTCGAGCTGCTGCGGCGGCGCAGCGACGTGTACAAGGAGCTCGACAAGTCCGAGTACCTGCTGCTGCGCACGCTCGACCAGCTCGGCCCCATCGACGTCAGCACGCTGGCCAGCGCCGTCGGCCTCGACCCGTCGACCGCCGGCCGGCAGGTCACCGTGATGCGGGGCCGCGAGCTGGTGACGAAGATCCACGACACCGCCGACCGCCGGCGCTGGATCATCGCGCCGACCGAGCAGGGCCTGGAGCTGATGGCCCTCACCCGGCAGCGCCGGCTGGCGGTGTCGGCGGAGCTGCTCGGCGACTGGACGCCGGACGAGCTACGCACCTTCGCCGAGCTGCTGACCCGCCACAACAACGCCGTAGCAACCCGCTACCTGAACCCCGGCGAGTCACGCTCTCAGGCACCCCGAATGTAAGAATCGTGCAGAACTGAGCCTCGCGGCTCAGTTCTGCCGGAAACCTACATTCGGGGTGCCCCAGAGCGTGACTCGCGGGGGTCAGAACCAGGTGCCGGAGGGCCAGGTGTCGGGCCAGGCCTGGCGGCGGGCGGAGTCGGGGTCGTCCTCCATACGGGGCGGGGTCGCCATGATCATGGTGGGACGCCGGGTCGGCTCGTACGGGGTCCAGTCGACCTTGCCGTCACGGACGAAGGAACCCCAGGCGGCGTGCATCACCCGGGACAGCTCGTCGGCGGCCGGGTCGCCGAAGTCGCCGACGGCCCAGGCGAACGCGACGTCGGTGCCGTGGCCGGCCCGAACGGCGCCGGGCAGCGTGCCGTCGAAGCGGTACCGCCAGGTCGGCGCGTGCCGGGACTGGCCGTCCACCAGCCGCAGCGTGGGAATGCCGTACCGCTCGTCGGTCATCACGGCGGCGAGGTCGTCGCCGTAGACGTCGAGGATCCGCCGAGCCCGCTCGGCCCCGAACGCCTCGGTCAGGACACGGGGCGCCGGCCGGGCGGCGCGGGGATCCAGGCCGACGAAGGTGCCGGCCTCGTTCGCGGCGCTGGACGCGAGCAAGGCGACCTTGGCGGCGGAGCCGGCGGCGATCCGACGCGCCGGCACGTCCGGCAGCACCGTCCCGTCGACCACCGGACGCCACGTCCACACCCCGTACAGCGGCGGCGACACCGTCTGCTGCGCGGCGAGCAACTCCCTCGCCGGCACGGAGGGAATGTGCCGGCGGTCGATCCCCAGCCGGTCGACGGTGGCCCGAGCGACCTCGACGGTCGTCACGTGGTCGCCGCCGCCGCTCTGCGAGATCGCCCGCTGGAACAGCCCGGACGCCGACGGCGCGGCCATCAGCGTCGCCACGCTCTTCGCCCCGGCGGACACCCCGCCGAGGGTGACCTGCCGCGGATCGCCGCCGAACGCCGCGATGTTGTCCCGCACCCAGCGCAGCGCGGCGATCTGGTCCAGCACACCGCAGTTGGTGTCGTCGAAGAAACCGAACGCCCCCAGGCGGTAGTTGAACGTCACCACGACGACGTCGTGGTTGCGCACGAACATCTCGCCGTCGCCGATCCCGTCCGGCCCGGCGCCGGTCAGGTAGCCGCCGCCGTGGATCCACACGAACACCGGCCGCGGCGTCGGGGACGGCCGGTCGGGAGCGCACACGTTGACGTAGAGGCAGTCCTCGCTCATCCGCTGTGGATCGTCCACAGCGGCCGGTTGCGGACCGAGAATCACCCGGCCCGGCAACACGGTCTGCATCGCCCGGGCGCCGAACCGGGACGCGTCCCGCACGCCGATCCACGAGTCCGCGGGCAGCGGCGGCCGGTGCCGCAGCGCGCCGACCGGCGGCTGCGCGTACGGGATGCCGCGCCACGCCACCGCCCCACCGAGATCGACGCCGCGAACCTGTCCGATGGTGGTGGCGACGATCGCCGTCATCTCACTTCCCCTGGGTACGTCTTCCGTGCGACACCGCGTACACCTGGCTGCGGAACCGCAGCACCGGGTCGTCGGACAACTCGATGCCGGGCACCAGCCTGGTCGGGTCGAACATACGCCGGTCCCACTTGGCCTGGTCCTCGACCGGCCCGGTCACCAGCAGCCGCCCCACGGTGAGCTCCGTGCGGTCGTTCGGCCACAGCACCGTGCAGTCGTCGGTCGGGTCGCCCGGCTCGGCGATCTGCACCTTGAGCTGGAACGCCACCGTCGTCGACGCCAGTCTCTCGGCCAGCTCGTCGGCGAGATACGTGGGAGACTTCTCCGAGGCACGCTCGTCCGACAGCTGCTGCACGCCGGCTTCGGGTTCCCAGCGGTAGCGCACGGCCGTGCGTCGGCGCATCTTGTCCAGCCAGATGAAGGCGTGCACCGCCCAGTAGCGGATGGTCGCGTAGCTCACGGGGATCGGCGTGTTCTTGACGGCACGCAGGCCACGCATCGCCTCGCTGTGCTCGGTGGCGTACTTGCGCACCACCTCCGGGTCGGGCGAGCCGGTGAACATGTTCGGCTCGGCCGCCTCGAGGAAGTTGCGGAACGCCTGCGGCGTCGCCGCCACGAACACCGGCTGGCTCACCGACACCAGGTCGGTGGCCACGCCGCCGGGCAGGTGGAACGCCACCGACAGGCCGCGCGCCGACCTCGTGCGGTCCCAGATGTAGGGATTTCCCGAGAAGTTGGAGAAACGCACCGTCGCCGGCACCGGGTCGCCCTGCAGGTGGGCCGCGGTCGTGTACTCGGCGGCGGCCCCCGTCGGCAGGAACACCGCTCGGTAGCAGGAACCCTTCGCGTGCGCCCGGCGGTAGCCGGGGTACAGACCGGAGACCCATTCCAGCCGGTCGACGATGTCGACGGCCAACTGCGGATGGGCACCGTCGGGTGGCTGAACGGACATGTGCGCGATCCTGTTCGGCTCTGCGTCGGGTCGCCAGCCTAAGGCGCGACCGTCTTGGTGCCAAGCTGAGTACGGTGTCGGGTATGGACGGGCACCAGCCGCCGGGCCCCCAGGACCGCTTCGAGAACGACCTGATCGGGTTGGATCCGAACGATCCCGAGGCCAAGGCCTTCGCCGAGCATCTGGACCGGATGGAACGGGTCCGCAACGGCTACACCGTGGAGGGCTATCTGGCCGGTGTCACCGATTTCGCCGAGTCGGCCAACCGGTCCAGGGGACACCGCCGGTTGATGGTGAGCCTCGTCGTGCTGCTCATCCTGCTGGGGCTGGCCTTCGCCACATGGAATCTACTCACAGTGGTTTTCGGCGTCATCATCCCCTGATCCGTTGCCCGATCGGGCGCGATGGCTTGCCGCACCGGCATTACAGGGAGCCGTCGAGGTAGCGGCGGCGGATGGCGGCGCGGGTGGGGTGGCCGGACCAGCCGGCGGGCATCCGGCCCGACTCGACGAGCACGACGTCGCGGACGCGGACGTTGAAGCGCCTGGCGACGGCGGCGCGGACGGCGTCGACGACGGCGGACAGGTCGAGGTCGTCCGGCGGGACGTGCTGGGAGCGTTCGGCGACGACGACAACGGCCTCGCCGAAGGAGAGGGCGACCACCCGGTCGGGGCGGACGGCGGGGTGCGCGGCGCGGGCGACCAGTTCGACCTCGTGCGGGTCGAGCCGGCGGCCGTCGACGGTGAGCAGGTCCTCCTGCCGTCCCAGCACGAACAGCTCCCCCTCGTGCAGGAAGCCGAGATCGCCGGTGCGAAGCCAGTCCCGACCGTCCAAAGAGACCAGTTCCTGCCGGACGGCCACGGCCCCGCCGGAGAGCCAGATCTCGCCGACCATGCCGTCGGGCAGCGGCCAGCTGGCGCCGGGATCGACCACCAGCACCAAGCCGTCGACGGGCACACCGCTGGACACGAGCAGCGAAGACCGGCCGTCGGTGCGCAGGACGGCCTTGCCGGCGGCCAACTGCTCCCGGTCGACGGTGATCCGCCGCGGCGGCGCGGCCGGGGCTGTCATCGTCACGGGGCCGACGGCGCCGACGGCGCTGTAGCAGGTGCGGAACGCCTGCGGCGGCAGCCCGCACTGGCCGAACACGTCGATGGCCACCCGCACGGTGCTGGCGTTGATCGACTCGCCACCGTCCAGCATGGTGCTGACCTGCGACAACCGCAGCCAGGACCGGTCCTGCTCGGTGGTGCGGGACGCGCAGTAGGCCAGCGCGAAGTCCGGTGCGGCGGTGATCACGTCCTGGCCGGAGGCCAGCGCCTGCAGCCACCGGCGGGGCTGCTCCAGTACCGAGGACTGCTCAAGCAGCACGGCCCGCAGCCGGCCGGCCAGCGGCGCGGCGACGCCGAGCACGAAGCCGAGGTCGTAGCACAAGGGCAGCCAGTTCACGGTGACCGAGCGTCCGGTGACAGCCCGGAACGCGGAGATCGCGCGGCTGCCGGCGGCGGCCAGGTCGCCGTGGCTCAACGCGGTCCCGAACGGGTCGGTGCCGGGGTCGACCGGGTAGCGCAGCATGGCGATGTCGCTCGCGGTGGCCGGGTACCGCGCCAGCTCGTCGTCGGGCATGGCGTCCACGAGCACCACCGGCGCGTCGAAGAACGCCTGCACGCGGGGCTTGGCGGCGCTGGTGGTGAGCACGGCCGTCGCCAGGCAGTCGTTCAGCACCGCGCTCACGTGCTCGGGGTGATCGTCGAGGTCGCCGAGGTCGAGCGGCACGGCGATCACACCCGCCCAGAACGCCGCCAGCAGCGCCACGACGTCGTCGACCCCCTGCGGCGCGAGCACGACGGCCCGGCTGCCCGGTCCGGCGACCCGCCGCAGCGCGGCGGCGGTGGATGCGACCCTGCGGTGCAGCGAACCCCAGGTCGCGGTGACCGACAGCCCGTCGAGGCTGGTGCTGTGGTCGACGTAGGTCACGGCTGCGTCGTCGGCGTTGGTGGCGGCCCATGCGGCGAGGTGGTCGGTGAGCACGGTTCCTCCAAACGAGAGGGGACCCCGTCGGACATCCAGTGTCCGACGGGGTCCCCGAACCGCAACAGGCTTAACCGATCGTGTAGCTGTACGGAACGCCGGCCAGCTCGTCGCCGCTGAGCAGCACGCCGTTGAAGTTGTCCACGTACAGCACGCCGCTCACCTTCGTGCCCTTCGCCCCGGTCGGGGTGATGGTCACGGTGATGGTCGCCGTCTGACCGGGGGCCAGCTGCACCGGCGCGAAGTCCGGCGCTCCCGCGTCCACGCTGTACCGCCACAGGTCACCGGTGGTGCTGGTGGCCGAGGTGTCGAACGCCTGGGCGTGGACCTGCGCGGCCAGCGTCGCCGAGCCGGTGACCTCGCCGTCCTCCGGGCCGACCGGGGTGGCCACGGCCAGCCACTGGCCCTGGGTGACCTCCGGCGCGGCCGTGCTGCCGGTGGCCGAGTTGCCGCGCGGCGAGCCGTAGATCTCGGCCACGCCGCTGAACCCGGACGCGTCGAAGTCGGCCGGCAGCGTCGCGTTCTGCTGGATGGTGAGCGACCGGGTCTCGGTCGGCACCAGCCAGGCGGTCCCGGTCGCCGTCGCCGGCTGCGGGATGGACTGGTCGGCCGAGGTCCCCGGCAGCACCGCCAGCGCCTGGTCGACCTCCGTGGTCAGGCGTGGGTCGACGAACACCGCCTCCGGGGCGACGCCGTTGTTGCGCACCTTCACCTGCACGGTGATCGGCTTGCCGGCCACGACCGTGCCGCTGGGCAGGCCGGTGACCGTCGCGTCGACCACGTTGAACTTCAGGTGCCCGGTAAACGGCTGGGACAGCGCCGTGCCGCTGACGCCCTGGTTGACGTTGATCACCAGTTCCCAGCGGCCCTTCTCCGGCGCCCGCACGTACGACTGCAGCGTCTTGGTCCGGACATTGCCGTTCGCTCCGGGCTGCTGGTTGGTCGACAGCGACACGATCTGGCCGCTGGGCGACTGCAGCGCGGCGTAGACGGTCTGGTTCGGGTCACCGCCGAGGCTGACGTCCAGGCCGAAGTCCTTCTTGCCGGCCGGCACGTCGAACCAGTACGTCTGGGTCTGCGCCGGCGCGAAGTCGCGGCCGTTGCCGCCGACGATCGTGCCGCTGAACGCGCCGCCGTTGGCGGTCGTGATCAGGCTGCGCAGCGTGAACGGCACCGAGGTGACCGCGCCCAGCTGGGTGTCCAGCTCGACCGCGGCCGACAGGTCGCCGGGCTGGTCCGGCGTCTTGGCGGTGACGTGGAAGGTGCCGGACTGGCCGGGCTTGAGGGTCAGCGTCTTCGGGCTCACCGAACCGAAGTCGGTGTACTTGGTGCTGGTGAACTCGTAGGCCACGTTGCCCTTGAAGCCGGTCGCGCCCTTGGTCGCGTAGAACACCGCGGTCCAGGCGCCCGGCGCCGGGTTCCGCACGTCGACCCGGCCGTGGTTGGCCTGGCTGCTGCTGTTCTGCGGCCGGGAGTCGACCTGGTACACGCCGTTCGGGTCGATCAGCGCCATCCGGATCGTCGCGCTCTGCGAGGAGTTGCCCGGCCAGGCCAGGTCGCCCTGCAGGTGGTCGGCGCCGAACGGGACCTGGAACTTGGTCGTGGCGTACGCCCGGGTCGCGCTGGTGCCGTCGACGAAGGTCGGCGTCGAGGGCGAGGTGACGTCCAGCGCGATGCTGCTGGTGGTGTCGGCCAGCGTCTTGCCCAGCACGCGGCCGTGCGCGGACACCGTCTGCGTGTTCGGGCTGGTGTTGGTGATCGTCAGCGGCTCGCTGACGGTCGAACCGGGCTTGCCGACCGCCGTCAGCTGGGTGTCGCCGCCGGTGGTGGTGGCCAGCAGGCCGGCGCCCTGCGCCGCCGGCTTGCCGTTGCCGTCCTGGATGGACATGGCGGCCCGGACCGCGGCGTAGGTGTTCATCTCGCCGGCGCCCTGCTCGTAGGCGGGGTGGCCGAGGTCGGTGGCGGTGCTGGTGAGGATCTGCTTGACCAGCTGCGGGCTCGGCTTGGCGCCGTGGTGGGTGTTCTTGTACGCCTCGATGACCAGCGCGGCGCCGCCGGCGATGAACGGCGCGGCCTCGCTGGTGCCGCCGAAGGTGCGGATGTTGGACGGCCGGCCCTGCTCGTCGGTGCAGCCGGCGAACCGCGGGTCGGCGTCGCACACCGACCAGCCGGACTCGCCCGGCGCGACCAGGTCCGGCACCCGGCCGAGGTCGTCGATGCCGCCGGAGGACAGCGAGGACATGTTGTCGTTCGCCCAGGTCTTGGCGAAGGTGCGGGCGCCCCGCTCGCCGGTCTGCGCGTACAGCCGGTAGTTGGTGACCGAGCCGGCGGAGATCACGTGCGGGTCGACCGCCGGGGTGCCCATGGTGCCGCTCGGGCCGGCGTCGCCGCTGGAGGCGACGACGGTGACGCCCGCGGCGACCGCGGCGTCGTTGGCCAGCGCGACCGGGTCGACGCCGTCGGCCGGGAACGGGTTGCCGCCCAGCGACTCGTTGATCACGTCGACGTTGTCGTTGTTCACGGCGTAGTCGATGGCCTGCAGGATGATCGAGTTGGTGACCAGCTCGGCGCTGCCGAAGATGTTCAGGCCGACCAGGCTCGCGCCCGGCGCGATGCCCCGCACGGTCACGTTGCAGCCCTTGGGCAGCGGGTGCGCGGCGGCGACCACAGTGGACAGGTCGTAGGTCACGCGGCCCTGTGCCGCGATGGAACTGGCGTCGCCGAAGGCTTCCTCGCCGGACTGCGGCCCGTTCGGGTCGGTCCCGGAGAAGTCCTGGTAGTCGCTGAAGACGGGGGTGCCGTCGGCGCGGATGAAGTCGGGGTTGTGCGGGTCCATGCCGTCCGCGATCCACGCGACCGTCACGCCCTTGCCGTCCACGATGTTCTGCGCCTGGGGCAGGTTCGGGTTGGTGTAGGCGGTGTGCGTGGTCTGCAGCGCCTCCGGCTCCAACAGCGGCTTGCTCGGGTCGGTCGGGCACGTGCCCGGCGCCAGCGGCTGGTCGGCCGCGGCCTTGAGCTGCTGCTTCTGCGCGGCGTCCAGCTGCTTGACCGACCGGGTGCGGTCCGGCACGACGGCCGCCACGTTCGGGTCAGCGGCGAGCTTGCCGGCCTCCGCGTCGGTGACCTTGGCCGAGAAGCCGTTGAGCACGTCGAACGCCTTCACGTTCTGCGCGCCGACCTGCTTGGCCTGGTTCACCAGCGGGGCCTGCTCCTGGCCGACGGTCTGCTTGCGCTGGGTGCGCTGGGCCTTGGGTGATAACTCGGGATGCTGGTTCTTCAGCACCACGATCACCGACTGCTTGCTCCCCTGGGCCAGCGCCTGGTCGGCGGCGGCCGCGCCGGCGGCCATCGCGTTCGGGCCGGTCGCGGCGAGCACGCCGGTGACCGTGGCCACGACGAGCACCAGTCTTCGGCGTTGTTGGCGGAACATCCGCGCACACCTCATTCCGGGTGACTTCACATCGGACCGCCGGAGCCTATGCGCGCTCCCGGCCGGAAAGTCACGGGCAATGGTGGCCAGTTCCGGCCGAACGAGAACTAACGGACAGAACGCCACTGTAACTGTTAACAGGAATAAGGAAATACGCCCGGTTGGCGACTGGCGGATTTGTTGCCGGCGGCGTAAAAGCGCCGTGAACTGGTGACGATCACCAAGGGGAACCGACCAGATGCGTACCGTAGCACGCCCTTGCGCCGGCCGCCGTAAGAGATCGGTAACGTGGCCGAGCGTGTATGGGCAGTAGCCTTGCCCGCATGGTCACGTTGGTCGTCGTCGGGTTTCTGGCCGGGGTGATCACCAGTCTCTCCCCCTGCGTGCTGCCGGTGCTGCCGATCGTGCTCACCTCGGGCGGGCCGCAGCACCGCAAGTGGCGGCCGTACCTGGTCATCGCCGGCCTCGTGTTGAGTTTCGCGCTGTCCACGCTGTTCGGCTCGCTGGTGCTGACCGCGCTCGGGCTGCCCCAGACGCTGCTGCGCGACGCCGGCATCGCCGTGCTGGCGCTGATCGGCGTCGGGCTGGTCTGGCCGCGGTTCGGGGACCTGTTGGAACGGCCGTTCGCTCGGTTGGGCGGCCGTCCGGTGAATCCCGACGGCAACGGAATCGTGCTCGGTCTCGGCCTCGGGCTCCTTTTCGTGCCGTGTGCCGGTCCCGTGCTCGCCACCATCGCCGTCATCGGCGCCAATCACACGTTCAGCGCCGGCGCGCTGGCGCTCACCGCCGCTTTCGCCATCGGCTGCGGCGTGCCGTTGCTCGTTCTCGCCGTCGCCGGTGACGCCCTCTCCCGCCGGTTGTCCGCCATTCGCACCCGGGCCCGCGGATTCCGCGTCACCAGCGGCGTCGTGATGCTCGTGGTCGCCGCCGCGATCGCTTTGAACCTCACCGACGGATTGCAGTCGGCCGTGCCCGGATATACGAGTGCGTTGCAGCAATCCGTGGAGAGCAATTCCGAGGCGCAGGGCGAGTTGCACGGGCTGTCCGGCTCCGGCGACGCCGCCCCCTCCTCCCCCGGCGTCTCGTGCCAACCCGGCGGCGCGACGCTGCGGGACTGCGGCAAGGCCCCCGAGTTCACCGGCATCACCGACTGGATCAACTCGTCGCCACTCACCCTGGCCGGGCTGCGCGGCAAGGTCGTGCTGATCGACTTCTGGACGTACAGCTGCATCAACTGCCAGCGCACCCTGCCGCACGTCGAGTCCTGGTACCAGGCCTACCACCAGGCCGGGCTGGAGATCATCGGCGTGCACACGCCCGAGTTCGCCTTCGAGCACGACGTCGCCAACATCAGGGCACAGGCCCAGTCGCTCGGCGTGCGCTACCCCGTCGCCGTCGACAACGGCTATTCGACCTGGAACGCCTACAGCAACCAGTACTGGCCCGCCGAGTACCTCATCGACGCCGCCGGCAACCTCCGGCACGTCAACTTCGGCGAGGGCGACTACAGCGGCACCGAGCAGCTCATCCGTCAGCTCCTCACCAGCGCCTCGTCCACTGTGGACCTTCCCGCCGCCACCGACGTCGCCGACACCACCCCCGCCGAGCAGCAGACCCCCGAGACCTACCTCGGTTCCCAGTACGCCCCGCTCCACGTCACCGGCAAGACGCCCAGTGGCAGCAACAACCAGCTGTTCCAGTTCCCCTCGGCCCTGCAACCGGACACCTTCGCCCTGGCCGGCGCCTGGCAGGGACAGGCCGAGTCGCTGACGTCCGGTCCCGGCGCCCAGTTGGAACTCAGCTACCAGGCGCGGGACGTCTACCTCGTGCTGGGCGGTTCCGGCACCGTCACCGTGCAGGTGGACGGCAAGGCCACCCAGACCGTCGCCGTGTCCGGCGTCCCCAAGCTCTACACCCTGGTGGACAACGGCCCCTACCAGCGCTCGACGCTGACGCTGGGCTTCACCCCCGGCATCGACGCCTACGACTTCACTTTTGGCTGACCCGGCGACGGGTCGTAGCGGCGGACCTCCTGGGTGGCGGCGACGAGCTGGCGCGGGTCGGGGATGCCGGCCTGTACCAGCAGGTTGCCGAGGGCGGTGGCCTCGACGGGGCCGGCGAGGACGGGCAGGCGGCAGGCGTCGGCGGTGAGTTGGCAGAGAAGCTCGTTCTGCGAACCGCCGCCGACGATGTGCACGACGTCGATCTCCTTGCCGGACAGGCGTTGCGCGTCGAGCAGGGTGTCGCGGTAGGCCTGGGCGAGGCTGTCGAGGATGCAGCGGACGATCTCGGGCGGATCGGCGGGAACGGGTTGGCCGGTGCGGCGGCAGGCGTCGACGATCCGGGCGGGCATGTCGCCGGGGGGCAGGAACTCGGGGGCATTGGGGTCGATGACGGCCCGGCGGGGCAGACCGGCGGCGGTCTTGAGCAGGTCGTCGCGGCCGAGATCCCACACCCGAAGGGATTCCTCCAGCAGCCAGAGGCCCATGACGTTCCGCAGGTACCGGACGGTGCCGCCGACGCCGGCCTCGTTGGTGAAGTTGGCGGCGAGGCTCTCGGTGGAGAGAACGGGGCGATCGAGCTCGACGCCGACCAACGACCAGGTGCCGCAGGAGATGTAGCCGAAGCGGTCGGTCCGAGCGGGGACGGCGTAGACGGCGGAGGCGGTGTCGTGCGAACCGACGCTGACGACGTTCCGGCCGAGGGAAGAACCAGGCCGGCGGATCGGAGGGAACAGGGCCGAGGGAATGCCCAGGCGGGACATCAGACCGGTGGCCCACTGTCCAGTTCGGACGTCGAGCAGCTGCGTGGTGGAGGCGTTGGTGTGCTCGGCGCCGATCTCGCCGGTGAGCCAGTACGCGACGAGATCGGGGATGAGCAGCAGGTGCGAAGCCTGCTGCGCCAACGGATCGGCCACGAGCTGGAACAGGGTGTTGATGGGCAGGATCTGGATGCCGGTGACGTCGTACAGCTCGGCGGCCGGCACCTTCGAGAGGACCTGCTCGACGACGCCGTCGGTGCGGGAATCCCGGTAGCACACCGGATCGGCCAGCAACTCGCCGGAAGCATCGAGCAGACCGTAGTCCACGGCCCACGAGTCGATACCGATGCTACGGACGTCCAAGCCCCGTAAGCCTTCCTCCACGGAGCGACGGAGGAAGGCGGCGTCCCAGCGCAGCGCACCGTCCCGAACGGCCGGACGGTACGAGAACCGGGACACCTCCCGCAGCGACAGCCGGTCGGCCTCGACGCGCCCGAGCATCACCCGCCCGCTGGACGCGCCGAGGTCGACGGCTGCGTAGGAACCGCTGGTCATCGCAGGAAGGCCGCGGCGACGCCGGCATCGACCGGCACGTGCAGGCCGGTGGTGCGGGACAGCTCGCCGCCGGTGAGCACGAAGATCGCGGCGGCGACGTGCTCGGGCAGCACCTCCTCCTTCAACAGGGTGCGCTGCGCGTAGTACTCGCCCAGCTTCTCCTCTGGCACCCCGTACACGGCGGCCCGCTGCGCGCCCCAACCGGACGAGAAGATGCCGGAACCCCGAACCACCGCATCGGGATTGACGCCGTTGACCCGGATGCCGTGGGCGGCGAGTTCGGCGGCGAGCAGCCGGACCTGGTGCGCCTGGTCGGCCTTGGCGGACCCGTAGGCGACATTGTTGGGGCCGGCGAAAACGGCGTTCTTGCTGACCACGTAGACGATGTCGCCGCCGATGCCCTGCGCGATCATCGTCCGGGCGGCGGCCCGCGACACCAGGAACGAGCCCCGAGCCATGACGCCGTGCTGGCGGTCCCAGTCCTCGTCGGTGGTGTCCACCAACGGCTTCGACACCGACAGCCCGGCATTGTTGACGACGAGGTCGATGCCGCCGAACGCCAGGCAGGCAGCGGAAATCGCCTCGTCGACGGCGTCCGAAGAGGACACGTCGACGTGCACGGCCACCGCGGTGGAGCCGATCTCCTTGGCCACCGCCTCGGCGGCGGCCAGATCACGGTCGGCGACGACGACACAAGCGCCCTCGGCGGCCAGCCGCAGAGCCGTGGCCCGGCCGATGCCGGAGCCGCCGCCGGTGACGAAGGCGACCCGTGCCGTCAACGGCTTCGGCTTGGGGCGGCGACGCAGCTTCGCCTCCTCCAGCTCCCAGTACTCGATCCGGAACTTCTCGCTCTCCGGGATCGGCGCGTACCGGGACACGGACTCGGCCCCGCGCATGACGTTGATGGCGTTGACGTAGAACTCCCCGGCCACCCGGGCGGTCTGCTCGTCGGCGCCGAAGGAGAACATGCCGATGCCCGGCACCAGCACGATCGCCGGATCGGCCCCGCGCATCGCCGGCGAGTCCGGCGATGCGTGCCGCTCGTAGTAGGCCCGGTAGTCCTCGCGGTACTCGTGGTGCAGCACCCGCAGCCGCTCCACCACGGTCTCGAACGGCGCGTCGGCCGGCGTGTCCAGGATCAGCGGCCGAACCTTGGTGCGCAGGAAGTGATCCGGGCACGAGGTCCCCAGCGCCGCCAGCTCCGGGGCCTTCGAGCCGGCCAGGAACTCCAGCACCTCCGCGGAGTCCGTGAAGTGCCCGACCTGACGGTTGTCCGTCGACGCCAGCCCGCGGACCACCGGCGCCAGCGCGGCCGCGCGAGCACGCCGAGCCTCGGGCGCAAGCGCTTGCCGTTCGGGAACGACGGCGCCGAAGGGATCGGCCGAACCGCGAGAGTCCAGGAATTCCTGCGCCCGCCGGATGATCTCCAACGAGTTTGCCTGGCACTCCTGCGAAGTAGCGCCCCACGCGGTGATCCCGTGCCCGCCGAGGATCACGCCGATGGCCGCCGGATTGGCCCGCTTGATCTCGGCGATGTCCAGCCCCAGCTGGAAACCCGGCCGCCGCCAGTCCACCCACGCCACCCGGTCGCCGAAGCACTCCCGGGTCAGCGCCGGCCCGTCCGCCGCCGTCGCCAGCGCGATGCCGGCATCCGGGTGCAGGTGGTCGACGTGCGCGGCGTCGACCAGGCCGTGCATGGCCGTGTCGATGGACGGCGCGGCGCCGCCCTTGCCGTGCAGGCAGAAGTCGAACGCGGCGACCATCTCGTCCTCGCGCTCCACCCCCGGATACACGTCCACCATGGCCCGCAACCGGTCCAGCCGCAGCACGGCCAGCCCGGCCTCGGTCAGGGTGCCGAGATCACCGCCGGATCCCTTGACCCACATCAGTTCCACGTCGCCGCCGGTGACCGGGTCCCGGTCCACCGCCTTGCACGACGCGTTGCCGCCGGCGTAGTTGGTGTTGCGCCGGTCCGCGCCGATCGTGTGCGCACGATCCAACAACAAGGAGACTTCCGGGTTCACGCGCCCCATCCCATCGCCGAGCCGCCGACCCGCTCGGCCTCGATCTTCTGCTGGTAGCCGGACCGGTGGTAAGCCCCGATCGGGTCCGGGTCGAGCCCGTCCTCGGCGCGCAGCTCCGCGAGCAGCGGCCGGACGTCGGTGTTGTAGGCGTCCATCAGCGCCGCGTTCGCGCCGAGCACGTCGCCTTCCGCCTGCGCCTTGGCCAGCGCCTCGCGGTCCACGAGCAGCGCCTTGGCGGTGGCCTCCTGCACGTTGAGCACGGACCGGATCATGGCCGGCACCTTGGGCTCGATGTTGTGGCACTGGTCGAGCATGAACGCCACGTCCGCCTCGGGCGCCAGCGCGTCCGCGGCCACGATCTCGTGCATGATCCGGAACAGCTGGAACGGGTCGGCGGCGCCGACCATCAGGTCGTCGTCGGCGTAGAACCGGCTGTTGAAGTGGAAGCCGCCGAGCTTGCCGGCCCGCAGCAGCAGCGCCACGATGAACTCGATGTTGGTACCCGGCGCGTGGTGCCCGGTGTCCACCAGCACCTGCGCCTTCGGCCCGAGGTTCACGCAGTGCGCGAACGAGGTGCCCCAGTCCGGCAGGTCCATGGTGTAGAAGCTGGGCTCGAACAGCTTGTACTCCACCAGCATCCGCATGCCGTCGGGCAGCTGACCGTACACTTCGGACAGTGCGTCGGCCAGCCGGTCCTGCCGGGCCCGGATCGAGTCCTGGCCCGGATAGTTGGTGCCGTCGGCGAACCACAGCGACAGGATCGTCGAGCCCGTCTGCACCCCGACCTCGATGCACTCCAGCAGGTGGTCGGTCGCCTTGCGGCGGATCTTCGGGTCGGGGTTGCAGACGCTGCCGAGCCGGTAGTCGTCCTCCTGGAACACGTTGGGGTTGATGGCCCCGATGGCGATGCCGTGGTCGCTGGCGAACCGGGCCAGCGCGGGATAGTCGTCGACCTTGTCCCACGGGATGTGCAGGGCGATGCTCGGCGCGACGCCGGTCAGCTCGTGCACCTTGGCCGCGTCCGCGATCTTCTCCTGCGGCGTGCGCGGCACGCCCGCCTGGGCGTAGACCTTGAACCTGGTGCCCGAGTTGCCGTACGCCCACGACGGCGTCTCGATCCGGTGCCTGCGCAGCTGCGCCTTCACGCCTTCCACGGCGGCTCTCCTTCGCCAGCGAGGGGGTCAGAAGTTGTACTTGTCGACGTTGTCCTTGGTGAACGTGAGCGGCGGGCCGAGCACCACCTCGCCCTTGTCGCCGATGGTGTACTCGCCGAGCTCACCCGCCTTGAACTTCTCCCCCTGCTTGCCGGTGATCTGCCCGGACGCCAGCGCGACCGCGGCGTAGGTGGCCAACTCCCCCAACTGGGCCGGGTCCCACAGCGCGACCGAGCCGACCGTGCCGTCCTGGATGAACTTGCGCATCTGGTTGGGGGTCCCCAGCCCGGTCAGCGCGACCTTTCCCTTGTACGACGAGGAGTCCAGGTAGCGCGCGGCCGCGGCGACGCCGACCGTGGTGGGCGAGATGATGCCCTTGAGGTTGGGGTGCGCCTGCAGCAGGCCCTGCGTCTTCTGGAACGACGTCTCGTCGTCGTCGTTGCCGTACGCGATCTCGTCCAGCTTGATCTTCGCGTACTCCGGCTTGGCCAGTTCCTTCTTCATGATGTCGATCCAGGTGTTCTGGTTGGTCGCGTTGGCCGTCGCCGACAGGATGGCGATCTCCCCGGAACCGCCGATCGCGTCCGAGATCAGCTTCACCTGACCGGCGGCGATCTCCTGGGACGAGGCCTGGTTGATGAACACGTCCCGGGCGTCGGCGGCGGCGTCCGAGTCGAACGTCACGACCTTCATGCCCTGCTTGCGGGCCGCCTTCAGCGCCGGTGCGACCGCGTTGCTGTCGTTGGCCGCCAGCAGCAGCGCGTTCTGGCCCTGCTGCGCGGCGGTGTTGATGTAGGTGACCTGCGACGAAGCGTCCGCGTCCGACGGACCGGTGGCCTTGAGCTGCTCGCCCAGCGCGGTCGCGGCCTTCTCGGCCCCGCCCTGCGCGACCGTGAAGTACGGGTTGTTGACCTGCTTGGGCAGGAACGTGATCTTCAGGTCCTTGGCGGTGGCCGCGTTCGGGTTGGCGGTGGTCTGCGTCTGCCCGCCGCCGGAGTCGCCGCCCGAGTTGTTCTTGGTGGTGCCGCCGCAGCCGGCCAGCAGCAGTGCCGTGGACAGAAGGACGACCATTCTCCTCATGGGCGCTGTCCGCTTCATGGTGTGCCTCTCGTCAGACGCTTGGTGACGGCCGGCGCGAAGACGCTGGCCAACAGCAGGATTCCGGTGACGAGCTTCACCACCTCGGTGGCGATGTCGTCGAGGATGAGCGCGTCGGTCAGGCCGCCGAGCACGAGCGCGGCGAGGATCACGCCGCCGATCGTGCCGCGGCCGCCGAAGATGGACACGCCGCCGAGCAGCACGGCGGTCACCACCTCGAGCTCCAGCCCGGTGCCGTTGTCGGCGCGGGCGCTGGCGAACCGCAGGGTGTAGACGATGCCGGCGAGCGCGGCGACCGCGCCGGTCAGCACGAACAGGATGAACTTGATCCGCTTGACCCGGATGCCGGAGAACCGGGCCGCCTCCTCGTTGGCGCCGATGGCGAACACCGCCCGGCCGAACGTCGTGGCGTGCAGCAGCAGCCCGAACACGACCGCCAGCACCGCGAAAAGCAGGATGGGGTACGGAATCCAGGTCCCCGGCACCGGATTCGTGCCGAACTGCGTGTAGCTCTCCGGGAAGTCGGCGACGGCCTGATCGCCCAGCACCACGAACGCCAGCCCGCGGTACAGCGCCAGCGAGCCGATCGTCACGGCCAGCGACGGCAGTCCCAGCTTCGTCACCAGGAACCCGTTGATCGCCCCGCACACCGCGCCGACGACGATCACGAACGGCAGGATCGCCTCCAGCGGCCAGCCCGCGTTCCACAGCGCGCCGATCAATGCGCTGGACAGTCCCAGCACCGAGGCCACCGACAGGTCGATCTCGGCGGCCACGATCACCAGCGTCAGCGGCATCGCGATCAGCGCCATCACGGCGAGGTCGCTGCCCACGTTGAACGCGCCCCGGCCGGTGAGGAAACTGCCGCCGGTGGCCGCCGAACCGACGACCGCGACCAGCGCCAGCAGCACGAACAGCACGCTTTCCCAGCGCAGCAAGCCTTTCACGCGCTGACTCCCCTCGACTGGCGGCGCAGCCGGGCCGCCACCCGCAGCGCGACGGACCGGTCCAGCGCGATCGCCGCGATCAGCAGCGCGCCGGTGATCGCCTGCTGCCAGAACTGCGCGATGTGCACGACCTCCAGTGCGCTGCCGATGGTGGACAGCAACAGCGCGCCGAGCGCCGCGCCGGCCACGGTTCCGCTGCCGCCGAAGATCGCCACGCCACCGACGACGACGGCGGAGATCACCTGGAGTTCCAGGCCGGTGCCGACGGTCGCGTCCACCGTGCCGTAGCGGGCGACCGCGAGCACGCCGGCGAGGCCGGCGACCGTGCCGGACAGCAGGAACGTGGTGAAGACCCGCCGCCCCACGGGAATGCCGGCGAGCACCGCCGCCTCCGGGTTGGAGCCGATCGCGTACAGCTCGCGGCCGCTGCGGTAGCTGCCCAGGTGCAGTGCGGCGACCGCCAGCACGACCAGCGTGATGATCACCAGGTACGGGATGCCGAACACGCTGCCGCTGCCCAGGGCCAGAAAGCCGTCGGGCAGGTTGGCGGCGTTGATCTGCCGGCCGTGCGCCCACATGAAGTCCAGGCCGCGGAACACGCTGAGCGTGCCCAGCGTGACGACCAGGCTCGGCACCTTGCCCAGCCCGACCAGGGCCCCGTTGACCAGCCCGCACAGCGCGCCGACCACGATGCCGACGACGATCGCCAGCACCGGGTTGACGGCGAACGTGTCGGCGGTGACGAACGCCGACAGGCCGAGCACCGAGCCGACCGACAGGTCCACGTTGCGGGTGATCACGACCATCGTCTGGCCGACCGTCAGCAGCGCGACCAGGCAGGCGTTCAGCAGCAGGTCCCGGATCCCCTGCCCGCTCAGGAAAAGCGGGTTCACGACGGCCGTCACCACGACGACGACGGCCAGGGCGATGAGGATGCCCAGCTCCCGGACGGCGGTCATCGGACGACCACCGGCCCCCGGCTCGCGGCCGGTTCTCGGATCTCGCTCATCCGGCCGCCACTCCCGTCGCCGCCAACACGATCCGCTCCTCGTCCGCCTCGTCCCGGCCGAACTCCCCGACCAGCCGCCCCTCCCGGACGACCAGCACCCGGTCGGCCATGCCGAGCACCTCCGGCAGCTCGGAGGAGATCATCAGGATCGCCACGCCCTGCGCCGCCAGCTCGGACAGCAGCCGGTGCACCTCGGCCTTGGTGCCGACGTCGATGCCGCGCGTCGGCTCGTCCACGATGAGCACCGTCGGCTGCCGGGACAGCCACTTGGCCAGCACGACCTTCTGCTGGTTGCCGCCGGACAGCACGCCGACGGGGTCGGTGAGCCGGGCGAACTTCAGCTGGAGCTTGACGGCCCAGTCCCTCGCCAGCGACCGCTCGTCGGCGCTGCGCAGGAAGCCGAAGCGGGACAACCGGTTCAGCGATGCCAGCGCGGCGTTGCGTTCGATCGACGCCTCCAGCACCAGCCCCTGCTGCCGCCGGTCCTCCGGCACGAAGCCGATGCCGGCGCCCATCGCCGCGCCGGGCGAGCCGGGACGGATCCGCTTGCCCCGCACCAGAACCTCGCCGCCGTCCGGCTTGTCGACGCCGAACACCGCCCGCGCGATCTCGCTGCGGCCGGCCCCGACCAGCCCGGCCAGCGCCAGGATCTCACCCGCGCGAACGTCGAAGGAGACGTCCGTGAACACGCCTTCCCGAGTGAGTCGGCGCACCGACAGCACGGTGTCGCCGGCCTCGACGTCCTGCTTGGGGAACAAGGCATCCAGCTCGCGGCCGACCATCAGCCGCACAATGCCGTCCGGCGTCTGCTCGGACAGCGGGCCGGACCAGACGAAGCCGCCGTCGCGCAGCACGGTCGCGTCCTGGCACAGCTCGAAGACCTCGTCGATGCGGTGCGACACGAACAGCACCGCCGCGCCGTGCTCCCGCAGCGCCCCGACCACGCCGAACAGCCGGGCCACCTCGGTCCCGGACAGCGCCGCCGTCGGCTCGTCCATGATGATCACGCGGGCGTCCGAGCCCAGCGCCTTGGCGATCTCCACCAGCTGCTGGTCGGCGATGGACAGGCCGCGGGCCGGCCGCTTCGGGTCGATGTCCACGCCGAGCCGCTCGAACAGCAGCTCGGCCTGCTCGCGCATGGCGGCGGTGTCGACCATGCCGCCGCGGCGGGTCGGATGCCGGCCCATCGCCACGTTCTCGGCCACGGACAGGTCGCCGAACAGGGTCGGCTCCTGGTAGATCACGGCCACGCCGGCCGCCTTGGCGTCGGCGGGCGAGGCGAACCGGGCCGGCGCGCCGTCCAGCAGCAGCTGCCCGGAGTCCGGCCGGTGCACGCCGGCCAGGACCTTGATCAGTGTGGACTTGCCGGCGCCGTTCTCCCCCAGCAGCGCGTGCGCCCGGCCCGGAGTCAGCGTCAGCGAGACCCCGCGCAGCGCCTGCACCGCGCCGAAGGACAAGCTGGCGTCCGCCAGGGCGACCTCCACCCGCACCCTCCCCTAAATCGTTTCAATCCCGCACCGCCCGAAGCGTGCCCGCAGCACCCGAAAGTGTCAAGTGTCACATGGTTGACCAGGGGCTATCATTTTTGAAACGATTTAGTCCGCGTAGCATCCCCCAGCCCACCCGAAGAGGCGAAGTTGCCGGTCAGCATCAAGGACGTCGCCGCGCTGGCCGGCGTGTCCGTGGGCACGGTCTCCAACGTGCTGAACCGTCCGGACGTGGTTGCCGACGATACCCGGCGCAAGGTGCTGTCCGCGATCGAGGAGCTCGGCTTCGTCCGCAACGAGTCGGCGCGGCAGCTGCGCACCGGCACCGCCCGGGCGATCGGGCTCATCGTGCCGGACGTGTCCAACCCGTTCTTCACCGACGTCGCCCGCGGCGCCGAGGACGCCGCCAGCGATGCCGGGCACGTGGTGATCCTGTGCAACAGCGACGAGTCCGAGCAGCGCCAGGACCGGCATCTGCAGCTGCTGGCCGAGCAGCGGGTGCACGGGGTGCTGATCACGCCGGTGGAGGCGCCGGAGCCGGTGCAGCGGCTGCGGGCGCGGGGCGTGTCCGTGGTCCTGTTGGACCGGCACGCGGACGTGGAGGACACCTGCTCGGTGTCGGTGGACCACCGGCTCGGCGGCACGCTGGCGATCAACCACCTGCTCGCCGAGGGGCACCGTGAGCTGGCGATGATCACGGGCCCGCTGTCCATCGCGCAGTGCCGGCAGCGCCTGGACGGGGCGCGCGACGCGCTCGTGGCGGCCGGGCGCGATCCCGAGGGGCTGCGGGTGATCGAGGTGAACGCGATGAACGTGGTCTCCGGGCGCAACGCCGGAGAGCGGGTGCTCGCCGGAACGCGCAGGCCGGACGCGCTGTTCTGCGCCAACGACCTGCTCGCGCTCGGCGTGCTCCAGGTGATGGTGCGCGCAGGGGTGCGCGTGCCCGGAGAACTCGCTATCGTCGGGTACGACGACATCGATTTCGCGGCTGCTGCCGCAGTGCCCCTGACCTCGGTGCGGCAACCGAGCAGGTTGCTCGGTCGGCGCGCTGCCGAACTGGTGCTGGGCGAGACCCAGTCACCGCAGGAGCACGTCCATCATCACGTGGTGTTCTCCCCTGAGCTCGTGGTCAGGGAGTCCAGTAGGCGGTTCCGCTAGTCGAAGCCGCGCATGATGAGTGGCTCGTAGCCGTCTTCACGGTCGGCGTTCCAGACCAGGCTCTGCTGCGGCAGCTCCTGTCCCTCGCCGTCCTCCTCGCCCCAGTTCCAGCTCCAGGTGCGAGGGCTGTCGTCGATGTCCAGTCGTCCCATGGGTTCTCACTCCCCAGATCTCATGTCGTTCGGGCTTCCCTCAGTGTCTCCACTTCGCTGTGGCCAACATCACTGTGCCTGAGCACAACCTTGGACTCAACCAAGTTTAGGGATCTTATGTTCGGTTTATAGGGGTTCTCTAGAAGGTTAGCCATGCCTAACCCCCGTTGGAGTGACAGATCCGCCGCTCAGCCGGATCTTGGTGTATCGAGGCGGCCGAGTCCGTCGCCTCGTGTATCGAATCCGCAGGTCACACGGTTACAGTCGCCCCCTCGGCGCCGCTGCCGCGAACCAGTCGGACGTACGTCTGGGACACTCGGTTAGTCGGTGCAGATGCAGGGCGGACTTTCCAAGCTCGGACCGATCCAGGTGGCATCCGCCCGAGCCGCGGGTAGGGGTGGTTGCGGCGATCGGGGTGGCCGTCGGCGCTCGTCCGACTCCGACGCGATCCCGGTAGGGTCGCCGTCGGGGGAACCGAGGCATACCAGCATATCGCTAGTTTTTGCCGCTGTCGTGTCGTCCCCCACTGTCATCAAGTGCCTGGGGGATACATGTCAGCAGTCACCGAGATCGCCGACGAGTTCTTCGACCTCCTCCTGGACCGCTTCCCGATCGGCGCCAGCTTCATGGGCGTGCCCGGGTACGACGACCGGCTCACCGACTTCGGCCGCGCCGCCGAGCGGCGGTTCGCCGACGCCGTCGCGGCGCTGGCGGCGCGGGCCCGGGCCGTGCCGGACGAGGGCCTGAGCCACTCCGACCGGATCACCAAGCGGGTCATCGCGCACGAGGCCGAGGTGATGACCGGGCAGATCGAGGGCCGCTGGCTGGAGTTCACCGTCAGCGACCTGCTCCTGACCCCGGTGGCCGGCCTGCTCACGTCGCTGAGCGATGTGCCCGTCACCGACGACTTCCCGAAGCGGCTGGCCGCCGTGCCGGCGGCGCTGGCCACCATCGCGCAGCGGCAACGGGAGGGCCTCGCCGACGACCTCACTCCCGTGGCCCATCTCGTGCAGGCGACGATCGAGTACCTGGACCGCCACCTGTCCAATGTGGACACGTTCGTCCGCTCGGAGGCCTGCCGCCCCGCGATGGCCTGGTGAGCTCTGATCAGCTGAAGTCGCCGGCGTGGTCGCGGGCCCACTCGGCGTACGTGCGCGCGGGTCTCCCGGTGACGTGCTCCGCCGTCGGCAACGGCGCCGGCGGCTTCGGAGCCTGCTCGGCCGGCGATCCGCTCCTTCCGTCATAGGTCTGGAATCCCAGGAGGAACTCGGCGTTGGCCGCCGCCCAGCCGCCCTGGGCTCGGTAGTGGGCCAGCGCCTGGTCGGCGGTGACCGCCCTGATGGTGATCTCGTGCCCGATGGCGTCGGCGATGGCCCGCACCTGATCGCGGTGACTGACCGGCTGCGGTCCGACAAGGGTATAGGCGTTGCCGGCATGGCCGTCCTCCAGCAGGGCGGCGGCGGCGACGTCGGCGATGTCGGCCTCGTGCACGGGCGAACCGGCCTGGTCCGGACAGGGGTCGAGCACCACGCGATCCGCGCGGATGGACGGCCCCCACAGGTGCAGGGTGTTCAGGGCGAACTCGCCGGGACGGACATGTGTCCATTCCAGACCGGACTCCTCGACCGCCCGCTCGACGGGCAGATGGAACGTCGTGTCGTAGCCAGTGGTGACCGCGCCGGAGGACAGCACCACGATCCGGCTCACGCCGGCTTTCCCTGCTGCCGCGACGACTTCGCGCGCGGTCTGTGGCACGGGAAACAGGTACAGGCGGTCGGCGTCTCTGAACGCCGCGTCGAGCGTGTCCGGCCGTAGGAGATCGGCGCGCACCACCTCCACGCCTGAGGGTGACCGGGCGGGATTTCGCGTCACCACCCGGACTTTCTCGCCGGCCTGCCGGAGTCGGTCGACCACCAGTCGGCCGACATGTCCGGTCGCGCCCGTCACCACAGTCGTCATGTCCCCGGTCCTCTCGTCCGAGCACTCAACGTAGCACCTGAATGTTCCGCCATGGAACATCCATGTTCCATTCTGGGGTGACGATATCGTATGCCCGTGACCGAAGCGCCCGCCGACACCGGAGCCCGCAGTCGCACCCGGCGCGCCATCCTCGACGCCGCCGCGACCGTGCTGGCCCGCCACCGCGGCGCGACACTCGCCGACATCGCCGAGGCCGCCGAGGTCGGCCGCACCACGCTGCACCGCTACTTCCCCGACCGCGAGGCGCTGCTCACCGCCGTCGTCGAGGACTCGTGGCGCACCATCGAGGACGCCACCCGTGACGCCGCCATCGACGACGGCCCGCCGGCCGAAGCCATGCGCCGCCTGGTTTCCGCGATGGTCGACGCCGGCGACCGGCTGCTCTTCCTGTTCGGCGACCCCCGCAGGTCCGACGACCACCCCGTCCCGCCGCAGGATCCGATCCTCGACCTCATCCGCCGCGGCCAGGCCGACGGCGCCTTCGACCCCGGCGTCAGCGCCGAGTGGATCCGCACCGTCGTCTGGGGCCTCGTCTACGCCGGCTGCGAAGCCGCCGGAGACGGGCTGCTCCCCCGCCACGGCGTCACCGAGACCGTGATCCGCACCCTCCAGAACGGCATCGGCCCGCACGCCGGCCGGTGACAAGCCGGGCGTGACTCCTGGGCGGATTCGGACAACCTGCGCGTACGAAACGGCGTATGGCTCACGGAAGCAAACCGTGAGGAGATCTCGAAGTGCCTTTCACCAGCAGAACAAGGCGGCGCTTGTGGGTCCGCACCGCCGCCGTGGCCGCGGCGCTGGGCTGCGGTCTCGGCGTGCTGCCCGCATCGGCCGCCGCCACGGGGGACGGCTCCGACGCGCTGGCCGATCGCGCGCCGACGCCGACCTTGACCTGGGCCGACTGCTCGGGCGGCTTCCAGTGCGCCACGGCCGGGGTGCCGTTGGACTACAACGCGCCGTACGGCCGGAAGATAGACCTCGCGCTGATCAAGCTGCCGGCGACCGACCCCGCCCACCGGATCGGCACGCTGTTCGTCAACTTCGGCGGCCCCGGACCGTCCGGAGTGGACCGACTGCGGCAGCGCGCCACGTGGCCGTGGCTGTTCTCCGACGAACTGCGCGCCCGGTTCGACCTCGTGTCGTGGGATCCCCGTGCGGTCAGCCACAGCACGGCGGTGCGCTGCTTCGCCACCAGCGCCGAGCAGGAGCAGTTCTTCAACTCCTTCCCGGAGATGCCCGGCGACCCCAGCGGCGAGCCCGCCTTCTACCGCGCCTCCAAGGAACTCGCCGACCGCTGCCAGCAGCAGGCGGGCGCGTTGCTGCCGTACATGAACAGCGTCAACACGGCCCGTGACCTCGACCTGCTGCGCCGGGCCGTGGGCGACGCCAAGATCACGTACCACGGCATCTCCTACGGCACCCACATCGGCGCGATCTACGCGAACCTGTTCCCCGCCAGGATCAGGGCGCTCGCCATGGACGGCACCATGGACTTCCAGGGCAGCGCGACCGGTCACGGCGCCGCCGGCGCCACCCAGCCGGTCGACACCCGCCAGGACGTGGCCACCGGCATCGCCGAGACCTTCGAGTCCTTCCTGACCCAGTGCGCCGCCGCCGGGCCGAACTGCGCATTCTCCGACGGCAACGTGCACGCCAAGTGGCGCACGCTGGCCGACCGCGCCCGCCAGCACCCGATCACCGTGACCAATCCGGACGGCACGGCGAGCACCTACAGCTACTCCGCGATCATCAACCTGGCCGCCGATCTCGCCAAGCCGGAGACCTGGAAGGACAACGCCGGCCAGCTCGAGAAGCTGTACCAGGCCAGCGGAACCGTGGCAGCGGCCAGGGCGGTCCAGCCGAAGGGCGAGCAGTACCTGGGCAACTCGACCGAGGCGTTCAACGCCATCCAGTGCGCCGACAGCACCGTGCCCACCGCGGAATCCACCTACAGCGCCCTCGCGACCAGCGAGGACAAGCGCGTCCCGTACTTCGGCCGCATCGGCGTGTTCGACATGATGAGCTGCGCCTACTGGCCGCGCCCGGCCGTGCAGCCCTACCGCGGCCCGTGGAACCGGGTGACCGCCGCTCCCATCCTGGTGATCAACAGTCGGTTCGATCCTTCGACGCCGCTCAAGGGCGCCAAGGACGGCATCGCCGAACTCGCCAAGGCGCGGCTGCTCGTGGTGGAGGGCTCCGGCCACAGCACCATGTACGTGCACAGCACCTGTGCGGAGAAGGCGAAGCGGGACTACCTGATCTCCGGTGTGCTGCCGCCCGTCGGGGCCACCTGCGCCATCGACCACAAGCCGTTCGACCCCGCCTAGGGCCGACGGGCCGCCGGGTTTCGGGTTCGCGAAACCCGGCGGTGATCGGTTCTCCGCCACCACGTTCCGGCGTCAGCGACGAACGTGCGCGGAAGGGGTTGACCCTGACCCTGCGTCAGGGTTGGAGCCTTGTCGCATGACGAACAGCAGCACTTCCCCGGCTCGGCCCGCGCCACCGGTCGGAGGGTTCCAGGAGATCGACGGCCGCCGTGTTTTCGTACACCGGTCGGGCAGCGGCGGGCCGGCCGTCGTGTTCCTGCCGGGCGCCAGTGCGGTCGGTCTGGATTATTTCGGTGTCCAGCAAGGGGTTTCGCAGTTCACCACCGCAGTGGTGTACGACCGGGGCGGCACGGGTTACAGCGATTCCCTCGCGCTGCCGCGCACCGCCGCCGCGGTCGCCAGGGAACTGCGCGAGCTGCTGCGCGCCCAGAACATCGCTGCCCCGTACGTTCTGGCGGCACACTCGCTCGGCGGCTTCTACGCGCATCGGTTCGCGCAGTTGTACCCGCAGGACGTGGCGGGACTGGTCTGGTTGGACGGCCTCCATCGCGACTGGGACCAGTTCATGCCGCCCGCACTGCATCTCGCCGCGACCGAGCAAACGGCACCTGATCGGGAGCAGCTCGAACAGATGCGCCCGGCCCTGCGCGAGATGTACACCGAGCTGCGCGCGGACTACCCGGAGCACGTGCGGCAATCGCTGGTCGATGCCAAGATGAGTGCCGAATGGCTCGAGGCCGGCGTCGCCGAGCGCAGCAAGTTGACCGACCTCGCCAGTGAACTGCGGGCCGGGCCGAACATCCCGGACGTCCCGGTGATCGCGCTCACCGTGCTGGGCGTCGACCCCGCCCATCCGGCGCTGGCGTCGCAAGAGATGCGTGACGGCAAGACGAGGATGGACGCGGCCCTGGTGAACGCGGTCTCGTACGGGGAGCAACGCATCCTCACCGACACCCTCCACCACCGGCTCTGCTTCGACCGGCCCGATGCCGTGGTCCAGGCGATCCGTGACGTCGTCGACCGGGCGGCTCGCCCCTAGACTCGGCCGCGTCGTGCGAAGCCCCAAGGAGGACGGTGCTCACGATCAGCCAGCTCGCGGCGACCGCCGGCGTGACCGTGCGCACCGTCCGCCACTACCACCACGTCGGCCTGTTGCCCGAGCCCGAACGCGATGCCTCCGGCTACCGCCGCTACAGCGCGCAGGCGGCGGTGGATCTCATCCGGATCAGGACCCTCGCCGACGCCGGGGTGCCGTTGGCCCGTATCGACGCGCTGCTGCACGCCCAGCCCACCGAATTCGCCGCTGCCATCACCGACATCGACGCCGAACTGCAGCGCAAGATCGACCAGCTCGCCGAGTACCGCCTCCGCATCGCCGAACTGGCCAGCGGCGAAAGGCTCGTCCTGCCTCCCGAGGTGGTTGCGATCCTGGACCGGATGCGTGGTCTCGGGGTCAGCGAGCTACGGGTGAGACTGGAGCGCGACTCGTGGATCCTGATGCAGGCACTGGATCCGCACGTCATGCCGCAGCGGATACGCGACAAGAACGCCAGCTTCGACGATCCCGAGACGACGCGCCTGTATCTCGCCTGCGACCAGTCGGTCGACTGGGATCCGCAGGATCCACGCCTGGATCGGCTCATCGACGACATGGACGCGTGGGAGATCAAGCACGGACGGGACAGCGGCCAGGCACGGTACCTGAAGCTGGTCGTCTCCCGGATCTCCGAGGCATCGCCGGCGTGGCAACGCATCCTCGGTGTGCTCGCCCATCGCGCCGAGCAGCGCCGAACCGCCGCGCA
Source organism: Kutzneria kofuensis (assembly GCF_014203355.1). Classification (NCBI taxonomy): domain Bacteria; kingdom Bacillati; phylum Actinomycetota; class Actinomycetes; order Pseudonocardiales; family Pseudonocardiaceae; genus Kutzneria; species Kutzneria kofuensis. Next base: position 752,957 of record NZ_JACHIR010000001.1, read on the forward strand.
CACCAAGTGAAGCCAACACCTTCTGCGCATGAGCGCGCGGCGCGCGCTACCCGGCGATGATGTGGTCACAACCTCTTTTCACTGTCGATCCGCCGGCTGCCACAGCGCCAAGGTGGCGCCACCGGGTTCTTCGACGACGACCACCGAGCCCGGCGGCAGATCGGTACGGGGCTTGACGATCCGCGCCCCGAGTTCCACCGCGCGCCGGGCAGCAGCGTCCACATCGGTCACCGGGACGTAAGGGATCCACTGTGGACGTCGCGGGTCACCGTCGGGCAGCGGGGTGAATCCGCCCCAGACACCACCCTCGTCACCGAACATCGGCCCGGCGGGGGTGTCGGTGACCGCCCAACCGAACAGCTCGGTGTAGAAGCGGCGCGAGGCGGACAGGTCAGTGGTCCGGACGTCGTGGAACACGAATTGTTGGGACATGTGTCCTGACTTTAGGACATGTGTCCCACGTTGGCAACGAGGCGGTAGATTTGCCGGCGTGACAGCGACCAGGCCCGTGATCGAAGCCAACCGGCGCGGCAAGCGCGAGCAGATCATCGACGCCGCCAAACAGGTCCTCGCCCGGGACGGGCTCGCGGCCTGCACCGCGCGAGCGGTCGCCGACGCGAGCCCGTTGACCAAGAGCGCCGTGCACTACTACTTCGACGACATCCACCAGATCGTGGACATCGCGATGCGGGAACACGTGGCGGCGATGGTGGCCGGGCTGCGGCAAGCCGCCGACGGTGAATCCGACCCCGTCGAGAAACTGTGGGCGGTCGTGGACGCCTACCTGGCCACGTTCGCCGCACAGCCCAACGCCGCGTTCCTCTGGTTCGAATACTGGATCGACACCGGCCGTCGGCAGTCCGCCGACGCCGTTGCCGCCACTGTGGAGGACATGCGCGCCCTGCTCGGCGAACTCGCCGCGCAACTACCGGTCGACGACCCCGCCGTCACCGTCAACGCACTGCTGTCCTGGCTGTTGGGAACGGTCGTGCAGCAGCAGATACGGCCACAGTCGCCGGCGAACCTCCGCCGTGAACTGAACTCCGTCATCCACCACACGATGGGATGAGGCCACCGGCGGCACGAGGGGTAAGGCGATCCGGTGTGCTTCGTGGCCACCAGCACCGCGGCCGAAGCCGGCTGAGCAGGTCACCCGTGAACCCAGTGGTGGTAGGCATTCAGGTCGACGTTGCTACCGCAGATGACGGTGACGATGCGACGGCCGGCGAAACGGTCGGGGTCCTCCAGCACGGCAGCGACACCGAGGGCAGCTGAGGGCTCGACGACGAGGCCGGCGTGCTCCAGGAGCAGTCGCATGCCGGCGATGATCGACGACTCCCGGACGAGGACGGCATCGTCAGCCACTGCGAGGAGATCGTCCAGGACCGCGGGAATCGGGTACCGGCCGGCGACGCCGTCGGCGATGGTGTCCATCGATTCGGTGGTGATCACTCGCCGCTCGTGCCAGGAGCGGGTCATCGCCGGCGCACCCATCGGTTGCACGCAGATCACCTCGGCTCCGGGCGCCAGGGTCTTCAGGACGTAGCCCACGCCGGTTGCCATCGCGCCGCCGCCCAGGGCGATCAGCACAGTGTCGAATGTGGACTTCTTGTCCGCCAGCTCAAGGCCGATCGTCGCCGCGCCCTCGCAGGTCTCGATGTCCAGACTGTCCTCGAGCAGCCGGATACCGCGCCGCTGCGCGATGGTCGCAGCCCGCTCGCGGGCCATTTCGAAGTCGCCGTCCACCAGCTCCAACTCCGCACCCAGCGCGCGGATCCGATCGAGCTTGGCCGCAGGCGCCCGTCGCGATGCCACCACCGTCACGTCGAGGCCCCGGCGGCCGCCCGACCAACCGAGCGCCTGGCCGAGATTGCCGGCGCTGGCGCACACCACGGCACTCCGGCCCCGCTCGGCGAGCAGGCTCGCCACCAGCTCCGTGCCCCGGCCCTTGAAGCTGCGGACCGGGTTCGCCGTTTCCAGCTTGATGCTCACCGTGCAGCCGAGTCGGCGTCCCAGCGCGTCGCACCGGTACATCGGCGTGTCCAGGAACACCGGGTCGATCACGCTGCGGGCCGCGTGGATCCGGTCGAGATCAAGCCGCGTCTGGGGCACGCCGCGACCCTACTGACGACGGATGTGCCACGGGGCGGGGTCGGGAGAACCTACTTCCCCTCACTCTGAGGAGCGGGTCGCCAGGACCTCGATGCCGGCGATGACGAGGTCGATGGCGGCGAGGAAGCGGCGTTCGCCGTCGCCGGAGCCGAGGAGGGGGCCGAGGGCGAGGAGGGAGGGGAAGCGGTCGGGCGGCAGGGAGGCCATGTACTCGCCGAGTTGGCGGGTGCGCTCGGCGATCTCGGCGGGGCTGAACTGGCCGCTGCGAATGGCGTTGGCCTCTACGGCGAAGGCGGTGCAGTAGAGGGTGAGTACGTCGAAGGCGACGGCGACCTGGGCGTCGGGGAGGCCGGAGGCGCGGAGGAGGCCGAGCATGGCCTCGGCCTGGGAGAAGGAGGCCTCGCCGGTGGGGACGATGGTGGCGAGGGCGACCTGGGCGATGCCGGTGTGGGCGATGAGGGCGCCGACGGTGTGGCGGCAGAGGTCCCGAAGCTGGGAGGCCCAGCGAGCGGGGTCGGGCGGCTCATGGGGCACCTGGGAAAGGACCCGTTCCAGCAGCAGCTCCTGAAGCTCGTCCTTGTTGCTGACGTGCGCGTAGAGGGAAGCGGCGCCGGTGCCGAGCTCGGTGGCGATCCGACGCATGCTGAGCCCGTCCATGCCCTCCCGGTCGAGGATCTCGAGCGCGGTGTCGACGATCAGCTCGCGGCTGAGCTGCTGGCGCACGGGCTTACGCCACGGTGGTTCCGGAAGCGGCACGCCACCACTCTAGTTGACACGAACGGCGTTCGCGACTAGAAACGGCGTTCGTCAGGACGAACGACGTTCGACGCTGCGAGGGGGACCGAGGATGACGGTGTTGGTGGTGGGAGGCGGCCTGTCTGGGCTGTCGACGGCGATGTTCATGGCGCTGCACGGAGCGCCACCACTGCTGGTGGAGCGGCACCCGACGACATCGCTGCACCCGAAGGCGAGGGGCCAGTTCCCGCACGTCATGGAGGCGCTGCGGGTGGCGGGAGTGGACGAGCAGGTGCGGTCCGCGTCGACGGACGGGCAGTTCCGGATCACCAGGGCGGTGAGCCTGAACGGACCGGTGCTGCAGGAGATCATGGCGGAGTCGCCGGACTTCAGCGCGCTGTCGCAGGCACCCTGGGCGGACGTGAGCCAGGAGCGGATGGAGCCGATCCTGGCCGACAGGGCCCGGCAGCTGGGGGCGGACCTGCGCTTCGGCACGGAGCTGGTGTCGTTCGAGCAGCACGACCGGGGCGTGACGGCCGTGATCAGAAACCTCGAAACCGAGGAAGAAGAGACGGTCGAGGTCGACTACATGGTGGCGGCGGACGGTCACCGGAGCCCGATCCGGCACGCGCTGGGCATCGAGCTGATCGGTCGGGGCGTGCTCGGCGAGGGGACGGGCACGCTGTTCGAGGCGGATCTGGAACAGAAGCAGTTCCTCTGCTACCTGCTCAACCCGGACCTCCCGGGCGGAGCGGGGGTGCTGGTCAGCACGGACGTCCCGGGCCGGTACGCGGTGGGCGTGTCGAACACGGACGGCCCGAAGGACTGGGTGCGGATCATCCGCACGGCGACGGGCATCCCGGACCTGGAGCCGAAGGTCCTGGACCTGCGCCACGGCAGCTCCCAGACCAGGCACGGCGTGGCGGAGCGCTTCAGCGACAACCGGATCTTCCTGGTCGGGGACGCGGCCAGGATGATGCCACCGACGGGGGCTTTCGGCGGCAACACGGCGATCATGGACGGCTTCGGCATCGCCTGGAAGCTGGCGATGGTCACCAGGGGCGAGGCGGGTCCGGGCCTGCTGGCGAGCCACGACCCGGAGCGCCGGCCGTACTCGAAGATCCTGGCGGACCAGCAGTTCCTGCTGTTCACCCAGCGCAGCCGGCCGGACCTGGCGAACGACCCGACGCTGCCGGAGCCGGTGTCGCCGGTGAGCGCGCTGTTCTTCGGCTACCGCCAGCTCGGCGGGGCGGTCATCACGGAGCCGGGCGATCCGGGCGACCTGCTGGAGGATCCGGAGCGGCCGACGGGCCGGCCGGGGGTCCGGGCGCCGTACGTCAGGCTGGCCAACGGGTCGACAACCGACCTGCTCGGCCGGGGATTTGTTCTGCTCACGGGCAATCCCGCGTACCAGGACACGGCCCTGCCGATCGAGGTGCACGTGATCGACGAGCCGGAGTTCTTCACCAGGTACGGAATCTCGCCCGAAGGGGCGGCGCTGGTCCGGCCGGACTTCGTGATCGCCTGGCGCAGCGTCGGCGCGGCATCCCCGGCAGAGCTGGAAAGGGCCTGGCGCACGGTGCTTGACTTGCGGGCATGACCCGACGTGTGCCCCGCTGGCGGGAACTCCGGCCCCTGTTGCAACCCCGCGGCCTGGAGCTGGATCCCGTCAAGCGGGCGCACACGCTGTCCGATCTCCGCGCGGCGGCCGGGAAAAGGGTGCCCAAGGCGGTCTTCGACTACGTCGAGGGCGGGGCGGACGACGAGATCAGCCTGCGCCGCAACCGTTCCGCCTTCGACCGGGTCGAGTTCAGCCCGCAGGTGCTGGTGGGCGGCGACATCGACACCGGCACGACGATCCTCGGCGAGCCGGCGGAACTCCCCCTCGTGCTCGCTCCCACGGGCTACACCCGCATGATGCATCACGCCGGCGAGCCGGCGGTCGCGCAGGCCGCCGCCGAGGCGGGTATCCCGTACGCACTGTCCACAATGGGCACAACCGCGCCGGAAGACCTCCATGGCGACAACCTGTGGTTCCAGCTCTACGTCTGGCGGGATCGCGGCTTCACCAAGGACATGGTCGGCCGGGCCAGGGACGCCGGATTCAGGGCGTTGGTGCTGACCGTGGACACGCCCGTGCCGGGCAACCGGGTCCGGGACATCCGCAACGGCCTGACGCTGCCGCCCCGGCTGAGCCTGAGCACCCTGCTGGACGGCGCGACGAAGCCGCGCTGGTGGTGGAACCTGCTCACCACCGAGCCGCTCCGGTTCGCGTCGTTCGACGGCGACGGCTCGCTGGCTCCGTCGGACATCGGCGCGAAGATGTTCGACCGCGACGTGACGTGGACGGATCTGGCCTGGCTGCGGGAAGTCTGGGACGGCCCGCTGGTGATCAAGGGCATCCAGAGCGTGCGGGACGCGAAGAAGGCGGCGGAGGTCGCCGCCGATGCGGTGGTGCTGTCCAACCACGGCGGCCGGCAGCTGGACCGCGGCCCGGCGCCGCTGGAACTGGTCCAGCCGGTCGCGGACGAGGTCGGCGACCGGCTGGAGGTGTTCGTGGACGGCGGCATCCGCACCGGCGGCGACATCGCGGCGGCGGTCGGCCTCGGTGCGAAAGCCTGCCTGATCGGGCGGCCCTACCTGTACGGCCTGATGACGGGCGGCGAAAGGGGCGTGACCAAGGTGATCTCCATCCTCCGCGAGGAACTGGAGCGCACGATGCGGCTGGTGGGGGCGAACGCGATCACCGATCTGGACCGGTCGCGGGTCAGGCTCCGGGCTTAGCCTGGACGGCGTGCTGATCGACGACCTCCACGCCGTCCTCCCGCCGGACCGTGTCGTGACCGATCCGGACGTGCTCCGCGGCTACGCCCACGACGAGGCGGAATGGGCCCCGCACGGGTTGCCGGCGGCGATGGTGCGGCCGCGCGGCGCGGAGGACGTCCAGGCGACGGTGAGAACGTGCATCCGGCGCGGCGTCCCGCTGGTCACGAGGGGCGCGGGCACCGGGCTGTCGGGCGGGGCGAACGCGGTCGAGGGCTGTGTGCTGCTGGCGATGGACCAGCTGAACCGGATCCGGGAAATCGACCCGGTGGAGCGGCTGGCGGTGGTGGAACCGGGCGTGGTCAACGACGATCTGCGGGCGGCCTGCGCCGAGCAGAACCTGTGGTACCCACCGGATCCGGCCAGTTCGCCGTGGTCGACGATCGGCGGCAACGTGGCGACGAACGCCGGCGGCGTGTGCTGCGTGAAGTACGGCGTGACCCGCGACTACGTGCTGGGCATGCAGGTCGTGACCGGCACGGGCGAGATCGTCCGGCTGGGCAGGCGAACCGCGAAGGGGGTCGCGGGCTACGACCTGGCGGGCCTGATGGTCGGGAGTGAGGGCACGCTCGGCGTGATCACGGAGATCACCGTGCGGCTGCGCGCGAAGCGGGCGGCCGAGCGGACCGTGGCCGGCTACTTCGACTCGATCGTGGCGGCCGGCGAGGCCGCGGCGGCGGTTGTCGCGTCGGGGGTCGTGCCGTCGGCGCTGGAGCTGGTCGACCGGCACTGCCTCAAGGCCGTCGACGCGTGGAAGAACATGGGGCTGTCGGCGGAGGCGAACGTGGTGCTGCTCGGCCGCACGGACACGCCCGGCGACACGGAGGCGGCGACCGTGCTGGGCTGCTTCGAGCAGGCCGGCGCGACCTGGGCGGCGATGTCCACCGACCAGGAGGAGGCGGACGCCCTGTTCGCGGCCCGCCGGCTGGCCTACCCGGCGCTGGAGCGGCTCGGCCCGGTGCTCACCGAGGACGTGTGCGTGCCGACCAACAAGATCGCCGAGATGCTGGGCCGGATCGAGGCGGCCGCGCAGAAGCACGACACGGTGATCGCGAACGTGGCGCATGTCGGCGACGGCAACCTGCACCCGCTGCTGATCACGCCGCTCGACGACGACAACGCCCGAAAGCGCGCCCAGGCGGCGTTCGAGGACATCGTCAACGACGCCCTCGCGCTCGGCGGCACCGTGACCGGCGAGCACGGCGTCGGCCTGCTCAAGCGGCCGGGCCTGGTGAAGGAGCTGAGCCCGGCGGTGCTGGAGATGCACCGGGCGGTGAAGACGGCCCTCGACCCGCACGGAATTCTCAACCCGGGCAAGGTGTTCGCGTCGTGACCGTGATCAGCGCACCGAGACCGGACGACCCCGGCCGGGGCCGTCCGGTCCGTCGGCTGATCAGCCCTTGACGGTCGTCGTCGGGTAGGCCGGCGACGACACCGGCCCGGACACCGTCGTCCGCGTCGTCTGCGGCGCGGAGACAGTGGTCTGCGGCACGGACACGGTGGTGGTCGCCGGGGCGGACCGCGTGGTCTCCGTGACCTGCGGGGCGGACACCGTGGTCTGCGGGGCCGACACCGACGTCGTCACCGGCGACGACGCCGTCGGGGAGACGGTGCTGGACGGGGCCGGCGACGTGGTCACGGTCGTCGACACCGGCGAGGTGGTCGTGGTCGGCGCGCCGCCGGAGGCCGAGGTCGCCGCCATGGCGACCGTGCCGGCCCCCAGCACGCCGACGGTGACCGCCGCCGCCACGATGGCCTTCCGGGACCGCAGCACAGCGGGGATACGCATGGGGTGTCCTCTCGATCAACGGATCTGACACCACTTCCATGCGGCCCGCGCCGGATCTGTTGCAGCGGCCGGCAGAAAAGTCTCAGTTCGACGTGGTCGTCTCGGTCGTGGTCATCGGCGAGCTGCTGACCTGCGAATGCGTGGTGACGGTCATCTGCGGTGATGTGACCGTCGACGGCGGCGAGACGGTGACCGTCGACGACGTGGTCACGGGCGCGGCCGGCGGCACCTGCGCCGGCCCCGACTCGCCGTGCTGCAGCAGCACGATGCTGATCACCGCGACCGCCAGCACAGCGGCGGCGGTCAACAACGGCGCGTAGCGACGAACCGGCCGGCGGGCCTCGGCGCGGGCCCGGATCGCGGGCCCGGACAGGGACGAGTGCACCCGGTCGGCGCGGGCCGCGAGCATCCGCCGCAGCTCGTCCTCCTCGTCACTCATGGCCCCGCCCCCTGACGCCCCTCTGGACCCGCTCCGGAGTGCCCAGCACCGACCGCAGCGCGGCGAGGCCCCGGCTGACGTGCGCCCGCACGGTCGCCTCGCGACAGCCCAGCAACGAGGCGATCTCCGCGTCGGTGAGGTCCTCGTAATAACGCAGCACGACCGCCGCTCGTTGCTGCCGGGGCAGTTTTCGCAGCTCACGCCCCAGGCGCTCGTCCGGCTCGTCCCAGCCCAGTTCGACGCTCGCCGACTCGGGCACCTCGGGAACCGACCGGATGTGCCGGGTGCTCCAGCGCCGCCGCCACGACAGGAACTCGTTGGTCACGGCTCGCCGCACGTAGGCGTAGCGGGAGCCGTCCAGCGTCTCCCAGCGCGGGTAGACCCGGACCAGCACCTCCTGCACCAGGTCCTCGGCCTCGCCCTGGCCACCGGACAGCAGCGTGGCGTAGCGGACCAGCGCCTGCTGGTGGGAGTGCACGAACTCGTCGAAGGACTGGTCCATCGAACGGCTAGACGCCTATCCCGGCCCACGAGTTGCTCACAGCTCGTCCATCGCCTTGTAGATCCGCTTCTCGGAGACCGGGTACGCGGTGCCCAGGGTCTGCGCGAAGTAGCTCACCCGCAGTTCCTGGATCATCCAGCCGATGTTGCGCAGCGGCTCCCCCACCGGCTCGCCCGGCGGCACGGCGTCGAGCAGTGCCCGGTACTCGGCGGTGATCTCGGCGATCTCCTCGGTGCGCTGCACGTCCCGCTGCGGGTTCTCGGGCAGCTTCTCCAGCCGCCGCTCGATCGCCTTGAGGTAGCGCTCCACGTCCGGCAGCCGCTGGTAGCCGGTCTCCGCGGCGAAATCGGCGTGCACGAGGCCGCGGAGCTGGGCCCGGATGTCGGCGACGGAGGCGTCCGGGGCGAACTTCGCCGCCGCCAGCTGCCGCTCAACGGCCTGCGCGGCGTTCAGCACCCGACGCACCCGGTTCACCACGTCCAGCACCGTCTCGTTCAGGCCGGCCCGGGCCCGGACCAGCAGCTTCTCGAAGCCGGCCTGGTCGAAGGCGGGGCCGCCGCCGTCGGCGACGAGCTTGTCCACGGCCGTCGCGATGCAGTCGTTGAGCAGCGCGGGCACGCCGCCGTGCGGATTGCGGCTCAGCGTCAGCTTGGCGTCGTTGCTGAGGCTGCGGACGATCAGCTTCACCGGGGACGGAAGCTGGAGCAGCAGCAGGCGCCGGGTGCCCAGGGCCATCGCCGCCCGCTGTTGGGCGGCGCTGTCCAGCAGCTTCACGTCCACGTGGTCGCCGCGGTCGACCAGCGACGGATAGGTGGTCACCTCGTAGCCGGTGACGGCCTGCCGGTGCGTGCGCGGCAACGTGCCGAAGTCCCAGCTGGTCAGGCCCGTGCGCTCGATGTCGTTGGGCGCGGCCGACAGCGCGGCGCGCATGGTCGCCCGCAGGTCCTCCTTGATCGCCGCCAGGTCCTTGCCCTCGGCCAGGGTGCGGTCCCGCTCGTCGACCACGTGGAAGGTGGTCTTGAGATGCTCGGGCACCTGGTCCAGCTGCCAGGCCTCGCGCGGGATCGTCACGCCGGACAGCGTGCGCAGCTCGCGCTCGACGGCCTCCAGCACGTGCTGGTCGTCCGCCCCGATCCGGTCGACCACGGCCTTGGCGAAGGTCGGGGCCGGCACGAAGTTGCGGCGGATCTGCTTGGGCAGCGACTTGATCAGCGACGTGACGAGTTCCAGCCGCAGGCCGGGGATCTGCCACGCCAGGCCGTCGCCGTCGACCTGGCCGAGCACCGGCAGCGGCACCCGGACGGTCACGCCGTCGTCACGACGGCCCGGCTCGAACCGATAGGTCAGCGGCAGCTGCACTCCGCCCTGCGTCCAGTGGTCCGGGTAGTCGGCCTCGGTGATCCCACCGGCGTTGTCGTTGACCAGCATGTCCGGGTCGAACGTGAGCAGGTCGGGCTGCTCGCGGCGGGTCTTGCGCCACCACGTGTCGAAGTGCCGCACCGACACGACCTCGGCGCCGATCCGCTTGTCGTAGAAGTCGAACAGGGTCTCGTCGTCGACCTTGATGTCACGCCGGCGGACCCGGTCCTCCAACTTCTCCACGTTCTCCAGCAGCTGCCGGTTGTGGTGGAAGAACCGGTGGTTGGTGCGCCACTCGCCGTCGACGAGGGCGTGCCGGATGAACAGCTCCCGGCTCACCTCGGGGTCGATCCGGCCGTAGTTGACGCGGCGCGCGGCGACGATGGGCAGGCCGTACAGGGTGACCTTCTCGGTGGCGATCACCGCGCCCTGCCTGGCTTCCCAGTGCGGCTCGCTGTAGTTGCGCTTGACCAGGTGCGCGCCGAGCTTCTCGGCCCACTCCGGCTCGATCTTGGCCACCACCCGGGCCCACAGCCGGGACGTCTCCACGAGCTCGGCCGCCATCACCCACTGCGGCTGCTGCCGGGACAGCGCCGAGCCGGGGAAGATCGCGAACTTCGCGCCGCGGGCGCCGAGGTACTCGGTGGGTCCCTTGCGCGGAACGCCCTTCGTGATGACGTCCTTCATGCCCAGGTGCGACAGCAGTCCGGCGAGCAGCGACAGGTGGATGCCCTTGGTGTCGATCTCGCCGCCGTTCACGGACACGCCCTGGCCCTTGACCACCTGGCGCAGCTGCGAATAGATGTCCTGCCACTCCCGGACCCGCAGGTAGTTCAGGAACTCGGCGCGGCACATCTTGCGGAACTGGTTGGAGGACAGCTCCTTCTGCTGCTCCCGCAGGTAGTTCCACAGGTTCAGGAAGCTGATGAAGTCGCTGTCGGGGTCGCGGAACCGGGCGTGCTGCTGCTGAGCCTGCTCCTGCTGCTCAGTGGGACGCTCGCGTGGGTCCTGAATGGACAGCGCGGCGGCGATCACCATGACCTCGCGCACGCAGCCGTTCTCCTCGGCGGCCACGACCATCCGCGCCAGCCGCGGGTCGACGGGAAGCTGCGAGAGGCGGCGGCCGATGGTCGTCAGCTTGCCGTTCTCCAGCGCGCCGAGTTCCTGCAGCAGGCCGATGCCGTCGTTGATGTTGCGGCGGTCCGGCGGGTCGATGAACGGGAACGCGGCGATGTCGCCCAGGCCGGCCGCCACCATCTGCAGGATGACGGAGGCGAGGTTGGTGCGCAGGATCTCGGCGTCGGTGAACTCCGGCCGGCTGAGGAAGTCCTCTTCGGAGTAGAGCCGGATGCAGATGCCCTCGGAGACGCGGCCGCAGCGGCCCTTGCGCTGGTTGGCCGAGGCCTGCGAGATGGGCTCGATCGGCAGCCGTTGCACCTTGAGCCGGTGGCTGTAGCGGGAGATGCGGGCGTTGCCCGGGTCGATCACGTACTTGATGCCGGGAACCGTGAGCGAGGTCTCGGCGACGTTGGTGGCCAACACGATCCGCCGGCCGGTGTGCCGCTGGAACACCCGGTGCTGCTCGCCGACGGACAGCCGGGCGTACAGCGGCAGGATCTCGGTGTTCCTGAGGTCCTGTTTGGACAGTGCGTCGGCGGTGTCGCGGATCTCCCGCTCGCCGGACAGGAACACCAGGATGTCGCCGGGGCCCTCGGCGCACAGCTCGTCGACGGCGTCGGCGATCGCCTGCACCTGGTCGCGGTCCGGGTCGGCGTCCGGGTCCTCGGGGTCGACGACCGGGCGGTAGCGGGTCTCCACCGGGTAGGTGCGGCCGGAGACCTCGACGATCGGCGCGTCGCCGAAGTGCCGGGAGAACCGCTCCGGGTCGATGGTGGCGGAGGTGATGATCACCTTGAGATCGGGGCGGCGCGGCAGCAGCTGCTTGACGTAGCCGAGGATGAAGTCGATGTTGAGGCTGCGCTCGTGCGCCTCGTCGATGATCAGCGTGTCGTAGCGGGACAGCAGCCGGTCGCTCTGGATCTCGGCCAGCAGGATGCCGTCGGTCATCAGCTTGACCAGCGTGTCGTCGCCGACCTGGTCGGTGAACCGGACCTTGTAGCCGACGACCTTGCCCAGCTCGGTGTGCAGCTCCTCGGCGACCCGCTCGGCGACCGTGCGGGCGGCCAGCCGCCGCGGCTGGGTGTGGCCGATCACACCGCGCACGCCGCGGCCCAGCTCCAGGCAGATCTTGGGCAGCTGGGTGGTCTTGCCCGAGCCGGTCTCGCCGGCCACGATCACGACCTGGTGGTCCCGGATCACGTCCAGGATGTCCTGCCGGCGCTGGCTGACCGGCAGCTCCTCCGGGTAGCTGATGCGCGGCACCGCCGCGACGCGCGCCGCCAGCTTCGCCTGCGCGGCCAGCACCTCCTCGTCGATGCGGGCCAGCGCGGCGCGGCGTTTCGCCTCGTCACGGATCTTGCGGGTGCCGTCGATGCGCCGACGCAGCCGATGCTCGTCGCGCAGCATCAGCTGGGGCAGTTCGATGTGGGCAGCAGTCACCGGTAGCGATCCCATTTGACTTCGCAGCGTAGCCACCCGCGGTTCGGACACGCGCGTGGTTTTCTCCCCTCCCAGTCTAGGTGACCGGCGGGCCTGCCATGATCTGTCGGTGCCGCATCCCGACTGCACGCTGCTCCGCTCGCTGAACACGGCCATCGACGACGGCCTGCGCGCCGCGCTCGGCGAAGCCAGACGGGTCTCCCTGGTGCACTTTCCCGACCCCGACTCCCCCGGCGATCCGGCCGGGTGGCTGGGCACCCGGATCGCGCTGCGCCGGCTGGGCGTGCGGGTGGCGTACCAGTGCCTCGGGGAGACGCTGGCCGAGGACGCCGTCGAGGGGCCGCTGCTGCTGGCCGGCGGGGTCGAGGTTCGGCGGCCGGACGTACCGGTCGTGCGCCTCGCCGACCTGAAGGTGCCGCATCTCGCCCTGGCGCTGGGCGCGTTACCGCGGCTGGGCACCGTGGACGTCGACGTGCTGTGGCACTGCTCCGAGGGCACGCCGCCGCCGGAGGTGAGCAGCCGGGTCGTCACCTGGGACTCGCCGGAGCCGGGCTACACCCCCAGGCAGCGCGTCACCGCCAAGGCCAACGCCGAGTTGCGCGCCCGGGCCTGCCGCGACCCCGAGTTCGCCCGGCGGACCTGGCGGGCGCTGTCCGCGACGTTCGTTCCCCTGGCCAAGGCCCACGTCCAGCACGCGTTGACCGTGCTCGGCGGCGGCCGCGTGCTCGTCACCGACGACCTCCACGGGCACCTGCTGGCGTTGCTGGCCGGGATCCCGCACGTCGTGCTCGGGGAACTGCCCGGCGGCGTGCCGGAGAGCTCCCTCGTGCGGACCGCCGACGACGTGACCTCGGCCCGTGAGCTGGCGTTGGAGCTGCTCTAGGCTCGTGCGGCCAGGTCGTAGGCGGCTTCGGACCAGTCCGGGAAGTCGAACTCGAAGCCGGCTCGGGTGAGTTCTCCGGGGACCACGCGCCGGCTCTTGAGCAGCAGTTCGGTGTCGCTACGGAGCGCGAACGCCCCGATCTCGGCCATCCACTTCGTCGCCGGCAGGCCGATCAGCCGTCCGCTCGCAGCGCGCAGGGTGCGCATGAAGTCCCTGTGCGGCAACGGGCTCGGCGCGGCGAGGTTGACCGGACCGGTCAGTTCGATTGCGAGCAGGAACTCGACCGCGCGCACGAAGTCGTGCTCGTGGATCCAGGAGACGTACTGCCGCCCGCCCGCCACCGGGCCGCCAAGGCCGAGCCGCGCCAACCGTCGCAGCACGTCGAAGGCGCCGCCGTGGTCGGGGCTCATCACGATCGCCGTGCGCAGCGCCACCTTGCGGGTGTTCGGCGTGTCGGCCGCGCGCTGCGCCTCCTCCCACGCCTTCGCGATCCGGACGCTGTACTCCCAGTACCGTGGGACGCCCGGTTCGTTGCCGCCGATGATCCCCGTGGCCTCGTCGTTGGCGACGTCGAAGCTGTGGGCGTAGATCGTCGCCGTGCTCATCTGCAGCCACGTCCTCGGCGGGTTGCTCGCCCGCTCGATCGCCACGGCCACCGCCCGCGTCGAGTCGACCCGGGAGTTCATCATCTCCCGCAGGTTCGCCGCCGTGTACCGGCAGCTCACGCTGCGTCCGGCCAGGTTGATCACCGCGTCGGCCCCGTCCAGCTCCGCCGCCCAGGGCCCCTGGGTGCGCCCGTCCCACCACACGTGGCCCGGCCGTCGGCTCAGCACCACCACCTCGTGGCCCTTGTCCCGCAGCGTCCGGCCCAGGAACCCGCCGATGTGGCCCGTCCCGCCGGGCAGCACGATCTTCACGAACCCAAACTACTCTAGTTCTGACTAGAAGAGTTGTGGTTTCCAGCAAGACTGGCAGGGATTCGGGTTCGGGTAGCCCTCCGCCGGCAGGTCGAACCTCCTCACCACGTCTCCGTCAGCTCGGGGCCAGGATGAAGCCTCCGTCGACGGTGAGCACGGCGCCGGTGACGAAACCGTTCTCCATGAGGTACAGGTTCGTCGCGGCGATCTGATCCGCCTCGCCGATCGCCTTGGTCAGCGTTCGTTCCGTGAACGTGGCGACCATCGCGTCGAGTTGCGGCTGCGGAATGCCGTCCCACATCGGCGTGTGGACCGGGCCCGGGCGGACCGTGTTGACGCGGATCGGGGCCAGATCGACGGCCAGGCCACGGGCCAATCCCTCGATGGCGGCGACCGAGGCGGCCGCGAGCGCCGCACCGGGCGTCGGGCGGACGCCGATGATCCCGGATGTCAGCACGATGGAACCGCCCGGCCTGATGCGGGGCGCCGCGTGTTTGACCGCGGCGACCACACCCCAGAAGCGGACGTCGAACAGGCGCCGGGCCTCATCGAGCGGCAGGTTCGGCAACGGCCGCTGATCCGGCGTGTCACCCGCGGTGTACACGAGGTGATCCAGGGCGCCGACACGCTCGAACAGGGCGGCGACGTCCGCCTCGTCGCGCGCGTCGGTGACGAACCCGTCGCAGGTGTCCGGCAGTTCGGCCAGAGCCGCATCCAGCCGCACCGCTCGGCTCGACGCGATCGTGACGGACGCGCCCGCCGCCGTCGCGGCACGGGCCGTTGCCAGCCCCATACCCGAACTGCCGCCGATGACGACGATGCGTCGGCCAGCCAGAGACATGATCCATCCTCCTGAAGCGGAGCCGTTGTGATGACCCAGTGAGACATCACCATAGCAGTGATGGCTCAGTGAGTCATCACTGCTACGATCGCGGCATGCCGCGGTGGGACCCGAGAGCTCAGGACCGGCTTCGTGCCGCCGCGCTGGAGCTGTTCGTCGAGCACGGGTACGAGAACACCACCGTCACGCAGATCACCGAACGGGCCGGCCTGACCCGTCGCACGTTCTCCCGCTACTTCACCGACAAGCGCGATGTGCTGTTCGCCGGCTCGGAGCAGCTCCCCGGCGCTGTGTCCGACGCCGTCCGGCGCGCCGACGCCGCGCTCCCGCCCTTCCAGGCACTGCTCGCCGCCCTGGTCGACACCGGCGCACTGTTCGCCGACCTGGTTCCGCACGCGGCCCAACGACGCGCGGTCATCGCGTCCAGCCCCGAACTGCAGGAACGCGAGCGAACCAAGCTGGCGGCCGTCACCGAAGCGCTGGCCGAAGCACTACGGCAACGCGGCGCCGCCGCATCGAGAGCGAAACTGCTCGCGCAGGTCGGCATCGCCGTCTTCCAGACCGCGTTCGAGCGGTGGACCGACCAGCCCGAACAGGCGGACTTCGCGGCGCGTGTCCACGAGGTCGCAACCGAGCTCGCCGCCAGCCTGGACCCTGCCGCCGGATCCGCCACGCAGCCGGCGAACCCCTAGCCTCCGCGCATCCGGAAGGTGCTCTGCACACCGGAGCAGCCGAACTGGAACGCTTCGGGCTGACGGTGGCCGGAAGCGGCCGAAGGCTGTGGTTGGACGACCCCCAGCACGCCGTTCACTGTTGATTTCCTGGCCGGCGGACAGTCCTTTCGGATGGGGTTCGGTCGTGCGGGGGCCGGTAGCGTCGGATGCCACCTGTTCGTAACCCTGCGACGAGCGGACATCATCCATGCGAGCAAGCATTTTCCGGCGCGTGGGCGCCGGTCTGGTGGCATGCACGGCGGTCGTGCTGATGGCGACGCCGGCCCAGGCGGCAGTGGCGACGCCGATGGCGGCAAAGAGCACCACGGACGTGGCGGGCGTGCAGCGCGGAGACGCGGTGCGGCAGAGCACGGCGGCGCAGAAGGAGTCGTTCCTGACGGCGCACGAGGGACTGCTGGGCCGCAGGCTGAGCGGCCACGCGGTGCAGGCGCCGGCGACGATCCACCCGTCGGCGGGCACCGCGTTCATCAACATGGGGAACAACCAGGGTGCGTTCGCGGCGCAGAGCGTGAGCACGGCCGTGCACCCGACCAACAGCGGCACGACGATCTACACGCCGACGCTGTACCCGGCGGGCGGGTCGTGCATCGAGGTGACGACGGTCTACACGAAGTCCACGCAGGCGGTGGAGGCGTGGGACTGGTGCAACCACATCGACTTCGAGGCCTCGGTGGCGATCAACTCGTCGTTCATCAGCAAGTACACCAGCGGCGGCGCCTACACGACGGAGATCCTGAAGACGGGCGGCAACACCTGGGTGGCCTACCTCTACAACTACACCACCAAGGCGTACGACAAGCTCTACACCTCCTCGGGCAACACGCAGGCCGGCACGACCGGCTGGGACGTCAATGAGCTGTACTCGGAGCTGCAGAGCAACGGCCAGAGCTACGCCTGCGCGGACATGGCGGGCAAGACGTTCTCGGCCGACAACATCCAGGTGAACCTGGGCGGCACCTGGCAGGCGGCGGCCCCCGGCAACTCGGACACCCGCTTCGACTCGGGCAACGCGGCGTTCGACTGCTCCAGCCGCACCTACACGATGGTCACCAAGTACAACCACTGGCAGGTCGTGGGCTGACGTGTCGAGGCCCGGCGCGAATACCCGGTTGCGCCGGGCCACCACAATGACGGGGAGATGAGCGAAAGACTTCGAACGATCGCCCGCGAGACCGTCGCGATCTGCGATCGGGGCTGGTACGAGACCGCGGCCGGCCGAACCGGGATCCACGTCAACCCGGCGAGCACGACCCTCCACCTGCCGGACGAACCCCTCGACCTGCCCGAGCAGCGGGACGAACTTCCCCACGTCGAGATCACGAACGAGTCGACGCTGCAGGCGGCACGCCGCACTCGAGGCGCGGCCCTGGTGTTCGCCTCGGCCCGGAACCCGGGCGGCGGCTTCCTGAACGGAGCGCAGGCGCAGGAGGAAAGCATCGCCCGCTGCTCGGCGCTGTATCCGTATCTGCAGGCGGCGCAAGGCTTCTACGCCCACCACCGGGCGGACCCGGACCTCACCTACAGCGACCGGGTCATCCACTCCCCCGACGTTCCGGTGTTCCGCGACGACCAGGGCGCGCTGCTGACCGCGCCGTACTCGGTCTCGTTCCTCACGGCCGCGGCGCCGAACCGAGGGGCCGTCGTACGCAACCAACCCGAACGCGCCCACAGCATCCCCGCGATCCTGCACCGCCGGGCGGTCCGCGTGCTGCAGGTCGCCGCCAACCACGGCCACCGGCGGCTCGTGCTGGGCGCCTGGGGCTGCGGCGTTTTCGGCAACGACCCCGCCACCGTTTCGCGGGCATTCCGGGCGGCGATCGACGAGAATCGGTACTTCGAGCACATCGTCTTCGCGGTCCTCGGGGCACCGAACCTGGCCGCCTTCACGGAAAGCTTCCGATGACCGACCTCGCCCGCACGATCGCGGCCGCCGCACTGGGCCGCGACCCCGGCCCCCTGACCGCGACCGACAGTCTGTCCCACGACGTCTACCTGGGCGCGGACGTCGTGGTGAAGATCGCCGACGGCCACACCCGCCTGAGCCGGGAGATCGCCCTCGCACCGCATCTGCCCGCCGGCATCACGGCCCCGCTGCTGGCCAGCGGCGCGCACGATGCCGTCCGCTACGCCTGCTACACCCGCGTGCCGGGCCAGCCTCCCGACATGAACGCCGTCGAAGCCAAGACCGCGCGGGCACTGGCCGAGCAGGCGATCCAGCGGCTCGACCGCCTGCACGACTGGACGCCGCCGGCCGAAGCCCTGCCGACGCTGCGGGAAACCCTCGACCACGGCGGCTTCACCACCCAAGAGGCGCTGCACGAAGAGATCGACCGCCTCAGCCGTCACGAAGTGCCGCGGCACCTGCTCGACGGTCTGACCGCGATAGCCAAGGACGCGCCGCCGCGGGCCAAGACCACGGTCCCCGTGCACGCCGACTGCCACTGGGACAACTGGCTCGTCGACGGTGACGCCGTGACGGCGCTGCTGGACTTCGAGTGGGCCCGCTTCGGCGAGCCGCTGGACGACTGGGTCTTCGTGATCCGCTTCAGCGGCCCGCACATGGTCGACGTCCTCGACCTCGTCGCCGAGGCCACGGCGCTGTCCAAGGACGTGCTCCGCCGGGAATGCGAGCTGCGGGAGGCCAACTTCCTCGCCGCCGACCTCCGCATCGCCCTTGAGACGAACCCGAAGATGGCCGCCGGCAACATCCGCGACCTGGAGGAGATCATCGTCGGCCGCTACTGGTGGCGCAGCAGCAGCGCGTAGAGGGTCAGCCCGGGACCGAAGGCCAGCAGCACGACGTGTCCCCGAACCGGCAGCAGCCGCTGCAGCACGAGCAGCACCGTCGCCGAGGAGCAGTTGCCGTGTTCGGCCAGCACGGCGCGAGAGGCGTCGAGGGCGTCGGCGGGCAGCTTCAACTCCTCCTCCACGGTCTCCAGGATCCGCGGCCCGCCGGGATGCACCGCCCACCCGGCGACCTCGGTGACGCCGTTGCGCCGGAGCAGCCCCTCGACGGCGGGCCGGAGGTGCAGGGCGAGGACGTCGGGCACCTTGGGCGACAGGCCCATCCGAAACCCGAGGTCGGTGACGTCCCAGGTCATGTGGTCGGGCGTGCCGGGATCGGTCAGGGCCACGAGGTCGACGACCTCCAAACCGGCGCCGGGAGCGAGCACGGTGGCGACGGCGGCGTCACTGAACAGGGCGTGGGCGACGATCTGGTCCCGCGAGATGCCGGCGGGCTGGACGTGCAGCGAGGTGAGCTCCACGTTGAGCAGCACGGCCGGGCGGGCATGGGCGGCGACGTAGTCGGCCACCGCGCCCAAGGCGGGAATCGCGGCGTAGCAGCCCATGTGCCCGAACACGAGTCGCCGCAGCTCAGCGGGCATCCCGAGCTCGGCGGCCACGTGCACGTCCACCCCCGGGCTGACGTAGCCGGTGCACGAGGCGACGGCGAACAGGCCGACCTCCGACGCGGCGATGCCTGCCTGATCCAGAGCGTCCGACACGGCGGCGGACCCCAGCGGCACGGCCTCGACGGCGTAGCGGCGCATCCGCTGCCCGGTCGACCACCCCGACACGTCCTCGACCAGCGGATTCAGCACGGCATGGCGGCGCACTACCCCCGAGTTGGCGAAGATGCGGGCGCCGAAGCCGGGCGAGTCGACGTGCTGCCGGAAGTACCCGTCCCACAGCTCCTGCTGCGACACGGCGGCCGGTAGCGCCCGGCCCATGCCGGCGATGGTCACGGCGGTCATCCCGCCTCCTTAATCCCCCGGCCCCTGGAACACGCCCCAACCCTGGAACAACACCGCCGTCGACGCCGACGGCACCATCTCCACCCTGCCCCTCCGGCGCGGCAGCCACCGGACGAGCTGCGGCACGGATGGACGAATACCCCGTAACGAGAGCCGCACACCGGCCTCCGCGCACAGCCGGACCAGGCGTTCGCGGTTCACGAACAGCGCCGGGTCGTGGATGCCCCGCGGCACCAGGCCCGGCACCCGCTCCGCGACGGTGACGGCGAGGAAGCGGGCCAGGGCGGTGTCGGCGAGGGTGTCCAACACCAGCCGTCCACCCGGTCGGAGCAGCCGGCACGCCTGCGCCACGGCGGCGTCCAGGTCGGCCACGTGCTCCAGGATCTCCCCCGCGACGACGACGTCGGCGCACCCGTCACCCAAAGGTAGGTGAAGCACGTCACCCTTGATCGGCACGATGCCGTGTGCCCGGGCCTGCCGCAGGGCGCTGTCGACGACGTCGACGCCGATGTGGGTGTATCCGCGCGCGGCCACGTGCGGCGCGAGCAGCCCGCCGCCGCAGCCGAGATCGACGAGCAACGCCCCAGGTCGCTCCGCGAGTGGCACAAGCGCTCCCCGGGCGGCCGCGAGCCAGTGCAGCATCGCGAACGCCCCGTCCGGCAGCCACCACTGCCCGGCGAGCCGGTCGTACTGCGCCGTGTCGTTGCGCACAGCCCCACACTTCCACTTTCGTGGTTCAGTGGCCCACCACGCGCCCGGATGATTTGATCGTTCGGCACATGTTGGAAGGAGCGGCAATGCGTCCGTGGCCGGGCACCTCCTACCCGCTCGGCGCCTCGTACGACGGCGCCGGCACGAACTTCGCGTTGTTCTCGGAGGTTGCTGAGTTCGTCGATCTGTGTCTGTTCGAGGCGGACGGCACGGAGACCGTGGTGCGACTGCCGGAGGTGGACGGTTTCGTGCACCACGGCTACCTGCCGGGCATCGGCCCCGGGCAGCGCTACGGCTACCGCGTGCACGGGCCGTACGATCCGGCCAACGGCCTGCGCTGCAATCCGAACAAGCTGCTCATCGACCCGTACGCGAAGGCCGTGGACGGCGGCGTCGACTGGGACGAGTCGCTGTTCGGCTACCGGTTCGACAACCCGGACGAGCGCAACGACGCCGACTCGGCGCCGCACCTGCCCAAGTCGGTGGTGATCAACCCCTTCTTCGACTGGGCCGACGACCGCCGGCCACGCACCCCGTACCACGAGACCGTGATCTACGAGGCGCACGTCCGGGGCACCACGATCAACCACCCGTTCATCCCCGAGGACCTGCGCGGCACCTACTCGGGCCTGGCCCACCCGGTGATGATCGAGCACTTCACCCGGCTCGGGGTGACGGCGGTCGAGCTGATGCCGGTGCACCAGTTCGTCGACGACCACCACCTCACCCAGCGTGGCCTGAGCAACTACTGGGGTTACAACACGATCGCCTTCCTGGCCCCGCACAACCGGTACGCCTCGCAGGGCGCGCTGGGCAACCAGGTGCAGGAGTTCAAGGCGATGGTGCGGTCGCTGCACGACGCCGGCATCGAGGTCATCCTCGACGTGGTCTACAACCACACCGCCGAGGGCAACCACATGGGCCCGACGCTGTCCATGCGCGGCATCGACAACGCCGCGTACTACCGGCTGGTCGACGACGACCCCCGCTACTACATGGACTACACCGGCACCGGCAACTCGCTCAACGCGCGCAACCCGCACACGCTGCAGCTGATCATGGACTCGCTGCGGTACTGGGTGACCGAGATGCACGTGGACGGTTTCCGCTTCGATCTGGCGGCTACCCTGGCCCGTGAGTTCTACGACGTTGATCGACTGTCGGCCTTCTTCGACATCGTGCAGCAGGACCCGGTGGTCAGTCAGGTGAAGCTGATCGCGGAGCCGTGGGACGTCGGTCCCGGTGGCTATCAGGTGGGCAACTTCCCTCCCCTGTGGACGGAGTGGAACGGCCAGTTCCGGGACACCGTGCGGGACTTCTGGCGCGGCGAGGCCGGCACGCTCGGCGAGTTCGCCTCGCGCATCACCGGCTCCTCCGACCTGTACCAGGACGACGGCCGGCGGCCGTTCGCCTCGATCAACTTCGTCACCGCGCACGACGGTTTCACCCTCAACGACCTGGTGTCGTACAACGACAAGCACAACGAGGCCAACGGCGAGGGCGGCAACGACGGGGCCAACGACAACCGGTCCTGGAACTGCGGCGCGGAGGGTCCGACCGAGGACCCGGCGGTGCTGGCGCTGCGGGCCAAGCAGCGGCGCAACTTCCTGGCCACCCTGTTCCTGTCCCAGGGCGTGCCGATGCTGCTGCACGGCGACGAGATGGGCCGGACCCAGCACGGCAACAACAACGTGTACTGCCAGGACAACGAGACGTCCTGGATCGACTGGTCGCTGGCCAAGGACAACGCCGACCTGATCGAGTTCACCGGGCGGCTGGCCGCGCTGCGGGCCGAGCACCCGGTGTTCCGGCGGCGCAAGTTCTTCCAGGGCCGGCCGCTGCGCCGGGGCGACGACCGGCGGGACATCGCCTGGTTCGCGCCGTCGGGCGAGGAGATGACCGAGGCCGACTGGGACACCGACTTCGGCCGCTGCGTCAGCGTCTTCCTCAACGGCGACGCGATGGACGAGCTGGACCGGCGGGGCGAGTGGGTCACCGACGACTCGTTCCTGCTGTGCTTCAACGCCCACTACGAAGAGGTCGACTTCCGGATCCCGGACGGCGAGTACGGCAGCAACTGGCGGGTCGTGGTGGACACGTCGGTCGAGTCGAACGCGGAGCCGGCCACCGAACTGGAGGGCGGCTCCATGCTGCCGGTGCCGGCCCGGTCGCTGGTCGTCCTGCAGCGGAGTTCCGAATGATTCCCTCGTCCACGTACCGGATCCAGTTCGGGCCCGGCATGGGTTTCGCGCGGGCCAAGCAGATCGCGGGCTACCTGCAACGGCTCGGTGTCGGCGCGCTGTACGCGTCGCCGCTGCTGCAGGCGACGCCCGGTTCCACGCACGGCTACGACGTCACCGACCCGACGGCGACATCGGCCGGGCTCGGCGGCGAGGTCGGGCGGCAGGCGCTGCACGACCGGCTGCGCGAGCTGGGCCTGGGCTTCGTCGTCGACATCGTGCCCAACCACGTGGGCATCTCGGTGCCGCAGGCCAACCCGTGGTGGTGGGACGTGCTGCGCTACGGGCGGGAGTCCGAGCACGCCGCCAAGTTCGACATCGACTGGTCGCGCGGGCCGCTGATGGTGCCGATCCTCGGCGACGAGCACGGCCTGGAGGAGCTGCGCCTGGAGGGCGACCGGCTCGTCTACTACGAGCAGATGTTCCCGGTGGCGCCGGGAACCGGGGGCGGCACGCCGCAGGAGGTGCACGAGCGCCAGCACTATCGGCTGGTGCACTGGCGGACCGCCAACACCGACCTCAACTACCGGCGGTTCTTCGACATCAACACGCTGGCGGCGGTGCGCGTCGAGGATCCGGAGGTCTTCGATGCGACGCACCGGCACGTGCTGAGCTGGGGCGTCGACGGCCTGCGTATCGACCACCCGGACGGCCTCTCGGACCCGGGCGGGTACCTGCGCCGGCTGCGGGATGCCGCGCCGGACACGTGGATCGTGGCGGAGAAGATCCTCGCCGTCGGCGAGTCGCTGCCGGTGTCGTGGCCGGTCGCCGGCACCACCGGGTACGACGCGCTGCGCGAGATCTGCGGCGTGTTCATCGACCCGGCCGGTGAGCCGGAGAGCCCGGAATCGTTGCGGGAGCTGGAGAGGCAGTGCCGGCTCAACGTCGCGAGGACGCTGCTGCGGGCGGAGGTGCGGCGGATCAACGCGCTGCTGCCGTTCGACGACGAGGATGCCGTCATCGAGCTCCTGTCGTCGTTCCCGGTGTACCGCAGCTACCTGCCGGAGGGCCGCGACTCGCTGGAGCAGGCGGCCGAGGCGTCGCCGCGGGCGGCGGAGATCGCCGAGCTGATGCTGGCCGATCCGCACGGTGAGCTGGCGACCCGCGTGCAGCAGACGTCCGGCATGGTGATGGCCAAGGGCGTCGAGGACACGGCCTTCTACCGCTACAACCGGTTCGTGGCGCTGAACGAGGTCGGCAGCGACCCGGAGCGGTTCGGCGTGTCGCCGACCGAGTTCCACGTCGCCATGCAGGCCCGCGCGGCCGGCGCGCCGGAGACGATGACGGCACTGTCCACTCACGACACCAAGCGGGCCGAGGACGTCCGGGCCCGGCTGGCTGTGCTGTCCGAAGTGGACTTCGAGACGCCGTATCGCCGCTGGTCCCAGCAGAAGCCGCTGCCGGAGGAGTCGCTGACCCGGCTGGGCTGGCAGACGCTCGTCGGGGCGTACCCGATCAGCGGCGACCGGCTGCGGGACTACCTGGCCAAGGCGGCCAAGGAGGCCAAGCTGGTCACCTCGTGGGTGGACTCGAATCCGGAGGCCGACAAGGCGATCGCGGCCTGGCCGGAGGACGTGTTCGGCGACGCCGCGCTGATGGCCGAGGTCACCGGGTTCGTCGAGCGGATCACGCCGGCGGGCTGGTCGAACTCGCTGGGGCAGAAGCTGCTGCAGCTGGCCGGACCGGGCGTGCCGGACGTGTACCAGGGCACCGAGCTGTGGGACTTCTCGCTGGTGGACCCGGACAACCGGCGGCCGGTGGACTTCGAGCAGCGGGCCGCCCTGCTGGCCCGGATCGACGACGGCTGGCTGCCCGAGATCGACGAGTCCGGCGCGGCCAAGCTGCTGGTCACGTCCCGCGTGCTGCGGCTGCGCCGGGAACGGCCCGAGCTGTTCACGGGCTACCGTCCGGTGCCGGCGCAGGGCCCGGCCGCCGACCACGCGCTGGCGTTCGCGCGGGGGGACCGACTTGTCGCAGTGTGCACGAGGTTGCCGATCGGCCTGGCGTCCGCCGGCGGTTGGCGGGATACCGTGTTGCCGCTGCCCGCCGGGGAGTGGACGGACGTGATCACCGGGCGACCGGTGTCGCATGCTCCCCTGCTGTCCGAGCTGTTGTCCCCGTATCCGGTTGCCTTGGTGGTGCGTTCGTGACCGAGTTCGCCGTGTGGGCCCCGAACCGTTCCCGGGTTCGCGTCCACAATGGACCGTCCGTGCACGAGATGGCGCGCGGCGAGGACGGCTGGTGGCGGGCCGAGGTGCCCGACGCCGCACCGGACTACGCCTTCCAGCTGGACGACGAGCCGGCGGAGCTGCCCGACCCGCGCTCCCGCTGGCAGCCCGACGGCGTGCACGCGCGATCCCGTCGCTACGACCACGACGAGTTCCGGTGGACCGATGCCGGCTGGACGGGCCGGCAGCTGCCCGGCGGGATCGTGTACGAGCTGCACATCGGCACGTTCACGCCCGAGGGCACCTTCGACGCGGCCATCGGCCGGCTGGACCACCTCGTCGAGCTCGGCATCGACTTCGTGGAAGTGTTGCCAATCAACGCTTTCGACGGCCCGCACGGCTGGGGGTACGACGGCGTGCTGTGGTACGCGGCGCACGACCCGTACGGTGGTCCCGACGGGTTCAAGCGGTTCGTCGACGCCTGTCACAACCGCGGCCTGGCCGTGCTGCTCGACGTCGTCTACAACCACCTCGGGCCGTCCGGCGCCTACCTCGACCGGTTCGGGCCGTACTTCGCCGGCGAGACGATCTGGGGCCCGACCCTGAATCTCGACGGCCCGCAGTCCGACGAGGTCCGTCGGTACGTCATCGACAACGCGTTGAGCTGGCTGCGCGACTTCCACGTCGACGGCCTGCGGCTCGACGCCGTGCACGCGCTGGCCGACCGGCGGGCGACGCATCTGCTCGAGGAGCTGTCGTCCGAAGTGGACGCTCTTTCCGCGCACGTCCGGCGGCCGCTCACACTCATCGCCGAATCGGACCTGAACGACCCGAAGCTCGTCACGCCGCGGGAGGCCGGCGGCTACGGCCTGCACGCCCAGTGGAGCGACGACCTGCACCACTGCCTGCACTCCACGCTGTCCGGCGAAACCCAGGGCTACTACGGCGACTTCGGCTCACTGCAAGCGCTTGCGGCCACGCTGACCGGGGTCTTCTTCCACGCCGGCACGTGGTCGTCGTTCCGCGGCCGGCACCACGGCCGCCCGGTGAACACGCTCACCACGCCGGGCCACCGCTTCCTGGCGTACCTGCAGAACCACGACCAGATCGGCAACCGCGCCACCGGCGACCGGCTGTCCGCGACGGTGTCCCCCGGCCTGCTGGCCTGCGGGGCGGCGATCGTGCTGTGCTCCCCGTACACGCCGATGATCTTCATGGGCGAGGAGTGGGCGGCGTCGACGCCGTGGCAGTTCTTCGCCTCGTTCCCGGACCCGAAGCTGGCCGACGCCGTCCGCACCGGCCGCCGGTCCGAGTTCGCCGAGCACGGCTGGGCCGAGCAGGACGTGCCGGACCCGATGGATCCCGCCACCTTCGAGCGGTCCAAGCTGCGCTGGGACGAGGTCGGCGACACCGGCCACGGCGAGGTGCTGGCCACCTACCGGGCGCTGATCGCGCTGCGCCGCAGCCGTCCCGAACTGTCCGATCCCCGGCTGCACCGGCTGTCCGTCGACGTCGACGAGGACCGCCGCATCGTCACGCTGCACCGCGGTGGCCTGCGGGTGGTCTGCAATCTCGGCGGCGAGCACGCGGACGTCCCGGGGACCGTGCTGTTCAGCTCGAAGTCCCCGGGCGCGCCCGAATCGGTGACGGTGGTCGAGGGGGATTAGCTGGCGCGGGACTTGACGCGCCTCCTGGTCGCGGAGATCACGGCGCGGCGCTCGTTCTCGCCCATGCCGCCCCAGATGCCGTACGGCTCCTGGACCTGGATCGCGTGTCGCAGGCATTCGGCGCGCACCGGGCAGGAGTGGCAGATCCGCTTCGCGTTGGCCTCCCGCTGCTGTCGCGCGGAGCCGCGTTCGCTGTCAGGATGGAAGAAGACAGCGCTGTTGGCGCCCCGGCAGGCGCCGAGGCGCTGCCAGTCCCAGTTCTCCGAGACCGGAATGGGTAGCCGGTGCACGTCGGCCATGTGCGCCTCCTGGAAAGTACTCGTCGTCCGCCCTCTGGTACCCGAACGCGAAGTACCCAAACCCCCGGGTTTG
This sequence comes from Kutzneria kofuensis, assembly GCF_014203355.1. Lineage (NCBI taxonomy): Bacteria > Bacillati > Actinomycetota > Actinomycetes > Pseudonocardiales > Pseudonocardiaceae > Kutzneria > Kutzneria kofuensis. The sequence goes on from NZ_JACHIR010000001.1 coordinate 779,563, forward strand.
ACGATCTCCCCCGACCGGGTATCCGGCACCCGTGGACGAGGTGAGATTCGGCCCCGAACTGCTCGACCGGCTGCTCGCGCACCTGGTCGAGCGTGTGCCCGGCTGCGACGGAGCCGGCGTGAGCACGAACTCGCGAAGCCTGCGCGCGATCGGCACGGCCGTGGACCGCGACCCCGAGCAGTGGCGACGCGGCGACGGCCCGGTGGTGGCCGCCGCGACCGGCGAGGAGACCCTGGTCGAGGCGCTGCCGGACGGCGTGAGTTGGATCACGGCGGTGCCGGGCAGCTGGACCGAGGAGGGCCCGTCGGTGCTCTCGGTCTACACCGACCACGAGCCCAAGGAGGACGACCTCCGGGTCATCGACCAGGTCGAGCCCCTGCTGGCCACGGCGACCGCGGTCATCGAGTTCTGCGCCGACGAGGTGCTGCGCGCCGACCAGATGGTGGAGATGGTGCAGAACCGCCGGCTCATCGAGCAGGCGAAGGGCCTGGTGATGGGCCGGCTGCGGTGCGACTCCGGGGCGGCGTTCCGCGCGCTGGTGCGGTCCAGCCAGCACTTCAACGTGAAGTTACGGGATCTGTCGGCGGCGCTGGTCGAGGTCGTCGGCGGCGCGCCCGTCGGCGACCAGGAGCCGGACACCGGCCCGACCACCGTGCCGCCGCCGGCCGCCGTGCAGGCCGCCCGCATGACGTGGCAGGCGCTCGGCAGGGACGGATGATCACCGGCGTGGCCGGCTTGTGCCGCCGGCAAGCGCTCCGTACGGTGTCGAGCGCAGCGGTTGAGCAAGCAGCCGCCGCCTCTTCGTCGGTGCCGCGATCCCGACAGTTACTCCTTTCCGCGACGCGTGAGGACAGTGGCCTGAACGTGACCGAGAACAGCAGCGCTCTCCCGATCGACGTGGTGGTGGACCGCCCCGCCCCGGGTGTGGCCGTCGCCACCGTCAGCGGGGAGGTGGACATGCTCACCGCGCCGAGCCTGCGCGCCGTCGTGACGGCGGAGCTGGACGACTGCACGGTGTTCGTGCTCGACCTGTCCGGGGTCAGCTTCCTCGGCTCGGCCGGGCTGGCCGTGCTGGTGGAGGCCTCGCACGAGGCGCAGCGGCGGCAGGTGGAGCTACGCCTGGTCGCCAATGGCCGGTCGGTGCGCCGGCCGCTGGAGATCACCGGGCTGACTGAGGTGTTGACCACGTTTCCCACCCGGGACGACGCGGTCGGCGCGCCCGGCTGAGCGGTTGGGGGGAAGAATGGCCGAGGTAGACGTCGACGGCACCGAGGTGACAGTGAGCGAGCACGAGCCCAGCACCACCACCAGCGAGAAGCCCGCGCCCGGGGCCGACGTGGAGGTGCGCATCGCCGCGTCTCCCGCGCACCTGTCCGTCGTCCGGGCGGTGGCCGCCGACCTGGCGATGCGTGCCGATTTCACGCTGGACGCGATCTCCGACCTGAAGATGGCCGTGGACGAGGCCTGTTCGGAGCTGATCTCGCGCGCCGTCCCCGACGGGGACCTGGTGTGCCGGTTCGGCATCGAGTCCGACCAGATCCACTTCTCCGCGGAGGCCCGCACCGGTTCCGCGGTGCCGCCGAGCCGGGAGAGCTTCGGCTGGCGGGTGCTGACCGCGCTCACCGACGCCGTGAACACGTGGGTCGTGCCCGCGCCCGGCGGCGGCCACGTGCTGCGGTTCGACCTGCTGAAGAAGCGAGCCGACGACGTGGTGGGCCTGTGACACAGTCCTCCGAGCGCGCCACCAACGACTACGCCCACCTGGATCCGCTGCTCGCGGAGCTGGCCGAGTTGGCGGCCGACGACCCGCGGCGCGGTGAGCTGCGGGACCGCCTGGTGACCGAGTTCCTGCCGGTGGCCCAGCACATCGCGCGGCGCTTCGGGCAGCGCGGCGAGCCGCACGACGACCTCGTGCAGGTCGCCACCGTCGGCCTGATCAGCGCCATCGACCGCTTCGACCCGACGCGCGGCAGCGACTTCCTGTCGTTCGCCGTGCCCACGATCATGGGCGAGGTGCGCCGGCACTTCCGGGACACCAGTTGGTCCGTGCGGGTGCCGCGGCGGCTCAAGGAGCTGCACCTGGCCATCACCGGCGCGACCAACGAACTCTCCCAGCACCTCGGCCGCGCCCCCACCCCCAGTGAGCTCGCCTCACATCTGGGCATCAGCAAGGACGAGGTGTACGAGGGCCTCGAGGCCAGCAACGCCTACCGCAGCTCCTCGCTCGACGAGCTGCTCGTCGGCACCGACAAGTCCGTGTCCCTGGGCGACGCCCTCGGCGACGACGACCCGGAGCTGATGGGCGTCGAGAACCGCGAGGCCCTGCAGCCCCTGCTGCAGCAGCTGCCGGAGCGGGAACGCACCATCATCCTGCTGCGCTTCTTCGGCAACCTCACCCAGACCCAGATCGCCGACCGGATCGGCATCTCCCAGATGCACGTGTCCCGCCTGCTGGCGCGAACCCTGGTGGAACTGCGCAAGGGACTGCTCAGCGAATAGCGCCGATCATCAGGTCCCAGAAGCGGTCCACGTTCAATCCCGTCGCCACCAGCGCATTCGGCTTGCGGCCGGTGACCCGGTGCAGGTCGACGACGGTGGCGCCGCGGGTGTGGGTGCCGGTGAGCTCGATCTCGACGTTGACGGGGCGGGCCGAGATGACGGTGGGGTCGATGACGGCGGCGACGGCGACGGGGTCGTGCAGGGGCGGGGACTCGAAGCCGAAGTAGGCCCGGTAGGAGTCGGCGAAGAACGTCAGCAGCTGGTGGCAGATGCGGGCGAGCGGGGTGCCGAGGGCGGCGACGCGGTCGAGCACCTGGGGCGTGGCCAGGGCCTGGTGGGTGACGTCCAGGCCGCACATGGTGACGGGGACGCCGGAGCGGAAGACGATGTCGGCGGCCTCGGGGTCGGCGAGGATGTTGAACTCCGCCAACGGCGCCATGTTGCCACGGCCGGTGGAGCCGCCCATGAGCACGATCCGGTCGACGTTGCCGACGTCGTTGCGCAGCAGGGTTGCCACGTTGGTCAGCGGTCCGGTGGCGATGATGGTCGTCGGTTCGGTGAGAACGTCGGTGGCGAGCTGGAGGGCGCTGCGCGGGTCGACGTCGACGGTCGGCGGCGGGAAGTGGGGGCCGTCGAGGCCGGAGTCGCCGTGGATCTCCTCGGCGTACAGCGGAGCCTGCGCCAGCGGGCGGTCGAGGCCGGCGGCGATCGGCATGTCTAGGATGCCGGCGACGGTGCACATCCGGCGGGCGTTGAGCGTGGTCTTGGCCAGCGTCTGGTTGCCGGCGACGGTGGTGATCGCCCGCAGGTCGAGGTTCCGTGCTGCCAGCAGGATCGCCAGCGCGTCGTCGTGCCCGGGGTCGCAGTCGAGGATCACCCGTGTCGTCATGCCGCCATCGTGTCAGTCCCGCGCACGCCGCCGGCACTTCTTCGGCAGCAGCGTGAGCGAGGATCTTGGATCTATCTCGCGGGCGTCGGGGTGATCTTGGGGACGAGTCGGTCCCAGACGCGGCTCGGCAGAATGTGGTGGACGCCGAGCATGATCTGGGCGAGTCCGCCGACGCGGTAACACGGCCGCGGATGTTTGGCGGTGGCGGCGCGGTGGACCACACGCGCGACGTGTTCGGGGTGCAGGGCGACTGGATTGCGGCTGAGTCGGTCGACGACCCGGGTGGTGAAGTCGGCGTATGGCCCGTCCGGTCGTCCGTGGCGGAAGGTGCGCCGTTCGGTCTCGGCGAACGGTGTGTCGATGCCGCCTGGTTGGATCACGCTCACCCCGATGCCGAACGCCTTCAACTCCTGACGCAGCGCTGCGCTCATCGATTCCAGGCTGTGCTTGCTCATCGCGTACGCGCCCATACCGGGCATCGTGACCTGGCCCGCGACCGAGCTGATGTTCACGATCCTGCCGTATCCGCGTCGGCGCATGCCCGGTGCGACGAGCTGCGTGACCCGTAGTGCTCCCAACACGTTCACGTCGAATTGCCGGCGCAGAGCGTCGAGGGGGAGCTCTTCCAGCGGCCCGCCCTGGGATGCGCCGGCGGCATTGACCACGACGTCGATGTCACCCTTGGTCGCGGTGAGCACATCCGACTCGGTGGTGACATCCAGGCGGACTGGCTGGCAGCCCATCGCGGCGAGCGCTTCACGGGCGGCGGGGTCGCGGTATCCGGCGATGACGATCGCCCCGTCCGTGCGGAACCGTTGGGCGACTGCGCGACCAACACCTCCACTTGCACCTGTGATGAGTACGGTCCGTGCCATGCGTTCCTCCACCGTCGGGTCGCTGTGCCGCGAACGCTAAACTTTGGAGTGCGCTCCAATGTCAAGGCGGTCGATCATGCTGGTTCACGAGGTCGCGGCACTGCTCGGAGTGAGTACCGACACCGTGCGCTATTACGAGCGTGAGGGGCTGCTGGATGATCGCCACGTCGCGCGGCGGCCGAACGGATACCGCGACTTTGACGACGCGGCGGTTGAGCGGCTGCGGCTGCTGCTGCAGGCGCGACGTTCGGGGATGTCCATCGCCGACGTCAAAGCGCTGGCGGCCACGTTCGACGATGGCACACTGACTGTCGATCGCCAGTTGGAGTTCCTGCGGGAGAAGTTGGCCGACCTCGACCGCCAAGCCGAGAAACTCGACGCGACCCGGACCACGATCGCGGCCAAGATCGCCGACCTCGAGTCGCGACTCAAGCCGGCCACCCGACACGAGCGGTCCAGTTGACGACTGTGGCCGGGGTTCATGTCGGCCGACTGATCGACCATGCGAACCCGCACTCGGACCTGCGGGTCTAGGTCTGTCTCACTCCGATGTCACCCAAGATCGCTCTCGATTTCGCGGCACTTCTTCGGCTGGAGCCTGAACGACGACGCCGTCGACTTGGCTGGCCGAGCGCCGAGCCGGAATCGGACGGCGCTGCGCGTACGGCAGGCACCCGCTCCCAGCGCCGACAACTTCACATGTCGCCCTCGTTCGCCGTGTGGTGGAGCAGGACCAGGGCGGCCGCGACGATGTTGCCGATGCGCCACGGGCAGCCACGGAAGCCGAGGCATCAACCTCGCTGCACCATGACAGCTAATCTGTCCGCTCATTGGCGACCGGGTCTTGCAGGACTGATCATCGGCAGGGGCCATGTCGCTGGCGTGGGGACGCCATGGTGGCGTGGGGACGCCATTCTGAGTGGAAGCGGCCCCGTCCGGCCGCTCACCGCGCCATGGTTGGTGCCATGACCGACTATGAGGGCTGGGGCTTCGGTTGGCACGGTTGGACAGATCTCGACAAGGTGCGGGCGCGGCTGGAGGAGGGTGCGGACCCGAACGCCGGCGGCTGGCCGTTCGGGCCGCCGCTGCATGTGGCGGCCCAAGACGGCTCGGCAGAGGTTGTGGCCGAGCTCGCGCGGCGGGTGGACGATGTGGACGCGATGGTGCACGGGCATACGGCGCTGTGGCGGGCGGTGGCCGCGAAGCGGCCGGACAACGCCCGCGTCCTGGTGGCCGCGGGCGCGGACCCGTGGCGGGACATGATGTCGGGCTGGTCGCCGGGGCGGCTGAGCCTCGCCGGCCCCACGCCGGAGCTGTTCGGCTCGAACGAGTCGCTCACCCAGGAGGAGGCCGCCGTGGTGCAGCAGAGCCGGCAACTGATCGCTGCGGTCGGCGGCTCGTGCCTCGAGGGGCTCGGCATCGCCTGTGTCGCGGGCGTCGACGTCGCTGAGGCGGTGCGCAGACTCGACGCCGAGATCGTCAACGGCGACTACGAGCAGATGATGTGGGCGGAGGACCCGAACGGCCCCGACACGATCCTGACCATGTGGGTCACCGGCGTGCCCGGCGGGTGCGTGCTCGCACAGCCCTGGGGGTACGGGCCAGAAATGTCGCGTGTGACGACGGCGTTGTCGGCGGGCACGACGTGTTACGGCATGTATGCCAACCCCAAGAGTGGCCATCAGGGCAGCATCACCCGCGACGGTGAGGTCGTCGCCCACGACCTGCACCCCGGCGGCGAGCCCAACGAGGAGGGTGACGTGCTGCTGACCTACCTGTACCAGGACCAGGCGCTCGCGTACTGCTTCGCGTACGTAGGGCTGCAGCCTGCCGACAGGCGCGCGATCAGCGGCCCGCCAGACGCCTGGATCCGTCTTCCCGAACGCTACTACCCTCACCCGGGCGGCGACCGCGCGCAGGACCAGGCCATTCGCGAGTGGGCCCGCAGCCAGGGGGAGAAGATCTCCGACCGCGGCCGCATCCCGGCCGAGCTGGTGGCCAAGTTCCAGGCTCCCCACGGCAGTTGACCGACGTGCATGTACTACATTTCGAGATCTTGAACCGGGTCGGCTGACCGTGCGTATCCCGTGCCACGGTCGAGGTCGTTACTGCTCAGGACATCGCCGGCTGGGACGCTGACCTCCACAGCCTTACCGAGGGCTTGGGATGGATGTTCAACCGCCCGCAGCCGAAGGTGACGTCAGCGCTAATGGTGCGGGCGTTGCTGGCCGATGTTCCAAAAAGAACTCCCGGGAAACGCCCGGATGAGCCTGGCGGGGGACCTCTGACTGAAGCTTTCCGCGTAACAGTTCGTCGCTATGTGTGATCATGTTGTGCGACTGTGCTCGACGTGGAGGATGACCAGCGCTGCTGCGGCGATGACGCCGATCTTCCATGGGCACAGGCTGACGTGCGCAGCGCCTTGAAGCTGGTCTTGAGCAGCGAGTTCCAATGTCTGCCCTGGGATGCGGACATGGACCAACGTCGCAGGGCCGTGTGGTGCAGTCGGCATGGTGCCCCGTTCAGGTGAGCCGCCGGACCGTTCCAGAGCTACACCCCAGGGCGAATCTGCTGCTCGAGCGACAGCGGCGAGTCGCCGGTTCCACTCGAACGGCGCAGCAGGTGCCAGAACATGATCAACCTCAATGATCTTGGCCCCAGTGCCAGGCAGGGGCCAAGATCATTGAGAAAGGGGCATCGAGATCGAGACTCCACAACGCCGGCCGTTCGGTCCGATACCCGTCGGGAAGCCGCATCGGGCCAGTGAAACCGGCGTTTCCGGCGGCGTCCGCCGATTAACCCTTCAGGGCAGTTGCGGCAGCCCGAACGCGCCGGAGTCGGCGCGCAGCCGGGCGGCGTCCTGGCCGGGCGGGGCGCCGAACAGCTCCCGGTACTCGCGGCTGAACTGCGTCGGGCTGTCGTAGCCGACGAGATGCCCGATGCCGGCGACGTCGCCGGGGCGGGCGACGAGCAGCGACCGCGCCTCCTGCAGCCGGATGATCTTGCGGAACTGGATCGGGCTCATCGTCGTGACCGACCGGAAGTGCCGGTGGAACGCGGACTCGCTCATGCCGGCCAGCCGGGCCAGGTCGGCGACCCGGATCGGCTCGGCGTAGTTCTCCCTTATCCACCGGATCGCCCGTCCGACCAGGGAGAGCCCGCTGTCGGCGAGGCCGATCTGGCGGACCAGCGGCCCGTGCGGGCCGGTCAGCAGCCGCCACAGGATCTCCTGCTCGTACAGCGGCGCGAGCACCCGCGCGTCGGCCGGGTGGTCGAGCAGCCGCAGCATGCGCAGCACGGCGTCGAGCAGTTCGGGCTCCGCCCGGCCGGTCGCGATCGCCGGCGCGGGCCGCCGGTCGGTGGGCGCGGCGAGCAGCAGCGGGGCGATCACGGCCGGACGTAGCGCCAACCCCATGCCCAGGGCCGGCGCTTCCTTGCTGACGTCGAAGAAGTGGCCGCTCAGCGGCACCTCGGCGCTGACCACCAGGCAGTCGCCGGCGCGGTACTCGTGCACCTGGTCGCCGAGCAGCAGGCGCTTGCCTCCCTGCGCCAGCACGACGAGCATGGGCTCGGTCAGCGAGTGATGCTCCTCGGTGCTGTCCACACTGGACACCCGCAGCCCGTCGATGCGGGTTTCCATGCCCGGCCGGGCATGCCGCGCGATCAGGTCCCGGATCTCGTCAAGCGCCATGCCACCATGACAGCACCCCGGAGCACCGGCGGCAATCCGATCGGGGCGAAATCGGCAGGATCGTGCAAGAGCCGGGGCGGATCGGTCTACCGGCCCGCGGCCCCCGCGCGCTGAGATGGAACGGACACGAAACCGATCCATCGGGAGCCGATCATGCCGCTCGACCACTACGTCACCCTCGGCCGCTCCGGGCTGCGGGTCAGCCCGTTCGCCCTCGGCGCGATGACCTTCGGCACCGACCCCGGCTCGTCCGGCTGCGACGTCGACGAGTCCGAGAAGATCATGTCGACCTATCTCGACCGGGGCGGGAACTTCATCGACACCGCCAACTTCTACAGCAACGGGCACTCCGAGAAGATCGTCGGCGACTTCTTCGCCGCCCGCCCCGGCCGGCGCCAGCACGTCGTGCTGGCGTCCAAGTTCTTCGGCAACATGTGGCCCGGCGACCCCAACGGCGGCGGCGCCGGCCGGGCGTCGATCATCGCCCAGCTGCACGAGAGCCTGCGCCGGCTGAACACCGACTACCTCGACCTGTACTGGCTGCACAACTGGGACCGGCACACGCCGATCGAGGAGACCATGCGCACGCTGGACGACCTCGTGACCGCCGGCAAGATCCGGTACGTCGGCTTCTCCAACACCCCCGCGTGGGTCACCGCCCAGGCCCAGACCCTGGCGCTGCTGCGGGGCTGGTCGCCGATCATCGCGCTGCAGGTCGAGTACTCGCTGCTCGCCCGTACCGTCGAGGGTGAGCTCGCGCCGCTCGCGCTGGACCAGGGCATGGCCCTGACGCCGTGGAGTCCCCTGAAGAACGGGTTCCTGTCCGGCAAGTACCGCCGCGGCGCCATGGTCGCCGACTCCGAGCGCGTCGCTTACGTCGGTGGCCCCACCGAGGAGGAGTTCGACGTCATCGAGGCCGTCGCCGCCGTCGCCCAGGACCTCGGCACCACCCCCGCCGCCGTGTCCCTGGCCTGGCTTCGGGCGCGTCAGGGCACCGTCGTGCCCATCGTCGGCGCTCGGCGGCTCGAGCACCTCACCGACAACCTCGCCGGCATCGACGTCGTTCTGTCGCCCTCGCAGCTCCGTGCCCTGGACGAGGTTTCCACCCCGGTGCTGAACTACCCGGCCCCCATGCACGGCGCCCAGCGGGACATGCTCCAGTTCGCCGGAACCACCGTGGACGGTGTCGAGTCCACCGTGTACCCGCCGCTACTGGCCAGCGATGTCCGCTACTGACCGGCGCGACCACCAGAAGGAGCGGTCCGGGAACGCGTCCGCGTTCCCGGACCGCTCACCACAACGTGGTCAGCACTCGGACTTGACCGAGAGGATGGGATGCTTGAGCGCGAGATGCCTCAGCTTGATGTCTTTGATCTTGCCACCGAACGCCAGGACGGCTTCCTCCCCCTCGAAGTTCTTCTTCTCGTACAAGTGAGCCTTGCATGAGTTGTTATGGACGAGCGACTCGACATGGTCCCGGAAAATGTGACGATCAGCCTCGTCGGTCATGTCCGGGTCGGTCACCTTGACCTTGCTCATCTCGCCGTAGAACTGTTCTTCCTCGTACGCACACAGGTAGTCGCTGGGACATGGTTCATCTTTCAGCCCCGGGCTCGCCATGGCCTGGCCACCACTGATCGCGACAAGACCGGCAGCGAGAGCGCAAGCCGCGAACACGGCGCCGATCAACGAACACAAGAGGCCAGGCGGATGGCCGACAGCGGGTCAAGCCGTGCGGATCCGATGGGCCAGCGCCGTGTAACGGCGACCGGTGGAGGGAGTTCGCACGGCCTGGTGGATGGCGCGGCGGGAACCGACCAGGACGACCAGTTTCTTGGCGCGGGTGACGGCGGTGTAGAGCAGGTTGCGCTGCAGCATCATCCAGGCGCTGGTGGTGATGGGAATGACCACACAGGGGTACTCGCTGCCCTGGGAGCGGTGGATGGTGATGGCGTAGGCGTGGACGAGTTCGTCCAGTTCCCCGAACTCGTAGTCGACGTCCTCGTCCTCGTCGGTGCGGACGGTGAGGGTCTGCTCCTCCACCGACAGGCCGGTGACGACGCCGACGGTGCCGTTGAAGACCCCGGCCACGCCCTTGTCGTAGTTGTTGCGAATCTGGGTGACCTTGTCGCCGACGCGGAAGACGCGGCCGCCGAAGCGGCGTTCGGGCAACCCCGGCTTGGCGGGCGTCAAAGCCTCCTGCAGCAAGGTGTTCAGCGTGCCGGCGCCGGCGGGGCCGCGGTGCATGGGGGCGAGCACCTGGACGTCCCGGCGAGGGTCGAGGCCGAACTTGCGGGGGATGCGGTTGGCCACGACGTCGACGGTCAGGGCGGCGACGGCATCGGTGTCGTCCTGGGCGAACAGGAAGAAGTCGGGCAGCCCGTCGGTCACGGGCTGACGGCCGGAGTTGATCAGGTGCGCGTTGGTGACAACGCCGGACTGCTGGGCCTGGCGGAAGATCTGGGTCAGCCGCACCCGGGGGATCGGCTCGGCGGCCAGCAGATCCCGCAGGACCTCGCCGGCGCCGACGCTGGGCAGCTGGTCGACGTCGCCGACGAGCAGCACGTGCGCCCCGGGCGGCACGGCCTTGAGCAACTTGTTGGCCAGCAACAGGTCCAGCATGGACACCTCGTCGACGACGAGCAGGTCCACGTCCAGCGGGCGGTCCCGGTCGTAGGCGGCGTCGCCGCCGGGCTTGAGCTCCAGCATCCGGTGCACGGTCGCGGCGTCGACCCCGGTGAGCTCGGCCAGCCGCTTGGCCGCCCGGCCGGTGGGCGCGGCCAGCAGCACCTTGGCGTTCTTGGCCTTGGCCAGCATCACGATGGACCGCACGGTGAAACTCTTGCCGCAGCCGGGACCGCCGGTCAGCACGGCGACCTTTTCCGTCAGCGCCAACCGAACGGCCTGCTCCTGCTCCGGCGCCAGCGTCGTGCCGGTGGACCGCCGCAGCCACTCCAACGCCTTGCCCCAGTCGACCGAGGCGAACGACGGCATCCTGTCCACATCGGACGCGAGCAGCCGGGTCAGCTGCCCGGCCAGGGAGATTTCGGCTCGGTAGAACGGAACCAGGTAGATCGCGGCCGGATCGCCCTCGAACAGCTCCTCCCGGACGACGCCCTCCTCCGCGACCAGCTCACGCAGGCAGTCCCCCACCAGCACGCTGGAGACCTCCAGGATCTCCACGGCCTTGGCGATCAACTCGTCCTGCGGCAGAAAGCAGTTGCCGTCGTCGGAGGCCTGCGACAGCGTGTACTGGATGCCGGCCTTCACCCGCTGCGGGCTGTCGTGCGGGATGCCGACGGCCTGCGCCAGCACGTCGGCGGTCTTGAAGCCGATGCCCCACACGTCGGCGGCCAGCCGGTACGGCTCCTCCTTCACCACCCGGATCGAGTCGTCCCGGTACGTCTTGTAGATCCGCACCCCCAGCGACGTCGACACGCCGACGCCCTGCAGGAACAGCATGACCTCCTTGATGGCCTTCTGTTCCTCCCACGCCGCGGCGATCAGCTTGGTGCGCTTGGGGCCCAGCCCCGGCACCTCGATCAACCGGCCGACGTCGGTCTCGATGACGTCCAGCGCGGTCAGCCCGAAGTGCTCGACGATCCGGTCGGCGATCCGCGGCCCGATGCCCTTGACCAGCCCGGAACCCAGGTACCGCCGGATGCCCTGCACGGTGGCCGGCAGCACGGTGCTGTACGAGTCGACGAGGAACTGCTTGCCGTACTGGGGATGGCTGCCCCACCGGCCGCGCAGCCGGAGGCTCTCCCCCGGCTGCGCGCCCAGCAACGACCCCACGACGGTGAGCAGGTCACCGGCGCCGCGGCCGGTGTCGACCTTGGCGACGGTGTACCCGGTCTCCTCGTTGGCGTAGGTGATCCGCTCCAGTGAACCCTCGACGACGGCGTAGCCGAGCGAGTCCCCGGAGCCTGGCATCGATCAGGCCCAGCCCGGCATCGGGTAGCCCGCCAGCAGCTCGGAGATCTCGGCCGCGGTGGTGTCGATGACGGACTCGTCGCCGTTGGCGGCCGCGGTCACGACCCGGTCGATCCACGCCGCCAGCTGCGGCATCTGCTCGACGCCGAGGCCGCGGGTGGTGATCGCGGCGGTGCCCAGCCGGATGCCGGACGGGTCGAACGGCTTGCGCGGGTCGAACGGCACGGTGTTGTAGTTCAGCTCGATGCCGGCCCGGTCCAGCGCCTTGGCCGCCGGCTTGCCGGCGACGTTCTTGGATGTCAGGTCGATCAGCAGCAGGTGGTTGTCGGTGCCGCCGGAGACCAGGTCGAAGCCGCGCTCGGACAGCGCCGCCGCGAGCGCCTGCGCGTTGGCCACCACGTTGTGCGCGTACGTCCGGAAGTCCTCGGTCGCCGCCTCCTTGAGGGCGACCGCGATGCCGGCGGTTGTGTGGTTGTGCGGGCCGCCCTGCAGGCCGGGGAACACGGCCTTGTCCAGCGCCGACGCGTGCTCGGCGTCGGACATCAGCATCGCGCCGCGCGGGCCGCGCAGCGTCTTGTGCGTGGTCGTGGAGATCACGTTGGCGTGGCCGACCGGGGACGGGTGCGCGCCGCCGGCGATCAGGCCGGCGATGTGCGCGACGTCCGCGGCCAGCACGGCGCCGACCTCACGGGCGATCTCGGCGAACGCCGGGAAGTCGATGGTGCGCGGGATGGCCGTGCCGCCGCAGAAGATCACCTTCGGCCGCTCGGCCAGGGCCAGGTCGCGCACCTCGTCCATGTCGACGCGGCCGGTCTCCTTGGTCACGCCGTAGCGGACGGCGTTGAACCACTTGCCGGTGGCCGACACCGTCCAGCCGTGGGTCAGGTGCCCGCCCGACGGCAGCCCCATGCCCATCACGGTCTCGCCCGGCTTGAGGAAGGCCAGGTAGATCGCCAGGTTCGCCGGCGAGCCGGAGTACGGCTGCACGTTGGCGTGCTCGACGCCGAACACGTCCTTGGCCCGCTGGATCGCCAGCTGCTCGATCGGGTCGATGAACTGCTGACCCTCGTAGTAGCGCTTGCCGGCGTAGCCCTCGGAGTACTTGTTGGTGAGCACGGTGCCGGTCGCCTCGAGCACGGCGGTGGAGACGTAGTTCTCGGAGGCGATCAGACGGATCTTGTCGTGCTGGCGCTTGGCCTCGGACTCGACCAGTCCGGCCAGCTCGGGGTCGGTGGCGGTCAGTGCGGTGAGTGCGGGCTGATGCATCGTCAAACTCCCGAGTCAATGCGGTCGTGGCAGCTGACACCCAGGCGCGCGACGCCACCGTGTACTGCGGTCGCTCCCCGGTGGTCGATTCCACCCCAACACGCCAGTCGCGACGCTGAGTGATCCTAAACCGCGACGCCGGGGTTGTCCTCAAGCAGGGCTCGCATCCGGCAGGCCTCGCCCGCGGGTTCGATGCGCCATTTCGCCCGCACCCGCTCGTTGGCCGCGGCCACCCGCGCCAGGTCCCAGCGGTGGTCGTAGAAGTCGCGGTCCACGGCCGGGTCCTGGTGGCGCCGGAACACCGCGGCCGCGTTGGGCGTGACGCCGACGGCGAGCCCGTGCAGCTGCAGGGTCAGCCCGAGGTCGAGGTCGGTGCGGCACCACATCTGCTCGTCCAGCCCGCCGAGCCGCAGCGCCGTCGCCCGCGACAGGGCGAAGCAGTGCCGCTCCAGCTGCGTGACGATCCGGCGCACGCCGGTCGGGGCCGGGTCGAAGTGCGGGTTGCCCACCTCGTCCTCGTGCACCACCGGCACGGCCACGTCGCAGTAGCCGGAGGCGAGCATCGACATCAGTTCGGCGCTCGCGCCCGGCCGCAGCTCGACGTCGTTCTCCACACACATCAGGTGCTTCGACCGGGTCGTCGCGACGAACTGGTTCCACACCAGGTTGGTGTTGGCGTGGCGCTGCGTGGCCTGCCACCGGAGCCGGTCGCCGCCCAGCTCACGCAGGCGGGCCGCCAGCTCCGCCGGGTAGCCGGCGTCGAACACCACGACCTCGCTGTTCGGGGGCAGGTCGGCCAGCACGGCGGCGAGCGCCGTCGGAGCCCCGCTGAACTTGTCCCGTGCGATCAGGCCGATCGAGAGGAATGGCTCACTCATCAGATCGGCGGCACCATGCCCGTCAGCCGACCGTTGGTGTCGCAGACGTGACACGTGCGGTTGGCGGTGGCGGTGCGGCCGACGCCGCCGACGACCGCGAGCACCGGGATCGGCACCTCGCCGATGCCGCCGCACTGGTGGCACACGGTGTACATCTTCTCGGCGACCGGGTCCGCTACGAACTCGGCCTCCTCATCGTCTCCCGTCACGAGCGCCCACCATACGGTCCGGCCGGAACCAGCCGGACCGCAGGTGCCGTTTCCGCAGGTCAGGACGCGGCGGTGACGGTGACGGCGTCCACGACGAACACCAGCGTCTCGTTGGGCTTGATGCCCTGGTTGCCGGTGGTGCCGTAGCCCTTGTCCGGCGGGATGATCAGCAGCCGGCGGCCGCCCTGCTTCATGCCGACCAGGCCGTCGTTCCAGCCCTGGATGACCTGCGCCTGCCCGACCGGCTGCACGGTGAACGGCTGGAACGGCTGGTGCGCCCAGGAGGAGTCCACCTCCTGCTTGTCCGACCAGGTGACCAGGTCGTAGTACGTCGCGACGGCGTCGCCGGTCTTGACCTCGGCCCCGGTGCCGGGCGTGAGGTCCTTGCTCAGCTGCTGCGTCGGCGGCGTGCAGGTGTCCGGGACGGTGATCGTCGGCTTGGCGCCGAACGCGCCGCTGACCTGCACGTCGTCCGCCGTGCACGGCTTCTTGGGCGCGTCGGAGGACGCGGGCTGGTTGCCTGCGGACGAGGAGCCGCCGCAGGCGGCCGCCCCGAGCAGGGTGGCGAGGATCATGGCCACGAGGCCGGCTGTGCGCATGGTGCGCGAGCCTAACGGGCGCTGCGCGTTACCTGTTCGTGACCTACCGGTAGGTATCCCCATCCGACCCGCCCGTCCCTGATTACCAGGACGAGGGAGCGGAGGGGGCAATGGTGGGACGCCCGCGGCACGGACCGGGAAGGCCACCGACCGACATGGGTGACGGGGACACCGACAATCGCTACGAACAGATCGCCGTCCTGCTCGAGGCCGCCCGCGCCGACCCGCGCGGCGGCATGGACCCGCTGATCGTCGAGCTGACGCCGCTGCTCTGGCACGTCGCCAGGGCACAGGGCCTCGACGCCGGCAACTGCGCCGACGTGGTGCAGACCACCTGGCTGAACCTGCTGCGGTCGCTGGCCGACATCCACACCCCGGCCGCGCTGACCGCCTGGCTGGTCACCGCGACCAAGCGGGAGGCGTGGCGGGCCAAGGACGCGCACCGCAACGAGACCCTGGCCGGCGACGACGCGTTCGCCGACCTGCTCGACGCCACCCCGGGGCCGGCCGAGCAGGCCCTGGTCACCGACCAGCGGCGGCGCCTGTGGAAGGCCGTCGACCAGCTGTCCGCCCGCTGCCAGCAGCTGCTGCGGGTGGTCGCCTTCACGCCCCGCCCGGACTACGGCCTGGTCGCGAACCGACTGGGCATGCCGCGCGGCAGCATCGGCCCGACCCGCGGCCGGTGCCTGGCGAAGTTACGGGAGCTGCTGATCGCCGACCCGGAAGGAGAGTGGGGATGACCTCGCTGCGCCCGGACGACCCGATCGACGAGCTGGACCTGCGCATCCTGGCCGCCGTACGGGACCTGTGGTCCGCCGCCGACCCGCCGCCCCCCGACCTGGTCGACCGGGTCCGCTGCGCGGTGGCACTGCACGGCGTGCGCCTGGGACCGCCGTCCGTCGCGGTGTGCCGGCAGCGCACCGGCTCCGACGACGTCGGCCGCATCACCTTCGACAGCGACGCCCTGACCATCAGCCTCAGCGTCGGCGTCAACCGGGACGGCACCGTGCGGATGGACGGCCGGCTGTCCCCGCCCGGCAGCCACGACGTCGAGCTGCGCACCGACGACCAGCGCCTGTGCACCCGCAGCGACGTGCACGGCCGGTTCACCATCAACGGACTTCGCCACGGCCCGGCGCACCTGGTCGTGAGCGCCACGGACGTGTCCCTCACCACGCCGCCCATCACGCTGTGACATGCCGCGCGTTCCGCGCGGGGCGGGTTCGCCTTTAAGCCGATGCCTTCCCTTGGCTTAGCTCGATCGATGGACAGACTCGATCGAGCTAAGCCCGCGGTCCAGGCATCGGCGCGAACCCGCGCATCCCGTCAAAAGGGGAGCCCGAAGGTGGGCAGGCCCACCACGGCGTCGGCCGCGAGCGCCACGAACACCAGCATCAGATACGTGTTGGAGAGGTGGAACAGCTTCATCGGGCTGCCGGCCTGGCCCCGCTTGACCGCATTGTGCAAACGGTGGGCGAACACCAGGAACCACGCGCCGAACACGACGGCGAACACTCCGTAGATCCAACTGGTCGCGGGCAGCAACAGCAGCGTCCAGCCGACCATCACCCAGGAGTACACGACAATCTGTCGCGAAACCTGTTCCCGAGTTGCCACCACCGGCAGCATGGGCACCTTCGCGGCGGCGTAGTCGTCCTTGAACTTCATTGCCAGCGCCCAGAAATGCGGCGGCGTCCAGAAGAAGATGACGCCGAACATGACCAGCGCCTGCCAGCCGACCGTGCCGGTGACCGCGGACCAGCCGATCACCACCGGCATGCAGCCGGCGGCGCCGCCCCACACGATGTTCTGCGACGTCCGCCGCTTCAGCCCCATCGTGTAGACGAAGACGTAGAACAGGATGGTGACCACGGCCAGCACCGCGGACAGCAGGTTCGTGGTCAGCCAGAGGAAGGCGAACGAGCCCACGCCCAGCGCCAGGCCGAACACCAGGGCGCTGCGCACCGGCACCTCGTGGGTGGCCAGCGGGCGGGCCTTGGTCCGCTTCATCACCTTGTCGATGTCCGCGTCGACGACACAGTTGAGCGCGTTGGCGCTGCCGGCGGCCATGGTGCCGCCCAGCAGCGTGGCCAGCACCAGCCACACCGACGGAATTCCACGCTGTGCGAGCAACATCGCTGGGATCGTCGTCACCAGCAGCAGTTCGATCACGCGCGGTTTCATCAGGGCGACGTACGCCCTGAGCACGGCGCGCACGGAGCGACCGGATGTGGTGGTGGCGTCGACGGCGGTGCTGCCAGGCATTCCCTGTGTCGGGCTCACCGGCGGCATCTCGCTCCTCGAATCGGACAGTTGACTAAGAATGGGGACCGGCAGCACGCCAGCCGATCGCATGAATCGTAACCGCGTGCCGCCGGCGCGCTCTTGTGGGGTCGTTGCGAGGTCCGTCACGACTCACTCCGCCATGTTGAGATCACATATTCGACACGTCGGGACTAGGCTTGCCAGCGACGAGCGAAGCGAGCGGGAAGGGCTGGGCACGGTCGGCTCACGGTATCGATCAAGAGCCGGTCGACCAGCGCCGTCACGGCCCTCCCGCGTGACGTGAAGAGTGGGAGCTCAGGTCCGTGTCCGACACCGACGAAGTCACCCGGCTGACCACCGCCCATCTGCCCCAGGACTGGACCGAGCTGGACAAGCGCGCGGTTGACACGATCCGGGTGCTGGCGGCCGACGCCGTGCAGAAGGCCGGCAACGGCCACCCCGGCACCGCGATGAGCCTCGCCCCGGCCGCGTACACCCTGTTCCAGCGGGTCATGCGGCACGACCCGACCGACCCGCACTGGCTGGGCCGGGACCGGTTCGTGCTGTCCGCCGGGCATTCCAGCCTGACCCTGTACCTGCAGCTGTTCCTGGCCGGCTACGGCCTGGAACTCGACGACATCAAGGCGCTGCGGACCTGGGGCTCCAAGACCCCGGGCCACCCGGAGGTGCACCACACCGCGGGCGTGGAGATCACCACCGGCCCGCTGGGCAGCGGCCTGGCCTCCGCGGTCGGCATGGCCATGGCGGCCCGCCGCGAGCGCGGCCTGTTCGACCCGGACGCCGCGCCCGGCCAGAGCCCGTTCGACCACCACGTCTACGTGATCGCCTCCGACGGCGACATCGAGGAGGGCGTCACCTCCGAGGCGTGCTCGCTCGCCGGCACCCAGCAGCTGGGCAACCTCACCCTGATCTACGACGACAACAAGATCTCGATCGAGGACGACACCACGATCGCGCTGTCCGAGGACACCGCCAAGCGGTACGAGGCCTACGGCTGGCACGTGCAGGTCGTCGAGAGCGGCGAGAACGTGCAGGGCCTGCTGGACGCGCTGGCGGCGGCCAAGGCCGAGACCGAGCGGCCCTCGATCATCGTGTTGCGCACGATCATCGGCTACCCGGCGCCGACCAAGATGAACACCGGCAAGGCGCACGGCGCCGCGCTGGGCGAGGACGAGATCGTCGAGATCAAGAAGATCCTCGGTTTCGACCCCGAGGTGAAGTTCCCGATCTCCGACGAGGTTCTGGCGCACACCCGCAAGGCGGTCGAGCGCGGCAACGCGGCCCACGTGGAGTGGCAGAAGTCCTTCGACGTGTGGGCGGCGGCCAACCCGGAGCGCAAGGCGCTGCTGGACCGGCTGACCGCGCGGGAGCTGCCGGCCGGCTGGGCGGAGAAGGTGCCGACCTGGACCCCGGACCCGAAGGGCGTCGCCACCCGCAAGGCGTCCAACGAGATCCTGTCCGCGCTCGGCGAGGTGCTGCCGGAGCTGTGGGGCGGCTCGGCCGACCTGGCCGAGAGCAACCTCACCACCATCAAGGGCGCGGACTCGTTCGGCCCGACCTCCATCTCCACCAAGGAGTGGAAGGCCAACCCGTACGGCCGGACGCTGCACTTCGGCATCCGCGAGCACGCGATGGGCATGATCCTCAACGGCATCGCGCTGCACGGCCCGACCCGCCCGTACGGCGGCACCTTCCTCGTCTTCAGCGACTACATGCGGCCCGCGGTCCGGCTGGCCGCGCTGATGGGCATCCCCGTCACCTACGTGTGGACGCACGACTCGATCGGCCTCGGCGAGGACGGCCCGACGCACCAGCCGATCGAGCACTACGCGGCGCTGCGGGCGATCCCGGGCCTGGCGTTCGTCCGCCCCGGCGACGCCAACGAGACCGCGTTCGCCTGGCGGGCCCTGATCTCCCGGCACGACCACCCGACCGGCCTGGCGCTGAGCCGGCAGAACCTGCCGGTGCTCGAGGGCACCGACGCCGACGGCGTGGCCAAGGGCGGCTACGTGCTGGCCGACGCGTCCGACGGCGAGCCCCAGCTGGTGATCATCGCCACGGGCTCCGAGCTGCAGATCGCGGTCGAGGCCCGGAAGGTCCTCGAGGCCGAGGGCGTTGCAACACGTGTGGTGTCCATGCCGTGCGTCGAGTGGTTCGACGAGCAGGACCAGTCCTACCGGGACCAGGTGCTGCCGCCGTCCGTGAAGGCACGGGTGACGGTCGAGGCGGGCATCGCCCAGCCGTGGCACCGGTTCGCCGGGGACGCGGGTGAGATCGTTTCGATCGAGCACTTCGGGGCATCCGCTGACTATCAGACGTTGTTCCGCGAGTTCGGTTTCACGACCGAGAAGGTCGTGGAAGCCGCACGCCGAAGCATCGCCAAGGTGGAGGGAAAGTAATCATGAGCGCCAACAACTTGGCCGCGCTCAGCGAGGCCGGCGTGTCGATCTGGCTCGACGACCTGTCGCGGAGCCGGCTGCAGACCGGCAGCCTGGTGTCGCTGATCAAGGACAAGAACGTCGTCGGCGTGACGACGAACCCGACGATCTTCGCCAGCGCGCTGTCCCACGGCGAGGCCTACGACGAGCAGGTCCGTGAGCTGGCCGCCCGCGGCGCCGACGTGGACGCGGTGGTCCGCGAGCTCACCACGACCGACGTGCGCAACGCGTGCGACGTGTTCCGGGAGACCTACCAGGCCTCCGGCGGCAAGGACGGCCGCGTGTCGATCGAGGTCTCCCCGCAGCTGGCGCACGACACCGACGCCACCGTGGCCGAGGCTCTCGACCTGTGGAAGACGGTCGACCGCCCGAACCTGATGGTGAAGATCCCGGCGACCGTCGAGGGCCTGCCGGCCATCACCCGCACGCTCGCCGAGGGCGTCAGCGTGAACGTGACGCTGATCTTCTCGGTGCAGCGCTACCTGGACGTGATGGACGCGTTCATCGCCGGCATCGAGCAGGCGCGGGCCAACGGCCACGACATCTCCCGGATCCACTCGGTGGCCTCCTTCTTCGTGTCCCGTGTGGACACCGAGGTGGACAAGCGGCTGAAGGCGATCGGCACCCCGGAGGCCGAGGCGCTGCTGGGCCAGGCCGCCATCGCCAACGCCCGGCTGGCCTACGCCGCCTACGTCGGCGCGTTCAGCACGCCGCGCTGGCAGGAGCTGGCCGCGGCCGGCGCGCACGCGCAGCGTCCACTGTGGGCGTCGACCGGCGTGAAGGACCCGGCCTACTCCGACACCCGCTACGTCGACGAGCTCGTCGTCGACAACGTGGTGAACACCATGCCGGAGAAGACGCTGGACGCGGTGGCCGACCACGCGAACCTGCGCGGCGACACGGTCACCGGCACCGAGGAGCAGGCCCAGGAGGCGTTCGACGCCCTGGAGCAGGCCGGCATCGACATCGACGACGTCTACGACGTGCTCGAGCGCGAGGGCGTGGAGAAGTTCGACAAGTCCTGGGCCGAGCTGCTCGAGACCGTGCAGGCCCAGCTGGACAAGGCGAAGGGCTGAATCACTGTGGGGATCTCCGTCGACATCGTCCACGACGGCCTCGCCGAGCAGGCGCGTCCGCTGGTGGACCAGCTGATCGCGGACAAGGTCGCGTCCAAGCTGGCCGCGCAGGACGCGACGCTGTGGGGGCCGGACGCCCAGCCCGAGGCGTCCATCCGGCTGAGCTGGACCACGCTGCACGAGAGCTCCCGGGCGCTGGTCGGTGAGATCGAGGCGCTGCAGGCCGAGCTGGCCGGCGAGGGCATCGACCGCATCGTGCTGGCCGGCATGGGCGGCTCCTCGCTGGCGCCGGAGGTGATCACCGCGACGGCCGGCGTGCCGCTGGTCGTGCTGGACACCACCGACGCCGGCCAGGTGGCCGACGCGCTGGCCGGCGACCTGTCCCGGACCGCGATCGTGGTGTCGTCCAAGTCCGGCGGCACCGTCGAGACCGACAGCCACCGCCGCATCTTCGAGAAGGCCTTCACCGAGGCCGGCATCGACGCGGCCAGCCGCATCGTCGTGGTCACCGACCCCGGCTCGCCGCTGGAGAAGCTGGCCACCGAGGCGGGCTACCGCAAGGTGTTCACCGCCGACCCGCACGTCGGCGGCCGCTACTCGGCGCTGACCGCGTTCGGCCTGGTGCCGGCCGGTCTGGCCGGCGCCGACGTCGCCGCGCTGCTCGACGACGCGGCGGCGGCGTTCAAGCTGCTGTCGCTCGACGACGACACCAACCCCGCCCTGTGGCTGGGGGCGGCGTGGGGCGCGGCGCACGCGCAGGGCGCGGAGAAGGTCATCCTGGCCGACACCGGCTCGGGCGTGAAGGGCTTCCCCGACTGGGCGGAGCAGCTGATCGCCGAGTCCACCGGCAAGCAGGGCACCGGCCTGCTGCCGGTGGCGGTGGAGAACGCGGACGCGCCCGGCTTCGTCACCGCCGGCACCGACGCCACGCCGATCGCCATCGGCCCGGACGTGGACGCCGCGTTCATGAGCACCGCCGGCGAGCTCGGCGGCCTGTTCCTGCTGTGGGAGTTCGCCACCGCCATCGCCGGCCGGCTGATCGGCATCAACCCGTTCGACCAGCCCGACGTGGAGGCGGCCAAGGCCGCCGCCCGCGCACTGCTGGACAAGCCGGTGGGCGGCGAGGAGGCCGCGCCGAACCTGACCATCGGCGCCGTCGAGGTGTACGAGAGCGGCGAGTGGCTGCCGGCCACGGCGACCACGCTGGCCGATGTTCTGAACGCCTTCCTGGCCGCCGCGCCCGATCACGGTTACGTGGCCGTGCAGGCGTACCTGGACCGGCTCGACGACGCCTCCGCCGCCGTGCTGCGGCCGGCCATCGCCCGGGCCAGCCGGCTGCAGACGACGTTCGGCTGGGGCCCGCGGTTCCTGCACTCGACCGGCCAGTACCACAAGGGCGGCCACCAGAACGGCGTGTTCCTGCAGATCACCGGCGCGGTGGCGCAGGACCTCGAGGTGCCGGACCGGCCGTACACGCTGGGCGTGCTCCAGCACGCGCAGGCGCTGGGCGACGGCCAGGTGCTCGCCGAGCACGGCCGACCGGTGCTGCGCCTGCACCTGACCGACCGGGCCGCCGGCCTGGTCGAGCTGACCAAGGCCGTCCAGGAGGTCAAGAGGTGAGCAGCTGGCGTAACCCGCTGCGGGACGAGCGGGACAAGCGGCTGCCCCGGATCGCGGGGCCGTGCGGCCTGGTGATCTTCGGGGTGACCGGCGACCTGTCCCGCAAGAAGCTGATGCCGGCGATCTACGACCTGGCCAACCGGGGGCTGCTGCCGCCGGGCTTCGCGCTGACCGGGTTCGCCCGCCGGGACTGGGCCAACGAGGACTTCGGCGAGGTCGTGCACGAGGCGGTCAAGCAGCACGCCCGCACGC
The DNA here is from genome assembly GCF_014203355.1 of Kutzneria kofuensis. NCBI lineage: Bacteria > Bacillati > Actinomycetota > Actinomycetes > Pseudonocardiales > Pseudonocardiaceae > Kutzneria > Kutzneria kofuensis. Next base: position 802,074 of record NZ_JACHIR010000001.1, read on the forward strand.
CCTACCGGGCCGAGGTCTGGAACCAGCTGGCCGAGGGCATCCGGTTCGTGCAGGGCACGTTCGACGACGACAACGCGTTCGACAACCTGGCCAAGACGGTCCGGGAGCTGGACGAGCAGCGCGGCACCGGTGGCAACCACGCGTTCTACCTGTCCATCCCGCCCAGCGCGTTCCCGGTCGTGACCAAGCAGCTGGCCCGCGCCGGGCTGGCCGAGCAGGACGCCGAGCAGTGGCGCCGGGTCGTCATCGAGAAGCCGTTCGGGCACGACCTGAAGTCGGCCAAGGAACTCAACAACGTCGTCAACGACGTGTTCCCCGAGGACTCGGTGTTCCGCATCGACCACTACCTCGGCAAGGAGACGGTGCAGAACATCCTGGCGCTGCGCTTCGCCAACCAGATGTTCGAGCCGATCTGGAACGCCAACTACGTCGACCACGTGCAGATCACCATGGCCGAGGACATCGGCCTCGGCGGTCGCGCCGGCTACTACGACGGCATCGGCGCGGCGCGGGACGTGATCCAGAACCACCTGCTGCAGCTGATGGCGCTGACCGCGATGGAGGAGCCCGTCTCCTTCCACCCGCGGGCGCTGCGGGCCGAGAAGATCAAGGTGCTGTCGGCGGCGCGGGTTCCCACGCCGTACGACGAGACCACCGCCCGCGGCCAGTACACCGGCGGGTGGCAGGGCGGCCAGAAGGTGCTCGGCCTGCTGGAGGAGGGCGGCTTCGCCAAGGACTCCAAGACCGAGACCTACGCCGGCATCACGCTGGAGATCAACACCCGCCGCTGGGCCGGCGTGCCGTTCTACCTGCGGCACGGCAAGCGGCTGGGCCGCAAGGTCACCGAGATCGCGGTGGTCTTCAAGCGGGCGCCGCACCTGCCGTTCGACTCCACGGCCACCGAGGAGCTGGGGCAGAACGCCCTGGTCATCCGGGTGCAGCCGGACGAGGGCGTGACCATGCGGTTCGGCTCCAAGGTGCCGGGCAACGCCATGGAGGTCCGGGACGTCACCATGGACTTCGGCTACGGCCACGCCTTCACCGAGTCCTCGCCCGAGGCCTACGAGCGGCTCATCCTGGACGTGCTGCTCGGCGAGCCGTCGCTGTTCCCGATGAACGAAGAGGTCGAGCTGTCCTGGCAGATCCTGGACCCGGTGCTGAACCACTGGGCCAAGCAGGGCGCGCCGGAGGGCTACGCCCCCGGCAGCTGGGGACCGCCCTCGGCCGACCAGATGCTCACCCGCACCGGTCGTCATTGGAGGCGCCCGTGATCATCGACCTGCCGTCCACCACGACCGCCCAGGTCAACAGCAAGCTGGTGGAGGTCCGCGAGACCGGTGGCGCGGTCGCGCTCGGCCGGGTGCTGACGCTGGTGATCGTCACCGACGACAGCGCGAAGACCGAGGACGCCATCCAGGCGGCCAACGAGGCCAGCCGCGAGCACCCGTGCCGGGTGATCGTGCTGGCCCGTGGGGCCCGCAAGGCCGCGGCCCGGCTGGACGCCCAGATCCGGGTCGGCGGCGACGCCGGCGCCAGCGACGTCATCGTGCTGCGGCTCTACGGGCCGCTGGCCGACCAGGCCGCCAGCTGCGTCGTGCCGCTGCTGCTGCCGGACGCGCCGGTGGTGGCGTGGTGGCCGTCCGAGGCGCCGGACGTGCCGTCCGAGGACTCCATCGGGCAGCTGGCCACCCGCCGGATCACCGACTCCGCCGCCGAGAAGAACCCGATCAAGGCGTTGGAGCAACGTCGCAAGTCCTATGTGGACGGCGACACCGACCTGGCGTGGACCCGGCTGACCAACTGGCGGGCGCAGCTCGCCTCGGCGCTGGACCTGCCGCCGTACGAGAAGGTCACCGCGGCCACCGTGGTCGGCGAGGCCGACTCGCCGTCCTCGGAGCTGCTGGCCGGCTGGTTCGCCTCGCGGCTGAACGTGCCGGTGAGCCGGGCCAAGGCCACCAGCGGCGAGGGCATCGTGCAGGTGACGCTGCAGCGCCGCTCCGGGGCCGTGGACCTGCTGCGGCCCGACGCCAAGACCGGCACGCTCACCCAGCCGGGCCAGCCCGACCGCCGGATCGCCCTGCAGCGCCGTTCGGTGCGGGACTGCCTGGCCGAGGAGCTGCGGCGGCTCGACCCCGACGAGATCTACGAGGCCGCCCTGAAGGCGGTGCCGAAGGTCACCAAGGGCCGGGTGGCGACTTCGTCGTCCAAACCCGCCGCGAAGCCGGCGCCCGCCAAGGCTTCCGCGGAGTCCAAGGCGAAGGCGGCGGCGGAGACCAAGGCCAAGGCGGAGGCTCCCGCGGCCGAGGCCAAGCCGAAGCGGGCCGCCGCGAAGAAGGCGACCGCCAAGGCCGAGTCGTGACCCGTCCCGATGTTGTGGTCCACAGCGGCGGCGACCTCTTGGCCGCCGCCGCTGCGGCCCGCCTGCTCACCAAGCTCGTGGACGCCCAGGCCGCTCGCGGCTCGGCGTCCCTGGTGCTGACCGGCGGCCGTACCGGCAATGCCGTCATGGAGCACGTGCGGGACAGCCCCGCCCGGGACGCCGTCGACTGGTCCCGGGTCGATTTCTACTGGGGCGACGAGCGTTTCCTGCCGGCCGGGCATCCCGACCGGAACGAGACGCAGGCCCGGGCGGCGTTGCTGGACCACATCCCCCTGGACCCGGCCCGGGTGCACGTCATGGAGCCGTCCGACGGCCGTTTCGGCGACGACCCCGACGCCGCCGCCGCGGACTACGCCCGGCTCCTCGGCTCCCCCGTGCCCGCTTTCGACGTGCTGCTGCTGGGCGTCGGCGAAGAGGGGCACACCGCCTCCATCTTCCCCGACTCCCCCGCGGTGCACGAGACCTCGCGGACCGTCGTCGCCGTGCGGGACTGCCCCAAGCCCCCGCCGACCCGGGTCTCCCTCACCCTGCCGGCCATCCGCTATGCCGACGAGGTGTGGCTGATGACCACCGGCGAGGCCAAGGCCGACCCGGTGGCCCGGGCCCTGGCCGGCGCCACCGAGGTGGAAATCCCCGCCGCCGGCGCCCGCGGCACCCACCGCACGCTGTGGCTCCTGGATTCCGCCGCAGCCGCGAAGATTTCCTGACGGTTCTGCCCAGCTGTCCTCGGCTTCGACCGAGGGCAGCTAGGCTCCCGTCGCATGGAGACCGACCTCGCCCTCGCCGACGGCCGCACCCTGCACGTGTACGACACGGGCTCCGGCGTTCCGGTCTTCTGGCATCACGGCACCCCGCAGGTCGGCGCCGTCCCCGCTCCTTTGCTTGCGCTGCCGGGCATTCGCTGGCTGTCGTATGACCGTCCCGGCTACGGCGGCTCCACCGCTTCGCCCGGCCGCACCATCGGCTCCGCCGCCTCCGATGTCGCCGCGATCGCCGATTCCCTTGGCATTTCCCGGTTTTCCGTGCTCGGCCACTCCGGCGGCGGCAACCATGCCTTCGCCTGCGCGGCGTTGCTGCCCGACCGGGTCGTCCGCTGCGTGACGGCCGGCGCCATCGCCCCGTTCGAGCCGGCCGGTCTGGACTGGTGGGCCGGCATGGTCGCCCCCGACGAGCTGCACGCCTCCGTGGCCGGCCGGGACGCGCTCGCCGCGCAACTCGCCTCGGCCCCGTTCGACGAGAACTCCTTCACCCCCGCCGATCATGCCGCCGTCTCCGGCGCATGGGCCGACCTCGGCCGCAACTCCGCCCTGGCCACCGCCAACGGCCTCGACGGCCTGATCGACGACGACCTCGCCTACGTGTCCCCGTGGGGCTTCGACCCCGGGGAGATCCGCTGCCCGGCGCTGCTTCTACACGGAGTCGAGGACCGCGTGATCCCCTTTTCCCACGCCGAATGGCTCGCCCGCCACCTACCCGACGCCACCCTCCGTCCGTCCTCTTCGGACGGTCACATCTCCGCCCTGGACCGCGTTCTCGACGTGGTTGAATTCCTGCATGGCTAAGACCGCCCTGCTGGTGATGTTCCCTCAGCAGGCCGACGTCCTCACCGTCGCCGAGTGGACCGGGGCGTGACCAAGGTTCTCGTCACCGGCATGTCCGGCACCGGCAAGTCCTCCGCGCTGCGGGCCCTCGCGGCGCGGGGACACCGGACCGTCGACACCGACTCCTCCCGCTGGAGCCGCTGGGAGGGCACCGACTGGATCTGGCGCGAGGAAGCCGTGTCCGCCCTGCTCCAGGTCGAGGGCCCCGTGTTCGTCTCCGGCTGCAAGTCCAACCAGGGCCGCTTCTATCCCCTCTTCGACCACATCGTGCTGCTCAGCGCCCCCGCGCACGTCCTGCTGGCCCGCATCGCCGCCCGCACCGACAACCCCTACGGCAAGTCCCCCGCCGAACGGGCCGAGATCCTCGCCAACCTGGCCGCAGTCGAACCCCTGCTCCGCGCCACCTGCACCCTGGAGATCGACACCACCGCGCCCCTGGCCGACGTCGTGCGCCAGCTGGAGAACCTCGTCGGCTGAGGCTCTGGAAGGGTTCGACGCCGTCAAGCTCGACCCGATCGTCCCCTGAGGACGGTGGAGGGCAGCGGACCGCCCTCCACCGCAAGGGAATCAGCCGGTGATCGCGGTCAGCGCGCTGTAGTAGCCGCGGTGCCCGTTGGCGGTCGGGTGGTAGGACTCGTTGAGCTTGTCCCACTGCAGGCTGGTCAGCCACACCGAGTTGCCGGAGCAGATCTCGTGGCCGGTGAACACGGCGGGAGCGTCGACGAACCGGAAGCCGGCGTTGGCCGCTGCGGTCTGGATGAGGCCGTCGAGCACGTCGGCGGCGTTGTTCAGGGCGGTCCGCTTGGTGTCGCTGAGCCCGAAGAGGCAGTTGCCGCCGATCTTGTACATCCGCGGGTAGCCCATCACCACGACCTGCGCCGACGGCGCCTTCGCCCGAATCCCGCTGTACAGGCCGGCGAGCGAGCCCGGCAGCACGGAGCGGCCGGTGTCGATCGCGGTGGTGACGGCGTTGGTGCACGTGGAATCCGGCAGGTTGAGAATGCACGTTTCCAGCACGCTGACGAAGCCGACGTCGTTGCCGCCGACCTGCACGGTGACGAGCGAGGTGTCCGGCGTCAGGCCGGCCGCCGCCTGATTGACGACGTCGGCGACCTCCGCGCCGGAGCAGGACTCCTCGACGTACGTGGTGGACGGGTGCGCGGCGGCCCACAACCTGCTGTACGCCAGCGGCCCGCGTCGACACGCGTCGTTGGGGTCGTCGTAGGTGTAGGTGCCGACACCGACGGCGTACGAGTCGCCGAGGGCGACGTATCTGCCGGGAGCCGTGGGGGCGGCGGCGGCTGTGGCGGGCAACAGGATCGCGATCGCAGGGACGAGCAGCAGTGCCAGACGGCGCATTGATGTCTCCGTTGTCGAAGGCATAGCGGACGATGCTGACGCGATCACTACGAGTAGCAGTTCGAACGTGACTCCGGTAGGCCCGCCGGTATCGTTCACCCGCCGGTCAGCGCGCCGTCGGGCAGGACCGCGTGCACACCCCACGTCGTGTTGGCCACCTGGGTGATCCGCAGGTCCACCACCGGGCTGGCCAGCGCAAGGGCCGTCGCCCGGTCGACGCCGTACCGCGCCTCCATCCAGTCCAGCATGGCCGACAGCGCCTGCGCCGACGCCTCGTTCAGGTCGGCGTCGAAGCCGAAGGTCACCCGGCCGGCCGGTGTGATCGCGTGCGCCGTCCGGATCGGGGGCTCCGACACGAGATCCAGCACCAGCCGCGTGGTCATGCCGCACTCGACCGCCGTCCCGCACACCTCGCCGTCGCCCTGCGCCCCGTGGCCGTCGCCCAGGCACAGCAACGCCTCTGGCACTGTGATCGGCAGGTACAGCGTCGAGCCCGCGACCAGCTCACGGCAGTCGATGTTGCCGCCGCAGGGCCGGGGCGGGGTCGTCGAGTGCTCTCCCGGCTCGTCCGGCGGCAGCCCGATCACGCCGAGGAACGGCGCCAGCCGCACCCCGAACCCGAGGTTGTTGACCGCATTACCGTCCGCGATGTCCCAGTGCAGCCACGCCATGTCGCCCGGAAACACTTTGAGCCGCCGGTTGAGCGGGGTGTCGCGCCCCACCGACACCGTGTAGCCCCAGTTGTCCGGCTGGAGCGACTCCAGGCGGACCGCCAGCATCATCCCCGGCTCCGCCCCGCGCACCGCGATCGGCCCCGTCAGGCAGTGTCCCCGAGCGTCGGGAATCAGCTTCGGGCCGTGCACATCGTCGCCCAGGTGCCCGGATGCGTTGAGGCTGCGCACAATCAGCGTGTCGCCCGGATCCACCGTCAGCACCGGCGGCCGGTCGCGGTCGAAGACGTCGGTGACGGTGTCGGCGCTCGGATCAAGTCGATGTTCGGCCACCAGGCCATCCTGCCTCGTTCGGGCGGCACGGTCAGGTGGAATATTCGTCGCCCCAGGGTGCCTGGAGCCCGAACCGTCGCGGTGCCCCTAGATCACTGACCGGCACACCATGACCGGGTCCGCCACGTCGGCGACGGTCTTCGCGGCATCGCCGGCAGCGGCCCTGAAGGTTGGATCGCCAAGCACCCGTGCCACCGCGTCCCGGATGGCATCCACTGCCGGCGGCCGGACGACGACAGCGCTCCCCTGCCGGGCGGCGCGGTTCGCCAGCTCCCACTGGTCGCCGCCGCCCGGCACGGCGACGACCGGCACGCCGGCGAGCAAAGCCTTGGCCAGCAAGCCATGCCCGGCGCCACACACCACAACGGACGCCTGGCGCAGCAGGTCGTCCTGACCGCCGGCGCCGGCACGGGCCCAGGCGGGCAGGTCGTTGGGCGGTTGGAACGCGGAGACAGCGGCCCGCACACCCAGCCCGTCAAGCGCGGCAAGGGTTGTGGACAACATGTCGGCAGCGCCGCCCGTCGCGGTGGACGGCGCGATCATCACCAGCGGTTCGGCGCCGGGCGGCGGCGTGAGGCCGACTGGTATCGGATCCCACAGCAGCGGCCCGACCACGTGGGCCTCCCTGGGCCAGTCCGGGCGAGGAACCTCCAGCGCCGGCAATGTGGCGATCAATCGCGCGGCCGGGCCGGGATCCGTTGCCGGCAAACCGATTCCGGCGCGGGCGGTGGCGCGTTGTCGGTGGCCCTGTCGCAGGGAGCGGGCCGTGGCGAGACGGAGCACGGCGTCGCGCAGGCGACCGCGAACGCCGACGCCGGGGGCGAGACCCGTGCCGATCGGCGGCAGGCCGCGCGACGGCAGATAGAGCGGGTGCGGTGACAACTCGACCCACGGCAGCCCGGACAGCTCGGCGGCCATGCCGCCGCAGGTCGCCAACACGTCCGACACGACGAGGTCGGGGCGGATCTCCTTGAGGGTCGGCACGAGCTGGCGGGCCAACTCCGCCGCACGCTCGTACAGCCAACGCCCGATGTCGGCCTCGTGCCGCAGTGCCAGCCATTCGAGCGGCGGCACCTCGACCCCGGCCGCCACCGCGGCGTCGCGCCAGCCGTCGGCGCTGAGCAGCACCGGCTCGTCGCCGGCCGCCGCGAACCGCAGGCACAGCGCGACCGCGGGGAAGACGTGACCGGCATCCGGCCCCGCAACGACGGCCACTCGCACGTGCAGCAGACTCCCACACGAAAACCGGTTGCCGCGCGGCCACTCCGGTCACGAGACTGCCAGCCACCATGACAATTCGGACACCACTGTTCTGCGGCACCGCCCTGGCCGAGCGCATCGAACGCGTCGAGGCGCACTTCATGGCCAAGGCCGCCGAGGCGGCCCGCGTCCGCCGCGGCGACCAGGTCGGCTTCGCCCGTGAGATCGCCGGCGGCATCGCCACCTACGCCGAGCCCGACTCCCCGTTCAACAAGGTCGCCGGCCTCGGCTTCGCCGGCACGCCGACCGCCGACGAACTGACCCAGGTCGAGAAGGCCTTCCACGAGCTCGACGCCCCCGTCCAGGTCGAACTGTCGAACCTGGCCGCCCCGGCCGTCGGTGAACTGCTCACCGACCACGGCTACCGGCTGGCCGGCTACGAGAACGTGCTCGGCATGGCCCTGGACGACCTGCCCGCGTTCGAGCCGCCGCCCGGCATCGAGATCCGGCCCTGCCGCGACGACGAGTCCCAGCTGGTGGTGGACATCCTGGTCGAGTCGGTCCGCACCCCCGACACCGAGGGCGCCGCCGCGGCCGAGGACTTCCCGGCCGACGCCCTGGCCAACGCCCTCCGCGACATGGACGCCGCCGGCACCCGGCGCTACCTCGCTCTGATCGACGGCGTCCCGGTCGGCTCCGGCGCCTTGCGCATCGCCGAGGGCATCGCCTACTTCGCCGGCACCGCCACCACCGTCCAACACCGCCGGCGCGGCGTGCAGACCGCCCTGATCGCCACCCGCCTGGCCGAGGCCAAAGCCGCCGGCTGCGACATCGCCACCGTCACCACCGGCCCCGGCACCAAGTCCCAGCAGAACGTCCAACGCCGTGGCTTCGACCTGCTCTACACCCGCGCGCTGCTGCTAAAGACCCCCTGAGTCCAGGTCGGCCAGCCGCCCGATCTCCAACCGAGCGGGGTCCTCGCCGTCGAGGATGACGTCCAGCACCATCGCCAGCGAAGTGCCCAGCACCGGCACCTCGCTGCGGCGCCCGGCCAGCTGCCACCGGTTGGGCCGCTCGTCCTCGGTGTCCGGCTCGAACCGGCACAACACCCAGTGGAAGTCCTCGTCGCCGACCGCCACTGCGACGGTCCGTCCGTCGGCGAGTTCGACCACGCCCTCTAGTCGTCGCTGGTCCGGCTTGCCGAACGCCTTGCGCTGGTCCGCCGCCGGCACGATCCGCGCCGCGCCGTCGAGCAGGCTCGCCGAGCCGATCCGCCGGTAGAGCTCCATCACCTCGGCGGACGCGGCCCAGTGAATAACCTCGACGGGCTCGGTGGCCTCGTGATCGCGGATGATCCGATCGAGCACAGACGTGATCTGGGCTGTCGCCTCGGTGAGATGCCAGCCGGCGATCGGCCGCAGCGCCCCGTTGTCGTCCTGGGCGACGCCGACCAGGCCCGCGTGCAGTGCCACCGACCAGTTCCGCCCGGTGAACCGGTCGTTGATCCACACCAACGCCCGGGACAGTGTGGCCGGCACCTGGTCACTCCGGATCGCCGGGCACTCGACGCCGCCCCGTGCGGTGACACGGACGTCACTCGGTTCGCCGATCGGCAGCGCCAGTAGCGGATTCGGATTGTCGGCGACGCCGCCGTCCTTCAGATACGGATAGAACCGCGCGGCCCAGCCGGTGATCACTTCGCCGCCGTAGGCGTCGGACGGGTTGTAGATGCGCTGCCAGAAGGCGGTGTCGGCCCGACCGCTCGCGGCCCGGACGAACTCGTCCGCGATCGGCACGAGCGACCGGCGCCACTGCTCCAGGCCGAACTCCGGCAGCCGGTCCACCCTCGACCGGATCTTGCGCCAGTCCTCGACGGTCCCGGTCAGCGTGATCGACGGGATGCCGCAGATGCACAGCAGCCAGTACGAGAAGTACGGCGAGTAGCCGTCGAGCATCACCACCCTTCCTGCGGTCCGCTCCACCTTCGTGCTGGTGGTGAAGTCGCATTCGAACAGATCGGCGCCTACCGCCCTGCTCGCGATCTGCTTGCCGAACTGCTCGACAATGTCGTGCCACGAGTCCGCGTCGGCCGGCGCCGGCCCGTAGACCTCCACGGTCAACGCCTCTCGGCCGGCGTGCCCGACCAGCTTGGACCGCAGCTCCTCCGCGTTGAGGCGGATGTGCTGGGCCACGCCCTGGGCGATGGTCAGCCACACCGCGTCCGGCGACAGCACCAGCGGCCGGTGGTCGACGAAGGCCCGGGCGACCGCGCCCAGCAACGGATGCACCCCGTCCGGCTCGATCAACGGCGTGTCCGGGTCACCGCCCAGCGCCAGCACGTCGCCGTAGACCTCGGCTAGCGGCCGCGTGGGTAGGGGCGCGGCCGCGGGGGTCACGTCGTCGACGCGGAAAGTCGTCACGAGAAGACCTTAGGGTCGTGTCGATTCCGGTGGCGGCCGTTCGACGCACTGGTGAAGACACCGGAGCACGAGAGGAACCTCCATGGGCTACGCGGACGTGAACGGCCTGCACATGTACTACGAGCGGCACGGCGAGGCCGGCACGCCGCTGGTGCTGCTGCACGGCGGGATGCTGACGATCGACCTGAACTTCGCGAACCTGATCCCCACGCTGGCCCGCGACCACCAGGTGATCGGCGTGGAGCTGCAGGGCCACGGCCGCACCGCCGACATCGACCGGGCGATCACCCCGGCCGCGCTGGCGGGCGACGTGGTGGCGCTGCTGGACCACCTCGGCATCGAGCGGGCACACGTGCTCGGGCACAGCATGGGCGGCGCCGTCGCGCTGGAGCTGGCCGTCAGCCACCCGGACCGGGTGCGCTCGGTGGTCCCGATCTCGGCGAGCGTCCGGCCGGACGGCATGCACGAGGACCTGCTGGACCCGTCCAGGCACGCCACCTCCACCCGGCTGCCGACGCAGCAGGACTTCACCGACTTCCGGGAGGCCTACCAGCGGCTGTCCCCGCACCCGGAGCACTTCGACGAGTTCCTGGCCACGATGTCCGCCTCCGCCGCTGACCTGAAGGGCTGGAGCGACGAGCAGCTGGCCGGCATCACCGCACCGACCCTGCTGGTGATGGGCGACCACGACTTCGTCACCATCGAGCACGGCGCGCTGATGAAGCGGCTGATCCCCGGCTCGCACCTGGCGGTGCTGCCGAACACCACGCACATGACCGTGACCCTGCGGTCCGAGCTGCTGCTGCCGGTGCTGGCCGACTTCCTGGACTAGATGTATTGACCGGAGAGGTTGGTCAACCTGCTGATCGGTGGGTGGCCTCCGATGGCGGTGTGGATGCGGTGATGGTTGTACTGGTGTAGCCATGCCGGCAAGGCTTTGCGTCGGGCCTGCTCGCCGGGGTAGTGGCGGGCGAAGGCCCATTCCTGGGCGAGCGTGCGGTTGAAGCGTTCGACCTTGCCGTTGGTCTGCGGCCGGTAAGGACGCGTGTGTTTGGGGCGGATGCCCAGCTCGGCGCAGGCCTCGCGCCAGAGTTTGCCGCGGTAGCAGGAGCCGTTGTCGGTCAGCACCCGTACTGGTCGGACTCCGCGTGCGGCGAACCAGGCGACCGCTCGTCGTAGGACAGCGGCCGCGGTGGCGGCGGTCTCGTCGTTGTGGATCTCGGCGTAGGCCACGCGGCTGTGGTCGTCGAGCACGACGTGCACGAACCCGTGGCCGAGTTTGGGGTTGTAGTGGGCGTTGCGGGCGGTGCCGGGGGTGGCGGATCGGTTGTGTTTGCCTTGGACCCGGCCGACGAACCGCCAGCCGCCGCCGTCGGGGATGTTGCCCAGTTTCTTGACGTCGGCGTGCAGCAGGTCACCGGGCGCGGGGTGCTCGTAGCGGCGGATCGGTTCCCCGGTGCGGCGGTCCAGCGTGGAGAGGCGGTTGATCCGACACCGCCGCAGGATCTGGTGGGCGGTCGAGGGGCGATGCCGACCATGCGGGCGATCGCGACTGGGCCGAGCCGGTGGCGCCACCGCAGGTGCACGACCGTGCGTACGACCGGTGCCGGGGTTCGTCGGGGGCTGTGGTGGGGCCGGCTGGAGCGGTCGTTCATGCCGGCGTGGCCCGCGGTCAGGTATCGGTCGGCCCAGCGTTTGGCGGTGGGCCAGGAGACCGCGAACCGCTCGGCGGCGCGGGCGATCGGCCAGCCCTGCTCGACGATGAGTTGGGCCAGGCGTAGCCGGGCGCGCGGGGTCAGCGCTGCGTTAGCGTGGGACACGAAGACCTCCCGGTCGTGGTCGGATGCCGTCAGACAGCTCCACACCACCCGGGAGGTCTTCCCGGATCAAGATCAGTCAGATCGTGTCGTCACACAACCAACGTCCCCGGTCAATACAACTAGAACTGGCCGAACCGGAACTTGTCCAGCACGCGCCGCTCCCGCTTGGTGGGCCGGCCGGCGCCCCGCTCACGGCGGGCGACCGGGATGGCGGCCTCCGGCGGGGGCGCGGGCGTGCGGTCGATGAAGCAGGTCGCGGCGTCCGCGGCGCCAACCCGCTTCTGGATCACCCGCACCACCTCGACGACCCGGGTGCGGTCGCCGACCCGGGCGCGTACCTCGTCGCCCGGCGACACCACGGTCGCCGGCTTCGCCGGCTTGTCGTTCACGCGCACGTGTCCGCCCCGGCAGGCCGCGGCGGCGTCCGGACGGGTCTTGGTCAGCCGGACCGCCCACAGCCAGCGGTCCACTCGGGTGGACTCCACCTCCCCACTATGTCATCGGTCCCCAACGGATTTCAGCCGTAGGTCGGGTGCTGCGGCCAGCCGGGCGGCGAGTCCTCCCAGTCCTGCTGGCGGCCGTACGGCACGAGGTCGAGGATGCTGTTGGTGAACACCAGTCGGTCCACACCCCGCTGGGTGGTGTTGTACGTGCGGTAGATGCGGTCCCCGTCGCGCAGGAACACGGTCAGCATGAAGCCGACCTCCGCGTCGGTGTCCGCCGCGAACGTGGTGCCGTGCGACGACGCGAACGGCACCGTCCAGCCCATCTTCTCCCAGTACGCCGCCATCTGCGTCAGCGGCATGTTCGACACCGTCACCCAGCTGACGTCGTTGTCCGCGAGCAGGCCGACGGCCGGCGACGGCACGTTGTTCGTGAACCACGTGCAGCCGGGACAGTAGGCGTCCGGCCCGTTGTCCATGAACTGGTAGACCGCCAGCTGCGGCTTGCCGTCGAACAGGTCGAGCAGCGACCTCTTGCCCGCCGGCGTGTCGAACTCGTAGGTGTCCGGGAACTCGACCATCGGCAGCCGGCGCCGGCGTGCCGCGATGGCGTCAAGGGCCCTGGTCGCTTCCTTCTCCGCGGCGAGCAGTTCGGCCCGGGCCTGCCGCCACTCCTCGATGGGGACGATCGGTGGTTTCTCCATGCGCCCGATTCAACACCAGCGACCGGACATTTTCCGGCGATCCGCAACCCACTGATCATCTTCGCCGCGGGACCGGGGCGGTCGAGCAGGAAAGTCCTTGCCGCACAACCGCTTCAGAAGTACCAGCGATCCGCAACCGGGGTCAGCCGTCCCATCGGCCGGTGAGGTATCGGGCGACCAGGGCGGCGTGCGACAACGGGGTGGCCAGGTTCGCGACGTCGCCGTTCGTGGTGTAGTCCACCAGCACCAACGGCCGTTCGGCCCCGAGTTCGCGCAGCTCGGCCAGCACGTCCTGCACGCGGTTGTCCAGCACCCAGCGATACGCCGGCAGGTAGATCCGCCGCCGCGTGGCCTCGTAGTCCAGCAGCCCACTGCCCCCGCAGGCCGTCGCGATGCCCGAGCACCGGCCCGAACTTGCGAACCGTCCTCTTCGATCCGCAATCCGAAGGACAGCCTGCGGCACCAGCGGGACCGGGAGATCGGACAGTTCGGGGACCGGGTGGGACAGTCGTTCGTGGTGGTCGGCGGGGCGCTGGCGATGTTTCTCGCGATGTTCCGCCTGGACCACTTCTGGATCGCCAACACGATCTACCTGGCCTTCACGCTGTCGGCGGTGCTGGGCTCGGTGGCGCGGATCGTGGGCTACCGGCGGGGGTTCCCGGCGTGGTGAAGCCGACGAGGGTGACGAATTCGATCCGGGCGCTGCGCTTCGCCAGGGGCGAGATGACGCAGGCGGAACTGGCCGACCGGATCGGCGTCACGAGGCAGACGGTGATCGCGATCGAGCAGGGCAGGTACTCGCCGTCGCTGGAGATGGCGTTCCAGATCGCCCGCGTGTTCGAGGTCCCGCTCGACAACGTTTTCCAGTACCCGGAAGGAGATTCCTCATGAGAGCCGTCATCCGTGACCCTTATGGCCCACTGGATGTGCTGCGATGACACGACATCGAGCACCCGGAGCCGGGCCCCGGCTAGGTGCTGATCCGCGTGCGGGCAGCCAGCGTCGACCCGAGCATCTGGCATCTCACCACCGGCGAGCCGTACCTGATCCGCCTGATGGGGTTCGGCTTGCGTAGACCGAAAAGACCGGTGCCGGGCCTCGATCTCGGCGGCATCGTCGAGGCAATCGGGCCCGGCGTCACAAACTTCCGGCCTGGCGACGAAGTTTTCGGCACGGCCGATGGCTCCTTCGCTGAGTATGTCAGCGTCAAGGCAACCCGGGTCGTTCGCAAGCCCGACAACGTGACCTTCGACCAGGCAGCGGCCGTCCCCGCGTCGGCATGCACTAGAGCGCATGTCGTCGGTGTCTGCAGCACCGCCAAGATCGAGCTGGTCCACGTCCTCGGCGCCGACGACGTCATCGACTACAAGCGCGAAGCCATCACCGGTCGCTACGACGTCATCATCGACACCGCCGGCGACCGGCCGCTTTCCCAGCTGCGCCACCACCTCACGCCTCGGGGCACCCTGATCATCGTCGGCGGCGAGGGCGGCGGCTGACGGGCCTGATGGCCACCGCCGAACGCACCGAGGACCTCCTCGAACTCCGCCGGCTCATCGAGGGCGGCACCGTCACGCCCGTGCTCGACCGCACCTTCCCGCTCGAGGAGGCCGTCGCCGCCATCACCTACGTGCGGGAAGGAGTGGGTCGCCCGCACCGACCACGGCCCGATCGCCGTGGCGGATCCGGACGGCAACGTGGAGAACCTGGCCCGGCCGTGGCGGCGTACCGCCCGCGCCGGCATCTACGAGCCACACCTCATCCGCAACGACCCCAGGAGCGAGCGAGGAGCGCGCCGGCTTCTGGTGGCGGAAGTCACCGGTTGATGGCAAGGCAGGCGGCAGCGCCGACCTCATCCGAGAATGGCGCCATGAGCAGCCCGCTGGCGGCGGCGATCGCCCACATCGAGACCGTGTTCGGCGGCTACCCGCAGCGGCCGGTGCTGGCGGGCTGCCCGCACTGCCGTGGCGACGTCCGGGTGGAGGACCACGACCTGTTCTCGTTGACGATCAGGCTCGGCAACACCGTCGGCACCGAGGACGACGTGAAGGCGCTGCTGCCGATGTTGCTCACCAGCCTCATCACCACTGGCGACCTCGACCCGGGCATCGTTCTCGGCAAGGTCTCGCCGAGCTGGCCGGCGGAGGAGCGCGAGGCCGTCGACCGGTTCCTCGACGCCGTGTGGCAGCAACTCCCGATCGGGGCGTTCTACGACGCGGAGACGTTCCTGGCAGCCGTGCCGAATCCGGAGCGGTTCAACTGACCCCGGTCCACCGAGCGGCACGGTTCCCGTGGTCGCCGGCGTGACCGTCGCGACGCCGACCGTGACCACGAACCCGGTCGACCGATCGCCGACCGGACCCCGGTCGGCCGGTCTTGGGCAACCGTCGAAGGTCTGGTCTTTTCGGTTAATCCTGAACACCGTTAACACGTAGCTCGACCCGCACTGCGCGTGACCAGCCGTGCTAGCCTGCCGGCAAAACCGCAGGTCAGGTATCACGTTGGGTGAGCGGACGGGTACCGGGCGTGTGCAGATGCACATAAGTTTCGGGTGCCGCGTCCCGAACGAGTGTTAGGACTGTCTAAGAGCACAAGACCAACTCGCCCTGCCCGAGGAGGACGGAGCCGTGCCGAACCGGCCGCGCCATGCCGTGAACGGTCCCGACATGCCCGAGGTCGGTGTGCCGACCCAGCGCGACAACGATGACAGGATCTGGACCGGCGAGCCGATGAGCGGCGAGCAGGCAGCCGACATCGTCAGCACCGTCATGCACCGCCGAGGGCCGGTCGCGGAGCTCCGCGACAAGGGCAACCGCTTCCTGCGACGCCACTCGGGGCCGCTCAGTGACCTCGGCGCCATCGCGCTGGCGCTGCTGGACGTCCTGCTGGTGTTCCCGAAGGACGCCGAGCTGTACTCGCACATCCTGTCCGGCGTGGCCTGCCTCGCGCTGGTGCTGCGCCGCCGCTACCCGTTCCTCGTGCTCCTGGCCACCGTGCCCGGCTACCTCGCCGGCTGGTCCCAGCTGGCCGGCATGATCGCGCTGTACTCGCTGGCCAAGAAGCGGGCCTGGAACTGGCAGACGATGGCCGGCGCGGTGCTGATGATGCTGTGCCGGTTCGTGGTGTGGCCGATCGACGACTTCCTCGGCCAGGACTGGCAGCACCAGCTGCTCAACCTGCTGTGGTCCGTCGTGGACGCCGGCATGCCGCTCGCGCTGGGGCTGCTCGTCACCACCCGCAAGGAGCTGGTCCGCCGGGTCACCGAGCTGGCCGCGACCCGCGAGCGCAAGCAGCAGCTGCAGGCCCAGGCCATCCGCGCCGAGGAGCGCACGCGGCTGGCGCGGGAGATGCACGACGTCGTGTCGCACCAGGTCACGCTCATCGCCATGCAGGCGGGTGCGCTGAAGATGACCGTGACGGACCCCGACTCGCGGGAGATCGCCAACACGATCCGGCGGCTGTCCACCAAGACGCTGGAGGAGCTGCGCCAGCTCGTCGGCGTGCTGCGCACCACCAGCGACGAGGACGACGGCCGCCCGGACCTGACCGACCTGCGCCGCCTGGTCTCCGACTGCGGCCTCGCGGTCACGCTCAACGTGGACGGCGACATCGAGACCATTCCGCGGCCGGTGTCCGCCGCCGCGTACCGGACCGTGCAAGAAGCACTGACCAATGTGGGAAAGCACGCCCCGTCGGCCGCCGTGTCCGTGCTCGTCCAGGTGGGCGAGGACGAACTGGAGGTGCGGGTGCGCAACGGACGGCCCCGAGGACAGCGGACCCCTGCCCTGCCCTCTGGCGGCCATGGCCTGGTCGGACTCACCGAGCGGGCCGAGCTGCTGGGAGGCAGCTGTCATGCCGAGCCGAGTCGGGACGGTGGGTTCGTGGTGACCTCACGGTTCCCGCTCGCCCTGCCCGGTGTGCCGGCGCCGCAGGCTCCCCAGCACGCGTAGAGGAGGGACGGACCGGAGGGGAGCCGGGCGCGGGCCTTCCCTCCTCCGACCCTCCGCGCAGCGAAGGCCGCCTTGCTCTCGGAAACGGGAGCAGGGCGGCCTTTGTTGTCAGGCGAAGAGGACCCCGCCTCCGCACCGAGTGCGAGGCCCAGCAGGGGCCGAGCCCCGCACGGAACGCGCGGAAAAAGCACAGAAAAGGCCGCCTTGCCCCGGTGGTCTGGGGCAAAGCGGCCGTTGTCGTATGTCGAATCCGCGTGCGCGGGGCCTAGAACTCGCCCTCACGCTGGGCCCGCAGCTTGGCCAGCGCCTCGGCCAGGATCGCCTCGCCGTCCGCGTCGGAGCGCCGCTCCTTCACGTACGCCAGATGCGTCTTGTACGGCTCGTTGCGCGGTGGCGCCGGCGGGGCCTGCTGGTCCCGACCCGCGGGAAGCCCGCAGCGCGGACAATCCCACGACTCCGGCTCCTCGGCCTCGAGGGCGAAGGACGGACGCGACTCGTGGCCATTGGCGCACCAGTACGACACCCGATGCCGGGGCGCGGACTCGCCGCGCTCCGACTCGCCCATCGGGCCCGATCCGACTCGGGTACCGCGGATCGCGTTACCGCCAGTCATCGACCCTCACACTCCCACAGGACGTGGTTGAACAACCCCAGTGACGGATGGCGGCGAATCAGCCGCCGAGCTTGGCCAGCAGCCCGATGCCGATGATGCTGATCACCCAGATCGCGGCGACGAACAGGGTGATCCGGTCCAGGTTCTTCTCCACGACGCTGGACCCGGACAGGCTCGACTGCATGCCGCCGCCGAACAGCGAGGACAGACCGCCGCCACGGCCGCGGTGCAGCAGCACCAGCAGGATCAGCAGCAGGCTGGCGACGATCAACAGGATCTGCAGGAACAGGTTCATCTCACCCTCGCTGTAAGGCGTATAGACGCTACAGGTTACCTGTTCCGGCCCCGGCTTCGGAGCACGGTCCGGAAAGGAACGGTCACGGAACGCGGATCGGGGCCCCGCCGGCAAGTGACAGGGCCCCGACCTGCGGCAACGATCTACGGCAGCGGACCGCCGGCCGCCAGCGCGCACAGCTTGGCGAACTCGTCGCCGTCGAGGCTGGCGCCGCCGACGAGGCCGCCGTCGATGTCGGGCTGCTTCACCAGGTCGGCGATGCTGCCGGACTTCACCGAGCCGCCGTAGAGCACGCGGACGGTGTCGGCGACCTCCTGGCCGTACTTGTCGGCCAGGGTGGACCGGATCGACGCGCACACCTCCTGCGCGTCGGACGGGGTGGCCACCTTGCCGGTGCCGATCGCCCACACCGGCTCGTAGGCGATCACCACCTTCGCCGCCTGCTCGGCCTTGAGGCCCTTCAGGCCGGCGATCAGCTGGGTGTTGCAGTGCGCCAGGTGGCCGTTGACCTCCCGGACCTCCAGCTTCTCGCCGACGCACAGGATCGGCGTGAGGCCGTGCTTGAGCGCGGCCTTGACCTTGCGGTTGACCAGCTCGTCGTCCTCGTGGTGGTACTCCCGGCGCTCGGAGTGCCCGACCACCACGTAGGTGCAGCCCAGCTTGGCCAGCTGCGCCCCGGACACGTCGCCGGTGTAGGCCCCGGAGTCGTGCGGGGACAGGTCCTGCGCGCCGTACTTGATCAGCAGCTTGTCCCCGTCGACCAGGGTCTGGACGCTGCGGATCGAGATGAACGGCGGCAGCACGGCCACCTCGACCTTGGCGAAGTACTTCTCCGGCAGCGAGAAGGCGATCTTCTGGGTGAGCGCGATGGCCTCGAGGTGGTTGAGGTTCATCTTCCAGTTGCCGGCGATCAGCGGAAGGCGTGCCATGGTCAGTCCTCCAACACCTTCACGCCGGGCAGCTCCTTGCCCTCCAGGTACTCCAGCGACGCGCCGCCGCCGGTGGAGATGTGCGAGAAGCCGTCCTCGGGCAGACCGAGCTGGCGCACGGCCGCGGCCGAGTCGCCGCCGCCGACCACGGTGAACGCGTCGGAGTCGACCAGCGCCTGGGCGACGGCACGGGTGCCGCCGGCGAACGCGGCGAACTCGAACACGCCCATCGGGCCGTTCCAGAACACCGTCTTCGCGTCGGCCAGCTTGCTCGCGAACAGCTCGCGGGTGGCCGGGCCGATGTCCAGGCCCTCCCGGTCGGCCGGGATGGCGTCGGTGGCCACGACCTCGTACGGCGCGTCCTCGGCGAAGTGCGTGGCGGCCAGCACGTCGACCGGCAGCACGAGCTCGACGCCGCGCATCTCGGCCTCGGCCAGGAAGCCCCTGACCTGGTCGAGCTGGTCTTCCTGCAGCAGCGACTTGCCGACCTCGTGGCCCTGGGCCTTGAGGAAGGTGTACGCCATGCCGCCGCCGACCAGCAGCCGGTCGACCTTGGTCAGCAGGTTGGCGATGACGCCGAGCTTGTCGGACACCTTCGCGCCGCCGAGCACGACCACGTACGGGCGGGCCGTGTCCTCGGTGAGCTTGCGCAGCACCTCGACCTCGGCCAGCACCAGGCCGCCGGCGAAGTGCGGCAGCTTGGCGGCCACGTCGTAGACGGAGGCCTGCTTGCGGTGCACGACACCGAAGCCGTCCGAGACGAAGGCGGCCTTGTCGCCGACCAGCGACACCAGGTCGTTGGCGAGCGCCTCGCGCTCGGCGGCGTCCTTGCTGGTCTCGCGCGGGTCGAAGCGGATGTTCTCCAGCAGCGCCAGGCCGCCGTCGGTGAGCGCGCCCACCACGGTCCGGGCCGACTCGCCGACGACGTCGGCGGCGAGCGCGACCTCGGCGCCCAGCAGCTCGCCCAGCCGGGCGGCGGCGGGGGCGAGCGAGAACTTCGGGTCCGGCTCGCCCTTGGGGCGACCCAGGTGGGCGGTGACGACGACCCGCGCGCCGGCCTCGGTGAGGCGCTTGGCGGTGGGCAGGAACGCCCGGATGCGGCCGTCGTCAGTGATCTTGTCGCCGTCCAGCGGGACGTTGAGGTCGGCACGCACCAGGACGTGCCGACCCTGGACGCCCTCGGCGAGCAAATCGTCGAGAGTCTTCACTTGCGGTTGCCCTCTCAGAGCTTCGAGGCGACCAGCGCGACCAGGTCCGCGAGGCGGTTGGAGTAGCCCCACTCGTTGTCGTACCAGCCGACGACCTTGACCTGGTTGCCGATGACCTTGGTCAGCGGCGCGTCGTAGATGCACGACGCCGGGTCGGTGACGATGTCCGAGGACACGATCGGGTCCTCGTTGTAGCGCAGGTACTTGGACAGCGCGCCCTCGGCGGCCGCCTTGTACGCGGCGTTGACCTCGTCCACGGTGACCTCGCGGCCGACGGTGACGGTCAGGTCGGTGGCCGAGCCGGTCGGCACCGGCACGCGCAGCGCGTAGCCGTCCAGCTTGCCCTTCAGCTCCGGCAGCACCAGGCCGATGGCCTTGGCCGCGCCGGTGGAGGTGGGCACGATGTTCAGCGCGGCGGCGCGGGCGCGGCGCAGGTCCTTGTGCGGCGCGTCCTGCAGGTTCTGGTCCTGCGTGTAGGCGTGGATGGTGGTCATCAGGCCACGCTCGATGGTGAACGCGTCGTGCAGCACCTTGGCCAGCGGGGCGAGGCAGTTGGTGGTGCAGGAGGCGTTCGAGATGACGGTCTGCGAGCCGTCGTACTGGTCGTCGTTGGCGCCGAGCACCACGGTCAGGTCCTCGCCCTTGGCCGGCGCGGAGATGATGACCTTCTTGGCGCCGCCCTCGTCCACGTGCTTGCGGGCGGCCGCGGCGTCGGTGAAGAAGCCGGTCGACTCGACCACGACGTCGACGCCGAGGTCCTTCCAGGGCAGCTTGCCCGGGTCGCGCTCGGCCAGCGCCTTGATGACCTTGCCGTCGACCTCGATGCCCTCGTCGTGCAGCGCCACCTCACCCGGGAAGCGGCCCAGGATGGAGTCGTACTTCAGCAGGTGCGCCATGGTCGCGACGTCACCCAGGTCGTTGAAGGCCACGATCTCGATGTCGTGCCCGCTGGCCTTGACCGCCCTGAAGAAGTTGCGGCCGATGCGGCCGAAGCCGTTGACACCTACGCGAACCGTCACGGTGTGTCTCCTCGAAACTCGAACCGGTCAAATGCCGGAGCCCAGTAGATGCGGCGACGCTGCCTGCCGGCAACACTAGCGTTACGAAGTAGCGCTGGTCACAGTGGTATGGCAGCTTTCTTGATCGAGCCAGCAGACACTGCTCCGTTCGGGCTAGAAACGATGGTGAATTGGTCCAGACCAAGCCACCCGTCGAATGCCGCATGCGCGCCATACCCGCGCCGCAGAGCCACATGCGGAGCGCATGTGGCGCAGGGGTGGGGGTCAGGCGCGGTCGCGGCCGAAGTGGATCCCACCCTTGATGGTGTGCGCCTGGACCGTGTTGGTGCTGGTGCCGTTGATGGTGTTCGTCACGGTCCCGAAGGCTGTGGGCTCGCTCTCCTCGACCGGTGCAGATGCCGCCGGACCGTCCTCGGCGATCATCGTGGCGAGGGTGCGGGCGTCGAAGCCGGGCACGGTGACCCAGGCCCGCCGGGCGAACTCCTTGTTGGTCACGGCCAGCTCCGCGAAGTCCGAGCCGCGCGCGATCTTCGTGTAGTCCGAGCCGAAGACCGTCTGGTACACGGCGTCGGACACGATCATGGCGGTGCTCATCGAGCCGTCCGGACGGTCGGCGATGCAGCGGCGGGCCAGCAGCTTGAACGCGGGCGCCTCCAGCAGCCGGCTGCGGGAGATGTTGGCCGGGTGGAAGCCCTGCACGTCCGGCAGCGGCCCGACCTCGACGGCCAGCCGCAGCCGAAGCTCCAGCTTGTTCCACTTGTTGTGCTCGGCGACGATGCCGTCCAGCGCGCGGCCGAGGTCCACGACGCGGCCCAGCAGCGCGCTCGGGAAGGCGTAGAGCCAGCCGTCGCCGGTGTACTGCGCGTCGACCGCGTCCTGCCGCGACAGGCCCACCGCGTCCATGCCCGTCGACAGCAACTTCTCGAGCACGGTCGGCACCTGCGGCAGCAGATGCGGCGCGGTGCGGGCGGAGTCGATCACGTCGACCCCGAGCAGGGTCCGGATTTCGGGGACGGTGTTGTCCACGGGTCCTCCAGTCGGCGGGTGCTCAACACGCACGAGTGGAGTCTGGTTGCGCAAAGTTGTCGGGTCTCCCGGAAAAGCGGGAGACATCGCCGCGACCGGGCCGCCACTCCGGATCGGCCAGGCACCGCTCCAGCAACGGCGGATCCGGCAACACGTAACTGCGCCGTCCCGTCTCCAGCAGCTTGTCGCTGCGCAACTGCTTGAGCACGTGGTCGACGGTCTTGGCCGACGCCGTCACGAACTGCGCGATCTCCAGCTGGGTCAGGCCCTTCACCCGCAGCCCACCGCCGTCGACCGGCTCGCCGGACGACTGCGCCCAGCTCAGCAGCTGCTTGGCCACCCGCACCGACACCTCGAACGAGGCGTGCAGCCGCTGCCGCTGGTCGGCCTGGAACAGCCGCTTGCTCAGCACGTCCGTGACGTACGCCGACAGCGGCGGGTGATCACGCAGCAGGGTGCGAAAGGTGTGCGCGTCCACGTGCAGCGCGATGCCCGGCGTCCGGGCGATCACGTCCGCGCTGCGCGGCCGGTCGCCCATCACCCCCATCTCCCCCATCAGCTCGCCCGCGCCGTAGAAGCCGAGAATGGAGTCGGCGCCGTTGGGGCCGTGCAGCACGACCTTGACCTTGCCGGTCTCGATCAGCAGCACCTCGTCGCTCGGCGCGCCTTCCGCGATCAGCACCTCGCCCCGCCGGAACGGTCTGGGGCGGCCGGAGTTTCGCAGCAGGGTGCGGACCTGATCGGCTAACCGGTCCTCGGTCATGTCACGTTCCCCTCAGCGACGAGCGCAGCCATGGTCGCGGCAGCGCCGCCCGGGCAGCAAGGTCTGGATCGGGTGGCGCGCCTCAGCGCCCGGTATGAGCGGTTTGCGCGCGCTGGATTGTCGCCACGGCCTCGTGCACGCCGACCACCGCCGTGTCGAGCACCAGGTGATCACGCTGCCGCGGCTCGTACTCGCGAATCTGGATCTCCTCCCACGAGGGCAACGGCAGATCCGGGATGTCCACCTCCCGCGTCGCCACCCGGCGCCGGTGCGCCGTCTTCGCCGGAGACCCACTTGCGGGGTCGAGCATCGACCCGGTGCAGACCAACTCCACCTCCAGCAGCCCGACGCCGCACTCCTCGGCGACGGCCAGTCACCCGCCGCGGGTCACCCTCAGCGGGTTCACGCACTCGACGATCACGTCCGACCCGAGCCGAAGCTGTTCCGCCGCAAGGGAAGGCTTATCAGACGTCGGCCTCCTCGACCTCCAACATCTCCGGAGTCACCGCGGATTCCGTGTCGGGCAGCCCCAGCTCGTGCGCGCGCTTGTCGGCCATGGCCAGCAGCCGCCGGATCCGGCCGGCGACGGCGTCCTTGGTCATCGGCGGCTCGGACAGCTGGCCCAGCTCCTCCAGCGACGCCTGCCGGTTGCTCAGCCGCAGCCGGCCCGCGGTGACCAGGTGGTCCGGCGCCGACGGGCCGAGGATGTCCAGCGCCCGCTCCACGCGGGCGGCGGCGGCCACCGCGGCGCGGGCGGACCGGCGCAGGTTGGCGTCGTCGAAGTTGGCGAGCCGGTTGGCGGTGGCGCGGACCTCGCGGCGCATCCGCCGCTCCTCCCACGCCATCACGGAATCGTGAGCGCCCAGCCGGGTCAGCAGCGCGCCGATCGCGTCACCGTCGCGGACGACGACCCGGTCCGCGCCGCGCACCTCGCGGGACTTGGCCTGGATGCCCATCCGCCGGGCGGCGCCGACCAGCGCCAGCGCGGCCTCCGGCCCCGGGCAGGTGACTTCGAGCGCGCTGGAACGGCCGGGCTCGGTCAGCGAGCCGTGCGCCAGGAACGCGCCGCGCCAGGCCGCCTCGGAGTCGCAGGTGCCGCCGGACACCACCGGCGCGGGCAGCCCCCGCACCGGGCGGCCGCGCGGGTCCAGCAGGCCGGTCTGCCGGGCCAGCCCCTCGCCGTCCTTGACCACGCGGACCACCCAGCGGGTGCCCTTGCGCAGCCCACCGGAGGTCAGCACGTGCACGTCGGAGTGGTGCCCGAACAGGTCGTGGATCTCTTTGCGCAGCCGGCGCGCGGCCGAGCCGGTGTCCAGCTCGGCCTCGACCACCACCCGGCCGGCGACGATGTGCAGGCCACCGGCGAACCGCAGCAGGGAGGAGACCTCGGCCCGGCGGCAACAGGTCTTGGCCACGGCCAGCCGGCTCAGCTCGTCCTTGACCGCGCCGGTCATCGCCACTGGTGGTCTCCTCCGCCTCTACTCACACTCGGTCGTGCAGTCCGTGCAGCTGCAGCGCGTCCCGCAGGCTCAGCGCCAGCGCCGCCGGATCGTGCCGGTCGGCGGCGCCCCCGGCCGTCACGGTGGACAGGTGCGCCGTCGCCCCCAGGGAGGCCGCGGCAGTGCGCAGCCGCTCCGGGGTCGGCACCGAGTCCACGTCGGCGACCACGGCGTCCACCCGCAGTCTCGGTGCGTGTTGGCAGAGTACGTCCAAGTGGCGTTCGGGGGAGAAACCGGCGGTCTCACCTGGTTGGGGGACCAGGTTGAGCACGACGACCTTGCATGCGGCGGTGTCCACCAGCGCCTCGTGCAGCTCCGGCACGAGCAGGTGCGGCAGCACGCTGGTGAACCAAGATCCAGGTCCGAGCAGTACGACGTCCGCGTCGAGCACCGCCTGGACGGCCTGCGGGCACGCCGTCGGCTGGCCGTTGCGGTCGGCCCGCAGCCGGATCCGCTGCACCTGACCGGGTGTGGTGGCGACCGCCACCTGTCCCCTGATCCGGCGAACCGCGGTGACGTCCTCGTCCAACCCGGTCACGTCCGCCTCGATGTCCAGCGGGACGTTGCACATCGGTAACACCCGGCCGCGCAGGCCCATCAGCCGCGCCACCTCGTCCAGCACCGCCACCGGGTCGCCGAGCGTCTCCAGCAGGCCGGCGATCAGCAGGTTGCCGACGGCGTGGCCGGCCAGCGCCCCGTTGCCGCCGAAGCGGTGCTGGAACACCTCGGCCCACATCCGGCCGCCGTCGTCCTCGGCGGCCAGCGCGGCCAGGGCCTTGCGCAGGTCGCCGGGCGGCAGCAGGCCGAGCTCCCGGCGCAGGCGGCCGGAGGAGCCGCCGTCGTCGGCGACCGTGACCACGGCCGTCACGTCCGGCGTGAGCAAGCGAAGGGCGCGCAGGGTCGCCTGCAGGCCATGGCCCCCGCCGAGGGCAACGGCTCGGAGGGGCTTGTCGCGCGCGCCGTCGGGCTGCACGGGGATCACTCGCGACCCAGGTCCCGATGCACGACCTTCACGGTCATACCGTCCTCCGTCGACAGCAGTCCTGAAAGTTCTTCGGAAATCGCCACGCTTCGGTGCTTACCACCGGTGCAGCCCACAGCCAAGGTCAGGTAGCGCTTGCCCTCCCGACGGTAACCCGCGCCGATCAGCTTCAGCAGCTCGTGGTACCGGTCCAGGAACTCCTCCGCGCCCTCCTGGCTGAGCACGTAGTTGCGCACGTCCGCGTCCAGGCCGGTCTGCTCGCGCAGCTCCGGGATCCAGAACGGGTTGGGCAGGAAGCGCACGTCCATCACCAGGTCGGCGTCCATCGGCAGGCCGTACTTGTAGCCGAAGGACAGCACGGTGACCCGGGTGCGGGCGCTGGCCTCGGAGCCGAACGTGTCCTCGATCTTGGCCCGCAGCTGGTGCACGGACAGCGCGCTGGTGTCCAGCACCAGGTCCGCCGCCTCGCGCAGCGGCGTGAGCAGCAGGCGCTCGGCGGCGATGCCGTCGGCCAGCCGGCCGTCGCCCTGCAGCGGGTGGCCGCGGCGGACCGACTCGAAGCGGCGCACCAGCACGTCGTCGGTGGCTTCCAGGAACAGCACGCGCGGCTTGTAGCCGCGGGCGTCGAGGTCCTTGATGATGGCGGCGAGGTCGTCGGTGAAGGCGCGACTGCGCACGTCCATCACGACCGCGACCCGGGTGATCGCGCCGCGGGCCTGCGCGCCCAGCTCGACCATGGTGGCGATCAGCTCCGGCGGCAGGTTGTCCACGACGAACCAGCCCAGGTCCTCCAGGCACTTCGCGGCGGTGCTGCGGCCGGCGCCGGACAGCCCCGTCACGACGGCGACCTCGATGCCCGACTTGTTGGCGGGTGCGTTCACGACTTTTCCCTTTCCTTCCCAGCACTCGCCAGAGTGGCGTGCACGGCTTCCGCGGTGCGCCGGCCCACGCCGGGCACCCCGCTGATCTCATCCACGGTGGCCTCACGCAGCTTGCGCACCGACCCGAAGTGCTTGAGCAGCGCCGCCTTGCGGGTCTGGCCGAGGCCGGGGACCTGGTCCAGCTCCGAGGTGGTCATGCGCTGCCCGCGCTTCTGGCGGTGGTAGGTGATGGCGAAGCGGTGAGCCTCGTCCCGCACGCGCTGCAACAGGTACAGCGCCTCGCTGGTGCGCGGCAGGATCACCGGATCGGGTTCGCCCGGCACCCACACCTCCTCCAGCCGCTTGGCCAGGCCGATCACGGCAACGTCGGTGACGCCGAGCTCGGCCAGCACGTCCGCGGCCACCGCCACCTGTGGCGCGCCGCCGTCCACCACCAACAGGTTCGGCGGGTACGCGAACTTGCGCGGCCGCCCCGTCTCCGGGTCGATGCCTGGGCGGTCCGGGTCCACCGGGCCGGCGGCCTCCTGCTGGTAGCGGGCGAAGCGGCGGCGGACCACCTCGGCGATCGAGCCGACGTCGCCGCCCTCCTTGCCCTCCCGGATCGCGAACCGCCGGTACTCCGACTTGCGGGCCAGGCCGTCCTCGAAGACGACGAGCGAAGCCACCACGTCCGTGCCCTGCACGTGGCTGACGTCGGTGCACTCGATGCGCAGCGGGGCCGTGTCCAGGCCGAGCGCGTCCTGCAGCTCCTGCAGCGCCGCCGACCGGGCCGTCAGGTCGCCGGCGCGGCGCAGCTTGTGCTGGGCGAACGCCTCCGCCGCGTTGCGCTGCACGGTCTCCATCAGCGCCCGCTTGTCGCCGCGCTGCGGAATGCGCAGCTGCACGCGGGATCCGCGCAGGCCCGACAGCCAGTCCTGCACCGCCTCCGCGTCGTCCGGCAGCTCCGGCACCAGCACCTCACGTGGCACCGCACTCCCGGTCTGCTCAGCGTCTTCCGCCATCTCCGCCTGGTCGCCGTAGAACTGGCTGAGGAACTGGTCCACCAGCCCAGCGGTGTCCGTCTCCTCGACCTTGTCGATCACCCAGCCGCGCTGGCCGCGGACCCGGCCGCCGCGCACGTGGAACACCTGCACGGACGCCTCGAGTTCGTCCTGCGCGAAGGCCACCACGTCCGCGTCCGTGCCGTCGCCGAGCACGACCGCCTGTTTCTCCAACGCCATCTTCGCCGCGTTCAGGTCGTCGCGCAGCCTGGCGGCCTTCTCGAACTCCAACTCCTCCGAGGCGGCGAGCATCTCCCGCTCGAGCCGCTTGATCAGGGCGTCGGTCCTGCCGGCGAGGAAGTCGCAGAAGTCCTCGACGATGTCCCGGTGCTCGTCCGCCGACACCCGGCCCACGCACGGGGCCGAGCACTTGTCGATGTAGCCGAGCAGGCAGGGCCGCCCGATCTGGCCGTGCCGCTTGAAGACGCCGTTCGAGCACGTTCGCGCCGGGAACACCCGCAGCAGCAGGTCCAGGGTCTCCCGGATGGCCCACGCGTGCGAGTACGGGCCGAAGTAGCGCACGCCCTTGCGCCGCGGGCCGCGATACACGTGCAGGCGCGGGAATTCCTCGTTCAGCGTCACCGCGAGCACCGGGTACGACTTGTCGTCGCGGTACCGGACGTTGAACCGGGGGTCGAACTCCTTGATCCAGGAGTACTCCAGCTGGAGCGCCTCGACCTCGGTCTTCACCACCGTCCACTCGACGCTGGCCGCCGTGGTCACCATCTGCCGGGTGCGCGGGTGCAGTGTCGCCACGTCCGCGAAGTACGACGACAGGCGGCTGCGGAGGCTCTTGGCCTTGCCGACGTAGATCACCCGGCGGTGCTGGTCGCGGAACTTGTACACGCCAGGGTTGTCGGGGATCGTGCCTGGTGCTGGGCGATAGGTCGACGGGTCGGCCACCCGTCAAGCCTACGGCCGTGGTCTGACAGTTCCCGCACGCGGTCGGCGACCGCGTGCGGGAGCGGGCGTCAGGCCAGGACGACGGCGGCGCCGCTGACCTTCACGTTGACGGCGGTGAGGCCCTCGGTGGCCGGGCCCTTGGTGACGGCGCCGGTGGCCGCGGTGAACGTGCTGCCGTGGCCGGGGCAGGTGATGACCCCGCCCTGCGGCGCGGCGACGGTGATGCCCTGGTGCGGGCAGGCCGCGTTGAAGGCCTTCACCTCGCCGGCGGTCGGCTGGACCAGCACCAGCTTGTTGCCGGTGCCGCCCGGCTCGTCGACGACAACGCCGCCGCCGACCGGGACCTGCGCCAGCTTCGCCACCTCGGTGCCGGGGGCGGCCTGCGGCTTGGGCGAGTCGGTGGTGGTGTTCGTGCCTCCCGACCCGCTGGGGGACGCGCTGCCGCACGCCGTCGTGACCGCACCGCCGGCGACGAGCGCTGCGGCCAGGCCACACAGCACCTGGCGGCGGTTCGGGTTGGCGATGACCTCGGGCGTCTTCAAAACAAGCCTCCGTGCGACGTGGTGGGGAGGCCACAGTCCACCAGACGCACGTGAGAGCCAGACCAGGATTTGCTCAGAAAGTCCCGACAATCAGGTGGCGCCTACCCGCGCCCCGAACGCGGGTAGGCGCCTATTCCCCGCGACAGGGCTCTAGTTGGCCGAGCCGGCGATGGTGCGCGCCACCGCGAGCACGGCGGTGAACGGCGGCAGCCAGTGCCGGCTGAACGAGGGGGCGTTGGCCCAGCGCACCCGCCCGTAGGGGGTCATGGTCGGCGGCAGCACGAGGCTGCTGGGCGAGCGCACGAACCGGATCTCCGACGGGGTGCGCAGCTGCACCGGCAGCAGGGCGACGAGCTCGGCCAGGAACACCCAGTTCTCCTGCGGGCCGGGGATCACCAGCGTCGGCCCGGCCAGCATCCGGGCGCGCAGCTCGGCGAGCACGGCCGAGCCGATGCGGGCCGGCATCACCAGGCCGGTGGTGGTCGGCCCGAGCGGCAGCAGCACGCCCTGCTCGGTGACGGTGACCTTCCAGCCGAGCATCCGGTAGTTGGCGACGACCTCACCAAGGGTGCGGCCGAAGCTGCTCTCGGGCGGCTGCGGCGGTTGCACGACGGCCTGCGGGGCTCGTGGCGGCTGGGTCGAGGTACGCATTGGCGGACGTCCTCCCGGGTCGGGCGGTCGCTGCGGCGGTGGCCGGCGGGTTCCTCGCCGGGCGCCCTGGTGTGCCAGCAGCGTGCGCCGACCCGCGGGGGCACCGCCAAACCGCACCCGGATGGGTCTTATCCGGCTGCTGCATCACCGGTCCGGATGAAGGGTCGGCGGTTTCATGCATGAGGTGAATAGACAGGCTCTCACCAGCGATTACACTGTGAACACGCTCAGTGACGGGGGCGAGGTGCCATGGAACCGGTCGGGTTACGGCAAGCCAGCACCGGACGAACATGTCCGTGTGGCGCCCGCATCGCGGCCGACAACTCGGACCGCCTGTGCACCGCGTGCCGTCGCGGCGCGCGAGCCGACGTGTTCGGCCCGCCTCCGCTGCCGGACGGCTTCTGGGACCACCCGGTGCTCGCCGAGGCCTTCGCCGACCAGGACATGGGCGCGCTGATCGGCGGGTATCGCCACCACCCGCAACACCCGCACCGGATCACGCAGGACCGGATGGCGGGCTGGCTGGGCATCAGCCAGGCACAACTGTCCCGGTACGAGAACGGGGAGAACCCGATCGACCGGATCGACAAGCTGCGCGCGTTCGCGGAGGTGCTCCGGGTGCCGCCGGAACGCCTCTGGTTCGACCGCACGGGTCCTCCCCGACCCCGTGACCCCGAGGGCTCCACGGCCCAGGACGTCTTCACGCCGTCCTGGGACGCGCTGAGCACTGCCCGGTCCGTCGAAGAGGTGACGAGGAGCGACTTGACTCTCAGCAGAAGGGCGGCGCTGACCGCAGGCGCCGCGGTAGCGGTAGGACCCTCTCTCGTCGAACCGATGCAGCACTGGCTGACGCCGCTGCAGCCGCTGGCCAAGTGGGCTGCGGGCGGCGCCATCAGCGCCGACGAGCTCGCGGCGATGCGCACGGTTGTCGACGGACTGCGCGGCTGGTCGGGCGGCGGCGGTGTCGCCCGCAAGGCGGTGCTCGGGCAGCTCAACGAGCTGGCCGAGCGGCTGCGCAGGGCGCCGGACTCGCCGACCACCCAGCAGGCGTTCCAGCTGGGCGCCGAGCTGGCCAAGATGGCGGCCAGCATGTCGTTCGACACCGGCCTGCACGACTCGGCCCAGCGCTACTACGTGCTCGCGGTGCGGATGGCCAAGGCCAGCCGCAACGAGCCGTTCGGCGCGCTGTGCCTGGCGTCGATGGCCCGGCAGATGTTCGACCTCGGACGCCCCGAGGACGGGCTGGAGCTGGTGCAGCTCGGCCAGTACGGCACGCGTCGCACGGCGACGCCCGCGCTGCGGGCGCTGCTGCACACCCGTGAGGCGTGGGCGTACGCGCTGCTGGGCCGGGTCAACGAGTTCCACCGGGCGGTCGGCCACGCGCAGGAGTGCTTCGGCGCGCGGGACCGGTCGGCCGAGCCGACCTGGATGGCGTCGTTCGACGAGGCCGAGATGGAGGGGGTGATCGGCGCCCGGCTGCGCGACCTGGCCCGGCACGACCCCACCCAGGCCCCGCTGGCCGAGCGGCACATC
Organism: Kutzneria kofuensis; assembly: GCF_014203355.1. Taxonomy (NCBI): domain Bacteria; kingdom Bacillati; phylum Actinomycetota; class Actinomycetes; order Pseudonocardiales; family Pseudonocardiaceae; genus Kutzneria; species Kutzneria kofuensis. The sequence goes on from NZ_JACHIR010000001.1 coordinate 832,839, forward strand.
CGCCGGGCGCTGGCGCTGCGTGACCCGTCCCGGGTGCGCAGCCGGGTGTTCGACGTGATCGGCCTGGCCCGCACCCGGCTGGCCACCGGCGAGCCGGAGGCGGCGTGCGAGCTGATCCAGTCCGTGCTGCCGGTGGTGGTGCGGCTGCGGTCCGGCCGGGTCCGGCGCAAGCTCCAGGACTTCGTGACGGAGTCGGCGCACTACCGCCAGATCAACGCCGTCCGCGAGGTCCAGGACGCCATCCGCGCCGTCAGGACAGCCTGACAGAGCCGACGCTAGGAACGGACCATTCCTCGACTCGGAGTTGAGGAATGGTCCGTTCCGAACGATCAGGCCTTGTGCTGGGTGGTGGCCTGGGTGTACTGGGTGGCGTCCTTGTAGAGGGCGCGGAGGGTGCGCATGGCGGTGACGGCGCGGGCGCCGTCGGCGGCCTGCACGGCCATGATCGACACGTACTCGTCGGCGGGCAGCTCGAGGCGGGCCCACGCGGAGCCGTCGGGGAAGCTGAGGCCCCGCACGTCCGTCCACGCGTATCGGGTGGAGCCGAGCAGGTTGCGGACCTCGATCCACTCCGCCTGCGCCCGCACCCGCGGCCGGGTCAGCAGCAGCACGCCGCAGGCCAGCAGCACGCCGACCAGGCCCATGGCGATCTGGTCGGACAGCTCGAAGTAGGCGCCGGTCGGGGTGTTGCGCAGCAGCACGGCGATCACCGCGAACAGGGCGACCAGCCCGATCGCCGCCGGCACGGCGACGAACCGCACGCGGCGCGGCCGGAACGTGACGGGGGCACTCATGACAGGCCCCGATCGGTCCACGGCCGGTTGATGTTGCGCAGCTGCACGGCCGTGTCCAGGGCGGCGACGGTGGCCTCGAAGCCCTTGTCCTCCGCCGAGGACGGCATGCCGCAGCGGTCGAGCGCCTGCTGCTCGGTGTCGCAGGTGAGCACGCCGTTGCCGATCGGCGTGGACTCGTCCAGCGACACGCGGGTCAGGCCGGCGGTGACGGCGTCGCATACGTACTCGAAGTGCGGCGTGCCGCCGCGGATGACCACCCCGAGCGCGACGACGGCGTCGTGGTGCTTGGCCAGCGCCTGGCACACCACCGGCAGCTCGATCGCGCCGGCCACCCGCACCACCGTCGGCTCCTTGACGCCCGCCTTGGTGGCCGCGGTCAGCGCGCGGTCCAGCAGGTTGCTGGTGATCGTCTCGTGCCATCGGGTGGCCACCACCGCCAGCCGCAGGTCCTCACACCACTGCGGCACCGGGATGGTCGGCCGGCCTTCGCCACTCATCGCTGCGCTCCGTCGCTCTCACTGTCGGCACTCGTGGACTCGTACTGCTCAAGATGATGCAGGTCGTGTCCCATGCGGTCGCGCTTGGTCCTCAGGTAGCGCAGGTTCTCCGGGTTCGGCCACACCGGCAGCGGCACCCGGTCGACCACCTTCAGGCCGTAGCCCTCCAGGCCGACGCGCTTGTCCGGGTTGTTGGTGAGCAGCCGCATCGACTTGATGCCCAGGTCGACGAGGATCTGCGCGCCGGTGCCGTAGTCGCGGGCGTCGGCCGGCAGCCCCTGCGCCAGGTTCGCGTCCACGGTGTCCGCGCCCTTGTCCTGCAGCTGGTACGCCTGCAGCTTGTGCAGCAGGCCGATGCCACGGCCCTCGTGCCCGCGCATGTACAGCACGACGCCGCGGCCCTCGGCGGCGACGGCCTCCAGCGCGGCGTCCAGCTGCGGGCCGCAGTCGCAGCGCAGCGAGCCGAACACGTCGCCGGTCAGGCACTCGGAGTGCACCCGGACCAGCACGTCCTCGCCGTCGCCGAGCTCGCCCTTGACCAGCGCGATGTGCTCGATGCCGTCCAGCATCGAGTCGTAGCCGACGGCGGTGAACTCGCCGTGCGCGGTCGGGATGCGGGCGTCGGCGACCCTGACGACGTGCCGCTCGGTGCGACGGCGGTAGGCGATCAGGTCGGCGATGGTGATCATCTGCAGCTCGTGCTCCGCGGCGAACACCATCAGCTCGTCGCGGCGGGCCATGTCGCCCTCGTCCTTCTGGCTGACGATCTCGCACAGCACGCCCGCCGGCTGGAGCCCGGCGAGCTTGGCCAGGTCCACGGCCGCCTCGGTGTGGCCAGCACGGCGCAGCACGCCGCCCTCACGGGCGCGCAGCGGCACCACGTGGCCCGGGCGGTTGAAGTCGCCCGCCTCCGAGGACGGGTCGGCCAGCAGCCGGATGGTGTGCGCGCGGTCGGCGGCGGAGATGCCGGTGCTGACGCCCTGCTTCGCGTCCACCGTGACGGTGTAGGCGGTGCCGCGAGCGTCCTGGTTGGTGTGGAACATCGGCGGCAGGTCCAGCCGGTCACACACCGACTCGGGCAGCGGCACGCAGATGTAGCCGGAGGTGTAGCGCACCATGAAGGCGATCAGCTCCGGCGTGGCCTTCTCCGCCGCGAAGATCAGGTCGCCCTCGTTCTCGCGGTCCTCGTCGTCGACGACCACGACGGCCTTGCCGGCGGCGATGTCCGCGATCGCCTGCTCGATGGCCGACTGGGTGCTGATCGGGTTCGAGCTGATGGGGTTGCTCACCGGACCTCCTCGTGGTGCGCCGCGAGCGCGGCCAGATGCGGCGTGGCCAGCCGCTCGACGTACTTCGCCAGCACGTCGACCTCGATGTTCACCCGGTCGCCCGGCTGTCGGCGGCCCATCGTGGTGAGTTCCAGCGTGGTCGGGATGAGCGCCACCGAGAAGCTGTCGTCGGTGACGTCGACGACGGTCAGCGAGATGCCGTCGACCGTGACCGAGCCCTTCTGCACCAGGTAACGGGACAGGGAGGCGGGCACCGCGAACCGGGTCAGCCCGCCGTCGTTGTGCTCCAGCAGCAGGCCGACGCCGTCCACGTGGCCCTGCACGATGTGGCCGCCGAGGCGCTGGCCCGCGGCCATCGCGCGCTCCAGGTTGACCACGTCGCCCTCGTGGATCTTGTCCAGGCTGGACCGCTGCAGCGTCTCGTCGACGACGTCCACGGTGAACGTGCCGTCGCCGGTCTCGACGACCGTGAGGCACACGCCGTTGACCGCGATCGAGTCGCCGTGCTTGGCGTCGGAGGTCACGAGCGGCCCCCTGACGGTCAGCCGCGCCGCGTTCGGCAGCTGCTCGACGGCGACGATCTCGCCCAGTTCCTCGACGATCCCGGTGAACACGGGAATCCCCCTCTACTCGGTCTTGACCGGCACTGCGGAGATCCGCACGTCGGGTCCGCTCATGGTGACGTCTTCGATGCCGAAAGGCAGCGCCTGGGTGATGGTGTTCACGCCGGCGTCCAGCAGCGCGGCCGGGCCCGCCCCCAGCAGCACGGGCGCTATGTAAACGAGGGCGCGGTCCACGCGGTGCGCCCGCAGGAAGGCGCCGGCCAGCATCGGGCCACCCTCCAGCAACACGTCCACCACACCCCGCTCGGCCAGTGCGGCCAGCACCTCGTTCGGGTCGTGGCTCCGCACGTGCAGCGTCTCCGCCGCGTCGTCCAACACGCGGGCGGCCGGGTCTATTTCGGTCTTGCCGACGACCACGCGCAGCGGCTGCCTCGCCGCGAGGGTGCCGTCGTCCTCGCGGGCGGTCAGCTGTGGGTCGTCGGTGCGGATGGTGCCGGTGCCGGCGACGATCGCGTCCACCTTGCGGCGGATGTCGTGCACCTCGGCCCGGGACATCGGGGAGCTGATCCAGCGGCTCGTGCCGTCGGCCGCCGCGACGCGGCCGTCCAGGCTTGCCGCGTACTTCCATGTGACGTGCGGACGGCCAGTGCGGGCGTAGTGCAGCCAGGCCCGCAGCGGCCCACGCTCCACGTCCTCTGCGAGCAGGCCGCCCTCCACCTTGACGCCGGCGGCGCGCAGCACGTCAGCGCCGCCCGCCGCTCGGGGGTTGGGGTCCGCCACCGCGTAGAACACGCTGCTGATGCCGGCCGCGAGCAGTGCCTGCGTGCACGGCGGCGTGCGGCCGTAATGCGAGCACGGCTCCAGCGTCACGTAGGCCGTGCCGCCCTTGGCCCGCTCCCCCGCCGCGCGCAGCGCCATGACCTCCGCGTGCGGGCCGCCCGGCGGCTGCGTCGCGCCGATGCCGACGATCTCGCCGTCCGCGGCCACGATCGCCGCGCCCACCGGCGGGTTCGGGCTCGTGATGCCCCTCGCCCGCTCGCTGGCCTCGATCGCCGCCCGCATCGCCGCCGTCATCGCGCGGCCTTGGCCCTCAGGTTGCGAACGGCTTCCGCGGGGTCCTTCGCGCCGTACACCGCCGAGCCCGCGACGAAGCAGTCCACGCCCGCCTCCGCCGCCTGCTCGATCGTGTCCTCGTTGATGCCGCCGTCGATCTCCACCAGCAGCGTCAGGTGGCCCGTGTCGACCAGGCGGCGGGCCGTGCGGACCTTGCCCAGAACCTCCGGCATGAACGACTGGCCGCCGAACCCCGGCTCCACCGACATCACCAGCAGCGTGTCGTAGTGCTTCAGCAGGTCCACGTAGGGCTCCAGCGGCGTGCCCGGCTTGACCGACAGGCCCGCCTTCGCCCCGGCCGCCCGCAGGTCCCGCGCGATCGCCACCGGGTCCTTCGCCGCCTCCACGTGCACCGTCACGTTGTAGGCGCCCGCCTCGGCGTACCCCACCGCCCAGCGGTCCGGGTCGTCGATCATCAGGTGGCAGTCCAGCGGGATGTCCGTCGCCTTGCGGATCGCCTGCACCACCGGCAGGCCCAGGGTCAGGTTCGGCACGAAGTGCGCGTCCATCACGTCCACGTGCAGCCAGTCCGCGCCGGCCACGACGTTGGCCTCCTCGCCCAGCCGGGCGAAGTCGGCGGACAGGATGCTCGGGGCGATCAGCGGCGACTGTGGCACGCCCCGAGTCTAGTTGTCAGTCCCGCATGGATTCGGCTCCGCGCCGCTCACCCCGCTAGGCCGTAGGTCACACCCTGCCCCTCACAATCGACGCAGCACCTGGCAGAACATGGCGTCGGTGCCGTGGCGGTGCGGCCAGAGCTGCACGTGCGGACCGTCGCCGAGGTGGGGAACGCCGGGGAACAGGTCCCTGGTGTCGACCGCCTCGGCCAGGCCCTTGCGGACGATGTCGGAGGTGACGCCGATGGACTCCCGCAGGTGCGGCGAGCAGACGACGTAGGCGACGACGCCGCCGGGTCGGACCAGCTTCAGCGCGGCGGTGAGGAGCTCGCGCTGGAGCTTGGTGAGGTCGGCGACGTCGTCGGGGCGACGGCGCCAGCGGGCTTCGGGCCGGCGGCGGAGAGCGCCGAGGCCGGTGCACGGGGCGTCGACCAGGACCCGGTCGAAGCCGCCCTCGGGCAACCCTGAGTCCCGCCCGTCGGCGACGTGCACGGTGATGTCGAGGCCGGTGGTGGACTTGCGGACGAGGTCGGCGCGATGCGGGGCCTTCTCGACGGCGTCGACGGTGGCGCCGGACAGGCGGGCCAGCGCCGCGAGCAAGGCGGCCTTGCCACCGGGACCGGCACACAGGTCCAGCCATCGCTCGTCGCGGCCGGCCAGCTCGGCGCGGGTCAGGGCGAGGGCGCAGAGCTGGCTGCCCTCGTCCTGCACGGCGGCGAGCCGCTCGCGAACGGGCTCCAGGTCGCCGGGGTCGCCGGCGCCGGGCTCCAGGTGCACGCCGTACGGCGAGTACGGCGCGACGTCGCCGCCGACGATGGCGGCGAGTTCCTCGCTGCTGATCTCCCCGGGCCGGGCGGCGAGATGCACGGCCGGGCGGGCGTCGTCGGCCCGCAGTGCGGCGTCCAGCTCGTCGCCCTTGTCCCCCAAGGCGTCGGCAAACGCTTGCGCGATCCACTTGGGATGGGCGTTGGTGAACGCCAGGCGGCCGACGGGGTCCTCGGGGGCGAGCTGCTTGACCCACGCCTGCTCGTCCTGCTCGCCCACGCGGCGCAGCACGGCGTTGACGAAGCCGGCCGGTCCGGAACCGTGCACGGCCCGCACGAGGTCCACAGTGGACGCCACTGCGGCGTGCGCGGGAATCCTGGTGCGCAGCAACTGGTAGGCGCCGAGCCGCATGGCGTCCAGAAACGGTCCGTCTATTTCGGACAGTGGCCGGTCCGAGCAGGCGGCGATGATCTCGTCCAGCAGCCCCTGCGCCCGCGCTGCGCCGTAGGCGAGCTCGGTGGCCAGCGCGGCGTCCCGGCCGCCGATCCGCCGCTCCCGCAACAGCTTCGGCAGCACGAGGTTGGCGTACGCGTCGCGCTCGCGGATCGCCTTGAGGGTGTCCCACGCGGCGATGCGCGCCGGGTCGTCCTCCGGCGGGCGGCGCGGGCCCTGCCGCCGGGCGGGTGGATGCTGGCGCTGCGGCCGGGACGGACGCCGGCTCGGTCCGCCGCTTCGCTCGCTCACGCCAACCGCTCCCCTGCCTCGATCCTCGTGCCGCGCGCCCAGTCGGTCGCGGCCATCCGCTTCTTGCCCGGCGCCTGCACCTCGCCCAGCTGCACGGCGACGGTCGACGTGCCGACCAGCACCCGCTTGCGCTCGACCCGGATCTCCCCGGGGGCCAGGTCGTCCACATCGGACAGACGGACCGGCCCCAGCTTGAGCCGCTCGTCCCGGAACACCGCCCAGGCCCCGGGTTCCGGCGTCACCGCCCGGGCCAGCCGGTCCACCGCGAGCGCCGGAGCGGTGAAGTCCAGATGCGCGTCGTCCACGGTGATCTTGCCCGCGTAGCTGACGCCGTCGGCCGCCGGCTGCTCGCGTGCCTCCAGCGTGCCGTCCTCGATCCCGTCCAGGGTTCGGACCAGCAGGTCCGCGCCGACGATGGCCAGCCGGTCCAGCAGCTCGCCGGCCGTCTCGTGCTCGCCGATGCGCTCCGTGACCACGCCGAACACCGGGCCGGCGTCCAACTCCTTGACGATGCGGAACGTGCTCGCGCCGGTGATCTCGTCGCCGGCCCGCACCGACGCCTGCACCGGGGCCGCGCCGCGCCAGGCCGGCAGCAGCGAGAAGTGCAAGTTCACCCAGCCGTGTCGCGGCACGTCCAGCGTGCGCTGCGGCAGCAACGCCCCGTACGCGACCACCGGGCAGCAGTCGGGGTCGATCTCGCGCAGCCGGTCCAGGAACTCCGGCGCGCCCGCCTTCTCCGGCGTCAGCACCTCGATGCCGTGCTCGTCGGCCAGTGCCCCGACGGGTGACCGCACCAGGTGCCGGCCGCGCCCGGCCGGGGCGTCCGGCCTGGTCACGACCGCCGCCACCTCGTGCCGTTCGGACGCGATCAGGGCCCGCAGCGACGGCAGCGCCACCTCGGGCGTGCCGGCGAAGACCAGCCGCATCAGTTGCCACCGCCGAACAGGCTGTGCGGGCTCTGCTTGATCGTGGGGACCGCGCCGGCGAACCACTCGGCCTCGCGGATGGCCTTCATGGCCTCCTTGCGGGTCTGCGCGTCCAGGCGGTCCAGGAACAGCACGCCGTCCAGGTGGTCCGTCTCGTGCTGGATGCAGCGGGCCAGCAGTTCGCTGCCCTCCACCTCGACCGGCTCGCCGTGCATGTTCCAGCCCTTGGCCACCACATGCAGGTGCCGCTTGCAGTCCCAGGACAGGCCGGGGATGGACAGGCAGCCCTCCGGGCCGTCCTGCATCTCCTCGCCGACCACGTCGAAGGTCGGGTTGACCAGGTGCCCCGCGAAGCCGTCGCAGTGGTAGGTGAACACTCGCAGGCCCACGCCCAGCTGCGGCGCGGCCAGGCCGGCGCCGCCCTTGTCCTCCATGGTCTCCCACAGGTCGGCGACCAGGCCGCGGAGTTCCTTGTCGAAGTCGGTGACCTCGGCGGCGCGGGTGCGCAGCACCGGGTCCCCGAACAGGCGGATGGGCTGGACGGTCACTGGTCTCCCTGGGCTGGACGGGCCTTGCCGGTCCAGTCTAGGAGATCAGTACTCTGCGTGGTCGGCCCCCAGGAACAGCACGGTCGCCATGGCGACGACGAAGTGCCCGGTGAACCTGGCCGCCGTGATTAGCGCCGACAGCAGCTGAGCCGGCCAGCGGACGGCGATGGTGTTGTGGGTGGCGGTCAGCGTGGTCATCGTGGCTCCTCGGGTCGATCGTGACTCAAGGTTCGCTCGGTGAACCGTCATCCCGCGTCGGCACGGAGTCCCATCCGCGGACTCATCCCCGAGGATGAGTCACAGCAGCTCAAGCGGGTCCATGCGGACCCGGACGGGATCGGGGTCCTTGCGGGCGGTGCGCACGCGCACGGCGGCGGCGACGGCCTCGGCCAGGGCGCGGCCCTCGGCACGGGAGGCGCGGACGAGGGCGCGTTCCTTGTCCTCGCCCAGCGGCACGGGGCCGAGGATCTCGCCGGTGGCGGGCAGCCGCAGCTCGTCCAGCACGGCGGCGACGGCGTCGGGGACGCCGTCGATGGTGGCCATCCGCACGGCGGGCGGGAAGCCGAGCTCGGTCCGTCCGGAGAGCTCCAGGTTGGCGTGCCAGACGGGGTCCCACCGGACAAGCGCCTGCACGGTCGGCAGGCTCGACTCCGCCGTGACGACGACCCGGCCGCCCTGTGCGCCGGAGACGACCATGCCGGCGGCGGTCATCCACAGCCGCAGCGCCTCCTCCGTCGCCCGGAGGTCGGCGCGCCCGAGGATGGCCCAACCGTCGAGGAGCAGCGCGGCACCGTAACCGCCGACGGCGTGCGGCTCGGCACCGGGAGTGGCGACGACGAGGGCAGGGGCGTCGGGCACCTCGGCCAGCACCTCGCCGGCGCCGGAGGTCCGTACGACGATGCCGGGGAAGGCACGGCCGAGCTCCTCGGCAGTGCGCTTGGAGCCGACGACAACGGCGCGCAGTCGGCGTGAACCGCAGGCCGTGCAGCGGAACATGACCTCCACGGCCCCGCACCAGCGGCACTCGGCCGGGCGCGGCGCACCGTTGTCGCTGCCGCCGGGAAGGGACAGCGGCCCGGCGCACTTGCGGCACTGGGCCCGCACGCGGCAGTTGGCACACGCGAGCGCCGGCACGTAGCCACGGCGCGGCACCTGCACGAGCACCGGCCGCCCGGCCTTCAGGGCGTCGCGGGCGGCGTCGAAGGCGATGGCCGGCAGCCGCGCCGTGCGGGCGGCCTCGTCCCGGGCCAGCTGCGTGTCGGTCTCGCCGATGGCCGTCACGCGGGGTGCAACGGCACGGAGCTGTTCGCGCGAGGCGACGATCTCCGGCGCCCAACCGGTGTCCACGAGCAGCTGTGCCTCGGCGGTCCGCGCGAAGGCAGCGACGAGCAGCGACGCCCCGGCCATGTGTGCCCGCTGCACCAGGACGTCCCGCACATGCGGATACGGCGCCAGCTGCTCGGCGTGGCCGCTGTCGCCGTCGTCCCACACCACGAACAGCCCCGGGTCGGCGACGGGGGCAAAGGTAGCGGCCTTGGTACCGACGACGACGCGCACAGTCCCCCGCAGCACCGACAGCCACCGCTTGTAGCGCTCCCCCGGCCCGAGGTCGGCCGACAGTGCGACGACGCCGTCCATCAGCTTCTGACACGCCGCGAACACCCGATTCACGTCGCGGTAGTCCGGCACCACGATGACCACGCCCTTGCCGGCGGCCGCGACCGTGGCGGCGACCTCGGCCAGCCGCGCGGGCCAGTCCTCGCCGGGCAGCGCCTGCCAGACGGCGTTCGCCGAGCGGCCGCCGGCCAGGGCGTCGAGATAGGCGGGGCCGCGGGTGTAGCGCTGCCAGCCGTCAGCCGCTGGACGTTGCGGCGGCGGCACCGGGTCGTCGGCCGGGCGGGCCTCCGCGCGGGCGTGTCGCGGCGGGATCGCCAGCCGCAGCACATTGGCCAGCGACCCGACGTACCGGTCGGCAACCGCGCGGGCCAGGCCGTGGATCTCCGGTGTCAGCACCACTTCCGGCGACACGACCCGCTCGATGTACTTGATCTTGTCGGCGACCTCGGTGTGCTCGACCCGCTCCAGCAGGAAGCCGTCGGTCAGCTTGCCCCGGAACCGCACCCGCACCCGCACGCCCGGCTTTGCGTCGGCGTCACACTCGGCGGGGATGCGGTAGTCGAAGGGGAAGTCCAGGTGGTACGGCAGCGGCACGTCCACGCTGACGCGTGCGACGGCGGCGGAGGCGGCGGGACGCCGCTCACCGCGCCGGACGTTCCCGCTGGTGGCCACGCTGTGAGGTCTACCAGAGCAGCCCCGCTTGGTGCCGTGAAGGGGGCATTCCTGGCGTCGGACGCCAGGAATGCCCCCTTCCGGGCTCTGTCCGAAATCGACATTCGGTGTGCCGTGCTTGTGCCGCGCGTTCCGCGCGGGACTCGCCGGGGTCGTTACACGTGCTTCCAGGTGCAGGTGAAGGTGTTGCCGCCGGACAGGCCCGAGACGGCGTCCTTGGTGGTGCCGCCGCTGGCCTGGGTGATGGGGTCGTAGTTCTGGCTGCCGATGGCCTTGCCGTTGGCGGTGGCGTTGGTGAACGTCACACTGCCGAAGTCGGCCAGCGGCAGCGTGCCATTGCTGTCGGACGGCGCCTCGGCGATGATCTCGGCGCTGGCCAGCTTGGCAGCGGAGTAGGTCTTGTTGACGGTGTGGCTCCAGCCACGCGTGTCGTCGGAGATCTTCAACGTGAACTTGCCGCCGGTGGTCTCGGTCACCGAGGCGGTGAAGTGGTCGCCGGGGCGGACGGTGTCGCTGAAGTTGACCGGGTAGGCCGGGTACATCTCGTACCAGGCGTAGTACTCGGCCTGGCCGTTGATGTAGTCGACCTCGGTGCCGAGCTGTTCCACGGAGTTGCTGCCGTCGCCGTCGATGCCGACCCAGAAGCTGGAGTACGCGTCCTGGGAGGTGGCCTTCACCGACGGCTGCACCCAGCTGGCGGACACGCTGGTGAACTTGCCGCCGGTCACTGCATAGCCAGCCCAGTTGCCGCTGGTGCTGTGGGACAGGCCGTGGTTGAGCGGCTTATGGATGTGTGGCGCCGGTGCGGCGGTGGCGGCCGGAGTGGCCAGGCCGATCACGGCCAGCGGTGCGAGCACGGCGATGGCGATACGCAGGCGCGTCTTCACGACAGGGTCTCCTCGTGCAGGGGTAAGAAGCACTGCACGGCCACGCTAGGTTCGCGAAACCCCGTGGTGAAGCGGGAAACCCCTTGGCACGAACCCTAGATTCAGTCAGACCACCGCAAAGCGAACCAAAGTTCCATGCGCCGCTGCACGTCGGACAGGTCGATGTCCAGTTCCCGTGCCACCACACCGATCCGGTGCCGCACGCTGTTGCGGTGGACGCCGAGCTCGGTGGCGGTGCGGTCCCAGTTGCCGTTGCACGCCAACCAGGTCCGCACCGTGTCCACAAGTTCGGGTCGAGTTGCCAACGGCGCCAACAACTCCGCGGCGAATCGGGCGGCGGCGCCCGGATCCACCAAAGCCGACACACCGTCGGCGCCGGTCACGGGCCGGCCGATGGCGACGGCACGGTCCAGCATCCGCCCGGCTTCCCGGTCGGCGGACGGCAGATCGGCCACGCCCACCGGGGAACTCACCGCTAGCAGCCAGCCGGCCTCTTGCGCCGCAACAACATCCGGCGAAGTCGTGACGACGGCACGCAATCGGCCTCCGTCGACGTCCACCAAGCCGGTGCCGAGGTCGAGGTCCCTGTCGCCACGGGACTTCCGCCGGCCGCGCACCACCCGGTAGCCGTCGTACGGATCGTCACCAACCAACATCTTCGTGACCGAACGACCGTCGGCCCGCTCGGCCAAAGCCAGCAGCGCCAACGCAACCGCGATGACGGCCCGGTCCGTGGCGGAGAACGGCCGTTCGGCGCCGACGACCAGAACCTGGTCGGGCTCGACCGGATACCCGACGACGTGCCACGATCCGAGCTCGGTCGACGCGCTCCGCGGGCCACTGCCGGCCCGAAGCCGTGCCGCCAGCGCCAGAATCTCCGTATCGACGCTTTCGACGCCGACCCGCGCGAGGACACCGTCAGTCCCCAGCAGCACACACCACCAGTCGGCGAGCTCTGCCAGCGCGGAGACGACTGCGCGCAAGGGATTCGGCCGCAACGCCGCGCGTGTCAACGCCGCCTGCGCCTCGGACAGCCACCGCAGCTCCGCGTGCTCCGCCTCGGCCAGCGCCACCCCCACGGCCTGGCTCACGGCGAGGAACGGTGTCGACGGCGGCAGTGCCAGCAACGGCAACCCGTGCCGTGCGCACGCGTCAACCAGATCGGCCGGTACATCGTCGTAGACAGGCGTGATGCCGAAGCCCAGCGCCTGCACGCCGGCGGCGACCAGACCGCGCACGTACCCGTCGACATCCTCGGGGAAGTTGACGCCGGCGGTCAGCAGCAGCTCGCCGCCGAGCAGGTACGGCACGGGATCCCGCAGCTCGCTGACGTGCGCCCACCTGATCGGGCGATCCAGCTGGTCCGAGCCGGTGAGCACGACCAGCCCCAGTTCCGGCCGGCGCACCAGCGTGCCGAGGGGGACTGTGGACGTTCGGCCCAAGGACATGGCCCGAGATTGTGCACTTCGTCCACAGCGGCCGCACGCCGTCGCTTCCTAGGGTGACCTGAACGACAGGAGGACCCCGATGGCTCTCGATTACGTGGTGATCGCGGCGTACGTGCTGGGCATGGTCGGCGTCGGCTGGTGGGGCATGCGCCGCGCCACCACCCGCAGCGACTACCTGGTCGCCGGCCGCCGCCTGGGCTGGGCGATGTACTCCGGCACGATGTCCGCCGTGGTACTGGGCGGTGCCTCGACCATCGGTGGGATCGCGCTCGGCTACCGGTTCGGCGTCTCCGGCGCGTGGCTGGTGTTCACCATCGGCCTCGGCATCCTGGCGCTGTCGGCGTTCTTCGCCCGCCGGATCGTGCGGCTGCGCGTCTACACCGTCCCCGAGATGCTGGACCTGCGCTACGGCGGGTCGACGAGCATGGTGTCCGGGGTGGTGATGTGGGGCTACACGCTGATGCTGTCGGTGACGTCCACCATCGCCTACGCCACGGTGTTCGAGGTGCTGTTCGGGCTGCCGAAGGCGGCCGGCGTGGTCATCGGCGGCGTGATCGTGGTGCTGTACTCGGCGCTGGGCGGCATGTGGTCGATCACCCTGACCGACATCGTGCAGTTCATCGTGAAGACGGTCGGCATCCTGCTGGTGCTGCTGCCGACGGCGCTGGTGGCGGTCGGCGGCTTCGGCGGCCTGCAGGCGAAGCTGCCGGCGAGCTACTTCGACGTCGGCTCGATCGGCACCGGCCGGATCGTCACCTACCTGCTGATCTACGTGTTCGGCCTGCTCATCGGGCAGGACATCTGGCAGCGCGTGTTCACGGCACGCACCCCGCGGGTGGCGACCGCCGGCGGCCTCACCTCCGGCCTGTATTGCGTCGTCTACGCCGTCGCCGGCGCGCTGATCGGCAGTGCCGCCCGCGTGCTATACCCGACGCTGGCCAACCCGGACGACGCGTTCGCCACGATCGTCACCGGCCTGCTCCCGGCCGGCCTGCGCGGGCTCGTCCTCGCCGCCGCGCTGGCGGCGATGATGTCGACCGCCTCCGGCGCGTTGATCGCGTGCTCGACCGTCGCCCAGAACGACATCCTGCCGAAACGGCTCCTCGGGGGCGACGGGGTGCGGGCGAACCGCGTCGCCACCCTCGCGCTCGGGGTCGTGGTGATCTTGATTGCGATCATCGTCGACGACGTGGTAGCGGCCCTGACCGTGGCCTACAACCTGCTGGTCGGAGGCCTTCTGGTGGCCATCATCGGGGGCTTGCTCTGGAAGCGCGGAACCCGGGTCGGCGCGATGGCGTCCATGATCGCCGGCGCCGTCACCGTCGTCGCGTGCATGCTGGCTTTCGGCCTGCTCGCCGACGAGCCCATCTACTACGGCCTGCTCGCCAGCCTCGCCGTGTACGTGGTGGTCAGCCTGGCCACCCCGCGCACGGCCGACTCCGTGCTGCACAGCTGGGAACAACGACTCGCTGGAGCGACCGCATGACCCCGATCGGCCCGACCGACTCCTCCGTCGTCCCGCGCTTCGCGGGCTTCGCCACCTTCGCCCGGCTGCCCCGGATCGACCAGGTGAGCAGCGCGGACGTCGCCGTGGTCGGCATCCCGTTCGACGCCGGCGTCTCCTACCGGCCGGGCGCGCGGTTCGGGCCTGCGGCGGTGCGCGAGGCGAGTCGGCTGCTGCGGCCGTACCACCCGGCCCTGGACGTGTCGCCGTTCGAGCGGGCGCAGGTGGTGGACGCCGGCGACATCGCGGCCAACCCGATGGACATCTCGCAGGCGATCGGGGTGATCGAGCGGGGGGCCGGTGAGTTGCTGGACGGCGGGGCGAAGCTGGTCAGCATCGGCGGCGACCACACGATCGCGCTGCCGCTGCTGCGAGCGCTGTCGCGACGGCACGGACCAGTGGCGCTGCTGCATTTCGACGCGCACCTGGACACGTGGGACTCCTACTTCGGCGCGTCCTACACGCACGGCACGCCGTTTCGCCGGGCCGTCGAGGAGGGCCTGCTGGACACGTCCGCGCTGAGCCACGTCGGCATCCGCGGCCCGCTGTACGACCGCGGCGACCTGACCGGCGACAAGGAGCTCGGCTTCGGCATCGTGACCTCGGCCGACGTGCTGCGGCGCGGCGTGGACGAGGTGATCGGCGGGCTGCGGGACCGTATCGGGGACCGCCCGCTGTACGTGTCGGTCGACATCGACGTGCTGGACCCGGCGCACGCGCCCGGCACGGGAACGCCGGAGGCGGGCGGCCTGACCAGCCGCGAGCTGCTGGAGATCCTGCGCGGCCTGGCCGGCGCCAACCTGGTGTCGGCCGACGTGGTCGAGGTCGCCCCGGCCTACGACCACGCGGAGATCACCTCGATCGCCGCCTCGCACGTGGCGTACGACCTGGTCTCGCTGCTGGCGATGGGGGTGTCGGCGTGACGCGCATCGGGGCGGATCTGGTCGTCGAGACGCTGAAGGCGCTCGGCGCGGACACGGTGTTCGGCGAGCCGGGGCAGCACGCGCTCGGCCTGTTCGACGCGTTGCGCCGCTCCGACCTGCGCTATGTCGGCAACCGCACGGAACCGTCGGCCGCGTTCGCGGCCGACGGCCACGCGCGGCTGACCGGACGGGTGACGCCGCTCGTCGTGTCAACAGGTCCTGGCGCATTGCTCACATTGGCCGGGTTGCATGAGGCAGTCTCGTCTTCGTCGCCGGTGCTGGGCATCAGCAGCCAGATCCCGTCCGACGGGCTGGGCGGCCGGCGGCGCGGCTACCTGCACGAACTTCCCGACCAGCAGGCGAGTTTCCGCGATGTGGTGAAGTCCGTGCACGTAGTGCGGACCGCGGCGCAGATCCCGGCCGCGCTGGCCGAGGCGTGGCGAAGCGCTTCAACCGCGCCGACCGGCCCCGTATGGGTGGAGATTCCACAGGACGTGCTGGCCGGTCCGACCGTGCAGCCACCGGTGCTTTCGGTCGACGCCGAGCCGAGAATCTTGCGGGCGCAAGCAGAACTGGTCGCGGAGGCGGTGAAGCTGCTCGACGCTGCCAAGCGGCCGATGATCCTCGCCGGCGGCGGCGTGGTGCGCGCCGGCGCCCAGGAAGCGTTGCTGGCGTTGGCCGAACGCCTCGGCGCGCCCGTGGCCAGCACGTTCGGCGGTCGCGGCGCGTTCCCGTGGGAGCACCCGCTGTCCCTGCGGTCGTGGCTGGAGGACCGGCACACCACGGAGTTCCTGGCCTCGGCCGACGTGCTGCTGGTGGTCGGCTCCGGGCTCGGTGAGCTGTCCACGAACTACGGCACGTTCCGGCCGGGCGGACGGGTCATCCAGGTGGAGGCCGACGCGGCGCGGCTGGCGGCGAACTATCCAGCATTGGGGATCCACGCCGACGCCGGGGAATTTCTGTCCGAAGTTGTCAAACACATTGCCGTGCGGGACCGTCCGGCGCCGGACACCGCCGGCCTGCTGGCGCGCGTCGGGGCGCGGCTGGACGGTCAGGACCTGGCGTTGGAGCGCGACACTCTGGCCGCCATAAGGGAAGCGCTACCCGACGACTCGCCCAGTTTCTGGGACATGACCATTCTCGGCTATTGGGCCTGGTCAGCGTGGGACCCACGATCGGGCGGAATGCACACGGCGCAGGGTTCCGGCGGCCTCGGCTGGGCGTTCCCGGCGGCCGTCGGGGCGGCCGCGGCGCTGCGGGGGAATCGGCCGGTGCTGGCCGTTTCCGGCGACGGCGGAGCCATGTACGGGCTCGCCGAGCTGGCCACCGCGGCCCAGCACAAGCTGCGCGTCACGTGGTTGATCGTGGATGATGGAGGGTATGGGATTCTCCGCGAGTACATGGACACCCCGTACGGCACCGAGCTGACCCGCCCGGACTTCGTGGCGCTGGCCAGGTCGTTCGGCGTGTCGGCGACCCTGAGCAGTCCGGCCGGGCTGGCGTCCGACATGATCAATTCGTTGGCGGCCGACGGCCCGAGCGTCGTCGTGCTGCCGGCGGTGTTCAAGATGTTCGCGCCGACCCACCAGGAGGTGCAATGGCGCACAACGTGATCAACGGCGAGCGACTGTCCGGTATGGACGGTCTCACGGCCGACGTCGTCGACCCCGCCACGGGCGAGGTCAACGGCAGTGCTCCCATCTCCGGACCGTCCGATGTGGACAAGGCGGTGCGGGCCGCCGCGGCGGCGTTGCGCGCCTGGCGGCGCAGCACGCCGCGCGACCGCGCGCACGCGCTGCTCGGGCTGGCCGCCGCCGTCGAGGACAACGCGAAGCGGCTGGCCGACGCCGAGTGCGCGGAGACCGGCAAGCAGTGGCACGTGGTGCTGGACGAGGAGATTCCGGCGAGCGTGGACGCCCTGCGGTTCTTCGCCGGCGCCGCGCGCAACCTGGAGGGCCGGTCCGCCGGGGAGTACGCCAGCGGGCTGACCTCGACGATCCGGCGGGAGCCGGTCGGCGTGTGCGCGCAGATCACGCCATGGAACTACCCGCTGCTGATGGCCGTGTGGAAGATCGCGCCGGCGGTGGCCGCCGGCAACACGACCGTGGTGAAGCCGGCCGAGACGACGCCGTCGAGCACGGTGCTGCTGGCCGAGCTGGCCGGCGAGTACCTGCCGGCCGGCGTGGTGAACGTGATCTGCGGCGACCGGGAGACCGGCCGGCTGCTGGTCGAGCACCCGGTGCCGGCGCTGGTGTCGATCACCGGTTCGACCCGGGCCGGCATGCAGGTCGCCGCCAGCGCGGCGGCGACGCTGAAGCGGACCCACCTTGAGCTGGGCGGGAACGCTCCCGTGATCGTGTTCGACGATGTCGACGTCACCGACACCGCGGAGAAGATCGTGGCCGCGGCGTTCTACAACGCCGGGCAGGACTGCACCGCCGCCAGTCGTGTTCTCGTCCATGCCGACGTGCACGACGAGCTGGTGGAGGCCCTCACCAAGGTCGCCTCGGCCCAGCGGACCGGTCGCGGGCCTCGCGAGGCGGCGGACTTCGGGCCGCTGAACAGCCAGGCGCAGCTGGACCGGGTGACGGGGCTGGTGTCGAGGCTGCCGGCTGCGGCCGTGGTGCACTGCGGCGGGCACCGGGTCGGTGACCGGGGGTTCTTCTTCGCCCCGACCGTGATCTCCGGGGTGCGCCAGGACGACGAGATCGTGCAGGAGGAGGTGTTCGCCCCGGTCATCACCGTGCAGTCGTTCGGCACCGAGGAGGAGGCCGTCGAGCTGGCCAACGGCGTGCCCTACGGCCTGGCGTCGTCGGTGTGGAGCGAGAGCCACCGACGGGTGCTGCGGGTGAGCTCGGCGCTGGACTTCGGGTGCGTGTGGGTGAACACGCACGGGGCGCTGGTGTCCGAGATGCCGCATGGAGGGTTCAAGCAGTCCGGGTACGGCAAGGATCTCTCCGGCTACGGCTTCGAGGACTACACGCGGGTGAAGCATGTGATGAGCGCGGTTTGACGTCGCGGTTTTTGGGTGCGGGTCGCGTGGATTTGGTGTGGAGCCTCTGGACGATGGCACTCAGGGCTGTTTAGGGGCAGGCAGAGCCTGCCCTGAGTCGCTGCCAATTGTATGCCATCGCCCACCTCCACACAAAATCCACGCTTCGCTCATTGATCACCCGCCCCGCTTCCCCATCCGCTTCCCCGCCCCGGCTTCCCCCCATCCGCTCCCCGGTCGCCAGAACACACAGCGCCCGAAGTCAGCGATTATGCATGAAACAATCACCCATTAGTGATTCGAGTTCGATCTTCACCGAGCGTATTCTAGAGGCATGAAAGAACTCACCCTCGACATCGAGAACAAGGAGCCCTGCGGGGCCCTGTTCGACCTGTTGGCGAGGGTGGACATTCCAGGCCTCTCCGATCAGGAGAAGGTCACCGCCTACATTCTGGCCGGCAAGATCGCCGCATTCGGCCACGCCATCCAGCTCGAAGTCCTCCACCACGTCGACGACCTCACCGAACTGGCCATGGCCGGCCACGAACCCGAGCGGGCGTTGGGACAACGCAAGGAATTCAGCCGGGTGGTCGAGACACTGCCCCGCCTGTTCGCCCAGCTGCGGCGCGGCGAGATCGACCAACGACGACTGGAAGTCGTCGACGAGCGGGTCGGCCATCTGCCCGATCAGGCTCTGATCACCCAGGTCGAGGACTCCCTGGTCGAGGTAGCGCCGGGATTGAACCGCAGCCAACTCGCCCGCCAGACCACGAAACTGGTCGCCCTGGCCGACCCCGACGGCCACGACCAGCGCTGCCACAAGGCCAAGTTGGAACGCCGAGTCGAATTCACACCGCTACCCGATGGGATGGCCCAACTCAAGGCCATCCTGCCCGCCGTTGACGCCCGCATGGCCTACGACCTGCTCAACGCCGACGTCACCGACCTGCCCAAAGACGACCGGACCACCGACCAGAAGCGGGCCGACGCCTTCCTCGACCGCTTCCTGGCCAACACGAAGGACCGGCAGGTCCAGGTCCACGTCACCATCCCCATCGAGACCCTCATCGGCCTGACCAAAGAGCCCGGCCTGCTGGACGGCTACGGCCCCATCCCCGCCGAACTCGCCTGCGAACTGGCCATGCAGGGCCCCTGGCGCGGCATCCTGCTCGACCAGTACCGCCACGCCATCGCCATGAGCACCGCCAAGTACCGGCCCACCGCCCCCATGCGGGAGATGGTCAAGGTCCATGACGGCGGCCTCTGCACCGCCCCCGGCTGCACCAGCCCCATCCGCGAACTCGACCACGTCATCCCCTGGCCCAAAGGCAAAACGAAAGCCACCCAACTCAAGGGCCTGTGCTCCTGGCACCACCACCGCAAACACGACAACTACACGGTGACCCTGGATTCCGACGGCACCACCACCTGGACCACACCCCAGGGCCGGGTCCATACCACCCGACCCCACCAATACTGACCCGCCCCCGCCCCCATTCTTTGACAACTCCACAGCGAACGAAACCCGCCCGCCGACTCATCGAACACCACGCCCCCAATCCGATGGCGCCCCTTCGCCACCCAACAACCGCCACCCCACCACCCTCACCCCATACTTGGGCCGATTTTGTGTGGAGGTGGACGATGGCATACAATTGACAGCGACTCAGGGCAGGCTCTGCCTGCCCCTAAACAGCCCTGAGTGCCATCGTCCAGAGGCTCCACACCAAATCGGCCCACCCACGCCGCTGAATTCGCATCCACCCAACACCGCTAACGCCGCCAGCACCACCAACCACACACCACCCCAAACACCGCTATACCAAGCCACCCGACACACGAAAACCACCACCCAACCGCCTAATACGCCGACACCTCCATCAAAACCGACCGAGACCCACCCGGACAAACAAATCCCAACCCCTAGCAAACCGTACGTCCGTACTGCTACCGTCGTCGCATGACGGACGCCACCACGCGCTTCGGCGGGTTCGCCGAGGAGTACGACCGGGTTCGCCCTCGGCCCCCGGCCGAACTCGTCCCGCTCATCAGCCAGTGGGCCGGCACCTCGACCCCTGACGTGGTCGACCTCGGCGCGGGCACCGGGCTTTCCACGGCCCTCTGGCCGTCCGCCATCGGCGTCGAACCCGATCCCGGCATGCGCGCCGTCGCCGCCGCCCGGGGCCTGCGGGTCATCGACGGCACCGCCGAGGCGACCACCCTCCCCGACAACTGCGCCGACGTCGTCACCGCCGGCCAGGCCCTGCACTGGTTCGACCCCGAGCGCACGTTCCCCGAGATCGCGCGCATCCTCCGACCCGGCGGCGTGTTCGCCGCCTTCGACTGCGACTGGCCTCCGGCCGTCGACGCCGAATGCTTCGCCACCTACCTGGAGGTCGAGGCCAACTACCGCGTCCTGGAGGTCCGGCACCACGTCCGCCCCGCCTACGCCGAGAAGACCGACCACGTCGCCCGCCTCCGCGACAGCGGCCTGTTCCGGCACGTCGCCGAGATCGCCCTGCACGCCCGCGACACCGGCGACGCCGACCGCTTCGTCGACATCCTCCGCAGCCAGGGCGGCGTCGTCGCGCTGCTGGAACGCGGCATCACCGAGGACGAGATCGGTCTGACCCGCCTGCGCCAGGTCGCCCGGCGACGCATCCCCGAGCCCCGCACCTGGTGGTGGACCTACCGCGTCCGGCTAGCGGTCGTCTGACCGGTACACGCGGTACGAGATGACCCGCTCATGCTCCACGGGCTGGTCGGGCTCGAAGCCGGAGCGGGCCAGCACCTGCTCGGCGACGGCCTGCAGGGGCGACAGGTCCTGGCCCGGGAGCCAGGCGTACGGGTGCGAAGCGGCGTCGAAGACGACCTGCCGAGGGGTGTCGAGCTGGGGGAAGCTGACCTCGACGACCTCACCGGAGCCGAGAACCGAGTCGACGTCCTCGTAGCCGGAGGGGCCGTGGACGTGGTGGGCACCTTCCAACCCCAAGCGGCGGCCCTCGTCGAAGACGGCGTCACGCAGCGGTGCCAGTTCGGAGGCGAACATGCGGCCGCCGAGGGTCACGGCGACGGCGCCGCCGGGGCGGACGACTCGACGGGCCTCGGTCAGGGCCACGCGCCAGTCCGAGACGTGGTGCAGGACCCGGGCCAGGTGCACGCCGCCCAACGAGCCGGAAGCGAACGGCAGGGCGCAGGCGTCGCCGAGGACAAAGGGCGCCGAAGGGGCGTCGGGGCCGCGGAGGTCGACGGCGTCGAGCAGGATCAGGGTGCCGCCGAGCTGCGCGGCGACGGAGCCGACGCCGCAGCCGACGTCCAGGACGACCCCGGGCAGGAACGAGCGAAGCCGCCCGTAGAGATCACGGGCGGCTTCCTCGGGAACGGGCAGGCTCACGCGCCAGCGGCGGACTTCAGGGCCTCGGCCCGGTCGGTCCGCTCCCACGGCAGGTCCAGGTCGGGCCGGCCGAAGTGGCCGTACGCGGCGGTCGGGGCGTAGATCGGCCGCAGCAGGTCGAGGTCCCGGATGATGGCGGCGGGCCGCAGGTCGAAGACCTCGCCGATGGCCTGCTGGATCTTGGCCGGGTCCACGGTCTCGGTGCCGAAGGTCTCCACGAACAGACCGACGGGGGCGGCCTTGCCGATGGCGTAGGCGACCTGGACCTCGGTCCGGGTGGCCAGGCCGGCGGCGACGACGTTCTTCGCCACCCAGCGCATGGCGTACGCGGCGGAGCGGTCCACCTTCGACGGGTCCTTGCCGGAGAAGGCGCCGCCGCCGTGGCGGGCCATGCCGCCGTAGGTGTCGACGATGATCTTGCGGCCGGTCAGGCCGGCGTCGCCCATGGGGCCGCCGATGACGAAGCGCCCGGTCGGGTTGACGAACAGCCGCACGCCCTCGGTGTCGAGGTTCAGGTTGGCCAGCTCCGGCAGCACGACCTGCTCGCGCACGTCCACCGCGAGCATCTTCTCCAGGTCGATGCCGTCGGCGTGCTGCGAGGACACGACCACGGTGTCCAGCCGCACCGGCTGGTCGCCGGCGTACTCGATGGTGACCTGGGTCTTGCCGTCGGGACGCAGGTACGGCAGCGCGCCGTTCTTGCGGACCGCGGTCAGCCGGCGCGACAGGCGGTGGGCCAGCGCGATCGGCAGCGGCATCAGCTCGGGGGTGTCGGTGGTGGCGTAGCCGAACATCAGGCCCTGGTCACCGGCGCCCTGGCGGGCGATCTCGTCCTCGGCCGACTCGACCCGCGATTCATAGGCGGTGTCCACGCCCTGCGCGATGTCCGGGGACTGCGACCCGATCGCGACGTTCACGCCGCAGGAGTTGCCGTCGAAGCCCTTGGCCGACGAGTCGTAGCCGATCTCCAGGATCTTCTCCCGGACGATGGTCGGGATGTCGGCGTACGCCTCGGTCGTGACCTCGCCGGCCACGTGCACCTGGCCGGTGGTGATCAGCGTCTCGACGGCGACCCGGCTGCGCGGGTCCTTGGACAGCAGCCCGTCAAGAATGGAGTCGCTGATCGCGTCACAGATCTTGTCGGGGTGGCCCTCGGTGACCGACTCAGAGGTGAACAGCCTCCGGCTGTGTTCGCTCACGACACTCCTCACAGATGTTTCTCGGCGGCCTTCGGGCCCCTCGCCACGCTCTCTATCGCGTCAACCGTACCGGGCGTGACGTCGAAGCCCGCTCAAGTCCTGAGCAAGGGCCCGATCGCATCCCACACTGTGGCCGCCAGCCGGGACTTGGAGCCGTGCGGGATGGGATGTTCGTCACCGCCCGCGGTCAGCAGCCACCCGGCGTTGTCCTCGACCTCGAACGCGAGGCCGTCGCCGACGGCGTTGACGACCAGCAGGTCGCAGCCCTTGCGGGCGAGCTTGGCCCGGCCGTGGTGCAGCACGTCACCGGTCTCGTCGCCGGTCTCGGCGGCGAAGCCGACCACGACCTGTCCGGTGGGACGGGCCTTGACGAGCTCGACCAGGATGTCCGGGTTGACCGCGAGCCGGATCGGCTCGGGCTCCCGGTCACCCTTCTTGATCTTCGACGAGGACAGCGCGAGCGGCCGGAAGTCGGCGACGGCCGCGGCCATCACCACCACGTCGGCCTCGCGGCTCTCGGCGTGCATGGCGTCCCGCAGCTCGATCGCGGACCCGACGCGGACCACCCGTACGCCGGCGGGGTCGGCCAGGTCGGCGGTGTGCCCGGCGACCAGCGTGACCTCGGCGCCGCGCTGGGCGGCGACCCGGGCCAGCGCGTAGCCCTGCTTGCCGGACGAGCGGTTGCCCAGGTAGCGGACGGGGTCGAGCGCCTCGCGGGTGCCGCCGGCGGACACCACCACGCGGCGGCCCTCCAGGTCCCGGGGCAGCGCCGACGGGGCGGCCAGCAGCAGCCGGGCCAGCTCGACGATCTCGGCCGGCTCGGGGAGTCGGCCCTTGCCGGTGTCCTTGCCGGTCAGCCGGCCGCTGGCCGGCTCGGCCACGACCACGCCGCGGGAGCGCAGCGTGGCGACGTTGGCCTGGGTGGCCGGGTGCTCCCACATCTCGGTGTGCATCGCCGGCACCATGAGCACGGGGCAGCGCGCGGTCAGCAGCGTGCCGGTGAGCAGGTCGTCGGCCATGCCGTGGGCGGCCCGGGCCAGCAGGTCCGCGGTGGCGGGGGCGACGACGACCAGGTCGGCGGTCTGCCCGATCTTGACGTGCGGCACCGCCGGGACGTCGGTGAACACCCCGGTGGCGACCGGCTGCCCGGACAGCGCCTCGAAGGTGGCCGCGCCGACGAAGTTCAGCGCGGCCTCGGTGGGCACCACGCGCACCCGGTGACCGGACTCGGTCAGGCGGCGCAGCACCTCGCAGGCCTTGTAGGCGGCGATGCCGCCGCCCACGCCCAGTACGACGTTCGGAACGTCGCTCATTCGCCTTCGGTGTGCTCGAGCATGCCGGAGTGGATCTCGCGCAGCGCGATCGACAGCGGCTTCTCGCGCGGGCCCGGCTCGACCAGCGGGCCGACGTACTCGAGCAGGCCCTCGCCGAGCTGGGCGTAGTAGTCGTTGATCTGCCGCGCGCGCTTGGCCGCGTAGATCACCAGCGCGTACTTCGAGCTGACCTGCTCCAGCAGGTCGTCGATCGGCGGGTTGGTGATGCCTTCCGGCGTGCTGACGGGCTCGCCGACAGCGGCAAGGTGGCTCGGGATGGTCACAGACAACGCTCCTGAAGTAGTCACGGCTCGCTGGACACACGCTCGGTGGGCGAGCCGACCACCAAGGTTAGCAACTCGCGTGCGACGGTACGAACATCGGAGTTCACCAGCACGGCGTCGAACTCCTCGGCGGCGGCCAGTTCCTGCTCGGCCACCTTGAGCCGGTGCGCGACGACCGCCGGATCCTCGGTGCCGCGGCCGGTCAGCCGGGTCACGAGAACCTCCCACGTCGGCGGCATCAGCATCACCAGCTGCGCCTCGGGCATGGCGCGCCGCACCTGGCGCGCGCCCTGGAGCTCGATCTCGAGGATCGCTGGAGTTCCCCGCTCCAGCGCGGCCTCGACGGGCCGGCGCGGCGTGCCGTAGCAGTTGCCCGCGTACTCGGCGTGCTCGAGCAGCTCCCCGGCGGCCACCATGCGGTCGAACTCGGCGCGGTCGACGAAGTGGTAGTGCTGGCCGTCGACCTCGCCCGGGCGCGGCGCGCGGGTGGTCACCGAGACGCTGTAGTACACGTCCTCACCGAGCCCGCGCAGCTCGGAGAGCACGCTGGACTTGCCGACCCCGGAGGGGCCGGACAACACGGTGAGGCGGGGCCGGGCACTGGTGCCCGACCCCTTCTCGGCCGTCTTGCTCACTCGCCGCCGAACTCGGTCAGCAGGGCCTTGCGCTGACGGTCGCCGAGACCACGCAGCCGGCGGCTGGTCGCGATCTCCAGCCGCTCCATGATCTGCGCGGCCCGGACCTTGCCGACGCCGGGCAGGGACTCCAGGAGTGCGGAGACCTTCATCTTGCCGAGGACCTCGTCGGTGTCGGCGGCGGTCAGCACGTCCTTCAGGTTCGTGCCGCCACGCTTGAGGCGCTCCTTGAGCTCGGCCCGGGCGCGACGAGCGGCAGCCGCCTTCTCCAGCGCTGCGGCCCGCTGCTCCTCGGTCAGCTGGGGAAGGGCCACGATCTCCTCCGTGGTGTGGGTGTTCTTCAGTGGGATCGGTGTCGCGACCGTACCGATCGAGCCTCGCCCGGTACAACGTGGGTCCCCGTGGTGACAACGCACAACCAATGCGGTGACACTCCCCCACCCGGTCGGGTGCATCTCGACCAAAGCGGCCGTCACGACGTGGTGGAAGTAGTACCAAGGACCCCCGACAGCCTGATCACCGCCACCGGTGATGTGCCCCGCGAGCCCCGTGTGCTATGCACGACCAGCGGGGTTTCAAGATCAACTCACGGATTTCCCTGCCGTGCCTGCGGATTCGCCCAGCTCGCGGACGGATTCCCTGGTCGCGACGGCGGCGGCGCGCAGCGCCGCCACATCCGGCCCGTGCCGCAGCACGTCGCGGGACGAACTGGGCAGAACCTGGCCGGAAATCCCGCCGAAAAGTCGCCGCAGGTCGGCGACGGTGCCGCCCTGCGCGCCCAGCCCCGGCGCCAGCACCGGACCGTTCAGGCGGGACAGGTCCAGGCCCGTTTCACCCACCGTGGCACCGATAACGACACCCACATGGCCCAGTGGTCGGGCCCCGTCATTGCGCTCGGCGGCCGCATCCACGATCGACTGCGCGAGGGAAACGCCCCCATCGGTGCGCGCCCTTTGCACGGACGGGCCTTCCTTGTTGGAAGTCAAGGCGAGAACGAAAATTCCGCGACCGGTTTTCGCACTCAGCTCCAAAGCCGGATCCAGAGAACCGAATCCCAGATACGGCGAGAGCGTCACCGCGTCGCCGGCCAGCGGCGAGTCGTCGGACAGGAACGCCGACGCGTAGGCGGCCATCGTGGAGCCGATGTCGCCCCGCTTGGCGTCCACGATCACCAGCGCGCCGGCGGCCCGCGCCTCGGCGATGGTCCGCTCCAGCACGGCCACGCCCCGCGAGCCGAACGCCTCGAAGAAGGCCGCCTGCGGCTTCACCAGCGCCACCTCGGCGGCGAACGCCTCCACGCAGGTCAGCGCGAAGCGCTCCAGGCCGGTGACGTCCACCGGCAGGCCCCAGTCGGCCAGCAGGCCCGGGTGCGGGTCGATGCCGGCCACCAGCGGCCCGGCGGCGGCCACCTTGGCCGCCAGCCGGGCCCCGAAGGACTCGCTCATGCTTTCGCACCCTTCAGCGCGGCCTGGAGGCCCTGGAGCGACCGCACGCCGATGTCACCCCGGATGAGGGCCTCGATGCCGTGTACGGCCGCCGCAGCCCCGGAAACGGTGGTGATGCACGGGATGTCCCGTGCGACCGCCGCCGTCCGGATCTCGTAGCCGTCGACCCGGGGGCCGTGGTTGCCGTACGGGGTGTTCATGATCATGTCGACTTCGCCGGCGAGGATCTTCTCGACGATGTTGTCCTCGCCCTCGAAGTGCTTGCGCACCACCGTGCAGGCCACGCCGTTGCGGCGCAGCACCTCCGCGGTGCCGGCGGTCGCCAGGATCTCGAAGCCCAGGTCGGCCAGCCGCTTGACCGGGAACACCATGGCCCGCTTGTCCCGGTTGGCGACCGACACGAACACCCGGCCCTTGGTCGGCAGCGACCCGTACGAGGCGGTCTGCGACTTGGCGAAGGCCTTGCCGAACGAGAAGTCCACGCCCATCACCTCGCCGGTGGACTTCATCTCCGGCCCGAGCAGCGAGTCCACGCCCTTGCCCTCCGGCGTGCGGAACCGGTGGAACGGCAGCACCGCCTCCTTCACCGCGACCGGCGAGTCGGCGGGCATCTCGGCGCCGTCGCCCTCGGCCGGCAGGACGCCTTCCTCCCGCAGCTGGGCGATGGTGGCGCCGAGGGCGATCCGGGCCGCCGCCTTGGCCAGCGGCACCGCCGTCGCCTTGGACACGAACGGCACCGTCCGCGACGCGCGGGGGTTGGCCTCCAGGACGTAGAGGACGTCGTCCTTGAGCGCGTACTGCACGTTCAGCAGCCCGCGCACGCCGATGCCGTGCGCGATGGCCTCGGTGGAGCGGCGGACCGCCTCCAGATCGCTGCGGCCCAGCGTGATCGGCGGCAGCGCGCACGAGGAGTCGCCGGAGTGGATGCCGGCCTCCTCGATGTGCTCCATCACGCCGCCGAGGTAGACCTCCTCGCCGTCGCACAGCGCGTCCACGTCGATCTCGATGGCGTCGTCGAGGAACCGGTCGACCAGCACCGGGTGCTCCGGCGAGACCTCGGTGGCGCGGGCGATGTAGCCGGCCAGCGTCTCCTCGTCGTAGACGATCTCCATGCCGCGGCCGCCCAACACGTACGACGGCCGCACCAGCACCGGGTAGCCGATCTCGTCGGCGATCCGCTTGGCCTGCGGGAACGACGTCGCGGTGCCGTACTTCGGCGCGGGCAGCCCGGCCGCGGTCAGCACCTCGCCGAACGCGCCGCGGTCCTCGGCCAGGTGGATCGCCTCCGGCGAGGTGCCCACCACCGGCACGCCCGCGTCGGCCAGCCGCTGCGCCAGCCCGAGCGGGGTCTGCCCGCCCAGCTGCACGATGACGCCGGCGACGGTGCCGGACTCGCGCTCGGAGTGCACGACCTCCAGCACGTCCTCGAACGTCAGCGGCTCGAAGTACAGGCGGTCGGAGGTGTCGTAGTCGGTGGACACCGTCTCCGGGTTGCAGTTGACCATCACGGTCTCGAAGCCGGCCCGCCGCAGCTCCATCGCCGCGTGCACGCAGGAGTAGTCGAACTCGATGCCCTGCCCGATGCGGTTCGGGCCGGAGCCGAGGATCAGCACCTTCGGCCGGTCCCGCTGCTCGGTGACCTCGGTCTCCGCCGCCGGGTCGGACTCGTAGGCGGAGTAGTGGTACGGCGTGCGGGCGGCGAACTCGGCGGCGCAGGTGTCGACGGTCTTGAACACCGGCCGGACGCCCAGCCGGTACCGCAGCGCGCGGACGCCGTCCTCGCCGGCCAGCTCCGGCCGCAGCGACGCGATCTGCCGGTCGGACAGGCCGGCCCGCTTGGCCCGGCGCAGCAGCGCCTCGTCCAGCACGGCCGCGCCGACGATCTCCTCACGCAGCTCGCCCAGCGCGGCGATCTGGTCGATGAACCACGGGTCGATGCCGGACGCCTCGTGCACCTGCTCCACGGTCGCCCCGAGCCGCAGGGCCCGTTCGACGGTGTACAACCGCCCGTCGTGGCCCTTCTTGAGCGCTTCGAGGGTGTTCTCCAGCGTGGCGTCGTCGGCGTCCGGTCGGGTCCAGAAGCCGGCCGCCTTCGTCTCCATGGAGCGCAGCGCCTTGTTCAGCGCCTCGCTGAAGTTGCGGCCGATGGACATCGCCTCGCCGACCGACTTCATGGTGGTGGTCAGCGTCGGGTCCGCGCCGGGGAACTTCTCGAACGCGAACCGCGGCACCTTCACCACCACGTAGTCCAGCGTCGGCTCGAAGGACGCGGGGGTCTCGCCGGTGATGTCGTTCTGGATCTCGTCCAGGGTGTAGCCGATGGCCAGCCGGGCGGCGATCTTGGCGATCGGGAAGCCGGTCGCCTTCGACGCCAGCGCGCTCGACCGGGACACGCGGGGGTTCATCTCGATGACGACCATGCGACCGGTCCGCGGGTTGATGGCGAACTGGATGTTGCAGCCGCCGGTCTCCACGCCGACCGCGCGCAGCACGTCGATGCCGACGTCGCGCATGTGCTGGTACTCACGGTCGGTCAGCGTCATCGCCGGCGCGACGGTCACCGAGTCGCCGGTGTGCACGCCCATCGGGTCGATGTTCTCGATCGAGCAGATGACCACGACGTTGTCGTTGCGGTCCCGCATGAGCTCGAGCTCGTACTCCTTCCAGCCGAGCACGCTCTCCTCGATCAGCACCTCGGTGACCGGCGACTCGTCCAGGCCCAGCGAGGCCAGCCGCTCCAGCTCGTCCGGGGTGTGCGCCATGCCGGAACCCAGGCCGCCCATGGTGAACGACGGCCGGATGACCACCGGCAGGCCGAGCTCGGCCACGGTCTCGCGGACCTCGTCCATCGTCTTGCAGACCCGGCTGCGCGGGGTCTCCGCGCCGACGGAGGCGCAGATGTCCTTGAACAGCTGCCGGTCCTCGCCGCGCTGGATGGCGCCGATGTCCGCGCCGATCAGCTCGACGTTGTACTTCTCCAGCACGCCGCGCTCGTGCAGGGCGACGGCGGTGTTCAGCGCGGTCTGCCCGCCCAGGGTGGCCAGCACCGCCTGGATCGGGTGGCCGAGCGCCTGCTCCTCGGCGATCACCTTCTCCACGAACTCGGGCGTGATCGGCTCGATGTAGGTGGCGTCGGCGAACTCCGGGTCGGTCATGATCGTGGCCGGGTTCGAGTTGACCAGCGACACGCGCAGGCCCTCGTCCCGCAGCACCCGGCACGCCTGCGTGCCGGAGTAGTCGAACTCGCAGGCCTGGCCGATCACGATCGGCCCCGACCCGATCACCAGGACGTGGTTGATGTCGGTCCTCTTCGGCATCAGCGGGCCTCACTCATCAGCTGGCAGAACTCGTCGAACAGGGCCGCGGCGTCGTGCGGGCCGGCGGCGGCCTCCGGGTGGTACTGCACGGAGAACGCCGGCGCCTCGATGCAGCGCAGGCCCTCCACCGTGCCGTCGTTCGGGCAGTAGTGGCTCACCGTGGCCGGCCCGAACGGGGTGTCGAAGCGCTCCCCCGGCTCGCCCTCCAGGGCGAAGCCGTGGTTCTGCGCGGTGATCGCGACCCGGCCGGTGGCGGTGTCGATCACCGGCACGTTGATGCCGCGGTGGCCGTACTGCAGCTTGTACGTGCCGCGGCCCAGGGCCCGGCCCAGGATCTGGTTGCCGAAGCAGATGCCGAACAGCGGGATCCGCCGCTCCAGCACCCCCTGCGTCAAGGCCACACCGTGCTCCTGGGTGGCCGGGTCGCCGGGGCCGTTGGACAGGAACACGCCGTCCGGCTCCACGGCCAGCAGGTCGTCCAGCGTGGAGTGCAGCGGCAGCACGTGCACCTCGATGCCGCGGGCGGCCATCATCCGGGGCGTGTTGGACTTGATGCCCAGGTCCAGCGCGGCGACCCGGAACCGGCGCTCGCCGTCGGCGGGCACCACGTAGGTCTGCGCGGTCGTCACGTCGCCGGCCAGGTCCGCGCCCTTCATCTGCGGCGCCGCCTGCACCCGGGCCAGCATCGTGTCCACATCGGACAGTTCGTCGCCGGAGAACACGCCGGCGCGCATCGCGCCGCGCTCCCGGATGTGCCGGGTCAGCGTGCGTGTGTCCACGCCGGCGATGCCGACGACACCCTGCCGCACCAGCTCGTCGTCCAGCGACCGGGTGGCCCGCCAGTTCGACGGCCGCCGCGCCGGATCCCGCACCACGTAACCGGAAACCCAGATCCGCGACGACTCGTCGTCCTCGTCGTTCCAGCCGGTGTTGCCGATCTGCGGCGCCGTCTGCACCACGATCTGGCCGTGGTAGGACGGGTCCGTCAGCGTCTCCTGGTAGCCGGTCATGCCCGTGCAGAACACGACCTCGCCCAGGGTCGCGCCGAGCGCCCCGTACGCCTCACCACGGAAGACCCGACCGTCCTCGACCACCAACGCCGCCTGCTCGCGAGCGCTCACTGCGCGCCACCTCCAACGCCTGCCATGGACCGCAGCGCGGTCACCCACTCCTGGTAGTGCTCCTTCTCGTCGGCGCGAAACCCGCTGTCCAGCAGCTGGTTCTCCACCTGCCACCGGACGATGAGCAGGCCGTCGCCGAACATCACCTTGCCGGCCAGCCCCTGGCCGACCCGCGCGTCCCGGACCGCGTCGCGGGGGATCCAGACCGGGCTCGCGCCCACCCGGTCGATGAGCAAACCCTTGTCGTGCAGGTGAAGCGTCGCCTCCGAGCGGAAGCCGACGTCGCCGACCGCGACCCGGTCCTGCCAGCTTTCGTCCGTCGTCGTGCTGACGTAGACGCCGCTGGCCTCGGGCAGCAGCTCGGCGCCGAGCTCGGCCGGCGCGGACGGCAGCGCGGGCAGCGTCTCCGCCTGCCGGCGGGCCCTGTTCCGCCAGCCCCACCACATCGCGGCGGCGCACAGCACGAAGAACGCCAGCACGACGAGCACCAACACCAGGCGCGTCATGACTGGACCTTCCCCTCGGACACGGTGACCCGCCCGCGCAGCATCGTGGTGCGGACCACTCCCGGCAACTCCATGCCCTCGAACGGGGTGTTGCCGGCGATGCTGGCCAGTTCCGCGCCGCGCACCGTCCACCGGGCGGTGGGGTCGACCAGCACCAGCGTCGCCGGTTCGCCCACGGCCAGCGGCCGGCCCTGGTCGGGCAGGCCGGCGATCTCCGCCGGCTTCTCGCTCATCACGCGGGCCACGCCGCGCCAGTCCAGCAACCCCGGCCGCACCAGCGTTTCGACCACGATGGACAGCGCCGTCTGCAGGCCGAGCATGCCCGGCCGGGCGGCCGACCACTCGCAGTCCTTGTCCTGCGGGGCATGCGGCGCGTGGTCCGTGGCGACGCAGTCGACGACACCCTCGGCCAGCGCCTCACGCAGCACCTGCACGTCGGATTCCGTGCGCAGCGGCGGGTTCACCTTGTTCACCGGGTCGTACGTGGCCAGCCGCTCGTCGGTCAGCAGCAGGTGGTGCGGCGTCACCTCGGCGGACACCTTGGTGCCGCGCTCCTTCGCCCACCGCAGCACGTCGACCGTGCCGGCGGTGGAGACGTGGCAGACGTGCAGCCGCGCCCCGGTCTGCTTGGCCAGCAGGCAGTCCCGGGCGACGATCGACTCCTCGGCCGCCGCCGGCCAGCCGGCCAGGCCCAGCCGGGCCGCCCGCTCGCCCTCGTGCGCCTGGGCGTTGACGGTCAGCCGCGGCTCCTCCGCGTGCTGCGCGATCACACCGTCCAGCGCCTTGGTGTACTCCAGCGCCCGGCGCATGATCAGCGGGTCGGCGACGCAGTGGCCGTCGTCGGAGAACACGCGGACGTCGGCCTGACTGCGGGCCATCGTGCCGAGCTCGGCGAGCTTCTCGCCCTTCAGCCCGACGGTGACCGCGCCGACCGGATGCACGTCGACCAGGCCGACCTCGCGGCCCCGCCGCCAGACGTGCTCGACGATCACGGCGTTGTCGGCGACCGGGTCGGTGTTGGCCATGGCGAACACGGCGGTGTAGCCGCCCAGCGCCGCCGCGGCCGAGCCGGTGGCGATCGTCTCGGTGTCCTCGCGGCCCGGCTCCCGCAGGTGCGTGTGCAGGTCGACGAAGCCGGGCAGCGCGACCTGGCCGTCCGCGTCGATGACCTCGACGTCGGTGATCTCCTGGGTGCTGGCGGCGTCCAGCCACGGGCCGATCTCGGCGATCACGCCGTCGCGCACCAGGATGTCGACCGGGTCGCCCTCGCCGTAGAGCCGGACTCCCTTGATCAGCATCATGCGGCTTCTTCCTCCCCCGCGAGCAGGTGGTACAGCACGGCCATCCGGACGTGCACCCCGTTGCGGACTTGCTCGGTGATGGCGGCGCGCGGCGAGTCCGCGACGGCCGCCGAGATCTCCATGCCGCGCAGCATGGGCCCGGGATGCAGCACGACGGCGTGCTCGGGCAGCAGCGACAGGCGTCGCTCGTTGAGGCCGTAGGCGATCGAGTACTCCCGCGCGGACGGGAAGAAACCGCCGTGCATGCGTTCGGCCTGCACGCGCAGCATCATCACGGCGTCCAGCGCCGGCAGCTCGGCGTCCAGCTCGTGCGACACGGCCACCGGCCAGTTGTCCACGCCGGCCGGCAGCAGCGTCGGCGGCGCGACCAGCACGACCTCGGCGCCGAGCGCCGTCAGCAGGTGCACGTTGGACCGCGCGACCCGGCTGTGCAGCACGTCGCCGACGATCGCGATCCGCTTGCCGGCGATCTGCCCGAGCCGCTCCCGCAGCGTGGCCGCGTCCAGCAGGGCCTGCGTGGGGTGCTCGTGCATGCCGTCGCCGGCGTTGACCACGGCGGTGCCGGTGCCTTCCAGCCAGCCGGCCAGCCGGTGGGCCGCGCCGGAGGCCGGGTGCCGGACGATCACCAGGTCGGCGCCGGCGGCGGACAGCGTGAGGGCGGTGTCGCGCAGCGACTCGCCCTTGCCGACCGAGGAGCCGCCGGCCGACACGTTGATCACGTCGGCGCTCATCCACTTGCCCGCGACCTCGAAGGAGACGCGGGTGCGGGTGGAGTTCTCGTAGAACATCGTGACCACGGTCCGGCCGCGCAGCGTCGGCAGCTTGCGGACCTCGCGGCCGAGCAGCGTGCGCTTGAGCGTGTCCGCGGTGTCCAGCACCGCGGTGGCCTGCGCCGGGTCCAGGCCGTCGGTGGAGAGCAGGTGTTTCACTGGTGGTCTTCCCGTCGCAGGTACACGCCGTCGCGCCCGTCCACCTCGGTGAAGCAGACGTGCACCTCCTCGGTGCGCGAGGTCGGCACGTTCTTGCCCACGTAGTCGGCGCGGATCGGCAGCTCGCGGTGGCCGCGGTCGACCAGGACCGCCAGCTGCACCGCGGAAGGGCGGCCGGCGTCGCGCAGGGCGTCGAGCGCGGCGCGGATCGTGCGGCCGGAGAACAGCACGTCGTCGACCAGCACGACCAGGCAGTTGTCGATGCCGCCCTCGGGCAGTGTGGTCGACTCCAGCGGCCGGTTCGGCCGGTGCCGCAGGTCGTCGCGGTAGAGGGTGACGTCGAGCGCGCCGACGGGCACGCGGACGTCGCTGAACTCGGCGATCAGCTCGGCCAGCCGGCGCGCCAGCGGCGCTCCCCGGCTGGGGATGCCCAGCAGGACCACGGGTTGATTGGCCCGAGAATCCGACTCAGCGCTGCCGAGGGACGTCTTCTCGATGATCTGATGGGCCATTCGGGCGATGGTGCGCGCGACATCGCCGGCCGAGAGGAGCTCGCGCTCGGCCGGGTCCGTCGCGCCACGAACACGCGGCGCCACGGGTGGACCTCCTTCCCCGCCTCACCGGACGGGTCCTTAAAGGACGTCGGGTCGCCCGGCGTATGCCGAGCTCAGGGGCCACGGTACCAGCCACGCTCTGTAGCCCTTCCGGGTGGTTGACCCCCCTCCCCCGCATGCCGCAGCGAAGTCAGCTTGACCTGGTGACGACAGCGAGCGACCATTACTCTGCGTATTGATCTCAGGCTCCCCGCGGCGATGGCTACCGGCCGACGGGGCGAATGAACGGAGAACCGCCACATGGGCGATTACGCCAAGGCGCTGGGGGCCAAGCTCCGCGCCATCCGCCAGCAGCAGGGATTGTCACTGCATGGCGTCGAGCAGAAGTCCGGCGGT
Organism: Kutzneria kofuensis; assembly: GCF_014203355.1. Taxonomy (NCBI): domain Bacteria; kingdom Bacillati; phylum Actinomycetota; class Actinomycetes; order Pseudonocardiales; family Pseudonocardiaceae; genus Kutzneria; species Kutzneria kofuensis. Next base: position 867,132 of record NZ_JACHIR010000001.1, read on the forward strand.
CGCTGGAAGGCGGTCGTCGTCGGCTCCTACGAGCGCGGCGACCGGGCGGTCACCGTGCAGAAGCTGGCCGAGCTGGCGGACTTCTACGGCGTGCCCGTGGCCGAGCTGCTGCCGGAGGGCCGCGTGCCGTCGGGGGCCGAGCCGGCCACGAAGATCGTCATCAATCTGGAGCGGCTGCAGCAGCTGCCGGCGGAGAAGGTCGGACCGCTGGCCCGCTACGCCGCCACCATCCAGAGCCAGCGCGGCGACTACAACGGCAAGGTGCTCTCCATCCGCACCGAGGACCTGCGGTCGCTGGCCATCATCTACGACATGACCCCCGGCGAGCTGACCGAGCAGCTCATCGACTGGGGCGTCCTGCCGCCCGAGGCCCGACCCTCGAAGGAAGACTGAGTTCTCGCCGCGCGGGACTGTGTTTTCGCCGCGCGTGCCGCGCGGGGCGGGTTCGCTCCTGAGCCGGTCTCTTCCCTTGTCTCAGCTCGATCGGTGAACGGACTCGATCGAGCTGAGCCTGCGGACCAGAGGCCGGCGCGAACCCGCGAATAGCCTGGGGACAAACGCGAAGGCCGCCCCACCGGACGATCCCGGTGGGGCGGCCTTCGAAGTTGATCCGGCCTTAGAGAGCGGCCCGCAGGTGCACCGCGATGCGGGCGATGCTGTCCAGCACGCCGTTGACGAAGCGCGGCGAGTCGTCGGTGGACAGCTGCTTGGCCAGCTCGACGGCCTCGCTGATGGCCACCGCGTCGTCCACGTCGGCCGCCCACAGCAGCTCGTACACGCCCAGCCGGAGCACGGCGCGGTCCACCGCCGGCATCCGGGCCAGGGTCCAGCCCTCGGCGTGCTCGGAGATCAGCTCGTCGATCCGCGCCCGGTTCGCCGTGATGCCCTCGACCAGGGCGATCGTGTAGTCGTTGACCGGGGGCACGTCGGGCGAGCCGACCCGCTCCGCGAGCAGCGTCACGGCGTCCGCGCCGCGCAGGTCCGCCTCGTACAGGACGTCGACCGCGCGTTTGCGGTATTTGCTGCGGGCACCCATCAGGCGTTGACTCGTCCGAGGTAGCGACCGTCGCGGGTGTCCACCTTGACCTTCTCGCCGGTCGTCACGAACAGCGGCACCTGGATCTCGGCGCCGGTCTCCAGGGTGGCCGGCTTGGTGCCGCCGGTGGAGCGGTCGCCCTGCAGGCCCGGGTCGGTGTGCTGGATGACCAGCTCGACCGAGGTCGGCAGCTCCACGAAGAGCGCGACGCCCTCGTGCACGGCGACCACGGCCTCCTGGTTCTCCAGCATGAAGTTGGCCGCGTCGCCGACGGTCTCGGCCGGGATGTTCATCTGGTCGTACGTGTCGCCGTCCATGAACACGAAGTCCGAGCCGTCGCGGTACAGGTAGGTCATGCCGCGCTTGTCGACCGTGGCCGTGTCGACCTTGGTGCCGGCGTTGAAGGTCTTGTCCACCACCTTGCCGGTGAGCACGTGCTTGAGGGTGGTGCGCACGAACGCGCCGCCCTTTCCGGGCTTGACGTGCTGGAACGCCACGACGGTCCAAAGCTGGCCCTCGAGGTTGAGCACCAGGCCGTTCTTGAGGTCGTTGGTGGTGGCCACGGTGGTGGTCTCTCCTGTAGTCACGGACGGGCCGCAGTCGCGGACCGCTGGGTTTCGGGTCGTGCGTCAGACGACCACGAGTTCCTTCGTGGTCAGGGTGAGCAGCTCGGGCGCACCCTCGCGCACGATGAGAGTGTCCTCGATGCGGACCCCGCCCTGCCCGGGCACGTAGACGCCGGGCTCGACGGTGACCGCCATGCCGGCGGCAAGTGTACCGGTACCGGCCTTGTTCAGTGCCGGAGCCTCGTGGATCTCCAGGCCGACGCCGTGTCCGACACCGTGCGGGAACTGCTCCGCCCGGCCGGCCGCGGCGATCACCGAGCGGGCCGCGTCGTCCACGCCGGCCAGCGGCGTGCCGGGCCGCAGCGCCGCGCGGCCGGCCGCCTGCGCCGCCGCCACCAGCTCGTACATCTCGGTCTGCCAGTCGGCGGCCCGGCCCAGCACCACCGTGCGGGTCATGTCCGAGTGGTAGCCGTCGACCAGCGCGCCGAAGTCCATCTTCACCAGGTCACCGGCCTTGAGCGCGGCGTCGGTCGGCTCGTGGTGCGGGATGGCCGAGTGCTCCCCCGCCGCCACGATCGTGGCGAACGCCGGCCCGGTCGCGCCCTGGTCGCGCAGGCCGTCGTCCAGCGCCCGCGCCACCTCGCGCTCGGTGCGGCCGGGGCGCAGGCCGCCGTGCTCGATCAACGCCGCCAGCGCCCGGTCCGCCGCCGCGCACGCCATCCGCAGCGCCTCGATCTCCGTCTCGTCCTTGATCACCCGCAGCTCCGCGACCAGGCCCGGGGCCCGGACCAGCTCCGCCCGCGCGGCCTCGGACAGGTCGGCCAGGCCGTCCACGGTGACGTGGTCGCTCTCGAAACCGATCCGTCCCGTCGCCCGAGCGGCCAGCGCCAGACCGCAGTCCCGCTCGATGACCCGCTCCAGGTCCGGCACCTGGCTTGCCGACGACGTGTCGTACCGGCCGTCCGTGCAGAACACGGCGTCGTCGCGGGTGACGAGCAGCGCCGCGTTCGAGCCGGTGAAGCCGGTGAGGTAGCGCACGTTGAGCAGATTCGTCACCAGCAGCGTGTCCAGCTCGCGCTCGGCGAGCAGCCGGCGCAGCGCCGCCCGCCTCCTGCCGTGCATCTCAGCCATGCCGAGCAGACTATTGCCAGCACGCCCCCGCAGACAATTGGCCATAATTGCCCGATACATCGTTGTCGTCGGCTTGGCGGCAATAGTTTGGTCGGCATGACGCCGTTGATCGACCTGCTCACCGACGCCGCAGACAAGGGCCGGCCAGCGCCTTCAACCAGGGCGAGGGACGGACGCCGGAGCGGGCCATCGAGTATGCCCTGGCCGAGCCCGGCCCCTGGTTGTGATCGACCAGTTCGTCACGGGAATTCCGGAGAACCGTCGTAAGCCCATTGTCGGCGACCGAAAATAACGACCACCCTTTTGTCACCGCGATTCCTGCCCGTCCGAACGGAGAGAAGGCACGCCGGCCAGAATTGGCGACCGGGGTGAGGGTTTACGCTGGGGCGATGAGGGCGTGGTTGCTACGCGGGCTGGTGTTGGCCGTGGTGCACGCGGCGGTGCAGACGGGCGAGGCGTGGGTGCGCGCCGGCGATCCGACCGCGGTCGGCTGGCTGCGGCCGACGGCACTGGGCCTGCTGGTGGGCGTCGCCGTGCTGTGGTCCGGCATCGACGGTTGGCTGGGCCGCGAGGGTCGCGGCATGGTGTGGTTCTTCAGCGCCCTGGTGGCCGGCCCGGTCGGCGGTGTGCTCGGGGTCATCGGCCAGGGCGTGTTCGTGGACGACACGGGCGCCGAGGCGCTGCCGGTGGCGATCACCGGCGGGGCCGCGTTCATCGCGCTGCTGGTGCTGGTCCCCGCCGGTGTCGGCCTGCTCATCGGACGGCTGGTGACCGCTACCCGAGCAGCGGATTCAGCACCAGCCACGCCTCCCACGCCCGTGTCACGCCGAACTGCGCGTTGAACCGGAGCGCGGCGCGCACGTCGTCGGGCGAGGCGCCGCCGCGCAACGCTCGGTCGACGTGGATGCGGAAGGTGTCGCCGAGAGTCCCGTAGTGAACGTCGACGCTGAGGCTGACCAGGCCGCGCTCCCGCTCGCTGAGCGTCCCCGGCCCGTTCCCGCCGCGCATCCGTGACTGGAGATCGAAGTACTCCGCGAAGTGCGGATCCATGCCCGCCAACCGATCCCGGACCGGCGCCGGCAGCGGGCTCGGCGCCGCGTCCGGGCCGGTGCTCACCAGCGACTCGTCCAGCGCCGCGGCCGTCGTCGGCTCCTCGGCCAACGCCGCCAGCGCCTCGAACCCGGCCACGGCGGCCGGGTATCCGATGTCGTACGAGACGAAGCGCAGCAGTCCGCGCAGGTCCTCGACGGTCACGCCGGCCCGCAGCCCGGCCCGGACGTGCGCCTCGAACGCCAGCCCGAGGCTGCCCTGGCAGATGTCGCCGACCACGGCCAGGAACGTCTTCTCCCGGTCGGTCAGTTCCGCGACCGACCGGGCGTGCCCGGCGCTGGCCAGCGTCATCTGCGCGAACACGGGGTCCAGTTGCCGGAGTCGGTCCCCGGCGGTCACCGCTGAAGTCATGACAGGTCCTCCCCTGAATTCACACTACAGCTGTAGCGCTACAACCGTAGCGTCAAGTTGGCCCGGATACAATCGCCGGATCATGGAGACGGGCACCCGGAAGCCGAACGCGCGCGGTCGCGGCGACCAGCTGCGCGAGGAGATCGTCACGGCGGCGACCGCGATGCTGGCGGAGCTCGGTGATGACGAGGCGCTGTCGCTGCGGGCCGTGGCCCGCACGGTGAAGATCGCCGCCACCTCCGTCTATCTGCACTTTCCCGACCGGGACGCGCTGGTGCTCGCGGTGATGGAGCGGTTCAACGGGCTGATGGTCGAGGCCGGCAGCCGCGGCGAGGCGGCGGGCACGGACGCGGCCGCGCGGCTCAGGGGCTGGATCTGCGGCCTGATCGACTGCGCCCTGCGCAACCCGGGCCTGTACAAGGTGATGCACGAGAGCCACGTCAACCGCGGCATCGGCATGCCCTTCAAGCAAACGATCGGCGTGCGGACGACCGAGGCCGTGCGGCGCTGCCTGGACGAGGGGCTCGCGCCGGCCGGCGACGCCGCCACCATCGCGGCCGACCTGCGCGCGGCCGTCACCGGCATGCTGTCGCTGCGGATCAACGAGCCGGACCTGCCCTGGCCGCCGGTCGACGAGCAGGTCGACCGGTTTCTGACAAAGCTGGTCGGGTTGTCAGTTCCCGCGGAAGGCTGACAGGTCGCCGCCCTTGGGGCGGGCGTCCCAGTCGGCGTCACTCGTCTCGGTGACGGCCGAGGAGTTCGCCTGGACGGCGCTCGGCCCGACCGGCCAGAGCTTGCCGTCGAGCAGGAACGCGTACGGTCGGTTCGGCGAGTGCAGCACCGGGGCGCCGGCCTTGATCACCGCGACCACCGGCAGCGAGTCCAGCCCCGGCACCGGCTTGTCCAGCACCTGCACGGCGATCCGCGCCGACACCGACCGCCGCTCGATCTTCACCAGCCGGTCCCCGTACACCATGACGATCATGCGGTCCGGCGACGGCATCGCGACCCCGTCCCCGGTGGCCAACGTCTGGCAGCCGTTGGCGTTGGCGATGTCCAGCCCGAACCGGCTCAGCCCGGTCGGCCCCTGGCCGTCGTCCCTGGTCGCTCGCACGACGTCGACCGGCACCCGCACGCACGGGTCCTGCGGCGAGGCCGGCGCGTGCCCGTCGGCCCGGCGCACCAGCCCCGGGCCCTCCTTCCACGGCCCGCCCAGCACGACGTCCTGGTACGGGTGCGTGGTGAATTCCTTGTCCCAGAACGAGATCACGGTCCCCTTGCCGTCGACCTCGTGCGCGACGGCGAACGCGTTCATGGCGTCCACCCACATCCAGTCGGCGCTGTAGGCGTTGGAAATCGACAAGGAGCGCTTGGTCTTCGTGCCGGGGACGTCCTGGAAACCGTTGGGCGTCAACGACTGCACACTGGTGGCGAAGTCCGGATCCGGTGACCGCAACACGAACTGCCCCGCACCGGCGGTGTTCGCGGCCGCGCCGGTGGTGTCCGTGAACATCAGGTAGAACCAGCCGTCGAGATGCAGCACGGACGGCTGGCCGACGCCGTAGGTGTTGGCCCGCTGCCTGTCCATCGACGGCTGCACGATCGGGTTCGGGTTGCGCTGCCAGGTCACGCCGTCGGCGCTGGTCGCGAGGCCGATGGAGTTGACCAGCGCGCCGTCGCCGGCCGCGCCGGTGTAGTACATGTAGTAGATGCCGTTGACCCGAATGACGGACGGGTCGCAGGTGTGCATGGCGTCGAAGCCGCCGCCGGACCCGTGCAGCACGGCCACCCCGTCGGGGAACGGCCCGTTCAGGCTGTCGGCCGAGGCCGTCAGCACGTCGTCGCCGGGCACCCCGACGTCGGGCAGCTGACTGCACCACCAGATCCGGTACCGACCGCCGTCGAGCATCGCGGTCGGCGCGTAGTTGTACGGCGCGGCCGGCCCGCCGGACACCAGCGTGCCGGCCCCCTGTCTGGCGCGGTCGGTGCGTAACGGCGCCTCGGCCGCGTCCGCGGGCGGCTGGTCGGCCCGCTTCTGCACGGCCGTCGGCGTGGTCGGCGCCGGCGCGGTGATGCCCTCGGCGCTGCCGCAGGCCGTGAGCACCGCGGCCACCGCCAGGTAACCGGTCGTGCTCGCCATGGCCCTGATGGGTCTCGGCATGCCGGGACGACCTCCACGATCGGATGACTGCGATTCCCGGCCAGTCTAGGGAATCCGGTCACCCGTGTGGGTTACACGTGGTCGGCGACCCACCGCAGCGCCAACGCGTACCCGTCCACACCCAGTCCGATGATCACGCCGTCGGCCACCGCGGAGATCACGCTGTGCTGCCGGAACTCCTCGCGCTTGTGCACGTTGCTGATGTGCACCTCGACCAGCTTCGACGTCAGCTGCGAGCAGGCGTCCCGGACGGCGATCGAGTAGTGCGTCCAGGCGGCGGCGTTGAGCACCACCGGAATGCCCTGGTCGGCGGCCTCGTGCAACCAGCCGATCAGCTCGCCCTCGGTGTCGGTCTGCCGCACCTCGACGTCCAGCCCCAGCTCCTTGCCGGTGCTCACGCACAGCTCGGCCAGGTCGGCGTGGGTGGTGCTGCCGTAGATCAGCGGCTCGCGCGCGCCGAGCCGCCCCAGGTTGGGGCCGTTGAGCACGAAGACCCTCGTCACAGACCCACCTCGCTAGCGCTCGGAGGGTCTGCGACCCATGTCCCTGTGCTCATTGGTGCCCTCGCAAGCTCGGTCACAGAAGCACCTTTCCGCTCGGCTTCTCGTCATCGCCGGCGATCACCGAGTAGGCGGCGGCGATCAGGCTCGGGTCCGGGCCCTCCAGCCGGCCCGGCTTGGCCAGCCCGTCCAGCACCACGAACCGCAGCACGCCGGCCCGGGTCTTCTTGTCGTTGCGCATGCCCTCCAGCAGCTGCGGCAGCGCCCCCGGCTCGTAGTTCACCGGCAGGCCCAGCGACGTCAGGACCGAGCGGTGCCGGTCCGCGGTCGCGTCGTCCAGCCGGCCGGCCAGCCGCGCCAGCTCGGCGGCGAACACCAGGCCGACGCTGACCGCCGCGCCGTGGCGCCAGCGGTACCGCTCCCGGCGCTCGATCGCGTGGCCCAGGGTGTGGCCGTAGTTCAGGAACTCCCGCTGCCCGGCCTCGCGCAGGTCGTTCGACACCACGTCGGCCTTGAACTGGACGGCCCTCGTGACCAGCTCGCCGATGACCTCGCCGGTCGGGTCGACGGCCGCCTTCGGATCGGCCTCGATCAGCTCCAGGATCCGCGGGTCGCCGACGAAGCCGGCCTTGACCACCTCGGCCATGCCGGCGACGAGCTCGTTGGCCGGCAGCGTCTCCAACGTGGCCAGGTCGGCCAGCACCGCCGTCGGCTCGTGGAACACGCCCACCAGGTTCTTGCCGGCGTCGGTGTTGATGCCGGCCTTGCCGCCGACCGCCGCGTCCACCATGCCCAGCAGCGTGGTCGGCACGTGCACGACCTTCACGCCGCGCAGCCACGTGCCGGCGACGAAGCCGGCCAGGTCGGTCACCGCGCCGCCGCCCAGGCCGACCACCGCGCCCGTGCGGTCCAGGCCGATCCGGCCGAGCACCTCCCACACGAAGCCGGCGACCGCGAACGCCTTGCCGTCCTCGGCGTCCGGGATCTCCACCCGGTGCGCGTCGATGCCGGCCGACTCCAACTCCTCGCGCACCGCCTCGGCGGTGGCGGTCAGCGTCGGCTGGTGCACGATCGCGACCGTCGGCACGCCCTTGAGCGTGTCGACCAGGTCGCCGAGCAGGCCCCGGCCGACGGTCACGTCGTAGGGGTGCTCGGCGGCGACGTGGATGCGGACGGGTTCGGGCATCAGCCTTCCTTGTGGTTCAGGGCCGTGACCACCTCGTCGACGATGGCCGGCGGCTCGTGCCGGTCGGTGTCGATCTCGACGGTCGCGACCTCGCGGTACAGCGGCAGCCGCGCGTCCAGCAGCGCCTTGAACGTCGCCCGCGGGTTCACGCCGGCCAGCAGCGGGCGGGCCGTGGACAGGCCGGTGCGGCGCACCCCCTCGGCCATGCCGACGTTGAGGAACACCACCGTGTGCTCGGCCAGCAGCTTGCGGGTGGACTCGGCCAGCACCGCGCCGCCGCCCAGCGCCAGCACGCCGTCGTGGGTGGCCAGCGCGCGGGCCACCGCCTCGCACTCGATGCGCCGGAACTCCGGCTCGCCGTCCTCGGTGAAGATGTCCGAGATGGGCTTGCCGGCCAGCTCGACGATGTCCGCGTCGACGTCCCGGAACGGCACGCCCAGCCGCTCGGCCAGCAACTCGCCGACGGTGGTCTTGCCCGCCCCCGGCGGCCCGACGACAACAACGACTCCCACCGGGGCTCCGGGACTCACCAGCGGTCCTGCAGCGACTTCAGGTAGCCCTCGACGTTGTGCCGGGTCTCGGCCAGCGAGTCGCCGCCGAACTTCTCCAGCAGCGCGTCGGCCAGCACCAGCGCCACCACCGACTCGACGACCACACCCGCCCGCGGCACCGCGCAGATGTCGGAGCGCTGGTGGATCGCCACCGCCGGCTCGCCCGTGACGACGTCGACCGTGGCCAGCGCGCGCGGCACCGTGGAGATCGGCTTCATCGCGACCCGCACCCGCAGCGGCTCGCCGTTGGTGATGCCGCCCTCCAGGCCGCCCGCCCGGTTCGACCGCCGCGTCACGCCGGACACGCCCGGCCCGCGGTCCATCTCGTCGTGCGCCTGGCTGCCGCGGCGGTGCGCGGTGGTGAAGCCGTCGCCGATCTCCACGCCCTTCATCGCCTGGATGCCCATCAGCGCGCCGGCCAGCCGGGCGTCGAGGCGGCGGTCCCAGTGCACGTGCGAGCCCAGGCCCGGCGGCAGGCCGTAGACGATGGCCTCGATCACGCCGCCCAGCGTGTCGCCGTCCCGCTTGGCCGCCTCGACCTCCGCCACCATCGCCTCGGTGCCGGCCGCGTCGAACGCCCGCACCGGGTTCTCGTCGATCGCGGCCAGGTCCTCCGGCCGGGGCAGCGGCGCGTCCGGGGAGCACTCCGCGGCGCCGATGGACACCACGTGGCTGACGATCTCGGCGTTGAGCACCTGGCGCAGCAGGTTGCGGGCCACCGTGCCCAGCGCCACCCGCTCCGCCGTCTCGCGGGCGCTGGCCCGCTCCAGCACCGGCCGGGCCTCGTCGAAGCCGTACTTCTGCATGCCGGGCAGATCCGCGTGGCCGGGCCGGGGCCGGGTCAGCGGCGCGTTGCGCGCGGAGCCCTCCAGCTCGGCCGGGTCCACCGGGTCGGCCGCCATGACCTTCTGCCACTTCGGCCACTCGGCGTTGTCGATGTGCACGGCGATCGGCCCGCCCTGGGTCCTGCCGTGGCGCACGCCGCCGAGGAACTCGACCTTGTCGGTCTCGAAGTCCATCCGGGGGCTGCGGCCGAAGCCCAGCCGCCTGCGGGCCAGTTGCACCGAGAGGTCCTCGGTGGTCACGGACACTCCGGCGATCATGCCCTCAAGGACACCGACCAGCGCGGGTCCGTGCGATTCTCCAGCGGTGATCCAGCGCAGCACCCCTGGATCCTTTCACATCCTCCGCCGGCGTCGCCGGGCACGAGCGGGGCGAGTGGTCCTCCCGTCGCCGGGAGGACCACTTCGCCGCTACTTCTGCCAGGTGAACAGCGCGTCGCCGGCCTCGACCGGCCCGAACTCGCGCACGTCGACCAGGTTCTCCGCGGTCGCGTCCAGCGCGACCACCGGGCAGATCGGCGACTTGCCGCCGTCCTGCACCGCCTTCGGATCCCAGCCGATCACCGGCTGGCCCGCGCGGACCGTCTCGCCCTTCACCACGTGCAGGGTGAAACCCTCGCCCTTGAGCTTGACCGTGTCGATGCCCAGGTGCACCAGCACCGCGGCGCCGTCCGCGGTGGCCACCACGAACGCGTGCGGGTGCAACGTGACGACCGTTCCGTCCACCGGGGACACCGCGTCACCGGCGGTCAGCTCCGGGTGCACGGCCAGGCCCGGCCCGACCATCGCCTGCGCGAACACCGGGTCCGGCACCTCGGTGATCGGCGCCAGGACGCCCTTCACCGGGCTGAGGACCGTGACACTCACAGCAAGTCCTCGATGTCGCTGGCGATCGTGTCCGCCTCGGGGCCGACGATGATCTGGACCACCGAGCCCGCGCGGATGACGCCGTGCGCGCCGATCGCCTTGAGCGCGGCCTCGTCCACCTTGGACCCGTCCTCGAGTTCGCAGCGCAGCCGCGTGATGCACGGCTCGATCTCGATGATGTTGTCAGCGCCGCCGATCGCGGCGATGATCTGCGCCGCCCTGTCGTCTGCCATCTCGTCGCCTGCTCTCACTAGTCGGTTGTGGACACGACGTCCGCCAGTCGTAGGCGAGTCGGCCGGATGGTGGCCGCCCGTGGCACGAACTCGTAACGGCGGTTGACACCCGGTCGCCCGGCGGCGCATCCTCCCCGCACCACTGGTCTAGACCGGAACGTACCAATGTTCGCGGCGAGGATCGACAGGTGGGGCCGAATCGAGACGAATCCGCGGGAGGTGCCATGGCCGTGTACGAGGGCGCGTCGGGCATCCCCGACCGGATCGTCGACGGCCCCAAGCCCAAGCACGCCCAGCTGCGGGAAATCCTGCGGAAACTGGCCCAACAGGACCTGCCGCCCGGCTCGCCCATCCCGTCCGAACGCGACCTCGCCGAGCAGTACGGCGTGTCGCGTCTCACGGTTCGGGCCGCGGTCGGCCAGCTCGTTTCCGAGGGACTTCTGGCCAGGGCGCGTGGTCGCGGCACGTTCACCGCGCAGCGGCGGATGGAGGCCCAGCTCTATCTGGAGTCCTTCACCGACGACATGCGCCGGCGGGGGCACGAGCCCGGCACCGAGGTGCTGTCGTGCGCCCTGGAGGTGCCGCCGCCCGCGGCGGCCGCCGCGCTGGGGTTGGAGCCGAACGACGCGGCGTACCGGCTGTTCCGGCTGCGCCGGGCCGACGGCACGCCGCTGGCGGTGGAGCGCGGTTGGTACAACCCGCACCGCCTGCCCGGCCTGCTCGACCTGGACCTGACCCGGTCGCTGTACACGCTGATGGCCGAGCATTTCGGCGTGCAGCTCAGCCACGGCCGGCAGACGGTGTGGGCCGAGGCGGCCGATCGTGAGACCGCTCGTCTGCTGGGGGTGCGCACCGGCTCGCCGGTGCTGGTGTTCCGACGGATCTCGACCGCGGACGGCGAGGCCATCGAGGACATGACGTCCTGGTACCGGGGCGACCTCTACCAGGTAACCATGCAATTGGACCGGGGCGACCCGGGTTCCGGTCCGCTTTCCGCCCACGGAGGAAACCGATGAGTGCCAGCGCCCCCACGGTGGCCGGCAGCAACAAGGGTCTGGCCGCGCTGCAGCGCCTCGGCCGGAGCCTGATGCTGCCGATCGCGACGCTGCCCGCCGCCGGCCTGTTGCTGCGGCTCGGTCAGGACGACCTGCTCGGTAGCTTCAAGAACGATTTCATGCAGGACGTCGCCAAGGTGTTCGTGGCGGCGGGTGGCGGGTTGTTCAACTACCTGCCGCTGCTGTTCGCGATCGGCATCGCGATCGGTTTCGCCCGCAAGGGCGACGGTTCCACGGCGGTCGCCGCCGCCGTCGGCTTCGTGGTCTTCACCCAGGTGGTCCAGGTGTTCGCGCCCGTGACCGCCAAGAAGGCCGGGGACACCCCCACGCCGCCCGGGGGTTGGCCCTACGGCGTGCTCGCCGGCATCCTCGTCGGCATCGTGTCCGCCCTGCTGTGGCAGCGCTTCTACCGCACGAAGCTGCCTCCGTACCTGGCGTTCTTCGGTGGGCGTCGGTTCGTGCCGATCATCAACTCCCTGGTGCTGCTCGTCCTGGGCGTGATCTTCGGCCTGCTCTACCCGATCTTCAACGCCGGCCTCACCTCGTTCGGCAACCTCATCGCCGGCAACCCCGTTGTGGGCGGCGGCATCTACGGCGTCGTCAACCGCCTGCTGATTCCGTTCGGTCTGCACAACGTCGTCAACTCCGTCGTGTGGTTCCTCACCGGTCACTTCACCGACCCGGCCACCGGCAAGGACGTCACCGGCGACCTGAACCGCTTCTTCGTGCACGACCCGTCCGCCGGTGGCTTCATGACCGGCTTCTTCCCGATCTTCATGTTCGCCCTGCCCGCCGCCGCCCTGGCGATCTGGCGCACGGCGAAGCCCTCCCAGCGCAAGGTTGTCGGCGGCATCATGATTTCCGCCGCCCTCACCGCGTTCCTGACCGGTGTCACGGAGCCGATCGAGTTCTCGTTCATGTTCGTCGCGTGGCCGCTGTACATCATCCACGCCGTCCTGACCGGCACCTCGCTCGCCATCGTCAACCTGCTCGGGATCCACGACGGCTTCTCGTTCTCGGCCGGAGCCATCGACTTCGTCCTGAACTGGGGCATCGCGCAGAAACCCTGGCTGCTGCTCATCATCGGCGTGGTGTACGGCATCATCTACTACTTCGTGTTCAGCTTCGTGATCACCAAGTGGAACCTGCGCACCCCCGGTCGTGAGGACGACGCCGAGGAGCAGTTGGAAGGCGGCACCTCGGTCGCGGAGTCCACTCCCCGCAGCCGCCAGTCGTCCAAATAGGACCTAGGACCGCCACACCGCACGAAAGGGAAGACCATGCCGGAACTTCGGGTCACCGTGGCCAGCAAGGTGGGTCTGCACGCTCGGCCGGCCGCTCTGCTGGCCAAAGCCGCCGCCGGTCAGGCCGTGCCCGTCTCCATCCGCAAGGAGGGTGGCGAGCAGGTGGACGCCGCCAGCGTCCTGGGCCTCATGACGCTGGGCGCCATGCACGGTGACGAGGTGATCCTGTCCGCCGAGGGCGCCGGGGCCGACGAGGCCCTCGCCGCCGTGGCGGACGTCATCACCACCGATCTGGACGGCGAGTGAGCTAGCTCCTAGCCCGCTCTCAGGCCGCTGGTTCCCGCCCACCCGGGCGGGGACCAGCGGCCTTTGCCGTGCCCGAACACCGCCCGCCAGCACCGGACCCACTCACCGCGACACAAAAGGAAGCCTCGCCCGGGAGTTCCCGGGCGAGGCTTCCAACAATCGAGCCAACCTCAGTGCAGCAGCGGCGACAACGCGGAGATGAGCGCGTGGCTGTCCGAGTCCTGACTGATCTCCCACGCCATCGCGCCGCGCAATCCCCAGCCCTGGATGAGCGTGGTGCGCTCGGCGACGGACTTGGGGTCCGAGTAGGCGATGACGGTCGGAACCGTTGCCACGTAAGGGGTGGCGCAGGTGCCGTCGGCGTTGAAAGCCGAGCACAGGTTGTGCGTGCCGGCCGGGTTGAACAGCCACGGCTCGCCGGCCTGGGCGTCCCAGTTGGCGGTGTAGCCGCCGGCGCCGACGATCTTGGCGGTGTCGACCAGGTCGTGGTACGTCGGCTGCGGCTTCTGGTCCGGCGCCAGGCTGTTCGGGTCGAGGCCGCTGTTGTCGGACTTCTCCCACAGGCCGGCGGCCCGCAGGTACTGGTTGCCGTAGAAGGGAACGCCGACCACGACCTTGTTCGGCGGAACCCCGGTGGCCAGATAGTACTGCACGGTGCCGACGGTGTTCCAGGACGGGTCGTTCGCGTTGGGGTCACGGAAGCTGTGCGTGAACAGGGTGTCCGGCGCGGCGACCCCACCGCCGGGAACGTTGTAGTCGTAGGTCATGATGTTGACCCAGTTCATCGGCGCGATGGCGGCGGTGAGCTCCCAGTAGTCCCCGGCCTTGGAGGTGGCCGGGAACGCGGCGGTCAGCAGGTGGTCCGGCCCGAGCTGGCGACGGAACTCCTGCATCAGCAACGTGGCGTTGTGCTTGTCGGCGGGACCGTAGTCGACGTTGCCGCCGGCCAACTGGGTCGGGTACTCCCAGTCGATGTCGATGCCGTCGAAGACACCCTTGGCCGCACCCGGGGCCAGGCCGGGAATGTTGCCGTCGATGAACGTGTCCACACAGGACTTCACGAAGTCCTGCCGGCGCTGGGCGGTCGCGGCGACGTCGCTGAACCACGTCGACTTCGTCCAGCCGCCGAGGGAGATCTCCACCTTCAGACCGGGGTGGGCCTTCTTCAGCTTGAGGAGCTGGTTGAAGTTGCCGAACAGCGGCTGCCCGGCGACATCGGCCACGCCGTCGACGGCCAGCGACGCGTCCAAGGGCCGCTGGTAGTCGGCCCACGGGTCCAGGATCGAGCATCCGACGGCGCCGGTGGCCTGGTCGAAGGTGGGCGCGGCGAAGGCGTACTGGATGACGTTGAGCTTGTCGGCCGGGATGTCCTTGACGTTGTAACCACGTCCGTAGATGTCCCAGTCGGCGAAATAGGCCGACACGACGCGGCCGTCGTCGTGCCGGTGGGCCTGGGTGGCGGTCTGGGCCACGGCCGGTACCGCCAGCAACGGGCCGGTCATCGCGACGAGGGCCGCCGCGATGGCGGCCCTGCCTCTGGTGCGGGGCATGTCCAGCTCCCTGGTTGGTCTACACCAATTGGTGGCCACACCCTCCGCCCGGCGATCACCGAAGTCAAGAGGCCGTATACCGGGGAAGCCAACCGTCCCAAGGGAACTGCCCGACCGACTGCCGATTCCGTCGCTCTCCGCGACCCCCGGCGACGTAACGTGTCTGCCCGAAACCGACATTCGGTGTGCCGGAGAGCGTGACTCGCGGGGGTTCTAGACGGGGAGGGAGAGTTCTGTGCCGGTTGCCTGGCGCAGGGCGGCGCGCATGGCCTCGCGCGGGGCCTCCAGACCGGTGAACCACCGCACCTGCGCGAACGCCTGGTGCAGCAGCATGTCCAGGCCCGTCACGACCCGGGTGCCCCGGTCCGAAGCAGCCTGCGCCAAGGGCGTCGGCCACGGGTGGTAGATGACGTCGAAAACGCACCCGGCCCGCACGATGTCCCCGGCCACGGGCTCGACCGCTCCGACCGGAACCGTGCTCACGACCAGGTCGGCGCCGCCACACACCGCCGCGAAATCCACGTCGTCCCACCGCAGGACGTCAACCTCGACGCCGACCCGCCCGGCACACGACAGCGCCTCGCCGGCCCGTGCCGGATCCCGCACCACGATCGTCGCCGACGGAATCTTCAACGCCTCCAAGGCGGTCAGCGCCGCGGTCGCCGTCCCACCGGCGCCCAGCACCACCGCACGCCCGCCGGCCTCGACTCCCCCGGCGGCCGCCAGCGACCCGACCACGCCCTCGACATCGGTGCAGTCGGCCAGCCACCCGCCCGAAGCCCGCGGCACCAACGTGTTCGCCGCCCCGACGAGCTCGGCCACCCGGGTCCGCTCCGTCGCGTACGCCAGCGCCGCCCGCTTCCCGGGCATGGTCACCGCCAGCCCGGCCCACTCCGGCCCGAGCCCGTCGACGAACCCCGGCAACTCCTCCGCCGTGCACAGAACCCGCTCGAAGACCCAGTCTCCGAGCCCCAGCTCCCGGTATGCCGCACCGTGCAGCACCGGCGACAGGGAATGCTCGATCGGCGATCCGAGAACCGCCGCCCGCCGAGGAGAACCCACCTAGTACGCTCCCGCCGCTCGGGCCTTGGCGGCGTTGGCGTCCTGCTCGGCCTGGGTGACGGCGAAGCAGGAGTTGCCGTCCTTGTCGCACTTGACGAAGAACAGCCACGGGCCGTCGGCCGGCTTCTGCGCCGCGGTGATCGCGTCCGGGCTGGGCGAGGAGATCGGCGTCGGGGTCAGGCCGGTGTTCAGGTACGTGTTGTACGGCCCGGGCTTGTCCCGGTCCGCGTCGGACGTCCTGATCAGCGGCTGGTCGAGCACGTAGTTGATGGTCGAGTCGTCGCCCATCGGGATGCCCTGCGCCAGCCGGTTGTAGATCACCCGCGACACCTTGGTGAAGTCGGACGTGATGGCCTCGCGCTCGATCAGCGAGGCGATGACCAGGATCTGGTACGGCGTCATGCCGGTGTCCTGCGAGGTCTGCGGCAGCGTGCTCAGCTTGGCGGCGGACTGCGACAGCACGGACTTCAGCAGCGCCACCGCGTCGGTGCCGGGCCGCACGTCGTACACGCCGGAGATGATCAGCCCCTCCAGCCGGTGCGCGGGATCGGCCTTCTGCACGGCGGGCACCGCCCAGATCGGGATGCCCAGCTTCGTCGGGTCGGCGGTCTGCGCCGCCTTGCGCACGTCCTCGACCGAGACGCAGCTCTTGGTGCCGTTCAGCGTCACGCAGCTGGCGGCGGCCAGCTGGGACAGGATCCCCGGCTTCACCGAGTTGTCCGGGTTCTTGGTGTCGTCGAGCTGCGTGCCGGCCTTGATCTGCACGTTGCCGACGCGGCTGGCCGGCGACACGATCCGGGTCGCCGCGGCCTCGCCGGACATGTGGGTCTTCATCACGTAGTAGCCGGGCTGCACGTTGCCGACCTCGGCGTTGCCGGCGGAGGCGTTGAGGAACGCCCGCACGGTCCGCACGACGTCCTTGGACTGCAGCGTCTCGGCGATGTCGGTGATGGTGGCGCCGTTGTCGACCTGGATCAGCACGTCCGAGTCGCCGTCGCCGCTGTAGTTGCCGTAGCCGCCGATGCCGAGGTAGACGCCGGCGCCGTAGTAGGCGCCCCAGCCGCCGCCGATCAGCACGACCAGCAGGATGGCCAGCAGCACCAGCTTGCGCCGCGGCTTGGGCGCCTTGCGGCCGGTCTCCTCGCCGCTGTCGAACAGGTCGAGGTCGTTGTCCTCGACATTGCTCTCGACGTCGTCGTTCACGTCGTTCACGGCCTGCCCTCCCTGGCGAGTGCGGCGGCCCGCGCGTCCAGCCACGCCTGGAGGATCTCCACGGCGGCGGCCTGGTCGACGACGGCACGCTGCCGCCGACCACGCACGCCGGCGTCGGCGAGCACCCTGGTCGCGGTGACCGTGGTCAGCCTCTCATCGGCTAGACGCACCGGCATGTCGAGCCGTTCAGCGAGCCGGCTCGCGAACTCGGTGGCGATCTCGGCGGCCGTGCCGTGCCGGCCGGCCAGCGTCCGGGGCAGGCCGACGATCACCTCGACGACCTCGTGCTCCCCGGCCAGCGCCACCAACGCCTCCACGCTGCCCTCGCGCGGCAGCGTGACCAGCGGCGACGCCAGCATCGGCGACGGGTCGCTCAGCGCGACGCCGACCCGCACCGACCCGACGTCGACGCCGAGGCGTCGGCCCGGCCCCGGATGGAACTCGGGGCCGGGCCGACGCCTGTCCTTGCTACGAGCCACGCTGGATCTCGGCCCGCAGGGCGGCGATGGCGTCGGCGATGCCACCGGGCTGGGTGCCACCACCCTGGGCGAGGTCGGGCTTGCCGCCGCCGCGGCCGCCGATGGCGGGGCCGAACACCGGCACCAGCTTGCCGGCGGCCAGGCCCTTGTCGCGTCCGGTGGCCGTGGTGGCGACGACGAAGCTGACCTTGTCCTCGTTGGCGGAGAACAGGGCGACCACGCCCGGCTTGTCGCCGAGCCGGCCGCGCACGTCCATGGCCAGGGCGCGCAGGTCGTTGCCGGAGACGCCGTCCGGGGCGGCGGCGGCCACCAGGAACGTGCCGCCCAGGTTCTCGGCGCCGTCGGCCAGCGAGCCGCCCGAGGACAGCAGCTGGGCGCCGCGCAGCTTCTCCAGCTCCTTCTCGGCGGCGCGCAGCCGCTCGACGGTCTGCCCGATGCGCTCGGGCAGCTCCTCGGGGCGGGCCTTGAACTGCTCGGCCAGCTGCGACACCAGCACGTGCTCGCGGGCGAGGAACCGGTAGGCGTCCAGGCCGACGAGAGCCTCGACGCGCCGCACGCCGGAGCCGATGGAGGCCTCCGACAGCAGCTTGATCACGCCGATCTCGCCGGAGCGGCCCACGTGGGTGCCGCCGCACAGCTCCTTGGAGTAGTCGCCGATGGTGACCACCCGCACCTGGTCGCCGTACTTCTCGCCGAACAGGGCCATGGCGCCGGACTTGCGGGCGGCATCCATGGTCATGATCTCGGCCTGCACGTCGTAGTCGTGCAGCAGCACGTCGTTGACCTCGTCCTCGACGTCGGCCAGCACGCTGGCCGGCACGGCCCCGCCCGGCGAGGTGAAGTCGAAGCGCAGCCGGCCGGGGGCGTTGAGCGAGCCGGCCTGGGCGGCCGTCTCGCCGATGGCCTTGCGCACGCCGGCGTGCACCAGGTGGGTGGCCGAGTGCGAGCGGGCGATGGCGGTGCGCCGGCTGACGTCCACGTCGGCCTGCACGGCGGCGTCGAGCAGGATCTCGCCGGAGACGACCTTGCCGCGGTGCACGGTCAGGCCCGGCACCGGCGACTGCACGTCGTACACCTCGACCACGGCGCCGTCGGTGATGATCTTGCCGGTGTCGGCCTGCTGGCCGCCGCCCTCGGCGTAGAACGGGGTGCGGTCGAGCACGACCTCCACCTCGGCGCCGGCCCCGGCGGCCGGCACGGCGACCCCGCCGACGAGCAGGCCGACCACGCGGGCCTCGCTGCCCAACTGGTCGTAGCCGAGGAAGTCGGTGCGCCCGTGGTCCTCCAGCACGGCCCGGTAGGCGGAGGCGTCGCCGTGGCCGGTCTTGCGGGCGGCGGCGTCGGCCTTGGCCCGCTGCCGCTGCTCGGCCATGAGCCGGCGGAAGCCCTCCTCGTCGACCTTGAGGCCCTGCTCGGCGGCCATCTCCAGGGTCAGGTCGATCGGGAAGCCGTAGGTGTCGTGCAGCTGGAAGGCCTTGTCGCCGGACAGCGTGGTGCCGCCGGCCGACCGGGTCTCCTCGGCGGCGGTCTCGAACATCTTGGAGCCGGTGGTCAGCGTGGCCAGGAAGGCGTCCTCCTCAGCCCGGACCACGGCGTCCACCCGCTGGAAGTTGGCCACCAGGTCGGGGTAGGACTCGCCCATCTCGTCGCGCACGACGGCAGCGAACGTGCCCAGCACCGGCTCGGTGATGCCGAGCAGGCGGGAAGAGCGCACGATGCGGCGCAGCAGGCGCCGCAGCACGTAGCCGCGGCCCTCGTTGCCAGGGCTGACGCCGTCGGAGACGATCATGATGCCGCTGCGGGCGTGGTCGGCGATGACGCGGAACCGCACGTCGTCGACCTCGTCGTCGCCGTAGCGCTTGCCGGACAGCTCCTCGGCCTTGTTGATCACGGCGCGGATCAGGTCCGTCTCGTAGACGTTCTCCACGCCCTGCAACAGCATGGCCACCCGCTCGACGCCCATGCCGGTGTCGATGTTCTTGGCCGGCAGCTCGCCGATCGGCGAGTGCCCGTACTTGGGGCTCTGCTCGCCGCGGACGTCCTGCATGAAGACCAGGTTCCAGATCTCCAGGTACCGGTCCTCGTCGGCGACCGGGCCGCCGTCCTTGCCGTGCTCCGGGCCGCGGTCGAAGTAGATCTCCGAGCACGGGCCGCCGGGGCCGGGAACGCCCATGTCCCAGTAGTTGTCCAGGCCGTCGCGGCGCTGGATGCGCTCCGGCGGCAGGCCGGCGACCTTCTGCCAGAGCTCGATGGCCTCGTCGTCGTCCTGGTAGACGGTGACCCAGATGCGGTTCGGGTCGAAGCCGTAGCCGCCCTCGTCCTGGGACTTGGTGATCAGCTCCCAGGCGAAGGTGATGGCGCCTTCCTTGAAGTAGTCGCCGAAGGAGAAGTTGCCGGCCATCTGGAAGAACGTGAGGTGGCGGGTGGTCTTGCCGACCTCGTCGATGTCCGGGGTGCGGACGACCTTCTGCACGCTGGTGGCGCGCTTGTACGGGGCCGGGGCCTCGCCGAGGAAGTACGGCTTGAACGGCACCATGCCGGCGTTGACGAACAGCAGCGTCGGGTCGTCGAGGATGAGCGAGGCACTGGGCACGACCGTGTGGCCGTTGCGCTCGAAGTGCTCGCGGAAGCGCTTGATGATCTCGTGGGTCTGCACGGCGGTGTTCCTTGCGGGTTCAGGTGAAGGTGGGCGCGGAAACGGCGGGCGGGAACTAGTTGCCGCCCGCCCTGCGCGCTCGCGCCTCGGCGCTACGCGAGTAGCTGTAGCCGGTCTTCGCCTGCACCTCGCGGGCCAGCTCGTCCTCGCGCTCGCTCATGCCGGCGCGCACGTCGGCGCCGAAGGAGCCGAGGGCCCCGGCCATCTCGCGCATGGCGTCGCCCAGGTTCTCGGCGACCCCGGCGGGCGTGGCCTTGAAGGTCATACCAGCGACTTTACGGGTCACGACGACGCCGGCGGCGACGCCGAGGCCCAGCCAGAACAGCCGTCGCATCATCGCCTCCCGCGCTTCGGTCGCCGCGTCTCCTTGCCCGCCGCCTTCGCGCGCCGGGCCCGGACAGCTTTGCTGATCCCGTAGGAAAGCGCAGCCGCTTTCACCAGCGGGCCGCCCAGGGTCGCGGTGAACAGCGACGTGAGGGCGGAGACGTTGCCGGTGACCGCGCGGGCGTTCGCGGTGATGCCGTCCACCCGCTCCAGCTGCGTGTTGACGTGGGTCAGCGTGGTGTTCGCCTCGACGAACAGCGGCTCGCTGTTCTCGTGCGCCTTGCGGATCGCCTTGGTCGCCTCGTCCAGCGTGCGCCCGAGCTTGACCAGCACGATCACCAACACGACCACCACCGCCAGCACGACGACGACGGCGGCCACCACCAGCGCGGTGATCCACTCCGGTGACACGGATCCTCCTAGCGAGACATGGGGTGTGCCACAGGCTACCGCCCCACGTTTTCACCCCCGCGCCGACCAGGCTTTCCAACCCACACAGTTGATCTTGCCGGCCACCGCCGCCGCCGAAGTTGTGAACGGGGCTTTCCCAAACCCGGAGTTGAGGAATGGTCCGTTCCGAGCGGTCAGACCGTCGCGAGCAGGCGCGGGGTGTCGGCGTGGAAGCCGGTGGGGGCGACCCGGCCGGCGCAGCGGCTGGTGCCGGCGCGCTCCGCCGCCTCGCGACCGACGGTCACCTCGTACACCCCGAACGGGCAGCGGACCTTGACCGTACGAGTGTCGTCGGCGTTGAGCCGCTCACCGGTGGCGACGGCGTCGTCGAGGCCGCGCAGCCCGGCGTGCCGGCGCACGACGATCTCGGCGTACTGGGTCCACTGGGTCGGCGACGCGGTGCGGCCACGCAGCTGCTCCAGCTGCACCTGCCCCTTCAGCGCGTCCTTGGCGACGAGCACGGCCTCGGCCGGCGTGAGCTGGCCGTGCAGGAAGCCGTCCGGCACGACGAGCAGGTTGCCGGCCCAGCGGTCGCCGCCGACGTGGCTGACCTCCCACGACAGGCCCGGGTGGTTCTCCGCCAGCGCCGCGGCGACGGGCCGGCCGAGCACGGCGCAGCACATGTCCTTGGCGCCGTGGGTGCACGCCAGGAACAGCGGCCCGGACACCGGTTCGCCGTGACCGGGGCGACCGTCGACGACGGCCTCCAGGTCGATCGCCGCCAGCTCGGCGAGGTCGGAGATGACGAGGCGTTCCAGCCAGCGGGCCCCGGGCACGCCACTGGCGACGAAGACCGTTCGTGTTGCCTGCTGGTCGCGCTGGTGGCGTCCCGGCGTGCGGATGAGCAGCGGGCGCAGGCCACGGGCCCGCAACTGCTCCATCCGCCCGTCCGGGAACGCCTCGGCCAGCACGTTCTCCAGCGCGTCGGCCGGCCACGGCCCGGGCTGCTCGATGAGCAGCCACGAGGTCATCAGGGCCGCGGTCCCGGCCGGGTTGCCACCGAGCAGCCTGGTCACGAAAGCACAGCCTCGTGCGGCATCCTCGGAAGTTACCTTAGGCATACCTAATCTTACACAGCTACCGCGGCGAGAGCATCCCGTGTGTGACCAACTCGCCCAACAAGGCCCGAACGGTCCCGCGATCGAGGGTCGGCGCCGCCAGCTCGACCAATGTCTTGACGGACAACGGTTGCGCGGGCAGCAGAGCCTCCAGCACGGGCGCGGCGGCAGCGGCGAAGACCAGGCGTTTCCCGGCCGCGGCCAGTGCGACCGTGCCCTCGCCGTGCTCCAGAACGGCACGCGGGACGACCAGCAGCACCTCCTCTTCGTCCCCGTCGGGCAGCAGGCCCGGAGTCGCCGTGAACGGCAGGCCGAGCCGGCTGTGCGCGGGCGCCTGGGCGTCGCGATCGGTCAGGAACCGGTCCACGACGTCGTCGGTGAGCCGCGCGACGAGCCGGTCCCGCAGCTGTCGGGCCCGCTCGACCCGGTCCTCGGCCGAGCCGAAGCGCGGCAGGTCCTCGCGGAACAACTGGTCCACCCGCAGCTGGTCGGCCAGCCACGCCACCAGGTCCACGCCGGTCGCCCGGTTGAAGCCGATCGTCAGGTGCAGCGACTGCTCCCCCACCGCCGACACGTCGTGCCAGTGGCCGCGCGGCAGGTACAGCACGTCGCCGTCTTCCAGCATGAAGTCGTCGATCGGCTCGCCCTCGGGCCGCACGGGCAGCTCGACGTCGCGCATCAGCGGGTACGGGCGGCTCACGCCGTGGATGCGCCAGCGCTTACGGCCGGCGATCTGGATGATGAACGCGTCGTGGTCGTCCCAGTGCACGTCGAAGCCGTGCGTGGTGCCCCAGCCGGCGTACAGGTTGACCTGGATCTTCTCCCGCAGGTCGTGCTCGAGCCCGGCGGCCAGGTCGCCGACCGGCTCGAACATCTCCTGGACGGAGTCGAGCACCAGGGTGGCGCCGGCCCGCAGCCGTTCGGCCAGCGGGGCGTTGAGCAGCCGCGGCACCTGCCCGTTGCGGCGGGTGTCCACCATTTCCGTGTACGTGTGCACCGGCACGACCGCGCCGTCGTGGGCCAGCCGCAGACGCGGGAAGTCCAGCCGGTGCTGGCGCAGCGCGCGGTTGAGGTCCGCCCACGGCAGCAGCCGGGCGAACCGGCCGGCGTGTCCGGCGAACCGCCGGTGCGTCCGGCCCTGCACCGTGGCAAAGAACTGGCTGACCTCGATCGGTGCGACGAGGTCAGCCAGGGTGGGAATGCCGGTCACTCAGTCGTTGCCGTCGTTGTCGGCAACGGCGCCGTTGGCCTTGCCGCGGTCGACGGCGGCGTCCAGCTTCTCGACCTCGATCAGCAGACCGCTCTCCATAGCCAACCTCCCAGTTAGGGGACCCTGACCCGCCCCACCGTACGTGCTGATCCCGGTGCGGGCATCGGTCAAAGGAGTGGTGGCGTGATCACTGCCCGCGATCAGTGGTCCACGTCGATTACCAGGCGATTCGGCCCCGTGAGGGTGAAAACGTGAACGTTGGCCGGGTGCTTCAGGCCGAGGCCGACGCTGAGCACGTGCTCGAAGTCGCCGATGATCGCGACAGCCTGCACGTTGGTCAGCTGCGGGGTGGAGATGGTCCGCGGACCGGTGTAGGTGGGGTTGCCGTTGTCGTCGAACGAGCTGGCCCCCTGCATCACCAGCTTCACGAACTTCGTGCCGGGAATGGTCACCGGGTTGCCGCTCGGGTCGTAGTACAGCTGGTCGACCAGCTCGTAGCGGTAGGCGGGCAGGCTCGTCAGGTCGAGCACCACCCGGTCGTACGTGTCGTGCGCGCCGACCCGGATGTTGGTCAGGCGGGCCGCGGTGTCGCTGGGGGCGGCGCCGGCCGCCGGCGCGACGGCGACGAGCGCGAGCAGGGCGAGAAGTAAGGCCGCCAGCGACTTGGGTCTGGTCATGGCAACTCCCGACAAAAAGGGTGTTCGGTTGCCAAGGAGACGCCGCGGACCCCGCATCAGTTGCCCTGCTCGGCGAGGAAGTTTCGGGCCAGTTCGAGGGCGTGGTCGAGCGCGTCGGCGGCGGGCACGTCGATGTCCGGCGCGACACCCACGGCCTCCCAGTTGGTGCCGGACTTCGGGTTGATCGCCCGAGCCTCGGGCACGGTGAGGTAGAGGTGCTCGGCGATCTCGTGCCAGTCGGTGGGATGCGCGCCGCCGCGGGTGGTCTCGCCGACGATCACCGCCCAGCCGGTCTGCTGCAGGTCGTAGGCCAACTCCTCGCCGCCGGAGAAGGTGAACGAGCTGGTCAGCACCCAGACCGGCTTGGCGCCGCCGAATCGCCGCCCCGGCACGTAGGGCGGAGTCCAGAACTGCACGACCATGTCGTCCGGCCGGCTGTAGATGTCGTTGACGTGCTTGGACTCGTCGAACAGATAGCCGCAGACCAGCGACACCATGCCGGGGTCGCCGCCGCGGCACCGGCGCAGGTCGATGATCAGCGCGTCGGTGTCGGCGACGAGGGTCATCGCGGCGGCGGCGATGTCGCCGTACGCCCGGGGATCGCGCAGCCGCGTGTTCTCGACGTAGCCGATGTTGCCGTCGAGGACCTCCACCCGGTCGAAGCCGTGGGCGTCGCTGACCGCGCGGGGCTTGGGCTCCTCGTGCAGCAGCCGCAGGTGCTTGTCGCCGTTGACGGACTGCAGGTCGGCGGTGACCGCCGCGGCGAACGCGTCGACGTCGGCGAGGTGGTCGTAGTCGTTGCGCCGCAACACGTCCACGATCTTCTCGGCCACGTCCGGGAACACGTAGTTGTCGGTGATCAGCGGGATCGCGGCGTCGATCAGCTCACGGCGGGTGGTCATCCCGCCACGCTAGCGGCGCGGCGGGACGACCGACCCCGAATCGTCAGAGGTCGCCGATGTCGCCGCCGACGCCCAGGCCGACGCCGGCGTGGAAACCGGCGCTGCGCTCGATGACGAAGCGGTCGATCTCCTGGCCGTGATTGGTCACGCAGCGAACCGTGATCGTCGACTTGCCGCCGAAGAACGCGGGCTTCACGTCCAGGGCGATGAAGGCGTAGCCGGTGTAGCGGACCCGGGACCAGGTCACGGTCTCGGTGACCTTCGCCCCGCCGTCGGCCCAGTAGTACGACGGCACCTCGCGCTGCGACACCTCGTGCCCGGCGTAGCTGTCCGGCGCCGGGAACGCGTACAGGCTGCGCCCGGCCGATCCACAGGTCGCGTA
Source organism: Kutzneria kofuensis (assembly GCF_014203355.1). Classification (NCBI taxonomy): domain Bacteria; kingdom Bacillati; phylum Actinomycetota; class Actinomycetes; order Pseudonocardiales; family Pseudonocardiaceae; genus Kutzneria; species Kutzneria kofuensis. Next base: position 892,233 of record NZ_JACHIR010000001.1, read on the forward strand.
GACGGTGCCGTCCCGCTCGGGCCGGACGATCCCGCCGATCGGCACCTCGGTGCTGACCTTGCCGCCCCGAAGGGCATCGCTGCGCTCGTAGACGTGGTTGTGGCCGTTGATCACCAGGTCGACCTCGTACCGGTCGAACAGCGGCACCCACTGCTCCCGCACGCCGCCCTCGGAGGCATGGTTCTTCGTGGTGGAGTACGCGCAGTGGTGGAAGAACACCACGATGAAGTCGACGTCCGGCTGCGAGCGCAGGTAGGCCAGCCGGCGCTTGAGCCACGCGGTCTGGCCGCCCTGGCTGTAGCCCAGGTTGTGCGGGATCTCGTGCGAGACGTCGTTGGCGTCCAAGGAGATCACACCGACGTTGCCGTAGATGAAGGAGTACACGGTCGGGCAGGACGAGGGGCCGTTGCCGGGGAAGTCCCAGCGCGCGGTCTGGCCGCCGTAGCCGTGGTCGCCGTACAGCGCCTCCATGTCGTGGTTGCCGGTGGCGACCATCCACGGCACCTTCGACGCGACCGGCTCGATCTGGTTCAGGTAGGCGTCCCAGACCTTCGGGTCGAACGTGTCGTGCGTGGCGTCGGGCAAGCTCGCGATCGGGCTGCCCGAGCCGTTCGGGTCGGCGTAGGCGATGTCGCCGGCCAGCAGGTGGAACACCGGGTTCTGTTGCGCCACAACGCCGTTCTCGGCCAGCGCGTCGGTGCTGACGCCTTGGTCGCCGAAGGCGGTGAAGGTGAACGGGCGGGTCGGCAGCCAGCGCGCCGGGGCGGTGCGGAAGGTGGACAGCGCGCCGCCCTCGTAGCCCTCGTGGCCGACCGTGTAGTAGTAGCTCTGGCCGGGGCGCAGGCCGCACAGGTCGGCGTGCAGGTAGTACTGGTCGTACGGCGCGATCACGCCGGGGACCTCGGAGTGCAGCGCCCGGACCTCGGCGGGGATCCGCTGCGACAGGTGCTTGGGGTCGGTGCCGACGCGGACGAACGGCTTGCGCACCGGGGTCGGCACCTGCCAGCCGACCCGCATCTCGGTGCGGGGGTTGCGGCCGAACGCCAGGTGGCGCGCGGTCGGCGTGACGCTGTCGCCCGCGGCATAAGCGATTCCGGGCAGGAAGGCCGGGCCGGCGGCCGCCGCCGCGCCGACCAGCAGGCCGCCGCGCAGCATGCTGCGCCGGCCGAAGCGGGTGCGCAGGTAGTCGTGCTGCTCGGCCATGGACAGCCGGTTGGCCAACGGCTCCGGCACACCGGTTCTCGGGATCTCCATGGGCGCTCATGCTTGGTAACGCACGTGTACGCCGGACGTCCGGAAGGTGAACGAAGCGGGGCAATTCAGACAGGTTTCACCTTTGACACGAACGGCTATCCTCCTGCTCTCATGATCAGGGACTTCTTCGCGGGCATCGGCCTGCTGCTGCGGGGCTTCGGCATCGTGTTCCGAACGCCCCGGCTCCTGCTGCTCGGGGCGCTGCCGGCGGTGGTCACCGGCGGGCTGCTGCTGGCGCTGGTGATCACGCTCGGCATCTTCGCGCCCGACCTGGTCGCGCTGGCCACGCCGTTCGCCGACGGCTGGGACGCCACGTACCGGGAGATCTTCCGCGACCTGGCGGCCGTGGCACTGGTGATCGCGCTGCTGTTCCTCGGGCTGCTGGTGTTCGCCGCGGCCACGCTGGCCATCGGCGCGCCGTTCTACGAGTCGATCGCCCGCCGGGTCGAGGACCAGCTCGGCGGCGTGCCGACCGAGAACGACACGTCCTGGTGGACCGACACCGTGGACAACGCCAAGGTCGTGGGCGCGTCCGCGCTGCTGGCGGTCCCGCTGTTCCTGATCGACCTGGTGCCGGTGGTCGGCGAGACCGCCGGGCCGGTGATCGGCGTCTGCGTGAGCGCCTGGATGTTCGGGCTGGAGCTCAGCGTCGTGCCGTTCTCACGGCGAGGGTTGCCGCTGGCGGCCCGACGGCACCTGCTCGGCCGGCGGCGGGCGCTGGCGTTCGGCTTCGCACTGCCGGCGTATCTGCTGTGCCTGGTGCCGCTGCTGGCGATCGTCGTGATGCCGGCTGCGACCGCCGGCGGCACCCTGTTGGCCCATCGGTTGCTGGAAGAACAGGCATCCGCACCAGTCTCGCTACCCCGACCGGATTCAGAAAAGCCTTTCTTGCCCTAGGCTCCCTCCGGAACGATCTTCGGGAGGCAGCGATGCGGTGGTGGGCCACGGCGGCCGTCCTGGCGCTGCTGGTCGGTCTGGCCGCGCCCGCGACGGCCGCGACCAGCTGTCGGGACGTGACCGTGCCGGTTCAGCTCGACGTGGTGTTACCGGCACAGGTCCACGGCCGGCTGTGCGAGCCGCCGAGCGGCTCCGACCATGTGCAGCTGCTGGTGCACGGCGCCACGTACGACTCGCGATACTGGGACGAGCCCGTCGGTGACGGCCGGTTCTCGTACGTGCGGCGGGCCCTTGCCGACGGCTGGGCGACGCTGGCGATCGACCGCATCGGCTACGGACAGAGCACCCGCGTGCCCAGCATCCTGCTCACCGCCAGCACGCAGGCGATCACCGTGCACCAGGTCATCGCCGAGCTGCGGCGATCCTTCGACAAGGTGGTGCTGGTCGGGCACTCCGTCGGCAGCGCGGTGGCGTTGATCGAGACCTCGCTGTACAACGACGCCGACGCGCTGGCGCTGACCGCCCTCACGCACCGGCTGTCGCCCGTGGGACTGGCCTCCGCGCTGGCCGAAGACGTCCGTCCGGTCACTGTGGACCCCAGTCCGCTGGCCAAGGAGTACGACCCCGGTTACCTGACGACCGTGTCCGGTCACCGGGCCAAGCTGTTCTACGGACCGCATCCGGATCCGGAGATGCTGGCGTACGACGAGGCCACCAAGGGAGTCGTCTCCGCCACCGAGATGGCCGACGCCATCGCGGTCGGGTTCACGCTGCCGACGTCGCGGGCCATCACGGTGCCCGTGTACCTCGTGGACGGTGGTGTGGACACGTTGTTCTGCAGTCGTTTCGCCGGCGGCAACTGCTCCGCCGGCTCGTCCTTGGCCGCCCAGGAACGGCTCTACTTCGCCCATGCGCGCAGCTTCACCGCCGCTGTTCTACCCGGTGCCGGCCATGACCTGAACTTCGAACCGCGTGCGGCCGCGTACGAAGACGCGTTGAACGCCTGGGCCGACACCAACGCCTGACCCCTTCTTGTCCTAAACGTGTCGTAGCTCCGGTGTTGTCCGGAGTTAGGCTGCTTGCCCTGTCCACACAGCACAATCCCGGGGGCAACCCGAGGAGGTGCCGCAATGCGTTGGCGTGCAATGGGTGTTGGCCTGACGGCGGCCGTGGCGATGATCGGACTCGCGGCCCCGGCGACCGCGACGACGACGTGTCAGGACGTGTCCGTGCCGGCACAACTGGATCTGCTGCTGACGGTTCAGGTGCACGGCCGGCTGTGTGTGCCGGCCGGCGCGGACAAGGTGCAGTTGCTGGTGCACGGAGCGACGTACGACAGCAGATACTGGGACGAGCCGGTGGAAGGCAACCTGTACTCGTACGTGCGGGAGGCCACTGTGGACGGTTGGGCGACGCTCGCCGTCGACCTCGTCGGCTACGGGCAGAGCACCAAGGTCCCCAGCGCGACACTCACCGCGACCACGCAGGCACTGGTCGTGCACCAGCTGATCGGCAAGCTGCGCGCGGGAACCATTGGCGGGCATGCGTTTCCGCGGGTGCTGTTGTCGGCCCACTCGGTCGGCGGCGCCGAGGCCGTGATCGAGACCTCGCTGTACAACGACGCCGACGCGCTGGCCGTGTCCGGGATGAGCCACATGCTCTCCGTGCCGCAGCTGCTGCAGACGTTCACCTCTGGCCTGCATCCGGTCACTCTGGACCCGAGCCCACTGGCCACGCAGTACGATCCCGGCTACCTGACCACCGTGCCCGGCACCCGCGGAACCCTGTTCTACGGCCCCGATCCCGACCCCGTGATGGTGGCGTACGACGAGGCCACCAAGGGGGCCATCTCCGGCACCGAGGCCGCCGACGCCATCAGCCTCGGCTTCGTGCTGCCCACGTCGCGGGCCGTGCACATCCCCGTCTACCTCGTGCTCGGCGACTCGGACAAGCTGTACTGCTCGGCCGTGCTCGGCACCGACTGCACCGACAACGCCTCGCTGGACGCGCAGGAACGGCCGTACTTCGCCAACGCCAGCAGCTTCACCGCCGTTGTCGTGCCCGACTCCGGCCACGACGTCAACCTCTCGCCGAACGCCGTCAGCTACGAGACCGCCCTGAACACCTGGGCCGACACCCACATCTGACACCCCGGCGAGTCACGCTCTGCGGCACACCGAATGTAGGTTTCGCGCAGATCTGAGGCTCACATCTGCCCGGTTCTCACATTCGGTGGGTCTGAGAGCGTGACTCGCGGGGGTCACTCCTGGCCCCTGATGACCTTTCGCAGCTTCGGCACGCGGTCGGCCAGGGCGCGTTCGTTGCCGCGGTTGGTGGGGTTGTAGTAGTCCCGGCCGACCAGGTCGTCCGGCGGGTACTGCTGGGTCAGCACGCCCTCGGGAACGTCGTGCGGGTACCGGTAGCCCTGGGCGTTGCCCAGCTTCTTCGCCCCGGCGTAGTGGCCGTCGCGCAGGTGCGGCGGCACCGTGCCGGTCGCGCCCTTGCGCACGTCGGACAGAGCCGAGTCGATCGCCATGACGGTGGCGTTGGACTTCGGCGCGGTGGCCAGGTGGATGGCGGCCTGGGCCAGGTTGATCCGGGCCTCGGGCATGCCGATCAGCTGCACGGCCTGGGCCGCCGCCACGCACACCTGGATCGCCGTCGGGTCGGCCATGCCGACGTCCTCGCTGGCGTGCACCACCAGCCGGCGGGCGATGAAGCGCGGGTCCTCGCCGGCCTCGATCATCCGGGCCAGGTAGTGCAGCGTCGCGTCGACGTCGGAGCCTCGGATGGACTTGATGAACGCGCTGATGACGTCGTAGTGCTGGTCGCCGTCGCGGTCGTAGCGGACGGCCGCCTTGTCGACGGTGGCCTCCAGCGTGGCGAGGTCGATGACCTCCGCGCCGGTCGACGCGGCCGACTCGGCCGCTGCCTCCAGCGCGGTCAGCGCGCGGCGGGCGTCGCCGCCGGCCAGCCGGACCAGGTGGTCCTCGGCCTCCGGCGACAGCGTCGGCGAGCCGCCGAGGCCGCGCTCGTCCGTCACGGCCCGGCGGACGACCTCCCGCACGTCCTCGTCCGTGAGGGATTTCAGTTGCAGCACAAGGGATCGCGACAGCAACGGGGAGACGACCGAGAAGAACGGGTTCTCCGTGGTCGCCGCGACCAGCAGCACGATCCGGTCCTCCACCGCGCCCAGCAGCGCGTCCTGCTGCGTCTTGGAGAACCGGTGCACCTCATCGATGAACAACACCGTGGCCTCGCCGGAGCGGCCCAGCCGGCGGCGCGCGTCGTTGATCACCTCGCGGACTTCCTTCACGCCCGCCGACAGCGCCGACAGCGCGACGAACCGGCGGCCCGTCGCCTGCGAGACCAGCGTGGCCAGCGTCGTCTTGCCGGTGCCCGGCGGCCCGTACAGCATCACCGAGGCCGGCGCCGCGCCCTCCACCAGCCGCCGCAGCGGCGCGCCCGGGCCGAGCAGGTGCCTCTGGCCGACGACCTCGTCCAGCGACCGGGGACGCATCCGCACCGCGAGGGGCGCGTTGGCCGCCACCTGCGCCCTGCTCCGCTCCTCGACGTCGGCGCCGAACAGCCCGCCGTCGTACAACCCGTCGCTCATGAGTTCGACGTTACAACGCCGGCGCGTGTGAGATACTCGTTACCCGTGCCGTCAGCTTCCGTTCATCCGCGCGTCGTGCTGCTGGCCGGGCCCTCCGGCTCCGGCAAGTCCACCCTCGCCGCCCACCTCGGCTGGCCCGTGCTGCGACTGGACGACTTCTACCGTGAGGGCACCGATCCGCTGCTGCCCCGGGACGAGGCCGGCCGGGTCGACTGGGACCACGAGAACTCCTGGAACACCGACGACGCCCTGGCCGCGATCGTCGAGCTGGCCTCGACCGGCGAGGTGTCGGCGCCCGTCTACTCCTTCGGTGAGGACCGCCGCACCGGCTGCCACCGGGTCGAGCTGGGCGACTCGCCGCTGTTCCTGGCCGAGGGCCTGTTCGCCGACCGGCTCGTCACCGGCTGCCGCGACGCCGGCGTGCTGGCCGACGCCCTCGTGCTCGCCCCGCCCGCCGCGAAGACGTTCTTCCGCCGGCTCGTCCGGGACGTCGCCGAGGCCCGCAAGCCGCTGCCGGTGCTCGTCCGCCGGGGCCTGCGGCTGTGGCGGGAGCAGCCGGCCGTCGTGCGCCGCTGCCTGAACGCCGGCATGCGCCGCACCACCCCCGAGTGCGCCACCGCCGAGCTGGCCGACGTCGCCGCCGCGGCGGCCGTTGCCGCTTGACGCTTCCGGTCGTCATCGTCGACCTCGACGACACGCTGATCCCCGACGTCTCGGCCGCCCGTGCGGCGATCGAGCTGGTGCGGCAAGAGTTCGGCGTGGTTGCCGACGTCGATGCCGTGCTGGTTGCCGCCCCGGCGAGGTGGGGTGGCCCAAGGGCAGCCCGGAGTTCGCTGACGTCGTGCGAACCGCGCCCGACTTCGCCGCCTTCTGCCGCTGCTAGTCCGGGACCACCGCGACGGCGGTGATCTCCACCAGCTGACCGCCGTACCCGAGCATGCTGACGCCCAGCAGCGTCGAGCTGTGCGGGCCCTTGGCCAGGCCGGACGCCGTCACCACGTCCCACACCGCGACCAGGTCGGAGGGCTGTTCGGCCACGACGTACACGGTCGTGTTGACGACGTGTTCGAGGTCGGTGCCGGCCTGCCGGAGCTGCTCGGTCAGGTTGGCCAGCACCTGCTCGGCCTGGCGGACCCGGTCGCCGGGGCCGACGAGGTTGCCGTCCTGGTCCAGGGGGACCCCGCCCGCGGTGAACACCAGCCGCTCCCCCGGCTCGACGACGACGCTGTGCGAGTAGGTGGGCGGCGGGAACAGTCCGGGCGCGATGCGATGAGTGGCCATGGCACGGTTCTACCCCGTGACGTGGTGTCGGGCTTAGCGGATTTCAGATGGCGCGGTCGGGCCAGTACGGGCGGCGGAGGACCTTCTTGAGGATCTTGCCGGTGGCGTTGCGGGGCATCTCCTCGACGACGTCGATGGTGCGGGGCACCTTGTAGCCGGCCAGGCGCTCGCGGGCGTAGGCGACGAGCTCCTCGGGGTCGACGGTCTGGCCGTCGGCGGCCTGCACGACGGCCTTCACGGACTCGCCCCAACGGTCGTCGGGCACGCCGATGACGGCGACGTCCGCGACGGCGGGATGCTCGGCGAGCACGCGCTCGACCTCGGGCGAGTAGACGTTCTCGCCGCCCGTGATGATCATGTCCTTGACCCGGTCGACGATGTAGACGTAGCCGCCGTCGTCGAGGCGGCCGACGTCGCCGGTGCGCAGCCAGCCGTCGGCGGTGATCGTGTCGGCGGTGGCGGCCGGCTGCCCGAGGTAGCCGAGCATGGTCTGCGGCGTACGGAACCAGAGCTCGCCGACCTCGGCGTCCTCGCCGGTGGCGGGATCGACCACCCGCAGCTCGGCGCCGGCGATGGGCCGGCCGGCGGAGGTCAGCCGCTCCGGGTGGGCGGCGTCGCGGTGGTCCTCCGGACTGAGCACGGTGATCGCGCCCGCCATCTCCGTCATGCCGTACACCTGTACGAAGTCGGTGTCCGGCCAGGCGGCCATCGCGGCGCGGAGCAGCGGCAGCGGCATCGGCGACGCGCCGTAGATGAGGCGCTTGAGCCGGCCGAACGCCGTGATGGCGGGCTGGCCGGCGGCCATGATGCCGGCGACCACCGCCGGCACCAGGAAGGCGTGGGTGCAGCCCTGGGCGATGGCGCCGAGCAGGCCGGGGCCGCTCGGCTCGCGGAGCAGCGTCGACGGAATGCCTTCGCAGAAGCCGGACATCGCGTAGCAGGAGCCGCCGACGTGGAACAGCGGCATCGCCACCAGGCTGCGGAAGCCGTCCTCGACCGGCATGGCTTGCCCGGTGTTACGGGCGTGGGCGAGGACGTTGGCATGGCTGAGCAAAACGCCCTTGGGACGGCCGGTGGTGCCGGAGCTGTACATCACCAGCACGGGGTCCTCGGTTCGGACCTCGGACTGGACGGCTACGGGATCGGCGTCGGCGATGAGCTCCTCGTAGTCGCTGAGGAGGATCGTCGTCGGCCGGTCCGCGATGTCCTTCACGCCGGGGAGCAGGTCGTCGGCGACGAACAGCATCTTGGCCCCGGAGTCGCGGACCACGTAGTCCAGCTCGTCGGGGGCGAGGCGCCAGTTCAGGATCGCCGTCGCCGCCCCGAGCGAGCCGGCGGCGAGAATCACCTCCAGGCACGACAGGTTGTTCTTGTCGAGGTAGGCGACTCGGTCGCCGCGTCCGACCCCGGCCCTGCGCAGCGCACCCGCGACCTTCCGGATCCGGTCCCGCCACTGCTGCCAGGTGAAGCCCTGCGCCTCGTAGCTGATCGCCTCGGCGTCGGGCTTCACCTCCGCCCAGTGCTCGACCAGTTCCGGAAGCAGCCGCGCCTGTGCAGTCATGGCGTGACTTTCGCACCGCGCCAACGTGATGGCAATCGTTGTGCGTGCGCGAACGCGGACAACGACCCGGGTGCACGGTCGTGAGACGCGGGACGCCGGGACAGCCCTCGGTCAGAGCAGCTTGGCCAGCGCCGACAGCATCAGCTCGGCCCGGTCGAGCCGGGCGTTGTGGCCCATCAGGCCGATCCGCCAGACCGTCGACGCGTACCGGCCCGCACCCGCGCCGATCTCGATGTTGTACTCGGTGAGCAGCCGGTGCCGGACCTTCGGGCCGTCGACGCCGTCCGGCACCCGGACCGTCGTCAGCTCGGGCAGGCGGTGGCCTTCCGCCGCGAACAGTTCCAGGCCGAGATCCTGCAGGCCGGTCTGGAGGTACTCACCTGCGACGCGGTGCCGTTCGTACACGGTGTCCAGTGACTCGTCGAGGATCCGGCCGAGGGCCGCGTGCAGGGAGGCGATCATCGCCACCGGGGCCGTGTGGTGGTACGTGCGGCCGCCGGTCGCCGTGCCGGAGACGTAGTCCCCGATGAGTCCCAGATCCAGGTACCAGGTCGGCGGCTTCTGGACGCGGCGGTGCCAGGCCCGGTCGGAGACCGTGAACGGGGCCAGCCCCGGCGCCACCCCGAGGCACTTCTGGGTGCCGGAGTAGCCGATGTCGATGCCCCAGTCGTCGGCTTCGACCGGGATGCCGGCCAGGGAGGTCACGCAGTCGGCGATGACGACGGCGTCGGGGTCGCGGTCGTGGACCGCCGCGCCGAGGGCGGCGATGTCGCTGCGGACGCCGGTGGACGTCTCGGCGTGCACCGCGGCGACGATGGCGGGATTCGGGTGGGCGTCGAGGACCCGGTCGACGTCGATCGGCTGGCCCCAGTCGTGCTCGACCGGGACGACCGTGGCGCCGTAACGGGACGCGACGTCGACCATGCGCTGGCCGAACAGGCCGTTGACGGCGATCACCGCGGTGTCGCCGGGGTGGACCGTGTTGGCGAACGCCGCCTCCATGCCGATCGAGCCCGTGCCGGACAGCGGAAGGGTGCGGACGTTCGCGGTGCCCCAGACCGAGCGGAGGCGGGCGCAGGTTTCGTCGAGAAGCGTCAGGAACGCGGGGTCGAGGTGCCCCAGGAGCGGCGCGGCGAGGGCGGCAGTGGCCTCGGGGTACGGGTTCGACGGGCCCGGCCCCAGGAGAACGCGATCGATCAACGGCATAGGTGGAGCCTACGGAAGCGGTGGCGGTCAGAAGCCGGCCAGGCCGTTGGGGGTGCCCACGCCGGTGGGGCCGTCCCAGCCCTTGCCGGCGACGCACAGCTGGGGCGCGATGGTCTGGCAGGAGTGGGCGGCGCCGTTCTGGCCGAGGGAGACGTCGGTGAAGGCGCCGTCGGGCGCGGTGTAGAGGGTGTTGGGGCCGTCGACGCGGGAGGTGTGGCCGGCGCGGGCGTAGAGGGCGGCGATGAAGGGGGCGGCGGCGCTGGTGCCGCCGGCGATGTACCAGCCGCCGATGCCGTAGGAGTCGTAGACGGCGACGCCGGTGGCGGGGTCGGAGACGGCGGAGACGTCCGACGAGGCGCGGTGGCCGGAGCAGAGGGCGGCGACGGCGGAGGGTTGGCCGTGGGCGGGCGGGAGGTCGGTCTCGCAGGCGCTGCCGGCCTGGTTCCAGGCGTTGGAGACGAAGCCGTCCGAGGTCTGGTAGAGGGCGGTGCCGCCGGCGGAGATGACGGTGGGGAGGTTCTGCGGCCAGTAGCCGTGGACGTTGCCGTGGTAGCCGGAATCGCCGGACGACGCGACGAAGGCGATGCCGGGATGGGAGAAGACGGCGCTGACGGCGCCGGTGTTGATGTCCTTGGTGGACGGATAGCCGAAGCTCATGCTGACGGCGGAGGCGCCGGAGCGGATCGCGGTGTCCACGGCCTTGGCGATGCTGGGGACGGCGGCGCTGGAGGGGTGCAGGGCCGAGAGGTAGAAGTCCTCGGCGGGGGCCTGCACCAGGACGATCTTGCACGCCGGGCAGGCGGCGGAGATCATCTCGGCGTCCAACGCCGTCTCCAGGGAGAGTTCCTTCTCCTGGTCGGTGCCGTCGGGGTGCAGCGGCGGGCCGCCCTTGTAGTCGACGACCTTGAGGCAGCCGTCGGCGACCTTGCACGGGGGCAGGCCGAACTGGGAACGGTAGGTGGCCAGGTCGGACTCGAAGCCGGGATAGCCGCCGCCGTCGATGAGGGCGACGGTGCCGGCGGTTCCGGCCGACGCGGCGGGCAGGTGGTAGGCGGCGGCGAGCTCGGCGGCGCTGTAGCCGACCGGGACGACGGTCGCCAGCGGGGTGGTGGAGCCCTGGGCGACGGTGACGACCTCGGAGTTGCAGACGTCGCAGGTGGCGACCACGCCATGACTCTGCAGCAGGGTGCCGGCCTGCACCTGGTGATGCAGCGCGGTGGTATCGGGGTAAACGGACACAAGCGACGACGACAGCACCAGCGCCGCGACCATCCCGGCAAACACTGTGACCTCCCGAGCACTCTGCGTCACCTCAGTGTCGTGACAACTACCGGACTCCGCGCTTCCAGTTCACGGATGTATCCGATACATTCATGTATCAGATGGACACCACACCGAAGCGGGTCACCAAGCGCCGGGGCGAGACGCGCCAGCGGCTGCTCGACGCCGCCCTCCAGGTGTTCGCGGAGCAGGGCTTCGGCCGCTCGACGGTGGAACAGGTGTGCGAGCGGGCCGGCTACACCAGGGGCGCCTTCTACTCGAACTTCGCGTCGCTGGACGACCTGTTCCTGGCGATGTGGGAGCAGCGGTCGACCGAGCTGGTCGACGGGCTGCGGCAGGCGCTGGCCGACATGGAGGCCAAGAGCGTCAAGGACGTCCGCGGCGTGGTGGAGCTGGTGACACCGGCGGTGCGGGTCGACGACAGCTGGTACCGCGTCACGGCCGAGTTCACGGCCCACGCGCTGCGCAACCCCGGCCTGCGCCGGGTGATGAAAACACGGGAAGAGGCCATCGCCGGGGCGATCACGCCGGTGGTCTCCGCGCTGCTGCGAAGGATCGGGCGAGAAACACCCGATCAGGTGGCGTTGGGGCAGGCGCTGGTGGCCGTGCACGACGGCACCGCGGTGCAGTGCCTGCTGGAACCGGACAACCCCGCCGTGTGGCGGCGCCGCGCCGACCTGTTCGAACGGGTCCTGACGGCCTACAGCATCGAAACCGGAGGACGGTCATGACATTCGAGGCCGACGTCATCGTGGTCGGCGCGGGACTCGCCGGCCTGGTCGCCACGCACGAGCTGGTCAAGGCCGGCCGCAAGGTGCTGGTGCTGGACCAGGAGAACCGGAACAACCTGGGCGGCCAGGCCTTCTGGTCGCTGGGCGGCCTGTTCCTGGTGGACAGCCCGGAGCAGCGCCGGCTGGGCGTCAAGGACTCCTACGAGCTGGCCTGGCAGGACTGGCAGGGCTCGGCCGGCTTCGACCGCGACCAGGAGGACCACTGGGGCCGGCAGTGGGCGCAGGCGTACGTGAAGTTCGCGGCCACGGAGAAGCGCCAGTACCTGAGCGAGCTGGGCCTGCGGGTCACGCCGCTGGTGGGCTGGGCGGAGCGCGGCGGCGGGCTCGCCGACGGCCACGGCAACTCGGTCCCCCGCTTCCACCTGACCTGGGGCACCGGGCCGGAGGTGGTGCGGGTGTTCCTGGAACCCGTGCTGGAGGGGGAGAAGCGCGGGCTGGTGGAGTTCGCGTTCCGGCACCGGGTGGACGACATCGTCGTCGAGGACGGCGTGGCGGTCGGCGTGCGGGGCGCGGTGCTGGAGCCGACGGACCTGGAGCGCGGCAAGGCGTCCTCGCGGACCGAGGTGGGCGAGTTCGAGCTGCGCGCCAAGGCGGTCATCGTGGCGTCCGGCGGCATCGGGCACAACCACGAGCTGATCCGCCGGAACTGGCCGACGGACCGGCTCGGGCCGTGCCCGCAGACGATGATCTCCGGCGTGCCGGCGCACGTGGACGGGCGGATGATCGCCATCACCGAGTCGGCCGGCGGCAACATCGTCAACCGCGACCGGATGTGGCACTACACCGAGGGCATCAACAACTGGGACCCGATCTGGCCCGACCACGCCATCCGGATCATCCCCGGCCCGTCCTCGATGTGGTTCGACGCCACCGGCAAGCGGCTGCCCTCCCCCAACTTCCCGGGCTTCGACACCAACGGCACGATGAAGGCGATCCTGGCCACCGGCCACGACTACTCGTGGTTCGTGCTGACACAGTCGATCATCGAGAAGGAGTTCGCGCTGTCGGGTTCGGAGCAGAACCCGGACATCACCGGCAAGGACATCAAGCTGACCCTGACCGGCCGGCTGGGCAAGGGCGCGCCGGGCCCGGTGGAGGCGTTCAAGCAGCACGGCGTCGACTTCGTCGTCGCCGACAACCTGCAGGAACTGGTGGCGGGCATGAACAAGCTGTCCCGCGGCCCGCAGCTGTCCTACGACGACATGCTGCGCCAGATCCGTGCCCGCGACCAGGAGCTCCGCAACCCGTACACCAAGGACCTGCAGCTGATGGCCATCGCCAACGCGCGGCACTACCTCGGCGACAAGGTGTCCCGGGTGGCCAAGCCGCACCGCATCCTGGACCCGGCGCACGGCCCGCTGATCGCCGTCCGGCTGAACATCCTGACCCGCAAGACGCTCGGCGGCGTGCAGACCAACCTCGACTCGCAGGTGATGCGGCCGGACGGCGAGGCGTTCCCCGGCCTGTACGCGGCGGGCGAGGTCGCCGGCTTCGGCGGCGGCGGCGTGCACGGCTACAACGCGCTGGAGGGAACGTTCCTCGGCGGCTGCATCTTCTCCGGGCGGGCGGCGGGACGAGCGCTGGCCAAGAAGCTGTGAAGGCAAGAAGGCGGGCGGCCGCGAGGCCGCCCGCCCTCATTCACCAGTGAATCAGAAGCCGGCGAGGCCGTTGGGCACGCCGACGCCGGTCGGGCCGTCCCAGCCCTTGCCGGCGAAGCACAGCGCCGCCTCGGCAGCGGTGCAGGAGTGCGCGGGGGCGTTCTGGCCGAACTCGACGTCGGTGTCGGTCGGGTAGCCGTAGCTCATGCTGACCGCGGTCGTGCCCAGCTTCGCGGCGGTGCCCACCGCGGTGCCGAAGTCGGCCATGGCGGCGTCCAGATGCGCCTTGTCGCCGTAGAAGCCGTCCAGGAGCGGCAGCTGGAGTTCGATCAGCTTGCACGAGGGGCAGGCCGCCGAGGCCATGTCCATGTCCAGCGCGGTCTCCACGCTGATCGACTGCTCGGCCGGCTGGAGTTCGGGGTCGGTGGTCGGCGTCTGCGGCGCGCCGCCGTCCAGGCCGGCGACCGTCAGGCAGCGCGCAACGACTGGATCTGCGGCGTGACGGCGTGCGGATCGCCGGCCGCCTGCGCGACCGGGGCGAATGCGGTCAGGGCGGCGACAACGGCCGCGCCGACGGTGAGCAAGGTATTTCTGACGAACGATCCCGACACAGGTCCTCCACGAAAGGAATTACGGGAACCAACGCCAGGAGCGTAACCACACACACCGTGACCCGAGCGGACCACAACGAAAGGATTACCGGTCACGGCAGGTGATTTCATTTCAGGTCATGAGACCACATTTACCGCCGATAATGGCGGGCGACCACGGGCCGCCCGCCATCATTCATTTATGAATCAGAACCCGGCGAGGCCGTTGGGCACGCCGACCCCGGTCGGCGCGTCCCAGCCCTTCTGCGCCGAGCACAGGGCGGGCGTGGCGGTCGGGCAGACGTGCGCCGGGGCGTTCTGGCCCAGCGTCACGTCGGTGAAGGCGCCCTTGGGCGCGGTGTACAGCGTGTTCGGGCCCATCACCTGCGAGGTGTGGCCGCCGCGGGCGTACAGGCCGGCGACGAACGGCGACGAGGCGCTGGTGCCGCCCACGAGGATCCAGTTGTACGGCGCGCCGCTGAACGGCGAGTACGTGTCGAAGACGGCGACGCCCGTGTTCGGGTCGGCGACCGCGGACACGTCCGAGGAGGCGCGGTGGCCGCCGCAGTTGGCGCTGACGGCCGGCGGGGCGCCGATCGCGGCGGGCAGGTCGGTCTCGCAGCCGCTGCCGGCGCCGCCCCAGACCACATCGGTGTAGCCGTCGCCGTTCTGGAACAGCGAGGTGCCGCCGACGGACACCACCCACGGCAGGTTCTGCGGCCAGCCGGTGTGCACGTTGCCCTCGTAGCCGCTGTCGCCGGAGGACGCCAGCACGGCCATACCGGGGTGGAACAGGTCGCGGCCGGCCTGCCCGAACTCGACGTCGGTGTCGCTCGGGTACTGGTAGCTCATGCTGACCGCGGAGGCGCCCAGCTTGGCCGCGGTGTTCACGGCGTCGCCGAAGTCGGCCATCGCCGCGTCGACGTGCTCCTTGGTGCCGTTGAGCGCGTCGCCGATGGGCAGCTGCAGCTCGATCAGCTTGCACGAGGGGCAGGCCGCCGAGGCCATGTCCATGTCGAGCGCGGTCTCGACGCCGACCTCTTCCTCGTAGTACGTGTTCGGGAAGTCGGTGGCCGGCGGCAGCGCCGGGCCGCCGTGCTGGTCGGCGATGGTCAGGCAGCCGCTGGCCACGGTGCAGGCCGGCAGGCCGTACTGGGCCCGGTAGGCGTTGACGTCGGCTTCCAGGTTCGGATAGGCGCCGGCGTCGATGATCGCGATCGTGCCCTGGGCGCCGGTCGCGGCGGCGGGCAGGTGGTAGGCGGCGGCGAGGTCGTCGGCGCCGTAACCGGCCGGAACCGTGGTCGACAGGGGTGTTTTCGACCCGGGTGCGGCGGTGACGAGCTTCGACTGGCAGAAGGCGCAGGGCGCGAGCGTGCCGTGCGACTTCAGCAGGGTTCCGTTGTGGACCTGGGCCCGGAGGGACTGGACCTGCGGCGTGACGACGTGCGGATCACCGGCCGCCTGCGCGACCTGGCCGAATGCGGACGGCACGAATGCGGTGAGCGCGGCGACCACCGCCGCGCCGACGCCGAGCAGGGTTGATCTGACGAACGTTCCCGACACTTGTCCTCCTGAAATGGAAGAACGCGTCCAACATCGGGAGCGTACCCACGCAATTCCACGGTTGACCTATATCAACTATTCACGGAATTCTCTTGTGAATAATTCGTCCAAGTGGCCCACGACGACTGTCGTGAATCGCCTACGACTGTCCTGAACAAGACAGTGAAGGCATAAGGAACCAGATCCGAACCACGTCTCCACAACCACGGAATGCCCTTGAGCACGAGCCACGCCACGTGCTGCCACGGGGCGATCGCGGCGCCGCCGGCGCACTCCATGCTCACCGGTGCTTCGACGACGCAGCCGGCCAGCTCGAGTTCGTCGGCGAAGCCCTGGGCGAGCATCCGGTGCCCCAGTTCGGACGGGTGCAGCCGGTCCACGCTCCACGCCGCCAGGTCGTAGGCGCCGGGCAGCGAGTCCAGGTCGACGCAGCCGATGCCGCGGGCCACCACGACGGACGTGATCACGGCGTTGAGCTCGTCCACCCGGCGGCGCAGCGCGCGACGCAGCGGCGCCGGCAGCCGGAACACTCGGGCGTGGTCGTGGTAGCTGGCCAGCACCACCACCGCGCCGACGTCGAGCACCTTGCCCACCACGTGGTCGAGGTCGGCGCGCAGTCGCGCCGGATCGAAGTCCGAGCGCATCGTGTCGTTCATGCCGGCGACGATCACCACCGCGTCCGGCCGCAGCGCCGCCGCCATCGGCAACTGCTCGTGCCGCACCGTGCCGATCCGGGCCCCGGTGCGGGACAGGTTCGTCAGGTCGCAGCCGCCGAGCGCGTCGGCCAGCAGCGGGCCGAAGCCACGCCAGCCGCCGCCGGGCAGCGGATCACCGAGTCCGACGCTGGTGGAATCCCCGAGCACCACGAGCCGTCCGACCGCACGCCGGGCGGGCACGCTCTCCGACATCGCCTGAACCGTCACCCGTCCACGATCACCCGCGGACAATCACTCCCGGTGATGGCCGGGTGGCGGGCCGGGGACGGGTGGGCGAACAGTGCTGTTTGGCGCGCGGCTCGGCCCCTTCGGGGCCTCGCGCCTCCTGGGTACCGGCGAGGGTCGGTCAGCTGAACGCGGGGAACAGCGGGAGATGCACCGCCTCCGCGCCGTACTGCTCGGCGATCGCGGCGGCGACCTGGTCGGCGTGCTCGGCGACCGCCGGCGCCTTCAACCGCCCGGCGTCGTCGCGCAGCCGCTGCCACCGGGCGTGCAGCGCGCTGCTGCGCCGGGGCGAAGCCAACCGGTTGGTGATCGGCCCGTCCGGCACGCCCGGCCGCGGCAGGTACATCCACGTGGACAGCCACACCCACAGCAGCTGGCCGTGCAGCAGCTTGGGCATCAGCACCTCGTCGTCGTCCAGATCGGGGAAGACGGGGCTGACCTCGGCCCGCCAGGCCGCGACCATCGCCTCGGTCATGCCGTTGGGCAGCCGGAACGAGCAGCCGCACAGCGGGAACGGGATGCGCAGCGCGGCGGCGTCCAGGGCGACGTCACGCACGCAGCCGCCCTCGAAGTCCAGCACCCGCAAGCCCTTGCCGGTGATGAGGTTGTTGTCGGCGCACGCATCGGACGGGCTGAACGCCCGGTGCTGGGTGCTGGTCAGCAGCCGACCGCCCTCACGGGCGTGCCCGAGCGCCTCGGCGCCGATGGTCACGCCGAGCAACGTCTCCAGCATCTCCGGCAGCTCGGCCAGCGCCACCTTCGCCTTGCGCGCCAGCGGATCCTGCCCCGGGCGGCCGCCGAGCCGCCGGGTCAGCGCGTCGAAGTCGGCCTCGCGGCCGGCGGTGGTGGCGTGCAGCCGGCCGAGCGCCCGCGCCCACGCCAGCAGCGCCCGCTCCGCGCTGCGCGCGTCGTGATCGAGCAGCTTGTCGGCCAGGGTCGGGACGCGGCCGAGATCCTCCAGCACGATCACCCGCTTGGCGCCGTCGTGGGCGATCAGCTCCGGACAGATCCGGTCGTCCTGGCCCAGCGCGGTGAACAGCTGGTAGCTGACGGCCTCGTGCGGGAACGGGTCGATCAGCTCGCCGACCGGCGGCTCCGCGTAGCTCTTCACGACCAGCGTACGCGGTAGCGAGAACGGCGTCGACGCCACCCGCACCCGCAGCACGGTGGACTTGCCGCTGCCGCGCAGGTCCTCGGGGTCCGCCAGTCTGATCGACGCCCCGAATCGCCTGGTGAGCACTGACTCGGCGGCCGCGACGGTCGCCAGGACCTCGTTGTCCGCTGCCCCGGCGGCGTTGGCGGGGCCAGCGGTGGTCTCCACGCTCATCCCTTCCGACCCTACTCCTTCGAGTGCACGGCACGTCCACACGATCGGCACAATCGGCTACCAGGAGCAGTCGCTGCGCCCGTCATGTTCGAGCATCACCGCGCTGGAATACGGCTTGGTAACGGGTTGGTGCCGCCGGGGGACGCCTGAACGGGTACCCACTGACGGAGTAGTGGTCAGGCCTTCGCCGCCTCGCCCTTCACGACCGGCTTGGCGTCCACGCCGGCCTCCTTGCGCTGCTGCGCGGTGATCGGCGCGGGCGCGGCCGTCAGCGGGTCGTAGCCGCCGCCGGACTTGGGGAACGCGATGACCTCACGGATCGAGTCGGCGCCGGCCAGCAGCATGACGATGCGATCCCAGCCGAAGGCGATGCCGCCGTGCGGCGGGGCGCCGTACTTGAACGCCTCCAGCAGGAAGCCGAACTTCTCCTCGGCCTCCGCCTCGCCGAGGCCCATCACCGCGAACACGCGCTTCTGCACGTCGGGGCGGTGGATACGGATGGAGCCGCCGCCGATCTCGTTGCCGTTGCAGACGATGTCGTAGGCGTAGGCCAGCGCCTTGCCCGGGTCCTCCTCGAAGCGGTCGATCCACTCCGGGGTGGGCGAGGTGAAGGCGTGGTGCACCGCGGTCCACTTGCCGCTGCCCACCGCGACGTCGTCGCCGATCTTGTCGACCGACTCGAACAGCGGGGCGTCGACGACCCAGACGAACGACCAGGCGGACTCGTCGATCAGGCCGACGCGGCGGCCGATCTCCAGCCGGGCCGCGCCGAGCAGCGCCCGGGCGTCGGACGGGTCGCCGGCGGCGAAGAAGATGCAGTCGCCGGGGTTGGCGCCGGCGGCCTTGGCCAGGCCCTCGCGCTCGGTGTCGGACAGGTTCTTGGCGACGGGGCCGCCGAGCGTGCCGTCCTCGGCGACGAGCACGTAGGCCAGGCCCTTGGCGCCGCGCTGCTTGGCCCAGTCCTGCCAGGCGTCGAGCGTGCGGCGGGGCTGGTCGGCGCCGCCGGGCATGACCACCGCGCCCACGTACGGGGCCTTGAACACCCGGAACGGGGTGTCCTTGAAGTACTCGGTGAGCTCGGTCAGCTCCAGGCCGAAGCGCAGGTCCGGCTTGTCGGTGCCGTAGCGGGCCATCGCGTCGGCGTAGGTCATGCGCGGGATCGCGCCCTCGATGGCGTGGCCGGCCAGCTCGCTCCACAGCGCCTTGACCACGGCCTCGCCGAGCTCGATGACGTCGTCCTGCTCGACGAAGCTCATCTCGATGTCGAGCTGGGTGAACTCGGGCTGCCGGTCGGCGCGGAAGTCCTCGTCCCGGTAGCAGCGGGCGATCTGGTAGTAGCGCTCCATGCCGGCGACCATCAGCAGCTGCTTGAACAGCTGGGGCGACTGCGGCAGCGCGTACCAGGAGCCGGGCTGCAGGCGGGCCGGCACCAGGAAGTCGCGCGCGCCCTCGGGGGTGGAGCGGGTCAGCGTCGGCGTCTCGATCTCGACGAAGTCGCGCTCGTCCAGCACGCGGCGGGCGATCCGGCTGGCCTGGCTGCGCATCCGGATGGCGCGGGCGGGGCCGCTGCGGCGCAGGTCGAGGTAGCGGTGGCGCAGCCGCGCCTCCTCGCCGACCTCCAGGTTGTCGTCCAGCTGGAACGGCAGCGGCGCGGCCTCGGACAGCACCTCGAACGCGGTGACCGTGACCTCGATGTCGCCGGTGGCGATGTCCGGGTTCTCGTTGCCCTCGGGGCGGCGCACGACCTCGCCGGTGACCTTGAGGCAGTACTCGGCGCGCAGCCGGTGCGCGCGCTCGGCCATCTCGCCCTCGCGGAACACGACCTGGGCGACGCCGGAGGCGTCCCGCAGGTCGATGAAGATGACGCCACCGTGATCGCGCCGGCGCGCCACCCACCCGGTCAGGGTGACGGACTGCCCGGCCTGCTCGGCCCGGAGCGTCCCGGCCTCGTGCGTGCGCATCACGGGTACAGCACTCCTCATACGGTGGACGTTTCGGTCACCGGACAGGTTAGCCAACCTCGCCGAACGCCTTTCCCCGCGGTGCCGTTGACGAAGTGGTCCAGACCACCTACGGTGATGGACGGCACACGCTTTGTCCCTTTTCACCGGCTCCCGCACGGGCCCTCGCCGCCGCCCCGTGCCGGCGCCCTCCTGCGGATACAGGGAGAAACGCATGGCAATGTTCGGAAAGCGGCGGCTCATGGCGGGCGCCGCCGCGCTGGTCGGCCTGGTGGCCGCCTCACTCGTGGGCACGGCGCCTGCTTCCACCGCTGAGCCGGTCTCAACCTCGGCCCTGGCCGCCGGCACGACCATGGTCGGCTACTTCACCAACTGGGGCATCTACGACCGCGGGTACCAGGTGAAGAACCTGGAGACCAGCGGCACCGCGGCCAAGCTGAACGTCATCAACTACGCGTTCGGCAGCACCGCCAACGGCCAGTGCTCGCTCACCGACGCCTACGCCGACTACCAGAAGGTGTTCGACGCCGGCAGCAGCGTGGACGGCAAGGCCGACACCGGCCCGCTGTACGGCAACTTCGGCCAGCTGCGCAAGCTGAAGAAGATGCACCCCGGCCTGAAGGTGGTGTTCTCGGTCGGCGGCTGGACGCTGTCCGGCGGCTTCACCCAGGCCGCGAAGAACCCGGCGGCGTTCGCCTCGTCCTGCTACAGCATGGTGAAGGACTCGCGCTGGGCCGACGTCTTCGACGGCATCGACCTCGACTGGGAGTACCCGAACGCCTGCGGCCTGAGCTGCGACACCAGCGGCGCGGCGGCGTTCAGGAACGTGCTGTCGGCGGTGCGGTCCAAGTTCGGCTCCGGCGCGCTGGTGACCGCCGCGATCACGGCCGACGGCACCAGCGGCGGCAAGATCGACGCCGCCGACTACGCCGGCGCCGCGCAGTACGTGAACTGGTACAACGTGATGACCTACGACTACTTCGGCGCCTGGGCCCCGACCGGGCCGACCGCCCCGAACGCGCCGCTGACCACGTACTCCGGCATCCCGACCGCCGGCTTCTACGCCGACGCGGCGATCCAGAAGCTGAAGGGCAAGGGCATCGCGTCGTCCAAGCTGCTGCTGGGCATCGGCTTCTACGGCCGCGGCTGGACCGGCGTCACCCAGGCCGCGCCCGGCGGCACGGCCACCGGCGCCGCGCCGGGCAAGTACGAGGCCGGCATCCAGGACTACAAGCTGCTCAAGACGTCCTGCCCGGCCACCGGAACCGTCGCCGGCACCGCCTACGCCAAGTGCGGCAGCCAGTGGTGGAGCTACGACACGCCGTCCACCGTCAAGGGCAAGATGAGCTACGCCAGGACCCAGGGCCTGGGCGGCGCGTTCTTCTGGTCCGCCGACGGCGACACCAGCAACGGCGAGTTGGCCTCCGCGATGCGTGGCGGCCTGGGCTGAACTGATTAGGCCACCCCGGGCGCATTCCTGCGCCCGGGGTAACGCCTTGTGTTGTCGCGCCGACCTTGCTGCCGAGTCAGCGGATGATCGGCAGGCGCGATGGACCCGGGCGATGTCACGAACTCCATGGACGGCAAGGCGAACAACGTCGTCCAGGCGCACACCGTGCACGGCGGCGTGCACATCACCGAGGCGCGGCGGCACGCCGTCCGCAACGCGATCCTCGTGGCGCTCATCGTGTTGGGCACCGGCGGCGGCATGTGGCTGATGATCGCCAACCGGCCGACCGGCTCTGCCCCGCCGCCGTCGCCGACGCCGACGACACCGCCGGCGGAGCCCCAGAACGCCAGGTCGGTCCAGCAGTGCGAGGCGCTGCACCACATGTCGTCGCAGCACACCCTGATCAAGGTCTCCGACACCGCTCGCGCGTACAACTCCTGCGCGTGGCCCGCGCCGTCCTTCGCCGACGCCGACGGCTTCACCCAGATCAACGTCGTGACCGTGGCGGGGCCGGGCGAGTACGAGGCGTCCGACGCCACCGAGGTGGACCGGATCACCGGACCGTGCAGGGAGTTCAGGCTCACCTACGACTTCGGCTACCAGGGGGAGCTGCAGCACAAGGCGCCGTTCACCGCGCCGCCGGGCATGGTGACGGACCTGGACCAGCCCGGCTCGAACTGGTCGCCGGGCGTGACCGCGCTCAGCTTCTACCCGTCCCGCAACGAGGTCGATGTCGTGCACAACGGCCACAACATCGTCTCCGACGTCGCCTGCTCCGGCTGAGGTTCACCCGTCGGTGGGAAGAGCCTCGCCGGGGAACAGGATGGGGCTCAGCAGGTAGCGGGACCGGTCGCCGCCCGGACCGTTGCCCAGTCGGGGGACGATCACCTTGCGCAGGTCGGCGATCAGCTCTTCGAGCTCCGGCCGGCTGAGCCAGATCGCGTGCTGCCGGAAGCCGACGAGGTCCGCGGTCGGGTCGACGCCGTCGCGGTCGAGGTAGGCCGTGAACTCCGCCAGCAGCGTGGCCATCGCCAGGTCGAAGCCGCGGCGGTAGTCGTCGACGGTGAGGTCCTCGGTGTCGATGGTCGCGTCGCGCAGGCGGAAGGTCCGCTCGACCGCGCCGCGAACCCGGCGCTCCTCGGCGACTTCCAGGACTTCGCCGGCGGCAAGGGCTTCGACGTGCCGGTACACCATTGCCTTCGACACGTCCGGCAGCAGCTCGCACAGCCGGCCCGTGGTCAGCGCCCGCCCGCGCAGGGCGTGCACGATCCGCATCCGAACGGGGTGGGCCAGCAATTCCCTCGCGGTCACGGCGCAATGTTCTCACACCATGCTACCGTTCGCACATGTTGAGAACGGTGCTGGATCTCGCCGCCGCCGGGCGCTTCGAGGAACTGGCCGACCTGTTCGCGCCGGAGTTGCGGGCGGCGGCCTCGGCGGACATGGTTCGACTGGCCTGGGCCAAGGAGGTGGGCGAGCTTCGGTCTATCGGGGAGCCGGTCAGCCTCGGCTCCCGAAGGTTCGGCGTGCGCCTCAACGGGGACATCGATCTGTTCGCGTCCTTCGACGAACAGGGCCGGGTGACCGGGTTGCGGCTGGCCGCCGCGGCGGAGTGGACGCCGCCGCCCTACGCCAAGCCCCGACGCTTCACCGAACAGGTGGTGCACGTCGGCACCCGGCCCGGCACGTTGACGCTGCCGCGCAAGGGAAACAAGGTCGGGGTGGTGCTGCTGAGCGGCGGCGGACCGTTCGACCGGGACGGCACGGCCGGGGCGATGAAGCCACTGAAGGACCTGGCCTGGGGCCTGGCCGGCCAAGGCATCGCGTCGGTGCGGTTCGACAAGCCCGTGGACGCGCCGACGCTGACCGAGGAGTACGTGCCACACGCGGTCGCGGGCGTGGAAATCCTTTCGCGGCATGCGGATCGGGTGTACGTGGTGGGGCACAGCGCGGGCGGCAAGGTTGCACCCAAGGTCGCCTTGGTTGCACCGGCGGTGGCCGGTCTGGTGTTGCTGGCGGCCGACACCCAGCCGATGACCGATGCCGCCGTACGCGTGGGAAAGCGCCTCGGGCAGGACCTCAGCGAAATCGCCCAGCGAACCGCCGACGTCACCCCGGACACTCCGGCGAGCGAGCTGCTGTTCGGCTTCCCGGCCACGTATTGGCTGGAGCTCAAGGAGTACGACCAGGTGGCAGCCGCCATCGAAGCGGACCGGCCGATGCTGGTGCTCCAAGGCGGCCGGGACTACCAGGTGACCGTCGAGGACGACCTTCCGGCGTGGCGGCGGGTGCCGCGAGCGGAGATCCGGATCCACCCGGACGCCGACCACATGTTCTTCCCCAGCAACGGATCCCACGTGATGGCGGAGGTGGTGGACGACATCGCTCAGTTCACCCTTCGCCGCGAATAGCGCCGCAGCGACTCCAGCAGCAGCTCCACGAACTCCGGCAACCGCTCGGCCGCCTGATCATGCGGCCCGGCCAACGCCACGGCGCCGACCACCTGCCCCTGTTCCCACACCGGCGCGGCGACCGAGGCGATCCCCCGCAGCATCGGGCCGCTGTCCCCCAACGTGTAGCCGGTTTCCCGCACGCGGCTGAGCTCGGCGAGCAGCGCCAGGGCGGCCGCTCGGTCGTCGGGGAACTGAGCCGCCACGATCTCGTGCCGTTCGCGGTCCGGCATGAACGCAAGCAAGACGCGCCCTACTGCCGTCTCCGGCAACGGGGTGCGGAGCTGTTGCACGGTCAGGTAGTTGAACGGGTCGTCGGTGCCGGCCCAGTCGGCGTACACGGAGGTGTCGCCGGTACGCACGGCCAGGACCGCGCTGAGGCCGGTGCGGTTGTGCAGATCCACCAGGTCGGCGTGGTTGACCGTGGACACGAGCCGCTGCCCGGAACGCATGGCCAGCAGGTAGGGAGCGGCGCCGAGGCGGAAGCGCTTGTCGTCCTCCTCCAGGTAGCCGACGGCGACGAGCCCGTTGACCAGCTTCTGCACCGACGACACCGGGGCGTGCAGCCGCAGCGCGAGCTGGGTCAGCGTCAGCCCGGAGCGCTCCGTGACCACCGCCTCCAGGATCTCCGCGATCCGGTCCACCGCCCGGTGGTGCGGCCGCAGCTCCGCCATGATCCACTCCTTATCTATATAGATAGAACGGTATCACATTGCGTAAGCCGACCACGGAGCGCAGGATAGTTGATGTAAGGCAAACAACTGAGGAGGCGGAGAGCATGGGGGCTCTGGACGGCATCAGGGTGATCGACCTCGCGACGGTGGTCATGGGCCCGTACGCCACACAGATCCTCGGCGACCTGGGCGCCGACGTGATCAAGGTCGAGCCGCCGGCCGGCGACATGAGCCGGCTGACCGCCCCGTACCGCAACGAGGGCATGGGTTCGCTGGCCCTCAACGTCAACCGCAACAAGCGAGCCGTCTCCATCGACCTGAAGAACCCGCGCGGCAAGCAGGTGTTCCTCGATCTGGTGAAGACCGCCGACGTGCTCGTCACCAACATGCGCCCGGGTGCGCTGCGCCGGCTGGGCCTGGACCACGAGCAGCTGGCCGAGGTCAACCCGGGCCTCATCTACTGCAACGCGCAGGGTTTCCGCAGCGACTCGTCGCTGGCCGACCGCGCCGCGTACGACGAGATCGTGCAGGCCGCGTCCGGCACCGCCGACCTGATGCGCCGCGCCACCGGCACGCCGACCTACATGCCGACCATCCTGGGCGACAAGGTCAGTGGACTGACTATTGTCTACAGTGTCCTGGCGGCACTCGTGCACAAGCAGCGCACCGGCGAGGGCCAGCGCGTCGAGGTGCCGATGACCGACACGATGCTGGCGTTCAACCTGGTCGAGCACCTCGCCGGCCGCACGTTCGAGCCGGCCGCCGGCCTGATGGGCTTCTCCCGGTCGCTGTCCCCCGGCCACCGCGCCGTGCGGACGTCGGACGGCTGGGCCTGCATTCTCCCGTACAGCCGGCGCAACATCGACGACTTCTTCGCCGAGGTGGGTCACCCCGAGGTGGTGGAGGACCCGAGGTTCGCCGACTCGGCCAGCCTGGCCGCCAACTTCGACGCGTTCTACGACCTGATCGAGAAGTACGCGGCGCAGCGGACCACCGCCGAGTGGGAGGCGACCTGCGCCCGGCTGAGCATCCCGTTCGCGCCGGTGCTCGACCTCGACGACGTCACCGAGGACCCGTACGTCACCGAGGTCGGCCTGCTGGAGTGCGCCGAGCACCCGACCGAGGGCACCTATCGGGTGATCGGCTCCCCCGTGCGGTTCTCGGCCACGCCTGCGAGTGTGCGCAGGCACGCGCCGCGGCTGGGCCAGGACAACGACGAGGTGCTGGGCGAACTCGGGTACTCCGAGGACGAGCTGCGTGAGCTGGCCGAGGCCGGCGTCACGGTGAGGAGGTAGTGGTCATGCACTCGTCCCTGAGGGAACGAGCGTGCCTGCCGCCGCGGACGGCGGTTTGTAGGCTTGCTGCTGCCATCCTAGCTGGCTGCCAGGATGGGCGCTGCGTCTGGACGCATGACTTCGCCCCAGCACTTCACACCGCGTGCCGCGATGTTGAGCGCCGCGTTGTGGTCGGCGTGCCCAACGAAGTCACACCGGCCACAATGAAACGCCGCCTGACTACGGCGGTTGCGTTTGTCGACGTGCCCGCAGACGTGGCAGGTCTGCGAGGTGTAGGCCGCGTCAACCTGCACCAACACCACACCGGCCCGCTGGGCCTTATACGTCAGAAGCCGACCGAGCTGGGCGAACGCCCAGGAGTGCAGCATGGCCCGTTGGGGCTTGCGAAGCCGTACCCGTGCGCGGATTCCACCGAGGTCTTCGATGGCGATGCCGCGTCCGGTGCGTTCAGCCTCGGCCACGATGCTCTTGCTGATCTGATGGTTCACGTCGGTGGCGAACCGGGCCTCCTTGCGGCGGCGTTTTTTCAGCAGCCGTCGCGCGGAGGAGGTCTTCTTGGCCTGCAACCGCTTCCTCAGCCGCAGTTGACGCTTGCGGTAGCGGTTCAGCCGCAACCCGCACCGCCGGTCACCGTCAGAGGTCGTGGCGATGTTGACGACACCAAGGTCGACACCGAGGAACCCGTTTACCGGCTCGCGCTGGGGCGTCACGGGGGTGTCGATGACGGCGTGCAGCAGCCACACCCCGTCCCGGTGCAGCAGGTCGGTTTCCCCGATCGGACGGGACCGCAACAGCGCTATGTGGGCGCGACTTCCCACGATCCGCACATTCCTCAGTCGGCCGGCGGTGGTCCAGATCGACACCGTGCCCTCATGGCCGGCGTCGCCGAGCTGCCAGGACAGACAACGGGCGTCGAACGGCTGTCCCGCCCGCAGGCGGAACACGATCGGGGTGTTCTCGACCGTGCGGCGTCGGCCCGAGCCGGGCAGCCCGTAACTACCGGCCCTCAGATTGGCGTTGAGGGTGGAGTAAGCGTCCACGGTCTTGCCGATCACCCGGATCGCGGGTTGAGCGGCCAGCCCGAACCGCTCCCGCAACTGAGTGTAGAAGCGTTTCTGCACGTCGAACTTCCGCAACACCCGCTCGGTGTGCATCTGCTCGGACAGCCAAGACGCGGCAGCGTTGCAGGCGTGCAGGGTATCGGCAAGCGCCAACGCCTGCTCAGGCGTCGGCAGCAACCGCACCGGCACCACCTGCTTCATGCTGATCACCATAGCCCTGATCCATGTCACCACTGCGAGAGCCTGACCCCAACACCCGTAGCGGCCGGAACATCGTGCACAGTCGCTACCCGTGGGTCGACCACATATGGTCGCCGTCCTACTTCGCGGGCTCATGCGGGGGAACCCCGCTGTCATCGGTCCGCGAGCACATCGAGAACCAGAAGCACCCGAAGTGACCCACCGCTGCGCGATCGAGAGTCGAGGAATCGCCTCCTCTGGGCCGTGAACGGCCGAGCTTCCGTCGATTGGAGAAATCAGTGAAGGCAGCGGAAGTGGCCCGGCGGCTCGCGACCCCGCTCACCGCGCCCGCGTGGGCGCCGGTCCGGTCGCGGTTCACCGACCGGGAGTACCTGAACGTCGTCTACCGCACCGATCCCGAGGCGCTGCGGGCGGTCGTCCCCGAACCGCTGGAGTTCGACGAGCCGCTGGTCCGGTTCGAGGTCATGAAGATGGGCGACAGCACCAGCTTCGGCCCGTACACCGAGTCCGGCCAGGTGATCCCGGTCCGGTTCGGCGAGGAGCGCGGCGAGTACCTGCACGCGATGTACCTGGACAACGTGGCCGCCACCGTGGCCGGCCGGGAGGCCAGCGCGTACCCGAAGACCGCCGGCTCGCCCCGGCTGTTCGCCGAGGCCGGCGCCCTGGTCGGCACGCTGGACGTCGGCACGCAGCGGGTGGCCACGGCGACCATGGGCTACAAGCACTACCCGATGGACCTCGACGAGGCCCGCGCCGAGCTGACGCTCCCCACGTACATGCTCAAGATCGTGCCCGGCTACGAGCGCGAGCCGCGGATGTGCGAACTGGTCCGCACCCGGATCACCGACATCACGGTGAAGGCGGCGTGGACCGGGCCGGCCCGGCTGCAGCTGTTCCAGCACGTGCTGGCCCCGCTGGCCGACCTGCCGGTGCTGGAGATCGTGTCGGCCAGCCACATCATCACCGACCTCACGCTCGACGGTGTCCGGCCGGTGTTCGACTACCTGAAGGAGCGCTGACCATGACTGTCGCAGTCGTCGGCGCCGGCACCATCGGCCTGTCCTGGACGACCCTGATGCTGGCCAAGGGGCACACCGTGCGCGTCACGGATCCCCGTCCGGACCTGTCGGAGGCCGTTCGCGACGCCGTTCGCGAGTTCGCCCCGACCGTGCCGGGTTTCGCCGGTGACGCCGAGGAGTTGCTGTCCCGGGTGGAGATCGTCGGCTCGGTCGAGGAGGCCGTCGACGGTGTCCAGGCGGTGCAGGAGAACGGCCCGGAACGCCTGGAGTTCAAGCAGGACCTGTTCGCCGCCATCGAGAAGGCCGCGCCGGATTCGGCTCTGCTCCTCTCCTCCACCTCGGGCCTGACACCGTCCTCGATGTCGTCGAGGATGACCGCGCCGCAGCGGTTGGTGGTGGGCCACCCGTTCAACCCGCCGCACCTGCTTCCGCTGGTGGAACTCGTCGGCTCGTCGGACCGGGAAGTGGCCCGGGCCAAGGAGTTCTACCTGTCGCTGGGCAAGGTTGCGGTGGTGGTGCACCAGGAGATCCGCGGCCACGTGGCGAACCGGTTGCAGCGCGTGCTGTTCGAGGAGTGCGTGAACCTCGTCGAGCAGGGCGTGGTGTCCATGACCGAGCTGGACGACATCGTCACCAACTCGGTCGGCGTGCGGTGGGCGACCGTCGGGCCGTTCCTGGCCTTCCACCTCGGCGGCGGGCCGGGCGGGCTGCGACACATGATGTCGCACCTGATGCCCTACATCCCCTCGGACGTGCAGCAGCGCCTGGCCGACCAGGCCGAGACGGTGTATCCGTTGGCGCAGAACGAAAGCCGAGCCGCCCGGCGGGACCGCCAGCAGCTCGGGATCATCAGCTTGAAGGAGCGTGACGACGATGTCCGGTGACTTCTACGACTTCCAGAACCTGCTCACCGACGAGGAGAAGGCGATCGTCGAGCGGACGCGGGAGTTCCTGCGCACCGAGGTCGCGCCGATCGCCAACGATGCGTGGGCCAACGCCGAGTTCCCGCACCAGATCGTGAAGGGCTTCGCCGAGCTGGACATCGCCGGCCTGGCCTACCGGGGCGCGCGCAGCCTGCTCACCGGGTTCCTGGCGCTGGAGATGAACCGCGTCGACCCGTCCATCGCGACCTTCTTCGGCGTCCACAGCGGACTGGCCATGGGCAGCGTCAACCGCTGCGGCTCCGACGAGCAGAAGGAGCGCTGGCTGCCGGCGATGGCGCGGATGGAGAAGATCGGCGCCTTCGCCCTGACCGAGCCGGGCGGCGGCTCCGACGTCGCCGGCGGCCTACGGACCACCGCCCGGCGCGACGGCGACACGTGGATCCTCAACGGCGCCAAGCGCTGGATCGGCAACGCCACCTTCGCCGACCTGGTGATCGTGTGGGCGCGGGACGAGGCCGACAACAAGGTCAAGGGCTTCGTGGTGGAGAAGGGCACGCCCGGTTTCGTCGCCACCAAGATCGAGCACAAGATGGCGCTGCGGACCGTGCAGAACGCCGACATCACGCTCATCGACTGCCGCGTGCCCGAGGCCAACCGGCTACAGAACGCGCACGGTTTCCGGGACACCGCCGACATTCTGCGGCAGACCCGCGGCGGCGTGGCGTGGCAGTCCGTCGGTGTCATGATGGGCGCCTACGACCTCGCCCTGGCGTACGCCAAGGAGCGCACCCAGTTCGGCAAGCCCATCGCCGGCTTCCAGCTCGTGCAGGACCTGCTGGTGAAGATGCTGGGCAACGTGACGGCGTCGCTCGGCATGGTGGTGCGGCTGGCGCAGCTGCAGGACGAGGGCGTGTACAAGGACGAGCACTCCTCGCTGGCCAAGGCGTACTGCACGTCCCGGATGCGCGAGGCCGTTGGCTGGGCCCGGGAGATCCTGGGCGGCAACGGAATCGTGCTGGACTACAACGTCGGCCGGTTCGTCGCCGACGCCGAGGCCGTGTACTCGTACGAGGGCACGCGGGAGATCAACTCCCTGGTCACCGGGCGGGCGATCACCGGGCTCGGCGCCTTCGTGTAAGGACCACAGCGGGCCGCCCTCGGGCGGCCCGCTTCAGTCTGCCGGGCGCAGCGGCGGCATCCACAGCCGCCGGGCGCCCGGCACGACCATGCGCACCAGCGCCGCCACCAACACCGGCAGGCCGGCGTCGTCCGGCCAGGCCAGCCGCCCGATCGTCTTGAGCGCCCAGTCGCGGTGCCGGTCGTCGCCGGTGGCTTCGGCCATGTCGAGGAGAAACTCCACGTTCTCCACGACGCCGTGGCAGGAGGCGGTCGCCATCGTCCACTGGTCGGCCCGTACCGCCGCCGCGGCGGCGTCGGCGACCTTGCGGTAGCGCTCGTCGCCGGTCGCGAGCCAGGCTCGGACCAGGAAGCTGCCGACACCGGCGGCGTCGCCGCACCAGCCGCCGAGCGGGATGCTCTCCCCCGGGCCCGAGGGCCACCTCGCCGCCGTCCGGTCCCACATCGCGGCGTCGCAGAGCGTGTCGGCCAGCCGGATCGCCTTGATGCGCACGAGCTTGTCGCCGGTGGCCAGCGCGTGGTCGAGCAGGAACGCCGCGATGCCGGCGATGCCGTGGCCGAAGCCGTACTTGCCCTGCTCGGTGTCCTGGTGCCGGGCGCACTCGGTGGCCCGGGCCAGGAACTGCCCGTCGCCGGTGACCCGCCAGGCGTGCAACAGCGTCAGGCCCGCGCCGGCCGATCCGTCGCAGACGTCCGGATTGCTGCTCAGCACCGGGATCTCGGTGGCCAGCTTGGCCGCGCGGGCCATCAGCTTGGGATCGGCCAGCGCGTGCGCCGCGTCCAGCAGCGCCCACACCGCCCCCGACTGGCCGAAGTGCAGTCCCGGCAGGACGATCGACTCCCGCTCACACCGCTTCGCCGTGCGCTTCGCCGCCGTGCGGACCACGCCCGGCAGCCGGTCGTTGCGGGGCAGCGCCGCCACCAGCGCGCCCAGCACCGAGGCGCTGTGCTTGCGAGGATTCATCCGATTCAGCAGCTGGAGGATGCCGTCGTCGAGCAGCCGGTCGCCCGGCACCCCCTCCGGGTGCACCGCGCCCGCTGCCACCGATCCGATCGACATCACCGGCAGGACCCCCTCCGGCCTGCGAAAACACCGCTACCCGTCCACAATCGCACCAGGTGATCGCGGGGCCGACGATCGGGAGCATATCGTCCCGCCACCACTGCCCCAATGGACAGTCGGGGGGAAAACCGTGAAAGCTATTCGCGTTCAGCCGACCTGTTTGAGCAGCTTGGCGACGGCCTCGACCTGTTGCCTGACGGTCGTCAGCGCGGCGGCGCACGGACCGGCGTTGGGGCCGCCGGTGCTGGGGTCGGCGTTGTTCACGCCGGGATTCTGGGTGCCGACGCCGCACGTGCGCTTCTCGTAGTCGGCGACGGCCGCCTGCATCTTGTCGACGACGGCCTTGATGGCGTCGGCCTGCTTGCTGCCGGCGGTCTCCGAGACCACGCTGTTACCGAAGTTGGCCACCTGGGTCGCGTAGCGCTCGCATTCCGGATAGACGACCGCGGGGTCCACGGTCTGGCACTGGTCGGCCTGCAAGGCGTCGGCCTTCACGGTCAGGTCCTGCACCGACGGCCCGTACTTGGCCACCGGCGGGCCGCTCGGGCCGGCCTCCCGACTGCACCCGGCGGCGACCAGGAGCAATGCGGCGGCGGGCACGACAACCAGACGCAGGTTCACCACCCGGCCAGCGTAGAACAGGGCAGCGCCGCCCCGAACGGCGCGTCCCCGCCGCAACCGACACAGGTGCCCGGAAATTCCCGCTGGATACACAATTCGCCGATGAGGCAGGAATCGACGACTGACAAGACAGGATTGGCTTGCCGCCAGCCTTCGGGGGCGTAGATTTTGCCGCAAGACAACCAATACGTGTGACCGCGCGCACAGTTCTTCTAGCGAGGCCCCCATGCAATCCAGCACCAATGCCTGCCCCACCGCGCTGGCCGCGATCGGCCGCCGGCCGCGGCTCGGCCGGCCTCGCAACGCGGGCGCGCTCGCCGTCGGCTTCACCTTTCGGCGCGACGCGGCGCCCCAGCCGGCGCCCGACGCGTGGCTGATCCTGCGTCCGGGCGAGATCCTGTTGTACAGCAGGGACATCGCCTTCGACGCGGTCGAGCAGGCGGCGGCCAGCCGGATGATCGCGGAGGAGCTGCACGTCACCGAGGCGACGGTCCGGTTCAGCTCCGGCCAGGCGCTGCACAACCAGGGCCTGCCGTGCGGGATCGCGCTGCGCAAGGCGGCGGCGACGGCGTACTGGGGCCTGCACCGGGACGCGGCGGCGCTGCTGAACGTGCCGAGCCGCGCGCTCGCCTCCGACAACGGCCGGTTCCGGGTCCGCGGCGGCCTGCGGCGGGTGTCCTACGCCCAACTGCTGGACGCGACGACAACCGTGCTGTCGCTGGACACCCGCGTGCCGTTGGTCTCGGATCACGACTATCTCGCCGACTACGTCGCCCCGGCGGTCGTGCTGAGCAGCACGTCCTTCTCCTCGCAGGGAACGGGCCGGTTCTCCGGCTTCCTGCGGGACGAGATCCGCCGGGACGACGACGCGGCGACCGGGATCCTGGCCCGGATCAGCTGAGCGGCACCAGCCCGCCCGGCAGGAACGGCGGCACCTGGCCGGTGGCGTCCTCGTAACCCTTGACGGCGCCGTCGAAAGCACCGCCCGCCGCGCCACCGGCGGCCGCGCCGGCGAGTTGGCCGCCGGCCGTGCCGATCGCGGTGCCGATGGCCGTGCCGATCGGGGCCGCCGGCGGGGCGATCGCGCCGCCGATGGCACCGCCGATCGCACCTCCCGCGGCGCCGCCGACCGCGCCACCGACGGCCTTGCCGATGTCGCTGCCCGGCTTGGCCGTTCCGGTGGCGGTGCCCGTGACACCGCCGATGCCGCCGTCCACCGCCCCGCCCAGCCCGCCACCGGCGGTGGAGCCCAGCACGGAACCGGTCTGCTGGCCGAACTGCTCGCCGGCCTTCTGCCCGGAACCGTCCTTCACGCCGAAGATGCCGTCGGCGACGGCGCCGACCGTGCCGCCGGCGAACCCACCGAGGCCGGAGCCGAGCTGCTCGCCGGCGGTGATGCCGGCGTCGGTGAAGTCGGTCGGCTCGGCGGCGCTCGTGCTCGCGCTCGCGGAACCGGCCAGCGGCAGCATCATCATCGCCGCGACCACACCGCCGCCGACCGCGACGCTCAGCGCCGACCGCCGGACCAGACTGTGACGACCCATGGGAATTCCTCTCTCGCAACGGAATTGCCTGGACCGTAGCCAGATCGGGGGCCGACCGGCGGCGCCGTGTGAGTCAGTTCATCCGGGCTCGCGAGGAGTTGTCACGTCGGTGCGCAAGTCCGTCGACGCCAACTGTCCGCAGTGTTCATGCCGCGGAGCCCGGCACTCTGCCGCGTCGGCGATCAGCGCCAACTGTCCACGAGGGTCAACGGGCTGGTTCCGGTGGCGGCGGACCGGTTCGGGTCACTCTCCCAGGTGACCGATCCGTCCGGATTCTTCTTGATGTACTTGTACTGGAACGAGGTGTTGGCCGGCAGCGAGGCCGTCGCGGTCCAGGTCGGGTAGCCGGCCGAGGACAGCGCGATCGCATTGACCGGGTTCCAGCTGCCCAGCGCCGGGACGGACCCGACGACGTACACGTTCTGGCCCCAGCTCGTGGTGGCGTTCTCGGCGAACGACACCTGGACCCGGCTGCCCGTGATCTTCGAGCCGGCGTGGATCGCCACCGCGTCCATGCCGCCGACGGTTGTGGTGGCGTTTCCGTTGGCGTCCACCGTGATCACCGGTCCGGTACAGGAGCCGTTGCCGATGTCGCCGTGCAGGACGTCGCAGTAGGCGCCGGCCGGCATGCCCGTCGCGAACGTCCGCGCCAGCGTGCCGCCTTCCTTGTTGATGGCGACGAATCCCTTGCCGCCCCGGCCGAACGCGATCTGGTTGGTGCCGTCCGACCACCAGTTGCCGACGCTCGTGCCGGCGACGGCGTCGTGGAAGCCGACCATGTTCGCGGCCCAGCGTTGCCGGTGCTCGCACTCCCAGCCGTTGCCGCAGCTGACCGGCGACACCATGCCGTTCGCCTGCGCCGGCGGCGACTGGTCGTTGTCGCCGAAGTCGAAGCTGGACATGATGTTCGGCGTGCCGTAGTTCCAGGCCAGGCCGAACACCGTGGCCAGGTGGTAGATCGCACCGTCCTTGTAGGACAGCGTGCTGCCGTTCCGTTGCGTGTCATGGTTGTCCACGAACACGACCGCCTTGTTGCTCGGCTCCATTCCCCACGACTGGCCGAACGTGGCGAGATCGGCGATGTTGCCGCCACCGAACTTCGCCTTGAGGTTGGTGCCGTAGCGGAACTCCAGCAGGTCGCCGGTGCTCTCGTACTGCTGCGGCTGCACGGCCTCGCCGGCGCCGTAGATCACCTCTTGGAACAGGTAGGCCGGCCTGGCCAGCTTCGCCTCGATGCCGGCGATGTCGGCCGGATTGATGTGCTTGGCCGCGTCGACCCGGAACCCGTCCACACCAAGGGAAAGCAGGTCGTTCAGGTAGTTGGCGATGTTCGTGCGCACGTTGTCGTGCTCGGTGTAGAGATCGGCCAGGCCGACCAGCTCGCACTCCTGGACATCCGCCCGCACGCCGTAGTCGTGGATCTGGCCGTCGGACTCCGGGCAGGGATTCGGGTAGTGGTGGAAGTCCGCCGACGAGTACAGGCCCGGATAGTCGTACTTGTCGGGGAAGGTCGTGCCGCCGTAGCCCGTGTTGCCCTGGCCGGTCATGTGGTTGATCACGGCGTCGGCGTACACCTTCACGCCGGCCGCGTGGCACGTGCTCACCATGCTGGCGAACTGCTGGCGGTTGCCCATCCGGCTGGTGAGCTGATAGCTCACCGGCTGGTAGACCTCCCACCACGGGTGGTTCGCCACCGACACGGACTCCTCCGGCGGCGACACCTGCACGCCGCCGTACCCCTTGGGGCCCAGCACATTCGTGCACTCCGAAGCCACGGATGTCCACGGCCACTCGAACAGGTTCGCGATCACGTCATGTCCGCCGCCGGGTGGGGCGGCGGCGGATTCAGCGGGCAGGGTCAGCAGGGCCAGCAGGGCGGACACGATGACCACGCGGCCCCATTGCGACGTGGTTGTCATTCAACGGACGGTCCCGCGTGACCGGGCTCGAGGTCAAGGCGTGGTCCCGACCTCGCGCTCACGCCACCCGCTCAGCCACCTCCCGCAGATAGGCCCGTGCCACCTCCGGATCGCCCAGCCACGGCTCGTAGTCCGAGGGATCGTTGAACAGGTGCGCGAACCGGTGCGCGACCTCGGGAAACTCCTGCGCCGCCTGCAAGGTCTCCAACACGTGCACGGGCGGCGGCGCCAGCAGGTCGTTGTTGAACCGGGTCGAGTGCCGGGCATAGTCCCAGTACCGGTCGAAACACGTCCGCATGAACTCCGCGTCGAACGGCCGGTCCCCGTGCTCGAGGATCAGCCGCTGGTAGATGCGGGCGCAGTGCACGGCGTTGTTCGCGCCCTGGCCGGCGATCGGGTCGTTGGTGATCGCGGTGTCGCCCATGGCCAGCACGGGTTGCCCGGTCGGCAGCGTGCCGACGCCGTGCCGGACGACCGGCGTGATCCGCCCGGTCAGGAAGTCCAGCGGGCCATCGCTTTTCGCGTCCTCGGCCGCACCGGCCGACCACGGGAAGAACCGCCGCAGCTGCTCCTGGCAGAGTTCGAGGTGCCGCGCGGCGTCGGTGACGCCGTCGAAGACGTCCATCGGGCCGCCCGGGATCGCCGAGAAGTACAGGCCCGTCTTGGGGCCGGCGGCGGTGAGCAGCGGCAGCACGAAGAACTCGCCGACGCCGGGCACCAGGCCGAACGTGACGCCCTGGTAGAAGTCGCCGGGCGCCGTCACCAGGTGCAGGGTGATCCCGCGCTGCGGCTCCGAGTACGGGGAACGCGCGTCGTCCCGCGGGAAGACGCTGTCGAACTGCGGCCCGCGACCTGCGGCGACGAGCACCAGGTCGGCCTCGCGGGCGTAACCGGCGAGGTCCTCGGGAGTCGCCCTCGCGATCCGGAGTTCACCGCCGCGGGCCACGAACTCGTTCAGCCAGAACGACATCTTCAGCCGCTGGTCGACCGACTGCGCGGGGTGGTCCAGCGGCGAGACCCAGGAGATGAACGGATCGGCCGAGCCCGGCATGCCGGCGTCGAAGGCGATGCCGGTCACCGGCGGCACCTGGCCGTCCCAGTGGTTGAGGCCCAACGCCCGCTCGTGCCGCAGCGCCGGCTCGAAAACGCACTGGTTGGACAGGACCCGCCCGTTCCCGATCTGCTCCGCCGTCCGCTCCGACACCATGGTCACCCGGTAGCCCTCGGCCAGCAGCCCCAGCGCCAGCAGCGAACCGGCCTGACCTGCGCCGACGATCACGATGTGCCGCACGGAAAACCCCCTTCGCGCCCCAGTGACGATCAGCCTAGGCGGATTTCCGGGCGGCGGTAGCGCCCTTTAGGGTGCCCTGGTGAGCACCGAGCCGTTCCCGGCCGCACTGGCCGAGGTCGCCCGCGTCGACTTCCCGTACGACAGCGAGGACGACGTCGACTTCGAGCCCTACGGGGAGTTCCGGCCCGACGAGGACACCGCCTTCTGGCTGCCCCTCTGGACCGGCACGGACCTGTTGAACCCGAAGGACTTCCTGGTGTTCGGGCAGGACGGCAGCGGCGGCTACGTGATCATCTGGCTGGCCCGCGCGGGTGCGCCGGTCACCGAGCAGCCGGTGGTGTTCATGGGCTCCGAAGGCGACCACGGCGTGATCGCGAGCGATCTGGGCGACTTCCTGTGGCTGCTCGCCGACGGCTCCGGTCCGTACGAGGCGGTGTCGTCCCCGGACCGGCCGTCACGGCCGCACCGGGAGCTGACCGCGATCGCCGAGCGGCACGCCCCGGATGCCCGCAAGTCGGCGGCCGAGGTGATCGCCCTGGCCCGCGAGCGGTTCCCGCATTTCGAGCGGCTCGTCGCCGAGGCCATCGGCTAGGCGGCGGCCCGGTACGCGAGGCCGACCTGCGTCGGTTGCGCTCCCGGTTCGTAGAGACCGGTGTCTTCGCCCTGCGAGGGCAGCGCGAACCAGGCGTAGCGCTCCAGGTACGGCAGCGAGTCCAGCATCGCCGCCGCGTTCGTGACGAACGCCGCCTGCTGGGCCTGGGTCGGGAACTTCGGCGCGCCGCCGAAGTTGATCAGCGCGAACTCGGTGAGCCAGACGGGCTTGTGGTAGCGGTCGTGGACGGCCTGCAGGTAGCTCTTCAGCTGGCCGACCGCCGCCGCGCCGAAGTCCGAGCCGTACCAGTGCAGGGTGATGAAGTCGACCCGGTAGCCCTTGCTCCCGGCGCCACTCATGAACTGGTCGAGCCAGCCGCCGGGCGTGTCGCCGCCGAAGGCGACGGCCGGGCTGCCCAGGCGCATCCCCGTCGCCTGCAGCTGCGGCCAGAGGTCCAGTGCCTGTGCCGGCGTCATGTTCGCCTGCTGGGCCAGGTCGGGTTCGTTGAAGCCGAGCAGCTCGGTGCCCTGCTTCCTGACCTGCGCCAGCGTGTCCGCGGTGACGGACTTGGCTCCCCAGATCATCGGCACGTACTCGACGCCCGGCGGGGCCGGAATCGTGTTGTGGTTGGCGTCCCAGTTGTAGAACCAGGCCGCGCCGACGTCCTTGAGCGAGGCCGTGACGCCGTCGAAGGCCCAGGCACTCACGCCCTTTCGGGCCGAGGTCTGGGCCGGCTTCTGCTGCGGCACCGCCCTTGTGCTCGCCGCCGCCTTGGTGGTGGTCGTGGTCGTCGCCGTGGTTGTCGTTGTCGTCGTGGTGGTGACGGTGGTTGAAGTGGTGGTGATCGGCGCCGCGACGGCAATCGGCTCCGGTTCGGTGGGTTTCGGGACGAGCACCGCCGCCAGGACCGCCACGGCTGCGGCAGCCGCCACCAAGGGCTTCGTCGCGGCGTGCTGCCACCAGCGTCGGGGCGCCGGCGGCGACGAGGTCGGCACCGCGCCGAAGTCCGGTGGGATCGGCACCAACGGGATGCCGAGCAGCAGGCGCTCCGCCGGCATCAGGTCGTCACGCAGGCAGCGGCCGCAGTCGCGTACGTGGCGGGCGATTCGCTTGCGCCACAACGGGCTCGGTCGGCCGTCCCATTCCGCTGTGAGGTGTGCCAGCTCCGGGCACCGCACCCTCAACGCCCGCACCACCATGCGCGCCGCGTCCAGCTTGGCCTTCATCCGCTGCACCCGGACGGCCGTGTGCTGCGGCGTCAATCCCAGGCCCGCAGCCACTTCCGCCCTCGTCAGCCGGCCGGCCGCCTCCAGCCACCACAACGACAGCAGTTCGCGTTCGTCGTCCTCCAGCCAGCGCGTCGCCTCGACCAGGTCCCTGCGCTGGTCCACCAGGTGCAGGCGGTCGATCGTCAGGTCGACGAAGTCCGCGCCCGGGTCCGCCACGTCATCCGGCCGCACCGCCGGAAATCCCTCGCCCGTGCGGCGGCGCTTCCGTACCTCGCGCATTGCCATGACCACCAGCCAGGACCGGAAATGCGCCGGGTCTTCCAGGTCGGGCAGGCCGTCCAGGGCCGCGAGCATCGTGTCCTGGACCGCGTCGTCCATGTCCGGGTGGCCCGCCATCGCCCGGCCCACGATGTTGTAGACCAGCGGCAGGTAGGTCGCCACCAGCTCGTCGAGGGCGTCCGCGCGGCCCTTGCGCGCGGCGATGACCAGGTCCCAGTCGTCGCTCATCTCACTCCCCGACGCGAGGCGGATTCGTCCGCATGCTCGCACCACGCCCGGGAGTGATCCATGTGTTCATTTCCACTGGCCCGCTGACCAGCGGATAACAGTTTTCTCTGCTCAGAGAATTCGCCGGAACGCCGCGTCCGACACGCTCGCCGGCACCTCGTGTCCACCCGTGAACTCGCGGTAATCGACCCGGTATCCCACGATGCGCAGCGCCGGCACGATTCGCCGGCTCGTCCCCTCGATCGGCAGCACTCCGTCCTGGCGCCCGTGCGACACGAACACCTCCGGCTTGCCCGCCCTGGCGCCCGGCACCACGAAGCCCGGCGAGAACGCCACCACGTTGTCGAACAGCGTCCCGTTCGCCAGCCCCACCGACAGCGCGTACGAGGCCCCGTCCGAGAATCCCGCGATCGCCGCGGTCTTGATCTCGAAGTGCTCGAACAGCTCCGTCAGCGCCCGGTCCAGCGCCTCCACGTCCGGCCCGAAGTTCCCGTGGATCGCGTCCCAGGTGCGCGCCCTCGACTTGGGCGCGTACACCAGCGCTTCCCGGTCTCTCACCACGGTCAGCACCCGCTCCGGGTTC
Source organism: Kutzneria kofuensis (assembly GCF_014203355.1). Lineage (NCBI taxonomy): Bacteria > Bacillati > Actinomycetota > Actinomycetes > Pseudonocardiales > Pseudonocardiaceae > Kutzneria > Kutzneria kofuensis. The sequence continues at coordinate 931,620 of NZ_JACHIR010000001.1, forward strand.
GACCCCGCCCCGTGCAGCAGCACCACCAGCGGCACCGGCCCCGTCGGCAGGTCGCTCGGCACGTGCAGCAGCCCTTCCCCGAACGCGTGCGTCCCCGCCGCCAGCCGCTCCCCCGTGGGCTGCCCCGGCCTCACCGCCAGTTCCCCCAGCCGTCACCCCGTCCCCAACTGCGCCGTCGTGCCCATGACCCACCCTCCCTTGTACGACCCTTGTCGTACGTAACCTCCGAGGTCCGAGATTCCATTCCCGCTCCGAGCGAACGGGCAGGCACGAGCCGCCGGCCGGCACTCCACGGCCGAAGACGGGTTCGGAAAGCCCCGTTCCTCCACTCCGAGTAGAGGAACGGCGCTTTCCGAACATTACCCGTCAGTAGGATTTGGGCAGCCCCAGGGTGTGCTGGGAGACGTAGTTCAGGATCATCTCCCGGCTCACCGGGGCGATCCGGCCCAGGCGGCTGGCGCCGAGCAGCGCCCCCAGGCCGTACTCGGTGGCGAGGCCGTTGCCGCCGTGGGACTGGATGGCCTGGTCGACGGTGGCGGTGGCGGCCTCGGCGGCGGAGTACTTGGCCATGTTGGCGGCCTCGCCGGCGCCGCGGTCGTCGCCGGCGTCGTAGAGAGCCGCGGCCTTCTGGGTCATCAGGCGGGCGAGCTCGATCTGGATGGCGCACTGCGCCAGCGGATGGGAGAGGCCCTGGTGAGCGCCGATGGGCGTGTCCCACACCTTGCGCGTCTTGACGTACTCGGTGGCGCGGGCGAGGGCGTTGCGAGCGAGGCCGGTCGAGAAGGAAGCGGCCATGATGCGCTCGGGGTTGAGGCCGGCGAACAGCTGGCCGATACCGGCGTCGGGGGCGCCGACCAGGGCGTCGGAGGGCAGACGGACCTCGTCGAAGAAGAGGGTGAACTGCTTCTCCGGGGACACGATGTCCATCTCGATGGGCTGGAACTCGAAGCCGGGGGCGTCGGTGGGCACGATCATCAGGGACGGAAGGAGCCGCTGCCCCTTCGAGTCGACGTGCCGGGCGACGACAAGCACGGCGTCGGCCTCGTCGACGCCGGAGATGTAGGTCTTGCGGCCGCCCAGCACCCACTCGTCGCCCTCGCGGCGGATGGAGGTGGCGAGCTTGTGCGAGTTGGAGCCGGCATCGGGCTCGGTGATCGCGAACGCCATCTTCGTGGTGCCGTCGGCGAACCCGGGAAGCCAGCGCTGCTTCTGCTCGGACGTCCCGAAGCGGGCGATGATGGTGGCGCAGATGGCCGGCGACACGACCATCATCAGCAGCGGGCTGCCGGCGGCGGCCAGTTCCTCGCACACGGCGGCGAGATCACCGATGCCGCCGCCACCGCCGCCGAACTCCTCGGGCACGGCGACGCCGAGGTAGCCGAGCTTGCCGGCCTCGGCCCACAGCTCGGTGGTCTTCTCCCCGGCCCGCGCCTTCGCGGTGAAGTACTCGGCCCCGTACCGCGACCCGAAGTCGAAGACGGCCTTGCGCAGCGCCTGCCGCTCCTCGCTCTCGACGAAGCTCATGCCCGCTCACCCTCCACAACAGCGAGCACGGCGCCCGCCTCGACCTGCTGACCTGCCTGCACGAGCACCTCGGCGACCTTGCCGCCGGCGGCGGCGACAACCCGGTGCTCCATCTTCATCGCCTCCAGCACGAGCAGTTCCGCACCGGCTTCGACAACCGCCCCGGGCTCGACCGACACGCGGACCACGGTGCCGGGCATCGGGGCGACGGTGGCCCCCTCGGCGATCTTGTCGGTGGGGTCCGGGAAGCGCGGGACCAGCGTCAACGCCAGCGGACCGACGTACACGGTGTCGCCGTAGCGGGAGACCTCGTAGCGCTGCCGCACACCGTCGACGTCCAGCACGACCTCGTCGGCGGACGCCCGAACCAGCTCCACGCCGGCCGGCTCGACCAGCTTCCCGTTGCGGTCGAAGCGATACGACACCTCGGCCTGCTCGAAGACGGTCCGCTGCGGCTGCGACGGGATGTTCCGCCAGCCCAGCGGGAAGCGGCCCTTGCGTCCGTGCGCCAGCGCGATCGCCGCCGCCAAGGCGCTGCGGTCCACATCGGTCACCAGCGGCGTGGACAGCACGTCCAGACCGACGCGGTCCAGGAAGCCCGTGTCGGTGTCGCCGGCCAGGAACTCCTTGCTGCGCAACACGTTCACCAGCAGGTCACGGTTGGTCAGCACGCCGTGGATCTTCGCGCCGGCCAGGGCGGCGGACAGCCGGCGCGCGGCGGCGGCCCGGTCCGGGCCCCACGCGATGACCTTGGCCAGCATCGGGTCGTAGTGCACGCCGACGACCGACCCGTCCTCGACGCCGCTGTCCAGCCGCAGCCCGAAGTCCCGCGGCACGGCGAACTCGGCGTCCACATCGGACAGTGCGAACCGGTGCAGGGTGCCGCTCTGCGGCCGCCAGTCCAGCGACGGGTCCTCGGCGTACAGCCGGACCTCGATGGCGTGCCCACGCGGCGCTGGGCGGTCCGCCGGCAACTGGCCACCCTCAGCGATGGCCAGTTGCCAGCGAACCAGGTCGATACCGTACACGCACTCGGTTACCGGGTGTTCCACCTGGAGCCGGGTGTTGACCTCCAGGAAGTGGATGGTCCCCTTGGCGGACAGCAGGAACTCGACCGTGCCCGCGCCGACGTAGCTGATCGACCGGGCGGCGGCGACCGCGGCGTCGAACAGTTTCGTCCTGATTTCCGGGGTCACGGCGGGTGAAGGCGTCTCCTCGACGATCTTCTGGTGACGCCGCTGAATGGAGCATTCCCGCTCCCCCAACGCCCACACCGTGCCGTGCGAGTCGGCGAGAATCTGCACCTCGACGTGCCGCGCGCCCTCCAGCAGCGGCTCGCAGAACACGGTGCCGTCGCCGAACGCGGACTCCGCCTCGCGCCGGGCCGCGGCGACTTCCTCACGCAGCGCGGACAGTTCCCGCACGATCCGCATGCCACGACCGCCGCCGCCGGCCGAGGCCTTGATCAGCACCGGCAGGTCGTCCTCGGTCACGGTTTCCGGGTCGAGCTCGGCGAGCACCGGCACGCCGTCGGCGGCGACCCGCTTCTTCGCCGCCACCTTGGACCCCATCGCCTCGATGGACTCCGGCGACGGCCCCACCCAGGTCAGGCCCGCGTCCAGCACCGCCCGCGCGAAGCCGGCGTTCTCCGACAGGAAGCCGTAGCCGGGGTGCACGGCGTCGGCCCCGGTCGCCTTCGCCGCCGCGACCAGCGCGTCGATCCGCAGGTACGTCTCGGACGGCGCCGCCCCGGGCAGCCGCACGGCGTGGTCGGCCTCGGCGACGAACGGGGCATCCGCGTCCGGGTCGGAGAACACCGCGACCGGCGAGATGCCGGCCAGCCGGCAGGACCGGAAGACCCGGCGGGCGATCTCGCCCCGGTTGGCCACCAGCAGTCGAGTGATCATGGCCCTCACATCCGGAAGACGCCGAAGCCCTCGGCGCCCTTGACGTCGTTGCTGTGCACCGCGGAAAGGCACAGGCCCAGCACGGTTCGGGTGTCCCGCGGGTCGATCACGCCGTCGTCGTAGAGCCGGCCGGACAGGAACGCGGCCAGCGACTGCGACTCGATCTGGCCCTCGACCATCTGCCGCATCGCGGCGTCGTGCTCGTCGTTGTACGGCTGGCCCTTCGCGGCGGCTGCCTGCCGCGCCACGATGGACAGCACGCCGGCCAACTGCGCCGGCCCCATCACCGCCGACTTGGCGTTCGGCCAGGTGAACAGGAACCTCGGCGCATAGGCCCGCCCGCACATGCCGTAGTTGCCCGCGCCGTAGGAGGCGCCCATCACGACGGTCAGGTGCGGCACCTTCGAGTTGGACACGGCGTTGATCATCATCGACCCGTGCTTGATGATGCCGGCCTGCTCGTAGGAGGCGCCGACCATGTAGCCGGTGGTGTTCTGCAGGAACAGCAAGGGGGTGTCGGCGCGGTTGGCCAGCTGGATGAACTGCGTCGCCTTCTGCGCCTCCTCGCTGAACAACACCCCGCGGGCGTTGGCGAGGATGCCGATCGGGTAGCCGTGCAGGCAGGCCCAGCCGGTGACCAGGCTGTCGCCGTAGCGCGGCTTGAACTCGTCGAAGTCGGAGTCGTCGACGATACGGGCGATGACTTCCCTGGGGTCGAAGGGAATTCGCAGGTCCGTCGGCACCAGGCCGAGCAGTTCCTCGGCGTCGTAACGGGGTTCGAGGACCTGGGACCGGGGCGCCGGCCCGAGCTTGCGCCAGTTCAGCCGGGCCACCACGCGCCGGATGGTGCGAATCGCGTCCACCTCGTCGGCGGCGACGTAGTCCGCGAGCCCGGAGACACGGCCGTGCATGTCGGCGCCGCCCAGGGCCTCGTCCTCGGCCTCCTCGCCGGTGGCCATCTTGACCAGCGGCGGGCCGCCGAGGAACACCTTCGAGCGCTCCTTGACCATGATCACGTAGTCGGACATGCCCGGCACGTACGCGCCGCCGGCGGTGGCGTTGCCGAACACCGCCGTGACGGTCGGGATGCCGGCCGCCGACAGCCGCGTGAGGTCCCGGAACATCTGGCCGCCGGGGATGAAGATCTCGGCCTGGCTGGGCAGGTCCGCGCCGCCGGACTCGACCAGGCTGATCACCGGCAGCCGGTTGGCCAGCGCGATGTCGTTGGCCCGCAGGGTCTTGCGCAGTGTCCACGGGTTGCTCGCGCCGCCGCGCACGGTCGGGTCGTTGGCCACGATCAGGCACTCGACGCCCTCGACCACGCCGATGCCGGTGACCACGCTGGCCCCGACCTGGTAGTCGCTGCCCCAGGCGGCCAGCGCGGAGAACTCCAGGAACGGCGCGTCCTGGTCCACCACCAGCTCGACGCGTTCGCGGGCCAGCAGCTTGCCACGCTTGCGGTGCCGTTCAACGTACTTCGGGCCGCCGCCGGCCAACGCCTTGGCGTGCTCGGCCTCCAGCTCGGCGAGCTTGCCCAGCAGCGCCTCGCGGTTCTCCTTGTGCTCGACGCTCGTCGGGTCCACGGTGGACTTCAGTGCTGTCATCAGGCGAATCCCATCCTGCGCGCGGCGAGCTCGGCCAGCACCTCGCGGGTGCCGCCGCCGATGCTGAGGATCCGCGCGTCCCGGTAGTGTCGTTCCACTTCGGACTCCCGCAGGTAGCCGGCGCCGCCGTGCAGCTGGACGGCTTCGTTCACCACGAAGTCGCACGCGTCGGTGCTGGCGTTCTTTGCCATCGACACCTCGGCGATCACCTCCTCGCCGGCCGCCACCTTGACCGCGACCTCGCGGGTGTAGGTGCGGGCCAGCGCGGTGCGCTGCGCCATCTCGACCAGCTTGTGCCGCACCACCTGCCGGCTGATCAGCGGCCGGTCGAAGGTGACGCGGTTGCGGACGTAGTCCACGGCCAGGTCGAGGCAGCGCTGCGCGGTCGCGTACGCCTGCACGGCAAGCGACAGCCGCTCCACCTGGAACTGCTGCATCAGCTGCGGGAAGCCGCCGTTCTCCGGCCCGACGAGGTTGGCGACCGGCACACAGGCGTCCGAAAAGGACAGTTCGGCGGTGTCGGAGCAGTGCCAGCCCATCTTCTCCAGCCTGCGGCTGGCGGTGAAGCCGGGCGTGCCGCGCTCCACCACGAGCAGGCTCACGCCCTGGTAACCGGGCTCGCCGGTGCGCACCGCCGTGGTGACGAAGTCGGCGCGGGTGCCGGAGGTGATGAACATCTTGCTGCCGTTGACGATGTAGTGGTCGCCGTCGCGGACGGCGCGGGTGCGCAGCGACGCCACGTCCGAGCCGCCGTCCGGCTCGGTGACGGCGAGCGAGCCGATCTTCTCGCCGGCCAGCGCCGGCCGGACGAAGCGCTCGACCTGGTCGGGGTCGCCGGCCGCGACGATGTGCGGGATCGCGATGCCGTGCGTGAGCAGGCCGGCGATCAGGCCGGACGAGCCGCCGGCCTGGATCAGCTCCTCGGTGACGACAACCGTGTCGAGCAGGTCGCCGCCGCTGCCGCCGACCTTCTCGTCGAAACCGACGCCGAGCAGTCCGACCTCGGCCGCCTTGCGGTGCAACGACCTCGGCAGCTCGCCGTCGCGCTCCCACTGGTCCAAGTTCGGGCGGACCTCGCGCTCGACAAACGCGCGCACGGTGCCGCGCAGCTGCCGCCGTTCCGGAGTCTCCCAGGGACTCACACGCTCACCTCGACCGATCGGAGCCACTCCCCCAGCGCCTTTGCCTGGGGGTCGAACCGGGTGCTGGCCGCGACACCCTCACCGAGCAGGCCGCGGACCACGAAGTTGACCGCCCGCAGGTTGGCCAGCGGATACCGTTCCACCTGCAGCTCCGCCAGCTCCGGCAGCAACTGCTTGAGCAGCGCGGAACTCAGGGTGGATTCGAGCCAGGCGTAGTCCTCGTCGGTGCGGGCCCACACGCCGAGGTTGGCGTCGCCGCCCTTGTCGCCGGAGCGCGCGCCGAACCGTTCGCCGATGCGGAACCTCGACGTGGCAACGGGTTCGCCATCGGGCTCGACACTGGCGGGCGGTTCTGTCGCCGCAGTCTGCGCGGGTGGTGTCACCTCGACACGCCGTCCGTCCGGCAACACGACCGTGTGCGCAATCGCTTGCTGTGGCAGGAAAGCCGCCGAGTAGACGCCGAACGGGGTGGCGTCCGAGGGCGGCGCGGTGACGTGGAAGCCCGGGTAGGAGGCCAGCGCCAGCTCGACGGCGGCCTGCGAGAACACTCGTCCGGATCGCTTACCGTCAGCATCCTTGATTGTCACGTGGAGCAGCGCACTGGCGGATTCCTCGGTCGGCGGGTCGTCGTGCGCGACCGTGCCGAGGCTCCAGGTGACGCCGTCGGAGCCGATGCGCTCGGTCAGCTGGCGCTTGACCAGGTCCGCCTTGGCCGCCACGTCCAGTCCACACAGGACGAACGTCGTCGAGTTGCGGAAGCCGCCGAGCCGGTTCAGGCACACCTTGGCCTCCGGCGGCGGCGGTGTTCCCTCGACCCCGCTGATGCTCACCCGGTCCGGGCCGGCCGGCGCGAGCCGGATCGTGTCGAACCGGCTGACCACGTCCGGGCCGAGGTAGTTCGGGCCGCCGATCTCGTAGAGCAGCTGGGCCGTCACGGTTTCCGTGGTCACCGCGCCGCCGGTGCCGTCGTGTTTGGTGATCACCGATGAGCCGTCGGCCTCGATCTCGGCGATCGGGAAGCCGGCGTGCAGCAGGTCCGGGATCTCGGTGAAGAAGGCGAAGTTGCCGCCGGTGGCCTGCGCCCCGCACTCGATGACGTGCCCGGCGACCGTGGCCCCGGCGAGCGCGTTCCAGTCGTCTCGGGCCCAGCCGTAGTGCGCGGCCGCCGGCCCGACGACCAGCGACGCGTCCGTCACGCGGCCGGTGACGACGATGTCCGCGCCGGCGTTCAGCGCCTCGACAATGCCCCAGCAGCCCAGATAGGCGTTGGCGGTGAGGAATCCGTCGAACCGGTCGCGCACGTCGTCACCTTCGACGTGTGCCACCGAGACCGCGACGCCGAGCCGGTCGGCCAGCTCGCCGATCGCGGCCGCCAGGCCGGCCGGGTTCAGGCCACCCGCGTTGGTGACGATCTTCACACCGCGGTCGACGGCCGTGCCGAGCGAGCCTTCCAGCTGGCGCAGGAACGTTTTGGCGTAGCCCTTGGTCGGGTCCTTCATCAGGTCCCGGCCCAGGATGAGCATGGTCAACTCGGCCAGGTAGTCGCCGGTGAGCACGTCGAGCGGGCCGCCCTCGAGCATCTCGCGGACGGCGTCGAAGCGGTCGCCGTAGAAACCGGACGCGTTGCCGATTCGATAGGTCACAGCCCCACCTCGCTAGCGCTCGGCGAGTCTGCGACCAAGGCCACTGTGCTTATTGGTGCCATCGCAAGCTCGGTCACTGAAACTCCCCCGGCTTCCGGCCGCCGCCCGGCAGACCGGCAAACGCTTGCGCCACACGGACGAACTGCTCGGCCACCGGTCCGACAACGGTGAGGTCGAGATCGTCGAGGTGCCGGCGTTGCGTGACCAGGAAGCAGAAGTCCAGGGCCGGCCCGGTGATCCGGTTCGCCGCGCCCTCGTCGTTCCAGGTCCAGGTGTCGCCGTCGGGTCCGGACAGCTCGAACCGGATCGGCTCGGCCGGCACGGGCAGGCCGTTGATCTGGAAGGCGAAACCCATGGCCCGCACGCCGATGTGGGCCACGTGTCGCAGCCGGGCCGTCGGCTCGCGGCGGACGCCGAGCGTGTCGGCGATGTCCTGGCCGTGCGCCCAGGTCTCCATGATCCGCGCGGTGGCCATCGACGCCGCCGCCATCGGCGGCCCGAACCACGGCAGCTTCTGTCCACTGGGGACGTTCACAAGCGCTTGCGCCAGCTCGTTTCTCCCCCGTCGCCACTCCACGAGCAGCTCGGCCGGGTCCTGCTGCGACCACGCCTCGGCCGCCAGGTCGACAAAGCCGGTGGGATTCGCCTGCGCCTGCTCGACCGTGTCGGCGAAGGCCTCCTCGTCGGTCGCCGCGAGCGTCGCCTGGCGGTCCGTCCAGGCCAGGTGCGCCACCTGGTGCGCGATCGTCCAGCCCGGCGCCGGCGTCGACGCCGCCCAGCGCTCCGCCGGCAGGTCCGCCACCAGCGAATCGGCGTCCGCGCTCTCCGCGACCAGATCCGCCACCAGGGCGGAGATGTCCGTCATGACTGCTCCTTCAACACGGCGTCGAGCATCGTTGCCCACTGCCGGACGATGCGGGCCCGGCGGCGCGAGTCGTCGGTCAGCTGGTTGGCCAGCGCGAGCCCGCGGGCCAGGTCCAGCGTCGCCTGCACCGTCTCGCGCACCCCCGGCTTGCCCTCGTCCGCGCCGAGCAGCTCCAGCGTCAGCTTGTGGCACTGCCGACCGAGGCGCGCCTCCAGGTCGATCACCACCGGCTTCAGCTCCGGGTCCGTGCGGGCCGCCACCCACAGTTCCAGCGCCGCCGTGAACATCGGGCTGGCGAAGAAGTCCACCACCAGCTCCACCACCGCCCGGGTGCGGTCGGCCGCCGCCGTCACCCGCCCCGACTCCCTGAGCAGCTGCTCCGCGCTCTCGTGGCCGACGTACTCCACCGCCGCGGTCACCAGCTCGTTTCGCGTGCGGAAGTGGTGCAGCTGCGCTCCCCTGGACACGCCCGCCCGCTCCGCCACCTGCGTCGTCGTGGTGCCCGACCAGCCGTGCTCCACCAGGCAGTCGACCGTCGCCTCCATCAGCTTGCGCCTGGTCTCACGGCTGCGGTCGGCCTGCCGCTGCCGCGTCAGCTCCGGTGCCATGGGAGCGAGTGTTCCGCCCAACTAACAAACAGTCAAGACTGATTGTTAGTTGCGCCTCCATCTCGCCCGGGAAGTCACATGCGCTCCTCACTTGTCATCTGGCGTCACATGCGGAGCGCATGTGGCAGGGGAGGGCGGGGCGGAGGTTTTTCGTGTCCACTGTCGATCCGCGCGGCAGCCGTTCGTACAGAGGGCGAGAATCCGAACCGAGGAGGCGCTCACCATGAAGAACTACCTGCTCAGCGTGTACCAGCCGGACGGCCCGACCCCCGCCCCCGACGTGCTGGGGCCGATCGTCGAGGCCCTCGGCGCGCTCAACGCGGAGATGAAGGCGGCCGGCGCGTGGGTGTTCGACGGCGGGCTGTTCCCGCCGGAGACGGCGACGGTCGTCAAGGTGAAGGACGGCGAGGTCGGCATGACCGACGGCCCCTACGTGGAGGGCAAGGAGCACCTCGGCGGCTTCACCATCGTCCGGGCGCCCGACCTGGACGCGGCGCTGGAGTGGGGCCGCAAGCTGGCCGCCGCGACGACGCTGCCGATCGAGGTCCGACCGTTCCGGTGAGCATCGAGCGGGTCTTCGCGGCCGAGTACGGGCGCGCCGTCGCCGTCCTGGTCCGCGTGTTCGGCGACATCGACATCGCGGAGGAGGCGGTGCAGGAAGCGTTCGCGACGGCGGTGCGGAAGTGGCCGGAGACGGGAACGCCGCCCAGCCCGGCGGGCTGGATCATCACGACGGCCCGGAACGCGGCGGTCGACCGGCTGCGGCGGGAGTCGGCCCGCCAGGACAAGCACGCGCAGGCGGCGCTGCTGCGCGCCGAGGACGAGCCGGTGGAGGAGGGACCCGTGCGCGACGACCGGCTCCGGCTGATCTTCACGTGCTGTCACCCGGCGCTGGCGCCGGCGGCGAGGGTGGCGCTGACGCTGCGGCTGCTCGGCGGGCTGGCCACACCGGAGATCGCGCGGGCGTTCCTGGTGCCGGAGAAGACGATGGCGCAGCGGATCGTCCGGGCCAAGGCGAAGATCCGCGACGCCGGCATCCCCTACCGGGTGCCGCGCGACGCCGACCTGCCGGACCGGCTCCGGGCGGTGCTCGCCGTGCTGTACCTGATCTTCACCGAGGGGCACACCGCGAGCTCCGGCGACGCGCTGGTGCGGGACGACCTGTGCGCGGAGGCGATCCGGCTCGGGCGGGTGCTGGCGGAGTTGATGCCGGACGAGCCGGAGGTGTGGGGGCTGCTGGCGCTGATGTTGCTGGTGCATTCCCGCCGCGATGCCCGTACGACGGCGTCCGGCGACCTCGTGCTGCTGGCCGACCAGGACCGGTCGCGCTGGGACGCGGCGCTGGTCGCCGAGGGGCAGGCGATCGTGCGGCGGTGCCTGGGCTGGCGGCGGCCCGGTCCGTACCAGATCCAGGCCGCGATCAACGCCGTGCACAGCGATCCGCCGACCGACTGGGGACAGATCGTGCAGCTCTACGACCAGTTGCTGCACTTCACGCCCACGCCGGTGGTGGCACTGCACCGGGCCGTCGCGGTCACCGAGGTGTCGGGGCCGTCGGCCGCCCTGAAGATCGTGGACGAGCTGGATTTGCCCTCGTACCACGTGTTTCACGTCGTGCGGGCGGATCTGCTGCGGCGGCTCGGTCGCACGGAGGAGGCCGCCGACGCCTATCGCCGCGCCGCCGAACTCACGGACAACGCGACGGAAAAGGCTTTCCTCCGCCGTCAGAGGGAAAGCGTGGAGCTAAAACACCCGAAAGAGTGAGGGAGATGAACGAGAGCCGGTTCGGGGAGTGGCGGTGCGACGAAAGAACGAACCGGCGCGGAAAGCGGTCGCGCGGCGAAAGGGCCACCCGCCAGAAGCGGTCGCGCGGTGAGAGAGCCCCCCACCGAAGCAATGGTGTGACAGCGCCAGCAGCGGGGTGCTTGAGATTGAACCGCCCCGCCGGAGCAATGGCGTGGCAGCGCCAGCGGCCGGGTGCCTGAGATCGAACCGCCCCACCGAAGCAGCGGCGTGGCAGCCGCCAGCGGCCGGGTCAGGAAGCGACGGCGTGGCGGAGCAGCAGGGTGCCGGGGGTGCGGTCGTCGGGCAGGCCGAGCAGCTCGGCCAGCACCTCCCCCGCCGTCCCGGCGGCGCGCCAGATGATGCGGGTCGGGTTGAGGAAGTTGGTCTCGTCACCGGGCATCCGGGTGGCGACGACGTCGTCCTCGCCGCGGAGCCACACGACGTCGATCACGTTGTGGTGGGCCCGAACACCGATCACCGCGACGACATGCCCCTCCGGGTTGCGGGGGTGCATGAACCGGAAACCGCGGGTGACCAGCTCGGCCAGTCCCAGGTCGGTGGAACGTGGTGCCTCAGTCGAGGAAGTCATCGCATTCGCCATTCTTCGCGCCGGCCGCGATCTCGGCTCGGGTGCGGACGCAACGGGCCGGCCGGGTAGCGGGAGCTGAGCGCGCCGGTGCGCCGGGCAACCGCCCCCAGGGCGCAGCGTGGACGTCGGCCATGCTCCCCACCCTCCGGACTTGCATTCGGGCTTGCAGCTGCACGTGCATCTGAGCGCTGCGTCACATTAGCACGACCACATGCACGTGCATCTGAACGCCGCGCAAGTTGGGCCGGTGGGGTGATCTTCCGGCCAGGGCCTAAAGGGCGTCCATCACCTCGGCCAGCGAACGCCGGCTGCGCTCAGGGGTTTCCGCGTCGACCATCAGCCGGTCCACGACCCGGCTGTACTGCTCGATCTCCTGCCGCTTGTCCAGGTACAGCGCCCCGGTCAGGTGCTCGATGTACACCAGGTTCGGCAGCTCCGGCTCGGCGAAGCGCAGCATTGTGAACGAACCCTCGGCCGCGTACCCGCTCAGATCGAACGGAACCACCTGAATGGTGATGTTGGGACGCTTGGTGTACTCGATCAGCCGCTTCAGCTGCGCCCGCATCACCTCCTTGCCGCCGATCGGCCGGTGCAGCACCGACTCGTCCAGCACCGCCCACAGCCGCGGCGCGTTCGGCCTGGTCAGCAGCTCCTGCCGCTTCATGCGCAGCCGCACCCGCCGCTCGACCACGTCGCTCGCCGCCTCGGGCCGGCCTCGCGTGGCGATGGCCCGCGCGTAGTCCTCGGTCTGCAGCAGGCCCGGCACGAACTGCGCCTCGTAGGTCTGGATCCGGGACGCGGACTCCTCCAGGCCGACGTAGTCCTGGAACCAGTCGGGCATCAGGTCGGTGAAGCGGTGCCACCAGCCGGGCTCGTTGGACCGCTTGACCATCTCGAGGAAGACCTCGCGCTCGCCGGGATCGTCCACCCCGTACAGCGACAGCAGGTCGGCCACGTCGCGTTCCTTGAAGCTGACCCGGCCGAGCTCCAACCGGCTGATCTTGGACTCGGAGCCCCGGATGGCGTAACCGGCGTCGGCCCGGGTGATCTCCGCGGCCTCCCGCAGCCGGCGAAGCTGCGATCCGAGCACGATCCGCCGCGCGGTCGGCCCAGCACCGTGATCAACCGAGCGGCCGTTACCACTTTCGGATGAATTGGTGGGGTCAATCGCGCCCATTCCGGCTCCTCCCGTACGCCCTCAGCACCCGGGTCGGCCCTGCGCGTCGGCCCCTCCCCAGGTGCTTCCATCAGGGCCTTTTGCCGGCGAACCCGACTACTCAACGTACACCGGTGCGGGCCGCGCCCGACAGCGCACCGCCGTTTACCGCAGTGGCGACGCACCAATAGGCTTACTCGCTCGGTTGTCGGAACCACCATGACGGTCTGCGAGGCGGAGATGCCCGTTCCCAAAGCCCCAGTGCACATCGACACGACCAAGGCCAGCATTGCCCGGGTCTACGACGCGTTCTTGAACGGGAAGGACAACTACGAGATCGACCGGGAGGTGTTCCGGCGGGTCAAGTCGGTTGCTCCCGAGGCGGCGCTGCTCGCCGTCGACAACCGGAACTTCCTGATCCGCGCGACGCGCTTCATCGCCAGCCAGACCAACATCACGCAGTACCTGGACTGCGGCTCCGGCCTGCCCACGGCGGAGAACACCCACCAGGTGGCGCAGCGGCTCAACCCGGACTCCAAGGTCGTCTACGTGGACAACGACCCGGTGGTGATCGCGCACGGCCGCGCGCTGCTGGAGGAGAACGACCAGACCCACTTCAGCGCGGCCGACATCTTCGAGCCGGAGACGCTGCTGCAGGACGAGGTCGTGCGCAAGCACATCGACTTCAACGAGCCGCTCGCGCTGTTCCACATGGGCACGCTGCACCACTACGACGGCCAGCGGCCGCCGCAGGACATCATGAAGACCTACATCGACGCGCTGCCGTCGGGTTCGTACGTGGGCGTCAGCCACTTCTACGACCCGCAGACGGAGGAGTACAGCGAACTGGCCCGCCGCATGGAGGACATGTTCGTGCACAGCCCGATGGGCAGCGGCGTGTTCCGCACCCGCACCGAGATCGAGGGCCTGTTCCCCGGCCTGGAGATGATCGAGCCGGGCGTGGTGGAGTGCGCGCGCTGGTGGCCGGACGGCCCGCAGATCAAGCCGATGGACCCGGTGCAGTACTGCATCGTCGGCGGCATCGGGCGCAAGCCGTAGTCGTTGCTACAACAGAGTCAGCTGCTCCTGGTCGACGCGGTGGGCAGGGGCCACCGCGTCGACCGGCAGCGCCCCGGCGGGCCAGGTCGCGTCCTCCTCGGCGCCGGGAACGCCGGTGGCGGCGGCGTCCCTGGCGACCTTGGGCGCGAGGCCGTGCTTGCGCACCAACGGTTCCACCAGGCCCGCGAGCCGGCGCCGGTAGCGGCGGTCCGCGTAGCTCCCGTTGCCGTAGAGCTCGCGGTAGCCAGGGACCAATGACGGGTGTTCCCGTTTCAGCCACCCCGCAAACCATTCTCGCGCCCCCGGACGCAGGTGCAGCGCCAGCACGGTCACGCCGGTGGCGCCCGCCTCGGCGATCGCGCCGAGCAGATCGTCCAGCTGCTGCGCCGAATCGGTGAGGCCGGGCAGCACGGGGGCGATGAACACGCCGCACGGCAGGCCGGCATCGGCGAGCCGGCGGACCAGCTCCAGCCGGGCCTGCGGGCTGGGCGTGCCGGGCTCCAGGGTGTGGTGGATCTCCTTGTCCAGCAACGCGATCGACACGCCCAGCCCGACCGGCACCCGCTTGGCCGCCGCGGCCAGCAGTGGGATGTCGCGGGACATCGTGGTGCCCTTGGTGAGGATGGAGAACGGGGTGCCGGTGTCGGCCAGCGCCTGGATGATGCCGGGCATCAGCCGGTAGCGCCCCTCGGCCCGCTGGTACGGGTCGGTGTTGGTGCCCATGGCGACGTGCTCACGGGTCCAGCGCGGGGAGGAGAGCCTGGCGCGCAACGCTTCCGCGGCATTGACCTTGACCACGACCTGGCTGTCGAAGTCGTGCCCGGAGTCGAGGTCGAGATAGGTGTGGGTGTTGCGGGCGAAGCAGTTGTGGTCAGCGCAAGTGCACACACCTGCACCCCGCCCACTGCCGAGGTCGCGGAGCACGCCCAGACGGGGCCACCGTGACGGGCGCGCGTCGCGTTTCGTGATGCTTTTCGTGACACTCAAGGGGTCGACATGTAGTCTGACCAGCAGATGTCACGAAATGAGTCACGGTGAGGTGGTGGGTGATGGGCACGCAATGCCTGGGCTGCGGAGAGGCGTTGAGCGCGGGCGCCAGTCGGGGACGTCCGGCCCGCTACCACGGACCGACATGCCGGCAGCGCGCCCGTCGCGCCCGACTGGCCGTGATTAACAGTGAGGTACTGGACGCCGTAGCGGTCGTCGAATCCACCATCAGTGAGGTGCGCCGTGCAGTTCTCGCCGGGGAGAGTCCCGGCGAGGCTGGCCACCAACTCGTGCGGGCTGCCGCCGAGCTCGCCGAGCGGCTTGGACTCTCCGGCGCGGGCTCGCCCGCCGATCCCAGCGCCGACCGCCCTGTCACGAAATCTGTCACGTTGCCGAGCGATCAGACCGAACCGTCCATGACCGCGCCGGCTGTCACGAAATCTGTCACGAAGCGGGTGCGGCCGCCACGCCGTCCGCACGTGCGATCAGCCGTGCCCGCGCTCCTTGATTTGGACACCGTCCGGCAGGAGCGTTCCACCGACCCCCTACGTCCGGGTTGGCGGGTCGTTGCTGGCGCAGCTGACGCCCCTGTGTTGGTGGGGTTCCTAGAGCCGACGTATTCGGCCACTGGACGGCGGTCCAGTCGCTGGGAGGCTCGAACAGATCGGCTCACGCTCGTGTCCGGCGGCCCCTGGCCCAACCGCGCTACGGCACTGGCCAACCTTGTGGCCGTATACCAGCGAGTGGCAAAGCACATGTCGGACGGCTGAGAGGGCGGTTCGGAGGTTACGTCCGTTTTTGGGTGACGCCTTGCGTTCGCTCATTACCAGCCCTGCGCAGCCGAGAACCGGGCAGCCTCACCACCAGTCAGAACATCACTCCATCATACGACGACGAACTACAAGAAACTCGCAAACCGCCTTCTCAGACGCACGCTCGTACCAGCTGTCAGGCATAGCCACAGTCGCTCACTTCGGTGGCCGGATTACTTCCAGAATCAAGCGGAACACTTTCTGGGCCGCTAGCCGGCGATCGCGTTTCCGTGACCATACGCCAGGGATGACCACGCCAAGAATGATAAAGGCTACTGCGGCAAGCGCGAGAACGACCACGCGAGCATCAGCTGCCGCGGCGGCTCCAATCACGGCACAAATCGTGGTTCTCGGGGACAGCAATGGCATGGTCTCGTTCTCCTGAGGTACCCCCAAGCCGGCATGTACCGACTTGGGGAGTTCGACAACTGCTTCCAAGGAGACACGAAGCGACGGCCATCGTCGAACTTCTCGTACAACCCCGACGATGCCCAGTTGCCGGCCAGCTGGGTGCCGTATGCTTCGTGCAACCCCAGACGAGTCCAGACGAACCCAGACACCCCCGCACCAGGGAAGGTCGGCATGAGTGAGCCTCTTCCGGCAGTGGCTGCATTGGCTGAGCAGCTGCGCGAGCTCAAGCTGCTGGCCGGCAATCCTTCGCTGACGCAGCTCGAGAAGCTCACGGTCGAACTGGGCGATCGCATCCCACGTGCCACGATCAGTGAGAAGCTGACCGGGCGGAGCAAGCCGGACCTCGACCAGCTAAACACCCTCGTGCAGGCATGCCGTGTGCACGCGGAGCGAGTCGGCCTGCCGCTGCCACCGGACCTCCGCGACAAGGCGAAGTGGCGCGAACGCTGGCTTGAGATGAGCCGGTCGCGGTCCGACCAACGGCGCCGACAGGAACGTACTCCGCAAACGGATAACAACACTCCTGCCGATGACAGCAACGCTGCACCAAAGCAAGACGGCCACCTGGAGTCGATAGGCCAGTCTTTGTCCGAAGCCCTCGCCGCCCGCATCGCAGCGACGCGCGAGAGTGATCGCACACTCTTCCGCCGCGTTGCAACCAGTCCCACAAAAGGCTCGGTGTTCAGCGCACTAGATCGCGCTGTCGAACTTGGCTTGATCCCGCAGAACGGTTGCCGCGTACGACTATCTCACACAAGCGCGTTCATAAGGTTTGCGCCCGACCCGGAGGAACGGGATCGCTGGAGCCCTATGGGTTTTAGCCTTGAACGATCTGATACCAAGCAGCTCTCGTTCGTCGAATGGGACGATGACGCGAGCGCGCTCGACTTCTTGCTCAAGATGACCGAAACCGTTCAGGCAATTGGGCTTTACCCTGGCGATTCCAGATTCACTCCCGATCAAGCTTTCTCCGATCTAGAATCGATCCTGCAACTTGCTTACCGCCAGTCCATCGCCGAAGACGGCGATGCGCAGGCACCGGCAATTCCGATCATCCAGATCTGCCCACCACAGTGGGCTATCACTACAAGTGGACTCATCAGCATTCGCAACGTTCAGGGATACTTCATCCCGAACGCACGTTTGGATGAACAAAATTGGACTGAACACCTACAATCCAAGCCTTGGGTTGATCAGGATAATTTCGATGAGGCTTTCGAGGATGCGAAGCACCTATACGAAGCCTGGCGCCGCGAATCACAACGGTACATCCCGAACGAAGAACCACCATTCTAACGCAATGAAAACCCGTCGTGCCGTGTAGTGCGGTGAGTGCACGACGGTTGGTGGCGCGCGACGACACGCACACAACGACGGGGTGTGAACCACGTCCGGTCCACACCCCGGGCGGGCACAGCAGCCGACGCGCCTGTATGACGCTGCGTCGGTCGTGATCAATTGTCAGGGCACAGAGACGCTCTGCCGGTCCGGGGCCACCACCCACTCCCAGTCCTCAATCCCCGGCTTGTTGACGCTCTCCCACCAGCGGTAGGCGGCCTCTGCCTCGTCCCACAACCGGCGCGGCCCGAACTGCCGCACCCCATACGTGCTGTGCGTCGTCGGCGCGATCCCCACGACTCCGAGACCGGGTCGGTCAGCCACGCCACCCCGTGATCCCGCTCCGCTGTGCGGGGCTCCACGTCGTACCGGCACGACGGGACCGCGACCGCGACCGCCCACCGCGACGCCTCCCCCAGCAGCATCGGGAACGGGCTGACCGATGTCGTCGACTCCTGCCTGGCGGCATCCCATGCCAACTCCGCCCGGGGCAGGGACCGCACACGGTGGCTGCGCAGTTCCATGAACCCCACCCGCAGCGGCACGGCCCGTCCCCGCGCGATCCCGTGATCATCGACCGTGAACCGCACCAGCGGACCGGACGCGAGATCGCCCCGCATCGGCGCGAGCAGCACGCCCCCGGGCCGCGTGCTGTGCACCCACGAATAGGGCAGGTGTCCCAGGTGCACGCTCGCGGTCGCGATGACCCGATCAAATGCGCCGGTTACGGCCTTGGCTGCCGCGTCGTGAGTACGGACGTCAACAAACGACCCCGCCTGATCGAGGTTCCGGCATGCGAGGGTCGCGAGCCGTGCATCGATCTCCAGACTCGTCACCGCGCCGGACCGTCCCACCATTGTTGCGAGCAACGCGGCGTTGAATCCCGTGCCCGTGCCGATCTCCAGAACCGAGTGCCCCTGTCTGATGTCCAGCGCGGCCAGCATTCCGGCGACGGCGGACGGCATCGACGCCGAACAGGTCGGGCGGGCCCGACATCGGGCCACACGGTGTGCCCGTCGTCGAACTGCGTCACGATGACCCGGTCCGAGTACACGTAGCCGAGCCAGCGGCCCGGTTCGTTCACCCGGTCCACCGGCACGTACGGGCCGTCATCGTCGGGTTGGACCCACATCTTGTCGGGAATGAACTGCTCGCGCCGCACCTGCTCAAACGCCGAGACGCACGCGGCCGGCAACAAGCCGGCCGCGTGCAGACTCGCCGCCAAGGTGAGCGCAGTGTCACTACTGGCGGTCATATTTGGGTCAACCCTACTTCTTCTTCTCGAAATCCTTCGGGTCGATCGGCGTGCTCGGCCCGCCTCGCTTGTCATCCTCCGCCGAGTGCTTGTCGCCCATGCGGACCCGCGAGACCAACCGTTGCCACAGCACGTCGTCCAGCATCGACCGGTGCTGCAACGCCGGACGGTCGGACACCACAGTGGACATAGCGTGTTTCCTTCCCTGGTTGGGATTCTCGTACCCGCGCTGTGTCGGCGCATCGTCTTTCGCCGCGCTGACACAGGGTTGTCTGCGGGTTGCTCGTGGCCATACCGCGAGCGCCGTCTTCAACGCGTGAACGCCGCCGGTCTGGGTGAGACCGGGTGGGGCAGCGCCAGCGCGTGGTCGAACGCCTCCCACGCGTCTGTTGCGTCAATCCGCGTGAACGGTGGCGGCGCGGTCAAGGATGCCTGACGCAGGTTCACGGTGGCTGTGGGCTCGGGGGTGGTCTCCCAGACGGTGACGGTGACGCTGTCGTCGGTGTCGCGGGTCGCGGTGAACCGCTCGCCAGGAACGCCAGTCAGCGGGTGCACCAAGGCGGCGGCGACCTGGGCTGCGGTCCGCCCGCCAGCCCACTGCACGCGTAGGCCGGTGGGTCCGTCCACGCGGATGGTCAGCCACACCGTGTCGCCGAGGACCCTGAGCCTGCGCAGCAGCGCGCTGGCCACAGGGACGGGGCCGGGAACGCGGCCCGCCGCGATCGCGGTCTGTTCCGGTGTCGTCAGTGGGTCCTGGAAGGCCGGCTGCCAGTGGCGGCCGGTCAGTGTGCGGGCGAATGCGAGCATGGCGGCCCACTGGCGATAGCTCGTGCTGGCCAGCGAGACCGACACGTCCTCGCCGCTGTCGATGAGGTACAGCTCCACGTGCCGGCGGCACAGGCGTACGCGTAGCCCGGGAAGGCCGTGCACGTGGTCGTCGACGATGCGGGGAAGCAGGGTGGTGATCATCGGCGTGGCGGTGGCGGGGCGTAGGTGCAGGACCGTGTGTGCGGTGTGGTGGGTGTCGTCGAGGACAGGGCGGACCATGAAGCACACCGGCATGGGCGCGACCACGGCGGTTGCCGGCCACTGGTAGGGGCCGATCTGGCCCAGCGCGAGCAGGATGCCGGCTTCCAGCTGCTGTTGGGCGGGGTCGGTGGTGTCGGCCAGCACGGTGCGGCGGATGTGCTCTTCCACTGGTGGACCTGGGTTCTCGCCGAGGAGGCGGGTCTCGTAGCCGCTGTTGAGCGTCGTGAGGATGGTGGCGCGGTCTGGTGGGGTGAGTGCGGTCATGCCTGCGGTGACGGTGGCGCGCAGGGTGCTGTCGGTCTCTCCGGTGTAGGTCCGGCGGAGGTCGCCGACCCGGCGAGTCAAGGGGAGTCGGGTGGCCATAACGTGAGTACTCCGGGCAAGCAAGGGGTCAGGGCAGGTAGGCGAGGGCGGCGAAGGCCAGCGACTCGGCGGGGTCGCCGACGTCGGCCCAGTGCTCGGGTCGCCACTGCGGGGTGTAGACGACGCCGGGGAACACCAGGTGTTCGAACGGGGCCAGCATGGTCGTGATCTCCGAACGCGTGCGCAGGTGTGCGGTGTTCTGGGTCTGCCGGTAGATGGCGATCACGTCGGCGAGCTGGTCGGGGTAGTCGGTGGCGGTGGCGTGGGAGAGCGCGAGGTAGCTGCCCGACGCCATCGCGTCGGAGTAGGCGCGCACGACGTCGGCGGGGCGGCGTTCGTCGGGGATGAAGTGCAGCACCGCGCACATCAGCACCATGATCGGCTGGGAGAAGTCGAGTAGCCGCGTGGTCTCCGGATGATGCAGCACGCTGTTCGGGCGGGTGATGTCTTCCTGGATGCAGGTGGCGTAGGGGTTGTCGCGGAGCAGGTCGAGGCTGTGGGCGACGGCGACGGGTTCGTTGTCGACGTAGACCACGCGGGCGTCCGGCACGGCGCGGTGGGCGATCTCGTGGACGTTGCCGGCGGTGGGCAGGCCGGAGCCGAGGTCGAGGAACTGCCGCACCCCGTGCCCGATGCCGTAGTGGACGGCGCGGCGGAGGAAGCTGCGGTTGTGCCGGGCGAACGTGCGGGCTTCGGGCAGCACGCTCAAGACTGCCTCGGCCGTGGTTCGGTCGACCTCGAAGTTGTAGGAGCCGCCGAGGTAGTAGTCGTACATGCGGGCGGCGCTGGCGCGTTCTGTGTCCACTTCGGATGGTCGCCAGTCCGCGTTGTGGCTCCACTGGGTCGGGTCGTGGCCCTCAGCCATGCCCATGGCGTGCTCCTCATTCGGGGTGTCGCAACTCAGCGCGGCGAATCGGGACGCGAACCGGGGCCGCCGCTGTGCGGGGCGACGGCACCACCGGCCCTGACTTCACCGCCGCGCATACAGCCGGGTTCGGAACCGTGCTGCGCAAGGGTGCAAGCGTGATCTGGTGAGTCGGACCGACCTGCTGTCGCGCCCGGTGCGGCGCAGCACGGATGGTCCGAAGGTGACGGCGCATACGGGCGCGTGCCCGTCGTGTCAACAACAGGACGTCGCCAGGGCACAGATGATAGGTGCTCATGTAAGCCAACGTGAGCATTCCTAGAGACAGCAAGGCGAATCCTGCCACGATTGCCCAGCTGCACAGTTCAACGATCATCGTGGCTCCCACTTGCCAACCATCGGTAGACCGGGCCGAACACACGCCGGATGACGATGGCAAGCGCGAGTCGGACACCACCGAGCAGCACGACGGCGACGAGCGCGGACATGACCAGCGCTGCCACGGCGGCGTGAAGGCCGACGACCCACACGAGCGTGCTAGCCACGACGTACCCCTGTCGGTTGGTTGCGGTCGGCGCGCTGAGGCCGGGGTCACTCAGCGCGCCGGCCGCCATCGGGTGTCCGGCGGTGGGCGAGGTGGGCGCGGAGCCCCCACCGCCGGACGGCTCGGGTGACCGCCATAAGACGGCCATGGCAAACTGAAATCACCATGTCATCAGCGCGTCGTCAGCGGAACGATCTACAGGCGACATGTGGGCGACATGGAACGACACCCGTAGCGAGGGCGGGAGGGCGAGCGATGCGCGTGTTTCGGACAGTGCTGGAGCAGAAGGTTTGGGAACGACGGCAGACGCTCGAAGAGTTCGCCGAGTACGCGGAGACCTACGCGCGCGAGCACAAGGAGCCCGGCAGCATCGGCCTCCGACACCTACAGCGGCTGGCGTCTGGTCGTGGCCCGAAAGGTCAGCCGCTTGGGCCAGTGAAGCCGGCAACCGCGAGGCTACTCGAAAGCATCCTCGGTCTCAGCATTGACGAGCTACTCCGCCCAACGAACGAATCACCGCAAGATTCCGACCTGAACCGTCAGCACGTGTCAGCTCAACCCCTGCACGCGAGCCCCGATTTCTCCGCCGCGTTCGACTGGCTAGACGAGCGCGCGAGTTGGCCACCGGGAACGGCCCAAACGAAGGTATCAGCGAGACTCGCCGAGGTGAGCACTGGCGAACTGCGAGACCGAAACACGCGGCGCAGGAAAGTAAACCGAAGCCAAGTAGCAAGAGCCCTATCGGCTTACTACGCGGCCAGTGAGCCAGACTATGGACTGTACCAAGTGGAAGGCGCCGGACAAAAAATTGTGACGAGCGTCCTCACATCGCCCGACTGGCTAAACCTCAATTGTGCACTAAACGCGCGCAACGACCGACTGACACTCACCAGCCTGGCAACACACCCTGACATCGAGCTGGATAACGAGGGCGTGGAGGCCGCTGTTCAACAGTTGGCCGAGACGATGGCAACGAAAATCCGGCTCGTGGACATGCCACTGTACCGATTGCTCGATATCAAGATTGACAGGGATTCTATAGCTGGCTCGGTTGGCGTCACACGCTTCGTAAACTATGCCCTGACAATGGATCTACTGGAAAACGAGTTGGTCGACGCTATTGCCGCAGACCTCCCTCTGCGGCGAGGTTCATTGCCACTACGTGACCGATACCTGCCCAACCTAGCGTCTGTTCTCAACATCTCCGCTCGGCCCTGCGTCGGCGGCACCCTTGCCCTGTGTGCGATCGCCCGCCCATTCGATCCATATCGTGGCGCGCGAGACTATGCGCTTCTAGTGCAGGAGCGGTCGGGCCATGTTGTCAATGCTGCCCGGCGCCTCGCGGTCATCCCGAAGGGTTTTCATCAACCGGATACAGATATCCGTTCAGATACCCAGATCGGCGGCACACTGCGACGCGAAATGGAAGAGGAGCTGTTCGGGCGCGACGAGGTGGACAACACCTGTGGTGAACGGCGGGCGGCAGCGCCGATGCATCCACAACGATTGTCGAATCCAATGCGTTGGCTCATGGGCAACGCCGATCAGCTGCGCATGGAGAGCACTGGATTCGGACTGAATCTTGTGAGCGGCAATTTCGAGTTCGCCAGCATCGTTGTCGTTGACGATGAGGAGTTCTGGACACGCTACGGCGGCGACATCGAAGCCAACTGGGAGTCGAGTGGGCTACGCCTGTACTCCAGCCTCGACCGCGAACTGCTGACCGAGCTGATCTCAGACGAGGCTTGGAGCAATGAGGGCGTTTTCGCCTTGTGCCAAGGACTTCGACGTCTCGCGGAGCTCGCCGACGAGCGCGTGAACCTGCCGACTATGGCAGCGACGGCCAACGGACGGTGATGACAACCGAGTCCGAAATGGCTTCCCATGAGTGGTCAATCCCCGGCCCCCACGTGACGTAGTCGCCCTGCCTTTCCAGGATGGCGCTGCCCTCGGTGAGGTCGAGCCGAAAACAGCCTTCGACCAACAGGAGAAGTGTGGTGCGCTGGTCATCAGAGGTCCACTCAGGACGCTTGTCGCCGGCCGGGTGGACACCCCACTTGACTTCGACATCCTTTGTCGAACGGACACCTTTTGACGGGTCGATGAAGTGGCCCAGGATCCAACCGCGGTTCTCTTGGCCGTCGTCGGCGGCATTTCCGTGGTGCCAGTTGGTGCCCATTACTCAACCTTCCACTCGATCGCTGGCAGGTCCACCCGCGACCCGCCAATCTGCGCCAGCCGTCGAAGTCCTTGCAGCAGCGCAAAGAGTCCTTCGTTGCTCCAGGCTACATCACTGATCAGCTCGGCCAACAGAAGGGGGTCGAGGCTGGAGTATTGGCGCAGGTTCGACGATTCCCAGTTCGCTTCGATAACTCCGCCGTAGCGCGTCCAGAATTCCTCGTCTTCGATGACGATCAGGCCCGGAAACTCGAAATTTCCACTCACGAGGTTCAGGCCGAAGCCGCTGCACTCCATGCGCAGACGGCCTGGCCGCTCCATTAGCCACCGCATCGGCTCAGAGAGTCGGCTCGGGTGCATCGGATCAGCGCGGCGCTGGTCCGATACCGTGTTGTCGATGTCGTCCCGCCCGAAGAACTCCTCTTCCATCTCACGTCGGAGCGTCGCGCCGATCTGTGCGTCTGCTCGGATATCGGTGAGAGGTTGGTGGAAGCCCTTCGGGATGACTGCCAGTCGCCGAGCAGCGTTGAGGACATAGCCAGAGCGCTCCTGCACCAAGAGCACATAGTCAGCGTCGCCACGAAACGGGCTCGCCGGGCGAGCGATTGCGCACAGAGCGAGCGTGCCACCGGCACAAAGCCGACCGGAGACGTTGAGCACGGCCGCGAGATCTGGCAAGTACTGGTCGCGCAGCGGCAGAGAACCGAGTATCGGGGAATCAGCGGCGAGAGCGTCAACCAACTCGTTTTCAAGCAAGTCCATGGTCAGGGCGTAGCCAACGAAGCGCGACACCCCAGCTTGCCCGCCGATTCGGCCCTTGTGCACATCGATGCCGAGCAGTCGGTACAGCGGCATATCGACGATTCGGGTGCCCGTCGCCAACGTCTCAGCCAGCCGCTGTACTGCTCGGGCAGTGGCCTCCTCGCTCAGTGGCATACGGGCGTCTTCGGCTGCCCGAATGACCGAAAGCCGGTCAGCCGTCGCGATGAGCGGGCATTCCAGATCGAGCCAATCGGGTTGGGTGAGAATGCTTGTGGTCGCGGCCGAGCCGTCATAGGTGGCGCTGTACGTGCCGTATGGGGCGGTTCGAGCGCCGTAGTAGTCGGCAAGTGCTTCGGCGATTCGCCGTTGATCCACCCTCGCTCGACGGCTCCCCCTGTCACGGAGCGCCTGAACGTCGACAAGGCCGAGACGAGCCGCCACGCGGCCGCGAGCCGTACCCGGCTCCCATCCTGCGTGATGGTCGAGCCAGTCGAGTCCAGCGACGATGTTCGGATCGGCCGCAAGTCGCTGTTCTGCGTCGCTCGGCGGAGTGGACGGCCCAGCCGTGAGCTGCGCGAACCGCGATTTGACTGCCGATGTCGCGTTCTCCAGAGCGGTATCGAGAAGCTGCTGCATGGCTGACTGCGGCTTGGTGTTGGGCTTCTCATGCCAGCCAGCGACCGTTCGGACACCGATGCGGAGATACGCGGCAAACGCATCATTGCTCATCTGCAACGCGGCCTGAAGCGCACACGCGGTCTCGCCTGTCCAGCTCACCGAATCCATCGGCCCGATGCCCCCAGAATTGTCTTTCGCATGGCTTCCGCACTGGTTCCGCACCGTTTACACATGATTTCCGCCGCGAATTTCCGGTGGAATTACTGGCATGCGAAACACCGAAACCAGCGGCCCGGTCCTACCGATCCGGGCGGACATGATCGATCACCGTCGAGATGCTGGACTCGATGCCGTCGAGGCGCTCGGTGATCTCTGCCAGGCGCTGTTCGAGCGCATCCAGCCGGGACCACAGGGTGTCGCCAGCGTCTGTCACGGGCTCGTCGACCTCGGGCGGCCTTTGCCCGCGCAGCACGGCTTCCAGGTGCTTCGGGTGCCAACCGAGCGTCGTCGACAGCGACTCCAACGTCCGCGTGCTGCGGCGCCGTTCGACGGTGTGGTGCTGCACCTCGCGGACGATCGCCTGCGAGACGTGCGACCTCTCCGCGAGTTCGCGTTGACGCCATCCGAGCTCATTCACGCGCTCGTTGATGGCCTTGCTGACCGCCGCCCAATCCTCCGACACCTATTCCTCCGCGCTCCGCCTCAGCGCCGAGATTAGCGGCTTCTCATCGCTCGACCGCGGGACACGGCCGTTGTCATGCGGCGGTTAGCGAAACGCGCCTCAATATGCGCTGATTTCAACAACATACTGTTGAAACCATCAGACTTTCTCTCTCGAAGGACATTTCTCATGCGCACTTCCATGCCCAAGCAGACCTACTACTCCGTCCGACAGGCCGCGTGGCTTCTCGGCATCGACCCGTCGACCGCATCCAGGGCCGTCCGGCTCGGCAGCCTGCGGACCGTCCGGCGGCGTGGCCGGCTCGTCGTTCCGGCGACGGCCGTGGCACGGCTGCTCAGCGAGCCCTCCGGGGGTGTCTCCTGACCACCTTCGATCAGTGGCTGGTCGTGGTCGCCTGGCAGCTTGACCGGCTGCGCTGGGTGCCCGATGACGTGCTCAGCAACATCGTGCGTGACGCCGGTACCTGCATGTTCCCGACCACCGAGGACGAGCCGACCGGGAACGACGACTACGTGACCGATCGACAGTTGGCCGCACGGCTGTGCGCCGGCTGCCCAGCCCAGGACGAATGCCTAGAGCTGGAGCTACGAACCGCAGGCGAACACACGGTGGGCGTGTGGGGCGGTTTGACGGACGACGACCGGCGGGCGCTGCACTGGCACTGGCGTCAGCGGGGCGAGCGTGCCGAGGGAGGTTCCCAATGACGCTCAGTCTGACGCCCGTCGAGATCATGGCGGGTCTTGGAGTCCTCCTGGCCCTGGGTTTCGTCTGGCGTGCGGGTGCGCGGCGGGCGAAGGCTGCCGCCGAGGCCGCGCGGACCGGTGCACGGCTGATGTCGCTGGCCGGGCGGGTGCTGTTCACCGCCGCACTCATCGTCGCCGTGCAATGGCTGGTGCTCACCCATGAGCCGGGCGTGTGGCTGACGCTGGGTGTCCTCGGGGTTCCGGCGCTGTTCGCGTCCCACACCCTGACTCGCGCGTTGACCATCACCACGCACGACGTGCCGCGTCGCCGGGGTGGTGAGCGCCGATGACCAGAAACGAGACGAGTGGGCAGCTGCGGCCGTCCACCCGGCCCGTCGGGGCCGAACCGGTCGACCACGTCGCCACCCAGGTGGACCGGCTGTGCTGGACCGGCATCCTGCTCGGGCTGGCGTTCACGATGACCAACGTTCAGCAGTTCGCCGCGAACGGTGCCCCTCTGTGGTCGCTGTCCTGGTGGTCGGCGTGGCTGTTGGACCCCATGGTGTCGCTGGTGTTGTTGGCGATTTTGCGGGCCGAGCAGGTCACCGCCCGCTACCGGGTGCGAACCGGTGGATGGGTGCGGGCGGCGAAGTGGTTCACGCTCGCGGCCACCTACGTCATGAACACCTGGCAGGCGTTCACGGCCGGATCACCCGCGTTGGTGGTGCTGCACTCGGTGCCGCCGCTGGTCGTGTTCGTCGCGGCTGAGGCGGTCACCGATCTGCGGGAGAAGTTGGGCCAGGCGGTCACGGCGGCGTTCATGAACACGGCTGGGTTCATGAACACGGCGTCCAAGCCTGCGAGTGACTCCGACGAGCCTGCGCCGCCGACTCGGCGGACGTCCTTCACCGATTACCTGGCCATGGCGCGTGGTGCTCGCACGCCGGAGGTGGTCGTGACCCCAGCGTGGGTGCGGCAGGTCACCGGCTGCTCGCGGGGGCTGTCGTCCCGGTTGGCCGCTGCGCTGCGCGCGGACGATTCCGTGACGGATTTCGTGACAGGAACGGAGGTGGGTTCATGAACACCTCCGGTGAGCGGGAAAACCCCGCCGTGACCAGCGCCGGTCACGAAACTGGGCACGGCAGGACCGGCCCGGACGGTTCCGCTGCGTCGTCTGTGAACGGTCATGTCAACGGCGGGGCCGCCACGATGGAACGGAAGGTGTTCGACGCGGAGTTCGCCGAGGACCGGTCCCACACCACCACCGTGTTGAGTCCACATCAGAGGGTCCGCGCGGGCGTGGCTGCCGGGGTACTGGCCGGGCTGGTCGGATTCGTGGGGCGGTTGGTCGCCCGGTACGCGCGGCGGGTGTGGGACTCACCGACCAGTCAGCGCGTGCGTGCGGTAACCGCCTATCGCGCCCGGAAGGCACCGACCGACGTGGCACGGCTGGTGTGGTTCGTGCTGCGGGGCAACTGGCGGTGGCTAGTCAAGTTCTGGAGTTGGGCCACCTATGCCGACCTTCGCGCCGATGCCCGGCGCGCTCGGCTGGCCGGCGATGCCCAAACTAGGCGGACCGCTCAGGAATTGATCCGGTCGGATGCCACCGCGCGATGGGCCAAGGCCGGAATCGTGGTGCGACGGTTAGTGATCACGGCCCGGATCATCGGCCCGGTAGCCGTGCTGCTGTGGGCGGTTAACTCCTGGATGGTTCGCGCGGCGATGTGGCCGTGGCTGGCCGGACTATATGCGGCACTGGACACGGCGTGGTCGATGCTGGTCGTGGTCGCGCCGGCTGTGCTGTCTGCGTTGCCCGTGGTGTGGGTGGTCGCGGCGGCGTTCGAGGGTCGGGACAAGACCCCTGGCGCCGGCTGGCTTGTCCGACCGGACCGGGATGACGCCGATTCGTGGATCGATGAGCGTATGATCTCCAAAGCGTTGGCGCACTTGGGAATCAGTCCGCTCGATCGGTTCTACAAGGACGGTGGCGAGCTGGTCTACACCGTCGCGGCCCGTAAAGACGGTGACGGCACCTTCGCGCAGATCAGGTTGCCGATGGGTGTCACCGCGGACATGGTGGCCGCGCGTCGGTCCAAGCTGGCCGCGAACCTGGGGCGTGCGTCGCTGGAAACCTGGCCCACCAAGGGAGACGAGGACGGAATCCTTGACCTGTGGGTCGCCGACAAGGGCGTTCTGCGGGGCGGAGCGGGCGAGTGGCCCTTGGTCCATGATGGACAGGTCGACCTGTTCGAGGGTGTCCCGTTCGGGCTGTCGCAACGCGGTCTGGTCATCAACGCCCCGTTGATCGGCGTCAACTGGCTGATCGGCGGCAGGCCCGGACAAGGAAAGTCGGCCGCGCTGCGGACTCTATTGCTGGGCGCGGCACTGGACCCCACGGCGGAGTTGTGGGTGTTCGTGATGGGCCAGTCACCCGACTTCGACCCGTTCGCCCCGCGTCTTGCCCGCTACCACATGGGCATGGACGACAGCGTCGCCGAAGCGGCCACGCGAGCACTGGAGGACCTTCTGTCCGAGATGGAGCGACGCGGCAAGGTGCTCGGTGAGCAGCCGGGCCGACCGCCCAAGGTGTCCCGCAAGCTCGCCGACCGGCGCGCGCTCGGGCTGCATCCGTTGGTGTGCGGGATCGATGAGTGTCACGAGTTGTTCCAACACCCCCGGTTGGGCAAGAAGGCGGCGGAGTTGGCCGTTCGGTTGATCAAGCGGGGCCGCAAGTACGGCATCGTGTTGTTGCTGGCGACTCAGTCACCCACCAAGGACAGCATCCCGCGTGAGGTCACCCGCAACATCTCGTGTGGTGTCGCGTTCTCCGTGGCCGATCAGGTCGCCAACGACGGCCTGTTGGGGTCTGGCAAGTACGCGGCCGGCATCCGCGCGACCGAGCTCCGCATCAACACCGACAGGGGAACGTGCGTCGCGGTCGGCATCACCGATGAGACCTTCGAGTTGGTGCGCACGTTCTACGTGCCGTTGGAGGACGGGGCCGACGAGGTGAGTCCAGTCATCGCCCGCGCGATGGCGTTGATCGATGACGCGGGCCGCACGATCGCATCCAGCGCACGACTGGAGATCGGACCGGCCGCACCGGCAGAGGTGGACGAGTTGGCCGATCTCGCCGCTGTGGTGGGCCGTGAGGATCGGGTACGGACACAGCAGGTGTTGGCCAGGCTGGTGGAGCACAACCCCGACCACTACAGCGGGTGGAGCTTCGCCGCGCTGGCTTCGATGCTCGCCGATCACGGCATCACCGCGCGCAAGTCCCACGGCGTGATGACCGTGCACGCTGCCGACGTCACGGCCGCGCTCGCACGCCGTGACACCGCCGAGACGCACGGGGACGCGGCCGGGGAGCAGTCGGGGACGCGGGGAGTTCTCCCCACCACCTCCCCCGCCGAAACTCCCCGCGCTGACCAGGGCAAACATGACTCGGGGAGGTGGGGAGATGCTGACCAGGGCACCCGCTGAACCGCCGGAGACGCGGGTACTCGCGACCACGTGCGGCTCTCTCCCTGGTTCCCCGCCGACGGGCAGAGGGGCGGTGATCCCCTTTGACCGACTACCCCGCCAATGATCCACAACCGAGGACAAGGCGGCATCCACGGAAGGGCAGTGACCATGATCGTCAACACCACGGGGCACCACGCGACGGACACACAACGCCGGGCAACGGCGACCGCTGCCCGGATGGCACCCCGCCCGCCTCAGCGGACGGCAGTCGGGACAGCAGCGGGAAGCAGGCGCAGACCGACCGCACCCGACCTGACCGACAGGGCACCCCCGTAGGACGACTGAAACGGGCCGTGGGCCGCTCAACACCGCCTGCGTCGGCCGATGCTGCATCCGACCGCGCTACGGGTACCACAGGACGCGGCAGGCACCGTGTCAGCCGACAGCGGCCGACATCCACGCCAGAAGAATTGGCACAGCAACAACTGACGACCGCGCTTCCCCAGTCACCACAGACCGCCGACCCGACGCAGTACCAGGCAAACAGCAATGATCAGGAAGCAGAAGGCGCGGGAATCAACCCGGTGTCGGACAAGTACGGAAATCGGGAGGTCCGCACCCTCCCACCCATGACCCCGGAGGAAATAGATTGGACTGACAGATTTCTAGCCAAATTGGAAGCTAGAGGATTCTTTGACGAAACCAAGTCCAGAGACATCCGAGCGATATTCGAGTAAAGCAAACACCCCTTGACCATTCAGATCAGGGGGTGTTTTTCTCGACTTCTACACTCTAATACTACAGCCGCAGGCTGTGATGTTTGCGGTGTTGCCGCTGGTAGTGGCATCGCCGGGCGTGGGTCTGATGAAGTCGCCGCCAGTCCGACCATCGATCAGTGTGCGCTCGGGGGTGCGTCGGTCGCGTCAGGATGGCCCACAAACGTCTGATCTCGTTGCACGACAACGGGATCAAACACTCGTGGCCGGCTGTGACGCCCCCTTTGCGTCGCGGTCGCGTTCAGCGGACGCGGTCACGGCCAGGAACGCGGCGGCCAGCATCGACAGCGTGACATGTCGGTACCACGCCTGATACTTGCGGACCTGGTAGTGGTCCAAGCCGGTCTCGTTCTTGGCGAACTGGAAGGTTTCCTCGACACCCCAACGACTGCCGGCGACCCGGACAAGTTCTGCCAACGGCACGGGACGGCGGGTGTGGCAGATGTAGTACGCCAACTCGTCCGGCTTGCTGATCGACCGGCGCACCACGAGAAGGTGCTCGTCCGCGCCCGGGTCCAGCAGCAGCCAGTCATACAGCCGGCGCCCCTTGCTGCCCTCACCGGCCGACAGGCGTTGCCAGCCCTTGCGCGGTGCGCTGCGAGCCAACGCATCCGCCCGCACAGCGCCTTTCGGGGTGGTGAAGCGCTGATCGCAGGAAACGGCCATGACGTAGTCGATGTCGTTGTCTTCTAGCCAGGTTCGCAGGCCGGGATTGTCGCCGTATGCCTCGTCCGCGGTGAACCAGTCGATGTCCCTTCCCGCCTCCAGCAGGCGAGCCAGCATGTGTTGGGCCAGCACGGGCTTGGTCGCGAACTCCACATCCTCGTCGATCCCGGCCTCCGCGCAGCGCTCGCGGTCGTCGGTCCAGGACGCGGGCAGGTAGAGCTCGCGGTCGATCAACGCCCGCCCCCGGGCCGACACGTAGGTCAAGAACACGCCGAGTTGGCAGTTCTCGATCCGACCGGCGGTGCCGGAGTACTGCCGTTGGACACCGGCGGATTTGGTGCCTTTCTTGAGGAATCCGGTCTCGTCGGCGACCACGACCCCGGTGGGATCAGTGATCTGGTCCAGCACGTAGTCCCGCAGGTCGTCTCGGACCGCGTCGGCGTCCCAGCGGTAGAAGTTCAGCAGGCGCTGCATGCCGTCAGGGGCCAGGTCACCGGCCTGCTCGGCGATCGTCCAGGAGTTCTTGCGCTCGGCGCCCGACAGCAAGCCCAGCAGGTACATCCTGGCCCGGTGGCGTGAGTCTGCCTGTGCGAACCGGCCTGCGACCAGCGCGAACATGTCCTCGAACCCTGCCCGCCACCGCGCCAGGCGATCGTCCGCGTTCGTCTCCGGTAGGGCCGTGAGGTCCTGCTCCATGTCCGGCACACCCAAGTCGATCACGCATCGGCGGTCTCCGTGAACACGACACGCCGACAAGTATCACACCGTGCGGCTGTAGTACTAATCGCTCAATGCAGACCGCTCCGACAGTGTCGAACTGTAGACATAATTGACGCCGTCAATATTCATGCGCTTCCCGGTTTCTCACCTGAGGCCATCGCCTTCAACTGCTCCGCCAGGAACGGTGTCACAAACGTCTTGACCACATCTTTTTCAGTGGGACACTGATCCAAGTTGGGGCAAACTAGGGGTATCAGCACACGCAACGCGTTCGTCAAGTGGGCAATGGGGGTGTGGCCTAGCGCGATCTTCAATCCGAGTCCG
This sequence comes from Kutzneria kofuensis, assembly GCF_014203355.1. Classification (NCBI taxonomy): domain Bacteria; kingdom Bacillati; phylum Actinomycetota; class Actinomycetes; order Pseudonocardiales; family Pseudonocardiaceae; genus Kutzneria; species Kutzneria kofuensis. Next base: position 963,980 of record NZ_JACHIR010000001.1, read on the forward strand.
GCACCAGCGCCCAGCACGTTCGCCATGCACCTCGGCATGCCCAACGCTATCAGACCGTCTCGTGTCGGCTTCTGAATTTGCGCAGCGTAGGTTCCGGGATCCACGCCTTTAGCAAGACCATTGAGACGTAGGCACAGCCAGTGGCCACGCCGTCGACCACGATGCCAGATCGGCACGTGATCAAGCAGACGCCCAGCCAATCCGGAATAAAACCCATCTCGATTGAATATATAGGTCAACACCTCGTTATTGACGTCCAAGCGGCTCGACGCGAGCGATCGCTTTGCCTGTTCCCGACTTACTTGGCGCTGCGACAGGCGTCCATGGGGCTGCGGCGATCCACTCGAACGTTGTGGCGATACCGCCATAAACGATTTCCCGACAGGTTGCGGCTGACGATGTCGTTTGACTCGGGTTGTTTGAAGGGTCGGCACGGGCGGTACATAAATCGTTGACCGACGAGTCCTACCGCACTCCCGACCGGCCCGAGAACCGTACTTATGACGCCCGCCGCAGCTTGAGCAGTCATACTGATTCCTCGGCGTTGCACGCCTTCGAGCTGCCACCATGACCAGATGTCTTACTGCATCAGAGCATCCTCAACTGTGTCATACGACACATTCACCCGTTTGATCTTGACCGCTCCGAAGCTGACTGCGGCATCAGACGCTTCCACAGTGGCCCAACTGCGGTGCATCGACAGGTGCACACGGGCTTGACGCGTGCTCACAGGCGCTGGTCGGCAAAGTTTCGGCACCATAGGCGCAGCACGCGTCAGTCTCCAGCGACGACGTGTCTCACTGGCCAGCTTCGTTCTTCACCTCACTTGGGGACGAGTCAACCCACACCTGACAGGTTCGAGGTCTGGTTTGCCGTTGTCTCGCAACGACTTCCACCACACTTCACAGCCTGCAACGTTCGCAAACGAGAACGTCCACTACAGACGGTCAACGACGGTCGTCTGCCATCGTTTGATGGGGGAAAAGTATGGAGATGATCTTGACTACCCCTAAGGTGTCCACCAGCTCGACAAGCAAGCGACGATAACAGTACAGCATCTATATGACATGCGCACGTAACACCTGGTCTACTAAATCGATTTTCCACGCAACGACGGACTCCCCACACAAGGAACAGTCGATGGATCTTACAATTCTCTTAGCCGATGCCGCTCAAGTGAGCCACGACCAGAAGGTCAGCGCACTCGGGCTCGGCTGGACAGCTACGCAAGCACCACTTCCACCTCACGCTGTCGTAGTCTTTTTCGAAATCGACTGGAACGAGACAAACCAAAGAGTTCACACCAAGATCATCCTCGTCAATGCGGACGGACATCCCGTTAGACAGCAGACCGAAACAGGCGAGCAAGAGATATTCGCCGAGGGCGAAATGGAATTTGGCCGACCGCCAGGACTACCAGCCGGTACACCTATTACATTTCCAATCACGTTTGGCATCGCGCCAGGAATCCAACTACCCTCCGGACGCTATGAATGGCGAGCATCCGTCGACGGCCACGAGAAGACACACTGGCGTCGAGCATTTCTCGTAATGTCGTAGTTTGCCCACGCTGTGAACACAAGGGGGATCTGTGGCCGACTTCGTTACACCGCTCCTAGCTGCCCTAGGTACGATCATCGCAGCACTTGGGGGACCAACAGTCGCTGGCGCACTACAGAACCGGCGCGACGGAAGGCTGCGAGCATCGTTTACCAGCAACAAAGAGTTACTCAAGGAGCTCGACGAAAAACCTTCACTACTGAACGAATCACAGAAACAAGATCTTCAGGCGCTAGTGAACGAGCAAGCCGCCGCTCTCGTTTCTCGCGAGCGAGCACGACTTAACAAGCGTCGCGAATGGTCCAACTTAGGTGTAGTTATATTTCTACTTTGCACTTTCGGCTGGATCCCGGTCTGGATGTGGTTTATCCAAACATGGTGGTCATGGATCATTTTCGGCCTGGTTGGAATATTCCTTGCGGCCTGCACGATAACAGGGACAATTCAAACCTTTCGACCATCAGAATCCTCCAGAAAACGGAAGTCAACAGTGAACGAGTAGTGGGTGCTCAGGCATTACTACACCGCAAGGGAGGGGCTTCGCGCCATCCCGGAGACCGGCCGCGCGGCGAGCGCTGCGTTGACTCTGTTCGGCGGCGCAGGCCGCCGGCCTGCTGCTTCTTCGATCGCGACCTACAGGGTAACGCAACAGGTCGATTCAGCGACCTACGTTCTGCTACTGCTCCGACGAATAAGGATGACCATATGAGGAACATCTCTTCAGCAGTCGCAGTCAGTGTGCTCGCGCTATCACTTTCAGCATGTGCCACGACGTCGCAAATGGATGCCCATCGGACGGCCACGATACATGGCGTGGTTGCTCTAACTGACAGTCATGGCGGCGCGTGGCTCACTCAGAACAGCGTAACGGATGGAGCATCCTGCGCAGTGACACAGGACTTAATACCCGGATTTAACGGCGGAACCCGAGCATTCCCTGGTGATGCGCAAGTGGTGGTAAAGAATCAATCCGACACTACTTTGGGAGCAGTCGCCCTAGACTCACCTAAATCCGGAATCGTACGCCACGCGCCGCAGTCAAACACAAGATATTACTGTGAGTTCTCCTGGCAAATCATAGTTCCAGCAGCCAACCTGTATTCGATTGAATTTCCTGGGGCAACAACACAGCGATTCGAAGCGAACTCTGTTCCGCCCGTGGTTAGGCTTAGCATAGGAAATGGAGCTGGGTTCACACCTCAAGGTGTTGGTTAGCGTTGGCTGTTCGTCAGACACCCACGGTCCCCGCCGCCGAGTTGTCGCCGCCGAGGACTGACCGTTATTCCTCACCGCGGCTTGCGGGGTGGCCGGAGGCCGAGGCCCCGACGAGCCGCCGAGCGGCCCCCTCAAGGGGGCCGCCTTGATCCAGTGAAGAAGGTGTGAATACAGCAAGCGTCCGCGCGATTGTCGTGGTTCGACCAATGCTTGACGCGGCCAGACGGAGCAGCAGCGCCGTTAAGCGCGAAATTCAAGGTTTGTACGGTCTACGCATTATTCGGGAAAGACTAGCTGATCAGGGTGGAATCTCACGCCCTGTCCGACTGCTTTGACACCAACGACTGGAAAGAACCTACGAATAGTGTCTCGCTGCTTGCCGATGTCCTTAGACTTGAGGAAGGACTCAGCATCGTCTAGAGGCAACGGTTGAGGCTTAGCTTTTTGCTCTTTCCTTAGTGTATCAATCTTCTTCTGAGCATCCTGCCGAATATCCGCCAGAGTAGCTATGTCAATACGGTCATCCTTGAAAGCCTGCACCGCATCGTCAATCTTTCCCTGTTGCCGAGCTATCTCACTTCCGGTTGTGTCTACCACCTTCTCAACCACAACGGGTAGACGCTTGATTGCCTTGTAGGTCAACTGGATGAAGAACTTCTCTAGCGCGTCGGCATTCCTGGAGACACTTCCACAACCGCCGCGCGGTTTTTGGCATCGATAGACGTAATGACGCTTCTTAGTTCCGTCCTTGTGCTTCTTGCCGTACTTGTGGCCGTACGCCATCTTCGTGGCACATTCAGCGCATACAAGGATGCCCGTCAGCAGATGCTTGGGCGCTTTCTCCGTTGCCCACGACTTGTTTTTCGACAGAATCTCTACTACCTCATAGTGCTCATCTTCCGTAAAGATCCTTGGCCAACTCCCCCTGGCGACAACTTCACCCTTGGGAATAACCCTTCCCTCAACCTCGATGTCTCGTGTAAATACGCGCAATGCGGCATAGGCAGGGTTGCGCAACAACCTACTCAAGTCGGTAACAAAGTAAGGCTTGCCATTTGGCTTCACGACGCCTTGTTCACGCATTTCATTACAGATGCTCGACAGCGACCGTCCGGCAACAACCTTCTTGCGCGCACGCCGCAACATCTTAGCCTCTTCCCAGTCGATAGCTTCATAGCCAAGCGTGTAGCCAATCCGCTTTACTCGACTAGCAGGAGCCTTACCCTGAATGGCTCGAAGTTCCTTCCGGGCTCGTTGCCTATGGCCGGTGATCTTAGACTCGGAGCGGCTCAACACAGCGATGATGCCGGTAGTTACATCGTCTTTGATCTCCCGGCCGGACGAATCGAAAGTGCGAACCTTCGACAGGTCAGTAATTACGTGGTACTCCTCAAGAACCGAGGACTCCCTACGACTGAGCCTATCCTGATCCCGCACGATAACGAAGCGTCCAGACAACTCGCCAGACATGATGTCTGACATGAGCTTGTTGTAGCCCGGACGCTCAATATCCTTGGAACCCGACTTATCGTCGTCGTAATAGACGCCATCGGTTCCCACCGAGGCATCAAGACGCAGTCCCGAACTTCTCGCGTATTGCACGCATCGGAGGACCTGGGTAGCGAAGTCGTCACCGATGGACTTGCGGAAGTAGAACACGCAAGGTTGGCGCGACATGTCGCCATCGATCAGGTAGGCCCTGTCCTCCGACAGGGCCTCAGGGAAGATGTCCTCTGTCCTCATCGGACGAGCGTTTGTCCTGGTCATCTCGACTCCCATCCCACCGACACGGTACCGCGCCAGGTGTGCGTGTCGAGAGTGAACACGAACAGTTGTGGCTCACCACGCCGTCGGCGACGAAGTCGCCGGTGCCGGTGGTGATGTCGTAGAGGTGCCGGGTGTCCAGGCGTTCGATCTTCGTCACGGTCAGGTTCGCACCGGGCGCGAGTTCGCCGTCGAGAGCCAGCCGGCCGGCCGTCGCCGGGTCCACGGTCTGCCGGAACCGCAGCCGCTCGGCCAGGTCCGCGGTCAGCACGACGGCCCGGCGGTCCTCGGTGACGTGGTGGTCGAAGTCGAGTTCCTTCAACGCCAGGCAGATCGCGTCCAGCAGCCGGGCGTCCCGGGTGAAGATCCGCGGCACGCCGTCGCGAACGCTGCCGCGGGCGTCGAAGATGCCGGCCAGCAGGCCCTTGTGCCAGTCGAGGCCGGGCGCGAGCGGCAGTTCGTCCGGCACCGCCGAGGTGCCGAGCTCGGACAGGTAGCGCTCGGTGCGGTCGATGCCCTCGGCGCCGGCCAGCGCGACCCGGAAGCCGTGCGTGCCACCGCCCTGCACCATGCCGCAGAGGTAACCCCGTTGGTAGTTCTCGGTTTCCTCCGGCGGTAAGGCGAACTTCCCGGTGCCGACCAGTTCCGTGCCGACCGTCAGATGTGGACGCATGGTGCCGGTGACGTGCCGCCAGCCGTCCGCGGCGAGGAAGCGGTGGTCGCCGCTGGCCACCATCTCCGTGCCGTCGTCCAGGGTGATCCGGTAGGCGCGCTTGGTGGTCCGCCAGTGCGCCAGCACCTTCGTGCGGACGTAGCGGCGCTCCCCGCCGACCGCCTGAGTGCCGACGATGTCGTCGCCGACCTCCAGTCGTGCCAACGGCTTCGTGCTGCCGTCGGCCAACAGGATCGGCGTCTGCCCGTCCAGGCAGTAGACGCACGCGTGCGTGCAGCCGCGATAGGGGTTGACGGTCCAGCTGAACGGCATCGGCGAGCCGCCGGGCACCCGGTTGAGCACGGTCCTGGCCCGCACCTCGTGGAAGACCACGCCGGCGAACTCCGGCGAGCGCACCGACCTGATCAGGCCGGACAGTCCCAGCAGGGCAGGTTCGTCACGGTCCACCCGTTGCTCGTCCCATCGCACCCCTGCAGTCGAACACATGTTCGATCGAACGTCAACCGGATCGGCGTTCGGAGCAACCGAACAGGTGGTCCCGGAGTCTGCACCGGCATGGAGAACGGCACCCGCGGCGAGTCCGAAGCGGGGACCAGTCAGGATGTGGTGATGAGCCACGGGCACGGGCACGGCCACGAACCGGCGGCCCCGGCGTCGGCCCGGGTGCGCCGACTGGTCGTGGGCCTGCTGCTGCCCCTGGTCGCGCTGACGGTTGTCGGCGCGGCACTGCTCTACCCGTGGGGCGGCCACGCGGCCGCGGGCAAGCCCGTGGACGGGCCGACCGTCACCGAGCACGGCGTGGTGACGAAGGTGGTGGCCAGCGACTGCGGTGGGGGTGGCGGCGCCAAGCAGTGCGAGGCCATCACCGTGCAGCTGGACAACCGGCAGAACATCACCGAGCCGATGCCGGTCGAGCCGTCCACGCCGCGGTTCACCGTCGGCGACAAGGTGGTGCTCGGCTACAACGGCGGCGATCCGAACGATCCCGCTTCGTACCAGTTGCTGGACTTCCAGCGCGGTTTCCCGTTGGCGCTGCTGGGTGTGCTGTTCGCGGCGGCGGTGCTGATCCTGGGCCGGATGCAGGGCCTGAAGGCGTTGGGCGCGCTGGTGCTCACCTTCGTGGTCATCGTCCTTTTTGTACTGCCGGCGATGATTGCCGGGAAGGACCCGCTCTCGGTCGGCATCGTCGGGGCGGCGCTGATCATGTTCCTGGTGCTGTACCTGACGCACGGGTTGTCCGCCCGGACGTCCACGGCCGTGGTCGGAACCTTGGTCAGCCTCGGCCTGATCGGCGTGCTGGGCTGGCTGTTCTCCGTGGTGGCCGACCTGACCGGTCTGGACGAGGACACCGCCAACCTGATCACCGTGCTGGGGCACGGCATCGACGCCCGCGGACTGCTGCTGGCCGGCATCGTCATCGGCTCCGTCGGCGTGCTCGACGACGTCACCGTCACGCAGACCAGCGCCGTGTGGGAGCTGCGGCGGGCCAACCCGAAGCTCGGCTGGCGCGAGCTGTACGCCGCCGGGCTGCGGATCGGCCGCGACCACATGTCGTCCTCCGTCAACACCCTCGTGATGGCCTACGCCGGCGCGGGCCTGCCGCTGCTGCTGGCGTACTCGGCGAGCGGGCGCGGGCTGACGGACCTGCTGACCGCCGAGACGGTGGCGCAGGAGATCGTGCGGACCCTGGTCGGCAGCATCGGCCTGGTGGCGTCCGTGCCGATCACCACCGTCCTGGCGGCGCTGATCGCCAGGCAGGAGAAGGTCGGCCCGCCGGAGGTCGACCCGCCCGAAGTCCCAGCGCCCGAGGCCCCGGAACCGGAGACGGTGGCGCCGGTCCGCCGCAAGCGGGTCAACCCGGACGACATGCCGACCGAACGCTTCGAGGCCGTGGGCCGGCCACGCCCCCAGCGCCCACCGGAGGACCGGCAGCAGGCCACGGACGCCCCGCGCCGGCAGCGCCCGGAGCGGCCGCGCCGGCAGCCACCATCCGAGCAGCACACCCAGGTGGCGCCGCGTCGCGGGCAGCTCCCTTCAACGCCGCCGCGGCGGCAGCCACCGCCGGGACAGGCCCGCCGGCTGCCGCCACCGCCCGAGCTTCCGGGCGGCCATCCGTCCGCGCCGCCCGAACTCCGGAGCCGGCCCTATCCCCCGCCGGGCGCCAGCGCCGAGGAACCGCCCCGGCACTGAGAGCCGGGGCGCGCCGTCACTTGCCGAGCGGCCGTTCCTCCGGCTGCTCGGTGTCGGCCTTGAGGTGGATCAGCGAGGTGAAGCCGGCGGCCTCCAGCCGGCCCAGCTGCGCGCCGAACTTGCCGGAGCGCGGCTGCACGGCGGCGGTGCGCCCGCCGGAGCGGACCTCGCGGGCGACCCGGAAGACGTTGGCCAGCGGCACATCCGACTCGAACAGCACGGCGACGCTGTCCTTGCGGGGCAGCTCGCCGAGCATGTCGACGATGCGCTCGAAGCCGATGGAGAACCCGCACGCCGGCACGTCCTTGCCCAGCGTCCGGCCGATCAGCTTGTCGTAGCGGCCGCCGCCGGCCAGCGAGAACGGCACGGACGGGTGGCCGACCTCGAAGATCTGCCCGGTGTAGTAGCCCATGCCGCGCACCAGCGTCGGGTCGAACTCCCAGGTGAGCCCGGACAGCTCGTCCAGGCAGCCGGCGACCGTGCCCAGGTCGGCCACGACACTGTCGTCCAGCGACGGAACGGTGTCCGACAGCGTGTCGGCGACCTTGTCCGCGGACAGCCCGGTCAGCGCCTCGATCCGCTCCCGCGCGGCGTCGACCGACGAGGCCGGCAGGTCGCGCCCGGTCAGCTCGGCGCGGACGCCGTCCCACCCGATCTTGTCGAGCTTGTCCAGGCCGATGAAGAACGTGGACCACGTCTCCTCCGCCAACCCGACCGCGGCGGCCAGGGCGGACAGGAAGCGCCGGTCGGACAGCCGCACGGTGGTGCCGGACAGCCCGACGCCGGCCAGCGCCTGCGCGGTCGCCTCGATCAGTTCCACCTCGGCCAGCACCGACGGCTCGCCGATCAGGTCGATGTCGCACTGGTAGAACTGGCGGTAGCGGCCCTTCTGCGGCCGCTCCGCCCGCCACACCGGCCCGAACTGGAACGACCGGAACGGCAGCGGCAGCGTCGCCTGGTTGTTGCCGTAGAACCGGGTCAGCGGCACGGTCAGGTCGAAGCGCAGGCCGAGGTCGACCAGCTCGGCCAGCGGCGTCCCCGCCTCGACGGTGCCGGGCAGGCCGCGGCGCAGCACCTGGAAGACCAGCTTCTCGTTCTCGCCGCCCTGGCCGCCGGTCAGCCGGGTGATGTCCTCCAGCGCCGGCGTCTCGATCCGCTGGTAGCCGAACCGGTGGTAGACCTCCGTGATCGTCGCGAGCACGTGGTCACGGGTGGCCACGGCCGACGGGAGCAGGTCACGGGTGCCCCTCGCGGGGCTGTTGTCCATCTTCACCTTGCGGTCCTTAGCGAGTGGTTACGAGTCGAGCGTGGCCACGAAACGGGTCACGGCGTCGGTCTGGATGCGTTGTGCCAGCTTGCCGGCCGGCACAGTGGTGGCCAACTGATATAGCGGTCGCCCGGCGGCGTCCTCGCCGCGGGCCTCGGCGCGCAGCTGGGCCACCAGCAGCTCGGCGAACACCAGCGGGGCGGGGTCGCCGGCGCCGGACAGGCCGTCGGCGAGCTTGCGCAGCGCCAGCACGCCCTGCTCGCGGCCGCCGATCGCGTTGTACATGGCCAGGGCGACGTTGATGGTGCGGCCCTTCGGCGCGCCGGTGATCAACAACCCGATCGTGCGGTTGCCGCGCACGTCGGTGACCATCAGGTCCAGGGCGGTCAGGCCGTGCAGGTCCACGGTGCGAGTGCCGAGCGCCCGCACCGACACCCGGGAGCCGTCCAGCCACACCCGACGGCGGGCCTCCACGACGGCGAGCACGATCAGCGGCGCCGCGACCACCACGGCCGCGATCCCGCCGGCGAGAAAGCCGCCGAGCAACGCCACCAGCTCGCCGATCACCAGGCCCAGCACCAGGGCGGCGACCACCACGAAGCGGGCGCGCTTGCGCACCACCGCCACGTCCAGCAGGTCAAGCGGGATGCGCTCGGGCACGCCTCACATCCCCTGTCGCGGCGCGGCCGGCCGATCGTCCAGGCCGAGCAGGAACGGATTGCCGGCGCGCTCCCGGCCGATGGTGGTGGTGCCGCCGTGGCCGGGCAGCACGACGGTGTCGTCGGGCAGGGTCAACACCTTGTCCCGCAACGACTCCAGCATCGCGGAGTGGTCGCCGCCGGGCAGGTCGGTGCGGCCGATCGAGCCGGCGAACAGGGTGTCGCCGGACAGCACCAGCCGGCCGCCCTCCTCGGTGCCGGCGCGGAACATCACCGATCCGCCGGTGTGGCCCGGGGTGTGGTCGACCAGCAGCCGCAGCCCGGCCAGGTCCAGGGTCACGCCGTCGGTCAGCTCACGGACGTCGGACGGCTCGCGCATCTCCAGCCGGCCGCCGAAGAAGGCGGCCGTCTCCCGGCTCACGCCCTTGAGCGGGTCGGACAGCATGGCGCGGTCGTCCGGGTGGATCCAGGCCGGCACGTCGTTGCCGTCGCACACCGGCGTGACCGAGAAGGCGTGATCGAAATGACCGTGCGTGAGCAGCACCGCGACCGGCGACAGCCGGTGCTTGCGCAGCGCCTCGGTGACCGGCTCCACGGCGTCCTGGCCGGGGTCGACGATGACACAAGCCGCGCCCTCACCGGCCGCGAGCAGGTAGCAGTTGGCCTGGAGGGCGCCGGTCGGGAACCCGACGACGAGCACGGGCGGAACCTCCATCCGAGGGCGGATCGAACCCGCCAAGCCTACCGGGCGGGGACCACCACACAGCGGTCACACCCCGTCGTCCTACACTCGCGGCAGTCTTGTCGTCACTACCAGGGGAGAGCGCAGGTGCCGAGCAACGAACAGCGCCGCGAGGCCGCGAAGCGGAAGTTGGAGCGGCAGCTCGTTCGTCGAGCTCAGCGGGCCCGCCGTCGCCGTATCACCAGCATCTCCGTGACCGCGGTGGTGGTGCTGGTGGCCGCGGGCGGCATCTGGTGGGCCGTGGCCGCGAGCGGCACCAGCTCCTCCGACGCGGCGTCGTCCTCCAACGCGCCCACGACGACGTCGAAGCCGCCGATCACCATCCCGACCGCGCTGGCTCCCGCGCCGAAGCGGCCCACGCCGCTGGCGGCGACGGTGAACTGCACGTACACCAAGGACGGCGACGCGGCCAAGCCGAACAACCTGCCCAACGGCGCCAACATCTCCAGCCAGGGCACCGTGTCGGTGACGCTGAAGACCAACGACGGCGACATCCCGCTGACGCTGGACCGCTCGCTGGCGCCGTGCGCGGTGAACAACTTCGTCAGCCTGTCCAGCCAGGGCTACTACGACAACACCAGCTGCCACCGGCTGAGCACCCAGGGCCTGCAGATGCTGCAGTGCGGCGACCCCAAGGGCGACGGCACCGGCGGCCCCGGCTACAAGTTCGACGACGAGGTGTGGCCGTCGCTGACCTACGGCCGCGGCTACCTGGCGATGGCCAACTCCGGCCCGAACACCAACGGCAGCCAGTTCTTCCTGGTCTACGGTGACGCGCAGCTGCAGCCGAACTACACCGTCTTCGGCACCATCTCCGAGGCCGGCCTGAAGGTGATCGACGACATCGCCAAGGCCGGCGACGACGGCGCCTTCGACAGCAGCGCCGGCGGCGGCCACCCCAACAAGAAGGTGACCATCACCAAGTCCCAGGTCGCGGCCTGACCCGAGACGACGAAGGGGCCCCGCCGAACGGCGGGGCCCCTTTTCGTGTCTGCGTCAGGAAGCCGAGGTCACGCGGTACACGTCGTAGACGCCCTCGACGCTGCGGACCACCTTGAGCACGTGGCCGAGGTGCTTGGGGTCGCCCATCTCGAACGAGAAGCGGCTGACCGCCACCCGGTCCTTGGACGTGGTCACCGACGCCGACAGGATGTTGACCTTCTCGTCGGCCAGCACCTTGGTGATGTCGGACAGCAGCCGGTGCCGGTCCAGCGCCTCCACCTGGATGGCCACCAGGAACAGCGAGGACGAGTTCGGCGCCCACTCCACGTCCACCAGCCGCTCCGGCGAGGCGAGCAGCTCGCTGGCGTTGGTGCAGTCGGTGCGGTGCACGCTGACGCCGCCGCCCCGGGTGACGAAGCCGAGGATGTCGTCGCCGGGCACCGGGGTGCAGCAGCGGGCCAGCTTCACCCACACGTCGCTGGCGTCCTTGACGACCACGCCCGGGTCGCCGGGCGCGCGCCGCCGGACGGCCGTCGACGGCGTGGACCGCTCGGCCAGCTCCTCCTCGGCGTGGTCGACGCCGCCGAGCAGCGCCACCAGCCGCTGCACGAGGTGCCGGCCGGAGACCTGCCCCTCGCCGACGGCCCGGTACAGCGCGCTGACGTCGGCCAGCCGCAGCTCGCGGGCCAGCGCGCCCATCGAGTCGGCGGTGACCAGCCGCTGGATCGGCAGCCCGACCCGGCGCACCTCCTTGGCGATCGACTCCTTGCCGGCCTCGATCGCCTCCTCGCGGCGCTCCTTGGCGAACCACTGCTTGATCTTGGCGCGGGCCCGCGGCGAGGCGGCGAAGGCCAGCCAGTCCCGGCTGGGACCGGCGCCCTCGGCCTTCGAGGTGAAGATCTCGACGACCTCGCCGTTCTCCAGCTTGCGCTCCAGCGCCACTAGCCGGCCGTTGACCCGGGCGCCGATGCACCGGTTGCCGACCTCGGTGTGCACGGCGTAGGCGAAGTCGACCGGGGTGGAGCCGGCCGGCAGCGTCTGCACGTCGCCCTTGGGCGTGAAGACGAAGATCTCGCGGGCGGCCAGGTCGTAGCGCAGCGCCTCGAGGAACTCGCCGGGGTCGGCGGCCTCCCGCTGCCAGTCCAGCAGCTGCCGCATCCAGGCCATCTCGTCGACCTCGACGCCACGGCCGGAGTGGGTGCCCTTGGTCTCCTTGTACCGCCAGTGCGCGGCGATGCCGTACTCGGCGGTGCGGTGCATGTCGTGGGTGCGGATCTGCACCTCGAGCGGCTTGCCGTCCGGCCCGATCACGGTGGTGTGCAGCGACTGGTAGACGCCGAACCGGGGCTGGGCGATGTAGTCCTTGAACCGGCCGGGCATCGGCTGCCACAGCGCGTGCACCACGCCCATCGCGGCGTAGCAGTCGCGCACGTCGTCCACCATGATGCGGACGCCGACCAGGTCGTGGATGTCGTCGAAGTCGCGGCCCCGGACGATCATCTTCTGGTTGATCGAGTAGTAGTGCTTGGGCCGGCCCTCGACCTTGGCCTGCAGCCGCGAGGACTCCAGCTGGCTGTTCAGCTCGTCGACCACCTTGCGCAGGTAGGTGTCCCGGGACGGGGCGCGGTTGGCCACCAGCCGCACGATCTCGTCGTACTTCTTGGGCTGCAGGATGGCGAAGGCCAGGTCCTCCAGCTCCCACTTGACGGTGGCCATGCCCAGCCGGTGCGCCAGCGGGGCCAGCACCTCCAGCGTCTCGCGGGCCTTGCGGGCCTGCTTCTCCGGCGGCAGGAAGCGCATCGTGCGCATGTTGTGCAGCCGGTCGGCCAGCTTGATCACCAGGACGCGGGGGTCGCGGGCCATGGCGATGACCATCTTGCGGATGGTCTCGGCCTCGGCGGCCGCGCCCAGCTTGACCTTGTCCAGTTTGGTGACGCCGTCGACCAGGTGCGCCACCTCGTCGCCGAAGTCCTCGCTGAGCAGCTCCAGCGAGTAGTCGGTGTCCTCGACGGTGTCGTGCAGCAGGGCGGCGACCAGCGTGGTGGTGTCCATGCCCAGCTCGGCCAGGATGGTGGCGACGGCCAGCGGGTGCGTGATGTACGGGTCGCCGGACTTGCGCCGCTGGTTGCGGTGCTTCTCCTCGGCGACGTCGTAGGCGAACTGCAGCAGGCCCAGGTCGGCCTTGGGGTGCAGCTCGCGGTGCACCGCGGCCAGCGGCTCCAACACCTGCTTGACCGGTGCGGCGCGCTGCGCGGTGATCCGGCGGGCCAGGCGCGCGCGTACCCGACGCGTCGCCGAGGGTGGCCGAGCGGCCACCGGCTGTGGCGATGCCGCGGGTTCGACGTCTTGGCTCAACCACTCTCCCGGTGCGACTGGAGCTGAAACGTTCCTGCACCGAGGATAACTCTGGATCGAACCGGACGTTCCCAGGTCGCGACAAGCGTGCCGCTCGACACGACGAACGCGGCCCGAATATCGGCCCAGCTAGTCAGCCCCGTTCAGCAGACCGCACCGCCCACCCCGGCGGGATCAGTGGGTGAGCAGGGCGGTGACGTCGACGCCGGGGACGCGGGCGCGGCCCTTGAGGCCGGCCAGTTCCAGGATCACCGACACGCCGGCGACCACTCCCCCGGCGTGCTCGACCAGCTCGCGGGTCGCGGCGACGGTGCCGCCGGTGGCGAGCACGTCGTCCACGATCACCACGCGCTGGCCGCCCCGGATGGTGTCCTCGGGCAGCTCCAGGGTGGCGGTGCCGTACTCCAGGGCGTAGCTGACCCGGTGCCGCACCGCCGGCAGCTTGCCCGGCTTGCGCACGCACACCAGACCTAGGCCGGCGGCGTACGCGATGGCGGCGCCCAGGATGAAGCCGCGGGCCTCGATGGCCACGACGGCGTCGGTGCCGGCCGGGAGCCCGGCGGCCATGGCGTCCGACAGGACGCGGAAGGCCGCCGGGTCGGCGAGCACCGGGCTGATGTCCCGGAACAGCACGCCGGGCTCGGGGAAGTCGGGGACCTCCCGGATGAGCCCGAGCGCGCCGTCGAGTGTGCTGGTCAGTGCCGCCTCTTCCCGCTGGGCCGGCCGCTCTTGCCGGACGGCCGGGCCTTGGGCGTGCGCGACGGCGTGCTCGCCGCCGCGGCCATGGCCTTCTCCTTGCGGATTTCGGCGGCCAGCGCCTCGTCGTCGGCCGGGTCGAAGTCCTCGCCCGCCTCGACGCCCTGCGCCGCCAGCTGGGCCTTGCGGGCCAGGTTGGCCCGGCGGGCCGCGACCCGCTCGGCCTGCAGCTTGTACTTCGGGTCGCGCATCTTCAGGTCCACCACCAGCGGGGTGGCCAGGAAGATCGACGACACGGCGCCGACCAACATACCGGTGAGCTGGATCAGGGCCAGGTCCTGCAGCGTCCCCACGCCCAGCAGCACGACGCCGACGACGAGCAGGCCGAGGACCGGCAGCAGCGCGATCAGCGAGGTGTTGATGGAACGCATCAGGGTCTGGTTGACCGCCAGGTTGGCGGCCTCGCCGTAGGTGCGCCGGGTCAGCTTGAGCAGGCCGCGGGTGTTCTCCCGGACCTTGTCGAACACGACCACCGTGTCGTACAGCGAGAAGCCCAGGATGGTCAGGAAGCCGATCACCGTCGCGGGCGTGACCTCGAAGCCGATGATCGAGTACACGCCGGCGGTGACGATCAGGTCGTTGGCCAGCGAGGCCAGCGCGGCGGCCGCCATCGCGCGTTCGAAGTAGAACGCCAGGAAGATGGTCACCAGCACCAGGAACACGGCGAGCGCGATGAGCGCCTGCCGGGAGATCTCGCCGCCCCAGGACGAGCTGACCGCGCTGTCGCTGATGGCCTGCTGGCTGGGCTGGCCGTTCGTGGCCAGCGGCTTGAACTTGGCGAACAGCGCTTCCTTGAGCTTGACGACCTGAGTGCCGTCCAGCGGGACCGAGCGCAGTTGGACGGTCTCGGAGTTGCCCGAGCCGACCGTCTGCGCCTGCTCGGCGTCGCGGCCCAGCGTCTGCTTGTAGACCTGCAGCACGCCGTCCACGGTGGCGTTGCCGCTCTGGCCCTTCACCGGCATCTGGATCTGCGTGCCGCCGGTGAACTCGATGCCGTAGTTGAAGCCGCGGATGGCCATCGAGCCGAGGCAGATGGCGATGACCACGGCGAACGCGATGTACCAGCGCTTGCGCTTGCCGATGATGTCGAACGCGCCGGTGCCGACGTAAAGGTTGTGCAGCAGGCCGTGCCGCGGCTGCGGGGTCACGGGAGTCGGAGTCGACACGTCACGCCTCCTTCACGGCGGGGTTGGCCGCGCGCTCGGCGGCACGCAGCTCCACGCCGGCCTGCTGCACGGCACCGAGGCCGGAGAAGGACGGCTTGGACAGGGTCTTGGAGCGGGAGGCCAGGGCCACCAGCGGGTGCGTGACCAGGAAGACCACGAACAGGTCGATCACGGTGGACATGCCGGTGGTGAACGCGAAGCCGCGCACGTCGCCGACGGCCAGCGTGTACAGCACGGCGGCGGCGAGGAAGCTGACCGCGTCGGCGGACAGGATCGTGCGCCGCGCCCGGACCCAGGCCCTCGGCACCGCGGAGCGGAACGAGCGGCCCTCGCGCACTTCGTCCTTCATGCGTTCGAAGAACACCACGAAGGAGTCCGCCGTGATACCGATGGCGATGATGAAACCGGCGATGCCCGGCAGGTCCAGGCTGTAGTTGATCCACCGGCCGAACAGCACCAGCACCGCGTACACGGTCAGGCCGGAGCAGACCAGCGACAGCAGGGTCAGCACGCCCAGCGCCCGGTAGTAGAAGAGGCAGTAGACGATCACCAGGAGCAGGCCGATGCCGCCGGCGAGCAGGCCCGCCTGCATCGAGGACAGGCCCAGCGTCGCGGACACCGTCTGGTTCTCGGACATGGTGAACGACAGCGGCAGCGAGCCGTAGCTGAGCACGTTGGCCAGTTCCTTGGCCGACTGCTGGGTGAACGAGCCGCTGATCTCGGTGTTGCCGATGATCTGCTGGTTGATCTTCGGCGCGGACTGCACCTGGCCGTCCAGCGTGAAGGCGGCCTGCTGGCCGACGTTCTTGCCGGTGTAGTCGGCCCAGGTCTTGGCGCCGTCCGGCTTGAAGGTCAGCGTCACGATCCACTTGGCCTGCTGCTGGTCGAAGCCGGACTGCGCGGTCGCGATCTGCCGGCCGTCCAGGAACGACGCGCCCAGGATGTACTTGTTCTGGTGGTCGGTGTCGCAGGTGACCAGCGGCTTGTCGGGGTCGTCGTAGCCGGCCAGCGGGTCGGGCTTGGAGCAGTCCAGCGCGGCGAACGCGGCCGCCTGGGCGTTCTGGTCGGTGGCCACGGCCGGGTTCTGGCGCAGCGCCTTCGCGGTCTGGATCGCCTTGGCCTGGTTCGGGTCCGCGACGCCGCTGATGCTCGGCGGCGGGGTGCTCGCGCTCGTCGACGAGGCGGCGGTGGACGACGGCGGGTTGGTGGTCGTCGTCGGCGCGGCCTGCTTCATCGGCACCGGCGCGCCCTGCGGCTTCGGCGAGGTGGTCGTCGCCGGCGCGGAGGTGCTGGTGCCGCTCGGCGTGGTCGTGCCGCTCGGCTTGGCCGTGTTGCTCGTCGACGGCTTGCCCGAGGTGCTCGGCGGCGTGGCCGGCAGGATCATCGGCTGGTTCGAGGACGGGTCCGTCAGCACGGGCCGGAACCGCAGCACGGCGGCCTTGCCCAGGGCCTTGAGCTGGTCGCCGTCGTTGCCCGGCGCGGTGATCACCAGGTTGCTGCCGTCCTGGACGATCTCGGCGCCGGTGACGCCGTTGCCGTTGACGCGGTCGGACAGGATCTGCTTGGCCAGGGTGAGGGAGTCCTGTGCCGGTGGCTTGCCGTCCGGGGAGATCGCGGTCAGCGTGACCCTGGTGCCCCCCTGCAGGTCGATACCGAGTTTGGGCGTCGGCTGTCCATTCCCGGTGAAGAACACCAAGGCATAGAGCACGACCACGATGAGGGCGAAGACACCCAGGTAACGCACTGGGCGGATCTGCCCGGCCGGAGGTGCCACGGTCGGTCGGTCTCCTCGTGCTGATAGTCGTTGTCGGTGTGCCCCGGGCGACCCGGGGAGCCCTCACGTGGCGGTCAGAGTGCGGGCGAGGGTGCAGCGTACTCCCCGCCGTGTGAGGCGCGCGTCACTGTGCGAGGTCGCCCCTGCTCGGGCGACCTCGCATCGGCCGGACGGCTCAGCCCTTGCTCTTGCTCTCCAGCGGCGGGGCCACCTCGGCGGTGCTCGCCGGCTCGCCCGCGACCAGCTCCTCGTCCTCGGACTCCACGACGTCCGACTCGGTCGTCGGGTTCACCTTCTCGCGGACCGCGGCCCGCAGCCACGTGGTGACCACGCCCGGCGCGATCTCGATGTCGATGTCGGTGTCCGAGTCGACGCCCGCCACCGTGCCGAACAGGCCGGAGGTGGTCATCACCCGGTCGCCGACCTGGAGCGAGGTCTGCAGCTTCTGCTGCTCGGCGACCGCCTTGCGCTGCCGGCGGCTGCCGAAGAAGAGCATGCCGCCCACCAGCACGATGAGCAGGGGGAGCAGCAAAGTCTGGGGGTCCATCATTCTCCGTTCGGTGTGACGGCCCATACCTTCACAGGGCGTCACATGCTGGGGTATGCCCACTGAGTCTGCCACACGGCTTATCGCCCATACGCCGTGGCAGGGGGCTCGCCCGGCGCGTGCTCCGGCGGCGTCAGACCCATGTGGTGCCAGGCCGCGGCGGTCGCGACCCGTCCCCGCGGAGTGCGGGCGAGCATGCCGGCGCGGACCAGGAACGGCTCGCAGACCTCCTCGACGGTGGTCGGCTCCTCCCCCACCGCGACGGCCAGCGTCGCCACCCCGACCGGTCCCCCGTTGAAGCTCCTGACCAGCGCGTTCAGCACCGCCCGGTCCAGTCGGTCCAGGCCCAGCTCGTCCACGTCGTAGACGGCGAGCGCGGCGCGGGCGACGTCGGTGCTGATCGAGCCGTTCGCGCGCACCTCGGCGTAGTCGCGGACCCGGCGCAGCAGCCGGTTGGCGATCCGGGGTGTGCCCCGGGACCTCCTCGCGATCTCGGCGGCGCCGTCGCCCGGCAGGTCGATGCCGAGGATCGCGGCCGAACGGTTGAGCACCTGCTCCAGTTCCTCCGGCGAGTAGAACTCCATGTGGCCGGTGAAGCCGAAGCGGTCGCGCAGCGGGCCGGTCAGCGACCCGGACCGGGTGGTCGCGCCGACCAGCGTGAACGGGGCGATCTCCAGCGGGATGCTGGTCGCGCCGGGGCCCTTGCCGACGACGACGTCGACCCGGAAGTCCTCCATCGCCAGGTACAGCATCTCCTCGGCCGGGCGGGCGATGCGGTGGATCTCGTCGATGAACAGGACGTCGCCCTCGACCAGGTTGGACAGCATCGCGGCGAGATCGCCGGCCCGCTCCAGCGCCGGGCCCGAGGTGATCCGGATGGCGCTGCCCAGCTCGGCGGCGATGATCATGGAGAGGCTGGTCTTGCCCAGGCCGGGCGGCCCGGACAGCAGCACGTGGTCCGGCGGCTGGCCGCGCATCTGCGCGCCGCGCAACACCAGTTCCAGCTGCTCGCGCACGCGGGGCTGGCCGACGAACTCCGACATCCGGCGCGGCCGCAGCGTCGACTCGACGTCGCGCTCGGCCGGTTCGGCGAGCGCGGACAGCGGCCCGTGCTCCTCGAAGTCGCTCATCGCTTACGTCCCAACGACGTCAGCGCCTGCCGCAGCACGGCCGCCGTGTTCTGGGCGCCGTCCTTGGCCAGCACCGCGTCCACCGCCTGCTCCGCCGCCTTCGCCGCGAAGCCCAGGCCCAGCAACGCCTCCGTGACCTGCGCGCGCACCAGCTCGGCGTCCGCGCCGACCTCGGGGCCGGGCGTGCCGCTGGTCAGCGCGCCGACCTTGTCCCGCAGCTCGATGATCAGCCGCTCCGCGCCCTTGCGGCCGATGCCCGGCACCTGCGTGAGCATCGAGGTGTTGCCCTCCGCCAGCGCCGCCCGCAGCTTGTCCGGCTCCAACACCGCCAGCGTCGCCAGCGCGATCTTCGGGCCGATGCCGGACACCGTCAGCAGCAGGCCGAACAGCTGCCGCGCGTCCGGGTCGGTGAAGCCGTACAGGGTCAGCGAGTCCTCACGCACGATCAGCGCCGTGAACAGCTGCGCCTCGTCGCCGCGCCGCAGGCTCGCCAGGGTCGTCGGGGTCGCCAGCACCGCGAAGCCGACGCCGCCGACCTCGATGACGGCATGGTCCAGGCCGATGGACAGCACCGGCCCACGTACCGACGAGATCACCGGGCGACTCCCCTGTTCGCGGCCTCGGCCAGCCGGGCCTTGTGTCGACGTTGCAGTTCCGCGGCACGGGCCTCCGCCTGCGCCAGCCGGGCCGCCAGCGGCGCCCGCCACAGGTGGCAGATGCCGAGCGCCAGCGCGTCGGCGGCGTCCGCCGGCTTCGGCGCCACCGCCAGGCCCAGCAGGCGCGTCACCATGGTCGTGACCTGCGCCTTGTCCGCCGTGCCGGAGCCGGTGACCGCCGCCTTCACCTCGCTCGGCGTGTGGAAGGCGACCGGCAGGCCGCGCTTGGCCGCCAGCAACGCCACCACGCCGCCGGCCTGGGCGGTGCCCATCGCCGTGCGGACATTGTGCTGGCTGAACACCCGCTCGATCGCCACCACCTCGGGGCGGTGGCGATCCAGCCAGTCCTCCACGACCTCGGACAGCGCCAGCAGCCGATGGGCGAGGTCCTCGTCCGCCGGGGTCCGGGCCACGCCCACGTCCACGCAGCGCACCGTGCGTCCCGGCCCGCCGTCGACCACGCCCAGACCGCACCGAGTCAGCCCAGGGTCGACACCCAGCACCCGCACTTCGTCCCGCCTCCGGAATATCGCCGAACACCCGTTCGAGCGGCGACATTACCGGGCGGCGTGATCAGGCTTCGCACCAACACGCCGCTACGCCGCCGGAGCGCTGTGAAAGCGACCTTCCTAAACCCCGAGTTGAGGAATGGTCCGTTCCGAACGTCTAGCGGACCGCCGTCAGGGAGTAGGTCAGCGGGATCTTGGGCCGGTGCGCCGGCAGCCGCCACCAGCCGGTGACCGGATCCCGCTCCATGCCCGGCCACTGGTCCCAGGCCAGCACCGGGTGTTCGTGCAGCTCGGTGACGCGGAGGCCGGCCCGGTTGAGCGTCGTCACGAGCTCGCCGAGCGAATGGTTCCACTGATAGTTCACGGTGTCGGCGGCCAGCTCGGGACCGTCGGTGTAGGTGCGCGACGAGTCGTAGCTGGTGGCCTCGGGCAGGTAGTTGCCCACGATCTCGAAGTCCTGGTTGAGCATCCAGGCCAGGGGATGGAACTCCACCAGGTACAGCCGTCCGCCCGGGGCGAGCAGGTCCCGCACGATCTCGGCCCAGCGGTACAGGTCCGGCAGCCACATCAGCGAACCCTTGCCGGTGTAGACCAGGTCGAAGCCGCCGCCCAGCGCCTCGACGGCGTCGTGCACGTCGGACTGCACGTAGGTGATGTCGAGGTCGCCAGCCAGCTCCCGGGCCGCCGCGACCGAGGACTCGCTGAAGTCCAGGCCGGTCATCTTCGCCCCGGCCCGGGCCAGGCAGCGGGTGTCCGTGCCGAGATGGCACTGCAGGTGCGCGATCCTCAGCCCGGCGACGTCCCCCAGCTCCGCCCACTCGAACGGGGCCAGCCGGTCGGTGTCGTTGTGCACGTCGTAGAACCGGCTCGCCAGGTGCACCGGGGTCCGAGCTTCCCAGTTGCGGCGATTGGTCTCGACCTTGCTCCGAATGTCGGCATCCACCGCGCCAGTATCTCGACCGCCGCCAGCCAATTACGCGCCGTCGACGCCCGGCCGCCACGACTCCGGGCGGCCGCTCATGGTCAGCACCGGCTGCCACTGCGCGAAGCCCTGCGGCGCCTGGGGATGCCACGGCCAGTACCCGCCCTCGGACGGCACGATCAGCTGCACCGCGGGGAAATCACCGGTGGGGTGCAACAGGAAGGCGCTGCCGAAGTACTCCGGGTAGAAGCCGCGCGCCACCCGCTCCACGGTGATCGGCACGCCGTTGAAGAACTGCCGGTACAGCTGCCCCGGCTGGAACCGCACGCCCTGCCGCGCCTCGTTCACGTACGCGGTGACGAGCACCCGCCCCAGTTCCAGCGGCAGCCCGATGACCACGGCCTCGGCGACGCCGAAGCGCCGCCACGCGCCGACGGTGAAGCAGTACGGCGCGCCGTGCTCGTCGCCGGCCACCTCGACCACCGCGTTGCCGTGGTCCTCCGCCTGCTTGAGCAACCACTGGCGCAGGTCACGGTCGGACTCGGAGAGCTTGTTCATCGCGGAGTGAGGGGGCACGGGCGTCATTCTGCCCAGAAAGGGCGTTAACTAAAAGTGTTGCCCGGCAACTTTCGTTACCGGGCAACGGAAAGCTGTGAACCTCAGGCGTCGACCTCGGCCATGACCTCGTCGGACACGTCGAAGTTGGCGTAGACGTTCTGCACGTCGTCGCAGTCCTCCAGCGCGTCGATCAGCTTGAACATCTTGCGCGCGCCGTCGGCCTCCAGCTGGACCGTCATCGACGGCACGAAGTTCGCCTCGGCCGACTCGTAGTCGTAGCCGGCGTCCTGCAGCGCCTTGCGCACCGGGATGAGATCGCCGGCCTCGGACACCACCTCAAAGCTGTCACCGAGGTCGTTGACCTCCTCGGCGCCCGCGTCCAGCACGGCCATCAGGACGTCGTCCTCGGACAGGTCGTTCTTCGGCAGCGTCACCACGCCCTTGCGGGTGAACAGGTACGCCACCGAGCCCGGGTCGGCCATGCTGCCGCCGTTGCGGGTCATCGCCGTGCGCACCTCGGACGCCGCGCGGTTGCGGTTGTCGGTGAGGCACTCGATCAGGATGGCCACGCCGTTCGGGCCGTAGCCCTCGTACATGATCGTCTGCCAGTCGGCGCCGCCGGCCTCCTCGCCGCCGCCGCGCTTGCGGGCGCGCTCGATGTTGTCCAGCGGGACCGAGTTCTTGCGCGCCTTCTGGATGGCGTCGAACAGCGTGGGGTTGCCGTCCGGGTCGCTGCCCCCGGTGCGGGCCGCGACCTCGATGTTCTTGATCAGCCGCGCGAACAGCTTGCCGCGCTTGGCGTCGATCGCGGCCTTCTTGTGCTTGGTAGTCGCCCACTTGGAGTGGCCGCTCATGAAACTTCCTCCGTCAGACTCGACGACTCGACGACCGTTCCCACGCCGTTAGGCCGCGCGGACAGTCTCCACGAACAGGCGGTGCACGCGCTCGTCGCCGGTGAGCTCGGGATGGAACGCGGTCGCGAGCACGGACCCCTGCCGAACTGCGACGATCCTACCGGCGGCGGCGCCGCTGGCCGGTATGTCGGGCACCCGGGCGAGGACCTCGACGCCCTCGCCGACCGACTCCACCCAGGGGGCGCGGATGAACACCGCGTGCACCGGGCCGCCGTCGACCCCGGTGACCGGCAGCTCGCACTCGAACGAGTCGACCTGCCGGCCGAAGGCGTTGCGCCGGACCACCATGTTCACGGCGGCCAGCTGCTGCTGGTCGGGGCGGCCGTCGACGACCGTCCCGGCCAGCAGGATCATGCCGGCGCACGAGCCGTACGCGGGCAGGCCGTCGGCCAGCCGCTTGCGCAGCGGTTCGAGCAGCTCGAAGGTCTCCAGCAGCCGGCTCATCGTGGTCGACTCGCCGCCGGGCAGCACGATGCCGTCGACCTCGGCGAGCTCCTCCGGCCTGCGCACCGGCCGGGCGATCACGTCGCACTCGGCCAGCGACACGAGGTGCTCGCGCACGTCGCCCTGCAAGGCGAGCACGCCGATGACGGGCTGGGCGGGCACGGGTGAGCGACCTCCTGGACGGGCAGTACCTGAACCTCCAGCTTATTGACCGGCGACGGGGACCGCGCTGGAGGGGTCGGACTCGGCCGCCCGGCGCCGGCGGCTGACCGCCCACCAGCCGATCGCGATGACCGCCGCGATGCCCGGGATGGAGAAGAAGGCGACCTGCTCGGCGCCGCCGGCGAAGCCCATCATCACCACGATCAGCGCCAGGAACGCCAGCGTCAGCCAGCCGGTCCAGGGCGCGCCCGGCATCCGGTAGCTCGGCCGCTCCAGCTCGCCGCGCAGCGCCGCCTGGCGCAGCCGCATCTGGCAGAACACCAGCGTGGCCCAGGTGGCGACGACGCCGAGCGAGGCGATCGCGGTGGCGATGTCGAACGCGGCGGTCGCGCCCTTGAACTGGTTGAGCGCGACACCGGCGACGTAGACGACGGAGGTGAACAGGATGCCGCCGTACGGGACGTGCCGGCTGCTCATCCTGCCGGCGAAGGCGGGGGCCTCCTTCTTGTCGGCCAGCGAGCGCAGCACGCGGCCGGTGGAGTACAGGCCGGAGTTGCAGGAGGACAGGGCCGCCGTGAGCACGATCGCGTTCATCACGTCGCCGACCCAGGGCAGGCCCAGCGCGCTGAACACGGTGACGAACGGGCTGGTGGAGCTGCTGTACATGATCGAGGGCAGCAGCATCGCCAGCAGGGTGACCGAGCCGACGTAGAAGATCGCGATCCGCCAGACGACGCCGTTGATGGCCTTCGGCATGACCTTGTGCGGGTCCTTGGTCTCGCCGGCGGCGATGCCGACCAGCTCGATCGCCGAGTACGCGAAGATGACCGCCTGCAGCGCGATCAGCGCGACGCCGATGCCGTGCGGGAAGAAGCCGCCGTCGGCGACCAGGTTGGCCGGGCCGGCCGGGTGGCCGGCGATGTTCGTGGACGTGACCACCAGGCCGATGCCGACCAGCAGGAACACCACGATCGCGGTGACCTTGATGACGGAGAACCAGAACTCCAGCTCGCCGAACAGCTTCACCGACACCAGGTTGATCACCAGCAGCGCCACCAGCGCGATCAGCGCGGTGATCCAGGTCGGCAGGTTCGGCAGCCAGCGCTGCACGTAGATGCCGACCGCGGTGATCTCGGCGACGCCGGTCATCGCCCAGTTCAGCCAGTACATCCAGCCCGAGGTGAAGCCGGCCCAGGGGCCGATGAACTCGCGGGCGTAGGTGACGAAGCTGCCGGACGTCGGCCGGTAGAGCACCAGCTCGCCCAGTGCCCGCATGACGAAGAAGGCGGCCAGGCCGCACAGCGCGTAGGACAGGATCAGGCCGGGGCCGGCGGCGTGCAGGCGGCCGCCGGCGCCGAGGAACAGGCCGACGCCGATGGCGCCGCCCATCGCGATCATCTGCACCTGGCGGTTGCCGAGGGACTTCGCATAGCCCTCGCCGTCACGGGAAAAATCCACGGAAACGGTCCCTTCGGTACTGCGAAAGGCGCGCGGAACCGCCCCGGCTCCGGCGCTGGAGAACTCGACCCCGGGTGAGGCGGACCACACCCGATGAGGTCGGGACTCTACTGAGCGAACGGAGCAGCGCTCTATTCCGTTTGAGCAAGCCTTGATGTGACGAATGCCACCGTTTAAGCGACGCCGACCAGTCGCAGTGCCGCCGTCGTGGCCGCCGCCAACACGACCACCAGCACGAACGGCACCTTGCGCCAGGCCGCCACGCCGCCGACAAATACACCGGCGGCCAGCGCCCAGCCGCCGAATTTGCCGCCGGGCACGAACGCGTTGACCGCCACGAGGGCAAGGAGCAGTGCCGTCGCGGCCATTGACAGCAGCATTTGCACGCGGGCCGGCACGGTGATGCGATTGCGCAGTTGGGGGCCGGCGAAGCGAATCCCATAGGTGCCGGCGGCAAGTGCGAGGACGACTGCCAGCGTCATGCCGTCACCGCCTTCTTCCGGGTGGGCAGCGCCGCGATCACACCCAAAGCCGCCAGCACCACCGGAATTCCCGGCGGCAGGAACGGCGTCGTCGCGACGGCGATCGCCGCCCCCAGCAGCGCCACCCGCAGCGTGACGCGGTCCTTCAGCGCCGGGAGGACGAGCGCGAACATCGCGGCGGGGAACGCGGCGTCCATGCCGAAGCGGTTCGGGTCGCCGATGACCTGCCCGATCAGGGCTCCCACCAGCGTGCCGCTGTTCCACGTGAGAAGGAGGGCCAGGCCGCAGGTCCAGAACGCCGCCTTGGCCCGCTTGCGGTCGCCCTGGGCCATCGCGAACGCCACCGACTCGTCGACGAGGATGTGGCTGCCGATGACGCGGGTCGCCAGCCGCTCGCCGAGCACGTCGCCGATGGCCAGGCCGAACGGCAGGTGCCGGGCGTTGAGCAGCAGGCCCGCGAACACCGCCGCGATCGGGCTGCCGCCCGCGGCGACGATGCCCACCACCATGAACTGCGAGCCGCCCGCGAAGACCAGCAGCGACATCGCGCAGACGAGCCAGATCGGGATGTGCGCGGCCACCGCGATCGCGCCGAAGGACGCTCCCGTGACGAACGCGGTCAGGGCTATGGGCGAGACATTGCGGATCAACGCCAGATCTAGTTGTCTCCGGTCTAATGTTCGCCAGATCGAACGAACCATAGCCCATACTGAACAGACGCCCCGGCGTTCGTCAAGCCGAACGTCCCGACCGATGGAACGAACACGTGGATCAGGACCGCAGTTCCGCCCCGCTGGACGTGATCGCCGCCGCGCTGCGCCGGGAACGCGACCGCGTCGGCCTGTCCCTCTCCGAGCTGGCCAAGCGCGCCGGCATCGCCAAGTCGACGCTGTCCCAGCTCGAGTCCGGCGCGGGCAACCCGAGCGTCGAGACCCTGTGGGCCCTGGGCGTGGCGCTCGGCGTCCCCTTTTCCCGCCTCGTCGATCCCCCCAAGCCCGCCGTCCTCGTCGTCCGCTTCGGCGAGGGGCCCTACGTTCGCTCCGAGCAGTCCAACTACTCCGCCACCCTGCTCTCCGCCTGTCCCCCGGGCGCGCGGCGGGACATCTACCTGATCACCATGAGCACCGACTCCGGCCGCCAGTCCGTGCCGCACATCCCGGGCTCCGTCGAGCACCTCATCGTCTCCACCGGCCGCGTGCTCGCCGGCCCCGCCGACGACCCCAGGGAACTCGGCCCCGGCGACTACCTCTCGTACCCCGGCGACGTCCCGCACATCTACCAGGCCCTCGACCCCGGCACCGTGGCGGTCCTGGTGATGGAGCACGTGTGAGCCCCGGCGAGTCACGCTCTGGGAACCACCGAATGCGGGTTTCCGGCAGAACTGAGTCCCGAGGCTCAGTTCTGCCCAGTTCCTACATTTCGGTGTGCCGCAGAGCGTGACTCGCGGGGGTTTGCGTTGACAGGGGCGGAAAGGCGTGGCTAACGTCGGGGACGGAGTCGAGAGGCGCTGCAGCGGACCGTGTCCGCCACGCTCGGCTCCGTGTGAACGTCACAAGGGCGCCTCCCCAGCGGGAGGCGCCCTTCGTCGTACGGGCCGCCTCCCCGCGAAGCATGCGGAGGAAACCGGAATGAGCGGGAAACTGAGGCAGGTCAACGGAATCGACTTCGCGGTGGCGGACCTGGCGCTGGCCGAGGCGGGGCGGCACCAGATCCGGTTGGCGGAGCTGGAGATGCCGGGCCTGATGGCGCTGCGCGAGGAGTTCGGCGAGAGCAAGCCGTTGCGGGGGGCGAGGATCGCGGGCTCGCTGCACATGACGGTGCAGACGGCGGTGCTGATCGAGACCCTGGTGGACCTGGGGGCACAGGTCCGCTGGGTGTCGTGCAACATCTTCTCCACGCAGGACGAGGCCGCGGCGGCGGTCGTGGTGGGCCGCGAGGGCACGGTGCACGAGCCGAAGGGGACCTCGGTGTTCGCCTGGAAGGGCGAGACGCTGGCGGAGTACTGGTGGTGCGCGGACCAGCTGTTCACCTTCCCCGACGGCCAGCCGCCGAACATGGTCGTCGACGACGGCGGCGACGCGACCCTGTTGGTGCACAAGGGAGTCGAGTTCGAGACGGCCGGAAAGGTGCCGGCGGCCACCGAGGAGGACGGCGAGGAGTACGGCATCCTGCTGGCCACCATCGCGGCGAGCATGGAGCGCGACCCCAAGCGGTTCACCCGGGTCGCGGAGCAGATGCGCGGCGTCACCGAGGAGACAACCGTTGGCGTGAAACGGATGTACAAGCTGGCGGCGGACGGCGAGCTGCTGTTCCCGGCGATCAACGTGAACGACTCGGTGACGAAGTCCAAGTTCGACAACAAGTACGGCATCCGGCACTCGCTGGCCGACGGCCTCAACCGCGCCACCGACGTGATGCTCGGCGGTAAGCTCGCGGTGGTCTGCGGCTACGGCGACGTGGGCAAGGGCGCCGCGGACTCGCTGCGCGGCCAGGGCGCGCGGGTGGTCGTCACGGAGATCGACCCGATCTGCGCGCTGCAGGCGGCGATGGAGGGCCTGGAGGTCGTGCACCTGGACGACGTGGTGCACAAGGCGGACATCTTCATCACCACCACCGGCAACTTCAACATCATCATGGCCGAGCACATGGGCCGGATGAAGCACAACGCGATCGTCGGCAACGTCGGACACTTCGACAACGAGATCGACATGGCCGGGCTGGCCCGGGTGCCGGGCATTCGCAAGATCGAGATCAAGCCGCAGGTGCACGAGTGGGTGTTCCCGGACGGGCACGCGATCATCGTGCTGTCCGAGGGCCGGCTGATGAACCTGGGCAACGCCACCGGGCATCCCAGCTTCGTCATGTCGAACTCGTTCTCCAACCAGGTGATCGCCCAGATCGAACTGTTCACCAAGCCGGGCGATTACCAGCGCGAGGTCTACCGGCTGCCCAAGCACCTGGACGAGAAGGTGGCCCGGCTGCACCTGGACGCGCTGGGCGTGCGGCTGACCGAGCTGAGCAAGGAGCAGGCCGAGTACATCGGGGTGGACGTCGCCGGTCCGTACAAGCCGGATCACTACCGGTACTGATACAGTCGCCTCACCGCCGCTGATGAAAACGTTTACAGACGTTCAGTGGAGTGAGGCGATGAGAAAACTCCTGACCGCGCTGGCCATCGCCGGCGCGTCCCTGACGGGAGTGGTCGCGCCTGCGGCGCACGCCGCGCCGCAGGCCGACCCGACCGCCGGTCTCAAGCAGTACAGCGACACGTTCAAGGTCCAGCATCCGTACGACCTGCCCCAGTCCGCACGCTTCTCCACGTCCGCGGGCCCGGTGTACAACGCCTGGATCATGAAGGGCGACAAGCCCTTCTCACAGGGGTCGGGCACCGGACCGCGGACCGAGATGCGCTGGGGCACCAACTGGTCGCGGACCGAGCACCAGTGGTCGGCCGACGTGCTGGTCGACTCCGGCACCGAGGGCGCCTGCATCATGCAGGTCAAGGGCGACACGGGTGGCGAGGCCGTCTACCTCAACGTGCACAACAACGGAAGTCTCTACAACAGCGTCAACAAGACGCCGATCGCCACCGGCCTGTGGGGCAAGTGGTTCCACCTGAACACCGACTTCAACCCGGCCGACGGGTCCTTCCGGGTGTGGATCGACGGCAGGCAGGTGCTCTCCGGCCACTACTCCGCGCCGGCCAGCAAGGTCTGGTACTTCAAGAACGGCGTCTACAACACCAACGGGGCCAAGGCCGAGGCCCACTTCAAGAACATCACCTTCTGGCAGAAGTAGTCAGTGGTGGCGGCTGCGGGACAGGAACGCCGTCACGCCGCGCTGGAAGTCCTCATAGGACACCGCCGGCCCACTGGCGAAGCTGTCGGCGGCGGCGCGGGTGGGTGACAGCCCGACGCTGACGGCCTGTTTCGCGGCGACCAACGCGGCCCGGGGCTGGGCGGCCACGGCGGCCACCAGCTCCGCGGTCGCGCCGGACAACTCCGCCGACGGCACCCGCCGGTTGGCCAGCCCGGCGGCGACGGCCTCGGCGGCGTCCAGCAACCGCCCGGTGTACAGCAACTCCCGCGCCAGGCCGTGCCCGGCGAGCAGCGCCAGCCGGGCGGCGAAGGCCGGGCTGACAAGGATCCCCAGCCGCGCGATGGGCATGCCGATGCGGGCGTCGTCGGCGAAGACCCGCAGGTCACAGGCCAGGGCCAGCTGGCAGCCGGCGCCGGCGGCGACGCCGCTGACCTGCGCGATCACCGGCGTCGGACACTCCTCGATGGCGGTGCAGGCGGCCTCCATCGCGGCGAAGGCCCGGTCCACGTCGTCGGGGGCGGCGTGCACCCACTCGCGCAGGTCCGAGCCGGCGCTGAAGGTGCTGCCGCTGCCCCGGACGACGATCACGCGAATGTCCTCGTCCCGGGCGAACTGCCGGAACGCCGTCTCCAGCGCACGCCAATCGTCGTGCCCCAACGCATTGGCGCTGCCGCCGGAACCGAGCACCACCTCCGCGCTGCGCCCCTGGCCGCGGACCAAGACGTTCGCCGACACCGGACCTCCCCGAAGTAGCCACGGTCGCGCTGGTGGCGAACACCGCGCCGGTGGCGTTCGGCGCGCTCGCGGTGCCGATCACCACCCTGGCCACGGTGACCGGCCTGCCGCTGCACGACCTGGCGGCGATGGTCGGTCGGCAGACGCCGGTGCTGGCGCTGTTCGTGCCGATGGCACTGGTCGGCATCATCGGCGGCTGGCGCGGCGTCCGGGAGACACTGCCGGCGACGATCGCGTGCGGCGTCACGTTCGCGGTCGCTCAGTACGCGGTGGCCAACTTCTTCAGCGCTCCCCTGACGGACATCGTCGCCTCGCTGCTCAGCGCGCTGGCGGTGGTGGTCGCGGTGCGCCGCCGCAGCAAGGAGGAGAACACCGACAGCCGGGCCGAGGTGCTGCGCGCCTACGCCCCGTACGCGATCATCATCGCCGTGTTCGCGCTGGCCCAGGTGCCGGCGATCAAGGACGCGCTGACCAGCGTCACCGTCACGTTCAACTGGCCCGGCCTGCACCTGGCCACCGTCGGCGGCAAGCCGTCCACGCTGCCGGTGTTCAAGTTCGACTGGCTGGACGCGGCCGGCAGCCTGCTGATCATCGCCGGCCTCGTCACCGTTCCGGTGATCAGGATCAGGCCCGGCGCCGCCCTGCGCACCTACGGCGGGACCTACCGTCAGCTGGCGACCGCCATCGTCACGGTGATGGCCGTGCTCGCGCTGGCGTACGTGATGAACGCCAGCGGGCAGACCACGACGCTCGGCACCTGGATGGCCAATGCCGGCGGGCTGTTCGCGCTGCTGTCGCCGGTGCTCGGCTGGCTCGGCGTCGCCGTCACCGGATCCGACACGTCGTCGAACTCCCTGTTCGGCGCGCTGCAGGTGACGGCGGCCCAACATGCCGGGCTCAGTCCGACGCTGATGGCCGCCGCCAACTCGTCCGGCGGCGTGCTGGGCAAGATGATCAGTCCGCAGAACCTGGCGATCGCCGCCGGCGCCGTCGGCATGGCCGGCCGCGAAGGCGACCTGTTCCGGCGGGTCTTCCTGTGGAGCCTGATCCTGCTGGCCGTGATGTGCCTGCTCGTTTTCCTGCAGTCGACGCCGGTCTTGGCTTGGATGGTGGTGTGACACCGACCCTCACGCCACCATTCCGCGAGTTCATGCCGACCTGGCTGGCAGGGCAGCCTTGGTACCGCGGCGACGGCACTCCGGAACTCAAGTCGGTCGGGTTCTTCCGATTCGAGGACCCGGCCGGCGAGGTCGGCATCGAGACGCACGTTGTCCAAGCCGGCGGCGTGACGTACCAGATTCCGATGACCTACCGCGGCGCGCCGCTCGTCGGCGGGGCGCTGATCGTGACCGCCGAGCACAGCGAACTCGGCCCGCGCTGGATCTACCAGGCCGAGACGGATCCGGTGTGGCGCAAGGAACTTCTCCGGCTGGTCCGCTCGAACGGGGTGGCGTCAGCGAGTCGGGGTACGGCATTCGAGGCGCGCGGCACACAGCTGGCGGAGTTCGCCGACGACGAGGTGGACATCGAGCTGGCCCGCGTCCCGGAACCGGCCGGACCCGACAGCCCCGACGTCGTCGGCACCGTTACCCTCGGTGACAGCCGCCTCGCCACCATCCACCGCCCAACGTTGTGAAGGGACCATTCCTGACGTTGAACGTCAGGAATGGTCCCTTCCAAAGAACACTGGTGGACGCGGAGGGTGATTACCAGCCGCGGGTGGCCAGCTTCTGGGACTCCGGGAGCTCGGAGACGTTGATGCCGACCATGGCCTCGCCGAGGCCGCGGGAGACCTTGGCGATGACGTCCGGGTCGTCGTGGAAGGTGGTGGCCTTGACGATGGCGGACGCGCGCTGCGCCGGGTCGCCGGACTTGAAGATGCCGGAGCCGACGAACACGCCCTCGGCGCCGAGCTGCATCATCATCGCGGCGTCGGCCGGGGTGGCGATGCCGCCCGCGGTGAACAGCACGACCGGCAGCTTGCCGGTGGCGGCGATCTCCTTGACCAGCTCGTACGGGGCGCGCAGCTCCTTGGCGGCGGCGTACAGCTCGGCCTCGTCGAGCACGGTCAGCCGGCGGATGTCGGCCCGGATCTGGCGCATGTGCCGGGTGGCCTCGACGACGTTGCCGGTGCCGGCCTCACCCTTGGAGCGGATCATGGCCGCGCCCTCGGCGATGCGGCGCAGCGCCTCGCCCAGGTTGGTCGCGCCGCACACGAACGGCACGGTGAACGGCCACTTGTCGATGTGGTTGGCCTCGTCGGCGGGGGTGAGCACCTCGGACTCGTCGATGTAGTCGACGCCGAGCGACTGCAGCACCTGGGCCTCGACGAAGTGGCCGATGCGGGCCTTGGCCATCACGGGGATGGACACCGCGTTGATGATGCCGTCGATCATGTCGGGGTCGCTCATCCGGGCGACGCCGCCCTGGACGCGGATGTCGGCCGGCACGCGCTCCAGCGCCATGACGGCGACGGCGCCGGCGTCCTCGGCGATCTTGGCCTGCTCGGGCGTGACCACGTCCATGATCACACCGCCCTTGAGCATCTCGGCCATGCCGCGCTTGACCCGCGCGGTGCCGGTGGCGGGAGTGGGCTCGATGTTCAACGTGCCGACCTTTCGGGAGCGTGCGGTGGGGTACACCGCCAATGCTAGGTCGGACGTGGCCTGGTGTTTGAGGCCAATCTGACACAATTCCGGAAGGCCACTTCGCCGGCGGGCTTGTCCGACCAGCGGTTCGGGTGTGAGATCGAACACATCGAGGTGTACTCCAGGCCAATTCGGTTCGTTCGGGAGGTGACCCCATGGGGTCCAAGAACACCGACAACACCCATTCCGGCGGCGCGGTCGCTGTAGCCGACCCGGCCAAGGTCCGCAACGTCGTGCTGGTCGGCCCGTCGGGGGCCGGCAAGACCACCCTCACCGAGGCGCTACTGGCCGCCTCCGGCGTGCTGACCAGGGCCGGGTCCGTCACAGAGGGCACGACCGTGTGCGACCACGACCCCGCGGCGCAGCGGCAGCAGCGCTCGGTCGGGCTGGCGGTGGCGCCACTGGTCCACCAGGACATCAAGATCAATCTCATCGACACGCCCGGATACGCCGACTTCGTCGGCGAGCTGCGGGCCGGCCTGCGCGCCGCCGACGCGGCGATCTTCGTGGTCAGCGCGGCCGAGGGCGTGGACGCGATGACCATGGCGCTGTGGGAGGAATGCGCGGCCGTCGGCATGCCGCGCGGCGTCGTGATCGCCCGGCTGGACCACCACCGCGCCGACTTCGACGCGGAGCTGGCGTCCTGCCAGGAGGCGTTCGGCGCCGGCGTGCTGCCGCTCTACCTGCCGGTGCCCGGCTCCGGCAACACCAAGCTCGTCGGCCTGATCACGCAGCGGGTCTTCGACTACTCCGGCGGCTACCCGCCGACCGTTCAGGACCCGGACGGCGACCTCGCCGACTTCATGGCCGATCACCGCAACGCGCTGATCGAGGGCGTCATCGCGGAGAGCGAGGACGAGACCCTGATGGACCGCTACCTCGGCGGCGAGGAGATCGACCAGGATGTGCTCATCGCCGACCTTTTGGCCGCCGTCACCCGGGGCTCGTTCCATCCGGTCGTGCCCGCGTGCGCGGCGACCGGACTCGGGCTGGCCGAGATCCTGGACGGCATCGTGCGCGCCTTCCCGTCGCCGCTGGAACATCCGCTGCCCTCGGTGACCGATCCCGTCGGCGGCACCGTGCTGGACCTGACCACCGACCCGGACGGCCCGCTCGCGGCCGAGGTCGTGCGCACCGCCGTCGACTCGTACGTCGGTCGGGTGTCGCTCGTCCGGGTGTTTTCCGGGACGCTGCGGCCGGAGCGGTCCGTGCACGTGTCCGGGCACGGCATGAGCGACCGCGGGCACGAGGACCACGACGAGGACGAGCGGGTCGCGCACATCTACTCGCCGCTCGGGTCGAACCTGCGTGAGGTGCCGTTCTGCGTGGCCGGCGACCTGTGCGCGCTGACCAAGCTCGGCTCGGCGGAGACCGGCGACACCGTGTCCAGCCCCGACCAGCCGCTGCTGATGTCGCCGTGGCTGATGCCGGAGCCGCTGCTGCCGGTCGCCATCGTGGCTCGTAAGCGGAGCGACGAGGACACGCTGGCCCGCAACCTCGCGCGGCTGGTGGCCGGGGATCCGACCCTGCGGCTGGAGCGCAACACCGAGACGCACCAGATGGTGTTGTGGTGCATGGGCGAGGCGCACGCCGACGTCGTGCTGGCGCGGCTGCGCGCCGGCGGGGCCGAGGTCGACACCGAGGACGTTCGGGTGCCGCTACGTGAGACCTTTGCCAAGCCCGCCAAGGGACACGGCCGGCACGTGAAGCAGTCCGGGGGGCACGGTCAGTACGCCGTGTGCGACCTGGAGGTCGAGCCGCTGCCGCGCGGGGCCGGCTTCGAGTTCGTCGACCGGGTCGTCGGCGGCGCGGTGCCCAACCAGTTCATTCCCAGCGTGGAGAAGGGTGTGCGGGCGCAGCTCGCGAAGGGTCTGCACGGCGACCACCCGTGCGTCGACGTGCGCGTGACCCTCGTGGACGGCAAGGCCCACAGCGTCGACTCCTCCGACGCCGCGTTCCAGACCGCCGGCGCCCTGGCGTTGAAGGAGGCCGCCGCCAACAGCCGGATCTCGCTGCTGGAGCCGATGGACGAGGTCACCATCCGGCTGCCCGACGACTATCTCGGCGCCGTGCTGGGGGATCTGTCCAGCAAGCGGGCCCGGGTGCTGGGCACCGAGGCCGACGTGACGCCCGGCCGGACCTTGATCCGCGCCGAGGTGCCCGCGACCGAGCTGATCCGCTACGCCGTCGAGTTGCGGTCCCTCGCGTCGGGGACCGCGACGTTCACCCGGCACTTCGCGAGGTACGACCCGCTGCCGGACAATCTGGCCGCGAAGGCGTGAGGAGGGCGGTGCGGCCCGGCCCTTCGGGGCGCGGGCCGCTCGGCCGCAGCGCACGGGCCACACCTCAGCGCACGGGCCGCACCGTGCCGTCCCATTGCGTGGCAAGGAGATCCTCCAACAACGGTCCGAGCAGCGCCGGGTAGACCAGCTCGTCCGAGTCGGCCAGTTCCTGCGTCGTCCACCAGCGATGGCCCGTGACGGTGTCGTTCTCCAGCTGGGTGAATCCGGACGTGTCGATGGCGTCCGTGTTGGTGCGCAACAGGAAGAACCACTCCTCGCCGAGGAACCACCGGCCGTCGAAGCAGAACGTCACCCGCCGCAGCCACACCGGCCCGGTCAGATCCTCCTCGGCGCAGCGGATCCCCGTCTCCTCGGCCAGCTCCCGGACGGCCGCTTCCCGCAGCGCTTCCCCCTTCTCGATGCCGCCGCCCGGCGTGAACCACCACTGCTCCGTGTCGTTCGGCGGCGGATTCCCCCCTCGGAACAACAGCACCCGATCACGGTCGTCCACCAGCAGAATCCGCGCCGACGCCCGCGGCACCAACGCCTGCTCGCCGCTCTCCGGCGCCACCGGCTCCGCGATCTCGAAGTAACTCGGCAACGGCGCCGTGCCGGCCAGCCGCAACCAGCGCACCGATCGCTTGCGTCGCAAGGCAAGCGTGTCCCTGACCGCGTCGTTGTGCACCCGTCGGGCCAGCACCAGCCGATGCTCGGCGTCAGCCAGCTCCGTCGCGATCTCCGCTGGCAACGTCGTCCGATCCAGCTCCCCCAGCAGCCGGCTGACCTCGTTCTCCGCCGCTTCCCGCTCGGACCGCGGCGCTCGCTCCGCCACCTCCGTGGCCCGCTGCAACTTCGGGCTCGCCAACCGGGCCAGCAACGCCCGCCGCGCCAGCGCCGCGTCCAGCGCCGCCCACGCCGCGTCGGTACGGATGTGCAGCCGATCCAGCCGACTCGTCAGCCGCATCGTCCGCGCCACCAGGGCCAGCAGCACCACCAGGCCCGCCGCCACCCCCTCGATGATCACCGCTCGACCCTACTCCGCACGGGGGAAGTAGCGGCCGGACGTGGTGGTGGTGGTGTTGACGGCGTCGAACAGGGCCCAGCCGTCGAGCTCGGCGGAGGCATTGGCCAGCGGCTCCCAGCCGCCGGCCCTGGCGGCGTCGAGCAGGGCGCGAGCGACACCGGGCTGGTTGAGGTTCAGGTCGCGGCCGTCGGCGTGAAGGACCTGGCCGGAATGCATGGGGTAACCGTCGTAGACGTGATGGCCGTCGCGGGGCGCGAAGATGATGAAGAGACGCCCATGGGAGCGTTCGCGCCGGATCCACACGACCTCGCGGCAGGGGCTCGTCGCGCCCGGCTCATGACAATGGCCGACACCCCACAGATAGCGCTCAGCGCCGACGCCGAGCCAGCGGCCGGGCCTGCGACGCATGGGAATCCACCTCGCGGGGATTGGCGGACGACGCGGCCTCGTAGACGCGCAGGACCTGGTCGGCGACCACGGACCAGTCGAAGGTAACGGCCCGGGTGGAGGCCGCGAAACCGAATTCCATGCGGCGGACGGGGTCGTCGAACATGGTGGCAAGGGCGGCGGCGAGGGCGGTGGGGTCGCCGGGAGAGGCGAAGAGGGCGGCGTCACCGAGGACGCGGCGGAAGGCGTCGAGGTCGCTGGCGACGATGGGGGCGCCGGCGCTCATGGCTTCGGCCAGCACGATGCCGAAGCTCTCGCCGCCGGTGTTGGGGGCGCACACGACGTCGACGGAGCGGAGCAAGGCCGCCTTGGTGGCGTCGGAAACCTCGCCGAGGATCTCGGCACGGGGGCAAGCGGCCTGAAGAGCGGCGGCGTTGCCGCGGCCGGCGACGAGGAGGCGGAGGTCGGGGTAGCGAGATCCGAGCAGGCGCACGGCCTCCACCAGCACGGACATGCCCTTGCGGGGCTCGTCGAAACGGCCGACGAAGCCGATGGTGGGGCCGCGTCGGGGAAAGCCGGGCAGCGGGGCGGCGTCGGCGAAGAAGCGCACGTCGACGCCGTTGGGGATCTCGACGGCGTCGCCGCCGAGGTGCTCGACCTGCACCCGCCGGGCCGGCTCGGACACGGCGATCCGGGCGGTGACCTTCTCCAGCTGGGGCCGAAGCACTCCCTGGCACGCCAGGAGGATGAGCGAACGGTCGAACGAGGTGTGGAAGGTGGCGACGACGGGACCGCGGGCCAAGGTCAGGGCCAGGAAGGACAGACTGGGGGCGATGGGTTCGTGGACGTGCAGCACGTCGAAGGAACCGGCCCGCAGCCAGCGCCGGACCCGGACGTAGGCGCCGGGGCCGAAGGCCAGCCGGGCGACGGAACCGTTGAACGGGATGGGCATCGCCCGCCCCTCGGGGGCGAGCACGGACACCTCGTGCCCCAACCCGCGCAGCGCGACGGCCAACCCGGTGACATGCGCCTGGACGCCGCCCGGCACCGCGAGCGAATACGGGCAGACCAGGCCGATCCTCACTCCACCGGCTCCTCCGCCAGCCACAGCCGTTGCAGCATGTGCCAGTCCTCGGGGTGGGCGGCGATGTCGGCGGCGAACACGTCGGCCAGCGCCTGTGTGGCGGCCCCGATGCCCTCGACGCCGTTGACCTTGACCGGCGGATGCACCCGCAGCCCCCAACCGGTCTCGGTGAACCACGTGCCGACCGGCAGCAGTGTCGCGCCGGTGGTGGCGGCCAGGTACGCCGGCCCGGCGGGCATTCGGGTGGTGCCGTTGAAGAACGTCACGGGCACGCCGTTGGCGGTGAGATCCCGGTCGGCGAACAGGCAGACGACCCCGCCGGCGCGCAGCCGCCGCGCCAGCAGCTCGGTCGGCCGAACCTCGCCGCCGACGGACGGGACCACCTCGAAGCCGAGCCGTTCCCGGGCCCGCGCGAAACTCCGGTACAGCGACTCGGGCCGCAGCCGCTGCACGACAACGCTGACCTGCCGGGTGTGCCCCAGCAGCCACACGCCGGCCAGGTCCCAGCTGCCGCAGTGCGGCAGCGCGAGGATCACGCCGTTGCCGTCGGCGCACGCGGCGTGCAGGTTCTCCTGGCCGGTGGCGGTCCGCTCGACCGCCTGGTGCACGGTGTCGACGTCGCCGGGCCGCAGCCGGAACGTCTCGCACCAGTAGCGCGCGTACGACCGCATCGCCCGCGCGACGAGCTCGTCCAGCTCGGCGGCCCCGGCCCGGGGCACCACCCGCGCCAGGTTCCGGCGTAACTGCGCGACCCTGGGCCCGTTGCGCCGGGTCGCGACGTCCGCGCCCCACTGGAACGCGCCGACGGCGACCTGTTCGGGCACGAGCCGCGCGAGGACCCAGCCGGCCCGGTAGGCGGCGGTGACCAGCAGTCCCTTCACCCGGCCTGCTCCTTGGCCGACCGGTGCACGGCGACGATCCGCTGCGCGACGGTGATCACCGCCAGCAGCGCCAGCACCCACAGCGCCACGTCCAGCGCGTACGGCACGCCGAGACCGGTCAGTCCGGTGCCGACCAGGGCCAGGATCATCCGCTCGGCCCGCTCGACCAGGCCGCCGTCGGCGGTGAGGCCGGTGGCCTCGGCGCGCGCCTTCACGTACGAGATGACCTGGGCCCCCACCAGCGCGACCAGCGCGGCGGCGCCGGCCGGGCGGTCGTCGGCGACGATCAGGCACCACCAGGCGATGGACGCGAACAGCGCCCCGTCGGCGATCCGGTCGCAGCTGGCGTCGAGCACCGCGCCGAACCGGGTGCCGGCGCCGCTGGCCCGCGCCACGGCCCCGTCGAGCAGGTCGAACAGCACGAAGAAGGTGATCACGAGCGTGCCGGCGAACAGCTGGCCGCGCGGCAGGAACCAGAGCGCGCCGAGCACGGTGCCCGCGGTGCCGATGATCGTGACGGCGTTCGGCGTGACACCGCGCCGCAGCAGCCACGTCCCGACCGGGTCGGTGACGCGTGAGACGGAGGCGCGAGCGAAGATGTTCAGCATGGGGCGGCGGAGGCACCTACCTGCACTTCAGGATCGGATACGACCAGCCTAACCAGCCGACCCGAGCCGGATGCCAGCGACACCCCCGCGTCTCATTCGTCACACGGGTTGGTCGGGCAGCCCTTGCTCGCCTGTGTCGTGATCGCCTCGGAGATCAGGCCGAGCTGGTGCACCTGCTCCGGGGTCAGCCCCTCGAACAGCACGCTGCGCACCTCGTTGACGTGCCCGGGAGCGGCTGCCTTGACCGCAGCCATGCCGTCCTCGGTGAGCACGGCGAACGCGCCGCGCTTGTCGGTGGCGCAGGACCGCCTGGTCACCCAGCCGTTCTCCTCCAGCCGGGCGATGGCGTGCGACAGCCGGCTGCGGGAGGACTTGGTGAACTCGGCCAGCTCGCTCATCCGCAGCTCACGATCGGGTGATTCGGAGAGTGCGACGAGGATCTCGTAGTACGTGGTGGGCATGCCGGAGTCGCGCTGCAGTTGGCGGTCCAGACGCTCGTTGACCAGCTTGGTCGCGGACGTGTAGGCCCGCCACGCCCACTGCTCGGAATCGGACAACCACCGCGGCTCGCTCATGTCACACATGATACCCGTTGTTGAACTCTCAACATTGGTGCTAAGGTTCAGTTGAGAGTTCAACCAAGCATGGAGGACAGCACGATGACTGCCGCAACCCAGATCCCCGGATACGTCGCCGGCACCTGGACCATCGACCCGGTGCACTCGGAGGTCGCGTTCATCGTTCGCCACCTGGGCGTGTCCAAGGTTCGCGGTCGCTTCAACAACATCTCCGGCACGATCGTCACCGGCGAGGACCCGACCACGTCCTCGGTGACCGCCACCATCCAGGCGGACAGCATCGACACCAAGAACGAGCAGCGCGACGGCCACGTCCGCTCGGCCGACTTCCTGCACGTCGAGGAGCACGAGCACCTGACCTTCACGTCGACCGCGGTGCGCATCGACGGCGAGGACATCGAGATCGACGGCGAGCTCACCCTGCACGGCGTGACCAAGCCCGTCACCCTGACCGGCGAGCTGGGCGGCTTCGGCGAGGGCCCGAACGCCAAGGTCCTGGGCGTGTCCGCCACCACCGAGATCAAGCGCTCCGACTTCGGCGTCGGCGGCAGCATCCCGTCCGCCGTGGTCAGCGACAAGATCAAGGTCGAGCTGGACGTCGAGGCCCTGCTCCAGAGCTGAGCCCCGACCCCCGCGAGTCACGCTCTGCGGCACACCGAATGTAGGTTTCGGGCAGAATTGAGCCTCGAGTCTCGGTTCTGTCGGAAACCTACATTCGCAGTGCCTGAGAGCGTGACTCGCCGTTTATCGGGGCCAGGCCTTGGACAGCAGGTCCCAGGTCTCGCCGAGCAGCTCGGGGATGGTGCGGGTCTGGCCGATGACGGGCATGAAGTTGGCGTCGCCGCCCCAGCGGGGCACCACGTGCTGGTGCAGGTGGGCGGCGATGCCGGCGCCGGCGACCGCGCCCTGGTTCATGCCGATGTTGAAGCCGTGCGGGGCGGACACGCCGCGCACCACCCGCATCGCGGTCTGGGTGAACTCCCCCAGCTCCACGGTCTCCGCCGCGTTCAGGTCCGTGTAGTCGGCGACGTGCCGGTACGGCACCACCATCAGGTGGCCGGCGTTGTACGGGTAGAGGTTCAGCACCGCGTACACCAGCTGCCCGCGGGCCAGGATCAGCGCCTGCTCGTCGGGCAGGCTGACGATGGCGCAGAACGGGCAGCCCGCCGGCTCGTCGCCCTCGGGCTTGTTCTCGCCGCGGATGTAGGCCATCCGGTGCGGGGTCCACAGCCGCTGCAGCGCGTCCGGGACCCCGACACCGTGTTGCGGGACGTTGCCCTCGGTCGGGACCTGATCAGCCGTCACGCGGTGGCCACCGAGAACGTCTCGGCGCTCGGCGAGGCGTTCTCGCGGCGGGCGATCCAGTCCACCACCGCCTCCACGGCCTGCTCGACCGGCACGCCGTTGACCTGGCTGCCGTCGCGGAACCGGAACGACACCGCGCCGGCCTCCACGTCCTTCTGGCCGGCGACCAGCATGAACGGCACCTTCTGCATGGTGTGGTTGCGGATCTTCTTCTGCATCCGGTCGTCGGAGGCGTCCACCTCGACCCGCACGCCGCGGGCCCGCAGCGCCTTGGTGACCTGCAGCAGGTGCTCCACGTGCTCGTCGGCGATGGGGATGCCGACCGCCTGCACCGGGGCCAGCCAGGCCGGGAACGCGCCGGCGTAGTGCTCGGTCAGCACGCCGAAGAACCGTTCGATGGAGCCGAACAGCGCGCGGTGGATCATCACCGGCCGCTGCCGGCTGCCGTCGCTGGCGGTGTACTCCAGCTCGAACCGCTCCGGCAGGTTGAAGTCCAGCTGGATGGTCGACATCTGCCAGGTGCGGCCGAGCGCGTCCTTGGCCTGCACGGAGATCTTCGGGCCGTAGAAGGCGGCGCCGCCCGGGTCCGGCACCAGCTCCAGGCCGGAGTCCTCGGCGGCCTCGCGCAGCGCCTCCGTCGCCTTCTCCCACACCTCGTCGGAGCCGACGTACTTCTCGTCGTTGCGGGTGGACAGCTCCAGGTAGAAGTCGTCCAGGCCGTAGTCGCGCAGCAGCCCCAGCACGAAGCCGAGCAGCGACTTCAGCTCCTCCTGCACCTGCTCGGGGGTGCAGAAGATGTGCGCGTCGTCCTGCGTCATGCCGCGCACCCGGGTCAGGCCGTGGATCACGCCGGACTTCTCGTACCGGTAGACGCTGCCGAACTCGAACATGCGCAGCGGCAGCTCGCGGTAGGACCGCCCGCGGGACCGGAAGATCAGGTCGTGGAACGGGCAGTTCATCGGCTTGAGGTAGTAGTCCTGGCCGGGCTTGCGGACCTTGCCGTCCTCGTCGTACTCGGCGTCCAGGTGCATCGCCGGGTACATGCCGTCGCGGTACCAGTCGAGGTGGCCGGAGGTCTCGAACAGCGCGCCCTTGGTGATGTGCGGCGAGTAGACGAACTCGTAGCCCTCTTCCTCGTGCCGGCGGCGCGAGTAGTCCTCCATCGCCCGCCGCACGATGCCGCCGCGCGGGTGGAAGACCGCGAGACCGGAGCCGATCTCGTCGGGGAAGCTGAACAGGTCGAGCTCGCTGCCCAGCCGGCGGTGGTCGCGGCGCTCCGCCTCGGCCAGCAGTTCCAGGTGCTTGTCCAGCGCCTCCTGCGACTCCCACGCGGTGCCGTACACGCGCTGCAGCTGCGGGTTCTTCTCGCTGCCGCGCCAGTAGGCGGCGGCCGAGCGGGTCAGCTTGAACGCCGGGATGTGCTTGGTGGTCGGCACGTGCGGGCCGCGGCACAGGTCGCCCCACACCCGGTCCCCGCTGCGCGGGTCGAGGTTGTCGTAGATGGTCAGCTCGCCGGCGCCGACCTCCATCACCTCGGAGGTGTCGATATCGCTCTTGAGGTCGACGAGTTCCAGCTTGAACGGCTCGTCCTTGAGCTCGTCCTTGGCGGCGTCGACGGATTCGACGACCCGGCGGGAGAACCGCTGCGAGCCCTTGATGATCTGCTTCATACGCTTCTCGAGGTCGGCCAGATCCTCGGGCGTGAACGGCTTGTCCACCTGGAAGTCGTAGTAGAAGCCGTCCTTGATCGGCGGACCGATGCCGAGCTTGGCCTCCGGGAACGCCTGCTGCACGGCCTGCGCCAGCACGTGCGCGGCGGAGTGCCGGATCACGCTGCGGCCGTCCTCGGTGTCGGCGGCGACGGCCTCCACCTCGACGTCGGCGTCCGGGGTCCAGGACAGGTCACGCAGCCGGCCGTCGGCGTCCCGCACCACGACGATCGCGTCGGAGCCCTTGCCCGGCAGGCCCGCCTCGCGGACCGCCGTGCCCGCAGTCGTCCCGGCCGGCACCGTCACACGGGGTGCTGCTCCTGGGCCTGAGGGACGCGGCTGCGACACAGTGACTCCTTCATCTGGGACACGT
The DNA here is from genome assembly GCF_014203355.1 of Kutzneria kofuensis. Lineage (NCBI taxonomy): Bacteria > Bacillati > Actinomycetota > Actinomycetes > Pseudonocardiales > Pseudonocardiaceae > Kutzneria > Kutzneria kofuensis. Next base: position 1,006,258 of record NZ_JACHIR010000001.1, read on the forward strand.
CTTCACACGGGATACGGCCTTGTCGGCTCCTCATCGTATCCAGCGGCCACCTGGGCGTTTGCCGTAGCCCTCGGCTGGGCGCACAGCGGCAGTGCGACGGCCGCCACGGTTCCGGCGGTGATCGCGCCGGTGGCGACGATCACCAGGTCGGTGCTGCTGGTCAGGGCGACTACCACATATCCGGCGAGCACGGCGGCGGCCGGCGCGCAGGCCGCCGTGAGGGCCGCCCACCACGCCGGGCGGACGTCCGAGAGCGCCGTCGCGAAGGCCCCGCACAGCGCCAATGCCCCGATCGTGTCACTGAGCCGGTGCCAGCCCAGTTCGGTGGTGGTGGCCGCGACATAGGACGTGAGCACGGCGCCGAGCACCAGCGGCACCGGCCGCACGTCCACCGGCAGCACCAGCAGCAGCGCCAGCACGATCGCGGCGCACGCCGTGACGTGGCCGCCGGGGAAGCTGTTGGCGACGGGGCCCGGGCGGAACAGCAGCGACACCTTCAGCAGCTGCGCCAACGAGATCGTGCCGGCCAGCAGCACGGCCGCGGCGGCGGTCTGCCTCCAGCGGCGCTGCATCGCGCCGGTCGCCAGCACGACGACGATGCCCAGCGCGATCAACTGGGGGCTGTACGCGGCGATCGGGCCGCCGTTGCTCGGCGCCGGCAGCGTGGCGTCCTCCAGCCGGCGGCCCGTCGGGGACACCACGAACACCACGTAGGCGAGCACGAACCCGAACACGCACCCCGCGGCGGACAACAACCTCATGAGATCGACACTGCCCGTGTCCTGTGTGCGAACAGTGCGTGTTCCGTCATGGTTTCGCTACGACTTCGACAGGTTCCGCTCAGCGGGAACACAGACCGCTCGCACAGTCTGGTGTTCAGCAGGATCGCTTAGACCCAGGAGCAGGCCAGATGTCCGAGCCGAACACCCCAGACGAGCAGCCGACCGAGCAGCACCAGCGGCCCGTGGCCGGTCCCGGGGCACACCAGGAGCAGACCCCGCACCCGGCCGCCGCCGAGCCGCAAGGCCAGCAGCCGCAACCCGTTGCCGCCGACGCGCCGCAACAGCCGCAGCCCCAGCCGGCGGCTGCCGGTCAGCCGCAAGCCGTTGCCGCCGACGCATCCCAACAGCCGCAGCCGGCGGCCGCCGGTCAACCGCAGCCCGAGGCGCAGGCGTTCGCGGCCGACGCGCCACCCCAGCCGGGACAGGCTTCCTACGCTCCCCCGCCGCCCGGCGCGCCCCAACCGCAGGTGATCTACGTCCAGCGGCCGCCCGGCAAGTTCGCCGCCTTCGCGCGCCACCGCGCCACGCAGGTCGTCGCCGCGCTGGTGGTCGGCCTCGTCGTGGGCGGCGGCATCGGCGGCATCATCGGCGCGCATCACGGCGGCCCCGGCATCCACCGCCCCTACTACCAGTACGGCGGCCCGAACGGCCCCCAGCGGGGCTTCGGCAACCGCGGCCCGGCCCCGCAGGGCGACACGCAGCAGGGTAGTTACACCCGTTAACCACTCATGCGGCATCATCGCCGCATGAGCAGCACGAAGATCGTCCGCATCGGGGTGCTCGGCGCGGCGCGCATCGCGCCGAGCGCCCTGATCGCGCCGGCCCGGGACAACACCGAGGCCGAGGTGGTCGCGGTGGCGGCGCGGGATCGCGGCCGGGCCGACGCGTACGCGCGCAAGCACGGCATCGCCAAGGTGCACGGCAGCTACGAGGAACTGCTCGCCGACCCGGAGATCGACGCCGTCTACAACCCGCTGCCCAACGCGCTGCACGCCCCGTGGACGTTCGCGGCGCTGGAGGCCGGCAAGCACGTGCTGTGCGAGAAGCCGTTCACCAGCAACGCGACCGAGGCCGCGGCCGTCGCCGAGGCGGCGGACAAGAGCGGCCTGGTGGTGATGGAGGCGTTCCACTACCGCTACCACCCGCTGGCGCACCGCATCGCCGAGATCGTGGCCGGCGGCGAGATCGGGACGCTGCGCCACGTGCAGGCGGCGCTGTGCTTCCCGCTGCCGAAGTTCTCCGACATCCGGTACAACCGCGATCTCGCCGGCGGGGCCATGATGGACGCCGGCTGCTACGCGTTGCACATGGTCCGGCTGCTCGGCGGCGGTGAACCGGAGGTCGTGTCCGCGCAGGCGAAGTTGCACAAGCCCGACGTGGACCGTGCGATGAAGGCGGCCTTGGTTTTCCCGGAAGGGCACACGGGTTCCCTCACGGCCTCGCTGTGGTCGGCGGACCTGCTCAAGATCACCGCCTCCGCGGTCGGCGACCGGGGCCGGCTGGACGTGTTCAACTTCGTCGCCCCGCAGGCGTACCACCGGCTGACCGTGCGCACCGCCGACGGCAAGCGCGTCGAGCGGCTGCCCAAGCGACCGTCCTACAGCTACCAACTGGACGCCTTCTGCGGCGCGGTGCTGCGCGGCGAGCCGATCCTCACGCCACCGTCCGATTCGGTCCGCAACATGACGGTGATCGACGAGATCTACCGCAAGGCCGGCCTGTCCCCCAGATAACGCCGCAGAACTCTTGGGATGCGCACGCCATCGCCTCAGGTTCCTCATATGTAGCGGCCGCACAGTTGAGCCATGACCGAGACGCCCCGCACGCAAGAGTCCCCGGTGTTCACCGACGACACGCCGACCCCGCCGACCGGCTTCCAGAACCCGCTGTTCGTGCCGCCACAACCACAACCGCCCCGCAGGGCCCGCAAGGGCACCGCCGCCCTGGTGGGCGCCGCGGTGCTGGCGGCGGTGGTCGGCGGCGGCACCGGCGCGTGGGTCACCAGCTCCGTCACCGCACCGTCCACTGTGTCCAGTTCGGTGTCCGGCACCGCCAGCGGAACGCCCGCCGCCAACAACACCGCGTCGGGCAACGTCTCCTCGGTGGCCGCGGCCGGCCTGCCGGTGGTCGTGAAGATCTCCAACTCGCAGGGCCTGGGCTCCGGCGTGATCATCAGCTCCGACGGCCTGATCCTGACCAACAACCACGTCGTCGCCACCGGCGGCCCGTTCACCGTCACCTTCAACGACGGCAGCAAGGCCACGGCCGCCGTGGTCGGCACCGACCCGTCGACCGACCTCGCGGTGATCAAGGCGCAGGGCGTCAGCGGGCTGAAGACGGCCGTGTTCGCGGACTCCTCCACGGTGAAGGTCGGCGACCAGGTGGTGGCCATCGGCGCCCCCGAGGGCCTGCAGGGCACCGTCACCTCCGGCATCGTCAGCGCCCTCAACCGGACCGTCACCGCCGGCAGCGACAACTCCGGCAACCCGTACGCGCCGTCGGGGAAGACGACGTACAAGGGCGCGATCCAGACCGACGCGTCCATCAACCCGGGCAACTCCGGCGGCCCGCTGTTCAACATGCAGGGCCAGGTCATCGGCATCAACTCGTCGATCTACTCCCCCACCGACGGCAGCATCGGGCTCGGCTTCGCCATCCCCAGCAACACGGCCAAGTCCGTTGCCCAGCAGCTGGTGGCGAACGGCAATTAGCGGTCATCCGGCCGCCGAGGACCTATGCTCCCTCCGGTGAGCGACGTCGATGCGCTGTCCGACCGGTACGTGGGCCACCTCGCCGCGGCCGATCCCTGCCTCGCGGCCATGATGGGGATCGCCGGTCACGACGGCGAGCTGACCGACTACGGTCCCGACGGCTTCGCGGCCCGGCACGAGCTGGCCGAACGCACCCTCGCCGAGCTGGCCGCCACGCCCGTGAACTCGGATTCCGAGCGACGGGCCGCGGCGGTGCTGCGGGACCGGCTGGAGATCGACCTGGCCCGGTCCGTCGCGGGGTACGTGGACGCCGACCTGAACACCGTGGACGGCCCGCCGCAGCGGCTGCGACAGGCGATCGAGGTCCTCGACCAGGGTGAACGGACCGTCGTGGCGGACATGCGATCGCGGCTGGCCGGCATCCCGGAGGCGTTGGCGGGGCTGCGGGAGTCGCTGGAACGGGGCCGGCAGCAGGGGCGCGTGTCGGCCGTCCGGCAGGTCGTGAACACCGCCCGGCAGAGCAAGGAGTTCGCCGACTACCTGGGCACGCTGCCGCCGGCGTACCGGGCGGAGACCGAACGGGCCGGGGACGCGCTGGTGGAGTTCGCGTCGTACCTGACCGACGTGCTGGCTCCCGCCGCGCCGGTGCGGGACGCGGTCGGGCGCGAGCGCTATGCCCTGGAGGCGCGCAACTTCCTCGGCAGCGAGATCGATCTTTTGGAGACGTACGAGTGGGGCTGGCAGGAGCTGGCCCGGCTCGAGGCGGAGATGCGGGAGGTCGGCGCGCAGATCCGGCCGGGCGAGCCGCTGCCCGCCGTGCTGGCCGCGCTGGACGCCGATCCCGCCCACCGGGTCGCCGGCGCCGAGCAGTTCCGGGCGTGGATCCAGGAACTCGCCGACAAGGCGATCGCCGACCTCGACGGCACGCACTTCGACATCCCGGAGCCGTTGCGGCGCTTGGACTGCCGAGTGCCCGGCTCCAACACCGGCATCTACTACCTGGCGCCGGCCGAGGACCTCAGCCGGCCCGGCACCGTGTGGTACTCCGTCACCGAGGATGAGCCGTCGACGTGGGCCGTGCCGTCCGTGATGTTCCACGAGGGCGCGCCCGGCCACCACCTGCAGCTCGGTCTCAACGTCCTCAACACCCGTACCCTCAACCGGTTCCAGCGGTTGAGCGCCGAGCTGCACGTCGGCCACGGCGAGGGTTGGGGCATCTACGCCGAGCGGCTCATGGACGAGCTCGGCTACTACGAGCTTCCCGCGCACCGCATGGGCATGCTCGCCGGCGGGCAGCAGCTGCGGGCCGTCCGGGTGATCGTCGACATCGGCCTGCACCTGGAGCTCCCCATCCCCGCCGGCGCGGGCTTCCACGACGGCGCGGTGTGGACCCCCGACCTCGCCTTCGAGTTCGTCCGGGACCGCTCCGGCTCCATGGGCGGCGCCGAGTTCGCCCGGTTCCAGGTCGACCGCTACCTCGGGCTCCCCGGCCAGGCCATCGCGTACAAGGTCGGCGAACGCGTCTGGCTCGCCGCCCGCGCCGCCGCCCAGGCCCGCCAGGGCTCCCGCTTCGACCTCCGCACCTTCCACAGCACCGCCCTCGACCTCGGGCCGATGGGCCTCGACCTGCTCACCAGCGAGCTGGCCACGCTGCTCACGTGAAATACGTGCCGGGGGTGGTGCCGGTGACGCGGCGGAAGGCGGCGACGAAGGCGCTGGGGGTGGCGTAGCCGACGCGGCGGGCGACGGTGGCGACGGGCATGCCGGCGGCGAGCAGGGGCAGGGACGCCAGCAGGCGGACCTGGGTGCGCCAGGTGCCGAAGGTCATGCCGGTCTCGGCGACGAAGGAGCGGGCCAGGGTGCGGGCGGAGGCGCCGACGAGACGGCCCCACGCGGCGAGGTCGCGGTCGTCCGCGGGGTCGTCGGTGAGGGCCTCGGCGATGGGGGCCAGCCGGGAGGACACCGTCGGCACGTGGATGGTGGAGACCGGCACGGGCACGAGCAGGTCCCGCAGCACGGCCTCGGCGCGGCGACGGGGCGCGGTGGGCAGGGTGAGGTCGGCGAGGTAGCGGATCAGCTCGGCCAGCAGCGGCCCGACGGCGACCACGGTGGGCTCGCCCCACTGCCGCCCACCGAAGTACACGCTGTGCATGGACGAGGTGCTCGCAGCGCCGGTGCGGTGCACGGTGCCGGCGGGGATCCACAGCGCCCGGCTCGGCGGCAGAACGTAGGTGGCGTCGCCGACCTGAACGGTGAGCATGCCGTCGGCCGCCCACGCGAACTGGTTCTCGGGGTGCAGGTGCCAGTCGAACCACTCCCCCTTGGGCATGGTCACGCTGAGCACCAGCAGCGCATGTCCGTCTCGCGACATCACCTGTCACTCTACTCGGTAGCGGACAGCGGCCACCGGTCCTACCGTCGAGACATGCCGATGAATCTGCTGCACCGGAGGATCTGCTCGTCGGAGGACTGGGCCCGACAGGTCCGCGAGCACAAGCTGCCGTGGTCGCTGCGAGGGGTCGAGCTCGGCGACGACCTGCTGGAGATCGGCCCCGGCTACGGCGCGACCACCCGGGTCCTGGTGGACATGGCGCCGAACGTGACTGCCGTCGAGGTGGACGAGAAGTCCGCGCTGGACCTGCAACGGGAATTCACCGGCAAGGCGACGGTCCTGCACGGCGACGGCAGCCGGATGTCGTTGACGGACAACGAGTTCAGCTCGGTCGTCTGCTTCACGATGCTGCATCACGTGCCCACGCGGGAGATGCAGGACGGGATCTTCGCCGAGGCGTTCCGGGTGCTGAAGCCGGGCGGCGTGTTCGCCGGCAGCGACAGCCGGCTGAGTTTTCGGTTCCGGCTGCTGCACATCGGTGACACGATGAACATCGTCGACCCGGAGGAACTGCCGGAGCGGTTGCGCCGGGCCGGCTTCGAGGACGTGGAAGTCACGCTCGGCGAGGGGGCCTTCAAGTTCCGGGCCGGCAAACCGGTGGCGCCGCCGCGATAGTACGCAGTAGCGTACTAATGTGCATCGTGACGAGAACGTCCGCCGGATCCGGTCCGGCGTGGTCCGGCTGTCCCGCCGGCTGCGCGCGGAGCGGCCGGCGGACGCCCTGGCGCCGACCAAGATCAGCGTGCTGGCCCAGCTCTGGCGCAACGGCCGGATGTCCGCGGGCGATCTCGCCGACCTGGAGCGGGTTCAGCCCCAGTCGCTGACCAGGACGCTGGCCGCGCTGGAGGCGGACGGCCTGATCGTGCGCCGACCGGACGAGCTGGACCGCAGGCAGGCGGTCATCGGCATCACCGAGGCGGGCCTGGCCGCGCTGTCCGAGGACATGCAGGCCCGGGAGCGCTGGCTGGCCAAGGCGATGGACATCCACCTCACGCCGGCCGAGCGCCAGTTGCTGGCGGACGCGGCCGAGCTGATGGATCGGCTGGCCGATGACTGACAACTGGATCCGCCGCCTGCTGCCGTTCCTGAAGATCCAGCGCCGCAGCATGGTCCTGACGTTCGCGGCCGCGCTCGCCGGCGCCGGGCTGGCCGCGGTCACGCCGCTGCTGGAGCGGCACATCGTCGACGACGTCATCCTGACGCACCGCTCCGCCCTGTTACCGTGGCTCGGCGCGCTGGTCGGCGTCGGCGTGCTGACCTTCGTGGCGTCCCGGATTCGCCGCTATCGGGCGGCGAAGGTGGTGCTGGAGGTCCAGTACCAGATCCGCAATGCGGTGCACGAACAGTTGCAGCGACTGGACATCGGCAGCCACCAGGCGATGCCGACCGGCCAGCTGGTGTCCCGTATCTCGACGGACGCCGGCGTGATGGTCCGCGTGCTGTCGTACCTGCCGGCGCTGAGCAGCAACGTGTTGCTGATCGTGGTGTCGCTGGTGGTGATGATCGTGCTGTCGCCGCTGCTCGCGCTGATCAGCGCGCTCGTGGTGCCGGCGCTGGTGATCGTCGTCTACCGGATGCGCCGGCAGGTGCGACCGGCCACTTGGGACAGTCAGCAGCGCTCCGCCGAGGTTACGCAGACGGTCACCCAGACCGTGTCCGGCATCCGTGTGGTCAAGGCATTCGGCCAGGAGGACCACGAGCTGGACCGGTTCGTCGAGGCCAGCCAGAAGCTCTACGGCGCCCGCATCCGGTCGGTCCGGCTGATCGCCAGGTACCAGCCGCTGCTGCAGGCGATCCCGGCGATCGGGCAGGTGCTGCTGCTGGCGCTGGGCGGCTGGCTGGCGCTGCACGGCAACATCACCGTCGGCACCTTCCTGGCGTTCGCCACGTACCTGGCGCAGGTGATCGGACCGGCGCAGATGTTCGCGGCGATGATCAGCGCGACGCAGCGGGCCGGCATCTCCGCGCGGCGGATCTTCGACCTGCTGGACTCGGTGCCGGCGGTCACGGACAAGCCGGAGGCCGAGCCGCTGCCGCCGGTCCGCGGCGACATCGCCATCACGGACGCCAAGTTCGGCTACCTGAGCTCGGAACCGGTGCTCGACGGCTTCACTCTGCGCGTGTCGCCGGGCGAAACCGTTGCCCTGGTGGGCACTTCCGGCTCCGGGAAGTCCACTGTGGCCATGCTGCTGGCGCGGTTCCACGACGTGCAGGCCGGCAGCATCAAGATCGACGGCCTCGACGTCCGCGACGTGACCGTGGATTCCTTACGCAGCCAGGTCGGCATGGTGTTCGAGGAGAGCTTCCTGTTCTCCGACACAGTTCGGGCGAACATCGGCTACGGCCGGCCGGACGCCACCGACGAGGAGATCGAGGCGGCGGCGCGGGCCGCCGAGGCGCACGAGTTCATCTCGGCGTTGCCGCAGGGCTACCAGACGCAGGTCGGCGAGCGCGGGCTGACGTTGTCCGGCGGCCAGCGGCAGCGAATCGCACTGGCCCGGGCCTTGCTGACGGACCCGAGGATCTTGGTGCTGGACGACGCCACGAGCGCCGTGGACGCCCGGATCGAGGAGGGCATTCACGCCACGCTGCGCCGCGTGATGGTCGACCGCACCACACTGCTCATCGCGCACCGCCGCTCCACCCTCCACCTGGCCAGCCGGATTGTCGTGGTGGACAAGGGACGTGTTGTCGCGCAGGGCAGCCACGAGGAGCTGATGGCAGCCAGTCCGCTGTATCGGGGGCTGCTCGCCGGCACCGACGAGGACATCGACGTCGAGGTCACCGAAGGCGTCACCTCGGCGGCCTGGCAGGCCGAAAGCGGCAAGCGCAAGCAGCTGGCGATCATGGAGACGCCGTCCGAGATGGCCGCCGGCCTGGCTGCACTGCCGCCGGCCAAGGACCGCGCCGAGATCGACACCGCCGGCGACGACGAGCCGCGCTTCTCCTTCCGCCGCTTCGTCTGGCGGCACCGCACGGCGCTCGGACTGGGCCTGTTCCTGGTGTTGCTGGACGCCGTCGCGACGGCCGCCGGCCCGTACTTCTCCCGGGAGGGCATCGACAACGGCGTGCTCAGCGGCTCGGGCGGCGCGCTGCTGCTGTCGGCCGGGATCTTCCTCGCGGTGGTGCTGGGCGATCTCGCGGTGTCGGTGGCGATGACGCTGGTCAACGGCCGCACCGGCGAGCGGCTGCTGATGGCGTTGAAGGTCCGTGTCTTCAAGCGGCTGCTCCGGCTGCCGGTCTCGTTCTACGACCGGGAGATGGTCGGCCAGGTCATGACCCGCATGACCACCGACACCGACTCGTTCTCCTCGCTGCTGCAGAACGGTTTGCTGCAGGCCGCGGCCAACGTGCTCACGTTCACCGGCGTGCTGGTGGCGATGGCCGTGATGAACATCGAGCTCACCGGGGTCGCGGCGCTGGTCCTGATTCCGTTCGTGCTGGCCACGACGCTGTTCCGGCGGTTGTCCAGGAGCAGCTACGTGCAGGCGCGGGAGAAGATCTCCGACGTCAACGCCGGCCTGCAGGAAACCCTGGCCGGGGTGCGGGAGTCGCAGGCGTTCGGCCAGCAGAACCGCCGGCACAGCGAGTTCAAGCGGCTCACCCGGGGCTACCTGGACGCCCGGATGAAGTCACAGCGGCTCATCTCGGCCTACTTCCCGTTCCTGGAGTTCCTGTCCGACCTCGGCGCGGCGCTGGTGCTGGGCGCGGGCTACTTCCTCATCGCCCGCAACGAACTGACGGCCGGCGAGCTGATCGCGTTCGTGCTCTACCTCGGCCTGTTCTTCTCCCCCATCCAGCAGCTGTCGGGCGTGTTCGACGACTGGCAGCAGGCGCGGGTGTCGATGACCCGGATCAACGACCTGCTGGCCGAGCCGGATCTCACGCCGACCGCCGCGGAGCCGATCCACCCCGGCCGGCTGACCGGGCGGATCGTCCTGGCGGATCTGTGGTTCCGCTATCCGGGCATGGACACCGACGTGCTACGGGGCGTGGATCTCGTTGTGGAGCCGGGGGAAACGGTCGCGCTGATCGGCGAGACGGGCGCCGGCAAGTCCACTGTGGTCAAGATGCTGGCCCGGTTCTACGACCCCGACCGCGGATCGTGCACGATCGACGGCGTTGACCTGCGGAAGCTGGATCCGCAGGAGTTCCGGCGGCAGCTGGGCTACGTGCCGCAGGAGGCGTTCCTGTTCCCCGGCACGATCCGGGACAACATCGCCTACGGCCGGCCGGACGCCACCGACGCGGAGGTCGAGGCGGCGGCGCGGGCGATCGGCGCGCACGAGTTCGTGGCCAAGCTGCCGGGCGGCTACCTGCACGAGATCGGCGAGCGGGGTGGTTCGCTGTCGGCCGGGCAGCGGCAGCTGCTGTGCCTGGCCCGCGCCCAGCTCGTCGACCCGGCGCTGCTGTTGCTGGACGAGGCTACCGCGAACCTCGACCTGGCCACGGAATCCGTGGTCTCCGCCGCGATGTCCACGCTGGCGCGGCGGCGCACCACGATCCTGGTCGCGCACCGCCTGCAGACCGCACGCAGCGCCGACCGGATCGTGGTGATGGACGCCGGGCGCGTGGTCGCCGTCGGCACGCACGAGCAACTGCTCGCCGACAGCGACCACTACGCGCGGCTGTGGGAAGCCTTCGCGGTCACACCAGCGTCGCGTCCAGCGTGATCGTGGTGCCGGTCAGCGCCTTGCTGACCGGGCAGGTGTCCTTGGCGGTCTGGGCCAGCTCGGCGAACTTGGCCGCGTCCAGGCCGGGCACCTTGGCGTTGACCGTGATCGCGATTCCGGTCAGCGCGAAGCCGCCGGCCGGGTCCGGACCCAGCGTCACCTCGGCGCTGACGTCGATCGAGTCCGCGGTGACGCCGGCCGCGCCGAGCACGCCGGACAGGTTCATGGCCAGGCAGGAGCTGTGCGCCGCGGCGATCAGCTCCTCCGGCGAGGTCTGGCCGTCCGGGTTGCCGGTGCGCGTCGGGAACGACACGTCGAACTGACCGGCGTTCGAGGAGTCGAACGTGACGGTCCCCTTGCCGTTCTGCAGTCCGCCTTCCCAGTGGGTGGTGGCGTCGCGACTGGGCATTGTGGTGCCTCCCTCAGTGGTGGTTGCACCGAGAGCCTAGCGCACACTTAAATTGTCCGCAATGCATCGGGGGAAGTTCCGGCCGTGGTGGGGCCGCGTCAGAAGACCAGCACCTCGAAGCCGACGTGCATGATCGGGAACAGGTCGTCGATGGACGGGTTGGTCATGCGCACGCAGCCGTTGCTGGACGGCACCGGCTCCACCGGCTCGCCGCCGTGCACCGCGATGCCGTCGTAGTTGATGTAGCTGGGGCGGTAGAGCCTGCCCAGCGGCGCGTACTCCCAGAAGTCGATCTGGTTCACCACGTGCATGTCGCCGAGCGGGGTGATCCGGTTGCCGGTGCCGTCGCCGGTGGACACGTCGTAGATCTTGCCCACCTTGCCGTCGGTGACCAGGTAGCCGACCTGGTGGGCGATGTCGACCTCGAGGTGCGTCCCGGGAGTGTCGTGCTGCGGCGTGATCGTCCTGGGCGAGCGCAGCGCGGCGGCGGTCGCGTCGTCGACCACGCCGGTGCGAGGGAGCCCCTGCACCTTCTGGAACGCCACGATGGCGTGCTTCGTCTCGTCGTCGAGCTCGCCGTTGGCCTGCCGCGCCTGGTAGCCGAGCGTGTTCAGCATCTGCTGCGCCTCGGCCGTGGTCGGCGGGGCGGGCTTCGGCGTCGTGGTGGTCGTCGCTGTGGTCGACGTCACAGCGTGCGCCGCCGGCACGGGCGCGGACCGCGCCTGGCCGCAGGCCGCGGCCAACAGCACGACAGAGCCTGCGACCAGCACTTTCGCGGTTTTCGACATGAACACGGACCCCTTGGGCGAACGGACGGCGTCACTGGGGATTGGCATGAGTCTCCCGCCGCGCAACTTCTTCCGCCACTCGCTCGTCGAGAACGGAGTGGAGGACATGGAATCGCTGTACCGGGAGCACGTGCACGCGCTGCTCGGGTACGCCGCACGCCGGCTCGGCGATCCCAACGAGGCCGCCGACGTGGTGGCGGCGGTGTTCCTCGCCGTGCTGGAGCGGCCCGGCGGCTACGACCGATCCCGCGGCACGCCCCGGGCCTGGCTGTTCGGCATCACCGCCAACCTGATCGCCTCCCGTGGCCGGCGACGCGGCGCGGAGTACCGGGCGTTGCAACGCGTCTACGGTCATCGCACACTGGCCGCCGACGACTTCGCCGAACTGGAGGCACGCGTGGACGCCGCCAACGCCGCGACCGCCGTGCTGGCCGGCCTCGACGACCTACCGCCCGCCGAGCGGGAGCTGTTCCTGCTGGTCAGCCTGGACGAGCTGACGCCGGCCGAGGCGGCGGAGGTGCTCGGCATCACCGCGTCGGCGGCGCGAATGCGGCTGGCCCGGGCGCGGCGCAAGCTGGTGCCCCTCGTCGAGGAGGGGTCGTCATGCCCGACCTGACCCCGTTCGAGCAGCGGTTGCTGGAAGGTCTGCGCCAGGTCGAGCCCGTGAAGCGTCGACGCCGGTGGCTGCCCGCGGCGGGGACGGGCGCCGTGGCGGCGACCCTGCTCGTGCTGACAGTCGTCCGACCGCCGGCGCCGACGGACGGCCCCCTGGCGACGCACGTGCAGGCGGCCAGCGCGCCGTCGGCGATTCGGCATCTGCGCTGGATCGGCCCGCACATCGGCACGACCGCGGCGTGGACCGACGAGGTGTGGATCGACGACGTCCACCACACCGTGCGGCTGAAGTCGCCGGCGTTCGACCAGACGTACACCGACATGCAGCCGCCGATCGCGCTGGACAAGCCCGGCATGCCCAAGGAGTTCGCCCTGATGTCGCCGGACGTGCTCGTCGCCGACCAGCGCACCCTCGTGGCGACCCTGCCGCACACCCCGGAGGGGCTGACCCTGGTCGCCAACCAGGTCGCCGACGGCGCCGGGCAGCGGCCCGAGCAAGTGCTGGCCGACCTGCTCACCAAGCCGGGACTGAGCGACGACATGCGGGCCGTGGCCGTGAAGGCGCTGCTGCACCTGCCGGACGTCGGCCTGCTCGATCCGCAGAGCCAGGACTACACCGGGCGGCCGGGGGCGTTGTTCGTCGCCAACAGCGGGCCGATGTCGTTGCAACTCGTCATCGACTCGCACACCAACACGTTGCTGGCCATGAACAAGACGACGATCATCACCCAGTAGCGTCGAGCGTCCACTGCTGGCCGGAGCCGACCGTCAGCTGCACACCGTCCGCTGTGGACGTTGCCGACAATCCCCTGTTCTGGTTGGAGATCGTGCCGTTGGCGATGGTCCACTGCTGGGCGGCGGAGCCGTTGCAGCCGCGTTGCACCATGGCGGTTGTCGTGGCATCCAGGCACTTTCCGCTCTGGACGGAGGTGATCGTGCCGTTGGCCTGCACGGTCCAGCGCTGGTTGGGGTCGCCGGTGGTGTGGTACTGGATCACGGCGGCGCCGTCCGAAGTGGACGCCCCGGCGACGTCGGCGGCGGAGCCCGAGTTGGCCGCCTGGATCACGTAGTTGTGGCCCGGGACAACGGTTGTCGGCTGGCTGAAGGTGAACGTCGTGATGCTGCGGGCCGGTAGCGTCGCGGTGGCCGTGCTGCCACTGACCGTGGGAAGACCCACGCTAGCGAGGTCCTCGGTGGCACTCGTCCGGTAGGCGCCGGTGGCCGTGAGCTGGCCGTTCGTCGCGCCGAAGTGCAGCGGGAACGTGGTGGCGGCGGTGTTGTCGTTGATCGCCACGACCGTCCACGTGCCGCCGGACTCGAACGCCACCGGCCACACGCCCGACGGCATGCCCGTGATCGGGAACCTCACGGCGTTGGGGCGGACGAACCGGCTGAAGTTGGCCAGCGCCCAGAACCGTTTGGTGACATAGAGGTTCTGGTTGCCGTTGCTGGCGTAGTTCGGGTCGTAGTAGATCAGGCCGTCGTTCCAGCCCTGGCCGTTCCTGGTGGTCGGGCAGCTCGGCGCGGCGACCGGGTCGCAGCCAAGCACCGGCGACAGCGCCGTCCACCAGTCGAACTGGGCGTCGTTGGCCTCGGTCAGGTCCTGGTGGATCAGGTCGGCCATGCGCAGGCCGCCGTCGATCGTCGGGTCGTAGCCCTGGCCGTAGCCGCCGCCGTTGGAGCAGCAGATCTCCGTGGCCCACAACGGTTTGCCGTAGTTCTTGGCGCTGGAGCGCAGCGTGTTCAGGGTGGCGTTGGTCGGGAAGTCGTACGTGTGGTGCGCCAGCGCGACCAGGTAGCGCTGGGTGTTCGCGTCGCCGGCCCAGGCCGGCAGCTCGAAGATGTCCTGCAGCGCCCAGCTCGTCTCGTCGGCCAGGACCTGGGCCGGCGAGCCCGCGTTGGCCAGCGCCGCCCCGACCGCCCGCACGATCGCGCCGCGCTGGCCCGTGCCGACCGACATGCCCTCCTGGCCGCAGTCGCCGAAGCTGTTGTCCGGCTCGTTCATGGGGCTGACCTGCGAGAACGTCACGCCCTGCTGGTGGAAGTGGGTGACGACGTCGGCGAGGAACTGGCCGTACGCCGCCTCGCTGCCACTCTTCAGGGAGCCGCCGCAGCTCTTGCCGTTGGTCGTCCACACGGCAGGGGCGCTGTTCACGAACGCCTGCAGGTCCGGCACCCCGTGCTGCGCCGCCTGCTGCACGAACGCCGTGCCGCCCGGATCCTTCGACCAGTCGTAGACCCCTGGGCTGACCAACGGCGTCTGCGGCGCCCGCGGCGGGTTCGTCACGCCGACCCCGCCGCCGCCCACGTTGTAGCGGTAGACACTGAGGTCCAGTCCCTCCGGCCCGAACAGCAGGTCACCCACCCGCTGCCTGACCGCCGGGGCGAAGTTGGCCAGGTCGTTCACCCACCAGGCCCCCGAGGCGCCGAAGCCCTGCACCGACTGCGTCGGTGTCCCCGACACCTCCGCCGCCGCCTGCGGCGCCGCCACCGCCGGCGCCCCCGCAACCGTCATGACCAGCGCCGTCGCCAGGATCACCCCTCGCATGCCGTTGACGTTAGGGACTGATCACGGGCCGCCGGAAGGGTCGGCCGTTGCCAGTTGACGCTGCGCTGCCGCAACCGCCCACCCCGGCGAGCGGGGGTTATGCGGCGGCGGGTTGGGGTTCGGGCTTGGCCGGGGCGGGCTTGGTGAAGGGGATCCGGGCCCGGCCGATGAGGACCTTGGCCAGCGGTGTCCGGATCACGATCTCCACGAACACCAGGGACGTGACCACGGCGAAGACGTAGGCCGAGAGGGTGAGGGGCAGGCCCTGGGGGAGGTGGTTGGGGAACCACATGTCGAACTCGTTGAGGAACACCCACAGCATCGCCGGGTGCACGAGGAACACGCCGAACGAGCGCTGGGAGGCGGCGGCGATGATGCGCTGCCAGCGGGAGCCGGTCTGCTGCCGGGCGGCCCAGCGGGAGCCGATCAGGTACAGGGCCAGCACGACGAAGCCGTACCAGGGCAGCATCTCGGGCTGGAGCACGCCGGTGGCGTCGCCGGGGGTGTGGCCGTACGCGAGGTTGACGCCGTACCAGGTGAGGGCGAAGGCGGCGGACAGGCCGAGGCCCCACCAGATGAACCTGCTGTGCGCGGTGATCCACGCCTGGAACGACTCGTAGTGGAACGCGGCGACGCAGCCGGCCAGCAGGAAGAACTGGTAGCTGAAGACGATGGTGCCGTCGTTGGCCCACAGCTGGCCGAGCACCGAGTCGGGGTCGGACGGCGCGGGCAGGTAGGTCTCCGCGAGGGCGATGCCGACCTGCAGCACGAGGGACCCGATGAGGATCTTCTTGTGGTGCCGGACGGTGGCCTTGAGCACGGCGAGCACGGCCGGGAACAGGATGTAGAACTGCAGGGACACCAGCAGGAAGTACAGGTGGTACCAGCCGATTCCCTTGTAGATGCAGCCCCACAGGTCGTCCAGGAACTCCGACAGCGGCAGCGGGGTCATGCCGACCTGCTGGATGACGCCGAAGTAGAACGCGGTCCAGAGCACGTACGGGATGCCGACGAGCGACATCCGGCGCCGCCAGAAGGTGCCGCTGGCCAGCGGGCGCTTCCGGTACGTGTAGACCAGGACGAACCCGGTGAGGAAGAAGAACACGGACCGGGTGAAGTGCAGCAGGGTCAGCGCCCCGTAGGCGGTGACGCTGGCGCCGTCGTTGGTGTACGTGATGACGTGCACGGCGATCACGCTGGCGAAGGTCAGCACTCGGACCAGGTCCACCTGGTTGAGGTGTCCCTTGCCCGCCGCTGCCGTGGCCTTGGCCGGCGGCGCGGCGGGGAGCATCTGAACGCTCATCGGGCGTGTCCTCCCTCGTCCCACTCGTGATCGGTGACTAGCTTGCAACCTCGACCTGAGAGTGGGTTAAGGATGGGTGTCCCGTTGGCTGTCGATAACCTTTCGACGGCCCGACCAGCTCGCCCATGATCCGCGCGCATCCCTTCCGACCAGGGGATTCACCGCCGCCCCTCGGGACCGGGCCGGACAGGTGACCTTCAGCATCTCGACAGCTGACGCCCAGGTTTCCCGGTGGGGACCACGCCGCGCGCCGCGTGTCGGTTCACCGTAGCGAACGGGATCCCCGACACGAGCGGGTGACCAGGGCGGCCGCGTAGGCGAGCAGCCCGAGGCCCTGACCCCATGGCTGAACGCGGTCGTCACGGATGACGGAGTACCCGAACGGAATCAGTTGTAACACGGTTCCCGCGCTGGTCCTGGTGACCGAGCCGTCCTCCGTCACGTACGGGTGCAGCCCGCCGAGGGCCCGCCACCCGGCCGACCGCAGACGATCGGGGGAAATGCCCAGGGCGGCGGCCCGGAACAGGGCGGCGGCGATGCCGGCTGTGGCGGAGGTCTCGACGATTCCGCGCGTTTCCGGATGCCCGTCGACCAGAACGTCCCACACGCCGTGCGCGGGTTGGGTGGCGGCGAGCGCGGTCAACTGGACGGCCAGGCGTTCACGGACGTGATCGAGGCTCGGGTCGGCTTCGAGTATTTCGACGCCGGCGAGCGCGAGCCAGGCATTGGCCCGTCCCCAGAAGCACCAGATCGTCTCGCCACGGTGCGAGCCGTGCGCGAACAGGCCGCTCGCCGGGTCGCCGAGCACGTCGGCGTGCAGCAGCCACTGTCGGGCGGCCTCGGCGACGAGTTCGGGCCGATCCAGCGCGCGTGCGCAGTGGACGAGAAACACGCCGGCCATGAACGCGGTGTCCGCCCACACACCGCCGGGCCAGTGCTCCAACGGCCCCGGGCCGGTCCGCTCGGCCAGCCAGTCGAGCAGCTGCCGGCACGTGTCGGCGTAGCGGCGATCGCCCGTCTCCCGGTACAGCCACGCGCAGGCCGCACCGGGAATGATGGAGTTGACGTGGTCGGGCTCGATGCCCCGAGCAACGTGCTCGTCGACGAAATCGATCACGAAGGGCGGCAGGGGATCACCGGCGGCCTCGGCCATGCGCACCATGCCGAGCAGCACGACGCCTTCGCCCCAGAACCACCGGCGCAGGCCCATGTCCACGGCGCGGACCGAAATCCGCCGCCCGGTGTCGGCGAGTACGTCAACTGTCAACACCGAAGGGTCCACCGGCGGCAGCAGCGGTGCGCCGTGCTCGGCGGAGCTCGGGTCGAGTCCGGTCACGGCCCCTCCCAGTCCAGCGAGTGCTCCCGGTACGTCACGCCACCCGCCCAGAATTCCGGCTCGGCCGGGTACTCGTCGCCGACCACGCACACCCACGCGGCGCCGAGGCCGTTGGGCCGCAACTCTTGGTAGGCGTCCGGGCCCACGGTCACGATCCTGGCCCCGTCCTCGCAGGCCAGGGCCACGATCCCGCCGCCCTTGCGGCCGATCGTCCACACCCCGCGCTGCTCCCACGAATCCAGGGTGGACAACGGGAACCAGGCGTGGGTGTAGCCCATGGGGTCGTCCGGCGGGATCCGGTACAGCGCCAGCACGACGTCCCGGAACTGCCTGGCCCGGGGCAGGATCCGGTTGCCGGCCCAGGCGTTGGGCCGGGCCGACGAGCTGGTCGACGAGTTCGGCGCGTGCGTGACGTAGACCTGCGTCTCCGGCCCGAGCGTCGCACCCCAGACGTGTTCCTGCAATCCGGGCAGGCCGGACCGGTAATCCTCCACAGTGGACAGCATCACGTCCGGCGTCTTGTACACCACGACGTCCGAGTGGTACGGCCGCGACAGCAGGTCGTGCTCGAACCGGTACTCCCCCGACGAGCTCAGTCGCACCAACTCCGCCGTGGCCGGCGCCGGCGGAATCCGGTACTTCGAGGCGGTGGCCAGCGCCGTCGCGGGCAGCACGGCCGCGTTCAGCGCGCCCATGCCGTAGCAGAGCCACAGGATCGGCGCGGTCTCCTCGAACCGGGACGACCGCACCGTGTTCACGTACGACCGGCCGTGCGCGGCCCCGTTGATGCCCCGCCATGACGTCCGAACCAGCCCGGTCAGGATCCGGTCCAGCAGCTCCCGGGCGTCCGCCACCAGCGAGGAGTCCGTGGCGAACTCCACAAGGGACACCAGCGCCAGCGCGTCGATCGCCAGGTACGCGTTGGAGTTGAACTCGCTGAACCCGCCGGCCAGCCGCCGCCTGATCCACTCCGCCGCCAGCTCACCACCGTGCGCCGCGTGTTCAGAGCCTTGCCACCCGGTGTTGCCGAACTCCGAGTCCGGGAACAGTTCCCCGGCCAGCAGCTCCGCGGTGTGCCAGACCAACTGGTGGTTCTCGGTGAAGTAGCACATCGCGTCCAGGCCGGGCTGGTCGATCCAGTACTTGAAACCCAGCAGCGCCGTCCGCACCTCGTCCCGCAGCCCCGGGTCCCAGTGCTCCGGAGCAACCCGATGCAGCAACGTCAGCAGTCCGACCGCCTCGAAGTCGGCGCAGTCGGCCCGGTTCCGGATCATCCACAACGACCGCTCCATGGCGACACCGCGCACCCGCCCGTCGGCGAGGGCGGTCGCCGCACTCGGCGTCGTCGACCGCACGTGGTCGAGCAGCTCCGACCGCCACTGTTCCGCCGTCCCAACGGGTTCCGCCCGATACGACGACGGCAGCACCGCGACCGGGAACTCCCGGAACACCGGCGAACCGTCCACCGACACCCGCAGCACGACCTCGCCGCTGGCCAGCATGGACGCCGACCCGACGGCCCCCTCGGCGTCCTCACCCAGCCGCACGGTCGCGCGGCCGCCGACCAACGTCACGACCTCACTGCCGACACGAAGCCGGGCCCCCGGAGGACCGGTCAGCTCCACTTCACCGTTGACAGTTCCCCACGTGGGCGTGCCGACGGCGGACAGGATCCGCTCCGCCCGAGCCGAAGCCCGCTCGTCCGCGCCGGGGCTGGGTATGACCACCCGCACCGGCAGCCCGCCGACCCGCAGCCGCACCACCTGGCGGCACTCGCGAAAGCCGACCTGCCAGGACGTCACCACGACCTGCGAGATCCCGGACGGCAGCCAGACCCGCACCTCGTGCTCGGCCGGCTCCATATAGGTGACGGTGTCGGCGTGCAGCAGTAGTTCACCGTTGACGTGCAACAACACGGGACCCGTGCTGGCGACGCGCAGGGTCCGCCACTCGGCCTGGTCGACCTCGAAGGCGGTGCCGGCGACGGCCGTGCGGTAGGTCGGCGTGAAGCAGAATTCACTCCAATCGACCAAACCATCCACTCCGGTGTGAATGCGACGAAACTCCGGACCTTCGACGACGTCCGGCGGCGGCTGGTCGACCGGCAGCGGTCGGGAGAGATAGAGGCGGCGCTTGAGCGGGGTGACGTCCGGACCGTTCGTGAGGACCCATCGACCTTCCGGTCCCCAGGGCGATCCCGTGGCGGCCAGACCGAGATCCGAATCGGGCACGGGGGCGGTCACGACCGGCCGCACCACCCAGTCCAGTACCGAACCCGTTACTGACAGTCGATGTGTGGTGCGTCCATCCGAGGGCACAATGAGGAATTCTGTCCGACTAGGACGAACACTGAGTGACGAGCGGGCCAACAGTGCTGGACTCGTGTGTCAGCGCGCCTAGGATTCCCAACGATAGGAACCGCCGATCACCAGGAGCGACCCCCGTGCGCACTCCCCGTCCCCTGCCGACGGCGATCGCGTTGGTCGGTGTGGGAGCGGTCGTGGCGGTGGCGGTGTGGCGGCCCTGGGAGGGCTCCCCGGCCGACGCGGCCAGCGGCCCGCCGCAGATCACCGTGTCCCGCAGCCAGTGCGGCCAGGGCTGGGCCGACCCGAAGACCGGCCGGCAGACGTTCACCCTGCACAACACCGGCGACGCGGCGGCCGAGGTCGACCTGGTCGAGCTGGGCAGCAACAAGGTGTACGGCGAGGTGGAGGGTCTGGGCCCGAACACGAGCGCGCCGATGGACGTGCAGCTGGGGGCCGGCCAGTACGCGTTCCGTTGCCTGATCGAGGACACCGACGCCATCACCGGCCCGGCGGTGCAGCTGCGGGGCGACACGAAGGGCGGCCCGGCGGCCGTTCCCGTCACCAAGAACGACATGCTGCCGCTGGTGAAGCAGTACGAGGCCGCGGTCGCCGGCGGCGTCGCCGACCTCGCCGCCAAGACGGACAAGCTGCGTGGCGACGTGGACGCCGGCAACCTGGACGCCGCCCGCGCCGACTGGCTGCCCGCGCACCTGGCGTACAACTCGCTCGGCGCGGCCTACGGCGCGTTCGGCGACTTCGCGGACAAGATCGACGGCTCCGACGCGGGCTTCCACCCGCTGGAGAAGGGCCTGTGGCACAACGCTTCCGCCGCCGACCTGAAGCCGATCGCCGACCAGCTCGCCGACGACGTGCACGGGCTGCAGGCCGACCTGCCGAACGAACAGGTGGATCCGAACGATCTCGGGCTGCGAGCGCACGAGATCATGGAGAACGCCCTGCAGTTCGAGCTGACCGGCGAGAACGACCAGGGCAGCGGCACGTCGCTGAACACCGCGCTGGCCAACCTGGACGGCACCGCCAAGGTGCTGGCCATCCTGGACCCGGTGCTCAAGCCCCGCTACCCGGACCTGCCGGCCGTGCGGAAGTGGTCGGACCGGACGCGCACGCTGCTGACGGCGCACCAGAACACCCCGGTCGGCCAGCTGGACCGGACCACTCGGGAACAGATCAACGGCGCCGTCGGCGAACTGCTGGAGAAGCTCGCCCCGATCGCCGTCATCTGCGAAGTACGGAGGGGCTCATGACCGGCGTCGGCCGCCGTTCCTTCCTTCGCGGCGCGCTCGTCGGCGCGGGCGCGGCGGCGGTGACCGGCCTGTCGGTGTCCGCCGACGCGGCCACCTCCGCAGCGTCGACTCCCTCCGGCGTCGCCTTCCACGGCGTGCACCAGGCCGGCATCGACACCCCGCCGCAGAAGCAGGCGATCTTCGCGTCCTTCGACGTGATCGCCGCCGACAAGGGCGAGCTCACCGAGCTGTTGAGGACGCTGACCGACCGGGCCCGGCTGCTCACCGCGGGCGGGGCGCTGCCCCCGCTGGGCATCACCGCGCCGCCGGCCGACTCCGGCGTGCTCGGCCCGGACATGCCCGGCGACGACCTCACCGTCACGGTCGGCGTCGGCGCCTCGCTGTTCGACGACCGGTACGGCATCTCCGACCGCAAGCCGGCGAAGCTGACGGCGATGAAGGAGTTCCCCAACGACAGCCTCGATCCCGCGCTGTGCCACGGGGATCTGAGCCTGCAGCTGTGCGCGAGCGAGACCGACACGGTGCTGCACGCGCTGCGCGACATCGCCCGGCACACCCGCGGCGCGATGCAGCTGCGCTGGCGCGTCGACGGTTTCCAGAACCCGCCGCGGCCGTCCGGGACGCAGCGCAACCTGATGGGCTTCAAGGACGGCATCGTCAAGCCGGCGCCGGCCGACTTCGACAAGCTGGTGTGGGTCGGCCCGGGCAACGGCGAGCCGGCGTGGACTGTTGGCGGCAGCTATCAGGTGCTGCGCCAGATCCGGATGCTGGTCGAGTTCTGGGACCGGGTCGACATCACCGAGCAGGAGAACATGTTCGGCCGCCGGCGGGACTCGGGCGCGCCGCTGGACGGCACCGACGAGACCGACGTGCCGGACTACGCGTCCGACCCGACCGGCACGGCGATCCCGCTGACCAGCCACATCCGCAAGGCCAACCCGCGCACCCCCGACACCGCGTCCAGCCAGTTCCTGCGGCGCGCGTACAACTACGACAAGGGCACCGACTCCGTCGGCGACCTGGACATGGGGCTGCTGTTCTGCGGATACCAGCAGGACATCGCCCGGCAGTTCGAGGCCGTGCAGACCCGGCTGGTCGACGAGCCCCTCGTCGACTACATCCGGCCGGTCGGCGGCGGTTACTTCTTCGCGCTTCCCGGAGTACGGGACAGCGGCGACCACTTCGGACGGTCGCTGCTCGCATGAGTCATTCAGGAGGGAAAGGCATGCGTAGACGCCGTGTCCTGGCCACGGCAGCCGTGGCTGCGACGGGGCTGTTGCTGGCCGCGTGCAGCGGCGGCGACGCCAATCAGGTGGCCAACGCCGCCGAGTCGTACCAGCTGGTCCACCCGACCACGCCGATCCAGCACGTGGTGGTGATCTTCGGCGAGAACATCTCGTTCGACCATTACTTCGGCACCTACCCGAACGCCACCAACGCGGACGGCACGCCGTTCCAGGCGGCCCCGGGCACCCCGCACGTCAACGGCCTGTCCCACCAGCTGCTGACCAACAACCCGAACGCGTACAACCCGAAGCGGCTGGCCCCGTCGCAGGCGCTGACCTGCGACCAGAACCACAGCTACGGGCCGGAGCAGAAGGCCGTCAACGGCGGCAAGATGGACAAGTTCGTCGAGAACACCGAGACGGACAAGTGCACCGGCCAGCCCGTGCTGTTCGGCGAGCCCGGCCTGGTGATGGACTACTTCGACGGCAACACCGTCACCGCGATGTGGAACTACGCCCAGCACTACGCGCTGAGCGACAACTCCTTCGACACGGTGTACGGCCCGTCCACGCCGGGCGCGATCAACCTGATCTCCGGCAACACGCACGGCGTGCAGGCGTACGACCCGAAGACGGGCCAGCCCACCACCGACGCGTACACGGTGCAGTCCCCGGACAAGAACGGGATCGGCACCATGACCAACGACCCCGACCCGTTCTACGACGACTGCTCCAACAACAACGGCAAGTCGAGCAACGCCCTGGCCGTCATGCACGGCAAGAACATCGGCGACCTGCTCAACGCCAAGCACGTCACGTGGGGCTGGTTCCAGGGCGGCTTCAAGCCGACCGGCACCGCCAACGGCAAGGCGGTCTGCGGCCAGCAGCACGCCAACGTCGGCGGCAACTCGTCGAACGACTACAGCCCGCACCACGAGCCGTTCATGTACTACCAGTCCACGGCCAACCCGAAGCACCTGCCGCCGTCGTCGGTCGGCGCCATCGGGCACACCGACCAGGCCAACCACCAGTACGACACGTCCGACTTCGACGCGGCGCTGGCGGCGGGCAACCTGCCGTCGGTCAGCTTCCTGAAGGCCGGCGAGTACCAGGACGGCCACGCCGGCTACTCGGACCCGCTGGACGAGCAGCAGTTCATCGTGCGTGAGATCAACCAGCTGCAGAAGTCCAAGGAGTGGTCGTCGACCGCGGTCATCCTGGCCTACGACGACTCCGACGGCTGGTACGACCACGTCAAGCCGCCGGTGGTGAACGGCTCCAAGGACGCGGCGCTCGACCAGTCCGTGCTGTGCGGCCACACCCCGGTGTCCGGTGGTTACGCCGACCGCTGCGGCTACGGCCCGCGCCTGCCGCTGCTGGTGGTGTCGCCGTACGCCAAGACCAACCACGTCGACCACACGCTGACCGACCAGACCTCGGTGCTGCGGTTCATCGAGGAGAACTGGCGGACCGGCCAGATCGGCGACCACTCGTTCGACCAGCGCGCCGGCAGCCTGGTGAACATGTTCAACTTCTGGCAGCACCCGAACGACAAGAAGCTGATCCTCGACCCGAAGACCGGAGCCGTCGTCAGCAACCACTGACCGTGACCGCCTGACGGCTGGCCAGACCTTTGGAAAGGACCATTCCTGACGTTGAACGTCAGGAATGGTCCTTTCACAACATCAGGGCGGTTACAGAAGGTAAGCTAGTTTGGCGGCGCCGCGGGCGCCGTCCTCGGCGGGGCGGGCGGTGAGGCCGAACCGCTCCCGCAGCCCGTCGGTGACCAGGGCCCGCAGCGGGCCCTTGGCCAGGAGCAGGCCGCCGGCCAGCACGGCCTGGCGGTATCCGGCGGCGAGCGGGTCGAGGGCGGCGACCGAGGCCAGCAGCAGGTCGGCGGCCTCGGTGACGATCTCGGCGGCGACCTGGTCCTGCGCGTACAAGGCCGTGACCAGCGGCGCGAGGGTGGACAGCCGCAGCGGCGGCTCGCTGTAGACGGCGGCCTCCAGCGCGGTCACGTCGAGCGGGACGGCCAGCGCGTAGCAGACGACGTCGGCGAGCTTGGTCGGCCGGCCGCGGCCGTCGATCATCCGCAGCACCGCCCGCACCGCCTGCCGGCCGAGCCAGAAGCCGGAGCCGTCGTCGCCGACCAGCCAGCCGTTGCCGTCGACGTGGCGTACGATCCGCCAGTCCCGCAACTCGGCGGCGGCCGCGCCGGTGCCGGACAGCACCAGCACGCCGTCGGGGACGTCGCTGCCGCCGGCGAAGGACACCTCGACGTCGCTGACCAGCCGGGGCGTGACGATGCCCAGCTCGGCGGCCACCCGGGCGACCTCGTCGAGCAGGGGCTGGCCGGCGGTGGGCCCACCGGCGAGCCCGATCACCGCGGCGGTGACCCCGGCGGCAGAATGGTGGCCGAGAGCCTGCCGGAGCGCGGACTCCAGCTGCCGGCCGGCGTTCTCCACGCCGTGCACGACGGGATTGGAGCCGGCGGCCTTGCCGGCGCCGAGCACGACGCCGTCCGCGTCGACCAGCACCGCCCTGGTGTTCGTACCGCCCGCGTCGACGCCGAGATACATGGAATAGAAGAGTAGACGGCCCGGTTCCCCGGTCGTCGGACACACGAGGTCGGGGGGATCATGGATTCCTGGATGTTCATGCGCGGCGCGATGGCTCGGGCGGACGCCCCGAGCCAGGTGCGCCGCGGCACCCTGCGGCGGGTGCTGGAGTTCGCCCGTCCGCACTGGGGCAAGTTGGCGGTGTTCCTCGGGCTGACGGTGGTGGACGCCTTCCTCGCGGTCAGCACGCCGGTGCTGGCCGGCCGGGTGGTGGACTCGATCATCAACCGGGCCGCGCTGGGCGTGGTGGTCGGGCTGGCGGTGCTGATCGCGCTGGTCGCGGTGGTCAGCGCCGGCACCAGCCTGGTGGAGCGCTGGCAGTCGTCGCGGATCGGCGAGGGCCTGATCTACGACCTGCGCCGCGCGGTGTTCGAGCACGTGCAGCGGATGCCGGTCGCGTTCTTCACCCGCACGAGGACCGGCGCCCTGGTCAGCCGGCTCAACAACGACGTGATCGGCGCGCAGCGGGCGTTCACGTCCTCGCTGTCGGGCCTGGTCACGAACGTGATCCAGCTGGCGCTCTCGCTCGGCGTGATGCTGTCGCTGTCGTGGCAGGTCACGCTGCTGGCGCTGGTGCTGCTGCCGGCGTTCCTGCTGCCGGCGCGGCGGATGGGCACCCGGATGGCCGGGCTGGAGCGGGAGGCCGCGGGGCTGAACGCGGCGATGACCAACCAGATGACCGAGCGCTTCTCCGCGCCCGGGGCGACGCTGGTCAAGCTGTTCGGGCGGCCGGCGGCGGAGGCGGCGGAGTTCGGCGACAAGGCGGAGCGGGTGCGGGACATCGGCATCCGGACCGCGATGGCGGCGCGGTGGTTCCTCACCGGCATGTCGCTGCTGCCGACGATGGCGCAGGCCCTGGTGTACGGCGTCGGCGGCTACCTGGCGCTGAGCGGTCAGCTCGCCGCCGGCACGGTCGTGTCGCTGGCGCTGCTGCTGACCCGGCTCTACACGCCGCTGACCGCGCTGGCCAACGCGCGCGTCGACATCATGACCGCCCTGGTGTCGTTCGAGCGGGTCTTCGAGGTGCTGGACGTGCGGCCGATGATCGTGGAGTCGTCGCGCCCGACGCCGCTGCCGGAGGGGCCGGTCTCGGTCGAGTTCGACGACGTCAGGTTCGCCTACCCGTCGGCGGACCAGGTGTCGCTGGCGTCGCTGGAGTCGGTGGCCAACCTGGACACCCGCGGCGGGCAGGAAGTGCTGCACGGCATCAGCTTCCGCGCCGAGGCCGGCCAGCTGGTGGCGCTCGTGGGCTCCTCCGGCGCCGGCAAGTCGACCATGGCGTCGCTGGTCCCGCGGCTCTACGACGTGACCTCCGGCGCGGTGCGGCTGTCCGATGTGGACGTTCGGGAGCTGTCGTTCGACGACGTGCGCGGCGCGGTCGGCGTCGTGACGCAGGACGGGCACCTGTTCCACGACACCATCGAGGCCAACCTGCGGTACGCGCGGCCGGACGCCAGCAGCGAGGAGCTGTGGGACGCCATCGAGCGGGCCCGGCTCGGCGACCTGATCCGGAGCCTGCCCGACGGCCTGGAGACCGTGGTCGGCGAGCGCGGCTATCGCCTCTCCGGCGGCGAGCGGCAGCGGCTGACCATCGCCCGGCTGCTGCTGGCCCGGCCCCGCGTGGTGATCCTCGACGAGGCGACCGCGCACCTGGACTCCGAGTCGGAGGTCGCGGTGCAGGCCGCCCTGACCGAGGCGCTGCAGGGCCGGACCGCGCTGGTGATCGCGCACCGGCTGTCCACCATCCGCGCCGCCGACCAGATCCTCGTCATCGAGGACGGCCAGGTGGTGGAGCGGGGCACGCACGCCGAGCTGATGGCCGCCGACGGCCGTTACGCGGAGTTGCACAACACGCAGTTCCGCGAGCAGCCCTCGGTCGCCTAGGAGCGGGCGCGGTTGTTGGCGTTCGCCAGTAGCCACAGCGCCGCGAAGTTCCCGACCGGCACGGACCCGGCCACGATCAGCGCGGCCGGGTCCGGCCGGTAGAGCGGCATCCGGGCCACGCTGGCGGAGCTGGTGCCCATCGACGAGCACGGGCGCATGGTGTCGCTGGTTGTTCATCGTGTTCTTCGTGCGGGCGTTGAACGACCCGGCGTTGAGCGAGGCGTTCCGCGGCGACGACACCGACGAGCTCGCCGCCTTCTTCACAGGGTTGGACCGGCAGTCCCAGGCCGACGGGACGTCGCCGCCGTGGCCGCATCCCGAGCGGGAGGTGGCGACCCTGATGGCCGTATCAGCAGCCACGAATGTGCGGTTCGGGCGTACTCCATCGGGATTCACCCGATTGCTTTCCATTCGAACCACTCGATTGCATCACTCCGGACGGCCGGATTGGCATTTATAGTGATAGCGGTCGAATATCGGTGAGACCGCAGATTTCGATATGTGGCGCAACGGACGCCCAGCGGCTGCCATAGCCGGGTTGTGGTCGACGCCCGGCATGTCTCGACCAAAAACCAGAAGGAGGACCAAGCGTGCGCGCTACAAGGGCCCTGAAGTCGTGGAGATCCGCCATCGTGACAGTGCTGAGTCTCAGTGCGCTCGCACTGACGACAGCACCTGCCATGGCATCGGGAGACCGGTATGTGAATCTGCACCAGTGCGTGTACAGCAGTGGCACCTACCTCTACACCAACGTGCTGTCCACCACACCCAACACGCCCTTCAACACCGGGACGAACGTCTCGGACACGCGTGACACCGCGGCACAGTGCGGTTCCGCGTCCTCCGGCTGGTCGCTCAACACGGCGAACGTAGCCGTGCAATCCCTGGACCGGGTACGTGGCCGATATCTGAATCTGCACCAGTGCGTGTACAGCAGTGGCACCTACCTCTACACCAACGTGCTGTCCACCACACCCAACACGCCCTTCAACACGGGGACGAACATCTCTCACACACCCGACTCCGCGGTGAAATGCGGTGCCGCGTCCGCTGGTTGGACGCTTAATTCGGCGAACACGGCCGTCCAATCCCTGGATCTGGCCGCCGGGCGGTACCTGAATCTGCATCAGTGCGTGTACAGCAGTGGTAGCTACCTCTACACGAACGTGCTGTCCACCACACCCAACACGCCCTTCAACACCGGGACGAACGTCTCGGACACGCGTGACCCGGTGGCACGGTGCGGTCCCGGGTCCGCCGGCTGGACCCTTAATTCGGCGAATGTGGCCGTGCAATCCCTGGATCTAGCCCCAGGCGCGCCCTGACGAACGAGAGCACACTCCGAAGGGCCGTCGACGGCGTTTGTCGGCAACCCCTTTGTCATCCCCCGCGTCACCGAACGGGCCGCACCTGCCGGGCGCGGCCCGTTCCGGCGCTTCGGCACGGCTACGGTGTGGCAGGGTGGGCGGCGTGGAGCTGAAGCTGGAGCTGGTGTTGCTGCCGGTCACCGACGTGGACCGGGCGAAGGCGTTCTATGCCGACAAGTGCGGCTTCCACGTGCACGTGGACCACCGGGCGGGCGAGAACTTCCGGGTGGTGCAGATGGATCCGCCCGGCTCGGCCTGCTCGATCGCGTTCGGTGTCGGCATCACCGACGCGGCGCCGGGGTCGATCAAGGGTCTGCACCTGGTCGTGACCGACATCGTGGCGGTCCGGGACGAGCTGGCGGCCAAGGGGCTGGAGGTCAGCGAAGTCCGGCACATGAAGGACGGGTGGCAGCCGGGCGTGGACCCCGACCACACCGACTACAACTCCTTCGCGGACTTCGCCGACCCCGACGGCAACACCTGGGTGCTGCAGGAGAAGGGCTACCAGGCGTAGCTACTCGTCCAGCGCCGCGTAGACCCCGTTCCAGAAGTCCAGGTACAGCGGCGAGCTCAGCGGGAACGCCGCCCGCTGCGTCATGAGCACGGCCGTCAGCTCCTCGGCCGGGTCGTTGTGCCACGAGGTGCCGAGCCCGCCGTCCCAGCCGTACCGGCCGGGCGTGGCCCACAGCTGGTCCCGCTTGGTCACGACCTGCACGCCGAAGCCCCAACCACGGTGCTCGCCGAAGAAGCCGGGCCAGAAGCCGTCGTTGGCGTGCTGCTCGGGCGTCAGCTGGTCGGTGGTCATCAGCCGCACGGACGGCCGCGACAGGATCCGCTCCCGGCCGTGCTTTCCGTCGCCCAGCAACATGGTGGCGAAGGCCAGGTAGTCGTCGGCGGTGGAGACCAGCCCGCCGCCGCCCGCCTCGAACGCGGGCGGCTTGCTCCACTGGCCGTCCACGGCGTCGAAGACCTGGCCGTCCGAATAGCTGACGGTGAGCCGGCCGAGGTTCTCGGCCGGCACGTGGAAGCCGGTGTCGATCATGCCGAGCGGCTCGAACAGGTGCTCCCGCATGGCCTCGCCGAGCGTCTTGCCGGTGGCCCGGGCCAGCAGCACGCCCAGGATCTCCGCGCCGACGTGGTACATCCACCGCTCGCCCGGCTGGCTGAGCAGCGGCAGCGTGCCGAACCGGCGCATCCACTCGTCCGGCTCGGGCGGGCCGGCCGGCTGCGGCGGGCCGTCGCCGAGCCCGAGCTGCAACTCCGCCGCCGCGACCTGCACGGGATAGGTGCCGGGCGGCGCGTAGATACCGCCCCAGCCCAGCCGGAACGTCAGCAGGTCCCGCAGGGTGATGGCCCGGTTGGCCGGCACGGTGTCGTCGATCGGGGCGTCGATCGACGTGAGCACGCGGCGGTCGGCCAGCTCCGGCAGCAGCTCGTCGACGGGCTCGTCCAGCCGCAGCCGGCCCTGCTCGACCAGCACCATGGCCAGCGCGGCGGTGATCGGCTTGGTCATGGAGCTGATCCGGAAGATGGTGTCCCGCCGCACGTCCCCGATCACGTCGACGTGTGTCTCGCCGCGCCGGTGGATCACGCTGACCAGGCCGGGGCAGGCGCCGTCCTCGACGTGCCGGCGCAGTGTGTCGTGCAGGCGGGTCAAGCCCGTGCTGGACAGGCTCATCGGGTGAACTCGCCGATCCAGCGTCCGTCCCGCTCCTCGACGGAGACGGCGGAGACGCCGTCGACCGCGAAGCCGTCCATCTGGCTTCGGGTCAGCAGCCATGGCGGCCCGTCCGCGATCGTGCCCTCCTCGCGTGACATCTGGACCACGAACAGCGTGCCGCCGGGCGCGAGCAGGCTGCCGACGGCGGCGCCGGCCTCGGCCCGGACCGACTCGGGCAGAGCCTGCACGGTGAAGATCTCGACGATGAAGTCGAAGGCCCGCAACCATTCCTTCGGCAGGTCGAACAGGTCGGCCACGCGGAAGTCGATGCCGGCGTGCCGCTCGCGGGCCACCTCGATGGCCGTCTCGGAGACGTCGAAACCGGTGGTGGCGAAGCCCTTGCCGGCCAGGAACGCGGCGTCCGCGCCGAGACCGCAGCCGACGACCAGGCCGCGCCTGCCCTCGCCGGAGCGGCCCTCCAGGTACTCGACGAGCATCGGGTGCGGATGCTGCCGGTTCCACGGCATCTCGATCTCGCCGCGCGTGCCCTCGCCGTAGAGACGATCGAACCAGGAGGTGGGCTGACCGTTGGCAATTGCTTGCGCGGCAAGGCGATCGGCGCGGAGGTCCCAGTCCGTCGTGGCCATCTCGGCGATGGCCGCGATCACCTCGTCCCAGGCCCGGGGCGGCATCTCGTGCCCGACCTGCGACAGCGTCCGGAGTTCCGCGCCGGGGATCGCGTCGGCGAGCGCTTTGCCGTGCTCGATCGGGAACAGCGGGTCCTCGTCGCCGTGCAGGACGAGCGTCGGCGCGGTGATCTCACCCAGCCGGTCGGCCCACCGGTCGATGCGCTTGGTCGCGTGGGCGTTGGTGGCGGCCTCGATGTTCTTGGCACGGGCGTGTTCCCGGGCGATGAGCTCGCGCGTGCCGGCTTCGTCGAACGGCACGGACCGCGCGGCGTAGGCCCGCCACGCCGCCACCGCTCGCTCGATCGGATCGGCCGGCTGCTCCGCCGCGAAGTGCGCCCGCAGGGCCTCCGTCGG
Source organism: Kutzneria kofuensis (assembly GCF_014203355.1). NCBI lineage: Bacteria > Bacillati > Actinomycetota > Actinomycetes > Pseudonocardiales > Pseudonocardiaceae > Kutzneria > Kutzneria kofuensis. The sequence goes on from NZ_JACHIR010000001.1 coordinate 1,037,184, forward strand.
GCCCGGCAGGTCGTCCGTGCCGGGGCTCGTGGCCAGCAGCGTCAACGAGGCGACCCGGTCGGCGTGGGTGATGCCGATCAGCTGGGCGATCGCGCCGCCCATCGAGATGCCGACCAGGTGCGCCCGCCGCACCCCGAAGTGATCCAGCAGCGCGACGGCGTCGTCGGCCAGGTCGAGCAGCGTGTAGTCCGGCTCACCCACCGGGTAGGTCGTCGACTGGCCGGTGTCCCGCATGTCGTAGCGGATGACGAAGCCAGCGGCCTCGGCCAGCCGCTCGCAGAACTCCGGCTGCCAGAAGTCCTTCGAGCTGCCGGAACCGGACAACAGCAGCACCGCCGGCCGGCCCGGCTCGCCAAAGGTGTCGGCGTCGATCTCGACGCCGTTGACGTTCACGATCATGGTGATCCCCCTTCGTGGCGACCCTATCGCGTGACCCGCGCCACCACATGTCGAACACGTGTTCGAGTTGGTGCTACACTGACGTCGAGGCGGTGATCTGTGAGGGGAAGTCACAGGTCACCGCCTCCCTCATGGGCGAGTCGCGCTCGGAGTGTCTTCTGGGGCCCGGCCCCCAGACCCCCACGCCGCGCCTCCGCCCCGGACTCCGCCAGAATGCGCCGGTGGACATCACTACCGGCAACCTGCGCGACCTGGCCCGCGTGATCGTGGAACACCTGCACACCAACGGTTTCCCGGCCGAGGGCGGTGCGAACCGGCAGGTGCTGGCGCTGGCCGAGGAGTGCGGCGAGTTCGTCGGCGCCTACCGCCGCTGGTCCGGCCAGGCCCGCCGCGGCGGCACCGCCGAGGAGATGCACGCCGAACTGGCCGACGTGGTGATCACGGCCTTCGCCACGGCCGAGGAACTCGGCATCGACCTGGACAAGGTCATCACCGAGAAGGCCAACGTGGTCCTCACCCGCGGCTGGCGCGAGCAGGCGTCGCCTCGGTGACGCCCCACGGCGTGTCGGGGCACCCCCGTCCAGCTCGACGCCGACATGTTCGGCACGGCCCCGCGGGCTATCCGGAACTGAATTTCGACATTTTCGTCACAGCGGGGGCGCACGAAAAAGTTGAATACGCGACGATCAGAAGAGGGAGGGTGACTCACCCCCAGCGGGTCACCCTCCCCCGGCTCGTTTCACCGCAGGGAAACGCTTTTCTGCGATTCGCGAGCCAGTGTAGCCCAGCGCCGAGTCACCGACCACCATCATTCGTCGCACCACTCGCTTCCTGGGACGATGCCAGACCCCGCACCCGACCGGCGCGGCACGACGATTCCACGGCCGCCTTTTGTCGTCACCGGCAATTCGGCAGCTCGAAGCCCATTTCCCGACCGGGTCATCGGGCGCGCCGCAACCATGCGCGACGCGGCACAACACAGGCGTTTTCGTCACACTGGTAAAAAAGGAACGAAGCGTGTCTTACCGCGGCCACCCGGTTCGCGGCGTCGATGAGGGAACCTCCGGAGATCCGGTCACGCGAGCTTGGCGCGTGCCCGGTGGGCCCGCAGGTTCTCCACGTTGCCGCAGACCTTGGTGGCGTGCCAGACGCCGCTGTTGTTCCGGGACCGGTCGAAGAACGCGACCTGGCAGCGGGGATTGCGGCACACCTTGAGCCGCCGCCAGGTGTCGGCCTGCTGCGCGGTCAGCATCTCGATCAGCACCACCGACGACACCAGCCGCGCGCCGGTCCCCCGCGGCTCGACGACCACCCGGCCGTCCTCGTCCAGCCGCAGTGTCGCCGACGACAACTCGCGCGCCGGCTCCGCGCCGGTCACCACGCCCCTGATCTCGTCGCGCAGTGCCCTGACCTGGTCGAGGTCGCGTTCCGTCAGCGTCACCTCGGGCCGCTGCCGGCCCGTCTCCGCCGCCCACGCCGCCAGGGCCCCGTCCAGCCACCCCTGCGCGTCGCCCAGCTCCGCCAGCAGATCCGCCTCGCGCGGCTTGCCCGCCGGAATCGTGTTCAGCAGATCGTGCACGAACCCGAGACCTGCCGGGGCGACGTCCATCTCGTAGCGCCCGTTCGCCGGCCACATGACGACCACCCTCCCACGACGAAATACCCGTCAAGCATACAGTTATTTCGCCGGGCGTTTCGGCGCCACGACGCGGCATCGGTGAGGCCGGGAACGACACGACCGCGCGGGAGAGGACCTCTCCCGCGCGGTCGGCTTTCTCGCGTCAGTGTCGGTTCACGGGTAGTCGGTCACGAAGACCGGCTGGCCGACCTTGGTGGTGTCGGCGGGGCCGCCGACGCCGTTGACGACGTGGTCGATGGTGCCGGCGCTGAGGTTGACGGTCATGATGTGGTGCAGCTTCACCCCCGGCTGGTTCGGGACCTCGAAGCCGTTGGCGGTGTGGATGGTCGGGTTGTTCTGGTTGAACACGTAGACACCGCCGCCGTAGAGGTGGTGGGTCTTCACGTTGTCGCCAACCCTGTAGCCGCCGTAGCCCGGCACGCTGCCGTGCATCCAGTCGGCCTGCGTGGGCGGGTCGTACGGGAGCTCGTTCTGGTACATGATCGTCGTGCCGTCGTTGCCGTTCCAGACGGTGTTGTACGTCTGGAAGTGCTCGACGAACATGCCGGTGGCCGTGACGTGGTCACCGTTGATCACGGCCCCGAGCCGGCCGATGTTGGTGTTCCACCGCTCGGTGTCGGTCAGGTTCTCCACGCCGTGGTCGGCCCGCCACACCCAGGTGTTGTCGATGATCACGTTGTCGCTGTTGACCTGCAGCGCGGTGTCGGCGCTGCCGACGTGCGGACCGCCGACCCGGAAGTACACATCGGACAGTGTCGTGGGGTCGTCGGCGGAGCTGAAGCCGAAGCCGTGCTGCAGGCCGACCCGCAGCAGCACCGGGGACTTCTGGGCGCCGGCGTCGAAGGTCACGCCGGCGACGATCACGCCGGGCACGCCGGCGATGTCCAGCGGAATCGCGCCGCGGTCGGCGGTGAGCGTGGCGTGGCCGAGCCCGAGCACGACGGTGTCGGGCCGGAACACGTGGATGCTCTGGGCGACGTCGTACACGCCGGGCGTGAGCAGAAGGTTCTTGCCCAGCGCCAGTTCCGCGTTGATCAGCCACACCGGGTCGGAGGGCTTGGCGACGAAGAAGTCGGACAGCGGGACGGTCCGCCCGGGCGTCAGACCGTTGGCCCAGGTGACGCCCTTGCTGTTGTGCTGCACGGACGGCACCCGCACGTTGTACTTGCCGTGCGAGTCGACGAAGAGGTACGACTTCTCCCGGCTGGCCGGGGTGGTGTCGAGCGTGGTGTACGGCGGGTTGGGGAATCCGGTCTCGGCCGGCGCGCCGACCACACCGGAGAAGACCTGGTTCCACACGCCGTTGGACCAGCCGGCGATCTCGCTGTTGCGGATCAGCCACTGCTGCTGCGAGCCGTTGGTCACCGACGGCAGCTTGGAGTCGGCGATGAAGCCGCCGCTGGCGTACTGCGGGCCGGCGGTGCAGTAGTCCATCAGCGACAGCCCGCCGCCGGTGACGTCGACCCGCCGCACGGACGCCGCCTGCGACACCGCCCAGAAGTTGGCGGTGGCGCGGCAGCCGTCCTGGCCGGTGGCGTTGATGTTGAGCGAAAGATTGGCCACGGTGCGCCAGAAGTTCACCAGCGCCAGGCAGTTGCTGGTGCCGCCGCCCTCGAGGCACCGGTTGTACGTCTCGATCTTGCCGTTGATCACGACGTCGGTCGGGGACGCGCCGAGGCCGGCGATCTCGGTGTAGTAGCCGACCTTGATCTGCAGCGGTTGGGTAGCGGTGCCGTAGGTCCCCGGCTTGAACAGGAAGGCGTAGCGCTGCGTGCCCATCTCGTTGTCGACCTGCGTGGCGTTGGCCGCGTCCAGCGCCGCCTGGATCTGGCTCACCGGCATCGAGGGATCGAACACGGTCACGTTCGGCCCCAGGTCCGGCGCGCCGCCGGGGTGGAACTGCGGCGCGGGGGCCGCCGTCGCGACGGCGGGCAGGGCCGCCACCAGCGCGATGCCGAGCACGAGCGCCCGGCCGAGTCTTCGGGCCATGGTCATGGATGCGTCCTGTCGTCTCGGGGTCCGACTGAGGTTGGGAACGGGCCGTTCCTCCACTCCGAGTAGAGGAATGGTCCGTTCCCAAACTCGAACGGGTCGATGAGAGCGCTCTCTTGCGACCCGGACGGGTCCGGCTTTTGGTGTTGTGATGGGAGGTTGGCTAGTTCTACCCCGTCGATCGGCCCGGCGCTACGGTCGCCGCGGTTTCCGGTCCGGAACGCCCCTCTGCGGCGTTCGAGTGACTACGCACCGCGACGGCGTGATCACGGCTAGGCTTGACCGGGTGCTCGTTGTCGACCTGCCGACCGTGCGAGTCGGGGACGTGACCATCGCCTACCGCGAGACCGGAACCCCGGACGGGCCCCCGGTGGTGCTGCTGCACGCGATGGCCAGCAGCGGCGGAACCTGGCGCCGCCTGGCGGCATGCCTACCGGACCGTCGGGTCATCCTGCCGGATCTGCGCGGCCACGGCCGGAGTTCCCGCGCGGCCGACTACACGCTGGCGGGATTTCGGGACGACATGGTCGGCCTGCTCGACGAACTGGGCCTGGATCGGGTCGACCTGGTCGGCCACTCGCTCGGCGGCCGCATCGCGTCGATGATCGCGCTGGACAGCCCGGCCCGGGTGCGGCGGCTGGTCCTGGAGGACACTCCCCCGCCACCCCACGAGCCCGGCCCGCCGCCGACCAGGTCGCTGGCCGAACTGGTCACGTGGCGCGCCTTCGACCGGTCGATGGTCCGGCCGGTGATCACGCAGTTGCGCACGCCCGACCCGTACTGGTGGTCGCGGCTGCCGGCGGTCGCGGCGCCGACACTGCTCGTCCACGGCGGCCCCACCAGCCACGTCCGACTGGACCACCTCACCGAGATGACGCGCCGGCTGCCGAACGGCCGGTTGGTCGCCATCGCGGCCGGGCATCGCGTGCACAGCAGATGCCCGGCCCAGTTCCGCGACCTCGTCGTGCCGTTCCTTCAGAGCCGCGACACCTGGTAGTGCCGAATCTTCTCCCCCTCGACCACGACACCGAGCTGCACACTCAAGGTCGGTCGATCGGTGAAGGCGAAGTCGACGCGCAGGTATCCGAGTACCAGGTTCTCGCCGAGCCGGCGCGTCTGGAGGATTTCGTACTCGGCGGTCATGCCGAGCGGTTGGGAACCGTAGTACTCGGCGACTCCCTTGGGCCCGACCGTGTACGGGTGCAGGCCCTGGAAAATGGCGTCCTCGGTGAAGTTCTCGGCCACGCGCTCCGGTTCGTGCGCGTCCACCGCGTTCTTCCACCGGCCCAGGACCGTCGTCAAAACCTTCTCTTCGGCATTCATCTCAGTGCCCCGCGCTCTGGCCGCCGTCGACGTGCAGGATCTCGCCGGTGACGAACCGGTTGTTCTCCAGGTACAGAATGGCGTCGACCACCTCGTCGATCTCGCCCAGCCTACCGATCGGGTGCAGACCGGCGAGGAACTCGTGCGTTTCCGGCGCGTGCATCGGCGTGCGGATGATGCCCAGCGAGACGGCGTTGACCCGGATGTCGCGCGCCGCGTACTCGATGGCCAGGGCCTTCGTCACGGCGTTCAGGCCGCCCTTGGTCAGCGACGCCAGCGCCGAGGGAACCTGCGCGAGGGCATGGTCGACCAGCGTGGTCGACACCGTCACCACGTGTCCGCCGCCCTGCTCCACCATCGCCGCCACCGCCCCGCGGGAAACGTCGAAGAATCCGCGCAGGTTGATGCCGGTGACCGCGTCGTAGTCCTCGTCGGTGTACTCGGTGAACGGCTTGGCCACGAATATGCCGGCGTTGTTCACCAGCGTGTCGATCCGACCGAACCGGGCCAGCGCCTGCTCGACGACCTCGCCGCCAGAACCCGGCCGGGAGAGGTCGGCCTGGATCGCGAACACCTCGGGGTCGTCGGATTCCCCGATGCTCCGGGAAACGGCGACGACCCGGTAGCCGAGCTTCCGATAGGCCGTGACCAGAGCAGCTCCGATACCCTGGGACGCGCCGGTGACAATCGCGACCTTCTGTGCTGTGGTCATTGTTCTGCTCGCTCTCCCTGTCGTTCCACCACCTGACGAGTTCGATGTTGCTCCAACAAGAGAGCGGTTACCACGACCGCTTTTCTAGGCTGTGCTAGTACTACAGCCGCACGGTGTGATACTTGTCGGCGTGTCGTGTTCACGGAGACCGCCGATGCGTGATCGACTTGGGTGTGCCGGACATGGAGCAGGACCTCACGGCCCTACCGGAGACGAACGCGGACGATCGCCTGGCGCGGTGGCGGGCAGGGTTCGAGGACATGTTCGCGCTGGTCGCAGGCCGGTTCGCACAGGCAGACTCACGCCACCGGGCCAGGATGTACCTGCTGGGCTTGCTGTCGGGCGCCGAGCGCAAGAACTCCTGGACGATCGCCGAGCAGGCCGGTGACCTGGCCCCTGACGGCATGCAGCGCCTGCTGAACTTCTACCGCTGGGACGCCGACGCGGTCCGAGACGACCTGCGGGACTACGTGCTGGACCAGATCACTGATCCCACCGGGGTCGTGGTCGCCGACGAGACCGGATTCCTCAAGAAAGGCACCAAATCCGCCGGTGTCCAACGGCAGTACTCCGGCACCGCCGGTCGGATCGAGAACTGCCAACTCGGCGTGTTCTTGACCTACGTGTCGGCCCGGGGGCGGGCGTTGATCGACCGCGAGCTCTACCTGCCCGCGTCCTGGACCGACGACCGCGAGCGCTGCGCGGAGGCCGGGATCGACGAGGATGTGGAGTTCGCGACCAAGCCCGTGCTGGCCCAACACATGCTGGCTCGCCTGCTGGAGGCGGGAAGGGACATCGACTGGTTCACCGCGGACGAGGCATACGGCGACAATCCCGGCCTGCGAACCTGGCTAGAAGACAACGACATCGACTACGTCATGGCCGTTTCCTGCGATCAGCGCTTCACCACCCCGAAAGGCGCTGTGCGGGCGGATGCGTTGGCTCGCAGCGCACCGCGCAAGGGCTGGCAACGCCTGTCGGCCGGTGAGGGCAGCAAGGGGCGCCGGCTGTATGACTGGCTGCTGCTGGACCCGGGCGCGGACGAGCACCTTCTCGTGGTGCGCCGGTCGATCAGCAAGCCGGACGAGTTGGCGTACTACATCTGCCACACCCGCCGTCCCGTGCCGTTGGCAGAACTTGTCCGGGTCGCCGGCAGTCGTTGGGGTGTCGAGGAAACCTTCCAGTTCGCCAAGAACGAGACCGGCTTGGACCACTACCAGGTCCGCAAGTATCAGGCGTGGTACCGACATGTCACGCTGTCGATGCTGGCCGCCGCGTTCCTGGCCGTGACCGCGTCCGCTGAACGCGACCGCGACGCAAAGGGGGCGTCACAGCCGGCCACGAGTGTTTGATCCCGTTGTCGTGCAACGAGATCAGACGTTTGTGGGCCATCCTGACGCGACCGACGCACCCCCGAGCGCACACTGATCGATGGTCGGACTGGCGGCGACTTCATCAGACCCACGCCCGGCGATGCCACTACCAGCGGCAACACCGCAAACATCACAGCCTGCGGCTGTAGTACTAGGCAGAGCCTCCCAACCCACTCACATCCCGCCAACTTCGCGCTCCGGGAAGCCGGGAATGCCCGGTCGCGACGATGATGGACACATGTCCGACGATCACGTGGCGATCCAGAACCTGGTCGCCCGGTACGCGCTCCTCGTCGACACCGGCGACTTCGCCGGCGTCGGTGACCTGCTCGCCGACGCCACCTTCATCGGCGCCAACGGCGACTTCACCGGCCGTGCGGAGATCGCGGCGATGCTCGACGACACCGTCATCCGCTACGAGGACGGCACGCCGCGCACCCAGCACGCCACCAGCAACCTGGCCGTCGAGGTCGGCGGCGACACGGCCATAGCCCGCTCGTACGTGACGATTTTCCAGGCGCTGCCGGACTTCCCGCTGCAGTGCATCGCCGCCGGCCGCTACCGGGACACCTTCGCCCGCCGGAACGGCGACTGGCGGTTCGTCGAGCGACGGGTGACCATCCACCTGGTCGGCGACGTCAGCCGGCACCTGAAGACCGCCCTGGCGGGTTCCGGAAGCGGATCGTCCGGAACTGGTCCTACCGTGTCGCCATGACCGAGGAAGTCCTCACCGAGCCGCCGGTCGCCGGCGACGAGCTCACCACGCTGCTCGGCACCCTGGAACGCAACCGCAAGGTGCTGGCGTGGAAGTGTGCCGACCTGGACGCCGCCGCGATGGCGACGACGATCGGCAGGTCGGCGATCACTCTCGGCGGGCTGCTGCGCCACCTGACCCGCTGCGAGGCGTCGTCCTTCGTGTGGAAGCTCAACGGCGGCCCCGGTTTCACGCGGGCGGAGTGGGACTCCGACTGGGAGTGGTCCGCCGACAGCGACGTCGAGCAGACGTGGCGGGACTGGCGCGCGGCCGTCGAGCGATCACGGCGGCTGGTCGCCGAGGCGATGGCCGACGGCGGCCTCGACCGGGCCAAGGGGCACGAGTCCCCCGGCTGGGGCACGCCCAGCCTGCGCCGGATCCTGACCGACATGATCGAGGAGTACGCCCGGCACACCGGGCACGCCGACCTGATCCGCGAGGCGATCGACGGCCGCGTCGGGGAGGACGCCCCGTGATGGAGTTCAGCTTCAGCGGCGAGATCTGGTACTGGCGCGGGCCGTCGCCGTTCTACTTCGTCACCATGCCCGAGGACCAGTGCCGCGAGCTGCACGAGGTGTCCGCGGCGGTCAGCTACGGCTGGGGCTGCGTGCCGGTGACCGTCACCCTCGGCGACACCACGTGGCGGACGTCCATGTTCCCCAAGGACGGCCGCTACATCGTGCCGCTGAAGGCGAAGGTGCGCCGGGCCGAGGACGTCGACGAGGGCATGGTCGTCGATCTCCAGCTGGAGGTCGACGCCGTGCCGGCCTAGCGCGCGTCCACCGCCGGCTTGAGCACCTCGGCGCACCACTGCCGGAAACTGGTGGGGCTGCTGGATTCGGGGGTGCGCGGCTCGGCGTTGTCCAGGCCCTGGCTCTTGGCCATCGTCATGTCGTAGAAGGCCTGGACCATCGCCTCGGACGCGCCGGAGGCCCGCAGGCCGGCCAGGAAGGCGTCCGGCGGGGTGTGCTCGAAGCGGACGGGCCGGCCGAGCACCTCGGACATGATCGCCACCTTGTCGTTGCCGGACAGGTCTTCCGGGCCGAGCACGGCGACACTGCCCCGGCCCGTCCAGGTGTCGTCGAGCAGCAGCCGGGACGCCGCGGCGGCGATGTCCGCGGTGGCGCAGGTCGGTTCCTTGTGGTCGGCGGCGAGCGGCTCGCGGTACACACCGTCGTCGGCGATGCTGTCGACCTGGCGGAGGACGTTGTCCATGAACGACGGCAGCGCCAGCGACCGGAGATGCACGCCGGTGCTGGCGATGAGGTCGTCCATCGCCAGCGACGCCGTGACGAGGCCGGCCTTGTCGGCATAGGGCGTGCCGCGGCCGAGGGCCGACACGTCGACCACGCGCCGAACGCCTTGGCTGACGATCGCTTCGCAGGCGGGACGGGTGAAGTCGAGGTAGGCGGCGTCGAGGTTCTCCATGCGCCAGTTCGGCGGCGCGAGCCAGAACACCGCGTCGGCGCCGGCGAAGGCCGTGGTGACGACGTCGAGGTCGCCGTGCGTGCCGGGCACGACTTCGACGCGTTCGCGCACGTCGTCGGCGAGTCGGGCGGGGTCGCGCACGATCACGCGGACCTTGGCGTCGCGGTCGAGGAGGTTCCGGACGAGCTTGCTGCCGATGGAACCGGTCGGTGTGGTCACAACGATCATGTCGGCAAGTCAACTGCGCTTGCCGGTTAAACGGAATGACCAATCCGGTTCCGATTGATACCGTGGTGGTATGAGTGATCTGGAGGTGCGGCAGCTCCGGTACTTCGTCGCCGTCGCCGAGGAGCTGCACTTCGGGCGGGCGGCCGAGCGGCTCGGCATGGCGCAGCCGCCGCTGTCCCGCGCCATCCGCGAGCTGGAGCGGCAGCTGGGCGTGCAGCTGCTGGTGCGGACCACCCGACAGGTCGCGCTCACCCCGGCCGGCGAGGTGCTGCTGCGCGACGGCCGCGCCGCGCTCGACGCCGTCGCCGCGGCCGGGCGGCGGGCCCAGCACGCCGGCACCCCGGAGCCGGGGCTGCGGCTGACGCTCAAGGCCGACTACGACGCCGGGCTGCTGCCGCAGATCTTGGCTCTGTACGAGCAGGATCCGGCCGCGATCCCGGTGTCGGTGCACCTCGGCGGCCGTAACGACCAAGCGCCCGCGTTGCGGCAGGGCCGGGCCGACGTCGCCCTGTTCCCGGCCCCGTTCGACGACCGGGACCTCGACTTCGAGCCGCTGCGGACCGAGCCGTGTGTCGTCGCCCTGGCGGCGACGGATCCGTTGGCGGCACGGGAAACGCTGTGCCTCGCCGACCTGGCCGGGCGCCCCGGGCCGGGCGACGTCGACGCCCGCCGGCAGCTGGATCTCGCGCAGATCTTCAGCCTGGTCGAGCTGGGCAAGATCGTCTGGTTCCCGCCGCTGTCGGTCTCGCGGCGGCATGCCCGGCCCGGCATCGTCTACCGGCCGGTCCGCGACCTCGACCCGGTCACGATCACCGTGGCCTGGCCGCGCGAAGCCCGCTCGCCGGCCGTCGCCGCGTTCGTGCGCGCCGCAACGACCGTGGCAAGTCTTGAGGTGGCACACGCGGGCTAGGCACCCGCGCCTGGGAGGAACTGGCCGTCGCCGCGCCGTGAGCTGCGGGCCGGCCGGCGACCGGCCGGCCCACTGACGGTCAGCCCTGCTGGAAGTCCTCGAACTCGACGACCTGCCGCACCTCGACCTCGATCTCGGTGAACAGCGCCGCGTACTCCTGCGCGTAGGCCACGGCCTGCTCGCGGTTGTCGGCGTTGATCAGCGCGAAACCGCCGATGACCTCCTTGGCCTCGGTGAACGGGCCGTCGGTCGCCGTGGTGTCGCCGCTGCGGCTCTTGCGGACCAGCGCGCCCTTCTCGGACGGGTGCACACCCTCGGCGGTGATGAGGATGCCTCGCTCCGTCCAGTCCTGGATCTTCGCGCCCATCTGCTCGATGAACTCCGGGCTGGGGTTCCATGCCTCGGGCAGGCTCTCGTCCATCCGGTGCATCATGAGGAACCGCATGTCGTGCTCCCTGTCGTCAGGTGGCCGGTCGTTCCCGGCCGCTCACATCCGCGTCGAACGGCCCCGCGCCCGATCGACACGTTTCCGCCAAGCACATTCGGACGGGTCCGCCCACCCCCGAGATCCCAGCAGACGACGCCCCGAAAGCCCACATTTCGGACCGCCGCGAGCCCGCGTCAACACGAAGCGGTACCATTCGGCTACCGAGCGTCAGGGGAGATCGTGACTACGACTGATCATGACCGGATCGCCCGCCGGTTCTACGAGCTGCTCGCGGCCAAGGACATCGACGCGTGGATCGAGCTCTGGCACGACGAGGGGCGGATCATCGTGCCCTACCCGCCGGAGGGCTTCGACTCCAGCATCGACGGCCGGGAGCAGATCCTGGCCGCGTTCAAGGGCCTGTTCGCCAACTACGAGTCGTTCCGGTCGACACTGACCGCCGTCTACCCGGCGGCGGACTCCGACGCGGTGTGCGTGGAGTACACCAACCACGCGGTGGTGGCCGGCGGGGTCGAGTACACCAACACCAACATCGCGGTGTTCCGGTTCCGTGACGGCCTGATCATCGCCTACCACGACTACTTCGACCCGCGCCGGTTCCAGGTGGTCATCGACGCGCTGCCGACCGGCTGACCTCGTCGAGCAGCCGGGCGAGCTCCCGGGGCCGGGTGACCATGGGCCAGTGCCCGGAGTCGATGTCCACGTACTCCAGGTGCTCGGCCGCGGCCAGCTCGGCGACCTCGCCGCCGTCGATCCACTTCCTGGCGTCGTCGGGGCTGAACTCCGGGCACACGAGCGTCACCGGCACGTCGAAGCGGCGGTCGTCGCCGTAGCGGACCACGCCGGTGGCCACGCCCTCCGGGACGGGGATCGCGGCGGCGGCCATGCGCTGCCTGGTCTCCTCGTCGAGGTCGACGACGTCCGGCCCCTCGAACGGACCCCAGCCGGGGAAGGGCATCGCGCCGTCGCGGATCTCGAAGAAGCTGGCGTACGGCTGCCCGGCGGAGCTCGGGAAACCGCCGATGAGCACGACCCGGTTCAGCCGCTCCGGCCGCGCGTCGGCGGCGAGCCAGGCCAGCGTGCAGGCGGCGGAATGCCCCACCAGCACGGGATTCTCGGCATCGTCCACAGCGGACAGCACGGCCGCGAGCTGGTCGTCGAGGGTGGCGGCGGTGTTGCCGTCGCCCTGGCCGGGCAGGGGGATGGGCACGGCTCGGTGGCCGAGCGGCTCCAGCGCGGACACGACGTCGTCCCAGACGGTCGACCCGTCCAGCCACAGGCCGGCGGCGAGCAGAATTTCCATGCGCCGCACCCTAGGAGCAATTCCGGACGTTCCGCTTCCGGTTCACCTAGCCTGCTGACGTGACGACCGAACTCAGCCCCACCGCGCGGGCGCTGCGGACCCTGGAGATCCTGCAGAACCGGCCCGGCACCACCGCCGACGAACTCGCCGCGCGGCTCGGCGTGACCGAACGCGCCGCCCGTCGCTACGTCGGCATCCTGCGCGAGGCCGGCATCCCCGTCGAGTCGGTCCGCGGCCCGCACGGCGGCTACCGCCTCGGGCGCGGGATGAAGCTGCCGCCGATCGTCTTCACCCAGGCGGAGGCGTTGGTGCTGGTCATGGCCGTGCTCGACGGACAGCCGCCCGGCGACGACCTCCTCGGCGGGGCGCTGGGCAAGGTCATCCGGGCGTTGCCCGACAGCGTCGGCCGGCAGGCCGCCGCGCTGCGTGACCATGCCTCCGCCGCGCCGGACCGGGGCCGCGCTCGGCCGGATCCCGCCACCACCAGCGCGCTCGTCGCCGCCGTCGCGGCGAGCCGGCGGGTGGTGATCACGTACCGCAGCGAGGTCGGCAACGAGTGGTGCACCGAGGTGGACCCGTGGGCGGTGGTCGTCCGGCACGGGCGCTGGTACCTGCTGTGCCATTCCCATCGGGCCGACGCCGTGCGCACGTATCGGATCGACCGCGTCCTGGCCCTGGAGCAGACCCCGCACGCGTTCGAGCCGCCCGAGGGCCTCGATCCCGTCGCCTCGTTGGAGGAGAACCTCGGCGCCGGCTGGCAGTTCCCGACTCGCGTCGTCTTCGACCTGCCGCCGGAGAAGGTCGCGCCGTGGATCGGCGGGCCGATGGGACGGCTGGAGCCGCTGGGCGACGGCTGCGTGCTCATCGGCAGCACCAACAACCCGACCATGTACGCCCAGGAGTGGCTGGCGAACGTGTCCATCCCGTTCCGCGTCGAGGGCGGGCCGGAGCTGCGCGCCGCCATGGCGACGCTCGTCGCACGGTTGGCCACCTCTCTCCGATGACGTCCGCACAGGCCGCGGAAGGCGGCGATCCCGAGTACTGTTACCCTGTCAAAACAGTCACTAATATTTACCATTGAGCTCTCAACTTTTGCTGAGGAGCATGGCGCGATGAAGATCGGCATCGGACTCCCGAACCAGGTGCGCGACGTCGACCCGACGGTGATTCCGACCTGGGCGGCGCGCGCGGAGCGGGCGGGCTTCTCGTCGGTGGGCACGATCGGCAGGATCGCCTACCCGGGCGTGATCGACACCGTGGCGCTGGCCGCGGCGGCCGGCGCGACCAGCACGATCGGCCTGATCAGCAACATCATGGTGGCCACGGTGTGGCCCGGGACGCTGCTGGCCAAGGAGCTCGCCGGCATCGACGGAGTTTCGGGCGGCCGGCTCACGGTCGGCATCGGCGTCGGCGGCCGACCGGACGACTTCGTCGTCGACGGCCTCGGCCCGAAGGGCCTCGGCAAGCGCATCGACAAGGACCTGGAGGCCTACCGCGCGCTGTGGACGGGACAGCCGGTCGGCGGCGGGGACAACCCCGGCGTGCCGGCCGGCACCCGCGAAGTGCCCATGCTGCTCGGCGGCACGGCGCCGGTCTCGTTCACCCGGATGGCCAAGTGGGGCCGGGGTTACATCGCCGGCGGGGTGCCGGCCGCGTATGCCGCCGGCTTGTTCGACCAGGCCCGCGCCGCGTGGCGGGAAGCCGGCCGGGAGGGTGACCCGCGCCTGGTCGCGATCGGCTACTTCGCGCTCGGCGATCCCGACAGGGGCCGCACGAACCTGCGCGACTACTACGCCTTCGCGGACGACTACGCCGAGCAGGTCGCGACCGGCATGAGCGACAGCGCCGAGGCGCTGCGGGCGGTCGTCGCCTCGTTCTCCGACCTCGGCACCGACGAGTTCATCTTCAACCCGGGCACCGACGACCTCGACGAGATCGAGCGCCTCGCGGAAATCGTGCTGTGACAACGAAGGCCGGGGGCACTACGCCTCCGGCCTTCTCCGGAACAGCGCCGTCCACAGGAACGGCGCGCCGAAGTGCGGGGAGTCGGCGGGCTGTTCCCGCATCAGCCGGAGCTCGACCTCGTCGAGATCGGCGAAGATCCAGCGCAGCGACTCGGGTGTGTAGCCGATGCCGCCGTCCAACACCGGGGTTCGGTAGAAGTCGTCGTCGGGACGGCTGGAGCCCTCGTCGGTGGTGAAGCACGTGAGGGCGAAATGGCCACCGGGGGCCAGCGCGCGGTCGAGCAGCGCCAGGTAGCTGATCCGCCGGTGCGGCGGCAGGTGGTGGAAACAGCCGGAGTCGTAGATCAGGTCGTACGGGCCGTTCGCGGCAAACGCGTCACCGCAACGGAAATCCACCGCCACCCCGGCCTCGCGCGCCCGGTCCCTCGCCCAGGCGATGGCCGTGGACGACAGGTCGACGGCGTCCACGTCGAAGCCTTTCGCGGCGAGGTGGACGGCGTTGCGGCCCGGCCCGCAGCCGACGTCCAGGGCCCTACCGGGACTGATGAGCCCGCGGTCCAGGTACGACACCAGGTTTTCGTCGGGCTTGGCGGCGAAGAACGGCACCGGCCGCGACCGGTCCGCGTAGAAGCGGTCCCACCAGGCGGCGTCGGTGCTGAACATGCCGTCCAGCAGGCGCAGAACGTCCTCGACGGCACGAATGTGGCGATCCACGAAAAGCTCCCTCCCCCGGGCCTTGATCCTACCGTTTCCGCTGGTTGGATGGGGTCCGTGAGTGGATTCGCGATTGTGGGGACCGGCTGGCGGGCGGAGTTCTTCTGGCGGCTGGCGGCGGAGCTGGACGACCTGGACTGCGTCGGCGTGGTGTCCCGGAGCAAGAAGGACCTGCCGGTGCCGGTGTTCGGTTCGCTGGACGAGTGCCTGGCCCGGCGGCCCGACTTCGTGGTGACGGCGACGCCGTGGGCGGTGACGCCGTCGCTGGTCACGGAGCTGGCCGAGCGCGGGGTGCCGGTGCTGGCCGAGACACCGCCGGCGCCGGACCTGGCCGGGCTCCGGGCGTTGTGGGCTGCGGTCGGGGCCACCGGCAAGGTGCAGGTGGCGGAGCAGTACACCAGGATGCCCGCCCACGCGGCGCGGGTTGCGTTGGTGCGTAAGGGCGTGCTGGGCGAGCCGACTCGGGTGGACGTGTCCTCGACGCACCAGTACCACGCCGTGTCGTTGATCAGGACGTTGCTGGGCGTCGGCCGTGGTCGGGCCGATGTGCGGGCCGTGCGGACCATCGCCCGCCTGACCGATCCGCTGACGCGCGACGGCTGGGCCGACCCCGCCGAGGTCAAGGACGCCGCGACCGTGATCGCCACCGTCGAGTTCGACGGCGGCGGCCTCGGGCTGTACGACTTCACCGACAACCAGTGGCACAACCAGTTGCTGATGCGCCGGATTCTCGTCCGCGGCACCCTCGGCGAGTTGCGGGACAACGACGTTGTCCGGTTGGCCGCCCCGAAGACCATTGTGCGCACCGAGATCGTGCGCCGTCAGACCGGCTACGACCTCGACCTCGACGGCTTCGACACCGATCACATCACCTTCGGCGACGAGGTCCTGTACCGCAACCCGTACCAGGGAAAGCGGTGGAACGACGAGGAGATCGCCATCGCGACCCTGCTGCGGGACATGGGGAAATGGGTCCGAGGCGAAGGACCGGAGCCGTATCCGCTGGCCGACGGCATCCAGGACCACCGGATCGCCCTGGCCATCGAGGAGGCGGCGAACAGCGGGCTCACCGTCCGCGTGGACGACGAGCCCTGGCACTAAAGGCGTTTGAGATCGGGCACCGACGCTGTGATGCCGTGGTCAGAAGTCAGCGCCAGTTGACGCCGGCGGCGATGAGGATCTTGCGGAGTTGGCCCGCGCTGAGGCGGATGCCTTCGGCGCGGACCGCTTCCGCCAGCGCCTGCAGTGTCCAGCGGCCCGTGCTGGCGACGGCGACGATCCGGTCCCGGTCGCTCTCGGTGATCCGGGAGCGGCGGCCGGAACCCGGCTGCGCCATCAGGCCGGGCACGCCTTGCTCGTCGAAGGTGGCCAGCCAGCGCTTGACCGTGTGCGGGGTGAGGCCGGCGTCGGTGGCGATCGAGGTGACGGAGTCGCCGCGCCAGGCCGCCAGCACCAGCTGGGCCCGGCGGGCCCAGGCGTTCGCGCCCGCGCCGTCGGCGAGCGAGCGGATGGCGTGCTCCTCCCAGGCCCCGGCGGGCGGCCGGACCGCGGACAGTGGCATGTCATCACCCACGAGTTACTTGAAATTTCACGTGAACGTAGCAACGAACACGTGAACATTCAAGTGATCGGATAGGGTCTGCCCGTGACTCCCACGCGCGGCTGGCTGAACGAACAGCAGCTGGCCACCTGGATCGCGTTCAACCGCGTGCTGTCCCGGCTGCCCGCCGCGCTGGAGTCGCAGCTGCAGCAGGACGCGCGGGTCAGCTACATGGAGTACCACGTGCTGGCGCGGCTGTCCGACCAGCCGTCGCGGACGTGCCGGATGAGCGCCCTGGCCGATCTCGCCAACTCCGAGCTGTCCCGGCTCTCGCACCTGGTGCGGCGGCTGGAGAAGCGGGGGCTCGTGCGACGGGAGCCCGATCCGAGCGATGGCCGCTACACCAACGCGATCCTCACCGACGCCGGCCAGCAGTTGCTCGTCGAGATCGCGCCCGCGCACGTGGACCGGGTCCGCGACCTGGTGATCGACTCCGTCGAGGATTTCGCCGCGCTGGAACGGGTCTGCCTGCGAATCCTGGACCGGATCACAGCGCGCTGATCTCGTCGACCATCCGGGACCACTGAAATTGAACCGTCTGGGGCCTGTCGGTCTCCAAGACCCACAAACCCAGGGCAGGCCCGTCTCAAACCGCTACACACCCGCTGGCGGCAACCGGGTTTGTAGCGGTCCAAGACCCGCGCGGACGGGGTTTGCAGGTCTTGGAGACACCCAAACCCTGACGGCCTTGGTCTAGAGGTCGATGACAACCGCGAGGCGGTGTGCCCGGCGGGCACACCCGTCGCAGGAACGGTTCGCGACCGGCGCGCGGCGATCCCTGGAGGAGGCGGCGACTCCCGAGGCCGAGCCGTGGTTTCGGGCCGTGTACACCGGTGGACGCGCCGGTGGGGTTCGTGATGCTCAGCTGGAACGTTCCGCCGGGGCGGCCGGGCATCCTCGGACCGTGTTACCTGTGGCGGCTGCTGGTGGACGGCCGGCACCAGGGCCGTGGTCACGGCACGGCGAGCCGGTGCTGCGACTGGAGCTCACGGTCTGACAACTCCAAGGATCGCGTCGATGGGCTCGGTGGAGCTGGGGTGTTGCCCATCGCGTCTTCGATGCCATGGCCGGCATAGGCCGTTCGGTTGGTGTTGGACGTCCGTTCGGGCGGTCGGCGTGCGGAGGTCTGGCGGAGTTCTCGGGCGGTGGCACTGTGGACGAGACGGACAGGTCGCGCGGCGAGCGAGGACGGGACCGACATGATCGACATGGCTTCCGTGGAAGCGTTGATGTTCCAGGGCGATCCGCTGGCCGACGCGGTGATCGCCGACCTCGTCGCGACCGGTCGGGTCGATGCCGTGAACGAGGTTCTGAGCCAGTTCCGCGACAACGACCAGCCCATTCCGGAGAATCTGCCCGAATCGGTGCGTGCCTATCTCATCGCCACAGACGATCCTCCGCCGTGGGCCGATCTCGACCGAGTGGCGCAAGCGTACGAGTTCTTCATCGATGACGGAGTGCACGTCGCCTCCGTGCTGTCGTTCGGCGCGATGGTCAACTGCTACGCCCAGCCCCGCCCGTCGCGAGTGCTGACACTGACGCATCGGCTCAACCAACCACATCGGCGCCTGTCGGAGACATCGCAGTTCGTGCTCAACATGATGGGCCGGCAGCCGTTCGGCGCCGAAGGTTCGTTCGTGCCCACGATCCAGAAAACGCGGCTCATCCACGCCGCCGTGCGGTACTTCGTCACGCGTTCGGGCCGCTGGGACATCGAGGCGGACGGGGTCCCGCTGTGCCAGCAGGACATGCTCGGCGCTCTGCTGATCTTCTCGGTGCAGGTGATCGACGGCATGCGCCGCATAGGGATCTCGGTGACCGAGAAGGAAGCGGCGAGTTACTACTACGTCTGGCGGGTGACTGGCGCGATGCTCGGCATTCCCGCCGAAGCCATGCCCGAGTCCCTCGACGAGGCGCGGGAGCTCAACGCCGTCATCGTCGATGCCACCTACGGGCCGTCGCCCGAAGGCGTAACCCTCACCCGCGACCTCATACAGTTGTACGAGGACATGGTGCCCGGCAGGGCGTTCGACGGTGTCGTGTCGGCAATGGTCCGCCAGACGGTCGATCGGCGAGTCGCCGACTGGATGGAGGTCCCGAACTCGCGGACCTGGAACCGTGCGGTGCGCGCCGGCACATGGTTGATGCGCGTGCTCGAACGCGCCGAGGACCGCAGCACAGTGGCGACGACCATCCTGGACAAGGCGGGCAGTCTGCTGCTGGGCGGCAGCGTCCGCACACTGACCAACGGCCAGTCGACCGCCCTGAACATCCCGGACGACCTGCGTGAGAAGTGGCTGGACGCGGGCATCTGCCCGGCGAGGCCGGCGACCGGGGCATGACCCATCGACGTCAGGCGAGCACCGCTGGAACAGTGGTGGACCCGGCCAAGGTTGCGTGACGGGCGTCAGGCCAGGGCCTGGGCGATGAGGTCGTGGATCAGGTGCTCGCCGGGGCGGGGCACGGGGAGCTCGAAGGGGTGCACGGGGACAGGGTTCACCCGGCGGCGAAGGTGAGGACGGGTTTGAGGACCTCGCCGGACTCGGCGGCGGCGAGGGCGTCGGCGATGTGCTCGAACGGGAAACGGGTGACGAGCTCGTGAAAAGGGAAGCGGCCCTGGCGGTGTAGGTCCAGCAGGGTGTGGATGAGGGTGGTGCTGCGGCCTTCGCCGCCGAGGATGCCGACGATCCGCTTGCCCCACAGGGTGGAGAGGTGATCAAGCTGCACCTCGGCACGGGCGGGGGCGCCGCCGATGAGGGCGCACAGCCCGCGCATGCCGACGGAATCGGCGGCCTGCCGGCAGACGGACGGGTTGCCGGTGCACTCGAGGCTGAAGTCGGCGGGACCGTCACAGATCTCGTGCACGGCGGAGACGGGATCGGTGTCCAAGGCGTTCACGGTGTCGGTGGCGCCGAACCGCTGCGCCAAGGCGAGACGGGAGGGGTGACGGTCGACGGCGATGATGCGGGTGGCGCCGGAGTTGCGGGCGGCCATGACGGCGGCGAGGCCGACGGAGCCGACACCGTAGACGACAAGGCTGGCGCCGGCGTGGGGACGGAGCACGTTGAGCACGGCGCCGGCGCCGGTGGAGAGGCCGCAAGCCAAGGGGCCCAACAACTCCAGCGGCAAGGTCGGGTCGACGGGGACCAGGCCCCGGTACGGCACGACGGCATGGGTGGCGAACGAGGACTGGCCGAAGAAGTGGCTGGCCAAGGGCGTTCCGTCGAGGTCGCGCATTGCGGTGGAGCCGTCCGAGCGGCCGCCGCCGACGAGAAGATCGCCCAACCGCAGGCAATAGCGAGGCTGGCCGTCGAGGCAGTTACGGCAGGAGCCGCACCACGGCCAGCCCAGCACGACATGATCACCCTCGCGAACACCCTCGACGCCGGGGCCGAGGGCCTCGACCACGCCGGCGCCCTCGTGGCCGAGCACGCCGGGAAGGGGGAACGGGAGGTCACCATGGCGGGTGATGGAGTCGGTGTGGCAGATGCCGGCGGCGACGATCCGCACCAGCACCTCGCCCCGGCGGGGCTCGTCGAGCAGGACGTCCCGGACGGTGAACGGACCGTGGCGTTCGTCGACGACGGCAGCGGTGATCTTCATCGGGGGCCTTTCCGCAGAGCGTCCGTGTCGGCGCACAAAGAAAAGAACTTTCCCGCGTCGTAAGGGATGGCGAGGCCGTTCACGTCGGGCGGAAGCTGGGCGTGGTCCGGGTTGACGCGGATCAGCCGCGCGCCGGGGGTGCGACGCACGATGGTCTCGGCGGGCCAACGGATGACGGACGGCGTGCTCAGGCCGGCGCCGATCTCCAGGACGACGAGTCCGGGCACGTCGAGCAGCCAGTCGGCGAGGCGGCGGCCGGCGGCTGCATACGGGTCGTCGACGAACTCGGGTCCCTTGTGGACGTTGAGGAAGACACGGCCGCCGCAGTTGGGACAGGCGGGGATGTCGAGGACCGTGCCGGAATCGGGGTCGTAGCCGGCCAGAGCGGCCTCGACGACGGGACGACTGGGCCAGGTTTCGTTGGTACAGGGCAGCTCGCACTGGTAGCGGGCATAGTCGCCCTGGGGCGTCCAGATCCGCTCCGCGGCGAAGCCGTTGCGTTCGAATAGACCGTCCACATTGGATGTCATGACGAAGTGCGGGCGGTCGCCGACGATGTCGCGGAGCCGGCGGTAGAGCGGGTTGCCGCCGGCGCCGAAACGGATGTCGTTGACGTGCACGGACCAGTAGCCCCACAGCAGCGGCTGGGGCAGCGGCAGGCCGATGAGCTGGTAGCGGGCCCGGAGGCCGAGGCGGTGCAGGGCGGGGAAGAGCTCGGCGAAGCGGGCGGTGTCGGCGTAGTCGTAGCCGGCGGCGGCGGAAAGTCCGGCGCCGGCGGCGATCAGGATGTGCTCGGCCTCGTCCAGCCACCGGCGACAGGTGTCGATCAGCGGGTCCATGCGGTCAGGTGCTCCTGGTAGGCGGCGTGGTCGTGCGCGCCGAAGGTGTCGAAGACGACGCGGTCGAAGCGGCCGGGATTGGCGTCCAGCCAGTCGGACACGGTGGACAGTGCGATGCCGGCGGCGCGGATCGAGGGGAAGCCGAAGACGCCGGTGCTGATCCCGCAGAAGGCGATCGTGCGGATCGGCTCCACCTCGGCGGCCAGGTCGAGGCACGCCCGGTAGCACGAGGCCAGGGCGTGATCGTGCACGGGCAGTGCCACATCGTCCACGATCGGTCCTACGGTGTGCAGGACATAGCGTGCCGGCAGGTGGTAACCCCGAGTGATCTTGGCGGTGCCGGTCGGTTCGGGAGCGCCCTGGGCGGTGACGATGGTGTGGCAGTCGGCGCGCAGCTGCGGACCGGCGACGGCGTGGATGGCGTTGTCGACGCAGCTGTGCATCGGCCGGAAGCAACCGAGCAGGGCACTGTTGGCGGCGTTCACGATCGCGTCGGCGGCCAGGGTGGTGATGTCACCGCGCCACAACGAGATCCCCGGTCCGACGAGCGGAAGCCGATACGGGTCGGTGACCGTCCGCAGTCGGTTCTCCCCACCCAGCAACGAATCCAGCACCGCGCTGAGCTCGGCCGACAGTGGCCGCGGCTCACGGAAGGTGAGAGCGGCCCGCAGCGCCTCACGTGGCGACGCCCCGAGCCAGGAGACGTCGCCGCCGAGCAACCGCAGCGCGGTCTCGGTGAGCTCGGCGAACCGGTGCGGCGACGCGGCCGGGGCGGCCGGACGGAACGGCTCGTCCAGGCCGACCGCGTCCCGATAGGCGCGCAACAGCACGGTCAGAACAGGCCGTTGCGGTGGGGCAGCTCGGCCGGGATCGGCGCGATCACGTCCCAGTGCTCGACGATCTTGTCGTCCTGCACCCGGAACAGGTCCCAGTACGCCACCGGCTCGCCGAACTCGCCCTCGGACTGCACGAGCACCAGGTCGCCGTCGGCGATGATCCGGTGGATCGTCTTGTACGCCAGGTGCTTGCCCTGCTTGGCCCACTCCGCCGCGGCCGCGCCGAAGCCGTCCAGCCCGTCGGCGGCCTCCGGGTTGTGCTGGTGGTAGGTCTCGGTGGAGATGAAGTCGGTCAGCACCGAGTAGTCCGCGCCCTGCAACACCTTCTGCGCGAAGTCGGCGACGACGGCCCGGTTGCGCTCGGTCAGGCCGGAGGCGAACGGCGCCGCCGGGCCGTCGGTCTGCGACCGGCCGCTCGCGGTGTTCTCCACCAGCGGGGTCAGCGCGTCCCAGTGCTCGGCGAGCTTGCCGTTCGCCACCCGGAACAGGTCGAAGGCGACCAGCGGCGTCGGGCCGAAGCCGTGGTAGACGCCGTGCAGCGCGACCAGGTCGCCGTCGGCCAGCACGCGGGCCAGTTCGTAGCGGAAACCGCTGGGCAGCTGGGAAACCAGGCTGCGCAGGCCCTCAGGGCCGTCGGCGGCCAGGGCGCTGTGCTGGCGGTAGTCCGGCGCCACCCAGCGGTCCACCGCGCTGGGATCCTTGTCGCCGAACAGTTCGCCGGCGGCCTGCAGCACGAGATCCTTGGTGCTCACGGGAGTGTCCTCATCGGGTCGGGCCGGCGGGCGGGGCGCCCGCCGATCACCGCTTCACCCTCTCCCGCGGCACGCGTCCGGACGAGGTCGGATCGCGCAGCGACATGGTCAAAAGTGGACATCAAATGGAGCCGGAACGGCCCCTGATCGAACAACTGGTGGTCGATTCCTCACCGGCCGGCCAGCTCCGGCCTCGCCCGGAGACGCCTGGACAGGACCGGCGTCGCCAGCAGAACCAGCACGCCGACCTCCAGGAGCACGCTGATCAGCGCCTGCGGCGCGGGATCGAAGCCGCGCTCGACGAAGCCGCCGATGCCGATCGTGCGGGACAGCACGAAACCCCCGAGCGCGCCGGCCGCGAGTCCGGCGGCGGCCAGCCGCAGGATCAGCACGTCGCCCGCCAGCAACAGGGCGGCGATCGCGAACGAGCCGCTGGCCTGGAGCAGAAACGCCGGTCCGACAAGGGGAATCGCCCGATAGCCGTGCAGGTACAGGTCCGCGTGGATGAATCCGGCGGCACCGAGCAGCACCGCGGTGACATACCTGGTCATGCCAGCTTCACGTCCTTCACGGCCAGCCCCGGATTCCCGGGCCGGTAGGCGACTTCGCGGATGCCGAGCGCGTCGGCGAGCTTGCCGGCCGGCAGCGTGACGGGGGTCGGCGCGGGCGCGGCGCCGGGCTTGGGCAGCGGATACGCCGTGGTGGTCGCGCTGTGGAAGGTGATGTTGCCCTCGGTCTTGGTGAACAGCTGGTGCACGTGCCCGTTGAGACACGTCACCGAGGAGAACCGGCGCAGGTAGGACAGCGCCTGCACGGCGTCGTCGGTGCCCCAGCCCCAGGCCGGGTACATGGCGAACAGCGGGATGTGGCTGAACACCACGATCGGCGTGTCGGAGGACAGCTTGGCCACGTCCTTGCGGATGAACTCCAACTGGTCGGCGCCGAGGTGCCCCAGCTTCTCCAGGCTCAACGTGTTGACCAGCGCGAGGAAGTGCACGCCCTTCAGGTCGAAGCTGTACCACCCGTCGCCCGCGGTGCCGGCGCCGAAGGCCGCCCGGTACTTCTGCCCCGCGTCGTCCACGGAGTCGTGCTCGCCGGGCACGGTCAGCGTCTGGGCGGTGTTCAGATGGCTCATCATCTGCTTGACCTGGTCGAACTGGGCCGGTGTCGACAGGTGCGTCAGATCTCCGGTGTGCATCACGAAGTCCGGCCGGAACGGCAGCGCGTTGACCTGGTTCACGGCGTGCGTGAAGGACTGTTCGACGGCGGTGTTGGCCGTGCCCTTGAAACCGATGTGGCTGTCGCTGACCTGTACGAACCGCAGCGCGTGCGGATCGGCGAACGGGTCGGGGGCGGCCGCGTCGGCCGGGCCCGAGGAGATGTGGCTGATCACCTCGCCGCCGGCGACCGTCAGCACCACGGCCGCCCCGAACCACGCGGTGTGGCGCATCAGCTGCCGGCGGGTCATGCCGTGTTCGTCCACTGTGGATTCACTCACGGCGTCACCGTCACGGTCGCGGTCATGAACGGGTGGATGGTGCAGAGATAGGAGAACGTGCCGGCCTGGGTGAAGGTGTACTGGTAGGTGTCGCCCTGGTTGAGGGGCTTGGAGTTGAGCGGACCGGACTTGCCGTCGCTGGTGACGGTGTGCGGGTCCTGGTCGGAGTTGGTCCAGGTGACGGTGGTGCCGACCTTGACCGTGATCGTCGTCGGAGCGAAGGCGAAGTTCTTGATGGACACGGTGTTCGTCGCCACCGGAGCGTCCGGGGCGGACTGCGAGCTGGACGGCATGTCCATGCCGGGCATCGAGCTCGGCGCGGTCGACGACTGGGCCGGGCTGCACGCGGCGAGCGCGACGGCCGCCAGCCCGACGACCGCGATCTCCCATATCCCACGAGGTTTCCTCATGCCATGGGATACGGGCGGGGGTTACGCGGGCGGTGGCACGAACACCTCGACGTGACCGTTGGACTCGCGGGCGAGCAGGTGCGGCAGCGGCGGCGGGGCGACCGGAAGCTCGTGCGTCGCCAACGATCCGTCCACATTGAACGACGTCCGGTGGCACGGGCAGTTCAGCTTGCGCTCCGGGGCGTCCAGCCGCAGCCGACAGCCGAGATGGGTGCAGACGGCCGACACCGCGGACACCTCCGCCCCGGTGCGCCGCAGGAATCCCGCCACCGCGCCGAGATCGAACGGCCGGACGCTGCCGTCGGGCAGGTCCGCGGACGCCACCACGGCCCGCCATTCCCCGTTGTCCGGCACCAGGTTCTGGTCCTTCGGCGCGGCGGCCGTGGCGGCATCGGTGATCACGTGGTCGATGCCCGCGCCGACCGCGGCGGCGGCCGCGGCGGCGGCCGTCGTGATCTTGACGAAGCGACGGCGGTTTCCCGGCCTGTCCTCCCCCAGCTCGGCCGCCAGCCGATCCCGCAGGCCGTCGACGAACTCCGCCGTCGGCTCCCCCGGATCCTCCGCCGCCCGCAACAGGATCGCCGCCCGCACCTCGGCGGCGTCGTCCTCGGACGCCCGGAACGGGCGGGGCCGGCGCTGCCGCAGCAGGTCCTCGACGTAACGCCACACTGGAGTCTTCACGACAGCATCCTTTCCGCCACCGTCGCGGCCTGCCGGAGCGCCCGGTGTTGCAGCACCTTCGCGTTGCCGACGGAGACCCCCAGCTCGGCGGCGGCCTCCCGGATCGAGCAGGCGCCGAGGAACCGCAGCTCGAGGATCCGCCGGTAGCGCTCGGGCAGCTCGGCCAGGATCGCCGCCGCCCGGGCCGGCGCGGTCGGGTCCGCCGGCGCCGGCTCCGGCGCCGACATGCCCAGCTCCTCGTCGAGGGTGGTGATCTCCCGGCCGAGGGTGCGCCGCCAGTAGTCCGCCAGCACGGTGCGGGCCGTGGCCAGCAGGTAGGACCGGACCTCACCGACGCTGGCCGAGATGCGCAGCGGCTTCAGCGCGGTCAGGAACACCTCGGTCGTCAGGTCCTCCGCGTCCGGCCGGTTGCCGACCTTGGCGTACATCAGCCGGTGGATCCGGCCGATGTTGTCCCGGTAGACCGCCTCCCAGTCGGCGTAGACCTCCTCGCCCACCAGGTGCAGCCCCCTCGGCTCGGCCCGTTGCCGCTCGCCCACGCCGCCCACCATCCTCCACCCGTCCCCGAGAACGGGTACGGGGCGGGGTTACACGGGGAACCGCCGATGACTGCTGCGTGACCGAGCGGCTACTTCGTGCGATGGTGTCGGCGTGGCGGCGGCACGGTTCCGGGATGTGGCGGCGGTGGGCCAGTTCCGGGCGTTGTGGCTCGCCCACGCGCAGTCGAGGGTCGGCGACCAGCTGGCGCGGGTGGCGTTGTCGGTGCTGGTGTTCGAACGCACGCGGTCGCCGGCGTGGACGGCGTTGACGTACGCGATGACGATCCTGCCGAACCTGGCGGGCGGGACGCTGCTGGCGGGGTTGGCGGACCGCTTCGACCGGCGCACGGTGATGGTGGTGGCGGACGTGGTCCGCGCCGGGCTGGTGGCGGTGATGGTGATCCCGGGCCAGCCGATCGCGGTGCTGGTGGTGCTGTTGTGCCTGGTGCAACTGCCGTTCGCCCCGTTCTCCGCCGCACGCAACGCGATCCTCCCGAGGGTGCTGCACGGCGACCGGTACATGGTCGGGCTGGCGGTGATGCGCACGACGGACCAGCTCGGGCTGGTCGGCGGCATCGCGGTGGGCGCGGCGCTGGTGACCTGTCTGGGCACGTCGACGACGCTGCTGATCGACGCGGCGACGTTCGCGGCGTCGGCGATGCTGATCGGACTGGGCGTCGGCAGGCACCGGCCGCCGCGGGCGGGGCACAAGACCAGGCTGAGCGGGGGGCTGCAAACAGTCGCCGGGAATCCGCAGCTCCGGGCACTGACGGCGATCGCCTGCGTGAACGGCTTCTACGTGGTGCCGGAGTCGCTGGCGGTGCCGTACGCGGCGCAGCTGGACCAGGGCACTGGGGCGGTGGGCTGGCTGCTCGCGGCAGTCCCGGCGGGCTCGATCGTGGGCATGATCTGGCTCAAGGGCCTGCGCCCCGACCTGCGGCTACGGCTGATGGCGCCGCTGACGGTCGCGACGTGCGCGATCCTCGTGCCGAGTGCCTGGGCCCCGGTGCTGGCGGTGTCGGTGGTGCTGTGGGCGGCGTCCGGGCTGGCCAGCGCGCACGACATGGTGGTGCAGGGGGCCTTCGTGCAGCGCGCACCGGACGAGTCGAGGGGGCAGGCGATCGGCCTGGCCGGGGCGGCGATGCAGGCGGCGCAGGGCCTGGGCATCGTGCTGGCGGGTCTGCTGGCGCAGGTCCTCACGCCGGCCGCCGTGGTCGGACTCGCGGGGGCGGCCGGCGTGGTCGCCGCGGTCGGCGCCGCAGCACTGTGGCGACGGGCGGCGATCTGAGACTGCGCCGAACGGGTCACTTCCAGGTGTTCTCGCGCCAGGTGTTCTCACGCATCGCAGCTCACCTCCTCGCGCGCCTTGGCGGCCCACCTGCGGATGCCCTAGCAGACGTTGGGCCAACCGGGTGTGGTTCACATGGTCTCCTACCAGCGCAGACGCCGAATGCGCCAGTTCGGTTACGCTCGTCGCGTGGGATGGGTCCGCGGCTTCGAGGTGTGGACCACGCCTCGGCACGTGCTGGCGTACGTGCTGGTGGTCGACGCCCTGGCGGTGCTCGCCACCGGCGCGACCGCCGCGCTGCTGCCCGTCACCGGCACCGACTGGACACGGCTGGGGATCCTCGCCGCCTGCGTCCTCGCCCACGTGGAGCTGTCCCGGTCCATCGAACGCACCCGCAAGCTGGCCTCCGGCGCTGGGCCGTTCGTCGACGGGCTGACGGTCTGGCACTTCACCGCCGTGCTGATCCTGCCCGCGCCGCTGGCGACCGCGCTGGTCGTGTTCACGCAGACCTACGTGTGGCTCCGTGTCTGGCGGGGCCGGCGGCCGCTGTACAAGTGGGTGTTCAGCGCGGCGACCGTGCTGCTGGCCACGCAGGCGTCGGCCGTCCTCCTGCTCGCCGCCCCCGGGCCGCATCCCGGCCTGCCCAGCGGCTGGATCGGCCTCGCCTTCGTGCTGGCCGCCGCCGTGCTCAGGTGGCTGATCAACTACTCGCTCATCCTCGGCGCGATCCTCGTGTCCTCCCCCGACCTGCGCGCCGGCCAGATCGTCGGCGAGTTCGGCGAGCAGGTCCTCGAAGCCGGGGCCATGGGCATCGGACTGGCCGCCGCCGGCCTCGTCGAGTACGACCCGAGGCTGCTGGTCGGCGTGGTCGTCGGTCTCTACGCCCTGCACCGCAGCGTGCTGCTGCCGCAGTTCCGCCGCGCCTCGCGGACCGACGGCAAGACCGGCCTGTACACCCCGAACTGGTGGCACCAGATCGCCGAGGGGGCCTTCACCCGGGCCGTGGCCGCCCGCACCTCGCTCGGCGTGCTGATGCTGGACCTCGACCACTTCAAGCGGCTCAACGACACCCACGGGCACCTCGCCGGCGACCAGGTGCTGCGGGCGGTCGCCGACGCCATCACCGACGCCGTCCGCAGCTACGACGCCGCATGCCGGTGGGGCGGCGAGGAATTCGCCATCCTGCTGCCCGATGTCGGCGCCGCCGAGCTCCGGGAGATCGCCGAGCGCCTCCGGAACCAGATCCGCTCGCTGGCCGTCGACATCCCCGACGAGCAGATCACCGTGTCCATCGGCGGGGCCCTCTACCCCAGCCCCGCCATCGCCAGCCTCGACGACCTGCAACTGGCCGCCGACGCCGCCCTCTACGCCGCCAAGGCCGCCGGGCGCGACCGGGTGCACCTCGCGCCGCCGGCGAACTGACGGCGCGGAAAAGCCGCTAGTGACCGGCTGAGTGATCAACAGGATGGCGGACGGCTCACTGGTGCTGGTGGTGAGCGAGCCGTAACGTCGAAACCGTGACAGACCGCAATCCGGCCGAGCGCATGGTGGACGCGGCATCGGCCTGGCTCGACAGTCTCGACGACGAGCAGCGTGCCGCGGCGGCGTGGCCGTGGCCGGCGGAGGATGAGCGGCATCGCTGGTACTACACCCCGACGGATCACGGCGGCCTGCCGCTGACGCTGATGAGGCCGGCTCAGCAGCAGTTGGCGATGCGGCTGGTGGCGACGGGCCTGTCCCGGGCCGGTTTCGTGACGGTGTCGACGATCCTGGGCCTGGAGAACGTGCTGGACCAGCTGGAGGGCTGGCAGGTCGACTGGGGCCGGGAGCGGGGCCGCGACCCGCAGCTGTACTGGCTGCGGCTGTTCGGCGAGCCGTCGACCGAGGGCCCCTGGTCGTGGCGGTTCGGCGGGCACCACGTCTCCGTACACCATCTTGTACTGAACGGGACAGTACAAGCCAGCACGCCGTGCTTCCTCGGCGCCGACCCGGCGGCGTCACCGCTGCTCGGCGGACATCTGCTGCGCCCGCTCGAGGCCGTCGAGGACCTCGCCCGGGACCTGGTCCGCTCCTTCGACGACGAGCAGACCGCGCGAGCGGTGATCAGCGCGGTGGCGCCGACGGACATCGTGACCGGCAACCGGCCCCGCGTCGGCGCCGGCGACGCCGCGCTGGGGCTGCCGGAGGTCTGGCGCGGGCGGTTCACCGATCCCCGGCTGGCCGACTCCGTCGAGGAGTTCCAGCGCCAGGCCGACGCCAAGGCCGGCATCCAGCAGTCGCACCACGATCAGTTGAGCCTGACGGCGACGCCGAAGGGCGTGCCGGCCGCCGCCATGTCGGCCGAGCAGCGGGATCAGCTGCGAGCAGTGCTCATGACCTTCGTCGGCCGTGTTCCGGACGAGCTCGCCGAGCGGGAGGCGGCGAAGTTCGCCGGCGACCGGCTGCTCGACGTGCACTTCGCCTGGGCGGGCGGGACCGAGCCCGGCCAGCCGCACTACTACCGGCTGCAGGGCCCGCACCTGCTGGCCGAGTACGACAACACCCAGCGCGACGTCAACCACGTGCACTCGGTATGGCGGGACCCCGAGAACGACTTCGGCGACGACGTCCTGGCCAGGCACATCGCCGCCCACCACCGCTGAGGCCGCGCGGGCGGCGCATGGAGGAACGCCACCCGCGCGGGTCACTTCGCACGGGCGGCGCCATCGCCGCCCGTGCCGGCGCAGCTCACTTCTCGCGTTCAGCCGTGAGCCAGGCGGCGAGCCGCGTCTGCGCCAGGCGGACGTCCGGGCCGGGCAGCAGGGCGGTCTGCCCGGGGACGCCGCCGAAGAACTTGGCCTGCGGGTCGGTGACCACCGCGCGCGGGTCCTGCCGCGAGTCGAGCACCGTGCGGACCCACTCCTCCAGGGTGAACACCTCCGGTCCGGCGATCTCGAAGATGCCGTTGAACGGGTCGCCGGCGGCGGTGCGGGCGACCGCGGTGGACACGTCGGCGGCGGCCATCGGCTGCGCCTTCGCGGCCGGCAGCCGCACCGTGCCGTCGACCGTGCACATGTCGGCGATGCCACCGGCGAACTCGAAGAACTGGGTGGCGCGGATGATCGTGTGCGGCAGGCCGGCGGCCCGCAGCGCGCTCTCCTGCGCGACCTTGGCCCGGTAGTAGCCGATGTCCGGCGCCCGGTCGATGCCGACGATGGACAGCGCCACGTAGTGCCCGACGCCGGCCTCCTCGGCCGCCTCGGTCAGGTTGCCGGTCGAGGTGGTGAAGAAGTCCATCACGTCGTCGTCGGCGAACGACGGCGAGTTGGACACGTCCACCAGCACGTCCGCGCCCTGCAGCACCTCCTTCAGGCCCTCGCCGGTGAGGGTGTTCACGCCGGTGCTCGGCGCGGCCGGCACCGCCTCGTGGCCCTCCGCCCGCAGTTTCGCCACGGCGTTCGAGCCGATCAGCCCGGTGCCCCCGATGACCACGATCTTCATGGTTGTTCCCTTCGTCTTGGCTCACCAGCTAGGACAGGACGGGCGCCCGGTTTGTGACAGCCGGGGCGTCACCGTCTCGGCGGAACGCGTCTCGCCGGCTGCTCGACGCGGGGAGCTGTCACAGATCTCGGGGCTGTCCTGTCCTAGCTGTCGGACCAGTCCGCGAAAGGGAGGCAGCAGTGAGCACGCTGCATGATCACAACCTGGGAAACCCGTACGCCGACGGGCCGCCGCCGCAGCTGGACGTGATCTCGACGGTGCCCGGCGCACCGCAGATCCCCGAGAACGCCGAGGCCATGACCATCCACGTCACGCTGCCGCCGGGCAGCCCGGGCGCGCCGCCGCACCGCCACTCCGGGCCCGCCTACGGCTACGTGCTCAAGGGCGAGATGGTCTTCGAGCTGGAGGGCGAGCCGGCCCGCGTGGTCAAGGCCGGCGAGACGTTCTGGGAGCCGGGCGGCGACGTCATCCACTACCAGGACGGCAACAACCTGGCCGACCAGGAGTCCGCGTTCGTCGTCACCATGTTCTGCGTGCCCGGCCAGCCGATGCTGGTCCCGGTCAGCGCGGAGGAGCTGGAGGCGCGCAAGGACCGACGGGCGCCGCGTACATGACGACGGCCCCGAAGACGTCGCTGACGGTGGTGGCGCAGGGCCAGCTCGACACGGCCCGCAACTGCCCGCAGAAGCGCAGCGCCCACACCGTGCACGGCGGGCCCGAGCACTCGCTGCGCCAGACGGTGATCGCGTTGCTGGCCAACGAACATCTGCACGAGCAGGAGCACCGCAGCGAGACCACGGTGCACGTGCTGCAGGGGCGGGTGCGGTTGGTCGCCGGGCGCGACTCGTGGGAGGCCGTGCCGGGCGACCTGCTGGCGCTGCCGGACCGGCGGCACCGCGTCGAGGCCGTGACGGACGCGGTTTTCCTGTTCACGAACGCGGTTTCCGTTGGCGTTCAACCCGACGGATGATGCCCGACTGATCCGTCGGGCCGGGGAAGGCGGCCGGGCCGGCGTACGCTGCGAAGGACAGCGCGCCGCCCGGCCCGGCCACGTTCCCCGTCGAAAGGGATCAGCAACCATGGAGACCACGACCCTGGACGACGCGGCCGCGGTCTTCGCCGAGGTGCGGCCCCGCCTGTTCGGCATCGCCTACCGCATGCTGGGCAGCGCGGTCGACGCCGAGGACCTGGTACAGGAGGTCTGGATCCGCTGGCAGACCTGCGACCGGTCCGTGGTCGAGAACCCGGCCGCCTACCTGGCCACCACGGCCACGCGGCTGGCCATCAACGCGACGCAGACCGCCTACGCGCGGCGGGAGAGCTACGTGGGCCCGTGGCTGCCCGAACCCGTGGACACCTCGGCCGACCCGCAGCTGGGGGCCGAGCGGGCGGCCGCGCTGGAGCTGGGTGTGTTGCTGCTGCTGGAAAAGCTCACGCCGACCGAGCGGGCCGCGTACGTGCTGCGGGAGGCGTTCGACTACCCGTACCAGCAGATCGCCGAGATCGTGCAGACCACCGAGGTGACCGCCCGGCAGTACGTGAGCCGTGCGCGCAAGCACCTGGCCGCCGAGCGGCGGGCCCCGGTGGATCCGGCCGAGCAGCAGCGCCTGCTGACCGCGTTCGTACAGGCCGCGCAGGCCGGGGACCTGTCGGCGCTGGAGGACCTGTTCGCCGAGGACGTGGTCAGCTACTCGGACGGCGGCGGCGTGGCCCGCGCGACCAAGGTCGTGGTCACCGGGGCCGAGCAGGTGGCCAAGCTCATCCGCGCCTGGGGGTCCGGCCCCTTTTGGACCGGCCTGGACACGGTGCTCGCGACCCTCAACGGCGCGCCCGCCATGGTGCTCAAGCGAGCCGGCGAGACGATCGGCGTGGTCACGGTCACCGGCTCGGCCGACGGCATAGACCAGGTGATGTGGGTGATCAACCCGGCCAAGCTCACCGCGGTGTAAGGCCGTCCACTGTGGACCGCGGCCGGCCCGCTACGCGCGGGCCGGCACCAGTCCGAGGCGTTCGACCACCTCGGTGGTCGCCTTGGACATGTTGAACGTGTAGAAGTGCACGCCCGGCACGCCCTCGTCGATCAGCCGCTGCGCCAGTTCCGTGACGATGTCGATGCCCTCGGCGCGGAACGCCTTCGGGTCGTCCACCAGCGGATCCAGCCGGCGGGCCAGCGACGGCGGCACCGGGGCGCCGGACAGCTCGACCGTCTTGCGCAGCGTCCGGACCGTGGTCAGCGGCAGGATCCCGGGCAGCAGCGGGGCGTCACAGCCCCGCTTGGCCAGCCGGTCCCGCAACCGCAGGAAGTCCTCGGCCTCGAAGAACAGCTGCGCGATGGCGAAGTCCGCGCCGGCCCGGAACTTCCGCACCAGGTACTTGGTGTCGGTGTCGAGATCCTCCGACCTCGGGTGCCCGTACGGGAAGGCGGAGACGCCGACACAGAAGTCGCCCAGGCCCTTGACCAGGGCGACCAGCTCCTCGGCGTAGGACAACCCCTGTGGGTGCTTGACCCACTCCCCCATCGGGTCGCCGGGCGGGTCGCCGCGCACGGCGAGGATGTTGCGCACGCCCACCGCGGCGTACCAGCCGATGACGTTGCGCAGCTCCGCCACCGAGTGGTCCACGGCCGTCAGGTGTGCCATCGGCAACAGCGACGTCTCCTGCACCACACGACCGGTGGTCCGGATCGTCCGGTCGCGGCTGGACCCGCCGGCCCCGTAGGTGACCGACATGAACGCCGGCTCCAGGCCCTCCAACTGCCGGATCGCCAGCCAGAGCCGCTGCTCATCGGCCTCGTCGCGGGGCGGGAAGAACTCCACCGAGAACACGGGTCCCGGCCCCGTCAGGCGGTCCAGCACATGCGCGCACGACAACTCCACCGCGTGTCAGCTCCATCCTCGTGGACAACACAGCCGGGCCCGCGGCCGGTGTCTGACTCCCGACCCGCCGCCGCTCCCACCAGGTGGACGCCGCGACGCGCCGGTCACAGTGGCGGGACCGCGCCGGACTCGCACCGGCTTCCCTGCACCGCGGGCCGGAAACCGATCTTACTGGGTCGGCCTCGAGAAGCCCTCGACCGGCGTCCACCATGTGGACCGCCGGTGCCGTGTCCACTGTGGACACGGCACCGGCGGCGCCGCTAGCGCGACCGCAACCGGCCGGTGGCGGCGACCAGGTTGGCCAGGGTGGCCCGGACCTCGGGGTAGCCACGGGTCTTGAGGCCGCAGTCGGGGTTCACCCACAGCCGCTCGGCCGGGAACGCCGCCGTGGCGGTGCGCAGGTGGCCGACGATCTCCTCGACCGACGGGACGCGCGGCGAGTGGATGTCCCACACGCCCGGTCCGGCCTCGTTGGGGTAGCCGGCGCGGGCCAGGTCGGCGACGACGGCCATGTTCGACCGGGCCGCCTCCAGGCTGATCACGTCGGCGTCCATGTCGATGATGGCCTGCAGCACGTCACCGAACTCCGCGTAGCACATGTGGGTGTGGACCTGGGTGTCGTCCCGCACGCCCGAGGTGGCCAGCCGGAACGAGGCGACGGCCCAGTCCAGGTACGCGGCGCGGTCGGCGGTGCGCAGCGGCAGGGTCTCCCGCAGCGCCGGCTCGTCCACCTGGATGACCTTGATGCCGGCGGCCTCCAGGTCGACGACCTCGTCGCGCAGGGCGAGGGCGACCTGGCGGGCGGTGTCGCCCGCCGGCTGGTCGTCCCGCACGAACGACCAGGCCAGCATGGTGACCGGGCCGGTCAGCATGCCCTTGACCGGGCGTTCGGTCAGGCTCTGCGCGTAGGTGGCCCACTCGACGGTCATCGGCGCCGGCCGCGCCACGTCGCCGACGATGATCGGCGGCCGGACGTAGCGGGTGCCGTACGACTGGACCCAGCCGTGCTGCGTGGCCAGGAAGCCGGTGAGCTGCTCGCCGAAGTACTGGACCATGTCGTTGCGCTCCGGCTCGCCGTGCACCAGCACGTCCAGGCCGATCCGCTCCTGCTCGGCGACGACCGAGCGGATCTCGGCGCGCATCGCCTCCCGGTAGGCGTCCTGGTCGAGCCGGCCGGCCCGCAGCGCGGCGCGGGCCTTGCGCAGCTCGGCGGTCTGCGGGAACGAGCCGATGGTGGTGGTCGGCAGCTCCGGCAGCCGCAGCCGGTCCCGCTGGGCCTTCGTCCGCTCCCCGTACGGGCTCGTGCGGTGCAGGTCGGCGTCGGTGACGGCGGCGACACGCTCCCGCACGGCCGGCACCTTGACGATCGGCGAGGCCGCACGGGAGGCCAGCCGGCTGGCGTTGACGTGCAAGGTGTTGCTGATGGCGTTGCGGCCCTCGGTCAGGCCCCGGCGCAGCGTGACGATCTCGTCCAGCTTCTGCCGCGCGAACGACAGCCAGCCGGCGATCTCCGGGTCCAGGTCGGTGTCGAGGGTGACGTCGAGCGGCACGTGCAGCAGCGAGCAGGACGCCGCCACGTCCACCGAGCCGGCCAGCCCGAGCAGCGTGCCCAGCGTGCCGAGGGCGTCGGCCAGGTCAACGGCCCAGACGTTGCGGCCGTTGACGACGCCGGCGACCAGCCGCTTGTCCTGGACGCCGCCGATCTTGGCCAGGCCGTCGAGGTTGGCCGCGGCGTTGCCGGTGAAGTCCAGCGCCAGGCCCTCGACCGGCGCGGACGCCAGCACCGGCAGCGCGTCGCCGAGGCGGTCGAAGTAGGAGGCGACGAGGATCTTCGGGCGCGCCGGCTCGGCCGCCAGGGCCGCGTAGGTCTCGGCGACCTTGCCCAGCACGTCGGCCGGCTGGTCGGTGACGAGCGCCGGCTCGTCCAGCTGGACCCACTCCGCGCCGGCCGCGCGCAGTTGCCGCAGCAGGTCCACGTACAGCGGGACGACCCGGTCGAGCAGGTCCAGCGGCCGGAAGCCGTCGGCGCCGGTCGGGTCCTTGGCCAACAGCAGGAAGCTGACCGGGCCGACGAGCACCGGCCGGGTTCGCACGCCCTGGTCGAGGGCCTCGGCGAACTCCGCCAGCGGCTTGCCGGCGTCCAGCGTGAACCGGGTGTCCGGCCCGAGCTCCGGCACGAGGTAGTGGTAGTTGGTGTCGAACCACTTGGTCATCTCCATCGGCGGCGCGTCCGCGGTGCCGCGCGCCATGGCGAAGTAGCGGTCCAGCCGGCCGGCCGGGGTCGTCGCGTCCGGCACGGCGGCGAGGTGCCGCTCGGGGATCGCGCCGAGCAGCCACGCCGTGTCCAGGACATGGTCGTAGAACGAGAAATAGTTGCTCGGGATCTCGTCGATGCCGGCGTCGCGCAGCTCGGCCAGGTTCTGCCGGCGCAGCTCACGCGCCGTGCCGAGCAGGGCATCGGCGTCGACACGGCCCGCCCAGTACGACTCGATCGACTTCTTCAGCCGGCGGTCGGCGCCCTGGCGAGGATAGCCGTACACGGTGGCACGGCTGGCGGTGCTTGTCGGGGTCACGGGGCTCTCCTTCGCGAGTCCACGTGGACCCGCGGGCGCGCGCGTGACCGGCCTCGACCGGCATCCGGTCGGGACTGGAGCGACGACCCACCCGCGAGGTCTCGGCCAGCACCCCACGGTCGTGGGATGCACAGCGGGCAGGTCTTCGGACTCGTGGGCGGTCCGGCGCTCGCCGGGTTTCCTACTGGCCGTCGCTTCCCAGGCCGGGTGGCCCAGTGCCGTCTGACGGCGGTCGTTCCCACTCACCGCTGCGGGGCAGTCCCGGATTCGCACCGGGTTCCCTCTTGCCTCGGTCGCCGTCGTGTAGCCCACGGCGCCCGAACCAGCTGCGCTGCCCACTGTAGCGCCGGGGTGGTGGACCACCGCTAGAGTTAACGCCGTTAACCCGACCTTGGGAGGACCGATGCGCGTTGTCGTGGCCGGCGCGTCCGGCGTGATCGGGACCGCGCTGACGCCGGTCCTGCGGGCCGCCGGGCACGAGGTGATCCGGCTGGTCCGCCGCCCGGCCGCGGCCGCCGACGAGCGGTCGTGGGATCCCGACGCGGGCGTCATCGCCGACGGGGCGCTGGACGGGGTCGACGCCGTGATCAACCTCTGCGCGGTCGACACCACCGCCGAGCGGTGGACCCCGTCGTTCAAAGCCGCACTGCTCTCCAGCCGCGTGGTTCCGACCCGGGTACTGGCCGACGCCGTCGCCGCGCACGGCGTTCCCGCGCTGCTCAACAGCTCCTCCGTCGCGTACTACGGCGACACCGGGGACCGCGTCATCGACGAGTCCGCGCCGGCCGGCGCCGGGTTCCTGGCCGAGATGGACCGTGACCGCGAGGAGGCGTGCAAGCCGGCCTCCGACGCACGGGTTGTGTTGCTGCGCACCGGAATCGTGCTCTCCCCCACCGGCGGCCTGCTCGGCCAGCTGCGCCCCATGGTCGCCTGGGGCGCCGGCGGTCGGATGGGCACCGGTCGCCAGTACCTGTCGTGGATCTCCCTCGCCGACGAGGTCGCCGCCATCCGGTTCGCCCTGGAACAGCAGGACATCAGCGGCCCCCTCAACCTCTCCGGCCCGCAACCCGTCACCAACGCCGAGATGGTCCGCTCACTCGGCCAACTCCTGCGCCGCCCCACCCCCTGGGTCTATCCCGCCTGGCTGCTCCGCCTCTTCGCCGGCGAACTCGCCGACGCCGGCGCCCTCACCGGCCAACGCGCCGTACCCGATGCCCTGATGCGCCACGGCTTCGAGTTCCAGCACCCGACCGTCGCGGAGGCGCTGGCCGCCGCGGTGCGGGGCAGTTGATGTCCTTGGGGGCGTCGAGGAGCAGTGAGACGGCGATGGTGACGACGTTGTCGCGGGTGAAGACGTCGACGCCGCCGAGCTTGTCGGCCCAGCGCTGGACGATCTCCGGCTCGACCTGGTCGGCGATGGCGTCGTAGTAGAGCTGGAAGCCGGCCCAGCTGTTGCCGGGCTCGACCTGGCTCGTGTAGTCGGCGAGCCTGGTCCGGCCGACGACTCGGTTGGTGGTGTTCCACAGGTCGTAGGTGAAGTCGCGGGAGTCGCGGATGTCCTTCGGCGTGCCGAGGCGGTGGACGTGGCCGCCGACGAAGGTGTCGATGTCGAGCTTGGCCAGGACGTCGTGGGCACGGAGCACGCCGGGCACGGAGTCGGCGGTGCCCCAGGCCTTGAACGGGGACGCGGCCGCGCGGTGACGGGCAGCGCCGCGAAGGTCTTCTTCGGGGCGGCGGCGGCCCGGCCGGTCGAGTTCGTCGCTCCGAGGCCCGCAGCCGCGCCCGGACCGGCCGCCGCGGCACCGAACGCCAGCGCTCCCCGTCGAGTCATCTGTCCTGCCGTCACCTTCCCCTCTCTCAATACATATATCTGTATATCTATTGCGAGGCTAGCAGGCGACCGGGCATCGCCGGTCGATCGAGTGAGGACATGGCCGGACGGACGGATTCGGTTGCGCGTTCGTCCCCCGGACACAGGTCGGCCCGGCACGAACGACTGTTCATGCCGGGCCGAACGTGATTTCCGCTACTCCGCGGCGATCTGCCGGATGCGGGCGTCCATGGCCGGGCTGTTGCCGGTGATCTGCTTGAACTCCGCCAGTTCCAGCGCGAGCCCCTCGTCCAGGGAAAGCTCGGCCGACCGCACGAGGACCCGCTTAGTCGCGTAGACGGCCTCGGTCGGCAGCTCCACCAGCTTGCGGCACCACTCGACGGCGGCGTCGACGAAGCCCTCGTTCGGCAGCACGGCGTTGACCCAGCCGACCCGCAGCGCCTCCTCGGCGCGGAACACCCGGCCGCGCAGCAGGACCTCGGCGGCCAGGCCCGGCCCGATCAGCCGGAGCAGGCGCGGCGTGCCGCCACCGCCGGTGGTGATGCCGACGTTCACCTCGGGATTGCCCAGGTGCGACCGCTCCGAGGCGACCCGCAGCTGGCAGGCGATGGCCAGCTCGTTGCCGGCGCCCCAGGCCTGGCCGTCGATGGCGGCGACCACCGGCTGCGGGATGTCCCGCACCAGGTCGGTGACCCGCCGCCAGGCCGGCGGCCCGTCCTCGCCCTCGCCGCGGCCGAGGCGCTGCAGGTCCTCCAGGTCGCCGTGCGCGATGAAGTAGCCGTCCACGCCGCCGGTCAGCATCACGGCCTTCAGCTCGTCGGAATCCTTCCCGACCCGCTCCAGCAGATCGCCGAGCTCGGCGATGGAGGCGAAGTCGAGATAGTTCCGCGGCGGCCGCGTGTACGTCAGAACCGCGATGCCATCGCGGTTTTCCAGAGCCCAGTTACCCACTCGGCCCATTATCCGAGAACGGCGTCACCAGCGGCAACGGCACGTTCGGGCATCGACCCCGGTCCGAATTGACGCCACCAGGGTGTCGGCCGGTGACTCACCCTGGGGCGAGCGACCCGGGTCCGGGGCGACGATTTTCCCGTCACACCGACCAGGGAAGGAAATCCGATGTCCGTCACCCGTTTTCACCTCGTCTCCACGCTCAGCCCGGCCGAGGCGCTGGCCGTGCTCACCGACTTCGGCCCGGCCCGCGCGCAGAACTGGCCGTCGATCGACACCGACCACTTCCAGGTGCACGCGGTCGGCGACACCTGGGCCGAGGTCACCGAAGGCACCGCCGCCGCCTGGGAGCGGGCCCGGTACGAATGGGACGCCGCCAAGGGGCGGGTCACCGTGTCCACGCACGAGTCGAAGCTGTTCGGGGCCGGCGGCGGCTGGGTGTTCCAGCTCAGCGCGGACGGCGACGGCACGCGGGTCGACGTCGAGCTGACCCGGGAGCCGCACAACTTCAAGCAGCGCCTGCTCGCCGCCGCGCTGCCGATCGTGGGGCCGGCGAGCCTGCGGAAGTCCTTCGCGGCGGCGTTGAAGGCTAGGTAGCCAACGCCCCTTCCAGCTCGCGGCGGGACGTGATGCCCAGCTTGGTGAAGACCTTGCGCAGGTGCCACTCGACCGTGCGCGGGCTGAGGAACAACACCGCCGCGATCTCGGGATTCGTCTTGCCGGCCACGGCCAGACGGGCGATCTGGGACTCCTGCGGGGTGAGCTCCTCCTCGTTGACGGGGCCGGTGCGTTTGCGGACGGTCTCGCCGGTGGCGGTGAGCTCACGGGCGGCGCGGGCGGCGAAGGACGCGGCGCCGCAGGCCTGAAACAGCTCGTGGGCGGGGCGGAGGTACGTGCGGGCGTCGGAGCGGCGGTTGCAGCGACGGAGCCACTCGCCGTAGAGGAGTTGGGCGCGGGCGACGAGAAAGCCGAGGCGGCCGGTGGAAAGGCGGGAGATGGCCTCCTCGTACTTGTCATCGGACGGGGAAACGAGCGCATCGGCGAGGGCCTGGGTGCCCAGGGCCCAGTCGGTGCCGGCGGAAAGGGTGTGTTCGGCGAGACGGTCGCGAGCCTCGGCGGCGACGGCGGTTTCGCCGGCGTGGGCGGCGGCCTCGACGAGCTCGCGGAGCGCCCAGTGGGTGACGGCGAGGTGCCCGGTGGCCTGCTGGGCGGCGGAGGCTGCGGCCGAGTAGCGGCCGAGGCCGTTGTTGAGCAGGGCACGGGCGTGGTGGGCCATGGCCGTCACGCGAGCCTCGCCACGCTCACCGGCATCCCGGCTGACGGATTCGATCAGCTCCAGCGCCGGCTTTTCCTCGCCCCGCAAGGAAACCAGGGTGAGGGCGGCGAACGGATCGCCGGCGAGGCCGGTGGCCTCCTGCATGGACCGGGCCTCGTCCAGCAACGCGGAGGCGTCGGCCAACCGAGCGTCGGCCAGCAGCGCGCCGGCGCGCAGGGTCAGCGTCGTCGGCAGGACGAAAAGCGCGCCGGCGCTACGAGCGGCGCCGACCGCCCACGCGGTGAGCCGATGCCACACGGCGTCGTCCCACACCTCCTGCGCCACCGGCACGGTCAGCCACAGCAGGCCAAGGTCCTCGGTCAAAGCGCGGGTGAGCTGCGGCAACGCCGGCTCGTAGCCGTCCAGCGCCCACGTCGACAACCCGGTCAGCAGCAACCCGGCCGGATCGTCACCGGCGGGCAAGGCCCGGCCGGCTTCGGCGGCCGGGCGCAGGTCGTCGCCAGCATGCAGAGCAGCACCGAGCGCAGTCAGATACGTCTCCCGAGCGGCGACCAGATCGAGCCCTTCCAACCGCTGCGCGGCGGCGAGCAGCGGCGGTCCGGCGGCACGCCCCCGGTTGACGGCGAACGCGACCTGGGCCCGCAGCCGCTCCACGCCGGCCTGGTGCAGCGGCTCCAACGGCCCGAGTTCCGCAGCTGCCAACAACTCCGGCACCTTGCCCGGTTCCCCGGCGGCGAACCGGGCCTGCGCGGCGGCCAAGGCGCGGGCGGCGCGCGGCTTCGGGTCGGCGGTCAGCTCGGCGGCCCGTTCGAGGAACGCGGCGGCAGCGGCATGCCCGCCGCGAGCGCGGGCCCGATCGGCCGACTGCTCCAGCTCGGCGGCAACCTCCTCGTCCAGTCCGACCGCGGCGTGCGCCCGATGCCAGGCCCGCCGGTCGGGATCCTGCCGCGGATCGGTGACGTCGGCGAAGGCCTGATGCACCTCGCGCAGCTGGGCCGGTGTGGCGGACCGCCAGCTGGCCGACCGCACGAGCGGATGCCGGAACCGAACCCGGGCGCCGAGTTGGATCAGCTCGGCGGACTCGGCCGGCGCGGCGGCGTCCGGCCCGACCTTCAGTCGCTCCAACGCCCGCCACAGCAGCGGCACGTCACCGAGCGGCTCGACAGCGGCGGCGAGCAACAACATCTGCGTGTCCGCCGGCAGCTCCGCGATGCGCCGCTGGAAGCCCTGCTCGATCCGGTTGGCGATCGGCGACGCATTCCGCCCACCGAAGCCGAAGGCCAGCTCCGCCGGCGAGAGGCCGCGCGGAAGTTCCAGTAGCGCCAACGGGTTTCCGTGCGTATCGGCGACGATCCGGTCCCGGACCCGCGCGTCCACCGGCCCCGGCAGCACCGAGTCGAGCAGCACGCGGGCGTCCCCGTCCGGCAGCCCGTCGACCCGCAGTTCCGGCAACCCGCCGAGGAGTTCCTCGTCGCCGGGGCTGCGCGCGGCGAACACCAGGGCGACGGATTCGGCGTCGAGTCGCCGCGCGACGAAGGTCAGGATCACCTCGGACATCCGGTCCAGCCACTGCACGTCGTCCACCACGCACAGCAGCGGCCGCTCCGCCGCCGCCTCGGCGAACAGGCCCAGCACCGCGAGCCCGATCAGCAGCACGTCCGGCGCGGGGCCGGAGCGCAGCCCGAAGCCGATCTCCAGCGCCTGCCGCTGCGGCTCGGGCAGCCGGTCGACGTGCCCCATCAGCGGCGCGCACAGCCGTTGCAGCGTGGCGTAGGCGATCTCGCTCTCGGGTTCGACGCCGATCGCCCGCGAGACGCTGTCGCCGGGCATGGTGTCGGCCAGGTAGTCCAGCAGCGCGGTCTTGCCCGCGCCGGCCTCGCCCCGCAGCACCAGCACCCGGCTCCGCCCGCCGCGGACGTCCCGCAGCAGTCGGTCGAGGGTTTCCTGCTCGCGTCGTCGTCCCAGCAGCACGTCGGCGAGCCTACCCGGGCCCAGCACCGTCCACATGCGACCGAAAACTGGCGGGATCCGTGGGATCTTCTGTACTTGCGGGTCCATTTTTCGCGACGTTGGCCGGAGGCATGGATTCAGTGCTTTCCGCTCGGCCGCAACTGGGCCCCGCGCAGGTGATCGAGGCAGAAGTCCAGCGCCGCCTCGAGATGTCGCGCCGAGCCCGTCGTCATCAGGATCACCACGCCGCCCTGGATCGCGGCGATCACGGCGGACGCCGCGGATGGGGCGTCGAGTTCCGGGTCGATCTCGCCGAGGTCCTGCATCTGTCGGATGCCGATCTCGACCTGGCGCTGCCACTGCACGAACAGCTGCCGGGTCACCTCCTGCGCGGCCGGGGTGCGCCGGTCGATCTCCGTGATCAACGCCCCCAGGGGGCAGTTCACCCCCAGCCGGCGGTAGCGGTCGACAACGACGTCGCGCCACCGCCGCCAGGCCTCCCATGACGTCAGTTCGCTCAGGTAGGGCTGCTGGTCCTCGATCACGCGGTCGGCTTCGCGCTGGGCCACCGCGAGCAGCAGTTGCTCCCGCCCCTCGGGGAAGTAGTGGAACAGCTGGCTCTTGCCGGTGTTGCTGCGGCGGCCGATGTCGTCCAGGGTCACGTTGCCGATGCCGCGCTCACGGATCTCCGTGGCCGCGGCCTCGATGATCCGCTGCCTCGTCGCGGAGCCCTTTTTCGTCAGCACGGTATCGAATGTACCGCTCGGTCCAGTCTCAGGCGGCCACACGGGCCCGGCGGGCCTTCCAGGCCAGGATGCCGGCCTGGACCACGAAGAACGTGCCGCCGGCGGCGGTGTACATGATCAGCGCGGTCAGCGAGGGGTTGTCGCCGAGGGCGACCGGCAGATAGCTCCCGCCGGCGATCACCGACAGCGTGCCGGCGATGAGCAGCGGCCACTGCCGTCCCAGCTCCGGGCCTCGGCGGCGCAGGGCGGCGACGAGCTGCGCGAGGCCGGACACGATCGCCCACAGGCCGAAGACGAACAGCACCGGGCCGACGCCGCTGAGGGCAGCGAACCCCAACCCGACCGCCGCCGCGCCGCTCAACGCGGTGTTGAACACCTGCAGTTTGCGGCCCAGGGTGCCGGCGCGGACGTCAAGCAGCGTGGCCACGACGTCGATCAGCGGGTAGATCACCAGCAGCGCGATGACGAGACTGCTCAGCGGCGTGTGCACCAGGGCGAACGCGGCGGACCAGGCCAGCGCGACCAGGCCGCGGACGAGGTAGATGCGACGGAGGGAGGACATCGGTAGGACCCCTTTCGACCAGGCGATCGGTTACGGGAACCACCTTCGCCGCCAAAGTGGCCCGCTCGCCCCCGGGACGGTCACTGGTGCGCCCCCTGGGGTTGCGCCAGCCGGCCGTCGGCCACCACCAGCACCCGGTCGGCGATGGCCGTCAGCCGTGGGTCGTGGGTGATCAAGATAGTCGTCCTCCCGGCGGTCAGCCGCCGCAGCGGCTTGATCAGGCGGTCGACGGCCTCGGCGTCGAGGCCGGCCGTCGGCTCGTCGAGCACGAGCACCGGGGCGTTGGCCACCATGGCCCGGGCGATCGCGACCCGCTGCCGCTGCCCGCCGGACAGGCCGTGGCCGTGTTGCCCGATGACGGTGTCGTAACCGTTCGCCAGCTCGGTGACGAACCCGTGCGCGTCGGCGGCGATCGCCGCGTCGACGATGTCCCGGTCGGTGGCCGTGGCCGAGCCGTAGGCGATGTTGTCCCGGATCGTGCCGTGGAACATCAGGGTCTCCTGTTGCACCAGGGCGACGTTGCGGCGCAACGACTCCAGGGTCAGCCGACGCAGATCCACGCCGTCGAGGGAGATCGTGCCGGTGTCGGGGTCGTAGAAGCGCAACAGCAGCTTGGCGATGGTGGACTTGCCGGCCCCACTGGCGCCGGTGACCGCCACCAGCTCGCCGGGCCGGACGTCCACTGTGAACTGGTCGATTGCCGGCCGGATCGCTTCCGGGTAGGCAAAACTCACTGATCGCAGCCGCACGTGTCCCGTGGCCCGGGCCAGCGCACAAGCATCCGGGGCATCGGCCAGCGGCGGTTCCGCGTCCAGCAGCTCGACGATCCGCTCCGAGCCGGTGGTGGCCGCGGACACCATCACCCGCAGCTGGCCGAGTTGTTGCAGCGGCCCGTAGATGTACGTGAGGATCGCGGCGAAC
The DNA here is from genome assembly GCF_014203355.1 of Kutzneria kofuensis. Classification (NCBI taxonomy): domain Bacteria; kingdom Bacillati; phylum Actinomycetota; class Actinomycetes; order Pseudonocardiales; family Pseudonocardiaceae; genus Kutzneria; species Kutzneria kofuensis. The sequence goes on from NZ_JACHIR010000001.1 coordinate 1,081,583, forward strand.
CCCAGCACGCCGCCCAGGCTGAGCCGGCCGGTGGCGACCTCCCAGGTGCCCAGCGCGACGACGCCGAGCACGCACGCCGTCTCCGCGATGTGCACGACCGGCGCGTAACACGCGCCCAGCCGGGCGATCGACAGGTTGGCCCCGAGCATCCGGGTTCCGGCCGCGAGCAGGCGCTTCTCCTCGGTCTCCTGCCGGTTGTACGCCTGCACCACGGCGACATTGGCGAGGTTCTCCTCGATGATCGCCGTGATGTCGCCGTTCAGGGCACGCCGCTCCCGCGACCGGTCGTTGATGCGACGGGCGAACCGTCGGGTGATCGCCGCGAAGATCGGCGCGACGACGAAGGCCGCCAGCGCGAGCTCCCAGTTCAGGTAGAGCGCATAGCCGGCGAAGAACACCGCGCTGAACAGCGCGGTCACCGCCTGCACCAGGCCGGAGCTGACGAACCGCTCCACGGTGTCGATGTCGTCGGTGAGCCGGGCGATCAGGTCGCCGAGCCGGCGCCGCTCGAAGAAGTCCGGCGTCAACCGCTGGAGGTGCCCGAAGACCTTGGTACGCAACCGAAGCAGGAACCGCTCGCCGGACCTGGCGGTCAGGTACTCGCCGCCGAACACGAACAGGCCGGACAGCACCGCGACCCCGGCCCAGACGCCCGCGGGCAGCCAGAACGCCGCGAGGTCACCCGACTTGAGCGAACTGTCCACAATGGTCGCGAACATGGTGACCGCGACCGAGTCGCAGGCGGCCGCGCCGACCAGCAGCAGGCCGCCGGCCGCGAGCCACCGCCGGTCGTGCCGGGTGAGCGGCCAGAACCGGCGGAACACCGCCCGCGTCGACAGCACCGGCGTGGTGGAATCCACTGTGCACACTCCGTTTCGGACGGGCGACGGGCCCGCGGCGGTGTGCCGCGGGCCCGTCGGCCAGGTCAGCGCTGGTAGTTGCGCGGCCGGACCTCGACACGCGGGGTGACGCGGGGCACGACCACGATGCGCGGCGTGACCCACTGGCGCGGGATGTCGTACTGGCGGGGAGTGGTGTCAGCCATGACTACACCTCTTTCTTGTCGGTTCGCCCACCGGCGGCGGGCACGGGGACAACGTTAGGGAAGCTCCCGTTTCACCGGCGTCTCTCCGCGTCGATATGCGGATGAAACAAGTGTTGTGCGAGGGTGAGTCCGAAAACGACGGTGCGGAGGTCGAAGATGCGCGTGCTCGTGGCCGAGGACGAACCCGTGCTGGCGGCCTTCATCGCCGAGGGCCTGAGACAGCAGGCGATGGCGGTCGACATCGCCCACGACGGGCTGACCGCGGCGCAGAAGCTGGCCGCCGACGAGTACGACGTGGTCGTGCTGGACCGGGACCTGCCCGGCCAGCACGGCGACGACGTGTGTCGGGAGATCGTCGCCGACGGGCTGCGGGCCCGGGTCCTGATGCTCACGGCGATGGGTGACGTGCGGGAACGTGTTGCCGGGCTTCGGCTCGGCGCCGACGACTACCTGGCCAAACCGTTCGACTTCGACGAGCTCGTGGCCCGCATCGACGCCCTCGGCCGGCGCGCCCGGCCGGCCGTGCCGCCGGTGATGCGGCACGGCGACATCGAGCTGAACACCGCGCTGCGCCAGGTTCTCCAGAACGGCCGCTACGTTTCGTTGTCCGGCAAGGAGTTCGGCGTCCTGCACGCGCTGATGGCCGCCGACGGAGCCGTGGTCAGCGCCGAGGAGCTGCTCAGCGGCGTGTGGGACGAGAACGCCGACCCGTTCACCAACGCCGTCCGCATCACCATGTCGCGGCTGCGGGCCAAGCTCGACGACCCGCAGGTGATCGAGACCGTCGCCGGCGCGGGATATCGGCTGCGCAGGGAAACCCCATGAGACGTATCGCGCTGCGGACCCGGCTGACGATCATCCACACCGGACTGTTCCTGCTCGCCAGCCTGATCGTCGTCGGCCTGATCTACTGGCAGAACCGGCAGCGCATCCTGGGGCTGCGCGACCAGGTGTCCCCACGGATCATCTCGGCCCCGAACGCCGTGCCGCGGATGTACACCGACCAGGTCTTCGGTGACGTGCTGGCCGGCCTGCTCCTGCAGTCCCTGCTGACGTTCCTGGCGCTGGGCGCGGTCGCCGGGGTGCTCGGCTGGTGGCTGAGCGGGCGGGTGCTGCGCCGCGTGCACGCGATGACCGCGCAGGCGCAGCGGATCTCCACCGCCAACCTGCACGAGCGGATCGCGCTGGACGGGCCGCAGGACGAGCTCAAGGAGCTCGCGGACACGTTCAACGGGCTGCTGGCCCGGCTCGACGACGCGTTCCAGGTGCAGGGCCGCTTCATCGCCAACGCCTCGCACGAGCTGCGCACTCCGCTGGCCGTGACGCGTACCGTGATCCAGGTCGGGCTCTCGTCCACGGAGCCGGACCGGGTGCGGCGGGCGAAGGAGGAGTTGTTGCGCAGCAACGACCGTTCCATCGCGTTGATCAACGGCCTGCTCCAGCTCGCCCGCGGCGAGCGGGAACTCGAACGCCACGACCGGGTCCGGCTGGACACCGTCGTCGAGAACGCCGTCGAGGAAACCGATGCTCCGTCCGATGTGACGATCGACGTGCACACCGAGCCGTGTGAGGTGCTGGGCGACGAGTTGCTGCTGAGCCAGGTTTTCCGCAACCTGCTCGACAACGCCGCCCGCTACAACGTTCCCGGCGGCAGCGTGTCGATCCGGGTGACCGCCCATGGGCAGTTGACCGTTTCCAACACCGGTCCGGTCGTGCCGGCCGACGAGGTGGCGCTGCTGTTCGAGCCGTTCCACCGGGCGACGGACGCCAAGGACGGCGTCGGGCTCGGTCTGTCCATCGTGCGGGCCATCGCCGCCGCCCACGGCGGGCGAGTCGCCGCCCGGCCCCGACCGGACGGCGGACTCGTCGTCACCGTGGAGATCCCGCTCAGTGGAACAGCGACTGGCCGGAGACCGACCGCGTCGAGCCGTCCTTCAACGTGATCGTGGTGTTGCCGGCCGCCGTCGACCAGGCCTCGGTGGTCGGCTTCGACGCCGGCCCCGGCTCGACGATCACCCGTTCATCTTGTCCAGGAAGGCTTTCCCCGCGGCCAGGCCGCGGTCGAACAACAGCTGCGCCTGCTCCCTGGTCATGCCGAAATCCATCGACGAGACCTCGGTGGTGTCCACGGCGATCGTGCGCCGGCCGATGCCCTCGTCGTCGAGGTGGTACTGGTTGTTCGACACCGACAGGAACGTGTCGATCATGCCCTTGGCCTCCCCGAGCGCGGAGGTGATCGGCTTGTCCACGAACGGCGGCGTGGCGCTGATCCGGACCGCCCAGGTCGGCCAGCGGGGAGCGCGGCCGTCGTTGCGGTCGAACAGGGTCACCGGGAAGTTGGCCAGCAGCCCGCCGTCCACCCACGTGACCTGATCGCCCTTGCCGGTGGTGAACTGGTAGGGCCGGAAGAAGAACGGGTACGACATCGAGGCCCGCACGGCGTCGACGATCCGCTGCTCGCCGGCCGGCTGGTCGTACTGGTCGTAGTCCCACGGCAGCCGCACCAGCACCTGACGGGACAGGTCGGTCGCCGCGACGACCAGCGAATAGGCCTGGTACTCGTACATCGAGCCGTCCGGGTCGTCGAGCCGGAGATCGCCGAAGGTCGTCACGCCGACGGCCTGCAGCAGCGGTTCGAGCCACTCGTACAGGTAGTCCCCGCTGTACATCCCGTCGTGCAGCAGGAGTTCGATGCCGCGCCCCACGTTTCCGGCGACTCGCTCCAGCACCGTGTCGTCCTTGAACGCGGCGTACTCCATCTCCCGCATCACGGGCTCCAGCTTGTGCAGGTCCTCCCCCGCCCGCTGGTACGCCGCGACCAGCGCGGCGACGATCGCCCCCGCGCTGGTGCCGGCGATCCGGTGGAACCGGTATCCCGCGTCGTACAACGGAAGTATCGCGCCGAGCGCCGCGATTCCCTTGACGCCACCGCCCTGGACGACCAGGTCGACGTTCTTGGTCGCCATGGCTCAGCCCACCGCGCAGCGGTAGGGGATCCGGGCGAGAACCTCACCGGTTCCCTGCATGGGTAGGGAATTCGTGGTGCCGGTGGTGTTCGGGTCGGGCACGGTGACCAGATTGAGGTGCCCGGCGACGAACGCCAGGCGCGAGCTCTCAGCGGGTAGTCGCATGCGCGCAATCGCACAGACCGGCGCGGCGGCCGGTCAAGGATCGCCGTGATCGGTCGCGGAAACAGACCGGAAACCGTGCGCGTTCGGTCCGGGTGCGTGCCCCGGCCGGCCGGTATCCCCGAGACCCGTGCCCCGCACCGGCCTAGACTGTCGTACCGGATCGTCGACATCGTGGCCAGGACGGATCCGGCCGCTGACCGGACGCGAGGGAGGACGCGGGATGGCTTGCCGCATCAGCGAAATCGTGGTCGAGGCGCGTGATCCCGAGCGGCTCGCGGCGTTCTGGGCCGAGGTGCTCGGCTACGTCGTGATCGGCCGGGAGGGCAACGCCGTGGAGATCGGGCCGCCGGACACGGGGTTCGGCGGCCCGCAGCCGACGCTGGTCTTCGACCGGACCAACGACGCCCCACGGGTGAAGCTGCCGCTGCACCTCGACGTCAACCCGACCGACCGTGACCAGGAGGACGAACTGGCGCGGCTGCTCGCCATCGGGGCGCGCCACGCCGACGTCGGACAGACCGGCGACGAGAGCTGGTACGTGCTGGCCGACCCCGAGGGCAACGAGTTCTGCCTGCTCCGCCGCAGGATCGACCCCGTCAGTCAGCGGGCGCGGGGCCCGCGGTGACGGCGCCGACGATCAGCCCGTGCGGCTGAGCGGAGTCGTCCACCGCCCCCAGGTTCCACGGCAGCGTGATGTTCGGGTCGCTGGTCACGCCACGGGGATCGGTGTCGTTCGGCGCGACGACGGTGAGGCCGGCCGGCTGGCAGATTCGAGGTACACTCATCAGTGCCGAATCGTGACGTCACGAGGCCGCCGGCGCACCCTCCGCGATGGCCGTCCGCGGCCTGTTCGAACTCCCGGCCAGCGGCTCGGCGACCGGGCACGAATTCGGGGGGTGAACGGGCACCGTCGAGGCGTGGAAGCGTCCGATGTGGAGCGATGGGTCGTACGGTGGGCGGCATGATGAAGCCACTGTCCGCCGACCAGCACGACGCCGTTCTCGCCGAGGGCCTTGCGGTGCTGGTGTTCCGGGTCGCCGAGAGCCCGGCCTGCCAGAACTTCCAGCCGGAGCTGGACGCGTTCGTGGCGAAGCGGCCGGAGATCGCGGTGTGGACCGTGGAGGCGATGGAGCAGCGGGACCTGGCGGAGCGGCACGGCCTGCGGGCGCTGCCGACGATCGTGGTCTACCGGGACGGCCTGCCGGCGCGCCGGTACGCGGGGGCGATGTCGGCGGCGGACCTCGAGGAGGAGGTGGACGAGCTGGCCGAGGCGGACATGCAGGAGGAGTACAACGACTGGATGGTGGAGATGCTGGAGACCGGCGAGGCCGGGTCGCCGCACGTGGGCACCCGCCGCTGAGCCTATCCGGCGGCCCGCCGGCTGAGCACCAGCCCGCCGAGCAGCGTCGACACGACGAGCACGGCGTTCAGGGGCGTCCAGCCGGCGGTCGGCCCGAGCAGGGCCACGAGCACACCGCCGAGGCCGATGAGCACGGACTGCCCGAACAGGTCGGACATCTGCAACGCGGCCGTGTTGAAGCCGCGTTCCGTCTCCGGTGACAGGCGCAGCACCAGCACGGACACGCTCGACGTGGCCAGGCCCATGCCGATGCCGGAGACAGCCCACGCCGGTCCCGCCAGCCACGCCGGCCCCCATGCGGGCGCGACCAGCGTCACCAGCGCCACTCCGGACGTGATGCCGAGAAAGCCCCATCGCATGAGCAGGGCTTCGCTCACGCCCGGACGCCGCGCCTGCAGCCACGAGCCGATCGCCCAGCCCACCGCGGCGGTGGTCAGCGGCACCCCGGCCAACGCCGGCGGGTAGCCGTGCACCTGCTGCAACACCAGCGGCAGGAACGCCTCGCTGCCCATGAACGCCCCGGACATCAGGCTTCGGGCCAGCACCGCGCTGGGCAGTCCGACCCGCGCGGTCACCGTGCCCTTCGGCAGCAGCACCAGCACGGCCGGCGCCAGCAGGGCCAACCCCGCCGCGACGACCGCGATGCCGACGGCGTCCGGGTGATCACCGGCCCAGCCCAGCACCGCCAGCCCGACCGCGGCCGCCACGGCGGCGACGACCTGCCCTCGGCGGCGCTGTCCGTCCGTCGGCTCGAACGCCGGCAGCCGGCGGGCCACGAGCACCACCAGCGCCCACCCGGTCAGCACGAACGGGACCAGGCCGAGGAAGATCCAGTGCCAGTTGAGGTACTGCGTGACCAGGCCGGCGATGGTCGGCCCGACCAGCGACGGCACCACCCAGGCCGCCGACATCGCCCCGATGACGACCGGCCGGTCCCGCTCCGGGTACACCCTCGCGATCGCCACGTACACCGCGACAACCTCCGCGCCACCGCCGAGACCCTGTAGCGCGCGGCCGACCAGCAGCTGCGTCATGTCGCCGGCGGTGCCCGCGACCAGCAGCCCGAGGGCGAACAGCAACGGCCCGACGATCAGCATCGGCGCCGGCCCGCGGCGGTCGCACACCCGGCCGCCCAGCACGTTGCCGACCACCTGCGTCGCCAGGAACATCGTGAACGGCCACGAGTACAGCGACTCGCCGCGCAGGTCGTGCACCAGGGTCGGCAGCGCCGTGGTCACGCCCATCGACTCGAACGCCGCCAGCGTCACCAGCATCAGCAGGCCGGTGGTCGCCGCGCGGCGGTCCGGCGCCCAGAGCGCGCTCCCCGTAGCCACAGTCACCCCACGACTGTGCAGTATCCAGCGCGCTGGAGGTCCAGTGCCACGATCGTGGGGTGAACGATGACACCTGGGCCGAGCTGGCCGACCAGTTCGCCGACGAGGCCTACGCCTCCGTGAAGGGGTATGTGCGGACCTACGTGCTGCACCGGCAGCTGCTCGATCACCTGCCGCCCCCTCCCGCCCCTGTTCTCGACGTCGGCGGCGGGGCCGGCCACCAGTCGTTTCCGCTGGCCCAGGCCGGTTACGACGTGACACTCCTCGACCCTTCCGAGGCGATGCTGGCCAAGGCCCGCGAGCGCCTCGCCCGACTGCCGTCCGAGGTCCGGCAGCGGGTCACCTTCGTGCACGCCGACGGCGAGAACGCGGTTCAGGCCGTCGACGGCCGCCGCTTCGCCGCCGTCCTGTGCCACGGCGTGCTGGGCTACCTCGATCACCCGGAGCCCCTCATCAACCAGCTGTGCCTCTGCGCCGCCGACGGCGGCATCGTCTCCATCATGACCGCCAACGCCCACGCCATGGCCGTCCGCCCCGCCATGGAACGCCGCTGGGCCGACGCCCTCGCCGCCTTCGACTCCCGTACCGAGATCGGCGTCCTCGGCGTCCCCGGCCGCGCCGACACCGTCGAGGAACTCAGCTCCGTCCTCCGGAGCCAGGGTGTCGAACCCCTTGGCTGGTACGGGGTCTGGCTGTTCGTCGACTGGTTCGAGTTCAGCGGCACCGACCTCGACCCCGCCGACGCACCGCGGATAGCCGCCGTCGAACTCGAAGCCAGCCGCCGCGACCCGTACCGGGGACTCAGCCGCGTCTTCCACCTCGTGGGCCGGAAAGCAGGGCCGCCAGAGCCCGGGCCGGCCGCTAGGGGAACGGATGCGGATACGGGTTGATCTCCTCCGGCCGCAGCGGCATATCGCGGTAGCCGAGCGCCTGCGGGACACGGTGCAGCCGGGGCAGGCCGTGCACCCGCCGGAACTCGTGCCCGAAGGTCATCGGCAGCGTCCCCGGGATGATCACCTTGACGCAGCTGAACCCGCCGACCCGGTGTTCCGGCGTGGTCTGGTCCACGACGACGACATCGAGCCCGGTGTCGAGGTAGCGCCCGACCATGTCGATCAGGTCGCTGGTCAGGTCGAGATTGTCGGCGGGCGGGCGGGCGGCGGCCATCTCCGCCAGCGTGCGCCGGCCGGCGGAGGCGATCAGGAAGTCGAAGCGGTCGAACACCGCCGGGCTGGCGTACAGCAGCGAATGGTCGGGCATCCGGTGGACCAGCGACGAGTCCTCGGCCATCCGCCGCGCGCGGTCGGCGTTCTCGAGATACGTCCGGTTGAGGCCGCTCATGACCGGCCCCAGCTCGAACAGGGCATTGCGCAGCGCGTGCTCCGGGTCCAGGTGCGCCCCGCCGGTGGACACCGTCCTGGCCACGTCGCCGCCACCCGGCGAGTTCACCGCCAGCAGCCACACGCACGGGATCCGCTGCTCGACGGTGGTGTCGAAGGCGAGGATCCGCCACCCGGTCTCGTCCTCGATCCGCTGGCGCAGCAACGGGATCCGGCGGTCACGGGCCGAGTCCAGGTCGATCCGGGGCACCGCCATCCGGGCGTACCAGGTCATCAGGAAGGCGTCGCGTTCGGCCACCTCAAGGATCCCGTGCAGGATGGCCTCCTCCAGGCAGCCACCCAGCGCGCACCCGTTGGAGGTCTCGAAGGCGATCTTGGGTTCGCGCGGCTTGGTGCGGTGCAGGCCGTAGTACGCACAGCTCTCGGGCACCAGCACGGGACGACGGTGGGCGAAGGAATAGCCCCACACCCAGTCCAGTTCCAGGTCGTCGTCGAACCGGGCGAACGGGAACGACGGCCCGTAGCGCTCCGGCGGGTACAGCCCGAGCGAACGCGGGTCGATCGCCTCCCCGCGAACCTCCGCGTACCGGGCGCGCACGGTGGTCCGCTTCCCCCCGGGCTGCATTCCGCCCCAGCGCTCGATCGATTCGAGGACCGCGGTCAACTCGCTGGTCCGATAGCTGTCGCTGCGCCCCCAACTCCACTCCACGCCGTTCCCGCCGCCGCGCAGGCCCATCGACGCCACCGCGACCGCGATCCCGGCCTCGTCCCCCATGTCCACCGCCCGGATCAGGCCGGTCTCGCCGTCGACGTACGTCCGGATCAGCTCGTCACGCTCGTCGGCGACCGACCGCAGCCGGTAGGTGTCCGGCGCCGGCTTCGGTCGCGGGGACAGGGTGATCTCGGCTCCCTCCGCCGTGTCGTCGGGCAGGGAGCCGCACGCCGGGCACAGCGGATCGGGCAGGAACGTGTGCGTGGTGACGGTGACGTCGGCCAGGTGCAGATGCAGCACGGCCTTGTCGGTGCGGGGCAGGGTGGAGCCGTCGACCAGCCGCCGGACCTCCTCGACCGCCAGGGCGGCGACGGCGTGACAGCCGAGGGCCGTGAGCCAGGAGGACGGACGGCTCACGAAGGCGTCGGCGTTGCGCTCCCACACCGCGTCGAGTTCCGCCCCTCGCTGCCGGGCCCTGGCGGCGCGCAGGTCGGCGCAGCTCGCGCAGCCCGCCACGCCGGGCCGCGTCACGGGCCCGATCACCGCGTGCCCGAGCCTGGTGAAGACCGGAAGCCAGGGAATTCCCGCCTCGGCGCAGGCGGTCCGGGCAGCGGCGTGGGCCCGGGTGTCCCAGGCGTCGCTGGCCAGCACGAGTGCCCGGACCCGGTCGAGCCCGTCGGCCGGGTCGTCGACGGTGACGGGCACGAGCCCGGCCTGGTCGGCCAGGAGTTTCCCGATCACGGCGTGCAACGCGCCGGAACCGCTGAGACCGACGCGCGCCCGGGGGCTCATCGCAGCACCACCTGTACGGCGTAGGGCATGACCTCACTCATCTCGGGATCGTGGTCGAGGGGCACCGCGACCGGGACCCGGCCGTTGCTGCACAGCGCTTCGACCATGTTGCGCAGCCCGGTGTCCGGTCGTTGGCGGGCGGGCTCGTCACCGCGCAGCCGCGGCGGCAGTTGTGGCACCGGCGGCGGCGCGTAGGCGTTCTGGCCGTGCATGCGGGCCTGGCAGGCCAGCAGGACCTGTTCGAGGCCGTCGCGCAGCGCGTCGGTCACCCGGGGAGCGCTGGTGTAGCACACGGTCTCGGTGCCGAGGCAGAACGCGTACGTGGGGACATCGAGCGATCCGGTGGCGTCGTAGACCCACACGGCCGCGTCGAGCGCCGCCAGCAGCCGACGGTAGCGCTGGCCGATCTCGTCGAGGAACGTGTACCGAATGTCCACAACGGACAGTGGCTGCCGGCCGGCTCCGGCGAGTTCGGCGACGGTCAGGTCGAGGCAGCGCCCGGCGACGCCAGCGGTCACGGCCTCGGCCCAGTCGTACCCCGCGGTGGCCCCGGCGGACAAGGCGGCCCGGACCGATCGGGAACGCAGCACCGGAAACACGGTTTCGACGGGCACCTCGCACGGTTCGCCGTCGGTCAGGCGCGTTCCCCACACCCGGCCCCTCGGCTCGCCGGCGGTGAGAGCGACGAGGCCCTCGGCCGGGTCGTCCCCGCCGGTCGGCTCGTCGGACGCGGCCAGCAGCCGACGGGGATCGACGAACAGTGACCCGTGGACGGCGAACGCCCGCACCGCCGCACGGTGGCGAGCGGCGGCGAAGTCCGGGCCGGCGGCGATCACCGGGACCGGTGCGCGCCGCTCGCCCAGCAGGCCGAGCGGGTCCGCGACGGTCACCTCGGACACGTGCAGCGGAAGCTGGGCGAAGTCCCGCTCGCCGATCGCCCGGAACGGCCCGAGACGGTCGTCGACGAGCTCGGCGGCCCGGCGCGAGAACGTCTCCTCGTCCAGCCGGGGCCCACGGCTCAACTGGTTGACGGTGTGCCGGAACTCGTCGGCCGTCTGCGGCCGCGCCGAACCGGCGAACGGATGCGGCAGCACCCTGTGGTACGTCGTGCTCAGGGTCCGCAGGTCGAACCGAGCCAGCCGGGGGCCGACATCGTCGGTGTCGACGAGACCGGTCACCTCGCGGAACACCCGGTGGACCACGTGATCGGCCAGCACGGCGGCGACGTCCGGCGGCGCCGGCTCGGCGCTGTCCTCCCGCTCCGGCAGCGAAAGCCGCAGCCGCGCGTCGTCCCAACCGGCCCGGCCCGTCGACGGCAGCGGACCGATCCACGCCTCAGCGCCGGTCATGACCACCTGCACCAGCCGGGTCCCGCTGTGCCGGCAGATTCGCGTCAGCAGCCGGGTCCGGGCCGGCGATTCGCTGTCCGAGACATGCACGACCACGGTGGCGTCGGCGACCATTCGCTCCAGCCGGTCCGGCTCGGGCTCGCCGACCACCAGCCGGTCGGCCCCGCGGCGCCGGGAACCCCCGAGCACGCCCGTGAGCTCGTCCAGATCGGTCGCGCAGTCGTCCGTCACCACCACCGTCACGTTGTCCATGCCCGACCGCGGCCCGGCGGCCGCGCAGGCGACCAGGCTCCGGCCGGCGCCGATCAACACCGTCGGGCAGTTGCGGTACTGGACGAACCGCACGACGGCGGTGTCGACGAAGTCGTCGATGAAGTGCACCTCGGCCGCGTGCGGCGCGAGCACCTGGTCCGGCGGCAGGCCGCGCGCCGAGACGTCCTTCACGAGCCCGCGCTCGTGCAGGGTGCGCACGACGTCGCTGACGAAGGCGCCCCGGTCCACCGGCAGGTGCGCGACGAGTTCGTCCAGGGACCGCTGCCCGTCGAGGAACGGGGCCAGCCGGTCGATCCACGCGGCGATGGTCTTGCCGGTCAGCGTGACCGGTCCCTTGTTGGTGAGCCAGTACACCCCGTCGGGGACCGGCGCGAAGTACGCGTCCCGGGCGAGTTGGGGTTTCATCAGGGCCTGCCTTCCCGGTCGGCGCCGGTGGACGGCGACGGCCGCCGGCTGCCCAACGTGAACGCGCCCACGCTCGATTCGGTCATCGGGTCCAGGCCGGTCGCCTCGGCGAAGAAATCGGCGGCTCCCACCGCGATCGCGCACGGAGCCAGCCCCATCGCGGTCGCGACGAGGTACATGTTCTGGTACAGCACGCCGACGTGCTTGAGCATCAGGGCGTACCCCGTGCCCTCGTACTTCCACATCAACCGGCCGAACCGGGCGGTGACCACGAGCAGCACCTGCGGCAGGCCGGCCCACTTCAGCAGTGCCCGCACCGGGGCCGGATGGGCCGGCCCACGGGTGAGCCGGTGGGAGTGGGCGTCGTAGTGGTAGAGCCCGGCGTGCAGCCCGGTGACCGAGCGCACCACGGGATAGATCTCGAGTTCGTGCAGGCCGCCACCGGCCGGATAGGGCCGGTCGGAGATCTCCTGGCCGCCGTGCACGCCGACGCCGCGCACCCTCGCGCAGCGGAAGAGGAACTCGCCGAGCTGGTCGAGCGTGAGCGGGTTGTCCTCGTCGCCTTCCCGCACCGAACCGCGGTCCTCGATCACCGCCGTGAGCGTGGGGTCGGTCGTGCGCAGCCGGTCCAGGTCCGGTTTCGCCAGGGGGACGTCCGGCCCGTCGAAGGGGCGGTGGCGTCCGGCCAGCGGGGCGAACCGCCCCTTCGCCCAGTAGGTGCCGCCGGTGCCGTCGATCTTGCTGCTGTGGTGGTGGAACCACAGTTCGTGCGCGCTCCACTGAGCCAGGCGCAGCTCCTCGGTCTCGGCGTCCGGCTGGTGCGTGAGGAAACCCTCCCGCCACAGGTCCACGACCAGCCTTCGGCCGACCTCCGCGGAGAGCTGGTCGGGGGCGTCGACGCGGGACATCGGGGTCAGCGTTGCGGCCACGAACGCCAGCACCCGGGGATCGTGGATGTGCACGTCGCAGGTGGCCGCCGCCGACTCGACGAGAATGTCCGCGCCGTCGCGGCGCAGCACGGCGAAGCGGGACAGCAGGACGCGGGCCGGCACCGGATCCTGCCCGGCGCCGCGCCGCCGGCGGCGTGGCCGCAACGTGTACAGCGGCAGGTTCTCGTTGCCCCAGACCGTGGTCGTGAGCCATCCCCCCGACCGCAACCGTTCCAGCAGCGGCATGGTGAGCCCGTCGTCCAGCAGGTCGTCCACGGTGCAGGCGGTGGCCAGCCGGCGCAGGGTCACGAGCTGGTCGGCGGTCAGCCGTCCCAGCGACTCGCTGCGCGGACGGGCGACCAGGAACACCTCGCCGCCCTCGCCCACGGCGCAGTGCACGCCGGGGAGCAGCCGCACGGTCTCGGACAACGTCATGTGGGTGGGGCCGTCGATCACGTCGTACCACGCAGAACGAGCTCACGGGGGTCGGCCGCGTCGCCCGGCGCCGGGAGCGACACTTCGGCCGCCGGTCGCCCGAAGAGGTCCTCCGCCGCGTTGGCCGCGAGATGGCACAGCAGGAAACGCTCGGCCGGGGCCAGCCCCAGCCTGGTCAGGTGCAGGTAGGTGTAGTTGAGCATCAGTCGGAACTTGGCGAACCAGACCGGGTCCACCACGACGTCCTTGCGAGCCCGGTGCAGCGGGCTGCGGCGCATTCGCTCGGCGTACTCGGCGCTGTCCGAACGCGGGCCGGCCGCGAACCTGAGCAGGTCGGATTCGATGAGTTCCGCCCCACGCCGCCAGTACGGCGTCATCACCTCCACCCACGGCCGGACGAACGGCACGCACGGCCCGGCGGCGTCGACGGTGGCGAGCACCGCCTGGACCCTGCCGGTCAGCGCTTCCGCATGCTGCTCGTAGTGCCGCTGCCAGGCCGGGCGCAGGCCCTCACCCTCGGGCATCCACGACAGGAACGCCTCGGCGTGCGAACGGAACGACACGAACCCCCGCGCGAAGCCGATACCGGACAGGGCGTGCGCGGTGGCCACCATCAGGTCGAAGCCCAGTCGCAGCAGCTGCCGGCCGCCCCGCAGGGCTTCGGTCATGTCGAAGGCCAGCGGCGTGGTGTCGACGTAGAAGTCGGCGAGCAGGTCGGCCGCGGCCGTGGTGCCGAGCACGTGCAGCCGCTGGTCGTAGTCCGCCTCGTGGATGGAGTTGTCCGGCCGCAGCGGCACCAGGTCGCCGCGTTCCTGTTCCAGTTCGGCCAGCCGCGCGTGCTGGGCGTGCAACTGCCGCGGGTCGACGATCGCGGTGGACGGCTGGTCACGGAGATAGCCGCCCACCACCTCACGCACCGCCGGCAGCACGAACTCGTCGTACATCCGTTGGCCGGCCTCGAAATTGAGCCGCAGATGCGGTCCCTTCAGCCAGTGTGGCACGTAGTAGGCCCGCACGCCGGCGGGCAGCTGCCGGAACAGCGGCCGCACCGCGTCCAGGACGAGGCCGGTCTTGTCGTCGTCGTAGTAGTAGACGTGCACGCTGCGCCACCGCACGGCTCAGCTCTCCTTGGTCAGGTCGTGGATGGTCCGGCCGGCCAGGTACCGCAGCGCGCTTTCGCCGCCGATGGACAGGCCGATCCGGTTGCACATCAGGTGTGCGCACTGGTCGAGCACCCGCAGCACCGCGGCCTGGGTGTCGACGGCCCCGGCGCGGTTCGGCCGCCGCGGCACGAACCGGCCGTGCGCGATCTCGTCCGCGACCACGTCCCGGGCCCGCGTCACCGACCGTGCCCACAGGGTGTTCGTGCCCTTGTGCGGCAACAGGTGCAGCACCGAGGTGGCGGCCCGCATCCGCTCGGCGATCGCGTGCAGCCGCTCGTACTGCCGGCGGTACCGCTCCTCCATCTCGCTCACGGCCTGCTTGTCCCATCCCGGGGGCAGCGTCGCGAGCCCCGCGGAGGACACGCCCAGATACGTCCGCAGCTGGGCCGATTCCGGCACGCACAGGAACCACGTCAGCAGGATCAGGCAGAACGCGAGGGTGGCTCGCTGATCGGGGGACGGCCGCGCGGCCAGCATCTCCAGCGCGATCTGGCTGGACTCGCCGAAATGCCGTTCGATGGCCAGAATGGACTTGCCGTCGCCGAACCGGTGACCCTCCCGCACGTACGGGATGAACACCACCGAGTTGTTCGGGTACATGCGGGGCAGCGGCGTCGTCGCCTCCCACTGCGCCATGTGGGCGGCGGAGCGGGCGTACTCCTTCTCGTCGAGGCGGTCCGGCGCCGGGCGTCGTCGCAGGTACTCGTCGCAGCGTCGCTCGACCAGTTCCCGCACCTCGACGCCGGACCGGCCCCGCGCGGGGCGCACCCGCAGGCGAACGTGCGGGCCGCCGTCCCAGTAGCGCAGGAAGAAGAACTGCCGTGCCAGTCTTCGCCGCGTCAGTTCCCTGGTCAGCGGGGAGATCAACTCCCCGACCAGGACGTCAAGATCTCCGTGGTAGAACACGTGGGCGCTGACCCAGTCATGCCCGCTCACTCACACCTCACTCGCGGACAACTCGATGATGAACTCCGTCACGCGCGGGTCGGCGGGATCGAGCCCGCACCCGCCCTCGGGTGGCGGCAATGCCTCGTCGAAGATCACCAGCCCGCCGCGGTCCTTCAGCATGTGCTCGAAGGCCGCGCCGAGGAAGAAGTTCGCGAAGTCCACGAACATCGGCTTGCGGGCCTTGGAGAAGAACTGGCTGCGCCAGTCCGCGTCGGGATCCATCACGCGCACATAGCAGCGTTGCGGGATGCCGGACGCGCGCAGCCAGGCGACCATGCGGAGCAGGAGACTCGCGTCGTCCTCGCCGGCGGCCCGAGCCGGCACCTCGGCGACGGGAACGAACCAGCGGGCCCGTTGGAGGGTGACCCGGCCGACCTCGACCCGGGGCAGATGGCGGGGAACGACGTCCGGCGCGTCGAGCGGATAGACGGGCGAGTAGGCGGCGTGCACCAGGTGCGACGGGCCGAACGCCGACAACAGCAGGAGGGCGGCCGGCGGCAGCAACGTGTCCCCGAGCATGCCCAGGTGGGCCGGCAACACGTGGACGCCGAGCCGGTTGGAGCGCAGCCGAATCAGGTCGGTCTCGGCGTCGTGCACCACGGTGAGGTCGGACAACGGGATCCGCTCACCGTCGGGCCGGTCGCTCGTGGTGAACGGGTAGTCGATCTCGTAGGGGGCCATCGGCGCCCGCAGGTTGACCGAGTAGTCGAAGACGCCGGATATCTCGACCACCACCGGATCCGTGCCCCGCATCCGCGACGGCGCCGGGGCTTGGCGGGCCGGGGTCGGCTGGTCCGCGCCGGCCTGGGCGGCCAGCCGCAGCCATCGGCTGCGGCCCCGCCCGTAGCCGCCGCCCACCATGTTGACCGCGAGCCTCAGGTCGTCACCGGTCAGGTACGGCTGCACGTAGCAGGCGACCGAGCCCGGCGCACGGACCCACGAGGGCCAGCTGTCGACGAGCCGGGCCAGAGCCTGCGGAGCGACCCGGGCCACGCCGGTGTCGTCCGTCGCCGACAGCATGAAGTCGAAGGACCGCACCCGCAGCCGGTGCAGTTCCTCGATCCGGGGCACGCCGGACCGCTCCAGGTAGGCGGGCGGCGCCGGAATGCTGAGCCGGATCAGGGGACGCAGCTCGGCCAGCCACGGCTCGCACTCGTCGTCGGGGCGGCGGAGATCTTGCTGGATCGCCTGGTGCAGAACGAGGAACGGCACTCTCGCGCCCGGGCCGAACCGGCGGCCGACATAGCTGGCGATGGACAGCCGGGTCGGCAGCAGCCAGTCGTGCAGCGCCAGCCAGCGCCGCACGACATCCAGGTCGTCCAACGCCGGCCGCCACCGTGGCAGGGCACACTCCAGCCGGGCGTGCGGGAACATCGACGTCTCGTGGGTGGCGCCCTTGCGCATCCGCTCGATCGTCGGCTCCGGCAGGTCGAGGCGGGCCGCGACGGCGCTCACCTGCTCCGCGGGCACGTCCCGGCTGGTCGGCTGGACGTCCAATGCGAACGGACGGTTCAGCTCGGCCCGCAGCTGCTCCACCAGGTCCACGACCTCCGGGCCGACGGCGTCGTCGGCGCCCGCCGACCGCAGCCAGGCGAGCAGTTCCGCCAGCGGCCGCTCGGACTGGTCGACGACCGGGAGCCGCCGTTCGAGTAGCCCGATCTCCACCAGCCGGTCGAGGAACGGGCGCAGTTGCGCCGGGTCGGCGCCGGTCTGCGCGGCCAGCAGCGCCACCAGCTCGGCCACCGTCCGGCGGTCGCCCTCCTGGCGGGCGGTCCGCAGGCACTCGGCGAGCGCGGGCGACATCGGCACCCTCATGATCGACTCATCCGGGCGGGGCCCGATGAAGCTCACGGAGTCGTCGGTGACCAGCGTGCTCGGGTTGAGGCGGACGGGCAGGCCGTCCCCGAGGGCCGGTCGGCCGGCCAACTCGCGGACCAGTCGGCCGAGCACCCCGCGGTCGAGTTCGAGCACCCCTCGCACCGCCAGGTCTCCGGTGACACCGACCGCGGGCCCCCGGTCGGTCCAGTCGCCGAGCACGCTCGTGGTGAACGTGCTGTACGGACTGGTCTTGGCCGCCGCCCGGGACAGATAGCGCGCCACACCCACGATGGTGCGTCGCCGCAGCCTGCGTCCGTCGTCGGCGAGCCACTTGTGGATCTCCGCGAACAACGCCGGGCTGGCCCGGCGCAACGCGTTCTGGAACAGCGGGTGAGCGCAGGCGCGGCGCAGCGGCTCCTGCTTGCGCTCGACGTCGTCGGCAAGCGCTTGCGGCAGCCTCGCGCGGCACCGGTCCCGATCCCCCAGCAGGGCCAGCCAGCGCTCGAGGTCCAGGACGAGGTCGGCCGGCAGCGCCTGCGTCACCTCCTCGTTCCACTCCCCCTTGCGCGGCGCCCGAACCTGGTGGATCGCCCGGCGTAACGCCACGACCCGCGGCTTGACGGGGGACTCCGACAGGGTCCCGATGACGTCGAACAGCGCCTGCTCGAGCACTTCCGCCGCGACGGCCAGGCCCCGGTCGAGGTCGATGATCTTCTCGACCAGCTCCCACGACTCCTCCAGGCGCAGTTCCTGGAGCACCGACGCCGGCAGTCCCGTGACCCGGGCGACGAGCGGAGTCTCCAGCCGGTATCGGCTCAGTGCCTGGACCCTTCCGTTCAGCGGACCCGCGGCCAGCACCACGGCTGTGTTCCTCCATCTCTGTGTGACCCCGGTTCCCGGGGAAAGCCGCGGGTGTCGACGACGCGCCACCGCCGTCGACACCCGCGGATCTAGTGAGCAGTCCTAGCGACGACTAGTCGTCACCAGCCGCCGTGACCGCCGTGGCCACCGTGGCCACCGTCCCAGCCGCCGTCCCAGCAGCTGCAGCTACCGCAGCTGCAGCTACCGCCACCGCAGCTGCAGCTACCCGAACAGTGCGACGAGCTGGACGCCTCGTTCTCGGCCATACCGTGACCGGCCGTCAGCGACTCGACGGTCAGACCACGGTCGGTCAGGGTGAACACGTCCATCGACAGGTCGCCGAGGGCGTACTGAACCTTTTCCATTGAGAACCACTCCTCTCTTTCCAGAATTCAACGGTCACCACAACGTTCATCCCGAATACCCGTGGGACGGATACACGTGAACGAACAATCAGCGTCCGCCCAGAACAGGTCGGCCAATAATCAAAGGCGCCCTACCGGGTACGCCCGCTCGCCCGACAACGTCGCAGATCGGCTGTCGATCGGACCATCCATCCCATGCACACGAACGGCGACGACGCCGATGGGGAATGCGAAGCGGTCAAAACAAGGGCGTGTCACACCTTTCGTTTGACCACTGGGCGAACGGGATCGACTGTAACGAAGAAGATCACGGCCAGAGAGAGGCCAACTGGCTGGCCCCCGGGCCGTGGGCCGCCGACGCCCGACCGGGCCTGCCCGCCATCACTCGGCGCCGGCTCGGCCGAGACGCCGACGCCCGTGCGCCGCCGGCATCGATTGCGCGGGCCCCACGGGACGCAGCCGGGACAACGGGCTCGATGCCGCGGCGCGCGGCCACCCCGCCGCAGATCCGTGACGGCACGACAGCGCCGGGCTTCGCAGGGCCAAGCGCCTGGCCTCTTGTTGACCGGGGAAGCACCGAAGACAATCCTTGGGCATCTCTCGCCGAATTGACAGCAGAGGACCGAAGTGCCGTGAAATCGACCGACGCCACCGAGCCGCCCTTGGACTCGGAATGGCGGGACGACGCCGCGGTTCCAATCCCGGCGACACACCTCGCGAATTGGAGCGAAGTCGCCGAGGTGATCGAAACCATCGCTCTCAGGTCGGCACTGCCCGTTCTGGTTGCGCTGGGCCACGGCTCGATGCGTTACAGCGAGCTGTCCCGCTCGCTGCACATGGACAACAAACAGCTGAGCCGGGTTCTCCGGCGCCTGCGGGAAGCGCACATCGTGGCCAGGCAGGTGAACGGGGCACAGCGGCCGGTTCAGGTGCGATACCACCTGACCCCGTCCGGCCAGAACCTCGTGGCGATCCTCGCCGAGCTCGAGTCCTGGCGCCTGCCCGAGGATGACCGGCACACCC
This sequence comes from Kutzneria kofuensis, assembly GCF_014203355.1. Taxonomy (NCBI): domain Bacteria; kingdom Bacillati; phylum Actinomycetota; class Actinomycetes; order Pseudonocardiales; family Pseudonocardiaceae; genus Kutzneria; species Kutzneria kofuensis. Next base: position 1,100,866 of record NZ_JACHIR010000001.1, read on the forward strand.
GCCGCGCCGCACGCCAGGCACGCCCCGACGACGGCGAGGGCTCGCCCTCGACCCTCATCGGGGGACACCACGCGGGGGCCAGCCGCATGGCCCCTTCCGCCGCCGAAAACCCGTCAGCAAACTGATCATCGCAAATACGCCGACAGTGATTGTCGACAAGGGAGTCACAAGGTTGTTCGACCAGGCCCGGGTCTCACGCGACGACAACACCCGGCATCGCGCGAGAACGAAAATCGGAGCGCCAGGCAACGGGCGAAAGGAAATGAACCGCATCCGCGCGGCGGCGGGCGCTTTTCTCCGCCAACTCACGGGGACGAACTCGGACCGTGACCGTCTCGCGATTCTCACACGCGGCGTCGTCACGGAAATCGTGGAAATCCCCAGAAAGGCCTCGCACGCGGTCGCCCTGTCCGGTGTCGACGCCCATCTCGTCTCGATCAGCACACGCCGGCCGGCGGTTCGCCCGGCCGGCGGGAGCGCCGTGGCCCGCGACGACGGCCGCCCGGCGGACACCACCGCCTCCGGCGAATCCCCAACCCGGTGATTGCCGGGCGGCCACGGACCTCCGCACCGGTCTCCGACGAGGAACAGCCCGCGGCGACGTTCGCAACCCGATATACATTCCGCCCGGCCAGTTTACCGACCCGCTCTCACCGACAAAAGGGGCCAGATTCGGGCGGACGCCACAAGAAATCCATTGTCGCGACAACTAAACAAACCTGGCCGCGTCATCGGCCAAATTTGGACAGAAAACCACTCCACAGCCCTCTTGCGATCATCGGCGCGACGCGACAGTGTGAATCACGATCACCATGAATGACATCCGAATCGGGCGTGGTCGACCACGTATCACCTCGATTCGGGTCGATTCGCCCCGCACGATTACGGCAGTGGAGGTGATTGGATCGCACGACGCGACTCACCACGCATTCCGCACCGTTTCACAGCAAGGGACAGGACCGACAACCGCCGATCGCAGGGCGACCGTCGAAGCCGCCCACAGAGGAGCCCCACCATGAACTCAACGCATCCGACTCGCCGCCGCAGGCTTTCCGCCGTCACGTGGTCAGTGCTCGTAGCGGCACTCACCATGGGGAGCCTGGCCCTGGTGCCCGGCCAGGCATCGGCCGCGCAGGAGCCGCCCGCCGCGCCGGCGGCGGCCCGCTCCACCACCGTCGCCCTGAACAGCAACGTGGACTGCACACTGGTGCGGACCGAGGCGCGGCTGGACAGCGGCACGTGGACCAACGAGCCGCCACTGGTCATCAACCAGCGGGGCCGCGGCGAATGGGGGTCGGAGTCGAACCAGTTCCTCAGGGGAACCGAAGGAGCCGCCAGCTACTTCACCGTGGGCTGCACGGATCCGAGCCTCAACTTCAAGACGGTCAAGGTTCACTGGAAGAACCCGTACTTCGGCAAGAACGACTATGACGCGGCCGGCACCGACCCCGCGTTCCAGGTGTCGTGGCTCGCGTCGGGCAGCAACGCCGATCGCGTGACGTTCACCCTCGACTACGCCCGCGCCGGCGGCGACGCCCGCACCAGCTAGTTCCGGTCACACCCGGGTCGATCCCCTCGGTCGTCGAGCCGAGGTCGACCTCGCACTGCTCCCGCTGTGGCCTCGGGGACTCTCATCAGGATCGAGTCCCCGAGGCCACAGCCGCGTCTCACCGGGGTTCACTCGCGGACCGGTCGGCGTCGACCCGGAGGTGGTGCGCCGACGTCTCGCGGTTCGTCCGCGACCAGCGGGCGGTCAACCCGAACAACAGCACCGTGTCGAGTGCGATCATCAGCACGGCCCAGACCGGATACGCGCCGATCCAGAAGACCTGCGAGACGGCGTGCAGGGCCACGAGCACGATCGCGGCCATCCGCGCCCACGCCGCCAGTGTGAGCAGGCCGACTCCGACGACGACCAGGACCGCGCCGAACACCAGCAGCACCAGTCCCCAGGTGGTCATGTCGACCAGGTAGAACCGGTCCTGGACGGCAACCACCTGGGCGCGCCGGCCCAGCACCACGAGTCCTTCGACGACATTGACCGCACCGGTCACGATGAGCAGCACGCTCGCGAACACCGCCCACCCCGACCCGATCTCTCTGGTGGTCATCTCCGCCTCTTCCCGCCAGGCGCCCGTTTCCACCGGACGCGTCACCTGTGCGGGCACGGCCCCGGTGGTCGCCCGGGGTCCGCGCCGCACCTGCCGCCAGACGAACGTAGGACACGAAAACCGTTGCCAAATGGCGCATGTGCGTCAGCGACACGGATGCCCACGGCGTCAGGATGCCGCGGCCGGCCCGTTCGGACGCCGAATTCGAGGATCGTTCACCATCGTCACGGCGATCGCGGAATTCGCCGCACGGCGCCGGGCCGGCGTTGGACGAGCGCCCGCACAACCGGGTGAGTGTCCGATTCCGCCGTCATCACCTCGATGACACGCCGGGCCGATCGGAAGTCCTTGCCAGAGCACGGTTTCTCGTGGCGCGCAATGCCTCGCCCGGCCCCACCCGATTATGGCAGTATGGCCTGATTATGGCCCGTTGCCCAGCAGGCGCGTCCCCGACGAACCTCCCCGCGGATCTGGGCGGCTTCATCGGTCGCCGACGCGAACTTGCGCAGATCAAACAGTTGTTGTCCGCCTCACGGTTGGTCACGCTGACCGGGGTCGGCGGAGTGGGTAAATCCCGGTTGGCCGTGCAGGCGGCCGCCGGCATGCGGCGCGCCTTCCCGGACGGGGTGTGGCTGGTCGACCTGGCCGAGTTGCGCGACGCCGCGCTGTTGGCGCAGACGGCGGCGAGCGCCTTCGGCTTGGGCGATCGATCGTTCCGGCCGCCCCTGGTCACGTTGACCGAGCATCTGGCCGATCGGCGCCTTCTGCTGGTATTGGACAACTGCGAGCACCTGCTGGCCGCGTGTGGCCAGCTGGCGTACGCGTTGCTCGGCGACTGCCCGAAACTCCGCGTCCTGGCCACCAGCCGCGAACCGCTGGGCATCTCCGGCGAGGCGATCCGGCCGGTGCCGCCGCTGTCCGTGCCGGACCTGTCCCAACCGAGCGGGAAGCGGGAAGGGCACCGCTACGAGGCCGTGGCGTTGTTCACCGATCGCGCTGCCGCGACGGTTCCGGAGTTCCGTCTCACCGAGGACAACTACGTTTCGGTGGTCGGCATCTGCCGCCAGCTCGACGGGATCCCGCTGGCTATAGAACTGGCCGCGGTGCGGCTGCGGGTGCTCTCGCCGCAACAGATCCTGGACCGGCTGGCCGACCGTTACACCCTGCTGGCCCAGGACAGCGGGAGCGAGCAGACGCGGCACCAGACGTTGCGCGGCTGCATCGAATGGAGCTTCGAGCTCTGCTCGCCGGACGAGCAGCTGCTGTGGGCCCGGTCGTCGGTCTTCGCGGGCAGCTTCAACCTGGAGGCGGTGGAAGCGGTCTGCGCCGGCGAGGGCCTGCCCGAGGACGACATGCTCGAACTGGTCACCGGACTGGTCGACAAGTCGGTTCTGGTGACCGACAAGCACGGATCGGAACTGCGCTACCGACTGCTCGACACGCTCCGGGAATTCGGACTGACGAAACTGCGCGACCGCGGCGAGGAGACGCGACTGCGCCGGCGGCACCGCGACTTCTACGAGCAATTGCTGCTGCGGGCCGAACGGGAGTGGATCAGCCCGCTGCAGGAGTACTGGCTTGCCCGGTTGGACCTGGTGCACGCCAACATCCGTGCCGCACTGCGGTTCTGCCTCACCGAACCGGGCGAGGCGGAGTCCGCGTTGCGGATGGCGGTGAGCCCCTGGCACTTCTACTGGTGGTCCCCCGGCCGGTTCAGCGAGGGCAGGCGCTGGCTGGACCGGGCCCTGTCCCAGGCCCGGCAACCGTGCGTTTGTCGCGCACGGGCACTGCTGCTCGGCAGCCAGCTGGCTGTCGTCCAGGGCGACTTCGACTCCGGCCGGTCGCTGCTGGCCGAGGGCCGGGCGCTCGCACAACGGCTGGGCGACGCCGACAGCCTCGGCCGGCTCGGTTACGCCACCGGCCATCTCGCGCTCTGGGCCGGCGACGTGCCGGCCGCGATCGTGGCCTACGAAGAGGCGCTCGCGGCCGGGTCACCGGATCTGAACCTGCGGGTCGACACCCTGCACGCGCTCCTGGTGGCCGTGGCCGTCGCCGGTGACGCGCGGCGCGCGCGGACGTGCCACCAGGAAGTCATGGCGATCACCCAGCCCAACGGGGAACGCCGCCACCAGTCCCACGCGCGGTGGGCGTTCGGATTGTCCGCGTGGCAGCAGGGCGACCTGCGGCGGGCCACCGATCTGCAACACCAGAGCCTGCGGCTCAAGCGCGGGTTGAACGACGTCCAGGGCACGGCGTTCTGCCTGGAAGCGCTGGCCTGCGTCGCGACCTCGGACCACCGGGAGAGCAGGGCCGCGACGCTGCTCGGCGCGGCCGAGGCGCTCTGGCAGTCGATGGGAACCTCGGTGGCGCCGTTGAAGCCCGTCTTCGACTACCACCGGGACTGCGAGCGGCAGGCCCGCAGCGCGCTCGGCGGGAAGAAGTACGAGGCCGCCTTCCGCGAGGGCGGCAGGCTCACGTTCGACGAGATGGTGGCCTACGCCCTCGAGACGGAGCCGGGCGCGACGGCGACGCCGTCCGCGGCGGGTTCGACACCGCTGACCCTGCGCGAGCGGCAGGTGGCCAGGCTCGTCGCCCGGGGGGCGAGCAACGAGGACATCGCGGGCGCGCTCATCATCAGCCAGCGCACGGCCGAGGACCACGTCGAGCACATCCTGGCCAAACTCGGGTTCGCCTCGCGTATTCAGATCATTTCCTGGTACCTCGAACACCAGGCGTGTTTCCTCCCGGACTAGGGCGACGCCGGTTCGACCGGATCCCCTTCTCGAACCGGTTGGAGCAGCGCGCGACGCACGGTGTCGGATCGTCGGCGTCCGGTCAGCGGATCATCGGTCGTGCCGGCCACGCCCTGTAGTGACACCCGTCCGTTCGGCGACAACAGGTAGTTCTCCCGTGTTGTCGCTCGGCCAGGTCGGGCACGCTCCATTCCACGCGACGGTCGCCAGACACGCCCCGTGACGTCATCAGGCACGCGGGCGTTCACCGCGGCATCACTTCCACTGGGTGGCCGCCCGCGCGGCCCGACGGGCCGCCGGGCAGGGAAAACGGAAGGTGTGGACTGTCCGATGAAGGACCCGAACACGATGACAGCGAGGGACGACGATCGCCTCGCTCGGGTGATGGAGGCCGTCCGGGCGCTCGCCCGCACCGAGGGCCGGCCGGTCGGGATCCGACACGTCTGCCAGGCGTGCGCGACGATGGTGCGTGCTGGCGGGGTCGGGCTGTACCTGATCGGGGATCTGGGGTCGGGCGAGCCGATCTACGCCACCGACGTGGTCAGCGAGCAGATCATGGACATGCAGATCACGGTCGGCGAAGGGCCGGGGGTGTACGCCCTCGACGGGCTCAGCCCGGTCCTGGCGCCCGAGCTGACGAGCATGTCCAGCCTCCGCCGCTGGCCGCTGTTCGCCCCGGCCGCGGTCGAGGCCGGGGCGCCCGCGGTGTTCGCGTTCCCGTTGGTCCAGCACATGATCTCGGTCGGAGTCCTGGAGATCCACCGCACGGCCGAGGGCGACCTGTCCGACGACGAGATCTCCGACGCGCTGTTGTTCGCCGACGTGGCGGTGTCCCTGTTGGCCGATCTGGTCGAGGCCGGCCCCGACGACGCCGACGAGTTCGAGTGCGGCGTCGGCGCGCGCTGGGGCGAGATACACCGGGCCATCGGCGTGGTGTCGATACAGCTGGAATCCGGCCTGACCGAGGCGTTCCTCCGGCTCCGTGCCCGGGCCTTCGCCACCGGCCGGCCGCTGTCGGAGATAGCCGAGGACGTGCTCACGCAGCGCATGCGGTTCAACCCGTGACGGCGGCCGGCGAGGCGCTCACACGCCCATGCCGCCGTCGACCGGCAGCGCGGCGCCGGTGATGAAACGGGCAGCGTCGGAGGCGAGGAACACCACGGCGTCCGCCACGTCGGCCGGCTCGCCCAGCCGGCCCAGCGGCGTCCGCCCGACCACCGCCCCGACCGCCTCCCGCACACTGGCGAACAGGCCGAACGCCACCACGTCCCGGGTGAGCCGCTCGCCCATCCGCGTCGGCACCAGTCCGGGTTGGACGCAGTTCACGCGCACGCCGTAGCCGAGCCTGCCCGCCTCCACCGCCGCCACCCGGGTCAGCCGGTCGACACCCGACTTCGTCGCGGAGTACGCGGCAATGCCGGGAAAGGCGATGCTCGCCGCGACCGACGCGACGTTGACGACCGCGCCGCCGTCACCGGCCGGCCCGCCCGGGCGCATGGCCCGAAAGGCGTGCTTGATGCCGAGCGCGGTGCCCAGCACGTTCACGTCGAGCATCCGTCGCACGGCTCGCGGATCGAGGTCGACGACGAGACCGGACACCTCGACCCCGGCGTTGTTGACCACGATGTCGAGGCCGCCCATGGCGGTGATCGTGTTGATCACCGCCTCGCCCCAGCTCGCCTCGTCGGTCACGTCGAGCCGCTCGAACCGGGCCGCCGCCCCGGACCGCGCGAGCGCGTCGACGCATCCGCGGCCGAGTTCCTCCCGGACATCGCCGATGACCACCGCGGCCCCGGCGCGGGCGAGCGCCTCGGCCATGCTCGCGCCCAGTCCCCGCGCGCCACCGGTCACCAGCGCGGTTCGGCCGGTGAGGTCGTAGCACCCCATGGCGCCTACCTCCTCCACACAAGGCGAGCATCGATCACTTCCGCCGCACCGTCGTCGACCATGTCACCGCTCGGCCGACGACGGTCGGGAAGCGCATTCCACCAGGAACATGAGGACATGTCGGTCTCCGAAATTCGTGGCCAGTATGCGGCAGGGACCACTACGCGCCTTGCCGACTCGGTTGTCTTCTGCTGCCGGTCCGATAGCGTCGCAGCGGTGGCGAAAAGGAGGTGGTCCCAACAGATCGCGCGCCCGCGCCGCGATCTCAGGATCGCACACCACGCCTGGAACGTCGCACGGACACATGGCCGCCGAGCGCGCACGGGGACACGATGGGAACTGCTGGACTTCCCGTAGTTGAAACAGATCCGCTACACCGGACGGGTGTCGTCGGCGCTGGGCCGCCCGGCGGAAAGCGATAAGCGGCTGAGCGGGTGAGCTGCCGGCACGGCGACGGTGTGGAGTTGCACACCCTCTCCGGCCAGGTCCATTCTGGCTTCAGCTGGTGACACCCACCACGTCGCAGGTCGATGAAACACCATGGTGGAGCCAGGAGCGCGAGTCCGCCGCCGCAACCGTGCGACTCCCCCGCCATGACGCCGGCAATCGACTACGCAAAGCAATTCATCCAGCCGAGGATCAGCAACGACATGACCGTCCCCAACGTGGCCGACCCACGCAAACGGTTCGCGTACGACCTCACCCAGCGAGGACTGCTGCGGGACCCGAAGCTGCACGCGGCGTTCGACCAGGTGCCGCGCGAAGCCTTCCTCCGCCACTTCTTCCGGCCGGCGCTGGACGGAACGTCCTACGACACGGTCGACTTCCGGCACCCCGCGTGGCTGGACATGGTGTACAGCGACGGCGCCTGGCCCATCCAGCTCGACGGTCGCAGCTGCGCGTGGGAGCTTCCGCACGGCTGCCGGTCGCTCAAGGGCTCGCCCACCAGCACGAGCACGTCGCCGAGCCTGGCCGCGCTGATGCTCGAGCAGCTCGATCTGCGTTGCGGGCACCGGGTTCTGGAGATCGGGACCGGCAGCGGCTACACGACGGCCCTGCTCTGCCACCGGCTCGGCTCTCCGCTGGTGACGTCCATCGACATCGACCCGACGCTGGTCGACCGGGCCCGGACCCAGCTGGACAGCTGTGGCTACTACCCGGCCGTCGGCATCTCCGACCACGTCAGCGGCGACCCGGGCAACGACCCCTACGACCGCCTGATCGCCACCTGCGGCGTGCCGGCGATACCGCCCGACTGGCTCCGGCAGGTCCGCCCGGCCGGCGTGATCCTCGCGCAGATCTACCGGGAACTCGGCGTCAACGCGCTGATCCGGCTCACCGTCGACCCCGACCACTCGGCGCAGGGTTTCTTCCTGCCGTACCAGGGCGGTTTCGCCCCGACCCGGTCGTACCGGCCGATCGACCCCGGCCAGCGCTTCCGGCGCGCCATCCACGAACACGGCGCGGTCCGCCCCACCGAGCCCGGACTGGCGCTGGCCCTGCCCAACCAGACGTCGTCCCTGGTCATGTTCGCCGGCCTGCTGATGCCCGGGGTGGCGCGGTTGGACCTTCGGCCGCTGTCCCGCGAGCCGCAGACCTGGCTGTTCCACCCCGACGGCTCGTGGGCGTGCCACAACACCAGGAGCCACACGGTCGAACAACACGGTCCCCGCCTGCTGTGGGACCACGTCGAACGCCTCTACCGCGAGTGGTGTGCCCTCGGCCGGCCGTCGCGCGAGCGGTTCGGGCTCACGGTCACCGCCGAGATGCAGTGGCTCTGGCTGGACTCTCCCCGCGGCGATCACCAGTGGGTGTTGAGCTGAGTGGGACCGCACGCGTGACGCGGCGCCGACGTCGCCCGCCGACAACCAACCATCGTCCTGGGGGAGGGAACCGATGCCACCGCAGTGGAAGGGCCGGCTGCCCGGCAGCGCGACGAACTTCGTGAGCCGTCGACGAGAGCTGGCCGCCGCCCGCAAGTTGCTCTCGACCAGTCGGCTGATCACGATGACGGGGGTTTCGGGCATCGGCAAGTCCCGGTTGGCGCTGCGCCTGGCGATGGACGTGCGACCCGCTTTCCCCGACGGCGTCTGGCTGGTCGAGCTCGCCGGCTGTGACAACGCCGACCTGCTCGCCGAGACCGTCGCGGTCGATCTCGACGTGGACCACCGGTGCGGGTCGCCCGTCGTGAAAACGCTCTCCGCGTTCCTCGCCGACAAGATGCTGTTGCTGGTGCTGGATCACTGCGACGGGTTGACCGACGCGTGCACGCGGCTGATCCGAGCATTGCTCGCGGCCGCGCCGCGGCTGCACGTCCTCGTCACGAGCAGGAACGCGTTGCGGCTGGGCGGTGAGCGCGTCTTCCCGTTGCCCCCCTTGACGGTTCCGCACCTGGACCGGCTGCCGCCGGCGACGGGGCTGAATCACTACGGCGCGGTTCGCCTGTTCGCGGCGCGGGCGGCCGCCGCCCATCCCGGCTTCGTCGTCGACGAGAGCAACTGGGCCGACGTCGCCTGGATCTGCCGCCGGGTGGACGGAATCCCGCTGGCCATCGAGCTCGTGGCCGCGCAGTTGCGCACGATGCCGTTGCGCCGGTTGGTCGACCTGCTCGACGCGCACTTCCGCGAGCGGACCAAGGCGGTCGAACTGGCGGCGCCGCACCGGTTGCGGCCGCAGCCGGTGATCGACTGGCACTTCGACCTGTGTTCGCCGGCGGAACGCCAGGTGTGGAAGCGGTTGTCGGTCTTCACCGGCAGCTGTGACCTCGCCGCCGCCGAGGCCGTCTGCGGCGGCGAGGACGTCCGCGCCGACGAGGTGGCCGGCATCGTGACGACCCTGCTGGACAAGGGAATCGTGCACCGCCGCCAGGACGGCACCGCGGACGAGGGGATCCGCTACCAGCTGCTCGCCCCGATGCGCCAGCACGGCCTGGAGCAGCGGTCCCGGTCCACCCGGCGGACGGATCCGAGGATCCGCCACCGCGACCACTACCTGAGCCTGGTGGCCGTCGCCGGCACCGACTGGTTCAGTTCGCGCCAGGCGCTGTGGGCCGAGCGACTGCGCAAGGAGCGCGACAACCTGCGGACCGCGATCGCGTCCTGCCTGGACGAGCGGGGCAAGTCCCCGCTCGCGCTGCGGATCACCTCGACCCTGCTGCACTTCTGGCTGGCCACCGGCGAACTGCACGAGGGCCGCTACTGGCTCGACCGGGCGATCGCGGCCGACTCCTCCCCCACCGTCGAGCGCGCCGATGCCCTGTCGGCCCGCGCCATTCTCACGACGCTGATGGGCGACGTGGCCCACGCCGGGTCGTCGCTCGCGGAGGCGGACGAACTGGCGCGGCGACTGAACGACCGGCGTTCGCAGGCGTACACGCGGCTGGGCCTGTCGATGTTGACCACGCACCGGGGCGACCTCGCCGGCGCCGTGATCCTCGCCGAGCAGGCAGTCGCCGGCTTCCGCGACACCGGCGACCTCGCCGGGGCGCACGCCGCCCTCTCACAGTGGGCCATCGACGCGGCACTGCTCGGCGACTCCACGGCAGCCAGCCGGGCCGAGGACGGTCTCGTGCTGTGCATGACACGGCAGGCCAGCCGATCCATGCCACACGCCCTGTGGGTTGCGGCATTCGCCGCCTGGCGGCGCGACGAGTTGCGGCGCGCCACCGCGCTGGCCCAGAGCGCGCTGCGACTGCTCCGCCCGAGCAATGACCGGCTGGCCGTCGCGCTGACGCTGAAGCTGTTGGCCTGGACGGCGATCGGGCAGAACCAGCACACGAAGGCGGCCCGGCTGCTCGGCGCCAGCGCCTCGCGATGGCTGCCGTCCGAACTGGCGGTGGTGCAGTCGCAGCACTACGCGGCGTTCGACCACCGATGTGAGAACGGTTCCCGCCAGAGTCTCGGCGACCACCAGTTCGCCACCGCGTACCACCAGGGCGCCCAACTCGGCGTCGATCAGGCGATCGGCTACGGCCTGGGCATGCCGGCGGCCGACCGGCCGCCCACCGAGTGGACGCGCCAGCACGGAGCACGCTCGCTGACCCCGAGGGAGCAACAGGTCGCCGAGCTGATCGCGCAGGGCATGCGGAACAAGGACATCGCGGCCACCCTGCTCATCGCCCGACGCACGGCCGAGACCCACGTCGAGAGCATCCTCACCAAGTTGGGCTTCACCACGAGGGCCGAGATCACGGCCTGGATCGCCGGCACCGGACAATCCTGACATTCCCTCGTTTTCTCACCGGCACGGGCGGAGCTACACCGCGGCCGGGTAGGTAGTTCTCCCGTAGCCCGCCCGGGGCAACGCGGGCCACACTCACACTCCGTTCGTCCCCGCGTGTTCACACGGTATTCAGCAGTCAGCGAACGAGGTGATGAGGCTTGACACTCGACAGCAGCGGTCTGGCCGACGTCGTCGACATGACGACGAATCCATGGCGGGTAATGGTCCCTGACGCGTTCACGCCATCAAACGTCATTCCGAGGACGGTCATGTCCCCGTCACGATCTCGCTTACCACTGTCCATCCAACCGATGAGGCCACCGTTTCATCCTGTAGAGACGAGGGACCATGACGGCTGAACAACACCGCGGCCACCGTCGGCCACAGTCCGGCGGGCGCGCCACGCTGATGATCACCCTCGGCGCGCTGACCGCCTCCCTGCTGACAACGGTCGTCCCGGCGACCGCGTCGGCCGCCCCCGCCGCGTCACACGGCGCCGCAGCGCCTGCCAGCCGGCCGGCGCCATCCTACCGGGTCACGCTGGTGACCGGCGATGTGGTGACCTACACCGCACCCGCCAACGCCGCGCCCTCGGCCACGGTCGAGCCGGCGGCCAGGTCCGGGCCGGCTCCGGTGTTCTCCATCGGCTCCGGACCCGACGGCTACTACGTGATCCCGTCCGACGCGTCCCCGTACGTGGCCTCGGGCTTGCTCGACCGCGAGCTGTTCGACGTCAAGGAACTCGTGGCCGAGGGACTCGACGACTCCTCGGCCCGGACGCTGCCGCTGATCCTCGGGTACAGCGACCGTCCGTCCGGTGACACCCTCTCCCGCCGGGCGCACGCCCTGCCCTCGGCGGACAAGGAGCTGTCGCTTCCGGCCGCGTCGGCGGCCGCGGTCCGGGTCGACCGGGGCGGTCTCACCGGCTTCTGGCAGGCACTCGTCGGCAAGCAGAGCGACCCTCGGTTCAGCCCGCACACGCCGTCCAGCCACATCAGCGCCGACCACATCAGCAAGGTGTCGCTGGACCGCCGGGTCCGAGCCAGCTCGGAGCAGCAACAGCAAGGCACGCAGCAGATCGGCGCGCCCGCCGCATGGGCGGCCGGACTGGACGGCACCGGGGTGAAGGTCGCCGTGCTCGACACCGGCATCGACACCAGCCATCCCGACCTGGCCGGCCGGGTCGTCGACGCCGCCAACTTCACCTCGGACCCCGACACCGGCGACGGTTTCGGCCACGGCACGCACGTCGCCTCCATCCTCGCCGGCTCGGGGGCGGCCTCCGGCGGCCGGTACCGCGGTGTGGCCGACGGTGTGCAGCTGCTCAACGGCAAGGTGCTCGACAGCTCCGGCTACGGCACGGAATCCACCGTGATGGCCGGCATGCAGTGGGCGGTCCAGGCCGGTGCGCGGATCGTCAACATGAGCCTCGGCGCCGGCGTCACTGACGGCACCGACCCGCTCAGCGCGTTGGTGGACAGCCTGACCGCACAGACCGGGGTGCTGTTCGTGGTCGCCGCCGGCAACGACGGCGCCGCCATGCAGGTGGAAACGCCGGCGGCGGCGGCCTCGGCGCTGTCGGTCGGCGCGGTCGACTCCTCCTACCACATGGCCAGCTTCTCCAGCGCCGGACCTCGCCTGCGGGACGCGGCGGTCAAGCCGGAGGTGACCGCGCCGGGCGTCGGCATCATCGCCGCCCGCGCGCGCAACACCTCGCTGGGCACCCCCGTCGACGACCTGTACACCAGGATGTCCGGCACCTCCATGGCCACCCCGCACGTGGCCGGCACGGCGGCGTTGTTCGCGCAGTCCCATCCGAACTGGCACGCCGCCGAACTGAAGGCGCTGATCACCTCCAGTGCGAAGGACACCGGCGCGCCGTGGTACCAGCAGGGCACCGGCTGCGTCGACGTGCCCAGCGCGATGGGCAGCGCGGCGCTCGGCCCACCCTCGGTCTCCCTGGGACGACTGTCCGATCAGGACGGCAAGACGACCCGCGCGGTGACGTACACCAATCTCACTGACAAGCCCGTCGAGCTGTCCCTGGCCGTGGGCATGAACGAATGGGACGGCAAACCCGCTCCCGCCGGATCCGCCCGGCTGGACAAGTCGTCCGTCGCCGTGCCGGCCAACGGCCAGGCGACCGTCAACCTCGCCGTGGACTCCACGGCCGGCCCCACCGGTCCGTACGGCGGCGCGATCACCGCGACCACCCGCGGCGGCACGTCGATCCGCAGTGGCGTCAGCTTCTACGCCGAGTCCCGGATGTTCCCGCTGACGGCCACCGTGACCGACTCGCGCGGTGCCCCGGCGACACCGTCCGGCGGCGAGCTGACCATCACGCGCGACGACTACGACTGGGCCCATCCCAACTCCAACGACCCGTTCATCCCACCGGTGCTGACGATGCCGCTGGCGAACGGCACGGGCACCATCCAGGTGCCCGCCGGCCGGTACTCGACATCGGCGGTCACGGTGGAGCAGGACACGACCATCCGGCGGGCCAACCTGCTGGTCGCCGCGGCGACCACTGTGGACGGACCGACGACGATCTCGCTCGACGCGCGCAAGGCCGTGCCCGTCGGCGCCTCGACGGGGCAGCCGACGGACCTGCGGGAGCAGTTCGTCTCGGTGCAGCGTGACCTGCCCGACGACCCGCTGCCCACGTCCAGCGCCTTCCTCGCTCCCGCGGCGGGATGGCAGGCCTACGTGACGCCCACCGCCCCGACCCGGCGCGGGTCGATCTCGGCGGCGGACCGGTTGACCCTGAGCCGGTCGGTGGTGGACCTGGAGGTGCGCGGACCGAACCGGGCGACCCTGCACCCGCTCTACGACCCCGCCGCCGTCGCGGGCAAACTCCCCAAGGAGGCGGCCGTTTCGCCGGCGCTCGTCGGATCCGCGAACGCGGCGGACTTCGACGCGGCCGCGGTCAAGGACAAGCTCGCCGTGGTGGGCTTCGCCGTGCCACCGGGCACGCAGAATCCGACCGGCTACCTGTGGCAGGCGGTGCAGCAGGCGGCGACGGCGGCGAGCCAGCGCGGTGCTGTCGCCCTCGTTCCGTACGTCGACGCCGCGGACGCGTTGCCGATCACTGGCCTGACCGGCACCGCGCTCCCCGTGTTGTCGCTCAGCGGCAAGGAGGGGCGGCAGCTGGCCGACCTCGCCCGGAGCGGCGGCACGTTGTCGCTGCGCGCCGAGGCGCAGCCCGAGTACATGGACAACCTGTTCTTCCGCGACCGCAACGGCATCTCGGCGGACCAGGTTCGCAAGGTCGACCACGCGGACCTGGTGCAGGTGCCGACCCGGTACCACGGTGACCGGCCCGACCTGCTGTTCAAGAAGCAGTGGTTCGCGTTCCCGACCGACAGCCCGTTCGGCATGGCACTGACCGGAACGCTGCTGCGCGGCCCCGCCTCGCTGGTCGAGTACATCGGGCCGGCGGACGACCACGTGTACTGGAAGCGGGCCGTGTCGGAGTTCGCCCCCGACGCCGCCGGGAACCCGGACCGGTCGACGATGTTCAGCCTGTACTCGAACGACGTGTACCGCGGCGCCGGACTGCGGCCGGTGGAGAACTGGTTCGAGGCGCCGATCCACGGCGGCGGTGCGCAGCAGAGCACGTCCCCCGCCGACGGCACGGCGCCGGTGCTGTGCGCGTTCTGCCTCAGCGACACCGGGCGGTTCGTGCCGGCGTTGCAGTGGATGGACTCCACACCCGGGCACACGGTCGACCCCTGGCAGAGCGGCCAGTACCTGCCCGTGGTGCACATGTTCCAGGACGACAAGGAGATCTCGGCCATCGGCGGCTTACCCATCGCCGTACCCGAGTTCGCGCTGCCGAGCACGAACGCGACCTACCGCCTGCAGACCGTGGACAGCCTGCCCTCGACGCCGGCGTTCGGCTGGCCTAGCGCGGCGGTCCAGCACACGGCCACCCAGACCAGCACGTCGTGGACCTTCCGGCCGCGACAGCCGGCCGGCCCGCTGGCGCCCGGCTACCACTGCCTGCAGGACTGGACGGCATGCGCCTACCAGCCGCTGCTCCAGGTCAGCTACAACCTCGGCCTGGACCTGCTCAACCAAGCTCCGGCCGGCCGGCTGCACACCTTCGAGGTCACCGTCGGCTACCACTCGGCGGCCCAGCCGCCGGCCCAGGTCAGCCAGGTGCGGCTGTGGTACTCGACCAACGACGGCGCCAGCTGGCAGCAGGCGGCCGTGAGCGGCGCCGGCGGTCACTACCAGGTTCGCGTCGCCGATCCGGCCCGGGGCGCTCTCGGGACGACCGGGTTCGTGTCGCTCCGGGTGGAGGCGTCGGACCTGGCGGGCAACCGGATGAACCAGACCGTGCTGCGCGCCTACGCGCTCACCGACAAGCCGGTCGAATGACACGGCTCGACCGGGACAACATGTCTCGGTCGAGACGGCGGGCCTAGCGACGAGCGTGACGGGTGGTGCCACCCCTGCCAGGCACCACCCGTCCGCACCCCGTCACCTGCCGGGGTTCGTCGTCCCCGATCCGCGAGGGCTCACAGATCGAAGACGCTGCCGGTGCGCAGGCGCAGCTTGCACTGGTTCGGGAACGTCTTCCGGTAGTCCACGGTCACCCCGTCCCACACCCCGGTGGCGCTGACGGTCACCGGGTCGTACAGGTCGCTTCCGGCCCCGCACACCCCCTTCGCCGCGTCGCCGGGCAACCGGTCGAAGTCGCCCGCCGCGGCGGTGATGTCGCGGCATGCCGCCTCACCGTGCGGATGGTCCCCTCCGACGGGATCGCACCGGAGCGTGCGAGCCTGTTTCCGCTCCTTGTCCCCGGCGCTCGTGACCGCCGTCAACTGCACATACTCCGTAAGGCTCTCCGTAAGGCTCTGTCCGACCGCGAGCGGAACCGCACCAGCCGGCTGCTCCGCCATTACTCCACTCATGAGCACGATTGACGCAAACAAGAGTCGACACACCATGCCAAAACTCCCCAAACCTGTTCACCATCACGCCGGTATCCACGCCAGGAGCATCCGGAGCATCACCTCTTCGGCTGAGGTCCGCGCCTCTCGCACATCTTCACCTGAACGGCCGGTCGAGGACCGCGGACGTCCACAGATCTGGTCACCGGGCGACTCGCGCACGCGGCTCACATGGCGCTTCCGCGCCACGTGTCAAATAATGGCATCCGCCGTCTATCACGGTGTGGCAACTGCCACCGCAAACGATCCGGCACCACCAGCCGCCGAACGGATGAACAATCGAAGCCGACGCGGTGACGGCCCGACATCGAACCACTACACCATTTCAGTGACAAATGCCCGACGTCATCACGACTTTCCGACATTCAACCACGTAGAATCGATTCAGCATGCGAACGTGACACCCAATCGCGTGGCGGCCCCCTGGTTAGTGGAGCGTGGACAGGGCAGCCTCATTTCCGTGACGACTCCAACGCTCAGCCGACCGCTCGGAGAGGACGCGCCAGGAGTACCCAGGCCGTCGGCGGATGCGAGCATGCCCACCCAGAAGCCTCCATCCTCCGCATACTGGATGGAATGCGCCCGAATACGTCAACAACTGGTCCGAGTGGCGGCACGACGATGCGTCGCACCCACCGAACCCGAGGACATCGTGCAGGAGGCGATCATCCGAGGCGCCGAGTTCGATCGACTGGACATGGACCGTGTCCCCCAGTTCCTGACCAGACTGGTGACCCGCCTGTGCGTCGACGAGGCCCGTCACAATGCGGTCGTCAAGAAGATGGCAAGCCATCCCCGGCTCGTTCCGCAAAGCGCGGACGATCTCGTGGACGTCGTGTGCGACCACGCGGAGGCCCAGTGGCTCGCCTCCCGCCTGGAGGCATTTTCGCCGAAGGACCGGAAACTGGTTCTGATGTTGACGAGCGGATTCACCCGGAAGGAGATCGCCGAAGAACTCGGCACGACACCGCAGGGCACGCACTCCGCCCTCTACCGCATCCGCAAGAAGATGGTCGAGCGCTATGGCTGAGGCGCCGCCGGCACTACCCCTGACCCGGCGGGCCGGCGACCCGCAGCCCACGCAGGCCGTCGAGCAGCCACGCCGCCAGTTCCCCGGCCACCACGACCGAGTTTCCGTGATCGCCCAGGCCGGACACGCAGGTCGCGGCGGCCACCCCCGACAGCGGCGCGCTCACAGTCAGGATAAGGGCGAGATGCCAACCGCGGGAGGCCAATCTGACCACGGCGCCCATCGACGCCGCGCCGGCCAGCAGGAGCTCGATCAGCAGCAGCGCGGAGCCCGTGTGCCCCATCGGCGTCCAGGTCCCCGGGTCGGGCGGCATGAGCCGCCGTTGCTCGGCGACCCCCAGTTCGAGCATCTCCCGAACCGGGCGGTCGCCCCGCCCCGGCAGGCCGTCGCCGTCGCGGTGGGCCAGCGTGAAGTCCCGGACGGCGTCCGCGGCCAGCGACAGCACGGCCGCGGCCAGCATCGAGACGATCGCGAACGCGGTGCCACGACCGATGAGCGCGGCGTCGAGACCGCCGACGAGCATCGCGGGCGACACCGCCGCGGCGACGGCCGGGAGCGCGTCACCGACACGGACGATCAGCGGCAGGCCAGGGGCCGACAGTGCCAAGGGACCGAGCAGACCGCCAAGCGGTCGGCGGAACATCGTTGTCCTCCAGGGAATGTCCGAGTGACCAACGGGGTGGGAGCGGCGCGGTCGGTGCGCGCCGCTCCCAGCCCCTACTGCGTCAGCTTCCGGGTGAGGTCATCGGCCTACAGGCACACCCCGCCACCCAGGATCACCGAGATCCAGATGTGGTCGCACCCATGGCCGCACCCGTGGTCGCACGGGTCGCCGCAGCACCCCGGCGCCGACTCGAGCCCCTGAAGGGCGAGCACGTTCTCCATCTGTTGTCTCCTTCGTCGAATCGGAAATCCGCCAGCGTCACGCGCTGGAGGTCGGTGGGCCGGCGCGATCCGCGCCGGGCCGTCGGGCGCCGATCGCGCCTAGAGGAACGGCAGCAGCGTGCCTTCGCCGCCGCCGGCCAGGGTCATCGCGCGCAGCACGCCCGCTCCGCCCGTCGCGAAGTCCATCGACAGGCGCAGCGAGTGGCTGCCCGGAAACGCCAGCGCGCCCAGGTAGTGGGTGCCGTGCAGGGAGAGCAGGAGGGTCCGATGGCGGTGCAGGGCCCGCTCGGTGTCGGCGTCCGCGCCACGGCGCAGCAGAACCGCCAACGCGCCGAGCATGCCGGCCCGTCCCGAGAACAGCCCGGCCTCGGACACGAACTCGGCCCCGCACGACCGTTCCAGCACCGGCAGGTCCGGCGCGCACGCCGCCTCGGGCAGGTAGCTGACGATCATGTCGCCGACGAGTGCGAAGCCGGCCGAGCCCGCGGCGAGGCTCGACGACGGGCGCCGGCCCACCGGCACGGGCGCCGATCCGTCGGATCCGTAGCCGCAGATGGCGAGATCACGGCACAGCGCCTGTTCCGCCAGCCGCAGCCAGGACCGGTCCAGCGTGTACTCGTACAGGCGCAGGAAGAACAACGCCGGTCCGGTCCAGCCGCGCAGCAGCCCGACGGCGGCGTGCGGGCGCGGCCTCGTCTCGGCGAGCTGCTCCGCCAGCCGCTCGCCGATGGCCATCGCGTCGGCGGCGAGCGCCGCGTCCCGCCAGGTCCGGCCCAGGTGCAGAAGGTTGAGGCCGATGCCGGCGAGCCCGCCGCCGAGCCCGTGGTCGCGGCCGGCGAGGACCAGCGGCACCGCCGCCTCCACCAGCGCCGCCGCCTCCGTCCGGTGACCGAGGAAGTCCAGCACGAAGGCGACGCCGTGGGCACCGTCGTAGAAGCCCGCACGCCGAACCGGTTCCCGGCGCACCGCGTCCAGCAGCCACTGCTCGTACTGGGGATGACGGCCGCCGCCGCTGACCGCGATCGTGTGCAGCACGCCGGCCGCGCCGTAGGCGAAGCACGTGCCGCCGAGCGAGAACTGCTCGATGTCGCCGGGGAACAACCGGTCCTGCCGCTCCGGCGTCGCACTCGCCCTGATCGCCTCGACCACGGAGTCGCGCAGCGCCGTCCAGCAGAATTCGGGCAGGGCGGCGCCGCCCTGCACGGCCTCGGCCACCATGCAACCGGGGTCGTTCGGTTCGCACGCGTCCGCGACCGGCGCCGGGGGCAGCGCGGCCTGGTTCGGGTCGAGTTCGGCGAGTATCTCCTCGACGTAGCCCGCGGGCACCGGAAACCGTCGCCGGACGAAGTCACCGTGGGTTCGCAGCTTCGCGGGAGCCAGCGCGGTCAGGGTGGTCATCGGCAGGAACATCCACAGCCGCAACGCCGCGAGCGCGTAGTCGTCGATGGCGAAACCCGTGCGGTCGGCCGGGGCGCCGAAGCCGGGCGCCCCGAACGCCGGCCGGCGTTGCCGGACGCCGATGTCGAAGGCCAGCTCGAAGTCCACCAGCGACACGGAGTCGTCGATGTCGACCAGGATGTTGCCCGGATGCAGGTCGGCGAAGACGATGCCCCGGTCGTGGATGTCGGACAGCAGCCGCGCGACTCCCGACAGCACGTGCAGTGCCCGCCGGGTGTACGAGCGCAGCTCGTGTGAGGATGCCTCACGTTGTTGGCACGGGTACTCGTCGACCAGCCACTGGGCCAGGCTCCGCCCCGGTATGTGCTGCATCACCAGGAAGTCGTGCTCCCACATGGCCAGGTAGTCCCGCAGCTCCGGCACGCCGTCGATGCCCGCGAGGCGCTCGAGCATCCGGCCCTCGTGGTAGAGCCGGTGCACCGCGTCCGTGCCGTCCCACTCCATGGCGGCCAGTGGCCGCGCCTCCTTCAGCACGACCAGGTCGCCGCCGTCGGCCGGCCGGGCCAGGTAGACGCCGCCGGCGTTGGAGAAGTGCAGTGCCTGCTCCACGTGGTACGGGTAGTCGACCGTCGCCGC
Source organism: Kutzneria kofuensis (assembly GCF_014203355.1). Taxonomy (NCBI): domain Bacteria; kingdom Bacillati; phylum Actinomycetota; class Actinomycetes; order Pseudonocardiales; family Pseudonocardiaceae; genus Kutzneria; species Kutzneria kofuensis. The sequence continues at coordinate 1,120,748 of NZ_JACHIR010000001.1, forward strand.
CCCCCGGCGCACATCGAGCTGGGGTAACAGGATCGCGGGCAGCGGCACCCAGTCCGGGGGGCGGAACAGGGGTTCACGCCGGTCGGGCACCAGCCTTCCGTCGGGTCTGCGCAGGGCCGGCACCGGCCGGCCCGACTCGTCGGACGTCCACAGCTCGACGAAGGCTCCGTAGCGCACGTACAGCGGCCCCTCGCCGTAACGCAGGTCGGACAGGATGTACGGGCCGCGTTCCCCGACCAGCGCCAGCGAGAGATCGACGAGGATCCGGCCCAGCTCCCGCTCGTCGACCGGGTAGATCGTGATGAACTTCCCGCTCGAGGAGCGCGGCGCGTACTTCGAGTTCCGCGCCACCAAGGCGTTCTTGCTGGTGATGAACTTGAACGGCACGCCACGCGGCAGGCAGTAGTCCGCCACCGTCGCGAGCACTCGCGCCGCGTTCTTGGGCACGGCCGAGACGTGCACCTTCCAGCCCTGCTCGGGCCCGCTGTGCTCGGCGGGGCGCAGGACGGACCAGACACCGGATCGAGAACGCTCCCATCCGGGCGGGCAGGAACCCGCCGGCACATCGAACGAGTCGCCGTCACCACCCCAGTTCGCCGGGGTTTCGTAGAACTGCGGATCCTCAAGGCAGAAAGCCTCGTAGCGCATATCCATCCAAAAACCTTCTCTTCAACGGTGAATGCCCCGACAAGGTTCCGGGCGCCACCGCGCGAGCAGTTCCACAAGAACGCGTGCCGCAACCGACCTCGGCAGGCGAGGACATGCCCCCGCGACCCACCGCGCCCTTCGTTTCCCCACGAAGCACAACGGGTGCAACTCTCGCAGATAAAATTCGTTTCACACGCCTGCCATGCGGGTGAACCGGCGCTCTCGGCCACACGGGGGACACCCGCTCGCCCTAAACCCGGACGCGACCGTCACTCGGCGGTAACCCAAAGGAAACGCCCGGAGCACCGCAAACGCGGCGCGAGTCGCCACAATTCGGCAATTACATGAGAAATATTCGCGTCTAACATGAGCGGATTTCGTGTTATCCGGCCGGACCGGCGCGGACATTGACCCGAACAGCAGTTGACCAATCACCCTCGCGGCCGTTGCCCCGCACCCGGAGTACCGCCAACATGAACGAGGCTCGATTTGATCGACCAGACGGAGCAACCGGCTGACGCCATCTGGCCCCTACCCGTGGCGTGGCGTTCACCGGGAACGGGTGAACCTCCAACCGGAATTCACCGCGCCGAGTACCGCAGGTCAACGGGCACGGCACCGTCTTTCCATCGGGCGCAGCGGGGATCGGCCGCTCACCTCCGAACAACGAGCGGCGGCGAACCCCGCGCATGCGAAAACATGACAGGCGAAGTGGATACATGAGCAAAACAACACTCGAAGCCCACACCATTCAATCCGCGACATCACCATCGAGGAGGTGCCAGCAGGAAGGCCGAGGTGGCATACACACATGAACAAGAAATGGGCGGCGGCCCTGGTCACGGGCGCCACCGACGGCATCGGCTGCGCCGTGGCGCACCGACTGGCGGGTCTGGTCGACACCCTCCTGATACACGGCCGGTACCCGACCAGCCTGATGGAGCTGGCGGCGTCGCTGGCGCCCGCCAACCCGGGGACGACGATCATCCCGCTCAAGGCCGACCTGGCCAGCCTCGCCGAGGTCCGCTACATGATCAATCGGGTGTGCGGCAGCCTGGACCGGCTCGACATCCTCGTCAACAACGCGGCCACCGCCGGCATCTACCCGAGAACGCTGTCCGGTGACGGGCACGAGATGACGCTCCAGGTGAACTACCTCGCCCCGGTGATGCTCACCGCCGGCCTGTTCCCACTGCTCACCACCCCCGCGCCGAGCCGGATCGTCAACGTGGTCTGCAGTCCCCAGCGCAACGTCAAGCTGCGCTGGCACGACATGTCGCTGGAACACCGCTACCACCCGGTGACGGCCTACGCCCAGTCCAAGCTGGCGCTCACGCTGCACACCGCCGGCCTGGCCGACATCCTGGCCGACAGTTCGTGCAGCGCCGTGTCCGTCGACCCCGGAACGGCGGACACGAAGCTGCACCGCCGGGCGTTCGGCTGGCCGGCCGGGCCCGTCGCGGCCGCCGCGGACTGCGTGCTGTACGCCATCACGGCGTCCACCGGCGTCAAGGGTTCCTACTTCGAACAAAAGCTGCGGACCGAGCCTCCGGCCGAACACTCGAGTCCGCATGTCCAGCGGCACCTTGACCGGATCACGGCTAACATGCTGAACATCCACCTGCCTTGGGTCGACATGGTCTACAGCCCCTTGACGAAGACATCCGCGAGCTGACCGGGCGAGCCCTGCCCGCCGAACACCACACCAGCGGGAGTCGACAGGGAGGGTCGACTCCCGCCTGGACGGTGTCCTTGCCACCCGTCCACCGGGGTGCGGCACGCCTACCTTGTCGGATGACCCACCGGTTGGGAATAGCAGCCCGTGGCGCAAGGACGTCAGATGCGACTTTTCGCCTCCGGTGACCGCCCTGCCGGGCCACACGTACCCCGAGGATCAATGCATGCTCGAGATTGTTGGCCTCGATGCCACCGCCGAGGCGGTGTACGAAGCACTCGTAGACAACCCACCGCTGACGGTTGAAGAGGTGAGCGGCACTACCACCCTGGACCGAACACGCGTCCACGACGCGCTGAACACGTTGGAGGACAATGGACTGGTCATGCGCACCGAGGGGAACTCACAGGTGTTCACCGCGACTCCCCCCGACGTCGCGCTCGAGGTGCTGCTGCTGGAACAGCAGGAGCGGATCAAGCGCACCCGGCTGTTCATGGAGCAGCTGGCCGCCCGGTACCGCCGCGCGGCGGCCGGCCGCAATCCCGCCGACCTGATCGAGGTGATCTCCGGCCGGCACGCGGTCGCCCAGCGCGTCGAGCAGATCCTGCGCAGCACCAGCACCGAGGTCCGCTTCATCGACAAGCAGCCCTATGTGATAGCCCCGGAGATGCTGGCTCCCGTCGAGGCGGAGATGCTGCGCCGGGGCGTTCCCTACCGCGGCCTCTACGATCCGGTCGGACTGTCCACTCGCGACATCCAGACCGAGATCGAACCCGCGATCGCCCAGGGGGAGCAGGCGCGGGTACTGGCGGAGGCGCCCATCAAGCTGATCCTGGCCGACCGGCGGCTCGCGCTGCTGCCGCTGCGATCCGATCCGCACGCGATCGAGTCGGTGCTGGTCGTGCACCCGTCCGCGCTGCTGGAGGCGTTGGACGCGCTGTTCGAGACCCTCTGGCGCACCGCACTGCCGCTGCCGCCGGTCGGCGGCAAGGTCGCCGACGAGGCCCACGGGCTGCCGCAGGAGGACGCCCGCCTCGTCGCCCTGCTGACCGCGGGCCTGCCGGACCGGATCATCGCCCGCCAGCTGGGCCTGTCCTACCGGACCTTCCAGCGCCGGATCGGCGGTCTGCTGGAACGGCTGGGGGTTCGCACCCGTTTCCAGGCCGGCCTGCAGGCGTCCTTCCGCGGGCTGGTCCCGCCGCCGGACGAGCACGCCGACCCGAAGCCGACGCCGCAGGAATCGCCCCGGCAGTGACGGCGGTGGCGAGCATCGCTCATGATCGGCGGCGGGGCCGGGGGCCACCCAGATGGCCACCTGTGCCGGCCGGCGCGCCGATGCAGACTTGCTCCATCACGACCGGCATGCGGTCGCTTCTTCAGCAGAACTCGTCCGGCTCCTCCAGGCACTGGAACGCGTGGCCGGACGCCGACATGAGTCAGGACGACGAGTTGACCGTGCGCGCAACGGACACCGCGCGAGGTGATGCCGCGTGACGAGGCGAGTGGTGATCACCGGCATGGGAGTGACCGCTCCCGGCGGTGTCGGGGTTCCCGCGTTCTGGGAACTGTTGACCACCGGGCGGCCGATGACCCGGGCGATCACCCTGTTCGATGCCACGCCGTTCCGGTCCCGCATCGCGGCGGAGTGCGACCTGCACCCGGCCGCGCATGGCGTGAACAGCCGGGACACCCGCTGGCTGGACCGCTACCTCCAGTTCGCCACCACCGCCACCACCGAGGCGCTGCGCGGTTCGGGGCTCAACGCGGTCGAGGAGGACGAGTGGCGGGTCGGCGTGGTGATGGGCACCGCGCTGGGCTCGGCGGCCCTGCTGGAGCAGAACTACGTGGTGATGAGCGACGGTGGCGCCAAATGGGAACTGGACCACCAGTACGGCTCGCCGCATCTGCACCTGGCGTGGACGCCGAGCATGCTCGGCGCGGAGATCGCCCGGCTCTGCGGCGCCCGCGGCCCGGTGCACACGGTGTCGAGCGGCTGCACGGCCGGGATCGACGCGGTCGGCTACGCCGCCCAGCTCATCCTGGACGGCGACGCCGACGTGGTGGTGGCCGGCGGCGCCGAGGCGCCGATATCGCCCGCGACCGTCGGCAGCTTCGACGCGATCGGGGTGACGTCGTCGCGCAACGACGATCCCGAGCACTCCTGCCGCCCGTTCGACCGGGACCGCGACGGCTTCGTCCTCGGTGAGGGCGCCGCCGTCCTGGTCCTCGAGGAGCTCCGGCACGCGATCCGGCGCGGCGCGACCGTGCTGTGCGAGGTCGCCGGCTACGCCACGCTGAGCAGCGCGCACCACATGACCGGGTTGACCACCGACGGCCGGGTGCTCGCGGTGGCCATCACGCAGGTGCTCAACCAGGCCCGCCTGGGCCCCACGGAGATCGACTACATCAGCGCGAACGGCACCGGGACCCGGCAGAACGACCGGCACGAGACCAACGCGGTCAAGCTGGCCCTCGGGCAGAGCGCGTACTCGGTGCCCATGAGCTCGATCAAGTCCATGGTCGGGCACTCGCTCGGCGCCAGCGGGGCGATCGAGCTGGTCGCGTCCGCGCTGGCCATCGAACGCGGCGCGGTGCCGCCGACGGCCAACCTCACGGCGCCCGACCCCGAGTGCGATCTGGACTACGTCCCCGACACGGCCCGCGAGCACCGCGTCGACGTCGCGCTGTCGCTGGGCAGCGGGTTCGGCGGGTTCCAGTCCGCGATGGCCTTGCGCCGCCTCGATTCGGGCCTCGTGGAAACGAGCAGGCCGTGACCGAGCTTGCGAGGGAACCATTCAGCACTGCGACCGTGGTCGCGGACCTTCGTGCTCCGAGCGTTAGCGAGGAAGGTCCGTGACCTCTGCGGCCGTGATCACCGGGGTCGGCCCGGTCGCGCCGGGCGGCGTCGGCACGACGGAGTTCTGGCGGGCCATCTGCGCGGGCCGCAACCAGTTGGCCCGGATCACCCGGTTCGACCCCGAGAACAACCCGGTCACCGTCGCCGGCGAGGTCGGGTTCGACCCCGGCGAGCTGATCGAGAACCGGTACCTGGTGCAGACCGACCGGGCCACCCAGCTCGGTCTGGCCGCCGCCGACCTCGCGATGGCCGACGCCCTGTTCTCGCCGCCGGCGCTCAATCCCTTCGCCGCCGGCGTGATCACCAGCAGCTGCGTCGGCGGCGCCGAGTCCGCGCAGCGCGCGCTGGGCACGCTGTGGAACTGCGGCCCGCACCACGTCAGCCCGTACCAGTCGTTCGCGCCGAGCCATGCGGCGACGACCGGACAGGTGTCGGTCCGCGACACCATGAAGGGGCCGTGCGGAGTCCTCGTCACCGACGAGGCCGGCGGGCTCGACGCGCTGGCGCACGCCCGGCGGGCCATCCGGCGCGGCGCCCGGATCATGATCGCGGGCGCTGCCGAGGCGCCGCTGTGTCCGTACGCGTTGGCGCCGCAGTACTCCGCGCGGATGCTCAGCGAGTCGGCCGATCCCGACGCCGCCTATCTCCCGTTCTCCCACGGCGCGAGCGGTTACGCGCCGGCCGAGGGAGCCGCCATGTTCGTGGTGGAGTCGGCGGCCGACGCGGCCGAGCGGGGCAGCCGGCCCCGGGCCGTGATCGCCGGGCACGGCTCGACCTTCAGCGCGGTCGCCGCCTTCGACCCGTCGGGCGAGGGGCTGGCGATGGCCTGCCGCAAGGCCCTCGCGGCGGCCGGCCGCCGGCCGGAGGACATCGACGTCGTCTTCGCCGACGCGACCGCCGTCCCCACGGCCGACCGCGCCGAGGTCACCGTGATCAAGTCGCTGGTCGGCACGAAGGTCCCGGTGACCGCGCCCAAGGCCGGCTTCGGCCGGGCCTACGCCGGCGCCTCCGCGCTGGACGCCGCGGCCGCCGTGCTCAGCCTCGACCACGGGATCATCCCGCCGATCCCGGTGCTCGCCGAGCCGATCGACGACCTCGACTTCGTCGTCGGCGCCCCGCGCCGGGCCGAGTTGCGCACCGCGCTCGTGCTCGCCCGCGGGTACGGCGGCATGAACTCCGCACTCGTCTTGCACCGCCCGGATCACTGACGTCGTCGGCGACCTCCGGTCGCGTCCACCCGCGGTGCCCGCAACCCACCTGCGAAGGCGTTGAACCATGTCCTCGATCCCCGAGCTGACCTACCAGGAACTCGCGTCGGTCATCCTCAAGCGCGTCGGCATCACGGTGAACGTGCACCGGTTGAGCCACCGCCTGACGACGTTCGCGGACATCGGGGTGGATTCCCTCGGCCTGCTCGCCGTCGTCCGCGAGCTGGAGCACCGCCGCCGGGTCGACCTGGGCGCGACGGCGGCGCAGGACTGCCTGACACCCCGCCAGCTCATGACGCGCCTGCGCGAGGCCCAGAACGGCATGGTGTGACCGGTGGCGGCGCACGTCGAGACCGAGGTCCTGATCGGCGCGCCGGTGGACCTCACCTGGCGGCTGGCCAACGACATCGGGCACTGGCCCGACCTGTTCGGCGAGTACGCGTCGGTGCGACTGCTGCACCGCGACGGCGCCGCGTCCCGGTTCCGGCTCACCGCACCGCCCGACGCCCGGGGCCGGGTGCTCACCTGGATCCTCGAGCAGATCAGCGACCCGACGCGCCGGACGGTGCACGCCCGGCGCGTCGGGCCGGGGCCGCTCGGGCAGCTGTCGGTCCGGTGGTGCTGCATTGGCATCGGCGGTATGGCGACACGCCTGCGTTGGATCCAGGACTTCGCGACGCGGCCGGACAGCCCGATCGACGACGCGGCGATGATGTCGCACCTGGACTTCGGCTCGAGCACGCGGCTGGATCGGCTGCGCCGCCGGGTCGAGTCGGTGGCTCGCGCCGAGCGGCTGGCCGGGGGCGCCGGGTGAGGACACCGGCGGGACCGCGGTGTTCTCCCGTCGCGGGGTCACATGGTGGAGCACCATAAATCGGCCAGGGAGGTCGCCAGCGCGATCCGGGGGCGCCAGCCCAGCGACCGCTCCGCGATGGTGACGTCCGCCTGCTGCCACGGGATCTCCGGAGCCGGCCCGGGCGTGGCGTCGCTTTCCCTTATCTGGCCCGGGAGTCCGACGATGCGCGTCATGGTGTCGGCGAGCGTGCGCAGCGGGACGCCGTGGCCGCTGCCCACGTTCACCACCGGCCAGTCCAGCGAGACCGCCGTGACCGCCGCCTCGACCGCGCCCGCGACGTCCCGGGCGTCGACGAAGTCCCGGACGACGTCCAGCGGTCCGAGCACGACATCGCCGTCCGTCCCGGCCGCCCGCCTGATCTCCGCCACGACCGGCCCGACGACGCTGTCCACCGACATCCCCGGCCCGATGGCGCTGAACACCCGGAGCACGGTCGCCTCGAGGCCCGCGGTCCGCGCCGTCACGACCAGCCTGGTCGCGGCGAGCTTGGTGACGCCGTAGGGGCCCTCCGGGCGGACCGGAGCGTCCTCGTTGATCGGCCGTCCCACGTCGGCCACGCCGTACTCGGCCGAACATCCCAGGTGCACAAGGCGAATCGGCAGGTCGCTGTCCAGCAACGCCTCCACGAGGGACGATGTGGCCGTGACGTTGCCGGCGACCATCGTCGCCGGATCCCCGTTGGTGACGCCGGCGCAGTTGACCACGACGTCCGGCATCACGGCCTGGAGCATCGAGCCGATCGCGTCCGGCCCGCACACGCCGAGGTCGAGCGAGACGTGCCAGGGGGACGCGGCCAGCGGCGACCGGCCGGAGGTGATCACGGTGAGGTCCCGGTCGTGCGCGAGTCTCCGAAAGACATGGCGGCCGAGGAATCCGGCGGCGCCAAGGACCAGAACACGTCGCATGCCGTTCTGCACCTCTTTCGCTAATCGGATCGGCACCGCCGGACAAGTCTCCGCAGGAGCGATCCACTACCACACAAGCGCGCGAGCACGGCCTCGATCTCATACGCGCCCCGGTTCGACATCGAGCCGGAACCGTTGACGGTTGCCGGATCGCGTAACCGAGACGATCAAGCTCGCTACCGCTGGTCGATTATGGCCAAAACTCGTTATTTGTCCTACAAAGAACGGTATTCTTCACCCGTCCGATAACAACGGCCGGCCGGCCGCGCCGAGCGGCCCGACACCCTTCAACCGGTCGCGCGGCCACCATCACCCGAGTGCCGCAAGTTGCACATCTCAACGTGACGGCAGGTAGTCGCTCGTCGTCTGACGCCGAACAGCGCCCGAAGAACCTGACATAACAGACAGAAGTGGTCGCTTTCGCTACTCTGCGTAGTCAATCGAGCAACACTCGCATTCACCCACCTGAACCAGGTTCCGTTTCCCCCAGCTCAGCCGGGGAATGAAGCCGAACCATAGTGAGCGCCGCCGGGACGAATTCGTACACACCAGATCCGCGCAGGCGGCTATCGGTGAACTTGTTTCGGTCGTCAAGCACCGCGACGTGATCGATGGTCCGGACCGCGGCCATGTGGTGGGCCGCGACAAGAGGCCCACACTCCCGCACGCCCTTCCCCACGGTGTTCGTCAACACCAATTCGGCGAATTCGTCCAGATCGGCGGTCCGCGCGTCGACGAGCGGCGCGGCTGGACGCGTCGACAGCGGGCATCTGATCACGATCCGCGACCGCGGGCCACCGGCCCGGAAACGCGCCCGGATCGCTGCGGCCCTCGCACCGAACTGCCCGAACGGGCGGACGGCGCCCGGCCCCCGTTCGAGGTCGGCGGTCGGTGGCCCGGCGAACACACCTCGGCCGGTGACCGAGGACGTGGGGCCCGCGTCGTCCGGCTCGCGCTCCGGCTTCGGTTCCTGCTCGTCATCGTCGCCGCGGTCAGCGCGGTGCCGGTCCGACGGGGCGAGCAGGTTCAGGTGCAACACGATGTGGTCATTCCTTCGCTTCCGATGGTTCGATGGCATCCGCCACGCCGTCCAGACCCACCTCGGCCAGATCCACCTCGGACGGATCCGCCTCGGCCAGGTCCGCGTAGCCCGGATCCGCCTCGGCCAGATCGCGCAGCCACCGTTCGCAACCGAACGTTCGGGACAGCGCCACGCGCTCCGGCTCGGACTCCGGCATCCGGTCGCAGGCCGACCGCAACCGATCGGCGTCGACGAGCCCCAACCGGGCCAGCGCTGAGTCCTCGCACAACGCGAGGAGGTCGGAACGGGCCCGGTCGGGTGGGGCGGGCTCCGGGGCCGACAGCGCCGGCTCGATGGGACGACGCACCGTCGCGCCCGGGACGACGCCGCGCATCGCCTCGACCAGCAGCGCCCGGTCCCGTCCGGGGCCCGTGCGCTCGTGCGGGCGGACGGCCAGGCACGCCTCCACCACCCGGTCGTCGAGGAACGGAGCCGCGAGCGCGACGCCGGCCGACGCGACCAGGGCGGCGAGACCGCGCACGCGGTAGGCCACCTGCCGGACGGCCCACAGCGCGTCGTGCCGGCCGCGGGTCCGGGCCAGTGGACGCACGTCCGCCGCCACTTCCGCGATCAGCTCGCGCACCGCGTCCGCGGCCTCGGCGGTCGCCCAGGCGGGCAGTCGAAAGGCGGATCCCCAGCCCGTCGGCGCGTTGTCGCCCGCCGGCAGGCCCGCCGTGAGCGCACCCCCCATGTCGACGAGCCAGTCACCGTAGTCGCGGCGGTCGGTCCAGATCTGCGCCACCGACCTCCGCGACCACCGCTGCGCCCCCCGATGGCCGCGGGCCCGGGACAACGCGAGGAACGGTCGGGTCAGCGCGAGGTCGCAGAGGTAGGCCGACCCACCTTGCAACACCTCGGACGCACCGCTGTCGGTCAGGTGCGCCCGGCAGCCCGCCACCGCCAGTTTGCGGGCCGTGGCAAGCATGTTCGCCCGGTTCTCGATGCCGGTGAGCGGCTCGTCCCAGCCGGGTCCCGGCCCGGCCACGTCCGCGTACGGCGGCCGCACCTCCCAGGGCGACACCGCCAGCCGCCGAACGTCCGGAAGTCCCCGGGCCGCGCGCTCCACCGCGGGCGAGCCGTTGTCGCCGGCGGCGATCAGGACGGTGAGCTGCCGGCCGCTGCCGGCGGCCAGGTAGCAGATCGAGGCCGAGTCGATGCCGCCGGCGAGATCGCAACTCAGCGTCGGCTCCGTGTAGGCGCGGCCCCACACCGCGGTCTCCAGGGCCAGCCGCACCGCGCTCGCCCCCGAACGCAGCCCGAGGTTCGGCTCCGGTGGCTCCCACCATCGCACCACCTCGCCGGCTCCCGTGTCCGACACGCACAGGTAGCTGTCCCCCGGAACCGCGAAGACTCCTTGCCACAGCGCGGCATCCGCCAACGGGTACGGCGCGTTCGGCACGAGCAGCCGCGCGGCCAGCCACCTCCGGTCCACCGCGGCGCCGGTCATCCGGGCCAGCACGTCACCCCGGTCCGTCGCCACCGTGACGCCGTCGACCACGGCGTGGAACACCCTCCGCAGGCCGGAAACGCTGCCCTGGACCCGCGATCGGCCGTTCACCGACGCGATGAGGTGGAAACTGCCGGGAAGCGAGGCCGCGACCGCGTCGACGTCGGCCACGTCGCGGATCCGCGAGGCCCACTGCGCAAGCGCGGCGCCGCCGACCGGGCAGTGCCCCAGCACGGCCAGCCGCGTCGTGCCGGCCTCCGCGAGCAGGAACTCACCGTCCGGCCACCGACCCACCAGCCACGGCCGTCCCGAGCAGTGGTCGATCCGCGTGGCCGGTGTCGGGGCCGCGGCCTCGGCCGCGGTGGCTCGTTCGGTGTCGGGCAGCACGACGAACCACGCCGCGCCGGCCCGCGTCGCGGGCCGGCGCCGGTCCGGTCGCACGTCCCTGGTTGCGCCCACCGCGTCCCCTAGTTCGATCGAAAGACGTCAACGACTTCCACGCCCATCCGCGCCTCGCTCCCGCCGGCGGTCCCGGGCATCCCCGACCGATGCCCGGAACCACCGATGCCCGCAACCGCCCGCCTCAGGCCATCTCAGGACGTGAGCGCACCGATCGCCCAGACGACCTCCGGCCAGCGACGCGAATCGGCCACGCCACGCGAACGGGCCGATCGCCCGCCACCCACCGCGGTCCGGGTGAACGGCGGGCGCGGTCAGCCCGCCACGGACGTCCGCAGCCACAGTTCGCAGGCGACGGTCTGCTGCAGCGGCTCGTGCAACCGGTCCGGTGAGATCGAATACCGGCACGCGGCCCGCAGCTGGCCGGTGTCGACGAATCCGAGGTCGGCCAGGCGCGAGCCCTCACACAGCACGAGCAGGTGGCCGCGGTTGGCCCGGATGCCGGCCTCCTCCTCGGCCGAGCGGTCCACCTTGCCGTTCCTGCCCTGCAACCGCGTCGGGACGATGCCCCGCATCGCCTCCGAGAGCAGCGGCTTGTGCCGCCAGGGGTTGGCCCGCTCGTGCGGCCGCACCGACTGGCACGCCTCGATCACCCGGTCGTCGAGGAACGGAGCGGCCATGGCGGTCCCGGTGGGAGCGACCAGCTGGGCCAGGGAGCGGACGAGCCGGGCGCGGCCGCGGATCGCCGCGAGGTCCGCATGCCGCCCGCGGGTGCCGGCCAGCGGAGCGGCCGAGCCCGCGACTGCGGCGAAGCTCTCCCTGATCAGCGCGTGGGCGTCCGGCGTCACCCACGGCGGCAGCGTCGGCGGGATGCCCCACTCCAGGTCGACCAGGCGCAGCCGGGAGCCGCCGCCGGCCAGTTGGACGCCCGAGGAACTCAGCCAGGACGAGTACGGCTGCGTGCGCAGCGCGGTCAGCACGGTCGGCAGCACAGGCCAGTGCGTCCGGGCGCGGAATCCACGGAACATGTCCACCGCGCGCAGCGGGTGGGTGCGCAGCATCGAGTGCAGGTGACTGGGCGCCCCCTCGAGAACCTCGTCGCCACCGTGCCCGGTCAGGTGCAGCTGCGATCCGTTCGCGGCCATCCGCCGGTAGCCGGTGAGCAGCTTCGCCCGGTCGATCACGCCGACGGAGGGTTCGTCCAACGTGTCGTCGGCGCCGGCGATGCCGTCGTAGACGAGGGGAATCTGGTCACGCGGCAGGACATCGTGCACCACGCCCGGCAGTTCGACCACCGCCCGGTCGGCCCAGGCCAGGTCGTCGTCCGCCGAGTCGAGGGCGCACGCGGTGTAGGCGACGAGCTTGCCCTGCCCTCGTGCGGCCAGAAACGTCACCGCCATGGAGTCCAGCCCGCCGGACAGGTCGCAGCTGACCGTCTCCGCTCCCCGGAGCCGACACCGCACGGCGTCCGACAGCGCCGTCGCCAGGCGCCGGGCGCCCTCACGCAACGGCAGCACCGGTGCGGGCGGCTGCCACCACCGGATCGTGCTGGCGCGTCCGCTGGCCTCGACGAGCAGGAAACGGTCGGCCGGCAGCGCCGTCACGCCGTGCCACATCGGCACGTCGTCCAGCGGGTGCGGGCGCATCGGATCGAGCAGCGACAACGCGACCGCGTGCTGGTTCAGCTCGGCACCGATGAGCCAGCCGAGCACGTCGGCGCGGTCGGCCGCGACCGCGTTGCCGTCCAGCTCGGCGTGGAAGACCCGCCGAACGCCCGACACCGTGCCCTGCACCCGCTGCCGGCCGCCCAGGTCCGCGATCACGTGACAGCTGCCCGCCATGTCCGCCAGCGGGGTGTCCAGCGCGGACACGTCCCCGGTCCGCTCCACCAGCCGGGCCAGGTGGTCCGTCGAGACCGAGGTGTGCCCGATCAGCGCGACCCGCGAGCGGCCCGCCACGTGGAGCATGATCTGGTCGTCCGGCCAGCTGCCCACCAGCCACGGTCTCCCCGACGGATAGGCCACCGAGCGGGTCGCGTGGTGAAGCAGCGCGAGAACGGCCTCGGCTCGTGTGGGCACGTCCGGCAGAACGACGAACCACGGTGTCCCGGGCGTCAGGTTGGGAAATCGCATTATCCCTCGGCAGCATCGGATTCTTGCGTTTGTTGCGGGGCAGCGGCGGCGGCCGCGCGAATCGAGGAGAGCGCCGCCGCGGAAATCGAGCCTCACCGGCCGGGCGGCGGCGCCGATGACGTGTGCGGCAACCACCGCCGTGGTCCTCGGGCGCGCGTGGACGACCGCGCCGGGCCGCGGCGGTTCACCGCGTCCGGCGGGTCGTCCGCGCGTCCGACCCCAGGCCGGCGCGGCCTCCTGCCACGCTCGCCGACCCGCCGGAACGGCGGGATGGCGACGACGAGTGGAGCGCGCGGCAGTACGAGCATGAACGGAATCAACTCCCTGGTGAATCTCCGCGACCGCGGGCACGAAAAAGACACCGACACAATCCGCGCGCCATGGCGCCGCCATGCCTGTATCTGTCAAGAGATCACGGTCAACACCGTAACAACGACCCGACCATCACGGGAGGGGCCATTCGACTGGCCCCGGAAACGAGGAACGCGAAAAGAGACGACCAATCCGGCCGACATCCTTCGGGCACGGAAATGTTCACCCGACCCACCGCCCGGCGACCGGGCCGGTCCGGTCACCGGCGAGGCGGCTCCCACCGGTCCCGACGCCCGGCGCGGGCGATCTCGTGCCGGCCGGAGTCGGGTCGCTCGGCCGGCACCAGACCCCGCAGCGGCCGGCCGGCCGCTGCGGGGGACAACCCGCGACCGCCACGCTCCGGCGGACCGTAGGGCCCGCCCCCGACCTTGTCGATCACGAGCGCGACGACGAGCACCGACGCCACGGCGACGCAGATGCCGCCCAGCGTGTCCGTGGCGTAGTGCCAGTTCCGACCCACGAGCGCGACGGACACCGCCACGGACACGCCGAACCCGAGCAGGGCCAGCAGTGCCTTCACCATGGGCGAGGTCAGCCACGCGCTGCCGAGAAACAGCACGAGGACCACCATGGCCACGGCGGCCGTGCCCGTGGTGTGGCCGCTGGGAAACGCCAGCTGTCCGTAACGGGTCCGACCGACCATCGGCTTGAGCAGAAGTTCGGTGACGAGCACCGCCGCGGTCGGGCCGACGACGGCGAACAGCGCCGTCCGCCACCGGCCCAGCGCGACGCTCCCCAGGGCCAGGCCGACGACGAGCGCGGCGACGGGCAGCGGATCGCCGATCCTGATCACGTGTTCCATCAGGGCGGCGTGCTGTCCGGCGAGCCGGTGCACCCAGTCGGCGACCAACCGGTCCACGCCGGCGGGCGAATTTCTCTGGTGGAACCACGCACCGAGCCCGGCCACGATGACGACGCACGACAGCGCGATCATCGTGGCGGGGTAACGCAGCCGTATGGGAACCAATAACTCCATGTCGCGACGGAAATTTTCAGCGAGCACAATTCACACTAGGTCGACGAGGACGTGACCGGGGCCACGTCACTCGGATGGGCGTCGACCATTCGGCTAGCGGCGAACCACCGACGTGGCCGCATACCGTCACTCGTGTTCGGGGCAGACTTGCTTCAGCGCACGAAGAAACGTCGCCACCGATCCCTGGGGGAACGCCAGGACCGGCCCGGTCGGATTCTTGGAGTCGCGCACCAGGGTGCGGTCCACACGTACTGCCATCTCAACACACGCGCCCTGCCCGACACTCCGGCTGCTCTTGCGCCAGGTCAGGTTCGCCAGATCAAGATTGTGCAACTACAGCTCCTCAGCGATTCGGTGGATCAGTTGGATCGTTCCCCGCGGATCGACCGCCTTGCGGCACAGATGGTCGAACACCCGCGAGTAGTCGGCGATCTCCTCGGACTTCTCCAGGTACAGACCGCCGACCTGGGTTTCAAGATAGACGACGTCCCGGTCGCTCGCCTCCGGAAACCGGAGCATCACGAACGGACCGAGCATGGCCGGATGTGCTCCGGCGGAAATCGGTAGCACCCGCAAGGTGACGTTCGGGAGCTCGGCGAGCTGGGCGAGGTGGCGCAACTGCGCGCCCATCACCGCCCGCCCGCCCACGGGACGCCGCAGAGCGGCCTCGCTGTGCACGACGTGCAGCTCGAGCGGCTGTTCGTCGTGCAGCCGGCGTTGCCGCTTCAGCCGCAGCTCCACTCGCCGGTCGACCTCCTCGACGGACGGAGCGTCCACTGTGGCCAGTGTGACGGCAGTAGCGTACTCCTGTGTTTGCAGCAGTCCGTTGACCACCTCGCCTTCGTATGTGCGGCATTCCGCCGCCTCGGCCTCCAACCCGACGTAGGTGGCCAACCAGTCGGGGAGCACGTCACTATAACTGTGCCACCAGCTCTTCTTTCCGGAATCCCTGGCCAGCTGGATGAGGCGGTCGGCCTCGACCCCGGTGACACCGTAGAAATCCAGCATGAGGCGCACATCACCGACGCTGACCGCGCCCCGGCCCTTCTCAATGCGAGAAATCTTCGGATGCCGGCAGTCGAGGTACGCGGCGACGTCCTCGAGCTTCAGACCTGAAATCTCTCGTAGTCGCCGCAACTCGGCCGCCAGGCGCCTGCGGCGGACTGTCGGACTGTAGTCAAGGGCCATCGACACTCCTCAGATTGCCGACACGACCCCCACAGACTCCCGCTTATCAGGAGTATGGGGCTGGAGCGGGGCCAGTACACAAGCTGGATCGAACTCTCGGGTTCCGCCGAAGGTGTTCTCTTGTGGAGAGGCCGTTCGGCGCAACCACCGGAAAACCTCGATGGCCGATGTACAACCCTGTACGTACACGGCAGGCTCTAGCCACACAAGACGTACAGCCCAGGAGATGACCGAACGTGAACCGTGTTCATTCACTGGGCATCATTTCAGGAGCCGGCGGACGGCGGGACGGGATGCTCGAGGAAGCAACCGGTCGACGCCGCGGATCACCGGTCACGCCCGCCGTGCGGCCGGCTCCTGTCACCGGCACCGGGAACACGTTGTCGTGCCCCCGCCCGGTGCCACCCCCGCCGGGTGGCGGTGTGGCAGCTCACCGCCGCGGCGCCCGCCGCCATCCGGCCTTCTGCTGCGGTGGGGGCGGGTTGTCCCCGTACCCGTCCTCACCGCACCCCACCGGCGCCGGCCCGACCCGGCCGGCGCCCGCGAGACGTCGTGCGACGCAGGGCCCGCCCCGTGGCTGGCAGGCCGCCTAACTCGTCGCACGGCACACCGCGGTGGGGCCGGAACCCGTACGCCCCTCCCCACACGGCCCCACCGCGCCTCCATCCATCCACCGCGATGCCGGTGGCAGAACGAATTCAGGTGACCCATCGTGCTGAACGTCGTGGTGCCCGCGGACCGTCCGCCCGAACAGATGGCGGCCAGGGCGCAGGCATACCAGCAGCTCTACGAGTGGCCGGTGTGCGTGTCCCCGGACACGGGTGATCTCGTGCTCGCCGTGCGCGCCGGTGTCGACGCCATCGCCGTCCGCGGCGAGCTCGGCATCCAGGCCCAGCGCCTGCTGTGCACCCGCCTGCTTGCGGGACCGGTGCTGCTGCTGCCGAAGGACGATCCGGAGCAGCTCCCGGACTGGGTGTTCGTCACCGGTCCGGCGCAGAGCCTGTCCCGGCAGACGGTGGCCGACATCGGGCGCGCCGGCGTCCGGCTCTGGCCGCACGACGAATTCGTCCCGCTGCCGCCGACGCGGCTGCCCGGCGGCGAGGTCCGCTGGTCCACCAGTCCCGTCCTGGGGCGTCCACTGCCCCCGTGGATCAGCGTGATCGGCGCGATGCGCTGGGTCGCCGCCAACGGCGGCGCACCGTGACCTGCGCCTGCTGCGCGCATTGCATGTGCGCGGTCGAGCTCGTGCTCGCCGTGCTGGGTGTGTTCCCCGACATCGTGATGGCGGTGCGGGACTGGCCCGGGCGGTCCACCCGGTCGGCGGGTGCGCACACCGGGCGGCGCCCGGCGGGCGCACCCGCCGGGCGGCTGGACCTCGCCCACCCCGAAGGCGTCGGTTCGGTGCACCGACGCCGCATGAAGCACGTTCGCCATCACCCGTAGTCGTCCACCGGCAAGCCGATTCGGCTCAGACCAATGTTGATCACCCAGTGGGGGCAGTACATGGATCAGTCCAGCCGGAGCCACGGATCCACCAACGGCTGGGCGCCAAGCACGGCGCTGTTGCCCCGTGGTCTCTATCTTCCCGAGGTGCACCTCGTCGGTGGCACCCGGGCGGAGGCCGTCAAGCTCGCGCCGGTCGCCGAGGCGATCCGCGGCCGGGGCCGAATGGGCTGCCTGATGGTGGCCACCGGCGAGCAGGAGCTCGTGTTCGACCAGGCGCTGGAGGTGTTCGGGATGCGGCCGGACATCCGGCTGCCGGTCGAACCGCGCGGCGGCCGGCCCGAACTGCTCGGCTCGCTCACCCGGCTGCTGGACGAGCACTTCGCCCGGCGGCGGCCGGCGGCGGTCGTGGTCCAGGGCGACACCACGACCGCCCTCGCCGGCGCGCTCGCGGCGTTCTGGCGCGGGATTCCCGTCGTCCATCTGGAAGCCGGCCTGCGCACCCACGACCTGCGCGCGCCGTTCCCGGAGGAGGCCAACCGGCGCCTGGTCGCGCGCGTCAGCTCGCTGCACCTGGCTCCGACGGCCGGCGCCGCGGCCAACCTGCACGCGGAGGGCATCAGCGGTCCCGGCGTGCTGGTGGTGGGCAACACCGTCGTGGACGCGCTGACGCGGGTCGCCGGCCGGCCGGTCAACTACCACGATCCGCGCCTGGCGGCGGTGGAATGGCGGGCGCGCAGCGGGCAGACCCGGCTGGTGCTGGTGACCGTGCACCGCACCGAGTCCCTGGGCGCCCCGCTGACGCGGATCATGAGCGCGCTGCGCACGCTGCTCGAGCGCCACCGGGACGTGGAGATCGTGCTGCCGATCCACCCCAACGACGCCGCGCGCAAGCAGCTCATGACCGGGTTGTTCGGGGTCGAACGAGTGCACTTCACCGCGCCGCTGCCCTACGACGAGTTCTGCCGGTTGCTCGCGACCGCACGGCTGGTGCTGTCGGATTCCGGTGGCGTGCAGGAGGAAGCGCCCACGTTCGGGGTGCCCGTGCTGGTGCTGCGCGACCTGACCGAGCGGCTGGAGGCGCTGGAGAGCGGCGACTCCCGGCTGGTGGGCTCCGATCCGCAGGTGATCGTGGACCTGGCCGCGCGCGTCCTCGACGAGCCGGCCGAGCGCGGCGCCGCCGGCAACCCGTTCGGGGACGGCTACGCCGCGCCGCGGGTCGAGCACGGCATCGCCTGGCTGCTCGGGCTGGAGCAGCTGCCGCCGTCCGCTCCCTCGACGGTGCGGTACACGCACTCGGAGCGCGTCCGGGCGCAGCCGGCCAGGACCTGACGCCCGCGGCGATTTCCGCAGTGGGCTCTCCCGATGTCCCGGGCCGGCGGGTTCTTGGCGATCGTTCGCACAGCGCCTAGTCTGGCGTGCACACGCCGGCCGCGGACACCATTCCCATGATCGCTCGATCAGTCTAGGGATCATGAGCAACCGGGCTAGCTACTCCCGTCACACTGCCGGCAGGCGAAAATCGGCATCCCGCACGCTACCTTGGCACAGCGTTCGCCGAGGCCGTTTGTCGCGAATGACGAATGCTCCGGACGGCGCATCCTCGTGCGGAATACCACAGTTCGCACATGCCGCGTGTCGACGGCACATGGAAGAAGTCACGAGCACGATCCCCGGCCTCGCACCGCGAGCACATCATCGGATCATCGCGACAGGAGACCGGAAGTGGAGGATCGGCCAATACCTGAGTTGATTTCCGACCTGATCAAGCGCGCCAGGATGGAGCGCGGCCTGAGTCAGACCGGCCTCGCCATGACCCTGGCCGACGTGTCGGGTCAGGACACCGTGACCCGCTCCGAGGTGTCCCGGTGGGAGCGCGGCAAGCGCATCCCCACCCGGCACTGGCTGCGCTGGCTCGCCGTGGTCCTCGGGGTTCCGCTGGAGCGTCTCGAATGCGCGGCGACGTTCTCGAGGAGGTTTCGGACCGTGAAATCGGTTGCGGACGTGCTTCCCATGGTCGGCCATGGAAGCGCCGAACCGGGCGCAATACCGCGCCAGACCGCGAACGACGACGCGATAAACCTCGAACACGACCGCGGCACATTCCCCACACCGGGGGCCAAATAGTTGGCCTCTTACCGGGGCGCAGTCCCGCCGGCAAGCTTTGCGACAGGGTCGACCGGCTTCCAGACGCATCACGTCACAGTGCGCAGAAAACAGCCTTCAGACCCTGTTGCAGCAGATCGTTCGGGAGGGCAATTCGCGACGTTCACCGCGGCCCATCGGATCGGGCAGCCCTCCTGACAAAAACCAAGCGCTTCACACTATTCGCCAGAAGGAGACATCACACATGAGGCGTTCTCTCGCGGCCATCGTCGCAGCGGGTATCGCTGCGCTCTCGCTGATCACCGGCGCCGCCACCGCGTCCGCGGCGCCGCAGACGGCGGCGAGCGTGCAGAAGTCCTTCACCTTCGTGATCGACCAGTTCGCCACCCGCGGCCCCAACGGCCCGGCCGACCAGTACATCCAGATCAAGAACCTCAGCCAGATCCCGCAGGACCTGAGCAACTTCCGGGTCGAGGTCGCGCCGAGCCTGTCCCAGCGGTTCGCCGTGGCCACGATCCCCCAGGGCACGATCATCCAGCCCGGTCAGGTCTACGTGATCGCCAACCCGCAGGGCTACAGCGGCCCGGTGGTCGACCAGTTCTTCACCGGCAACTTCCCGCTGACCGACCGGCTCGGCGTCGCCCTGTTGTCCCCGTCCGGCATCACCGTCGACTCGGTGGCCACCCTCGGGACCTCGCCGTTCGTGATGGGCGCCCCGGCGTCCCCGCTGACCACCAACCAGCCGCTCGCCCTCGTGCGCTTCACCAACACCGAGAACAACGCCATCGACTTCCACATCGCGCCGCGGACCCCGGGTCTGCCCAGCCCGGTGTCGATCTTCTGAACCGGAAGCTGACAGCCTTCTCCACCGCGGCGCGGTGACCCGGCCGGGATGACCCGGCCGAGCCGACCGTCGTCACGAAACAAGGGGCCTACCGAGACTGATGTCTCGGTAGGCCCCCGTCGTTCGCCGGCCGGGCCTACCGGCCGCTCTCGCTCAGGCCGTACCGCTGGTGCAGCGCGCGCAGCGGCGCCGGCGCCCACCAGGTCCACCGGCCCGTCAGCCCGATGAAGGCCGGCACCAGGATCGGCCGCACGAGGTAGGCGTCCAGAAGGACGGCCAGGCCGGCACCCAGTCCCATGTACTGGATGAACGACACCCGCGAGGTCAGCAGGCCGAGGAACGACACGCACAGCACCGCCGCGGCCGCGCTGATCACCCGCGCGCTGTGGGACATGCCCTGGATCACCGCGGGCCCCACGGCCATCCCGGCGTTGTGCTGCTCGGTGATCCGGGCCAGCACGAACACCTCGTAGTCCATCGAGAGCCCGAAGGTGATGCAGAAGACCAGGATCGGGAACACCACGGACTGCGTGGACGGGGTGAACCCGAGCAGCGTCTGCAGGTGGCCGTCCTGGAAGACCCACACCATCGCGCCGAACACCGAGACGAGCGTCAGCAGGTTCAACACCAGCGCCTGCAGGGGCAGCACGACACTGCCGGTGAGCAGGAACAGCAGGAACAGCGACGACAGCGCGATCAGCGCGAACGCGAGCGGTGCTCGGTCGGTGACCGACGCCGTGACGTCGACGAGCTGTGCGGACTGCCCGGTCACCAGCACCGTGCGCCCGGCGGGCACCGGCAGTGCCCGAACCGCGCGGGCGAGGTCGGCCCCACGGGCCGAGTACGGTTCGGCGTCGGTGAGCACCGACAACCACGTCGCGTCCGCGTACTGGAACCGCGTGCCGCCCGCGCCCAGTCGCTCGACCGGCGCGCCGTGGACGAAGGACCCGGCGGCGCTGTCCACCCGACGGACGCCCGCCACCCCGGACAGCCGTTGCGCGTAGTCGGCCAGCTCGTAGGTCGCCTCCCGGCTCGACCCCCACTGCTTCGCCACGACGGACAGGGAACCGTCGGCGGTCGCCGGGAACTGCTCGCGCAACTGGTCGGCGACCTGCCTGCTCTCCGCCTGCGCGGGCAGCACCCGCTCGTCGGCGAGACCGAACCGGACGTGCAGCAGCGGCGCGCCGAGCACCAGCAGGACCATGACCACCGGCATGGCGGTCGCGACGGGATAGCGCAGCACGACCGCGGCCAGGCGGCCCCACCGGCCCACCGCGTGACCGCTGCGAGCCCGACGTCCCGGCAACGGCCACTTCTCGATGCGGTCGCCGAGAAGCACCAGCAGCGCCGGTACCACGACCGTGGCGCCGAGCACCGTCACGCCGACCACGGCGACACCGGCGTAGGCGAACGAGCGCAACAGGTACTGGTCGAACACCAGCAGGCAGGACAGCGCGACGGCCACCGTCGCGGCGCTGAACAGGATCGTCCGGCCGGCGGTGCGCATGGTCACGGTGAGCGCGGCCGCGATGTCGGGCCGACGGCGGCGCTCGTCGCGGTAGCGCGAGACGAACAGCAGGCTGTAGTCGACAGCGAGGCCGAGCCCGAGAGCGGTGGCCAGGTTGACCGAGAACACCGAGACGTCGGTGAGCACGCTCAACACGCGCAACACGCCCAGCGCGCCGATGATGGCGGAGACGCCGATCAGCAGCGGGACACCGGCCGCGACGACGGTGCCGAACACGAACAGCAGCAATCCCAGCGTCAGCGGGATCACCACCGTCTCCGACGTGGTGAGATCGGCCTTGACCTGAGCGTCCATGTCGTTGTTCGCCTGCAACAGGCCGCCGAATCGCACCCGGACGCCGCCGCCGTCAGCGGCCAGCGTGTCGTGCAGTTCGCGGATCCGCTTGGCCTTCTGGTCGTCGTTCCCGGTCACCCGCACCAGGATCATCCCGGATCCGCCGTCCTTGGCGCGCAGCTCGGCCACCGGTGTGTCCCAATAGGACCCGACGAGGATCACGCCGGCGGCCAGCGCGAACCGCCGGGTCAGCGATCGGCCGGCCGCCGTCACGTCGGGATCGTCGACGCGGCCGCCCGGCCGGTCCACGAGCACGACCAGATTCGGGTTGCTGTTGGGGAACTTCTCGGCCAGCACCTCCCGGCCGCGGATCGACTCGGACTGCTCGACGTCGTACCCGCCCACCTTGAGGTGCGCGACGGCGCCGACGCCGAGCACACCGGCGATCACGGTGAGCAGGACCGCCGCGGCGATGACCGCCCTGGGCTGGTGGAGAATCAGGCGCAGCAGCCTGTTCCCGCCCACGGACGTCGTCGCGGACCGGGGGACCGTCTTGTTCGTGCGGTTGACCAAGTCATTCACCTGTCGTGTCGAAGAACGGGACCGGGACGGGGCTCGCTCCGCCGGCGGCGGCGCGCCGAACGAGCCCGACATGGGACAACGTTCGTGCGTCGGCGGCGCACGAACGTTGTCGGGACGAGGCGATGGCCGCTCGCTCAGCCGAGCCGGGCGAGCTCGTCGGCCAGCACGCCGACGGTGTAGGCGATTTCCTCGGAGGTGTGCTCGGCCGTCACGAAGAACCGCAGTCGGGCCTGCTGCTCCTCGACGGCCGGGTGGACGATCGGGCACACGCTGACACCGCGGTCGTACAAGGCGTTGGCCAGCACGAGGCTGCGCATGGAGGAGCCGACGATGCACGGGATCACCGGGGTGTCCCGGCTGGCGCCGATGTTGACGCCGGCGTCCGAGGCGAGCATGGCGAACAACTTCGAGCGCTGCCGCAGCACGGCCAGCCGGTCGGGCTCGGCCCGCAGCTGCCGCATCGCGGCGAGCGCGGCGACCGCGTTGGCCGGCGTCATACCCACGCTGTACACGAAACCCGGTAGCGTGTAACGGAAGTAGTCGATGAGCGCGCGGCTGCCGGCCACGTATCCGCCGCAGCTGGCGAACGCCTTGGACAGCGTGCCCATCCAGATGTCGACGCCGGCGCGGTCCACCCCGAAGTGCTCGCCGATGCCCCCGCCGCCGGCGCCCAGCACGCCGATGCTGTGCGCCTCGTCGACCATCAACATCGCGCCGTGCCGCTTCTTGATCTGGATGAGCTCCGGCAGGTCGGCGATGTCGCCGTCCATGCTGTAGATGCCCTCGACGACGACGAGCACCCGGCGGAACTTCCGGCGCACGTGGCCGAGCAGCTCATCCAGTGCGGCCAGGTCGCCGTGGGGGAAGGGCCGGCGGGTGGCGCCGGACAGCCGGCAGCCCTGGAGCACGCTGTCGTGGGCCAGCGCGTCGTGCACGACGAGATCGTCCGGCCCGAGCAGGTGCCCGATCACCGTGACGTTGGTGGCGTGGCCGCTCACCAGCGTGAGCGCGGCCTCGGTGCCCAGCAGGTCGGCGAGGGCGGCGTCCAGCTCCGCGTGCGGCGGGCGGTCACCGGACAGCATCCGGGCCGCCGAGACCGAGGTCCCGTACCGGTCGACCGCGTCCTTCGCCGCGGCGCTGACGGTCGGATGCCCGGACAGCCCGAGGTAGTTGTAGCTGGAGAAGCAGATCAGGTCGGTGCCGGCGACGCGGGTGCGGCTGGCGTTGATCCCCTCATGCGTCACGAAGTACGGGTTGCGCAGCCCCAGGCGGTCCACGAGCTGGACCCGCCGCGCGGACTCGACGATCTCCGGGAACGCGGCCGGGTCGATGTGCTCCAGCGGCGGCTCCGGCGCCTCGTCGACCGGCTCGGCCGGCATGTCGATGACGCGCGGCAGGTCCGGCTCGTGATGTTCGCGCTGCTCGTCGACCAGCCGCACGAGATCGTCGACGGTGACGTCGGCCGACAGCCGCTTGCCGTCCAGCGGCAGGTCGGGCCACAGCTTGCGGATGACGGCGCCGAGGTCGGCGATCATGATCGAGTCGAACCCGAGATCACGGCCGAGCGACTGCTCGCCCCGCAGGTGCTCCGGCGGGTACACGCTGATCTCGGCGATCGCCGCGAGCACCTGGTCCCGGACGGGTGGCGAGTCCCGCGCGGGCGATAAGGCGTTCGCGTGCTCGGTCTTGGTGAGGGTGCGGAGCACGGCGAGCACCTCGTTGAGGAGATCGACCAGGTCGTTCACGGGGTGGTCCTCCGGTGGGTCGACGATGGTGGGACGGGCGTCGCCCGGCGAGGCGACCGGCCGGACACGCCGGCGCGGCGACCGGTGGCGCGACGCGATCCGGACCGAGTACGGCTGGGCGGCCAGCGGTGAGGGCGGCAGCGTGGCCAGGTCGCGTTCGCCGTCGCCGAACAGCGGCAGCAGATCCACCGGCAGCCCGAGCACGGCCAGCCGGACCAGCCCGGACAGGAAGGCGCGGCCGTCGTCCGGTTCCGCCTCCAGGGCGACGAAGTGGCAGCCGGTGGTGTCGGCGATCGACCGCCGGGCCATGGCCAGCAGCCCGTTCCCGCCGAAGACCTGGACGAAGACGCGGGCGCCGGCGTCGGCCGCGGCCTGGCTGGCCGCCGCGAACCGCACCGGCGACGACGCGGACCGCTGCCACCAGCCGCGCAACTCGTCCGGGTCCGTGCAGACCCGGCCGCTGACCGTGGAAACGAGCACTCGGCCGGAGCGCAGCGGCAGCTCGGCGACCCGGTCGGCGACCAACTCGTCGGCTTCGGCCACCAGCGGCGAGTGGAACGCGTGCGAGACGCGCAGCGGCACCGCCGGCACCCCCGCCTGCGCGCAGCGCTCGGTGAGCATCGCGACCGCGCCGACCGAGCCGCTGCCGACGACCTGCTCGGGATGGTTGAAGCAGCCGGGCCACATGCCCTCGATCCCGGCCGTGAGCTCGTCGAAACGTTCCTCGCTGCTCTGCACGGCGACCATGCCGCCCGCCGCCCGGCTGCCGCCGTTGGCGATCGCCTCACCCCGGTGCACCAGGAAGTCGATGGCGTCGACCGGGTCGAGCAGCCCGGCGCCGACCGCGGCCGGGAACTCGCCGACGCTGTGGCCCACCGTGATGTCGGGGCGGACGCCGAACTCGGCGAGCAGCGCGGTCGTCGCGATGCCCAACGCGCCCAGGGCCGGCTGGCAGCGCCGGGTGTCGGTGAGTGCGGTCTCCGCGATCTCGGGGGCGGATTCCCAGCCCCACACCAGCGACGCGAACGACGTCCCGGTCGAGGCCCGGACGCGGTCGTCCAACCGTTCGATCTCGCCGCGGAAGCTGCGGAACCCGTGGTAGAGCTCGCTGAGCATGCCGACCCGCTGTGCGCCCTGCCCCGGGTAGAGGAAAGCCACCTGCCGGTCCGACTCGGCCAGCGGCGCGGCCGCGGCGTGAATGCCCCGGCCGAGATCGCCGACCTCGCCCGCGCGCAGCGCCGCCGCGGCGGCGCCGAGCAGGTCGATCAACTCGCTCCGGCTGGTCGCGACGAAGGCCACGCGGGCGGACAACGGCGTGCGGGTCGCCAGGGTGTACGCGACGGAGGCCGGTGTCAGTCCGGGGTCGGCCACGACCTGTTCGCGCACCGCCGTCACGTGTTCGGCGAGCAGCTCCAGCGAGTCGGCGGTGAGCAGCACCGGCACCGGCCGGGCGGCGCGCACGGTGCGCCGCCGCGGCGCTTCCTCCAGCACGGCATGGACGTTGGTGCCGCCGAAGCCGAACGAGCTGACCGCGGCCCGTCGCGGGTGTTGCGGCCGGCTGCGCCACGGCAGCGCCCGCTCGGCGATCGCAAGCCTCGCGTCGGTCAGCATCCCGGCGTCGTCGGGAGTCGTCTCCGGCTGCGGCGGGATCGTGGCGTTGTGCAGCGCCAGCACGGCCTTGACCAGTCCGGCGGCGCCGGCCGCCGCCATCGTGTGCCCGATCAACGCCTTGACCGAGGACACCTGGCACTCCGCGGCGACGTGGTCGGGGTCCTCCATCCGCAGCGCGCGCAGCGCCTCGAGCTCCACGCGGTCGCCCACGACGGTGCCCGTGCCGTGGGCCTCGACGAACTCGACCGTGTTCGCACTGACGCCGGCGTCGCGGTAGGCGGCCCGGAACGCCGCCAGCTGTCCCTCGACCCGAGGCGTCACGGGGCCGTCGCTCGCGCCGTCGTTCGACGTGCCGACGCCTTTGATCACCGCGTAGATGCGGTCGCCGTCGCGCACCGCGTCCGCCAACGGGCGAAGCACCGCGACGGCTCCGCCCTCGCCGAGCACAAATCCGTCCGCGCGCTCGTCGAAGGGACGGCACACGCCGTTCGCCGACACCGCGCCGACGCGGCACAAGGTGACCAGACCGTCGGGTGTGAGGTTGAGGAAGACTCCACCGACCAACGCGACCGTGCAGGTGCCGGCCCGGAGATGGTGCATGGCCTCATGCAGCGCGACCATGGACGACGAGCAGGCCGAGTCGACCGCGAACGCGGGACCGCCGAGGTCGAAGACGGAGCTGACCGCGCACGCCGCCATGTTCGGCAACGTGCCGGGCAGCGAGAATGCCTGGAGCGGAGCGAGCGCCTGCTGCGCCGCGTCCTGGATCGCGGCGAGCAGCGCTTCGTCCTCCTGCCCGCAGTGCAGTGACCCGTCGGCGAGCAGCATCGCGCGCAGTCGCGTCGCCGCCAGATCCTGGTACGTGGACTGGTTCAGGCCGACGAACACGCCGGTGCGCGCCCGGTCGAACGGGCGGCGCTCCCATCCGGCGTCCTGCAACGACTCCCGCGCGAGATCGATCAACAGCCGGTGCTGCGGGTCCATCGCGATGGCCCGCCGGGGCGGGATGTTGTAGTGCGCTGTCGCGAACCGCTCGACGTCATCGATGAAGGCGCCCTGGTCGGTGTAGGCCGTGTGCGGGGAGCGACGATCGCGTGGATCGTGGAATGTCTCGTGTCGCCAGCGATCAGGCGGAATCGCGTCGAACTGCCGCTCGGCCCGCAGAATCATTCGCCAGTACTGCCCCACGTCGGCCGCGCCCGGAAATCTGCACGCCAGACCGACAACAGCGATGTCGCTCACGCGGCCACCCTGCCCAGACGTCGAACCCGGTGTTCTGCCCGACAAACCGAGGCCGTGCGCCGACGCGCGACCTCGCCACGATGAAGATCCACGAGCACAGTCTGTTGCCGGTGGCGGGTCCGCAGAAGGGGGCCATGCACCTGGCCCCGCACCGATTCGGACCGGCCCGCCCCGATTCAGAGCAGTGCTCGGATTCGCGGTCGTGTCCGCGAGACGCCCCGTGTCGCCGTCAGCCGAACACCTCCTTTCGTGCGAGACATCGGGTGCGCACTCCCGACGGCTCGCACTTGGCGACGATTCCCAGATTCCACTGGTTGCCGGTGGGCTCCAAGAGGCCATGTCGGTGGCCACCTCGTGGGCCGCTCGGGGCCGCACCCCGGCGTTGTCGGCGCGGCCGCGCCACTGACGTGAATCGGCCGCCGAAGACGCAAATCGGCCAGGCACCCCCGTTGACGGCCAGGATTCGACGTCCTAGCGTTCGGCCCGTGGTTCACCCGGGGTTAACCAGGCAGCGCGCGGCGGACGGCACCCGGTGAACCAGCAATGGCGGAAGCCGCCCCGGCGACGCTGCCGGTCATGAGCAGATCCCTTGGTAGGCAGCGTGACGGAACCAGCAGGCGCGTCGACGCGGCGGCGGGCGGGCAACATGCCGGCCGAGGTCACCAGCTTCGTCGGCCGCCAGCGGGAGATCGCCGACGCCAAGCGGTTGCTGTCGCAGTGCCCGCTGGTCACGCTCACCGGGATGGGCGGCGTCGGCAAGACCAGGGTCGCCCTGCGCGTCGCCCGTGAGCTGCGGCGGTCCTTCACCGACGGGGTGTGGCTCGTCCAGCTCGCCGGGCTCGACGATCGGGACCTGGTGGCGCACACGGTGGCGGAGACGCTGAAGGCACATGACAACACCGGGCGGGAGGTGTCCGCGGTACTCGCCGACCACCTGCGCGATCGGCGGCTGTTGCTGGTGTTGGACGGCTGCGAGCACCTGGTGGACGCGTGCGCCCGTCTCGTCGAGACGGTGCTGGAGGCCGCGTCGGGACTGCGCGTGCTGGTGACCAGCCGGCAGCCGCTGCGGACCCCCGGGGAGCACGTCCTGCCCATCCCCCCGCTGGCGACACCGAGCCTCGAACGCCCGTTGCGACCGGACGCGGCCAACCGCTATCCGGCCATGACGCTGTTCGCGACCCGGGCGACGGCCGCGGCGCCGGACTTCGAGCTCACCTCGGCCAACTGGGCTCAGGTCGCGACGCTGTGCCACCGGCTCGACGGGATCCCGTTGGCGATCGAACTGGCGGCCGTGCGGGTTCGTGTGCTGGGCCTTCGCCAGATCCTGGAACGCCTGCAGGACCGCTACCAGTTGCTGATCACGCGGCGCTGGGGCGGGTCGCCCCGGCACCGGGCCCTGCTCGCGACCGTCGAGTGGAGCTACGACCTGTGCACCCGTCAGGAACGGCTGTTGTGGGCCAGGGCATCCGTCTTCGCCGGGAGCTTCGACCTGCGGGCGGCGGAAGTAGTCTGTTCCGACGACGGCATCGTCCCCGACGAGGTTTTCGACGTGGCCTCGGGACTGGTCGAGAAGTCGGTGCTGACCAACCAGCGCGGCCCCGACGGCGTGCGCTACCGGATGCTGGACACGTTGCGGCAGTTCGGCGCGGACCGGCTGGCCGAGGACGAGGAGCGAATGACGCTGCGCCGCCGGCACCGCGACTGGTTCCTCCGCGTCGCCCGGTCGTGCGAGCGGGACTGGTTCGGTCAGGACCAGGAGCGGACGTTTCGCCGCACCCAAGCGGACAAGGCCAATCTCCGTGCCGCGCTGGAGTTCTGCCTCACCGCACCGGGCGAGTCCCAGGCCGGCCTGGAGCTGGCCGGCACGCTGTGGTTCTACTGGGTCGGCTGCGGCTTTCTGGCCGAGGGCCGCCGCTGGCTGGACCGGGCCCTGGCCCAGGACACCGCGCCGAGCCACGCGCGGGCCAAGGCGCTGTGGGTCAACGGTTACGTGTGCATCCTGCAGGGCGACTTCGCCGCCGCGAGGCCGATGCTGCACGAGTGCCTGGCGATGGCTGAGGTCCTCGGCAGCGACCTGCCGGCGGCGTACGCGGTGCACCGGCTCGGCTGCGCCGAACTGTTGGCCGGCAACCACGCTCGCGCCCAGGAGCTGTTCGAGGATGCGCTCGGCCGCTACGCCGCGCTCGGCGAGCTGAACAGCAACGTGATCATGGCTCGGATCGAGCTGGCCATGGTCTCCGCCTTCCGCGGCGACCTCGACGAGGCGGTCGAGCTCTGCCTGCGGACACAGCGCGTCTGCCTGGCCCACGGCGAGCGGTGGGCCTACTCCTACGCGCTGTACGTGCTGGCCTTCGCGGCGTGCACCAGGGGCGACCTGAGCCAGGCGGTCCGTCACGCACGGGAGTGCATCCGCATCAACCACACCTTCCGCGACCTCGTGGGCATCGTGCTGCCCATCGAACTGCTCGCGCTGCTGGAGGCGTTGTCGGGCGCGGCGCCCCGAGCCGCCGTGTTGCAGGGCGCCGCCCGCACCATCTGGTCATCGGTCGGTCTCTCCCTCTTCGGCTCCAAGTACTTCAACGCTCCCCACGACACCTGCACGGAACTCGCCCGCGGCGCCCTCGGGGACGCGGAGTACGAGGCCGGCTTCCGCCGGGGCGCCGAACTCACCCTGGACGAGGCGGTCGCCTACGCGCTGGGCGACACGCTGCCGAGCATCGAAGGCGCCGCCGAGCCACCGGTCGCGCCGCCGGCGACACCGCTGACCAAACGCGAGTTCCAGGTGGCCGAGCTCATCGCCGACGGACTGTCCAACAAGGACATCGCCGGCCGCCTGTTCATCGCCCTGCGCACCGCCGAAGGGCACGTCGAACACATCCTCACCAAGCTCGGCTTCACCTCCCGCGCGCAGGTCGCCGCCTGGGTCAACGAACGCCGGCCGGCTCGCTGAACGTCGGCTCGTCGGCCTCATCCGTACCGGCGCAGCTCGTGGAAGAAGTCGTCGACGACGCGCAACTCGCCGCCGCGCGACACCTCGTCGTAGACGTACTTGCCCAGCGCCACGTCGAGCACGCCGAGGCCGAACGGCGAGAACACCAGCGGCCGGTCCACCGGCAGCATCACCCGTCCGTCCATCACGTCGTCCAGCGTGCCGCACAGGAAGTCCCGGTTGCCGGCCAGGCGCTCGGCCAGCGCCATCGAGGTGTTGCCCGTCAGGGAGTGCTCGACGTCGTCGACGATGTTGACCGAGGCGAGCACGACCTCCGGCGCGAGATCGCGCAGGGACATGTGCAGCACCAACGGGTTGTGCCCGAACCAGGACAGGTCGCCGACGTGCGGCCGGGTGGCCACGGTGGCGAAGACCACCACGTCGCTGGCGCGGATCAACCGCTCGGCGCTGTCGTACCCGGCGATCCGGCCGGCCGCGCCCGACCGCTCGAGGTAGCCGCGGAAGCCGGCCACGCTGTCCGCGGCCAGGTCGTACACGCCGGTCTCGTCGAACGACCAGCCGGTGCCGACCAGATAGGTGTGGACGTAGCGGGCCATCAACCCCGCCCCGAAGAACCCGATGCGCGTCGGGCGCGGCCGGGCGCAGCCGAGCCACTCGGCCGCCAGGGCCGCCAGGGCCGCCGTCCTGGTGGCGCTGATGATCGAGCCTTCCATGCAGGCGAACGGGTAGCCGGTGTCGTGGTCGTTGAGGATCAGCACGGCCGACGCGCGCGGCCGGCCAGCCGCCACGTTGCCGGGGAAGCTGGAGATCCACTGCACCCCGTCCACCCCGACATGGCCGCCGATCGACGCGGGCAGCGCCATGATCCGGCTGGCCGGCCGGTCGGGCAGGCGCAGCGAACACGAGCGCGGATTCTCCGTGCCGCCGCCGAAGCAGTGCAGCCGATAGGCGTCGTCGATCACCTCGACCACCTGGTCCTCGCGCCCCGTCAGCACGCGCTGCACCTGCGCGCCGGAGATCACGGCGAACGCCGGCGCGCCGGCCGGTTCGGACATCGGGGAGGTCGTCGCGGAGGGATGGATCCTGGTCATCCGTTGGTCACCCGCACCGGGTCGGCCATCGCCACCACCACGTCGCGCGGTCCCGCGAAGGGCTGCCGGCCGTGGGCGGTGCGGACGTTGTCCACGAGCAGGAGGTCGCCGGCCCGCCATGGCTCACGCACCGTGTGGGCCTCGTAGGTGTCGCCCAGCAGCCGCACGATCCCGGCGTCGACCGGGTCGCCGTCGCCGAAGCACGTGGTGAAGGGCAAGGCGTCGGCGCCGTACACGTCCACCAGGTACTCGCGCACCTCGGGGACCATCGTCCACTCGTTGAGGAAGGCGATCTGGTTGAACCAGCAACGCCGGCCAGTGACCGGATGGCGCATCACGGCTTTGCGGCGCTGCCGGGTGCGCAACCCGCCGTCGGGCCGCCACTCGTAGTCGATGGCGTTGGCGCGACAGTAGTTCTCGACGGCCATCCGGTCCTCGGTGCCGAACGCCTCCGCGATCGACGCCCCGATCTCGTTGTTGTAGTTGCGGACGAGCAGCCAGCCCTCCCGCTCGAACCGCCCCACCAACTCGGCGGGGAGCGCGTCGAGCACGGCAGCCGAGTCGGCGACGGTCGTGGCCCCGCCCGCGGTCGGGGCGCGCAGGCACGCGAACAGCATCAGTCCGGGGAACTCCAGCGCGTAGCTCAGCTCGTGATGCATGCACATCGGCTCGCCGGCCGGCCACGGTGACGAGGAGTACACGCCGTCGGCGTGGACACGCCTGGGGGCGAACGTCTCCCGCTCCGTCATCAGGCTCGTCGCCAGCCGCCGGAAGACGGCGGTGGCGTCGTCCACGTCCTGCAGCCCGAGACCACGCACCAGAAGCGAGCCGTGCTCGACGACGGCGGCGCGCAGCCCGTCCCGGTGCCCGGCCGTCCACCGCACCACGTCGCGGGCGTCGTCGACCCACAGCATCGGCGTCGTTCCCGGCCGCAGGTCCACGTCGAGCGTTGCCGCCAGGGATGAGGTCGACATCAAGTCCTCCTTCTGTTCGTCACTCATGGCAGGCCAACAACCGGGCCAGGTCGGCGAGCACCGGGTGGCGGGTGACGTCACGCAGGGACACCGCGCGGTCGAGGCCGATCACCAGCCGCACCGCCGACAGCGACGTGCCGCCCCGGTCGAAGAAGTGGTCGTGCCGGCCGATCCGGTCCGCCCGCAGGCCCAGCGCCTTCGCCCACGCGACCGCCAGCCGGTGCTCGGTCGGCGTGCTCGGCGGGTCGCGATCCGGCCCGGCGGCGGGCGCCCGCGACAGGGCCGTGTCGACCTCGCCGATCTCGCCCCGGCAGCCAGGGATCTCGGCCTGGCAATCGCGCGGACCGAGAAGCTCCAGCTTGCCGTCGAGCCGCCAACGGCCGTGGTCGCCGCCCCGGTAGAGGCGTTCGCCCTCCCGGTGCGGATCGGTCATGAAGGCCGACCGGGTGCGTTCCGCGTCGTCGACGTAGCCCCGGCCGACGCAGACCCCGGAGAACACGATCGCGCCGGGGGCGCCGAGCGGCACCGGCACCAGGTGCTCGTCGACCACGTAGGCACGAACGTTGTTGACGCACCGGCCGAGCGGGACCCGGTCCCCCGCCGGCGGCGCGGTCATCACCTCGTGGTGGGTGGCGCCCGAGGTCTCGGCCGTCCCGTACGCGTTGACCAGCCCGATCCCGGGTTGGGCGGCGAACCAGCGCCGCGCGAGGTCCGGGCGCAACTCCTCGCCGGTGACCGACACGAACCGCAGGTCCGGCAGCCGGCGAGGGGTGTGTTCCAGCCAGGCCAGCACGGCGTCGAGGTAGGACGGAGCGACCTGGAACACGGTGACCCGACCGCGCACGATCGTGTCCACGAAGCGCTCGACGTCGGCGATCGCCGCCGGCTCGACCAGCAGGGTCCGCCCGCCGACCAGCAGCGCGGACAGCAGCTGCCACAGCGAGAGGTCGAAGCCCTGGGGCGCGGTCTGGGCGACCACGTGCCCCGCGGCGAGCCCCAGGTCGTCGATCTTGGCGTAGAGGTGGTTGAGCATGCCCGCGTGCTCGCCCATCGCGCCCGTGGGCTCGCCGGTGGAGTCGGCGGTGAAGTAGATGTGGGCCAGCTGCTCCGGGCCGACGTGCACGCCGAGGTCACCGTCGGCGTACGGCTGTCCGCAGGCCGCGTCGATGAAGATCAACTCGACCCGGGACAGCGTGTCGAGGTCTTGGTCGAGCGCGCGGGTGCTGCCGAGTTCGGTCAGCACGAGCCGACAACCGGCGCGGCGCAGCATGGCCGTGACGCGGTCGGCCGGCAATTGCGGCTCGATCGGCACGTACACGCCGCCGGCCTTGAAGACCGCGACGACGGCGGCCGCCCAGTCCAGGTTGCGCTCGGTCACCACCGCGACGGCGTCCTCGCGTCGCAGCTCGCGCGCCTGCAGGGCCCGCGCCAGCCGGTTGGCCCTGGCGTTGAGCTCCCGATAGGTCAACCGCCGGTCGCCGTGCACGACGGCGACGGCGTCCGGGTGCATCCGCACCCGCCGCTCGAACAGCTCGTGGAACCGGCGGTCCGGCAGTGTCCGGTGGGGGCCGGCGAGTTCGTCGAGTTGGAAGCGGAATTCCTCGGCGGACAGCAGGCTCTGCGGCCCGTGCTCGGCATCCGGATCGGCGGCGAGCAGCATGAGCGCGGTGCGGTGGTAGCCGGCGATCCTGGCGGCGCAGTCGGCGTCGAGCACATCGGTCCGGTACCGCAGCCGCAGCACGACTCGCTCGTCCGTACGGACGACGCCGACCCGCAGCACCGTCCGGCCGGTGAGGTCGCCGTCGCCGGTCGGATCGAACACGACCTCGAACGGCTGCTCGGTCACGCCCAACTCGCGTGCGCACTCCTCGACCGGAAAGTCCTTGTACGCCAGCAGGTCCGACTCGACGCGCCGAACGTCGCGCAGCAACGCCCGCCAGGTTTCCCGTCCGATCGCCAGCCGACAGGGCAACGGTGGACCGCCCGGCGTCGCGACGTAGCCGGTCACGACCGCCCGCTCGCCGCACAGCGCGGCGAGCACCTTGGCATGGGCCGCCAGCTGCACCGAACTCACCGGCACCGCCAGCTGGTCCGCCAGCCGGCCCAGCGCGGCCGTGACGTCCTCGGGGATCGCCGAGTCGAGCTCGGCGGCACCCGGCACCGGCGTGCGGGTCCACCGTGGGATCGTGGTGGAGCCGCCGGCGAGCAGCACGCCGCGCCAGTGTTCCCGGCCGGACTCCGTTGGCGTTGCCATCGACTCATCCTTTCCGTCACCGTGGGCACCCGGTCGCCGCGCAGGACGTCGGCCGGCGTCCCGGCCGGCGCCGCCTCGATACGATTCGCCGACGTGTCAACGGATTGGCGTCACGACATCCACCACAACGCCCGCCACTTGTGAGCGGGTTGCACAGCGGTTGTGGCCCGTGCAACCCGAGCGCGAGGCCGCGGCGCCGCTGGCCGAAGTGCGTCATCGGCGCGGTCGCGTCGTGCCGGCAGCCTGTCCTTACCCGGGGCGGGTCCCGGTAAGTTGCTCGGTCCGAGCCAGTACGTTGGGCGGCCGAGGCGGGGTGGAAATGCCCGAGGGGCTGGACATACGCATCCTGGGACCGGTGGAGGTGGCCGGGCCCGGCGGGCAGGTCGACCTGCGCGGCCGGGGGCAGCGCACCCTGATCGCCCGGCTCGCGCTGCAGCCCGGGACCACGATGTCCCAGGACACGCTGATCAAGGCCCTGTGGCCGCAGACCCCGCCGCCGACCGCGGTGAAGACCTTGCACAGCCACATGGCCCGGCTGCGCATCCAGCTGCGGCTGGCCGGTGTCACCGACGTCATCGCGACCCGGGATCCGGGCTACGTGCTGCTGGCCGAACCGGAGGAGGTGGACGCCACCCGGTTCGAGAACCTGGTGGCGGCGGGGCACAGCGCGGTTGCCACGGGGCAGCACGAGCTGTCCTCGGGTCTGTTCCGAGCAGCGCTCACACTGTGGCGCGGCGAGCCGCTGACCGATTGCCGGCCGGGCGAATGGGCCAGCGCCGCCGCCGTCCGGCTCGGCGAGATCCGGCTCGCCGCCGCCGAGGACCTGATCGGCGCCCGGCTCGCGCTCGGCGAACACATCACCGCCATCGGCGAACTGGAGTCGCTGGTCACCCAGCACCCGTTTCGGGAACGCCTGTGGGAGCTGCTGATCCTCGCCCTCTACCGATCCGGGCGGCAGGCCGACGCGCTTGCCGCCTTCCACCGGGCCCGCGCCACCCTGGTCGACGAGCTCGGCATCGAGCCGGGCCGGCAGCTGCGCCGGTTGGAGGCCGCCGTCCTGACCGCGGACCCCATGCTCGACCTGTCGGCGGCTGCGACCGTGCCGGTCGCCGATCCGACACCCGCCGACCGCTCCCGGCGGCGCGTGCCGGTGCCCCTGACCCGGCTGGTCGACCGGGCGGCCGACACGGCCCGGACACGGTGGTTGTTGGACGAGCGGCGCCTGGTCACATTGACCGGTCCGGGTGGGTGCGGCAAGACGCGGCTGGCCATCGCCGTGGCCTCCGGGTACGAAACGGGCGAGCTCGGCTTCGTGGATCTGGTGTCACTGACCGATTCCGCCCTCGTGCCGCAGTCCGTCGCCGACGCCTTCGGCCTGCCCGAGCAGGCGGGTCGCAGCGTGCTCGACACCGTGGCCGACCACGTCCGCGATCGGCCGACGCTGTTGGTCCTGGACAACTGCGAACACCTCGTCCGGGCCTGCGCGCACCTGGTCCGCGCGCTGCTGTCCGCCTGCCCGGCGCTGCACGTGCTGGCCACCAGCCGCGAGCCGCTGCACGTGCCCGGCGAATTGGTCTACACCGTGCGCCCCCTGCCCACGCCCGACCCCGAGGCCACGGATTCCTTCGACGACCTGGCCTGCTACGACGCCGTCCAGCTGTTCGTCGACCGCGCCCAGGAGGCCGGCGCCCACATCAGGAAGGACGGGGCCACGGCCCGGGCGCTGGCCACCATCTGCGCGAGTCTGGACGGCCTGCCGCTGGCCATCGAGCTGGCGGCGGCACGTGCGGCGGCGCTCCCGCTGTCCCAGATCGCCGAGCACCTGCGCGACCGGTTCCTCGGACTGTGCTCCGGCGGCCACGGCGCCCGGCCGCAGCATCGGACTCTGCACGCGACCGTCAAGTGGAGCTACGACCTGCTCACGCCGGACGAGCGGGCCCTGTTCCGGAGCCTGGCGGTGTTCGCCGGAGGTTTCGAGCTCCCCGCCGTGGCGGCGCTGTGGCCGCACGACAACGCGGTCGACCTGCTGGGCCGGCTGGTCGAGAAGTCGTTGGTCACCAAGGAACCCGACACCGCGCGGTACCGGCTGCTGGACACGATCCGGCACTTCGCGGCCGCGCAGCTCACCGACGCCGAACTCGCGCGGGCCCGGCGCCTGCACGCCGAGTACCACCTGGGGCTGGCCGAGCAGGCGGAGCGGCACCTGTGCGGCGCGGGCGCGGTGCAGTGGCTGGAGCGGCTCGCCGCCGACCACGAGAACCTGCGTACGGCCGTGGCCTGGGCTCTCGCCCGTCCCGACCCGACCCCGGCACTGCGGTTGACCACCGCGCTGATCCGCTACTGCCGGCTGCGGGGCCACTACGGGGACTGCCGTGACTGGCTGACGGCCGCGCTGGAGCTCCCCGGACAAGCGCCCGCGGCCTTGCGCGCCAAGGCATTCGCCGGCGCGGCCGTCGTCACGTTCCTCCAGTGCGACTACGACCCGGCAGTGTTGCTGGCCGAGCAGAGCCTGCTCCTCTACGAGGCCGGCGACGACCAGCGGGGCCTGGCGTTCGTCCGCTCGCTGCTCGGTTCGATCTGCCGGGAACAGGGCGACTACGCGCGTGCGCTCGACTACCACCAGTCGGCCCTGCGGAACTTCCAGGGCCTCGACGACGAGCACGGCATCGCCCACGCGCTGCACCTGAGCGCCTTCACGGCGTGGCTGCGGGGTGATCTCGCCCCGGCCGAGCGATGGGCGTACGAGAGCCTGCGCCGTTCCCGGAAGCTGGGCGACGCCGAGTCGGTTTCCAGCGCGCTCAAGCACCTCGGCGCCGTCGCGCACTACCGCGGCGACAACAAGCTGGCGTGCCGGCTGTTGCTCGAAGCCCGTGCGCTCTCCGAGCGGACCGGGTGCCGGGAGGGCATCGCCTGGGCGCTCAACCTGCTCGGTCTCGTCCACCACGCCACCGGATCGGCCGAGGCCGAAGCGTTGCTCGAACGGAGCCTCGCCGCGCACCGGGAGCTGGGCGACCGGTCGCGCACGGCCAGCGTGCTGGAGACGCTGGCCGCGATCGCCTGCGACCGGTCGGCGTGGACCCGCGCGGCCGACCTGTTGAGCGAGGCCACCGCGATCCGCGCGGCGCTGGGCATCCCCGTCCCGCCCTGCGAGTTCCCGCTCCTGCGGCGCACCCGGGCCGCGCTCGGCGCGGCCGAGATGTCGCGGTCACGGGAGTGCGGCGGCTGACCCCGGTGGCCTCCACCGGCGGCTCCCGCCCGGTCAGCCTCCCGGTTGGATGGGGCGCATCATCTCGTTGTCCTCGTGATCCAGGATGTGGCAGTGCATGACGTAGCGGCCCGGGATGTCGAACCGCGCGTCGACTCTGGTGATCTCGTTCGGGTACACGATCACCGTGTCCTTCTCCCCGGTCTCCCCGCTCTCCGGGCCACGGCCGGGAGCCGCGCCCCCGAGCGGTTGGCGGCCGGTGACGCGGAACTGCACCTGATGCAGGTGGATCGGGTGCGCCTCCCCGGTGAAGTTGGTCAGCTCCCAGGTCTCGGTGGTCCGCAGCGCGGGGCGTTCCGTGACGTCGTCGGCCCAGGTCAGCGGTTTCGGCGTCCCGTCGGCGGCCACGGTGCCGAGCAGGAACGACACCGCGGCCGCCGGCTGCGCGGTGGAACGGCGTTCGGTCAGCGAGATCCGCCACGTGCGCCGGGACGGGCCGAGCGGTGGCAGCCGCGGCAGGGACAGCTGGGCCGGCGGCACGCTGGTGTCCCGTGTGGACTGTTGCGTGACGACGAACTTCATCACCTGCCCGGTCGTCGCCGGATCGGCCGGGGTCAGACCCTTGCCGGGCGAGCCGCCCATGAACATCCCGTCGGGCCCCTCGTTGATGAGGAAGAGTTCGGTTCCGGCCGCCAGGGAGGTGAAGTCGATGATGACGTCGACGCGTTCCGCCGGCGCGCACAGCAGCTGGTCGGTTTCCACCGGACGGGGCAGGAAGCCGCCGTCCGCGCCGATCTGCCAGCACGGCAACGCCGCCGGCACCGGCCGCGGGGCCAGCGGGTTGGCGACGATCTTGAGCAGCAGGGTCCGCGCGTTGCACGCGTTGAGCAGCCGGAACCGGTAGCGCCGCGGTTCGACCGGCAGGACCGGCCAGGTGCGGCCGTTGACGACCATCGTGGTGCCGAAGAAGTCCGGGTTCCAGATCGGCGGGACGTCGCCGGCCGGGACGAACGGGCCGTCCGGCGGCACGTCCCCGGTGAACGCCCGGCTGTCGGGGAAGAAGATCGAGCCGTCACGGTTGAAGGAACGGTCCTGCACCACAAGGGAAAGCTCGTGGTACCGAATTCCGGGACGGTCGTCGACCCCCGGCGCGGGGCCGGGCAGCACGCCCGGCGGCAGGTCGCGCGCGCCGCCCCTGAGCAGGTAGAAGCCCGCCAGGCCGGCGTGGGTGTTCAGCCGCGACAGGCCGAGCGTGTGGTCGTGGAACCACAGGGTCGCGGCGGACTGGTCGTTGGCGTACTGGTACACGGCCGTGCCCGGCGGCCACTCGACGCCGAACCGGTCGGCGGCCATCGCGCGGTAGCGGTCGTGGTAGGACCCCACCCTCGCGTATCCGCCGGGAAGGTCCCAGGCGGGCGGGAGGTACCAGGCCTCGGGATAGCCGTCGCTCTCCTCCGTGACGTGCGCACCGTGCAGGTGGGTCACGATGGGCACCGGCCCGGGGTAGGGGCCCGGGGTCGAGGCGAACGTCGGGTGGGTGTCCCGTCCCCGCAGGCCACCGGGCGGATTCGCCCAGTGCAGAGTCGGGTCGACCGGTAAGAGGTGCGGCAGAAATCGGCCGCTGGCGTCGACGAGCTGGTTCGCCCACGTCACTCGGACGGGACGACCCACCCGTGCCTCGATGGTGAGCGCGGGGCTGTGGAACGTGGCGGGATTCCGCGGCGATCCGTAGCCCCAGACGACGGTTTTGGGCAGGCTGGGCGGCAGAACCTGTTGGGAGAACTGCCGGACACCAATCACGTAGTAGTCGATTCCGCCGTACGACGACCACATCGGCATCGCGGGCAACGCCGGTAGCCGTGTCACGTACTTCGGGATCGTCCGGGGATCCAGGGTGCTGCCGACAACGGCGGTGGAACTGCCGTGAGCGGCGAGAACGCGCGAGGTCAGCGGCATTGACACCGCGGTCCGCAGTAATGAGCGCCGACTTAATCCGTTGGCGACTATTCGATTTTCGGGCATTGGCCTTCCTGGTGCGCACCGTTCGACGATCGAGCCGGGGTGGAGCGAGATCGAGCACAGTGGAACAACGAGCCTTGTGCCGGACTGGAGCAATGATCGACCTCCATGGAGGTTAGCGACACCGCCCGGCGCGCTGAAGGCAATTCACCCTTCCAAGTGACCCGATATTCTCGTTTTTCCTGCTGACGGTTTTGCCGCCGGCACGCCGGCAAGAGCGGGCCCGACCGCACCCGGTCCGCGGCCGCGACGCCGCCGGGGATCGCCCGTCACCCGAACGGCGGGACGGCCCCGACGTGGCCATTGTTGCGGCACGAACGACCGGTCGCCGGCCCCCGGACCCCGAATTCATTCTCACGGCCAATTCGCGACAGTGGCGAATCGTGGCCAAAAACCAACAATTCGTACCCGAAGATTGTGGCGAAGCTGGTGGGGTTTTACACTGAGAGAGTTCAGCGACGTGACGCTTGAACGGGGGTGACCACAGCCACCCGCGCACATGCGCGGCGGCGTTTGCCACGAGCGATGTCAATCGCCGAAGGCTACCAGTCGCAACACTCCCACGGTCGACGCGCCCCCATTTCACGTGCTGGCGGGCGGGTATTCATCTGGTCGATTGTCGGCCTGGTTTCCTCTAGGGGGTCGCGGTGTCCACCATGCAGCACGGCATGACAGGTGTCATCGACGGGACCGCAAAGAGAGTGACCATCATCGGGGCCGGGGTCGCCGGCCTGGTGGCCGCGTACGAGCTGGAGAAACGCGGGCATCTTGTCGAGATCCTGGAGGGAAGCAACCGGATCGGCGGCAGGATCTACACCCACCGGTTTCATTCGGGTCCCGACGCGCCACTCATCGAACTCGGGGCCATGCGCATTCCCGTCAAGCACCGGCGCACCATGCAGTACGTCACCAGGCTCGGCCTGGCCGACAAGGTGCGCACTTTCAGCACACTGTTCTCGGACGCCGATTCCTACTGCGCGACCAGCGCCGGCCACACGCGTGTCCGCGATGCCGCGAAAACACTGATGGCGGACTTCTCCCGAAGCCTGCCCGTGGGGAGGTTCAACGGCGACACCATCCGTTTCGGCGCATGGCTGACGGCGATCGGCGACGCCATCGCCCCGTCCGACTTCCGCGACAGCCTGCGCGGCGACCTCCGGCTCGAACTGCTGGAGCTGATCGACCAGTTCGACCTGAGCCCGTTCCTGCGCGGCGGCGACCAGGTCGACCTGCACGCCTTCTTCGCGGTCCACCCGGAGGTCCGGATGAGCCACAACGGGCGTCTCAACCGGTTCCTGGACGACATCCTCAGCGAGACCGGCCCCGACCTCGTCCGCCTCGCCGGCGGGATGGACCAGCTCGTCCGGCGGCTGGCGGCGCGGATCCGCGGCCCCATCAACCGCGGCCAGGAGGTGGTCGGCATCGACTCGTGCGACGACCACGTCACGGTCGCCGTGCGCGACGGCAACCACATCGTCGGCCGGCGCTGCGACTACGTCCTGTGCACCGTCCCGTTCTCCGTGCTGGCGAGGCTGCGGTTGACCGGGCTGAGCGAGGACAAGACGGCCGTGATCCACGACGCGAAGTACTGGTCGGCCACGAAGATCGCTTTCCACTGCCGGGAGCCGTTCTGGGAGAACGACGGGATCTCCGGCGGCGCGTCGTTCAGCGGCGGCAGCCTCAGACAGACCTACTACTGCCCGGTGGAGGGGGATCCGGCGGGCGGCGCGGCGCTGCTGGCCAGCTACACGATCGGCGCCGACGCCGACGCGCTCGGCCGCCTGCCCGCCGGCGTCCGGCACGCGGTCGTCCTGCAGGAACTGGGCAAGATGCACCCCGAGCTGCTGCGCCCGGGCATGGTTCTGGACGCCGTGAGCCTGGCCTGGGGGCGGTACTGGTGGAGCGAGGGAGCCGCCTGCGTCCGCTGGGGCAAGGACACCCACGCCTGTGAGCGGGAACGGCGGCGGGCCACCCGGCCCGAGCACCGCCTGTTCTTCGCCGGGGAGCACTGCTCGTCGACCACGGCGTGGATCGAGGGGGCGATCGAATCCGCGGTCCGGGCGGTGCACGAGATCCATCTCCACCGGCCCCGAAGCCGCGTGCCCGTCGCCGTTCCGCGTATGGAGGTGATGACCGAATGAGCGTGTTCGACACACCGCGCCTGCACTTCTCGGGCACGGCGACGACGGGGCTGCCCACCGGGATCCGCAACGGCCTGGTCGACCTGGCCACCGACGAGGCGCTCACGGAGCACGGACCGTTTCCCGTGCACCGCCCGGCCCGCGAGTACCACGACTACCTGCACCGCCTCGGACCGCGCTTCGACGCGGCCGGCCACCTCGACGACGACGGCGTGTTCAGCGCGGCGAAGGGGTGGAACTTCGGTGGCAACGGCCATTTCTCGATCGACGCCCGGATCGTCGGCTGCGAGGTCACGCCGGCCGACGTCGATGTGACGGACCCGGTGGTGGGCCGCAGCGTCGACATGTGGGGCCACTACAACCCGTATCTGGCCACCACCGTGAACCGGGCCCGGATCTTCGACGTCGACCCGTCCTCGAACTGGACCACCAGCCTGATGGTCGGCCAGTTCTGCTTCGGCCGCGCGGGGCGCTCCCACGACGTCGGCTACATGCTCACCGGCGAGGTGCGCGGGATCCACCCGCCGCGATGGCACAACTTCGACCACATCCTCGACGTCGGCGACCATTACCTGGCGCCGCAACTGAAACTGTCCACTCTCTACCAGTTCGTGGTCGAGTCCGGCGACGGGCTGAGGTGGCTGGACGAGGCGTCGGTCTCGCCTGCGGTCACCGGATTGCGTGCCACCGTGGCGTCCGGCAAGGCCGACGGCCTGGTGGTGCAGTTCGCGCTCAGCGACATGTCCGCGCCGCAGGCGCCGGACTCGCCCGGCCGCTGGGTGCTGCGCGGAACGATCGCGCCGTGGCGGAAGTCGGAGCCGCGCACGTATCCGGCGGGACGCCTGCTCGTCCCGCGACGGGCGGGACTGGGCAACATGACCGTCGACGTGACGCCGGACCACGTCACGCTGAACATGATCAATGCGGTGCCGGCGACCGGCCGGGCCCACAACGGCGGCCCCGGTCCACTGCTGGATCTGGGCGACTGGGAGTTGCGCACCGTCGACGGCCATCAGCTCGTCGCCCGCGTCCCGGCCGCGGCCTACCTCGCCGGCGACGCGCTCACCAGCGGCG
This sequence comes from Kutzneria kofuensis, assembly GCF_014203355.1. Taxonomy (NCBI): domain Bacteria; kingdom Bacillati; phylum Actinomycetota; class Actinomycetes; order Pseudonocardiales; family Pseudonocardiaceae; genus Kutzneria; species Kutzneria kofuensis. The sequence continues at coordinate 1,163,574 of NZ_JACHIR010000001.1, forward strand.
TGTTGACGGTTCCCGCTCAGGAGCTGTCCCGGGCCGACGAGCAGGCGCTGTGCGTGGTGGGCACGGACCCGTCAGGCGCCCGCGCGGTGCTGTTGCTGGAACGGGAAACCAACGTGCAGGCCGACGACGCCGCTCTCATCCTCGACCACCCCGAGAACGGCGGAGACGACATCCAGGTGCCGATCCGGTCGCTCGTCCGCGGCCGCCCGCACGCCGTCGAGGCGATCCACGTGCGGCAGTTCTTCAATCCCCGGGCACTCCCCCGGGATCCCTTCGCCACGTCGCCGGACGCGCTGCCCGGCGACATCGAGATCGTGCGCCTGCGTCCCGGCCGCGCGGACGAGCCGGGAGACTTCGCCGGCAGCTGCGTCGTCAGCACCGACAACGAGGGCCGCGGCTGGCTGACGATCCGAGGTGCTCGGCCCGGGGCGGCCCGGCTGCTGCTCTCGGCCCACGCCGAGGAGTCCCCGTGCGACACGACCCGGCCGGGATCCGCCAACGCCTGCTACGACAACGACGATCTGCTCGGCTACTGGGCCGGTGCGGGGTCGCTGGCCGTTCGGGTGCTTCCCGACGACCGGCGGCTCGACGACATTGCCCAGGAAGACGTGACGTACGACCTGGTGTACCGCGAGGTGCTCGCGTTCTACGAGCTGACGGGTTCCTTCATGAGCAAGGAGGTGTTCAGCCTCGCCGACCGGTTCGCGGTGCGCACGTATGCCGACCTGATCTGGCAGATGTGCGATCCGAGCACCAGGATGAAGACCTACCACATGCCGCCGACACGGGACATGTCCGCGCCCAAGGCGCGGCTGCTGCTGCGATTCCTCCGTGCCTGCCGCGCGGTCGAGAGCGTGCCCACGTTCGTCCCGGCGAGCGGTCCGGCGAGGAAGGCGATCACCACCCGCGGAGAGCTCGTCCACGCCCTGCGGGACGCCGTGACGCTCGAACTCGCCGTGATGGCGCAGTACCTCTACGCGGCGTTCTCGGTGCCGACGCACGCGGCCGGCACGGAACACGTGCGGCAGGGCCGGTGGTCGTCCCGGCAGCTGGCGCTCGCCTGCGGTGACGGCGGTCGGACCCGCGACGGCGGGATGCGGGGCAGCCTGCTCACCGTGGCCCGCGAGGAGATGATCCACTTCCTCGCCCTCAACAACATCCTCACGGCCATCGGCGAACCGTTCCACGTGCCGCTGATCGACTTCGGCGCGATCAACCACCAGCTGCCGATCCCGCTGGACCTGTCGCTGGAGCCGCTGGGCGTCGGCAGCGTCGCGAGGTTCATCGCCATCGAGCAGCCGGCCCGGCTCGTCGAGGAGGTCCGCCGGCCCGGATCCGCGGCGGCGGAGTCCGATGTGGACGAACGCTACGGCTCGGCCAGCGAGCTCTACGCCGACATCCGGGAGGGCCTGCGTCGGGTCCCGGACCTGTTCCTGGCGGGCCCAGGCCGGGGCGGCGGCGAACACCACCTCTTCCTGCGCAGGTCGGTCAACGACGTCCATCCCGACTACCAGCTGGAGGTCGACGACCTCGCCAGCGCCCTGTTCGCGCTCGACGTCGTCACCGAGCAGGGCGAGGGGAACGTGCTCCCCGCGAGCGGTCCCGAGGAGAAGTCGCACTACGACACCTTCCTGCGGATGTACGAGTGCCTCACGGCCGAGCAGCTGGCGGGCCCGCCCGAGCGGTCGGCGCCGTGGACCCCGGCCTACCCCGCACTGCGCAACCCGACACTGCTCGCGGGGGACGCGGCCAGGGAGCTGGTCACCGACCCCGCCGCCGCGGAGGTCATGCGGCTGTTCAACCGGGCCTACTTCATGGCGCTGCAGTTGATGGTCCAGCACTTCGGCGAGTCCCCGGACGCCAGCCTGCGCCGTTCCGCCTTGATGAACCGGGCGATCGACGTGATGACCTGCGTCATGCGGCCGCTGGGCGAACTGCTGACCGCCATGCCGTCCGGGCGCCGGGGACGGACCGCGGGGCCGTCGTTCGAACTGGAGTCCGTGCCCGGGTACGTGTCCCGGCCGGATGTGGCGCGACGCGGCTTCTCGCTGCGCTTCCGCCACCTCGCGGCGCGCGCCCGCACGTGTGCCGCCGTCCCCGTCGACGTGACCGAGGCACTGGACTTCCTGGCCGACTTCTTCGGTCCATACCCCACGAATGACGAGTGAGTGCCATGACACAGCGAGTTCCGCGCCCCTTCGATCCCCTGGACTGGCCGGCCGAGGACATCGCCGACCCGTACCCGATCTACCGCCACTACCGGGAGAACGATCCGGTCCACCGGGGTCGGTCGAGCCTCGACGGGCGGGCGAGGTGGTACGTCTTCCGCTACGACGACGTCACCCGCGTGCTGACGCACCCGCACTACGGGCACCACGCCGTCCCGCTGCTGGCCGGCATCCCGCCGGAGTGCGAAACCCTGTGGCGGCTGGTCGGCAACTGGCTGGTCTTCATGGATCCGCCGCGACACGGCCAACTGCGGTCCCTGCTCGTCGGGAGCTTCTCGACGCGTGTCGTGGCCGGGCTGCGGCCCCGCGTGGCGGAGATCGCGCGCGACCTGATCGCGGACGTCGGCCGCCGGCCCACGCTCGACCTGATCGAGGAGTTCGCCGCCCCGCTCCCGATCCTGGTGATATCGGAACTGCTGGGCGTGCACGAGGGCAGCCGGGAGTGGCTTCGGGAGCGGGCCGTGTCGCTGCAGGAGGCCAGTTCCGGGCGGGCCCGCGACTACGCGCGGGCGGAGGCCGCGGCGACCGAGCTCATCGACTTCTTCCGCTGGGAGGCACGGCGCAGGCGGCACGATCCCGCCGCCGACCTGATCACCGCGCTGGTCAAGGCCGGCGAGTGCGGGTCGGTGACGGAGGACGAGGTCACCGCGACGTGCGTGCACCTGCTCACCGCCGGACACGAGACGACGACGAACCTCATTGGCAAGGCAGTGCTGGCATTGCTCAGAAACCCCGCTGTGCTCGCGGAGTTGCGTGCCGACCCGGAACTCCTGCCGTCCACTGTGGACGAACTCGTCCGCTACGACTGCCCGGTGCAGATGGTGACGCGCTGGGCGTACCGGGACGACGTGCTGGGCGGGCAGGACATCCGGGAGGGCGACAGCGTCGTGCTGGTGCTGGGCTCGGCCAACCGTGATCCGCTGGTCTTCCCCGAGCCCGACGAGCTGCGGCCGCGCGGGCGGTCGAGTCGCCACTGCGGATTCGGCGGCGGTGTGCACCGCTGCCTGGGGTCGGCGCTGGCGCGGGCGGAGGCCGAGATCGCGATCGCCGTGCTCTTCGAGTGCCTGCCCGGGCTTCACCTGACCGACAAACCGGTTCACTTCGCCGAGGACATGGTCTTCCACGGCCCACGGCACCTCGTCCTCGGCACCTCTGGAGGGAGTACCGATGCATGACACCGACCAGCGCGAGGACCACGCCTACCGACTCATCCAGCTGGCCGAGGGGTTCGGTGCGGCTCGGGCCGTGCAGCTCGCGGCCGAGCTCGGGGTGGCGGACCTGCTCGCCGGCGAGCCCCGGGGGGCGGCGGATCTCGCCGCCGCGGTCCCGGCCCATCCCGACGCCCTGTACCGGCTGCTGCGCGCGCTCGCCAGCATCGGAGTGTTCGTCGAGGTCGAGCCGGGCTGGTTCGGGCTGACCCCGGTGGGTGAGCGGCTGCGCACCGACCATCCGCAGTCGCTGCGTTCCTGGGTGATCTTCCAGGGGTTGCTCAACACCGTCTACGCGAACGCCGCGGACAGCATCCGGACGGGCGAGGCCACCACCGCGCACGTCTTCGGCGAGCCGCTGTTCGAGCACCTGCGCAACCATCCCGAGCACCGCGCGCTGTTCAACGCCGCGATGGCCGAGCAGAGCCGCGTGACGGGTGAGGCGCTCGCCCACTACTACGACTTCTCCCGGGCGCGCCAGATCGTCGACGTCGGTGGTGGGAACGGCGCCTTCCTCACCGCGGTCCTGCGCGCCAATCCCGAGCTGACCGGCGTGGTCTACGACCAGCCGTACCTGGCCGACGACGTCGAGCGGCAGCTGGCCGCAGCCGGGCTCGCCGACCGCTGCGGCTTCCTGCCCGGCGACTTCCTCGAGTCGGTCCCGGCCGGCGCGGATCTGTACCTGATGAAGGGAATCCTGCACAACTGGTCCGACGACGACGCCCGCGCCATCCTCGCCAACTGCCGCCGGGCGATGGACGCGCACAGCCGGCTGCTGCTCGCCGACTGGGTGGTGCCGACCGGAAACGGGCCGCATCCCAGCAAGTTCCTCGACCTGACGATGCTGTTCGTCTACGGCGGGCGTGAACGCACCGAGGCCGAACACGCCTGGCTGCTGGCCGAGGCCGGCCTGCGGCTGGCCCGTGTCGTCGGCCCGCCCTCGATGTTGAACGTCCTCGAAGTCGTGCCGGCCTGACGGAGGCGATCGCGTGCCAGCACCCCGTTCTGCCCCCAACCCTGGAGAGCGCGGGGCGCCGCCGTTGCCTGGAGCGGTTGCCGAAGGCACCGGTTCAGAGGGGCCGAGCCGCGCCGCCGAAGACACCGACGTGCTGGTGATCGGCGCGGGACCGGTGGGCCTGACCCTGGCGACGGCCCTGCGCCGCCAGCTGCTGCGCGTGCGGGTCGTGGACCGGGCGACCGGCCCCAATCGCGAGGCGCGGGCCGACGTGATCTTCCCCCGGGCCGGTGAGGCGCTCGGCGCCCTCGGCGTGGGCGAGACGATCCGGCGACACGCCTACGAGATGCGGAGCCTGAACTTCTACGGCGACGGGCGACATCTGGGCTGCTTCACGGCCGGGCGGTTCGACTCGGACTACCCGTACGCGATGACGATCGAGCAGCACGACATCGAGCTGCTGCTGGCCGAGGAGTTGAGCGGGCTCGGCGTCGACGTCGAATGGCGGACCGAGGCGACCGATGTGCGCCAACGGGACGACCACGCCCTGACGACGCTGCGGCTGCCCACCGGCGTCACCGAGATGGCACGGGCGTCGTGGGTGGTCGCCTGCGACGGCCGCCGCAGCACCGTCCGAACCCGGCTGGGCATCCCCTTCGACGGGAAGCGCCGGGTGAACATGCAGGTGGTCCAGGGCAACGTGGTGCCGGCCTGGCCGCTGCGCGACCGACCGGGCCAGGGCTACATCTTCCTCGGCCCCCGGTGCACGGTCCTCGCGTTTCCCACCCCCGGCCAGGGATATCGGGTGTTCTGCATCCGGGACGATCCCGAGCCGGACCGCACGGAACCGCCGACGCTGGGTGAATTGCGCGACCTGGTCGCCGACACCGCCGGCATCCCGCTGCTGCGACTCGGGCCGACGGAGTCCGGCTGGCTGAGCCGGGCGCGTTTCTCCGACCGCATCGCCGCCGAGTTCCGACGCGGCCGTGTGCTGCTCGCCGGCGACGCGGCGCACGCGTGGGCGCCGGTCGGCGGGCACGGGATGAACATCGGCATGCTCGGCGCGCACAATCTGGCCTGGAAACTCGCCGCCGTGCACCACCGGCAGGCGGGCGACGCCCTGCTCGACTCCTACGACATCGAGCAGCGAGCCCTCGCCCGTGCGGTGATCCGTGACATGAGGTTCAACATCACGGAGATCCTGCTGCCGGAGCCCCTGCACCGGGTGCGAACCGCCGTCCTGCGCGCCGCCCTGCCGTGGTCCGGTTTCCAGCGGCGGGTGGAGTGGCTGATGAGCGACTTCGGCCGGAACCATCGGGACAGCCCGCTGTCGCGACAGGAAGTCCGGCGCATCGGGCGCCAGTGCCGTGCGGGCGATCGAATCCCCGATGTCTACGTCACGCGCGAGGCCGGTGCCGAGCCCGTACGGCTGCATCGGCTGCTCGGCTACGACCGCTGGACGTTGCTGCTGGCGGTGGCCCGGGCGGAGCCGGCCGTCGTCCGGCGGCTCGAGCGCGTGTGCGCCGACTACCTCGCGGCGATCGACATCGTGCCGATCGCCGCCGTGGACCGGTCTTCCGCCCGCCAACTGGCCGGCGTCCACCACGTCACGCTCGTCCGACCGGACGGGTACGTCGGACTGGTCGCGCCGCTGGACGACGTCGACGCGCTGCGCGACTACCTGGCCGCGTTCCTCGTACCGCGCGATCCCGGACCGGATCACGCCGCCCGGTGACATCGTCGTGCCGGCACGGGAGGCGACCCGCTGGTCGCCGCTGTGGCTCTCCTCGGCGCCGTGCGGCGCGGAGGAGGGAAGGAAGCCGGGGCGTGTTCCGTGGATCACCGCCATCATCCCCGGGACACGCCCCGGCGCGGCGCCGGCCGCCGAGGCGGACACATCCGTCCCGGCGCGTCGGGCCACCGGACAGTGCTGTCCGACCGGCCGGGACCAACCCGAGCGATCCTCGGGCACAACCGTGTCCATCCGCGTCGAACCACAACCTCCAGTGCCAAAACGGTGTCTTTGTCCAACTCCCGCAACGGATCCGACGTAGGAGTACGATCTCGTCGGAGTGGTTCCGCGTCATCGTCGCCGGAGGTAGTCTCCCGTCCCATCGCGAATCCGCATGACGAACCGCATCCGACACCGGCTCGACGTGGGCGCCGTGCGGCGCATGGGAGGTGTGATGAAGTCAGGCTTTCTGCACCAGGGCTGCATCTACGGCAGCGATGCGGAATTGCTGTCGATGGCGGTCCCGTTCGTGCGGGACGGCCTGCACCGGGGCGAACCGGTGCTGGTCACGACGACTTCGGCGAACCTGGACCTGTTACAGGACGCGCTGGGCACGCAGGCGAGCGAGGTCGACTACGCCGAGTCCGCGTACTTCGGCCGCCGGCCGCCCCAGCGGGCCACCGCGTTCCAGCGCTACTGGACGCGCCACCGGCCGACCTCGCCGAGCGGCGCCGTGCGCATTCTCGCCGAGCCGGTCTGGGTCGGCCGGTCCCGGCGCGAGGTGGCCGCGTGGAAGCGCATGGAGGCGGGCCTGAACGTGGTGCTCGCCGACACCGCGATCCGGATGATCTGTCCGTACGACACCAGGATCGTCGATGCCGCGATCATCGAGGACGCCCGCCGCACCCATCCCGAGTGCGTCGCCGGGAGCCGGGTCGAGCCCTGCGCGCAGTTCGTCGCGCCCGAGGAGTTCGCGCGGCTGCAGGCGCCGCCGCCGAGGCGCCCGTGCGACGACGTCGCCCGGTTCGACGGCGACCTCGCCGCGGCGCGCCGGCACGTGCTCGGCGAGGCCGCGCGGCTGCTGCCGTCGGAGGACAGCGTGGCGATGTTCTCCATCGCGGTCGGTGAGGCGATGGCGTACCTGCGCCGGCGGAACATCGAGCGGGTGACGGCGTGGGTGCGGCTGGCGGCCGGCCGGGTGGTGTGCACGGTGCACAGCGCACAGCCGCTCGGCGACCTCCACCCGTTCGTCGGCTTCCGCACGCCGGCGCTGTGCGAGCAGACCGGCGACGGTCTGTGGCTGACCAACCAGATCTGCGAGTGGCTCGACATCAGCTCCGACGACTCCGGGTGCACCATCGAGCTGGCCGTGCCGGGCCCGCACGCCGAGGAGGAGCACCACGTCGGCTGACGGCGGCCGAACTCGTCACCCGACATTTCATTGATCACTTTTTCTCCGTGTTGACCCGAATGCGCCGGGACCATTCGATGACAATGACGCACAATGGACACGGACGGACGCGGGACCGACATCGTTCAGCTGAACGGAACCTCACCGAACCGCTCCTGAATACGGCGCAGCTCACGCAGCCGAGGCTCGGTTTCTCCACCGATCCAGCGACTCACCGTCTTCACCGAAACGTCCAACTGGCTCGCGGCGACATCCCGGGAAATCCCCTCCCTGCGCAGCGCGTCGGCCAGCCAGGCGCCGAAATCGGCGGCGGTGTGCGCCCGCGGTCGCAGCGTCACGAGCTGTTCGATGACGGGCTCGCACATACTGCCGGGGACCACGTCGCACACGTCGATCTCGATGTGGCTGGGGTAGGTCCGGCAGCAGACCTGGACCGCGCCGGTCGTGCCGGCCGCCGTGAGCAGGGCCTGGAACACCGTCTTGGCCACCGTGCTGCTGTCGGCCTCGGCCAGCGCCGCGCCCGCGAGACACCGACGGAGAAAGTCCCGGACCTCCGGGACGGAGGAGGGCCGCGCGTGGAAGACCTTCGTGGTCACCTCCACCGGGAGCAGCGAGATCGACTCTTCGGGGGACTGACCCGTCGGATCACTCAATCGGACCACCTTCCCATGGCCTTGCGTCATTTCTGTCCCGTCGACCGTCACCATTGGCGGATCTATTGGACAGTACCGTCCACCCGTCACGATTCTGGCACGCACTTGCAGAGGCTGCCGGCCGGGACTAACGTGACCTCGGTCCGCGATCGACGGAGATGATTTTCGGTCGAGCTGCCTCCTGCCAAGGGCATCGGGTTGTCAATAGCGGCCGGCGTCGGCCGCGAGGAGGTGCGTATTGATGATCACGGCCGGGCGAACCGGCAACGGCTCAGCCGAATCTGGTGCCACGATACACATCCTATGGATGAATGGTGGTCTGAGCTGTGACGGCGACTCGGTCGCGCTGACCGCGGCGACCCAGCCCAGCATCGAGGAGATCCTCCTCGGCGGTCTTCCCGGGCTGCCGGAGGTCGCCATGCACTGGCCGCTGCTCGACTTCCAGTCCGGCCCCGAGCGGGGGCCGGACGACTTCGTCGAGTGGTGGCGCCGGGCCGACCGCGGCGAGCTGGATCCCTTCATCCTCGTGGTCGAGGGTTCCGTGCCGGACGAGTCGACCAAGTCCGAGGGCTACTGGACCGGGTTCGGCACCGACCCCGACACCGGCCAGCCGGTGACCGCCAACGAGTGGCTGGACCGGTTGGCCCCCAAGGCAATGGCGGTGCTGGCCGTCGGGACGTGCGCCGCCTACGGCGGGATCCACGCCATGGCCGGCAACCCGACCGGCGCCATGGGCGTGCCCGACTATCTCGGCTGGGACTGGAAGTCCAAGGCCGGCATCCCGATCGTGTGTGTGCCCGGCTGCCCCGTTCAGCCCGACAACCTCTCCGAGACCATCCTGTACCTGCTCTACCACGCCGCCGGCACCGCGCCCGCGATCGCGCTCGACGAGTCCCTCCGCCCCAGGTGGCTGTTCTCGGCGACCGTGCACGAGGGCTGTGACCGCGCCGGCTACTACGAGCAGGACGACTACGCCCGCGAGCACGGATCGGCCAAGTGCCTGGTGAAACTGGGCTGCTGGGGCCAGGTGGTCAGGTGCAACGTGGCCAAGCGCGGCTGGATCAACGGCGTCGGCGGCTGCCCGAACGTCGGCGGCATCTGCATCGGCTGCACCATGCCGGGCTTCCCCGACCAGTTCATGCCGTTCATGGACGACGCCGCCGCCGGCGACGTGCCGTCCGCGACGACAACCGTGCGCGGCACCACGATCCGCATTCTGCGGGAGATCGCGGCGAAGCCCCCGGACGAGAAGCACCCGGGGCGCCGCCGGGGCGCGCCGCCCGACACCGTCCCCCCGACCGAGCAGCCATGACCCGCCGCGGCGGCCACCGAGTTCCGGCGTGAACGGAGGATGACCATTGCCGATTCCGCTCAGCGGCCACGAATGCGACGCCGCCGGCGGGAATCGTCCGGATCGCGCTGCACGCGAAGGCGGCCGATGAGCCGGTCGAGCACCGCCGGGTTGCCCGACCAGGCCGCGAAGAGAACGTCGCGCGTGACCCGGCGGCTGGCATAGCGCAGTGCGACGACAAGCACGATGACATTGTCCAGCAACCCGATCACCGGGATGAAGTCCGGGATCACGTTGATCCCCGAGAGCGTGTACAGGCCGGCGAACGCCAGCACGTATTTGGCCCGGCGGGGTACCCGCGGATCCCGCCGCAGTACGAACGCGGCCCGCACGCAACACGGCACGAAACGCGCGATCTCCTTGGCCAGCCCCGGTGGCAGCAACCACGCCACCAGGGCCAGCACCAGGCACGACGCGCCGAGCACGACCACGGTGACACCTATCCCGAGAACCCATCCCACCATGGCGCAATGTCACCGAGCTTCCACTTTCCACGGGATCTTCCACCGTAGCCAACGAAATGCTCGGCACGAGCGGTCGGGCACATTGTGGCCATTGGCGTGTAATGGCCGGCCGGCACGGAGCTAGCCGGCCGTCGCGACCTTCGACGAGAAAGCCCTCGCGAAGATCACCTGCGCCACGCGGACGGCGATGATCTCAAGGAGAATCATCGCCGCCTTCGCGACGACGACAGCAAGGAAGTCAGCCATCGGATTTTCCTCTCCCGCACCCGATTCGTCGGATCGAACGGCCGAAGAATAGGGTGCCCCGCTGTACCGGCGTGGAGGCGCGGCTTGCCAGCAGGTTAAGAGACGGTTATCCGGCGGCCTCGATCGCTCGTCTGCCCGCGGTGCGCGGCGACCGCAGCGCCAGGCTGACCAGAGCGGCCGCCACCGACGTCCCGACGGCGATGGCCCAGCCGTGCGGCCACAGGGGACGCGAGCCGAAGAAGTGGCTGACCCCCGGCGTCTGCACGATCGCCGCCAGCGTGGCGAACGACAGGACGGTGGCCGCCAGCACCAGCCGGTCCCGGCGGCCGGCCGCGAGCGTCTGGCCGAGCTGCGCCCCCACCAGCGCGACCAACGCCGCCGTGTTGGCCTGGTGGCGGGTGCCGGTGAACCGCCCCAGCAGCCACGCGGCACTGGTGGCCGCCGTGGTGATGGTGGCGCGGCGGTAGATGTCGCGGGTGAGCGACGGTCCCAGCGAGGCGTCCGGTCCCTCCGCGAGCAGCACCTCGGCGGTGGCGCCGGGCGGCGGCCGGACGGCGATCGCCATGGCGGGCAACACGTCGGTCAGCACGTTGATCAACAGCAGTTGGCGCGCGTTGAGCGTCTCCGCCGCGCTGATCAGGCCGGTGCCCACGGTGAAGGCGATCTCGCTGAGGTTGCCCCCGAGCGGGATGGCCACCGCGTCGCGGACCGACGCCCACATGGCGCGGCCCTCGACGATGGCCGCCGTGATCGTCTCGATCCGGTCGTCGGTGATCACGACGTCCGCGGCGTGCCGCGCCGCCGGCGTGGCGTGCCGGCCCAGGGCCATGCCGACGTCGGCCAGCCGGATGGCCGGCGCGTCGTTCGCCCCGTCACCGGTGACGGCGACGACCCGGCCCGCGGTGCGCAGCACCCGGACGATGCGGGCCTTCTGCGCCGGGCTCACCCGGGCGAACACGGCGATGTCCGGCAGCTGGCGGGCGAGTTCGGCGTCGTCGACGGCGTCCAGCTCCGAGCCGGTCATGATCCGATCGCCGTTGACCACGTCGAGTTCCGCCCCGATGGCCGCCGCGGTGTCGGGGTGGTCGCCGGTGATCATGACCACCCGCACGCCGGCCTGGCGCAGCTGCCCGACCGCGTGCAGGGCGGTCGGCCGGACCGGATCGGCCAGGGCGAGCAGACCGGTCAGGCACAGGCCGCGCACCCGGTCGTCGTCGAGACCGTCGCCGCCCGAGGGGGTGTGTTCGGCGACGGCGAGCACCCGGTATCCGCGGCTGGCCAGCCGCGTCACCTCCTGGCTGAACCGCCGATGGGCCTCGTCGTCGAACGGCCGCATCCCGTCGCCGTCCTCGGGATGGCGCCAGTGGCCGCAGCGGGCGAACACGATCTCCGGCGCGCCCTTGACGCTGACCAGCAGTCCCTGCTCGCCGCGCCCCAGCACGGCGTGGAATCCCCGCGCCGGCTCGAACGGCATCGAGTCGACCAGTTCCCAGCCGGCGGCTCCTTCGGCCGTGCTCACCCCGACGCCGAGCGCGCCGTCGACGACCGCGCGATCGGTGGGGTGCGCGAGCGGCCGGTTCTCGTCGGGCGCCGGACTGGCACGCAGCGCGGCGCCGACCACCCGGCGCAGCGCCGGCGTGAGGTCGTCCGCCGGACGGTCGGCGAACCCGTCGCTGACGCGGTGCAGTCGGATCCGTCCCTCGGTGAGCGTCCCGGTCTTGTCGAAGCACAACACGTCGACCCGGCCGAGAGCCTCCATTGTGGACGGATTGCGGACGAGCGCGCCGTGCCGCGAGAGCCGACGGGCGGCGGCGAGCTGCGCGACGGTGGCCACGAAGGGAAGTCCCTCCGGCACCGCCGCCACCGCCAGGCTCACCGCCCGTCCCAGCGCCTGGGCGACGGGACGGCCCCGCAGCACGTCGATGCCCAGCAGCGTCACGCCGGCGCCGATGGAGATCGGCAATGCCAGTCGCACCAACGAGTTCAGCCTGGTGTGCACGCCGCCGGACCGTGGCCCGCCGCCCATCAGGGTGGTGCGGCCGATCTCGGTGTCCGTGCCGACGGCGGTGACGACCGCGACCGCCGAGCCGGCCGCCACAACCGTTCCCTGGTACAGCATGCAGTGCCGGTCCGCGATCACCCGGGCCGGTGCGACGTCGGCGGTCTTGCCGACCACCTGGGACTCGCCGGTCAGGCTCGACTCGTCGACCTCCAGGTCCCGCGCGACCAGCAGCCGGCAGTCTGCGGGCACGGCGTCGCCCGCGTCGAGCTCGACCACGTCGCCCACCACGAGCTCCTCCGCCGACTGCTCCACCCGCTGCTCGCCCCGCCGCAGCCGGGTCCGCATCGCCACGGCCTCGGTGAGCCGGTTCAGCGCGCGGTCGGCGCCCAGTCGCTGCGTGCCGCCCACCAATGCGTTCAGCCCCAGCACTCCCACGATCAGGACCGTGTCGATCACCGACCCGACGGTCCAGGACAACCCCGCGCTGCCGGCGAGCACCGGCGTCACCGGGTTGTCCAGCTCCTCCAGGAAGGTCTCGGCGACACTTCCGGGCCGCTGCACCGCCTCCTGGTCCGGCCGGCCCTGTCGACGCCGCGCCGCCTCGTCGGCGTCGAGCCCGTCGGGCGACGTCCCGAGCCGGTCGAGCACGATGTGCGGCGGCATGGCGTGCCACGGGGTGTGGGTGACCGGCACGGGTGCGGGCATGCGCATCGGCCGGGTGCCCCACCATGTGCCGGCGGCCAGCGCCAACAGCGCGGCGACCTGGACCGGAACCTGGGCCCGGACGGCGGCGCTTCGCGGCGGCCCCAGCATCGACAGCAGGCTGCCGGCAGTCGCGCCCGCGATGGCCATCTGGGCACTGCGCCGGCTGGCCTTCCGCGCGAACGGCACGGACTGCAGCAGCAGGCACGCCTCGCCGAGACCGGACCCGCAGAGCAGCGACGATCCCCAGGGCGGCGGCGAGTCCGCCCGGGTGATCCCGATGCCGACGTCGGCGGCGGCCAGACCGTCCGGACAGTGGGCCGAGACGACCGCCACGACGTGGCCGTCGGTCTGCAGGGCCCGCACGGAGGACGCCACCTCCACGTCACCGGGCAGCCACTCGTCGGCATCGATCCGCTTCTCCAGCACGCCGTCGGCCCCGGCGATGACGACGGCGCCGGCCCCCTGCGCCGCCGACACCAGCGCCTCGGCCAACGGGTCGAGCTCGGTGACCACGCTGATCAACCCGACGACCTCGCCACCGCGCAGGAGCGCCAGCGCGAGAGCGCCCCGGTCCGTCCATTCGCGCACCTGGGCGTCCGCACCGAGCGGACCGTCGGCCGCGGGCACGACCGACCATCCGTCACGTTCCCGGCGGGCCTCCGGGGCCGTCGGGTCGACCAGTTCGTGCGCACGCGCGTGCAACTCGTCCAGTGCGATGCTCGTGTCGACCGGCACGACCTCGTCGATGATCTGCTCGCCGGTCCGCAGGATCGCCGCGTCGAGCACCACCGTGTCGACACGGTCCAGCCGTCGCAGCGCATCCGGGTCGACGGCGAGGACACGACGCCGGGCGATGCCGCGACCGAGCTGACCGGCGAACGCCTCCCGGCCCATCCGCGCCGCACGCGGTGCGCTGGCAACCAGCACACCCAGTGCGCGCTGCCGGTTGCCGACGAGCGTCACACCCGCACCGGCCGTGCCGAGCGACGTCACGACGTCGGCGACCCGGTCGGTCGCGCCGGCCGGCAGCGGGACCGGACGTGGTGCGCGGTCGATCGGCGGGGCGTCGTATGCGCCCTCACGGTCGGCCAGCGTTCGGTGCCACTGGTCCCAACTGCGTTGCCGGGCCAGCCCTTCCATGAGCAGGGAGCCCCGATGACAGGCGTCGTTGATCAGTTGCAGGGGGACCTGGGCCATGGCGTTGGCCACCGCCCCGGTGAGCGCGAACACGGCGTCGGCCGCCGGACGGCCCACCGCGCCTTCCACGTAGCCGTGGACACGGGGCGAGTAGTCGGCGACGGCGACGAGCGCGGACAAGGTCGTGGGCGCCTTGGGGAGCGGAAGCAGCCGGCCCGCGAGCGCGTAGGGCAGGCCGACGAGATCGACGCCGAGCGCGATCGCCTCCGTCACCATCCGCCCGCCGGCGCCGGGAAACTGCCCGCGATCCGCCCGCGGGACGGCACGCAGCGCGTGGGTCTCCTCGACCTCGCGGATCGTCCGCACGAGGTCGTCCACCCTGGTCTTGTCGTGGTCGAACGCGATCATCGCCCACCCCAGCGCGGCGTTGACCTCGACGGCGCGCACACCGTACGACTCGGTCAGGCGCTTCACCAGTTCGCGGGCCGCGTCTTCCGTGCCGGCTCGGTGAATGCCGTGGACCTCGACATAGGCGCGGTCGCGGACGACACGCACCCGGCGGTCGACACCGGTCGGCAGGAATGCCCGAGCGGTGGTGACCGCGCCGCCGGCAACCTTCGACGCCAACCGGAACAGCTGATTCAATGGCATGGCTATTCCGATGGCTTTCCTGGCTTCGCCGGCTTTTCCGACACTGTGGCGTCCGGCTCTTTCCCGTGCTCGACCACCGTGCCCGGCTTTTTCCCGTGCTCGGCCGCCATGGCGTCGGGTTCCTTCCCGACCATGGCGTCCGACTCCTTCGCCTGCTCGACCTGGCGCCGGATGGTCCGTTGCAGCACGATCATCCCGGCCGCCGACACCACGACCACCGGCCATTCGACGATCTCGAACACCGCGAGCACCCCGAGCCCGGCGTAGTACGCCAACTGGGTGGGCGGCGGCAGGGCCTCGCGCACCTTGTGCACCGCGGCCTCCATCTCCTGGCGGCCGATCGGCATGGAGAACTCGGGCAGCCGCCACTGCACGGTGGCGAACGGAAGGGTCAGCGTCCCCGCGTACCCGCTACCGCTCTCCTGGGCGTGAATTTCCACTTCGTGACCGGCGGCTCCGGTTTCCCGTCCCTTGCCCGAGGAGCGCGCCCCCTTTGCTTCCACTGTCGTCATCGCCTCTCCCATAAGAATGCGCAAATTTCAAGAAAATACGAAACTAACAGGCGTTGACAGAACGACGACGGGGCCAATTGTGGCGCATTCGCGCCATTGGCGCGCTCATGCCCGGAGGCGGCACATCCACCGGACCCGTCTCTTTACCACCGCCGAGGGCCGCGGTGCCAGGGGCCGCGACAGTGGCCTCTTACTCGACCGCACTCTCTCCAGAGGAGACGGCGGCGGACCCACGCGAGGCCGTTGACCGTCAGAGGCTCGCCAGGACGGGCGATATGAAAGTTTCACAGTCCCGACGACCGGCCGCCATCGCAATGGATCCGTTTCGGGTGGCCCGCCGTGCACGTTCACATGGACTCGCACACAACGCTTGAAACGATCTTGGGCCTGCGATTCCATCACCGAAGATCATGCGGTGGCCGACACCTCATGTTCCCACAACCACGGGAGGGGATACCTATGGCTTCAAGAGCAGGGAAGACCAGGGTCGTTTTCCTTGCCGCCATGGTGGCGGCCGCCGCATCCGTGTGCGGCTTGGCGAGTCAGACACCGGCCACGGCCACGGCGCAGTCGAGCGCCTCGCAGATCGTTGCCGACATGGGTGCGGGCTGGAATCTCGGGAACCAGCTGGAAGCCAACGCCAACGGGTATCCCAGCGAAACGGCATGGGGCCAACCGACCGTGACACAAGCCCTCATCGACAAGGTGAAGGCGGCCGGATTCAGGACGATCCGGATCCCGGTCTCCTACTTGAGGGACATAGGGCCAGGCCCGGACTACACGATCAGTTCCTCGTGGCTGAACAGAATTCAGCAGGTCGTCAACTACGCCTACAACCGCGGCCTGTACGTGCTGATCAACATGCATGGCGACGGCTACAAGACCGTCAACGGGTCCTGGCTGATCTGCGACTCGTCCTCGCAGGCGACGATCAAGGCCAGGTACCAGAAAGCCTGGCAGCAGATCGCGTCGAAGTTCCAGAACTACGACCAGCACCTGATCCTGGAGTCCATGAACGAGGAGTTCGACGGACAGTACGGCCGCCCGACCCAGCCGTGCTACTCGAACATCAACAGTTACAACCAGATCTTCGTGGACACCGTAAGGAAGGCCGGCGGAAACAACGCTTCACGGTGGTTGCTCATTGCCGGCTGGAACACGAACATCGATTACACCGCGGGGAACTACGGCTTCACGCTTCCGACCGACAGGTATCGATCCCCCTCCGTTCCGGCCGGTGAACAGAGGATCATGATCTCCGTTCACTACTACAGCCCGTGGGACTTCGCCGGGGAGGAGAGCGGCGCCATCACCCAGTGGGGCCGAGCGGCGACCAATCCGTCGAAAAAGTCCACCTGGGGGCAGGAGGACTACCTGGATTCAGAGTTGAAGACGATGCACGACACCTTCGTCGTGAAGGGATATCCGGTGGTCGTCGGAGAGTACGGAGCGATCGACAAGTCGTCGTTCGATTCGTCCAACAACAGGTATCGTGCCGACTTCGCGCGGGCCGTCGTGGCCACCGCCAAGAAGTACGGAGCAGCCACCGTGTACTGGGACAACGGCGCGAACGGGCAGTACGGGTTCGGACTGTTCGACCGACGTTCCTCTACGGTGACCCACCAGGGCATCATCGACGCCATCATGAGCGGCGTCGGATCCAAATAGCCCACCCGTGACGAGAAGGCCCGGGACCGCCGGTCCCGGGCCGGCCGTCCCACTACCCCGGCCGCCGGCGTCAGGTGCCCAGTTCGGCGAGAAGCACCAGCACGTCCAGTGCGGTGTCGCGGATCCGAGAGCCGCGGTCACAACGCGGGTCGTAGCTGGCCAGCGTCGCCGAGGTGATGCGGGTCCGCTCGGCGATGCCGACGAGGATGCGACGGACGTCGTCGGCCAGCAGGCCACCGGGCGCGGCGAACGAATTCGCGGGCGCCAGCGAGGGGTCGTACACGTCGAGGTCGATGTGCACGTGGACGGCGTCGACGCGGGCGGCGAGTTCCGTCAGCACCGTCGACAGGCGGCCCACGTCGCGGGCCTGGTCGGGCGGCAACCAGGCGACATCCGAGCCTCGTAGCGCCGATTCCTCGGCGGGATCGAGACTCCGCGCGCCCACCAGCACCACGTTCCGCTCAGCGACGGGCACGACCTCGGGCACCGCGGCCGTCCAGCAACGGCCGACCGCCATCGCCAGTGCCTGCCCGTCGAGAAAGCCGGTCGGCGAGGTCTCCGGCGTGTTGAAGTCGCCGTGCGCGTCGAACCACACCAGGCCGCCGCCGGCGAGCATGCCCACGGTGGAGTTGCAGTTTCCCGCCAGCAGCAACGGGAACTGGCCAGCCGCGCGTGCCGCGACGGCCTCGGCGGCGACCGCCCGCTGCAGCTCGAACGCGGTGGTGGTCTCCGACCGCCACCGCGAAGCTGCCTCCACCACACGCTCCCGCACGGTGTGGCCACGCTCGCGTAGCCGCGCGGCGGCACCGGCTCGCGCCAGCGCCAGCGGGCCGGACCCCATCCGCGCGTCCCGGTGGCCGGAGTCGTACGGAACCTCGATCAACCGCAGCGGAAGCCTCGCCGTCACCGCACCAGTGTGCCGCGCTCCCGGTCAGCCCGCGCCGGCGAGCGGCCCGGCCGGCCATGTCCCCACACGTGGCCAGCCGCGCTGGCGTCAGTCGCGGACCCGGGCGTCCGCCACGGGATGCGCGTCACCGGTGTCCGCGCCGAGGCCGGCGAGCAGGCGTAGGCCGTCCTCGGCGGGGCTACCAGGAGCCGCGGACAGCACCAGCAGCTCCATCCCCGACTCGTCCGGCAGCACGAAGTTCTCCTGGTGCAGTTCCAGCATTCCGACCAGCGGGTGCCGGTACGTCTTGCGGCCATGGGTGCGGGTGCGCACGTCCGCGCGGGCCCAGAGGCGGCGGAAACGCTCGCTGCCCATGGCCAGTTCGCCGATGAGCGAGGCCAGGCGGGGATCATCGGGGTACTTGCCGGCGGCCAGGCGCAGATGCCCGACCACGTCGAGCGTGCAGTGCTCCCACTCCGCGTACAGGCCGCGCTCGGCCTCCTCCAGGAACAGGTGCCGGGCGGTGTTCAGGCCCGGTATCGATCGCCCGTAGAGGAGCCGGGCCAGGCGGTTCCCGGCCAGCACGTCCAGCCGGTGGTCCATGATCAGCGCGGGCGCGTCGACGACCAGGTCGAGCACGCGCAGCAGCTCGGACCGGATCCGCCCGCCCGGCGCCTTGGCTCGGCGTTGACGCTGTCGGGCGAGCCGGCAGAGGTGCTCGCGTTCGGTCTCGTCGAGGCCGAGCACCCGGGCCAGCGCGTCGAGGACCTGCTCGGAGGGCTGCGTCGCACGGCCCTGCTCCAGGCGGACGTAGTAGTCGACGCTGACCCCGGACAGGTGCGCGACCTCCTCGCGGCGCAGCCCCTCGACCCGGCGGCGCCGGTCGACGGGAATGCCGACGGCCGCCGGGTCGACCCGGGAACGCCGGGTCCGCAGGAAGCCCGCAAGATCGTCCACTCCCCCAGTATGGCCCCGGCGGTGAGCGCGAGGGTGGTCCTGCCGTTACCAGGAAGTCCCGTCCCTGAACGCCGGGCGTCGCCGCGGCCAGGATCGACAGCGTCCGATCCGAAGGAGTGACCATGAAGACGCTGATCGTCTACGCCCACCCGGAGCCGATGTCGCTCAACGGCTCGCTGAAGGACCTCGCGGTGTCCACATTGGAGTCCGCAGGGCACGACGTGCGAGTGAGTGATCTGTACGCGATGAACTGGAAGGCGGTCGTCGACGCCGCGGACTTCGGCCCTCACGCCTCGACTCCGCTGGACGTCGTCCGGAACTCGGGGCGGGCCTTCGACGCCGGGACGTTGACCGCGGATGTCCTGGCCGAGCAGGAAAAGCTGCTGTGGGCCGACACCGTCATCTTCCAGTTCCCGCTGTGGTGGTACACGATGCCGGCGATCCTCAAGGGCTGGGTGGACAGGGTGTTCACCTACCGCTTCGCCTACGGCGTCGGCGAGCACAGCGCCACCAAATACGGCGAGCGCTTCGGCGAAGGCACGCTGGCGGGCCGCAAGGCGCTCCTGTCGGTGACCACCGGCGGCCCGGAGTCGCATTACGCCGCCCGCGGGATCAATGGCCCCATCGACGATCTGCTGTTCCCGATCCACCACGGGATCCTGTACTACCCCGGCCTTGAGGTGCTGCCACCGTTCGTGCTGTACGGCGCCGACAAGATGACCGCCGAAGAGTACGCGGACGCCGCCAAGGCCTGGGAGCAGCGTCTGCTCACCCTGGAGTCGACCGAGCCGATCCCGTTCCGCCGGCAGAACTTCGGCGACTACGAGATCCCGTCGCTGCACCTCAAGGAGGGACTGGAACCCTTGGGCCACACGGGTTTCCGGCTACACGTCCGCGGCTGACCGGGTCGGGTGCGCCCGGCGGTCCCGCGTAGCTCCTTCGAGGTCGAGAAGGCTAACAGCGCCTTGCGCGTTCGTCGCGGGCAGACGTGCCGAGCAGTGCAGTGGCGGCATCGTGCAGCGCGAGGTGCAGCGTGGGGGCGGCCGTACCACCAAAACGGGCTCGCGCGGTCCCGGATTCGGCCCGGCGGGGATCTCCGCCGCCGGTGGACGGATAGTTCACGAAGCTCTCGACGCTCATGTCGGGGAGCACGAGCCAGGCATAGGCCTGGTCGGGCTGGGCGGGTGGATTCCGGATCACCAGGCCGGAGCCGTTGAGCGGCTCGTAGGGCCCGGTCAGCGCGGGCGCGACGAAGCCGTAGAGCCCCGTCGGAGCGCTGCCCGCCGGATGGAAGGCCTGGCGGCTGGTGCAGAAGAACAGGTAGTACCGGCCCTGGTGGACGACGATGTGCGGCCGTTCGATCTCGTGGTTGACGCCCTCGGAGACCAGGAGAGGTGGCAGCAGAGCCCAGCGTCCCGTGGCCGCGCCGGCGACCGCGACCGCACCCGTGAAGTGGCCGTGCCACGGCACGGAGGCCGCGACGAGGAGGTACTCGCGTCCATCCAGGGGGTCGCGGAACCAGCCGGGATCGCGGAAGGCCCTGATGCGTCCCGGGCCTCCTTCGACCTCGTCGGCCGGCAGGTACTGGCCCTCCCCGCGGAGCACAACGCGGTGCTCGACGTGTCGTTCGAGCTGGACGGCCTCGCCAACCGAGGTGAGCCGGGCCCGAGCCTCGACGACCCGTTGGTGAAACGTCGGGTGGGCCTCGCCACGCACACCGGCCGCGGTGTAGAAGATCGACACGGTGCCGTCGGGTCGGCGGACCGCGGACCCTGACCATTCGCGGCTGCCCGGGGACGTGCCGTCGGCGAACACGTCGCCGAGGTCGCGCCACCGCTCGCCGGTCCTCGCCAGCAACCGGATGCGGGCGCGGTCATGGCGTTCCTCGGGATGACCGACGGCGGGTGCGGCCAGTGCCATCCACAGCTCGGCGCCGTGCACGACAGTGGTCGAGCCGTCCTCCTCCTGCACCGGCCACGAGTCCCAGACGTCGTGGTGCGGCAGCACACGTGGTTCGTGGCCGATGGCCGGAGCGGTGGTCGCCGGGTCCTCGGCGAGCCGGGCGAGATGGTCATGGGTCCATCGGGCGGTTCGGATCTCGGTCAGTGGATCAGCCCTTCAGCGAGCCCTGCAGCAGGGCGGAGACGAACCGGCGCTGGAAGATCAGGAAGATGACGTAGGTCGGTGTCAGCACGAGCAGCGATCCGGCGCACAGCAGCGGGATGTCGGTCCCCCACTGACCCTGGAAGGCGCCCAGCGCACCGGCCATGGTCCGTTGTGTCGGGTCGTCGACGAGGACGATCGCCAGGAGGAACTGGTTCCAGGTCCACAGGAACAGCAGGATCGCCAGGGACGAGATCGCCGGCATGGCCAGCGGCACGTGGATGCGCCAGAACTGCTGCCAGGTGTTGGCGCCGTCGATCTGGGCGGCCTCGGAGACGTCGCCGGGCATGGTGACGAAGTGGGCGCGCATCCAGAACACGCCGAAGGGCATGAACAGCCCGATGAGCGGCAGGATGATCGCCCATCTGGTGTTGAGCAGGCCCATGTCCCGGATCTGGTAGTACAGCGGCGTGATGATGCTTTCGTACGGCAGCGTCAGGCCGAGCACGAACATCAGGAACACCGGGCGGCGGCCCGCCATCTTCAGGTGGCCGACGGCGAAGCCGGCCATCGTGGCCAACAGCAGCGAGACGGGCACGACGCCGAGCACGATGAGCACGCTCGAGCCGAGCAGTTCGCCCATGTGCGCGGCCGTGAAGGCGGTCAGGAAGTTCTCCCAGTGGGGCTTGCTCGGCCACTCCAGGCCGGCCGGGTACGTGCCGGACTGGTGCAGCGCGGTGACGAACAGGCTCACGAACGGCACGATCGTCGCCACCATCAGCAGGACGAGGAACACTCGCCCGGTCCACGCCTCGCGACGCTGGACGATCACGATTCCTCCCTGGTGAGCCGCTGGATCGGGAGCACACACACGAGCACCAGGACAACCAGCACCACCGCGAGCGCGGAGGCCACGCCGACCTGGCGTTCGACGAAGGCCCGGTAGTAGATCTCCAGCCCCGGGACCATCGTCGTGTTGCCGGGTCCGCCCTGGGTGGCGATGTAGATGATGTCGAAGCTGGCCAGGGCCGCGATGACCGTGACCGTGACGCAGACGCCGATCTCCTGGCGCAGGTTCGGCAGGGTGATCGAGAAGAACTCCCGCAACGGCCCGGCGCCGTCCAGCCGCGCGGCCTCGTACAGCGCCGGGTCGATCTTGCTCATGCCGGACAGCAGCAGCAGCGTGCACAGGCCCAGCAGCACCCAGGCGCCGATCACGCCGACCGACGGCAGGGCGGTGCCGAGGTCACCCAGCCACGCCCGGGTCACGCCCTTGAGCCCGATCGCGGACAGCAGCTGGTTGACCAGACCGTCCGAGGACAGCAGCCAGCTCCACGCGATACCGGCGGCGACGAGCGGGATCACCTGCGGGATGAACAACACCGCCCGGGCGACGGCGGCGAGCCGGCTGGTGGCGATGCGCCGGATGGTGGCCGCGATCGCCAGGCCCAGCAGCACCGGGATCCCGCTGAAGAACACGATCAGCTCGAACGCGTGCACGATCGTGCCGGACAGCTCCGGGTCGGTGAACACCCGCACGTAGTTGCCGAACCCGACCCATGGTGACGGGCCGATGCCGTCCCACTGGTAGAACGAGTACTGCACCGTCCGGACCATCGGCGCCAGCACGAACAGCGCGTAGGCCGCGATCGCCGGGGCGGCGAACAGCCAGGCGATCCACCGCTGACCGCGTCGCGGCGCCCGACGGGTGGCCTTCGCGGCCCCCGGCCGAACCCCGGCCCGTTCGGTCGACGGGGTCAGCGTCGCGCCGGTCATCTCAGCTCCCGACCTGGGTCTTGTAGTCGCTCTGCACCGACTGCAGCAGCCCCTGCGGGGTCTGCTGCCCCGCGAACAGCTTCTGCAGCTGCGGGGTCCAGCTCTTGGCGTAGATCGCGCCGGTGGCGTTGGCGATGAAGTCCATCGCGCCGTTGTCCTGTGCGATCCGGGCGCCGGCGGCGAGCGTCGCCGCGGTGACGGTGTCCTGCTCGACCGGGGGCATCGGCGCGTCGGCCGGTCCCATCGGGTGCGAGCCCCCGACCTGCACGGCGATGCGACGGGCGTCCGTGTTGGTCGCGACCCAGTTCAGGAAGACCGCGGCGCAGTCGGCGTGCTTCGCCTTGGCGGCGATGCCGACCGTGAGCGGCGCCGACATCGTGGCCACCTTGCCGCCGTGTTCGGTGGGCAGCGGGAAGAACCCGACCTTGCCGGCCATCTGCTTGTCGAGGTTTCCGGACTCCCAGTCGCCGTTGAACATGAACAGTCCGTCGCCGGCCTGGAACTCGCTCATCATCTTGGCGTAGTCCATGGCGTTGGCGTCCGGGCTGAAGTAGCCCGCCCTGATCCAGTCCTGAAGGTGTTGTGCCGCCTTCTGGTTGGACGGGGTGTCGATGGTGGCGCCCGGCTTCTGGTAGATCCAGTCGTTGATCGGGCCCGGCTCGCCGTAGGCCGCCATCAGGTTCTGCAGCGGGAACGCGAATCCGCCGGTGGCCCCGCCGTTGAACTGGACGATCGGGGTGATGTTCGCCTGCTTGGCCTTCGCCAGCGCGGCGTCGAACTCGGCGAGCGTGGCCGGCGGGGTGGTCATCCCTATCCGCGCGGCGAGAGTCTTGTTGTAGAAGACGCCGGTGACGCTGAAGTTCAGTCCCATCGCGAACAGCGAGCCCGCACCGCGCGGGCCGCCGCCGGGCTTCATGCGCAGCTGCTCCAGCTGCGACGCGGGCCAGGAGTTCCAGCCGAACACTCCGGCGTACCCGTCGAGGTTCTTCAGCAGGTTGTCCTTCACCAGTTCGGAAACCTGCGGGAGCCGCATCAGGTCCGGCGGGTCGTCCGCCAGCACCCGCGGCGCGTTCTGGGTGATCACCGCGAACTGGTCCTCGCGGATGTCCCACTTGACGTTCGGGAACTGCTTGGAGAACTCGTCGGTGAGCGCCTTCGCCATCGGGAAGCCGGTTTCGAAGTACGCGCTCAGCGTGACCGGTTGCGTGCCGCAGGTCGGCTTCTCGGTGAGGGCCGCGCCCGTGTCGGTCGACTGTGCGCTGCCACTTCCCGGCCCGCCGCAGGCGGTCGCCAACGTCGCCGCCAGCACGACGACCGCGATCGCGCTTCTGCGGTGGCTGATGTGACGCGGCATTGCGTCTCCTCGGTGTGCTCGTCGGAACAGATCGACGTCGTGACGCCTTGCTAAATCGAGTTAGCAGGGCTGAAGTGTTACGCTGCAGGCCAGCCGATGTCAAGGAACACGCTGGGGGTCGCCTTGAGTCCACGACGGGTCACGCTCGCCGAGGTCGCCGAGCACGCCGGCGTCTCGCGCACCACGGCGTCGCTCGTGCTCGCGGGGCGGGCTCGTGAGCTGCGGATCTCGCAGAGCGTCGAGCAGCGGGTCGTCGAGGCGGCCAGGGAGCTGGCGTACCGGCCCAACGCCGTGTCCGTCGGGCTGCGCACCGGCACGAGCAGGACGATCGGTTTCGTCTCGGACACCGTCGCCACGTCCCGCCTCGCCGGCGACATGATCAAAGGAGCCCTCGAAGCCGCGCGCGAGCAGGGCCTGATGCTGTTCATCGGCGAGACGGAGGGGGAACCGGATCTCGAGCGCGGCCTGCTGCAGGCCATGCACGACCGCCAGGTCGACGGCATCATCTTCGCCTCGATGTTCACCCGGGCCGTCAAGGTGCCGGCGGCGTTGACGGCCGGTCCCGCCGTGCTGCTCAACGCGGTGCCGAAGCGGGCGTCGGCACTCCCGTCGGTCGTGCCGGACGAGGTCGAGGCGGGCCGCAGCGCCGCCCGAGTGCTGCTGGACGCGGGGCATCGCGACGGCATCCACGTCATCGGCGCGGGCCCCCGGATCCGCGACGTGCCCCCCGAGACCCTCGCCGGTGTCGAACGGCTCACCGGCATCAGCGAGGTTCTCGCCAGGGCGAAGGTGAAGATCGCCAGCGGCCACGTCTGCGCCGACTGGCAACCGGAGTACGGATACGAAGCGACCCGCCGACTCCTGGAACACACCGGGCCACGCGCGCTGGTCTGCCTCAACGACCGACTCGCCGTCGGCGCTTACCAGGCGCTCGACGACTTCGGCCTCAAGGTGCCCACGGACGTCTCCGTCATCTCGTTCGACGACCACCCGGTCGCGAGCTGGATCCGCCCCAAACTCACCACTGTCGCGCTCCCCCACTACGACCTCGGCCGCAAGGCCGTTGAGGTGCTCCTCGCCGAGATCGACCGGAACCGTGAGGGAACCCCACCGCGGGGCGAGACATACCGCGTGCCCATGCCGGTCCGAATGCGCGACTCCGTGGCCGAACCCGCCTCGACGGCCGGGAACGCACGGCCTTCCGGCGCGGACACGCCGTTCTCGCGCACAACCTCGTGAAGGTCACGGCCCGGCCGCGGCTCGCGCGAGCGGACAGGGAACCATCCAGCCCTGGGCGCTGACTCCGAATGTCCACTGGGGACAGCCGCCTCCCGGCTTCCCCGTGTTTCGCATGTAACTTACGGCCGAGTCCGACCGTCCTCGCTCACCGTTCGGGCGGACCAGCACGGCCCCGCAACCCACGTCACCGCCCCTGATCAGCGGTTTGTCCCGCGCCGGATCTCCGCCGCGCCGACCCCGCCGAGGCGAGCCCACCACGCTCTTGACAGACGTGTTCGGGTTCATCACGTTACCCCGACGGAACCACTGATGTCCCTCTCGCGCTGGCAGCCGAACCGATCGGCTCATGCAGGCACAGCGCAGTCCGTGGGAAGCAACAGAAAGGCTTGACGAAGATGCCCAGAGCAAGTCTTCGCGCCCGTGTCGCCGGCGCCCTGGCCGGCGTACTCGGGATCTCGACGCTGGTGGCGGTGTCGGCGCCGCCCGCGTCGGCCGCCAACGAGGCCGTGCAGAAGTGGCTGACGACCTCGGACCTGAGCCAGCACCTGACGCAACAGTCCGATCTCGGCTTCTCGGGGTCGTCCGGTTCGGGAACCATCAGCGTCAATGACGCGCAGACGTTCCAGACCATGGACGGATTCGGCGCGGCGATGACGGACACCTCGGCCTGGCTGTTGTCCAACAAGCTGAGCGGCAGCGCGCACACGAACGTGATGAACGCGTTGTTCAGCCCGAGCCAGGGCATCGGCATCAGCTGGGTCCGCATTCCCATGGGCGCGTCCGACTTCTCCGCCACCGCGCAGCCGTACTCCTACGACGACAACCTGTCGGCCTCCACGGGCACGACGGTCGGCGTGGGTTCCGGCCGCTGCCTGGACGACACCGGCAACCCGGCCAACGGCGTCCAGCAGTACATCTGGGACTGCACGAACGGCAGCGCGAACCAGCAGTACACCTACACCAGTGCCGGCGAACTGCAGGTCGCCGGCAAGTGTCTGGACGCCAACGCTCAGGGCACCAGCCCCGGCACCAAGGTGATCCTGTGGACCTGCAACGGCCAGGCCAACCAGAAGTGGACGCTCAACGTCAACGGCTCCATCACCGGCGTGCAGTCCGGTCTGTGCCTGGACGTCGCCGGTGTGGGCACCGCCAACGGCAGCCTGGTCCAACTGTGGACCTGCAACGGTCAGACCAACCAGCAGTGGCGGCGGCCGGACCCGACGCTGGCGAACTTCTCCATCGCGCACGACCTCGGCTACATCATTCCCGACCTCAAGCAGGCCGCCGCGCTCAACCCGAACATCAAGTTCATGGCCAACCCGTGGAGCCCGCCGGGGTGGATGAAGTCGAACGGCCAGATGAACAACCTCAACAACGCCGCGACGCTGCTCACCACCAGCTACGGCCCGCTGGCGCAGTACTTCGTGAAGTTCATCCAGAGCTACGCGGCGCAGGGCGTGCCGATCTACGCGATCACCCCGCAGAACGAGCCGACCTACGGCACCGCCTACCCCGGGATGAACTTCAGTGAGCCGAACGAGGCGAACTTCGTCGCGAACCACCTCGGCCCGGCGCTGGCGCAGGCGAATCTGTCGCCGAAGGTGCTCGGCACCGACTTCAACACCGACCAGCTGTACAACTACGCCGAGCCGCTGATCAAGGACGCCGGCGCCGGCAAGTACCTGGCCGGCACCTCCTGGCACTGCTACGCGGGCAACCTCGGCGCCCTGTCGACCATGCAGGCTGACGTGCCCGGCAAGGACAACTACGAGACCGAGTGCTCGGACGGCATCGATCCCCAGAACGCGATCGAGACCTTCATTCAGAGCAGCCGCAACTGGGCCCGGGCCGCGACGATGTGGAACATCGCGCAGGACCAGAACAACGGCCCGGTGATCCCCGGTGGCTGCAACGCCTGCACCCCGCTGATCACGATCAACCAGAGCACCGGCAACGTGACCTACAACGCCGCCTACTACTCGGTCGGGCATTTCAGCAAGTTCGTCGTCCCGGGTGCCCGGCGCATCGCCTCGACCACCACGGGCAACCTCGACGACGTGGCGTTCAAGAACCCCG
The DNA here is from genome assembly GCF_014203355.1 of Kutzneria kofuensis. Classification (NCBI taxonomy): domain Bacteria; kingdom Bacillati; phylum Actinomycetota; class Actinomycetes; order Pseudonocardiales; family Pseudonocardiaceae; genus Kutzneria; species Kutzneria kofuensis. The sequence continues at coordinate 1,190,888 of NZ_JACHIR010000001.1, forward strand.
ACGGCTCGATCTCGCTGATCGTCTACAACACGTCCGGCTCGACCCAGTCGTTCACCACGAGCTGGAACGGCCAGGCGTTCAGCGACTCGCTGGGCGCCCACGCCATCGCCACCTACAAGTGGACGTCGGGCGCGTGACGGCGTCCAACGTCAAGTAGTCCACGGCCGTCTGTTCGCGGCGGTGCCGGGCCGATCGATGTCGGCCCGGCGCCGCCGCGCCGGTTTGCTCAGGTGGGGGTACAGGTCAGCGTCGGTGATGCTGCCGCCCCGGTGGCCTGGATCCCGAAGGTGGTGCTGCCACCCACACCGATCGAGCCGTTCCACCCGGCGTCTGTGGCGACCACGCTGGTGGCGTTCTGCTTCAGAGTGGTGTTCCACGAGTTGGTGACCTGCTGGTTGCCGGGCCACGTCCAGCTGACCTGCCACCCGGTCATCGCCGTGCGGCGGTCGTTGGTGACGGTCACCGTCGCCACGTGTCCGGTGCCCCAGTCGCCGTTGACGTGCAGGCTCGCCGAGCACCCGGCCGCCGGCAGGACCAACAGCGTGATCGAATTCGCCGGGTACGTCGCGTCGACGTGGCCGTTGCTCACCTGGAGATCGCCGCCGCGCACGATGGCGCCCAGATTGTCCGGGCTGTAGGTGTACCGCTGCGCAGCGGCGGCGTTGTCGAACCCGGCCACCGACAGCGGCGAGGTCAGGTCGCCGTCGGTCTTGTTGACGACCATGACGGTCAGCGCCTTGTCGGAGGAGCGCTGCGCCGCGTACACCGCCAGCTGGCCTTGGTCGGCTGCGGTCGCCGACACGCTGACGTCACCGAACCGGCTGCCCGCGCCGTCGTAGTCGCGGTACATCCGGAACGCGTACGCACCCGGATCGGTCGGCTTGGGCTCGCCCCACATCGTGGCGAGGTCGAGGCCCTCACGTCCGAAGATGCCCAGGATGTCCGCCTCGGCCAGCGCGCCGTTGATGTCGTCCAGCGCGCCCCAGTTGTACTCGGTGATGGCGGTCTTGGTGCCGGGGTAGTACTGGGCGATCCACGACTTCATCGTGCGGATGAACTGCAGCGGCGGCGCGTTGACCCCGCTGGGGCCGATCCAGGACTCCTCGACGTACGTCGGATCCCACAAGGACCGGACGGACCGCAACCGCAACGCATTGGTCGCAGGGTCCTTGTCGCCGCTGATCTGCGGGTAGAAGTGCTGGTCGAAGTAGTCCAGGTAGCGCTTGCCGCCGTGGGCGTCGCTGTAGTCCTTCATGTTCTTGAGGTACCACTGGGAAAGGTTGAGCCCGCCGTGCGCGGCCGCATCGGCGCCCGGCCCGCAGCCGTCCAGCCCGGAGGCGACCCACTCGCAGTATCCCCAGCCGGACGGGCCGAGGACCGCCGCGCTGGGGTCGGCGGCCTTGATCGCCGCGGCGGCCGCGGTGCCCTTGCTGCCCAACTCGTCGTCGGAGACCGGATCGGGGTGCACGTCGCGATGCGTGCTGGACCACAACACCGGTTCGTTGTCGAGCTCGTAGATCGGCACGCCACCCTGTGCTGCCGTGCCGAACTGGTCCACCAGGTGCGACACCATCTCGCCGTCGAACGCCGCGTCCGCCCTGATCGAGCTGTCGGTGGGCACGCCGGTGAGGTTCTGCTGGTTGAGCTGGCCGTTGCCGCAGTTGGCGTCCCACTGGTCGAACTTGTCCTGCTGCGGGAACCGGGTCGCCGGGAAGCCGCAGGTGAACGGGTGTGACGACGGCGAGTCCTTGGCCACCCACCCGATCAGGGGCACGGTGACGACCGGCTTGATGCCGCGGTCGAGGTCGGACTTGACCACCCCTTCGACGGAGTGTTGGTCGTCGGCGACGATGTTCTCGAAGTACCAGTCACTGCCGGTGTTGTAGGTGTGGTTCTTGAAGTTGTAGCGGGTGGCCGCGTTGCCGCCCCAGCGCGCCACCGGCTGGCCGATCTCGGCGCTGAACGCCGGATCGCCGCCGTTCAGGCCGTAGATGTCGGGGCTGATCGCGTGGCGGGCGGCGGACACGTCCACCGACAGCGCGGGCCCGGCGGTCGCCGCCGCGGCTGCCGTGGCTGCTGGAGCCGCGACCATCATCGTCACGAGAGACGCCGTCACGCCGACAGCCGTGACCGGTTGCCGCTTCCGCCATCGCCGAGTACCCACCACGGACGCCTCCACCCGATCCAGTGCGCGGACGTACTTGGATTGCCGACAGGATGCTGGAGGACATGCGGCACCCGTCAAGTCGACCGCGACCGTCGACGGCAGGAGCCGGCCGCCGCTGCGATCGGAGAACGCCTGCCGCATCGACTCGTGAAAGCCGTTGCGCCTTAGGGCGTTTGGCCTACTGCTCCCCTTGGCGGCGCCGCGTCCTGTCGCAGGCGACCGGCCGAGCCTTGGCTCTACCACGGGAATCAGGCGCCAGTAGCGCGGCACGCCGGCCGCGTCACGCGCCGCCTTCCCGCCGGGGACGGCGGCGATTCGTTGCCCTGCTTTGCGGGTTCGACTCCTGCGCCCGGCAATGACATCCCGGCAGGTCTGGAGGTGCTGGTACTGAAACTTTCACGGGAAGCGCGCTTGCCGCGCCACCACTGGGAGATGTCTGCTTGCCTACGCCCACCCTGGCGGCGATCCAGTCCACCGCGACCGCCGACCAGCCCTCGGCGTCCAGGACAGTGATGTGAGGTTTCCTCCATTTCAGGCTCACCTGGCCGACCGAGCGGTCATCGCCGATCCCTGCCGAAATCCCTGCTTGTCTGCCGCATCGTCGCCCCCCACGTTGCTGTGGCGGCACCACAGCAACGTCGCCAAGATGTGGCGCCAGCCGAAGCCACCGTGCCCGCCGCCGATCAGCGACGAGATCATCGTGCTGATCGCCCGATTGGCGACGGAGAACCGGACCTTCGGGGTTCCGGAAGTCGGCCCATGGATCCAGCCTGCGGCGACGGGAGCGTTCAACGGGCACGGCAGGTGCTCGAAGGCCTGATCAACGAGTACGAACGAGCCGCGTAAAACCACTGGTCAGCAACCGGTAGTCGTCCCCGCGCAGGCGGGGCTGTTCCGGCCCCCTTTTCCCGGGAGAGTGGAAGCGGGGGCGTCGTCCTCGCGCAGGCGGGGCTGTTCCGCTGGCCACCGAGGCAACCGGCTACTCTCCCGCGTCGTCCCCGCGCGAGCGGAACTGTTTCGCGGTGCGCACCGGCGGCACCTGGGGAGCGTCTCCTAGTTCTGGGAAGCCGTGCGGGAGATCATGATCGTGCTGGCGAGTAGGAGACCGCCGAGGAAGGTCAGGGCGTACTTGTCGTAGCGGGTGCCCAGTCCGCGCCACTGCTTGAGACGGTCGAACGCCCGCTCGTTTGAAGCGCTAGAGGCTCACGGTCGCATCCGTCAGTTGAAAGCCGCGCGCGAGGGCCCACCGCTCGCCGACACCGCCTCCCGTGACCCACCATCCCTCGACGGTGGTCCGCCCCTCGGCGCGCAACACCGGGAAAAGCGTGCGCAGGAAGTCGGTGCCGATGCCCTGTCGACGTGCATCACCGTCATGTGCCCGATCACCGTGCCGGCCTGATACGCGAACCAGTGTCGGACGGTGTCGGCATCGGAACTGGGCCTGCGCAATCGGCCGATCACCGCCTCGTAGCTCGTGGCCGGCTCGTGTGGGCGGTCGATCTTCGCGCTCGCCACCGCCAGTTCGTAGTACTCCGCCAGCGCGGCCTCACCCGCCTGATCCAGGTTGCACGGCCTGATGTCGGCTTGCGACGCCACGACGATGATCGTCTCGTTGTTCCGCGGCGATATCCGCAAATTTCCACCGTAAGAGCTCGTCTCACGTGGATCTTGCTCGGCCGCTGCCATGATCAGACGTTGTGACGGATGCGTTGTCGCAGCGGCTGGTGCCCGACGAGTTGTGGGCACTGGTCGCGCCGTTGGTCCCACAGTTCACGCCGCGTCGGCAGGGCGGTGGGACGACGCCGGTGGACGACCGGGCGGTGTTCACCGCGATCGTGTTCGTGTTGACCAGCGGCTGCGCCTGGCGGCATCTACCGCCGTCGTTCGGGGTCACAGTGCCGACCGCGCACCGCAGGTTCACCGAGTGGACCAAAGCGGGCCTGTGGCCACGGGTGCATCGGGCGGTCTTGGACGAGTTGGGCGGCCAGGGCTTGATCGATTGGTCGCGGGTGGTGGTGGACGCGGCGGCGGTGCGGGCGAAAAAGGGGGATCGTTGACCGGTCCGAGCCCGGTCGATCGAGGCAAGCCGGGCTCGAAGATCCACGCGCTGTCCGACCGGGCCGGTCTGCCGTTGTCGGTGGCGGTGTCGGCGGCCAACACCAACGACGCCTACGGGCTCAAACCGTTGGTGCGGGCGATCCCCGCAGTGAAGTCGCGGCGTGGTCCCCGTCGGCGCAAGCCGGCGAAGTTGCACGCGGACAAGGCCTACGACATCAAGGAGTTACGGGCGTGGGTACGCGAGCAGGGGATCGCGGTGCGGATCGCCCGCAAAGACACTGAGTCCAGCGCGCGGCTGGGTCGGCACCGGTGGGTCATCGAACGCACGATCGCCTGGTTGTTCGGGTACCGCCGACTCGCGATGCGGTACGAGCGCAAGGCGAACCACTTCTGCGCGTTCCTGACGTTGGCGGCGGCCTTGACTTGCTTCAAGAGGCTCGCCAAGGCCGCCACGTAAGACACCCTCTAATACGACAACGACAGGTCGTGATGTTGTCTCCGGTGGTGGCTAGCTCGGGCACGGGCCTGGCTAACCAACCGCCACCGTGACCAGTGCAGGATGTGATCGACGGTGTGGGCGGAACGGACCACGACCCGGTTCCATAACCGGCGAACCTCGTTGACCGACAACGGGATCACGGTCTGACCATCGCCAGCAACGGAGCCCCCTTTTCAACGGTTGGCCGTGTGATCACCAGGAACGCCAACGCCGTCATCGACAGCGTGACGTGCCGGTACCACGCCTGGTAACCCCGCGCCTGGTAGTGATCCAGACCGGTCTCGTTCTTCGCCGTCTGGAAACACTCCTCGATCGCCCAGCGGCTGCCCGCGACACGAACCAGCTCCGCCAAGCTGGTATCGGCAGGCCCGAAACACACGTAGTAGGCGATGTCGGTCGGATCGCTGACCGAACGCCGAGCCAGCAGCCAGTGCCCCCAACCCCGCCGGCGCAACGGCCGGATCTCCACCGCCGTCCAGTCCGACACCCGAGGGCCACGAACTCCGTCCCCGCAGCTGAGCCGCTGCCAATCTGCGTCCGCGACGTCCGCAATCATCCGCGCAACCCGGACCTTGGCCAAGTGCATCGACACCACCATCGCCGACTTGGGCACCGCCACCACATGCGGGACGTCCACGGTCTCCAACCACAGCCGGAACTTCGTGTCCTGCCCGTACAACTCGTCGGCGGTCACCCATCCGAACGGCACCTCCGTCGCGAGCGCACGCTCGATCATCCGGCGGGCCAGCACCTGTTTGGTCGCGAACTCCACCTCGTCATCAATGCCAGCCGCCCGGCACCGGTCACGATCATCGGTCCAGTCCTTGGGCAGATACAACTCCCGATCAATCAGCGCACGACCGCGTGGTGAGGCATACGCCAGAAATACCCCGATCTGCGAGTTCTCGATCCGGCCGGCAGTGCCCGAGTACTGCCGTGCGACTCCTGCGGAGTGGGCACCCTTCTTCAGAAAGCCGGTCTCGTCGACGATGAGCACCCCCTGCTCACCGTCACCGATGCGTTCCACAACCGCGGCACGCACGTCGTCACGCAAGCCATCGGTGTCCCACGCGTAGAAGTTCAGCAACCGCTGCATGCCTTCCGGCCCCGCATCCCCGGCGGCCTCGGCCAGCGTCCACCCGTTCTTCCGCTCGATCTCGGCGAGCAATCCCTTGACATACCAGCGCATCCGGCGCCGCGACTCCACTCGGGGGAACCTGCCGGCGAACCGGCCCAGAAACGCCTCGAAGCTCGCCGACCAGTCCGCCACCATCTCCGCCAACACAACAAGATCAACTACCAGAGTCCGGACCTAGATTACAACCTGTCGTTGTCGTACTAAGCGACCAGTGAGAACGCTATCATGATCAGTCCGAAGCTCGGCAGACGCATGGCGACGATTATCGACACGTGCAGTGCGGCGACCAGAACAACGGCGATCGCCCGCATCCTGCTGCGGTCGATGACGGTCAGCGCTCTGGACAACTGCACGGCGATGACCGACCAGGCGATGCTCCTGATCAGCCATGGTGTTTCCAGGGTGGGCAGAATCAGTCGGGAGGCGGAATGCTCAGGTAGGGGTCGTTGGCCGCGAAGTAGAAGGCGCCGCCGCCCCGTCATGCCGTTGAAGTGCCTGAAGCACCAGCGCTCATCGGTCACGGGCGGCACTGAGAAACCCAGTCTGGAAACGTAGCCGGTGCCGGGTTGCGGTGACCGCGCCTTCAAGGCCTCTCTGGCACGGCACAGGAGTCAGTGGTCATGCGGACCTCAGTGGCTGGTACGGCACTGGCACCCAGTGGGCCTCGCCGCCACGGAAGCGAATGCGTCCGACACCTGGGAAGGGAAGATGCGCGGCACAAACCGCCCACCCTCGGGTCTGGATCTCTCCCAAGAGGTGCTGCCGGGCAGCGCGAGCACCAGGTCGATCACTGTCGATGTCCATTGTCACGTGCGGGGCGCGCAGTTGAACGGTGTGGCAGTGCACGGTGTCACCCCAGAACAACAGTTGTTCCCCTTCATCGCCAACGAGATAGCCACTGTGACCAGGAGTGTGGCCGTGGAGATCGACTGCGATCACACCCCGGCTTGTCCCCACGACAAAGCGATCCTCGCGTGCCTGAGCCGATCCCAGCTCACGCAGCTATCCAGCATCGTGAACGGCGACACCGGCGGGTTCAGTAACCGTCTGCTCGGCCGGTCGTCCCCCAGCGTCGACCACAAGATCCGGTCCGCCGTCCTTTCTGACGCCACCGCCCAGGCTCAGCGCGAACTGGAAACCGCCGTTGGTCTTGTCTGTGTGATGTGGTTCTGGCTCGCTGAAAAGCACCGTCTCGTCCTCAAGTCCGTACTCGCGCACTGCCCAGAACTCGGCGCCCTCACCCGCCACGTCCGCTCCTTCGCGGACATGCTCGTCCATCGCCGAGGCGAGTGCTTTCGCAGTGGCTCATCGACATCCAGTCCGACGACCTGCCTCGGCTGCACAACTTCGCCACCGGACTCCAGCGCGACCTGGCCGCGGTGACCGCAGGACTCGCCCGGCCCTGGGACTCTGGCGCTGTCGAAGGCCACGTGAATCGGATCAAGATGCTGAAGCGCCAGACGTTCGGCCGCGCGGGATTCCGGTTGCTCCGCAAGCGCGTCCTGCTGTCATGACGGTCCGTGACCGCTCCACGGAATCTGAGCCAGAACCACATCTCGCAACTCACCGGGCCCGACCGACCCGCGGGTTCGATCAGGGATGAGCGGATTCGCCGCAGGAGCTCAGCCCCTGCGGCACTGCTCATGTTCCACTCCAACCCGAGCACTCCGGGCTACACAACGGAATCCGGTCGGTGACCGTTCGCCGCGGTCATCTGCACGCTAGCGCCCCCAGGACGTTGCGGTTCAGCTCTTGTCACCTCGCCCGCGGCGGTACCCTCCGGTACGCCACGGAGTGGTGTTGCACGTGCGGACGCCGGTCCGCCCCAGCGGTCAGCAGCCGGCCGACCGGGGCGTGCGACGAGTTGCCGGACGACTGCACGGGCACACCCGGCACGTCGTAGGTACGTAAGGTTTCGGCGGTGCGGAGCAGGTCGTCGGCGCAGCGGGAGAGGATCTCCGCGACGGCGGCGCGTCCGTGCGGTGGGACGCCGGGTGCGAGATCCCGCCAGTCCTCGATCCGGCGGAGCTGGGTGTGCAGTTGCTGGAGCACGAGGCGGCCGACCTCGTTGAGGCGGAACGAAGGGTCGTTGCAGAGCACGTTGAACACCGACATGTGGTCGGCCTGCTTCACGTCGGAGCCGGTCGGCCCCGGCACGGCGTGCTGTGAATCGGCCCCGGGCACAGGATCTCGGCCTTCGGCGAGCCGGCGGCGCACATCCCGCGCGGTTCCGACGGAGATTCCAGCGCGACGCGCGATCTCGCGGAGGGAGGCGCCCGGGTCGTCCCGGATGATCTGCGCGGCGACAGCGCGTCCGGCGGCCGTGCTTGCCGGGCGCACCCGACCATCCCGGCCGACCCTGGGCTCCGAGACGCCGCCCGTGTGCTCCCGACGCAGGTCGGCGACGACCTTGCCGCTGAGCCCGGCCAACACGGCGATCGCACGGTCGGACATGTCGGGATGCGAGTGCAAGATCTTGACGGCGGCGCGCTTGCGGTCGTCACGGGTCAGCGGCAGCCCGTGGACGGTGTTGAGCTGGACGGCGAGCACGAAGGCGTCGCGCTCGTCGCCGTCGAACCACTGGGCGGTGATCGTGGTCCTGCCCCGTGCACGGGCGGCGAGCACTCGGTGCACGCCGTCAACGACGCGCATGCTGTGCCGGTGCACCAGAATCGGCGGTAGGACGGTGTCGCACTCGGTGAGCACTCGGACGTGGTCGGGGTCGGCGCGCGACCGTGGCCCGTCACCTAGTACCAGGGCCGAGAGCTCCAGCTCCACCGTGGGCGCGCGGCGATGATCGGCTGCGGATTGCTCTGCTGACATGGATCCTCTCCGGGTGTGGCGGTCGGCAGGCACCGGCGACGGCGCCTGCGGTCGGGAAGGGCCGCGGCGGCCGGCCCCACGGAGTCGTCTCGCTGCACAGTTGTTCGGCATCCCCCCTTGCGATCGGCCCTCCCCAGCCGCACCGGCTCGTCACGATCCGGCACCACACCTCCCGGCCACCCGATCGTCGCGAAACCCGCGGCGACGACCCGATCACAACCGGTGATCCCATGAATTTATCGTTGGTTTCCGGGTCAATCCAGGTTGTTCACAGCATGTGCCGGCATCCGGGCCTGTCCCGCTCGCGGGATGAACCTTCACAAACCGGCCATGACCTGCGTGTACACCCAAAAGCGCGGCCTACGGTGCCCGCCTCGTCACGCATCGGCCCCGTTTCGACCGCGGTTATCCACTACCGGGGGTCACCGCGAGCCCGTTCTCCGAGCTCACGGCCGGTGACAGCACACGCCGGTGTCCGGCGGGAGGATGCACCTCCCGCCGGACACCGGCGCTGCGCCTGCGGTGCGGATCAGACCTCGTACTCGACGCCGACGCCGCCGAAGTGCAGTCGGCCCTGGATGCGGACCGGCTCGCCGTCGGCGTTGTAGCCGGTGAGCAGGCCGGCTTCCATCAGCCGGGTGACCAGCTGCGCGCTGATCTCCTGCCGACCGACCGCGCCGAGGCGCTTGACCAGCGTCCGGTAGCCGAAACCCTCCTCGGCCATGTCCTGGAAGACCCGCCGGACGTCCTCGTCCATGGCGTACTGGGTGAGATCCCGGTCGCCGTCATCGGCCAGCACGTGCACCGGTGCCAGGCGCAGGCTCAACGGCTCGACCTTGTAGTGCGGCTTGAGCATCACCTTGCTCCCGGTCCAGACCAACCTGGTGATGCTGTTGAGCCGCTTGGTGAGCTCGGCGATCCACCGCACGCGGGCGGCGTCGAGCTCGGATTCCGAGTACTCGTCACTGAGCTCCTGACGCTGGTGGCGGCCGATCCGGATCATCGTCGCCGCGCGGTCGTGGAAGTCCGACACCGCCTGATCGCCGTCCTCGTCGCCGGCCGACAACCGGTCGAACCACTGCTTGCGGGCCAGCCGCTGGTCGTCGGACTCGGTGATCCGGCGCTTGAGCCAGAACTCCGACTCCGGCTCGGTGAACGAGGCGAACGTGTAGAAGGAGGCGAGGAACTGGTGGTAGCCCTCATAAGCGTCCCGGTAGGAGCGGTTGTACCAGGCGTGCACGGCGTCGGCCTCCTCCTGGTGCGCGCTCATCCGGTCGATCGCCGCGGCGGCGCTGACCGCCGACTGCGAGGCCAGGTGCACGCCCTGGGAGAACAACGGGTCGGTGAAGCACGCGGCGTCGCCGCAGAGGAAGTAGCGGTCGGCGGAGAAATGGCCGGCGTCGTAGGACCAGTCCTGCACGATGCGGACCTGGTCGACCATCTCGGCGTCGCCGAGGATCTCCATCGCCCGCCTGGCCTTCGGCAGGGTGGCTCGGTAGAAGGCGTCCGCTCCCATCTCCCGCACCTCGGCCGCCCGCGACCGGTCGATCACGAGACCGACGCTGTAGAGGCCCTCCTTGACCGGGATCAGCCACACCCAGCCGTCGTCGAAGGTGATCGAGTACGTGGTGCCGCGCAGGTCGCCCTTGAACGGGTCGGTCAGCGCGAAGTAGGACCAGATGGCGAAGTTCTTGTAGAACTCGTCGTAGCGGCGCACGCCGAGCTGTCGGGACAGCGGCCCGCCGGAGCCGCCCGCGTCGATCACGTAGTCGGCGCTGACCTGCGAGGTTCGCTCGCCTTGGCGCAGCGCAAGGGTGACCCGGTCCGGCGCGGACAGGTCCACCGCGGTCACGGTGGTGGCCTCGTGCACCGGGATGCCCCGGGACCGGGCCTCGTCCATCAGCAGCTGGTCGAACTCCTCCCGTTTGACCTGCACCGCGTGGTCGAACACCCACGGGGCGATCCGCGGCGCCGCGAACGAGAACGTCCACGGGGCCTGGTCCTGTCCCCACAAGAAGGTCGCCGACGGCTTCTTGACGAAGTCCGCCGCGTCGATCCGGTCCTGCAGCCCCAGCCGGTTGAGGATCGACATCGTGCCCGGCAGCAGCGATTCGCCGACCCGGTAGCGCGGGAAGGTGTCGCGCTCGTAGACCTCGACCTCGTGGCCGAGCTTGTCCAGGGTCAGCGCGGCCACGCAGCCCGCGGGCCCACCACCGATGACAGCCACCTTCGACCGTGCCATCTCACGCTCTCCCTACGTTTGTCCTCGTGTCGCACCGGGATCCGCCCCGGGCAGCGGTCAGTCCTGGTCGGGCCGCGGGCGCAGCCGCGTTTTCTTCAGCCGTTCGGACATGCCGATGGCGTCGACCACGGCGATCTTCGACGGGATCTTGAACGGCTCCACTCGGCCGGTCAGGAACTCGCGCACATGCGCCCGCGCCTGCGCCCGGCTCAGCTCACCGGCCGGTTTGACGTCCACGCACACCGCCTGCCCGGTGAGGGCGTTGGGCCGGCCGTAGACCACGCAGTCCTCGATCAGCGGGCTGGTCAGCAGGATCGACTCCAGCTCGAGCGGCAGCAGCTTCTCGCCACCGACGTTGATCATCTCCGTGGCCCGGCCGCGGATCCGGATGTAGCCGTCGCCGTTCTCCTCGACCAGGTCTCCGGTGCGGAACCAGCCGTCATCGGTGATCGCGTCCGAGTCGTGGTTGAGGTAGCCGAGGAACTGGGTGTCGCTCTTGAGCTCCAGTTGGCCGTCGACGACGCGGTAGCGGGTGCTGTCGTCGGCGATCCGGAAGTAGGTGCTGGAGGACGACTCGCTGGCGGTGGCGGCGATGCCGGTCTCGCTGGTGCCGAACGTCTGCAGCAGCCGCACGCCGGGGAAAGCGCCGTTGACCCGGGCCAGCAGCTCGTCGGACATCGGCTCGGTGCCGTATGTGATGAGCCGCAGGCTGCTCATGTCGTGTCGCTCGTGGTGCCCGCCGACCAGGATCAGGTTGAGGAACGTCGGACTGGCCGGTAGCACCCGGATCTTGTGCCGTTGCACCAGTTCGCAGATCTCCTCCGGCGTTCGCCGGGCCGGCAGCACCGCCGTGCTGCCGGCCAGCAGCGCGCTCAGCAGCGAGTTGACACCACCGATGTGGTCGAACATCAGCACCATCAACATGTTCAGCGACAGTGCGCCACGGGGACGCTTGGCCAGTTTCTGCGCCACCAGCGCGTCCAAGTTGTGCAGGATCGCTTTGGGTTTGCCGGTGCTGCCACTGCTGAGCAGCACCAGGCCGGCCGCGTCGTCCGCGACGAGCCGGGTGAAAGCCGCGGCTCGCTCACCACCGCCCTCCAGCGGCTTGACCTCGGCAGCTCCGTCGCCGGTGCGCACGGTGAACCGGGGGCCGCAGGTCTCGCGCACGGTGTCCACGGCCGACGGTGTCGCGTTCACCAGCGGCACCACGGTGTTGCGGCCGAGGTAGAGCGCGAACAGCGCGGCAATGGAGTCGGCGGAGAAATCTCCTTGTAGCAGAACAGAATCGTGCTGCTCGACACCTGCGGCGTCGAGCTGCTCGCGCACTGCTCGCACCCGGGCCATCAGGTCGGCGAAGCTGTGGGCGACGTCGTTCTCCCACAGCGCCGTCCGCTCGCCGAAGCCGGTCAGCCGGTCCAGGAACGCCTCGCGCACGTCAGTTCACCCCTCCCAGGAAGATCGTCTCGCCGGTGACGAAGGCCGACTTCTCGCCGATCAGGAACTCCACCGGCCCGGCCAGGTCGGCGGTGGTGCACAGGCGGTTGATCGCCTGCCGGGCGACGAGCCCGTCGATGCGCTCGCGCGGCACCGTGCGGGTCAGCACCGTGCTCACCGGCGGCACACCGAGGCCGTTGACCCGGATCCCCTGGTCGGCCAGCTCCTTGCTCATCACCCGCACCAGTTGTTCGACCGCGGCCTTGCTGGCCGAGTAGGCGAGGTGCCCGTCGAGCGCCCACGGCACCGCGACGGAGGAGAGCGTGAGGATGGCCGGGCTGGGGTGCTCGGATCGGCGCAGCAGCTTCACCGCCTCGCGGCAGCAGTTGAGCACCGCGAAGAAGTTCAGGTCGAACAGCCGCCGGGTGGTCTCCTCGGGCGTCAGCATGAAATGGTTCATCACCGACGTGCCGGCGTTGTTGACCAGGGCGTCGAGATGGCCGTGAGCGCCGCGCAGGGCGCGGAACAGCGCCTTGACCTGGCCGCCGTCGGTCAGGTCGACCTGATGGTGGTGGTAGCGCTCGTGCTCGACGACGCCCGGCTTGCGACTGCACCCGATGACCTCGTGTCCGCCGGCCAACAGGTGTTCGGCCAGCCCGCGGCCGATGCCCGTCCGAGTCCCGGTGATCATGACCTTCATCGCCCGACCCGCTACGACGCCGCGACGACGAGCCGGAGCTCCTCCTCGGCGAAGTCGATGAGCCGACGGACGCTGCTGAACGGGCTGATGCGCCGGGACACCGCCTTCTCCGAGGCCAGCGCCACCTCGACGTCGAACTCGTCCTCCAGCTTCTCCTCGACCAGGGCGAGGAAGCCGACCAGGTGCATCGACTCGAAGACGCCGGCGTCGCCGTAGAGGCTCAGGTCGAGGACGTTGTCGGTGGGGATCTTCTCCTCCCGCGCCTCGTTCAGCTCGTCGATCGCGGAAACAATGATCTGCAGTATGCGGTCGTTCACGACGGTCTCCTCCCCGCTGGCAATTGCCGAATATGCCGGCGCCGACGGCGTTCCGGTCGATCCGCCGCGGTCGACCGCGGCGGCCGAGATCGGACACTAACAGCGAATATCGACGACCGGAAGCCGTCCCACAACCGCTTCCACGCCGTGAACACGGCCCTGTGCAACTGCACCAACGACGCAGTTGAACAACGTTGAACGATGATCGAACACCCCTTGTGACCGAGAACGAAAAACGCCAGACTTCGACCCGAAATCAAATCAAACCGATATTCCGATCAGAGGAGTTGTGGGCCATGGCCAGCCAGGCCGAGCAGGGTTCCGACGGAAGCGGACTCACGAGTTTCGCCGGCCTTCCCGAGTTCGACCCGACCGATGCCGCAGAAAGCGCGGTGATCCTGCGGCTGGTCGGCAACTGGCACCGCCGCGCGGCCGTGAAGCGCGCGGAACCGGACGTGCACGCGCTGTTCGAGCCGGCGCGGCCCGATTTCCGGGTGGACATGGTGCCGTTCAGCGGGCATCCGCTGTGGGAGTCGCTGCCCGACGACGAGCGGTCGCGGCTCACCAGCTGGGGTTGGATCGCCTACAACCGCAACACCGTCCTGATCGAGCAGGGCATCGCCAATCCGGCGTTCCAACTGGTGTTGGCCGGCGAATATCCCGGCGTCGGTGGCCAGCAACTGGAACTGGCGATCGCGCAGGCCATGGTCGACGAGCAGTACCACACGCTGATGCACATGAACGGCAGCGCGACGACGCGGCGGATGCGCAAGGGGGAATTCTCCGACCGGGTGCTGCCCGACTCGCTGATCACCACGATCCACGACCAGCACCTGGCCCTGTGCACCGAACGATGGGAACGCAGTCTCACCACACTTGCGTTCGCCACGGTCGCCGAGATATCCATCAACGCCTATCTCGAACTGCTGGCCAACGATACCGATATCCAGGTCGTCAACTCCACGACGGTGCGGCTGCACAACCGCGACGAGTACTGCCACGCGTCCATTTCCGGCGAGATACTCAAGAACGTCTACGAGGTGCTGAACCCGGGCGAACGACGTTTCCTGCTGGACAAGGTGGTTGCGGGACTCGAGGCGTTCGTCGCCCCGGACTTCACCACCTGGGAGACCATCGCCGAGTTCGAGAACGTGCGCGGCCGGGAGAAGGCCGCCGCCGAGATCCGCGAGTCGCAGGGCGGCACGCACCTGGTGCAGGACCACTCCGGCGTGCACTCGCTGCTGGCCGAGATGGACGTGCTCGACCAGGTCGAGTTCGCCTGGGGCACGACCACGGGCCCCAAGGGGTGACGACCATGACCGCACCCGCCCTACGCCCGCAGGCCCTGGCCGTCCGCGACATATACAGCTTCCTGCGTGACCTCGGCCTCGACTGCGACGTCAACCCGTGCGCCGCCGCGCTGGGTGTGCTCGCTGCCGAACGCGCGGCGAACCTCTCCGTCGTCGAAGGGTTCCTCCGTGAACTGGGCGTCACCGCAGCGCTGGCCGACCTTCTCGACATTCCCGAGCCGTCCGTGCGGATCACCTGCGCGGTGCACGACACCGTCCTGTCCGGCGGGCCCGACGACCTGGCCGAGGTGGCAACCGCCTATCACAACGCCCACCCGCTGCGGCTGGACGAAGCCGTGCATGTCGCATTCTGGCCGCACGTCGACGGTGGCCACCTCGTCTTCACGAAGTTCAACCACATGGTCGTCGACCTCTCCGACGTCGTGGCCCTGCTGCCGCAGCTACGGGCGTACCTGCGCGGGGAACCGGTCAAGCGGCCGGGCCACCGCTACCGCGGCCATGCCGCCGCCTTGGCCCGCTACGCCGACCTGCCTGCCGCGGATCTCGACGAGGTGCAGCGCGAGCTGGGCGACCTGCCCACGCCCGGCACGCCCGGTGTGCCAACGATCTCACGGTGCTCCGAGCGCTGGCTCGAGATGCGCTCCGGGATCTCCTTCGACGACCTGCTGGCTGCGGTCACCGCCACCGCGCTGCGGGTGCTCGGCGGCGGGCTCGTGTTGCAATATCCGTTCTCCCGCTGGGACTTCGCGCGGATCGGCGGCTACTTCGTCGAGATCCGCCCGCTCGTGGTACGCGGCGACCGCGCCGGCGAGTACACGGCCGAGCACTTCGCCCGGACCCGGCAACGGCTGGAGGGCCTCGGCCGCTACACGATGTCCGACCTGACCACGTTCGCCACCGCGTTCAGCCGGGGCCGGATGCCTCGGCTCGTCGTCTCCGACACCACCTTCATGCGACCGGAGCCGCGGCACTGGACGTGGGTGCGGGTACGCAGCGAGCGCGCGTTCGAGGACCTGAAGTTCCTCGCCGACCGGTCGTTCCCCGGCCCGCCGCTGATGCGGCTGCAGTACAAGAGCCGTTTCCTCGGCGACGACGCCGCGCAGGACATCCTCACCGAACTCGAGCAGCGGATTGGAGTTTCCCGTGCGACTGCCTGACCTGCTCAGCGGCGCGTTCGCGCGTCACACCGACCGGGTGGCGCTGCGCTGCGCCGACCAGGAGTGGACCTACGCGGCCCTGGACCGGGTCACCGGCGCGCTCGCCGCCCGTATCGGCCGGGAGTGCCCGGCCGGCCGTCGGGTCCTTGTCGTCGGCGAGCACACGGCCGAGGCGGTCGTCTGGGCGCTGGCCGCGCTGCGCAGCCACGCCGTGTACACCCCGACCAACCCGGGCCTGCCGGCCGAGCGGCTGGCCGAGTCCGCTCGGGTGGCCGGCGCGGGCCTGGCGGTCTGCTTCGATGACGAGGGGGTGGCCAAGGCGGCAGCCGCCGGCGTGCCGGCGCTCGACACCAGGCGGATCGACCTCGACGAGGCCGGCGAGCAGGCCACCCCCGCCTGCGACTCGCCGATCGCGTACTCGATCTTCACCTCGGGCTCCACCGGACGGCCCAAGCTGGTCGACGTCGGACACGGCGGCCTGCTCAACCTGTGCCGATCGCTGCGGCGGCTGCTCGACATCCGCCCCGGCGAGGAGGTCCTGCAGTTCGCCTCGCTGTCCTTCGATGCCTCGATCACCGAGATCGTGGCCGCGCTGCACGCCGGCGCCACGGTCGCGGTGCCGGCCCGCGAGCAGCACTCATGGCTGGGCGCGGTCTCCCGGCATCTGGCCGAGCACGGCGCCGACCTGATCATGGTGCCGCCGTCGGTGTACGCCCGCCTCGGCGACCAGGCGCAACGGCGGGTCCGCAAGGTCCAGTTCGCCGGCGAGGCCCTGGGCAAGGCGGAGTTCGAGACCGCGGTGCGGCACAGCCTGGTCTTCAACGCCTACGGCCCCACCGAGGCGACGGTCTGCTTCTCGATGGCCGCGATGACCGAGTTCGGCGCCACCATCGGCACGCCGATCGACGGCTTCACGGCGCTGGTCCGTGACCCGGAGACCGGCGACCTGGCCGACTCGGGTGTGGGCGAGCTGGTCATCGTCGGCGACGGCGTGGCGCTGGGCTATGTCGGCGGCGATCCCGACGAGCAGCGGCGGTTCAGCGAGGTGGAAGGCCGGCGCGCCTATCGCACCGGCGACCGTGTCGCGCTCGACCGCGCTGGCCTGACGTACATGGGCCGCGTCGACGAGCAGATCAAGCGCCTCGGCCACCGGGTCAACCTCGCGCACGTCGAGTCGGCGCTGGCCGTGCACCTGTGCGTGCCGGTGGCGATGGTGCAGCTCGGCGACGAGCTGGTACTGGCCACCACGACCGCGCGCGGCGGGGTCGACGCGGTGATGGCGCGGCTGCGGCAGCTGCTGCCGGCCTGGGAGGTGCCCGACCGCGTCGCGGTCGTGCCGGACTTTCCCTTGGCCACCAGCGGAAAGCTGGACAAAGGGGCGCTGGGGGACCTGTTGTCGGCCGACACCGAGGCCCCGGCGGCAGCCGCGGGCGGTACGGAGCTGCGCCGGGTGCTCGACGTCGTCACGGAGGTGCTCGGCGCCGAGGTCGCCCCGGAGGGGTCGATCTTCGATGCCGGCGCCAGCTCGCTGGCGATGATGCGCATCCAGGTCAAGCTGACCGAGGTCTACGGCCAGCAGGCGGTCGAGGCCGCGTTCGACGCCATGGACTACGACTTCGTCCCCACCGATTTCCTCAAGCACGTGCGCGGCGAGGAGGTCACGCGCGAGGCGTCGGCCACCGAGCTGGCCTACCGGCAGGCCACCGCCGAACTCGCCGAGCTGCGCGCCGAACTGCCGCTGCTGCGCCGTGCCGCCCCGGCCGGCCCGGGCCTGGTGCTGGTGACCGGCGCGTCCGGCTTCATCGGCGGCCACGTGCTGGAACGGCTGCTGGCCGAGGGCCGCCGAGCGCTGGTGGTGAGCACCGGGACCGCCCAGCGACTGCGGACCGCGCACGCCGCCCGTTTCGGCCGCCCCTCCGCCGAACTCGACGAGGTCGAGGTCATCGACTATCCGGAGCTCGCGCGCCGGGTCGAGCAGGGTTCCGGCCCGGCCGTCGACGCCGTCGTGCACTGTGGCTATGAGGTCAACCACCTGCTGCCGCTGGACCGGCACATGAACGCCAACGCCCGCACCACGGCGCTGGTGGCACGCGCCGCCGCCGCGTTCGGCGCCCGCTCGTTCGCGTTCCTGTCCGCGGCCTCGGCCGGCGAGCGCTTCACCGACCTGTCGGCCGAGGCGCTGGCGGCGGTCGGCGACCCGTACTCACGGTCGAAGCTCGTCTGCGAGGCGTACGTTGAGACGCTGGCCACCATCGGCTGCCAGGTCGCGAGCTACCGGGCCGGCCTGGTCTACGGCCACGGCCCCGCCGACACCGCTTTCCTGCGCCAGGACTGGTTCTCCGCGCTGCTGAACCTGTCCGCCCGGCTGCGGGCCATGCCCCGCCTGGACGGCCTGGTGCCGATCTGCGACGTGCAGCTGGTGGTCGACGCGCTGCTCGCCGGTCTGCACCGGGCGCCGGCCCGCTCGCAGGTCGTCGTGCACCGCACCTACGGGCTCGACGACCTGCTGGCGACCGCGGGCCTCACCGCCGACGACGTCGTCGACATCACCGAGTGGTTCGACTTGGCCCGCGACAGCGGCGCCGACCCCCGGGTGCTCGCTGCGACCCAGGCCGCGCTGGGCGGCCGCGGCTGGCGGGAGGCGCGCCGCGAGACCGACCGCGAGCTGCTCGCCGACCTGCTGGCCCTGCTCGGCGCCGCAACCGCGGTCGGCGTCTGACCACTCCCCCGTCCACACCCGAGCGAGAAGGAATGCCATGCCCTACTCGTTGCGCCCGGACGTCGCGGTCGAGCCGGTGATCGCGGGCTGGTACGGCTGGTCGTACCTGCTGCCCCCGCAGACGCTGGCCCGCTTCGTCCACAACCGATTCACCCCGATCATGGAGTCCTATTTGGACTCTCCGGAGGTGCACGCGGCGGCCGTCCGGCAGCCGCGCATGCACGGGGGCCCGTGGGTGCACGCCCACGAGCACTACGACGTCATCAAGGACTGGCACGAGCGCAGCGCACCACAGCGGGAGCTGCTGAACGAGCTGTTCGAGGCGATCCGCCGGTTGGAGGAGGAGATCCTCCCCCGCTACACCGGTGAGTGCCTCGACCCCGTGTACCAGGAGCTTCCCCCGGCCCTGTCGGGTCGCGTCGAGGTGTTCTACGGCCGTGACAACCACACGCCCGACTACCGGTTCATCGAGCCGCTGATGTACGCCTCGGAGTTCTACGACGAGGGCATGCAGCAGGTCCGGTTCCGCCCCGTCACCAGCGACGCCAGGGAGTTCGCGCTCACCACTCCGATGCTGGAGTACGGGCCGGATCAGTTGCTGGTGGACGTCCCGCTCAACTCGCCACTGCTGGACATGGTGTTCCGTGGCGGCCTGGACGAGGCGGAGCTGGCCCGGCTCACCACGGAGCTCGGCCTGGACGGCGAGCGGGCCGAGCGGTTCGCCGGGTACTTCGAACTCGTCGCCGGCGGGCCGGCCCGTGACGAGTCGGCGGAGCCCGACGTGCTCGACTACGCCGGCCACGCCTGCGTTTTCGTCCGCCATGAGGGGACCACGTTCCTGGTCGACCCGGTGCTCAGCTACGACGGCTACGACGACGCGACCGAGGGCCGGTTCACCTTCGCCGACCTGCCCGACCGCATCGACCACGTGCTGATCACCCACAACCACCAGGACCACATGCTGTTCGAGACGCTGCTGCGGATCCGTCACCGCGTCGGCACCGTGCTCGTCCCCCGCTCGAGCAACGCCAGCCTGGTCGACCCCGGTCTGGCCGGCATCCTGCGCCGCCTCGGCTTCACCGACGTCGTCGAGGTCGACGACCTCGAAGAGCGCCGCTGCGGGACCGCGACGGCAGTGGCGGTCCCGTTCCTCGGCGAGCACGGCGATCTGCGCATCCGCAGCAAGACCGGCTGGCTGCTGCGGCTCGGGAACCGCCAGGTCCTGTTCGCCGCCGACTCCACCAACATCTCGCCGTCGACCTACGCCAAGGTCGTCGCCGTCACCGGCCGCGTCGACACGGTGTTCATCGGCATGGAGAGCATGGGCGCGGCGGCGAGCTGGATCTACGGCCCGCTGTACCCACGGCCGCTGTCCCGCCGCGAGGACCAGAGCCGCCGGCTCAACGGCTCGGACTTCGAGCAGGCCAAGGCCATCGTTGACGCGCTCGACCCGGACGAGGTCTACGTGTACGCGATGGGTCTCGAGCCGTGGCTGGGAACCGTGATGGCGATCGACTACGACGAGAGCCACCCGGCCATCGTCGACAGCGACCTGCTCGTCAAGTACGCGCTGACCCGGGGCAACACCGCGGAGCGCCTCTACCTGCGCAAGACGCTGACCCGCTAGCGCGTCCGCCCGCATTCACCACAGACAAGGGGCCGCAAGTGCGCACCCTCCTGATCGACAACTACGACTCCTTCACCTACAACCTCTTCCAGTACGTCGGCGAGATCACCGGCCTCGCGCCGACGGTCGTGCGCAACGACGCGGACTGGTCCCGGATCCGGCTCGACGACTTCGACGCCATCATCGTCTCGCCGGGACCGGGCCGCCCGGACCGCGAGCGCGACTTCGGCATCAGCGCCCGCGCGGTGCTCGACAGCGACCTGCCCGTGCTCGGCGTCTGCCTCGGTCACCAGGGCATCGCCCAGTTGTTCGGCGCCACGGTCGGTCTCGCCCCCGAGCCGATGCACGGCCGCGAGTCCTCGGTCCGGCACACCGGCGAGGGAATCTTCGCCGGTCTGCCATCGCCGTTCACGGCCGTGCGCTACCACTCGCTGGCCGCCACCGAACTGCCGGACGAGCTGGAGGCGGTTGCGTGGACCGAAGACGGCGTGCTCATGGGCGTGCGTCACCGGCACAAGCCCATCTGGGGCGTGCAGTTCCACCCCGAGTCCATCGGCAGCGAGTACGGCCGGGAGCTGCTGGCCAACTTCCGCGAACTGGCCCTGGCCCACTCGCACGCGCGCCGCGGCTACGAAGTGCTGGTGCGCCGGGTGGACGGGTCGCCGGACGGGGAATCCGTTCGCGCGGCGTGCTTCGCCGACGCGAATTCGGTGTTCTGGCTGGACAGCAGCGCGGTCATCGACGGGCTGTCGCGCTTCTCCTTCCTCGGCGACGACAGCGGCCCGCTGGCCGAGTACGTCACCTACCGAGTGTCCGACCAGACGGTCAGGGTCCGCGACCGGCGGGGGCGGGTCACCGAGTCGCGCCAGCCGTTCTTCGACTACCTGCAGGAGCAGCTCAGCCGACGGCAGGTCCCCGTTCCGGCCGGCCTGCCGTTCGACTTCAATCTCGGCTACGTCGGCTACCTCGGCTACGAGCTCAAGGCCGAGACCATCGGTGAGCCGGCGCATGAGTCCGCACATCCCGACGCGGCCATGCTTTTCGCCGACCGGGCGGTCGTGCTCGATCACGCCGAGGGCTGCTGCTACCTGCTCTCGCTGGCCGAGGGCGGCGCGACCGCCGCCGCCACCGCCTGGCTGGACGAGACCGAGGCCCGGCTGCGCGCGCTCACCCCACCCCGGGCCGGCGCGGGCGCCGCGGTGCTGGGCGTGCGCGACCTGAGTGGATTCGGCGCGGGCGTGACACCCCGTCACGACCGGGACGCCTACCTCAGCCGCATCGACGCCTGCCTCGACGAGATCCGCGACGGCGAGTCCTACGAGATCTGCCTGACCAACATGGTCACGATGCCGGTGGACGCCCGGCCGGGGCCGCTGTACTCGGCGCTGCGCGCGATCAGCCCGGTGCCCTACGGCGCGCTGCTGGACTTCCCCGGCATCGCGGTGCTCAGTGCCTCCCCGGAGCGGTTCCTGACCATCGGCGCGGACGGCGGGGTCGAGTCCAAGCCGATCAAGGGCACCCGCCCGCGCGGCGGCTCGCCGGCCGAGGACGCCGCGCTGCGCGCCGACCTGCTCAGCCGGGAGAAGGATCGGGCCGAGAACCTGATGATCGTCGACCTGGTCCGCAACGACCTCAACGCGGTCTGCGCGATCGGCTCGGTCCACGTCCCCCGGCTGTTCGACGTGGAGACCTATGCGCCGGTGCACCAGTTGGTGTCGACCATCCGCGGGGCGCTGCGCCCAGGCGCGACGGCGGTCGACTGCGTGCGGGCGGCCTTTCCCGGCGGGTCGATGACCGGCGCGCCGAAGAAGCGGACGATGGAGATCATCGACCGGCTGGAGGGCGGCCCGCGCGGGGTCTACTCCGGCGCGCTGGGCTGGTTCTCGCTCAGCGGCGCGGCCAATCTCAGCATCGTCATCCGCACCATGGTGGTAACCCCCGGCGCCGTGGAGTTCGGTGTGGGTGGCGCGATCGTCGCCCTGTCCGACCACGACGAGGAGTTCACCGAGACGGTGGTCAAGGCGGGCGCGCTGCTGGCCGCGCTGGACCGGGCCGGCGCAACGACGACCGTGCCGGCCGGAGAAGTCGCGTGACCGCCCTGCGCCGCGCCGTGGTGGTCGGCGGACGGGGCACGGTGGGCACGATGCTCACCGATCTGTTGCGCGGCAGCGGGATCGCCACCACAGCCATCGATCCCGTGCCTGGTGACGGCGACGCGGTCCGGGGTGACATCACCGCCCCGGACGCCGGGATCGCCGCCGCCGTCATGGCCGCGGACCTGGTGGTGCTGGCGGTGCCGGAGCCGGTGGCGCTGCGCGCGCTGGAGCCGCTGGCCCCGTTGCTGCGACCGGGCGCGGTACTGGCCGACACGCTGTCGGTGAAGTCCCGGTTCGCCGCCCGGCTCGGCGATCTGCCGGCCACCGTCGAACAGGTGGGGCTGAACCCGATGTTCGCCCCGGACCTGGGGATGGCGGGCCGGCCGGTCGCCGCGGTGGTGACCCGCGGCGGCCCCGGCGTCACGGCCGTGCTGGACATGGTGCGGTCCTGGGGCGGCCGCGTCGTGCCGTGCAACCCCGAAGAGCACGACACCACCACCGCGGCGACCCAGGCCCTCACCCACGCCGCCGTGCTGTCCTTCGGGCTCGCGCTGACGCGGCTGGGAGTCGACGCCGAGCGTCTCGCCGCTACGGCGCCGCCGCCGCACACGACGCTGCTGGCCCTGCTGGCGCGGATCACGGGCGGCAGCCCGGAGGTCTATCTGGACGTCCAGGCGGCCAACCCGCACGCGCCCGCCGCCCGGCAGGCGCTGGCCGACGGCCTGCGCGCGTTCGCGACCGCCGTCGAAGGCGGCGAGCTCACGGCCGTCTTCGACCAGGTGCGGGCCTGGTTCGGCACCGGCTTCGAGGCGTATCGGCGGCGCGGCCGCGAGTTGTCGACGACCACCCACACGGGGGAGATCCCGATGAGCGAACACCGGTTGAGCGACCTTCGGGCCGAGCTGGACCGGCTCGACCAGGTCCTGCTGGACACCATCCGACGGCGCCTCGAGTGCGGTGTGCAGATCGCCGAGCACAAGGCCGCCAACGACGTGCCGATGATGCAACCCGCCCGGGTCGCCCTCGTCACCGACCGGGCAGCCGGCTACGGCCGGGAACACGGCGTCGACCCCGCGTTCCTGGTCCGGATGTACGAGCTGATCATCGCCGAGATGTGCCGGGTCGAGGACCTGGTCATCGCACAGGCGGCGGGCGTCCGATGAGCGCCGGCGACGGTCGGGGCACGGCCGCCGTCCGCGAGTCGCCGGTGGCCGCCGTACGCGCGGCGATGGCTGCGCGCACCGCCCGGCAGCAGCCGTCCTGGCCGGACCAGGCCGCGCTCGACCGCGTGGAGTCGGAGCTGGCCGACCTGCCCGCGCTGACCACCGAGGACGAGGTCGTCGATCTCGCCCGCGGCATGGCGCTGGTCGCCGAAGGGGCCGGGCTGCTGCTGCAGGGCGGCGACTGCGCCGAGCGTTTCCACGAGGCAGTGCTCGACGTGATCCGACACAAGGTCGACCACCTGCAGGGGCTGGCCGCGATGATGCGCGCCGGCAGCGGGCTGGCCGCGGTGGCGGTGGGCCGGCTCGCCGGGCAGTACGGCAAGCCCCGCTCGTCCCCGTTCGAGCCGGATCCGGACGAGGCCGGGCGGATGATGGCCAGCTACTGCGGCGATGCCGTCAACGACCCCGCACCCGACCCGGTGTCACGTGTGCCCGACCCTCGCCGACTTCGCACCGCCTACGACTGCTCGCAGATCGTGCTGCGCGAAGTGCGGCGCTCGTGGTACGGCAAACCGTTGCAGGAGCGGGTCTACGTCGCGCACGAGATGCTGCTCGTGCCCTACGAGCGCCCGCTGGTGCGGGCCGGCGTGCGTGGGGCGTTCAGCGCCGCCACCCATTTCGGCTGGATCGGCGAGCGTACCCGTGAACTCGACGGCGCCCACCTGGCCCTCGCCACGGGCGTGCACAACCCGGTGGGCGTGAAGGTGGGCCCGACCGCGTCCCCGGACGACGTGGTGGCCCTGACCCGCGCGCTCAACCCCGACGGCATCCCCGGACGGCTCAGCCTGATCGTGCGCCACGGGGCCAAGGACGTCGAGCGGCTGCTGCCGCCCCTGGTGTCGGCGGTGGCCCGGCACGGCGCACCGGTGGTGTGGCTGTGCGATCCGATGCACGGCAACGGGATCAAGCTGCACGGCGTGAAGACACGACTGATGGACGCCATGCTCGCCGAGGTGGCCGCATTCGCGCGGGTGCTGACCGCGCACGGTCAGCGTCCGGCCGGTCTGCATCTGGAGCTGACCCCGGACCCGGTCACCGAGTGCGTGTCCAGCCGGGTGACCGAACCGTCCTTTCCGGACTACCGCTCAACCTGCGATCCGCGGCTGAATCCCGAACAGTCCGCGACGCTGATCGCGCACTTCCTCGACCGGCTGCCCTAGCCCCTGCCCTCGGCCGCCCGACGACTGGGGCCGGCGCACCGGACCCAGTCGTCGGGCGCCGGTCAGACCACGGGGGCCTGTTCCGGAGACCGCGCGTTCCCGGCGCCCGCCTTGCCCCTGCCGGCCAGCAGCGCCGCCGCACCGACCAGCAGAGCCACCGCGACCAGTGCGGCACTCACCAGCAGGGGCGAGCGGAAACCGGCGCCGACGCCGATGGCCACACCGCCCAGCGCCGGCCCCGCCGCCGCGCCCACGTTGAGCGCGGCGGTCGCGAAACCGCCGGCCAGCGTCGGGGCGCCGGTCGCCGAGTAGAAGGCCTGCGTGATGAGGGTCGAGCCCACCGCGAACGAGAGCGTGCCCTGGATGAACATGAAGATGAAGCCCACCACCGGAATGCCCGCGGTGAGGGCGAACAGCAGCCAGCCGGCGAGCAGCGCGACCGCGCCGACGCCCAGCAGCCGCATGGGGTTGCTGTCGGCGAACTTGCCGCCGATGGTCACGCCCGCGAACGAGCCGAGGCCGAACAGCAGCAGCGCCAGCGGCACCCACGCCGCCGCCAACCCCGCCACGTCGGTGACCACGGGGGCCAGGTACGTGAACGAGCAGAAGGTCGCGCCGTTGACCAGGGCGCCCAACACCAGCACGACGACCAGCCGCGGGGTCCGCAGCGCCCGCAACTCGTGCAGAGCGCTCGGCGCGTTCGGGTCGGGTGCGGCACCGGGGACCGCGCGCAGGATGGCGACGACCGGGGGGACGGAAAGGATGGCCACGGCCCAGAAAGCCGCCCGCCAGCCCCACAGCTCGCTGATGAACGCGCCGGCGGGGACGCCGACGATGCACGCGATGGTGACGCCGCTGAGCAGGATCGACGTGGCCTTGCCCTTGGCGGTCGGCTCGACCATGGACGTGGCGGCCGCCATGCCGACCGCGAGGAAACCGGCGTTGGCCAGCGCGGCGACCACCCGGGTGACGAACAGGACGGCGAAGCTCCCGGTCACCGCCCCGATCACGTGCATCAGCAGGAATGTGACCAGGAAGACCAGTAGCGCGGTGCGACGCGGCCAGCGCAGGCTCAGCATCGCCACCAGCGGCGCGCCGACGATCATGCCGACGGCAAAGGCAGAGGTCAGCGACCCCGCCGCCGGGATCGACACGGTCAGTTCCTGGGCGATGGTCGGCACCAGCCCGGACAGCATGAATTCCGACATCCCCTGGGCGAAGACCGCCAGCGCGAGGACGTATATGGCGAATGGCATGACAAAGCTCCACTACGGAGTGAAAAGTGCGTGGTCAGCACCGTCCGACCCGCGCGGCCCTGAGACCGGCGGATGCAACGGAAGCCCGGAACGAGGAAGTCTCGAGACGGTGGCGAGTGCCGCGCACTGCCCGGCGCCACAACGGCGGCCCGGGTCAGGACAACGTCGGCGTCGAGGAGGACGCGACCGCGGAGAACGCCACCGGAGAGGTCCGGTGGCTACCTACTGGCTGCCTCGGGGCTGGACATGACGAACAACATAGCAACGCCTTTTCGCCGCTGTCCATCCGGTTCACCGTGATCGTCGACTCCCGTTCCACAGAGAAAGGCCACTCGTGCTCCCGCTGAACACGCTGGGATTCCTGATCGCGCTGGCGGTGGTGCTCGCCGCCGCGCAACTGGCCGGCGCGTCGGCCGGACGGCTCGGCCAGCCGCCGGTCGTCGGCGAGATCGTCGCCGGCATCCTGCTCGGTCCGACACTGCTGTCCGGGGCCGTGCCCAGGGCGTTGTTCCCGGCCGACGTGCGACCGGGGCTGACCGCACTGGCCGATGTCGGCGTGGCGGTGTTCATGTTCGTCGTCGGCCTCGAGCTCGACCACCGGACGCTGCGAGGACGACGGGGCGCCGCAGCCGGAGTGGCAGCCATGTCGATGGCCCTGCCGTTCGGCCTCGGCTGCCTGCTCGCCTTGGCCCTGATGGCCGGACACGAGCACGGCAGCTCGCCGGCGGCTTTCGTGCTGTTCTTCGGCGCGGCCATGTCGATCACTGCTTTTCCCGTGCTGGCAAGGATCCTGACCGATCGTGGCATGCAGCGCACCGCCGTCGGCGGGCTTGCCATGACGGTCGCGGCGATCGGCGACGTGGTCGCGTGGTGCCTGCTCGCCGGGGTGTTGGCCGTCACCGGCCACCATGCCCTGTGGCAGATCACGCTCGTGCTGCCCTTCGTGGCGATCATGCTTTTCGCCGTGCGCCCGCTGCTGGGCCGGCTCGCTGCAGCACATCTCCGCGCCGGCCGCCCACTGTCGGCAGGCGCACTGGTTGGCGTGGTCGTGCTCGCCGTCGTCTCCGGCGGCATCACCGAGTGGCTCGGCCTGCACTTCATCTTCGGCGCCTTCCTCGCAGGCGCTGTCATCCCGCGCCGCGGCACCGAGGCACTGCGGGAGGAGATCATCAGGCGGATCACCCCGCTGGGCTCCGTTTTGCTGCCCGTCTACTTCACCGTGGCCGGCTTCGGCGTCGATCTGTCCACAATGGACGTGGCCGCGCTCGGCGAGTTCGCCCTCATCGTGCTAGTGGCCATCTGCGGCAAGTTCCTCGGCGCCTACACCGGCGCCCGGGCCTGTGGCCAGAGTCCCCGACACGCCAGCGTGCTCGGCGTGCTCATGAACACCCGCGGCCTGACCGAACTCATCATCCTCGGCGTCGGCCTACAGGCCGGCTTGTTGGACACCTCGTTGTACTCGCTGATGGTCGTGATGGCCGTGGTCACTACCGCGATGACCGGCCCGCTGCTGCGCCTGTGCTACCCCAGCCGGATACAGGACGCAGACCTGGCCGCGACCAGAAAGCTCACCACGACCGCCCACTGACGGTCCACAGTAGACCTGCATTCTGCCGAGAGCCTGCGGGTGCCCGATACTCGGCCATGGGCGTTGACCAGGGGTGACGGCAGGCGGATCGCGTTCGGCATGATCGGCGGTCGTGGCCTTGCGACTCGTGTACCTGATCTTCTGTCGACTCCCGTCCTGGACAGCCCTGCCCGTCCGCTCGGACCGCCAAGACGTGGAGATTCTCGTACCGCGCCATCAACTGGCCGTCTTACGCACGCTCCTACGCTGGCACGCCGATCTGCGGGGTTCCGGAAGTCGGCCTTCGTATCTGACCTGCGGCGACGGACACGTTCAACGGGCCGGGCATGATCGCCAGCCATGGCGCCGCGTCTGCTCTACCTGATCTTCTTCAGGCTTGTGGGCCTGATGGTGTTGCTCAGCCGCTCGTCGAAGTCCAAGGACATCGATGCGCCTGCCGCCCACGGGGCCGCGGCTACACCGGCTGGTCACCCCGGGCACGATCCTTCGCTGGCACCGGCGCCTGGAAGCCGCGAAGTGGACCTAATGACTCGTGAACGACCGCCGGTGACGCCTCTGAGTTACCCAGGGCGGTAGACCTGCGTCCAGGCCGGCGCACTGGTTGGTCGTTCTGGATGGTCGAGTGCGAGCAGGACGCCTTAAGTGGACCATGGCAGCAGCCTTCTTGGTGTAGACCGGCGCCTCTCGCCTCGACATCCTCCTCACTCGTTCCGTTGACGCCTGGCGATACCTCGGGCCACGAGCCCTCCAGCTAAGACCGCGCCGACAACGGAACCGGAGGTGGTGGTGGCCAGCACGGTCGCCACCGCCTCGTTGATCAAGATGGTCGTCGTGATTCGAGCCCGTCCGCACGGAGGACACCTCGTTGGCCGGGAGCCGCATGAGCTCTTCGTCGAGACCGGTGCCCGCGCGGATCGCTGGGATCGTGAACGGCTCAATCGGAGGTCAGGCCATAGAGCCTCGTCATTAGGGCGCCGCGCGTTCTCACCAGGGTCTCGTTGACCAGCACAAACAGCCAGTTCGAGGAGAAACACAGAGTGAAGGTGTTCTGCGGGATCGACTGGGCCGAGGACCACCACGACGTCGCCCTGATCGACGCCGACGGCGGTCTGGTGGCCAAGCGTCGCATCGGCGACTCCGCCATGGGGTTCGCCGAGCTGATGACGATGCTCGCCGACGCCGGCGACATCGCCGAGGCCCCGATCCCGGTCGCGATTGAAACCCCGCGCGGCCTGCTGGTTTCGGCCCTGCGCCAGACCGGCCGCCGCGTCTACGCCATCAACCCGATGGCCGTCGCCCGCTATCGCGAGCGCCACACCGTCGCCCGCAAGAAGTCCGACCACGTCGACGCCATGACGCTGGCCAACATCCTGCGCACCGACGCTCACGCCCACCGGCCGCTGCCCGCTGACAGCGACCTCGCCCGCGCCGTCGCAGTGCTCTCCCGTGCCACCCAAGATGCCACCTGGCGTCGCACCCGCGCCACCCAGGAACTGCGGGCAGTGCTGCGCGAGTACTACCCAGGGTTCCTGGCCGCCTTCGCCAAGGGCACCGTCACCAACCTGGCCAGCCCAGAGGCCCGCGCCGTCCTGGCTCTCGCGCCAACCCCAGCGGCCGCAGCAAAGGTGACGAAGACACAGTTGGCCGCCGCACTACGCAGGGCCGGCCGCCAGCGCGGCATCGAGGATCTGGCCCTCCAGTTATGCCAAGCCCTGCGCGCCGAGCAGCTGCGACAGCCACCTGCCGTCGAGGACGCGTTCGGCAGTCAGGCCCTCGCTCTGCTCGGCACCCTGAACGCCGAGTGCGCCGCCGTCGATCAACTCAGCCAGACCACCGCGGAACTGTTCCAACAACACCCCGACTACGCCGTGATCACCAGCTTCCCTGGCCTGGCTGACCTATCTGGAGCCCGGGTGCTCGGCGAGATCGGCGATGACCGCAGCCGGTTCGCCGACGCCCGCGCGCTCAAGGCATACGCCGGCTCCGCACCGGTCACGAGGGCATCCGGACGCAGCATCTCGATCACCCGCCGCACCGTGAAGAACGACCGGCTCAACGCCGCCGGGTTCCTCTGGGCCTTCGCTGCGATGGCGAAGACCGGGGCGCCCCAAGAGCACTACCGGCGTCGCCGAGAACGCGGTGACCGACACGCTGCCGCCTTGCGGCACCTGTTCAACCGCTTCCTCGGCCAGCTCCACCATTGCCTACAGACTGGAGAGCACTACGACTCGATCAAGGCGTTCGGGCCGATCGACGACACACCCGCCCAGGCCGCCGCAGCTTGACACTTAGCGAGATCGGAGGTCTACCCACACCGGCGCGGGCGTCCGCCCGTCGACGACGCGATCGCAGGGCTGATCGAACGGATAGCCACGGAGAACCACGGCTGGGGCTACAAGATCGCTCCGTTGTGGACTGTTGAGCGGTTTCTCGGCATCCGCAACGGAAGGCCGTTACGGGCCTGGGCCCGGTAGCGTTGTACGAGGTGTCATCAAGGTCGACGGCGACCTCGTCGGCGACTCGTTCGACGACGCCGCCGAGAACCTATCGCCGGCCACCAAGACCGAGCTGATCTGCTGGCCCGGCAACGCCTTCGCCACTCGCCCCGAGGCCGACCCGGCGATCTTCGCGCTACATTGACGGTTGGTATCGCCCCCGGCGGATTCCAGCAAGGGCTCGACGGCCTGTCTCCCGACGAGTACGAGGAGGCATGGGGTGTCCGGCAACGGACGGACTCGGCTACGATCCCAGACGAATCCCGATAACCAGGTCTCCAGCGAAGCAAAGCGGGGGAACCTCATCACCACCGCACTGGTGGCAGTGCCCTGACGCCGGACGTCGCCACCGGGGACCACTCGCACCACTGGCCACCGACATGCCGCGGCAGACATCGGTTCATCATCCGCCCCGTGCTACGGAAAGGGGTTACTGTTCCGTTGACGTTCGATGGCCATTGTCGGCACCGCGCCTCCTTCTGCCGTTCCACCACGCGGGGTTGCTGCCGCATCCTTGATCGCGGCGTTTGTCGGCTGTGCCGGTTTGCTGCCGATGTGGAGGTTGGTGCCGTGCCTCGCGGAAGGTCACAGTGAACGCATCGTGGCAGCTGGTGGCCACGGTGCACGGCTCCGGCTCGCGGCCTGGATGACACCATCGAACGTGAGGTCTGTGATGTCGGGTATTCGGGTATGAGGTCGTCGCAGCTCAATGGCAATCTTCCCGCCGACGTCACCAGTTTCGTGGGCCGTCGCAGGGAGGTCTCCGAGGCGAAGCGGCTGCTGTCGAGCACTCGGTTGTTGACATTGACCGGGGTCGGCGGGGTGGGCAAGACCCGGCTGGCATTGCGGGTGGCGGCCGGGGTGCGGCGGGCGTTCACCGACGGGGTGTGGCTGGTCGAGCTGGCCGCGTTGCAGGACCGCGCGCTGCTGGAGCAGACGGTCGCCGACGCCGTGGGGCTGCGGGACCAGTCCGCGCGGTCGCCGCGGGAGATCGTGGTCGGTCACCTGCGGGACAAGCAGGCGCTGCTGGTGCTGGACAACTGTGAACATCTGGTGGACCGGTGCGCGGGCCTGGCGGCCGACCTGCTCCCGGCGGCGCCGGGTGTGCGGATCCTGGCCACCAGCCGGCACGCGCTGTCCACGCCGGGCGAGCACATATTCTCGGTGCCGCCGCTGCCGCTGCCGGATCCCGAGCGCCCGCCGCAGCGGGGGAAACTGGTCGGCAACGAGGCGATCCACCTGTTCGTGGAGCGAGCCACGCTCGTGCGGCCCGGCTTCGACGTCACCACTGGCAATCACGCGACGCTTGCCCGGATCTGCCGCCGGTTGGACGGGCTGCCGTTGGCGATCGAGTTGGCCGCGGCACGGTTGCGGGCGCTCTCGCCGGAGCAGATCCTGGCCCGGTTGGACGACCGGTTCCGTCTCCTGCGCGGGGGCAGCCGTGTGGTGCTGCCCCGGCATCAGACGCTACGGGCGGTGGTGGACTGGAGCTACCAGCTGTGCTCACCGCCGGAGCAGGCCCTGTGGGCGCGGGTGTCGGTGTTCGCCGGCGGGTTCGATCTCGACGCGGCGGAAGCGGTGTGCGCCGGGGACGGCATCGCCCGGGACGGGGTGCTCGACCTGGTGGCCGGGCTGGTCGACGAGTCGATCCTGATCAAGGAGGACGCGGACCAGGCTCTCCCGGTCCGGTACCGGCTGCTGGAGACCATCGCCCACTACGGGCGGGACGTCCTGCGGGCGGCCGGTGGGGAGGCGGTGCTGCGTCGGCGGCACCGGGACTACTACCTGGATCTGGCCGAGCGCGGCGAGGCCGAGTGGTTCGGCCCGACCCAGCTGGAAGTGTTCGCCCGGACCCGGTGTGAGCACGCGAATCTGCGCCGCGCCCTGGAGTACTGCCTGACCATGCCTGATGAGTCCCGGGTCGGGCTGCGGATGGCCGCGGCCCTGTACTTCTACTGGCACTGCGGGCACGTGGCCGAGGGCCGGCATTGGCTGGACCGGGCACTGGCGGTGGACACCGAGTCGAGCAGTGCCCGGGCTGTCGCCCTGTGGAGCAACGCCCACCTCGCCGTCCTGCAGGGGGACATCTCCACCGGCACGGCCATGGCGCAGGAGTCCCGGGACTGGGCCCAGTTGCGGGGCGACGCGAGTGTCCTGGCGTACGCCATCTCCATGCTGGGGGTCGCCGCAGTGTTCGGCGGCGACCTACCGCGCGCGCAGGCTCTGCTGGAGGATGCCCTGGCACGCTTCGAGGCCCTCGGCGAACTGAACACCACCGTGATCATCGCCTATGTCGGGTTGATCTTGGGAGCAGCTTTCCAGGGGGATCTCGGCCGTGCGGTCACGCTGGGCGAGCACGCCCGCGCGCTCTGCGAACGGCACGGCGAGCAGAGGGGCTGGGCCCTGACGTTCTACGCTCTCACCCTCGCCGAATGGAAGCGGGGCGAGTTGGCGCTGGCGAGCACGTACGCCAAGGACAGCCTTCAGGTCATGCGCGCCTTCGACGACACCTTCTGCATGGTGCTGATGGTCGAACGGCTGGCCTGGATCGCGGGCACGGCCGGCGAGGGCGAGCGGACCGCCGTGTTGCTCGGCGTGGCGCACCAGATCTGGCCTCTGGTCGGCGGCCGGCCCCTGATGGGCTCCCCGCACTACCTGGCCGCGCGCGAGGCGTGCGAGCGACAGGCCCGCTGCGCCCTGGGCGACCGCGCGTTCCAGGCCGCGTTCGACCGTGGCACGGCACTCGACCTCGACCAGGCCATCGTCTACGCCCTCGACGAGAAACCCGGGCCCGATCCCTCGGCCGCCACCGCGGCCGGTACCGCGGGCACGTCGTTGACTCGTCGGGAGCGGCAGGTCGCCGAGTTGGTCGCGGAGGGACTGTCCAACAAGGAGATCGCGGCCCGGCTGGTGATCGCTCAGCGCACCGCCGAGGGTCACGTGGAGCGCGTCCTGGCCAAGCTCGGCTTCACCAAGCGCACCCAGCTCGCCGCCTGGATCGTCGAAGAGCGAAAGGGCCGGGGCCGGTGAGGACCGGTGTGAGATCACCACGGCCGGTGGGCAACCTGCCGGGCGAGGTGACCAGTTTCGTGGGCCGCCGCAGGGAGGTCGCCCAGGCTGTGCGGCTGCTGCGGCGGGCGCGGCTGCTCACGCTGACCGGGGTCGCCGGGGTTGGCAAGACCCGCCTGGCCCTGCGAGTGGCCGTTCGGACGCGCGAGGCGTTCCCGGACGGGGTGTGGCTGGTCGAGCTGGCCGCGCTCACCGACGAGAAACTGTTGGCCCCAACGGTGGCCGACGCCCTGGGCATCCACCATCAGCAGGGCCAGCGGTCCACCACGCAGACGCTGGCCGACTACCTGGCCGACAAACGGCTGCTGCTGGTGCTGGACAACTGCGAGCACCTCCTCGACCCGTGCGCGGTGCTGACCAGCCGGCTGCTGCGGGCGACCACGGGAGTGCGGATTCTGGCCACCAGCCGGCAAGCTCTGGGCACGGCCGGGGAGCACCTGCTGGAGGTGCCTCCGCTGCCCGTGCCGGATCTCGGACAGCCCGTGATCCCGCGCGCCCTCACACGGGGGGAGGCGGTGCGGCTGTTCGCCGAACGGGCCGCGCTGGCCCGGCCGGGGTTCGCGGTCGATGCCGGTAACCGGGCGACGGTGGTGCGGATCTGCCACCGGCTGGACGGTATCCCGCTGGCCATCGAACTGGCGGCGCTGCGGGTTCGGGCCATGCCGGTCGCCGAGATCCTGATCGGGCTGGACGACTACCTGGGGTTCCTGAGCACCGGCAGCCGGGTCGCGGTCCCGCGGGCGCAGACGCTGCGGGCCGCGATCGACTGGAGCTTCGCCCTGTGCTCCTCGCTGGAGCAGCAGCTGTGGGCCCGGGCCTCGGTGTTCGCCGGCGGGTTCGACCTGGACGCGGCCGAGGTGGTCTGCGGCGGGATGGGCATCGCCTGCGAGGACGTTTTCGATCTGGTGGCCGGGCTGGTGGACAAGTCCGTGCTGACCGTGGTCCCCGACGAGACCGACGTCCGCGCGCGGTACCGGATGCTGGAGGCCATCCGCCAGCACGGCCAGGAACGGCTGGCCTCCTCCGGCCACCTGATGGTGGTGCGCGCGCGGCACCGCGACCACTACCGCCAGTTGGTCATGGGGGCGGAGCGGGAGTGGCTGGGGCCGAACGAGCTGGTGTGGTTTGCCCGGCTGCGCCGCGAGCATCCCAACGTACGGGCCGCACTGGAGTTCTGCCTGACCGAACCCGGCCAGGCCCGGGCCGGGCTGGAGATCACCGCCGCCCTGTGGCACTACTGGATCCGCTCCGGCTCGCACACCGAGGGCCGCTACTGGCTCGACCGGGCCCTGGAACTGGACCCGCAGCCCAGCCCGCACCGAGCCATGGCCCTGAAAGCCAGTAGCTGGCTCGCCCTGCTGCAGGCCGACATGGCCACCGCGCGGTCGCAGCTGGAACAGGCCCAGGGCGTGGCGCACCAGGTGCGCGACGAGCCCACTCTCGCGTACACCACGCTGGGCTTCGGGGTGGTCGCGTTCTTCGAGAACGACGTGCACCGCGCGGTCCCGCTCCTCGAAGACGCCCTCGCTCGCCATCAGGCGCTCGACGACCCGGACGGCGTCTGGCTCGCCTTGTTCTATCTGACCTTGACCTCTGTGGCCCTCGGCAACCCGGGTCGCGCGATCGCCTTCAGCGAGGAATGCCTGGCCCTGTGCGACAGTCGGGGTGCGTCCTCGTCCAGGAACTACGCGCTGTGGGAGCTCGGCCTCGCCCGGTGGCTGTCCGGCGACCGGCAGGAGGCCAGCACACTGATCCGCGACGGGATCCCCGCCGCACTGCGCATCGGTGACCGGTGGGTTGTCGCGCACTACCTGGAGACGCTGGCCTGGATCGCGGGAACCGACGGCCAGCACACCCGCGCCGCCCGACTGCTCGGCGCGGCCCACACGACCTGGCGCTCCATGGGGGCGCCGCCATCCGGCCCGAGGTACCTTGCCTCCGTCCACAACCGCTGCGAGCAGCAGGCCCTCAGCGCTCTTGGGGACGAGCGGTTCGCAGCGGCCTTCCAGCACGGCACCCGCTTCACCCTCGACCAGGCCATCGGCTACGCCCTCGACCAGACCAGCGAACTGACGACACAGTCCGGCCCGCACCGACAGCCACCGACCCACGGGCCTGCCTGACCTTCAGGCAACGGCCGGGTTCGGTCAGGATGATGGTTTCGACGAGGTCCATCGCCAGGATCGCCTCGCCTTGGGAGCACAGGATGTCCGTCCACGTGACGGTCGTCCGGAGCGGGCTGGGGGTGCCGTCAGTCTTGACGATCTCCCACATGGTGCGGCGACCGTGATGCCGAGCAGGGCGGGTTCGCCGCGGATGCGCCGGTAGCCCCAGGACGGTCCCGGTTGCCTGCGGGGTTCCAAAAGTCAGTCAGCAGCTCTGACCAGCAACGCAGGCACCACAACAACCTGGGGAGAGCCCGACGCGCCCAGCCACCATGACGCCCTTGGCCCTGCTCGACCGCGTGCTCGACGACCAGCGCCGGACCCGAAACGCCGTCAGGCTGCTGGCCATTGCCGGCGTTGCCGCCGGCGTCATGCTGGCCGTCGTGGTCACCGTGCTCGTGTTCGTCATCGATCTCGTGCCGAGCCCGGCGTCGGCGGGTACCACGATGATCGGGGGTGGTGCATCCCGCCGCGTCGGCGTAGGACAGAGTCGGGGCGATTACACCGCCGGTGTGAAGTCCGCTCCAGGGGACGAGGCTGGCGTGTAGACGCTGCGCTGGTAGCCGCCGCCGTCAGGCAGCTCCCGCCACACCTCTGTGTAAGGCCCGAACCTACACGCGAAGTCACGCCACGTTGTTGTCGCGGTTCGCGAGCCCCTCCACCGGCCGCTGTCGGAGGGGTGATGTGATTCAAGGGTCAGGCGTCCGGACCGGGAAGCCCCGGCACCCGCGGCCCGCAGTAGAAGTCGACCGCGTTGTCGCCCGTATTGGAGCGTCGGATGAGGGCGGCGTTCGGCCCCTTGCAGATCGGTGCCGGGTCCCCGAAGGGGATAGGCGAGGTTGGGATGGTGCTCACCGAGTCGACGATCACGTTGGACGGGGACAGCAGGGCGATGCTGAACCGTTCGGGCAGCGTGAAGCCGGTGAAGTACTCGTCGACGGTCGGGCCGCTGTAGCCCAGCGGGTTGACCATCAGGTAGACCTGGCCGGGCTGCAGGATCGTGCCCGGTGGGATCGCGGCCACCTCGAAGATCTGGGACCGGCTGGGCGCGAACTCGACCTTGAAGTTGCCCAGGTCCTGCGGGACCTGGCTGAGGTTCTTGATCTGGATGTACTGGTCGGCGGCGCCGGCGGGGCCGTGGGTGGCGATCTGGTCGAACACGAAGGTGGAGGACTTCTGCACGCTCGCCATCGACCGCGCCGCCGCGGACGCGGCGGCATCGGTGATCAGCGAGAGCGCGACGATACCCGCTGCAACGAAGGCGATAACGGAACGCCTCATGATCATTTTCTCCTCGTTCGCATCGAAGAGGGGCGGCGGTGCACCTGACGGGCGGCGAACGATCAGCGGCCACCGTCCACGATTCTTGAATAGCGTGACCCGTCGCCAGTCATGCTTTATCCAAGGATTGCCGACTGGCCGGTTTTGGTAAAAGAGGCCAAATGATTGGCCCCCGCCAGGATGGACGGCCTGTCGTGACTGAAGATGGTTGAAACTGCGTCCGCAGAGATTGCCCAAATGACGTGATCTCACCGAGATTCTCGCGTTGAACACAGTGGATACGTGCGAGCTGCGCGGACAGGCTGGTCACCGACGAGCCGAACCCCGTGAAGATGGCCGGGGAGCCCCGGGTAAGACTGGATTTGCGAAGATCAATTCCGAGCCGTGATCACGTGTCGTGCCACACTCGACGTGCCCCGCGAACTGGCTCGGTACCTTTCGGCTCCTGCGGGCCGAACGCCGCCGTCGCGGCACTCGCACGAACTCCAGGGCGCCGACCTGCTTCTGGCAGGCGGTGCTGGGTCTGCGCAGGCTCCGCCAGAACGCCGATGCCACCACACTCGTCCGCGACCACGGCACCTCCCGTGCCACGGGCTATCGCTACCTCGACGAGGTGATCACGGTGCTCGCCCAGCAGGCGCCGGACCTGCACGACGCTCTCCAGCACGCCAAGGACGAGGGCGCGACCCACCTGATTCTCGAGGGCAAAGTGTTCTCCTGCGACCGCTACAGCGAGAAGACCACCAGCGCCCTATGCCGAAGGTCACACGCCGCCGATCCTGCCGTGGTTCACCTTCAACGAGGGCCGGCACACGCACGCCTCATGGCTGGTGTCTCCGAGGTGGGGCGGCGCGCACGGCTAGGACAGAAGAGGAAAGAGATCGGTCGGGTCTACGACAACGTGACGCCGGAGATGCGCCAACAGATCCTCGAGGTGCTCGAGGCGCGGTGACTGGCCTCGCTGAGAGCACTGCGGCCGCACGAGCTCGGGAAGCTCGTGTCCTGGTTTCCACACGTTCGGGCAAGTCTCGACGCGTTGCCCTGGGATGCCGCGTGATGGCCCCATCGCCATCTCATCGCCATTTGATCTTCCCGGAACGCGAAAAACGGCCGACGAAGATCGTCGGCCGTAGTTCTCACCAGCATATATAACTGGTGGGCGATACTGGGATTGAACCAGTGACCCCTACCGTGTCAAGGTAGTGCTCTCCCACTGAGCTAATCGCCCGAGGCGGAGACGGGAATCGAACCCGTGTACAGGGCTTTGCAGGCCCTTGCCTAAGCCACTCGGCCACTCCGCCGTTTTCCCGGATGGTACTCCGGGAACATCGACCCGAATGACGAGGGGCCGTTACCCGAGCGGACGACGAGACTCGAACTCGCGACCCTCACCTTGGCAAGGTGATGCGCTACCAACTGCGCTACGTCCGCATGCGACTTCGGGAGTGGATCTCCGCAAGTGAACCCTCTGGTTCATCTCCCGGTTGGGATCCGTTCTCCGTGGTGCTGGTGAAACCTTATCCGATGGCCCCACTCTGGATCAAATCGGGGGTCGGCTAACGACATCGCCGCAGGTCAGGAGCGGTGTAGACGGGGTTCAGCTCATGTCGTTGGAGATCAGGTGCGTGAGCGCCTGGTCGACGTTGACCCAGAGGTGCTCGTTGCCGGGGACGACCACGTCGTAGGTTCTGTCCAGGAAATCGGCGAGCTCCTCGGAGGCGGCCTCGAAGGTGGCGTGCCCGGACGGCGAGTTGAGCTCGATCACCACGACCTCGGGGTCGTCGGTGGCGGGCTTGATCCGGACGTCGCCGTCGCCGGCCTCGGCGATCAGCCCGTCCGCGAGCAGGTCCCGGGCATACACCCACTCCACCCAGCCGGCGCGCCCGGTGCGGAAGGCGGCGACCACGGCGTACGGGTCGCGGGTGTCGTAGCGGAGCTCCACCTGGACGGGCACCGCGGGTGTGCGCGGGGCGAGCAGGTCGAACACCGCCGTCGAGCGGAGCGTCACGTGGTCGTTGCGCATCGTCGTTACCCTTCTGCTCCCTTCCCGGCCAGCAAACGACCGAGCTCCTCAGTTGTGACGCCGAAGTGAGGAACACCGCTCGCGGAGACGACCTACTTCACCCGTCCGGGCCAGATCAGTACCTCTGGGCAACCGGTCGATCACTCTCCGTGAACCCTTCTGTTCGGCGACCCCCATCTTGCTGGGTTTAACCTGAACCCGGTACCGCATGTTGCGCGAATGTTGGACGTGAGGATTTCCGTGGTGGCTGACGCGCCCGTCCCACCGGCCAGGTCCGCCGCGGCCGACGCCGAACTGGTTCGCCGCGTCGCGGGCGGCGACCAGGAGGCCTTCGCCCAGCTGTACGACCGGTACTGCCGGCAGGCCTACTCGCTGGCCCGACGGGTCTGCGTCGACCCGGAATTCGCCGAGGACGTCGTGCAGGAGGCGTTCCTGGCCGTGTGGCGTGCCCCGGGGCGGTTCGACCCGAGCCGCGGCGGCTTCGCCTCCTGGCTGCTCACGCTGGTGCACCACCGCGCGGTCGACGCCGTGCGGCGGGAGGCCGTGCAGCGCAGGCGGAACCTGCCCGGGATCGACGAGGTCGCCGAGCGGCTCGTGCCGCCCGGCCCCGGCGCCGACGACCAGGCGCTGGTCGGCGTCGTCGGTGGGCAGGTGCGGGAGGCGCTCGGGCGGCTGCCCGACGAGCAGCGCGAGGTGATCGCGCTCGCCTACTTCGGCGGTTACACCCAGTGCGAGGTGTCCGCGCTGACCGGGCTGCCGCTCGGCACCGTCAAGTCGCGGACCTTCGCGGGGATCAGACGGTTGCGGGGGCTGCTGTCGTCACTGCTCGGCGACGGCGACGAGGCGACCGGCATGCGGACGGAGGTGCAGCGGTGAACGCCGCGAAAGGCGACGGGCGCTGCCCGAACGAGGAACTGGCCGTCGGCTGGGCGCTGCGCGCACTGGAGCCTGATGACGAGCACGCCGTACGGGTCCACCTGCCGGGCTGTCCCCTGTGCCAGGAGACCGTGCGGTCCACCGAGCAGGTGACCGCGCTGCTGGGCGGGTCCGTGCCGCAGGAGGAGCCGCCCGCGCGGCTGCGGCAGAAGGTTCTCGGCGCCGTCGCCCGCACGCCCCAGGAGGCGTACGAGCCGCTGCCGTTCCGGATCGGTTCCTCCCTGTCCGAGGCCCCCGACCGGCCCGCCGAGATCGTCGGGCATCCGCGGCCCCGCAACCGGGTCGCGCAGCTCGCCGCCGCCGCGGTCGTCCTCGTGCTCGCCGTCGCCGTCGGCGTGCTCGGCTGGCAGGTCAGCCGGCTCGACGGGCAGCAGCAGGTCCAGGCACAGGTCCTCGCCGTGCTCGGCGATCCCGCCATGCACCGGACCGTGCTGCGGGAGAGTGACGGGCAGGAGGCCGCCGTGCTGCTGTCCACCCCCGACTCCGCCGCCGTCATGCCGCTCGGGCTGCGGCCCAACAACGCCGCCGACCACACCTACGTCGTCTGGGGGCTGTCCACCGGCACCCCAGTCGCACTCAGCTCGTTCGACGTCAACGGCGCCACCGCCCAGCTGCTGGCGTGGAACAGCGCCGCCGCCCAGCACCAGAAGTTCGCCATTTCCCTCGAACCCGGCCGGGCCCTGCCGGCCAAGCCGTCCGACGTCATCGCCAGTGGTGAGGTGACCAGCTGAGCACGCTACGCACCATCCGACGCATCGGGACCGCCATCGCCGGCTTCGCCGTGCTCGCGCTCGGCATCGTGCTCATCCCCTACCCCGGGCCCGGCTGGCTCGTCGTCTTCGCCGGCCTCGCCATCCTCGCCACCGAGTTCGCCTGGGCCGGCCGCGTCCTCAAGTTCGCCAAGGCCCGCTACAACCAGTGGACCGCCTGGCTCCGCCGCCAGCCCCTGCCGCTGCGCCTGCTCGTCCTCGCCGCCACCGGCCTCGTCATCCTGGCCACCCTCTGGCTGCTCGGCGTGTTCTCCCTGGTAGCCGGCTGGTTCGGCATCCACAACCCGCTGTTGGACCCCCCGTTTTCGCGTCTGGTGGGGTGATGTTGTAAGGTAGTTCCATCAC
Source organism: Kutzneria kofuensis (assembly GCF_014203355.1). Lineage (NCBI taxonomy): Bacteria > Bacillati > Actinomycetota > Actinomycetes > Pseudonocardiales > Pseudonocardiaceae > Kutzneria > Kutzneria kofuensis. The sequence goes on from NZ_JACHIR010000001.1 coordinate 1,231,486, forward strand.
CGCGAGAGCGGGGAACACAACTCCAAAGGGCGATTAGCTCAGGGGGAGAGCGCTTCGTTCACACCGAAGAGGTCACTGGTTCGATCCCAGTATCGCCCACAGGAAATGAAAGGCCCCTGACCAGCATGGTCAGGGGCCTTTCACATGCCCCGGGGTACCGGGTGTGCCCGGATCCCGCGTACTCCTTGATCACTCCACCGAGGGGTCGCGTCCGCAGGCGCCTGCGGGCCTTCAGACCGGTTGCGGCACAGGGTTGCATGGGCCGATCACCCGCACGCAGTGGGCATTCATGCGCGGAGCCTGGGCGCATTGGACAGCACCTTCATCTCCTCGGCTTCGAAGACAGCGTCGAAGGAGTCGGCGTACTTGCTGTCCCGGTCGCGGAGAACGAAGCGCAGGGACTCGACACGGCTACCCGGGTTACGGGCCTGTTGGGACACCCACTGCGTGGTCGGATGCGCGGTGACGCGCGTGATGTGGAGCTTGCGGGTGCGATGCTGCAGAAACGCCAGCTTCCTGAGTGCGGCCGCGGTAGGCGGGCCCTGCGCACCGGCGTCGAGCGGCGGCGGCAGTAGCGACGACAACGCGGCCAGCCGGAATCGGTCTGCTGGCTCACAGCGGATCCGACCATGGACCTGGGCTGTGCGCCCAGCCGCCACCGCAGGGATGACTTCGCGAGTCCCACAGGCAGTGCAGTTCGCCGGCGCGCAGCTGCGCCAGCGCCATCCGGCACGTCGGGATCGCCGTCTCCTCGACGGAGATGATCGATGCTCCTGCCGGTGCGACGTGTCGTCAGCTCAGGGGTTGGGTCCCACAGCTTCACTGGTAACCGACAAAACCTCACCGCTTGGTTGACCGGAAGTCGGTACGGTCTGCCAGCCGAGGCAGCGTGCGACTGTCATCCATGGATCGCCATTGGCGCACTGCCGCCGAGCGCGGCCCTGGTGCGAGGCGTGCTCGCTGACAGCAGGGATGCGATGGTCGGGCCAACCCCGGGAATTATGTCACCTTATCGGGGGCTGAAAGTCCGGTTGACCGTAACCTAGCGTGTGAGTGACGGGCGTGTCCCGTGATCATCGCGGTGGCAGTCCGGCAGCGTGGCTGACGCCTTCATCTGCCGTTCAGCGGAGAAGACGTGCACAGTCCCCACCCCAGCCGGAACTGCCCCCAGATCCTCCGGCCCGCACTGGCCACGGCGGAGGCGGTGCTGGCCGGCGCCTGCCATCGCGCCGGCGTCGACCACACCGGCGCCCGTCTGGTTCAGCTGGTGGGCAACGCGGTGTTCCAGCTCGCGCGCGCCCCGATCTTCGTGAAGATCATCCTCAATGCGGGACTGCGGTATCGCGCCGAGAACTCGGTGGCGGCTGCCAGGCTGCTGGCCGATCACGGCGTGCCAGCCGTGCGGCTGGCCCCGGTGGCCTGCGCGCAGCCAGTGCACCTCTACGGATGCACAGTCACGTTCTGGAAACGCGTACCCCAGGCCGGCCCGCCGGCCGGGAGCGGTGAGTTGGCCAAGCTGCTCACCCAGCTGCACACGATCCCGACCGACCCCTCGCTGCGGCGATGGGACCCGATCGCTGACCTGCGTGCGCGCATCGCCGCAGCCGCCGACATCAACGTCGAGCAACAGCGGTGGCTGCGGTCGCGGTGCGAGCGGCTCGCGGAGGACCTGACCGGGATGCGGTACCGGCTGCCACGGGCCGTCATCCATGGCGATGCCCGACCGGCCAACCTCATCAACACCCGGACCGGTCCGGTGGTGTGCGATCTGGACACCGTCTGTGTTGGCCCAGCCGAATGGGACCTGGTACCCATGGCGGTCGGTGCGCTGCGGTTCCGCGGCCACCACGCCGCCTATCGCGAGCTGGTCGATCTCTACGGGTATGACGTCACCACCTGGGGCGGCTTTGCCACCCTGCGGCGGGTGCGCGAGTTGAAGCTGGTGGCCGTGGCCGTGCCGATGGCCGCGGGCAACCCGAGGATCCACAGTCAGTTGCGCCACCGACTCCGGACCCTGCGCGAGGGCGCGGACGCAGCGTGGTGGACGCCGTACCGGTAGTCGGCGGCGGCGGCTACCGGCGGCCTCCGCCCGGCTCGGGCCTGACCCTGTGTGCGGAGGCCAGGATGCTGGCGGCGAGGTCGGTCAGTTTGCGGTTGCTGTTCTGCGAGGCCCTCCGCAAGATCGCCAACGCGGTGTCGGGGTCGCACCCGCGCTGGGCCATGACAACCCCGACGGCCTGGTCGACCACCGCGTGGCTGACCAGGGCCTGATCCAACTGAGCGATCATCGCGGCCTGGGCGGCGCCGTGGATCGTCGCACCCAGCAGCGCCCCGATGTGCTCGGCGGTCATCTGGATCGCCAACCGAATCTGCGGATCGGACACGACGGGCTCCCGGCTGTACAGGCCCAATGCCCCGACCGCCTCGTGTGTCGCCCGCAGCGGGTGCCAGTAGACGCTGCGCACCCCTTCGGCCCGTAGCCACTCCAGGTCCCATCTGCTCTCACTGGCCACGTCGGTCACGGTGACCGGTGTTCGGCTGTGTAGACAGGCCCGGCCCGGCCCGTACTCGTGGCTGTCCTTCAATCTCGCGCTCAACGTACCGGGGGTCTGCGAGGATACCTCGGTTATGGCCTGGCCGGCCCGGTCAAGGGTCACCGCGACCAATGGCCGCTGCGGCAGCATCTGCGCGGTGGTGTCGGCGGTGCGCCGCAACGCCTGTGCCGTATCGGTGGTGCACAGCAACAGCGTGGTCAGCTCACGCAGGCCGGCGGCCAGATCCTCGTACAGGCGTGGATGTTCGGGCACAGTTGCTCCTTTCCGGATCATGCGGGAGTCGCAGGCGCGTCGACAGTGGCTGCCCTCGCTTGCCAAGGCGGCCTGATGGACACGCCCAGCCAAGCATGTGTCACATCGCGCGGGATACCGCCGGATTGCCGTGCGGGGACAGGGAACTATGACTCGAATCCAAACCCGGGTCGGTGACGCATGCGTGTCGATGGCGATCTGTGGACACCCGGCACGGACCATGCCGCTTCTGGCGTGGGTCACAGCCGCGTAGGCTCGGTTCGTCGAGACAGTGGCGGAAAGGTGGCTGCTATGTCGATGGATGGCCGCAGGTGGCAGGTCTTGGCCGCGATTGTCGGCAATGGGGGTCTGATCAATGCGGTCGACACGGCGCGTCGGGTGTGCGAGTACAGCGCTCGGCGCGTCGGCGCGTCGGACTCGGCGATCAGTTTGATGTCGTCGACCAGCGTGGTCCACGTAGTGGCCGCCATCGGCGACCACCACGGGGTTCTGCCGGACACGCAGTTCACTCTGGGGGAAGGGCCGTGTCTGGACGCCTACCGCACGTGCGAGGTCGTGGCCGTCTCCGACCTTGAGCAGCTGGATCCGTCTCGCTGGCCCGGGTTCAGCGTTGTCGCGCTGGAGGCCGGTGTCCGGTCGGTCACCTCGATACCGTTGCAGGCCTGCGGGGCGGCCATCGGCAGCCTGGACCTGACCTGGGGCACACCAGCTGTGCTTGCCGACGACGCGCTGACCGACCTGCTGCTGGCCGCCGAAGTGGCGACCAACGCGATTCTGCTGCTGCAGTCCAGTTCGGACGGTCAGGACCAGTTGGCCGGGCTCCTCGGCGACGACGGTCGCGGGTCGATGGCGGTGCACCAGGCCACCGGATTCCTGTCCTCACAACTGGACATCACACTCGACGACGCGCTAGCGCTGCTGCGCGCCCACGCGCTGGCCAATGGTCGCTCGCTGTACCAGCTCGCCCGCGACATAGTGGCGGGCACTGTGAGGTTAGAGCCATGACCCAGATACCCGAGCCGGCCGATCTGGCCGACAGCGCCCTCGGCCGCTCGGCGGTTTTGGCCCAGGCGCTGGCCGAACTGACCAACACGCTGGTCCGCCAGTTCGATGTCGTCGAGTTCCTGCACAAGCTCACCACCTACGCCGTGCTGCTGGCCGGGGCGAACGCGGCCGGCGTCGTGCTGGCCGACACCCACGGCGACCTGCATGTGATCGCGTCCTCGACCGAGCAGACTCGGTTGCTGGAACTGTTCGAGGTCCAGGGTGCCCAGGGCCCGTGCCTGGATGCCTATCGGGCCGCGGCGGCTGTGCAGGCCAGCGGGACCGCGGCGGCCGAACAGTGGCCGCAGTTCGCGCCCGCCGCGTTCCAGCTCGGTTTTCAGACGATGGCGGCGGTGCCGCTAGCTCTGGAAGACGAGAGCATCGGCGCGCTGAACCTGCTCCACGTCAGCAAACAGCCTTTCACCGACGGTGAACTGTTCACCGCGCGCGCCATGGCCGACATCGCCGCGATCGGCCTGTTGCAGGAGCGAGCGCTGCGCGAATCGCGGATGCTCAGCGCGCAACTCCAGCACGCGTTGACGTCACGGATCGACATCGAGCACGCCAAAGGCGCCATCGTGCACCAGATGGGTCTCACGCCCGACGAGGCCTTCGAGCTGATCCGCCAGTACGCCCGCCGCACCAAACGAGGGCTGGTCGATGTGGCACACGACATCGCGAGCAAGCGCCTCACCGCCGCAGACCTTGCCCCCCGAACCGACCATGCCTGATCGTGTCCGTCAATTCCTGGCGGTGGTCAGGTCCGGCGGCGCGATCCCGCCTGAGCGTGAACGCCGGTGGCCCCGCCCTGCAGCTTGGATTTTAGGAGTCGTCGCAACACCCGACCAGCGGGAACGCGATGGACGTCGAGATCCGCAAGGACCGCTCACCCCACGCAGGCAAGAAACCGGCCCGGGAACCGGCCGCCTACCTTGATCTTGTGAGCAAGGGCGTGAGCAGCCGGGAAGGCGACCTGATCATCGGCAAGGACAACAAGTCCGCCATCGGCACACTGGTCGAACGCGCTCGGGCGCTGCGGCGCACCCCCGGCTGGTGCTCGTCGCTTCACCGCGCAACGCCCCATCCCCCATTGAACGCCGGCCGCCACCTGTGGCATCAGGCGGCCACTAGACCGCGGTGGCAAGATCGCCTGCCGAGGTCGAGCTGGCAGGCCAGCCTACGGGAGGATTGTCATGGGTATTCGTTACACCGGTCCGTACGCGCAGCAGGTCGACGACCACGAGGGGCAAGCCGCGCGCAAGCTCGCCGATGGCACGGTCAGCGCGGAGTGGACCGAGGAGACCACCTCACTGCACGGCTTCGTCGCCGCATGTTCGTGCGGGTGGCGCGCGGAAGACGAACACCCGGCGACGGAGGTGGGCAGGGAAGCGGCGGAAGCGCAGTGGAACACCGAGCACCTGAGTCCGCTGATCGAGGCCGCCCGCGCCGCGTGGGACACCTGGCCCGAGGAGTTGGTCGGGTTGGCGCGGTATGTGCGGGACCGGATGCACGCGCAGGACGCCGCGGAGGCATTGCGGATCCTGGACCAGATGGTGGCCGATGTGGACTACCGACGCCGGACCGTCACGCAGCTCGCGGCTCAGCAGGAGCCCCTGGCCTAGCGGGCCACCCCGAGTCCGAGCAGGTCAGCGGCGCACGCGCGTGACGCCGGAGCACATATACGTCACCCGTCCGAGGAAATCTATGCTGGCTGGGGTAGACATTCGGTTGTGGGTGCGTGTAGTGTTCTGGCCAGCGCGAGAGAGAAAACGTCAGATGGCACGGGAGATGACGAACTACCCGTGGAGCACAGGTAAGACGGTCAGGCGCATCGGAGCCGATCACGGTACGGGGTTCCGGTAGATGGCCAAGGACTGTTGCTCCTGCTGAGCAGATACGCCAGGGCTCAGCGGCAACGGTCGTAGCATGGAACGCAAGAGGAATCGACGCGGGAGATGACGAACTACCCGCAAGCAGTGGCTGGACGATCACCCGCCGGAGCGATCAGTAAAGGCGCTCCGGCGGGTGACCGAAGCAGTGAGCCGAAGGGGACCAGATCGTTCATCCGGTCCCGTGCGGTGACATCAGGTCAGAAATGCACAAGGTACGACAGTAGGACGCGGGAGATGTTCGACCACCCGCGAGTCTGAGATGAAGTGCAGGACGGTCAGGTGCGCCGGAGCCGATCAGTGGAAGGGGTTCCGGTGGGTGACCAGCGGCATCAGGTGCTGGGCCCGAATCAGGTTAGGGGTTCCAGGCATGATCGCCGCGAGAGGACAAGCACGACAGTCACACAGTTGTTCAGCACGTGTTGATGGCAGTACAGCAAGTGCAAGTGGCAGTACAGGTAATGCACATCAGGTAGTCAGAGGAGAAGGGAAGGGTTACACGCCGTCGGATCGCCCGCTCCAGGCTGTGTCGCGCCGGACGGGTACCGCAGTCCCATCGGAATGGAAGGTGGTCTTCGGTTACGCATACGCGATCCCCGCAGGTTCTGCCTCTCAGGCGGGTCACGCGGATAACGGAAGCCGGCCTTACGACCGGTTGATGGTGATGAAACCCGAACCCCTGGGGCCCCGGCGCTACATGCGCCGGGGCCCCTCGTGATGCGGAGGCGCGATGATCCCAGACCAGCGAGACACGGCCGGTGCGGGTGCGGCCGACAAGTTCGACGATGAGCACTACCCGGCCTACACGATGGGCCGGGCCGCCGAGATGCTCGGCACCACCGCGGGATTCCTGCGCAGCCTGGACGAGGTGAACCTGATCGAGCCGCAACGCTCGGCCGGCGGCCACCGTCGCTACTCCCGCTACCAGCTGCGGATCGCCGCTCGCGTGCGGGAACTGGTTGACCAGGGCACCGCCTTGGACGCGGCCTGCCGGATCATCACCCTGGAAGACCAACTCCACGAAGCCCAACGTGTCATCGCCGAACGAGACGACCAACCCTGACCACAGCTCCAGGATGGTCGGACGAGGGTGTTGCTGAGGGCGGTCGTAGCGGTCGGCGCCATCACAGGTCGGCCTCAGCAACTGTTCGCCCCGACGCGGCGCGGCCCCGGTGCGGTCGATGACCGTTGTAGTGCTGGACGTACTCGGCGAGCACGGTGTCCAGATGTTCGGCGTGGTCGGCGCCCTCATCGCGATCCCCGTCGCCGCGGCGGCCTTGTCGCTGGCCGAGGAGGTTCTCTACCCGCGCCTCGACCGCGCGTGACCGGAACCGGTCGATATCACCCGCGGAGGTGTAGTGTTGCCGGTACCGGGAGCATCTCGCGTGTGGGCAGTCAGGCCGACGCCGTCCCCGGGGAACTCCCATGTCGGTCGTGACGCGGCCGGGGACAAGGAGACCGACATGAGGTCGGGTCCGTTCGTCCGCCAGATCCAGCACCAGATCAACATCGGGCCGGTGAAGTCCGATTCGGTCGACGGCGGTTGGTGGCCGAGGTCGCGCGAGTTGGCGGCGGAACCGCCGTCGTCGACCAAGCCCCTTGGCGTCCGGTCCAGCTGGATCCGGGCCACTGGGCTGCGTTCGCGGTGAAGGTCAGGGCAGCCGGCCCGCCTCCCGTGCCGCGCTGTGTCCGATGTCCCGGCAGGCTCCGCGCGCACAGGAAAACGCTGCCGGAGCGACGCGATCGCGACGGTCCGAGGGCGACGGCATGGTGACCGGGGCTGTCCACTTCAGACTGTTGCCGTGTCTGGGCGGCGAAAGCCGGAGGCAGGTTCTGACGGGATCCGCGAACACGACACCCGACACGAATTCCGCCGCGGTCGTCTGCCCTGTGTGCCCGCATCCGGCCGAGACGCACGACGAGATCGGCGCGAGGTACTGCGCCGCGACGGCCGCCGGCAAGTTCGACCGCGGATGTGTCTGTGTCACGGGCACATCAGCCCGGTAGGCCGGCCGTGGCGCCGGCCGCCGAAACGTGGTGCACGATTGGCGTCGAGGAGGAGTTCCTCCTGGTGGACGCCGTGTCCGGAGGTGCCGTACTCGGCGCGCCCGACATGCTGCGGCTGATCGAGGACGAGCCGGCCATCACTCAGGAGTTCATGCGGTACCAGATCGAGACGGCCACCCCGGTCTGTGCCGGACTCGGCGAGGTCCGTGCGGAACTGGGCCGGCTGCGTGGCCTGCTCGCGGGCGCGGCCGACCGCGTCGATTGCGTGCTCGTGGCCGCCGGCGTGCTGCCGTTCGACGCCCCGCCCGCACTGGCCGCGGTCACCGACGAGCCGCGCTATCGGGAAATCGTCAATCGGTTCCCGGCACTGCTGTCCTCCGCCGGGACGTGTGGGTGTCACGTGCACATCGGCGTGCCGTCACGCGAGCTCGGCGTGCAGGTGCTGTCGCGGCTTCGACCGTGGCTGCCGCAGCTACTCGCGATCAGCGCCAACTCGCCGTTCGCGCTCGGACAGGACACCGGCTGGGACAGTTGGCGGCACCCGATGTGGTCGCGGTGGCCAACCGCACGCCCGCCGGAGATCTGGGCCGACGCCGGCCAGTACGACGCTGCCGTGCGCAGTCTCGTCGACAGTGGCGCCGCCATGGATCCGCGCGGTGTGTACTGGCACGCCCGACTGTCGCCGCGGTATCCGACGGTGGAGGTGAGGATCGCGGACGTCTGCCTCTCGGCGGACGATGCGGTGCTGCTGGCCGGACTGGTGCGGGCGTTGGTGGCGACCGCGGTCGCGGAGTTCCGCGAAGGCCGGCCGGCGCCGGCCGTGCCCACAGTCACGATCGCGGACGCGCTGTCCGCCGCCGCCCGGCACGGCCTCGGCGGACCCGGCATCGACGTCCGCTCCGGCGAGGTCAAGCCGCAGCAACAATTGTTCCTGGATCTGCTCGACCATGTGCGGCCCGGACTGGACATCACCGGTGACACGGACGAGGTCGAACGGCTCGCCGCCGGCGTCGTGCTCGGCGGCACCGGGGCCGACCGGCAGCGGGAGTTACGCACCGCCTCGGCCACGACGGGTGAGTTCGTCGTGGCCCTCGCCGACACGACCGCGGAGAGCCGAGCAGCGCAGCTCACTGTCGACGGCCACGGCTGGTGATTCCGGTCGGGGCCGCTGTGCCGAACGGTCGCGCGTGCGGCACAGCCTGCGGGCTACGCGGTCGTCTTCCCCGGCATTCGAGCGGTTCGTTGACGGACACGACCGTGCCGTCCAGATCGGCGACATCGGACAGCCGCGGCAGCGACCGGAGCGGGCAACGGGTTTCCGGTGACCAGATGAACGAAATCGCTTTTACCGCACCATCTTTCCCCGTCAGACGCCCAACGGTGGGCGGACCGGACCGCGGCCGGGGAATCCACAGTGGATGGACGGGCCGGCACGGGCGTGGCGATCGGATCCGCCGGTGAGACACTCGAACCAGTTGCCCGGAGAGTCCGCGGCAGAGGTGATGGCGAGCGACGGCACCCGACGTGAACGTAACCCACGACGTCGGCGACCCCTGGAGTCATGTCCCGCCGCCGCGGCCGGAACTTTTCCGGATCGCGGGGCGTTGTGCGGAGGACGGTACGCGCCCGTGTCGGCCGTCCCGCTCGAGCATCGGAAACACATGACGTCGATCGACCGAGGACCGGCCGCCACACGACACGGCACCGATTTCGCGGAGCTGTCCCGTGTGATCAGGCAACACGGCCTGCTCGACCGCCGGCGCCGCAGCTATTTCGTGAAGTTCGCGGTCAACGCGGCACTGCTGGCCGCGGGCTGGGCGGCGTTCGCCGTGCTAGGCTCCTCGTGGTGGCAGATCGCGACCGCGGCCTTCCTGGCTCTGGTGCACACCCAGCTCGCCTTCATCGGTCACGATGCCGGCCACAAGCAGATCTTCATCAGCAAGCGGGCCAACGACGTCATCGGCCACCTGCACGCCAGCCTGATCGGCATGAGCTACGGCTGGTGGCTGGGCAAGCACAATCGCCATCACGCCAATCCCAACCACGAGGACGAGGACCCGGACATCCAGATCTCGGTGCTGGCCTTCACCGGCGAGCAGGCCGCCGCCAAGCGCGGCGTCGTCCGCTGGCTGACCAGGTACCAGGCCGTACTGTTCTTCCCGCTGCTGACGTTGGAGGGGCTGGGCCTGCATCTGGCGGGCGTCAAGGCCGTGTGGCGGCGTCAGGTGAGGGCGTTCTGGCTGGAGGGGGCGCTGCTCGTGGCGCATGCCGCCGGCTACCTGGCGGCGGTGTTCTGGGTGCTGCCCCCGCTGCACGCGCTGGTGTTCATCGCGGTTCACCAGGGCCTGTGGGGTGTCTACATGGGATGCTCCTTCGCTCCCAACCACAAGGGCATGCCCACCGTGCCGGCCGGGCAACGGCTGGACTTCCTGCGCAAGCAGGTCCTGACCTCCCGCAACGTGCGCGGCGGCCGCGTCGTCGACTTCCTGCTGGGCGGCCTGAACTACCAGATCGAGCACCACCTGTTCCCCAACATGCCGAGGGCGAACCTGCGCCACGCCCAACCCCTCGTACAGCAGTTCTGTGTGCGCAACGGCATTGCGTACAGCCAGACCAGCGCCCTCGGTTCCTATCGACAGGTGCTGAGCCACCTGCACGCCATCGGCGCGCCACTGCGCCGGACGAAAGGCAAATGATCATCACTCAGACGATCACAGCCGTGCCGACAGTGGACGGCCGCACGCCCGTGCACACCGTCCGGTTCAGCCATCCGGCCCCGGACGCGCCGGAGCGCCGCTGGACGGACGTGACGCCCGGATCGCCCCGCTGCGAACCGGTGCGGTTTCTCGCGCCTCCCAGCGACGACCCGCCCACGGAAGAAGATCACCCCAAGCCGGCGATCCATAAAGGACAGTCATCGTGGCAGCGCTCCCGTCGGGTCGGCGTGGAGTCGAAGGCACGCCCCCGGAGTGGATGGGCGGTGTAGCGTGAGGGTCGACGCCGTTGTCGGCGTCGACCAGCATCGGTCGCCGGCCGGCCGAGTCAGGAGAACCGACATGACGTCGGGCCCGCACAGTCGTTCCATTCCGTCGCAGCCGCTCAGGTTGCGACTCAAGCCCAAGGCACCTGCCACCGGCTACGTCGATGGCGCCTGGTGGCCGAGGACCCGCGACCTGGCCGCCGAACTGCCCGAACTGGCCGAGGTCCTGTCCGTGCGGTTGGGGCCGGTCCATCGGGTCGCGTTCGCGATGGACGCCTGGGCGCCACCGCCCGCGCGCCGCCTTCCAGTGGATGGCCGGCAGGTTCGACTGGAGGCGTTTCGCTACCAGGACAAGGACATCGTGTATGTGTCCGGGCTGGACGGCCGGCGGATCTGCCTGCTGGTGATCCCGCCGGAGGCGGGCGACGCCGCCGGTCACGACGCGATGATGACGGCAGCGCGTCGAGGCAATGCCGACAGTCCGGTGTTGATCCTGAGCAAGGCCGGCGTTTCGGCGAAGGACGCGGTTGCCCCCAGGGCGACCAGCGGAGGGCACTCACCCGGCCAGTCGGCGTGACACCGCCCCGGAATCCACAAGGGACTGTCACTGCCCCGGCCATGCCGCATACGACACCGCCGGCGGCGCCCGTCGTGGGCAGGCCGAACGGCGGCGGCTCCGAATCAGCGTCACGCCCCGGGGCCGCTGGCGTATGAGGACCACCGGCACTGTGACCGAGGCCCGAGGGAGTCGCACATGAGTCATGGAAATCAGGTCGGTCGCCGAGCGGGGCTGGCCATGCTGGAGCCGGCCGAGAACGTCGAGGGCGAGGACGAGTCGGACCGTGCGGACTGGCCGGAGTCCGACCCCGACTGCACGCAGGCGTTGAGCCAAGGACTCGCCGGCTATCTGGCCGCGGTCGCGACGGCGGTTGGTGTGCCCACCGAGGGCACCTCCTACGAGGTCACCGACACCGCGACCGCCTACCTTGCACTGGTCGAACGCCGGCCAGATCGACCGGGCCACGACCTGATGCTGGTGTGGAGCGAGCATGCCGGCTGGGTGGTGTCGGTGGAAACCGAGCCGAGCGAGCGGTCGGCCCTGAACGCGCCATGAGTGAGGTACCGGTGGAAGCCGATGGTCACAACGGCGAGCCCGACGTCGAGCCAACTCAGGCCCCAGCCCCACTCAACGGGAACTGCGACCGCCAGAGCCACCATCGGCGCCGCCGTGAACGCGCCCACCAACGCGACGCGGGCGCTGGACTGTTCGCCGGCGAACATCGGTTCCGGCTCGGGACTAGAGACGCACGAACGGGAGCGGTCACGAAACCGACCTCCGGGGGCCAAGTGGTGTCCGGCCGCCGGGTCCAGGGCGATCGCAGCGAGCTCTCACCACGAGGTACCCGCAGGACGGGGGCAGCCGCCGTGCGTACCGGCTGGGCGGCATTCGACCGGTCCCGTAGGGTGAGCCCGTACACGTGACGTGGTGACGCTCTTGGCGTGGGCCCGGACCCGCTACACCAGGAATGGCTACGAGTAGTCGATGTGGCGGAGGTGGCGCATGCCAGTCGTGCGGCTGCCGCGCACCGCGGTAGCCCCAGATGAGTGACCTGGGCGATCCGGTACGGCGAGTGCACACCGTGATCGCGGCGGTGCTGCGCGACCACGTGGGTGAGCCGGATCTGCTGGCACAGGTCTGCCGGGCCTGCGCGGATCTGCTGCCGGTGGACGGGATGTCGATCTCGGTGATGAACGACACGGACCGGCGGGAAGTGCTCTACGCCAGCGACGAGGTCAGCGCCAGGGTCGAGGCCCTCCAGTTCAGCCTCGGCGAGGGGCCCTGCTTCGAGGCCTTCGAAACCTGCATGCCGGTGCTCGTGCCGGACCTCCCCGCCGCCATCGCACCGTCATGGCCGGTCTTCGCCGCCGAGATGGCCGGTGAGCCGGTGGGCGCGATCTTCGCGTTCCCCTTGCAGACCGGCGCCATCTGCATCGGCGCGATGGACCTCTACCGCCGGCGGCCGGGCTGGCTCTCGGCGGCCGAGCTGACCACCGCGCTGGCGGTGGTCGACGTGGCGGTGATGGTCATGCTGAGCCTGCTGGCTGACGCGGACCACGGCGATTGGTGGCTCGCTCTGCCCGAGCAGCGTGAGCAGGTGCACCAGGCCGTCGGGATGCTCATCGCGGCGTTCGGGATTTCGGCGGATCAGGCGCTGGCCCGGATCCGGGGATACGCGTTCGCCGTGGGCCGTCTCGTCGACGAGGTGGCACACGACATCGTCACCCGCAGGCTCGCGCCGAAGGATCTCGACCGGTGAACCAGAGGGCCGCAGGGGTGAGCGAGGGCGGAACTGGCTATCCTCGATGAAGCGCACAGGAGCGGAGCGGACCCATGGACAGCACGGCCCCCACTGGCACACAACGGGAATCGCATCTGCTTCAGGCCTTCGTCCAGATGGCGGACACCCTGGTCGACGACTACGACGTGGCCGACGTGCTGCACCAGTTGGTCGGCCACTGCGTGCGACTGCTGGACGCCGCCGCGGCCGGCTTGATGCTGTCCGACCAGCGTGGGAATCTGCAGGTGCTCGCCTCCTCGTCCGAACGGACTCGGCTGCTGGAACTCTTCCAGATACAGAACAACGAAGGTCCCTGCCTCGACTGCGTCCGCAGCGGTGAGTCGGTCGTGGTCGCCGACCTCACCGCTGCCACGCGGCGCTGGCCGATGTTCGCCCCGTTGGCGGTCGGGGACGGCTTCGTCTCGGTGTCGGCCGTGCCGCTGCGGTTGCGACGGGAGACCATCGGCGCGCTGAACCTGTTCGGCCGCGAACCCAGGCCACTCAACGACCAGGACGCACGGGTCGCGCGGGCTTTGGCGGACACGGCCACCATCGGCATCCTGCAGGAGCGGGCCATCCGCCGCGGCGAAGTGCTCACCGAGCAGCTGCAGACCGCACTGAACAGCCGAATCATCATCGAGCAGGCCAAGGGCGTGCTCGCCTACGCCGGAAACCTGGAAATGGACCAGGCGTTCGAAACCCTGCGTCGGTACGCCCGCCGTCACGGGATCCGGCTGAGCGACATCGCGCGCCAACTGGTCACCGGTGGCCTTCTGCCACAAGAAGTTCTGCCGTCATCGGACAACAGCGTCGATTCTTGACACCCGGTTGCCGTAGACGGTTTCCGAATGCGCGTCTCGTTGTCACCCGCGACATGTAGCCGTCAGCCGCGGCTCCGGCGTGGACTGGCAATCCGCCCGCCAACCCCGGCGGCTGTCGAGCCGGGGTTCGACAGACCGGCGCCGCGTCAGGGGTGACGCCGCCTGTCGGTCGTGCCCCGACCGCATTCGGCCCCGAAGTGTCGCACTGGTCGGAGTGAGCATTGCCCGGATGCCGACGACGCGGTGTCGTGACTGTGGCCGCTTCGGTCAGAGCAAGCGGACCGCGGTGGCCTGCGGGCCCTTCTGGCCCGCGGTGACCTCGAACTCGACCGGCTGGTCGTCCGCGAGCCCACCGTGGTCGTAGTCCTGGATTTCGGTGTGATGCACGAACAAGTCGCGCCCGCCGTCGGAGGGAGCGATGAAACCGAACCCCTTGGCGCCGCTGGACCACTTGACAGTTCCCTGAGTCATTCTCATGTCCTTCGGTCGAGTGGAATGTGTTCGCCGTGCCCCTGGGCAAGCCGGACGTTGATCACCGGCACTGGGGGGACGGTCGGGTGCGCTGCGCCGGAGACATGCCCGCGCTCGGGCGGCCGAATCTGCTGGTCCGCTTCCGCCTTCGCGGCCATGGCTCGCGTGTCGTCGAACCCGACACCGAATCCCGAGGCTCGGCCCGGTCCGTATCGGCTCATGTGGGCCGCGCGGAGAAGCCGCGCGGTTCGGATCGAGGGGACCGCACCGGCTGAATGCCGGCGGCTCGCGCCCCTCCGCGGCGACGGTACCCCATCGCACCCGGGCGAGACGGGTGTGGAACGCGGTCGAGCGGTGTTTCCGGCGAATCGCCGCGTCCGGCCGGCCACGGTTCGTGCGGACCTGCCACATCACCAAGAGCCGGGCTGGCGGCATGGTTGCCACTGCCGCCAGCCCGGGATGGAACGCCAGCTACGCGGAACCCGGTCGCTCGGTGTCTCCCATGATGGGCGCCTGGGGCTTCGTCGTTGCGAAAACGGTCAGCCGTGGCGGCTCGATGCCCGCAAGGGACATGGTGAAGACCATCCGAGGCGGGCAACCCGACGTCATGTCGACGCTCCCGTCCCTGGTCGGACAGGTCCGGCCAGCCTGGTCGCCGAGGACGCCACCGGCAGGGGTACCGGCATGCGAAAAGCTCTCGACACCGTTCACGGTACCCCACATCCGGCTGTCGCGCGGCACGTCAGGGAGTACCGTCGCGACATGACGGATGAGGCGGGCGGACCGGTGCTCGGTCCGACGCTGGCCGAGTGGGTCAAGGCCAGGGAAGAGACGCTACGACACCTGTTGGCCGGCACCCCGCCCGTCGACGAGAGATGGGTGCAGCACCTGGCCGACCTGTTGGCGACCGAGCGATCGTGGCAGGACCAGTACACCGAACTGATCGCCCTTGGCCGCGCCGGCGGCTCGTTTCCGTCCTCGCAGCGCTGACCGACCCTACCTGAGGGAACCGGTGGCACGACGGCGAACCCAGGCCAGTCAGCGGGTCCCACGTCGTCCGGCAAGCTGCCGGCAAGCGTTGCGTCTGCCTCGGCGAAAGCCTTGGTGCGGACGGTCATGCCGTCAGCGCCGGAGTTCCGTGCCCCAACTCGCAGCAGCCTCCGGGAACCCTGGACACGGCGCCAAGCTTGTCCACAATGGGCGATCAGCTCCGCTACGACCGAGCTGGTGGTTCAGCGCCTCGTCCATGCCGGTGAACCGGCGAGTTGCCTGGGCGGCAACACCAGGTGCGCGGCAACCTCCCGAGACAGGATGAGAACACGCTGATTCCACGCATATGTCGGTCGAACCTGGGTACCCGACCGTTCTTGCGCGAATCGTGACCAGCCCGTCCGGCGCGACTCGTGACCAGAGTGTCGCGCGAACTGGAGACGCATGTGGCTCCCTCGGCCCCCGGCGATGACGTCGACCGTCCTCCCGACACGCATGTGGTGCCGGACCTGGGGCGGACCGACGTGCCGACCAATGCCACCGCCCTGGCCGAGGCCCGCGAGCAGTTGGTGGCATGGGCCAGCACGGCCGGGTTGGACGCCGAGCAGATCGAGGACGTCGCGTTGGCCACCTACGAGGCGATGGCCAACGTCGTGGACCATGCCTACGACCAACCGGGCGGCGTGTTCGACCTGCACGCCTGCCGACACGACGACCAGGTGACCGTCACAGTGGCCGACAATGGCCGGTGGAAATCCCCGGTGTGCGGAAAGCAATCCTGGCGCGGTCGTGGGCTCCTGATCATCGAACGGATCTCGTGCGAGTTCGAACTGACCAGACACGCGCGCGGCACCGTGGTGACCATGAGCTGGTCGGTCCTCGTCGACGAGTCACATCCGCAGCCGACCAGGCCCTGACCGCGCCATGGCCACGGTGCGGCAGGCTCGGGCCATCGCACTTGACTCGCTCTGGTCCCCGCCGTCGGGGCCACGGGTCCGACGGGTGCTCGGTCCCCAGGAGTGGATCGGCACTCGCAGTTGCCTTCTGCGACCGCGAAGTTGAGCGATCGAGCCCCGGCGCCCCTGGTACCCGGTGGGGACGGAAGGTATCGTTCGCGGTGCATCGTGAGGCCACCGAGGCCGCGAGGAATCGGTCGTGACGGGGCCTCGGACGGGGCTACCAGGATTCGAGGCGAGCAGCGCTCCCCCATCAGCGGGCATGACATGGCCTCCCTATGAGGTCACTGCGCTTCTGCCTCACCTGGGCATCGTGTCCACAGCCACAGAGGCGGGACCGATCGGACGGCGGCCGACAATGCCTGCCACGGAACGGGAAGTGCGCGTTGCCGAGGCCGTGCTCGGCCTCGCTCGCCGCGCCGCGGACGTCGATGTCCTGGATCTGCTCTACGACCTGACCGACCAGGTGCTCGCCATGCTGGCGGTGCAAGGCACCGGGATCACCATCGTTGACACCCGCGGCTCGGTGCGGCATGTCACCGCGTCCGACGAATGCTGCCGCTACTTGGAGGAAATCCAGATCGAGCTGGGCGAGGGCCCCTGCCTGGACAGTGCCCGCAGCAACAGTCTCCTTGGCCCGGTCGCGTTCGGAGACGGCAGCCCAGGCGCGACGCGCTGGCCCCGGTTCGCCGCCCACACCCGTGCGGAGGGCGTGGTCGCCATCTCGGCCGTCCCGCTACGCGTGTCCGGGACCACCATCGGTGCGCTCAACCTGATCAACACCAGGCCGCCGGTGATCACCAGCCTGGATCTGGACGTCGCACAAGCTCTCGCCAGCGCCGCCACCGCCGGTTTCCTGAACCAGCACCGACCACTCGACCAGGAGGAACTCGTCGATCAGCTCCGGGAAGCCCTCAACAACCGCATCACCATCGAGCAAGCCAAGGGAGTCCTCTCCGAGCGCTTCCACATCTCCGTGGACGAAGCGTTCGCCCTCCTCCGTGGTCACGCCCGCACCCTGCGATTGCCGTTGAAGGACCTGGCCATCGAACTTGCCAAGGGGCGCGGGCCCAGCGAGCTGAATCCCGCGCGCTGACCAGGCAGCCCAGCACCGCCGAGCCCGTGCGTGCCGAGAACAGATCCATGCCGGTCGAGCAGGGCATGCCATTGGTCGTCCACGGCCTCCTGACCACACCCCCCATCCGAAGAGGTCATGTCGCTTTTGGCTCCAGCGGGTTTTCCCGGCAGGTCCAGCCGCCATCCTGCTCCCACCGCTGCTGGAGGGGCCTGCGGCGTCTCCTCGATCATCTGCTCGGTGATGTGCGAGTAGTGGAAGGGCCCGACTGCGCCAGCTGACGGCTCGCGCCGCCACGCCAAGGCCTGGGGTCGGGGTCAGCCGAGTGAGCTCAGCGCGGCCTCGGTCGCCGCGATCTGGTCGGACTGGCCGAGCGCCTGCCACAGGCCCAGCGCCAGCCCCAGGTCGCGGCGGGCCGCGCCGGTGTCGCCGAGACGGGCGGCCAGCTCGCCGAGCTGTTGCCGGCATTCCGCCTCGTTGCGGTGGTCCCCGTTGAGCCGGAACACCTCGGCCGCGCGGGCCAGGGCCGATTCCGCGCGGCCGCGGTCGCCGAGGTCCGCGTACATGCCGCCGATCCGTTGCTCGGTGTAGGCGGCGCAGCGCTCGTCGTTGATCTCGTTGAAGATCGACAGGGCCTGGGTGAGGCACCGCAGCGCCGTGGTCACGTCGTGACACTTGCTCAACACCCGCAGGATCACGGCCTCCCGGTGCCGGTCCCCCAGGCCCCGGGCGATCCGCAGCCCGTCCTCGATCATCGCCTTGGCGTCGTCGTCATGGCCCCGCTCGAACAGCATCACGCCGACGGCGGCGCGCAGCTGCGCCTCCGCGTGCCGATGCCCGACGGCGGCGAGCAGTTCCAGTGATCCGGTCGCGTCCCGCAGCGCCTGGTCGTGTTCGGCGAGCACGCGGCGCACGGTGGACAGGTTCGCCAGCGCGAGCGCCTCGCCCCATCGGTCCCCGATGCCACGGTAGAGCTCCAGGCATCGGTTGAGCGCCCGGATGGCCTTCTCTTCCTCGTCGAGGTAGATGTGCACCTGGCCGAGACACAGCAGCAGCGCGGCCTCGCCGTGGGCGTTGCCGGTGGCCCGGGTCGCGTCCAGCGCGATCTGGTGGCTGCGGTTCCAGTCCTGGTACAGGCTTCGGTGGTCGTAGTACGGCACGGCGGCGACCGCCAGTTCCCAGGCCGGCTCGTCCAGCTCCCAGTCGGCCGCGAGCTGCATGGCCCGCAGCAGCGTGCCCCGCTCGGCGTCGAACCAGGCGACCGGATCGACCACGGTGTACGACGGCGACCAGCGCGGCGAACGACCCGGGGTCTGCTGGAAAAGGCTGGGATAGAACAGATCCCGCGCCTGCTCGGCCAGCGCCAGCCAGGCCGCGAGCACCCGTTCGACGGCCGCCCGGCGCTCCTGCACCGGGTAGCGCTCGGCCTCCTCGGCGGCATAGGCGCGCAGCAGATCGTGCAGCCGGTACCTCGGCTGCCCGACGCGGTCGGTCGCCACCAGTCGCACGAGATTGGCGTCGACCAGCACATCCAGCACGTCCTCGACGTCGTGCCCGCCGAGCAGCGGCTCGACCACCCAGGCGGGCAGGGTCTCCGGACCGAGCAGCCCCAGCAGCCGGAACGCCCGCGCGGCCGGCTCGGGCAGCAGGCGCAGGCTCAGCTCGAAGTTGGCCCGCACGTCGAGATCACCGACCCGCAGTTCGCGCAGCCGCTGCGACTCGTCCGCCAACCGGTCCCGCAACACCTGCAACGTCCACGCCTGCCGGCTGGCGAGCCGGGCGCCGGTGATCCGGATGGCCAGCGGCAGGTACCCGCACAGCCGGACGATCGCGTCGGCCGAGTCCGCCTCGCGCTCGACCCGCTCCGCGCCGACGACGCGGGCGAGCAGCTGGCGGGCGTCCTCCGGCGGCAGCACGTCCAGTTCGAGGTGATCGGCACCGGTCAGGTCGGCCAGCCGGTGCCTGCTGGTCACCACCACCGCGCAGCCGCCGGACGACGGGAGCAGCGGACGCACCTGCTGCGCGCCAGCCGCGTCGTCGAGCAGCACCAGCATCCGGCGGTCGGCGAGCCGTGACCGGTACAGCGCGGCCCGCTCGTGCAGGCCGGCCGGCATGACCGCGTCGGTGACGCCGAGCGCGCGCAGCAACTCGGCCAGCAGCATCGCCGGATCGCGCGGCACCTCGGACGTGCCGGCCAGGTCGAGGTAGAGCTGCCCGTCGGGAAACCGCTCCCGCGCCTGGTAGCTCGCGTGTACGGCCAGCGTGGACTTGCCGCTGCCGGGCGCGCCGACGATGACCGCCACCCGTCCCTCGGTCAGCAGCCCGAGCAACCGGCCGAGCGGCTCGGTCCGGCCGGTGAAGTCCGGGATGTCCGCCGGCAGCTGCGAGATCGGCCGCTGCTCAGCCGCCGTCGTGGTCAAGTGCAGCGCCGGGTCGGCCCGCAGGATCTGGGCATGCACGCGCTGGAGCCCGTGGCCCGGATTGGCGCCGAGCTCGTCGGCCAGCAGGCGCCGGATGTCCTGGTAGACCGCCAGCGCGTCGGCCTGGCGGCCGCTGCGGTAGAGCGCGATCATCAGCAGTTCGCGCACCCGTTCCCGGTACGGATGCTCGGTCGCCAGCCGGGACAGCTCGGGCACTGCCAGCGCGTGTTCGCCCCGGAGCAGGTCGAGTTCGGCCATGTCCTCCAGCGCGCCGAAGCGGTACTCGTCCAGCCGCGCGCGTTCGGTGTCGGCGGCCGGGGTGTCGATGCCGCTGAACGCCGGCCCGCGCCACAACGCCATCGCGTCGGCGAGCCGCTGCCGGGCCGTGACCAGGTCACCGCCGCTCTTCCGCTCCCGCGCGTGCGCCAGACCAGTGGCGAACTGGGCGCTGTCGAGCTGCTCCGGCGTCACCCGGAGCAGGTACCCGGTGCCAACGGTGAGCAGCGTGCCGTCGGCCAGGTCGAGCGATCGCCGCACGTCGCCGACGTATTTCTGGACCAGGTTGACCGCGCTTCGCGCAGGTTGGCCGCCCCAGACGCAGTCGATGATCTGGTCCCGCTCGACCCGGTGGTTGGCGTGCAGCAACAGCAGCCCGAGCACCTGACGGCGCTTGCCGTCGCCAAGGCCGACCGGTTCGGGGCCACGCCACGCGGTGACCGGTCCGAGCACCCCAAAACGAACTTCTGGCACGAAAGCCCCCTTCGTGCTGCGCAGGATACCCCGCTGACCGGCGACGTTCCGTCGGATTGCAGCGACGGTGCAGCGCCCGCTGGCACGATCCCGGCGCGGTGCCCGCCAGCCGGAGAGGCCACGATGATCCCGAGACGCCTGCTTTCCCTAGCCTGTTCGATCGCGCTCCTGCTCGGCGTCGTCCAGTCCGTGCAGCTGCCGGCCGCCCAGGCCCACGACGGTCACGACCAGTCCGTGGCGGTCGCACCCGCGATGGGTGCCAGCATCGAAACGGTGAGCCCACGCTGGTGGGAGGGTGACGACATTCTCGTCACCGGCCGCGGCCATCCCGACGGTTACACCCTGTACGTGGCGCTGGAGAAGGAGAAGTACGTTCTGCGGCCGCTCGCGACGATCCGGCCCGCCGGGTACGACGCGGACGACTGGCTCGGCTACACGTGCCTGACCGGCGATCGCCGGTACGCCGTCGCGACGCTCATCCCGCGCTGGGCGGTCAACGTCCCCCGCCTGCGGGACCGGGGTGGCCTGGCGTACGTGGTGGACACCAAGGACGGCACGATCCGGCCACTGGCCAACGAGGTGGCGTTCAAGTACCACGCCACCAACTGCGGCGCCGGTTCGAAGGTCGCCCTGATGCGCAACCTCGGCGACGACCAGCAGGCCTCGGAGGTGCTGGTCGCGGACGCGGCGAACGGCAAGGTCACCAGCCTGGGCGTGGTCCCGAAGCAGTTGACGTCACCGGTGCCGGACGGCGACGCCGCGGTGGCGCTGGGCGAGGGCGGCGTACTGGCGCTGCGGCCCGGCGGCCAGACCTCGGTACGGGCCAAGGTCGACGGGGCCGTGCCGTATCGCCTGGTCGCCCGGGGTACCGGTCAGACGCTGGCGGTCCAGCGCGGTGACAACGTCGAGGCCTACGCGGTCGACGGCGGACGGCTGACGCCGGCCGCGTCGGGGCCCAAGGCCGGCGCGCAGGTGTTCGCGTCGGACTCCCCCGCCCCTCGCGTCGCCGGCCTCGGCGTCGCCGGCGGTCGGGTGGCGAGTCCTCGGCTGACCCGCGCCGACGGGCCCGACGTGATCGCCCGTGACCTGGTGCCCGACGCCGTCAGCGCCGAGGGCAAGGTGGTGCTGGCGACCACCACCGCCGGGTCCGTCAGCCAGCGGACCGTGCGGGCGGACGAGGAGTCCGACACCACGCTGGCCCAGCCCGGCGCCGACGAGAAGCGGCTCTTCGCCGCGGCAACCGGCCAGTTGCTCGCCGGCCGGTTCCCGGCGGACTCGGCGTCGTCGGTGTCCGAGGCGGTGCCGGCGACCGTCACCCAGGCGAGGCAGTTCGGCCCCGCCGCGAACTCCACCACGCCGAAGTGCGCCGTGCCGCGCAACGAGCCGACGCGGATGGCCTACGGCGCCAACGACGTGCAGGCCAGCTGGGCCGTCGAGCAGGCGAGCCGGAACTCGTTGCCGGCCCGGCCGGCGGACTACCTCAAGAGCGGTCTCCCGGCGTACGGACCGAGCAGCGACTTCGCCCTGCCCACGCTCAAGCCCGCGGGCGGCAACGTGCCGCCGGCGCTGTTCGAGGGCGTGCTGGCGCAGGAGTCGGCCTACCGCCAGGCCTCGCGGCGTACGCTGCCCGGTTCCGGTGGGAACTCGGTCATCGGCAACTACTACGGCGCCGGCGGCACGCTCGACGTCATCGACTACGCCAATGCCGACTGCGGCTACGGCATCTCGCAGGTCACCACGGGCATGGCCGCGGCGGACACCTCGATCACGCCCAACGGCAAGGCCAAGATCGCCATCGACTACGCGGAGAACATCCAGGCCGGGATGAACATCCTGGTCAAGAAGTGGAACCAGCTGCTGGACGCCGGCATCAAGCTCAACGACGCCAACCCGAAGATCGTCGAGAACTGGTACTTCGCGCTGTGGGCCTACAACTCCGGCGTGCAGCCGGGCCCGCAGTTCGGCAACACCACCGGCTGCACGCCGAGCCCGTCCTGCACGGACGCGTTCGGCAACTGGGGACTCGGCTGGAGCAACAACCCCCGCAACCCGGACTATCCGCCGAACCGCAACGTCTTCCTCCGGACGACCTACGCCGACGCCGAGCACCCCGGCGACTGGCCGTACCAGGAACGGGTCCTCGGCTGGGCCGAGACGCCCATCAAGAACTACAAGGGCGAGGACGCCTACAAGCCGGCGAATCGGGGCGCGGCCAACTACTATCCGCCGATCGACTCGTTCTGCACCGCGGCGAACTCCTGCGATCCCAAGACGGTCACGGGCTGCACCCGCGCCGACTTCCGGTGCTGGTGGCACGTGCCGGTGACGGTGAAGCGGTGCGACCCACTGGGCGCCTGCACCACATCCGACTTCACCACGGCGGCGGGCGCGCCGGAGCCGTCGGCCCCCAATCCGTGGGAGCCTGCCTGCGACTCCGACCTGGGACCGGCGGCGGTCATTGTGGACGACATCCCCGATCCGTCGAAGAACATCTTCTGCCCCAACCGGAACTGGACCAACCGCGGCACCTTCGGCTACGAGGTCGGCAAGGACGCGACCGGGGCGCCGCTCGGCGTCATCGACTTCCACCAGGCGGCCGTCGGCCTGGGCGGGCACATCTTCTTCACCGGGAACCGGGTCGCATCGGACACCGCGCACAGGGTCACCGGCACGTGGAAGCCGACCAGCCTCAAGCCGGGCCCGTACGTGGTGCGGGCGCACATTCCTCGCGCGGGGGCGAGCGTGTCGTCGGCGGTGTACAAGATCACCACCGCTGACGGCACGGTGCACGAGAAGGTGATCAACCAGCACGAGCACTACAACCACTGGAAGACGCTGGGCGCGTTCTTCCTGGACGCCAACGCGCAGGTGCAGCTGAGCAACGTCACCCAGAACGACGTCATCGGCGGCGCCGGCACGGTCGCGTTCGACGCGATGGCCTTCGTGCCGGCGACGGGCACGGTCGTGGAGGAGAAGATCGGCGCCTACGCCTACTTCGACCCCGACCAGGACCTGACCGCCTCCGAGACGTCATCTTGGCTCGCCGGGCCGCTGGCCGGTCCTCAGCAGCTGTACGACTGGGGATCCGACCGGGCGGCCGCGCTGTCCGTGCAGGGCGGCACCGCGACCCGGGCGATGGGCGGCCGGTTCCTCAGCGAGATCCGCGACGCCCACGACCGGCCGGACGCCGATGACGACGGCATCAGCCCGGCCACCGTGCTGAACGAGTCGAACGAACTGGGCTACCGGCCGAACTCGGCCACCCAGCCCGCGGCCTTCGACACCGACGCGAACGCGTACAAGATCCGGTCGACCGCGGTGGTGAGCTACGTCCGCGGCGCCGACGGCAAGATCATCGAGGGGTCGGCCGACGTCGACTACGCGCAGCGGGCCGGCAACACGCACCTGCCGAGGTTCATGACGGAGTTCTTCGACGCGGTGGCCCAGGACTACGGCATCGCCAAGCCGGACCTCGGCTACTCGACGACGGACCTGAACAGCTACGACCACCAGATCCGCAACGTCCCGTCGAACGGCGGCTACTTCCCGGCCCGGGCGCTGAAACCCGCCGGCAAGGCGCCGCGGCTGACCGATGAGACGGGAGCACCGGGCAACTCCTGTGTGGCCGCGCTGTACACCTCGGGCGGGGTCGACGGCTATCGGCCGATGCTGGGCGTCGGCTATGTGTCCGCGCGGGTCGAGGCCTGGAAGGACCAGGTCAAGGACCGCGGTGACATCCCGGCGCCGGTCAAGGACATGGCCGACGACATCTACCAGATCTGGTTCGACACCGGACCGATCAACGGGGTGCCGCCAACCGGCTCGATCTTCAACCAGGCGCCGCCGATCTGGCAGGAGCTGAACTTCACCATCTGCGGCAACGGCAAGCTGCTCAACCCGCAGACCGGCACGCCGGTGCTCCGGGCGGCGTGGATGACCGACCAGTACCTCTACCGCGACGGCCAGGCCATCAACCTCGACGGCAGCACCCGGTTCACCGCCGGGCCGGTCATGACCGGTGACTTCGTCCGGTTCAGCCGCGTGCCCGGCGGATCCGCCTGGGACAACCCGTTCGGCGACTGCGACACCGACACCGGCCGGTCCGGCAATCCCTGGGGGATGACCGCGGGCCTCAACGCGCCGGGAACCGATCCGGACAAGGCACACTTCTGCCTCGACAAGGATCTCGGCGTCGATCCGGACGCGGGCGGCTAGTGCACGTAGTAGAGGCTCAACCACGAGAGGGGACCACATGCGCTTCACCCTGATTCGCCGCATCGCCTGTGTCGCGATGATCACCGGCCTCGGCCTGCTGGGGCTGGACGCCGCGCCGGCCATGGCCGTCGGCTGCACGTACAACAGCTGCAACGGCAAGGACCCGCAGGCCATGGGGTGCTCGTCGGGGGCAAGCAACCTCGAGCAGTACACCAACAACTGGGGCGACTACGTCGAGCTCCGGTACTCGCCGACCTGCGGCACGGTCTGGACCCGGTTGACCACCACGAACTGTTTCTGGGACCACCCCGTGCTCGAGGTCGGGTACATCGACTACTACGGCCACTACACGCTGCAGGGCCGGTACGTGGGCAAGACGGCGCTGTGCAACGAGGGCACCCGGCAAAGCTGGTCGCCGATGTCGTCCTCCCGGCGTGAGCGGATGAAGTACGAGTCCGACTACGAGAAGTCCGGCACGAAGGTCCACCTGACCGGCTGCAACGACTGCTACTGACCAGAACCACCGCCGTTCCCGGTCACCACGGTGGCCGGGAACGGCGGCGCGGGCTCGAAAGGTCAGTGCAGGCCGGGCAGTACCTGCGTGTGTTCGATGCGCACCGCTTGCAGCGCACCAGGATTCAGCCGCAGCAGCGCCAGGATGCTCGGGGCGATCTGGGTGGTCGCCACCGGCGCGGCAACGGTCCGGTGGCCGCGCACGCCGGCGCCGGAGACGACCAGTGCGACGTCCCGGTCGTCGGGGGCGGCACCGCCGTGTTCGGCGATCTTCGACTTCTTGCCGGTGTAGACCACACCGTACTGAGCGACGCCGACGAGGTCGGGCACGCGGGGATCACCGAGCGTGGTGTGGAAGTACGACTGTCCGGTGTGGACTGATGCCAGCCCGGACGAGACGAACGGTTTGGCGGCGCCGGAAATGCCGTTGCCGGTGCCGTTCTGCGCGAGCAGGTAGCGCTGCGCGAAGTCGAACGCGGCGGCGGAACGGTCGTTGAGCCACAACAACATCGCGTCATCGTCGGTGGCGTGGGCCACCAGGTCGCCGGATCCCGGGTGGGCCGACTTCCACGCGGCGTTCAGGCCGTCCAGCAGCGGCCCGTCGTCGATGCGGGTCAGGGCCGCGGGGTCGGTCGGGGACTGGCCGTGCTTGGCGGACAGGATGATCGTGGTGCGGTCGGCCAGGTGCCGCTTGGCCAACTCCGCGGTCAGCGAACCGATTTCGTTGTCGACCGAGTCCAGTGCGCTGACCAGCAGCGGCCCGGGGGTGCCGTCGGCGAGGTAGCCGCCGGCCGGCAGCTTCTGCGCGGTGGACACGGTCTGGAAGTTCAGGCCGAAGATCGCCGGGGTGCCGACGCGGGTGCGGCCGGCGTGGTCGTAGCCGTCGATCTCGTTACGCACGGCCAACACCTTGTAGTGGTCGTACTGGCGCGTGGCGTTGTTGTCGGAGGTCCAGTCGCCGGTGCCGACGCTGCTGTTGATCTCCGGCGTGAACAGGTCCTGGATGCCCGTGCCGGACGGCCCGTTCAGGATCGCGTAGGCGGGGTGCTTGTCCGACCAGGCGGTGCGCAACCCGGCGGCGCGGACGACCTCGAAAACGGTGTTGACCTTGAGGTACTGGTTCGGCGGCACGGGCTTGCAGGTCGCCGGGTCGACCGGTAGCCCGGACGGCTGGAGCAGCGTCTGCGGCGCGCCGGTCATGCCGAGGATCGAATTCGGCAGCCCGGCGAGGCCCTGCCCGGCGTCCAGGGCGGTCTTGTCCTTGTCCAGGTCCTCGGTGAGGTCGACCTCGGCGCCGGGCTGCGCGTCCGCGCAGTTGGTGGTGCCGGCGGGCAGCAGGGCGTGGTTGTACGTGTCGTCGTAGTAGATCCCGGTGGTGGCGGGGTCGCCGCCGGTGAACTGGCCGACCATGCCGGGGAAGGAGTCGGACGGCACCGGGGTCTTCGCGTGCGAGTAGTCGACGCCGTCCCGGGTGAGCGCGGCGAGCGTCGAGTTCGGGTGCTGGTGCACGTACCAGGCCAGATCGGTGGCGTGCAGGCCGTCGACGGAGATCAGCAGCACGTGCCGGTCCGGCGCCGCCGCGGCGGCGGGCCCGGCCGCGGCGGCGAGCAAGCCCACCGCCGCCGCGGCGACCAAGGTTCTTCTGGGCATGTCGTTCGCACTCCCATCGCCGGCTACTACGTTGCCGTAGAAGTAATAGGCGACGACGGTGTACTCGGCCTGAACGCGGCATGAACCGCGTCAGGCCGTTGTCACCTCGGCCTGGACGTCCACCCGCGTGACGGCCAGGTAGGCGACGATGCCGGCGATGAGCGCCGCCAGCACCAGGCTGACCGGTCCCCCGCCCAACCCGAGCCCGCCGGCGTCGGTCGGCTTGCCCAGCCAGTCCGCCACCGATGCACCCAACGGCCGGGTGACGACGTAGGCGAACCAGAAGCAGAAGACGCGGTTCCAGCCCCACCACCGGTAGCCCACGGCGGGCACGGCGATGACCGCCGCGAACAGCACAATCGACCCGAGATAGCCCAGATCGAGGGTCATTGCCGTCAGGTCACCGACCGCGGTACCCAGGGCGAAGGTGGCCACCACCGCGGCCCAATAGAACATTTCCCGGCGAGGCGTGTCGATGCTGTGCACCGACAGCGTCCGCTCGACCCGAAACCACAGCAGATAGACCGCGAACAGCACGATTCCGTACAGCAGCGCGGAAAGCACGTACGGCACGCCAAATCCGACATGCAGCACGTCGGCGGCCATCGTGCCGAACACCCCGACCATCACCACCGCGAACCAGTAGGCCCAGGCCCGGTAGCGCCGCATCGCGAACTGCACGACCAGCGACACCACAAACGCGGCAAACCCGCCCAACACGGCCGGAATCGGCGACAGCGCGCCCACCAGATAGTCCGACGCCGACTCCCCAAGCGCCGTCGACAATGCCTTGGCCAGCCAGAAGAAGACGGTGATCTCCGGAACCCGCAGCGCGCGAACCGTGTTCCCACCGGATAACCTCACCGCGGCTGTGTTCCCCACCCTCATCGTCACCTCGTCGTGAATTCGGCCCGAGTCGTTACCCGTGACGCGTCCACGAACTTCTACAGCCGTGTAGTACCCAGATGCAAATCAGACCATCCACCGGTCAACTCGGTCCGTCGCGCCAGCCACGACAACGACCGGGAGAATCCCGGCGGCCGCCGATGACGGTGAACTCACGACCACCCCGAGGCTCGCAGCCCAGTTGCCGTACGGTCACGATGCCGGTACCTGCAACCGGCCGGCCGGCCGCCGGTCACGACTTAGTCTCACGTTCATGTCGAGAATCCGCTGGGTGGCGGCAATCGCGCTGACCGCCGCCCTGCTGCCACCAGTCACCGCCGCCGCGGCGGGCACCCCGCACACCGTCGTCGCCGATCCGAGACCCGAGATCGGTTCGCTCTCGGACGGCCCCGATCCCACCAACCACCACTGCTCGGCGAGCATCGTCGCCAGCCCGAAGGGCAACATCATCGTCACCGCCGCGCACTGCGTGGCCGGCAAGTCCCGGGTGTACTTCACGCCCGGCTACCACGACGGCCAGGCCCCCTATGGCACGTGGGAGTCGGCGGCGACCTACATCGACCCCGGCTGGGCCACCAGTCACGACATCGACGGCGCCGGCTCGCCCTACGACTACGCGTTCGTCGTGCTTCACCCCCGCAACGGCCGCAACGTCGCCGACGTGACCGGCGCGGCGCTGACCCTCAAGACCGATGCCACCCTGCCGGCGAGCATGCAGGTTTTCGGCTACCCGTCCACCGGCAACCCGAACTACAAGGACAAGCCGTACCGCTGCGACAGCACGGTCAGCAGGGACGGCGAGTACTGGGAAACCCTGCAGTGCACCGGGATCCCCGGCGGCTTCAGCGGCGGTCCGTGGATCGTCGGCGGCAGGGACCTGATCGGCGTCATCGGCGGCAAGGGCCAGAACCTGCCCGACACCGACCCGCGCAACTACAGCGTCCGCTTCGACAACCGGGTCAAGGCGTTGTACAACAAGGCCGTCGCCGCGCCGGTGCCACCCGGCAACGGCAACCTCGGCTACCCGCTCGGCGACGGCCCGCTGTGGAAGCACGCCGACCTGATCACCAGCGGCGACTTCACCGGCAGCAGGCAGCTCGACATGCTTGTCAAGTGGAGCGACGGAGAAGTCACGCTCTACCAGGGCGGTTCGACCACCGATCCGCAGCAGCCCTTCGTCGGCGAGACCCAACTCGCCGCGCCGGGCGGCTTGTGGACGCACGCCAAGGGCATCGCCACCGTCAACAACGGCGTTGTCGTCACGTGGAGCGACGGCGAGGTCACGTACTACGGGACCGTCGGCAAGAACGGCTTCGGCAACGAGGTCCAACTCGCCGCGCCCAACGCCCTCTGGCGCGACCACGCGTCCTACATCGCCGGGCTCGGCGGTGACCTGGTGGTCGTCTGGAGCGACGGCGAAACCACGCTCTACCAGGGCATCGCCGCCAACGGCATTCACTCGGAGCGCCAGCTTGCCGCCCCCAACGGCACGTGGACGCACGCGCAGACGATCTCCGGCGGCAACTGGGTCGGCGCCGGCACGCCGGATCTGCTGGTCCGCTGGAGCGACGGCGAGTTCACCGTCTACGGCGACGTCGCCGCGGCCGGACTGGGCCAGGAACACCAGGTCGAGGCGCCAAACGAGCTGTGGACCCACGCCACCGTGACCGCCGGCCGCGGCAACGCCGTCCTGGTTCGCTGGAGCGACGGCGAAGTCAGCCTCTACCCTGACGTCGACGGACACCTGCACCGCGAGATCCAACTCGTCGCGCCGTGAACCTCACTGCTTCGCCGCGGCCAGTGCCGTGTCGAACAGCTTGCTGTAGACCGCATCCGCGGCCAGCGAGCACGGAAGGGCCGCGGTGGCGGCGGCGACCTCGTCGGCGCGCAGCTGGACGAACTGCGGGTCGTGTGCGAGTAGATCCTGCAGCGCCTTCGGGTCCTGGGTCGAGTGGGACAGCCTCTGCTTGATCGCGTCCAGACGCTTCTGGAACGCGTCGATCAGGTCCACGCGCCTGGCATGGTCGTAGCCCGCCTTGGTGGCACAGGCATGCCAGGCACGTTGGGCCGTCTGATAGTCGCCGGTGTCCCGGTCGACCGTGCTGGTCGCCGGGGACCTGCGGGTGGATCCGGCCAGCCGACGGTGCTGGAGCGGGGACATCGAGATCGTGCTGACCGTCAAGGAGCACGCGCTCCGCACGGTCGAGTACAAGCGGCACCGGCAAGCCCACCGGATCGTCACCGCAATCGAAGGTGAGTTGGTCCGTGTGAGGCTCCATCGGTAGCGCTGGCGGGAAAGACGGGCGAGTCGGTTGGGCTGGGTTTGGGCCGCCGCAACAGGGTCCACAGCGCCAGGGGGCCGAACGTGATCGCGGCCAGCAACGGTGAGATGACCAGCAGCGTCCCCGGCGATACGACGAAGGACAATGCGACACGCACCGCTGCCTCGGCGATCAGCGCCACGCCCCAGAGTGCGGTCGTCCGCCGCGAGCGCGCCCGCACTCGCGGGTCGGCCCAGGCCTCGTCGAACCGTTGGGTCCCGCTGTCACGGGAGAGCAGTCTGCGTTGCAGGAGGAAGACCATCGGCCGGCGGGCCGGTAGGGACAGCAGGAACACCACTCCGAGCACCCCGGTGACGATGGAGTCCTTGACCAGCAGAATCCGTCCTTCGTGCAGGACGAGGCCGGCGGCCAGACCGACCGCGATCGCCACGAACGCCAGCAGCGCGACCGGATCCGGGCGGCGCCGGAGCAATGCCGTGACGGCGATCCCCAGCAGCGGGAACCCGGCGACGTAGATCAGGGCCGGCGTACTGCTGATGCCGTGCCGAACCAGGAGTTGGTAGGCGATCGCCGGCGCTACGACATCCAGCAGCAGCGTCGGACTGAACACGAAGCGCGCGACGGCGCCGGCGACGAGCCGGACGCGGCTCGGACTCCAGCGAGCCGAGCCAGATTGTTTATTCACGAGTACACACTAGCCAGTGTATACTTGAGGTTCAACACTGGCTGTCGGGAGCAGACGCATGAGCGACGACATGACCTCGCCACATCGGCGCACGTTGCTGCGCCGGGACGAACGGAGAAGTCAGCTGATACGCGCCGCGACGACGGCGTTCGCCCGCGCCGGGTTCGCGGCCACGAGCCTGGATGACGTCGCCCAGCAGGCGGGTGTGACGAAGGTGCTCATTTACCGGCACTTCGCGTCCAAGGCTGAGCTCTATCTGGGCGTGCTGACCGATGTTCGCGACCGCGTCCGATCCGCCGTCGGCAGTGCTGACGGTTACAACAGCGATACCGTGCGCGCGTTCGCGCAAGCGGCGTGCGACGACCCCGACGGTTTCCGCCTGCTGTTCCGGCACGCCGC
Organism: Kutzneria kofuensis; assembly: GCF_014203355.1. NCBI lineage: Bacteria > Bacillati > Actinomycetota > Actinomycetes > Pseudonocardiales > Pseudonocardiaceae > Kutzneria > Kutzneria kofuensis. Next base: position 1,262,685 of record NZ_JACHIR010000001.1, read on the forward strand.
CCGCGAGGACCAGTTCTCGGCCTACGCCGACGAGCTTTTCCGCGACGCCACTCGCATCGCGATGGGACATCTACGTGGCCGCGTCGAACCGGCCGCACGACGCCGATGGCTGGCCGATCTACTGCCCAGGATCACGATCGAGGTCACCCTCTCCTGGCTCGACGCCGATCGCCCGATCGAGGTCGACGAACTCAGCCGGACCATCCGCGCGGCCCTGGCCGCGCTGACACATTCGCACGATTGACGGCACACCACCGACGGCCTGCCCGGCGCCATCGCTTGCCCACGAGTTCATCGGGTGGCCGGCCGTGCAGAAGTTGTTATGGCGCAGACGTTTCGGGTCAACACCACCAATGCTCGTCGACAGATAGCAACCAATAGACAGTCCTGGTCGAGGGAAGGATTCCCAATGACGTTGTCAAGCGGTAGCGGTGATAGGCGGTGAGCCTGTCAGGCTGCTGCGCTGCCTGGTCGTGGCACGTGGGGCTGGAACGTTCGTTCGTCGCGGACGAGCGCCCACACGACGTTGAGGCGTCGACGCGCCAGGGCCAGTACGGCCTGCTTGTGGACCTTGCCCTCGTGCCGTTTGCGTTCGTAGAAGGCCTTCGACTCCGGACACCGGACGATGGCGTACTGCGCGGACAGGTAGAACGCCCGCAGCAGCCGCCGGTTGTAGCGGCGCGGACGGCGCAGGTTGCCCTGAACCCGGCCGGAGTCACGCGGGACCGGCGCCAGGCCGGCGACACCGGCCAGCCGGTCAACGCTGCCGAACGCGGCCGGATCCCCGCCGGTCAGAGCGATGATCTCGGCCCCGAGCAACGGCCCGATGCCGGGCATGCTCAGGATCACGGCGGCGTGCCGGTGCTGGCGAAACCGGCCCTCGATCAGGGCGTCGGTCTCCGCGATCTCCTCATCCAGGGCCATCACCCCCTTGGCCAGCCGCGCCGTCATGGCCGCGGCAGTGGACTGTCCGGGAACGGCGGTGAGCTGGGCCCGGGCTGCGGCGATCGCGGTCGCGGCGATTGCGGCGCCGTTGCGGACCTTGCGGGCCCGCAGCCAGGTGGCCAGCTCGGCCTGGCCGCACTCCCGCAGCGCGGCGGGAGTCTGAAAGCCGGTCAACAGCACCAGCGCGGCTTTGGAGGAGCTGTAGTCAAAGGCTCGTTCCAGGGCGGGGAAGTACTCCAGGATCTGGGCGCGCAGCCGGTTGATCGCCCTCGTGCGGTCGGCGGTCAGGTCGTAGCGGCGGGCGGTCAGGATCCGCAGGTCCACGGCGATCTCGTCGCCGGCGGTCATCGGGTGCAGGTCGCGGCGCATGCGGGCCTGGTCGGCGATGATGAACGCGTCCTTGGCGTCACTTTTGCCCGATCCTCGGTAGCCGGCCGAGGCGTGGTGGACGGTGCGGCCGGGGATGTAGAGCAGGGCCTGGTCGTGGTTGACCAACAGGGCGATCAGCAGCGCGCCGCCGCCGGCGTTGAGATCGATCGCCCACAGCACGTCGGGCGACAGCGCTCGGACATCGGCGATCAGCTCCAGCAGTTCGGCCTCGTTGTTGGGCACTCGCCGGGACAGGATCTTGTCGCCCTCGGCGTTGATCACCACGCAGTGGTGGTGGGCTTTGCCCGCGTCCACACCGGCCCACAGTTGCGGCACGGCCACCTCCCGTCGTCGTTCGTGCCAGACACCCAGCAGACGACCTCGCCGTCACGTCCTTATGCAGCGATTGTTTCGCTCATCCCAATCAGCGGCCGAGTCGTCGCAGGACCCCGGGCGGCCAATCCTTCCCAGCCACACCAACGGCTCCGTCATGACAGCCACACCCGAGGTCCCCGGGCCTTCCTGATCTTACGACTGACCAGAACCGACCCGACTCAGAAGATAAGGAGATTGTCGTGACGGTTGTACTCCTCGGTGTGGTGTGGGTCCTGGTTCTCACCGGGATCGTCGGCACACGGCTACTGCTGGGCGTGGGTTTGTACCGTTCTGCGGTCGCCGCCGGGCTGGGTAGACCCAGGGCCATGACTGTGGCCGTGGTCGCCGTTGGCCTGCTGCTCGCCTGGGTGGCCGCGAGCTGGTTGCTGGCCTACGACGGCGTGTACCAGGCCGGCCCCTGGGGGCCCGTGGCGTTTGCCGTTGTGTTGGTGGCGCTGCTGGCCAGCACGCGGATTCCGGTGATGGCACGGGTGCTCGCCGCGCCGGGGACGAGCGCCGACCTCGTGCGCGCCCAGTCCTTCCGGGTGGTCGGCGTGCTGTTTCTGATCATGATGTTCCTGGGCAAGGCGCCGGCGCTGTTCGCGGTGCCGACGGGTCTTGGCGATTTCGCGATCGGTCTGGCAGCGCCGTGGATCGCGCGCGCGTTGGCGCGCGGCACCGGCCGCCGGGAGGCGGTCCGGTTCAACGTATTGGGCATCGTCGACTACGCCGTGGCGCTGGTGACCGGCATGGTGAGCAGTCTTGTCTTCGCCGGTCCGTCCGACACGGCGCTGGGGATGGCGCCACTTGTACTGATCATTACCACTGCCGGGCCACTCGGCGCCGCTATGCACATCGTGTCGCTGCGCCGGCTGTCTGGCTCACCAACCACCATCCCACCGCAGACGGGGCTGGCCACCGCGTAACAGTGACCCAGGGGGACTGGCCGGTCCGGCGCGCTTGCCGAGCTCCGCGTGGACTCCGGCTGGCCTGCGGTCAGCACCACCTCACCATACTGTGCGTGCCGGAAACGGGCTCAACCCGAGTTCGGCGGCCAGGCGGAACTGTCAACTCCGGTTCGCCAGGCGTCAGGATCCGGGTTCGTCGCGAGGTCCGACGGCGGCCGAGTCCCGGTGGCGCCGGACGTTGCCGGGCGGAATCGGCCGGGGTTGTCGAATCCGGGCCGCGTCGTTCGACGCTGGAGTGAGACAGCGCCCACCGGGGCGCCGTCACGACCACGAGAGAGGCCGACCGATGTCGCACCCACAGGCCAAGGTCCACCGCATGTTCGAGCTCCTCGAGCCGATCGCCACCGTCACCTACTCCGCGGTGCCGAACGAGGCGTTCCTGGCCCTCGGCATGCGCAACTACTGGGACGGATACTTCGCCGGCCGGGCCGCACCGCTGGGGCTGGCACCGGCCGAGGTGGTGCACGCGGTCTTCTACAACTTCGCCGACGGCGAGGTCGCGCGCCACATCCCGTGGGTCTGGGGCAAGATCACCCCGCAAGAGGCGATCGCCGTGCGCGAGCGGGGCAGCGCAACCGCACTGCGGCACAGGATCGGGGAACTCGCCGACTCCCCCGATCTGGTGCGGATCGCCGACCTCGCCATCCGAGCAGCGGTCAGCGCACCGACCGAGGGCCGAGCGCTGTACGCCGGGCTGCGGGCGCTCGACGTGCCGGAGGAGCCGGTGGCCAGGCTCTGGCACGCAGCGACGCTGCTGCGGGAGCACCGCGGGGACGGCCACAACGCCGTCCTGCTCGCCCACGGCATCGGCGGCACCGACGCCCACGTCCTGCTCGCGCTCTCCCTCGGCATGAGGGCGGAGGAGTTCGGGCGGATCCACCACCTGCCGAAGGCGCAGCTGGCCGCTGTCGTCGACGGGCTGCGCGGCCGCGGCCTCGTGGACGAGGCCGGCGGGTTCACCGACGCCGGCCGGGAAACCAAGCAGCGGATCGAGGCCCTCACCGACGAGCTGGCGGCACCGGCCTACGACGTGCTCAGCGCGGACGAACTCGAGGAGCTGATCGCGGGGCTCGAGCCGATCGCCGCCGCGGCACAGGCCGCCGACGACTGAGCAGGCACAGCAGGCGCGATCGAGACGTCAACGATCAGCCACGGTCCGTCCACGCCGATCGGATCGGGACTGGACACGGGCGGTGCGGGCTGGCGATCAATCGGCCGCTTCAGGCGCACCAACTCATCGTTCCACGCATGCCATGGTCGGGTGCTGCCGACGTGCTCTGCGAAGGGGCGACATGCAACAGCGGTCAGAGCCACGTTCGCAGGGTTCGTGTTGCGGCGGCGGCGAGTTCCGGGTCGTTGGTCAGCTGGTGGAGTAGCGCGATGGTGCGATTGTCAGGACCGGCTTCGATCACTGACGCCAATGCGTTGTGGCGGACGTCGATGTCGTCGTCGCCGGTCACCGCGCTGGACATCACGTCGAACACGCCAGGCTCTTGCGCGTAGGGGCCGAGGGCCCCGGCGGCGTACTGGCGCACCAAATAGTCCTCGGTGGGCTGGAGGGTATCGGCGATGATCCGGCCGATCCGCCGGCGGTCGTCGGCGGCTGCCGGTGGTTGCAGGCGAAGGATCTTGAGGCACTCGATGCGGACAAGGTCGTGCTCGGCCGGATCGGCGATCACCGAGGCGAACAGAGTCAGCGCCCGGGGGTCGCTCAGGTGGTCCTCGAGCTCGAGAATGATTCCGACCTTGGCATCTCCGTCGTCGTCGCCGTCCGGCGTCGACTCGAACGAGGCGACGAGATGCGCCACGCAGTCCACAGGTCCTCCGCTCACGCGCGACAACGTCAGGAGACTACAGTCTCGGCTGCGCTGCACCACGATTCACTCCACCGAGGACTCGCGTCCGCAGGCGAGGTCGATGCCCGTCCTTTGTTGCGTCCCGGCGCAGCAGTACCGCTGGCACGGTTCCGACGGCCGGCATGCCGCTACGAACGCAATGCCAGCCATGAGCTGGAAAGGCAGTTCCGGTCGACAGCATGGTGTTTCGCCCAATGTAGCCGCCCTCGGATGCGGCAGTCAACGACCAGACACCAGCCGTGACGCGACAGGGTCGATGGTTCCGTTGTCGAATGCCATTCGACAACGTCGCAAGCTCCACCGCGTGACGGACAGTTGCCTCTTGAAGGTTCGGAAACAATCTGGCAACCTCACGAAGCGGCGATGTTCACCGTTCCCGTCGATGTCCTGTTGGTATGAGCGCGTCCCGCGAGGAATGATTGTTAGCGCTAACACCGCACTGGTGTCCCGGTCACGGCCTTCACCTCGACAAGGAGCTGCCATGAGATCAACGGCGCGTCCGAGCAGGACGGCCGGCGGGCTGGTCGGCGCGTCGGACAGGTCACCGTTCTGGCGATCACCCTGGCGGCCAGCACCGGCACAGCGTCGGCGGAGAACGTTGACGCGAGTGCGTGATATGTGCTGATCAATTGCACCAGCGGCAAATCCGTAGAGCGCAACGACGACAATACCGCGGAGGCTAGTGGCGTGTGGACCGCTAACGTAACAGCCGCCGCCAGTACGGCCACTGGAATCCAACCAGCAATGGCAACTCGTCCGCATCGGGTAGGCGTACGACAAGGGTGCACCCGCCCCGCTAAAGCAATGCCGCATATCGGGCCTCGCGTGCGGCCCTGTCACTGAAGGAGAATCACTGTGGATTCGATGGGCCAAGTCCCGCCGAGCGGGCCGCGCCGGGTGGCGCGTCGCCGTGCGGCTGGCATCCGGCGTGGCCGATGGGCGTCCGTGCTGAGCACCATGCTCGCGACCGTGCTGCTGGCCGGCGCTGTGGTCGCGGTCAATCCGAGCGTGGCGTCGGCGGCGACCGTCGACACGAGTGCGTGGTATGTGCTGGTCAACCGCAACAGTGGCAAGGCGATGGACGTTGCGGGTGCTTCCACGGCTGACGGGGCGGCGGTCCAGCAGTGGTCCCGTCACGACGGGACGAACCAGCAGTGGCAGTTCGTGGACTCCGGTGGCGGCTACTACCGGTTGAAGTCGAAGAACTCCGGCAAGGTTCTCGACGTCGACAACTGGTCGACCGCGGACGGCGGGAAGGTCCAGCAGTGGACGGATCTCAACGGCACCAACCAGCAGTTCCAGCTCGCCGACTCCGACGGCGGCTACGTCAGGCTGATCAACCGCAACAGCGGCAAGGCCGTGGAGGTGACCGGCCTGTCGACCGCGGACGGGGCGGCCGTCGCGCAGTACAGCGACTGGAACGGCTCGAACCAGCAGTGGCAACTGGTCCGCGTGGGTGACACAACGCCGCCGGGGACGTGTTCTCTTCCGTCGACGTACCACTGGTCGTCGACGGGTCCGCTGGCCAACCCGAAGTCGGGCTGGGTCTCGCTCAAGGACTTCAGCAACGTCGTCTACAACGGCAAGCACCTGGTCTACGGGTCGACGGTCAACACGTCGGGGGCGTACGGCTCGATGAACTTCGGGACGTTCACGAACTGGTCGGACATGGCCTCGGCCCCGCAGAACGGGATGAACCTCGGCACCGTCGCGCCCACGTTGTTCTACTTCGCCCCGAAGAACATCTGGGTGCTCGCCTACCAGTGGGGGCCGACCACCTTCAGCTACCGGACGTCGAGCGACCCCACCAACGCGAACGGGTGGTCGTCGCCGCAGGAGCTCTTCTCGGGAAGCATCCCCGGCTCCAGCCCCCTCGACCAGACGCTCATCGGCGACGGCACGAACATGTACCTGTTCTTCGCCGGTGACAACGGCAAGATCTACCGTGCCAGCATGCCGATCGGGAACTTCCCGGGCAGCTTCGGCTCGTCGTACACGCAGATCATGAGCGACACGACGGCCAACCTGTTCGAGGCGGTCGAGGTCTACAAGGTCCAGGGCCAGAACCAGTACCTCATGATCGTCGAGGCGATGGGCGCCAACGGGCGCTACTTCCGGTCGTTCACGGCCAGCAGCCTGAGCGGTTCGTGGACGCCGCAGGCCGCGACCGAGAGCAACCCGTTCGCTGGCAAGGCCAACAGCGGTGCGACCTGGACCAACGACATCAGCCACGGCGATCTGGTTCGCACCAACCCCGATCAGACCAAGACCGTTGACCCTTGCAATCTGCAGTTGCTCTACCAGGGACGCGACCCGCGCTCCGACGGCGGCGAATACAACCTCCTGCCCTGGCGACCGGGCGTGCTGACGCTCCAGCGCTGATCGCCTGACACGGGAGCATCCCGGCCGGGCCGGCGCCTTCACCCCTCACCGGGTGAGGGCGCCGACCTGTGCGTGCCGAAAACCACGTCCACACACGCGGCGGCGGAGCAGCCGGTTGGCTGGAGCAATGCGGCAGTCACGGCTGTTGCCCGTCTCGATGGACTATGCGGTAACGCAGATGTGTGGCGTTGCGGCCTTCGAGCCGGCGGACGAGCTCCAGTTCGACGTGGCCGAGTCCGGTCGGCTCGAACAGCCGCCGTCCGTCACCCAGCAGCACGGGGACGAGGTGCAGTTCGAGTTCGTCGAGCTGGCCGGCTGCCAGCAGAGCCTGCGCCGCACCCGCGCCGTGGACCAGCACGGCTCGATCTCCCGCTGCTTCTCGGGCCTCGGCGGCACACGCGTCGACGTCGGTGTAGAACTTCGCGCTGCCCGGTGGCTCGTCGGCCGGGTCGACGTGGTGGGTGAGCACGTGGATCGGCACGCCGTCGTGGTGGTCGCCGTGCCATCGGTTGGCCAGCTCGAACGTGCGGCGTCCGGATATCACGGCGCCGGTCGACGCGGCCTCGGCGTACACCTGCCCGTTGATCCCGTCGGACATCCGGTCGTCGAGCCAGTTGAACAGCCGCCCGCCGCCGCGGCCGAGTTCCTGGCCCGGCCGGTCGTCCGGCCCGGTGACGTACCCGTCGACCGACATGGACATGTACAGCCGCAGTGGTGTCCTACCCATCCTCAAACCCCTTCCTCTGGCCAGTCGGCGGCAATGCCGTAACCCGCAATCCGATGTGCGACGCAACTCGTGCACAGGCCCCGGTGGGGGCCTGGTCAACGGACGACGTCGTAGACCAGCTTCTGGATCCCGTTGCCGTACGACTCGCTCTCGATGAGCTTGAGGTTCTGCTTGTCCTTGTCGGTGCCGCTGAACAGCCGCTTGCCCGCGCCGAGCAGAACCGGGAAGACCAGCAGGTGGTAGCGGTCGATCAGGCCGGCATCGGACAGGGCGCGGTTGAGGGCGGCGCTGCCGTGGACGATGATCGCCCCGCCCTCGGTCTGCTTGAGTGCGGCGACCTCGTCCAGTGACCGGAGGATGTTGATCTCGCCCCAGTTGGAGACCAGGTCCTGCTGCTGCAGCGTGGTGGAGACGACGTACTTCGGCATCGCGTTGTAACCGGCGAACTCCGCCGTCATGCCCGGCCACACCGGCGCGAACGCCTGGTAGCTGACCCGGCCCAGCAGCATGGCCGTGGCCTCCTCCTGCTCCCGGCCCTTGAGCTCGTAGGCCGCCGGGTCGAACTCGATGCCCTGGAAGGTCCAGCCCGAGTTGCGGTAGCCCGGTTCCCCGCCGGGGGCCTCCATGACGCCGTCGAGCGAGACGAACGCGGTGGTGATCAAGGTACGCATGGGCTGCTCCTTGGTTGTTCTGCAGTGCTGTCGTCAGTGCGTCGAACGGGAGCGGCCGCGATCGACACTTCGCGCCAAGAAGATTTTCGAGGTGGTGATCATGCCATGCACAGACCCGTCGGCGAGGGCACAGGGGCCGGGGGCATGGCCCGCATCTGAGCGCCGGGTTCGGACTACGTGGCGGGTGGGATGGGCAGGCGGATCGAAACCGATGAGGTCGTGGTGCACCGATCCCCACCGCCTTCGATGCCGCCATCGTGCGCCCTTCGGGCTTGTCGTAGTCGAGTGGCACGGTCACCGTCGTGCATTCGGAGCGACTGTCGTCCGCCGACCAGGGTTGCGCGCGGCCGATCGGGTAGCCGGAGTCGTGCCTTCGGTCGGCGCCGGTCGGCGGGCACGCCGCGAAGGGCCTGCTGAACGGGGTGGGCACGCTGCCACGCCGGCGTAAGACCCGCGCTTCTCAGTCAACTGTGATTGGTTCTGATCGACGGACCGGCCGGTTAGCCTCTGCCGGTGAAATCGGCCCTGACCATCGTAGTGGCAACGTTATCCGCACTTGGACTCGTCACCAACGCAGCCGTCGCATCGCCCAGCGGGGCGAGGCCCGGACCGCACGCGGTGGTCAGCCATCTGGCCGATCCGATGGACGGCCACGATGCCGAGGACGAGACCCCGGACCTCACCGACGCGGCGCAGCAGTTCAGCGACATCCGCAACGCGCCGGGGCTGGCGCCGGCCAACCCGCAGGCGTACTACGCGGGCGAGCAGCAGGGTCGGCAACTGCCGGTGCTGCCCGGCGCCTGGCAGGAACTGACGGACAAGCCCTACCAGAGCGACGCCCTGGACTACCGGGACCCGAACTGGTCCAACTCCACGGGCGGCTCGGGTCACGTCTCCGGCCGGGTCACCAGCCTGGCCACCGACGGCCGGCGCACCGTCTACGTCGGCGCCGCCGACGGCGGGGTGTGGCGCTCGGACGACCAGGGCGCGCACTGGCAGCCGCTCTGGGACGGCATGCCCAGCCTGGCCATCGGCGCCGTCGCAGTGGATCCGTCCGACCACAGCGTGTACGTCGGCACCGGCGAGGCGGACTTCAGCGGCGACAGCCTCGCCGGTGACGCGATCTACCGCTCCGCCGACCGGGGACGCACCTGGCAGCGGATCGGGCAGTCCTTCTTCGGCCTGCGCACGGCGCGCATCGTCCTGGACGGGGCCGGTCACGTCTACGCGGCGACCAGTTTCGGCCTGCTGCGCCACGACCTGCGGAACTGGTCCGCGCCATGGACCACGGTGCTCGCGCCGGCCACCGGAACCCAGACCTCGTTCGCGACCGATGTCCGAATTCGACCGGGTAGCAAGGGATCCGTCGTCGCCGCGACCATCGTCAACGGCGGCGTCAACCCCGGCGCCGAAAACGCCTTCTACCTGTCGACCACCGGCGGCGAGCCGGGCAGCTTCAGCCAGCAGACGAGCACCGGCGACCTGGCCAACGCCGATATCGGGCGCACCACCTTCACGTGGAACGCCAACGGGTCCGCGCTCTACGCGGTGGTGCAGAACGACACGAACACGGGTGTGCTGACCGGTGTCTTCCGCGCCGACTCCGGCCTGCCCGCCGGTCCGTGGACCAAGATCGCCGACACCCCGTCGCTGGTCAAGGCCGGCGCCCAGGGCTGCGGCGGCTGCCAGGGCTGGTACGACCAGTACGTGGCGGCCGACCCGACCGACCCCGACCACGTCTACCTCGGCCTCGAAGACGTCTACGAGACCTCGGACCGCGGCGCGAGCTGGCAGGTCATCGGCCCGTACTGGAACTTCGGCCTGCCGTGCTGGAGTTCCGACCTGAGCAAGCTCACCTGCCCGCAGACCACGCACCCGGACCAGCACGCGATGGCGTTCGGCAGCGACGGCACGGCGTACTTCGGCAACGACGGCGGCGTCTACTCGCGGCCGGCCGCGCTACGCAGGACCGTCAAGTGGAACAACCTCAACGAGGGCCTGCACACCCTGCAGTACTACTCGGTCGGCGCCGGTCGGGTGCCGGGCGGCGACGCGATCTGGGGCGGCTTGCAGGACAACGGGGTGTCGTTGCTGCTGCCGGGCGCGAAGGAGCAGGTCTCACCGTTCGGCGGCGACGGCGGGCAGGTGATCGTCGATCCGCGCAACGGGCTGAAGGCGGTCAACGAGTACGTTCACCTGAGCACCGCCCGCACCCAGAACGGCGGTAGGTCGGACTTCACGACTCCCAGCTACACGACGATGTCGCCGTCCTGTGACAACCCGGTCGCCGGCACCGTCGCCAACCCGTGCGACCCCGGCAGCCTGTTCATCGCTCCGTACAGCGCGGACGTCACCAACACGAACCACTGGGTCGCCGGCGGCCGGTACGTGTGGGACAACCAGGGCAAGGGCTGGGACACCACCTGCGGGCCGGACGCCTGCGACTGGAAGATCGTGCACGACACCGGCGCGCAGGTCACGGCCGTCGTCGCCAAGGGCAGCACCATCTACGCGGCCTGGCAGTTCCGTGACAAGGCGGCGGGTGTCTACCGCTCGGGCATCGACACGAACTACGGCGGCAGCTGGCATCGGCTTTCGACACCGAACCTGCCGGCCCGGTACATCACGTCCATCTCGCTGGACCCCGCGCGGGACGGCCACCTGTACATCTCCTTCGGTGGCTACACCGACAAATGGGTGCCGGGCGCGGGCAAGGGCCACGTCTTCGAGAGCGGTGACGGCGGCGCCAGCTGGACCGACGACACCGGTTCGCTGCCCGACCTGCCGACGACCTCGCTGGTGCAGTGGAACGGCTTGCTGGCCGCGGCGACCGACGCCGGTGTCTACGTTCGGCTGGCCGGCACCTGGTTCAAGCTCGGCACCGGACTGCCGAACGCGTCCGGACAGCAGTTGGTCGTCGCTCCGGAGGGCACCGCGATCCTGCTGGCCACGCACGGCCGGGGCCTGTGGAGCTACGGGGTGCGTAGGTAGGGCCCGTCCCGTGAGAGTCGTCATCACCGCAGGCTCGGCCGGCGCACTCCGGCCCCCGGCCGAAGCCTGCGGTGATGACGTTCATCAGCTGCACGGCGAGCAGAAGGTAGAGCCGCAGGGTGACGGCGGCGGAGCGCGAGGCGGGGCCCCGGCTGGGTGAGGTCCTCCCAGGATGCGGATCCGCCGACGGCAACCCGGTGGAAACGCTCGTCCTGTTCGGACCGCAGGGCGAGCGAGCGCACGTGCGAGCTCGCACCGCCCGGTAGCGGCCGGCGGAACGTCACTTCTTCACGGGGTTGGCGCCGGCCTGCTTGACGATCCCGTCCCCCTCGGCGACGGAGTTCCACAGGCCGCGGTCGACCCTGACCTTCTTGGTCTCGCCGGTGGACAGTCGCACCGTGAGGTAGCGGTACATGTTGGAGCCGTCGGTCATACCGCGCGACTTGTCGAGGACTACGCCTTCCCACGCCTCGTCCGAGGCGGGCTGCCGTGATGTGAACATGGCACAAGTCTGCGGGTCCACCGCGGCCGCACAACTCGACCGGGCGGCGAGACCTCCATCCACCGTCTGGTTGATGCCGGCATCAGCCCTCACCGGATGATCGACGTCAGCACGTCGACCCCGAGCCGCATCAGGCGCTGCAGGTCGAGGCGGTGGTGGATCATCCGGCCGTCCCGGCGGGAGTCGAGCAGCCCGGTCTCCCGCAGCCGGGCCAGGTGCCGCGACACCTGTGGCAGCGTCATTCCCGTGCGGGCGGCGAGGTCGGAGGTGGTGATCGGCTCGTTGACCAGGTGCCGGCACAGGGCCAGCCGGGCCGGGTCGGACAACACGGCCAGCCGCAGCCTGACTTGGGCGAAGGTGTCGGGCGCCGTGCCGGCCGGGGCCGCCACGGGAAAGTGCACGACAACGGGCCAGCCGGGGTCGACCTTCACGATCAGGTGGGGTCGCATGTGGACGGACGGCACGAGCAGGCACCGGCGTCCCCGCAGGTCGGCGCGCAGCGGCTGGAGCTTGTCGAACACCACCGCCGGCGGGTCGTGCCGAACGGCCGCGTTGGTGCTCAGCGACGCCAGCGCCTCCGCCACGGGCAGGGCGCTCACCCGCGCCCGGACGGCCGCGCACTCGGCGTCGAGCCGGTGGTGGATTCGGGTCCACTCGTCGGCGAAGAACTCATCGCGGCAGGCCCGTAGCAGGTCGAGCAGGTCGTCACGGAACACCGAGGGATCCAGCACCAGCAGCCGCGCCAGTTCGCCGCGCCCGAACGACCGGCGCTCGCACGACGCGATGTACGCGTCCCGTGCCGCGGAGTCGCGCAGCAGATCGCCGATGTCGTAGAGCCCGCCGTGGATCGCCTCGGCGGTGGCCGCGGTGAACCGCTCGATCGGCAGCTCGGCCAGGCGCGCCAGCTCGTCGTCGAAGGCCAGGCCGAGCGGGGCTTCCGGCGGCAGCAGCGCACGACACCGGCGTCGTGCCCACAGCGGCGCGTACGTCGTGAGCCGGTTCCGCAGCTCGGCCGACAGCTCCGCGCGCACCCGCGTGAGCCACGGCCGCACCTCCAGGTGGTGCTCCGGCTCCGCGATCGAGTGCAGGCACGCCAGCAGCTCGGCCAGCGGCGAGACGCCGACGACCAGATCGGCCGCACGGGCACCCTGCACGGTCAGCACCACCGACATATGCGCAGCTTACCGCCCATGCTTACCGCGAGCGCGGTAAACATCGCGGAACCCGGGACCGGGCCGCCTTAGCCTTTCCGGACTCCACACGAGAGGTCGGATCGATGCACGACTTCCTGCGTACCTTCTTCGATCTCGACGAGATCCTCGCCGTCCTGCCCACGCTGCTCACCGAGGGCCTGCGCAACACGCTGCTGATCGCCGGGCTGGCGATCGCGCTCGGCGTCGTCGCCGGCGTGCTACTGGCCATGCTTCTGTTGTCCCGCAGGCGATTGGTTCGCCTGCCCGCCCGACTGTACGTCGACGTCTTCCGCGGGCTGCCCGCGATCGTGACCGTCAGCCTGGTCGGGCTGGGGCTGCCCGCGGCCGGCATCCGGCCGTTCGGCCGGGAGCCGCTCGGCTACGCGGTGCTCGCCATCGCGCTCGTGTCGGCGGCGTACTCGGCCGAGATCTTCCGCGCCGGCATCCAATCCGTGCCGCGCGGCCAGTTGCACGCCGCCCGCAGCCTCGGCATGCCGTACCTGACGGCGATGCGGGTCGTCGTGGTGCCGCAGGGCGTGCGCAACGTCCTGCCCGCGCTGGCCGGCCAGTTCATCATCGACATCAAGGAGAGTGCCCTGGTGTACCTGCTCGGTCTCGGGCTCGGGCAGCGCGAGCTGTACTTCATCGCCGAGGAGCGGCAGGCGGCGACGTACAACTCGTCGGCCCTGGTGGCCGCGGGCGCCTGCTACCTGCTGCTGACGATTCCCTTGACCTACGCGGTGAACCGGCTCGACCGGCGGATGCGCGAGGGCCGCCGCGCCCCCGTCTCCGTCGCGTCGCCCGCGAAGGTGGCGGCGTGATGGCGGCGGAAACCGTGTCCCCGGTCGAGGTCGCGTCCGCGATCTCCGTGCGCGGGCTGTGCAAGAGCTACGGAACGCTGGAAGTGCTGCGCGGCGTCGACCTCGAGGTCGCACCCGGCGAGACGGTGTGCGTCATCGGCCGCTCCGGCTCGGGCAAGTCGACGCTGCTGAAGTGCCTCAACCTGTTGGAGGAGCCCACCGCGGGCGAGATCCGGCTGGGCGGCACCAGGATCACCGGGGCCCGCGTCGACGTCGACCGCGTGCGGGCCCGGGTGGGAATGGTGTTCCAGCACTTCAACCTGTTCGCCCACATGACCGTGCTCGGGAACGTGACCGCGGCCCTGCGGCACGTCCGGTCCATGGACCGCGCGTCGGCCGACGCCGCCGCGATGGCTCAGCTGGAGCGGCTCGGGCTTGCCGGCCTGGCCCAGCAAAGGCCCCACAACCTCTCCGGCGGCCAGCAGCAGCGGGTGGCGATCGCGCGGGCCCTCGCGATGGAGCCCGAGGTGATGCTGTTCGACGAGGCCACGTCGGCGCTCGATCCGGAGCTGGTGAAGGACGTGCTCGACGTGATGCGCGCGCTCGCCGCCTCGGGCATCACCATGGTGGCCGTCACCCACGAGATCGGCTTCGCCCGCGAGGTCGCCGATCGTGTCGTGTTCATGGACGGCGGCCGCGTCGCCGAGTCCGGCCCTGCCCGCGCGACGCTCGAGAACCCGGAAACCGAGCGGCTGCGCGACTTCCTCGCCCGCGTCCTGTAGCGAAAGGCCTCCTGCGATGTCCCTCTTGTCGATCAGAACCGCCGTGGCCGTGACCGCGGGCGCGCTCGTGCTCAGCGGCTGCGGTTCGTCCACCTCGGACGATGCGTACGGCCTGCCGGACCCCGGAGTCATCCACGCCGCCACGGATTCCAGCCAACCTCCGTTCGCGTACGGGGATTCGTCGGGCAAGCCGATCGGATTCGTCATCGACGTCACCGACGAGGTCGCGAAGCGACTGCACCTGACCGTGGACTACAAGGCGACGTCGGTGGCGTCGTCGCTGGCCGGCCTGACCACCCACCAGTACGATCTGGCCGCGTCCGGACTCGGGGTGACCGCCGAACGGCAGAAGACGGTCAGCTTCACCAAGCCCCTGTTCTGGAGCACCACCGCCGTGCTCACGACGACCAGGAGCACCTTGTCCGACTTGACGGCCTTCGGCGGCCGCAAGGTCGGCGTCGTGACCGGCACCGCGCAGGTCGCCTTCGTTCCGGCCAAGATGCCCGGCGCCAGCCCCGTCAACTTCCCGAACTCCAACGTCGCGATCAGCCAGCTGCTCAACGGCAGCATCGACGCCTTCGTCGTCGGTGGCCCGGACGCCGAGCACTTCCTCAAGCAGTATCCGGCGCTGCGTCTGGCCGCTTCGGCCCCGGTCGACCACCCCACGTCGATGGCCGTGGCCAAGGACCACGCGGCGCTGCTCGACGCCGTCGACAAGCAGATCGCGGCGATGGTCGCCGACGGCACCTACGCCCGGCTGTACCGGAAGTACTTCACGACGGCGCCGCTGCCGCAGCTGGTGTCCGCGTGGCCGGATCTCGGTCGGCAGTTCTCGGAGGCGGCGAAGTGACCGACTGGCAACGGATTTCGGCCGGCTGCTGGCGGACGGTGGTGGAGATCCCGGCGCGCGACGGCGTAGTCCTCGTCGCGGATCTCTACGCCGACCGCCCGAATCCGCCGGCCGGCACCGTGATCCTGGAGCGCACCCCGTACGGTCGCCGTGACGCCCGGATGTCCGACGGCCGGCTCGGCCCGGACCTGCCCCCGGCGCCCGAGGCGGTCGCGGA
This sequence comes from Kutzneria kofuensis, assembly GCF_014203355.1. Classification (NCBI taxonomy): domain Bacteria; kingdom Bacillati; phylum Actinomycetota; class Actinomycetes; order Pseudonocardiales; family Pseudonocardiaceae; genus Kutzneria; species Kutzneria kofuensis. The sequence goes on from NZ_JACHIR010000001.1 coordinate 1,278,313, forward strand.
ACGCTTCGTCCGCGGCGGTTATCTCCTGGTACGCCAGGACTGCCGCGGCCGGGGCGACTCCGGCGGCACGTTCACCAAGTACCTCAACGAGGCCGAGGACGGCTACGACACCGTCGAATGGATCGCCGCCCAGGACTGGTGCGACGGCCGCGTGGCCACGATGGGCGTGTCCTACTCGGCGCACGCGCAGGCCGCGCTCGCGTCGCTGGGCGCGCCGAGCCTGGCGGCGATGTTCCTCGACTCCGGCGGTTTCGCCAGCGCGTACGAGGCGGGAACCCGCATGGGCGGCGCGTTCGAGCTGAAGCAGGTCACCTGGGCCTTTCACCGGGCGCGCAACAGCACCGCGGTGCGCGCGGATCCGGTGCTGCAGGCGACCCTGGAGTCCGAGGACCTGACCGCGTGGTTCACCCGCATGCCGTGGCGGCGTGGTGCCAGCCCGTTGCGGTTCGTGCCCGACTACGAGAACTACCTTCTGCAGCAGTGGGAACACGGTGTCTTCGACGACTACTGGCGCCAGCCCGGCATCTTCGCCCGTGGCTACTACGACGTGTTCCCGGACGTCCCGAGCCTGCACATCTCCAGCTGGTACGACCCGTACGTGCGCACCGCCACCGAGAACTTCCGCGAGCTCGGCCGTAAGAAACACAGCCCGGCGTACCTGGTGCTCGGCCCGTGGACCCATGGCGCACGGAGCGTGAGCTACGCCGGCGACGTCGACTTCGGTCCACATGCGACTCTCGACGGCAACCTCGACGACGACTACGCCACCATGCGGCTGCGATGGTTCGACGCTCACCTCAAGCCGGAAACTCTTGTCACCGCACCACCTCCCGTACGGTACTTCCTGATGGGCGGCGGCTCGGGCCGGCGGACCGCCGAGGGACGCCTGGATCACGGCGGCCGCTGGTGTACCGCGGCTTCTTGGCCGCCCGAGGAAGCGATGAACCTCGACCTCGAACTACGCGCCGACGGCACCCTCGCCGAACGCGACGCGCCGAGGCCGGCGGAGCCCACGTTCCTGGAGTACGACTTCGACCCTCGCGACCCCGTGCCCACCATCGGCGGCCAGGTCACGTCGGGCGAACCGGTGATGTCCGGCGGCGCCTACCACCAGCGTCCCGACGAGCGTTTCTTCGGCGCCCACCCCCCTTTCCTCCCCTTGGAAAGCCGCCCCGACGTGCTCGTGTTCCAGACCCCGCCGCTGCCCCACGACATCGCTGTCGCCGGTCCCGTCACCGTCCGCCTGGCCGTCTCGTCCAGCGCCGTCGACACCGACTTCACGGTCAAGCTCATCGACGTCCACCCGCCCACCGCCGACTATCCGCAGGGGTTCGCCATGAACCTCACCGACGGCATCCTCCGCTGCCGCTACCGCGACTCGTTCGCCCACCCCGCGCCGCTGACCCCGGGCCAGACCTACGAGATCACCGTCGAGGCCCCGGACACCGCCAACCTCTTCCTGGCCGGCCACCGGATCCGCCTCGACGTCAGCTCCAGCAACTTCCCCCGGTTCGACGTCAACAGCAACACCGGCGCCCCCGAGGCCCACGACCGGCGCAAGGTCGTCGCCACCAACCGCGTGCATGTCGACGGCCGGTCCCGGCTCACCCTGTCCGTCCTCCCCCGCCCCGACGGGCCGCCAACCCCTATTCACCCCGAACAATGACGTATTCGCACCTCTTTTTTTCACACATTCGGGGTTGCCTGAAAACGACACCACGAGACATGCTCAGGTGCTACCGTCGCCGCATGCCGGAAATGAAATTGGACACCGGAACATCATTGGACGCGCCGGGCGGGACCGACGCCGGATACCGCTCGGCCCGGAGAAAGTCGTTGTTTTCCCTCGTTTTCGGCATCGGCCTCCCGATCGTCGTCTACTACGGGCTGACGGCGTTGGGGCTCGGGGACGGGCCGGCGCTGGGGGTGGCGGCGGGCGCGGTGGCGGTCAGCCTGCTGCCGAAGGCGGTGCGGGAGCGGCGGCTGGACGGCCTGGGCATGGTGGTCCTGGCGACCTGCCTGATCAGCCTCGCGCTGGCCCTGCTCAGCGGCAACGAGCGCATCATCCTGGCCAAGGACCCGGCGACGAGCGGGCTGGCGGGGCTGGCCTTCCTGGCCACGTGCGTGGTCGGCAGGCCGGCGACCTTCCACTTCTCCCGCCGGCTGCGGGCGTTCACGCCGGAGCAGCGAGCCCACTGGGACCGGCTGTGGGCGACCGAGGCGCACTTCCGGAGCCTGCACCGGACCTCGTCGGCGGTGTGGGGCGCGGTGCTGTTCGGCGAGTCGGTGCTGCGGATGGTCCTGGTCTTCACGCTGCCGCCGTCGGTGATGGTCGGCCTGTCCACGGTGATCGAACTGGTCGCGGTGGCGCTGGCGATCGCCTGGACGCTGTGGCACCGGCGCCGGCACGGCGGGGCGCAGCTGGAAACCAGAATGGCGCGCCCGGCGCAGGCATAAGGGGAGACAGGGGTATCCAACGAGACGTGAATCGGTCATCCATCGATTAACGCCGTCGAAGCCGAATGGCTTCGACGGCGTTTCAGCTGTCAGGAAAGCCAGGCGCTGACGGCGGCCGCGGTGGTCGGGGCGTGGGCGTCCATCATCGAGAAATGGTCGCCGGGAACGTCGACGGTGTCGTGCGGCCGGGCCCAGCAGGACTGCCAGTCCGACCGCTCGGTCCACGCCGGCAGCGGCTCGGACGCCCGCACGAGCAGGGTCGGCGCCGCGACGGGCTCGGGGCGGTGGTCGGCGAACAGCCGGAAGTACGCGGCCATGGCGGTCAGCCGAGCGTCTTCCGGGACGCCGGCTTCGGCCAACCGGGGCCGGATGCCGTCGAGCGCATGCCGGTCCTGCGGGTAGACGTCGATGAGCACGAGCGCCCGCAGCGCGGCGCCGTCGCGTTCCAGCCGGGCCGCCAGCGCGTTGGCCAGCGGGCCGCCGGAGGAATGCGCGACCAGCACGATCGGGCCGTCGATCCGGGACAGCGCGGCGACCTGGGCGGACAGGAGGGCGTCGAGGTCCTCGGGCAGCCGCTCCCCCGGCCCGAACCCGGGCACTGGCACGGCGTGCACGTCCCGGACGTCGCGGAACGCCGAGGCGAACCGGGCGTACTCGTACGGGCCGGACATGGCCAGCAGGGACGGGACGCACACCAGCGCGGTTCCGGCCGGGCCGGAAGCCAGCCGGACCAGGTCGACTCCATCGGGATCGGACGGCCCGAACGTGGGCCGGAACCGGGCGGCTTCGGCGGTCACCGCGAGGAAGCCGTCGAGCTCGTCGAGTTCGACGGCACGCCGGAACATGGTGCCGAACATGCCCGGCGGTTCGGGCGACGCCGGCCGGGGGTCGGCCAGGTCGCCCGCGATCCGGGCGGCCAGCGCGGCCGGCGTGGGGTGCTCGAAGACCAGCGTCGGCGGCAGGCGCAGCCCGGTCGCGGCGGCGAGGTGGTTGCGCAGCTCGACGGCGGTCAGGGAGTCGAATCCGAGGTCCAGCAGGACGTCCTCCGGGTCGACGGCGTCGGCGCTGTCATGGCCGAGCACCGCAGCCACCTGGCTGCGGACCAGATCCAGCACCGCGGCCTCACGCTCGGGGCCGGTCAGCCGCGCGAGCCGCCGAGTGGCATCTCCGGGCGCGGCCCGGCGGGTCCGCACGCGCACGAGCCGGCTGAGCAGCGGCGGCACGGCGCCCGCGCGCACGGCGGCGAGGTCGAGCCGCATCGGCAGCGTGAGCGGAAGACCGCTGCCGAGTGCGACGTCCAGGAGGGCCAATCCCTCCTCTGTGGACAGTCCGAGAACGCCGGCGCGGGCAAGGCGTTCGACGTCGGCTTCGCCGGTCATCGCGCTGGTCGTGGCCCACAGGCCCCAGGCGATCGACGCGCCGGGCTTCCCGGCCGCGCGGCGTTGTGCCACCAGCGCATCCACATAGGCGTTCGCCGCCGCATAGGCGCCTTGTCCGGGGTTGCCGAACACGCCGGCGGCCGACGAGAACACCACGAACTTCTCGACGTCGGCCAGTTCGTGCAGCCGGACCGCGATGTCGGCCTTGGACTTGAGGACGGCGTCGATCCGTTCCGGTGTCAGGCTTTCGATCACGCCGTCATCGAGGATGCCGGCGGCATGGACGACGGCCGTCACCGGATGGGCGGCCAGCACGTCGGCCAGCTGTTCCGAATCGGCCGCATCGCAGGCCACAACGGCGGCCTCGGCGCCGAGCGCGGTCAGTTCGTCGGCGAGGTCACGCGCCCCGGGCGCGTCGGGGCCGGAGCGGCTGAGCAACACCAGCCCGCGGACGCCGTGCACCGTGGCCAGGTGCCGGGCGACGGCGCCGCCGAGAAGGCCGGTGCCGCCGACGATGAGGACGACGTCTTCGGGCTTCCAGTCGGGCTTGCCCGCAGCGGCGGTCCGCACCAGCCGTGGCACCAACGCTTGTCCGCTGTGGACGACGCCTTCGGGTTCGCCGATAGCCAGCCCGATTCGAGCCGCCTCGACAGGGTCCGCGTCCGTGTCGACGAGGACGAACCGGCCGGGGTGCTCGGATTGCGCGGAGCGCACGAGTCCCCAGACGGCGGCCAGTGCGGGGTTCGGAGATTCGACGGCGACCGCACCGCTGGTCACGATCACCAGCGGCAGCTCGGACGGTTCCGCAAGCCACGATTGAATCCGGCTCAGTGCGCGGTCGAGGACGTCACGGACATCCCCGGGCTCGCATATCCACAGCGGAGCGTCGGTCGCACCGTCACCGCTGGGCGCGGGCGTCCACTCGATGTGGAACAACGACTCGTGGTGGCCGGCCGATCCGGGCCGCAGCACGACGCCGGCGACCGAGGCCACTGGCTGTCCAGTGGGGTCGGCGAGGTCGATCGCGATGCCGTCGTTCGCGGGGGAAAGCCGGGCCCGCAGGGCGGTCGCGCCCCGCGAGAACAGCGAAACGCCCGACCAGGCGAACGGCAGGTGCACGCCGTCGCCGTCGATGAACTCGCCGAGGGCGACACCGTGGAGAACGGCGTCGAGCAACGCGGGGTGCAGGCCGCACGCGGTCGCGTCAGCATGGCGGTCCTCGGGCAGGTCGACCTCGACGAACACCTCGGGCCCGCGACGCCAGGCGGTGTGCAGGCCCTGGAACACCGGCCCGTACTCCAGCCCGGCGTCCGTTAGCACGTCGTAGAGGCCGTCGACCGCGACCGGCTCGGCGCCGGCCGGCGGCCAGGCCGTGAGATCGGCCGGAGTCCCGATGTCGGGGACGAGCAGCCCGTGGGCGTGCCGGGTCCACGGCCCGTCATCGGCCCGGGAATACACGGTGACATCACGGCTACCGCCGTCGGCGACACCGCCGAGTTCCACGTACACCTGTCTGGCACCATCGAGGACGAGGGGTGCCTCCAACGTGAGGTCGCCCAGGGTGTGGCAGCCGACCTGCGCCCCCGCTTCGAGGGTCAGTTCGGCAAAAGCGGCGCCGGGTAACAGAACTGCTCCGCCGACCGCGTGATCGGCCAGCCAGGGATGGGTGTCGAGCGAGATCCGCCCGGTGCAGAGCAGGCCGTCGGTGCTGGGCACGGGCGCTGCGGTGCCGAGGAGCGGGTGCGCCAGGACGGACTGCCCCAGCGCGGCGGCGTCGACCTGGGTGGGTCCGCTTTCGAGCCAGAACCGCTTGCGTTGAAAGGCGTACGGGGGCAGGTCGACGCGCCGGGCGCCGGGGAACAGCGTGGTCCAGTCGGGGCTGAGGCCGTGGACGTGCGCCTCGGCGACCGAGGTGAGGAACCGCTGCGCACCGCCCTCGTCGCGGCGGAGACTGCCCAGGGCGACGGCCTGGATCTCGACCGCCTCGATCCGTTCGGCGATGCCGGCGGTCAGCACGGGGTGGGCGCTGCACTCGATGAAGTACCGGAACCCGTCGGCCAACAGCCTTTGCACCGCCGGGTCGAAGCGGACGGTGCCACGGAGATTCCGGAACCAATACTCAGCGTCGAGCTTCGCGGAGTCGCCCGGCACCGTGGAGTAGAACGGGATCTCCGGCTCGCGGGGTTCGATCCCGGCCAGCGCGGTGAGGATGTCCCGCTCGATCACGTCCACATGGGACGAATGCGACGCATAGTCCACCGGCAGCCGCCGCGCCCGCACGCCCGCCGCCGCACACCGCGCCGCCACCTGGTCCAGCCCGGCCGGATCGCCGGAAACCACCACGGACGACGGCCCGTTCACCGCCGCCACCGACACGCCGTCGACCAGGAACTCCTGAACCTCCGGCGCGGCGACCGACATCATCCCGCCCCGTCCGGACAACGCCAGAATCGCCCGACTCCGCAGGCACACCACCCGGGCCGCGTCCGCCAGGCTCAACGCGCCCGACACGCACGCGGCCGCGATCTCACCCTGACTGTGCCCCACGACCGCCGCCGGTTCGATCCCGATCGCCCGCCACAACCGGGCCAGGGACACCATCACCGCGAACAGCACCGGCTGCACGACGTCCACGCGCTCCAAGGCGGCAGCATCCCCCAGCACCTCGGACAGCTTCCAGTCCACATGCGACAGGAAGGCCCGTTCGCAGTCAGCCATGGCCTCGGCGAACACCGACGACGAACTCCACAGCTCCGCCGCCATCCCGACCCACTGCGAACCCTGGCCGGGGAACACGAAGACGGCCTTGCCACCCGACAGGGCGCGGCCGGTCACCGTCAGCGGCGACGGCTCGCCCGCCGCGAGGGCGGCCAGCGCAGCTCGAAAGTCGTCCGGTACGGCGCCTACGACGGCGGCTCGATGCCCGAACGCAACCCTGGTCGTCGCCAGTGAGAATCCGATATCGGCAGGGTCACCCGTGACCGTGGCCAAACGCGCGGCCTGCCCCGGCAGCGCCTCCGGCGTCTTCGCCGACAGCACCCACGGCACCGGGCCGATCACCACGTCGGCGGGCGGCTCGACATTCTCCGTGGCAGGCGCCTGCTCCAGGATGATGTGCGCGTTCGTCCCGCTGATCCCGAACGACGACACCCCGGCCCGCCGCGGGCGATCCACCGCCGGCCACGCTCGCGTCTCCGTCAACAACGACACCGCGCCGGCCGACCAGTCCACATGGGACGATGGCGCGTCCACGCCCAACGTCCGGGGCAACACACCACGACGCATCGCCTCGACCATCTTGATGATCGACGCCACCCCGGCCGCCGCCTGCGTGTGGCCCAGGTTCGACTTCACCGAACCCAACCACAGCGGCTCCGCCCGATCCTGCCCGTACGTCGCCAGCAACGCCTGCGCCTCGATCGGATCACCCAGCGTCGTCCCGGTCCCGTGCGCCTCGACAACGTCCACATCGGACGTGGAGAGCCGGGCGTCGGCCAGCGCGGCGCGAATCACCCGCTGCTGCGACGGGCCGTTCGGCGCGGTCAGCCCGTTCGAAGCGCCGTCCTGGTTCACTGCCGTGCCCCGCACCACTGCCAGAACCCGATGCCCCAGCCGCTCCGCGTCGGAAAGCCGCTCCACCAGCACCATCCCGACGCCCTCGGCCCACGCCGTGCCGTCGGCCGCCTCCGCGAACGCCTTGATCCGCCCGTCCGGGGCCAACCCGCGCTGCCGGCTGAACTCGACGAACGAGCCGGGGCTGGCCATCACCGTCACTCCCCCGGCCAGCGCCATCGTGCACTCGCCGCGCCGCAGCGACTGCACGGCGAGGTGCAGGGCCACCAGGGACGACGAGCAGGCGGTGTCGATGGTGACCGCCGGACCCTCCAGCCCGAACGTGTAGGACACGCGGCCGGAGGCGACGCTGCCGGAGTTCCCGGTGCTCAGGTGCCCACCGACCTCGTCCGGAATGGACTCGAGCCCGGACACGTAGTCGTGGTACATCAGTCCGGCGAACACACCGGTCCGGCTGCCGCGCAGGGATTCCGGGTCGAGCCCGGCGGACTCGAACGCCTCCCACGACGCCTCCAGCAGCAGCCGGTGCTGCGGGTCCATGGCCAGCGCTTCCCGCGGCGAGATCCCGAAGAACGCCGGATCGAAGTCGGCGACGTCGTGCAGGAATCCGCCGTGGCGCACGTAGCTGGCGCCAGCACGGTCCGGATCCGGGTCGTGCAGCGCTTCGAGGTCCCAGCCGCGGTCGGCCGGGAAGCCCGAGATCCCGTCCCGCTCCTCGACGAGCATCCGCCACAGGTCGTCCGGCGTGCGGACGCCGCCCGGATACCGGCAGGCCATGCCGACGATCGCGATCGGCTCGGTCGCGGCGGCGCGCACGTCCCGCAGCCGGCCCCTGGTCTCGTGCAGTTCGGCGGTGACCTGCTTGAGGAAGTGCCGCAGCTTGTCCTCGGTGCCGGACCGGTCGTTCATGCGGCCACCACGGCCTCCAGATGGGCGACGGCGGCCTCGATCCCCGGCAGCGCGAGCACGGCGCGCTTGGCCCGGCGGACCTGGGCGGCGATCCTGGTGTCGGACAGCACATCGCGGCAGGTCTCGAACACCGCGTCGGCCGTGGTCTCGGGGATCCGCGCGCCCAGGCCGAACTCCGCGAGCCGGTCGGCGTTGTGCGGCTGGTCGCCGAACTGCGGCAACGCCGCCATCGGCACGCCGGCCCGCACCGACTCGCGGATGCTGTTGTAGCCGGCGTGGGTCAGGAACAGCTGCGCGCATTCCAGCAGCGCCGGCTGCGGCATCCGATCGACCACGTGCACGTTCGCCCCGACCTGGATGTCCCCGACCGGGAACCCGGCCGTGGCCACCACGGCTTGACAGTCCACACGCGACAGTCCGTGGACGATGGCCCGCAGCGTGACGTCGGGGTTCTCCATGTCCTCGGGCGGGTCGATGCCGAGCTCCTTGAACGCGCCCATCATCGGCAGCGCCGTCCCGACGGACGCGATCACCAGCGGCCGATCGGCCGGCAGCGCGGCGATGTCCGCGGGCAGCACCTCGTTGCTCGCCACCGAACCGGGCTGGCGGTAGGTGAACGGTGTGGGCAGGTCGAACGCGGCGAACGAGTACTCGGCGGGCAGGCAGTCCAGCCGCCCGTGGCGGTGGATCGACGCCGCCGTCGTCTCCCCGGCGAGGCCGAGCTCCCGCCGCCGCTCGTTCAGCGGCTCGACCAGGCCCACCGGGTCGATCAGGTTGCCGGCCCCGGACGGGGCCGACAGGCACGGGACGCCGAGCTGCTCGGCCACCAGCACCGCGGCCAGCTCCGCGCCGTCGCGCAGCACCAGATCCGGGGCGAACTCCTTGGCCAGCGGCATGATCGCCTGGTATGCGGCCGTCACGTGCGGGCCCGCCGCCGTGGCCAGCAGCTGTTCGCGGACGTCCCGCCGCTGCTCCGCGCGGACCATCCGGCTGATCGACTCGACCACGCCGGGCAGCACCGGGGCCACGCGCGGCAGGTCCGGCTCGAACACTCCGGCCAGCTCCGGCGGAACCGTCACCAGCACCTCGTGTCCGGCCGCGGCGACGGCCCGGGCCAGTGGCAGCATCGCGCGCGCGTGTCCCTGGGAGCCGGTCACGCTGCACAGAACTCGCACAATGGTTTCCTCTCGCTCGGCGACCGCAGGCAGGACTGAAGGCCACCCACGAAATCGTGCGCAGCGTCGGTGGAGCGCCGGTCCGGCCGGCCCTGTCGACGCTAGGACCCCTTTCCCGGCACCGATAACCCCTAGCCGCCCCTACGGGCCGAGTTGTCCACTATGGACTGCCAGTTGCCGCTGGCCGTCCGGTGGTCACGCCTGCCCTGTCAGCCTGTCGGCGTAGAGCGCCGGCCACGTCCGAGCGAGTGATTCACCGCCGGGACACGTATCGATCGCGTGCCGGCGGCCGAAGTCCCTGACGTCGAACACTGCCGTTCACACTGGAGCCAGTTGATGACGAGTTCGGTCCGCGCCACCGCGCAGAACACCGTGACCATCACCTACGACCTCACCCTGCCCGACAAGACCGAGATCTCCGGCACGGAGACATGCACCACCGGCCAGAACACCGGCGCGCCCAGGTACTACCGCCGCCGGGCCGACGGTCGGGACCGCCGGGGGAGGTTGCAGTACTTCCACATGTGGGACCCCGACGCCCAGCTGTTCGACTGGCTGGCGAACGAGGTGTTCGAGTACTACGAGGCCGACCCCGACGCCTACTTCGACGGCGCCGCCGGGGCGACGGGCACGATCACCGTCGTCGACGACCAGGGCCCGTGCCACTCCTGCCGGTCGGTGATCGCCCAGTTCAAGCGGGAGTTCCCGAAGGTCGCGATCACCGTCAAGTACGCGACCGGCGACACCAACCGGGCCACCCGGGCCGCCGGCGTCGGCAAGGGGATCTACGGCTACGACAAGGGCGCCGTGCACGACGGCCTCGGTTGGTGGACCAAGACGTTGTGAGTCACAGGGGGTGCGGGCCACCCGCACCCCCGTGCCCGACCGGTCAGCTGGTGCCTTCGCCCTGGCCCAGGCCGAGACCGGTCCGCCAGGCGCTGACCAGGACGCCGTCCTTCTGGATGTCGAACGCGCCCGGCGTGCCGAAGTACGTGCCCCGGAACGACTTGTCCGGCATGGCCAGCCGCAGGGTGCTGACCGGAACGGCGTTCTCGGGCAGGTCGGGGCGGTGGTAGGCGATCTGGGCGTGCAGCGGGCTGTCCGGGCGCAGGACGAGGGTGCCGCCACGGCCGTCGACGTGCACGGGAATGTCGGCGCCGGGGCCGGAGACGGTGACCAGCGGCGTGTCGGGGAGGGTGCAGGCGACGCCGTCGTGGGCCAGCAGCGTCAGGTCGAAGGTGCCGAGGCTGAGGTTCTGGCTGAAACCGCCGAAGTAGAACGACACGATGTCGGCGCCGCACGGCACGGGCGGGGCCGTGACGGCCGCCGCCGGCGCGGCCGAGAGGGCGGCCCCGGCCACCAGGGCGAGGAGGGCGAGCTTCTTCATCGTAGGAATCTCCCGGGTCAGAAGGCGGCGAGCCCGTGCGGGGAGCCGAGGCCGGTGGGGCCGTCCCAGCCGGGGCCGGCGTTGCAGACCGCCGAGCCGGAGCCGGGGAAGTCGGCGCAGTGGTGGAAGATCTCGTTGTTGCCGCTGGTCACGTCGTTGAAGGCGGAGGCCTTGGCGGCATACAGGGTGTTGGGACCGTCCACAGCGGACAGGTGGCCGGCGCGGGCGTAGAGGCCGGCGATGTACGGGGACGAGGCGCTGGTGCCGCCGATGACCAGCCAGTTGTTGGGCTCGTCGCCGGTCGGCGCGTAGGTGTCGTAGACGGCGACGCCGGTCGAGGGGTCGGCGTCGGCGGACACATCGGCGGCGGCGCGGTGCCCGTTGCACGCGGCGGTGACGGCCTTGGGTTGCCCGTTGGCCTTGGCGAAGGCGGTCTCGCAGCCGCTGCCGGCGAGGGACCAGGCGGTTTCCTTGCCGGCAGCGGGCAACGTCGTGCCACCGACGGCGACCACGCCGGGCAGGTTGGACGGCCAGCTCTGGTGGACGCCGCCGTTGAAGCCTTCGTCCCCGGTGGATGCCGTGATGGCGACTCCCTTGTGGGACAAGGCCGCCAACGTGTCGCCATGGGTGTTGGTGACGTCGGCGGTGTAGCCGTAGCTGATGCTCACCGCGGACGCGCCGGCCTTGATCGCCGTCCGGACGGCCGCCGCGAAGTCACCGGTTGACACGTCGTTGTCGTCGATGGCGTCCTGCCACGGCACCGACACGTACATCAGCCGGCAGGACGGGCAGGCGGCCGACGCCATGTCGACGTCGAGCGAGGTCTCGGCGGCCACTTCCTCCTCGATCGCCGCCCCCTGACCGCTCTGCTGCGGCGCCACCTGCGGACCGCCGGTGTAGTCCAGCAGGCGCAGGCAGCCGCTCTGCTCGGTGCACGCCGGCAGCCCGAACGTCGCACGGTAGGTCGCCAGATCGGCCGCCAGGTTGCCGTCGACACCGGCGCCGATGACGGCAATCGTTGCCGTGCTACGGGAATTCGCCGGCAACGAGTACGCCGTGGCCAGCTCGCTGGGCGAGTAGCCGGCCGGTTCCGTGGTGCGCAACGGGGTCGCGCCGCCCGGCTTCGCGGTGACCACCAGGGCATCACATTGCCGGCAAACCGGTCGCACGCCGTGGTTCTGCAGCAGTGTCGCCGCATGCACCTGCTGGTGCAGCTGCGTCGCCGACGGAGTTGGTCGGCCCGCGACGGCAATCGGGCTGCCGACGATTCCCACCAGAACCGTGACGGCGACGGCCGTCACGGTTGATCGCGCCCAAGACATGGCGGACACTATGGCACCGCTGAACAACGATCATCGGAATACGTGAACTATCCTTCACCGGCGCAACCCAGCTGCCGGATCATGCGTCTTGGTTCTCTTGGCGCACACCGGTTCCCGGTGAAACGGGCAGACTTCGGACGGCCTTCAGCCCCGGGGCCCGAGCAGGGCGATGGAGGCCTGGACGGCCGTCTCGGTGATGTCGGTGGCCTCGCCGCCGTCCTCCACGTTGCTGGCGATCAGCTCCCGCAGGCCGCCGAGCAGCACGATGGCCATCTGACGGGACACCCGGCCGATGCCCATGGCCCGCAGGCTCTCGGTGTCGGTGAGGGACTGGACCATGTCGATGAACTTCTCCATCAGGTCCCGCTGCAGGTCGCGGCCGAGGACGCCGAGCGCGGGGATGTCCCGGATCCAGCTGTGGGTGACGGCGCGCTGGGCGTCGCTGCAGGCCAGCCACTCCTCGACGGCCTGCCGGACCTGGGTCGGCCATGAGGCCGTGGGGTCGACGGCGGCGGAAATGCGCCGGATCATCTCGTCGTTGGTCTCGGTGATCAGGGCGACGAAGCAGGTTTCCTTGCTGGTGAAGTGCTCGTAGAAGGTCCGCCGGGAGGTCCTGGCCAGGCGCACGATGTCGGCGACGGTGGTGTCGCGGTAGCCGATGTCGGCGATGGCCGCCGCCAGCCCGTCGAGCAGCCGCCGCCGGAAGTCGGTCTGGACGCTCGTCACCATGGTCACGGTATACCTCCCCGTTCGGCGTCGACGCCTTGAGCTCGCTGGTACGTGAGCGTACCATCGGCCTGGTACGTTGGCGTACCACATGGGAGGCGCATCATGGCGACGCTGCCACCGGGACCGTCCACACCACGGCTGGCGCAGGCGGTGTCCGCGCTGATGAGACCGGGACGCGGCTTCCGCCAGGCGCGCGCGAGGTACGGCGACGCCTTCACCATCAACTCGCCGCTGTTCGGCCGGGCCCTGGTGATCAGCGACGCCGCCGAGATCAAGCAGCTGTTCCAGGCGGGCGCCGAGATCGCCGACAACATCGAGCCCAACCTCGGGCGGGTGCTCGGCTCCGGCTCGCTGTTCGCCCTGTCCGGCGACGAGCACCGCCGGCAGCGCAAGCTGCTGGTGCCGCCGTTCCACGGCCGCCGGCTCGCGGCGTACGAGCAGATCATGGAGGAGGAGACCCTGCGGGAGTTCGCCTCCTGGCCGCGAAACCAGCAGTTCGCCACGCTGCCGTCGATGATGCGGATCACGCTCAACATCATTCTGCGGGCGGTGTTCGGGGCCGAGGGCGCGGAGTTCGACCGGCTGCGGGACCTGCTGCCGGCCTTCGTCAAGCTCGGGTCGCTGCTGGCGGTGCTGCCCGTCCCCAAGGTCGACTGGGGCCGGTGGAGCCCGTGGGGCCGGTTCCGCCTGATGCGCCGGGAGTACGACGAGATCGTCGAGCGGCTGATCGCCAAGGCGGAGCGGGACGGCAGCCTCGACGAGCGCGAGGACATCCTGGCGCTGATGCTGCAGGCCCGCTACGACGACGGCACGGCGATGAGCCACGGCGACATCGCCGACCAACTGCTGACCCTGCTCACCGCCGGCCACGAGACCACCGCCACCACCCTGGCCTGGGCGGTGGAGCGGCTGCGCCGCCACCCGGACGTGCTGCGCGACCTGACCGAGGAGACCCGCACCGGCGGGAAGACCCTGCGGGAGGCCACCATCCTGGAGGTCCAGCGGACCCGGCCGGTGATCGACATGGTCGGCCGCAAGATCAAGGCCGACGGGGCCCGGCTCGGCCGGTGGACGCTGCCCAGGGGACAGACGGTGCTGGTCGGCATCGCGTTGATCCACGAGGACCCCGACCTGTTCCCGAATCCGCGGGCCTTCGACCCGTACCGGTTCGTCGGCACGAAACCCGATCTGTACCAGTGGATCCCGTTCGGCGGCGGCAGCCGGCGGTGTCTCGGCGCGGCGTTCGCGACCATGGAGATGAACGTGGTGCTGCGGGCCCTGCTCCGTGACTTCGACCTCATCCCCACGGCCCTGCCGGACGAGCCCTGGCACTCTCGGGGCATCGCGAACGCCCCGGCCAAGGGCGGCCTCGCGGTCGTCCGCCCCCGGACCCTGATCGACGACCACGTGACGAGGAGTGCCGATGCCCCGACAGCTTCCTAGGCTCACCGGCCGGCCGGTGATGATCACCGGCGCCGCCTCCGGCATCGGCCGCAGCCTCGCGCTGCGGCTGAACCGGCTCGGCTCGCCGGTGGCCGTCGCCGACGTGGACGCCACGGGGCTCAAGCAGACCGCCGCCTCGCTGCGGGGCACGGTGCTGACCCGCGTCCTGGACGTCAGCGACGCCGCCGACCAGCGGAAATTCGCCGACGAGGTGCGGGACTGGCTGCCCGCGCCGCTGGCCGCGGTGTTCAACAACGCCGGCGTCGCGCTGTCGTCCACGGTGCTCGACGCCGATCCCGAGGACGACAACTGGCTGTACGACATCAACTTCCACGGCGTGGTCAACGGCACCCGGGCGTTCCTGCCGATCCTGGTCGGGCAGGGCGAGGGCGTCATCGTGAACACGTCCAGCGTGTTCGGGCTGGCCGGCATGCCGTACCAGAGCGCCTACTGCGCGGCCAAGTTCGCCGTCCGCGGCTTCACCGACTCGCTGCGCCAGGAGCTGCGCGGCACCGGCGTCAGCGCGGTCACCGTGCACCCCGGCGGCATCAAGACGAACATCGTCCGAAATGGACGGATGCGGCAGGATCCCGAGGGCCGCGAACGGTCGAAGGAGGAGATGGCGGCCTCGTTCGAGGCGATCGCCATGACCACGCCGGACAAGGCGGCGCAGATCATCCACCGCGGCGTGGAGAGCGGCAAGGCCCGCATCCTCGTCGGCCCGGACGCGTACGTGTTCGACGCGCTGATGCGTATCGCCCCCACCCACTACTTCGACCTGCTCGGCCGGTTCGTCTCCCGCCGCGGTTAAGGAGCCCTTGTGCCCAGCGAACATCTGGACGTCCTGATCGTCGGCGCCGGCCTGTCCGGCGTCGGCGCGGCGCACCACATCCACACCGCCTTCCCGCGCCGGACGTACGCGATCCTGGAGGCCCGCGAGGCCAGCGGCGGCACCTGGGACCTGTTCCGGTACCCGGGCGTGCGCTCCGACTCGGACATGCAGACCCTCGGCTACCGGTTCCGGCCGTGGACGCAGGCCAAGGCCATCGCCGACGGGCCGGCCATCCTCGACTACATCCGGGAGACCGCCGCCGAGGCCGGCATCGACCGGCACATCCGTTACGGCCACAAGGTTGTCGCCGCCTCATGGTCCACAGAGGACTCGCGATGGACGGTCGAGGTCCAGCGTGACGGCGAAACCGTGCAGTTGACGGCGAACTTCCTCTACCTGTGCACCGGCTACTACCACTACGACGGCGGCTACGCGCCGGCCTTCCCGGACGTCGAGCGGTTCGCCGGGCCGGTGATCCACCCGCAGCAGTGGCCGGAAGACCTGGACTACGCGGGCAAGAAGGTCGTCGTCATCGGCAGCGGCGCCACCGCGGTCACCCTCGTGCCGGCCATGACCGACAAGGCCGAGCACGTGACCATGCTGCAGCGCTCCCCCACGTACATCCTGGCCCGGCCGGGCGAGGACAAGCTGGCCAACCGGCTGCGGAGGCTGCTCGGCGACCCCCTGGGCTACATGGTGACGCGGTGGAAGAACGTCGCCATGGCCACGCTGATCTACCGGCTCAGCCGGCGCCGGCCCGGGATGATCCGGTCGTTCATCCGCAACGAGACCGTGAAGCTGCTGCCGCCCGGCTACGACGTGGACACGCACTTCAAGCCCCGGTACGACCCGTGGGACCAGCGGCTGTGCCTGGTGCCGGACGGCGACCTGTTCCGGGCCATCCGCCACGGCCGCGCGTCGGTGGTCACCGACGAGATCGCCGGCTTCACCGAGACCGGGATCCGGCTGCGGTCCGGCGCCGACCTGCCCGCGGACGTCGTCGTCACGGCGACCGGGCTGCGGTTGCTGGCGTTCGGCGGCATCCGGCTGGCGGTGGACGGCAAGGAGATCAAGCTGCCGGAAACCCTGGCGTACAAGGGAATGATGCTCAGCGGCCTGCCGAACTTCGTGTTCACCATCGGCTACACCAACGCGTCGTGGACGCTGAAGGCCGACCTGGTCGCCGAGTACACGGTCCGCCTGCTGCGGCACATGGACGAGCACGGCTACACCCAGTGCGTGCCGGTCAACGACGGTCCCGAGATCACCGAACGGCCGCTGCTGGACTTCGCCGCCGGCTACGTCCAGCGGTCCGTGCACGAGTTCCCCCGGGCCGGGTCGCGCCGGCCGTGGCAGCTGGGCATGAGCTACGCCAACGACGTGCTGCTGCTGCGCCACGGCCGGATCGACGACGGAACCCTGCGCTTCCGGGCAGCCGAGCGGCGGCCGGTCAGGAGCCGCTGACCAGCAGGTCCGCGATAGCGGCGATACCGGCCTCGATGGCGCGTCGAGGCGTGTCGCCGAAGCCGAGGACCAGCCGCGGTTCGGTCGGCGGCGTGTGGCACATCCGGGCCAGGCCGTGCAGCCCGACGCCGCGCCGCCGGGCCTGCTCGATCACGTGGTCCTCGTCGGCGCCGGCGGGCAGGTGCAGGACGGCGTGGAAGCCGGCGGCGAGGCCGGTGACGCGGAGGCCGGGGGCGTGCGTCGCGAGGGCGGCGACGAGCGTCTCCCGGCGCGCGGCGTACTCGGCGCGGGCCCGGCGCAGGTGCCGGTCGTAGCGGCCGGACTCGACCAGCAGGGCCAGCGCGAGCTGGTCGAGGCTGGGGCTGCCGCGGTCGGCGACGTGCTTGCCGTGGGCCAGCGCGCCGAGCAACCGGTCGGGGGCGACGACCCAGCCCAGGCGCAGGGCCGGCGCGAGGGACTTGCTGACCGTGCCGAGCGAGACGACGCAGTCGGGGCCGAGGCCCTGGACCGAGCCGACGGGATCCCGGTCGTAGCGGAACTCGGCGTCGTAGTCGTCCTCGATGATCACGCCGTTGTGCCGGCGGGCCCACGCGATCAGCTCCTGCCGGCGGTGCCCGGCGAGCACCACGCCGGTGGGCCACTGGTGGGCCGGCGTCACGAGCACGGCCCGCGCTCCACTGCGTTCGAGCGCGGCGACGTCCAGGCCGTCCTCGTCGACCGGGACGGGCAAGACCGTCAGGCCGGCGGCGTGCGCCTGCTCGGTCGTCGACCCGATGGCGCCGGGATCCTCGACGGCGAGCGCGTCGACGCCGTCGGCGGCCAACGCCCGCAGCACCAGGCCGAGCGCCTGGGCCATGCCGTTGCAGACGACGACCTGGTCGGCAGCGGCGGCGACTGCCCGAACCCGTCGCAGGTACGCGGCGAGCACCTCCCGCAGCCGACGTTCGCCGGTTGGATCGCCGTAGTCGAAGGCCGTGTTCGGGGCCGTACGGCAGACCTCGCGGACCGCCCATGCCCAGTCCTCACGCGGGGCGAGGCGCAGATCC
Organism: Kutzneria kofuensis; assembly: GCF_014203355.1. Taxonomy (NCBI): domain Bacteria; kingdom Bacillati; phylum Actinomycetota; class Actinomycetes; order Pseudonocardiales; family Pseudonocardiaceae; genus Kutzneria; species Kutzneria kofuensis. The sequence continues at coordinate 1,296,029 of NZ_JACHIR010000001.1, forward strand.
GGGACGCCGTGCCGGAAGTCCGCGATGGCGTGCCGCGGCGGTACAGGCGGGGTCTCTGGCGTTGACGCGACCGGCCGGGCGGCCGCGCCGGCAGCGACCCGTGTCGCGGAGCCGGGGCGGCTGGTCAGGTAGCCCTCGGCCTGCAGCTGGACGTAGCAGTCCTGCACGAGACCCCGGGACAGGCCCAACGCCCGGGCGAGTTCACGGGAGGAGGGCAGCCGTTCCTCGGCGGCCAGCCGGCCTTCGCGAACGGCCTCGCGCAGCTGGTCCTCCAGCTGGGAACGGAGCCCGGCGCCGCCCTCCCGGTCGATCGCGATCAGCAGCTCCGGCCCCGAACCGGCCCACTCCACAGCCATGAAACCGGACCTTACCGGTGGACCGGTTCGCTCGTAGCGTTTCCGCCATGACCACTGACCTGCGCCTCCGCCCCAGCCTCGTCTCCCGCGCGCTGCTGCTGCGCTTCGTGTCGATCGTGGGCTCCTCGATCGGCTTCTACCTGCCGCTCTCGGTCGTGCCCCTGTACGCGAAGCAGGCCGGCTCGGACGGCGGCGCCGGGCTGGCGACGGTCGCCCTGCTGCTCGCCACCGTCGCCTGCGAGCTGGTGACGCCGCGATTGGTCCAACTGGTCGGCTACCGCTGGGCGCTGGCCCTCGGGCTGACTCTGCTCGGCGCGCCGACCCTCCTGCTGACCGTCAGCGACCGGACCTGGGTGATCGTCGCCGTCAGCGTGGTGCGGGGCGCGGGGTTCGCGATCGCCGTCGTCGCCGGCGGCGCCATCACGGCCACGCTCATCCCCACCGAACGCCGCGGCGAGGGTCTCGCCCTCGTCGGGATCGTCGGCGGAATCCCGGGCACGCTGGCGTTACCCGCCGGTGTCTGGGCCGCCGCACAGTGGGGCTACGAGTCGGTTTTCGTCACGACGGCGGTCGTCACCCTGCTCGCCCTGCTGTCGCTGCCCGGCCTGCCCCGCACCGCACCGGCGATCACCGGCGAGGGCCATCAGAGCGTGCTGGCCGGCCTGCGCAACGCCGTTCTCGTGCGGCCGGCGACGATCTTCGCCGCATCGGCCGGGGCCGCCGGGGTGCTCGTCACCTTCCTCCCGCTCGCCACCACCGACCGCCCGGCCTGGGTTGCCGCCGCCGCTCTGCTGGCCCAGCCCGCCGCGTCCACTGTGGCCCGCTGGGCCGCCGGCCGTCTCGGCGATCGCTACGGCTCAGGCCGCCTGCTCGTGCCCGGTCTCGTCCTGGCCGCCGCCGGCATGGCCGCCATCGCCTTCACCGGCACGCCCTCGCTGGTCATCGGCGGCGCGCTCGTCTTCGGCGCCGGGTTCGGCGTGCTGCAGAACGCCACCCTCGCGCTGATGTACGCCCGCGTGCCCGCCGGCGGCGAAGGTCCCGTGAGCGCCATCTGGAACGCCGCCTACGACCTCGGTATGGCCGCCGGCGCGCTGTGCGCCGGGCTGGTCGTCACCTCGATCGGCTACCCCGGGACCTTCCTGCTCGCCGCCGTCGTCATCCTCCCCGCGCTCGCCCTCGTGCGCCGCGACCGCCGTCCCTGACGGTCGGCAACGTCATCTGTCCGGCTGACGTACGCGAAGGCCTGACCGCTGGACGAGCGGTCAGGCCTTCGGGTCTCGTCAGGCGCAGGTGAGGGTCGGCAGCGCCCAGTCGGAATGGTCGGAGCCGTTGCCGTCACCGCCGTCGCCCACGATCAGGTCGAGGATCTGGCCGCCGGTCACCGGAACGTCGATGGACGCGGCGGGTTGGCCGCCCCGCATCACCGGTGTGGTGACGAGGTTCGTGCCGTCGAGGGCGACGGTGAAGGTGACGGAGCCGCTGGTGCCGACCTCGCCGTCGACGCCGACGGAAGCGGTGAACCGGCTGCACTTGCCGGCGAGATACACCTGGACGTCGCCGACGGCGTGCACGCCGAGCCCCTTGGCGTAGGCCGTGCCGGCAATGGTCATCGGCTTGCCGTCACCGGCGGCGTCCTCGCCGTTGCTGGTGTCCCGCTCGACCGGCCCCCACCCGTTGGTGGCGGAGAGGAACGGCAGGCCGCTCACCGCCACCTGACCGGCCGGTGGCGAGGCCGGCACGGTGCCGATGATCCGTTCGTCGTGCACGGTCTCGCGGCCGACACGGGCGGTTGCCTTGAGCGCGGCGGGGGTCAGGGCGCCGGTCGGGGCGGTCACCGGCCACGAGAAGGTGTTGCCGTCACGCGTGACGGCGCCGACGGTCCAGCCCTCGGGCGCGGTCAACGTGACGTCCCGAGCGTACGGACGAACCGTTGCGGTGGCGGTGAACTGCTGGCCGCTGGACACCGTGTTCGGCACGGACAGGGTCACCGAGCCACGCGGGGCCGCCGGCTGCGCGTACTTGTGCGCATCGTAGCCGGGCGAGTAGTTCGGCCGGACGGCCAGCGGCGAGGCGTAGCTGCCGTAGTTGGTCAACGAGACCGACCCGAGGCCGCCTGTGCTGCCGTCGAGGTTCCACACGGCGATGGCGATCGTGTTGTCCCCGTTGGGGTTCAGCACGCCGTTGGGAATCGGGAAGCTGTGCTGCGGCCCGAGGTAGTTGACGTACTGCCCCATCTGCCAGCCGTTCACGAAGATCAACGCCCGGTACTGGCGGGACGGGTCGTCGCTGATCGTGACGCCGACGGAGGTGTCCTGGCCGCGCGGCAGGTCGAGGCGGACGTTGGTGCGGTACCAGGAGACGCCGGGCGTGGAGTCCTTGGCCGGCAACGACGTCTGCGACCAGGACCGGTCCGGGTAGCCGGGCAGCGACATGCCGGTGCGCTCCCCGTACAGGCCGCCGGTGTTCAGCGGGCCGCGCACCTTGTCCAGACCGTTGGCCCCCTGCAGCCGCCAGGTGACGGAGGTCAGCGGCGAGCCGGTGAGCCGGGCGGCGACCAGGCCGCGGGCGGCCTTGTTGCCGTTGGAGGCGTTGTAGTCCTCCTCGTGCCCCATGTTGACGGTCAGCACCGACAGCTCGTTGTCGCCCGTGCGCAGCGTGCCGGCCGGGAAGGCGAAGGTGTGCTGCGCAGTGGTGGAGCTGCCGAGGAAGGTCCCGTTGAGCCACACCGACATCGCGCCGGCCGGACCGCCGCTCTGGGACGACAGGCTGATGCCGGTCTGCTTGCCGTCGCCGACGAACTTGCCTCGGTACCAGGTGTTTCCGGTGTGGAAGCCGTAGTCGTCGGCGAACAGCACCGGCAGCGTGCCGGGGGCGGTGCTGCTGTTGGTGGTCATCTTGTCGGCCACCGGCCAGGTCGAGTCGTCGAAGCCGGGCTGGCTCTCCGGCGACTCCTGCTGGTGCTTCCAGTTCGTCAGCGCGGGCAGCGTGACGGGCTTGGCCACCGGCAGGGTCCCGGTCCGGCTGCCGCTGCCGGTGGATTGCGTCCGCACATCGCGGCCGTTCCAGGTGATCCGGTCGGCGGCGCTGAACACCTCGACGGAGCCGTCGGTGTCGGTGTCGCCGGTCAGCGCCAGCGTGTGGCCGGAGTAGTTGGCGGTGCGCAGCAGGTGGGTGCCACGGACCAGCACCGGCCCGGTGGCGGTGTCCTGACGCCAGAACGTCTCCGCGGTCGCCTTGTCGCCGAGCAGGAGCAGCAGCGGCCGGGAACCCGGTTCGCTCACCAGAACACGAGTGAGTCCGTAGTGTACGTAGTTCAGCCGGAGGTCGCCGCGGCTGGCGTCCCAGGTGCTGGTGGCCGAGCCGTCGAGCACGGTCACCGTGGGCTGCTTGGCGTACCGCAGCACGGTCTCGCCCGGCTGCCCCTTGTCCCCGTACAGGACGGCGACGTCACGGTTGCCGATGGTCGCGTTGGTCGCGATCTCCGACGTCGAGTACTGCATCCGCGACTGCCCGAGGTCGTAGCCGGCGACGAGGATCTTCGACTCGCGGCCGTTCAGCGTGATGCCGGTGTCCGGCTGCTGCGGCACCGACGGGTAGTAGTCGCCCGTCGCGGCGGTCAACAGGTCCACGGCGTCCACGACGACGAAGGCGCCGGTCGCGGACGGGTTCTTCTGGCCGGTGACGACGATCTTCAGCGTGTGCGGGCCGTTGGCCAGGCCCCGCACCTCGTACGCGCTGAACTGGTTCTGCTTGGACGCCGAGTACAGGTCGACGGTGCTGACCTTGGCGCCGTCCAGGTAGACGTCGGCGATGCCGTGGTTGCCGTCCTTGGACGTGACCCAGCGGATCCCGGGGCCGGTGAAGGGAATGCTCACGCTGTCGTCGGTGGTGTTCGAGAACGACTCGGTGTGCTGGTAGTCGCCGCCGGTGTAGTTCTGCTCCGGCCCGACATGGCTCCACGTCCCGGAATACGTCAGCGCCGACGCCGGATCGTCATACGTGTAGCCGGAATGCGCCGCCAGGTCGAGCGCCATGTGCGTCGTGTTGGTGGCGGTCGAGGTGGAGTCCCCGTGCCGCAGCGTGTGGAACTGCGTGTGCGTGTCGGGGTTGATGCGGGCCGTGTCGGCCAGCGCGGCGTCGGTGAGCGGCGCGGCGCCGAGGCCGTCGGTCTTGGTCAGCGGCGCCACCGCCTGGGTGAACTCGCCGATCAGCTTGTCCTCGTAGTACTTCGGGTCGAACTGCCGGCTCTCGGTGATGGCCGCGCCGTAGTCGTAGGACGTGTAGTTCTGCGGGATCGCGTTCCAGCCCCAGGACGTGCCGCCGTAGAGCATGTAGAAGCTCTGCGCGGTCGCGCCGACGGCGATGTTCTGCTTGTAGAACACGTTCGCGAACTGGTCGTTGATCAGCTGGGCGCACTTGTCGTAGCCGGGGCCGCCCCACGGGTCGAAGGCGCCGCCCTGGAACTCCGGCGTGTACAGCGGCTTTCCGGCGGGGTGGTCGTAGCTGATGTCGGGCACGCCGTTCCACTTGGTCGGGTGCGAGCAGTCGAAGCCCTGCGAGTAGGAGTCCGGGCCGTCCACGTCCAGCGCCGCCGCGCCGGAGTTGAAGGTGCCGTTGTTGTTGCCGGTCAAGGGCACCGTGATGCCGTCGGCGCGGGCCTTGTCCTCCAGGTGCTGCATGTACGTGCGGCCGGCGGCGCTGCCGTTGTAGTACTCGTTCTCCACCTGGTAGGCGATGATGCTGCCGCCGCCGTCGGTCAGCTGGTGCCGCTTGAGGATGCCGTCGATCTGCGACTGCCACTCGTCGGAGTAGGCCAGGTACGTCGGGTCGGCCGAGCGGGTGTGGCCCGGGGTGGTGGACAGCCAGGTCGGGAAGCCGCCGCCGTCGACCTCGGCGTTGATGTACGGCCCGGGCCGGGCGATCACGTACAGGCCGGCCCGCTCGGCCATGTCCAGGACCTTGTCGATGTCGCGGACGCCGCTGTAGTCGTAGACGCCCTGGGCCGGCGACTGGTAGCCCCAGTCGAAGTACAGGGAGGTGGCGTTGAAGCCGGCCGCCTTCATCTTCTGGAAGATGTCCAGCCACAGGTCGGGGCTCGGCAACCGGTAGTAGTGGAACTCGCCGGACCACAGGTAGGTGCGGTTGCCGTCGATCAGGAACGAGTAGCCGTCGTAGGTGATCTTGTGGCTGGCCCGCGGCGGCGCGGCCGTGGCCGGCGCGGAGGTCGCGGTCAGTCCGGTCAGCGCCAGGGCGAGGCCGGCGACCAGCGCCAGCAGGGGGCGGGACCAGGGGGCTGATTTGCGGCGGCGTGGACGCATGCGGGTCTCCCAAGCTCGTGCACCGGTGCACCGAAAGCTGCACGAAAGCTAAGCAATCCAGCAGAGTCGGTCAAGACTCAACAATGCGAAACAGTCGACACCCGCTGCACGGTGTAGGCCGACTGGCGCAACACCTCCGGCGAATGGTCTCTGACCTGTCCGTTCCGGATGATTGTCCACGTACTGGACGAAAGTCGGGCCGACACATAACCAAACGCATTCGAACATTTCACCACTGGAGCCATGCGAAGAGACGCGGTGCAACGGTGCGCCACACCGTCGACCTCACGGCCGTCGTCGGCGCCTGCCGCCACGGGGACGCCGTCGGCAGGATCGTCGTCGCCGCGGCCCACTGACGGGTGTCGATTCGGGGGCGGCTCGTTCGACGCAGGGGTATGACTGACGCCATGAACGAACCGACCTCGACTCGGAACCTCGACCAATACGGGAACGCGGAGCTGCCGTGGAGCCGGCCCCGCGACATCCTGGCCACGGACACGCCGACGGAAGACCTGACGTTCTTCGTGGCGACGATGCGTCCGGACGGGCGGCCGCACACGGCCGGCGTCGGGGCCGTGTGGGTGGACGACACGTTGTACTTCGTCGGCGGTCCGGGGACGCGCAGGTCGCGCAACCTGGCGGCGAACCCGGCGTGCAGCGTGGCGGTGCGCCTGCGCGGCATCGACCTGACGCTGGAGGGCGACGCCCACCGGGTCACCGACGCGGCGACCCTGGAGCGGCTGGCCGGCGTCTTCCGCAGCGGCGGTTGGCCGGCGACCGTGGCAGGTGATGCGCTCACTGCGCCGTACAACGCGCCCAGCGCGGGGCCGCCGCCCTGGCATCTCTACCGCCTGACGCTGCACTCCGCGGTCGGTGTGGCCTGCGCGGAGCCGTACGGCGCTACCCGCTGGACCTTCGCCCACTAGCGGTCACAGCGCCCCCTGCTCGTGGAAGCTGCGCCGCCATGTCCCGTCGTCGAGCACGTAGACGCTGGTGCACGAGAGCAACTCCGGGACGGCCGAGTCGGTCGGGAGAAGCCGGGCGGTGTAGGTCAGGACGACGGCGGCGTCGGTGAGGTCGACCGTCCGCGTCGACTCCAGCCGGCAGGCCCGCCACCGGGACGGAGCCTCGTAGTGGTCGAGGACTTCCTTGCGCCGCAGGGCCCGGTCGGCGAACAGGAGCACGGCGCCGTCGGTCATCAGGCGGTCCAGGAACTCCGCGGCCGCGCCGGCGACGATGGCGTCCCAGCAGGCCTGTTCCAGTTCCCACGGTCCTGGAATGCGCATCCGCCCGACGCCCCGTGCTCGACTCGACAACAGTTTCCCGCACAAAGTGTTGCATAGTGCACGGCAAATCACCCTACCCGGTCAATTCACGCAGCTCAGGACGGTGTTGCGGCCAGCACGAGGCCAGCGCCGGGAGCAGGGCGATGGAAGTGTCAACGGCACGGGCGAAGACAGGCAGGGACAGGCGCTCGTCGGGGGCGTGCATGCGGTTGTCGGGGACGGCGAAGCCGAGCAGCAACACCGGGATGTCACGGGCGGTGAGGAGGCCGGCGGCGGCGATGCCGCCGCCGGAGGTCCGGAACACGGGCTCGTGGCCGAAGCCGTGCCGGCAGGCGGCGCGGGCGGCGTCGATGGCCCAGTCGACACGGGGCACCGTGACCGGGGGTCGGGCCATGATCACCTGGACGGATGCGCCTTCGACCGACGCGACCGAGCGCCGAACCGAGCGGATCACGGCATCGGGACTCACCCCCGGGGACACGCGGAACTCCAAGCGAGCAAACGCTTGCGAGGCGAGCACGCCGTCGCCACGACCGGCCCGCAGCCGGGAGATGGTCATCGAGGTGCCGGGAACGTCCAGCGCGGCAATGAGCCGGCTCAACTCCACGCCGGGATCCGGCACGAGACCGCCGTAGGTGCCGGAATGCAGATCGGCGCCGGGGCGGCGAACGGTGATCCCCAGCCGCACCACGCCCCGCAGCGAAACCGTCAGCGCCGGCACCGAGGGGCTGTGCATGGCGGTGTCGCTGATCACGGCCACGTCCGCCCGGCCGAGGAAATCCGCCAGGTGCGGGCTGCCGATCTCCTCCTCGCCGTCCAAGAGAAACCGCACGTTCACGGGCAGCGTGCCGGCGCCACGAAGCCAGCTCTCCACGGCCGCCACATGCGCGAGCAGCTGGCCCTTGTCGTCGGAAACCCCGCGCCCGTAGAGCAATCCATTGTGGACAACGGGACGGAACGGCGGCGTCCGCCACTGCCGGCGGTCACCGGCGGGGCGGACGTCGTAGTGCCCGTACAGCAGCACGGTCGGCCGGTCGGGACGCGTTCCCCAACCGCCGACCACCAACGGATTTCCACAAGTGTCAACGATTCTCACGCACCGAAGCCCGGCCCGACGCAGCCGGGCCGCGAGCCATGCCGCGGCCCGGCGCACCTGGGGGCGATCCGAGCTGACGCTCGGGATCGCGGCCAGTGCGGCGATGTCCTCGACGAACCGGCCCCGATTGCGGGCCGCGTAGGCCAGCGCGCCCCTCACCGGCGGGCGCCGTTGACCGCGGGCACCCCACTTCCCTTGTAGACCCCGAGTCCGCCGCGCTTGGCGAACGCCTGCCGCCGCGGACCGCTCTTGACCGGCGCCGCGACCCCCACGGGGCGGTGCGCGTCCCAGGGCAGCACCCGCTCGACCTCGGTCCGCTCGGCCAGCCGCAGCGACTGCGCGGAGGTGATCCACTCCTCGGCCGGCTCGGCGATCTCCAGCAGCAGCGCCTCGAACTCGGACCGCGTCGACTCCAGGATGTGCGGGGCGGCCAGCCACCGCAACACCTGCCGGCCGGTCACGCCCATCCGCTGCCGCGGCGAGGTGACCAGGCGCTCGTCGAAGTAGCGGATCAGGACCTCGTCCACCACGTCCCACGCGTTCGCCGCGCCGAAGAGCTCCTTGACGTCCGGCGCGTTGAGGATGCGGAACGCCTCCTCCAGCAGCTGCATGACCTCCACGCGCAGCACGTTGAGGTGGCCGTACGAGGTGAACTTCAGGTTGTTGCGCAGGTCGAGGCCGGCCCGGCGGACGATCGCGATGCTGCCGAAGCTCGGGTCGTAGGCCCGGGCCCGGATCACGTCGGAGATCCGCTTGTCCCGCCAGAACAGCGCCACCTGGTTGTTCAGGTGCACGAACAGCCGGTGGAAGTCCACGTTCGGCCGCGAGTTCGCCGCGCCCGCCCCCTTGCCGTAGCCCAGGATCCTCCGGTACGCGGCGATCCGGTCCCGCTTGGTGTAGCGCAGCACGTCGCGCCGGTCGAACCGGTACAGCCCGAACGCGCCCGGCCCGTCGGACAGCCGGATCGCGCCGCCCTGGAACAGCTCCTGCAGCTTCTGCACGACGCGGAACACCCCGATCCGCTCGTGCTGGTACAGGTAGTACAGGTCGCCGACGGCGATGATGCGTTCGGAGGCAACGGTTTCGTCGTAGGCCTCGACGCCGCGCGGCATCCGCGTCTGGCCCAGGTCCGGCGCCGCGTCCGAGCCGACGCCGACCAGCCCGGCCAGTCCCCCGTCCGGCGACGGCGGCTGTGCCCGCTCCGCGGCGTCGACCTGCTCGAGCATGCCGTCGATCTGCTTGAGGATGGCGTCGCCCAGCTGCGGGTTGCTGGTGAGCTGGTCGCCCAGCCGGTCGGCGACCTGCTCGCGCAGCGCGGCGACCCGGTCGAACAGGTCGCGATAGTCCTTCTCGGTGCCCATGTCGTCCTCCTCACGCGTCCGGCTCGGACTGCCGCCGCGTCCGGACCGGCGCGGAGGTGTCTACTGTGGACGGAAGCGCGCGGGTCGCCCGCAGCGACCCGGCCCCGTTGCCGTCGGGGTGACGCACCGGCGCCGCCACCGACAGCACCTCGTTGAGGTCGTCGATGAGCGAGTCGATGCCGATCTGCACCCGCCTGCTGAAGAAGCCGGGCGGCAGCGCGGGCTGGCCGCCGGGCGCGGTCGGCAGCAGCACCACGATCGCCACCAGCTGCCGCACCACCTGGGTGAACGCGCTGTCCACGCCGTCCTTGCCGGCGCTGGTGATGAACTGCTGGCCCTCGGTGGTGGCGAAGTCGCCGATCCAGCGCAGCAGCCCGCCCAGTGGCATCGTGCCGCCGCCGGGGACCGGCACCCGCAGCACCTCGCGCTCGCCGGCGTTGATCAGCACCGAGTCGAACGCGTCGGTCAGCTCGTCGACCTGGCTCGCGGTGGCCGCGAGCAGCTGGGACAGCGCCACCAGCGCCGGCCCGAAGTAGCCCTGGCTGCCCGGCGGCAGCGTGAACGGGTCGATCTTGCCGCGCTGCGCCTGCCAGCTGTAGTACAACGACGCCACCCAGTCGACGATGGTGATGAACGAGGTCTGCACGCGCTCGTCGCCGACCGAGTCGACGAAGTCCGGGAGCAGCCCGAACGCGTCGCGCACCATGCCGAGGTGGCCGCCGACGGTGTCCGGGTCGATCGTCACCGGATGGCCGCCGCCGGACTCCACCGACTGCGGCGGCCGGTCGTCGACGAACAGCAGCAGCCGGAAGATCTGGTCCACCCGGGGCACCCGGATCAGCGGGCTCTCGAACTCCTTGCGCAGCTCGATCAGGTCGTGGTGGACCAGTGACCGGAAGCCCTCGGCGGCCTCGGCGTTGAAGTCGACCCGCAGCGGCGTCAGGGAGTCCAGCAGCTCGCCGGAGTCCTTCACGGCCGTGCGCGCCCGGGCCGCCAGTGACGCCTGCGCCCCGGTGACCGCGCCCAGGTCGGCCTGCACCGCGTAGCCGCGCGGCGTCCACTTCGCGTCGGTGTGGCCCTCCACCCGGCTCAGGTCGAAGCTGCCGGTCAGCGCCGCGACGAAGCCCTTGGTGTCGCCGTCGCGCCACTTCCAGCCGAGCACGTCGCTGATCGCCTGCGCCGCCTGGTCGGCGACCGGCCCGTCGCCCCGCCGCGACGGCGTCGCCGTGGACACCTCGCGGGTCAGGATCGGGTACGCCGTGTCGATGTCGGTCGGCGGCGGCTGTGTCGGCCGGTCCTCAGTGCTGGTCATCCTCACTCCATCTCGTGGTTGCTCAACGCGAACGCCGGCCGAGCTCGCCGAAGAAGTTCCTGGTCAACACGTCCGGACCGGCGAGCCGGCGGTCCAGCGCGACGCGCACCGCGCCGATGAGGAACCGCTCCGGCACCACCCCGGGGTCTACGCCGCGGGCCAGCCGGCCGGCCGCCTCCTCGATCATCGCCTGTTCCTTGTGCTCGAACCGGAGCACCGCGGCCAGCGTCCGGTTGCCCAGCGACGGGTAGCGGGTGTGGCAGATGGTGTCCACCACCAGCGGCACCGCCCGGTCCGCGGTGCGCAGCAGCGACTCCGGGATGCTGCTGCCCCAGGTGTCCGGGTACAGCGTCCGCCACAGCCGCGCGTAGTGCCGCGACTGCTCAGTGAAACCCATGCGCCGCAACAGTTCTATCGACAGCTTGGCCCGCAGGTACGGGGTCGGGTGCACGCCGGTCGGCGAGTGCCGCAGCGCCTGCGCCCGCGACCGGCCGATGACGTCGAACAGCGATCCCACGAACGCCGGCCCGCCGAGCAGCAGGCCCGACATGTCGGCGAAGGTCTCCCGGTTCCACCGCGTCCAGGTGGCCGCGACCGAGCGGGGCAGGCCGTCGGCGAGCAGCCGCCGCGCGATGCCGACCGGCACCACCCGGTGCAGCCCGAGGTCGTTCTGCAGGTTGTGGCTCACCTCGTGCAGCACCGCGCCCAGCGTCCACGGGTTGACCATCCGGTGGTACGGCAGCTGGATCAGCGGAAAAGGGTTGAGCTGCCGGCCGATCCGGCTCAACCGGATGCCGCGCCGGAAGGTGGCCGGTGAGAAACCCGTGCGCAGGTAGCAGAACGGCGCCGGGGCCGGGATCGGCTTGGGCACGCCGACACCCAGGTACGCGTACTGGTAGCAGTCCAGCGCGATCCGGTCGCACGCCACCAGCCACGGCGCGAACGCCGACTGCCGCTGGCCGAACAGCTCCAGGTAGAAGTCCCACACCTGCTCGACGGCGCGCACGAAGTCGTGCGCACGGGACTTCTGGTGCAGCAACTCGGTCATCGCGGCCCGGTCAGGCCGGGCGACCGCGGTCTCGGCGGCGTCGCGGACCCGGGCCGACGCCGTGCGCAGCGGCCGGCGCAGGGTGCCGATCAGCGCGTTGGCCGCCTCCACGTGCCCGCGACTGGGACCGGTCGCCGGATCGCCGAACTCGTCGACGGAGAACGGCCGCAGCGCGGCCAGGTGGCGCTCCACGTTCAGCGCCTGGCTGAGCACCCAGTCACGGTGGTCGGGCCGCGTGACTGCTCGCTCAGCGACGAGCACGGCGCCTCCTGGCGGGTCGCGAGTGGTAGCGGTGGTTGAGCACGTTGGTGGCGTGCACGGCGCGGCGGGCCGCGTGCGGCCGGTGGTGCCGGCGGTGGTGGTGGCGCGAGCGCGGGTGGCCGTGCGATGGCGAGACCTTGGCGGCGTTGCGCAGCAGCGTGCCGACCGCGCCGCGGGCGGTGATCTGCCGGCCGTCGGCGTACTGCGTGGCCAGATCCTTGACGGTGTTGAGCGCGACCGACGGCAGCGCCTTGATCAGCGGCCGGCGGCGGACGTCCCGCCACAGGTCGGTGCCGACCTTGGCCAGGCCCTTGGCCAGCGGCTTGCCCACCGCGCGCAGCAGCTTCGGCGCGGCCTTCGCCGCCAGCTTGCCGGCGATCGACACCAGCGGGCCGAGGAACGCCTCCGCCTCGGCCTCCGACTCCGCCTCGGCGGCGCGGGTGGCCAGGTGCGCCATCAGCTCGGCCTCGCCGGCCAGCCCCAGCCGGGAGGCGCGGAAGTTCGGGTCGGCGAAGTCCTCGAACTCGAAGTCCGCCTCGTCCTCGTCCTCGTACTCGTAGAGGAACTCGTCCTCGAGCTCCTCCTCGGTGTCGTACTCGTACTCCCCCTCGAGCTCGTCCTCCAGCTCGGCCTCGTACTCGCTCTCGTCCTCGCCCTCGAACGCGTGCTGCTCGAACTCGGACTCGAACTCCAGCTCGTGGTGGCCGTTCAGTTCGTACTCGTGCAGTTCGCCCTCGATCGCGGGGTAGCCGCGGCTCATGCTCGTCCTCCCAGCTCGTCTGCTGTCCTGACCACCGCCGTGCGACCGGCGGGAACCGCGCCCGTCGGCACGGGAACCTTGCTGACCACGCGCACCACCCGGGCCGGCCGGCCGTGGCGCGCCGGCACCCGCACCGGGGTGACGACCTCGACGGTGGAACCACCGCCGGCCCGCACCACCGGCGAGCGCAGCGGGCCCGGGTACGTGCCGACCGCGCTGCGCACGCCCCTGACGTGGCGGACGAGTGCGTCCTGGCTGTCACCGAGCACGTTCGCCGTGTGCGCGGCCATCACCTTGGCCGCCAACGGCCGGCTCAGCTTCCGTCCACTGTGGACGTGCCGGGCCAGCGTGTGCGCGGTGCGGTCGACGATCGTCGGCACCACGCCCGTGTACGGCCGGGTCTCGCGGCGGCGGTGCAGCAACTCCGCCAGCACCGCCGCGCCGCGCACCAGGTCCCCGTGCACCGCGCGCAGTGCCCGGTGATCGGGGCGGGACAACAAAGTTGCCGCCGCCGCGCCGACCAGCGCCTCCGCCTCGGCCTCCGAGTCCGTGCGCGCCGCCTGCGCCGCCAGCGCCTCCGCCTGCGCGTGCTCCGCCGTCAGCGGCCGGCGCTCGTGCTCCTGCTCGTACTCGCCCTCCAGGGCGCTCGCCAGCACGTCTCCCGCGAGACCGCCGAGCGGCCCGCCCAGGGCGCTGCCCACGATCGGGGCCGCGATCTTCGCCAGCGGGCGCAACACCTTCACGCCGCGCTTGACGAACCGGCCGACGCCGCGCAGGCCCCTGCGCAGGCCCTTGAAGAACTCCTCGCCCTCGTCGAGTCCCTCGTCCTCGCCCTCGCCGACCAGGGCTTCCAGCTCGTCGGCGAACTCCTCCTCGTACTCGCCGTCGAGCAGGTCCTCGTATTCCAGCTGCGCCATGCCCAGGCTCCTCCCAGCGGGCGGTCGTCCGCGCCAGGAAGTCCACCCTGGTCAAGGACCTTTCGGTAGTCGCACGAACCCGTGCGGCACGAAGCCCCTAGTTCATCTGTGTGTCACACGTTTCGGCGATGCGGAGCGTGACCGCTGTGCGGTTTCCTGGAAGTTCTCTGGACGACAGCTGCCTGTCGAGGCGGGAGGGGACCCGTCACGGGGGAGCAGGGCTAGCGGAGGTCCGTGCATGGGGAAGCAAGGGGTGGCGGTTTCCGGGCTGCCACCAGGGGATGACAGTGCCCGCAATGGCCGGGTGGTCACGGTCCGGTTTCCACGGGTGGTCGCCGATCCCGGACAGGACGAACTGGTGCAGAACCTGATCAGGGCGCTGGTGCGTCGGGTCGCCGAACTGGGCGGCACGTCGACGTCGGACCGGCCGGTGCTCGACTGCGAGGAACTGGGCATGCGTTGCCTGCTGCTGCCGCTCGGTCTCCGGCCGCACGGCGTCGCCGGCCTGCTCAGCCCCCGCGAACGCGAGATCGCCCGCCTCGTCGGGCTGGGCTACACCAACCGTGCGATCGCCGATTCGCTGGAGATCAGCCTCTACACGGTGTCGACGCACCTGCGCCGCGTGTTCGCCAAGCTCGATGTGACGAGCCGCGCCGCGATGGTGGCGTCACTGGCGGGAAATCCACACCTGCTGGCCGAGCAGTAGTCGGCTCGCGCCGGCCGAAGTCCGTCCTCTGTGGACTCGACCGCCGGCCGGCGCGACCGAGGACGACGGCTGTCCGCAATCATCCGTAGCATCGCCGTATGGACACCAACCTGGACTGGACGGCGCAGGTCATCGAGCAGGCGGACTGGCACTGGACGAACCAGCTGCGGCCGCGGCTGGAAGGGCTGACCGACGAGGAGTACCTCTGGGAGCCGGTGGCCGGGGCGTGGAGCGTGCGGCCGCGGGGCACGAGCGTGACGAGGATGGCGGCCGGCGGCGGGGACTTCGTCATCGACTACGAGTTCCCCGCGCCCGATCCGGCCCCGGTGACCACGATCGCGTGGCGCATCGGGCACCTGGTGGTGGGCGTGTTCGGCATGCGGGTCGCGGGGCACTTCGGCGGCCCGCCGGTGGACTACAAGACCCACAACTTCCCGGGCGACGCGGCCACCGCGCTGGCCCAGCTCGATGCCAACTACCAGGCCTGGATCGACGGCCTGCGCACGGCCGACATGGCCAAGGCCGTCGGAGCGGTCGAGGGACCGTACTTCGACCAGCCGATGGCGACGCTCGCCCTGCACCTCAACCGCGAGCTGATCCACCACGGCGCGGAGATCGCGCTGCTGCGCGACCTCTACCGGTGGCGTTAGGTTCGCTGGCAGCGTAAGCGCGGTACGAAAACACCGAACCGGTGCCACGATGACGGCATGGCGGACATCCTCCAGTTCCCCCCGAACCGCACGCCTGCCCCGGAACCCGAGCCGGAGCCGCTGTGGCGTGAGGCGCTCGGCCGCAGCCTGCGCGCGGCCCGGGAGGAGCAGGGCGACCGCCTCGTCGACATCGCGGAGCGGGCCGGCATCTCGCCGCAGTACCTGTCGGAGATCGAGCGCGGCCGCAAGGAGCCGTCGAGCGAGATGATCGCCGCCGTCACCGGCGCCCTCGGCGTCGAGTTCTCGACGCTGCTCATCGAGATCGCCGGCGACGTGCGGCGACTGCGCCGCGCGGCCACCCGCCGTCCCACCGGGCCCGTGCTGCTGGCCGCCTGAGCCTCACGCCCGCTGGTCGATGACGTGGTCGGCCAGCCCGTACTCGACCGCGCCGACCGCGTCGAACACGCGGTCCCGGTCGGTGTCGTGCCGCAGCTGCTCGACGTCGTGACCGGTGTGCCGGCTGAGGATGTTCTCCAGCTGGGTGCGCACCCGCACCACCTCGTCGGCCTGGAGGATGAGGTCCGGGATGGTGCCGCGGCCCTGCGCCGCCGGCTGGTGCAGCACCACCCGGGCGTGTCGCAGGATCGTGCGGCGCCCGGCCTCGCCGCCGGCCAGCAGCACCGCGCCGGCCGCCACCGCCTGGCCGATGCAGGTCGTCGCCACCGGCGCCTTGACGAAGCGCATGGTGTCGTACAGGGCGAGCATCGCCGACGGGTCGCCGCCCTCGGAGTTGATGTACAGGTTGATCTCCTGGTCCGGGTTCTCGGCGTCCAGGAACAGCAACTGCGCGATCAGCGCGTTGGCCACCCCCGAGTCGATGGCCGTGCCCAGGTAGACGATCCGCTCCGACAGCAGGTGCGAGTAGACGTCCATGATCCGCTCGCCGCCGGCGACGCGTGTGATCACGTTGGGAATGGTGTACGTGCTCATGCCCCGGCCCCCAGTCCCAGCGCGTGGGTGCGGACCGGCACCACCTGGCCGAGTTCCGTGACGATGTGGTCGATGAAGCCGTACTCGCGGGCCTGTTCGGTGGTGAACCACCGGTCGTGCAGCGAGTCGGCGAAGATCCGCTCGATCGGCTGGCCGGTGTCCTCGGCGATGAGGCCGAGCACCGTGTCCCGGGTGTACCGCAGGTCGTCGGCCTGCACCTCCACCTCGACCGCCGAGCCGCCGATGCCGGAGGAGCCCTGGTGCATCAGGATCCGGGCGTGCGGCAGGGCGTAGCGCTTGCCCGGTGTTCCCGCGGACAGCAGGAACTGCCCGGCGCTGCACGCCAAACCGATCGCCAGCGTCGAGACGTCGCACGGCACCAGCCGCATCACGTCGCGGATCGCCAGCATCGAGGGCACGGAGCCGCCCGGTGAGTGGATCCACAGCGCGATGTCCTTGCGCGGGTCCTCGCTGGCCAGCGACAGCATCTGGGTCGCCAGCACCGTTCCGTTGTCGTCGTCGAGCACACCGTCGAGGATCAGCACCCGCTGGCTGAAGAACCGTTCGCGGAGCCGGTGGTCGAACAGCGGCGGCCTGTCGTCGTTTGCCATGCCCCGACCATGCCGGCGACGCGGTGGTTCCCGGGGCCCACGCTGCTGTCAGCAGATCCGCCGACGGCGGAACGTCAGCGGTGCAGGGCGGTCTCGCGCCGCATTCCCGACAGCTTCTCGGGATTGCGCACGGCGTAGAACCCGGTGATCAGGCCGTCCTCGATCCGCGCCGCCACCACCGTGTCGATCTCGCCGTCGAGCACGACGACCAGCGCCGGGCAGCCGTTGACCACCGCCGGCCGCAGCGACGCCGCGGCGACCCGGCCCAGCACGGCGGCGACCTTGTCGGCGCCCACGACGGGGTGCAGGGCGGCCTGCTTGACCCCGCCGCCGTCGGTCAGAAGCACGACGTCCGGGGCGAGAATGTCCAGCAGGCCTTGAAGATCACCCGTTTCGACGGCGCACAGGAACGCGTCGAGCGCGTGCTTGGTCTCCGCCTGGGAAACGACCTCGCGCGGCCGCCGCGCGGCGACGTGGGCCCGGGCGCGATGGGCGATCTGACGAACCGCGGCCGGGCTCTTGTCGACGGCGGCGGCGATCTCGTCGTAACCGAGGTCGAACACCTCGCGCAGCACGAACACCGCCCGCTCGGTCGGCGCGAGCGTCTCCAGCACCAGCAGCATCGCCATCGAGACGCTGTCGGCCAACTCCACGTCCTCGGCCACGTCCGGCGCGGTCAGCAGCGGCTCCGGCAGCCACGGGCCGACGTAGGACTCCCTGCGACGACCCAGCGCGCGCAGCCGGCTCAGCGCCTGGCGGGTCGCGATCCGCACGAGGTAGGCGCGAGAGTCCCGGACCGTGTCGAGGTCGACGGCCGTCCACTTCAACCACGTCTCCTGCAGCACGTCCTCCGCGTCGGCGGCGGAGCCGAGCATCTCGTAGGCGACGGTGAACAGCAGGTTGCGGTGGGCGACGAACGCCTCGGTCGCGCGGTCGGCCATGGGCGGCTCCTGTCTCGACGGTGTCGCCCACCAGACGCCGGGCACCGCCATTCTGTGACAGGTCACGGCGCCAGGGACATGCCAGAGCGACGGGCACGTGTCACAGCGGCGGCCCGGCCGGCGTCTGGTGGCCATGGAACCTCGTTTCAACCTCATGGAGAACGACCTCGGCGCCAAGATCGTCAAGCGGTTCGGCGCCACCAGCCAGCTGATCACCCAGTCCTCGCTGGGGAAGTCCACAGTGGAGCTGGTGTCGCTGCGGATCAGCCAGCTCAACGGCTGCGGCTGGTGCGTCGACATCCACACCAAGGAGGCCGCGGCGGCCGGTGTCACCCCGCTGCGGCTCAACCTCGTCGCCGCCTGGCGCGAGACCACCGTGTTCACCGAGGCCGAGCGGGCCGCACTCGCCCTGGCCGAGGAGGGCACACGACTCACCGACGGCGTGTCCGACGAGACGTGGGCGCGGGTGCGCGAGCACTTCGACGACGACCAGGTGGCGGCGCTGGTCACGCTGGTGGCCCAGATGAACTCCGCCAACCGCATGAGCCTGATCGTGCGCATGCAGGGCGGGTCCTACGAGCCGGGCATGTTCGCCTAGTGCTACCGTGTAGGGCAGTCGTACAGGACGACTGCCCTACACGGAGGGAGCACGGTGACGTCTCCGGCGGCGGAACGCGGGCGTGAGGTGCGGCAACGGCTGCTGGCGGCCGCGGTGGAGCTCATCCCCGAGCGCGGCTGGACGGCGGTGAGCACCCGGGTGCTGGCCGAACGCGCCGGGGTGACGCCCAGCGTCGTGCACTACCACTTCTCGTCCCTGCCGGCGCTGCTGAACGAGGCCGTCGTCGGCGTCATGCGGCAGATGCTCGCCGAGCTGGACGGGTTCTTGGACACCGCCCGCACCCCGGCTGACGCGGTGGAGGTGATGCTCGCGTCGGTGAACCAGTACACCGGCGCGGATCCGCTGTCGCTGCTGTTCGTCGAGGCGTACCTGGCCGCCACGCGTGACGACAAGCTCCGCGAGGAGATCGCCGCCGTGATCGACGGCTTCCGAGGGCGACTCGGCCACTGGCTCGACGAACGCGGCGTGCCCGCCGCGGACGAGACGGCGGCCGTGCTGATGGCGATCATCGACGGCCTGCTCCTGCATCGCGGGCTGGGCACACGCCCGGACGCCGACGCCGTGACCGCCGTCCTGCGCAGGCTCGTTCCCTAAACGGAGGAGGACGCATGAAGGTGGTGATCTGCGGCGCCGGGATCGCCGGGCTGACGCTCGCGAACCGGTTGTCCGCGCTGGGCAACGATGTCGTGCTGCTGGAACGGTCGCGCGGTCCCCGCACCCAGGGATACATGATCGATTTCTTCGGTACGGGCTATGACGCCGTCGAGGCGATGGGGCTGCTGCCGGCGGTCGAGCAAGTCGCGTACCGCGTGGACGAGGCCAGCCTGGTCGACGAGCACGGGCGGCATCGGGGCGGTGTGCAGTACACCCAGTTCGCCAGGGCGATCGGTGGCCGACTGCTCAGCGTCATGCGGCCCGACCTGGAGCGGGTGCTGCGCGAGAACCTGCCGCCGGCGGTCGACCTGCGCTTCGGCGCCACGGTCGTCGACGTCGTCGACCACGGCGACGGGGTCCGGGTCGGCCTCGACGGCGGCGCGGAGATCGAGGCGGATCTTCTCGTCGGCGCCGACGGAATCCACTCCGCCGTGCGGCGGCTGGTGTTCGGCGAGGGGTACTTGCGTCACCTCGGTTTCCACACGTCGGCATTCCAGTTCGACGCGCCGGAGATCCACGCCGCGGTCCGGGGCCGGTTCTGCCTCACCGACACCGTCGGGCGACAGATGGGGTTCTACGCCCTGCGGGACGGCCGGGTCGCCGCGTTCGGCGTTCACCGCACGCCGGATCCGACGCTTCCCGACGACGTGCGGGCGGCCGTGCGGGATTCCTACGGCGACCTGGGGTGGGTCGTGCCGGAGGCGCTCGACCGGTGCCCGCCGTCGGCGGAGATCTACTACGACCAGGTGGCCCAGATCGAGATGCCGCGCTGGGGCCAGGGCCGGGTCGTGCTCGTCGGCGACTCCTGCTACGCGGTGTCGCTGCTCGCCGGCCAGGGCGCGTCACTGGGCATCGCCGGCGCGTACGTGCTCGCGCACCAGCTGGCCCATGCCCCGTCCATCGACCACGCGGTGGCCGAGTACGAGCGCCTGTGGCGTCCGATCGCCGAGGAGAAGCAGCGGACCGCCCGCTCCGGCGTCCGCTGGTTCCTGCCCGAATCGACCACGCAGCTGCGGATCCGTCACTTTGCCCTGCGCGCGGCGCGGCTTCCGCTGGTCAACCGCTACGTCGCCGGGACACTGGCCGGCAAGTCCACCGGCCTCATCGCGAACCTGCACCCAGCGAAAACCCCGTTGTCCGATATCCGTAGAGTGGCCAACTGACACGGTTTGTCCACTCAGGGGGGATCCTGATGCGCTCCGCGCTGCTCGCTGCCGTCCTCAGCGGTGTTGTCGTCCTGACCGCCGCGTGCGGCTCCTCGTCGCCCGTCGCCAAGGACTGCACGCCCGACCAGAACGCCGTCACCACCGCCCAGGCCGCCAAGACCAAGGCCGACGCCGACCTCAAGACCGCCGACGACAAGGTGGCCAAGGCCAAGGCCGACTCCACCGCCGCCGACGCCGCCATGAACAAGGCCAACGCCGACGCCGACGCGCTGTCCGCCTCCGGCGCCACCGATGCCGAATCCTCGGCCAAGGCCGCCGAAGCCGCCGCCACCGCGGCCGAGGCCATCTCCAAGTCCACCGACGCCATCGTGGCGCTCAAGGCCGCCCAGGACGAGCAGGACAAGGTCAAGGCCAAGGCCGACGAGGCCGCCAAGACCGTCAAGGCCGCCCAGGACAAGCTCACCGCCTGCAAGGGCTGACCCCGCCCCTCCGCTGCCACGTGAGTGGCTCATGTGCCATCCGAAGCCACTTGAGCCACTCACGTGCCCTCCAATGCCACGTGAGTGGCTCACGTGGCATCCGAAGCGATGTGAGCCACTCACGTGGCATCCGCGGCCCACGTGAGTGGCTCAGGTGGTCCCCAAAGCCACATGAGTGGCTCATGTGCCCTTCCGGCGAGCGTCGAGCCGGCCCGCACGCTCCCGTGCGGGCCGGCTCACTCCGGTCGCGTCACTGCTGCTGCTCGCCGCCACCCCAGTTCCGCAGGCCCTCCTTGGCCTTGTCCGCGCCCTGGCGGATCTGGTCGGAGTGCTTGTTGCCGGTCTTGTCGTCGGCGAACTGGCCCGCGCGGTCCACCGCGTCGTCGGCCTTGTCGCCGTGCTGGCCGACCATCTCCTTGGCCTTGTCCTTCAGCTCGTTCATCTTGTCCGAGAGAGCCATCTCGCCTCCAGATTGGACGGTCGTACGCAAGGAGGCTGCCCGGGCCCGGCGGGACCAAACGCGGGCTCCCCGATTCGGGTGAGATGCCGGCTTCGGACACGAGGTCAGGCGGTCTTACGGAGGGTCACGGTCATCGACGGGCTCCAGGTGACGCCGTCCGCACTGGACTCGTGCCGGCCGAGCTGGGTCGTGCCGTTGTCGGCCAGCGTCACGGTGCACCGCGTCCGCTCCCCGATCCACCGCAGCTCGGTGCCGTCGATCTCGAACCGGGACTGGTGGACGTTGCCGAAGCTGTCGTAGAAGGTGGACAGGTAGCCGTCGCCGTCGACGCCGATCATCTCGACGCCGCCCACGCCGGCTTCGCCGATCTTGCCGAACGCGGTGTGCACGACGAAGAAGCCGCCGGGCGCCCACTCGTAGACGTCGCTGGTCAGGATGGGGTCGCCGCCGGCCGTCTCCCCCTGGTTGATCCAGTTGCCGATGAGCACGGCCAGGGCCTGGTGGCGGTCGTCACGCACGGGCACGGGACGGTCGGTCTCCTCGACACCGGCGGCGACCTTGACAACGCGAGCGGGCATCGGAACTCCTTCGTGGTCGGGGTTTCGTCCTGTGGTCGGAGCCGTCACGACCGTCTCGACACGACTCGGCGGCAAATCTCGGGAACGGGTCCGCGCGGAGAATTGATGGCTCGGCCGCGGGCACTCCCCGTAGGGTTCGGGGGCAGCAACCGAGGGAGGAAATTCATGTCAGTCGTGCCGGAATCGCACCTGGACCTGCTGGAGCGGCCGCTCTACGGCCACGTCGGGACGCGCCGCCCCGACGGCTCCATCCAGGTGAACCCGATGTGGTTCCTGTGGGACGGCGAGCACATCCGGCTCACGCACACCACGAAGCGGCAGAAGTACCGGAACATCGAGTTCGACCCGCACGTGTCGATGTCGGTGAACGACCCGGACGCGCCCTACCGCTACCTCGAGGTGCGCGGCACGGTCGTCAAGATCGAGGAGGACCCGAGCGCGGAGTTCTTCCTGACGCTGGCCCGCCGCTACAGCCTCGACCGCACGGAACCGCCCGCCGACAAGGCGGACCGGGTGGTGCTGGTGGTGGCGCCGACGGCGGTCAGCTTCCAGTAGGAACGCCTGCGAGCAGGCGGCGGCGGTGTGCGGCCGGTTCTGCCGGCCGCACACGCACGCCCCAATTGAATTGTGGCCGCCGGTAGCCTCGGTTCCATGGGTCTGCCGTCGATCTCCATGGGTCTGCCGTCGATCATGTCCATGGTCGATCTGGCCACCCCCATGGCCATCCGGGTGGCCGCGACGCTCAACCTGGTGGAGCATGCCGGCAGCGCCGGCGCCACCGTCGACCGACTGGCCGCCGACACCGGCACTTCCGCGCCGATCCTGCGACGCCTGCTCGACCATCTCGTTGCCGTCGGCGTTTTCGACCGGGATTCCGACCGTTACCGACCGACCGCCCTCGGCATGCAGCTGACCGAGGACGGGTTCAAGCCGCTGCTCGACATCAACCGCGCCGGCGGGCGCGCCGACCTGGCGTTCGTCGACCTGCTCCAGACGATCACCACCGGCGCGTCCGCCTACACGCACCGGTACGGCCGTGAGTTCTGGGCCGACCTCGACGCCCACCCGCACTTGCGCCGTTCCTTCGACGCCCAGATGGCGTGGCGGTTCGCCAACCACGCCGCGCGGATCGCGTCGAACTTCGACTGGGGGCGGTTCGGCACGATCATCGACGCCGGCGGTGGTGACGGCAATCTCCTCGCCGCCATCCTCCAGGCCCATCCCGGCGTTCGCGGCACCGTCGTCGATCTGGCCCCGACCACCGAGCCCGCCCTGGCCCGCTTCGCCGCCGCCGGGCTTTCCGACCGTGCCACGGCGGTCGCCGGCAGCTTCTTCGAGCCTCTTCCCGCCGGCGCCGACGCCTACGTGCTGTCCGACATCCTGCACGACTGGGATGACGACCACTGCCGCACGATTCTCGCCCGCTGCCGCGACGCCGCCGGTCCTCACGGCGCCGTCATCGCCGTCGAACCCTTGATCCAGGGCGCCGGCACGGGCATGGATCTGTTCATGCTCATGTGCTTCGGCGGCCGGGAACGCACCGTCGACGAGCTGGCCGCCCTGGCCGCCGAGTGCGGGCTCACGCTCCGCCGCTCGACCGCCGTTTCCGATGGCAGAACAGCCCTGGAGTTCGGTGTCTAGGATCGCCCGAGGCTCTCGCGATGCCAGCAGCAGAACCGCCCGGGCCGGACCGTTCGGATCTTCCTCCGGGGATGCGTCTCAGGCCGCTGAGCCGGGCAGCGCGGTCGTGTCCACGTAACGCATCTCGTACACCCGCTCGCTGAACCGCCAGCCGTTCGGGGTGCGCCGGTATTCGTCGTGGTAGAGGGAGTAGTTCGAGTGTGAACTACCGTCGCGGAAGCGACCGAACTCGTGGATGTAGGAACGCCCGCTCGCGGTGTCGCCGTCGATGGTGACGGCGCCGGGGTGCGCGTTCTGCACGAAGAACTCCCAGTTGGCGCGCAGCTGCTCGATGCTGGCGCGGATCTCGTCCCGGCCGGCGAGCACGATGTGCTGGATCCGCAGCACGCCGTCCGCGGTGAACAGCGCGGCGAGGCGGTCGAAGTCCCGCATCATGCCGGCGTCGGTGAACTCGCCGCTCAGCGCCGCGATCTCCACCCGGTCGGCGAGGGCCTGAAGGTCAGGCATGGCTCCCCCTGTCATGAAGCTCCGTCCCGATTCGTCATCTCCAGTGACGGATGACGACGGAGGAACCTGACAGTGGACGAGCACGAGTTTCTGGCCGAGCGGTTCGAGGCCCACCGCGACCACCTGCGCGCGGTGGCGTATCGGATGCTGGGGTCGCTGACCGACGCCGAGGACGCGGTGCAGGAGGCGTGGCTGCGGCTGGCCCGGGTGGACTCCGGCGAGGTGGCGAACCTGGGCGGCTGGCTGACGACGGTGGTCAGCCGGGTGTGCCTGGACATGCTGCGCTCCCGCAAGGTCCGCCGCGAGGAGCCGCTGGACACGCACGTGCCGGATCCGATCGTGGCGGTGGACCCGGCGGAGGAGGCGGTGCTGGCCGACTCGGTGGGGTTGGCGCTGCTCGTGGTGTTGGAGACGCTGACGCCGGCCGAGCGGCTGTCGTTCGTGCTGCACGACATGTTCGGCGTGCCGTTCGACGAGATCGCGCCGATCGTCCAGCGCAGCACCGCCAACGCCACCCAGCTGGCCAGCCGGGCGCGCCGCCGGGTGCGGGGCGCCGCGCTGCCGGACGCCGAACTGCCCGCGCAGCGTGAGGTGATCGACGCGTTCCTGGCGGCGTCGCGGGCCGGTGACTTCGACGCGCTGGTCGCCGTGCTCGACCCGGATGTCACGCTGCGGGTGGACTTCGGCGCGGGCGGCCCGTCGAAGCTGCTGCGTGGCGCGGAAACCGTGGCCGGGCAGGCGCTGTTGTTCTCCCGAGGCGCGTCTTCCGTGCGGCACGTCGTCATCAACGGCGCCGCCGGCGTGGTGCCGATGCCGGGCGGCAGGCCCAGCGCCATCTTCTGCCCCACGGTCCGCGGCGGCCGGATCGTGGAGATCAACATCCTGGCCGACCCGGAACGCCTGGCCCGCCTCGAACTCCCCCCGCTGGAGGACTGAAAGGCGCCACTTCCGCTCCCTGCGGTGACGCCTCAGCGGCGTTCCTGGACGATCCAGGTGTTGCCGTCCGGGTCGGCGAAGTCCAGGAAGCTGGCGTACGGACGGCGTTCCGGGTCGACGCCGGACACGAAGTCGCCCTGCCAGTCGGCGGAAGCCTTGTGCCGGACGGCGCTGACCGCCACCCCTCGGGCGGACAGCTCGGCATGGGCGGCTTCGATGTCCGGCACCACCAGGTAGTTGACCCGGGACGAGCCGGGCGCGGCGTCGGTGAGGCCGAGGCCGAACTGGACGGAGGCGGCGGAGCCGGGCGGGGTGAGCTGAACGACCCGGAAGCCGTCATGGGGACGGTAGTCGACGTCCAGGGCGAAGCCGATCTGCTCGTAGAACCGCAGGGACCGGTCGACGTCGCGGACGGGGAGGGTGAGCACCTCGATGCGGTAGTCCATCACTTGCCTCGCTTGACGACGATGGGCGGAACGGGACCGAGCACGGGCACGGTGGTGATCATCGGAAAGCTCCTGACACGAGTGGTTCGACGGGACCGAGTCGCGCGGCGATGCCGCTGCCACGGCCGATGACGAGGACGGTGCGGTTCCGCGGAGACATGTCAGTCGTTTCCCGTCGAGGACAGTTCCGACGGGTCGAGTCCGCGATCGACGCCGTGCGGCACAACGGTTTGCCCCGGTTCGAGCGCCAGCTTCCTGTCGTCCAGCCAGACATCCACGATGTCGGGCTCGAAGGAGATCCAGCCCGACACGGCCGCCACCTCCGGCCACGCGTCCGGGTAGCCCCAGGCAGCGCGCTTGCGGGAGCCGATGTCGTAGTAACTGGCCAAACCCTTGTACGGACAGAAGGTCTGGCCGTCGACGGGCCGCAGAGCCGTGAGGTCGATGTCCTCCCGCGGGACGTACCACCGGGTCGCGAAGCCGGATTCGTACAGCGCCAACGGGCGCTTCGTGTCGGCGACGACCCGGTCGCCGTCCCGCACGACCAGGTGCCGCGAGGTCTTGCGGATGTCGATCCGGTGGTACATGTCGGCGGCGTGGCCGACGATCCGCTCGTCCTCCTCGTAGAAGGCATCCATTGCCCGCCACGCGAAGGCGACGCGGTCCCGCAGGATCGAGGCGTACGCCGGCAGGTCGCCGAACTGCCACGCGGCATGCGGCACGTCCTTGACGGAGAACCACGCGGTGGCTCCGAGGTCCTTGTGCCGGGTCGTCCGCGTCTCCGGAGCCAACGCGCCCTCCACCACATCCGCCAGCGGGAAGTACGCCACCGGGTAGCGCCCCGGCTCGTGCAGCAGCACGACGTCCTCGCTGTCGGCGATCCACTCCCAGCCCAGCCGCACCCGCATCCGGCGGCGCAGCGGCTCCGCGAACAGCAGCCGCTCCGGCAACGGCTCCGGCGTCAGGAACTGCCCGACCGCCTTGCCCAGCGGTCCTTGCTGCCATGCCAAGCCCATGACCCGCCTCCTAACTACTTAAATGAAGTTTACTGGTTAGAATGAAGCATGGTTTGATGTAACCTGTCAAGGGCAGGGTTGGAGGTTAGAGATGGTCGAGACGGACGAGACGCTGCTGCTGGACCTGCTGAACACGACGCCGGTCGTGGAGGGAACGCAGCGTGACGACCTCGCCGACGCCGAGGCGGCCCGGCACTGGCTGGCCGAACATGGCCAGGAGGTCTCCGCGGACGAGTGGCAGGCGCTGGTGAAGGCCCGGAACGCGCTGCAGGACGTGGTCCGCGGCGACGCCACGCCGATCGAGCTCAAGCCCTTCGTGGACGGCATCGCCTACCGTGCGTCACTGGCCGGGGAGGGCATAGCCTGGACCTCGGACCTGCCGGCGGGCCGGACCGCCGCGGCACGGGCCGTGCTCACCTGGGACGCGCTGCGGACCGGCAGCCCCGGGCGGCTCCGCCCGTGCGCCAACCCGGAGTGCCGGCTGTTCCTGATCGACCACAGCAAACCGAACAGTGCCCGCTGGTGCTCGATGGCCGTGTGCGGCAACCGCATGAAGGCCCGCCGGCACTACCAGCGCAGCCGCCAGGGCTGAGGGAGGCGACACGCGTGCCACGCCTGCTGTCACTGAACGTCGGAATGCCCAAGGACGTGCCCTGGCAGGGCCGGACCGTGCGCACCGGCATCTTCAAGCATCCGGTCGAGGGCCCGCGCATGGTCCGCACGCTCAACATCGACGGCGACGGGCAGGGCGACCTGGGCGGTCACGGCGGCGAGCAGCGGGCCGTGCTGGTGTACCAGCGCCAGTCCTACGACTACTGGCGCGACGAGCTCGGCCGGGACGACCTGGAGTACGGCAACTTCGGTGAGAACTTCACCGTGGACGGGCTGCTCGACGACGAGGTGCACATCGGCGACCGGTACCGGATCGGCGGCGCCGAGTTCGAGGTCACGCAGCCGCGCGTCACCTGCTTCCGGGTCGGAATGCGGTTGAACGAGCCGGAAATCCCATCGCTGCTGGTCGCCCGGCACCGGCCCGGCTTCTACCTCCGGGTGCTGACGGAGGGCGAGGTGCGCGCCGGCGACGAGATCGTGCGCACGGCGGTCGGGCGGCACGAGATGACCGTCGCCGACATCGATGCCCTGCTGTACCTGCCCGATCGGGACGTGGTGCGGCTGCGGAAGGCCGTGGACATCCCGGCGCTGAGTCCGGGTTGGCAGGGGTCGTTCCGGGATCTGTTGGAGCCGAAGTCCCCTGCCGTCGGGGGCTGGCCGGGCTTCCGGCCGCTGCGCGTGACGAAGATCGTGCCGGAGAGCACGACCATCGCCTCCATTCATCTGTCCGCACCGGACGGTTCCGGGCTTCCCCGGCCGAAGCCCGGCCAGTTCCTGACTCTACGGGCCGATTCGCAGGTGCGGAGCTACTCGCTGTCGGCCGTGACCGCCGCCGGGTACCGGATCAGCGTGAAGCGTGACGGCTCGGTCAGCACCTTCCTGCACACCAAGCTGCGCGAAGGCGACACCTTGGACGTTGCCGCCCCGCGCGGCGACTTCACCTTGGCGGACAACGACTCCCCGGTGGTGTTGTTGTCGGCCGGCGTCGGCGTCACGCCGGTGTTGGCGATGCTGCGGGCCTTGGCCGGGACGAAGCGGCAGGTGTGGTGGCTGCACACCACACGTTCCGCAGCCGAGCACGCGTTTGCTCGTGAGGTCCACGACTTGCTGGCCGGTCGGCCCGATGCCCACGAGCACGTCTACTACACGTCCGAAGGCGACCGCCTCAACCGCACGGCGCTCGCCTCCCTTTCCTTGCCCAGCAACGCCTCCGCCTACCTGTGTGGCCCGGCCGGCTTCATGGCCGACATGACCGCCGCACTGAAGGACCTTGGCATCACGGACGTCCACTCCGAACTGTTCGGCGCGCTGCCGGCGATCAACCCCGGCGTGGTCGACGCCGTGCGGGTCCCGCCGCACCAGCCACCAGGTCCTGTCGGCGCCGGCCCGCGGGTCACCTTTGCCCGCAGCGGAATCACCGTGCCGTGGCGCCAGGACTTCGGCACCCTGCTCGAATTCGCCGAGGCGTGCGACGTGCCGACCCGGTGGTCCTGCCGGACCGGCGTGTGCCACACGTGCGTGACACCGGTGCTGTCCGGGGACGTGCAGTACCAACCGGATCCCTTGGAGCCACCCGCTCCGGGCTCGGCGCTGGTGTGCTGCTCACGCCCCGCCGACGACCTCGTGCTGGATCTCTAGGCCCGCCACCAGGTTCTTCGCCACGCTCGTCATGACCTTGCTCGCACCGCCGAAGCCGCCGGCCAGCGGTTGCTGGCTGAGCGCAACCACGACGTAACGCCGGTCGGCCCCGACCAGGCCGGTGGTGTGCACGTCCCATGCCGGCCGGCAGCACGCCCACGCCTGCTTGGCCCACCACTGCCCCGCCGGCACCGCCGCCGTGATGCCGAAGTCCTGGTTGGTTCCGTCGGCGGCGCGGGCCGTGGTGGCCAGGTCGGCGAGCAGGACGTCACGTTGCGCGGCCGGCATCTTCGTCACGATGTGCTGGTAGATCCGCACCACGTCGGCGGCGGTCGTGGTGGTGTCGCCCCATCGGCCGGGGTCGCGCGGCGGGACCGTCTGCCTCAGGCCCATGGACCGGACCGCGCGGGTCACGATCTGCGGGCCGCCGTCGCTGGTCCACAGCTGGTTGGCGGCCTTGTCGTCGCTGGTGGACAGCATGCGCTGGATCTTCGGCAGGTTGTCCCCGGCCAGCTTGCCGGCCGCGGCCAGGTCGGTCGCGATCAGCAGCTTGGTCAGCGACTCGGCGGCGAACGGCGTGTCCTCGCCGGACCGGCTCACGAACGTGCCGGCGCGCAGGTCGTAGACGGCGGTCGCGAGCTTCACACCAGCCGGCGGCGAAGCCGTGGTCGTGGTGGTGGTCGGGGCCGGCGTGGTGGCCGTCGTGGTCGGAACCGGTTTCTGCGCGGTCGCGACGCCGGCCGTGCCCAGGCCCTGGACCACGGCGACAACCGCGACGAGCGCGGCGACACCGACACCGATGACCGTCACCGGCTCGGTCAGGTCCCGCCGTCGCTCTCTCACGCCAGATGTGTACGCGCGCCGGGCCCGAAAGGGTCAGCCGAACGTCAGCCGGCGGGCCCGCACCCCCGGCTGCGTGAACACGACGAAAACGTCACGAACGCCTGGTGCCTCACCGGTGATCGGCGCGGTGTGCGTGCCGACCGGGCCCGGCGGCACCGCGAGCACGCCGATCAGCGGGCCCTTGGGGTCGTCCAGGTGCAGCCCGACGTAGAGCGGCACGCGCGTCGGGTTCTCCGCCTCCAGGCTCCACGTGCGGCAGCCGGTCGGGTCGCAGCCGCGGAACGCCAGCCACGACCGCTGGCCCGTCGCCTCCACCGCCGGGCCGTCGACCAGCAGCATTCCGGCGGCCTCGTCGGACCTGGTGCACATCAGCGACGCCCCGGCCAGCGGCCGGACCGGGATTTCCCGGCCGACGGCCTCGAACCACTCCGAGTGGCCGCCGACGAGCACCTCGTGCTCGGCCGTCTCCAGTACCCACGCCTGCGTTGTGACGTCGAAGAAGGACACGTCGTCGGCGGTCAGCGCGAACGTGACGGTTCGCGAAGTCCTTGCCGGCACGGTGATCCGGGTGAAGTGGCGCAGCTGCCGCACCGGTTGGCGCACCCGCGAGGTCAGCTGCCGGGTGTAGAGCTGCACCACCTCGTCGCCGTCGCGGAAGCCGGTGTTGTGCACGCGGACCGACACCGTGATGCGGTCGTCGCCCTCGAGTTTCCGGCCGCTGAGCACCGGCCGGTCGTAGCGGAAGGTCGTGTAGCTCAGGCCGTGCCCGAACGGGAACAGCGGTTCCGCGCGGTGGTGCAGGTAGGTGTCGAAGGCCGTGTCCGTCGCGCGGTACCAGGTTTGCGGCAGGCGTCCCGCCGGAGAGTGTTCCCCGAACAGCACTTCCGCCAGTGCGACGTCGGTTCTTCCGCCGGGGGTGCTCCAGAGGATGCCGCCGATGTTGGCCTCCGCCCAGTCCAGCGCGTACGGATGGCTGCTCAGCACGGCCAGCACGGTGTTCGGGTTCGCCGCGCGGACTGCCCGCAGCGTCCGCTCCTGTTGGGACGGCAGCAGCAGGTTCTCCCGGTCGCGGCGATCCTCCGGGTCGTTGCCGACCACCACCAGCACGACGTCCGCAGCGGCCGCCGCCTCGGCCGCCGTCACGGCGCCGTCCTCGACGGTTTCCCAGATCACGTTTCCCACGGTGACTACTTGTCCATTGTGGACAAATCGGAGCAACACTGTGCCGTCTTGTCCCGGCACGACATCGACCATCTGACGGCAGCGGCCACTGCGCAGCTCGAACACGTGCCGCGACCACTCGATCGCATCGAACACGCCGTCGCCCCCGGAAGGCTCGACCAGCCGCAGTTCGTCGCCGACCGCCACCACGCAACGGCCGCTGTCGGCCTCGCGCAGCCGCACCCGGTCGTTGCCGCCGGTCGACGTGACGGTCCCACCGGCGGCGGTGACAACTCGTTCAACCGCCGCCGACAGGCCGCACGGACCGCCCGGATGCACCACGGCGACGCGCACCCCGGCGCCGACCAGCAGCGGCAGCAGTCCGTCGTTGCGCAACAGCACAACGGCTTCGCGAGCCACCGTGAGGTCGAGTCCCTCGTGGTCGTCACCCGAGGGCACGCCGACGTTCTCGAACACCGTCTCCAGCCGTGCCGTCGCGGCGGCGATCTCCGCCTCGGTGACGCTGCCGTCGGCAACCGCGGCCACGAGTTCGTCCAAGACATGGCCGTCGTCGATGAATCCGTCCACACCGGCCTTCACCGCCACCGTCACGGATCCGCCCGCGGTCGTGAGCACCGGCGCGCGGCCGTCGCTCCACGGCCGGATGCCCTCCTCGATCAGCAGCCGGATCACCATCGGCGAGTCGTCGAAGAAGTGCCTCGGCAGCACCATGCCCCGCGCCCCACCGACCTCGAAAACCGCCCGGTAGACCGGCAGTTCCTGCTCGTTGAGGGACCGCGCGCTGAAGCCGTGGCGACGGCCGCAGCACGCCTCCACGTCGAAGTCGGTGATCACCGGCGTGCACGCGCCGCTCATGCCGAACAGGTGCGCCGCCGCCAGCCGGGCCGCGAGCAGCGGGTCCTCGGCGTAGCCGAGCTCGTTGCGGCCCAGCCGAGGATCCCTGATCGCCTGGTCCAGTTGGACGCCGACCACCTCACCCGCGTACCGGTCGCCGAACGCCGTGCCGACCCGCCGGGCCAGGTCGGGATTCCAGGTCGCGCCCAGTCGCAGCGGCCGGACCGCGGGCGCCGGCATCGGTATCGACGGCCGGACCAGGTCGTGCACAGCCATCAGGCACCCTCGCGTAACCGAGCGACCGTCGGTTCCCCCCGGTCGCGGGGTGACCACCCAATCATCCGAACCTCGGACGGTCAAGCGCGTCCGCTCCGCTGGTCTGAACCACTTTCCCTTGTCTCACAGGGAGAACAGCGCCTTCGACAGTTTCGACGCGCTCGACCTTGCGCATGCGTGAAACGTCAACTAACTTCTGGCCGTGGCGACCATCCACGACGTCGCGCGGGCCGCCGGTGTGGCGCCGAGCACGGTGTCCTATGTGATCAGCGGCAAGCGGACGGTTTCCGCCGCGACCCGAAGACGTGTGCAGCAGCAGATCCGGCTGCTCGGCTACCGGCCGCGCGCCAGCGAGCCGACCGACCGCAGCAATCTGCTCGCGCTGCTCGCCCCGCAGCGGCCCGGGATCGAGGCTCCGACCCTCATGCGGTTCACCTCCGCCGCCACCGCCGCGGCCCGCTCGCACGGCCTGGATCTGTTGCTGCTGACCAAGGACGCCGATCCCGGCGAACTGCGCGAGGCGGTCATCGGCTCGCTCGCCGACGGCCTGATCGCCCTCGACGTGACCGCCGCCGACAACCGCGTGCCGATGCTCACCGCGCTGGACCGGCCGACCGTGCTCGTCGGCGTGCCGGATCATCCGAACGCGATCACCTGCCTGGATCTGGACTTCTACACCGCCGCCACCTTGTGCATGGACCATCTGGCCGGCCTCGGCCATCGGACCATCGGCCTCGCCGGGCCGGCGCCGGCCGTGCACGATCGGGGCGTCAGCCATGCCGCCCGCTTCCGGCAAGGGTTCCTCGACTCCGCCGCACGGCATCGGACCCGGATCGTCGCCCGGGCGTGCGGGGACGACATCCGGTCCTGTCTGGACGGACTGCTCGACGCCGGCATCACCGCCCTGGTGGTGCAGAACGAGGACGCCCTGACGTCGCTGGTGCTCGATCTCGGCCGGCGTGGACTCGACGTCCCGCGGGACATCTCCGTGATCGCCGTCGGCCCGCACGGCGGCGACCCGTGCACGCTCACCACCGTCGAGGTGCCGGCCGCCCGGCTCGGCGAACTCGCCGTCGAGATGGTCGTCGACCAGTTGGACGGTGCGGCCGCCCCCGAGATCCGCCTGTTGCCGCCGCGGCTCGTCGCCCGCGCCAGCACCTCACATCCGTCTACTTCGGACTGATCCGTCGAAACTGTCGAATACCGGCGATCCGTGAACCGGTCGCCTCCCGCTCCACGTATGCGAGACCGGGGCGTGGCAGACGGGACAGGAGTAGGTCATGAGGATCAGTTACGCGGCGGTTCCGCGAAAGTTTCGAGTCGCCGCCGTGGTGCTCGGGGCGACCGCCGTGCTCGGCGGGGCCGCGGTCGTGGCCACCCACAGCGGAACCGCCAACGCCGCGGCGGTGCCCACCGTGGTGTGCCCCTCCGTGCAGGACAAGCTGCCGGCGGTGCCCGCCGCCGCGCAGGCCGAGGTGACGCGGAACCTGAACCTGCTCAACACCCAGATCGCCGAGGCCAACAAGCGGCTCGTCACCACCCAGGGGCAGGGCGGCCCCAACTTCGTCAACAACGCCATTCTCGGGCCGTTGAAGGACAAGCGGGTCTCCACCATCGACCGCATCGCCATCTCCATCGGCCGGCACGCGGCCAAACCCACCGGCCTCGACGCCTTGGCGCCGTGCACCCTGAGCAATTCCTCGGCGCCGGGGACCGTTTCGACCCCGGTGTCGACATCAGCCCCGGTGTCGACCTCCGCCTCGGCCGGCCAGGCGGCCGGCGTGCCGACGGTCAACTGCCCCTCCGTCGTGGACAAGCTCCCGGCCGTGCCCGCCGCGGCCCAGTCCGGCGTCAACGCCGAGCTCGCCAACCTGGCCAGGGAGATCACCGAGGCCAACAACCGGCTGGTCACCTCGCAGGGGCAGGGTGGGCCCAACTTCATCAACAACGCCATCCTCGGGCCACTGAAGGACAAGCGGATCGCCGTGCTGGACCGGATCGCCATCGACATCGGCCGCGTGTCCGGCGCCAAGCCGGCCGGCCTGGCCGCGCTCGCGCCCTGCACCCTCAACAAGTGAAGCTCCGGCGCTCGGGTGGCCTTGCGGCGGCCGCCCGAGCGCCGGCCCGTATGTGGCGCGCGCAACTCGCCGCAGCCCGGCGCCGGTGCTACCGTAGATTTCATTAGCCGAGTGGCTAACGAAAGCGGAGGGTCGGAGATGGCCGAGACGGTCCTGGTCACCGGGGGCACGGGCTACGTGGCGGGCTGGTGCGTGGCCGAGCTGCTCAAGCGGGGTTACACCGTGCGGACGACCGTGCGCAGCGCGGCCAAGGGCGAGCAGGTGCGGCGGGCCGTGTCGACGGAGGTCGACCCGGAGGACCGGCTCGGGTTCGCCGTGGCGGACCTCACCGGCGACGACGGCTGGGCGCAGGCGATGGCCGGCGTCGACCACGTGCTGCACGTGGCGTCGCCGCTGGGGATCGACCACAGCGGGGATGCGGAGTCCTTGATCGTGCCGGCGCGCGACGGGACGCTCCGGGTGCTGCGGGCGGCGACGGCGGCCGGGGTGCAGCGCGTGGTCATGACGTCGGCGGCGAACACCGCCAGCCCATCGTCCTATCGGGACGAAGGCGTGAGCGACGAGACCGTGTGGACCGACTTGAACGACCCGACCTTGCAGCCGTACCGCCGGTCGAAGACGGCGGCCGAGCGGGCGGCGTGGGACTTCATGGCCTCCTACGACGGCCCCACCACCCTCACGACGATCCTGCCCGGCGCGGTGTTCGGGCCCGTGCTCAGTGCCGGCACGGTCGGCTCCGTGCAGATCATCGGCCGGCTGATCAGGGGCATGCCCGGCACGCCACGGATCGGCTTGGAGATCGTCGACGTGCGGGACCTGGCCGACGCCCACATCCGGGCCATGACCTCGCCCGAGGCCGCCGGCCAGCGCTTCCTGGCGACCGGCGAGTTCATGTGGATGCTGGACATGGCCCTGGCGCTGCGCAGCGGCCTCGGCGAGGCCGGCGCCAAGGCTCCGACCCGCAACCTGCCCAACGTCGCCGTCCGCGGGCTGGCGCTGTTCGACCGCAACCTGCGGGAGATCATGCCCGCTCTCGGCCGCCGTGCCGTCCACACCACCGCCAAGGCCGAGCGAGTGCTGGGCTGGAAGTCCCGCCCCGCCGCCGAGACCGTGGTGGCGTGCGGTCAGAGCCTGTTGGCCCACAACGCCGTCTAGACGTCCAGAATCCGCAGGCACAGCCCGCTCAACAGGTCCCGCAGCTCGTCGTCGGACAGGTGTGTCATGCGGGGCACCACCGGCCCCACGTCGGTGGCCATGTAGTACGCCGCCTGCTGCTCGACCGTCGGTTCGTCGCCGAACATCAGCCGCAGGCCGCGGGCGGACCGGGCCTCCAACGCCTCCGCGATGCGGCCCTCGCGGCGCAGCCCCGGATCGATGCGGCTGAGTGGCGACAGCGCCCGGCTGGCCACCACCTGCTCGACGAAGCCCGCCACCAGCAACTCCCGCCGGGCCCGGCCGTCCAGCCGCTCCGCCTCGTCGAGCATGGCGTCGAAGGCCGCGATGCTGCCCTCCAGCAACGCCTCCAGGATTGCCGCCTTGGTGCGGAAGTAGTAGTAGACGTTGGCCTTCTGCACGCCCATCGTGTCGGCGATCAGCTGCAGGGACGTGCCGTCGAAGCCCCGCTCCGCGAACAGCCGCCGGGCGGTGTCCAGCACCGCGTTCCTGGTCCGCTCCGCCTGCTGGGCCCGGGTCGACGCCATGGCCCGATGCTAGCCCGCAGCGCCGGTCGGCCCGGCCGCCGCCGGCTCAGCCCCTCGAACCACCGGCCCACACCAACCCCCTCCGCTCCGCCCCGTCGAACTGCCCGTCCACACCCCGCCGACCAGCCAGTCCATCCCCTCGAACCCAACCACCCACCACCACGTTGCATGATCATGCATCGCGATGTATATTTCTGAACGTGTCCAAGGTGCTCACTTCCCTCCCTGTCGGCGAACGTGTCGGGATCGCCTTCTCCGGCGGCCTCGACACCTCGGTAGCGGTCGCGTGGATGCGCGAGAAGGGTGCCGTCCCGTGCACCTACACCGCCGACATCGGCCAGTACGACGAGCCCGACATCACGTCGGTGCCCGGCCGCGCCCACCAGTACGGCGCCGAGATCGCCCGCCTGGTCGACTGCAAGGCCGCCCTGGTCGAGGAGGGGCTGGCGGCGCTGTCCTGCGGCGCGTTCCACATCCGCTCCGGCGGCCGCGCCTACTTCAACACCACGCCGCTCGGCCGCGCCGTCACGGGCACCCTGCTAGTGCGGGCCATGCTCGAGGACGACGTGCAGATCTGGGGCGACGGCTCCACCTTCAAGGGCAACGACATCGAGCGGTTCTACCGCTACGGCCTGCTGGCCAACCCGTCGCTGCGGATCTACAAGCCGTGGCTGGACGCCGACTTCGTCACCGAGCTCGGCGGCCGCAAGGAGATGTCCGAGTGGCTGGTCGCGCACGGCCTGCCCTACCGGGACAGCACTGAGAAGGCCTACTCCACCGACGCCAACATCTGGGGCGCCACCCACGAGGCCAAGTCGCTGGAGCACCTGGACACCGGCATCGAGATCGTCGACCCGATCATGGGCGTGCGGTTCTGGGACCCCGAGGTCGAGATCGCGCCGGAGGACGTCACCATCGGCTTCGAGCGCGGCCGGCCGGTGACGATCAACGGCAAGGAGTTCGGCAGCGCCGTCGACCTGGTGCTGGAGGCCAACGCCATCGGCGGCCGGCACGGCCTGGGCATGTCCGACCAGATCGAGAACCGGATCATCGAGGCCAAGAGCCGCGGCATCTACGAGGCGCCGGGCATGGCGCTGCTGCACGCGGCCTACGAGCGGCTGGTCAACGCCATCCACAACGAGGACACGCTGGCCAGCTACCACAACGAGGGCCGCAGGCTGGGCCGGCTGATGTACGAGGGCCGCTGGCTGGACCCGCAGTCGCTGATGCTGCGCGAGTCGCTGCAGCGCTGGGTCGGCATGGCCATCACCGGCGAGGTGACGCTGCGGCTGCGGCGCGGCGAGGACTACTCGATCCTCGACACCACCGGCCCGTCGTTCAGCTACCACCCGGACAAGCTGTCCATGGAACGCACCGAGGACGCGGCGTTCGGCCCGGTGGACCGGATCGGCCAGCTCACCATGCGCAACCTGGACATCGCCGACTCCCGCGCCAAGCTGGAGCAGTACGCGGGCCTGGGCATGGTCGGCAGCGCGCACCCGGTACTGCTGGGTGCGGCGCAGGCGGCGGCGACCGGCCTGATCGGCGCGATGCCGGAGGGCGGGGCCGAGGCCATCGCGGCCCGCGGCGACGGGCTGGCCACCAGTGTGGCCGACGAGGCCGAGCTGCTGGACCTGGCCGCCATGGAATCCGGCACCGACTGATCTCTTCCCCAGTAGGAAGGCCACGTCCGCTGGACGTGGCCTTCCTGGCGTTCGTCAGGCGCGCACGGCCGACAGGATGAGCCGGGCCACGGCCTCGGGCCTGACGACGAACGACAGGTGCCCGGTGGGCAGCTCGCTCGTGACGGCATTCATCCGTTTCGCGACGAAGCGCTGCAATTCCGGCGATGTGGTGCGGTCGGCGGTCGTGACGAGATAGCGGCTCGGTTTCGTCCGCCACGCGGCGGCGGTGACGCGGCCGGCGAACAGCGTCTGCGCGATTCGGCCCTGCACCGCATACAACGCGCGGGCCTGGTCACGGGGAACCCCGTTGGCGAAGTCGTTGAGGAATGCCTGTTCGGTCAGGCCGCCGAAGCCGTTGTGGAAAACGAGGCCGGCATTCGCGGGCGGCGTCGGGAATTGCCCGGCGAGCGCCGTGTAGTCCTCGCCCTCCGCCGGAGCGCGGGCGGACAGGTAGACGAGCGAGCTGACCAGCGGGTGATCGCCGGCCTGGGTGATGACGGCGCCGCCGTAGGAGTGGCCGACCAGCACCGTCGGGCCGGTCTGCAGGTCGAGCGCCCTTCGCGTGCAGGCGACGTCGTCGTCCAGCGAGGTCAGCGGATTCTGCACGGACGTCACGGTGACGCCGGCCGCCTGCAGGATCGGAATCACCTTCGACCAGCAGGAACCGTCCGCGTATGCGCCGTGCACCAGGACGACGTTGCCGCTGGTTCTCGACGTTGCCGACGCGGTGCCGGTGGTCACCGTGCCGAGTGCCGCGGCGGCGGTTCCCGTCGCCAGGAGCTTGGTGAAATGGCGTCGATCCATGATCCGAACGTAGTACGGGATTCGACGCCGAAGTCTTACCGAATCATTTCGGCTCCACCAGCGCGCAGAGAGCTTCGACACCCGAGCCGTGCAGTTCCCTCAACTGCAGGCGCGTGTTGGTTTCGATGACACCGTAACTGCGGGGCAGGGCCATGACCAGTTCATCCAATTCCGCCACGTCACGGCAGGCGACAGTGAGGGTGTAATCCCAGCGGCCGGTGACGTGGACACCGGACAGCACCGCCGGCAGGCTGAGCAAGCCGGCCTCCAACTCGGCGTGGTCGGAGCCGGGGCGCAGGCGGACGTCGATGAAGGCTTTGAGCGGCCGGCCGAGGGCGGCGAGGTCGACCTCCGCGTGGAAGCCGCTGATCACGCCGGCGTCGGCGAGCCGGCGCACCCGCTCGGCCGTCGCCGTCGGGCTCAGCCTCACTCGGGCGGCCAGGTCCCGGAAGCTCAGCCGGCCGTCCCGGAGCAGCTCGCCGAGGATAATCCGGTCGATCGCGTCCATCGCCGGATTATCCACTACGAGTGCCGCCGTTTGGTGCTGTAGACGCCACCAAGTGCGCCTTCGTGGCCCGTAATGTCAAGCGCATGAGCGACTCCAGGCCCGCGAAGTCCGCCGGTTACCTCGCCCGTACCCGCCCGGTGGTGCCGCCGATCTACCAGTCCGCCACGTTCTACCTGGATGACCTGGCGTACAAGGACATTCAGGACGGCGGGCTGCGGGAGCACTGGTACAGCCGGTTCGCCAACCCGACCGTGGACGCCGCGGCCGCCGAGATCGCCGCGCTCGAAGGCGCCGAGGCCGCGCTGATGACGTCCTCCGGCATGTCGGCCATCGCCACCACGCTGCTCACGTTGCTGCCCGGGCGGACCGTCGCCGCCCGGCAGGTCTACGGCGACACCCGGGACCTGCTCGTTCGGGACCTGCCCGCGCTCGGCGTCGACGTCGTCATGGTCGACGCCACCGACATCGGGGCCTGGGCCGAGGCCATCGCCTTCGCCCCGACCGCCGTGGTCTACGCCGAGACCCTCTCCAACCCCCAACTCGATCTCACCGATCTCGCCGCCCTGGCCGAACTCGCCCACGCCGGCGGCGCGAAGTTGGTGGTGGACAACACCTTCGCCACCCCCTACACCGTCAACCCGTTGCGCCATGGGGCGGACGTCGTCGTGCACTCCGCCACCAAGTTCCTCAGCGGCCATTCCGACGTCATCGCCGGCGTCGTGCTCGGCGACGCCGAGACCGTCACCGAGGTGCAGAAGCGGGTCATCACCTTCGGCGGCTGTCTCGATCCCCACGCCGCTTTCCTGGTGTGGCGGGGCCTCCAGACCTTCGACCTCCGCCTCGCGCGCTCGTGTGCCACCGCCGCGCAGCTGGCCGAGCGGCTCGCCGCCCACCCCGAGGTCGTCTCCGTGCGCTATCCCGACGGCGAGATCGCCGACCGCCTCATGCTCCCCGGCCGGCGCGGCGCCATGGTCGCCTTCACCGTGCGCGGCGGCGACTCCCGCGCCCTCGCCGTCATGCGTCGCCTCACCGTTGCCTCCGAAGCCACCAGTCTCGGCGGCGTCGAGTCGTTGGTCAGTACTCCCTTCAACTCCTCCCACTTCTCCCTCACGCCCGCCGAACGCGCCGCCGCCCGCATCGACGACGGCATGATCCGCCTGTCCTGCGGCATCGAAGACCCCGACGCGCTGATCGCCGACGTGGAACGGGCCCTGGCCGCTACCGTCTGACTTGTGTTGCCCAAGAAATAGACACTGCCACCGACCTGGCCGAGTTCACCGGCACCACCCTGTACGTGGGCCGCCGGACCCATCCCGAGCACGGGCCCATCCACGTGCTCGTCCGCCAGTTCCTGCCCGACGCCGTCATCGGCACGTACTTCCTCGGCAGCTTCCCCAACGGCGACTTCGCCATCAGCCACGACGACTTGCTCACCGCCGACACCGCTCGCCTCCGGCGGCTCAGTCCTGCCCAGTAAGGTCGCGACGTGCCTTCTCTTGTCACGCCTGCGTTGCCGGCGGGCACGCTGGCTTCCCGGTCCCAGCCGGAGATCCATGCCGAGGGGCTCGTGCTCCGGCCGTGGCGGCCGGCAGATCAGGCGACTGTGCTGGCGGCGTATGCGGATCCGGCGATCCGGCGGTGGCATGCCCGGACGATGACGGCGGACGAGGCGCGGGCGTACATCGAGAACTGGGAGCGGCGCTGGTGCCAGGAGTCGGGGGCGGGGTGGGCGGTGACGGAGGACGGCAAGGTGGCGGGCCAGATCAGTCTCCGGACGATCGACCTGCGGGAGGGCCTGGCGGAGGTGTCGTACTGGGTGCTGCCGGAGGCGAGAGGGCGTAGGACGGCGACGAGGGCGTTGCAAGCGCTGACGGGGTGGGGGTTCGGGACGCTGGGCCTGCACCGGATCGAGGTGATGCACTCGACGCGGAACGAGGCGTCGTGTCGAGTGGCGATGGCGGCGGGTTACGAGCTGGAGGGGACGAAGCGGAGCGAGGCGAAGCACGAGGACGGGTGGCACGACATGCACCTGCACGCCCGCGTCACGCAAGGTTGATGAACTTTCAACTATCAGGGAGAATGGGCGGCACGAACGAGGGAGGACCATCGTGTCGCTGCGCAAGCTCGGTTTCCTGACCATCGGCCTGTTCGACGAGGCCGACCCGCGCCGGGGCCACGAGTCCACGCTGGAGATCATCCAGCTGGGCGAGCAGCTCGGCTTCGACAGCGCCTGGGTGCGCCACCGCCACCTGCAGTTCGGCATCTCCTCCCCGGTCGCCTTCCTCGCGGCGGCGACCCAGCGGACCAGCCGCATCCAGCTGGGCACGGCGGTCATCCCGCTGGGCTGGGAGAACCCGCTCCGCCTGGCCGAGGACCTGGCCACGGTGGACGTGCTGTCCGGCGGCCGGCTCAACCCGGGCGTCAGCGTCGGCCCGCCGATGCACTACGACGACGTCAAGGACGCGCTCTACC
The DNA here is from genome assembly GCF_014203355.1 of Kutzneria kofuensis. NCBI lineage: Bacteria > Bacillati > Actinomycetota > Actinomycetes > Pseudonocardiales > Pseudonocardiaceae > Kutzneria > Kutzneria kofuensis. The sequence continues at coordinate 1,336,776 of NZ_JACHIR010000001.1, forward strand.
CGGACACCAAGGACGTCGAGGACTTCAGCTACCGGCGGGTCCGCCGCCTGCTGGACGCCATCGGCGGCGAGCAGGTGTCGACGTTCAGCGGCGCGGAGGGCATCGAGGAGTTCTCACCCCGGGTCCAGCCGCACTCGCCGGGACTGCTCGGCCGCATGTGGTACGGCGGCGGCAGCGCCCGCTCGGCCCAGTGGGCCGGCGAGAACGGCATGAACTTCCTCACCAGCAACGTGGTCGCGGCCACCGACGCGAGCACGGACTTCGACGAGATCCAGCTCGACCTGATCCGCACGTACCGCAAGCACAGCCCGGAGGGCCGTGTCTCGCACGGCTTCGTGGTCATCCCGACCGACAGCGCCACCGCCGACCAGCGCGCCCGCTACGAGGAGTACGCGGCGAAGCGGGCCACCCGCTTCGGCACGCCGTTCGGTCCGCGCCGGCTGCTGTTCGCGCGGGACATCGTCGGCACGTCGGACGAGATCGCCGAGCAGTTGCACGCCAACGCGGCGTTCCGCGAGGTCGAGGAGGTGGCGTTCGCCCTGCCGTTCACGTTCGAGCACGAGGACTACGTGCAGATCCTGACCGACATGGCGACCAAGCTCGGTCCCGCCCTCGGCTGGCCGGCCGGCTGATACGCTGGCGGGAGCAGCACACCACGCAACAGGGAGTAACCGCCACATGGTGGTCGAGGACGACGTCGACGGCTGATACCGGCCACGCGACAACGGTGTCCGGGTGACACCGCGCTCGGTCGTGCCCTCACACCTGTTCGTCTTCCGGGCATCCGCATGCCCGTTTCGTGGTGGAGACTTCCCATGCCGAAGATCGTCTGTTCGAACCTGTCCTTCTCCTGGCCGGACGGCACCCCGGTGTTCGACGACCTGTCGTTCGCCGTGGGCGCCGGCCGGACGGCCCTGGTCGCGCCGAACGGCGCCGGCAAGAGCACGCTGCTCAAGCTGATCGCCGGCGAGCTGCCGCCGAGCTCCGGCACGATCACCGTCGACGGCGTGCTCGGCTACCTGCCGCAGGCGCTGCCGCTGACCGGCGAGCCGACGGTCGCCGAGGTCCTGGAGATCGCCCCGGTGGTGGCCGCGATCAGGGCGATCGAGGCCGGCGACGCCAGCGAGGAGAACTTCACGGTCGTCGGCAACGACTGGGACGTGGAGGAACGGGCCCGCGCCGGGCTGGACCGGCTCGGCCTCGGCGACGTCGAACTGGACCGCCGGATCGGCACGCTCAGCGGCGGCCAGGTGATCTCCATCGGCCTGGCGGCGCAGCTGCTGAAGCAGCCGGACGTGCTGCTGCTCGACGAGCCGACCAACAACCTCGACCGGGACGGCCGCCGCCGGCTGCACACCGTGCTCCAGGACTGGAAGGGCTGCCTGCTGCTGGTCAGCCACGACCGTGAGCTGCTGGACCTGGCCGACCGCGTCGCCGAGCTGGACCGCGGCGAGATCACCCTGCACGGCGGCTCCTTCACCGAGTACCAGGCGGCGATCAAGGCCGCCCGGGAGGTGGCGGAGAAGAACATCCGCAACGCCGAGCAGGAGCTCAAACGGGAGAAGCGGGAGATGCAGCAGGCCCGGGAGCGGGCGGCGCGGCGGGCCAGCACGGGGGCGCGGTCCGGCAGCGACATCCCCCGGATCGCGCTGGGCCTGATCAAGCAGAAGGCGCAGTCGGCCGCCGGCAAGGCCAACGACATGCACGGCCAACGGGTCGAGAGCGCGAAGGCCCGGCTGGACGAGGCCGAGCGGTCGCTGCGGGACGACAAGACGATCTCGCTGTCGCTGCCGGACACCACGGTCCCCGCCGGCCGCACGGTGTTCCACGGCGAGCGCCTGCGGGTCCGCGAGCTGTTCGCCGGCGACGGCGTGAGCCTGTCGATCCGTGGCCCGGAGCGGATCGCGCTGCTCGGGGCCAACGGCGTCGGCAAGTCGACGCTGCTGCGCATCGCCGCCGGCCTGCAGGAACCGGATCAGGGCGTGCTCAGTCGTGCCGACGGCCGCGTGGCGTATCTGTCGCAGCGGCTCGACCTGCTCGACCTGGACAAGTCCACCGCCGACAACCTGCGGGCCTTCGCGCCGGCCCTGCCCACCTCCGACATGATGAACCTGTTGGCGCGCTTCCTTTTCCGCGCCGAACGGTCCCAGCTGCCGGTGCGGGTGCTGTCCGGCGGCGAGCGCCTGCGGGCGACGCTGCTGTGCGTGCTGTGCGCGGAGCCGGCGCCGCACCTGTTGCTGCTCGACGAGCCGACGAACAACCTCGACCTCGCCAGCGTCGAGCAGCTCACCGGCGCGCTGAACGCCTACCAGGGTGCCTTCGTGGTGGTCAGTCACGACGAGCGGTTCCTGGACGAGATCGGCATCACCCGGCGGCTCCAGCTCGCGGACCGCGCACTCACGGAGATCTGAGAGCCCACCGAATCGAGCACTGGCGACGACGGCACGCCGAGGCGGTCCATCTCGGCCAAACACACCTGGACCGCCTCGGCCGGCTTCTGGGCGATGCCGTCGACCAGGGGGCCGCCCGGCATGTCCCTCCCCTCGATCTCGCAGTCGGGGCAGGCATTCTCCAGCGCCGGCCCGCAGGCCACCGGCGTCGATCAGGTCGCCCACGCCGGCCAAGCCAACCGTGGCCAGGCTCACCACAAGTACCTTGTCGACGCCATTAGACGGCGTCTGCAACTATTGTGTACGCTGGCTTCCGTACCGAGCAAGCATACGAAGGGCACTAGGACCATGGCTCACCACCCCGTCGACCTGAGCAACGACGAGCTGCGCGACCTGCTGGACACCGCCCGCACCGAGGCGGAGCGCGCCGGCATCAAGGTCAGTGTCACCGTGCTCGACCGCGGCGGCCACCTGCTCGGCTTCGTGCGTGACCAGGACGCGCTGCTGATCTCCGGTGAGACCAGCACCCGCAAGGCGTACACCGCGGTCCAGCTGGACGCGGCGACCGCCGAGGTCGTCGACGCGGTGAAGCCGGACGGCCCGTTCCACAGCCTGCCGACCGCCCTCGACCGGCCGCTGCTGTTCATCGCCGGCGGCGTGCCGCTGCGCCGTGACGGCGTCCTGGTCGGCGCCATCGGCGTCGGCGGCGGCGCCCCCGAGCAGGACCATGCAGTGGCCACCGCCGCGGCGGCTGCGCTCGCGCTGGCGAGCTGACCCGAGCAGGCTGGACGTTCAGCGACCCCAAGAACAGGAGATCCCCTCACATGCGACTCGACCTCACCGGCAAGGTCGCCCTCGTCACCGGCTCCACCCAGGGCATCGGCCGGGCCATCGCGGCCGGGCTGGCCCGGGCCGGCGCCACGGTCGCCGTCAACGGGCGCAAGCCCGACGGCGTCGACGCCGCCATCGAATCGCTGCGCGGCGAGGGCGAGTTCATCGCCGCGCCCGGCGACGTGTCCACCGAGGACGGCGCCGCCCAGGTGATCGCGGCCGTGCCGACCGTGGACGTGCTGGTCAACAACCTCGGCATCTTCGGCGCACAGTCGCCGCTGGAGATCACCGACGACGAGTGGCGCCGCTACTTCGAGGTCAACGTGCTGTCGGCGGTGCGGCTGACCCGCGCCTACCTGCCCGGGATGATCGAGCGGGGCTGGGGCCGGATCCAGTACATCGCCAGCGACTCCGCGGTCGCCACGCCGGCCGAGATGATCCACTACGGCATGTCCAAGACCTCTTTGCTGGCCGTGTCCCGTGGCTTCGCCAAGCACGCCGCCGGCACCGGCGTGACGGTGAACTCGGTGATCGCCGGCCCCACGCACACCGGCGGCGTCGAGGACTTCGTCTACGAACTCGTGGACAAGGACCTGCCGTGGGACCAGGCGCAGCGGGAGTTCATGCGGAAGTACCGGCCGCAGTCGCTGCTGCAGCGGCTGATCGAGCCCGAGGAGATCGCCAACATGGTGGTCTACCTCGCCTCCCCGCTCTCGTCCGCCACCACCGGCGGCGCGCTGCGCGTGGACGGCGGCTACGTCGACGCGATCCTGCCGTAGTCACCGCGCACGGCGTCACGCGGCAACCTCCTTGCCAGGTAAGGCATCACCGCGACGGAGACCGTGGCAGCCAAGGCCACCACAAGCCACGGCAGCCACGGTCCCACCGCGAACCATGCCCCCGGCCACGGTGAACGCGTGCTGGAACGCCGCCAGGTAACGCCCTCGCGCTGCCGATGCCCAGGGTGATGAGCAGCGCCAGTCGTCCCCCATGCCGCCAAGCTAGCAGCGGACCAGTTCCACCGGCGGGAAGTCGACCTTGGCCAGCTGACCTGCCTGCACCGCCCAGGCCTGGCCGGTTTCGTCGCCGTCGGCGATCTGCTCCACGGCGGCGGCGACCTCGTCGGGATCGGCGACGGCGAGGCCGTGCTCCGGCAACCGGTCCCGGAAGGCGGCGATCATGGGCGTGTCGATGAAGCCGGGACACACGGCGTTGACGGTGACGTCGGTCAGCGCCGAGCCGAACGACCGCACGAGCCCGATGATGGCGTGCTTGCTGGCCGAGTACACCGGGTCGAAGGATGCCGGCGAGATGCCGGCGAGGCTGGACGTCACCACGATCGCCCGGGCGCCGCCGCGAACGGCGGCCCGCAGGCCGTACATGGTGCCGTCCACATTCACGGCCATGATCCGTCGGTACGCGTCGAGGTCGAACTCGACGCCGCCGCTGCCCGTGCCGGCGTTGAGGTGCACGATGTCCAGCCCGCCAAAGGTTTCCCGCGCGGCCAAGACCGCGGCGTCGTTGTCACGTTCGCTGGCGACATCGGTCGGCACGAACAGGCCGCCGATCTCCGCGGCCACCGCCTCACCGGCCGCGTTCACGTCCGCGATCACAACCTGCGCGCCGCGCCGAGCGAACCGGCGGGCCACCGCGGCCCCGATACCGCTCGCGCCGCCGGTCACCAACACGACAGTCACTTCGCCCTCCCCCTCATCATCACCTGTCCCGATTCCGCGAACACCTTGTCCGCCACGGACTTCCGCCGCAGATAGAGCCGAGTGCCGATCTCCAGCGCCGCGTAGACCACGACGTACTGCAGGGTGTTGACCAGCGGCACCTGGTCCACCGGCAGCGCGTACGCCAGCACGACCCGCACCACCGCATCGGCCACCAGGCCCACGCCCCACATCACGGTCGCCATCCGCAGCACGTGCCGGTACGTCGGCGAGTCACGCCAGTTGATCACGGCTCGCTCGTGCGCGTCGCCGGTGGTGAACGACAGCACGAACTGCTGCAGGAACGGCGTCCGCCACAGCGTGACCAGGATCCACAACCCGGCGACCGCGGTCATCCAGCCGTCCTTGGCCAGCAGGAACCGCGGGCTGCCGGTGACGAACGAGGTGGCCACGCTCAGGACGAGGATGCTCAGCGTGAACAGCGCCAACGCGTCGATCTTGCGGCGCACGACCACCCCGTACACCGCGTGCACGGTCGGCGGGATCGCGCCGAGCACCAGGGCGAGCCACTGGTCCACGCCCGCCGCGCGCAACCCGTAGAACAGGGCGAGCGGGGCGACCAGGTTGATCGCCAGGTTGACGACGACCGCCCGGCGCGGATCGGTGCTGCGCTGCTGCGTTGTGATTGCCATGCCGCAACGCTATTTCGACCGGCGGCCCGACGGTATGCATTTGGCTGCACGATCGAGGTGGAGATAGCTCCACCCCTTAGGGCAGACGGGCCGCCGCGGCCCATGTTATTCTGGGAGGGCATGACAAAGTCTCATGCGATTCCCGAATTGGCCGGTTTCCGCGCGCCTGCTCCCCTGCTCGTCACGGACGTCTCGGTGCTCGATCCGGCGTCCGGATCCGTGACCACCCATCAGGACATCCTCATCGAAAACGGCCTGGTGGCCCAGGTCGGATCGGACCTCCGGGCCGAGGCGGACGTGCTCCTTGGCGCGGGATTGCTTGCCCTGCCGGGGTTGTGGGACATGCATGTGCACACCTTCGACGCCTCCACGCTGCCCACGTTCCTCGCCCGCGGCGTCACCGGCGTGCGGCAGATGGCCGGCGCCCCGATGCACACGCAATGGCGTGACCGGCTGCGGCAGACCGATTGGCTCGCGCCGAGAATGGTGTTCGGCAGCCCGATCGTGGACGGCCCGAGACCGAGCCGTCCCGGGTCGATCGCCGTGACCACGCCGGACGAGGGCCGCGCGGCGGTGGCCAGGTGCATCGCCGACGGGGGCGAGTTCGTCAAGGTCTATTCGCAGCTCCCCGCCGACGCCTACGCCGCCATCGCTCAGGAATGCGTGGCACGGGGAATCCCTTTCGCCGGGCACGTTCCCTTCGAGGTGCCGATCGGGACCGCCGCGCGGTCCGGCCAGCGCAGCATCGAGCACCTCGACGGTCTCGCGCTGGCAACCTCCGCCAGCGAACAGGAAATCCGCCGCGAATTGTCTACTCTGGACTCACGCGACCCGGCCGGGATGTTCAACCGCCTGTCCCAGCTCAACCACCGGGCCGCCATGACCCACGACCCGGCCCCACTGGAAGCACTGATCCGGGTCTTCCTGGACCACGGCACCTGGCATGTGCCCACACTCGCCGTCCTGCATGCCAAGGCCACCATCGGCACACCGGCGTTCCCGCTCGCTCCGTACCTCAAGGACATAGAGCCGGCGCTACGGCCCGCGTGGGAACGCGTCGCCTCGTGGACCCCGGACGACGCGACCAAGAACCGTGAACAGGCCGTGTTCCAGCACAGCCTGCACCTGACCAAGGAGCTGCACCGCGCCGGCATCCCGCTGCTCGCCGGCACCGACACCTTCGTCCCCGGCCACAGCCTGCACGACGAACTCGCCCTGCTCGTCCGGGCCGGCCTCACCCCGCTCGACGCCCTCCGCGCCGCCACCTCCGCCCCCGCCCGCTTCCTCGGCGTCGCTGACCGCTTCGGCGCCATCGCCCCCGGCTTCAACGCCGACCTCCTGCTCCTCCACGCCAACCCCTTGGACGACATCACCAGCACAAGGTCGATCCACGCTGTGGTGCTGGGCGGTGGTCCGATATCCGTAGAATGACCGCTCGACGTGATTTCAGGGGGGAGACCTGATGCGCTTGACGCTGCTTGCCGTCGTAATGGGCGTAGTGGTGCTGACGACCGGGTGCAGCGCCCTGCTGCCGCCCCAGCCGGCGCCCTGCTTGCAGGAGCGGAGCGATGTCAACGGGGCCAAGACGATGAAGGACCTGGCCGACACCGAGGCGGCGGACGCCTCGATCAAGGCGGCGAACGCGCAGCTTGCCGCCTTGGGCGTGAAGTCGGCCCTGACCAACGCGACCACGGAGCGGGCCGTCGCCGTGATGAACCGGGCCGACGCCGCGACCTTGACTCGGATCGACCAGGCGATCGCCGACGCCAACGCCAAGGTGGCCGCCGCGGACGCCGCGATCAAAGCCGCCGAGGCGGATGCGGCCCAGGTGAAGGGCTTCGTTGACACGAGGACCAGGCAGCTGGCCGACGCCCAGGCGAAGCTGGACAAGTGCCGGCAGGAACACCCCTAGCCGGCCGTGCAGCGACTGACGCCGCCCGCCTCCCCACCCGGAGAGGCGGGCGGTTGTCGTTCCGGATCACCGCAGGTCAGCACCTGGACAACCAAGCGGCGGAAAATTTCTGAGCGGGTTGGGAAATCAAAAGCTTGAGTCGACCGTTGTCAAGTATGTCGGCGGCAAGGGGCCGCCAGGAGACCCAGAGAGGGGCGGTGCGCCATGTTGGTGCGCACGGATCCGTTCCGCGAGCTGGAGCGGCTGATGTTCGGGACGGGCGCCACCCGGGTGCGCCCCGCGGCCATTCCGATGGACGCGTTCCGCAAGGGTGACGAGTTCGTGGTCACGTTCGACCTGCCGGGCGTCTCCCCGGAGTCGATCGACGTCAACGTCGAGCGCAACGTGCTGACGGTCAGGGCCGAGCGGCCGGCGGCCAAGGACGACGAGGTCCGCTACCAGATCGCGGAGCGGCCGACCGGCACGTTCACGCGGCGCGTGTACCTCGGCGAGACGCTGGATCGGGACGGCATCCAGGCCGGCTACGACGCCGGCGTGCTGACCCTGCGCGTGCCGGTGGTGGAGAAGGCCCAGTCCCGCAAGATCGCGGTGACCGCGGGCGCCCCGGCCCAGATCGAGGGCTGAGACCCGAATCCGCCGTGGACATTTCGTCCACGGCGGATGTAATGTCCACAGCGTGTCCACGATGGCGCCCCGGCTGGCCCCGGTGTGCGAGGCGATCGCCCGCCTGCTCTCACCGCACGCCGAGGTGGTGCTGCATGACCCGGCCACGGACTCGGTGATCGCCATCTGGAACCCGCTGTCGAAACGGACCGTGGGCGATCCGTCGCTGCTGGGTGAGCTCGACGCGCTCACGCCGGTCAACCCGGACGTCTACGGCCCGTACCCCAAGTCGCTGCCCGACGGGCGGCGACTTTCCAGTGTCAGCGCGGTGATCCGCGACGACGAAGGCCGCCCGGAGGCGGTGCTGTGCGTGAACGTGGACCGCTCCGCGTTCGACGCCGCGGCCCGCATCCTGGCGGCCTTCGCCGCACCGGTGACCGCCCAGCCGGAGTCGCTGTTCGCCCGTGACTGGACCGAGCAGCTCAACGAGACGGTGGCGGCGTTCGTCCGCGACCGGGGGACCACGCTCGACGGGCTGTCCAAAGAGGACCGGCTGGAGCTGGTGGCGAAGCTGGATTCCGGCGGCGTGTTCGACCAGCGGCGGTCCGTGCCCACGGTGGCGCGGGCGATGGGGATCTCCCGTTCGGCCGTCTACCAACTGCTCGCGCTGACCCGCAAGGAGCCCGCCGGTGCCGCTCCTGCCTGACTTCCGGCTGGAGACGTACTTCTCCACCTGGGAGTTCACCGCCCGCCACCACCTCACGGCGTCCGACGCGCAGACCCTCCCGATGGCCGAGCTCCTCGACATGGCCGACGACGACGGCCGCCGACGCTGGGAGTCGCTGGCGCTCGGCTACACCGAGACCCGCGGGCTGCCGGCGCTGCGCGAGGAGATCGCGGCGACGTACGACAACGTCGCCCCCGAGGACGTGCTGTGCTTCGCCGGCGCGGAAGAGGCGATCTACCTGGCGATGCAGGTGCTGCTGGCGCCGACCGACCACGCCGTGGTGTTGACGCCGAACTATCAGGCGGCGGAGACGATTCCGTTGGCGCTGTGCGAGGTCACGGGCGTCGCCCTGCGCGAGGACGACGGTTGGTCGCTGGACGTCGACGCCGTCGAGGCGGCCATCAGGCCCAACACCCGGCTGGTCTCCGTCAACTTCCCGAACAACCCCACGGGCGCGGTGCCGGACGTCGAATCGTGGCGGCGGTTGGTGAGCCTGTGCGAGGAGCGGGGCATCACGCTGTTCAGCGACGAGGTCTACCGGGGCCTCGAACTCGACCGGCCGTCGCTGCCGCAGGCCGCCGACCTCTCCCCCGGCGCGCTGTCGCTGAACGTCATGTCGAAGGCGTACGGGTTGCCGGGGCTGCGGATCGGCTGGATCGCGTGCCGTGACCGGAGCCTGCTCGACCGGCTGGAACGGGCCAAGCACTACACGTCCATCTGCAACTCCGCGCCGAGCGAGGTGCTCGCGCTGATCGGCCTGCGGGCCCGGGACCGGCTGCTGTCCCGCAACCGGCTGATCGTGGCGATGAACCTTCCGCTGTTCGAGGACTTCTTCGGCCGGCGGCCCGACTTGTTCGCGTGGGAACGGCCGCAGGGCGGCTGCGTGTGCTTCCCGCGCTATCTCGGCGCGGACGGCGTCGAGGCGATGTGCGCCGATCTCGTCCGGGACGTCGGCGTTCTGCTGCTGCCGTCGAGCATCTACCGATCCGAGTTGACGGCCACGCCCGGGGATCGGTTCCGCGTCGGCGTCGGGCGGACCGGGCCGGAGGAGGCGCTGGAACGCTGGGGCGAGTGGCTGGCCAGGCGTTGAGGGTCGTCGGCGCGGACGAGATCCGTCCTTCCGTGGCCGCAACGACGGCTCGATGCTGCTGGTGTCCGCGACCACCAGCGCCCCGGTGGCGTTCCTCGCCGACGATGCACGTGTGGGGCCGCCGCCCCGAGACCGAGGCGAAGCTGTGTGACCAACTCCGGGCCAACGGCCTCGACGCGCGGCCCGGTTACCGCACGGGCGCCGCCTGCGTCGTCACCGATGACCACGAGCAATGCCTCGACCACGGCGACTTCGGCAATGCCGTGCGCGCCGGAGTCGTTGACGCGCAAGCGGATCGGCCGGTCGCCGTCGCCATCGACGAACGCGTGCCCGGCCGGCGGTCCGTCGCCGACCTGACCGGAATCGGCTCGACGGATGCCTCCGTTGCCGGGGCGGTGTGGGGCATTCTCGGCTAGGTTCGCCTCCATGAGCGACATCACGGGCAACCTTCGGCGCTACCTCCAGGAGTCCCGCGACCGGCTGGTGTCCGCGCTCGACGGGCTGAGCGAGTACGACATCCGCCGGCCGCTGACGCCGACCGGCACCAACCTGCTCGGTCTGGTCAAGCACGTCACCGGCTGCGAGTTCGGCTACCTCGGCGACTGTGTCGGCCGGCCGATGCCCGTCACACTTCCCTGGTACGAGGACGAGTCCGTGTGGGACGGCGCCGACATGTGGGCCACCGCCGAGCAAAGCCGGGAGGAGTTGCTCGACCTGTACCGGCTGGCTTGGAAGCACAGCGACGAGTCCATCGAGCAGCTCGGCCTCGACGCCCCGGCGACCGTGCCGTGGTGGGCCGAGGGCAAGCGCGCCACCACCCTCGGCCACCTGCTGGTCCGGACGCTCACCGACACCGCCCAGCACGCCGGCCACGCCGACATCGTGCGGGAGATGATCGACGGCCGGGGCGGCAAGGACCGCGCCGAGTTCGGCGACGCCGACTACTGGCAGCGTTACGTGGCCGGCATCCAGGCCGCCGCGGACGCCCACAAGCGCTAGGAGGAGCCATGCCACAGGGGCCGGTGCTGGTGATCGGGCTCGATCCGGCCAGGCTCGAGGGCTGGGACCCCGAACCCGTGCTGGCGGCGATCGCCCGCGGTCACGCCCGGTTCGGCGAGCTCGGCGTCGAGGCCGACATGTGCCTGGTGGCGCCGGACGACGAACCCGAGGCGGCGATCGCGGAAGCGTTGCGCCGCAAGGAGTACGCGTGCGTGGTGGTCGGCGGCGGCATCCGCAAGCACGAGCCGTACCTGCTGCTCTTCGAGCGGGTCGTGAACCTGGTGCGGCAACACGCGCCCCAAGCGGCGATCGCCTTCAACGGCACACCCGATGACACCGCCGACGCCGCGCTGCGTTGGCTCTAGCAGCAGCGCGGCGCCGGCACACCGGTTACATCAGGTGCCGGACGAAGAACCGGACGGCGCTGTCGGCCTCGAACCGCGGCAGCTCCTTGTGCGCGCCGGTGTTGGCGTGCAAGGACTTCTGCGTGGAGGAGAAGGCGTCGAACAGCGCGAGGCCGGATTCCCGCGGGATGTGCTCGTCGTCCCACTGGAGCGCGAACTCCACCGGAACAGTGATCTTCCGGGCCGTCTCGACGAGATTGTCGTGCCAGAACAGCCCGAAGGCCGCGGCGGCGATCCGAGGTTCGACCGCCGTCAGCGGCACGCCGATGGCCGTGCCCATGTTCAGCCCGAAGTAGCCGACGGGCCCGTCGATCACGTCCTGCAACGCGTCCAGCGTTGCCTGCCATTCCGGCACGGCGCGTTCGGCGAGATGGGCGTTGTACCGGACGACGATCGGGCCGACGGGCTCACCCGTCGCCATCGCCTGCTGCATAAGGGTGATCTCCCGCTCGTCGTGAGCGGTGCGGGGCCGGTCGCCGTGCCCGGGCGCGTCGATGCACGCGGCGGCGAAGCCGGCGTCCACCAGGAGTCGCGCCCGGCCGGTCATGGCCGGCGCCTTCTTGTGCCGGCCGCCGCCGTGTCCCAACAGGACAAGCGGCATGTGTTCAGTGGCGTTCACCGGCGTCCAGAGAACGCCGGGGACGTCGCCGACGGTGAAGTCACGTTCCAGGACGCCGTCGTACGAGGTCGAAGCGGTGAAGTTCATGGCGTGTCGCCTTTCGGGAGTGCTTCGGCGCTCCCGGCGACACCTACGTCAGCCCGCCCGTGACCGAGAGTGGGAGCACCCACATCGATACAACGTTCATGGGTCTCACCTCCTCGGGCGTGTCACGGCGCGGTGGACGCTAGCACTCCGGCCGCCGCGCTTCCAGCCATTTGAGGAGTCACGTTCGCGGGGCCGCTCCGGTGCTAACTTGCCTGACGTCATCAGCGGCGAACCAGCAGGGGGTCGGACCGGTGATCGCCTCGACGCAGACCGACAAGTTCGCGGCGTACCTCCGAATGCTGAAGGACCGCAGCGGGCGCGGCTTCGACCGGCTGGGCAAGCAGGCTGGCGTGAGCGGGTCAAGCCTGCACCGCTACTGCTCGGGCGTGAAGGTGCCGTCGGACTACCGCGTGGTGCACAGCTTCGCCAAGGTGTGCGGGGCCAGCGCCGAGGAACTGCGGGAGCTGCACCAACTGTGGGCGCTCGCCGACACGGAGCGGGACACGCCGCCACCAGAGCCGACGCAGGAGCCGGCATCCGCCCAGGAACAGCCGCCCGGCCGAGAACAGCACCGAAAGTGGCGCACCGCCCTGACCTCGCGGTACACCATCGCCGCCGCCGTGGCGGTGATCCTGCTCGCCGGTGGCCTGGTGTGGTTCACCCGCGCCCCGAGCAGCGCGCAGAGCCTGCCGGCCCAGGACAGCGGCAAGGTGTTGTTCTCCGCCGGCTGCCAGACCGTCAGCATGGGTGAGCACGACGACTGCGTGACCGAGGTGCAGTCGCTGCTGGTCAAGGCGAACACGAAGATCGCCGTGGACAGTGACTTCGGACCGGAGACGCTGCGCAAGGTCACGGCGTTCCAGGTGCTCGCGGGCCTGCCGGCGAAGGGCGTCGTCGACACGGCCACCAAGCAGGCCCTGTACGCCGGCAAGGTGTCCCTGGCGACGTGGACTCCGCAGCAGGTGGAGCAGCAGATCCGCCAGGTGTTCACCGAGGATCCCGACACGGCGGTGGCGGTCGCCCGCTGCGCGTCCTTCCTGGACCCGCTGTACGTGCTGCCGAACACCAACGGCAGCCGCAACTGGGGCGTCTTCCAGATCTCCGACAAGCGCCTGCAGCAGCTCGACGGCACGCCGAAGAAGGCGTTCGACCCGGCGTGGAACATCGCGGCGGCGCACCGGTTGTGGGCCGTGCAGCGAGACTTCCACGACTGGCCGTCCTGCCAGGCGGCGCTGTCACGGTAGTGGCCGGAAGCCCATCCCCAGAGCGCTTCCGGCCACCGGCTCTCACACCGTGCCGTTCTCCCACCACCACGCGCGCCCCAGGTCGGCGCGGCTGTCCACGTGCTGGTGATCGGTGTTGTACGTCTCCAGGCCGGAGAAGCCACACGTCTCCGCGTGCTGGTAGACGGTCTTGTTGGCGACCCCGGGCACGTCGAGGTCGGCCGCGGTGCCGTACAGGTGCATGCTGTCGCTGGCGCCGCCGATGTCACTGTTGTGCTGGATGGAGCGGAAACCCGAGTTCACGGTGATCGGCGTGTTGCCGAGCTTCTTGCGCAGCGCCTCCAGCTTGTACATGCAGCGGCGCGCGTTCTCCTTGGCGGCCGCGGCGCTCACCTTGCCGCCGTTGAAGGTTCCGCTGATGCGGTCGGTGAACTCGCTCCAGTTGAAGTGGACCGTGGAGCCGTCGGACTGCTGCAGCGAGTTGAGCACGCTCTGCGTGTTCGGGCCGACCTCACCGTCGGCGGACAGCCCGTAGGCGGCCTGGAAGCGCTTGACCGCCGCGAGCGTGCCGGCGCCGAAGTCGCCGTCGATGGCGACGCGGCTCTGGCTCGCGTGGTCGGCGGCCCAGCCCGCGACCCGGATCTGCAGCTCGGTCACGTCCGAGCCGGTCATGCCCTGCTTGAGGGTGCGCGACCAGGTGTAGGCCTGTGCGGTGCCCGCGAGCAACGTCGGCCCGAGCACCGCGCCGGCGCCCGCGACCAGCGCGCCGCGCAGGAGGGCCCGGCGGCCCAGTGGCGAGGAGAGGTTCATCGTCGTCCCTTTCGGAAGGCCAGCGGCACCAGGCTGGCAGCCCCGCGCGGCCGCCGCCCAGAGCGCTGGGAGGCTGGAACGTTTCCACGGCGTCTGACCTGCGGAAACAATGATCGCCTGGGATGTCGGTGGGACGCGCTAAGGTGACGCCGTGCGGTTCCAACTGCTCGGTGACGTCGGTGCGGCGAGGGACGGGCAGCAGGTGGACATCGGGCCGGTGCGGCAGCGCAGCGTGCTCGCGGCGCTGCTGGTCGACGTGAACGAGACGGTGTCCACGGACCAGTTGGTGGTCCGGGTGTGGGGCGACGAGCCGCCGGCGTCGGCGCGCAACACGCTCGCCTCCTACCTGACCCGGCTGCGGCAGGCGCTGCCGGAGGTCCCGATCGAACGGGTCCGTGGCGGCCAGCGGCTGGTGGCGGATCCGGCCGCCGTCGACCTCGTCGAGTTCCGCCGGCACCTCGACGCCGGTCGGTACGAGCAGGCGCTGGCGCTGTGGCGCGGCGAGCCGCTGGGCGGGCTGTCGACGCCGTGGGCCGTGCGGCTGCGGGAGACCTTGGCCGGCGAGCGCTTCGCCGCCGTGCTGGACCTGGCCGACCAGCGGCTGGCCGCCGGCCGGCACGAGGACGTGATCGCCGCGCTGGGTCCGCTGGCCGAGGAGCAGCCGCTGGACGAGCGGGTGGCCGGGCAGTTGATGCAGGCGCTGGCCGGCAGCGGCCGGCAGGCCGACGCGCTGGCGGTGCACGAGCGGCTGCGCCTGCGGTTGGCCGAGGAACTGGGCGTGGATCCCGGGCCGGAGCTGCAGAGCCTGTACCAGCGCGTGCTCCACGGCGAGGCGCCGCAGCCGCCGCGGGTGGTGCCACAGCAGCTGTTGAGCCCGCCGCGGGCCTTCGTCGGCCGCACCGCCGAGTTGGCGCGGCTGGACGAGGCCGGCGGGGTGGTGGTCATCTCCGGCGCGGGCGGCATCGGCAAGACGTGGCTCGCCCTGCACTGGGCGCACCGCGACGCCCACCGATTCCCCGACGGCCAGCTGTACGTGAACCTGCGCGGGTTCGACCCGTCGGGACGGCCAGTGAGCGCGGAGACCGCGCTGCGCGGCTTCCTGGAGGGCCTCGGCGTGGCGCCGTCGACCGTGCCGAACGACCTGGAGTCGCAGGCCGCGCTGTACCGGAGTCTCCTGGCCGGCCGCCGGATGCTGGTGCTCGTCGACAACGCCGCCGACTCCACGCAGGTGGCGCCGCTACTGCCGGGCGGCTCGTGCACAGTCCTCGTGACGAGCCGGGCCCAGCTGACCGGCCTGGTCGCATCGCACGGGGCGCGCCGGCTGACCGTGGACGCGTTGCCCGTGCGGGACGCGACCGCGCTACTGGCCGCGCGCATCGGCGCCGACCGGCTGGCCGCCGAACCCGACGCGGCGCAGGCGCTGGTGGACAGCTGCGCCGGCATGCCGCTGGCGCTGAGCATCGTCGCCGGCCGTGCGCAGGCGCACCCGGAGTTCCCGCTCGCGGCGCTCGCCGGCGAGTTGCAGGATGCGCGGCTCAACGCCCTCGACGAGGACGATCCGCTGGCGAGTGTGCGGGCCGTGCTGTCGTGGTCGACGGACGCCCTGAAGCCGCCGGAGGCACAGCTGTTCGCGCTGCTCGGGCTCGCACCCGGGCCGGACATCAGCGTGCAGGCGGTGGCCAGCCTGGTCGGCAGTGCTGACGTCGGCCGCACGCTGCGTGCGCTGGAACGTGTGTCGCTGGTGCAGCAGCATGTTCCGGGGCGCTACCGCATGCACGACCTGGTTCGCCTCTACGCCGCCGAGCAGGCGGTGGACGACCGCGACGCGGCGCTGCAGCGCCTGGTCGCGTACTACACGCACGGCGCGTATTCCGTGGACCGCAAGCTGTTCCCGCACCGCTCGCTGCCGGTGCTCGGGGCCGTCCCGGAGGCGCCGATCGCCTTCGAGCCCCCGGATGACGACGCGGCCTGGGCGTGGTTCCATGCCGAGCACGCGTGCCTGGCCGCCACCGCCCGCCTGGCGTCGCAGACGGGCCAGCACACCGTCGTGTGGCAGCTGGCCTGGTTCCTGGCGCCGCTGCGCTGGCGGCAGGGCTATCTGGACGACGACTTCGACGGGTGGCGGATGGCGCTCGCCGCCGCGGAGCACATGGACAGCACCGCCGCTCGCGCGCACGCCTCGCGCGGGCTGGGCCGCGCCTGCGTGCAGTTCAACCGGATCGAGGAGGGGATCGGCCACCTGCGCCGGGCACTGGATCTGTTGGCCCCCACCGACCTCGCGCTCGAACAGGCGATCGTGCACAGCGCGACGGCCAACGCGTATTCCATGGGCCGGCGCTACGCGGAGGCGCTGCCGCACGCCCGGCAGGCGCTCGCCCTGCTGGAGCCGCTCGGCCGGCCGGTGCTCACCGCCCAGGCCCGCAGCCAGGTCGGCGAGACGTTGGTCCGGCTGAACGAGAACGAGGCCGGCCGGGCACTGCTGGAGCAGGCGGTCGCGGTCTTCCGCGAGCACGGCGACACCGACAGCGAGGCGATCACGCTGTCCAACATCGCGATCAGCTTCGCCCAGAGCGACCAGCCCACCGAGGCGCTCGCGCTGTACCGCACCTGCCGCGAGCTGTACACCGGGAACGGCAACCACTACCACCTGGCCGACACGCTGGAGCTCAGCGGCGACATCCTGCTGGCGTTCGGGGACGCCGGCGGCGCGGCGGAGTGCTGGCGGGAGGCGGTCGCGCTGTTCGTCACCACCCACCAGCTCGCCCGGGCCGAGAAGATCCGGGCGAAACTGGCCGATCTCAGGTGACCAGCGCCAGTTCACTCGTGCCCACCCAACCGACCTGGCGCGTCCACGATTCTCTGACTAAGGTCAGAGAATGGACGCAGGCATGGTCTCGGAGGTTCGGCGGTTCAACCGGACGGTCACACAACGGATCGGCGCGCTCAACGACCACTACCTCGGTCCCCGACCGCTCGGTGAGGCGCGGCTGCTGTGGGAGATCGGCGACGGCCGTGACCTGCGGTCGCTACGCACGACACTCGGTCTGGACTCCGGGTACCTGAGTCGGCTCCTGCGGTCGCTGGAGGCCGACGGCCTCGTGACCGTGCGCGCCGACGACGCCGACCGGCGGGTCCGGGTGGCGCGGCTGACCGCCGCCGGCAAGCGCGAGCGGCGTGCCCTCGACCGCCGTAGCGACGGCATCGCCGAGACCATCCTCGCCCCGCTGTCCGACCGCCAGCAGGAGCGGCTGGTCGCCGCGATGGTCGAGGTCGAACGCCTGCTGCGGGCCGGCATGGTCGAGGTCGAGGCCGTCGACCCCGCGCATCCCGACGCCCAGTACTGCGTCCAGGCCTACTTCGCCGACATCGCCGCACTGTTCGAGGACGGCTTCTCCCGGGAGACGGTCCTGCAGCCCGAGATCGAGGTGGTGCTGCTGGCCCGCCTCGCCGACGAACCCATCGGTTGCGTCGCCCTGTACGAGCCGGAACCGGGCGTGTGCGAGATGAAGCGTATGTGGGTGCACGAGTCGGCGCGCGGCCTCGGTGTCGGCCGCCGGCTGCTGGTCGAGCTGGAAACCCTTGCACGGCAACGGGGTGCGAGCTCGATCCGGCTGGAGACGAACCGGTCCTTGACGGAGGCGATCGGGCTGTACCGGTCGGCGGGGTTCGAGGAGGTTCCGCCGTTCAACGCGGAGCCGCATGCGCACCACTGGTTCCGCAAGCAGCTCGCCTGAAACTGTCAGGGTGCCCGTGTAGGAAGGAAGCGTGCTCTCCGACCTCGACTCCTTCATCGGGCTGCCGCGGCTGACCGGCCTGCGCCTGGCCCCCGACGGCCGCCGCGCGGTCGTCGGCGTGACCACGCTCGACCGGGAGAAATCCCACTACACCACGGCGATCTGGCAGCTCGACCCGCTCCGCCGGCTGACCAACAGCGCCGCCGGCGAGTCGATGGCCGGGTTCACGTCATCGGGAGACCTGCTGTTCACGTCGTCCCGGCCGCGGCCCGACGGCAAGGAGGGGCCGGCGTTGTGGCTGCAGCCTTCGGACGGCGGTGACGCCCGGGTGCTGGTCTCGCCGCCGGGCGGGGTGCGCGGCGTGGTGGCGGCCGGGGGCGTGATCGTGTACGGGGCCGAGGTGCTGCCGTCGGCGCAGGATCCCGCCGTACGGAAGGAGAAGAAGGTCACGGCGATCCTGCACGAGGAGTTCCCGGTCCGGTACTGGGACCACGATCTCGGGCCGGAGCGCACGCGGCTGTTCGTGCTCGACGGGGACGAGCCGCGGGACCTCACCGGGCATGTGGGCCGGGCACTGGACGACGAGTCGGCGTGGGACCTCTCCTCCGACGGCCGGACCGTGGTGGCGACGTGGGCGGTGGCCGAGCCGAACGGGTCGCAGCGGCACACGCTGGTGGCGATCGACGTGGCCACCGGGTCAAGGCGCACGTTGCTGGACGACGTGGAGCACGAGTACGAGTCGCCGCGGATCTCGCCCGACGGCCGGCGGGTCGTGGTGTGCGTGCAGGAACGGCTGACGCCGGAGGGCCCCGGCGACCGCTGGCTCGGGGTGCTGAACCTGACGGGCGGGGCGTTACGCCCGGTCGCCGCCGGCTGGGACCGCTGGCCGATGTCCCCGTGCTGGACGCCGGACGGCCGGTCCGTGGTCGTCGCCGCCGACAACCACGGCCGGTCGCCGCTGTGGCTCGTCGACGTCAAGACCAACGAGGTCACGCGGCTCACCCCGGACAACGGCGCGTACACCGACTTCGCCGTGGCGCCGGACGGTTCCGTGTACGCGATGCGGGCCGCCGTCGACAGTCCGCCGACGCCCGTGCGGATCGGGGTGGACGGCTCGCTGGCGTGCCTCGACAGCCCGGTCACGCCACCGGCGTTACCCGGCCGGCTGACCGAGGTCACGGCGGTCGGCGAGGACGGCACGCCGATCCGAGCCTGGCTCGCGTTACCGGACGTCGACGAGCCGGCGCCCTTGGTCACGCTGATCCACGGCGGGCCGGTGATGTCGGCCAAGACGTGGGCGTGGCGCTGGTGCCCGTGGGTGCTGGTGGCGCGCGGCTACGCCGTGCTGCAGCCCGACTTCGCGCTGTCCACCGGCTACGGCATGGACTTCATCCGGCGCGGCTGGGGGCAGTGGGGCGGTCCGCCGTACACCGACATCATGGCGCTGGTGGACGCCGCGCAGCGGCGGCCCGACATCCATCCCGAACGGGCGGCCGCCGCCGGCGCCTCGTTCGGCGGCTACATGACCAACTGGATCGCCGGGCACACCGACCGGTTCGCCGCGATCGTGTCGCACGCGTCGATCTGGTCGCTGCCCGACTCGTCCGCGACCGGCGACCTCGCCTACTTCTTCCACCGCGAGATGACCGCGGCCGCCGCCGAGGCCAACTCGCCGCACCGGTTCGCCGACGCCGTGGACACGCCCATGCTCATCACGCACGGCGACAAGGACTACCGGGTGCCCATCGCCGAGGCGACGCGGCTGTGGTGGGACCTGTCGTCCCGGGCCAAGGAGGACAATCCGCACAAGTTCCTGTACTTCCCCGACGAGAACCACTTCGTCACCGCGCCGCACAACGTGCGCGTCTGGTACGAGACCGTGATCGCCTTCCTCGATCACCACGTGCGCGGCCGGCCATGGCGGCGACCCGAACTCCTCGGGTGATACGTAAGCTCACTCGCATGGAGCAACGGGTTTTGGGCCGCACCGGTCGTGCGGTGTCCGTCGTCGGGCTGGGCACGTGGCAGCTCGGCGCGGACTGGGGTTCGGTCGACGAGCGGGACGCGCTCGCCGTGCTGGAGGCGTCCGTCGAGGCGGGCGTGACCTTCTTCGACACCGCCGACGTGTACGGCGACGGGCGCAGCGAGCAGCTGATCGGCCGCTTCCTGCGGGAGCGCCCGGACGCCGGCGTCGTCGTGGCCACGAAGATGGGCCGCCGGCAGCCGCAGGAGGTGGAACGGTACAACCTGGACAACTTCCGGGCCTGGAACGACCGGTCGCGGGCGAACCTGGGCGTGGACACCCTGGACCTGGTCCAGCTGCACTGCCCGCCGACCGCCGCGTACTCCACCGACGAGGTGTTCGACGGGCTGGACACCCTCGTCGAGGAGGGCCGGATCGCCGCCTACGGCGTGAGCGTCGAAACCGTCGACGAGGCCCTCACCGCCATCGCCCGGGAGCACGTCGCCAGTGTCCAGATCATCCTCAACGCGTTCCGGTTGAAGCCCCTGGAGCGGGTCCTGCCCGCCGCCCGGGCCGCCGGCGTCGGCATCATCGCCCGCGTGCCGCTGGCCTCCGGGCTGTTGTCCGGCCGCTACACCCACGACTCCGTGTTCGGCGCCGACGACCACCGCAACTACAACCGCCGCGGCGAGGCCTTCGACGTCGGCGAGACCTTCTCCGGCGTCGACTACGACACCGGCGTCGAGGCCGCCCGCGAGTTCTCCGCCCTCATCCCGTCCACCATGACCCCGGCGCAGGCCGCCCTGCGCTGGATCATCCAGCAGCCCGGCGTCAGCACCGTCATCCCCGGTGCCCGCAACGTCGAGCAGGCCCGCGCCAACGCCGCTGCCGCCTCGGTGCCCGAACTGGACGCCGACACCCTCAAGGCCATCGAGGCGCTGTACGACCGCCGCATCCGCCCCCAGGTCCACGACCGCTGGTGACGTCGGACATTGTCAGACCCGGCGCATAGGCTCGGCGGCACGGCTCGTTCCCGCGAGATCGTCCCGCCGAGACCTATCGCCCCGGGCGAGTACGGCGAAGCGTTCAACAAACTGGACGGCCGCAGGCCCTTCATCGAAACCGAGGAACGCGAGGAGCTTTTCGACGCCCTCGACCACGCGGTCTCCCAGGCCGCCGGCGACCGCGATCTGGCTTGGGCCCGCGAACGCCTCGCGGCCGGCGTCGACTCCGTCCGTGACTGGTGAACTCCCTTGACGCTGACACGGTGTCAGGGCGTAGACCGGTGACCATGGACTACGCCACGCAGAGCCCGTTCTCCGATCCCGGCCGGCACTCGGACTGGCTGGACGGCACTCCCGCCGACTTCGCCGCCCTGCGGGACATCGCTTCCGGCCTGGTCTTCCACCACTGGGGCAACGGCGACCCCACCGATCACGGCTTCGCACCGTCCCGCTTCCCGGAGATCGACCTGCGCTACGCCGAGGCCATGCTCGGCCGCCTGCGCGAGCTGAACCCTTCGCTGGCCGCCGAACGCCGTCCCACGGAGCGGATCCTCGGCTGCTGCCGGGATTTCACCCTGCTGTACGTCACGTTGCTACGCCACCACCACATCCCCGCCCGCAGCCGCGTCGGCTTCGGCAACTACCTGGTGCCCGGCTGGCACCTGGACCACGTCGTCGCCGAGGTCTGGGACGGGTCCCGCTGGCGCCTGGTCGACCCGCAGTTCGCCGCCGCCAACCCCCTCCCCCTCGACGTCCTCCACGTCCCGCGCGACCGTTTCCTGGTCGCCGCCGACGCCTGGTGCGCCCTGCGCTCCGGCACCTTGGACCCCGCCACCGTCGTGGTCTCCCCCGACCTGTCCGAGCCCTTCCTCCGCGGCCTGCCCTACGCCCGCCACAACCTCGCGCTGGACCTGGCGGCCCTGACCAAACACGAGATGATCCTCTGGGACATCTGGGGCTCCATGAACCTCGATCCCGCCGTCAGCGACACCGACGCCCTCCGCGCCGACTCCGTTGCCGCGATCGATCCCGACGACTCCGCCGCCCTGCGCGCCGCCTTCGACTCCCCCGACTTCCGGATCCCACCGGTCATCCGCACCCTCAGCCCCACCACCCGCACCCTCACCGAGGTCCCCCTACCCCCGGCGAGTCCCGCCTAGCGTCACACCGAATGTCGGAACCAGGCAGAACTGAGCCTCGGGGCTCAGTTCTGCACGAAACCTACATTCGGTGTGTCCCAGAGCGTGACTCGCGGGGGTTCAGCGGTGGGCGTGGACGAGGTAGCCGTGGCCGACGCCGGGGGTGCCGCGCGGGACCGAGGGATAGCCCCAACGGCCGTAGGAGTTGCCGACGGAGTCGAACAGGGAGACCTCGCACGACCAGCCACGGCGGCCGAGCAGGTCCTCGGGCTCGTCGGTGCCGAACTGCCAGGTCATGTCCATGGACGCGAAGCGGTCCAGCATCGGCTTCATCACGGCACTGTCCAAAAGCGACTGCCCGACGAAGTCGATGAGCAGGTGGCTGCCGGGTGCGGACAGCCGGGTGATGCCGTCGAGCAGGCGGTCGACGGCGGCGGCGTCCAGGTACTGGGTGAGGCCCTCGACGGTCCACACGGTCGGTCGCCCGGGGTCGAAGCCGTCGGCGAGCAACGCGGGAAGCCAGTCGCCGGCGAGGTCGACGCCGACGGCGCGGCGCACCCCGACCGGGGCGGAACCGACGAGGGTCGACTTGAGGCTCAGCACCTCGGGACGGTCCAGCTCGTAGACGACGGAGTCGCGGAGCACGTCGAGCCGGTAGGCCCGGGAGTCCATGCCGGCGGCGACGATGACCAGCTGCGACGGCCGCAGCCGCACCAGCTTGTCGTCGAGGTACTTGGTACGAACCGAGATGGTGGAGTTGTCGCCGAACTCCTCGAGCAGCCGGTCGCCGACGTCGCCGGCGAGCCGTGAGGCGAAGGGATCCACGAACAGCCGGTCGGGTCGCTGCGACTCGCGGGCACGAAGTGCCGCGGTCAGCCGGCCGGTGAGGGCGACCTGGTCAAGTTCATTCACGGTGCCGAGCATTGCCCCGCCCAACAGAACAGGCCATCACACGAGCTGATCCTGACGGAATCCGAAGCGAAGCTAGCCTGTTGTGGTGGATTCACTCGACCGGCAGCTGGTGCACGCCCTCGGCGTGGACGGCCGCGCCTCGTTCAGCCGGATCGGGGCGGCGCTGGACCGCTCCGACCGCACGATCGCCCACCGCTACCGCCAGCTGCACGCGGCCGGCCTGCGCGTGGTCGGCGTCGTCAACGCCAGAAGGGCCGGCCAGGTGGACTGGCTGGTACGCATCAGGTGCGCCCCCGACGCGGCCGCCACAGTGGCCACGGCCCTGTCCCGCCGCGACGACACCAGCTGGGTGGCGATCCTCTCCGGCGGCACGGAGATCACGTGCATCACCAGGATCCGCACCGGCGACGACCATCTCCTGTTGCAGCGGCTGGCCCGCACGCCCCGCATCAACGACGTGACGGCGCACTGCATGCTGCGTGAACTGGCCGGAGTCGGCGGCTGGCCGGTCAGGGTGTCCACGCTGACTCCCGACCAGATCGACGCGATCCGCCCGCCGACAACCGAAACCGGCCCCGTGGGCGAGCTGACCGACGCGGACTGGGCGCTCGTCGGCGCGCTGGCGATCGACGGCCGCACGACCTATCCCCGGCTGGCCGCGGTGACGGGCTGGTCGGAGTCGACGGTCCGCCGCCGCCTGGCCGACCTGCTCGCCGACGGCATCCTGTACTTCGACATCGACATCGACCCGGCGCTGTTCGGCTACGGCTGCCAGGCGATCATCTGGCTGACCGTGCAGCCGGCCGCGCTGAACGCGATCGCGCAAACGCTTGCCGGCCACCTGGAGATCGCCTTCGCCGCGGCCACCACGGGGTCCAGCAACATCGTCGCCTTCGTGGTCGTGCGCGACCTCGACGACCTGTACGACTACCTGGCCGACCGGATCGGCGGCCTGCCGGGCGTCCTCCAGGTGGACACCGCGCCGATGGGACGGCAGGTGAAATACGCCGGCCGGACCGTGTAGAGAATCGCGGATCGGCTCCGACCAGCTCGTGAAGCGCACCGACACGAGAGGAGAGCCGCGATGAAGGTTGTCGAGCCCGAGGAGTGGCAGGCCGCCCGCAAGGAGCTGCTGGCCCGCGAGCAGGAGCTGGCGGCCGCGCACGAGGCCGTCCGCAACGCCCGCCAGCAGCTGCCGATGGTCCGCGTGGACAAGCCGTACGCCTACCGGGGCGCCGACGGCGAGGTGGGCCTGCTGGACATGTTCGAGGGCCGCCGCCAGCTTATCGTCTACCACTTCATGTTCGACCCGAGCTGGGACCAGGGCTGCAAGTGGTGCTCCTACCTGGTGGACAACATCGGGCACCTGTCGCACCTGCACGTCCGCGACACCACGCTGGCCCTGGTGTCCCGGGCGCCGATCGAGAAGATCCTGCCGTTCCGCGAGCGCATGGGCTGGACGCTGCCCTGGTACTCGTCCTACGGCAGCGACTTCAACGACGATTTCCGGGCGACGCTGGACAAAGCGGAACAGGGCGGCGCGAGCGTGTTCCTGCGCGACGGCGACACCGTCTTCCACACCTACTCGGCCTTCGGCGAGAGCATGGACCTGGTCCACACCGTCGACAACTACCTGGACCTCACTCCGCTGGGTCGTGGCGACAACATGAATTGGCTACGTCACCATGACAGGTACTGACCAGTCCGAGTAGGACGAACTACCATGGCGGGAATCGGGGGGTCGCCATGGAGTGGGACATTCGGGTGCACGGCCCGCGCGACACAGCGCACTCGGTGTTGCTGCTGTCGGGCGGGCTGAGCACCGCCGAGTTCTACGCCGAAGTCGCGGCGCGGCCGGAACTCGCCGGCCTCAAGCTGGTCGCGGCGACGCTGCCCGGTCACGGCGGCTCGCCGCCACCGGAGGATCCCGGCATCGAGGCGTGCGCCCACGACGCCGCGAAGCTGGCCGCCGAGCACGGTTGCGACGTGGTCGTCGGCTACAGCATGGGCGCGAACGTGGCATTGGAGATGGCGGCCGCCGAGGGTTTCACCGGCCCGATCATCCTGCTGGGGCCCAGTTTCTCGGTGCCGGACGAGATGCTGACGTTGCGCGTCCTCGACCGCCTCTCGATCGTGTTCGGGCAGCTGCCGTACGCCTTCATGCTGGAATTCACCGATGTGGCGCTCAGTGCCGCACAACTGCCGCCGGAACGGCGAAACGTGCTCGGAAACGAGGTGCGGAAGAACAATCCGCGGCACATTCGGCGGCTGATCAGGGCGTATCTGGACTACCTTCGACAGCACGGGTCCGTCGCCCCGCGGCTGTGTGAGACGACCGTGCCGGCCTGGGTCGTGCACGCCGAACGCGGCGACGGCGGGCTCACCGCGGCCGAGCGCCGCACCCTGACCGCCTGTCCCACCACCACGGTCGTGACCGTGCCGGGCACGAGTTGGTTCCTGCCCAACGAGAAGCCCGAGCTGGTCGCCGACCTGATCCTCGGAGCGCTACCTTGACCGACCCCGTGACCGTTGTCGACGCGATGGAGCGGATGTCCGGACTGCACCCCGGTTTCCGCCGGACCCACGCCCTGGGCCGCTGCTACGACGCCGTGTTCACCCCGTCCGGCGCGGCCGCCGCGTACACCACGGCGGCGCACCTGCGGTCCGAGCCGACGCCGGCAATCGTTCGCTACTCCAACACCGCCGGCGATCCGGCCGAGCCGGACGGCGGCACGCCGGTGGTACGGGGAATGGCCGTCAAGTTCCTCTCCCCCGAGACGGACCTGGTGTCGCTCAACGTGCCGGTGTTCATGGC
The DNA here is from genome assembly GCF_014203355.1 of Kutzneria kofuensis. NCBI lineage: Bacteria > Bacillati > Actinomycetota > Actinomycetes > Pseudonocardiales > Pseudonocardiaceae > Kutzneria > Kutzneria kofuensis. Next base: position 1,362,406 of record NZ_JACHIR010000001.1, read on the forward strand.
GTCCACGCCGGCGAAGTTCCTGGACATGACCAGGGCGCTGACCGACCAGCCGAAGGGCAGCCGGCAACGCGCCGACGCGGTGATCGCGTTCATCACCGCGAACCCCGAGTCCGCGCACGCCTTCCAGGAGGCGGCGACCATTCCCGTGCCGGAAAGCTACGCCACCATCCGGTTCTGGGCCCAGCACGCGTTCGTCTGGGTGGGGCCGGACGGCACCTGCCGATTCGTCCGGTACCGCTGGGAACCCGACGCCGGGTTGCGCCACCTGAGGGCGGAGGACACCGCCGACTGGGTGCCGGGTCACCTGCTCGACGAGTTGACCGATCGTCTCGGCCGAGCGCCGGTCTCGTTCACCCTGAAGGTGCAGTTCGCCGGCCCGGAGGACCCGACCGCCGATCCCACGCAGCCCTGGCCGGACGACCGGCCGGAGATCGACGCCGGCCGGCTGGAGATCGTGAAACCGGTGGCGGACCAGGAGTTCTGGGACCGCACGGTGTTCGATCCGACCCGGCTGACCGACGGCATCGAGCTGTCCGACGATCCCGTGCTGGCCTACCGGAAGCAGGCGTACGCGGAGGGACACCGCCGCCGCGCGGCCGGCCGGTAGCCGTCTTGTCCACTGTGGAGTGAAGCACCTGCGGTACGCTGGCCGTATGCGCGAGACCCGCATCCTGGACGCGGCGGCCGAGGTGTTCGCGACGCAGGGCCTGTCGGCCACCCTCGCCGACGTCGCCAAGCAGGCCGACGTCGGCGTGGCGACGGTGTACCGGTGGTTCGCGAGCAAGGACGACCTGGTGCACGGGGTGTACGCGGCGCGGCTGGCCGAGGCCGAGGAGCTGGCGCGGGTCGCCGCCGCGGCCGCCGACCCATGGACCGGGGTGGCCGCGTTCCTGGAGCGCATGGCGGTGGACATCGCCGCCGACAAGGGCTGGCACGAGCTGCTCACCGGCGCGTACACCGAGATCCTCGGCTGCGCCCGCACCGGCCTGGTCGATCTGGTCGAGGCCGCCCAGCACCGCATCGGCGAGCACGTGGCGGTGCTGGTGCGGCGGGCCAAGGAGGCCGGGCAGCTGCGGGCCGACTTCGAGCCGTCGGACCTGATGCCGCTGGCGCTGTCCGTGCAGGCGGCGGGTGACCTGCACCAGCGGGCTGTCGGTTTCCTGTTGGACGGACTGCGGGTGGCGCGGGACCGGCCCAGCGCCCTGCCGACGCCGGCGCTGGCCGACCGGGATTCGGTTGCCTTGACCCGGATGCGCCGGGCCGCCGCGCGACCGCCGTTGCGGGGCAGGGAATCCCCGTCGCAGCTGGACGTGATCGTGCGGACGGCGATGGAGCTGCTGGACGAGTCCGGTTTCGACGCCGTGACGCTGCGGGCGGTGGCGTCCCGGATCGGGGTGCGGCTGAACACCGTGTCCTGGCACGTGAAGACCAAGGCGCGGCTGCACGACCTGATGGCCGACGCGGTCCTGGCCGAGATCGACCTGAACGGGCTACCCGAGGACTGGCGAGAGCGGGTGAGCGCCCTCGCGCACCGCTACCGCCGAGCGCTGCTGTCGCACCGGGACGGCGGGCGGCTGGTGGCCAGCACGTTCGGCGCGGAGCCGGCCACCCTCGCCGCCGCCGACACGCTCGTCGCCGCGCTGTTGGACGGCGGACTGCCCGCCTCGGCGGCGGCCTGGACGTGTTGGACGATCATCTACTTCACGTTGGGTCTGGTGCAGGAGGAGCAGGGCACCCCGGGCGCGCTGGCCGATCAGGTGACCGGCACCGGCCGGTTCCCGTCGCTGGCGCTGGTGCTGCCCCATCTGGCCGACGACGAGTACGAGACCCGGTTCCGCTTCGGGCTGGACCTCATTCTCGCGTCGGCGGCCCAGCCGTCGCACGCCTGAGGAAGTCCACGCCGAGGCCGACGACTTCCTCGCTGGTCCACGGCAGCGCGCGGCCGGGTCACCGAGCCGGGCGGCGAGATGATGCCGTCGGCGCTGCCGTGCCAGATCTGGAGCGCCGGGGCGCTGGCGGTGATGTGGTTGAGCGGGCTGGCGTCGGGCCCGGCGTCCAGCAGGGTCCGGGTGCTGGTGCCACCGGGTGTGGTCAGCGTCCCACTCGGGTGTAGCGGTGCTTCACTCCCACCGGGAAGTACTCCGGGTCGCCGGCCGGCCGCAGCTCCACCTCGGGCAACTGCCGCTCGGCCGGCACGTAGTGGGCGAACTCGCTGTTCAGCCGGAGCAGCTGGTCCCGGATCGAGGCCGCCACCGCCGCCGCGTCACCGGTCTTGTCCGGCGCCAGCTCGACCGTGACCCGCAGCCGGCGGTCCCGGTTGTCGTCCTCGACGGCCTCCAGCACGAACTTGCCCGTCACGAAGTCGCTGATGCCCGGCTGCTCCAGCCCGACGGTCACGTTCTCCGGATACACATTGGCGCCGAAGAACGACACGGTGAACAGGGACCGCCCGAACACGAAGACGAACGGCAGCTCGTCCCCGGCCGGCGGTTCGAAACCGTTGCTCCGGCAGAACTCCAGCATCTCGGCGTGGCCGATCACGCCGCCCTCGTCGGCGATGTGGTAGCGGATCAGCGGAATCCCGTTGTCCCCGCTGAAAAGCAGCGTCCCCTCGTGCGTCTCGAAGTACCGGCTGGCCGGGTCGTACTGGACGAGCGTCGGCAGCCGGGAGTCGCCGAACAGCTCGCGGGCCAGGTCGGGGCGGCCGGTGAGGAACCGCCTGACGCTCACGGAAAGCGCCGTCTCGTTGCCCAGCACACCGGCGTCGGCCGTGCCGTAGAGCGAGGCCACGTGCCGCACCGGGTCCTCGATGCTCGCCCGCTGCGACACCAGGTCCCGCCACTCCTCGCTGAACACCTCCCCCGCCAGCACCAACTTGACGTCGTACCGATCCCAGTGCTCGCCGGAGTCGATCACGTCCTTGACGAACGGCGGGTAGCCCAGCAGCACCGTCTGGTCGAAGTGCTGGGCCAACTCCGGGATCACGCGGAGGATCTCCGCCTTGTTGTTGCCCGGGGCCACCGACGTGATGCGGTAGCCCTTCGCCGCCAGGTGGCGCACGCACGCCAGCGTGAACAGGCCGCCGACCCACGTGCCCAGCGGGAAGCAGACCACCGCCAGTGTCGACTTCTCCGCGGCGTCGAAGCCGTCCCGGAAGATCTGTTCGAACCGCTGCGTGATGTGCCGTTCGTCCTCCACCGACCTCGGCCAGATGGTCGGCTCGCCGCTCGACCCCGAGGACACCGCGATCATGTCGCACCCGTCGAGCCGGCCGCCCCGGCACAGCTCCGGCAGCGGATACCGCCGATGGTAGGAGTTCTTGTCCAGCATCGGCAGCTCCGCGAAGCCGGTCACCCGCGCCGGATCGATGTCGCGATCCGCCAAGAACTTGCCGTACGCCGGCACCGTCGCCGCCACGTCCCGGAACAGCTCCATCGGCTCGTTGTTCACTCTGCCGACCCTACCGGCCGGAACTACCATGAGCTGTGGCCGGCGTGGCGGTTGCCAACCTGCTGCTGTACCTCGTGTTGACGATGGTGCCGGCGGCCGTCTGCTGGCTGGTCCTGCAGGGCCCTCGGGCCCTCTCGTGGCTCCGCCGGCGGCGCTCGCCTCCCACTCCCAGCGGCCCCTCCATCCAGGTCCTCGCCCAGCGCCTCCGCCGTGTGCACCGGACCCTCCTCGACTTCGAGCCCGGCACCCCGGCGCTGCGGCGCTTCGCCGCCCGCCAGGCCTACGACGACCTCCTCCGCCAGGCCTGCCGTGCCCTCGATGTGGAGCACCGGCTGGACGAGGTGCCGGAGGGCATCGACAAGGAGATCGAGCGGTTGCGGGTGGAGGAGGCGCTGCGGCGGGCCGGCCTGCGGATCCCCTAGTGAGGGTTCAAGTCGTCGAGGCGATGTCGTTGGCGGCCACGTACCCGAAGGTCATCGCGGGGCCGATGGTGGAGCCGGCGCCGGCGTAGCTGTGGCCCATGACGGCCGCGCTGGCGTTGCCGGCGGCCCAGAGGCCCAAGATGGCCGAACCGTCCTCGCGCAGGACCCGGGCGCGCTCGTCGGTGACGAGGCCGCCCTTGGTGCCGAGGTCGCCGGGGACGATCTTGAAGGCGTAGAAGGGGGCCTCCCACAGCGGGGCGAGGCAGGAGTTGGGCAGCACGGCCGGATCGGTGTAGTAGTGGTCGTACGCGCTCCGGCCCCGTCGGAAGTCGGCGTCGACGCCGCTGAAGGCGAAGCCGTTGAAGCGGTTGACGGTGGTGCGGAGCGTCGCGGACGGAACGCCGATCTTGGTGGCGAGGTCCTCGATGGTCCACGCCTGGACAACCGCGCCGGACTGGTACCAGGCGTCGGGGAAGGGCAGCGCGGGCAGCACATCCCGGAACAGGTACCGGTTGCGGTAGTTCTGGTCGGTGATCATCCACGCGGGGATGTCCGGCGCGGTCGGGTTCTTGTCGTACATGACGTGCACGACGTCGCTGTAGGGCGCGGCCTCGTTGACGAAGCGCGAACCGGCCTGGTTGACGATGAGGCTGCCGGGCAGAGTCCGCTCGGCCAGGCAGAAGTAGGGCTCGTCGGGCAGCGGAATCGCCGGCCCCCACCAGGAATCCTCCATCAGGTTCAGCGCGGCGCCGAGCCGGATGCCGGCCTGGATGCCGTCGCCGGTGTTCTCCTTGGCCCCGACCGTCCAATATGTAGTGATGGGCTGCCGTTGGTACTGGACGCGCATGTCGGCGTTGTGCTCGAACCCGCCGGAACCGATCATCACGCCGCGCCGGGCCCGCACCAGGCCGGGAACTCCGTTGCTGGTCACGACAACGCCGGTGACCCGGTCGCCCTCGACGTGAAGATCGGTGAGCGGAGTGTTCAGCCACACGGGCACGTTCGCGCCCATCAGACCCGCCCGCAGGCCGGCGGCGAGGGCTTGTCCCATGGTCAACGGTTTCTGCCCGGCGGCCGCGGCGGCTGTGCCACGGGCAAGGCAGCCGGCGGACACGGCGACGCCCTTTGCGTTGACAGCGGCCAGGTTCAGCCACTTGTACTCGGAGCTGAACACCACAAGACCGGCCGGCACGGGAAGGTAGGCGGGATTCAGGTGGGCCAACTCCGCGCCGAGCAGGTTGCCGTCGAACATGTCCGGCTCGATGGACCGCCCGTTCGGCATGCCGCCGGGCAGCTCCGGGTAGTAGTCGCTGTAGCCGTCCATGAACCGGAAGCGCAGCGGACTGTTGTTGAGAACAAACGAAATCATCGCCGGCCCGTTGTCCAGGTACGCCTTCTGCCGGGCCGGCGACGAGCCGTCACCGACAACGGCGGCCAGGTACTGCGCGGCCTTGGCGTAGGTGTCGGGCACGCCGGCGGCGAGGATGACCGGGTTGTTGGGAATCCAGATCCCGGCGCCGGACCGCGCGGCGGAACCGCCGAACGTCGGCGCCTTCTCCACCACCACGCAGCTCAACCCGCGCTTGGCCGCGGTCAGCGCGGCGGTCATGCCGGACGCCCCGGAGCCGACGACGACAACGTCGTACTCGCCGAGCACGGGCAGACTGCTTGCGCCGGCGGGGAAACGGCTCAGCAGGGTGGTGGCGACGGCGAGACCCGAGCCGCGCAGGACCTGGCGGCGCGAGAAGATGTCGGACATGGCGGGGGCCTCCATCGACGGTGATGACACGGCCGGGCCCAGCCATGATCCCCAATTTCCCGGTCCCGTCGACCAACGCCACACGCTTGGAGCATCCCCGGTGGAGGCCACGCCGCCGAACGACGCAAATCCCGAGTGCCGTTCGGCTCAGCTGTTCGCCTCATACGCGCGCCGCAGCCACGACAACGCCTCCCCGTCGAGATTGTCCATGGCGGACAACGGGATCCGGAGATTGATGTTGTCGTTGCCAATGCTCCTGGCGTCCACCAGGCGACCCTGCGGCGCGACTCCCGGCAGCCGCAGCCCGAGATCGACGCGGCTGCGGGTGGTGGCCTTGACGATGGCGAAGGTGCGGCGCGGCGACACCAGTGACACGTACGTCTTGCGCGCCTGAATGGTCACGCCGTCGAGTCCGCTGGCCGCCGCGACGACTGCGTCGAAGATCGGCCGCAGCTCCGGGCGGTCCGCGTACTGGCCGTCGACCAGCTCATCCGCGGTGGCGAGCAGGAAATCGGGGTAACCGAACGCCTCGTACACGAGCAGCATCTGCGGATAGCCGCCGACGCCGCGCTCGCTCAGCCAGGCCCGCAGCGCCGGCTCGTCCGCGAGACCCGCGGCCGCGATGCGCTCGTTCCACTCCGCCACGCCGGCGCCGGTCTGCCGCTCCAGCTGGGCGTGGATCCGCGTCCGCATCGACTCCCACGTGCTCATCCCGGACATGCGGGCATGCTACGTCCGCGGGCCGGACGCCGCCGGGATCGTTCACCCAATTTCGTGCACGATATCCAATGCACGACCCAGGTTCGCCAGCTTGGCGTCCAAGGTCTCCCCCGCCGGATACATCCGCACCAGGTCGACGCCGGCGTCCTTCCACACCCGCAGCCGGTCCCGGATCATCGGCTCGGTGCCGATCAGCGTCGTCGCCAGCACCATGTCGTCGGTGACGAGCGCGGCGGCGCCGTCGCGATCGCCGGCCTGCCAGCGCTCCCGCACCTCGGCCGCGACCTCGGCCCAGCCCTGCCGGCTGTAGGCGTCGTTGTAGAAGTTGACGCTGGCCGAACCCATGCCGCCGAGGCTGAACGCCAGCTCCTTCTTACGCCCGGCGACCATCGCGCGCAGCGCGTCCTCGTCCGGCGCGAACGACACCTCGGCGCCCTGGCACACGTCGAGATCACGACGCGTGCGGCCGGAGCGGGCCAGCCCGGCGTCCAGGTGCGTGAAGTACGCGGCCGATCCCTCCGGCACGAAGCTGGTGCCGAGCCAGCCGTCGGCGATCTCGCCGGTCAGCTCCAGCATCTTCGGCGACAGCGTGGCCAGGTAGATCGGGATGTCCGGGTTCGGCGCCATCGACAGCCGCATCGGCCGGATGCCCTCGCCCGGCAACGGAATCGTGAAGTGCCTGCCGGCAAAGGAGATCTTCTCGCCGGCGAAGGCCGCGCGGATGATCTGGACGGTCTCGCGCATCCGGCTCAGCGGCCGTTCGAACGGCACGCCGTGCAGGCCTTCGATCACCTGCGGCCCAGAAGCACCCAACCCCAGGGCGAACCGCCCGTCGGACAGCTGCGCCAGCGTGAGCGCCGCCTGCGCGATGGCGACCGGGCTGCGCGTGCCGAGCTGGACAATGCCTGAGCCGAGCCGGATCCGATCGGTTCGGGCCGCGAGAAAGCCCAGCACGGACGGCGCGTCCGAGCCCCACGCCTCGGCCACCCAGCAGGTGTCCATGCCGAGTTTTTCGGCCTCCAGCACGAAATCCAGCGTCGTTGACCAGTCGGCGGAGGCCTCGATCGTCGTCGCGGTGCGCATCACGCGTTCTCCACCCGCTGCTTGATCTGCGCGAGCGTGCCCGTGATGGCGTTCTCGAACTCCCGCAGCCGAACGAAGACGATCTTCTGCTCCTTCTCCGGCATCCGGTCGATCGCCAGCGACAGGCCGGAGCGCGCCGGCCCCATCTGCATCCACTGGGTCAGCTCGGTGCCCCCGTCGCGCGGCTCCAGCGTGAACCGCCACAACGCGGTCGGGTTCTCCGGATCCTGCACTGCCCAGCCGAACACCCGCGGCGGCTCGAACTCCACGACATGCGAGGTCGTCGCCCACTCCCCCAGCGCCTCGTGCTTGCTGGCGCCGATGAACCGCGCGCCCAGCGCCGGACCGTCCGCACCGTCGCACCAGGTGACGGACTGCAGCTCGTCACTCATCTCGGGCATCAGCGCGACGTCCGAGACCACCTCCCAGACCCGCTCGGGCGGACCGTCGATCCAGGTCCGCACCTGCACCGTCGGCTTGTCGGCATACCTGGCCCCGGTCCACTCCATGCCAGCGATAGTCTCTTAGATAGACTCAGCATGTCAATGACCGTTTTGACGAGCGGAACCGGGTCGGATCACGGAGCGGTGCCGGAGCCCGCGGACGTCTCCTGCGCGGCGAACCGCCGCACGACATCCGGCCGTGTGGCCAGCTTCGGCGGGTAGCCGGGGCCCATCCGGTGCCGCACCTCGGCGGCCGTCAGCGGTTCCTTGCAGTGCGCGCAGACGACCTCGGCGTGCGTGTCGTGGCCGCAGGCGTCGTGGTGCAGCGTGATCGGCGGCCCGGCCTCGTCGGCGAGCCACCGGTCCCCCCACGTCATCATCGCGGCCAGCACCTGCCAGAAGTCCCGGCCCTTCTCGGTCAGCACGTAGTCGTGCCGCACCGGCTCGGTCTGGTACGGCACCTTCTCCAGCAGCCCCTCGTCGACCAGCCGCCGGAGCCGGTCGACGAGGGTGTTGCGGGCGATGCCGAGCGCCTGCTGGAACTCGTCGAAGCGGCGGATGCCGTAGAACGACTCGCGCAGGACCAGCGGCGTCCACCAGTCCCCGAGCAGGTCCATGGTGCGGGCGACCGAGCACGGCCAGTGTGCGAACGAGGTCCGTCTCATGGCCCCATGCTAGTCCGTCCAGCAATGAGACCCAGCAGCTGAGCACGCCACACCAGCCCCCGCGAGTCCCGGTCAGCGTCACACCGAACGTACGAAACCGTTTCACGCATTCGGTGTGACTGTGGGCGGGACTCGCGGGGGTGGTGGGTGGCAGTTCGGGCAGTAGATGCCCGCACAGCTCTCCAACAAGCGGTGGATCTATTCATCAGATGCGTACTCTGACGAATATGCGAGTCCTTCTCTCGAGCATTCCCCAACACGGCCACCTGCTCCCGCTGCTGCCGCTGGCCCGGGCCCTGCGCGCGCAGGGCGACGAGGTCGCCTTCATGAGCGGCGCCGGCGTGGCGCCGGTGCTGAACGCCGAGGACATTCCGCTGTTCGCGGCCGGGCCGATGCCGGACGTGCTCGGCGAGGAGGCGTTCCGCCGCACCGGCGACAACCCGTTCGTCCACCCCACGCCCCAGGCCGGCGCGGCGTTCTTCGTGGACGCCCGAATCGACCTCGGCGGCGACGAGGCGCTGGCCGCCGGCCGCTCGTTCCAACCGGACCTGGTGATCCGCGAGCGGCTCGACTACCTCGGCCCACTGGTGGCGGCCGACCGCGGCGTGCCGCTGGCCACGCTGGCGTTCGGTCCCGAGCCCCCGCCCGCGCTCCTCGACTTCTTCGACGCCCAGGCCCAAGCCGCCCATGCCGCGCGGAATCTCTCGACGCCAACCGATACCTGGTTCCTGGACACCTGCCCGCCGTCGCTCCAGGTGGACGGCTGGCAGCGCCCGGCGGGCTGGCACGCGCTGCGGCCGGAGCCACACCGCGACAACGGCGCCACCGCTCCGCTGCCGACGGGCTCGCCGCGTCCGCGCGTGCTGGTCACCTATGGAACCTGGTTCAACACGCCGGAGAAGATGAGCCCGATGCTGCGGGAACTGTCCAATGCGGACGTCGACATCGTGGCAACGCTGGGCCTGGCCTCGGATCCCTCGCAGTACGACGTCGATCCGAGTCGGGTGACCTTCGTTCCGTTCATGGCGCTGGACACGCTGCTCGACGGCGTCGAGGTCGTGCTCACGCACGGCGGCGCCGGCACCACGCTCGGCTCGATGGCCCGTGGTATCCCGATGGTCGTCACGCCGGCCGGCGCGGACAACTTCCTCAACGGGGCGCAGGTCGCCGCCGCCGGGGCGGGCATTGTGCTGCAGCCGGACGAGGCCACGCCGACGGCGGTCGCGGAGGCGGTGCGTACAGTGCTCGCCGAATTCCGCTACCGCGAGGCCGCCGCCTCGGTCGCCAAGGAGATCGCCGCCATGCCCACGCCCGCCGAGGTCGCCGCCGAACTGCGGTCGGCCGTCAAGTGACGACAGGCCGTCGCTACCACTCCCCGCGCCGCGCGCAGGACGCCGCCGACACCCGTCGGGACATCCTGCGCGCCGCGGCGGAGTTGTTCGCCACCAACGGATACGCCCGCGTCACCGTCGCCGACATCGCCCGCGCGGCCGGCGTCGCGCAGCAGACGGTCTACTCCAGCGCGGGCAGCAAGTCCGACATCCTCAACGAGGTGCTGACCGAGTCGATCGAGAACTCCGGCGGCGACGCGTCCCTGGAGGCGGTGCGGCTCACCGAGGACCTGCCGACGGCGCTGGGCGTTCTGGCGCGCGGCACCCGGCTGGGCAACGAGACGCAGGCGCAGGCTGTCGAGATCATCTTCGCCGCGATGCCGGTGCACGAGAACGCGGCGCAACTGTGGGCGCTGGCCACCGGTGAGTACCGGAGGGTGCTGCGGCAGGTCGCGGAACACCTGCGGGACAAGGGTCATGTCGACGACGTCGACCGCACCGCGGACGTGCTGTGGTTCTACTTCGGCTTCCACGCGTGGCGCTCGCTGGTCAAGGACAGCGGCTGGACCTGGGACGATGCGGAATACTGGCTCGCCCGGCAGGCGGCGGCCGCCCTAGGCTGACCCTCGTGTCGGCGAACGCGTTGGTCGAGGAGTGCTGGATCGATACAGCACCCCTGCCGCTGCCATACCCGGCCGTCGACCTGCTGGTGTTCGCCGACGGCTCGATGTGGCTCGCCGGTCCCGAGGTCACTGTCCGAACCGGACCGCTGCCGCCCGGCGGGCTGGTCGGCATCCGTCTGCGGCCGGGGGCCTGCCTGTCGCTCGGCGTCGCCGCCGACGAGGTTCCGTTGGACGGCATGCCGTTCGGTCAGGTCGAACCGGGTTCGGCTCGGTCCCGAATGTCGTCGGCGATCGACTTTCTGGCGCGGTTTCCGGTGCGTGACAACGACTTCGCCATGCAACGGGCCGTTCGTCTGGTGCGGGACGACCCGGCCGCCCGCGTCGGCGAGCTTGCTGCGGCGGTCGGGCTGTCGGATCGCCAGCTGCGGCGACGGTTCTCGATCGTCGTCGGCTTGCGTCCCAAGGCGTACGGGCGGGTCGTCAGGCTGCACGCCGCCTTGCGTCTGGCCCGGTCCGTCACGCGGCCGTCCTGGGCGGACATCGCGCAGCAGTGCGGCTTCTACGACCAGCCACACCTCATCGCCGAGTTCCGCGCGGCCACGGGTGTCTCACCGGCGGCACTGCATGGCCGTTTTCTCCAATCGTCCTCCGCCTGAGAACCTCAGGCTTGAGCGCATGTTCGTCAGAAGCCACGCCCTCGCCGACGAGGTGCTCACCACGCACGACGTCTTCTCGTCCGACGAGATCCGCTACAGCGCAAGCGAAGTCCCGCACCGCGACAATCCCGTGCTGCACAGCATGTCCGCCATGGACCCGCCTCGGCACCACGAGCTGCGGCGCATGGTGAGCCGCGCCTTCACGCCGCGGACCGTGGACGCCCTGACCCCGGCGATCGAAGCCTGCGCTGATCGTTTGATCGATCGACTGACTCCGGCTTCGGACTTCGTCACCGGGTTCGCCTACCCGCTGCCGATCTCCACGCTGGCGGCGCTCCTCGGCGTGTCCGACGCCCGCCAGGCGGATTTCGTGCGCTGGACCGAAACGATCACCTCGTTCTTCGGGCAACCCGAGGCCCGACCGGCGTTCCTGACCGCCGTCGCGGAGCTTCGCGAGTACCTGCACACCGTCCCGGCCTCCGAGGGCATCGTCGCGGGGCTGCGGGAAAGCGGTCTCACCGCCGACGAGATCGTCAGCCTCGCCGGGTTGCTGCTGATCAACGGCCATGAGACGACCAAGACGCTGCTCGTCAATATGGTGCTGTGCCTGGCCGAAAACCCGGCGGCGCTGGCCGCGGTGCGCGCCGACCCCGATCTCGTATCGTCCACGATCGAGGAGGTGCTGCGCGTCCGGCCGTCCGTCGGCGGGACCGACCGCTTCACCACCCGCGCCGACGCCCTGGGCGGCGAGTCCTTCGCCGCCGGCCAGCGGGTCATCGTCTCCATCGCCGCCGCCAACCGTGATCCCGCCGTCTTCGTCGATCCGAACACCTTTGACGTGCGGCGATCCCCCAACCCGCACCTGTCGTTCGGCCACGGCATCCACTTCTGCCTCGGCGCGCATCTCGCCCGCCGGCAGGCCGTTGTCGCACTTCGGGCCCTGCTCGCCCGGCTTCCCGGCGCCTGGGCGATCGAGGACGTGGTCACGCGGGACAGTCCCGTCGGGACTGACGTGCTCGCGCTGCGGCTGGTGTGGTCCGCTGCGCGCGACTCGCGGGTGCACACCTAGGATCGGTCGCATGGCCAGGTATTTCGACGTGCATCCGGCGAACCCGCAGCGGCGGTCCATCGGCCAGGTGATCGACGTTCTGCGTGCGGACGGGCTCATCGCCTATCCCACCGACTCCTGCTTCGCGCTGGGCTGCCAGCTGGGCAACCGTGACGGCCTGGACCGGATCCGCTCGATCCGCCACCTCGACGACCGGCACCACTTCACCCTGGTCTGCCGCGACTTCGCGCAGCTCGGGCAGCTCGTGATCGTCGACAACGCCGTGTTCCGGGCCATCAAGGCCAGCACCCCCGGCAGCTACACGTTCATCCTGCCCGCCACCAAGGAGGTGCCGCGGCGGCTCATGCACCCCAAGAAGAAGACCGTCGGCGTGCGCATTCCCGACCACGTCGTCACCCAGACCCTGCTGGCCGAGCTCGGCGAGCCCCTGGTGTCCAGCACCCTGCTGCTGCCCGACCAGGAGGAGCCCCTGACCCAGGGCTGGGAGATCAAGGAGCTCCTCGACCACGTCGTGGACGCCGTGATCGACTCCGGCGAATGCGGCACCGAGCCCACCACCGTCATCGACTTCTCCGACGGCACCCCGGAGATCGTCCGCTACGGCGCCGGGGATCCGACCCGCTTCGAGTAGCGCCGATCGCCGAGCCGCCACACCCTGCCGGCCGCTTGGACTGGCCGGGCCCCGGGGCCGGTCATCCGGTCCGCCGCGCGTACACCTCCCGAAGGGCCTCCCGGACCGCCACCACCCCGGGGCGTTGGTGCGCTCCTTCCCGCGCGCAGGTGTAGATGCGGCGGTGGCCGAGTTCGGCGGCCGGTGGTGGTCCGTGCTGCCAGATGAGGTCGGGGAGGATCGCCACGGCGTGGCCGGTCTCGACGAGCCGAATGTGCGTGACGATGTCGGTCGAATCGAAGGCGACGTCCGGTTCGAAGCCGGCCGACCGACACAGGGCCCGGGCCCAGCGGCCGCTCTCGGTGTCGGCGGGTTCGAGGATCCAGCGCTGGTCGGCCAGTTGAGCGAGGGTGCGGCGGGACAAGGCGGGCGGTACGGCCAGGCGCATGGCGTCGGGGCCGAGTTCGACGCGGTCGAGGCCGGGCAGCCGAGGCAGCGGGTAGCCGGGGTACTCCTCGGCCAGGACCAGGTCGCAGCTGCCGGCGGTGAGCAGCGACAGCGACCGGTCGGGTTCCAGTTGGACGGCGTCGAGGCGTAGATCCGGTGCGTCCCGTGCGAGCAGATCCAGCAGTGGTGGCATCAGGGAAAGCATCGCGGTCTGGAAAGCGGCGAGGCGGACGACGCCGGTGGGGGCGGTCAGCGACGCCTCGATCTCGGCCTCGGCCTGCTCGAGTTGGTTGAAGACGGCCTCGGCGTGCCGGACGAGGATCAAGGCCTGCGGAGTCAGCCGCACACCGCGGCCGACGCGTTCGAGCAGCGGGGCGCCGGCCTCCTTCTCCAGCAGCGAAAGCTGCTGTGAAATGGCGGAGCTGCTGTACCCGAGCGCGGCGGCGACGGCGGCGAGCGTGCCACGGGTGTGCAACTCCTTGAGCAGGCGCAGCCGGTGCAGGTCGAGCATCCGCCAATGCTAAGAGAAGTTGAACGGTATACGCCACGAACGCGCGCTTTTCCTTCACGGTCGCGGGCCGCAGACTGGGATCATGACCGTCTACCGACGCCCGGAGGCCCGGCACTGGCGTTGCCCTCCGGCGCCGACGCGCCCCTGGGACTTCCACCGCGGCCTCCCCGGCTACACGCCGACGCCACTGATCGACATGCCCAAACTCGCCGCCGAACTCGGCGTCGCCCGGGTGCTGGTGAAGGACGAGTCGGCGCGACTCGGGCTGCCGGCGTTCAAGGTGCTCGGCGCGTCGTGGGGCATCCGCCAGGCACTGGTGGACTTCGACCCGGACGGCCCGGACACCCTCGACGGCCTGCGCGCCCACGTCGCCGGCCGCGGGATCCGGCTGGTCACGGCCACCGACGGCAATCACGGCCGCGCCGTCGCCCATTTCGCCCGGCTGCTCGGGATTTCCGCCAAGGTGTTCGTGCCGGCCGCGGTCGGACAGCCCGCGGTCGACGCGATCGCAGCAGAAGGCGCGGAAGTCGTGCGCGTCGACGGTTCCTACGACGAAGCGTGCCGCGCGGCCGCCGCGGCCGACGGAATCCTGGTTCAGGACACGGCTTGGGACGGTTACGAGGACATCCCCGCCGCCATCGTCGACGGTTATTCGACGCTGTTCCGGGAGATCACGGTGATCCCGTCGCTCGTCGTGGTGCCGATGGGCGTCGGGTCCTTCGCCCAGGCGGCGGTTCGGCACTACCGCAGCACTCCGGGCGTTGTCTCGCTACTCGGTGTCGAGCCGGCGAAAGCTTCCTGCGTTCTGTCCAGTTTGGACGCCGGAAGGCTCGTCAGCATCGACACCGCGAGCACCGTGATGGCCGGGTTGAACTGTGGGACTCCGTCCAGCACGGCCTTCCCCGACCTGCTGGCCGGTCTCGATTCCGCCGTCGCCGTACGGGACGAGGACACCGAGCAGGCGGTCACCGATCTTCAGGCTCTCGGCGTGAACTCCGGCCCCTGCGGCGCCGCGACCCTGGCCGGTGTCCGCGCCGCCCGGCCCGTCCTGGACATCCCGTCCGACGGCTCCATTGTCCTCATCAGCACGGAAGGACGTCACGCGTGACCGTCGACGAGTTGCTGAAGCAGTTGGTGGACATCGACTCCGTCAACCCATCCCTGGTGCCGGGCGCGGCCGGCGAACGCGAGATCGCCGACTTCGTCGCCTCGTGGGCTTCGCAGGCGGGGCTGGCCGTCGAGGTGTTGGAGGGAACTCCCGGCCGCCCCAGCGTGATCGTCCGGACCACGCGCGGCGGCCCCGGCCGGCGGCTCATGCTCTGCGGGCACCTGGACACCGTCGGCTTCGGCGACTCCACCGAGTCCTCCGTGGACGGGGACCGCCTCTACGGGCGGGGCGCGTACGACATGAAGGCCGGCCTCGCCGCCGCCCTGATCGCCTGCCGGGACGCCAACGTGGACTCGCTGGCCGGCGAGGTGGTCGTCGCCTGCGTCGCCGACGAGGAGTACGCCAGCCTCGGCGTGCAGGAGGTGCTGTCCGTGCTCAGCGCCGACGCCGCCATCGTGTGCGAACCCACCGAGTCCACCATTGCCGTGGCGCACAAGGGTTTCGTCTGGACGGAGATCGAGGTCGTCGGCAAGGCCGCGCACGGTTCCCGACCCCACCTCGGCGTTGACGCCATCATGCGCACCGGCCCCGTCCTCGTCGCCCTCGACCGGCTCAACCAGGCCCTCCGCGGCCGCCAGCATCCGCGGCTCGGCCCCGGCACCCTGCACGCCTCGCTGATCACCGGCGGGCGGGAGGAATCCACCGTGCCCGACCGCTGCGTGCTCACCGTCGAACGGCGGACGTTGCCCGGCGAGTCCGTCGCCGACATCGAACGGGACGTCGCCGAACTGCTGGCCTCCTGCCGGGCCGAGGATCCGTCCCTGGCCGCCCAGTCGCGGACCACCATGTCACGGGAGCCCTTCGAGACCGCCGACGACAGCCCCATTGTCTCGGTGCTCGCGGAGGTCAGCGGCGCCGAGATCACCGGCGTCAGTTACTGGGCCGACTCCGCGTTCATCTCCGCCGCCGGCATCCCGACCGTCCTGTTCGGACCCTCCGGTGACGGCGCCCACGCCGCCGTCGAATGGGTCAGCATCTCCGACACGATCCGGTGCGCAGACACGCTTACCGCTGCGGCGCTGCGCTTCTGTCGATGAGCCGAGCGGCCTCGTCCGCACGCCGGGCGACGGCGGCGGCCTCGCGGGAGGCGCGGCCGCTCACCCGCCAGCCGACCATGCGCAGGCCGACCGCCGGGTTGGGCGGGAAGACGCCGAGTTGGCCGAGCATGGTGATGTCGTCGCGGACGGCCTCGTGCCGGATCACCTTGCCGTCCCGGATGTCGAGGACGTGGATCTGCTCGAAGTCGATCTCCTGCCCGGTCGGCGGCACGATCTGGTCGAGCTTGCCCTGGTCGTAGCGGACGAACGCCCCGGCGTGCCGGCCCTGCATGCGTAGCCGCACCCACACCTGGTTGTCACCGGAAGCGGTGCCCAGCACGGGAAAACGCAGCCCACTGAAGGCCGAACGCATCCAGGCGCTGGAGGCCAGCACGCCGGCGGGGCCGGGGATGGAGCAGGCGGGCGGGGCGACGGCGGCCTCGCGGTTGTGGAAGTCGTCGCCGATCACCTCGGCGGCCAGCGCGGCATCGCCGGTCTCGAGGATCCGGAAGACGTTCAGTGCCAGGTCGGTAGCGGTTCTGCCCATGGTGTGCACCCCTTTCGAAATTGAGGTTACACTTAACCTAACGAATAGGCCAAAAGTGAACCCATTGGGGGACGAGGTGCCGGACAAGCGCAGCTACGTGTCGCCGCTCCGCGAGCAGTCCGCCGCACGGACGCGTGCGCTGATCCTGGCTCGGGCAACGGAGCTGTTCGCCGACCGTGGCTACGGACGCGTGACGGTCGCGGACATCGCCACAGCGGCCGGCGTCTCGTCGAAGACGGTCTTCGCCAGCGTCGGCAGCAAGTCCGACATCCTCGATCGCATCGTCGACGAGGGCGTGACGGCCTCCGGCTACGAGCAGTCGATGCGGGAAGTACTGGCATTGGACGCACCGAAGGCGGTCTTGCAAGCGCTGGCCCACGGCACGAGGGTGGGCAACGAGGGGCAGTTCACGATCCACGAGGCGATCCGCAAGGCGCTGCCGGCCCACGACAACGCCGAGGCGCTGTGGCAGCGGGCGATGGCCGCCTACCGCGAGGCGCTGCGCACCGCGGCCGAGCACCTGCACACCCTGACGCCCGCGCCGCACGGCCCGGTGGACGAGACGGCCGGGCTGCTCTGGCTCTGGTTCGGCCCGACCAGTTGGCGCACGCTGGTCGTGGAGAACGGCTGGAGCTGGGACCGGGCCGAGCAAACCCTCTGCCGTATCGCGACCGCCGTGCTCTGGTCGGTCATCGACCGGACCGCGGACAGTGGCTAGTAGTCCAGCCGGAGATCGCGACGTTCCTGGGTCCGGGGGCGATGCCGGCCGGGCACGGGGAGTCGAACCGTGACGAGGAGACCACCGGCGGGGCGAGGCGTGAGGTCGAGGGTTCCGTCGTGTGCACGGACGATGCTGTGCACGATGGCCAGCCCGAGCCCGACGCCGGCGTGCTCGTCGGTGCGGATGCGTTCCGTTCCGCGTTGGAAGGGTTCGGTGAGGGTAGGCACCAGTTCCGGCGGGAGCGGGTGGCCCGTGTTCTCGACCCGCAGCACGCTCGCGCCGGGCTGAGATTCGGTGTGGACCGTCACGGTTCCGCCGCTGGGGAGGTTGTGGACGATGGCGTTCTGGACGAGGTTCGTCACCATCCGCAGTAGGAGCGCCGCGGAGCCGACAGTCCGGGTTGTCTCGCCGGTGACGTCGAGGGTGATTTCGCGCTGTTCGGCCAGGGGAAGCAGCGTTTCGGCGGCTTCCTCGGCGACGAGGGAGAGGTCGACGGGCTCGCGGGTGAAGTTCCCGCGGTCGGCGCGGCTGAGCAGCAGGAGGGCTTCGGTGAGCTCGATCGCCCGCGTGTTGACGGTGCGGAGACGGTCGATGAGTTCGTCTCGATCCCCGGTCGGGTCGGCGCGGGCGACGTCCAGAAGAGTCTGCGAGATCGCCAGCGGGGTGCGCAGCTCGTGGGAGGCGTTCGCGGCGAACCGTTGCTGTTCGGCGACATGGGATTCGAGTTGCTCGAGCATGGTGTCGAACACGTCGGCGAGCTCGCGGAACTCGTCCTTGCGGCCCGGTAGCCGGATCCGGTGGGACAGCGATCCGTTCGCGGCCGCCCGTGCCGCGTCGGCGATCCGGGTGAGTGGTGCGAGCATCCGGCCGGCGAGGAGCCACCCGCCCAGCGCGCCGACCACGAGCAGGAAGGCCATGGCCACAGCCGCCGCTCGGCCGAAGATGCGCGACAGCAGGAAACGGTTGGGTGAGATCCCGAGCAGGCCCTGCTCCTTGTCGGGCACGAAGCGCAGGAGGAACACCCACACCACGGCCAGCAGGACGGCGCCGGCCAGCATCACCAGCACGGCGTAGCTGACGGTGAGCTTCAGACGGGCGCTCAGCCCCGGGCGTCTAGTCATGGGCACTCGTGTCGATTCGGTAGCCGACACCGGGCACCGTGGCGATGATCCACGGCTCGCCGAGGCGTTTGCGCAGCGCCGAGACGGTGATGCGGACGGCGTTGGTGAAGGGGTCGGCGTTGGCGTCCCAGGCCCGCTCCAGCAGCTCCTCGGCGCTGACGACACCGCCTTCGGCGGCGACGAGGACGTCCAGCACGGCGAACTGCTTGCGGGTGAGCGCGACGTGGCGGCCGTCGCGGAAGACCTCCCGGCGGAAGGGGTTCACCACCAAGCCGGCGATCTCCCGCACCGGTGGACGGGCGTGTGCGCGCCGCCGGTCGAGCGCCCGCAGCCGCATGACCAGCTCCCGCAGCTCGAACGGCTTGGTCAGGTAGTCGTCGGCGCCGAGCTCGAATCCCGAGGCCTTGTCGTCGAGCCGGTCGGCGGCGGTGAGCATGAGGATCGGGGTGCCGCTGCCGGCGGCCACGATCCGCCGGGCCACGTCGTCGCCGGAGGGACCGGGGATGTCCCGGTCGAGCACCGCGATGTCGTAGGAGTTGACGTCGAGCAGCGCCAGGGCGGTGTCGCCGTCGCCGGCGATGTCGGCGGCGATCGCCTCCAGCCGGAGACCGTCACGGACGGCTTCGGCCAGGTAGGGCTCGTCCTCCACGATCAGCACACGCACCCCCGACAGCCTAGGCAACTCCGCATATCGCCCGCATATGCTCAGCGCACCGGCATCGGGGCGGGCACCCGCCACCAGCGGCGGGACGCCAGCGCGGCCAGCCCGGCGCCGACGGTATTGAGCAGCACGTCGTCCACAGAGGACACACGGTCGAGCTGGAAGACGTACTGGGACGTCTCGATCAAAACCGAGCAACCCCCGGCGAGCATCAGTATCCGCCGCGCCGAGGCCAGCCCCGCGAACCGCATCGGGGCGAAGAAGCCCAGCGCCGCGAACACCAGCAGGTTGCCGACGATCTGGCTCACCGCCGTTCCCGGGCCGGCGGCGAGGATCGCGAACAGGTCCCGCAGCGGCACCAGGCTCACCCCGCCCCGGCTGCCCGGCAACAGGGTCAGCCACACCGGCGGCGCCGTCCCGTAGACCATGCCGACCTCGGCCAGCGACGCCCGCCACGCCCACCCCGGCGCGGCCCCGGCGGCCCGTCGCCACCAGACCAGCGCCCCGGCCGCCAGCGCGGCCACCGGCATGGCCACCACCGAGGTGGCGACCACGCCGGTGAACGTGTCGAACCACTCGTGGAACTCGTCGAGCACGTTGTCACCCGCCGAGGATGGTCTGTTGCAGCCGGTCGCCCATCTCCGCCAGCGGCAGGCCGTCGATGTTGCCGAGGACGACGCCGACCCAGCCGGCGTCCGGGTAGATGCCCCAACTGGCGCCGACACCGGGATTGGCGCCGGCGCGGTCGTACACCCACTGGCCGTTGACGATGTGCACCGGCATGTCGTAGGCCCCGAACGAGGCGTCCGCCACGGTCGCCGCCGCCCGGAAACCCTGCGTCTGAGGCGGATGGGGGACCCTGGGCGCGGTGAGCAAGTCGGCGTAGGGCTGGGCCAGCAGCGTGCCGTCGGCCAGGCCCCGCGCGAACCGCACCAGATCGGTGGCGGTGGTGAAGCCGCCGTCGCCGGGGGCGTCGATGAAGGCCCGGCCCGGGTTCTTGCCCAGCATGATCGGGTTCGGGCTGCTCTTGTCCAGGTTGCGGACGGCGTCCACCTGGCTGCCGTCGGCCAGCGTCATGTACGGGTGGGCGATGTGGGGGTCGGTGAGCCACTGCGGCCGGGTGTAGAAGCCCGAGCCGGTCATGCCGCAGCGCTTGAAGATGTTCTCCTGCACGTAGTCCCAGTACGTCATGCCGGTCACGGCCTGGAGGATCAGCGCCGGGATGGCGATCTCGGAGCCGGCGTGGTTGGTGGGAGTGCCGACCGGGGCCACCAGCTTCGACTTGTGGGCGAACTCCAGGTTGTACTCGAGCACCTCCTCCCGGCTCTGGAAGACCCGTTGCACGTCCTCGTCCGGACTGTCCATTCCGGACGTTCCCGACAGCATGTGGTGGATGGTCACCTGGTCGGCGATGTCCTTGGGGAAGCCCGTCAGGTAGGTGCCGACCGTGTCGTACAGCTTCAGCTTTCCCTGCTGCACCAGCTGCAGGATGGCCACCGCACCGAACGGCTTGCCCGCCGAGCTGAGGTTGAACGCGGTGCCCTCGTGGTTGCGGATCCCCTTCTCCCGGTCGGCCATGCCGTAGCCGCGGGACAGCACGGTCCGGCCCCGGTGCGACAGCAGCACCACGCCGGAGAACTTGCCCTCGGCGGCCAGCTCCGCCACGTACCGGTCGTAGGCGCCGCCGGGCAGGGTGTCCGGCGGGATCCGGTCGTCCCCGGGCGGGGCCGGGTCGGCGTGGGCGGGCCGGGCACCCGCCAGCGGCGCGCCGGCCACCACGCCGGCGGCCGCCAGTCCGCCCCACCCCAGCAACCGCCGCCGGCCGATACCCGTCGATGCGTTGTGGTCCATGCGTCCACTGAAGCCGGAAGCCTGTTGCCGTGGCGTATTCGATTTTCGATACGCCCACGATACGAGTGCTAGGCGAGCAGGCCCGTCAGCGCGGCGGCGGCGATGGCGTCGGCCTCCGCCACGGTGAGCGGCGCGTGGCCGGCCAGCAGCCGGAAGATCAACGGCCCGAACAGCAGGTCGATGGCCGTCTCCACGGAGACCGAGGCCTTGACCTCGCCGCGGGACAAGGCGCGGTCCCACAGCACCGCCACCGCCTGCCTCCTTCCGTCGAGGAAGAACTCCCGGAAGAACCGCGCCGCCTCGGGTTCGGCGACGGTGGCGGCGAGCAGCTGGGCGAACACCCGGCCGTGGTGCCCGGCGTAGAAAGCGCTGACCCGACGCACCTGCTCGGCCAGGTCGTCACGGGCGTTTCCGGTGTCCGGCAACGGAATCGCGTCGGCCATCCGCCGGCCGAACGCCTCGGCGGCGACGGCGGTGCGGTTGGGCCAGTGCTTGTAGATCGTCGCCTTCGACACGCCGGACCGCGCGCTGATCGCGTCCACGGTCGCCGCCGGCAGCCCACCCTCGTCGAGCAGCGCGACAGTGGCCGCGAGCACGTCGTTGTGCGCGCGGACACTACGCGGATTGACCCTGGGCGGATCGACCTCGGGCGGATCCACCCGAGTCACGCGGAGACCGCCGCGAACTCCTCGTCCGTCAACGAGATCTGCCGCGCGGCCAGGTTCTCCTCCAGGTGCGCGACCTTGGACGTGCCGGGGATCGGCAGCATCACCGCCGACCGCCGCAGCAGCCAGGCCAGCGCCAGCTGCGACGGCGTGGCGCCGTGCGCCTTGGCGGCCTGGTCGAGCGGGCTGCCCGGCCGGGCGAGGTTGCCGGTCGCGAGCGGGAAGTACGGAATGAAGCCGATTCCGTTGGCCTCGGCGTACTCCAGCACGTCCTCGTGCCCGCGGTGCACCAGGTTGTACGAGTTCTGCACGGTGGCGATCGGCGTGATCTCCCGCGCCTGCGCCAGCTGCGCCACGCTCACCTCGGACAGCCCGATGTGCCGGACCTTTCCCTCCTGCCGCAACGCGACCAGCTCGCCGAGCTGGTCGGCCAGCGGCACGGCCGGGTCGATCCGGTGCAGCTGCAGCAGGTCGATCCGCTCGATGCCGAGATGGCGCAGGTTCAGCTCGGCCTGCTGCCGCAGGTACTCGGGCCGCCCGACCACCGTCCACCGGTTCGGGCCGCCGCGGGTGAAGCCGACCTTGGTGGCGATCACCAGGTCCGACGGGTACGGGTGCAGCGCCTCGCGGATGAACCGGTCGGCCACGAACGGCCCGTACGAGTCGGCCGTGTCGATCAGGGTCACGCCCAGCTCGACGGCCCGCCGCAGCACCCGCACGGCCTCGTCCGGATCCGCCGGCTCGCCCCACACACCCGGCCCGGTCAGCTGCATCGCGCCGTAGCCGAGGCGGTCCACCGGCAGGTCGCCGCCGATCAGATACGTCATCACTGCTCCTCGTGTGCGGTCGAAAGGGCCAACTCGCGCCACTGCGCCAGCTCGTCGGCGACCACCGCCAGCTTCGCCTCGACGCGGGCGACGCAGTCGGCGCCGAGTTGCACGCGCAGCGGCGGCTTCTCGGCGGTCGCGACGGTGATGATCGCAGCCGCCGCCTTGACCGGATCACCCTGCTGCCGTTGGTTGTACTCGGCCGGGCGGCCACGGGTCTGTCCGGCGGTGTCCGCGTAGTCCCCGATGACCGCGGCCGCGGTGTGCAGCGAGCTGCCGTCGAGAAAATCGGTGCGGAACATGCCGGGTTCGACGATGGTCACGGCGATGCCCAGCGGCGCCAGCTCGATGCGCATGGCTTCGCTCAGCCCCTCGACCGCGAACTTGGTCGAGTTGTAGATGCCCCAGCCCGGACTGCCGCTGAAGCCGCCGACCGAGCTGATGTTGAGCACCCGGCCGGAGCGCTGCCGGCGCAGCACCGGCAGGACCGCCCGGGTGACCGCGAGCAGGCCGAACACGTTCGTGTCGTACACGGCGCGCACCTCGGCGTCGGTCGCCTCCTCGACGGCGCCGAGCAGGCCGCGGCCGGCGTTGTTGACGAGCACGTCGATGCCGCCGAAGCGGTCGACCGCCGCGTCGACCGCACGCTGTGCCGCTGCCTCATCGGTCACGTCGAGCGGTAGCGCGAGCAGGCGGTCCGAGGTCGTCCCGGCCGTGATCTCCTCGGGCCGGCGAGCCGTCGCCACGACGTTGTCGCCCAGGTCCAGGGCCTGCCGGGCGATCTGGAACCCGAATCCGCGGGACGCCCCGGTGACGAACCAGGTCCTCATCCCCGCCTCCTTAAGTGAACTGTACGTTCAGTTTAGTTAGCCGCCGGCCCCGTCGTCAACCGATAGGCTCGACGACATGACGACGGTGCTCGACGGAATCCTGGACGGCGTGCTCGAGGACCTGGCGCAGCGGCAGCGCGAGGTCTCCCTGGCCGAGCTGAAGGCGCGGGTCGCGGACGCGCCGCCGGCGCGCGACCCGCTGCCGGGCTTCCGCGCCGACGGCGTGTCGATCATCGCCGAGGTCAAGCGCCGCAGCCCCAGCAAGGGGGCGCTGGCCGACATCCCCGACCCGGCGAAGCTGGCCGCCGAGTACGCCGCCGGCGGCGCCGCCGCGATCAGCGTGCTCACCGAGCGGCGCCGCTTCGGCGGCTCGCTGGCCGACCTCGACGCGGTCCGCGCCGAGGTCTCGGTTCCCGTGCTGCGCAAGGACTTCATCGTCACCGAGTACCAGCTGTGGGAGGCCAGGGCGCACGGCGCGGACCTCGCGCTGCTGATGGTCGTCTCCCTCGACGGCGGCCTGCTCGGCGACCTGTACGGCCTCGCCCGCGAGCTCGGCCTGACGCCGCTGGTCGAGACGCACACCGAGGCCGAGATCGCCCGCGCCGCCGAGATCGGCGCCGAGGTCATCGGCGTCAACGCCCGTGACCTCACCACGCTCAACGTCGACAACTCGGTGTTCACGCGGCTGTCCCCGCTGATCCCGGCCGGCGCGGTGCGGGTCGCCGAGTCCGGCGTGGCCGGACCCGACGACGTCGCCGACTACCACCGGCACGGCGCCGATGTCGTGCTCGTCGGCGAGGCGCTGGTGAAGTCCGGCGACCCGCGCGACGCGATCACCAGGTTCCGCGCCGTCTGACCACCGCCGCCGCCAGCGCAAAGCCAGCGCTGGCAAGGAAAGCCTGACTCACGGCGAGTCCCGCGACAGCGGGGCCGATCACCGCGCCGACGTTGAACGCCGTCGTGGCCAGAGCGCCGGCGATGCGCGGCGCGGTGACGGCGACGGAGCGCGCTGTGCTCGGGCCAGATTCCGTTGCGGTAGTGGCGATATTCGGTCACGTCCACAACGGCGGCCGCGCGGGAGTCACACGGTCAACGCTTGGTGGACGGTATGCGAACAAAAGCATGGCGGCCATGCGCCGGCGGTCACATCTTGACCAGCAGCCGGTCCCGCGCGGTCTCCAGGTGGTTGACCATCGCCTTGCGCGCCTGGGCCGGCTTGCCGGAGATCATCGCGTCCACGATCTCGCGGTGCTCGACCAGCGCCGCGATGCCCGAGGTCTGGTTGTAGGCCAACCGAAAGAAGTGCAGGTGGCAGTGCGTGCGCTCGAACGCCTGCTCCACCGCGGAGTTGCCGGCGATGTGCAGGATCATCTGGTGCAGCCGGGCGTCGTGCGCGGACAGCGCCCGGTAGTCCTCGTAGCTGTCGTCGTCGGGCGCAACCGGGCAGCTGGCCATCTCCGCCTCCAGCGCGGCGGCCCACTCGTCGGTCATCACCGACGCCGCCTTGGCCGCGCTGGGCGGCTCCAGCAGCAGCCGCAGCCCGTACATGTCCTCGACCTCGGCGCGGGTGAGCAGTTCGGTGACGCGGTAGCCGCGCAGCGGCAGGCGCACGACGAGCCCCTCGGACTCCAGCCGTGCCAACGCTTCCCGCACCGGCGTGCCCGACACGTCGAGCTCGCGCGCCACCTCGTCGATGTTCACGCGATCGCCCGGCGCGATGCCGTCGTTCATGATCAGCGTCCTGATCTGCTCATAGACGCCGTCCGCGAGCACCTGCCGGCCCTTGAGCGCCGACAGGCGAGGACCACCAGTCTCGTTGTTCACCCGCACCACTAACCTCCCCGGAATAGCGTACCGGATCTGGTGGATCATGCACGATCGACGATTACCTCCAAGAGTAACGCCTGTCCGGGATCGAGCGTCGGCATCGCCACGCCCGCGTCGACGAGCACCGCACCCGGCACGCGCACCCAGCCGTCGATCGCCGCCGTGACCCATTCCGGGGCCCTGACCTGGCGCATCGACGGGAGTCCGAGGTCGCCTCGGATCCGCAGCCGGTAGTCACGCCCCCGCGACAGGCCGGGCAGCCGGACCCGCCACGATTGTCCCGCAGGCGAGGTGGAAATCCGCGCGAGGCAGAGCAATCCATGCTCATTAGAAATGACACCGTGGAAAAAAAGTCCGTCGTCCGGCAGGTCGGCGCGGACGACACGACCCGAATGCAGTAGCGGGCGCAGCTCCTTGTACATCGCCGCCCACGCCGTCAGCTTGTCGACCTCCGCAGGTGAGCACGCCGTCAGGTCCTGCTCGATGCCGGCATGGCCGAACAGGGCCGTGGCCAACCGGAACGAGTCGTCGGTGCGCCGGTTGGTCGTGTGGCTCCGTTCCGGGCCCACGTGCGAGCCGATCAGCTCGGGCGGCAGCAGCTGCGCGGTCCAGCGCTGGATCGACTGCCGCTCAACGGGGTCGTTGCAGTCCGAGGCCCACACCCGGTCGGTGCGGGCCAGAATGCCCAGGTCGACCCGGCCGCCGCCGCTGGCGCAGGACTCGATCTCCAGGTCCGGGTGCCGGAGCTTGAGCTCGTCGATCAGCCGGTACAGCGCCAGCGTCTGGCTGTGCACGACCGGCCGGCCGTCGGGCCGGACGGCTTCGTGCAGGTCGCGGTTGTGGTCCCACTTGAGGTAGTCGATCCCGTACTCCGAGACGAGATCGTCGATCGAGGTCAGCAGGTACGCCCACGCCTCGGGATTGGTCAGGTCCACGACGTACTGGTTGCGCGAGGGCGGGCCGGGCTCCCCCGGCACGCCGAGGACCCACTCGGGGTGGTGGCGGGCCAGGTCCGAGTCCAGGTTCACCATCTCCGGCTCGAACCACAGGCCGAACTGCAGGCCCAGGCCCTTGACGTGGTCGACGAACGGAGCAAGGCCCTGCGGCCACACCGTTGTGTCGACCTGCCAGTCGCCGAGCCCGGCGGTGTCGTCGCGGCGGCCGCGGAACCAGCCGTCGTCGAGCACGACGCGTTCCACGCCCACCTTGGCCGCCGCGTCGGCCAGCGCCAGCAGCCGGTCCAGGTCGTGGTCGAAATACACCGCTTCCCACGTGTTGAGCACAAGCGGCCGCGGCGGGCGGACCTTCTTGCGCTGCAACGCGTGGAAGCGGGCGGCCAGCCCGTCCAGTCCCTCATCGGACCAGGCGAAGTAGCTGATCGGTGTTTCGTAGCGTTCGCCGGGAGCAAGGCGGACCTCGCCCGCGCGCAGCAGCTCGCCGCCGCCGAGCACCGGCGGCGTCTCCGGCAGCTGCTCGACCACGTAGCGCTGATCACCGCTCCACGCCACGTGCAGGGCCCACACCTCGCCGTCGGCGAAGGAGAAGCCGGGCACGCCGACGGTCATCAGGAACGCCGAGTCCTGGCCGGGCTTGCCGCGCCGGGACTCGCGGACGTGCGCGCCGTGGCCGAGCCGGGTCCGCTGCGGCGACCGCTCGCGGCACCACTTCCCGGTGAAGTCCAGGACCTCGACGGCCCGGCTCGGCAACGGCAGCAGGGTGGAAACGCCGGCGACCTCGTAAGGGTTTTCCGAGGCCGCCAGCGCCGCCTGTGCGGACAGCACGCCACTGCTGTCCATCGTGTAGGTCACCGTGATGCGCAGGCCGGTGATCTGGTCGTCCAGCACGAGCACCAGCCGGTTGCCGTCCAGCGAGTGCTCGACCAACCGCGGCCGCGGCGTGGTGGCCACGCCGTCGCGGTGCCCCTGGAGAGCCGGCGTGCCGGCCCAGCCCTCGAACTCCGTCGGCCACACCGAGCACCGGCGCGGCACGTCCACGGAGTTGTTCAGCACCGCGGGCTCGCCGGTGAAGGCCAGCGCGGCCAGCCCCGACTCGTCCAGCTCGCCGAGGTCGCGCCCCCAGTGCACGACCACCGGGACGGGCTGCGCGGCCAGGTCGACCACAAAACCCGTGCCTGCCGCGCGCAGCGCGGCGAACCGGCGCATCACGTCAGCTCAGCCCTTCTTGTTGAGGATGTCCTTGGCCTTCTGCGTCATCTCGGCGAACACGTCATCGCCGCGGCTGCCGCTGAAGTACGCCTCGAACAGCGGCTCCAGCGTCTGCTGGAGGTCGGCGCCGTTGGCGTAGGCCGGCGCGCCGTAGAGCGTGCCGTCCTTGAGCGCCTTGGTGAACACGGACAGGTCGACGCCCTGCTTCTGCACCTGCGCCGCGACCTTGTCCATCGCCGCCGGGATGGACGGGAAGAACGAGCCGGAGGCGCCGGCCGTCGCCTGGCACTCCTCGGAACCCATGTAGGAGACCCACTTCCAGGTCAGGTCGGGGTTCTTGGTGCCGGCCCAGATGTTGTTGCCGTTGGAGTTGGACATGTCCGAGCGGGTCTTGCCGTCCGGGCCTTCGACGGTCGGCGCGATGCCCACCTTGACGCCGGGCAGCTTGGCGAAGGTCGCCGCCTCCCACGAGCCGGCGGTCTCCATCGCGATCTTGCCGGTGCCCATCAGGTCCACGTCGCTGATGGTCGCGGTGCCGCCGCCGGCGCTGAAGGAGTTGATCTTCGGCGCGAGGCCGCGGTCGGTCAGCGACTTGATGTACTTCATGGTCTTGGCGAAGTTCGGGTCGTCGTAGTTGAACTTCGTCGGCCACTGCGGCTTGTCGCCCTGCCGCCAGCCCGTGGTGGACAGGAACGAGTTCCAGGTGGTCTGGCCGATGAAGTCCTTGGCCGCCAGCTGACCCATGCCGTAGGTGGCGACGTGGGTCTTGTCGAAGCCGGCCTCGTCGCCGCGCTTTCCGTTCGCGTCGACGGTCAGGTGCGCCACCATCTTGTCGAAGGTGCCGCCGTCGTCCGGGTTCCAGGTCAGCTTCTCGACGTCGGCCGGGGTGTAGCCGGCCTTGGTCAGCGCGTCGGTGTTGTAGTAGATCGCGGACGCGGCCCAGTCCAGCGGGAGCGCGTACTGCTTGCCGTCGGTGAACTTCCACGCGCCGACGCCGACCGAGAACTTCTTCAGGTCGAAGTTGGTCTTGCTGATCTCCTCGTCCAGCGGCAGGAGCTGGTGCTGCGAGGCGTAGGCCTGGAAGAACTGCACCGAGTTCTGGAACGCGTCCGGCGCGGTGCCGGCGACGAAGCCCGCGGTGAGCTTGGTGAAGTAGTCGTCCACGGCGTACTGCGAGATCTTCACGGTGACGCCGGGGTTGGCCTTCTCGAACGCCGTGGCGCACGACTGGTAGGCGGCGGCCTGCTTGTCGTCCCAGGTCCACCAGTTGATCGTGCCCGACGACGCCCCGGAGCCCGAGCTGCCGCAGGCCGACAGGGCGACGACGGACGCGGACGCCAGCGCGACCGCGAGCAGCTTTCTCATCATCAGCTATTCCTCGTTTCGGTGGGACTGCCCAGATCGATGGAGTCGCTCGGGCGCAGGATGCTCGCGAACGCGGACAGCGCGATCGCCAGGTCTTCGGCGCCGCCTGCCTCGTGTCCGTTGTGCTCCCACAACCGGATCTGCTTGGGTCCCCAGTACTCGTGGTAGGCGCCGAAAACGGCCGGCGCCGGCACCACGTCGTCGAGTTGGCCGGCCGAGAACCACGCCGGCGCCGCGGCCCGGCGGGCGAAGGCGATGCCGTCGAAGTAGGCCAGCGTCTGCCACACGCGGTCGGCGCTGTTGCGCCGGGCCGCCAGGTACTTCGTGATCTCCTCGTACGGAAAGGTGCGCACCGTGCGCGTCGCCTGCTGGATGTCGGCCAGGAACGGGGCCTGGAAGTGCGCCGCCGCAAGGTCCGGCACCAGCCCGGCGGTGGCCAGGGCGATGCCCGCGCCCTGGCTGTTGCCGATCACCGCGACCCGCTCCGGGTCGACGAAGTCCAGGCTGCGCACCGTATCCACGGCCCGGACCGCATCCGTGTAGACGCGACGGTAGAAGTAGTCGTCCCGACTCTCCACGCCCCGGGTCAGAAAACCCGGATACGCCGGGCCGCTGCCGACCGGGTCGGGCGTGTCGCCGCCGGCCCAGTCGCCGCCCTGACCTCGGACGTCCATGAACAGGTGGGCGTATCCGGCCGAGGACCACAGGAGGTCCTCCACCGCCGCTCCGCGACCGCTGGAGTAGCCGTGGAACTGCACCACCGCTGGCAGCTTTCCGCTACGCCGTTCGGGAAGTCGGAGCCAGGCCCGGATCGGGTGGCCACCGAAGCCGGGGTACGTCACGTCGAAGACCTCGACGGTGACCAGGTGCGTCTCGACCGGCGTGATGTCGACGGTCAGCTCGTGTCGCCGGGCCTCGGCGAGAGTGGCCGCCCAGAAGTCGTCGAAGTCTTCCGGTTCCTTGTAGGAGCTGCGGTATTCCCGGACGTTCAGCACGCGAGCCGCCTCTCCTCGCCGACGGCAAGGGTGAACTCCTCGTGCTGGCCGGCGTGGACGACGTTCACGGCCTGGCGTGCGTCGCCGGTCAGCCGGCGGATGCTCAGCGCGGCCAGGGTTCCGTCGCGCCAGGTGAGGTCGACGGACAAGCCGCCACGGCAGCGCACGCCCGTCAGCGCCCCGCTGGGCCAGCTGCTCGGGAGCGCCGGCAGCACCCGGATCACACCGTTGTGGCTCTGCACCAGCATTTCCGCGATGGCGGCCGGGAATCCGTAGTTGCCGTCGATCTGGAACGGCGGGTGCGAGCTGAACAGGTTCGGCAGCAGGCCACCCCACTGCGAGCCGTCGGTGGGGGCGTTGACGTCCCAGTCGTAACCCAGCGGCCGGGTCGCCTCCAACAGCAGCGACCGCGCGGTCTCCCCGTCGCCCAGCCGGGCCCGCAGCGCGATCTTCCACGCCCACGACCAACCCATCGCGCCGTTGCCCCGGCGGTCCATCAGGTTCACCGCCGCCTCGGCCAGCTCCGGCGTCGACTCGGGATCGATCTGCCCCAGCGGATACACCGTCACCAGCTGGGAGACGTGCCGGTGCTTCGGGTCGTGCTCCGGCAGGTCGGCGACCCACTCCTGGAGCCAGCCGCCCTCGGTCACGGCCGGCGGCCGCAGCCTCGGCAACGCCTTCTCGATCTCGGCCAGCACCGGGTCGTCGACGCCGGCGATCTGCGCGGCGGCCAGGCACCGGACGAAGACGGCCCTGATCAGAGCCATGTCCATTGTGGAGGACCAGGTCAGCGACTCCGGCCTGCCGTCCATCATGAACAGGTTCTCGGGTGAGGTGGACGGGATGGTGTCCAGCCAACCGTCGTCGCCGACCAGCCAGTCCAGGCAGAACTCGGCGCAGCCGCGCAGCAGCGGCCAGGCCCGGTCGGTGAGGAACTCCGTGTCGCCGGTGAACTCGTAGTGGTCCCAGGCGTGTTGGACGAGCCAGGCGCCGCCCATCATCCAGATCGCCCACGACGGGTTGCCGTGGCCCATGCCGACCGGCAGCGCCCAGCCCCACATGTCCGTGTTGTGGTGGGTCACCCAGCCGCGTGCCCCGTACAGCTCGCGAGCGACCTCCGCGCCGTTGCCCGCCATCTTGTCCAGCAGGTCGATCAGCGGCAGGTGGCACTCGCCGAGCCCGGTCACCTCGGCCGGCCAGTAGTTCATCTCGGTGTTGATGTTGACCGTGTAGTTGGACGACCACGCCGGCCGCAGGTCCGCGTTCCACACGCCCTGCAGGTTGGCCGGCGGGCCGCTGCCCGGTCGAGACGAGGACGCCAGCAGGTACCGTCCAAATTGGAACATCACGGTCGCGGTCAGCTGTTCATCACGGCCGGAGAGCACGTCGGCAGCGACGTCGATCGGGCCGTTGACCTGACGTCCGATGCGCAGCGAGGTGCCGCCGAGCAGGGTCCGCAGGTCGGTGTCATGCTCCCGTAGCAACTCCGTGCCGCCCTTGGCCAGCGCCGAGGACGCGCGCTCCTCGGCCGCGGCGAGGTGCTCGGTGCGGGTCCGGGGTGCCTGCCCATCCCAGAAGTCCCGGGCAGCGGTCGATGTGCCGAGCACGATCAACGCCCATGTCGAGCCGGTGACGACCAGTTCATCGTCCGCTGTGGACAGCTTGCCGTCAGTGTCGATCCTCACGACCACCGCGCCGAACGGGTCGTAGTCGTCGATCGGGGCGTCGGCGTAGCGCAGCGGTTCCTCAACCTGCGGCTCGTGCTGCGGCGCGCCGTCGACCGGGATTTCCACACCGAGCTCGAACCCGCTGTCGCGCAGGACCTTGTGCACGATTCGCAACGGCGAATCCAATCCCAGCCTGACATCCGTGCGCCCGGTGATACCGACGCAGAGCACGCCGGCCGGGTGGCTGGCCCACACCGACCGCTCGACCTCGTGGCCGTCCACGGTCAGGAACTCGTGCGCGACACCGTTGTCCAGGTTGAGGGTCCGACCCTGCAGAGTGCCCTCCCCCAGCGTCAGCCAGAGATCCGCGAACGGCAGGAACTCCTGACTGTACGGGCCCTCGAACGACATCAACAGCCGTTCCGCCGTCCGGTGGTCGCCGGCGCGAACGGCCCTGCGCACCTCGGCCAGCCGTTCCGGACCCGCGCCCCGCGCGAGCACATCGGCGAGGCTGTCGGCCGGGCCGTGCGGGGTGCCGGACCACACCGTGGAGTCGTTGACCTGCAACCGGGTTCGCCCCGGGCCGCCGAACACCATCGCGCCCAACCGGCCGTTGCCGACCGGCGCGGCCTCGATCCACTCTCGCGCCGGCTCCGGCCAGGAGAGCACCAGGTCGTCGTGTCGCATCACTTGATCCCGGTGAAGCCGATGGAGTTGACGATCCGCCGGCCGAACACCACGAACAGCAGCAGCATCGGCGCCGCCGCGATCAGTGTGGCCGCCATCAGGCCGGCCCAGTCCACCGCCGTGTTGGGCGAGGCCTGCTTGAACACCGCCAGCGCCAGCGTCAGCGGCCGCACGCTCTCGTCGCTGGTCACCATCAGCGGCCAGAAGTAGTCGTTCCAGGTGTTGATGAACGTCAGCAGGCACAGGGTGGCGATCGGCGCCGCGCACATCGGCAGCACGATCCGGAAGAACACGCGCAGCGGCCCCGCGCCGTCGATGGTGGCCGCCTCCTCCACCTCGGTGCTCAGCCCGAGCATGAACTGCCGCAGGAAGAAGATGTTGAACGCGGAGAAGAACGCGCCGGGCAGGATCATGCCGGCGAAGGTGTTGGTCAGCCCCAGGTTCTTCACCGTCACGAAGTTCGGGATCAGCGTGAAGATCGCCGGCACCATCAGCGCGCACAGCAGGACGGAGAACACCACCTCGCGGCCCTTCCAGCGCAGCCGGGAGAAGGCGTAGGCGGCGGTGGCCGAGCAGAACACCACCAGCGCGGTCTGCACGCCCGCGTAGATCACCGAATTCCGCAGGTACAACGCGGTGTTCAGGGACGCGCCGGAGCCGCCCTCCGCCTGCGCCTCGGCCACCGAGGCCAGGCCGAGCGCGCGCTTGAAGGCGCCCCAGGTGAAGTCGACCGGCAGCAGCGAGGACGCGTCGGTGTGCAGCGCGAAGTTGTTGGACAGCGCGGTGCGCAGGATCCAGTAGAACGGGAACAGCGTGATCAGGATGATCACCGCCAGGTAGATCCAGGCCAGCACCCGACCGACCGAGGGTCGGGCGGTGACGGAGCGGTTCGCCACGGCTGCTTCTCCTCTCTCAGTTCAGGTCGGACTCGCCGGCGCGGGTCATCTTCAGCTGGGTGAACGTGATCGCGATCAGCATCGCGAACAGGGCCAGCGACATCGTCGCGGCGTAACCGAAGTCGAACTGGCTGAACGCCTTGTTGTAGATGTACATCTGCAGCACCAGCGACGCGTTCTGCGGGCCGCCCTTGGTGGTCACCTGCACGATGTCGAACACCTGGAAGGAGCCGATCACGGTCAGGATCACCACCATCACCAGGATGTTGCGCAGCAGCGGAACCGTGAGCTTGCAGAACATCTGGAACTCGCTGGCGCCGTCCACCCGGCCGGCCTCGTAGAGGGTGGCCGGGATGGTCTGCAGGCCGGCGAAGATGAGAATGGCGTTGTAGCCCATGGACTTCCACACGCTGATCGCGGCCAGTGACGGCACCGCGAGCGCGCTGTCGCCGAAGAACAGCAGCGGGTGGCCGGTGAACTTGATGAAGAACGAGTTGACGATGCCCAGCCCCGGGTCCAGCATCCAGGACCAGGTCATCGCCGCCACCACGCCGGAGATGAGGAACGGCAGCAGGATGATGCCCCGGATCACCGTCGACTTCGTCAGCCGGTGCATGATCACCGCGGTGACCAGCGAGATCAGGATCCCGAACACCACCGACAGCAGCACGAAGTAAACGGTCACCCACAGCGAGTGCCAGAACACGTCGTCGCCGAGCAGCTGCCTGAAGTTGTCCAGCCCCACCCAGTTCGGCGCGCTGAGCACGTGGAAGTCGGTGAAGCTGTAGTAGATGCCCTGCACCGTCGGGTAGGCGAAGAACACCAGGAAGCCGGCGACGGCGGGCGCGATCAGCAGCAGCGCCAGCGGCAGGTGGCCCCGCCGGATCCCCCGGCGACGTGCCGTGGCGACCGGTGCCACCGGCAGTGTCTTCGTGTCCTGTGTCGCGGTCACCACGGCATGTCCCCTCTCAGCTCAGATGGTGATCTTGTCGATGTCGGACACGTAGTCCTGCGGCGTCGGGCCGTTGAACTCGACCACGTTGCTGCCGCCGGCCTTGAGCGTGATCGGCACCGTCACGGTCTGCGGCGTGCTCCAGTCGTTGTCGTTGCTGCCGGCCAGCGGCAGCCGGAACGGCACGCCGTTCACCGTCACCTGCGCGGTGCGGCCGGAGTCACCGTCCACATAGGAGACGGTCATCAGGTAGGTGCCGTCCTTGGGCGCCCAGACGTTCGGGAACGTCAGGTGGCCGGTGCCGCCGAGGTTGCCGACCTTCTTGCCGCCCGAGCACGGGCCGCAGTCGTTGACCGACGCGCCGCCGGACACGATGTTCACCGACGCCTCGGCCTCGTAGTTGATCGACCCGTTCTTGTCCGCCGTGGACACGCTCAGCGTGGTGCTGGGCAAGGACTTCTTGCCGTCCTTGGTCACTGCGACCACGGTGAAGTCGAACGTGGTCGACGGGGCCAGGCTCGCCACGGTCACCGAGGTGCCGCCGGTGGTGAGCAGCCGGGTCGTGCCGTTGTAGACCTCGTAGCTCTTCACGGCGGTGTTGCCGCTGAACGACGCGTCCCAGGCCAGCGTCACGCTGTTGCCGGCGGCCGTGGTGCCGGACGCGGCGGTGGCGTGCAGGAAGCCGGGCGGGTTGGGCGCGTTGTCCTTGGCGTTCGGCGTGATCTTCAGCAGCTGCGAGCCGTGCGTGGGCAGCTGCGCGGAGATCGTGCCGGTGGCCGCGGCGAGATCCTTGTGGCTCCACAGGTCCCGCACCTTGACCGAACCGTTGATGCCCAGCTGGGCCAGGTTCGCCGTGACGTTCGCGGTGGTGTCGCCGAGGTTGAACAGCGCGACAGTGTAGCTGCCGTCGGAGTTGCGGGCGTACCAGGCCTGCTGCTGCGTGGACTGGCTGACCGGCTTGGCCGCGATGCCGGCCTGGTCGACGGCGATGACCTCGTCGTTGGTCAGCAGGGACAGGCCGTACGGGTCGAGCTTGGTCAGGTCGTCACCGGCGTAGAGCGGGGCCGCCTCGATCGCCCACAGCGTCATGTAGCTCTGCCGCTCGGCCTCGGAGATGCCGTCCATCTGGCCGTTGCCGACGTCGAGGGAGTCCAGGTTGTTCCAGTAGCCGGGGCCGGCGTCCGGGATCCACTGCACCACATCGGTGAACCGCTGCTTCACCGAGTTGTTCCAGGTGACGATGGTGTCGCAGTAGCACTCGACGTCGGTCTCGACGCGGGCGCCGTTGGAGTTGGCCTTCCAGACGTCGGCCTGTCGGTGGCTCAGGCCCCAGGAGATGACGAACTGGATCTTGCGGCCGGTCTTGACCAGCGCGGTGTTCCACGCCTTGACGTCGGAGGTGTTGTCGTAGTTGGCGCCGCCCTGGAAGGAGCCGGGGCCGACGCCGTCCAGCTTGAGGAAGTCGACGCCCCAGCCGGCCAGCACGTTCGCGATGGAGTTGATGTAGGCCTGCGAGCAGGGGTTGCTGAAATCGATCTTGTACGAGCTGTTCCAGCCGTTGGTCGTGCGCAGGTCCGGGTAGACCAGGTTGCGGGTGTAGCAGTCCTTCGTGCCGTAGATCGGCGTGTTGCCGTTGTTGTACGCGCGGATGTCCAGGCCCACCGCCAGGTAGGCGCCGAACTTCAGGCCCTTGCGGTGGATGTAGTCACCGAGGTACTTCATGCCGTGCGGGAAGGTGGTGGCATTGGCCAGCGGGCGGGCGTAACCGTCGAAGCCGCCCAGCCAACCGGCGTCCACGTTCACGTACTCGTAGCCGTGCGACTTCAGCTTGCTGGCCACGACGTCGGTCTGCTTGATGACGTTGGCCTCGGTCAGCCAGCTCGCCGGGCCGGTCGGGTTGACCCCGGGGTAGTTGGTCGACTCCAGGCTCCAGCTGCTCCAGCCCATGTAGGGCTTGTCCGCGCTGTCGGCCTTGGTGGGCTTGGCATCCGGCGCCGCGTCGGCCAGCGGCGCCTGCACCACCGTGATGGCCAGCAGGGCCGCGGCTGCCGCCGTCAGCAGCCGCGTCGTTCTCCGACTCATCGAAACTCCATCTCAGTCGCACCGTTGCTGACTGTCCAATGAGGACACTACTGTCAGGCGACCCGCAGGTCGTCCATGGCGTCCCGGTTCCAGGCGATGCCCAGACCCGGCGTGTCCGGAGCGACGGCTTCACCGTCCACAACGGACATTTCCCCAGTGGTGATGGCCCGTAGCTGCGGGATGTGCTCGACGAACCGGCCATTGGGCACGGCGGCCGCGAGACTCACGTGCAGCTCCATCAGGAAGTGCGGACAGACCTCCGCGTTGAACGTCTCGGCGGTGTGCGCGACCTTGAGCCACGGCGTGATGCCGCCGATCCTGGCCACGTCCACCTGCACGACCGAGGCCGCGCCGCGGTGCAGGTACTCGCGGAACTGCGCGACCGAGTACAGCGACTCGCCGACCGCGACCGGGATGTTGGTGGCGTGCGCCAGCCGCTCGTGCGCGGCCACGTCGTCGGCCGGCAGCGGCTCCTCCAGCCAGGTCAGGCCCAGCGGCGCGAACAGCTCGGCCCGACGCAGCGCCTCCGCCAGCGTCATCGACTGGTTGGCGTCGACCATGACCGGGAAGTGCGGGCCGACCGCCTCGCGCACCGCCGCCAGCCGGGCCGCGTCCTCGGCGCCGCTCGGCTTGCCCACCTTGACCTTGACCCCACGCCAGCCCGCGTCCCTGGCCTTGAGCGCGCCGGCGACGAGTTCGTCCGTGCTCAGGTGCAGCCAGCCCGTCTCGGTGTCGTACAACGGAACCCTCGACCGGAAGCCGCCGGCCATCCGCCACAGCGGTTCGCCCGCTCGGATGCAGCGCAGGTCCCAGAGGGCCGTGTCCACCGCCGCCAGGGCCAGCGAGGTGATCGCGCCGACCGTGGTCGCCCTGGTCGAGGCGAACAGGTCGTGCCAGACCGCCTCGACGCGGGTGGCGTCGGCCCCGATCAGCCGGGGCAGCAGGTCGTCGCGGAGCAGGGCCAGCACCGCCGTTCCGCCGGTGCCGATCGTGTACGTGTACCCGAGACCTGTCGCGTCGTCGTCCGTGGTCAGCTCGACGAAGACCGTCTCCTGGGAGAGGAAGGCCTGGACCGCGTCCGTGCGGACCTGCTCGACCTCGATGTCCACCAGGAACGCCTCGGCCTTGCGGACTCTGGCCACGCTCCGCTCCGTTCGGTCTTCGTAGATCCTATACGATCGGTGGTACGTGATTCTTGACTTGGATTAAGCCGGGTGTCAATGGGTCGTGTTTCAGCCGTTACCGGCCCGTGTCGGGGGCCCAAGATCGGTCCGCGCGTACACTCGCGCCATGCCGCCGGCAGCCGCCTTCCACCACCGGGTAGACGAGGGAGTCGTCGAGAAGGGCAGCCCCCGCCAGACGTTCGCGCTCCCCGTCGGCGGGCAGAACCTGCAGTATTCCGGCACCCTCGGCCGGCCCGGCACCGGATACCGGACCGTCACCCGCCTGTTGATCGGCGGCGTCACCACGTTCGACTGGACGTACCAGGGCTCCGGGGCCCAGACGGAACGCACCGAGTCGCTGATCCGGCTGTCCCCCAACGGCTTGACGTATCTCTGCGTGTGCGTCGACGGCACCACCCGGCTGCGCCACCGCGGCGCCGAGCTGCTGCTCAAGCCCGGCCGGGCCGCCCTCTGCTCCACCGTGAACCCCTTGGAGGCCCGGCACTCCGCCCAGAACCGCCTGCTCACCGTCTACGTCGACGCGTCGCGGCTGGAGAGCCAGGTTCCCGGCGTCAACCGGCTGCTCGGCACCACCATCGCCGTCGAGGGTGTCGGGGAACTGCTGGTGCAGCACGTGCTCGCCACCATGAAGGTCGCTTCCGGCCTGGACAGTGCCGGCCTCGCCGCCGCGTCCGAGGCCGTGTCGCATCTGCTCGTCGGCGCCCTCTCCCGCCGCGCCCAGCCCGTGTCGCCCGCTCTGGAAGCCCAGATCAGCGCCTACATCGACAGCTGGCTCGGCGACCCCGAGCTCTCCGTCGAGCGCATCGCCGCCGCCCACCACATCTCCGTGCGCACCCTGCACCGCGTGTTTCAGCAACGTGGTGAGACCGTCTCCACGCACATCAAGAACCGCCGCCTCGACGGCTGCCACGCCGACCTGCTCGCCCGCCCCGACCTGATGATCGGCGCGATCTGCGCGAAGTGGGGCATCACGGACATCGCTCACTTCTCCCGCCAGTACAAGGCCCGCTTCGGCTGCACCCCCACCGACACCCGCGAGCAACGCCTCAACCTGGGCAGCCCGGCCCACTGAGCGCGGCGAGCCACGCTCGGCGGCCCATGGGTGTCCGGCGCGCCCACCCGCCCGGCCTTCCGTTCGTCGGCCACTTCGATGGACGAGGGCTCCCGAGCGGGTGATCAGAGTCGCGTCGACTCACCACTGGCGCCATGTGGTTGGAGGGTTCGAGCGCCGCTCACTTGCCTGCCGGGGTGGCGTGGGCGTGGCTCTGGCTATACCTCGTCCGGCTGCCACTCGACAGAGGTCGGCCGCGCACCGTTGGTAATGACGAACTCGTGGACGGCCCGCCGCACGTCGTCCAGAGGAACCTCCGCATTGCCGGGGACTTCGCGGACGTGCCCCATGTAGTCGTAGGTCAACGGCTGGTCGGTGGCCGTGCCGTTGGTGGTGACGAACGATCCCGTGGCGTCGGTATGAGCGAGCACTCCGCGATCGGTGTTCACCCCGATGTGGAGCACGGCCCAGCCCTCAGCGTCGCGTCGCGAGAGCTGCATGAGCGGTGGCACCTGCATGGCAGCCCGGTCAGCCTGCAGACGGTCCAGGAAAGTGTCCACGTCAGCCGTCGTGCCGACGATAATCGGCTCGTCGTCGTTGTCGGGGTCGTACCAGGCCCTCAGCGCCACCACGGCTCCGCTCCTCCGGTGAACCTCTTGCGGTAGTTCGGGGCGTGCACGGTCAGCGAGTACCCCGCCGGCAGGATGACAGGCACCAACTCGTCACAGCTCAGGTCACCCTTGCAGGGACGATTGTTGATCACGAGGGTGACGTGTCGCATCCCGGGGTCGGTCTGGCCCTGCTCACGCATCAGGGCGGCTAGCTTCAGTTCCACGTCGTCGGCGGTACGGGCAGGCAGCCAAGGGCATCCTTGGGCTCTCAGTTGGTCGTTGACCTTGGTCGAGAGCTCGTCCCGCCCACTGACCAACTGCTGGGCGGTGCCACCCTGCGCGACCCACCGGCCATGGGTCTTCTGCCCGGTGCCGGGCACTACGGGCGACGGTAGCTCGGCACGTAGCCGCTCGATCTGGTCAGCCGACGGAGAGCCGGCCGAGTCAGCGGGCCTGGCTGGTCGCTGCGGCGAGACGGTCGCCGTCGTGATCGTGTCCGACGCACGGCCGGCCACATCCGGGCTGAGCCGGCTCACATACCGCTGGACGCCCTGCAATGGCATCCTCGACGGCGTCATTGGCCGCACGGACGGAATCCAGAGCCGCACCCATCAGCGCGATCGAGTCGCGATCCCGTGCCCCTTCCAGAGCCTGTGCCAACGCTTCCACGCACGTTTGAAACGCCTCATCAGCACCGCGCAATCGTGTGCCGGCGGTGCCGCAAGCGGTGAGGACCGCCCGGAAACGGGCGATGACGTCGGCAATGCCGGCCAATCGCCACCCCCTTACGCCTCACGGCCCAGCTCCGATTCCAGGTTCGCAGTGTGCCAGTGCGCGAGCGGCGCGAGCGAGCAAATACGTCTGTGCGACAGAGCACCCCGTGACGGTTTCACTGTGACACCGGGCGGCTCACGACAGCCTTCAAGGCAAACAAATGTTCATCGGGAGAGCCTCGCCCTGAACCTGACGAAGAGGGGAGTCGCGAACGAAATATGGGTGTCAGCCGTGGCGAGGGTGGGCGGGTGGGTGCGAAAAAGGCACGCACGCCCACACCACCACTTCGGCACCAACCCGAGGATCCCTCAACCGAGCATCGCCTCCAACGGGGCGGTCAACGCCTTCGCCAACTCCGCGTCCACGTGTGCGGCCTCCGCCAACAACAACGCCACCCCGGCCCGGAAGGCGCGGCGCAGCTCGGCCTCCGCCAAGCCGCCGACCAGGGTTGCCAAGGCGGCCTTGGTTTCGGTGGACGGGAGCAGGTGCAGTCCTCGTCCCTGAACTGCCGGCACCCCGTGTCGCAGGCACATCAGGGTCAGCACGACGTTGCGCAGCCCGCCGAGCATGTGCTCGGCCTGCCAGACACGGCCGCGTTCGATGCTGGAACGCACGTGCAGGGCGTAGAGCCACCCCCATGTCGATCTGCGCACGGGCGGTCGGCACAGGCGTCGGAGGCTGCTCCGAAGCGATCCCGAAGAGGAGACGGAAGGTGGGGGCGGTCGCCCCGAACTCGGCGGAGGGGACGAAGGCGATGTCGACCTGAAGGGTGTCGGGCAGCAGGAACACGCGGTAGATGGCCGACCGGAACGGCACGTCCATGTGGTGGATGACGCCGAAATCGGCATAGAGGAACGCGGTCCAGTCGGCCATCACGTCGTCACGGTCGGCCACGACGCCGAGGGCGAGGTCGATGTCGGACCACCGGTCGGCGCCATCGACAGCGCCGGAGCCGGTCAGGGCGGCGCCGCCGATCCGGACGTCGCCACGAGCCCGCTCGATCAGGGCGGCGAGCAGCCGGTCGCGTTGTGAGGGCGTGAAGATGGCCATGGGGTCATACTGCCGGCATGCGCTTCCGCACGACGGTCCTCCTGGGCGGCAAGACCGCGACCGGCCTGCCGGTGCCGGCGGAGGTCGTCGCCGAGCTCGGCGCGGGCAAGCAGCCCAAGGTGCACGTGACCATCGGCGGGCACACCTACCGGAGCACGGTGGCGACGAGGGGCGGGCAGTTCCTGATCCCGCTCAGCTCCTGATCCCGCTCAGCGCCGAGAACCGCACTGCCGCCGGCGTCGAGGCCTGGGACGAGGTCGATGTCGACATCGCGCTCGACACAGCTCCCCGCGAGGTCGAGATACCGGCCGATCTGGCCGCCGCCCTGCAGGCCGACCCCGAGGCGCAGCGCGTCTTCGACGGCCTGCCCTTCACGCACCGCAAGGAGTACGTGCGGTGGATCGAGGAGGCGAAGAAGGCGGAGACCCGCCAGAACCGCGTGGCCAAGACCGTCGCCCGGTTGACGGGCGTCAACCGCTGAAGAGGCCGAACAGGTACTTGCGGTGCCGCAACAACAGACCGGCGACCAGGAAGCCCAGCCCGGACAGGCCGAGTTCGCCGCTGTTGACGACAACACCGAGCACGAAGCAGCAGAGGCCGAACGCCCACATGGTCTCCAGCGCCCACCGGTACCGGTCGAGCAGGCTCCCGCTCAAGCGGGTGGCGAGCGCCGGGTACTGGGCGGCCAGACCGCGTTCGATCTGGTCCAACTGGCGGCGTTCGTGCTGACTGAGCATCCCTACCCCACTCCTCGACGCGAACTGCGCACCCATATACCGGCCCGGCGCGCCCCCGGTTCACTGGCAGCGACCCCCGGGGCTGGATAGCCTGATCACCGGAGGTCAGGTGAACGGGTCGAGACGCGAGGACGTGGACAGGGCGCGGGCGCACACCGTCCCGCTGGCCCTGCGGTTCAGCGGCATACCCGGAGAACTGGCCGGCATGCGCAAGGTCGTGCGGGACTGGGCGGCGTCGGCGGGCCTGTCGGGCGAGCTGCTGGAGGACCTGCAGCTGGTGGTGGGCGAGGCGGCGGCGAACGCGATCGAGCACGGCTACCGGTCGGGCGAGCCGGGTTCGGTGGACTTGTGGCTGACCCGCGACGAGGCCGGCACGGTGCACGGCCGGGTCCGCGACTACGGAACGTGGCGGCCACAGCCGGAGGACCCGGGTGACCGCGGCCGCGGGCTGGCGTTGATCCGGGCGCTGGCGTCCCAGGTGAGCCTGAACCGCAGGTCAGACGGCACCGAGGTGGCCTTCACCATTCCGGCGGTGTGATCCACGTCACATCACGTTTAGGTTATCGCTGACCGGGTATCCCCGATGGACTTTGCACCGGACGGGGGCGAGGCATGAACGTCGCACCTGACAGCGAGGCGGCCCTGGGCCTCGGCAGATACGTCGCCGCTGTCGCGCGGCTGCTGGGCGTCCCCTCGGACGCGATGTACCACGAGGTGGGCGACCTCGCCTCCGCCTACATCGCGCTGCCGACGCGGCATCCCCTGTTCGCCGAGTTCGACCTGATGCTGGTCTGGGACGAGCGGCACGGCTGGTCGGTCGGGCTGGAGATCGACACCCTGGACGGCCCGGTCATCCTCAGCTACCTCGGCCCGGACCCGCTGCCCACGCCCGGCCGGGTCCGGCACTTCGTGGACGAGGTTGTGGTCGGCAACTGCCCCGGCCAGCCCAACCCGCCGCACTGCGGGTCCCGGAAGCGGCTGGCCGACCGGCTGGCCAAGTTCGTCACGGCCTGAGGCCTGGATGCGAAGCGCACCTCGCTAGGCATACGGTGGCGCGGTGGTGTTCCGGCACGAGGCGTTCAGCTACGACAGCGAGGACGGCTTCGTCACGCGGGTGACTGACGTCGTGCGCGCCGGATTCGCGGAGGACGCCGCCGTCCTGATAGCGGTGCCGGCCAAGCGGCTGGAACCCGTCCGCGACGCGCTCGGCCCGGACGGCCGCGGCGTCGACTTCGTGGACATGCTGGAGGTCGGCCGCAATCCGGCGCGGATGTTCCCGATGTGGCGGGAGTTCCTGGACCGCAACGAGGGCAGGCCGTGTCGCGGCGTCGCCGAGGCGGTGCACGAGGACCGGCGGGCGCCGGCGCTGGCCGAGTGCCACCAGCACGAGACGCTGCTCAACCAGCAGTTCGCGGCGACCGACTGGCTGCTGCTGTGCCCGTACGCGGCGACGCACCCGGAGCCGGTGCTGGCCCGCGCCCGCGCCAACCACCCGTGGTGGGCGGACGAGCCGAACCCCGGCTTCGACGACCGCGACGACGGCTCCACGCTGGCGCAGGAGCTGCCGGAACCGTTCGGCGCCACCACGTTCCTGCGCTTCGACCTGGACAGCGTCACCGGCGTGCGCGAACACGCCGCCGGCAAGGCGCGGCGGTTCGGCCTGGACAACGACGCGGTCGAACGGTTCACGCTGGCCGTGCAC
Organism: Kutzneria kofuensis; assembly: GCF_014203355.1. Lineage (NCBI taxonomy): Bacteria > Bacillati > Actinomycetota > Actinomycetes > Pseudonocardiales > Pseudonocardiaceae > Kutzneria > Kutzneria kofuensis. The sequence goes on from NZ_JACHIR010000001.1 coordinate 1,405,368, forward strand.
GAGGTGATGGTCAACAGCGTCGATCACGGCGGTGGCGGCGGCATGCTGCGGTTGTGGGCCGAGGACGGCGACCTGGTGTGCGAGGTCCGGGACGAGGGCGTGATCACCGATCCGCTGGTCGGGCGGCGGCGGCCGACGCTGGCCCAGCCGCGCGGCCGCGGCATGTGGATGGTCAACCAGCTGTGCGACCTGGTCCAGGTGCGGTCGTCGCCGTCGATCGGCACGGTGGTGCGGTTGCGGATCACCGGAGCGGGTACCCCGACTGTATGAGTGGGTTGGCGCACAGCCAGGAACGCGCACTGGGCGAGTTGGTGTCGGCGGGCACGCTCTCGCAGCAGGAGGCCGACGCGGTGCGGACCGCGCTGACCGAGGCCGAGCCGACGCCTGTACGTCGCCGCATCGCCGAGGTCGTCGGATACGTCGGCGCGGCGCTGCTGCTGGCCGGCGCGGCGCTGGTCGTCGGCTCCTCGTGGGACTCGTTCTCGCACGCCGGCCGCGTGGGGCTGCTGATCGGCGTGACGGTGGTGCTGATCGGCGCGGCCGTGGCGCTGCGCAACCGGGTCACCGGTGTGCTGCTGGCGCTGGGCGCGGTGACCGGCGGCCTGGCCGGCTCGGTCGCGTTCGACACCCATCCGGCGTTGGCCGGCGGCATCGCCGGGCTGGTGCTCGCCGCCGCCGGGTACGCCGCCTGGCCCGCGGTGTTCGCGCTGCCGGTGGCTGGCATCGCCGGCGCTTCCGCGGTGATCGGGCTGGTCGACCTGGCCGGCTTTGCGCCGTCATGGATCGGCGCCGGGCTGTTGCTGCTGGCCGCCGTCTGGGCCCTGCTGGTCGCCTGCGGCGTCATCCGGCACCGCGCGGTCGGCGCCGGCGTCGCCGCCGCCCTCGCCCTGATCGGCGCGCAGTTCCCGGAGCACGCGTTCGTCCAGTACGCGACGACGCTGGTCGTGGCCCTGCTCTGTTTCGGGTGGTATCTGGCCGACCGGATGCCGATCCTGCTCATCGGCGGCGTCATCGGCGTGACGATCGCGGTGCCGGAGGCCGTCTGGGACTGGACGGGCGGCGCGATCAACGGCGCCGTGCTGGTGCTGATCGCCGGCGCCGTGTTGTTGCTGGCCGGCGGGATAGGACTGCGCGTCCACCGGCCGCAGCGGGACGGCTAGGTCCGGAACAGCGCGCGGGTGTTCGCGCGTGAGGACAACACGTCCGTGCTGTCGAAGGCCTGGTCGGCGTTGCCGTAGTGGGGCAGGGCGCGCACCGCGGGGTCGGAGATGGTGGCGAACAGGGCGTCGGTGAAGCGTTCGGCGTGCAGAACCTGGTAGGGCCGCGTGTGGTACGGCCGGGTGGCGGGGTCGACGGGCTCGGTGAGGCCGAGCGCGTTGTGCATCGCGGCGACGGTCCGGTACGCGGCGGCGAGGTGCTCCTCGCGGGCGTTCCACTCGGTGGCGGCCAGGGCGCCGCGCAGCACAGGCGTGAGCGTTGCGGCGCAAGGCAACTGAGCGAAGGCGCTGCCGAACCACTTGCTGTACGGGGCAGTGCCTATGCCGCGCGTTCCGCGCGGGGCTCGGCCGCTCTAAGCCGACGCCTTCGCTTGCCAGATTTCGATCGCCGCGTCGGCTTTGATGGTGGGCGCGTCGAGTGGCGGCGATCGAAATCCGCCAACCGCTCCAGGCACCGGCGCGGCCTCGCGCTCGGCTGGCGGCAGTCGAACAGCGTCACACCGGCCAGGGATCGAAGCGAGATGCCCGCGCAGCCAGTCCCCCGGCCGAAACGCCTCGACCGGCACGGCGGCCGGATCCGGCACGAAGATCTGGACGAACGGGCCCCAGTCGTGGTCCCGGGACCGGTCGGTGTCGAAGCCGAGGACTTCGGAGCCGTGGCCGATCCGGGCGGCTGCGTGCGGAATTCCCCGCAGCTTGGGCAACAGCTCGACCTCGTAGCGGGTACGGGACTCCGCGAGCCCTTTCACGGCTTGGCCACCTCGATGAGGAAACGCTTGGTGTGCGCGACGAACGGGCCCTCGGACTCGATCCGCTCGTGCAGCGCCCGCAGCTGCGGCAGATAACCGTCCACAGTGAACCCCGGCACGATCCAGACCACCTTGCGCAGGAAGTGCACCACTGCCGCGATGTCGTAGAACTCGGCCCGCAGCGACTCGGGCACGAGCCGCACGAGCCGCAGCCCCGCCTCGGCTGCCTGTTCGGCGGCCAACCGGGGGTCGCGAGAATTGTCGATCTCCAGCGGACCCATCATGGCCTCGGACACCTCGTGCATGGAGCCGGCGCCGACCTGCTGCGACAGGTAGACGCCGCCGGGCCGCAGCACGCGGGCGATCTCGTCCCACCGGATCTCGGCCGGATGCCGGCTGACGACCAGCTCGAATGAGGAATCCTCGAATGGCAGCGGATCGAGGTTGCCGGCCTGGACGACCTCGACACCACGCGGCTCCAACAACCGGCGGGCCACCGCGAGGCTCGGCGGCCAGCCCTCGGTGGCGGCGGTGCGTACGGGCAGCCTCTCCACGGTGTTGAGCACCTCGCCGCCGCCGGTCTGAATGTCCAAAGCGGACTCCACCGAGGCCATCCGCTCGGCGATCAGCCCGGAATAGCCCCAAGAAGGGCGCTGCTCGGTCGCCCGGCCCTCGAACCAGGAGAAATCCCAGCCGTCCACCGGCACCGCCGCGCCCTCGGCGACGAGTTCCTCGAAAGTGGCCACGACGTCCAGCCTCACATGCGGCGCAAGCAGTTTTCCACGATCGGGTGGTCTTGTGCCGACGGGGCGGGAGACCGGGTATCCGATTCAGCGGGATCCGCAGTCCACCGGGAGGTCTACCGTGCTCAAGCACCTTTCCGCCGTGCTCGCCGCCGTGCTGGCGGGCGCCGTCCTCGCGGCGATCGGCTTCAGCGTCGCCACCGCCGAGTCGGCGACGAACCCGACGACGGCGCAACAGATCACGCAGATCCGGGACCGGCTCGACGCCGCCGCCCGGAACAACGACGCCGCCGCGGCGCAGGCCGCGGTGAACGACCTGGGGCCGGTGCTCGCCGGCGTGCACCGCGACCTCGACCGCGGCCTGGTGCCGCCGGGCACCGCGAGCCCGCTGGCCGCGGCCGAGAAACAGACCGCCGACCTGAAGACCGCGCTGGCGCAGAAGGACGGCATCTTCGACTCGATCAAGCAGATGATCCAGAAGCTGGTGGAGCAGCTCAAGCAGCTGCTGCAGCAGATCTTCGGCGGCAGCACCACGCCGACGACGACAACGACGACCACCACCTCGCCGACAAAGCCGACAACGCCGACCCCGGGCGGCGGCGCAGCACCGGCGCCGATCGGGTGATCCACCCTCCGACGCACCTGAGTGGCTCACGTGGCTTCCAGAGCCACGCGAGCCACTCAGGTGGCTTCCGGAGCCACATGAGCCACTCAGGTGGACGACGAGGCGTTAGTTCGGCTGGTCGCCGTGGGTCAGGGTCTCCCACGCGACGAACAGGATGTTGTCGCCGGCGGGCCGGTTGTTCATGACCAACGTGTGCGTGTTGGTCATGACGTTGCCCAGGCGGTAGGCCAGCGCGTTGTAGCCGACCTCGGTCACCGGGCCGAGGCCCCGCTTGACGCTGCCGCCGCACAGCCAGGACGGCACGGCCGCGCCGAGCTCGTACTGGGCCTGGAAGCCGAGGGCGTAGCGCAGGCGGGTGCCGATGTCGCCGGTGTACAGGTCGTTGCCCTGGATCCGGGAGGTCTCGGCGACGTCCGAGATGGACGCGATGCCGTAGCCGGTGTGCGTGAAGTCGCGGCAGGTCTCCTGGGTCAGGCCGTTGACGAAGGTGCTCTGTCCCTGCCAGTAGCTGATGATGCCGTCACGGGTGGTGGGGCCGCCGGGCGCCGTCTTGGGCAGGGCCCCGTCGCTGCTCAGGTAGACGTAGGCGGGAACGCGCAGCATGTACTTGGCCATCGCCGTGTCGTAGGAGGCCTTGTCGTCCAGGAAGACCGAGATGCCGACCGCGGCCTCCATCATGGTCAATTCCCAGTTGCCGTTGCTGTTGCTGCCCTTGATGACCACCGGCAGGTAGACGTTGCGCAGCATGGTGGCGAACCGGCTCAGGTTGGCCCAGCCGCCGCCGTAGGTGTAGCGGATGATCTCCGCGGCGCGCGGCCACACCGAGCCGGCCCAGCCGGTCTGCAGCGGGGCGTTGCTGTTGGTGTGGCTGGTGATCGTCGCGGACCATGCGTCCATGATGGAGATGGCCTTCTTGGCGTACGTCGCGTTCTGGGTGATGTACCACGCCAGCGCGTTGCCGTACGCGGCGAGCGCGTCCTGGCGCTCGTCGGTGCAGCCGTAGTTGGGGTTGGAGTACGAACCGCACTCGACGACGGACCACGGATGCGGCGCCCGGCTCTGCGACAGCAGCCCGTCCGACATCATCGCCTGGTACGCCTGGGTCTGCGGCTGCGCGCCGGAATTGACCTGGGACCGGATGTGGTCGAGTTGGGCGCGGCTGACCAGAACGCCGGGATGGACGAACGCGGCCGGGGCCGCACCCGCCTGCTGGCTGACGGATCCGACGACCAGCAGGGATGCGAGCACCGATGCAACCACGAGCAGGGATGTGGACACTCGTTTCGACATGACACTCCTCGGATGGCGGCGGTGCCTGACCGAGAACTTGCAGGGGAATGCCAGTCTTAGAGGTCCAGACCACTTGTGTCAATCTTTCCGATTCTCTTTCCGGAAAACCCAGAAGCGAGCGCCCACATATGTGAACAGGCCGACGCAACAGGCGGCCCCGACCCGCGCCACCGCGAAGGGCACGCCGACGTCGGCGAGCCAGGTCGTGGCCAGCGTGGTGAAGCCGAGATCGAGCAGCGTGATCACCGTGAAGCGCAGCACCTGGCCGCCGACCGGGGCGTGCGACTTGAAGTTCACGGTGCGGTTCAGCACGTAGTTCAGGCCGAACGCGGCGAGGTAGCCGATGGCGACGTCGACCGGCAGCGGCAGCGACGTCTGCGTCTTCAGCACCGCCAGGATGGCCATGTCGATGAGGAACGTGAAGGTGCCCAGGATCGCGAACCCCACGAACTCGGGCGTGATGAAACGCAACGACTTCGGCAGCCTGGTCGCCCATGAGGTGAGCCAGGTGCCGAACCGCTCCGCGCGCGTCTGAGGCGGGGTGGTCTGAGTTGGCACGCCCTCCATCCTGCCAAGTCCTCGGCGCGCGCCGCCGGGGGTTCGCCAAAGGTTCAGCGGCTGGTACCGCTCAGCCGTTCCATGTCGGCCGCGCTGAGCTGCGGATCCGGCGCCACCGTGCGGACCGCGAGCCGGGTGCGAGCGGCCTCCTCGATGCCGGGCGCCAGCCCCAGCGTGCGGGCCGCGAGCAGGGCGGCGCCGACCGCGGCGGGCGGCTCGTCGGGGGCGATCTCGACGGGCACGCCGAGCGCGGCCGCGACCACCTCGGCGGCCATCGGCACCTTCAACACGGCTGGATCGACGCGCACCCGGTCGATCCGGGCGCCGGCGGCCGTCAGCGCCTCGCCGGCGGCGACGAGCAGCCGGCCGAGGCCGTCGATACGCACGGCAGGCGGCGTCTGACCGTCCGTCAGATCGACGCCGACGGCCCAGACGCCGTCCGCGAGCCGCTGCGTGAACAGCACGTCGTCGGCCACCGGTTCACGGCTGAGCACGGCCAGCACGAGTCGGGAGCCGAGCCAGAGCGCCGCCGTGCCGGGCTCGGTCACGCCCATGCCCAGCGCCGCCAGCGGCAACCCGGCCGCGCCGACGACCAGCGGCAGCAGGGCGGGCAGCGCCAGCAGCTGGGCCGCCTCCGTGACCAGCGGCACCTGGTCGGTGGGGTCGACGAGCGGCGGCAGCTGGGCGGTGCCGATGCCGGCGAGTTCGAGCGCCTTCGGGGACCACTCGGGCTCGGCGACGGCCAACAGCCCGCCGGCGGACGCGCACGAGGTGTCGGCGAGCACGCGGGCGGTCAGCCGGGACAGCACAAAATCCTTGAGTTCACACCATCGGGCGACCCGGGTGAGCAGGTCCGGGCCGTGCTCGGCGAACCAGGCCAGCCGCACCAGCGGCGAGCCGCAGTGCGCGGCGACGCCGGTGGCGCGCCGCAGCGTCGACCCGATCCGCCGGGCCAGCGCCCGGGTCTGCGGGTCCGGCCCGGTGAACACCGGCGTCATCGGCCGGTCCAGCTCGTCCAGGCCGACCAGGGTGTCGCCCGAACCGGCCAGCGCCATCCCGCGCACCGGCAGCTGCCTGGTCGCGCACAGCTGCACACAGCGGTCGATGGCCGCGAACACCACGTCCAGCGCGGCGTACGGGTCGAGCGTGCCGCGTGGGTAGCGCAGCTGCACGTGATCGAGCACGGCCAGGTGGTCGCCGAGCACGGCGACCCGGACCGAGTCGGCGCCGACCTCCACCCCGAAGACCGCACCTGCCGCCGTCATCGACGCACCTCCGCTCGCTCGGCCCGATCCCCATCATGGCGGTCTTCTACGCTGCGTAGTGGACGAGTTGACAGCCACGGGCGAACTGTCCGGGTTATTCCCCGGCTGGCGTGCCCCGCCACCGCCAGCCTGCCCGGTTCGGCAGTCCCGGCAACTCGACGCGGTCGGTGGCCCACAGCAGCGCCGTCCACGGCTCGGCAGCCACCGTGACCTCGGGGAACATCCGCTCCAGCACGCGGGCGCAGACGTCGGCGGGCGGTTCGACGGCGACGCCGAGGCCACGGGCGACGTCCTCGCCGTGCACGAGGATCTCCACCACGCCCATGCCCGCGAAGCCCGCGGGGTCGGCCATGCCGGTCGGGTGGTAGGCGCGGGCATCGGGGCTCGCCGTGCGCACGGCGGCCGCGAGCAGCCGCCCGCCGGTGACGGCGAACTCCAGCGCGTCGGCGGCGGTGGCGTCCGGCGTGAGGCCGGCCTCGAAGGCTACGTAGCGGTCCCGCGGGCATGACACCAATTGGGCCGCGTAGGAGAGCAGGCAGTCGCCCAGGTGTTCCACGGTCCGGAACGCATTCAGGTCGCCGGTGCCTGTCGCCGCGGTCCAGTCACGGTTGACGACGGGTTCCAGGGCGGCGGCCAGGGCGGCAGTGGCGGCGTCGAGATCGGACGCGGTGACGGACATGCCGACACAATACCTAGGTATATCGACACCGTTCCTAAGTAATTGCGGCCAGCCTGAACGGACGCATTCGACGGGCCTTTCGGGCGTTTGTCAACGACAGGCGCGGGCGTAGACTCGGCGGTGCAATTTCCCGCCCTGTTTCCACACCGGGAAGTATTGTGTTGACACTGGAGTCACGGAGGTTTTCCCGTGCCCGAAGAAATTGCTCCCGCCCACTGTCCCATGGCCCGGCCACGGTCCGCCGCGCAGGCCACGCCGATGGCGCCCATACTAGGCAAACCGGTATCGCGACGCTCCCTGCTGCGCACCGCGGGCGCGATCACCGGCGCGCTCGGCACCCTGGCGTTGCTCCAGGACGGCGCGATCGTGCCGCAGCGGCTGGCGCTGGCCGACCCGGCGAAGCCGTTCCCCGACGTGCAGTTCGACCTGAGCCCGTACATGCCGCCCGCGGTGACCTACGACGGCATTCCGGTCGGGATGCCGCCGGTGCACACGGTTTTTCTCACGGCGACGCTGTCGCGCATCCCGTCGAGCGCCGACCAGTCGCGAATGGAATCGGCGCTGCGCACCATCGAGGCGAACTACCCGTACGCGCCGGGCGGTGTTTTCACGCACGTCTCGTACAGCGACAACTACTTCGCGCGGCTGCCGGCGAGTCTGGTCGACGCCACCATGCCGCGCACGCTGTCCGGCGACCAGCCGGTGTTGAAACGGGCCGTGGCGTCGCCGACCGACGTGGCACCCGGGTCGCACGTGCTCGAACTGCGTAGACCGGAATTCACCGTCCCACTGCGGTTGGAGAACAACGACGTGCTGTTCACCATCCGCGGCGACGACTCGTCGTACGTGGCGGACGTGGTGTCCTGGCTGTCCGGCAGCAACCAGCTGGTGGGCCGGCCGATCGCCTCGCCGCGGTTCGACGCCGGCCTGCGGATCACCTCGTCGCGGGCGATGTTCGTGCAGATCGGTTTGCCCCGCTACATCGCGGCCAACGCCGGCCTGTCGTTCGCGTCGTTCGTCAACCCGCACTCCCCGATGTGGATGGGCTTCGCCGACCAGCAGGTCGACGCGAGCGCGCCGGCCCAGAACGTGACCTTCGTCGGCGGTGGCGGCATCCACCTGAGCACCGCGACCGCCGGCTCCTACTTCGACAACGGCGCCGTCCAGCACCTCTCGCACGACCTGCTGGACCTGGAGCAGTTCTACGTCGACGGCCGCGACCCCGACGAGGGCCCGGACACGCGCGAGCCGTTCGACGAGCGGATCCAGTACATGTTCCACTCCCCCGCGCCGGTCGAGCAGAACCCGAACGACCCGTTCTACAACGGCGGCGGTCCCACCAACCTGAAGATGCTCGGCGCCGTGGTGCGCAACGAGTTCCACGGCGCCGGCTATGCGGAGCAGAGCGCGCGGCAGCTCCAGCGGATGGGGCACCTGTCCACGTTGCAGCGGTCCGGCCGCACCGCCGACGGTCGGCCGATCCACCAGCGCATCGACGGCCCCGGCTTCGACGCGATGGACACCACGACCGGTCGCGACACCGCGAAGCTGCAGTTCTCGGGTTTCTTCCCCAGCGCCGACTTCTTCGCCACGATGCGGTCCAACCAGTCCGCGGTGGACCTGCTGGAGAAGTACGACCTCGATGAGGAGGACCACGGGCTGGAGCGGTTCATCACCGCGACCCGGCGGCAGAACTTCCTGATCCCGCCCCGCCGGCACCGCGCCTTCCCCCTGGTCGAGTTCCTCTGACGGGAAGCGGCAAGGGGTTGGGACGGAAGCCGGGAGGGGGACCGGCTTCCGTCCCAGGTATCAGTTGCCGGGCGGCGTGCCCTGCGTGCCCTGCTGGCCTTGTCCGCCGGGGCCGCCGGTCCGCTGCTGGTCGTTGATCGACGTGGCGGTGCCCTTGTCACCCGACAGCTTGGCGATGATCGTCACCGTCGTGCCGGTCTTGAGGTCGCTCACCTGCTCGTCGCCCTCGTCGACCCGGGTCGAGGAGTCGATCGTGTACGTCTGCGTGTAGCCGTCGGCGCTCTTGGCGGTGATCGAGGTGGCGCTGACGGCAGTGATCTCGCCGGTCTGCAGTCGCTCGGTGACGTAGCTGCCGTTGTCCTGCACGGTGAAGTCGCCGTGCAGGGCGGAGAACAGCCCGCCCATGCCGCCGGGGCCGCCGCCCCGGCCGCCGCCGAAGCCACCGCCGGCTCCGAAGCCGCCGGGGCCCTGCGTGGACGCGTTCGCGGTGGTGCCGCCGACGAGCTTGGAGATGCCGTAGCCGCCGCCCACGGCGACCACGACCGCGACCGCGACGACCGCGGTGGTCTTGCCGGCGGACCAACGTTTGGGCTGCGTCGGCTGCGTCGGCGCGGCACCCCAGACCGGCTCGGTGTTGTCGGCGGGCTGCTGGGTGTCCATCGTCGTCCTCCTGCGTTCGGGCTTGTGACAGCCACCCTGGCCACCGCCGCTGTGCACCAGCTGTGCGCACTGTGGGCACATCCTGTGAGCAAGCCGCACAGGTGATACACAGGAAGCACTCAGCGGCCGCAAAGCCGCCGGTCACAGGATGGAGGCCATGAACGGCGAACTCAGGCGCGCGGACGGCAGCCAGTTGCGGGTGCTCGTGGTGGACGACGAGACGGCGCTCGCGGAACTGGTGAGCATGGCCCTGCGCTTCGAGGGTTGGGCGGTGCGCTGCGCCGCGGACGGCGTGAGCGCGGTCCGCGAGGCCAAGCAGTTCCGGCCGGACGCCGTCGTGCTGGACATCATGCTGCCCGACCTGGACGGCCTGGAGGTGCTGCGCCGGCTCCGGCTGGACCAGCCCGAGGTGCCGGTGCTGTTCCTGACCGCAAAGGACGCCGTCGAGGACCGCATCGCCGGCCTCACCGTGGGCGGCGACGACTACGTGACCAAGCCGTTCAGCGTGGAGGAGCTGGTGCTGCGGGTGCGGTCGCTGCTGCGCCGCTCCAACTCGGTGGCCTCGGCGACGAGCTCGCAGCTGGTGGTGGGCGAGTTGACGCTGGACGAGGACAGCCGCGAGGTGCGCCGCTCCGGGCAGGAGATCCAGCTGACCGCGACCGAGTTCGAGCTGCTGCGCTACCTGATGCGCAACCCGCGGCGCGTGCTGAGCAAGGCGCAGATCCTGGACCGGGTCTGGGAGTACGACTTCGGCGGCCAGGCCAACATCGTCGAGCTGTACATCTCCTACCTGCGCAAGAAGATCGACGCCGGCCGGGAGCCGATGATCCACACCATGCGCGGCGCCGGCTATGTCCTCCGCCCCACGGGCTGACCGCCGCCGCTGGACCCTGCGACGCAAACTCGTCGTCGCGGTGGTCCTGCTGCTCACGGTGGTGTCGCTGGCGATCGGGCTGATCGGCGAGGTCTTCATCCGGGACAACCTGGTCGCCCAGGTGGACAGCCAGCTGCAGCAGGCGGGCAGTCGGGGCCACGGCCCGGACGGCGGGCACGTTCCCAGGCCGGAGCAGAACTGGTGCGCGAACAACCAGCAACAGGGCCCGCCACCGAGCCTGGGCCCGGGGGCGCTCACCGTGAACGGGCAGATCGCCGTCATGCTCGACCAGAACGTCTGCCCGCAGAACCTGTTCGGCAACCAGCTCGCGGCACTGGCTGCGGCGCCGTCCACCGGGCGCCCGACGACCGTCAGCGTGCCCGGTCTCGGCGACTACCGGGTGATCTCCTCCAACAACGGCGGCATGATCATCGGGCTGCCGCTGAACCAGGTCAACGACGCGCTGGACCGCATCAACATCGCGCTGCTGGTCATCGCCGCCACCGGGCTGGTGGTCGCGGCCGCGGCGGGTGCGGTGATCATCCGGGCCGCGCTGCGGCCGCTGGACCGGGTGGCGGCGACCGCGACCCGGGTCGGCGAGCTGCCGCTGGACCGGGGCGAAGTCGCTCTGTCCGTAAGGGTTCCCGACGAGGACACCGATCCGCGGACCGAGGTGGGCAAGGTCGGCGCGGCGCTGAACCGGATGCTCGGGCACGTGGCGTCGGCGCTGAACGTCCGCCAGGAGAGCGAGACCCGGGTCCGGCAGTTCGTCGCCGACGCCAGCCACGAACTGCGCACTCCCCTGGCCTCCATCCGCGGCTACGCCGAACTGGCCGGCCGGTACGCGGGGCAGGTGCCGCCGGACGTGTCGCACGCGATGCGCCGCATCCAGTCCGAGTCGACGCGGATGACGTCGCTGGTCGAGGAGTTGTTGCTGCTGGCCCGGTTGGACGCGGGACGGCCGCTCGCGCGGGAGCCCGTCGACCTGTCCCGGCTGGTCGTGGACGCCGTCAGCGACGCACGCGTGACCAGCCGGGATCACCGCTGGCAGCTGGCGATTCCGGGCGAGCCGGTGACCGTGCTCGGCGATGGCCAGGCGCTGCACCAGGTTCTGCTCAACCTGCTCGGCAACGCCCGCGCCCACACGCCGCCGGGCACGACCGTCGTCACGGGGATCCACAACGGCAATCCGGGCGAGGTCGTGTTGGAGGTCGCCGACGACGGGCCGGGGATTCCCGTTGAGCTGCAACCGGAAGTGTTCGAGCGGTTCGCCCGCGGCGACGGCTCCCGGTCGCGGTCGTCCGGGGGAACCGGGCTCGGACTGTCCATCGTCGCCGCCATCGTGACCGCGCACGGCGGCGAGGTCGCGCTGGACAGCCGGCCCGGCCGGACCGTGTTCACCGTCCGGCTCACAGCTGCCGCACAGTGATCACACACAGGCGGCACAGCGGTCCCCCCGAGGCTGGTCGCATGACAACGACGATGACCCGGCCCGCGGCTGCCCCGATGGCCGACGCGCCCGGAAGGCCCGGCTGGCACCGGCCGGCGCTGGCGTTGCTGCTGCTGGGCACCGCCGTGCTGTACCTGTGGGACCTGAGCGCGTCGGGCTACGCCAACGACTTCTACGCGCAGGCGGTGCTGGCCGGCAGCCAGAACTGGGAGGCGCTGCTGTTCGGCTCGCTCGATCCCGGCAACGTCATCACCGTCGACAAGCCGCCGGCCGCGCTGTGGGTGATGGGGCTGTCGGCCCGGATCTTCGGCTTCAGCTCGTGGAGTCTGCTTGCGCCGCAGGCACTCGAAGGCGTGCTGTCGGTCTGGCTGCTGTACGCCGCCGTGCGTCGCCGGTTCGGTTCCGGCGCCGGTCTGGCCGCCGGCGCGGCGCTGGCGTTGACGCCGGTCGCGGTGCTGATGTTCCGTTTCGACAACCCGGACGCGTTGCTCGTGCTGCTGATGACCGGCGGGGCGTACTGCGTCGTTCGTGCCACGGAGAAGGCCGGCTTCCGGTGGCTGGCGCTGGCCGGGGTGGCGATCGGGTTCGCGTTCCTGACGAAGATGCTGCAGGGCTTCCTGGTGCTGCCGGCGTTCGGCGTCGTGTACCTCGTCGCCGCGCCGACCTCGTGGCGACGCCGGATCATGCATCTGCTCGGCGCCCTGGTGGCGTTGATCGTGTCCGCCGGGTGGTTCGTGGCGCTGGTGGAGCTGTGGCCGGCGTCGTCGCGGCCGTACATCGGCGGGTCGACGGACAACAGCCTGCTCGAACTGGCGTTGGGCTACAACGGTCTCGGCCGGATCTTCGGCGGCTCGGGCAACGGGGGCGGCGGCTTCGGCGGCGGAGGTGGGGGCGGCGGGAACCTGTCGTTCGGCGGCAGCGCCGGCATCACCCGCATGTTCGGTCAGGCCTTCGGCACCGAGATCTCGTGGCTGCTGCCCGCGGCGCTGATCGCCCTGGTCGCCGGGCTGTGGTTCACGCGGAGCGCTCCCCGCACCGACCAGACCCGGGCGGCGCTGCTGCTGTGGGGCGGTTGGCTGCTCGTCACCGGGCTGGTGTTCAGCTTCATGAGCGGCACCATCCACCCGTACTACTCGGTCGCCCTCGCGCCGGCCATCGCCGCCCTCGTCGCCATCGGCGGCCGCCAGCTGTGGCGCGGCCGGGCCAAGTTCTCCGTGCGGGCCTGGCTCGCCGCCATGATCGCCGTCACCGGCGGGTGGGACTTCGTGCTGCTGTCGGAGAACTCCAGCTGGCTGCCGTGGCTGCGCTGGGTCGTGCTGGTCGCCGGCATCGCCGTCGCCGCGCTGATCCTGGTGCAGGGCGACCAGTTCCGTCGGCTCATCGTCGTCGCCACCATCACCGGCATGCTCGGCGTCGGCTCCTTCGGCATCGCCACCGCCGCCGTGCCGCACACCGGTTCCATCCCCGTTTCCGGGCCTTCCAGCAGCAGCTTCGGCGGCGGTGGCTTCGGGGGCGGCGAGAGCGGCCAGGCCGGCTCCGCCCTGGTGACGCTGCTGCAGGCCACCACCACGGAGTGGGCCGCCGCCACCGACGGCTCCATGTCCTCCGCCCCGCTCGCGCTGGCCAGCGGCAAGTCCGTGATGGCCATCGGCGGTTTCAACGGCGGCGACCCCGCGCCCACCCTCGCCCAGTTCCAGCGTTACGTGGCCGAGGGCCGGATCAGCTACTACGTCAGCGGCGGCCGCGGCGGGGGCGGTTTCGGCGGCAGCAGCCAGATCGCCAGCTGGGTGGCCGCGCATTACCAGGCCCGAACGGTCGGTGGAACCACGGTTTACGACCTGCGTACCAGCTCCTGAACACCGTCCACAGTGGACCTGTCGGGTTCACAGGCTGGGAGCCGTCTGTGAAAAGCAGGCGGTTCCCAGCCCGGCCGTGACCCGCCTACCGTTCCCCGGGGAACCGACCCGAGGAGCTTTCGATGTCCCGATTCTCCCCGCTCGCCCTGATCGCCGCCGTTCTCGCCGCCGGCCTGTCCGCGCCGGCCACGGCAGCCGCCGCCGGCAGCGTGCCCCGCCCGGACCACATCCTCGTCGTCATCGACGAGAACCACGCCCAGGGCGAGATCGTCGGCAGTGCCAACGCCCCGTACATCACCGGGCTGTCCAAGGCCGGCGCCAACTTCACCAACTCGCACGCCGTCGCCCACCCCAGCCAGCCCAACTACCTGGCCGTGTTCTCCGGCAGCACGCAGGGCATCACCAGCGACACCTGCCCGAAGAAGGCCTTCACCACCGCCGACCTCGGCGGCCAGGCGCTGGCCGCCGGCATCGGCTTCGCCGGCTACTCGGAGAGCATGCCCAGCGACGGGTACACCGGCTGCACCTCCGGCAACTACGCCCGCAAGCACAACCCGTGGGTCGACTTCGCCGACGTGCCGGCCTCGGCCAACCTGCGCTTCACCGACTTCCCCACCGACTACACCAAGCTGCCCGCCGTCTCCTTCGTCGTGCCCAACCTGCAGAACGACATGCACGACGGCACGATCCAGCAGGGCGACAGCTGGCTCAAGCAGCACCTCGACGGGTACATCCAGTGGGCCAAGACCCACAACAGCGTCTTCGTGCTCACCTTCGACGAGGACGACTACACCAGCGCCAACCAGATCCCGACGATCATCACCGGCGCGCACGTGACGGCCGGCAACTACGGGGAGAACATCACCCACTACAGCGTCCTGCGCACCATCGAGGACGCCTACAACCTCCCCCACGCCGGCGCCGCCGCCACCGCGACCCCCATCACCGACATCTGGAGCTGACCCGACCGGACGGAGAGGCTCATGCCCACGCATGGGCCTCTTCCGCCGTCAGTGGGTAAACCGAGCGGTGCTCGGATCAGCGGGCGACGGACGACAACGTCGTGGATGTCGATGGTCGCCTGCGGTCATGGCGACGGTCAATCCGTCGACGGACGACCACGCGTCCAGACCACCATGGGCCTCGATGACCGAATTCAGCAGGTCGGTCACGAAAGGCCACCTCAGGCGTCGAGGAAAAGCCGGGTGTGGGCGACGAAAAGCTCGGGATATTGGTACTGGGAGGCGTGGCCGGCGTTGGGGTAGATGATGAGCTGCGCATTCGGAATGTGCTGCTGCAGCAGATAGGAGTTCGCGGTCGGGATCATGACGTCGTGATCGCCGTTGACGACCAGCGTGGGGTGCGAAATGCGCTTGAGGTCGGCGAACGGCGGATCGGTCGGCACGCGCCAGGCGGCGCCGGCCGCGAGTTGGGCCGCCATCACCTCGCGGCTGCTGGGGGCGTCGAGATCCTCGGTGCGCCGGTGCCGCCGCTCCCAGAAGGCGCGGCCGGCGGCCTGGCTCTGCTCGTTGGGTTCGAAGAACAGGAACAGGAAGTCGTCGAGCGTGGGGATCTCGTTGCGGGTGGCGTAGGTCGGGTAGTCGGGGTGCGCGCCCTCCTGGGTGCCGCCGCGCGGCCCGGTGCCGACGAGCACGAGCTTGCGCACGCGGGACGGGTGCCGGATCGCCAGCTCCTGCGCCGCGTAGCCGCCGAGCGAGAAGCCGAGCACGTCGGCCTGCCCGATGCCGAGCGCGTCCAGCAGCCCGGCGCCCTGGTCGGCGAAGTCCTCGAAGCGCTCAGGGGTCGTCCCGCCGGACAGGCCGATGCCGGCGACGTCGAAGACGATGACCGGCCGGTCCGTGCCGAGGCCGTCGAGCACGGCCGGGTCCCAGTAGTCCATCGTGCCGCGGAAATGCTGGAAACACAGCAACGGCGTGCCGTGCTCGGCGCCGAACCGGCGGTAGGCCAGCCGTAGGCCGCCGACCTCGGCGAACTGGTTGGGCGCGGTCACGAGGGTGTGCACGGCTACCCCTTCCGAGAGTGAGTTTCGATTTGCAACTCAAGCTAGCAGGAAAGGAAAACCGATCGGTACCCGAATCGCGGGTGAAGCACGTCACAGCGACCTATGGGTAACGAGCGGTACCATGACCGCTGTGGAGATGGAACCGCCGAGCGCCCGCATCATGCGGACGGCGACGCGCCTGTTCTACGGCAACGGCATCCAGGCGACCGGCATCGGCGAGCTGGTGGACGAGGCCGGCGTGTCGAAGCGCACCCTGTACCAGCTTTTCGGTAGCAAGGACGACCTGGTTGCGGAGTACCTGCGCCAGGTCAGCGCCCGCGGCGTACCCGGCGAGCACTTCCTGGACCGGACCGACCTGTCGCCGCGCGACCGGCTGCTCGGCCTGTTCACCCGCCCCACCACGATCGAGCACCGCGGCTGTCCGCTGCACAACGCGGCGGTCGAACTGCCGGTCGACGATCACCCGGCGCGCCAGGTGATCGTCGACCACAAGCTGGCCGTGCTGGCCAAGGTCGTCGCCGTCGCGGCCGAGGCCGGTGTGCGCGAGCCGGAACCGTTGGGGCGTCAGCTGATCACGCTGTACGAAGGCGCGACGGCGCTGAGCACCTCACTGCGCGACTACGAGCCGTTCGACTCCGCCCGCTCGGCGGCCGAGGTGCTGATCGACGTGGCGACCGGGCCGGCCGGCGCGCCGTAGAGGCCGGGGCCGGCGATCTCCAGCCCGGTCAGGAACTCCCGCGACGCCAGGTAGGACGACTCGATCAGCTCGGCGGTGTGCCCGAAGTCGAGCGGGGTGACGGCCTGCACCGGCGCGCCGGGCAGGTACACCACCGGCACGGCCCCGGCGGCGAGGTCGGCTTCGAGCACGGCCTGGTTGCGCATCCCCAGCGTCGCCCAGAACAACAGCGTCTCGGCCAGCGTGCCGGGCACCTCGGGCAGGTGCCCCGGGAACGTGCAGTCCAGCACCACCAACGACTTCGCGCCCATCGCGAGCGCCTGCCTGATCGGCACGTTGGCCAGCACGCCGCCGTCGTAGAGCACCTTGTCCTCGCGGCGCACCGGCGGGTAGATGCCGGGAATCGCCGCCGACGCCAGGATCGCCGGCACGAGGTCGCCGGACGTCATCAGCACCGGCAGGCCGGTCACGGCGTCGACCGCGACGGTGCCGAACGGCAGCGTCAGCTCGGCGAAGTCCGTTGCCCCGCCGAGGCCCTCGGCCAGCACCTCGACCAACCCGGTGTTGGGGAACAGGTACGTGCGCTCGCGGCGCAGCGTGCGCAGCTGGGCGAGCGGCCCGCCGGGGAACACCCGCGCCCGGGTCATGCCGGCCCACATCACGGCGAGCCGGTCGGCGGCGTGCTCGGGGTCGAGCGCGACGAGCGAGCCGTTCACGGAGCCGACGGACGTGCCGGTGACCAGGTCGGGAGCGATGCCGCGGTCCGCGAGCGCCCGCAGCATGCCGACCTGCATCGCGCCGAGGCTGCCGCCACCGCCGAGCACGAACCCGACCGGCGCGGGCAACAGGATCCGATCCACCGCCGCATCGTGCCAGCTCACCCGGCCGGCCGCCGGGAACGCCCGGCCCGGCCCCAACTGGCCGTTGACGCAGCCGACGCGCGTCTGTAACAGTGTGAACCCTGTCACGCAAAAATTGAACAGGCTGCCGTTAATTCCTGGCATCAGCTCGGAAGATTCGGCCTTCTCGCCATCACCCTGCCGTCGGACGAGAGGTAGACCACTCGATGAGCGCACCCCGACCCGCGCCGAGATGGGCAGCCGCGCTGCTCGGTCTCGGCCTGCTCGCGATGGGAGGGCCGGCGCTCGCCGCGAGCGCGCCGAGCGCTCCGTCACCCACCGCCGCGACGACCCCGACCGTCACGGCGAGCAGCGCCACCACCGGACAGCCGGCCGGCAAGATCGCCGACTCCGACCGCAACTCGTACTGGCAGAGCTCGGGCGCCGCGTTCCCGCAGTGGGCGCAGGTCGACCTGGGCAAGGTGAGCCGCATCGGCGGCGTGGTGATGAAGGTCCCCGCCGGCTGGGGCAGCCGCACCGAGACCCTCGCCGTGCAGGGCAGCAATGACGGCCGGGGCTACAGCACCATCGTCGGCTCGAAGCCGTACACGTTCGACCCGAAGTCCGACAACACCGTGCGGGTCGACTTCGGCACGACCCTGTCCCGCTACGTCCGCGTCGAGATCACCGGCAACTCCGCCGGCCAGCAGGCCCAGCTGTCCGACCTCGAGGTCGTGCCGGCCGCCGTCGCCGCCACCAACCTGGCCGCCGGCAAGCCGATGACGTCCAGCGGCTCCGTGCAGAACTACGTGCCGGCCAACGCCAACGACGGCGACCAGAGCAGCTACTGGGAGAGCACGAACAACGCGTTCCCGCAGTGGCTGCAGGTCGACCTCGGGGCCTCGGTCAGCAGCACGCAGATCGTGCTCAAGCTGCCGACCGCCAACTGGGGCGCCCGCACCGAGACGCTGACCGTGCAGGGCAGCACCGACGGCAGCAACTTCTCCCAGCTCGTCGCCTCCGCCGGCTACACGTTCGACCCGGCGTCCAACAACACCGTGACGATCAACTACACCCCCGTCACCACCCGGTACCTGCGGCTGAACATCACCGGCAACACCGGCTGGCCGGCCGGCCAGGTCTCGGAGTTCGAGGTGTACGGGCCGAGCGGCGGCGACACGCAGCCGCCGACCGCGCCGTCCAACCTCACCTACACGCAGCCGGCGTCCGGCCAGATCAAGCTCACCTGGAACGCCGCCACCGACAACGTGGGCGTCACCGGCTACGACGTCTACGCCAACAACTCGTTGCGCAGCAGCGTTTCCGGCACCACGCTGACCTACACCGACAACCAGCCGGACTCCGCGACCGTCACCTACTTCGTGCGGGCGCACGACGCGGCCGGCAACCAGTCGGCCAACAGCAACAGCGTCACCCGCACCGGCACCGGCAACCCCGGCTCGAACCTGGCCGTGGGCAAGCCGATCACCGCCTCGTCGACTACGCTGAACTTCGTCGCCACCAACGCCAACGACAACGACACCAGCACGTACTGGGAAGGCGCCGGCGGCACGTATCCGCAGACGCTGACCGTGCAGCTGGGGTCCAATGCGGACACCAGCTCCGTGGTGGTGAAGCTGAACCCGGCCAGCATCTGGGGCCCGCGCACGCAGACCATCGAGGTGCTGGGCCGCGAGCAGAGCGGCTCCGGCTTCACCAGCCTGGTGCCGGCCAAGAGCTACTCGTTCGACCCGGCCTCCGGCAACACGGTCACCATCCCGGTGTCCGCGCGCGTCGCCGACGTGCAGCTGAAGTTCACCGCGAACTCCGGCGCGGGCGGCGGCCAGGCGGCCGAGTTCCAGGTGATCGGCGTGCCCGCGCCCAACCCGGACCTGACGATCACCGGGTCCTCGTGGACGCCGTCGTCGCCGGTGGAGACGGACTCGATCACCGCCAGCGCGACCGTGAAGAACTCCGGCCCGTTGTCGGCCGGCGCCACGGACGTGAACTTCTACCTCGGCACGACCAAGGTCGGCACCGCGTCGGTCGGGGCGCTCGCCGCCGGCGCGTCCAGCACGGTCTCCGCGTCCATCGGCACCCGGGACGCCGGCTCGTACCAGCTGACCGCGAAGGTGGACGAGGCCAACAAGGTCATCGAACAGAACGAGGCCAACAACTCCTACACCAACCCGACCGCGCTGGTGGTGACGCCGGTGCAGAGCAGCGACCTGGTGGCCACCACCAACTGGACGCCGGGCAACCCGTCCGCGGGCAACCCGGTCCAGTTCTCGGTGACGCTGAAGAACCAGGGCACCATCGCGTCGGCCGGCGGCGCTCACGGCATCACCGTCAAGGTCGCCGACGCCGCCAGCGGATCCACGGTGGCGACGCTGACCGGCTCGTACAGCGGCGTGATCAACGCCGGCGCGACGGCCAGCCCGGTGACCGTCGGCAGCTGGACCGCGGCCAACGGCAACTACACCATCACCACCACGGTGGCCAACGACGCCAACGAGTTGCCGGTCAAGCAGGCCAACAACACCAGCACGTCCAACCTCTTCGTCGGCCGCGGCGCCAACATGCCGTACGACTCGTACGAGGCGGAAAGCGGTGTGCTGGGCGGCGGCGCGGCGGTGCTGAGTCCGAACCGGACGATCGGCGACCTCGCCGGCGAGGCGTCCGGCCGGCAGGCCGTCACGCTGAACCAGACCGGCGCGTCGGTGGAGTTCACCACCCGCGAGGCCACCAACACCCTGGTGACCCGGTTCTCCATCCCGGACGGCACGACGTCCACATTGGACATCTACGTGGACGGCACGCTGCTCAAGCCGATCAGCCTGACCTCGCAGTACGCGTGGCTGTACGGCGCGGAGGCGTCGCCGGGCAACGACCCGGGCGCGGGCGGGCCGCGGCACATCTACGACGAGGCCAACGTGCTGCTCGGCACCACGGTGCCGGCCGGCCACAAGATCCGGTTGCAGAAGGACGCCGCCAACTCCGGCACCTTCGCGATCGACTTCATCAACCTGGAACTGGCCACCCCGCAGGCGAACCCGGACCCGGCGCACTACGCCGTGCCGGCCGGCTTCACCCAGCAGGACGTGCAGAACGCGTTCGACAAGGTGCGCCAGGACAGCACCCTGACCGGCGTGTACCTGCCGGCCGGCGACTACTCGATCAGCTCCAAGATGACGATCTACGGCAAGGCGGTCACCGTCGTCGGCGCCGGCCCCTGGTACACCCGGTTCAACTCGCCGAGCGGCCAGACCAACACCGACGTCGGCATCGACATCCAGAGCAGCGCCAACGGGTCCAAGGTGTCCGGCGTCGCCTTCTTCGGCAACTGGACCAGCCGGCAGGACGGCCCGGGCAAGGTGTTCAACCTGACCAACGTCTCCAACGTCACGTTGGACAACATCTGGATCGAGCACCAGATGTGCCTGTTCTGGGGCCAGAACGTGCAGAACATCACCATCTCCAACTCCCGGATCCGGGACACCTTCGCCGACGGCGTGAACATGACCAACGGCAGCTCCAACAACCACATCGTCAACGACGAGGCCCGGTCCACCGGCGACGACAGCTTCGCCATGTTCGCCGCGACCGACGCCGGCGGCGGCAACGAGACCGGCAACGTGTTCGAGAACCTCACCGCCGTGCTGACCTGGCGGGCCGCCGGGTTCGCCGTGTACGGCGGCGAGGACAACACGTTCCGCAACCTGTACGTGGCCGACATGCTGACCTACGCCGGGATCACGGTCAGCTCGCTCAACTTCGGCTACCCGATGCGGGACTTCGGGCCGGATCCGACCACGATCCAGAACGTGTCGATCGTGCGGGCCGGCGGGCACTTCTGGGGCCAGCAGACCTTCCCGGGGATCTGGCTGTTCTCCGCCAACCAGAAGTTCCAGGGGATCAGGATCAGCGACGTCGACATCGTCAGCCCCACCTACAGCGGCATCATGTTCCAGACCGACTACGTCGGCGGGGCGCCGCTCAACCCGATCACCGACACCGTGCTGACCAACGTGTCCATCAGCGGCGCGCAGCAGAGCGGCGACGCCCTCAACGCCAAGTCCGGCTTCGGGATCTGGGCCAACGAGCTGCCCGAACCCGGCCAGGGCCCGGCGGTCGGTTCGGCGACGTTCACCAACCTGAAGCTGTCCAACAACTACATCGACATCAGGAACACGACCAGCACGTTCACCATCAACCGGAACTAGCGCGGCGACGTGGTCGGCCCCCGGCGGTGTCACCGCCGGGGGCCGGCCCGTGCCCGGCCGGCCGTTCAGCGGCACGCCGGCGTTCTGAACCTGTCACCCGGGCGGCTGATCCGGCGCTTTCCCCACCGCCGGGTCGGCGTAGATCACCAGCGTCTGGTCGGCCTGTTCGGCCAGGTGGAACGTGGTGTAGGCGTACTCGACCACGCCGCGCCCGGGCGGCCGGAGCCGCTTGCGCCCGCTCTGCCGCACCTGCACGTCGTAGCGAGGCCACCAGGCCCGGACCTCGGCGCTGGCCTCGTGCAGCTCGTCGATCAGGGACGTGAACCGGGGTTCGTCGGCATGCCGGCCGGCCAGCGTGCGCAGCCGTGCGAGCAGTCCTCGCGCTTCGTGTTCCCAGTCGACCACCACGTGCCGGGCCACCGGTTCGGTGAACACCCAGCGGACGAAGTTCGGCCGCCGGTCGGTCGCGGTCAGGTTGGGGAACAGCTCGTCGGCGGCCAGGTTGTGGCTGAGCACGTCGTAGCTGTTGCCGATGATGTACGCCGGATTCGGCTGCAGCAGCAGCGGAACTGCGGCCGCCTCCGCTGACAGCTGCTCGTCGTCGGCGACGGCGGCGGGGGCGTGCCCGGCGAGGTGGAACAAATGGTCGCGCTCGTGCCGGTCCAGCCGCAACGCCTCGGCCAGCGCGGCCAGCACCTGCTCCGACGCCCGGATGTCCCGGCCCTGCTCCAGGTACGTGTACCAGGTGGCGCTGATGCCGGCCAGCAGCGCCAGTTCCTCCCGGCGCAGCCCCGGCGTGCGGCGCCGGCCGGTGCCGGGCAGGCCGACATCGGCGGGGGTGAGCCGCTCCCGACGGCTGCGCAGGAAGAGGCCCAGCTCCTGCATCACACCTCCAGTACCAGAATAAGCTCGCTCTGGATACCAGGCTAAGCCCTCAGCACACTGGGGTCATGTCAGGAATCGAGGGCAAGGTCGTGGCCATCACCGGCGCCAGCAGCGGGATCGGCGAGGCGACCGCACTGCTGCTGGCCGAACAGGGCGCGCGGTTGGTGCTCGGAGCCCGTCGCGAAGATCGACTCGCCGCGGTGACCGCCCGCATCGGCGGCGAGGCCGCGTGCCTCCGCACGGACGTGACCCGACGGGACGACCTGCACGCGCTGGTCGCCCTGGCCGGCGACCGGTTCGGCCGGCTGGACGTGATGGTCAACAATGCGGGCGCGGGCCCGATCTCACCGCTGGACGATCTCCGGGTCGACGAGTGGGACCAGATGGTCGACGTCAACGTCAAGGGCCTGCTGCACGGGATCGCCGCCGCGCTGCCGGTGTTCCGGCGGCAGGGCGCCGGGCACTTCGTCACCACGGTGTCCACGGCCGCGTTCCGCATCGTGCCGGCGATGGCGGTCTACGCCGGCACGAAGTTCGCCCAGCGGGCCATCTGCGAGGGCCTGCGCCAGGAAGCCGGCGACGCGCTGCGGGTCACCACGGTCTTGCCCGGCCCGATCGCCACCGCCTTCGGCGAGGCGTCGAGCAACCGTCACATCCGCGACCGGGTCACCCGGGAGCTGGGCCGGATCGCCATCGCCCCGGCCGCCGTCGCCCGGGCCATCGCCTTCGCCATCGAGCAGCCCGCGGACGTCGAGATGAACGAGATCGTGGTGCGGCCGACGGCCCAGGCCTAGCCGTCCTTCTCCTTGGGCTCCTTGGGCGGCCTTCCCCGACGGGGGATGCCGCCCACGCCGGACGGCATGCGGCCGGCGTCGACCAGGGCCTTGCGCAACAGGAACTCGATCTGGGCGTTGGCGCTGCGCAGCTCGTCCGCCGCCCAGCGGGCCAGGGCGTCGTGGACGGCGGGATCCAACCTGAGCAACACGCCCTTGCGCTCGGCCACGGCACCCCCTCGACTGACGAGTGATACTGCCACTCTAGCATGTAGATATCACCTTCCCCGAAAGGTGACTAATTCACCGAAACCCTGGTACGGCGGTTGCCGATCGGCCACCATGCGATCAACGCGGCCGCACACCCCTGCCGGCCGCGCCGGACCTGGGGAGTCGCAGATGCGCACCAGTCGAATCGCCGGTGTTGTCGCCGGCCTGTTACTCATCACCACCGCAACGACCACCGTCACCGCGAACGCGGCCACCGACCCTGACGACCCGGCCCTGCACTGGGCCGGCTCGCAGGTGGCCAAGCACGAGGGCGCCGGCGCCGCGGGCTTCGCGCCGCTGGCCGGCCTGCCCGGCCTCGACGTCAGCCACTACCAGGGCAACGTGGACTGGGCCTCGGTGGCGGCCAAGGGCGCGAAGTTCGCCTACGTCAAGGCCACCGAGGGCACGACCTACACCGACCCGACCTTCGCCCACCAGTACAACGGAAGCTACAACGCGGGCCTGATCCGCGGCGCCTACCACTTCGCCCGGCCGAACCTGTCGAGCGGCGCCGCCCAGGCCGACTACTTCGTCGCCCACGGCGGCGGCTGGTCCAAGGACGGCAAGACGCTGCCGCCCATGCTGGACATCGAGTACGCGCCCAGCGGCGACCAGTGCTACGGCCTGAGCCAGGCCTCGATGCGCAGCTGGATCCAGGCGTTCAGCAACGAGGTGCACGCCAAGACCACGCGCTACGCCACCGTGTACACGACCACCGACTGGTGGACGAAGTGCACCGGCAACTGGAGCGGGCTGAGCCAGACCAACCCGCTGTTCATCGCCCGCTACAGCAGCAGCCCCGGCACCCTGCCCGCGGGCTGGGCCACCTGGACGTTCTGGCAGTTCGCGGACTCCGGCACGTTCCCGGGCGACCAGGACCAGTTCAACGGCTCGGCGACCCGCCTGCTCGCCCTGGCCAACAACACCGCCTGAGTGAGACGGCAGGCCCCGCCCTGGGGGCGGGGCCTGCCGCGGGGGCTCAGCAGGACACGGGTTTCAGGGCGAAGTCGGCGGTCACCGACCTGCCCTTGCTGATCTTCACCTGCCGGGTCTGCGGCTGCCAGCCGTCCCGCGCGACGATCAACGTCAGCGGGTTGTTCCGGTTGTCCAGCCACAGCACGTAATTCCCGTTGGCGTCGGTCTTGAGCGTGTACGACGCCGCCCAGGTGTCGATCTGCACGGTCGCGCCCGGGATCGGCGCCGCGCCGCCCTTGCAGGCCAGGCCGGTCACCGTGCCGGTGATCTTGCCCCAGGTCGCGGGCGGTTTCACCGTGAAGGTCACGGGAATCGCCGCGACCGGGTGCGGCACGACAGCGGCGACCTCCAGCGACGCCGTGTACGCCCCGGGCTGGGCGAGCGACGCGGCGTCCAGCTTCACGGTGAAGCTGGCCGACTTGCCGGGCGCGATCGTCACGGCGTTCTGCGGCGCGACGGACAGCCACGGGATCGACACGTACTCGCCGCACTGGTCGTAACCGGGCAGCAGCTGGTCCTGCGTGGTCGGGCTGAAGCCGCCGGCCGAGCCGCCGATCCGGTAGAACCCGCAAGCGCTTGCGCCACGGAACAACGTGGCGTTGGCGTTGGGCAGCGGGCTCCAGCTGTTGGTCGACGGGTCGTAGGCGTAGCCGGCGTTGGTGAGGCTGCCGTCCTGGATGCCGCCGGACACCAGCAACTGTCCGTTCCCGACGGAGCTGGACGCCGCGAACACCGACACCGGCAGGCTGGCGATCGGCGACCAGACGCCGGTCGTGGTGTTCAGCCCGAAGCCGACGCCGACGTAGTCCAGGCCGCTCGCCCCGCCGGCGCAGTACAGCGTGCCGGCGATGGTGCCGCAGCTGGTCCAGCTCAACGCCTTCGGCAGCGACGGGCCGGCCGACCACGTGTTCGTCGCCGGGTCGTACACCTGGACGTCCGTGACACCGCAGGAATCCTGCAGGCAGCCGCCCACGACATAGACCTTGCCGCCGACCACCGCGCTGCCCATGGCGGAGTACGCCTTCGGCATCGGGGCGCCGGTCGTCCACGCGTTGGTGGCGGTGTCGTAGATCTCCAGGTCGCCGTTCGGCGGCCCGGACACGCCCCAGCCGCCGGCCAGGTAGACCTTGGTACCGATGGCGACGGCGAACGGGTTCTCGCGGGCCTCCTTGAGGTCGGCGATCGGCGACCAGGACTGGGTGCCCGGGTCGTAGACGTAGTTCTTCGTGGTCAGGTCAGTGCCGTTGAGGCCGGTGAACGAGTAGACCTTGCCGTTCACCGTGACGGCCGCGTTGTCCATGATCTTCGTCGGGTAGTCGGCGACGCTCTGCCACGACGCCGCGGCCGGCGTGGTGTCCGCGACGGCGGCGGTCTTCGCCTTGCCCAGCAACGGACCGGTGCTGAAGTCACCCTTGACCTTCCGCAGCGGCGCGGAAACCTGGGCCGCCGGCGTGTAGCCGCCGGGCCGCGGATCGAGGCGGACGTCGGCCGGCGCGGTGCCGGTGTTGGTCACCTTGACCGTGGCGGTGGTGTTCCCCTGCCAGGCAACGCTCTTGCTGATCGCCGTGGTGTTCACGGTCAGCCGCGCCGAGTCCAGCGAGAAGTCCTGCGGCGTCACGCCGTCCGGCGTGATGGTGGCGGACGTGGTCGCCGTGACGTAGTTCGTCGCCGCCGCGCTGATCGGGTGCGTGCCGGTCTGCGTGGAGAAGAACCAGTACGAGCCGTCGCCACTGGTGGTGGTCTTGTCCGCCGGGTGGTCGACGCTGGTCACTGCCGCGCCGGCCAGCGGCACGTTGGCGACCTTGTCGGTGACGTGCCCGGTGACGATGCCGCCGGGCGTCAGCGTGCAGGCGTGGTCGCCGACGAACACGTCATCGACCTCCCACCAGAATCCGAAGTTCTCCTCCACGTAGTGGAACCGCACCTGCACCGCCGACTTGCCGGCCGCGGCCGGCAGCGGCAGGACCTGCTTGCCCGAGGCGTCCTGGGAGTTGTGCCGCCACACCGGTGTCCAGGTCGTGCCACCGTCCACCGTGTACTCGACGGAGGCGTTCATCGAGTCGCCGTACGCCTCGAAGTCGGTGCCGAAGGTCAGCGTGGGATTGGCGGCCGCGCTGAGGTCGTACACCGGGCTGGTCAGCGTGGTGTCCTGGTCACCACCCTCCAGGTTGCTCTCGGTGATGGCGAAGTTTCCGCTGCCGCCGGTGTTGTTGCTGCGGCGGCCGGGGTTGTCGAACTCCCACGGCCGGCTGCCGGGCACGGTGTTCTGCACGGTCCAACCGTCCGGAGTGGACGATCCGTCGAACGACTGGGTCGCGCCGCTGAACTTGTTGTCGTAGCCGGGCGCCCCGCAGGTCACCGGGTCGACCTTGATCGCCACGTCGTGGCCGACGGCCGCCTTGCCGACCTGAACCTGTTGGGAATCCTGGAGGTAACCCGGATAGGCCGGATCGACCTGCACGGTGTAGGTGGCGCCCTGCGGCACGGTCAGCGTGTACCGGCCGCTGACCGGGTCGGTGTGCACGGCCGTCGTCGGCTGCCCGGCGACCTGCACCTGCGCCGCCAGCGGCCAGCCGTGGCCGGAACCGTCCCGCACCACACCGGAAACCGTGGTGGTCGGGATGGCCGCGAGGGTGAAGTTCTCGGTCACGGTCTGGCCGTCGCCGACCGCGACGCCGCTCACCGAAGCGTCTTCGTAGCCGAACTTGGTGGCGGTGGCGGTGTAGGTGCCGGCCGGCACGTCCAACGCGAAATGGCCGGCGGAGTCGGTGTTCGCGGACAGATCGCCGATCTTCACCTGCGCGCCGGCCAGGGCCTTGCCGGTGTTGTCGGTCACCGTGCCGGTGACCGAGCCCGTTGGGCCGGCGGTGAAGGCGGCGATGCCGTTGGGCGTGCCGAGGCCGGTCGGGCCGTCGTAGCCGGGGCCGCCGGTGCACAGGTACGCCGGCGAGCACTTGCCGTTGGCGCCGCCGGCGACGTCGTTCAACGCCCGGGAATCCTTGTACGGGAAGGTGTTCGGGTACGAGCCGGCCGGCGGGGCGCCGGCGAGTGCGTACACGCCGGCGATGATCGGCGACGAGACGCTGGTGCCGCCCATCACCACCCAGCCGCCCTGCACGTAGACGGCGACCGGCGTGTTCAGGTCGGCGACCGCGGAGACGTCGGCGACGGTTCGGTTGGCGCAGCCGGAATCCCGCTGGAACGCCGGCTTCGCCTCGTACGCCGAACAACCGCTGCCGCTGCCGCTCCACGCCGACTCGGTCCAGCCGCGTGCGCTGGCGTCACGCTGCAACGACGTGCCGCCGACCGACGTGACGTGCGGCGACGAGGCCGGGAACTCCACGCCGTAGCCGTAGTCGCCGGCGCTGACCGTCATGACCACGCCCGGGTGGTCGTAGTAGGCGCTGTCGATCTCCAGCTCCGCCGGGTCCTCGTCGGCGCCGTAGCTGTTGGAGACGAACTTCGCGCCCAGCGCCACGGCCTCGTTCACCGCCGCGCCCATGTTCGGCACCTGCGGGTCGTCGGCCTCGACCAGGACGATGTGGCATCTCGGGCAGACCGCGGACACCATGTCCAGGTCCAGCGCCTCTTCGCGCTGCCAGGACGCGTTCTGCGCCGGATACTGCGTGCCGCCGCGCTGGTCGACGCGCTTGAAGCAGCCGTTGGCCGTGGTGCAGGGCGGCAGTCCGTACTGCTGGCGGTAGATCGCCAGCTCCTCCTCGGCGTTCGGGTAGTCGTAGGCGTCGACGATCGCGACCGTCTGGCCCTCACCGGCGGTCGCCGACGGCAGGTTGTAAGCGCTTCCCAGGTCGGTCGGGCCGTAGCCGGCCGGCGCCGCGTTCGCGTGCACCCCGGCCGCACCCTTGACATCGGTGCGCTGCAGCGCGAAACAGGTGACCTCGCCCGGTCTGGGTTTCTGCGGGCAGACGTGCTCGGCGGCCTGCGGCACCGGCGGCGCGGGAGCCGCGGCCGCCGCCGCGACCGGCGTCAGCGCGGCCGCAACGGCTGTCGCCACCACCGCGAGCAGCGTTCGTAGTGCGGGCAACTGTGTGTCCTTTCGCTGGCGTGGCGGCCAACGATTCGGATCTTCGCACCCTGCCGTTGCGTAAAACCGGACAAGATGCGGACACCGTCCCGCAATTTTTTGATGCTTGACAGAAAAAGGGGCCGAACGGCTCAACCCCGATAGCGCCGCAGCACCCGATCCACCAGGGCGGGGGCGTCGCCGATGTAGTGCGCGGGGTCGAGCAGGTCGTCCAGCGGGAGCTCGGCCTCGATCTTGCCGGCGAGGACCTCGCGCAGGGACTTCCCGGTGGCCGACGCCTCCCGGGACGCCTCGCCGAGCACCTTCTTCGCGACGGCCTTGCCCAGCACCGGAGCCAGGGCGACGTTGAGACGTTCGCTGACGATGCCGCCACCGGACAGGGCCAGGTTGGCGGCCATGCGATCGGGGAACACCTCCAAGCCCTCGAGCAGCTCAGCGGCGGTGAAGGCGGCGCCGCCGACCAGGCGGAGGGATTCGCGGAGCGGCTGCCACTCGGCGTGCCAAGCGCCGCCGGGGCGCTCGTCCTCGGCGACCATGCTGGCGGCCAGCACCGACACCTGGGCGGGCACCTGGCGGGCAGCGGTGACGATCAACGTCGCCAGCACGGGATTGCGCTTCTGGGGCATGGCCGACGAAGCGCCCCGGCCGTCGGCGGCGGGCTCGGCGACCTCGCCGATCTCCGTGCGGGACAGGACCTGCACGTCGATGCCGATCTTGCCGAGGGCGCCGGCGACGAACTGCACCACGTTGCCGACGTCGACGATCGGGGTGCGCAGGGTGTGCCACGGGGCGACGGGTTCGGCGAGCCCGAGCTCCTCGGCGAAGGGGGCGACCAACGGCACACCGGCGTCGACGCCGGCCAGGCGGCCGTACTCCACATAGGCGGCAAGGGTTCCGGCGGCGCCGGCGAGCTCGGCCGGCAGCACCAGGGCTTCCAACCGGTCGATGGAGTCCAACACGAGCGACAGCCAGCCGGCCGCCTTCAGGCCGAAGGTGGTGGGCACGGCGTGCTGGGTCAACGTCCGGCCGGCGATCAACGTCGTCCGGTGCTCGGCGGCGAGCCGGGCCAACGCGTCGGCGCAGCGGCGGAGGTCGGCCAACAGCAGGGACCGAACCCGTTGCACGACAAGCATGGTGGCGCTGTCGAGGATGTCCTGGCTGGTGGAGCCCCGATGCACGTACTCGGCAACCTCAGCCGGCACCAGCTTCATGAGCGCCGGTACGAAGGCGACAACCGGGTTGGCGGCCCCGCGCGAGGCGACCGCCAGTTCGACAACGTCCAACTGCTCGGCAGAGACGGCGGAGATGGCCCTGGCGGCGCTGTCGGGCACGACCCCGAGCCGGGCCTGGGCCCGGGCCAGGGCGGCCTCGACGTCGACCATGGCCCGCAGCCAAGCCTCGTCGTCGGTCTCTCCTGCCACGGGCGTGCCGGCCCAGGTCGGCGCCAGCAACCCAGCGTCGGTACCGGTCACGCCAGCCTCCCAACCACCGCCACCGGCATCGTCCGCACGGCCAGCGCGGCGCGCGCGATGGCGTCGGAATCCTCCAGCGTCACCGAGCCGACGCCGGGACGGATACCGGCGGCGGTCACCCAGTGAACGTACTCGGTGGGCACGCCGTAGGCGAACCGAGCGGGATGGGGCCGGTTGGTGGCGTCGATCACGTGATACGGGCGAGCGGTGACGGCGACGCCGCCGCTCTCGAACGACTCGGAGCCCTCGTCGGGGATGTGGAAGGAACGGCACTGCCCGGTGACCTTGAGGTACCGCAGCAGCGGATTGGCGCTGCGGTTGAGGTCGACGTCGGGGATCCGGGCCTCGATGAGCGTGGTGACGGCGATCGGCGGAGCCGGCACGGAGGTCGCGTCGACCATGAACGTCTCGCCCAGGCCGACCCGAACACCGGGGCCGAGCACGCGCAGCACGCCGGCCTCCAGCAGCGCGGTCATCTCCTCGATCCGGCGCAGCGGCGGCCCGATGGACAGGAAGGCGTTGAACGGCGTGTACCAGCGGGCGAGTTCGTCACGGTAGGAGCCGCCGGTGATGCCGCCGTGGTCGACGACCATCCGGATCTCGTTGCGCAGGTCCCGAAGCGTGTCCAGTGCCGCCTTCAACGGGCTGGACACGTTGCCGCGCTTGGCCTCCCGCGCGTCGGAGCGCAGGTAGCCGAGCAGCCAGCGCTGGTAGTCGGCCTGGTCGGCGAACGCCTTCTCGCCGTACGGCTTGGCGATCCGCTCCCAGTTCCAGAGTTCTTCCGCCACCACGCCGAATCGAGCCAGCAGCTCGGAATCGTCCAGGCCGTCGCGAAGAGCTTCCACGTACAGCCGGGAGAACTCCGCAACCTGCGCCGGAGTCAGCCGGTCGGCCAGCAGCGTGGCGTAGTAGACGGCCCGGGCTTCCTTGTCGATCAACGGCCACACGTCACGCATGAACCGCACCCGACCGGACTTTCGCAGCCGCTCGATCACCGACGGGGTGAGGAAGGCCGGCTGGTGCCGACCGACCTGACCCTTCTGGTTCTCGCCACGGGCGTGGTGCGGGACGCCACGCCGGGATCCGGCATACAGCGCGGGTTCCAGACCGGAAGGGTGGTACACCAGCCCGTCCTCGGTGCGCTCGTAGCGGCCACCGCGGCCCTCGGTGAACAGCGCCAGGTAGTCGAAGAAGTTCAGCCCCAGCCCGCGCAGCGCCACCTTCTCCCCCGCCTCGATCCGGGACAGGTCCAGGTCCGCCGGGTTGCTCGGCGGAATGTAAGTCAGCCCCCGCTCCGCCGCGAAGTCCCGCAGCGTGGTCTCCTCGGCGGTCAGCACGACCGGCCCATGCCCCAACGCCAACACCACGGCGTCGAGATCGTCCACAGTGGACCCGTTCTTCAACCGCACGGTCTGCCGGCCATCAGGCTGGTCGTCGACGGCCACGGCGGTGCCCCGGTGCACCGTCACGTCGACCTCGCCGTCAAGAAGCTGCGTGAACACCCACTCCAGGTAGTGGCCGTACAACGCGCGGCTCGGATACGTGTCCGGCCCGAGATCAGCGGCCTCGGCCCGCACGTGCTCCGGATACTCGTCGCCCACACCGCAAGCCCACTCGTACAGGCTCGGCCCCGGCACGACCGGGCCCTCCAGCGGGACGCTGTCGTCCGTGTACAGGCTGACCTGCGACGCAACGGTGTTCATCAGCAGCGTGCCGGACTGGCTGATCCGCCACACACTGCCCGCGCCAGGCGGGTACGGGTCGATCACGTGCACCGCGACCGGCACGCCCGGCGCCCGGTTGGCGATGATCCGTTCCAGCACGGACGTGCCGCGCGGACCGGCCCCGATGATGCAGATCCTCACCGTGAAACCTCCGACAGGGCCTGGCAGACACCGTCCTGCCAGCTCGGCACGGTCGGCCGCCAGCCGAACTCGGCCCGGGCCTTGGCGTTGGACGCGCCGCGCTGCCGGGTCTGCTGGAACGCCCCGTACCAGCCGAGCAGCCGCTCCCCCAGGTCGACGGGAACCCGCTTGGGCTCGGGCGCACCGAGCAGTTCGGCGTAACCGGGCAGCCAGGCATGGGCCGGCGCGGGCTCGTCGTCCACGATGTTGAACACGCCGGTTGCCGCATGCTCGACGGCCGACGCCGCCGCCAGGGCGGCGTCCCGGACGTGCAGGAACGACGTGAGCCCGGCGCCGTCGCCGACCAGCGGCAGCCGTCCGAGGTGCACCGCCTGCCCGATCGCGCCGGAGGCGTCGTAGAGCGTGTACTGGCCGTACAAACTGCCGTACCGCAACACGATCGGCGCGAGGTCGTCGGCCGCCAGCACCAAGCGCTCCAGCTCGGCGACGGCCTGGACGGTCATCGCCCAGGTCGCGTCCGGAGCGTCCACGAACAGCGGCGCATCCTCGCCCAGCACGGGATCACCGGAAGGCGTCGTGGCAAAGGCGATGCTCTGCGCCACGATGCGCCGCGCGCCGGCGGCACGGGCCGCGTCGACCAGGTTGGCCGTGCCGACGCGGCGCACGTGCGCGGTCCGCTCGAAGACCTCCCAACGGGTGTCGCCGCTGGCCGGTCGCAACGCCGTCACCTGGTGCACCACGACCTCCGGCCGCGCCGCGGCGACGGCGGCCGCCAGCCCGGGCGCGTCCAACAGGTCCGCGGCCACCACGGCATCGGCGTCCACGTCCCGGGCGGAGCCGCGGGCCAGCGCGGTCACGTGGTGACCCGCCTTCCGCAGCAACGGAAGCAGCTCCCGCCCGATCACCCCGGTCGCACCGGCCAGCAGCACCCGCATCTCTCAGCCTCTCCCTCCGACCCGCATCAGCAGGCGGCACGCGGGATCCCCGTGCCGCAGGCAGGCGGTCGCCCTGTTCTCGGTCAGCGTCACGCCGAGCCCGTCCGACCAGCCGGCGTGGATCTCGGTGCAGGGGCACCGGTATCCGTCCAGCGAGCCGGCCATCCGGACCATCACCACGGCGAAGTTCTGCCGCATGGTCAGCTCCAGCAACTCGTCGTCGAGCGCCGTCACGCCGCCGTCCCGCAGCTCGTTCG
Organism: Kutzneria kofuensis; assembly: GCF_014203355.1. NCBI lineage: Bacteria > Bacillati > Actinomycetota > Actinomycetes > Pseudonocardiales > Pseudonocardiaceae > Kutzneria > Kutzneria kofuensis. The sequence continues at coordinate 1,438,321 of NZ_JACHIR010000001.1, forward strand.
GGAACATGATGTCGGCGCAGCGCTCGTACAGCTTGGCCAGCGTCGCCGAGTCGGCCTCCGCCACCGGCTCACCGTGCGCCCGCGCGACCTGCTTGCCCACGCGGGTGGCGACGAACCGCATCGCCTCGGCGTTGATCTCGTTGGCGACGTCCTGGCCGTAGCGGCTGGCGACCCCCTGGTACCAGCGGGCGTCGTGCAGCCACCACAGCCGGTACACCTCCATCGGAGCCCCCACGTCACTTCCCCTCGGCGCGCGCGACCAGCTCCTTGGCCCGTTCGCGCATCACCCGCTTGAGCACCTTACCGGTCACGCCGACGGTGACGTCGGTGTAATCCATGCGCAGCGCCCTGGTCACGGGCGGGAATCCGTGCTGCGCCAGCACTTCGTTCACCCACGCGGTCAGGTCCTCCGCCGGGTCCTCGGCCCCCGCGAACTGCAACAACACGTAGGCCTCGCCGATGCCGTCGCCGTCCCAGTCGGCCTGCACGCCGTCCTCGACGATCGCCGTCACGGTGCAGTCGACGAGTTCCGGCCGGTTGGCCAGCAGCAGTTCCTCGGTGCGGGTGCTGAAGACGATGCCGTCCTTGGTGCGGATGGCGTCCGGGACCCGGTCGAGGTGGTAGAAGTTGCCCTCCTCGTCCTGGTACGACAGGTCGCCGGTGAGCCAGTAGCCGCCCAGCCGCAGCCGGTGCCAGGTGATGGAGTCGTTCCAGTACCCGGGCGTCAGTGTCGGGGACTTGACGCCGAGCCGGCCGATCTCGCCGGGCGGCAGCGGGCGGCCGTCCTCGGACAGCACGGCCGCCTGGGCGAAGCTCATCGGCTTGCCGATGCAGCGGCCGAACGAGGCGCTGCCGGGCTTGTGCCCGTTGTGGAAGATGGAGTAGCCGGTCTCCGAGGAGCCGAGGCCGTCGGTGAACACCGAGCCGGGCACGCGGTGCGGCTTGAGGTCGGGGCCGATCTCCTCGTGGCTGCCCAGCCCCACCAACACCCGGATGTGCGCCTCGTGGGCCGCGTCGCCGGTGTTGTAGTACGCCTCGATGCTGGAAGTGTCCCACTGGGACAGATCGGCCGTGGCCATCTGCGCGTACGTGCCGGAGAAGCCGAAGACCGTGGTGGGCTTGAACTTCTGCACGGCGTCGAGCACGTCCTCGCCGCGCTGGCTGGACAGCATCATCACCGGCGAGCCGAGCAGCAGGCCGAACATCATCACCGACATGGCGGCGTTGTGGTTGCCCGGCAACGCGACCAGCAGCCGGCCCATCGAGCCGCCGACGGACAGCTTGAGCCGGTGCAGCTGGGCGTACAGCAGCGTCTCGTGGGTGTGCGGCACGGCCTTGGGCATGCCCGTGGTGCCGGAGGAGTGCGAGATGATGATCGGGTCGGTCTTGTCGTGCCGGTACGGCCAGCCGGTCTTCGGCAGGTGCTCGCGGTGCTCCGGCCTGACGTCGTCCGCCGTGACCACGAAGCCGAGTTCCCCGCTCTGGGCCAGGGTTTCGTGCCGCTCGGCGTCGGTGACCGCGCCGGAGGCGCCCTGCCGCCGGATGTACTCGCGGGCGATCTCGGGACGCAGCTTGGCGTTGGCGAAGGACGGGATCGCGCCGAGCGAGTTCACCGCCATGAAGTTGATCGCGAACTCGGTGCTGGACGCGGTGAGCACGCCGACCACGTCGCGGGGCTTGATGCCCTTGCTGGCGTAGAAACCGGCGTAGGTCTCGACGATCTCGTACAGCTCGCCGAGGGTGAGGACCTCGGGCCGGCTGCCGTCGGGGGCCTGCCAGGTGCCGTCGGTCCACAGCACCGGCTCGTCGAGCGGCCGCCCGTACGCCTTGATCCGGTGCAGCACGTTGCCGGCGCCGAGCTCGGTGTCCGCGTTGATCCGGGCGCGCTCTTCCTTGGTAATCACTGCGGGTCCCTTTCCAGCAGGAGCGCTGACGCGCCGTCGGTGGTCGGTGGGGTGCGGCCGAGCAGCCGGTACGCGGCCGCCGTCCGCTCGTCGGCGGCCAGCTCGACGGTGAGCAGCAGCACGGCGTCCAGCTCGGGGTCGGCCAGCAGCAGGTCGGCGGTCTCCAGCGGATCGTCATCCACTGTGGACACACTGAGCAGTGGCCCGGTGAGGTCGAACTCGCGGCTGAGGAAGCCCAGCACGGCGTTGGCGGTGGCCTGCATGAACAGGATGGCGTTGTGCACCTGGCCGTCGACGAGCAGCCGGCTGGCCAGGCTGGTGGTGGTCGAGTCGCCGACCAGGCTGGCCACCACCACGGCCAGCCGGGAGCCGTCGAACTCCCGGCCGTGCAGGCACTGCGCCGCGGCGTGGTAGACGAGCGGGTTGAAGGCGGACTCGATGAAGCCCGGCACCGGGTCGAGGTCCCCGGCGACTTCGGCGTGAGCGACGGTGATCACGCCGCCTCCAGCAGGATCGCGGTGTTCATGCCGCCGAACGCGGCGTTCAGCGACAACACGCGGTCGACGTGCGCCCGCCGCGGTCCCTCGGTCACGTAGTCGAGGTCGCAGGCCGGATCCGGGGTGGTGTACCCGGCCGTGGGGGGCAGCACGCCGTCGAGCAGAGTCAGGAGGGACACCACGAATTCCACCGCGCCGGAGGCTTCGAGCATGTGGCCGGTGGTGCTCTTCGTCGAGCTGATCGGGGTGTCGGGGCCCACCGCCGCGCGCAGGCCGTTCGTCTCCGCGCCGTCGTTGGCCGGGGTCCCCGTGCCGTGCGCGTTGACGTAGTCCACTCCGGACACTCCCGCGCGGCGGAACGCCTGCGAGATGGCCGAAGCGATGCCTCTGCCCTCGGGATGGGGCTTGGCGATGTGGAAGGCGTCCGAGGCGACGCCGAAGCCGGTCATCCGGGCCAGCACGGTCGCGCCGCGCCGGGCGGCGTGCTCCGCGGACTCCAGCACGATGGCGGCGACGCCGTCACCGAGCAGCAAACCGGTTCTGTCCGCCGAAAACGGCCGGACGACGCCGTCCCGCGACAGGGTGCGACCGGAGTCGAACTTGGCCATGTTCTCCTCCTCGACCAGGTACGCGCCGGCGCACAGGGCCACGTCCTGGCGGCCGGCGGCGATCAGCCGCCAGCCGTGGATCAGCGCCGTCGCCGAGGCCACGCAGGCGTTGGTGAACGCCAGCCGTGGGCCGCGAAAACCCACCCGGTCGGCCAGCCTTGCGGCCAGCACGCCGGGAACACCGTCACCCGGGTCGAAATCCTGGCCCCGGGAGAACCGGGTCACCGACTTCCAGTCGCCGGCCGAGCCGAGCAGCGTCGCGGCCGGGGTGTCGGCCGCCAGGCCGGCCATGTCCACGGCGTCGTCGGCGCAGCCGCCGAGCACGTCGACCAGAGCGGGGTCGCCGGCCGCGGCGGCGGTCATCGGCGTCCGGAACGGCGTCGGGTCGAACCGGCGCGCCGGCGCGAACACCTGCGTGCCGGTGAACACCCCGTCCCGCAACGCCTTCTCGCCCCAGCCGAACGCCGTGAACACACCGTACCCGGTGACGACGACCCCGCCGGTCATGCCCGGACCCGGTTCAGGTAGGCGGTGATCCGGGCGACGGACGTGAACTCGTCCAGCTCGGAGTCGTCCGGGTCGGCGTCCACCCCGAAGCGGGTCTTCACCTGGTGCAGCAGCCACACCAACGCCATCGAGTCGATCACCAGCTCGGCGTCGGACGGCAGGTCGGCCGGCAGGTCCGGGAAGATCCGCCGGTCGGCCAGCAGCTCCCGGACGTCCTGCTCGGTCACTGGGCGGCCTTCCGTCGCACGATGTCGGCCGCCAGCTGGCCCAGCGTCATGGCGCCGATGGCCTCGATGTCGGTGTCCGGGATCTTCACCTCGAACTCCCGCTCCAGCCGCAGCGTGAGCTCGACCAGGCTGAGCGACTCCAGGTCGATGCCGCTGGTGCCGATCGGGCTGTCGTCGGTGATCTTGTCCCGGTCGATCGGCACGTTCATCTCACCGGCGAGCGTGCTCAGCACGAACTCGCGCACCTGCGCATCCTGCAGGGTGGTCGCGGTCATGTTCTCTCGTTCCTCTCAGGCATACCAGGCCGATCAGGCAGATCGGGCCGATCGGCAGATCAGGCGGATCCGGAGACCAGCGCCGCCGCACGCAGCGCGCCGCGGTCGCGAATGAGCTTCCCGTTGGGGGTGCGGGGCAGCTTCGGCAGCACCCGCACCAGTTTCGGCACCTTGTAGTCGGCCAGGTGCTCGGCGCACCACCGGACCATGTCCTCCGCGGTCAACTCACCGTCCGCGGTGGACACATAAGCCTCGATGACATCGCCGTGCACCAGCACCGCCTCCGACACCGAGGCGTGCCGGGTCAGCACGTCCTCGATCTCGTGCAGGTCGACCTTGAGCCCGCCGATCACCACGAGCGAGTCGCCCCGGCCGAGCAGCCGGACCGTGCCGTCCACGGTCAGCTCGGCCCGGTCCCTGGTCCGCAGCCAGCCGTCGACGTACCGGTCCTGGCCGTCGGCGGTGAGGTACGGCGTCGCCGGCAGCCGCACCTCGACCTCGCCGTCACGGATGCGCAGCAGGATGCCCGGGGTGGCCGGGCCGACGGTCGGCCGCAGCCGCCCGCTGACGTCCATCGCGATCACGCCGGTCTCGGTGGTGCCGTACGACTCGCCGACCCGCACCCCGTACACCTCGTGGAACCGGTCCGCGACGGCCGGCGGCATCAACTCGCCGCCGGAGACCGCGCACCGCAGTGACGGCAGCACCGGCGGGTTCTCCGCGGTGGCCAGCAGCTCGTAGTGGAACGGCACGCCGAAGATCGCGCTGACCTCGTGCTGGGCGGCCGCCCGCAGGATGTCGGCGGCGGCCACCTTCGACGCGAACACCACGCCCACGCCGGCGAACAGCGAGTGCAGCAGCCCGGCGATCAGACCGAAGCTGTGCGCGGTCGAGCTCAGCAGCAGCACCCGCTCCCCCAGCGCCGGCATCCCGGTCAGCTGGTTGAACCGGCGGATCTCCTCGGCGATCGACGCCTCGGTGCGGCCGACCACCTTGGGCCGGCCGGTGGAGCCGGAGCTGAACTGGATCAGCCGGTGCTCGGTGGACGCCGGCAGGCCGTCGGCCCGCTTCTCGGTCACGAGCTCGTGCCGCGACCGGAAACTCAGCCGGGACCAGCCGGCCGCGCCGGCCCGGACCACGTGCTGCGGCCGGCACATCGCCCGCAGCTGCTCCACCTCGGCCGGCTTGAGCCGGTGATCCACGATCATCACCTGCGCGCCGAGCTGCCACAGCGCCAGCAACACCTCGATCTGGGTGAAGCTGGGCGGCACCTGCAGCGCGACGGTGCTGCCCTCGCGCACGCCGGCCGAGGCGAACAGCGCCGCCTCCTGCCGCACCGCCTCGCGCAGTTCCCCGTGCGTCACAACGTGATCGGCGATCAGGTAGGGCAGGTCGTCGGGATGTTCGGACAACAGGTCGGAGACGAGCTGCATGGCTCAGCTCTCCTTGCAGAACTCGCCGATCGGGATGCCGACGTGTCGCTTGTCGGTGGCGATGTAGCCGAGGAGCTCGTCGCCCTGCGCCAGCTCCGTGACGTTGCGCACCTTCGGCCCCGGGCCGAGCACCCGCACGTGCCAGTCGTCCTGCACGGTCAGGCTCACCTCGACGCCGTCCTGCGAGTGCGCGGTGATCTGCAGCAGCGGGCGCGACTCCAGCTTCGCCCGGCCGACCACGACCCGGCGGGTGCGGCCCTCGGTGTTCACCGCCAACACGGTGCTGCCGGAGTGCAGCTCGCTCAGGTAGTTGGTGCGGTTGTCCGGGCCGAGCACGTACGAGTGCAGTGCGCCGGCGTTGACCCGGAACGGCCGGGTCGGCATGTACGGCAGCGGGTGCGTCTCGCTGACGCACAGGATGAAGCCGGACGAGTAGGAGCCGACCAGGATGCCCTCGTCCTGCTCGAAGTGCGAGCAGGTGTCGACGCAGACCCGGTCGCCGAGGCCGACGTGGTCGATGCGCTCCACCGTGAGGGTCGACAGCTGCAGGTCGTTGGTGCCGGCCTCGAGCAGCCGGGCCAGCTGGAACACCTCGTTGGCGTCACGCGGCGCGAGCAGCAGGCCGTCCGAGCCGTGTTCGAGGACGTCCAGCACGATGGTGGCTTCCTCGATGTCGCCGACGACACACACCAGCTTGCCGTCCGAGCGGTCGGCGGCCGCGATGACGATCTCCAGCGGGATCTTCGTGGGGTCGGTGAAGCTGACGATGGTCCACGGCAGCCGGGCCGCCGCGGTGCAGGCCAGCTGCAGCGTCCGGTCGTCGCTGACCCGGACGAAGACCACGCCGGTGTGGCCGGCGGCGATCAGCCGGTCCAGCTGGTCGGCATCGTCGACCGTCGTCGTGACGAGGTCGGCGGTCCCCGACTCGGGGCCCAGCAACACCTTCTGCACGGTCGGCGGGAGCGTCGCCAGCAGCGCGGGGTCGTCCGAGACGACGCCGGCGATCCGGGCGTGCACGGCGGCCGCGACCACGGCCTCCAGCTGCGGCTGGGGAACGGTGCGCAGGTCGATCCAAGCGAATTTCACGCTGTCTCCAAGAGTTGGGCGGCGGCCTGGGCCGGGTGCAGCACGGCGGCGAGCTTGTTCATCAGGGAGCGGGGAGTCGGTGAGGTGAAGATCCGGCGGCCCACGGCGAGGCCGGCGCAGCCGGCGTCCAGCGCGGTGCGGGCGTAGTCGACCAGGCCCGAGCCGTCGGGGTCGGTGTCGGCAGCGGGGCCGCCGGCGACCAGCACCGGGATCGGGCAGCTGGCGGTCACCTCCGCCATCCGCTCGGCGGGCAGCGCCATCGACGTCTTGACGATGTCCGCGCCCAGGTCGGCGGCGATGTTGACGACGTGTGAGAGCACGGTGGGGTCGAACGAGCTTTCCATCCGCGGACCGCGGGCGTAGGCCATCGCGATCAGCGGCACGTTCCACACCTGGCACTGGCTGGCGACCGTGCCCAGGTCGGCCAGCTGCTTGGCCTCGGTGTCGGAGCCGACGTTGACGTGCACGCTGACCGCGTCCGCGCCCAGCCGCAGCGCGTCCTCCACGTCCCCGACGAGCACCTTGGCGTGCTGGTCGGCGGCATGCGACGTGCCGGCGGACAGGTGCACGACCAGCGCGCAGTCCTCCAGCAGCGCCGGGTCGATGGCCCGCATCCGTCCCTTGTGGACGATGATGGCGTCGGCCCCGCCGAGCACGACGGAGCGGATCAGCTCGTCCCATTCCTCGTTGGGCACCACCGGCCCGTCCGACACGCTGTGGTCCAGCGGCACGAACAGGTGCCGGCCGTCCCCGGCGCGCGACAGGCGCCGGGTGCGGAACGCCTTCCCGGGATCGGCCACGGTGCGCACCTCCTGTTCAAACGGTTCGGCGATCGATTGAATGATTGACGGTTAAACGAAGCCGAGACAACTAACAGATCGCGATAACTTCGCAGTTATGTCCGCCCAGAGATTGTTCCGATGATGGCTGACGTGAACTCTGATGAGACTTTGAAGAGTGTCTGCTATGAGCGGCGCGCGAGTTTGGTCAAGTGTCAAAGGTACGAACGTCCACGCAGGCAGACGGCCTATGGTTGACCTTGCGGGGCCTCGCTAGCATGGCTGACAGCGGGCCGGCAACGGCCGTGCCGACGCATATTCTTCACATGATCGGAGTCGATCGTGGCATTTTCCGTGCACGTTGCGGTGGCATACCACGGCGGTGCAGGACACACGGCCAGATTTGCCGGCGCCGTGCATGCCGGCGCCTCATCGGTGAGCGGCTGCGAATCGACGCTGGTCAGCGTGGACACGATCGACGAGGCGGGCTGGGCCGCCTTGGACGCCGCGCACGCCATCGTGTTCGGCGCGCCCACCTACATGGGCACCGCCTCGGCGGCGTTCCACGCGTTCGCCGAGAGCACGTCCCGGCGCTTCCTGCGGCAGACCTGGCACGACAAGCTCGCCGCCGGCTTCACCAACTCCGGCGACAAGGCCGGCGACAAGGCCTCGACGCTGGGCTACTTCCAGACGCTGGCGGCCCAGCACGGGATGACCTGGGTCAACCTCGGCCTGAAATCCGGCTGGAACACCGCGCGCGGCAGCGAACACGACATGAACCGGCTGGGCTTCCACGACGGCGCCGCCGCGCAGTCGTTGCTGGGCAGCCGGCCCGACGACGTGCACGCGGCCGACCTGGCCACCGCCGAGCACCTGGGCCGGCGCGTCGCCGAGCAGGCCACGATCTTCGTCGCCGGCCGCGCGGCGCTGGCCCCGGTGTCGTGACCGTCACGGAGAATCCCGTTGTACGGCCCCGGATCTGGGCGGCCGTGCTGGGCGTCGCCGTGCTCGCGCAGACGGTGTCGGCGATGGACAGCTCGGTGCTCAACCTGGCCGTGAAGACCCTGGCCGACCCGGTGGCCGGGCTCGGCGCCGGCACCGGCGAGCTGGCCTGGGCGATCAGCGCCTACACCGTCGTGTACGCGGCGGCGATGTTCGCCGGCGGCGCGCTGGCCGACCGGTTCGGTCCGCGCTGGGCGTTGTGCGCCGGTCTCGTGGTGTTCATGGTCACGTCCACGGTGGCGGCGTTTTCGGTGACACCGCTGGAACTTGTGCTGTGCCGCGGCGGCATGGGCGTCGGTGCGGCGCTCATCACGCCGGCGACGCTGTCGGTGGCGCTGCGGGCGTCGCAGCCGGCGCAGCGGCCGAAGGCGGTGGCGATCTGGGCCTCGGCGGCCGCGGTCGGCCTGGCCATCGGCCCGATCGTCGGCGGCCTGCTGCTGAGCCGGTTGTGGTGGGGCTCGGTGTTTCTGCTCAACGTGCCCGTGACGCTGATCTGCCTGGTGGGTACCGCGTTGTGGGTGCCCCGGCTGCACGTCGCGCAGAAGCGGCCGCTGGACTGGCCGGGGCTCGTGCTGTCCTTCGGCGGCCTGCTCGGCGTGGTCTACGGCGTGATCCAGATCGGCGGCGACGTCGGCTGGGACTCGCCGTCCGTGCTGGCGCCGCTGCTCGCCGGCCTGCTGTTGCTGGCCGTGTTCGCCGTGCAGCAAAGCCGTTCCAAGGCACCGAGTTTCGACGTCCGGCTGTTCCTGCGGCGTCGGTTCGCCGGCGGCGGCCTGGTGCTGACCGTGGCCTTCTTCGGCATCACCGGGCAGCTGTTCTACGCCTCGTTCTATCTGCAGGACGTGCTGGGGTTGAGTCCGCTCGGCGCGGGGCTGGCGATCGCGCCGACCGCGGCCGGCATCCTCGCCGGCAACCTGTGGGCGCCGGCCCTGGTGCGGCGCTGGTCGGTGCGCGGGGTCGCGTCCGTCGGCATGATCGTCACCGTCGGCACGCTCGCGTGCTACCTGGTGTTCGACGCCTCCACACCGATCGTCCTGTTCGGACTGATGATGCTGGTGCAGGGGTTTTCGATGGGCACGGTCGTGGTACCCGCGACCAGCGCGGCGATGGACGACCTGCCGGCCGAGCGCAGCGGCGCCGGCTCCGCCGTCACGTCCGGGCTGCGGCAGCTCGGCGGCACGCTCGGCATCGCCGTCGGCAGCACGATCCTGAGCGCCTGGTACCGATCCGGGCTCCGGCCCGCGCTGTCCGGGCTGCCGGACGATCTCGCACAACAGGCCCTCGGCTCGGCGCAGGCGGCGCTGTCCGTCGCCCGCGCGGCCGGTCGGCCCGAACTGGCGGAGGCCGCCACCTCCGCGTATCTGCACGCGATGCGGGTCACCGCCGGCACGAGCGCCGTCCTGTGCCTGAGCGGACTGGTCCTGATCGCCGTGTGTCTGGGTGGCACATCCGACTGAGGGGAAGATCGATGCAGGTCGAGTTGCGACATCTCCAGGTGATCCAGTCCGTCGCGGACGCCGGCAGCATCAGCCGCGCGGCCGCGCAGCTACGGATCGCGCAGTCCGGCCTGACCGCGCAGGTGCAGCGGATCGAGCAGGAGCTCGGCGGCGCCCTGTTCCGCCGCACCCCGAGCGGTGTCGCGCTCACCGACCTCGGCCAACACGTCGTCGCGCGGGCGCGGGACGTGTTGGCGCAGTTCGACGACCTGGTGGAGAGCACGAAGGTGCTCGCGGTGCGGGACGAGCCGCCGGCCGCGATCCGGGTGTGCGGGCCGCTCGGCCCGATCACGCCGATGCTGGCCAGCGCCGTGCGCGAGCTGATGCCGGACCGGGAGCAGGTCACGCAGCTGGCCCACACCCCCGAGACCCTGAACGAGGTGCTGCACGCCTCCGACTTCGACATCGCCGTCTACGGGCAGCAGCCGTCGGTGCCGGTTCAGCTGCCGGAGGGGTTGCGCACGCGCAATCTCGTCAACGAGACCGCCTACATCGGGCTGTCCGCGTCCCATCGGCTGGCCGACCGGATGGCGTTGCGGCTGGCCGATCTCGCCGACGAGGACTGGGTGCTGCCCAACGAGAAGCTGTCCGGGCTGACCACGTCGCTACGGCTGGCCTGCGAGGAGGCCGGCTTCACGCCGCGCTGCCGGCACCGCGGCGCGGACATGGCCACCGCGGCGATGATGGTCCGATGTGGACACGCCATCGCCGCGTTCTACCCCTCGGCCGTGACGGTGCCGGGCATGGTGCTGCGCCCGCTGGTGGGAAACCCGTTGCAGCGCACCATGCAGCTGGTGTGGCGGCCGACCTCCCCGGTCGCCGGGCTCGCGGACCTGGTGCACGCCAAGGTGGTCAAGCGCTACCAGACCCTGGTGCACGACCATCCCGTGTACGCCGCGTGGTGGGAGTCCGCCACCGCCGTCAGCCCGTGAAGCGGCCGTCGAACAGGATCTTCGCGACCTGGTTGTCGGTCGCCTGGCCCTCGTCGTAGCCGCCCTGCCCCTGCAGGCTGTTCATGACGGCCAGGGTGTACCGGGCGTCGGGGCCGACGAAGCCGACCGTGTTCATCACCCAGCCGCCCTGTTCCAGCGACCACCCGTCCTTGTTGCCCGGCTGCGCCGCCGGACCGGCTGCCCACACGCCCCACTGCTGGTCCGGCGCCACCGCGCGCAGCTGCCCGACGATGTAGTCGCGCAGGTCCGCCGGCAGCTTGGTCAGGACGTAGTTGATCAGCCCGTCGAGGTCGTCCGGCGTGCACTTCTGGAAGCCCCAGTAGGGGTAGAAGTTGCTGAAGCCCTTCTGCGGCTGGAGCGAGGTCATGCCGTAGCTCGGGAAGGCGTTGTTGAACGCCATGTGGTCGGCGCCCGCGTACTTGAACCAGAGCGAGTCCGCGGCCTTGTCGTCGGAGCTGTTGAGCATGCGCCGGATCAGTTCGCGGTCGTCCGCGGTCAGCTTGATCTGCCCGGCCCGGTCCCGCAGGAACAGGTTGACCGTCATCGCCAGCTTGATCGTGGACGCGGTCCAGACCAGGTCGCCGGCCTTGTCGTTGCGCCACACCTGGCCGGTCTGCCGGTCACGCAGCACGATGCCGGTCGCGCCCGGCCGCGTGGCGACGTACGCCTGCGCCTTCTGGATGCGCTGGCGCAGGTCGCAGTCGAAGTCCGTGCCCGGCGCCGGGCAGGTCGGGGTGGCGCTGGTGGTGGTCGCGGTCGTCGTCGACGACGTCGTGGAGTTCTTGAGGTCCTGCACGCTCGCGGTGACCGGTGGCAGCGCGGACTCCGGCACGCCGGCGTCGCCGCACGCGGCGACGACCAGGGCAGCAAGCAAGAGCGCGCACCCGCGCAGCGCCATTCGGATCACCAGTGCAGGCTAATGGGCGCGTGACCGCCCGTTGTTGACGGGCCGGGCACACTGTGGAAGCCTGGCCGACATTGGTCTAGTCCAATGGAACGTGATATCGGAACGTGGGAGGCGACGACCGGTGACGATCGCGCAGCGCAGCCCGGAACTGCTCCGCCTTGCCGACGCCGTGCTGCAGCCCGGCTTCGCCGGCACGACCCCGCCGGACTGGCTGCGTCGCCGGCTGGACGATGGCCTCGGCGGTGTCGTGCTGTTCTCCCGCAACATCGCCTCCGTCGAGCAGGTCGCCGCCCTGACCGCGACGCTGCGGGAGCACCGGCCGGACGTGCTCGTCGCCATCGACGAGGAGGCCGGCGACGTGACCCGGCTGGAGGCCGCCACCGGCAGCAGCCGGCCCGGCAACCTCGCCCTCGGCGTCGTCGACGACACGCAGCTCACGGCGGAGTTGGCCCGCGGCCTCGGCCAGGACCTCGCCGCCGTCGGCGTCAACCTCGACTACGCGCCGAGCGGCGACGTCAACTCCAACCCCGACAACCCGGTCATCGGCGTCCGGTCGTTCGGCGCCGACCCGTCCCTGGTGGCCCGGCAGACCGCCGCGTGGATCCGTGGGCTGCAGGCCGCCGGCGTCGCCGCGTGCGTCAAGCACTTCCCCGGGCACGGCGACACCGGCGTCGACTCGCACCTCGCGCTGCCCGAGATCACCGCCTCCGCCGAGGAGATGGCTCGCGTCGCGCTGCCGCCGTTCCGTGCCGCGTTCGAGGCCGGCGTGAAGTCGGTGATGTGCGGACACCTGATGGTTCCCGCCTACGACACCGAGTTCCCGGCCACGCTGTCGCGCCGGATCCTGGTCGACCTGCTGCGCACGGAGCTGGGCTTCGACGGGTTGCTCGTCACCGACGCGTTGGAGATGAAGGCCGTGTCCGACCGGTGGGGGCTCACCGGGGCAGCCGTGCTGGCCATCGCCGCCGGTGCCGACGCGCTGTGCGTCGGCGGCGGGCTGTGCGACGAGGAGACCGCCACGGCGTTGCGGGACGCCCTCGTCGACGCCGTCGCCTCCGGTGAGCTGCCGGAGGCCCGGTTGCGGGAGGCCGCCGGTCGGGTCGCCTCGTTGGCGTCGTGGGTCGGCACCGTGACGGATGATTCGCCTGCGGATCCGGCCATCGGCCTGGAGGCCGCTCGGCGGGCCATCCGCGTGACGGTGGCCCCCGGCGAGCGGTCGCTGCCGCTGTCCGCCGCCCCGCACGTCGTCGAGTTCCGGCCGCAGATGAACCAGGCCGTCGACAGCTCCACGCCGTGGGGCCTCGGCGCTCCCCTGTCGGTTTTGATGCCCGGGACGACCGTGGCGGTGTTCACCCCGGCCGATGCCGAGGTCGACCTCGAACCGGCCGCCGGCCGACCGCTCGTGCTGGTGGTTCGGGACGCGCACCGGCATGCGTGGATGAGCAACGCCCTGGACCGGGTGTTGGCGGTCCGGCCCGACGCCGGCGTGGTGGAGATGGGGTTGCCGGACGGTCCCACGCGCGGGGCGTTCCACCTCGCCACGCACGGCGCCACCCGGGTCACCGGCCAGGCGGCCGCCGAGGTGCTGGCCGGCTGACCACCCGGGCTATTCTCCGGCCGTGGCCGAGCAGATGAGTGCCGAGGCGGTGTTGGCCGAGGCGCGGCGGGCGTTCTGGGTGATGGTGACGGCGCTGGCCGTGATCTGGGCGATACAGGTGGTCAACGCGCTGCTCGGTTACCACCTGAGCTACGAGTTCGGCGTGCAGGCGTGGAACCCGCTGTCGCTGCCGGAGGTGTTCACGGCCCCGTTCCTGCACTACGGCTGGGACCATATCGAGGGCAACTCGGGGCCGCTGTTCATCTTCGGCTTCCTGGCGGCGTTCCGGGGCGTGCGGAAGTTCGTCAGCGTGACGGTGCTGATCATCGTCGTCAGCGGCCTGGGCGCGTGGCTGACGTCGGCGCCGGGCTCGGTGACGGCCGGGGCGAGCGGCGTGGTGTTCGGCTACTTCGGCTACATCATGGTGCGCGGCCTGTTCGACCGGCACGGCATCGACATCGTCATCGGCGTGGTGATGGCGCTGTCCTTCGCCTACCAGTTCTCGGTGATCGTGCCGGGCACGCCGGGCGTCAGCTGGCAGGGCCACCTGTTCGGCTTCGTCGCGGGCATCCTGGGCGGCTGGATCTTCCGCGAACGCCGGCCGAGGACGGCGGTCCCCGCCACGCCGAGCCTGACGTTGCCGGACACGCCGACTACTTCCCCGTGAACACGGCCTTGCGCCGCTCGACGAACGACCGGACGCCCTCGGCGGCGTCGGCGCTGGTCAGCAGCGGCTGCAGGTCGGCGGAGAGCCGCGACAGGGCGCCGGAAGGATCGTCCAGGCCGGCACGGGCCGAGGCCAGGGTGGCCCGCACGCCGAGCGGGGCCTGGGCGGCGATCCGGCCGGCCAGCTCGATGGCCCGGTCGACCTGCCGGCCGGCCGGCACGACCTCCTGCACCAGCCCGATCCGGTACGCCTCGGCGGCGTCGAACTCGTCGCCGGTGAGCAGCCATCGCATGGCGTTGCCCCAGCCGGCGGCCTGCGGCATTCGCACGGTCGCCCCGCCGAACGGGTAGATGCCGCGCTGGATCTCGATCTGCCCGAACCGGGTGTCCTCGGCCGCCACCCGCACGTCGGCGGCGAGCAGCAGCTCGATGCCCAGCGTCAGGCACCAGCCCTGGGCCGCGGCGACCAGCGGCTTCGTGCGTACGGGACCGGACACGCCCCACGGGTCGAGGGAACCCTCGGCGAAGGTCAGCCCGCCGGCGTTCAGCGTCGGCGCGACCTGGGCGAGATCGAAGCCGGTGGTGAAGTGGTCGCCGTGCGCGAACAGGACCCCCACCCACGCGTCGGAGTCGCGCTCCAGCTCGCCGTAGGCCGCCGCCAGCTCGGCGACCATGTCCGTGGTGAACGAGTTGCGCTTGTCCACCCGGTCCAGCCCGATCAGCAGCAGGTGCTCGCGACGTTCGACGGTGACCGACATGGGAACTCCCGGGTGGCTGAGTTGCACTTTGAGACTCACTACTGAACCCGAGACGGACTCGCGCCGCAAGCCCGAGCGCAAAAGTGGGTGGGAAGCGTCACGACCGCGGGCCGTACGCCCGGTCGGCGTCGGCATACTGGCCGGGTGGTCAACCATCGCGAAGTAACGGTCAACGGCATCCAGATGCACATCGCCGAGCAGGGCACGGGGCCGCTGGTCCTGCTGCTGCACGGCTTCCCCGAGAGCTGGTACTCCTGGCGGCACCAGTTCCAGCCGCTGGCCGACGCCGGCTTCCACGTCGTCGCCCCGGACCAGCGCGGCTACGCCGGCACGGACCGGCCGGACTCCGTCGGCGAATACACGCTGCTGCACCTGGTCGGCGACGTGATCGGCCTGATCCACGCCCTCGGCGAGCGCGAGGCCGTCGTCATCGGGCACGACTGGGGCGCGCCCGTCGCCTGGAACACCGCGCTGCTGCGGCCGGACATCATCCGCGGCGTCGCCGGCCTGAGCGTGCCGCCGACGCGCCGCGCCCCGGCCAAGCCGCTCGGCCTGCTGGAACAGCGCTTCGGCAAGGGCTTCTACCAGATCTACTTCCAGGAGCCGGGCGTCGCCGACGCCGAGCTGGGCGCCGACCTGAAGGACACGTTCCGCCGCTTCCTGGTCGCCGCCTCCGGTGACGGCGCGGGCGCGGCCCCGGTCGTGCCGGACGGCGCGAAGGGCTTCCTGGACACGATGCCGTACCCGGAGACGCTGCCGTCCTGGCTGACCGAGGCCGACATCGACGCGTTCGCCGAGCAGTACCGGCGCAACGGCTTCACCGGCGGCCTGAACTGGTACCGCAACATCGACCGGAACTGGGAGCTGACCGCGGCCTGGGCCGACGCCCAGATCACGCCGCCCGCGTACTACATCACCGGCACGAGGGACATCGTCCGCACCTTCGGCGCCCCCGGCTTCATCGAGAAGCTGCCGGAGCTCGTGCCGAACCTGCGCGGCGTGCTGGACCTGGACGGCTGCGGCCACTGGACGCAGCAGGAGCGTCCGGATGAGGTCAACGCGGCGCTGGTGGAATTCCTCAAGGGACTCTGAATCGATGTCCGGGCGTAGCCTGCAGTTCTGATGGGCATCGTCCTCGCTGCGCTGGTCAGCCTGCTCGGCATCGGCATCGTCGGGCTGGTGAGCAGCGCGCGGGTCGTCAAGCAGTACGAGCGGGGCGTGGTGTTCCGGCTGGGCCGGGTGCGCGACGCCCCGCGCGGCCCCGGCCTCACCCTGCTGGCGCCGGTGCTGGACCGGATGCGCAAGGTGAGCACGCAGATCATCTGTATGCCCGTGCCGGCGCAGGACGGCATCACCCGGGACAACGTCACCGTCCGGGTGGACGCGGTCGTCTACTTCTCCGTGGTGGACCCGGTCAGGGCGATCGTCGAGGTGCAGGACTACCAGTTCGCGGTGTCGCAGGTGGCGCAGACCTCGCTGCGCTCCATCATCGGCAAGAGCGAGCTGGACGACCTGCTGTCCAACCGGGAACGGCTCAACCAGGGGCTGGAGCTCATGATCGACAGCCCCGCGCTGGGCTGGGGCGTGCACATCGACCGGGTGGAGATCAAGGACGTCGCGCTGCCGGAGGCGATGAAGCGATCGATGTCACGTCAGGCCGAGGCGGAGCGGGAGCGGCGGGCCCGCGTCATCTCCGCGGACGGCGAGCTGCAGGCGTCGCACAAGCTGGCGGAGGCCGCCTCGACCATGGCGGACACGCCGGCGGCGCTGCAGCTCCGGCTGTTGGAGACGGTGGTCGAGGTGGCCGCCGAGAAGAACTCGACTCTGGTGCTGCCGTTCCCGGTGGAACTGTTGCGCTTCCTCGACCGTGCGACGGAGTACCGCTCGGCGAACGGCGGCACTTGAAAGGCGGGACTACCATTGGTTGCCGTGACGGCATTCCCAGCTCGA
Organism: Kutzneria kofuensis; assembly: GCF_014203355.1. NCBI lineage: Bacteria > Bacillati > Actinomycetota > Actinomycetes > Pseudonocardiales > Pseudonocardiaceae > Kutzneria > Kutzneria kofuensis. The sequence continues at coordinate 1,454,966 of NZ_JACHIR010000001.1, forward strand.
TCCCTCGATCCGGTCGCGGGCCTGCGTAGCGCGGTGGACGCCACCCTGACCGAACTGCTCTCCGCCAAGCCGGAGCCGGACCGGGTCTGCCCCGGCCTGTCTGCGGCCCTCACGGCCTGCGCCTTCGGCGAGGTCGTCGGCCTCGGCGACGCGCCGAGCCTGCTGCGCGCCGCGGTGGACCACGCCGACCACGAGGAATTCGCCGAGGCGCGGATGCTGCTCGTGGCCGGGCAGCACGTGTTGCGGGCCACGGCGACCCGCCGCGCGCTGGTGATTCCCGCCCGGCGCGACCCCGCGCCCGTGGAGGCCGCCGTCCCGGCCGGTTGATCTTTCCGGGGTGTCGCAACGCCTTCTCGAACGGCAGTGGCCCGCCCAGCGTCTCCGGGTCGGCGGTCACGTCGAACAGCGGCCGGTAGCCGGTCCGTAGGTACAGGCCGCGTGCCTCGGGCTGGCGCGGTCCGGTCGTGAGCCGGATTCGCGTGTAGCCGCGCCGGGCGGCCTCCAGCTCGCGGAACAGCGGCTGCGCCGCCGGGTCGGACGGCTTGGTGTGGACGAACTTCACGCCGCCAGTGCAGCGGAATTCCCCGTCCGGCGGCGGACTTCCCAGCAGCTGAGACGGGCCGATCACGCTGGCTACGCTGGATTCGTGACCACGCTGGTGTTCGTCGGAGCCGGGCCGCGCGCCACGGGCCTGCTCGAACGGATCGCCGCCAACCTGCCGGAGTTCCCGCAGGCGTTGGACATCCACCTCGTCGACCCGCATCCGCCCGGGGCCGGCCGGGTGTGGCGGCACGCGCAGTCGCCGCTGCTGCGGATGAACTCGATGGCCGAGGACGTCACGATGTTCACCGACGAGAGCGTGGTGTGCGAGGGCCCGATCCGGCCGGGGCCGTCGCTGTACGAGTGGGCTGAGCAGGTCCGCGCCGGCGGCCTGGACGATGAGGCGCTCACCGAACAGGTGCGAGCGTTGCGAGCAAACAGCTTTCCCACCCGGCAGCTTCAGAGTCGTTACCTGGAATGGGTTTTCGACACCGTCGTCAAGCAGCTGCCGGACACCGTCACGGTGACCGTGCACCCGACGACCGCGCTGAGCGTCACCGAGGGCCCCGACGGCCGGCAGCTCATCCCGCTGGCCGACGGTGAGACGTTGGCCGCGGACGTTGTCGTGCTGACGCTCGGGCATCTTGACACGGAGCCCAGTGCGGCGCACCGGGAGTTGGCGAAGTACGCCGCCGACAACAACTTGCGGTACATCCCGCCGGAATACGCCGCCGACACCGACCTTTCCGTGATCCAGCCCGGCGAACACGTTGTGATGCGCGGATTCGGGCTGTCATTCATCGACCTGATGGTGCTGACGACCGAGGGGCGCGGCGGCCGGTTCGTCGAGGACTCCCCCGGTTCCCTGCGGTACGAGCCGTCGGGTCTGGAACCCGTGCTGCACGTGGGGTCGCGGCGTGGCGTGCCGTACCACTCGAAGACCAACTACCGGCTGCTCGGCGGCCGCCCGCCGCTGCCGCGGTTCGTCACGCCCGACGTCATCGACGCGCTGCCGCAAGGCTGCGACTTCCGCACCGACGTGTGGCCGCTGGTGGCCAAGGAAGCTGCCTGGGCGTACTACCACGAGCTGTTCAACGGGCATCCCGAGCGGGTGCGGATGGACTGGGTCGACTTCGACCGCTGGTTCTCGCCGCTGCCGTGGGGCAGCCCGATCCTCGACTCGCTGATCCAGCGGGCCGTCCCGTCGCCCGACGACCGGATCGACTTCGAGGCGCTGGACCACCCGCTGCGGGGACTGTCCGTCGGCGAGGACGAGTTGCAGGCCCGGCTCCGCGACTACATCGCCGCCGACATCGCCCGCCGCACCGACGACCGGTTCAGCGCCGACCTCGGCGCGTTCTTCGGGCTGCTGTCCTGCTACGGCCAGCTCCAGCGGCTCACGTCGCTGCGGCCGGAGTCGCAGGTGCGGGACCTCGACGGCTGGTGGCGGGGCTTCTTCAGCTTCATGGCCAGCGGCCCGCCCGACGACCGGCTCCGCCAGCTGCTGGCCCTGTCCGAGGCCGGCATCGTCCGCTTCCTCGGAGCCGACATGTGGGTCCGTGCCGAGGACGGCGTCTTCCGGGCCGGCGGCGGCACTTCGCCGGGGGTTGTCACCGCCACCGCCCTGGTCGAGGCGTACCAACCGAGCCCGTCGGTGCGGGAGAGCGGCTCCGCGTTGCTGCGGACCCTGGACGGCCTGGAGGAGATGCTCGTCGACGGCGACTACTCCGTGCGCACCGGCCTGCTGCGCATCTCCCCCGACGGTCGCATGATCACCGCCGCTGGGCTGCCACATCCCCGGCGCTTCGCCCTCGGGGCGTACTCCACCGAACGCGCCGTGGCGGCATTCGCCCGTCCGCGCACCAACGCCCCGGCCTTCCGCCAGAACGACGCCACCGCCCGGGCCCTCCTGGCCACCCTCCGCCTGGTCTGATCCGCTCGGAACGGACCATTCCTAAACTCCGAGTTGAGGAATGGTCCGTTCCGAGCGTCAGGGGCTTGACAGCCCGGGGGCGTGACGCGGCTCTACTGGTCGACATACCGCCTGGTCGGTATGCTCGCGGCACACACCCGCCGACCAGCTCAAGGAGGAGCACGTGCCGGAGACGAGCCAACGGGTCGCCATCGTGACCGGAGCAGCCCGGGGAATCGGCGCCGCCACCGCGGTGCGGCTGGCCGCCGACGGCTTCGCCGTCGCCGTGCTCGACCTCGACGAGTCCGCCACCAAGCAGACCGTCGACACCATCGTCGAGGCCGGTGGCCGGGCGATCGGCGTCGGCGCGGACGTCAGCGACGCCGAGCAGGTGCAGGCCGCGGTGGACCGGGTGGCGGCCGAACTGGGCGCGCCGACGGTCCTGGTCAACAACGCCGGCGTCACCAAGGACAACCTGATCTTCAAGATGTCCGAGGCCGACTGGGACACCGTGATGAACGTGCACCTGCGCGGCTCGTTCCTGATGACCCGCGCGGTGCAGAAGCACATGACCGAGGCCAAGTGGGGCCGGATCGTCAACCTGTCCAGCACCTCGGCGCTGGGCAACCGCGGCCAGGTCAACTACTCGGCGGCCAAGGCCGGCCTGCAGGGCTTCACCAAGACCCTGGCCATCGAGCTGGGCAAGTTCAACGTCACCGCGAACGCCATCGCCCCCGGCTTCATCGCCACCGACATGACCGCGGCCACCGCCGAGCGGCTGGGCGTGGACTTCGAGGACTTCAAGACGATGGCGGCGCAGCAGATCCCGGTGGCCCGCGTCGGCGTGCCCGAGGACATCGCGCACACCGTCTCCTTCCTGGTCAGCGAGGGCGCCGGCTTCGTGTCCGGCCAGGTCATCTACGTCGCCGGAGGCCCCCGTGACTGACCTTGTCGCCAAGGTCGAGCAGTTCCTCGCCGAGCACCCGACCGCGGGCGCGGACCCCGTCGAGTGGCTGGGCGCGCGCTTCGACGCCGGCCTGGCCTGGGTGCACTTCCCCGTCGGCCTCGGTGGCCTGGGCGCGTCCCGGTCCGCGCAGCAGGCCGTGGACGAGGCGTTCCTGGCCGCGAACGCGCCGCAGCCCAACCCAGCCGCGCCGGTGATCGGCTACGGCATGGCCGCGCCGACCATCCTCAAGTTCGGCACCGACGAGCAGAAGCAGCGCTTCCTGCGCCCGCTGTACACCGGCGAGGAGGTGTGGTGCCAGCTGTTCAGCGAGCCCGGCGCCGGCTCCGACCTCGCCACCCTGGCCACCCGCGCGGTGCGCGACGGCGACGAGTGGATCGTCGACGGCCAGAAGGTGTGGACGACCATGGCGCACGTGGCCCGCTGGGCCATCCTGGTCGCGCGGACCGACCCGTCGCTGCCCAAGCACCAGGGCCTGAGCTACTTCGTCTGCGACATGACCGACCCGGGTGTGGACGTCCGGCCGCTGCGCCAGATCACCGGCGAGGCCGAGTTCAACGAGGTGTTCCTGTCCGGGGTGCGGATCCCGGACGCGCACCGGCTGGGCGCGGTGGGCGAGGGCTGGAAGGTCGCCACCACCACGCTGATGAACGAGCGCGTCACCATCGGCGCGCACGCCGCCGAGCGCGAGGACGGCCTGATCGGGGCCGTGGCCAAGACCTGGCGGGAGCGCCCCGAGCTGCGCACGCCCGGCCTGCACGACCGGCTGCTGCGGCTGTGGGTGGACGCCGAGGCGCTGCGGCTGACCGCGGAGCGGCTGCGCCAGGGCCTCGCCGCCGGCCAGCCCGGACCGGAGGGTTCGGCCGCCAAGCTCACCTTCGCCACGCTCAACCAGGCCGTCACCGGTCTGGACGTGGAGCTGCACGGCGAGGAGGGCCTGGCCTACAGCGACTGGACCATGCGCCGGCCCAAGGACGCCGACTGGGCCAGCCGCGACGCCGGCTTCCGCTACCTGCGGATGAAGGGCAACTCCATCGAGGGCGGCACCTCGGAGATCCTGCGCAACATCATCGCCGACCGCATCCTGCAGCTGCCCAAGGAGCCGCGCTCCGACGTCGACATTCCCTGGAAGGACCTGCCCCGATGAGCGACCTGCTGTACAGCGAGGTCGAGAACGACCTCCGCGCATCGGTCCGCGACCTGCTGACCGACCGGTCGCCGTGGACGTCGGTGTTGGCCCGGGTGGAGACCGACAAGCCCTACGACCTGGAGCTGTGGCGGACCCTGGCCGCCGAGATGGGCCTGGCCGGCCTGCTCGTGCCGGAGGATCTCGGCGGCGCCGGCGCTTCCGCCCGTGAGGTCGCTGTCGTGCTGGAGGAGCTGGGCCGCGCGGTGACGCCGACCCCGTTCCTGGGCAGTGCCGTACTGGCCACGAGCGCGCTGCTGGCTGCCGGCGACACCGAGACCGTGGCGGAACTCGCTGCGGGGCAACGGATCGGCACCCTCGCGGTGCCGCTGACCACCGCGCCGCACGCGGACTTCCCGTCCTCGGTTCGGGTCGAGGACGGCAAGCTCACCGGCCGCGTCGGCAGCGTCGTGGACCTTGAGGTCGCCGATGTCGTTGTCGTGCCGGCGATCGGCGCCGACGGTCCCGAGCTGCACGTCGTGCCGACGGCGTCGGCGGGCGTCACCGTCACGCCGATCACGCCGCTGGACCTGACCCGGCGCATCGCGACGCTGGAGCTGGCGGGTGTGGAGTCCCGCAAGCTCAGCGGAGACGCCGCAACGGCTTTGAGGACCGCTCTCACCACCGGCGCCGGCCTGCTCGCGTCCGAGCAGCTCGGCGTGGCCCAGTGGTGCCTTGACGCGACCACCGAGTACGTCAGCACGCGGCACCAGTTCGGCCGGCCCATCGGCTCGTTCCAGGCACTCCGGCACCGGCTGGCCGACCTGTGGGCGTCGGTGTCCTCCGCGGTCGCCGTCTCCCGGGCCGCGGCCGACGCGCTGGCCACGGGGTCCGATGTGGACATTGCCGTCGCCGTGGCGGCGTCGTTCTGCTCCGAGCTGGCGGTGCACGCCGCCGAGGAGGCGCTGCAGCTGCACGGCGGCATCGGCATGACGTGGGAGCACCCGGTGCACCTGTACCTGGGCCGGGCCAAGAGCTCCGAGCTGGCGCTGGGCACCCCCGAGCGGCACCGCGACGCGCTGGCCACGCTCGTCGACCTGCCGGCCTGATCGCCAGACAAGGAGTGAGCGATGCGCGTGTTCGCCGGCCTCGACGAGGTGAAGGCCGCCAAGGGTGAGGAGCTGGGCAGCAGCGACTGGCACCTGGTGACGCAGGAACAGGTCAACCTGTTCGCCGACGCCACCGAGGACCACCAGTGGATCCACGTCGACCTGGAGAAGGCCGCCAAGGGTCCGTTCGGCGGTCCGGTGGCGCACGGCTACCTGACGCTGAGCATGCTGGCCAAGTTCTCCGGCCAGCTGTGGCGGGTGGACGGGCTGTCGATGGCCGTCAACTACGGGCTGAACAAGGTCCGCTTCCCGCAGCCGGTGCTGGTGGGCAAGCGGATCCGGGCCCACGGCCGGCTGCTCGACGTCGCCGAGAACAAGATGGGCCTGCAGGTGACGGTGCAGATCACCGTGGAGATCGAGGGCGAGGACAAGCCCGGCTGCGTGGCCGAGTCGCTGGCGCTGTTGGTGCCGTAAAAGTCACGGATCGGAAACTCCGGCGGCGGCGTCCACGTCCGGCTGGGACAGTGCTCCGACGGCGGGACAGGCCCGCCGTCGGAGCATCCGGAGCAGCGCAGTGAACTACGACCAGACGGCATCCAGCGGCATCAGCCCGGCCGTCGCGATCATCCTCGCCCTCGTCTACGTCGCCGTGATCGTGTTCGAGATCGCGGCGTACTGGAAGGTCTTCGAGAAGGCCGGCCGCCCCGGCTGGGGCGCGATCATCCCGATCTACAACCTGTACCTGCTGCTGAAGGTGGCGGGCCGGCCCGGCTGGTGGCTGATCCTCTACATCATCCCGCTGGTCAACATCGTCATCCACCTGATCGTCTCGCTGGACGTGGGCCGCAACTTCGGCAAGGGCACCGGCTTCTCGGTGATCGGCCTGTGGATCTTCAGCCCCATCGGCTTCCCCATCCTGGGCTTCGGCAGCGCCCGGTACCAGGGTCCGCGGGCCGCGTGAGTTCGCTCGGTCATCGCCCGTTTCCTTTGTAGGATCGGGCGATGACCGATGTCGTGCTGGCGGAGAACACCGACGGGGTGCTGCTGCTCACCCTGAACCGGCCGGAGAAGCTGAACGCGTGGACGCCGGCGATGGAGGAACAGTTCTTCGGCGCGCTCGCCACCGCCGACTCCGATCCGTCCGTGCGGGCGATCGTGGTCACCGGCGCCGGGCGCGGCTTCTGCGCCGGGGCCGACCTGACCGCCCTGGGCGCGGTCGACCCGTCCGCCATCACCGAGGCGGACATCCATCCCAGTGGCAAGCCCATCACCTACGCCCTGTCCCTGCGCAAGCCGGTGATCGCCGCCGTCAACGGCCCCACCGCCGGCATCGGCCTCGTCATCGCCCTCTACTGCGACGTCCGGTTCGCCGCCGCGGACGCCAAGTTCACCACCGCCTTCTCCCGGCGCGGTCTGATCGCCGAGCACGGCATCGCCTGGCAGCTGCCCCGGCTCGTCGGCGTCAGCCGGGCCATGGATCTGTTGCTGTCCAGTCGAATCCTGCTCGGCGAGGAGGCCGGCCGGATCGGTCTCGTCGACCATGTCCTGCCCGTCGACGAGGTGCTGCCGGCCGCTCTGGCGTACGCCCGTGATCTCGCCGAGAACTGTTCCCCGCAGTCGATGGCCATCATCAAGCGGCAGGTTCTGCGGGCGCTCGAGTCCGATTTGGACTCCTCGCGGCGGGAAGCCGTCGAGCTGATGCTGGCCTCGTTCGGCGGCGAGGACTTCCGCGAGGGCGTGCGGAGCCACCTGGAGCGCCGGCAGCCGGCGTTCCGACCGCTTGACCCTGACACCGTGTGAGCTCGTAGACCTGACCGCATCATGTTCAGCATCGGAGACTTCGCCCGGCTGGGGCTCGTGTCGGTCCGCATGTTGCGGCACTACGACGGCATCGGGCTGCTGCCGCCCGCCCGTGTCGACGACGCCACCGGCTACCGGTGGTACGCCGCCGACCAGCTGCCTCGGCTCAACCGGATCGTCGCGCTGCGCAAGCTCGGCTTCAGCCTGCACCAGGTGGCCGAGCTGCTCGACGACACCGTCAGCGTCGAGCAGCTGCACGGCATGCTGCGGCTGCGCCGCGCCGAGCTCGCCGCCCAGGTCGCCGCCGACAGTGCCCGGCTGGCCCAGGTCGAGGCCCGTCTCCGCAGCATCGAGAGGGAGGGCAAGATGCCGTCGGTCGACGTTGTGCTCAAGAAGGTTCCGCCGGTTCGGGTGGCCGAGCTGACCGCGCTCGCCGCCAGCTACGAGCCGGAGGACATCGGGCCGGTGATCCAGCCCCTGTACGCCCGCGTGGAGGCCGAGCTGGCCCGGTCCGGGCTGACCGTCTCCGGGCCCGGGATCGCTTACTACGAGGACGTTCCGGACGGCGTGCTGGTGCACGCCGCCGTGCAGGTCTCGGGTGAGGTCACCGGGGACACCGAGTTGCAGGTCACCTTCCTGCCCGGCCTGCCGGAGGCCGCCACCGCCGTGCACCACGGTCCGATGTCCGAGTCCGGGACCGCCTTCAACGAGCTGGCCCGCTGGCTCACCGACAACGGCTACCGGGGTGGGCAGTACGCCCGCGAGGTGTACCTGCACTGCCCGCCGAACGTCGAGCAGCAGGGGTGGATCACCGAGCTCCAGATCCCCGTCACCCGGGGCTGAAGGGGTGGCTGGTCGTGGCCCGCCGCCACGTGACCACGACCAGTCACTCCACAGAGTGTGTCCGTCCTGGCACACTCCGGCAATGCTCCACTTGGAAGCGCTCTCATCGCCCGGTTTAGGCCGAACGGCCGACGACATCTTTCACGGGATCCATTAACGCCGGCCCCAACCCCCGCGAGTCACGCTCTCCGGCACACCGAATGTCGGTTTCCGGCAGCCCGGAGACGCCACCTGCGCTTCCCGCTCACGTTCAGACGCCAAGTGGGAAGCGCATGTGGCAACAACGGCGCGCTAGTTGGTGCTGAACCCCGAGAAGTCCACCTCGGCGGTTGTCCGCGGCGCGTGGGAAATCGCGTACACGCCGACGTCCTGCGTCGCGGCGGCGGAAGGCACGTCGCCGGTGCCGACGAGGTTCCAGGTGGTGCCATCGGTGGAGTAGTAGCCGCTGAACGTCGTCCCACTCCGCACAAGCTTCAGCCACGCCGGGTAGACCGCCGACGCAACGGAGGCCTGCTGGTCGAGCAGACCGTCGCCGTCGCTGTCCCAGTCGAGCAGGAAGCCGTTGCCCGGCGTCTCGGCGAGGATCACGTGCCCGGCGCCGGCGTTGGCGTTGGTGATGTCGTTGCGCACCATGATGCCGGCCTTGGCCCACACATTGGTGTCGGACTGGGAGTCGATCTTCACCACCGTGGTGGAACCGTCGTGTTCCTTGCCGGGCAGGTACATCGCGCCGTACTCGTTGACGCTGCCCCACAGGTCCGCGCCCTGCGCCTGAATGCCGAGCCGGTCACCGACCTGACTGAACTGCGCGGTGGTGGAGGCGAACGTCTGGTAGGGACCGGTCACGGGATGGTTGACGGTCGTGGAGTCGGCGGCGGCGAGCTCACCGGAACCGCCCACCAGATACCGGAAATCAGCAGTGGCTTTGACCGAGGTCGTGGTGAACAGGTTGTCGGACGCGGGAATCGCCACCGTGAACGGAACCCTGATCTTCTCGCCGGGCCACACGATCTGCCGCGTCGGCACCGACGCCGGCGTCACCGAGGCGCCGGAAGAAGCCTTCAACGCAAGGGAAACGTTGCGCACCGGGGTGGAGCCGTTGTCCACGAACTCCAGGACGCCGGTCCGCTTCAGGCTGTCCGACCCGGCCGCATCCCACGTCAGCGACACGGAGGTGTTCGGCTTCGCACCGAGGTCCACGTGGTGCAGAGCGCGAACCCGGTACAGGGCAACGCCATGAGCCGGCACGTCAACCGAGATCGTGCCGGTCGACTCCGTCTTCTCACGGCTCCACAGGTCCTGCAGCGAGTAGTCGGCGGCCCGCGGCAGCCCCAGCGCGGCGGCAGTGGTCGACACGGCGCGCGGGGCGGCGGCGGTGTTGAACAGGCCGACGATCACGTCGCCGTTCGTCTCCTTCTTGGCGAACACCTGGGTGTCCGCGTCGCCGGAGATCCGCTTGGCGTCGATGCCGTCCTGGTCCACCGCCAGCACGTCTTCGTTGCGCAGCAAGGAAAGGTCGGTCGGGTCCAGGTGCGTGAGGTCCGTGCCGAGGAACAGCGGCGACGCGGCCAGCGACCACAGGCTCAGCTGCGTCTTGCGCTCATCCAGCGTCAGGCCGTTGTTGGCGCCGTTGCCGATCTCCACCGAGTCGTAGTCGTTGAACCCGGCCGGCCCGCCGTACGGGGCCCAGTCGGCGACCTGGTCGAAGCGCGAGGCCACCGAGGCCCACGAGGTCAGCGGGAAGCTCGAGTCGTTGGCGCCGCAGTAGCACTCCACGTCGCCGCCGGTGCGCCAGCCGTCGGCGAGGTCCTGCCACGCCTTGGCGTTGTTGATGTCCAGGTTGTTGGACAGCTCCAGGTGGATCTTGCGGCCGGTGTTCCGCAGCGCCTCCGACCACGCCTGCACGTCCTGGATGTCCTGCGTGCCGACGCCGTCCAGCTTCAGGTAGTCCACGCCCCAGGACGCGAACTGCTTGGCCCAGCCGTCGATGAACGCCTGCGCGCCGGGCTTGGTGAAGTCGATGCCGACCATGCCGCCGCAGTTGTAGTTGGCCTCGTTGTACGACGTGGCGATGTCGGCGGCGTGATAGGGCGTGCCCTCGATGGCGGTGTTCTGCTCGACGGCCTGCTTGGCGATGCCGGGTGTCATGTACAGGCCGAACTTCAGGCCGAGGGAGTGCACGTAGTCGGCGGTGGCCTGGATGCCGCTCTTCGCGCCCTGCGCCGGGAACTTGGTCGAGTCGATCACCCAGCGGCCGTACTGGTCCACGTTCGGCCCCTGGGCGCCGGGGCACTGGTACCAGAAGTCGTCGATGTTGACGTACTGATAGCCGAGCCGGGTCAGGCCACTGTCCTTCATGGCCTTGGCCTGCGCCTCGATGATCGCGGCGGTCGGGTTCTTGCGGACGAAGCTCCAACTGCTCCAGCCCATCGGCGGCTTCACCGTCGGCGCGCTGTCGGCGGCGGCCGTCGGGGCCGTCACGGCCAGACCCGTGATCATCAGCAGCCCGGCTAACGCCGCGGTCAGGACACGTTTTGCCATGCGTCGGCTTCCTTCCACCCCGGTGTGAAAGCGGCACGATTCCGCCCATAACCGAACGGAATCGAACACGACTCGCCAGAGCTCACCAAACGCGCTGACAGGTGTCAAGAGCGGGCAAGGCCGCCGACAGTCCGTCCCGGCCTGGTTGCCCGAAGAATCAGCGGGCGGTACGGATCATCTCGCCGAGGCGGTACACCATGCGGGAGCCGTCGCCCGGCGAGACCGTCGCCCAGTCCTGGCCGTCGCGGCCACGCGCGACGACGCTGTAGTACCGCCCGGCCGCGTTGTCGAACCAGCTCATGCCGGGCAGCCGGCGCACCCGGCCGCGCTCGTCGTACAGGCCGACGCCGATCTGCCCGAGCCGCAACACCTCCGGCTCCAGCATGGTCGCCAACGCCTTCTGCTGGTCCTTCGACACCGACGCCGCCGTGCGCCGCGTGACGGCCACCGGCTGCGGCACCGCGTGCCGGCCCTCGCCGCCCACCAGGCTCGCCGGCAGCGAGATCTCCTGTCCCGGGCCGGCTTTCGTCGGCGGCAGCAGGCTGATGATGCTCGCCGCCAGCGCCGTGTCCCGCGTCCACTCCAGCCGGACCATCTGTCCTTCCTGGACCATCAGCACGGCGTCGCGCCCCCGCGCCGCCGCGGCCGCGCGCAGCATCGACGACGACGCGTCGCGCACGTCGACCGTGGAGATGGTGTCCAGCTGGATGTGCGGGCGCGCCACCAGCGCCATCGCCGCCGCGATCGGCTGCGCCACCCGCCCCCGCTCGGTCACGCCGCGCTCCTCGAGATCGGCGTGCACGGCGGCGCGGATACGCGACCGCTCCTCATAGGTCTCCCCGTAGCTGGGGATCTGGAACGGATACGGCGTCGACCCGAGCCGCAGCTCCTCCCAGAGGATGTCGAACGCGGCCAGCGAGACAGTGACGATCGGTGACATCGACCCTCAAGTTACCGCACCTCGCGCCCCCACACGGGTGGAACGGGCGACTCACATTGACTCCCCCGCCCGCGCCGCAGTATGTTCGGAGAGAGAACCGATGTGCGCATTACGAACATCCAGGACCAGTTATCCGGAGGGCGGAGATGGCTCGGATCGGGACCCTCGCGGAGGGGGTGGCGGCGGTCGTCCACGACGGCGACACGGTGGCGTTCGAGGGCTTCACGCACCTCATCCCGTTCGCCGCGGGGCACGAGGTGATCCGGCAGCGGATCCGGAACCTCACGCTGGTCAGGATGACCCCGGACGTGCTCTACGACCAGCTCATCGGCGCCGGCTGCGCGCGCAAGCTGGTGTTCTCCTGGGGCGGCAACCCGGGCGTCGGCTCGCTGCACCGGTTCCGCGACGCCGTGCAGCACGACTGGCCGGCGCCGCTGGAGCTGGAGGAGCACAGCCACGCCGGCATGGCCAACCGCTACGTCGCCGCCGCGTCCGGGCTGCCGTTCGCGGTGCTGCGCGGCTACCGCGGCACCGACCTGCCGGCGCAGACCGACAACATCAAGCCGATCACCTGCCCGTTCACCGGCGAGGTGCTGACCGCGGTGCCGGCGCTGCAGCTGGACTCCGCGGTCATTCACGCGCAACGCGCCGACAGCCAGGGCAACGTGCAGCTGTGGGGCATCACCGGCGTGCAGAAGGAGGCGGTGCTGGCCGCCACCCGATCGCTGGTCACCGTCGAGGAGATCGTCGACGAGCTGGAGCCGGTGCCCGGCGCGGTCGTGCTGCCGTCCTGGGCGGTCGGCCACGTCGCCGCCGTGCCGGGCGGCTCGCACCCCTCCTACGCCGCCGGGTATTCCGTGCGGGACAACGACTTCTATCAGGAGTGGGACGAGATCAGCCGGGACCGGGACGAGTTCACGCGCTGGCTGGAGGACCTGAAGTGAGCGAGCTTGCGAGCGAACCATTGAACACAGGGACGCTGCTCGCGCTGCCGACGAAGGAGGCAGCGTGAGCTACACCGCCGACGAGATGATGACCGTCGCCGCGGCGCGGGCGCTGGCCGACGGCGTCGTCTGCTTCGTGGGCATCGGCCTGCCCAGCACCGCCGCCAACCTGGCCCGCCGCACCCACGCCCCCGGCCTGGTGCTGGTGTACGAGTCGGGCACGCTGGGCGCGAAGCCGGACCGGCTGCCGCTGTCCATCGGGGACGGCATCCTGGCCGAGACCGCGGACGCGGTGATCGGCGTGCCCGAGGTGTTCAACTACTGGCTGCAGCCGGGCCGGATCGACGTCGGCTTCCTCGGCGCCGCCCAGATCGACAGGTACGGCAACATCAACACCACCGTGATCGGCGGCGACTACCGCAACCCCAAGGTGCGGCTGCCCGGCGCGGGCGGCGCGCCGGAGATCGCGGCCTCCTGCAAGGAGGTCGTCGTGGTGGTGCGGCAGAGCCAGCGGGCCTTCGTGGACCGGGTCGACTTCGTCACCTCGTTCGGCTTCGGCCGCGGTCCCGGTGAGCGGGAGGCGCTCGGCCTGCGCGGCGGCGGCCCGCGCCGGATCATCACCGATCTCGGTGTGCTGCAACCGGATCCGCAGACCTGCGAGTTCGTGCTCACCCACCTGCACCCGGGGGTCGAGCTGGCCGACGTGAAGGCCGCCACCGGGTGGGATCTCGCGGTCTCCCCCGACCTGAGCCGGTCGGCGGCGCCGACCGAGGAGGAGCTGTCCGTGCTGCGTGCCCTGAAGGCGGCGTCATGACCACCGACGTGTTCATCGCGGACGCCGTCCGCACCCCGATCGGCAAGTACGCGGGCGGACTGGCCAAGGTCCGCCCGGACGACCTGGCCGCGAGCACGCTGAAGTCGTTGCTGGAGCGCAACGGCAACCTCGACCCGACCCGCATCGACGACGTGGTGCTCGGCGACGCCAACGGGGCCGGCGAGGACAACCGGGACGTGGCCCGGATGGCGACTCTGTTGGCCGGGCTGCCCACATCGGTGCCGGGCAGCACGGTCAACCGGCTGTGCGGGTCCGGCATGGAGGCCGTGATCGGTGCGTCCCGGGCGGTCGCGGTCGGCGACGCCTCGATCTGCGTGGCCGGCGGCGTGGAGTCGATGACCCGGGCCCCGTGGGTGCTGCCCAAGCCCGACCACGCCTTCGACCGCGCGCACGAGACGCTGCACTCCACCACCCTGGGCTGGCGCATGGTCAACCCGGCCATGCCCGACCAGTGGACCGTCAGCCTGGGCGAGGCCACCGAGATCCTGGCCGAGAAGTACGGCATCGGCCGCGCGGCGCAGGACGTGTTCGCCGAGGCCAGCCACCACAAGGCCGCGGCCGCCTGGGAGAAGGGCGTGTTCGCGGACGAGATCGTGCAGGTGCCGGGGGCGCCGCTGGAGCGGGACGAGAACATCCGCCCCGACACCTCCGTCGAGAAGCTGGCCAAGCTCAAGCCGGCGTTCCGTCCGGACGGCACCATCACCGGCGGCAACGCGTCCCCGCTCAACGACGGCGCCGCCGCGCTCATCGTCGCCGACCAGGCCGGCATCGACTCGTTCGGCGGCCGGCCGCTGGCCCGCATCGCCGCCCGCGCCGTGCACGCCGTGGAGCCGCAGTTCTTCGGCATCGGCCCGGTCGAGGCCGCGCACCGGGCGCTGGCCCGGGCCGGCATCGGCTGGTCCGACCTGAGCGTGGTCGAGCTCAACGAGGCCTTCGCCGCCCAGTCGCTGGCCTGCCTGTCGCTGTGGCCCGAACTCGACCCGGCCATCGTCAACCCCAACGGCGGCGCCATCGCCATCGGCCACCCGCTCGGCTGCTCCGGGGCGCGCATCCTCGGCTCGCTGGCGTGGGAGCTGCACCGCCGCGGCGGCGGGTGGGGGCTGGCCGCCATCTGCATCGGCGTCGGCCAGGGCCTGGCCGTCGTCCTCGAAGCGTGAAGGAGAAGCCGGTGAAACTTCCGCACTACGCGCCCGACACCGAGTCGCACCCGCCCAACTCCAGCGAGCCCTACCGGTCCAGCGTGCTGCGCGCCCCGCACCGGCCGCTGCAGCTCATCCCGCAGCACCTCACCGAGGTCACCGGGCCGCTGCTGGGCCTGGACCGGGTCGGCGAGCTCGACCACGACCTGACCCGGCAGCACATCGGCGAGCCGCTGGGCGAGCGGATCATCGTCAGCGGGCGGGTGCTGGACGCCAACAGCCGGCCGGTGCCGAACACGCTCGTCGAGGTGTGGCAGGCCAACTCGGCCGGGCGGTACGCGCACGACCGGGACCGGCACGACGCGCCGCTGGACCCCAACTTCAGCGGCGTCGGCCGGTGCGTCACCGACGCCCAGGGCAACTACCGGTTCGTCACGATCAAGCCCGGCGCCTACCCGTGGCGCAACCACGACAACGCCTGGCGGCCCGCGCACATCCACTTCTCCCTGTTCGGCCGGTCCTTCACGCAGCGGCTGATCACCCAGATGTACTTCCCCGGCGACCCGCTGTTCCCGTTCGACCCGATCTTCAACTCGGTGCGCGACGAGAAGGCCCGGCAGCGCCTGATCTCCCGGTTCGACCTGGAGACCACCCAGCCGGAGTGGGCGCTGTCGTACAAGTTCGACATCGTGCTGCGGGGCAGCGACGCGTCGGTGTTCGAGGACGAGGAGGAAGACGAGTGACCGAGCTTGCGAGGGCACCATTCAGCACAGCGGCCTTGGTCGCAGAGTCGCCGAGCGCCAGCGAGGTGGGGCTGTGACCACCCCCTCCCAGACGGTCGGCCCGTTCTTCGCGCTGCCGAACGGACTGCCCTGGCCCGACGGCCCCGAGGTGGTCGCCGAGGGCACGCCCGGCGCTGTGGTCATCCGTGGCACGGTCTACGACGGCGCCGGCGACCCCGTGCCCGACGCCATGATCGAGACCTGGCAGGCCAGCCCCACCGGCCGCTTCGACCACCCCGACGACCCGCGCGGCGCCGTCGACGAGGGCTTCCGCGGCTTCGGCCGGTCCGCCACCGACGCCGAGGGCCGGTTCTGGCTCCGCACCGTCAAACCCGGCGCGCTGCCCACCCCCGACGGCGGCGCCGAGGCCCCGCACATCGACGTCACCGTGCTCGCCCGCGGCCTGCTGCAGCGACTCGTCACCCGCATCTACTGGCCGGACGAGGAGCAGGCCAACGCCACCGACCCCGTGCTCGCCGCCGTGCCGGCCGAGCTGCGGCACACTCTCATCGCCGAGCGGGTGGGCGACGAGCTCCATTTCGACATCCGCCTCCAGGGCGACGGGGAAACCGTCTTCTTCGAGCTGTGAGGGACTCGTGACGGACTACCGGTGGGCCGGTGCCCCCGACGGGCCGGTGCTGGTCGTCGGCAACTCGCTCGGCGCCGATGCCCGGATGTGGCGGGAACAGCTGCCCGCGCTCGGCGAGAAGCTGCGCCTGCTGCTGATCGACCACCCCGGACACGGTGACGCGGCGGCGGTGCCGGGGCTCGACACCATCGACAAATTGGGCGAGCGGGCGCTGAGTCTGCTCGACGAGGCCGGTGTGGACCGGGCCCACTACCTGGGGCTGTCGCTGGGCGGCATGGTCGGCCTGTGGTTGGCGGCCAACGCGCCCGACCGCATCGACCGGCTGGCGGTGTGCTGCACGACGGCGTACTTCGGCACGCCGTCGGCGTGGCGGGAGCGGGCGGCGGCGGTGCGGGCCGGCGGCACGGCGTCGATCGCCGAGCAGGTGGTGGACCGCTGGGTCACCGCCGACTACGGCGACCGGTCCTGGCTGGTCGACATGCTGTCCGGGATGGACGGCGAGGGCTACGCGGCGTGCTGCGACGCCCTGGCGGAGCTGGACCTGCGGGACGCGCTGCCGTCGATCGCGGCGCCGACGCTGGTGGTGGCCGGCGACGCGGACCGGGCGACGCCGGTCGAGCACGGGCAGGCCATCGCCGACGCCATCCCCGGCGCACGGCTGGCCATCGTGCCGGGGGCGCACTTCGCCCCGCTGGAATCACCCGATGTGGTGACTCCGTTGCTGGTGGAGCACTTCACCTCGGTGCGCCGGCAGGTGCTGGGCGACGCCCACGTGGACCGCGCGCAGGCGGCGACCACCCCGTTCACCGCCGACTTCCAGGACTTCATCAGCCGCTACGCGTGGGGCGACATCTGGACCCGGCCCGGCCTGGACCGGCGCACCCGCAGCGCGATCACGCTGGCCATGCTCGCCACCCTGCAGCACGAGGAGGAGCTGGCGATGCACGTGCGGGCCGCGCTGCGCAACGGGATGACCGTCGAGGAGATCAAGGAGGTGCTGCTTCAGGTCGCGGTCTACGCCGGCGTGCCCACGGCGAACCGGGCGTTCCGGATCGCCGACCGGGTGCTGTCTACCCTGGACACACCATGACCGACACCGAGCCAACACCGCGAGGCAGCGCGTTCGTCCAGTCCCTTGAGCGGGGACTGGCGGTGATCCGCGCCTTCGACGCCGAGCACGACGAGCTGACGCTCAGCGACGTCGCCCGCAGCACCGGACTCACCCGGGCCGCCGCCCGCCGGTTCCTGCACACCCTGGTCGAACTGGGCTACATGCGCACCGACGGCCGGCTGTTCGCGCTGCGGCCGCGCATCCTGGAGCTGGGCTACGCCTACCTGTCCAGCATGGGCCTGCCCGAGGTGGCGCAGCCGCACCTGGAAACCCTGGTGTCCCAGGTGCACGAGTCCAGCTCGGTGTCCGTGCTGGACGGCGAGGACGTCGTGTACGTGGCCCGCGTGCCGACGAAGCGGATCATGACCGTGACCATCGCGGTCGGCACCCGGTTCCCGGCCTACGCCACCTCGATGGGCCGGGTGCTGCTGGCCGCGCAGCCCGACGACTGGCTGGACGAGTACCTGGCCAAGGCCGACCTGCGGCCGCTGACCCGGTACACGACGGTCGAGGAACGGCTGCTGCGCGCGATTCTCGACCAGGTCCGCGACCAGGGCTGGGCCCTGGTCGACCAGGAGTTGGAGGAGGGGCTGCGGTCGATCGCGGTGCCCGTCCACGATCCGGACGGTGCCGTGGTGGCCGCGGTGAACGTGTCGGCGCACGCCAGCCGCGGCAGTTCCGACAGCATCCGCGAGGAACTGTTGCCGCATCTGCGCACCGCCGCCGCGGCCATCGAACACGATCTGCGCGGCAGTCGCCGCTGAGGATTCGGCGGAACGGGCGCGTCCGTTCGATGGAATGGCGCGCCCGGAATGCCGGTTGAAACAACCGAAACAACACGAAAGGCCCGCCACCGAAGGTGACGGGCCTCGCTCAGCCGAACCTGGTCAGCCGATCTCAGATCGCACGCACGCCCATGGCCTGCGGGCCCTTCTGGCCCTGCCCGACCTCGAACTCGACCTTCTGGTTCTCCTCCAGGGTACGGAAGCCGTTGCCCTGGATCTCCGAGTAGTGCACGAAAACGTCAGCGCCACCATCGGAAGGGGCGATGAAGCCGAAGCCCTTCTCCGAGTTGAACCACTTGACGGTGCCCTGAGCCACTGATCTATCTCCTCAAACAGGTACTACGTCTCGCCGCAACCACGACGGTACGGGTCTGATCGCGGACGGGGGACTTCACCCGGTTCCCTGCGAGGAGGACCACCGCCCGCGACTTCTTCCGCGAGCGTGGATACGACACGAACACAGAATGCGACCGCAGACAGTCAACCACACCGAGTGCGCGAGGTGGAAGCCCGCCACCCGGACAGGTGTGACCGGTGGCACTTTTCCCCCTTGACGCGACTAGAGTTCGCCACTTAAATCATGACCCGAAATAAGGTGTGACGCGCGCACCGCCACCGAGCCTCACACACCGACGGACCCTGCGAACCTGTCGAACCGAGGTGCTGCCGTGCGACCAACGCTGCTCGTCGTGCCCCTGTTACTCGTGGCTGCAATGATGGCCACCCCGGCCGCCAACGCCGCCAACGAGTCCGTCAACGTCTGGCTGACCACCACCAACGACTCCGGTGGCCGCAACGTCACCAGAGGCCTGCAACAGCAGTCCCCGATCAGTTTCACCGCCGGCACCGGGTCCGGCCAGCAGACCATCACGGTCGACGAGAACACCCGGTACCAGCAGTTCGAGGGCGCCGGCGCGTCGTTCACCGACACCGCCGCGTACCTGATGAACTCCAGCGGCGCGCTGTCCGCGGCCACCCGCAACGCCACCATGCAGAAGCTGTTCGACCCGGTCAACGGCATCGGCCTGAGCTTCCTGCGCAACCCCATGGGCGCGTCCGACCTGGCCCGCTACAGCTACACCTACGACGACGGCGCCGCCGACCCCAACCTCAACAACTTCAGCCTGTCGCACGACATGGTCGACGTCATCCCGCTGACCAAGCAGGCCAAGCAGCTCAACCCGCAGCTGAAGGTCATGGGCTCGCCGTGGACCGCGCCGCCGTGGATGAAGGACAACAACTCCTACATCCAGGGCTGGCTGCAGTCGCAGTACTACCCGGCCTACGCGCAGTACTTCGTCAAGTACATCCAGGGCTACGCCGCCCAGGGCATCCCGATCGACTACGTCTCCGAGCAGAACGAGCCGACGGTCGGCGGCAACTACCCCGGCATGAACTGGAACGGCGACGGCCTGGCCTACTTCGCCAAGAACAACCTGCTGCCCGCCCTGCACAACGCCGGGCTGTCGACCAAGGTGCTGGCGCTGGACTGGAACTGGAGCACCTACAACTCCTTCGGCGCGCCCACCCTCAACGACGCGTCGATCCGCAACGACCCGAACTTCGGCGGCGTCGCGTGGCACGGCTACGACAACCCGAACCAGGGCAACGCCGGCGAGCAGACGACGATCCACAACCAGTACCCGTCGGTGAACGCCTACGACACCGAGCACTCCGGCGGCACCTGGATCGGCAACCAGCAGGCCGAGGACATGAACAACATCATCGACTACACCCGCAACTGGGGTCGTAGCGTGGTGAAGTGGAGCCTCGCCGTCGACGAGCACATGGGCCCGCACAACGGCGGCTGCGACGTCTGCACCGGCCTGGTCACCGTGCACCAGAACGACAACCGGGGCCAGGTCGACTACACCGTCGAGTACTACGACATGGGCCAGCTGACGAAGTTCGTCAAGCCGGGCGCCACCCGCATCGCCTCCAACGACGGCGCCGTGCGCAACGTCGCGTGGATCAACCCGGACGGCTCCAAGGCCCTGGTGGCCTACAACGGTTCCGGCAGCGCGCAGAGCGTGCGGGTCAACTGGGGCAACGAGTCCTTCACCTACTCGATCCCGGCGGCCACCAGCGCCACGTTCACCTGGACCGGCACGCAGGGCGGCGGCACCACCCCGCCGCCGGGCGGCCACACCATCACCGGCATCGGCGGCAAGTGCGTCGACGTGGCCGGCGCGAACTCCGCCAACGGCACCCAGGTGCAGCTCTACACCTGCAACGGCACCGCGGCGCAGACGTGGACCCAGTCCGGCAGCTCGCTGCAGGCGCTGGGCAAGTGCCTGGACGTGGCCGGCGCCGGCACGGCCAACGGCACCAAGGTCCAGTTGTACGACTGCAACGGGTCCGGGGCCCAGCAGTGGACCCAGAACGCGCAGCACGAACTGGTCAACACCGGCTCCGGCAAATGCCTGGACGCCACCAACCAGAGTTCGGCCGACGGCACCCCGCTGCAGATCTGGACCTGCGCCGGCACCGCCAACCAGCAGTGGACGCTCAACTGACGTCCTGATCGCCCGAATTCTCCGTCCCGGCTCGTCGCGCGTTCCGCCCGCGACGCGCCGGGACGGTTCCAGCATTCCAAAAACCGCCCCTGACCTGCGGTTTTACGTCCGAACGCCCTATTGATCGGTGCCCGATCGGTCGGTATAAATACCGCACGGAATCGACACGTGTTCTTCACCGCCGTCGCCGCTCGCGTGCCTTTCCGGGAAATGCCGGATATCCACCCCTGCCTGCACGATCCGGCCGTGCAATACCCGTAGGAGATCGACCATGCGCATCACAAGGACGAGAGCGGTGCTGGCGGCCGCGCTGCCGGTGGCGGCGTCCGCGGCCATGCTGGCCGGCTCACCGGCCGCGACGGCGGCCCCGGCCGCGGGTGCGGCCTTCCCTGCCCACTACTCCGCCCCCTACCTGCAGATCAGCGGGGGCACCGTCGGCGACATGCAGGCCGACCTGAGCGCCACCGGCACGAAGTTCTACACGCTGGCGTTCCTCACCCCCAACGGCGGCTGCAACCAGGTGTGGGAGGCCGACTCCGGCAACGGCGTCGGCGGCTTCAAGAGCCAGATCACCGCGATCCAGAACGCGGGCGGCAACGTGATCCCGTCCTTCGGCGGCGCCGAGGGCGGCGAGGTCGCGCAGACCTGCACCAACGTGTCCAACCTGACCGCCGCGTACGCGAACGTGGTCAACACGTACGGCACGCCGCGGCTGGACTTCGACATCGAGGGCAGTGTCATCAGGGACACCGCCTCCAACGCCCGGCGCGACCAGGCACTCGCGGCGCTGCAGGCGCAGAACCCGGCCGTGCAGGTCGACTTCACGCTCGGCGTCGGCTCCGACGGCCTCGAGGGCGACCAGATCAACCTGCTCAACGACGCCAAGGCCAAGGGCGTGAAGATCAGCGTCATCAACCTGATGGTGATGGACTTCTACGACGGCCAGCCGGTGATCAACGACGCGCTGTCCGCCGCCCGCAACGCGGCCAACCAGATCTCCAGCATGTTCGGCATCTCCACCGCGGCGGCGTACGCCAAGATGGGGCTCACGCCGATCGCCGGCCGCAACGACGACGGCGCGATGTTCAGCCAGGCCGACGCGCAGACCCTGGAGACCTTCGCCGCCCAGAACGGCGTGCAGGAGCTGGCGTTCTGGGAGGTCGACGGCTACGACAAGGGCACCGGCTACGCCTACTCCCGGACCTTCAACCAGATCACCGGTGGCGGCACCACGCCTCCGCCGCCCCCGCCCGGCAACACCATCACCGGGATCGGCGGCAAGTGCGTCGACGTGGCCGGGGCGAACTCCGCCAACGGCACCCAGGTGCAGCTCTACACCTGCAACGGCACCGCCGCGCAGACCTGGGCCCACTCCGGCAACAGCTTCCAGGCCCTCGGCAAGTGCCTGGACGTGGCCGGCGCCGGCACCGCCAACGGCACCAAGGTGCAGCTGTACGACTGCAACGGCACCGGGGCCCAGCAGTGGACCCAGAACGCGCAACACGAGCTCGTGAACACCGGCTCCGGCAAGTGCCTGGACGCCACCAACCAGAGCTCCGCCGACGGCACCCCGCTGCAGATCTGGACCTGCGCCGGCACCGCCAACCAGCAGTGGACCGTCAACTCCTGAGGTGACCGCGAGACGAAGGGGCCTGCCAACGCCAGGGCAGGCCCCTTTCCCTTCAGCCGAAAGGCTGCTCCCTCGCGCAGGCGGTCCGCGCGAGCACGCCGAGGCCCTCGACCGAGGTGGCGGGGCCGATGTCCCGGGGCAGGACCGACAGCCGTGAGGCGACGTCGTTGGCGTCGCACGCGTCGGGCACGTTGTACTCGGCCTGCAGTTCGCGGTAGCGGGCCTGGAACCTGATGGCGGCCTCCTTTCCCACGTGGTTCAGCAGGATGTCGTCGAAGGAGTTCCGGGGCCACGGGCTCTGCTCGTGCGGCAGCCGGAAGCCTTCCTCGCCCGGGTGCGGCGGCCCGATCCGCTCCTCCGGCACCTCCACGTCGTACCAGCGGATCACTTCCCCGTTCTCCGCGATGAACCACGACGTCGTCGAGTCCCCGTAGCTCCTGAGGTACAGGTGCGCCGCGCCGAACCGGCGGCTCAGCTCGGCGCACCTGTCCCGGCGCACGACCCGATGCGCGGCCTCGTCGGCCCACATCTGCTTGACCTCGTACGGATCGTCCTCGCCGGGCGGGAGCGTGCCCCGCGTGTGGTGGTCCGCCGACGGCTCGCCGAACACCAGGGTCCACCCGTTCAGCACCGGGCTGACGTAGATCCGGCCGCACCGGCCGTGCTCCTCGCCGTGCCGGAACCAGTCGTACCGCCACGCCAGGCGTCCCATGCGCATCGTCACCGGCACCGGCGACGACAGCCCGAACGCATCGAGCACGGCCGCCCGGTCACTGGTGGGCAAGGCGTACCAGAACTCGCATTCGTTCAGCGGCAACGGTTTCTCCGCCGGAACCAGCGCCGCATCGAACGGCTCGTCGAGCGCGGCGAGCACGGCCAGCGCCGCCTCCCGCAGCGACGGCTCCGACAGCGCCTCGCGTACGGCAGTCAGCTCCGCCGGCCCGATGTTCCGCAGGGACAACACGTTGTAGTCCCCGTCGGCGGCGATCTGGCTCAACAGCTCGACAACGTCCACGCGCGAACTATAGAAACCTAGATCTCGACGGTGTGCTTGGGTCCCGTGAACCACTTGCGGGCCGAGGCGAACCACCAGATGGCGATGAGCAGGACCAGACCGCCGACGGCGAGCGGGGCGTAGTTGACGGCGGTCCAGCTGAAGCCGGCGTCGCCGGGAACGCCGGCGGGGACGGTGGGCAGGATGAAGTACACCGAGATGATGACGATCTCGACGATGGCGGTCCAGCACATCCACTTGTAGTTGCGGCCGAGGGTCCACGGGCCGGGCACGAACGACGAACCGGCCCGCAGGCGCAGGGCGATGGGGATGAGGAAGGCCAGGTACAGGCCGATCACCGCCACCGACACCACGGCGTAGAAGGCGGTGGGCACGCCGGCGGAGCTCTTGTACAGGGCGGGCAGGGTCAGCACCAGGCCGGCGACGCACGCGCCGATGACGGCGTTGACGGGAACCCGGTTGGAGTTGAGGCGGGACCACAGGCGGTGGCCGGGAACGGCGCCGTCACGGCTGAAGGCGTAGGCCATCCGGGAGGTGCTGGTCACGCAGCTCATGCCGCAGAAGAACTGGCCGATGGCCGAGATGCCGACGACGACGATGGCCAGGTTGGAGTTCAGCGCGGTGGTGATGATCGAGCCGACGAAGCCGGCCTGCTTGTTGATCTCGTCGACGTGGGTGGCGGCGAACAGGAAGGCCAGCAACAGGACCCAGCCGCCGATGGCGGAGTACAGAATGGACTGCCAGATGCCCCGGGCGGCGGTGCGGGCGGCGCCCTTGGTCTCCTCGGAGATGTGCGCGCACGCGTCGAAGCCGGTGATGGTGTACTGGGTGAGCAGGAAACCCAGCGGCAGCACGTAGAACCAGTAGGTGCCGTCGGAGAAGCCGGAATTGTTGATCCGCTCGGTGAACACGAACGAGAAGCTCTGGTGCGAGGTCGGCGCGAACGCCAGGATGGCCACCACCGCGACCACGCCGACGACGTGCCAGTACACGGACACGTTGTTCAGCAACGCCACCAGGTGGCTGCCGAAGATGTTGATCAGAGCGTGCAGCGCCAGCACGATCACGAAGATGACGAAGATCTGGTTGAGCGTCCCCTCCCAACCGGAGTCCACAAGGGACAGGAAGAACGAGATGAACGTGGCGCAGCCGTAGTCGACCGACGCCGTCACGGCCACCAGCCCGACCAGGTTGAGCCAGCCGGTGAACCAGCCGTGCACGGGACGGCCCAACCGCGACGCCCACCAGTAGATGCCGCCGGCGGTCGGGAACGCGGACACCAGCTCGGACATGCACAACCCGATGATCAGGATGAACGCCGAGATCACCGGCCAGCCCCAGGAGATGGCCACGGGGCCGCCGTTGTTCCAGGCCTGCCCGAATGTGGTGAAGCACCCGGACAGGATGGAGATGATGGAGAAGGAGATGGCGAAGTTGGAGAAGCCGCTCCACGTCCGGCGCAGCTCCTGTCGGTAGCCCAGTCGCGCCAGGGTCTTCGCGTCGTCGTCGATGTTGTCGTCGACCTGCTCGCTCACGGCTACCTCCGCACGGTGTCCAGCAACTCTCCCAACCCGCGGTCGCCGAGATCGCTCAGCGCCCGCCCCCACTTCGCGGCCGCCTCGGCGGCGTAGTCGAAGTCGGCCGCGGCCCGGCCGCCGAGAAGTCCACTGTGGACGCGGAACCAGAGCGTCCAGGTCACGTTGGACATCGTCAGGTACAGGCGCACCCGGGCGAGCAGTTGGTCGGTCAGCGCGGCGCCGAAGTACGCGGCGGCCAGGCGCGTCACGCCGTCGACGTCCAGCAGCGCCTCGGCGGCGATGTCCCCCAGCTCGAAACACGGGTCGTTCTGCCCGGACAGCTGGTAGTCGACGATGCGAACCCGGTCGCCGTCGGCGATGAAGTTCTCGGCCAGCAGGTCGTTGTGGCACGGCACCCGCGGCAGCGGGCGGGCGGACAGCGCCTCCCGGATCCTCGCCACCAGCGGCAGCTGTTCGGCGTAGCCGTCGGGCAGCCCGAGCCCGTGCCGGTCGCACAGCGCGAGGAACTCGGCGAGCTTGTCGAAGATGTCGAACTCGTTGCCGAACGGCCGCCCGGAGTGCAGCCGCCGGCAGGCCGCGGCGATCCCCTCCAGCCGGCACGGCACGTCCGCCGCCGACAGCGTCACGCCGTCCACGTACTCCAGCACCAGAGCATGCTGGTCGGGCAGCACGCGCAGCACCCGCGGCCCGGCGCCGGTCTCGGCGGCCAGCACGGTGTTGGCGATCTCCTGGTCCATCGACACGCCCAGGCCCGCCTCGGTGACGGCCGGGTCGAGCACCCGCAGCACGAACCGCCGTCCGCCGGCGTCCACCCGCACCACCCGGTGGCTCAGCCCGCCCTTGATCACGGTCAGCTCGACGGGCCCGGCGAACTCGGGCACCCGGGCGACGATCTCGTCCAGCATCCGATCGCCTCCCCGCGCCGCGACAAACGTGATCAGCAAGTGTCGGCCCGTGGCTGGCCAGCGTCAACCCGATGCGGTAACAAGGGCGTCGTGGCAGCTGACAGGGCACTTCCCGACCGGGCCAGGATCGTGATCATCGGTGGCGGTGTGGGTGGCGCCAGCGTCGCCTACCACCTCGCCCAGCTGGGCGAACGCGACGTGGTCGTGGTCGACCGCGACGAACTGACCAGCGGCTCGACCTTCCACTCGGCCGGACTGGTCGGCCAGCTGCGCGCCGATCCGACGCTGACCAGGATGAACCAGTACTCCGCGCAGCTGTACGCCGAGTTGCAGGCCGGTGAACATCCGCCCGGCTGGGTGGAGTGCGGCGGCATCCGGTTGGCCTGCACCCCGGACCGGATGGCCGAGGTGCGCCGGCAGATCGGCTGGGCCCGGGCGTTCGGCGTGCCGCTGGAGGAGATCAGCGCCGACCAGGCCCGCGAGCTGTTCCCACTGATGAGCACCGAGGGCGTGCTCGGCGGCTCGTACCTGCCGACCGACGGCTACGTGGACCCCTCACAGCTGGCCTACTCGCTCGCCGCCGGGGCCCGCAAGGGCGGCGTGCGCATCCACCAGCACACCCGCGTCACCGGCATCGACGTCGTCAGGGGCCGCGTCACCAAGGTCCGCACCGACAAGGGCGACATCGAGGCGGAGGTCGTCGTCAACTGCGGCGGCATGTACGCGGCCGAGATCGGCCGGCTGGCCGGCGTGCGGATCCCGATCGTGCCGATGTCCCACCAGTACGTGGTCACGGAGCCGGTGCGCGAGCGGGACGGCACGCACCTGCCGACGCTGCGCGACCCGGACAACCTGGTGTACTGGCGGGAGGAGGTCGACGGGCTGCTGATGGGCGGCTACGAGCGCGACTCCCGCGCCTGGTCGCTCGACGGCGCCGGGCTGGACCGGATTCCCCATGACTTCAACGGAAAGCTGCTCGCCGCCGACTGGGAGCGGTTCGCCGAGATCAGCGAGAACGCCGCGATGCGCGTGCCGGTGATGGCCGACCTGGGCATCCGCAAGCTGATCAACGGGCCGGAGGGCTTCACCCCGGACAACGAGTTCTGCCTGGGCGAGACCGAGATCGGCGGCTTCTTCGTGGCGGCCGGCTTCTGCGCGCACGGCATCGCCGGCGCGGGCGGCATCGGCAAGGTGGTGGCCGAGTGGATCGTGGCCGGCGAGGCCCAGCTAGACGTGTCCCATATGGACATTCGCCGGTTCGGCCGGCAGTACCGGTCGCCGTCCTACACGCTGGCCCGGGTCACCGAGAACTACGAGACGTACTACGACATCCCGTTCCCGCACCGGCAGCGCTCGGCCGGCCGGCCGCTGCGGGTGTCGCCGGTGTACGGCTGGCACGCCCAGCAGCAGGCCCACTTCAGCGAGAAGTCCGGCTGGGAGCGGGTGGACTACTACCAGAACAACATGTACGGCGGCGACGACTTCATGCAGCCGCGTGGCTGGGCCGGCATGGGCTGGTCGCCGGCGATCGTCGCGGAGCACCGCGGCACCCGCGCGGCGGCCGGACTGTTCGACGAGTCCTCGTTCGCCAAGATCGAGGTGTCCGGGCCGGGCGCGGCGAAGCTGCTGAGTTGGTTGTGCGACAACGACGTCGACCGCGAGGTCGGCAGCGTCACCTACACCCAGGCGCTGAACTCGCGCGGCGGCATCGAGTGCGACTTCACCGTGACGCGGCTGGAGGAACAGGTCTTCATGATCGTCACGGGCACCGCGTACGGCTCGCGGGACCTGACCTGGCTGCGCCGGCACGCCCCGGACAACGGCTCGGTGCGGATCACCGACATCACCGGCCAGTACACGTGTTTCGCCCTGTGGGGCCCGAATTCCCGCGACATCCTGGCCCAGCTGACGCCGGCCGCGCTGGACAACGAGGCGTTCCCGTACATGACGGCGCGGCAGATCACCGTCGGCGACGTGCCGCTGACCGCGCAGCGGGTGACGTTCGTCGGCGAACTGGGCTGGGAGTTCTACGCCTCCGCCGAGTACGGCGCCGCGCTGTGGTCGACGCTGTGGGAGTACGGCCAGGACCACGGGCTGATCGCCGCCGGGTACAAGGCGATCGACAGCATGCGGCTGGAGAAGGGTTACCGGCTCTGGGGTTCCGACCTCACCCCGGACCACAATCCGTTCGAGGCGGGGTTGGGCTTCTGCGTCAAGAAGGACAAGCCGTTCCTGGGTCAGGAAGCCCTGTTGACGGCCAAGGAGCGTGGCATCACCCGCCGGCTGCGCTGCCTGACGCTGAACGAGCCGCACGCGGTGCCGCTGGGCGGCGAGCCGGTGCGGATCGGTGGTGAGGTCGTCGGGCGCGTCACCTCCGGCGGTTTCGGCTACACGGTGGACAAGCCCATCGCGTTCGCCTACCTGCCGGCGAACACGCCGATCGGCGCCGACCTCTCGGTGGAGTTGTTCGGCGAATGGGTCAACGGCGTGGTGGCACGGGATCCGCTGTTCGACCCGAAGGGCGAGCGGGTCAGGGCCTGAGAGCCGTTAACAGTCAAGGGGTCCGCGGGGGTTAACCCCCGAATCCCTTGACTGGTCTGGTCCTCCTGGTATCTGTGGTGGCAGCCACGTACTGAGGGGAATCACAAATGAAGACATTACGAGCAGCGCTCGCGCTGCCGGTGGTGGCGCTCGCCGCCATGTCGACGGCCGTGCCCGCGAACGCGGCGCCGGCGCAGCAGACCCCGACGATCACCTGGGCGCCCTGTGCGCAGGATGCGACCGTCGACTGCGGCAAGCTCGTCCTCCCGATCAACTGGGACAACCCGGGGGACGGCACGTTCACGCTGGCCCTGGCCCGCCGCAAGGCCAAGGTGCCCAGTGAGCGCATCGGCTCGCTGGTGTTCGACCCGGGCGGCCCCGGCGGCCCGGGCGTGGCCACGCTGCTCGCCAGCCCGGACATGTTCTCGCCGCAGCTGATGGACCGGTTCGACGTCATCGGCTTCGACCCGCGCGGCGTGGGCCAGAGCCAGGCCGTCAAGTGCGACAGCTCGGTTCTCGGCCAGGCCCCGACCGACGCCCCGGACACGCCCAAGGGCTACGCGGACGCGGTGGCGTTCCGCAAGAAGCTGGTGGACGACTGCCGCAAGGTCAGCGGGCCGCTGATCGACCACGTGGACAACATCAGCGTGGTCAAGGACATCGACGCGATCCGGGCCGGGCTGGGCGAGAAGAAGCTGACCTACTACGGCGTCTCCTACGGCACGCTGATGGGCCAGCAGTACGCCGAGATGTTCCCCGACCACGTGCGGGCACTGGCGCTGGACAGCAACATGGACCACAGCCAGAACACCACCGGCTTCCTCGCCACCGAGGCGCAGACCGACGAGGACGCCTTCCAGGAGTTCGTGAAGTGGTGCGACCGTGACGCCACCTGCGTGCTGCACGGCCAGGACGTCAACGCGCTGTTCAACCAGCTCTACGCCAGGGCGCAGGCCGGCACGCTGGTCGACCCGAACAGCGGGCGGCCGATCACCCCGGACCAGCTCTCGGACTTCCCGGTCGGCTACCTGTACGGGCCGGCGTGGCAGTACCTGGCCCAGGACCTCAAGGCGCTGGCCGACGGCAAGCCCGCCTTCGGCCCCAAGGCCGACACGCAGGTCCCCGTGTACTTCCCGTTCGCGTTCTGCTCGGACTGGAAGTTCGACCTGCCCAACGCCGCCTCGGTCGCGGCGCAGCGGCGCATCGACAACAGGATCGCGCCGACGCTGCGGATCTCCGGCATCGGCTGGGGCGCGGCGACCGGCTGCATCGGCACCACCAAGGTGGCCAACCCGCAGCACCCGTACCGGGTCCACGGCACGCCGCCGATCCTGATCGTGGGCGGCAAGCACGACCCGGCGACCCCGTACGCGTGGTCGGTCGGCGCGGCCAGCCAGATCCGCAACTCCACGCTGCTCACCTACGACGGCTGGGGCCACGGACAGTACTTCAAGAGCCCGTGCGTGGTGGACGCCACCGACCAGTACCTGATCTCGGGAAAGATGCCGGCCAGGGGCACGCACTGCCCGGCGGTGCCGCCGGACACCACCGGCTTCGCCGGCCAGCACTCTCCGTTGCCCGCCACCGGCTTCTGAGCGGTGGAAGTCCGCCCGTCGCGAAGGGACACCCGTGAGGACGACGGTCGTCCTGGCGCCGGCCGCCGACTGCCGTCGGCGCAGCGGGCCGCTGGTTCCGTTGCGTGCCAACGGAACTGCGGCGCGGTGCCACCGGCCGGGTCCTGACGTGACGACGAGGGGCTCCCGTGGTCACGGGAGCCCCTCCGCGTCACGCGACGATGCCGAACTCCGGCTCCTGCATCGGATTCCCCTCCCCAGGCCCCGAACGGGGCACGTGGAGAAGTATCGCGGCCGGCGGGCGAGCTCCGACAGGCCCGGTAATGCCCATCCGGCATGGGTAAGTTCGCCCATGCCGTCAGCAGGTGTCGGCGGGCCCCAGCCCGTGCCGCTTGGCGTACTCGACGGCCTCGGCCCGGTTCTGCAGCCCGACCTTGGTGTAGGCGTGGTTGAGATGGGTCTTCACGGTCGCCTCGCTGACGTTGAGCCGGCGGGCGATCTCCGCGTTGGTCAGGCCGGCGGCGACCAGCCGCAGCACGTCGGCCTCGCGGGCGGTCAGCTCGCCCCGGTGGTCACGGCCGACCGGGCGTCTCGGCGTGCCGGCGCCAGCGCCGGCGACGACCGCGCGCAGGGCGCGGATCACGGTGTCGCGGTCGGCCGTCGGCGGCAGCCAGCCGGCCGCGCCGGCCTGCAGCGCCGGCAGCACCTGGTCGTTGGTCGCGGGCACCACCGCGATCACGATCACCGCGGTCGCCGGGTGCTCGGCGCGGACCGCGCGGGTCAGTTCGACCGGGTCTCCGCCGGGCAGCGCCAGGCCGAGCAGCAGCACATCGGGTCGGAGCCGGTCCAGGAGCGGGGGTACCTGGGCATGGTGCGTCGCCGTGCCGACCACGGCGACGCCGGGTAAGTGCCCGAGCGCGGCGTCCAGGCCGGATCTGACCGGCGCGCGGTCCTCGGCGACCACGACGCGCACGATCGGGGTGTCCAAAGCCGTCATGGGCAAATGATGGTATGCCCACCCGTCTCGCACCCAGCATTCGGCGTCAGTTGTGCCGGAAGGTCAGGTCGCCAAGGCCGCCAGCACGAAATCGGCGATCTCGGCCCCCAGTTGCTCGGGCGACTTGGGGCCGTCCGGCCGATACCAGGTCGGCAATTGGTTCACCACGCCGAGCGCGATCAGCACGGCCGTGTCGGCCGGCACCACCGAGCTGAACTCGCCGGAGGCCTGCGCCTTGGCGATGACGTCCCGGAACGTGCGCTGGTAGCGGCGGCGGTCGGCGCGGAACGCCGCCATCCGCTCGGAGTCCAGCTTGTGCATCTCCCGCACGAACACCGCCGTCTCGTCGATGCGGGCCGCGGTCGTGACGACGAGGTTGACCATGATGGCCCGGACCGTCTCCTTGGCGCTGGCGCCCTCGGCGATGATCCGGTCCAGGTCGGCGGTCTGCAGCCCGATCAGCGAGTGGTAGATCTCGTAGAGCAGGTCGTCCTTGGAGTCGAAGTAGTGGTAGAGCGCGCCCTTGGTCACCTCGGCGTGCGACACCACCTCCTGCACGGTGGTGGCGTCGAAGCCCTTCTCCGCGAACAGCTTCACCGCCGCGCGCAGGATGCGGCTCTCCATCGGGGTCAGCTCGCCGCGCCCCTGCGATGCCTTGGTCACGCTCCCACCCTCACTCTCTGGCCCAATCAGGGACGGCCCAGCGCCCTGACCACGTCGAACTGGTCGGCGCCGGTCGGCAACACCATGATCGCCGGAGTGTCCAGGCCGTGCTCGACGTACTCCTGAACCCGCTCGCGGCAGCGGTCCAGGCTGCCATGCACGACCAGGTCGTCCACCACGTGGTCCGGGATCGCCGCGTTGGCGCCCTTGCGGTCGCCGGCCGCCCACAGCCGGTGCATCTCGGTCAGGTCCTCGCCGCGGCCGAGCCAGTCGTGGAACGCCGCGTAGGCCGGCACGGTCAGGTAGCTGCTGATCAGCATCCGGCCCAGGGCCCGTGCCGCGGCCACGTCGTCCGTCGGGCACACGAAGACCCGCGCCACCAGCTCCTTGCCGGCGCCCAGCTCGGCCCGCACCTTCGGCACGTCCGTCGGCGCGAGCCAGTTCGTGATCGCGCCGTCGGCCTCCTTGGCCGCCAGCCGCAGCATGCCCGGGCGCAGCGCCGCCAGCATGACCTGCGGCGGCTGCTCCGGCGTCCGCTCCAGCTTGAACCGGCTGACCTTGAACGAGCCGAAGTCGCCGTCCACCTTCTCGCCGGCCAGCGCCGGCTTGAGGAACCGGAGCGTGTCGCGGACGTGCGCGAACGGCTCGGTGAACTCGCGGGCGTTCCAGCCCTGCACGATCACCGGCGAGCTCGAGCCGATGCCCAGCGTGAACCGGCCCGGCGCGAGCTCGGCGATGGTCGCCGCCTGCATGGCCAGCAGGCCGGGGCCGCGGGTGTAGACCGGGGCGATGGCCGTGCCCAGGCGCAGCGTCGGCGCCCACTCCGCGGCCAGCGCCAGCGGCGTGAACGCGTCCGTGCCGGCCGTCTCGGCCGACCACACGTCGGTGTAGCCCAGGTCGGGCAGGGACTTGACCAGGTCGCGCTGCGCCGGCAGCGGGATGCCGGCCAGCGGCAGGGTGATTCCCCAACGACTCATGCCTCACACCACCAGCGGACGGACGGAGGCGCCACCGTCGACGACCAGTGTCTGGCCGGTCATCCAGGACGAGTCGTCGGTGGCCAGGAAGACGGCCGCCTTCGCGATGTCCTCCGGCTCGCCGATGCGGCCCAGCGGCAGCGCCTTGTTGATGCGGTCCTCGTGGTTCTCCCACAGCGCGCGGGCCAGCTGGGTGCGCACCACGCCGGGGGCGATTGCGTTCACCCGGGTGGTGGGGGCCAGCTCCATGGCGAACTGCCGGGTCAGGTGGATGACCGCCGCCTTGGTGGCGTTGTAGTAGCCGATGCCGATCTCCGGCTCCAGGCCGCCCAGCGAGGCGATGTTGATGACCGAGCCGCCGTTGGCCGACATCGAGGCCTTCCACACCAGGCTCGTCCACAGCACGATGGACAGCTGGTTGACCTGCACGATCTTCTCCGCGCGGGGCACGTCCAGGTCCACCATCGGGCCGAAGTAGGGGTTCGTGGCGGCGTTGTTGACCAGGACGTCGACGCTGCCGAACTCGGCGACCGCTGCCTCCACGCACGCCTTGGCCTGCTCCTGCTCGCCCACGTGGGCGGCCTTGGCCAGCACCTTCGCGCCCGGCTGCGCCTCGAGCAGCTCCGCCGCCACCTGGTCGAGGGAGTCCTGCTTGCGTGACGACAGCACCACGTTGGCGCCCTGCGCCGCCAGTGCGAACGCGATCGCCTTGCCGATGCCGCGGGATGCGCCGGTGATCAGCGCGGTCTTGCCGGTCAGACCTGACATCTTCGTCGCTCCTGAGGTCGGGTGACCCCACGGTACAATACCGACCAGTCGGTACGCAGTCTTCGGGCTGTGTCGTTGGTCGTTCGGGCGAGGAGGTCGTCGGCATGCAGGTGCGCGACAGCGTGGTCGTGGTGACCGGAGCCGGTCGGGGAATCGGGGCGGCGCTGGCCCGCCGGTTCGCCGCCGAGGGCGCCGCCGGCATCGTCGTGTCCGACATCGACGGCGACTCCGCCGCCGCCGTGGCCGCCTCTCTGGATTCGCGTGCCGTCGCCGTGGCCGCCGACGTCACCGATGCCGCCCAGGTGGCTTCGTTGGTCGCCGCTGCGGAGAAGGAGTTCGGCCCGGTCGACCTGTTCTGCTCCAACGCCGGCGTCGCCTTCGGCCGGGGCATGGACGCCTCACCGGCCGACTGGGCGGTGAACCTCAACGTCAACGTCATGGCTCACGTGCACGCCGCGAACGCCGCCTTGCCGTCGATGCTGCAAAGGGGGCGCGGCTACTTCCTCAACACCGCCTCCGCCGCCGGCCTGCTGATGGCTCCCGGCGACGCGCCGTACACCGTGTCCAAGCACGCCGCCGTCGCCTTCGCGGAGTGGCTTTCGGTGACCTACGGCGACCAGGGCGTCAAGGTCAGCGTCCTGTGCCCCATGGGCGTTCGGACCGACATGCTCATGCCCGGCATCGAACAGGGCGAGGTCTCCGCCCTGGCGGTGGCCGCCTCCGGCGACATCCTCGAACCCGACCACGTCGCCGGCGTCGTCGTGGAGGGCCTCGCCGCGGAGAGGTTCCACATCCTGCCGCACCCCGAGGTCGCCACCTTCGTCCAGCGCAAGGCCGCCGACGTCGACCGCTGGCTCACCGGCATGCGCCGCGCCACCGCCCAACTCCCCCACTGACCCCGGCGAGTCACGCTCTCAAGCACCCCGAATGTAGGTTTCGGGCACCTGCCGGAAACCTACATTCGGTGTGTCCCAGAGCGTGACTCGCCGAGGTTGTGTCAGCCCAGTGACCGCTTGAGGAAGTCGACCTGGAGCAGGAGGAGGTTCTCGGCGACCTGCTCCTGCGGGGTCATGTGGGTGACGCCGGACAGCGGCAGCACGGTGTGCGGGCGGCCCGCCGCCAGCAGGGCGGAGCTGAGGCGGAGGGTGTGGGCGGCGACGACGTTGTCGTCGGCCAGGCCGTGGATGATCATCAGGTCCCGGCTGAGCTTGGGGGCGTCCTCGATGAGCGAATTGGCGTCGTAGACCTCGGGCCGCTCGTCGGGGTGGCCCAGGTAGCGCTCGGTGTAATGGGTGTCGTAGAGCCGCCAGTCGGTGACGGGGGCGCCGGCGATGCCGGCACGGAAGACGTCGGGCCGCCGCAGCACAGCCAGAGCCGAGAGGTAGCCGCCGTAGGACCACCCGCGGATGGCGACGCGCTCCAGGTCCAGGAAGGGGAACTGAGCGGCGGCGGCGTGCAGGGCGTCGACCTGGTCGTCGAGGGTGGCGCCGGCGAAGTCGAGGTGGATGGCCCGCTCCCAGACGGGCCCCCGGCCGGGCGTGCCCCGACCGTCGACGACAAGCACGGCGAAACCCTGGTCGGCCAACCACTGCGAGGCGGTGAAGGCGTTCCGCGTCTGCACGACCCGCTGCGCATGCGGGCCGCCGTACGGGTCGAGCAGCACGGGCAGCTTGCCCTCGACGTAGCCGGTGGGCAGCAGCAACGCGCCCCGCAGGCCCCGCTCCCCCAGCTCCAGCAGCCGCACGTTCGGCGTGATCGACGGCGTCTCGGCGATGGAGGCTATCTCGCCGACCTTGGCGTCACCCCGGAACACCTCGGCGACGGTGCCGAAGAAGCCCAGGCCGGTGCTCAGCCGCACGGTGACGTCGCCGCCCCGGGCGACCCCGTGCACGCCGTCGTCGACGGACAGCCGCTCGACGCCGTCCTTGCGCACTCGGTACGTGTGGATCTGCGTGGGGTCGTCCTCGGACGCCCGGACCAGGATGTCTTCGGTCGTCACTGAAGCCACGGAGCGTACTTGCAAGCCGGAGTCGGTCAACGCCTCGTCGTCCACGACCAGCCGCCAGGCCCCGTCGATGGCGGCGATCCGCACCAGCCGACCGTCCTTGGTCCACGCCGGCACGCCCGGCATGATGTCGACCCAGTTCGGGTCGGTCTCCTCGTGCAGCACGGTCGTCGCGCCGGTGTCGGGATCCACCGCCAGGATCCGCTGCGTCCGCTGGTCCCGGGTCTGCACCAGCAGCAGCGGCGCCCCACCCGACGACCAGTGTGCGGTCGCCACGTACGGGAACTCGGCTCGGTCCCAGTCCACGTCGACCCGAGAGCCGTCGAGGCCCAGCACCGCCAGGCTGACGTCGGCGTTGGCCGTGCCCGCGGCCGGGTAGGCGATCTCGGCCGGCGCCGTTCCCGGGTTGGCCGGGTCGGCGATGTGCCAGCGCTGCACCGGCTTGTTGTCGACGCGGGCGGCCAGCAGCCGCTCCCCGTCCGGCGCCCACCAGTAGCCGCGGTACCGGTCCATCTCCTCGGCGGCGATGAACTCGGCGACGCCCCACGTCACCTCGTCGCCGTCCGGCACGGCCAGCGCCCGGTCGCCGGTGCCGTCCACGCCGACCACCCGCAGCTCGCCGGCCGCCACGGCGTACGCGACGTGGCGGCCGGTCGGGTCGGGCCGGGGGTCGATCACCGGGCCGGGGGTGGCCAGCTCGGCGGTCGTGCCGGCGGCCAGGTCGGTCACGTGCACCTTGCCGGACAACGCGAACGCCGCCACGGTCAGCGCCGAGTCGGTGGCATAGCCGACGACACCGGCGGCCGACTCGCGGGTGCGCTCCCGCCGGGCCCGCTCCTCCGGCGACAGCTCCTCGTTGTCGGCGCAGGGGTCGAACAGCGGCGTCTCCCGCCCGCTCTCGACGTCCAGGCTCCACAGGCCGGTGCGACGGTCGGTGCCCGACGCGGAGCGGAGGAACAGCACCCGGGATCCGTCCGGTGCGACGGTGAACGCCCTGGGCACGCCCAGCGAGAATCGCTGCGTGCGGGCTTGCTGGCGGGGAAAGGACAGTTCAGCGGTCACAGCCGCTGACCCTATCCGGCCGCACCCCGGTCACGCCGCCGCGATGTTGGGCACACGGGGCGCTCACGCCCCGGCGACCTCGGCGTAGCCGCGCAGAATCCCGGCCCAGCCGCCGTCGCCGTTCACGCCGGTGGCGACCGCCTCCCAGTTGTCGCCGTGCCGCTCGAAGTGCCGGTGCTCCAGCTCGACCCGGGTCACGTCGGGGCCCTCGGCGATGAACCGGACCTCCACCTCGCTGGCCCTGGCCGGGTCCGGGTCGTACGCCCACTCGCCGTTGAGGTGCCAGCTGACCACCACGCGGTTCGGCGGGTCGTAGACCAGGACGCTGCCCCAGTCGCACTCGCTGCCGTCGACGCCACGCTCGTACCAGCGGCCACCCTCCCGCTGCTCCAGGATGGCCTCGGCCATGTCGGCCTTGCCGATGTGGTGCGAGGACGGCCACCAGGTGGCGAACCCGGCGGTGAAGACCTTGAAGGCGTGCTGCTGTCCGGCCTTGACGGTGACGGTCTTGACGACGCTCATGACGGCTCCTCGGGTGTGTTCTCGACGGCGGCCGCGTAGGCGGCCAGTGCGCGGTCCCACACCAGGTCCAGGTAGGCGCGCAGCGCGGCGACCCCGCTGGGGTCGACCCGGTAGAGGCGCCTGGTGCCGACGGCGTCGTCGATCACCAGCCCGGCCTCCTTGAGCACCTTGAGGTGTTGGGACACGGCCGGACGGCTGATCGGCAGCTCGCGGGCGAGTTCGCCGACCGCCTTGGGCCCGGTGGCGACCAGCTCGAACACTGCCCGCCGGGTGGGGTCCCCGAGCGCGCCGAGCCCGTCGGTTCGGTAAGTCGCCACGAACCGTAAGCTACGACTTACCGATGCTCTCCGTCAAGTAGTGTGCGCGATGTGCAGCGGTTCATCACCGGTCCGGCCGTGGCCCGGCTGGAATGGGTGCTCGACGGCCTGGACGGGGCCCGCGGCTGGGGCGACGACGCCGCCGAGGTGCTCGCGCCGGAGTTCGCCGCCGTCGTCCCGCCCGAGCGGTACGTCCAGGTCACGCGGCGCCGGGCCGCCGACTACTCGCCGGTTGTCGTGGTCGGGCTCGACGTCGTGACCGACACGACCGCGCGGGCCCGGATCCGCCGGCACGACGGCACGGTCGACGTCGTCTCGTGCACGGTGGAAAGCACTGCGCCGCACCGGATCGCCAGCACGTGGGTCACCGGACTCGTGCCCACCGACCTGACGCCGCGATTGCCGGTCGACTTCGCCGACCACGATCTCCCCTACACCGCAACGGATGCGCGGCTGATCGTGTTCTCCGGCCTGCCCGGCAGCGGCAAGAGCACCCTGGCCGACGCCGCCGGCCTCGAACTCGGCGTCCCGGTGTTCGCCGCCGACTGGGTGCTCGGGGCGTTGACACCGTTCGGTGGCCGGCACTTCGAGTCGCCGCTGGCGATCGCCGAGGAGTTGCTGACCACGTTGGCGCTGCGGCAACTTGTCGCCGGCCAGTCGGTGATCCTCGATCATCCCGCCGAGCGGCTCGCCACCCGGGAACGCTGGCGCAGCCTCGCGCAGCGGACCGGCGCGGACTTCCGGGCGGTGGTGTGCCGGTGCTCCGACGCGGAGCTGCACCGCACGAGGTTGGAGAAGCGCCGCCGCGGCATCCCCGGCTGGCACGACGCCAGCGACTGGTCGAACGTGCGGCAGCGACAGGCGACGTTCCCGGGCTGGAACGGCGAGGCGCTGGCCGTGGACACCGTGCAGCCGAAGGAGATGGTCTTCGCCGCCGTCATGCGCCACATCACGGAGTAACCGACTGTGACACCCCTGACGCTGGGAAGGGGGCATTCCTGGCGTTGAACGCCAGGAATGCGCCCTTCCGAAGGTTCCTCAGTCGTGCGGGTTCGAGATCGTGGTGTCGAGATACCGCTTCACATCAACCTCCGGTGGGCGCAGGGCGGCGGCGGTTGGTGACGTCATCAAGTTAGGAGACTCTCCTCTTAACATCGGGACGATAGAGCTGCGCGGCGCACCCGGTGAACGGGTGCGCCGCGCAGGGGTGAGCGGGTTCAGGAGTTCTGGGGGAAACCGAGGTTGATTCCGCCGTGCGACGGGTCGAGCCAGCGGCTGGTCACGACCTTGGTCCTGGTGTAGAAGTGGACGCCTTCCGGGCCGTAGGCGTGCGAATCGCCGAACAGCGACTGCTTCCAGCCGCCGAACGAGTAGTACGCCACCGGCACCGGGATCGGTACGTTCACGCCGACCATGCCCACCTCGACCTCGTGCTGGAACCGCCGCGCGGCCCCGCCGTCGTTGGTGAAGATCGCGACGCCGTTGCCGTACGGGTTGGCGTTGACCACTTCCACCGCATCCTCGTACGACGGCCGCCGCAGCACCGACAGCACCGGACCGAAGATTTCGTCCTGGTAGATGGACATGCCCGGCTCCACGCCGTCGAACAGCGTCGGGCCGAGCCAGAAGCCGGCAGTATCCCCGTCGATTGTATGCTGTCGACCGTCCACCACCAGCCGGGCGCCCTCGGCCACGCCCGCGTCTACATAGGACGTGACCTTGTCCCGGTGCGCGCCGGTGACCAGCGGCCCCATCTCGCTGTCCGGCTTGCGCCCGTCGCCGACCGACAACCCCGGAAGTCGCTCGGCGATCTTGGCGACCAGCTCGTCACCGATCGGATCCACCGCCACCACAACGGAAACGGCCATGCACCGCTCCCCCGCCGAGCCGAAGCCGGCGTTCACCGCGGCGTCCGCGGCCAGGTCCAGGTCCGCGTCCGGCAGCACCACCATGTGGTTCTTTGCGCCGCCGAGCGCCTGCACCCGCTTGCCGGCGGCGGTGCCGGTCTCGTAGACGTAGCGGGCGATCGGCGTGGAGCCGACGAACGAGATCGCCTTGACGTCACGGTGTTCCAGCAGCCGGTCCACCGCCACCTTGTCGCCGTGCACGACGTTGAGCACGCCGGCCGGCAGCCCGGCCTTGGCCCACAGGTCGGCGATGAACATCGACGCCAACGGGTCCTTCTCGCTGGGCTTGAGCACAACCGTGTTGCCGCAGGCGATCGCGTTCGGCACGAACCACAGCGGCACCATGGCGGGGAAGTTGAACGGCGAGATCACGCCGACCACGCCGAGCGACTGCTGGATGGAGTACACGTCCACGCGGGTGGACGCGTTCTCGCTGAAACCGCCCTTGAGCAGCTGCGGGATGCCGCAGGCGAACTCGACGTTCTCCAGCGCCCGCTGCACCTCGCCGGCCGCGTCGGACAGCACCTTGCCGTGCTCGGCGGTGATCAGCGCGGCCAGCTCGCCCTTGTTGGCATTCAACAGTTCCCGGAACCGGAACAGCACGGTCGACCGGGCCGCCAGCGACGTCTCGCGCCAGGTCTGCCACGCCCGCGACGCCGCCGCGACCGCCTCGTCGACCACGTCCACCGACGCGAAGTCCACAGTGGACGCCACGGAACCCGTTGCCGGGTCGTACACATCGCCGCGACGCTCGGCCGTGCCGGTCCAGAGCTCGCCGTCGATCCAGTGCGTGGTCATCGAGACAGCTCCTCGTTGGTGACGGCGATGGACTCGGCCAGGATCTCCAGCGCCTCGTCGGCCTCCGGCTCGGTCAGCGTCATCGGCGGCGCCAGCCGCAGCACGTTGCCGTTCAGGCCGCCCTTGCCGATCAGGAGGCCGCGCTTTCGGGTCTCCTCCAGCACTTTCACCGCCGCGCGGGCGCTCGGCTCGTCGCCGCCGGGCTCCACCAGCTCGACGCCGATCATCAGGCCCTTGCCGCGCACGTCGCCGACCACCGGGTTCTCGTCGCCGACGTGGCGCAGGCCGTTCATCAGCTTGGTGCCCAGCTTCAGGGCGTTGGCCTGCAGGTCGTGCTCGATCACGTAGTCGAGGGTGGCGTTGGCGGCCGCGGTGGAGATCGGGTTGCCGCCGAAGGTGGAGATCGAGTTGGCGGTCAGGCTGTCCATCACGTCGCCGCGGGCGACGACGCCGCCGATCGCGAAGCCGTTGCCCAGGCCCTTGGCGAAGGTCATCATGTCCGGCACGACACCGTGCGCCTGGATGCCCCAGAAGTGCTCGCCGGTGCGGCCCCAGCCGGTCTGGACCTCGTCGGCGATCAGCAGGATGCCGGTCTCGTCCAGGACCTCCTTGAACGCCTTGAACAGGCCGTCCGGCGGGGTGGTGAAGCCGCCGACGCCCTGGATCGGCTCGGCGATCATGCACGCCACGTCGCCGGCGGTGGCGGTGGCCAGCACCTCGCGCAGGTCGGCGACGCACGCCCTGATGTAGTCGGCGTCGGTGAAGTCCTTGAACGGCCCGCGGTTGCGGTTGCCGCCGTGCACGTAGCTGACGTTGACCGGGCTGAGCGAGGACGCCGACCAGCCGCGGTTGCCGGTGACGGCGATCGTGCCGAAGCCGCGGCCGTGGTAGGAGTTGCGCAGCGCCAGCACCTGGTTGCTGCGGCGGAACTGGGTGGCCAGCATCATCGCGGTCTCGTTGGCCTCGGTGCCCGAGTTGGTGAAGAACACCTTGGCGTCCGGGATGCCGGACAGCTCGGCGATCTTCTCCGCCAGCTCCACCTGCTGCCGGATCAGGTACAGCGTCGAGGTGTGCACGACGCCGTTGGACAGCTGGGCGCGGACCGCGTCGGAGATCTCGGCGATGTCGTAGCCGACCGCGTTGGTCAGGATGCCGGCGAAGAAGTCCAGGTACTGGTTGCCCTCGGCGTCGGTGACCCGGCGGCCCTCGCCGCGCACGATCTCGATCGGCTCGTCGTAGTAGAGGGCGAGCCACCCCGGTAGCACGGCCTTGTGCCTGGCGAGCAGATCAGCGTGCGCCGACATCTTTCCTCCTCTTTCTCCGCGCGTCCCGCGCGGGGCGAGGCCGCCCAACGCGGCCGATGCCTTCCCTCGGCTTTTCTCGATCGATGGACAGACTCGATCGAGAAAAGCCCGCGGTCCAGGCATCGGCGGCGGCCTCGCACGCCGGCCGAACCACTCCTGTCCCGATGTGAGTGTGCTGTCGCGGCACCATCGCCACCATGGACAACCTGTAGCGGGTTGACCGGCCTAGACTGACACTGTGTCCAAGCTGGCGAAGAGCTCGGTGTTCCCGTCCGTGTCGGACGTGCTGACCATGCCGCTGATCCGGCGCGGCCGGCCGCGGCTGGCGGCCGGGTCGGCGGGGCTGGACCGCAAGGTGCGGTGGGTGCACGTGGCCGAGGTCGCCGACATCGGGCCGCTGCTGCGCGGCGGCGAGCTGGTGCTGACCACGGGGATCGCGCTCTGCGACGATCCGGCCGAGCTCACCGCGTACATTGACGGCCTCGCCGACGCCGGCGCCAGCGGCGTGGTGATCGAGCTGGTCCGGCGGTGGACCGACGCGCTGCCGTCCGCGCTGGTCGCGGCGGCCGAACGGCGGTCACTGCCGGTCATCACGCTGGCCCAGGAGACCCGGTTCGTCGCCGTCACCGAGGCGGTGGTGGCGATGATCGTGGATGCCCAGCTGGCCGAGCTTCGGGCGGCCGAGCAGGTGCACGAGACGTTCACGGCGCTGACCGTGTCCGGGGCGGAGCCGTCGGAGGTGCTGCGCGAGGTGGCCCGGATGACCGGCGCACCCGTGGTGTTGGAGAC
Source organism: Kutzneria kofuensis (assembly GCF_014203355.1). Taxonomy (NCBI): domain Bacteria; kingdom Bacillati; phylum Actinomycetota; class Actinomycetes; order Pseudonocardiales; family Pseudonocardiaceae; genus Kutzneria; species Kutzneria kofuensis. The sequence continues at coordinate 1,496,754 of NZ_JACHIR010000001.1, forward strand.
GCTCGGTCACGACGTGCTGGCGTACGACCCGGCCGGCGGCGAGGTCGCCGAGCTGCTGGCGAACTGGGCGGAGCGGTCGCGGGCCGTCAACGTCGCCGAGCGCACGGCGTATCACCCGGACGCCGGCTGGCTGGTGACCATCGTCGGGGCGCGCGGCAACGACTGGGGGCGGTTGGTGCTGGTCAGCCCGGACGAGCCGCCGCACCGGCTGGTCGTGGTGGCCGAGCGGGCGGCGTCGGCGCTGGCCGTGAACCGGCTCGTCGCCCGTGACCGGGAGAGCCTGGAACGGCACACCCATCGCACCCTGCTCACCGAGCTGCTGGCCACCGGCGCGCCGCCGGTGGATCTCGCCACCCGGGCCGGGGCGCTCGGTGTTCCCTTGGAGGGGCGGCAACTCGTCGGCATGGCGATCCGTCCCGAGACCACGCCCTCGGCGACGCAGGAGGCGCTGCGCGACCTGGCCGAGGCCACCGCGTCAGCCGCCCGCCGCACCAAGATCCCGGCCCTGGTCGGCGGGGTCGACGACATCTCCGTGCGGGCCCTGTTGTCGTTGCCCGCACAGTCCAATGTGGACTCCTCGTTGCGGCGGCTGGCTTCTCAGATCAGGAGTTCCCCGACGGCGATCCCCGTTGTGGTCGGTGTCGGCACGACCGTCCGTTCCATCACCGACGGCCGGCGCAGCATGATCGAGGCCGCGCACGTCGCCAACGCCGCCTTGCGGTCCCCCGGCACGCGCAGCTACCACCGCCTCGACGATGTCCGGCTGCGCGGCCTGCTGCACCTGCTCCGCGAGGACGAGCGCCTCTCCGCTTTCGCCGAACGGGAGCTGGGGCCTCTGCTGGCCCGGGATGCCGCCCAGGGCAGCCGCCTGGTCGACCTGCTCCGCGTGTTCTGCGAGCACGGCGGCAACAAGTCCGCCGCGGCCGCCGCCGCGCACATGTCCCGTACCGCCTACTACCAGCAGCTCGCCCGGATCGAGACGGTTCTCGGTGTCTCCCTTGAGGATCCGGAGTCCATGCTGTCGCTCTACGTTGCCCTGCTGGCAATGGATCTTCCCTGCTAGGGTCGTTCCCCGTGGTGGAGACCTACGCGAGCGGCCCCTTTTCCGCCGAGCAGCCGACCGAGGCCCAGCGGCTGCGGATGCTGGAGCGGTTCCGCGACCCCGACACGTTCGCGATCCTGGAGTCGTTGCCGGTCAAGGAGTCCTGGCGGTGCCTGGAGATCGGCGCCGGCACGGGGTCGGTCACCCGCTGGCTCGCCGACCGCTGCTCCCACGTCGTCGCCGCCGACCTGGACGTGCGCCATCTGGAGCCCGCTGCCACCGTGTCGGTCCTCGAAACCGACATCACCGCGCATTCCTTCCCCACGGCGTCGTTCGACCTCATCCACGCCCGTGCCGTGATGTGCCACCTGCCCGCTCGGGACGAAGTGGTCGCCCGTGCCCTGGACTGGCTCGCTCCCGGCGGTTGGTTCGTCGTCGAGGACATCTACACCCTGCCCGTCGGCTCAAGCCCGTATCCCGCCATGAACGCCTACGCCAAGGCCGCCTTCGAGTCCGCCACCGCTCGCGGGGCCGACATGCAGTGGGGCACCCGGCTGCCCGGCATCATGGCCCAGCTCGGCTATGTCGACGTGCACGTGGAGACCAAGCCCCGGATGATCGGCCTCGGCGGCCTGGCCGACGACCTGTGGCGGATGAACCTGCGTCAGGCCGGCCCCCACCTCATCGCCAAGGGCCTGTTCACCCCGGAGGCCCTGGACGAGTGCCTGGCCCTCATCGACGACCCCGCGTTCGTGGACGTCCGCTACATCGGCATCTCCGTCTGGGCCCGCAAGGCCGGCTGACCCGCGTGGGCAGTCGTCGACGGTGACCTCGCGCAGCGGCTCGACGAAGTGGCGGGACCGGGCCCAGCGCGGCCCTCAGTCGAGACAGAACTCGTTGCCCTCGATGTCCTGCATCGCGATGCAGGACTCGTTGTAGCCGTCGGCGCGCAGTAGTTGCACGCGTACCGCGCCGAGCGCGACCAGTCGTGCGCACTCGGCCTCGAGTGCGGCGAGGCGCTCCTCACCCACGAGCCCGGTGCCGACCCGCACATCGAGGTGCTGCCGGTTCTTCACGACCTTGCCTTCAGGAACGCGCTGGAAGAACAGTCGCGGGCCCACACCAGTGGGATCGACGCAGGCGAACGCCGCCCCCTGGCGCTCGGCCGGCAGCGAGCGATCGAAATCGTCCCAACTGGCGAACCCCTCCGGTGGCGGCGGCACGACATACCCCAACACCTCGCACCAGAAGCGAGCGACGCGCTCGGGTTCTGCGCAGTCGAAGGTGACCTGGAACTGTTTGACCGACGCCATCGGTCCACCATAGTGGCGCGGGCTGCTCGCCGAGGCCCGAGTGTCGTCGAGGTCTCCCCACCCGACCCTATCTCCGGTGCGCCGCCAGGCGGGATTCGCTGACGGTGGCGGCGAAGCGGTCGGTGCGGGGGTCGGTCCAGACGGCGGCGACGGAGCGGAGCCAGTGGAGCTCGGACTGGCCGTCGGTGCCACCCTGGCGCACGAGGTCGAGGGGGTCGGTGGCCATGGGGACGCCGGCGGCGTGCACGGTGATGGCGACCTTGAGCCAGCACGCGGTGGTCATGGGGGCCATCAGCTCGGGCGGGACGTCGGAGACGAAAACCTCGATCTGGGCGAGGTCGGCGGGCTGGACCCAGTCGTTCATGACGAGCATGCCGTCGCGGATCTCGACGAGGCGGCGGTGCAGGCGGAGCTGGCTGTTCTGGGGTAACAGGGCGTCGACGAGCCGGGGGCGCGGCGGGTAGAGGGCGATGTGGGGAACGGCCGTGACGAGCGCCTTCCACAAGGGGTACAAGGCATTGCCGTTGCGCCAGGCGGACAGGCCCAGGAAGAACGGCACGAAGGCGGCGATGGAGCAGCCCAGGGAGACGCCGATGGTGTGCGGGGACGACACGTAGGTGCCGAAGGCGACAGCAGAAGCGTAACCACCGAAGACGGCGAAGAAGCGGCTGCAGATGAACACGAAGAAGCCGACGGAACCGATGATCAGCAGCAGCACGGGGGTCCGCACCAGCCACGAGCGGACGCGGCCGAAAGCCCGAACCAGCAACACCAACGTCGCCAGGGTGGCAACGCCTTGGTACGTAAGGTAGACGGCCCAGTACAGGTCCAGCACGGACAAGGTGCCGGGGACCGGGAAGAAGTGCGGGCGGGCCTTGCCGCCGCCGAGAGTGAAGATCACGAATGACGTGATCATCACGGCAATCGTCGCGCCGCACGAAATCCAGCGCAGCCATGGGGAGATGGACACCTCGGCGGCGCGGGCGGCGAAGGTGAGCAGCGTGGCGGCGACACCGACGGCCATCACGCTGGAGACGAGGTACTCCACGTTCGGGTCGCCGGTGACGGTCTGCAGAAAGGCGTTGGTGTCCTTCTGCAGCATGGTGATGCCGAGCGCCAGCATCAGCAGGGCGAACCACAGCGGCCGCTGGTTGCGGGAGCGCAGGGCGGAAACCCGTACGACAACGACGATCCAGCACAGATAGAGCAGGACCGTCTGAATCAGGTCAGTCACCGTCGTTGATCCCCAGAATCGTGCCGAGTCGACTGTCGGCGTCACCGAGCGCACGGGCGTGCCGGCGGGCGACCCGCTCCAGGATCAGGCTGGCCACCAGCTCCGCGTCCTTCTCCTGCCCGGTGGTGTAGCTGGTCCGCGCCAGCACCTGCCGCACCAGCCCGGAATCGACGTCGCCGGCCCGCAGCGCGTCGGTGAGCGCGGGCGGCAGGTCCTCGGTCACGTGCTCGCACAGCATGTGGCCGATCTCGTGCAGGATGATGTGCTCCTGGTGGAACCGGCTGGTTCGGTGCTCGACGAAAACGTGGTCGGCGACGTCGGTGGCGATCCACATGCCGCACGCGTTCAGCCCGGACGACGGCGGCACGTTCAGCGGGTGCACGTGCAGCGGCCGCCCGCGCTGGGCGGAGATCACGCGGCACAGGGCGTCGACGGAGAACCGCTCCGAGGTCGCGTACTGGTCGGCGATCGCGCGCAGCCGGCGCTGGTTTCTCACGGTGTCCGCCTCGTCGCCGGGGGATTCGAGCCTGTGCACCGGCGGGCACCGGTGGTACGGCGCCCGCACGGCGGGGTCAGTCATCGGCGTCGTCGAGCTTCTCGATCCGCCGGGCGCGCTCCACCAGCTCGAGGATGGCTCGCTGGCTCTGCTCGGACAGCCCGTCGGCGCGCAGCGCGATCATCCGCACGCCCTGCTGCCGCAGGCAGGCGGCCAGTTCCATGTCGGCGCTGGTGACCTCGTGGTCGAAGAAGTAGGCGGGCGGGCGGCCGAAGAACTTGGCCAGCGCCTGCAGCCGGTCGCCGGTCGGGTTGCCGCGCTGCCCGGTGCGCAGCATCCACAGGTAGCCGGTGGAGATGGACAGCCCCGTCTCGCGCCGGATCTCCCGTGCGATCGCGGCGTTGCCCGGCGGCTTGGGCAGGTCGCGCCAGCGCTCGTCGATCAGCGCGTTGATCTTGTCGGCGACGGACTCGGCCATGCCCTTCCCCCAGGTGCTCCCCCAGAAACACCGTTCACGGTATTGAACACGGAACGCGCATGTCAAGAAACGCAGCGTGTTGACAGCGGGCAACCCGACTGCAAGGCTGGCCTCGGCGTCCACCGGAATGAACAACCGCCAATGCGAGGGGTGTTCACCACGGCGGACGTCGTCACTGGGGCGATTGTCGAGCGGCAGGACGCGACCAGGGGGCGCGTCCTGCTGTGCTCACCCCAACACCCGGCCCAGATAGCCGAACGCGTCCGGCAGCACCCGCCGCCAGTAGCCGTCCGTGTGCTCGCCATGGTCGAACACCGCCGTCTCGGCGTGCGGCGCCAGCTCCCGGGCCGCGTCGTAGAACGGGTCCTCCTCGCCGCACCACACGCCGAAACGGCTCGGCAACGGATGCCGCAGCGGCTCGTACGACGACCAGTGCGCCTCATCGGCGAACGCATCGACGGTCCGGGCGTCATCCCATGATCGGAACAGCGCGGGACTCAACACCGCCGCGGGGAGCCCGGCCTGCCGGGCGTACACGAGACCGCCGAAACAGCCCATCGAGATGCCGAGCACCGCTCGCGGCTCCCCCAGCCCGGCCTCGCGCAGCCAGCCCGGCAACTCGTCCGACAACATCTTCTGCGGATCGTCGGCCGGCGAACGCGGCACCCAGTAGGAATCGCCGCCGTCAACCGCCACCACCGTCAACTTCGCCCGGGCAGCGGCCAGGAAGGCCGGCAACCCGAGCGTGACCATCCCCCGGGCGTTGTTCCCTCGGCCGTGCAGCACGACGCAGACCGGAAACCCGGTGACCGCGTTCATCGTCACGACGTCGACGGAACAGCCCCGCGCGGCCGACCGCCGCCGGGTCACGGAGACGGGAACCGGCTTCACCTCGGGCACCACCCCGTCCGGCCCGGTCCACCCCAGCAGCCGCCGCAGCCGCGTCCGCTCGACCACCGCCCCGGCGACCGCGACCGCTCCCGCCCCGCCGCCGATGAGCAGCGCACGCCTGGAAATCACGGCCAAGAGACGCCCGATCGGGCCGACGGGTTCCCAACTGAACACATTGTTCGCGGTGGCGGCCAACCATGGACAGTGTGACACTGCCCTTTCCCGCAGCCGGCACACACGATACTGACTTCTCGCTCAGGTGACGTCAGGAGCAGCCATGGCACACTCCCCGGTCCCAGTCACCCCCACCGACGGCCGCCCGTCAGACCATCGGGTCGACCTCGCCGACGACTCGGCGATCGCCGACAGCAGGTTCTCCAACCCCGAGCTGGCCCCGGTCCCGCTCGAACGGCGCACCTGGTCCACGTACAACTTCTTCGCGCTGTGGATGGGCATGGCCCACAACATCCCCAGCTACACCCTGGCCGCCTCGCTGATCGCGCTGGGCATGGACTGGGTGCAGGCGTTCGTGACGATCACCCTGGGCAACCTGATCGTGCTGGTGCCGATGCTGCTCAACAGCCACGCCGGCACCAAGTACGGCATCCCGTTCCCGGTGTTCGCGCGCAGCTTCTACGGCGTGCGCGGCGCCAACCTGCCGGCGCTGCTGCGGGCGTTCATCGCCTGCGGCTGGTTCGGCATCCAGACCTGGGTCGGCGGCGAGGCGCTGTACGTGATCGTCGGCAAGCTGGTCGGCGGCGGCTGGACGAACGCGGCGCAGCTGGGCGGCCAGCCGTGGACGCTGTGGCTGTCGTTCGCGCTGTTCTGGGTCGTGCAGATGCTGATCATCTGGCGCGGCATGGACGCGATCCGCCGGTTCGAGAACTGGACCGCGCCGCTGGTCTCCGTCGGCTTCCTGATCATGCTGACCTACGTGCTGGTCAAGGCGGGCGGATTCGGCCCGATCCTGTCGGAGCCGTCGAAGCTGGGCTGGGGCTCGGGCTTCTGGGCGGTGTTCGCGCCGTCGCTGATGGCGATGATCGCGTTCTGGTCGACGCTGTCGCTGAACATGCCGGACTTCACCCGGTTCGGCGGCAGCCAGCGCAAGCAGTTCTGGGGCCAGATCCTGGGCCTGCCGACGACCATGTCGTTCATCGCGATCGTCGCCATCCTGACCACCTCCGGCGCGGTCTCCCTGTACGGCGAGGCGATCTGGGACCCGGCCCAGCTGGCCAGCCGCTTCGACAGCCCGGTGGTGGTGATCGTCGCGCTGGTCGCGCTGGTGCTGGCGACGATCTCGGCGAACCTGGCGGCCAACGTCGTGTCGCCGTCGTACGACTTCTCCAACGCGGTGCCCAAGCGCATCACGTTCGCCACCGGCGGCCTGATCACCGGCATCCTCGGCGTGGTGATCCAGCCGTGGCGGCTGATCTCCGACCCGCACATCTACATCTTCACCTGGCTCGGCTTCTACGGCGGGGTGCTGGCGCCGGTGGCGGGCGTGCTGATCGCCGGCTACTGGCTGATCGACCGCACCCGGCTTTCGCTGCCGGACCTGTACCTGGAGAACGGGAAGTACTGGTTCACCGGCGGCTGGAACTGGCGGGCGCTGGTCGCCACGGTGATCGGCTCCGTGATCGCCGTCGGCGGCGCGTACTCCGCGCCGGGCACCGGCCCGTTCCCCGCCGACGGCCTCATCCCGTTCCTCAAGCCGCTCTACGACTACAGCTGGGTGGCCGGCCTGGTCGCCGCCTTCCTGCTGTACCTGGTGCTGACGCCGAGAACGTCGGCGACCCCAGCAGTCGCGGCGCCCACGACAACCCCGGCGACGCCGTCCAACTAGAAGGAGACCCAGTGGCACAGATCGTCCGCGCCGGCCTCGTCCAGCAACGCTGGACCGGGGACAAGGAATCGATGATCGCGAACGCGGTGGCCGCCATCGCGACCGCCGCCTCGCAGGGCGCTCAGGTCGTCTGCCTCCAGGAGCTGTTCTACGGCCCGTACTTCTGCCAGGTGCAGGACGCGGACTACTACTCCTACACCGAGCAGATCCCGGACGGCCCGACCACGCAGCTGCTGTGCGAGGTGGCCAAGCAGCACGGGGTGGTGCTGGTCGCGCCGATGTACGAGGAGGAGCAGCCCGGCGTCTACTACAACACCGCGGCGGTGATCGACGCCGACGGCAGGTACCTGGGCAAGCACCGCAAGAACCACATCCCGCAGGTGAAGGGCTTCTGGGAGAAGTTCTACTTCCGGCCCGGCAACCTGGGCTACCCGGTGTTCGACACGGCGGTCGGCCGGATCGGCGTCTACATCTGCTACGAGCGGCACTTCCCGGAGGGCTGGCGGGCGCTGGGCCTGGCCGGCGCGAAGATCGTGTTCAACCCGTCGGCGACCAGCCGCGGCCTGTCCGAGTACCTGTGGCGGCTGGAGCAGCCGGCGGCCGCGGTGGCCAACGAGTACTTCGTCGGAACGATCAACCGGGTCGGGGTGGAACCGTTGGGCGACAACGACTTCTACGGCCAGACCTACTTCGCCGACCCGCGCGGGCAGCTGGTCGGCGAGGCGGCGTCGGACACCGAGGAGGAGGTTGTCGTCCGCGACCTGGACATGGGCCTGCTGGCCGAGGTCCGCGACCTGTGGGCGTTCTACCGCGACCGCCGCCCGGACAGCTACGAATCGCTGGTGAAGCCGTGAGCATTCTGATCAAGGGCGGCACCGTGCTCAGCTCGACCGGCTCGGTGACCGCGGACGTGGTCGTCGACGGAGAGCGGATCACCGCCGTCGTGGCGCCGGACTCGTGGCCGGGCAACGCCGACACGGTGATCGACGCGACCGGCAAGTACGTGCTGCCCGGCGGCATCGACGGGCACACGCACATGGAGATGCCGTTCGGCGGCACCTTCTCGGCCGACACGTTCGAGACCGGCACGACCGCGGCGGCCTGGGGCGGCACCACCACCATCGTCGACTTCGCCGTGCAGGCCAAGGGATCCTCGCTCTTGTCCACACTGGACAAGTGGCACGAGAAGGCCGACGGCAACTGCGCGATCGACTACGGGTTTCACATGATCGTGTCGGACGTCAACGACGGCACGCTCAAGGAGATGGACGCGTGCGTCGACGCCGGCGTGAACACGTTCAAGATGTTCATGGCCTATCCCGGCGTGTTCTACTCCACCGACGGCGAGATCCTGCTGGCGATGCAGCGGGCGCGGGCCAACGGCGGCACGATCATGATGCACGCCGAGAACGGCATCGCGATCGACCAGCTGGTGGCGCAGGCGCTCGCGGCCGGGCGAACGGATCCGGTGCAGCACGGCCTGACCCGGCCGCCGGAGCTGGAGGGCGAGGCCACGCACCGGGCGATCCAGCTGGCCAAGGTCACCGGCGCGCCGCTGTACATCGTGCACCTGTCGGCGGCGCAGGCGCTGGAAGCCGTGGCCGAGGCCCGGAACACCGGCCAGAACGTGTTCGCCGAGACGTGCCCGCAGTACCTGTTCCTGTCCATCGAGGACCTGGCCAAGCCGGACTTCGAGGGCGCGAAGTTCGTCGCTTCCCCGCCGCTGCGGGAGAAGTCGCACCAGGGCGCGCTGTGGCAGGGACTGCGCACCAACGACCTGTCCGTGGTGTCGACCGACCACTGCCCGTTCTGCTTCGTGGAGCAGAAGGAGCTGGGGCGCGGCGACTTCTCCAAGATTCCCAACGGGATGCCGGGCGTCGAGCACCGGATGGACCTGATCTACCAGGGCGTGGTCGGCGGCGAGCTGACGCTGCAGCGCTGGGTCGAGGTCACGTCGACGACGCCGGCCCGGATGTTCGGGCTGTATCCCCGGAAGGGCGTCATCGCACCGGGTTCGGACGCCGACATCGTGGTGTACGACCCGTCGGCCAGGCAGACGCTGTCGGCCAGCACGCACCACATGGCCGTGGACTACTCGGCGTACGAGGGCCTGGAGATCACCGGGCGGGTCGACACCGTGCTGTCGCGGGGCCGGGTTGTTGTCGACGGCGACGGCTGGCACGGCGCCAAGGGGCACGGCCGGTTCCTGTCCCGCGAACTGAACCAGTACCTGAACTGAGAGGGCCGAGCGATGGACTTCGGCGTTGTGCTCCAGACCGATCCGCCGGCCCGGGACGTGATCGAGGCGATGAGGGCCGCGGAGGCCGGCGGCTTCCGCTACGGCTGGACGTTCGACTCGGTCGTGCTGTGGCAGGAGCCTTTTGTCATCTACTCGCAGATCCTGGCGGCGACGGAGTCGCTGGTGGTCGGGCCGATGGTGACCAACCCGAGCACCCGCGACTGGTCGGTGACGGCGTCGCTGTTCGCCACCCTGAACGACATGTTCGGCAACCGGACGGTGTGCGGCATCGGTCGCGGCGACTCCGCGCGCCGGGTGATCGGGCAGAAGCCGGCGTCGCTGGCGACGCTGGGCGAGGCGATGACGGTGATCAAGGACCTGGCCGAGGGGCGGGAGGCGACCCATCACGGCGTGCCCGTGCGGATCCCGTGGGTTCGCGACGGCAAGCTGGAGATGTGGATGGCGGCCTACGGGCCGAAGGCGCTGAAGCTGGTGGGTGAGCAGGCCGACGGCTTCATCCTGCAGACCGCCGACCCGGACATCGCCCGCTGGACCATCGGTTCCGTACGGGAGGCCGCGGTCGCCGCCGGCCGTGATCCCTCGGCGGTCACGATCTGCGTCGCCGCGCCGGCCTATGTCGGCTCCGACCTGGCGCACCAGCGGGACCAGCTGCGCTGGTTCGGCGGCATGGTCGGCAATCACGTCGCCGACCTGGTCAGCCGGTACGGCGAGGGCGGCGCGGTGCCGAAGGCGCTGACCGACTACATCCGGGGCCGGGAGGGCTACGACTACTCCCACCACGGCCGCGCCGGCAACCCGTCCACCGACTTCGTGCCCGACGACATCGTGGACCGGTTCTGCCTGGTCGGGCCGGAGTCGGCGCACGTCGAGCGGCTGGCGGAGCTGAAGGAGATCGGCGTCGACCAGTTCGCGCTGTACCTGATGCACGACGACCGCGACAAGACCCTGGCGGCGTATTCGACCTCGGTCATTCCCGCGGTCTGATTTCGTCGCGGCGGGCGGTTCCCCTGATCAGGGGAGCCGCCCGCGTTGTTTCACCCGGGCGTCGGCTATGCCCGGCCGACACCGGTGAGGATACTTCGCAATCGGCGATTTCCGTTGCACGGCAACCGATTGTGAGGACCGATGAGAGCATCGACAGCGGTGATCGCCGCAGTCGTCCTGGCCGCCTGCCCCACTCCGCCGGCGCACGCGGCCGCCGCGCCGAAAACGCTGATCACCGGTGACAGGGTCGTCGTCACAACGCCGGGGTCGACATCCCTGCGACTCGTGGTCCCACCGAAGCCGGCCGCGGCGACTCCGCACTTCCCGTTGACCACCCTGCAGATCAACGCCGTGGACATCGGCGGCCATCCGGCGGATTCCTTGGCGTACCTGGTGAACACCGACGATGTGACGAGGGAGCAGGCGCTGGTGCCGGTGGCGGGTGGCATCGGCCGCATTGCCGTGCCGGCCGGCCACTACTTCGTCCTCGCCACCTTCACCGACTACGACGCCGACGACAACCAGGTCGCGAACCGCATGGCCGTGGTCAACGACTTCACCGTCGCGCCCGCGCCGGCCGTCAACGCCGTGACGATCGACGAGCGGACCGCCACCGCGCGGACCGGCGTCACCACGCCGAAACCGGCGACGCAGGACGGCTCGATGCTCCAACTGGCCCGCCTCGACGCGGCCGGCGGCGGTGTCGGCGTCAGCCTGGCCAATCTCGGCGGCCCGAACCCGCCGCTCTACATCAGCCCGACGCCCGCGGCGGCCGTCGGCAAGCTGCACTACGTGTACCAGTGGGACGGCACCGGCGACGATTACCGATACGACGTGGCTTTCCCTTCCGACAAGGGAATTCCGGCCGATGAGGTGTTCGCCGTCAAGGCCGGGCAGCTCGCCACCGTGACCCAGCGGTTCGACGTGGACAAGCCCGGCACGGGCTCCTTCCTCAACGGCGCCACCGATCCGCTGCTGAGCCGGTTCGGGGTGGACGAGATCGGCAGCCTGGACGGTGTGCCGATGCCCCGGCAGTTCACCGAGTACCTCGGCACCGCCGACGGCGGGCAGTGGGTGCAAACCATGGCGACGCCGGACATCGCCGCCGAGTTCGACGGGGATGTCGTGACGTACCAAGCCCGACGTGACTACCAGGTCTCCTGGGGACACGGGCCGCTCGCGCCGGGCTTCGGCAACTCGCGCGATCCGTCCCCGTACTGCGCGGCGTGCACCTCGGGCAGCACGCTGGGCCTGCGTTTCAACGAGCTCAACGACAGCGTCGCCACGCACACCGGCCTGGCCTCCTCGGCCTCCGACCACATCCAGCTGTTCTGGAACGGCAAGAAGGTCGTGGACGACGAGGACACCGGTGCCGAGGCCGCTCTGCCGACCACACAAGGAGTTCTGCGCGCGGTACTGGACACCGATCGCGGCGGCGACCCATCCGTCGTCCACGCCACGACCACCCACACGGAGATGACCGTCAAGGTCACCGGGTCCGACACCCCGATGCCGCCTGGCGGCCGATGCGCGGGCGATGCCCCCTGCCGCATCCTGCCGGCGCTGGCCGTGCACTACGACCTGGACACCGACCTGACCGGGACCAACAGGTCCGTGCTGCAGGCCATGTCACTGACCGTCGGCCACCTCAGCTACAACGGTGTCGGTTCGCACGCCCGGATCGCCTCGGCGGCGGTGTCCGTGTCGTTCGACGGCAAGGCCTGGCTGCCGGCGAAGGTCGTCGGCAGCAACGGAAAGTACGTCGCGCGCTGGCAGAATCCCGGTTCCGCCAAGGGAACCAAGCCCTCGCTACGCGTGACGGCCGCTGATGTCAACGGCAACGAGATCACCCAGACCATCGCCGATGCCTACACCTGGAGCGCGTGATGAGAATCGTTCTGGCGGCGACTCTCATCGCCGCTTTGGCACCTACCCCCGCAACCGCGATCGCCGACGCCTGCCCGCCCGCGCCCGCCGGGCACGCCCACTGTCTGGCCAAGGTCCGCGCCGCCGGGCACGACGGCTACGGCCCCGCCGACCTGCGCTCGGCCTACAACCTGCCGGCCACCGGCGGCGCGGATCAGACCGTCGCCGTCGTCGACGCGGGCGACGACCCGAACGCCGAGGCGGACCTGGCTGTGTACCGGTCGGCCTACGGCCTGCCGGCGTGCACGATCGCCAACGGCTGCTTCCGCAAGGTGAACCAGCGCGGCAGCGCCGACCCGCTGCCGGACGACCAGGGTTGGGCGATCGAGATCGCGCTGGACATCCAGATGGTGTCCGCGGCCTGCCCCTCGTGCCGCGTCCTGCTCGTCGAGGCCGACGACGCCTCGTTCGCCAACCTGGCCACCGCCGTGAACACCGCGGTTCGGCTCGGCGCGACCGAGGTGTCCAACAGCTACGGCGCCCCCGAGCAGAACGGGATGCAGGACTTCCAGGCCGCCTACGGTCATCCCGGCGTGGCCGTGCTGGCGTCGTCCGGCGACGAGGGCTACGGCATTCCCAGCGTGCCGGCCGTGTTCCCGACGGTGGTCGCCGTCGGCGGCACCAGCCTGCGCCGGGCGGGCAACGGTTGGACCTAGACCGCGTGGGCCGGCGCCGGCAGCGGCTGCTCGGCGTGGGTGGCCAAGCCGGCCTGGCAGCACGACACGAACTGCCCCGGCCGGATGACCACCGACGTGGCCGCCGTCGCCGATCCCCACACGGGTGTCGCTGTCTACGAGACCCACGACTATCCCGGCTGGATCGTGGTCGGCGGCACCAGCGCCTCCTCGCCGTACCTGGCCGGGGTGATCGCTTTGGCCGGCCATCCCGAGCGGTTCGGGGACGCCTCCCGCCTGTACGCCGGCGGCCTGCGTGACGTCGTCGGCGGCAGCAACGCCCGGGCCACCGGCTGCGGCGGCGACTACCAGTGCACGGCCGTCCGCGGCTACGACGGCCCCACCGGCAACGGCACTCCCGACGGCCTGACCGCCTTCTGACTTGCCACGTCCCGACTCCCGGTTTACCGTTACCTCGGGTAACAGGTAACTCGGGAGGTCGGCGATGACGGAACCCGACAGGCTGCTGCTGCACCCCCGCGACGTCCACTTCGACTGGTCCGAGCTGCCGATGCACTGGATCCCGCGGGAGCCGTTCGCCACCCACGTGCTCAACGTGCTGCACCTGCTGCTGCCCGAGGGCGAACGCTGGTTCTGCCGGGCGTTCCAGCAGGCCCTGCCGCTGATCACGGACGACCGGCTGGCCGAGGACGTGCGCGGCTTCATCGGGCAGGAGGCGGTGCACGCCGAGGCGCACCAGGGGGTGCTGGCCCACCTGCCGGCCAAGGGCCTGGACCCCGACCCGTTCGTGGCCCAGGTGTCGTGGATCTTCCGGCGCATCCTCGGCGAGCGGCCGGCGCTGACCGTCCGCGGCCGCCAGGAGTACCTGATCGAGCAGCTCGCCCTGGTCGCGGCCATCGAGCACGTGACGGCGTTCCTCGGCGACTGGGTCCTCAACTCCCCCGGCCTCGACCGCGCCCAGGCCGATCCGACGATGCTCGACCTGCTGCGCTGGCACGGCGCCGAGGAGGTGGAGCACCGCTGCGTGGCTTTCGACGTGATGCGCCACTTCGACGGCCGCTACCTGCGCCGCGTGCGGGCCATGGTCATCGCCGGCCCGACACTGTGGATCATGTGGATCAAGGGCGTGAAGTTCCTGATGGCCAACGATCCCGAGCTGCCGCGCGGCACCGTGCCGACCTGGCGGGACTACCGCCGCGCGGTCCGCAAGGGCATGGTCCCGGGCCCGTGGCGGATCGCGAGGTCGATGTCCCGGTACTTCAAGCCGAGCTACTACCCCACGCAGGAGGGCTCCACCGCCCAGGCGGTGGCCTACCTGGCGAAATCCCCCGCCGCGCAGGCAGCGCACTGATGCCGGACCGGTTCATCCGGGGCCTGGCCGGGTTCACGGACGTCTACACCCGGTCGCTGCCGTACTGGGGACGCAGCCGCAAGCAGGCCGGCCCGCTGGAGCGGCCGCTGAACCTCGTTGTCAGCGAACGGAAACTGGTTGCCGACGACGTCGTGAGCCTTCGGCTGGCCGGCGAGAATCTGCCGGTGTGGCATCCCGGCGCGCACATCGACCTGCACCTGCCGTCCGGGCTGCGCCGACAGTACTCGCTGTGCGGCGACCCCGGCGACTACACGTACCGGATCGCGGCCCGGCTGATCGGGCCCGGCTCGGCCGAGGTGCACGCCCTGCAACCTGGTGCCCGTGTCACGGTTCGCGGCCCCCGCAACGCGTTTCCCTTCGTGGCCCGGGGAAAGGCGCTGTTCGTCGCGGGCGGTATCGGCATCACGCCGATCCTGCCGATGGTCCGGATGGCCGACCGGCTGGGTTCGGACTGGCGACTCGTCTACAAGGGACGGTCGCTGCCGTTCCTCGACGAGTTGCCGCAGGGAAACGTGGTGATCAATCCGGGCCGGGACGAGTTGCTGGCCCAGGCGCCGGCAGGTGGAGCGGTCTACGTCTGCGGACCCGCGCCGATGCTGGAATCCGTACGCAAGGGCTTCCGCGACTGCCCGGCGACCGGTCTGCACTACGAGCGGTTCGGGCCGCCGCCGGTCGTCGACGGCAGGCCGTTCGAGGTGCAACTGGGCGTCGACGGGCCGGTGCTGCCGGTGCCGGCCGACCGGTCTGCGCTGGCCGTGCTGCGGGATTTCCGGCCCAGTGTGCCGTACTCGTGCCAGCAGGGCTTCTGCGGCACCTGCCGGCAGCGCACGGTCGACGGCAATGACATCCTGGTGTGCGTCGAGCGCACCGACGGCGAGCGCTTGGTGCTGGAGGAGCGATGAAGAACAGGACGGTGACCTCCGACGGCGTGCGCCTGGCCGTCTACGAGCACGGCGACCCGTCGAAGCCGACGGTGCTGCTGGTGCACGGCTATCCCGACACGCACCTGATGTGGCAGGACGTGGTGACCCGCCTGGTCGAGGACTTCCACGTCGTCAGCTACGACACGCGCGGCGCCGGCAAGACCGGCAAACCGTCCACTTTGGAGAGTTATCGGCTCGAACACCTGGCCAACGACCTGATGGCCGTCGCCGACGCGGTCAGCCCGGACCAACCGGTGCACGTCGTCGCGCACGACTGGGGTTCCATCCAGGCGTGGGAGGCCGTCACCGAGCCCGCCAACGCCGACCGGATCGCCTCGTACACCTCGATCTCCGGGCCGTGCCTGGACCACGTCGCGCACTGGATGCGCCGGCCCGGCCTCAAGGTCGCCCGGCAGCTGCTGCACTCCTGGTACATCGGCTTCTTCCACCTGCCCGTGCTGCCGACGCTGGCGTGGCGGCTGTGGCTGGGCCGCAACTGGGGCCAGGTGATGAGCCTCGCCGACGGCGTTCCGCGCCGGCCGGGACATCCCGCGCCGACGATCACCAAGGACGGCATCAACGGGATGTCGTTGTACCGGGCCAACTTCCGGCCGGTGATGCGCAAGCCGCGGGAACGCCGCACCACGGTTCCGGTACAGGTCATCCACCCCGAGCGGGACCGGTACGTGACCGCGCCGCTGACCGAGAACCTGCAGAAGTGGGCCCCGAAGCTGTGGCGCCGGACGATTCCGGCCAGTCACTGGGTCGCGCTCACACACCCGGATGTCGTGGCCCGCATGGCGAGCGAGTTCATCCGGCACGTCGACGGCGCGCCGGCCACGAGGTCGCTGCGCCGGGCCGAGGTCGGCCGGCACCGGCCGCCGTTCACCGACAAGCTCGTCGTGATCACCGGTGGCGGCAGCGGCATCGGCCGCGCGACGGCGCTGGCGTTCGCCAAGCAGGGCGCGGAAGTCGTGGTCTGCGACATCAACCACGACACCGCGGCCGAGACCGCCGCGCTGGCCGGCGCGAAGGCGCACGCGTACCAGGTGAACGTGGCCGACGAGGGCGCGGTGGCCAAGTTCGCCGCCGATGTCGCCGCCGCGCACGGGATTCCGGACGTGGTGGTGAACAACGCCGGCATCGGGCACGCCGGCGCGCTGATGGACGCCACCACCGAGGAGTGGCAGCGGGTGCTGGACGTCAACCTGTGGGGCGTGATCCACGGCTGCAAGTCGTTCGGCGAGCTGATGATCGCCGGCGGCGAGGGCGGGCACATCGTGAACGTCGCCTCGGCCGCCGCGTACCTGCCATCCAAGGTGCTCGGCGTGTACTCCACCTCCAAGGCCGCCGTGTTCATGCTGTCCGACTGCCTGCGCGCCGAGCTGGCGTCGGCCGGCATCGGCGTGTCGACGATCTGCCCTGGCATCGTGAACACCAACATCGCCGGCACCACCACCTTCTCCGGCGTGACCGCCGCCGAGCAGGCCCGGAAGCAGGAGGCCAGCACGCGGGCGTACCGGCGGCGCAACTTCCCGCCGGAGCGGGTGGCCGCCGAGATCGTGCGGGCCGTGCGACAGCGGCGGGCGATCGTGCCGGTCACGGCCGAGGCGAAGGCCGCCCGGGTGCTGAGCCGGCTTTCCCCGACCGCGCTGCGGGGGCTTGCCGCTAGATTCTGACCATGACTTCGCGCCCGTTCAAGGTCGTGTGTGAGATCGAGCCGCCGACCAGGCCCGATCTGATGCACGTGCGGCACCAGATCGGCACCCTGTCCAAGGTGGCCGACACGTTTCTCATCCCCGACAACCACATCGGGCGGGCCACCGTGTCCAGCGTGGCCGTGGCGCACGAGGTGCAGGCGATGGGCGGGCGCAGCATCGCCTGCCTGAACTCGCGTGACCGCAACATGTTGGGCTTTCGGCGAGACCTGCTCACCGCCGCCGCGTACGGCGTCGAGGAGTTCCTGTTCGTCTACGGCGACAAGCCGGCGTCCGGCAGCCGGACCGGGCAGCTGACCGTACGGTCGATGATCGACGAGGTGCGGTCGCTGTCCGAGGACAAGGCGTTCGCCGGCGTCGCCCCGTTCCGGGTCGGCACCGCCGCCGGGCTGCGGCCCGTGCCGGCGTGGAAGCACGCCGCCGACTTCATGTTCGTGCAGGTCAGCTTCTCCCTCGACGCGCTGCTGCGGTGGCGCGACGCCAACCCCGTCGACATGCCCGTCTACGCCGGCGTGATGGTCATCGCCAGCGCCGCGCACGCCAACCGGCTGGCCGCCGCCATTCCCGACATCGACATCCCCGCCGACCTCGTCGACCGGCTCGACGGCGACCGCCTCGCCGGCGTCGAGTCCACGTGCGAGCAGGTGCTCAGGATCCGCGAGTCCGGCGCGTTCGACGGCGTGCACCTGGTGCCCGTCGCGCGCTACCGCGAGGTCGCCGCCCGACTGGAGCAGATGCTGAAGTGATCTCTTCTTTCCTCTCCGCCGCCCGCACGGCCGCCGTCCTGCTGCACTCCGCCGAGCTGGCCGAGTCGTGGACCAAGCCCAGCGCCCTGGCCGAGTTCCGGATCTCCGGCCTCGCCGGCCACCTCGCCGGGCAGGTGTCCAACATGCACCGCTTCCTCGACGCCGCCGTGCCGCCCGACCTGGTGCCGATGGATGCCGTGCGCTACTACACCCAGCACGGCGATGTCGACGTCGACTCCGAGGTCGCCACCGGCATCCGCGTGCGCAGCGAAGAACACGCCGGCCCCTCCGCCGCCGACCTCGCCGCCCGCTACGACGCCGCGCTGGAGTCGGTCGCCGCGCGCCTCGACGGGCTCCCCCCGGAGCTGCCCGTGCTGATGTTCGACCGCTGGGTGCTGCCGCTGGACCAGTGCCTGCTGACCCGGATCCTCGAACTCGTCGTCCACGCCGACGACCTGGCCGTCAGCCTCGGCGTGCCCACCCCGTCGTTCTCCGACGACGTGGTGGATGCCGCCGTCACCACCCTGGCCCGGATCTCGGTGGTCAAGCGGGGGCCGCTGCCGGCGCTGCGGGCCTTGTCCCGCCGCGAACGCGCCGACGGAATGGCCGCCGCGTTCTAGCCACCCCCTCTTTCGCCACATGCGCTTCCCAGGTGGCACCTGGGCGCACATGGGAAGCGCATGTGGCAAGCAAGGGGGCTCAGAGCGGCAGCGTCATCACCGGCATGGGCGACTTCAGCGGCGTGCCGACGGCCTTGAGCAGGCCGGTGGCCTTGTCCACCCGGTAGCTCGTCACCGTGGCCGAGTCCTGGTTGGAGGAGAACAGGAACGAGCCGGTGGGGTCGAGCCCGATGTGCCGGGGGTTCTTGCCGACGGGCGTGTTGGCGAGCAGCTTCAGCGACGCCCCGCCGTCGCCGACGGCGAACACCGCGGCGTTGTCGGCGCCGCGGTTGGACAGGTACACGAACCGCCCGTCGGCGGAGATGACGATCTCGCCGGGGTAGTTGCGCACGCCGGCCGGGGGCGCGGCGGTGAGGGTGGTCTGCGGCTGGCCGGGGGTCAGGACGCCGGTCGCCGGGTCGTAGGCGGCGACGATGACCGAGTTGCCGAGTTCGTTGGCGATGTACGCGAACCGGCCGTTGGGGTGGAACGCCAGGTGCCGCGGCCCCTGCCCGGCGGGCACCTTCGCCTGGTGCACGAGCTTGAGCTTGCCGGCGCTGGACACCGAGTAGGCGTAGACGGAGTCGGTGCCGAGGTCGACGGCATGCAGGTAGGCGCCGGCGCAGTCGGGCAGGACCTGGTGCGCGTGCGGCCCCTCCTGCCGGTCGGGGTCGGGCCCGGAGCCCTTGTGCTGCGCGACGTCGGTCGCGGCGCCGAGGCTGCCGTCCGACTTCACGGGCAGCACGACGACACTGCCGGAGTCGTAGTTGGCGGCCAGCACGTGCTTGCCGTCCGTGGTCACGCACAGGTGCGTGGGCCCGTCGCCCTTGCTGGACTGGCTGTTGAGCACCTTCAACGCGCCGTTCGAGACGGACAGGGCGGTCACGCGACCGCCCGCCTGCTCGTCGACGGCGTACAGGAACCGCTGCGACGGCGCGAGCGCCAGAAACGAGGGGTTGGACACGGAGACCACGGACTTGGCGGTGAGCTGCCCGCTGGCCGGGTCCCAGGTGCCGACGCCGATGCCCTTGCCGGCGCCGTTCCCGTCCGTGTAAGTCCCGATGAACAGCGGCCGAGTGGTGGCCCGTGACCCGAACACCGGGCCGGCCTCGGCCACGCCACCACTCATCAGAACCGCTCCTCCGACCCCGGCCAGCAGCCCGCCCAGGAACCGCCGACGATCCAATCCAGGCACCACACGCCCCTTTCGGCCAACAACGGCGGCGTGCCGCCACTGTGGCCTAGACCATCGCCGCAGGCAAGGCGTGCAACCAAGGTTGCACATTGCGCAACATCAGCTGCACGCAACGAATCGCCGTCAGATAATCGAACAGCGCAACAGACTGGTGCCATACGCAACGTAGACCGGATGAAATCACCGTCGGGGGCCATCTAGCCTTGGGACATGACCGCCACCATCGACACCCCCGCAACGGCCGCAAGTTTCATCGAGCTCGACGAGCGGTGGAGCACGCACAACTACCACCCGCTGCCGGTCGTCATCGCCGAGGGCGACGGCGCCTGGGTGACCGATGTCGACGGCAACCGGTACCTGGACTTCCTGTCCGGCTACTCGGCACTGAACTTCGGCCACCGCCACCCGGCCCTGGTCGCCGCCGCCGTCGAGCAGCTGGGCCGGGTCACGCTGACCAGCCGCGCCTTCCACCACGACCAGTTCGGCCTGTTCTGCCGCGAGCTGGCCGAGCTCACCGGCACGGACCTGGTGCTGCCGATGAACTCCGGCGCCGAGGCGGTCGAGTCGGCGATCAAGGTCGCCCGCAAGTGGGCGTACCAGGTGAAGGGCCTGCCGGCGGGCACCGCGCAGATCGTGGTCGCCGGCTCCAACTTCCACGGCCGCACCACCACCATCGTGTCGTTCTCCACCGACGACACCGCGCGCGCCGACTTCGGGCCGTTCACCCCGGGCTTCACCGTGGTCGAGTACGGCGACCTGGACGCGATGGCGGCCGCGATCACCGAGCACACCGCGGCCGTGCTGATCGAGCCGATCCAGGGCGAGGCCGGCGTGGTCGTGCCACCGGCCGGCTACCTGGCCGGCATCCGCCGGCTCTGCGACGAGCGCGACGTGCTGATGATCGCCGACGAGATCCAGTCCGGCCTGGCCCGCACCGGCGAGCTGCTCGCACTGGACCACGAGGGCGTGCGCGCCGACCTGTACACGCTGGGCAAGGCCCTGGGCGGCGGCATCATGCCGGTGTCGGCGGTGGTCGGCCGCGCCGACGTGCTCGGCGTGCTGCGCCCCGGCGAGCACGGCTCGACCTTCGGCGGCAACCCGCTGGCCTGTGCGGTCGGCCGCGCCGTGGTCAAGCTGCTGGCCACCGGCGAGTTCCAGCAGCGTTCCCGCGAGCTCGGCGCGTACCTGCACGAGCGGCTCGGCGAGCTGATCGGGCACGGCGCCGCCGAGGTGCGCGGCCGCGGCCTGTGGGCCGGCGTGGAGATCGCCCCCGGCGGTCCGGCCGGGCGCGCGGCCTCCGAGGCGCTGGCCAAGCGGGGCGTGCTGTGCAAGGAAACCCACGACACCACGCTGCGCGTCGCGCCGCCGCTGGTGATCACCCGCGAGGAGATCGATCGCGGCGTGGACGCGATCGCCAACGTTATAGGTAGGTAAAATGCCGTACCGCATGTGACCCACGTCATGAGACGTTGGCCGCATGGACACGGCTTCGGTGGCGCGGCTGGGCATCGACGACCTCGCCGCGTGTCTCGACCTGGCGGCCGACCGGCAGTGGCCGCGGGAACGGCGCAAGTGGTCGTTCCTGCTCACCGTCGGCGAGGCCTACGGCCTGCGGGATCGGGCGGACCTGGCCGGCTCGGTGGTGCTGAGCCGGTTCGGTCCGCGGCTGGCCTGGATCGGGATGATGCTGGTGGCGGAGCGCTGGAACCGCCGCGGCCTCGGCCGCGCGCTCATGCGGCACGCCATGGACAACGCCGGCGCCGGCACGATCGCCTTGTACGCCACCGATGCCGGCCTGCCGCTGTACGAGTCGCTGGGCTTTCGGGCGACCGGAACCGTGTTCACCCACCGCGGCCGCTTCGCCGGCGCCGGCACGCGCACCGGCCGCACCCGGCCCTTCACCGGGGCCGATCTCGATGCCGTGCACCGTCTCGACGCCGAAGTCACCGGAGCCGACCGCGGTCGCCTGCTGACCGGATACCTCCGCTTCGCCGGCCAGGTCCGGGTTCTGGAGACCGACGGCATGATCACCGGCTACGCCGGCTCGTGGCGGGACGGCGAGACCGTGGTCATCGGCCCGGTGATCGCCGCTCGGATTTCCGACGCCCAGGCCCTGGTCGTCGACGTCGCGTCCACTGTGGACGGCCCGGTGCGCCTCGACACCGACAACGTCGAGCTGGCGGCCTGGGCCGCCACCCGGGGCCTGCCCCGCTCGTTCGAGGCGACGACCATGGTGCGCGGCGACGACCTGCCCGGCGACCGGTCCCGGCTGTTCACACCTGTGATGCAGGCCCTGGGCTGACTCACCCGTCCGCCGTCTTGCCGGTTGCGACCGCTCAGCAGCAACCTCCTGTGGTCGGAGGGAGCCGTCATCATCGGACTGGACGCCGTCGCGGGAAAGATCGGTCAGGCTGTCGCCCAGCGGGCCGCGAAGGCATGGTTGGACAAGCAGCGCAAAGCCGGCGAACGCAGGTCGTCGCTGGCCGAGCTCGCCGCCGCGGAACTGTCGACCGCCCGTCAGCGGGACAAGCTGGCGCATCTCGTCGAAGGCATCAGTCACCAGGTCGGCGACCAGCTCGAACCCCTGCTGGTGGCCAAGTTCAGCGCGCTACCGGAGAACGAGCTGAACGCGGCACTTGACGCCGTGACAATCGCACTCGGCGACACGGACCTGTCCGACCGCGCGATTCTCGACGTTGACGCCGATCCTGACGAGCTCGCCCGCCGGATCCGCCAGCACACACCGACCGACGCCGGACTGTCCGAGTCAGCGCACCGGCTCTACGACCTGGCACTCGATCAGGCATGTCGCTACCTGGTGCAGGTGGTTCGTCAACTGCCCGCTTTCCAGCCCAGGGCATTGGCCGAGGTGCTGAGCCGGGCGACAGCACAGGCCGCGCAGCTCGACGAGGTGCTGTCGCGGTTGCCACGAACGAGCCTGCGCGCGCCACAAGGCACCGACAACGACGACGAGTTCACGGCCGAGTACCTGCGTTATGTGACGAACAATCTCGACCGACTGGAACTGCTCGGACTGAGCATGCGCAACCGCCCCAAGCTGGCGTTGACCGTCGCGTACCTCAGCCTGACGGTCTCCGAGGAACAGAACCGGCACCGCAAGGACGCCGTCGACGCCGGCCGCTGGTTCGGTGCCGTCGAGGCCGATCGTGCGGGCACCCGTACGCGCGTTGAGGCCGCTCTCACTGATCGAACCCTGGTGCGCGGTGACGCCGGCTCGGGCAAGACCACCCTGCTCGACTGGCTCGCGGTCACCGCGGCGCGCGGTGCGTTCAGCGACCAACTACGGGAGTGGAACGGACACGTCCCGCTACCCATCCGGTTGCGTCGCTACGCCGATGCGCAGCTACCGCGCCCCGAACAGTTCCTCGACCACGCCGCCAGCTGGCTCGTCGGTGTGATGCCTGCGGGATGGGTGCACCGCTGTCTGCGTTCCGGCCGCGCGCTCGTATTGGTTGATGGCGTCGACGAAGTGCGACCGAACAAACGCCATCAGGTCCGGGAATGGCTGCACGAACTCGGCACCACCTTTCCCGAGGTCAAGATCGTGGTCACGTCGCGTCCCGCAGCCGCCGACGAGCGTTGGCTCACCGCGCAGGGCTTCACTTCCGTGTTGCTGGAGCAGATGAGCCCCGCCGATGTGATGATCTTCCTCGATCGCTGGCACGAAGCCGCCCGCAACGCCGACGCCCTGCCTTGCCCCGTGGACGCGCTGCCGGCCGCACAGCGCCGTCTGGTGAGCCAGCTCGACAGCCGCGAACACCTCCGCGCCCTGGCCGCGAACCCCTTGCTGTGTGCCATGTTGTGCGCTCTCAACCTCGGCCGCACGGCGCAGTTGCCGCACAACCGCATCGAGTTGTACCAGTCGGCGCTGACCATGCTCCTGGAACTGCGCGACGCCGAGCGGGAGGTCTCCGGACTTCTCGGCGCCGCCGAGAAGTCCGTGTTGCTGCGGGACCTGGCGTGGCGGCTCACCATGGCCAACCGCAGCCAGCTTCCGACGGCCAAGGTGCGTGAACACGTCGGGCGCAAGGTCCGTTCGATGCCCAACACCACCGCCGAGCCAGCCGCCATCGTCACGCACCTGCTGGAACGCAGCGGCGTCATCCGGGAACCCGTCCCTGGTCAGGTCGACTTCGTGCATCGGACGTTCCAGGAGTATCTGGCGGCGGCCGAAGCCATCCAGGACAACCAGATCGAGACGCTGATCAGCCACGCCCACCTGGATTCGTGGTGGGAAACAGTGGTCATGGCCTGCGGTCACGCCCAGCGGTCCCAGGTCGGAGAGCTGATCACCGGCATCCTCGACGCCGCCGACGCGGCGACCGGCAGGCGCGCCCGCCGGCTGCGGCTGCTCGCCGCGGCCTGCCTGGAAACGGTGACCGATGTCCAGGCCGAGGTCAACGACCGCCTGGACGAGGTGATCCGGGAACGACTGGTGCCGCCGAGGCACGTCCGGGAAACGCGGTCCCTGGCCTCGATCGGCCCGCGGGTACTGCACTACCTGCCGACCAGTCTGTCCGGCATGTCGAATGCCGCGGCAAGGGCCACGGTTCGCACTGTGGCCCTCACCGCCAGCCCGGAAGCCATGGCCAGGCTCGCGATGTACGCAGCCGATCCTCGATTCGAGGTGCAAGACGAACTCGCGATGGCATGGAAGTACTTCGACCCGGAACGGTACGCGCGGGACGTGCTCGCCGACGCCCCTCTGATCGACGGTCTCATCGAAGTGAGTTCCAAACGAATGATCAAGCACCTTTCGACGCTGAAGAATCTGAGATCGACCACGGTCTGGCTGCCCAACGAGGAGCCGCAGACCTCGCTGGACATACTTTCCGGCGTGCACAACCTGCGACACTTGAGAATGCAGCTCGATGGCGATATCGATGTGTCCCCACTGGAAGCACACCCCAAGCTCGAAACCGTGGCACTTTTCCAGGCAAACCGGTTCGCCAATCTCGACACGCTCGCAGGCCTACCCACCCTCTCCTACCTGAACCTGAGGCAGCTGTCCCCCCACCAAGAACTCAAGTTCCTCAACCTGCTCGGCGAACTGAAGGATCTCTCCCTGGGAGACCTGGCATCGACAATCGACACCACACCATTCGAAGGACTGCAGTCGCTCGAGAACCTCAGCATCGAACTCTGGCCGACAGAAATCGATCCACGAGTTCTCGGCAACCTAGGGCAACTCAGGCGGGTGCGCCTGGCCTGGCAAACCAGCCCTGAAGTACTTCCGAGATTCGCGGCCGCGCTACCCACTCTCGCCGAACTGGTGCTCGTCGGCAAGATCACAGCCGACCTCACTCCCGTCAAAAAGTTGACCAGCCTCAACCATTTGATAGTAATCGGACCCCACTGGGGCGCAACCGTCGACTTGCGACCGCTCGCCGGAATGTCGATACGACTAGAACTGTATCGCGACTCCTCGTACGACGGCGTTGACGAGCTGGGCCCCGATGTTTTGATTAAATGGCGCTGAGCGGCCGCGCGATGCCAGCTCGACGACCTCGCAGACCCGAGCTCTTCGCTACGGGCAGTGAGCGAGGTTGCTCCACCACGGTTGTCTTCGAGTTAAACCTTGTCTCGGACGAAGTCTCGGTGTTGGGTCGCGCCATGCGCACCCGAGTGCTGTTGACTCTCGCTGTCGCGGCCGCCGCGGCAGTCCTGCCGATCTCGAGCACGGCCACCGCCGCCCCGGCGGCGCCGGTGTCCCCGGCCCAGCCGCCGAATCCGACCACCGTGCACGAGTGGCTGACCACCCCGGGCGTGGAGACGCCGACGGACGTGCGGTTGCCGCTCAACAGCACCGTGACCAAGACCCCGGTCACCGTGCACGTGGACCCGAACGTCAGATACCAGACGGTGTCCGGCTTCGGCGCGGCGATCACCGACTCCTCGGCGCACGTGCTCTACGGCCTGACGCCGGAGAACCGGGCCGAGGTGATGAAGAACCTGTTCGACCCCGAGGCCGGCGCCGGCATCGACTTCCTGCGGCAGCCGATCGGCGCCTCGGACTTCGCCGTCGGCCAGGACTACAGCTACGACGACCTGCCGGCCGGCCAGACCGACTACCAGATGCGGCACTTCTCCATCGCCCACGACGAGGCGCAGATCCTGCCGCTGCTGCGGCAGGCCCGGGGGCTCAACCCGCACATCCAGATCGTCGCCAGCCCGTGGAGCATGCCCGGCTGGATGAAGACGTCCGGCTCCATGATCGACGGCAAGCTGATCGACGACCCGAAGATCTACCGCGCCTACGCGCTGTACCTGGTGAAGTTCGTCCAGGCCTACCAGCGGGCCGGCGTGCCGGTGGACTACCTCACCGTGCAGAACGAGCCGCAGGCGTTGGAGCGCAAGAACTATCCCGGCACCGACCTGTCCTGGGAGCAGGAGGCCAAGGTGATCGAGGCGCTCGGGCCGGCACTGCGCGCCGCCGGGCTGCGCACCAAGATCCTCGCCTTCGACCACAACTGGTCCGAGCACCCCGGTGACATCTCCTCACACCAGCGCGCCGACGAGGACCCGGAGCCGAACTACCCGTACGACCTGCTGGCCACCGACGCCTACCGCTGGGTCGCCGGCACCGCCTACCACTGCTACTACGGCGACCCGACCGCGCAGACCGGGCTGAAGGCGGCCTTCCCCGGCAAGGACATCTTCATGACCGAGTGCGAGGGCGGCGACTCCGCCACGATCATCGGCGTGATGCAGAACTGGGGCCGCAGCTCCATCGACTGGAACATCGCGCTGGACGAGAACCACGGCCCGCACCTGGGCGGCTGCGGCAGCTGCAACGGCACGATCACCGTCAACTCGGTGTCCAAGGCCGTGACCTACAACGACCAGTACCGGGACATCGAGCACTTCTCCAAGTTCGTGCCGACCGGCGCCACGCACATCGCCAGCACCGTCGACACCAACTCCAGCAAGGGCGCGCCGCTGACCACGGTCGCGTTCACCAACCCGGACCGCTCCACCACCCTGGTGGCCCTCAACACCGGCACGACGACGCAGACCTTCACCGTCGTCTACGGCACGCACTCCTTCGACGCCACCCTGCCCGCCGGCGGCACCGTCACCTACCAGTGGGCCCCCATCCACTGAGTTTTTGCCGCGCGTTCCGCGCGGGGCGAGGCCGCCATCAAGCCGGCGCCTTCCCTTGCCACAGCTCGATCGATGGAAAGACTCGATCGAGCTGTGGCCGCGGTCCAGGCTCCGGCGCGGCCTCGCGGGGACTGGCGACTTCTACCGCTCCGTGATCTGGGGCGGGGAGGGGATCTTGTAGCCGGTGCCGCCGAAGTTGTGCTGCAGCGAGGAGTTCCAGGCGCCGGTGCTGATCATCTTGGTGAGCGCGTCGTCGATCTTGGCCACGGACGCCGTGTCGCCCTTCTTGACGCCGATGCCGTAGCGCTCCTGGGTGAACGTCTTGCCCACCACTCGGAGCAGTTCCGGGTTCTGCGCGGCGTAACCGGCCAGGATCAGGTCGTCGGTGGTGACCGCGTCCACGATGTTGGCCAGCAGCGCGGTGATGCACTCCGAGAAGTGCGCGTACTCCACCAGCTTGGTCTGCTGCGCGAACTTGTCCTTCACCTCCTGCGCGGAGGTGGTGCCGGCGACCGAGCACAGCCGCTTGCCGTTGAGCGACTCCGGGCCCTTGATCGAGGTGTCGGACAGCCGCACCAGCAGGTCCTGCCCGGCCACGAAGTACGGGCCGGCGAAGGAGATCACCTGCTTGCGCTTGTCGGTGATGGAGTAGGTCTCCACCACCATGTCCGCGGAACCGTTCTCCAGCACGGTCTCCCGGTCGGCGCTGACCGTGCTGCGCCACGTGATGCCGCTGGGCTCGACACCCAGTTCCTTGGCCACGAACTGGGCCACGTCGATGTCGAAGCCGCTGTAGTCCCCGTTGAGGCCCTTGAGGCTGCTGCCCGGCTGGTCCTCGGCGATCGCGATGGTCAGATGCCCGCTGGAGGCCTTGCCGATCACGGTGTCGCCACCGCCGCCGCTGCCGCAGGCCGCCGCCACGAGCGCGGCGGCTAACAGGGCAGACACGCGACGGGCGGAAGCGAACCACACCCTGGAGCTCATCGTCCACCAAACAGTCGTCAGGTCGTCAGGAATCAGGCGAACCTAGGCGGTCACCCGGGGGACCGTCCAGACCAACCATGTGAACAATTCTGTCCTGACCGATTCTTGTGAACGAAAGTCACCTGGCGCGGACCACCCGGCCCTCGTCCCACACGGGTTCGGCCACCTCGTGAACTTTGCCGTCCGACCCGAACAGCAGGAACCGGTCGAACGACCGGGAGAACCACCGATCGTGCGTCACGGCGACGACGGTGCCGGTGAACTCCTCGAGCGCGTCCTGCAGCGCCTCGGCCGAGGTGAGGTCGAGGTTGTCGGTCGGCTCGTCCAACAACAACAGCGTGGCGCCGGACAGTTCGAGCAGCAGGATCTGGAAGCGCGCCTGCTGTCCACCCGAGAGTGTCTCGAACCGCTGGTCACCGCTGGCCGCCAGGCCGTAGCGGCTCAGCACGGACATCGCGGCGCCGCGGTCGAGGCCCTTGCGGCCGCCCTCCCCGTGCCACAACACATCCACGAGCGTGCGGCCGATCCACTCGGGATGCTCATGTGTCTGCGCGAACAGCCCCGGAACGACCCGCGCGCCCAGCCGGCACGACCCGGTGTGCGCGACGTCGCCGCCGCCCAGCAGCCGCAGGAAGTGGCTCTTGCCGGAACCGTTGGAGCCCAACACCGCCACCCGGTCGCCGAAGAACACCTCGACGTCGAACGGCTTCATCAGGCCGGTCAGCTCCAGCCGCTCGCACGTGATCGCACGGACGCCGGTGCGCGAGCCCCGCAGCCGCGGCTTGACCTCGTGCTCCTGGGGCAGTTCCGGCGGCCGCGGGCCCTCCTCGAACTTGCGCAGCCGGGTCTGCATGGCCCGGTACCGGGAAGCCATGTCCGGGCTGCTCGCCGCCTGCCGCTGCAGTTCCCGCACCAGGTCGATCAGGCGCTGGTGCTCCTCGTCCCACCGCTTGTGCAGTTCGGCGACCCGGGCCCAGCGCGCCGCGCGGGCCTCGTGCCAGGTGCCGAAACCGCCGCCGTGCACCCAGGTGGTCCGGGCCTCCAGCGCGATGATGTGGGTGGCGGCGTTGGCCAGCAGCTCGCGGTCGTGGCTGACCAGCAGCACGGCCTTGTTCGACTCGCGGAGCCGCTCCTCCAGCCAGCGTTTCCCCGGCACGTCAAGGTAGTTGTCCGGTTCGTCGAGCATCAGCACCTGATCGTTGCCGCGCAGCAACGCCTCCAGCACCAGCCGCTTCTGCTCGCCGCCGGACATCGTTCGCACGCCCCGAAAGCGGGCCCGGTCGTACGGAATGCCCAGCGCCGCAACGGTGACGACGTCCCACAGCACCTCGAGGTCGTAGCCGCCGAGCTCGCCCCACGCCGCCAGCGCGTCGGCGTAGCGCATCTGCGTCGGCTCGTCGTCGACCTCCATCAACGCGAGCTCGACTTCGTCGAGTTCCTTCGCGGCGGCCCGCAGCGCGGGCGCGGCGACGGCGAGCAGCAGGTCGCGGACCGTGGACTCGTCCCGCACCGACCCGATGAACTGCGGCATCACGCCGAGCCCGCCCTGCACGACCACGCCGCCGTCGGCCGGCGTCAGCTCGCCCGACAGGATGCGCAGCAGCGTCGTCTTGCCGGCGCCGTTCTCGCCCACGACGGCGGCGACGTGGCCCTGCGACACGCGGAACGTGACGTCACTGAACAGCTGCCGGCCGTCGGAGAGCTGATAGGCGAGCCCGCCGGCCTCTAGGAACCCCATAACGGGTCATGGTGACCTACTGGACCCGCCATGTCCTAACCGGTTACTTGCTGGGGTCCAGCACGAGCTTGCCGACGGTCTTGCGGGAGCGGATGTCGACGTGCGCCTGGGCCACGTCGGTGAGCGCGTAGTCGCCGCCGAGCAGCGGCTTGAGCTTGTTGGTGGCGACCAGCCCGAACAGCTCGCTCATCGCGTCGCGCATCATCGCGGGGCGGCGGAAGCAGTCCTGCAGCCAGAAGCCGATCACCGACTTGGAGTGCGCCATCAGCTTGTTCGGGGCCACCGGCGTGCCCATGGTGCGGGACGCCGCGCCGTAGGCGACGAGGCGGCCGAAGCTGTCCAGGGCGCTCAGCGACGCGTCGAACACGCCGCCGCCGGTCATCTCCAGCACGATGTCGACGCGCTTGCCGTCGTTGGCCTCGATCAGGCGCTCGGCCAGCGTGTCGGCCGGGTCGGCGTCGATCGCCACGTCCGCGCCGAGGTCGACAGCCAGGCCCCTTTTGCCGTCCGAAGAGGCAGTCCCGATGACCCGGCCGGCGCCCCACAGCTTGGCCAGCTGCACGGCCAGCGTGCCGACGCCGCCGGCGGCGGAGATCACCACGACGGACTCGCCGACCTGCATGTGCGACGAGGTGCGCAGCAGGTGCCAGGCGGTCGTGCCCTGCACGATCAGCGCGAGCGCCGCCGCGTCGGAGACGCCGTCCGGGACCTCGAAGGCCAGGTGCTCGTGGGTGAGGGCGTACTCGGCGTAGCCGCCGCCGGCGCTGAGCGCCACCACGCGGCGGCCGTCCTCGGTGCGGCCGACGATCTCGCCGCCAGGGATGAACGGCAGCTTCTGCTGGGCCAGGTACGAGTTCTCGGCCTGGTGGGTGTCGGCGTAGTTGATGCCGGCCCGGTCCACCTTCACCAGCAGCTGGCCGTCGGCCGGCACCGGCTTCGGCAGCTCCACCACCTTCAGCACCTCGGGCCCGCCGAACTCGCTGACCTGCACCGCACGCACCGTTTGACTCCTTCGTCGCCGTTCCGTACGGTGTACGGTACAGTGTACGGCATGGAGACGACAGCCCGGACGAGGGTGCCCCGCAACACACTGAGCGCGGAGCTCGTCGTCACGGCCGCGCTCACCCTGCTCGACCGGGTCGGCGTCGAGGCGTTCAGCGTGCGCGCCCTGGCCAAGGACCTCGGGGTCGCGCCGATGACGCTGTACACCTACTTCCGCGGCAAGGACGAGCTGCTCGACGCCGTACGCGATCACGCGCTCGGGGCCGCCACGCTGACCACCGCGTACGGCGGCTGGCAGCACCAGGTGCGCACTATCTGCCGGCGGCTGCGCGGCCAGATCCTGGAGCACCCGTGCCTGACCGCGCTGCTGCAGCAGCGCCCGCTGGCCGGGCACGAGTCGGCGGAGTCGTCCGAGTCGCTGCTGCGGGCCCTGGTCGAGGCCGGTTTCAACGCCGAGAACGCGGCACGCGCGTACACCACGGTCCTCGGCTTCGTCGTCGGCGTGACCACGCTCGAGGTCCGGCTGCTGGAGGAGAACCGGGACCCGGAGCGGCGGGAGAAGGTGCGGCAGATAATGACCGGCCTGCCGGCCGAGCGCTATCCCACGCTGGTCGAGCACGCCGCGGCGCTGCGCCAGACCGTCGGCGGCGACGCCCAGTTCGAGTTCGGGCTGGACCTGCTGATCGCCGGCATGGAGCAGCGTTTGATACTTAGCCCATGAAGGAAGTTGTCACGTGAACAAGGTGGAGCTGCCTGAAGGCGCGACGCTGCCCGTGCGGCACCCGGACGCACCCGCGCCCGGCGAAGAACTGCCCGTGCACTACTCGCAGTGCTTCGGCTGCGGCGACAACGAAAGCGGCCTGCACATGCGGGTCCGGGCCGGCGAGGGGCTGACCCTGCACGGCCGGTTCCTGGTCACCGACCACCACCAGGGCGCGCCCGGGCTGGCCCACGGCGGGCTGCTGGCGTGCGCGTTCGACGAGATGCTCGGCATGTTGGGCATGCTCACACACATCCCGGCCGTCACCGGCCGGCTGGAGACCGACTTCCGGCGCCCGGTCCCCGTCGACTCCACGCTGCACATCCGGGCGCAGGTGGACGGCGTGCTCGGCCGCAAGATCTACACCAGCGCCGTCGGCCGCCTGAACGCCGAGGACGGGCCGGTGGCGCTGACCGCCCAGGGCCTGTTCATTGAGGTCGGGCTGGAGCACTTCAGCAAGCACGGCCGCGGGCTCGAGGGCCGTGACTTCGAGGTCAACCCCTGATGCTCGGAAAGCGCCTTTCCTCAACTCCGAGTAGAGGAAAGACGCGTTCCGAGCGTCACTGGGCCTCGCGGGAGAGGGCGATCAGGCGGGAGACCGCGCGCAGGTACTTCTTGCGGTAGCCGCCGCGCAGCATCTCGTCGGTGAACATCTCCGACAGCGGCAGCCCCGACACCGCGACCGGCACGGCCCGGTCGTAGAGACGGTCGGCGAAGGCGACCAGGCGCAGCGCCACGTCCTGGTCCGGGGCGGCGTGGACGTGCTTGAGGTGCACCGCCGTCACGTCGGTGACCAACCGGCCGTAGCGGGACGGATGCAACTTGGCCAGGTGGGCGCACAGTGCGTCGAAGTCGTCGAGCGTGGCGCCGGGGGTGGTGTCGGCGCTGGTGATCAGCTGCTCGTCGGTCATCGGTTCCGGCGCGTCCGGCAGCCCGCGGTGCCGGTAGTCCGGGCCGTCGACCCGTACGACGTCGAACTGCTGCGAGAGGCTGCGGATCTCGCGCAGGAAGTCGTCCGCCGCGAACCGCCCCTCCCCCAGCTTCTCCGGCAGCGTGTTCGACGTCGCCGCGACGAACGTGCCGGCCGCGGTCAACTC
Source organism: Kutzneria kofuensis (assembly GCF_014203355.1). Lineage (NCBI taxonomy): Bacteria > Bacillati > Actinomycetota > Actinomycetes > Pseudonocardiales > Pseudonocardiaceae > Kutzneria > Kutzneria kofuensis. The sequence continues at coordinate 1,529,175 of NZ_JACHIR010000001.1, forward strand.
CTGCAGGAGACGGGTCACCAGCGTCGTGTCGCCGGGGTCATCCAGCTCGAACTCGTCGATCGCCAGCAACCGGTGCTCGGACAGCCTCTTGACCGCCTCCATGAAGCCGAGGGCGCCAACCAGGTGCGTCAGCTCCACGAACGTGCCGTACGCCTTCGGGCCGGGGACCGCGTGCCAGAGCGAGGCCAGCAGGTGCGTCTTGCCGACGCCGAAGCCGCCGTCGAGGTACAGGCCGCGCTTGCCCTGTTCCTTCGCCGCGAACAGGGACTTCACCCAGGACCTGGACTTCGCCGCCGCCGCGACCTTGTCGGCGAAGTCCTTGCCGCTCCGCACCGCCGCCGCCTGGCTCGGCTCGTCCGGGTTGGGCAGGTAGCTGTCGAAGCTGACGTCGGAGAAGCGGGGCGGCGGGACCATCGCCGCCACGATCTCGTCCCCGCTGATCGTGGGGTGCCGGTCGATCAGGCGCGGGGTGGTCATGCCCGAATCGTAGTGTCGTGTTGGGATTGACCCGTGCGCATGCTGCTGCCCCACGACGGTGACATCGACGACATCGAGCTGGAACGGCTCTACGACTACCCGTCGGACCTCGCCCGGCCGTGGGTGCAGGTGAACTTCGTCTCCAGTCCCGACGGGGCCGTCACCGTCGGCGGCAAGTCGCACGGCCTGTCCGGACCCGCCGACAAGAAGGTGTTCATGCTCGGCCGCACCCTGGCCGACGTGGTGCTGGTCGGCGCCGGCACCGCCACCATCGAGGGCTACGGCGGCGTCAAGACCGGCGAGGTGCGGGCCGCCGTCCGCTCCCGCCTCGGGCTCAGCCCCGTTCCTCCCATCGCCGTCGTCACCCGGCGGGCCACCATCGCCCCCGACTCGCCGCTGGTGACCGAGACCGTGGTCCCCGCCATCATCCTCACCTGCGAAGCCGCCGCCGCCGACCGCCGCGCCGCGTTGTCCGACGCCGGCGCGGACGTCGTGGTCGCCGGTGATTCGGACGTCGACCTCCCCACCGCCCTCGCCGAGCTGGACAAGCGGGGTCTCCGCCGCGTCAGCTGCGAAGGCGGGCCGCACCTGTTCGGCGGCCTCATCGAGGCGGGCTTGGTGGACCAGCTCTGCCTCACCATCTCGCCCCTGCTGGCCGGCGGCGACGCCAGCCGCATCGCCTTCGGCCGAACCCCGGCCGCCCCGCGTGAGTTGGAGCTGGCGTCGGTGCTGACCGACGACAGCTTCCTGATGCTCCGCTACCGCGCCCGCCGCTCCGGCTGACCCCTCCTGCTTCCCCCACATGCGCTTCCCCTGTGGCATCAGGCGCCACAGGGGAAGCGCATGTGGCGTTGGGGGTGGGGGCTTGCCGACGCGCCACTGCCAGCGCCGACGCGCTTGTGGCATCGGCGGTTCAGCCCGTCCGGCGGCCGATGTTGGGCCGTTCGCGGGCTGACCCCGGGACCGGTTTCTGCCGATACGATCGGCTCGACGAGCCCGCGCCGGTCGATGACGTGATCTAATGATCTTGTTGTCGGCTGAAGCAGTTCGGTCGGGGGTGAGCATGCCGCGTCATGTCCAGCCGCGGGCCGGGTCGAGGGCCCGCACCGAGGCCTGCCTCGTGGACTGCCTGGTCGCGCTCGCCTGGCTGCTGCTGCTCGGCGGCGTGGCGATCGGGCTGCGGGCGTTAGGCCTGGAACCGCACTGGAGCGCCACCAGCGAACTGTCCGCCGACCTGGCCGCCCTCGCGATCGGGCTGGTGCCGGTCGGCATCTACCTCGTGCTGTCGGAGAACAGCCGGTCGCAGGGCAGCCTCGGCAAGCGCCGGGTGGGCCTGCGCGTCGTCCGGGCCGACGGCTCCAAGGCCAACGCCGGGCAGCTGGCGCTGCGCACGGCGATCAAACTCTTCCCCTGGTTCCTCGCCCATCTCGGGCTCAGCCGGCTGTGGATGCATCTCGGCACCGAGCAGACCGCGTGCTTCTGCCTCGCCTGCGTCTACGTCATCGTGCCGATCAGCATCGGCCTCGCCCTCGTGCACCCGCAGCGCCGGGCCCTGCACGACTGGCTCACCGGCACCCGCGTCGTCGCCGACTAGGGCCGCTTCGCCTTCGGCAGCTTGGCGACGATCTCCTCGTACGAGCGGTCCAGCAGCTCGCGGATACCGCTGCCGCCAGGCGTCGGCCTCCTCGGCCGTCCTCCCGCACTTCACGCCGACGCTGCGGCTGTCCATGCCGATGAACGCGAACGCCTTGTCGCCGACCTTGCAGACCAGCTCCCCGTCACCCCACGGATAGGTCTCCCGCGCCCCGGGCTTGGCCAGGCAGTGGGCGATCACCGCGTCCAGATCCATGCCTCACCGTAAGGGGCGGGCGGCGGCGCCCACCCCCGTGACCGGTCAGCACTACTTCAGGCCGGCGGCGTCCATGCCGCGCAACTCCTTCTTCAGGTCGGCGATCTCGTCCCGGATCCGGCCGGCCAGCTCGAACTGGAGGTCCCGCGCGGCGGCCATCATCTGGTCGGTCAGCTGCTGCACGAGGTCCGCCAGCTCGGCCCGGGGCATGGTCTTCACGTCCCGCTCGACCAGCACGCCCGACGACACGGCCTTGCCGCCCTCGGTGCCGGTGGCCCGCTTGCCGCGGGAGGCGTTGCGGCCGGAGCCGCCGACCTTCACCTCTTCGCTGTCCTCGGCCTCGGCGTACACCTTGTCGAGGATGTCGGCGATCTTCTTGCGCAGCGGCTGCGGGTCGATGCCGTTCTCGGTGTTGTACGCGATCTGCTTGGCCCGCCTGCGGTTCGTCTCGTCGATGGCGTACTGCATCGAGTCGGTGATCTTGTCGGCGTACATGTGCACCTCGCCCGACACGTTACGGGCGGCGCGGCCGATGGTCTGGATCAGCGACGTCCCCGACCGCAGGAAGCCCTCCTTGTCGGCGTCGAGGATCGCGACCAGCGACACCTCGGGCAGGTCGAGGCCCTCCCGCAGCAGGTTGATGCCGACCAGCACGTCGTAGTCGCCCAGCCGCAGCTGCCGCAGCAGCTCGACCCGGCGCAGGGTGTCCACCTCGGAGTGCAGGTACCGCACCCGGATGCCCAGCTCCAGCAGGTAGTCGGTGAGGTCCTCGGCCATCTTCTTGGTCAGCGTGGTGACCAGCACCCGCTCGTCCCGCTCGGCCCGCACCCGGATCTCGTGCACCAGGTCGTCGATCTGGCCCTCGGTCGGCTTGATCACCACCTGCGGGTCGACCAGGCCGGTCGGCCGGATCACCTGCTCGACGAACTCGCCGCCGGCCTGCCCCATCTCGTACGGGCCGGGCGTCGCCGAGAGGTACAGCGTCTGCCCGATCCGGTCCTGGAACTCCTCCCAGGTCAGCGGCCGGTTGTCCAGCGCGCTGGGCAGCCGGAAGCCGTGCTCGACCAGGTTCCGCTTGCGCGAGGCGTCGCCCTCGTACATGCCGCCGATCTGCGGCACGGTCACGTGCGACTCGTCGATGACCAGGAGGAAGTCCTCCGGGAAGTAGTCGATCAGCGTCGCCGGGGCGCTGCCGGCGCCGCGGCCGTCGATGTGCCGCGAGTAGTTCTCGATCCCGGAGCAGAAGCCGACCTGGCGCATCATCTCGATGTCGTACGTGGTGCGCATCCGCAGCCGCTGCGCCTCCAGCAGCTTGCCCTGCTTCTCCATCCTGGCCAGCGACTCGGCCAGTTCGGCCTCGATGCCGGCGATGGCCTTCTCCATCCGCTCCGGCCCTGCCACGTAGTGGGTCGCCGGGAAGATGCGCAGCTCGTCGACCTCGCGCACCACCTCGCCGGTCAGCGGGTGCAGGTAGTAGAGCCGGTCGATCTCGTCCCCGAAGAACTCGACCCGCACGGCCAGCTCCTCGTACGCCGGGATGATCTCCACGGTGTCGCCGCGCACCCGGAACGTGCCGCGGGCGAAGGCGATGTCGTTGCGGGTGTACTGCACGTCGACCAGGGCGCGCAGGAACAGGTCGCGCTCCACCTCGCCGCCGACCTTCAGCTGAACCGACCGGTCCAGGTAGGACTGCGGCGTGCCCAGGCCGTAGATGCACGACACCGAGGCGACCACGATGGTGTCCCGCCGGGTCAGCAGGCTCATCGTCGCGGAGTGGCGCAGCCGCTCCACGTCCTCGTTGATCGAGGAGTCCTTCTCGATGTAGGTGTCCGTCTGCGGGATGTACGCCTCGGGCTGGTAGTAGTCGTAGTAGCTGACGAAGTACTCGACGGCGTTGTCCGGGAAGAAGCCCTTCAGCTCGTTGGCCAGCTGCGCGGCCAGCGTCTTGTTCGGCGCCATCACCAGCGTCGGCCGCTGCAGCTTCTCCACCAGCCACGCCGTCGTCGCGGACTTGCCGGTGCCGGTGGCGCCCAGCAGCACCACGTCCGGCTCGCCCCGCTTCAGCCGCTGTTCGAGCTCGGCGATGGCCTGCGGCTGGTCGCCCGACGGCTGGTAGTCGGCGACCACCTTGAACCGGCCGTCCGCGCGCGGGATGTCGCTGACGGGCCGGAACTGCGAGGACGCGAGCACAGGTGAATCTGCCACGCCTCCCAGGGTAGGACGACCCCCCGACACTTTTCCGGCGAAGGCCCCCGCCAACCCAGGAGATCGACCCCGCCGGACCAGTTGGAAACGCGTGTCGCGCTCTCGGGTTAGCGAGTCCCGCTCTCGGGACACCACCCACACGACGCACCACGCTCGCACTGTCCCGAGAGCGGGACTCGCTGCGGTCCCGAGAGCGCGACACGCGGGGTTCCCCCGAGGTTCATCGCCTGTAATCCAGATCACATGGCGTCAACCTAATGGCCGCATGAACATCCTCCAAGTATCAGATCCACCACGGCAGGGCGATATTTGATCCACAATTCGCCGCGCCGCGAAGTCGGGGAGAACACCATGCGTTCCACCATTGCTGTCGGAGTGGCCTGCGTCGCCGGCGCGTTCGCGCTGAGCGCCTGCGGCGGTGCCCAGATCTCCGCCACGGTCACGCCCATCACCAGCGGAAACGCCACCACGAGCGCGTCCACGCCGACCACACCGGCACAGTCGGTCGACACCGGAACCGACGCGCCGCAAACGGGCAACAATGACCCACAGCCGGTCGTGGCCAGCAATCCGTCGAACTGCAAGTCGAGCGAGCTGAAACTGTCCTTCGGCCACGACTCCGACCACGCCATGCAGAAGACGTACACCTCGCTGCAGTTCACGAATGTCGGCCAGCGCACCTGCACTCTGCAGGGTTTCCCCGGCGTCTCGTATGTCACGGGTGACAGCGGCCAGCAGGTCGGCCTGCCGGCCAACCGCAGTGGCAACCTCGGCCCGGCGGTCACGCTCCGTCCCGGCGGCAGCACCACCGCCGGCCTGGTCATGGTCAACCCGGACCCGTACCCGGCCGACCAGTGCAAGCGGGTCGACGTGCGCGGCCTGCGGGTCTACCCGCCGAACGAGACCGCCGCGATGTTCCTGCCGACGGCGGGCGAGAGCTGCTCCGGCAACGTCGGCCCGCTGCTCACCGTGAGCAGCGTCGGAAAGTCGGCCACCAGCTGACCGAACGCCACCGTCCGGCAGCGGTCGGAATATGACCCTGCCGGAGGATGGCAGCGACGGCCCCGCAGGTCAGACGATGTCCACATGACCGTCCAGCTGCCCATCCAGGTCCGGGGCGACGCCCACGTCCATCCGCCGAAGGTCGAGCTGTTCGATCTGGCCGCGATGACCAACACGGACCCCAAGCGTCAGGTGCGCGCGGTCGACGAGTACCGGCTCGCCGAGCACGGCCTGTACATGTCGCGGGCCGTGGTCGGGCACCCGAAGCTGAAGCACTTCGAGTCGTGGCTGCTGCCGTCGCACGGGCTACGCGTCACCAAACAGAGCTGGTGGCCCGGGCACGAGCGGGACTTCGACTTCTACGTCGACGTGGTCCGCGTGCAGCCCGGCGAGCAGGTGTGGCGGACCGTGGACCTCTATCTGGACCTGCTGGTGCGTACCGGCCGCGAGGTGGAGGTGCTGGACACCGACGAGCTGATGGCCGCGGTGCGACTGGGAGTGCTCGGCGCGCAGGACGCGCAGGCGGCCCTGGAGGACACCTACCGGGCGGTGGCCGGGATCGCTGCGCACGGTTACGACATCCAGCGGTGGCTGGCCGCCGAGGGCGTCGAACTCACCTGGGCCAATAGCCGATGACGGGAATCACGGTCAAGAGCCGTTCGACTGATGGAGACGCTCGCAACCCATTCGGTATCCAAACGGCCACAATGCGTGATGTAACGAATCGACCCGGACGGTCACCGGACGAACACCTACGGCTACCCTCGGGTCGCGTGGGAACGGTCATCACTCCGCAGCTGGTCGACACCGTCGACACCTTCACCGGGGTCCGCACCTATTCGTCCGGTGGCACCCGACACCTGACGACGTGCGTGGTGGAACGGTGGGGGCTCCGGATGGAATGCCCAACGCCGGAGGATCCGTTCATCGACTGCGAGGTCACCTGGCTGCTGCCCGACCTGGGGCTGCGCCTGACCCACCAGCGCCCGCGCTCCCGGCACGGCCGGCCGACGCCGAGCACGCTGACCGCGGTTCGGGTGCAGCGCGACACGCGGTCCTGGCGGACCACGGACCTGCTGCTGGGCCTGGCCGTTCCCGGCGGCACCACCGCCCGAATCGTGCGCTCCGAGGAGTTCGCCGCCGCCGTCGCCGGCCGCGTGCTGCGTCCCGGCGACGCCGACCTGGCGCTGCGCACCGTGCACCGCACGCTCGAGGAGATCAGCCACTTCCGCCACGACCTCAACGCGTGGCTGAACCACCTGGACATCTTCGACGTCTGGCCGCCCCTGTAAGGACTTCCTCGCCCGGTAGCGCGTCCCGGGCGAAGTCGCAGTGGTCGTTCCCCGCCCGGCCACGCTTGCGGCTCCGTTAGGCGGGGACCAACTTCGGTGTGTCGCCGGGGGAATCCGGCGACACCGGCGGCTCCTGGTGGATCAGGCGGCGGGGTCCGGCGTCCAGCCTTCCCGCTCCGCCCAGGCCTCGGCCCGGGCGTCGGCCTGCGCGAACCAGGGCTCCTTGGCGTCGGCGTAGGTCGGGATGTCGGCGAAACGCGATGCCGTCTCACGTTTCACGGCTTCGTACTCGGCGCGAGCCTCGTCGTCGGCACGCAGCCAGGCCGGGAACAGCAGGGCGTAGCGCCGGCCGGGCGAGCCGGCGGCGCGGATGTGCAGATTGGCCCAGCGGCCCGGGTCCGCGCTGACGTGCATGCGCTTGCGCCAGTGCTCCGGGTCCGGGTCCGTCGCCTTGGGAGTGTCCCGGGTGAACTCCGGCCGCACCGGGAATCCCGCTCCGGTAAGGGTTTCCGCCAGCGCGTCGGCGTCGTCGAGGCTGGCGACCGTCATCTGCAGATCGATGACGTCCTTGGCGGCCAGGCCCGGCACGGCGGTCGAGCCCACGTGGTCGACGCGCAGCGCCTTGTCGCCTGCGGCCAGTTTGAGGCGGGCGATCAGGCGGCGGGCCTGGCGGGGCCACTCCGGGTCGTAGTCCACGATCTTCGGGCCGCCGCGCTCCGGGTACGTGCCCTCGCGGACGTGCCGCTCGAACGGCAGCAGCCGGTTGTGCCACAGCTCGTCCACCGCCGCCCGGATGTCCTCCTCGGCGCCGCTGTTGTCCAGCCACACGTCCGCCGCCTCGCGGCGCTGCTCCTCCGACGCCTGCGCGGCGATTCGCGCCCGTACGTCCTTTTCGTCCATGCCCCGGCTGGTGGTCAGCCGGTGCACCCGCAGCTCCACGTCCGCGTCGACCACCACGACCAGGTGAAACGCCGGCGCCATGCCGTTCTCCACCAGCAGCGGGATGTCCTGCACCACGATGCCGTCAGCTGGGGCTTTGCCCGTCAGCTCCACCGCCCGGTCCCGCACCCGCGGGTGCACGATCGAGTTGAGTCGGGCCCGGTTCTCCTCGTTGCCGAACACCTTCGCGGCCAGCGCCGGCCGGTTCAGGCTGCCGTCCTCGGCCAGGACGTCGTCCCCGAAGGCCGCGACGATCTCCCGCAGGCCGTCCGTGCCCGGCTCCACCACCTCCCGGGCGATCCGGTCCGAGTCGACCACCGTCGCCCCGAGCTCGGCCAGCCGCCTGGCCACGGTCGACTTCCCCGCCCCGATCCCACCCGTCAACCCCACCTGCAACATGCGCCGATTGTGGCAGCTCGCATCGGGGGTCCGGGGGCTTGCCCCCCGGCGTGGGGGTGTGGGGGCTCGGCCCCCACAAGACACGACTGAGGGACCTGGCTCGCGCTTTCCGCGAGCACAGGCCCCTCAGTCGCTCAGCTGACTACCGGCTACTCACTGACCGCCGGAGAGCTTCTCGCGCAGGGCGGCGAGCTGCTCGTCGCTGGCGAGGGTGCCGCCGCTCTGAGCAGGAGCCTCGGTGCTGCCGGAGGAGTAGTTGGTCTCCCCCTGCGCCTCGGCGTCGGCCTCGGCGGCCTTGGCGATCTGCTTCATGTGGGCCTCGTAGCGCTGGTGGGCCTCGGCGTACTGCCGCTCCCACTCCTCGCGCTGCTTGTCGAAGCCTTCCTGCCAGTCCTGGGTCTCCGGGTCGAAGCCCTCGGGGTAGATGTAGTTGCCCTCGGCGTCGTACTCGGCGGCCATGCCGTACTGGGTCGGGTCGAACTCGGTCTCCGTGGTGAAGCCCTCGTTCGCCTGCTTCAGCGACAGCGAGATCCGGCGACGGTCCAGGTCGATGTCGATGACCTTGACCATGACGTCGTCGTTGACCTGGACGACCTGCTCCGGGATCTCCACGTGGCGCTCGGCCAGCTCGGAGATGTGGACCAGGCCCTCGATGCCCTCGTCGACCCGGACGAACGCGCCGAACGGAACCAGCTTGGTGACCTTGCCCGGCACGATCTGGCCGATCGCGTGGGTCCGGGCGAACTGGCGCCACGGGTCTTCCTGGGTGGCCTTCAGCGACAGGGACACGCGCTCGCGCTCCATGTCGACGTCCAGCACCTCGACGGTGACCTCCTGGCCGACCTCGACGACCTCGGACGGGTGGTCGATGTGCTTCCAGGACAGCTCGGACACGTGCACGAGGCCGTCCACGCCGCCCAGGTCGACGAACGCGCCGAAGTTGACGATCGAGGAGACGACGCCCTTGCGGACCTGGCCCTTCTGCAGCTGGTTGAGGAACTCGCTGCGGACCTCGGACTGGGTCTGCTCCAGCCAGGCACGGCGGGACAGGACCACGTTGTTGCGGTTCTTGTCCAGCTCGATGATCTTGGCCTCGAGCTCGCGGCCGACGTACGGCAGCAGGTCGCGGACCCGGCGCATCTCGACGAGGGACGCGGGCAGGAAGCCGCGCAGGCCGATGTCGAGGATCAGACCGCCCTTGACCACCTCGATGACCGTGCCCTTGACCGGCTCGTCCTTCTCCTTGAGGGCCTCGATGGTGCCCCAGGCGCGCTCGTACTGGGCGCGCTTCTTGGAGAGGATCAGGCGACCTTCCTTGTCCTCCTTCTGCAGGACAAGGGCCTCGACCTCGTCGCCGACGCTGACGACCTCGTTCGGGTCGACGTCGTGCTTGATCGACAGTTCGCGCGAGGGGATGACGCCCTCGGTCTTGTAGCCGATGTCGAGCAGGACCTCGTCCCGGTCGACCTTGACGATGGTGCCCTCGACGATGTCGCCGTCGTTGAAGTACTTGATCGTCTTGTCGATAGCGGCGAGGAAGTCCTCCTCGGTGCCGATATCGTTGACGGCGATCTGCTGCTTCGGGGTCGTCGAAGCCGGGACAATGGTGGTGTCGGTGGACATTAGGTGGGTTGCTCCGGTACGGATTGGGTTAAGGGCCTGAAGTTGTCGTGCTGCGTGCGCCACCGAAACTCCAGGCCGTTGTCAAGAAGCACTGAGTCCAAAGTTCTGGGCAGCGCAGAACCTACTACGCGGCCCATATCGTACGCGCGCCCGTGACGGCCGGGCAAACCCGGTCCCCAGAAGGAGCAGTGTGAGCACGCAAGAACGCTACGCAGGCGCCGAGGACGTGCTCGGCACGGCGGGCGCGGCCAAGCGCGAGGTGGGCGGCGCGGAGTCCCGCAGCGCGAGTATTGCCTGGTGGGACGCTGACGCGGACGACTACCAGGCCGAGCACGGGGCCTTCCTCGGCGACGCCGACTTCGTCTGGTGCCCGGAGGGCGTCCGCGAGGCGGACGCCGGCTATCTCGGGGACGTGACCGGCCGCTCGGTGCTGGAGGTCGGCTGCGGCGCGGCCTCCTGCGGCCGCTGGCTGGCCGCCCAAGGCGCCAACGCGGTCAGCTTCGACATCTCGGCCGGCATGCTGCGCCACGCCGTGGCCGGCAACGAGGCCACGGGCCTGCATCCGGCGCTGGTGCGAGCCAGCGCCGACCAGCTGCCCTTCGCCGACGAGAGCTTCGACGCCGCCTGCTCGGCGTTCGGCGGCGTGCCCTTCGTGGCCGACGCCGGCGCGGTGTTCCGGGAGGTGGCCCGGGTGCTGCGGCCGGGCGGCCCGTGGGTGTTCTCGGTGACGCACCCGATGCGCTGGATCTTCCCGGACGACCCTGGCCCGATGGGCCTGACCGTCGTGCAGTCCTACTTCGACCGCACTCCCTATCTGGAGGTGGACGGGGACGGCAACGCCACGTACGTGGAGCATCACCGCACCCTCGGTGACTACGTGCGCCAGCTCGCCGGCGCCGGCCTGCTGCTGGAGGACCTGGTCGAGCCGGAGTGGCCGGCCGGGCACGACCGCGAGTGGGGCCAGTGGAGCCCGCTGCGCGGCCGGCTGTTCCCGGGCACGGCGATCTTCCGCTGCCGACGGCCGGCATGACGGTCACGGACACCTTGCTGGCCGCGCAGGAGGAGCACTTCGCGCGGTTGGACCGGGTGCTGCCGCCCGCGCCGGCGCCGGAACCGGGCGAAGTGATCAACGCCGCACTGCCGGACGGCACGCGGGTCGCGGCGGTGGTCGCGCGCCAGACGGTCAGTCCGGGCATGCCGTCGTGGTTGTGGTCGGCCGCCGACACGTACGAACTGCAGCCGCTGGTCGGCACCACCGGCGCGGCCGGCATGGACGCGGTGCTGCGAGCCTTCCGACACTGGCTGGACCGGGTCGGCGACCGCGGTGTCGACACGGCGGCGACGGTGGTCTGGCCGAGCCGGGACGTCGACTGCACCCGCGTCTTCCTCGATCACGGCCTGCAGCCGCTGACGGTCACGGCGGTGCGGCGGCCGACCACGGTCCGGCCGCCCGCGCTGACCGTGAACGTTCGCCCGGCGCTGGCGTCGGACGAGGACGCCGTCGTGGAACTGGCCATGGCGGAGGTCCGGTTCTCGGCCAAGGTCGGCGCGGCGATCGTGCGCCCCGAGGCGGAGCAGATGCGCCGGGCGTCGGTCGCCGGCCGGCTGGGCATGAACGACGACGTGTGGGTGGCCGAGCGGGACGGAGTCGTGGTGGGCCTCGCCGAGACGGGGATCATCGCCAACACGCCCGTCACGAAGACCAGCCGGCAGCTGCCGATCGGCCTGTGGGGATATGTGAACTGTCTTTCGGTGCTTCCGGGGGCAAGGGGCGCCGGAATCGGCCAGCAGCTGATGGCGGTCGTGCACAATCACTTCGCCGGCCATCGGACCGTCGGCTACTTCCTGCACTACAACCCGCCGAACCCGCTGTCGTCGGTGTTCTGGCCCCGGCAGGGCTACCGGCCGCTGTGGACCCAGTGGGAGGTGCGCCCGGCGGGCGCGCTTCGATGACCTGCGGGACGCTGGGGTCGAGATCACGTCGTCCCGGCTTGCGACGCGGCACCGGGGTACCCCACTATTTGAACTGACCAGTCAGTTCAAGGAGGCTCGGTGGAGATCCACGTCCAGAGCGTCGGCATCGACGGGGCGCACGGCCCGTTGCTGCAGCCGACCTCGCTGCGCGTGCGGACGGGCGAACTCGCCCTCGTCGCCGGGGAGCCCGGCACCGGCCACACCGCCCTGGCGCTGGCGCTGGGCGGCCGGATGAAGCCGAGCGTCGGGTCGGTGCTGCTGGACGGCGAGGCCGACGACGCGGGCCTGCGCCGGCGGGTGGCGATCGTGGACGCGCCGGACGTGTCGGCCCCCGAGGAGGCGCTCACGCTGGGCGTCGTGATCGGCGAGGAGCTGGCGTTCGCGCACCAGCCGGCCAACCGCAAGGCCGTCGCCGACTGGCTGCTCGCACAGGACGCCCGTGAGCACGCGACCGTCCGCTTCGAGTCGGTGCCGGCCGAGGTCCGCACCCGCCTGCTGGTCGAGGCCGCGAGCCAGCGGCCCGGCACCGAGGCGCTGGTGCTCGTGCTGCCCGACCGGCACGGCGCCGGCCCGCACACCTGGTGGAACACCGCCGCCAAGGCCGCCGAGAAGGGCCTGGCCGTGGTGGTGCTGTGCAGCGAGACCTCCGCGCGGCTGCTGGACGTGCCCGCGGCCCGCATCGGCGACCGCGAACAGCCCGAGACGTTGGCATTCATGCCGGTTCAGGAGGACGACCAGTGAGCCCCATCCGGTTGGCGGCCACCGAGTTGCGCCGCATCACCGCGGGCAAGCTGCCCAAGATCGCCGTGGTCGCGCTGGTCATCGTGCCGCTGCTGTACGGCGCTATGTACCTGTACGCGAACTGGGACCCGTACAACAACCTCAAGTCGCTGCCGGTCGCCCTCGTCGTGGACGACAAGGGCGCGGAGGTCAACGGCAAGCAGCTCAACGCCGGCAACGAGGTCGCCGACGAGCTGCTGCACAACGCGCAGTTCGACTGGCACCGGGTCAGCGACGCCGAGGCCGAGGCCGGCGTGCGGGACAACAGGTACACGTTCGCGCTGACGCTGCCGGCGGACTTCTCGCAGGCGCTCACGTCGCCGGCGAAGAACCAGCCCCGCCAGGGCGTCATCCAGCTGACCACCAACGACTCCAACAACTATCTGGCCCGCACGATCGCCGACAAGGTCGTGGACGCGGTGCGGGCGGCGGTGGCGAAGAAGGTCGGCACGACCGCGGCCGACCAGCTGCTCACCGGCTACGCGACGATCCGCAGCAGCACGTTGCAGGCCGCCGACGGCGCGACCAAGCTGGCCGACGGCGCGGCCAAGGCCAACGACGGCGCGCAGCAGCTGGCCACCGGCAGCGCGGACCTGGCCACCGGCGAGCACAAGCTGCTGGACGGGGCCAACCAGCTGGTCAACGGCCTGGACCTGCTCAAGAGCAACACCGCCAACCTGCCGAGCCAGACCCAGCAGCTGGCCAACGGGGCCAGGCAGGTCGCCGACGGCAACGCCCAGGTCGCGGCCGGCGGGTCGGCCATCGCCACGGCCTCGCAGACGTTCAACAGCAACCTGGACGGCCTCCGCTCCGACATCCAGGCCCGGTTGCAGGCCGACGGGCTGACGCCGGACCAGGTCAACCAGGTGCTGTCGGCGTTGGACAACGCCCGCAAGCCGCTCAACGACGCCAACGGCCAGATCCAGACCGTCAGCGGCAAGCTCCAGCAGCTGGCGTCCGGCTCGCGGCAGGTCGCGGACGGCGCGTCGCAGCTCGCGGCGGCGGCCCCGCAGCTGGCCGGCGGCATCGCGCAGGCCGACAGCGGTGCGACGCAGCTCCGTGACGGCCTGAAGACCGCCACCGACGGCGCCGACAAGTTGTCCAGCGGGGCGGCGCAGCTGGCGTCCGGCACGAAGCAGCTCGCCGACGGCAGCGCGCAGCTGCGGGACGGGCTGAACGAGGGCGCCGGCAAGATCCCGGACCCGAACGACCCGACCAAGACCGCCAACACCATCGGCGACCCGGTGACCGTGCAGGCGGTCGGGCAGGCCACCGCGGCCACCTACGGCGCCGGCCTCGCGCCGTTCTTCCTCGGCCTGGCCACGTGGATCGGCGCGTTCGTGCTGTTCCTGCTGCTGCGCCCCTTGTCCCGGCGGGCGCTGGCGGCGCGGCAGCGGCCCGGCATCGTGGCCCTCGGCGGCTGGCTGCCGGCGGCGCTGCTCAGCTTCCTGCAGGTGGTGCTGCTGTTCGCCGTCGTGACCACGCTGGTCGGCGTGCACCCGTCGAATCCCTTGGGCACCTTGGGTTTCCTCGTGCTGACCGGTTTCGCGTTCACCGCGATGCTGCACGGGTTGAACGCTCTGCTCGGCGCCGTCGGCAAGTTCCTCGGCCTGGTGTTGCTGGTGTTGCAGCTGACCACGGCCGGCGGCACGTTCCCGTGGCAGACCATCCCCGGGCCGTTGCAGCCGCTGCACATCGCGCTGCCGCTGGGCTACGTGGTCGACGGCCTGCGGCACCTGCTCTACGGCGGAACCCTGTCCACCCTCGGGACCGATCTTGCGGTGATCGGGGGCTATCTGGTGGTGGGGCTGGCGCTGTCGGTGTTGGCCGCGTACAAGCAGAGGGTGTGGACGCCCTCTCGCCTCAAGCCGGAACTCGTGCTGTGAAGCCGCGGCCCGCCCGCACCTCGGCGACGAAGCAGAAGCTGTTCGACGCCGCGCTGCGCCTCGTCGGCGAGCGCGGGGCGGCCGGCGTGACCGTCGACGAGATCGCCGCCGAGGCGGGCGTGGCCAAGGGAACCGTCTACTACAACTTCGGCAGCAAGGACGGCCTCGTCGACGCCCTGCTCCGGCACGGCGTCGAGCTGCTGGCGGCGCGGCTGCGGGCCGCCGAGGACGTCGACGACACCGGCGAGGCGCTGGAGACCCTGGTCGACGGGGCGCTGGGGTTCTTCGCCGAGTACCCCGCGTTCGCGCAGTTGCTGGTGAGCGAGATGTGGCGGACGCCAGGGCAGTGGCACGGCACGTTGAGCCTGCTGCGGGACGACATCGTGGCGATCGTGCGCCAGGTGGTGCAGCGGCGGGCCGATGCCGGTGCTTTACCGCCGGACGTTCCGGTGGGCACGGCGTCGGCGGCGCTGTTCGGCACGCTGCTCGTGGTGGCGCTGGACTGGCAGGTGTTCCAGCCGCAGCGGAGTCGGCGCGAGGTCCGCGAGTCCGTGATCATGCTGGTACGGGGAGTGTCCGAGCGGCCCTGAAGCCCACGTTGCGCAGGGCCCGGTCGATGTACTCCTCCTGCTCACCGACGGGGGCGACGTAGCGCAGCGCCTTCTCGGCGGCTGCCGGGCTCTCCAGGCGGGCGATGAGCCAGGTGGCCAGGTAGTGCGAGGCGAGACAGCCGCCGGCCGTGGCGACGTTGTCCTTGCTGTGAAAGGGCTGGTTGAGGACGTCGACGCCGGCGGCGACGACCCACGGCTTGGACTTGAGATCGGTGCAGGCGGGAACCCCGTCGAGCAGCCCCAGCCTGGCCAGCACGAGCGCGCCGGAGCACTGGGCGGCGAGCAGTTGCCTACTCGGGTCGAGGCCCCGCAGCACGGCCATGATCTCGGGGTTCTCGACGACTTCCCTGGTCTTCGACCCGCTCCCCACGATGACGGCGTCGGCGGCGCAGGCGTCCCGCAGGGTGGCCATGGACTCGATCAGCACGCCGTTCATCGACCGGACGGTGGGCGTGGGGCCGGCGATCGACACCCGCCAGTCGGGGCGGTCGACCCGGTTGAGGATGCCGAGGGCGATGAGCGAGTCGAGTTCGTTGTATCCGTCGAAGGTCAGGATCGCGATGTGCATGAGCGCAGGCTAGGTGCGCGTAGGCAGGACAGTCGAAGAATTGTCATGCATACAATCGGCTGTGCGGATTCCCCGGTACAAGCGCGTGGTGGACGCTCTCGCGGCGGAACTCCGGTCGGGGCGCTGGCCGGTGGGGACGCGCCTGCCGACGCACCGCGAGCTCGCCGCCCGTGAGGGCATCGCGCTGGTGACCGCGACCCGGGTGTACGCCGAGCTGGAGGCGATGGGCCTCGTGACCGGCGAACAGGGCCGGGGCACGTTCGTCCGTGACACGGCGCTGCTGTCGGGGCAGGGCATCGACGAGCAGCTGGTGGCGACCGACGCCGTCGACCTCCGCTTCAACTACCCCGCCGTCCCCGGCCAGGCGGACCTGTTGCGGCAAGCGTTGAGGGAGCTGTCGACCGCCGGCGACCTGGAATCGTTGCTGCACTACCAACCCCACGCCGGGCGGCTAGAAGCCCGAACGGCCGTCGCGCGGCACCTCGGCCGACGCGGACTGACCGTGGACGCCGCGCAGGTGCTGATCGTCAGCGGTGCGCAGCACGGCCTCGCGGTGACGGCCATGGCCATGTTGCGGCGCGGGGACGTCGTGGCGGTGGATTCCTTGACGTACACCGGTTTCAAGGTGCTGGCCGGCACGCTGGGCCTGGAGCTGGTGGCCACGTCCGATCTCGACGAGCTCTGCCTCCGGCGGCCGGTCCGGGCCGTCTACACGATGCCGACGCTGCACAACCCGTTGGGCACCGTCATGTCGCTCAAGGCCCGCAAGCGGCTGGTGGCGACCGCGCGCCGGCACGGCCTGCTGATCATCGAGGACGCCGCTTACGCCTACCTGGTCGAGGATTGCCCGCCGCCGCTGGCCGCGCTGGCCCCGGAGCGCACGGTCTACGTCTCCAGCCTGTCCAAGAGCGTGGCCACCGGCCTGCGGGTCGGTTTTGTGGTGGCGCCGGAGGTTCCGCCGATCGAACGGGTCATCCGCGCCACCACCTGGAACACGCCCGCCCTCAACGTCGCTCTGGTCCGCCGCTGGCTGGAGGACGGCACCGTCGATCGGCTGGAGGCCCACAAGCGCACCGATGCCCACATGCGGCAGGCCATCGCCCGTGACGTCTTCGCCGGGCTGCCGGTCCGCAGCCACCCGTCGTCGTACTTCCTCTGGCTGCCGCTGGCCGAGAACGCCCGGGCCGACCGCATCGCCGCTTCCCTGGCCCGGCAACGGATCTCCGTCTCCACGGCCGAGCAGTTCGCCACCACTGCCCTGGTGCCGCAGGCACTTCGACTCGCCCTGGGATCGGTGCCGGTGCCCGAACTCCGCCGAGCCCTGACCACCGTCCGGTCAGTGATGGGCGACGACGCCTACCACTGACCGGTCTGCCCGAAACCTACATTCGGGGTGCCTGAGAGCGTGACTCGCGGGGGTTCAGTGGGCGGCGTCGTCCCAGGTGCGGCCGTAGCCGACCGAGACCTCCAGCGGGACCGCGAGCTTGTAGGCGTTGCCCATGTTCTCCCGGACCAGGGCCTCCACCTGCTCGTGCTCGCCCTCGGCCAGTTCCAGCACGAGTTCGTCGTGCACCTGCAGCAGCACCCGGCTGCGCAGGCCGGCTTCCTTCAACGCCTTGTGCACGCCGAGCATGGCGACCTTGATGATGTCGGCGGCGCTGCCCTGGATCGGGGCGTTCAGCGCCATCCGCTCGGCCATCTCGCGGCGCTGCCGGTTGTCGCTGTTGAGGTCGGGCAGGTAGCGCCGACGGCCGAGGATGGTCTCGGTGTAGCCGTCCTCGCGGGCCTTGCGCACGACGGCCTGCAGGTAGTCGCGGACCGCGCCGAACCTCGCGAAGTACGCGTCCATCTGCTCGCGGGCCTCGTCGTTGGAGATCCGCAGCTGCTGCGCGAGGCCGTACACCGACAGGCCGTAGGCCAGGCCGTACGTCATGGCCTTGACCCGCCGCCGCAGCTCGCCGGTGACCTCCTCGGTCGGCAGCGAGAACGCCTGCGACGCCACGTAGGTGTGCAGGTCCTCGCCGGTGTTGAAGGCCTCGATCAGGCTGGCGTCCTGGGACAGGTGCGCCATGATCCGCATCTCGATCTGGCTGTAGTCCGCGGTCATCAGCTCGGCGTAGCCGCCGCCGACCACGAACGAGTGCCGGATCCGGCGGCCCTCCTCGGTGCGCACCGGGATGTTCTGCAGGTTCGGCTCGGTCGAGGACAGCCGGCCGGTGGCGGCGATCATCTGGTTGAACGTGGTGTGGATGCGGCCGTCGTCGGCCACGGACTTCAGCAGACCGTCCACAGTGGTCTTGAGCCGGGTGGCGTCCCGGTGCTCCAACAGGTGCGCCAGGAACGGGTGCTCGGTGGTTTCGTACAGCGTCTGCAGCGCCTCGGCGTCGGTGGTGTAGCCGGTCTTGGTGCGCTTGGTCTTCGGCATGTTGAGGTCCTCGAACAGCACGACCTGCAACTGCTTGGGCGAGCCGAGGTTGATCTCCTTGCCGATCACCGAGTACGCGTCCTGCGCCGCCTGCTTCACCCGCCCGGCGAAGTGCGCCTCCAACTCGGTGAGGTGCTCGACGTCGACGCAGATGCCGGCTTCCTCCAGGTCGCCCAGCACTCCGAGCAGCGGCAGCTCCAGCTCGTCGAGCAGCCGCCGGCTGCCGATCGACTCCAGCGCCGTGTCGAGCGCGTCGGCCAGCTCCGCGACGGCCTTCGCCTTCACGATCTGTGTCTTCGCCGCGGCCTCCGCGTCGGCGGCCTCGTCGGCCAGCAGCGACAGCTGGCCGTCGTCGGCGCCTTCCTCGGCGCGCAGCTCCCGCTTCAGGTAGCGCAGCACGAGGTCGTCCAGCTCGAACGAGCGCTGCCCCGGCCGCACCAGGTACGCCGCCAGCGCGGTGTCGCTGGTCCAGCCCTGGGGGTCCCAGCCGCGGGCACGCAGCGCATGTGCGGGGCCTTTGAAGTCGTGTGCCGCCTTGGCCACCTTCTCGTCGGCGAACCACGCCGCGAGCGCCTTCTCGTCGGACTCGGTCAGTGCGGTGACATTGACGTAGCCGCCCTCGCCGGATGACGTCGCCAGCGCGATGCCCTCGATGTCGCCGGTGCCGCTGCCCCACGTGCCCTTGAACGCCAGGCCGACGCGCTCGCCGGTGCGGGCGTGCTGCTCCAGCCAGGCCGCCAGCTCGCCGGTGGGGATCGCGCCGCCGGTCACGTCGAAGCCCTCGTCGGCTTCCGGCTCGGCGCTGGTCAGCGTGGCGAACAGGCGGTCGCGCAGTACCCGGAACTCCAGGTCGTCGAACAGCCGGTGCACCTGGTCCCGGTCCCACGGCTGCACCGCGAGGTCGTCCGGTCCGACGCCGATCTCGACGTCCTTCACCAGCTCGGTGAGCTGCCGGTTGAGCAGCACGTTGGACAGGTTGGCCCGCAGCGCGTCACCGGTCTTGCCCTTGACCTCGTCGACCCGGTCCACCAGGTCGCCGAGCGAGCCGAACTCACGGATCCACTTGGCCGCAGTCTTCTCGCCGACGCCGGGGATGCCGGGCAGGTTGTCGGAGGGGTCGCCGCGCAGCGCCGCGAAGTCCGGGTACTGCTGCGGGCTCAGGCCGTACTTCTCCTGCACGGCGTCGGGCGTAAACCGGGTCAGGTCGGAAACGCCCTTGCGTGGGTAGAGCACCGTGACCTGCTCGCTGACCAGCTGCAGCGCGTCGCGGTCGCCGGTGCAGATGAGCACCTGGTAGCCCTGCCCGGACGCCTGCGTGGTCAGCGTGGCGATGATGTCGTCGGCCTCGAAGTTGTCCTTGGTCAGCACCGGGATGCCCAGCGCGCCCAGCATGTCCTGCACGATGCTGACCTGGCCGCGGAACTCGTCCGGGGTGGCCGACCGGTTGGCCTTGTAGTCGGCGAACGCCTCGGAGCGGAACGTCTTGCGCGAGACGTCGAAGGCCACCGCCAGGTGCGTGGGCTTCTCGTCGCGCAGCAGGTTGATCAACATCGAGGTGAAGCCGTAGACCGCGTTGGTGGTCTGCCCGGTCGTCGTCTTGAAGTTCTCCGCGGGCAGCGCGAAGAACGCCCGGTAGGCCAGCGAGTGGCCGTCGAGCAGGAGAAGACGGTTGTCCTGGTGGGCTGCGACCTGGTTCACGGGGGCGAGTCTAGGGTGAGGGTCTGACAAGAGTTGGAGGTGGCGGTGACCGACACCGCGCAGGCGCGCTCGGACGAGCTGGCCGCGCTGCCCGAGCAGCTGCCGGCGAAGATGGGCATCGAGGTGACCGACTGGAACCGGGACCGGCTCGTCGGCACCATGCCGGTGGCCGGCAACCGCCAGCCGTACGGGCTGCTGCACGGCGGCGCCAGCGCGGTGCTGGCCGAGACCCTGGGCTCCATCGCCGCCGCCATGCACGCCGCCGACCACGGCCGGATCGCGATGGGCGTGGAGCTGAACTGCACCCACCACCGGGGCGTGGTGGCCGGTGTCGTCACCGGCGTGGCCACGCCGCTGCACGTCGGCCGCACGATGTCGTCGTTCGAGGTCGTGATCACCGACGAGTCGGGGAAGCGGGTCTGCACCGCCCGGCTCACCTGCGCCATCCGCGAGACCACCGGCGCCAAAACCACCTGATCGAGCTACCCCACCGCCACCTTCGGCCACGACGTGAAGATAGGAACGGACCATTCCTCAACTCGGAGTTGAGGAATGGTCCGTTCCGAACTCGCTCGGGGCGGGGTCAGCTCTCGCCGAGGTAGGCGTCGCGGACCCGCTGGTCGGCCAGCAGGTCGTGACCGGTCCCCTCCAGCGTGGTGCGGCCCAGGTCGACCACGTAGCCGTAGTCGGACTGGGCCAGCGCCGCCAGCGCGTTCTGCTCGACCAGCAGCACCGTGGTGCCCAGGTCGCGCAGGTTGCGGATGGTGTCGAAGATGCGCTGCGTCATGATCGGCGACAGACCCATCGACGGCTCGTCCAGCATCAGCAGCCGCGGCCGGGACATCATCGCCCGGCCGATGGCCAGCATCTGCTGCTCGCCGCCGGAGAACAGGCCCGCCTTGTTCTGCCGGCGCTCACCGAGCACCGGGAACAGCTCGTACACCCGCTCCATGTCCTCGGCGACGCCGTCGTCGGACCGGGTGTACGCGCCGAGCAGCAGGTTCTCCTCGACGGTCATCCGCGGGAACAGCCGCCGGCCCTCCGGGCAGTGGGCCACGCCCATGCCCAGGATGGCGTGCGCCGGCTGGGTGTGGATCGGCCGGCCCTCGAACAGGATCTCCCCGCGCTTGGGCCGCAGCAGCCCGGAGATGGTGCGCAGCGTCGTGGTCTTACCGGCGCCGTTGGCGCCGATGAGGCTGACGATCTGCCCGGCCTGCACGGAGAAGCTGATCTCCCTGATTGCCTCGATCGCCCCGTACGCCACGCTGAGGTTGCGCACCTCCAGCAGCGGACGGGTGTGGGTGGTGGCGGTCGCCTGGGACGCCGAGGACGTCTCGCTCACGGCGTTTCTCCCTCCTGCACGGCCTGCAGCTCGGCCTCGACTTCCTCGGGCGGCTTGCCCAGGTACGCCTCGACGACCCGGGGGTCGCCGCGCACCACGTCCGGGGTGCCTTCGACCAGCAGCTCACCCTGCACCAGCACGGACACCTGGTCGCACAGCGTGAAGATGAACTTGGTGTCGTGCTCGATGACCACCACCGAGATGCCCAGGTCGCGAATCCGGAAGATCAGCTGCCGGGCCGCCTCGGTCTCCTGCGGGTTCATGCCGGCGGTCGGCTCGTCCAGCAGCAGCACCGCCGGGTCGGTGGCCAGCGCGCGGGCGATCTCCAGCCGCCGCTGGTCGCCGTAGGGCAGGTTGCGGGAGAGCTCGTCCTCGACCTTGCCCAGTCCGACGAACGCCAGCAGCTCGCGGGCCCGGTCCCGGGCGGCGGCCTCGCCGCGACGGAACGAAGGACCGTGGAACAGCGACGCCAGCGGCCCCTGCTTCATCCGCACGTGCCGGCCGAGCAGCACGTTCTCCAGCACGGTCATGCTGGGGAACAGCCGGATGTTCTGGAACGTGCGGGCGATGCCGGCCGCGGTGACCGCCGCCGGGTCGCCGGGCAGCACGTTGCCCTTGAGCAGCACCTGGCCGGTGGTCGGCGTGTAGAGGCCGGTCAGGCAGTTGAAGAACGTCGTCTTGCCGGCGCCGTTCGGCCCGATCAGCCCGACGATCTTGCCCTCTTCCAGGGTGAGGGACACGTTCCTCAGCGCCGAGAGGCCACCGAAGACCATGGACACGTCCCGTGCCTGCAACACCGGGGTGCTCATGCGCCGGCCTCCTTGGCTCCCGCGACGGCGACCGGTTCCTTGATCACCGTGTCGTCCAGTGACTCACCGGTCACGTCCTCGTCGGCCAGCTCGGCCCGGCGGTGCCGGTCCGCGATCAGGCCCTGCGGCCGGAACCGCATGATCACCACCAGCGCCAAGCCGAAGACCAGCAGCCGGAAGTTCTGGAACTGGCGCAGTTCCTCCGGCAGCACGGTCAGCAGCGCGGCGCCGAGCACCGCGCCGGGAATCGTGCCCATGCCGCCCAGGATGACCGCGGCCAGCAGGGTCACCGACCAGTTGAACTGGAAGCTGTCGTACGAGGCGGTGGCCAGCTTGTGCGCGAACACCGCGCCGGCCAGACCGGCGGTCGTGGCGCCGGTCATGAAGGCGAGGATCTTCAACTTGCCGGTCTTGACGCCCATCGCGCGGGCGACGTCCTCGTCCTCCCGGATGGCGATCCAGGCCCGGCCGATGCGGCTGTTCTTGAGGTTGCCGAAGACGAACATCACCAGCGCCACCAGCAGCACGATCAGGAAGTAGTACAGCACGCCGCCCGGCAGCTGGAGGCCGCCGATGGTGAGCGAGTCGCTGAACTGCGCCCCGAACAGGCTCAGGTCCGGGATGTTCGGAATGGCGTTGGAACCGCCGGTCAGGCCTCCGATGTTGTTCTGCGAGACCCGGACGAAGATCTCACCGAAGGCCAGCGTGACGATGGCCAGGTAGTCGCCGCGCACCCGCAGCGTCGGGGAACCGACGACGGCGCCGAAGATGCCGGCCACGATGCCGGCGGCGATCGCGGCCACGATGAAGGGCAGCCGGATGCCGAACTCGGAGGCGACGGCGCCGGACAGGTTGGCCGCGACGAACGCGCCGATGCCCATGAACGCCACGTAGCCGAGGTCGAGCAGGCCGGCCAGGCCGACCACGATGTTCAGGCCGATGGCCGTCGCCGCGTACACGCCGATGTTTGCGGTGATCGTCATCCAGTAGTCGTTGCCGACCGAGGTGAGCGGCACGGCCACCGCGCACAGCACCAGCACGACGATGCTGAAGATGCGGTGCCGCTCGGACATGTCCGAGATCCACTTGGTGACGCCGAAGGCGTACAGCACGCCGAGCAGGCCGCCGGCCGCGCTGAGATAGGACAGGAACAGCGGGCCGATGTACGGGTCGGACACGCCGCTGTGACCGCCTGCGGTCAGCGTCTCGGTGATCAGGAACAGCATCGCCACGAACGACACCAGCAGGATCAACCACTCCGCCCACCATGGCAGCTTCGGGTTGATCACCCTCAGCGGCTCCGGCGGCAGCTGGTACGCGCCGTACAGCAGGACGGCCGCGCCGACCACCGCCACGATGCTGCCGAAAGCGGGCACGCCGTCGGCCATCGTGATGGCGCCGAGGCCGCCGCCGTCCCCGGCGATGAACAGCAGGTTGACGATGGCGATGCCGCCGGCGCCCCAGCCGATCGCCTTGAGCACCCGGATCTTGCCGCGGACCGGCAGGAAGGTGAACACCAGCCCGGCCAGGCCGAAGATCTCCAGGTACAGCCGGAAGGACGTCAGCCCGAACGGGGCGTCGAAGAACTCGAGCGTCGCCTTGTCCGGGTACGCGCCGTCGTTGAGCACGAAGGTGGCCCACGGCAGCAGGGCGCCGATGATCAGCACCACCGAGCCGATCGCGGCCAGGGGACGAGCCATCGCGGTTTTCATGCGCGCACCCTTTCCACCTCGCCGAACAGGCCCTGCGGCCGGAACACGAGCACGGCGATCAGCAGGATGAAGATCCATACGTAGTCGTACGCGGTGCCGCCGGGCAGCCAGATGTCGGCGATATTCTTGATCAGGCCGATGACGAACGCGCCGATCACCGCGCCGCGGATGCTGCCGATGCCGCCGAGCACGGCCGCGGCGAAGGCGAACAGGCCGTTCTGGAAGCCGATGTACGGGTCCACGTTGTGGATGTAGGTGCCGTACAGCACGCCGCCGACGCCGGCCAGCACCGCGCCGATGGCGAAGGTCAGCACGATCACCCGGTCCGGGTTGATGCCCATCAGCCGGGCGGTGTCCGGATCCTGCGCGGTGGCGCGCATCGCCCGCCCCATGCGGGAGCCGTTGACGTAGGTCTCGAGCACGATCGACAGCACCACCGACACGACCAGCATCAGCAGGCCGCTGGCCGGGATCGTGACCGACCCGATGTGCAGCGGAGCGCTGATGAAGGCGTTCGGGAACGGCACCGCCGAGCTGGCACCCGGGAAGAAGATCCGCATCGCTTCCTGAAGGAACACCGACACGCCGAGCGCCGTGATCAACGGCGCCAGCCGGGGCGCGTTGCGCAGCGGCCGGTAGGCGAAGCGCTCCATCAGCAGCGCCACGACCAGTGCGACGATCGCGCCGCCGACCAGCATCGCCGGCAGCGCGACGTACCAGATCTGCTGGGCGGCCGGGGGCAGCAGCCAGGAGTAGACCGCCAGGCCGCCGAAGGCGCCGGTCATGAAGACCTCGCCGTGCGCGAAGTTGATGAGCTGGATGATCCCGTAGACCATCGTGTAGCCCAGGGCCACCATGGCGATCAGGCCGCCGAAGATGAGCCCGTTGGCTATCTGTTGCAACAGGGTTCCCACTGCTACCTCCATAGACGGCGGGGGCGAGGCCCTTGTGAGGCACCCACCCCCGCCGAAACCGTGCTCATGTCAGTAGAGCGGTCAGCCCTCGAAGGGACCCGTCTGGACTGCCTTCCACTCCTTGCCAGTCACCTGGTAAACGGTCAGCACCTTGTTCGTGCTGTCGCCGTACTGGTCGAACGCCACCGACCCGGTCGCACCGTTGCCCTTGTACGAGCCCACGTTCGTCAGCAGCTTGTCGCGCTGCGAGTCGCTCCAGGTGCCGCCGTCGCCCAGGGTCGCCGCCAGGCTCGCGATGATCGCGTTGGCCGCGTCGTAGGAGAAGGCGCCGTAGGCCGCGTACGGGTCCTTGTAGCCCTTGGCCGCGTAGGCCTTCACGAAGTCCTTGGCGCTGTCGAGCTGGTCGGTCGGGGCGCCGACCGAGGTGGCCAGGTCACCCTCCTTGCCGCCCAGGTCGATGAACTTCGGGTCGAAGATGCCGTCGCCGCCCATCACCGGGACGTTCAGGCCCAGGCCCGCGGCCTGCTTGGACAGCGGGCCGGCCACCGGGTACTCGCCGCCGTAGTAGATGGCGTCCGGGTTGGCCCCCTTGACCTTGGTCAGCACGCCGGAGAAGTCGGTGTCCTTCTCGCCGACCTGCTCCTGGTCGACGATCTGCGCGCCGTCGGTCTGCGCCCGCTTGGCGAACGCGTCGGCCAGGCCCTTGCCGTAGGTCTTGCCGTCCTGGATGATCGCGATCTTCTTCTTGCCGGCCTTCTTCACCAGGTAGTCCGCCGCGTCGGGACCCTGGTAGTTGTCGGTGGTGCAGACCCGGAAGTAGGTCGGGAACTGCCGCTTGGGGGCGTCCAGGTTGTCGCCCTTGGTCAGCGACGGGTTGGTGTTCGCCGGCGAGATCTGCACGACCTTCTTGCCGGCCAGGATCGGCTGCACGGTCTGGGCGACCGAGGAGTTCAGCGTGCCGACCACGCCGACCACGTTGGAGTCCGAGGACAG
The DNA here is from genome assembly GCF_014203355.1 of Kutzneria kofuensis. Lineage (NCBI taxonomy): Bacteria > Bacillati > Actinomycetota > Actinomycetes > Pseudonocardiales > Pseudonocardiaceae > Kutzneria > Kutzneria kofuensis. The sequence goes on from NZ_JACHIR010000001.1 coordinate 1,554,673, forward strand.
CTTGGTGGCCGCCTGGGCACCGACCTGCGGGGTCGCCTGGTCGTCCTCCGGGTCCACGGTCAGCTTGTAGCCCTTGACCGTGCACTTCTCGTTGGCCTCGGCCACGGCCAGCTCGGCGGAGTGCTGGATGCCCAGACCCAGCGCCGACAGGTTGCCGGTCAACGGGGCGATGACGCCGACCGTCAGCGTGCCCTTGCTCTGGTCGCAGCTGGCGGAGCCGCCTCCGCCGCTCTCGGTCTTGTTCGTGCCGCAGGCTGCCAGCGCCAAGGCGCCGGTCATGACCACCACCGCGGCCTTCACCGTCCGGTTAAGCACGTGACGTCCCTTCTCGCAAGCTGCGCGGTCGTGTGATAGCACGAACCGTCTGACCCCGCCTGATTTGGGGGTTGCGCGGAAGTTAGGCGATGAAGCGCTCCACAGTCATCGCGGCGGCCGTTTCCGTGACCAGACCGCAACGTTGCGAGAACCCTCCGTTGCCATACCGACGCACAACGCCACAACTGTTTACCTTTGTACTTCCAGCGGAAATACCGATTTCAACTCGGCAACGGACCTATGTCCGCCCCGACGTACCCGCCTACCATGCCCGAATGGCCCCGACGAAACGCCTGCTGGTACCGCTCGGAGCCATCCTTCTGCTGGTCAGCGCGGGTGTGGTGCTACGCGCGGTTCAGCAGACCCAAAACACACCACCCGCCCCGAATTCGGAGATCAGGCGGGTGGACCGATTCACCAACCGTAACGTTCTCGTGCCACAACCAATCAGCGGGCCGGCGACACCGACCGACCTGCGGCTGACTTCCGAAGTCGGCGCACTGCGCGCCGACTGGACCGATGCCGGTGCATCGGGGTACGAGGTGACCTGGCGCCACGGGGGCGAACTGGACCACACAATGCTGACCATACAGCCCGAAGTCCGGCTCGGTGGACTTCGGTCAGGTGTGTCCTACACGATCGAAGTGCGGGCCGTGGACGCTTACGGCAAGCGGTCCAACCCGGCGACGGCCACCGGGACCCCCGCGGTTACTCCCGACACCTCGTGGAAAAAGCCACTGACCGGGGTGTTCGACGACTTCTCCGACGTCACGACGCTGACCAGGCGGTGGCACCTGTCCGGCTACCAGGGGTGCGTCGACGCTGGCAGCGGGGGTGGCGGGCTCACGATCGGGTTGGAATGCGGCACCGATCAGGCGGTCTTACGTGCCCGATCGCGCATCGAACTGGCGTCGAATGAGGAATTGGGCCGAATAGCCGTCGTGACCGACGCGGCAGGGCCCGGCGGCCAGTTGACCATCGACCTCAGTCCCGGGCCGGTCGACCGCGTCGGCCCCGCGCTGCCGCCCGGGACCGTGCAGATCGTCGTGGACGATCAGGGTGCCCGGGTGCTCGCCGCCGACGACGTACCCCGCGTGTCGGGTTCACGTCCACCGGTAGTGGTGCAGCGGGGCGTCGGCGTGCCGCATCGGTTCGAGGTCGTGCTGGCGACGTCCGGCATCACGGTGTTGCAGGACGGGCGGGAGATCGGGTTCGGCGGGATCGTGCCGTCCTGGCGGTCCGCCTCCGTGCTGTACGGATTCCAGGGGCCGGCCGGGCTCAAGTCACGGGTTTTCGTCGGCGCCGCCGGATTCTCCGGGCCTGCCTCGGAAGTGCCCCCGGTCAGCGAGGAGTCGCTCGTGCCCGCCACGCTGCGGGCGTTGGGACCGGGCGAGGGCGCCCCGGGCATCGGCATCTCCCGCAAGCCGTTGACCGGGGCCGTGTCCGCCCGGTACATCGCCACCGTGCAGGCCGGCGACGGGCTCGACCCGTCCGGACTGTCCGTGCAGCTCGGGGACACCAGCTATCCGCTGGCGCAGGCCGTACCTGGTCCCGTGCCCGCCGGGTCGGTCACCACCGTGTACGCCGACCTGCCCGCCGCGCTGCTCGGCCTCGGCGGGCCCGACCAGCTCAGCCCGTACGTGCTGCGGTCGGCGCGGGGGCAGGCCAGCATCGTCGAGAGCTACCTGGAGATCCGCCACAGCGGGCCCGTCCCGCCCGGCGCCCCCGGCGCCGCCCTGCAGCCCGCGCCCGCCGTCGTGCAGCTGCCGCGCATCGCCGTCAAGGAAAGCGAGGACAGCGGGCGGGTCGTGCTCGACGTCGTGCTCGACGGCCGCTACTCCCAGGAGGTCGCCGGCGTCGCCGGGTTCCAGGTGTGGCTCGACGGGCAGCTCGTCGCCGGGCAGCCCACCGACGCCGACGGGCCCGGGCTCGGCGGGCACTACACCGTCGTGTTCAGCGCCGGCAGCCTCAGCCGCGGGAAGCACACCTTCGACGTGCGGGAATACCCCGTCGACGGTTCGAAGCCGCCCACCTCCGTGCTCAAGGACGTCACCGTCACTTGATGCTGTCGACCACTGCCTCCGCCACGGCCTTCATCGTCGTGCGGCGGTCCATCGCCGTGCGCTGGATCCAGCGGAACGCCTCCGGCTCCGTCAGGCCCTGGGCGCTCATCAGCAGGCCCTTCGCGCGCTCGATCACCTTGCGGGTCTCCAGGCGGTCCGTCAGGCTCGCGACCTCGTTCTCCAGGGCCTGCAGCTCCGAGAAGCGGCTCATCGCCAGCTCCACCGCGGGGACCAGATCCCGCTTCGCGAACGGCTTCACCAGGTACGCCATCGCGCCCGCGTCCCTCGCCCGCTCCACCAGGTCCCGCTGGCTGAACGCCGTCAGGATCACCACCGGCGCGATCCGCTCCTTGGCGATCACCGATGCCGCCTCGATGCCGTCCATCTTCGGCATCTTCACGTCAAGAATCACCAGGTCAGGCCGCAGCTCCCCGGCGAGCTTGATGGCCTCCTCGCCATCACCCGCCTCGCCCACCACCTGGTAGCCCTCCTCGCGGAGCATCTCCACCAGATCGAGTCGGATCAGTGCTTCGTCCTCCGCGACGAGCACCCGACGCTGCGGGGCAGTGGCCTGCGTCTGGGCCTCGGCAGCCGGCTGGGTCACCGCGGTCCTCCTGTGCGATCGTGGAATCCACCCTGACGAGTGGACCGAAACCGCAGTTTACTCAGTGTGCCCGCCCACCACCCGCGACCACGGCGTGATCAGCCCTACACCCCGCCCCGGGGGTCCCCGCAACCCCCGCACCCCCGTCGCGTAGAGTCAACACCCAGGCCCCCGTAGCCCAACGGCAGAGGCAACGGATTCAAAACCCGTCCAGTGTGCGTTCGAATCGCACCGGGGGCACGGGCGATTGGGCGGTGTATGGCTGCGGAAAGCGGAGCCCTGCATCGCCGGTTGTGTTTTCTGGGGCTCTCGCCCCAGACCCCAGGCCAGGAGGGCTTCGCCCCCTGGACCCCCGGTGGGTGTGTTTCGGGCTTCGCCCCCTGGAGCCCCGGCCACTCCGCACATGCGTCGCCGGATGCCAGCCCTCAGCGCGGTCGACACGCGGGCGCGCCGAAGGTCGTCGGTCTTGCCGTCGCTCCGAGTCAGTCCACGCGGCACCCGCGACAGGTGCGGTCTCCGATAGCTGCAACTCCCCCCAACCGGTCTCCAGCAGCTGCAAGTGCGCTTTCGCAAGCATTGCAGCCTCTTCGGACGGAGTGCGGCGCAGTGCATGACGCCGAAGAAGGCGACCAGACACGGCCGATGAAGCGCCGCGGCCGTGATCAGCTCCGTTCATGCGCGTACTCAAGCGCGCTGCAGAGGACTGCTCGCTTTCCGTAGACAGCCTTCGTCGCTGATTGCCGCACGGCTTGAGCTACATCGTTTCGAGGCTTTCCGGACCGCGGCGTCGAGGTCTGCCACACCCCCAAACCTGGAAGAACGCTTCGTTGTTCACACAACCAAGGGTAAACCCTTTTCCTCAAGTCGCCGGCACCACTGAAGTGACACAGGTCGGCCGTTGACACAAGTTAGCCTGATGCGGCCCTCCCTTTCGGCTAGACGCGGCCCTACTGTTCGTAGCGCGGACAGCCAGACGTGCGGCGACGTGGCCGCAGGTCGACAAGGATCAGCGCGAGAGTTCAGCGCGGTGATGACGAGGCGCAACGAGGCAGGTTCGGCCGCCGCGGGCGTAGCAGTGCATTCCGGCAAGGCCCAAACTGCGGCGAGCACACGTCGCTTCGGGCTCTAGGACTTCGGCCGCCAGAGCGGTCACGGCTGGACTGAACCGTGCGGTCCTTGTGGACACCTGGCCTGCCTGCCGATCGACGCCTGCAGGTCGGACGCGGTACGAATGTGTCAGCGAATTCTGCCGACCACTCCGAACATCCCAGGAGGGAGATTCTCTTGAAAAGACGACATGCGGTAGCTCTTCTAGCCGTCGCGACGGCGCTTTCGTCCCTCTTTGGCGCAGGAGCGGCGCGGGCCGCGGAGCCCACGCAGAAGCCGAACCTCGGTATCGCCGCCGTCAGCATCAAGTCGGCAACGGCGAGCCAGACAGGCAACAGGTACGGCGCCATCGCATATTCACCGTCCAAGCTCGATTGGGGTTGGGCCGTCAATTACGACAGCGAATCAGTTGCGAGAGGTGAGGCTTACAACCAATGCAGCCGTGCCACTGGCGCCGCTGACTGTCGCGTTGCCAACGCGTTCACCAATTCGTGGGGGGCACTGGCACTCTCCACGCCGAACGGCCCAGCAGGCTGGGGCGCCGGGGCCACACGAACGGATGCGGTCAACACGGCGGATTACTATTGCCGACTGTACGGTGGTGGAGACTCGTGTCACATTGTAGTTGCTGTCGACGCTACATACGTTCCGAGCCTCACCAGATAACCACGCACGGATAACGACACACGAACAGTAAGGCCCCGGTCAGGCCGGCGGGAAGTTACGTCGTTACTTTCCTGTGTGGTCACCAGCAGCTGGATCGTCACCTCTGACGTGACGGTCCAGCTCGGCAGTACTTGGAGTCGATTCGACGCGGGGGCTCGGTCGCTCTGGAGCAGTCACGTGTTCGACGGCCGCTTCGATGGCGATACCGGCACAGCGCTCGGCGTCCGTGGGTCTCCTGTTGTTGTCGGGCGGTTGTCAGTGGCTGGGGAAGACGCGGCACTGGTGGGCTGCTGGCTGCATGGGAAGGACTGGCGCGGGGGCTGGGCGGGAAGACCGGCGTCGGGGAGCGCGGCAGACGCGTTTCACGTGGTGGTGCTGCTGGCCGGAGCAGCGGAGACAACAACTATCGGCGTGCATCGGTCGGCATGGCGACCGGCCGGCTCGCGGCCGGCGGCGCGTCGCTCGACCTGGCCGCCGCCCTGCTTTCCCTTCACCACCAGGTGATCCCGCCCACGGTGAACGTCGACGCGGTGGCCGAGCGGCACCGGATCGACCTGGTCACCGGCGCGCCGCGGGCCGCGCCGTCAACACGGCGCTGGTGCTCGCCCGCGGCCGCGGCGGCTTCAACGCCGCCACCGTCGTGCGATCCGTCTGACTGAAAGGAAACGTCATGCCCGAACTGACCTTGATCGAGCTCCTGGCCCTGCTGCGCGCCTGCGCCGGCGAGGACGAGTCGCACGACCTGACCGGCGACGTGCTGGACACGCCCTTCGCCGAGCTGGGCTACGACTCGATCGCCCTGCTGGAGACCACGTCCCGGATCGAGCGGGACTACGGCGTGGAGCTGAGCGAGGACGCCGTCGCGCAGGTGCTGACGCCGGCGGAGTTCCTGGAGCTGGTCAACGACAACCTCAGGTCGGTGCGCTCGTGACCGGACCCGACCTGGCCGGCCGTACCGCGCTGGTCACCGGCGGCAGTCGCGGGCTCGGCCTGGCCATCGCGCGCAAACTGTGCGCGTCCGGCGTCGACGTGTTGATCAACTACGCCGGCTCGGACGAGGACGCGGAGAAGGCGGTCGCCTCGCTGACCGGGCTGCGCGGCACCGCACGGGCGGTCAAGGCCGACGTCACGGACTCGGCCGCGCTGGACTCCATGCTGGCACAGATCCACAGCCTGGACATCTTCGTGCACAACTGCTCCCGGCTGACCCCGATGTTCGCGCTGGCAACGGATCCCGGGGTCGTCGACGAGTCGCTGGCCATCGCACTGCGGCCACTGCTGGCCGGCGCGGCGCGGCTGGCCGAGCTGATGGCCGACCGGCCGGGGCGGATCATCGCCGTGTCCAGCTCCGGCGCGCACAAGGCGGTGCCGGGCTACGTCGCCGCCGGCGTGGCCAAGGCCGCCATGGAGAGCGCCGTCCGCTACCTGGCGGCCGAGCTGGCCGGCCGCGGGATCGCGGTGAACGCGGTCTCCACGTCCAAGATCGACAAGGGCGACCGGACGGTCCGCCCCGAGCAGATCAAGGCGCTGGCGGCGCGTACTCCGGCCGGCCGGCTGACCACGCCGGACGACGTGGCCGGCGTGGTCGCGCTGCTCTGCGCGGACGAGGCGGCGTGGATCCACGGGCAGGTCATCACCGCCGACGGCGGCCTGGGCATCGTCTGACATGGGCGAGGACACCGAGGTCTGCGTGATCGGCGCGGGGCCGGCCGGCCTCGCGCTGACCCTGATGCTGCTGCGGTCCGGCGCGCGGGTGACGCTGGTGGAACGGGCCACCGGCTTCGACCGGGAGTTCCGCGGCGAGATCCTGCAGCCGGGCGGCCAGGCCGTGCTGGCGTCGCTCGGCGTGCTGGACGCCGTGCGGACCCGGGGCGCGTGCCGGCTGGACCGGTTCCAGCTGGTCGACGGCGACCGGACGCTGCTGGACATCGACTACCGCCGGCTGCCGGAGCCGCACGATCATCTGCTCGCCGTGCCGCAGCGGCACCTGCTGGTGGAACTGCTTGCCGCGTGCCGGGAACACGAGGGTTTCGAGTACCTCGACGGCCATCGCGTCAGCGAGTTGCTGCGGGACGGCGACCGGTACACCGGTGCTGTGGTTACGGGCCAGGGCAAACGCGCGATCACCGCGAAGGTCGTGGTGGGCGCGGACGGCCGCTACTCCAAGACCCGCGCGCTGGCCGGGATCGACGCCGGCCGGCACGACGCGTTCGACCAGGACGTGTTGTGGTTCAAGCTGTTCGCACCCGGCCGGTAGCAGGGCCGGGTGGTGGTGCACCGCCGGGCCGGCAGCACGCCGGTGCTGGTGCACGACTCGCACCCGGACCGGCTGCAGATCGGCTGGACGTTGCCGCACAAGGGATGGCGGCTGATCGCCGACCAGGGCATCGAGCACGTGCGGGAACAGCTGATGACCGCGCTGCCGCAGTTCGCCGACCTGATCGCCGAGCAGGTCACGGCGCTGTCCGACCTGACGCTGCTGGACGTGTTCTCCGGCCGGGCGCCGGAGTGGGGGCGCGACGGCTTGGTGCTGTTGGGCGACAGCGCGCACACGCACAGCCCGATCGGGGCGCAGGGCATCAACCTCGCGCTGTAGGACGCCGCCGTGCTGCACCCGGTGCTACTGGACGTGTTGGCCAGTGGCGACGCCAGCGCGGAAAGGCTGCGGCCGTACGTCGACCAGCGCGGGCCGGTCGTGGACGGCGTGCTGAAGCTGCAACGCATGCAGGCCAAGGGCATGTTGGGCCGCTCGAACCCGGTCGCCGACGCGGTGCGGCCCGCCGTGGCCAAGCTGATCGGCCGCACGCCGATCGGCGTCAAGATCACCAATCGGATCGCCTACGGTCGCGCCCCGGTGGCGGTGCGCACCGACCTGTTTCAGTGAGGAGTGAACACGGTGCGAGTCATCGACCTGTCGTCCCCGGTGGACGCCAACCAGTGGGAGCCGGACGCGGTCGTGCACAAGATCATGACGCCGGCCGAGGGCGCGGTGCACATGAGCGAGGAGATGAAGGCCCACTTCGGCATCGACTTCGACCCTTCGGTGCTGCCCAACGGCGAACTGCTGTCGCTGGACACGTTCACGCCGACCAGCCACACCGGCACGCACGTGGACGCGCCGGCGCACTACGGCACCGTGACCGCCTACGGGGAGCCCCGCACCATCGAGCAGATGCCGCTGGAGTGGTTCCTGCGCCCCGCCGTCGTGCTGGACGTGCGGGACCAGCCGGTCGGCGTGGCGGTGCTGGAGAAGGAGCTGGCCCGGATCGGCTACCAGCCGCAGCCGTTGGACATCGTAATCCTGCACACCGGGGCGTCGGAGTACGTGGGCACGCAGAAGTACTTCACCGACTTCTGCGGCCTCGACGGCCCCGCCACGGACTTCCTGCTGGACCTGGGGATCCGGGTCATCGGCACGGACGCGTTCAGCCTGGACGCGCCGTTCGGCGACACGATCCGCCGCTACCAGGCCACCGGCGACCGGGACGTGCTGTGGCCGGCGCACTTCGCCGGGCGGCGCCGGGAGTACTGCCAGATCGAGCGGCTGCACAACCTGGAGGCCGTGCCGTCGGTCGGGTTCCGGCTGTCGTGCTTCCCGGTCAAGCTGGTCAACTCGGGCGCGGGCTGGACGCGCGCGGTGGCGCTGCTGGACGACTGAAGGGGGTTGGCCGGCGGACAAGGCGCGGGCTGAACGACTGCGGAACAAGACGACTGAGGGGAGTTGGTCCGGCAGATACAGCGGGCTGGACGACTGAGGGGAGTTGGTCCGGCGGACGCGGGGGATGCTTCCGCCGGACCGGGCCGGTGGCGGGCGCGGAGGGGAGTCGCGGCCGCCACCGTGGCATTCAGGGAGTGCTGCGAATGAACATGGGCCCTCCAGGACTTCAACGGCGTTGTAGTTCAACGCTGTTGAACCATGCGGCATAATGGGCGGCGATGTCAACCCGGATTCACACCGAAGGAGGCGGGACCACGTGCGGCTGAGCCGTCAGGACATCCTGGCCGGCGCGCTCGACCTGCTGGACGAGGTCGGCGCGGACAACCTCACCATGCGCCGGCTGGCCACCGCGCTGGGTGTGACCAACGGCGCCACCTACTGGCACTTCGCCAGCAAGCAGGTGCTGCTGGCCGCGATGGCCGAGAGCATGCTGGCCGGCGTCACCAACGGCCTCGACCGGGACGCGCCCTGGTGGGAGCAGCTCACCGCGACCGCGCACCGGCTGCACGCGGCCCTGAAGTCACGCCGGGACGGGGCCCGCATCTTCGCCGGGGCCTTCTTCCCCGAGCCCAACGCGCTGGCCTACGGCGAGACGATGATCGGCATCCTCCGGGAGGCCGGGATGAGCCCCCGGGACGCCGTGTGGACCGTCGACACGATCACGTACTACGTGGTCGGCCACACCATCGAGGAGCAGGCGGCCGCCGGGCTGGCCGAGGACGACGTGCCGGACCTGCGGGCGGCGCTGGACCCCGAGCTGCACCCGAACACGCTGGCCGCCATCGACGACATCCCGGCCCCGCACCCGCCCGAGCACTTCGACCACGGCCTGGAGCTGATCATCTCCGGGCTGCGGACGCGACTCGGGGTCGAGGTGGTCTCGAATGGCGGGTGACACGGTCGGAGGCGGTCGTGGCGCAGCCGGCGCCGCCGCCCCGAGAGGACGTGGAACCTGTGGGAACCGACCTGTTCAGTGCCGAGTTGTCACCGCGGCTGCGGCTGATGCTGCTGGCCAACGCGCACCGGTTCGCCGCGATCGTGCAGGTGGCGGCCGAACTGGGCGTCGCGGACCGGCTGGCCGGGGGTCCGCTGCCGGTACGGGAACTGGCGGCGGCGTGCGGGGCGCACGAGCAGGCGCTGGGCCGGATCCTGCGCAGCGGGGCGCTGCTGGGGCTGTTCCGCGAGGTCGAGCCGGACTGCTCCGAATTGACGCCGGTCTCCGAGGGGCTGCGCACCGACCTGCCGGACGGCGTGCGGGACGCGGTGCTGCTGGACGGCACCCCGATGTTCTGGCTGCCGTTCGGACAGCTGGCGCACAGCGCCCGAACCGGCGAACCGGCCTTCGACGCGGTGTTCGGCCGGTCGTTCTGGTCCCATGTGGACAGTGATGCCCGATCGGGCGCGGTGTTCGACGCGGCGATGACGACGATGAGCCGCCGGCCAGCTGCACGGCCAGGTGCCCGATCGAGCCGGCGGCCGCGTGCACCAGCACGCTCTCGCCCTCGGCCAGCCGGCCGGCCTTCAGCACCTCCAGGGCGACCTGGCCCGGCGAGGTCAGCATCGTCGCCTCGGCGGCGTCCATCTCCGCCGGCACGGAGACCAGGTACTTGGCCGGCGCCAGCGAGTAGTCCGCGTACGAGCTGTGGAAGGCGACGCCGGTCACCCGGTCGCCGACGGCGACGTTGGTGACGCCCTCGCCCAGCGCGTCGACGTAGCCGACGACGTCACCGCCGGGCGACGCGGGCAGCGCGACGTTGCCGGCGTAGAAGATGCCGCGGCGCTCCTGGGTGGACGCGAAGTTCACGCCGATCGCCTCGGCCCGCAGCCGCACCATGCCCGGCCCCGGCTCCGGGATCGGCAGCTCGTCGATCTGGAGCACCTGCGGCGGACCGTACTGGTGGTAGCGCACGACTCGCATGGAATTCCCCTCAGGCATAGGACTCGGCCAGGTTCATGGTGGCAATGCTGTTGCGGCTCAACGCTTCCCGGACGAAGTCCCGGTGTTCGGCGTCGCGCAGGATCACGGTGTGCTGGGAACGGATGACCGCGCCGCCGTCGACGGGGCGCACGGTCCACTCGCCGGTGTGCACGTCCATCAGCGCGGGCGTGCGGGTCTGCTTGTAGACGATGCGGCGCTCGGCGGGGAAGCAGATCCGCACCGACTCGGTCGTATGGGTGGAGCCGTCGGCGGTGCGCGTGTCCATGGACATCAGCTGCACACCCGGCTCGTCCTCGACCAGGTCGAGCCGGGCCACGTGCGGCAGCCGGTCCGGCCAGCGCTCGGCGCGGTCCAGGAACTCGTACGCGGCGTCGGCGCTGCCGTCCACCCGCACCTCGTCGGCGAACGAGAACATCAGCTCGCCGAGCTCGGAGTGCTTCTCCGCCAACGACTTCAGGTTTCCCAGCTCGCGGCCGCTGTTGCGGTCGGTGGCCTTCTCCACCCAGGCGACGTGCTCGGGGGCGTCGTCGACGACGGTGAAGTCGTGCAGCAGGGTCAGGCGGCAGTCATCGGGCCCCAAGGGTTCCACGACCCAGGTGCCGCACATCGACTCGACCGGCGCGGCGGACACCTCCTGGCGGAACTCGATCCGGCGGGCCTTCGCGTCCAGCTTGCGGCGTGAGGTCCAGGACTTGACGGTTCCGTTGGCGGTGGCCCACATCCGCAGCCGCTCGTCCACGCCGTCGAACTCCGTCCGGCGCACGTGGATGTTGGGCGGCAGGTACTGCGGCCACATGGTGGTGTCGGCGATCAGCCCCTAGACGAGGTCCGCGGGGGCGCCGACGTCGATGCCGTGACTGGTCTGGTGCACGTCGATCCCCCGTTCTCAGTAGTTTCCGAGGCCGCCGCAGACGTTGAGCGCCTGCGCGGTGATGGATGCGGCGCTGGCGCTGGTCAGGTAGCCGACCAGGCCGGCGACCTCCTCCGGGCTGGAGTAGCGGCCGAGCGGGATCTTGGCCTGGAACTTCTCCAGCACCGCACCCTCGGTGGTGCCCCACACCTGCGCGTAACCCTGCCGAACCCGTTGCGCCATCGGCGTTTCCACGTAACCGGGGCACACCGCGTTCACGGTGATGCCGCGCGGCGCGAGCTCACCGCCCAACGCCTTGGTGAAGCCGATGACACCGTGCTTGGACGCCGAGTACGGCGCGCCGAGCACCACGCCCTGCTTGCCGGCGGTGCTGGCGATGTTGATGATCCGGCCGTAGCACTGGCCGGCCAGGCCACCGGTGGTGAGCACCTCGCGCGTCACCAGGAAGACGGAGTTGAGGTTGGTGTCGATGACGTCGTGCCAGAGCTCGTCGGTGAGCTCGGCGGTCACGCCGCCGCCGCTGCGGCCGGCGTTGTTCACCAGCACGTTGATCGGCCCGTACCGGTCGACGGCGCTGCGCACCAGGTCGGCGACCTCGGAGCGGGAGCGGACGTCGCACGCGGCGCCGTCCACCTCCAGCCCCTGGGACCGCAGCTCGGCCACGGTGTCCTGCACCCGCTCCTTGGTCCGCGCGCACAGGAACACGCGCTGCCCGCGCCGGGCGAGTTCGGTCGCCACCGCCAGGCCGATGCCGCTGGTGGCGCCCGTGACCAATGCGGTCGGTTCGGTTTCTGTTGTCATGGCTGCCCTTCCGACTTGCCGGAGGCCAGCCTGCGCGGCGCCACTTGAGCGCCGATCGCGCTGAGGTAAACCGCTAGACGGTCACGCCCGCGAACAGATCGTCCTCGGGCAACTCGGTCGCCACCGTGGCCTCGACCAGGTGGTAGTCCTCGGTCGGCCACGCCTTCTGCTCCAGCTCCAGCGGGCAGGAGAAGATCGGGTGGTCGGGGTCGACCTGGGTCTCGTGGGCGAGCATCGCGGCCTTGCGGGTCGGGAAGTACTCGGCGCACTCGACCTGGGTGGTGATCGGCCAGCGCGGCGGCTCGTCGGGCAGCTCCTTGAGCACCTCGCCGTGCGGGGACTCCAGGCCGGCCGCGGTCATCGCGTCGTAGATGGCCTGGAAGTAGGCGCGGCTGAAGGCGTTGGTGTAGTACAGCTTCGCCGGCTGCCACGGCTCGCCGGCATCCGGATAGCGGTCGGCGTCGCCGGCCGCGTGATAGGCCTCGACCGCAACCTTGTGGCTCATGATGTGGTCGGGATGCGGGTAGCCGCCGTTCTCGTCGTAGGCGACGATCACGTGCGGCCGGAACTCCCGCACGGCCTTGACCAGCGGAGCCGCGGCGTCGGTCAGTTCGGTCAGCGCGAAGCAGCCCTCGGGCAGCGCCTCGCCGTCCTTGGGCAGACCGGAGTCGACGAAGCCCATGAACTGCTGCCGGATGCCGAGGATCTCACGGGCCCGGTCCATCTCCCTGCGGCGCAGGTTGGCCAGGTCGGCCCACATCTCGGGGCGGTCCATCCGCGGGTTGAGCACGTCGCCGCGTTCGCCTCCGGTCATCGTGCACACCAGCACGTCGGCGCCTTCCGCGGCGTACTTCGCCAGCGTCGCCGCCCCCTTGCTGGACTCGTCGTCCGGGTGGGCGTGCACGGCCATCAGTCGCAAGCCGGTGCGTGAGGGCACAGTCGTGTTCTCCTTACTTGGTACGGCCCGGGTAGAGCGCGGCCGGGATGAGGGTGAGGGCGCTGAGCGCCAGCGCCCACCAGAACGTGTCGGCGTAGGCGACGCCCGGCGTGCCGGCGCTGGACAGGTTGTCCTGCAACAGGAAGGCCAGCACCGCCGTGCCGATCGAGCCGCCGATCCGGTTGAGCACGGTGCGGGCGCTGGTGGCGCCCGGGATCTGCGGGCGGTCCACCGAGGTGTAGATCGCCGCCACGTTCGGCGGCACGGTCGCCCCGATCCCCGCCCCGCGCAGGAACAACGCCACGCAGATGGGGATCAGCCCCAGCTCCTGTCCGGCGAACAGGAACGGCACGGTGCCGACCATCGTGAGCAGGATGCCGAGCAGCACCACGGCTCGCGGCCCGTACTTCGGCGTCAGCTTGCCGGCCAACGGCGTGGCCAGCGCGGTGCCCAGCGCCTGCGGCGCGAGCAACAGCCCGGCCTGCAACGCGTTCAGGCCCCGCACCTGGGCAAAGTACAGCGGTAGCAACAACATCGAGCTGTACAGCGCGGCGCCGAGCAGGAACGTGTTCACGCTGGCGAGCGTGAAACCCCGGCGGGTGAACAGGGTCAGGTCCAGCAGCGACACCTTCCCGGTCCGCAACGCGTGCACCACGTAACCAATGAGCAGCACGACACCGGCCACCAGGATCTCGATCTGGCTGGTGTCGGACAGCCCGTACACCAGCGCGGCCAGGCCGGGTGGCAACAGCAGCAACCCGACCAGGTCCGGCCGCGTGCGGACGGTCTCCTGGTCGTCGGCCGGCACGATGCTCGCCGCCAGCAGCAGCGTCACCAGGCCGATCGGCACGTTGACGTAGAACATCCAGCGCCAGTCGGCCACCTGCAGGATGAGCCCGCCGATGACCGGCCCGGCGACCGGCGCGAACGTGATCGGCACGGTGATGATGCCGACCACCCGCCCGATCCGGCTCGGCCCGGCGTGCCGGGCCAGCAGGGCCTGGCCGACCGGCTGCATCAGCCCGCCGCCGAGCCCCTGCAGGACCCGGCAGACGATCAGCGCCGGCGCGGACCAGGCCAGCCCGCACAGCGCCGACGCCGCGACGAACAGCGTGACCGACGCCAGCCAGACCCGCTTGCCGCCGAAGCGCTGGGTCAGCCAGCCGGACAGCGGCGCCACCAGGGCCACGGCCAGCAGGTATGCGGTGCTCACCCACTGCACGGACGCGAGGTCGGCGGTCAGGCCGCGGCCGATCGCCCCGATGCCGACCGTGACGATGGTCGCGTCCAGCTGAGCCAGCAGCGCGCCGAGGATCAGCACCCCGCCGAGCCGGAGCAGCCACGGGTCGAGCCGGTCGACTTCGGCGGTGGACTTCAAGCAGCCTCCTCGGACAAATTTAGGTCGAGTAAGACTTTAGGTCGAAGCGATAGTTATGCGCAACCTATATTCGCGAGCTAGACTGCGCCGGGTGAGGGGTGCGGAGAGGAGCAGTGCTGGTGAGGGAGCTGGAGTCCAGGTGACCGGTCTGCGGGAGCGCAAGAAGCTGGCGACCCGCCAGCACCTGGCCCACGTGGCCACGCTGATGTTCATCGAGCACGGCTTCGACCGGGTCACCATCGCCGAGATCGCCGAGGCCGCGGGCGTGTCGAAGATGACCGTCACGAACTACTTCCCGCTCAAGGAGGACCTGGTCTTCGACGCCCACGCCGGCGTGGTCGACAGCCTGGCCGCGCTGGTCCGGACCCGCCCCGAGGGGCAGTCCGTGGTCGACGCGCTGCTGGCGGGATTTCTCACGTCGCTCAAGGCCAGGACCGTGGTCTCCGGCTACGCCACGCCGGGATTCGCCCGCCTGGTACGGGAAAGCGACCGGCTCCGGGCCCGGGAACGCGAGATCGACGAGCTGCGCGAGGAGGCCCTGGCGGCCGAGCTGGCGGACGAGGTCGCCGCGCCCCGGTTCGTCGCCGCCGTGATCGCCGGCGTGTACCGCACGCTGTTCCGGCTGACCCGTGAGCACATCCTGGCCGGCCTGGAGTGGGACGAGGTGTGCGAGCGGATGACAGAGGCCGCCACCGCCGGCTTCGACCTGATCCGGCCGGTGGTGGCCGCCTGAGGGTGCTCAGCCGCGGATGGCCGTGGGCAGCCAGCGGCGCACCGCCGACACCAGCGAGTCCTCCGCCGCCGTGACCGTGCACTCCACGTCGAGCGTCGTGCCGGCCAACCGCGCGACCGCTGTCACGGCGTGGAACCGGCGATCGCGGCTGCCCGTCCACTTCAGCGCCAGCACATCCGGGGCGACGACGGCCGCTGCCCACCCGGACTCGACCAGCCGGCGCTGCACGTCCTCCAGCGATCCGGTGACCGCGACGGAGCCGCTCGCATGGACGGTTCGGGCGGACAGCGAGGAGAAGTTCTCGGCGATCCGCTTGACGTGGTCGAGCTGCGCGGTCGTGTTGCGGGCGACGTCGGCGGTGCGCTCGGCGCTGGCGCCGGCGAAGGTGTGGGCCAGCCGCACCACGGTCCCGGCCGAGGTCGGCTCGAACGTCCACTCGCCGGCCATCGCGGTCAGCGGGGCCGGCTCCAGGTGCTCGAAGGTGATGCGCAGGCCGTCGGGGTCCAGCTCGCGGCGCGCGGTCCACGAGCGGACGGTGTCGCCGGCCAGCACCCAGCGGCGCACCACGTCGCCGGACACCGACGCGTACAGGTGCGGGGCGAAGAACTGGGGCGCCCGGTCCACCCGGGCGATCAGGTCGTAGAGCAGCGGAGGCGGCGCGGCGACCGTGATGTCGCCTCGGATGGTCGTCGTGGTCACGTGACGAGGCTGGGCCGGGCGGCTCAACGGCCGCCCGGCCGGGTCGCCCGGTGCAGCGCGGCCACGTAGCGGGCGCTGTCCTCGGCGAACATCGTGTGGTACAGCCCGCAGTCCACGACGGTGTCGAAGCGGTCCCACGTAGCCGGTCAGCTCGGTGGCGTCGGACACCGCGAACTCCACGTCCACGCCCCGCTCCCGCGCCTTGGCGGCGGCCCGCTCGATCGCGATCGCCGACGCGTCCACACCGACGACCCGGTGTCCGTTGGCCGCCATGTGGATCGCGTCCTCACCGGTGCCGCAGCCGGCGTCCAGCACCTCGCCGCGGATCAGGCCCTGCTCGACCAGCGCCACCACGAACGGGGCCGGCGCGTCCCGGTCCCACGGCGCCCGCGGCGAGTTGCGGTAGACGGTCTCGACGGGGTGTCGATCACAGCTGTCTCCTCGGTGCGTGCCTGTCCACCGGGAAAACGTAGGTCGGCCCCGTAGAGCCCGCCTTGAGGTTCACCGCAGCGCCTCGATCACCGGTCCGAAGGCGTCCATGCAGTGGTGGCTCACCGTGACGTAGTTCAGCCCGAACCGCTCGCGGCCGGCCCTGATCTGCTCGGCCAGCTGCTTTTCCGTGCCCAGCAACAGGAACGACGAGTCCAGCACCTGGGGCACGGTCAGCTGCGGCATCCGCTCGGCGACAAAGCGCTCCGCCGCCGCACGCCGGTTCGGCGTCACCTCCACGTAGTGCACGTGCAGGTTGCCCTCGATCTCCGGGAACCGCGCGCCCGCGTGCTGCCGTACGAAGGCCAGCCGCTCGACCAAACCGTCCGCGTCGTGCAGCCGGAACGTGCCGGGCGGGCTGTTCGGCACCTGGTAGAGGCCGCCGTGACTGATGATGTCGACGTGTTCCGCCGCCAGCCGCAGCACCCGTCGCCCGGTGCCGCCGATCAGCAGCGGCGGCCCCGACTTGCCGAACCCGTCGCGCTGCGCCGGCACGAAACCGTTGTCACCGAACAGGAAATCGCGGACCTCGGTGATCGTCCTGGCCAGCAGCTCGACCCGTGCGCCGAACGGCCGCCAGGCAACACCGACGTCGTCGAACTCCCACCTGGCCCAGCCCGCCCCGATGCCGACCTCCAGCCGGCCGCCGGTCAGCTGGTCGGCGGTGACGATCTCGCGGGCGAGCAGGCCCGGGTTCCAGAACGCCGCGTTGAGCACGAAACTGCCCACCCGCAACCGTTCCGTGGCCAGGGCCGCGGCGACCATCGTCGGGAACGGCGACGGCCCGGTGCGGTCGTCCGGGGCCGGGCCGAGGTGATCGGGCACCAGCGCCACGTCGTAGCCGTAGGACTCGGCCCGGCGCACCGTGGCGACGAAGTCGTCGCCGGGCAGCACGCCACGGACCGTGAAGCCGAACCGGAACGTCACTTGGCCGCCTTCGGCAGCCCCACCGCCAGCACCGCGATCGCCACCGCCAGCACGCCCGCCGTCAGCAGTGCCGCCCCGTAGCCCGCCGTCGCGTCGGCCATCGCGGCGGCCACAGTGGACAGTGCGGCGACGCCGATGCTGCCGCCGACCTGCCGGCTGGTGTTCATCAGCGCCGAGGCCAGGCCGGCGTCGGTCGGCGGCACGCCGGTCATCGCCGCCATGGTGATCGGCAGCACCGCCGTGCCGAGGCCGAGTCCGATGAGGACGGTCGGGCCGAGGATCTCCGTCAGGTACGGGCTGTCCGCGCTGAACCGCGCCTGCCACAGCAGGCCGGCCGCGGCCACCAGCGCGCCGGCGATCAGTGTCGTCTTCGGGCCGACCAGGCCGACCAGCTTGCGCGCGAACAGCGACGCGAGCGCGATGGCGATGGTCATCGGCAGGATGGCCAGGCCGGAGCTCAGCGCACTGTAGTGCTGAACCCCTTGCAGGTACAGGGAGATGAAGTACACCGAGCACGTGGTCAGCGCGCCGGCCACCATCATGATCACGTTGCCGACGCTGAGGCTGCGCACCCGGAACACCGCCAGCCGCACGAGCGGCTGCGCGACGCGGGATTCCAGCAGCACGAACACCGTCAGCAGGACCACGGCGATGATCAGCGGCAGGCACACCTGCGGCGAGGACCACGGCGTGTTCTCCGCATTGCCGACGCCGAGCACCAGCGCGCCCAGGCCGATCGTCGCCGTGAGCGCGCCCGGAACGTCCAAGGTGCGCGGCCGGCTGCTCGCGGGCGGTTCGAGCGCGGGCAGCGCCCGCAGGCTGACCGCGAACAGCGCGATGCCGATCGGCACGTTGACCAGCAGCACCCAGCGCCAGCCGAGGCTGTCCGTCAGCGCGCCGCCGAGCAGCACCGCGATGCTGCCGGCCAGCGTGGTGGCCGCGCTCCAGATGCTCATCGCCTTGGTGCGGGCGGCCGGCTCGGTGTAGACGGCCGTGATCAGCGCGATCGGCGCCGGGGCGAGCATCGCCGCGCCGACGCCCTGCAGGGCGCGGGCGGCGATCAGCATCGGGCCGCTGAGCGCGAGGCCGCCGAGCAGGCTGAACAGCGTGAACACGCCCAGGCCGGCCAGGAAGACCCGCTTGCGGCCGAACAGGTCGGCGGCGCGTCCGCCGAGCAGGAGCAGGCCGCCGAACAGCAACAGATAGGCGTTGATCACCCACTGCTGCTGCCCGGCGCTCATGCCCAGGCCGTCCCGCATCGAGGGCAGCGCCACCTGCACGATCAGCGCGTCCAGCACGACCATGAACTGGGCCAGGCAGGCCACCACCGCGACCGCGGGGCCCGGCGTCCGCAGGCCGGTGGCGTCGGGCGGCTGGGCGGAGGAGGTGAGACTCATGGCTCGCGAGGTGCCTCTCGATCCGTCTTGAACATAGTTGAAGTTCAACTGCGTTCAAGTTAGGTGGCGGACCCGGCGGCTGTCAATCGGGTTCAGCTGCCCGGCAGCGCCGCGACCAGCTGCCGGTACTGCGGCTCCCAGCTCTCCACGAAGTCTTTGCGGACCGCCGCCGGAATCCGCTCGATCATCGCCGCGCGGGCGTTCGGGTCGGCCATCTCCAGCACCATCGGCAGGTCCCGGCGGAAGCTGTCCATGGAGTGGTTGCGGGCCAGCTGGCCGCTGAGCGCCTTGAACGTCTGCTCGCTGACGTCGCGCTCCAGCACCGGCACCATCCTGGTCTCCTCCAGCTCCAGGTGGTCGCGCATCATCGCGTCGAACCCGTCGATCCGGGCCAGCAGCGCCGTCAGCTCCGCGTCCCAGTCCGCCGGTCCCTTCGCCAGCGTCCGCAGCCCCTCGTCGATCGCCTCCAGGTGGCCGTCCAGCCGGCCGTGCTGCGACTCCAGCTCCTGCGCGATGTCGATCAGCCCCGGGTCCGCCGCCAGCGCCACCGGCCACACGAACCGGTCCTCGCCGGCGTGATGGCCCTCGAGGATCTCGGTGAAGATGTGCCACCACTGCGTCAGCCGCTCGACCGCCGCCGCGTCGCCGGCGCCGACGTGCCCGAGCCGGCTGCCCAGCTCCGGCACGACCCGACGGATCAGGTGGTGGGTGATCAGGAATCCGGTGAGGTCGTTGCCCTCGGACACGGCCACTTCCCTTCGTCACACGTTGGTGGTCCCAGGGAAGTCGCCGCGTCTCGAAGCCACCTGGAGTGCCCGTGGAACCGCCCCGAACGGCCATTGGCGTCGACGGATCGTTGACGGTCGGTCGACGGAGCGTGTCTAGTCGTCGTCGGACGATCGCAACCTGGAGGGGCGCATGCGGAAACTGGCCAAGGCCTGCTCGATTTCACTGTTATCGCTCGCGACGATCGCCGGGCTCGCGCCGGCGGCCCAGGCGGCGGAGCCGGGTGGCGGGGACATCAAGGTGGCGCTGCAGCAGATACCGGGGCTGACGATCGTCAAGGAGGACCCGGCGCCGGCGGGCTTTCGGTTCTTCGAGCTGACGTTCACCCAGCCGGCGGACCACCGGCGCCCGGATGCCGGCACGTTCCAGCAGCGGTTCACGTTGCTGCACCGGGACTTCGCGGCGCCGACGGTGGCGTTCACCAGTGGCTACAACGTCTCCACGACGCCGAACCGGTCCGAGCCGACGCAGATCGTCAACGGCAACCAGCTGTCGATGGAGTACCGGTACTTCCTGCCGTCCCGGCCGGAGCCGGCGAACTGGTCGCAGCAGCTGACGATCTGGCAGGCTGCGGCCGACGAACACCGTGCCGTGCAGGCGTTCAAGGCGATCTACCCGGGCAAGTGGCTGGCCACCGGCGGCAGCAAGGGCGGCATGACCGCGACCTACTTCCGGCGGTTCTTCCCCGACGACGTCGACGGGACCATCCCTTACGTCGCGCCGAACGAGGTCGTCCGGAACGGCAGCTACAACCGGTTCCTCGCGCGGGTCGGCAACGACCCGGCCTGCCGCGACAACCTCAAGGCCCTCCAGCGCGACGCGTTGAAGCGGCGTGACGAGCTCGGCGCGGTCGCCGCCAAGGACGCGGCCAAGAAGGGGTACACGTTCTCCATCGTCGGCTCCGCCGACGAGTCGCTGGAGATCGCGGTGATCGACTCCTACTTCGCGTTCTGGCAGTACCAGACCCAGGCCCAGTGCGCCGCCGTGCCCAAGCCCGGCGCGCCGGCCGACCAGGTCTACGCGTGGTTCGAACAGGTGGAGAGCCTGAACACCTATGCAGACCAGGAGCTCTCGCCGTACGTCCCGTACTACTACCAGGCCGCCGTCCAGCTGAACGCGCCCGAGGCGTACGACAGCTACCTGCGCGACCTGCTGCGCTACCCGGGCGCTGACGCCCCGCGGACCTTCATCCCGAAGGACGTCAAGGTCCCGCCGTTCCAGCCCTTCGCCATGGCCGACATCGATCTGTGGGTCAAGGCGCACGGCTCGCAGTTCCTGTTCATCTACGGCGCCAACGACCCTTGGGGCGCCGAGCCGTTCGAGCTGGGCTACGGCAGCCGCGACTCGTACCGGTACTTCGTGGCCGGCGGCAACCACGGCTCGCGGATCTCCCAGCTCCCCGCCGACCAGGCCGCCACCGCGACTGCCGCCGTCCGCCGCTGGGCCGGTCTCCCACCCACTCCCACCGGCCCCAGGTTCCAGTCCAACACCGCCGGCTTCCCGCTGTTCGACGCCGACCTCACCCTGACCGACCACCCGCGCCTCTGAGGCCGGCTGCTGCGGCTTCCTCGGACGGGTTCACGGCCGAGGAAGCCGTGGCGAGAAGCGTGCAGACGATGGCGCCGGCGTAGGCAACGGCCACGACGATCATCGGCAGCCGCAAGGACATCCCGGAGTTGCCGGCGGTGAGCAGGGTTCCGAGCACGGCGGTGCCCAGCGCGCCGCCGGCCTGGCGAGCGGTGTTGAGCACGCCGCTGGCCAGCGTGGTGTGGCGGGCAGGTACACCGGACATCGCGACGGATGTCATGGCCGGCATGGCAATGGAGCAGAAGCACAGCAGAATGCCGCCCACCACGGCAAAAGGAGTGAGGACGAGCAGGGCGGCCCCGAGAAGGCCGAGGGAAAAGCCCACCAGCATGGGCAATCTCGGACCGAACCGCGCGGTGAGCCGGCCGCTGAGCGTGGCCCCGACGCCGATGGCGACGGTGAGCGGGAGGATGAGCATCCCGGTCGCGAAGGCGGACCGACCGGCCGGCCCCTGGAAATGCAGCGACAGGCAGAGCAGGGTGCCGTAGAGGCAGAAGTTGAAGATCAGGCCGGCGGCGGTGGCGGCGGAGAACGGCCGCGAGGAGAAGATCTCCAACGGCAGCATGGGATCACGCCGGCGTCGCTCGACGAGAACGAACGCGATGCCGACGGCCAGGCCGCCGAGCACCAGCGCGTACCGGCCGACCTCGATGAGCCCGGCCACGAAGGCGGACAGCGCAACAGTGCCCAGGACAAGTCCGTACGGGTCGAGCCGCCGGTCGCGTCGCGGCGGCGACTCGCGGACATACCGCCGGATCAGGACCACGGCGGCCACGGTGAACGGCACGTTCACCCAGAAGATCGCGCGCCAGTCGGCGAGTGCGATGAGCACTCCACCGGCGACCGGACCGGCGGCGAGGCCGATGCTCGCGATGCCGCCCCACACGCCCAGCGCGTGCGCCCGATCCTTCGGTTCGGGGAACTGCCGGATGATCAAGGCGAGGGAACACGGCAGCAGCGCGGCGGCGCCGACGCCCTGCACGGCCCTGGCGACGATCAGGACCGGCATGGTCGGCGCGGACGAGCACAGGACGGAGCCGACGCCGAACACCACCACGCCGAGCACGCAGATCCGGCGCGAGCCGTACCGGTCGCCGAGCGAGCCCGCGGTGAGCATGCCGGCGGCCAGGGCGATCGTGTAGCTGGCCACCACCCACTGCTCCCCGCCGAGGCCGCCGCCGATGTCGCGCCGGATCGCCTCGAGCGCGACGTTCACCACGGTCACGTCGAGTTGGACGACGAAGAACCCCATACACAGCGCGAGAAGCGCCGGCCATGTGCGACTCACGAACTTGATCGTGGCGCGGAATCGGTTCGTCGCCGGTCGAAGTGTGGTTCAGGCGGCGGGCTGGACGAGTTCGAGGAGGTTGCCCTCGGGGTCCTTGACGTACGCGAAGCGGGCGCCGGGGCGGACGGCCGGGGCGGGCGCGCTGACCTCGGTGGCGCCGGCCTCGATCAGGTGGGCGAAGGTCTGGTCGAGGTCGGCGACGTGGAGGGCCCAGTGGAAGTAGCCCTGGGTGCCGGCGCCGTCGAAGGGGTCGGCGAACTCCTGCGGCGCGGAGCCGCCACGCTCGATGAGCTCGATCTTGAGGCCGTCGGCGCTGCGCAGGATGGCCGAGCGGACGTGGGCCTCGGGCAGGGCGAACTCCTCCTCGACCTCGGTCATGGCCAGCGCCTCGCGGTAGAAGCGGCGCTGCGCGTCGAGGTCGGCGACGGAGAGGCCGACGTGGTCGAAGACAGGGGCAGCCATGGTCGAAAACCTCCCACACGAGATGGTAAGTGCTATTAACATTGAAGCATGAACACGCGGCGGAGCGGCTACCACCACGGTGATCTGCGCAACGCGCTGGAGACGGCGGCGCTGGAGCTGGTGGCGGAGCGGGGCGCGCACGGATTCACCATGGCGGAGGCCAGCCGGCGGGCCCAGGTGAGCGTGGCGGCGCCGTTCAAGCACTTCGCGAACCGGGAGGCGCTGCTGGCGGCGCTGGTGCTGAAAGCCCACGACGAGCAGGCCCGACGGTTCGCGGAGGCGGTGGGATCGACAGCCGATCCGGTCGAGCAGCTGGCCGAATTCGCGGCCGCCTACGTGCAGTTCACGGTCGACGAGCCGGCATTGTCGGAACTCATCTTCGGCGCCGGAATCGACAAGTCGGCGTATCCGGAACTGGCGGCGGCTGGCGGCAAGGTCCTCGACGTCCTGATGGCGCCGGCCCAGGCGCTCAGCCCCGACGCACTGGCGCTCGTGCACACCATCGGCGCCATGGCCCACGGCTGCGCGGCCTTCCTCCGGGAACGGGTCTTCGACAGTCCGGAGACGGCGAAGGCGAGTGCCCGCGCGGCGGCGCGGGCACTCGCCCGGGCCCGCTAGCCCAACGGCAGTGGGAGCCGGGCGGCCAACTCCCCCAGCGCGACCTTCTCGGCGCCGGTGGGCGCACGACGACCGGTGCCGACCAGCAGAACATCCTTGTCGGAGAAGGAATCCGGGAAGGCGGCGCCGGCGATCCGCTCCAGCATCGCCCGGGCCCGGGCGAGGGCTTCGGCGGGCGGCTCGGCCGCGGCCGGCAGGTGGGCGATCAGGTCGAGGTGGTGCAGGCTCCACTCCACGACGTACGCGTCGAGGTAGTCGCCGGCGGTGATCACCTGCTCCCGCGTGCCGACGCGCAGGGCCGGGTCGGCCAGCTCGGCGGCGCGGCCGGCGGCGGAGCCGAGGTCGTCGAGGTGGAACTTCAGCAGCGCCGGGTCCCCGTAGGCGGCGGCGAGCCGGACGATCAGGGCGTCGAGCGGATCCTCGCCGGTCGGTGTCTTGACGACCTCCCAGTACGTCACGGCGTCGCGGGTCGGCTCGGCGTCGACCGGCGTGGCCAGCGTGATCAGGACGTCCTGCGCGTCGATCACCAAGTGGCACACCAGGTCCCGGACCAGCCAGCCCGCGCAGCCCGAGGGCCGCTCGAAGTCCTGGTCGTCGAGGTCGGCGACGGCCCGCAGCAGCGCGGCCCACGAGCGCGAGAAGAGGTCCACGGCCGGAAGCTAACAGCGGCCGCCGCCGGCCGCGACCGATTTACCCTCAGTCCACAGTGGACACGGGCGTCAGCCGGATCATCGGGAACTTCCGGGTGGTGCGGGTCTCGTACTCCTTGGCGTCCGGCCAGTACTCCGCCCAGATCCCGTACAGGCGCTCCCATTCCGGCCCGTCCGGCCGCACGATTGTGGTGCGCACCCGCAGCGTCTCGCCCGGCACTTCGACCGTCGTCTCGCCCGAGCCGGCCTCGATGTTGCCCACCCAGTCCGGGTCCTTGGGCGCGCCGCCCATCGAGCCGCAGATCAGGTACGCGTCGCCGTCCTTGGCCGCGACCAGCGGGTTCACCCGCTCCTGGCCGGTCTTGCGGCCGATGTGGTGCAGCAGCAGGAGCCGCTTGCCCTCGAAGGGGCCACCGACCACGCCGTCGTTGGCGCGGAAGGCCTCGATGATCTGGGCGTTCATGTCGCTCATGGCGTTGACTTTAACCCTCAAGTATTGTGACTTCAACCATTGAGCGTTCAAGTCCGCCGACCGGAAACCGGCGGAACAGCGCCCGAACCACCCCTCGGCCAGCCGTCGGCGAACAACGGGCCCAGCGCCTCGTACAGCGCCTTGACCTGCTCCGGCGTCAACCGGTCGATGAGCCGCTCGCGCACGGCCGCCACATGCCCCGGCGCGGACTCCGACAGCTTGCGCCAGCCCTCGTCGGTGAGGGTGGCGACGGTGGAGCGGCGCTGGCCGGTGGCATAGGAGCGGGTGAGCCAGCCGTTGGCCTCCAGCTTGGCGGCGGCGTGGGACAGCCGCGACAG
The DNA here is from genome assembly GCF_014203355.1 of Kutzneria kofuensis. Classification (NCBI taxonomy): domain Bacteria; kingdom Bacillati; phylum Actinomycetota; class Actinomycetes; order Pseudonocardiales; family Pseudonocardiaceae; genus Kutzneria; species Kutzneria kofuensis. The sequence goes on from NZ_JACHIR010000001.1 coordinate 1,579,518, forward strand.
CGAGCCGTTGGTGGCGACGGCGAGGTCGCTCATCAGGCGGGACCGGGTCGGCGACTCGGACAGCATGGCCAGCACGTAGTACTCGTAACGGGTGAGGCCGGCGTCCCGGCGCAGCTGGGAGTCGATCTCGGACAGCAGGGACTCGCCGATGGCGTGCATGCGCATCCAGAGGGCACGTTCGTCCTCGTCCAGCCACCGTTGCGCCATGGCGCGCATGGTAGCCGGACCCCGAAATACGACCATGGTTGTTTCCGCAACCGTGTCGAGCACCCGATCGACTGGCAAGGGTTGACCCCGGCGCGGAATAAGACCAAGATTTGTTGGCGAAACTTCGGGGACGTTCCAGGGAGCGGCGGCGTGGCGCAGCAGAGGTTCGTGATCGTCGGGGGCGGGCTGGCCGGTGCGAAGGCCGCCGAGGCCCTGCGCGACAAGGGGTTCGACGGGAAGATCACGCTGGTCGGCGACGAGCGGCACCTGCCGTACGAGCGGCCGCCGCTGTCCAAGGACCACCTGGCCGGCAAGGCCGATCGGGACAGCATGACCGTGCACCCGGCCATCTGGTACGCCGAGCACGACGTGGAGCTGGCGCTGGGCATCGGGGTCAGCCGCATCGACCGCGACGAGCACCGCGTGCAGCTGGCCGACGGCAGCGCCCACGCCTACGACAAGCTGCTGCTGGCGACCGGCGCGAGCCCCAAGCGGCCGCCGATCCCGGGCGCGGACGCGCCGGGAGTGCACTACCTGCGCCGGATCGAGGACTCGGAGTCCATCAAGGACACCTTCGCCACCGCCTCTCGGCTGGTGGTGATCGGCGCCGGCTGGATCGGCCTCGAGGTCGCGGCCGCCGCGCGGCAGGCCGGCGTGGCGGTCACGCTGCTGGAGTCGGCGGAGCTGCCGCTGCTACGCGTGCTCGGCCCGGAGGTCGCACCGGTGTTCGCGGACCTGCACCGGGCACACGACGTCGACCTCCGGTTCGGGGTGACCGTCGCCCAGATCGCCGCCGACGGCGTGACGTTGGCCGACGGCACGGAGATCGCCGCCGACGCGGTGGTCGTCGGCGTCGGCGCGACCCCGAACACCCAGCTGGCCGAGCGGGCCGGCCTGCCCGTGGACAACGGGATCGTGGTCGACGCCGCGCTGCGCACCGCCGACCCGGACATCGTGGCCGCGGGCGACGTCGCCAACGCGTTCCATCCCGTGCTGGGCAAGCACATCCGGGTCGAGCACTGGGCGAACGCGCTGAGCCAGCCGCCGGTGGCCGCGGCCACCATGCTGGGGCAGCGGGCCAGCCACGAGGACCTGCCGTACTTCTTCACCGACCAGTACGACCTGGGCATGGAGTACGTCGGCGACGCGTCCGGCTACGACCGGGTGGTGTTCCGCGGCGACGTCGCCGCCCGCGAGTTCATCGCCTTCTGGCTCAAGGACAACCGCGTCCTGGCCGGCATGAACGTCAACGTCTGGGACGTCGTCGACCCGATCAAGGCCCTGATCCGGCAGGCCGTCCCGGTCGACCCGCAGGCGCTGGCCGACCCCGACCAGCCGCTCACGGCCGCTGAGCAGTGACGTCCGGCCCGCCTTCCGGGCGGACGCCTAAACCTCGATGGGATGTTCGATCACTTCGTACTCGGCGGAGCCGTTGCGGCGTACGAAGTGCAGGTCCACCAGCAGCCGGCGCAGGCCGGCCACGTCGTCGCCGGCCTGGGCGAGACAGTCGTTGACCTCGGCCTCGGTCAGCTTCCGGCCGTTCGGCAGCAGCGTGCACAGCACGGCGGCGAAGGCGTCGAGATCGGCCGGCCGCTTCGGCAGCGCCTCGATGCGGCCGTGCACCAGGTACCGGCGCAGCGGCGAGGAGGGTGGGATGGCGCGGGCCAGGGCCGTTGCTTCGACGACCGCCTCCGCGAGTTCGCCGAGCGGCGCCAGGTCGGCGATGAGCTGCCCGCGGACCTTGGCCAGCAGGCCCGCCTCGGTCAGCCGGCCCACCTCCTTGGCCACCACCCGCAGGTCGAAGCCCAGCTCGCCGAGCACAACCGGGACCTGCCGCTGGTTGCGGTCGGCGATCGCGGCCAGGATGGCCAGCCGGGTCGGGTTGGACAACGCCTGCAACGCGGCGGCCGCCGCACTCAACTTCGCTGACACCGCCGCAGGGTAAACCGGCGACGCGGGGGCCGCCTCCCAATTACCGTGCACGCGTGCGCAACCTGTTGAGCCGGCTCCGCCGGCGGCCGGAACCCACGCCGCAGCGGTCCATCCTGGACGAATACGTGACGACAGCGCCCTCGCCGCAGAACGCCGTCGACATCTTCGCCGGTGAATGGTCCTCCGCGCTGCCCGTCGCCGAAGCCGGCCCGATTCCGCTGTTCGCCGACGACCGGGTCGAGTGGGCGCTCGACCAGCTCGGCGGCGTGGCCGGGGCTCGTGTGCTGGAGTTGGGGCCGCTGGAGGGCGGGCACACCTACATGCTGACCCGGGCCGGCGCCGACGTGTTGGCGGTCGAGTCGCAGACCCGGGCGTACCTGAAGTGCCTGATCGCCAAGGAGCTCGTAGGCATGCCGTCGGCACGTTTCGTGCTCGGCGACTTCATGGCCTACCTACGGGACAGCTCCATGCGGTTCGACCTGGTCTTCGCCAGCGGCGTGCTGTACCACATGCGCAACCCCGTCGAGACGATCGCCCTCACCGCCAGGGCCGCCGACCAGATCTTCCTCTGGACCCATTACCACGACGAGGAGATCGTCCGCGCCAGCGAACTCCTCTCGCCTCGCTTCACCACCAGCGAGACGTCGTCGTACGAGGGCTTCGAGCACACCCTTCACCGCTTCGAGTACGAAAGCGCCCTGCAGCTCAAGGGTTTCTGCGGCGGCAGCGCCCCGCACAGCAACTGGTTGTCCCGCGACGACCTGACCGCCGCCCTGGAACACTTCGGCTGGCGGATCAAGGCCGTCTCCTTCGACACCCCCGACCACCCCCACGGCCCGGCCCTCGCCCTGGTCGCTACGAAGTCCTGACGTTGAGCTTGCCGTACTGACCGCCCCGCACCTGCGCGGGATCGAACAGGTCCGCCAGGAAGGCGACGTCGTCGGCGCTGAGTCGAACAGCCGTGGCGGCGGCGTTCTGCCGCGCGTACTCCGCGCGCTTCGTGCCCGGGATGGGCGCGATGGCGTACGGCTGGGCGAGCAGCCAAGCCAGCGCGACCTGCCCGGGCCGGTACCCGCACTCGTCGGCGAAGTCCTTCAACCCCTCGACGAGACGGAGATTGTGCGCGAAGTTCTCCGCCTCGAACTTGGGCAGCGTCGACCGGAAGTCGTCGCCGGCGAACGAGCTGTCCGCGGTGAAGCGGCCGGCCAGCGCGGCCCGCCCGAGCGGGCTGTACGGCACGAAGGTGATGCCGAGCTCGCGGCAGGTGGGCAGCACCTCCCGCTCGACCTCGCGGGCCCACAGCGAGTACTCGCTCTGCAGCGCCGAGATCGGCGTCACGGCGGCGGCCCTGCGCAGGATGTCCGGCTGGACGTTGCTGAGTCCGATCGCCCGGATCTTGCCCGCCTGCACGAGGTCGGCCATCGCCCCGACGGTGTCCTCGACCGGCACGGACGGGTCCACGCGGTGGAGGTAGTAGAGGTCGACGTGGTCGACGCCGAGTCGGCGCAGGCTGGCCTCGCACGCCTCGGCCACGTACTCCGGGCGTCCGTCGAAGGTGACACCGCCGTCCGGATGCAGCCGGCAGCCGAACTTGGTCGCCAGCACGACCTCGTCGCGCCGTCCGCCGATGGCGCGTCCGAGCAGATCCTCGTTGTGCCCGAAGCCGTTCCGGGACGGGACTCCCGACGCGGCGCCGTAGATGTCGGACGTGTCGAAGTGGTCGATGCCCGCGTCGATGGCGGCGTGCACGGTGGCGACCGACTCCCGCTCGTCGGCGTCGCCGTAGAACTGGGACATTCCCATGCAGCCCAGGCCGATCGGGCGGACGGAGATGTCGGTGTGCCCGAGGGCGACGCGGGCCGCCTGCGCGATGGTGTCCACGACCCGAACATAGCGGGCCACTGGACACATATCAAGTGTCCGGCGGACCGCTATCCTGGCCCGATGGACGAGATGCCGCCCTTCCAGCGGGCCAGACGCCCTGAGCAGCGGGAACTGCGCCGGCAGGAGATCCTGGACGCGGCCGAGTCGCTGCTGGCCGAACTGCCGGCGGAGGAGATCAGCCTCCGCGAGCTGGCCCGGCGACTGGACGTCTCCAAGACGCACGTCGTGCGCTACTTCGAGAGCCGCGAGGGGGTCTTCCTCGAACTGCTCAACCGGATGCGCCGGTCCTGGTTGGACGCCGTCGAGTGGCCGACCGACCCCGACCAGGTGATGCCGGTTCTGGCCGACTCCCTGGCAGCCCGGCCGATCCTGTGCCAGCTGTGGAGCATGCTGCCGACCGTCCTGGAACGGAACGTCTCCGTCGAGACAGTCCGCGCCTACAAGCTCGTCGACCTGGAACACCGCACCGAGCTGGCCAACCAGATCGCCGACCGGGTCCCCGCGCTGTCCGCCGACGACGCGCTCCTGCTGACCGAGCACATCGTCGTCGGCCTCGTCGGCCTGTGGCCGTTCAGCCGCCCGACGCCGACCGTCGTCGAGGCCACCAGGGACGATCCCCGACTTGCCCGCGCCCGGGTGGACTTTCCGGCGCGATACGGGGAACTCCTTCGGGTGATGCTGGCCGGCATGACCACCCGGGATTCGCGTACCGCTACCCCCTAGGGGTATAAAGGAGGGGACGAGCCCGCAGCTCCCCCGGCCAGTTCCCCGGCCGGCCGCGTCGCGGGCACCCCGACCACAGGAGGACGACGATGCACGGTTACGCCGACCACAAGGAGGCGCACCTGCGTCGCCTGCGCCGGATCGAAGGTCAGGTCCGCGGACTGCAGCGCATGATCGACGAGGACAAGTACTGCATCGACATCCTGACGCAGATCTCCGCCGCGACCAGAGCGTTGCAGGCGGTGTCCCTGTCGCTGCTCGACGAGCACCTCAGACACTGCGTCACCGACGCCATCGCCGAGGGCGGCGCGAGCGCCGACGAGAAGATCAAGGAGGCGGGCGACGCCATCGCCCGTCTCGTGCGGTCCTGACTGGCCCCTTCCCCACCCCATCCCCGTCTCCAAGGAGAAAGAACAACCCATGGCCGAGAGCACCTACACCGTCCAGGGCATGACCTGCGGCCACTGCGTCAGCTCGGTGACAGAGGAGGTCAGCGAGGTCACGGGCGTGCGGCAGGTGGACGTCGACCTGGCGACCGGCCGGCTCACCGTGGTCAGCGACGTCGACGTGCCGGCGGCGGACATCCGCGCGGCCGTCGAGGAGGCCGGCTACCAGCTGGTCGGCTGACGCCCGGGCCCGCCGCCGTGGCGGCGGCGGGCCGCTCACTGCACTCATGGAGGAGCCTCGATGACTTCCGCGACGCAGCTCGCCCGGCACGAGGTCGAGCTGTCCATCGGCGGCATGACCTGCGCCTCCTGCGCGGCCCGCATCGAACGCAAGCTCAACAAGGTGGACGGCGTCACCGCCACCGTCAACTACGCCACCGAGAAGGCCAAGGTCAGCTTCCCGGACGCCGTCGCGCCCGCGGACCTGGTGCAGGTCGTCGAGGCCGCCGGCTACACCGCCGAGCTGCCCAAACCCGACGAGGACGAGCCCGAGGACCCGACGGCGGCGCTGCGGCAGCGGCTGATCGTGTCGGCGGTGCTGGCCGTCCCGGTGATCCTGCTGTCGATGATCCCGTTGCTGCAGTTCACGAACTGGCAGTGGGTGGCCCTCGCGCTGGCCACCCCGGTCGTGGTGTGGGGCGCGCTGCCGTTCCACCGCGCCGCCTGGACGAACCTGCGGCACGGCGCGGCCACCATGGACACGCTGATCTCGATGGGCGTGGGCGCGGCGTACCTGTGGTCGCTGTACGCCCTGTTCCTCGGCGACGCGACCATGGCCATGTCGGGCATGCCCGGCACCGACATCTACCTCGAGGTCGCCGCCGGGGTGACCGTGTTCATCCTGGCCGGCCGCTACTTCGAGGCCCGCTCCAAGCGCCGGTCCGGGGCCGCCCTGCGCGCGCTGCTGGAGCTCGGCGCGAAGGACGTCGCCGTGCTGCGGGACGGCCAGGAACGCCGGATTCCGCTGGGAGAACTGAAGGTCGGCGACGAGTTCGTGGTCCGCCCGGGCGAGAAGATCGCCACCGACGGCGTGATCGCGGAGGGCAGCTCGGCCGTCGACATGAGCATGCTCACCGGCGAGTCCATGCCGGTCGAGGTGCGCCGCGGCGACGCCGTGGTCGGCGCGACGGTGAACGCCGGCGGGCGGCTGGTGGTCCGTGCGACGCGTGTCGGCGCGGACACGCAGCTGGCGCAGATGGCCCGGCTGGTCGAGGAGGCGCAGAACGGCAAGGCGGCCGTGCAGCGGCTGGCCGACCGGGTGTCCGGGGTGTTCGTGCCGGTGGTGATCGTGCTGGCGCTGGGCACGCTCGTCGCCTGGCTCGCGACCGGGCACGCCGCCGAAGCCGCGTTCACCGCCGCGGTCGCGGTGCTGATCATCGCCTGCCCGTGCGCGCTGGGCCTGGCCACGCCGACCGCGCTGCTGGTCGGCACCGGTCGCGGGGCGCAGCTGGGCATCCTGATCAAGGGCCCCGAGGTGCTGGAGTCCACCCGGCGGGTGGACACGGTCGTGCTGGACAAGACCGGAACCGTCACCGAGGGCCGAATGAGCCTGGTCGACGTGCACGTGGCCGACGGCGTCGACGCGGCCGAGGCGCTGCGGCTGGCCGGCGCGCTGGAGCACGCGTCCGAGCACCCGATCGCGAAGGCGATTGCCGCCGGGGCGGCGGATCGGGTCGGCGAACTGCCCGCCGTGGACGACTTCCGCAACGAGGAAGGCCTTGGCGTGCAAGGCCTGGTCGACGGCAAGGCCGTGCTGGTCGGCCGGGATCGGCTGCTGGCCCAGTGGGGCCTTTCCCTGGACGACTCGTTGACGGCCGCGAAGCAGGCCGCCGAGCGGGCCGGCCGCACCGCCGTCGCGGTGGCCTGGGACGGCTCGGCTCGGGCGGTGCTGGTCGTCGCCGACACCGTGAAGCCGACCTCCGCCGAGGCCGTTGCCGGGCTGAAGTCGTTGGGGCTCAAGCCGATCCTGCTCACCGGCGACAACGCCGACGCCGCTCGGGCGGTCGCCGCCGAGGTGGGCATCGACGACGTGATCGCCGAGGTGCTGCCGGCCGACAAGGTCGACGTCGTGGGCCGGTTGCAGGCCGAGGGCCGGGTCGTAGCCATGGTCGGCGACGGCGTGAACGACGCCGCCGCGCTGGCCCGCGCCGATCTCGGCCTGGCCATGGGCACCGGCACCGACGTCGCCATCGAGGCCAGCGACCTGACGCTGGTCCGCGGCGACCTGCGGGCGGCGGTGGACGCCATCCGGTTGTCCCGCAAGACGTTGGGCACCATCAAGGGCAACCTGTTCTGGGCGTTCGCCTACAACGTGGCCGCCCTGCCCCTGGCCGCGCTCGGCCTGCTCAACCCCATGGTCGCCGGCGCCGCGATGGCGTTCTCCTCGGTGTTCGTGGTCAGCAACAGCCTGCGGCTACGGCGCTTCCGCTGACGCGGTGAGGCCCCGGCTCCTCTGCCGGGGCCTCACTGTCGTCAGCCGGCGGAGACCGTCACGGCCCCCGTGTGCAGCACGCCGCCGGTCTGGAACTGGATGAACAGCCGCCAGTCGCCGGGCTTCGGCAGCATCGCCTCGAACGAGAGCGTCGAGCCTTCCCTGCCCTGCGGGTGCAGGTGAGCGAAGGCGAGATCGGTTGCGTGGAACGCAGTCAGGTGCGCATACGTGTCAAGGTAGGGCTGGAGGTCGGTGACGGGCTGGCCGTCCTTGGCGACGGCGATGGTCAGCTTGTGGGTCATGCCGGCCATCGGCTTGTCGCCGCCGACCGTCAACGTGTAGCCATCGACCTCCGTGGTTGCGGCCGGCGCAGCCAAGGCGGACGTGGTTGCAGCGCCGGGAACGGTGACGGGTTGGCTGAGCACCTCGTCGGTGCCCTTGACGACGAACTGCGTGTACGCCCGGTAGGAACCAGGCTCGGCGGCGGACAGCGGCGCGGTCCAGGTGCCGTCGGCGGCCATGGTCGGGTGCACGTGCTGGAACCCGGTCAGGTCGGAACGCACCAGATAGAAGTGCATGAGTTTGGTCTGCTCCGGCTCGAACTCGGTGACGGCCCGGCCGTCGGGGCCGACGATCCGGAACCGGAACGAGGCGGACACGGTGGTCGACGCCGGCTCGAACCTGTAGCCGCCGGACTCGGCGGCGAGGCCGTCGGTCATGGCCATGCCGGGCATGGACATCGCGGACGACGTGGTCGGCGGCATCGAAGCCATGTGGTCGGGGGCGCTGCCGCAGGCAGCGGTCAACAACCCGGCGGCGACAACGGCCGCCAGGGCACGCGTGATCGTGAACATTGATGATGTCTTTCCGGGATACGTGAACAGGACGGCTCAAGGCGAGCGCCGATCACGTCCGGGAGACACACACCATGGTCAACAGCTGGGCGCCGGCCAGCGGCGGCCCGCGACGGCTCGGGCCACCGACGAGCAGCGGCCGCCACAGCACCGTCAACAGGACGGCGACCACGAGGAGCACCAGGGCCAGGAGCGGCGCCTGGTCGCGCGACGGCGTCGTGAAGACACACACGCCACCGTGGCCGGACCCCATGTCCATGCCGGGGTGGGCGACGGCGGTCATTGTCGGCATCGCGACGCCGGAACAGTCCTGCGCCGGCAACCCGTGCATGAGGAAGACACCGGCCAGCACGGCGAGCACAGTCAGCAGCCGCGCACCGGAAGTCACGGGGTCGAGGATACCCCACCCCGGTAATGGGGCAGCCGATCCGGCGCACCCCTAGAGCGCCGGATCGGCCACCCTCCCCCGCGCAGCCAATACACGTCCGCGACGATGGCTTCGTCGCTTCAGCGAAACCGTACCCCACCGTCGAACCGTTTCGCTACGCTGGAGAGAAGTGAACTTGAGGGGTAGTGACCCCCTCTTGACGCTGGCACCACAGGGCACCGAGGTGGCATCCTGGTTCAGCAACGCCAAGCCGGGGGGAGCGGAGACATGAGCACCGATCGCGAGCAGACATCCACCGTGCTGAGCGACCGGCTCAACCGCCTCTTCGACGTGCGCCGGCCCGCGGATTCACCGGAACACGCCTACACCAACCGCGAGGTCGTCACCGGGTGCAAGGCCGCCGGCTTCGAGCTGTCCGAGTCCCATTTGTCGGAGCTGCGGCGCGGCGTGAAGCAGAACCCCACGCTGCGTACCCTGCAGGCGATCGCCTCGTTCTTCCAGGTCCAGGTCGGCTACTTCACCGACGCCGTGATCCCCGCCGACATCGACCGGGAGCTCACCGCGCAGGCCGACCGGCTGGCGAAAACGCTTGCGGCCAACCAGGCGGCCCAGGACGAGCTGCGGGCCGCCACCCAGGAGCTGCAGCAGGCCATGCGTGACTCCGGCGTCACGAAGATGGCCCACCGGGGCATGGTCGACGCCCGCACCGCCCGCGAGCAGGCATCGATGATGCGTGCCCTGGCCAAGGCCCTCATCGACGTCGACGACGCGTGACCATCGCCCCGCTGTTCCGCCGAACGCAGCACATCCTGACTCCGTCCGCGCTACATTCGGCCCCGATGACCGCGCCGCTGAGCGACAGTCAGATTCGCCGACCTGGAACCCGGGCCCGCTACGCCCGCCGGCTGATCCCGCTGTGGCAGCGGCTGACCGACGAGTTCCCGCACATCGCGTTGCCGCACACCGGGAACGACTTCGAGCGGATCACCGTGGAGATCACCGAAAACCTGGCCGAACTGGCCCGGTACGGCAGGCTCGGGCCCGGTGGATGGTCGCGGTCGGCGACCGGCTGAGGAAGGACCCTGAGCATGGGCGTGCGCGTCTCCGTGCTGGACACGTCCCCGATCGTGCGGGGCAGCACCGCCCGGGAGGCGCTGCGGAACACGCTTGACCTGGCGATCCTCGCCGACGAGCTGGGGTTTCACCGCTACTGGGTGCCCGAGCACCACGGCATGCGCGGCGTCGCCAGCTCCGCGCCGGCGGTGGTGGTCGGCCGGCTCGCCGCCGCGACCGAGCGGATCCGGGTCGGGGCCGGCGGCGTGCTGCTGCCCAACCACGCGCCGATCATCGTCGCCGAGCAGTTCGGCACGCTGGAGGCGTTCCACCCCGGCCGGATCGACCTGGGCCTCGGCCGCGCGCTCGGCGGCCCGCAGCACGCGGCCGATGCCGTGCGGAGCGAGCGGGAACGGACCGCCAAGAGCTTCGAGGAGCAGGTCAGGGAGTTGCTCCGGTACTTCACCGCCGACGAACTTGTCCGCGCGGTGCCGGCCGTCGACAACCTGCCGGAGATCTGGCTGCTCGGGTCCAGCGGCCACAGCGCTTCGCTCGCCGGTTCGCTCGGTCTCGGCTACGCCTTCGCGCACCACCTCAAGCCGGAGAACGCCGTCGAGGCGCTGGGGAACTACCACGGGCCGCGCACCCTGGTCAGCGTCTCGGTGATCGTCGCCGACACCGACGCGCAGGCCGAATACCTGGCCGGCTCCACCCGGTTGAAGGTGCTCAGCCGGGTCCGCGGCAACCGTGTCCAGCTGCCCAGCCCCGCCGACGCCGCCGCGTACCCGTACACCGACGACGACCGGGCCGAGATCGCCGTCCGATCGGGTGGAGTGCTGGTCGGGTCCCCGGACACGGTCCGCGGGCTGTTGCAGGCTGTCCTGGACGAGACCGGCACGACGGAGCTCATGCTGACCACGCCGGTGTACGAGCACGCGGCGCGCCGCCGCTCGTACGAGCTGGTCGGCAAGATCGCCCCGTTGCTGCGTTGACGGGAGGCACCGATGGGGCGGTACGACCGGCTGCGCGAGTTCCGGCGGCTCGATCCCGACCGCGACTACCACCGCATCTACCGGGACATGGCGCTACTGGAGTTCCCGTGGGACATGACCATGGGCATCCAGTTGGGCTTCTACCGCAACTTCGCGGTGCCGGGCATCAGCGCGCTGCTGGACCGCACCGGCCGGATGACCGCGCACACCCAGCGGCGCCTGGACAACACCGGCATCCTGATCTTCGAAGTGGTCCGTTACGGCTTCGAGCACGAGCGCGGCCTGGCCGCGGTGCGGCAGATCCGGCGCGTACACGGCGCGGCGACGCGGCAGGTGAGCACGCCGGAGCGGCCGTGGCGGATCCCCAACCACGAATTCGTCTACGTGCTCGGCACCTTCGTGATTCCGGCGCTGCGCTGGCTGGACGCCTACGCGTGGCGGCCGATCTGCTGCCATGAGCGGACCGCGATGTTCCGGTTCTACCAGGAGCTGGGCCGGCTGATGGGCGTACGGGAGGTGCCGCCGACGCTGCCCGAGTTCGAGACGTGGTTCGACGCGTACGAACGGGAACATTTCGGCTACACCATTGAGAACCAGCGGCAGTGGGACGCCACCCGCGCCCAGCTGACCGAGCTGTTCGCGGCCTGGCTGCCCGGGCCGCTCGCGCCGGCCGGCCGCCGATTCGCCGACACCATGGCGAATGCCCTGCTGGACGACCGGTTGCGCACGGCGCTCGGCGTCGGCGCCGTGCCGGCGTGGGCAGTGCACGCGGCACGGGTTGCGTTCAAGGCACGGGGTAGGGTAGGGCGCTGGCTGCCCGTCCGGAAAACGCCGCTCCACCAGGACGAACTGGTCACGCCGAGCTACCCCGACGGGTACGAGATCGAGCGCGTCGGACTCTGATCGTCCCCAGTGGACCGCCCTTCGACGTCAATTCGCTTTGCGGCGCCGACGCGGTCGCTAGGGTTGATGCCATGTCGATCCCACCCGGTCTGCTGGCCCGGCGCACCTCGGAACTGCCGCGCCAGCTGTGGCACCTCGGCGGCCTGATGTCGATCCGGGTCACCGCCGGCGACACCGACGGCGCGCTGAGCGTCGTCGAGCAGCGGGCGTTGCGCGGCTATGCCACGCCGCCGCACGTCCACTCCCGCGAGGACGAGACCCTTGTGGTGCTGGAGGGGGAACTCGAGTACACGGTCGGCGGCCGCGACGGCGTCCTGCGGGCCGGCGAGTCGGTGTTCCTGCCCCGGCACACGGCGCACCGGTTCGCGGTGATCTCCGAGCGGGCGCACTACCTCATGCTCATCACGCCCGGCGGCTTCGAGGAGATGTTCCAGGTCGTCAGCTCCCCCGCCGCCGAGGAACGGCTGCCCGACGCCGACGACGCCTGGACGCACACCGATCCGGACGTGCTGGCCGCGGAGTCGGCGGCGCGCGGCACCACCGTGTTCCGGGACGATCCCGTCGAGCGGGCGCGTCAGCTGGAGTTGCTCGAGACCGCCCCCGGAACCGCGGAGTCCTATCGGTGTCTCGCCGCCACGGTCGCCGGCCCCGGGCCAACGTTCGACGACGTCATCGACGGGCTTGTCGTTGCGGCCAAACGAATCCCGGGCGATCCCGGGCATGCCCGGGCGCTCATTCTGCTCGGTATCCTCGCCGAGACCTCGCACGACGCCGTTTCGGCGCGGCTGCCCGGGATTCTCGACGCCCTCGGCCCGGACCAACCGGAGAGCGTCTTGTTGGCCCTGGCGTTCCTGGGCGCTCACTTCCGTGAGCACTCCGCTGCCGTGCTCGCGGTGTTGCGGGGTCTGCCCGACGAGGACCGCCAGCGGCTGGAACGCTGCCTCGCCGACGTCGACCCGAGCCGGATCGGCCGGTCGTGGCCCACGCCCGCGCTCTGGGAACTCAGCGACTCCGAGCGGGAGCTCGACCGCCGCTGGCGGGCCGAGGGCGATTGGGATGCCGCCACCGTGCAGGCCATCTGGGACGCCGAGACCACCTCCCTGCTGGCCTTCATGGGCGCCAAGGCCGACCACCACGTGGAACGGAACGCACGTGTCTGACCTCATGGACATTCTCGCTTGCCCGGCCTGTCTCGGCTCTCTCACCACCGTCGCCGACGGTGTCGAGTGCACCACGTGCGGCCACACCTATCCGGATGCCGGCGGCTACCTTGATCTCGGTCCCGCCTCCCGGGCTCCCGGCGCCGGACTCGGCCAGTTCTTCCTCCAGGATCCGCTGCACGTGCCCCGGTACGAACAGCACACGCGGACCTCCTTCCTCCAGATCATGGGCGACAACTGGGAGAACGCCCTGACCCCCGAGGCCGAGGACGACTATCTGCGGGCCCACCTCACCGCCGCCGACGCCCCTCTGCTCGATCTCGCCTGCGGCGCCGGCCGTTGGACCCGCACCCTCGTCGACCATCTCGGCCTCGACCGTGTCGTCGCCCTCGACCTCAGCGTCCCCATGATCGACGCCATCCGCGCCGAACTGCCCGGCGTTCGCGTCGTCCGGGGCACCGCCCTCCGCCTGCCCTTCGCCACCGGCTCCCTCGGCGCCGTCAACTGCTCCAACGCCCTCCAGTTGCTGCCCGAGCCCCGGGACGTCCTGCGCGAGGTCGCCCGCTGCCTTCGCCCCGGCGGCCTCTTCACCGCGTTCACCTACCGCCATGCCGAACGCCCCACCTACCGGCATTTCCAGCGGCAGCACGAGAACACCTTCGGCGTCCGGTCCTTCACGCCCGCCGAGCTCATGTCCTGGCTGATCGCCGCCGGCCTCGATCTCATCGACCTCCGCAGCCCCGCCGGCATGCTCCTGCTCACCGCCCGGAGAACCGAATGATCCGCATCCGTGGCAACGCCCTGCCGTCCGGTGAGGTCGTCGACCTCTGTGCCGACGGCGATCGGTGGACGACCGACCCCGCCCCCGGCGCCGAGCTGATCGAGGGCTGGCTGCTGCCGGGACTCGTCGACGCGCACACCCATCCCGGAGCGGAGAAACCCGGCGATCCGCTCGATGAGGACTTGCTGCGGGAGGACCTGCACCGGCACGTCGACGCCGGCGTGACCGTCATCCGTGCCCCCGGCATCGCCGGCGAGCCGCCCGCGTGGTTCGGCCGGGATCCCGATGTGCCGCGCGCCTGGCACGCCGGTCCGTGGCTCGCGCAGCACGGCCAGTTCTTCGACGGCTGGGGCCGCCGGGTCGAGCACTCCGAGTTGCCCGGCGTCGCCGCCGCCCAGGCCGCCCGCACCGGCTGGGCCAAGATCATCGCCGACTGGGGTCCCGACGACGAGCCCGTGCCCCTCACCGTGCTTCGCGCCGTCGTCGACGCCGTGCACGCCGTCGGCGGCCGCGTCGCCGCCCACTCGCAGCAGGCCGCCGGCGGTCTCGCCGCCGTCGCCGCCGGTGTCGACTCCATCGAGCACGGCATGTGCCTCGACCCGTCCGCCCTGGCCACCATGGCCGCTCGGGGCAGCGTCCTCACGCCCACCCTCTCCGTCATCGAGAGTGGCCTGTCCAAGGCTCGTTCCGCCCCTCCCGGCCCTCGCCGCGACTGGTACCTCAACGGTGCCGAAGCCCATGGCCGCCTTGCCGCCACTGCCGTCGAGGCCGGCGTCACCGTCCTCGCCGGCACCGATTCCCGCCCCACCGGCCGCATCACCGACGAGATCCTCGCCCTGGTCAACGCCGGTCTCCGCCCCCACGACGCCCTCGCCGCCGCCTCCTGGTCAGCTCGCACCTACCTCGGACTGGGCGGTCTCACCCCCGGCTCCCCCGCCGACGCCGTCGTCTATCCCGCCGACCCCCGCACCGACCTCTCCCTCCTGGCCAACCCCACCGCCGTCATCCTCCGCGGCCGCCGCGTCCGCTGACCCTCGGCTCCACCACAACCTCCCCGCCCCACCCCGCCGCGCACCCTTACCGCCCGCCCGACGCCCCTCCCCTCTCCCCCTCCTTCTCCCCCGACGCACGTGAGTGGCTCACTTCGCTTCCAGAACCACCTGAGCCACTCACATACCTCCGAGACCACATGAGCCACTCACGTACCCGAAGGAGGGCAAGTGAGCCACTCACGTACCCCCAAGGGGGAAAGTGAGCCACTCACGTGCGCCTCCTCCCCGCCGGCACGGGTCGGTCGCTGCCCGGACCCCACGGATCCCGCCAACTTCTTCCGCTATCGCACACCGGTCTAACCGGTGCGCATAAGCTCGGTTCGTGAGCGAGAACGAGGGTAAGCCGGTGGGGCGGCGGGTGATGCTGTCGATGCTGGGGCTGGGCGCGGCGGGCATCGCGGCAGCGCCGGCATTGCAGGGCGGATGGCAGAAGCTGCTGGACGCGGACCCGGTGGGAGTGACGGAGCTGCTGCCCAACGGGGGCGGGTTCCGGTATTACAGCGTAACGGCGTCGGTGCCGGTGAAGAACGAGGCGAATTATCGACTCACAATTGACGGGCTGGTGGACAAGCCTCGGACGTTCACGCTGGCGGAGTTGAATGCGTTGCCGCAGCGCAGGGTGGTGCACGACGTGCAGTGCACGGACGGCTGGAAGGTGGAGAACGCGGCCTTCACCGGGGTGCCGCTGTCGACGCTGCTCGACGCGGTGGGGGTGCAGAAGGAAGGGACGGCGATTCGGTTCACGTGCTTTGACGGCGTGTACACGGAAAGCCTCACGCTGGAGCAGGCCCGCCGACCGGATGTGCTGGTGGCGTTGAAGTTGCAGGACCAGCCGTTGTCGCACGAGCGCGGCGGCCCGGTCCGGCTGTACATCGCGCCGATGTACTTCTACAAGTCGGCCAAGTGGTTGTCCGGAATCACGGTCACGGAGCGCGTCCAGCAGGGCTACTGGGAGGACTACGGCTATGCAGTCGACGGTTGGCTCTGACCGCGTCCAGCGCTTCGGCCGGGTCCAGCGGCTGGTGCACCGCACCACCGGCTGGCTGATGGCGTTCTGCGCCGGGACGGCGGCCTGCCTGTACTTCTCGCCGCTGGCCGAGTTGGTCGGACGGCGGCTGCTTGTCGTCGCAGTGCACGAGATTTCCGGCATCCTGCTCCCGGTTCCGCTGCTGCTGGGGCTGTTCTCGGCGGAGTTCCGGGCCGATCTCAAGCGCCTCAACCGGTTCGCCAAGTACGACGGCGAGTGGCTCCGGCTCGCGGTGAAGCGACTGAAGTCCCGCCCGGCCGGCAAGTTCAATGCCGGCCAGAAGCTCTACGCGGCCTGGATCGCCGGCGCGGTGCCGGTGATGCTGTTCACCGGTCTGCTCATGTGGTTCGGCGACCTGCTGCCGTGGATTCCGCGCAGCAGCGCCATTTTCGTGCACGACTGGCTCGCGTTGGCCATCGCCGTCGTGGTCGTCGGGCACATCCGCATGGCCTACCGAGACCCGCTCGCACGGGAGGGAATGCGCACCGGCTACGTCCGGTTGTCCTGGGCCCGCAAAGAGCACCCGCGCTGGATCGACCCCGAGTGAGGTACCGTCCCGCCGCGTGGCGGGAACTCTTCGGCGGCCTGACCCAGATCAACGATGACGTCTTCACGGCGGACGAGCCATCAGCGTCAACTCGATGCCGCCCGTGGAGACCGATCATCCCGAGCCGGACTGGTGATCTCCCGGCGAAACGGCTCAGCGACCGCGTCCAGCGTCTCCGCGTACTCGCGGCCGGCCCACACCGCCGCCGCGATCGTGCCAGGCGCGAAGGCGTCGCCGATCACCCGCACGGACATCAACGTTTCCCAGTCCGCTTGCCGGGCCAGCAGTTCCTGACACAGGTCGTCGATCGGAAGCCGGGCTGTCACGAGCACCACGGCATCGGCGGCGTGATCGCATTGTAAGCCGGTGAAGACGCAGGAGGTGCGCAGCGAGTCCGCGGTGACGGACACCGCCGCACGGTCGGTGTGCACGGTGACGCCCGCTTCCAGAACGCGGCGGCGGATCTTGGGCAGCTCCATGGTGTTGGCGGTCCACTCCGAGACGCTCGCGGCCGGAGTGACGAGCTCGACGGCGAATCCCTCGCATGCCCACAACTCCGCCAGCACAGCGCCGATGTAGTAGTGGTCGTCGTCATAGACCACGACCCGCCGGCCGCGAGGCCGTGAGCCGGCCATGACGTCGTCCGGCGTGAGCACCCGGGCGGCAGGATCGACGGGCAGGCCGAGCGGATGCGCCCGGCCGACGCCGTCGGCACGCCAGCGAGCGCCGGTCGCGACGGCACCCGCGCCGCCACTCCTCCCCCATGCTCGGATTCTGCGTGCAGCGGATCGGCGACTGCGTGTGGTCCCCCGACACGCAGATGTTGCAGCCGATGCATTCCCGGATCTCGTCCAGCCGACCGTCGCGGATCTTGGCCGGCAGGAACGGATCCGCGATCGACGGTCGGGCGGCGCCGACGAAGTCCAGGATGCCCTCGCGGATCTGCCGCACCATGGCGTCCGGCGAGGTGAACCGGCCGACGCCGACAACGGGCTTGTCCGTCAACGACTTCAGCCCGCGGACGGCTGCCTCCTGCTCGCCCTCCGGCCCGAACCGGGACGTGTTCGAATCCACCGACCACGGGCCCGCCACGAAGTCCCACCGGTCCGGCAGGTCACGGAGTTCATGCACGACTTCCCGCGTCTCGGCCGCGGACAACGCCGTCTCCTCGACACCGCCGCCCACGCCCAGCCGGCACGCCACCGCCGCCCGACCGCCGCACAGTTCCCGCGTGTCCGCCAACACCTCGCGCAGCAGCCGGGCCCGGTTGAGCAGGCTGCCGCCATAAGCATCGGAACGGTGATTGTGCTGCGACGACAGGAAATGCTCCAACATGCCGTAGCCGTGCGCCGCATAGACGTAGATCAGGTCGTAGCCGGCCGACAGTGCCCGGCGGACCGCCGCCCGGTGCATCTCCCGCAACGAAGCGATGTCCGCCAAGGTCATCGCCCGCGCCTGCACGGGATGGTTGCTGCCCACCACCGGCAGCGCACTCGGCCCCATCGGCGGGATCCGGCTGGTCAGGTTCGCAGCGTGCGGTCCATTGTGGACGAGCTCGATACCGGCCAGGGCGCCGTGTTCGTGGATCCGGTCCGCGATCCGGGCCACCGCCGGCACGTCCCGGTCGTCCCACAGCCGCAGCTCGATCGACGGCGTCAGATCGCTGGACGGATCGATCTCCGTCTCCTCCGTGCACACCACGGCCCAGCCGCCCTCGGCCTTCACGCCCCGCATCGCCGCCTCGGCCGACGGGTCGCGGTAGCCCATGCCGTTGCAGTGCGGCACCTGAAAGAACCGGTTGCGGGCGACGACCGGCCCGATCGGCACCGGCTCGAACAGCACGTCGTAGGCCACGACGCCACCGTGCCACATCGCGGCTCGATCGGGCACCCGTCGGACGGGACACCGGCGACCGGCCAGACCGGCAACCTCCACGGGGACTCCGCCGCGGGCTCTGGTTCCGCAAGCCGGCCAACCGGGTCAAGCCGGCGTGATCACCACGGCGCCGGAGTGCCGTCCCAGGACACGAACTCGCCGGTGGGGCCGTCGTCGGGCAGCAGCGCCAGCCGCACCGCGCCCGCGGCGGCCTCGGCCGGATCGCCGTCGCTGGCGGCCGCCCGCGCGTTCAGGTCCGTCCGACGCAGTCCCGGCGCCAACGCGTTGACCTTGAAGCCTTCGTCGGCAAGCGCTTGCGCGTAGAAGACCGTCAGTGCGTTCAACGCGGTCTTGGACGAGCGGTACGCGGCCCCCGAGCCGCCGGTCGCGAACCGCCCGCCGAGGCTCCACGTCAGCGAACCAGTGCCGCTGGAGACGTTGACGATCCGCGGATGCGCCGACCGCCGCAGCGCCGGCAGGAACGCGTTGGTCACCGCCAGGACGCCGAACACGTTCGTCTCGTAGGTCCGCCGGAAGCCGGCCACGTCGGCCTCGGTCGGCTTGGCCTCGTCGACGAGGATGCCGGCGTTGTTGACCAGCACGTCGAGCGTGTCCACCTGGGCCGCCGCGGCGGCGATGCTGTTCTCGTCGGTCACGTCGAGCACGAGCAGCCGACTGTCGCCGCCGATCTCCTCGGCCGCCCGCTTGCCCCGTTCCGCGTCGCGCGATCCGATGAGGACGGTCAGGCCCGCCTCGGCCAGCTGGCGCGCGATCTCCTTGCCGATGCCCTTGTTGGCGCCGGTCACCAATGCCGTGTTGGTCACGCCGTCGACGATGCCGGCAGCGCCACCCGGTAACCAGGCACAATCGATACCATGTCAAAGGAGGAGCTGGCCCGGTTCCTGCGCGACCGCCGCGGCCGCCTGCGCCCCGTCGACGTCGGGCTGCCCGCCGCCGGCCGTCGCCGCACGCCCGGCCTGCGCCGCGAGGAAGTCGCCGGCCTGGCCGCGATGTCGGTCGACTACTACGCGCGGCTGGAGCAGGCCCGGGGTCCGCGGCCGTCGCCACGCATCCTCGATTCCCTCGCCGACGCCCTCCGGCTGCCACCGGCCGAACGCCGTCACCTGTTCCGGCTCGCCGACACCGTTCCGACCCCACCACCGGGCCCCGCCCGCCAGGTCCGCCCGTACGTCGCCGACCTGCTGCGCCGAATCCCCGAAGCGGGCGCGGTCGTCACCGACGCGACGTACGAGATCATCGCCTGGAATCCGCTCGCCGCGGCCCTGCTCGGCGACCTGCGCCACGAGCCCAACCTGGCCCGCCGCCGTTTCCTCCGCCCCGACCTGCACCGCAGCAGCGGCGCCGAGGAGTTCGGCGAGATCGCCGTCGCCCGCCTGCGCGGCGCCGCCGCCCGCTATCCCGGCGACCGGCGCCTCGCCCGCCTGCTGGCCGATCTCCGTGCCAGCAGGGAATTCGTGCACATCTGGGACACCAACCCCGTTCGCACGCCCGGCCACCGCAGCAAGACCCTCGACCATCCCACCCTCGGCCCGCTGCGGGTCAACTGCGACATCCTCGCCGTCCCCGACGACGACCAGCAGGTCGTGTTCATCACCGCCGACCCCGGAACGCACACCGCCCGCCTGTTCCGCACGCTCGCCTGACGGCACCGAGCCGACTCAACCACCGCTCAGCCCCCGCCCGGGATGACAACGATGTCGATGGCCGGATTTCCTGTCTTGCTTGTCGTCTTGACACCCGTCACACCGCTGAAGCAGGGTCTTGGCAACGTTGTCAACGCCGCGACGGGATCGGGAGCTGGGCATGACGCAGGTCGAAGAAGACGGGCTGTCGAGAAGGGGATTCCTGTCCACCGGGGTCACCCTGCTCGCGGGGTTCGGCCTGGCGGCGGCGCTGCCCGGCGTGGCGGAGGCGGCGCCCGACGCCGCACAGGCACAGGCGTCAGGTCCGGCGGATCTGGCGCTGTTCCGGCCGGTGACGGTGTCGTCCACGGACTACGCGGCGACGCCGGCGAAGTTCGCGGTGGACGGGGTGGCGGAGGTCGGCCTCCGCGGCAGCGGCTGGCGCGCGGCGCAGGGCGATCCGCAGTGGCTGGTGGTGGACCTGCAGGGCCAGTGCCAGGTGAGCAAGATCGTGCTGACCTTCGACGCCAAGCCGGGCGACCCGGCCTTCGACTTCGGCAAGTCCCGCAACGGGACCAGCGGCCTGGAGATCCTGACCAGCTACTCCACCTCGTACGCCCTGGACGTGTCGACGGACGGCGAGGTGTGGACGACGGTCCACAGCACCACCGCCGGCACGGGCGCGGTCAACACGATCGCCCTGGACCAACCGGCGGCGGCCCGCTGGGTGCGGTTCACGTCGTTCAGCCGCTCGACGTCGAACCCGTTAGGTGTCAACGGCTTCCAGGTCTACGGCACGGCCAGGGGCAACCGCCCGCAGGTGACCGGCTGGACGAACTGGCCGGCGCAGCGCCGCACCCCGCCGGCGCTGACGGTCGAAAAGGACGGCACGGTGCCGGTGGAGTCCGGCTGGGTGCTGACCATGGACAACTTCGCGCCGAGCCAGGACGGCGCGGTCCTCTCCGGCCAGTCGGTGAACACCGACAGCTGGGTGCCGGCGACGGTGCCGGGCACGGTCCTGGCCTCGCTGGTGGAGCAGGGCCACTTCCCGGACCCGGTGTCCGGCATGAACAACATGGTGATCCCGGAGGCGCTGTCCCGGCACGCCTGGTGGTACCGCCGCACGTTCGCCGTCCCGGCCGGCCTGGACACCGGCGCCGGCCGGTTCGTCTGGCTGGAGTTCGACGGCGTGAACAACCAGGCCGACGTGTGGCTGAACGGCAAGTCCGTCGGCACGCTGTCGCACCCCTTCGGCCGCGCGGTCTTCGACGTCACGTCGACGCTGCGCCGCAGCGGCGACCAGGCACTGGCGGTCAAGATCACCCCGATCCCGTTCCCGGGCAGCCCCGGTGACAAGGGCCCGGCCGGCCAGTCCTTCGTGGACGCCGGCGGCGGCATCTTCGCCAACTCCCCCACGCTGGTCGCGGCGTCCGGCTGGGACTGGATGCCGGCGGTCCGGGACCGGGTGTCCGGCATCTGGAACCACGTCCGGCTGCGCTCGACCGGCGCGGCCGTGCTCGGCGACGCCCGTATCGACACGGCCCTGCCGAAGCTGCCCGACCTGAGCGTCGCCGAGGTGACGATCACGGTGCCGGTGCGCAACGCGTCGTCGACCTCGCAGCAGGTCACCGTCACCGCGGCCTTCGACACCGTGAAGGTGAGCAGCACCGTCACGGTCGCCGCCGGACAGCAGACCGACGTCAAGTTCGACCCGGCGGCGTTCCCGCAGCTGAAGCTGGCCGACCCGAAGCTGTGGTGGCCCAACGGGTACGGCGACCCGAACCTGCACGAGCTGCAGCTGACCGCGACCGTCGGCGGCAGGACCAGCGACAAGCGGACCCTGGACTTCGGCATTCGCAAGATCGGCTACGACTTCGGCCTGCCGATCACCATCCAGAACGGCCGGGCCGACCAGACCGTCGACTTCCCGGTGCAGCAGGCGCAGTACGTGCGGGTGCAGGGCGGCAAGCGGGCAACCGGCTGGGGCATCTCGCTGTACACGCTGTCCGTGGTCAACAGCGCGTCGCCGACGACCGACCTGGCGCTGAACAAGACAGCGACCGCGTCCTCTGTGGACAATGACGGCAACCCGCCGCAGAACGCGGTCGACGGCAACCCGAACACCCGCTGGTCCTCCAACTACAACGACGACCAGTACATCCAGGTCGACCTCGGCTCCGTGCAGACCTTCGACCGGGTCGCGCTGACCTGGGAGACGGCGTACGCGGCGACGTTCAAGATCCAGGTGTCGAACGACGGCAACACCTGGACCGACGTCAAGGCCGTGGACAACTCGCCGGTGCCGCTGACGATCCTGGTCAACGGGGTCAAGGTGTTCATCCGCGGCGGCAGCTGGGGCTGGGACGAACTGCTGCGCCGGATGCCGCAGGACCGGGTGGACAACGTCGTCGCCATGCACCGGGACATGAACTTCACCATGATCCGCAACTGGATCGGGTGCAGCTACCGGGAGGAGCTGTTCGCCGCGGCCGACCGCAACGGCATCCTGGTGTGGAACGAGTTCTGGGACGGCTTCTCCACCGATCCCGCCAACCACGACATCTTCCTGGCGCAGGCCAAGGACACCGTGCTGCGCTACCGGTACCACCCGTGCATGGTGGTGTTCTTCGGCTGCAACGAGGGCACGCCGCCGGACTCGATCGACGGCCCGCTGCGCGACATCGTCACCGGCAACACGGACCTGCTGTACCAGAGTAACTCCGCCGGCGGCGTGATCAGCGGCGACGGCCCGTACCTGTGGGTCGACCCGAAGCAGTACTTCACCGGCGGGGCGACCGGCGGCAAGCACGGGTTCTGGAGCGAGATCGGCATCCCGACGGTGTCGGTCGTGGAGAGCATGCGCAACCTGGTCGGCGAGGGCGACCCGGGCTGGCCGATCGGCGCACCCTGGTACCTGCACGACTGGTCGGCCAACGGCAACCAGAAGCCGCAGACCTACCTCGACGCGATCGACGCGCGGTTGGCGCCATCGAGCGGGCTGGAGGAGTTCTGCCGCAAGGCGCAGTTCGTCAACTACGAGAGCATGCGCGCCATCTTCGAGGCGTGGAATGCCCTGCTGTGGAACGACGCCCGCGGCGTGCTGCTGTGGATGTCGCACCCGGCGTGGCACAGCACGGTGTGGCAGACCTACGACTACGACATGGACGTCAACGGCAGCTACTACGGCTCACGCAAGGGCTGCGAGCCGCACCACGTGCAGGCCAGCCTGGCGACGTGGCAGGTCAGCGCCGTCAACCACACGCCGGCGGCCGTTGCCGGCGCCACCGTGACGGCGCAGCTGTACGACCTCACCGGCAAGGCCCTCGGCGCGGCGCAGACGCAGAAGGTCGACGTCGCCGCCTCGTCGGTGACGCAGGCGTTCACGGTGCCGTTCGCGGATTCGCTGCCGGCGCTGCACCTGCTGCGGCTGCGGATGACCGACAGCAAGGGCAACCTGTTGTCCGAGAACACGTACTGGCGGTATCGCGCCGACACCGACATGCGGGCCCTGAACCAGGTGGCGGCGACGAGCGTTTCGGTGTCGCTCAAGCAGAGCGGCAACGCCTACAGCGCGGTCGTGAAGAACACCGGGAAGACGGTGGCGGCGATGGTTCGGTTGTCGCTGCGGGAGCACAACGGCAAGGACCGCGTGCTGCCCACGCTGTACGGCGACAACTACTTCTGGCTGCTGCCCGGCGAGAGCAAGACGGTCAGCGTGACGCCACGGAAGTCGGTGTCGCAGCCGCGGTTGCTGGTCGAGGGCTACAACGTGGCGACGACCCTGTCATGAGCAACGGCCGCGGCCGGCGTCGTCCACACGCCGGCCGCGGCGCTCGCGTAATGTCCGAGTTGTGCACTGGTCGATCGTCCGTGCCGGCTATGTGGTCGGCTTTCTCGTCGGCACCACGACGCACGCGATCGACCTGCTCGTCGGCGGCTACTCGTGGGCTCCCCCGCCGCTGGCGGTGTTCTTCGCCGCGCTGGTGGTGCTCGATCCGCTGACGGCCGTGCTGGTGGCGTTGGGTCACCGCCACGGCGTGACGCTGGCGTTCGCGGTGATCGTGCTGGACCTGGTCGCGAACTGGTACGTGAACTGGCCGCGGTTGCCGGGCGCGTTGCTGCACCCGACCTGGCTGCTGTTGAACGTGTTCAGCCTGTTCGTGCTGGTGACCTGGCTGCCGCTGCGCCGCCACATCGCCGGGACACGCTAGGCGGCGCCGTCCCTCCGCACGTGAGTGGCTCATTTCGCCCCCGACGCCACCTGAGCCACTCACGTACCCCTGACGCCACGTGAGCCACTCACGTGGACCCCCGACCGCACATAAGCCACTCACGTAGGCCCCCACCGCGACATGAGCCACTCACGTGGGCCTCAACCGCCACATGAGCCACTCACGTGGCCCCGCCGCCGCTAGGCCTGCGTCACCTCGATGGACCCGTTGTCGGTGTTCAGGTCGAGGCGGTTCTTGCCGTTCGGGTCGTCCGCGATGCCGATCTTGCGGTGGCCGTTGTGAGTGCCCGTCGACAGCCGGTAGCTCCCCGTCGGCACGGCGAGCTTGATCTGGCCGTTGCTGGTCCGCGCGGTCACGTCGGCGGGCTCGAGCAGCGTCAGGTCGATCGAGCCGTTGGTGGTGTGGGCCTGCACGCCCCCGGCATGCAGGCCGGTCCCGGTGATCTCGCCGTTGGTGGTCTCGGCCTTCACGGCCCCGGCCACGTCGGTCAGGTCCACGCCGCCGGTGCTCGTGGTGACGTCCACCGCCCCGACGTTCCGCAGGTCGATGTGCCCGGTCGAGGTCTGGCCGGAGACGGGCAGCCCGGCCGGCACGGTCACCTCGTAGCTGACGTCGCAGTTGCTGCCGCACTGGCCGGTGAGCACCAGCACGTCGCCGTCGACGCGGTAGGTGTCCTGGTTGGGCGACCCGTCGTGGTACTTGATGGTGCGCTCGACGGTCACCTTGGACAGCCCGGCCTGCCCCTGCACGCGCAGGCTGCCGGACCGGCCGTCCAGCTTGATCGCGGTGACCTTCTGGTCCAGCGTCTTCGTGTCGCTCATGGACTGCGGCGGCAGCAGGTTGCCGCAGCCGCCGGCCACGCACGCCCCGACGACAACGAGGCCGACGATCCCCAACAACCTGCGCATCCGTCACTCCCCCAGCACGATGTCCGACGCCGACGAACGTTATCGGGCCGCCGGATCACCCCGCATCGGGAATAACCCTGACTTCCTCAGTAGGGGAACCCGTTGTGCTGCCCGGCGACGGTCACCCACCGGGTCGAGGTGAAGGCCTCCACTCCCCACCGCCCGCCGAACCGGCCGTAGCCGCTGGACTTCACGCCGCCGAACGGCACCTGCGGCTCGTCGTCCACGGTCTGGTTGTTGACGTGGACGATGCCGGTGCGCAGCCGCCGCGCGACGGCCAGCCCGCGGCGGGCGTCCTCGGTGAGCACGCCGGCGGTCAGCCCGTAGTCGGTGTTGTTGGCGATCTCGATGGCCTGCTCGTCGGTGTCCACAGTGGTCACGGTGACCGCCGGGCCGAAGATCTCCTCGTTGAAGATCCGCATCTCCGGGGTGACGTCGGCCAGCACGGTCGCCGGGTAGCGGGCTCCGTCGGCCTGCCCGCCGCCGGCCCGCAGCGCCGCGCCGGCCGCGACCGCGTCGGCCACCAGCTCGGACACCCGCTGCGCGGCGGCGGCGGTGATCAGCGGCCCGATCACGGTGCCGGGGTCGGTCGGGTCGCCGTGCGGCAGCGACGACGCCTTCGCGGCCAGCTTCTCGGTGAACTCGGCGGCCACCGAGCGGTGCACCAGCAGCCGGTCCGCGGACATGCAGATCTGGCCGGCGTTGTGGAACGCGCCGAAGGTCGCCGCGTTCACGGCGTAGTCGATGTCGGCGTCGTCCAGCACCAGCAGCGCGTTCTTGCCGCCCAGCTCCAGCACCGCGGGCTTGATGTGCTCGGCGGCGGTGGTGCCGATGATCCGGCCGACCCTGGTGGAGCCGGTGAAGTTGACGACCCGGACCCGCTTGTCCGAGATCAACGTGCGCGCGACGTCGGCCGCGTCGGCGGGCGCGTTGGTGACGACGTTCAGCACACCGGCGGGGAGGCCGGCCTCGCGCAGCACGTCGGCGAGGAACAGGCCGCAGGCGATCGGCGCGTCCTCGCTGGGCTTGAGCACCACCGTGTTGCCGACCGCGAGGGGCACCGCCAGCGACCGCGTGCCCAGGATGAGCGGCGCGTTCCACGGCGCGAACGCCGCCACCACGCCGGCCGGCTCGCGCAGCGCCAGCGACAGTTGCCCTTCGGTCTCCGTGGACAGCACCTCGCCGAGCGGCTGCCCGATCGCGGCGGCCGCGTCGCGCAGGATGCCGGCGGCCAGGCCGAGGTTGAAGTGCGCCCAGCCGGCGACCCCGCCGACCTCCTCGGCCATCAGCGCGACCGCCTCGTCGGCCTTGGTCTCCATGATGTCGGCGGCCTTGAGGAAGATCCGGCGGCGGGCCGCCGGGGAGGTCGCCGACCAGGCCGGGAACGCCTGCTGCGCCGCGTCCACGGCGCGGGTGACGTCGGCCGCGCCGCCGGCCGCGACCACCGCGTACACCTCCCCGGTGTACGGGTTGAGATCCTCCGTCGTGCGGCCGTCCAGCGCGGGGACGTCCTCGCCGCCGATGACCAGGTCTCGTTTGATCGTCACAGTCGCTCCTGTGTTCCCGAAAGGGTGTGCGCAATGCGTACAGACATTCGCGATACGCACACAGTGTGACCCCGGTGACACGCCGCCGTCAAGCCGCCGACTGTTGAAATTCGTACGATGTCCGTCATGGCGGACCCGAGGTGGCTGGACGAACGGGAACTGACGGCGTGGAAGCAGTTCCTCACCGTCGGCGCGATCATCAACCGGCTCGTCGACCAGCAGCTCAAACGCGACGCCGGCCTGTCGCACCCGCAGTACGAGGTGCTGGCCCGACTGGCCGACACGCCCGACGGCCGGCTGCGCATGACCGAGCTGGCCGGGGCCGCCGTGACGTCCAAGAGCGGCCTCACCTACCAGGTCGGCCAGCTGGAGAAGGCCGGCTTCGTGGAACGGCAGGGCTGCGCCGGCGACGAGCGCGGCATCGTCGCCGCGCTCACCGAGAAGGGCCGGCAGAAGCTGCGGGAGGCCGCCCCCGGCCACGCTGCGCTGGTGCGCGAGCTGTTCGTGGACGGCATGAGCCGCAAGGAGTTCACCGCGTTCGCCGAGGGACTCGGGACGCTGCACCACAACCTCCGTGACCAGGCGATCCAGACCGGGCCGAAATCCTGAGGCGTGTTCCCGCCGCGATCGGATACGCTGTGCCGCAACACGTTGACGGAGACGAGTAGCCGGGATCGACGCGGGTCGAAGAGAGCCGCCGGGAGCTGCGAAGGCGGTCCCGCGTCCCCACGGTGAAGACCCTCCCGAGTGCGGGGAGGAACGGCTCTTCGGCCCAATGCCCCGCCGGCCGGCCCCCGTCACCGGGCCAGAACGAGGTTCCCGTCAGGGGACGAAAGTGCGGTGGCACCGCGAGTTTCCCTTCTCGCCCGCACTCCCAAGGGGTCGACTCGACCACTGGAGTGGCGATGATCGCCCGAGTACTGGCCGCGGAACTGGCCGCCCACATCGGTGAACGCGTGCGCGTCGCCGGCTGGGTGCACCGTGGCCGTGAGCTGAAATCCGTGACGTTCGTGGTCGTGCGCGACCGCTCCGGGCTGGCCCAGGTGGTCACCTCCGGGCCCGCGCCGGCCGAGGAGACCGTCGTCGAGGTGACCGGCCTGGTCACCGCCAACCCGAAGGCGCCCGGCGGGGCCGAGCTGACGTCGCCGGTCGTGACCGTGCTGGGCGAAGCCGTTGTGCCGCCGCCTTTCGACCTCTACCGGCCCACGGTTTCCGCCACCCTGCCGACCATTCTGGACCATGCCCCGGTGGCGTTGCGACATCCCGCCCTGCGGGCCCGGTTCGAGATCGCCGCGGCCTCGGTCGCCGGGTTTCGCCGTGCGTTGGACGGGATCGGCTGCACCGAGATCCACACGCCGAAGATCGTCGCCTCGGCCACCGAGTCCGGTGCGAACGTGTTCGGCATCGACTACTTCGGCCGGCGGGCGTTTCTCGCCCAGTCGCCGCAGTTCTTCAAGCAGGCCATGGTCGGCGTGTTCGAGCGGGTGTACGAGGTGGGGCCGGTGTTCCGGGCCGAGCCGCACGACACCGCTCGACACCTGGCCCAGTACACCAGCCTGGACGCCGAGATCGGGTTCATCGCCGACCACCGGGACGTGATGGCCGTGCTGCGGCATGCCATCGCCGGCATGGTCGAGGCTGTCGCCGGTCGTGTTCCCGGGCCCGAGGTGCCCGTGGAGATTCCGTCCATCCACTTCGCCGAGGCCCAGAAGTTGTTGGGCGGCAGGGACGAGATCGACCTGGCCCCGGCCGACGAGCGCTTCCTGTCGGAGTGGGCCCGGCGGGAGCACGGGTCGGAGTTCCTTTTCGTGACCGGATATCCCATGGCGAAGCGACCGTTCTACACCCACCCCGAGCCCGGCAACCCCCGATACAGCAACAGTTTCGACCTGCTGTTCCGGGGTCTGGAGCTCGTCACCGGCGGGCAGCGGCTGCACCGGCACGCCGACTACCTCGCCGCGCTTGCCGAGCGTGGCGAGTCGCCGGAGGCGTACCAGAGCTACCTGGACGTGTTCGCCCACGGCATGCCGCCGCATGGCGGTTTCGCCATCGGGTTGGAGCGCTGGACGGCGAGGTTGTTGGAGGTGGCCAACATCCGGCAGACCACGCTGTTCCCACGGGACCTCCATCGGCTGACGCCCTGAGAACTGCCCGAAAACTACATTCGGTGTGCCGGAGAGCGTGACTCGCGGGGGTTCAGAGCATCGTCAGCAGCTCGGCGGCGGCGCGGGCGCCGGATTCCGCGCCGCCGTTCATATATCCCTGCGAATCCACCGACGTGTGCTCGCCGGCGAGGTGGATGTTGCCCTGGCGCTGCGCCTCATAACCAGCGAAGCGGTGGCAGTAGTCGACGGGATAGCAGCTGTAGGCGCCGTAGCTGTAGGGGTTGCGGTGCCACGCGGCCAAGGTGGCCTTGCCGGCATAGGCGCCACCAATGCCGGGAACGACAGCGTCGAACTGCGCCATCTTCTGCCGCACGGACGACCGCACGTAGGACGAGAAGGCGGTGGAGAAAGGCCTCGAGGGCTGGAAGCTCAGCGCGCCGCTGCCGCCGCCGTACTGGATGGCGATGCCCGACCGGCCGGGCTGCCCGGCGGTGGCGTCCCACACCTGCTGGTACCCGGAGTCGGAGAAGCTGATCCCGTTGGCGACGCCGGGCCAAGGGCCGCGGCCGACCCAGGGGCGTGACGAGAACTGCATGTGCAGCTTGGAGCAGAAACCCATCTGCAGCAACGAGATCGCGCCGCGCATCCGGGGATCGAAGCCGGCCCGGCTCAGGTCGAGCCGCTTCAACACACCGAGCGGCACGGTCAGGATGGTGTGGTCGACCCGTACGGCGCCGGTGTCGAAGTGCAGGGTCTGACTGCCGTCTCCGTTGCGCACCAAGGCTTCCAGCCGGTGCCCGTGCTGCACGGTGCCGGCGGCTAACGCGGCGGCGATCGCCTCGGGCAGGGTTTGGTTGCCGCCGGTGATGTGATAGCGCTCGTCGGACGCACCCCAGATCGACGGCTCGGCCAGGTCATCCTGGTCGATCATCATGTACGCCAGGTTGATCGCGGTCTGCTGGCCGGAATCCCGGCCGTACTCGACCACGTAGGCGTCGTCGAGGAACCGGCCGATCCACGTCGAGTAGCCGCCGGGCACCCGGGTGGCGATCCACTCCTGCACGCTCATCCGGCTCAGCTCCATCCCGAAAGGCGTGGCGGAGTCCCAGGTCGGCGCATCCTCGCCGGCCTTGTCGATGTCGGCCTTCAGCGCCTTGTACACGGGCTGGAACTCGGCGACGAACTCCGCGTGCGACCGGTAGCGGCCCTCGTAGTACAGCACGTCGTTGCTGCCAGCGGGTTCCGCGGCGCGGATGTCGGTCAGGCCGATGCCGAACCGCTTGCACAGGTTCCGGATCACGGTGTGGTCGGTGTCGATCAACTCGCCGCCGTACTCGGTGACCTGGCCGCCCCAGTAGTCGCGCTCGGAGAACATCCGGCCGCCGACGCGGTCGCCGGCCTCGTAGACGGTGCAGCGCACGCCGGCGTCGGCCAGCGTCAGCGCCGCGTTCAGGCCGGCGATGCCGGCGCCGATGACAGCAATGCGCGCCTTGGTGTCACCACGCGGCGCGGCGGCCGCCTTCGGTGCGCGTAACACGCTCGCCGCTCCGAGCACGGCCGCTCCAGCGCCGAAGATCTTGAGCACGTCTCGGCGCTTCATCGTGCCGGCGGCCCGCGCCGCCCGCGCCTCGCAGAACTCGGCCACCGGCAGGCCCAGCCGCTCGGCGGCGGCATGGTCGGTGGCGACTCGACGCAGGAACCGGAACATCTCCGTACGCGGCATGCCGGGAGCAAACACCAACCGAATCAGTACTGTCAACGACTTCTTGCAACGAAATCAGTCGTCAATGATGTCCAGGAATGCGCGAGTCGCAGGTGACAGCGCCACCCCGGCGGACGTCGCAGCGTGCACGGCGCGCACCGGAACCTCGTCGGGATGCAGCTGAACCAGGCAGATGTCCGGCCGCACCGACTCGGCCGCGATGGACGGGATCAGCGTGATGCCCACGCCGGCCGCGACGAAGCCCTGCTTGGCCAGCCAGTCCCGGGCCACGAAGCCGATCCGCGGCCGAAACCCGTGCGCCAGGCACGACCTGATCAGCGTCTCCTCCGGACGGTCGCTGCCGGCGATCCACTCCTCGTCGGCCAGGTCGACCAGCCGCACCCGCCGCCGACGGGCCAGCCGGTGCCCGGCCGGCAGCGCGACGAGCATCGTGTCGTCGCGGAGTTTGCGCAGGTCGAGGCCGTCGAACGGGCCGTCGCCGGACAGGATCGCGACGTCCAGCTCGCCGTCCCGCAGCCGGTCGGCCAGTCCCGGCGTGTAGCCCTCGGTCAGCGTCACCGTGACCGCCGGGTAGGCCGCCCGGAAGGCGGCGATCGCCTTCGGCACCAAGGAGGCGTCGGCTGTGGCGAATGCTCCGACGCGCAGCCGGCCGGTCGCCAGCTCGCGCAGGTCGGCCAGTTCGCGGCGAGCCGCCTCCAGCCGGTCCAGCACCGCCTCGGCGTGCAGCAGCAGCCGGCGGCCCGGCTCGGTCGGCCGGACGCCGCGCGGCAGCCGGTCGAACAGCGGCGTGCCGGCCTCGTCCTCCAGCGCGGAGATCTGGCGGGAGATCGCCGACTGGGTGTAGCCGAGCCGGTTTCCCGCCGCCGTGAACGAACCGAGCCGGGCGACCTCGACGAAAACCCGGAGCAAACCGCTCGACAATTCATGCGCGTCAGGCATGTCAGCCATGCTAGACATTCGCTGGTGGCATCGCGTGGACGGCCGTAGCGTCGAGGCCATGAACAAGATCGCGTTTCTCGGGCTGGGCTCCATGGGCTTGCCGATGGCCCGTCGCCTGCTCGCCGCCGGCTACGAGCTGACCGTGTGGAACCGGACCGCCGCGAAGGCGGACCTGCTTGCGTCGGACGGCGCCAAGGTCGCCTCCACACCGGCCGAGGCCGTGCGGGACGCCGACGTCGTCGTGACGATGCTGGCCGATCCGGACGCGGTGCACGCGGTCGTCGACGCGATGCTCCCGGCGCTGCGCGAAGGCACCTACCTGATCGACATGTCCTCCATCGGTCCGCAGTCCTTCGCCGACATCGTGGCCAAGCTCCCGGAAGGCGTCACCGCGATCGACGCCCCGGTGCTGGGCAGCGTCGACCGTGCCGCTTCCGGTGAGCTCGCGCTGCTCGTCGGCGGCGATCCGACGCCGGTGCAAGCGATCCTCGACCAGTTCGGCCGCGTCACCCGCTGCGGCGGACCGGGCACGGGCTCGGCGTTGAAGATCGTCGTCATCACCGCCGTCATCGTCGGTGTCACCGAGATCGCGGAGGCGGTGAAACTCGCCGCCGCCTACGGACTGCCCGAGGATCTGGTCAACGCCGCCCTGAACAACAGCCCGCTCGCCGGCGTCGCGGCGCGGGCGTTCGCGGAGGGCGTGTACTACCCGATCCGCTTGGCCGCCAAGGATGTCGCGCTCGCGACGGCATCCGAGGACCTGCCGCTGGCTCGCACCGTGCACGAGCGGCTGACCTCGCTGGCCGACGCGGAGCAGGACCTGGGCAAGGTAGTCGAGCAGCTGCGCTGAACCCGATCGGCTGCCGTCGCGTCGAGACGGACGGGCGCGGCGCGAACCCGGGCGCGCCGCCGTGTACTGTGCCCCGCGACCAGCGGAAACTGCGGGGGTGACGTGGCGGAACTGGCGTCGCGCGACTACGAACGCATGCTCGACCTGGCCGTTGCGGTGATGGACAGTCGCAACGTGGACCGGACGTGGTCGCTCGTCGCCGACGAATTGGTCCGATCATTGCACGGCACGACGTGCGTGCTGTCCCGCAGCCACCGGTTCGTGAGCCGCGTGATCGTGCTGGACGAGGTCGAGGTGTGGACGCCGTGGTACCGCGGCGTGCTGCCACCCGACGCCGCCGAGCACGCCCGGATGCCACTGCATCCGCTGGTGCGGCACTACGCCGAGACCGGCGACGGCGAGCCGCGGACCGTCAGCGACCTGCTCGACGACCGGACGTGGCGGTCGACGGAGACGTTCAGCGCGCTGCGCGGGACCTCCGGCGCGACAAGGCACATCGCGCTGCCGCTGCACGAGATGTCCGGCGCCAACCGGGGTTTCGTGCTCGGCCGCGCCGGCGCGGACTTCACCGACCGGGAACGGGCGTTCGTGCGCCGGCTGCAACCGTTGCTGCGTCGGGTGGACGGGCACGTGCGGCAGCTGAAACGCTGGCAGGACAAGGCCGTTGACGGCGTCGACCGGGCCGCCGAGCTGAAGCTGACCAACCGCGAGATCACCGTGCTGTCGCTGCTGGCGTCCGGGCTAACCGCCGGCGGCATCGCCAACCGGCTCGGCGCGTCACCGCGAACCGTGCACAAGCATCTGGAGAACATCTACCGCAAGCTCGGCACGTCCGACCGGCTCACCACCGTGCTGCGGGCCCAGCGGCTCGGGCTTCTCCCGTCATAGCAGGGAAATCCCACTGTCGGCCGCGATGCGGCGCAGCGACTCGACGCTGTCCCGCGTCGCCTGCACCGTGCCGCCCACCGGCGCCGAGTAGTGCGTCTCGATCGACAGGTAGTCCTCGTAGCCGGCGTCCGCGAGGCTGCGCAGCTGGCCCGCCCAGCCCACGATGCCGTTGCCCGGCTTCACCCAGCCCTCGCCGTACGCGTAGTCCTTGACGTGCACGTGCGCCACCGCGTCCGCGACCTTGCCGCAGTTCACCGGGTCCGGCTCCGCGTTGCGGAAGCGGGCCTCGTTGGCCGGGTCCCAGACCACGCCCAGCAGGCCCGGGGCCATCTTGGCCAGCAGCTCGTCCGCCTCCGCCACCGTCGCCACCATGCACGCCTCGTCGATCTCCAGCAGCAGCGTGAACCCCGCCGCCCGGGCCTGGTTGGCCGCCGCCGACAGCACGTCCGCCAGCCACGGCAGGTACCAGTCGCGGTCGTCCACCCGCAGGCCCGAGAACACCCGGATCGCCTTCGCGCCGACCAGGTCCGCGATCTCCATGCCGCGGTCCAGGTGCTCCCAGATCGCCTTCGTCGCCTTCAGGAAGGGCGTGTCCACCACCGGGCAGGCGAAGCCGCCGGCCGCCAGCGCGTCACGGAACTCGCGGAGCCGCTGCTGCTCGTGGTGCACCACGTTGCGGCCGCCGACACTGCGCAGCTCGACCGCGGACAACCCGAGCGCCTCGCACTCGCGCAGCGCCGTGTCCAGGTCGGGCGCGATCTCGTCGGTGATGACGGACAGCCGCATGGTGCTTCCACTCCACAGTCGGCAGGGGTTACCCGGTGGAGTACCAGCTACCGCCGGTCGGCGCAACGGCTACCCCGCGTCACAGTCCCGGTTGGCCAGGACAGAGGCGACGATCGGTCGAAAATCCGAGCCGATGGTTCACAAGTTCGGTTCACCCACCCGCCCTCCCCAGCCGACCGGCAGCGGCCGGGTTCCGTGGGGTCACAGCCCTGCCAGCTCCCGGTTCACCACGGAGTACCGCCGCACGGTCGCGAATCCGAGGCGGTGGTTGACGTCGGCCATGTACTGGTTGGCGACGGCGGTGGAGGTCCATACCCGCTGCACATCGGGCTTGTCGGCGGTGATCCAGCGCAGCATCGACGCCTTCATGGCCTGGCCGAGGCCGTGGCCGCGGTGGGCGGCGAGTACGGCGGTGTCGCGTTGGGCGGCGAGGTCGGGGCGGAGGGGCTGGAGGTCGAGCTCGGTGAGGCCGACGACCTGGTCGTCAGCGACGGCGGCGACCACGCGGCGTTCGATGCCGTGCTCGAGGTAGGCGGCCTCCAGCCGGCGGACGCGGGCGACGGTCCAGTCGGGGGTCCGGAAGGCGGACTCGCCGGGCGGGGCGTCGCCGATGGCCCGGCGGGCACGGGCGTAGGACTCGACAAGATGGTCGGGGGCGCGGCCGATCCAGCGGACGAGCCGATAGCCCGCAGGCGGGGAGACGTCCCAGACGGCCGGATCGACCTCGGCGAACTCGAGGAGCTGGAAGACGGAGGTGTTGACGGTCCGGAAACCCAGCGCGGCGGCGAAGCGGGCCCCCGGGGAGTTGGACTCGACGCGCGAGACCTCGGCGATCAGGCGGCCGCGTTGCCGCAATACGGAAGCGGCAGTGCGCAGCAGCTGGGTTCCGATGCCACGGCGGCGTAACTCGGGGTGCACGACGAGCCGGATCATGCTCAGGTGCTCGTTGCCGTCGACGGGCAACTGGGCGGCGAAGGCGCCGGCCAGCCGGCCGTCGACGCGCGCGGTCCAGAACAGGCGTTCGCCGAGATCGACGTCGGGATCGCGGAGCCGGGCGAGCACGGTCTCCCGGGTCGGCGGCGCGACGTTCGGGTAGTCGGCCCGGGAAACCGCCAGGTGCAGCTCGTGGTGCTCGTCGAGGTCGGCGGCGAAGGCGTCGACGAGCCGGATGTCCGGCGTCACGGCTCGATGATCCACGTGTCGAGCCGCAGCGACCGGCCCTTCGACTGCACCTCCACGGGCGCGGCGTCGCTGAGCCGGGCCCCGAGCGCCTTGGCCACGGCCACGCTGGCGGCGTTCTCCGCCTCGATCTCCAGCAGCACGTGCGGCAACCCGACGGTGCGCAGCGCGAACTCGGTGATCACCTGGGTGGCGCGGACGGCGATGCCCTGCCGGCGGTGCCGCTTGCCCACGACGTAGCCGACCATGCACAGCGCGGGCCGCAGGAACACCATGCCCAGCGGCACGTCCTCGCCCGGACGGGTGATGGCCAGGTGCAGCCGGTTCTCCTCGGCCCGGGTCCGGCGCATCGTCGCCAGGTACTCCCGCGCGGCGGCCAGGTCGAACGGCGAGGCGATGGGCGTGCGCAGCGCCACATCCGGGTCGTCGAACAGGTCGACCATCACGGGCAGGTCGGCGTCGCTGAAATCCCGCAGCAGCAGGCCGTTCCCGCTGATGACCAACGGCGAGGCGAACGGGTTCATACCGCAACAATGCCAGAGATACCGGTTCGACATCGGCCGGACGATGCTGCACGATCGGGCCTCATGCGCTTCATCGTGGACACCGACGTGCGGGTCGTTACCAGGGACGGCACGGCGCTGGCCACGAACGTCTGGCGGCCCGCGGACGAACGCCCGGCCCCGGTTCTGTTGCTGCGCACCCCGTACGGCAAGGACGACATCGCCAGCTACGGCGGCAACCGGCCGAACCTGTTCGCCCTGCTGGAGGCCGGCTACGCGGTGGTGATCCAGTGCTGCCGGGGCACCGCCCGCTCCGAGGGCGTGCACGTCCCGCACGAGACGGAGGCCGCCGACAGCGCGGACACGATCGCCTGGCTGCGCGAACAGCCTTGGTGTGACGGCAACATCGGCGGCTTCGGCGCGTCGTACCAGGGCGCGGTGCAGTGGCAGTCGGCGGAGTTGTTGCAGGCAGTGGCCCCGACGTTCGCCACCGCCGACTTCTACCTGGCCCCGTGGTACTCCCCCGGCGGCGCGATGTCACTGCACACCGTGCTCACGTGGATCACCGCCAACGCCGCCGGCGAGGCGCTCAAAGCCGGCGCGGTCGCCGACCTGCCGGAGATCATGCGGCAGCAGTACGACACGCTGCCGACCCGTGACCACCCCGTGCTGGCGAAGCATTTCCCTTGGCTGGACACGGTTTTCGACCACCCCGAGCACGACGGCTACTGGCAGCGGCTCGCCCCGGCGGCGAAGGCGCCCGCGTTGAGCGTCGGCGGCTGGTACGACGTCTTCGTCAACGAGACCGTTCGCGGCCACAACGAGCGTCTGGTCATCGGGCCGTGGACGCACCTGAGCACCGATTACCGCAGCGCCAACCTCACCGACGCGCACCTGCGGTTCTTCGACCAGTGGCTGCGCGGCAAGCCGGACGACTCCGCGCCGGTGCGGATCTTCGTGATGGGGATCGACCAGTGGCGTGACGAGCAGGCGTGGCCGTTACCCGACACCCGGCGGATGGACTACTTCCTCGGCGACGGAACGCTTTCCGGCACTGTGCTGTCGTCCGGCTCGCTGACGTACCGATACGACCCGCTGGACCCCGTGCCCACCATCGGCGGCAACACCCTCGCCGCCGACGCCGGCCCGCGCGACCAGCGGCCCGTCGAAGCGCGCGAGGACGTGCTGTGCTTCACCGGCCCGCCGCTGACCGATCCGCTGGAGGTCACCGGGCACGTGTCGTTGACGCTGTTCGTGTCCAGTTCCGCTGTCGACACGGATTTCATGGGCAAGCTCGTCGACGTGCACCCCGACGGCACCGCGATCAACCTGTGCGAGGGCATGCTTCGTGCCCGGTACCGGCATTCACTGTCCGCGCCGGAACTGCTGACGCCGGGCCGGGTGTACGAGCTGACCCTGGACCTTTCCGTGACGTCGAACGTGTTCCTGCCCGGCCACCGGATCCGGTTGGAGGTGGCCAGCAGCAACTTCCCGCGCTACGACCGGAATCCCAACACCGGTGGGGTGGTCGCGGCCGCTGGTGCGGCGGATGTGGTGGTCGCGGAGAACACGGTGCACTTCGGGGCGGCCCGGCCGAGTCGGCTCTCGTTGCCGGTGATCGACCGCGTCACTTCCACGTGACCAGTTCCTCCAACGGCTTCCGCCGGGCGGCCAGGCGCGCCACCGGCACCTTCGGGTCGTCGTCGGAGTAGCCCAGCGTCATGATCCCCGACAGGCCGACGTCCTCGGGCAGGCCGACGACCTCCGCCAACCCCTCCGCGTGCGGGCCGAAGAAGCCGGTGGCCAGGCCCTCGTTGGCCGCGGCCAGCTGCAGCATCGCCAGCAGGCTGCCGCTGTCGAACCACCAGAACGGCACCGGCCAGCCGATCTCGTTGCCGTTCTCGTCGAGCTTGTCGGGTTGCTGGTAGCGCTCGTGGTAGGAGTCCTCGCGCACGCCGACGACCACCAGCACCGGGGCGACCGAGATCCACGGCTCCATGCCGGCCTCCAGGTACACCGGCTCGGCCAGGTCGGCGACCTTGCGCCGGAGCCCCGGGTCGGTGATCACGATCAGCCGGTGCCCCTGGCTGAACCCGGCGCTGGGCGCGCGGTGCACCACCTTCACGACCCGGCGCAGCACGTCCTCGGGCACCGGGTCGGGGCGGTAGCTGCGCACCATCCGGCGGGCGCGGAGCACATCGGCGAAGTCCACGGGCGTCTCCTCACGAGCGGGGCCAGGCGCCTTCAGCATGCCGACGGCGCGCACCGCCGCCAAGACGTTCGTCCGGTGACGCCCCTTTCCCTTGCCCCGAACGGGCAGTGATCAGCACCGAATGCTTGCGGATACGGACAACCCCGCGCCCGGCGACCTCGTGGTGCAGCGCGGACAACTCCTCGTCGGTCAGATCGCGGTCCACGCAGCTGGCCAGGTACGCCACCACCGGCTCGGCGGTCGGCACGACGAGCTCGTCCTCGTAGCGGATCATGTCGATGTCGTCGAAACCGCCGCTCAGCAAGGC
Source organism: Kutzneria kofuensis (assembly GCF_014203355.1). NCBI lineage: Bacteria > Bacillati > Actinomycetota > Actinomycetes > Pseudonocardiales > Pseudonocardiaceae > Kutzneria > Kutzneria kofuensis. Next base: position 1,617,595 of record NZ_JACHIR010000001.1, read on the forward strand.
GTTCGCGTTCTCGGCCCGGAACGAGAGGGCGGCGGCCTCCGGGAACGACATCGGCAGGTCGACCTTCGTGGCGATCTCCCACAGCTCCGCCATGTGGCCGCCGCCGTTGGTGGTCGCGACGAGCCAACCGCCGGGACGCAGCACTCTCCGCAGCTCGGCGACGGCGTGGGCCGGCTCGTCGACGTGATAGAGCATGTGGCAGGCGATGGCGCCGTCGAACGTTCCGGCGGGGAAGGGCAGGGCGTCGGCGCTGCACCGGGCCGGCGCGAATCCCTTGCCCCGCAAGGCGGTGCACATCGCGGCGGAGAAGTCCGTCGGCACGAGGTCGATCTCCGGAACGAAAGGCCAGAGCGCTCCGGTGCCGGCGCCGACTTCCAGCACGCGCTGGCCCGAGCGCAGCGGCAGACGTTCGCGGACCCAGTCGTGCCAGGGCTGCGGATCCGTGCCGTAGCCGTGCAGGGCGATCCGGGCGGCGAGCTTGTCGGTGCTCCGGTACTGGCTCAGCGCGTGGGCAGCAGTCACGCCCTCACGATGCCATGGCCAGCCTTCGACCGGCCCAGATCAGCATCGCCAGCTGCACGACGCTGAACAGCACCAGCACGACGAGGCTGGACAGCACGGTCAGGGCGACGCCGACCACCAGCACCGGCAACGCGAGACCGAGGTAGGCGGCCAGGAACACGCCGGCGAGGACCTCGCCGCGGAGGTCGGGCGGGGCGAGACGGGCGACGGTGCCGACGGCGGCACGGAAGGTGAGGCCCAGGCCGACGCCGCCGACAACGACGCCGGAGGCGAACAGCAGGGCGCTGCCAGCGAGAACGCTGGCGGGGACGACGAGCAGCGACACGGCCATGGCGCCGAGGCCGACGAGCAACTGACGGCGCAGCGGCACGGCGGCGAAGAGCACCTGGGCCAGTGCGGCCGCGGCGAAGACGGACATGGCGACGAGGCCGCCGACCAGCAGAGAAGCCTCGTGCAGGGAGTGCTGGAGCAGGGTGGGCGCGAGGGAGAGGAACAGGCCGCTGAGCATGTAGCCGGCGAACCCGACGGCGGCGGCGCCCCAGAAGGCGGGACGGGCGGAGCGAGGGAGCGACAAGTGCTGCGGACGGTAGCGAGGGCGGCCTTCGTTGCGCTCCACGGTCTCCGGCACCAGCCACACGGCGGCGGCCGCCACCACGAGCAACACCAGGAAGATCGCGTACGGCACGGTCAGCGGATCCGTCACGTAGCTGGCCAGCAGCCCGCCGACCAGCGGCCCGAGGCCGAGACCGCCCATGTTGACCATGGCGGAGAGCAGGCCGGCGTCACGGCCGGGATGGGACACGGCCCGCAGCTCGGCGAGGTGCGCGGTGGCGGTGGCGGTCAGAGCGCCGATGCCGACGCCGCAGACGAACCGGGCGATGATCAGTCCCGGCACCTCGGGCCAGGTCAGGAACACCAGGGCGGCGAAGGCCTCGGCCAGCGTCGCGGCCAGCACCATGCGCCGCCGGCCGAGCCAGTCGCTGACGTGCCCGATCAGGTACATGCTGGTCACGACGCCGATCGCGTACGCGGCGAACACCATGGTGACCACAACCGTGGGGAAGCCGTCGCGTTGCTGGTAGAGCCGGTAGAGCGGGGTCGGCAGGGTGGACAGCGCGAGCGACAGTGCGAACGCGGCGGCCACCACCCAGAAGCCGCCGCCATGGCCCAGCCGCCGCACCGGGCGAGCGACCATCAGCGTGGAAGTCATGGCTCCAGCCTGCGACGCCGTGAGCATCGAGTCCAACGAAAGATGCTGGTGACAGTTATCGACCCGATGCGATAATCACGAGATGGAGACGCGTCAGCTGGAGTACTTCGTCGCGGTCGCCGAGGAGCTGAGCTTCACCCGCGCCGCGCAGCGGCTGCAGGCGGTGCAGTCGACCGTGTCGGCCGGTGTCAAGTCGCTGGAGTCGGACCTGCGCACGACCCTGTTCGACCGGTCGACCCGCGCCGTTGCGCTCACCCCGGCCGGCGCGGCGTTCCTCCCCGAGGCGAAGGCCGCCCTCGCGCAGCTGGATCGCGCGAAGGCCGTCGTGCAGGAGGCCGGCGCCGGGCTGCGGGGCAGCCTGCGCATCGGCACCATGATCAGCGTCGGCTCCCTCGACCTGCCCGGCCTGCTCGGCGCGTTCCACCGCCGGTATCCGCTGGTCGACCTGCACCTGACGATGTCGACCACCGGCTCGACCGGCCTGGCCGAGGACGTCCGCGCCGGCCGGCTCGACGCCGCGCTGTTGGGGCTGCCGCCCTCGGAGCTGGCCGGGCTGCGGGCCCGCCGGCTGAGCCACCACTCCTACGTCGTGCTGGTGCCGGCCGAGCACCGGCTCGCCGCCCGGGCCGCCGTGACGATCACCGACCTGGCCGGCGAGGATTTTGTCGACACGCCAAGGGGTTTCGGCAACCGGATCGCGGTCGAGCGGGCCTTCGAGGCGGTCGGCAAGCCCCGACGGGTGGTGGCCGAGGTCTCCGACCTACGGCTCGTGCCGGACTACGTGCGCGCCGGGCTGGGCATCGCCGTCGTGCCGGACCTGGAGATCGTCCGCGCGCCCGACCTGGTGCGGATCGAACTGCTGGACGCGTCGGTGGAGTGGCTGGTGACGCTGGTGTGGCTGGCCGACCACCGGCCCAGCCGGGCGTTGAGCACACTGCTGGGACTGGTCGAAGTCATGTTGACGGCCGGCGGCGACGGCGAATAGCGTTTCCGCGGGTGAGCGACGAGACGTTCCGGCTGCTGGTCAACGGCGCCGAGGTGACGGTCGAGGCCGACCGCGACACCCCGTTGCTGTACGCGTTACGCAACCAGCTGGGCCTGAAGGGCACGCGGTTCGGCTGCGGCCTCGGGTTGTGCGGGTCCTGCAACGTGGTCGTGGACGGGCGGGCCGTGCACTCGTGCGACACTCCACTGTGGTCGGTCGAGGGCAAGGAAGTCGTGACCGTGGAGGGGCTCGGCGACACGCCCCTGCAACGCGCCATGATCGACGAGCAGGCGGCGCAGTGCGGCTACTGCGTGTCCGGCGTCGTGATGACGGCGACCGCCCTGCTGGCCAGGAACTCCTCGCCGTCGGAGACCGAGGTTCGCCAAGCCCTGGACGACAACCTGTGCCGCTGCGGCGCGCACAACCGGATGGTCCGGGCCGTGGTGAAGGCCGCCCGAATCGAGGCTGCCCGGACCGAGGCTGCCCAGACAGAGGCAGCACGGTGATCCCGCCCAATCTGGCGACGAATCCGCGGCTGTCGCACTGGATTTCCGTGCACCCCGACGGCACGATCGACGTCCGTTGCGGGAAAGTCGAGCTGGGACAGGGCATTCTGACCGCATTGGCGCAGATTGCCGCCGATGAGCTGGATGTCGACTACGGCCGGATCCGCATGGTGCCGCTGACCACCGATTCCAGCCCGGACGAGGCGCTGACCGCCGGCAGCCGCTCGATCGAGCACTCCGGCGCCGCCCTGCGCCAGGTCGGCGCCGAGGTCCGGGCCGTCTTCCTTGCCGCCGCCGCAAGGGTTCTGGGGACCGATTCGCTGTCCGTCGTCGACGGCGTGATCAACGGCACGGTCAGCTACTGGGACCTGCTCGACGACGTCGACCTGGACGTGGAAGCGACCGGCAACGTCTCGCCGAAACCCGTTGCCGAGCGGCGAATCGTCGGCACCAGCCCGGCCCGGCTGGACATTCCCGACAAGGTGTACGGCCGTCCGCGGTTCATCCATGACCTGTCGCTGCCCGGCATGCTCTACGGCCGTGTCGTCCGGCCGCCGTCCCGTGGCGCTACCCTGGTTTCGTTGGATGCCAACGAGGCCCTCGCCCTGAACGGCGTCGTCGATGTGGTGCGGGACGGCGACTTCCTCGGCGTGATCGCCACCCGCGAGGAGATCGCCCTGCGCGCCAAGGAGTTGCTGCGCTGCGAGTGGACCGAGCGGGACAGCCTGCCGGATGTCGATGCCCTGTCGGAGTTCCTGATGTCCCGGCGCACCGAGGACGTCACTCTCGTCGATGAGTCCACTGAGGACTCCGGCACCACGACCGTCAGCGCCGTGTATTCAAGGCCGTATCTGGCCCACGCCTCCATGGCGCCGTCCTGTGGCATCGCCCGCTGGGACGGCGACAAGCTGGAGCTGTGGTCGCACAGCCAGGGCGTCTACCACCTGCGCAAGGACATCTGCCGGACGCTCGGCGTCGCCGTCGACCAGGTCACCGTGCACCACGTCGAGGGCGCCGGCGCGTATGGCCACAACGGCGCCGACGATGCCGCCTACGACGCCGTGCTTCTGGCGAGGGCGGTCAACGGGCGACCCGTGCAGGTGGTCTGGTCCCGTGCCGACGAACTCGGCTGGGCCCCTTTCGGTGCCGCGATGGCGATCCGAATCGAGGCCGACCTCGACGCGGCGGGCGAGATCACGGCCTGGCGGCACGACGTCTACAGCAACGGCCACGTCTCACGGCCGGGCGTGTTCGACGTGCCGTCCTTGCTCGGCGCGCAACTACGGACCGGTGCTTCCCCACCGGTGTCGATGGACCCGCCATTCGCCGGCGGCGGCGGGTCCGAGCGCAATTCCGTTCCGCTGTACAGCTTCCCGGGCCAGCGCGTGGTCAAGCACCGGCTGCTGGAGATGCCGCTGCGCACCTCGTCGCTACGGTCGCTCGGCGCGTACACCAACATCTTCGCCATCGAGTCCTTTGTGGACGAACTGGCCCTGCGTGCCGGCGCCGACCCCGTCGACTACCGCCTGCGGTACCTGGAGGACGAGCGAGCCCACGCCGTGATCAAGGCCGCCGCCGACGCCGCCGGTTGGGCCGATCGGGGCGACGGCTGGGGATTCGCCTTCGCCCGGTACAGCAACCACGGCGCCTACTGCGCGGTCGTCGCCGAGGTCGAGGCGGAGACGGAGGTCCGGGTCAAGCGGCTCACCCTCGCCGTCGACGCCGGCGCCGTGGTCAGCCCCGACGGGCTGCGCAACCAGGTCGAGGGCGGCGCCGTCCAGAGCACCAGCTGGACGGTCAAGGAGCAGGTGCGGTTCGACCGGTCCCGCGTCACCAGCACCGACTGGGAGTCCTACCCCATCCTGCGGTTCTCCGAGGTCCCGGCCGTCGACGTCGTCATCGTCGACCGCCCCGACCGGCCCAGCCTCGGGGCCGGCGAGACCGCCCAGGGCCCCACCGCCGCCGCCATCGCCAACGCCCTGCACTCCGCCCTGGGCGTCCGCGTCCGCCACCTCCCCCTGACCCCGGCCAACATCATCGCCGCCATGTGACCCCGGCGAGTCGCGCTCTGGGACCCACCGAATGTAGGTTTCCGACAGAACTGAGCCTCGGGGCTCAGTTCTGCCCCGTCCTTGCATTCGGTGGGTCTGAGAGCGCGACTCGCGCGACGGAGTTGCGTTCTATCAGCTCGACGGGTAGCACCAGCCGCTTCGGCGGGGAGCTGGGGTCGGCGATGCGTTCCAGCAGCAGCCGCGCCGCCTCGTAGCCGATGTCGTAGTGCGGGATCCGGACCGTCGTCAGCGCCGGCCGCTGCTTGTCGACGAACGGCATGTCGTTGAACCCGGTCACCGAGACATCCTCGGGACAGCGCAGCCCCAGCTCGGCCAGCGCCCCGTAACAGCCCAGGGCGATCATGTCGTTGCCGGCGACGATCGCCGTCACGGACACGCCGCCGGCCAGCAGCCGCCGGGTGGCGTCGTAGCCGGCCTGCTCGCTGAAGGCGTCGCAGAACTCGACGCCGGACGGGGTCAGCCCGTGCGCGGACAGCCCGTCGAGGAACGCCCGGTACCGCTCCACGCCGGTGGAGGTGTCCTGCGGCCCGGCCAGGTGCCCGATCCGGCTGTGCCCCCGCTCCACCAGCAGGTTCACCAGCGCGCGCACGCCGGCCCCGCTGTCCGCGACGACGGAGGCGACGTCCCCGGCGTCGGTGCGCCGGTTGACCAGCACCACCGACACGTCCGGCCCCAGCGGCACGCCGTCCCGCTTGCTGGTGGCGAGGATGAACCCGGCCAGCTGCTGCCCGCGCATGGTGGCCAGCAGGTCCCGCTCCCGCTCGGCGTCGCCGTCGGTGTTGCCGAGCAGCGCCAGGTAGCCGGCCTCCCGCAGGGCGTCCTCGACGCCGCGCACGATCGGCGGGAACACCGGGTTGCGCAGGTCGGGGATGACCACCCCGACCACCGAGGACGTCCGGGTGCGCAGGCTGCGCGCGGCCGAGTTGGGCGAGTAGCCCAGGGCCCGCGCCGCCTCCACGATCCGGGCCGCCGTCCGCGGGCTCACCTTGTCCCTGGTCTGCGGGTTCAGCGCACGGCTCGCGGTCGCCGCGTGCACGCGGGCCAGTTCGGCGACGTCCTTGATGGTCGCGGGCTTGTCCATCGTGCCAGCATATTGACTGTCCGTGGTGGCGAGGCGAACTCACTCGTCCGGAGTCAACCCATCATCGACCGACACACCCTCGGGCTCCAGCTCCAGCCCGGCCCGACGGGCCTGCTCCAGCACGAGAGCGGCGAAGTCCTCCTCGGTATGCCCAGCTCCGACGGCCGACGCCACCAGCTGGGCGACCGCCGAGGCGACCGGCATCGGCGCCTCCAGACTGCGCGCGGCGGCCAGCCCGAGGTCGAAGTCCTTGCGCAGCAAGGGCATCGTGAAGGTCGGGGTGAAGTCCAGGTTGACCAGCGCGGGAGACTTGTACCGGGTGAACACCGAGCCCAGCACCGAGTCGTTGAGGAACTCCAGGAACGCCGCCCTGCTGACGCCGCCCTTCTCGGCCAGCACGGTGATCTCCGACAGCGACTGGATCACCACCCCGAGGAACACATTGTGAGCGATCTTCACCAGCCGGGCGACCTCGTCCTCGCCGACGTAGGTCACGCCCCGGCCGAGCACCCGCAGCACCGGCTCGACCTCGTCGAACACCGGGCGCGGCCCCGACACGGCCAGTGTCAGCCGGCCGGCGGCGACGACCTTCGGGTTGCCGCTGACCGGCGCGGCGAGCAGCTCGGAGCCGCGCTTGCGGGCGGCCATCCGCACCGCGGCCGACGCCTCCTCCGACACCGTGGAGGAGTCGATCACCACCCGCGGCGCGGTCTCGGGATCGGTGAGCAGGCCGTGCTCGCCGGAGGTCACCTGCTCCAGGTCGGCGGACGCCGCCACCATGGTGAACACGATGTCCCGGCCGGCGAGGTCGACCGGCCGGTCGACGACGGTGGCGCCGAGCCCCTCGGCCTTGGCGCGCGTCCGGTTGTACACGGCGACGTCGTACCCCGCGGCGCACAGCCTTCTGACCAGAGCGGCGCCCATCCGCCCCGCGCCGATCCAGCCGATGCTCGGTGAAGCCATGACACTCCTCGACGCCGTGTCTGCAATCGTTCGCAGCCACGATGCCCGGGGAGTCACGGGCCGTCAACCATTCCACCGCCACCGACTGTTGCACTGTGCAAGACTCGGGGCTCGACAAAACGGACGGGAGAGGCGATGCGGGTGCTCGTGTGCGGCGCCGGGGTCGCCGGGCTGACCACGGCGTGGTGGCTCGGCCGGCGCGGCTGGGACGTGCTGCTCATCGAGCGCGACGAGCACCCCCGCGACGCCGGGCACCTGCTGGACGTCGGCGGCCCCGGCTACGACGTGCTCGACCGGATGGGCCTGCTGCCGACGCTGAACGCGAACCGCCGGCACATTCCCGCCATCGTGTACGTCGACGAGGACGGCGGCACGCTCGCCACCGTCAGCTACCTGGCCACGGCCGCCCTGCTGAAGGGCCGGCTGCTCACGGTCATGCGCGGCGACCTCGAGGCGGCGCTGACCGCCGTGCTGCCGCCCCGGGTGCAGCTGCGGCGCGGCGTCGAGATCACCGCCGTCGAGGACGGCGATGGGCCCGTTCGGGTGACGTTGTCCGACGGCAGCGTGCAGGAGGTGGACCTGCTGATCGGCGCGGACGGCCTGCACTCGACCGTGCGGCGGCTGGTGTTCGGACCGGACCGCCTGTACATGCGGCCGCTGGGCCAGCACTGCGCGACCTTCCTGTTCCACGACGACGAGCTCGCGGCCTGCCTCGGACCGGACCTGAAGGTGCTCAGCCTGGCCGACCGGCAGGCGGGGTTCAGCCGTACCACCGACGGGCGGGTCGCGGCGTTCCTCGTGCACCGGGGCGACCGCTCCCCCGCCGATCCGGTCGCCGAGGTGCGCAGCCGCTGCGCCGGCATGGGGTGGATCGTCGACCGGGCGCTGGCGCAGGCCCCGCCCTCGCTGCACCACGCCCCGGTGACGCAGGTCGAGCTGGCCAGCTGGCATGTCGGCCGGACCGTGCTGGTCGGCGACGCCGGCGCGGGCGTGTCGGCGCTGGCCGGCCACGGGGCGTCGCTGGCGGTGTTCGGCGCCTTCCGGCTGGCCGACTCGCTGCTGCGGTCGATGGATCCGAGCAGCGGCATGGCCTCGTACCAGCAAGGTCTGATGCCGGCGGTGCAGCAGGTGCAGCGGGCCGGCCGGCGGGCGGCCGGCTGGGTGGCGCCGACGACACGCTGGCAGATCGCCATCCGGGACGCGGTGCCCGCACTGTCCGGCGGGGGCTGAGGCACACTGGTGTCATGCCGCGCACACCGGGCGAAGTCGCCGAGTCAACCGACGTGGACGCCGTCACCGACGCCGTGTTGTCGGCGTCGAGGCTGCTGGTCGCCGTGTCCGCGCGGTCCATCGCCGCCGTGGACGAGGCGATCACGCTGGCCCAGTTCCGGCTGCTGGTGATCCTGAACGCGGTCGGCGCCACCAAGCACGCGGCGCTGGCCGACCAGCTGGGCGTGAACCCGTCGACCGCGAGCCGGATGGTCGACCGGCTCGTCGCCGCCGGCATGGTGGTGCGGGAGACCAACCCGGCGTCCCGGCGGGAGATCGTCATCGAGCTGACCGCCGAGGGCCGGCGGGTGGTCCGGCAGGTGACGGCCCGCCGCCGCAAGGAGATCGCCAAGATCGTCGCCCGGATGCCGGAGTCGGCCCGGGTCGGCCTGGTCGACGCCCTCCTCGCCTTCACCGACGCCGGCGGCGAGTCCGCGATCACCGTCGCCCCCGACTCCGCCTGGTCCTGACCACCCCCGCGAGTCCCGCTCTCCGACACACCGAGTTGCGGATTCCAGCACCCCACCGTTGCCACATGCGCTTCCCATTGCGCACAGATGCCACACAGCAAGCGCATGTGGCACGACGGGGGGCTACCGGTACTCCGGGTTCTGGAAGTCGAAGCGGCAGCCGGCGTCCCACTCCGAGCGCTGGTTGCCGTGCGCGGGGATGCCCCCGGCGTCGGAGAGCATCCGGGCCAGGTGCATCAGGTTCCACGTCATGAACGTGGTGTTCCGGTTGGTGAAGTCGTTCTCCGGCCCGCCCGAGCCCGGGTCCAGATAGGACGGTCCGGGCCCCGCCTCGCCGATCCAGCCGGCGTCGGCCTGCGGCGGCACGGTGTAGCCGAGGTGCTGCAGGCTGTAGAGCACGTTCATCGCGCAGTGCTTGACGCCGTCCTCGTTGCCGGTGATCAGGCAGCCGCCGACCCGCCCGTAGTACGCGTACTGGCCGGCGTCGTTGAGCAGGTGGGAGCACGCGTACAGCCGCTCGATAACCTTCTTCATCTCGGAACTGTTGTCCCCGAGCCAGATCGGCCCGCAGAGCACCAGGATGTCGGCGGCCAGCACCTTCTCGTAGATCGCCGGCCACGCGTCGGTGGCCCAGCCGTGCTCGGTCATGTCGGGCCACACCCCGACGGCGATGTCGTGATCGATGGCGCGCAGCACCTCGACGGTCACGCCGTTGCGGGCCATGATGCCGCTGCTGATGTCGATCAGCCCGTCGGTGTTGCTGATCTCCGGGGACCGCTTGAGCGTGCAGTTGACGAACAGCGCGCGCAGGTCGTCGAAGGCCATGGTCGGGGGCTCCTTCCGGTCACCGACAGTCCAGCACGGGAACGGGCCGGCGGTGACGTTCGGTAAGAACCTCCTAATGTCAGGGGGCGGCCAGCGCCTGGGTCGGCGTCAGCCGTGCGGCCCGGACCGACGGGTAGATGCCTGCGAGCACGCCGATCAGCACCGCCCCGGCCAGTCCGCCGCCCAGCGCCGCGAAGGGGATGATCACCGGCCAGCCCTGGTATCCGGTGTACGCCAGGGTCGCCACCACGCCGATCACCGTGCCGGCGAGGCCGCCGAGGCCGGACAGCACCGCCGCCTCGGTGAGGAACTGCCCGCGGATCTGGCCCTTCGTCGCGCCGAGGGCCCGGCGCAGGCCGATCTCCCGCCGCCGCTCCAACACGGAGATCACCATCGTGTTGGCCACGCCGACGCCGCCGACCAACAGCGCGACGCCGGCCAGCCCGAGGAACAGGCCGGAGAAGGTGGTCTTGGTGTCCTGCTTGGCGGCCAGGGCGTCCGACGGCCGTGACACCTGGACCAAACCCGGCGCCTGCGGGTAGAGGGTCGGCCCGAGCACCGCCCGCACGTCCTGGATGGCGTCCTCGTCGGCCTTCACGTACACCACGGTCGGATGCCCGCCGAAGCCCAGAACCTGTTTCGCCGCACCCCATCCGACCAGCACGGACCGTTCGAGGTCGGGGTTCAGCGGCATCGGGTCCAGGATGCCGATCACGGTGAACCACTGCTTGCCGATGAACACCTGCGGCGGCTGCTGGTTCGGCGGCAGCTCGGTGAAGCCGAGTCGGGACGCCGCAACGGAGCCGAGCACCACGGTCGGGAAGTTGGCGGTGGCGTCGTCGAGGAACTTGCCGGCGTGCAGGGATCCGTTGACGGCTGTCAGCAGGTTCGTGCTGCTGGCCAACACCGTCAGCCCGGAGTCGGCGTTCGGGTCGATCCTGTCGTTGCGGTGCACGGGTTTGTGCGCGTTGGCGACCTGCGCGGCGGCGGTCACCGGCCCGATCCGCTTGACCATGCCCATCGAGTCCTCGGGCAGCAGCACGGGATCGCCCTGCGTCTGCTGCGGTTCGGCTCTGAGCAGGTTGGTGCCCAAGGCGGTCAACTGGTCGAGCAGCGCCTGCTGACTCGACGCCGGGATGCTGGTGACGATCACCATCGTGGCGATGCCGATGGAGATTCCCAGCGCCGACAGGACGGTTCGCATCTTGCGGCTGCCGACGCCGAGCAGCCCGAGCCGCAGCACGTCGCCGAAGGAGAGGTGAACGGGCTGGGTGTCGAGAGTCATCACACCAAGCTCCCCGCGCGGGTGTCGGCCACCAGCCGGCCGTCGCGCATCTCGATCCGGCGCGGCAGGCTCCCCGCGATGTCGCGGTCGTGCGTGATGACGGCGATGGTCGTTCCATCGTCGTTCAAGCGCCGCAACAGTTCCAGCACGGCCTGCCCGTTGGCGGTGTCCAGGGCGCCGGTCGGCTCGTCGGCCAGCACCAGCGCGGGATCGTTCACCACGGCACGGGCGATCGCCACCCGCTGCCGCTCGCCGCCGGAAAGTTGTTGCGGCAGATGGTCGACGCGATGCGACAGCCCGACCCGGTCCAACGCCTCCAGCGCCAGCGCCCGCCTTCGCCGCCGAGGCACGCCGGCGTACAACAGCCCGGTGGCGACATTCTGTGCGGCGGTCAGCCCGTCGGTGAGGTGGAACTGTTGGAACACAAAGCCCAGCCACCGCCCGCGCAGCGCCGACAGCCGCCGGTCGGACAGGGTCGTCACGTCCAGCCCGCCGAGCAGGACCGTGCCCTCCGACGGCAGGTCCAGGGTGCCGATGATGTTGAGCATCGTCGACTTGCCCGAGCCCGAAGGCCCCACGATGGCCACGAGTTCGCCTGATTCGATCTCCAGCGACACCGCGTCCAGCGCGGTGACGCCGGGATAGTGCTTGCTGACGCCGATCAGCTCCAGCACCGGAGTCACGACGTGGTCACCACTTTCAGGCCGTCGGCGATGCCGTCGCCGCTGATCTCCACCATGCCGTTGGCGAACATCCCGGTCTGCACGGCCCGGTACTTGCCGTCCGGCGTCTGCACCGCGTAGCCGCCCTCCCGCAGGGCCACCAGTGCCCCGACCGGAACCGCCAGCACTCCCTTGTGGACGGACGTCGTCACCTGCACCTGCACCGACGCCGCGTCGAGGTCGGCCAGTGTGGACGGATCGTCCGGCGTCACCGTGACGGTGAGCTTCGGCGGACCGGTCGTCTGGTCCTTGCCGCCACCGTCCACAGTGGTGCTGATCGCGGTCACCCTGGCCGACACCGTCTTGGTGTCCGGCCGGATGATCGTCACCGCCGCGCCGGTCTTGATCTGCCCCACCTCGGTGGCGTCCACCGGCATCGTGACGACCTTCTGCGTCGACGTGAGCGTGAGCAGGTCACCGGCAACGGGATCACCCAACTGCGCGGTCACGGAGTTGACCCGCATTGGCCCCGCCAGCACCACGACCTGTCCCACGTCGAGCGTCCCCGTGTCGTCGAGGCCGACGCTCTTCTGCCACTTCTTCAACGCCTGTGCGATGGTCGGTGTGAAGGCGGCCTGCTGCGGGTCCTTCGGCAGCGTGCCGACGCTGTAGCCGAGGGCCTTGAGGTTCTGCGCCACCACGGCTACGTCCGCTCCCTTCAGCGTCGGGCCGTCGAGCCTTCGGAACAGTGGCGTGTCACCGAAGAACACCGGCACCGGCTTGTCGTTGACCCAGTACAACGCCTTGCCCTGCGCCGCGATATCGCCGGACGCCGGGAGCTTGGTCAGCACTCCCGCACCGGCACCCTTCAACGCCTGCGGTAGGCCGTACCCGAGCGTGCCACCGAACGACTGCCCGTTGGACAGGTCCATGCGCTTCACCGCGACCGTCTGGACCGACGGCGGCGCCGCGGTCGCGTTGGCCTGCTCGCTGTGCCGGGAGTCGATCACCGCCACGCCCAGCACCGTGCCGATCACCACGACCAGCACGGCAATCCCGATCACCGCCCGCCGGCGGGTGTCCGCTGCCATGCCGACACCATCACCGACGGTTGTGAGGAACTTGTCAGGATCCGGTGGCCCGTGCGTGGCCGACCTATCATCGACGCCATGTGCGCCCACATCGTGCTGGCCGAGGACGACGAGAAGCAGGCGGAGCTGGTCCGCCGCTATCTCGAGCGTGAGCGGCACACGGTTGTCGTCGTCGGCGACGGGCGCGCCGCCATCGACACGGTCCGCGCCCGCCGGCCGGACCTGCTCGTGCTGGACGTGATGATGCCCAAAGTGGACGGTCTGGACGTGATCCGGGTGCTGCGGGCCGAATCGGATGTGCTGGTGCTGATGCTGACCGCGCGGTCGACCGAGGACGACCTGCTGCTGGGGCTGGATCTCGGTGCTGACGACTACATGACCAAGCCGTTCAGCCCACGCGAGCTCGTCGCCCGCGTGCGGACGCTGCTGCGGCGCGGCCGGCGCGCGGCGGAGCCGGACGAGCTGCTGCGGGTCGGTTCCCTGGTGGTGGATCCGGCGCGTCACCTCGTCACCAGCGACGGCAACCGGATCGACTGCACGCCCGGCGAGTTCCGGCTGCTGGAAACCCTTGCCGGGCAACCGGATCGGGTGTTCACCCGGCAGCAGCTGCTGGCCCGGCTGCACGGCTTCGACCGGTACATCACCGATCGCACGATCGACGTGCACGTGATGAACCTGCGCAAGAAGATCGAGCCCGATCCGCGCCGCCCGGTCCGACTGGTCACCGTGTACGGCGTCGGCTACAAGCTGACCGCCGAAGAGAGGTCGTAGTGCTCGCACGGCTGCTGGCGGTGTCCATTGTGGTCGCCGCCTGTTCCATCGCCGCGACGGCGTGGCTGGCCGTCCAGACCACCAGCGTCGCGATTCAGCAGGAGCAGGGCCAGGCCATCAGCTCCGGCAACCAGATCTACGAGGACCTGCTCGGCTACGCGGCCGGGCACCCGAGTTGGGACGGCGTCGGGACGAGCGTGACCGTGCTGGCCCAGGAGACCGGGCGGCGGATCGTGCTGACCGACCAGAACCGGCGGGTGATCGTCGACTCGGAGCCGGGCGACCATCCGCTGCCGGCGTCGGCGTCGGCGGGCGTGGATCCGCTGTCGGTGGACCCGAGCCTGGTCGACGCCGGGCCGGGCCGGATCTCGTCGTCGGCGGTCGGGCCGTACGCGCTGAGGCAGGAGGAGATCGCGGTCCTGGACGGGCTGGCGCAGCGGGCGCTGGCGTGCGTGCGGGAACGCGGCGCGGTCGGCTCGATCGTGGGGCTGCCGAGCGGGCGGCCGAAGATCCAGAGCCCCGATCCGGTGGCGACGGCGCAGTGCACGCGGACGCTGAACCAGCCGGCGAAGTCCGAGCGGGCGGCGCTGGACCAGCTGGACTCGCTGGTGAACGAGTGCCTGGCCCGGCAGAAGCTGCCGCCGGTGTCGGTGGGGCTGGACTTCGGGTGGCAGCCGCTGGCGGCCCAGGCCTCGCCGAGCGGGGTCGTGCCGGCGCAGACGGATCAGCGGGTGCAGGACTGCGTCACCACCGGTCGGCACGAGCAGCTGACGCCGTATGTCGCGCCGGCGGCGCTGTTGTTCGTGACGAGCCCGGGCGGGGCCGTTGCCCCCAGCGCCTTCGATCTGTCGGCGGGGAACAAGGTGCGGATCGGGCTGGCGGTCGGCGGGGTGCTGCTGGTGACGATCCTGGTCACCGTGCTGGCCGGCCGGCGGTTCACCCGGCCGCTGCGGGCGCTGACGGCCGCCGCGCAGCGGATGCGCGACGGCGACGTGACGGCCCAGGTTCGCGTCAGGCGCCGTGACGAGATCGGCCGGCTGGCCGGGGCGTTCAACGACATGGCCGCCAGCCGGGCGCAGGTGGAGCGGCTGCGGACCGACCTGATCAGCGACATCGCGCACGAGTTGCGGACGCCGCTGAGCAACATCCGGGGCTGGCTGGAGGCGACGCAGGACGGCGTCAGCGAGGCCGACGAGGCGCTGATCGCGTCGCTGCTGGAGGAGGCCATGCTGCTCCACCACATCATCGACGACCTGCAGGACCTGGCCATGGCCGATGCCGGGACCCTCCGTCTGCATCGCGAGGCCGTCTCCGTGCGGGAGCTGGTCGGACAGGTGTGTGCCGCGCACCGGGCCCGGGCCGACGCCGCCGGGGTGTCGCTGGTGGGCGAGGTCGACGGGGACGTCGAGCTGGCGGCGGATCCGGTGCGCTTGCGGCAGATCGTGGACAACCTGGTGACGAATGCGGTCCGGCACACCGGGGCCGGTGGGACGGTCCGCGTTCGGGGGCAGCTCGAAGGCTCCGTCGTCACCGTCGCCGTCTCGGACACGGGCACCGGCATCGCCGCCGAGGACCTGCCGCACGTGTTCGACCGGTTCTGGCGGGCGGAGAAGTCGCGGAGCCGGCAGACCGGCGGCAGCGGGCTCGGGCTGGCGATCGTGAAGAAGCTGGTGGAGGCCCACGGCGGGACGGTCGGGGCGGAGAGCGTCGTGGGCGAGGGATCCCGGTTCTGGGTCAGGTTGCCGCTCTCGCGGTGAGACGCTCCCGCTGAGCGACTGACCGGTGGGGATCGAACCGTCCTCTGTCAGCGCATTTCCGCAGGTCAAGGGCACTGACAGCCCAGCACTTACCGCCCACAACGATCCTCGTCCGCCACGGTCAGCGCGCGATCAGCGACCGGTCAGCGCGGCCGGCGAAGGTATGACCAGACACCGACCGAGGAGGCAGAAATGACGAAGATCCTGGTTTCCGGAGCGAGCATCGCCGGCCCGACCGCCGCCTACTGGCTGAACCACCACGGCTTCGAGGTCACCGTGGTCGAGCAGGCCCCGGCGCTGCGCGACGGCGGCTCGGCCGTGGACTTCCGCGGCGAGCAGATGGAGATCCTGCGCAAGATGGGCGTGCTGGCCGACGTCGAAGCCCGCAGCACGCGGATGGGCGATGTCACGATCGTCGACAACGAGGGCCGGTTCGAGGCCCGGGTGCCGTCCGCGGTGATGAGCGGCGAGGTCGAGATCCTGCGCGGCGACTTGAGTCATGTGCTCTACGAACACACCAAGGACAAGGTGGAGTACGTCTTCGGCGACCGGATCACGTCGCTGACCGAGCACGCCGGCGGCGTGGACGTCACCTTCGCCAAGGGCGCGCCGCGCACGTTCGACCTGGTCATCGGCGCCGACGGGTCGCACTCGGGGGTGCGGTCGCTGGCCTTCGGGCCGGAGCAGGACTTCGCCACCGATTTGGGCTACTACGTCGCCTACTTCACCGTGCCCAACCACCTCGGCCTGGACCACGAGGGCCAGATGTACGCCGAGCCGGGCATCGGCGCGATGGTGACCAGCGCCATCGACAAGGACCGGCTGGGCGTGGCGCTGTACTTCGCGTCCGAGCCGCTGGCCTACGACCGCCACGACATCGAGCAGCAGAAGCAGATCCTGGTCTCCAGGTTCCGCGACGCCGGCTGGGAGCTGCCGACGCTGCTGGACGGCCTCATGAAGACCGACACGCTGTTCTTCGACTCGCTCACCCAGATCCGACTTGACAAGTGGTCACGGGGTCGGGTCGTGCTGGTCGGCGACGCGGCGTGGGCGGGCGGCCCGGGCAGCGGCGGCACCGGCCTCGGCATGATCGGCGCGTACGTGCTCGCCGGCGAGCTGGCCACGAAGTCCAGCTACGACGAGGCTTTCGCGGCGTACGAGGAGATCATCCGGCCCACCGCGAAGATGGGGCAGAACCAGGCCAAGCGGACCGGCGGCTTCTTCGCGCCGGAGAGCGAGCGGGGCATCCGCAACCGCAAGTACGTCTACCGCGTGCTCAACACCAA
This sequence comes from Kutzneria kofuensis, assembly GCF_014203355.1. Taxonomy (NCBI): domain Bacteria; kingdom Bacillati; phylum Actinomycetota; class Actinomycetes; order Pseudonocardiales; family Pseudonocardiaceae; genus Kutzneria; species Kutzneria kofuensis. Next base: position 1,634,350 of record NZ_JACHIR010000001.1, read on the forward strand.
GCCCATGAACGGCCTGTTGACGTGGCTGGTCAACCGCTCCGCCGACTCGATCGAGCTGCCGGACTACACTCGGGCGGCGTGACTGATCCGGCCCATGTGCTGCGCACCGTCTTCGGCTACGACTCGTTCCGCGGCGACCAGCAGGCCATCGTGGAGCACGTCGTGGCCGGCGGCGACGCGCTGGTGCTGATGCCGACCGGCGGCGGAAAGTCCCTGTGCTACCAGATCCCCGCGCTCGTCCGTGACGGCGTGGGGATCGTCGTCTCCCCGCTGATCGCGTTGATGCAGGACCAGGTGGACGCGCTCAACGCGCTCGGCGTGCGGGCCGGTTTCCTGAACTCCACTCAGGATCCGGACGAGCGGCGGATGATGGAGGCGCTGTTCGTCGCCGGCGAGCTGGACCTGCTCTACCTGGCGCCGGAGCGGCTGCGCATGGAGTCGACGCCGCGGCTGCTGGAGCGGGGCAGGATCTCGCTGTTCGCCATCGACGAGGCGCACTGCGTCTCCCAGTGGGGGCACGACTTCCGGCCGGACTACCTGCAGCTGTCCCATCTGCACGAACGCTGGCCGGACGTGCCGCGGATCGCGCTGACGGCGACCGCGACCGAGGCGACCCGCAAGGAGATCGCCAGCCGGCTCAACCTGGAGCAGGCCCGGCACTTCGTGTCCAGCTTCGACCGGCCGAACATCCAGTACCGGATCGTGCCGAAGAACGAGCCGAAGCGGCAGCTGCTGGAGCTGCTGCGCACCGAGCACTCCGGCGACGCCGGCATCGTCTACTGCCTGTCCCGGTCCTCTGTGGACAAAACCGCGGAGTGGCTGACCGAGCAGGGGATCACCGCGCTGCCCTATCACGCCGGGCTGGACGCGCAGACCCGCGCCACCAACCAGGCGCGGTTCCTGCGCGAGGACGGCATGGTCATGGTGGCCACGATCGCGTTCGGCATGGGCATCGACAAGCCCGACGTCCGCTTCGTCGCCCACCTGGACCTGCCGAAGTCGGTCGAGGGCTACTACCAGGAGACCGGCCGCGCCGGCCGGGACGGGCTGCCGTCCACCGCGTGGCTGGCCTACGGGCTGCAGGACGTGGTGCAGCAGCGCAAGATGATCGACACCTCCGAGGGCGACGACGCGCACCGGCGGCGGCTCGGGCAGCACCTCAACGCGATGCTGGCGCTGTGCGAGACGGTGGACTGCCGGCGTAGCGGGCTGCTGGCCTACTTCGGCGAGACGCTCACGGAGTCCTGCGGCAACTGCGACACCTGCCTGACGCCGCCCGAGTCGTGGGACGGAACCGTTGCGGCGCAGAAGTTCCTGTCCGCGGTGTACCGGCTGGACAAGGAGCGCCGCCAGCGCTTCGGCGCCGGGCAGGTGATCGACATCCTGCTGGGCCGCAAGACCGCCAAGGTCATCCAGCACGACCACGACGGTCTGACCGTGTTCGGCATCGGCACCGAGCTCAACGAGTCCGAGTGGCGCGGCGTGGTGCGGCAGCTGCTGGCGCAGGGGTTGCTGGCCGTGGAGGGCGACTACGGCACGCTGTCGCTGACCGAGGCCAGCGCCGACGTGCTCGGCCGCCGGCGCGAGGTCCGGCTGCGCCGGGAGAACGCCGCCAAGCCGCCCAGGGCGGCGCGCACGGCCAAGGCCGCCGCCGCGGCCGTGGAGATGCCGGCCGAGGCGGCGCCGCTCTTCGAGCGATTGCGGGCGTGGCGCGCTGCGACCGCGCGTGAGCAGGGAGTGCCCGCATATGTGATCTTCCATGACGCCACGTTGCGGCAGATCGCGACCCAGTCCCCGAGCACGCTGGCGGAGCTGGGCACGGTCAGCGGTGTCGGCGAGAACAAGCTGGCGAAGTACGGGCAGGCCATCCTGGACACCCTTGCCGCCACCGGCTGAACCGCTTCTCGATCATTCCCTCGCCGCACAGCGGGAATCCGGCCCGCTCACCACGGCGAAACCGCCAAAGGCGCAGGCCGTAACACCGGATTCACTCGGGAGACATGCGGCGGGCCGCACTCGACGGCGAATTCGCCCGGCCGCCGACGAGGATTCCACCGGCGCCGGAATCGTGACCTGAATTCCCCGGCCGAAGCGAAAACCCCTGATCAGGCGACCTGTCGGAACCGGTCCCGGTTGTCCACCGCCACGGCGATCACGGCCGGCCGCACGCGGGGCGAAACCGTGGGCACGACGGCGGTTCGCCATCGCCACAGGTCCAATGCCATTCCATCCGAACGCTTTCGCCGCACCGAACACACGGCGGTCGGCGGGGACCGGTCGGCCGCAGGCCCTTGTGGCAGTCAGTGCAACGGCGATGCCCCGCTGGACGGTACGGGACACCGCCGTTCACGCCGGCATACCGCTGTTCGGTCGCACGTTCCGTCACCGGACTGCCACCGCTCGCACATCGCACCGCTCCGCAGTCGACCGATGACCGTCCGGTGATTGGCCGCGCATCAGGGGTGTCCACCGTCGAAAATCGGTTCCGGCGTGCGGTTCGGCACACGCCTGACCCGACATCTCGACCGGTGGACACCGGCCCACTCCCTCGATCACCACTCACGGTGACGACAAGTGACGGTAGGTGGATCGCCGAATGCACCTCGCGGACGCATCGACGCAGACCAGCGCCCACCAGGGCAGATTTCCGCGGCGTTAATGCATGACCAGGATTTCCACCGACAAAGGGCGGGAATTCGACCAAGCCCAGTTGATCACGGTGCCGGTCCGGTCGTGCACCGATAGCGACGGAACGCCGCACCGCCGCGCCGCCCTCTATCGCGTCCGCCATAGGCACAGCACCGCTGAAAGAGTGAACGCCCTGACCGAACACGGACACGGCGTGACACCGCGACCTAACCCCCTACGACCGTTCGGCGCATGCTTCGGCACGCTCACCGCAGTAACCCGGTGAAAGGCCAGTTGGCGTACTCGAGGGCAGTTCGCCCGCGATCTGGAACGTGCTAGATTCCCTGGCCGCAAGAAGATCAAGATTGGTTAGGCGGTCGCTTCCTGCCCGAAGACGCTCGTCAGAGTGATCGTCGGCGGACGGGGGTCTGCCGCCGCAATTGCCGGCCGTCCACCCGGACACCCGGCGAGAGGGCACGAACCGCACACCCCCAGGGTCGGTGATGGAGCGTCGTGAAAAACAAGGACAAGCCAGACAAGGCCAACAGGTCGATCAAGTCGCGCCTCGTCGGCGCGGTGCTGATCCCCAGTGTCGCGCTGGTGGTGTTGTGGACGGTGGCCGCATCGTACCTGGTCTTCGACGCCATCTACGTCAAGCTGGTCGTCTCCGGTGTGCGTGAGGTGTCCATCCCCGCGGTCACCGCGCTGGCCTCCGCGCAGAAGGAACGCCAACTCGGCACGGCCTTCCTGAGCGGGTCCACGAACGACCTGAGCCTCCTGCACGACCAGGAGCAGCAGACCGACAAGTACCTGGCGTCGATGAAGACCGCGGCCGACGCGCTGGCGCAGAACGCGCCGCCGCCCGTCGTGCAGGGGCTGCAGAAGCTCAACGCCAGCATCGACCAGCTGCCCAAGATCCGCGCCCAGGTCGACAGCAAGACCATCGACAAGCAACAGGTCTTCGACTTCTACAACACCATGCTCGACTCGGCCTGGAGCCTGTTCGACACCCAGGCGCGCATCCTGCCCGCCGTCACCGTCTCGCTGGGTGGCGTGACCTCGGCGGCGGTCTTCCGAGCCACCGACCTCATGTCCCGCTCCGCGACGTTGATCTCCGGTGCCTTCGCGGCCGGCACGCTCGACTCGGCCGACCACCTCGAGTACGCGAACCTGGTGGCGTCCTACCACTCCGAGCTGACCACGACGGTCCCGTTCGTGCAGCCCGACATCCGGGACCGGTTCAACGCCATGACGGCGAGCGCCGACTGGAAGCAGCTCGTCGACTTCGAGAACGGCTTCATCGAGCACGGCGCGTGGACGCGCGGCCTGGCCGGCCTGCCCACCAACCAGGCGGCCTGGCTGGATCTCACCAACCGGATCTCCGACCAGATGGTCTCGCTCACGCTCGACCAGGCCGACGAGGTGTCCAGCCAGGCCATCTCGGACGCCAACAGCCAGCTGACCCTGGTCGTGATCGGCTCCGTCGTCGCCCTGCTCGTCGCCATCGGCGCCATCGTGGCCGCGGTCCGGGTGTCCCGCAATCTGGTCGACCGCACCCTGGTCACCCGCCTCGCCCGGCTGCGGGAGGAGGCGCTGCAGCTGGCCCAGCACCGGCTGCCCGACATCGTGCGGCGGCTGCGCGAGGGCCAGGCCGTCAACGTCCGCTCCGAGCTGCCCGACCTGGACTACGGCCGGGACGAGATCGGCCAGGTGGCCGACGCGTTCAACGCCGCCCAGTACACCGCCGTCACCGCGGCCGTCACCGAGGCGCAGGCCCGCGACGGCGTGCACAACGTGTTCCTCAGCATCGCCCACCGCAACCAAGGCCTGGTGCACCGCCAGCTGAAGATCCTGGACACCATGGAACGTGGCGAGGAGAACCCGCAGCAGCTGGAGCGCCTGTTCCAGCTGGACCACCTGGCCACCCGGGCCCGGCGCAACGCGGAGAACCTGATCATCCTGGGCGGCGAGCTGCCCGGCCGGCGCTGGCGCAAGCCGGTCAAGCTGGTCGACGTGCTGCGGGCCGCGGTGTCGGAGACCGAGCTGTACCACCGGGTTCAGGTCGAGCGCGGCCCGGACGTGTCGGTGGTCGGCTCGGCCGTCGCCGACACCATCCACCTGATCGCCGAGCTGGTCGACAACGCGACCTCGTTCTCCCCGCCCCGCTCCCAGGTGCTGGTCAGCAGCACGCTGGTGGCCCGCGGCGCCGTGGTCGAGGTCGAGGACCAGGGCCTGGGCATGAGCGAGGAGGACCGGGAGCGGGCCAACCGGATGATGGCCAACTCCCCCGAGTTCGACGCGATGGCGCTGAAGACGGACTCCCGGCTGGGCCTGTTCGTGATCGCGCGGCTGGCCAACCGGCTGGAGATCAACGTCGAGTTCCGGGTGTCGCCCTACGGCGGCACGCGGGCGATCGTGCTGCTGCCGTCGTCGATCCTGGCCACGAGCGGTCCCGCCGACCGCGCGCCGGATGCCGCGCCGCTCACCCACCACGAGATGATCGCCGCCGAGTCCGAAACCGCCGCCGAGCGGGAGAGCTCCGAGCTGGACGAGTTCTGGGCGCTGAGCCGGTCACGCCTTGCCGACAAGGTTCAGACCACCGAGAGTCTTCACGGTGCACTGGACCCGACCCCGCCGGGCGCCGACATCGCCGAGCGGCTCACGCCCGCCAACTCCGACGCGCTGCCGATCCCGACCGCCACGACCCGCTGGCCGGACGCTGAGGACGTCGACGAGGCGCCGACCCCGGTTCCGCTGGTCCCCGCGCCTCCCATGCCCGCCGCGGCCCGCCCGGTCCTGCCCCAGCGGCAACCACAGCACAACCTGGCGCCGCAGCTGCGTGGCGACCTCGAGGACGAGCCGGAGTTCGACCTGGACGACGACACCCGGTCGCCGGAGGAGATCCGGCACACCATGTCGGCGTTCCAGGCAGGTTCGCTCAAAGGCCGTCAAGCAGGCGAGTTCCCGGACTCTCGAGCGTAGGAACAAGGAAGTCAGGATCTGATGAACGACAAGGCGCATTCGGAAACGGATCTGAACTGGCTGCTGGACAACCTGGTCGAGCGGGTGGTGGACGCCAGGCACGCGGTCGTGCTGTCCGCCGACGGCCTGCTCATCGGCAAGTCCGACGGGCTGTCCCGGGACGACTCCGACCAGCTGTCCGCGATGGCATCGGCCTTCCAGAGCCTGGCCAGAGGCGCCGGCCGGCACTTCGGCGGCGGGCAGGTCCGGCAGACGATCGTGGAGATGGAGCACGCCTTCCTCTTCGTCACCGCGGCCGGGCGCGGCGCGTGCCTGGCCGTGCTCGCCGAGGAGAGCGCCGACGTCGGTCTCATCGCGTACGAGATGAACCTGCTGGTCAAGCAGGTCGGCGTGTACCTCAGCTCGGCACCGCGCAACGTGGCGGCGACAGCCGACAGCGGGCAGAGGGCGTAGCGATGGCCGACAACGACGCCGAGTGGTTCGACGAGGCGGCCGGCCCGCTGGTCCGCCCCTACGCGATGACCGGCGGCCGGACCCGGCCGGGCACGGCGTGGCTGGACGTGGCCACCCAGGTCGTGACGGTGCCGTCCACGACCGAGCGGGTCGGCATCGGCCCCGAGCAGCAGGCGATTCTCGAACTGTGCCACCGGGCACTGTCGGTGGCCGAGATCGCCCACTACGTGGACGTCCCACTGGTCGTCGTGAAGGTGCTGATCAGCGACCTGATCGACCGTGGTGACGTGGTTGTCCGTCCTCCCGCCCAGGCGCTGCGCGCGCCGGGCCGGGAACTACTTCAGGCGGTTCTCGATGGTGTCCGTGCACTCTAGCCAGTCGTCGACGATGGTCCCCGAGTCGGTGAAGATCCTGGTGGCCGGGGGCTTCGGCGTCGGCAAGACCACCCTGGTGGCGTCCGTCAGCGAGATCCCGCCGCTGAGCACGGAGGAACTGCTGACCGAGGCCAGCACCGGGGTGGACGACCTCGGCGGCATCGAGGGCAAGACCACCACCACGGTGGCGCTGGACTTCGGCCGCATCACCATCAGCCCCCGCCTGGTGCTGTACCTGTTCGGCACGCCCGGCCAGGACCGGTTCTGGTTCATGTGGGACGAGCTCGCCCGCGGCGCCATCGGCGCCATCGTGCTGATCGACACCCGCCGCCTGGACACCAGCTTCGCCGCGATCGACTTCTTCGAGCGCCGCGAGGTGCCGTTCATCGTGGGCGTGAACAACTTCGACGGCTCGCACCACTACGAGCCGGAGGAGATCCGCTCCGCGCTGGCCATCAGCGAGGGCGTGCCGATCGTCAACTGCGACGCCCGGCAGCGCGACTCCAGCAAGCTGACGCTGATCAAGCTGCTGGAGCACGCGATGAGCAAGCTGCCCGCGGGGGAGGCGAAGGCCGCCGTGTGACGCGACGACAACGGGCCCGCCGACGGCGTTCGGCGGGCCCGTTTCGTTCGCTCGTCTCCTACATGGGCACGGGTTCCATGCGGGAGTTGAAGTGCCGCAGGATCGGCGTGGTCTCCACCATGCGATAGCCGGGCACGCTTTCCGGGCGCTTGGCGATGGCCGCGAGCGTCTCGGCGACGTACTCGTAGTGGCTCTGGGTGTAGACCCGCCGCGGCAGGGCCAGCCGGACCAGCTCGTACGGCGCCGGCGTGACGAGCTCGTAGTCGTCATCGAGGGTGCCGAGGTAGAGCGAGCCGAGCTCGACGCAGCGGATGCCGCCCTCCAGGTACAGCTGGCAGGCCAGCGCGTGGCCGGGGAAACGGCCCGGCGGGATGTGCGGCAGCAGCCGGCCCGCGTTGAGGTACAGCGCGTGGATGCCGGGCGGCTGCACCACGTCGACCCCGGCCTCGTTGGCCAACCGAGCGAGGTGGGCCGCGGCGGCGGCCCGGGAACGCAGGTAGTCGGGTTCGAGGACCTCGCGCAACCCCTGGGCCAGCCTGTCGAGTTCGTGCCCGGCCAGGCCGCCGTAGGTGCGGAATCCCTCGGTGGCGGTGAGGATCAGCTCGCAGCGCGAGGCCACCTCCGGGTCGTGCATCGCCAGGAACGCGCCCATCGGGGCGATGCCGTCCTTCTTCAGGCTGGCCACGCACCCGTCGGCCAGCCGGAACGCGCGCTTGGCCACCTCGGTCGGGCTGACGTCGGCGTACCCGGGCTCGCGCTGGGTCACCAGCCACGCGTTCTCCGCGAAGCGGGCGGCGTCCAGCAGGAACGGCACCCCGCTGCGCCGGCAGATCGCGGCGGCCGCCTCGATGTTGGCCATCGACACCGGCTGCCCCGCGCCGCCGTTGTTGGTGATCGTCATGATCACGAAGCCGACCCGGTCGCCCTCCGGCCCGGTGAGCGTCTGCTCGAGGGCACGCAGGTCGATGTTGCCCTTGAACGGCGCCTGGCTGTCCAGGTCGGCCGCCTCCGGGCACGGCAGGTCACGCGCCTCGCAGCGCAACAGCTCGACGTTCGCCCGGGTGGTGTCGAAGTGAGTGTTGCTCAGGGTGATCTGGCCCGGCTCCAGCAGCGCGCCGAACAGGATGCGCTCCGCGGCCCGGCCCTGGTGCGCCGGGAAGATGTGCGGGAACCCGGTCAGTTCGCTGAGCACCCCGTGGAACCGGTAGAAGGAGCGGGCGCCCGCGTACGACTCGTCGCCCATGCTCGCCGCGGCCTCCTGCGCGGTGGAGACCGCGCCGGTGCCCGAGTCCGACATCAGGTCGATGGTGACCTCGTCGGCCCTGAGATTGAAGGCGTTGTACCCCGCCCGGGACAACGACCGCTCACGATCCTCCCGTGTGGTCAGCGGGATGGGTTCCACGACCTTGATCCGGTACGGCTCCATGATCGTCATGGGATGACCTTCCACCTCTACTGGACTTTCACTTGCGGCAGTTGGGCGGATGCGCTCCCGCGCGACCGCGGCGGCATGGTCGCGTACGCCTCCGACGACAGGTACACGGTGATGCCGGACTGCACCGGTCCCAGGCGCAGGGACACGTAGGCGAGCAGTCCTACGCCGTCGTCCAGGCGCCGCGACGTGACGGCGGCGAGAGCACGGTGCAGGAGCGTCGGATCCATGCCGTGCCGCTCCATCAGGACCAGGACACGCTCCAGCGCCGAACGGTCGTCCGACACCAGGTCCCGGATCGGCATGTAGAGGGAGTAGTTGTTCGGCACGCTCGCGTTCGCGCCGACGAAGGAATAGCTGGACAGGGCCGGCAGGCCGGTCAGCACTCGGTCGCCGGCGCCGCCGATCGCCGAATAGAAGTCGCGGACCCGGTCCAGCGCGATGCCCGGCACCCCGGCCGCGGCCCGTTCCACCACCGGCAACCCGGCGTCGTGATGCGAGACGTAGACCTTCACCCGCGATTGCGGGCGGGTGTGCAGATCGAGCGCGAAGAAGGTGAGCCTGTCGAGGCCGTCCCGAGTCGCCGCGCGGTCACTGACCAGCCCGTACGCGTCCGCGAACCCCAAACGTGACAGAGCCTCGGACACCAGCGCCGGCGCATGTTCCTCGCCGAGCGCCGCCGGGTTGAAGTACACCTTGAAATCCGGCGCAGCGCCGCGCCTGAATATCACCGAATACCATATTCCGAACCGGCCGCACGGCTCGTCCGGAACAAACAGCCCCCATATTTCACGGAACTGCTCCAGCGACAGCCCGAAACGCTCGGCAAGCGCGTCGAGAACGCGGAGCGCGACGCGATTGTTGGCATGCACACCCGAACCGTCCGCGATGGGTTCGACGAGCATGCGGAGCACGGGTGAGCCATCCTCGTCAAGGGCAATGGAGAATTCGAGCGGCGTCAGGTCGTCGGAGACGTGCGAGGCCCAGATCGGCGGCGCGGCCAGCGTACGCTCGCCCAAGTCACCGAGTAACAGTGTGAGAATGCTCACTGGCTCGTCGGCGTCGGCCAGTCCGACCGCCGCACAGAGATTGCGCAACTGGACACTTGCGTGCTCGCGTAACGAAAGGGACCGCATCATCATGTGGACTCCGATGCCCTCGACACAACAATCACCCGTCCGACCCCCGCAAGCCGCCGAGAAATTTACACAGCACCCCCCGACCCGCATACCGCCTGTCCGGCGATTGCACGCTCAACTTTCCATAACCGAGCGCAGTTGGCACCCCCATTGTGACAATGTCAACAGAAGACGCGCGAATCCTTCTGCGCCCTGTTTTCGCACTTCACCCGGGGTGCCGCCGCGCAGCGGAGGTAGAATCACCCGTTCGCGGAAATGAAACCTGCTACAATCTCGCGGTCACAACCGGGCCGAGTGCACAGTGGACAATGTCAACCAGCGGTCGGCGCGGCCGGGCGTGCCGACCCGTGTGGACATCCGACCACTCCCGTCGGCACGGGCTCAGCCGAGGCCGGCCCCCGCGCGTCGACCCAGCCGGCGCCGGGTGATACCCAGCTTCCGCGGGGCCTTCGCGGCGTGCGTCTCGACCGTACACCCGCCGACGAACCTGGTGTGTGCGATCTGCGGTGTGGTCAATCCCGCCGCCCGATCCGGTATTCGATCCGAAGTCGACGATATCCGCGCACCGTGGGTTCACCGCGACTCCCCCTGTGGTATTCGGTGGCCGGCAACGCGGCCTGCCAGCCCTCCGTTCCGCATTCCACGGTTTCACTCCGACGAAGTCCACACCGATCACCCGCCGCCAGTTGCTCGCCCCACCAGCCTCGCGGCGCGCCGATGGTCCCAGGCCTGTCGTCCACTCGGTACCGTCACTCCCAGGCCGACAGTCGCAGCCGGCTCTCGAAGCGACGGTGCTCCCCCGTCACCGGATCGTCGAACTCCAGCGTCTTCGCCAGCAGCTGCAGCGGATTCGTGAAGTCGTCCAACGGTTTCTCGGTCAGCACCGGGTAGAAGTCGTCGTTGAGGATCGGCACGCCGAGGCCGGCCATGTGCAGGCGCAGCTGGTGCGTGCGGCCGGTGAGCGGGCGAAGCCGGTACCGGCCGAGGCCGTCGCGGTGCTCGACGAGCTCCACCAGGGTCTCCGCGTTCGCCGGCCCGGGGACCTCCTGAGCGACGATCACGCCTTTCTCCTTGACGATGCGGCTGCGCACCGTCGCCGGCAGGGCGAGGTCGGGGTCGTGCCGGGCGATCGCCTCGTAAGCCTTCCGCACCAAGCGATCCCGGAACATCGTCTGGTAGCGGCCGCGCACCTGAGGACGGATCACGAACATCACCAGGCCGGCCGTGACGCGGTCCAACCGGTGCGCCGGTACGAGGTCCGGCAGGTCCAGCTCGCGGCGCAGGCGCACCAGCGCCGTCTCGGCGATGTGCTGGCCGCGCGGGATGGTGGCCAGGAAGTGGGGTTTGTCCACAACGAGCAGATCGTCGTCGCGGTGCACGATGCCGATGTCGAACGGCACCGGCGTCTCGACCGGCAGGTCCCGGTGGAACCAGATCACCCCGTCCGGCACGAACGGCGCGTCCGGCCCCAGCGGCCCGTCCGCGTCCACGATCCGGCGCTCGCGCAGCATCTGGTCGATGCGCTCGGGATCCACCCTGGGCAGCCGGAACACCAGGTGCTCGCGCAGCGTCCGCCACGGCCCCTCGGCCGGCATCCGCATCCGCACCGGGTCGAGGCCGAGGCGCTGCGGCAGCGGGGACTTGGCACGACGTCTCATGTCGACGCCCAGCCTACAGCGAAGGCCGCCTTGCCCTCGTTCGACGAGAGCAAGGCGGCCTTGGTTGCGCTACCGCGGGTCGGTCACCCGGTCACGGGTAGCTGACGATGTCCACCGGGGTGGTGTTGGTCGGGGTCTTCGCACCGGTGTCGTTGATGACATGGGTGATGGACCCGTTGTTGCCCAGCGAGATGTCCAGGATGTCGTGGAACCGGACGTTGCCGTTCTGCGGCGCCTCGAACGCGTGGTAGTTGACCACGCTTGGGTTGGCGCTGAAGTAGGCGTACACGCCCATGCCCCACGCCTCGTGACTCGTGACGTTCGCCCCCACCTTGTAGGACGCGTAGCCCTGGGTGGAGCCGTTCATGTACGCGCTCTGGTTGGGCACGTCGTAGGGCATCTCGCTCTGGTAGAAGATCGTCCGGCCGCCGTTGCCGTTCCAGATCACCTGGTACTGCTGGTAGTGCTCGGCGAACAGGCCGTAGGCGGTGACGTTGTTGCCGTTGACGACCAGGCCGTTGGCGCCGGTGTTGGTGTTCCAGCCCGCGGTGCCGTTGTTGTCGTCGTGGTCGGCCCGCCAGATCCAGGTGTCGTCGGTGATCACGTTGTTGCTGTTGATGACCAGCGACTTGCTGGCCTTGCCGACGGTCGCGCCGCCGAGCCGGAAGTGCACGTCGGACAGCACGGTCGGGTCGGCGGAGTGGTCCGCGGTCGAGCCGGTCGGGCCGACCTGCACCAGCTGCGCCGAGTTGGTGGTGCCGGCGTCGATCAGCAGGCCCGCGATCTTCACGCCGTTGACGTCGCCGACCGAGATGGCGGTGATGCCGTTGTCCGGCACGAAGGTCGCGATGCCGAGGCCCAGCACCACGGTGTCGGGCCGGGTCACGTTCAGCGTCTGGTTGAGGTGGTAGATGCCCGGCGTGACGAGCAGGTTCTTGCCGGCCGACAGCGCCGCGTTGATCGTCGACGCGGTGTCACCCGGCTTGACGATGTAGAAGCCGCTGATCGGCAGCGAGGTGCCGGCCGGGTTGCCGTTGGCCCAGGTGGTGCCCGAGCTGTTGGTTCGCAGCGACGGCACGAACACGCTGTAGTTGCCGTTGTTGTCGATGTACAGGTACGGCTTCTCGGCGATCACCGGCGTGGTGTTCAGCGTGGTGTACGGCGGGCTGGGGAAGGTGTTGCCGGGCGCGCCCTGCACGCCGGAGAACACCATGTTCCAGTTGGAGCCGGCCCAGCTGCCGATGGTGTCGTTGCGGGACAGCCACTGCTGCTGCGAGCCGGACTGCACCTGGCCGGTGACCCGGGAGTCGGCCAGGAAGCCGCCGGAGGACCAGCCGTTGTCGTCCAGCTTCAGGTTGCCGTTGACCTGCACCCGGCGCAGCGGGTCGGCCTGGGACACGGCCCAGGTGTTGGTGCCGCCGGGCGGGTTGATGGTCAGGCCCTCGGCGTCACGCCAGAAGTTGCACGTGGCGTTGCCGCCCATCCAGTCGGCCTCCACGTGCACCTGGCCGTTGATGGTGACCTGGCCCGGGGTCAGGCCGAGGCCGGCGACCTCCTCGTAGAAGCCGACGTTGGCGTCCACGTTGTAGGTGCCGGGCTTGAACAGCAGCGCGAAGCGGCCGCTGCCGAACTGCGCCCGCTCCTGCTGGCTGAACACCGAGTTGAGCTTGCTCTGGATCTGCGACGCCGACATGGAGGTGTCGAACACCGTCACGTTCGGCCCGAAGTCCGGGGTGCCGGGCGGCGGCGGGGGCGGCGGCGTGGTGCCGCCACCGCTGAGCGAGAACGACTGCGCGGCGGTGCCGTTGCAGGTGTACTGCTGCAGCTGCACGCTGTCGTTCGTGGACGCGCCGGGCACGTCGAGGCACTTGCCGCTGTTGCGGCTGACGAAGTGGTAGTTGCCGTTGCCCTCGTCCACCGCCTGCCACTGCTGGTTGGCGCCGCCGCCGTAGGTCCACAGGTGGATCGGCGCGGAGTCCGCGGTCGACACGTCGCTGACGTCCCAGACCTGGGCGGTCGCGCTCGCGGCGCCGATCTGGAAGTAGCCGGAGTCGGTGGCGGTGAACGTCCACGACTGGGCGGCGGTGCCGTTGCAGGTGTACTGCTGCACGGCAGTGTCGTTGGCGGTGGCGGCGGAGCGCGCGTCGACGCACTTGCCGCTGCCGACGTTGGTGACGGTGTAGGTGCCGGGCGACACCGCGGCGCTGGCCGCCGGCGCCAGGATGGTGAATGCGGTCGCGGACAGGGTCACGACCGCCGCCGCGAGCGCGACGGTACGCACAGGGGTCACAGGGCCCTCCTGCTTCGCTGGGAGAGGACAGGTCTGAGTGGCGGCCCCGACGAGCCGAATGTTATGGGGGTCACAGGGGAGCGTCAATACACGACTTAAAATAAGACCGAGACAATCTCGCCGCGGGGATCATGCTCGCATGGCGAAGAGGCGTCCGATCAGCACCGGGACCGCCGTGGCCGGGCTGGTGGCGACGCTGACGCTGGCCGCACTGGCGGTGCGGCTGCCGTCGGTCGCGCCGCTGCTGGCGGCCGCCGCCGGCTGGCTCGGCGTCGAAACCTGGCTGCGCCACCGAGTCGGGACCGCCAAGTTCCGGCACAGTCTGCACGATCGACTTCGGCGGTCACGCGCGGGGTACGCCTCGTTCCAGCGGGAGCATTCGGCTCAGCAGCCCCGAAGCGCGACGGTGCAGTTCGTGCTCGACCAACTGGACGCCGACGATGCGCCGATCCCCGCCCTGTTGCCGTTCCGGCCCCACGCCGACCTCCGCTCGTACGCCGCGGACGAGCTGGCGGCGCAGCACAAACCGCTGCGCAAGCGCACCGCCACCGGGCTGACGGTCGCGGCGGAGCTGTTGCGCGCCAACATGGTCTACCCGGTTCTCGCGCACGTGCCAGGGCCCAGGCCTCGATGGGCAAGGGAAATCGTCGGGGCCGTTGCGGTCTGCGCCCTGGCGGTGGCGGCGCTGGCGTGGCTGGAACAAACCTGGAACATCGAGCCGTCCACCTATCACCGGACGATCCCGTTGGCGCTCGGGCTGTCCCTGGCCTGCGTGGTGCCGCTGGCCGAGGTGGTGCTGGGAACGTCGAGTGGCCGTCGGATCCGGATCTCGGCCATCGCCGCGACGCCGCTCGCGTTCATGGCGTGCTGGACGATCCGCACGTCGTGGGACACGAGTTGGTGGCAGCCGGCGTTCGGCGCTCGCGAATGGCTCGTCGTGTCAACGATTGCCGTCGTATCGCTCGGTGTTGTCGTTGCGACGTCATCGACGCGCGGCCGCAACCGCCTGTCGCCGCGACGCATCACACAGCTGTCCTGGCTGTCCATCGCCTCGATCGGCGCCATCGGGCTGGGACTGCTCACGCCGGTGCTCGCCGGCCCGTCGCCGCTGCCGGAGTTCCGGCAGGTGTCGGCGTGCTCCCTGCTGTCCCACGAGGCGCTGACCCGGATCTCGCCGAACATCGACGACGGGCCGGCCGTCACGTTCACCGAGGCGACCGTGAACGGCTGCGAGTGGTGGCAGGGGCACGGACCGCTGCCGATCGAGTTCGTCGCCGTCGACGCGTACGTCGGCAGCGGCGACATCGACCAGTCGGTGAAGGAGTTCGCGCTGGCCACGACCGTCCTCGCCGGCGCGCCGCGCCCCATCACGGGGCCGTGTGAGCAGGGCAGCGAGATCGTCACCGGCCGCGGCGTCGAGGTGGTGCTGCGCTGCGGCAACCTCGTGCTGTCGGTGTTCAGCTCGGCCGCCGACCCGCGGCTGGCCGAGCGACTCGCCGAGGAGGCCGCGCGCGTGGCAACCGCGCGTTGATCTTTCCCTGTGGAAGACTGTGCCGGCGATGTTCACCCCAACGGACCTGGCTGACCTGCTTGAGTGCGAGCACCGGAGCGTGCTCGACCAGGCGCTGGCCGCCGGACTGCCCGGCGCGCCGAGGCCCGATCCCGGCGGCGACCAGCTGGCCGTCAAGCACGGGCAGGCCCACGAGCTGGCCGTGCTGGAGCGGCTCCGGGCCGAGCGCGGCGTCGTGGAGATCGGCGGCGACGACCCGGTGGCGGCCACCCTGGCGGCGCTGGCGGCCGGCGCCCCGGTGATCTACCAGGCGGTGTTCCGCGACGGCGACCTCACCGGCCGTGCGGACTTCCTCATCGCCGACGGCGACGGCCGGTACGAGGCGTACGACACGAAGCTGGCCCGACATGCCCGGCCGGCGGCGGTGCTGCAGCTGACGGCGTACGCCGATGCCTTGCGCCGCACCGGTTTTCCCACCGGACCGCACATGCACCTGCTCCTCGGCGACGGCAGCGACGTCACGCTGCGGGTGGACGACTTCGTGCCGCTGCTGGATCGCTTGCGGGCCAAGCTGTCCGTGCGTGAGCCCGTGCTGCCGACGCGGTTGTGGGACGACGCCCGGCCGGCCTGCGCCACGTGCAAGTTCCTGAGCACCTGCGAATCCGGCCGCGAGGCGGACCGGGACCTGTCGCTGGTCGCCGGCATGCGGGCCGACCAGCGGCGCAAGCTCGTCGAGGCCGGCATCGGCACGATCGACGCGCTGGCCACCGCGGACCCGGAGAACCGCCCGCGCGACCTGTCCGCGACGACGTTCACCGCGCTGCGGGCACAGGCGGCGATCCAGGTCCGGCAGGACGCCACCGGCAGGATCAGCTACGAGGTGGTGGACGGCTCCGAGCTGGCCAAACTGCCGGCGCCGAGCCCCGGCGACGTGTTCTTCGACATGGAAGGCGATCCGTTCGCGCTGGCCGGCACCGGGCTGGAGTACCTGTTCGGCGCCGTGACCACGGCCGGTTTCACGCCGTTCTGGGCGCATTCCCGGGCGCAGGAGAAGAAGGCGTTCGAGGAGTTCGTCGACTTCGCCTCCGCCCGGCTGGCGGCGAATCCCGGCGCGCACATCTACCACTACGCGCCGTACGAGGTGACGGCGTTGAAGCGGCTCGCCGCGGTGCACGGCACCCGCGAGGAGGCGGTCGACGACCTCCTACGCGGTGGGGCGTTGATCGACCTGTACGCCGTGGTGCGCAAGGCATTGCGGGTGTCGCAGCGGTCGTACTCCATCAAGTACCTCGAGCCGCTGTACATGCCGTCGGCCCGGGACGGCGACGTGAAGACCGCCGTGTCCAGCATCGAGGCGTACGAGGAATACCTGACGCTGCACCAGCTCGGCGACCCTCGGGCGGCCGAGGTGCTGCAGGGCATCAGCGACTACAACGAGTACGACTGCGTGTCGACACGGGAGCTTTTCCATTTCCTGCACCGGGTCCGCGCCGAGGCCGGCATCGAGACCGTTGTCGAGTCCATTGAGGACGATCTCGTCACGCAGACCGAGGACCTCGTCGCCGCCGAACGCCGGGCCGAGCGGGCGGCCCGGCTGGCGGCGCTCGTCGACCCGCTGCTGGCCGACCTGCCGGACAATCCCGTGGACGCCACCGACGACGAGAAGGCCCGCGCGCTGCTGGCCGCCGCGGTCGGCTATCACCGCCGGGAGACGAACCCGGCGTGGTGGGAGTTCTTCCGCCAGGTGGCCGCCCCGCTGTCCGATCTGGAGGTCGACACCACCTGCGCGGTGCCGGTTTCCGTGCAGGTGAGCGACTGGCAGCCGCCGGCCGGCCGGACGAAGCTGGCCAAGCGGGTGTTGACGCTCGTGTGCGATCCGGACCGGCCGCATCCGTACGCCACGGGCGACCAGGTTCGGCTGCGGTACGGGGATTCGACGCGGGATGCGATCGTCAGCGCCGCCACGGCGGAGGAGTTGACGCTCGTCGAGAGCGCCAAGCCGGACGAGACCGACAACGCCCGGCCCGGCGCGGTCCTGCCCGGCGCGCCGGTGCGTCCGCAGCCCAAGGACGAGGCCGTCGCCGACCTTGCCCAGCTCGCCGTGGACGCTTTGCCTTCGCTGCCACAGCATCCCGGCATCGACCTGCTCCGCCGCACGCCGCCACGACTGCGCGACGGCCGGCCCCTGCCGGCGCACGGCGAGGACCTCGTGCGAACAGTGATCGAGACCGTCGACCTGCTCGACGGATCGACGCTGGCCGTGCAGGGTCCGCCCGGCGCCGGCAAGACCTACCTGGCGGGCAAGCTGATCGCGCACCTCGTCGGCTCCGGCCGGACCGTCGCCGTGACGTCCACCAGCCACAAGGCCGTCGAGAACGTCCTGCGGGCGGCCAAGTCCTCGGCGCCGACACTGCCGTGTGCGAAGCGGCCGAAGAAGGCTCCCGAGAAGGATGTGCCGTGGGAGCAGCCGAAGGACAACGTGGGGCTGGCCCGGTGGCGGGCCGAGCACACCGACGGGCATCTCGTCGGCGGCACCGCGTGGACCTTCGCCAACGCCGCCATGCGGGCCGAGCCGTTCGACGTGCTGGTGATCGACGAGGCCGGCCAGTTCGCCCTGGCCGATGCCCTGGCCGTGTCGATGTGCGCGCGGAACCTCGTGCTGCTCGGCGATCCGCAGCAGTTGCCGCAAGTCGTCCAGGGCACCCATCCCGCCGGCGCCGAGGCCTCCGCTCTCGGGCACCTGATCGGCGACAACGACGTGATTCCCCCGTCGTTGGGCTACTTTCTCGACCAGTCGCGGCGCATGCACCCCGCCGTCTGCGAACCCGTGTCCCGGCTGTCCTACGCCGGTCTGCTGCACGCCCACCCGTCCGCCGCCGAGCGGGGCATCGACGGCATCGAGTCCGGGCTGTACCTCGCTTCCGTCGACCATCGCGGCAACACCACCCGCTCCGTCGAGGAAGCCGCCGCCGTCGTGGACATCGTGCGGTCCCTGCACGGTCGCAAGTGGACGGACCACAGCGGTGTGCGTCCCCTGGGCGACGAGGACATCCTCGTCGTCGCCCCGTACAACCTCCAGGCCCGTGTCGTCACCCGCGAACTCGAACGTGCCGGCTTCCCCGGTGTGCGCGTCGGCACCGTCGACCGCTTCCAGGGCCAGGAAGCCCCGGCAGTGATCACCACCATGACCTCCTCCTCGGCCGTCGACCTTCCCCGCGGTTTGGACTTCCTGTTGTCCCGTAACCGTCTCAACGTCGCCCTGTCCCGGGCCCAGGCCGTCGCCGTCCTGGTCTGCTCGCCCAAGCTCGTGGAGGCCGACATCCGCACCGTCGACCAGATGCGTCTGGTCTCCGGCATGATCGGCCTGATGAACGCCGCAACGCCCTGGCGCTGAAGCCCGCGCGGCAGGTTCATGCTTGGCGACTGCGGGTACGGAGGGCGGCCGCTGTCCCACCCCCGCGCCCGCTCGGCTCGCCCGGACGTTCACCGGCTGCCCGTTCTCGGCGGCAGCCGCGGTGCCGGTGCCGGCGGCCGAGACCGTCGGCCCATGCCCCGGACAACCGCCTGCGTCCCTTACCGTCCCAGCCCCGCGTCCCGTGCCTGCACGATCGCCTGCGCCCGGTCGGCCACCTGCAGCTTGGCGAAGATCGACGAGATGTGGTCGCCGATGGTCTCGTGGGCCAGCTGCAACCGATCGGAGATCTGGGCGTTGGCCAGGCCGGCGGCGATCAGGTCCAGCACCTCCCGCTCCCGGTCGGTCAACTGGGGGAACGGCAGGTTCGGCAGGTCACCGGGGCCGCCGCTGAGCAGAGCGTCGACACGGCGGGCGATGCGCGGGCCGAAGATCACGCCGCCGTCGGCGACGCAGCGCACGGCGCGCAGGATCTCGTCCTGCTCGGCGCCCTTGAGGATGTAGCCGCGGGCGCCGGCGCGGACGGCGGCGAAGACGGAGTCGTCGTCCTCGAACATGGTCAACACGAGCACGGCGGTGCCGGGCGCGACGGCGGCGACGGCGCGGGTGGCGTCGATGCCGTCCAACTCGGGCATCTGGATGTCCACCAGCAGCACGGAAGGCCGGTGAGCGGCGGCGGCCTGGATCGCCTCCCGCCCGTCGACGGCCTCGGCCACGACCCGGACCCCCGGTGCCGAGCTGAGCAGCGCCCGCAAGCCGCTGCGCACCACGGGATGGTCATCGGCCAGCACAACAGTGATCTCGGGGTCGGGCACCTGCTGCTCCTGAAGTCGTGGCGAATGGGTCCTTCTCACCCGGCCCGGCCGGGAAGAACTTCCCGGTCCGGCTGGGGGCCTGCCCCCTGGGACCGGGAAGCCGGCCGGGGCAGGCCGTGCAGTGTCGGGGGCAGTCCGCCCTCACCCTTCCTGGGAGTGGATCCACATGGCAGAGGACTTCGGCATCGTCGCGCGCTTTTCCATCCCCCACGCCGAGTTCGTCGGGCAACTCAGTCCGGGGATGCCGGTGAGCTACGGGTGAGTCCCACGCGCCGCCCTCCCCCGGTGTCGAGCAGGAGGGCGGCGCTGACTCTGCCGACGCCGCGATGCCATGCCGTGGACGAGGAACCGCCGTTGCCGATGACTTCGGCGCACAGCTCATCGGACACCGAGATCTCCACGCGAGCGCGGTCGGCGGCGGAATGCTTGGCGACGTTGGTCAGCGCCTCCACCACGATCCGGTACGCGACGGCCAGCGGCGCGACCAGGACGCCGAGCACCCGCAGGTCCTCGGGATCCAGCCGCGACTGCCCCTGCCGGACGCCGGCCACCAGTTCCACGCCGCCAGTGTCCGAGGTCAGCAGCGGCAACATCTCGACACGCCCATCCGGCTGACCGGATGTCGCCGTTTCTCGCCCGTCCAGTCGGAACGCCGCGTACGGCAGCCACAGCATCTGCCGCCGCTGCCGCTCGTCGCCGTGCCGGTACCGGACCGCGAGCACGGCCACGCCGATCAGCATCGGCACGACGATGGCGGCGAGGTCCAACTGCAGGCGGATCGGCTCCAGCGCCTGGATCGCGAACGTGCCCGTGTACGGGGGCGGACCGCCGACCGAGTAGGGCGAGCTGGTGATCAGGCTCCACCACTCGAACAGCACCGCGATGACGACGGTCAGCCCGGCGACCGGCCGGAACCGGCGGCTCAGCGTGCCGGTCGGGAACAGCAGCAGCGCGAACGGGATGAACAGCCGCAGGCCGAGCGGCCGGGACGCGGTCGCGGCGGTGACGATCACCCCGAGCGTCGGCTCGGACCAGCCGTGCACCAGCCCGAAGCTGAGCAGGCCGACCATCAACACGGTGGTGCCGTGGGCCGCACCGCCGCACAGCAGCAGCCACCCGATCGGATTACGGGAGCGCCGCCACGCCACCAGCACGCCGCACAGCGCGAAGGTCATCGCCAGCAGACTGTCGGTGACCAGGAAGTTCTGGGCGCCGTCGGCGAACGTCCAGCCGTCGCCGAACCACAGCGCGGCGCCGGTCAGCACCTCGGCGACGATCACGCCATAGCTCGGCCAGGCCCACCAGGTCACCCTCCCGGGGGAGCCACGCTTGCCCCAGCTCACCCCGCACACGTTACCCAGCGTGTCGCCAGAAGTATTTTCGGTAGCCGGAACGCGGCGCTTCGGACACGTCGGCCAGCACGACGCTCACGTTGTCCGGCGCGCCACCGCGCAGCGCCAGGTCGATGAGTTGGTCGACCGCGTCGTCCGGGATGACGACGTCGGCGAGGACGTCGGCGATCGTCTCGTCGGTGAGCACGGCGGTGAGGCCGTCGGAGCAGATGAGGTAGCGGTCGCCGGGCTTGGCCCGATGGGAGAACACGTCCGGGTCGGACGCGTTTCCGGTCTGGACGGCGCGGGCCAGCATGTTGCGTCGCGGGTAGGTGGCGGCCTCCTCCTCGGTGATCCGCCCGCTGTCCAGCAGTGACTGGACGAGCGTGTGGTCCTGGGTGATCTGCTGGAGTTCGCCGGCGCGCCAGCGGTACGCACGCGAATCACCGATGTGCACGCCGGCGACCTTTTCGCCGTTCCAGAGCAGTGCGGTGATGGTGGTGCCCATGCCGTAGAAGCCGCTGTCGCGCGCGGCGAGGTCGTCGAGACGGCGGAGCACTTCGCCGGCGACCGAGCCGAGTGCGGCGGTTTTGTCGATTTCGGCGATCTTCTCGGCTTCGACGGCCGCCTCGAGTTCGGCGAGCACCGTCACGGCGACCGAGCTGGCCACCTCGCCGTGCGCGTGGCCGCCCATCCCGTCGGCCACCGCCAGCACGTGTTTGCCCAGGTGGACGGCGTCCTGGTTGTAGGCGCGCAGGCAACCCGGGTGGGTGCGTGACACTGCGGTCAACCGAAGCCTCGATGTGTTCGCCATGCCACCAGTGAATCAGCTGTGAACTGAGTTCACAAGCAAACCGGTTGTGAACTGGCGCTGTGCACCGATGCTGCTAGGCTCCGGTCGGTGAACCACGACGCCACCGTCAGCGCCGCCGACATCGCCCGACTTGTCGACGTCGGCCGGGCCGCCGTCAGCAACTGGCGGCGACGGTTCGACGACTTCCCCCGGCCCGTCGGCGGCAGCGCGGCCAGCCCGCTGTTCTCCCTCACCGAGGTCGAGGACTGGCTGCGCCGCAACGGCAAGGCGTTCAAGGTGTCCACCGCCGAGCGGGCGTGGCAGGCGCTCCGCTCCAATGTCGACGACCTCCGGCTCGGCGACGAAGTGGCGCGCGTCGGCATGTTCCTCGCCGGCAGCGGCGGGTTCGACGACTCACGGCTGGCCCAGCTGCTCAATCGGCTGGCCGCCGAGCACGGCGCCGCCGAGGCGTTCGAGCTGATCGTCGCCCGCTACGTGGATGCCCACTCGCGCCGGCTCGCCGTGACCCCGCCGGCCGTCGCCGAGCTGATGGTCCGGCTCGCGTGTCCCGACGGCGGCGTCGTGCTCGACCCGGCGTGCGGCGTCGGCACGCTACCGATGGCCAGCACCGCGCACGAGGTCCTCGTCCAGGACGTCGACCGCGCCGCCATGGTGATCGCCTCGTGCCGGCTGACGCTGCGGGACACCGACGTCGACATGGTCACCGGCGATTCGCTGCGACGGGACGGCTTCGCCGGCCGGCTCGTCGACGCCGTGCTGTGCGACCCGCCCGTCAACGACCGCACCTGGGGTCACGAGGAACTGGTCGGCGACCCGCGCTGGGAGTACGGCGTGCCGCCCCGTGGTGAGCCGGAGCTGGCTTGGGTGCAACACTGCCTGGCCCACGTCGAACCCGGCGGCATGGTCGCCATCCTGATGCCGCCGACCACCGCGAGCCGGCGGCCCGGCCGGCGGATCCGGGCCAAGCTGCTGCGCACCGGCGCGCTGCGGGCCGTCATCGCGCTGCCGGACGCCGGTTCCGACCTGTGGCTGCTGTGCCGGCCGACGCCCGAGCTGCGGCCCCCGTCGACCGTGTTGATCACCGACCGGGTCGACGGCGTCGAGACGGCGTGGCTGGATCCGGCCGCCGAGGACGCCGTGCGGATCATCGACCTGCTCGACGACGACGTGGACATCAGCCCGGCCCGGCGGCGGCAGCTGGCCCAGGGCCCGGACATCGGCCGCGAGTTCGCCGACGCCGTCGAGCGGTTCCGCGGCCTCGACCTGACGCCGCCGGATCTGGCCGTGCTGGCCGAGCACGCGTCCGCGCCGACCACGACCGTCGGCGACCTCGTCCGCTCCGGGGCGCTGGGCGTCCGACACGCACCGGTCAAGGTGGTGCCCGGCGACGACGTTCCCGTGCTCACCCTCGACGACCTCGCCGAGGGCCGGCCGGCCAGTGAGCGCGCCGCCGACACCGGCGACCTCCTCCTGGTCGAACCCGGCGATGTCGTCGCCGCCCCCACCGGGATGGCGCGGGTGGCGACCGAGGCCGCCGCGCTCGGGCCGTACCTCACGGCGTATCGCGTCGACGACCAGCAGCTCGACGCCCGATTCCTGGCCGGCGCGCTGCGGGCATCCACCGCGCGGCCGGTGTCCGGCTCCAGCCGGCTCGACGTGCGACGGACCCAGGTGCCGCGGCTACCGCTGGCCGAGCAGCGGGCCTGCGGGGAGGCGTTCGAGCGGCTGCTGGCGTTCGAGGACCGGCTGCGGCAGGCCGCCGCGATCGGCGGCGCCGTCGTCCGGCTCGGCGTGGACGGACTGGTCGAGGGTAGCCTGCGGCCAGGACGCTAGCGGGAGGGCCGATGCTCATCGCCGACCGGTACGAGCTCGACGACCTGCCGCTCAGCCGGGGCGGCATGGGCGCCGTGCACGGTGGCTACGACAAGCACCTGGACCGCCGGGTCGCGGTGAAGTTCCTGCACTGGCCCGGCGGTTCCGACGACGAGCTGGAGCAGCGGTTCGTCCGCGAGGCGCGGATCCTGGCCCGGCTGGAGCACCCCGGCGCGCCCGTGCTGTACGACTTCGGGGCGCACGACCACCGGCTGTTCCAGGTCATGCAGTTCATCGACGGCGTCACCGTCGCCGACCTCGTCAGCGAGCACGGGCCGGTGCCGGTGCCGTGGGCCGCGTCCATCGCCGCCCAGGCCTGCGCCGTGCTCTCCGCCGCGCACGCGCTCGGCATCGCCCACCGGGACCTCAAGCCCACCAACCTGATGCTGTGCCCGGACGGCAGCGTCAAGGTGCTGGACTTCGGGCTCGCCCTGCTGCGGGAGTCCGACCTGGCGCAGTTCACCCGCGCCGGCCAGATCCTCGGCACGCCCGCCTACATGGCCCCCGAGCAGATCCAGCGCGGCGCGGCCGGGCCGTCCAGTGATCTCTACTCGCTGGGCTGTGTGCTGCACGAGATGCTCACCGGCCGGCAGCTGTTCACCGGCCCCACCGCCTACGCCGTGTTCGACAAGCAGGTCAAGGAGTTGCCGCCCGCGGTCCCCGGCGTGCCGGCGGCGCTGGACCGGTTGCTCCGGGACGTGTTGGAGAAGGACCCGCAACGCCGGCCCGCCGACGCGGCGGCGCTGTACGACCGGCTGCTGCCCTTCGTGACCGATCTCCCGCCCCTGCCCGGTTTCCTCGACCCGACGCACCCGGCCCGCATGTACTCCCACGTAGCCGGCCGCCGCTGAACCCCGGCGAGTCACGCTCTGGGACACACCGAATGCAGGTTTCCGGCAGTAGTGAGCCTCGAATCCCAGTTCTGCCCCGTTCTTGCATTCGGTGTGCCGGAGAGCGTGACTCGCGCGGGTTCTACTCGGTCACCATTCGGAAGTCGTAGGCGGCGGGCAGCGGTTCGGTTCCGGCGACGAGACACCAGGTTTCGGTGAGTGTCTCTTCGCCTTCACGGAGATCCGCCACCTCGAAGCCCTCGTCGAACACCGCCCGGGCCCCGGCGATGTCGCCGCGGGCGTAGCGGATCCGAGCGTCCAGCAGGCGCAGACGTCCACGAGTGGCAACGGATTCCGGCAACCATGCCAGCACGGCGGCGGCGTCGTCCGCCGAACCGGCGGCCAGCAACGCCTCCAGGGTCTCGACGGCGAGCCCGGGCACATGGGGCGCCAGCTCGATGGCCCGGAGCAGCAACCCGGCGGCACGATCGGGCCGGGCGAAGGCCAAGCACCGCAACGACCACGGCGATTCGGCCAACGCCAGCGACTGCTCCCACGCCGACTCCGCGCCGAGGGTGTCGCCGTGGTACCGGCGGGCAACTCCGAGGTGGTACAACGAAGTCCACGACTCCGGCGCGGCCTCCAGCAGCGAATGCCACGCCACCAAGGTGCATCCCGGCGGCGACAACGGATCCCCGACCGGCATCGCACCGTCCAGCAACGCCAGCCACGGGGCCTGTTCCTCACCCAAGGCGTCAAAAGGGGTGCCGGGCAACGGATCCGTCCCGGTGCGCAGCAACTCCAACGCGCCCCAGCCGGAACCGGAGAACAGGCGAACCGGCTCCGCGTCGGCTACCGACCGCCACGAATCCAGTGGCAGCTCGGGGAAGTCGCCGTAGGGGCCGTACGCCTCCAGCCAATCCCACGACGCGCCACCGGGCATCGGCACGTACTCGAACTGTGTCGGCGCCAGACCGGCCTGGATCTCCAGGTACCCGTCGGTCCCCGGCGCCAGCCACGACTGCCAGCGCCGGCCACCCGACCCGGTACCCCACACGAACAACTTCCGCCCACGCAAGCGATCCGTGGACGCCTGCATGAGCCCGAACCCGTCCGATCCGACGGCGGCGATCCACGGCCGGCGGTCCGCCGGGATGTCGTAGAACAGGTCCGCCGCGTCGCGGTCGGCGACCGTGACGAAGGAAGCGTCCACACGGGACAGTTTCCGCGTGTACCCGTAGTGCCATCCCTCCTCCGCCGGCACGAGAATCCGCGTGCCGGCGGTGCGGGGCACGGCGGCGTTCGACCACCAATAGGCGAGAACCTCGTGCGGCCAAGGGTTTCGGACGCGCACGCCGACGTACAGGAACTCCGATCCCGGCGGCAGCCACAGATCGACCTGGTACACCAGGTTCCGGGTCCGCTCCCACTCCCACAGCCGCAGCACCGGAGACCCGTCCGGCCCTTCGACGGATCCGGCGTACATCGGCGAGCAGGTCATGGTGGTGTGCCCGGTGCTGCCCAGGTTCCACTCCACCCCGCCGGCGAACCACGCGTTGCGCAGCGCCAGGTTCGCCGGCTGGAGCACCGGGTTGCGGAACAGCAGGTCCCGTCCGGACGGTTTGTGCAGCAACGAGTAGAGCCGCCCGCCGAGCCCGGGGAGCACGGTCGCCCGCAGATGGTCGTTCTCCAGCACCACCGCCGGCAGGGCCGTGTCGACGAGTGACCGGCCGTAGCCGTCCTGGAGGAGACAGGGCAGCACCTTCTCCCGGTCCTCACCCAGCACGGGCAGCGGGTTCTCCGGCCCGAGGTCCGCCGCCGGCAGCCGAAGCTCGGTCACGGTCAGTGTCGTGCGCCCCATGTCGGTGATCTAATACCCGGCAAACGTTTGCCAACCCGATCCGCTCGCAAGAGCGCCGCGAGCAGGGCAGAGTGGGCGTCATGCCATTGCCGATCATCGGACTCGCGAAGGCGGTCACCGTGGCCGCCATCGACACGACGGTCGCCCTCGTGTCACTGCCGGCCCGGGTGATCGGGCTGGTCGGCGCGGCCGAGTCGCTGGTGGAGCGGATCACCGAGGTCGTCGAGCGGGCCGAGCGCCTGGTCGTCGAGGTCGAGGCCGTCGCGGCGACCGCGGGCGTGGTGGTGGTCGACGCCGGCAAGATCAGCAACCAGGCCTCCGGCGTGATCGCCGTCGCCGAGCAGGTCAGCAGCCAGGCCGCCGGTGTCGTCGCGGTCGCGGAGCACGTCAGCGGCAAGGCCGCCGGCGTCGTGGACAACGCGGCGAAGGTCAGCGGGGAGGCGGCCGCCGTGATCGCCCTGGCCGAGAACACCGCCGCCATCGCCAACGAGCTGATCCGCGTCTACGAACCCATCGCGCTGCGCGCCGCCCCGCTGGCCGGACGGTTCGTCACCGAGCTGTCCGAGGAGGAGGTCGACGCCGCGATCCGGCTGGTGGACGAGCTGCCCCAGCTGACCGAGCACCTGACCACCAACATCCTGCCCATCCTGGGCACCCTGGACCGGGTCGGCCCGGACGTGACCGAGCTGCTCAAGGTGACCCGGGACGTGCGCCGCGCCATCGTCGGCATCCCCGGCTTCGGTTTCTTCCGACGCCGGGGCGCCGAACGGATCGGCGAGCCGGACGAGGACAACATCACCGAGTCCTAGACCCGGTTCCCCAGCAATCCCCGCAGCTGGTTCAGCAGGTCGCTGCGGGTGTCGCTGCCGAGGCGCTGCCGCATCCGCGCGACGTGGTACTCCACGGTCTTCGCGGAGATGAACAGCTTTTCCCCGATCTGCTTGTACGTCAGCCCGCTGACGACCAGCTCGGCCACCTCGCGTTCGCGGTCGCTCAACGTGGTGGCGTTGGTGTCGGCGGCGAGCGGCGCCTCCTGCTGCGGCTCCTGCTGACGGCCCTGGATGATCCGGGCGCAGTCGAGCAAAGCGACCATGGCGGCCCGGTCGGTGGTGCGGATGGCGGCCTGGCCGGCGAGCCGGGCGCCGTCCCAGACGAGGCCGGCGGCGGCGAGGGCCCGGGCGGCGGACTCGGTCTCGACGGCGTCGACGTCGCCGGCGAGCAGCTTCACCCACACCCGGGCGGCGTCGGCGACGGCGGCGCAGTACGGGTGCGCCGGGGCGAGAGCGGCGAGGTCGGCGGCGTGGCGGGCGGCGTCCTCGGGGTGCTCGTCCAGAACCGCCGCGTGCATGCGACTCCATGACAGGGCCGTCGACCACAGCGGCGGATTGCCCAGCTGCTGCAACAACTCCGTGGCCTGGGTCAGATGCGGGGTGAGCCGCGAGGAGTCGTGCAGCCGGCCGGCGGCGACGGCCAGCTCGCCCAGCGGCAGCAGCGCGAAGAGGTCGGCCGGATGCCGGACGATGGCCTCCCGGGCCCGATCCCACACGGTTCGCAGCGCCGACAGGTCGCTGTCCCGGCGGGCCAGGCCGATCTCCAGACCGGTGGCGAGCAGCCAGTCCCTGGGTTCCATCGGCCCGCTGGACGTCGCCGCGACGAGGTCCGACCGCGCGGCGTCGAAGCCGCCACGAAGCATGGCCGTCCAGCCACGCAACAGAAGGTGCCGCCGCAGGGCGATGGCACCGCCCATGCCGGAGTCGATGGCCCGCCGCAGCACGGATTCGGCGACGGTGAACTCGCCGCAGTGCATCGCCACCAGAGCCGCCAGGGCGGCCGGCGTGTCGGGCAGCAAGACGTTGCGCCCCAACGGTTCGATCAGCACGGCGGCCCTGGTCAGGGTGGCCAGCGCCGTCGTGGCCGAGCCGGCCACCGACTCCCGTACGCCCTGAGCCAGCTGCCGCGCGGCCCCCGCCAGCAACGTCGGCGGCCCGCCGCCGCCCGGCCGCGACAACAGCTCGTCGGCCTCGGCCAACCGCCCGGTGCCGATCAGCCCTAACGCCGCGAACGGGACGGCTGACCCCTCGCCGGCCCAGCGGTACAACTCGGTGCTACTGCCCAAAAGCCCCCGATGCGCCAGTACGGCCGCGGCGACGCTGGCCCCGTGCGCGCGGTCGGTGGCTGCCTCGGCGGCGATGGCCTGGTCGGCGAGGCGTAAGCCGGAGTCCAGGTCCCCGGACAGCGCCGCCGCCTCGGCCCGCCGCGCCGCCAGTGCCAGCGCGGGCTCGCCGGCGTCGACTGCCGCCGTGAACAACTGCGCCGCCAACGCGGGCGATTCCGCCAGCGCCTCGTCGCCGGCCGCCTTGAATGCGGACGCGAACAGCGGCCCGCTCACCGGGGCGCCGAGCAGCGGCCGGACCAACGGCAGCAACGGCCCGCTGCGGGCCAACTGGATCTCGATGAGCCGCTGGTGCAGCGAAAGCCGCCGCTCCCACGGGCTCAGCGCGATCAATGCCCGCCGCGCTATCGGCAGCAGCACCCCGTACTCGTCGAGCAGCCCGCTGGCCCGGGCGCCGTCCATGGCGTCGCCCAACGCCTCCAGGTCCAGCCCGAGCAGCGACACCAACAGATCGGTGCCGGCTCCCAGGGCCGTCGCGAGCAGCACCCGGCGCACGCTGTCGTCGAGATTCTCGATCTCGTACCGGAAACCCTCGACGGCCGCCGCCGGCACCGAGCAGTCCGGGGTCTCGGACACGGCCTTGACCAGCCGGTCGACGAACCGCGGCACGCCGCCGGTCTGCTTGCCGACCAGGTCCACCAGGTCGTCGGACGGCTTCGTGCCGAGCAGCAGCCCGGCGCGCTCGCCGATCTGGGTCCGGCTCAGCGGCCCCAGCAGCACCGGCGGCCGCACCCGGGTCACGGCCTCGACGAGCTCGGTCAGCGCCGCCCGCCGCGGCCACGGCCGGTAGGCGACGGCCAGCTGCGCGCTGCCCGAAGCGGCCAACCCTCGCAGCGCCCGTAACCGCTCGTCGTCGAGCCGGTGGGCGTCGTCGACCAGCACGGCGGCGTCCCGATCCGGCAGCTCGTGCCGCCCGTCGTACACGGGGACGCCGGCATCGCGGTAGATCTTGGCCCAGCGCGTGAGCAAGGCGGTCTTGCCGTACCCGCCGGGCGCGCGGACCCCGACCACCCTCGGCGCGGACGGATCGGCGGCGATCGACTCGTCCAGCTGCACGAGGTCGGATTCCAGCACCATCACAGGCCGCCCCCGATGGGGGTGGTGAAGTACTGGAGCACCAGGTACGCGCAGGCCAGCACCAGCAGCAGCGTGACGATGCCGATGATCAGCCCGCGCTTGCTGGCCTTGCGCCGCCGCCGGCGGCCGCGCGGGCCGGCCGCCGCCAGCGCGGGCTTGGCCGGCACCAGGTCCGGCGGCTCGGTCTCCACCGGCGGTCTGGCCGGCGGCTCCTCGACCGCGGGCCCCTCGTCGACGAAGTCCGGGTCGTCCAGCGGGAACAGCACGACGGTCTCGTCGGTGATCTTGGCCATGACCACCGTCTCCGCGATCGGGTTGACCGGCTCCGGCAGCGACCGCGAGGCCAGCAGCGCGGCGCCGGCGGCGACGGTGGCCTCGGGCGCGCCGTCGACCAGCACGGGGCGGCGCAGCCGCTCCCCCAGCACCTGCCGGACCAGCGGGATCCGCGCCGAGCCGCCGACGAGCACGACCCCGCCCAGCCGGTCCGGCGTGAGGCCGGCCCCGGTCAGCGCCCGCAGCAGAACGTCCACTCCCTGGTGCAACAACGGCCTGATCAGCTCCTCGAACTCCGCACGGGTGACTCGGACCTGGAGCGGCGGCACGACGACCTCCGGCGCCACGGAGAGCGTGTGCTTGGCCTGCACACACTCCTGCCGCAGCTTGGCGAGGTCGTCCCAGGCCGCACCCGGGTCCGGTCTACCCGCTGTCACGAGGGCGACCAGTTCGTCGTCGAAGTCGGCGCCGGCCGGGTGCTCCGCGGTCTCCGAGCGGCCGATGATCTCGAACCCGCCGTTGGCGGGTCGCAGCAGGGTGGCGGTCACCGAGGTGCCGCCGAGGTCGTAGACGGCGATCGGGGCGGGGCCGTCGATGCGGTGCCGGCTGGCCGCGGCGACCGCGGCGGCCACCGGCTCGGGCACTAGGGCCGAGTCCCCCAGGCCGACTCGGGACAGCGCCTCCCGCAGCAGGTCGATGCGGTAGGGCCCCCAGGTCGGCGGGTGCGTGACGGTGACCCGCACCGGGCGGTCGCCGTGGTGGGCGGCCACCTGCTCGACGATGCGGTCGATGCCGGTGGCCATCAGCTCGTGCGCGTTGTGCTGGCGGTTGCCCAGCACGATCGGCACGTCGTCGCCGATGCGTCCGACGAACGGGCCGGGATCGGCCGAGACCGGCGACACCGGGTGCGG
This sequence comes from Kutzneria kofuensis, assembly GCF_014203355.1. Taxonomy (NCBI): domain Bacteria; kingdom Bacillati; phylum Actinomycetota; class Actinomycetes; order Pseudonocardiales; family Pseudonocardiaceae; genus Kutzneria; species Kutzneria kofuensis. The sequence continues at coordinate 1,664,768 of NZ_JACHIR010000001.1, forward strand.
GGCACCCCGGTGCGGTCCGTCGAGCCGGGTGATCGCGGCGGCGGCGCGGCTGGCGCCGACATCGATCCCTAGCGTGTACGGCAAGTGTTCCTCCGCGAGGCGCAGCGGCCGGGGCTCAGGTGGTGAGGGGCAAAGGTAACCCATTCGTGATCTGGTCCCGTAACGAAGGGGGTTCCCTAGTGCCCCAGGCCGGGATCCGGGCCGGAACCCTAGTGGCCCCCGGCCAGGACTGGGAGTGATCCCGGATGGCGTACGGGCGGCCAGCCCCTACGGTTCGTCTCCATCGCGGCTCACACCGTGATCATCCCCGTCAAGTCCCCCGATAGAAGTCAGGAGCACCACCCCATGGCCCAGACGCTGCACGAGTTCACCCTCGGCCTGCTGAACGACGAGCAGGCGCGGTCGCTGTTCGCGGCCGACCCGACGGGTGTCCTGCAGTCCGCTGGCCTCGGCGACATCACCGCCGCCGACGTGCACGAGATCCTCCCGCTCGTGCTCGACATGGCGCCGACCCACGTGGTCGAGGCGTTCGAGCAGACCCTGGGCGGCGGCCTGCCGGCCCTGCCGAGCCTGCCCGGCGCGGACGCCATCAGCACCCTGCAGCACCTGACCGCCGCCGTGCCGGCCCTGCCGGTCGACGCCCTGCCCCGCGAGCTCCCGGTCGACGGCCTCCCGTCGCTGCCGGTGGAGGGCCTGCCCACCCTCCCCGTCGACGGCCTGCCCTCGATCCCGGCCCTGCCGGTCGACGGCCTGCCCACCCTCCCGGTGGACGGTCTCCCCTCGATCCCGGGTCTCCCGGTCGACGGCCTCCCGGTCGACGGCCTGCCCGGCCTGCCGAACCTGCCCGGCCTGGGCGGCGTCACCGGCGCCCTGCCGACCGTCCCCGGCCTGCCGGGCCTGCCGGACGCCAGCGACCCGACCGCGCTGGTCGACGACCTGCGTGGTGCGGCCACCAACCCGGCCCGCTCCCTGGACCAGGTCCAGCAGCTGGCCTCCCAGGTTCCGGTCGTCGCCACGCACGGCATCCCGGCCGTGCCGTCCGTGGAGAACCTGGTCAGCACCGTCACCAGTGCCGCGTCCAACGTCGACGTCACCAAGACGCTCGACACCACCACGCACACCGTCGCCGGTGTCGCGGGCAACGTCCCGGTCGCCGGCAAGGTCGTCGCCGACGCCTCGGGTCACGTGACCTCCGCGGTGCACGCGGTTGACGTCGACGACGTGGCCAAGACCGTCACCACGGCCACCCACATCACCGACATCACCAAGATCGCGAACGACCCGATCCACTCGGTCACCAGCATCGCGAACGACCCGATCCACGCCGCGACCAGCATCGCCAACGTCTCGCACACCCTGGACACCGTCACCACGGTGGCCAACTCGGTGCACGGCGACCAGGCGCTGCAGCACGTGAGCGGCTGCGTCGACGCCACGGTCAAGGACCTGAACATCGGCGACGACAACCACATCGGCATCGGCAACGTGAACCTGGGCGGTGTGCACGTCAACGACGTGACGCACAACCTGGACGCCACCCACCTGACCGGTTTCTGATCCTTCCTCTCGTCAGTACCGGTTGATTCGCTTCCAGGCCGGGCCCGCTCCCTCAGCGTGGGCCCGGCCTGGTGTGCATCACCCGATCGGAGAGGACACAATCACTCGGGTGATGACCATGACGGCCCTCGATGTGATCGACGAGGCGCTCCGGCAGCCGGCCATCGGCCGCCGGCGTGACCTGACCAGCCGGCTCAGCCGCCTGCGGGTCAGACTCGCCGACCCGGCGATCCGGGTCGTGGTGGTGGGCAGTCTCAAGCAGGGCAAGAGTCACCTGGTCAACGCGCTGCTGGGCGCCTCGGTGTGCCCGGTGCACGACGACGTGGCCAGCGCCGCCCCGGCCGTCATCCGGTACGCGGAGCAGGCGTGGGCGGCGGTGGTGCGGCCCGGGCAGCAGCGGCTGGAGCCGGTCGAGGTCGACCGGGTGGCACAGGAGATCAGCGGCGGGCAGCTGGTCCGGGCCGAGATCGGGGTGAACCGGGCGGTCCTGTCCGGTGGGCTGGTCATCGTGGACACTCCCGGTGTCGACGGTCTGCGGTCCGAGCACACCAGCCGCACGCTGGCCGAACTGGCCGAGGCGGACGCGGTTCTCGCCGTCACGGACGCGCTGACCGAGCTGTCCCCCGCGGAACTGCAGTTCCTCCGGTTCGCCACCACCATCTGCCCCAACGTGTTGGGCGTGCTGACGAAGACGGACCTGAGCCCGCGTTGGCGTGCGCACCTGGAACGCAACCGGATGCTGATCGCCCAGGCAGGGCTGGCCATCCCGCTGGTGGCGGTGTCCTCCGTGCTGCGCGAGCGCGCATTGCGGACGGGCAGCCAGGAGGTCAACGCCGAGTCCGGTTTTCCCGCTCTGGTGGGATATCTGGAGAACACCGTCAAGGCGCAGGCCGGCATGCTGGCCCGCCGGTCGGCGTCGGAGGCGATCCTCGCGGTCACCGAGCAGGTGTCGCTCGGGCTGCGGGCCGAGCTGTCCACACAGGACCCGACGTCGCTGGCCGGGCTGGAGGACGCGCAGCGCGCGGCCGAGCTGCTGCGCCGGCAGTCGTCGCGCTGGCAGAACATGCTGATGGACGGCATGGCCGACCTGATGTCCGATGTGGACCACGATCTTCGCGAACGGACCCGGGTCATCCTGCGGCATACCGACCAGGCCTTCGACAAGGCGGATCCGGCCAAGACCTGGGACCAGTTCTGCGACTGGCTGGCCGACAAGCTCACCGACGCCGTGCTGCGCAACTACGACTGGACGGTGGAGCGCACGCACTGGCTGGCGCAGCGCATCGCCGAGCAGTTCGACGAGGAGAGCCGGGGCACGCTGCCGGACCTGGGCCTGCGCGATCCGGCCCGGGTGCTGGAGCGGATGGGCGGGCTGATCACGCCCGACCTGGCGCCGCCGGGCGTCGCCAACAAGGTGATCACCGGCCTGCGCGGCTCGTACAGCGGCATGCTGATGTTCGGCCTGCTGACCAGCCTGATGGGCATGCCGCTGGTCAACTTCGTCTCCGTCGGCGCCGGCGCGGTGATGGGCGCGAAGACGCTGAAGGAGGAGCGGGACGCGCAGCTCAAGCGCCGCCAGGCGGTGGCCAAGACGGCCGTGCAGCGGCACGTCGACGAGCTGGTGTTCCAGGTGGGCAAGCACAGCCGGGACGCGCTGCGGCACGTGCAGCGGCGGCTGCGGGAGCACTTCACCGAGCAGGCCGAGCAGCTGCAGGACGAGCTGACCGAGTCGATCCGGCGGGCCCGCGAACTGGCCAACGCCGACCTGGTGGCGCGCAACCAGCGCAACCAGAGCATCAGCGAGGAGATCAACACGTTGGTGGCGCTCCGGCAGCGCGCCCAGGCCCTGGCGCTGACCTCGTGATCACCCAGGAGCTGCTCACCGAGGACGTCCGCGCCATGCTGGAGTGGGCGCTGCGGCTGTACCGCGGCAGCGCCAAGGCGACGAACTTCCTGACGCAGCAACGGCAGCTGTTCTCCGAGCCGCTGCGGGTCGGCGTCACCGGCCGGCCCAAGGCCGGCAAGTCGACGCTGCTGGACGCGTTGGACGAGGACGACTTCATCGAGGGGCACACGTCCGATGTGGACGCCGTGCTGCACCTGACCGGGCCGGTCCGGGCCGAGGATCGCGTGGCGCTGCAGGGCAATCCGATCCCCGTCAACACCATTGTCGTGCTGGCGCGGGCGGACGAGCTCGGCGGCGGCCGGGTGGACGCGATGACGTCCGCGAAGATGGTCGCCCGCCGGCTGCGGGCGGAACCCGAGCTCGGCCAGCTGTGCCAGGATGTCGTCGCGGTGGCCGGACTTCTGGCCGTCGCCGGGCGGACGCTGACCGACGCCGAGTTCGACGCGCTGGTCGCGCTGGCGGCGCTGCCCCGTGAGGAGCTGGACGAGCTGCTGCTGTCCACGGACCGGTTCCTGAACCCGGCGCTGGAGGACGTGGTGCTGCGGCAGGGTTTGCTGGAGCGCCTCGGCCTGTTCGGCGTGCGGCTGTGCACGACGCTGGTGCGCCGGGGTTACGGCGATCCGAGCCGGCTGGCCACGGAACTGGTGCAGCGCAGCGGGTTGAACGACCTGCGGCTGGCGATCAAGCGGCACTTCACCGAGCGGGCGCCGGTGCTCAAGGCCCGGTCGGCCCTGGTCGCCGTGGAGACCGTGCTGCGCGCCGAGCCCCGTCCCGACGCCCGCGGCCTGCACGCCGAGGTGGAGCGGATCCAGGTCACCACCCAGGATTTCCGGGAACTGCGGCTGCTGGCGGCGTTGCAGACCGGCCGGGTCGAGCTGCCCAGCGACATCGCCGCCGAGGCCGAGCGACTGCTGGGCCGGTCCGGCACCAGCCCGGCCAGCCGGCTCGGCGTCGACGGCGACGAGGACCTTCTGCAGCTCGCCCTCGCCGTCCTGGACCGCTGGCAGCGCCACGCCACCAACCCCATCTTCCGGCGCGCCCAGACCGACGCGGCCAAGACCGTCGTGCGCACCTGCGAGGGCATCATCGACACCCTGACGCGTCCCTAGCCACAGTGGAAGCGGAGCAGCGGCAGGGCGACGAGGTCGACGATCTGGGCGATGGCGGTGTCGTCGACCAGGACGCCGTAGATCAGGGTCTCCGTACGCAGTAGGTCGAACGGGACGCGCAGCACGCGGTCGTCGCACTGGTCGGTGCGCAGCTCGCCGCGTTCGACGGCGCGGGTGAGCAGGGGGCGGATCAGCTCGACGATCTCACTCTGACGGAGCCGGCTGCGCAGCTCGGCGAACACGTCGGGCTCGCGGAACGTCTCGGTGATCAGGCCGGGCAGCGTGTCGCCGGGCACCCGGACGAACCGCTTCACGCCGCGGCCGACCAGCTCGATCAGGTCGCCGCGCAGCGAGCCGGTGTCGATGTCCGACTCGTGCAGCGGCAGGTTGTGCACGAGCGCGGCGATCACCAGCTTGGCCTTGGTCGGCCAGCGCCGGTAGATCACCGGCTTGCTGGTGCCGGCGCGCGCGGCCACGTTCTCGATGGTCATCTTCGGGTAGCCGACCTCCAGCAGCTCCGCCCACGCGGCCGTGAGCAGCGCGTGCTCCAGCTCCTCACCGCGGCGCCTGAAGCCGGCCATGAGACTCCCCGATTAGATCCGTTGCGTTTCTTCCGGGAGGAGTCTAGCCTCGAATTGAAGATACGTTCCGTTTCTTACAGTGGTGGGGGAACACTCATGACCGACACCGTCCCGGAGCTCACGCTGACCCGCAGCTGCCCGTTCGACCCGCCGGACGGGGCCGCCGAGCTGCGTGAACGCGGCCCGGTCGCGCGCGTTCGGCTGTTCGACGGCAGCACGCCGTGGCTGGTCACCGGGCACGCCGAGGCCCGCGCGCTGCTGTCCGACCCGCGCGTGTCGTCCGACCGCGGCCGGCCCAACTTCCCGATGCCGATCCCGCTGCCGCCGCAGACGCGGCCGACCAACATGACCGCGACGCTGATCTCCAACGACCCGCCGGTGCACACCCGGCTGCGGCGGATGGTGATCCCGTCGTTCACCGTGCGCAAGATCGCCGCGCTGAAGCCGAAGATCGAGCGCATCGTGACCGAGCGGCTGGACGCGATGATCGCCGCCGGCCCGCCGGCCGACCTGGTGGCCGACTTCGCGCTGCCGGTGCCGTCCATGGTGATCTGCGAGCTGCTCGGGGTGCCCTACGCCGACCACGCGTTCTTCGAGGAGCAGTCCCGCCGCCGCCTCGACGCCGACGGCAACGCCATCCGGAATTTGCTGACGTACCTGCACGACCTCGTGCAGAAGAAGATCGACGAGCCCGGCGAGGGCCTGCTCGACGACCTGATCGCCGAGCAGCTGGCCGAGGGCGGGCTCGACCACGAGGAACTGGCCGCGATGGGCATGGTGATGCTGATCGCCGGCCACGACACCACCGCCAACATGATCTCGCTGGGCACGATGGTACTGCTCGGCAACCCGGACCAGCTGGCCAAGGTGCGCGACGACGAGGCCGCGATCGGCGGCGCCGTCGAGGAACTGCTGCGCTACCTGACGATCGCCGGCACGCTGGGCCGGGTTGCCCTGGAGGACATCGAACTCGGCGGCCAGACCATCAGGGCCGGCGAGGGCGTGCTGGTGGCCAGCGCCATCGCCGACCGGGAGCAGTCCGACGAGCTGGACGTGGCCAACCCGATGCGCCACCACCTGGCGTTCGGCTTCGGCATCCACCAGTGCCTGGGCCAGAACCTGGCCCGCGCCGAGCTGGAGATCGCCTTCACGCACCTGTTCCGCCGCATCCCGACGCTGCGGCTGGCGGTGCCGGTGGAGGAGGTGCCGCGCCGCCCCAACGCCCTGCTGTCCGGCGTCTCGGAGCTGCCGGTGACCTGGTAGATCACGGCCCCTCGCGCAGGCCACGGCTCCTCGCAGCCCCCTTCGCGCGAGCCACGGCTCCTCGCAGCCCCCTCCGCGTAGGTCACAGCTCCTCGCCACCCCTTCGCGGAGTTACTTGAAATTTGAACGACCTCCCGCCTATCATGTTGAAAGTTCAACAACCAGGCGGGAGGTCGTTCCATGCGTTTGCCCACCCTCTACCTCAGCCACGGCGCGCCGCCGCTGGCCGACGACCAGCTCTGGACCGGGCAGCTGGCCGCGTGGTCGAAGGACCTGCCCAAGCCCAAGGCGATCCTGATGGTCTCCGCGCACTGGGAGGAGGCGCCGCTGACCGTCTCCGCGACCACGACCGTGCCGCTGGTGTACGACTTCTGGGGCTTCCCGCAGCGCTACTACGAGGTGCGGTACGCCGCCCCGGGCGCGCCGCAGCTGGCCAACCGGGTCCGGCAGCTGCTCGGCCCGCAGGTGCACGACGCCCCCGAGCGCGGCCTGGACCACGGCGCGTACGTGCCGCTGGTCGAGATGTACCCCGACGCGGACGTGCCGGTGCTGCAGATGTCCATGCCCACGCTGGACCCCGAGCAGTTGATGGAGATCGGCCGCAAGCTCGCGCCGCTGCGGGACGAGGGCGTGCTGATCATCGGCAGCGGCTTCTTCACGCACAACCTGGCGGCCATGCGGTCCGCGGGCACGCCGACGTGGTCGTCGGAGTTCGACGAGTGGGGCCACCACGCCCTCGACGCCGGCGATGTGGACGCACTGCTGGACTTCGAGCACAAGGCCCCGGCCGGCCGGCTGGCGCACCCGCGCACCGAGCACTTCGCGCCGCTGTTCGTGACGCTCGGCGCGGCCGAGGACGAGCTGACCACCCAGCGCACCGTCATCGACGGCTTCTGGCACGGCCTGGCCAAGCGCTCGATCCAGATCGGCTGAGGCTTCAGGCGAAAGCCACCCGGGTGATCCACGGACCGCGTTCGGGGAACACCACGAAGAGGTCGCTGACCTCGTCCACCGGCATCAGCGACCCGGTCGCCACGGCGTAGCGGCGGTGGTCGGTCGTCGGCGGCACGAGCACGGTGCCGAGCAGCCGGCCGTCCGGCGCGCCACAGCGCAGCTCGACCGGCGCCGGCTCGTCGCCGGCGTTGGACGCGGTCAGGCTCCATGACCGGCAGCCGCTCGGGTCGTAGCCGAGCAGACCGAGCCAGGCGCCGTCCTTTGCCGCCGAGACAACGGGTCCGGCCTCGCTGGACATGTCGACCAGCGACAGCCCCATCGACTCGTCGTAGGAGTGGGCGTCGATGGCGGTGCGGGCGAGCGTCCGGGGCCGCAGCGTCCGGCCGTGCACGTCGAGAACCGCGCTGGTGGCGGCCTTCGCCGACGAAGTGCCGACGAAAACCTCGTGCAGCGCCGTTTCCACCACCCACTTGTCCCTGGTGACGTCCCAGAAGCACAGGTCGGCGGCCCGCAGCCGGAACGTGACCGTGCGGCACTCACGGGCTGGGATCAGCACCTTCTTGAAGTCCCGCAACACCTTCCGCGGCTGCCGCACCTGCGAGTTGAGCTGCCGCGTGTACAGCTGCACGACCTCGTGGCAGTCGCGGAACCCGGTGTTGCGCACCCGAACCGTCACCGTGACGGCCTGGTCGGCGTTGATCACCCGCGAGCTCAGGTCCAGGTCCTCGTAGGCGAACGTGGTGTACGTCAGCCCGTGACCGAAGGCGTACAGCGGTTCCGATTCCTGGTACAGGTAGGTGCCGCTGCCCTGCAGCAGGTCGTAGTCCAGGGTCGGCGGCAGGTCCGCGTCGGCGCGGTACCAGGTCTGCGGCAGCCGCCCGGACGGGGCGTGGTCGCCGAACAGGATCTCCGCGGTCGCCCGGTCGGCCGCCCGCCCCGAGTGCTCGCTCCACAGGATCGCCGGCAGGTACGTGTCCTCCCAGCGCAGCGCGTACGGGTAGCCGCTGCGCACGACCAGCACCACGTTCGGGTTGGCGGCGCGCACCGCCCGCACCAGTTGGTGTTGCTGCGACGGCAGTTCCAGCGTCGACCGGTTCCCGTCGTCCAGCTCGGGACTGCTGCCGACCGCCAGCACGACGACGTCCGCCTCGCGGGCCAGCGCGACGGCGTCGGCGATCCCGTGCGACACCCGCTGCCACTCCAGCGGTTGCTCGGTGTCCCGGTCGATCATCGTGCCGTCGGGACCGGTGATCGCTTCCAGCGTCTCGGTTTCCGACGCCAGCGTGAACCGGCCGTGCCGCCACTCGGTCAGCTCGAACTCGCCGTCGAGGCCGGGCACCGTGACCCGGTCCGATCCGCTCACGTACTGGGCGGTGACGCGGCGGCCCAGTTCCGTGGCGAGCCCCTCGCCGTGCGGGCCGATGACCGCCAGCCGCATGCCCGGGCCGACCAGCAGCGGCAGCAGGCCGTCGTTGCGCAGCAACACGATCGACTCGCGGGCGGCCCGCCGGACCAGCTCCCGGTGGGCCTTGCGGTCCACCTTCGCCGGGCCGGAGCTGGACGCCAGCAGCTGCAGGCGCAGCATCAGCATCCGCCGCGCCGCGGCGGTGATCATCGCCTCGGTGACCTCGCCGCGCCGGTACGCCTCGGTGATCGCGTCGACGGTCCGGCCGCCGCCCATGAAGGCGTCCGCGCCGAGCCGCAGCGCCAGCGCCTGGCCGCCGGAGGTGAGCGGCCGGTCCGGCAGCTTCTCGCTCCAGATCGCCGCCTCGCCGTCGCTCCAGCCGCGCAGCACCAGCTGCAGCAGCTGGGCGGCCAGCGCCGGGAAGTCCTCCATCATCATCTGGGACAGCACGATGCCGGCCGCGCCGCCGGTCTCGAACACCGCGCGGAACACCGGCATCTCGTACTCGTTGAACACGCGCAGGTTGAAGCCCGGCGCCATCGCGCAGCGGTCGAGATCGTCCACGTGCCGCACCACCGGCACGGTCTTCGGGTGCGCCTTCTCCGGGCCGCGCAGGCCCAGCGCGAACACCGCGCCGAGCTTGGAGCACAGCAGCGGGTCCTCGCCGAAGCCGCGCTCGTTGCGGGCGTGCCGCGGGTCGTACGACGGGTTGACCAGCGGGATCTCCCGCACCAGGCCGCCGCCGGATGCCCGGATCTCGTCGGCCATGGCCGCGCCGACCCGCATCACCAGCTCGGGGTCCCAGCTGCTGCCCAGTCCCAGCGGCAGCGGGAAGTCCGATTCGACGCCGTCGGTGGCCGAGCGCAGCGTGAAGTCCGCGGCGGGCAGGCCCAGCCGGGGCAGGGCCGGCTGGGTCTGCTGAGTGAGTTCGATCTTCTCCGCTATGCTGAGCGTCGCGACAAGATCATCGGCGACCTGTCGCGGCGTCGGCGACTGCTGCGGGCCGGTATCGGCGAGCCGGAACGTGGTAAGCCCCTTTCCTCGCACACGGCACCCGCCTGGATGGCAGGCCGCTCGGGACTCCGTTCGGCGGAGTAGGCGAGAACTTTTCACGCTTACCTGACGAGCGTCAAGGCGTTACCGGCGGGTCACAGTCTGCGAAGTCCCGCCAACACCCGGGCCAGAAGCGCCTCGTCGGGGCGGCTGTCTCCGGTATGCACCGTCAACACCCCGAGCTCGATGAGGTCGTCGATCAGGACACGGGCGACGCCCAGCGGGGCGGGCAGGGCCGCCGCGACCTCGGCGACCGAGCTGGTGCGCTCGCAGATCTCGACGATGCGTCGGTGTTCCATGACGAGTACTACGTCGCTGCGGTCGACGGAGATCAGGGTTTCCAGCCGCAGTTCCCGGTTCACCTCGGTCCGGCCGCCGGTTCGCGCGTACGGGCGGACCAGCGAGCTGGGTTCCTCGCCGGCGTCCAGGCCGTCCCAGGCGAGGTCGTCCTCGGGGTAGACGGGCGGCGGGGGCGGCACCGGCTTGGGCGGCGCCGGCAACGGCTGGGTGTGCGTGAGGTCGTCCTCGACCGGCGGCTCCTCGTCCGCATCACGCTGCCAGCGGCGGCGGGCCCTCGGCGAGCCGAACCGTGCGCCCGTGCGCCCGACCTCCGGGGCCAGCTCGTGCTGCCCGCGCTCCAGCTCCTCGGGCGCGGGCTCCCCCGGTTTCGGCTGCTCCACGTCCGGTTCGACGTCCGCCCACCGCTCGCGGTTGCGCGCCGACCCGAAGCGAGCTCCGGTCCGACCGACCTCCACCACGTCGGCCACCCTAGGACCGTGACCGGTTCCGGACGTGTCGGCGATGTTTCGAGTCTGTTCGTTCCAGGTGAACCGTCCCGAGTTCAGGCCACGGACACGCGCCGGCCATGTCCGGCTCTTAGCGTCCGCCCGTGCACGACCACCACCATCACCACCATCACGCCGGCGACACTCCCGAGTACGCGGACCTGGCGGTTCCGGACCGCGAGCTGCGCCCGCTGGACGTGAGCCGCCGACGCTTCCTGCGCAACGCCGGCCTGCTCGGCGCCACCGTCGCCGGCGCGGGCGCGCTCGGCGCCGGCACGGCGTCAGCGAGCACCGGCTGGGACGGCCCGGGCCGCTACCAGTGGCTGGCCGGCGACCACCACATCCACACCCAGTACTCCAACGACGCGATGTACACCGTGGAGCAGCAGGTCGCGGGTGGTGTGCGCAACGGGCTGGACTGGATGGTCATCACCGACCACGGCTACCTGGCCCACGAGAAGTACGCGGTGCAGCAGACCTACGCCGACGTGCTGGCGTCCCGGCGCAAGCACCGGGGCCTGTTGCTCTGGCAGGGCCTGGAGTGGAACACCCCGGCGGCCGAGCACGCGACGGTGTTCTTCGACTGCTCGCGTGACGAGGCGCAGATGCTGCAGACGTTCGAGCGGCTCTTCGACGGCAACGTCAACGGCACCAACCCGAGCTCGCCGGCCAACGAGCTGATCGCGGTGCAGGGCCTGCGCTGGCTGGACCAGCAGGTCCGCGCCGGCAAGATCAACTCCGCGCTGTTCCTGGCCAACCACCCGTCCCGCAACGGCCGGCTGTCGCCGCACGAGCTGCGCAACTGGCGCGACGTCGCCCCGCACATCGCCGTCGGCATGGAGGGCTCCCCCGGCGCGCAGGCCGACTCCACGCCCGCGCCGCTGGGCAACGGCGCCGCCCGCGGCGGCTACTCCAACAGCCCCGGCGTGGACTCCTGGCCCGGCTACCCGCTGGAGCTGTACCGGACGCACGGCGGCTTCGACTGGATGACGGCCAAGCTCGGCGGCCTGTGGGACTCCATGCTCGCCGAGGGCAAGGGCTGGTGGATCACGTCGAATTCCGACTCGCACCGCAACTTCGGCGACACGCTGACCAGCCCGTCGCCGGACGCCGACTACAACACCACCGGCAAGCACCTCGACGCGGTGGACAGCGGCGTCAGGCACAGCTGGGCCGACTTCCGGCCGGGCCAGTACAGCCGGACCGTGGTCGGCGCGACCGACCGCAGCTACCGCGCGGTCATGGACGGCATCCGCAACGGCCGGGTCTGGGTGGCGATGGGCGGGCTGCTCGCCGGCCTCGAGGTGACGGTGTTCTCCGACGAGGGCGGCTGGCCGGTGACGTTGGGCGGTCGCACCACCGTGCGTCGCGGCGGCAACGTGACCGTGCTGGTGGTGGCGCGGCTCGCGACCCGGCCGAACGCCGGCGGCAGCATCCCGCGGCTGGCCCGGATGGACCTGATCCAGGGCATGGTCACCGGTCCGGTGGCCGACCGCGACACGTTCGCGACGCCGAGCGTGCGGGTCGTGCAGTCGTTCGAGACGCGGCGCGGATTCGTGCCGGTGGCGGTGTTCCAGCACACGTTCCGCAACGTGCGCGACCCGTTCTACCTGCGCCTTCGCGGCACCGACGGCAACTTCCACGCCGAGGGCTCGATCGAGCCGCGGATGGACCCGGCCGGCGGTGTGGATCCGTGGAGCGACCTGTGGACGTACTCGAACCCGATCTTCGTGGACGTCCGGTGACGCTGTACGCGGCGGACGGCGGTCACCGGGATCGCCACGAGGCCGAGCACTTCGCACTGGAACTGGCGCCGGAGGCTTCGCTGCTGTGCACGCACGTGGTGCGGGAGCCGGTCCCGCACCACGCGGTGTCGTTCGAACTGAACGGGCACTCGGACTTCGAGGAGCTTCGGGACCGCACCGGCGGCCGAGCCTTTCGCTTCCCCGGCCAGGACGCCTTGCGAGGGTCGCTGACCGTGCGGGAGATCGTGGCCTCGAGCGCGATCGACCGTGTCGTCGGTGTCGGCTGCACCGCCACCGACGACACGGTCGTGGACACGCGGGACTACGTCCGCCCGGTCTACGCCGACGGGCTGCTCACGCTGCACGTCACGCCGGCGGTGGACGGCTCGGCCGTGCCGTTGGAGGTCGAAGGCGCCCACGTCTGCTGACGACGTTCCAGCAGGCCGGAGCTGACCGCCACGACGAGGCCGGCCAACGCGAGCGCCGCGCCGATCCAGTTCGGCGAGGTGTAGCCGAGGCCGGCGTCGATGGCCAGGCCGCCGAGCCACGCGCCGAACGCGTTGCCGAGGTTGAACGCGGCGATGTTCGCCGTCGACGCCAGCGCCGGCGCGCCGTCGGCCTGCTGCATCACGCGCGTCTGGAAGCCCGGCACCGTGGCGAAGCCGATCGTGCCGAACAGCACCAGGGTGATCGCGGCCGGGATCTGGGCGTGCGCCGTGAACACGAAGACGACCAGGATCGCGGCCAGGGCGGCGAGGATGACGTACAGGCTGGGCATCAGCTTGCGGTCGGCCGCCTTGCCGCCGATCAGGTTGCCGATCACGAGGCCGACGCCGAACAGCACGAGCAGCCAGGCGACCGCGCCGGCGGAGAAGCCGGCGACGCTGGTCATCATCGGCGCGATGTAGGTGAACGCGGCGAACACGGCGCCGAAGCCCAGCGCGGTCATGGCCAGCGCGAGCAGCACCTGCGGCCGCTTGAGCACGGCCAGCTCGCCGCGCAGGCCGCGGCTCGGTTCCAACGGCTGGTGCGGCACCAGGAACGCGACGCCGAGCAGGCCGACCACGCCGAGCGCGGTGACCGCCCAGAACGTGGCGCGCCAGCCGAAAGCCTGGCCGAGCGCGGTGCCGCCGGGCACGCCGAGCACGTTGGCCACGGTCAGGCCGGTGAACATCAGCGCGATGGCGCTGGCCTGCTTGGCCGCCGGGACCAGGCTCGCCGCGACGACCGAGCCGACGCCGAAGAACGCGCCGTGCGCCAGCGCCGCGACGACGCGGCCGGTCAGCAGCAGGGCGTAGCTGTGGGCCAGCGCCGAGATCAGGTTGCCGGCGATGAACAGCACCATCAGGCCGAGCAGCAGGTTCTTGCGGGGGACGCGGTTGCCGGCGACGGTGAGCAGTGGACCGCCGACGACCACGCCGAGGGCGTAGCCGGAGATCAGCAGGCCCGCGGTGGGGATCGTGACGTGCAGGTCGCCGGCGACCTCCGGCAGCAGGCCCATGATGACGAACTCGGTGGTTCCGATGCCGAATGCGCTGACCGCCAGGGCGAGCAGGGCGAGGGGCATGACGTTCCTTATCTTCTGAGTCGGGTCGGTTCTGGTCAGTCGTAAGATCAGGAAGGCCCGGGGACCTCGGGTGTGGCTGTCATGACGGAGCCGTTGGTGTGGCTGGGAAGGATTGGCCGCCCGGGGTCCTGCGACGACTCGGCCGCTGATTGGGATGAGCGAAACAATCGCTGCATAAGGACGTGACGGCGAGGTCGTCTGCTGGGTGTCTGGCACGAACGACGACGGGAGGTGGCCGTGCCGCAACTGTGGGCCGGTGTGGACGCGGGCAAAGCCCACCACCACTGCGTGGTGATCAACGCCGAGGGCGACAAGATCCTGTCCCGGCGAGTGCCCAACAACGAGGCCGAACTGCTGGAGCTGATCGCCGATGTCCGAGCGCTGTCGCCCGACGTGCTGTGGGCGATCGATCTCAACGCCGGCGGCGGCGCGCTGCTGATCGCCCTGTTGGTCAACCACGACCAGGCCCTGCTCTACATCCCCGGCCGCACCGTCCACCACGCCTCGGCCGGCTACCGAGGATCGGGCAAAAGTGACGCCAAGGACGCGTTCATCATCGCCGACCAGGCCCGCATGCGCCGCGACCTGCACCCGATGACCGCCGGCGACGAGATCGCCGTGGACCTGCGGATCCTGACCGCCCGCCGCTACGACCTGACCGCCGACCGCACGAGGGCGATCAACCGGCTGCGCGCCCAGATCCTGGAGTACTTCCCCGCCCTGGAACGAGCCTTTGACTACAGCTCCTCCAAAGCCGCGCTGGTGCTGTTGACCGGCTTTCAGACTCCCGCCGCGCTGCGGGAGTGCGGCCAGGCCGAGCTGGCCACCTGGCTGCGGGCCCGCAAGGTCCGCAACGGCGCCGCAATCGCCGCGACCGCGATCGCCGCAGCCCGGGCCCAGCTCACCGCCGTTCCCGGACAGTCCACTGCCGCGGCCATGACGGCGCGGCTGGCCAAGGGGGTGATGGCCCTGGATGAGGAGATCGCGGAGACCGACGCCCTGATCGAGGGCCGGTTTCGCCAGCACCGGCACGCCGCCGTGATCCTGAGCATGCCCGGCATCGGGCCGTTGCTCGGGGCCGAGATCATCGCTCTGACCGGCGGGGATCCGGCCGCGTTCGGCAGCGTTGACCGGCTGGCCGGTGTCGCCGGCCTGGCGCCGGTCCCGCGTGACTCCGGCCGGGTTCAGGGCAACCTGCGCCGTCCGCGCCGCTACAACCGGCGGCTGCTGCGGGCGTTCTACCTGTCCGCGCAGTACGCCATCGTCCGGTGTCCGGAGTCGAAGGCCTTCTACGAACGCAAACGGCACGAGGGCAAGGTCCACAAGCAGGCCGTACTGGCCCTGGCGCGTCGACGCCTCAACGTCGTGTGGGCGCTCGTCCGCGACGAACGAACGTTCCAGCCCCACGTGCCACGACCAGGCAGCGCAGCAGCCTGACAGGCTCACCGCCTATCACCGCTACCGCTTGACAACGTCATTGGGAATCCTTCCCCAGTAGACTCTCGAGTAGCAAGCTTCCGCAATAGTTGCAGACGCTTGTTAATGTTGCACGCAAGTATGCCCGGGGCAAGCCGAGGAGGAGTGAGCCGTGACACTGGCCGACGAGGACGTCCGCAGGGCACAGGGCTGGTGCACGCTGGCGGCGCTGCACAACCGCATCGAGGACCGGCTGGAGCGGGCGCTGCAGGCTTCGCACGAGCTGTCCGTCCGGGAGTACGGCGTGCTGCTGACGCTGTCCACCCAGCAGGAGCACCACCTGCGGATGAACCAGCTGGCCGACGCCGTCGTGCTCAGCCAGTCCGCCACCACGCGACTGGTCAACCGGCTGGAGGACCGCGGGCTGCTGCGGCGCTACCTGTGCCCGACCGACCGCCGGGGCATCTACACCGAGGTCACCGAGGCCGGATTCGCGCTGCTCGAAGCCGCCCGGCCGGTCAACGACGCGGAGCTGGAGAGGGCCCTGGCCGAGGCGGAGCAGAACCCGGAGTTCGCCCCCCTCGTGCGCGCACTGTCAGCTTGACCAGCAGATACGCCACCGCCGACCCGACGAACGCGCCGGCCAGCACGTCGTGCGGGTAGTGCACGCCCAGGTACACCCGGGTGGCGCCGATGAGGACGGCGACGATCAGGGCGACGAGCCCGAGCCTGCGGTCCAGGACCAGGATCGCGACCGCCGCCGCGAAGGCGATCGTCGCGTGGTTGCTCGGGAACGAGTAGTCGGTCGGCGGATCGCAGGGCTGGACCGTGTAGAGGTCCTTCAGGGTCAGGCACGGCCTCGGCTCGGTGACCAGCACCTTGAGGCCGATGCTGATCAGCCAGGCCACCGGCGGCGCGACGAGCGCCGCCAGCAGCGCCGGCCGGGACGCGCCGCGCCGCCAGCACAGCGCCCAGAGCAGGACGAACAGCACGAACCCGTAGTCGGAGAACACCTCGACGGGCAGGTGCAACCACCCGGTGGCCCGGGCCAGGGCCGTGCCCACCGTCAACACACCGTCGTCGAATTCCTGCACAGTTAACGTCTACACCTATGTAGTAGATCGTGCGCGGCCGTAGATTGTGCCGATGCGACGCAGGTCCGGCGAACTCGAGTCCGAGGTGCTGGCCGCGCTGTGGGCGGCCGACGGCGCGATGACGCCCGCCCAGATGCAGGCCGAACTCGGCGGCACGCTCGCGTACACCACCGTGGTCACGATCCTCTCCCGACTGCACGACAAGGGCGTGGCTGCACGGGAGAGGCAAGGTCGGGCGTACGCGTACTCCCCAGTGCAGGACGAACCGGGGCTGGCGGCCAGTCGGATGCGTAAGCTCCTCGACGCCGAGCCGGACCGGCGCACCGTGCTGGCCCGGTTCGTGACGGACCTGAGCGAGGAGGACGAAGTGCTGCTGCGACAACTGCTCGCGGACTCGGATGGATGACGGCGCGCTGGTGCCGCTGCTGGCGCCGATGCTGGCCTGGGCGTTGGTCCACTGCCGGTCGTGGCAGCCGCGGCCGACGAGTTGGCTGATCGCGGGGATCTCCGTGCTGCTGGCCCTGGCCAGCACCGTGACGCTCGCCGTGACCGCGGTGTCCTCCCTGCTCAGCGGTTCCGTGGTACTCGGTGTGACGCTGACCCTTCTCTTCGTCGCCGCCACGTTCTCCGTCGGCGCCGCCGCCTGGCACCGGCGGCGGGCGTGGCGGATTCCCGTTGACGGGCTTGCCATCCTGCCCGACGACGAGCCGCTCGCCTATGCGCTGCCCGGCGGCGTTGTCGTCTCCCGAGGCATGGTCCGTGCCCTCTGCGCCGACCAGCGGCGGGCGCTGCTCGCCCACGAGCGGGCCCACGTTTCCTTGCGGCATCACCGTTTCGTGCTGCTCGTCGACCTCGCCAGCGCCGCCCAGCCGCTGCTGTGGCCGCTTCGGGCCGCCGTTCGGTACACAGTGGAGCGTTGGGCCGACGAGGTCGCGGCCAGCGCCACCGGTGACCGCGTGCTCACCGCCCGTGCCGTCGCCACCGCCGCCCTCGCGGCCCGTCACGCCCGGCTTTCCGTTGCCGCGCTGGGCATTTCCGCCGGTCCCGTCCCGCAACGCGTCGCCGCCCTGCTGACGCCGGTGCGGCCCCGGTACCGGATTCTCGCCCTGCTCACCGTGGCGCTGGTCGCCTACGTCTTCGTCGAGGCCACCGAGGCCGTGTTCGACCTGTGGCAGCTTCTCTAGGCCCCGTGACGACGCTGCCGCTGGGCGTAACTCCTCAGCGCCCTGAGGAAGTCCACCTCACGGAACGCCGGCCAGTACGCCTCGCAGAAGTACAGCTCCGCGTAGGCGCTCTGCCACAGCAGGAAGTTCGACATCCGCTGCTCGCCGCTGGTCCGGATCACCAGATCCGGGTCGGGGCGGCCGGCCGTGTACAGCCTTCCCGTGATGTCGTCCATCGTCAGCTCGGCCGCGATGTCCCGGGGATCCCGGTTCGCGTTGGCGTACAGGTGTTCCCTGACCGCGTCCACCAACTCCTGCCGGCCCCCGTATCCCACCGCCAACGTGATGTGCCCCTTGTCGCGGCGCCTCGTCGCCTCGACCGCCCGCTTCAACGCGTGCGCCGTGCTGTCCGGCAGCACATCGAGGCTCCCCGCGACGTGCACCCGCCAGTGATCGTTCCGCTTGGTGAGCCGGTCCGTCACGACGTCCTCGATCACCCCCATCAGGTACGCCACCTCCGCGTCGTCCCGGCGCTGGAGGTTCTCCGTCGAGCACACGAACACCGTCACGTGCTCGATTCCCGCCGCCCGGCACCACTCCAGCACGTCGTCCACGTGCTCCGCCCCGTAGCGGTGCCCCACGCTCGGCGACGCCATCCCCATCTGCCTGGCCCAGCGCCGGTTCCCGTCCATGATCAGCCCCACGTGCTGGGGCACGGGGCCGTTCACGACGCGTTTGCGCAGGCGTCGGGCGTACAGGGGCATAGAGCGGTCCGGTGAGCCAGTCAGCCATACCCTTCACCGAACCAGGAACATGTGCAGATTCCGCGCAGGTCCTGTGAGGATTTACTCCGGACGGTCCTCGCTGCCGATCCGGGGGAACGGCCTGGTGGAGAAGACGACCTCCACCGGGACCTCGAAGTACTCGGCGATGCGCAGCGCCAGGTAGAGGCTGGCGCTGTACTCGCCGCGTTCGAGGTAACCGACGGTCTGGTAGTGCACCCCGAGCGCCTCGGCCAGCTGGCGGCGGCTGATGCCGCGCTCGGCCCGCAGCATGGCGATGCGGTTGTGCACCGTCTCGGTCATCCGTGCCTCACCCAATCCGCTGCATCGCCTTCTCCCGCCGGGCGGCCACCGTGGAGCCGGACTCGCGCCGGGCCATCCGGCGCAGCACGGCGGGGGCCAGCGCGAGGCCGATGACGGCCCAGACGCCCAGCACGGCGAAGGTCTCCCAGCCGCGCCACGAATGCCCGATCTCGACGGCGAGCGCGGAGTCGGGCAGCAGCGACGACCGCATCCCCAGCCCCAGCCAGTACATCGGGAACGCCTGCGCCAGCCACTGCACCCACACCGGCAGCACGGTGATCGGGTACAGGATGCCGGACACGCCGAGCAGGGCCATGATCGGCATGCTGGCGAACCCGATCATCCGCGGGTTGGCGAACAGCGAGCCGAGCACCGCACCCACCGGCATGGTGGCGAACAGCCCGACCACGAGGACGGCGACCAGCTTGAGCCAGCCGGCTGGGCCGGGGACGGCCACCTGGTCGAACGCCAGCAGCGCGTACGTCAGCGTGATGGCGAGCCCGACCACGGTGGCGCCGGTGATCACCACGACCTTGCCGATCAGGTACGCGAGCATGCCGTTGGGCACGGCCTTGGCCCGCAGCAGCGTGCCGTCCTCCCGCTCGGTGCTCAGCGCCTGCGTCATCGTCAGCAGCCCGGTGAAGCACACGTTGGACCCGAGCACGCTGGTCACCATCAGCGTGCCGATGGACAGCCCGGTCGCCCCGGTCGGCACGGCCCGCAGGAAGGCCATCGCCACCATGAAGATCACGTTGGGCAGCAGGAACGCCACCAGGTCCTGGGGCGTGGTGAACAGCTGCCGGAACTCGATGAGGCCGCGGGCCCAGCCGCTGCGCGCGGCGGTGGTCAGCTTGTTCACCGGGCCACCTCCTCGAACTCGCGCACGGCGCGGTCGGCCGCGCCGGACTCGACGCCCCGCACCAGGGCCATGTACGTGTCCTCGAGGCTGGCCCGCCGCACCTCCAGATCGGCGATCTCCTCGCCGTACTGGGCGAACAGCTGCCGCACGAACGCCGTCGAGTCGGTGCTGGCGTGCACGAACCGCTCGCCGCCACGGCTCCACCGCACCTCGGCGGCGGTGTTCATCCGCCGTGACAGGGCATCCGCGGAGCCGTCCGCGATCACCCGGCCGCCGGCCAGCACCAGGATCCGGTCGGCCAGCTTCTCGGCCTCGTCGAGGTCGTGCGTGGTGAGCAGGATCGTGGTGTCCTCGAAGTCGACGAGCTGGTGCACCAGGTCGTGGAAGTCGCGCCGCGCCTCGGGGTCGAAGCCGACCGTCGGCTCGTCCAGGAACAGCAGGTCGGGCCGGCCGACGATGCCGACGGCGACGTCCAGCCGGCGCCGCTGCCCGCCGGACAGCCGGCTGACCCGCTTGCCGGCGTGCTCGGTGAGGCCGACCCGCTCCATCAGCTCGTCCGCCGGCCACGGCGTGCGGTACGGCACGTAGTACGTGGCCAGGTGCGCGAGCAGCTCCCGCACCCGCCACCGGCCGTGGTCGCGCCAGGACTGGAGCACGATGCCCAGCCCGGCGCGCCACGCCTCGTCGCCGCGCGCCGGGTCCACGCCCAGCACGCTGACCTCGCCGGCCGAGCGTTTCCTGAAGCCCTCCAGGATCTCGATCGTCGTGGTCTTGCCCGCCCCGTTCGGTCCGAGCAGGGCGAGCACCTCCCCCCGGTGGGCCTGGAACGTGACCCCGGTCAGCACATCGGTCGAGCCGTAGCGCATCCGCAGGTCACGAACGTCGAGCACGCTCATGAACCCCTCCCCCGTCCAACAAGTGGAACGAAATGTAGCAGACCTACTACATACCGAGGAAGGAGTACGACAGGCTCAGAGCTCCTCGTGGGTGGCGTCGACCCGCCAGTAGCCGCTGAAGGCGATCATGTTCTTGGGCACGCCGCGGTCGCCGACGAGGTGCCGGCGCAGCGCCTTCACCACCGACGCCTCGCCGGCGAGCCAGGCGAAGACGTCGCCGTCGGGGAACTCGGCGGCGCACACCGCGTCGACCAGTCCACTGTGGACCCATCGAACGTCGGCATCGGCCGGGCTCGGCAACTCCTGCACCTCGTTCTCGTCGGCAACCTGGATGTACGCCAACGCTTTCGCGCCGGCCGGCAGCGCGGCGAGCGAGGCGGCGATCGCCGGCAGCGCGCTCTGGTCGCCGGCGAACAGCGTCCAGTCGTACGGGCCGGGCCGGACGAGGTGGCTCTCCGTCGGCCCGAGCAGGCCGACCACGTCGCCGGGCTCGGCGGTGGCCGCCCAGCGCGTCGCCGGACCGTCGACGTCGTGCAGCAGGAAGTCGATGTCGATCTCGGACGCCTCGGCGCGGTGCGCCCGCACCGAGTAAGCGCGCATCCACGGCCGGCGCTCCTCCGGCACCGCCAGATACGACCGGTACCAGCCCATCACGTCGCCGTCCGACGGCGGCTGCGGCACCCACGGCCGCGGTTCGCCGTTGCGGCCGAAGAACAGCTTGACCTGCTGGTCCGGCGCCACGGAGGTGAAGTCGGCCAGCTCGGGGCCGCCGAAGGTGAGCCGACGGGTGCGCGGTGACACCTGACGCACGCGCGTGACCGTGACCAGCTTGTACCGCTTCAGCATTAGCTTAGGCTAGCCTAAGCTAATGCGGGCGTGCAGCCGCCGCTCCACCTCCGCCGGATCACCCGGCGAGTAGTCGATCCGCGGCCGGCCGTCGATGCCACGGCTGGTGACCGCCAGGTAGCGCCCGTCATCGGTGTCGACCCAGCCGATGGACTCACCGTCGACGAGAAACGACCCGCCACCCAGCCGCGGCGAGCCCAGTGGCGTGCCGCCGGGTGCACCGGCCATGGGCGGCAGCTGCGCGACGAGCGTGGGCACGATCCGGGCCCGCGGCACGAAAGTGAATCGGATGCCCTCGTCATGCCGAACGGCGATCAGCCCGCGGTCGGCGCCGAACACGCCGAGGGCGGTCAGCTGTTCGTCACCGGTCATGCCGAGCAGGCCGATCGCGGGCTGGCCGGTGGCGAACAGCGTCAGCGTGTCCTGCAGCTCGGGCGTGAACCTGTTGCCCCGCAACAAACCCCGCTCCGCGAGGCTCGCGGCGACCTGCGCGCGCAGCGCCGTGCGGTTGATTCCGTTGCCGTGGTACGGGAATGCGAACGGGAACCGGCGGAGCGTCAGTCCCAGCGCCTCTCCCACGGCGTCCAGTTCGACGAATGTGCACTCCAGCGCCACGGCGGCCATCGTGACACACGAGCCGGCGAGCCAAGGCGTGACTCTTTTCAGCGCCGGCTGTCCAACGCCTTCACCACGTCGGTGGCGAGCTGCCGGGCCTGCGGCATGACATCGGACTTTCCGCCGATGGTGAGGTTCACCGTGACCACTTCGAACTCGTCGTCGGAGAAGGGAGACTTCGTGTACTGCACCTGCACGAAGCTGCTGGCCAGCTTGTCGTTGCCGATCTTGGCGGCCAGCGCCAGGCGGTTGCCGGCCTGGAAGGGCTGCGGCGTGCCGAGTTTGAACTGCGGCGGCCAGCCGTCCGAGGACAGCAGGATGCTGACGTAGTCGTGCCCCTTCACCCAGCTGCAGCCGTAGAAGCCGGTGGGCGTGACGGTGGCGGCGCCGCCGAGCGCCGCCGACGCGACGGAGGTCAGCGTCGAACACAGGTCGACGTCGCCGGCCGACCCGGTCGGGAACGGATTGTGCTTGAGGTTCCCGGATTTCAGCACGGCGAGTGCGCCCGTGAGCATCGCGTCGGCGGTCGGGCACGGGTCGGCGTCCGGATAGGACGACGAGTTCTTGGCCGACAGCACGATCGCCTGGTTGCCGGCCAGCGTGACGCCGCGGACGCAGCCGACGTCCTTCTCGCCCGTGCCGGAGTAGACGGTGCGTCCGTCCACCTGCTTCGCCGTCACCGAGACCTGAAACTTCTTCAGGTAGTCGTCGGGCGATGCCAGGCCGGTCTCCGTCTCCACGGACAGCAGGTAGCCGGCGGTGACCTTGGGCGGGGTGGAGGTGTCGGCCAGCACCAGCGAGAAGTAGCACGTGCCGTAGGTGCTCAGCGTGTGGTCCAGCTTGAACTTCGGCGCCAGCGGCTTGAACGCGTCCTGGGGAGCGAACTGGCACGCGTCGGTCGTGCGCGGATCACCCAGCTCCGAGGCCGTGGTGGCGCCGGTGGACTGGTCCGGCCCGGCGCCGATCGGTTGGGCCACACCGGCAACTCTGCTGGCGCACCCGGATACGGCCATCGCGACACAGGCCAGGGCGGTGATCACTGTCTTTGTCCCCACGGCTGGGACTGTAATGCCTCACCACTGTCCAAGCAGGAGGATCGCCGAACTCGTCGCCACCACGCCGATCAGCGCGCCGACAATTGTCTGAGCGATCGTGTGCTCCCGCAGCACCACCCGGGACCAGCCGACCGCCACCACCGCGCCGAACCCCAACACCCACCACGGGCTCAGCAGTGCCATGAATGCCGTCACCGCGCCGCTGCCCACCGCCGCGTGCACGCTCACCTTCCACGCCAGCGTCACCAGGAAGAGTGGGACCAGCACCGTCAACATCGCGATCAGCGCTCCCACCAGGATCGGCGGCGCCCCCAGCACCGCGAACAGCACGACGCAGCCGCCCACCGACACCATCACCAGCGGGAT
The DNA here is from genome assembly GCF_014203355.1 of Kutzneria kofuensis. Taxonomy (NCBI): domain Bacteria; kingdom Bacillati; phylum Actinomycetota; class Actinomycetes; order Pseudonocardiales; family Pseudonocardiaceae; genus Kutzneria; species Kutzneria kofuensis. The sequence goes on from NZ_JACHIR010000001.1 coordinate 1,688,088, forward strand.
CACCACCAGACGGGCCTGCCTGGTGCGGACGTGCGGGTCGTGCCAGCTACCCCGGGCGATGCCGAGCCGGATCACCACTCCCGGCACCACTCCCGCGAACACCACCGCCAGCAACGCCCAGGCCAGCCCGGTCGGCCCGCCCGTGCGCCACCCGATCAGCACCAGCCCCGCCACCACCACGTTCTTCGGGTCCAGCACGTCACTGACCGCCTTGGCGAGCCTCACCCCACCATGATCGACACTGAACCCCCGCGAGTCACGCTCTCAGGCACACCGAATGTGGGTTTCCGGTCCACACGATCGGGTGGGCCGGACAGTGACATTCGGTGTGTCCGAGAGCGTGACTCGCCGGGGCTTCAGGCGTCGAAGTCGATCTCGATGTGGTCGGACGCCGGGAAGCTCTGGCAGGTGAGCACGAAGCCGGCGGCGACCTCGGCCGGTTCCAGGGCGAAGTTGCGGCGCATGTCGACCTCGCCGCACACCACCCTGGCCCGGCAGGTGCCGCACACGCCGCCCTTGCACGCGAACGGCAGGTCGGGGCGGACCCGCTGAGCGCCTTCAAGGATGGTGACGTCACGCGGCAGAGTGACGTCGGTGGTGCGCCCGTCGAGCTGAACCTTCACGGCGGAACTGGGGCCCTCGACGCCGGGTTCGGTGTGCCGCACGGGCTCCGGCGGCAGATCGTCGACGAAGAACAGCTCCTGGTGCACCCGCTCCCGCGGCACCCCGAGCTCGGCCAGCACGGTCTGAGCGTCGGTGACCATGCCGTACGGCCCGCACAGCCACCAGTGATCGACCTCGGCGACGTCCAGCAGTGCCGGCAGCAAAGCCCGCAGCTTGTCGGCGTCGAGCCGGCCGCTGAACAACTCGGCCTCCCGCGGCTCACGGGACAGCACGTGCACGAGGTCGAGGTTCTCCCGGTTGGCGTCCTTCAGGTCGGCCAGCTCGTCGGCGAACATCACCGTGTCGGTGCGCCGGTTCCCGTACAGCAACGTCGCCGACGACTTGCGCAGCACGGACGACGCGATGGACAGGATCGGCGTGATGCCGCTGCCGGCGGCGATCAGCACGTGGTGACCCGGCACGTCGAGGTCGGGGCTGAAGGAACCGGTCGGCGGCAGCACCTCGATCCGGTCGCCGGGACGGACCTCGCGCACCAGCCACGGCGAGAAGGAGCCGCCGGGCACCTCACGCACGCCGATCCGCGGCTTCGAACCCGCCGGGGCGCAGATCGAGTACGACCGACGCGCCTCGAGGCCGTCGATCTCCCGGCGCAGCGTCAGCGACTGACCGGGCTTGAACGCGTACAACTCCGTCAACTCGTCGGGCACGTCGAACGTGACGGCGACGGCATCGTCGCACAGTCGCTCCACATCGGACACCGTGAGCGCGTGAAACGTGGTGGCCACTCAGATCTCCTTGACGTGCTCGAAAGGTTCCGCGCAGGACCGGCACCGCCACAGCGCCTTGCAGGCGGTCGCGCTGAACCCGGAAACCTCGACGGTGTCGGCACTTCCGCACCGCGGGCAGGACACCGTCCGCACGGACGGTCCCAGTGTCAACGGAATCGGTCCGGACGCCCGCTTGGGCGCCGGCCCCGGCGGGGCGATGCCGGCCTCGGCGAGCTTGCGCCGGCCGGACTCGGTGATCCAGTCGGTCGTCCATGCCGGCTCCAGCACGACCTTGATCTCCACGTCCCGATAGCCGGCCGAACGCAGCCGGTGGTCGAGGTCGTCGCGCATGGCATCCATTGCGGGGCAACCGGTGTAGGTCGGCGTGATGGCCACGACGACCCGATCCCCGTTGTCCTCGACGGACCGCAGCACACCCAGCTCCGCCAGCGTCAGCATCGGCAGCTCGGGATCCGTCACGGTCTCGGCGACGGCCTGTGCGGTCACCATGTCGCACCCGGATGCGCCCGCGCCACGCTCTGCATCTCGGCCAGCATCTCCGCCAGCGCCTCGGTGTGCGAACCGTCGCGGCCCAGAACCTCGGCCACGCCGACGGATTCCGGCAAATGCAACCCCGAGGCGTCCAGCACCTGCGCGATCACGGCGTCGAACTCGTCCCGAACCGAGGCCGGGTCGACCATCTCCGACGGATGTCCGGCGAACAACTCGCCGACATACGGCCAGACGGCGTCGATCCCCTCCTGCATCCTCTGGTGCGACAAGTCCGTGCCGTCGCCCAGCCGCACGACCCACTGCGCGGCGTAGTCACGGTGATACGTGACCTCCTTGACGCCCTTGGCCGCGATCGCCGCCAACACCGGATCCGCCGCCGACACCAGGCGCTGCAGCAGAGCCAGCCGCCACGTGCTGAACACCAGCAGCCGGGCCATGGAGAACGCGAAGTCGCCGTTCGGCAGCTCCACCAGCCGCACGTTCCGGAAGTCCGGCGCATCCCGCAGGAACGCGAAGTCGTCGTCGGAACGCTCGGTGCCGTCGGCCTTTCCGGCCCGCGTCAGCAGCAACCGGGCCTGCCCCAACAGGTCCAGCCCGATGTTGGCCAGAGCGACCTCGTCCTCCAGCTCCGGCGCCCGCGTGCACCACTCCTGCAACCGGTGCGACATCACCAGAGCATCGTCGGCCAGCATCAGGGAGTACGCCGCCAGCCGGTCGGCGTCCACATCGGACGGAACGGTCGTGTCCACACCGGACAGCGGGTCGGCGAAGCCGGTGCCGAACGCCCAGCGGGCGTCGCCCTCGGAACTCAGTGCCTCATAGGCGTTGTCGAACATGGCCGCCTGCTCACATGTGGGGGACGTCGTCGGGGATCTCGTAGAACGTCGGGTGCCGGTACACCTTGTCGCCGCTGGGCTCGAAGAAGGGGTCCTTCTCGTCCGGACTGGACGCGGTGATGTCCGCGGCCTTCACGACCCAGATGCTCACGCCCTCGTTGCGCCGGGTGTAGAGGTCCCGGGCGTGCCGAACGGCCATCTCGTCGTCGGCGGCGTGCAGCGAACCGACGTGCACGTGGTTCAGCCCCCGCTTGCCCCGCACGAAAACCTCGTACAGCGGCCAACTGTTCCTGCTCATGCCACCGTCGCCTTCCCGGCCCGATTCCCATCCGCCCGCTTCGCCGCGTGGGCGAGCGCGGCCTCGCGAACCCATTCGCCGTCCTCGTGCGCCCGGCGCCGGTTGGCGATCCGCTCCTTGTTGCACGGCCCGTCACCGGAGATCACGCGCTTGAGCTCGTCCCAGTCGATCGGCCCGAAGTCGTAGTGGTTCCGCTCGGCGTTCCACTTCAGCAGCGGATCCGGCAGCGTCACCCCGAGCTTCTCGGCCTGAGGAACGCTCATGTCCACGAACCGCTGGCGCAGCTCGTCGTTGGTGTGCCGCTTGATCTTCCACGCCATCGACTGCGCCGTGTTCGGCGACGCGTCGTCCGGCGGCCCGAACATCATCAGCGACGGCCACCACCACCGGTTCACCGCGTCCTGCACCATGTCCCGCTGCGCCTGGGTGCCCCGCATCAGCGTCAGCAGCAGCTCGTAGCCCTGCCGCTGGTGGAAGGACTCCTCCTTGCAGATGCGGATCATCGCCCGCGCGTACGGGCCGTAGGAGCTGCGGCACAACGGAACCTGGTTGCAGATCGCCGCGCCGTCCACCAGCCAGCCGATCACGCCCACGTCGGCGAAGGTCAGCGTCGGGTAGTTGAAGATCGACGAGTACTTCTGCCGGCCGGAGATCAGCATCTCGGTCAGCTCGCCGCGGTCCGCGCCCAGCGTCTCCGCCGCCGAGTACAGGTACAGCCCGTGCCCGGCCTCGTCCTGCACCTTGGCCAGCAGGATCGCCTTGCGCCGCAACGACGGCGCGCGGGTGATCCAGTTGCCCTCCGGCTGCATGCCGATGATCTCCGAGTGCGCGTGCTGCGCGATCTGCCGGACCATCGTCTTGCGGTAGCCCTCGGGCACCCAGTCCCGCGGCTCGATCCGGTGATCGGCCGCGATGGTCGCCTCGAAGTGCCGCTCCAGCTCGCTCATTTCGCCACCAGCGTCAACACGTCGTACTTGGCGACCGAGTCGCCGTTCTGGTTGGTCACGTCCGCGTCCCAGCGGACCTCGCCGTAGTCGTTGGCCTCGCGCGGGGTGATCTGCTTGGCGGTCAACGTCACGGTCAGCTCGTCGCCGGGATTCACCGGCGTCAGGAAGCGCAGGTTCTCCAGGCCGTAGTTGGCCAGCACCGGTCCGGGCTCCGGCGACACGAACAGGCCGGCGGCGAACGAGACGATCAGGTAGCCGTGCGCCACCCGGCCGTCGAAGAACGGGTTGGCCTTGGCCGCTTCCTCGTCCATGTGCGCGTAGAAGGTGTCGCCGGTGAACTCGGCGAAGTGCTCGATGTCCGCCAGCGTCACGGGCCGCGGTCCGGCCACCACCGTGTCGCCGATCTTCAGCTCCGCCAACGACTTCCGGAACGGGTGCACACCGTCGTCGTTGCGGTCGGCGCCGGCCACCCAGCGGTTGGTGACCTTGCTGAGCACCTTCGGGCTGGCCTGGACGGCGGTGCGCTGCATGTGGTGCAGCACGCCGCGGATGCCGCCCATCTCCTCGCCGCCGCCGGCACGGCCGGGGCCACCGTGCACGAGCATCGGCAGCGGCGAGCCGTGGCCGGTGGACTCCTTGGCGTCGTCGGCGTCCAGCACCAGCAGGCGGCCGTGCCACGGGGCGACGCCGAGCACGACGTCACGGGCGAAGTCGGCGTCGGCGGTGACGATCGAGCCGACCAGGCTGCCCTGGCCACGCACCGCCAGGTCGACGACCTGCTCGGTCGAGGTGTAGGGCAGCAGCGTGCTGACCGGGCCGAACGCCTCCACCTCGTGCGGTTGCGGCAGGTCGGCGTCGTCCGCGCGGAGCAGGACCGGTGACATGAAGGCGCCCCTGGTTGCGTCAGCGTCGACCAGGTCCACCTTCTCGGCATCGCCGAACACGACCCGACCGGCCTCCAGCAGGCCCTTCAGCGAACGCCGGACCTCCTCCCGCTGCTCCAGGCTGGCCAGCGCGCCCATCCGCACGCCCTCGGCCGCCGGGTTGCCGACCTTGACCTTGGCCAGCCGCTCGGACGCCGCCTCGGCGACCGCGTCCATCAGGTCGGCGGGCACGAAGGCGCGGCGGATGGCGGTGCACTTCTGGCCGGCCTTCACGGTCATCTCGGTGACCAGCTGCTTCACGTACAGGTCGAACTCGGTCGTGCCGGGCCGGGCGTCCGGGCCGAGGATCGAGCAGTTCAGGGAGTCGGCCTCGGCGTTGAAGCGGACCGAGCGGGACACCACGACCGGGTGCGCGCGCAGCCGCTGCGCGGTCGACGCGGAACCGGTGAAGCCGACCAGGTCCTGCTCGGTGAGGTGGTCCAGCAGGTCGCCGGCCCCGCCGGCGACGAACTGCAGCGAGCCCTCCGGCAGCAGCCCGGACTCGATGATCAGCTCCACCAGACGGGCGGTCAGGTAGGCGGTCTGGCTGGCCGGCTTGATCAGCGACGGCACGCCGGCGACGAAGGCGGGCGCGAACTTCTCCAGCGGGCCCCACATCGGGAAGTTGAACGCGTTGATCTGCACGGCCACGCCGCGCAGCGGGGTGTGGATGTGCTGGCCGAGGAAGGTGCCGGCCTTGCCGAGCGGCTCGACGTCGCCGTCGACGTAGACGGTGTCGTTGGGCAGCTCGCGGCGGCCCTTGCTGGAGTAGCTGAACAGCACGCCGATGCCGCCGTCGATGTCGACCATCGAGTCGGTCCTGGTGGCGCCGGTGCGCGCGGACAGCGTGTACAGCTCCTCGCGGTGCTCGCGCAGCATGGAGGCGACGGTCTTGAGCAGGGCGGCGCGCTGGTGGAACGTCAGCTCGCGCAGCGCCGGACCGCCCACCCGGCGGCCGTACTCGAGCGCGGCGGCGAAGTCGACGCCCGCCGAGGAGATCGTGCACACCTCCTCGCCGGTCACCGCGTCGTGCAGCGGCTGGCCGTCGACCGTCGGCGTGTGCCACCGGCCGTTGACATAGCTGCGCAGCAAAGCCATCTGGAGCACCTCTCCCGACCGAATTACTGACCGTCCGTTCGTTAACATGCTAGCGTGAGGACATGGATGGGGAAACCGTGTCGCTCGATGTCGACGGAGCTGTCGCGACCATCACCCTGGACGCGCAGGCTCGCCGCAACGCGCTCACCGTGGAGATGAAGCAGGCGCTGCTGGCCGCGGTACGGCAGGTCGCCGCCGACGATTCGGTCCGCGCCGTCGTGCTCACCGGCTCCGGACGCGCGTTCTGCGCAGGTCAAGACCTTGCCGAGCACGCCGCCGCGCTGCGGGCGGACGCCGCCACCGCGCTGGACACGGTCGGCGACCACTACAACCCGCTTGTGCTGGCGCTGACCGGCATGCCCAAGCCGGTGCTCGCGGCCGTGAACGGAACCTGTGTCGGCGCCGGGTTGGGCCTGGCGCTGGCCTGCGACCTGCGGATCGCCGCCGAATCGGCCAAGTTCGCCACGGCCTTCACCGGCATCGGACTGACCTGCGACTCCGGTCTGTCGGCGACCCTCGCCCGGGCCGTCGGCGCGGCCCGGGCCAGCGAACTCGTGCTGCTAGGGCAGCCCTTCACCGCCGCTCAGGCGCTGGAGTGGGGCGTGGTCGGCCGGATCGTGCCGGACGAGTCGTTCCTCGGGGAGGTCAAAGCCCTGGCGGCGAAGCTCGCGGCGGGGCCGACGCTTGCGTACGCCGAAGCGAAGGCCGCCTTGGCGGCGAGCTTCCAGCCGCCGCTGGCCGACGTGCTGGCCGCGGAAGCGGCGGCGCAGACCCGGCTCGGCCTGACCGCCGACCATCAGGGGGCCGTGGAGTCCTTCCTGGCCAAGCAGCCGGTCGTCTTCCACGGCAAGTAGTCAGTTCCAGGGGTAGAAGCCCTGCCCCGACTTGCGGCCCAGTTCGCCCCGCTCCACCTTGTCCCGCAACAGCCTCGGCGGGGCGAACCGGTCGCCCAGCGTCCGCTCCAGGTACTCCGCGATGGCCAGCCGCACGTCCAGGCCGACCAGGTCGGTCGAGCGCAGCGGCCCCATCGGGTGGCCGTAGCCCAGCTCCATGGCCCGGTCGATGGCCTCGGCGTCGGCGACGCCCTCCTCCAGCATCCGGATCGCCTCCAGGCCGAGCATCACGCCCAACCGGCTGGTGGCGAAGCCCGGCGAGTCGCGGACGACCACGTCGGCCTTGCCCAGCAGCCGCACCCACTCCAGTGCCTTGTCCCGGACGGCGTCGGAGGTGTTGGGGCCCAGCACGATCTCCACCAGCTTGGACACCGGCACCGGGTTGAAGAAGTGCATGCCCAGGAACCGGTCCGGATGCACCAGCACGGCGCCCAGCTCGGCGACCGACAGCGAGCTGGTGTTGGTGGCCACCACGGTGGTCGTGGAGACGGCGAGCTCGACCGCCGTGAGCACGCGGACCTTCAGCTCGGGAGCCTCCGGCACGGCCTCCACCACCAGGTCGGCCCGTGACGGCAGCGACGGGATCTCCGTGACGAAGTCGATGCGCGAGAGCACCTGGGTCGGCGTGCCGTCCAGCTTGCCCCGCTCGGCGGCGCGGCGCAGGCCCGTCTCGACCCGCGTCAAGGCGGCCTTGGCGGCGATGGTGTCGCTCTCCACCACCGTCACCTCGGCGCCGACCGCGGCGAACACCTGAGCGATGCCGGCCCCCATCCGGCCGCCCCCGACAACACCGATCTGCACGTCAGACCCTTTCCACGAGCATCGCCACGCCCTGACCGACCCCCACGCACAACGTAGCCACGCCGCGCCGCCCGCGCTCGCGCTCCAGCCGCCCCAACAGGGTGACGACCAGTCGCGCGCCGGAGCAGCCGAGCGGATGCCCCAGCGCGATCGCGCCGCCGTCGGCGTTGACCTTCTCCTCGTCCAGCTTCAGCCGGCGCATCACCGCCAGGCTCTGCACCGCGAACGCCTCGTTCAGCTCGATCGCGTCCACGTCGTCGATGCTCAGCCCGGTGCGGGACAACAGCTTCTCGGTCGCCGGCACCGGGCCGAGGCCCATCACGTGCGGGGCGACGCCGGCCGAGGCGCTGGCGATCACCCTGGCCCTCGGCGTCAGGTTGTGTCGGCGAACGGCGTCTTCGCCGGCCAGCACCAGCGCCGCCGCGCCGTCGGAGAGCGGTGACGAGGAGCCGGCCGTGACGACGCCGTCCTTGCGAAACACCGGCTTCAGGGACGCGAGTTTGTCCACAGTGGTCGTTGGGCGCGGACCCTCGTCCGTGGCGAAGTCACCCACCGGGATGATCTCGTCGGCGAAGTGGCCGGCCTCGATGGCCCTGATCGCCCTCTGGTGGCTGCGGAGGGCGAACGCGTCGCTGTCCTCGCGGCTGATGCCGTCCAGCGCCGCGACCTCCTCCGCGGTCTCCCCCATCGACAGCGTGGTTTGCTTGTCGTACTTGGGATTCGTGAATCGCCAGCCCAGCGACGTGTCGCTCACCTCGCCCGGACGGGCCCACGGCGTACCCGGCTTCGCCATCACCCACGGGGCGCGGGTCATCGACTCCACGCCGCCGGCGACCACGATGTCGGCCTCGCCGGCGCGGATCGCCTGCGCCGCCGAGGCGATCGCCGTCAACCCGCTGGCGCACAGGCGATTCACCGTGTAGCCCGGGACGTGGTCGGGCAGTCCCGCCAGCAGGACCGCCATCCGTGCCACGTTGCGGTTGTCCTCGCCGGCCTGGTTGGCCGCGCCGAGGATCACCTCGTCGATCGCGTCCGGGGCCACGCCGGCGCGGCGGACCGCCTCCGCGACCGTCAGGGCCGCCAGGTCGTCCGGGCGCTCCTTGGCCAGCGCGCCGCCGTAGCGGCCCTGCGCCGTGCGCACTCCGTCGACGAGGAACACTTCCGGCATGGCGGCTCTCCTTCGGGCGTCTGCACGCTATTATTAACCGGCCATTCGGTCAGTTCGCAAGGGTGGGAGGCACCGTGGAGCCAGCGCCACGCCGGGGTCGGCCCGGCTATGACCAGGAGTCGCTGCTCGCCGTCGCGGTGAAGGTGTTCAACGAGCGCGGTTACGAGGCCACCTCGATGGAGGAGCTGTCGCGCAAGCTCGGCATCACCAAGTCCGCCATCTACCACCACGTCAGCAGCAAGGAGGAGTTGCTGCGGCTGGCCATGGACCGGGCGCTGGACGGCCTGTTCGCCGTCGCCGACGAGGCGCACGGCATGGACGGGCGCGCCATCGACCGTCTCGAGCATCTTGTCCGCGGCAGCGTCGGCGTGCTCATCGACCGGCTGCCCTTCGTCACCCTGCTGCTACGGGCCCGCGGCAACACCAAGATCGAACGTGCCGCCGTCGCCCGGCGCAAGGAGTTCGACCGGCTCGTCACCGACCTCGTCAAGCAGGCCGAGGCCGAGGGCGATGTTCGGCCCGATGTTGACCCCGCCGTGACCGCCCGCCTGCTGTTCGGCATGGTCAACTCGCTGATCGAGTGGTACAAGCCCCGCTCCGGCGCCTCGATCGCTGACGCTGTGTGCACGATCGCGTTCGACGGGTTGCGAACCCGGTAGCCCAATCGGACGTTGCGCCCGTTTTCGTCGCCGCCCCATACTGAACCTCGGCAAGTGGTCTATACCACTTTGGCCGCCGCGCCTGATTCCCTGCCGACCCCTGGGGGTTGTTCATGCGCAAGAGGTTCGCCTTACCCCTGTTCGCCGCCTTGGCCGTCGCCCTGCCCGTGCTGTTCGCCGGCACCGCGCAGGCCCACGGCTACACCACCAACCCCGTCAGCCGTTCCTCCCTGTGCGCCCAGCGCATCGTCACCGGCTGCGGCGACATCCAGTACGAGCCCCAGTCCGTCGAGGGTCCCAAGAACTTCCCCCAGGCCGGGCCCGCCGACGGCAAGATCTGCGCCGGTGGCATCTCCCGCTTCAGCCAGCTCGACGACCCTCGCGGCGGCACCTGGCCCGCCACCAAGCTCACCAGCGGGGCCGCCTACACCTTCACCTGGCACTTCACCGCCATCCACGCCACCACGTCTTTCCGCTACTTCGTCACCCGTAACGGCTGGGACCCCACCAAGCCCCTCACCCGGGCCGCCCTCGACCCCGCCCCCTTCCTCGTCTCCAACTGGGGCGGCAAGCGGCCCTCCGGTGACGTCTCCATCCCCGGCACCCTCCCCGCCGGCAAGTCCGGCCGCCACCTCATCCTCGGCGTCTGGGACATCGCCGACACCGGCAACGCGTTCTACTCCTGCGCCGACGTCACCTTCTGACGGCGGCAGTGGCTCCTGCCCGACACCCCTGCCGTCGAGCAGGAGCCACCCCTTACTTGGACAGCGGGCGGCGTCATCCCTTGGCACTGAGGATTTTCATGGCGGCGTTGTGGCCGGGGATGCCGGAGACGCCGCCGCCGCGTTGGGCGCCGGCGCCGCAGAGGAGGATGCGGGGGTGGGCGGTTTCGACGCCCCAGGAGCCGGGGGCATCGTCGCTGTAGGGCCAGGAGAGGTCACGGTGGAAGATGTGGCCGCCGGGGAGGCCGATGGACTGTTCGAGGTCGACGGGGGTTTTGGCTTCGATGCAGGGGCGGCCGGCGGGGTCCAGCCAGAGGCAGTCCTCGATGGGCTCGGCGAGAACGTGGTTGAGGGAAGCCAAGGTGGCGGCGAGGGCCTGGGAGCGGGCGGAAGGGTTGTCGGAGGCGAAGAGGCGCGCGGGCATGTGCAGGCCGAAAAGGGTGAGGGTGTGGGCACCGGGTTCGCGGACGATGGAGGGGTCGGTGAGGGAGTGGCAGTAGATCTCGCAAGGGGGTAGCGAGGGGATCCGGCCGGCGGAGGCTTCGGCGAAAGCGCTGGCGAGCTGGGAAAAGCTCTCGTTGACGTGGAAGGTGCCGCCGAAGGCGTCGCGGGGGTCGACGGAGGTGTCGCGGAGGCGGGGCAGGCGGCGGAGGACCATGTTGACCTTGAGCTGGGCGCCCTCGGCGGGTGAAGGGGTCTCGCCGAGGAGTCGGGAGAGCTCGGCCGGCGAGGCGTTGACCAGGACGTGGTCGCCGTGCACGACATGGGAGGTTTCGTCGGCGACGTAATGGACTTCGCCGTCGGGGGTGATGGAGGTGACGGTGGCGCCGGTGCGGATCTGGGCGCCGGCGGAGCGGGCGGCGTGCTCCAGGGCAGCGGTGACGGAACCCATGCCGCCGACAGGGACATCCCAGTCGCCGGTGCCGTTTCCGATGACATGGTAAAGGAAACACCGGTTCTGGAGCAGTGAAGGGTCGTCGGCGGAGGCGAAGGTGCCGATGAGGGCGTCGGTGAGCACAACGCCGCGGACGGTGTCGTCACGGAAGGTGCGCTCGATGACGTGGCCGACGGGCTCCTCGAACAAGGCGTGCCAAGCCTGGTCGTCGTCGACGACGGAACGCAGGGAAGCCTTGCTGGGCAGGGGTTCCGTGAGAGTGGGAAACACGCGTTGGGCGACGCGGCCCGTCATGGCGTAGAAGCGTTGCCAGGCGGCGAAGTCATCGGGGTCCACGAAGGACTGAGAAGTACGGGAAGGGTCTTCGGTGTCGATGAGCAGGCCGCGATCGCCGACGGGCGTGTAGGAGGACATCCGGCGGCGGAGCAAGGTGATCGGCAGACCGAGGTCGTCGATCACCTTGCGCGGCAACAGGCTCACCAGGTACGAGTAGCGCGACAGCCGGACGTCGACGCCGGGGAAGGCCTGGAAGGACACGGCGGCGCCGCCGACGGAGTCGAGCCGCTCCAGGACCTGCACGGACTTCCCGGCCCGAGCCAGGTACGCCGCGGCCACCAGGCCGTTGTGCCCACCACCGACGATGACGACGTCCACCAGGCGACTCCTATCCGGCCAGCGCGACAACCCTTTCGTGCAGCCTACCCAGATAGCCCTCGGACTCGGGCTTCATCAACACACTGCGCAGCACCCGGGCCCCGGCGACGTCGGCGACGGCGGCGATGCCCCGCATGCCGAACGCGTCGGCGCCGGCCCGCAGCGTGCTGAGGTAGATCGGATCGTCCTTGTCGGTCATGCCCTCCCGCAGCATCCGCCCGGACGCGGCGTCGATCGCGGAGAGCGTCGACTCGGCGGGGAAATAGGTGACGATGTCCAACTCGGGCCGCTGGTAGGGCACGAGTCGATCGGACTGGCCGATCAGCTCGTGCCACCGGACGGCGGCGCGGCGGCCGGCGGCGAGCACGGCGCCGAGACCGTCGGACCGCAGCGGCAGGAGCTTGAGCGTCAGCCACAGCGCCGCGGCGGCGGCGCCGGGGCGGGAGCACTCCAGGCTGATCTCCCCGAGATGCAGCTCGTCGGAGGTGAAGTAGGTGTACGGGGAATCGTGCACGTAGAAGCGTCCGACGGACGGATCGGCGAACAGCACTGCACCGCAACCATAGGGTTGAAGGCCGTGCTTGTGCGGATCGACCACAATGGAGTCACAGTGCCGAATTGCCTGCCATGGCACGGGATCGATGCCTTCGGTGCCGGCAATCAGGCTGAAGAACCCGCCATAGGCAGCATCGACGTGGATCCGGAAGTCGTACCGGGACCGCAGTGCCACAACCTCGTGCACGGGGTCGACGACGCCAAGCCCGGTGGTGCCGGCGGTGACGACGACAGTGCCGATCTTTCCCTTACGGAGCAAGGACTCCAGGGCATCCAGGTCTATCTTGCCAGTGCCGTCGACCGGGACGGCGTGACCGGCCACGCCGATCAGCTTACACATCCGCGAATGCGTGTAGTGACTGTCCGCGCTGTACGCCACACCGAGGCCGGGATGCATTTCCCTTGCCACGTGAAGGGCTTCGAGGTTGGCGATGGTGCCGCTGGAGGTCAGGTGACCGAGGTGCTCGCCGTAGCCGAACATCTCAGCGAGCTGGCGGACGACCTCCCGCTCCATCTTCGCGGTGGCGGGACCACCGTCGAGGGCGTGGTTGTTGGGATTGATCAGCATCGCCGCGGCGTAGCCGGCGATCGCCACCGGGTGCGGCGGCTTGAGCATCTGGCCGGCGTACCGGGGATGGAAGAACGGGTAGTTGTCGCGTAGCCGGGACGCCAGCTCGTCGAGCGCGGCCTCGACCTCGCTTTCCTTGAGTGCCAACGAATCGTGCGGCGTGAACTGGCCGAACTCGGCGGCCCACGACTCGTGGTTGGCCAGCACCCGGTCCAGCCAGGGGCGCAACTGCTCAGATGTGGTAGGCATACTCGCGGAACTCCCAATCGGTCACCCACTGCTCGAACCGGGCGACCTCGGCCCGCTTGAGCACGCTGAACGAGCTCACGAAGTCCTTGCCCAGCACGGCCTGCAGCGCCGAGTCGTCGTCGAGCGCGTCCAGCGCGGCGGTGAGCGACATGGGCAGCACGGCCGTGCGATCGGCGTCGTAGCCGTAACCCTCAAGCGGCGCAGGGGGTTCCAGCCCGTCCTCGATGCCGAGCCGCATCGCGGCCAGCACACCCGCGTGCACCAGATACGGGTTGGCGGAGGCGTCGGGCAGCCGCACCTCGACACGGGTGTTGGCACCACGCTCGGGCGGCACGCGGACCATCGCGCTGCGGTTGTCCAGGCCCCAATCGATCAACCACGGCGCGAGCGTGTCCGGGCCGAAACGCTTGTAGGAGTTGACGGTCGGGTTGGTCAGCGCGGTCAGCGCGGGCGCGTGCCGGAGCACGCCGGCCAGGGCGTGACGCAGCAGCGGGCTCATGCCGTACTCGGCGGACTCGTCGGCGCCGAGGTTCTCCCCCGCCGCGTCGACGAACGACACGTGCACGTGGAAGCCGGACGCGCCGTGCTCGTTGAACGGCTTGGCCATGAACGTCGCGAGCTTGCCCTCGCGCCGGGCCAGATCCTTGACGGCGGCCTTGAACCGGAAGGCCCGGTCGGCGGAGTCCAGCGCGCCGGAGTGGGCGAGGTTGATCTCGAACTGGCCCGGGCAGTACTCGTGGTTGCCGCTGAGCACGCCGAGCCCGAGGTCGCGCAGGTGTCGGACGGTGCGGATCAGGTGCAGGTCGGGGTCGCCGCGGGTGCCGCTGACGTAGATGTTGCCGGGTTCCGGGGAGTACGGCGCGAAACCGGTCCCGGCCGGCACGCACAGGTAGTACTCCAGTTCGGGGCCGACCAGCGGACGCAGCCCGGACTCGGCGAGTCCGGCGACGACCCGGCCGAGCACCGCCCGCGGCGACTCGCCGCCGTCGCGCTGGTCGCCGATGCACGTCGCCACGCCCGGTTCCCACGGCACCATGGCAAGCGTGTCGAGGTCGGGGATGATCTCCATGTCCGGCAGGCCGGCGTTCAGTCCACCGGGGACCGGAACCGTGTCGCCGAGCGGGCTGGTGTGGTAGACGGCGCGGCAGAAGGCGACGCCTCGTTCGACGGCGGCGGGCAGCTGCTCGACCAGCAGCTCCTTGGAGCGCTCGGTGCCCATCAGGTCCGGAAAGGCGACCCGGACGACGTCCACGCCCTTGGCGGTCAGTTCGGCCACGACGCGGTCGGCCTGCGCTGCCATCCTCCACCCTCCGTCGTTTGATTCCGAACCATAGCGCCGTGACAGGTCGGCAACAAGAGCGATATCGTACGTATCCAAACGAACTTGGGGAGGCGGGACGTGAAGGGCTTTCTGCATCCGCGCACACCTACCGGGCGGGCGTCGGTGACCGCCGGGCCGCCGTGGCACTACGCGGGCGACCTGATCACCATCGAGTACCGCACGGATCCGGGCAAGGTCGCCGCGCTGCTGCCCGACCCCCTCACCCCGGCCGCCGACGATCCCGGCGCCGTCGCACTCATCTGGGCCGACTGGCAGGCGTGTTCCGACGGCGGCGAGGAGCTGCTCGACCCGGTCCGCTCGCAGTACAAGGAATGCTTTGTCGTCGTGCGCTGCCAGTTCGCCGGCCGGACCTATTCGCGGTGTGTGTTCATCTGGGTGGACAAGGACTTCTCCATCGCGCGCGGTGTGCACCAGGGCTATCCCAAGAAGTTCGGCTCCATCCACCAGACCCGGCCGCACCCCTTCGGCCCCGCCCCGCGGCTCGAGACCGGCGCCCGGTTCGGCGCCACCCTCGCCGCCGGCGACCGCCGACTCGCCGAGGCCGTCATCGAGTTGACCGAACCCAGTCCCCACAACGGTTTCGTCAATGCGCATCCGATGGCGCACCACCGTTGGCAGCCCAGCATCGAGCCCGGCAAGCCGGACAGCTACGCGGAGTTGGTGGAGTCGAAGTCGGCGTCGTTCGAGGGCGGCCAGGCCTGGGCCGCCCGGGCCGACCTGCGGCTGTTCGAGGCACCGACCGAGGAGTTGGCGGATCTCACCGTGGACGAGCACATCGGGGCCTACTACCGGCAGGTCGGTGTCACCTGGAACGGCGGAACCGTGCTGGCCTGATGTGCCCGAAACCTGCATTCGGTGTGCCCGAGAGCGTGACTCGCGGGGGTGTCGGGGCGGGTTGACGGGCCCAACCGAGCGACGTACGTTTGGATACAAACGATATTACGGAGACATGATGGTCGACCACTGGATCGGGGGCAGGCGAGTCACGTCGCCGGTCCGCTTCGACGACATCTCCCCCATCGACGGCTCGGTGCTCGCGCACGTGTCCCGGGCCTGTCCCTACGAGGTCGACCTCGCCGTCGACGCGGCGGAACGGGCCTTCACGGACTGGCGCCGAACCACCCGCGAGCAACGCGCCGAATACCTGCACAAGATCGCCGACGGCGTCGAGAAGCGGATCGACGAACTGGCCGCGGTCGAGACCTCGGACAACGGAGCGCTGCTGCGCTCGCACGTGCGCGGCGTGATGCCCCGCGTGGTGCACAACTTCCGCTTCTTCGCGGACTGGCTGGTCGACGAGGTCAGCCACCCCGACTTCGACACCCGAGGCCACACCAACCACGTCAGCTGGGACCCGGCCGGCGTGTGCGCGCTGATCACGCCCTGGAACGCGCCGCTGATGCTGGCCAGCTGGAAGATCGCGCCGGCCCTGGCCGCGGGCAACACGGTGGTGCTCAAGCCGGCCGAGTGGTCGCCGCTGACGGCGTCGCTGCTCGCCGACATCACCGCCGAGGCGAACCTGCCGGACGGCGTGTTCAACGTGGTCAACGGCTACGGCGTGGAAACCGGCCAGCACCTGGTGAACAACCCGAAGCTGCGCCGGATCAGCTTCACCGGCTCGGTGCCGACCGGCCGCGCCATCGCCCAGGCCGCCGCGGCCAACCTGGTGCCGGCGTCGCTGGAACTCGGCGGCAAGTCGCCGCTGATCGTGTTCGCCGACGCCGATCTGGACTTGGCAGTTCAGTTGGCCGTCGAGCAGTACGACAACGCCGGGCAGGTGTGCCTGGCCGGGGTGCGGCTGCTGGTCGAGGAGTCGATCGTCGCCGAGTTCCTCGCCGGCTTCCTGACCAGGGCGGACGCCCTCAAGCAGGGGGATCCCCGCGATCCTTCGACGGACGTCGGCCCGCTGGTCCACCGCCGCCAGCTGGAACGCGTGGACACGTTCGTGCGGCGGGCGAAGGCCGAAGGGGCGCGAGTGCTGCTCGGCGGCGGCCCGAACACCGACCTCGGCGGCCTCTACTATCGGCCGACGCTGCTGGCGGATGTCCAGCCGGGCAGCGAAATCCTCACCGAGGAGGTGTTCGGCCCGGTGCTGACGGTCCAGACCTTCCGCCGCGAGGAGGATGCCGTCACGATGGCCAACGGCACCCGCTTCGGGTTGGCGGCGACCCTGGTGACCGGCGACGAGGACCGCGCGAACCGGGTCACCGAGCAGCTGGTCGCCGGCACGGTGTGGGTGAACTGCTTCTTCGTGCGGGACCTGCGGGCGCCGTTCGGCGGCAGCCGCGAGTCCGGCATCGGCCGCGAGGGCGGCAACTGGAGCTTCGATTTCTATTGCGACGTCAAGAACACGGTCACGGCGGGACAGGGGTGGCGGCATGGGTGAGGTTGTCGGCGCGGGTCTGCTCTCCCACGTTCCGACGATCATGTTGCCCGAGCACGAGCGGCGGGAGCTGAACGGCGGCCGGGACTTCACGCTGGTCGCCGGCCTGGAACAGCTGCGCGCGGAGGTGTTCGAACGACTGGACTACGACACGGTGGTGGTGCTGGACTCGCACTGGGCGACCACCGTCGAGTTCGTCGTGACCGCGCACGCGAGAAGGGCCGGCCTGTTCACGTCCGAGGAGCTGCCGCGCGGGATGTGCCGCATTCCGTACGACTTCGAGGGCGACCCGGAGCTGGCGCGGGCCGTCGCCGCGCACGGCGAGAAGCAGGGAACCTGGATCACCCCGATCGACGACCAGTACCTGCCGATCTACTACGCCACCGTGAACCTGTGGCGCTACCTGGGCGTGCCGGGCAAGCGCTGGGTGTCGATCGGCGTCTGCCAGACCGCCGACATGGAGGACAACCTGCGGCTGGGCCGGGCGCTGGCCGCCGGGATCGCCGACAGCGACCGGAAGGTGCTGCTGGTCGCGTCGGGGGCGCTCAGCCACACCTTCTGGCCGCTGCGCGAGCTTCGCCAGCACGAGGCCGCCGGCATCGAGCACATCCGCACGCCGGAGGCGGCGCGGGCGGACCTGCAGCGCATCGACTGGTTCCGCCGCGGCGATCACGCGAAGATCCTCGACACCATGCCGGAGTTCGCGAAGTTCAAGCCCGAGGCGGGTTTCGGGCACTACCTGATGATGGCCGGCGCGCTGGGCGAGCGGGCGTGGCGGGCGCCGGGGCGGCTGTACAGCGAGTACGAGAACGCGGTCGGCACCGGACAGGTGCACATCTGGTTCGACCGCCCGGCCGAGGGATGGACGTGACGGAGTACCGCAGGATCCTGCTCGACGGCGCCGTCGTCGAGGTCACGCGAGACGGCGACGAGCTGTACGCCCCGGACGGGCGATCCGTGAAACTGGACGGTGCAGTTCACCTACCGCCCTGCGAACCGTCGAAGATCATCGCGGTGCACCTGAACCACCGCAGCCGGGTCGAGGAGTTCCAGGCGAGGCTCCCCGCCGCCCCGACGTACTTCCACAAGCCGACGTCGGCGCTGAACGCCCACGGCGGGGCGGTGGTCAGGCCCGAGGGCTGCCGGTGGCTGAACTACGAGGGCGAGGTCGCCATCGTGATCGGCCGGACCTGCCGCAACATCGCGCCGGACGAGGCGGGCGACCACATCCGCGGCTACACCATCGCCAACGACTACGGCCTGCACGACTTCCGCGACACCGACGCCGGCTCCATGCTGCGGGTGAAGGGATCGGACACGTTGTGCCCCTTGGGTCCCGGCCTCGTGACCGACTGGGACTTCCGCGGCCGCACCCTGACCACCCGCGTCAACGGGGAGGTCAAGCAGCGGGGCAGCACCGACGAGATGGAGTGGGACATGCACTACCTCGTCGCCGACATCGCGCGGACCATCACCCTCCACCCCGGCGACGTCCTGCTGTCCGGGACGCCGGCCAATTCCCGCCCCGTGCAGCCGGGGGACGTCGTCGAGGTCGAGGTGGACGGGCTCGGCGTGCTGCGCAACCACATCGTCAGCGGCCCGAAAGGCATCCGCAGCGACGTGGGAGCACAGCCCACGGAGTCGGAGGAGGTCCGCTCCACGGCTCTCGGCGGCGACTGGGAGTTCCGCGGCATCCGCCCGCCTCGCCGCTGACGCTCCGTGACCCCCGATGTTGGGAAAGGACCATTCCTAGCGTTAGGTGAGAGGAATGGTCCCTTCCACTCTCGGATACGGCTACGAAGCGTCGTTGGCGGCGAGGGTGGGCAGCGAGCTGGACTGGACCTGCTGGCGGACCTCGGCCTGCCGGGCCGTCGAGGTCTGCTCGAAGTGGTTGAGCATGTGCCGCAGCACCCGGGTCAGCTCCGCGATCCGCCGCTGCGACAGCCCCTCGAGGCTGTACACCTCCTCGGCGTTGAAGCGCGGGAACAGCTCGGTCATCAGCGCCTTGCCGCGGTCGGTCAGCGACAGCACGCTCAGCCGCCGGTCGTCGGCGGGCGTGGTCCGGGTCAGCAGTCCCCGGTTGGCCAGGGTCCGCGCGACGCCCGTGAGCGTGCCCTTGGAGATGCCGCTCTCCTCGGCCACGTGCCGGGTCTCGATGTCGCCCCAGATCCACACCACCCACAGCACCACGAAACCGGTCCACGAGAGGTCCACGTCCCGCAGCACGGACTGCTCGAAGTGGTTGCGCACCACCAGGGCCGTCCGGTGCAGGTTGGACAGCGCCATCATCGACTCGACGTCGATCGGCAGGCCGTTGAGGCGCTCGCCGACGGCCTTCTCGGTCTCGCGCAGCGTGTAGTAGCCGGTCACGGCCGCCAGCGTAGTCCGAGGACGGTTCGGGACCGGAACTTCGGCGGCTAGACCAGTTCGGCCAACCGGGCCACCACCGCGGCGGGGCTGGGCTGCTCGGCGATCTCGTCCCGCACCTCGGCGGCGGCCTTGCCGAACGCGGGGTCGTCGAGCACCCGGGCCAGCGCCGCCCCGACCTGCTCCGGCTCGGCGACGGTCAGCCCGACCCCGCGATCGGCCATCAGCTTGGCGTTGAGCGGCTGGTCGGCGAACTTGGGCAGCGACACCTGCGGCACCCCGTGGACCAGCGGCGTCATCACCGTCGCCGAGCCGCCGTGATGCACGATCGCGGCGCACGTCGGCATCAGCGCCCCCAGCGGCATCCAGCCGAGCGGCCGGACGTTGGCCGGCAGCTCCCCCAGCTCGGAGAGGTCGATGTCGCCGAGCGCCAACAGGATCTCGATGTCCATTGTGGACAGATCGGCCAGGATGCCGCGCAGCACGCCGACCCCGCCCAGCGCCGGCAGCACGCTGCCGAGGGTGAGACACACGCGGGGACGCTCCGGCGGCAGGGCGACCCAACCCGGCACGACACGGGACTCGTTGTACGGGACGTACCGCATCAGGAACTGGGTGTCGGTGGCGGTGCCGCCCATGCTCGGCGGGCGGACGTCGATGGTCGCCACGGGCTCGACCGGCGCCTCGGGCAGGCCCAGCCGCTGCCGGGTCGGCTCCAGGTAGTCGGCGATGTCCCGCCGGGAGGTCACCACGTGCTCCTCCAGGCCGGCCCAGCCCAGCCGGATGCCCTGCTCGACCAGCGGCACGCCCAGGTCGGCGGCGATCAGCCGGCCGGCGCCCTGCTCGGTCGTGGTGATCACCAGGTCCGGCCGGAACGCCCGGGCCACGGGCAGCATGCCGTCGATCATGTGCTGGCCGAACCAGCCGAAGCCGCCCCGCTCCGGCTCGCGGTCGGCGTCCCCCTTGAGCATGCCGGCGACGGCGGCCAGGAACTCCGCCCACAGGTCGCGCTCGGGCAGCGGGTCCACCACCGGCAGGCCGGCGCCGGCGGCCGCGCGGGCCCCGTCGCCGTTGTTGAGCAGCAGCACCTCGTGGCCGGCGGCCCGCAAGGCCCAGGCCAGCGGCACGGTCGGCAGGAACAGCCCGCTTCCGGGCACGGCGGTGCACAGCACTCGCACGGTCATCTCCCCCTTGATCGTCTTGAGCGGCGCTCAATTGAGCGCTGCTCAAGCTACGGTGGGTAGACTGCCGCCGTCAAGAGGCGAGGAGAGGAAGCGGATGCCGCTGCGACGGGAACAGGTGGTCGAGGCCGCGCTGGAGCTGCTGGACGAGGTGGGGCTGGACGCCTTCACCACACGCGCGCTCACCGACCGGCTCGGCGTGCAGCGCGGCGCCCTGTACTGGCACGTCAAGAGCAAGCAGGAGCTGCTCACCGCCGTCACCGAGCTGCTGGTGCGGCCGGTCTTCGAGGTCGACGGCGAGGACCTCGACTGGCCCGACGCGCTGGTCGAGTTCGCCCACCGGCTGCGCGCCGCCATGCTGGCCCACCGCGACGGCGCTCGGCTCGTCGCCGCGCACGTCACCCTCAGCGCGGCGGGGGTCGAGCTGCTCGAACGGGTCCTCGCCCAGTACGCCCGGCAGGGCATCCCGGCGGTCGTGGCCGCGCGCTGGGGCGACATCATGGCCAGCTACGTCACCGGCTTCGTGCTCCAGGAGCAGTCCGCCCCGGCCGAGATCCCCGTCGACACCAGTGCGGCCGGCCCGGCCATGCGGGAGTTCTTCGCCGACGGCCAGCCCAGCAGCGCCGAGACCTTCGCCGCCTCCGTCCGAACCATCGTCCTGGGCATGCAGGCCGAAGCCGCCACGCTGATCCAGGCTTGAGGGTTGAATGGGCGCCGTGTGGGTCGGGGTGCTCGGCGAGCTGGAGGTGCGCGGACCGGACGGCGAGCGCGTGGAGGTCGGCGGGCCGATGGTCCGCACACTGCTGGTGCGGCTGGCGGTGGACGCGGGCCGGATCGTCACGACGGACCGGCTGATCGCCGACCTGTGGCCGGAGTCGGCGCCGGCGGAGCCGGGGGCGGCGCTGCAGTCGCTGGTGGCGAGGCTGCGCCGGGCGATCGGGCGGGCGACGATCGGCTCGCACCCGACCGGCTACCGGCTGGAGGTTCCGCCGGTCGAGGTCGACCTGCGGCAGTTCGAACGGGCGATCGCCGAGGGCCGGCCGCGGGAGGCGCTGGAGCTGTGGCGGGGTTGCCCGCTGGCCGACGTCGGCGACGCGGAGTTCGCCCGCGCGCCGATCGCGCGGCTGGAGGAGCTCCGGGCCACGGCGGTCGAGGCCCGGATCGACGCGGACATCGCGGCACGGCGGGACGTGATCGCCGAGGTCGAGGAGCTGGCGGCGGCGCAGCCGCTGCGCGAGGGCCTGCACGCGAGGCTGATGCGAGCCTTGACGGCGAAGGGCCGCCAGGCGGACGCGCTGGCGGTGTACGACCGCGTGCGGAAGCTGCTGGCGGAGCAGCTGGGCGTGGATCCGGGGCCGGAGCTCCGGGAGGCGCACCTCCAGGCGCTGCGCACGACGTCGACCCGGTCCAACCTGCCGGCCCGGCTGACCAGCTTCGTCGGCCGTGACCTCGAACTGGAGCAGGTGACGCGGGCGTTGGCGGCCGCGCGGCTGGTGACGCTGACGGGAACCGGCGGGGCGGGCAAGACGCGGCTGGCGATCGAGGCGGCGGAGCGGCTGCTGACGGAGTTCCCCGACGGCGTCTGGCTGATCGATCTCGCGCCGACCACGGACGTCGCGGCGGCGATCCGGGAGGCCCTGAACACGGCGGATCATCCCCGTGACTACCTGGCCACCCGGAATTCCCTACTGGTACTGGACAACTGCGAGCACGTGATCGACGCTGCGGCGGACTTCGCGGCCGGTCTGCTGGCCCGGTGCCCCCGTCTGAAGATCCTGGCGACGAGCCGGGAGCCGCTGAGCATCACCGGCGAGACGCTGTGCCCGCTGCGTCCGTTGGCGGACAACCAAGCCGTCACATTGTTCACCGATCGAGCCCGCGCGGTGAGCCCGGACTTCCGACCCGACGAATCCACAGTGGACATCTGCAGGGCGTTGGACGGCCTGCCGTTGGCGATCGAACTGGCCGCGGCGCGGACGAGGTCGCTCACGCCGGCGCAGCTCGTGGAGCGACTGGGCGACCGGATCGGGTTGCTGGACAAGGGGACCCGGGCCGCGCCGCAGCGGCACCGCACGCTCCGTGCGGTGATCGACTGGAGCTGGGACCTGCTCGACGACGCGGAACGCACACTGCTGAGCCGACTGTCGGTGTTCGCCGGCGGGGCGACGCTGGAAGCGATCGAGCGGGTGACGGACGGAACCCTGGACCAGCTGACGTCCCTGGTGGACAAGTCACTCGTCGTCGCGACCGAGGAGCGGTACCGGCTGCTCGAAACGATCCGGGAGTACGCAGCGTCCAAACTGGACGGTGACGAAACCCGGCAACGTCACACGGAGTACTACACGGAGCTGGTCGAGCGCGCGGAACCGTTGCTACGCGGGCCGGAGCAGGCGACGTGGCTGGCGCGGCTCACCGCGGAGCGGGCGAACCTGGACCTGGCGATGTCGCCCCGCATGTTCACGGCCCGCCTCTGGCTCTGGCTGCTGCTCGCCCAACTGCAGGATCCCTTGCGCTGGGCCGAAACCATCGACACCGACGAGGCGAGGCTGCTCCGCGCTCCCACCGAGGAGATGCTGGACCGGCTGGCCCTGGAGGACGGTCCCGCGACGCTGGCGCTGGTCGTCGTCCGCAGCGGCGACAACACCGCCAGGCTGAGCGGCATCGCGAAGCGGCTCGGCGAGTCCGTCGACCCGTGGCGGCGGGCCGCCGGCGAGCTGCTGCACGGATACGTCGCCTCGGAGATCAGCGACGGCCGTGTCGCCACGGCGGAACACCACTTCACCCGCGCGGCAACAGCTTTCCGTGAACTCGGCGATCAGGTCGGGCTCAGCTACGCGCTGATGTTCCTGTCCATCTCGCTGGCCAGTCGCGGCGAGAACGAGGCCGCGCTGAAGTCCGTCTCGGAGGCCCTGGCGCTCGGCGTGCACATGCCGACGCTGCTGCAGGTGCAGTCGGCGCAGCTGCAGGCCCGCACCGGCGACATCGCAGGCGCGCGGCGGCTGCTGGAGCGGGCCGAGCGGAGCGCACCCGAGGACGATCCCGTGTCGCTGACCCGGATCCGCAACGCCCTCGCCGAGCTCGCCCGCCTCGGCGGGCGCCTCGACGAGGCCCTGGAGTGGCACCAGGCGGCGCTGGCGGTCGACCATCCCGACGCCCCGAACCAGTTCTTGGCGCACGCCCGCACCAACTACGCGCTGACGCTGGCCGCCCTCGGCGACCGGGAGGAAGCCGGCCGCCAGCACGAGATCGCCGTGGAGTTGGCGATGCGAACCAAGGACGCGCCGGCGCGGGCGTTGGTGTTGGAGGCGCAGGCGGATTGGTACGAAAGCGGCGGCGACCAGGAACAGGCCGCCGCCCTCCGGGCACGAGCGGCGGAGCTCAGGGGTTGACCTACCAGCGCCCCAAGTACTGGCGGACGTCGGCCGCGTCCGCCGCGATCATGCCGATGTATCCGTCCGGTCGCACAACGACATAGGCGTCCTCGATGTCGTAGGCGGGGGCATCCGTCACCGCTACCCCGCCGGGGTAATCGGCCGTGCCGAACGTCAGCACAGTGAACTGCGGTCCCTGCAACGCCTCGTGGATACGGCGGGTGCCGGCGAGCCCGTCGGGTGCGCGGTCACCGGCCCGCAGGGAACCGGCCACCGCTCGCGTGTCGACGGAAAGCTTGCTGTCGCGGTAGTGCAGCCCGAGCTGCCGCAGCGCGGGGTCGCTGCGGTCCATGGCATCGTCCCGCCGCTCGACGCCGCGGTTGAACAGTTCGGTGCTGATGCCCAGCACATCGGCGGCGATGGGCAGCCGCTCGTCCTCGTAGCTGTCGAGCAGTTCCTCGGAGCCGTTGGCGAGTTTCCAGCCGAGGTTGTACGCGTCCTGCACGCCGGTGTTGAGCCCCTGCCCGCCGGCGGGCGTGTGCACGTGCGCCGCGTCGCCGGCCAGGAACACGCGGCCGACCCGGTAGCGGTCGACCATGCGAACGTTTGCCCGCCACTGGCTGGACCAGCCCACGTCGGTGAGCGTGAAGCCGCTGACGGATCGGACCAACTCGGAGAGATCGACCTCGTCGTCGCGGGTGGTGGTGAGCTGGAAGGTGTCGGTGCCGGCCAACGGGCACAGCGCCAGCACCGGCCCCTCGGTGGTCGTCCAGATGTGCCAGTGGTCCCGGTCCAACCCGTCGATCTTCACGTCGGCGATCAGCAGCCGGTGCTGCTCCAGCGTCTCGCCGGCGAAGTCGACCCCGGCGGCCTTGCGCACGCCGCTGCGCCCGCCGTCGGCGCCGACGAGATACCGCGCCCGCACCGGCTTCCCGTCGAGCATCGCGGTGACGGCGTCGTCGTCCTGGGTGAAGCCCTGGAACTCGACGCCGGGTTCGACGCGGCCGCCGAGCTCGACCAGCCGGTCGCGCAGGATCTCGGCGGTCCGCCACTGCGGCAGCATCAGCGGATTCGGGTACGGCACGTCGGGCCGCGGGTCCACGGTCGGCGCCAACGTCCGCTCCCACACGACCTGCCCGTCCTGGTACCCGCGCATCGGCGGGTACGGGCCGCCGTGCTCCTGCGCCGCGTCGATCACGCCGAGGTCGGCGAACACCTCGAGGGTGCGCGGCTGGATGCCCTTGCCGCGGGAGCCGGCGAAGTCGCCGGGGTCGCGGTCCACGATGCGGTGCGCGACGCCGCGGCGGGCGAGGTCGACGGCCAGGGTGAGGCCGGTCGGGCCGGCTCCGATGATCAGGATTTCGGTGTCCATGGCGAACACCGTGCCCGGGGCCGCTGTCAGGCCACCGACAACGCGCTGTCAGCGCGCACGCCGTCCGGTGTCGATGAGGAAGTCGTCGAACAGGTTCGGCAGGTACGCCACCAGCAGGCCCAGCGCGGAGAAGGCGCCGCCGACGGGGTTGAGCCGGGACAGCGCCCACGCGAAGGCGCAGCCGCGGTAGGCCGGCACGGGCGTGGCGACATCGGTGAACCAGCTCAGGAACGGCATCCGCAGTTCGCGGATGCGGGGGTTGACCAGCGGGCCGCCCAGCGCCAGCAGCGCGGTCGGCTCGTTGCGCATGGCCCAGCGGTACACCTGGGAGAACTGGTAGAACCGCCACTCGGCGGCGGTCGGCGGGATGCCGAGGGTGCGGGCGAGGGCGACGCCGTGCTCGGTGGCGGCCTGCTCGGCCCGGCTCCAGGCGGCGTCGTGCACGCTGCGCCGGTCCAGCTCGCCGTCACTGAGCCGACGTAAGTACGTAGCCCATTCGGTTGAGCCGGGGTTGCCGAACGTGTCCTCGGACAGCCCCAGCGCGATGGCGGTGCCGCGCTCCAGACCCTCCAGAATGGAGGCGTCCACAATGGACATCCAGCTGCCCGGACGGGCCAGCTCGTTGTCCCGGAAGAATTCGAGCACACCTTCGATGTTCCGCCATCGACGTGGGTCGATGGCGAGCCGGCTCGCGTACTCCGACTGCACGTCGCGCAGAAAGTCCAGGCGGTCGGCCACATTCATGTGGTCGAGCTCGGCGAGGGTGCGACCGAGCGGGCGCGCCGCGACCTTGCGGGCGCGCGGGACCGCGACCGGCGCGACAGGCGCGCAGGTGTCGGCCATCACATCTCGGGCGTACACGAAACGACTCCCCGGTGGCATGAACAAGACAACGCCCGAAAATCGTATCCGCCCCGAATGGGTGCACCTGTCGTCACATTGGGCGAACCACTGCCGCCGACCAGCCGATCTTGGCGAAAGCCCAGGCCAGGAGGATGTGTCTAGTGTGGTCGGTCACGTAACAAGGTGAAAAGTCCTGGCGTGCCGCGAGAAGATCACCACGCACGGTGCGGCTCCGGTCACAGGGGCGCACCGATCCGCTCACGGTTCGGCCAACGGTCTTGACTCCACAGTGGACCACGCGGGCGGACAGGGCTCTGTAGAAGAAGATCACGTCGCCAGCGAAAGGCTTCGGCCACGACGTCCGTACGGGCTAAGCCAATCAGATCATCTCTGGAACCGATAGACCGCGGCGCCACGGGAGTTCTCCGCGCGGCGCGCGTACCGGTGCAGGAACGCGTCGATGGACGCGCGGGTGCGGGTGAGCGCGGCGGCGGACTCGGCCAGCACCGCCGCGCCGTTGGCGGTCAGGTGGTACATCCGCCGGGCCGGCCCCGGCGTCGCGGTGGTCCAGCTGGAGCACACCAGCCCGGCCCGCTCCAGGTTGCGCAGCGCGCGGTAGATTCCGCTGGCGTCGTTGTCCACGCCGCACAACAGCCGCAGCCGCTCGATGAGCTCGTAGCCGTGGTCCGGCCGCTCGTCGAGCAACAGCAGCAGGCACGGCTGGACGAAGTTGCGCGGTTCCCCTTCGCGCATCAGGCGACCTCGCCTGAATTCATGACGGCCTCCACGTCGAATTCTCGCCCGTGAC
This sequence comes from Kutzneria kofuensis, assembly GCF_014203355.1. Classification (NCBI taxonomy): domain Bacteria; kingdom Bacillati; phylum Actinomycetota; class Actinomycetes; order Pseudonocardiales; family Pseudonocardiaceae; genus Kutzneria; species Kutzneria kofuensis. Next base: position 1,714,925 of record NZ_JACHIR010000001.1, read on the forward strand.
CCCGACCAAGGATAAAACCGAATGGCGGCGGCCGACAGGGACACCGCCGCGTCCAATCGGGTACCGCACGAGCCGCGTTCACCGGGTAAATCAAGGATGCAGCCGCCGAAAGGTAGAGTCTGCGCTGGTCCGACCGGAACAACCGCAACCCATTCGGCCTGATAACCTGCGGCCACCGCGGACGGCACCGGTACGGTTCAACGATGACCGCGATGTCCCCGGCGCGGCTGGCGGAAACGTTCGCCAGCATCGCCGATACCCTCGTCGATGACGTGGACCATGTCGAGTTCGCGCGATTCCTGGCTGCACGTGCACGGGAAACGTTGCTCGTGGCCGCCGCCGGCGCCGTTCTCGTCGATCATCGCGGACAGCCGCACATCGGGCACTCGGCTCCCGATCGCCTGGCGGCTTCGCCATTGTGGCCACTGCTGCGCGGCGACGGCCCGAGCATGGAGTGCCACCGCACCGGAACTGCGATCGTGGTGCCGGACACCGACCAGCGAAACAACCGATGGAACCGTTTTCTCGCGGAGGCCAGAGCGTGCGGCTTCGGCTCGCTGACCGCCGTGCCGTTACGCGTGCGGGAAACCACGATCGGGGCCTTGACAGTACTGCGGACCGAGCGCGGAACCTTGTCGGATCAGGACAGCCGAATCATCGAGGCGATGGCACTCACGGCCGCCGCCGGCGTGCGCGGACTTGGGGAGCTGACCCAGGCGCAAACGCTCGCCGCGCAGCTCCAGACCGCGTTCAGCAGTCGAATAGTGATCGAACAAGCCAAAGGCGTGCTGGCCGAACGGCACGGCAGTTCGGTGGACCGCGCATTCGGCGCCCTTCGCGAGTACGCCAGGCGGCGCAACCTCCGCCTCTCCGACCTCGCGAACGCGGTGGTCGCCGGATCGGAGCAGGTGCCGCCGCTGCCGCCGGCGACGAAGTGATCTTCGTCCTGATGGGTTGCGACGTTAATTCACCAGGTGCATCGTTGACCCTGAATGGCCGAATTCACCGTGCATTGTCGCCGGCACTCGCCCATCGCACCGCTCCGGACCCTGGCGGATCATCACAAGAAGTCGTGAGAAGGACCAGGGAGGTGTGTCGTGTCCGGGTGGGTGTCCGTCTCGGCCCGGCGGTCCGCGTACACCGGCGAGCCGCTGAGCCGGGCCAGCACCGCGGTCGGTGACCTGGCGGGCCACGGACTCGACTTCTGCTCCGCCGGCCAGCGCCGGTTCCGCGCCCTGCTCGCGCTGCTGGTGTGCAATTCCGACGGCAGCGAGAACCAGTTGACGCGCTGGCAGCTCGACTGGTCCGCCGCCGGACGCATCGTCTACTCCCCCGAGCAGCACGCGCTCGTCGTGCTCACGCCGATACCGCACCTGCTGGCCTCGGCCGCGCTGGTCCACCCGGATCCGGTGCGCCGCCAGGGTTTTCCGGGGCTGCGGCCGCTCAACGCGCATCCCGACGGGCTGTGGTTCCGGATGCGGCACGTGCCGACGCGCACGCTGCTGCGCATCGAAGCAGTCGAATCCGAGACCGCCGCGGTGCATCCGCAGGTGCCGATCGCATGGGAGATCGCCAGCCGCAGCTGGGAGATCCTGCCCGAGGAGGACGCGGCGCTGCAATCGGTGCCGCCGATGCACGTGGACGCCGAGCAGCTGCTGGCCGCCGTGCTGGTCCGCCTCGGCGCCGACGAGCCGGACGGGCGCTGGCACGTGGGCGCGACGTTGGCCCGTGCGCACCAGCGGGGCACGGCGTCGCCGCTGCGCTCGCTGTGGGGCCGGGGCCGGCACTGGCAGCTGGTGTGCCGGGATCGTGCCACCGTGACGGGCCTGTCGTGGGCGTTGACGGGCGCGGAGATAGGACTGGCCGGGGCGGTGTTGTTGGAGCGCACGCGGTCCACGGCCCTGATCGGCCACCGGGAGGCCACGCTGCGACTGGTCGGTCCCGGATGACGGACCGTTCGGCCCGGCGGTCGTGTGCACGGCACCGCTTCCGATAAGGTCTATACCAATACCGCCAAGCTGCCGTGGCGGCAGTCGGACCCTGACGCCTAGTCCAGGAGGCACCCGTGTACCTGCTGCGCCACGCCCGGCTCGTGTTGCCGGGGGGAGTCGTCGACGACGGCCGCCTCGCCGTCGACGGCGAATGGATCACCGAGCTGGGCACCGGCGCCAACGGCGGACCGCATGCCGGCACCGAGGTCGTCGACCTCACCGGATACCTGGTGGTGCCCGGATTCGTGGACATGCACGTCCACGGCGGTGGCGGCGGCTCCTTCGGCGAGGACCTGGAGCAGGCGCGCAAGGTCGTGGAGTTCCATCGCGCGCACGGCACGACGACGTCCATCGCCAGCACCGTCACGATGGCGCTGCCCGAGCTCGAACGCGCCGTCGAGGCACTGTCCGGACTGGTGCAGGACGGCCTGCTGGCCGGCATCCACCTCGAAGGGCCGTTCATCAGCAAGGCCCGCTGCGGCGCCCACGATCCCGCGCTGCTGCGGGAACCCGAGGAGCACGTCATCGGCAAGCTGTTGGAACGCGGGCACGGCGCCGTGAAGATGGTGACGCTGGCGACCGAGCTGACCGGCGGGCTGCGGGCGGTGCGGCAGCTCACCGACAACGGCGTGATCGCCGCCTTGGGGCACACCGATTCCAGCTACGAGCAGGCACGCGAGGCCATCGACGCCGGCGTCACCGTGGCCACGCACCTGTTCAACGCCATGCGCGGCCTGCACCACCGCGAGCCGGGGCCGATCGCCGCGATGCTGGAGTCCGAAACAGTTGCGGTGGAATTGGTGAACGACGGGCACCATCTGCACGACGCCGCCGTTGAGCTGGCGTTCCAGGCGGCCGGGCACTCCCGGGTCTCGCTGATCACCGACGCGATGAGCGCCGCCGGCGTCGGCGACGGCAGCTACGAGCTGGGGCAGCTGGCCGTTCGCGTCGTCGACGGGGTGGCGCGACTGGCCGACAACGGTTCCATCGCCGGCTCCACGCTCACCATGGACAACGCTTTCCGGCGGGCCGTGCTCGTCAACCAGATCCCGCTGGAGCAGGCCGCCGTCGCCGCCTCCGGCACCCCCGCCCGGGTGCTCGGCATCGACGACCTCGTCGGCTCGCTGGAGGTCGGCAAGCGGGCGGACCTCGTGGTGCTCGACGACCGCCTCGCCGTCGCCGGCGTGATGTCCCGCGGCCGCTGGGTCACCGAGGTCCCCGCCCCCCTCACCACCGTCGACGCTCAGTAACTACCCCGATGTTCGGAACGGACCGTTCCTCCACTCCGAGTAGAGGAAAGGTCCGTTCCGAACGGTGAAGGCGGCTGGGCGGTTACCGTGCGTGCTCGGCGGCGACGGCGCGGACGCGGTGCCGCACGGCGAACCAGCCGAGCACCAGCAGCAGGACCACGCCCGGGATGGCGTAGATCATGATCCGGCCGGCCGGCACGTCCCAGTAGCTCAGCGCCAGCACGAGCACCAGGAACGCCAGCGTCAGGTAGTTGGTGAACGGGGCCCACGGCAGCCGGTAGGCCGGCCGCTCGATCTCCCCGCGCCGGGCCTTCCGCTGCAGCGCCAGGTTGCAGATCATGATCATCGACCACATGCTGAGGATGCCCAGCGCCGAGAAGTTCAGGGCGATCTCGAACGACTCCCCGGGCACCACCAGGTTCAGCACCACGCCGAGCACGTACACACAGGCGGTCAGCAGCACTCCCCCGTACGGCACGCCGCCGCGGCTCATCACGCCCAGGAACCTCGGCGCGGACCCGGCGGCGGACAGCGACCGCAGGATCCGCCCGGTGGAGTACAGACCCGAGTTCACGCTGGACAGGGCCGCGGTCAGCACGACGATGTCCATGATGCCGGCGGCCCCGGGCACGCCGAGCGAGGACAGGAACGTCACGAACGGGCTGACGTCCTTGTCGTACGAGGTGGACGGCATCAGCATCACCAGCAGCAGCACCGAGCCGACGTAGAAGATGGCGATGCGCCAGCCGACCGAGTTGACCGCCTTGGGAATCACCTTGCGCGGCTCGGCGGTCTCGCCCGCGGCGACGCCGACCATCTCGATCGCGGCGTACGCGAACACCACGCCCTGCAGGATCAGCACCGCCGGCAGCAGCCCGTGCGGGAAGAAGCCGCCGTGCTCGGCGATCAACGCCGGCCCGGTGGCGTTGCCGTCGATCGGGGTGCGCGAGACCAGCACCACGATGGCGATCACCATGAACGCCACCAGCGCCAGCACCTTGATCGCGGCGAACCAGAACTCCAGCTCCCCGAACAGGGTCACCGACACCATGTTCACGGCGAGCACGAGCACCAGCGCCCCCAGCGCCGGGATCCACTGCGGCACGTTCGGCCAGAAGAACTGCACGTACTTGGCGGCCGCGGTGACGTCGGCGACGCCACTGCAGGCCCAGTTCAGGAAGTACATCCAACCCACGAAAAACGCGGACCGCTCACCCAGGAACTCCCGCGAGTACGACACGAACGAGCCGGAGCTGGGCCGGTGCATGACGAGCTCGCCCATGGCCCGCACCACGAAGAACGCGAACACGCCGGCGATCGCGTAGACGATCGCCAGCGACGGCCCCGCGGTCACCAGCCGGCCGCTGGCGCCGAGGAACAGGCCGGTGCCGATGGCCCCGCCCATCGCGATCATCTGCACCTGTCGGCTCTTGAGGCCCTTGTGGTAGCCGGCGTCGCCGTCGTCCACCGCGACGGTCTCCGAGGTGTGCGACATGGGGTCCTTTCGGCCGCGGATTACCCCGTTTGTAGCAGAGTGATCGGACCGTCACGCGCTGGAGGCGATGTCACGGGGCGAACGTGACATCTGTCCCGGGCGAACGGTCCCCCGGTGGGGCATGGTTTGCTCGTGGACGTGAGTGAGACGACGGGGGTGCGGCTGCGGGCGCCACGGCACCGGATCAGCCGAAAGGCGATTCCGTACTGGACGGTGCGCGCGCTGCCGGGGTGGGTCGTGCTGCTGGCGATCGAGATCGCCGTGAAGGTGCTGCCGGACGACCCGCCGGGGACGTGGCTGGTCGCGGTGATCGTGGCGACCGCGGTGCTGGCGCTGGTCCACCTGGCCGTGATGCCGAGCTGGCGCTACCGGGTGCACCGCTGGGAGGTCACGCCGACCGCCGTCTACACCCAGTCCGGCTGGTTCGACCAGGAGTGGCGGGTCGCGCCGCTGAGCCGGATCCAGACCGTCGACACCGAGCGCGGGCCGTGGGAGCAGCTGTTCGGCCTGGCCAAGGTCACCGTGACGACCGCGTCCGCGGCCGGCCCGCTGCACATCCACGGCCTCGACCTGGACGTGGCCCGGCAACTGGTGGACGACCTCACCGCGGCCACCGAGGCCAGCGAGGGTGACGCGACATGACCGAGCTCGACGTCGCCGCCGCCCCGCCGCTGAACGAGCCGCCGGAGTGGTTGCGGCTCAACGGGAAGATGGTGATCATCAGCCCGCTCAAGGAGGTCGTGCGGGCGGCGGTGCCGCTGGTCGCGGTGTTCGTCGCCGGCATCAGCACGCACAACTGGTGGCAGTGGCTGTCCCTGGTCGGCGTGGTCCTGCTGATCGCGCGTGGCGTCACGCACTGGGCGACGGCCCGCTACCGCATCACCGACGAGCAGGTCGAGCTGCGCTCGGGCCTGTTCAACCGGAAGACGCGGGCGGTGCCGCGGGACCGGATCCGCACCGTGGACATCACCTCGGAGTGGCAGCACCGGCTGGCCGGGCTGAGCGCGCTGAAGATCGGCACGGGTCGTCAGGACAAGGGCAAGGACGACGAGCTGATCCTGGATGCCATCACCAAGGCGGAGGCGGAGCGGCTGCGCACCCTGCTGCTCACCAAGGCCGTGCCGGCGCCGGCCGAACAGTCCGTTGTGGACGGACAGCCGCCGGAGGCCGAACTGGTCCGGGTGGACCGCCGCTGGACCTGGTACGCCCCGTTCACGCTGTCCGGCATCGCCGTCGTCGCGGCGGCGTTCGGCGCGGTCTGGCATTTCGCCAACGACCTGCACATCCGGCCGGACGACTTCGAGATCATCCGCGCGGCGCTGGGCGTGGTCGGCACGGAGTCGCCGTGGCTGCTGATCCCGGCCGCCGCGGTGGCGCTGCTGGTCGTCGCGACCATCGCCTCGGTGCTCGGCTACATCCTGTCGTACTGGAACTTCTCCGTGACCCGGGAGCAGAGCGGCACCCTGCACATCCGGCACGGCCTGTTGAACACGCGGTCGGTGTCGATCGAAGAGGCCCGGCTGCGCGGCGTCGAGGTGAAGGAAACGTTGCCGCTGCGCCTGGTGCGCGGCGGGCGCGCCACCGCCGTGGTGAGCGGCCTGCGCACGGGTCGCGGCGACGAGCGCGGCGGCGGCCTGCTGCTGCCGGCGGCGCCGGTCGCACAGGCGCACCTGGTGGCGGCGAAGGTGTTGCGGGAGCCCACCGATCCGACGACCGCCGCGCTCACGCCGCACCCGGCGGCCGCTTTGCGCCGCCGGATCACGCGGGCGGTGGCGGCGGTGCTGGCGCTGGCGTTGGTGGCCTGGATCGGCTACCAGCTGGACATTCTGCCGTTCTGGGTGTGGATCGTGTTCCTGGTGCTGACGCCGTTCTCGGCCTGGCTGGGCTACGACCGGTACCGCAGCCTCGGGCACACCCTGGCCAACGGCTACCTGGTCAGCCGCTCCGGCTCGCTCGTGCGGGAGACGGTCGCGCTGCGCAGCGACGGCGTGATCGGCTGGCGGGTGCACGCCTCGTACTTCCAGCGCCGGTCCGGGCTGGTCACGCTGGTCGCGACGACCGCGGCCGGGCGGGGCGGCTATCACGTGACCGACGCCGGTGCGAGCCACGCGCTCGCCTTCGCCGACGAGGTCGTCCCCGATCTGGTGGCCCAGTTCCTGGAACCGGCCACATAGGACAACTCCGGTGTTAGTGTCCGGTCCATGTCTTGGATTCGGGGGGCCGCCGTCGCGGCGGTGGCGCTGACGCTGGGCGGGTGCGGCACGACGATGGCGGGGCAGGCGGAGCCGGTGCTCGGCGCGCAGGCCAAGATGAAGGGGCCGCCGGACCGCGACGGTGACGCGGTGCTGACGGCGCTGCGGCAGCTCGACGCGTGCGCGCTGCTGGACGGGCCGGCGATGGCCGCCGCCGGCCTGCCGCCGAACTCGCACCCGATCCCACGCGGGCCGCACGCCTGCTCGTTCAGCGTGGACCGGGTGTTGGACGACTCGGTCGACGTGATGGTCGGCAAGAAGACGGGCTTCGCGGCCAAGCACCGCGAGCTGCCGGTGACCATCGCCGGCGCCAAGGCCTACCTCGACGACCTCACGATGGGCGACCACTCCGAGTGCGCGGTCGACATCCCGGTCAGCTTCGTGATGTCGATCGAGGTGCGGGACAAGCCCGGCTTCCAGTCCAGGACCAACTCCTGCGACCAGGCCAAGGCCGCCGCGGCCGGCGTGATCGGCAAGCTGGGCAACCCCGACTCGGTCACGGTGCCGGCCTCGCGGCCGCTGGCCAACTGGGACGGCTGCTCGCTGCTGACCGCGGCGCTGCCCGACCTGGACCCCAAGAAGGTCAGGCTGGAGATGGACTCGGCCCGCTCGCCGTACGACAGCTGCTCGGCCAGCCAGGACGACGGCAAGGGCACGTCGACCTCCCTGGGCCAGGTGGAAGTCAAGTACGACTCGGATCCGCTGTCCGGCGCCAACCGCACGCCGCGACAGGTCGGCGACAAGACCGCCAACGTCTCCGACATGAGCACCAGCTGCTACGTCGAGTGGGGCCTCGGGCCGTCGGGCTCGCCGGACAAGCTGTACGACACCGTGACCGTCGAGGTCAAGCTGAAGGGCTGCGACGCCGCGACCGCGCTGGCGGTGAAGATCCAGAAGGCGCTGGCCGGTCCCGCGCCGACCGGTGGCAAGCCGCAGCGGCCGCTGGTCTACCGCCCCGACGAGCCGGACACCGACGCCGTCGGCGCGTGCCTCGACTTCGCCATGGACGACGGCAACTGCGCGCCGTACCAGCCGTTCACGCTGCCCGCCTCGTTCGCGCAATGGTTCCCCAGCACCGACGACCAGCCGGCGATCGGCTGCGCGCTCGCGGTGGACGCGGTCAAGGAGGTGTTCGGAGACGCCTTCAAGCCCGTGGTGTGGGGCCAGCACTGCTTCTTCGTGGAGCCGACGCACGCGCTGACCATAACCATCGACGTGTCCACCCAGTACGCGCCGGCCAAGTACGGGGCCAATCCGCAGCTGTTCTCCAACGTGCAGACCGTGGCCGTGTCCGGCAAGCAGGCCAAGGCCTTCACCAACACGATCCACACCAGCAAGCCCGGACACCCGGCGTACGACGAGTACGACGTCTATGTGTCGCCGCACAACAACATCGAGCAGCCGGGCATGATCGCCGGCCTGGCCCAGGCCCGGACACCCCGTGGCAGCAACCAGGACGCCGTGGCCGACGTCAGCAAGCTGCACGACCTGGACAAGGTCATGGCCAAGATCATCGCCAAGTACGTGCCGTGAACGGAAAACGGGCCGTTCCCCCGCGGGGAACGGCCCGTTTCGGCGTCTCAGCCCAGGTTCTGCGGAAGCTGCGGCTGAACCGACTGCTGCTGGGCGGCGGTGTCGTTCTGCGCCACCAGCGCCTGCGACTGCTCCTTGGACAGCTCGCTCACGAAGCCGCAGTACGTGCACTGCAACTGGTAGCGGCTGCTCACCGGGAACAGCGGGATGAAGAACAGCGTGAACTTCGTGGTGAACTTGCGCAGCCCGTGCGCGGCCGGGTTGTGGCAGTTGTTGCACACCAACATCGTCATCAGCAGTTGCTGCACGTATCTGCGGAAACCCCAGATCAGCAAGAACACCGTCTTCTCCACCCCTGAGTCGGACCTTGGGCGGGAGCTTACAGCGCCTGCCACCCGTTCGGGTCCACTCCACCGGGAATCTCGGCGGTGGTCTCGTACGGCTCCCGGCTGAAGATGAACGTGGCCAGGTCGAGGTGGCTGATCGAACCGTCCGTTCGGCGCACCACTCGCAACGTCTCGCCCGCGTAGTAGCCGTCCAGGCCGAGCCAGGTGTCCTTGCCCGTCGGCCGGAACCGCGACGCGCGGCCGCCGGTGCCGGTGAGCGGCGTCAGGCTGATCCAGCCGTCGTGCAGCAGCCGCAGCGCCCGCGGCGCCGGGCCCCAGTACCAGGTTCCGGTGAGGGCCAACAGCTCCGGATCGACCTCCGGCAGCGGCGCCCACTCGACCGGCAGCGCCGGCTCCAGCGTGGAGATGATGTCGATCAGGTCCGTGCACAGCGTCGGCACGTCGACGCCGGTGGTCGTGTTGGTCATGCCGATGGCGGCGGTGCCGCTCTCCGGATGCATCCACACCGTGGCCAGGAAGCCCGGCATCGAGCCGGTGTGCCCGGCCAGCCGGCGGCCGCGGTTGCGGGCCAGCTGCAAGCCGAGGCCGTAGCCGCCGGTCCACTGCTCGCCGTCCTCGACGACGGCCGGCTCCCGCATCTCCGCCACGGTGTCGGGGCGCAGCACGCCGCCGGTGTCACCGCCGACGACGCGGGCCCACCGGGACAGGTCGGTCAGCGTCGACCACAGCTGGCCGGCCGGGGCCATCGACACGGCGTCGTGCGCCGGCTCCGGCAGCAGCACGTCCGCCCACGGGTGCACGGCGAAGCCCTCGGCGTGCGGCTTCTCCGGCATCGGCGTGGTGCGGGTCATGCCCAGCGGCTGCAGGAGTTCCGTGCGGACCGCCTCCAGCCAGCTGACGCCGCGCAGCCGCGCCACCAGCTCGCCGAGCGCGCCGTAGCCGAGGTTGGAGTAGTGGAACCGGCGGCCGGGCCGGTGCTTGAGCTCCTCGGCGCCGACCCGGTCGGCCATCTCCGGCCACTCGACGCCGGGCGTGCGCTCCCACCACTGGCCCGGCGACTCCGCGGTGATGCCGCCGGCGTGCGCGAGCAGCTGAGCCACGGTCACGTCGCCGAAGGCGGTGCCCGGCACGTACTTGTCGTACGGGGCGTTCAGCTCCACCTTGCCCTCGTCGCGTAGCCGCATCACCAGCGCGGCGACGAACGTCTTGGTGATGGAGCCGATGCGGTACTGCGTGTCCACTCCGGGCACTTCGCCGGCGACACGGCCGCGGCCGCCGCTCCACGCGATCCGGCCGTCGCGCACCACCGCGGCGACGAGCGACGGGGCACGCTTGGCGGACTGCTCGGTGGCGACGCGCTGGAGCAGGGCGCGCTCGGTGGTCGGCAGCAGGGGTTCGATGGGCACGCCAGGTCCTTCCCGTCAACAGCGCGTAGCGGCGGAGGCGGGCCGTTAGCCTGGCAGCCATGGCTCGCACCCGGCTCTACCGTAACGGCGTCCTCGTCGCCGAGGACTTCAACCCCGCGGAGATCTCCGACCACCTGGCCGAGCCCGGGGTGGCGATGTGGCTGGACATGTGCGAACCGGACGAATCGGATCTGGTCACCATCAGCGAGGAGCTGGGGCTGCACCGGCTGGCCGTCGAGGACGCCGTGCACGAGCACCAGCGGCCCAAGCTGGACCACTACGACTCGCACCTGTTCATCTCCGCCTACCTGGCTGCCGTGGATCCGGTCACGGAGCGGCTGAGCACCAGCGAGATCTCGGTGTTCATCACCCCCGCCGCGCTGGTCACCGTGCGCAAGGACGACGGGTTCGACATCGAGAAGGTGGTCGCCCGCTGGGACGCCGCCGCCGACCTGGCCAAGAGCGGCGTCGCCTACCTGCTGCACGGCGTGCTGGACTTCGTCGTGGACAGTCACATCGACGCCGTGCAGCTGCTGGACGAACGGATCGAGCAGCTGGAGGAGGTGCTGTTCGAGGACTCCGTCGACCTGCGGCCGCTGCAGCGCCGGTCCTACGGGCTGCGGCGCAGCCTGATGGGGCTGCGCAAGGTCGCCGGGCCCATGCGGGAGGTGCTGGAGGGCGTGCTGCGGCACGGTTCCCACCTGGTCGACCGCACCATGCGGCCGTACTACGGGGACGTGCAGGACCACGTGCTCAAGACCGCCGGCCGCATCGAGTCGCTGCGGGAGCTCGTGGCGACCCTGCGGGAGACCGAGCTGACCGTGCAGGGCAACCAGCTCAACATGATCATGAAGAAGGTGACCTCATGGGCCGCGATCATCGCGGTGCCGACGCTGATCACCGGGTTCTACGGGCAGAACGTGACCTACCCCGGCATCAACACCGAGTGGGGCTTCTGGGTGTCGAGCCTGGTGATCGTGGTGGCCTCGGTCGCGCTGTGGTGGTCGTTCAGGCGGCGCGGGTGGCTGTAGTGGCCCGGCGGCCCTTCGCCGCGTGGTCCCGCTGTGGTCCTTCCGCGGCCGCGACCGGCTGTAGTACCTTGTCCCCGTGTCCGCGCGTCAGAACATGAACTGGTGGCCCGCCTGGTAGGCGGCCCACTCCCACGCGCATCCCGCGGCCGTCTCATCCGAGGCGGCCTTTTTGTTGCCCCGTCTCGGTTGTGACGGCCCCTTCGACAAGGAGCCCCGACCGTGCTGCTCGACCGCATCTCCGCCGCCCCCGCCTACGCCCTGCTGCGCCGCTCCCCCGACGCCGTCGACGTGCTCGTCGGCGACGTCGTGGAGATACCCGCGCTGGCGGACATTCCCCTGTCCGACAAGGAAGTGCTGGCGATCGTGCCGTACCGGCAGATCGCCGAGCGCGGCTTCGAGTGCGTCGACGACGGCGCCCCGCTGCTCGCCCTGCTCGTCCGCGAGCGGGAGACCGTGTCGTTGGACGACGTGCTGGCGCGGGTCCCCGACGTGCCGTTCGAGCTGGTCGACGCCGGCTTCGACGTGGACGACGAGGCCTACGGCGAGATCGTGCGCAAGGTGCTCGCCGAGGAGATCGGGCAGGGCGCCGGGGCCAACTTCGTCATCAAGAGGACTTACACCGCAACGATTCCCGACTACACGCCGGCGACCGCGCTGGCCGTGTTCCGCCGGCTGCTGCTCGCCGAGCGCGGCGCGTACTGGACGTTCCTCGTGAACACGGGCTCGCGGGTGTTCGTCGGCGCCACCCCCGAGCGGCACGTGTCCGTGACCGACGGCATCGCCATGATGAACCCGATCAGCGGCACCTACCGTCATCCCGACGGCCGTCCCGACCGCGCCGAGCTGCTGGCGTTTCTGGCCGACGGCAAGGAGACCGACGAGCTGTACATGGTCGTCGACGAGGAGCTCAAGATGATGGCCCGGGTCGCCGGCCGGGGCGGCCGCGTGCTCGGGCCGTACCTGAAGGAGATGTCCCGGCTCACCCACACCGAGTACCTGCTCGCCGGTCAGACCACTGTGGACGTTCGGGAGGTGTTGCGGGAGACCATGTTCGCGCCCACCGTCACCGGCAGCCCCTTGGAGAACGCCTGCCGGGTCATCGCCCGCTACGAGCAGCGTGGTCGCGGCTACTACGCCGGCGTGCTGGCCTTGATCGGCCCGCACGGCTCGTCCCTGGACGCCCCCATCCTGATCCGCACCGCGGAGATTTCCGCTGATGGCGCTTTGCAGGTCTCCGTCGGCGCCACTCTCGTGCGGAACTCCGTGCCCGACAACGAGATCGCCGAGACCCACGCCAAGGCCGCCGGTGTTCTGTCCGCCCTGCACGGACGGTCCACCCCGGACGGTTCCGGCGTTTCCTTCGCCGATGACGTCCAGGTGCTCAGCGCCTTGGCTTCCCGCAACGACCGCCTGGCTCGTTTCTGGCTGGAACACCGCTCAGCGACCGTGGGCCCTTTCAGCGGCAAGCGGGCTCTTGTTGTTGATGCCGAGGACACCTTCACCGCCATGCTCTCGCACCTCCTCCAGACCCTCGGCCTCTCCGTCACCACCGTTCCCCACGACTCTCGCCCCGTCCTGCGTGGCTACGACCTCGTCATCGCCGGCCCCGGCCCCGGCGACCCCCCGTGAACACTCCTCCCCCAAGATCGCCGCTCTGCGGGGCATCGTCCGTGACGTCCTGGAGTCCGGCACCCCTCTGCTGGCCATCTGCCTGGGCCACCAGGTCCTGTCTTCCCTGCTCGGCTTCTCCCTGATCCGCAAACCCCAGCCGTATCAGGGCATGCAACGCTCCATCGACTTCTTCGGGCGGCAGGAACGCGTGGGCTTCTACAGCACCTTCGTCGCTGTCGGAGACGTCCCCGGCCTCTCCATCAGCTCCGACCCTGATACCGGCGAAGTCCACGCCCTGCGAGCCCCCGGCTTCGCCTCCACCCAGTTCCACCCCGAGTCGGTGTTGACCGAACACGGCATCGACATCCTGGCGGAGCTCCTGACCGGCCTGCTGTAACCGCAGCCTGCCGCTGACATCCGATGGGGCTCCCGCCCACTGCGGGAGTCCCATCGCGGCAGCGCCCCTCGCCTCGGCTACATGCGGCGGGTGACGGTGGTTACGGGGCCTTTCTGGGCGATGCCGGAGTTGGCCAGCCAGCCGTCGAGCTGCTGCTGGACACGGCCCAGGGTGGGGCGGCGGGCGGGATCCTTGTCCAGGGAGGCCATGAGCAGGCGGCGGTGGACGGAGCGCTCGGGGAGCTTGGTGTTGGGCTCGGCGTTGGCGCCGGCCAGCAGGGCGGCCATGGGGTTCTCGCGGGTGCCGCGGGGAGGGTGGCCGGTGAGGGCGTAGCTGACGGTGGCGGCGAGCTGCCAGGCATCGGAGGCGGGGCTGGCGGATTCGCCGCGGGCGACCTCGGGGGCCAGGTAGTCGGGGGTGCCCATCATCATGCCGGTGGCGGTGAGGGTGGAGTCGCCACGGCGGCGGGCCAGGCCGAAGTCGATGAGGTGGGGAATGCCCTCGGGATCGATGATCACGTTGGACGGCTTGAGGTCCCGGTGCAGCACGGACTTCTCGTGGGCGGCGGTGAGGGCGCCGGCGAGGGTGGACCACAGGCGGGCGGCGGCGACATCGTCGAGAAGGCCGTTGCGCTGCATGGCCTGGGCGAGGGACAGGCCCTCGACGTACTCCATGACGATGGCGATGCCGTCATCGTCCTCGAGGATGTCGTAGACGTGGACGCAGTTCTCATGGCGGACGGCGGCCAGGGCGCGGGCCTCCCGGTACATCCGCTCCTGGGTGTCGGCGTCGGAGGTGTGGGCGATCTTGATGGCGACCTGGCGGTTCAGGTTGGCGTCCATGGCCAGCCACACCTTGCCGAAACCGCCGGCGCCGAGCTGGCGGATGCGACGGAACCGACCGCCGAAGGAGTCGCCGGTGCTGTCGAACTTGGTGGGGGCGTCCAGCGGGTTGTAGACGGTCTTGTCGGGGTCCGGCGCGGGCGGCGTGGCCCACGGCAGCGGACCCGGAGTCATGGCCAGGCCGGCGGCCGCGGGGTCGCCGGCCAGGGACGGGCCGGCGGGCTGGACCCGGGTGGGAGGCGGAGGCGGACCGCCGACCGGCGGCCCGGCGGGGTGAACGCGGGTCGGCGGGGGCAGCTGCCGGGGCTGGACCTGGGGACGCGGCGGCTGGGGCTGGGTGTACGTCTTCGTGGGCGGGTTCTGCCGGGGCATCGCGGCCTGCGTCTGCGGCTTGGCGGGCGGCAGCGACGGCGGAACGGGGCGCTGCTCGCTCAACGCCTTGGCCCCGGCATCAGCGGTGGACGGGTGCAGCACGGCGTCGCTGGGGGTGCCGAGCAGCTTCACGGCCAGCACGCCGACGGCGCTCACCGGCAGGAAACCCAGCCACAGCACCCCGACCACGCCGGCCGGCAGGTTGAGGGTGGCGAACACCAGGATGATGAACGGGGCGTAGTACAGCCGGGCGGGCCAGCGGGCACCGCCGCGGAACGCGTTCTTGGCCTGCTTGGTGATCCAGAACAGCACGAAGGCGGGCACCACGATCAGGGAGGCGATGGCCAGCAGGCGCACCGGCTCGCTCTCGTAGCCGGTGATCGCCCGAGCGGCGAGCGTCGAACGGGCCAGCAGGTTGTCCTGGCTGGTCAGCACGTAGCAGAAGGGGTCCTGCAGGCTCCCGCCACCGGACAGCCGGTCCGGATTCTGCAGGGCGGCGGTGGCCCCGGCGAACGCTGAGAACGGCAGCAGCAGGTTGCCGACCACGCCGATGCCGGTGAACAGGATCACCATGATCGGGTTGTAGTTGTTGCCGCTGACCTTGCGAATGAGGGCAACGAGCATGGCCGCGGCGATCGGCGCCACGGCGAAGAAGCCGCCGGCGAGAAAGGTCGTCAGCAGCCAGTCACCATTGCAGACCCGCAGTCCGAACGCGCTGTGCAGTCCAGAGAGCAGGCCGATCACCAGCGCGCCGACACCGTCCACGCAGCCACTGTATCGCCGAGGCGCGGGTGGTAGCCCGGACAGCTCACAACCGATACGCCCGAGAGACCGGCTCGCCGTTTGCGCAAACGCCCCCTCCCTGTGTCACATGCTGTCCGCATGTGACACAGGGAGGCAACTACACATTCGAATGTGCCGGAAACCTCCATTCGGTGTGCCGGAGAGCGGGACTCGCCGGGGTCAGGGGAGGGTCCAGGACTGGGCCACGGAGTTGTTGCAGTCGTAGATCTGCAGCTGGGTGCCGTTGGTGGTGGTGCTGTTGGGGTCGTCCAGGCAGCGCCCGGACTGCGGGTTGACCAGGCCGGCGCCCCGCACCTGCCACTGCTGCGCCCCGGTGCCGTTGCAGTCGTAGAGCTGCACCTTGACGCCGTTCGCGGTGCCGGAGTTCACCACGTCCATGCACTTGCCCATCACCTGAAGGGTGCCGTCGCCGGGCGCCGCCCACCGCTGCGCGTTGGTGCCGTTGCAGTCGTACAGCTGGATCGCGGTGTTGTTGCCGAGGCCGCTGTGGTTGTCGTCGACGCACTTGCCGGCCAGCGCCGACGTGATCGGACCGGTCTTCACGTACGGAGCGCCGGTGCCGGGGTAGGACGGCGGCGGGGAGGAGGCGGCCCACGAGGTGTTCGCGGTGGTGCCGAGCACGTAGTCAAGCGTCCCACCGGTGTTG
Source organism: Kutzneria kofuensis (assembly GCF_014203355.1). NCBI lineage: Bacteria > Bacillati > Actinomycetota > Actinomycetes > Pseudonocardiales > Pseudonocardiaceae > Kutzneria > Kutzneria kofuensis. The sequence continues at coordinate 1,730,902 of NZ_JACHIR010000001.1, forward strand.
ACGATTGACGGCGGAAGGAACGCATTGTTCCACGTGGATCCATTGAGCGACAACGATTGCACGTACGGCGCGTTGTCGGCGGCCTGCGGCGCGTTCACGGTCAGCGTGTGCCCGCCGGGCAGCGTGACCACGGCCTGCGTGAACATCGGGCTGCCCAGCGCCAGGTCGGCGGTGCCCGGCGTCTCCGGGAACATGCCCAGCGCCGACCACACGTACCAGGCGCTCATGGTGCCGAGATCGTCGTTGCCGGCCAGGCCGTTCGGCTTGTCGGTCCAGATCTGGTCCTGGACCTGCCGAATCACCTGCTGCGCCCGGTACGGCTGGCCGACGTAGTCGTACTCCCACGGCAGCTCGATGCTGGGCTCGTTGCCGAGATCCGACTTGCTGCCGCCGGCGCCGTCGAAGCCGGACAGCACGCTGTTCAGGTAGCTGACGTACGCCGCGTTGCCCCCGAAGGCCGTGGCCAGCCCGTGAATGTTGAACGGAACCATTCCGGTGTACTGCCACGAGGTGCCCTCGACGAAATTGCTGCCGCTGGTGGCACTGAATCCACCGGTCCACGAGCCGTCGGCCTGCCGAGGCTGCATGAACTTGCTGGACGTGTTGAACACGTTGGCCCACTCCTGGGCGCGATTGGCGAATCGGGTCTGGTTCGCCGTGTCGCCCAACGCGCCGGCGAAGGCCGACAGCGCGAAGTCGGCGGTGTCGTACTCCAGCTGCGTCGACACCGGCCCGTAGAAGTTGCAGCAGTTCCACTGGCCGTTGGCCGGCAGGTAGCCCGGGGTCGTCATGTAGTTCTGACCAGGGCGGATGTTGTTCTGCACGGACGCCTCGTGCACCATGGCGGTCAACGCCGTCGCCGTGTCGAAATCGCGTGCGCCGAACGCGTAGTAGTCGGCGAGAATGGCCGTTCCCGGGTCGCCGACCATCACGTACGTCTCGCCGTTGTTCAACGACCACTTCGGCAGCATGCCGCTCTGCGAATAGTCGTTGACCATCGACTGCGCGATGTCGCTGACCTTGTCCGGGGCCAGCAGCGCCGACAACTGGGCCTGTGAGCGGTAGATGTCCCAGCCGGAGAAATTGGCGTACTGGGCGTGACCGGCGGCGACGCTGTGCACCTTGTTGTCGAATCCGATGTACTGCCCGTTGACGTCGGAGAACACGTTCGGATGCAGCAGCGAGTGATACAGAGCCGAGTAGAAAGTCTGCTGCTGGGCGACGGTGCCGCCGGCGATCGCGATCCGGCCCAGCATCGAGTTCCACGCCGCGTGCGCGGCCTGGTGCACCGAGTCGAAGTCCCACTGCGGGTTCTCGGTGTCCCGGTTGCCCTGCGCGTTGGCTGTCGACACGTACGAGACGCCGACCTTGGCCTGCACGACCTGGTCGGCGGTGGTGTCGAAGGTCAGGTATTCGCCGGACGGCCCGGCCAGCTGCGGGGAGGCGGTCCGTGGTTGGGCCGGCGCGCCCGGACGCGCGGTGTCCGGCGCGGGACCCGAGTTCAGAGCGCTGAAACCGCCGCTGGTCGTGAACGGATGATCGAACTTGGCGGCGAAGTACACGGTGTAGGTCGGGCTCGCGCCGCAGAAGTGGCCGGTCGTCACGGAGCCGACGACCTCGGTGTTGCTGACCACGGTCACGGTCGTGTTGCTGACCGAGGTCTGGCTGCCGGCGAGCTTGATCAGCAGGTTGGCCTGCTTGGTCGCGGGGAAGGTGAAGCGCCCCATGCCGGATCTTGTGGTCGTGGTCAGCTCGGTGGTGATGCCGGAGTTGAGCTTGACCTTGTAGTAGCCGGCGTCGGCCTGTTCGTTGGCGTGCGAGAACGGCGCGGTCGCGGAGCCGTTGACCGCGCCGGTCGTGGGCAGGAACGGCACGTCGCCCATGGCGCCGCAGCCGGGGCCGGCGATGTGGGTGAGGCTGAAGCCGGTGATGGAGGTGTCGTTGTACTCGTAGCCCCCGCCGTCGGGACGGCTCGGCGTGTCGGGGCTCCACTGGACCATGCCGAACGGCGTGTCGGCGCCGGGGAAGTCATCGGCGGCGTTGCTCGTGCCGATGAACGTGTTGACGACGGATGCAGGGTCGGCCACCAGGGTCGGCTGCGCCGCAGCGGCTTGCGCGGAGGGAAGCTGGCCCAGGGAAATCAGCAGGGTCGCCAGCGCGGCCAACGCCGGCGTCGGGGATGACGCCATCAAGTTCATCCTTTCGCGATGACATCGTTGTCATGTCCACCGATGTGAACATCGGCCGCCATCGCGACACCCCGCACCGCCGTGCGGCCGATCATGGCCACTGGTCACGTCCACCATGCGGCCCAGGGACGAACCGGATTCATCTTCAGGACCCGTTGACCTCGGCCGTTCCGCCGCGTAGAAAAGCACTGCCGCGCGCCACCGCCATGCCGCCCTCGTTCCGCACGGGTGCGGCTCGTTCCTCGTGAGGACGTGGATAGGTGATCGGACAGCTCGGTGCTGCGCTGGCGACAACGGTGGGCCTGGTCCTGGCCCCACTGTGCCACGACGCGGCCTCGGTGAAGGCCCCGCACACCGTCGTGATGGACGGCCACGCCCTGGCCGCCACCAAGATCCAACTCGTGACGGGCACCGCGTCCAAGGCGACCCGCACCGCCTACAACCTGCTCATCAAGACCGCCGACGCGGACCTGACGGCCGGGCCGTGGTCGGTGATGGACAAGCCGCAGACCCCGCCCAGCGGCGACAAGCACGACTACATGAGCCAGGCCCCGTACTGGTGGGCCGGCCCCAAGACGCCGGAGAACCCGCAGGGCTGCCCGTACGTCAACAAGGACGGCCAGCGCAACCCCGAGGCCGACGCGATCACCGACCACACCTACCGGATGGTGGCCTGGGACGCGATCCGCGACCTGGCGCTGGCCTGGTACTACAGCGGCGACCCGAAGTACGCGGCGCGGGCGGAGCTGGACATCCGCACCTGGTTCCTGAACCCGGCGACCGCGATGAACCCGAACCTGAACTTCGCGCAGCGGATCCCGTGCAGCACCAAGATCTCCGGCACCGGCATCATCGACTCCTCGCAGAGCCTGACCCAGGTGCTGGACGCGATCACGGTGCTGGAGTCCGGCGCGCCGGGCTGGAGCGGCAAGGACAGCACCGGCCTCAAGGCGTGGTTCACCAAGTTCCTGGACTGGATGCAGACCAGCCCGCAGGCCAAGCTGGAACTGGCCGCCACCAACAACCACGGCAGCTTCATCGACCAGCAGAACGCCGCCATGGCGGTCTACGTCGGCAATACCAAGCTGGCCAAGAGCATCGTCGAGTCGGTCAAGACCAATCGGATCGACAAGCAGATCAAGCCCGACGGCAGCCAGCCGCTTGAGCTGTCGCGCACGATGTCCTGGCACTACGCCAACTTCAACCTGGTGGCGCTGGGCCGGCTGGCCGAGATCGGCAAGAACCTCGGCATCGACCTGTGGCACTACACCGGCCCGAACGGCGGCAACCTGCTCAAGGCCGTCGACTTCCTGATCCCGGCCGCGGAGAAGGGCCAGAGCGTCTGGCCGTGGCAGCAGATCAACGTGTTCGACCAGTCGATCGCCGTGGACATCTTCCATGCCGCCGCCGAGCAGGGGCACGACAAGGCCGCGGGCGCAGCCATCGCCAAGACCCCGGTGCCAGCGCTGGGTGACCTGTGGCCGGTGCGGCCCGGCGTGACCTCGCTGGACCCGCCGCTGAAGTAGCGGCAACGGGGTGGCGCCGCTGGCGCCACCCCGTTGTCCTCAGCTCAGGGGCTGGCTGAAGCGGATGGCGTTGCCGAAGGGGTCGCGCAGGCCGCAGTCGATGCCGTAGTCGCGCTTGGTCGGCTCGTCGGTGAACTCCACGCCCTTGGCCAGCAGCGTCTCGTAAGTCTTCTGGCAGTCGTCGGTGGTGAAGAACAGGGTGCCGGCCATCGCGCCCTTGGTGAGCAGCTCCCGCACCTGCGCGGCGGTCGCCTCGTCCATGCGGGGCGCGCCGGGGCGCTCCAGCAGGATCTCCCGGTCGGGCTGACCGGGGACGTTGACCGTCAGCCACCGCATGAAGCCGAGGTCGGCGTCGGTGTGGACCTCCAGGCCGAGCTTGCCGACGTAGAAGTCGAGGGCCTGGTCCTGGTCGAGCACGAAGATCTGGGAAATGGTGAGCGCGTTGAACATGTCGCAGACGCTAGTGGCGGCGCCCGCGCACCCGCTTATCCAAAACTGCTGGGTCTCATCCAGGACATCGCGAAGCAGGTCGGCACGGCGGCGAGCGGCCCGCGGGAGCGGTAGGCCGACGGCGACTCGCCGACGATGTCCCGGAAGGTGCGGCTGAACGTGCCGAGGCTGGTGAAGCCGACCTCCAGGCAGATGTCGGTGACGCTGCGGTCGCACGACCGGAGCAGGAACATGGCCCGCTCCACCCGGCGCCGCTGCAGGTACCGGTGCGGGGTCTCGCCGAAGGTGGCCCGGAAGGTGCGGATGAAGTGCGCCTCCGACACGTGCGCGACCCGGGCCAGCGCGGCCACGTCCAGCGGCTCGGCGTAGTGCCGGTCCATGGTGTCGCGGGCCCGCAGCATCCGACGGTTGGTGTCCTCCACGGCACGGCCCACGTCCAGATCACACCACATGATGGGAACGATTGCGGGCGGCCCGACCGGGTGAGGATGCTCGGATCATGTCCACCACCAGCGGCGTGCTCGTCGGCAATCCCCGTCCCGCTTCCCGCACCCTCGGCGCGGCCGTCGCGCTGCGCGATGCCGTGCACCGCCTCGTTCCCGACGTCGAGACCGGCCCGGTCGTCGACGCGGCCGAACTGGCCCAGCAGGTGTTCGCCCCGGGCGCGACCGAAGTGAAGGCGGCCTTGGCGGCGCTGGGGGAAGTGAATGTGCTCGTCGTCGCCTCCCCCACGTACAAGGCGACCTACACCGGCCTGCTCAAGGCCGTGCTCGACCAGGCCCCCGGTGGCTGGCTCAAGGGCGTCGTGGCGCTGCCGCTGCAGGTCGCCGCCGCCGACAAGCACGCCCTGGCCGTCGACCTGCACCTGCGGCCGGTGCTGGTGGAGCTCGGCGCGACCGTGCCGGGGCCGGGAGTGTTCGTGAACGAGGCCCGACTGAACGGCGACCACGAATTGCTCACCGGCGAATTGGCCGCCGAACTGGAGTCGACCGGCGTCGCCAATACCCTCCGGGCATTGCTCACCACCGCGAAGGTCTGACCGGCTTCCACTGGATTACGGGCAGTGTCTGTTAACTTACGGCAATGTCTGTAGCGGCAAGAATGAACCGGTTGCCGGTGACGAGGTCGCACCGGTTGGCCACCGTCGCGGTGGGTCTCGGCCTGTTCTTCGACATTTACGAAATCTTCCTCGCCGGCACGCTTGCCAACGTCCTGGTCGCGAACTTCCACCTGGACAAGGCCATCCTGCCGGCGGTGCTGTCGTCGACGTTCATCGGCATGTTCGCCGGCGCGATCCTGCTCGGCCGGCTGGCCGACCGGATCGGCCGCCGCCGGGCATTTCTGGCCAGCCTCGGCGTGTATTCGGTGTTCTCGCTGCTGGGCGCGTTCAGCATCGGGCCGTGGACGCTGATGGCGAGCCGATTCCTGGCCGGGCTGGGAATCGGCGCCGAGCCTGCGGTGTCCGATACGTACCTCGGTGACCTGTTGCCGCCGAAGAAGCGCGGTCTCTACACGGGAATCGCGTACACGCTGTCCTTCTTCGGCGTGCCGGCGGTCGGCTTTCTCGCCGGCTGGCTGGTGCCGCTGGGGCCGGACGCGTGGCGCTGGCTGTTCGTGTTCGGCGCGGCCGGCGCGGTGATCGTGTTCCTGCTGCGCACCGGGCTGCCCGAGTCGCCGCGCTGGCTGGAGTCGGTCGGACGGCACGAGGAGGCCGAGAGGATCGTCGCCCGGTTCGAGGCCGAGGCCGGCGCCAACCTGCCCGAGCCGGCCGCCGACGAGGCGCCCAACACCACCGGTTCGGTCGGCGCGCTGCTGCGGCCGCCGTACCGGAAGCGGACGCTGATGATGGCCGTCTTCCACCTGCTGCAGACGTTCGGCTACTACGGCTTCGGCACGCTGGTGCCGCAGGTGCTGGCGGCCAAGGGCTATCCGATCGTGCAGTCGCTGGTGTTCAGCGCCATCACCTTCGTCGGCTACCCGGTCGGCGCCGCGCTGTCGCTGCCGATCATCGAGCGGGTCGAGCGCAAGCACCTGGTGATCGCCTCCGGCCTGGGCATGGCGGTGTGCGGGCTGGCGTTCGGCTTCTCCTCGTCGACGGCGCTGATCCTGGCCTTCGGCTTCCTCTACACCGCCATCAGCAACGTGTTCAGCAACGCGTTCCACGTCTACCAGGCGGAGATCTTCCCGACCGCGCTGCGCTCCACCGCCGCCGGCTCCACCTACTCGCTGTCCAGGCTGTCCAGCGCGGCCATGCCGTTCGTGCTGGTGCCGCTGCTGCACGCGACCAACTCGGCGGTGCTGTTCGCCGTGGTCGCCGCCGCGATGATCGTCGTCGCGCTGGACGTGGGCCTGTTCGGGCCGCGCACCACCGGCCGCGACCTGGAATTGGTCAACGTCTGAGCAAACCCATCGGCCTACTCGCGCGTAGATAGAGGATGTGGGACGACTGACGGCGAGTGGCCGACTCCGGCAGGCCCGGCAACACACCCGGCGCGCGGCGCAGCCCCTGGCCGCGCCCGCGCAGCCGCCGCGCCCCGAGCGCAAAAAGCCCGGGGCCGGCTGGCTGGTGTACGTGTTTCCGCTGGTCATCGCCCTGACGGCGATCACCGCGTTCCGGGTCGTCAAGGAGGAGCCGCCGGCGGAGCCGACGCCGACCCCGGTGGTCGCCGGCTCCGCCACGCCCGTGTCCATCGGCGAGGCCCCGCCCGGCGCGAAGTTCGCCAAGCAGCTCGCCTCCGCCCAGCTGCCCGACGGCGGCCCCATCCCCGGCCCGGGCAAGGGCACGTTCCACGTCGTGCCCGGCACCTCGGCCCAGGTCGGCAAGGGCAAGCTCACCACGTACACCATCGAGGTCGAGGACGGTTTCCAGCCGGTCGGCGGGGACGCGCTGTTCGCCGAGACGGTGCAGAACACGCTGTCCAACCCCAAGAGCTGGATCGGCGGCGGTCAGATCGCGCTCAAGCGCGTCGACTCCGGCAAGGCCGACCTGCACATCCGGCTGGCGTCCCAGGAGACCACCCGCGGCCCCAAGGTGTGCGGCTTCGACATCCCGTACGACACGTCCTGCCGCCTCGACGACAACGTCTACCTCAACGACGCCCGCTGGGAGCGAGGGGCCGTCGCGTTCCAGGGCAACATCCTGCTGTACCAGCAGTACGCCGTGAACCACGAGGTCGGGCACTTCTTCGGCGGCAACCACCTGCCGTGCGCGCAGAACGGCGGGCTGGCGCCGGTGATGATGCAGCAGACCCTGAGCACGGCCGACAACGACCTCGCCGACCTCACGACCCAGAACCCGCAGGGCATCGTCGTCCCGCACGACGACAAGGTCTGCCAGCCCAATCCGTGGCCGTTCCCGGTCGCCGGCCAGGGCCAGTGACCTCCAGGCTGGGGTACGGTGGCCACGTCGGGAGCAACTCGCACGTCGGCGTAGGTGCCGGCGTCGGCCCCGGCGATCCGACCCGGCCTCGCCTTCCGGCCGGAGACGGGAGCGCCGACATGACGTCGGACCGCGTACACAGTGGTGACAGCGCCCGGATGTCCAAGGTCCACGCGGACGCCCAGCAGGTGTTCCGGACCCAGCAGGCACTGGCTGCTCGAACCGTGGCCGACCACGCCGTCGACGCGGCGGACCGCGGCACCCTGCTGGAAATGCTCGGCCTTGTCGACGAGGACAGCGGGCCCGACGACGTCGCGAGGGCGCTCACCCTCGGCCTCTCCGGCTATCTGCGGGCGGTGGCCGACGCGGTCGGCGAGTCGGCCGACGGCACCTCGTGCGAGGTCAGCGACACCGCCACCGCGTACATCGGACTGACCCGGCGCGGGCCGCGATCCGGCCGGGACCTGATGCTGGTGTGGAGCGAACGCGACGGCTGGGCGGTGCTGGTGGAAACCGATCCGACCGAGTCGCCGATCGTCGTGTCCCGTTTCGGCGGCGACGATCCGGCCCCGGCGCCGTGGGTCGTCGCGCGCTTCGTCGCCGACACGCTGACCGGCGTGCCGGCCCAGCCGCAGGCCCGCGCCCACCACCGGCAGGACCGGCGGCTGCTGGCCGACCGGCTCGCGCGCTACGCCGCGCCGGCGGACTTCGGCTAGCCGACACGAATCCGCGCCCGGCGGGCGAGTGCCACCGGGCGCGGAATCACGGGCGTCGTGGTCAGACGGCGCTGACGGCCTGGGCCTGCGGGCCCTTCTGGCCCTGGCCGACCTCGAACTGCACGCGCTGGTTCTCGTCGAGCGACTTGAAGCCGCCGCCCTGGATCTCCGAGTAGTGCACGAACAGGTCGGCGCCGCCGTCGTCGGGGGAGATGAAGCCGAAGCCCTTCTCCGAGTTGAACCACTTCACGGTGCCCTGAGCCATATTGTCTCCTCGACAGGTGTCTTGTGGTCCGCCGCGGCTGCCGCGGACCGAGCCGCTTGCGGCGGGGAAGCGCTTCCTGGAGGAATCCATACGCCCGACACTGTTTCGCGAGCGTGATGAGCACGAACACAAAACCAACGACTACAACCAGTTAACCACATCGGATCCCGCGCGACAAACCCGGTGTCGGTGGCGGCGCGGGCTGCCAGCATGGGCGCATGCTTCAGGAACACTCGTTCGACCACGACGACCGGGCCCCGGGAAAGGTCCTGTTCCGCACCGACCGGACCGTCCGCATCTGGCTGCAGACCGTGTCCCACAGGCAGTTGATGCTCAGCGCGGTCGATGGCGCGCCGACCCGGCTGGACCTGCTGTTCAAGGTCGTCGACCGGCAGTGCCTGAGCTCCTCGTACGACGGGCTGGTCGTGCGGTTTCCCCACGAGGACGAGGATTTCGCGCCGGGCACGTTCGTGCTGGAGTCCGGCGGCGTGCGGGATTTCGTCACCGCTCGGGTCTTCGGCTGGCAGGAGGACGAGCAGACCGACTTCGGGCCGGACGTGATGGTGGCGAAGATGATGCCGCTGCCGTTCGAGCCTTCGCCGGAGAAGTTCGCCGGCTGGGAGCCGACCGGCCCGGTGATCCCCCTCGGCGACCTGGTCGACGCCCTGTCCAGCGATTCCCCGGAGCCGCCGGCCGGCTTCCGGCACGTGCACGCCGTTGTCGTGCGGACCACTCGCGGCGCCAAGGAGATCACCGCCCCGGTGGCGGTGCACCTGACGCGGGTGAAGCGGAGGCGGCCGTCCGAGCGGAGATCGCCGCCAAGGCGGCCCTTGTCGCACGTGCCGCCGAGCCCGATGCCCGCATCCAGGACAAGCTCGTCGCGCAGACCCTGGCCGACACCACCATCGACCGCTGGATCGTCCCCGTGCCGATCCGGCTCTAACGTCCCCCGGAATGCCACATGCGCTCCGTACTTGACGCTAGAGCGCAGGTACGGAGCGCATGTGGCATCACGTGGGGTGTCGGGCGGGAACGGTCAGAGGACGGTGACGGCCTCGTCGAACTCCAACCGCGGCAGCCGCGGGAACCACGCGTCGGGGCCGGGCTTGCCGATGTTCACGACGACCAGCGGCTCCTGGGTGCCGTCGGCGAAGAACTCCTGGCGCACGCCCTCGGCGTCGAAGCCGGTCATCGGGCCGGCGGCGAGACCGGCGGCGCGGACGCCGAGGATGAAGTAGCCGACCTGCAGCAGGGCGTTGAACCGGGCCATGTCCTGGCGCTGGGAGACGTCCGGGAAGCGGTCCTTGGCGTTGGGCAGGTGCGGGAACGTCCGGTGCAGGTGCTCGTGGAAGTCGCTGTCGGCGGACAAGATCGCCACCACGGGGGCGGAGCCGGTCTTGGCCCGGTTGCCCTCGGACATGTGCGGCAGCAGCCGCGCGCGAGCCTCGTCCGAGCGCACGAACGTCACCCGCAGCGGCTGGATGTTCATGCTGGTCGGGGCCCACTTGACCAGGTCGTAGATGGCCCGCAGTTGCTCGTCGGAGACGGGCTCGTCGGAGAACGTGTTGGCGGTGCGGGCCTCGTGGAAGAGCAGCTCCTGGGCGGAGCGCTCGAGTTCGAGGACGTCAGTCAGCGTCGCGGTCATGTCCCGGGCAACATGGATGAGCGCTCAACTATTTCGAGTCAGAAGGTTGAGTGTTCAGCCTCACACCGTTGAAGAGAAGGTTGAGCAGCACGGCGGCGATGCTGCCGGCGCTGATGCCGGAGTTCATGATCGTCTGGAACCAGCCCGGGAACTGGGCGTAGACGGTGGGCGCGGCCACCGGCACCAGGCCGATGCCCAGCGCGACGGCGACGACCATCAGGTTGGCGTTGCCGTCGAACGACACGTTCCTGAGCATCCGCACGCCGCCGGCCGCCACCGAGCCGAACATGACGATGCCGGCCCCGCCGAGCACGGGCATCGGCACCGAGGCGACGATCTCCCCCAGCACCGGGAACAGCCCCAGCAGCACCAGGATCCCGCCCGCGGTCGCCACCACGTAGCGGCTGCGCACCCGGGTCAGCGCCACCAGCCCCACGTTCTGCCCGAACGCGGTGTACGGGAAGGTGTTGAACACGCCGCCGAGCAGGCTGGACAGCCCGTCCGCGCGCAGCGCCCGGGTCAGCGTCACGGTGTCCACCGGCCGGTCCACGATGTCACCGACTGCCAGGACGCTGCCGCTGGTCTCGGTCATCGTCACCAGCATCACGATCACGAACGCGACGATCGCGCCCGGCTCGAACGTCGGCAGTCCGAAGTGGAACGGCGTGGTGACCTCCACGACGGGCGAACCGCCGATGTGCGAGAAATCGGTCAACCCCAACGGAATCGCCACGAGCGTGCCGACCACGATGCCGACCAGCACGGCGATCCGGCCGATCAGCCCGGGCACGAACCGGTGCACCAACACCACGAGCACCAGCACGCCGAGCGCCACCGCGAGGTTGAGCGGCTTGCCGAAACCGGGCGCGCCGACACCGCCGGCCGCCCAGCCCACCGCCACCGGCAGCAGCGACACCCCGATCACCAGGATGATCGTGCCGGTCACGACCGGCGGGAAGAACCGCGTCAGCTTGGCGAAGTACGGCGCGATCAGCACCACCATCAACCCGGACACGATGATCGCGCCGTAGCCCGCGGGCAGCCCACCGCCGGTGGTACCGATCATCACCATCGGCGTGACGGCGGCGAAGGTGCAGCCCTGCATGATCGGCAGCCGGGCGCCGAACACCCAGACCCCAAGGCACTGCAGCAAAGTCGCGATACCGGACACCAGCAGGTCGGCGTTGACCAGGTAGCCGATGTCCGCTGTGGACAGATGCATCGCGCCGCCGACGATGAGCGGCACGGCCACCGCGCCCGCGTACATGGCGAGCACGTGCTGGAGGCCGAACGTGAGCAGCTGACCGGCGGGAAGCCGCTGGTCCACGGGGTGCACGGTGCGGGTCATCGGCGGAGTCTAGGTCCGCCGCGTTACCGCGACGTCACGCGCGCCCTCATGCGGCGGGGGCGGTCTCCGCCATCTTCGCGGTCACCCGGTGCGTCACCTTGCGCTCGGCCACGAAGGACAGGAACGGGATGGTGCCGGCCAGCAGCACGCCGATCGTGTACAGCGGCGGCCACTTGCACTTCAGCGACAGGTCGAACGCGCACACCAGGTAGATCATGTACAGGAAGCCGTGGATCGGGCCGACCACCGCCACCAGCGTCGGCGCGTCCGCCGCGTACTTCAGGATCACGCCGACGGTCAGCACGAGCAGGCCGACACCGGTCAGGTACGCCATGAACCGGAACCGGGCGAGGGACCCCTTCATCGACTTACTCTCCGTCTCTCGCGCTCAACGACGCGAGGTAGCTGTTGTACTGCGCCATCGCGTCGTCCACCGGCTCGGCCGGGGCGGCGGACCGCCACTCGGTCGGCGAGCGTCGCGAGTGGGGCACGGGAACCTCGGGTTCCTCGACGGCGACGGGCTCGGCAGCGGGCTCCGACTCGCGGCGTTCCTTGTCCAGCTTCCACATCCGCCAGTACATGAACGGGACGAACAGGCCGAACAGGGGCCACTGCAGGGCGTAGCCGAGGTTCTGCAGGGTGCCGGTCGACTCCTGCGACCGGTCCCACTGCCACCAGCCGAGTCGGAAGCAGGCGACCACCGCCGCCAGGGCCAGCAGGTGCACCAGCAGCCAGCGGGGGGCGAGCAGACCGCGAACCACGTTGTCGACGGTAACACCGACTCGTCAGCGGTTCGCACTGGCCTTGGCCGCGGCGTCCGCCACCGCGAAGACCTTCTGCCCGTATTCCACCGAGTTGTTGTACGACAGCACGGCCGCCCACCAGCCGGCGGCGGTGCCCAGGTCGCGGCCGCCCGCGCACAGGTAGCGGGCCGCGGTCACGGTGGCGTCGTCGATGTTCTGCGGGTTGGCCACGCCGTCGCCGTTGCCGTCCGACGCCCAGTTCCGCCAGGTGGACGGGATGAACTGCATGGGGCCGACAGCCCGGTCGTGCACGGGGTCGCCGTCGAGGCCGCCGCCGTCGGTGTCGGAGATGTTGGCCACGCCGGCGCCGTTGAGCGGCACGCCGATGATGGGTTTGGTCTCGTCGCCGTTCGCGGCCAGCGACGCACCGCCGTAGCGGCCGTGGTCGGACTCGATGCGGCCGATGCCGGCGAGGAACGTCCACGGCAGGTGACAGCCGGGCTGCACCTTGGCCATGGTGAGGTCGGCGTTGGCGTACGCGCGCAGCGCGCGGGCCGGGATTCCGGTGGCGGCGGAAACCCGCGCCAGCCATGCGTCCGCGGTCTCCTGCTTGCCGGCGGCACTCGCCTGGGCGGCGGGTTGAGCGGCGTCGGCGGCCGGAGCCGCCGCACCGACCTGCACCGGTGCCGGCGCGACGTGCAGTGCGGGGAAGTCGATGGCGACGGGGTGAGGCGTGGGCGTGCTGGCCCGGTCGACCAGCCACAGCGCCGCGCCCGCCACCGCGAGCACCACAAGGACAACCAGCAGCCGGAACACCACCCTCGGTGGGCGAGCGGACGGTGGCGCCGTCGGCTCGGACTGCTGGATCGCCATCACCACAGGCTACCCACAAGTAGCCACAAAACCACTGGCTACCGGCGGCGGCTCACCGCCGGTTCGCCTGATTCAGGGACGCTGCTGCCGGTTCAGCCGGGCCACGCACCACGCTGCCGCACTGCCCCGACGCAGGTGCTCCAGCACGGTGAGCGGGCCGAGTCGGCGCGCGAGGTCGGACGGCACGAGACCGGCCGCACGGTAGTCCAGGGCGCGCTGGTCGAGCGGGCTGATGCCGGCGTCCCACCAGGCCTCGGCCTCCTCGACCGCGCCGGCCAGCTGCCAGCACGTGGCCACCTCGGTGAGCAGCTCGTCGGGCACCCCGGGCAGCCGCTTGCGCATCGCGGCCAGGTAGGCCGGGTCGACGGCGTCCACCTCGAACAGGCCCCGCGCACTGCCCCGGCCGCCCCGCTGGGCGGGAATTCCGGGCCGCTGGCGCGGAACGGACGGCGTCTCGGCAAGCCACTGGGACTTGATCCGATTCACCTCTTGGAGCTCGGCGTCCTGCGACCGCTCGGCAGTCCACTGCCTGACGAGCTCGTCGACCCCGGAGTCTTCGACCATCCGTGCCTCCTCATGGCTGATGATCACCCAACGCCTGCGAACCGTATTGCGTTCCGCCGGAGCACCGCTAGACCCGATTCCCGTTACCAGGGCGTGATCGGGGTTAATGCACCCGGTCGGTGGAACTGTGCCCGCGCCGACTACTTTGCGCAATCGGCCGAGCAGGTGTCATGAGGGGAAGAGTTCTCGCACGAACGTGATGACCGCCTGCGCTGCGTAACCGAGGCCGCCGACGATCTCCTTGACCCAGCTCGCGGACGCCGCCGGTTGGGCGATGAGCGCGAACAGGACCAGCGCCGCGCCGGCGATGATCAGTACCCTTTTCATCCCTCGTGCACCTTCTTCGATCGCGGACACGCCCGTCGCGACCATGATCGACCATGCGGCGGCCGAGGTCGCCCAGCGCGAGCAGGTGTGTCGTCAGTTCCCGGTTCGGGGTAACTCCGTCGGGGTCTGGACCGAACCGTAGCGTACGTAGCGATGATCGCAGGTCAGAGTGCACAAAGGTGTCAACTCGGGCACGTGGCCAGCATCTGCGCCAGCGCGTCGTGCTCGGCCTGGGTCACGAACAGCTGGTAGGTGTGCTTCACGATCACCCAGTTGGTGGCATACGTGCACCAGAAGCCCTGGTTGGCCGGCTTCCAGCTGGCCGGGTCCTGGTCGCCCTTGCCGCGGTTGCTCGACGCCGAGACGGCCAGCAGCTGCGGCGCGGTCAGGTCGTTGGCGAACTGGGAGCGGCGCTCGTCGGTCCACTTGTCGGCGCCGGTCCGCCAGGCGTCGGCCAGCGGCACCATGTGGTCGATGTCCAGGTCGGCGGCCTTGTTGATCTGCTTGTTGTCGTACGGGCTGGTCCAGTGGCCGCTGGTGGCCCGGCAGGAGGCGTCCTTGCGCACGTCCTTGCCGTCGCGCTCGATGACCACCTCCCGGGTGTCACAGCCGTTACCCTGCGTGATCCAGTGCTTGAACCGGTCGCGGGAATAGCCGGCCATCGAGTGCCAGGTCCCGATCGGCAGCTCGGCCAACTGCACCTGGGCCGGGGAGGAACCACTGGCGGTGGGTGCGGCGATGTCCTTCGCGACGAACGCCGCTATCACGAGAACGACAACTCCGGCAAGGGTCAGCAACCAACTGCGTGTGCGCATGCCGAGATCATTTCTTGTTCCCTGGCAATTTCATGGGAACCTGGCCGGCATGGCTGACGAAGTTCTGGTTCAAACCCGGGGACCGGTAACGATTGTGTCAATAGACCGGCCGGCCGCTCGCAACGCGGTGGACCGCCCGACCGCCGCCGCGCTCGCCGCGGCGTTCCGCGCCTTCGACGCCGACCCGGATGCCAGCGTCGCCGTGCTGACCGGAACCGGCGGCACCTTCTGTGCCGGCGCCGACCTGAAGGCCGTCGGGAGCGAACGCGGCAACGCCGTGACCGACGACGGCGACGGTCCCATGGGGCCGACCCGAATGCGCCTGAGCAAGCCCGTGATCGCCGCCGTCAGCGGCCACGCCGTCGCCGGCGGCCTGGAACTGGCGCTGTGGTGCGATCTCCGGGTCGCAGACGAGACGGCGGTGTTCGGCGTCTTCTGCCGGCGCTGGGGTGTGCCGCTGATCGACGGCGGCACCGTGCGGCTGCCGCGGCTGATCGGCGAGAGCCGGGCCATGGACCTCATCCTGACCGGCCGGCCCGTGGACGCCGCCGAGGCCCTGTCGATCGGCTTGGCCAACCGCCTCGTGCCCGCCGGCCAGGCGCTGGAGGCCGCGGTGGGCCTGGCCGAGCAGCTCTCGGCATTCCCGCAGACCTGCCTGCGCAACGACCGGTTGTCGACCCGGAACCAGCACGGACTGTCCGAAGTAGACGCTCTGGCTCAGGAGTTGTCCTACGGCAAGGAATCCCTGGCGACGGACGCCCTGGCGGGAGCCGGCCGGTTCGCCGCCGGAGCCGGCCGTCACGGGGAGTTCTGACGTTCGGAAGGGGGCATTCCTGGCGTTGAACGCCAGGAATGCCCCCTTCCGAAAACGACGGTGTGGATTCAGCTGGCCTGCGCGGTCGGCATCACGGTCACCTGCTGGAGGTTGACTCGCGGCGGCAAGGCGGCGATGAAGCCGACCGTGCGGGCCACGTCCTCCGGCGTCAGCCATTCCAGGCTGTCCTTGACGCCGTCCAGCCAGTCGTTCGCACCCTTGTCGGTGACGTGGCTCTGCAGCTCGGTGCGCACCAGCCCCGGCTCCACGACCGACACCCGCACGTTCCGGCCGCCCAGCTCGGCCCGCAGCTGGCGGGACGTGTGCGTGACGAACGCCTTGGTGCCGCAGTACACGGCGAAGTTGGGATAGATGTTCTGCGCCCCGATCGAGGACGTGTTGATCAGGTCGGCGACGCCCCGCGCAGCGGCCGAGGCGATCAGCTGCGGCACGAAGGCGCCGATGGCGTTCATCAGGCCGGTGACGTTGGTGTCGATCTCCCGCTGCCACAGGTCGGACCGCCGCTCGTCGACGGGCGCGGGCAGCATCACGCCGGCGTTGTTGAACAACAGGTCGGCGCCGCCGAACTCGGCGGCCACGCGGTCGGCGGCGGCCTGCACCGAGGCGGCGTCGGACACGTCGGCGGCGATGGCCAGCGCCTGGCCGCCGTTCTTCTCGACCCGGGTGACGAGGTCGGTGAGCCGGTCGGCCCGCCGCGCCAGCACGACCACGGTGGCGCCCAGCTCGGCGAGGTGCTCGGCGGCGGCCTCGCCGATGCCGCTCGACGCACCGGTGACAACGGCGACGCGACCCTCAAGTGCCTTGGACATCAGGAACTTCCTTCGTTCTCGGTGGGATGCCTCAACACCACCACCGCGAAGGCGGCGCAACCACACCCGCTCCTGACTGGTCCGGACATGACTGGTACGCGCAGGGCCACCCTCGACCGCACACGGTCCGCCACACTGGAGAACATGGACCGCAGCGCCGAGATCGCCGACTTCCTGCGCACCCGCCGGGCCCGGATCAGCCCGGACGCGGCCGGGGTCCCCGCGGACGGCCGGGCCCGCCGCGTGCCGGGGCTGCGCCGGGACGAGGTGGCGCGGCTGGCCGGGATCAGCATCGAGTACTACACGCGACTGGAGCAGGGACGGGCCGGCAACCCGTCGCCGGAGATCATCGAAGCCGTCGGCCAGGCGCTGCGGCTGGACCCGACCGAGCGCGAGCACCTGACCAACCTGCTCACCCGGCCGGGCACGGTCCGCCGCAGCGCCGCCAACGGCCCGCAGCGGGTGCGGCCGGGCCTGTACCTGATGTTGCAGACGCTGGACCACGTGCCGGCGTTCGTGCTCGGCCGCCGCACCGACATCCTGGCGTCCAACGCGCTGGGCCGCGCCGTCCTGACGGACTTCGAGGCGCTGCCGCCGGGCAAGCGCAACCTCGCCCGCTACCTTCTGCTCGATCCCGAGTCACGCTCGCGTAGCGACGAATGGGAGCGCTACGCCTCCGAGACGGTCGCGATGCTGCGGCTGGACGCCAGCCGCCACCCCAACGACAGGCAGCTGGCCGACCTGATCGGCGAGCTGATGGTGCACTGCCCGGAGTTCTCCGGCTGGTGGCACGACCACAAGGTGCTGCAGCGCACCCACGGCGCCAAGAGCTACCGGCATCCGCTGGTCGGCGAGCTGGTCTTCCAGTACGAGTCGCTGATCCTGCCCGGCGATCCCGACCAGACGCTGTGCGTCTACAACGTGGAGCCGGGCTCCCCCACCGCGGAGCGGGTCCAGCTGCTGCGCAACTGGACCGCCCCCGAACCGATCGGCACTGACGTCTGAGCGGCCCCGACACCGGCAAGGGCGAGGCACCGGCTACCCGGGGGCCGAGCCGCGGCGCCGAAGGCGCCGCCATGTCACCGCGTGTAGGCCTGCAATCCGGGGCGGATGGTCTTGTCGTCCAGGAACTGCTGCAGGCCCTGCTGGCGGCCCTTCTCCTTGTCCAGGAACTGGGACTGCTCCAGCTTGGCGTACAGGTAGTCCAGCGCCCCGTCGGTGTCCATGTTCCGGCAGTTCCGGAAGCCGATCTTGGCCGCGCGCAGCACCACCGGGTTCTTGTCCAGCAGCTCCTTGGCCAGCGACTCCACCTCGTCACGCAGCCGGGCCAGCGGCACGCTGGAGTTGACCAGGCCCATCCGCGCCGCCTGCTGACCGTCGAACAGCCGTCCGGTCATGATGTAGAACAGCGCCTCCCGGGAGCCGACGGTCTCGGCCAGCGCCCTGGACACCAGGCCGCCCGGCGGGATGCCCCAGTTGATCTCGGACAGGCCGAACTTGGCCTCGTCGGCGGCGATGGCCAGGTCGCAGCCGATCAGCGGGACGAACGCGCCGCCGAAGCACCAGCCGTTGACCATGGCGATGGTGGGCTTGGCGTAGTTGCGCAGCAGCCGCCAGTGCCACTCGAACGAGTCGCGGCGCACCCGGGCCTGCAGCGCCTCGTCGCCGGACTCGTCGACCTCGCGGAAGTACTCCTTGAGGTCCATCCCCGCCGACCACGCCTCGCCCGCGCCGGTCAGCACCACGACCCCGCACGAGCGGTCGGCCTCGAGCGTGTGCAGCACGTCGATCATCTCGGCGTTCAGCGTCGGGCTCATCGCGTTGCGCTTGTCCGGCCGGTTCAGCTCGACCCACCCGATCCCGTCGACCACGTCGACGCGGACCGTCTTCCATTCGCCCATCTCCGCCATATCGCTCTCCTTCTGGCCAGGTAACGTCTTGTCCGTGCTTTCCCAGCAAGCGCCGGAACCGCGGCTGAGCTATCTCGTCGGCCGGCTGGACCGTGCCCTGCGGCTGCTCATCGAGGACGCCGTGCGCCCGCACGGCCTGACCGTGCCGCAGTACACGACGCTGTCCGTGCTGCAGCGGCAGACCGGTCTGTCCAACGCGCAGCTGGCCCGGCGCGCGATGACCACGCCGCAGTCGATGAGCGAGGTGATCGCGGCGCTGACCAAGGCCGGGCTGATCCGCCGCGAGGCCGACCCGGCGCACGGCCGGATCATGCGCACCGAGCTCACCCCGGCCGGCGAGGCCGTGCTGGAGAAGTGCGAGCCCCTGATCAACGAGATCGAGGCGCGCATGCTCACCGAGCTGTCCGCCGGCGACCGCGACCGGCTGCCGGTGCTGCTGCGCAGCTGCGTGCGCATGCTCAGCTCCGGCTCGGAGAACTGAGCCGGGCCCGCAGCGCCTTCTTGTCGTACTTGCCGACGGTGGTCAGCGGCAGCTCGTCCAGCACCACGATCCGCTCCGGCAGCCACCACCGCGGCACCCGCTCGGCCAGGAACTCGGCCAGGTCGTCGGCGCACGGCGAGGTGCCGTCGGCCGCCACCACGGCCGCGGCCGGGCGTTCGCCCCACTTGTCGTGCGGCACGGCCACGACCGCGCACTGGGCGACGCCCGGGTGGGCGGCCAGCGCCTGTTCGAGGGCCAGCGAGCTGATCCACTCGCCGCCGGACTTGATCACGTCCTTGACCCGGTCGACGATCTCCACGGTGGCGTCCGGATGGATCACCGCGAGGTCCCCGGTGCGCAGCCAGCCGTCGTGGAACCGGCTGTCGTTGCTGTCGTCGTCCGGGTCGAGGTAGGCCTTGATCACCCACGGGCCGCTGGTCTCCAGCTCGCCGGTGGTCCTGCCGTCCCACGGCAGCACCTCGCCGTCCGGGCCGACCAGCCGCACCCGCACGCCGGCCGACGGCTTGCCGACCCGGGTCAGCGCGCCGGCCGGGCTGTCCAGGTCCAACTCCGGCGGCTGCACCTGCATGGTGCCGCTGGGCAGCATCTCCGTCATGCCCCAGCCCTTGTGGAACACCAGGCCACGGCGGGCCACCTCGTCCAGCAGGGACCGGGTCGCGGGCGCGCCGCCGCACAGCACGCGGCGCATCGAGGACAGGTCGTACGGCTCGGAGGCGGGGCCGAGCAGGTCGACCCACACCGTCGGCACGGCCGCGGCGACCGTCACCCGCTCCGCCTCGATCAACGCGGCCAGCGCGCCGCCGCTCGCGTCCCGGCCGGGCAGCACGAGCTTGGCGTTGGCCAGCGCCGTCGTATAGGTCAGGCCCCAGGCGTTGACGTGGAACAGCGGCGTGACCGCGAGCAGGACGTCCTCTCGGGACACCGCGTGCGAATCGACGGTCATGGACGACATGGAGTGGAACAGGCACGCCAGATGTGAGGACACCACACCCTTGGGCAGGCCGGTCGTGCCGCTCGTGTAGCAGATCCAGGCGGCGTCGTCGGGCGCCGCGGTCGCGACCGGCTCCACGTCCGGGGCCGCTTGAACGAGGTCCTCGTAACGTCGCGAGTCGGCGAACGCCGGATTGACCGGTGCGCCGTCGTCGAGGACGACAACCTGTTCGACCGGTAGCCGGTCCGCGAACGCGGCCACCCGGTCCGTCAGCGAGGCGTCGACGAACAGCACCTCGTCCCGGGCGTTGCGCAGCTGGTAGAGGATCTCGTCGTCGGTCAGCCGGACGTTCACGCCGTGCACGACACGGCCCGCGCAGGGCACGCCCAGGAACAGCTCCACATGCCGGTGTGTGTTCCAGGCGAAGGTCGCCACCCGTCCGCCCGGCGCCACGCCGAGCCCGTCCAGCACACCGGCCAGAGCGGTGGCCCGGCGGCCGATCTCACCCCAGGTCGTGCGCACCGGTCCGGCCGGCGTCACCGACACCACTTCGACGTTCGCCCCGGTCTCGCGGCAGCGGTGCAGCACCACGTCGAGCGTCAGCGGGACGTCCTGCATCAACGACTTCACGGCTGTCCTCCGGACCGGTGTCAGGTGGCCTGCGATCCGAACAATATCAGGTTACCTGATATTCGAGAAGGTCCGACCGGTGAACTCCCTGTGACGTCGGGGCCGCTGCGCGTCGGCCCGCCGCGGGTTGTGGGACGATGGACGGCGCGATGCCCGCGACGCCTTCCATCCCACGCTCCAGCGCCGACCCTGCACCGGTGCCGCTCGGCCCTACGCGGCTGACGCCCCTGGTGACGGTCGAGCCGCCGCCCGAACCCGCGCGCGTGTGGCCGTTCCCGATCCGAACGGCGCTGCTCGGCCTGGCCGGCATGGTGCTGATCGCCGGCGGCGGCATGGGCGCGGGCGCCACCCTGATCCACGACCCGCTGCTGGCCAACGGCGCGTTCAACTGGATCCGCTACGGGCACGGCATGATGCTGGCCACCTGGATCCTGTACGTGGGCCTGGGCCTGTCGATCTGGGCGTGGATCCGGCTCGGCCGGCACGCCCGGGCCGGCCGCGTGAACCACGCGTACATGATCCGGGTCATCGTCATGTGGATCGCGCCGCTGCTGATCGCGCCGCCGCTGTTCAGCAAGGACGTCTACAGCTACCTCGCGCAGGGCGACCTGGCGCTGCACGGCCTCGACCCGTACGGCGTCGGCCCGTCCGCGCTGCCCAGCGCCCTGTCGGACAACGTCAGCATCGTCTGGCAGAACACGCCGTCGCCGTACGGGCCGCTGTTCGTGCTGCTGGCCAAGGGCATCGTCGCCGTCACCGGCGACGGCCTGACCAGCCTCATCAGCGGCGTCATCGCCATGCGGCTGGTGCTGGCCATCGGCTTCGCCATGCTGTGGTGGGCGCTGCCGCGGCTGTGCGCCAAGCTCGGCGGCAACTCCTCGGTCGCGCTGTGGCTGGTCGGCGCCAACCCGCTGCTGGTGGTGCACCTGATCGGCGGCGCCCACAACGACATGCTGATGATCGGCCTGATGGCCGTCGGCGTGGTGTTCGTGCTTGACCGCAAGCACGTCGCCGGCGTGGCGCTGCTCGCGCTGGCGTTCTCGGTGAAGGCCACCGCCGTCATCGCGCTGCCGTTCCTGATCTGGGTGTGGATGCGGCACATCCCGCTGGGCACCCGCAGCTACCGGTTCGTCCGGGCCGCGTCGGCGGCGATCGGGGTTTTCGGCGGCGTGTTCGTGCTGTGCACGCTGGCCGCGGGCGTGGATCTGGGCTGGATCCCGGCGCTCGGCGGATCGTCCATCGTGATCAACTGGCTGTCGCTGCCGTCCGGCATCGGGCAGGCCTGCTACACCGTGCTGAGCTGGTTCGTCGGCCTCGGCGACGTGCAGCCGTTCGTCACCGTCGCCCGCACCCTCGGCACGCTTCTGCTGCTGTACATCCTGGTCAAGCAGTGGTGGCTGGCCCGGGAGGGCGGCAACGACGCCATCCGGCGGGCCGCGGTCTGCATGGCCGCCTTCGCCCTGCTGGCCCCCGTGACACTGCCCTGGTACTTCAGCTGGGCGCTCGTGCTGGGCGCCGGCTTCGCGTGGGGCACCGCCGGGTTGACGCTGGCCGCGTGCGGCTCCGTGTGGCTGCTGCTGATCACCTATCCGTCCGGCGGCACCGCCCTGTACGACTGGGGCTACCTGTTCGTCATCCTCGGCGTGTCCGTGCTGGCCGCCGTGTCGCTGCTCAAGCCCGATCCGCTCAAGCTGTCGCTGCGGACCATCTCCGACGCCCCGGAGAAGGCGCTGAGGCATCACCCGTGAGCCTGGAGGCCGCGTACGCCCGGTGCCGCCGGCTCAACGCGCACCACGGCAAGACGTTCTACCTGGCCACCCTGCTGCTGCCCGCCGACCGGCGGCCCGCCGTGCACGCCCTGTACGGCTTCGCCCGGCTCGCCGACGAGGTCGTGGACAACCCCGGCTCGTCGCCGGCGACCGAGCTGGACTCGTTGGAACGGCAGCTGAAGGCGGCGCTGACGGGGT
Organism: Kutzneria kofuensis; assembly: GCF_014203355.1. Lineage (NCBI taxonomy): Bacteria > Bacillati > Actinomycetota > Actinomycetes > Pseudonocardiales > Pseudonocardiaceae > Kutzneria > Kutzneria kofuensis. The sequence goes on from NZ_JACHIR010000001.1 coordinate 1,753,326, forward strand.
CCTCCTTCGAGCATCCCGTGCTGGCCGCGCTGGCCGACACCGTCGGCCGGTACGACATCGAGCACGCCCTGTTCGCCGAGTTCCTCGCCTCGATGCGGATGGACCTGCACCAGTCCGAGTACGCCTCGTACGCGGAGCTGCGGACGTACATGCGGGGCTCCGCCGAGGTCATCGGGCTGCAGATGCTGCCCGTCCTCGGGACCTGTGCCTCCGGCGCCGAGCCGTACGCCGCCGCCCTGGGCGAGGCGTTCCAGCTGACGAACTTCCTGCGGGACGTCGCCGAGGACCTCGACCGCGGGCGCGTCTACCTGCCCGCCGACGAGCTGGCCGCCTTCGGCGTCGACCGGGCGCTGCTGGAGTGGTGCCGGGCGTCGGGGCGTGGGGACCGCCGCGTTCGGGCCGCCCTGGCCCACCTGGCCGCCCGCACGCGGGCCGTCTACCGCTACGCCGCTCTCGGCATCCCGCTGCTGGCCCCCGAGTCGCGGCCGTGCGTGTCCGTGGCCTTCACCCTGTACCAGGGCATCCTCGACGAGCTCGCCGCCCGGGACTACGACGTCTTCGGCCGGCGGGCCGTCGTGCCGACCAGCCGCCGGCTCGCCGTGGCGCTGCCGGGGCTGGTCCGCGCTTTCCTCGCCCGTTAGTTCCGGCCGGCTGGTTGTTCTGGCCGGTTAGTTCTGGTCGTGCTCGCCGGCCAGCTTGCAGGCCTGCTTGGCGTCCGCCGCCGGCACGCCGTTCGTGGTCATCTGGTTGACGCAGGTCGCCTTCGCCAGCACCGCGCCGAACGCGCAGCCGGTGACCACCTGCTGGTTCATCGGGTCGTGGTGGTCGACCAGGTACTGGAGGCAGTCCTGGGCCGCCGCCTGCGCCGGCGCCGCGGTCAGCAGCGGCGCCGCCGTCCCGGCCAGCAGGGCGACGGCGATGCCGGCGGTACGGGCCATCCGTGACATGGGGATCCTCTCGGAGGGGGTGTGCCGGCCACCCCACCGCCGCACCGCCCCCCGCTTCAAGCCCGCCAACCCCTTCGAGCGACCCCACTCACCCAGAAGTGGCCCCTGATGTTCGGAAAGGACCATTCCTCAACTCGGAGTTGAGGAATGGTCCTTTCCGAACAACAAAACCTTGCCAGATCGGACTGGGGGTGGTATTGAGCTCAGAAGGCGCTGGCCTGGGCGCGGCGTTTGACCTCGCGGCCGCGGTCGCCGCGCAGCGCCTCGATGGGTGTGCCGGGCAGGGTGTCGTCGGCGGTGAACAGCCAGGTGAGGATCTCGTCCTCGGCGTAGCCGGAGTCCTTGAGCACGGTGATGGTGCCGGACAGGCCCTTCACGACGGTGTCGCCGGCCAGGAACAGGGCCGGGACGATCAGGATCCCGTCCCGGCGGCAGGCGAGCAGCTGGCCGTCGCGCAGCATCTGGTGCACCCTCGTCACGGGCACGCCGAGCCGCTCGGCGACGTCGGGCAGGGGCAGGACTTCCAGGTCGGGGCTGAGCACGTCGGCAGCGACGGGGATGGCACTCACGCGGTCACGATGCCACAGCCCGGGCCTCGCTGCCGAGTCCGATTCGCCTCCTTCACAGATACCGTCGGGGGACTCCCCTACCATCGTGTGCCGTGGGAACCCAGAGCGCGAACCTGATCGGGGGGCTGCTGGAGCAGCGGTACCGGGTCAACACCCTGCTGGCGCGCGGCGGGATGTCCACGGTCTACCGGGGTGTCGACACCCGCCTGGAACGGCCGGTGGCCATCAAGGTGATGGATCCGAGGTTCTCCGACGACCAGTCGTTCATCGACCGGTTCGTCCGGGAGGCCCGCACCGCCGCCCAGCTGCACCACCCCGGCGTCGTCGGCGTGTACGACCAGGGCGTGGACCGGTCGCCGACCGGTGACCACGTCTTCCTGGTGATGGAGCTCGTGGACGGCGGCACGCTGCGTGACCTGCTGCGCGAGCGCGGGGCGCTGGAGCCGGCACTGGCGCTGAGCGTGCTGGAGCAGGTGCTGTCGGCGCTCGGCGCGGCGCACCGGGCGGGCCTGGTGCACCGGGACGTGAAGCCGGAGAACGTGCTGATCGGCCGCGGCGGCGCGGTCAAGGTCGCCGACTTCGGCCTGGTCCGGGCCATGGCCAGCGCGAACACGACCAGTGACGACATGATTCTCGGCACGGTGGCGTACCTGTCCCCCGAGCAGGTGGCGACGGGCGCCTCGGATCCGCGCAGCGACGTCTACTCGGCCGGCATCCTGCTGTACGAGATGCTGACGGGCGTGCCGCCGTACACCGGCGACAACCCGATCTCGGTGGCGTACCGGCACGTGAACGACGACGTGCCGCCGCCGAGCGAGGCCGCCACCGGCAGCATCCCGCCCGCCCTCGACGACCTGGTCCTGCGGGCCACCCGGCGCGACCCGGCGCTGCGCCCGCTGGACGCCGACGCGCTGCTGGCCGAGGTGCACCGCACGGCCATGTCGCTGGGCCTCAAGACGGTGCCGGTGCCGATGGTGGCGGCCAGCCCGCAGCCGGACGCGACGATCCGGGTCCGCGACGACGGCCCGCCGACGGAGAAGTTCAGCCCGATCACGGCGGCCACGCCGGTGCCGTCGCTGGCGCCGACGATGGTCGCGCCGCCGGCGCCGCCGCTGAACCCGATGGGTCCGATGGGCACGAGGGCGATGTCGCGAGCGGACATCGAGGCGAACGCCGTCACCGCGCGGCACGCCCCGATCCGCGCCCAGTCGCCGGCCGACCGGTACCAGCAGCAGCGCACGAAGAGCCGCCGCGCGTTCTTCATCTGGATGGCGGTGATCGTGGTGCTTGCGGCGGCGATCGCCACCACGGCGTGGTGGCTGGGCTCGGGCCAGTGGGCGCAGGTGCCGACCGTGAAGGGCCTGCCGTCGGCGGCCGCCGAGCAGAAGATCCGGGACGCCAACCTGCAGTTCACCGAGAAGAACGTGCCCAGCAACGATGTGCCCAAGGGCGTCGTGGTGGACGTGTCGCCGGGCGAGCAGCAGCAGGTGCGACGCGGCTCCTCGGTGGAGCTGAGCGTGTCGCAGGGCAAGCCGGTGGTGCCGACCGTGCAGCCCGGCTCCGATCCGGCGGTGGCCGACAAGCTGCTCTCCGAGCAGGGCCTGCAGTCGCTGCGGGACGCCAACAAGGACGACTTCAGCGAGAACGTGCCGGCCGGCAAGGTGCTCAAGCTGCTGCCGAATCCGGGCACGCAGGTGAACGTCGGCTCGGCGGTGGTGGTCGTGCTGAGCAAGGGCCCGGCGCCGAAGAAGGTGCCGTCGGTCGTCGGGATGCCGCACGACCAGGCGTTCCAGGCGCTGCAGCAGGCCGGCTTCCAGCCGGTGGACGGGCCGGCCGAGTTCAGCGACCAGGTCGACAACGGCAAGGTGATCCGGACCAACCCGGGCGCCGGCTCCACGGTGCCCGGCGGCGACAACAACCAGGTGACGGTCATCGTCTCCAACGCCGTGGTGGTGCCCGACCTGACCAACATGAACGCCGAGGACGCCCGCAACACGCTGAAGGGGCTCGGCCTGGACATCGACGTGCAGGGCTTCTTCGGCGGCAAGAACGGCAGGGTCTTCGCCCAGGACCAGCCGCCGGGCAGCCGGGTCAAGCCCGGCTCGAAGATCACCGTGCACGTGTTCCCGTGACCTAGACTCGCCTGATGATCGGGACTCGGGGACGCGTCACCGGCCGGATCGGCCCGGGGCTCGTCGGGGAGGTGATGATCGCCGTCCGCGGCGGGGTCGAGGCGTTCTACGCGCACCCGATCGAACCGCAGGAGACGATCGAGCCGGGAGTGCAGGTGCTGGTCGTGGACTTCGAGCCGCCGCGCACCGTGTACGTCGAACGCTGGCGCCCCCTGCTCCCCTGACACCCCGGCGAGTCACGCTCCGGGGCACCCCGAATGTCGGTTTCCGGCACACCCTTTCGAGTGAGGGGTTTCCGTCGTTGTTGCCGTTGGCGTGCAACAAGAAGCGCCGTGGCCGTTTCTCTCCCCAAGTGTGTGTCAAGTGACATGTACTAAGTGGGAACCGAGGAATAGCGTCTGAGCTCCAAGGTGCGCCGGGAAGTCTGGTCGGCAACCACGACAAGGTCGTGGGGCGCACCAACGCGCCCCACGGGACAGAGGGGGCGTCAGAAGAGATGGACGCGAGCGTATTAGTGATCGTCGGCGGCGCGGTCGTCGCCCTGATCGTGCTGTTCATCATCCTGCGGGTGCTCTGGCGGGTGGCGGAGCCCAACGAGGCCATGATCATCTCCGGCCTCGGCGCCAAGCGCATCCAGGTCGGCGAGGACAGCCTCGGATTCAAGATCGTCACAGGCAAGGGCACCCTGGTGATGCCCGGCTTCCAGACCGCGCGCCGGCTGTCGCTGGACACGCGGTCGGCGGAGATCGTGGTGTCCTGCGTGACCAAGCAGGGCATCCCGGTGCGGGTGCAGGGCGCGGTGATCTACAAGGTGGGCGACGACTTCGTGTCCATCGCCAACGCCGCGCGCCGCTTCCTCGACCAGCAGAACGCCATGGACACCAGGATCCACAGCGTCTTCGCCGGCCACCTGCGCTCCATCATCGGCGCGCTGACCGTCGAGGAGCTGATCCGGGACCGCGAGCGGCTCACCGCCGAGGTGCGCAGCTCGTCCGCGAACGAGATGAGCAAGCTGGGCCTGGTCGTCGACTCGCTGCAGATCCAGGAGATCGACGACGCGTCCGGCTACATCGCCAACCTGGGCAAGCCGCACGCCGCCGCGGTCGCCGCGCAGGCCCGCATCGCCGAGGCGCAGCGGGACCAGGAGGCCACCGAGGCGGAGCAGATCGCCGCCGCGAACAAGGCGTCCGCGTGGCGTGACAGCCAGATCAAGCAGTCGGCGTTCCAGGCCGAGATCGACCAGGCGTCGGCCCGCACCAAGCAGGCCGGCCCGCTGGCCGAGGCGACCGCCCGCCAGGAGGTCGTCGTGCAGGAGACCAAGGCCGCCCAGCTGGAGGCCGACCTGTCCGAGCAGCGCCTGCAGTCGCAGGTCCGCAAGCCCGCGGACGCCAAGGCGTACGAGACCAGGACGCTGGCCGACGCCGACCGTGACGCGCAGATCGCCCGGGCCCAGGCGCAGGCCAAGGAGACGGAACTGCGGGCGGCGGCGGACGCCACCCGGGTGAAGGCGGCGGCGCAGGCCGAGGCCGAGGCCACCAAGGCCCGCGGTGAGGCGGAGGCGGCGGCCACCAGGGCCACCGGTGAGGCCGAGGCCGCGGCGGCGCGGGCGCAGGGCCTGGCCCAGGCGGAAGCCGCGCGGGCCAAGGGTCTCGCCGAGGCCGAGGCGATCCAGGCGCGGGCGGCCGCGCTGGCCGAGAACCAGGAAGCCGTTGTGGCGCAGGAACTCGCCGAGAACTGGCCGGCCATCGTGGCGGCCGGCGCGTCGGCGTTCTCCAACGTGGACAACATGGTTGTGCTCAACGGCGCCGAGGGCGTGACGGAGCTGTTCACCAAGGCGCTGTCGCTGGGCGGCGCCGGCTTCGGCATGGCCCGCCAGCTGATGGACTCGATGCAGCTGGCCAAGCCGGCCGAGAAGGCCGCCACCAACGGGTCGGTCGACGACGACTTCGGGCTTTCCCTGCCGAAGACGGAGATCTAACCGGTACCGTCGGGTTCCGTGAAGGGACTGGTACTGGGCGGCGGTCTCGCCGGCACGCTGGCGGCCGTCGCCCTCGCCGAGCACTGCGACAACGTGATCATCGTGGAGCGGGACCGGATGCCCTCCGGTCCCGAGCCGCGCAAGGGGGTGCCGCAGGGCCGGCACGTGCACAACCTGATGTCGACCGGGGCCCGTGCCATCGACGATCTGCTGCCCGGCACGATCGACGCGCTGGTGGCGGCCGGCGGGCAGCGCATCGACGTGCCGCGGCGGCTCGTCTCGTACGCGCTGGGCACCTGGAACCGCCGCTATCCCAGCAACCAGACGTTCGTCTCGGCTTCGAGGCCGCTGCTGGACTGGACGGTCCGGCGGCGGGCTCTGGACACCGGCCGGCTGGAGTACGTCGAGAGCACGGACGTGATCGGCCTGGCCGGCGGCGCGGACAAGGTGACCGGCGCGCTGGTGCGGGACCGGGACACCAAGCGGGAGTACGAGCTGACCGCCGACTTCGTGGTCGACGCCACGGGCCGGTCCTCGGCGACGCCGAGCTGGCTGACCGACCTCGGGCTGCCGGCCGTCACCGAGGAGCGGTTCGGGGCCGGAATCGGCTATGCCAGCCGGACCTTCCAGGCGCCGCCGGGCAGCGACCCGGAGTTCCCGGTGGTCAGCATCGCGTCCGAGCCGAAGTCCGACCGGTACGCGCGCGGCGGCGTGCTGATGCCGATCGAGGACGGCAAGTGGATGGTCACCTTCGGCGGGCTGCCGGGCGGCGAGCCGCCGACCGACGAGGACGGATTCATGACGTTCGCCCGAAACCTGAGCCATCCTCTGCTCGCGGACCTGATGGCCAGCGCCTTGCCGCTCGGACCGGTGGCCGGGTACCGCACCGCCGACAACCGGCGGCTGCGCTACGACCTGATCCGGCCGTGGCCGGAGGGCTTCGTCGTGGTCGGCGACGCCGCCAGCGCGTTCAATCCCGTGTACGGGCACGGCATGTCCGTGGCCGCCCGCAACGCGCTGTCCATCCGCAACGGCTTGCGCCGGCACGGAAAGGTCGCCGGCACGGCCCGGATCATCCAGGCGTCGGTGACCAGCGGCGGCCTCGACGCGTGGCAGCTGGCGGTCGGGCAGGACACGCGGAGCCAGGAGCGGCTCGAAGGCCGGACCCCGGACCTGAAGTCCCGGCTGCTGTACGCGTACACCGACCGGATGGCGCGGGTCGCGCGTGGGCGGCAGGACCTGTTCGCACTGCAGATGGACGTCTACACGCTGACGGCGCCGGCCGGCCGTGTGTTCTCGCCGCAGGCAGTGCTGGGGACGCTGCTCGGTCCGGTCGACCCGCCGGTGCTCGAACCGCCGCTGACCGCGGCGGAGCAACGAGTTTTCGCCTAGTTGCCGGCGTCGATCGCGGCCTGGAGGGACTGGGCGTAGGCCTCGCTGGTGGCGGTCGCGCCGGAAACGGTGTCGATCTTGGCGCTCTGGGCCTGGAGCGCCTCCTGCCGAAGCGTGGGGGCGGCGGAGTCGGCGATGCGCTGGCTCCGCCGGTCCGACGGCGTCTCCACCATCTGCACGTCGGTGATGGTGCTGCCGTTGAACGTCACCTGCACCTGGTAGGGGCCGAACTCCGTCTCCACCTCGGAGCCGGTGACGGTTCTCGTGCCGTTCGCGGCCGTGCTCGGCGGGCTGCCGGCGCTCGGTGTGGTAGTGCCCGTTCTAGCGGTGCCTTGTGCGCTAGCGGCGCTGGCAGTCGTGGCCGTGCTCGGGTGGTACCGCAGCAGCGGCACCAGGCCGGCGGCGGTGAGCACCAGGGCGATGACGGCTCGGCGCATTCTCGGTTTCCCTTTCCTAGGCGGCGAACGCGAAGCGCTCGGCGTGGCATTGCTCAGCGGGCACGGCCAGGGCCCGCAACGTGGTCAGGACCGCGTCGGTCATCCCCGGTGGGCCGCAGACGAACACGTCCCGTTCCCGGACGTCCGGCACGAGCTCGGCCAGGTGCGCGGCGCTGAGCAGCTTGTCGTCGACGGGACCGACCACCATGTGCAGCCGTGCGCCCATGCGCTGGGCCAGGTGACGGAGTTCGTTCGCGAGAACCGTGTCCTCCCACTGGTTTGCCCGGTACACGGCGACGACGTCTCCGCGCAGTTCCTCCATCAGCGCACGGATCGGCGTGATGCCGACGCCGCCGCCGATCAGCAGCGCGCCTCTTCGGCCGCATTTGTTCGACGTGAACGCTCCGTACGGGCCCTCGGCGAAGACTCTGGTGCCGGGCTTCAGTGTGCGCAGCCAGGCGCTGCCGTCGCCGAGCGCCTTCACCGTGATCCGCAGGCCGCAGGTGTTCGGCATCGCCGACAGCGAGTACGGATGCGCCTCCCACCAACGGTCCTTGGTGAGGAACCGCCAGAGGAAGAACTGCCCCGCCCTGGCCGGCAGCTCGTGGAGCCGCTTGCCCGTGATGTACACCGACACCACACTCGGCGATTCCGCCACCACCCGGTGCACCCGGAGTTGGTGACGGGCGTTGCGCCACAACGGAAGCAGCACCCTCGCCGCCAGGATCGCCGTCAGCGCACCGCCGTAGAGCGTCCACCAGTAGGCCGTCGCGACCGGCGACCCGACGAAGTCCCGGCCCGTCGTCACCTGGTGCAGGAAACCGAGGATCACCGCCAGGTAGGCGTACAGGTGCACGAAGTGCCATGTCTCGTACCGCATCTTCCTGCGGGCCGCGCGGGCCGAGGTCACCGCGACCACGACGAGCAGGATCATCGCCACCGTCGCCTTGAGCACGTCGCCCGTGTCGAAGACCAGCGTTCCCAGCTCCGTCACGACCGGGCTGCCGTCGCTCGCGGCGTAGCCCAGTGTGATGAACACGACGTGGGCCAGCAGCAGCCACAGCACCCAGAAGCCCGTCCAGCGGTGCCAGCGGGTCAGCTGGTCCATGCCCAGGCCCCGTTCCAGCCACGGCACCCGGGCGATCAGGAACAGCTGGAACACCAGCAGCAACGCCCCGTACAGCCCCGTCGCCCGGCCCAGCACCGTCAGCAGGTTGTCGCTCAGGCCGCCGTCCATGACCAGGAGGTCCGTCACCCACATCGCGTTCAGGCCGACCAGGGCCAGCAGCCACTGGGCCGTGGTCAGCCCCCTCGCCGGAGCGGCGGTCGAAATCGCTGTCACGGATCTGAGTCTCACCGCCCCAGGTCAGAGCTCTCTCGGGGGAAGCTGTCCATCAGCTGTGCGTGGAACTACTCATGCGCTCGCAGTCCCAGCGTGGCTACCGTCGGCGACATGCGGATGCTCCCTGTGCTGGTGGTGTCTGTCGTGCTGCTGTCGGCCTGCGGCGCCGGCGACGACCTGAGCGATCGGCAGGCACGGTCCGTCGCCGGTGCCCTCGGCTCCCACCTCGAGCCCGACGCCATGGGCTACGCCCGTGCCGCCATGGCCGCCCAGCCGGGGCTCGCCGTGCTCGAGGCCACCGACCTCAAGGCGTCCGGGCCGACCGATCCGCGGGCGCATCTCGTCATCCGGCTGCAGTACGCCACGTACGAGAACGACTCCTTCTACCGGAGCCACCCGACCTGGCATCCCGTCTGCTACGGCTTCGACCTCAACCGCTTCGGGACGCTCAACGGTCCCGAGGTCGTCGACTGCCCGGCCACCGCCCCGATCAAGCCGCCTCCCGTGCCCAGCACGAACATTCCCGCCGGCGACGCCGATGCCCTGCGGTCCGTCCTCGCCGCGCTGCCGCCGTCCCCCGCCGATGCCCAGGTGCAGGCCGCCTTGGCGGCGGGCCTGCCCGCCCCTCCGGTCGACCCCGTCACCAAGCTCGCCGGCGTGGCCCCGCGGGTCCTCTCCACCGTGCACGGCCCCGACATCGCCGTCGCCATCCGCGGCGGCGACTACTACGCCGGCTACCAATGTGTGCTAGGCCTCCGGCAAGGAGGCAAAGTCCTTGTGTGGCAACCATCTCACGCGGAGCTTCGGCCGGGCGAGCTCGCCTGCGAGCCGGACGAGGCCCTCGCCCGCGACGGCGTCACCCCGCCCCACTGACCCTGCCGGCTTCGTGTGGTTGGCTGGAAGTCGGGGGGTGCTCAGCTCCGATGATCTTCGCCCAGTGCGCGCACGGACGCCAGGTACCTGCCGTAGACCTCGTCGAACCGTTGCACACCAGCGGGATCCTTGGCGAACTGCCGGTCGACCCGGACGGTGTCGGCGACGGCCGCCTTGAGGTCGGGCCACACGCCGACGCCGATGCCGCCGAGGACGGCGGCGCCACGGGCGCCGGCCTCGGTGGTGTCGGTGATCTCGATGTCGACGCCGAGCCCGTCGGCGAACATCCGCGGCCACACGGAACTCCGCGAACCGCCGCCGGAAAGCCTGGCCACGGAACCCATCGGGAAAGCCTCCCGCAGCGCCTCGACATGGGTCCGGTGGTTGCACACGACGCCCTCGTACAGAGCGCGCAGCAGGTGCCCGCGGGAGTGCCAGCCGCGCATGCCGAGGAACGACGCCGAGGCGCCGGGGCCGTGCGGGGAGCCGTAGAGGAACGGATGGAAGATCACATCGGACGGATCTCCCGCCACGGCGAGGATTTCGGCGTCGATGTCGTCGTGCGGGATCGGGCCGGTGACGGTGCGCAGCAGCCAGTCCAGGTTGGTCGCGGACGCGGGCGAGGTGGACATGTTCAGCCACCGGTTCGAAGTCAGGAATCCCCTTGCCTGCCAACGTGTGTCCGTCGACACGGAGTCGGAGATCACCTGGTTGACGCTGAACGTGCCGGCCATCAGGGAGAGCTGGCCGGCATGCAGGACGCCGTCACCGATCGCGGCGCCGTCGACGTCGTGCGCCCCGACGACAACCGGCGTTCCGACGGCCAGCCCGGTCCGCTCGGCGGCCTCGGCCGTGACGGTGCCGACGACCTCGGCGCAGTCCCGAATCGGCGGCAGCTTGTCCCGCAATCCGCTGAGCCCCAACAACTCCAGCGCACGGTCGCTGTACTCCCCCGTCCGTACATCGCAGAACGAGGCGCAGGCCTCGGTACGGTCGGTGGCGATCTCGCCCGTCAGCCTGAGCCGCAGCCAGTCCTTGCAGAACAGCAGCCAGCGCGCCGACTCCATCACGGCCGGCTCGTGGCGCAGCAGGTGCGCCGCCAGCGCCGCCGGTGCTCCCTCGAACGGCACCAGCCCGGTCAGCGCCAGCAGCTCGTCGAACACCGGCCGCCAGCGGTCGACCTCTTCGTACGCACGGGAATCCATCGCCGTGATCCCCGGCCGCACCGGCCGTCCGGCGGCGTCGACGGCGTAAATGCCGTCGTTGTGGCCGACCACGCCGACTGCCAGGATCGGCCCGGGAGCCTCCACCGTGCACTGTCGGATCGCGTCGGCGGCAGCCGTCCACACGTGGTCCATGTCGCGCTCCACCCAGCGCGGATGGGGATTCACCGTGGGACAACGGGTTGAGCCGACCGCCACGGGTCGTCCGGTGAGGTCGAACAGGACGGCCTTGGTCGCGGTCTGACCGGCGTCGACCCCGAGCAAGTAGCCCGCTGTGCGCACCAAGTCCTCCTTCAGCTCAGTCGCCGGTGGCCGTCGATGGCGTCGTGAATCCGGACCGCCGCGCGGTCCTTCGCCGTCACCGCCGGCGTGTGCGTGCCCATGTGCCCGACTGCCGCCGCCGCATACGCCAGCGCCTCTTCCAGTCCGTCCGCGAGGAACCCCGCCAGCAAGGCGTCGCCCGCGCCGACCGTGTTTCGTGGACGATCCACGACGACCTCCCCGTGCGTGGCGCCTCGTTCGTCGACCAACACCGCCCCGTCGCCACCCAGGCTCACCAGCACCGCCCTCGCTCCTGCACACCGCACCGCGTCCGCCGCCTCGACGACCTCCGCAAGCGTTTGCGGCCGTTGTCCCACGAGCTCGCTCAGCTCGTCCAGATTGGGTTTCACCAGCCAGGGCCCCGCTCCCGCCACCGCCTTCAGCGCCGCCCCCGAGGTGTCCACCGCCACCGGCCGCGCCGACCTCTCCACCAGCTCCGCGTAGAAGTCGCTCGGCATCCCCGGCGGCAGGCTCCCACTCGCCGCGATCAGCTCCCCCTCCGCTGCCAACGCCATCTCCAGCAGCCTCCGGCGGTCCTCATCGGACAGTTCCGGCCCCGGCTCGTTCACCTTCGTCACGGTGCCGTCGGGTTCCAGCAGGCTCACGTTCGTCCGCACCGCCCCGGCGATCCTCGCCACCTCGCACGGCACACCCGCCGCCGCCAGCAACGCCGCCAGTTGCCCGTCCGCCGGCAAGACCGCCTTCGCTGCGTGACCGTTCACCAGGAGCGCCTTCGCCACGTTCACCCCCTTCCCGCTCGGCTCGACCACCGGGGCCGCGGCGCGGTGCACCTCGCCGCGGACGAGGGAGGCGATGGCGAGGGTGCGGTCGATGGCGGGATTGGGAGTGAGGGTGACGATCACGCGGGCACCTCGTGGGTGGCGGGAGCGGGGGCGGGTGGCCCGGGTGGCGGCCCGGACACGGTGGCGGCGGCCGGCTAGTCCCGCTTCGGTCCGGAGTCAAGGGCGCCGAGGTCCAGGTACGCGGCGAAGGTGCCCAGCCAGTGGTCGGCGCCGTAGCCGTTGCCGAACACGTAGCTCCAGCCGGCGGTGCGGTGCCGGTCGGCGGCGGCAACGGCCAGGTCGGCGAACCGGGCCGGCAGCGCCGGGGCCAGGTTCCGCCAGCACCAGCTGCGGCTCAGCGCCAGGCCGGCGAGGTGGGACTGGTACGCGTCGGTGGGGTCGTCGACGACGACGGGCTCCCGCAGCGAGGCCCAGCGAGGGGCGTCGAGGTCGGGCAGGAACGCCGAGAACCAGGAGGCGAACTCCGCCGCCGGCAGCACCCGACGCATGAGGTCGGCCTCGATCAACGCCGGCGACAGGAAGTCGTACGCATCCGGCTCGTAGGCGCCGTAGGCGACGTCGGAGCCGTACCAGCGATTGGCGGCGTCGACGCAGCTGGCGGCCAGCTCCTCGTCGCCGACGGCCCTGGCGGCGTCCAGCACCATCCCCGCGGCGTAAGCGGTGTTCAGGTGGGTGCCGACGCGCAGCGGCAGGCGGCAAGCGGTGATCCACTCCAGCCAGCGCCGACGCAGCACGACGGCCAGGGGGCGCAGGGCGGCGGCCCAGGGGAAGTCGGCCAGGCGGAGCTCGGCGTCGAGGGTGAGCAGCCACGCCCAGCCGTAGGGGCGCTCCCAGTGCCGCCCGGTCTCCGATGCGAAGAAATCGGCCTCGACCTGGCAGTTCTCCGGCGTCAGAAGATCGTCCAGAACGGCGCCGCCGTCGATGGGCAGCGACGGCAGCAGGCGCCGTAACCGCACGATCAGCCAGGTCTGGTGCACGCATGAATGCCAGTCGAACGAGCCGGCGAACGCGGGATGCCGAACCCGCTGCGGCACGAGCTCCTCGTCACTGGAGATCACGTGGGTCCAGTGCACCGGATGGTCACGCCGCACGTTGTCGACGGCGGTCCGAAGCAGGGCGAGCGCGTCGTGGGTGCTCAGGCCCGAGACGGGTGTCGAGGTCATCGCCACATCCTCCCCGACGACGGCGGGCCCAATGACACCAAGAACGCCGCATCGCGACCGATCAACCGGAGTCACCCCTTACCCTGGAGCCCGTGAACTGGACCGTGGACGTCCCGGTGGACACGCTGCCCGAGCTGCCCCCGCTGCCCCCGACGCTGCGCCGGAAGCTGGACGACGCGCTGGCCCGGCCGGCCGCCCAGCAGCCCGAGTGGCCCGACGCCGAACAGACCAAGATGGCCCGCACCGTGCTGGAGAGCGTGCCGCCGATCACCGTGCCCGCCGAGGTCGACCTGCTGCGCTCCCGGCTGGCCGAGGTGGCCCGCGGCGAGGCCTTCCTGCTCCAGGGCGGCGACTGCGCGGAGACATTCGCCAGCAACACCGAGCCGCACATCCGCGCCAACGTCCGAACACTGCTGCAGATGGCCGTGGTCCTCACCTACGGCGCGAGCCTGCCGGTGGTCAAGGTCGCCCGGATCGCCGGCCAGTACGCCAAGCCGCGCTCGCAGGCCCTGGACTCCCTCGGCCTGCCGGTCTACCGCGGCGACATCGTGAACTCCCTGGTCGCGACGCCCGAGGCACGCGTGCCGGACCCGTCGCGCATGATCCGCGCCTACGCCAACGCCAGCGCCGCGATGAACCTGCTGCGCGCGTCCACCGCGACCGGCATGGCCGACCTGACCAAGGTCCACGACTGGAACAAGGACTTCGTCCGCACCTCCCGCGCCGGCGAGCGCTACGAGGCGCTGGCCAACGAGATCGACCGCGGCCTGCGCTTCATGAGCGCCTGCGGCGTGACGGACACGTCCCTGCACACCGTGGAGATCTTCGCCAGCCACGAGGCCCTGCTGCTGGACTACGAGCGGGCGATGCTGCGGCTGGACCTGGACAACCAGGGCGAGCACACCAAGCTGTACGACCTGTCCTCGCACTTCCTGTGGGTCGGCGACCGCACCCGCCAGCTCGACGGCGCGCACCTGGCGTTCGCGGAGCTGATCGCCAACCCGATCGGCCTGAAGATCGGCCCGACCACCACGCCGGAGATGGCCGTCGAGTACGTGGAGCGGCTGGACCCGAACAACACGCCCGGCCGGCTGACGCTGATCTCCCGGATGGGCAACCACAAGGTCCGCGACGTGCTGCCGGCCATCGTGGAGAAGGTCACCGCGTCCGGCCACCTGGTGGTCTGGCAGTGCGACCCGATGCACGGCAACACCCACGAGTCGACCACCGGCTACAAGACCCGCCACTTCGACCGCATCGTCGACGAGGTGCAGGGCTTCTTCGAGGTGCACCGCCAGCTCGGCACGCACCCCGGCGGCATCCACATCGAGCTGACCGGCGAGGACGTCACCGAGTGCCTGGGCGGCGCGCAGGAGATCTCCGACGACGACCTGGCCGGCCGCTACGAGACCGCCTGCGACCCGCGGCTGAACACGCAGCAGTCGCTGGAGCTGGCGTTCCTCGTCGCCGAGATGCTCAGGCAGTGACAGCGGTGCTCAGGCGGTGACGCGGTCGATCGGCGCGATCTTGGTCAGGGCCAGGTAGGTCACGGTCGCGCCGATCAGCACCATGAGGTCCAGCGTCACGACGCCGAGCACGGACCGCCAGGTGGCCAGCGCGAACAGGCCGGCCACCCACGACACCACGACGAACACCCGCGTGCCCTGGTAGAACCACCACTTGGCGCGCGCCGTGTAGTGGCTGAGCAGCCCCCACCCGACGGTCGCCAGCGCGACCCACTCCAGCGTCATCGGCACGGAGTTCCGCGGCAGGAACGCGCAGAAGTCGTCCGGCGCGGAGAACACGGCGATGCCGATCACCGACAGGCCGGCGTTGCTGGCGGTGATCACCGCCAGCGAGAGCACGAGCGCCGCCAGCAGTCGGACCGGGCGGACCCGTCCGGGCGTGCTGGTGGGCAACTCGGTGGCCATGGTGGTGCTCCCCTGCGGCGGCTGGCGCAAGTCACGCTACCCACAAGAGAAACCCATCAGACTCGGAAAGATGTTGATGCCGGCTTAGAGGACGCTGGGAACTTCCTGCCTGGTCAGAGCCCGATCCGCGTCCTTGGCGGGCAGCGTGGCCGGCAGCGTGACCCGCAACCACGCGCCGTGCTCGCTCGGCTGCACACCGGCGTGGCCGCCGTGCGCGGCGGCGATCGCGGCGACGATGCTCAGCCCCAGCCCGCTGCCGTCGGCGAGCGCCCCGGCCGCCCGGCTGCGGGAGGCGTCGCCGCGGAAGAACCGCTCGAACACCTTGTCCCGCTGCTCGGCGGAGATGCCCGGCCCCTCGTCGACGACGTCGATCACCTCGTGCTCGCCGTCACGGCTGATCCGCACCTCGCTCGCCGTGCCCGGCGGGGTGTGCGCACGCACGTTGGCGAGCAGGTTGGCCAGCACCTGGTGCAGCCGGGCGCGGTCGCCGCGCACCACGTGCTCGCCGTCGTCGGCGACCAGCCGCACGGTTCGGGCGCAGTCGGCCGCCCGGGCGTCGCCGACCGCGGTCTCGGCCAGCGCCACCAGGTCCACCGGGCTGGACTCCAGCGGCCGGCCCTGGTCCAGCCGGGCCAGCAGCAACAACTCATCCACCAGGGCGGCCATCCGCTTGGCCTCGTCCTCCACCCGGCGCATCGCGTCGGCCAGGGCCTCCGGGTCGGTCAGCGCGCCGTGCCGGACCAGCTGGGCGTAGCCGGTGATCGACGTCAGCGGGGTGCGCAGCTCGTGGCTGGCGTCGGCGACGAACTGCCGCAGCCCGTCCTCGGCGGCCTGGCGCTGGGTGAACGAGTGCTCCAGCCGGCCCAGCATCTGGTTCAGCGAGTTGCCCAGCCGGGCCACCTCGGTCGGCGAGTCGTCGACCCGGACCCGGTGCGACATCTCGCCGTCGGCGATCAGCTCGGCGGTGTCGGTCATCCGGTCCAGCGGCCGCATGACGAACCGGCTCACCCGCAGCGCCAGCACGGCGGCCATGGCCAGGGCCAACGCCGTCACCACCGCCTCGATGGCCACCAGCTGGTAGATCGTGGCCGCGGACAGCCGCAGCGACTGCGACACCATCAGGTGCCGGCCCTCCGGCAGCGCGCCGACCATGATCCGGAAGTCGTCGCCGCCGCTGACCGTCACCGGCGACCGCTGCAGCTCGAGCGAGCGCAGCGTGCCCAGCGGCGGAATCGGCAGGCCCTTCGCGGCGCCGTACTGGTGCAGCACATTGCCGTCGGCGTCGAGCACGGTGATCGCGCACAGGTCGTCGTTGGACTGGCCGATCGGGACGGTGCCGTCCGGCCGGACCTTGTGCACGTACGTCGACAGCGCGTCGGCCACCTGGCTGTCGGTGCGCTTGAGCAGGTAGCTGCTCAGTGCGAACACGCCGACCACGTCGGCGGTGAGCAGGCCGGCCGCGGTCACCGCGAGCACCCCGACCAGCAGCCGGGACCGCAGCGATCGCAGGCGCAGCCAGCGCAGCATCGTGGTCACCGGCCGCCCGCCGGCACGGTCGACGCCCGCAGCAGGTAGCCGACGCCGCGGACGGTGTGGATCAGCGGGTTGTCCTGGTCGTCGAGCTTACGGCGCAGGTAGTAGACGTAGGTCTCGACGATGCTGGAATCGCCCTGGAAGTCGTAGTTCCACACCTGGTCGAGGATCTGCGCGCGGGACAGCACCCGGCCCGCGTTGGTCATCAGGTAGCGCAGCAGCTGGAACTCGGTGGCCGACAGCCGCACCAGCTCGCCGTTGCGCCACACCTCGTGCGTGTCCTGGTCCAGCTCGACGTGCCCGACCCGCAGCCGGTTGCTCGGCGCCCGCTCGGTGCGGCCGCGCTTGAGCAGCACGTTCACCCGCGCCACCAGCTCGTCCAGGTCGAACGGCTTGGTCACGTAGTCGTCGCCGCCCAGGGTCAGGCCGTGCACCTTGTCCTCGCTGGCGTCCCGCGCGGTCAGGAACAGCACCGGCGCGTCGATGCCGGCTTCACGCAGCCGCGTGCACACGCCGAAACCGTCCAGGTCGGGCAGCATCACGTCGAGCACGATCACGTCCGGTCTGCTCGCCACCGCCTGCTCCAGCGCCTGCCGGCCGTTGGTCGCCGACACCACGTCGAAGCCGACGAACTTCAGCGCCGTCGTCAGCAGGTTGACGATGTTGTGCTCGTCGTCGACGACCAGGATGCGGTGCTGGGCTGGTGGGGTGGACACCCCACCATTAGAGCAGGACCGCCCGACGGTGGCCCCGGAGTCGAGACTCCGGGGCCACCGCGGGCTTCACTTGTTGACCGGCCACGGCTTCGGGGTGGGCTCCCCCGGAAGGAACAGCATGCCCAGGGTGAAAATCCTCATCGTCGTTCCTCCCTCCGTATGAATGGCACACACGTCCGCCCGGCAGGAATCGAACCTGCATTACCGGCTTCGTAGGCCGGTGTCGTGTCCGTTGGACCACAGGCGGGAATGAGGTGAATGGAATCGGTCGGGTCGCGTGGGACAGGGCCGTCGCGCCCAAGGGAGTAGGGCTGGGGGCGCGGCCGTCACCGCTGCGGCCGGCCCCGTTGCCGGCCCTGCCATGCACGTCACGTGACCCGACCGACCCAGGGCCGCGTCACCGTGACGGTGCGCAGGCCTCCCATCGGCCGAGCACTCGGGAGAATCCGTTGCTCGCCATGAACACAAGAATGCCCGGGTCTTGCGACCCGGGCAATCTATTTTCGGTGAGTAGTTTTGCTCAATCGCAAGCTCAGCCGCAGTGCTCGATGTTCGGCTTCGCAGCTCAGCCGAAGAAAACCTCAGCCTCCGTCAACCGCTCCTCCGGAACGGTCTTCAGCTCGGCGGTGGCCTCGGACAGCTTCACGCGCACGATGTCGGTGCCGCGCAGGGCCACCATCACGCCGAAGTCGCCGTCGTGCACCGCGTCCACCGCGTGCAGGCCGAACCGGGTGGCCAGGACGCGGTCGTAGGCGGTCGGGGTGCCGCCGCGCTGCACGTGGCCGAGCACGACCGCGCGGGACTCCTTGCCGGTGCGCTGGGCGATCTCCTCGGCCAGCCACTGGCCGACGCCGCCCAGGCGGACGTGGCCGAACGCGTCCAGCTCGCCGCTGTGCAGCACCTCGGCGCCGCCCTCGGGCACCGCGCCCTCGGCGACGACGATGATCGGGGCGTACTGGCGCTCGAAGCGCCGCTCCACCCACTCGACGACCTTCTCCACGTTGAACTGGCGCTCGGGCACCAGGATCACGTTCGCGCCGCCGGCGATGCCGGAGTGCAGCGCGATCCAGCCGGCGTGCCGGCCCATCACCTCGACGACCAGGGCGCGGTGGTGCGACTCGGCGGTGGTGCGCAGCCGGTCCAGCGCCTCGGTGGCGATGTGCACCGCGGTGTCGAAGCCGAAGGTGTAGTCGGTGGCGCCCAGGTCGTTGTCGATCGTCTTCGGCACGCCCACCACCGGGATGCCGTCGTCGGTCAGCCGCTTGGCGACGCCCAGCGTGTCCTCGCCGCCGATCGCGACCAGCGCGTCGACCTTGTGCTGGGCCAGCACCTCGCGGATCTTCTCGACACCACCCTCCTCCTTGTAGGGGTTGGTGCGCGAGGAGCCGAGGATGGTGCCGCCGCGGGTGAGGATCTCCTCGACCTCGTCCAGGCCCAGCTGCTTGGTCAGGCCTTCGATCGGGCCGCGCCAGCCGTTGCGGAAGCCGATGACCTCCCAGCCGTGGGCCTCGATGCCCTTGCGGACAACGGCCCTGATCACCGCGTTCAGGCCCGGGCAGTCACCACCGCCGGTCAGCACACCGATGCGCATCTGCTTGCCTCTCTCACAGTTCGGGTAGATGTGGCCGGCGTCACTGGCGACCCTCGTGTTACGAGAGCGTGTCATGCCCTGTATCGGTGCAGCAAGGCACCCCCGGAATTGTCACCGCACGACGTTGCCGCGGCGCAGCCGCTCGGCCTCCATCGCCTTCCACCGGGCCAGGTTGTGCCGGGCGTCGGCCAGCGCGTCGTGGGCGTCCGACGGCGGCTGCGGCAGCTTCGGCCGGCCCAGGTCCTCCCAGCGTTGCCGCAGGTCACGGGTGAACCGGGGCAGCTCGCGGGGCAGGTCCGGCATCGCGCCCCACAGCTGCGCCAGCGCCACGTGGTCGTACGCGGCGAACCACGCCCACAGCTCCGCGCTCTCGCCGTTCGGGCTGACGAAGTTCAGCAGCTCCTGCCGCATCCGGCCGCGGCTCATCCACACCGGGCTGGCGGGCGGCGGCAGCTTCGGCAGCACGTTCTGGCGGACCCACTGGCCGGCCCGGTCCGGGTCGAACTCGGTGGACACGGCGTAGAACTCGCGGCCTTCCTCGTCGACCACACCGATCGACACCAGGTCGATGGTGCGACCGTCCTCGATGAACTCACAGTCGTAGAAGAACCGCACGGCGTGCAGCGTAGGCGGTTTGTTCGAAGGACCCTCAGCTGGGCACCTTGTCGGCGCGCGCGGGCTCCGTCGGGGCGCGCGGCGCGGGCGTCGCGACCGCCTTGGCCTCCTTCAGCTTGGCCGCGTAGACGTCCACGTACTCCTGGCCGGACAGCTCCATCAGGGCGTACATGACCTCGTCGGTGATGGACCGCTCGATGAACCGGTCGCCGTCCATGCCGTGGTAGCGGGAGAAGTCCAGCGGCTTGCCGATCTTGATCCGGATCGGGTACGGGTACCACATCTTCGAGCCGATGGGGTTGGCCTTGTCGGTGCCGAACATGGCCACCGGGATGATCGGCACGCCGGCCTCGAGGGCCACCCGGGCCATGCCGGTCTTGCCCTTGTACAGGCGGCCGTCCGGGGAGCGCGTGCCCTCGGGGTAGATGCCGATCAGCTGGCCGTCCTTGAGCAGCCGGACCAGCGTGTCCAGGGCGCCCTGCGCGGCCGCGGCGCCCGAGCGGTCGATCGGCACCTGGCCGACGCCGGTGAAGAACATCCGCTTGAGCGCGCCCTTGAACCCCTTCTGGGTGAAGTAGTCGCTCTTGGCCGGGAACGTGATCCGGCGCGGCACCATCAGCGGCAGGAAGAACGAGTCCGACACGGCCAGGTGGTTGCTGGCCAGTATCGCGCCGCCGGTCTCGGGCACGTTCTCGAGGCCCTCGATCCTGGGCCGGAAGAACAGGCGCAGCAGGGGGCCAAGCAGGACGTACTTCATCACCCAGTACAGCACCGCGGCGTGCGCCTCCTCATGCCGATCCTGAGCGGATCAGCCTACGGAGCGGCGGCCGGTCGGCACAACGAGCAACGCCCGGCTCGGCCAGGCGGGCAGATAGTGATCGAGGGAACGGCTGTTTCACCCCCACTCGTGCGAGGATGGAGCGACCACGTGCGTGGAGGCCGGGTGACTGGGCGAGGCAACACCGATGGACCGGAGGACGTCGACGCGGCGTTCGCCGAGATCGTCGCGGGCCTGGAACGGGACGGCATGGGCGTGCGCTGGCCCGAGGACCAGCCCGCGACCAGGCAGGACACCGCGCAGGAGACGACCGCGGCCGAGGAGACCCGGCCCATCGAGCCGCCGCAGCCCGCCGCCGCTCCGCCGCCTCCCGGCTGGCGCACCAGCGACAAGGAATGGGACTGGGCCGCCGCCTCCGACGAGGAGCACTACGTCCCGCCCGACCCGCCCCCGTTCCCCCGGCCGCGCCCGCTGACCGTGCTGGCGGTGGTGCTGATCGTCATCGGCGTCGGCCTGCTGGCGTTCCCCAGCGTGATCGGCCTGCAGACCCAGGTCGCCACCCCGCTGGCGATCATCGCCCTGACCAGCGGCGTCGGCTGGCTCCTGCTGCGCATGCGGCACGGCCCGCCGCCGAGCGACGACGACGGCTCCGGCGCGCAGCTGTAGGGGTTGCATCTCCCGTCGGGGGAGGTTGCAGGCTGGGTCGGTGAACGGCGACGCGCTCCACTCGATCGGGGATCTGGCCCGACGCACCGGCTTGACGGTCAAGACCGTCCGCTTCTACTCCGATCGCGGGATCGTCTCGCCGGCCGACCGAAGCCCGACCGGCCACCGCCGCTACGGCCCGGACGCCGTCGCCCGCCTCCACCTGGTGCGAACGCTGCGTGAACTGGGCCTGGACCTGGCCACGATCCGCCGCGTGCTGGACCGCGAGGCGACCCTGGCCGAGGTCGCGGCCGCGCACGCCGAGGCGCTCGCGGCCCAGATCCGGCTGCTCGGCCTGCATCGGGCCGCGCTGCTCGCGATGGCCGGCGGGGCCGAATCCGAGGGGATGGACCTGGTGCGCGAACGCCGACAGCTGATCGACGACTTCCTCCACGCCGTGCTCGACGACCCGGGGATCCGGCGTTCGCTGACACCGGAACTCCCGCCGAACCCCACCGCCGACCAGCTGCGTGCGTGGTCGGAACTGGTCGAACTGATCCAGGACGGCGACTTCCGCGACAGCATGCGGCGGCTGGCCGATCAGCACGTGCCGACGACGCCACCGAGGCGGGACGTGGTTGCGCTGGTGCGCGACAGGGCGGGATCCGCCGTCGCCGCGGGAATCCCTCCGGAGTCGGCGGAGGCCGGCCGGATCGTGACGGCGGTGACGGCCGAACACGGCCCGGATCTGCTGGCGCGACTGGAGACCGCGAACGACCCGCGGCGCGACCGCTACCTGCGGCTGCTCGCGGTGATCAACGGCTGGGCGGCGCCCGAGGACGTCGCACCGGCCGTCGACTGGTTCATCCGAGCGCTGCGCACCGCCTAGAGATTTGTCCGGAAGCACCCGGGTTTCCCGGGCACTTTCGGGCAGTCAGCGCTTGGTGATCATCTCGCGGGCCAGGGTGGCCGCGCCGACGATGCCGGCGTCGTCGCCGAGCTGGGCGGTGCGGATGCGGGCCAGCGGCCGGAAGCCGGAGCCGGTGACGACGGCGGCATAGTGCTCGCGGGCGTCGTCGAGGAACAGCGGCGCCGACTCGGACACGCCGCCGCCGATCACCACGACCTCGGGGTCGTAGACGTCGGCGACGAGGGCCAGCCCCTCCCCCAGCCACTTGGCCAGCTCGGCCAGCGCGCGCTGGGCGATGGGGTCGCCGTCGCGGGCCGCCCCGGAGACCTTCCGCCCGGTGACCCGCTGCGGATCGCCGGCGGCCTCACGGGCCAGCACGGTCGACGCGCCGGGGTGCTTGGCCATCAGCTCGACGGCGGTCGCGCTCAGCGCGGTGCCGCTGCAATACCGCTCCCAGCAGCCCTTCTTGCCGCACGGGCACGGCCGCCCGTTCGGCACGACCCGCAGGTGTCCCAGCTCCGGCGCGACCCCGTAGGCGCCACGGAACACCTCGCCGTCGACCAGCAGCGCCCCGCCGATGCCGGTGCCCAGGGCGACCATGACCGCGACCTTCGCGCCACGGGCGGCCCCGAACCGGTGCTCGGCGAGCGCCGCGGCGTTCGCGTCGTGCTCCAACACGACGGGAAGCCCGAGCCGCTGCCGCATCGCCTTGGCCACGGGCGAGTCCCGCCACGCCAGGTGCGGCGCGAACCGCACCGACATCCGGTCCTCGGTGACGAAGCCGGCGACGGCCAGGCCGACAGCGCTGATCTTGTGCCGTGCCGACAACTCCTCGACGGCGCAGGCGATCGCGTCCTCCAGCGGCGCGCCGCCGCTGGGCGTGGGCGCACGCGTCGTGTCGAGGACGGCACCCCTGGGATCAACGACGCCCGCTCGAACACTGGTCCCGCCGACGTCGATGCCGACGGTCAGCAAGGTTCCTGCCCGCGCCGGCGGACGGTGATCTTCTGCACGCGTGGCGGCGTCGGCTGCTCGTCGGCCTGCGGCGGCGCGCCGCGCTCCTGCTGCACGGCCATCCGCAGCACCGTGAGCAGGCCGGCGGCGTGCTCGGCGGCGCGGGCGGCCAGCTCGGAGCGTTCGCCCCTGAGCACGGCCGCGACGGCGCAGACGGGGCACCAGTCGCAGGTGGTCGGCTCGTGGTCGGCGCTGTCGGCGACGATCCGCTGCAGGTACGGCTCGGCCTTCTCGGCCAGGGCGTCGATCAGCAGCCGCAGTTCCTCGGCGATCCTGTCCTGGCTCACCGTATCCACAACCTTGGATCCGGTTCGAAGTCGACGAGCAGGCCGCCGTCGACGATCTCGGCCCCGGTCACCTCGCACCGGCGCAGCGCCGCCGGCAGCGCGACCAGCCGCCGCCGGCCGTCGACGGTGATCGCCAGCTCGTCGTCGACCCGGGCCAGGTCCAGGTCGGCGTCGACGTCCAGCGGGAACGACACCCTCAGCTGATACCCCGTCTCCGACGCGCCAACCGACAGCAGCGGCTCCGTCGACGCCGTCGACACGGCCAGCGGGTCACCGTCCGGGTAGAGCTCGCCGGCCAGTTCCAGCAGCGCCGGCACGCCGACCGGCTCGCACGCCCGGTAGCCGACCGTCTGCACCGGCACCTCGGCCGCGCGCAACTCCGCCAGCACCGCGTCCTGTTCGGCCCGTCGGGTGCGCAGCCAGTTCGCCGCCGCGCCACGACCGGTTCCAGCATCGGGCAGCAGCCGGTTGGCGACCAGACCGTCAACGCGAATCCCTTGCAGCGCAAGGGCTGTCAGCGTGCGGCGAGTCTCGGCGGCGACGACCCGTTCCGGCGTGAGCACCAGTCGGACGCTGGTCCGCTCCTGGTCGACGAGCAGCGAGCGCACCGCCTCCAGGTGCTCCGCGAGCCGTCCGATCGCGTCCGCGGCGGCATCCCAGCGGGCCGGCGCCGAGCTGCCGGCGACCCCGGCGAGCAGGCCCCGGACCACGCGCCGGTGCGTCGGGAACAGGCGCTCCAGGTAGCTGCCGACCGCCTCCGGCAACGCCAGCAGGCGCAGCGTCTCCGCCGTCGGTCCACAGTCGACGATCACCGCGTCCCACGGGCCGGTGGTGGCCAGCCGGTGCACCTCGGCCAGCGCCAACAGCTCCTCGACGCCCGGCAGCGCCGTCAACTCCTCCGCCGCCAGCTCGTCGATGCCCGCGCCGGCCAGCAGCGTGCGCAGGTGGCCGCGCATCTCCTCCCAGGCGCCGTCCACCAGCCGCCGGGTGTCGATCTGCGCGCCGAACAGCCCCGTGTCCAGTTCGGACGGTCGCGGGCCGAGCTCGTGCCCGAACGCGTCGGCCAGCGAGTGCGCCGGATCCGTGGACACCACCAGCGCCTTGCGGCCGGCGGCCACCGTGGCGGCGGCCGTCGCCGCGGCAAGGGTGGTCTTGCCGACCCCGCCCTTGCCGGTGAACAGCAGGACCCGCACGCTCAGCTCAGGCCCTCGACGCGGCGCTTCAGCTCCTTGAGCGCGGTGTCCATGACCACCTTCTCCGCCTTGCGGCGGAGCATGCCGATCATCGGGATGCCCAGCTCCACCGACAGCGTGTAGGTCACCTTGGTGCCGCCCGCGCCCGGTTCCAGCACGTAGCTGCCGCGCTGCGACTTCTGCATCTGCCCCTTGACCAGGTGCCAGCTGACCGAGTTGTCCGCCCACTTGTACTCGAGCGTGTACTCGTCCTTGATCACGCCCTGGTCCAGCTGGAAGCGCACCTGCTCGGCGCGACCGTCGGCGCCGGTGGACAGCACCTCGGTCGTCTTCATCGCGTTCGCCCATTCCGGGTACGCGGCGAAATCCGCGATCACATCCAGGATCCGCGCCGGCTCGGCGTCGATCACGATGGACTGGGTGGACTCGTCGGCCATGCGCGCAGGTTACCCGTACTCAGAACCGCAGCACGTACGGCGTGCCCGTCCGCTGGAAGTGGCCGACGTTCACGCACTCGGTGCGGCCCACCCGCGTCCGGCGGGCCAGCGGCTGGTGCACGTGACCGAACACCGACCAGCGGGGCCGGGCCCGGTGGATCAGCCCCAGCACGCTCGTCGACCCCAGCTCCGGCCGGCGGGCCACCACGTCGTAGGTCAGGTCCGGGATCGCCGGCGGCACGTGCGAGCAGAGCAGGTCGATGTCGTCCGGCAGGGCGTCGGTCGCCGCCTTGAAGTCGCGCTCGTACCGCAGGTAGGGCCGCCAGACGCCGTTGTCGCGCAGCACCGCGTCGTCCGGCAGCAGCGCCCCGCCCACGAACCCCGCCTTCAGGCCGCCGATCATCGTCGTCTCGCCGTCCAGGATGTGGACGCCGTCGTTCGCGAACTCCGGCCACAGGTCGGGCGCGTCGACGTTGCCCGGCGTCGCGTAGGTCGGGACCGTCATCGCCGTGAACAGCTTCTTGTACTGGTCCCGGATCGCCTCCCGGACCACCGCCGCCGCGTCCGTGCCCAGCTGCGTCCACATGCCCCGGACGAACGCGATCGACTCCGGCGTGCGCGGGCCGCGGCGGTACCTCGCGAACTCCGCCACCTTCTCCGCCCCGAAGATCGCGCCCATGATCCCCGAGCCGTGGTCGTGGTAGTCGACGAAGTCGAGCAGGTCGCCCAGCACGATCAGGGCGTCCGCGCCGACGCAGGCGCGGGCCAGGGCCTCGGCATTTCCATGGACGTCTGACACCACGTGAACCCGCACGCGACAACCCTACGGCCTGGCCCGGCACCCCCGGCTGCTTCACGTGAGTGGCTTACTTGGCCCGCGACACCAGGCCGCGGTGCACGTGAGTGGCTCACTTTGGCTCCTGGGGCCACGTGAGTGGCTCACTTGCCTCGACAGCTCAGGGGTGGAGGGCACATGAGTGGCTCAGGTTGCTCCTGGGGCCACGTGAGTGGCTCACTTGCCTCGACGGCGCAGGGGTGGAGGGCACATGAGTGGCTCAGGTTGCTCCTGGGGCGAAGTAAGCCACTCACGTACGTCAGGGGGCGACGCCGGGGGCGCGGCCGTCTTCGAGTTCCCGCTTCAGGCCCAGGGCGATGGTCTTGGCGGCGATCTGCCGGGTGCGGATGGCGGCGAGCTGGTCCTTCGCGCGTGTGAACGGGGTGGGCGGGTCGGCGCGGAGGAAATAGTGCAGGAGCGTGCCGTCCAGGACCGGCTCCAGCCAGACCTCCATGGTGCCGGTGAGCGCCCCCTGCACGGTCCAGCGGATGCCGGCGTCGCCGCGGTCGACGTAGACTGAAAGCCGCAGGTCAGGCCAGAAACGGGACCAGTTGGAACGGTCGGAGAAGACGGCGGCGACGGCCGCCGGCGGCACTACGAGGAAGGTCTCGTCGACGACGTCAACCGCGGGCATGGCGGGCAGCGTGCCACCGGTCTGGTGTTGACATCAAACGGCACGCTAGGTTTCCTCGCCAGTAACATCTGTGACTTCCGGAGGTTGACGTGCGCGAGTTCAGCGTTCCCGCCACCGCCGCGGTGGCCGAGGACGAGAACCTCACCGACATGGTGCAGGCGAACGCCGAGCGCTTCGCCACGGCGATCGGTCTCCGGCGGCGGGTCGACGGCACCTGGGTGGACGTGACGACCCGGCAGTTCGCCGACGAGGTGTCCGCGGTGGCGAAGGGCCTGGTCGCGGCGGGTCTGCAGCCCGGCGACCGGGTGGGCCTGATGTCCAAGACCCGCTACGAGTGGACGCTGCTGGACTTCGCGATCTGGTCGGCGGGCCTGGTCTCGGTCCCGATCTACGAGACGTCGTCGGCGGACCAGGTGCAGTGGATCCTGTCCGACTCGGGCGCGAAGGCGGCGGTCGTGGAGACGACGGCCCACCGCGCGGCGCTGGACAGTGTGGCCGGCGGGCTGCCCGAGCTGGGCAACATCTGGCAGATCGACAGTGACTCGGGTCACGACGCGGTGGAGGAACTGACCGCCAAGGGCCGCGACATCACGGACGACCAGCTGCGCGCGGCGCGCAAGGGCGTCAAGGCCTCGGACACGGCGACCCTCATCTACACCTCGGGCACGACGGGCCGGCCGAAGGGCTGCGAGCTCACGCACAGCAACCTGCTGTCCGAGGTGCGCTCGGCGATGGCGGCGTTCCCGGAGCTGATGCAGCCGGGCCACTCGGTGCTGCTGTTCCTGCCGCTGGCGCACGTGCTGGCCCGCGTGATCGCGCTGTGCTCGGTCTACGCCCGCACCACGCTCGGTCACACCCCGGACGTCCGCAACCTGGTGGCCGACCTGGCCTCGTTCCGCCCGGACTTCGTGCTGGCGGTGCCGCGCGTGTTCGAGAAGGTCTACAACACGGCCAAGCAGAAGGCGCACGCCGAGGGCAAGGGCCGCATCTTCGACGCGGCCGAGCAGACGGCGGTGGCCTACAGCCAGGCGCTGGACAAGGGCAGCGTGGGTCTGGGCCTGAAGATCAAGCACACAGTGTTCGACCGCCTGGTGTACAGCCGGCTGCGGGCGGCGCTGGGCGGCCGCTGCGACGCGGCGGTCTCCGGCGGCGCGCCGCTGGGCGAGCGCCTGGCGCACTTCTTCCGCGGCATCGGCGTGCCGGTGCTGGAGGGCTACGGCCTGACCGAAACGAGCGCGGCGGCCTGCGTGAACGTGCGGGCGGCGTTCAAGGTCGGCACGGTCGGCCGCCCGGTCGCCGGCACCGCGGTCCGGATCGCCGACGACGGCGAGATCCTGATCAAGGGCTCGATCGTGTTCCGCGGCTACTGGAACAACGCCGAGGCCACCGCCCAGGCGCTGTCCGACGGCTGGTTCCACACCGGCGACATCGGCGAGCTCGACGACGAGGGCTTCCTGAGGATCACCGGCCGGAAGAAGGAGATCATCGTCACGGCCGGCGGCAAGAACGTCTCGCCGGCGGTGCTGGAGGACCGGCTGCGGGTGCACCCGCTGATCAGCCAGTGCATGGTCGTCGGCGACAAGCAGCCGTTCATCGGCGTGCTGATCACCATCGACCCGGAGTTCTTCCCGGCCTGGCTGTCGGCCAACAACAAGCCGGCCGACGCCTCCGTGGCCAGCATGGTCGACGACCCGGACCTGAAGGCCGAGATCCAGTCCGCGATCGACGACGCGAACAAGGCCGTGTCCAAGGCCGAGTCGATCCGCAAGTTCCGGATCCTGCCGGTGGACTTCACCGAGGCCGGCGGCGAGATGACGCCGAGCCTGAAGCTGCGCCGCAACGTCGTCGCCAAGACCTACGCCGAGGACATCGCGCTGATCTACGCGAAGTAGCCCGGACATGACGGGTGGCCCGCGAGCGGTGCTCGCGGGCCACCCGACCCCCAGTGTCGCGGGCGCGATGCCGGCTTCCCCACGCATCCCGGCTCGTGCCAACGGTCCCGGTCCTTCCCCCAGACCGGCACTCGCTCCAGCTTTCACGACTCCGCTCACGTATCGCTGTCGCGGCCACTGCGGGATTCGGTCCGCGCCCGCATGGATTAGCCTGCCGACATGCTGGCAGGCAGTCCTCGGTTCCGGCTGCTGGGCCCGTTGCAGGTGCTCGTCGACGGCCGCGAGGTCGCGGTGTCCGCGGCCAAGCACCGAACGCTCCTCGCGTGTCTGCTCCTGAAAGCCAACAATCCGGTCGCAACGGACGAGATCATCGCCCGCCTGTGGGATGACAGGCCGCCGCCCGGCGCCCGGGCCACGGTACGGGCCTACGTGATGCGGCTGCGCAACCTGCTCGCTTCTCCCGACACCATCCGCACCACTCCCACCGGCTACCTGATCCGCGTCGAGCCGAACCAGCTCGACCTGTTGCGGGTGCGCGAGCTGGTGGCCGAGCCCGACGGCGTACGCGAGGCGTGGGCGCTGTGGCGCGGGCCGGCCCTGGCCGACGTTCCCTCGGACTCCCTGCACCACACGGAGGGCCCGGCGCTCGAGGAGCTGCGGCTGCACGTGTTGACCCGCCGCGTCGATCTGGACCTTGCCGAGGGCCGTCACGTCGAGGTGTGCGCCGAACTGGTGGGCGCGGTCTCCGAGCATCCGCTGCACGAGCGCCTCGCCGGCCAGCTGATGCTCGCGCTGTACCGCAGCGGCCGCGCCGCCGAGGCGTTGGCGCACTACACGGAGCTGCGCCGACGGCTGGCCGAGGACCTCGGGACGGATCCCGGCCCGGAGATCCGGCGCCTGCACCAGCAGATCTTGACCAACGACCGGGCGCTGTCGCTGTCGTCCGGGCCGGCCACGGCCCGAGTGCCGCGCCAACTGCCGGCCACGCCTCGCCGGTTCACCGGGCGCACGCGTGAACTGGCCGTGCTCGACGGCGGCGGCGCCTTCGTCATCTCGGCGATCGGCGGCGTGGGCGGCGTCGGCAAGACGTGGTTGGCGCTGCACTGGGCGCACCGCAACCTGCACCGCTTCCCCGACGGCCAGCTCTACGTGAACCTCCGCGGCTTCGACCCGGCCGGCCCGCCGACGGATCCGTCGGCGGCCCTGCGCTCCTTCCTGGCGGCGCTCGGTGTCGAACCCGGCGCGATCCCGCCCGAGTTGGCCGCGCAGAGCGGGCTGTACCGGAGCCTGGTGGCGGACAAGCGCGTGCTCGTCGTGCTGGACAACGCGCTTGACAGCGAACAGGTGCTCCCGCTGCTGCCCGGTGGCGACAGCTGCACGACGGTGATCACCAGCCGCAACCGGCTCGCCGCACTGGTCGTCAACCACGGTGCGACGCTGGTGAGCCTGGACGCCCTCGCCGACGCGGAGGCCCGCCAGCTGCTGGTGGCCTGGCTCGGGACCGAACGGATCGACGCCGAGCCGGCCGCGGTGGCGGAGCTGGTCGACCGCTGCGGCGGCCTGCCCCTGGCGCTGGGCATCGTGGCGGCCCGAGCCTTGGCCGACCCCCACATCCCGCTGGCCGAGACGGCACGCCAGCTACGCGTCGGCGCCGTGTTGGACGTGCTCGACGGCGGCGAGCTCGGCGTGAACCTCCGGGCGGTGTTCGACTGCTCCTATCGGGCCCTGTCGCCGTCGGCGGCGGAGCTGTTCCGGTTGCTGGCCGTCGCGCCGGGCACGGACATCAGCCTGACCGCGATGCGCAGCCTCGCCGGGCACGACGTGGTGGAGCTGGACGAACTGGAGCGCGCTCACCTCGTGCAGCGGTCGGGGGATCGCTTCCGTATGCACGACCTGGTCCGGCACTACGCCGCCGAACGGGCCGCCGGCACCGACACCGCGGCGGCGCTGCACCGGCTGGTCGACTTCTACTTGCAGACCCTGCGGACCCGGATGGCGGTGCTCAGGCCGAATCGGCCTGCGATGGAGCACCCGGAGCCGGTCGACGGCTGTGTGCCGGAGCCGATCCCGGACCGGCCGTCGGCGATGGCGTGGTTCGCGGCCGAGCAGGCCAACGTCCGCGCGGCCCAGGAGCTGGCCGCGGAGTTCGGCTGGCACCGCCATGTCTGGTTGATCGCCTGGTACCAGAACATCAACGACTACGACTTCGGCCTGCTCCGCGAGGAACTGGCCTCCTGGCGGCTGGCGCTGGCCGCGACGCGGCGCATGGGCCGGACGCCGCTGGTGATCAAGGCCCACCACATGCTCGGTCTCGCGCACACCCAGTTGGGCGAGGTTCCCGACGCGCTGCGGCACCTGCGGCAGGCGCTCGAACTGGCCGAGGAAACCGGTGACCTCGCCGAGCAGGCACGCGTCCATCGTGGCCTGTCGTGGGTGTACGAGCGCGAGGGCGACGACCACACCGCACTGCGGCATGCCCTGCGCAACCACGAGATCCTCGCGACGTTCGGGGATCCGGTCCGGGAGGGCCGGGCGCTGAACGCCGTCGGGTGGTACCGCGCCCGCACCGGCGACCACGTCCAGGCCCAGGCGGCCTGCCGGCGCGCCCTCGAACTGCTCGACGGGACGGACGACAGCGAGGGCCGGGCGGCGACGCTCGACAGCCTCGGGCTGATCGCGCACGGGATGGGCGACAGCGACCGGGCGCTCGCCCATCTCGGCCGGGCGCTGACGATCTTCCGCGACCTGGGCAATCTCTACCAGGAGGCGGACACCCTGACCACCATCGGCGACGTGCACCGGACGCTCGGCGTCCCGGCCGAGAGCCGCCGGGCCTGGCAGCGGGCTCTCGACCTGTACCGGGCCCAGCACCGCACGGCGAAGGCCGACCTGGTCGAGCGTCGGCTCAGGGACTTGGCGGGCGACGGCCGTCGATGAGGGCGGCCAGTTTCGTGGCGCGGTCGTCCCAACGCCACGAGGTCGCCGTCCACTCGCGCCCGGCGGCGCCCATCTTCGCCGCCAGGTCGCGGTTGAGCAGCAGGTCGCCGAGCACGGTCGCCAGGCCGGAGCGCTCGACGACGTGCCCGGTGACGCCTTCCCGCACGGTTTCCGGTGCGCCGCCGGCATTTCCGGCGATGACCGGCAAACCGGTCGCCGCCGCCTCCAGGTAGACCAGGCCCAACCCCTCGACGTCGAGGCCACGGGCGAGCGTGCGGCACGGCATCGCGAACACGTCGCCGGCGGCGTAGTACGCCGGCAGCTCCTCGGCGTGCACCTCGCCGACGAACACCACGCTCCGGCCGACGGCGTCGGCGAGGGTGCTGAGCCGGCCGCCGTCGGGGCCGTCGCCGACGAGCAGCAGCGTGGCGTCCGGCACCCGCTCACGGATCTTCGGCATCGCCCGGATCAGGTCGTCCTGCCCCTTGCGCCGCACGAGCCGTGACACGCACACGATCACCGGCCGGTCGGACAGGCCGTGCCGGGCGCGGATGAACTCACGGGCGGCGGCGTCAGGCTTGAACACGTTGATGTCGACGCCGGCCGGCAGGTGCTCCAGCGCGGCGCGAGGGCCGAAGGCAGGGGCGATACGGGAGCGCGTGAACCGGCTGACGAAGGTCACCACGTCCGCGGTGTCGCCGATGCGGCGCAACGCCTGCCGCGCGCCGGGCAGCATCGACCAGCCGACCTCGTGGCCGTGCGAGCTGGCGATGATGTGGTCGACCGGCAGGTGCGGCCCCAGCAGCCCCAGCGGCGCCGCCGCGCCGAACCACACGGCGTCGCAGCGCTCGCCACGCAGCACAGCCGTCACCCGCCGCTGCACGTCCGGTGTCGGCAGCAGCAGCGGGTCGGGATGGCGCACCACCTGGAACGGTTGCCGGCCGTCGAACGCCTCGCTGCCCGACCACGCCGGGGCATACACCACCAGGTCGCCGCCGAGCAGGTTGGCGAGCGCGTGCAGGTAGTACTGGATGCCCCCGGGGCGTGGCGGGAAGTCGTTGGTCACCAGCAACGTCCTGCGCACCCGGCAACGTTACCCGGCCGGCCCGGACAAGATCAGAACTTCCGCCGCAGGTAGTCCTGCCAGCCGGCGATCAGCCCGGCCCGGTCCACGCCGAGCACGTCGTGCAGCTGCGCGCCGACGTCGGCCTTCGGGCTGCCGCCGGCGATGCGCAGGTAGAGCGTGACGAGCGCGTGCTGGCCGAAGGTGTCGGCGATGAACGAGGTCAGCGTCCACGCCTCGTCGTAGGCGAGGTTGATCTTGTCGCCGTCGGCGGCGAAGTCGCCGTTGGACGGCAGGTCGGTCGGCGGCGTGCCGTTGCGCTCCAGCTCGGCGACGTCGGCCGCGGCGACCGGCAGCGGGATGCCGCTGTCCCGGTAGCCGACGTAGTTGGCGAAGCCCTCCAGCATCCACATCGGCGTGCCGTCCACGGTGTAGCCGCGGGCGGCGATGTGCGTCATCTCGTGCCGCAGCACCACCCGCAGCGACGCCACCGGCATCTTGGTCGCGTTGTCGGGGTTCAACACCACGCGCTGCCCGATGGCGGTGTGGTTGCCGTTGTCGACACGGTCGGCGACGGCGACCGCGGCGATGGAGTCCACCGCGAACTCGGGGCCCACGAACGCCTTCAGCTCGTCGGTGGAGTCCGGCACCAGCACGGCGACCTCACGCGGCCACGGCTGGTCCCACACCGCGCTCACGGCGGCCACGTCCGAGTCCAGCTCGCCGGCGATCCGCCGGCCGAGGTCGGCGTCGTCGGGATGGGTGAGCACCAGCCCGGACTTGGCCCGCAGCGCCGTCACGGGGCCGAAGTCCCACGGCCCGCGCCAGGTGTTGCGCGACGTCAACGTGTCCGAGGCCAGGAACCATCTCGTGCCGTGCCGCGAGAACAGGTAGCCCATCGGCTTGCTGGTCGGATCGCGGTCCACGCCGGCCAGCGCGTAGTTGAGCTGCACCTCGGGCGCCCACAGCTCCTCGGCCGGGAACGCGCCCTTGGGCACCGTGACCACGTCGGTCGGATCGAGGTCGTAGGACCAAACGGACAGCGGCACGTCGGCGAGATTGTCGAACATCGCCGCCTGGGCGTCACGGAACTGCGGCGTCGCCCTCGGATCGATCGTGGCCAGGAACGCCTGGCGATCCCGGTGCAGCACCGCCGCCGCGCGGCTGCGCAGCAGCGCCGTCACCTCGCTGTCGCCGGTCTGCGACAACGGTGGCGCGCCCTGGCCCGTCGGGCTGCCCGTGGACGGGGCGGCCGGACCCGGCCCGGTGGCGGGCTGCCCGACGAGCAGAACCACGCCACCGAACAGCGTCACGGCGATCGCCGCGACCAGCCATGCCCTGAACCGGGCCGTTCCGGTCACGGGGCCAGATGGTAGACCTCAGCCGACGTAGCGCTTGGCACCGAAGTAGTTCGACATCACCGACAGCGGCACGACCTTCACCGTCTCGCCCTGCGTCGGCGCGTGCACCATCTCCGTCGGGCTGACCATCATGCCGACGTGGTAGATGTTCGACGCCGTGCTGCCGAAGAACACCAGGTCACCGGCCTGGAGCGCGTCACGGGAGACGGACCTGCCCGGGCCGTACTGGGCAGCCGCCGAGCGCGGGATGCTGATGCCGGCCTGGGCCCAGGCCCACTGCATCAGGCCGGAGCAGTCGAAACCGACGTCCTTGGTCTCGCCGCCCCACTGGTAGGGCACGCCGCGCTGGCTCAGCGCCGCCTGCATGGCGGTGCCGGCGGCGCCGGCCGGACCGATGAACGTGCCCATGTTGCCGGCCGCGCCCAGGGCCTGCTTGGCAGCGTTGGACAGCTTGGCCACGGCGGCCTTGGCGTCGGCGACGGCCTTGTCCGCGGCGTCCTTCTTGGTCTGCAGGTCGGCGAGGATCTTCTGCGCCGCGTCGGTCGCCTCCTGCGCTTTCTTCTGCGCGTCCGCGGCCTTCGTCTTGGCGTCGGAAGCCTGCTTGACCGCGCCCTCGTAGGTGTCGAGCACGGCGGAGTTCTGCGCCGCCAGCATCTCCAGCGCGCTGGACTGGTCCAGGAAGTCCTGCGCGGACTTGCCGGTCAGCAGGGCGGAGAGCTGGGTGAACTGCGCGCCGTCGAACGCGGCCGCCGCGACCTGGTCGACCTGGCCGCGGAACTGCTCCTCCTTGGCCTGCGCCTCGGTCAGCTGCTTGCCGTACTTGTCGATGTCGGCGTTGGCCTTGGCCAGGTCGGCCTGCTTGGCCGCCAGGTCGTCCTTGGCCTTGAGGTACTCCTGCCCGATCTGGTCGGCCTGCTGGGTCTGCTGCTCGACCTGCTTCTGGGCGTCCTGCGCGGGGTCGGCCGCCGCCGCGCCCGGGTTGAGGCTCACCGCCACGGACACGGCCGAGAGGGCCACCGCACCACGCACCGCATGCTTGAGTCTGTTGGCCACCACGCCGTGGAGGGTACCGAGCGGGTGAACGCGCGAGGCCGGCACCCCTGACGGGTGCCGGCCTCGCGACGGTTGTCCCAGCTGGTCGGAATCAGCCCACGATGCGCTTGGCGCCGAAGATGTCCGAGCCGGAGTTGCCGATCGGCACGATCTTCACGACCTCACCCTCGGTCGGGGCGTGCACCACCTTGCCGGCGCCCACGTACATCGACACGTGGTGGATGTTGGACGCGGTGGAGCCGTAGAAGATGAGGTCACCCGGCTGCAGGGCGTCCAGCGAGACGGCCTTGCCCACGGTGTACTGCGCGGCGGCCGAGCGCGGCAGCTGGATGCCAGCCTTGGCGTAGGACCACAGCATCAGACCGGAGCAGTCGAAGCCGGGGTTCGGCGTGGTGCCGCCCCACACGTAGGGCACGCCGCGCTCGCCGACGGCCGCGTTCATCGCGGTGCCGGCCGCGCCGGGCGGACCGAGGAAGACGCCCGTGTCGCCGGCGCCCTTGAGCAGGCCCTTGGCCGCCGCGTCGAGCTGGTTGTAGATCGACTGCGCCTGGTCCTTGGCCTGGTCGGCGGCCTTCTTCTTGCCGTCCAGCTCGCCGAGGATCTTCTGCGCCGCGTCCGCGGCCTCCTGCGACTTCTTCTGCGCGTCCGCGGCCTTCGCCTTGGCGCTGTTGGCCGTCTTGATCGCGTTGTCGTAGCCGTCCATCACGGCGGCGTTCTGCTGCGCGAGGAACTGCAGCTCGCTGGACTGGTCCAGGAAGTCCTGGGCGGACTTGCCGGTCAGCAGCGCGGAGAGCTGGGTGAACTGGACACCGCTGTAGGCGGCCGACGCGAGCTGGTCGACCTGGCCCTGGTATTGGGTCTCCTTGGCCTTCGCGTCCTGGGCCTGCTGGGTGTAGGTCTGGATGTCCGCGGTGGCCTTGGCGACCTCGGCCTGCTTGGCCTTCAGGTCGTCCTGGGCGGCCAGGTAGGCCTGGTCGGCGACCTCCGCGGCCTTGCTGGCCGCGTCGAGCTGGGTCTTCGCGTCCTGGAGGTTGGACGGCGGATCGGCGACGGCGGACCCGGGGTTCAGGCCGACGACGGTGGCCACGGCCGATACGGCCAGAGCGCCCCGCATCACGTGCTTGAGTCGGTTCGACGCCACGTCGGTGGTGTCTCCTTCGAGGTAGTGCCCGTCAGGCGCTCGACCCCCCGACAGGTCGAAACAGACGGTGACCCCGCGTCGCCGGCCACGCCAGCCAGCTGGTCGCCGCGAGGTCTCGGGTAGGTTACGAAAAGAGGTGTCCGCCGTCCACCCGCCGTGACATTGGCGGCCGATGAGCGGTCGTGCTCACTCGTTCGGAGCATCTGGGCGGAGACAGCGTTGACCAGGCGTGAATCCCATTCGGCGCATTCGGTCGGCCGTTCGGCGAATCGGCAGGTCGGGAGGGGTTAACTCTTCACACCCGGACGAGTCGGGCCAGCAGCACCGCCGACGGCACCGGGTGCGCTCCACGGCGCCGCACCGAGTCCGCCACCGCGCGGTCCGACGTGACAACAACCACAGGCCGACCTTCGGGTTCCGCGGTCACCAGGGCTCTGATCACGTCGTCCGCGAGCACGCCCGGATCGGAGAACAGGACACGGACGCCGCGCGGCGCCGCCGAGGGCACCGCCACCACGCCCGCACCGTCGAAGACGACCGTGACCTCCGCCCCGGTCCTGGCCGCGAGCACCGCCATCTGGTGCACCAGCCGGTCACGCTGGTCGGACAGCGGCAACTCCGGATAGCCGGTCTTGGTCACGTTGTAGCCGTCCACGACCATGTGCACCGCCGGCAACGCCAGCAGGCGGTCCAGCGCCGCCGGGTCCTCGACCCGGCCGACCGTGCCCTGCGCCGCCGTCGCGCCGCGGACCATGTCCGCCGGGCGCGGGCCCTGGCCGCCGCCGATGGCCAGTTCGCGGCGCAGGCCCGTGACCGCGCCGTCCAGGGTGTCCACCAGCAGCGCCAGCCGGACCTCGTCGGCCTGGCGGGCCTCCCGGGCGGACTGCCGGGCGATCTCCGCGTCGTTCTCCGCGCGGCGGGCCTTCGCCCGCTCCGTCTCGGCCCGCTCGCGCTCCCGGTCCCGCTCCGCGATCAGCGACTTGACCTCGGCCAACGCCTCCGTGCGGACCTTCTCCGCCGCCGCCATCGCGTTGTCGGCGCGGTCGCGGGCCTCGCGCAGCTTCACGCCCTGTTCGCGCAGGCGCTTGCGCAGCCGCTCCAGCTCCGCGTCGCGTTCCTGGAGGACCTTCGCCTCCGCGCCCTGGTTCGCGTCCAGTTCGTCCCGTACGCGCTGGAGTTCCGCCTCCGCCCGCTGCGCCTTGAGTACGGCCGAGTCCCGCTCCGCCCGCAGCTGCCCCTCGCCGACCCGTCGCGCCACCAGTTCGACGAAGTGCACCGCCGTCGGTTCGCCCAGCAGCACCGCCGCGGCCGCCGCCGTCACCGGGTCCGGGGCCGTGCTGTCCAGCGCCGCCGGGCGGTGCTCGCGGCACCACTCCACCACCGCCGTACGGAAGGCGTGCGCGTCCCGTAGGCCCGCGATCAGCGCCGATGCCCCCAACCGGGCCCGCTTCGCCGGCGCGAACCGGGCAACCGCCTTCACCTGCTGCGGGATGTCCACCCGCGCCAGCGCCCCCACGGCGTCCGCGCTGATCTCGGCCAGCCGGGACCGCACCGGGTCCGGCAGCGCCGACCAGTCCACAGTGGACTGATCATCGCCACCGTCCACGGCGGACAGCTCGGGCCCCTGACCCGGCTCATCGGCTTCGGCTGACGCGGACACCCCCACAGGCTAGTGTGTGCCGGCCCGCGCGGCTGACAGGGAACCGACCCACATCGCCAGGTTGTTACGGCAACAACACCGCAGGTCACCCACTTGGCCGTATTTTTGCCGCGCGTTCCGCGCGGGGCTCGGCCCCTCCGGGGCCTCGCACTCCCCTGCGTCGGGGGCACTCCCCCCACATCGGGACAAAAACTGTCAGGGGGTCCTGGCAGCATGCCGATCACCATGACCACCACTGCTGAAGACCTGGGGCAGCTGTCGTTCGACGAGCTGGGCACGCCGTTGCGGGAGACCACGTTCGTGGTGGTGGACCTGGAGACGACGGGCGGACGGCCGGGTGAGGACGCGATCACCGAGATCGGCGCGGTGAAGGTGCGGGGCGGGGAGGTGCTGGGCGAGTTCGCGACGCTGGTGAACCCGCGCCGGGGCATCCCGCCGGAGATCGTGCGGCTGACCGGCATCACGGAGGCGATGGTGTACACCGCGCCGCCGATCGACGAGGTGCTGCCGGCGTTCCTGGAGTTCGCGGCGGGCGCGGTGGTGGTGGCGCACAACGCGCCGTTCGACACGGGCTTTCTGCGGGCGGCGTGCTCTGAGCACGGCTACGCGTGGCCGAAGCCGGCGGTGTTGTGCACGGTGCGGCTGGCCCGCCGCGTGCTGTCACGGGACGAGGCGCCGAGCTGCCGGCTGTCGGCATTGGCGCAGCTGTTCCAGACGGAGACCACGCCGAACCACCGTG
Source organism: Kutzneria kofuensis (assembly GCF_014203355.1). Taxonomy (NCBI): domain Bacteria; kingdom Bacillati; phylum Actinomycetota; class Actinomycetes; order Pseudonocardiales; family Pseudonocardiaceae; genus Kutzneria; species Kutzneria kofuensis. The sequence continues at coordinate 1,791,471 of NZ_JACHIR010000001.1, forward strand.
CCCTGGACGACGCCCGCGCGACGGTGGACGTGCTGCACGGGCTGTTGGAGCGGCTGGGCCCGGTGGGCGTGCAGTCGCTGGAGGAGCTGTTCGACTACCTGCCCGACGTGACACCCGCGCAGCGCCGGAAGCGCACGTTGGCGGCGCATCTGCCGTCGGAGCCGGGCGTGTACATGTTCCGCGGGCCGTCGGAGGAGGTGCTGTACGTCGGCACGGCCACGGACCTGCGCCGGCGCGTGCGGCAGTACTTCACCAGCAGCGAGAGCCGGGGCCGGATCAAGGAAATGGTCGCGCTGGCGGTGCGCGTGGATGCGGTGGTGTGCGCGCATTCGCTGGAGGCGGAGGTGCGTGAGCTGCGGTTGTTGACGGCACACAAGCCGCAGTACAACCGGAAGTCCCGTAACCAGCAGGGCGGCTGGTGGGTGACGCTCACCGACGAGGCTTTCCCGCGCCTGTCGATCGTCCGCCGCCCTCGCGACGGCGCACTGGGGCCGTTCCGTTCACGGCAGGGCGCGGAGACCGCCGCCACCGCGTTGAGCGATGCGACGGGCCTGCGCACGTGCAGCATGCGGATTCCCACGCAGGGCGCAAACGCCACTCCGTGCGCCCTGGCCGAGTTGGGCCGCTGCCGGGCGCCTTGCGCCGGTCGGCAGGACGTCGCCGACTACGGCCACGCCCCGGCGGCCGTCCGGGACCTCATCGCCGGCCGCGCCCTCACTCCGTTCGACAAGTTGGCCGCTCAGCTGGAGGAGTTGGCCCTGGCCGAACGCTTCGAGGAGGCCGCCATCCGTCGCGACCGCCTCGCCGACCTCGTCCGCGCCGTCGACCGCAGCCAACGCCTCGCCGCGTTAGCCGCGCTGCCGGAGCTCGTCGCCGCCCGCCCCGACGGCGCCGGCGGCTGGGAGTTCTCGGTGGTACGCCACGGCCGGCTCGCCTCCGCCGGCGTCGCGCGCCGCGGCGTACGCCCCATGCCGGTCGTCGACGCCCTCGTCGCCTCGGCCGAGACGGTCGTGCCCGGCGAAGGCCCACTCCGCGGCGCCCCGGCCGAGGAGACGGGCGTGGTGTTGCGCTGGCTCAACCGCCCCGGGACGAGGTTGGTCTACTGCGACACCCCGTGGTCCGAGCCGGCCAAGTCGGCGGCGGGGTGGCGGACCTGGGTGGATCGGGCGGTCGCGGGGAGAGCGACCTACGCGGGGCTCAACTGAGCCTGCGCACCATCTCCACTCCACCCGTGTACGGCTTGTAGCCCAAGCTCTCGTAGAGCGATCGGCCGTCCTCGGAGGCGTGCAGGTCGGACCGCCGCACCCCGAGGGCGTCGAGCCGCTCGACCAGGGCGGTGACGACCAGGCGCGCGAGGCCCCGGCGCCGCCAGGCCGGGTCGGTGCAGACGTTGTGCAGGTGGGCGGACGCCGTGGCGGTTTCGCCGGGGCGGGGCAGGTCGAGGCGGACGAAGGCGGCTGCGCAGGAGGCGAGTCCGCCGTCGGGGGCATCGATGACGGTGGCGATCAGGCCGGGGCCGCCGAGCTCGCGGCGGAAGACCTCGACACACGGCCGCTGCCAGTCGCCGACGGTGACGTCACGGCCCATGGCTTCGAACATGACGACCCGCAGCCGGACCAGCTCCTCGGCGTCGGCCGGGACGGCATCGCGAACCGTCATTGTGCGCAGCTCGTACGGCATCTTCCCCCCAGTCACATCAGTGTCGACGACCATCCTTGCCCTACGATCGGCACGTCGTCGAACCATTACAGGAGGTCCCGTCGTGATCACGGCGATCGTGTTGATCCAGGCCACCGCCGAGTCCATCCCGGAGGCCGCGCAGGCGATCGCGGACATCGACGGCGTGCAGGAGGTCTACTCCTGCGCCGGCGACGTCGACCTGATCGCACACGTGAAGGTGGCCAGGCACGAGGACCTCGCGGAGCTGGTGCCGGGCAAGATCAGCAAGGTGCCGGGCGTGCTGTCCACCGACACCCACATCGCCTTCCGCTCCTATTCCCGCCGCGACGCCGAGGAGTCCTTCTCGGTCGGCCTCGACTGACCCATCACGTCGTCGGCGCACAGCCGGCAACCCCCGCGTGTCCAGCCGGGCTTGACGGCTCCAGTCTTCGGTCCTGGCGGCCAGGACATGACAATGGCCCCGGTCTCTGCGAGACCGGGGCCATTGACAACCGTCAGGCGTCGGGCTGTTGGGGCTTGCCCGCCAGCTCCTTGTCCTGGTTGAGCTGGCTCTCGCCGGCCACCACGTTCGACCGGGTGTGCGCCTCCTTGCGGGCGCTCTCCAGCGCGGTGACCTCGTCGACCGGGTCCGGGCCCCAGAAGCCGCCGGCGACCGGCGCGCCCGCCGAGCCCAGCTTGTTCATCTTCTTCGGCACCGGCGCGCCCTGGTAGGCCAACTCGTGCGGGTGGCCGTGCTCGTCGACCGGGCCCAGCGGCTGGTGCAGCTCGATGAACTCACCGTGCGGCAGCCGCTTGATGATGCCGGTCTCGATGCCGTGCTCCAGCACCTCGCGGTCGGCCCGCTGCAGGCCGATGCAGATCCGGTAGGTCACCCAGTACACCAGCGGCGGCAGGATGAGCAGGCCGATGCGGCCCATCCAGGTGGTCGCGTTCAACGAGATGTCGAACTTGTCCGCGATGATGTCGTTGCCGCCGGACAGCAGGCAGACCATGAAGAACGTGATCGCCATCATGCCCAGGCTGGTGCGCACCGGCACGTCCCGCGGCCGCTGCAGCAGGTTGTGGTGCGCGGTGTCCTTGGTCAGCCGGCGCTCGATCCACGGGTAGACCGCGGCGATGCCGGTGAGCAGCGGCAGGCCCAGGATGAACGGCAGGAACGGCGCCGGGATCGTGAAGTTCCACGACCCACCGAGGTGGATGTACGCCTCCCAGGCCGGCCACAGACGCACCAGGCCGTCGGTCCAGCCCATGTACCAGTCCGGCTGCGAGCCGGCGGAGACCTGAGCCGGGTTGTACGGGCCGAAGTTCCAGATGGGGTTGATCTGGAACAGGCCGCTCATCAGCGCGATCACCGCGGTGACCAGGGCGAAGAAGCCGCCGCCCTTGGCCGCGAACACCGGCATGATGCGCACGCCGACGACGTTGCGCTCGGTCCGGCGCGGGCCGGGGAACTGGGTGTGCTTCTGGTACCACACCAGGCCCAGGTGCACGGCGATCAGCGCCAGGATCACGCCGGGCAGCAGCAGGATGTGCAGCGTGTAGATGCGCGGCACGATCACGTTGCCGGGGAACTCGCCGCCGAACAGCAGCCAGTCCACCCAGGTGCCCAGGACCGGGATCGACTCGATCAGGCCGAACATGACCCGCAGGCCGGTGCCGGAGAGCAGGTCGTCCGGCAGCGAGTAGCCGAAGAAGCCCTCGAGCGAGCCGATCATGAACAGCACGACGCCGATGACCCAGTTCACCTCACGCGGGCGCCGGAACGCGCCGGTGAAGAAGATCCGGAACATGTGGGCGACGATCGCCGACATGAACAGCAGCGCCGCCCAGTGGTGGATCTGCCGGACGAACAGGCCGCCGCGGACCTCGAACGACAGGTCCAGGGTCGAGGCGAAGGCCCGCGACATCTGGATGCCGCGCAGGTTGTCGAAGACGCCGTTGTAGGTGACCTCCTGCATGGAGGGGTCGAAGAACAGCGCCAGGTACGTGCCGGACAGCAGCAGCACGATGAAGCTGTACAGGGCGATCTCGCCGAGCAGGAAGGACCAGTGCGACGGGAAGACCTTGTTCAGCTGGCGACGCATGCCGGCGGCCAGGTGGTACCGGTCGTCGGCCCACTTCGCCGCGCCGCCCGCGATGCGTGTCGCCGTGTTGGCCGGCTTGGTCGGCGTCGTGATGCCGCTCATGAGTCACGCTCCCAGAACGCGGGGCCGATGGGCTCGATGAAGTCGCCGCGTGCCACGAAGTATCCGCTCTCGTCCACCTCGATGGGAAGCTGCGGCAGCGCGCGGGCGGCCGGGCCGAAGACCGGCTTGGCGTACTCGAACACGTCGAACTGCGACTGGTGGCACGGGCACAGCAGGCGGCCGGTCTGCTGCTCGTACAGCGAGGTCGGGCAGCCCAGGTGGGTGCAGATCTTCGAGTACGCGTAGTAGTCGCCGAAGTTGAAGTTCTCCTGGCCGGCCCGCTTGACCACGTTCTGGTCGGGCCGCAGCCGGATGAGCATGACCGGGTTGTCCGAGCGGTGCAGCGCCGCGGACAGCGCCTCCTCGTTGCCGCGCTCCGACTCGCGGAACGGGAACACCGTCTCGAAGCCGCCGGCGTCCAGGTCCTCCGGACGGATCAGCACGACCTCGCCGGCGTCACCGGTGTTGCGGCGCAGGTAGACCTTCTCGCCGGGGAAGCTCGGCTGCCAGCCGGTGTGCCAGAGCGAGTCCTTGGAGTTGGTGTCGGCGAACGGGTTCTTGAACAGCCCGCCCACCGGCAGCACGACCAGGCCCAGGCCCATCACGCCGGCCGCCGCGCCCGCGGTCCGCTTGACCAGCGAGCGGCGGGTGATGGTGCTGCGGTTACCGGCGTCGGCCAGCTCGGCCAGGATGGTCTCCTGGTCGATCTTGGACGACCCGCCGTCGTGGCGGTCCTGCACGGCCAGCTCGTGCGGGATGAACTTCTTGGTGTAGTTCAGCGCGCCGACGCCGAGGCCGAGAATGGTCAGGCCGAGCGTGACGCCGATCACCGGGGTGTACAGGCTGTACCAGAAGTAGCCGTCGGTGCCCGGCGCCTGGTAGTCCGCGGGCCACAGGATGAACGCCAGGATGAAGGCGAGGCCGGCAACCGCGGCCAGCAGGAACCAGTAGGCCACCCCGCGCTCGGCGCGCTTCTCTTCCTTGGTGCCCTTGACCGGCCACGGGTCCTCGTAGCTGATCAGCTCGACGCCGTCGAGCTTGGTGCCGAGCCGGACCAGCTCGTCCCGGTTCATGCTGTTCAGCTCTGCCTCGGTGGGCAGCTTCTCGTCGTGCTCGTCGCCGCTCATGCCTTCGATCCGATCCAGAGGGTCACGCCGACCAGCGCGGCGATGCCCACGATCCATCCGATGAGGCCCTCAGAGATCGGGCCGAGACCGCCGAGCGGGTTGCCGCCGGGGTTGTTGTTGCCATCGGTCACGGACTTGATGTACGCGATGATGTCCTTCTTCTCGTCCGGCGTGAGCTGCCGGTCGCCGAACACCGGCATGTTCTCCGGGCCGGTGAGCATCGCGGTGTAGATCTGGCTGGGCGTGACGCCGTCCAGCTCCGGCGCGTACTTGCCGGAGGACAGCGCGCCGCCGCGGCCGGTGAAGCTGTGGCAGTTCGCGCAGTTGAGGCGGAACAGCTCGCCGCCGCGCGACGGGTCGCCCGTGGACAGCTGCTCGTCCGTGGCGTCCGGCTTCTGCTTGCCGCCGCCGTTGGCCTGGATGAACGCGTCGAGGGCGTCGATCTGCTGCGGCGTGAACACCGGGGGCTTGCGCGCGGCCTCGGCGGTCTGCCCGCCGGACAGCGGCATGCGGCCGGTGGACAGCTGGAAGTAGGACGCCGCCGAGCCGACACCGATCAGGCTGGGCCCGCGGTCCTTGACGCCTTCCAGGTTCTTTCCGTGACAGGTGACGCAGCTGTTGTTGAACAGCTGCCGGCCCTGCTCGACGAGCGCGTTGGTGTCCGAGGCCTGCGCGGTCTGCGGGGCGGGGACCGCGACGGCGTACAGCGCGCCCGCGCCCAGCAGCGCGATCCCGAGCGCCAGCAGGCCGGAGACCCGGCGCTTGAGCTTGGACCGCGAGCGGGCGCGCTTACCCGCCGGGGCGGACGTACCCGCCGCGTCGGCGGGTGGCTTGGTGGTCATGGAGGGCAACCCTTGCTGTCAGTTCGGGGCTGGGTCAGGGAATGAGGTAGATCACGGCGAACAGGCCGATCCAGACGATGTCGACGAAGTGCCAGTAGTACGACACCACGATCGCCGAGGTCGCCTGCGCCGGCGTGAACTTGCTCAACCTCGTCCTGATGAGCAGGAAGATGAAGGCGATCAGGCCGCCGATCACGTGCAGCCCGTGGAAACCGGTCGCAAGGAAGAACACCGTGCCGAAGGCCGAGCTGGGGATGGTCGTCCCCTCCTCGACCAGCATCCGGTACTCGTTGGCCTGGCCCAGCACGAAGATCAGGCCCATCACGAAGGTCAGCACGTACCAGCGGCGCAGGCCGAAGACGTCGCCGCGCTCGGCGGCGAACACGCCCCACTGGCAGGTGACCGAGGAGAGCACCAGGATGATGGTGAACGGCAGCGCGTACGCCTTGTCCAGGTGCGTGGGCTCGGGCGGCCAGACGCCGGTGTTCTGGGCCTTCACGGTGAAGTACATCGCGAAGAGACCGGCGAAGAACATGAGCTCGCTGGACAGCCACACGATGGTGCCCACGCTGACCATGTTCGGGCGATTCAGCGAGTGCACCCGCTGAGCGATGGGGGGAGCTGCCGTTGTCACGGGTCGCATTATTGCCTGCGGTGGATCAGGCCGCCCGGTCGGGTGGGGTGCAACGGGAGATCAGCAGCGATGGGCGCGTTCGAGCGATTGAGGTCACTGTTGCGACGGCGTCCGGAATTGCCGTTCGACCTGGACAACCCTGATTTAAACGTGGTTGCGGAGGCGTTCGATCCGGCCGAGGCGGACTCGGCGGTGCTGGCCCGTTCGCCGCGTCTGCGGCCCGCCGAGAAGGCCGTCCTGCGGCATCACCTCGTGCTCCCCGCGTCCTCGGTGGACCGAGCCCGCGAGTTGCTGGCCCAGGACGGCTGGGAGCTGCGCGTGGTCGAGGCGGGCGATCCGGTTCGGCTGCACGCCCTGCGTGTCCAGCTCATCACCGCGCTGAGCTGCGCCCAGGAGCGGTCCCGGATGGCCGGGCTGGCCCAGCGACTGGACGCCAGACGCGGTGGGATGGGACTGCTTGCAGACCTGAAGGTGTGACACAGATAGCATCACGGTATGAGCACGCAGACGTGGAAGGTCCTGGTCTTCAGCCACCGGCCGGAGGTCCGCGAGGCGATCGTCACCGCCGTCGGCCGGCGGCCGGCGCCGGACCTGGGCCGCGTGGAGTACGTCGAGGTCGGCACCGTGGCGGACGTGCTCTACCACGTCGACAGCGGCGCGATCGACCTGGCCATCCTGGACGGCGAGGCGCAGCCCACCGGCGGCATGGGGCTGTCCCGCCAGCTCAAGAACGAGATCACCAACTGCCCGCCGATCGTGATCGCCGTGCGGCGCAAGGACGACCGCTGGCTGGCCACCTGGTCGCAGGCGGACGCCGTCATCGTGCATCCGCTGGACCCGCTGGCCGCGGCCGAGACCGTCGCAGAGGTGCTGCGGTCCGGTGCGCCCGTGGCCAGATGAGCACGCCGACCTGGCCCGACCTGCTGGGCGCGCTGATCGCCGGGCACGACCTGACGGCGGAGCAGACCGGCTGGGCGATGGACCAGGTGATGACCGGCGAGGCCACGTCCGCGCAGATCGCCGGCTTCGCGGTCGCGCTGCGCGCCAAGGGCGAGACGCCCGACGAGGTGCTGGGCATGGCCGACTCGATGCTGCGGCACGCGCGGACCGTAGACGTGGCCGGGCGGGCGATCGACATCGTCGGCACCGGCGGCGACCAGGCCCACACCGTGAACATCTCGACCATGACGGCCATCGTCACGGCCGCCGCCGGCGTGCCCGTGGTCAAGCACGGCGCGCGGGCGTCGTCGTCCAAGTGCGGCACCGGTGACGTGCTGGAGGAGCTCGGCGTCGCCATCGAGCTGCCGCCGGACGCCGTGCAGCGCTGCGTGGCCGAGGTCGGCATCGGGTTCTGCTTCGCGCCCGCCTACCACCCGGCGCTGCGCTTCACCTCCGGGCCGCGGCGTGAGCTGGCCGTGCCGACGGCGTTCAACATCCTCGGGCCGCTGTCCAACCCGGCGCAGCCCAAGTACGGCCTGATCGGCTGCGCGCGGGAGCCGATGGCCGACGTGATGGCCGGTGTCTTCGCCTCCCGCGGCGCGCACGTGCTGCTGGTGCGCGGCGACGACGGGCTGGACGAGATCACCACCACCACGACGACGTCGGCGTGGATCTCCCAGGACGGCGTGGTGCGCCGGGACCGGATCGACCCGTCGCTGCTGGGGGTCGCCCCCGCACAGCCGGCGGACCTGGTCGGCGGGGACGCCACGTACAACGCCCAGGTGGTGCGGGACCTGCTGGCCGGCCGGCCCGGTCCGGTGCGGGACGCCGTGCTGATCAACGCCGCCGGCGCGGTGGCCGTGTTCAACGGGCTCAGCGACGACCTGCACGCCGACCTGCGCGCCGCCAAGGACGTCGCCGCCCAGGCGATCGACTCCGGCGCCGGCGCGGAACTGCTGGACCGCTGGATCGCGCTGTCGGCCAAGCTGGCGGCCTCAGCCCAGTAGCCCGCTCACCGTCGTGTCGTGGCCGTCGAGGACCTTGCCGGGGTCCTCGCCCAGGACGTCGCGCAGCATCGTGGCGTAGACGTCACGGAAGTCGGTGCTCTCCTTGAGGTCGCCGTTGTCCAGGTCGGTGAGGCTGGGCTGCTCGCCGTAGAAGCCGCCCCGGACCGCGTCGCCGATGACGAACACCGGCCCGGCGGTGCCGTGGTCGGTGCCGTCGCTGGCGTTCGCGCCGACGCGGCGGCCGAACTCGGAGTACACCAGCACCACGACCGGCTTGCCCCGCATCCGGTCCACGAAGGCCGACAGCGCCTGGTCGAGCTCGGTGAGCAGGCGCTGCTGCGTGCCCTTCTCGTCGGCGTGCGTGTCGAAGCCGCCCAGCGACACCGAATAGGCCCGCGTGGGCACGCCCGCCTCCACCAGCCCGGCGACGACGTCCAACTGCGCCGCCAGCCGGCCTTTGCTGTCACTGCTGGGTTTCACCGCCGGCCCCAGCTTGGTGGCGGTCGTGTGCAGGTCGGCGATGGACCGAGCCGCCCTCGCCTGGTCCGGCGCATCGCCGTCCTGCGGATGTCCCATCAGCTCGAACGCCTTGCCCACGGCCCCGGTCGGCAGCTTCAGGCCGGTCACGGGCAGCGTCGCCCCGGCGGCCCGCTGGCCGGCCATCAGCGGCGGTAGCACGGGCTCGATGGACACGGCCCGCAGCGGGTCGTCGCCGGTCACGTCCAGCCAGCGGCCGAGCCAGCCGGTCTGCTGCGGGCTGCCGGGCGACGCCGTCTGCCAGATCGCCATGGACCGGAAGTGGCTGTGGTCCGGCTTGGGATAGCCCACGCCGCGGACGATGCCCAGGCGCTTGTCGTCCCAGAGCTTCTTCAGGCCCGTCATGCCCGGGTTGAGGCCGAGACCGTCGCCGAGATCGAGCACCTCGTGCGGTTGGTACGCCAGGTCCGGCCGTGCCGATTGATATGCCCTGTCCGAGGCCGGGATCACGGTGTTCAGGCCGTCGTTGCCGCCGTAGAGCGTGCAGACGACGAGCACGCCGGCGTCCGGGGACAACGGGTTCCGGGCGGCGGCGGTCATCAGGTCGGACCAGTCCACCTGGGTGGCGCCGGCGGCGAGCGCGCCCGCGCCGACCACGCCGCTGGCGATGATGAAGCCGCGTCGGCTGATTCTCATTGGCTCACCACGTATTCCGGCGCGCAGGCCGCCACCGCGACCAGCTGCGCCCCTTGGATGCCGGCCAGCGCCGCCGAGGACCGCTGACTCCACGTGTCGACGCCGAGCACCTGCCCGGCCGCCGTCGCCGACGTGATGTGCGACACGTCGGCGTGCTCGGCGATCAGCTGCGCCAGGTGCAGCCGGGCCAGCCCGGCCGAGGTCGTCAGCCAGGCCTGCCCGGCCGGCCAGCCGCCGACGCTGGGCGGCTCGAACGGCACCTGCCCCATGCCCCGCAGGCCCGCCTCCAGCTGCGTGACCGGCAGCTTCGACGGCTGCACGCCCAGCGCCCGCATCAGGCCGACGGCCCACTCCACCGGCTGCTTCACCAGGGTCGTCGCCGGATCGCGGAACGCCGGCTCGGCGAGCACGGCCCGCAGCAGCCCCCCGATGGACCGCTGCGAGCCGTAACCCGCGACCAGCCGGTCCAGCGCGTCCGCCGCGGGCGGGGTGGCGCTGACCAACCGGAACCACAGCCGGCTCGCCACGAAACGGGCCGAGTCCGGACGATTCAGCACGATGTCGACAAATCCATCGGCGTCGAGATTTCCCGTGATTCCCAACACGGTTTTGCCGCCGTTGTCGTGTCGTTTCGGGGCCAGCGACGAGGTCATCGCATCCCGGTTCACCGTCCAGCCGGTGAGCGCGCGGGCGGCTTCCCGGACATCGGTCTCGGAGTAGTGGCCGACGCCCAGCGTGAACAGCTCCATGAACTCGCGGGCGAGATTCTCGTTGGCGGCGCCGACCTTGTTCTGCTGGCCGTCCAGCCACAGCAGCATCGCCGGATCCACGATCATCGCCTTGGCCAGCGCGGTGAAGTCGCCGCCCTTGGTGCGCAGCGTCTGGTTCTGGTGCAGCATCAGGCGTGCGCTGTGCACCTTCTGCACGCTGGTGGCGAAGTGCCCGTGCCAGAACCAGGTCAGCCGCTCCGGCAGCGCCGACGCGGTGCCGGCCATCCGGTCCAGCCACCACTGCACGGCGGTGATCTGTTGGCTGCGCAAGGTCTTCTGCCGCTGCCTGCGCTCGGCGGCACTGGCCTTCTTGCCCGCCTGCGCCGGCTCCGCGCCGAGGTTCGGCAGCGGCGTGGCGTCCGGGGCCTGGGCCAGCACCTGCTCGCATGCCGCGGCGAACCCGTTGCGCGCCAGGGTTTCCAGCTCGCCCGGGCGGGGACCGAAGCCGAAGCGGTCCAGCAGTCGCCGGGTGGCGGCTCGGTCGTCTAGTAACGGCACACGGGAATCGTGCGCGAAACGGCCCCGGGCTCCAATGCCCGGGGCCGTTCGCTCAGTGAAGCTTCAGCAACTCACTCGGCGTTGGGCTTCGTGTGGTACTCGAAGACCAGGCCGCCCACGGTGATCAGCACCAGCACCACCGTGATCACCAGCATCCACGTCTGGAAGAAGGCCAGCGACAGGGCGCCGATCGCGGCGGCCGCCGCGATGCCGACCGGCCAGTAGCTGCCCGGGCTGAAGAAGCCCAGCTCGCCCGCGCCGTCGCTGATCTCGGCCTCGGTGTCGTCCTCGGGGCGCTCCGGGATGCGGCGCGCCACGAACCGGAAGTACGTGCCGGTGATCAGGCACAGGCCGCCGGTCAGGGTCAGCGCGACGATGCCGACGGGCTCCTTGGCCCAGATGCCGTAGACGATCGCCATGATGAAGCAGAAGCCCGCGACGACCTCGAAGATCCTGGATTCAATCTTCATCGGTTGTTCCTCAGCTTCCGGTCCGGGCCGTGCGGTCCGTGTTGAACGGGTGCGTGGTCGTGGCCAGCGGCGCGCACAGGTCGCCGCAGTTCATCTCGGCCAGCGCCTCGGACGCGGTGTACGGCTTGCCGGTCTTGGTGTTCACCTTGGTCCGCAGCGACATGTACTGCTGGAACAGGTCGTCGGGTAGCGCGCGCACCTCGAAGTTCATCGCCGAGTGGTACGCGCCGCACAGCTCGGCGCAGTGGCCGACGAACGCGCCCGTCTGGTCGATGGTGTTCTGGAAGGACGAGTCCTGGTTGTTCTTGTCCGGGTCCGGGAACACGTCGCGCTTGAAGTTGAACGCCGGCACCCAGAACGAGTGGATGACGTCCGTGGACAGCAGGTTGTACTGGATCCACTTCTTGGTGGGCAGCACGAGCAGCGGGATCTCGCTGCTGGAGCCCACCGTGGACACCGGGTTGCCGTCCGGGGTCTTGTAGTTGTCGTACTTGAACTCCCAGTTCCACTGGAAGCCGATCACGTCCACCGTGACGTCCGGAGTGTGGCTCTTGTCCGTGACGTAGTTCTCGGTGGTGGCCGTGAAGTAGAACAACACCGCGACGATGACCACCGGGATGACCGTGTACACGATCTCCAGCGGGTGGTTGTACTGGAGCTGCTTGGGCAGCTCCTCGCTCCGCTTGCGGTGGAAGACCACCGGCCACAGGATCAGGATCGCGACGATCAGGCCGACGGCGAGCGCGGCGATCACCGAGCCGGTCCACAGGTCGCGCATCGAATCGGCCTGCGGCGTGATGCCGACCGGCCAGCCGAAACGCAGAACCTCGTCGGTCGAACAGCCGCTTGCGGCAACCGCGACCAGGCCGGCAAGCCCGGCGAGTTTGGCGACCCGTGCTTTCCGGGTGCCCTCCATCAGGCGCACTGCTCGCTGCCTCCTCGGATGACGGGCCTCTGGCGTGTGCGAACACGCCAGCCGCTGCTCAGCAGCGGTGACGGCACCCCGCCGTCAGTCAGAACGGAGCCTAACCCAGGCGGTAACGCGCCACCGTTCGGGGGTGATCGAGACGGCGCGCGCGGCCGCCCGCCCCTCGACGATCCGCCGATCACGCCCGGTTCGGCACTGATCGACACCGTCCGGGCGGCCGCCTGCCGCTCGACCACCCGCCCGTCATGGGCATACTGGGCTGCGACCCCCGGTGTGCAAGTGCCCTGTTTCGATGAGAGGTGCGGTTAGGACGTGTGCGGTCTTCTTGGACTGATCTGTCCCACTGAGAACGCGGCCGTCGCCGCGCGTCCGGCGGTCGCCGGGGCCCTGCCCTGCCAGCGGCACCGCGGCCCCGACGAGGGCGCCACCTGGCAGGGCGGCGAGGTCGTGTTCGGCTTCAACCGGCTGGCCATCATCGACCTGGAGCACTCCCACCAGCCGCTGCTGTGGGGCCCGCCCGGGCAGGAGAACCGGTACGCGCTGGCCTTCAACGGCGAGATCTACAACTACATCGAGCTGCGGGCGGAGCTGATCGAGCGGTTCGGCGCCCAGTTCCACACCGACGGTGACAGCGAGGTGATCGTCGCCGCGTACCACTACTGGGGCCAGGCGGCGGTGTCCCGGCTGCGCGGCATGTTCGCGTTCATGATCTGGGACAGCGAGAAGAGGATCATCTTCGGCGCCCGCGACCCGTTCGGCATCAAGCCGCTGTACTACGCCGCCGGCCCCGGCGGCATCGCGATGTCCAGCGAGAAGAAGAGCCTGCTCAACCTGGCCGACACGCTGGGCATCGAGCCCAAGCTGGACCGCCGGGCCCTGCAGCACTACCTGATCCTGCAGTACGTGCCCGAGCCGGAGTCGCTCAACACGCACATCCGGCGGATCGAGTCCGGCACCTCGTTCACCTTCGCCCCCGGCGGCGAGATCGTCACCGAGCGCTACTTCACGCCGAAGTTCCGTCCGCGCGTGATGCACGGCCCGGCCGACGCCACCAAGCTCTACGCCGACATCGCCGACGCGCTGCGCGACTCCGTGGCCAAGCACATGCGGGCGGACGTGACGGTCGGCTCGTTCCTGTCCGGCGGCATCGACTCCACCGTGATCGCGGCCCTGGCCAAGGAGCACAACCCGGACCTGATCGCCTTCACCACCGGCTTCGAGCGGGCCGGCTTCTCCGAGGTGGACGTGGCCGCCGAGTCGGCCGCGGCGATCGGCGTGAAGCACGTGGTCCGGACCGTGTCGGCGGCCGAGATGATGGAGGCCGTGCCGCTGATCGTCTGGTACCTGGACGACCCGGTGGCCGACCCGGCCCTGGTGCCGCTGTGGTTCATCGCCCGCGAGGCCCGCCAGCACGTCAAGGTCGTGCTGTCCGGCGAGGGCGCGGACGAGCTGTTCGGCGGGTACACGATCTACCGCGAGCCGCTGTCGCTGGCGCCGTTCGAGAAGGTGCCGGGCGCGCTGCGCAAGGCCATGGGCCGGGTCTCCACCCGTATCCCCGAGGGCGTGCGCGGCAAGGACCTGCTGCGCCGCGGCGCGCTGACGCTGGAGCAGCGCTACTACGGCAACGCGCGCATCTTCCGTGACGACCAGCTGCGGTCCGTGCTGCGGACCTTCAGCTCGTCGGTGTCGCACGCCGACGCCACCGCCAAGCCCTACCGCGAGTCGGTGGACTGGGACCCGGTGAGCCGGATGCAGCACGTGGACCTGTTCACCTGGCTGCGCGGCGACATCCTGGTCAAGGCCGACAAGATGACCATGGCCAATTCGCTGGAGCTGCGGGTCCCGTTCCTGGACCACGAGGTGTTCAAGATCGCCTCGCAGGTGCCGCTGGAGCAGAAGATCACCCGCGAGACCACCAAGTACGCGCTGCGGCGGGCCATCGCCGACATCATCCCCGCGCACGTGATCAACCGGCGCAAGCTGGGCTTCCCGGTGCCGATCCGGCACTGGCTGCGTGAGGAGATGCACCCCTGGGCGCTGGACATCGTGCGCCAGTCGCAGACCGACCACCTGATCGACAAGCAGGCGGTGCTGGCGATGATCGAGGAGCACCGGACCGGCGGCATGGACCACAGCCGTCGCATCTGGGCGCTGCTGATGTTCATGATCTGGCACGGCATCTTCACCGAGGGCCGGATCAAGCCGGTCATCCCCGAGCCCCAGTACCCGGTCCGCCTCTGACCGTCAAGCCCGTGATGTTGTGAAGGGACCTTTCCTGACGTTGGACGTCAGGAAAGGTCCCTTCCAAGCATCAGGGGGCCGATTCAGGCGGGGAGGATCGCGGCGACCTCGGTGGCGGCCTCGGGGCCGAAGGCGTCGCTGAGCCGGCCCAGGGCCGTCTCCCGGTCGAAGGTCCACTCCTGCGGGCCGTTGACCTCCAGCACGTGCACGGCGACGAGGGCGCCGAGCTGGGCGGCGCGCTCCAGGCCGAGGCCGCTGGACACGGCGGCCAGGAAGCCGGCGCGGAAGCCGTCGCCGACGCCGGTGGGGTCGACCTTGGCCAGCTCGGGCACGGCCGGCACCTGCAGCGAGCCGACCTCGCGGCCGACGATCTCCACGCCCTTCTCCCCGAGGGTGGTGACGCGCATCTCCACCTTCTCCAGGATCTCGGCCTCGGACCAGCCGGTCTTGCGCAGCACCAGCTCCCACTCGTAGTCGTTGCTGAACAGGTACTTCGCCCCGACCACGAACCGGCGCACCTGGTCGCCGTCCATCCGGGCCAGCTGCTGCGACGGGTCGACGCCGAAGGCCAGGCCCCGCTGCCGGCACTCGTCGGCGTGCTGGATCATCGCGTCCGGGTCGGTGGGGCTGAGCAGCACCAGGTCCAGGCCGCCGGTGCGGTCGGCGATGGCGCCGATCTCGACCATGCCGGTCTCGGCCATCGCGCCGGTGTAGAACGAGGCGATCTGGTTCATGTCGTCGTCGGTGGTGCACATGAACCGGGCGGTGTGCTTGAGGTCGGACACGTACACCGACTGGCAGTCGACGCCGTGCCGCTCCAGCCAGGCCCGGTAGTCGTCGAAGTCCTTGCCGACGGCGCCGCCCAGGATCGGCCGCTGGCCCAGCACGCCCATGCCGAAGGCGATGTTCGCGCCGACCCCGCCCCGGCGCACCACCAGGTCGTCGACGAGGAAGCTCAGCGACACGCGGTCCAGCCGCTCGGCCACCAGCTGCTCGGTGAACCGGCCCGGAAAGTGCATGAGGTGGTCGGCGGCGATACTGCCGATGACAGCGACGGGCACTGTGTCTCTCCCCGATCTTCACTGGTGGGCCACCCGGTCGGGTGGACATGGTCCGAGTTCGAAAGACTACCGATTGGTAACGGATACCGGTGGTGTAGCCCTGGAACTACGGTCAACGTCGTGACCGCCCCAGAGCCCGTTTCACTGGACCAACTGATCGACGACTGCGCCGACATCCCGGGCGCGCTCCGGCAGCGGGTGCGTCCGCTGCCCGCCCCACGCCAGGCCGCGCCGTGGCGCGTGGACGAGGCGTGCGCCGCCCAGGTCAGCGGCCTCGACGACTACTGACACAGCAGAAGGGCCGTCCCAGCCGGGACGGCCCTTCACTGCGTCATGCCTCGATCAGTGGAACGAGTCGCCGCAGGCGCACGAGCCGCCCGCGTTCGGGTTGTCGATGGTGAAACCCTGCTTCTCGATGGTGTCCACGAAGTCGATCGTGGCGCCCTCGAGGTACGGCGCGCTCATCCGGTCCACGGCCACCTTGAGGCCGTTGAAGTCACGGAGCAGGTCGCCGTCGAGGCTGCGCTCGTCGAAGAACAGCTGGTAGCGCAGACCCGCACAGCCACCGGGCTGGACGGCGATGCGCAGGTGCATGTCATCGCGCCCCTCCTGGTCGAGCAGCGCCTTGGCCTTGCTGGCGGCCGCGTCGGTGAGCTCGACGCCGTGCGTCTGCTCCTCGGTCTGCGCGCCCTGCGAGGCGGTGTCCTGGACGGTCATGGCTCTCCCTCGACGTCCTGCGTAGTTCTGTCCTACGACGTCCAACGCAGAACGGGTCGGCGTTCATTCCTCTCCCCCATGGTGACACAGCTCAACGGGCATTTGCTTGCGACCACTGCCCGGCGACGTCCGCCGCGAGCGCGGCCAGCGTGCCGGCCGGGTCGGCCATCGCCGCGGCCACCGAGCCGGCGTGCTCGGCCACCGCGTACGACTGCTCGACGCCCACCGCCCCCGCCTCGCGCCGGCCGACGCTGACCTGACCAGCCAGCACCAGGCAGGGAACGCCCCGCTCGGCGGCGCCCGCGGCGACGGCGGTGATCAGCTTCCCGCGCAGCGACTGCCAGTCGAAGCTGCCCTCGCCGGTGATCGCCAGCCGGGCCTGGTCCAGCGCCTCGTCGAGCCGCGTCAACGTCCTGACCAGGGCCGATCCGGAGGTGAACGCGGCGCCGAGGGCCAGCAGCCCGGCCCCGAGACCGCCGGCGGCACCGGCGCCCGACCGGTCCCGGACGTCCTGGCCGGCGTTTTCGAGCACCTCGGCCCACCTTTCGAGCCCGGCCTCCAGCCGTTCGACGGCGGCGTCGTCGGCCCCCTTCTGCGGGCCGAACGTGCGTGCCGCACCGTGCCGGCCGAGCAGGGGATTCTCCACGTCGGAGGCGGCGACCAGGTTGATCCCGACCTCCGGCAGCACCACCTCGGCGGCCCGCTTCAGCGCCGTCCCGCCGGGCCCGATCGGGCTTCCTGTGTCATCGGTCACGTGGCCGCCGAGTGCGTGCAGCATGCCCGCGCCGCCGTCCGTGGTGCCGGAGCCGCCGAGCCCGACGACGGCCGTGTGCATGCCGGCCGCGCGGGCGGCGGCGATCAGCTCGCCGACGCCGTACGTGGTGGACGTCTCCGGGTCGCGGCGGCCGGTCAGGTGCAGGCCGCACGCTTGCGCCGACTCGATGTACGCGGTGCTGTCGTGCGCCAGCCACTGGGCGGTCACGGCCTGCCCGAGCGGACCGGTCACCCGGGCCTCGTGCAGGTCGCCACCGAGGGCGCCGTGCAGCACCTCGACGAAGCCCGGGCCGCCGTCGGCCAGCGGGCGCAACAGGAGTTCGTCGGACGGCGCCGAGCGCCGCCAGCCGGCGGCAATGGCCTCTGCGGCCTCGAGTGCGGTGAGCGTGCCGCCGAAGCAGTCGGGTGCGACGAGTACGCGCATGGCGCTGAAACTACCTCTGGTGGCCTGGCTTACCCTGGTGACGTGAGGTTCTTGCGCCGCAATTCAGCCGATGACGCCGCTTCCGCCGAGACCGGGGCGGTGGACGTCGATTCCGGCGCGGAGGCGAAGGCGCACACCTCGGGCAAGGGCCGTCCCACGCCGAAGCGCCGCGAGGCCGAGGGCCGCCGCCGCGGTCCCGTTCCGCCGCCGCCCCGCACCCAGCGTGAGGCGATGAAGCGCAGCCGCGAGCTGCGCCCCAAGATGACGCGCGAGGAGCGCTCCTCGGAGCAGCGCGAGCGGCGCGAGCGCATGATGGCCGGCGACGAGCGCTACCTCATGCCCAAGGACCGCGGTCCGGTCAAGGCGTTCGTGCGGGACGTGATCGACTCCCGGCGCAACCTGATGGGCCTGTTCATGCCGATGGCGATCCTGGTGCTCGCCTCGTACTTCCTGCAGCTCACGGTGCCGACGCTGCCGGTGCAGGAGTACGTCATGCTGGCCTGCCTGGTGTTCCTGCTGGCCATGGTGGTCGAGGCGATCATGCTGGGCCGGTTGGCCACCCGGCTGGCGCGGACCAAGTTCCCCAAGGAGAGCATCGGCACCGCCAGCATCATCTGGTACACGTTCACCCGGGCCAGCCAGGTCCGCAAGCTGCGGGTGCCGCGGCCCCGGGTGCGTCCCGGGGAGACCGTCGAAGCCTGACGTGATCCGCGTCCGGTAATTAGCTGTTCTAACTAACTGGGTCTAGGCTTCGGGACATGGAGTTTCGTCGCCTAGGCCGCAGTGGCCTGTCGGTCAGTGAGATCTCATACGGCAACTGGGTCACCCACGGCTCCCAGATCGAGCAGGAGCAGGCGATCCGCTGCGTGCACGCCGCGCTGGACGCCGGCATCACGACGTTCGACACCGCGGACGTCTACGCCAACACCAAGGCCGAGTCGGTGCTCGGCGAGGCGCTCAAGGGCCAGCGCCGGGAGAGCCTGGAGATCCTCACCAAGGTCTACTGGCCGACCGGCCCCGGCGGCCCCAACGACCGCGGCCTGGGCCGCAAGCACATCCTGGAGTCGATCAACGGCTCGCTCAGGCGGCTCGGCACCGACTACGTCGACGTGTACCAGGCGCACCGGTTCGACCGGACCGTGCCGCTGGAGGAGACGATGCTGGCCTTCGCCGACATCGTCCGCCAGGGCAAGGCCCTCTACATCGGCGTCTCCGAGTGGACCGCCGACCAGATCACCCGCGGCGCCGCCGTCGCCCGTGAGCTGCAGGTGCCGTTCATCTCCAACCAGCCGCAGTACAACATGCTGCACCGGGTGATCGAGTCGCAGATCGTGCCGACCAGCGAGCGGGAGGGCATCTCCCAGATCGTGTTCTCGCCGATCGCGCAGGGCGTGCTCACCGGCAAGTACCTGCCCGGCCAGCCGGTGCCGGAGGGCTCGCGGGCCACCGACGCCAGCGGCAAGAACTTCATCGCCCGCTGGCTGCTGGACGAGGTGCTGGAGAAGGTGCAGCAGCTCAAGCCGATCGCCGCCGAGGTCGACCTGACGCTGGCCCAGCTGTCGGTCGCGTGGGTGCTGCAGAACGCCAACGTCGCCTCGGCGATCATCGGCGCCAGCCGGCCCGAGCAGGTGGCGGAGAACGTCAAGGCCTCCGGCGTGAAGCTGGACGCGGAGATCCTGGACCGGATCGACAAGGTCCTCGAGGGCCACGTCCGCACCGACCCGATGCTGACGCACGTGCCGTAAGGGATCAGGGCTTCAAACTCATGGGCCCGTACACGACCTCGCCGCCGTCGAGGAGCGTGACCTGGGTGATGTCGATCTCCGCGAGGTCGGTCCAGGTGGCGCTGAGCCAGTCCTCGGCGGCGGCCTGGTCGTCGAAGGTGACGTCCGGGCCGGTCACGTCGACGCCGTCGTCGTCCTGGTAGTGCCATCGCAACGCCATGCGCAGACGGTAACGTCCGGCCCGTGACGTCACGGACACTGGTGCTCGGCGGCGCCCGCTCGGGCAAGTCGGCCCACGCCGAGGGGCTCGCTGCCGGCTCCGTCACCTACGTGGCGACCGCGCGGCGCGATCCGGCCGATGCCGAGTGGCAGGCCCGGATCGCCGCGCACGTCGCCCGCCGCCCGCCGACCTGGTCCACCGTCGAGACGACGGACCTGCCGGCCGTGCTGGATTCCGTTCCCGGAACGGTGCTCGTCGACGACCTGGCGACGTGGCTGACCGGGGTGCTCGACGACACCGGCGCCTGGGAAGGGACCGTTTCCGAAGCCAGGGCCCGGTGTGACGAACTCGTCGCCGCCGTCGCTCGACGCGAGGGCCCGCTTGTGCTGGTGTCGGCCGAGGTCGGGTTGGGCGTCGTGCCCGCGACCCGCTCTGGCAGGCTGTTCCGCGACGAACTGGGCTCGCTGAACGCGAGGCTGGCGCAGGTGTGCGACGAGGTGCTGCTGCTCGTCGCCGGCCTGCCACTCCGGTTGAGGTGAAAGGACCTTGTGGTGACGAGCATCGAGTTCCCCGCCGTCGATCCGCCGGACCCGGCCGCGCGGCGGGAGGCGGCCGCCCGGCACGAGCGGCTGACCAAGCCCGCCGGCTCGCTGGGGCGGCTGGAGGAGCTCGGTGTGTGGATCGCCTCGTGTCAGGGCAAGTGCCCGCCGCGGCCGTTCACCCGGGCCCGGGTGGTGGTGTTCGCCGGTGACCACGGCGTCGCCCGCAGCGGCGTGTCCGCGTACCCGACCGAGGTCACCGGGCAGATGGTGGCCAACTTCATGACCGGCGGGGCCGCGATCAACGTGCTGGCCGGGGTGGCCGGCGCGACCGTGCGGGTCGTCGACATGGCCGTCGACGCCGACACCCCCGAGCAGGTCAGCCGGCACAAGGTGCGGCGGTCGTCCGGTTCCATCGACCGTGAGGACGCCCTGACCGACGACGAGGTCCGCCGGGCCGTCGCCGCCGGCATGGCCATCGCCGACGAGGAGGTCGACGGCGGGGCGGACCTGTTGATCGCCGGCGACATGGGCATCGGCAACACGACCCCGTCCGCCGTGATCGTGGCCGCCCTGACCGGCGAGGAGCCCGTGGCCGTCGTCGGCCGGGGCACGGGCATCGACGACAGCGCGTGGATGCGCAAGACCGCCGCCATCCGGGACGCGCTTCGCCGGGCCCGCAAGGTCACCGGCGACCCGCTGGCCCTGTTGCGTACCGTCGGCGGCGCCGACATCGCCGCCATGGCGGGTTTCCTTGCGCAGGCCGCCATCAGGCGCACCCCCGTGCTGCTCGACGGCCTCGTCGTCGGCGCTGCCGCCATGGTCGCCGAGGACCTCGCCCCCGGGGCCCGGCACTGGTGGGTCGCCGGCCACCGCTCCGTCGAACCCGCCCACGGCTTTGTCCTGGGGCACCTGGGGTTGACCCCCATCATCGACCTCGGCATGCGTCTGGGCGAGGGCTCCGGCGCCGCCGCCGCGCTGCCGCTGATCACCATGGCCGCCCGGATCCTCACCGACATGGCCACCTTCGGCGACGCCGGGGTTTCCGAGCGTTCCGAGGACACCGCGAGCACGCCGTCGTAACCGTGGACGGGCTGCGACTCGCCTTGTCGTGGCTGACGGTGCTGCCTGTGCCCGCACCGTCCGTCGACCGGCGAGTCGCCGCCCGTGCCATCTCCTTGGCCCCGCTTGTCGGCCTGCTGCTGGGACTTCTCGCCGCTCTGGTGTCGTGGGGCGTTGTGACTCTGGGCGCTCCCCCGCTGCTGGCCGGGCTGCTCGTCGTTGCCGTGCTGGCCCTGCTCACCCGTGGCATGCACCTCGACGGCCTCGCCGACACCGCCGACGGTCTCGGCTGCTACGGCCCGCCCGCCCGCGCCCTGGAGATCATGAAGTCCGGCGGCGCCGGTCCTTTCGCCGTCGTGGTTCTTGTTGTCGGGCTGGGGATTCAGGCCGTCTGCTTCGGTGCGGAGCCGTGGCCGGCGGTGCTGCTGGCGGTGGTGGCCAGCCGGGTCGCGTTCACGTGGTGCTGCCTGCGCTCCGTCCCCGCCGCCCGCCCGGAAGGCCTGGGGGCCTTGGTGTCCGGCAGCCAGCCGCTGGCCGTCCCTGTCTTGTGGACGGCTCTCGCCCTGGCCGCCGGTTTCCTCGCCGTCCCCGACAAGCCCTGGCTGGGCCCCATCGGCGTTGCCCTCGCCACGGCCCTCGTGCTGCTCCTGCTCCGGCACGTGCGCAAACGCTTCGGCGGCATCACCGGGGACGTCCTCGGCGCCGCCAGCGAACTGGCCGCCACCGTCGTCCTCGTGGTGTGTGCCTTCTAGCCGAGGAGCACCGGCAGGGCCTTCAGGGCATGAGAACGGAAAGAGGCCCGCCATGGCAGCTCGGCCGCCGGCACGGCGAGGCGGAGGTCGGGGAACCGGGCGAACAGCGTCTCCAGGGCGATGCGGATCTCCAGTCGGGCCAGGGGGGCGCCGAGGCAGTAGTGCACGCCGTGGCCGAAGGTGAAGTGCTGGCGGTCGGGGCGGGCGGGGTCGAGACGGTCGGGCTCGGGGAACCGGGACGGGTCGCGGTTGGCGGAGGCCATGCCGAGCAGCACGGTGTCGCCGGCGGGGATGGTGACGCCGTCGACGTCGATGTCCGCCAAGGGGAACCGGCGGATGGCGAAGTGGGCGGGAACGGCCAGCCGGAGCAGTTCCTCGACGAAGTCGGTGATCCGGTCGCGGTCGAGTGCCGGGTTCTCCAGCAAGGTCAGGACGCCGGAAGCGATGACGTGGGCGACGTTCTCCACGCCGGCGAGCAGCAGCAGGAACGCCAGCGAGACGAGCTCGTTCTCGCTCATCCGCTCGTCGTCGTCACGGGCCGAGATGATGGCGGACAGCAGGTCGTCGCCCGGGTCGTCACGCCGAGCGGCGACCAGGTCGAGCAGGAACTTCTGCATGCTGGCGATGCCGTCGGCGGCGTCACGGGGATGCGCCGGCGCGAACATGGCGGCGGTCCAGGCGGCGAACCGGGCCCGGTCCTCCAGGGGAACACCGATGAGGTCGCCGATGACGGTGAGCGGCAAAGGGGCCGCGTACTCGGCGACGAGGTCGACGGTCGGCCCGGCGAGCCGGTCGGCGAGATCCGAGGCCACGGCGCGGATGCCGTCGGCCATCTGCTCGACCCGCCGCGCGGTGAAGGACCGGGAGACGATGCGGCGCAGGCGTTGGTGGTCGTCGCCGTCCATGTTCATCATGTTGGCGTCGAGCTCGGGCGGCAGCGAGAAGCCGGCGTAACCGGTGCGGGAATTGGCCTTGTTCAAGGAAAGCCGGGGATCGCCGAACAACCGGGCGACGTCGGCGGCGCGGGGCACGATCCACGCGGGCGAGCCGTCGGGGGTCATGAAGTGGTGCACGGGGCCGGCTTCCCGCAGGGAAGCGTGGAAGGCGTACGGATCGGCGTAGTACGAGGCGTCGAACGGCATCGGCAGCTGGTCGCTCACGCGATTTCCCTTTCCGCGGAACGGATCCGTTCGTCCCGAGCCACGGCGTCGACTATAGGTGAGCGGCGGAACGCCCGGGCGACCGCCTTCTGGTGGGCGAGCTCGCCGGCCAGATCGGAGGGCTCGGCGACCGTGCCGACGGCGGAATCCCGTTTGGGCGCACCGGCTTCGGCGGCCTCGACCGCCACCCGCAGCTGCGCGGCCTCGATCACGGCGGCGGCGTCGCCGATCCCGGCCGCGCGACACCGCGACGAGACGTCCTCGCCAACGGCCGCACTCATCCACGGCTGCAACGCCCGCTGACCGTCCCGGATCTCGATGAGCATCCGGTACAGCCGGGTGTCCACGGGCGTCCCGGCCTCCAGCGGCAGCCGCACTTCCGGCACCACGGCGACGATTCGGGCGTGCAGGGGCGCCAGCAGCCGCAGGGCGAACACCCGCCCGACCCAGGCGGAGGCGTTGGTCAGATGATGCCCCCACGACGGAATCGTCCAGGCGATGGGGCGCAGGACCGCGCTCGTCACGGCGGCGATCTGCACCACTGGTTCCCAGGCGACACCGGAGGATCCGAACAACGCGGCCACGATGTCGCCGATCCGGCCGGCCGAGTAGACGAAGTCGGCGCCGCAGCCGGCCCCGGTGAGCAGCAGGCCCCGGCGCAGCCAGGTGTCGGCGACTCTCCGCGCGCACTGCAGGCAGATCTTGAACGTGCTGGCCTGCGCCACGCAGAACGAGACCACGTAAACCGTCAGGTAGTACGGGAACTGCCCGGCCTTGGCCAGCGCGAAGTCGTTGGGGTTCTCCCCGTTGGCCATGCTGACGAAGAACAGCACCGCCATGGCGACCAGGACAAGAGCGAACAGCAGCAGCCGCGGCCGGAGCTTGCGCCACGCGGTCTCGCTGTCGTGCACCCACAGCAGAACCAGCACCTGCTGGATGGCGGCCAGCACGATCACCAGGCCCTGCGTGATCAGCCCGGAGATGTTGGTGATGCCGATCGCGGCGCTGACCCGCGGCCACACCGTCGGCGAGGAGACCGTGAACAGCACCGTCGTCAGCGCGAAGACCAGCCACAGCGCGACGTGCACCGGGGTCCGGCGGGTCCACAGCGTCGGCAGCTTCACCAGCGTGACGATGCCGACCAGGATCGCGCACGCCGGATAGAGGTAGGCGTTCATCTCGTCCCAGGGTGATCGGCGCGGCCCAGCGCGCGCACGAGGCGTTCGACCAGCTCCCGGTCCTCCGGCACCACGTCCCACGAGCGGTCCGGGCTCCAGGGGCTGATCCGCTGTCCCATCATCGAGGCGAGCAGTTCCGCCTCCTGTTCGGCGACGCTGTTGGTGTGCTCCCGGCCGAGCACCCGCTTGACCAGGCCCGGGTCCAGCGACGGCATCATCATCGCGATCGCGTCCTCGGCCAGCACGGTCTCGGTCTCGTGCTGGAACAGCAGGTGCGCGACCTCGTGCAGCACGATCTGCCGCTGGTAGAGCGGCACGGCGCGGCGCTCGAACACGATGAAGTCCTCGTCGCCGGTGGCGATGAGGAAGCCCTCGGGGGCGGCGACGGGCAGGTCGAACGGCACCAGCCGGACCGGCCGCCCCCGGCGGTCACCGACCTGGTCGATGACGGCCTGGATCTCCGCGCCGGGGCGCAGGTCCAGCTGCGCCAGCTCGGCGGTGCAGCGTTTGCGCAGCGAGCCGGACGCTCGGCCGCGGCTCCAGCGAGCCACCATCACCCCGGCTCACCTCCCCGCGTCCGGGGCGTCGCCCTGCAGCCGGCCCTTGGCCTGCCGCGCCGCGCCGACGATGGCGTCGAGCAGGTTGTTCAGGGTGCTGGCGGCGTCGTCGGAGATGCCGGTGGAGTTGCGCAGCAGCACGGCCTCCACGCCCGCGTCCTTGGCCTCGCGCAGCTGACGCGACAGCGCCAGCTCCTGGTTGACCTGCGCGAAGACGTCTCCGTCCAGCAGGTAGGCCACGCGCCGGATGCCGAGGCTGTGGGTGAGCTTGACCAGCGTGTCCACCTGGACGTTCGCGCCCTCGGCGGATTCGAGCGCGGCGATGGTGCGCATGGACACGCCGGACCGCTCGGCGAGCTCGGCCCGGGTCAGCGGTCCCTCGGGATGGTGCTCCCGGATGTAGCGCAGCCGCTCGCCCACGGCCGATCGGGTGAGATTCAGCCGGTCGTCTATGTCCTCCGCGCCGGACCCGGCACGGTGGTTGTCACTGGCCACCCGTACTCCCCAGTCAGTCGGGATCACCACACCGCGACGTGCAATATAATGCACATGGCTTGCAGAGTATTGCAATCACCCGGCCGATCTCTCTATCGTCGACGACGGTGACCGAGCGTGTCCGGCACGCGCGTCGCCCGACGGCCGAGGGGACCGCCGGGCAGCCGCCGGCCGGACACTCCTCCGGGGAAGAAGATGCCCGTGAGATCCGGACGGATCTCACGGGCATCACACGGAATCGGGTCAGGCGAAGGTGTGCATCCAGCCGTGCCGGTCCTCGCCGCCGCGCTGGATGCCGGTCAGCGTGTCGCGCAACCGCATCGTCACCTCGCCGGCGTCGCCGCCGTTGATGAGGAACTCGCCGTCGGCGTGCTTGACCCGGCCGACGGGCGTGATCACGGCGGCCGTGCCGCAGGCGAAGACCTCGGTCAGCTCGCCCGTGCCGACCTTCTTCTCCCACTCCTCGGTGGACACGCGCCGCTCCTCGACGCTGTAGCCGAGGTCGGACGCCACCCGCAGGATGGAGTCGCGGGTGATGCCGGGCAGCAGCGAGCCGGACAGCTCCGGCGTGACCACCTTCGCGTCGGCCCCGGAGCCGAACACGAAGAACAGGTTCATGCCGCCCATCTCCTCGACCCAGTGCCGCTCCATGGCGTCCAGCCACACGACCTGGTCGCAGCCCTGCTCGGCCGCCTGGGCCTGGGCCTGCAGCGAGGCCGCGTAGTTGCCGGCGCACTTGGCCGCGCCGGTGCCGCCCGGGGCGGCCCGCACGAACTCGGTGCACAGCCACACGCTGACCGGCTTGAGGCCGCCGCTGAAGTAGGAGCCCGCGGGCGAGGCGATGAGCACGTACACGTACTCCTTGGCCGGCCGCACGCCGAGGCCCTTCTCCGTGGAGATCATGAAGGGCCGCAGGTAGAGCGACTCCTCGGCCTGCTCGGGCACCCAGCGCCCGTCCACGGCCAGCAGCTCGCGGATCGACCCCAGGAACAGGTCGTCCGGCAGTTCGGGCATGGCCAGCCGGCGCGCCGAGGAGCGGAACCGCTCGGCGTTGGCCTCCGGCCGGAACGACTTCAGCGAGCCGTCCGGCTGGCGGTACGCCTTCAGTCCCTCGAAGATCGCCTGCCCGTAGTGCAGCACCATCGCCGCCGGATCGAGCTCCAGCGACTGGTAGGGCCGCACGGTCGCGTCGTGCCAGCCCTGCTCCGTGTTCCAGCGAATCGTCACCATGTGGTCGGTGAAGTGCTGTCCGAAGCCCGGCGAAGCCAGTACGTCCGCTACCCGCTCCGGGGTCGCCGGTGACGGGTGCGGGACATGGCTGAAGTGGGTGCCTGGCGTCATGTGAGAAGGCTAACGCCTACTCGCCGGTCAGAAAATCGCAGTCCCAAAGATCGGACGTCCAACCATCAGTAGTCGCCGGCCGGAAGCGTAGGCGCAGGCCACTCGGGGTCCGGCCGGAAGTCGGTCCACGTGCCGTCGAACGGGAAGCGGCCGGCCTCGGCCAGCGCGATCACCCGCTCCCCCTCCTCGCGCAGCCGCCGCAGCTGCTCGGCCGACAGCCGCCCGACCCGCACGCACTCGGCGGCCTCGTCCTCGTCCTTCCAGGCCCAGCTGCGGTCCGGGGCGATGGCCACGTCCAGCGCGCCGTCCACCCGGTCCACTGTGGACGCCGTGCGGCCCATCGGGATCTCCAGGTTCACGTACCAGCCCTGGAACTCCCAGTCCCGGCTGAAGAACCACCAGGTGCTCGACCAGCGGTCCTCCTCGACCAGCCGCAGGTTGGCCGAGGTGTGCCAGACGTGCGGGAACCGCTCCCGCTCCAGCGTGAACCGCTGCTCCATGGGAACGTCGCGGGGATCCTTGCCGCCGACCAACCGGGTGCCGACGATCGGTGTGCCCGCGGGCAGCCAGCCGACCAGCGCCCGGCCGTCGTCGGACAGCACGCTGAGCGGATGGACCTGGCCGAGAGTGCCGTCGAGACGGCGGAATCGCAGCAGCGCGGTGGAGCCCGGGGCCCAGATCGCCGATACGTTCGTCACACCGGTCGACGGTACAGAGACATGGCCCCCGAACCGAGCAGAACGACCGCGATCGTCGCCGCGAGGAGGAAGGGTGGCATCGTCATTCCGTACAGGACGGACAGTCCCAGCCCGAAACAGGCGGTCCGCATCGGCCATGTGCGGTCCTCCTTGAGCAGAATCCGCGCCGACGCGTTGGTGAAGGCGTAGTACGCCAGCATCGCGCAGGCGGCGAAGCCGATCGCCGTGGACGGTGGCAGCGCCACCGCCAGGACGGCCACCACAGTGCCGCCGGCCCAGGCCGCCACCCGGTCAACGCCGAGGCCCGCGGGCAGGTCGCCGGCCTTGGCCACCGCCGTCACGGTGCGACGCGCCCCCGACAGCACCGCCAGCAGCGCGGCGACCGTCGCGACGGCGGCGCCGCCCGAGACCAACGGCACGATCCACTGGCCGTCGGCGGAGATCACGGCGTCCAGCAGCGGGGTCGGCGACAGCGCGAGGCGGGTCGGGCCGAGCTGGCGGAACACGGCCGAGCCGACGGCGAGGTAGACGCCGAGCACGATCACCAGCGACACCGGGATCGCCAGGTGCAGCCGGCGGGCGGTGAAGCTCGGCTCGTCCAGCCCCGGGGCGGTGATCCGCTCGAAGCCGAGGAACGCGAAGACCAGGATGCCGGCCGAGGTCAGCAGCCCGAGCGGCTGGTCGGCGTCGGGCGCGTTGGTGATGGGGGGCGGTGGCACGGCGAAGCAGGTGGCGACGACCAGCGCCAGCGTCACGACCACAATGGCCACGACCGCCCGGTTCAGCTTGTGGTTGAGCCGAAAACCGACGACGTCCAACGCCACGGAGACGGCGATCACACCCAGCGCCCCGAACAGCGGCCGCGACGGCGTGACGTACGCGCCGAACGTGCCGGCGATGGCGGCCGCGGCGGCGAGCCGCCCGGCGATGGAGGCGCTGCCGGCCATCCGGCCGGGCCACGCCCCGAGCAGCTGCGATGTGTACCGGTAACCGGCCCCGTCGCCGGGAAACGCCCGGGCCTGGTCCGCGGTGGAGAAGGCGCTGCACGCCGCGAGCAGGGCCGCGAGCACGATCCCGACCAGCGCATACGTGCCGGCGATGGCCGATGCGGGGCTGAAGGCCGCGAACACGCCGGCGCCGAGCATGCCGCCGACACCGAGCAGCACCGTGTCGGCCGCCGGAAGCTGCCGGCGCAACGTGCGCGTCACACTCCCCACCTTCCCAGATGCGCGGCGTGATCGGCAGCCACCTGTCGAATGACGCTCGCGGTGCGGTAGTTAGCATCGCTTTTCAAATCTTCACCGCAGCAGGAGTCGAGGAGCCAAAAGTGACCGCGCCGAAGCTAGCACTGACCGACAGCGACCTGGTCGCTCTGGCCGTGGACGTTGTCGTCATCGGCACCGTCCAGGGGCCCGACGGCCTGGAGCTGGCGCCCGGCGCGGACGCCGTCGCGGCGGCGTTCGACGGCGGGCTGCCGGCGCTGCTCGGGGTGCTCGGCGCGACCGGCAAGGCCGAGGAGGTCGTGAAGGTCCCGACCGGCGGCAAGCTGGCGGCGCCGCTGCTGATCGCGGCCGGCCTGGGCAAGCCGGGCGACCACGGCGTGAGCACGGAGCAGGTGCGCCGCGCGGCCGGCGCCTCGGCGCGGGCGCTGGGCAAGGCGAAGAAGGCGGCCAGCACGCTGTCCGCTGTGGACCTCGGCGCGGCCGTCGAGGGCACGCTGCTGGGCGGCTACACCTTCACGCAGTACAAGTCGGAGTCGAGCGACGCCGGCCTGTCCAAGGTGGAGTTCGCCAGCCCCGCCGACGGCACGGCCAAGGAGCACAAGGCCGCCCTCAAGGCGCACGCCGCCATCGCCGAGTGCGTGGCCATCACCCGTGACCTGGTGAACACGCCGCCGAACGACCTGTTCCCGGCCAGCTTCGCGGCGCGGGCGGTCGAGCTGGCCGAGGCCAACGGCGTCGAGGTCGAGGTGCTGGACGAGAAGGCGCTGCGCAAGGGCGGCTACGGCGGCATCCTCGGCGTCGGCGGCGGTTCCACCCGGCAGCCGCGCCTGGTCCGCCTGTCCTACAAGGGCCCGAAGGCGCGCAAGAAGATCGCGCTGGTCGGCAAGGGCATCACCTTCGACACCGGCGGCATCTCGATCAAGCCGGCGGCCGGCATGGACGAGATGACCTCCGACATGGGCGGCGCGGCCGCCGTGGTGGCCACCGTCATGCTCGCGGCCAAGCTGAAGTACCCGCTGGAGGTCGTGGCGACGGTGCCGATGGCGGAGAACATGCCCTCCGGCGACGCCTACCGTCCCGGTGACGTGCTGACGATGTACGGCGGCAAGACGGTCGAGGTGCTCAACACCGACGCCGAGGGCCGGCTGATCCTGGCCGACGCGATCGTGCGGGCCTGCGAGGACAACCCCGACTACCTGATCGACACCGCCACGCTGACCGGCGCGCAGCTGGTGGCGCTGGGCAAGCGCACCTCGGGCGTGATGGGCACCGACGAGTTCCGGGACCGGGTCACCGAGCTGGCCAACGCCGTCGGCGAGAGCAGTTGGGCCATGCCGATGCCCGAGGAGCTGCGGTCCGACCTGGACTCCCGGCTGGCGGACCTGGCCAACGTCACCGGCCACCGGTTCGGCGGCATGCTGGCGGCCGCGCTGTTCCTGCGCGAGTTCGTGCCGGCCGACCTGCCGTGGGCGCACATCGACGTGGCCGGCCCGGCGTACAACTCCGGTGGCGCGCACGGCTACACCACCAAGGGCGGCACCGGCGTGCCGGTCCGCACCATCGCCGCCGTGCTCGCCGACATCGCCGCCAACGGCTGACCCGAGAAGTCACGCCCCCACCGCTCGGAACGGACCATTCCTCAACTCGGAGTTGAGGAATGGTCCGTTCCGAGCGTTCAGGCCTTGAAGGAGTGCAGGTCGGCGGCGAACAGGGTCTGCTCGGCGTCGAACCACTCGAAGGTCCTGACCGGCTGGAAGCCCAGGCGGGCGGCGAGGCGCTGCGAGCGTGTGTTGGCGGTCTGGGTGCGCAGGATGACGGGCTGGTCGGGGAGCTCGGCCGCGGCGGCGCGCAGGACGGCGGTGGCGGCCTCGAAGGCCAGTCCGGCGCCCCAGGCGTCACGGTGCAGCAGGTAACCCAGTTCGAGTTCCTCGGTGTTGTCGGCGAGGTGGCCGGGCTGGTCGGCGTCGACCGCGGTGAGCTGCACCGTTCCGATGAAGGCGTCGGTGGCCCTGTCGGCGATGACGAAGACGCCCGGAGCGTCGGTCAGGCCGGCCATGCCGATCTCGTCGATGCGCCGCTCGACGGCCTCCCGCGGGTTCGGACCGCCGATGTGGGCGCCGACCTCCGGGTCGGTCCGGAGCTCGATGAGCCGGTCCCGATCGGACTCACGGGACTCGCGCAGCACGACCCGGTCGGCGGCGATCCGGACGGCGGACAGCGTCGGCAACCCGCTCATGGTTTTCCCCCAGGCTGGACGGTGATCTGTCCCGAGGACGCCGCCGGCGAGGCCCGGTTGCGTGTATACAAGACGTATGCGAAAGCACGGGTACGAGGTGGAAGTCACCTGGAGCGGGGCTACGACGGGCTACCGGGACTACTCACGGGCGCACGAGGTCGCGGTCGAGGGCAAGCCGGTGATCCCCGGATCGTCCGACCCGGCCTTCCGCGGCGACCGGGACCGCTACAACCCGGAGGAACTGCTGGTGGCCTCGCTGTCGCAGTGCCACATGCTGTGGTTCCTGCACCTGGCCACCGACGCGGGCCTCGTCGTGACGTCCTACCGGGACCGCGCGGTCGGCACGATGGTCGAGGACGCCGACGGCGGCGGCCGGTTCAGCGGCGTGACGCTACGACCCGAAGTGACCGTCCACAGTGGCCACGAAAAGCTGCCGGAGCTGCACGAGAAGGCCCATCACCTGTGCTTCATCGCCAACTCGGTCAACTTCCCGGTGCAGGTTCAGTCGGTGGACTGACGGCGCGACTGCGCGCGCTGGCGGGCGGTGTACTCGCGCATCCGCTTCGGGTAGCCGACCTTGCTGACCTCGTACACGGGGATGCCCAGCTTGCGGCCGAGCCGGAACGCGCCCTGCTCGCCGTCGATGCGCCGGCGGGTCCATTCGCCGTCGTGAGCGACCAACACCACAGTGGTCTCCGTCACCGTGGTCCGCGGCTCCACGAACGCCTCGACACCCCGGTGCGACGCCGCCCATGCCTCGAGGTGGGAGGTGTCGTGCGAGGTCGAACCCCGGGTCACACCTGGACGCCCGGCCCTGCGAAAACGATCGAACAAGCCCACCGGCGCCTCCTCCCCTGTCGCACGTCCTGAGTCAATCGTGCCAGGACCGACGGACGAAGAGTGTGAAACCCCCTCGATCCCTCCCCCGGTCAGGGCAGCCGCGACCGCGAAGTGACAAGATGGCCACAGTTGACGCGCGCGTACACGCGCGAGCGACCCGCAGACCACGAATTGCCACTGTTGCCAGTCGAGGAGATCCCGTGACCGACACCTCCGCCGACCTTGTGATCCTGGGCGGCGGCTCGGGCGGCTACGCCTGCGCCTTCCGCGCGGCCGAGCTCGGCCTGTCCGTCATCCTGGTCGAGAAGGACAAGCTGGGGGGCACCTGCCTGCACCGCGGCTGCATCCCGACCAAGGCGCTGCTGCACGCGGCGGAGGTCGCCGACGCGGCCCGCGAGGGCGACAAGTTCGGCGTGAAGAGCTCGCTCGAGGGCATCGACATGCCGGGCGTGAACTCGTACAAGGACGGCGTGATCGCCGGTCTGTACAAGGGCCTGCAGGGCCTGGTGAAGGCCAACAAGGTCACCCTCGTCGAGGGCGCGGGCACCTTCCAGGGGCCCAACACGGTCGTCGTCGACGGCAACCGCTACACCGGCAAGAACGTGGTGCTGGCCACCGGGTCCTACGCCCGCAGCCTGCCCGGCCTGGAGATCAACGGCCGGATCATCACCAGCGACCAGGCCCTCAACCTGGACTGGATCCCGGAGAAGGTCGTCGTGCTCGGCGGCGGCGTCATCGGCGTCGAGTTCGCCAGCGTGTGGAGCTCCTTCGGCGCCGACGTGACCATCGTCGAGGCGCTGCCGCGGCTGGTGCCGGCCGAGGACGAGTGGGCCTCCAAGCAGCTGGAACGCGCCTTCCGCAAGCGCGGCATCAAGTTCAAGACGGGCGTGAAGTTCACCGGCGCCAGCCAGAACGACTCCGGCGTCTCGGTCAGCCTGGAGAACGGCGACGTGCTGGAGGCCGACCTGCTGCTGGTCGCCGTCGGCCGCGGCCCCAACACCGCCGGCCACGGTTACGAGGAGGCCGGCGTCCGGATGGAGCGCGGCTTCGTCATCACCGACGAGCGGCTGCGCACCAACCTGCCCGGCGTGTACGCCGTCGGCGACATCGTGCCCGGCCTGCAGCTCGCGCACCGCGGCTTCCAGCAGGGCATCTTCGTCGCCGAGGACATCGCCGGCCAGAACCCGCGGGTCATCGACGAGGCCGGCATCCCGCGCGTGACGTACTGCAACCCCGAGGTCGCCTCGGTCGGCCTGACCGAGGCCGCGGCCAAGGAGAAGTACGGCTCCGCCACCACCTACGTCTACAGCCTGGCCGGCAACGGCAAGAGCCAGATCCTCAAGACCAGCGGCGGCGTGAAGCTGGTCAAGGCCCCCGACGGCCCGGTCGTCGGCATCACCCTCGTCGGCGAGCGCGTCGGCGAGCTGATCGGCGAGGCCCAGCTGGTCTACAACTGGGAGGCGTTCCCCGAGGACGTGGCCCCGCTGATCCACGCGCACCCCACCCAGACAGAAGCCCTCGGCGAGGCGTTCCTCGCCCTGGCCGGCAAGCCGCTGCACGTGCACGGCTGACCGTCGGCACCAAGTCAGCCACGCGAGCAACGAGCACGAGGAGTCACTAACCCATGGCCTTCTCCGTCCAGATGCCGGCACTCGGCGAGAGTGTCACGGAGGGCACCGTCACCCGCTGGCTCAAGCAGGAGGGTGAGCGGGTCGACGTCGACGAGCCCTTGCTGGAGGTCTCCACCGACAAGGTCGACACCGAGATCCCGTCGCCGGCCGCCGGTGTGCTGCAGCGCATCGTCGTCAAGGAGGACGAGACCGTCGAGGTCGGCGCCGAGCTCGCCGTCATCGGGGACGGCGCCGACGCGCCGGCCACCCCGCCGGCCGAGCCCGAGCCGGCCAGCGCCCCGGCCCCGGTCGCCGAGGAGCAGGAGGCGCCCGCCGCCGCTCCGGCCCCGTCCGCGCCGGCTCCGGCGCAGTCCTCGGGTCCCGCGCAGGGCACCGAGGTGACCATGCCGGCGCTCGGCGAGAGCGTCACCGAGGGCACCGTCACCCGCTGGCTCAAGCAGGTCGGCGACCACGTGGACGTGGACGAGCCGCTGCTGGAGGTGTCCACCGACAAGGTCGACACCGAGATCCCGTCGCCGGTCGCCGGCACGCTGCTGGAGATCGCCGCCGGCGAGGACGCCACCGTCGAGGTCGGCGGCAAGCTGGCCGTCATCGGCGACGCCTCGGCGGCCCCGGCCCAGCCGGCCCCGGCCCCGCAGCAGCCGGCCCCGCAGCAGTCCGCCCCGGCCCAGCAGCAGGCTCCGGCTCCCGCGCCGACCCCGGCTCCCGCCGCTCCGGCACCGGCCGCTCAGCCCGCGCCGGCCGCCCCGGCGCCGGCCGCTCAGGCCCCGGCCCAGTCCTCCTCGGAGGACGCCAACGGCTCGCCGTACGTGACGCCGCTGGTGCGCAAGCTGGCCTCGGAGAACGGCATCGACCTGAACACGCTGAAGGGCACCGGCGTCGGTGGCCGGATCCGCAAGCAGGACGTGCTGGCCGCCGTGGATGCCGCGAAGGCCCCCGCCCCGGCGCCGGCCGCGCCCGCCCCGGCCGCTGCGGCTCCGTCCGCGCCGGCCGCCGTGTCGGCCGCGCCGTCGCCCGAGGCGCAGGCGCTGCGTGGCACCACGCAGAAGATGACCCGGATCCGGCAGACCATCGCCAAGCGCATGGTGGAGTCGCTGCAGATCTCCGCGCAGCTCACCACCGTGGTCGAGGTCGACATCACCCGGATCGCCCGGCTGCGGGACCGCGCCAAGCGGGCCTTCGAGGCGCGGGAGGGCGTGAAGCTGTCCTTCCTGCCGTTCTTCGCCAAGGCGGCCGTCGAGGCGCTCAAGCAGCACCCGCAGGTCAACGCCTCCATCAACGACCAGACGATGGAGGTGACCTACCACGGCGCCGAGCACCTGAGCATCGCGGTGGACTCGCCGCGCGGCCTGATGGTGCCGGTCATCCACAACGCCGGCGACCTCAACATCGCCGGCCTGGCCCGCAAGATCGCCGACCTGGCCGAGCGGACCCGCAACAACAAGATCAAGCCGGACGAGCTGTCGGGCGGCACCTTCACGCTGACCAACACCGGCAGCCGCGGCGCCCTGTTCGACACGCCGATCCTGAACCAGCCGCAGGTCGGCATGCTCGGCACCGGCGCCGTGGTGAAGCGGCCGGTCGTGGTGGCCGACGAGGCCGGCGGCGACACCATCGCCATCCGGTCCATGGTGTACCTGGCCCTGTCCTACGACCACCGCCTGGTGGACGGCGCGGACGCGGCCCGCTTCCTCACGACGATCAAGCACCGCCTGGAGGAAGGCGCCTTCGAGGCCGACCTCGGCCTCTGAGTCGCCGCACGTCTGGGAGACGGTGAGGGGGCCTGCCTCGCGTTCAGCGCGGGGCAGGCCCCCTCTTTCGCACTCGCCTTCGGCTCACTTCCGCTATACCTCGTTCAGCCCACTCCCATGTACCTGAAGTAGAATTGCTGGTTGTCGCCGTAATGGCAGCCGTACTGCTGCACGAGGGCGTGATCATCCGTGCTTCCGGCCCAGACGTCAAGGCACTTACCACTGTTTCGCGCAACCAGCGAATAGTAGTTCCCGGCTATACGAACGAGCCTGAACTGCTGGTTTTCACCGTAGTGGCAGCCGTACTGCTGCACGATGACGTGATCGTCCAGACTGGCCCCCGGGATGTCGAGGCACTTGCCGCTGTGTCGAGCCACCAGCGCGTAGTAGTCCCCGGTCACATAGACGAGCCCGAATTGCTGGTTGTTCCCGTAGTGGCAGCCGAACTGCTGCACGAGGGCGTGATCGTCCGTGCTGCCGTCCCAGACGTCGAGGCACTTGCCACTGTGTCGGGCGATCAGGCTGTAGTAGTAGGTGTCGGCGGCCGCCGGCGTCGCCGCCTGAGCCGGCGCCGACCGCAAGCCGAACGTGAATCCGGCGACCATCGCGATGCTCAGCGCCACAATGGCGGCAAATCTGCAGTGACTACTCGTTGTCATCACCCCAACCGAAACAGAGCGGGAATGCTCCCTTCCGCAGTACCACACCCGGACCACACACGGGCAAGGAATTCAACCGGCGCGACCCCGTCAACGACAGGAAACGGCCAGCCTGTTTGAGCGCACAAGAATTATGATCCCGACCGGCCGCGGGAAGCAGGGTTTTCCGAGCGCACCGATCCGACTTCGGTATTCCGTGTCCGAGGGCGGACCGACCGGACCCCCGGTGCTGCGGGGCGCGGGCGCTCGGGGGACGATCGGGGTATGCGCGTGGTGGTGGCCGGGTCGTCCGGCTTGATCGGTTCCGCTCTGCTGCCGGTGCTGCGGCAGGCCGGGCACGAGGTGCTGCGCCTGGTGCGCCGGCCGGCGGCGGCCCGGGACGAGCGCAGCTGGGACCCGCCGGCCGGCCGGATCCAGGACGGCACGTTCGACGGCGTCGACGCGGTGCTGAACCTGTGCGGTGCGGGCGTCGGCGACAAGCGCTGGAGCCAGGCCCGCAAGCAGACGCTGCTCGACTCCCGGGTGGAGCCGACGGAGGTGCTGGCGGCGGCCGTCGCGGAGCGCGGAATTCCCGTGCTGGTGAACGCCTCGGCGGTCGGCTACTACGGCAACACCGGCGACAGGGTGGTCGACGAGTCGGGACCGAAGGGCGAGGGCTTCCTCGCCGATCTTGTGCACGAGTGGGAGTCGGCGACCCGTCCCGCGGCCGACGCCGGTTCGCGGGTGGTGCTGCTGCGCACCGGCCTGGTGTTCGCCGAGTCGGGCGGGCTGCTGGGCAGGCTGAAGCCGCTGTTCTCGCTGATGCTGGGCGGCAAGCTGGGCGACGGCCGCCAGTACTGGCCGTGGATCTCGCTGGACGACGAGCTGGCGGCGATCCGGTTCGTGCTGGAACACGAGGACATCTCGGGGCCGGTCAACCTGTGCGCGCCGGAGCAGCTGACCAACGCCGAGCTGACCAAGGCGATGGGCGAGGTCATGGGCCGCCCGACGCCGTGGACGGTGCCGGCCTTCGCGCTGCGGGCCGCGCTCGGCGAGTTCGCCGACGAGGGCGTGCTGATCGGTCAGCGCGCGACCCCGAAGGCGTTGCTGGAGCACGGCTTCCAGTTCCAACACGAGACGGTGGCCACAGCCCTGCCGGAGGTGCTCGGGCAGCGGGCGTAAAGTCGTTGTGTGACGACCTCTTCCTGCCGTGCTTCCGCCGATCCCGTGCAGGTGCGGCCGCTGGGCACCATCGACTACGCCGAGGCCTGGGAGCTCCAGCGCGAGCTGCTGAACGCCCGCGCCGACGGCGTCGGTCCGGACACGTTGCTGCTGCTGGAGCACCCGTCGGTGTACACCGCCGGCAAGCGGACCGAGCCCGCCGACCGCCCGCAGGACGGCACGCCCGTGATCGACGTCGACCGCGGCGGCAAGATCACCTGGCACGGCCCCGGGCAGCTGGTCGGCTACCCCATCGTCAAGCTGTCCGACCCGGTCGACGTCGTCGACTACGTGCGGCGCATCGAGCAGGCGCTGATCCACGTCTGCGACGCCTTCGGCCTGGCCACCGGCCGGGTCGAGGGCCGCAGCGGCGTGTGGCTGGCCGCCGACGGCGACCGGCCCGAGCGCAAGATCGCCGCCATCGGCATCCGGGTCCAGCGCGGCGTCACCATGCACGGCCTGGAGATCAACTGCAACGCCGACCTCGACGCCTTCGGGAAGATCATCCCGTGTGGCATCCGCGACGCCGGCGTCACCTCGCTGTCGGCCGAGCTGGGTCGCGACGTCACCGTCGCCGAGGTCCAGCCGCTGGTCGAGGCGGCCGTGCTCGCCGCCATCGAGGGCACGCTGCCCGTGACCGTTCGGGACATCGAGCGCAAGCAGCCGACCGCCGCCGGGGTGACGTTCTCCCTGTCGTCCTGACGAGAGCCGTCCCCCGACGGCCGCCGGTGATCTACCCCAGATCGACATTCGGTGTGACGGTGGGCGTGACTCGCCGGAGGAAGGCGTTGAGCAGGTCCGCCGCCCGCCCCGGGTCCTCGGCCGGGAAGAGGTGGCCGGCGCCGGGTTCGATGATCAGCTCCGAGCCGGCGATGCCCTGGTGCAGGGCCGTCACGGCGTCGACGGGGGCGATGCCGTCACGGGTGCCGGTGACGACCAGGGTCGGCACGTCGACCGAGGCCGCCAGGTCGGCGAACCGCGTGTCGAAGTAGCTGAGGAACGCCTCGGTCATCGCCGGCACGCTGGCGTTGCGGTAGTTCTCGTAGTCCATCTCCAAGATCCACCGTCGCCGCGCCTTGTCCGGCGTCACGATGACGAAGGCGTCGGCGAGATACACGGCGGGCTTGCTGCACAGCCAGAAGCGGGCGGCCCGCGACGGCAGCCACGAGCCGATGCGGTAGTAGAGCTTGCCCAGCCACGCGGTGAGGCCGGTCGCTTCGGACACGGGGTTGAACAGGCAGAGCCCGTCCAGCGCCGACCCGTAGCGCGCGGCGTAGACGAGCGAGATGGATGCCCCCAGCGAATGGCCGGCGAGCACGAACCGGTCCAGCCCCAGCGACAGCCGCAGCCGCTCGATCTCGGCGGCGTAGTTCTCCAGGGTGTGGGGCACGGTGAGCGGCGGCGAAGCGCCGTAGCCCGGCAGGTCCGGCACGACGACGTCGACCCCGTCGAGCGCGTCGGCCAGGTCCCGCAGGCCACGGTGGTCGCCGCCGAGCCCGTGCAGCAGCAACACAGTCACCACCGGGCGGCGACCTCGGCGGCGAAGAGGTCCACGTGGTCGAGGTCGGCCAGGTCCAGCAGCTGGAGGTAGATCCGGTTGGTGCCGGTGCCCTCGTGCCAGGCGCCGATCCGGTCCAGCACCTCGGCCGGCGTGCCGCAGAAACCGTTGGCCTTCAGCTCGTCCACGTCACGGCGGATCGCGGCGGCGCGGCGGGCCACCTCGGCGTCGTCACGCCCGACGACCACGGGATGCGCCACCGACATGATGACCGACGACGGGTCGCGGCCGATGGCCTCGCACGCCGCCCGGACCCGGTCGAACTGGGCCGCCGAGTCGGCGATCGAGGAGAAGCCGATGTTGAACTCGTCGGCGAACTTCGCGGCCAGGCGGGGCGTGCGCCGCGCGCCGTGGCCGCCGATCAGGATCGGCGGGCGCGGGCTCTGCGCCGGCTTGGGCAGCGCGGGCGACTCGGTCAGCTGGTAGTGCTTGCCGGCGAACGAATAGGTCTGTCCGACGGGCGTGCCCCACAGCCCGGCGATGATCTCCACCTGTTCCTCGTACTGGTCGAAGCGCTCGCCCAGGGCCGGGAACGGGATGCCGTAGGCGGCGTGCTCGGCCTCGAACCAGCCGCTGCCGATGCCCAGCTCGACGCGGCCGCCCGACATCTGGTCCACCTGCGCCACCGAGATGGCCAGCGGGCCGGGGTGCCGGAAGGTGATCGGGCTCATCAGCGTGCCCAGCCGCAGCCGGGACGTCTCGCGGGCCAGACCGGCCAGCGTGATCCAGGCGTCGGTGGGGCCGGGCAGGCCGTCGGCCGAGCCCATCTTCAGATAATGGTCGGAACGGAAGAACGCGTCGTAACCGGCATCCTCGGCGGCACGGGCCACCCGGAGCAGGTCGTCGTAGCTGGCCCCCTGCTGGGGTTCGGTGAAGATCCGAAAGTCCACGAGCACAACCTAGCCACCCGGCGCCAGTGGAGCCGTTCGGCACTAATGAATCCATCAGACATTGCCTGCTCCCCCCGTCACGGACATATGGTCATCGGTGACGCCGCGTGCTGTTGCCAGCCAAATACCGCCAAGAACCGGGTGATCAGCATGGAGTTGCGCCAGTTGTCGCATTTCGTCGCCGTAGCGGAGGAATGCCACTTCACCAGGGCCGCACGGAGACTGCACATCGCTCAGTCCAGCCTTTCCGCATCGATCCAGACGCTGGAGCGCGAGCTCGGCGCGCAGCTGTTCGTCCGGGACAAGCGCCAGGTCCGGCTGACCGACGCCGGCCGGGCGCTGCTAGTGGAGGCGCGCCGCGCGCTGAGCACCGTGACCGCCGCGCGCGAGGCCGTCGCCGCCGTGCAGGGCGGGTTGCGCGGCCGGGTCAGCGTCGGGCTGGCCCGGGCCGTCGACCACGGGCACCTCATGTCGGCGCTGGGCCGCTTCCACCGGGCCCACCCCGACGTCGAGGTGGCGCTCAGCCACGACGGCTCGGCCCGGCTGCTCGACCAGGTCCGGGACGGGCGGCTGGACCTGGCCCTGCTGCTGATGCCGGCGAACCGGCTGGCCGGGGGCGCGCCCGGCGGCGACGGGCTGGACGTCACGCCGGTACGGCCCGAGCGGCCGGTGGTGGCGTGCGGGCCGGACCACCGGTTCGCCCAGCGCAACGCCGTCGCCCTCGGCGAGCTGCGGGCCGAGACGCTGGTGGAGTTCCCCGGCGGCGGCAACGAGTTCGGCGGCAAGGTCGCGTTCCACGCCGACGACGTGCACACCATGCTGGACGTCGTGGCGGCCGGGCTGGCGATCGCGGTGCTGCCGCGGACCACCGCCCGCGGCCGGGCCGGGGTGCGGTTCGTGGAGCTGCAGGGCGAGGCGCCGGCGTGGGAGCTGATGCTCGCCCATCCGGAGCGGTCGAACGCGGCGGCCGGCGCCCTGTTGGCCGCGGTGCTGGCTAGCGGCGACGACGCCGTGCCGGCCGATCGGCCGGTTCCGCCGCCGGCCCGTCAGCACCTGCTGCTGCCGGTCGGCGCAGTCCGCTGACCACCTTCGTGATGGACCAGGCCACTTCCTCACTGGCCTTGCGCGGGTCGGCGGCGCCGGCGATCATGCTGGCGCCGGCCGACAGCGCGCCGTAGAGCAGCCGGGACATCACCTCGATCGGCACTTCCTCGATCTCGCCGGCCTCGACCAGCGCCGCCACCGACTCGCGAATGACGCCGAAGCTGTAGTGCTCCTCGGCTTCGCGCCAGCGGGCCCAGCCCATGACCACCGGGCCCTCGTGCACGACGATGCGCTGGAACGCCGGGTCGAGGCAGACCCGCACGTACGCCCGCAGGCCGGCCATGGCCGTCTCCCACGGGTGGCCGGGGCCGCTGACGATCTCGCCGAGGCGGCGCATCGCCTTGGTCTCCACGGTGTCGAAGGCCGCCTCGAACAGCGCCTGCTTGCCGCTGAAGTGGTGGTACAGCGCCCCCTTGGTGACGCGCGCCCGCTTGGCCACCTCGTCCAGCGAGGTGCCCGCGTATCCCCGTTTGGTGAACAGCTCGACGGCGCTGTCCACCAGGGCGTCCCTGGTGGATTCCGAGTACTCGAGCCGTCTCGACCGCACTGTCGCCACGCTCACAACTCTATCCACATACCGCCGGTACGTACCCATGGTATGGTCGTCGTGTCGGACATACCGCGAGTATGCCGAAGACCGGAGGTACGACGATGAGCTGGAACGACTACTACCGTCGCCGGGACGTCATCGACGCCGTACTGGCCACTCCCGGCACGATCGAGGAGGCCTTCACCCGGGTCCCCGACGCTGCCGCCGTGTTCGCCGACACCGACGAGCTGCTGCTGGCCCTGGACCACAAGTGGACGCAGCAGCTGACCGCCCGCATCGGGCTGGCGCTGTCGGACACCGAGGGCGACCGTGTGGACGCCGTGTCCGCCGCGTGGCGGCGTGCCGTCGCCGAGAACCCGAATCTGCGGCGTCTGCTCGACGAGAATTCGAGCGGCGTGCTCGCGGATGCCACTGCGCGCGAGCACCGCATGCTCGCGCTGGCCGCCGGGCTGGCCGAGTTCACCGAGCCCGACGACGTGCTGGAGCGGGTCGGCGGGGCGTTCGCCGCCCTGCTGCGTGGCCGGGTGCCCGCCGCCGCGTGACCCCGGACACGCTGCGCCGAAGCGTAAGGTGAGCGTGTGACAGAGGTAGTCCCCGAGGGCCGCAAGCTGCTGCGTCTGGAAGTGCGCAACAGCCAGACCCCCATCGAGAAGAAGCCGTCCTGGATCAAGACGAAGGCCCGCATGGGTCCCGAGTACCAGGAGCTCAAGGGGCTGGTCCGCCGCGAGGGCCTGCACACCGTGTGCGAGGAAGCCGGCTGTCCCAACATCTACGAGTGCTGGGAGGACCGGGAGGCGACCTTCCTCATCGGCGGCGACCAGTGCACCCGCCGCTGCGACTTCTGCCAGATCGACACCGGCAAGCCCGCCGAGTTCGACCGCGAGGAGCCGCGCCGGGTCGCCGAGTCCGTGCAGGCCATGGGGCTGCGGTACTCCACCGTCACCGGTGTCGCCCGGGACGACCTGCCCGACGGCGGGGCGTGGCTGTACGCCGAGACCGTGCGGCAGATCCACGCCATGAACCCGGGCACCGGCGTCGAGCTGCTGATCCCCGACTTCAACGCCGACGCCGACCAGCTGGCCGAGGTCTTCTCGTCCCGGCCCGAGGTGCTCGCCCACAACCTGGAGACCGTGCCGCGGATCTTCAAGCGGATCCGGCCGGCCTTCCGGTACGAGCGGTCGCTGGAGGTGATCACCAAGGCCCGGGAGGCCGGGCTGGTCACCAAGTCCAACCTCATCCTCGGCATGGGCGAGACGCCGGAGGAGGTCACCGAGGCGCTGCACGACCTGCACGACGCCGGCTGCGAGATCATCACCATCACCCAGTACCTGCGGCCCAGCGTGCGGCACCACCCGATCGAGCGGTGGGTCAAGCCGGAGGAGTTCGTCGCGCACTCCGCCGACGCCGAGAAGATCGGCTTCTCCGGCGTGATGGCCGGTCCGCTGGTGCGGTCCTCGTACCGCGCCGGCCGGCTGTACGCGCAGGCCGTGCACAAGCGCGGTGAGCAGCTGCCCGCCAACCTGGAGCACCTGCTGCAGGCCGGGTCCGCCGCCCAGGAGGCCAGCAGCCTGTTGGCCCCCCGCTGAGCAAAGTCGAAACGGCCCCTCCGCTCGGGTGGAGGGGCCGTTTGCTATCCGACGGGGCTGAGCTGGACGTCGTCCAACTCGGCCACGAACTCGGGGCCGAAGGCGGAGGACGGGGTGTGGGAGCCGGGCTCCGCCGCGCCGGCGATGAGCTTGGTGACGGCGCGGACGGCGGCATCGGCGGTGAGCTGGTACGGGTTCGGGCCGGTGAGGGTCATCGACAGCTCCCGGCCGGCGGCGTTGCGGACCAGGCCCCACACCTCGCTGCGGGTGCCGTTGCGGTGCCGCTCGCTGGGCCCGGGGATGAAGCCGGCCAACCGCTTGGCGAACTCCTGCGCGACGGTGCTCCGCAGCACGGGGGCGAGCAGGCTCTGCGCGGTGGCGGCGAACTCGGGCACCACGGTGTAGGTGGTGATGGTGGGAATGCCGGTGGACCGGTAGGCCGTGCTGAGATCGCCCCACGGAACGGAGCCGACCCGCCGGGGACGTGAGGCGAACTCGGCGACGCGGCTGCGGTGCCCGACGGGCACGGTGACGAGCTCGCCGTCGACCCGGGCCCGCCCGCCGGTGGTGATGCCCTCGACGGTGGTCTTCATGGTGCCGGGGCTCATCCCGCCGCCGGCGAGGAAGGCGAGCTCCAGCTCGACGGCGTCGGGCAGCTCCCGGGCCAGCCGCGCGGCGACGCCGTCGGTGGGCACGACGTCGAAACCGGAGCCGGGCAGCAGGACCACGCCGGCGCGCCGAGCCTCGCCGTCCCGGGTGAAGATCCGCTCAAAAACGTCGATCTCGCCGGTGATGTCGACGTAGTGGGTGCCGGTGGCCAGGCAGGCGTCGACCATCGGCTCGGAGGTCACCGAGAACGGGCCCGCGCAGTGCACGACGGCGTCGACGTCGCCGAGGCCCTCGCACAGCCGGTCCTGGTCGTCGAGCGGGACAACACGGTGTTCCAGCCCGAGTTCACGGGCGAGCGGCTCGAGCTTCTCGGCCGATCGCCCGGCGAGCACGGGGCGCTCGCCGCGCCGCCCCGCGACCTGCGCGATGAGCCTGCCGGTGTAGCCGTTGGCGCCGTAGACCATCCACATGCACCGAGTATGACCAGCCGGAGCCGCCGTTGCTGCTCCCACCTCAACAACGGCGGCCCGCGTCTTCACACTGGCAGCGCGGTGCGGCGCTCACCAGGCCCGATGGGGCAGCCCTTCGAGGCGATCGGCCAGTCCTTGGGGCGGCCGGTTCCGGGGGCGG
Organism: Kutzneria kofuensis; assembly: GCF_014203355.1. Taxonomy (NCBI): domain Bacteria; kingdom Bacillati; phylum Actinomycetota; class Actinomycetes; order Pseudonocardiales; family Pseudonocardiaceae; genus Kutzneria; species Kutzneria kofuensis. The sequence goes on from NZ_JACHIR010000001.1 coordinate 1,835,135, forward strand.
TCAGTCCTTGGGACCGAACCAGCCGGTCATCCGCTCGGGATCGAGCACGGCGTTGCGGCGCAACGACAACGGCGGGTGGCTGAACACGCCCCACAGCCGCAGCAGCGGGTTGCGGACCCGCCACTTGGCGAACGCGTCCATCGCGGCGACGCCGGAGCGCTGTCCGGCGCAGCGGGCGGCGATCCGGTCGCAGTCCAGTTCCCGCGTCCAGCTGTACGTCACGGCGAGAGCCGCGGCGATCGCGGCGATCACGACGGCGACCGGCCACGGCAGCACCCACAGCGACAGCGCGGAGAGGGTGAGCAGGTACACGGCGACGACGGTCTGCCGCAGGGTGTCGTGCCGGGCCAGGTGTGCGAGCTCGTGGGCGACGACAAAGGTGGTGGCCAGCGGGATGCGGTCGAGCAACGTGTCGTTCAGCAGCACGACGCCGTGCCGGCCGGCGCGATAGGAGCGGCCGACCGCGCGGGAGCCCACGCGGACCCGGACGTCGGGGATCCCGGCAAGCGCTATCCCGGCGGCCAGCTGGGGCGCCAGCAGGGCCGGCCGCAACCGGGTCCGGCGCTGCAACTGGCGTAACCGAGCGACCCGAACCAGGACGGCCGAGGCAAGCACGGCCATCGGGACGTCGACGACATATCCCAGCACCCGCAAGGCGTCCTCGCCCGCGACCAGCACCAGCACCAGCGCGGCCGCGAGGTAACAGCCCCCGACCACCACCAGCCACCGGACGAGGTCTCGGTCCCTGGGCAGCACGGAGCCGACCACCTGTTCGTCAGCCGGAACCGGCTGCCCCTCCACCGAAGACACGTGCGCAGCGTACTTCCGTTCGGTCCACAGCGGACCTCCGACGACAGACGTTATGAAGTCGATTCGCGACGGAGCGTGAACTATGCGCCACGACCACACAAAACCGACACTGACAGCTCCGGGTCGGCGGCGATCGCCGCCTCGTCGAAGCGGTCCACGACCCACCAGCCCGACGCGTGCAGCCGCGTCTGGTCGCCGTGGTGCGGCGAGGACGGGTCGGACGACTCGGAACAGGTGAGCAGGGGCCGGGCGGTCGGCCCGTCCCCCATGAGACGCACGGCCGTCACGAAGCTGGAACCCATGGTCACAGCGCCGAAACGGCCGTCGTCGCGCCGCAGTCCCTGGTCGGTGGCCGCGGTGATGTCATGACAGCCCTCCACGTTTCCGCACCCTGGCACCGGCAGTTCGCCGCCGCCGACCGTGGTGTACCGGGCCGCCGGGAGCGGCGCATCCACCGGGACACCCAACTGTGACAACCGAAGCACCGCGCAGGCAAGCGCTTGCCTGACCCCGGGGCCGGCCGTGTCGAGGGTGTTCGGTGTCCTCACCGGCCGGTTCGGGTCGAACGGAACCGACCAGACATCCGGCATCCGGGCCGCACGCAGCCAGAACTCCCGCCACAGCACCGCTCCTCGATCGTTCACGCCGTCGCGCCCGCTCCACTCGGCCAGCGCCGCGCAGGCTGCGGTCATGTCAACCTTGGCGCCGTCGCCCGACATGAGCACGGGATCGTGCCGGCACATCGTCGCAGCGGCGTCACGGACGCGCTCGGCGCTCCAGTTCCCTTCCCCGGTCGGCAACTGCTGCATGTTCGCCAGTGTGAAACCGGTCCCGGTCCGATCTTGGATCTGTTCCAGACCGAGCTGGGCGCGGGGCGGTCGTTTGGCCCCGGCCGATCCGTGGATCGCGGGCGGCGCGGTGATCGGCGCAGCCGGGTTGGCCAGCCACGAGCTGTCGTTGCTGGTGGTGACGAGCTCGGCTCGGGTGAGCGCGGGACACGGGCCGAAGATGCCGGGCACGATCGCGTCCGGGTCGCTGCCCCGAGCACAGTCCGAAGTGGACCTGCCGAGCTCCGGTTCCGTCGGGTGGAGCGCCTTCGCGTCGGGCGTGTCGCCGCAGCGCGCGGACTGCTCAACGGTGACGTGCGACACCGCGGCGATCGTGTTCACGAAAGGCACGTCCTGGTAACGGTTTCGCGTCTCCCGCGGCTCGGCGACGGTGTCGTCCTGATCCCGGGACACCCTTTCGAGATTGGTCAGCGGGCCGTGACTCAGGTCGCCGGCATCGGCGTCCGGGCCGGACCCGGGGTCCTTGGCCGGCATGCGCGGCATGCCGTATTCGGTGCGGCGCAGCACCGCTGCGTACCCCGTACCGACGGCCGCGGCGGACGCCGCGAGGCCGAGCACGAGGCCGGCGGCGAGCACCAGGCGGAGCACTCGCATCGCACGCCCTCTCGACGTCGCTCGGTCACCGAGAGTACCAGTTCGTGTCTCAAGGGTGACGACGGCCACCCCCGCCGTAGCCGCCGTCCCAGCAGCAGTACGACGGATTTCCCGGGTCTGGAAAGACAATCGTCGTGGTACGCCGGGTCGTGGTCGTGCTGGTCGTCGTCGGGGGCGGCGGTGTTGTGGTGATGACCGGAGCGATCACCCGTCGTACCGAACCGGGCGTCGTCGTCGTGGTGACCGTCACGGACGTGGGGTCGCCGAGCAGCGAAGTGGCCGTCGGCGTGTCCGGGCCCCGATACGGCTGCGGTACCGGTTCCGGGGTGTACGCGGGTGCGCTCGACGACCGCGGTCCCACCCCGACCACCGCCGTCAGCACGAGCAGAATTCCCAGCGCTGCCAACACGAACACGTACCAGGGCGGCCGATTCCCCAGTCCCTCCGTCCGGCCGTCACCACGCATCCGAACCCCCTTGACCGATCGAGTGCGCAGAGGCTAGTTCGGAACCATGATCGGCTCAACCCCCTTGCCCCGAACGGCAGATCCACTGTGGATCCGAACCGAACTCGGGCGATTTCCATGGGGCACAAGGTAAACGACCGTAACACCACGGCCGGCCCACGATGCCCGGCCGGCGAAGCCGGACTCGCGGCGGTCGGCTCGGCGTCGGCCCGCACGGCGGCGTGCCGAAGACCACCCGACTGACGTGGATTTCAACCGACCGCTTGCTTGCCGCCCTCGACGCACGTCAACCACCGTCGGGGACGGGCCCGACCGGGCGTCGTGACGGCCGGGTGACCGGTGCGTGTCGGTTGGCCGAATGCCGGCACGGGCCCCCGGGGCCATGGGGTATCTTGAATTACATGATGAAGCTCGGCTCGCGCATTACATCACGCATTACGTCGTGGATCGTGCGCAGGCAGATCGCGAAGACGGGGCAGGACGGATTCAATCTGTCGCGTATCCCCTTCATTCCCGATTCCGCCCTCATGCCGCTGGCCCGTGTCGGGGTGCACCCGGTCGACGACATGCGCCGGCAACGCGAGTCCGAGCCGGTCACCCGCCTGAAGCTGCCGCTGGGGTTCCGCGCGTGGCTGGTCACCGGCTACGAGGAGTCCCGAGCCGTGCTCGGCTCGGTCGACAACTTCAGCAACGACTTCGCCAATCTCGCGGGCAATTTCGGCATCACGGCGGAGCAGAATCCGGGCGGCCTCGGTTTCTCCGACCCGCCGCTGCACACGAAGCTGCGCAAGGTCCTCACGCCCGAATTCACGATCCGCCGGCTGAGCCGGCTCACGCCGCGGATCGAGCGCATCGTGGCCGACACCCTGGACACCATCGAGACCGAGGCCAAGGCCGGTCCGGTGGATCTCATGCAGGCGTTCGCGCTGCCGATCCCGTGCCTGACGATCTGTGAGCTGCTGGGCGTGGACTACGAGGACCGCGAGGACTTCCAGCGCCTGGGCGCGGCCCGCTTCGACCTGTTCGGCGGCGCGAGCGCCTCGCTGGGGGCGATCTCCGAGTCGCTGCAGTACCTGCGCGGCGTGGTGGCCAAGCAGCGCAGGAACCCGGGCGACGACCTGCTCGGCCAGATCATCAAGGAGCACGGCGACACCATCGACGACGAGGAGCTGGCCAGCATCGCCGACGGCCTGCTCACCGGCGGCTTCGAGACCACCACCTCGATGCTGGCGCTGGGCACCATCGTGCTGCTGCAGGATCCCGCGGCGTTCGAGCGGCTTCGCACCGACGACGACGCGATCAACTCGTTCGTCGAGGAACTGCTCCGGCTGCTGACCGTCGTGCAGGTGGCGTTCCCGCGGTTCGCCAGGAAGGACATGGTGCTGGGCGGCCAGGAGATCAAGTCCGGCGACGTGGTGATCTGCTCGCTGTCCGGCGCGAACCGGGACGCGGCGCTCGGGCCGAACATGGAGTCCTTCGACCCGGACCGCCCGGTCGCCTCCTCGCACCTGGCCTTCGGGCACGGCATCCACCGCTGCATCGGCGCCGAGCTGGCCAAGATGGAGCTGCGCATCGCCTATCCCGCGCTGGTGCGGCGCTTCCCGAAGCTGCGGCTGGCCGTCAGCCCCGAGGAGCTGGCGTACCGTCAGGTGTCCATTGTGTACGGTGTGGACTCGCTGCCGGTGCTGGTGGACTGACGGCTCGGAGACTGATCGCGAGGCGGGGGCACAGCCGTGCCCCCGCCTCGCGTGTTCTTCGAGGTGACGAACCTCCAGATCGCGGCGGCGGCAACGGTGGTGGCGCAGCAGCGCCGACGCGTCGGTGCCGCGCACCCTTCGGCATGGTCAAGGTGTTGCCGGCGGTCGGATCCACGGCCGCGCTGCGAAGTCCCTGCTCCCGAGCGTTCACGCGGCTCACAGTGCGCCGCCGCTGTGACATCTCCTTGACCGTGACAGGACCGACACCTAGGGTGACTAATAGTTAAGGAGGTTTACAAATAATGTCTGAGTCCGCATCGGAGCAGTCACCCACCCGCCGCCGCTTCCTCCTCGGCACCGCCGCTGTCGCCGGCTCGGCCGCGCTGCCCGCGCCGAGCTTCGACGCCGGCCCGAAACCCTTGGTGTTGGCCAACAACGTCGGCTACGAGCCGACCGCGTCCAAGCGCGTGGTGATCGCCGCCGCCAGGGCGTCGACCGCGCCCAAGGCGTACCAGGTGGTGGACAACGCCACCGGCAGGACCGTCTCCCGCGGCCTGGCCAAGTACGTCGGCCCGGTCAAGGACTGGCTCGCCGACCAGGTGCCGGCCGTGCCCAGCTACTACTGGGTCGCCGACCTGACCTCGCTCACCCGCGCCGGCCAGTACGTGGTCACCGTGGAGGGCGGCAGCTCGCAGCCGTTCTGGATCGAGCCGAACGTGCTCGAACGCCGCACGATGTCGCACCTCGTGCACTACTTCAAGGACTCCCGCAGCTCCGGCCAGTACGACAAGGCCGACCGCGCGCTGCCGCTGAAGTCCGGCGGCACCTTCGACGCCAGCGGCGGCTGGTACGACGCGGCCGCCGACTGGGGCAAGCACTTCACCCAGCTGTCCAACCTGTCGTACTTCAACACGCTGTCCATCCCACTCACCGCGTGGGCGCTGGCCGCGTCGTACGACCAGCTGGCCAGGCGCGACAACACCGACCTGGTCGCGGTGCAGGGCTGGATCCAGGACGAGGCGCTGTTCGGCGCGGACTACCTGACCCGCGTGCACACCAGGGGCGGCTCCTTCTACAGCTCGGTGAGCCAGCCCGAGGCCGACGACCTCGGCGCGGACCCGACCAAGCGCAGCCTGAGCACCCGGCAGGTCGACTTCCGCGAGGGCGGCGGCCTCGCGATCGCCGCGCTGGCCCGGTCGAGCACCTATCCGGTGTCCGGCGACCACTCGTCGGCCGAATACCTCGCCGCCGCGGAAGACGCTTTCGCTTTCCTGCTCGCCAACAACGTGTCACTGCTGAATGACGGCAAGGAAAACATCCTCGACGACTTCAACGCGCTGCTGGCCGCGACCGAGTTGTTCAAGGCCACCAAGAAGGACGCGTATCGCACGGCCGCCGACGCCCGCGCGGCGAGTTTGTGCGCACGGCTCGTGTCGTGGCAGGGCTACCGCGACTACTGGCGCGCCGACGACGCCGACCGCCCGTTCTTCCACCCCTCCGACGCCGGCCTGCCGGTGGTCAGCCTGCTGACCTACCTCGACATCGCCGGCGCCGAGACCAGGGCGAAGGTGCTCGACGTCGTGCGTCGGGCGATGCAGTTCGAGCTGAACGTGACCGCCGAGGTGCCCAACCCGTTCGGCTACGCGCGGCAGCTGGTGCAGGACAACAAGGGCACGCGGTACAGCGGCTACTTCTTCCCGCACAACGTCACGCCGCGCACCGACGACGCCTGGTGGCAGGGCGAGAACGCCCGCCTGGCCTCGCTCGCCTCCGCCGCCCGGCTCGCCGCCGGCTTCTACACCGGGACGTTCGCGGCCGATCTCCGCGCCTACGCGCAGGACCAGCTGAACTGGATCGTCGGCGTCAACCCGTTCGACGTGTGCATGCTCGAGGGCACCGGCCGCGACCAGCCGCTCTACCTGGAGTACGCGGACGGGCAGCAGGTCGGCTCGTGGCGGTGGCTGCGTTCGGCCGGCGGCATCGTCAACGGCATCACCGGCAAGTCCGAGGACGGCCGCGGCATCGCGTGGGACCCGGGCGCGGCGTTCACCGGCCCGAACACCGACTGGCGGTGGCTGGAGCAGTGGCTGCCGCACTCGACGTGGTTCCTCTACGCCGCTTCGATCGGATAGGCAAACGGGCGAAGGGTAGGGCCGGGCAGCGATGTCCGGCCCTACGTACTCGTTCTGGCCTGTTTCAGGGGAATTCCTAGAGTGAGTTGACACTGTGTTGGCCGGTTGCTTGACTGGGCGCCAGGTGACGTGAAACACCCGGCAGGGGACCGAGACCATGCTATTAGTCACGCCTTTCCCGCGGTATTGACGCAGAAGTCGCCCCGCGAATCATTCGATCACCGGTGCTCTTTCGTCGATCCGAACCGGGGGAGATCATGAAGCGGCAGGTCCTCGAACAACGGGTGCCGGACGACGCCCGGCGGCCGTTGCGCGGCCGGGACGGACAGCTCGACCAGATCATCGACGCGGTGCGCGCGGCGGCCGCGGACGGCACGCGGCGGACATTGCTGCTGGCGGCGCCGGTCGGCGCGGGCAAGACTCGGCTGTTGCTGGAGGCGGCGGCGTTGGCCGAGGGTCGCGGATTCGCCGTGGTGGACGGCATCGTGGACCGGCCGGAGCTGTCGGTGCTGGGCCTGCCGGTGGTCCGCCAGCCGCACGCCGTCGCCCCGGACGCCGGCCGGCTGAGCTGGTTGACCGCGCAGTTCGAGCGGCACGTCGAGACCCAGCTGAAGCGCGGCCCCGTGCTGGTCACCGTGGACGATCTGCAGTGGGCGGACCCGCTGACCGTGACCGCGCTGCGGGACCTGATGTCACGGCTGGACGACCGGCCGGTCGTGTGGATCTTCGCCATGCGGTCGGAGGAGTTGGACTCCCCCAACGGGCTGCTGCTCGGCGCGATGGCCGGTGCTCCGCGTACGGAGTGGCTGGCCGAGTTGGATGCGCTGCCGGACGACGTCGTCGCCGAGGTCGTGACGGATCTGCTGGACGCCACCCCGGACGCCGATGTGGCGTCACTGTGCGGATGCATGGGCGGCAGCCCGCGGGCCGTCGTCGACCTGGTCCGGGGTTTTCAGTCGGACGGGGCGCTGCGGATCGAGGCCGGCATCGCCCGGCTGGCCGACGGCCCGCTGCCGTCGAACCCGCTGTCCGTTGCCCTGGACGATTCCCTTCTGCCGCACCGTTTCCTGGCCGCCATGCGGGATCGGCTCGGCCGCCTGGACCCGGAGACGGTGCAGGTGTTGCAGGTGGCGGCGGTGCTGGGGCGCACGTTCGACCCGCAGGACCTGGCCGACATGCTCTCCACGCCGCCGGCGACGCTGCTCAAACCGTTGCAGGAGGGGCTGACCGCGGGCCTCATCGGTTGCCTGGCCAATGCCTTCGAGTTCCACCGCGAGCCGGTGTGGCGGGCCGTGCTCGACACCGTGCCGCCGCTGATGCGTACCCTGCTGCACAAGCAGGCCGCCGCTTTGCTTCCTTCGGACGCGGCTGCCGTTCACCTGCTGCACTGTGGCCCGGTCGCCGATGGGCAGTCCGTCGGCGCGATTCGTGCCGCCGCCGACCGGCTGCTCGGCCATTCCCCCGAGACCGCCGCCGCGTTGGCCGTCCGGGGGCTTGAGGTTGCCGACCGGGATCTGCCCGAGCACGCCGAACTGACCCGTACCGCCGTTGCCGCGCTGACCAAGTCCGGGGCTTTGGACCGGGCCATCGGCTTGGCGCGGCCGGGGCAGGACCTGGCGATTGCGTTGCTGCTCAACGGAGATGTCGCCCGGGCCGCGCGGATCGGCGCCGGTCCGGTGCGGCTGGCCGCGTTGGCGTACGGGAATCAGGTCGCCGCGGAGAAGGTCGCCACCGGTTGGGACGGCGTGTCGCTGACCGTGCGGGCCGCGGCGATGTGGCGGCGCGGACGGCTCGAGGACGCCCTCGCCACCGCGCGGAAAGCGGCGACGCAGGAGTCCCCGTGGTACTTCGATCCGCGCTGGGCGCTCGCGTGGATGCAGATCCGGATGCGGCTGCTGGCCGAGGCCACGGAGACGATTCGGTCCATTGAGGACGATTCGGCCGGCGTGAAGGTGTTGGCCAGCGTGCCCGTCGCGCTGCGGGCGTGGCTGTACTTCGCGCAGGGCAATCTCGCCGAGGCGGAGGCCGAGGCTCTGGCCGGCGTTTCCGTTGCCGCCGAGACCCAGATGCCGTTGTGGGAGCCGCATTTGCGGGCCGTGCTCGTGCTGTCCGCGTTGCGGCGCGGCGATGTCGCCACCGCCGCCGACCGGTTGCAGGCGTTCGAGACGCTGCCGTGGTCGTCGATGCGGACGTGGATCACCGCGCAGATCGCCGCCGCCCGCAGCGGCCCCGAGGCCGCCCTGGCCGTGCTCGCCGAGGTTCGCACCGACGCCTCCCGCCGGCGTGAGCTGCTGTTGGAGGACCCCGCCGCCGCCGCTTGGTGCGTGCGCACCGCATTGGCCGCCGGCGACGAGGTCTTCGCCGCTACGTTGGTCGCTTCCGCCGAGGAGCTCGGCATCGGCGACCACGCCCGTGCCCTCCATCACCGGGACGTCTTCACCCTCGCCGCCGCCACCGAGCAGTACTCCGACCGTTGGGCCCGGGCCTCCGCCACCGAGGACCTCGGCTCCCTGCTGGCCGACTACGACCGTGACGACGCCGTGGCCGCGTTGGACCGTGCCATGGAGCTCTACGACTCCCTCGGCGCCGCTTGGGATTCCGCCCGTGTCCGCAGCCGCCTGCGTCGCCTCGGCGTTCGTCGCCGGCACTGGCACCACGTGCCTCGCCCCGCCACCGGCTGGGGAAGCCTCACCGGCACCGAGGAGAAGGTCGCCCGGCTGGTCGCTCATGGGCTCACCAACCGCCAGGTCGCCGCCGAGCTGTTCGTGTCGCCCCACACCGTCGGCTTCCACCTGCGCCAGATCTACCGCAAACTGGCCATCCAATCCCGGGTAGACCTGGCCCGGATAGCCCCCTGACCCCTCCCTGTCAACCCCTTGGTGCTCGGAAAGGGGCATTCCTCTACTCGGAGTGGAGGAATTGCGCGTTGATCTTGCTCAGGCGGCGCCCGTCAGCTGGGTGAGCCACCCCGCCTTGCTGATGTCGACCTGGGTGTTGCCCGACAGGACCGTCGGCGTGCCCTTGAAGTTCACCGAGTCGCGGGCCTTGTCCGTCTGGTTCCGGATCTCGCTGTCGAAGGCGCCGGCCTTCACCTCGTCGGCGAACTGCTGGCCGGTGATGCCGGCCTTGCGGCCGATGTCCACCAGCTCGTCGTTGGTGTAGCCGGCCTGCCCCTCGGTGGGCTGCTGGTCGTACAACGCCGAGTGGAACTCCGCGAACCGGCCCGCCTTGGCCGCCGCCAAGGCGGCGTTGCCTGCGCGGAGCGAGTAGCCGGCGGGCGTCGTTTCGTTGTCGAGCAGGTCCAGCACGTGGTAGTTGACGCGGAGCGAGCCGTCCGCGATCGCCTTGGTGATGGCCTTGCCGTAGGGGTCTTCCAGGTTGTGCTTGCAGTACGGGCAGAGGAAGTCCTCGTACACGTCCAGCGTCGCCTTGGCCGTCGCACTTCCCGCGACGACGGTGCCGTCGGACTGCACCGTGGTGGCATAAGTGCCGCCCGCCTGCGGCCGGTCGGCCATGGCGTGCGTGAAGACCACGCCCCCGATCACCACGGCGGCGATCACTGCCACCGCCACCACGAGGATCAGGTTCCGCCGGCCGTCGGCGGTGCTTCGGGCCGCCGCGACGGCGTCCCTGGTTCGAATCGCGCCCACCGGAACACTCCTCCCTGTCCGCCCACCACGACGGACGGGAGCCGGGAACGGTTCACCTGCCGGCCCTTCTCAGCGCGGCGACCGCAGGCCGCACCCTTCACCCCCGCTGCGAGCGGCTCGGCCGAATCCACTCATTTCCCGATCTTCTCCAGCACCGCGGGCCGCAGCGAGTCGACGTCCACATCGAGGTTGCGCAGCACCTTCACCGCCACGCCCTCCCCCTCGGCCAGGATGCCGAGCAGGATGTGCTCGGTGCCGATGGTGGCGCTGCCGAGCTCGACCGACTGCCGCAGCGTGTATTCCAGGACCCGCTTGGCCCGCGGCGAGAACGGCGGCCGCGGGAAGTGGAACTTGCCCGGTCCGAACGCTTCGTCGGCCTTGCGGCGAATCTCCTCGACGTCGATTCCGATGGCGGCGAGGGCCTCGGTCGCGGCCTGCGGGCCGACGGGCTGCGCGCCGCTGGCGGCGAACACCCTGGTGATCTCCTCGCGCAGCGTCTGGGTGCTGACTCCCTTGTCGTGCAACACTTCCCCGGCGACGGCACCGCGCACGCCGGCAAGGCCGACGAGCACATGCTCGGTGCCGATGTTGTCGTGCCCCTGCTCCATCGCCTCGTTCTGGGCGAGCACGAGGACCCGCTTGGCGGGATCGGTGAACTTCTCGAACACGTCAGGCCTCCTTGTACTGCGCCTTGCGGCGGTTGGCGTGCTTCTCGTGCACGGACTGCCGGCTGACCGCCAGCACGGTGGCGATGTCCTGCCACGACCAGCCCTGCTCGCGGGCGTTGTCCACGTGCAGCCGCTCCAGCTCCTCCAGCAGCCGCCGCAGCGACACGACGGCCCGCAGACCCACCGCCGGGTCCTTGTTGGTGATCTGGCCGGCCAGCTCGGCCGGCGTGCTCTGATCCGTCATGGTGTCAGGCTAGCCTGACACGGCCGGTTGTCAAGACACCCTGACACCGCGGCTTCGGGCGGCCGACTCGAAGCGGCGGGCCAGGGTGTCGGCGGGGTTGGCGAGCAGGCAGACGAGGTCGCGGCCGAGCGGCGGGTCCATCGGCAGGACCACGCCGGCGAAGCGGCTGCCGATCGCCGACCTCGGCACGATCGCGACGCCCACACCGGCTGCGGCCAGCTGTGCGGCGGTGACCGCCTGACGGGTGCGCATCGCCACCGCGAGCACCACACCATGGTGCGCCGCAACGGAATCCAGCCAGCCGGCCAGCCCGTTCTCCGGGCTGAAATGCACCACGGGCTCGTCGCGGAGCTGCTCGAACGTGATCGCCGGCTCGTCGGCGAGCCGATGCCCCTGCGGCAACACGACGACAACGTCCTCGTGACCGATCAGTCCACTGTGGCCGGACCAGCGGCTCGGCATCGGACACACGGCAAGATCGGCCTGGCCGGAATCCAGTTGCTGGACAAGGACATCCGCGCTGGCCGCCTCGGTGAGGGCGATCCGGACGTCCGGATGACGCCGTCGCCACTGCCTCAGCACTGGCGCGAGCAGGCCGGCCGTCAGGCTCTCGACGCAGGCGATCCTCAGCTGTCCGGCGGCCCCGACCGCGACGGCACGACCCGTCGCGACGACCCGATCCGCGGCGGCGAGGGCGGCTCGGGCGTCCGCCTCGATCGCACGGCCGGCAGCCGTCGCGCGGACGCCCCGTGGCAACCGCTCCACCACCGCGGTCCCCAACTCCTTCTCCAACGCGGCGAGTTGGTGCGAGAGCGCCGGCTGCGACATGTGCAGCGTGGCCGCCGCGTCCGTGATCGAGCCGGCGTCGAGCACGGCCACCAGGCATTCCAGGGCGCGATGCGTAGGCATTCGCTGATCCTATGGCTGGCCTCGGAAACCCTCATATCGTGACGGGATTGGCCCCGTGAGCTGCGGCGTTGTTGCAGGCATGACCCTCACTGACAAGAAGGTGCTGATCGTCGGCGGCAGCTCCGGCATCGCCGCTCAGCTCAAGTCCGACCTCGTTGCTGCCGGTGCCGACGTCACGCTCGTCGGCCGGCGCACCTCCCCCGCCCTCGACCTCACCGACGAGGACTCGATCCGCCGGCTCGCCTCCGAACTGGGCGAGGTCGACCACATCGTGTCCCTGGCCGCCGCGCATGCCAACGGTCCCGTCACCGAGCTGGACCGGGACGCCGTTCACACCGCCCTCGACGCCAAGATCGTCGGCCCCATCCTGCTCGCCAAGCACTTCGCTTCCCGCATCCGTCCCGGCGGCTCCATCCTCCTGTTCTCCGGCGTCGCCGGCTGGCAGCCCAGCCCCGGGCTGGCCGTCATGGCCACCGGCAACGCCGCCGTCGCCACCCTCGCCGAGGCCCTCGCCGTGGAGCTGGCGCCCGTCCGCGTCAACGCCCTCTCCCCCGGCATCATCGACTCCGGCGTGTGGGACGGCCCCGGCAAGGAGGCGCTGTTCGAGGACGTCGCGTCGAAGAACCCCGCCCGCCGCGTCGGCCAACCCTCCGATGTCTCGGCGGCGGCGCTGCTGGCCCTGACCAACCCCTTCGTCACCGGCACCACCCTCCACATCGACGGCGGCGCCCGCCTGGCCTGACACCCCGGCGAGTCACGCTCTCCGACACACCGAATGTAGGTTTCAGGCAGAAGATCAACTGTCCGAAACCTACATTCGGTGTGCTCCAGAGCGTGACTCGCCGGGGTTAGAGGACCTTGGTCGAGGAGTTGGCCGCCACGGTGACGGTGCGCTGCCAGGAGCCGGAGCGGACCACGGTCCTGGTGCCGCCGACGCTGTGCAGGGTCAGGCCGGTGACCTTGGCGTTGCGCCACTCCAGATCGAGGGTGAAGCCGCCGCGGACGCCGATGCCGGTGACGCGGCCGGACCGCGCCCACGCGGCGGGGAGGGCGGGCAGCAGGTCGATCTCGCCGGGGCGGGACTGGACGAGCATCTCCAGCATGGCGGTGGGCGCGCCGAAGTTGGCGTCGATCTGGAAGATGGCCCGGTCGCCGAAGGAGTACATGTCGAACAGGTTGGGGGCGCTGCCGTTGCCGAAGTTCACCGACGGGGTCATGACGGTGAGCAGCATCCGGTACGCCATCTCGGCGTCGCGCAGGTGAGCCCAGCACGCCGACCGCCAGGCGCAGGCCCAGCCGAAGCTGTGGGTGCCGCGGGCGGTGAGCAGGTTGCGGACGCCGTCGATGATCTCCTTGGGGCTGGTGTCGACGCGAATCCGATCACCGGGGAAGAAGCCGATCAGCGGCGACAGGTGCCGGTGGGTGGTCTCGCCGAGGTTGTCCGGCGACATCCACTCCTCCAGCCACCCGGTCTTGGGGCTGACGACGGGCAAGTACAGCTTGTCCCGCATGGCGGTGATGGTCCTGGCGTAGTCCTGGTCCTGACCGAGGACATCGCTCGCCGTCTGGAAGTGGGTGAAGAGGTCCCACGCCAGTTCCTGCGAGTAGGTGTTGCCGATGCCGTCCTGCGGACCGTGCTCGGGCGACCAGTCATGGTCGTCGTAATGCTTGCCGTCCCGCTCGATCAGCCGGGCCTCCCAGAACTGCACGGCGCCCTTGAGCAGCGGGTAGATCTTCGCCAGGTACGCCTTGTCCTGCGTGAACTCGTAGTGCTGCCAAAGGTTGTTGCACAGCCAGGCGTTCCCGGACGGGTGCCACCACCAGCCGCTGCCGCCGTACGGGTTGGTGGAGAAGGCCACGGCCCAGCCGGCGACCTTGCCGCTGGAGTTGCGGAAACGGTTGCGAGGGTCGTTGAACGACCGCTGCGTGGTCGCACTCCACGTCGAAAGCTGCGACACACAGTAGTCAGCGAAGGCGTCGAAGCACCGGGAAAGGCCGGCACGGTCGGGCAGCCAGTAGTTCATCTGGACGTTGATGTCCGTGTGGTAGTCGGCCATCCAGTCCGGGTTGTTGTTCGACACCCACAGGCCCTGCAGGTTCAACGGCAGGCTGTCGCGCGATCCGCAGATCACCAGGTACCGCCCGAACTGCAGGTACATGGCCTCCAGTTCGGGGTCGGCATCGGCGTGCGGCGCGGCCCGTTCCCACAGCCGCGCCCAGGTGTCCATGGAACGCTGCTTGGACGACGACCGTCCCAGGTCGACGGTCATCCGGTTGTACAACGCCTGGTAATCCGCGACATGCGTGTCCAGGAGGACGTTGCCGGCGACGCCGGCGGCCTTCAACGCCTTGGCCGAGGCGACGGAGTGCGGGTCGACGGAGGCGTCCTTGAAGGCCGTCGCCGGGGTGGTGGCGTAGTTGGTCCCGCCGCAGACGATGATCAGCACCTCGCCGCAGCCGTTGAACACGACCTTGTTGCCCTGCACGGAAACGGTGCCGCCCTTGGCGTTCGCGGTGACGACGCTGGCGTAACGCAGGCCGTTGCCGAGGGTGCCAGCGAACGAGATGGAGCGGGCGTCGCCGGCCGTGGTCTCGCCGTGGGTGCCGGCCAGCGTCACGGAACCGGTGTAGCTGCCGCCGCCGGACTGGGTCAGCCGGATCACCATGACGTCGTCGGGGTGGCTGACGTACACCTCACGGCGGTAGTGCACGCCCTTGTACGTGTAACTTGCCGTGACCACGCCGTTGCTGAGGTCGAGCCGGCGGCGGTAGTCCTTGACCGCCGACAGCGCGTGCGCGGGCACGTCGACCCCGACTCTGGCGAGTTGGCTGTAGGTGCCGAAATGCGTCGTCTCGTACGGGAACTGCCCGTCGTCCTGGAGGGTGTCGTTGGCGTCGCCGGTCCACAGCGTGATGTCGGTGAGGTAGACGAAGTCGCTGCCCGGGTCGCCGCCGACCAGGCCGCCGAGCCGGCCGTTGCCGACAGCCAGGCCCTGTTCGATGATCCGACCTTCCTCGGCCGGCGCGGGGTACCAGAGCGCGGTCGCGTCATCGTCCGACACCACCTCGGCGGCCGCCGGCCGGACCGGGTCGGCCTGCGCCGCGAACGGCCGCAGCCCGGTCATCGCAGCTGCAACGCCCAACGCGCCGCCGAGACGCAGCGCGTCACGCCGGGTGCGACCAGCCAACTCGGTCATCGTCGACCTCCCATAGGCAATCCGGTATGGCCCGCACCCTGCTCAAACATCCGATGAATGTCAATATTGACTCTTGGACGAAGACCTGTCCGGTCAGCGGCGCGGGCACGCCAGGCGGAGGATGTCGCGGCGGGCGGGGCTGGCGCGGCAAGAGGCGACGAGGGGCGGCGCTGCGGCCGGGGGCGGGCTCAGGCGGAGGTCGGTGCAGCGGGCCGGGGGCGGGGCCAGACGGAGGTCGGTGCAGCGAGCCTGAGGCGGGCCAGGCGGAGGTCGGTGCAGCGGGCAGGGGTGCCGCAGTGAGAGGCGCCGGGCATGGGGCGCGGCGGGGCAGGTCGGGGGCGGTCCGAGCCGTGACTGGTGATCCCGCACGGCGGGGGTGGGGCCGGCGCGGGGGACGAAACCAGGCACCGGCCTCTACATCGACGAGTGGTCCTGCGCGGCCGGGCGAGGCCGAGCGTGGGGACCGCGTCCGTTCAGGCAGAACCGTCCGACCGGGCGGTCGCGATCGGGGTGCAGCCTGGGCCGTTCGGCGTAGCGTCGAATGTGAGCGGCACCCGGCCACCGCGCTCGGTCGGGTGCCGCCAACACAATCCGTTGCGGGACAACCCAAGTCTGCACCTAGGTACATTGTCGACGGTCGCCGCGATGGCAAAAGATCGCCCTATGTCCCTGAAATCTTGGGCCGTTGCCGCCGCGACGGTCGCACTCCTGGCCGTGGGCGCGCCGGCGTCGGCGGCTACGTCCACCATCGACGGCAGCTACGCGTTCAACGGAAACGGCTGGGCGGGCACGTTGCTGGTGTCGGGCTCGGCATCGGGCGCTCCGGCGATCACGATGCACTACACGGAACTGGGCCGGGACGAGCGGCTCACGGGCAGCTGGTCGGCGGCGTCGAGGACGCTGACGATCAACCGTCCGCTGCAGTGGAACAACAGCCAGACGTACACGCTCTACCTCGGCGACCACAAGCCGAACCAGCCGGTGTTCGGCGGCTACTTCACGCAGTCGGACGTGCCGGGCCAACGGTACGGGGTGTACGCGAAGGACTATCTGCCGCTGGGCACACCTCGAACGAAACTGTTCAAAGCCAACGACTCGCTGCCGGACGACCTGGTCGGCTTCTACGGCTTCAACGGAAACGGCTGGACCGGCACCATGAGCGTCCAGTTCACCCAGTGCCGGGTCCCGGAGATCAACCTGCGCTACGACGAACTCGGCCGCACGGAGCCGATCGCCCAGCGCACCTGGGATCCCGCCACGCACACGCTGACCTTCGTACGACCGCTCAGCTTCGGCGGCGTGACGCAGACCTACACGCTCTACTTCGCGAACCGCCTGCAAAGCACCCAGATGTTCGGCGGCTACTTCACGCAGTCGGACGTGCCGGGCCAGCGTTACGCCGCCTTCGCCTTCCTCCAGCCGGGCGGCGTCGGCTGCTAGGCGGTCAGCTCGGCGAACCGCTCGGGGCTGATGTTGCCACCGGAGAGGATCACGCCGACGCGACCGGAGATGTGCCCCTGCAGCACGGCGGCGAGCGCGGTCGCCCCACTGGGCTCCAGCACGATCTTCAGCCGCTCGAAGGCGAACCGCATGGCGGCGCGGATCTCGTCGTCGGTGACGAGCACGACGTCGTCGACCAGCCGCTGGTTCACCGAGAACGTCAGCTCGCCGGGCGTGTCGGCGGCCTGCCCGTCGGCGATGGTCCGGGGCACCGGGACCGACACCCGGTGCCCCGCGGCCAGCGACAGCTTGGTGTCGTTGCCCAACTCGGGTTCCACGCCGACCACCCGGATCCGCCGGTCCAGCCCCTTGGCCGCGGTGGCACTGCCGGCGATCAGCCCGCCGCCACCGATCGGCGCCACCAGCGTGTCCAGCGGCCCGATCTCCTCGATCAGCTCCAGCGCCGCGGTGCCCTGACCCGCCATCACATGGGGATGTTCGTACGGCGGGATCAGCGTCAAGCCCCGCTCCTCGGCCAGCGCGTTGCCGATGGCCACCCGGTCTCCGGTGTACCGGTCGTAGGTGACGATCTCCGCGCCGTAGCCGCGAGTGGCGTCCATTTTGGACTGAGGCGTGTCCGCCGGCATCAGGATCACCGCGCTGCTGCCGAATTCCCGGGCCGCCAAGGCGACGGCCTGGGCGTGGTTGCCCGACGAGTAGGCGGCGATGCCCCGCCGCAGTTGCTCGGGCGACAGCCGGGACACGGCGTTGTAGGCGCCGCGGAACTTGAACGCCCCGATGCGCTGGAAGTTCTCGCACTTGAGGAAGATCTCGGCGCCGGCACGCCCGTCCAACGTGCGGGAGCGCAGCACCGGCGTGCGGTGCGCGACGCCCTTGAGCCGGGCGGCCGCGTCCTGGACATCGTCAAGGGTGAGCATGTCCCGACACTATCCGCCGGATCGTCTCGCGCCGGCCGCGCGTGACCTCCGCCATATCGGCCCGCGCCGCCGCCAGCACGGCGGCCGGCGCGGTCTCCGGCGTGCCGGCGTCGAACGGCGGCTCCGGCGCGTACTGCATGTACAGCTGAAGTCCTTGCGCCACCTCGACCCCGCACAGCCGGGCGGCCAGCGTCAGCGCGCCGTCGATGCCGGACGTCACGCCGGCGGCGAAGATCCAGTCGCCGTCCACGACGACGCGCGAGTCGACGACCTCGGCGCCGAACTCCGGGAGCAGGTGCAGCGACGCCCAGTGGGTGGTGGCCCGACGGCCGGCCAGCAGGCCGGCGGCGCCGAGCAGCAGCGCCCCGGTGCACACGGACAGCACCACGTTCCCCGACTGCTTTCGCAGCCAGGCAAGGACTTCCTCGTTCTCCATCAGCACGTCCACGCCGCGCCCGCCGGGCACGTGCAGCACGTCCAACCGAGGCGCGTCGGCGATGGCGGCGTCCGGCACGATGGTGAGCCCCCGGACGTCCCGCACCGGCTCGCCGGTGATGCCGTAGACGCGACAGGTCGAGTCCGGCAGGCGGGACAGGACCTCGAACGGGCCGGTGAAATCGATCTGGTCCATGTTGTCGAAGACGAGCGAGCCGATGTCCATGCCCCGATCCTCAACCGGCCCGTCGAAGGACACGAGTGGCAGGACTGCCGCACTTCGCTAGGATCCTGCCATGCACCGGATCGCCGCCCTGGCCCTGCCGGACGTGGTCGCCTTCGACCTGTCCGTGCCGGCGCAGGTCTTCGGGCACCGCGACGAGCGCGACCGCTACGAGTTCACGGTCTGCTCGCAGCGGCCGGGCCCGGTGCCCACGACAACCGGCTTCAGCATCGAGGCGACCGCCGGCCTTGAGGCCCTGACCAGCGCGGACACCGTCATAGTGCCCGGCTTCTTCCCCCTCGACGCCCCACCCGAGCCGGTGCTCAGAGCCCTCCGCACGGCGACCGGCCGACTGGTCTCGGTCTGTACGGGAGCGTTCGCGCTGGCGGCGGCCGGCCTGCTCGACGGCCGCACGGCCACCACGCACTGGCAGGACACCGACGAGTTGGCCCACCGTTTCCCGAAGATCGACGTGCGCCCCGACGTGCTGTACGTCGACGAGGGCGGGGTGCTGACCAGCGCCGGCGTCGCCGCCTCGATCGACCTCTGCCTGCACCTCTACCGCATCGATCACGGCGCCGAGCCGGCCGCCCGAGTGGCTCGCCGCATGGTCGTCGCCCCGCACCGCTCCGGCGGCCAGGCGCAGTTCGTCGACCGGCCGATCCCCGCGGGCACGGGCCTGTCGCAAACCTGCGCCTGGGTCGTCGAACGCCTGCACGAACCGACCACTGTGGACGAGATGGCCCGCCACGCCGGTTACGCGCCAAGGACTTTCGCCCGCCACTTCCGCGCCGAGACCGGTATGACGCCGCTGCGCTGGCTCACCGCGCAACGCCTGCTGGAGGCCCGGCGGCTGCTGGAGGCGACCGAGTTGGGCATCGACGAGATCGCACGCCGTTGTGGGCTCGGCACCGCCGCCAACCTGCGGTTGCACCTGGCCCGCGAGTCGGCGACCACGCCGACCGCCTACCGCACGGCTTTCCGCGGCAGCACAATTCGCTGACAGGTTCCTCACAATCTCCTGCCATCGTGGCCGGCATGAAGCTCGCGCTCTACGCCGGTGCCGCGCTCGCCACGGTCACGCTGGCCGCCTGCGGCTCGACTCCCCCACCGCCGCAGGTCGCTTCGCTGGCCACCTCCAACGCCACGGCCACCAGCACACCATCCACTTCGGACGACTCGAAGCGTCCGCAACTGCGGCTCGACAGCTCCGACGACGACGTCAACGCGGTCTGGAAGGCGTACTACGCCTGCCTGAAGGACAACGGGCACAAGATGTTGACCGGCCGGGGCGACGAGCATGCAGGCGTCTACGACCCGTCCGGCACCAGTCCGGACATGAACGACGACAGCCCGCCCTCGGTCGCCGCCCGCAAGGCGTGCAAGGACAAGCTGCCGCTGCAGCCGCCGGAGCTGGACCAGTCGAGGAATCCGCACTACCTCGACCAGTACCACGCGTACATGACCTGCCTGACCAGCCACGATCTTGCCGTGCACGCCACCGATCCGTTCGGTTCGGGCTGGACCTACGACGACGGCGTCACGCAGAAGCTCAGCGAATCGCAGCAGCGACAGGTCGACCACGACTGTCAGCTGTCCTCATTCAAGCTGGGCTAGAGTCCCGTCGACGCCGTCCTCCAACAGCCCCAGGTCCTGCGCCGCGGCCAGCGCCGCCGCCTTGCTGTGCACGCCGAGCTTGCGGAACAGGCTGCTCTGCAGGTTTTCCACGGTACGCACGGAAATGCCGAGCAGCCGGGCGGTCTGCTTGGCGGAGTGGCCGCGGCCGATGGAGGCGATGATCTCCTGCTCCCGCCGGGTCAGCGAGAGCTGCCACCGCCACCATGTGCGGTCGCCGCCGCGAGCACGGCCCAGCATGGTGCGGGAATGCGCCGCGTCCACCATCAGATGGCCTTGGCCGGCCGCGTGCACAGCTGGCACGATCAGGCCGTCCATCCGGGCCGCGGGCAGTACTGTGACGCCGCTGGAAAGCGCTTCCAGGGCGTGCTGCAGCGGCAGTTCCCGGCTCGCGACCACCACCGGCACCGAGTGGTTGACCACAACCGCCTGCCAGTCCTCGGGCTCCGGGTCGATCAGCACAGTGGCCACGCCCGGCTCGTCCGCGCCGACCACGGGAATGCCGTGCTCGTCAAGAATCCGTCGCACACGGTCCGCGAGCAGGCAGCCGGTGGTCCGCGTGATGACGCACACCCGCAGCAGGTCCCGCAGCTGGCCGCGCTCCTGGCGGGGCAGGTCGATCACCGAAGCCATCAGGCCCAGCCGAGTGGCGCTCGCCGCCGCGTGCGCCTGGTTGTGCACGTCGAGCTTGGCGAAGATGCGCTGCTTGTGGTGTTCCACGGTGTGCAGGCTGATGCCGAGCTCGTAGGCCACTTGCCGCGGCGCGTAGCCGGCGCTGATCAGGTACAGCACCTCAAGCTCACGGGTGGTGAGCACCTGCCGCGTTCCCTTGTCCAGCCTGGTGATCTCCACTGCCACCGACGGCACCTTGATCGCCGCGACCAGCGCGTCCAGGCCTCGGGCGTAGGACACCAGCGCGCTGATGCCGGCCTCGTAGGCACGGATCACGTACGCCGCGGGCAGCACCTCGTGCACGCCGACCATGCGCAGCCGGCGGCCGGGCTCCAGCAGCAGCGTCACCAGCCGCTCGTTGCTCCACCGGGGCGTGTCCGCCTCGAACACCGCCACCTCGGGCCGGCACAGGTGGCACAGCTGAACCAGCTCGGGCGCGGAGGCCACGGTGCCCGCCAGCGTGATGCCCGGCTCCCGCGTCAGGTGTGTCGCCAGGAGTTCCCTGACCAGCCGGTTCTGGTGCTGGAGGACGACGTTCACCCGAGGATGTGCAAGCATTGACGATTCTCCCTCCGCCGCCCCCGACGAGGTAATCGCAGAAAACACCCGCGGCCATGGCCGGTCAATACCACCAAAAGCACCAGCCACGCGGGCGTCCAGACCAGTGAGAACCCGAAGTCATCGGATGAAATCGATTGCAACGGATGTCTCAGCTCATGTCCCTCCGCTATTTCCGAGAAAGGGCGCATCATGTGGCACGTTGGCGGCGGTCAACGAGAACCCACTCGACGGCGGCCGAGTATGACAGCGGTGCGTGCCCCCGGCAACAATACCGGCGGCGATTACCTAGGTGCCCTTTCACCACGGTGGCTCGTATTCGCGAACGCCATAGCGCGATCGGCCCAAACGACGGGTTCGAACGGTGCAGCCGGGACACCGCGGCGTCAACCGTGTACTAGGGAGAACTCGCCATACCGGCCCCGACCACCACGGATCTAGCATTCGGCTGGCCGAACCGGTCGTTGCACTGCTGGGGGTGGCGATGGGTGTCCGGATGCCGACGCGGTTCCACTGGACGCTGCCCACCAGCGGGGATCCGGTGGAGTTCTGCCGCTCGGCGGAGGACGGCGGCATCAACCAGGTGCTGCTGCCGTCGGCATTCCACCGGCCGGATCCGGTCGCCCTGGCCGCACACCTCGCGGCCGCGACGAAGGACGTCGGATTGATGATCTGCCCACGCACCGACATGCAGTCACCCACCCACCTCGTCCGTCAGGTGAACACGCTCTCAACAGTGACCGGCGGCCGGGTGAGCGTGCTCGGGGCGTGTCCGTACGATAACGATTTCCGGGCGCACGACGAGTTCTGGACGGTCTGCGACGCGTTGTGGCGAGATCCGGAATTCCGCCGCATCAACCCCCCGTTCACGGCGGCAGAACGGGATCGGCCCGAACTGTATTTCAGCGGGAGTTCGAGCGCGGCGTCCGACCTCGCGGTCCGGCACGGCGACGTGCTACTGCTCCTCGGCGACGCGCCCGCCGCAGTGGCCGGGCGAGGGAGCCGCGTGCGCGCTGCCGGCCGCGAGGTCGGGCTGCTGTTCTCCGTGGTGTGCCGGCGAAGCCGGGCCGAGGCGGTGGACGCGGCGCTGGCGCTGACCGAGATCGCCGGCGAGAACGCCTACGCGATAAGGGAACGTTTCCGGCTGCTGACCGCCGAGGCGGTGGCGCTGACCGGCGGCTGGTGCGAGTCGCCCGAGGAGGACGCCGACCACTGGCCGCGGCCGTACCTGTGGACCGGGGCGATGCCGTTCCTCGGCCCGCTCGGGCTGGCCCTCGTCGGCACGCCCGACGAGCTCGCCGACGCGGTGCTGGACTACCGGCGGGCCGGCGTCACCCACATCCTGTGCCACGGCGACGGGATGATTCCGTTCTGCCAGGAGGTTCTCCCCCGGGTGCGTGCCCTCGAACCGGGAGACCACAGTGGATGATGAGCAGTTCAGCCGGTGCCGCGCGGGTCCTGCCGGTACGGTGGCGATCATCGTTCGAGCACTGGAGCGAAGGTGAAGCGACTTCTCCTCGCGGCCCTGGCCTCGGTCGCCGCGATGGCCGCCACGGCCCCCGCGGCGTCTGCAGGTGTCGGTCCGCTGCACGTCGTCGCCATGGGCGACTCGTACGCGTCGGGCACCGGCGCCGGCGACTACCAGCCCGGCACCGAGGGTAATTGCTGGCGTAGCAACAACTCCTACTCGGAACAGCTCGTCACCCGGCTGCGGGCCCAGGGCCGGAGCGTGCAGTTCGCCAACGTGACGTGCAGCGGCGCGGCGACTTCCGATCTGTACAAGGAGTATCTCGGCCAGCCGCCGCAGTTGGACGCGCTTCGGGCCGACACCAGCGTGGTGCTGCTGACCATCGGCACCAACGACATCGGCTACGCGGCCTACGGCGGCCTGTGCATCCAGGGCGACTGCTCGGGCGGGCCGACCCAGGCCATCGCCGCGAAGCTGCCGGACATGGCGAAGAACCTGGGCCAGCTGTTCAAGGACATCCACTCGCGCAGCCCGCACGCGAGGATCGTGCTGTCCGGTTACGGCAGCCAGCTCACCGCCGGCCCGAACGCGAGCGGCGCGGAGCTGGACCCGATCTGCGAACCCGAGGTGTTCAGCGCGGAGGAGCGCACCGAGGGCAACGCGCTGGCCAGCCAGTTGGACAAGACGTTGCAGGACACCACTTCGCAGGCGAAGGCGGACGGCATCGACACGGCGTTCGTCAGCGAGTACGCGGCCGATTCCGTACACCTCGACGACGCCTTCGCCGGGCACTCGCTGTGCGAGGCGGGCACGCCGTTCTATCGAGGCTTCGACGCGCTGGCGCCCGGCCAGGAAGGGCCGGACGCCGTGCTGCATCTGAACAAGGACGGGCAGACCGCGCTGGCCGACCTCATCACGGCTCAGCTCTGATCACGGTGTGTGGCGGCACACCGGCGTGATCAGCGGGTGGTGTCGAGCACCACTCGGAACCGGGCCTGGCCGGACATCATGCGCTCGTACGCCTTCGGCGCCTCGCTGAGCGGCAGCACCTCGACCATCGGCCGAATACCCTGCGCCAGCGAGAACTTGAGGTTGTCCTCGTTCTCGATCGAGCTGCCGGTGAGGCTGCCCCGGACGGTGCGCGTGCCGAAGATCAGGTCGGAGGTCCGCACGGCGATCGGGTCCGCCGACGCGCCGACCACCAGCAGCTGGCCGCGCGGGGCCAGGCCCGGCAACAGCGGCGACATCGACGCGCCGCTCGCCGCCGTGGCGACGATCGCCGCCGCGCCGCCGAGCCGCTTCAGCGCCGCCGCCGCGTCCTCGGACGTGCTGTCGATGTAGTGGTGCGCGCCCAGGCTCTTGGCCAGCTCCGCCTTGTCCGTGCCGCGGGCGATCGCCGCGACCTGGTAGCCGAGCTTGTTGGCCTGCTGGATGCCCAGGTGGCCGAGGCCGCCGATGCCCTGGATCGCGACGAGCGCGCCGGGGGCGGCGTCGATCTGGCGCAGCGCCTGCAACGTCGTGATGCCCGCGCACAGCAGCGGGGCCGCGTCCACCGCGCTCAGCCCGTCCGGCACCCGCACCAGGCCGCTTGCCTTGGCGTACACCACTTCCGCGTAGCCGCCGTCGACCGTCGTCCCGGTCGTCGCCTGGTTGACGCAGTTGACGAAGTCGCCGCGACGGCAGGAGTCGCACACGCCGCACTGCCCGCCGAGGAAGCCGACGCCGACCCGGTCGCCGACCTGCCACACCTGCACGCCGTCGCCGATCGCGTCGATCACGCCGACCAGTTCGTGGCCCGGCACGATCGGCTTGGTCGGGTCTTCCCGCAGGCCCTCGACCGCCAGCACGTCGGAGTGACAGACGCCGTTGGCCTCCACCCGGATCCGCACCTGGCCGGCCGGCGGCGCCACCAGCTCGCGCTCCACCAGCCGGAAGTTCCGCACCCCGGTCACCTCGAACGCCCGATACGTGGTCACGACCAGCTCCCTCCATTGAAAATGACCGGTCGTCTCAACTATGCACCACGGCGCACGCGTCCGCCAACACCCACCCCGGCGAGTCCCGCCCACAGTCACACCGAATGCGCGAATCGGTTTCACGCATTCGGTGTGACGCTGAGCGGGACTCGCGGGGGTGTCTACGAGCGCTGCTCCGGGGGCACGTACTCGAAGGTGGGGCCGGCCGTCGTGCCGTCCCCGGTCGGCATCTTCATCAGCACCTGGGCCTGCGCTTTGATCACGTACATGTGGCGCACCGCCGCGCCCATCCGCGACGGGTTGCCGTTGAACGTCTCGTCCAGCATTGACAGCAGCAGGCAGTAGGCGTTGTTGAACTCCTGCTGCGCGGCGCGGATCGGGCTGTCCTCGGGATGATCGGAGGTGCGCGGATTGCGCCGCATCGGCAGCACGCCGTCGTAGTCGATGGCGATCTTGTCGCCGGTCGGGCCGGACTGCGGCGTGTCGCCGGTCCGGTAGCGACGACCGTGCTTGAGCTCCTGGAACCGGTAGAAGTGCGCCACTTCCTCACGATCCGGGTGGAAGACGTCGCGGTCGCCGTCCCACACCTCGGTGCGCGCGGCCCCCTCGCCCTGCTCCACGATCTCCGACAGCGCCGCCAACGCCGACTTCAGGTCGGTGACGGGCGTGACCGCGCCGGCGCCGGTGCGGAAGTGCATCTCGCCGACCTGCCGCTCCGGCGCACCGACAAAAACGGCGTCTTCGCCGAGCTTCTCGCACAGCGAGCGCAGTCCCGCCTCGATCGCGGCGTAGAACTGGCCGATCGTGCCGTACCGGTCCGCCTGCGGCGGCGCGTCCGCCGACGCCGGCCGCTCGATGTGCAGGAACAGCTCCAGCGCCTGCGGCCCGAAGGGATTCAGGTGCACCTGCACCGAACCGTCGCTATGCGGCAACGGATACGGGTAGGCCGGCAGCAGGTCCGGGCTGTCCAGCCTCGGCGTGCCGCCCACCGCGTTCAGCAGGTTCGCGGCCAGCGCCAGGTGCAGCATCTCCTCCACGAAGACGCTGCCGATCACCTCCACCACCTCGGGATTGCGGCCCGGATCCACCGAGTACAGCGCGCACAGGTACGGCGGGATGGTCGAGTGCTCGAGCTCGATCGCCCACTGCAGGTGGCGGCGGAGATCGTCCAACGTGTCGATGGCGTCCATCGGGAAACCTCGTCTCGGCGGGCCGACAGGTCGTGTCGGCAGCTAAGACAGAGGGCGAATGGGACTTGTGACAGCGGGACGGCCGAGATGGCCCGCCTGGTAGGCTCTGAACCCGTATTCAGGGCGCATAGCTCAGGGGTAGAGCACCGCCCTTACAAGGCGGGGGTCGCAGGTTCGAAACCTGCTGTGCCCACTCACTCGGGCGACGTGTGTCCGCAGAAGGCGCGGACCTCGTCGCTCGTCGTTTGTTTCTGGGGGACGACCCCCAGACCCCCGAGGCGAGGCTCCGCCTCGCACCGGGCCGCAGAAAGCGCGGACCACGTCGCTCGTCGTTTGTTCTGGGGGACGACCCCCAGACCCCCGAGGCGAGGCTTCGCCTCGGGGAGCGCACCTCAGCAAGGCCTCGGCCCGCGTTCGGTCGGTTCGAACACAACGACACTCGGGCCGAAACTTTCCGGCCCGAGTGTCGGAGGTCACATCTCAGAGCGCCTTCAGGGCCCGCTTCCACTGGTCCTGGTCGCGCGCCTCGCCGGGCTGGTTGGCCTCGGCGAAGCGGATCACGCCCTCCTTGTCGATGAGGAACGTGCCGCGCAGGGCCATGCCGGCCTTGTCGTTGAACACCCCGTACGCCTGGGCGGTGGCGCCGTGCGGCCAGAAGTCGGACAGCAGCGGGAAGGTGTAGCCCTCCTTCTCCGCCCACGCCTTGAGGCTGAAAGGCGTGTCCACGGACACACCGATGACCTGCACCTCGTCGTTCTGGTACTCGGCCAGCTCATCACGCACCTGGCACAGCTCGCCCGTGCAGATGCCGCTGAAGGCGAACGGGTAGAACACCAGCAGCACGTTCTTCTCGCCGCGGAACGACGACAGGGTCACGTCTTCCCTGTTCGCGTCCTTGAGCGTGAAGTCAGGGGCCTGGGTACCGACTTCCAGCGCCATGCTCGCGCATCCTCCCGGTGGGCTCGGCAGTTACCCGCCAAGCCTATGCCACCGGCTTCGAGCTCAGCGCTTGGTCTTGGCCGACTTCGGCGACACCAGCTTGATGCCGGCCCAGTCCTCGCCGACGCTCGCGTTGAGGGTCTGCGCGAGGCCCGCGGTGGGCACCGCCTCGGCGATGTCGCTGGGCTCCACGTAGCCGGGGCGGCCCGTCTTCGGGGTGAGCACCCAGATGACGCCGTCCTCGGCGAGTGGCCCGGTCACGTCCATCAGCGTGTCGACCAGGTCGCCGTCGCTCTCCCGCCACCACAGCAGCACGACGTCGACGACCTCGTCGGAGTCCTCGTCGAGCAGGTCACTGCCGATCCGTTCCTCGATCGCGGCTCGGACGTCGTCGTCGACGTCCTCGTCCCAACCGATCTCCTGGACCACCATGTCCGGCTCGATCCCGAGCCTGTCGGCGACGCCGACCTTGCCAGCGTCTCCCGCGGCCACCACGGCTTCCACTCCTCCAAGCTATGCCGGTAGCGGCGACTGGGCAGTCGCCGCACCTGTATTCAACACCGGTCGCGGCTAGCGAACACTGAGGGTGGCCACCTGCGCAACCACCCACACCGTGACACACCGAAGACGACCCCGGGATCCGACCCCGCTTTGCCACCCGTTCGGGGCATCAGGCAGGCTCTACATACCTCCTATACGCGCGCGCGAGGGGGCTACCGCCCGGTAGCACGGACTGGTGGCGACCTGCCAGCGCCGAATGAGGGAGGATGGACGTGAACCAGTCGACATACCAGGCGAGGAGACCCCTTGGCCCCGCAGAGCAACGGCGCTGGCAACGCGAGCACCCCGGAGCGGGTCCGGGTCATCCGCGACGGCCTCGCCGCCCATCTCCCGGACATCGACCCCGATGAGACCGCGGAGTGGCTTGAGTCCTTCGACGGCGTGCTGAAGGGCGCCGGGCAGCAGCGTGCCCGGTACCTGATGCTGCGGCTGCTGGAGCGAGCCCGGGAGAGCCGGGTGGGCGTGCCGTCGCTGACCAGCACGGACTACGTGAACACCATTCCGACCGAGCAGGAACCGTGGTTCCCCGGCGACGAGGAGACCGAGCGCCGCTATCGGGCGTGGATCCGCTGGAACGCGGCCATGACGGTGCACCGCGCGCAGCGGCCCGGCGTCGGTGTCGGCGGCCACATCTCGACCTACGCGTCCTCGGCGACGCTGTACGAGGTCGGCTTCAACTGGTTCTTCCGTGGCAAGGACCACCCGGGCGGCGGTGACCAGGTCTACTTCCAGGGCCACGCCTCCCCCGGCATGTACGCGCGCGCCTTCCTGGAGGGCCGGCTGTCGGCCGAGCACCTGGACGGCTTCCGCCAGGAGTACTCGCACGCCGGCCCGGGCGGCGGCCTGCCGTCCTACCCGCACCCGCGGCTGATGCCGGACTTCTGGGAGTTCCCGACCGTCTCGATGGGCCTGGGCCCGATGAACGCGATCTACCAGGCGCGGTTCAACCGCTACCTGCGCGACCGCGGCATCAAGGACACGTCCGAGCAGCACGTGTGGGCGTTCCTGGGCGACGGCGAGATGGACGAGGCGGAGTCGCGCGGCCTGATCCACGTGGCCGCCAACGAGGGCCTGGACAACCTGACCTTCGTGATCAACTGCAACCTGCAGCGGCTGGACGGCCCGGTCCGCGGCAACGGCAAGATCATCCAGGAGCTGGAGGCGTTCTTCCGCGGCGCGGGCTGGAACGTCATCAAGGTGGTCTGGGGCCGCGAGTGGGACGCGCTGCTGCACAGCGACCGCGACGGCGCGCTGATCAACCTCATGAACACCACGCCGGACGGCGACTACCAGACCTACAAGGCCAACGACGGCGCCTACGTGCGTGAGCACTTCTTCGGCCGCGACCCGCGCACCAAGGAGATGGTGGCGGCGATGAGCGACCAGGACATCTGGAACCTCAAGCGCGGCGGCCACGACTACCGCAAGGTGTACGCCGCGTACAAGGCGGCCACCGAGCACAACGGCCAGCCCACGGTCATCCTGGCCAAGACCATCAAGGGCTACGGCCTGGGCCCGCACTTCGCCGGCCGCAACGCCACGCACCAGATGAAGAAGATGACCCTGGAGGACCTCAAGCTCTTCCGGGACGAGCTGCGCATCCCGATCACGGACGCCGACCTGGAGCGCGACCCGTACCTGCCGCCGTACTACCACCCGGGGCCGGACTCGCCGGAGATCCAGTACATCCAGGAGCGGCGCCGCCAGCTGGGCGGTTTCGTGCCGGAGCGGCGCGGCAAGTCCAAGGCGCTGGTGCTGCCGGGCGACAAGGTCTACGAGACGATCCGCAAGGGCTCGGGCAAGCAGGAGGTGGCCACCACCATGGCCATCGTCCGGCTGATCAAGGACCTGATCAAGGACCCGGAGATCGGCGGCCGGATCGTGCCGATCATCCCGGACGAGGCGCGGACCTTCGGCATGGACGCCATGTTCCCGTCGCAGAAGATCTACAACCCGCACGGGCAGCTCTACACCTCCGTGGACGCCAAGCTGATGCTGGCGTACAAGGAGAGCGAGCACGGGCAGATCCTGCACGAGGGCATCAACGAGGCCGGTTCGACGGCGTCGTTCACCGCGGTCGGCACCTCGTACGCCACCCACGGCGAGCCGATGATCCCGGTCTACATCTTCTACTCGATGTTCGGCTTCCAGCGGACCGGCGACGGCCTGTGGGCGGCCGCCGACCAGATGGCCCGCGGCTTCGTGCTGGGCGCCACCGCCGGTCGCACCACGCTGACCGGCGAGGGCCTGCAGCACGCCGACGGGCACTCGCTGCTGCTGGCGGCGACCAACCCGGCGGTGGTGTCCTACGACCCGGCCTGGGCGTTCGAGATCTCGCACATCGTCAAGGACGGCCTGCGTCGCATGTACGGCGACAACGCGGAGAACGTCTTCTACTACCTGACGATCTACAACGAGCCGGTGCAGCAGCCGGCCGAGCCGGAGAACCTGGACGTCGAGGGCCTGCTGCGCGGTCTGTACCGCTACGCCACCGCCCCCGGCGCCACCGGCCCGCGGGCGCAGATCCTGGTCTCCGGCGTCACCATGCCGGACGCCCTGAAGGCGCAGGCGCTGCTGGCCGAGGAGTGGGGCGTGCAGGCCGACGTGTGGTCCGCGACCTCGTGGGCCGAGCTGCGGCGGGACGCCGTCGACGTGGACCGGCACAACATGCTGCACCCCGAGGCCGAGCCGCGGGTGCCGTACGTGACGCAGGTGCTGTCCGAGGCGGCCGGCCCGGTCGTGGCGGTGTCGGACTACATGCGCGCGGTGCCGGACCTGATCCGCCCGTGGGTGCCGACGGACATGGTGTCGCTGGGCACGGACGGCTTCGGCTTCTCCGACACCAGGCCGGCGGCCCGCCGCCACTTCCTGGTGGACGCCGAGGCGATCGCGGTCGGCGTGCTGACCGCGCTGTCCCGCCGCGGCGAGATCGACCACGACAAGGTGGTCGAGGCGACCCGCCGGTACCGGCTGGACGACCCGCAGGCCGCGGGTCCGCAGACGACGGACTCCGGCGCCGCCTAGTCCGGTGCGACCGAACGCCGAGGGAACCGGTTCCTGGGTTCCCTCGGCGTTTTCGTACGGCCCCGCGAGTCGCGCGCTCAGCGCAGTTGGTCTGCGTCGGGCTGGCGGCGAGCGGCCACCGCTTGGGCCATGGCGGCGCGTTCGGCCGCGGCCACGGACCACGGCCGCCCGGCCGAGAGCCCCCCGTCGACGGCAATGTCCTGGCCGTTCACGTGCCGGGCGGCGTCGCCGGCGAGGAACACCGCCACCTCGGCCACGTCCTCCGGCCGGCCCACCCTCGGCTCGGGTTGGTACTGCGGCAGAAACGCCTCGAACAAGGCGGCTTGGTCTGCCGCATCACCGGCGCCGGCCGCCTTGGCGTGGATGCCGGTGGCGATCGGCCCCGGCGAGATCGTGTTGACCCGGATCCCGTGCTGGCCGAGGTCGACGGCGGCGCACCGGGTGAGGTGCTGCAGCGCGGCCTTGGCGACGGAGTAGTCCGGCCCGGAGAAACCGGCGCGCCGGCCCGACACACTCGCCACGTTGATCACCGTCCCCGACCGCCGGGGCACCATGTGCCGCGCCGCCTGCTGGATCAATGCCAGCGGAGCCCGCACGTGCACGGCGAGGGCTCGGTCGAAGTCGGCCAGGTCGAGGTCGGCGATCGGCACCGCGTGGCCGGGGATGCCGGCGTTGTTCACCAGGCAGTCCAGCCGCCCGAAGCGGTCCAGCGCCGCCGCGACCAGCCGGGCCGGTGCGGCGGGATCGGTCAGGTCGGCAGCCACGAACACCGCGCCGATGCGGTCGGCGATCGCCGTTCCCTCGCGTTCGCGCCGACCCGTCAGCACCACACGTGCACCCCGACGTGCGAACGCCAACGCGATCGCCGCCCCGATGCCGCTGGTCGCCCCGGTCACCAATGCCACCTGCCCGTCCACCGGTCCAGGTTCCCGCCCGGATCAATTACCTCCGAGGTCATCGCAGACCGAGGCACCTGAGCCAGCGCCGGTTCGCTCCCGCCATGGTCAGCAGCGCCGCGAGCACGCCGCTGGCGCCCATGAGCAGGGTCTCGTCCAGCGCCTGAAGGTCGTCGAGGCGCTCGACCAGGTACGCGTGCATCAGGTCCCGGAGCCCGCCCGCGCCCGCGACGCCTTCACGGGCGAAGGCGTCGGCGATGAGCATCACGCCGGCGGCGCCGTGACAGATGCCGAGGCGGTCGGCGGTCCGGCCGTAGAGGTTCGCCTCGGGATCGAAGGTCTGACACAGAATGCGCACCAGCCGCACGGCCTCGGCGCGAGCGCCGGCAGTCCACAGCGCCCACGCGACGCCGGGAATGCCGTAGCACCAACCCTGCCGGCGCTGGTCCACAAAGGACCGCGTCAGCAACCATTCCACCAGCTCGGGCTGGGGCGACACGACAAGCACGCCGGCGGCGCCGTGGGCCATGCCGGTGTCGTCGCCGTCGAACCACACGGCCTGTTCGTAGCCGGCCAGGCACGCACCAGCGGCACCGGAGATCAGGTCGAACTCCTCGAACCGGCGCTCCCCCAGCCAACCGGAAACCCGTTGTGCCAGCCGGGAAACCGGCGGGTGGAGCTCCGCCACCAGGCCAAGCCCGAACAGCGTGCCGGCCATGCCGCCGTGCAGACCGACGCTGTGCATCGGCCGCACGGCGGCGGACAGCCACTCGGGAACGGCGGATCGCACGGCGGCACGCACCGCGCGGTCCGACGAGCCGGCGAGCAGCGTCGCGAGCACGCACGGACCCAGTTCCGGCGAGCCCGCGGCGCGTCTCAGCAGTCCCAGCGACTGATCTAACAGCCGACGAGCGAGCAGATCGCCGAGTCCGGGGCCCGACCCGCCGGGGCGACCTCGGTCATCCGGGTGTCCAGTTCCTCGATGAGGCGCTCCAGTTCGCTGATGGCCAAGACGGGTTCCATCCACTTTCCCCTTCCTGATTCCCCACCGCGGCCGCGGTGGCGGCTCGGCGGTGCGGCAACCGCAGCAACAGTTGCGCGGCGACGGGGTCGCCGCGGTCGTCCCGCAGCGGCAGGTGGTCCGGGTCGGGCAGCATCTCCTCGACGACGATCGGGTCGCCGAGGCGGGACAGGTCCCGCAGCGCCGCCAGGCTGTGCAGGTCGACGGGCCGGGGCTTGCCGCCATTGCCCCGGGCGAACACGAACCGCGGCAGGTCCAGCGCGGCCAAGGCACGGAAACTCCGCGGCCGAGGAATCCGCCAGTGCCGGCCGGAGAGCACCAGCCCGCCGGCGATCTCCAGTCGTGGCAGGAAGTCCCGGTCCGGGAACGCGGCCAGCCGGTTGCCGAACGAGATGGACGGGCCGCGCGGCGCGGCGGCGGTGAGCAGCGTGACGACCAGTCCCCACGGCCCGATCGGCGTGCGGGTGGCGTGGTGCATCGGCCACAACACCGTGCCGGCTGGATCCTCGGCGATGATCCGGCTTCCGGCCCGACGCAGGGTGATCCGATCCAGCGGCAGATAGCGCCCGGCGGCCGGCAGGTAGCTCGACGGGTCGACATCTCCGGTCCATAGTGGACAATAAGAGGGTCTTCGCACGGCGTTGGCGGCACGGTCGTCCAATGGCGGCACCAGGATCTCCACGAGCTGGGCGTCCTCGCTCGACGCCTTGCGGGCAAGGAATTCCCGGTACGAACGGACCTGCGGCGGTTCGCCGCCGAGCTCGGTCAACGCGGCGACGAACCGGGCGTCCACCACGCCGGCCGGGGCGATCGCCTCCAGCACGGCCCCGGTGGTCATCGGCCGGATCAGGCAGTCCAGCGGCCAGTCCGGCAGCTCCACCGGCGGCAGGTCCAGCTCGTCAAGCAGTTGCGGGGTAAGGATTTCGGGCAGGTCCGGCGATCTTCGCGGGTGGGCCGGCTCAACCGGCTCGCTGCCCAGGTACTCCGCGACAAGTTCCGTCACGGACCGCGGCGCGGAGCCGATCATCGCCAGCACGGGATGATCCGCCGGCCGGGGCAGCACATCGACCAACCGCAGCGCCTGCAAGGCCAATTCGCTGGTCCGGGCCACGAAATCCGCCGGCACGGCACCGGACACGCGCCGATACACGTCGACGAAGCCCTCGACGGGAGCGCCCCAGCTCGATCGCGGCGGCCGGGACAGCTGCACAACGCCCAGCTCGACCAGGTGCCGGAGGAAGCCACGCAGCACATCGCCGGAATTCGGGGCCAGGCGCGGCGGACGAGTTCGTCGACATCGTGCACGCCGTCGGCCAGCACGTTGCGGATCGCGTCCAGCAGCGGGGTCCGCCTGAGTTCGACCACACGAGTCGCCGACCAGCAGCGGAACCGGTCGCCGTCGACCCAGTTCAGCCCGTTCAGGGTGATCGTCGCGCCGTCGAGGTCCGCCTGTCCTCGGTCGGCGTTGACGTTGCTGACCCACTGCGCCGAGCACGACCCGATCACCGGCCATGACACCGTCCCCGCCACGCCGACCTGCGCGACATGGGCCAGCCAGCCGCGTGGCGTCGGCTTGGCCGCACCCCGGGCGATCATGCGCAGCAGGTACTCCGACCGTTGCCGCAAACGCTTGCCACCCCAGTTCTCGCCGGCCTCGACCCGCCGCGCGACGTCGGCGACCAGGTCCGGCACCGACCGGGCCACGGCCTCGTCGACCTGCGACCAAGGCAGCCTTGACAGCCGCTCACGCTCCCGTTCGATGTCCTCGTCCAACGCCGCGCGCCGCAGCCCGAGCGCCGTCGACCACGCGCTGGCCTGCGCCAGCTCCGGCAGCGCGCTCGACACGGGCCGGCCGTTGTGCAGGTCCCGGCGCAGTGCCAGCAGCTCCGCGCGGTCGTCCTCAGCGTCCGGGATCACCGAGCCGAGCCAGTCCGCCAGCGCGCGGGCGTATGCCGCGTACTCCGCCTCCTCGGCCAGGAGTTCCCGCAGGTCGGCGACCAGTTCGGGATTGCCGGCGGCGGTCCACAGCCGCATCGGCAGCCCGGCGACCCGGAGCAGCGCGCTCATGCGCCCGCCAGCGCTTCGGTGATCAGCGCCTGCCGGGCCGAGCTCATCCGCGCCCGGTTCCAGTGGAAGACCACGTAGTACGCCGCCGCCTCCGCCGCGCTGGCGCCCACCCGCTCCAGCGCCACCCGCCAACTCCGTGCCGCCGGCTCGACCGGCGCTCGCGTCGTCTCCCAGACGCCACGCAGCTCGGCGCAGGCCACCGCGACGGCGTCATCCCGCACCGTCACCCGTCGGCCGCAGTTGTCCCGGACATACGGCCACGCCTGGCAGCACAGGCCGAGGCCGCCGAACACGGATCGCAGCAGCCGCATGGACACCAGCCACGCCGGCAGCACCGGGCGTACGTGATGATCAAGCCAGGCAACGGAATCCGCCGTGAACAGCCGGTGCACGTGGGGCATCGCGGCCGGCCCGCCGAACAGGAACGCCTCGGGTTCGTAGACGCCGGGAACGATCCCGTCGATCAGGCCGCGTTCGTGCCAGCGCCGGGCCAGCCGGTTCGCCTCGGCGCGCACCCACGACTCGCGGCCGGGTCCAGCGGCGAACCGGACCCGCAGGCCGGGCGGCTTGTGCATGAAGAAGAAGTCCGTGATCCGGTCACCCGCGAGCATTTCTCGCACGGCTGCGGAAAGTTCCGCGTATACGCCGGGTTTCGGCCGGGCCAGGCCCAGTTGCGTCCACGCCGGCGCGGTGGTGTCGCGCAGCGCGGCCAGGCCGCCGGCGATGAAGGTGAGCCGTTCTTGCTGTGACAGCACAGTTTCACCTCCGTCCGGCCGGGTCCGCTTTGACGTTAGGCGAAGTTCGCGCCTTGTCCACGGGTGGTCAGTCGAAGGTGTGAACGGGGCTAACCTGTGTCCAT
The DNA here is from genome assembly GCF_014203355.1 of Kutzneria kofuensis. Classification (NCBI taxonomy): domain Bacteria; kingdom Bacillati; phylum Actinomycetota; class Actinomycetes; order Pseudonocardiales; family Pseudonocardiaceae; genus Kutzneria; species Kutzneria kofuensis. The sequence continues at coordinate 1,870,252 of NZ_JACHIR010000001.1, forward strand.
GGTGACCGGACAACCTTTCCAGTGGCCGGAAACGGTCTGGCGGCAGCAGGTCGACCGGGTGCGCGCGGGCCGCAGCCTGCGCCCCGACCGCTGGCCGGACGGCCGACAGGCGGCCGTGGCACTGTCCTTCGACTCCGACCACGAGACGATTCCGCTGCGGGACGGGGAGTTCAGCCCGTGCCAGCTGTCGCAGGGCGAGTACGGCAGCCGCGTCGGCGTGCCGAAGATCCTCGACCTGCTGTCCACGTACGGGATTCCGGCGACGTTCTTCGTGCCGGCGGTGTCGGCGCTGCTGCATCCGGCCGATATCGACGCGTACGTGCGGAACGGCCACGAGGTGGCGCTGCACGGCTGGATCCACGAACGCAACACCGCCCTGCCCGCCGGCGTCGAGCGCGACCTGGCGCTACGGGCCGCCGACACGCTCGAACAGTTGGCCGGCACGCGGCCGGTCGGGCTGCGGACGCCGTCGTGGGACTTCAGCGCCGACACCCTGGCCGTGATCAGGGAACTGGGGCTGCGATACGACTCGTCCCTGATGGCCGACGACGACCCGTACGAGGTGGTGGCCGACGGGGAGCCGACCGGGCTGGTGGAGATCCCGGTGGAGTGGATCCGCGACGACGCGCCGTTCTTCCCGCGCGACCCGACGCGGCCGAGCGTGCCGCCCCGCCAGGTCCTGACCACCTGGCGGGACGAGTTCGACGCGGCCTACGCCGACGGCGGGCTGTTCCAGCTCACGATGCACCCGCACGTGATCGGGCACCGGTCGCGGTTCGTGGCGCTACGTCAGCTGGTCGAGTACATCGCCGGGCACAACGTGTGGTTCGCGTCACACGCCGACGTTGCCGACTGGTGCCTGCGCCAGTGACGCCGTCGTCACCCGGGCGCTGCGGGTCCAGTCCCGCCAACCCTTGATCACCAGCGCCGTGAACACGATGTAGACGCTGGCGCTGAAGTACAGGCCGGTGGCGATCTGCAGCGGCACGCCGACGGCGTCCACCAGCAGCCAGACCAGCCAGAACTCGACCAGGCGCAGCCCCTGGGCGCTGTAGGCGACCGCGGTGCCGACGAAGATCGCGGCGTCCGGCCACGGCGCCCAGGACGCGTTGGTCGCCTGCAGCAGCAGCGCCATGCCGACCGTGCCGACGACCAACACCGCGCCGAGGGCGGCCAGCTCGGGCCAGGTGGAGCGGCGGACCACCACGCCGTACTGGGCGTCGCGGCGGCGGGTCCAGGCCCACCAGCCGTACACCGAGATGGCGAACACGATGACCTGTCGCAGGGCGAGTCCGCCCAGGTGAGCCGAGGTGTAGACGGAGAACAGCAGGATCGCGGCGGCGATCTGCACCGGCCACGTCCAGAGCGTTCGACGCTGGGCCAGGAACACCACGGCGACCGCGCCGATCTGTCCCAGCAGCTCCGCGAACGAGATGCGTTCGCCCAGCAGCGTCAGTCCGTGCTCCAACAACCAGTTCACCTGGTCAGCCCCCTTCCGGCTCGGTCCGGGGCTGTCACGGGCGCACGCCAACGGCGGACGTGTGCGCGCCTCCCATCCGGACTGTCACCGTCGGCCCTGGAGTTTCACCAGGTCGGCCGTTCGGCATCGCTGCCGAGCGGTTCGCGGGCTGTACCGCCGGTTCGGAGTTTCACCGAGCCCCGGAGCGCACGTCTCCTGTTCAGAGAACATATGCCCCGGGGCCCGGTATTCCGGAGGGATTTAGGTCACTGTTCGGGCTGCGGCGGGTTCGAGGGCCTGGGGAATCCCTCGGCCGGCGTAGGGGTGTCCGATCCCGGCGGCTGGTTGCGCTCCCACGGCGCGCCCTGCGCCGGCGCGTTGGACGGCCTGCTGGCCGCTTCCGCCTGGGCCCGGGCCAGCCACTGCTCCCATCGTGACTGCATCGGGCGGATCATGCCGCCGCCCACGCCCACCACCAGGATGCCGCCGACCGTGCCCAACGCGAAGATCAGGATCGGCTCGGTCACGGTCGTGGCGATGCCCAGCTGGTTCAGCGCCGCGATCACGCCCAGCCCCAGCAGGAAGGCGTAGCTCACGGTGCCCAACAACTGCCCGTACTGCCGGCCGGCCAGCGCCGCCGTGATCAGGTTCCGCACCACCCGGGCGATGGCCGACGCGATCAGCACCAGAATGATCGCCACCACCACTCGCGGCAGGTAGGCGATGACCTGGTTGAGCAGGTCGCTCACCGGGTTGCCCGCGCCGAACACCGCGAACGCGTAGTTCAGCGCGATCAGCAGCACGAAGTAGAAGACCAGTTGGACGATCAGCTTGCCCGCGTCCACCGGTGATGTGGGGCCGCCCAGACCGGACCGCTCCACCAGCCGGCCGAAGCCGACCTTGGCGAGGAGAATCTCGACGGCCTTGGACAGCGCCTTGGCCACCAGCCATCCGACCAGCAGCACGAGCAGGAAGCCCAACAGCTTGGGCACGAACGTGGTGATCAGCGCCCAAGCGTCGCCCAGCCCCTGACTGAGTTGATCGCCCATTGCCGAATGGTTTCGCAGCGTCCCGAGTGGAGCAACTCGACACGGTTGGCACGAAAGGGGGAACCGCGTGGCGCGGACGCCCAACTTGATCCACAGTGGACATACCGGTGGGGACCGGGGAGAGGGAGGCCGCCCAGCGCGCACCGCGCGGGCGGCCTCCGGCATGTCGGCCCCCGGCGAGTCACGCTCTCAGACACACCGAATGCAGGTTTCCGGCACACCCGATCGGGTGTGCCGGAAACGTGCATTCGCCCTGTCCCAGAGCGTGACTCGCCGGGTTAGAACGGCCCCAGCCCTGACAGGTAGCTTCGGACCGACTGCGCCAGCGTCACGGCCCCGGTGGGCGTCGGGACGGCGTCGGCCGGCACGTCGGGGCGCGGGGAGCCGGCGCAGACCGAAGAGCTGTCGGGCAGGACGCCGTCGACGAAGTACCGGTTGATCTTCTCGGTCACGCAGGGATTGGACCCGTACTCCCCATGCGCCCCCTCGTCGGCGACGGTGATCAGGTTGTCGCGAAGCCGCTGCGCCATGGCGGGCCCACCGGCGTAGGCGGTCTGGGTGTCACCCTCGGCCTGCACGACCACTCCGACGGGATAGCCGTTACGGGCCAACGAAACCGGGGCCTCGACCGGAGTGAAGGAGCGGTAGGTGCAGGTGGTCGGCGCGGCCCGCAGCACACCGTAGCCGTAGGGAAACGAGTCCCGGAACAACCGCATGTCCTGGTAATACGTCGACAGGTCCGAGGGCCAGTCCGCCTCACACGTCACGGTGTCGAACACGCCGGCCTGCATGGCGTCCAGACCCCGCTGAGCCAGGGCCAAGCCCGCACCGACGGCGTCACCGACAGAAGGATCGGAGCCCTTCCGCACGGACACCAGCACCTGGGCCAAGTCCGACCACAGTGGACGGTAGCGGGCACCCTCACCGACGGTGCCGTCCAGAACACTGCGGTTGAATTTGCCGACGGGCGACTTGGCCAGATCCCGGGCCAGCTGCTCGACCGAGGCCAGCACGGCATCCCGTCCGACACCGAGGCCGAAGGCGCCGTTGCGGTCGCCGACCCACGACGCCCAGGCGTCCACATCGGACCGGTACGCCGTGGCCTGCTCCAGGAACTGCTTGCGCCAGATCCACTCGGGATGCACGGAGGAGTCCAGCACGGACAGGTTCAGCCGATCGGGGAACATCGTGCCGTACACGGCGCCGAGGTAGGTGCCGTACGAGTAGCCGAGGTAGTTGATCTTCTCAACCCCCAGGGCGGCGCGGATCGAGTCCATGTCACGGGCGGTGTCCCGGGTGTTGATGAACGGACGGATGCCGCCGCCGGCGCGGGAGCAGGCGTCCTCGGACTCACGGGCGTCGGCGGCCCACGACGCGAACTTGTCGTCGCCGGGACGCGAATCCAGAGCGGCCAACCCAACCGGAGTCAGGCAGCGCAACGCGGTGGAAGCGCCGACGCCACGGGGGTCGAAGCCGACGAGGTCGTAGAACTGGCCGAGCGGCGTGTGATCGGCGATGAAGCGCGGCATGGACAGGCCGCTGCCGCCGGGCCCGCCGGGATTGATCAGCAGCACTCCCTTGCGGTGCGCGGGATCGGCGGCCTGCCGGCGGCTGACCACGACGGCGATGGCGCCCTGGTCGGGATGCGCGTAGTCGAGGGGAACGGAAAGCGTGGTGCATTCGAGCGCGCCGGGGCAGGGTGCCCACACGACCCGCTCCGCCCGTGCCGGTGTCACCAGCGACACGACGGCGAGCAGGCTCAGCGCGACGGGCAGCAGTCTTCGCAAGACGACCTCCTCCAAGGCTTCGACACCGCGAACATAGGGGCGGTTTCGGCCCGCGAGCAGGTTGTTCCTTCGACCGGGTGGGTGGCGTGCGAAGCTGGGCGACATGACTGAACTGGCGTGGGACTCGCTGTCCGCGGAGACGCTGCGCCGGCTCGAGCACGCGTCGGGCCGGCTGGCCACCGGCACGATCGGCGAGATGGAGGACCGGCTGCCGTGGTTCCGGCGGCTGCCCGCCGACCAGCGCGCCAGCGTGCTGATGGTCACCCAGACCGGGGTCGCCGGCTTCGTGTCCTGGCTCCGTGACAACAAGCAGGCGATCCGGCTCACCGCCGAGGCGTTCCGCTCGGCCCCCAAGGACATGTCACGGTGGGTGAGCCTGCGGCAGACGGTCGAACTCGTCCGGGTGGCGCTGGAGGTCTTCGAGCGCATGCTGCCGGAGATCGCCGCCGACGAGAAGGAACGGGCTCAGCTCACCGAGGCGGTCCTGCGCTACGGCCGGGAGATCGCCTTCGCCGCCGCCACCTCCTACGCGGCGGCCGCCGAGGCGCGCGGCGCCTGGGACGCCCGGTTGGAGGCGTTGATCGTCGACGGCATCGTCCGTGGCGACGCCGAGGAGTCGCTGCTGTCCCGGGCCTCCGCACTGGGCTGGGAGCAGTCGGCCGAGGCGACGGTGCTGGTCGGCAACCCGATGTCGACCGAACCCACCCGGGTGGTGTTCGACGTGCGCAGCCGGGCCGCCCGGATCCACCGCCCGGTGCTGCTCAGCGTGCAGGGCTCACGGCTGGTGGTGGTGCTCGGCGGCTCCGAGGACGAGGCCCGTGGCCACGAGGTGCTGGTCAAGATGGCCGAGGCGTTCGGTCCCGGCCCGGTGGTCGTCGGGCCGACGGTCGACAGCATCGCCGAGGCGCACCGCAGCGCCTCCGACGCCCTGTCCGGGCTGCGGGCGGTGGTCGGCTGGCCCACCGCGCCCCGGCCGGTGCGGTCGCTGGACCTGCTGCCGGAGCGGGCGCTGGCCGGCGACCCGGAGGCGGAGTGGCAGCTGATCGAACGCATCGCGCGGCCGTTGGAGGAGGCGACCGGCGGGCTGATGGCGACCGTCGACGCCTTCCTGGAGACCGGCGGCGTGCTGGAGGCGTGCGCGCGGAACCTGTTCGTGCACCCCAACACGGTCCGCTACCGGCTCAAGCGGGTCATCGAGCTGACCGGCCGCAACGCCAACGACCCCCGCGACGCCCTGGTGCTCCGGGTCGCCCTGACCGTCGGCCGCCTGGCCAAGTCCCGCGGCCTGTGGTGACCGACGCCCGGAACGGACCATTCCTCAACTCGGAGTTGAGGAATGGTCCGTTCCGAGCGTCGGGGCTTGACAGGGCGGGGTGTGGGGAGTAGGCGGAATGGGTCAGCGGCGGGGGGCCGGGCGGAGTAGTGGCAAGATCGGGGCGTGAGCAGCGCCTCAGCGGTGTAGTTCCACGCCTTCGACAACCCAGCCGGCCGCTCAGTGGACATATTCCGGCAACCTTTGTCGGGTTCCTACAACGCTGACCACTGGACTTCGTCGGTGGCGACATCACAAGACGCCGCCGCGACCGTGTTCAGTGGGCGGGTGATCGCGCTCCTAGCCCCCGGACAGGGGTCCCAGGCCCCCGGCATGCTCGCCCCCTGGCTCGAACTGGACGGCGTGGCGGAGCTGGTCGCCGGCTGGTCCGAGAGCACCGGCCTGGACCTGGCCCGGCTCGGCACCACGGCGGACGCCGAGGAGATCAAGGACACCGCCATCACGCAGCCGCTGATCGTCGCGCTGACGCTGGTGGCCTTCCGCGAGCTGCAGCGCCGGACCACGGTGCCCCAGGGCGCGCCGGTCGCCGGCCACTCCATCGGTGAGCTGGCCGCCTCCGCGATCGCGGGCGTGCTCTCCATGGACGACGCGGTGGCGCTGGCCGCGGTGCGCGGCCGCGCGATGGCCGACGCGTGCGCGCTGGAGCCGACGGGCATGGCCGCGGTGATGGGCGGCAACGCCGACGAGCTGCTGGCCCGTCTCGACGAGTACGGCCTGGTCCCGGCCAACCGCAACGGCGCCGGGCAGACCGTCGCCGCGGGGTCGCTGACCGCGCTGCAGAAGCTGGCCGACGAGCGTCCGGCCGGCACCAAGGTCGTGATGCTGAAGGTGGCGGGGGCCTTCCACACGCACTACATGGACCCGGCCCGGGACACGCTGCGGGAGAGGGCCGCCGGTGTGCAGACCGCCGACCCGAACCGGCCGCTGCTGTCCAATGCGGACGGTTCCGTCGTGACCAGCGGCGCCGAGATGCTCGGCCGGCTGGTCGCCCAGGTGACCCTGCCGGTGCGCTGGGACCTGTGCATGGACACGCTGGCCCGTGCCGGCGTGACGACCACCATCGAACTGGCCCCGGGCGGCGCGCTCACCGGCCTGGTCAAGCGGCAGCTCAAGGACGTCGTGACCACGCCGATCGCGATCAAGACCCCGGCGGACCTGGACAAGGCAGTGGAGGCGGTGTCCGTATGAGCGAGCTTGCGAGCGAGTCGTTCAACGCAGAGCGTCCGCGAACGTGGACACCGAGCGCTAGCGAGGTGCAGCAGTGAGCGAACGTCCCAGGTTGATCGGCCGCACCGGCCCGGCCGGCACGCGGCTGCTGGGCTTCGGCAGCGCGCAGGGCAACCGCGTCGTCACCAACGACGACATCGCGGCGATGGGCGTGGACACCAACGACGAGTGGATCCGCCAGCGCGTCGGCATCGTCGAGCGCCGGCTGGCCGACCCGGACCAGTCGCTGGTGGACATGGCCGTGGAGGCCGGCTCCAAGGCGCTGGCCGACTCGGGCGTGTCGCCGAGCGAGATCGACACGGTGCTGGTGGCGACCTGCACCATGCCGGGCAACATCCCCAACGCGGCGGCGCAGACCGCGGACCGGATCGGCGTCAGCTCGCCGGCCGCGTTCGACCTGAACGCCGCGTGCGCCGGCTTCCCGTACTCGCTGACGGTGGCCAGCGACATGATCCGCGGCGGCAGCGCGAACAAGGTGCTGGTGATCGGCGCCGAGCGGTTCACCGACTGGGTGGACTGGCAGGACCGGGCCAACTGCATCATCTTCGCCGACGGCGCGGGCGCCTGCGTGGTCGGACCGGCCGACGAGCCGCTGATCGCGCCGGCCGTGCTGGGCAGCTCCGGCGACCTGGTCGACATGATCGGCCTGACCGAGAACGGCCACATCTTCCAGGAGGGCCAGTCGGTGTTCCGCTGGGCCACCACGCAGATCGCGCCGATCGCCGAGCGCGCGGTGGAGGCGGCCGGCATCAAGCTGTCCGACATCGACGTGCTCGTGCCGCACCAGGCCAACCTGCGCATCGTCGAGCACATCGGCAAGAAGCTGCGGGCCAAGGGCGCGCGCGAGGACCTGGTGGTCGCCGACGACATCCAGCACTCCGGCAACACCTCGTCCGCCTCGATCCCGATGGCCATCGACCACATGCGGGCGGCCGGCCGGATCTCCAGCGGCGACGTGATGCTGCTGGTCGGCTTCGGCGCCGGCCTGTCCTACTCCGGCCAGGTGGCCATCTGCCCGTGAGGGCACCAGCTTCCGGCGGGCGACCCGCGCCGCCGGGGATTCACGACGAAAGGAACGACAAGGTGGACAACGAGGAGATCCGCACCGGGCTGGCCGAGATCGTCGAGGAGGTCGCCGGTGTCGCCGTCGACGACGTCACGGTGGAGAAGTCCTTCGTCGACGACCTGGACATCGACTCGCTGTCCATGGTGGAGATCGCGGTGCAGGCCGAGGACAAGTTCGGCGTGAAGATCCCGGACGACGAGCTGGCCAACCTGAAGACCGTCGGCGACGCGGTGAACTACATCGCGCGCAACGCCTGAGTTGTCGAAGAACGCGATTCTGTAGAGCGGAGGCGCAGTGAGCTCTGTCGACGTCGTCGTCACCGGTGTCGGCGCGACGACCCCTCTCGGCGGGGACGTCGCGTCCACCTGGGACGGCCTGCTCGCCGGCCGCAGCGGGGTGTCGACCCTGGACGCGGACTGGGTGCACAAGTACGAGCTGCCGGTGCAGATCGCCGCGCAGCTCAAGGTAGACCCCACCGAGATCCTGCCCCGGGTCGAGGCCCGCCGGCTGGATCGCAGCGAGCAGGTCGCCATGGTGGCGTCCCGGCAGGCTTACTCCGACGCCGGTCTCGACGAGAACGCCGTCGAGCCGGAGCGGCTCGCGGTGATCATCGGCACCGGCATCGGCGGCGCGCTGACCCTGCTCGCGCAGGACGACCTGCTGGAGACGGCGGGCCTGCGCAAGGTGTCGCCGCTGACCGTGCCGATGCTGATGCCCAACGGTCCGGCCGCCCACGTCGCGCTGTCGCTGAAGGCACGCGCCGGGGTGCACGCCCCGGTGTCGGCCTGCGCCTCCGGCGCGGAGGCGATCGCGTGGGGCTACCGGATGATCCGCAGCGGCGAGGCCGACGTCGTGGTCGCGGGCGGCGCCGAGGCGTGCATCACCGGCATCACCATGGCCGGCTTCGCGCAGGCGCGGACCATGTCCACCCGCAACGACGCGCCGGAGAAGGCCTCCCGGCCGTTCGACGGCGAGCGGGACGGCTTCGTGCTCGGCGAGGGCGCCGGCATCGTGGTGCTGGAGCGGGCCGACCACGCCAAGGCGCGCGGCGCCAAGGTGTACGCCCGGCTGGCCGGCATCGGCACCAGCTCGGACGCGCACCACATCACCGCGCCCGACCCGGAGGGCAACGGCCAGCTGCGGGCCATCCAGGCCGCCATGCGCAGCGGCGAGCTGTCGGCCGCCGACATCGGGCACGTGAACTGCCACGCCACCTCCACCCCGGTCGGCGACACGATCGAGTCGATCGCCATCCACCGGGCGATCGGCGACCACCCGCTGCTGACCGCGCCGAAGGGCTCGCTGGGCCACCTGCTGGGGGCGTCCGGCGCGGTGGAGGCGATCGCGACCGTGCTGTCGGTGCGGGACGGCGTCATCCCGCCGACCGCGAACCTGGAGAACCCGGACCCGGCGCTGCTGCACGAGGTCGTCGCCGGCCAGCCGCGCAAGGTCGAGCTGAAGGCCGCGATCAACGACTCGTTCGGCTTCGGCGGCCACAACGTGGCCCTGGCCTTCGCCAAGGCCTGATCCAGACGAAGAAGAGGGCCCTTCCCGCATCGGGAAGGGCCCTCTTTCTCGTGTCTCAGGCCGGCCGGATCTCGTCCCAGGCGACCGGCAGGGCGGCCGGGCCGTAGACGGTGGTGTCGGTCTTGAACCGGATCTCCTCCTGTGGCACGGCCAGCCGCAGGCTCGGCACCCGCCGCGGCAGGGTGGCCAGCACGGTGGTCAGCTCCAGGCGGGCGATCTGCTGCCCGGCGCACTGGTGCGGGCCGTGGCCGAAGCCGATGTGGCCGTTCGTCTGGCGGTCGATGTCCAGCCGCTCCGGGTCGGCGAAGCGCTCCGGGTCGTGGTTGGCCGCCTGGACCTGGACGATCACGTACTCGCCGGCGGCGATCGGCACGCCGCCGATCTCGGTGTCCTCGGTGGCCACCCGCATCAGCCCGGCCCCCACGCCCAGCAGCCGCACCAGCTCCTCGGCCGCGTTGCCGGCCAGCGACGGGTCGGCGGCCAGCCGGTCGAACTGCGGCCGGTCGGCCAGCAGCGCCAGCGTCCCGTAGGTGATCATGCTGGCGGTGGTGTCGTAGCCGGCGACCAGCAGGCCGGCGGCCATCTTGGTCAGCTCCAGGTCGGTGAACGGCTGCTCGTGCTGCTGGCCTCGGGTGACCAGCACGCTCATCGCGTCCTCGCCGGGCTTCTCCCGCCGGGCCCGCACCAGGTCGCCGACGTAGTCGAACAGCGGGAACCGCACCGCGTCCAGGTCGTCCACGTCGCCCTTGCCGCTGAACAGGGCGTCCGCGACGCGGTGGAAGATCTCCCGGTCGGCGTAGGGCACGTCGAGCAGCTCGGCGATCACCGACGTGGTCAGCGGCTTGGAGAACCGCTCGTGCAGGTCGACCGGCCCGGTCTCGCCGGCGAGGGAGTCCAGCAGCTCGTCGGCGGTGCGCTGCACCATCGGCCGGAACTCCTCGATCCGCCGGACGGTGGAGATGGCCGGCGCGAACACCCGCCGGAACCGGACGTGGTCCGGCCCGTCCATGCGGGAGAAGTCGCCCTCCTCCAGCGGCTTGTCCGGCGGCATGTTGGCCAGCATGTGGCCGGCCTGGCCGGAGTGGTTGCTGAAGCGGCGCGGGTCGCCGAGCACCTCGCGGGCGTCGGCGTAGCGGGTGACCAGCCACGCCTCGATGCCGGTCGGGCAGCTCACCCGGACCACCGGGGACTGGGCGCGCAGCTCGGCCACCTCCGGCGCCGGCCCGAACGGACACACGTCCTCACGGGGCACGGGCAGGGGTTGGGTGCTGATCGTCGACGACAAGGCGACTCCTCGTGCGGTAAAACATCCCACCAGTTCGGCGTTAACGGTATTCACCGCTGGGTGGGATCCGCGACAGGGGGCGAGCCGATGTGCCCGATCAGTCGCACTTCTTCATCGTGATCGACGGGCTGTCGATCCGAAAGTCGCTGCCCGACTTCACCATCGGCCACACCATCCACCAGTTGATGCACGACGCCCGCAGTTCCTTGGGGGCGTTGGCCGGGTCCTGCTTGCTGGTGAACGTGCCGAACACGTTCGCGCCCTGGTCGGTGGTCTCGATGCGGTAGATCATCATGTCGGTGTCGACCGTGGTGCGGTACCCGTCGCGCCAGTCCTGCTCGGTTTGCTGATCCGACACCTTCGCGGTCATCGTCTGCTTCCACAGGCCGTAGTTCCGGTGGTTGACCGCGTTGAAGTAGTTCTGGATCGCGTTCTGCACCGGCCGGAACTGCGGGTCGTTGCGCGCGAACAAGGTGAAGTGCACGGTGTCCGGGCCGCCCTGCCCCTGCTCGGTCGTCGGCTCCGGTGTGCTCGTCGCGGCCGGCGGCTGGGTGGTGGCGGCCGGCGGCTTGGTCGAGGCGTAGACCTGGCGGGCGATCAGGCCGCCCACCAGCGCGCAGACGGCGACGAGCAGCGTGATCGGGATCAGCCAGGTCAACGTCGACCGGTTGGGTGAAGCCTGCGGGGTCACACGATCGAGAGTGCCACGGGTCAGCCGACCCGATGCAACCAGGTCACCGGCGCGCCGTCGCCGGCCCGACGGAACGGCTCCAGCGCGTCGTCCCACGGCTTGCCGAGCAGCGAGTCGACGCCGTGCGCGAAGGACTCGCCGGCCCGCGCCTTGGCCGCGAGGGCCCGCAGCTGGTCCTCGGCCACCACGATGTCGCCGTTGGCGGCGGCGCGGGCGTGCCAGAGCCCGATGCCGGGCGCGAAGCAGAACCGCTCGCCGTCGACGCCGGGGCTGGGGTCCTCGGTGACCTCGAACCGGATCATGGGCCACGCCTTGAGCGCGGCGGACAGCTGCGCGCCGGTGCCCGGATCGCCGGTCCACGCGCATTCCGCGCGCAACTGGCCGGGCGCGGCCGGCTGCGCCGACCAGCGCAGGTCGGCCCGGACCCCGAGGGTGCCCGAGATGGCCCACTCGACGTGCGGACAGACCGCAGACGGCGACGAGTGGACGTACACCACGCCACTGGTCTTGCCACGGTTGCTCACTGCTGACCTCCGCACCTGCCGAGGGACGTCTTCCCCTACGCCCTCACACGTGCCGTGACCACCAGCGGATCAAGCCGATGCGCCATTCTGCCCCGTACCCACGCCCAGCCGCCACCGCAACGGGCACATCCCGGGACAGAGATCACCCGAGCGAGGGGGCACCGACACGGGTGAGGTCGGTCACAGACCGGCCTCGCTAGCGCTCGGCGGGTCCGCGACCCAGGTCCCTGTGCTCAATGGTGACCTCGCAAGCTCGGTCACGCCCAGGACGTGGCGTCACCGAACGGGCCGGTTACCGTTGTGCCCTCGGGATATCCAGACTGGGGAGGTGGCGCCGTGCGCCTGGTGCGACTGGGCGACGCGCAGTCCGCGGTCGCGGCCGACGTGAAGGCGGCCCTCGCGTCATGGGGCGGCGGCGACGCCGTGCTCGGCGGTGTCGCCCTGGCCGGCTACCTGCCGCCGGGCCGGCCCCGGCCGGTGGACACGATTCTGCTGCTGCCCAACGCCGTCGTGGTGATCGCGGGTGTCGACCTGCCGGACCCGGCGATGCGGCTGGACGCCCCGGTCACGGGCCAGTGGAAGATCGACGGCTGGCCGCTGGTCGGCCCGGATCCGACGGTCAATCCCGCCGCGGAGGCGGTCGGCGTCGCCGAGGCCGTCGCCGAAGCGGTGCGGGATACCGGATTACCCGTTCGACTGATCCTGGCCGTCGGCCCTTACGTCGGTCAGGTGACGCAGCCGCAGATGGACCTCGACCGCGGCATCCGCGTGCTGCACCCGATGCCGACCACGCTGCTGGCCGCCGTGCGCGACGTCGCCGGGTCAGCGCCGGCGCTGACCGCCGAGCAGGCCGGCGGGCTGCTCATCCATCTCTGCCCCGACGAGCGGTTCACCACCGACGAGCTGATCGCCGAGGGCTTCGCCGTGGCCAAGGCCGCGCCGGCCGAGCCGCCGGCCAGGAAGCGCCGCCGCTGGCTGCCCATCGGGGCCGCCGCGCTGATCGGCGCCCTCGCGGTCGGCAGCATCGTCGCCGCCCTCGCCACCACCGGCGGCTCCGCCCCCGCCACCCCGCAGGCCGCCGCCGGCTACACCAAGATCGCCACCGTCGACGACGGCAGCCACTGCGCCGAGCACGCGTACGGGGACGTGCAGGTGTGGCTGAGCCGGAACCAGTGCGTGGACCTGCGGCGGTGGAGCTACCGCGCCGAGGACACCGGCACGCCGGCCGGCGTCGCCGTCGCCGAGATCCGCTTCGTGGGGCCGGAACCGGCGGCGGAGTTCCAGTCGCTGGCCGAGCAGCCCGGCACCGGCGGCATCACCGAGCTGGTGAAGGAGCGCCCGTGGCCGGGCGGCCCGGCGTCGTTCGACCGGGCCGCGTTCACCAGCAACCGGGCCGGCGGCACCGTCCGGCTCGTCGAGACCGTCTGGATCGGACGGCCCAGCGCCGCCGACGACCCGGCCCTGCGGGCCATCGCCGAGCGGACGCTGAACCTCGCCCTGTCCTAGAGGCCGTACGCCTCGAGCAGCCGCAGCCAGACCTCGCTGATCGTCGGGTAGGACGGCACCGCGTGCCAGAGGCGGTGCAGCGGCACCTCGCCGACGATCGCCACGGTCGCCGAGTGCAGCAGCTCCGCCACGTCCTGCCCGACGAAGGTGACGCCGACGAGCACCTTGCGCCGCTCGTCCACGACCATCCGAGCCTTGCCGCGATAACCGTCCGCGTGCACCGAAGATCCGGCGACGGCGATGTCCAGGTCGACCACGCGAGTCTCGATGCCGGCCCTGGCCGCCTGGTCGGCGGTGAGACCGACGGCGGCGACCTCCGGGTCGGTGAAGACGACCTGCGGCACGGCCGCGTGGTCGGCGGTGGCGGCGTACTGGCTCCACGGCGGCGTCTCGACCGGCCCCTTGGCCCGAGCGGCGATCACGTCGCCGACCACGCGGGCGTCGTACTTGCCCTGGTGGGTCAGCGGCGCGCGGCCGGTGACGTCGCCCGCGGCGTACAGCCACTGACCGTCCACCCCGGACACCAGACCCGAGTCGTCGACGTGCAGGGTGTCGCCGGGCTTCAGGCCGACCGTCTCGACGCCGACGTGCTCGGTCGCCGGCCGCCGGCCGGTGGCGACGAGCAACTCGTCCGCCTTCAGCACGGCGCCGTCGGCCAGCCCCAACTCGATCTCGCCGCCGGTGCGGGACACCCGGACGGCCTTCGACCCGGTGTGCAGTCGGACGCCGTCCTCACGCAACCCCTCGGCGACGAGCTCGCCGGCGATCGGCTCCAGCCGTGGCAGCGGCAGCTCGCCGGTGATCACCAGGTCCACCTCGGACCCGAGGCGCCGCCACGCCTGCGCCAGCTCGACGCCGACCACGCCGCCGCCGAGCACGATCAGCCGGCCCGGCACCTCCTTGGCCGAGGTGGCGTCGCGGGACGTCCACACCCTCGTGTCGGCGATTCCCTCCAGCGGCGGGATGACCGGGACGCTGCCGGTGCACACGGCGACGGCCTGCCGGGCGATCAGCGTGCGGTCGCCGACCACGACCCGGCGCTCGCCGTCCAGCCGGGCGCTGCCCCGGATCACCGTGATGCCGGCGCCCTCGGCCCACTGCACCTGGCCCGCGTCGTCCCAGTTGGACGTGAAGTAGGTGCGGCGCGCCAGCACCTTGGCGGCATCCAGGTGGTCGCCGACCGGCACGCCCGGCAGCCGGCGGGCGGCGGCCAGCGCATGGCCGGGCCGCAGCAGAGCCTTGCTCGGCATGCACGCCCAGTACGAGCACTCGCCGCCGACCAGTTCGTGCTCGACCAGGGCGGCGGTCAGCCCGCCCTTGACCGCTCGATCGGCGACGTTCTCGCCGATCGCCCCACCACCGATCACCACTACGTCGAAGGTGTCCGGGTCAAAGTTAGCTGTCACGCCGTCACCTCACACCACCCGGCAGCCGCAAGCAACCCGATCCCGGCCAACCGTGCGCCGTGAAAGCGCCCTTCCTACACCCCGAGTAGAGGAACGGTCCTTTCCGCGCCTCAGGGGGCGAGGAAGGCGGTGGCCTCGGGGGTGTAGGCGAACAGGCCGGGCAGGCCGCCGGTGTGGAGGAACAGCACGGTCTCGTCCGAGCCGATGGAGCCGTCCTCGATCAGCGACACCATGCCGGCGGCGGTCTTGCCGGAGTAGACGGGCTCGAGGGTGATCGCCTCGGTCGAGCCGAACAGCGAGATCGTCCGCCACACCGCCTCGGTCGGCTGGCCGTAGCCGGGGCCGAGGGTGCGGTCGGTGATCCGGACGCGGTCCAGCGACGGCGGCGCGATGTCCAGCAGCGCGGCCGTCTCCTCGATCAGCGGCAGCAGCACCTGCCGCGCCTGCTCCGCCGGGCGGGACACGGCGATCAGCTCGACGTCGATCTCCCAGCCGAACGCGGCCGCGCCGACCAGAAGGCCGGCCGCGGTTCCGGCGCTGGCCAGCGGCGACACCAGTCGTGTCGGCCACACGCCGGTGTCGCCGAACTGCTCGATCAGTTCGGCGACCGCCGCCACATAGCCGAGCGCCCCTACGCCGGTGGACCCACCGACCGGGATGGACGCCACGTTTCCGTGACCGGCCAACAACTCCTGGTGACGGATCTCGGCTTCCTCGTCCGTGTCGACGACGTGCACCGTGGCCCCGTACACGTGGTCGAGCAGGATGTTGCCGGACCGCTCGTACGCCTCGCCGTCGCGCGGCACCGCACGCGTCAGCACGAGATCGCAGGGCAGCCCGAGGCGCGCGCAGGCGGCCGCGGTCAGCCGGCCGTGGTTGGTCTGCACGGCGCCGAAGGTGACGATCCGCTCGGCGCCGTCACGGACGGCGGCGCCCAGCAGGAACTCCAGTTTCCGCAGCTTGTTGCCGCCGACGCCGAGCAGGCTCACGTCGTCGCGCTTGACGAGCGTCCTCGGGCCGAGGCGGGCGGACAGGCGCGGGCACACCTGCAGCGGCGATGGCCACTGTCCCAACTGGAACCGAGGGAAACTCGACAGGTCGGTGGCCATCCGCGCGGTGTCCTCTCGCCGTCAGCTCGTGCGCCCTCAGGACTTCTCGAGGGCCTTCGCCAACAGCGTAGTGATGACTTCCTGTGCCGTCGCGACCACTTGGCGTCGCTGCCGGCTCGGCACCCGGTCGGCCATCTGCAGCAGTGACCCGCCGGATTCCACCGCGGCGAGGAACGCGAGGCGGTAACCCGCGCCCTTGCGCACCTTGTACCGCGTGGCGAACATGGCTCCGAGCCGGTCGGCCACCATGCGGCGGTGGTCGGACTCCGGGTCCTCGAGGTGGTTGTCGAGCACTTCTGCGAACCGGACGCGCCCGAAATTGGCGTCCTGCTTGCGCATGCGCTCGTGCACCGCCAGCACGCCGGCGACCGCCTGGCGCCAGTCGTCGGGGGCCGCCGCGAAGTACTCCTCGACCTCCGTGAGGAACTTGTCGGTACAGCGCAGCGCGAGCGCCCGCACCACCGACCGCTTGTCGGGGAAGTACTGGTAGAAGGACCCGATGGGAATGCCCGCGGACTCCGCGATGCGCGCCGTGGTGATCGAGTCGTAGTCCCGCTCGTTGAGCAGCGCCTGGCACGCGTCGAGGATCGCGGTCACCGTGGCCGCTCCCCTTGCCTGCACGGGCTGTCTGCGCATCAGCAGGGCAAGTCTGCTGTTCGTGTGATCGTCCTGCACGCGAACATGGTGCGGCAGAACTGCCCGTTTCACGCAGTGTTCGGGGCAAACACTCAGCGGACTGCCAGGTTCGGAAGCAGCCGTGTGGAAGCGTTCTCCCCCTGACCTGGCGAAACGCGAAAACGGCACATGTGAGGGGTCATCACCCGAGCGGCCGAGTAACGCTCACGCTCTGGCAAGGTGTTTGCAACACGGCGTGATCACGACGGCGCCCCGTCCGGCCGACGGCCGGACGGGGCGCCTCGTTTTTTCCAGATGGCGACCAGATCGCCGGGAACTACTTGATCCCGGCGGCCAGGATCTTCGCGGTGTCCGGCGTGCCGATGCCCGTCACCAGATCGAATCCGGAGCCCGCCTTGTAGGCGCCGTTGCTGCCGCTGGTGATGTCGTGGAAGTTGGTCTTGGCCAGCGCGTACAGCTTGGCGTTGGCCGAGCCCAGGCCGGTCCTGCCCGCCGCGGCCGCGGCCTGGTTGTAGATCGCGGCGACGCCGGCCCAGATCGGGGCCGCGCCGGACGTGCCGTACACCGAGGTCCATTGCCCCTGCGTGTAGACGGAAATGCCCGTTGGTCCACCCTGCGCCGACACGTCGGGCACCTGACGCTTGTTGGTGGTGCCGACCTTGACGCCGCTCTGGAAGGACGGCAGCGCGAACACCGTGGAAGTGCCGCCGCCCGAGCCGTTCCAGGCCGTCTCGCTCTTCCACGAGGTGGTGGTCGAAGTGGACAGGTTCGTGCCGCCGACACCCGTCACGTACGGGTCGCTGGCCGGGAAGTCGACCGAGGTGCTGCCGTCGCCGTTGTCGTCCGAGCCGTCGTCACCCGAGGCCGCGAAGAAGCTCTGCCCCTGGGCCGCGCCCTGCTTGAGGACGTTGTCCACCGCCTGGATGCCCGAGGTGGTGCGGCCCTTCTCCGACAGGCCCCAGCTGATCGACGTGACCGAGATCCTGCTGGCCACGATGGCGTTGGCCAGGTCCACCTCGCCCTGGTCGGTGTTCGGCGCCTCGAAGACGGTGATGGCGGCCTTGGGAGCGATCGCCTGGATCGCCTCGATGTCCAGCTCCACCTCGACCTGGCCGTCGCCGATCGGGCCCGAGCCGCCCGAGACCTGCTGCACCTTCGGCGTCGGCGAACCCGTCCCGTAGTAGCTGTCGTACTTGGTGATGTTGGTCTGCTGGAAGCCGTCGAACTCCCACAGCGCGACCGTCTGGCCGGAACCGTTGTAGCCCGTGGACGTCACGTCGTAGGCGCCCTTGAGCTGAGTGGGCGTGAATCCGCCGCCCGGTCCCGCGTGCGGGTTGACGGCCGCGTGGTGCACGCGGATCTGTCGGTTGTTCAGACCAGCGACGTCGAGGACCACTCCGGCCAGGTCGGCCGGCAGGGTCGGGGCGGAGGTGTTGGCGTAGAAGGGACGGTTGGTCCTGCCGTCCCGGTAGTTCGCCAGCGTCGTGCCGAACGCCCTGGCGACCTTCTCGGCCGGGCCGCTCGCGTCGACCGTGAGGTGGTTGCCGCTCACCGCGTCCACCGACAGGCCCTGCCCGCGCAGGTATTCCTTGACCCGGTTGACCTGGTCGTCCGTCGGGCCGAAGCGGGCCGTGAACTGCTCCGGGGTGAGGAAGTGGCCGTACTGGGCCGAATGCGGGTCGTTGACCGCCGCGATCGTGCGGTCCAGCTCCGTGCCGTTGCGGAGGTTCAGGCTGACCGCCACCGACACCCGCTGGTCCGCCGGCACCGCCCCCACGTGCTGGGCCTGGTCCAGGCCGCTCACCGCGTCCGTCTCCAGTGCCACCCTCGGCGCCGGCGCCGCCAGCGCGACCGGCGCCGCCACGGCGGCAATGGCAAGCGGTGCGACCAGCGCGCCGATGATCCTCAACGTTTTCACTGTCTGCTCCCAGTGCAGGCCGGGGGTTTGGTGAACCCAACGCTATTGACCGACCACGCTCCGTTGTAAGCGGGAAATCCCTTGCCCGGCCCCACATACACGCCGCTGAACCCCCGCGAGTCCCGCCGAGCGTCACACCGAATGCGTGAAACTTGTTCACGCATTCGGTGTGACTGTGGGCGGGACTCGCCGGGGCTTCAGACGGCCTGGCTGCGGAGGGGTTCCGGTTCGGGCTCGCGGGCCTGGGGCACGGGGACGTCCATGGCGCGCACCAACTCGGTGCGTGACCGGACGCCTACCTTGCGATAGATCCTCGACAAGGTCGCCTCGACCGTCTTGACGCTGATGAACAGCACGGCCGCCACCTCGCGGTTGGTGGAGCCGGCGCGGACGAGCTCGGCAACCCGTTGCTCGGCAACGGTGAGCGCGACGGCATGATCGGCGCGGGCGGAGGCGCCGGTGCGGTCGAGGTCCTCCCGTACCCGTTCGGCCCAAGGCGTGGCGGCGACGGCGACGCAGATGTCGTACGCCTCGGAGAGGGCGGCGCGAGACGCGGCCCGGCGGCGGCAACGGCGTTCGACACCGGCGAGGGCGATCAAGGTGCGAGCGCGGTCCAGACCAGCCTGACCGTCGGCGACGGCGCGCAACCGAGCGACGCCGTCGTTGGGAAGGCCCGAGGCGACGGCCAGCAGGGCGGCGGCACGTTCGAGGTTGGCGGACACGGTGTGCCGGCCGAAGTCAAGGGCCTGCTTGGAAGTCTGGTCGATCAGCTCGCGGGCGTCCTCCAACGACCCGGTGGCGACCAGGGCCTCGGCGAGGTCGGCGTACCACCGAACGACGGCGGGATCACGGATGTCCATGCGACGGCCGATCTCGCTCACCCGGCACAGCGTCTCCACGGCGGCCGCCGCGTCGCCGGTGGTGAGCTGAACCTGGCCCAGCACGGCCAAGTTGCGCATCAGATACAGTTGATCACCGTCCGCCTCCGACTCGCGGGCGCCGCGTTCGGCGTATTCGACCGCGGCTTCGACGCTGCCACCGTTGGCCTCGGCGAGGGCGGCGGCGTAGAGGGCGGGCGGGCAGCTGACGCCGGCTTCGGAGAACAGGCTCATCGCCCGCCGAGCGGTGTCGACGGCCCGGCGGCACTGCCCGGCACGCGACTGAACCTCGGCCAGCGTGACCATGATCGCCACGGTGTCCTCGACGGCCGCGGTCTCCTCCACCTTGCGCAGCAACGACAACAGCCGCTGCTCCGCCCGTTGGAGATCGCCGTCGTGCAGTTCCGTCACGGCCTGGTGCCGCTCCAGCTCCCACGACTCGGCGTGCGGATTCCGTTCGACGATTTCGATCGCCTGCGCGACCGTCTCGGCCGCGGACGGATCTCCGCGCAGGGACTGCAGATGCGCGAGCCGGGTCAGCGCACGGACGGCCGTCGACGCATCTCCGGCGAGCGTGGCGAGTTCCGCCGAGCGGGCGGCCTGCTCGGCCGCCTCGTCGGTGTCGCCGCCGAGCAACGCCCGGCCGGCCAGCCACATTCGCAGCGGCGCCTCCAGGCCGGGATCGCCCGCCGCGTCGGCCAAGCCGTCGTCGATCAACGGACCGAGGTCGTGCAGCGCCTGCCCGGCGTTGCGCAGCAACACAAGCCGGGCCCGCACGCGCAGTCGGGGGCAGCGCGCGTCGGCCAGTACCGACTCGGCGGCGGTCCGCGCCTCGGCGCGCAACCCCGCATCGCACGCGTGCTCCGCGGCGACGAGCCGCCGCTCGGATCGGAGCTGCTGGCTGTCCCACGGGGTCCGGTCCGCGGCCATCGCCGCCAGCTCGGCCGCGGTCACGGGAGCGCCGCGGCGGCGGGCCGAGGCGGCGGCCGCCATCAGTGTCGCGGCGACCGACTCGTCCTCGTGCGGCTTGGCCAACGCAAGGTGCCGGGCGCGCTCCACCGGCTCGGCGACGACGTCGGCCAGCCGGGCGTGCGCGTCGATGCGCCGGTGCGAGGCGGCCTCCGCGTAGATGGCCGCTCGGATGAGCGGATGTCTGAACCGGACAATGCCGTCGTCGTCGGCGACGGCGAGGTCGCAGCGTTCGGCGGCCACGAGATCGGCGGCGGCGTCGGGATGTCCCGCGGCACGCAACAGGGTCAGGCTCGGACGGGTGGCGGCGCTGGCCAACAGCAGCGTGGCCTGCGCACGATCGCTCAACTCGCCGAGCCGGTCCAGCAGCAGCGCGCGCAGCCGGCGCGGCACCGGCAGCGGCCGGCCGGGACTCTCCGGCACGCCCGAGCGCAGCACGGCCCGGCCGAGCTCCAAGGCGTAGAAGGGATTTCCGTCGGCGAGCTGGTGGATCTGCAGCACGGAGCCGTGCGGCAGCAGAACCCCGTTGTCGCGCAGCAACAGCCGGGCGACATCGCGCGGAGTCAGCGGCGGCACCGGCAGTTCGGCGATGTTCGGCGGGCACAGGTGCCGGTGCAGCGGCTGCTCCCCGTCCGGCACCCGCTCCGCGGCCAGCACGTGCAGTCGGTCGCCGGTGAGCCTGCGGGCCACGAACGCCAGCACCTCGGCGCTGGGGCGGTCCACCCACTGCAGGTCGTCGATCACCAGCGTCACCGGGGCACAGTCGGACAGCAGCTGCAGCACCTGCAGCACGGCCAGTCGCACGCCGAGGCGGCTCTGGTCGGAGGTCGGGTGCTCGCCGCGCAGCAGCGCCGCGTCCAGCGCGGCCCGCAACGGGGCCGGCAACGTCGCGAGCACGTCGTCGGAGACGTCCGCGAGCAGGTCGATCAGGCAGACGAAGGGCAGTCTTCGGTCCGACTCGGCCGGCGCGCAGCGCAGCACGGTCCCGCCGCCGGGGGCCGGCTCGCCCGCGAGCGCGCCCAGCAGCGTCGACTTGCCGATGCCGGCGGGGCCGCAGAACAGCACGCTGCCACCCGCCAGCAGTTCCCGTGCCGAGCGCAGGAGCTCGCCACGTCCAACCGGGCCAGGTTCATTCATGATGTGGTACCTCAACCGCAGGGCAGAGTTGGTACTCCACTATTCTGATCGGCCACACACCGGTATTCCAACCGCGTATTCGTGTGAGCCGCTAGGCAGTACGGCCTACGACTTTCGTCGGTAGTCCACCAATTCGGGCGCGCCCCTACCTGCGCAGACGATCAGCGAGTACAGGGCAACACGCCCGTCACAACGCCGACACACAACCGGTTCGCGATGCCCGTCATGGCTCAACAACACCGCGCTCATCGCCATTTGTCAACGCGCTCCCAGTGGGCGGAAGAGCGCCATTTCCGGTTGGCCGTGGCGGTCGGGTCACGTACGGGCGGCACAGCCTGACCAGAACGAAGCCGGGGGCCAGCAGGGGGACAACCGCCGAAAGGGTGGCCGCCGTGACGCCGGCGCGCAGCACGTCCCGTGGCATCAACACGATGCGCCGCAACACGAACGCGCGCCGCCCGGGCACGGACAGCACCAGCAGCAGGCCGATGAACGCGGCGAGGCTGAGCAGCGCCCGGTCGACCGCGCCGGCGTAGCCGATGCCCTCGGCCGCGACCATCACGGCGAGCCAGCCCAGCAGGGCCGGCAGCTGGTTCCGCTCGGTCGTGGACGACCAGAGCAAGCCTCCAGCCACTGCCAGCAGACCCAGCAGCGGACGCCGCCGGTCGGCCCGCAGCCAGCCCGTCACGGCGTCCAGCCACCCCGACGGCACGTCCGCCCAGCCGAGGCCGACCCGGAGCACGTCCAGCGGCGAACTGGCCCGCTCGGCGAGCTGGCCGAAGATCCAGCACAGCGTCCACAGCGAGACGGCCGCGGCGGCCCACAGCTGCCAGCGCGGCCGTCCCACCGCCACCTGCCAGAGTCGGGCCAGTTCCCGCCGCCTGCCACCCTGCATCCGCCGCTCCCTCGCCGTCGTTGCCCGCAACCGATCGTGACCGGAAATCCGTGGCAGCGGCCGGGATGACGACCACCGAGGGCGTGTCGGCCACGGTGCGTGATCATGCTCACGCAGTCGTTTGCACCGGCCGAGGGATGCGGGAACAAGACCGCCTCCCGTACCGTTGTAGGCAGTGGTTGGCCAGTACGTGTCCCCCGGGCCGCATCTGAAACCACGGGTACGGAATACCGTTCGGCTGGAGCCGTACTGCGTAACTCGCCGAGAGGCGACCTACTGGTCGGCCGCTAACGTGACGGGCGGTGTGCTCACTGAGCACACCGCCCGTCTTCACGTTCACCATGAGCGCGTGACTCGAGCCGAGATGCCCGCCTGGCGCCGGGAGACGGAGACCGAGCAGCGCTGGGCGGTGGCCAGCGCCGTCGTGGTCGCGCTGTGCCTCCAGCTGCCGCTGCCGCAGACGATGACCTTCCTGCCGATCTGGGTGCTGCCGTCGCTGACCTTCGCCCTGCTGGTGGCGCTCCTCATCGCCAACCCGCGACGGATCAGCAAGCACAGCCTCGCCGAGCGGCGGGTCGGGCTGGTGGTGGCGTTCCTGGTCAGCGCGGCCAACGCGCTCAACGGCGTGCAGCTGGTCCGGCACATCCTGGACGGCAGCATCGGCGACAACGCGCTGGAGCTGCTGACCACCGGCGCGGACATCTACGTCACCAACGTCATCGTGTTCGCGCTCTGGTACTGGGAGTTCGACCGCGGCGGCCCGGGGATGCGGGCCCGGGGCGTGCGCGAGTACCCGGACTTCCTGTTCCCGCAGATGGCCAGCCCCGACATGGCGCCGAAGGACTGGGAGCCCTGGTACGTGGACTACCTGTACCTGTCGTTCACCAACGCGACCGCGTTCAGCCCGACGGACGTGCTGCCCATGAAGCCGTGGGCGAAGCTGGCGATGATGGCCCAGTCGATGGTGTCGCTGGTGATCGTCGTGCTGGTGGTGGCCCGGGCGGTCAACGTCCTGCACTGACCAGCACCGCGCGCGGAGAACGACCAGCGCGAAGAACAACCAGCCCAGAGCGAAGAACAACCAGCACAGTCCCGGAAAAGCACGGAGCCCCCGTCAAGGACGGGGGCTCCGGTTTTCCCGTCACCAGGGGGGAGGGGTGACGGGAGGTCTGTGTTGTTCGATCTGGGACAAGCGTAGGGCATCCGCCGCAGAGAGCAAGCCCCGGGGCGGGGAATCCTGGCGATTGGCCACCGAAAAGCTACCCCAGGAGCGCCTCGGCTGCGCACAAGTGATCAGAAAACCTTTGCTTCACCAGCCCTGATGCACATCCGCCATCACAGTGGCCGGCGTTAGCAGCATGTGATCAACGCCACAGCCGATCTCCGCTGCGTGCCACTTCGTGGGGCTGCCCCAACATGGGGAATCCGTACAATGAGGGCATGGGCGCCCCGGACCGGACCGATCAGCTGGCACTTCCGGAACGGATGCTGCGGCTACCCAGCTTCCTGTTCGTGCACCTGGCCAAGCAATGGCGCCGACTGGCCGGCGGCCAGTTCGAGCACGATCTGCGCGGGCAGCACCTGATGATCCTGGCCTCGCTCGAGGACCACGGGGCGTCGTCGCAGAAGGAGATCAGCGAGCGGCTGGGCATCGACGCCAGCGACCTGGTCGCGCTGCTGGACGATCTGGAGAAGGCCGGCCTGGCCAACCGCAAGCGGGACGAGCGGGACCGGCGGCGCTACGCCGTGATGCCGACGCCCGCCGGCGCGAAGGCGCTGCGGCAGCGGCTGGTCGACGTGGAGCGACTGAACCAGGAGATGCTGGCGCCGTTGACCCCCGACGAGCGCGAGGAGCTGCACCGCCTGCTGCTCAAGCTGTTCGAGAGCTATCGCTGATTCCCCGGCATCGCCGGTTTCCCGGCCACGACGGACCGGAAAGACAGGTGTGGGCTGACACGGTCCCTGCCACCGTGCCAGCCCACCGGTCAGGTAACCGGCGTGGTCCCTGCCACCGCACCGGCACCTGGTCTGCGGAACTCTTCGTTCCACCCGGTCTACGCATGGCGGCGGGCTGTGCTCACAAACCTTCACTCGATCGGGTGAGCAAGCGGCCGGATCGACCCATTGTCACGTGACGTAGATAACGACCTACCGGCAGTGACAGCAAACGTTGTTACACCGTAGACACAAGCGGGGCGCACAGTGCCGTGCGCCGCAGGAGATTTTTTCGCGAAACTAACTGAATTCGCAACTTCTTCCTGTTGTGCCTACGAGAGGACGGCAATGCGACAGCAGTCACCGGGCCAGACCGCTGAGGTCCCGGCCCGGTTCTGGGAGGAGTGCGCCAAGGTCCGGCCGCAACTGGTCGGGATCGCGGCACGGCACACCGCGGGGAGCGGGCAGGCGGAGGACATAGTCCACGACGCCCTGCTGCGCGCCGCGCACTTCTCCGAGCTGGACCTGGACCGCCTGCATCCGTTCCTGGTGACCGTCGTGAAGCGGCTGTGCGTCGACGAAGCCCGCCGCCGCAGCACCGCCACCAGGGCCCACTCGCACACCAGGCTCGACCCGCTGGCCGTCGCCGATCCGGCCGAGCTCACCTGCGACCGCGCGGAGGCCGACTGGGTCGCTTCCACGCTCCCCCGCCTCACCGAGTACGAACGGGAGCTGGTGGCGCTCGTCGCGAACGGCCACCCGCACAACGACATCGCGCGCATGCTCGGCACGACGCCCCGCGCCACCCAGACGGCGATCCACCGCGTGCGCGGCAAAATCAAGTCCTGGCAGCAGTGAACCCCGGCGAGTCACGCTCTGCGGCACACCGAATGCAGATCTGGCGCAGACGTGCGCTCGGGCGCACATGAAACTGCTTCGGGCTCACCGGGCGCGGGACTCGCGGGATCGTGAACGGCGACATGCGCCGCCCGCTGCGAGCGGACGGCGCATGTCATGGTGGATGTGCCGGAAACCTACATTCGGCGTGTCCGAGAGCGTGACTCGCGGGGGTCAGTAGCCGCCGCCACCGCCGCCGGAGTTGCCGTAGCCACCGTTGTTGTTGGCGTTCGGGTCGGTGCCCGTGTTGCCGGCGCCGGGGTTGTCGGCGGGCGGCGGGGTCTGCGCCGGCACGGTCGGGGCCGGCGGCGGCGTGGCCGGCACGCAGGTCAGGTTCTTCTTGCCGGCCGAGTCGATGACCCACCAGGTGTTGCCGACGGCCTGGCCGGCCCACTTGCCCGGCTCCTTCTCGTTGGAGAAGTTGTACAGCGGCCAGCCCGCGAGGGTCACCTGCATGGTGCCGTCGGGACGGGCGACGGTGCCGACCAGCGACGGGTCGACGCCGGCGATCACCGGGGTGCCGTTGGTCAGCACCGGCGGCCAGATCAGCGCGCAGGTGTCGACGCAGTTGGACTTGGGCGGGTTCGCGGTGTCCTTGTCGAAACGGTAGAGCACGAATCCCTTGCTGTCCTCGATGACGGAGCCCATCTTGGGGATGGACGTCGAGGTCAGCTGCGCCGGTCCGAGCGCGTTCGCGGCCGGGGCACCGTTGGCCGAGGTGGTCGGCGCGGCCGGGTTGCCGCTGGCCGGGGCGGACGAGGACGGTGCACCCAACTGCACGGTGACCGGGGACTGGGCGGCGGCGTTCGTCACCGAACCGGGACCCGACTGAGTAGCCCCCAGCTCCTGGATGCCGAGCCAGGTCAGTGCGGTCACGGCGGTCAGGCCGCTGGCGATACCGATCGCGATACGACGGCCTCGTGTCACGAGAAGCCTCCGTGGGTAGGAAGTGGTGCCTTGCTGCCCACGATTACGACCTCCGGGCGCGACCGGTTCACCGGCCCGGCAGAAAAAGAATCAGGCGATTCGCACGCTTGGTCGGACACGGGGCGTGATGTTCACCCGGCCGTGACCGACTCCCAGGTTCCTCCTAGGAAGCGTCCAGCGTGCTCGCACAGTGGGCCGCCATACCTGAACGTGGGCTCGATCCAGAGCCGTACCGCGACTGGGGTCAGGTGGTCTGACATGAGTGGAGCGGCCGTTGCCGGCGAACGCGGCGACACCGACACGGGGCACTGGTCGGTGGGCAGAACCGCGACCGTGGACGTCGTCGTTCCGGTCTACAACGAGGAGCGCTCGCTGCCGGGGTGCATCGAGGTGCTGCACGGCTTCCTCACCGAGCAGTTCCCGTTCGAGTGGACGATCACGGTGGCCGACAACGCCAGCACCGACGGCACGCTGGACGTGGCCAACGAGCTCGCCGACAAGTTCCCGGGCGTGCGGGTGCTGCACCTGGACCGCAAGGGCCGCGGCCTGGCGCTGCGCAAGGCGTGGGGCTGGAGCGACGCGGACATCGTCGTCTACATGGACGTGGACCTGTCCACCGGCCTGGACGCGCTGCTGCCGCTGGTCGCTCCGCTGGTCAACGGCCACTCGGACGTGGCGATCGGGTCGCGGCTGGCGCCGGGTTCGCGCACCGTCCGCGGCCCCAAGCGGGAGATGATCTCCCGCTGCTACAACGCGATGATCCGGCTCTCGCACGGCGCCAAGTTCTCCGACGCCCAGTGCGGCTTCAAGGCCGCGCGCACCGACGTGGTCCGCCGGCTGCTGCCGCACATCGCCGACGACTCCTGGTTCTTCGACACCGAGCTGCTGCTGCTCGCCGAGCACAACGGCCTGCGGGTGCACGAGGTGCCGGTGGACTGGGTCGAGGACGTCGACACCCGGGTGCACGTGGCCAAGACGGCCAGCGAGGACATCCGCGGCCTGATCCGGGTCGCACGCGCGAAGGCGACCGGCTCGGCCCGCGTCGAGAACCTGCCCCGCCGGCCCGCGCCGAAGCCCGCGCACCCGGACGCGGTGGTGGCCCGCCGCGAGACCGGCCTGCTGTGGCAGCTGCTGTCGTTCGCGGCGATCGGCGCGGTGTCGACGGTCGCCAATCTCGCGCTGTACGGCATCATGCGGACGTGGTGGCCCGCGCTGGCGGCGAACTTCGTCGCGCTCACCGTGACGACGCTGCTGAACACGGAGGCCAACCGCCGCTTCACCTTCCTGCGGTCCACCGGCTCCACCGGCCGGGTCCACCTGCAGGGCCTGATCGTCTTCGCCCTGTACTACGCGTTCACCTCGGGCGCGCTGCTCGCGCTCGGCGCCTTCGACCCGACCGCGTCGAAGGCGTTGGAACTGCTGGTGCTGCTGGCGTCCTCGCTGATCGGCACCGCGGCCCGGTTCGTGCTGCTGCGCGCCTGGGTCTTCAAGAACACCGGTAAGGAAGGAAACGCATGACGACGGCCGCGGAAGCGACCGCGCCACCGGCGGGCCCGGCGACTCCCCGCGAGTCGCCGGGCCAACGGCTGCGCTGGCGTCCGTACGCGCTGGCGGCGATCCTGGTGGTCGCCACGGTGCTGTACGGGTGGGACATCTGGGGATCCGGCTGGGGCAACGAGTTCTACTCGGCGGCCGTGAAGTCCATGTCGCAGGGGCTGACCAACTTCGTGTTCGGCTCGTACGACCCGGCCGGCGTGGTCACCGTGGACAAGCCGCCGCTGGGCCTGTGGCCGCAGGTGGTCTCGGTGTGGATCTTCGGTTGGCACGCCTGGGCCCTGGCGCTGCCGCAGGCCGTGGAAGGCGTGGCGGCGGTTTTCCTGTTGCACCGCACGGTTCGCCGCTGGGCCGGCGAGAACGTGGCGCTGATCTCCGCGGCCGCGCTGGCGCTGACGCCGATCACCGTGGCGATCGACCGGGTGAACAACCCGGACGCCGCGCTGACGCTGCTCTGCGTCGCTGCCGCGTACGCGTTCACGCGGTCCGTGGAGGTCGGCATCCCGGCCCGCAGCGCGACCAAGTGGTTGCTGCAGGCGGCTTTCTGGGTGGGCTGCGGGTTCCTCACCAAGAGCCTGGCCGCGTGGATGATCGTGCCGGCGCTGGGCGTGGGATATCTGTTCGGGCGCAACGCTTCGTGGGGACGGCGGCTCGCGGATCTGGCGGCGGCCGGTGGCGTGTTGCTGGTGAGCTCGTTCTGGTGGGTCCTGCTGACGGTGGTGTGGCCGAGCCCGAAGCCGTACGTGGGCGGCAGCACCGACGGCGGCGAGCTGTCGCTGATCTTCGGCTACAACGGGCTGGGGCGGGTGTTCGGCGAGAACATCGGCCGCGGCGGTGCGCCGGCGGGCGGACGGGGCGGATTCCCCGGCGGCGCGGGTGGAGGCACCGGCGGTGCAGGTGGCTTCCCGGGCGGTGGTGCCCCGAGCGGTGGCGCTCCTGGAGGCGGCTTCCGCGGTGGTGACTTCCCTGGTGGTGGCTTCCCGGGCGGCGGGGGTCGAGGCGGCGGCGGTGGCTTCGGCGGGTTCGCTCAGGGCAACGGCATCACGCGCATGTTCGGGGAGGAGGTCGGCGGCCAGATCAGCTGGCTGATGCCGCTGGGCCTGTTCGTGCTGGCGGTCGTCGCCGTGGCCGGGGTGCTGTCGTGGCGTCGCCAGCTGCCGGCCGATCACCAGCGGCGCGCCGGCTGGTTCCTGTGGGGCACCTGGCTGATCGTGCTGAGCCTGGTGTTCAGCTTCCAACAGGGCATCTTCCACCAGTACTACACGACGCAGCTGGGCCCGGCGATCGCGGCGCTCACCGGCGGCGGCCTCGCGCTGTTGTGGCGGTACTACCGCCATCCGGTCGGCCTGAGCTGGCTGCTGCTGCCCGCCGGCATCGTGCTGACGGCGGCATGGGCGTGGGTGCTGGTGTCGCGGGACACGTCGTGGAACGGCTGGCTGCGGTACGCGGTCGCGGCCGTCGCGGCGATCGCGGTGATCGGTCTGGTCCTGGCGAAGGTGATCAACCTTCCGGGTGCTCGCACCGCGGCGGTGCTGGGCATCGTCGCCGTGCTGCTCGCGCCGGGCGTGTGGTCGGCGGCCGCGGCGGTCGACTCCGGCAGCGCCGGCGGCCCGGGCGGCCTGGCCACCGCGGGCCCACCCGGTGGCGGCTTCGGAGGCGGCGGCGCGGGCCGTCGGGGCGGTGGAAACCGCGGCGGCTTCCCGGGCTTCCCCGGCGGCGAGCAGCCGTCACAGGGGCAGCTCGAACAGATGATGCAGCGTTTCGGCGGCGGTCGCGGCGGCGGCAACACCCTCACCGCCGAGGACCGGAAGATCCTCGACTACGTCACGAAGAACGCCCCCAACGCCAAGATCAAGCTGGCGGTCGAGGGCGGCGCGATGGCGTCCGAGACGTTCATCGTCAACAGCGACGTGACGGTGATCGGCATGGGCGGCTTCATGGGCACCGACAACGCCCCGAGTGTCGACCTGCTGACGCAGTGGAAGTCGCAAGGCGCCCTCGGTTTCGTGTTGACGGGTGAACGCGGCCGGGGCGGCGGCGTCGCGCAGGAGCGCACGCAGTGGGTGGAGCAGAACTGCAAGGTGGTGCCGCCGAGCGCGTACGGCGGCGGCGCCCAGACCCTGTACGACTGCCTGGCCAAATAGGACAGAACGGCGGCGGGATCTCCCGGATCCCGCCGCTGTTCTCAGGCTGTTCCCAGCGACCTCACAGGTTGGCCGACCATGCTGGGCGGGTGGGCACACCGACCGTACCGCCGCCGGCGACCGTCCTGGTCGTCGACGACGAGCCGAACATCCTGGAGCTGCTGTCGGCCGCGCTGCGGCTGAGCGGCTTCGACGTGCACGCCGCCGACACCGGGGTGGCGGCGCTGAGCGCGGCGGCGCAGGTCAGACCGGACATCGTCGTGCTGGACGTGATGCTGCCCGACTACGACGGGTTCACGCTGGCGCGCATGCTGCGGGCCGGCAACGACCGGGTGCCGGTGCTGTTCCTGACCGCCCGCGACGCCGTCGAGGACCGCATCGCCGGGCTCACCGCTGGCGGCGACGACTACGTGACCAAGCCGTTCAGCCTGGAGGAGGTCGTGCTGCGGCTGCGGGCGATCCTGCGCCGCACGCACGCCCTGGACGATCCCGAGCCCAACGACGGCAAGCTGCGCTACGCCGACCTGGAACTGGACGAGGACGCGCACGAGGTGCGACGCGGCGGCCGGGAGATCCGGTTGTCCCCCACCGAGTTCAACCTGCTGCGCTACCTGCTCGTCAACGCGGAGAAGGTGGTCAGCAAGACGCAGATCCTGGACCGCGTGTGGAACTACGACTTCGGCGGCGACAGCCGGATCGTCGAGTCGTACATCTCGTACCTACGGCGCAAGGTGGACGGCACCGGACAGCCGCTGCTGCACACGATTCGGGGCGTCGGCTACACCTTGCGGCTGCCGCGGGCCGACGGCGACCACTGACATGGCCCGCAGACCCTGGACGCTGCGTACCCGGCTGTTGGTGTCACTGCTGGCGTTCGCGGCGGTCGGGCTGGCGTTGTTCGGCGCGGTGACGGGGTTGCTGCTGCGGCAGCAGTTGCTGGCCCGTATCGACGCACAGCTGCAGGAGAGCGCCGCGAAGGCGGTGTCCCGGGACCGGCCGCCGCCGCGGCCGTTGCCCGCCAACGCCTACCCGTCGCTGCCGACCAATTTCCGGGTCTACTTCTTCGATCCCTACGGCAACGCCGGGTTCCAGCAGAAGCCGGACCAGAACGAGACGGCGATGCCGCAGCTGCCGCCGATGACGATCGCCTCGGTGCGGCAGCACGGCACGAAGCCGTTCACCACCGAGGACGTCGCCGGATCCGGGCAGTGGCGGGTGATCGTCGCCGTGCAGGAGCCGAACCGGTGGCAGCCGAGCGGCGGAACCGTTGCCGTGGTGGCGATGCTGGGCGACACCGAGTCCACTGTGGTCAACCTCGCCGGCATCGAGGTGGTGTCCGGCGTGGTGTTGTTGCTGCTGCTCGGGCTGACCGGGCTGATCGTCGTCCGGATCGGGCTGCGGCCGCTGACCCGGATCGAGCACACCGCCCAGGCCATCGCCGCCGGGGAGCTCGACCGGCGGGTGGCCGACACCGATCCCCGCACCGAGACCGGCCGGCTCGGCGCGTCGCTGAACGTGATGCTGGCCCGGATCTCCGCCGCGCTGACGGCCAGCGCCCAGTCCGAGCAGCGGCTACGCCGGTTCGTCGCCGACGCCTCCCACGAGCTGCGCACCCCGCTGACGTCCATCCGCGGCTTCGCCGAGCTCTACCGGCGCGGCGGCGCCCGGGAAACCGCCGACGTGGAGCGGCTGATGGCCCGGATCGAGAGCGAGGCGATCCGGATGGGGCTGCTCGTGGAGGACCTGCTCATGCTGGCCCGCCTCGACCAGGAGCGGTCGCTCGACTTCGCCGAGGTCGACCTGCTCGTGGTCGCCGCCGATGCCGTGCACGACGCCCGTGCCGCGACGCCCGAGCGGGACATCGTGCTGGAGGCTCCGCACGGCGCCGTCCGGGTCATCGGCGACGAGCACAAGCTTCGGCAGGTCGTGATGAACCTCGTGACCAATGCCGTCACGCACACCCCCGCCGACGCCTCCGTACGCGTCGCCGTGCGGCAGGAACGGACCCGGCCCAGCAACCACGCCGTCGCCGTGGCCGGCGGCGAGCTGCCCAAGACGTCCCGGTTCGCCGTGCTGGAGGTGATCGACACCGGCCCCGGCATCCCCGAGGACCAGGGCAAGCTCGTGTTCGACCGGTTCTACCGCGCCGACCAGGCCCGGTCCCGCGCCAACGGCGGCTCCGGCCTGGGCCTGGCCATCACCGCGGCGATCCTGGAGGCGCACTCGGGCCGTGTCGAACTGATCAGCTCGCCCGGCCAGGGCACCAGGTTCCGCGTCCTGCTGGCCCCGGCCTGACCCCGGCGAGTCACGCTCTCCGGCACACCGAATGCGGGTTTCCGGCAGACTCCCGGCCGTTCCGGCGAGCGGCCGGGACATCCCGTTCCGCCTAGGCGCCGGGAACAGTGCCGCCCCGCACGGCCCGCTCGCGGTCGGCTCCCGGCCCGATGCTGGTGAACAGCGCCCACTGCAGGCCGGCGATGACCAGCCCGCTGATCAGGAACACCGGGAACACCAGGTCGAACGCGTCGGCGTCCACCGGCGCGGGCCGGGACGGGATCACCACGACGTGCACGGCGGCCATCCCCGTGTAGTGCATCCCGCTCACCGCGATGGCCATGACCACGCCGGCGCCCAACCGCGCGAGCGTGCCCCGCACGACCACGGTGAACCAGAACGCCACCGTCGCGGCCACCACGGCGATCACCACGGACAGCGCCACCAGCAGCGGGTCGTAGCCGATGTCGCCCTGGAAGCGGACCGCGGCCATGCCCAGGTAGTGCATGAACGCGACGCCCACGCCGGCCACCGCGCCGGCGCACAGCAGCCGCGGCCCGCTGAACCGTCGCAGGGTCACCTGGGAGAGGCCGACGAAGACGACGCCGATGCTGACCACTGCGGACAACACCGTCAGCCACACCGAGTAGCGCACCTGGGTTCCGGTGATGGAGAAGCCGTACATGGCGATGAAGTGCATGAGCCAGATCGCCACGCCGCCGATGGCGACGGCGCCGCCCGCCGTCCACAGCATCGCGACCCGGTGGCCGCGGTCCCGGTGGGCCCGCGCCGCGCAGGACAGGCCGATCAGTGAGCCGACGAACGAGGTGACGCAGGCGAGCACCACGGGCCACGGGCCCATCGAGAAGTGCTGCATCGTTCCGTGGTCCATGATCATGACGGCCTCGATCCGGTCGTCGGCGACCATTGCCGCGTCGCGTGCTCGACGAGGTCGGTCAGCACGTCGCGGACGGCGCACCGCTCCCGCACGTCGCAGTCCACCACGGGTACGACGGGGGAAAGCCGCAGCACCGCGCGGATCTCGTCCGTGGTGTGGCCGGCGGCGTCGTGGCGGCGGTTGACCACGACCACGAACGGCATCCCGAACCGGTCGAAGTAGTCGATGGCGGCGAGGGACTCGGCCAGCCGGGCACAGTCCACGAGCAGCACCGCGCCCATGGCGCCGCGGGCGATGTCGTCCCACATGAACCAGAGCCGACTCCGGCCCGGGGTGCCGAACAGGTAGAGCGCCGGCCCGGCGTCCAGGGTGACGCGGCCGAAGTCCAGCGCCACCGTGGTGGTGGGCTTGCCGGTCGGCGTCGCGGCATCGTCGACGCCACGGCCGGTCTCGGTGATCTCCGCCTCCGTGGTCAGCGGCTCGATCTCGGACACCGCCCCGACGAACGTCGTCTTGCCCACGGCGAACCCGCCGGTGACCATGATCTTGGTGGGCGTCATGGGACGCACCGGTGCGAGGGTCACGGCGTCGACTCCAGGTTCGTTCTCAGCTCGGGCGTCAACAGCCGCCCGACCTTCTGCCGCAGCGCCATCATCTCGTAGGCGAGCACGCCGATGTCGCTGTCCGGCGAGGCGAGCACCGCCAGGCACGAGCCCTCGCTGACGGTCATCGTCAACAGCAGGCCACGGCGCATCTCGACCACCGTCTGGTCCACTTCGCCGCCCTCGAACAGCGTCGCCGCGCCCTTGGTCAGGCTCTGCAGGCCGGACACCACCGCAGCCAACTGGTCCGCGCGGTCGCGCGGCAGCGAGTCGGAGGCGCTGAGCAGCAGACCGTCGCTGGAGACCACCACGGTGTGCGCGGCGCCCGGCGTGCTCCTGGTGAACGAGCTGAGCAGCCAGGTGAATTCGTCCGATGTGGACAGACTCGGGGTTGTCACGGAATTGCCCTTCCAGTGGTGTGATGCGACTCGGCCCCCGTCGGCACGCTGCCGCGCAGCAGCAGCGCGCCCTTCACGCGGCGCGGCAGGCCGGCCGCGGTGACCCCGGCGGTGACCGGGCTGTCCAGGGGGTCGCCGGTGCGCCAGAGCTCGTCGAAGTCGGTGCGCCAGGTGCGGTCGTCGTCCTGCCGCCCGGTGGACCGGAACCACGCCGAGGCGACGGCCTCGTAGATGGGCGTGCCCTCGATCGGCTCGTCCAGCGGCCAGGCGGGTTCCTCGGGCTGCTCGGCGGGCGCCGGCGGCAGGTCGCCGGCCGCCTCCCGTTCGGCGAAGTGCCGGCGGGCGGCGATCACCGTCGCCATCGCGAAGTTGCGCTGCTCGGGCACCTCGGCCGCGGGCGCCGGCACCGGCGCGGTCTGCGGCGGCTGCCGGTCGATGGGGCGTAACAGGTCCGCCGGCAGGTCGACCTCGGCGACCGTGCCGGCGCCGGTGTTCGGCCTCAGCCGGACGGCGATCCGCCGCCGGGCGGCGAGCCTGCTCACCACGAACAGGCCCATCCGCCGCGTCGCCGCGGCCTCGATCGACGCCTGGTCGGCCAGCTGCCGGTTGAGCGTGGCGAGTTCGGCCGACGGCAGCCCGACGCCCTCGTCCGCCACGCAGATGCGCAGCGCGCCGTCGGAATCCGCCGTGCAGGCCACGGTGACCTGGGTGTCCGGCGGGGAGTACGACGTGGCGTTGTCCAGGAGTTCGGCGAGCAGGTGCACGATGTCGCTGACCGCGGAGCCGATCACCACCGCTTCCGGCGTCGGCTCCAACGTGATCCGGGTGTACTGCTCGACCTCGGACACCGCGGCCCGCAGCAGTTCGGCCACCGGCACCGGCTGGCTGGTCGACCTGCGCAGCGTGGCGCCGGCCAGGACCAGCAGGTTCTCGCTGTTGCGCCGCATCCGGGTGGCCAGGTGGTCCAGCTTGAACAGCCGTTCCAGCTGGTCGGGGTCCAGCTCCTCGGCCTCCATGCCGTCGATCATCTTCAGCTGGCTCTGCACCAGGCTCTGGGTGCGCCGGGACAGGTTCACGAAGATCTCGTTGACGCTGTGCCGCAGCGCCGCCTGCTCCACCGCCAGCCGCACCGCCGAGGAGTGCACCTCGTCGAACGCCCGCGCCACCTGGCCGATCTCCTCGGTGGTGGTGACCTCGACCGGGGCCGGCCGGAAGCGGTCGACGCCGGACGTGTCGTGCGCGATCCGGTCGATGACGCCGGGCAGGTCTCGCTCGGCGATCTCCAGCGCCCGCCGCCGAAGCGTCCACAATGGACGGATCAGGGTGGCGGCGAAGTACAGCGCGATGGCCAGCCCCACCAGCAGCGCGCCGGTGATCAGGGCGGTGTCGCGCAGCGAGCTCGTCCTCGACGACACGCCGAGGCCGTCGATGGCGCCGCGCAGCGACTCCCACAGCGAGCTCTCCAACGCGGTCAGCTGGTCGGTCACCGACTGCGCGGCCTGCTGCCACGCCTGCGTCGACAGGCCCGGCGACCGCCCGGTCTCGACGCGGGACACCGCGCCGTCCCGGAGCTGACCGAGCCGGGACAGGGCGTCCGCGTCGACCGCGCCGGCGTACCCGGTCCACCGGTCCGGCGTGAGGTCTTCCCGCAGTTCGCCGAGGGCGTTGTCGGCCAGCGCGCCGGCGACGCGCACCCGGCCGACCCCGTCGGCCGATATGCCGTAGCCCGCCGTCGCCATCGCGAGCACCGTCTTCTCGACCTGCACCTGCTCGATCGCCCTGCCCACGTCGGCCAGCGCGGCCGCGGCGGTGCTGATCGACTGGTCGCCGGCGTCGTCCTTCTCGGTCACGCCGAGGGCGAGCAGCGGCACGATGATCGCGGAGTAGTCGTCGAGCACCGCGAACCGGCCGGTGTCGCTGGAGTCGGCGGCCCGCCGCGTCGCATCGAGCTTGCGCAGCTGCCGGTCGGCGGCTACGGCGATGTCCGTGCCGGCCATGTCCGGGTTGGCGGCCAGTTCCGCGTCGAGTGCGGCGACCGTGCCGTCGACCTGCGCCCGCGCGGCGACCAGTTCCGGCCGCGCACTGCCCGGGACCACCGAGAGATCCCGTTCCCGCTGCAGGCCGTGCGCCACCACGGCCGCGCGGTCCTGCACCGCCACCCGGCCGGTGAGCTCGGCCGCCTGGCCGGCCAGGGCCAGTTCGGCGCTGACCTGGGTGGCACCCAGCACCACCGCGACCACCGTGGGCGTCAGCAGCACCATCGCCAGCTTGGTCCGCAGTGGCCAGTCCGCGACGCGGCGCAGTCGCCACCCGATCGCGCGGATTGCCAGTTCGTGACGCCCACTGGAGGCGGTCAACACGATCACTTCCTCGGCTTGTCGCTACTGCCCCCACCACGACACGACCGTGCGGGCCCGACCTCGATCAGGCGGCATTCCTAACTTGCTGTGACGGAGAGCGCCAGACCCACGCCCCATCGATCACACTTACAGGTGACAGATACCGATTGCTATGTAACGAATGGCGGAGTCACTGCTCACTCAGAGCGGACCTACACAGGGACAACCCGATGTGACGTTCCGTAGTTGTCCCGGCATGCGAAAAAGGCCCTCTCCCGTGGGAAAGGACCTTCGCGAGCGAGCGGTCAGGCGCCGGGAAGGGTGTCGCCCTGCACGGCCTGGATGTCGATCTCCACGCGGAGGGTGGCGCCGATGGCCCCGATGCCGGCTCGCAGCACCTGGTTGTAGGTGATGGCGAAGTCGTCGCGGTGCAGTTCGGTGACGGCGTGGAAGGCGGCCCGGGTGCCGCCCCAGGAATCCGGTCCGGTGCCGAGGTAGGTGAGGTCCAGCTGCACGGGACGGGTGACGCCGTTGAGGGTCAGCTCCCCCTCCAGCGCCCAGCGCTCCTCGCTCAGCTGCGCCAGCCCGGTGCTCCGGTAGGTGATCACCGGGTGGTGCTCGACGTCGAGGAAGTCCTTGGAGCGCAAGTGATCGTCACGCATCTTGTTGGCGGTGTCGATGCTGGCCGCCTGGATCACGGCGGTGACGGTCGACTGCTCCACCGGCTGCGCGACCTGGACGGTGCCGCCGAACTCGTCGAACCGGCCGCGCACGCTGGACATGCCGAGGTGCCGGGCCGCGACGTTGATGGACGAATGCGCGGGGTCGATGGTCCACACGCCCGGCGGCGGCAGCTCGGCCCCGCCGACCCGGTTCAGGGTGATCGTGCCGAGCGGGGCGGAGCCGCTGGCGGTGACCATCGCGGTGCGCGCGACCGGCGCGTAGCCGGCGGCGGTGAGGATCGCGGTGTACGTGCCGGCGGGCAGCGCGTCGGTGCTGACCACGCCGTCCTGGTCGGCCCCGCTGCGCGCGACCTGGTTGCCGGACAGGTCGGTGACGGTGAGCACCGCGTGCTGCACGGCCCAGCCGTCGCCGGTGCGGACCAGCGCGTGCACGCCTTCGGCCTGGCTCATGGCGAATCCCCTTTAGAAACTCAACTCGATGTCGTGCCTGCTCTGGTTGCCGCCGGCGATCCGCAGGGCACTGGCCGCCGGCGGATAGCCGGTGGCGATGATCGTGTACTCGCCCTCGGGCACGTCCTCGAAGACGTAGCTGCCGTCGGCCTCGGTCGAGGTGGCGGCGACAACGGTTCCCGCGGCGTCCACGAGCGTCACCCGGGCCTCGACGGGCCGCCCGCTGCCGTTGGTGCGCACGACTCCGCGCACGCGAGCGCCGCCCGCCAGTTCGACGTCCTGCGTGACCCGTCCGGTGGCCGGCACGACCACGGTCATGGCCACCGGGCGCAGCGCGGGGGCGCTGACGGCGAGGGTGTAGCTGCCGGCGACAAGATCGTCGAACGAGTAGCAGCCGTCGGCCCCGGTGACGCGCGAGGCCACGACTTCGCCGCGACCGTCGGCCAGCGTCACGGCCGCGGACGCCACGGGCGCGCCACCGGCGGAGTGCACGAGGCCGCTGAGCCCGCTGGTGCCGGTCAGCATCACGTCGACCTGCGCACCGTTGGCGTCCACCATCACGGTGACGGCCTGCGGCTGGTGCCGGGGGGCCGTCACGATCAACACGTGGCCGCCGCTGGCCGCCACGTTGAAGTGGTACGTGCCGTCGACCTCCGAGGTGGTCCGGCCGACCTGCCGCCCCGCCGAGTCGATCAGCGTGAGCGCGGCCCGGCCGATCAACGCGCCGTCCGCGCCGACCACCCTGCCGCGAATGAGCGAGGAGTCCATCAGTGCCGCTCCTGTTCCGAGCCCGTCGCGAAATCCTCCAGCACCTCGAGCGCACCGGCCAGCGCACGCACCTGATCGGCTGGCAGCCGGCTGATCCGGTCGGCGAGGTAGCCGGTGCGGATGCCGCGCATCCGCTCCAGCAGGGCCTCCCCCCGCGGGCTCAGCGCGACGTTGCTGACCCGCAGGTCCTTGGTGCTGCACGTCCTGGTCAGCAGTTCGTGCTCGACCAGCCAGTCCACCAGGCGGGACATGGTGGCGGCGGCGATGCCGACCCGGTCGGCCAGGTCGCTGATGCGCAGCGGCCCGTGCTCGGCCACGGTGGCCAGGGTGACCAGCCGGGTCGGCGTCAGATCGTCGCTCGCGGCGTGCGTCTTCATCCGGTGCGAGATGGCGCTGATGGCCATCTGCAGCCGGCCGGCCAGGTCGTCGGTGCACGCGGCGCTGGGTGCCACGACGTCACCTCCCGAAGACCACGTCTGCTGTGGACAGTTCGCCGGCGCGGGCGCTGACCCGCACGGCGACCGGTTCGTACACGCTGGTCACCACCGTGTAGTCGCCGCTGGGCAGCCCGGTCAGCCGGTAGCTGCCGTCCGGCCCGGTCACCGCCGTGGCCACGACCCGCCCGTCACCGTCCAGTGCGGTCACGGTCGCGCCGGCCACCACCGGCCCGTCGGGCGCGGTGACCACGCCGTGCACGGCCGCCTGCGTCGGCAGTTCGAGGTCCACAGTGGACGGACGCGTGGCGGAAACCCCGATCGGCTCGGCGGTCTGTTCGTAGCCGGGGGCGCTGGCGGTCAGCACGGCGTCCCCGGCGGGCAGGCCCTCGATCCGGTACCGGCCGGCCTCGTCCGCCGCGACCTGGGCCAGGATCTGGCCGTCCACGTCGCTGACGAGGATCGCGGCCAGCGGCACCGGAATGCCGTCGGACCGCACCGTGCCGGCGATCAAACCGCCGCCGGCCAGCTCGAAGTCCTGCACGCCGGGCTTGTCGGTGATGGCGATCGTGCCGGCGGCCGGCCGGTAGCCGGGGGCGGTGACGATCAGGGTGTACGTGCCGTTGCGCAGGTCGACGAGCCGGTAGCCCCCGTCGGAGTCGACGGGCACCCGGTCGACCTGGGAGCCGTCCGGACCGGTCACCGTGACGACCGCGCCGCCGACGCCCGAGCCGCCGCGGGTGTACACCCGCCCGCTCAGCACCACCGTGCCGACCGGCACGACCAGGTCCACGTCGCCGAACGCCCCCTCGCCGGCCACCGCGGCCAGCTCCTCGCCCACCGGCTCCGGCTTGATCGCCTTGTTGCGCTTGCCGACCAGCCAGGAGGCGATCGCCGCGATCACGCAGGCCACCACGGCGAACCAGAACACGACCTGCAGGCCCTCCTGGAACGGCCCGGAGATCAGGTTCGGGAAGAAGCTGCGGCCGGTCAGGAAGCTCGCCTTGTCGGCGGGCAGCTGCTGCAGCACCGGGCCGAGCAGCTGCTGGATCGGGTTGTAGCCGAGGAAAGCGGCGAACAGCACGCCGACCGCGGGCAGCGCGGCCACCTGGTCGGCGGCCGCCTGCGGCACGCCGTTGGAGACCAGGCCCGACGACAGCGTGCCGGGCAGGCTGGCCGACAGGCCGGCGATGATCAGGCTGAAGAAGATGCCGATGGACAGCACCATCGCGGAGTTCTGGAAGGTCGCCGTCATGCCGGCGCCGACGCCGCGGGCGTTGGTGGGCAGGCTGTTCATCACGTCCGCGCGGTTGGGCGAGGAGAACAGGCCCATGCCCAGGCCGTTGACGAGCAGGATGATCGCGAAGATCCAGTAGTTGAAGTCGACCGGCAGCAGGATCAGCGCGACGAAGCTGGCCGCGGTGATCAGCATGCCGCCGGTGGTGAAGGCGCGGGCGCCCAGGCGGTCCGACAGCACACCGGACAGCGGCGCCGACACGAGGAAGCCGACGGTCAGCGGCAGCATGTAGATGCCGGCCCACAGCGGCGTCGACTCGAAGCTGTAGCCGTGCTGCGGCAGCCAGATGCCCTGCAGCCAGATGATCAGCACGAACTGCAGGCCGCCACGGCCCAGGGAGGCGAGCAGGTTGGCGACGTTGCCCGCGGTGAACGCCCTGATCTTGAACAGGCTCAGGTTGAACAGCGGGTTGGCGACCTTCGTCTCGATGACGCCGAACACCACCAGGACCGCGATGCCGCCGATCAGCGAGCCGTACACCCAGGGGTTGCCCCAGCCCATGCTGGAGTCGCCGTAGGGCTGGATGCCGTAGGTGATCGCGACCAGGACGACGATGAGGCCCACCGCGAAGGTGACGTTGCCCCACCAGTCCATCTTGGCCTTCTGGCGGATGCCGTTGTCGTGCAGCTTCAGGTACGCCCAGATCGTGCCGAACACGCCGAACGGGGCGGAGACGATGAAGACCAGGTGCCAGTCCACCGGGGCGAGCACGCCGCCGAGGACGAGGCCGAGGAAGGAGCCGGCGATCGCGGCGACGGCGTTGAGGCCGAGCGCGGTGCCGCGCTGGTTGGCCGGGAAGGCGTCGGTGAGGATCGCGCTGGAGTTGGCCATCAGGAAGGCGCCGCCGATGCCCTGGACCACGCGCCAGCCGATGAGCCAGAGGGCGGCGTCGGTGCCGTTGAACCACGTGACGGAGAGCAGCACGGAGGAGATCGCGAAGATCGCGAAGCCCATGTTGTACATCTTGACCCGGCCGTACATGTCGCCCAGCCGGCCGAAGCTGACCACCAGCACCGCGGTGACGACGAGGAAGCCCATCATCATCCACAGCAGGTAGCTGGTGTTGTCGGGCGACAGCGGGTTGATCCCGATGCCCTTGAAGATGTCCGGCAGCGCGATCAGCACGATGGACGAGTTGATGGTCGCCATGAGCATGCCCAACGTGGTGTTGGACAGCGCGATCCACTTGTACCGCGGACCTAACGCGGCTGTCTTGGCGTGCTGGGCCGTCGACACTGGTCCTCCCCTCGGACGGAACTTGCTTGACGTAGGCTAACCGAAATTGTTGCTTCGCACAACTATCAACGGTCGCCCGGCCATTCCGTCCTCGGGGAGGATGTGCCCGGCATCACACGAAATGCCGGAACTCCGGGTAGCGCGGCCAGCCAGGGTCGCCGGTCTTCGTGAACTGGGCCACAGCGTCGCCGAAGTCGGTGGTCCTCTTGGGCTCCGGCCCCAGCATCGGGCTGTTCTCGAACGCCTCGAAGGTGCCGAACAGGTACGGGATCTCGACGCAGTGCGGGGCGCCCAGCGGGCCCGTCCGGTCGAAGCGGTACGCGAACCCGTTGGCAGCCTCGGCGATCGTGTGCACACCCGGTTCGAAGATGTCCGGGGCGCCGCCGAACGCCACCATCTCGTCCCTGGTGTGACCGATCAGGACGTCCAGATCGGTGAGGTCCGCCTCCGGCCAGGGCTTGGGGTAGCCCGCGCCGGTGCGGACCGGCATCAGCGGGGGCGCGGCTCGGCCCGGCTCGGCCAGCTTCGGCAGCGTGGCCAGGATCTGCTCGACGGTCGCCTCCATCGGGTCGGCGCCGAGGACGTCGAGGAACTTGTCGGCGATCCTCGTGGCCGCTTCCGGGTCGAGCGGCGGCAGTGCGTAAGGACCGCTTTCGAGGACGACCCGGTGCACCAGATCCTTGGTCGCCGGGTCGATCGCCAGGTACAGCGCCGAATACGCCCCCGCCGACTGGCCGCCGACGGTGATCTGGTCCGGGTCGCCGCCGAAGGCCGCGATGTTGTCGTGCACCCAGCGGAGGACGGCTTGCTGGTCCTGCGCGCCCAGATTGTCGGCGTTCAGATCCGGCAGGTAGACGTACCCGAGCGGGCCCAGGCGGTAGTTCGCCGTGACCACCACGATGTCGTGGTTGCCGGCCAGGATGCCGCCGTCGTACCAGTCCCAGCCGCCCGACCCGCTGGTGAAGCCGCCGCCGTGGAACCAGACCAGCACCGGCTTCCGCGTCGTCGTGTCCGTCGTCCAGACGTTGAGGTTGAGGCAGCCGTCCTCCGCCCAGTTCAGTTGGCGCTCCCCCATCACCCAGGCCAGGCGGGACTGCAGTTGCGGCGCCTCCGGTCCC
Source organism: Kutzneria kofuensis (assembly GCF_014203355.1). Taxonomy (NCBI): domain Bacteria; kingdom Bacillati; phylum Actinomycetota; class Actinomycetes; order Pseudonocardiales; family Pseudonocardiaceae; genus Kutzneria; species Kutzneria kofuensis. Next base: position 1,912,608 of record NZ_JACHIR010000001.1, read on the forward strand.
GGCTTCGAGGCGTCACGCGGCTCCGTCCAGACCGGATGCGGCGTCGGCGGCTGAAACCGCTTCGCCGTCGCGTACGGGATGCCCCGGAACGCCGTGACCTTACCGTCGTGGAGGCCCCGAACCGGTCCCGCTGTGGTGTTCACGTCCATGGTTCTGGTCTAGGGCATGCGGGGCACAGATGGGTAGTTTTCGTCGGAAAGAGGGCTGCTCGACGTCGCCGCGCCGCGTTCGCCGGTGCTGGGAGCCGCGGGAAAGCACTTTCCGGAGCGGCGAATCGCCTGCGACAGCACGGTCCTCCGCGTAGTGCTGGGCGCGCAGTCGGAGCCGCTCGACATCGAGTGGGCTGACCACCGTCAGGGGCGGCTGCACGGCATCGAGACGTGCCGCGCAGCCGCCCTTCTACCGCATGGTCGTCGGGGACTGAGCGGCCAACTTCAGGGGCAGGGCAACGGAAAGGCCGGTGACGGGGTGGGCCAGGGCGGCGGAGACCCACTCGGTGGTGGGGCCGTCCTGCCAGCGGAGCTCGCCGGCCTCGACCCGGGGCGGCAAAGGGAAAAGGCAGATGCGGCGGAGCAGGGAACTGAGCAGCAAGGACGGAGCGGGCGGGGAAGCAGGGGCGGCGGGGACGGTGAAGTCGTCCATCCACGCGGCCCAGCGGTCGGCGCCGACGCCGGTGAGGACAACGGTGGCGGGACCGTGCTCCAGGAACACGTGCATGCCGATGGGGCGGGAAACAAGGCCGGGCACAAGGGAATAGAGGGCCCGGACGAGGTCGGCGGATACGTCGGGCATGAGGGACAGCCGGATCTGGTCGGGGCGGGGCTGAACCATCCAGAACACGGGACGCGAGATGGTGGAGGCGGCGGTGAAAACGGCGGCCTCCAGGGACTGCTGAGCGGAACTGAGGGCATCGGGCAGCACGATGCGGCGGACCCGTTCGGGGACGGGGCCGGAGATGTGGCCGAGGAGATGGGCGAGCTCCAACGGGGACAGGTCGGCGAGGGCGGCGCCGACCTCGGGCTCGACGGCCCACTGGGGCTCGCCGGTGTAGGGACGGCGCATCCGCGCGACTGTGCTGACCAAAGGGGAATGACGGGGCATGGGGGCGTCCTCGAGACGGCCGCCCGGCCCGGCGCGCCCGATCCACGGGGAAAGGGGAGGACGCGGTGGGCTATGAGCGAAAACCCTTTGGCGAGAAGCGCCACCGAAGCCGGGGATGCGACGCCGCTCGGCACCCGCGTGTGCCTTGCCACGCACTGTACCGGCCGACGGCGGATCCGTCACCAAGGGTCACCCGGCTGCGCCCGCCTGGAACGCGAGTATGGCCAGCTGCGTCCGGTTGTCCAGGCCCAGCTTGGTCATGGCCCGGCTGACATGCACCTTGACCGTCGCCTCGCTGACCTCCAACCGGGTGGCGATCTCGGTGTTGCCGGCGCCGGTGGCCACCGCCAGCACGACTTCGCGTTCACGGTCGGTGAGGGTGTCCAAACGGGCCTGAGCGGCGGCCTGCTTGGCGACGACACCGCCGGAATAGCGCATGGCCATGCGCTTCAGCACGGAAGGGGCCAGCACGGCGTTGCCGGCGGCGACCATCTCGACGCCGCGGACGAGGTCGTGCGGCGGCGTGTCCTTGAGCAGGAACCCGGCCGCGCCGGCGCCGAGGGCCTCGTAGACGTACTCGTCCAGGTCGAAGGTGGTGAGCAGCAGGATGGGCGGCGGGCCCGACAGCTGATGCAGCCGGCGGGTGACCTCCAGACCGTCCACAGTGGGCATCCGGATGTCGGTGACCACGATGTCGGGGCGGAACTCCCGGACGAGCTCGACGGCCTCGTCGCCGTCGGCACGGTCGGCGACGACCTCCACCCGGCCGCTGCTCTCCAGAATCATCTTGATGCTGAGGCGAACGAGTTCCTCGTCCTCCAACAACACAGCCTTGATCACCGGGGCTCCTTCGGAAACGTCGCGGCCACCTCGAAACCGCCGCCGGCCAACGGCCCCGCGGTGAGGGTGCCACCGGACAGCACGACCCGCTCCCGCATGCCGATCAGGCCGAAACCCGACTTGGGCACGGGAGTGGAGCGCGGCACGCCGACGGTGTTGGCCACCCGCACGTCCAACTGGCCGTCATGATCGCGCAGCACCACCGAGATGTCAGCGCCGGGGGCGTGCTTGGCGGTGTTGACGAGGGACTCGTGCAGCAGCCAGTACACGGCGCGGGCGGTGGTGCCGGGCACCTCGGGCAGCTCCGACGGCAGGTCGGCGTGCACCCGCTGCCCGGCGGCCGACGCCTCGGTGATCAGCTCGCACGCGGCGGCGAGGGTCGGCTGCGGATGCTTCGGCACGAGGTCGGAGTCCTCGGCGTCCTCACGGCGCAGCACACCGAGCAGCTCTCGCAGTTCCTCCATGGCGGTCGCGCCGATCTGCCGGATGCCCTCGGCGAAGGCGGCCATCTCCCCGTTGGACGACACGGCGTACGCGCCGGCCTGCACGGTGATCTGGCTGACCCGATGCGCGACGACGTCGTGCAGTTCCCGCGCGATCCGGGTCCGCTCGTCGGCGACGGCCTTCACGGCGAGCATGTCCCGCTCCAGCTCGGCCTGCCGGGCCCGGTCCCGCAGGCTGGCGATCAGCTGCCGCCGCTGCCCGACCCACAGGCCCAGCAGCATCGGAAACCCGACCATGAGCAGCGGCACGGCCAGCAGCAACAGCACATCGGGGCCGGCCACCTGGTAAGCGAAGGCCAGCTGGAAGCCGGGCCGCCACGGCAGCACCAGGGCCACCCCCGACCAGGCCGCGATCAGCCAGGTGATCCGGGTGTTGCCCCGCTTCACGGCCAGTGTGTACACGGCGAACACGATCGGCACGAACGCGCCGTCGAGCACCTCGACCAGGGAGGCCAGTAGCGCGACCGTGCACGGGAATCGAGTGCGCACGACCAGCACGGCCGAACCGGCGACGGCCACCGCGACCGCCACCGGACCGTCCGGGAGCAGCCCGTACGTGCTGTTGTGCGCCTCCGAGACGGTGAGCCAGCCGACGAACGCGGCCACCACGGCGTCCCGGAGCAGCACCCCGTACGGACCGTCCAACCAGGACACGAGCTTCTTCAGCACACCAGAACCCTAGGCTCAGGCGTCGCGGCGACGCAGCGTCAGCCAGCTCGCGGCCAGGAACACCGCGGCGAGCACGAGCAGCGCCAGCGGCGAGGTCCAGTGGCCGGTGGTGATCAGCCTGGCCGCCGAGGCGAAGGGGATCAGCGACGCGTCGACCTTGGCCAGGGCCAGCAGCGTCTCGATGATGGTCGGGAAGCCGATCATGGCTACCAGCGCGACCGTGGCGTTGCGGCTGACGGCGGCGACGCCGAGCCCGAGCAGCGAGCTGAGCACGGCGAAGACGACGGCGCCGGCGAACGCCTGGCCGATCGCGGCGCCGTCGGTGAACGGCTCCCCGCCGACGGCCTCGGCCAGCAGGGTGACGGCAACGAGGGCGGCGCCGGAGACGGCGCCGAACAGCGCGATGGTGATCGCCTTGGCGCCGAGGATCCGGGCCGGCGTGCGCAGCGTGAGCGTGGTCGTGACGATCGTGCGGTAGCGGTACTCGTGTCCGAAGGCAGCCACACCGACCGCCATCGCCGGCAGCAGCGCCAGCACCAGGAACAGGCCGAGGAACGCGTTGTCGAACCGCGTCTGCACGGGCAGGTCGTGATGGGTCGCCCAGATGAAGGCGAACAGGAACTGGATCACCGGCCCGGTGCCGAACAGCACCCAGGTGGAGCGGAGCGAACGGAGTCGGACGAACTCGTAGCGGACTGCGTCGAGCATCGGGTCAGGCCCTCCCACGGAACTGCGCGGCGCCGGCGGTCGCGGTGAAGAACGCGTCCTCCAGGCTGCTGTGACGGACGGTCAGCTCACGCAGCACGATCCCGGCGTGCATCGCGATGGTGGCGATGGCGTCCGTGTCGTGCGTGGCGACGACCAGCGAGCCGTCGGGGTGCGGAACGACCTGGAAACCGGCGCGGACCAGCAGGTCCGTCAGCAGGCCGGGGTCGCCGGGCCGGACCAGCACCTCCGGCCGGGAGTTGCGGGCGACGAACGCGTCCGTCGACTCGGCGGCGACGAGCCGGCCCTGCCCGATCACCACGAGGGCGTCGGCCAGCACAGCCATCTCGCCCAGCTGATGGGAGGACACGAACACGGTGCGGCCCTCGGCGGCCAGCGCCTTGAGCAGGTCACGCAGCCAGCGCACGCCCTCCGGGTCGAGGCCGTTGGCGGGCTCGTCCAGCATCAGCGTCCGCGGGTTGCCCAGCAGCGCGCCGGCCAGGCCGAGCCGCTGCGACATGCCGAGGCTGAAGCCGCCGGCCCGGCGGTCGGCCACGTCGAGCAGGCCGACGCGGTCCAGCGCCTGGTCGACGCGGTCGGCCGGCAGCCCGGCCCCGGCGGCGATCATGCGCAGGTGGGCGCGGGCGGTCCGGCCGGGGTGCACGCCGCGCGCGTCGAGCATGACGCCGACGGTCCGCGCCGGGTGGGCCAGCTCGCCGTAGCTGCGGCCGTCGAACTCGGTGCGGCCGGCGCCGTGGCCGAGCCCCAGCATCAGCCGCATGGTGGTGGACTTGCCGGCCCCGTTGGGGCCGAGGAACCCGGTCACCACGCCGGGCTGCACGGTGAACGACAGGTCGTCCACCGCTGTCACCGATCCATAGCGCTTGGTCAGTCCGCGCGCGACGATCATCCGCTCACAACCTCGCGGTCCGGCCGTGGCCCGGGTGGTCACGGCTCCGTGGCGTCAAAGATCGCCCGTGCGGGCGTGCCACGTCGTCACCACGAGGTCGAGTTCGGGGTACGACAAAAGGTGTACGGGCCCCTGCGGTGGCCGCGTGGCTCGCGGCCGGTCCGCAGGGGCCAGGTGCACCGCCCACCGGCCCGTCGGGGCCGGCCCTCCGCGTCGGGCGGTGTCGTCTTGACGTGGGAGATCAGAAGTACGTGATGTCCCAGTGGTTGCCCTCGTCGCAGTACAGGTTGCCGGCGGCCGACTTCCACTGCGGGTAGCCGTCGCCGCGCAGGCCGATGTAGCTGAAGCTGTTGTGCACGTAGTTGTCGATGCAGCTGTTGTGCGAGATGTCCACCTTGTAGCCGTTGTAGTGGCTGTAGGTGCCGGAGGCGTGACCGACCTCGGTGCCGCCGGTGATGTTGATCGCGCAGCCGCTGGCGTTGCGCAGGGTGATCACGCCGTTGACGGTGCTGGCGTTGATCTGGTCGAACGAGGTGCAGTGCGGGTTGCTGCGGTCCGTGCAGTTGCCGCTGGAGGACCAGGTGATGCCGGCGGCCCGCAGCTGCGACGCGGCCTGCGACTGGGTCAGCTTGGTCACGGCCGGGGCGGCGCCGGCGACACCGGCGCCGGCGAGCAGGGTCCCGGCGACGGCCGCGGCGACCAGAACGGCTTTCATGAGCACACTCCTCCGGTACGAGCAGGGGCGGCCAGTGAAACCGGGGGCGTTAAACGGTCGCTAAACGCCTCAGGGTCCGCCTTGCCTCGGCCTGCCAGCCGGTGAAGCCGAGGCCGGCGAACAGCCGCATCGACTCCCGTACGGCCCGGCGGCCCCCGGTAGCGTCGCCGGCGCGGTGCCGGAGTTGTCCCAGTCCCAGCAAGGCATACGCGCGGCCGCGGCGGTCGTCGATGCCCTCGAACACGGCGAGGCTGGCGGTCAGCAGGGCGTCGGCGCGGTCGTCCTGGCCGCGCCTGCGGTGCCACTCCCCCAAGGACCGCAGGGCATATCCGCTCGCGTGTTCGTGCCCGGACTCCCGGAACATCTCCAGCGACCGGGTCAGCTTGTCCTCGGCGTCGGAGAGCTCGCCCAGGCTGCGCAGCACATGCGCCTCCCAGTGCCGGTCGGCCAGGCGGACGCTCGCCGCCAGCGCGGCTTCCAGCAGCTCCCCGGCCCGGTCGTGTTCACCGTTGCGCCGCAACACATCCGCCAGCTGTTTACCGGCGTACGCCTCGCGGCGGCGGTCGTGGAGCCCGCGCGCGAGCTGGAGGCTGTCCTCGAAGCACCGGGTCGCCTCGGCGGGCCGGCCGCGGTCGGCGAGCAGGGCGCCGAGCTGGCGCAGCACGTCCGCCTGGCCGGGGTGGTCGCCGACCTGGCGCAGCATGGCCAGGCCGTCCTGCAGCGCGACCTGGGCACGTTCGATGTCGCCGCGTTCCACGTCGATGTCGGCGCGGGCGGCCAGCGCGCGGCCGAGCCCGGACCGGTCGTCGAGCCGGCTGAAGATCCGGCACGCCATGTCGTAGTAGACGCGGGCCCGGTTGGCCCGGCCGTGCGCCTCCCAGTGCAGGTCGCCGAGCCGGCACAGGCTGACGGCCTGGGCCCGGCGGTCGCCGGTGTTGCGGGCCGAGACCAGGCCGATGACCTCGGTCCGCCGGTCGCCGGGGCGGGCCGCGCAGACCTCGGCGAGCCGGCCGGCCAGCGCCCACCGGCCGAGCCGGTGGGCCAGCCGCACCAGGCAGTGCAGCATGCCGGCCTCCGCGTCCCGCCACGCCAGCGGATCCGCCTCGGCGCGCCGGACCACCGCCGGGTCGGCGACCTTTTCCACCGGGGCAATGGGAAACCGCCCAACCGGCAGCTTGCGGTCGGCACGAGCAGAGATGTCCAAATAGGACATGAACAGGCGATCGAGCGCCTCGACACGGGACGGTTCCTCGGCGAGCAGCCGCTCGTAGCCGAAGACCCGGATCAACTCGTGCGGACGATATCTCAGCTGTCCCAGGCGATCTCGCCCGACAACCGCCACCAACTGCGCCTCGACCAGGCCGGCGAGGGCCGCCGAGGCGTCGGTGTCGAGCAACGTGGTCATGGCCCACTCCGGCAGATCGACGGAGTCGAACCAGCCGAGTAATCGCAACAGCTTGCGCTGCAACGGATCGCACGACCGGTACCCGACCTCGACGCCGGCGCGCACGTCCAGGTCGCCGACCTTGAGCTCGGCCAGCCGGCGGCGCTCGTCGGCGATCCGCTCAACCAATTCCCGCAACAGGAGGTACTTCGTCGACGCCAGCTTCGCGCCGGCCACCCGCACGGCCAGCGGCAGATGCCCGCACAGCCGAACCAGCTCACGGGCCGATTCCGCTTCCGCCGCAACGCGATCCGCACCGGCGACGGCCGAAAGCAACGCCAGCGACTCCGCCTCGGACAGCTCGACGACCTCGGCGACGGCCGCGCCCTCCAGCCCGGACAGCCGGCTTCGGGACGTCACGAGCACGGCACATCCGACGCCGCCGGGCAGCAGCGGCCGGACCTGCGCCTCGCACGCGGCGTCGTCCAGCACCACGAGAATCCGGCGATCGGCCGTCACGCTCCGGAAGAGCTGCTGCCGCTCCAACAGGCCGTACGGCACTTCGCAGCCGAGGGAGGAAAGGAAAGATCCCAGCACCTCCGCGGTTTCCACACCGCGAAGCTGGGCGTACAGCTGGCCGTCCGGGAACTCGGCCCGCCGGTCGTGGCCGATCCTCACCGCCAGCGCGGTCTTCCCGACACCAGACGGTCCACACAGGACAGTCAGCGGGCCGCGACATCCGATGTCGTCACGCCCGACGAAGTCCGGCACGGGTGGCGGCAGTTGCGCGGTCCGAATCACCGTCCGCGGCAGCTCCCACACCGACGGATCCGTGACCAGCTTGCGCAGCGCCGGCCCGGGATCGGCCTCGATGTGCGCGGCGACCTGGTCGAACACCTCGGCGGCCTCGGCCGCCCGCCCGGCCTGGTGCAGGGCCACCATCAGGGAACCGGCCAGCGCCTCCTGCCCTGGATCCCGGGCCAGCAACACGGTCAGCTCGGCGATCACCTCATGGCAGCGGCCGGCGGCCAGGTCGATCCGCACCTTGCTGTCCACAGTGGATAATCGAAGCTCTTCCAGCCAGCGGGCGTGTGCCGCGAGCACCGGTCCGCACACCACATCCCGCAGCGCGTCCCCACGCCACCGACCCAGCGCCGCGGCCAGCAGCTCCCGCGCCTGCGCCAACCGGCCGGCGCCCATCAGCTCGCGGCCGCGTCGGGCCTCGGCGACGAACTCCGACTGGTCGAACTCGCATCCGTCAAGCGTCAACAGATAACCCGACGGCCCGGTGCGGATCGCGTCCGCCGGCAACACCTTGCGCAGCTTGGACACGGCGACCTGGACGATCACCCGGGCGCTGCGCGGGGTGTGCTCCGGCCACAGCTCGTCGACGATCGTGCTCAGCGACACCCAACTGCCGGCGTTGGCCAGCAGCAGCGCCAGCACCGTGCGCTGCTGCGGCGTGCTCGGCGTGACCGTGCGCCCGGTACAGGTGACCTCCAGTGGTCCGAGAATCCCGTACCGCACGGCCGCACCTGCCTTCTGACCTGGGGCGGAGCTGTCAGCGGGGCCCACAGTACCGGTCGGCGACCGCCGTGCGGGCCGCTTTGCCGGATCGACGGCAACGGTCACGCCACACCCGCCGCCGGGAAACGTGCCCACTTCGTCGTGAATGCGCCTTCGCCCAGGTGAACGGCGGATTTTCCACTCGCCCACAGGAACTGTCAATAGACAGGAAGGTTCAGCATTCTCAATGGTTCATGAGAACTCCACCGCCAACACCGTGCCCGGTACACGAACCGCAAAGCAGCACGCCAGGGGTAGCAGCGGAAACGCGCCCGACGAACCTCACAGTCCCTTTTCGGTCACTGTGAGGTCGTGCTAGCTTCCCGTTGTGTGATTGGCGAACCGTGAGCGCACAACCCTCGATCTCATCCCGAGAGGACGCCGGAACAGGCCCTTTACGCCGGATTCACGGTGTCGCGCCCATGCCGTTGAGAGGCTCCGGGACGCCGAAGCCTCGCGATCCCGTCGGAGGTACCCAATGCCTGTCGACGCCCGCGTCGAGGTCGACACCCACTGCCCGTACTGCGCGCTGCAGTGCGGCATGGTCGTCCGCGACGAGCGTGCCGAGGCGACCGTCGCGCCGCGTGAGTTCCCGACCAACCGGGGCGGCCTGTGCCAGAAGGGCTGGACGTCGGCAAGTCTGCTGACCACGCCGGGCCGGCTCACCACGCCGCTGCTGCGCGAGCGCCGGGGAGCGCCGCTGCGGCCGGTCGGCTGGGCCGAGGCGCTCGACCACGTGGCGCTGCGCCTGCGCGAACTCCGGGAGCGGCTCGGCCCGGACGCGGTCGGCGTGTTCGGCGGCGGCGGGCTGACCAACGAGAAGGCCTACCTGCTCGGCAAGTTCGCCCGGCTGGCGCTGGGCACGTCGAAGATCGACTACAACGGCCGGTTCTGCATGTCGTCGGCGGCGGCCGCCGGCATCAAGGCGTTCGGTGTCGACCGCGGGCTGCCGTTCCCCGTCGCCGACCTGGCCGAGGCGGACGCGATCCTGCTGGTCGGCGCCAATGTCGCCGAGACGATGCCGCCGTTCATGCGGCACGTCCGGCCGGCCGCCGACAAGGGCGGCCTGATCGTCGTGGACCCGCGGCGCACCCCGACCGCCGAGGCCGCCGCGCTGCACCTACAGCCCGCGCCGGGCACGGATCTCGCGCTGGCGCTGGGCATGCTGCACGCCGTCGTCGCCGACGGGCTGCTCGACCACCGCTACATCGCCGAGCGCACAACCGGTTTCGACGAGGTGTGGCGGATCGCCGCCGCCTGGTGGCCGGAGCGCGTGGAGCGGGTCACCGGTGTGCCGGCCGCCGACCAGCGGGCCGCCGTCGCGCTGCTCGGCCAGGCACGCAACGCCTACGTGCTCACGGCACGCGGTACCGAGCAGCACGCCAGCGGCGTCGCGACCGTGTCCGCGTGGATCAACCTGTGCCTCGCGCTGGGTCTGTGCGGGCGGTCCGGCTCGGGTTTCGGCTGCCTGACCGGCCAGGGCAACGGGCAGGGCGGCCGTGAACACGGGCAGAAGGCTGATCAGCTGCCCGGCTATCGCAAGATCGACGATCCGGCGGCGCGGGCGCATGTCGCCGGCGTCTGGGGCGTCTCTGTCGACGAGCTGCCCGGGCCGGGGCCGTCCGCGTACGAACTGCTCGACTCGCTGGGCACCCCCGACGGCCCGAAGGCACTCCTGGTGTTCGGCAGCAACCTCGCGGTGTCCGCACCGCGTGCCGGGCACGTCGCCGAGCGGCTGGAATCCCTCGAACTGCTGGTCACCGCCGACTTCGTGCTGTCCGAAACCGCCGCGGTCGCCGATGTCGTCTTCCCGGTCACGCAGTGGGCCGAGGAGGACGGCACCATGACGAACCTGGAGGGCCGCATCCTGCTGCGCAGCCGGGCGGTCACGCCGCCGATCGGCGTGCGCAGCGACCTGGACGTGTTGCAGGGGCTGGCGATCCGACTCGGCCAGCCGACGCATCGGTTTCCCACCGATGCCGCGACGGTGTTCGCCGAGCTCGGCCGCGCCTCGGCCGGCGGCCCCGCCGACTACTCCGGCATCAGCTACGACCGGCTGCGCGCCGGCGAGGCCCTGCACTGGCCGGTGCCGGCCGCCGATCATCCCGGTACTCCAAGGCTGTTCCTAAACGGCTTCGGGCATCCCGACGGGCTGGCCCGGTTCCAGGTCGTCGACCACGTCGGCCCGGCCGAGCCGCCGGATCCGGAATTCCCGTTGCACGCCACCACCGGACGGGTGCTCCAGCACTACCAGTCCGGTGCCCAGACCCGGCGCGTGCCGGAGTTGACGGAGGCCAGCCCCGAGGCGTTCGTCGAGGTGCACCCCGACACAGCTCAGCGTTTCGACGTCCACGATGGACAGTGGGCCACGGTGACGTCCCGGCGAGGCAGCGTGCGTGCCCGCGTCCGCTGCGTCCAGACCATCCGGCCGGACACCGTGTTCCTGCCGTTCCACTTCCCCGGTGCGCAGCGCGCCAACCTGCTCACCAACCCGGCGCTGGACCCGACCAGCCGAATGCCGGAGTTCAAGGTGTGCGCCGTGCGGTTGGGGGCGGCATGAGGATCACGATCATCGGCTACGGCATGGCGGGCGCCCGCCTGGCCGACAACCTGCGCGGCTCCGGCGCGTCGATCACGGTGATCGGCGCGGAGAAACACCCCGCCTACAACCGGATCCTGCTGTCCAACGTCGTCGCCGGCTCGATGACCCCGGACGACGTGCTGCTGCACTCGCCGGAGTGGGCCCGGGACAACGGGATAGCCCTCCGGCTCGGCGTCGCCGCCACATCGATCCACCCGGCCGACCACAGCGTCGTTCTCAGTGACGGCTCCACAGTGGACTATGACGCGCTGGTGCTGGCCACCGGCAGCAATCCGTGGATTCCGCCGACGGACGGCCTGCTGGAGCCGGACGGCAGGCCGGCGCAGGGCGTCGTCGCCTTCCGTAACCTCGAAGACTGCCACCAGATCGTCGGTATGGCCAAGGACTTCGCCCCGGTCGCCGTGCTCGGCGGCGGGTTGCTCGGTCTGGAGGCCGCCCGCGGGCTGGCCGGCCGCGGCTGCCCGGTGACCGTGGTGCATCCCGTCGGCCATCTGATGGAACGCCAACTCGACCCGGCCGGCGGACACGTGCTGGCCCGCGTGCTCCGGCCGAAGGGCATCGAGTTCCGGCTCGGCCAGCTGGCCACGAAGTACCTGCCGGGCAAGGGACTCCTGCTCGACGACGGCTCGATGGTCGCCGCCGACCTGGTGGTGGTGTCCGCCGGCGCACGCCCGGAGACCGCCCTGGCCGAGGCCGCCGGGCTGGCCGTGGACCGCGGCGTCGTCGTCGACGACCGGCTCCGGGCCAGCGCGCCGGACGTGTACGCGATCGGCGACTGCGCAACGCATCCCGGCACCGTCGGTGGCCTCGTGCAGCCGGCCTGGGACCAGGCCGCCGTGCTGGCCCGACTGCTCACCGGCGCGGACGCCCGCTATCGGGGCACGCCGGTGGTGACCAGGCTCAAGACCCGCGACGTGGACCTGGCCTCGATGGGCGAGGTGCACGTGGAGCCGCACACCTCCGACGCGGAAGTGGTCCGGCTGGAGGATCCCAGCCGCGGCCGCTACACCAAGATCGTGCTGCGTGACGACCGGGTCACGGGCGCGATCGTGTTGGGGGCGCCCGATGTGGCCGCCGCCGTCACGCAGCTGCACGACCGGGGCACACCCGCCCCCGCCGACCGAATGGCGCTGCTGCTGGGCCGCGCCATGCCCTCGGGCGGCGAAGTGGACCCGGCGACCCTGCCGGCGTCGACGCTGATCTGCCGCTGCAACACCGTCGACAAGGGCCGGCTGGTCGGTGCGTGGCGCGCCGGCGCCCGGTCGTTCGACGCCCTGGTCAGCACCACCATGGCCGGCACCGGCTGCGGTGGCTGCCGGGACACCGTGTGCGCGCTGTCCCGCTGGCTGGCCGAGCAGGACCCCGTCACCGAACCCGAGAAGTTGGGCTGCCACACGACATGACGACTACCGAGGCACAGACCACGCCCACCCGCGGCGGACGTACCTGGATCCAGCAGTGGGATCCCGAGGACGAGGGATTCTGGGCGGCGACCGGCCGCCGCGTCGCCAACCGCAACCTCGTCTTCTCCATCTTCTCCGAGCACCTGGGCTTCTCGCTCTGGTCGATCTGGAGCGTGGTGGTGCTGTCGCTGCCCACCGCCGGCTTCAAGTTCGGCGTGGACCAGCTGTTCTGGCTGACCGCGCTGCCGAACCTGGTCGGCGCCGCGCTGCGGCTGCCGTACACCTTCGCGGTGCCACGCTTCGGCGGCCGCAACTGGGCCGTGGTCAGCTCGCTGATGCTGCTGATCCCGTGCGCACTGCTCACGGTGGCCGTGACCACGCACGCCGGCTTCGGGTTCTTCCTGTTCGCGGCGGCGACCGCCGGCTTCGGCGGCGGCAACTTCGCGTCGTCGATGACCAACATCTCGTTCTTCTTCCCGGAGAGCCGCAAGGGTTTCGCGCTCGGCCTGAACGCGGCCGGCGGCAATCTCGGGGCCGCGCTGGTGCAGCTGATCATCCCGTTGGTGATCGCGGCGACCACCGGCTGGAGCCTGGCGGTCGCGGGCCTGTTCTACATGCCGTTCGTGATCGCGGCGGCGATCTGTTCGGCGCTGTACATGGACAATCTCGCCACCGCGCGGTCCGACTTCCCGGCGCAGGTCGCGGCGGTCAAGCGGACCCAGACGTGGGTGATGTCCTTCCTCTACATCGGCACCTTCGGCTCGTTCATCGGCTTCTCCGCCGCGCTGCCGCTGCTGATCAAGACGCAGTTCCCGTCCGTGCACGGCACGTGGTTCGCCTGGCTGGGGGCGTTGGTCGGGTCGGTGGCCCGGCCGGCGGGCGGGTGGCTGTCGGACAAGATCGGCGGCAGTCGGGTCACGCTGTGGAACTTCGTGCTCATGGGCGTGGCAGCCGCGTTTGTCGTGGTGGGCGAGCGATCCGGCAACTTCGGGCTGTTCTTCGGGGCGTTCCTGGTGTTGTTCGTGACGGCCGGCGTCGGCAACGGCTCCACGTACCGGATGATCCCGGCGATCTTCGTTGCCCAGGCGAAGCGGGAGACCGCCGAAGGGGTGGCCGCCGAAGAGGCCGTGCGCAAGGGCAAGCGGGAGGCGGCGGCCGCGATCGGCATCGTGTCGGCGGTCGGCGCGTTCGGCGGGTTCTTCGTCACGCGGATCATCGCCAGCTCGGTGGCCGCGACCAAGGCCGCCGACAACGCCTTCTACGGCTTCATCGTGTTCTACGTGCTGTGCTTCGCCGTCACCTGGTGGTTCTACCTGCGGCGCAGCTTCGCCGTGGCCAAGGTGCCCAGCCTGGCCGTGGCCGACGTCTAGGCTTCTCACACACAGTTCCCAGCTATCGGTCCTCCGCTCACAGCCTGCACTCAGTCGAGCCCGCTTGACTGAGCGCAGGCTGTTTTCGCACGAGCGGATGGGACCTCCAGCATGGTTGCTCTGGCTGCCCCGGCACGCCGATCTGTTGGTTTGAAGATCGGCGTGGTGGCCGTGGTGGTGATCGCCGCCGCGGCGCTGCGGATGGCGTTCCTCGACTACGAGACCGGTGACGCGCGGATCTTCCTGTCGTGGTACTCGCATATCGCCGCCGACGGCGGTTTCGCGGCGCTGAAGGACATCAGCTTCGCCAACTACAACGTCACCTATCTGTATCTGCTGGCCGCCTTGAGCTACCTGCCGGTGACGCCGCTGATCGGGATCAAGGTCCTGTCGGCGGCGTTCGACTTCCTGCTCGGGTACTTCGTGTACCGGCTGGTGGCGCTGCGGTATCCCGGCAAGTGGTGGCCGGTCCTGGCCGGGGCGATCACGCTGTTCCTGCCGACCGTCGTGGTGAACGCCTCGATGTGGGGGCAGGCCGACGCGATGTACGCCGCGTTTGCCGTCGGCGGCGTGTACTTCCTGCTGTGTAAGCGCCCCTGGCTCGCCTGTGCGTTCATCGGCATCGCCTTCGCGTTGAAGCTGCAGACCGTGTTCCTGTTCCCGCTATTGCTCCTGTTGGTGCTGCGGCGTGGTTTGCCGTGGAAGTCGCTCCTGGCGATTCCGCTGGTGTACGTGGTGCTGGACATTCCGGCGCTGCTCATCGGCACCAGTCCGGCGCAACTGTTTTCCGTGTATGTGGCGCAGACCGGCACGTTCGACCTGCTGACATTGAACGCCCCCAACGTGTACCAGTACCTCGGCACGTCGGTGACGTCCTCGGCGCTGCGGATCACCGGCATCCTGGTGACGGGATTCCTGGTGCTGGCGCTGATCGTGGCCGTGTGGTGGCGACGGGTGGAGTTGTCTTCCACGCGAATCGTCTTGGCGGCAACGGTTTCCGTGCTGCTGGTGCCGTACTTCCTGCCGGCGATGCATGAGCGGTACTTCTTCCTGGCCGACGCTTTGACCGTGGTGGCGGCGTTCTACCTGCCACGCAAGCTGTGGGCGCTACCGGTGCTGGAGCAGTTCGCGTCGTTCTTCGCCTACCTGCCGTTCCTGATGGGGACCGGTGGTGGCTTCGGCGGTGGGCGTGGGCGGCGGCCCGGCGGCGGTTTCCGTGGTGGCACCGGCGGTTCCGGCTCCGGCGGCTTCCCCGGCGGCTCGGGCGGCCCTGGCTCTGGCGGCTTTGGCGGCTTTGGCGGTCGCCCACAGGGTGGCGGTGCCCTGGGTTCCGGCGGGTTCGGGGGCGGCGGCTTCGGCGGCGGCGCGGTCAATCCGTCGCTGGTGGACATGCGAATCCTGGCCACCGCCATGCTCGGCGCCCTGGCTCTGGCCCTGTGGGTGACCGTCCGGGAGTTCCGTTGCCAGCCTACTCGACCTGATGAAACAGCCTAGCCAGCAGCTCCACTCCATCGACCACCCGTGGGCCCGGCCGGTTGAAGTAGGCCGAACCGTCCACAATGTATCGCCGGTCGACGGCGTCGAAACCCTTGAGGCGGTCCAGTTCCTGCCGCGTCTTGGCCGGCGTGAACCCGCACGGCATCAGCACGAGGATGTCCGGCTCCGCATCGACCACCTGCCGCCACTCGATCGGTCTCGTGTGCTCGCCCGGTTCCGCCAGCAGCGGCGTGCCGCCGGCGTACGCGATCTGCTCCGGCACCCAATGTCCCGCCGGCCACACCGGATCCAGCCACTCGATCGCCGCCACCCGCGGCCTCGGCTTGCCGGCAACCTTGGCCCGGACAGCTTCCAGTCGCTTGTTCAGATCGCCGATTCGTTGCCGCGCAACGTCTTCCGCGCCGAGAACCTCGCCGAGAGTGCGCAAGCAGTCCAGGACCTCGTGGAGGGTGCGGGGTTCCAGGCTCAGCACCGTGACGTCCGTGTCCAGCTTGCGCACCGCCTCCGACACCGGGCGGTACGAGAGCGCGCAGACGTCGCAGAGGTCCTGCGTCAGCACCACGTCCGGCTTCAGCTCGCGCAGGAGGTTCGTGTCCAGGGTGTAGATCGACGACCCGTGGTGCACGGTCTCCGAGATCTCCCGGCTGTCCATGCCCTCGGTGATCTCGCTGGCCGTCACCACCGGCACCGCGTCGATCTCCCCCTGCGGCCAGTCGCACTCGTGCGTGCGCCCCACCAGCTGGGGCAGCAACCCCAGCTCCGCCACCAGATCCGTGGCCGCCGGCAACAACGAGACGATCCGCACGGAATACACCCTAAGCGGCAGGGCGGCCCGCAGCAGCGGACCGCCCTCCCGTCAGAACGGCCAGACCTCGCGCTCGCCGGCCTCGAGCAGCGGAACCATGCCGAACGCCGCGTCGCTCAGTCCGCCGAAGGTGAAGCGACCCTCGGTGTGGCCGAACTCGTAGCCGGCCAGGTTCCACGTGTAGACGGGCACGTCGCGCGGCACTGCCTTGCCCGGCAGCGTGCGGCCGCTGTGCTGCTCGTCCGTCACGATGACCACGCGGTCGTGGCGACGGTAGAACCGCCGCAGCGCGCCCACCGTGTTCGTGCCGCCGAGGTCGCCGAACCGGTCCCGCACCACCGGCAGCACCGACTCGCCCGCCCGCAGCTCGACCGGCTTGGCCGTGCTGCCGAACTGCACGAGGTCGGCGTTCTCCGCCCGCAGCGCGATCGCGGTGCCGAACAACGCGGCCGCGTCCGCCCTGGTCAGGTCGGAGTTGCCCGACACCTCGCTGTAGAACATCGACCCCGAGCGGTCGACCAGCACCAGCGTGCGGCCCGGCAGGCTCGGCACGTTCGCCAGGCTGGCGTCGAGCGCCCGCTCCAGCGCCCACGCCCAGCGCAGCGACGGCGCCGCCCGGTACGCCGACAGGAACCGCATCGGCAGCTGCCGGGACCGCGCCACCTGCTCCGGGTCCGCCAGCCGCGCCGCGACCGTGGCCGCCACCTCGTCGGACACGCCCGCCCGGTCGAAGTTGCGCAGGTTGCGCAGCAACGCCATGTAGCCCATGGTCGGGATCAGCGCCGTCCACACCTCCGCCGTCAGCGGCCCTGCAGCCAGCCGGCGACCGACTCCCATGTCATGCCGGCCCGCTTCAGCACCGGCGTCGCGTCCCCGGCGAACAGCTCGCGGCGGCGCTCGACCGGCCAGGCCAGCAGTTCCTCGCGGGCCTGGAGCACCGAGAGGTGCGCGGGGATTTCCGCGGCGTTTCCGTAACGCCGGTCGAGGGCGTGCGTGAACAGCGCACCCTGCCAGCTCTCCGTCGGCTTCGGGTGCGTCAGATTCAGCACGTCGCCCATTCGAACGCCGCGCGCCTCGCTGTCCCACTTGAGCAGCGCACGCTCGTCGTAAAGGCGGCGAACCGCGTCACCGATTCCACGCTTGACCGGCTTCGGAATCGTACGTCCGTGCACCGTGAGCCAATAGGACAGGAATTCACCCGGCTCGTCGGCACGCTGCAGCACCGAATTCACGACCTGTCGCGTCATCCCCGGTTCGCTGCGCGCGTAGGCGAATTCCGCGGCGCCCACGATCGACGCCGAGCGCATGTTCGCCGGGCCACGCAGCCAGCCGAGCAGGCGCGCCGTCCTACCCCCTCTCGGCGACCGCGGACACGTCCGAGATCAATGTCGGTGACGGTGATGCCAATTGCTCTACCAGCTGAGCTACCGGGTCTTCCCGGGCGGGATTCGAACCCGCGACCCATCGATCCGAAGTAACCGTCGCCTGCGCACCGGACGCATCCGCGATCAGCACCCCCGAGTTCATGGTGTCCCACGGCGGGATTCTTCGTGACAGGAAGTAACCGCTGGACTTCGCACCGGGAGTGCTCGGCAAGCAGTAGGTCTTCCGCGGCGTTGGTCGCGACGGATTAATTCAGGCGCCGACCAACAGGCCGATCCCGACCACCGCCATCGTCGCCGCCACCAGGCCGTCCAGCACACGCCAGGACGACGGCTTGGTGAACAAGGAACTCAGCAGCCGGGCGCCGAAGCCGATCGCCGTGAACCAGCACAGGCTGGCCAGCACCGCGCCGATCGCGAAGTCCCAGCGCAGCGCGCCGTAGCCGGCCGCGATCGAGCCCAGCAGCAGGACCGTGTCCAGGTAGACGTGCGGGTTCAGCCAGGTCATCGCCAGGCAGGTCAGCGCCGCCCGCTTGCGGGAGCCCGTCGTCGCTCCGTCCACCGACATGCTCGACGGTTTCCACGCCCGCTTCGCCGCCAGAAATCCGTAGCACAGCAGGAAAATCCCGCCCACCACCGCCACCGCCGTGACCGCCGCCGGCCAGGCCTGCACCAGCGCGCCCACGCCGCCCACGCCCAGCCCGATCAGCACCGCGTCCGATGCGCCGCAGATCGCCACCACCGTCAGCACCGCGTCTCGTCGGATGCCTTGACGCAGCACGAAGGCGTTCTGCGCGCCGATCGCCACGATCAGGGACAGAGAGGTGCCGAAGCCCGCCGCCACGACGAGCACCACGTTGGTCATGGTTCTGGACGCTAAATCCGGCCTTGTCAACAGTCCAGCTAATGATTCTTACGTATCATTAGCGGCCGTGATGACCGACCTGCCCGCCGACCACGTGCGGACCCTGCTCGCCGTCGTCGACGCCGGCACCTTCGACGCCGCCGCCGCGGCCCTGCACGTCACCCCGTCCGCCGTCAGCCAGCGGATCAAGTCCCTCGAACAGCGGACCGGCCGGGTGCTGCTCATGCGCACCAAACCCGTCCAGCTCACCGAATCCGGCCAGGTGATCGTCCGCTTCGCCCGCCAGCTCGCCCAACTCGAACGCGACGCCCGTGCCGAACTCGGCATGACCACCGCCGGCGAGCCCACCCGGCTCTCCATCGCCGTCAACGCCGACTCGCTCGCCACCTGGTTCCTCCCCGCCCTGTCGGCGGTCCCCGGCGTCTGCTTCGAACTCCATCGGGAGGACGAGGGACACACCACCCAACTCCTTCGCGAGGGCGTTGTCATGGCCGCCGTCACCTCCACCCCCGACCCCGTCCAGGGGTGTTCCGTCCGTTCCCTCGGCTCGCTCCGCTACCTCGCCTGCGCCTCCCCTTCGCTGGCGTTCACCACCTTCGCCGACACTCCCGTCATCGTCTTCGACCGGTACGACCAACTCCAGGACCGCTTCGCCGGCGGCGCCAGCGCCTTCCGCCATCACATGCCGTCCTCCACCGCCTACCTCGACGCCGTCGTCACCGGCATGGGCTGGGGCCTCATCCCCGTCTCCCACGCCGTCCCCCACCTCGCCGCCGGCACCCTCGTCAACCTCGCCCCCTCGCGGCACATGGACGTTCCCCTCTTCTGGCAGCAGTGGAAACTCGACTCCCCCGCCCTCGCCGCCGCGGCCACCGCCATTCTCGAAGCCGCGGCGACGACACTCGTGCAGAAGTGACGTCAGCGCCCCATCCTGCGCAACAACCGATCCTGCTTCGAGGCCTCCGCCCTTCCTGACGTGCCGAAGAACCGGTCCATGCCTTCCAGTCCCTGGTAAATCGCGTCCAGGTTCTCGTCGATCCAGTCCACCAGATCCGCGTTCAACGTCTCGTCCGCGCCGATCGCCCGCGCCAGATCCCAGGTGTGGATCACCGTGTCCGTCGTCCTGATCGCCAGCGCCTGGCCGCCTCCGACCTTCCCCAGCGGGTAGTCCAAAGTCCTTCGCATCGCCGCGGGGCTGCGGAACGCCGCTTCGAACTCCCGCACCGAGCGCTCGTACGCCCCGACCTGGTCGTCCCCGAGCGCATCGACTTCCCTCCACCGCAGGAATTCCGCCGCCGTCCCACCGTCGAGCAAGGCCACGTAATTCAGGTTCCCTCGCACCACATGGTTGACCAGCTGGCGCACGTCCCACTCCGTGCACGGCGTCGGCGCCGCCCAGTCCCACACGTGCCGCAGCCTCCGCTCGAACTCCGCGCTGGCCAGCACATACAGATCGATGAGCTTCTCGTCGAAATCCACCCGCCGAGTCTGTCGGCCACCGGCGCATAACTCTGGCGGGTATCGGACGCCGCGCTGCTTCGCGCCGTGACGGATCCGGTCCGGTTCACAGGCTCCAGGCCCAGATCGTGCCGTCCCAGTGGCCGGAGACGACGAGGGCGTGGGCGTCGAAGTTGCCGATGGCCAGCGACTCCGATCCCTTGTTCGGGCCGGTGAGGCCGTTGCCGTAGGGGTGGCCGGTGGTGAGGTCCCAGATTCGGATGATGTTGTCGTCGCTGCCGGAGATCGCCACGGTCGTGCCCTTGATCGTGCCGGTGGCGACGGTCTTGACCGCGGTGTGCATGGTGTCGCCGAGGACGGTGCCGGCGGGTTCGTCGGCCGTCAGGTCCCAGGTCCGGACGATGCCGTCCTCGCTGCCGGACACGGCAAGGATCCTGTTCCGCGCGGCGCCGATCGCCACCGTGCCGACGGTCGTCTGATGAGCGCCGATCAGACGGCCGGTGCCGGCGGCGAGGTCCCACAGTCGGATGCTGCCGTCATCGCTTCCGGACACCGCAACGGTTTTGCCCTTCACGGAGCCCACGGCGATGCTCTTGACCTCGGTGTCGAGCCGATCGCCGAGGACCGTGCCGGTGACCGTGGGAGTGGCCAGGTCCCAGAGCCGGACGGTGCGGTCGTCCCCGGCGGAGACGGCGACCTTGCGGCCGTTGACGACCCCGAGCGCCACGCTGTTGACGCCGGCCGTCAGTTGGTCGCCCATGCGGGCGCTCGTGGGCGGGTCGGTCGTGAGGTCCCAGAGACGCAGAGTGCCGTCGACGCTGGCGGACACGGCAGTGGGGGCGTCGAGTGCGATCGAGTAGATGGGTTGGTCGTGGGCGGCGAGCGGGTGGGTGCGGGCCCGGCCGGTGATCGGGTTCCACAGCTGCACGGTGCCGTCGGCGCGGCCGACGACCGCCAGCGGCTCCCCGTTCAGCGTGCCCACGGCGACCGACCAGACCGGGTCGTCCTTGGCGATCGGGGCGCTGAGCAGCCGGCCGAGGGAGCCGTAAGTGTCGTCGTCGGGCATTTCCGTGCTGGCGGTTCTCGATCCGCGCAGCCATAACGGAACCGCCACTGCCGCAGCCGCGACGGCCAATACCGCCGGCATTGCCAGCAGCACGTTTCTCCTGGTTAGGGAAGGTTTCGACTCCTCGACCACGGGCGGCTGCTCGGGAACCGCCGACCCGCGCGGATACCGGTCCACGTGATCGCGCAGCTCGCGATAGGCCTCGTCCCATGATTCACGATTGCCCAGTTCCGGCGGTAACGAAATCCCGTTCTCGGCCGCCACCCGTAAGCACGTGTCGACAAACACCTCGAAGTTGGCCAGCTGGGGTCGGACCGGCCGCTCCCGATTGATCATTCCGGCGATGGTGCTGCGTTTCAGCCGGATCCTGTCCTCGTTGCGTCGGCGGGGCGTGCGTTCGCTCTCCACCTCGAGCCGCCGTATGGACAGGCCGGTCGCTTCCTGCAGGGCTCGCAGCCGGCGGGCGAAGTCCACCCGCGGGTCGGTCATCTCGTCCACGCTGCCCCCTCGGCGTCGGCGGAGACGGTGTCCGACGCCGCCGGACACCTGGACCAGTCTACGGCTTGATCAGCGGTTTTCGGGATTCCCTCGACGAATGCGTCCGATCGGCTGGCCGGACGGCCTGAGGGTCCGGCAGCGTTCACCGCGTCGAAACGCGCCGCATTGGCGACGCTCGACTTCGTACTCGAACAAGGGGAACTCACATGCGCTCATTCATGCCGACGATCGGAGCCAGACGCTCCGTTCGCGGATTGTTGCTCGCCGCCGGAATTCTCGCCGCACTTGTCGTTTCAACCCCTGACCGCCCACGCTTCCGTCGAGACCAGCCACCAGTCCGCGATGGCCTGGCGGGGCACCGGGGCCGACACCACCATTTGGTGGTCCCAATTCGACGGGACCAACTGGTCCGCCCAGCAGCCCCTCACCGACCGCCACACCGAGGCCGCTCCCGCCATGACCATCGGGCCCTCCGGGTTGCTGATGGCTTGGCGGGGTTCCGGTTCCGACACCACCATTTGGTGGTCCCAGTACGACGGCTCCTTCTGGACCGCTCCGCAGCAGCTCGCCGACCGCCGCACCGACTTGTCCCCCACGCTCGGCCACGACGCCTTCGGCCGTGTTGTCATGGCTTGGCGCGGCGCCGGCCCCGATGACCACATCTGGTGGTCCATGTTCACCGGTTCGTCCTGGTCCGCCCAGCAGCCCCTCACCGACCGCCGGACCTCCGCCGCCCCCGCGCTCACCCTCGCCGGCGGTTCCCTCGTGATGGCCTGGCGGGGCACCGGTTCCGACAGCACCATCTGGTGGTCTCGGTTCGACGGCGCCACTTGGTCCGGCCAGCTACAGCTCGCCGACCGTCGCACCGACTACGCCCCCGCCCTCGGCACCGACGACTACGGCCATGTCGTCATGGCTTGGCGCGGCACCGGGCCCGACAGCCTGATCTGGTGGTCCCAGTTCACCGGCTCCTCGTGGTCCGCCCAGCAGGCCCTCACCGACCGCCGCACCGACGCCGCTCCCGCCCTCGGCCAGAGCACCTTCTCCGGCATGCTCATGTCGTGGCGCGGCACCGGCCCCGACAACCACATCTGGTGGTCCAAGCTGACCGGCGGCGCCTGGTCCCCGCAGCAGGGCCTCTCCGACCGCCGCACCGACGGCTCCCCCGCCCTGGGCTACGCCCCGTAACCCGTCCACACCCACATCGGCGGCGTAACCGGATCCCGGTTACGCCGCCGACACGCGGAACCGGAAAGGGGGACTGGGTCTGCTCTGTAGGCCTAACGTGGCACAACCCGAACTCTTTGGTCCTCGTCGAGGGCCCAGAGATCGCGATCCGGCCGGTCGGCATCCGGCGCCTTCCGTCGGAAGTTGCGCAGGTCAAGCGCCGGGGTGATGACGCCTGATGGCTACCGAACTCACCACAAGGATGCAGCCGGCCGCTGACCAGCCCGTCGTCGTCCGGGCCGTGACCGTGATCATGGGCACGGTCGTCGGGTTGACCTTCATGTTCGGTTTCGGCAACGTACTCAACCTCGCCCTGCGACTCGGCGTGCCCATCTGGGTCGCGCCACTGGTTGCACCAGCGGTAGATCTGTCGATCTTCGGGCTGCTGCTCGGCACCCGGCACCTCGCCATCCATGGCGCGACACCGGAACAGCTCAGGCCAGCCCGCCGACTGCTCATCTTCGCCAGCCTCGCGACGCTCGCCCTGAACATCGCGGATCCCATTACCGCCGGGGACTACGGCAAGGCCGCCTTCGACGCCGTCGGCCCACTCCTACTCATCGGCTGGGCCGAGGTCGGCCCCGGATTGCTGCAGGCCATCACCGCCATCGGCCTTGAACGGAGCGAGACGAGGCGCGCAGATAGTCGCAGCGGCACTGCCAACACGGACGACGCCACCACAACGACCATCACGTCGACCGTCAAGACCGGGTACAGCGAAGTTCCCGTGTGCGGCATTGCTGACCGACCAGTGCCTGTTGTATCCGACGGCGACTTGGTTGACCGCGCTCGGCAGGAAGACGCCCGCCATTGGGCCGCCCACCAGCGACCGATCTCAGCTGAGACCCTTCGCAGGAACCTGCACATCGGCGCGGCACGCTCCCGGATGCTTGTGTCGATTATCAGGGCTGAACGGTTCGCCGGTCAGGACACGCCCGTGGCCATGGTTGGTCAGTCCAATTCAGGATGAGCAGATGTCGCGCGGTCGTTCTTGGTGTGTCCGTCTGCGGCCAGGAGCTGCGTTGGAGTTCTGGTCGATGGGCACCGTTGACGTACCGCGAGGGTGGGCGTCATTTGGGAGTGCGCTTACCTTTCGGTACGGCGGGTGTCTGTTCCGGGACTGGTATTACACCTGAACGGGAGACGATGATCACACCCCCTCACGCAACGACGCAGTTACATCTACCGAGCCGATGGTGCGGTCACGGCAATCGTCGATCAGCTGGCCGACGCCCGCCAGTTCGAACTCGATCCGCTGGGCCGCGCGACCGCCGTGACCACCGCCGACCGGCGGGAACAATACGGCTACGACGCAAGCGGCAACCTCACCGGTACCACGCCCGCATCCATCGATGCACTCATCGACAACCTAGCCTCGTCCGAATTCCGCCTCATCCGCAAGGATCAGGACGGCATGGGCGGCGCCCTGCTCGTCTACGAGGGAATTGTAGACGGCTGCCTGCCTCTGTGGAGATCACCTCGGACCGTGAACAATGGCAGGCGCTGCTGAAGTTCGGCGGCATGCGCACGTGGGTCTTGCCCGAGATCTGGACCGCCTACCTCGACGGCACTGATGTCCAGGACATGACCGTAGACGACCAGGCCAAATTTATCCGCAACCGACTCGGAGACGCGGCAGCCACATTCCGACAGGACCAGGATGCCGCCGGAAAACTCACCGAGAGCGGACACGCCCATGCCGATCGAATACTCGCCGAGCTCAGAAAATCCTTCGAGAACCCTTAAACGCCCAATAGCATCTATGTACGACTGGTGTCGTCGGAATCGGTAGCGCTCGGCTCGCCCGCCGCCCACAGGCACCTGACCCGGCGGCTAAGGTCTAGGATCTAGCGAGGGTTGGCGACTCTCGCGACCCCGTCGATGCAGGTTGTGGAGAAGCGGGGCAGACGCATGCGGGATGGCCGGTGGGAGACGGTCACCGAGTCCGAGTTCCAGCATGAGCGTCGAGGCTTGGAGGCGATCCGGGATCGGCTGCCCGACAGCGACCCGTGGCGAGCCTGGTCGAACTTCACCTTCACCGCCGGTACAGGCCATGTCCGCGAGGTGGACCTGCTGGTCGTCGCCCCCGGTGGGGTGTACCTGGTCGAGCTCAAGGACTGGCACGGCACAGTTGAGTCTCACAACGGCGGCTGGCTGCAGACGCAGCCGGGCGGTCGCCAGATCTCGCATGGCAATCCACTCCACTTCGCCAACAAGAAGGCACGAGAGCTCGGCGACCTGCTACGACAAGCGACACCGCGCGACGTCCTGGCGCCATGGGTGTCCGAAGCGGTCTGCTTCACCGACTCCTCGCTCCAGATCCGGCTGCCTGCCAACGAACAGCGCGGGGTGTACACGATCGGCCAGCTGGTCGACATGCTCAAGCAGCCACCACGTGATGACCGGCGCAGGTTTGACGCCGAGCGCTCCCGGCAGCTCAAGGCGTCACTTGAACGGATCGGAATTCACCCCAGCGACGCCGAGTACAAGGTTGGCCCGTACCTGCTCGACCGCAAGGCGCTGGATTCCGGCCCAACCTGGGTGGACTACCTGGGACGCCACAGCGAATTGCGCGAGTTCACTCGAATCCGTATTTATCTGCGCGAACGCGGTTCGGACGCAAGCCTGCGAGAATCGGTGGAGCGGGCTGCCCGACGCGAGGCGGAGGTGCTGCAACGATTCCCTCACCCCGGCGTCGTTCGACTGAAGGAATATGACCGGTCCGCACACTCAGCTGGCCCCGCACTAATTTTCTACCATCACCCCCGGACGCTCCGACTCGACGAATACCTCGCCCAGCACGGTGAAAGGCTGGACATTCAGGGCAGAATGTCCCTTGTTCGTCAGCTTGCCGAGACGATGCGCAGCGCACACGGCGCCCGCATCTACCACCGCACGCTGTGCGCCCACGCTGTCCATGTCATTCCTCGCGGGCGCGGGGCTGTTGACGGGGAGGCGTGGCTCGCGCCGCGTCTACAGATCTCCGACTGGCAGGTCGCCCTCCAGCAGCTTGGGGAGCACGGGCGCCCGACGACAACCACGCCGTCGAACGTTGGCACGCACCTGGCCGATGCTGCCAATCCGTATCTCGCTCCCGAGTTGACCGCGCCGAACGCCGATCCGGTCGCGATCGACGTGTACGGACTCGGCACGCTCACCTACCTGTTGGCGACCGGGAAGGCGCCGGGCGCCAGCCAGGCGGAGCTGTCGGCACGGCTGGAGGCCGGCGAGGGCCTGCGCCCCAGCGCGGTGGTGGACGGTCTGTCCAAGTACATCGACGAGCTGGTCCAGGCCGCGACCGCTTACAACCCGCAGCAGCGACTGGCCAGTGTCGACGAGTTCCTGGAGCTACTGGCGACAGCCGAGGAGGACCTGACCGCGTCCGCACCGGAGGAGACCCCATCGGCGGAGCAGGACAAGGATCCGCTTGACGCCGTCGCGGGCAACGTCCTCGCCGGGCGCTGGGAGGTTCGCAGGCGGCTCGGCACCGGCTCCACCAGCCGCACGTTCCTGGTGCGGGACCTGACCGCCGACCAGGCACGTGGGTCGAAGGCGTTGGCCGTGCTGAAGGTGGCGTTGTCCGACGAGCGCGGCAAGGTGCTGGCACGCGAGGCCGAGATCATACGTGGACTGCGGCCCGACTCTCGGATCATCCAACTGATCGAGCCTGAGCCGCTGCGAATCGGCGGCCGTACCGTCCTGGTCACCGAGTACGTCGGCGACGAGCGTCTCGACGGCTCCGACGGCGAAGGGGCCGGCAAGCGAAGGCACCGGGAGGAGACCGTCGCACGCCAACTGCGCGACTCCGGTCGGCTCACCGTGAACCAGCTTGAGTCGTACGGCGAGTATCTCTTCGGCGCGGTGGACTTCCTGGAAGGCGAGGGCATCTGGCACCGGGACATCAAGCCCGACAACATCGCCATTCGCGTTCGGCCCAACCGCACCTACGAACTGGTGCTCATCGACTTCTCATTGGCCGGCTACCCGGTACAGGCGGTGGATGCCGGAACGGACGGCTATCTGGATCCGTTCATCGGCGTGGCACCGCGGGACGTGTACGACGCGCACGCCGAGCGATACGCCGTTGCCGTCACCCTGCACGAGATGGCGTCGCGCGAACTGCCGGTGTGGGGCGATGGCAGGGTGTCGGCACGCCAGACCGACGCGGAGCAGCACCCGTATCCCAGGATCGCTGTGGAGGCGTTCGACCCGGCGGTCCGGGATGGACTGGAGCGATTCTTCCGCAAGGCTCTGCACCGGGACGCGAGCAAGCGATTTCCCGAACTGAAGCCGATGCGGGATGCCTGGAAGAAAATCTTCCTGGACATGGACGAGTCGGTGCCGTCCTCCCGCCGTCCCCTGTCGCGGCACACCACGCAGCCGACTACGCGGTCAGCGGCCTCGCTCGCGGTGGGGGAAGCCGAGCCGGAGAGCGCCGAGCAGCAGCGTGACCGGATGGCTCGGCAGGCCACCCGTGAGACCTTGATCGAGATGTCCGGGCTCAGCCCCGCGGCCGTGTCATTCGTCTACGGACTCCGCGTCAACACCGTCGGCGAGTTGCTGGATCTGAGCCAACGCCAGCTCGTCAACGCCCCCGGCCTCGGCGCTAAAACACGCCTGGAGGTGCTGGACCGCATCAAGCAGTGGCGCCAGCGGCTCGCCGAGCAGCCCGCCGCGCCGTTGACCCCGCAGGGCCGCAGAGAGGCGAAGGCGGAGCTGTCGGCCGCCGAGGCAGCGTTCACACAGAAGCTCGCCGCGGTTTCCGATGCGGACGTGTTGAGTGATCGGGCGCTGCGAACGGTCAGTCTGGACACGCTGGCCGCGATCTTCGTGCCGGAGCTCAAGAAGAACGGCGCCAATCGCAACAAGGTCGAGATGGTGCGGCTGTTGCTGCGCCTGCCCGACGAGCATGGTGTCCTGCCCGATGTGGACGTTTGGCCCAAGCAGAAGGCGGTGGCCGACAAGCTCGGCCTCAGCGCCGGCCGTATTCCGCAGATGCTCAAGACGCAGCGAACTCGGTGGAAGCGCCATAATGCGGTAAAGGCGCTACGCGCAGAGGTGTTGGAACTGCTCCAGGATATGGGACGGGTCGCCGCGGCCGCGGAGATCGCCGACGCCCTCACGGTACGGCGCGGCACCCGACTCGATATCCGTGAGCAACGCCGAGCGCTCGCGCTGGCGGCAGTCCGTGTCATCGTCGAAGTCGAGCAACTCGACCCGGAGAACGAGGCGTTCCGGCACGCGCCCAATCGTGACGCGGTCGACGAGAGCATGGGTGCCGGGCTGCTGGCACTTGAGGTTGGCCCCGACGACGCTCCTGACACCCCGTCCGGCCCCGCCCTGTTGAGCTACGCCCAGCGACTTGGCCGAGTCGCCGACCGGTTGGCCGGCTCGGAGACGCTGCCCACCTCCGCGACGGTGCTCGGCGAACTCGGCGCGATCACCCCGCCCAGCGGCGCACTGGCGTGGGACGAGCGTCGCATGGTCGAGCTGGCGGCGGCCGCGTCACGCAACGCCGCCGCTACCCCCCGACTGGAGATCTATCCGCGCAACCTGCCGCTGGTGCGGGCCTTGCGGCTCACCCAGGCTGGCCTGGTGCGCCTGGTGCCCGGAGTCAAGGACGAACACCAGCCTGGTCTGACCGTGGCGGAAGTCCACGAACGGGTTCGGGCCCGTTTCCCCGAGATCCTTGACGGGCGCGGCGGGCACACCCTGCCGGTGGGCGGCCAGCTGACGAAGGCCCTCCAGGAGGCGGGCTTCGACCTGGTGCTGAGCACACGGGAGGACACGAGGACCCAGCGGTATCTCCCCCGCCGCACCAGTGCCGAATCCAGTTACCTGTCGTCGGGTGTGCGGGGCAGGACCATCACCGGCTATGCCACGCGATACGACGACGACCCGGATCTGGCCAGCGTGGCCCGCACCGACGAGCGGCTCAGCGCTTCGGCCCGCCGTGACGGCTTCCGGGTCCTGACCGTGCGCATCGGGCTCGTCCGGGACGCGGTCCGCAAACTGGACCAGGTCGGCGTGACTGTGGTGTCGGTGGCCGAGTTGTTCCTGGCGGCGCTGCATGAGCAGGTCGATCCGCGACCCAAGCCGACCTGGGAGACCATCCTCAAGGCGGACGCCGCCGAACCCGGTTCGCGGGCAGCAATGAAGTTCGCTGAGTATGTCCAGACCGCATGGGGGTTGGTCGAGCCTCGGATCGGCGAGCAGTTGGTTGCCGAGTTGGGGAACGGGCCCGTGGTGTTGATGAATGCCGGAGTCCTGGGCCGGTATGGCGCCATGGATGTCCTCGATCGCCTCGCCGCGCGTGCCCGGCAGGGTGGCCGGGCGCTGTGGTTGCTCTGTCCCCAGTCAGATCCTGCTCGCGGGCCACGACTTGGCAATTCCGCTGTGCCCTATCAGTCTGGTCTGGGAGAGTGGATCGCACTTCCGGACGTTTGGGTCCGCAGCCCGTCATGGACCCGGCCAACCGAAGCACCGGCTACGAAGGGACGCACGACGTGATCGACCGCAAGGCCCTGCTGGACGACTTGAAGCGGCAGGTCAAGGCGGTCGAGGCCGACCTCGGCAAACAGGTTCGCGCTCTTGGCGACGTCGAAGCCCGGCTGAAGAACGAACACGCTCGCGCCAAGGAACTCAAGCGCACCGGGGCAACGTGGAACTCGTGGCTGGACGAGCGCATCACGCAGGTCGCCGCCGCCTGGGTTCTGGGGTCGGTCTTCGTTCGGTTCTGTGAGGACAATCTGCTGATCGCGGAGCCTTACATCACCGGCCCGAGCACGGAGCGCCACGAACTCGCTCTGGAGCGTTACGCGGCCTATGTGGACGATGACGCCGACCCGACCTACCGGGGCTGGTTGGAGCGAGCCTTCGCCGAGTTGGGGGATGGCCACGCCGGCAAGCTTCTGTTCAATCCGGACCACAACCCACTGTTCCAGATCCCGCTCTCGCACGACGGTGCACGCGCGCTGGTCGAGTTCTGGCGCGAGCGCAACGAGACAGGCGCTCTCGTTCACGACTTCACCGACCCGTTGCGGGAGGACGGTACGAAGGGGTGGGACACGCGTTTCCTCGGCGACCTGTACCAGGACCTGTCCGAGGCGGCGCGCAAGACCTATGCGCTGCTGCAGACCCCCGAGTTCGTGGAGGAGTTCATCCTCGACCGGGCCATGGACCCGGTTGTCCGGGAGCTGGGCGGGCGGTTCGGCGAGCTGAAGATGATCGACCCGACCTGCGGTTCCGGTCACTTCGTGCTGGGCGCGTTCCGTCGGATGGTCCGGCTGTGGGCGGACAAGCGGCCGCACATCGACCGGCATGAGCGGGTCAGCGCGGCACTCAATTCAGTGCACGGCGTGGACATCAACCCCTTCGCTGTGGCCATCGCACGGTTTCGTCTACTGGTGGCCGCGATGGCGGCGGCCGGGATGCGGACGCTTGCGGAGGCCGGCAGGTACGACTGGCCGATCCACCTGGCGGTCGGCGACTCACTGATCAAGGCCCGACAGATGCCACTGGCACTTGAGGACGGACAGTCTGGCGACCCCCTGGCCGACTTCGCGTATTTCACCGAAGACGTGCATGAGTACCCCCGGATCCTGGAGGAGGGCCGCTACGACGTCGTCGTAGGCAATCCGCCGTACATCACGGTCAAGGACAGCAAGCTGAACGAGCTATACCGGGACCTGTACAAGTCCTGTGCCGGCACTTACGCGCTTTCCGTGCCGTTCGCCGAGCGCTTCTTCCAGCTGGCGAAAATTGGCGACGAGTTCGGACGTGACTTCGGCATGGTAGGCCAGATCACGGCGAACTCGTTCATGAAGCGCGAGTTCGGCACCAAGCTGATCGAAGAATATTTCGCGCACATGGTCGAACTAACCGAGGTGATCGACACCTCGGGCGCCTACATTCCAGGCCACGGCACGCCTACGGTGATCCTTGTCGGCCGGCGCCGCAAAGGCAGCCAGCGCTCGGCGACGATCCGCACGGTGCGAAGCGTTCAAGGTGAGCCGTCCGTGCCACCCAACGGCGAAGATGGCCTGGTCTGGCAGGCCATCGTCAAGCAGATTGACCAGCCCAAGTCGGTCAGCCAATGGGTGTCGGTCGACGACCTTGAACGGAAGCGCTACTTCGGCAAACAGCCGTGGATCCTCGCCGACGGCGGCCTGGAAATGGTCGAGAGCATCAATGACGCCGCGACGCAAGTTCTGAATTCGCTCAGCAATGCCGTTGGGCGAACCACCCACACAGGCTTGGACGACGCGTTCTACCTAGAATCAACCGCAGCAAAGACCCGCTCCATGAGCGATTCATGCGTCCCCGTCATCCTCGGCGACGGCGTGCGAGACTTCCACATTGCGACATCGATCTCAACATTCTTCCCATACGACTCCAACGGAAAGCCTCGCCAACTAGACGAGCACGAGGAAAAGTTTCTCTGGCCAAACCGAACAGTCCTCCAACGGCGTGTTGATTTCGGACAAACCCCCACAGAACGAGGTTTGCGCTGGTTTGATCACAGTATGTTCTTTCCCGAGCGATACCGCACTCCACTTGCGATTACATTTGCAGAAGTAGCTACACACAATCACTTCACACTTGATCGAGGTGGAAAGGTCTTTAAGCAGACCGCGCCCGCAATCAAACTTCAAAAAGAAGCCACCGAGGATGCCCATCTTCAGCTCCTTGGCTTGCTAAACAGCTCAACCGCTTGCACATGGCTAAAGCTCAACTGTCACGACAAGGGCATTCGTGGCGAAGGTGGAGGGTTTACCAGCAGCGAATGGGAACGTTTTTACCAATTCAACAGCACAAATATCGCACGATTCCCTCTCCCCGCCGCCTACCCCACAGCCCTCGCCACCGCCATTGACGGCCTTGCACAGGAGCTCACGGCGACCAGCCCCGCGGCGCTGACGGCTACCGACGCACCCACGCCGACAAACGCGAGTCTCCGCGAGGCGCGGGCGAAGTGGGAGTCGATCCGCGCCAAAATGATCGCGTTGCAGGAGGAATTGGACTGGCAGGTCTATACGCTCTACAACCTGTACACCGAGGACCTGCGCGCGCCCGAGGGGGATGTCCCTGAGCTGGCGCTCGGCGAGCGGGCCTTCGAGATCGTATTGGCG
The DNA here is from genome assembly GCF_014203355.1 of Kutzneria kofuensis. Lineage (NCBI taxonomy): Bacteria > Bacillati > Actinomycetota > Actinomycetes > Pseudonocardiales > Pseudonocardiaceae > Kutzneria > Kutzneria kofuensis. The sequence continues at coordinate 1,944,305 of NZ_JACHIR010000001.1, forward strand.
CGGAAGGTCGAAGCAGACGAAGCGTCACCGGAGTGGTTCAAGCGCCACGGTTCCACGCCCATCACCGAGATTCCCGCCCGCTGGCCGGAGACGTACAAAGCCATCGTCCAGAAGCGTATCGAAGCCATCGAGACCCGCCGCGCGATCGGCATGATCGAACGGCCGGAGTACAAGCGGCGCTGGGCGACCGACGGGTGGGACGTACTCCAGGAGCGTGCCCTGCGGTCCTGGCTGCTGGACCGGATCGAGAACCGCGACATCTGGTACCAGGACGGCGAGCACCCCAACATCCTCACGAAAGCGCAGCTCACCGACGCGCTCTCACGCGACGAGGACTTCGTTGCCGTGGCAGCGATCTACGCGCCGCACCAGGACCTGCCGGGCGTAGTCACGGCCCTTCTCGCGGACGAGCACGTGCCGTTCCTCGCCGCGTTGCGTTACAAGTCGCCCACCGGCATGAAGAAGCGCGCTGACTGGGAACGCACGTGGGACCTCCAGCGGCAGGAAGACGCCGCTGAGGACGAGACAGTCAAGCGCAAGATCCGGGACTCCATTGAGGTGCCGCCGAGGTACACCTCGGCCGACTTCCTCAAACCGTCCTACTGGCGGGCGCGGGGCAAGTTGGACGTGCCCAAGGAGCGGTTTATCTCCTACTCCACCGTCACCACGGGCACACCCGACCTCTACGGCTGGGCCGGTTGGGACCACAAGGAGCAGGCCCAAGCGCTCACCACGTACTTCACCAACCATGCGACGACCGCAGACGAGCTGACGGCCTACCTTGCCGGCCTGCTGGAACTGCAACCCTGGCTGGCCCAGTGGCACGGTGAGTTCGACGCGCTCTACGGCATGTCCCCGGCTGCCTTCTTCGCCGGCTACCGGTCGCAGATCCAGGGCGAGAACGGGCTGACCGACGACGACCTGCGAGCGTGGCGCCCCAAGGCCCCCGCCCGCGGCGCACGGCGTGCCACCAAGAAGAAGACCGAAGACTGAGGCGAAGTAGACGACCATGCCACCCACACCGCCGCCGCTGCTCCGCGACGTCATCGACATCAAGCCGTCGATCTCCACCTCCGACTACGTCCTGAAGCTCGCCGAGGCGGTGACCGAGGAGGGCAGTGCCAAGGCGCTCAAGGACTACGTGATCACCGAGCGGCTGCTGGACAACTTCGACGAAGCCCTCGGACTGATCAGGTCCGCGCTGGACGGTCAGACATCCAAGGCCGCCTACCTGCATGGTTCCTTCGGTTCCGGTAAGTCGCACTTCATGGCGGTGCTGCACGCCCTGCTCCGCGGTGACCAAGCGGCCCTCGCCAGGACCGAGTTCGATTCGGTGCTGAACAAGCACCAGTGGCTCGACAACGGGAAGAAGTTCCTGTTGGTGCCCTATCACATGCTGGGCGCCAAGTCGCTGGAGCAACGCGTCCTCGGCGGATACGTGTCGCACGTCAGCGCACTGCATCCCGATGCACCGACCCCGCAGGTGTATCGGACGGACACCTTGTTCGCCGACATCCGACGGCTACGGGAGCGCATCGGCGACGAGAAGTTCATCGAGGGCCTGGACCGGCCGGACGCATCGGGATCCGATGAGGAGGACGACTGGGGCGATCGGTTCGCGTGGACCCCCGAACTTCTTGACCGGGCCATGGCCGCCGAACAGTACGACGGCGGCGCCTACGATGATGACAGCGAAGAGGAACCGCCCAAGCCCGATCTGGTCAACCCCACCACGGCGGCCGAGCTGCGGGCCAAGCTCGTCCACGACGCGATGAGCTGGTTCCCAGGGTTCGCCAAGAACGCGGCCGAGGACGAATACGGCTTCATCTCACTGGACGCCGGCCTGTCCGTCATCGCGGCACACGCGAAGTCGCTCGGCTATGACGGGCTGATCCTGTTCATGGACGAGCTGATCCTGTGGCTGGCCAACCGAATCCACGACCAGAAGTTCGTCTCCCGCGAGGCGGACAAGATCACGAACTTCGTGGAGGGCGCGGACTCCCGGCGGGCCATTCCCATCGTGTCGTTCATCGCCCGGCAGCGGGACCTGCGCGATCTGGTCGGCGAGGAACTGTCCGGCGCGGCCGAGACCGCCATCCAGGACAGCCTCAACCTCGCCTCCGGCCGCTTCGACAAGATCACGCTGGAGGACCGCAACCTGCCGCAGATCGCCAACGCTCGTCTTCTTCGCCCCAAGGACGACGAGGCGAAGGCCAAGCTGGACGCCGCGTTCGCCAAGGCCAAGCGGTCCGGTGGCCCGGCCGTCTGGGATGTGCTGCTCGGCTCGGAGGAGGGCACGACCGGAGCCGACGAGGAGTCGTTCCGGCTGACCTATCCCTTCTCCCCTGCCTTCATGGACACCCTGGTCCACATCTCCTCGGCCTTGCAGCGCTCCCGCACCGGTCTCAAGCTGATGGGGCAACTGCTCGCCAATCACCGTGACGACGCGCGTCTGGAACAGTTGATCCCGCTCGGCGACCTGTACGAGGTGATCGCGGACGGTGGCGACGAGCCGTTCGTGGACAAGCTGAAGGCGGAGTTCAAGGCAGCCGACAAGCTGTACCGGACCAAGCTGCGGCCGTATTTGCTCGGCATGTACGACGTCACCGAAGAGGACATCGAACGCTACCTGCATCGGCCGGAGACCATTGAGAGTGCCCAGCTCAGGCAGCGCTGCTTCAGCTTCGTCGGCGACAACCGGCTGATCTGCACCCTGCTGCTGTCCGCGCTGGCGCCCAGCGTGCCCGCTCTGCGGGATCTGACGATCCGCCGGCTCGGCGCGCTCAACCACGGCTCGGTCGTGTCCCCGATCCCCGGGGCCGAGGTGGGGGCGATCAAGTCGAAAGTCGGCGAGTGGGCGTCCCGCTTCCCGGAGATCAAGGAAACCGGCACCCAGGCCAACCCGGGTGTACGCCTCGAACTCGCCGGCGTGGACGTGGACTCCGTCATCGCCAACGCCAACGTCAACAACAACCCGGGCAACCGGAAGGCACTGCTCAAGCGGCTGCTGGCCGAGGAGATCGGCTTCCAACTCAATGAGGACAAGCTCGGGTCGGGCGAGCTGACGCTGGTGTGGCGTGGCTCGAACCGGGTGTTGGAGGTGGTGGTCGGCAAGATCGCGGACCGGGACGATCTCGGCGACCATGACCTTGAGCCCACCGACAAGTCGCTGTGGCGGCTGGTGATCAGCCTGCCCTACCACGATGGTGAGTTCGGATCCATCGAGGATGCCAACAGGATGCTGGAGTTGCGGGGCCTGCACGGCGAGCGACCGCGCACCGTGGCGTGGATCCCGGCGCATCTGTCGGCGGCCCGGTACCAGGACTTCCAGCGGCTGGTCGTCATCAGCTACGCCTTGGCCGATCCGCGGCGCTTCGAGACGCAGTACGCCTCCCACCTCAACGCGGACAACCGAGCCCGCGCCAAAGCGTTGTTGGAGGGCCAGCTTGAGTCGCTGACCAGGACGATCAAGGCGGTGCTCAAGCAGGCGTACGGACTGGCGGAGAAGAAGCCCACCGATGTGGAGATCGGCCACGAGGAACACTTCGTGTCGCTGCGGGACGTTCCTGCCCTGAAGCCGCCCGTTGGGCAGCCGCTGCGTGAGGCGGCGAGGCATGTCGCCGACAAGGTGCTGGCAAGTCAGTTCCCCGCCCACCCCGACCTCGATCCGGACCGTACCGGTGTCGCGGTACGCCCGGCTGACGTGCGGGCCGTCTTCACCTGCGTGCGGGCCGCCACCGAGGCCAGCGACCGTCGAGTGGAGGTGCCGGCCAAGGAGCGGGTGCTGATGCGCAACATCGCCGCTCCGCTCCGTCTGGGCACGCAGAAGGAAGCCTACTTCGAGCTGTCCCTGCACTGGCGGGACCACTTCCTGCGGCAGGCCAAGGACGCGGGTGCGACTGGTGATCTGTCCGTAACACAGCTCACCGAATGGCTCGACAAGCCGGAGCGGATGGGGCTGGAGCCCCACGTCGCCAACCTGGTGATCGCCTCCTACGCGGAGATGGACGACCGGGTGTGGGTTCGCTCCGGGGCACTGCTCGACCCGCCACCCGAGCTGGCTCAGATCAAGTCCTGGGACGCGCTGCGGACCCAGCCTCTGCCTGACGAGTCCGTGTGGGAGCAGGCACAGCAGCGTTACGAGGAGATCTTCGGCGAGAAGGCGCCGACGCTGCGACGCGGTCGGATCGTGAGCCAGTTCGCCCGGCAGATTCTTGGGCAGGCCCGCAACTATCAGCCGCATGCCACCGATCTCGTGCGCGAACTGGAGAAGCACGCTGGGCTGCTCGCCCTGGACGACGTCGATGACTCCGGTCGGCTGGCACTGGCCCGGCGCTCGTTGGCACTGCTGGACGCGCTTTTGGCCACCGACAAGGGCGCGGCGAACAGCAACGCGGCGGCCAAGCAGACGGTGACGGCTCTGGCGACCTTCGATCTGGGCAGTGCGCCAGCCGCCCGTTATGGGGTGTCCATCGTGCAGGCGCAGAAGGTCGCGGCCGCGTTGGCGGGCGCAGCCTGGGACATGCTGCGCCTGGCCTCCGGATACGGGCCGGAGGGCGAAGCTGTGCTGGACACACTGCGTGGCGTGGCCAGGGTCGACCAGCGCACCGCGAGCCTGCCTGACGCACTCGACGCGGCTCGGAAGGCAATTGTGTCCGTGATGGAGCGCAGCCGGGCCGCAGTTCATCCCCCTGTTCCGACACCACCGAAGCCCAAGCCCGACCCTGGCTCAGTGGATTTGACGACGGAGAGCAGCCACCCGCCGGTACCTGACGCGCCTGCCAAGCCGGCCGGCCGGCGAAGCACACGCCGCTCCGGTGGCGGGCGCACCACGGCTGCCCAAGCGGTCGCTGAACTCCATGCCGAGTTGAACGAGCTGGCGGCAACCGAACCGAACGCCACGATCGAGATCAGCTGGCGCGTGGTGGAGGACTGATGAACGCGTTGGTCGGCACCGGTGCGATGCGGTTGAACACCGCCATCGTGACCCAGTACCTGGCATCGGAGCGCAGACTGTCCGAGGACAAGCGCCGGGTCGTCCTGCTGCGGGCGGCCCCGGTCTGGGAGGAGGCGCCAGAGCTCAGCTGGGGTGAACAGCGGGCCCGCGTCGTCCCTGCCGCTTCCCCGCTGGCGGTGTACGAGCTGGTGTTGCGGCATCTGGTCAGCACGGACGGGCCCGAGGTGCTGGTTGTGCTGACCGACAGGGAGGAGAACGAACTCGGCGCGGACGTGCTCGCCCAGGCGTACAGGCAGCGCGTCAACGCCGTCAACACCTGGGACGTGGTGCGCGAGGCATTCGGCGCGCAGCACACGGATGAACGGTTGTTCGCCGAGAACTGGGCGGCCGAAGCTCTGCTGGACGCTGCCCCGCCAAGCGGCTGGCCCCGGCTGGCGGGCGGGCCGCTGACCCGCCGCCACGCGCTGGCCTCGCTGGCGCTGCGTCGACTTGGTGCCGGACCGTACGCTCCTGACCGACCGCAGTCCACAACGACCAGTGTTGAACTGGACGCGAACACGTTGCTGCACTGGTCGCTGTCCCCCGCTGGCCCGGACCGGTTCCTGGCGCTGCGCGCGCCCGAACGCGCCGGGCTGGCCCGGTTCTTGGCGGAGGAAGACCAGGCCGGACCTGCCGGTCAAGCGCTGTTTGCCCTGGTCTCAGCCGGACACGGAGCGGACGCGGTCGCGTTCGGGCTGGTGTGTGCGGCGCTGTGGGTGCATGCGGATGAGTCCGCCGGTGCCGAGGACTACCAGGCACGAGGCCGGGCCGAGCGCTGGTTCGGCGAGAAGCCTCCCGCCCACGGTGCGGCGCTCGACGCGCTCGCCGGGGCTTTCGGGCGGGCGAGCGAGGAGTTCGTCACCGGGCTGCTGCTGATCGCGCAGTCCGCGGACGCGGACGGGGCTGCGGCCCGCCGGCTGTCCGCGATCGTGTTGGATCGGGCGGCCTCGCTGACCCAGCAGTTCGGAGCCGAACGGGCGGCCAGCATGAGCCCGGTGCTCCCGGCCGGACTCGAGGCCGCGTTCTCGGCTGTCGGAGGAGCGCTTCTGGATGGCGACGCTGGACGTGTCGCCGAGGCGATGCGAAAGCTGGAGCGGCACAACCTGGCATCTGGCCAGGACGCGAGCATCCGTGTCGAACGCGCGAGGATGGCCCAGCGCTTGGCGCGATGGCTGACGAAGGAGCCAGCAAACGAGCCTGAGACAGTCGCCGCCAGCGTTGACCGGCATATCGCCGACACCAGCTGGGTGGACCTGGCGCTGGAGCATGTTGAGGCAGGCGGTGATCCGCGATCTGAGCTGAAAGCCGCCTACGACCGGCTGTGCGCGGTGGTGCGCTCTCGGCGCCGAGAAGCCGACAAGCGTTTCGCGCACCAGTTGGCGGCCTGGACCTCCTCCCGTGGTGACGCTGGTTCGATGCTCACCGTCGAGTCGTTCCTTGCCAAGGTGGTCGGGCCGGTTGTCAAGGCCGGAGAGCGCCGGGTGCTGTTGGTCGTGCTGGACGGCATGAGTGCGGCGATCGCGGCCGAGCTTGGCGAGCAACTGCGTCAGGACTGGGCCGAGTTCGATCCCCTGCCCGGAGCGAAGGACGCCCCACGCCGCAGGGGCATGATGGCGGCGCTGCCCACCGTCACCGCAGTCTCGCGTACCTCCCTGTTCACTGGGAAACTGACCGCAGGCTCCCAGCGCGACGAGCGGGCTGCCTTCGGCGGCCACTCCTTCTGGGGTGACCAGGTCGTCGCGCTCTTCCACAAGGACGCCCTGCGCGCGGAAAGCGGTGGAGACGTCTTCGGGCCGGAACTGCACGACGCCATGACGAACGAGCGAACGAATGTGGCAGTCGTCCTCAACACCGTCGACGACCGACTGGCCAAGGAGCTCAAGCTCGGTGACGGAGCCTGGCGGCTCGGCGACATCGGCGGCTTGCGCGAGCTGTTGCGCCTTGCCGCGGAACAGGGTCGGGCCGTGTTGCTGACTAGCGATCACGGGCATGTCATTGACCGGCACGGGTCTCGCGTCGAGGCGCTTGGCGAGCCGCTGTCGGCCCGGCACCGCACCCCTGGCGGTCCGCTCGGCGATGCCGAGATTGCTTTGTCCGGACCTCGGGTCGTGTCGGCCGAAACCGGGAACGCGATCGTCGCGCTGTGGGATTCGGACTCCCGCTACACGGCTGCGCAGGCTGGCTATCACGGCGGTGCTTCGCCTGCCGAGGTCGTCATCCCGGTGCTGGCGTTCCTGCCGTTCGGTGCGGAGCCTCCGAAGGGTTGGCGGGAGCTGGGCAGTCAGCAGCCATCGTGGTGGTCACCCGTTGTTGACGAGGCGAAGCAGCCGGCGATTCCCCCCGCGCCGCCGAAGCGACCCGCCAAGAAGCGCAAGGAGGACTCCGATCGGGCCGCGCTGTTCGACGTGGCGCTTGTGCCTCGCGACGAGGACGCACTGCTCAGCCCGCAGCCAATCACTCCCGACGACGCGCTGGTCACCGCGCTGCTCGCCTCGGACCTGTTTCATGCCCAGGTGCAGTCGCTGGCCCGCAAGCCTGACCTGGTGAAGGTGGAAAAGGCTGTCCGAGCCCTGCTGGAGGCGGGCGGCACCCTGCCGGTGACCGCCCTCGCCCAGCGAATCGGCCTGCCTCTCACCCGCGCGGACGGCTTCTCGGCTGTACTGCGCCAGCTGCTCAACTTCGACGGGGTCCAGGCGCTGCAAACCCTGCCCGACGGACGCACCCTGCGGCTGAACACCGGGCTGGTCAAGGACCAGTTCGAGCTCACATGAGCTGCCTGAGCAGCCCGGAGAACTGCCGCAGCTCGGTGATCCGCTCCGGCGTCAACCGCTTGCTGTCGAAGTGCGCGATCATGTTGCGGGTCGACTTCACCTCCTTCAGGTGGTGGACGAACTGGGTCCGGTCCACACCGGACCAGCCGAGCGCCTGCCAGTTACCGTCGGCATTCTCCCGCAACCTCCGGTCCTGTTGGTGTGCGTCAAGAAGTTTGACGTAGTCACCGAACATCAAGTCAGCGATGTTACCCGTCTGCGTTTCTGGCCGGTTAGGCTGAACCGCTTTAATACGCTCGGGAGGCAGCTCGCCCAGACACTTCCGCAGCCGAAACTCGATCTCACCAACAAGAAAGAAAGGCAACGCGGTTTCATGAAAACGATCCGCAATATCTGCCGCTGTCACAATTCCGCAGACAACCCCACTGTTGCTGCGGACCAGCACGTAGCCATGCTCGGCCACCAGCGGCAACTGCGCGAAGAGTTCCTGGTGCACCTCGGCGACCGGGAGTGAATCCGTCACCATCGCGTTGGCGAGGGTGGGCGCCAGACCCGTTTCATACCGGGCTGCGACCGAACTCCATGTGACCACACCCCGCAGATCCGACTGACCGTCGATGACGGGAACCTGGGAATAGTTGTTGGCCCGCATGAGGTAGGTGGCCCTGGTCAGCGGATCGCTGGAGGTGACGGAGATCAGACCCGCGCTGGCCGCGGGTATGTCACCGATCTTGAACGACTGCTGAGGCAACGCACCCGGCGCGAGTTCGCCATCCCCAGCTTCATCGACCGCCTCCGCAACCCCCTCTTCTTCGCCGACGATCAGCAGGTTGGCCTTGAGACCGCAGGTCGCGAAGGACGGAACGGTGGCAAGCCCGATCTCCTGCAAAGTGTCCCTGATCAAGGACACCGTCTGGTAGGTGCGAACTCGCACATCGAACAGCGCCAAAAGCTCTGACAGCGCCATGCTCGCGCCTCTGCGTTCGAGAAGTTGTTGCCGCAGCGACAGGTTGTTGTCGGTCATCGTCAGCCCGCCAGGTCACGGAAGACGGTACGCTTGCCCATCGCCTTGTGGACCAGGTCCAGCAGTTGCCTGGAGCGGTCGGCGTAGAAGCTCTCGAAGTCGTTTTCCCGCAAGGTGATCGGGTCAACCAGGTGAGTGGCGACGACGTCGTCGAACCACTCGGGACGCATGCCCGACTCCTGCGCGAGCACAGCCAGGTATGAAGCGGGCGCCCCGTTCATGCTCGTAGCGGCACGGTAGGACAACGGGGTCTTGTTGACGATCGAGTTGGCCCGCCGATCGTTGCCCCGCTGTCGGGTGAACCAGCCCTTGGGGAAGATCTGCCTGATGTCGACGGAGTGCTGGAGCAGCGTGCCCGAGTTGAGCGGCGCCTCGTTGAAGTACCAGTCCACCGCCCCCTGCTTGACCAGCAACGCGTAGATTCCCTTGTAGGCGGCGCTGTTTCGGGTGGTGAGGCTGTCCAGGCGGTCGGCAAGGAAGACTGCCTCGGTGACGGTGTCCGGCGCCTCTCCCTCATTCCTGGCCCACCCGATGAGCTGTTCCACGTCACGGGTGAAGCGGCTCTCCGTGGATCCGCCGTACATCTCACCGAGCACCCCGCACCAGTACCAGCGGGTGATCTTGTCTGTCAGCTCGGGCTCGTCGGTCCGATCGCCGAGAATGGCTCGCACGGCGGCCAGTGGCACGAGCTGCGTGCGATAAGGCAGGTCCGGGGCACGGACGATGCACTGCTGATTGAGGAATTCGCCAACCCATTCGAAGGCATCCGCCAGTCGGGGCGCGAGACGCCGAAACTCCGCCAGCGGCAGGTCCAGCAGATCACGCCGCTTGCAGGAGACCGCCGCGGTGGCACGTTCCTGCTTACGCTCCCACGTGAGCACGAGTGCAATGGATTGCAGGAAGTCGCTGCTGCTCAGTCCGTCCTCGATACCACTTTCGATACGGCCGAAAACCGGATACGAGGTGGCCAGCCTCTTCTTGATGTCCTGCCAGACGTCCGGCAGGCGGTAGTAGTCCCCGTGCTCGCGCTCGTAGTCGCGGTCTCCGGCGTAGGTGGCGGTCAGCAACTCGAAGACGTTCAGCGGGACACCGCCGGTGTTCACCCGCTCGAACACCGAGCACACGGCGTCGTTGGGTGTGGACGCGTCGAGCTTGATCATCGGGATCTGGAACGACTTCACATGGTTCAGCACGTGCCGTTGGAACTTCGACCACAGGTCCCAGTTCGCCTCGTCCACCTGCACGAACGCCCGCTGCCAAGCATTCACCCGGTCATCGTCGAAGACCAGATGCAACGGGAAGTGCGCGGCTTCGCACTCCAGTTCCGTGCTACTGAGGTCCAGCACGACCTTGCGCGCGAAGTCCGACTTCAGCATCTTGCCTTCCGGCCTTTCCGGCACGGACACGATCGCCTCGTCCCGGTCCGACGGTGACCCAACCGCCTTGACGATGTCGACGTAGTACCAACGTTCAAGCTCGTTGCCCCGAGCGTCGACCGTCCGGACCGGACGGTCCAGGTAGAGGGCCTGGAAGAGCGAGGTCAGGCGCTGCTGTCCGTCCAACAACAACAGATCGGGAATGACGGACCGCCTCGCCTCGGCGCCGGTGAGAGGCCGCGCTCGAAAAGGGGTTCGACCACCGGTCGACAGCGTCATCACGACACCCAACGGATAGTCGAGGGTCACCGTCGCGATCAGCTCTCGAATCCGCTGGTCGTCCCACTTCCAGTCGCGCTGGAAGTCCGGAAGCTGCAAGACCCCCTTCTCGATGTCGTCGAGTACATCCTTCAGCCTGGGACTGTCAAGGCCCACTGCGCGCTCCCCCGCCCTACGGCGTATCCAGCAGATATACAGCCCTCCATTTGATCAATCGTGCGGTGACACGTCAAGGGATGTCGTGGAATCAGCGCCAGTGCGCGAGACGAGTGAGACACTGGCACGGTGAGTGGACGACAGGTCAGCGCGGCACGTCGGCGCGAGGTCATCGACGCCCTCCGGCGCGGCGCTGTGCCGGCATCTGGTCTGGACCTTCTGGCGACCGGGCTCGGGCGATTCGAGGCGGCACTCGACGCCGAACTGGACTCGGTCGTTTCCGGAGCGGCAGTCTTCAAGGCCATCCGGGGCGAGTACGGTTCCGGCAAGACCTTCTTCAGCCGCTGGCTGGGCGAGCGGGCGCGGCGGCGGAATTTCGCCGTCGCCGAGATCCAGATCTCCGAAACCGAGACGCCACTGCACAAACTGGAAACTGTTTACCGCCGCCTCACCGAACGCCTAACCACCACGAGCTTTCCGCCCAGCGCGCTACGCCCCGTTGTCGACTCGTGGTTCTACGCATTGGAGGAAGACGCTCTCGCCAGTGGGACGCAGGAGGAGGAACTGCCAGCAGCCGTCGAACTGCTGCTGACGCGCAGACTTGCCGAGGTCTCCCGGCATGCCCCGTCCTTCGCCACCGCACTGCGCGGGTACCGGGCAGCACTGTCCGCCGGGGATGAACCAACAGCCTCGGCCATTCTGAGCTGGCTGGGCGGGCAGCCGCACGTGGCCGCCGCGGCTCGCCGGGCCGCGGGGGTGCGCGGTGACCTCGACCACTTCGGTGCTCTCGGCTTCCTGCAGGGGCTACTCACCGTGCTGCGTGACTCCGGACACGCGGGCCTGTTCGTGGTGCTCGACGAAGTGGAGACGTTGCAACGCGTGCGCTCCGACGCCCGGGACAAGGCGCTGAACGCTCTCCGACAGCTCATCGACGAGGTGCACTCAGGGCGGTTTCCCGGTCTGTATCTGGTGATCACCGGGACACCTGCCTTTTTCGACGGCACACAGGGCGTCCAGCGATTGACTCCGCTCGCGCAGCGACTGGCAACGGACTTCACCACTGATCCCCGTTTCGACAATCCCCGGGCGGTGCAACTGCGCCTGCCCGGGTTCACTTTGGACTCATTGACGGCCCTGGGGGGCACCATCCGCGACCTGTACACGACGGGAGCCGACAGCCCAGACCGGATCAGGAAGCTCGCAGATGACGAGTACGTGGCCGACTTGGCACGCGCGGTCAGCGGCGCGCTGGGTGGCAAAGTGGGGATCGCGCCCCGGCTGTTCCTGAAGAAGCTTGTCGGCGATGTCCTGGATCGCATCGACCAGTTCGACGATTTCGATCCTCGCAAGCACTACCGGCTCACGGTGTCAGGCAACGAACTCACGGACACAGAACGCAACTTCGCGGCTGCTCCAGCCACGTCCGCCGACGACATCGACCTGGATGTGAAATGACCGAGGGACCGACCACACCGGGTGATCCGTCGGAGCGCCTCGATCCTGTCCTTCTGCACCACATCGTCAACACATTGGGGTGGTCCGATCTACGCCCGTTCCAGAAGGCAGCGATCGATCCGGTAATCGCAGGTGAGGACGCACTCCTGCTCGCACCGACCGCTGGCGGCAAAACCGAAGCGGCCTGCTTCCCTCTGCTGTCTGCAATGACGCAGCAACGGTGGCAGGGCGTGTCCGTGCTCTACCTCTGCCCCCTCAAGGCACTGCTGAACAATCTTGTCGCCCGCGTTGACTCGTACGCCCAGTGGCTGGGCCGACGCGCTGCGCTGTGGCATGGGGACACTAGGGAGTCGCAGCGCCAGCGCATCCGCTTGGATCCGCCGGACATCCTGCTCACCACCCCGGAGTCGCTTGAGTCGATGCTCATCGGGCTGAAGACGGACCATGCCCAGTTGCTCAGCCGTGTGCGAGCCGTGGTCGTAGACGAGGTCCATGCGTTCGCCGGTGACGACCGGGGCTGGCATCTGCTCGCTGTGTTGGAACGCCTTCACCGTGTCGCCGGCAATCCCATTCAGCGGATTGGACTGTCGGCTACGGTGGGCAACCCCGAGCAGCTACTGACCTGGCTACAGGGATCCGGTGCCGGCAGAAGGATCGGGCGCGTTGTGTCACCCGGACGTACGGCGACCACGCCTCCAGCGGGGGAGGTCGAACTCGACTACGTGGCGTCGCTCGACAACGCTGCCAAGCTGATCGCCTCACTGCATCGTGGCGAGAAGCGCCTCGTCTTCTGCGACTCCCGACAGCAAGTGGAGCAACTCGGCGCTGCTCTACGAGCCCGAGGGGTCGCTGTCTACCTCTCGCACGCCTCGCTGTCAGCCGATGAACGGGCACGCTCGGAGCAGGCGTTCGCCGAATCGCGCGACTGCGTGATCATTTCGACCTCAACGCTCGAACTCGGCATCGACGTCGGCGATCTGGATCGAGTGATCCAGATCGACTCCCCGGGTACGGTCGCATCTTTTCTGCAGCGCATCGGCCGCACTGGACGGCGCGACGGCAGTGTCCGTAACTGCCTGTTCGTGACAACCCGCGAGGAAACGATGTTGCAGGCCGCTGGGCTGCTCTTGCTCTGGGGACGGGGCTGGGTCGAGACGGTGAGCGCGCCGCCGGAACCACGGCACCTTGTCGCCCAGCAAATTCTCGCGCTTGCGTTGCAGGAACATAAGCTGGGTAACTACCTGTGGCGCGAAGGGTGGAACGAACTGGCTCCCTTCGACCGCTCGGCAGAACCAATCCTACGACACCTTGTGAGCGAAGGGTTTCTCAACGATGACGGCGGGCTCCTGTTCATCGGCCCCGAAGCGGAGAAGCGTTTTGGGCATCGGCACTTCATCGACCTGACCGCGTCCTTCACCGCACCCCCGCAGTTCACTGTCCTGTCTGGACGTTCTGAGATCGGCCGCACCGATCCGTCGGTTCTTACCGAACAGCGATCTGGGCCACGGCGGTTGCTGCTGGGCGGACGCAGTTGGCAAGTGACCTTCATCGACTGGACACGCAAACGCGCCTTCGTCGAACCTGCGGACAGCGGAGGCGTCGCCAAGTGGACAAGCGGCGGAATCGCGGGGCTGTCGTACGAGCTGACGCGAGCCATGCGCGAAGTCCTCCTTGGGGCCAACCCTCCTGTGTCACTCACCCGACGCGCAAGTGCGTGTCTTCAACGATGGCGGGAGGACGAGGCGCCTGGCATTGTGCATCCCGCGGGATCGCTGCTGGTTCGAGCAGGGGATGACGTACGGTGGTGGACTTGGGCCGGTTACCGTGCAAACGTAACGCTCGCCGCGACCTTGGACTCGGTCGCCGATCCAGTGCAACGGCCAACGGATTGCTGGGTGAGACTGCGCGGTGATCTGACGTCTGACATGTGGCGGGTGGCCTATTCGACCGCCAAGGAAGCGCTCGTCCTGCCAGATGTGGACCGGCGCGCAGTGCGGGGACTCAAGTTCTCCGCGGCGCTGCCGGAGAGACTCGCGGTGGCCACGGTCGCGGCCAGACTCGCAGATTACAATGGAGCATCCGCCGTGCTGGCCGAGCCTGTTCGGCTACGCATGGGGCAGCGATGACAGCGAGCGGAGTTTCGGTTCCTGCCGTCGTTGCACCCCATCGTCAGAAGGCCCGGATACACGGATCTGATCTCCGGGGTGCAGCCCGCGAGCGAGTAGCCTCGGGCTTCGGGTGCTGCGCACAACTGGCCGCTAGCGCGACGGCATCGCGGAGTGTCAACGTCGGCCGAATCCAGTTAGGATCTCCCCCGTCCTGAGCCTCGATCGCGACCATCGGCTCACGGCGTCTTCGGGGTGAACTTTTGCGGTAGGTCACCGGATTCCCACAGCCTGTCCAGGTGGTCCAGCAGCCCAAGGAGATCCGTGCGGCGCAAACGTGCCAGTTCACCGTTGACGTCGACGGGCTCGTCGAAGTCATAGTCCGAAGACAGTGGGATGCCAGTCGAGGACGTGTAACGGTGGCAGTGCGCGCACCAGCTGTACGACATGCCGATCAAGTGACCTCGACCAGAGCTGTACTGCTCGTAGTAGTACCTACGGACCGCCTGGTGACCGCAGGCCGGGCATCGCCGCTGCTCCTGACTTGTGAGCGGCACGCGGTTCGCGACCAGTTGGTCCAGTTGTTCCGGTGTGAATGGGCTCCAGCGCGGGGTCATCGTCCTCGGGTCCTTCGTAGGAACTTGGCCAACATCTTCTGCCCGTACGCCTCGGCGGCATCCTCCGTGCCCCCGTGTCCATGCCGCTTGAACGACTCGATGTGATACGCCTCGTGGAACACCGTCGCAACCGCCTCGTTCCGAGACGCGAGGCCGAGGTCGGTGATCTCGATCAACGGGCGGCCCCGTGGGCCGAGGACGGGATTGCCGGCACCGTCGGCACGAGAACGACCGTAGATGGGACGGCCGTACTCATCCAGGATTTCGGGGACGTGAACCAGATCGTACTTGCGCACGCTCATTCCCGCGCGGCCCAGGTCACGCTTCAGTTGCTTCACCCGGCACGGGGCAAGGCCCAGCGGGTCCAACCAACCGGTGGGGTTGGGCACATAGCCGTGTGGATTCGGTCCGCCGTCTAGACCGAGCGGGTCGGAGGTCGCGTAGGTGCCGTCGTCAGGGTTGTAGTAGCGGAAATGGTTGTAGTGCAGGCCGGTCTCGGGGTCGTAGTACTGGCCGGGAAACCTGAGTGGACAGTAACCGCGCTGGCCGATAGCCGACAGCGGAGCGCCCCACAGCGTGGTGACCTGCCGCCAGGCAAGGTCGCCGTTGGCGTCGACGAGTTCGGTGGGCGTGCCGATCGTGTCGGTGACAATCGCGTAGAAGCGCTGGTCGATCCACTCCTGCGGTGCGTCGCGCGGTCCGACGCGGTCGGACTGGGTGACCGGCGTGAACGTGCCGGGTTGGTAGTCCCACGTGGTGATGTGGCCACTGCTGTGGGACTGCTCGGCAAGAGTCAAGCCGTCCCAGGCGAACACCGTCTGCTCTGCGATGCTGCCATCCGAGGCGAGTCGCCGCTTGGCGACACGGCGGCCGATCGCGTCGTAGAGATAGCGCCACTCGGTGCCGTCGGGCGTGGTCGCGGCGATGAGCCGGTCTTCGCTGTTCCACATGTAGCGCCAGGTATGGACCTGGCCGGACAGTGTGCGGGTGTGGCGAGCGGTCACGCGGCCTTGGGCGTCGTACTCGGCGCGGGAGGCGCCTGCGATGCGCGTCAGGGTTCCGGTGTGGCTGCGGGTGGGGTCGGCGATGTTGCCGCTCAGGTCATAGCCGTACTGCTCGGTGTGATCGGGCGTGGTGACCGCGGTGGCGCGACCTAGCGGATCCAACGTGAAGGACCGAACCCCAGCGAGTTGATCGACAACATTGGTGATCGCCCCATCAGACCGGTAGGTGTAGGCGCGTCGTTGCAGTAGCCGCTGCTGTCGGCGTGTCAGGTCAGGGACGGTCAGGGCTTGGGTGTGCAGGCGGCTACTGGCATCCCAGGTTTGGATGAGGCTGACTGTCCCGAATCGTCTGCTCACCTCCCGACCGGCACGGTCGTAGCCGAACTCCAGCTCGTGGCCGTGCCACCCCAGCGCGAGCGGTTGACCGGCAGCGTCATAACTCCAGTCTGAGACAGCGCCGGACGGCGTGACGCGCCTAACCCGTCGCCCCAGCGAGTCAAAGCTGGTGGTCACGGACAAGCCGTTGCAGGTTTCGGACGTCACTCGACCACACGAATCGCGGGCGAGGACCAGGTCGGAGTCTGGTGTGGTGGCGCGGACCAGCCGGCCGGCCGAGTCATAGCTGAACGAAGCGATACCGTCGACTGCCTGCCGTTGCAGCACTCGGCCAAGCGGGTCGTGGGTGTAGACAGTGATCTGGCCCAGGGCGTTGATGCGAGCGATAAGTCGGCCGGCAGCGTCGTGCCGGTAGGTCAGGGTGCGGCCGTTGAAGTCGGTCTCGGTGACCAGGTTGCCGGCTGGGTCGTACTCGTAGCGCCACACCAGCCCGGCCGGATTGGTCAGTGAGATCAGCCGTAGCTCGGTGTCGTAGCTGAACTCGATGCGCGCACCGGTCGGATCCGTTTCGGCGACCGGCAGGTCGAAGCCGGCGTACTCGGTGCGGGTGACCTGCCCGAGCGCATCGGTGTAGGCGATCTCGTTGCCTTCACCGTCGTAGTCCCATCGTTCGGTTGCACCGTCGGGATGGGTACGGGTGAGGAGGTTGCCATCAGTGCTCCAGTCGAGCCTGATGATCGCGCCTGCTGGGTCGATGATTGCGGTGACCTGACCGAAGTCGTTGTGTTCGTATCGGATGGTGGCGCCAATTGGGTCCGTGACGGACACGGGGAGCCCGGCGGAGTTGCACTCGATGTGGGTGGTCGCACCGAGCGGATCGGTCATGGAGACCAGTCGGTGCTGGTCGTCGTAGCCGTAGTGGGTCACCGCGCCGGCCGGGTCGGTGACAGCCACGAGGTTTCCTACGGTGTCGTACTCGCGCCGCCATACCGCGCCGTCCGCATCCACGAAGGTGAGCGGCAGGTGCATGTCGTTGTACTCAGCGACGGTCTGCGTGCCGTCGGGGCGGGTCACCCGAACCAGATCCCCGGCATCGGAATACTCGTAGCGGGTCGTGTGCCCCAGCGGGTCGGTGCGGGACAGGAGCCGGTCGTAGCGGTCCCACTCGGAGATTGTTTGCCCGCCAAGCGGATCCGCGGTCATGACGACCTGCTGAGCGTCGTTGAGGTGGTAACGCGTGACGTGCCCGAGAGAATCCGTGGCTGTCGTGATCAGGTTCTCGCGGTCGAATTCCAAGTGGGCGTTGAGTTGCCCTCCCGCGCCCTCAGTGGCGGTGCAGCGGCCCGCGTTGTCGTAGTGATAGCGGTACGACATGCCGTTGCGGTCCACCCACTCGGTGAGCCGGCCGTCGGTGTCGTAGGCGAACCGTAGCGGCAGCCCGGATGCGTTGACCACCTCGACGAGGTGGTGCTGGTCGTCGTAGCCGAACCGTGCGATGGTGGCGTCGGCCATATGGAATGCGGTGATGACACCATCGAGGGTGTCGACGGTGAGGCGGTAGCCGCCGGAATGCGTGATCTGCGCAGGTGCCCCATTCGTGTCATGCGAGATGTCGATGCGGTTCCCGGCCCTGTCGGTGACCGCCACCAACACACCTGCATCCGTGAAGTGCAGACTCTGCCCTGACTCCGGCTGCGTGATCACGTATCCCCCACCGGTGCGGTGCAACGGCCAGCGGGGTCCTTCCAAGGCCCACGTGGCCGAACCGTCCGCGGGTGGCGAGGGATAGACGAGTAGAACCCCGTCCGCGGCAATGAACACCGCTCCCTGTTCGTCGATCTCCAGACGTTGATCCAGCGTGGACGCCCAGGTCGAGCCGAAGCAGCGGCCGACACGGTAGGACGACAGATGGGTGCGCGACAACACCAGCGGCAGGATCCCGGGTAGCTCCAGGTCGGTTTGCGTCAGCAGCACCTCGCCGGTCGCGAGGTCGACCGGGTCTTTGGTCTTGGTCCGCCCACTGTCCTGGACGGCGTGGGCACGAGGGTTGTCGCCGACATGAGCCCGCGCGGTGCGCCCGCCACGCCGACCTCCACCCGCGCCGACCCGGGTCGACTGTCGTGCCCCGCCGCCATGCGGGTCGATGTCGCCCTTGGCACCGGGATGCAGCAGCTTCTTCAGCAGTCCGGCGCCGTTGTGGTCGGCTTCCTCATAGAGGTTCGCGGTGGTGTGTAGGCGCTTGCCGGCGCCCTCAACGACCCGGCCGCCCTCGCTGAACACCTTGCCGGTGATCTGCACGCCCCTGCCGAACAGCTTGGCCACGACCGCCCCGATGCCGGAACGGTCGCCGCTGGCGTGCGAGACCAGGCTCTGGCCGGCGGTCTCCAGCTTCTGCCCGCCCTCGGCGAGTTTGCCGCCGAACTCGCTGAGCGTCCCACCCGAGCTGCGCAGGTGGTCGGGATGAACACTGACCTTGCTCATGAAGACTCCCCGTCACCGCGCTTGTCGCGCCAACGTCCTACGCCATCGGGTCAGGTTCGTCGCGGGCGGCGATCCGATAGTTCGCTGTCGTGGCGGCGTACCGATCCCATGCCTCACGGTGCAGCGCATATGCCTCGGCGTCACCGCGAACCGCCGACAACAGCGCCTCACCCATGAACGCGGTGGCCGTCGCCTGGTCCAGCAACGCCTGCCGAGACGCTTCATCAGGCTGCAGGCTCAGCTGGGACAACAGGGTGTCGTTGGCCTGGTTGAGGATGTCGACCGCGCAACGAGTTCGGGCCTGGAGCTGCGCCCATACCTTCTGCCGGTCGCGGAGGTAGGTGATCCATTCGCGGCGTTGGGCGGGCGGCAGCGCATCCAGTTCAGCCCGCGCGTCCTCGGGCAGGTCCAGGTCGTCAGGCTCGCTCATCGTTGCACCTCCACCATGGCTACACCGTTTTCCGGTCAAGGCTGGTAGCCCGGGTCGCCGATCACCGGCGGCACGGTCTTCTCCCCTGTGCCCCAGTGCTCGTCGGTGGGCTCCATGAACTTGTTCAGGTGTTCCTGGTCCTCTTCGCCCTTGTTCTTGCCGCGACCGGCAGCGCCCGGCATGCCCTGGCCACTGTTGACGCCCGGTTTCCCGGCCGCACCGGTCGCCGAGCGAGCGCCCGGCCCGCCTTCCTCCAGCGCACCGGCACCCGCACTGCCGCCGCGCCCGAGCGCGTTGCCGCCGCTCCCCGTACTGGCACCGGTGCGTCCGCCGAACCCGGACGACGCGCCACCGCGACCACCGCCGCCGACGCCATCCCCGCCACTGCTGCCGGGCGGGCCGGGGAACGGGATCGGCTCCGGCGGCGCACCGACCGGCGGCTGTCCCGGGGGCGGTCCTGGAAAGGGCGGCAAGTGGGGCGGATTGACCGTCACCGGCGGGTAGTGCTGAATCTCCGTCGGTGGTTGCACGTCAATCGGAGGCCCACCGACCGGCGGCTGCTGTCCACCAGGCGGACCGGACGGCGGGTGGACGGCCGAGCCCGGCGGCGTGCCGACGTGCCGCGAGTAGGGGCCGCTGTAGGGCCCCGACTGGTAGTCGCCGCCCTGGTAGGGCACCGGCGTGCCAGTCTGCTGCGGTGGGGCGGCGTCGATGCCGTTGCTCTGCGGCACCGTCGGGTACGACGACATCGCCGTGCTGGCGGTGGACGTGTTGTTGCGATAGTCCGAGTAGACAGCCGCGGCCTGGTCCGAAGCCTGCAGGGCCTGCTGTTCCTGGGCCTCGGCGTCGGTCTGCCCACCGGTCAGGTGCGCCCATCCCCGGGAAAGCCAACTGTCGGTCGCGGTGACCTCCACCGGGGGCGGCATCTTGTGCTTCACGTCGGCGAAGTGGTCGGCCTGGCTCTGGGTAGACTGACCGACCGAGTGGGAGACGTCCTTGGCGTCGAGTACGAACCGCGCCATCGGCGCCACATCGCCCTGCATGGCGTCGGCGGCGGCGCCCTCCCACACGGCACTGGCCTTCGTCAGCCCGGACGTGATCAGCTGGTGGGCTTCATCGAACTGGCTCCCGATCCGCGACTGCCAGGCTGACACCGCGTCGGACAGACCGCTCGGGCCGTTCCCGTTCTGCAACTGCGCATAGATCGTCTTGTGGTCGAACGCCGCGTGCGCATCACCCGGGACTTCCCGATCAAACGGCCACATCCCCGTCCCCTCTCCCTGAAGTCCCTACTGTCCAGCTGGGATGTTTTTCAGCGCGGCACCGGCAACCTTCGGTGGAAAAGCACACGGGTTGCCGTAGTCCGGGTTGTCCTTCCCGGTGACCACCACCGTAAGCGACAGTTCCTGGGTGTCGGAAACACCCACGAACATGCCGCACGACAGCTTCTGTTTATCGACCAGCACCGCCGGGTAGCCGTCAACCGTGGTTGGTTGGAAGAAGCTGTAGTTGTCCTTGCTCAGATATGCCTGCTCGATCCCCTTGGTGAGGGTGGTTTGCGGGGAAAGGCCAACCGTCACGTTGTCGTTCTCCCACATGCAGGTCGCTTCACCCCATACCGACTTGTCTCGGGTCGGCTGGGATCGAGGTGTGGCGCCGAGCATCTGAAGCTGTTGGGCAGTCAGGAGTTGGCAGGGATCGATGCCCTTGAGGTTCTTCGGGCTGGCCACCTTCGGTGCGCCGCTGGTCGACGATGTGGCCGAGCTGGTCGTGGGGGCCGGCGACGGCGAGCCGGGATCCTGCTGAGAGCACGCTGCTGCCAAGCTTACGGCCAGCCCGGCGGCAACAAACAAGCCAGCCCTGCCCAGGACAAATTTCACAATAGTTCCCAGTCTCGTCGCTACAGCTTGAACTTGATTTCGGCGCTGGTGTCCGCAATGTTGTAGATCTGCATCGTCTGCTCTGTCTGATGAATGAGCTCATCGCAACGGGCGATGCAATCGTTGAGCGTCTTCCCGAGACACCCCTCATCGTCGCCAGCCATTCGACGGATGTTGTCGACAGCCTTCTTGCTGACCGAGTCCTCTGCCGGATAGCCAATATGCTGGAGACCCTGGGCGTCCATCAGCATCTTGGTGAACTTTTCTTTCGTCTGTACCCAGACCGCCTTGACAGTGGGCAGCTGGTCCGGGGCGACCTTGAGCTTGCCCTGCGTGAAGCCGCCCTTGCCGTCGTTGACCCAGGTAGTCAGCGTGGCCATCTCGGCGCCGACCGCCGCGGCCCCATTAACTCTCTGGAAGTTCTCAGGCATCCCCAACATCCTCCCCAGGACCGTCGACTCGACACTGCCTCACCCAACCGATCATCGTGCCACGCGCTGCACACGCCCCGGCACGATTCGCACCCGATGGGACGGTCACAGCCGTCGCCGGGTTCCCGCCAGCAGCTCATCCGCGACCCGCACCAACAGGCCGAAGTCGGCTGGCGAGGCCACGGTGTACGCGGCCCGCGGGTACAGCGCGGACCGACCCCGATAGGTATCAATCACCTGCACCACCGTGGGCGCCCGGTGCCGACGGCCCCACGAGTCGCGAACCGACACGCCGATCTTGCCGAACCCCGTACGGTCACCACCCAACAGCGCGACCAGGTTCCGCGCGTCGTCCGAGCGCACACCCCGAGCCTGCAGCGCGGCGGTGAACGCCGCATCCGAATCGTCACCGCGCTCGGCGACATCCTTCACGGCGGCGTCCAACTCGACGGTCGGCAGGCTCACCACGGCACCCGCCGCCGGCGGCAGGTCCGGGAGCACGCCGATGAGCGCGGCGGTGACCTGGTAATCGGGCACGGTCTGCACCCGGACCGTGTCGTCATCGAGGACCGCGCGCACCGCATAGCCGCCGCGGGCGGCGACGCTGGCCCGGATCTCCCGCCCCACACCTGGCGCGAAACGAATATCCATCTCGAACGGGGCGTGGGCGAACAGGGCGAGCGCGCCATAGAGGTCATCGTCCAGGCCGCCGCGGCGGTCGACCATCCCGCGGGCGCGGAGCCGGTCTTCGGCCTCGTCCAGGGCCCGTTGCGGATCAGCGGGCACCGTCGCGTGGTTGCGCCAGGTGAAGATCACCGGCAACGCCGGTAGTCGCGACCGCTGCCAGGCGACCCCCAACTCGGCATAGTCCAGCTCGACAACCGCCACGAGACCCCCGTCTCTCCTCCAGCACGTAGCCCGCCGAGAGTAGCGGACCGGTGACGCACAGGAGGCAGATCGGGCGGACGACGGTAATCAATCGTGTGGCTGAACCCGAGCGAGCAGCGTCCGCGCCGCGTCGAGCTGGCGAACAAGCTCCGACGTCTGCTCGGTGTCGAACATGACTTGGACGGTTCCCTGCTCGGGCAGCGTGAGCGACAACTCGCGCGGTCCAGGCTGTGTCCGGCCCGACGCCGACGTGCGAGGACTGACATCGGCCGGCCGAGCATTGAGCAGCACCCGCCCATACACCGTGTGCGTGCTGGATACGTAAGAAATCTCACCCTCCCGCAACGCGGTCAGCAGCTGCGCGAGGTCCGTTTCGATCAGGTTGATCGTGAACTCTGCGTGCCCGTCCAGTGCGATGATCACCTTGGTCCGCGCGGCGGGCACGACGATGGTGGTGACCGACGGTGCCCCAGTGCCCGTGCTGCCGGGCACGCGCCGCGCAAACGTGGGCTCAGTCATCGGTATCCCTTCCCGCGCCGGTCGTCTGGGACGGGCCGGGCACGCCGCTTGATGGGGCGGGCGAACCGGACTGGTCCGCTGGGTTGGTGGCGTTTGTTGGGTGGGTGGGGTTCGGTGCGTTGAGTACCTCGTGGAACGCCGTCCAGGCCGCGCTCGTGCTCGGGTGCGCAGGGGGCACCGCGTGCTGGCGCAGCGAGACGACTCCGCCCAGACCGGCACAGATGAGGATGATCGTGCCGTCCGGGCTGGTGCTGGCGCTGAACCGGTCGCAGGGCAGGCCGGCGATCGGGTGGGCCAGCATCGCCGCGACGTAGGCCGGCGCGTGGCCGCCGGCCCAGTCGATCCGCAAACACGTCGCACCGACCGGCTCGATCCCGACCCAGTCGGCGCGGCGGAACAGCCCGAACCGTCGCAGCACCGCACTCGCCAGCGCGACCGGCACCGGCGTCCGGCCCAGCGTGATCGCATGCTGTTCACGCTCGGACAACGGGCGTGGTTCCTCGTGGGGCTGCACCGAATGTCCGGTGATGGCGGTGACGAACGCCAACGCTGCCGCGCACTGCCGGTAGGAGGTGTTCGACACCGACACGGCGACCTCCGGGCCCGCGTCGGCCAGATACAGCTCGACGTGCCGGCGCAGCAGCCGCAACCGCACCCTCGCCACCCCTGCCAGCGGCCCGCCGGCCTCGCGGGGCAGGAGTTCAACGAGCATCGCGGCCAACGCCTGCGGCGATAGGGACAGCGCGAGCTGATCGAGGGCGGGCCGCACCATGGCGCACCCTGCCCGCTGCCCGGTGCCGGAGTCGGGGCAGTGGTAGGCGTGGACGCGGCCCAGCGCCAGCAGCACGGCGGTTTCCACCTCGCGCTGATACTCGGCGGTGGCGTCGGGCAGCACGGCGGCGCGGATCTCCGGGTGGGCGACGGGACCGGAAGCGCCGAGCAGACGCGACCCGAAGTCGCTGTCGAGGATGTGCAGGACCTCCTCGCGTCGCGGGAGGGTTGCCTCCACCGCGGCGCGGGCGGCGGGCAGCAGCGCGGAGTCGGACTCCCCGGTGTAGGCGCGGCGGAGCTGGGCGATGCGTGTGTGCAGGCTGGGGCGAGGCACGAGGAAAGAACTCCCGGTGGTGTCACGGTGTCGGATTGGTGGCACGAGTGCGGCCGTGGTCAGGAGCTGGGGGGACGACGCCGAGCAGGGCCTCGGCCAGGGACGACCCTGCGGAGGATTGGGGGTGCTGGTTTCGTGAGGCGCGCCGTCGGCGCTGTCGCCGAGGCGGAGTTCGACGTGCCGGCGGTTACAGCGGACCCGTGGCCCGGGCAGCTTCAGCTCAGCGCTCATTGGCGGCACAACAAGTCCTCGATCCGATTCGTCAACGGAGTCGTAGCACGGCGTCTGCCCGAGCGGCTGAGTCTTTCTCACCGCCAACCTCGCCGCTTGTCATGGTGCTCAGCGTTTCGGTCAAGACGGACTTCGCGATCTCGATGGATGCCATGAGTTCGGCCAGCACGGGCCAGGGGATGTGTCCGGCGCCGAGGCCGGCCTGTTCAACGAGTGCGTGCAAGCCTGTTTGCTGCACTGGCATCGCCCATGCGCGGCATTCTGCGTGCGTTAGGACTTCTCGCGCAACAAACGCATCTGCCGACCGCTCGGCGTCCTCGACGAGTTCGGTGCACAGAACCCGGGCTTGAAAACCTGCTGCGAGGGCCAGGTCGACAGCAGCCAGCCGGAGTCGAGCACGGAAGAGCGTCGTGGGACGGTCTGTGGCCTCGCAGGCTCGCCGGACGGTGTTGAGGAGGTCGATGACCTCGGTGGGGCCAAGGCTTTGGTTCTGTAGGAGCACGTAGCCGCGAAGACAGGACGCTACTGCGTGCTCCCAGTCTTCTGATGCCAGCGTGTTGTCGATCATGTCCAGCGCAGTACCGGTTTGACCGCTGGTGAGGTGCGCGATGATGCGCGTCTGGCGGGCCTCGCGGAGCTGCGTATCCGCCTCGTCGTACTTCTCTGCGTGCGTAGCAGCGTTTGCCCACTGGCCGGCTGCAGCGAGCGCGCGGGTTCCGTCGTCGCGCATGACGTCTCGCAGCCAGCGATCCACAGTAGAAGGACAGTCCGTGATCAATCCGTTGAAGTCAATAGGCTCGCCGTGGATCATCACCTTCCCACCACCGCGGACAGCTCGGTTGATCGCTTCGAGCTCGCGGTAGGCGCCTTCGGGATCGCCAGCCCGGCGGGTCAGTCGAGCAAGATTCACCAGGGGCTGGAGCGAGGGAATCGCCGCTACACCAGAGATTGGCGACGCTGCGCGGAAAATCTGGAACTGCTGGTGGCAGAGGTCGACCGCGAGGTCAGGCAACCCGCAGTCCGCAGCGATCAGTGCGGAGAGGTTCCACACCGTGCAGGCCCGGTTGATCCGCTCCTCGGCGGTGACCGGTTCACGGCAGGAGTTTGCGCACTCGCGCACGTTGCGCACGTTGGTTTCCAGGTCGGGACAGCGAAAACGGCGTTGAGGCACGAGCGGAAACCGCGCCAAGAAGCGCTCCTGCGGGTCCTCAGCAGTCCGGCTCGCGGAGGTTGCCGCCCTTGCGGTCTCTGGAGATTGCCGCTCTGTTGGCTGGTTCGAAGCCGTACGAGCAGGAAGGTCCAGGGTTGCGGTGCGTGCGGTCCACGCGAGGATGCTCTGGGTCCGTGCGGGGAGGCCCAGGCGGTTCCAATGGAAGATCACTGCGTAACTCAGGACGTCGCGGAGACCGCGCGTCAGCGTGCCCGCGCGAGCTGCTTCACCCAGTGCATGGCCCGCTTGCCGGAAGGCGTCGGCCCAGGCTGTCGCGGACGCCAGCGGGCCATCGGCAGACAGCAGTGGACCATCCGGCTTCGTGTCTGCCACCAGCACCCGCTTCAGCTCGCTGGCCATGGTGGTCAGCTTGGCGAGCGGGACGTCCTCGGGCAGGGGGCGTTCCTGAGCGACCCGGTGCCAGGTATCACCTTGCTCGTACCATTCCAAGCCAGCGGCGCGCATTAGCGTGCCGCACAGCAACACCGACAGTTCGCGTCGTCCCAGCCCGACATCGCCATCGCAGATGAGGCGCATGACGGCGCGGCTGTCCTCGCAGAACAGTCCGTGTGCGGTCGCCATGCCTTCCTCGCCACCGAATGCCGCGGTCTCCGCTTCGTAGATTCCGGGCCACCACCGGGCAATTCTGCCGTCTGCGGCGGCTTGGTCGAACGCGACCGCGAGTTGCGCCCGCATGGCTTGTCCGTCTGCACCAGGATGCAGTCGTAGTCGCCAGCAAGGGTGTTTCCTCATGAACCACCAGTTGGTGACGAGACCGTTCTCTTCAGCCTGGCTCAGCAGCGGAACGATCGTGTCGGCAGCGACCTGTTCAGAGGTGGTCCAGTCGGCGAACTGGATGTAGACCTGCCACCAACCCGACGCCTGCTGTCGTTCGAGCGCCTGCCACCCGGCTTGGCGATAGACCTCGACGGCCTCGACGAGGTCTTCCTGTCCGACTTGCTCGGCTGCGGCTGCCTCGTTCAGCGAGGCTCCGCCCAGGACCTGGAGAATGGCGCGCTCTGTGCCCGAGTGCTCCGGCGCGTCGTCTCCTCGTGCTCCCGCCGTTCGTGGCGTTAGTCGATGAGTAGACATGCGTCCCATCCGGAGATTGGCGCGCTGTTGCGCACGGCGGTGTGCAGGGCAAGAGCGGTTCCCGCTGTGCCTTCGAGGAATCCGCGGATCGTCGTCGGCTTCTGACTGGCTCGGTGGCCCAGCCGCGCAGCCAGCCCTGGAAGGTGTTCGGCGAGCCCAGCGGTCTGGGCGTCTTGTGCGGATCGCCAGACGGTTTGGTACAGGCCCGCCCAGCCGTGGCACACGCTGCCGTCCGTGATGTGTCCTTGTTGGACGGGGTCGTCGAGACAGCGGGTAAGCGCCTGCTCGTACATCAGTTGCCGTTTAGCGTCACCGACTGCGATGCCGGCAAGCTGGCCAGCGCGGGCGATGCCGGGCGTGCCGTAGCACCAACTGGGGCGTGCGGGGCCTGGCTGGTTGGGATAGCCGACGCGCAACTCCGCCAGTGTGATCCATTCCGGCCACCAGGGGCCGGCGTCGCTGTCCTGCCGCCAGGAGTCGAGCCATTCACAGATCGTGGCGATGGCCTCGTACTGACCGTCTACGCAGACACCGCGCCGGATCGCCTGACTGAGCAGGGCAAGCGGCCCGGTGATTCCGTGCGCCATGCCGAAGTTGCTGTGCCCGTGCTTGAAGGGCGGGGAGTCACGACGGTGAGGGTCGTGGCCAACCCACCAGCCGGGCAGCACGTCGTCGTTGATCCGCCGAGGTTTGGCCAGAGCGACGAGGTAGCCAAGAACTCGCTCCATCGTCGTGCTGCCAGGTGAGCGACGCAAGAGCAGCGCGCCGATACCGCTCAGTCCGAAGAACACGTCGTACTCGCGGAAGCCTGGGAGTCTGCCGGCCTGGATGCGAGTCATTGCGGCTTCGACGCGTCGGTGCGCGAGTGCAACCACGTGCCTGTCGACGTCTGCGAGTGCGGCTTGGTAGCGGTCGTTGGTACCGGACGCGGCGTTGTCCAGCATGAAGGTGATAGCCGGGGCTCCCAGGTAGAGGCCCGAGGTGTCGGTTGCGCTGACGTGCCCGGCGACTGCTGCCGTGATCCAGCGGTGGGCGTGTCGCCATGTACCGCGCCCGGCCAGTGCGCGTTCGATGTGAAGCAGGGCGATGCCGGCTGTGCCCTTGGTGAGTGATTGCGTAGCCCAGGGTTCGTCGTCGGGTGGCGGTTCGGGTAGATCTACGTCGGCCGCGTGTCGCTCGGCGATCTCGGTGAGGCCAGTCGGTTTGATCGTCGCCGTCGTCACTGGTGCTCCGCGCGGCGAGCGTTGTGCCGGAGCGCGCATGCCCGCGCGAGCCGGCCTGTGGTGCGCTCCATCGCCGGATCGACGCCGACCGAACGGTTGTGGTGCAGATGAAGCAGGGACGGCAACACCGTCAGCGGATCGCGTTGTTCGGCAAGAGTTTCTCGGTATGCGCGGAGGGTGGCGGCGCGGTTCTGCCACGCGGTCACTACGTCGGTGCCACCGGGTAGGGATCGCAACGTCTCCAAGGTGCCATCTGGGTCGGCGAGTTCCAGGGCATGGTCACGGAGCGCTGGGTCCAGCGGCCCGTGCTCTCGACGAAGCTGGTAAGTCAACCACTGCGAGCCGGCCTGTACTGAGCCGGCGAAGTTCACCACGAGGTCGACAAAGCTGGCAGCGGCTACAGCTTGGGCGTTGGCGCCGGTCCGGACAGCCAAGTTGATCTGGGCGAGAGCAGCCGCGGAGTCGGCGGCGAAGACGTCGTACGCCCGATCCAATGCCATTCCTTCACCGAATCGCCCGGCCTGCGGCTCGTAGGTGGCCAGGGCGAAGTGCGACAACAAGTGCTCGGCGCGCAAGTCGTTCGTCCACTCGGAAAGGCGTTCGGCAGCCAGGCCGTAGGCGGATGAGCCGCACAGGCGTAGGTACAGGACGAGGTACTGGTCTGCGTCGGGTTTGCTCATCTGTCGATGGCGGCGGAACCACCAGCTGGGGCGGTCCTCGTCGCCGAAGGCTCGGACCAGCCTCGCAAGCCGTTCGGTGAGGACCTCGTCGAACCGTCCTGGGTGTCCGTGGAGCTGTGCACACAGGATGGGCGAGTCGCACGGCAGGTGGCCGGCGTTGCCGGCGACCACCTGCCGCGGACCGCTGACCAGCGCGGGCTCGCGGCCGGCTGAGGACTGGTCAAGAAACAGCGGGATCAGAACCTCGTGGCGTCGGCCGAGCCAAGCGTTGTCTTCCGGACCGGACGCTTCGCGCAGTTCGAGCCGGCCGCCGCGGTTCAGGCGATTCCGTAGGAGAAGTCGGTGTAGCCGGTGACTCAGGTCCACCGGCTGTCGGCGGTCAAGTTCGACCATGGCAACCCAGTTGGGGACACGCCACTGTTGCCGCCAGGCGTTCAGGCCGGCCTCCCACTCGGTGAACGTGGCACCGCGACCCGGCAAGTCGGCAGCAGCCAGTAGCCAGCGCGCCGGAGACAGGATTGTCCGTCGGTAACGAACTCGGGGAAGGTACGGGAGCCTGGCTGCGGCCCCGAAGTGGAACGCCTTGTAGACCGAAGCCCGAGCAGTTGTGATGTCGCCGAGGAAGCGGGCCAGCGGCGGAGTCTGGACGCTCGCTTCCAGCGCATGGGTCACACGCGGCTCCACCCGTCGTCCGGTGGATATCTGGACGAGGTAGAAGCGGCGGTCGTCCGCGCTGACGGCAAGGTCTCGCAGCGTGATCAGGTGCTCGGCTGATTCGCGGTACTCAGCAATCGGAATCACGTGCGGCACCAACTGTTCGGAGCGGACCAGGTTCTCGTTTCGTCGCTTGCGTGGCGCAAACGACAGCTGGGCGGCGATCGCACGAGGCCCGGCGGCGGTGAAGGAAGCGGCGACTGCGTCACGGCCTTCCGCGGGCAGCAGGTGTGCATAGCGGCCTGCCATGCTGCTGCCGGGCCTGGGGGTTCCGGTAACTGCAAGCGTGAACCGGCCGCGAGACAAGGCTTCTGTGGACTGGGCGCGGATCTCGACAGCCATTTCGACACGAGTCGGCAGGTGCAGGTCGGCCGGATCGCTTGCCGCAAGATCTTCGATCAGGTGATCGGTCAGGACGATCTCATCGCTGCCGTTCAGTGTTGCTCGCTGGATGATCGCGAGCAGCTTTCCGTCACGTTCGGTCAACTGGCTTGGTGCGCGCCCGCGTGACGAACCCAGGTAGTCGGCGGGCAAGCCGAGTCCGCTGTCGGCAACCAGGTCCAGGACGGGGACGAGCGCACCGATTCCATAGCGGGCACGGAAGCGGGAGTGGTAGTCGCGCCACGCGGGATACCCCAACGGGTGGGGAGAAAGCCGGTGTAGGACCCGCACGGCATCGCGTACCTCCTGAACGACTTGCTCGGGAATCTCGACGTCACAATCCAGGATCGTGTCGGCGAGCACCGGCATGTCGGTGACAGAACTCAATGCGTGCATCTGGCTGGCGAGCGCCTTGTCTCTGACAACACTGCGACCATGCGCCGTAAGCTGGTGGTGAACCGCCTTGAGTTTCCGCGTGGCGGTCGCGATCTCAGGGATCGTCTCTGCTTCGACCGCATCCAGTTGTGCGCAGACGTGCCCGAGCGCGTCCGAACAGGTCATCGGCGCCACCAAGCTACTGATCAAGATCCTCTGATCGAGCAGGCCCATCAGCATGCCGTTGATCTGCTGCGCGGTCGCCGACGGGAACTCAGCCATGAGAAGTTCGCGGAGGACACTGAACCGCACTGGCGTTCGGGTTGCTTCGACGGCTGCACGGACCGGTCGGCTGTACTTCACGGACACCTCGACTGGCGCCAGCTCTTGGTCGGCCCGGTCTGGAGATGACCCCGGCGCCACGAATCGATCGCCGCGGACGAACGCCGCGTCGTTGACGACCACTGACAGCCTTTCCAGGAGGGGCAAGCACTGGTGCAGGCGCAAGAGAATTTCGCCGAGCCATGCCGAATCCGCACGGACGACGACGTGGTGGTCAAGGCCCCAACGCACTTTCGCGGTGGTACCGACTCGCGCCAAGCCGATGCCGGCAAACAGCCCGAAGGGTGTGGGGCGCTGCTGCCACCGAAGGATGTAGGACGCCAGAGCGATGACGACTCGGCGAACCGTTTGTGCGTCATGGTTCCCGGAGGCGAGCATCTCGTCGAGCTGATGGTGCAGTGCGGGACTCGCGTATGCGATGGCTTCGCGAAGATCGCTGCTGTGCCATTGCTTCGCCAGCCAGGCCGGGCCGTTCTTGCCGGGGTCCTCATCGAACAACTCCGACGCCTCGGATAGGTCCAACCCGCCCGACTCGGTGCTCGCGCGGAGTACGGCCATGCCGGCATGCACGTACGTCGTCGATGACCTGGATGTCACGTCTTGGCTCCTGGGACTCTGCGGCGGGCGGAATCGCTGCCGGGTGCTGCTGGTGCGCAGCAGCGCACCAGCAGCACCCAGAGGATCAGGAAGGGTCGTCTGCGAACGAGTTGCAGGAACTGTCGCTGCCGGCGCAGGTGTTGCCGCATCCGTCGTCCGTCGGACAGTCCCCCATGACTGGGCCATAGGCCACGACCACCCGGACGTCGAGCGCGAACTCATCCTCACTCGCAGCGGCAGGTCGCTCTGCCAACGCTGTGGCGCCACCCGAAGGCAGGACCTCCAACATGTGGGTCACTCTCCTTTACTTGTTGTGTTGGTGCAGGGCTACCTGGCCAGCCGCAGCGTCTGCCGCATTCGGCCAGGAGATCGTGATCCGACTGTGCTTCTTGTCGACCACACGGCCGTCGGGAATCTGGTCGTCCGCCGTGCCGATCGGGTAGACACGGAACTGCGGGCCGGGCCCGTCGCGGTGCTCGCGCTCCCAGATCCGGAGCTGCTCTGCTACTTCCTCGGCGAGCTTCTCCGCGTCCGGGCCGAAGGCGTGGGCACCGAACTCCACGTCGTTCTCGTTCGCCGTGCTGCGTGTCGTGACATACGCCAGGTTTCCGCCAGCAACCACGGCCATCGCGGCAGAGTGGCTTCCGGGTGGGGAGATCAGGCCAGTACTCAGCTTCTTGTCCACGACCACCCGGCAGAAGCCGGGCAGGGCGGTCGCGAGCCACATCTGGGTGTCGGCCCACGGCTCGAATCGCCCGATAGTCGCCCCGCTCCAGACTTCCACCCGCGGCATGTCGAACACGCCTTCCAGCGCAGCCGGGTCGGCGGGAATCTCATCGTCCATCCGCACGGTGACTTCACCCCCGCGCATCACAAGGAGCTTGTCCTGGTGTGCTCCGGCGCCCTGCATCTGTACGAAGCCGAACAGTCGAGCCGACCGGCTGACCAGGTACCCGTCCGCCTTCTCGAACGCGATCGTTCGCGAGAGGCCCCTGATCTGCAGAGGAACGATGAGACGCCCAGACTCAGACAGCTGGTCCACCCAGGCCGGAGGGATGTCCCACGAGCCGACTGTGACGAGGATGCGGTCGTAGGGGCGGTGTTCGGGAACACCGAACTCGGCGTCGGCCAGCACGACGTTGACGTCTGAGTAGCCGGCTTCCCCCAGAAAGCGGCTGGCCCGATCCGTGATGTCCGCGTCGATGTCGACCGTGGTCACCCGTCCGGAGGGGCCGACGAGCTCCTTGATCAGCGCGGCGTTGTATCCGCCGGAGCCGATCTCCAGCACGTTCATGCCCTCGGTGATCTCCGCCTGCTCCAGCATGTGCGCCTGCACCTGTGGTGCGGATACCGAGCTGACCGAGGTCCCCGCCTCGTCGCGCTTGGTGACCACGCCGTTGTAGAGCTGGTAGACCTCATCCAGGTCGACCCCGGGAGCGAACAGCTCGCGGGGCACCTTGCGCATCGCTGCCTCGACCTGGGCCGACACGATGGTGCCCTCGGTGATGAGGGCGTCGACCATCTGCTTGCGCAGCTCAGCGGCGCGGTCCTGCCCGGCAGCGTCGCTGTTCGCTCCTGGGGGTACAGCTATGTCGTTCACAGGTCTTCCTCGTCATTTTCGTTGCGGTTGAAGGTGAAACTTCTTCCCTGACCCGTGCAGGTCAGGGTGCCGTACCGTATCGGTCAGGTCACGATGAGCAACCTTCTGCGTCCTCGTGTTACTGACTGTCACAGCCTCCGTCTCTTGGGTGCCGCCTGCGCACGACTACGCGGCGACTCGTCGTTGTCATCGATCCTGCTCCTCCTGGCCGAACCAACCACCCGGGTTCTGGGTAGATGCCGGTGGCGTTCGCGCCCTCTTCGGCGGCCACAGGCGTTCGTGCAAGTCGAGTGGAACCAGATCGCTGAGTCGTAAGCCGGCTGCCAGCACTCGGTGCGCGGCATCATCGAATCGTTCGCAGGGCCAGGATCGATCCGAGCACAACGGGCACGCCTGCGGCTCCTCCGGCGTCGGCAGATGTGCCGCCAGGTCGTCGACCACTCGGCTCACTCGGCCAAGTGGGCTGTCTGCCGCAACGATCACGGCACGAACCTCGCGGACGTCCACCTGTCACACCGCCATGCCTTGAGCATCGCGCCATCGCACCTGCCCTTCGACCAGGTACGCCTCCACGTCATCCGCCGAGCCTTCTTCTGCCTGCCACACAACGCAGCCACAAGCCTCCGGCTCATAACGCCCGCGCTGGACCGCGCCGAACAGGAACGCCCCCGCCGCACCCCGCGGGCGTTGAACCACCCAAGTGGGGAACTCGGCCACGGGCAGTTCCTGTTCAATCCAGGTCTGCGCATCGCGCGACGAGGAGAACTCCTTCTCGGCAACCGTGTCCGCGGTGTCGTCATCACCGATGCCCACCCCGATCGTTGCCAAGAACGCGGTGGCGCCGGCAACCCGTTCTGCTGCAGGCTGAGCGGTCAAGGTCGCCTCGCCTTCGGTCACGGAGATCGGCCAGTAACGAGTTCCGCGAACGATGCGCAGAAGTGGTAGCAGAGTTTCCCGTAGGCCGGGTGCTATCGCGATGGCGCAGCGTGAACTCGTGCTGTGCTGGCTGCCGTCTGCATCAACGACGAGCGCGCCCGCCTCGCGAGCAATGATCGCTCCGGCCGCTGTGTCCCAGCTGCGGTTGCCCAGCGTGAGGCTGGCATCGAGCGTGCCATCGGCAACCCAGGCCAACTCGACCGCCGATGATCCGATTCGCCGAACCCGTTGCGCGCGTTGTGAAAGCGCTTGGTCCAGCCTGGCGGCGACTCTGGTGCGAACTGTACCTCCTCTCCTGCGCCGTAGTCACTGAACGAGATCACTGAGTCCTCCAAGGCTCTCGCGCGTGACACGGCTATAGGGTCGCCGTCTCGGAATGCCCCGTGCCCTCGCGTTGCCCAGTACCGGTGGCGGAGGAAGGGCGTGTCAATGACGCCGAGAAGGGGTTGATCAGCGTGGACAAGTCCGAGAGCCACCGCGCACAACGGAATCCCGTGGACGAAGTTGACAGTCCCGTCAACAGGATCGAGGACCCAATACACGTCCAGGTTGCCGGTTGCCCCGGTTTCCTCACCGATGAAGCCGACGTCCGGCGTGTGCTCCCGGAGGTGATCTCGTACGAGGCGTTCGATGGCCAACTCGACCTCGGTCACCAGATCGCGATCACCCTTGGCCTGAACCTCGCCGGTTTGTTTGCGCATCAGGAGGTTGATTGCCTTGTCCATAGCGCCGTGCGCAACGGCAAGCAGGCGTGCTGTGTCGAACGTGCTCATCGAGATCCCGATCGCGGTCATCGCGTCGCCAGCACCCTGTCGAGATGCGTGGGGTTGGGTGCCTCCATGACGCGTCTGAACTCGGCCCACGCGGTAGATACATCAACTCGGGTGAAGGGCGGTGTCGCGGTCAGCGGTGACTGGTGCAGCGCGAGCTTCGCTGTCGGCTCGCCGGATGTGCCGGTCACGATGATCGTGACGGAACCGTCGGCCACCCGGGTCACGTAGAACCGCTCCCCGGCAAGACCGGTCAAGGGATGCACGAGCGCGGCGGCGACCTGCGCCGCGGAACTTCCACCGGCCCAGTCCACGCGTATGCCGTCGGGGCCGTCGGTGCGGACGGTCAGCCAGAATGTGTCGCCCAGGACGCGCAGACGGCGCAGCAGCGCGCTGGCCAGCGCTACGGGGCCGGGTACCCGGCCGGCGCGGATCACGTCCAGCTCCGCTGTGGTCAGACGGCCGTCGAGTACGGGCGGCTGCTCGGGACCGATCACCTGCTCGGCGAAGGCGAGCGCGGCCGCCCATTGGCGAAAACTCTTGCCCGACAGCGCCACCGTCGAGGTCGAACCCCCGTCGGCAAGGTGGAGTTGGACGTGGCGACGATGCAACGTCGCGCGAAGGCCAGCGAGCCCATGCACCTGGCCGTTCACGACGCGGGGAACCAGGACGGCCATCATCGGCGCCAGTATCCCCGCGTTCAGGTGCAGAATCGTCTCCCCGGCACCCCGGACGGGGCGAACGATCCGACAGACCGGCATCGGCGCCACCACCTCCGTCTCCGGCCAGTGGTAGGGCGCGATCTGACCCAGCGCGAACAGGATCCCGGCCTCCAACTGCTGCTGCACGGCGTCGGTGGCGTCGGCCAACAGCACGTCACGGAACCGCTGATCCACTGCGGGGAAGGGGTTCTCGCCGAGCAACCTGGTCTCATAGCCGTGATCAAGCACCTCGGCGATGCTTCCCCGCTCGTCCGCGGTGAGCCTCCCGAGTCCCTGCGTGATGATCGGCAACAGGGTCGAATCGGTTTCACCGGTGTAGCTGCGGCGCAGGTTGGCAGCGCGGCGGACCAGCGAAAGACGGTGGGGCATGACGTCGTGCTCCTAGCAGTGATCAGGGATGGTGAGCGAGCGCGGCGAAGGCGAGCGACTTGGCGGGATCGCCGACGTCGGCCCAGTGCTCGGGCCGCCACTGCGGGGTGTAGACGACGCCGGGCCAGACCAGGTGTTCGAAGCTGGCGACCATGGCGGTGATCTCTGCGCGCGAGCGCAGGTGAGCCTGGTTCTGGGTGTGCTGGTAGATCCCGACGACGTCGGCCAGTCGGTCGGGGTAGTCGCTGGCGGTGGCGTGGGACAGCGCGAGGTAGCTGCCCGAGGCCAAGGCGCCGGAGTAGGCCTCCACGATGCGCGCGGGCTGCTGGTCGTCAGGCACGAAGTGCAGCACGGCGCACAGCAGCACCATCATCGGCTGGGAGAAGTTCAGCAGCCGCTGCGACTCGGGATGGTGCAACACTCGGTCGGGGTCGGTGATGTCTTCCTGGATGCAGGTCGCGTACGGGTTGCCTGTGAGGATGTCAAGGCTGTGGGCGACGGCGACGGGTTCGTTATCGACATAGACGACGTGGGCGTCGGGTACGAGGGCTTGGGCGATCTCGTGCACGTTGCCCACTGTCGGGAGGCCGGAGCCGAGGTCGAGAAACTGGCGGATGCCGTGCTCGACGCCGTACTGGACGACCCGCCGGAGGAAGGCGCGGTTGTTTCGGGCGAAAGTGCGGGCCTCGGGCAGGACGGCGAGGACTTCCTTGGCCTTTTCCCGGTCGACCTCGAAGTTGTGGAACCCGCCGAGGTAGTAGTCGTACATCCGCGCGGCACTGGCCCGCTCCGTGTCCACATCGGAGGGACGCCAGTCGGAGTTACGGGTCCAGTCGTCGTTGTCGTGGCCGTCGGCGATGCCCACGGTGGAACTCCTTGTCGGAAACGGATCTGTGGTCAGGCAGTCAGGACGTGCCGCCCGGAAGGAGATTCCGGGCCCCGCATAGGGATCGTGGGTACCGGCTCAGTCAGACAGGGGAGCGCCTCTTCGTCGACCGCCGGCCAGATCGGTTCGGGCGCGGCGGTGGCGGAGCGGTTTGCAAGCCAGGCACGGATTTCATGAAGCTCGCGATTGGTCCCGATGTGAGCCAGGAGTTGGAGCCACACGTGCTCGATCGGGACCGTCGAGTAGAACGAGGCAACGCTGAGGACCAGACAGGGCGCCTTCCGGGTCGGCCAACGCAACCATCGGCGACAGCCAGAACGGTTCCGTCGGCATTGACGGCATCGGCCACTGTCATCGACGGGGTGGCGTCGGACGAGTTCGAAAACGACGCCGACAAGTCGGAGTACGAGGCCATGCGCGTCATTAGCGCCAAACGCAAACAGCTCTGGGTCTTCGGCGTCTTGGAGTTGACGAACCAAGCCTGTGAGCTCGTCGAGCAAGGCATGCCGGCGCTCCGGCGGTGCGTAGCGTGACATTAGTCCGCACCGCCTGTAGGCGGCCTTGTATGCATCCGCACTCCGGCCGGCCGTTTGGTCGTAGAGGGAGAGGTCCTCGGGTGGGTGGTCATGTCACCGCCTGGTGCCGCTCGGAAATGGGGCGCACCAGGCATCGGGATGGCAGCGCCCTGTTCTCCGCGGCCGGGCCGAGGGACGGAACGAGACCTTCACGTAAGGAGACATCCCAGGTGCTGGTGCATGTGGTCTCGACTCTGGTGGCCAGCGAGCGTCGAGAGGGCGTCTACGTTGGTGTGGGCGCTATCCGCAATTCGTATATCTATGGCCTTTGCCCTGGTCAGCAGTGCGTGAGCATCGGTGCGCATCACCCGGACGGGCTACTCCGTTGTGGTGCGATCGGCGATACCGGTGGCGGGCGGGTTTAGGCTGGTCACTGGCGTTGCGCGCAACTTGGGGGCGGCATGGACGAGGACGCACACACCAGGCCCTGTGGGCCGCAGGTACGAGTGCGGCTGTGCGCCGATTGCGCCGCCATCCTCGCGACTGACAACACCGCCCAAGTGTGTGGGCCGTGTGCGCGAGTGCGTCGGGAGCGGCTGATGGCTCCTCCGGTGCTGCCCCCAGAGTGGTGGGTGCTGGAGCGCTACGGGGAGGCGTTCGCCAGCCGTCATATCGGCGTCGTGATTCGCGCCTACCGGACTGATCCACGATGGCGTGGCGTCTACGGCTCAGCCGGCATTAGTCAGTCACTGGTGGCGCGGTGGGCGTGTATGGCCCAAGCGCATGTGTCCCGCACCGAGGCTGGACCGCCAGAACAGCATTTGGATCGGCTGATCGCGTGGGCTGAGCTTCTGCACATGCCTCAAGAGCTGCTGTGGTTTGATCTGCCGGAGCGGACGCGCCGCGTTCATCGGAGCCCTGCGGGACCAGGCTCCCCGCTGCCGTTCTCTGCGGCGCCGGCAGTCCCCGGCGCCTCGCCCGGATTCGGATGGTTCGCCGGGGAGTCCGCAGGGACCGTTGTGGCATCGGTGCCGGATCGGGTGGGCCTTGTCGAAGTAGAGATCATCCGGGAGATGACCGAGACGTATCGGGCGATCGACAACCGACATGGTGGCGGCCGAATGCGCTCCCTGGTGGTGGACTTCCTCGCCTCCTCGGTCGGCGGATGGCTGCGGGCTGATTGTCCACAACGGGGCGTCAAGGATCAGCTCTTCGTTGCGGCTGCGGGACTATCACACCTGGCTGGCTGGTCCTCGTAC
Source organism: Kutzneria kofuensis (assembly GCF_014203355.1). Lineage (NCBI taxonomy): Bacteria > Bacillati > Actinomycetota > Actinomycetes > Pseudonocardiales > Pseudonocardiaceae > Kutzneria > Kutzneria kofuensis. Next base: position 1,982,060 of record NZ_JACHIR010000001.1, read on the forward strand.
GACGTGGGCGATCGCGATTCGGGGGGACGCCATTTGCGACAAGCGCACAAGCTCGCCATGGCGGCAGGTGACGTGGCCTTGTCGGCGGAGATGCTTGCCGGCATGGCTCATCAGGCAGCGCACGCCTGGTCGGGGGCGCTCGCGATCGACCTGGCCGTCTCCGCACGTGACAGCGCACGCCGCTCCGGAGTCGGCGTGCTGGTAGCGGAAGCCTCAGCGATGGCGGCGCACGCCTACGCGGTCAACCGCGACCGGCCGGCGAGCCTGGCGGCGCTAACGGACGCAGAAACCACGTTCAGCGCTAGCGAAGATGCTGAGCGACCAAGCTGGCTCGCATACTTCGACCGCGCTTATCTGGCGGCCAAGACTGGGCATGTGCTTGCAGTGCTGGGAGACTTCGAGCAGGCCGAGCGAGCTGCACGAGACTCCCTTGCCATGGCCGACGGCTACGACCGTGGAAAAATGTTCAACTTGTCGTTGCTTGCGAATATTCTTGCAGCACAAGGAAAGATCGATGAAGCCGCTGACTTGGCGGTCAAGGCTGTGGGGTTGGCGGCAGACCTGGCGTCGGCCCGCTCCGTGTCCTATCTGACTAGCGTGGCTGCGCGTCTTGCCCCGCACCGTGCGCATCCGGGGGCGGCGATGGCGTTGGACCGGATGCGCACGGCGGGAATCTCCGTCAACCCACAACAGAGCTAGCGACTGACACGAGTCGCAAGGACCTGCCAGAGTGCGACCTGAGCGGCCGCACCGATGATCTTGTTGTCAGCGATCAAGCGGGGCACCTCTGCGAGCGGGACCCACTCGACGCGAGCGGCTTCGTTGATGTCGGCGCTCGCACCGGTGTCCTCGGCCCCCTCGCTGATGTACAAGAGGTTCTCAAAGTCGGCGCTGCCGGTGAGCGGCTGGAAACGCGACAGGTACGTGATGCTGCGGGGACGCCACCCCGTCTCTTCCTCGACTTCGCGCGCAGCGGCCTGCTCGGTGTCTTCAGCGGGGTCGACATAGCCGCCGGGCAGCTCGTAGGTCCACTGATTCATGATCCAGCGATGACGCCAGATCATCAGGACATGGTCGCCGGCATCGTTGAGGACCACTGTCATGGCGGCCTTGGGCATCCTGAGTACCCACTGCTCGAACTTGACCCCGTCGGGCAGTTCGACGCTGGCGACACTCAGCCTGAGCTTGCGAGTGTCGTCGACCAGCCGCTCCTCGTGGATGGTCCAAAGCGTTGCGTCTTCACCGTGGTCGGGGGTGGTGTGCTTGGGTGGGACGCTGGCCGTTGTGGGGGTGGTCTTCGGCTGGTCGCTGGAAGTCGGCACGCCCGAAAGTTACCTCAGGCGGCAGCCTCTGGGTACAGATAGAGCCACGCACTGCGTCGAAGACGTCTTGCGGGAACAGGATCGGCGCGTGTCCGAGGTGATGCGGTCAACGCCTGGCACATCGGCCACCATTAGCCATGCCGGGATCGTCCGCTGACGACCTTCTGTGCGGACGTCGCACGGGCGGCCGGAGGCGACTTTTTCAGCATGGGCTCAACTGGTGGGGTGGACCAGAACCATTACAAGTGCGCCAGCGATGAGAAACGGACCCAATCGAACGCGCTGGCCGACCTGGTGTCGTCCGCTCAGGCGGAGTACGGCAAGCGCCAGGGCTGCGACAAGCCAGCCGCCCAGCGTTCCGCCCAGAAGCGTTGGCCAACCAGACCAGCTGAGGGCGAAGCCCAGTAGTGTGCCCAGTCGAAGGTCGCCGCCGCCGAGTTGACCTGGCAGGAGGACGTAGAGCGCCCCGTAAAAGGCAAGCGCGACGAGTGTGCCGAGAACAGCGCGAACGAGCGGCCACATCGTAAACCCGACGATGGCGGAGAGGCCCAAGAGGGTGACAAGAACGATGCCGCTTGACCAGACCAGCCTGGTAGGTAGTTCGCCGGCAACGCAATCGATCGTGGCGAGCACTACGCCGGCCGCTGCCAGCCAGGAGTAGGCGACCAGCACGAACTCGGCACCGATGCGCAAAGCCAGAGCTGCGAACAGGACCGCGGTGACGACTTCAAGGATGGCAGGCGGCGCGAGCCGCGACATCCCTGCGGGAAGCAGCGCAAACCGCTGGATGACCAATCGAAGGCAACCGGCAGCGGCGATCCCCATCAAACTCCAGCACGCGATCCAGGTCGTGTTCATGGCGGTGCTTGTCCGTTTACCGCGAAGTTCGGGAGAACGACAGCGCTCTTTGTTGCATACACCCTGTAGCCCCCGGTTGCAGCTGTCCGGAGCACCGAAGCTACTACACGCTGACATTTGGACACGCCACGGTTCACCCGTTCAGGTGAACATTTGAGCGTTTTCGCTGTTCCGACACTTGTGTCCCCGCATAGGGACGTTGCAGTCCCCAGGGGGCCGCCAGGTAGACGTGAGTTGTAGGACAGTAGATCGAAAGGACTATTTCGTTGGGTTTCAGGGGGTGTATGTGATCAGGGGGAACCTACACGGGGGCAATGGTCGACGCCGGGCGAGCCTGGTCCTCATCGGGCTCACGATGCTGACCGCTGCGGCGTGCAGCCCGACTACTTCGTCGGAGCCTGGGCTTGCGACGGGTACGACGAAGCCGACAAGCACGACCCCCTCGCCGCTCTCGCCCGCGGACAGCGCCCGCCAGCAGGCGACGGCTGCGTATACGGGAATGTGGCGGCAGATGGCCAAAGCCGGCGAGACGTCGGACTGGCAGTCGCCCGAGCTCGCGAAGTACGCGACAGGTGACGCGCTCGGGGTGATCAACCGCAGCCTGTACACCGATCACCTCAACGGTGTCGTGTCCAAAGGCGCGCCGACGAACAATCCCCGGGTGTCCCAAGCGGACCCTGCTGATAACCCGACCACAATCATGATCTCGGACTGCAGCGATAGCTCGAACTGGCTGAAGTACAAGAACGGCCAGTTGCTCAACGACACACCGGGCGGACGGCGCTCGATCACCGCGGAAGTCAAAAAGCAGCAGGACGGCACGTGGAGGGTCACCCGCTTCGCCGTGGAGGGGGTTGGCTCGTGTTGAAGCGTTTGGGAGTCGTGGTCGGCCTGTCCGCGGCCGTCTTGATCGTGAACGCGTTGCCCGCGTTCGCGGACGACGGATACGGGTTCACCGACTGCAGCCAGTACCCCAACCCTGGTTGCGAACTCGGTGCAGGCACCAACCCTCAGCCGGGGAACGGTAACCAGGGCAACGGAAACACCAAGCCAGGCACCCATGGCAACGGAAATCTCGGTACGGGGCAATCCAACGCCAACGGCGACACGATCATCGGTGGCAACACCAATCTGGCCCAGTGTGCGTACGAGCTCAGTGACTACCAGGGGCCTCCGCCGGGAGGCGCGCAGCCGGCGGCGTTCCATGTTCCGCCGAAGACTGGTGCGGTTACGGCGATGCCCGCGATGTACCGGCCGCAGAGCGGGCCGGCCACGGTGCAGTTCGCCATTGCGCAGCCGCGGCTCGCGCAGGCTCAGCCGCCGTCCGGCGCCTGGTACGTCTACAAGTGCACTGGGCCTGGGTTCCACGACGCGTTGTACCGGCCGCCGGTCTGGATCGCGGACGGCCAGCCTGGTCCGGCACCCTTGCCGTCACCTGCCGAGCTCGCGGCGCAGGCGCGGAACCAGCTGCGCCTGCCGGTGCCGAAGATCAGGGCGAACCCGGCCGGTGATCAGCTGGTGACCCTCCCGACGTGGCTGTGGCTGGATCGCGGCAGCTGGGGCGATGTGTCGGCCACTGCGTCGGTGCCGGGCGTCTCGGTGACCGCGGTAGCGAAGCCGACCTCGGTGACCTGGTCGATGGGTGACGGTGGCTCCGTGACCTGCACCGGCCCTGGCTCACCGTTCCCTGCCGGTGGTGATCCGAAGAGCGCGTCGCCGGACTGCGGCTACACCTACAAGACCTCCTCGGCCGGCCAGCGTGCCGACGCCTTCCCGGTGACCGCCACGGTGAACTGGACCGTGACCTGGGCGGGTGCCGGCCAGGGCGGCACGTTCCCGAACATGACGACCTCGTCCACGGCGGCGTTCCGTGTGGCGGAGAGCCAGGGAATCGCGACCGGCTGAACCGAGCCTCCCGCCTCACGAGGGCGGGTGTGCATAACGCAAAACGACTCCGTTGTGACCAAGGCACGTCGAACATCCGAATCGACGCGTCGCGATGGCGTCATGCCTGAAGGAGGTCGGTGGTGACCACTACCGCAGGTTCGACCAGCACGGGCCCGACGACGCAGAAGCCCGCGTCGCCGAACGCGTGGGCCGGCCGTGACGGCAAGACACCGTCGCGTTTGAGCGGCGGCGGCCGGCGTCGCAGCGTGCCTTATCTGCTGCTCGGCGTCTTGCTGGTCGTCGTCTGCGCAGCCGGCGGTGTGTTCGCTGGAATGCAACTCGGTGACCGCGAGAGCGTCATTGCGCTGGCGCGTCCCGTTGCCGTTGGCCAAGTTCTGACGGCGCAGGACTTGAAGCAGGTCAGCATGGCGGCGGACTCCGGGATGGACGTGTTGCCCGCATCGGCTGCGTCGACGGTGGTGGGACAGCCGGTCGCGTTCAGTCTTCCCGCCGGCGCGCTGGTGACCCGTTCGGTGCTGGGCACACCTCAGATTCCCGCACAGGGCAAGGCAATCGCTGCGGTGGGGCTCAAGCCCGGACAGTTCCCGCCCGACTTGTCACCCGGCACCACCGTCGCGGTCCTTACCACGCCGGGGCAGGGCACGACGACCGGAACGACGACGGGCTCCGGGCAGACGTCGTCGTGGACCGCGGTGGTGACGGGCGTTGCCACACGCGAGACCGAGCAGATCACCGTGGTGTCCTTGCAATTGTCCGAATCGGACGCTCGCGCGTTGGCCTCTGCCCCGGCAGGGCAGCTGAGTCTGGTCGCGATCGCGGGAGGCCGCTGATGCTCATCGCGGTCTGCTCGCTGAAGGGGTCGCCGGGCGTGACGACCTTGGCGACTGCTCTCGGGGCGCGCTGGCCGGGTCAGCAGAGCCCGATTGTGGTTGAGGTCGACCCGGCTGGCGGTGACCTGATGGCCCGCTTCCGGCTGCCCGACACGCCGGGTGTGGTCAGCTTGGCCGCAGCGGCCCGTGGCCGCGGCGGAACCGACCCGAGTCTGCTGGCTCAGCACACGCAGCTGCTGCCTGGCGGTCTGCGGGTAGTGCTCGGCCCGGTCGGTGCCGAACAGGCTCGCGCCGCGCTTGCGGTGCTGGCCTCGGGCCTGTCGTCGCCGCTGCGGCGGGCGGCCGACCAGCCGGACACCACGGTCATCGCCGACTGCGGTCGGGTCGATCCCGACTCGCCCGCGCTGCCGATCATCCGCAGCGCGGACGCGATGCTGCTGCTGGCCCGCCCGCATGATGACGAACTCGCGCACGTGGCACTCAAGCTGCAGGCGGCCCAGCAATGGTCGCGCCGCCCGTGCTTCGTGCTGGTCGGCGACGGCTATTCGACCGCAGAGGTTTCCCAGGCGCTGCGTATCCCCGTGATGGGCCGGGTGCCACGCGACGCTAAGGGAGCCGCCGTGTTGTGCGGCCAGGGCACCAGCCGGCGCGGGCCGGACAAGTCCGCGCTCGGCCGGGCCGCCGCCACGATCGCGCTGAACTTCGCCGCGCACGGGCTCCAACCGGCCACTACCAGCGGTTCCCAGGCCCCGCACCTGCGGCTGGCGGTTCCCGGCGGGCCGGTCTCGGGCGCGAGCCTGCAACCGCTCGGTCCGCACACCCGAAACGGGGTGACGCGATGACCCGCCCCGGCCCCGGTTCCCTGACCACGTCGGCCAACGGCTCCGGCCCGCACCCGCTTCCTGTTGCGCAGCTACCGGGCCCGGCAGAGCTTCCGCACCGGCCAGCCGGTGAAATCGCGGCCGTGGAACGGCTGCGGACTCACCTGCGCACCGAGTTGTCCACCCAGCTCAGCCAGCGCATCCGAGCCGACGAGGCCGCCGGTCGCCCGCCGATGGACGGCCCGGCGCGCCGCCGGTTGGCCGAGGTCATCCTGACCGATGCAGCCGAGGCACACGCCCAAGCCGAGCTGCGCAACTCCGCTTCGGGCGGGATGCTGCTGCACCCCGATGTTGAGCAGCGCGTGATCGGCCAGGTTCTCGACGAGGTCTTCGGCTTGGCCGGCCTGGAGCCGCTGCTGGCCGACACCGACATCGAGAACATCAACATCAACGGCGACCGTGTGTTCGTCAAGTACGCCGACGGCCGTCGCAAGCGTTTGCCGCCGGTGGTCGGCTCGGACACCGAGCTGATCGAGCTCATCCGTGACCTGGCCACCCGTAGCGGCGTGGAGGAGCGACGCTTCGACCGCGGATCGCCGATCGTGAACTTCCAGCTGCCCGGCGGCGAGCGCGTCTCGGCGGTCATGGCGGTGACCGCGCGGCCGTCGGTGTCGATCCGCCGGCACCGGTTCACCACGGTCACCCTCGCCGAACTGCGGGAGAACGGGACGATCGACCTTGCCCTGGAGAGCTTCCTGCAAGCCCTGGTGAAGGCGAAGCGGAACATTCTCGTCACCGGGGGCACCGCGATCGGCAAGACGACGATGTTGCGGGGGCTGGCCTCAGTCATCCCGCCGTGGGAGCGGCTGATCACCATCGAGGACGTCTTCGAGCTCGGTCTCGGCGAGGACGCCCAGGCCCACCCGGACGTGGTTGCGCTGCAGGCCCGCGAACCGAACATCGAGGGACAGGGTGAGATCTCGCTGTCGGACCTGGTGTGGCAGTCCCTGCGGATGAGCCCGGACCGGGTCATCGTCGGCGAGGTCCGCGGTCCCGAGGTCATCCCGCTGACCAATGCGATGTCCATGGGCAATGACGGCAGCATGGGCACCCTGCACTCCTCCAGCAGCCAGGGTGCGTTCACCAAGCTCGCCGCCTACGCGGTGCAAGGCCCGGAGCGGTTGCCGATGGAGGCCACCAACCTGCTGGTCGCCGCCGCGCTGCATTTCGTGGTGCATCTGGCAAAGCCCCGCGACGACCCGAGCAAGCGCGTCGTGTCCTCCATCCGCGAAGTCGTCGGTGCCGACGGCGCCCAGGTCATCAGCAACGAGGTTTGGCGACCCGGCCCGGACTTGCGGGCGGTGCCCGGCGCGCCGCTGCGCACCGACACCGTCGACTTGCTCGTCGAGGCGGGCTACGACCCGGACCTGTTCGAGCGGCACGAAGGGTGGTGGACCCCGTGACCACCACTGCCGCCTTGTTCGGCCTGCTCGGTGCCGGCGTCGCCGTCGGAGCCCTGCTCATCGGCGTCGGGCTGCGCGGTCGGCCTGCTCGTCCGGCGACGCCGTCCCGGCTGAGTACCTGGTTGGCCGCACGGCACGATCGGAAACAGGTCGGCCTGCTCGTCATGGCCGTGCTCGCCGGCTTGGCGGTCGGCGCGGTCACCGGCTGGGTAGTCGGCGCCGTCCTGACCGTGGTCGCGGTGATCGGCCTGCCGCGGATCCTTGGCTCGAACGTCGACTACAAGCGTCAGCTCGAACGCATCGAGGCGATCGCTGGGTGGACGGAGATGCTGCGCGACACCCTCGTGGCCGCGGCCGGGCTGGAACAGGCCATCCTCGCTACCGCGCCGGCCTGCCCGGAGGCGATCCGTGAGGAGATCACCGAGCTGGCCGTCCGGCTGGAACGCGGCGAACGCCTCGCGCCGTCCCTGCGTCACCTCGCAGACCAGCTGCGTGATCCAACCGCCGACCTGGTGATCTCCGCGCTCGTGCTGGCTGCCGAGCACCAGGCCCGGCAACTGGCTGACCTGCTCGGTGAACTGGCCGGCGAGGCCCGTGAACAGGCGTCGATGCGTATGCGGGTCGAAGCTGGCCGGGCCCGTACCCGGACCAGCGTGCGCGTCGTCGTGATCACCACGCTCGTCTTCGCGATCGGGCTGGTGCTGCTCAACCGCGGCTATCTCGCCCCTTACGACTCCGCGTTCGGGCAGATCATGCTGCTGCTCGTCGGTGCCCTGTTCACAGCCGCTTTTGCTTGGCTCGCACGGATTGTGCGCCTGCGTGAACCGGAGAGGTTCCTGACCGAGCTGAGTGTGATCCGTCCGCACGACGCCGAGGTGGACGTCGATGACCTGCTCATCGGGAAGGATTCCCAATGACGTTGTCAAGCGGTAGCGGTGATAGGCGGTGAGCCTGTCAGGCTGCTGCGCTGCCTGGTCGTGGCACGTGGGGCTGGAACGTTCGTTCGTCGCGGACGAGCGCCCACACGACGTTGAGGCGTCGACGCGCCAGGGCCAGTACGGCCTGCTTGTGGACCTTGCCCTCGTGCCGTTTGCGTTCGTAGAAGGCCTTCGACTCCGGACACCGGACGATGGCGTACTGCGCGGACAGGTAGAACGCCCGCAGCAGCCGCCGGTTGTAGCGGCGCGGACGGCGCAGGTTGCCCTGAACCCGGCCGGAGTCACGCGGGACCGGCGCCAGGCCGGCGACACCGGCCAGCCGGTCAACGCTGCCGAACGCGGCCGGATCCCCGCCGGTCAGAGCGATGATCTCGGCCCCGAGCAACGGCCCGATGCCGGGCATGCTCAGGATCACGGCGGCGTGCCGGTGCTGGCGAAACCGGCCCTCGATCAGGGCGTCGGTCTCCGCGATCTCCTCATCCAGGGCCATCACCCCCTTGGCCAGCCGCGCCGTCATGGCCGCGGCAGTGGACTGTCCGGGAACGGCGGTGAGCTGGGCCCGGGCTGCGGCGATCGCGGTCGCGGCGATTGCGGCGCCGTTGCGGACCTTGCGGGCCCGCAGCCAGGTGGCCAGCTCGGCCTGGCCGCACTCCCGCAGCGCGGCGGGAGTCTGAAAGCCGGTCAACAGCACCAGCGCGGCTTTGGAGGAGCTGTAGTCAAAGGCTCGTTCCAGGGCGGGGAAGTACTCCAGGATCTGGGCGCGCAGCCGGTTGATCGCCCTCGTGCGGTCGGCGGTCAGGTCGTAGCGGCGGGCGGTCAGGATCCGCAGGTCCACGGCGATCTCGTCGCCGGCGGTCATCGGGTGCAGGTCGCGGCGCATGCGGGCCTGGTCGGCGATGATGAACGCGTCCTTGGCGTCACTTTTGCCCGATCCTCGGTAGCCGGCCGAGGCGTGGTGGACGGTGCGGCCGGGGATGTAGAGCAGGGCCTGGTCGTGGTTGACCAACAGGGCGATCAGCAGCGCGCCGCCGCCGGCGTTGAGATCGATCGCCCACAGCACGTCGGGCGACAGCGCTCGGACATCGGCGATCAGCTCCAGCAGTTCGGCCTCGTTGTTGGGCACTCGCCGGGACAGGATCTTGTCGCCCTCGGCGTTGATCACCACGCAGTGGTGGTGGGCTTTGCCCGCGTCCACACCGGCCCACAGTTGCGGCACGGCCACCTCCCGTCGTCGTTCGTGCCAGACACCCAGCAGACGACCTCGCCGTCACGTCCTTATGCAGCGATTGTTTCGCTCATCCCAATCAGCGGCCGAGTCGTCGCAGGACCCCGGGCGGCCAATCCTTCCCAGCCACACCAACGGCTCCGTCATGACAGCCACACCCGAGGTCCCCGGGCCTTCCTGATCTTACGACTGACCAGAACCGACCCGACTCAGAAGATAAGGATGACTGACCGTCCCACGTCGCCCTGGCCGCTCCCCCTGCCGCCGGGGGAGGAGCCGCCGATGCCGCCGCTGTCGGTCTGGCCGACCGGCCAGCGGGACCCGCTCGCGCAACTGCGCGACGCCGGCTGTGTTCCCGGCACCGAGACCGACACCGAGCGGATTCCGCCGGCCGTCGCCGCCCACGCGATCGCCATATACACCCGTCCCGGCGACCTCGTTCTCGACCCGGATTGCGGCGCGGGCACCGCCCTCGTTGAGGCGCTGCGCGCCGGCCGTCACGCGCTCGGCCTGACCGCCCGCAGCCGGTGGTGGACGCTCGCTCGCGGCAACGTCACCGCCGCCAAGACCGCGGGCGCCTGGCGTGACGGCTCGGTCCTCGACGCCCGGCCGAAAGTCCTCGCGACCGTCCGGGCCGCCGGGCTGATCGGGCGAGTCGGACTCGTCCTGACCGCCCTGCGCACCGCGCCAGCCGACCCCAACAACCAGGCGAGCGGTCCGGACCGCGAGCCGGTCGAGTCCGCCCTCGCCGACCTCGCCACGACGCTGCTCTACTGCGAGCCGCTGCTGCGCTCCGGCGGGCACGTCGCCGTCATCGCGCGACCTCTCCGGCACCCGGACGGCTCGCTGGTTGACCTGACCAGTCCGCTCATCGCCGCCGCCACCGCTGCCGGGCTGGCGCCGGTCGAGCGGTGCATCGCGCTGACCGCCGGCCTGCGCGGCAGCCGACTGGTCACCCGAGCGTCGCTGGCTGAGCGCCGCGCCGCTGCCCGAGCCCGCGCTGCCGGTGTGCCGACCGCGCTGACCGCGCACCACGAGGTGCTCGTCTTCCAACTCGCCCACGACGCCGAACTCGCCGCCGCGACGGCAGCCGGCATCCCGTGGCCAACCGAGGACGACGTGATCCGGCCCGCGGTCAACGGCGTCACTTACCCCGGCTGGAGGCGAGCGGCATGACCACCCGCCTGTATTGCCGCGAGTGCGACTGGCACCCCGAGTTCCGCCGCAAGCGCGCCGCCCTCCGCGCCGCCGCCCGGCACCAGTGCACCGGCACACCGGTGGCCGAGATCCGTCCACCGTGGTGGTCTCGACTGTGGACAAACCTGTGGACAAGCCAACCGGGTAACACCGCCGCCGACACCGAAGGCAGCGCGGACGACCAGACCCATGACGACGAACTGTTCGACGCCTGCGGCAACCGGATCCAGTGGACCGCGCTCGCCGCGCACCACGCCGAGACCACTCGCCGCGCCCGCGCCGCGATGGTCGAGCTCGTCCGAGCCGGCTACCAGATCGGGCCGCCGCCCTACGGCTACCGAGCCCTGCGCATCCGTGTCACCGACCCCAGCGGCCATAGCAAGCTGCGTGCGGTCCTCGTCCTGGACTGGCAGACCGCCGCGGTCGTGAAGCAGATCTTCATCTGGCGCGCCGACCACGGCCTGACGTTCGCCGCCATCGCCACGCGACTCAACAGCGACTCGCGCCAGTACCCGGCCCCTGTGCCCAACGGGCGGTGGACCGCCAAGGCCGTCCGGCGGATCGTCACCTTCTCTGCACTAAATCGAAGTCGCCTTTCGCTGGTGGGCGGTGTTTGAGGTGGCTTCGGCGGTGTCAGCCGTGCTGTCCGCGGGTGGGCATGCCGAGATTGACCTGTGTCGGAGCGCCCAGTCGTGCAGTGCGTTGGGCGCGGGTGCGTTTGCTGCGCAGGAAGGTCAGCGTCAGGTCGAGTCCTTCGATCTCGCCGCGCCAGCCTTCCTCGACGGCCCGACTGCGGCGGGCGAGCAGGTCCTGTTCCAACTCATCAAGCCGGGACAGCATCTTCGGGTCAATCGACAGCATCGGGCAGCGGATGCAAGCTTAACCGAAATGATCTTGAACAGGACTTCGGCCCACGACGTGCCGGAAACATTACGGAACGTAATCGAAGATCCTTGGCTACATGTGCGGATCGGCGTGTCGCCCGACTTTGGCGGATGGTCGATCGGCGCCTATTTGAGTGGGTGTTCCTCGTCGTGCGGAGGGCGGACATGGTCAAGGTGCCGTTCGTCTGAGGCCCCGAAGGCGGCGAAGTTGTTCCGCGCCTGGGTGAGGCTGAGGTCTTTGTTCGGACCGCCCCGGACCACTGTGGCGTCGTGGTCGTCTTGGCCATCGACCTCCCGCCCGGCGCCGTCCCGCACCACCCACGGCAACAACGCACCGGGACCGGCCACCACTGCCCCGATCGCCGGTAGCACGGCCCGTCCCTCCATCAACCCCCGATGCACCCGGGAGAGCTCATGATCCATGCCACCGCATCGAACATCGACGCCCGCAGGTTGAGTCACTCATCCAGTTGGTGCAGTCAACAGAACAACGTCAAGTACACCGGCCGCCAGGTCTGGGCCCGCACCATCGCCGGCCGCCCGGCACCCATCGAGCAGTGGGTCACCTCGGCGCCGAAGGTACACGAGCCACTGGTTGACGAACGCACCTTCCACCGCGCCCAGCCGGCGCCGCCGACGGTCCGCCCGACGCGGAGGACTCGGCCGATACCCGGCCGAGTGCGACATGACCACCCGCCGGTGGAGCATCGCCGCCGTGGTCCTGGTCGCCGGGTACGCGGCGACGATCGCCGGAGCGAACTGGGCCACCACACTCTGGCCGGCGGTCACGGTCGCCGGCCTGCACATTCCCGCGGGCGCGCTCCTCGCCGGACTCGCGTTCACCGTCCGGGACCTCCTGCAGGACACTGTCGGCACCCGGACAACGCTGCTCACGATCGCCCCCGGCGCGGCGTTGTCCGGACTGATCGCCGAGCCGCGCATCGCGCTCGCCAGCGCGGCGGCATCCGCGATCTCCGAGTCAGCCGACATCGCCGTCTACACCCTCTGCGCCGACAGCATGATGCTCATCGTCGCGCCCGTGCCTCCGCGCGGCAGTTACTGCTTGGCTGACGACTCGTCAGCTTCCGGTTTCTCGGCGAGCGCGATCTCCCGTGGAGGAACGACGCCGTACAGCTCGTCCGGAGTGCACTTCAGGGCGGTACACAACGCCTGCAGAGTCTCGGTCTTCATCTGAACCGGCTCGTTGTTCATCAGCGCCGAGACAGACGGCGCCGACAAGGTGAAGTTGGCACGCCGGAGAAGCAGCTCGCGCAACTCCTTGCCTGTCCATACCTCGCGGGAGGCCATCACCTGCCTGAGCCGCCATCGAAGCTGCACCGCCACGCCTTCCCGCGCTCACTCGTCTTCCGGCGGCCTCCATGGGCGCCGATCGTCGCCCAGTCTCCCCGATGACCTACGTGAGGACAGGGGACCACCCGGTGTGTTTGACGAACAGAACCTCGTGAGCCGCCCTGCACCTAATTGAACTTTGTTGTACCTACTACAGTTAGGTGCTACCTTAATTGGATGGCAGACGTCCCCGCAGACGGAAAGGAGCACCCCCGACTCACACGACCAACCCAGCCCTACATCAGCACGAGCCGTGTTTGGCCCGTGCCTGTACCGATCTCTGGACCCACGTCGGCCGCCGCGTCTCTTGCTCCCATGGTGATCGAGTACGCAGTCGGCAAGACCTGCGATCTTGCCGGGCGGCAGGAGTCCAGCACGACCGTGACCGCCGGCCCCGCACACACATATCCGGGGAGTAGAGGCACACAGCTCGTGACAGCTTCGGCAACCCCAGCACGTTCAACGCGCGTCATGGTGCGTGTCTGTCTTCCAGAAGATCCGCCTCGCGGACCTGAGAGCGCAGGTGTCCACAGCTGGGGAATGCCCGCTGAGTCGACGCTTTCCTTGTCGCCGACCAGCACGCCCGCGAACGTCTCTGATCTGCAGGTGACCTCGCGGAGCGAGGCGGGAGGTGCGCGATGCGCCACCCACACGACACGCCAGAACCAACAGGCCCTGATGAGTCGGGCCCGATCCAGCCACCAGTCGAATCCGCGGTCCCGGCCCGTCGTCGTTGGCGACCTGCGGACGAACTCTGGGAGATCGAACGCCTCGAAACCACGCCCATGACGCCCGACCACTACGAGACCGCCGTGTCCACCCTCGCCACCTTGATTTCCCACTGGCTCCGAGACACCCGAGGCGAACGCGACGACCAAGCGGCCTAAGAGGGTGTCTTACGTGGCGGCCTTGGCGAGCCTCTTGAAGCAAGTCAAGGCCGCCGCCAACGTCAGGAACGCGCAGAAGTGGTTCGCCTTGCGCTCGTACCGCATCGCGAGTCGGCGGTACCCGAACAACCAGGCGATCGTGCGTTCGATGACCCACCGGTGCCGACCCAGCCGCGCGCTGGACTCAGTGTCTTTGCGGGCGATCCGCACCGCGATCCCCTGCTCGCGTACCCACGCCCGTAACTCCTTGATGTCGTAGGCCTTGTCCGCGTGCAACTTCGCCGGCTTGCGCCGACGGGGACCACGCCGCGACTTCACTGCGGGGATCGCCCGCACCAACGGTTTGAGCCCGTAGGCGTCGTTGGTGTTGGCCGCCGACACCGCCACCGACAACGGCAGACCGGCCCGGTCGGACAGCGCGTGGATCTTCGAGCCCGGCTTGCCTCGATCGACCGGGCTCGGACCGGTCAACGATCCCCCTTTTTCGCCCGCACCGCCGCCGCGTCCACCACCACCCGCGACCAATCGATCAAGCCCTGGCCGCCCAACTCGTCCAAGACCGCCCGATGCACCCGTGGCCACAGGCCCGCTTTGGTCCACTCGGTGAACCTGCGGTGCGCGGTCGGCACTGTGACCCCGAACGACGGCGGTAGATGCCGCCAGGCGCAGCCGCTGGTCAACACGAACACGATCGCGGTGAACACCGCCCGGTCGTCCACCGGCGTCGTCCCACCGCCCTGCCGACGCGGCGTGAACTGTGGGACCAACGGCGCGACCAGTGCCCACAACTCGTCGGGCACCAGCCGCTGCGACAACGCATCCGTCACAACGTCTGATCATGGCAGCGGCCGAGCAAGATCCACGTGAGACGAGCTCTAATACGACAACGACAGGTTGTAATCTAGGTCCGGACTCTGGTAGTTGATCTTGTTGTGTTGGCGGAGATGGTGGCGGACTGGTCGGCGAGCTTCGAGGCGTTTCTGGGCCGGTTCGCCGGCAGGTTCCCCCGAGTGGAGTCGCGGCGCCGGATGCGCTGGTATGTCAAGGGATTGCTCGCCGAGATCGAGCGGAAGAACGGGTGGACGCTGGCCGAGGCCGCCGGGGATGCGGGGCCGGAAGGCATGCAGCGGTTGCTGAACTTCTACGCGTGGGACACCGATGGCTTGCGTGACGACGTGCGTGCCGCGGTTGTGGAACGCATCGGTGACGGTGAGCAGGGGGTGCTCATCGTCGACGAGACCGGCTTTCTGAAGAAGGGTGCCCACTCCGCAGGAGTCGCACGGCAGTACTCGGGCACTGCCGGCCGGATCGAGAACTCGCAGATCGGGGTATTTCTGGCGTATGCCTCACCACGCGGTCGTGCGCTGATTGATCGGGAGTTGTATCTGCCCAAGGACTGGACCGATGATCGTGACCGGTGCCGGGCGGCTGGCATTGATGACGAGGTGGAGTTCGCGACCAAACAGGTGCTGGCCCGCCGGATGATCGAGCGTGCGCTCGCGACGGAGGTGCCGTTCGGATGGGTGACCGCCGACGAGTTGTACGGGCAGGACACGAAGTTCCGGCTGTGGTTGGAGACCGTGGACGTCCCGCATGTGGTGGCGGTGCCCAAGTCGGCGATGGTGGTGTCGATGCACTTGGCCAAGGTCCGGGTTGCGCGGATGATTGCGGACGTCGCGGACGCAGATTGGCAGCGGCTCAGCTGCGGGGACGGAGTTCGTGGCCCTCGGGTGTCGGACTGGACGGCGGTGGAGATCCGGCCGTTGCGCCGGCGGGGTTGGGGGCACTGGCTGCTGGCTCGGCGTTCGGTCAGCGATCCGACCGACATCGCCTACTACGTGTGTTTCGGGCCTGCCGATACCAGCTTGGCGGAGCTGGTTCGTGTCGCGGGCAGCCGCTGGGCGATCGAGGAGTGTTTCCAGACGGCGAAGAACGAGACCGGTCTGGATCACTACCAGGCGCGGGGTTACCAGGCGTGGTACCGGCACGTCACGCTGTCGATGACGGCGTTGGCGTTCCTGGTGATCACACGGCCAACCGTTGAAAAGGGGGCTCCGTTGCTGGCGATGGTCAGACCGTGATCCCGTTGTCGGTCAACGAGGTTCGCCGGTTATGGAACCGGGTCGTGGTCCGTTCCGCCCACACCGTCGATCACATCCTGCACTGGTCACGGTGGCGGTTGGTTAGCCAGGCCCGTGCCCGAGCTAGCCACCACCGGAGACAACATCACGACCTGTCGTTGTCGTACTAAGCGAATGGGAAGCTGAACGATAAAAATGAAGGGGATCGTCGATCCGCCCCGCCGTCACCCGGCTTGGCCTATCCGCCGACAAGAGCGCCGAGATCATCAGCAGCGGGCATTGAACCCTACAGACGGTCCGTCCTCCGCAGACACTCAACTGCCTCGACACCAACACCCAGCACCACCGGCATAGTGATCAACTTCTCCACATCCCGTAGGCTGCCAGAGTGACGGAGTACCCGGAGGCACTGAAGTGGAAGGTCCATGGCGAGCGGACCGTTTACGACAACCGGTGGATCAAGGTCAACCTAGTTGATGTGGAGCCGCCCGACGGCAGTCGGTTCGAGCATCACGTGGTCCGGCTGGACCACGTCGCGATAGCTCTGCTCGTCAATGAGAACGAAGAGGTGCTGACGCTGTGGCGGTACCGTTTCGCTGTCGACCAGTGGGGCTATGAGCTGATTGGCGGGCTGGTCGAAGAAGGCGAAGAACCTGCCGCGACGGCCGCGCGTGAAGCTGAGGAGGAGACCGGCTGGCGTCCAATCGGCGAGCCTGAACACATTGTGAAGTTTCAGCCGCTGCCGGGCATGATTGATTCGCCGGTTGACGTCTTCATGTGGCGGCAGGCCGAGAAGGTCGGCGAGCCTACCGATGCCGAGGAAGCCGCGCGGATCGAGTGGATTCCGGTAGACCGGGTGTTGGACCTTGTTCGGAACGGTGAGGTCCTTGGGTCTGGCGCGGTAATTCCACTCCTCTACTACCTAGCATCACGCAATAGTGGTGCCGCTGGCGCCCGGTAGAATCAGACTTTCGAGCCGCTGCCGTTGGCGATCGGAGCCAATTTGCGAAGCAAGCCGCCGAGCTCGCTGCGCATAGGCAATCGCAGCTTCCCGGTCGCCAGCGGCAGAGTAAGCAAACGCTAGATCAACGTACAACCAGTTCAGTCCACGAATGGCCGAGCCCTCACGAATGGCCGTGCCATTCGGCGACTCCAGTTCCCGGGCAGCCGCTTCCAGTTGTTCTATCGCCTCCTGCTCACCAAGCTTCGTTAGACCATTGCCGCGCCAGCGAGCGAGTTGACCGCTGTTCAGCAGAAGGAATGGCATTTCGGGATCAACCGGGTCGGCCGGCAACCACTCGTCCGCCTGATCAAAGGCTCGTAGCGCTTCATTACGACGACCAGCAGCTGCAAGCCCCTCGCCGTGAGCAGCAGCAAGCCATGACTGCAATACCGCAGGCACTTTGTTTTCGGCTACCGAACGCGCGTATTCAAGTAGCTCGACCGCGCCAGTTGCGTCGCCAAGGTCCAGCAGGATTACCGCCTGTTGCGCCGCAGCATGAGCAAGCAAATGAGGCGCGCCAGCCTCGCCCGCAGACACCTTGGCATCTTCATGATACTTCCATGCCTGAAGTTGTGAGCCTCGATCCAAAGCATTCCAGCCAGCCAACGTACGCGCGTCAGTCAGTATTGCCGCAAGACGCTTGCGATGCTTTGCATTAACACTGAATGCATGGACTTCTTCCATGTGTTTGATGAGACTGCTCAACTGGTCAAGAGCCGCAATGGCACCGAATCGCTTGTCCGAGCCGCGAATCATGTTGACCTGCTGCTGAAACAGGTCGAGCGTTTCGCCGTCTATGCTGCGAGCGACTATCAAGCGGTCCCGCAGTTCCGCGGCACCTTCATTCAGTACTTCAGACGGGAAGCCAAGTTCTTCATTGGTCCGTCCGTAGATCTCCCGAAAAAGCCGCCGGTAGCCAGGCTCAGTCACTTGGTCGTGCCCGTTCTCCCAGCGCGACAGCATGACTTTGAGCGAAGACTCGGACGCCACCGCTATGTTCAGCAGCGAAGCACGCATGATCACGAGACGGATCACCTGGTCCTGACTGCGCCCTTGCTGAACGCGGACAGCCTGCAACTTGGTCGCGGGTGGTCCGCCTCTCTGGCTCCGCGCCATCTTCACCCCAGATCATTTGGCGTCTGACCTCGCTAGTTAACTCCACTTAACTCGGGGCACGTTAATCGCCGACAACTGTTTTGGGTCGGTTGTTGGCCGTTTCCTGGTGTCATGACGACGACGGGAACGGCCACCAGGGCAACAGAGCTAACGGCTCTTTGTCGGCTTCTCATTCTCACCCGAGACTGCCGATTCGAGCCTGCTGCTCAGTGTGCCTACTTGGGCCCGCAGGCCCCGGAGTTCGCGCACGATTGTGCCCAGCATCGCGACAACTGGATCATCCGCAGTGGTGGCCGGCGCCTCGGCTTCCGGCGGATTCTCTCCGCGAAGCACCGCGCTGAGGTGCTGCGGGTGCCAGTCCAGCGCGATCGACAGAGCTTCGAGCGTGCGCGGATTTCGTCGTCGCTGAATCTTCCCCTGTTGGATTTCGCGGACGATAGCCAGCGAAACGCCGGAACGTTCGGCAAGCTCCTTCTGCTTCAAGGCGAGGTCCGCCGTGCGGGCGTTGATCGCCCCCGCGACTGCCGCCCAATCCTCGTCCACGTACGCCTCCGTGCTCCGCCTTCACCGCTGACGTTAGCGCGCACAGCGCACAGCAATCGGTCTTTGCGCTGACATCGGCGGTGATTGGCCATAAATCAAGGCTGATGTCAGCGAATCCTGCGCAAAAATCAGTCTTCTGGAGTCACCAAAATGAGGTCGACGAGTGAGACAGGACCGAGCAGGCCACCTGTCTTCTACAGCGTGCAGGAAGCCGCACAGATCTTGCGAGTCAACGCGGCGACGATCTACCGGGCGATTCAGGAGGACGCGTTCCCGGCAGTACGCCTCAGGACGCGGTACGTGGTTCCGGCCCAGGCGGTTGACGAGCTGGCCAAGCAGGCAGCCCAGTCCGGCGGCGTGATCGACGTTGCTCGGATGGCTGCCGAGCGTCGGACGGCTCGCGAGGCGGAGCGGCTGGTCGGGGGTGCGCCGTGGTGAATCGTGACGAGTTTCGTGACAACTACTACGAGGTAGTCGCGGCAGACCTCGACCGGTACGCCGAGGTTCCCGACAACGTGCTGTTGGAGATCGTGACCACGGACGGCACGTGCATGTGGCTCGTCACCAACGATGAGCCCGAGTGGTCCGGCGAGGAGCTGACTGACCGGGAACTGGCCGCGCGACTGTGCGCGGGCTGCCCGGTTCAGCGCGAGTGTCTCGAACTCGAACTCCGTACCGCCGGAGAGTCGACGGTCGGAGTGTGGGGAGCGCTTTCCGAAGAGGACAGGCGAGCGGTCTACCGCGCGTGGCTGGCTCGCCGGCGGGGCGGAGGGCAGCCGTCATGACGGTCAACGTGCCGTTGATGCCGTTGCTCGCCGGCTTGGGTGCGCTGTTGGCCTTGATTCTCGTATGGCGCGCCGGCCGTCGACGGGCGAAGGCAGCCGCTGAAGCCGCGCGAGCCGGTGCGCGGCTGGTGTCGTTGGCCGGCAGGGTCCTACTCGGCGGTGCCGTGCTCCTCGGCGTCCAGTGGATCGTGGTCACCTACTCCAACAACACCACGTTGTTGGTGGGGGTGCTCGCACTGCCGGATCTGTTCGCGGCCTACGTGCTCACCAAGGCGCTGACGGTGAGCACGCTGGACAACGCCACTCGGCGCAGGGGTGGTCAGCGATGACTAACCCGGTTGAGTCCCGACGAAGCGGAGGGAGGAGGGTGGCCGCCCACGGGCGGCCACCCGGCCCCTCCGCGAGCCAGGCCCAGAAGCTCATCGAAGAGGCAGCCGAGGCCACCCAACGGCGGGCCTACCAGACCCATCCCGATGTGGTGGCCTTGCGAGTAGAACAAGTGCGTACCCAGGTCGACCGGCTGTGCTGGGCCGGCATCACGCTCGGCCTGGGCTTCACGATGACCAACGTGCAGGCGTTCGCCGCTGCTGGCGCGGCGGCCTGGTCGCTGCCGTGGCTTGCCGCGTGGCTGCTGGACCCGACGGTGTCGCTGGTGTTGTTGGCGATCCTGCGGGCCGAGCAGGTCACGGCCCGCTACCAGGTTCAGACCGGGCCGTGGGTGCGACGGGCGAAGTGGCTGACGGTGGCGGCCACGTACGTGATGAACACCTGGGCGTCGTACGCGGCCGGGTCACTGTCGGGTGTCGTGCTGCACTCGGTGCCGCCGCTGGTGGTGTTCGTGGCCGCCGAGGCGGTGACCGATCTCCGCGACAAGCTGACCGAAGCAGTGACGGCAGCGTTCACCAACGCGTCAGCGGTGAACACTCCGGAGACCGTTCACCAACCGCGACGCGAACCCCCGAAGAGGAAGAGCACCCGACGGAGGAAGCTGTTCGGCGACTACCTCACTGAGGCCCGTGCGGCATGGACACCAGGCGTCGAGATCACACCCGCATGGGTGCGGTCGGTCACCGATTGCGCGCGAGGGCTGTCCCCTCGGTTGGCCGCTGCCCTCAAGTCCGAAGTGGAGCACTCTGCTGCAACCACTGCGAAGGATGCGGAGCCAGAAAGTGAGGCGGGGCAATGACTTCACGTGACTCCGACATTGTACCGGCCGAGCCCGTGTATGACGCCGAACTGGTCGACGATGCCGCGCCTCACCTCAGTCAACCGTCAGTGCGGCAGGTGATCGACTCGTGGTGGCAGCGTTCACCACGCGTGCCGATGGCATTGAAGTCGCGCAGCGCGTTCACGCAGGCGTTGAAGGATCTGGCGGTTCGCCTGCTCCGTTCACCGTTCCGCTACGTCAGTGCTGTAGCGCGTGGAGCGCTGGCCGCCGCCCGATGGTGGCGAAAGTGGGTCACCGTTCACGACTACCGCGACGCCGCCGAGCAGTCGGAGAAGTTGGCTGACAAGTTCACTGAAATCCGGGCGTTGACGTTGTTCCGGTGGAAGGTGACCGGTGCGGTTGCCGTCAGCAGCGCTATGGCGGTGTTGGTGACCCAACTCGTGTACGGCAATGTGACGCTGTGGATCACAGGTGCCGTCGCATCTGTTGCACTGGCGGTCCTCGGTCGACGCAAGGACGGCAGTCCCGGACGCAAGCCCGTGCTTGCCGGTCCACGCTCGCTCACGTGGACCATGGACCCGCAAGTGTTGGTCGACGCGTTCCGCGACGCCAAGCTGATCGGCAAGGATGAGACACTACGGCTTGTCGAGCGTGCATCTCGACAAGGCGACGGGTGGGCAATCACCGTCGACCTGCCGGCGACCCGCAAGGCAGCCGATGTGGTGAAGAACCGCGAGGCGCTTGCGTCCGCCCTTGCGGTTGACGAGGTTCAGCTGATCGTCGAGCGAGTCCGAGGAAACGGCGGTCACGCCGGCCGAGTCTCCATGTGGGTCGCTGACGAAGATCCGTACGCCGCTCCTCCGCTACGGACGCCGCTGCTCAACGTCGAGCACTGGGACGCCTGGCGCCCAGTCCCGTTTGGACAAGACGCACGCGCTCGGAAAGTAAGCCTGCCGTTGGTGTGGACGTCACTCCTGATCGGAGCGATTCCCAGACAGGGCAAGACTTTCGCCGAGCGGCTTGCCGCCGCAGGGCTGATCCTGGACCCCTACACGCGGTTGTACGTGGCGGACTTCAAGGGCGGCAAGGACTGGGATGCGTGCGAGCCGTGTGCGCACCGGTTCTTCTCCGGTGACGACGACGGCCACGTGTTCATGTTCAAGGCGTGGCTTGAGGAGTTGGTGTCCGAGACTCAGGGACGCTACGCCCGGATGCGCGAACTCGATGACGAGACATGCCCCGAGTCGAAGATCACGCCGAGCATCTCGCGGGACAAGGCGCTCAACATGCCGATCACCGCCGTCATCGTGGACGAGGCGCACATCCCCTTGGAGTCTCGTATTCCGGTCGAAGTGGAGGGTAAGAAGGTCCCACTCGGCAGGTACCTCGGCGAGTTGCTGACGTGGCTCGCCAAGAAGGGACCGGCAGCTGGCATCGTGGTCATCCTGGCAACCCAGCGCCCGGACGCGACTTCACTGCCTACGCCGCTGCGGGCGGTGCTCGGCTCGCGGTTCGCGCTGCGGGTGATGGACTGGCGAGACTCCAACATCATCCTCGGCGAGCAGATGAACACCCGCGGCTACGACTCTTCCAAGCTTTTGGCTTCACACAAAGGAGTTGGCATCCTTCGGCCGGACGGCGAGACGGAAGCAGGTACGGATGTACTAGCGATGACGGTCCGTACCTACTACATGCCCAACCCCGACTGGAAGATCATTTGCCAGCGTGGTCGTGCGCTGCGAGAGGCTGCCGGAACCCTGAGCGGTCATGCAATCGGTGCGAACCTGACGCCGATGCTCGACCGTGCTGCCGTTGCCAAGGCCATTGGCAGCAGTACCGGTCAGGCGGGTGACGTTGAACTGGTTGAGTTGCCCGAGCTACTAGCGTCCGTTGTGGACTATCTCGGCGACGATCTCGCCGAGCAGGACGGCCGCACGTTCGTGCCCACGGCCGAGCTGGTCGAGGCACTCGGCGTCGAGCCGACGATGTTCGGCCGGCAGATGGGAGAACTTGGCTGCCGGTCAAGGCGGGAGCGGATACCGACCACGGACGGCACCGTGAGGCAGGTACGCGGGTACTTCACCGCTGACATCCGTGCCGCCGTGGACGCTGCCTGTGACGAGGAGGCCGACAATGACTGACAGTCGGCGGCAGGCCGTGGCCGGATTCGGGTAGGCATCTACTGCGCGCCAATACGTGACAAGTTCCGTGACAAGTGCGACCAGCACCCGTCACGGCAGGCGTCACACGCGCAGCACCCGTCACAACCACTGTGACGGGTCCACCAGCCGCTCTACCAGGCAGAACGGCATCTGTGACGGGTGGGACAGGGTCAGCGACGACCTGTCTCACCCGTCACCGCAGGGCACGTCAGGTCCGGACCCGACAGCGCCACGGAGGCCGCGCCGTTGGCGACCGCGATTGTCAGATGCTGGTCGGTGACCCGAGCGATCCGCGCGGGCACATCGGGCAGGCCGCACAACGGATGCGTGAGCGCGGCGGCGATCGAACTCGTTGACGCTCCCCCGGACCAGTCCACCTGACACGCTTCCCTCGCCGAGGCCACGACGTTGGGAGCCAACGGGAACAGGCCAGTGCGCCGCAACAGAGAACTTGCAATCGACGACGCAAGCGCGTGTCTGGCGGGAACTGTGGAGAGTTCAGCATCGGTCAACGGAGGGGGCTGCCGCCAGTTCAGCCACGCTGGATCGCGGTCAGCGACCGCATCGCGCCAGATGTCATAGGACACGGTCGCCAGCGAAACCCGTGCAGTCGTGCCCAAGAGATACAGCTCGACATGTCGCCGGAAGGGGCGCACCCGTAGGCCGGCGACACCAACCAGACCAACGGATGTCTCACTCGGCACCAAAGCTGCCAGCAGAGGCAGCCGCGCCTCCGCGCGAACGTGAAGGGTCAGGTAGTCAGGGAGCGGGCGAGCCATCCGAAACGCGGCAGGGGCAAGGCGGTTCGCGACGCTGAGAATCCCTGCCTCAAGGGCGCGTTGCTCAGGTGCAACAGCATCCGGCAGCACGAGTTGCCGTACCTCGGCGGGTACCGATGCACTGCAATCGCCGAGGGCGGCAATCAACTGAAGACGCGTGGTCCTGTCTACGGGATCGAGCGCCTGGACGATGGCCGGCAGGACGGAGGACGTCGTTTCGGCTGTGAAGCGGCGACGCAGCCCCGCCAGACGCCGAACCAGGGACAAGCGGTGCGGCAACTCAGCTACCGCCAGCCATCGCACGGGATTCACGTCGAGCGCGGCGGCTGGCCGCCGTCGCGCGCAGCGTGGCGCGGCAATCGAGACACCGGTTCCGGCAGGCACAGTTGGGAACCCACGAACACCAGAACCCGTCCACAGACAGGAAGGCAGTGCGCCCGTACAGTTCCTTCGTCTCCGCATCCTCGAACACCAGATGCCGATCAAGGAAAGCGCGTTCCCCCTCGACCTGGATGAGCATCCCGAGCATCGGCGCATCTGTCTCCACGACGTGCGGCCCAGTCATGCCGAACGCCTGTGACTGCGCGTTCAGCTCAGCAGCGATACGGTCGACGTACCGGCGGCGCTGAATCTCCCGAGTCGCGAGGACCACGGCAAGGACCAGCAACGCGAGCGCGCCGGCCGAGGCAGTAAGCGCCAACACGGCCACAGCAGGGTCCATGGTCGCCTCCTTCCACTCGTGACAGCAGAAGTCAGCGTTTCTCAGTGACAGCTCTTGAGTACATGACCTGCCAGCGACCTCTAGCGACATCTGACGCCGTAGACTGATCAGCGCTGACATCAGTGACGGAGGTGTGGCTGTGGAGCATCGCGCACGAACTATGCTCGAACAGTTGATCAGGGACCGGCGGCAGACTCCAGAGGAGTTCTGCAAAGAAGCTGAGCAGTACGCAGAGCATCGCACCGACGTGGTGCCGATCAGCGTTCGCCACCTTCAACGCCTTGCCGCCGGTCAGCGCGCCGATGGGCGACCACTCGGACCTGTTCGCCCAATGACCAGGCGACTGCTTGAGGGGATGCTCGGTGTTCCGATGGAAAAACTTCTTCGCCCGCCCGAGTCAGCCGCTGTGTCAGACCGCGACATTTCTGACCTGCAGGCAAGACTCGCAGCATCTCGCAACCTCGACAAGGAAATGGTAGAACTGTTTCAACAGAAACTTGATCTTGCCCGAGTGATGGACCGTCGAGTTGGAGCTCCCGCATTGTTGGGCGAACTTCGTCACCAGATAGAGCATATGCAGCAGGTATTGCGCTACTCGCTACCGAACAGCGCACGCTCGGCCCTGGCCAAGGTCTTGGTGGATGCCCGAACACTGGCGGGGTGGCAATCCCTTGACCAAGGGCTCACAGTCGACGCATGGGCACACTACGACGGCGCGAAAGCAGCGGCTCTGGAGTCCGATTGCGCAGCATTGCACGCCTACGCGACAGCTGCCCAGTCCGTGGTTCTACACGATGTCGGCGACACAGTGTCCGCGGTTGAGCTTGCAGAGTTTGCCCGAAACCTCGGATACAACAAGGCCCCAAAATTGCTCAGATCATGGCTGAACGCGGCTTACGGTGAAGCCTGCGCCGCCGACGGTCGCCAGCGGGATAGCTTGCGGGCATTCGATGAAGCGGTTCGCATTATGCCGAGTAGTCCCGATCTATCAGAGACTCCATACTTGGTATTTGGGCTAGTCCACCTACAGCGCTGGCGAGGTAACGCATTGGCGCGACTAGGCGAACATTCAGCGATCGCCACACTGTCAGAGGCGCTTGCCGATCTCGACTCAAGCTTCACGCGCGCGGAAACGACGCTCAGAGTTGACTTGGCTCTTGCATTGAGGACAACCAGGAACCATGATGAAATTAAACATCATATAGAACACGCAAGCGCACTTGCACTGCAAATTGGTTCGATACGCCAGCAGCAGCGACTGACTCAACTCGCACACTACCGCCTATGAGCGACCGACTGCGCGATACTTGCGGCGGATCCACCAGCGATACACGGGCTGCCACACGTGACGAAACGGCCACGACACTAGCTGCCACAACTTCAGACGAAACCTGCGAACCGACGGGAATCTGTCGACGTTGAGATCACGTCGAACAAGAGAGACAAACTCGGCTCGCACGCTGTGAGTATCCGCCAGAAGCCTTGAAACCGAGTCCAGCCTATCGGAAGATGCCGGCAGCCGAGTCCAATGATGGAGCGTTTCCACGGTGCCGGGCATCGTTCGAGCTACTTCAACAACCCTTCCACCTGCCATCAACTCAAGCTCATTAACGATATCGATCAGGTCGCCATGCACTACCGTCGCATTACGCCTAGCTTCCTCAATCTGTTCCGTCAGTTGCCCGTCACTTCCCTCTTTGAGCACCCCCCCAGTCTCACTAAGCCATTGCCTCTTCAAGAATGCCGCGCGGCCAAGCTCATCCAACGCCTTGTCGAACATGCCCAACAGAGTTGCCACAATCCTCCGCTCCTCTTGCCGCCTCCACTTCTCCAACTCAGTCTTCCCTGAAGAGAGAACATTGACCAAGACGCCAACAAGAGAACTAAGAGCAGCGATAGTTGCAGCCACGAGCGTAACGATTCCAGTTGTCACAGCACACCTTCACCCGTAGTGGCTATTGAATGATCATCCTGACTTCGTCCTCTTTGGCATCCGGGAGCCTAGGATCTCCGCTGCCTTGCGGTCTGCGCCGGCAACCCACGCCGCGTACACGCGAAGGGTCGTCGCCCCTCCCCCTCCGTGACCGAGTCGGCCAGCGACCGTACGGAGGTCGATTCCGGCCGTCAGTAGCTCCGTGGCGGAGTAGTGCCGCAGTGAGTGGATGTGCGTCTTGATGCCGAGCCTTTCAGCCATGTCCTTGTAGCGGCTCGACACAGCGTGTGGCGAGTATGGCTGAGTCGGGTCCGGGTTGCGGACGCCTGTGAAGACGTACATGTCGTCGCTCAGCTCCATGCCGAGCCCTGCGAACCGCTGACGGCAGCGCTCCTTGTACTCGGTCAGCAACACGGTCGTTTCCGTGTCGAGCGCGATTCGACGCATCTGGTGGGTCTTGGTGTCCTTCTCCTTGCCGACACCAGAGCGGAGCGTGTAGCTGCGCCGGATCTCGATCGTGCCCTCGTCCAGGTCGACGCGCGACCACTTCAGCGCGCACACTTCGCCGCGACGGATGCCTGTCGTCATGACGAGCCACACGAGGACTCCCCAGTCCTCGTCAAGCTCGAAGGCGGCATCGATGAGCCGAGCAGCGTCGGTCGGCGACGGCGGATCAGGCTCAGGTGCCTTCTGCTTGGGCCGCTGAGCGATGCGCGCAGGGTTCGAGTCGATCCATTCCCAACGGACCGCAGCCGTCAGTGTGCCGCTGATGATCGAGTGAATCTGCCGCACGGTCGAGGCGGCGAGCGGACGGCACTCGTGAGGGCGACACCGCTTCTTCGTGTTCTTGGGAGGCTCGGAGCAGTCGTGCTCTTCCTCTGTCCGATGCTCGACGAAGGGTTTGCCGTCGCATCGGACGCGGCAACGGCGCAACTCCGCGTACAGCTCTTCCAGCACGCGCGCGGACACCTTCTTGATTGGGGTCTCGCCGAGTACAGGTCGGATGTTGCGCTCGACGTAGCCTCGGTACATGTCGCGCGTGCCATCGTCCAACTCGGCGGTCCGCAGCCACTGGTCAATGGCGTAGCCGAGCTTCACGGCGGACGGTGCGTTGCGCTGCTTGTCGACCTGAACGAGCAGCTCGTTCAGCTTCTTCTCGGCGCGCTTCATAGCAACGTCGTCAGTGCCTTTGATGGTCTCGCGGAGGTAGACGCGCTTGCCGGTGACGGGGTCCAGGCCCGCGTAGACCTTGACGCGGAGCGAGTCTCCACGGACCTCGATCCCGCCTCGCTGACGACCCTCAGAGCGTGCAGCAGCCATGACCTCAGGATACTCGCACCCGAGGCCGCACCCGATGATCAACTTAGTTGATCTCTGCTTCAGTTGTTTTGGCTGTTGAGAAGGGGTAGGGCGGGTGGGGCTCGAACCCACGACCTGACAGATTATGAGTCTGCTGCTCTAACCAGCTGAGCTACCGCCCCAGCACGCCGGTGGGCCGGCGCGTGGTGGGGAGACTACCGCCGTGCGGGTGAGCGGGGGCGGGCGGACCCCTGGTCGAGGGCTCTTGCCGGCATCTGAAAAGTTCCGGCTTGACCGACCTGGTTGCTGCTTCAATGATCATCGCGTCAGCGGTAGCTCGACACCAAACCGCCGCTGGCTGCTGCCGGCGGGCGGGACACCCTTGCAACCGGAGGACCAATGCCCGACGCCCAGCCCAAACCACCGAGTGGGCTGATCGGTTCGGTGCAGCGAGCGCTGCGGGTGTTGGAGACGGTGGCGGACGGGGGCGACGGGATCACGGCGAAGGCGGTGGCCCGGCGCACGGGCTTCAAGCTGTCGACCACGTACCACCTGCTGAACACGCTGGTCCACGAGGGCTATCTGGTACGCCTGGCGAACGCCAGGGGCTTCGGCCTGGGGTACAAGCTGCCGGAGCTGCACGACAGCCTGAAGGCGCAGCTGTCGGTGACGCCGGAGGTCGCCTACACGCTGAGGGACCTGCACAACCGGGCGAAGGCGGCCATGTACTACGCGGTGGTCCGCGACGACGAGCTGGTGGTCGCGGAGGTGGCGGACTCGCCGGAGCACCGCAAGGCGGAGCCGCTGGACCTGGGGTTCGACCGCTCGGCCCACGCCACCTCCTTCGGCAAGGTGCTGCTGGCGGCGATGTCACCGACGGCCCGCCGGCACTACCTGGCCGGCGCGGGCTTAGCCCGGCTGACGAACCGGACGATCACCCGGCTGGAGGACCTGGACCGGGAACTGGCGATGGTCCGGAAGACGGGGATCGCGGCGGAGATCGAGGAGTTCCAGCCGGGCCTGGCGTGCCTGGCGACGCCGGTGAAGGACGCGGAGGGCCGCACGACGGCGGCGGTGGCGCTGTCGGTCCCGGTGAAGGAGTTCGCGAAGCGCCGCCGCCAGTTGGAGACGTTGATCAGGCACGGCGGCGAGGAACTGTCGAGGCTGCATTCCTGAAACCGATTTCCCACGGAAATCTGACAACGGTAGACCAAATCATTCGGGCATGTGGCTGCTGCACTCTTCCCACGCCTATGCGGCAGCTAGTACTACAGCCGCAGGCTGTGATGTTTGCGGTGTTGCCGCTGGTAGTGGCATCGCCGGGCGTGGGTCTGATGAAGTCGCCGCCAGTCCGACCATCGATCAGTGTGCGCTCGGGGGTGCGTCGGTCGCGTCAGGATGGCCCACAAACGTCTGATCTCGTTGCACGACAACGGGATCAAACACTCGTGGCCGGCTGTGACGCCCCCTTTGCGTCGCGGTCGCGTTCAGCGGACGCGGTCACGGCCAGGAACGCGGCGGCCAGCATCGACAGCGTGACATGTCGGTACCACGCCTGATACTTGCGGACCTGGTAGTGGTCCAAGCCGGTCTCGTTCTTGGCGAACTGGAAGGTTTCCTCGACACCCCAACGACTGCCGGCGACCCGGACAAGTTCTGCCAACGGCACGGGACGGCGGGTGTGGCAGATGTAGTACGCCAACTCGTCCGGCTTGCTGATCGACCGGCGCACCACGAGAAGGTGCTCGTCCGCGCCCGGGTCCAGCAGCAGCCAGTCATACAGCCGGCGCCCCTTGCTGCCCTCACCGGCCGACAGGCGTTGCCAGCCCTTGCGCGGTGCGCTGCGAGCCAACGCATCCGCCCGCACAGCGCCTTTCGGGGTGGTGAAGCGCTGATCGCAGGAAACGGCCATGACGTAGTCGATGTCGTTGTCTTCTAGCCAGGTTCGCAGGCCGGGATTGTCGCCGTATGCCTCGTCCGCGGTGAACCAGTCGATGTCCCTTCCCGCCTCCAGCAGGCGAGCCAGCATGTGTTGGGCCAGCACGGGCTTGGTCGCGAACTCCACATCCTCGTCGATCCCGGCCTCCGCGCAGCGCTCGCGGTCGTCGGTCCAGGACGCGGGCAGGTAGAGCTCGCGGTCGATCAACGCCCGCCCCCGGGCCGACACGTAGGTCAAGAACACGCCGAGTTGGCAGTTCTCGATCCGACCGGCGGTGCCGGAGTACTGCCGTTGGACACCGGCGGATTTGGTGCCTTTCTTGAGGAATCCGGTCTCGTCGGCGACCACGACCCCGGTGGGATCAGTGATCTGGTCCAGCACGTAGTCCCGCAGGTCGTCTCGGACCGCGTCGGCGTCCCAGCGGTAGAAGTTCAGCAGGCGCTGCATGCCGTCAGGGGCCAGGTCACCGGCCTGCTCGGCGATCGTCCAGGAGTTCTTGCGCTCGGCGCCCGACAGCAAGCCCAGCAGGTACATCCTGGCCCGGTGGCGTGAGTCTGCCTGTGCGAACCGGCCTGCGACCAGCGCGAACATGTCCTCGAACCCTGCCCGCCACCGCGCCAGGCGATCGTCCGCGTTCGTCTCCGGTAGGGCCGTGAGGTCCTGCTCCATGTCCGGCACACCCAAGTCGATCACGCATCGGCGGTCTCCGTGAACACGACACGCCGACAAGTATCACACCGTGCGGCTGTAGTACTAGCCGCAGCCGCCGGGTGGACAGGTAACGACGCCGGTCCGTGACGAGAATCGCCGCCAGCACACCGACAATCAGCCACGCGGCGAGCTCGGCGATCCCGCTGTACAGCCCGGCATCGCCGGTCACCGCGGCACGAAGGCCGAGCACGGCGCCGTGCGTGGGCAGGTCGTCAGCCAGGGCGTAGAGCGGGCTCGGCAGCGTGGACACGATCCCGGTCGCCGAGGCAAGCACCAGCACGGCAAGGGAAGCGAGCCGTCCGGCGCGGCCGAAGATCGCCGTGACGGCCTGGTTGAGCGACACGAACGCGAACGCCGCCAGCAAGGCGACGCCGAGGAACTCGAACGCACCGCCGACACCGAGATGAAGCGCCGGAATGGCGATCGCGGTGATCGCGATCGCCGCCAGGGCGGCGGCTGTGGCGCCGGGTAGGGCTGCGCGGATGATGATTCGCCAGGTCGGCTCGCGCGCCGTCAACACGGCATCGGGGACGGCCCGTGTGACGAGGTAGGTGGCCAATGCCAACGCCCACAACGCAAGGACCGCGAACAGCGTGATGGCGAGCGTCCCCGATGGCGTGCTGTCCGAGGCGGTTGACGTCGGACTGGCGGCGATTGTCTTGAGGTGATTGCGTTCCGCGTCGGTGTAGCTGGGAACCTGGTTGCGCCCCTTGTCCAGCGAAGACGCCAACTGCTGCGCGCCGTCATTCACCTTGCCGGTCCCGGCGCTCAGCTGCCGCGAGCCGTCGGCCAGCTGCTGCGCGCCGGAATTCGCCTGCCGCACACCGCTGTCCAGCTGCCGCGCGCCATCGGCGGCTGAGGCGATTCCCTGGGCAAGGAGACCGGATTGCTTGGCCAGCTGGGCGTTTCCGTTGGCGACCTGCCTGGCCCCGTTGGCCAGCGCCTGGATGCCGTCACGGACCTGCACGGCCTCGGCCCGCATGGCGGCCTTGGCCCCGTCGATCTTGTCGGCGTCCGCGGTCAGCCGCGCTGCCGCCTGCCGGAGGTTGCCGCAGAACTGCGCGTCACCGCTGCACTGGTCGGCCAGCCGCTGGATGTCGGCGGCCGCGGCGGTGGCGGACGGCAGGGCGTCGATGGCGGCGATGATCCGGTCGGCCAGCGGGACGATCGTGCCGGCGAGCTTTTCGTTGCCCTGCGCGACTTGCTCCGCCCCGGCGGCGAGTTGTTTGGTCAGGGCGGGCAGCTGCGCGGTGTCCCGCTCGGCCTGGCTGAGGCCGCTGGAAAGCTGGGCCGAGCCGGCAGCCAGTTGCGACGTGCCCGCCGCGAGCCTGGCGGCGCCGTCGGCGAGCTGTTGCGCGCCGGGCACGAGCTGGCGCGTGCCGTCGGCCAGTTGGCCGGCGCCGTCGGCGGCCTGGTTGATCTGGCCGTGAATGGTGGTGAAGCCGACGTAGATGTTGGCCAGGTAGGTCTCGACGACCTGGTTGTTCAACGTGTGCTGGGTGCTGTCGGCGATCCGTTGCGACAGCGAGGGATCCATGACGCCGGTGCTCGCGGACGTCTTGACGTCGACCACGGCCCGAGAAGCGTCGAGCGGCTTGCCGGCCGCGGCGGAGGTCGCGCGGGTAGAGAAGTCCTTCGGGATGGTCACGACGGCCGCGTAGGTTCCGTTGCCCAGCCCCGAATTCGCATCGGACGCGTCGGTGAGCACCCACTTGTAGGCCGAACTGGCGCTGTGCGTGAGGTCGCCGGCAAGTTCGCGGCCGAGCGGGATGAGCTGCCCGTTCACGGTGACCGGCTCGTCGTTGTTGACCACGGCCGCGGTCGCGGTGCCGTGGTCGCTGTCCGGCGACCACAGCGCCCACGTGAGCAGGCCCATGATCAGCACCGGCACCGCGATGAGGCCTGTCCAGGTCTTCCAGGTAAGCGGGCCGGCGGCCAGCGCCCGGGCGGAGTTGGCGAACGGCTTGAACATCAGTGCACCTCGACGGGCTGGGCGAGGGAGAACAGACGGGCGTCGGCCGGCAGCAGGTCGGCGAGCCGATCGGGGTCCTGGCAGGTCAGCACCACGGACACCGGGCGCCCGGAGGCGGTGTGCCGGCGGGCGATCAGGTCGCGCAACGCGTCCCGCTCGTCGGTCCGCAGCACCAGGTCGGCGTCGTCGATCAGGACGAGCTCGACGTCGTCGGCGAGGGCGGTCGCCATCTCGCGGGCCGGAGCGGAGCTGTCCCGGCAGCCGATCACCGTGACCTCGCGGCGCAGGGCGTGCACGTGTTGCGGCAGCACCCGGCCGAGCACCTTGAGGTCCCCCTTGAGTTTGGTGATCCGGCCGGCGAGCGTGAAGAGCAAGGCGGTCTTGCCGGCGCCGTGCAACACCAGAACGCCACCTCGTGGCACGTGCAGATCGATGTCGCGATAGAC
Source organism: Kutzneria kofuensis (assembly GCF_014203355.1). Lineage (NCBI taxonomy): Bacteria > Bacillati > Actinomycetota > Actinomycetes > Pseudonocardiales > Pseudonocardiaceae > Kutzneria > Kutzneria kofuensis. The sequence continues at coordinate 2,014,401 of NZ_JACHIR010000001.1, forward strand.
CGGTCGGCCGCGATCGTCGTCCACGCCGAGGCCACGAGCGCTGATCGCCTCGTCAACGCCGGGCCAGTCGGCCAACTGTAGCTCGTGCACCAAGGAATCACCCTCGGCGTCGAACACCGGCAGCGCCCGGTCCAGCGCCGGCGGCAGGCCCCAGGCCCGGTGCCCGAGCAGCGCCAACACCGCCGGCACCAAGGTCATGCGCACCACGAAGGCGTCGACGAACACGCCGACCGCCAGGCTGAACGCGATCGGCTTGATCGTGGCGCTGCCCTCCGGCACGAAGGCGGCGAACACCGCGAACATGATCACTGCGGCGGCGACCACGACCCGTGACGCCGAGACGAAGCCGGATTCGACGGCTCGGTGCGGATCCCCGTTGTGCACGTAGTCCTCACGGATCCGCGACACCAGGAACACCTCGTAGTCCATGGCCAGGCCGAACAGCACTCCCATCAGGATGATCGGCAGGAAGCTGATCACGCTGCCGGTGTGGGTGACGCGCAGCGCGTCGGCGAGATGGCCCTGATCGAACACGAACGACGTGGCGCCGAAGGCCGCGCCGACCGAGAGCAGATAGCCGGCGGTGGCCTTGATCGGCACCCAGATCGAGCGGAACACCATCGCCAGCAGGATCAGCGACAGCCCGACCACGAGAATCCCGAACGGCAGCAGGGCGTTGCCGAGCTGCGCCGACACGTCGATGCCGACCGCGGTGATGCCGGTGACGGCGGTCTTCGTGCCGTACGCGTCCTCGAAGTGCTGCTCGGAGTCGCGCAACCGGTGCACCAGGTCGTCCGTCTGCGGCGAATCCGGCGCGGTGGTCGGAACCACCTGGATGATCCCGGTGTCGCCCTTGGGGTTCGGCGTGGCCAGCGGCACCGCGGCGACGCCCGGCATAGTCCGGATCTCGCCGGCGATCTTGTTCACTAGGCCGACGGGATCGGTGCTGGTGATGATGTCCGCGGTGACGATCAGCGGCCCGTTGTAGCCGGGCCCGAAGTGCTCGCTGACCACGTCGTAGGTGTCGCGGGCCGGGCTGCCCTGCTCCTCGGTGCCGTTGTCGGGCAGCGCCAGCCGCAGGTCGATGGCCGGGATCGTGCACACCGCCAAGGCGGCGATGACTGCGATCACCGTGACCAGGGGCGCCTTCGTTGCGGTCCGCACCCACCAGCGGGCCACCTGAGGACGCTTGACCTTCCTCTTCCGGCGCTGCCGTGGCCTCAACCGTCGTCCGGCGAAGGCCATCAGCGCCGGCACGAGCGTGACCGCGATGCAGACGGCCAACGCGACTGCGACGGCCGCCGCAACGCCCATGGTGGTGAGGAACGGGATGCCGGCGACGGCCAGCCCGAGCAGCGCGATCACCACCGTCAGGCCGGCGAAGATCACCGCCGAGCCGGCCGTCGCCGTCGCGCGGGCAATGGATTCCTCGACGTCGAGGCCGTCGTCGAGTTGATCACGGTGCCGGGACAGCAGGAACAGGGCGTAGTCGATGCCGACGGCCAGCCCCAGCATCACGGCGAGCATCGGCGCGGTCGACGAGATCGGCACGACCAGCGTCGCCAGGTACACCAGGCTGATCGAGATGCCGACGCCGAGCACGGCCGTCAGCAGCGGCATGACCGCGGCGATGATCGACCGGAACATCAGCAGCAACACCATCAAGGCGATGACGAGGCCGATGCCCTCGGTGGGGCTGAGCTTGGGCACGCGATTCGAGAAGGCGTCGCCGCCGGTGTAGACGTGCGTGCCGGTCTTGGCCGCGAGGTCGTCGGCGATGGCCGTGAGCCGGCCCTTGGTGTCGGCGTGGACCTGCGCCTGCTGCACCTTCAGCGGCACCGCGATCAGCTGGGCACGGCCGTCACCGGAGACGCCGCCGTCCGCGGCGGTCGCGACCTGGTCCACCTTCTTGATCTCGTTCACGGCGTCGGCGACCGCGTTTTTGATGGCCGGCGTGTCGACCCGCCGTCCCGCCGGACTGAGCAGCACCAGCTGCGCCGAGGTCCCACTGACCTCCGGGAAGACGCGACCGAGGTGGTCGAGGGCGTCCTGGGACTCGGACCCGGGGATGGCGAACGTGTCGTCAGTCCCCTGCTCAAGCAGCACGGCGCCGCCGCCCGCGGCGGCCAGCACCACCAGCCACACGGCCAGGACTAGCACCTTCGCCCGGGCGGCGGCCCGGCCGAGGCGGTAGAGGAACGAGGACACGATCGGCTCCCTTGTCGGGTTGGATACGTCATGTATCGTAATGCATGATGTATCCGATGCAGTGTGTATCGAGTCACGGACGGGTGAAATGACGCGGCGACGGGCGGAGACGCGGCGACGGGTGATCGACGCCGCCTACGAGGTGTTCAGCGAGCTGGGCATCCGGGACGCGCCGGTGGAGCTGATCTGCGAGCGCGCCGGCTTCACGCGGGGCGCCTTCTACTCCAACTTCGCCAGCAAGGAGGAGCTGTTCCTCGCTGTGTACGAGGTGCAGATGCAGGAACGCGTCGACCGGCTGCGGGCCGCCGTGCGGGCCGCGATCGACGACGCTGACACGACCGACCCCGATGTCGCGACCGACGTGCTCCGCCAGGCCGGCACGCTGTTCATGGAGTCGCTGACCGCGGATCGCACCTGGTACCTGCTCACCGCCGAATTCCACGCCCAGGCGCTGCGCCAGGAGGAACTGCGCACGCCGACTTCCGCGGCCCAGCGCCGGTTCCACGACAGCCTGGCCGAGATCCTGCTGTCGGCGCTGGACCGCCTGGGCTATCGGCTGACCGTGGACCCGCTCAGCGCCGTCGTCACGATCACCGGGCTGTACACGACCATGCTCGAACGCGTGATCATCGACGGCTCCGCCGACGACGGCCGGTACGTGACCGACGTGCTGCCCCGGCTGTTCGCCGCCCTGATCGTGCCGGCAGACAAGGAAAGCTGATGCGCATCGACACGCACCAACACGTCGTCCCGCCCCGCTACGCGGATTGGATGCGGGACAAGGGAATCCGCCCGGGCGGCATCGACCTGCCGGCCTGGTCGGAGTCGTCGGCGCTGAAGTTCATGGACGGCCACGGCATCCGCACCGGCATCCTGTCGCTGTCCACGCCCGGCGTGTACTTCGGCGACGTGACCGAGGCCCGGTCCTGGGCCCGCGAGATCAACGAGTACTGCGCGGACGTCGTGACCCGGCGACCGGACCGGTTCGGCTTCTTCGCCACGCTGACGTTGCCGGACGTCGAAGGGGCGCTGGCGGAGGCGGCGTACGCGCTGGACGAGCTGCACGCCGACGGCATCGTGTTGCTGGCCAACAACGACGGCCGCTACCTCGGCGACCCGACGTTCGCCCCGTTGCTGGACTTCCTGCACCGCCGCTCGGTTGCGGTGTTCGTGCATCCCGGCGAGCTGCCGGCGCCCGAGGTGCCCGGCATCCCCACCTTCACCGCGGACTTCCTGCTCGACACCACCCGCACGGCGATCAGCCTGATCCTGTCCGGGTCGATGGACCGGTATGCCGACATCAAGTTCATCCTCGCGCACGCCGGCGGCTTCGTGCCGTACATCGCGTACCGCATCCTGCTGACCATGTTGAACGCCAAGAACAAGGTGCAGCAGCTGTGGGCGCTGGTCGATCAGAAGCACCAGGTGCCCAAGCATCTGGCGGTGCTGCGGCAGTTCTACTACGACATCGCGCTGTCGGCGAGCCCCGCCGCGCTGCCGAGCCTGCTCGAGGTGGCCGACCCGGACCACATCACCTACGGCAGCGACTTCCCGTTCGCGCCGGCGGCCGCGGTCGGGTTCATCAACAAGCAGTACGAGAACTACAAGCTGTCGCCGGCCCTGCGGACGGCGATCGACCGCGGCAACTCGGAGACACTTTTCCCGCGGTTGAAGGTATGATGCGTTCGTGACCTTGACCGCGTGCCTGAGCTGGTGGCGTCCCGCCTAGGGACGGCCCCATCACGCACGCGCGTGCCGTCCGAATGGACGGCACAGGCACTCCTCTCCACTGCGGGGCGGTGTCCGTTCATCGGACCCGACCTCTTGGAGAGAAGTCATGTTGGAGAAGCAGATCCAGGCCCACCCCGAGCGCTTCCGCGTGCTCACCGGCGACCGGCCGACCGGCCCGCTGCACCTCGGGCACCTGTTCGGCACGCTGCAGAACCGCGTCCGACTGCAGGACATGGGCGTCGACCTGTTCGTGATCATCGCCGACTACCAGGTGTTGACCGACCGGGACGTGGCCGACCGGCTGGCCGAGACCGTCGAAGGACTGGTGCTGGACTACCTCGCTGTCGGCATCGACCCCGAGCGCGCGACCGTCTTCACGCACAGCGCCATACCCGCGTTGAACCAGCTGATGCTGCCGTTCCTGAGCCTGGTCTCGGTGCCCGAACTGCAGCGCAATCCCACCGTGAAGGAGGAGATCGCGCACTCCCGACAGTCCGCGGTCAGCGGGCTGATGTTCACCTATCCCGTGCACCAGGCGGCGGACATCCTGTTCTGCAAGGGAAACCTCGTACCGGTGGGACGGGATCAGCTGCCGCACGTGGAGATCACGCGGACCATCGCGCGCCGGTTCACCGAGCGCTACGGCCCCGTGTTCCCCGAGCCGGACGCCCTGCTGTCGTCGGCGCCGGTGCTGCTCGGCACTGACGGCACGAAGATGAGCAAGAGCCGGAACAACGCGATCGCCATCGGCGCGAGCGCGGACGAGACGGCGCGGCTGCTCAAGGGCGCTCGCACCGACACCGACCGTCACATCACCTACGATCCCGTTGGCCGGCCGGAGGTTTCCAGCCTTGTGCTGCTCGCCGCCCTGTGCCTGGGCCGCTCGCCGGAGGACGTCGCCGCCGAGATCGGCAGCGGTGGCGCTGCCGCGTTGAAGCGCACGGTCACCGAGGCCGTGAACGAGTTCCTGGCCCCGATGCGCGCCCGGCGCGCCGACTACGCCGCCGACACGGGGTACGTGCGGAAGATCATCCAGATCGGCAACGAGCGGGCCAACGCCATCGCCGACGCCACGCTGGCCGAGGTCCGAACGGCCATGGGCACGGCCTACTGATTCCGGTGCCGCCCCGACTGGTACGCGCGGCACATGGTGGCCGAGCAGGCCGCCACCGAACTGCCCACCCGAGCGCTACCAGCGGATTCAACCCTCTCTCAAGGATTTCGTCGCCGCCTCCCACTACGGTGTGGCCAGCACGGTGCACCGTGTCTCCCCGATCTGGGCCGTCGGGCGGCCTCCCCAGCCCGCCCGGCGGTCCTCCCACTCAGCGGCCACACACCCCGGCACCGCCGGTCGTGCCAATCGGATTCGGCGGCACTTCCCTCTTCGACAACAAATGAGGCCCCGTCCACAATGGACGGGGCCTCACCTGGGATAACGCTCCTCCAGCTGGACTCGAACCAGCAACCCTGCGATTAGCCATCTGATCTTGCCGACGTTTCTCATCGTTCGTCACCCCCTTGCGGCACTTGGGAAATCCCTCCACTGCGCTTGTCGACGTCGACCGTCATCTACGGGTGTCGGCCGTCCAATTGCAGGGGTAAAGCATGGCGTTGATCTTGATCCCTGCCTACTCCGACAGCCCCGCCGTCGGCTCCTCCGGGCCGTCCGGCTCCGGCAGCCGCCGCAGGACCTCCCCCACCATCTGCGTCAGGCTGCGCAACTGGGCGTCCACCGAGTCGAACCGCCCCGTGTGCGCCGCCAGCGTCTCCGTGTGCTCGGTCTGCGTCGCCGCGATCTCCGCCAGGTCCCGGTCCACCCGGCCCGTGTACCAGCGCGTCAGCCGGTGGTCGTGCTCCAGCTGGCTCACCCGCTGCTCAAGCTCGTCGTCATCAGGCACACCTCAACCGTACCGGTCAGCTCCGACAATCGGCAGCATCGGTACTCTTTCTGACGGCGATAGAACTGGCCGCCACTGGCCCCGCGCTTGTCGATCCACTCGTCGCGCAGCACAACCATACCAATTCAACCATTACTAATGATATCCCTTAACTTTGTCAAGTATCGCCCGGGTTAGATCAACGTTAAGCATGTGCGCATTCGTGAAATCCACCGAAGAAATTCGCGCACCCGCGAAGGTGTCATCAGTCAGTCGAGCGTTTTCAAATGGGGCATCAGAAATAGATGAGTGATCAAATTTCGACCCCTCGATCTGCGCGCCTGAAAAATTTGTTCGCGCTAAGACGGCATCAACAAAATTGACACTCCAGAAATGCGCCAAGGTGAGGTTACAGCCAGTTAATCCCGCCTCCTGCAGTACAGTACTAAACACTACTGCACGGGTCAGATTTGCGTTGATTAGAGATGCGCCATAGAGGCTTGTTCGGTCAAATTTAGCCCCCGATAGATTGGCTCGATCGAGGTCAACCGCGTTAAGATTAGCCTTAGTAAGGTCGACGCCCTGAAGTTGGGCCCCAACCAGAGTGGCACCAGCAAGACAGGTCTTACTTAGATCGACCGTGCCCGCGTTAACACCCTCGACATCCCTCCTGCCGATCACAGTTAAAGCAGCCTGCACATCGGTCGCAGGAAACGAAACCTCAGCTTGAGCAAAGGATGGACACGACGAGACCGGAGCACGTTCCCGAATAAAAGCCGACAACACATCAATGATTGTCGCCTCGTCACGTGTAGAGTCCTTAGCAAGGCGCTCTAATGCGTAAACTCCGCCGATACGAACTTCCTGCTTGTCAGACCCAAGTTCGTCAACCGCCTTGCCAAACCGGTCTGTTATCTGAGTCTGCTCTGACACATTGACCTGATTCAAGGCCGCTTGAATAGATTGTGAGCTAAAGAATAGCGCCCCAACGGCGGCGACTGAAGTGAGCAGCGAAACTACCCCCTGCCACCCTTTCCATCCCAGAAAGCGACCCAAGGGTTTCCAAACATTAGGCACATTGCGACGCGACGCCGGTCTACGCAGTCCACGTAACCTTCCGCCCATGGCTCGTTTAGCGGTATAAGTGCTTCTGTGCAGAGGCCGCCCCGACGTCATGCCAACTAGTCGGCATGAGTCGTCGCAAGGTTACCTCTGCGGAAGATTGTGACAAAAACGTCACCGGCACTGGGGCTCGCGGAACCTGCCTAGCTACGTGAAGGCCGCCCGACCGGAGGGAAATCCCTTCGGCAGAGCGGCCCGGGTCGCTGGCTACTCGCCTTCGTCGTCCTCGGCCACGAAGTCGGTGTCGCACGCGCCGCAGGTGATCGGGGCCTCGGCCAGCGTCGTGCGGGCAACCCGGATCTTGCGGGGGCACGCGCACTCGGCCACGGCCAAGTTGGTGCTCTTCTTCTTGCTGGTCGCGTGCACCTCGGCGTAGCGCCAGGCGACAAGCGCAGCGCCCAACTCGTCCAGTTCGGCCGCGTACGCCTTGGCGGTCGTCTCCGGGACGGTCGTGAGGCTCCATCCGATGGTCTTGTCCTCGGCGAGCGTGAGCCCCAGTTCCTCGCCCAGCGCCTTGAACTTGGCGTTGTGGTAGCGGCCCTGGCGTGAGGTGTCCTTGATCTCGCGAACGTGGGCCAGGCCGTGAGCGGCCTCGTGAAGCAGCGTTCCGAGCACCTCCAGCGCGCCCCGCTGCAAGCCCTCGCCCGAGATGAACAACTCCGGGAGCTGCTTCTCCCCGTGCTGCCACCGCGCGGCGGCGAAGTGCCCGAGTCGGGCCTGGCCGGCCTTCATGCCCAGCGTCCCCGAGCCGAAGGTCACGACCACTTCGGGCACGTCGGGGTGGCGCTGCTGGATAGCGCGCCAGGCTGCTTCGAATGCGGTGACGAGTTGCGTGGTGATGGTGGTGAGCGTAGCGGCTGGTGCAGACATCGTTGGCGCCTCCCCTACCTCGCGTGGTGTACCTCCATTCTAGCCGTTTGACACTTAAGCGTCACGACATATCCGCAGGTAAACGCCATTTCCGAGGACTCCTCACTCACAAGGGTGGGGCCTCCGTGCCATCCCGTCGACCTGGCGCAGCCCGATCACACGTGTCAAGGGGGCACCCGCTCGTTGAACCGCCGGCTTGGGCTGGATCGGCCCCCTTGACACGTGTGATTGCCCTCTGGGAGGTCGATGGGATGGCGCGGTCAAGGCCGCGCCCGAACCGCAGCCGGTTCTACTCCCCTGGCCATCCTGTTGGCCTGCCTAGCGGCGAGCGTCCTCTTTGGACTGATGGGCGCCCCGCGGCTTGCCGCTGCGGTCTCCTCGCGGGGGATCTTTCCGCTGGTCGTCTATGCCGGCCGCGTGCCCCCGGCCTACGCGGCGCGCCGGGGGCCGGAGGTCCCCTTGGCGCGTCCGCAAAGAGGCGAGGCCGGATCAGGGCTGAGCGGCCGGCTTGGGCATGGACGACCAGCGGCCCCCGTGAGGGGGCCGCCTTGATGGAGAAAAGAAACTATGAACGAGCCTCGATGTCACAAACAGCCCTCAAGAGAGAACGTTGACCCCGTCGTGGGCGCGAAACTCCGCATGGTCGCCCAACGCGTCGGCGACACGGACCGCGTACGCGGGTGCCATGCGCACAAGTGCCTCCTGCGGGTCGACCCACTGAACCGAGACCGACTCATCTGTAGCGACAGGCTCGCCGTCAACCGGGCGACAACGAAACACAAGGGCTACAATTCCGCGAGGCAGGTTCTTGTATGCGCCAGTTAGCCGTTCGACATCGACAGTGATTCCCGTCTCCTCGAGAACCTCTCGGCGCACACCCTCGTCGAACGTTTCACCCAGCTCAAGGACGCCACCGGGCGGCTCCCAGTGTTGATTGTCGCGACGCTGAATCAAAAGAATGCGCCCTCTGAGGTCGACGACGACGCCCGCAACGCTGACGGAATGCATCGGCGTACCGCTCATATCAATCCTCCAAGTCAAGGTCCGTCAGCACCTGATATGCTACCACTTGTCTAGTTGTCAGGAGGAGTCGTGCTTCAGCTCGGAACGGTGGACCGGTCCGACGACCGCCCGCCCTACAAGCAGATTGCTGATGAGCTACGGTCGGCAATCGATCTTGGGCGGCTCGCTCCGGGCGAGAAGCTGCCGTCAGAGGCGGACCTTGTCGAACACTACAAGGTGTCACGAATGACGGCGCGCCAGGCGATACAGGAGCTTCGATCAGAAGGACTTGTTGACGCAGAGCAAGGGCGCGGCGTCTTCGTTCGAAAGGTTGCACCAATTCGACGGTTGGCGTCGGACCGCTTTGCTCGTCGGCATCGCCAAGACGGTAAAGCCGCCTTCATCATCGAGGCAGAGAAGTCAGGCGTCCAACCATCAGTTGATCAGATCCGCGTGAGTCGGGAATCACCGAGCAGCTTCATTCAGGAACGGCTGCGACTTACTGCGTCAGACTCAGTGGTTGTCCGGGCTCGCCGATACCTTGCGAATGACATTCCAGTTGAAACGGCAGTCTCGTACATTCCAGCCGAGATTGCAGATGGAACTGCAATAGCCGAGTTGAACACCGGCCCGGGCGGCATCTATGCACGTATTGAAGACGCCGGTCATATCCTCGATCACTTCACCGAAGAAGTGTCGGCCCGCATGCCCACTCCAGAGGAACGGAAGGACCTTCAGCTTGGAGCGTCCGTGCCCGTGCTTCGCGTAGTACGGACGGCCTACGACACCACGGGCAGGCCGGTAGAGGTCTGCGACACGATCAAGGCAGCACCCGCCTACCTGCTTGAGTACGAGCTCCCCGCCCGCTGACGCACATTCACCCGATTGGACGCGTCTAGACAGGTTGCGCTCGTCTAGACGACTAGGCATAGTGATACTTGTCTAGACGCCTAGTTGAGGAGCTGAGACGAGATGCTGAAGAACATCCCCGCCATCCTGGACGGCTACCGCCTGATGATCGTGGAAGCGCCCGAGATGAAGATGCGCAAGACCAAGGAGAACGGCCGCGAGATCCTCGTCCCCGACACGATCTTCGGCACCGATGACCCCAAGTACACCGTGACGCTGTTCTGCAAGAAGCGCGCGTCGGCGGACGGCTACCGGCAGAAGGGCGAGGAGATCAAGGTCACGCTGACCAGTGATCCCGGCTCGGAGTTCGAGGAAGGCCAGTACGTCAGCCTGCGGAACCTGACCGTCAGCATCACCGCCATGCCGCACCGCAACGCCCGCCGCGACACCGGCACCGAGGACGCGATCGGCTACGTCGGCTGGTCGTTCACCGCCGAGGGCCTGGCACCCGAGTCCCCGCACCTGGCCAGCCGCCCGGCGGCCTGACAGCTTCGCCTGTGCCCCCAGGAGATCGCGGTGGGGCAGCCCAGTTCGAGCCGGGCCACAGGCACTAGCTCAACGTCGGAAGGCGTCTCCTCGCGATGACGCGCGCCGTAATCCGTTGCGCTTCTTGTTCTTTGAGAACTCCACAGTGGATAGAGCCATGCCCAAATCCGGCTGATCTCCGGCGCAGCAACCGTTGTGCGCCGGGAGATTCGGTCGCCCCCGGACGCTCGTGTTCGACGTAGTACCCCGTCCGGGGACGGCCGTGTTTCCCGCAACTGGAATGGAGAAAGAGGATGGCACGCACCACGTTGACGCTCGTCCGCATCGCCCCGGCTGCGGGGAACGACGGCGAGCCCAACCCGTACCGGCCCGCCGGACTGCTCACCACCAGCAGCGGCAACCGCGTCGTGGCCTTGTCGACCCGGCGCAACCCGACCCGCCCGCCATACACCCCGACCGGAAAGGACGCCGCGTGAGCAACTCCGATCTGTTCGGCAACAAGGTGGCCGAGACGTCGTCGCCGGCCAAGAAGTCCAAGACGGTCAACAACATGGAGACCATCAAGACCGTGATCGACCGGGCGTGGAGCGAACGCCCATACGTGCTCGTCGGCCCGACCGGGCAGCCGCACCGGGTATCCGATGACGGGACGGTCAAGCCGTGCATCTACTGGGAGGCCGACGCGATCCATCAGTTGATTCAGCAGAAGGTGCTCGTGGTCGGCGGGCGGCGCAGCTACCAGACCCGTCACGGGGTCAAGAGCGGGCAGTCCGTCCTGGTACCCAAGAGCACGCGAGACATGCTCAGTCGATGGAAGTCACTTAAGCCCTTGTCCAGCAACGGAAACACGACGAGAAGGAGCGCGTGAACCGTGCCGAAGAAGACCGTTCAGCAGATGATGCTCAGGCGGGCCAAGCGCAAGTACGACAACATGCTGACCTGCGTCGAGGCCCTGGTGTCCACGCTGCCGCTGGCGGAGAAGGAGATCCGGCGGATGAACCCGCGCGTCAAGGGCCGGAGCTACCGCCTGGCAAGCCAGGACGACTTGCTCAAGCTCGTCGCCGGCGTCCGCGACAAGCTCATCGGCTTCGCCGAGGACTGCAAGAAGCACGAGACCAAGCTGACCACCCAAGATTGGACGGTGTGACCGATGAACGGAGTTGACCGGGTCACGATGGAGATGGACGAGGCGATGAACGCGCTCAAGCGCTCGATGCGGGGGATTCCCGTCGCGGCTTTCGCCTCCAGTCACAAGGTTCTCGCCCGCGCGGTGGCCACGCTGCACACCGAGATGCGGTGGGCGCGTCACGCGGCCGTCGACGCGCGGTAGATCGCACAACAACCCCGACAATTGACGCTTAAGTGTCAGAAGAGCGGTTCCGGTGCTGGCGCTGTCCCTGGACACCCCACCGAACCATCGGGCCTGTCCAGGCACGGCGGGATCACCGCGATCCACGAACCACCCGTCTGCCCTGGGAGGGAACGACAATGAGCACGAACACCAACGGCGGCTCCCGGCGTGGGATCGGTCCGGAGATCCGCGCGGCCCGCTGGGCCATCCGCCACCCCGGCATGATCGCCATGCCCACCATGCTCGGCACCGGCGAGCTGGAACTGCTCAGCCACTTCGGTCCGATCGGGGCCGGCTCGGTCACGGGCGCGCTGGCACTCGGGGTTGCCACCTGGTACCGGGCGCACCCGGACTCGTTCGACAGCATCGCCGCCCCGCGCATCCGCGCTGCCTGGCGACGCTGGGCCGGCCCGTACATGGGCGTGAAGTGGCGCGACCTGTGCGACGCCACGGATCTCGCCAAGGAGCACCGCCGCAAGGGCATCACGCTCTACCCGCGCGTGCTCAAGGTGCAGGCGTTCAGCCCGCACGTCGACCTGGTGCACATCCACCCGGCCAAGGGCCAGTCCATTCAGGCGTTCGAGTCGCGTTTGGCCGACCTCACGGCCGGACTGCGGGCTGAGCGGATCGCGCTGGAGCCCCTGGCGCGGGGCCGGTTCGTGATGATCGTGCAGCGCACCGAGCCGTTCACCGAGGTCATCCCCGCGCCGGAGATGCCGCAGTACTCCAAGGAGGTCGACCCGGCCCGGCTGTACGTCGGGGAGGACGAGTTCGGCAACGACTGGACCGAGTCGCTGGTGGGCACCTCGTCGTTCCTGCTCGTGGCCGGCGCGGTCGGTGCGGGCAAGAACTCCATCCCGCTCGCGCTGCTGCGGGGCCTGGCCCCGATGATCCGCGACGGCCTGTGCAAGGTCTGGATCATCGACCCCAAGCAACTGGAGTTCGCCGCGCTCAAGCCGATCACGTTCAACGGTCACGCCTACGCCACCGTGGAGCAGGGCGGCGACGGCGCGGCCTGCCTGGACCTGCTGGATGACTACATCGCCGATATGGAGCGCACCCAACGGCGGATCATGGAGATGGGTGTCCGGTCGGTGCCGATCAGCGAGGAGTTCCCGCTCAACGTGCTGATCGTGGACGAGGTCGCCTCGCTGGTCGCCTACACCGAGGACTCCAGCGCCCGGGGCATCAACGCCAAGCTGGCGCGGATCGCCTCGATGGGCCGCACCACCCACCACTCGATGGTGGTCACCACGGTGGACCCGGGCAAGGACGTGATCGAGTTCCGGGACCTGTTCCCGTCGCGGATCTGCCTGCGGGTCTCGGCCCCGACGCAGCCGAACATGGTGCTCGGTGAGGACGCCCGCGAGCGGGGCGCGGTCGCCGACGAGATCCCGTTGGGCAAGGAGTTCATCGGGATCGGCTACGCCCAGGGCGAGAAGACCAAGAACCCTCGCCGGGTCCGGGCCGCCTACACCAGCGACCGTGACATGCACGAGCTGGTGGAGTTCGTCACTCGTCGCGGTCACCTGCGCTCGGTCGCCTGAGCACCCGCTTCACCGTCCCCGCCCCGAGGTGAACTCGGTCGGGCTGTCCGTTCGAGACGGACCGGGGACACCAGCACCTGTTGCACACCAACCACTTCCCACCCTCGGAAAGGGGGCTGATCATCATGCGCGCACTCCTTGCTCACCAGTCGGGCACCCGGCACATGGACCGGCTGCTGTGGCGGCTGCGGTCACACATCCGGTCGCAGAACCTGCCGCGTCCCAACACGATCACGCTGTCGGACATCGGCCCGGCGGTCGCGGTCGACTACGGCGTCGGTGAGGGCCGGCTGCGGCTGCGCAACCTGATGGCCTGGATCCCGGGCCTGTCCGGGGTCTCGCTGCGCTGGGTGCTGTGGCCCTCGGGCTACCTCGCGGTGATCCTCTCGACCCGCATGGGCGCCGCAACCATGGAGATCTCGGCCGGCGCGGACATCCGCGAGCTGGGCGGCTCCATGGAGTACCAGCGGCACGCCGCGTTCGGGCATCTCGCCGGGCACGTCATGCCGACTGAGGTCGTCAGCCCGGTCACCGAGACATCCCTGAACGCGGTTCTCGGGACCCGCAACACCCGGGCGGGGGTGGCGGCGTGAACAACCTCGACGCCCGCTACGCGGGCCACAGGGCGCTGATGATGGCGCTGTTCGGCCGCTCCGGTCAGCCGCCGGCCTGGCGGACCGAGGCCGCGTGCGCCGAGACGGACCCGGCTGTGTTCGATGACCAGCACCGCATCGACGAGGCCCAGCGGGTGTGCGCGGGCTGCCCCGTGATGGCCCTGTGCCGCGCCGATCAGCTCGCCTGGGAGTCCCGGACCGGCACGCGCCGTCGCTTCCCGTCCGGGGTTGTCGGCGGGCTCACCGCGACCGCCCGCCACCAGATCCACTACCCGCCCAAGCCGAAAGCGGCTGCGGCGTGATCCCACCCAGCACCACACCCACACTCACCCGAAGGGGGAACCTGTCATGAAGTTTCTGTTGGTGGCTGAGCTGTCCTGGCGCGCGGTCGGTCGGCTGATCGGTGTCGCCGTGCTTGCCTTGGCTGGCCTCGGTGTGGTCGCGGTCGTCGCCAGCCCCGGGGCCGCCATCGCCGCCGGTATCGGCCTGCTGCTGGTGGTCTCGGCCGTGATCAAGGCGTTGAAGAACGATGAGTGACGACATCTTGGTGCCGCTTCGGCACGCTCCCAACCGGGCCACCACCGTCCTGCTGATGATCGGACGCCATCAGTTCGCTCGTACCAGCTTCGGCCCCGGGAAGATCTACGACGTTCGCGACCCGCTAGCCGGGCGCGCGTACACCCCGCCTCGCTGGACCCGAGACATGATCGAGGAGTTCATCAGGCAGGGCCTCACCGTTGACGACGTGCGCCGCCAGTTCCGGATGCCAGGCGGCGACGAGACACGAACGCTGACACTGCTGGGCCTGTCCCCGGCGGGCGAGGCTGAGGCATACCTGCGGTGGAACGCCGACCTGGACCGGCGACTAAAGGCGGCCAACGATGAGTGAGTCGCCACCGATCCCGGAGAAACAGGAGGACATCGAGTTCGAGATCGAGCGGCTCACCTGGACCAACGCGGTCTACTACTTCGTGCCTGTGCGGGGCGTGAAACGGATATATCTGCGCACTGATCTACGCGCGGACCGTGCGCCCCGCACGCAGGAGCTGTGCCTGCTCGGCTTGATGGAGCACGGATGTGTGGCCGAGGACGCACCCGGCACACAGTGCAGGCTGCGGGTCGCCGAGGGTGGAGACCTGACGCTGGTGCCGCTCCTGGTGACCCCGCTGGGCCGTCGATACCTGCGGAGTCTGTTCTCCGCGTTGGCAAACCAGCCCTGACAAACCACCCCGCATCGAAGGAGGTGACACACCATGCTCCGCCGCAAGAACACCGAACCGTCCACACCGGAGGAAACCGCGCGGGTCCGCAAGCTCCGGGCCGAACTCCACGAGGCGCACGACTTGCACGCGCTGTCGGAAGACCCGCTCCGGCACATCGTCGCCCTGGAGCGGATCCGCGTGTCGGTCACTCGCTCCATGTGGTGGTTCCTCGCCGCCGGGCTCGGCTTCACCACGGCCGGCGTCCACGACTTCCTGGCAGGGGACAAGCCGATCAGCGATCCCATGTGGTGGGGCTGCTGGCTGGTGGAACCGGCACTCGCCGGGCTGCTGATCACGCTGCTGCGCTGGGAATCGGAGATGCTCAGCCGAGAGGTCGCCATTCCCTCCGGGCGTCCGGGCAAAACCACGGGCCCGGTGCAGTGGCTCAAGAAGGTGCTACTCGGGTCCACGCTGGTGATGAACGTCGTCCCCACGCTGTGGCCCCGAGCCGGCTCCGGCGAGCAGGTGACACCCGGCTCGGTGTTCGTGCACATCGTGATCCCGATCGTGGTGTTCCTCGTCGCCGAAGTTATGCCCCTGATCCAGACCGGGTTCACCCGCGCCAAGGAGCGCCACACCCCCCGGGCGAACGCCACCGACACCACGCCCGCATCGGCCCGGGAGGGCAAGCCGCGGCTTCCCCTGACACCCACCGCACCCGCCGTTCAACCGGTGCCGGACACGCCGCCCGCACCCGCACAACCGGCCGTGGCTACCACGGCTGCGCCGTCGCGGTCTGCGATCCCGGACGCGATGCGAACCAAGCTCGCCGATCTCCGTGCCAACCTCGGCCGGTCCCTCACCCCTGAGGACATCCGGTCCGCACTGCGCGTGCCCGAGGGCTACGCGGCACAACTCGCGGCATCCCTCGCCGACGCCGCCTGATCAGTCCACACCGGACACACCAGCGGGGCGCAGCCACGAACCGGTTGCGCCCCGCACCTCACCCACCCGCTCTGACACTTAAGCGTCAAGAAGGGAGGTTCGGGATGACCACCACCGAGGACGCCCCCGAACTGATCGTCCACCCGGACGGCACCGTCTGGGAACGCTGGTACGACCAAGACGACGGCGGCTGGCGGCAGTCCCGCGCGGTGTTCTGGGCCGACGAGGGTGTCATCGGCAGCCTCCCCGACGTCGTGATCGAGAACGCGGACGTGCCGATCCACCGCAACTCCGGACGCCCGCTGGAAGGCTGCCGCTGGGCCACCCAGGACGACGCCCAACACGCCCTGAGCGCCACGCAGACGCCCATTCCCGCCGATCCGCCGCTGACGGTCGGGGAAGTCGTCCCGACGTTCGTGGCGGCCTCCTGCTCCACCGTCCGGGAACGCGTGCTCGTTGACATCGGCCACCAGGCCGTGCCTGACGGACCCGTGTTCACCCTCACTATCTCCGCCGACGTGCCGTCAGCGATAGAGCTGTACCGGAGCTTGTCCGGCGCGCTGCGCTACCTCGGCGTGAACACCGACGCCCTGTGGCCGGCCACGGTCGCCATGACCGACCGGCGCTGAATTTCCGCTCGTAAACCCGTTGTCCCGCAACCACTGGGGGTCCCATGAAGACCACAGCGTCCACTCTGGACGACCGGTTGGCGGCTCGGATCCGCCGCGCCGACTTCGGAACCTGGCGCGACAAGGTGACCGCCGTACGCGGTTGCGCCCGCCCGATCCACCTGACCGGGTCCAGCACCATCCTCGCCAAGCCCGAGGCCGACCCGTTCCCGCTCTCGTCGAACGCGAAGGCACAGGCTCTGTCCCACCGGTCCGGGCACATCTTCGTCCCGTGCGGCACCCGCCGGGCCTCGGTCTGCCCGGCCTGCGCCGACCGGTACGCCGCTGACGCGTTCCATCTGATGCACTCCGGCTTGGCCGGTGACGACGGCAAGGGCGTGCCTGCCTCGGTGACCGCCAAGCCGCGCCAGTTCGTCACCCTCACCGCGCCCAGCTTCGGCACCGTCCACGGCCGCCGGTCCTCTCGCCGGGGACGCCAGATGCCGTGCCCGTGCGGCGAGTTCCACCACCCCGACGACCCGCGCCTGGGTACGGCGGTGGATCCGGACGCCTACGACTACGAAGGCGCGGTGCTCTGGCAGGCACACGCCGGGGTGCTGTGGCACCGATTCGTCATCACCCTGCGCCGACACCTCGCCCGGGCCGCCGGGCTGTCCGAGGCCGCGTTCACCGCACAGGCCCGGATCTCCTACGCCAAGGTCGCCGAGTACCAGCGGCGCGGCCTGGTCCACTTTCACGCGGTCATCCGGGTCGACGGGCAGGGCGGCGCGTCCGACCCGACCCCGCGCTGGGTGACTCACGAGCTGGTGGCCGGCTGCGTGCGCTCGGCTGCGGCTGCGGTGCTGGTCGAGACCTGGCGCCCCTGCGGGACCGTCCTCCCCCTGGTCTGGGGCTCCCAGGTCGACGTCCGCGAGATCCGCCCCGACCAGGCCGGCCAGTTTGAGGACGCCGCCGGTCAGGTCAGTGAGACCAAGCTGGCCGGCTACATCGCCAAGTACGCCACCAAGTCCACCGGCAGCACCGTCGACGGCATCGACCGCCGGCTGTTGTCCCAGGCCGCGATCGACATGCTGACCGGTATCACCGAGCACCACCGGCGCATGATCCAAACCGCCTGGGACCTCGGCGGGCTGGAGATGTACAACGACCCCAAGGACGGGCTCAAGCTCCGCCGCTGGGCACACATGCTCGGTTTCCGGGGCCACTTCCTGACCAAGTCCCGCCGGTACTCCACGACCTTCCGCGAGATCCGTCACGCCCAAGCCGCGTTCCGCCGCACCGAAACGCTGGCGGCGCTGGGCATCGAGGACGACGAGGGCTTCGAGTACACCGGCCTGGACGGCAGCAAGGTCTACGTCACCCCGACCGCGCTCGTGATCAATTCGTGGAACTTTGTCTCAGTCGGCTACGAGTCCGACGAGGAACGAGAACTCGCAGCAGCAATCGCTGAGGGAATGAGGAACGCGCACTCATCAACACAGGAAGGGAGGTAGCGACATGGATGACAAGACGTGGGGGCCGAAGGACGTCGCCGATTACCTGGGCGTCCCTGTGCAGACGGTCTACCAGTGGAGGACGAGGAACTACGGGCCGCCTGGTCGCCGGGTCGGTAAGCATGTCCGCTACCTGCCGGACGAGGTGCGGGCTTGGTTCCGGGGCTTGTCCACGGGGGTGGCGTGATGGCGCGGCCTCGGTTGTCGATCGGCACTTACGGCGAAATTCGCACGTACTCCACGTCTTCGGGCAAGGTCCGGGCGGTCGCGAACTATCGCGACTTCGACGGCATCACGCGACCGGTTGAACGGGTCGGGAAGTCGAAGACGGCGGCAGTCGCCAATCTCAAGGAGGCTCTGCGGGACCGTAAGCGGGCCGACTTTGAGAACGAGATCACGTCGGACAGCAAGTTCGCTCCGGTCGCGGAGATGTGGTTCGCGGCGATTCAGGCCGAGGTGGACGAGGGGCACAAGTCGCCCGGCACGGCTCGGCTGTACCGAGATCGACTGGACAATCAAGTTCTCCCGGCCCTGGGCCAGCTGGCCCTCAGCGAGATCACGGTGTCGCGCGTGGACAAGGTCGTGAAGGCGGTGAAGGACAAGCACGGCACGGGGACCGCGAAACTCACCCGGACCGTGATCGGCGGGGTCCTGGGCCTGGCCACCCGGCACGATGTCTACGACCACAACCCGGCGCATGAGATCGAGCGGATCCGCGCTCCGAAGAAGAAGTCGGCCGCGCGGGCGCTGGAGCTTGAGCAGGCTCAGGACTTGCGCGCTCGGATTGCGGCCGACAAGGTCGCCGTGGGGCGGGATCTGCCGGACTTCGCCGACATGATGCTGGGCACTGGGATGCGCATCGGCGAGGCTGCGGCCGTCATCTGGGACGCCCTGGATCTGGATTCCTCGCCCGGCCAAGTTGAGGTGCGGGGAACGGTGGTCCGCGTGAAGGGGCAGGGCCTGTACATCAAGCCCGCGCCCAAGAGTGAGGACGGATACCGGAAGCTGGAATTGCCGAACTGGCTGCGCGAGCAGTTGCGCCGTCGTAAGCCCGCGAACGCGTCGCCGTCCGACGTCGTCTTCACCGCGCCGATGGGTGGGCTCCGTGATCCGTCCAACACCAACGCGGACCTCAAGGAGGCGTTCGAGGCTGCCGGTTACCCGTGGATGACCAGCCACGTGTGGCGCAAGACGGTGGCGTCGATGATGGACGACGCGGGCCTGTCCGCGCGGGCCGCCGCTGACCAGCTCGGCCACGCGAAGGTGTCCATGACCCAGGACAACTACTTCAAGCGGCGGGTCCGGCGTACCGGGGCGGCGGAGGTCATGGAGCGGGTTGTCCCGGTTGCCGACCCCACCGGTAATGACGAGGGTTAAGCATGGGATGGTCCTGAACAGCGAAGGCCCCGTCCACTTGGGACGGGGCCTCACCTGCTAAAACAGCTCCTCCAGCTGGACTCGAACCAGCAACCCTGCGATTAACAGTCGCATGCTCTGCCAATTGAGCTATGGAGGAATGTTCTCTTGTTCGCCGTCTCGCGGTCCCCCGCTCGACTGGTGATAACTGTAGCGCATGCCGGCGAGGGGGTTTCACACACCCCCCTCCAGCGGGTACGCGTAGGGGGTCGGCACGACGGGACGGCGATGCGGAGGACCCGACCATGAAGGCTTTCCTGCTGGGTGCTGCTGTCGGGTACGTACTGGGCGCTCGCGCAGGTCGGGAGCGGTACGACCAGCTCGTGCGGGCATACCGCAGGCTCAAGGACCACCCCGCGGTGCAGGGTTTCGCGGGTGTGGTCAGGGCCAAGCTGGGCGACGCCGCAGAGTGATCAACGTCGCACCTGGGCGACGGCGAACACGCGGCGGAACGGGAACCAGGTCGTGCCGTCGGTCCGCGGCGGATAGACCTTGCGCAGCTCGACGGCCAGTTCGGTGCGGAACTCCGACCAGCTTTCCTCGTCGAGAGCGGCCTTGATCGGGCGCAGCGCGGTTCCGGTCACCCATTCGAGGACCGGGTCCGGCCCGGACAGCCGCTGCAGATAGGTCGTCTCCCAGGCGTCGACCTCGCAGCCCGCCTCGACCAGCACGTCGGCATAGCCGGCCGGGTCGAGCACCGCCAGCGGCTCACGCAGCGCGAGCTCCGCCAGCTCGCGCTGCCACCGCGGCCGGCCCGCGACCTCGCGGATGGTCGTGTGTGACGGCGACGAGAAGTTGCCCGGCACCTGCATGGCCAGCCACGCCCCGTCCGGCAGCTCCCGGGCCCATCGGCTCAGCAGCGCCGCGTGGCCCGGCACCCACTGCAGCACCGCGTTGGTCACGACGACATCGGTGTCCGCCTGCGGCTTCCAGTCGTTGACGTCCACGACCTCGGCGTAAATGCCCCGTTCCTTCGCTGCCGCGACCATCTCCGGCGAGGAGTCCGACGCCTCCAGCACCGCCCCCGGCCACCGCCGGCCCAGCGTCACCGTGAGGTTGCCCGGCCCGCAGCCCAGGTCGACGACCCGGCGGGGCGACTCCGCCCCGATGCGCCCGACGAGGTCGTGGAACGGCCGGGCCCGGTGATCACCGAACGCGAGGTACTTGGCGGGATCCCACATGCACGCCTCCTTAAAAACCGTACGTACGTCTTTTATAGCGCGCATACGGCTCCACCACCAGACTCCCCGCCTGTAGAGGCCACCGATCGGCGACGGTTGCCAGGAGCCCGACCGAGGTCACTTCAGCCGTTCGGACACCTTCTCCGCCAGCTTGGCCACGGCCGCCGGGTCGGCGCCGGCATCGGCCCTGACCTGCAGAACCGTGCCGTCCTGGCCGGGCACCCGGCGGCGCACGAACCACACCCCGCCACCGGGCAGCTCGTGCCGGTGCCGGTCCACGATCGACCCGGTGACCCGCCGCTGCACGGCCTGCGGCAGCTTGCCCGGCTGCTCCAGCGGATACCGCCGTGGCGGCTGGTCGGTGAGCAGCACGGCCGAGCCGGCGGTGCCGCTCTCCACGGCGGCGATCACGGTCAGTGCGGCGCCGTCCCACGTCGCCTTGCTGATCAGGTGCCAGCCGAGCCGCTCCTCACCGGGCAGCCACAGCCCCAGCGAGGTCGCCACCACGGGCTCGCCGCCCGAGGTGCCGCTCGCCGCCACGCTCTCGTTCTCGGCCAGCTCCCCGGCGAACCCCTCAGGGATGCCGGTCAGCCGTCGGCGCAGCCAGCTCAAAAGCCACCGATCCCCTGCTCGCGCAACGCCTTCTTGTACTGCTCCAGCGCCACCAGGTCGCCGAACAGCTCGCGGTACTCGTCCTCGTGCTCGACGGGCGACAGCCGCTGCAGCCGCGACTTGAGCTCGGCGACCTGCTTGGCCACCAACGTCTCCTGCAGCCGCGCCACGATCACCTCGACGTAGCGGATGTCCACTTCGGACTTCACCTGCAGCGGCTCGACCGCGAGCTCGGTCAGCAGCGACCGCAGGCTCTGGTGCTGCAACTGCTGCCCGACGGCGTCAACGAACGCCGGACCGGAGATCCCACAGGACGCCCCGCCGGCGGCGATCACGGCCCGGTGCAGCTCCAGGTAGGCCGGGTCGCTGAACGAGTCCTCGGGCAGCGAGTCGTAGTACGGCCCGGCCAGGGCCGGCGCCTGCAACGCGACCTTGAGCGCCTCACGCTGCGTCCACAGCGCCGGGTCGTCCCGCCGCGGCCGTGCCGGCCCGGCGACGTCCAGCCCGAGCGCGCCCTGGTCCGGGTCGGCGACCTGCACCCTACGGCCACGCCGCACGGTCTCGCCGCCGCCGGCGGACTCCCGCACCCGCCGCACGACGGTGTTGGTGTCCTCCCAGCCGACCCAGCCCGCGAGCTGCCGCGCGTACTCGTCCCGCAGCGACATGTCCTTGATCTGCGCCACCATCGGCACCGCGCGGCGCAGCGCGTCCACCCGGCCCTCGGCGGTGTCCAGGTCGTGCTCGGCGAGCAAGGCCTTGATGGCGAACGTGAACAGCGGCTGCCGGCGCGCCACCAGGTCGCGCACGGCCGTCTCGCCCTTGTGCTGCCGCAGCTCGCACGGGTCCATGCCCTCCGGCGCGATGCAGACGAAGGTCTGCGCGGCGAACCGCTGCTCGTCCTCGAACGCCTTCAGCGCCGCCTTCTGCCCGGCCGCGTCGCCGTCGAAGGTGAAGATCACCTCACCGCGGAACGCGTCGTCGTCCATCAACAGCCGGCGCAGCACCGAGATGTGGTCGCTGCCGAACGCGGTGCCGCACGCCGCCACGGCCGTCGGCACGCCCGAGGCGTGCATCGCCATCACGTCCGTGTAGCCCTCGACCACGACAACCTGGTGCCGCCGTGCGATCTCGCGCTTGGCCAGGTCGATGCCGAACAGCACCTGCGACTTCTTGAAGATCGGCGTCTCCGCCGTGTTGACGTACTTCGCCTCGATCCGGTCGTCGTCGAACAGCCGGCGCGCGCCGAAGCCGACCACGTCGCCGCCGAGATCCTTCAACGGCCACAGCAGCCGCCGGTGGAAGCGGTCGATCGGCCCGCGCTGCCCCTCCCGGGCCAGCCCCGCCTTGTACAGCTCCGCCAGCTCGAAGCCGCGCCCCAGCAGGTGCTTGGTCAGCTGGTCCCAGCCGGCCGGCGCGAAACCGCAGCCGAACGTGGCCGCCGTCGCCTCGTCGAAGTCCCGCTCGGCCAGGTACTCCCGCGCCTTGAGGGCATCCGGCGTGCGCAGCTGCTCCATGTAGAACTCGGCCGCCGCCCGGTGCGCGTCCAGCAGCCGGCTGCGGGTGCCGCGGTCGCGCTGCACGCTCGCGCCGCCGCCCTCGTAGGTCAGCTGGATGCCGACCCGCTCGGCGAGCCGCTCCACCGCCTCGACGAAGCTGAGGTGATCGATCTTCATCACGAAGGCGATCACGTCCCCGCCTTCGCCACAGCCGAAGCAGTGGAAGGTGCCGTGCGTCGACCGGACATTGAACGACGGAGTCTTCTCGTCGTGGAACGGGCACAGCCCCTTCAGCGCGCCGCCACCGGCCCTGCGCAGGGCGACGTACTCGCCGACCACCTCGTCGATCCTGTTGCGGTCGCGCACCTCGGCGATGTCACTGTCCCGGATGCGTCCTGCCACAACACGCGAGTGTAGGCGGCCACCCATGCGGCAGGATCCAGGGCATGTCAGTCCCCGCCGACGACCTGGCCGCCGCGTTCACCTCGCACCGCCCGCACCTGCTCGGCGTGGCCTACCGCATCACCGGGCGGTACGGCGACGCCGAGGACGCCGTGCAGGAGGCATGGCTGCGGCTGTCGACCCATCCCGACGGCATCCGCGACCTGGGCGCGTGGCTGACGACCGTGGTCGGGCGGATCTGCCTGGACCAGCTCAAGTCGGCGGCGGCACAACGTGAGCGCTACGTCGGCTCGTGGCTGCCCGAGCCGCTCGTGACGCCCATCGAAGGCGGCGACCCCCTCGACGTCATCGTCCGCGATGACGGCATGCGGATGGCCGCCCTGGTCGTCCTACACACGCTGACCCCGGAGCAGCGCGTGGCGTTCGTGCTGCACGATGCCTTCGGCGTGCCGTTCCCGGAGATCGCCGAGACGCTCGGCTGCACCCCGGCGACCGCCCGCCAGCACGCGTCCCGGGCGCGCCGAATCGTCGAGGACGCCGACCTGCCCCCGCGCGCCGATCTGGACACCCAGCGCGCCGTGCTGACCGACTTCATGGCCGCCGTCGCCGCCGGCGACATCGACCAGGTGCTGCGGGTCCTGCACCCCGACGCCGTCGTCGTGGGCGACGGCGGCGGCCGCGCCCGCACCACCATCAACGTCATCACCGGCCGCGACAAGGTCGCCCGCTTCCTGCTCGGCCTGCGCACCATGTACGGCCCGCAAGCGCTTGCCGCCTACCGCCTCGAGCTCGTCAACGGCGACCTGGGCCTGGTCCTGCCCGCCGGCCACGGACCGGACGCCCGGGTGAGCACCTTCGCCGTCCGCGACGGCCAGGTGGTCGCGATCTACGACATGGCCAACCCGGACAAGCTCACCCACATCGCCTTCGACACGCCTGACCAGACATGAAAGCCCTGGCCGACCGCCTCACCACGCGGCACCCCGACGCATCTCCCGACACGAGCCCCTGGTCGACCTCCGCCACACCCGCGTCGTCTCCCGGGAATCACCTCACACTCGCGGCACCCGACAGGCCTCCCCCGAGGTGAAGCCCTGGTCCACGATCCCCAGCGCATGGTTGATCCGGCTGCGCTGGTTCTCCAACGCGATCAGGTAGGTCAGCTCGATCACGCCGACGTGCCCCAGCTCGGCGTCCAGCTCCGCCACCTGCTCGTCGGTGACGGTGGGCGGCGTCGCCGTCATCGCGTCGGCGTAGGCGAGCGCCTTGCGTTCGATGTCGGTGTAGCGCGGCGAGGTCTCGTAGTCGTCGATCTCCCGCAGCCGGTCGATGTCCAGCCCGTTCAGCCGCTGCAGCATGGTGCCGAAGTCGACGCACCACGAGCAGCCCAGCACCACGGCGACCCGGTACTGCACCAGATGCCGCAGGCTCACCGGCAGCTTCGTGGCGGTCCGCTCCACCGCGAGCTCGTGCACAGCGGCGGCCTTGAGCAGCCCTCGGTGCTGGGCGAACACCGCGTACGGCTCGGGCACCGCGCCGTAGCGGCGCTCGGCGAACCAGTACATCCCGCGCACCAGCGGGCCAGCCTTGTCCTTGCTCACCACAGGAATCCTCGTCATGCCCATGGGACGAGGCGGCCGGCGTGAGTGTGACAGCTACGGATGCACGATCCGTGCGACGAAGTACGGCACACCGGTCTCCCGGTGCCGCACGACGACCAGGAACGGCCGGTCGACGTCCACGACGATCGGCTCCGCCGCCACGGACATCGACATCGTCCGCATGACCGTCGCGGTTGCGGCGGCACCCTCGAGACCCTGCTCGTCGAACTTCAGCACCGACTCGTGCAGCACGTCGTCGACGTACAGCCGCGGATCGGGGCACAACCGCGTCAGCTCAGCCTGGCCGGGCTTGAACAACAGCCGCACGCCGAGGTCCAGCAGCGGATGCTTGATGCTGGCCCGGGTGCTGACGTTGATCTTCGGCATGGTCAGCTGCACGCGCTGCGACGACGAGGTGTCGAGCAGGTCGGCCAGCTTGGCGGCGTCGAGTTCGGGCTCGGCGGCGGTCAGCTGCTCGTCCGGCAGCAGCAGGACGGCCTCCACACCGCCGGCCGCCGGCAACACGACAACCTGCCAGCCGCCCCGGTGGTCGTAGCCGAGCCGCTGGGTCTGCCGCATGCTCGGCGGCTCGTACGTGCCGGTCGGCGCGTGGAACGGCCGCGGCGCCGTGGCCCCGGCGGTGAACGGGTGGTGCCAGGCGACCTTCAGGTACAGGGCGTTGACCAGGGCGGCGACCGTCATCGGCTTGATGCTGCCCGGCGGGATCAATTCCGGGATCAGGCCCCGGGTGGTCTCCGCGACGTCGGTGTTGATCAGCTTCCTGGCGTCCTCGGGCGCGTCGGCGAACGGCGCGCCCTTGACCGAGCCGTTGGGCCAGCGCGCGAGCTCCTCGGCGAACTCCCGCCGGATCGGCAGGTCCTCGACCGCCCACAGCGTGTTGGACACGGCCAGCACCGGCGGATCGCCGTGCCCGGTGTCGGCCAGCTCGGCGGCCGCCGCCAGCAGTGTGGCCTGCGCCCGCAGGTCGCCCGCCGTGTCGTCACCGAGCAGGGCGCCGACGAGTTCGTCCCGGCTCGCGCCCTCGGCTGCCTCCGCGGTCAGCCCGAGCGCGCTCAGCACCGAGAACGGCGACCAGCACAGGTCGTTGTCCGGATCGGGGTCGACCGCGCGGTGCAGGGCGAGGGTGAACGCCAGGTCCACGACACCTCCTGGGGTGGGCGTGACCCGAGTCTGCCACCCGCCTGCCGCTAACGCCGTGGGTCGCGCAATTTGACGTTCGCAGATTCCTCCGGAAGTGGTCGGGACCCGGCCCCGCGCGGTCCGTGCGGCAGCGGAACCCGCGGTTCACGGACGCCCGCCGCGCCGCCGCCCTCCGCCCCGCCACCCCTTCGGGTGACGCCCGCCGACACCCTGCGGCCGAACAGCCGCCGCAGTCCCCGCCGCACTGCTCCAGCTATGCCCATGACATCGAGAGTCCCACCGGCAACGTCGGTCGGACAGGCAGTTCACCCCAGGCAGAACCGGTCGTACCAGGCAACTGCTTGAGCATCGGTGAGCGAGGCCAACTGATCGACGACCACCCGCAGCCGGGCGGCATCGTCCCCGGCCGCCAGCCACGCCGGCCGGAACGCCGGGTCGAGCGCGTCCGGCGAACGCGCCGACAGCACCTCGGCCAGCTCCGCGAGCTGCTGCCGCTGCACCCGCTGCAAGGCCAGCCGGTGCGGATCGCTCATCACGTAGTGCAGTGCGACCGCCTTGAGCAGTGCCACCTCGGCCGCGACCAACGCCGGCACCGCCAGGTCGGCGGCGTACCGATTGAGCGGCCCGTCGCCGTGCAGCCGCCGCGTCTCGGTGATCGCGGCCGCGGCGAACCGGCCGACCAGCTCACTGGTCAGCACCTTCAGCGCCACCTGCGCGCCCAGCGAGCCGTCGTAGTCGTGCTCGGCCAGCTCGGCGACCGCCGGCAGCCGCAGCAGCTCGGTCGCCGCATCCTCCAACGCGCCCACCGACTCGTCGGAGAAGTGCTTGGCGGCCAGCTCCGCCACCGCGGCCCGCTCCACCGGACTGGCCAACTCACTGAGCGAGATGCGCCCGGACAGCACACCGTCCTCGACGTCATGCACCGAGTAGGCGACGTCGTCGGCCCAGTCCATGACCTGAGCCTCCAGGCACCGCCGACGCTCCGGCGCACCCTCCCGCACCCACTCGAAGACGTCCAGGTCGTCCTCGTACACGCCGAACTTGACCACACCCGCGGTCCGCGGCCACGGGTACTTGGTGGCCGCGTCCAGCGACGCCCGGGTCAGGTTCAGCCCGTAGCCGCGTCCCTCGGCCAGCACCTTCGGCTCCAGCCGGGTCAGGATCCGCAGCGTCTGCGCGTTGCCCTCGAAGCCGCCGCACGGCTCCGCGATCACGTGCAGCGCCCGTTCCCCGTTGTGCCCGAACGGCGGGTGCCCGATGTCGTGCGCCAGCCCGGCCGTGTCCACCACGTCCGGATCGCAGCCCAGCTCGGCACCGATTCCCCGGCCGATCTGCGCGACCTCCAGCGAATGCGTCAGCCGCGTCCGCGGCACGTCGCCCTCGCCCGGCCCGACCACCTGGGTCTTGCCGGCCAGCCGGCGCAGCGCCGCCGAGTGCAGCACACGGGCCCGGTCCCGGGAGAACGCACTGCGCTGCTCCGCGAGCGAGCCCGGCAGGGCCGCCCGCTTCGGAGCGTCCGGCAGCAGGCGCGCGGTGTCGTGCTCGGTGTAGCCGCCGGTCAACTGGCGCTCGCCCCGAACTCGTCCGCCGGAGCCCTGGACAACCGGTAGAACAGCAGCGCCCCGGTCTCCCGCACGATCTGACTGAACTGCGTCTCCCGGGTCCGCACCATCGGACCGGTGTGTGTCGGCGACACCCCGGCGTCGATGCCGCTGTCCCGCGCCATGGTCTGCGCCCGGAACGAGTGCCACGGATCGCTCACCAGCACCGCCGAGGTCCAGCCGTGGTTGCGGTACACGGGGGCCACCGCCCGCAGGCTCTCCAGCGTGTCGCTGCCGGTGCCCACGGAGATGATCCGGTCCTGCGGAACCCCGTTGTCGGCCAACCACATCTGACCCGACTCGGCCTCGGTGTAGTGGTCGCCCGGCTGCCGGCCGCCGACGGTCAGCACGTACTTCACCACGCCGTCGTCGTACAGCGTCTTGGCGTGCTGGAGCCTCGCCTCGAGCGCGTCCGACGGCGTGCCGTCGTACTGCGCCGCGCCGAGCACGATCGCCACGTCCACCGGTGACCGGTCGTCCAGTCGCGCCACCTGCCAGACCCGAACGGCGGTGCCGCCGATCACCAGTCCGGCCACGAGGAGCGCGCCCAGCACGACCCGCAGAAACATCCGGCGCACGGTCGACCCACTCACGGGGCCCATCGTGTCACAGCCAGCCGCGGTCCTCCGCGAGGCGGGCTGCCTCGGCCCGGGTCCTGGCCCCGGTCTTGCCGATGGCCGACGACAGGTGGTTGCGCACCGTGCCCTCCGACAGGTGCAGCGTCCTGGCCACGTCCGAAACCGTGCCGCCGTCACTGGCGGCGAGCAACACCTCCCTCTCCCGTTCGGTCAGCGGGCTCGCCCCGCTGGCCAGCGATTCCGCGGCGAGCGCGGGATCGACCACCCGCAGCCCAGCGTGCACCCGCCGGACCGCCTCCACCAACTGCTCCGGCGGCGCGTCCTTGACCACGAACCCGGCCGCACCCGCGGCCATCGCCCGCGCCAGGTAGCCGGGCCGACCGAAGGTGGTGCACACCACCACCCGGCAGCCGGGCATCACCTTGCGCAGCTCGGCTGCCGCGGTCAGCCCGTCCATGCCCGGCATCTGCACGTCCAGCAGCGCCACGTCCGGACTGGTGCGCTGCGCCGCCGGCACCACCTCGTCGCCCGAGCCGACCTCGGCGACCACCTCGATGTCCGACTCGATGCTGAGCATCGCGGCCAGCGCGCCGCGAACCAGCGCCTGATCGTCGGCGAGCAGAACCCTGATCACGGCACCGCCACTCTCAACCGAAAACCCCCTTCCGCGCACGGCCCGGTGTCGATCCGACCACCGATGCCCGCCACACGTTCGACAAGACCACTGTCCACTCCATCACCGTCCGCGACGGGCACGCTGGCCGTGCCGTTGTCGCGGACCTCCAGCCAGGACTCGCCCAGCCGGACCTCGCACCGCGTCGCGCCGCCCGCGCGCCGCAGCACCGCCGTGACACCGTCGCGCAGTGCGTACGCGAAGGTCTCCCGGTAAGCAGGCGCCACCCGGTCCACCGCCGTAGGCAGGTCGGCCGTGATGCCGGCCGCCTCCAACGCCGCCCGTGCGCCGACAACCTCGGCGGCCAGCGAAGCCGTGCGGTAACCCGACACCGTCGCCCGCACCTGCGTCACCGCCTCTCGGGCCAGGTCCTCGACCTCGCGCACGTGCTCCGCCGCCCTGCCGCCCCGTTCCAGCTCGGCGCACACAGCGCCGGCCCTCGCGGTGATCTCCACCAGGCTGCGCCCGAGGTCCTGGCGTAACTCCTCGGCCAGCCGCGCCCGCTCCTCGGCGGCGGCCAGCCGTGCGATCTCCTCCTGCGCCGTCGCCAGCGCGTGATTGGCCCGGATCAACCGGCCCATGAACCAGGTCGCCGCGAACACCGACGCGAGCACCACCCAGTCGGTGAACAACTCGGTGTAGCCCAGGTTCACGACGATGAGCACGGCAGTCACGGCCAGCGTCGGCAGACCGACCGCGAAGGCCAGGCCCGTCGGCAGCATGATGGCGACCAGGGACAGCCCGTAGACGAACACCCACGTCGACGCCAGCCCGAGGACCCACACCAAGAACGCCGGCAGCGTTATCAGCGCCGCGGTCAGCACCAGCTTCCACCGCAGGCTCAGGCTCCACATCTTGGTGGACGCCACCACGTACAGGGCGGCGTAGCCGGCGAACACCGTCAGCCCGGTCGCGATCCGCCATGTCGGCGTGCCGCTGGTGGCCAGCTGGTACAGGCTCGGCAGCGCGAACAGCAGGAAGAAGCAACTGAGCGGCCAGCCCAGCTCGGGATCGAACCGACGCGGCGTCACGCCGGCACCTCCACCCGAAGGCGGAAACCCTGGCTGGGCAACGGTCCTGCCTCCAGTCGAGCGCCGATTCCTTCCAGGCGCTCGGAAAGTCCGCTCAGGCCGTTGCCGCCGCCGACGACACGGGATGGGTTGGCGGCGGCCGGCTCGGGGTCGCCGTCGTCGCGCACCTCGAGCCAGCTGTCGCCAAGTCGGACCTCGCACCGGGTCGCGCCCGCGCTGTGCCGCAACACATTGGTCACGCCTTCCCGCAGCGCGAAGGCGAACGCCTCCTGGTACTCGGAGGCGACGTCGTCCACTGCGAGCGGGAAGTCGGCGGTGATCCCGGCCGCCCGCAACGCTTCCTTGGCGCCGACCAATTCCGCCGCCAGTGATGCCGTCCGCTCCCCCGACACCGTCGCCGTGATGTCCGCCAAAGCCTGCTGGGACAAGCGTTCCACGTCCCGCATCTCGGCCAGCGCACGGTCGATCACCACGCCGGCCTCGAGCATCCGTCGGGCCAGTCCGGCCTTCACGGTCACCGTCGTGAGGCTGTGCCCGAGCACGTCGTGCAGGTCCCTGGCGATGCGACCGCGCTCGTCCGCCACGGCCAGCGCGGTGACCTGCTCCCGGGCCAGTCGGAGCTCACGGTTGATCTCGATCATGTGGACCACCGATCGGCACAGCACGGTGACCGACAGCAGGATGACCAGCAGTCCCAGATAGCTGCCCGGCAGCACGACCACCAGCGTCACGAACGCCGCTCCGTTGACGACGGCCAGCCACCAGCCCGGCACGATCACCGCGCACAAGGCGAAGGCCCAGATGAAGATGTACGGCGTGGCCACCGTGGACAGTGCGGTCGCCGTGCCCATGTAAACGACGCCGGCGGCGACCTGCCAACTCGTCGACGCACGCCAGACCACCAGCGGCAGCAGCACGTACGCGATGCCGTAGAGCACCAGGCCGCCGACCGCCGTCGCGGTCATCCACACCGGCCGGTCGACGCCGAACTGCGCCACCACGGCCGGCAACATGAACAACACGAAGAAGGAGGCCGAGACGACCCACCCCCGGTGGTTGTCCCGGACGATCTGATCGGTCATGCCGGCACCTGCCTCGGCACGCTCGCCCGCAGCAGGAAACCGCCGCCCGGCACCGGACCCGCGTCGATCCGGCCGCCGATCTCGGCGAGTCGGTCGGCCAGCCCGGTCAAGCCGGCCCCGCCGCCGTCCACACGCGACGCCCCCGCGTCCTCGACGACAGCCGAACCGTTGTCCCGCACCTCGAGCCACGACTCCCCCAGCCGCACCTCGCAGCTCGTCGCACCGCTGTGCCGCAACACGTTGGTGACCCCCTCTCGCAGCACATAGGCGAACGACTCCTGGTACTGGGGCAGCACGTTGTCCACCGCCCTGGGCAGGTCGGCGGCGATCCCCGCGGATGCCAGCGCCGCCCGCGCCCCCGCGACCTCGGCGCTCAGCGACGCGCTCCGGTACCCCGACAGCGTGGCACGCACCTCCGACAGCGCCTGCCGTGACAACTGCTCGGCCTCCCCCACCTCGATGATCAACCGCTCCACCTCCCCCGGTTTGGTCTCCAGCAACCTACGGATGAGCCCCAGCTTCAGCGTCACCGTGGTCAGGCTGTGCCCCAGTACGTCGTGCACGTCGCGGGCCACCCTGGCCCGTTCCTCGGCGACCGCGAGCCTCGCCACCTCCTGGTTGGCGGCCTTCAGGTCACCGCCGACCTTGGCAAAGCTCGTGATGCCGATGGTGAGCGCCACCATCAGCGCCAGGTTGCCCCAGTCGGGGCCGCCCGGTGACAGCGCTGAAGCGACAAACGCCACAGCGGTGATGCCGCCCGCGACCACGATCGCGGCGCGCCTGGGCAACATGATGGCACCGAGCGCGAGCGCGTAGATCAACAAAAGGCTGTAGTCCGGCCCGTCGAGCCACACCGCGGCCAGGCCGAGGGCCGTGGCCACGGCCACATACCACATCTTCAGCCGGGGCCGATCCGCTCCGGACAGCCAGGTGCCGATCGGGTAGCTGACGAGGTAGGCGATCGTGACCGCCAGCTGCGCCGCCTTCAACCCGGCAGGCACATCCGAGCGGGCGATGTCCACCGCGCCCGGCACCGACCAGGACAGGAAGACGCACGAGAAAGCGGTCACGCCCACGCGTCGGCGGCGGTCGGCCTTGTCGCCGGCCACCGAGTCCGAAGTGCACCGGTCCGCCATGGGCATCACGGTAGGACAGGAAGCTGGCAGTCCCCCATGACAACTGGCACGGGTGCCGCCGCGACTGACAGGATCCGGGCATGGCAGCCGATCAACCGACCATCGTGGCGACCTCGGGCGGATGGGTCCGGGGCGAACGGACCGAACTGGAGTTCGGGCCGCTGATCCGGCTCGCGCTGGACCTGTCCGGGGCGACCGGCCGACCGAGGCTGTGCCACGTCGGCACCGCCAACGGGGACAACCGCAGCACGAACGCGATGGTGAACGAGGCCGGCCGGGTCGCCGGCGTCGACGTGTCCAACCTGAACCTGTTCCCGATGCCGCCGACCGAGGACCTGGCCGGCTTCGTGCTCGACCACGACGTGGTGTGGGTCAACGGCGGCTCGGTGGCCAACCTGCTCGCGGTCTGGCAGGTGCACGGGCTCGGCGAGATCATGCGCGCGGCCTGGGAAGCGGGCGTCGTGCTCGGCGGCGTCTCGGCCGGCTCGATCTGCTGGTACACCGGCGGCGTCACCGACTCGTTCGGCCCGAACCTGCGGGTCGTCACCAACGGCCTCGGCCTGCTGCCCTACTCCAGCGGCGTGCACCTGGACTCCGAGGCGCAGCGACGCCCGACGATCCACGAGGCGGTGGCGTCCGGGAAGCTGTCGGAGACGCACTGCACGGACGACGGCGCCGGCCTCGTCTACCACGGCACCAGGCTGGTCGAGGCCGTGTCGGAGCGGCCGCGCGGCGGCGCCTACCTGGTGCGGCGGGACGAGGCGACCGGCGAGGCCGTCGAGACGCCCTTCGACGTCCGCCGGCTCTGACTCACACCAGTGCCGGCTCGGCGACGCGCTGCGCCGAGTCCGGCACGATCCGCTCCAGCATCAGCATGCCTCCCAGCGCGGCCAGGTTGAGCAGGCCGAGCGCCAGCCACGGCAGCGACCGGTGCAGCTCGAACAGGGTGGTGAAGAACGCCGGGGCGATCATGCTGGCGATGGTGAACGAGTACTGGAAGACGGCCAGGTAGCGGCCGCGAGCGGCGGCCGGCGACAGGGCCGTGGCCAGCCCCATCGAGACGGGCGCGTGCATCACGTCCGCCGCCGTGTACAGCAGGGTGGCGATGATCAGCGCCGGAATCACCCAACCGGGTTGCTTCGGCACGAGGCCGGCGAAGGCCAGGCACCACGCCGCCCACAGGCCCGCGGCCGCGACGAGCACCCGCGTCCGTCGACAGGGCTCGACCCGCTTGATCACGGGCGCACCCAGCACGGCCAGCAGAATCGTGTTGCCGGCGAGCACGACCGGGGCCAACCACACCGGCCCGGCGAGGCCGTCCTTCACGAAGACCAGCAGCCCGAGCGCAAGCATGCCGGTCGACATCGCGAAGACCGTGTTGATTGCGGCAAACGCAACGAAGGGCCGATCTCGCAGCATGGTCGCGTAGCCGACGGCCTCGCCCGTCTCATGGGCACGGCGAGGGGCCCGCACGAAGGCGCCGATCGCGAGTGCGGCCACCAGGTAGCAGGCGGCGGAACTGTTGGACAGCACTCGGTAGAAGGCGTCACTGCCGCCGGCGACGGCCAGACTCGTGATCAGGCCGCCGATGCCGAGGCCACCCGTTCGGGTCATGTTGGCCCATGCGTACCAGCTGTCCTTGCTCATCGTGGACGCGCTGCCGTCGGCGAAGTCGGCGATCGCGGTGAACACGCTCGACCAAAAGAACCGCACGCCGATCGTGACCAGGGCCGACGCCAGGAAGATGCCGACCGCTCCCTGCACCTGGCCGTACTCGAGATAGCCGATCCCCTGCGCCACCTGCGACACGACGACCAGCGGCACCGGACCGACGCGGTCGGCCAGCCACCCCACCAGCACCGGAACCGGCAGCGTCAACGCGGTCGCGACGCTGACCAGCACGCCGATCAGCCCCAGCGGCACCGAGGTCAGCTGCTGGAAGTAGTTGAGCGAAAGCGGCATGAACATGCCGTTGCCGACCGAGTCGAGAACAAGCGCGGACAGCAGCACGACGCCGCCGCGGCTGCGGTCGACTGGCACGAAAACCCCCTTGGTAGCGCGTCCGGCAAGGAAACACGCACTGGCACACCACCATCTCGGTGATGCGAGCCGTCGTCAACTCGATTCCAGGCAAACCCCTCAGGCTACCGCGTCCGGTCCAGCGGACAGTCCGATGTGGATCTCTGGGGGCCCAGTTGTCCACAGGGCCTGAGTTATCCACAGATGGGCCCTCGGCGGCCGCGGCCGACGGGGCGGATGGCGCAGGCTTGCCCCATGCGCACATGCAGCCCGAGCGGGACGCACATCCAGCTCGACAAGCTCAACGGACTGTTCCCGCACCGTGTCGCACGTGCGGAGGATCTGGTCGAACTAGGCCTCTGCGCCAGCTCGGTGTATCGGAGATGCCGGCCCGGCGGCCCCTGGCAGCGCGTCCTGCCCGGGGTGCTGGTGCTCGGCAATTCGCCGCCGACACCGCCGCAACTGGTGCAGGCGGCGCTGCGCTACGCCGAGCCGGACGGGGTTCTCACCGGGCACCACGCCCTGTTGCTGCACGGCATGCGGTCCGCCCCGCCGCTGCCGTACAACGCCGTGCACGTGCTCGTCCCGAAAGGACGGTCGTTGAAGGGGACACCCGAGGTGCTGGTGGAACGCACGACCAGGATGCCAAAAGCCGTGATGCGCAAAGGTTTCCTGGTGGCGCCACTGGAACGGGCGCTGCTCGACACGGTCCGCGGCTTCGGTCACGTCGAGCAGGTCCGCCCCCTGCTCACCGAGGCGGTCTGGCTGCGCGGCCTCGCCCCCAAACTGATCAACGCCGAACTCGACGCCGGCAACGGCCGTGGCAGCGCCCTGCCTCGGCGCGTGCTGGCCGAGGTGGTCAACGGCATCCGGACCGAGGCGGAGGCGCTGGCCGCCACGCTCGTCGGCACCGCCCGGCTGCCCAAACCGAAGTGGAACATGCAGGTCGACGACGCCGAGAACGCCTACCTCGGGCCGGTCAGCGCCTGGTGGGACGACGTCGCGTTGGCGTTGGACATCGATGTGGCGGAGCAGTCGTTCGAGCGCACCGTGGACCGGCACGGCGCACTCACCGCCGCCGGCATCGTCGTCGTGCACACCACACCACAGCGGCTACGAGATGCCCCCAAGGTGTTCGTCGAGCAGCTCAGGCGGGCCCACCAGTGGGCGGCCAAGCGCGAACGCCCACCGGTGACCGCGACCGCTCAGCACCCGAGGAGTTGCGGTGCCAGGTAGGCCTCCAGTCGATCCATCGACACCCGCTCCTGGGTCATCGAGTCGCGCTCCCGCACCGTCACCGCGTGGTCGGTCAGCGAGTCGAAGTCCACCGTCACGCAGAACGGCGTGCCGATCTCGTCCTGCCGACGGTAGCGGCGGCCGATGGCGCCCGCGTCGTCGAAGTCGGTGTTCCAGTTGCGTCGCAGCACCGCCGCGAGGTCCTTGGCCTTCGGCGACAGCTCGGCGTTGCGGGACAGCGGCAGCACCGCCACCTTCACCGGTGCGAGCCTGCGGTCCAGGCGCAGCACCAGCCGCTTGTCCACGCCGCCCTTGGCGTTGGGCGCCTCGTCCTCGGTGTAGGCGTCCAGCAGGAACGCCATCATCGGGCGGCCGACGCCGGCCGCCGGCTCGATCACGAACGGCCGGTAGCGGGAGTTGGTGGCCTGGTCGAAGTAGGACAGATCGACGCCCGAGTGGTTGGCGTGCGTGGTCAGGTCGAAGTCGGTGCGGTTGGCGATGCCCTCCAGCTCGCCCCACTCCTGGCCGGCGAAGAAGAACCGGTACTCGATGTCCACGGTCCGCTTGGAGTAGTGCGACAGCTTCTCCTGCGGGTGCTCGTACAGCCGCAGGTTGTCGCGGTTGATGCCGAGGTCGGTGTACCAGCGCAGGCGCTCGTCGATCCAGTACTGGTGCCATTCCTCGTCGCTGCCCGGCTCGACGAAGAACTCCATCTCCATCTGCTCGAACTCACGGGTGCGGAAGATGAAGTTGCCAGGGGTGATCTCGTTGCGGAACGACTTGCCGATCTGGCCGATGCCGAACGGCGGCTTCTTGCGGGAGGTGGTGATGACGTTGAGGAAGTTGACGAAGATGCCCTGCGCGGTCTCCGGGCGCAGGTAGTGCAGGCCCTCCGCGGACTCCACCGGGCCCAGGTGGGTCTTGAGCAGGCCGTTGAACATCTTCGGCTCGGTGTACTGGCCGCGGGTGCCGCAGTTGGGGCACGGCACGTCCGAGAGGTCGTTGCCGGCCACCGGCTTGCCGGTGCGCTCGGCGTACTCCTCGGCCAGGTGGTCCGCGCGGAAGCGGCGGTGGCAGGAGTTGCACTCCACCAACGGGTCCACGAACGCGTCGATGTGGCCGGACGCGGCCCACACCTCGCGCGGCAGGATCACCGAGGAGTCGAGGCCGACGACGTCGTCACGGCCCTGCACCATGGTGCGCCACCAGGCCCGCTTGATGTTGTCCTTGAGCTCCACGCCCAACGGCCCGTAGTCCCACGCCGACCTGGTGCCCCCGTAGATCTCTCCGCACGGGTACACGAAACCCCTGCGCTTGCAGAGGCTGACGACGGCGTCGATGCGGTCCGCGGGCACACCAAACTCCATCCGGCCGAAACTCGAACTGACAGGCAATTCCTGGGAAGGGAGCAAGAATAGTCGCCCCGTCCACCGCACGGGCGAGGCAGGGCCGCTACGGACGGGTGACCAGCTCGGCCACCGCGAACCTGTTGTCGTCGTAGCCCTCCGCGCCACCGACGAACTCGCCGCCGCAGGTGGCCAACACCAGCCGATGGTCGCCGTCCAGGCCGTAAAGCTGCTTGGCCCGGTTGGGCAGGTCGGCCTTGGCGACGGTGACCATCTGGGTGATCCGGTACACCCAGTCGCGGCCCTTGTTGTCCACCACGGTGACCCGCTGGCCGACACGGTCCTGCCACAGCTCCGCGAAGGGGCCGGTGCGGCCCTGCCAGTTCACGTGGCCGGCGAGCAGGGTGGCCCCGCTCGGGGCGCCGAGCGTCGCGCCCCACCAGGTCGCCTGGTCGAGCCGGTCCGGCACGGACATGGTGCCGTCCTTGCTCACCTGGGCCGCGATCAGCTCGGCGGTGCCGCCGGCGGGCAGGTGCACGGTGCCGGTGGTCGGCACGCCGGTGGGCAGGGCGGCGGACGTGGTGCCGACTGACAGCGGTGCGGATCCGGCGGTCGTGGGCGCGGCCGAGGTGTGTGACGAGTCGTCCGATGGGACGAAGAACAGGAGGCCGACCAGGACGGCGACAACGGCGACGGCAGCCGAGGCGAGCAGGACGACGCGTCGTCGCGGCATGGCCCGATCCCTTCGTACCGGCTACCGCTGATTGTCCCTCAGCGGGGGTCGGCCGGCCCGGCGGCTTCGCCGAGTCGGACCGTGCCGGCGTCCCCGGCCAGCAGGCTCACGTGCTCGTCGGCGACACCGTCGGCGGCCGAGACCGTCAGCTCGAAGGCCGCCGGCTCGTCGGCCAGGGCGCGGGACAGCAGCGGGACGACGACCTCGCGGACCGGGAAGGGCGACATGGACCGCCGGTAGGCGACCACCGAGTCGAACTCGACCACCAGGACCCAGCGGTCCGCCGCGTCCGTCGCCCGGCCCAGCCGGCCGGTGCGGCAGCCGGGCTGCGCGGTGAGCAGTTCGAGGGCGTGTCGGGCGGTGGCGGTGAACTCCGCCGCCTCGGCCTCGGGTACCTCGAACCGGCAGACCAGCAGCACGGTCGGACTCCTCGGGTCGGATCGGCGGTCGGTTATGGTGGCGCATCCTCGCATCAGCGGGGGCTCGCCCGCCGCCGGGGTGCGGCCGGCGCAGCGACGTCGGCGGATCGAGTGGGGACATGGCCGGAGGACAGCAACCGGGTCGTGGGCGGCGTGACCTGAGGGCGCCGCTGCTGCCGGGCAGCGGGCCGCTGGCCCGGGTGCCGGCGGCGGCCGTGTTCGGACTCGTGCTGGTGCTGTTCGTGGTCGGCGTCGTGGTGCGCGGGCCGGTCGGCGCCGGGCTGCTCGGCGCCCTGGCCCTGATCGTCCTCGGGCTGCTCGGAGCCACCTGGAGGGTGCTGTCGCCCGCCGACCGGGCGCTGCGGATCGTGGTGTTCGTGATCCTGGTCGCGGTGCTGGTCTCCGTGCTCAGCTAGCAGCTCCGATAGCATCTGCTTCGATAACCATTGTCAGCACCGCCGGCATCGGACGACCTCGTTCGCCTACCATGGTGGTTACGACCGACTGCTCTTCCGCCCTGTTGCCTGCCGTGCCGGAGAGGACGATGCCCCCAGTGAGCCCGGACGCCGCGACCCCCGTCCCGGAGCGTCCGGACGGCCATGCCGGGGGCGGCACCGCGCTGGCGGACGCCCACGACCACGCGCCGCGTGAGCTGGGCGCCAGCACCGTTCCGCGCCGTACCGCCGGCACCCTGACCGCCGCCGGCGACCTGCTGCGGGCGCTCGCCGCGCCCGTGCGCATCGCCATCGTGCTGCAGCTCCGCGAGGGCGAGCGCTGCGTGCACGAGCTGGTCGACGCGCTCTCCGTGGCCCAGCCGCTGATCAGCCAGCACCTGCGGGTGCTCAAGTCGGCCGGCGTCGTGCACGGCGAGCGGCACGGTCGGGAGGTCCTGTACCGGCTGGTCGACGAGCATCTGGCGCACATCGTGGTGGACGCCGTCACCCACGTCGAGGAGGGCGGCTCGGCCGTCCGGGGCGAGCACCGGGAGGAAGCGTGACCACGAGCGAGCGGCCCTCGGCCACCGTGCCCGGGCTTCGGGCCACCAAGCAGCGGGCCGCCGTGTCCAAGCTGCTCGACCAGCTCGACGACTTCCGCTCCGCCCAGGACCTGCACGAGGAGCTGCGCCGCCGGGGCGAGGGCATCGGTCTGACCACCGTGTACCGGACGCTCCAGTCCCTCGCCGACGCCGGCGAGGTCGACGTCCTGCGCACCGACAGCGGCGAGGCCATCTACCGCCGCTGCTCCAGCCACCACCACCATCACCTCGTGTGCCGGGTCTGTGGCCGCACCGTCGAGGTGGAGGGCCCGGCCGTGGAGAAGTGGGCCGACCGCATCGCCGCCGAAAACGGCTTCAGCGAGGTCAGCCACACCGTGGAGATCTTCGGCACCTGCGCCGGCTGCACCGCCTGACAGCCGCATTCGGGATCGCGGTCCGGCCATATCTTGGCGCAGCCGGACCTTCGGCGCGCCCAGTTCCTCGGCGCGGCCGGATCCTCGGCGCGGGCCAGCTCTTCGATCCGCCAGCTCTTCGGCTGATCAGCTCTTCAGCCGGTCAGCTCTTCGACGGGCCAGGCGTCGGTGTGGTCGCTATGGCACTACCCCTGCTTCCCGCCGCTACTTCATCGCCGGGGTTACCGCGCCGCCGTCGTCATTCCATGATGGGGCGGACCTCGATGCGGCCGAAGCGGGCGTCGGGGAAGCGGGCGGCCAGTTCGGTGGCGCGGTCGAGGGTGGCGCAGTCGAGGACGAAGTAGCCGGCCATCTGCTCCTTGGACTCGGCGAAGGGGCCGTCCGTCGTCACGGTGACGCCGTCCTGGACGCGGACGGTGCGGGTGGTGGAGGGCTCGGCGAGCGGGGTGCCGGAGATGAGTTCGCCGGAGTCGGAGATCTCATGCATCAGCTCGGCGAACTGGGCGTCCATGGCGGCGCGTTCGGCGGGAGACGCCGAACGGTAGTAGTCGGAGTGCACGAAGGTGGGATGGGCCCAGCTGGTGGGGTTGCTGTAGATCAGGACCAGGTACTTCATGGCGGGCACCTCGGGAAGTGGGAGTCAGGGGCGGAGCTGGGCGAAGAACTGGCGGACGTCGTCGACGTACAGGTCGGGGGCCTGCTGGGAGCCGTAGTGGCCGCCCCGGTCGTGGACGTTCCACGACACGATGTTGGCGTGGTCCCGGTGCGCATAGGTCGGGATGGCCGGGGCGTCGTTGGGGAACTGGGCGAGACCGAGCGGCACGGTGGTGGGCTCGCTGGGAACCGGGTTGCGGTGGTCTTCGAGGTAGATCCGCGGGGCGGAGCCGGCGGTGTTGGTGAGCCAATGGATGGAGACGTGGGTGAGCAGGGCATCGGCGTCGAGCCCGCCCATCACCTGGCTGTTCCACGCGAGCAGGCCGACGGGCGAGTCGGCGAGAGCGTAGGCGAGCGTCTGGGGCTGCTCGGCATGCACATGGTGGTAAGAGGCCATGGTCCGCTGGAAATGGCGCAACCCCGCAACGAGAGCCCGCTCGTCGGGTGGCAGGGTGGCGACGCTGGCGGGCTCGACGGTCGGCGGGTGGAAGGGCACATCGCCTTCGGGGCCGGAGAAGATCTGGGTGACGTGCACGCCGATGACCGAGTCGGGGGCGGTGCGGCCGACCTCGGGTGAGATCACCGCGCCCCAGTCGTTGCCGGCGGCGCCGTAGCGGGAGTAGCCGAGCCGTTCCATCAGCACGGTCCACGCGGCGGCGATGCGGCGCGGGCCCCAGCCGGGCTCGGTGACGGGGCCGGACCAGCCGAAGCCGGGTAGCGACGGAATCACCAGGTGGAAGGCTACGGCGGGGTCGAAGCCGTAGGCACGGGGGTCGGTGAGCGGCCCGATGACGTCGAGGTATTCGGTGACGGAACCCGGCCAGCCGTGCGTGAGGATCAGCGGCAGCGCGTCCGGTTCGGGCGAGCGGACGTGCAGGAAGTGCACGTTGGCGCCGTCGATCGTGGTGGTGAACTGCGGATACGCGTTGAGCCGGGCCTCGACGGCCCGCCAGTCGTAGCCGTCGCGCCAGTGCTCGACGAGCTTGCGCACGGTCGGGCCGGACACGCCGTAGTCGTCGGCGGGCGGCTCGGGCGCCCACCGGATCCGGGCGAGCCGGTCACGCAGGTCGGCCAGCTCGGCGTCCGGGACCTCGATGCGAAACGTCTCCATGGTCGACTCCTCGGCGTCGGGGGCTCTCACACCCCACGGTCGGAGCCGCCGGCGACGTCTCTACATCAGTACTCGTACGGGTCGCTGGGGGTACCGATCTTCTTCACGGTGGTCACGTCGAACACCGGCACGTAGTTGTCGGCCTGCACGGCGGAGTCCGGCCGCACCTTGCCGGTGACGGTGATCCACTCGTCGTCGGCGAGGCCCTCGGCGCCGACCAGACGGGCCTTGACCGGCATGGCGTCGGCGGCACAGCAGGTGATCACCAGCCGCGCCACGTAGACACCGGCGGCGTCGTGCACGACGAATCCGGTCAGCTCCAGCGTCCGGCCGTTGAGCGAGTTCGTCGAGTCCCACGCGGCGCGGGTGGCCACGTCGGCCATCCGCATCGGCACCACGGACGCGGCCGGCAGCGGCGGGAACTTGGTCTTGATCACCTGGTCCTGCCGCTGCTCGCTGGCCACGGTCCGGCCGCCGGCCCGGTTGACGGAGTCGGCGCCGAGCGCGGGCGGCGCGATCAGGAAGATCGCCAGCACGGGCATCAGCAGCATCCACGCGCTGCGGGCGGATCCGTGCGAGTGGCCGTGGCCGTCGTCATGGGAGTGGCTGGCGGCGGCGAGTGCGAGGTCGCCGTGGGGGTGGTCGACGGCCTCGGCGACGGCAAGGCTGCTGGCCGGGGCGGCAGAGCCGGTGCCGACGGCCGCGGGCTCGGCGGCGGGACCAGGATGCGCGGCGTGAGCGTCCAGGTCGGCGGCAGAGCCAGCGGCGGCGGGGTCAGAGGCGGCAGAGCCAGCGGTGGTGAGGTCAGCGGCGAGTGGGTCAGAGGGGATGGGCAGAGCGGCGGTGGTGGGGCCGGCGGCAGCGGGGACCGCACGGCGGGCCTTGCGGATGTCGGTGACGATGGCGACGCCGGCCAACAGCACCATGACGGCCCCGGAGATGATCAGCCAGGGTTGCAGGGCGGGCTTGACGTAGTTCAGGTACGTGCCGTTGAGGGCGATCTTGAGTAGGGCGCCGCCGAGCAGGACGAGCAGGATGTTCTGGGTTTCCCGCCTCATGACACGCCTCCCAGGAACACGAGGCCGGCGACGGTGCCGGAAACGACCGCGACGGTGAAGACCAAGGGGGCGAAGCGGAGGGCGAAGGCCTTGCCGAAGGTGCCGGCCTGCAGGGCGATGAGCTTGACGTCGACGGCGGGACCGACGACGAGGAACACCAGGCGGGGCAGCAGAGGCAGGGCGGACAGCGACGCCGCGACGAAGGCGTCGGCTTCGCTGCAGATGGCCAGCACGACCGCCAGCAGAGCCATGACGATGATGCCGAGAACCCACTCCCCGGACAGGGACTCCAGCAGAGACGACGGCACGAGGACGTTCAACGCCGCTGCGGTGAGGCCGCCGATGACGAGGAAGCCGCCGGCCTCGACGAGGTCGTGACGGGCGGTCTCGGCGAAGACGGCCCAGCGCGACGCCCCGCCGGTGGGCAGCCGGCGCAGGGCCCGCTCGGCGATCCACGACGCCTTGCCGAAACGGGCCCAGAGCCAGCCGGTGACAACGGCCGTCAGAAGAGAACCGGCGAACCGGGCAAGAACCATCTCGGGCTTGCCGGGGAAGGCGACGGCGGTCGCGACCAGCACGACGGGGTTGACGGCCGGAGCGGCCAGCAGGAACGCCAAGGCCACCGACGGGGCGACGCCCTGCTGCATGAGCCGGCGGGCGACGGGCACGGAGGCGCACTCGCAGCCGGGCAGGGCGACGCCGGCCAGCCCGGCGACGGGCACGGCGAAAACCGACCGCCGCGGCAGCACCCGCCGCAGCGCCTCGGCGGGCAGGAAGGCGGCGATGGCCCCGCTGATCAGGGTGCCGAGCACGAGGAACGGCATGGCCTGCACGCAGACGGCGACGAACACCGTGGACCCGGTGCGCAGCGCGGGGATGTCCAGCGCGTCGACGAGCTGGCCCTGCAGCACCAGGGCCAGCACGAGGACGACGCACAGCACCTCCAGCGAGGTGACGCGCCGGCGTACGGCCGGAGCGGTCATTCGACGCTGGCCAGCAGGTCGGCCCGCAGCTGCGACGCGGTGGACACGACCAGCATCAGGATGGTCGACAGCGGCGACGGGTCCAGGTTGTCGGCCGGGAACGCGTACCGCAGGGTCACGTCCATGCCGCGCTCGGTGTGCACGACGCCGAGGGTGCCGAACAGGCCCTGGCCGGCGCGCTCGGCGGCGGACACGGCCAGCGCGGGCTCGTCGGGCAGGTCCCACGCGACCACGCAGGTGAGGCTGAGCATGGTCAACCCCTCGGCGAACTGCATGGCCTGCACGGCACACGGCACCTCGCCGTGCCGGAAGCTCAGCGCGCCGTCGTCGTCGACGTGCACCTCGTGGAACAGCTCCAGCGCCTCACGGGCGGCGGTCAGCAACTTGGCGGTGCTCTGCGCCTCGTCGTCGGTCACCGGGCGACCTCCTGCATCTCGTCCGAGGAAGCCTTGTCCTCGGCGCCGCCGAAGCGGCGGTCCCGTCGTGCATACGCCTCGCAGGCGGCCCACAGGTCACGCCGGTCGAAGTCCGGCCACAGGATGTCCTGGAACACCAGCTCAGCGTAGGCGGACTGCCACAGCATGAAGTTGGAGATGCGCTGCTCGCCGGACGGCCGGATG
This sequence comes from Kutzneria kofuensis, assembly GCF_014203355.1. NCBI lineage: Bacteria > Bacillati > Actinomycetota > Actinomycetes > Pseudonocardiales > Pseudonocardiaceae > Kutzneria > Kutzneria kofuensis. The sequence goes on from NZ_JACHIR010000001.1 coordinate 2,057,946, forward strand.
AACAGGTCCACGTCCGGCATGTCGGCGTGGTACAGGTGCTTGGCCAGGGTCCGCTCGTCCACCTTGTCGGGGTTGAGCTTGCCGGCGGCGACCAGCCGGGCCACCTCGCGCGCGGCGTCGCCGATCTCGGCCCGGCCGCCGTAGTTCACGCACATGGTCAGGTTGAGCACATCGTTGTTCTTGGTGCGCTCCTCGGCCTTCTGCAGCTCGTTGACCACGCTCGGCCACAGCTTCGGCTTGCGCCCGGCCCAGCGGATCCGCACGCCCATCTCGTCGAGCTCGTCGGTGCGCCGGTGGATCACGTCCCGGTTGAAGTTCATCAGGAACCGCACCTCGTCGGGGCTGCGCTTCCAGTTCTCGGTGGAGAACGCGTACAGCGAGATCCACTTCACGCCGAGCTCGATGGCGCCCTTGGCCACGTCGAGCACGACGGCCTCGCCCCGCTTGTGCCCCTCGACGCGGGGCAGCCCCCGCATGTTGGCCCAGCGGCCGTTGCCGTCCATCACCAGGGCCACGTGCTGGGGCACGAACTCCAGCGGGATCTGCGGCGGGCGGGCGCCGCTGGGGTGCGGGTCGGGCGGCCTCACGGTGGGGTCGTTGCGTCCGCGCAGCTGCCTACGCAGCATCAGGCCTGCTCCTCACGATCGGGATGGGGATGCCTCCATCCTGCCCGAACCGTCGAAGCGGAGTCCCATCACGGTGGCCTCGCCGGGTCGGTCCAGCACCTCGAAGCCCAGAGTGTGGTAGAAGGCGATGGCCCGCGTGTTGCCGGCGGACGTGGTCAGGTGCACGCCCGGCGACCCACCCCTGCGCAGCTGGCCGAACAGCGATTCCAGCAGCTTGGTGCCCCAGCCCTGGCGCCGCGCCCGGGCGTCCAGGTTGATGTGCAGGTGCGACGGGTAGCCGCCGAGCGATGCCGGCAGGAAGCGCTCCGGGTTGTGCAGCGACAGGACGAGCGAGGAGTACCGGCTCGTCTCCTGAGCCGGTTTCGGGTACCTGTCGGCGAATCGCGGCGTCCACTCGGCCCGCCAGCGCCGGTAGAATTCCACTGTGTCCAGTGCGCCGACGGTGTACCCGGCGACACCGTCGGAGTCGGCGATGACGAAGCACAGCTCCGGCGCCAGCGCGAGATACGGGTCGGCGAACACGTAGCCGATCAGGTCGAGGTCGTCGAGTTCGCGTTGCGTCGCCGTCGCGACGCAGATGTCGTGCATGGCCTTGCGGTCGCCGGGTTCAGCCGGTCGCAGGATCAAGGTTCTCCCCCACTGGTTGACGCCCCACTTCCTGTCGATCCGCCACCACGGTCCTGATCTGGGCGGCGAGCCGGTCGATGGCGGTGGCCGACGCGCGGCGCTCCACCAGCGGCAGCGAGTGCAGCTGCCGTTCCAAATGCCACTGCAGGTGGGCGGCGACCAGGCCGCTCGCCTCACGCTTGCTCGACGGCTGCGTCCGGTCCACCAGCGCCCAGTCACCGTGGGTGAGGGCGTCGAGCAGGCTCAGGGTCTCGCCGGCCGGGCTGGCCGAGCCCGGCGGCCGGCAGGTGCCGCACACCGAGCCGCCCGCGGGCACGCTGAACGCGGCGTGCGGGCCGGGGGTGCCGCAGCGCGCGCATTCGGTGACGGCCGGCGCCCAGCCGGCGAATCCCATGGCACGCAACAGGAAGGCGTCGAGCACGAGGCCGGCTTCGCGCTGCCGGTCGGCCAGCGCCCGCAGCGCGCCGACGACGAGCATGTACAGCCGCAGCACCGGCTCGCCCTCCTCGGCGGTGAGCCGGTCGGCGGTCTCCAGCACCGCGCAGGCGGCCGTGTACCGGGCGTAGTCGTCGACGAGGCCGACGCCGAACGCGTCGACGGTCTCGACCTGGGTGATCACGTCGAGCGTGCGTCCGGTGTAGAACTGCACGTCGACGTGCCCGAACGGCTCCAGCCGGGCGCCGAACCGGGAGGACGTGCGGCGCACGCCCTTGGCAACGGCGCGGATCTTGCCGTGCCGCTGGGACAGCAGCGTGATGATCCGGTCGGCCTCGCCGAGCTTCTGCACCCGCAGCACGACGCAGGTGTCTCGGTACAGGCTCACCCGTCAATCATCCCACGGGCGTCACACCTGCAGCCCGGGGAACGCCAGGTCGCGGACCAGCCACCAGGCGACGGCGGCGATTCCCAGCGCGATCAACCCGAGGCGGCGGACCCGCCAGGACGGAATGGGCAACCCCAGTTCGGTGCGGCCGAGCAGGACCAGGCCGGCGACCGCGGCCGGCAGCAGCACGAGCACGGCGAAGGCGTTGAAGCGCAACGCTGCGGCCAGGTCGCCGTGCAGCAGAGCGCCGAGCGCCCGGCTGCCGCCGCAGAACGGGCAGTCGGCGCCGGTCAGTTCGTGGAACCAGCACGGGATGCTGACGATCCCGGTGCCCAGCAGGGCCCCGGCCGCCGCCGTCACGGCGGCGACGGCCGGAGTCACCCGCAGGCGGACGAGCGTGGTCACTTGGTGGCGGTCACGATCGTCTTGGCCGCCTTGTCGTGCCAGCCCTGGCGGCGGCCCTGGTTGTCGAAGAACGGCGACAGCTCGCACAGCAGCACCCACAGCCCGCCCAGGCAGGGCACGATCGCCGGCGCGACCATGACGCCCCAGCGGGTGAACGCGCCGCCCCAGCCGGGCAGCTGGCCGTCGTACTCGCGGATCACCTTGACCCCGGCGACCTGCTTGCCCAGCGTCGCGCCGCGGGTGGCGATCATCGAGACCTCGTACAGGATCTGCAGCACGATGAAGACCAGCGGGGTGAGCAGGAAGACGGTCACCGAGCCGCCGAGGAAGCCGGCGCCGGCGCCGCCGACGATCTGGCCGGTCTCCGGGTCGACCTGGATGGAGCTGGCGGCCGAGGACGCGAAGGCCGCGGCGATGAGGAAGTAGATGATGAAGAACGGGATGCCGACGATGATCGCGTCGACCACGCGGGCCAGGAAGCGCTGGCCCATCGAGGCCAGCCGGACCGTGCCGACACCGGGCAGCTGGATGTAGTCCAGCCCGCCGCCCGCGCCCATCGGCTGGCCGCCGTAGGGCTGGCCGTACTGCTGCTGGCCGCCGTAGGGCTGCTGGCCGTACTGCTGCTGCCCGTAGGGCTGCTGCGGCGTGCCGTAGGGCGGCGACGCCTGGCCGTACTGCTGCTGGTTCGGGTCGTACGGCTGAGCCCCCGGCTGGCTGAAGCCCGGCGGAGGGGTCTGCGGCTGCTGCCCGTAGGGCTGCTGCTGTCCGTACGGCGGCTGCTGTCCCTGCGGGTCGAAGCCGGGGGGCGGTGTGGTCACCTTGTACTCCTGGACTGGGGTTTACCTGGCAAAGCGCGTGAACTATAGGGCGCGTTACGGGTTCACCCCGGGCATTTCACGCAACTCGCGGCCAGTTCTTTACCGAGCTGCGTCGATCCGCCCCTTGGGGCAGCCTAGAAGCCCAGACGGCGGAGCTGTTTGGGATCCCGCTGCCAGTCCTTGGCGATCTTCACGTGCAGGTCGAGGAAGATCCGCGAGCCGAGCAGCCGCTCGATCTGGCGGCGCGCGGTGCTGCCCACGTGCTTGAGCCGCTCCCCCTTGTGCCCCAGGATGATCGCCTTCTGGCTGGTGCGCTCCACGAACAGGTTGGCGTGCACGTCGATCAGGTCGTCGCGGCCCTCCCTCGGCCGCATCTCCTCCACCACCACGGCGATGGAGTGCGGCAGCTCGTCGCGCACGCCCTCCAGCGCCGCCTCCCGGATCAGCTCGGCGACCAGCGTGGCCTCCGGCTCGTCGGTCAGCTCGCCGTCCGGGTACAGCGGCGGCCCCTCGGGCAGCCGGGCCACCAGCAGGTCGGCCAGCGTGTCGAGCTGGTAGCCGTCCCGGGCCGACACCGGCACCAGGTCGGCGAAGTCCATCACCTTCTGCAACGCCAGCAGCTGCTCGGCGACCTGCTGCTGGGGCACCAGGTCCGTCTTGGTGACGATGCCGATGACCGGAGTGCGCTTGCCCAGCTTGGCCAGCTCCGAGGCGATGAACTTGTCGCCGGGGCCCACCTTCTGGTCGGCCGGCACGCACAGGCCGACGACGTCCACCTCGGACCAGGTCTGCATCACCAGGTCGTTGAGCCGCTGGCCGAGCAGCGTGCGGGGGCGGTGCAGGCCGGGCGTGTCCACGATGATCAGCTGCGCGTCCGGCCGGTGCACCACGCCGCGGATGGTGTGCCGGGTGGTCTGCGGCTTGCTGGACGTGATCGCCACCTTGGCGCCGACCAGCGCGTTGGTCAGCGTCGACTTGCCCGCGTTGGGCCGGCCGACGAAGCAGGCGAACCCGGAGCGGTGCCCGGCAGGGGTGCTGTCGCTGGTCATCGTCACATTCTCGCTGGTTGTCCCGAACGCGCTCAGTGGGGGCGCTACTGTCGGCGCGTGATCGATGTGCTGTGGCTCGGCCTCGTGCTGGGCACGGGGGCCGCGCTGTCGGTCGGTCCGATCTTCGTCACGATCCTGCACGAGTCGGCCACCCGGGGCTTCGCCGCCGGCCTGCGGGTGATCCTGGGCTCCGCGACCGCCGACCTGGTGCTGCTGCTGCCGGCGCTGCTGCTCTCGCAGGTGATCGCGACCGTCGCCGGCGCGTCGATGTGGGTGGCGATCGCCGGCGCGGTGTTCATGACCGGCCTGGCGGCGTTCGCGCTGCGGGACGCGTTGCGGCTGTGGCGCGGGCACGTGCCGGAGCTGGCCGGCGGCTGGGCGTTCTGGAAGGGCCTGCTCTCGAACCTGCTCAACCCGCTGAGCTGGACGTTCTGGCTGGCCACCGGCACGCCGACGATGCTGGCCGCGCAGCATGCCGGCGGCCTGCCGGGCCTGCTGCTGTTCACGGTCGTGTGGTTCGTGACGGCGTCCGGCCTCGAAGGGGTGATCGCCTTCGCGGTGTCGCGCTCCGGCCGGCGCATCGGGCACCGCGGCCAGGCCGGGCTGTCCGCCGCGTCGGCGGCGCTGTTCCTCGGCCTGGCCGGATTCCTGCTGGTCAGGGCCTAGCCGACGACGGTCCCGCCGGGGTCCGCGACCAGCACGTAGGCCGACTCGGTCAGATCGCGGACGGCCGCCCGCGACTCGTCGTCCACCTTGCCCGCCTCGGTGACGACCGCCGCCGCCTCCAGGCCCGGAGCGCCGCTGGCGACGGCGGCGGCGACGGCGGCCTGCAGCGCGGTCAGCTTCAGCGACGGCAGCGCCACCGTGCAGGCGGCGTAGGTGCGGCCGTCGGTGTCACGGACCGCGGCGCCCTCGGCGGCGCCGGTGCGGGCGCGGGCCGACCGGGCCAGGGTCACGATCTTGGCGTCCTCGGGGTCCAGTTCAGGCACGCTCGCCGTTCCTCTCACGCTCGGTCCGCCGGGCCACCACGGTCGTGATGCGCACCCGGCCCCTGTTGTCCTTGCCGCCCTCGGCGCGCAGCCGCAGGCCGGCGATCTCCGCCTCGGCTCCGGGCAGCGGCACCCGGCCCAGCCGCTGCGCCAGCAGCCCGCCGACGGTCTCCACGTCCGAGTCGTCCAGCTCCACGTCGAACAACTCGGCCAGGTCCTCGACGGCCAGTCGGGCGCTGACCCGGTAGCTGTCCTCGTCGATCTGCTCCACCGGCGGCCGCTCGTCCTGGTCGTACTCGTCGGTGATCTCCCCGACGATCTCCTCCAGGATGTCCTCGATGGTGAGCAGGCCGGCGGTGCCGCCGTACTCGTCGACGGCGATGGCCATGTGGTTGTGCGTGACCTGCATCTGCCGCAGCAGGTCGTCCAGCCGCTTGGTGTCGGGCACGAAGCTGGCCGGCCGCATCAGGTCCTTCACCGACTGCGCGCCGCCCTCCACCGAGGCTCGCGCGAGGTCCTTGATGTTGATCACGCCGACCACGTCGTCGACGCTCTCGCCGATCACCGGGATGCGGCTGTAGCCGGTGCGCAGGGACAGCGCCAGCGCCTGCCGCACCGACTTGGTCAGCTCGATCCAGATGATCTCGGTGCGCGGCACCATCACCTCGCGGGCGATGGTGTCCCCCAGCTCGAAGACGGAGTGGATCATCTCCCGCTCGTCCTCGTCGACGACGCCGCGCTCACCGGCCAGGTCGACCAGCTCGCGCAGCTCGACTTCGGTGGAGAACGGGCCCTCGCGGAAGCCGCGGCCGGGAGTGATCGCGTTGCCGACGACGATCAGCAGCCGGCTCAGCGGGCCGAGCACGCGGCCCAGCACCCGCACCGGACCCGCCGCCAGCAGCATCACCCCGTACGGGTGCTGGCGGCCGATGGTCCGCGGCCCGACGCCGACGAAGACGTACGAGACGACGACCATCGCCACGCCGGCGACCAGCAGCGCCAACCAGCCGGGTGTGATCGCCTGCAGGCAGAACGCGGTGATCAGCACGGTCGCGGCCAGCTCACAGCCCAGCCGGAGCAGCAACAGCAGGTTGACGTGCCGCGGCCGGTCCTCGATCAGCAGCTGCAGCTGGTGGGCGCCGCCGCGACGCTGCCGCACCAGCTCCTCGACCCGGGCCCGGGACACGGTGCCCAGCGCGGCGTCCGCGCCGCCGAAGACGCCCGCCGCCAGCACGAGCACGACCGCGCACAGCAGCATCGGCACGGCAGTGGCGCCCATCAGCCGGCGTCGGTGTCCGGCGGCGCGGGCTTGTCCTCTTCCTCGACCAGGCCGACGGCGCCGAGCACACGGTCGTCGTTGCTGCGCTGCGCGGCGGCACGGGTGGCCGACTCCTTGGCCTCCCGGTAGTCGGCGAGGATGCGGTTCTGGAGCGTGAACATCTCCCGCTCCTCGGCCGGCTCGGCGTGGTCGTAGCCCAGCAGGTGCAGCACACCGTGCACGGTCAGCAGGTGCAGCTCCTCGAGCAGGCCGTGGCCGGCCTTGCGGGCCTGGTCCTTGGCGAACGCCGGGCACAGCACGATGTCGCCGAGCAACGCCGGGCCCACGCCGGCGGCGTCCGGCCGACGGGCCGAGTCCAGCTCGTCCATCGGGAAGGCCATCACGTCGGTCGGACCGGGCAGGTCCATCCAGCGCTCGTGCAGGTCGGCCATCACGTCCAGGTCGACGAGCAGCACGGAGAGCTCCGCGAGCGGGCTGACGCCCATCCGGTCCAATGCGAAGCGGGCGACGGCGACGATGCTGGCCTCGTCGACGCCGACGCCGGCCTCGTTCGCGATCTCGATACTCACGGGCCCTATCGTCCCCGGCCGCCCTGTTCGGCCCTGACACCGGGTCCGGCCTCCTGGGAGGTCTGCCACTTGTCGTAGGCGTCCACGATGTCCCCGACCAGCCGGTGGCGCACCACGTCCTGGCTGGTCAGCACCGAGAAGTGGATGTCGGGCACGCCGGCCAGGATCTCCTGCACCACGCGCAGGCCGCTGCGCTGGCCGCCGGGCAGGTCGACCTGGGTGATGTCGCCGGTGACCACGATCTTGGAGCCGAAGCCGAGCCGGGTGAGGAACATCTTCATCTGCTCGGGCGTGGTGTTCTGCGCCTCGTCCAGGATGATGAAGGCCTCGTTCAGGGTGTTGTGCGTCACCAGGTAGTCCTCGGTGACATAGAGGGAGTCGGCCGCCGCAACCTGGATGCAGACCGCCTCTGCCCGGCCCGCCGGTTCGATGCTGTCGATGAACCGTATCGGACGGCCACCGCGGCCGGCCTCCTCGTACTTCCGTCGTTTACGGGCAAGCCGGAACGGCTCGACGTCGGCGGGGAGTCGAATATCGACTGTGTAGACATCATGTCGGTAGCCGACAAGTCGCCCGTTGGCCAACCCGGGCTTACGCCCCGCAGCGAGCCGACGGCGGACGTACGCGACGCCGCCGAGCGAACGGACCAGGCCGATGACGTCGTCCTTCAACGCGGAAGACGTCGTCGTGTAGTGAATACGACACGTTCGATCGCGCTGCGTGACCGGGCCGCCGTCGGAGTCCAGCAGTCCCTGCAGGAGCGCGAGCCGGACGTCCGCCGAGTTCCGCAGATAGACATCCGGGATGAACTTCGACTCGGAGCGCGTGCCCCACAATCCGAGCTCGCGGAGCGCGCCCGTGACCGGGTTCTCAATGGTGATCACTTCGCCGGGCCGACGCACCCGGTTGAGGACGTAGTCGACCCCGCCCCGGTGCCGCACGCGCGTGCCCGGCAGCGCCGCCTCCAGGGCGAGCGCGAGTTCCACGTCGTCGGTCGCGAAGGAGGGGGTGGTCGAGCCGGTCAGGCAACCGTCCCCCAGGAGCAGACCCAGGGCGTACGGGTCCATGGGGACGGCACGCTCGGGGTGGCATGTCGGCGCGGTCAGCACCGGCAGCTCGTAACGACGAGCGTGCGCGGCTCGGAGGTTGCCGATCATCTCCTTGGTTTCGAGCACCCGCCACGGCTTGCCGCGCCGCTTGTCCGAGGCCGTCTTGACCGCCCAGAGGTGGTCGCCGCAGCACAGCGTCGAAGCGCCGTCCCCGGCCGTCACCCGGTAGATGTCCTTCTCGCCCTGCGGGTACACACCGAGCACCGGCGTGGGTTCGCCGTTCGAGCCGATGACCAGGTCGCCGACCCGCAGCTCGCCGATGGGGCGGAATCCGTCCGGTGTCAGGACCGGCGTGAACACCGGTTGGGCCCGCCCGCGCATGTAGGCCAGCGGCGCCACCTCGATGGTGCCGGCCTGCATCAGCCGCGGGATCGACTCGGGCTCGACCATGTCGTGCAGCGCGTCGTAGAGCGGCCGCAGGTACGGGTCGATCTTGTCGAACAGCGTGCCCGGCAGGAAGCCCAGCCGCTCGCCGGCCTCGACCGCGGGGCGGGTCAGGATGATCCGGCTGACCTGCTTGGCCTGCAGCGCCTGCACGGCCTTGGCCATCGCCAGGTAGGTCTTGCCGGTGCCGGCGGGGCCGATGCCGAACACGATGGTGTTGGCGTCGATCGCGTCCACGTAGCGCTTCTGGTTGAGCGTCTTGGGCCGGATCACGCGGCCACGCCGGGACAGGATGTCCAGGCTGAGCACCTCGGCCGGGGACTCGGCGTCGCCGCCCTCCAGCATCGCGATGGTGCGGCGCACCGCGTCCGGGCCGACCTGCTGGCCGCCGCGGGCGAGCGTCACCAGCTCGGCGAACACGCGCTCGGCGAAGGCGACGTCGGCGGGCAACCCGGTCAGCGTGACCTCGTTGCCGCGGACGTGCACGTCGGCGTCGAGCAGCTCCTCCGCTGCCCGGAGGCTCTCGTCGCGCGAGCCCAGCAGGGCCAGCACCGCCTCGTCGGGAACGGTGAACCGGGACTGGGCGTCCGCCTCGGCGATCGAACCCGCCGGCGACGAACCGTTCTTGGGTGTTGAGGCGTTCTCCCCGGAACGGGCAGCTCCGCCCTGTGCGCTTGAGGGCACCTGGCCTCGGGCCTGCTTCCTGCGCGTTCGCGCGCTGTCGGTGTACTGCTGTGGTGCCTCCGATGCTAGTCGGGGGCACCGACAGCGCGCATTCAAGTTCACTGGTCAGAGTCGACCGAAGTGACCCAATTGTTCTCCGCCGAGGACGTGCAGGTGGGCGTGGAACACCGTGCGGCCGGCGTCGTCGCCGGTGTTGAAGACGAAGCGGTAGCCGCTGTCGGCGATGCCCTCGGCCTTGGCGATCTCGGCGCCGACGGTGATCACGTCGGCCAGCAGCTGCGGGTCGGCGGCGGCCAGCGCGGCAGCGTCCTCGTGGTGCTGCTTGGGCACGACCAGCACGTGCACCCGGGCCTGCGGGTTGATGTCGCGGAACGCGAAGACGCGCTCCCCGTCGTGGACGACGGTCGCCGGGATGTCGCCGGCGATGATCTTGCAGAACAGGCAGTCCGCGGTCATGCCGGCAGGGTAGACGCCGGGCCGAACAGGTCGTCCAGATGGCGTTCGATCACCGACAGCGCGGCGGCGGCTACGCGCTCACCGGCTTCGACCCCGTCCGCGGCGCGCAGCTGCTCGGCGGCATGGGGCTGTGGACCGTCGTGCTGGGCATCGACTTCTTCTGGTCCTTCAGCTACACGCTGTTCCCGAACTCGCGGGCGTAGGAGGGCACAAAAAACGCCGTGCCGCAGCGGAGCCTGGGGGTCACTCCGCTGCGGCACGGCCGCCGCCGGACCGAGGGGGGAGGTGTCCGGCGGGTAGCTCCAACGTCCTGGTCGGACGTCGGAAATCCTTGGTTGCCAAAGGGTAGACCCTGCTCACGGCTTCGCGCCATACCGGAACGCGGCCGGGCCCATCTTGATCGCTCTGGTCAGCCCCATCGGGTGGACAGTACGCCGATGGCTCCCAACGCCACCGCGGCTGCGGTAGAAGCCCGCAGCACCGACGGCCCGAGCCGGACCGCGACCGCACCGGCGTCGGTCAGCACGGCCAGCTCCTCGTCGCTGATGCCGCCCTCCGGCCCCACCACGAGCAGCAGATCCCCCGCCGCCGGCAGGTCGGCCAGCCGGCCGGTGGCCGACTCGTGCAGCACCATCGCCTTCGCCGCGGCGCCGACCAGCTTGGCCAGTTCGGCGGTGCCGACCGGGTCGGCGACCTCCGGCACCCAGGCGCGGCGGGACTGCTTGGCTGCCTCCCGGGCCGTGCTGCGCCACTTGGCCAGCGCCTTCGCGCCGCGAGGACCGTCATCCCATCGAGCGACGCAGCGGGAGGCTCGCCACGGCACGATCGCGTCGACGCCGGCCTCCGTGGCCAGCTCCACCGCCAGCTCGCCCCGGTCACCCTTCACCAACGCCTGCGCCACGACCACCCGTGGCTGGGGCTGCTCGACGTGCGTGCGCTCCAGCACCGCCAGGCCGAGCGTGTCCTTCTCCACGGACTCGATGCCGCACCGCACGCGGCCGCCACGGCCGTCGGCGAGCACCAGCTCCTCGCCGACGCGCAGCCGTCGCACGGACGCGGCGTGGTGGCCCTCCGGGCCGTCCAGCACACCGGCGTCGCCCGTCGGCAGACTGTCGACGAGGAAGACGGGCAGTGTCGTCACCGGCGCGAGTTGCGCAGGCGCGAGAACAGGCCGTGACCGCGACCGTTGGTCGAGGACAGCTCCGGCTCCTCCTCGCCACGCAGCGCCGCCAGCTCACGCAGCAGCTCCGCCTGCTTGGCGTCCAGCTTCGTCGGCACCTCCACCTGGAGGTGCACGTACATGTCGCCGCGACCGTCGACACGGCCCGAGGAACGCAGCTTCGGCATGCCGCGGCCGGTCAGCACCAGCTCCGTGTTGGGCTGCGTGCCCGGCTCGATGCGCAGCTCCTCCGTGCCGTCCAGCGTCTTCAGCTGGAGCACCGCGCCCAGCGCCGCCGTCGTCACCGGGATGCGCAGCGTGCCGTGCAGGTTCGCGCCCTCACGCTCGAACGTGTCGTGCGGCAGCTCGTCCACCTCGACGTACAGGTCGCCCGCGGGGCCGCCGCCGGGGCCGACCTCGCCCTGGCTGGCCAGGCGCACCCGCATGCCGTCGGCCACGCCGGCCGGGATCTGCACGGTGATGCTGCGGCGCGCGCGGATCCGGCCGTCACCCGAGCACTGCTGGCACGGGTCCGGGATCACCTCGCCGTAGCCGCGGCACACCGGGCACGGGCGGGCCGTGACGACCTGGCCGAGGAAGGAGCGCTGCACCGACTGGATCTCGCCGCGGCCGTGACACGTGTCGCACGTCTGCGGCTTCGTGCCGGGGGCGCAGCCGCTGCCCTGGCAGTGGTCGCACAGCACGGCCGTGTCGACCGTGATCTCACGGCTGACGCCCGTGAGGCACTCCTCCAGCGTCAGTTCCATGCGCAGCAAGGCATCCGAGCCCGGCTGCACCCGGCTGCGCGGCCCGCGGCCCGCGCCGCCGCCCGTCGCCGCGCCGAAGAAGGCGTCCATGATGTCGCCGAGGCCGAAGCCCGCGCCGCCGAACGGGTCGCGCATGCCGGCCCCGCCGCCACCCGGTCCGCCGCCCAGCGGGTCGCCGCCCAGGTCGACGATCTTCCGCTTCTGCGGGTCGGACAGCACCTCGTACGCGGCCGTGACCTCACGGAAGCGCTGCTGCGCCTGCTCGTCCGGGTTGACGTCCGGGTGCAGTTCCCGGGCGAGCTTGCGGTACGCGCGCTTCAACTCCTCGGGGGTCGCATCCTGGCTGACCCCCAGCGTGCCGTAATAGTCCCTGGCCACCTTGTTTCCAGTCCTCCTGCCGGATCCGCGCGGACCCGGCCCGTTAGCTGTCGGGCTAGCGCCCGGTCAGGATGTCGCCCACGTAGTTGGCCACCGCGTGCACGGCCGCCATGGCGCCCGGGTAGTCCATCCTCGTCGGCCCCACAACGCCCATACCCCCGAGCAATGTTCCCTTACCGCCGTAGCCGATCGAGACCACGGAGGTGCTGCGCAGGTCCTCGGCCTCGTTCTCGCCGCCGATGCGGACCGTCACCGTGCCCGGGTCGCTGACCGCCGCCAGCAGGCGCAACACCACCACCTGCTCCTCCAGGGCCTCCAGCACCTGGCGCAGCGAGCCCGGGAAGTCCGCCACGTTACGCGTCAGGTTCGCCGTGCCGCCCAGCAGCAGGCGCTCCTCCGGGTGTTCCACCAGTGTCTCCACCAACACCGTCGACACCCGCAGCATCGCGTTGCGCAGCTCAGCCGGCACCTGCGCCGGCAGCTCCGCCACCCGGGCCGAGGCCTCCGTCAGCCGCTGGCCGCCCATCGCCGCGTTCAGCAGGGCCCGGATCTGCGCCGTGCCCTCGTCGTCGATCACGTCGCCCAGGTCCACCATGCGCTGGTCCACCCGGCCCGCGTCGGTGATCAGCACCAGCATCAGGCGGGCCGGTGTGAGCTGCACGACCTCCAGGTGCCGGACCGTCGAGCGGGTCAGCGTCGGGTACTGGATCACCGCCACCTGGCGGGTCAGCTGGGCCAGCAGCCGGACGCTGCGCCTGAGCACGTCGTCCAGATCGACCGCGCCCTCCAGGAAGCTCTGGATCGCCCGGCGCTCCGCCGTCGACAGCGGCTTCACCTCGCTGATCCGGTCCACGAACAGCCGGTACCCCTTGTCCGTGGGCACCCGGCCCGCGCTCGTGTGCGGCTGCGTGATGTAGCCGTCCTCCTCCAGCGCCGCCATGTCGTTGCGCACCGTCGCGCTCGACACACCCAGGTTGTGCCGCTCGACCAGCGCCTTCGACCCCACCGGCTCCTGATTGGAGACGTAGTCCGCGACGATCGCACGCAACACCTCGAAGCGGCGCTCATCAGCGTTCACGCGGCGTCACCTCCGGGCCTGTCGACAAGTGCTCACGACAAGTTTACGGAGCGGGGTGGGCTCAGGGGTCACCTGTCGCCGACTTCGCAGCTCACATAGTACGTCATGCGTGCAGCAGAATGTGCGGCATAATCATGCCATGTCAACTGCGGCACGACGGGAGAGCATCCCGCTCACCGACGACGACCTCGCCGTTCTGGAACGCCTGCTGCAGAGCTCCAGCCTGGAGCGGCGGGCACTCGAGCAGCTGTCCGACGAGGTCGGGGACTCGAAGGCGGCGGTGCTGCACGCGTTGCTGGTCGTCGGCATCGACGCCGTACGGGAACGGGCGCGCGAGGACGGCTACCGCGAGCTGCTGGCGTCGCGGGACGCCGATGACGAGGCGGAGATCCGCACCGCACGGCGCCGGCAGATGGCCGACTGGGGTGACGAGTGACCCGCACCCACGGCGGCGTCTCGCGCATCGTCCGGGGCCGCGTGTACGGGGCGGAGCTCGGCGACCTGCCGGAGAAGTACTACCTCGCGGTGTCCAACAACCAGCGCAACCACGTGCTGGACAGCTTCCTCGCCGTGCGGCTCACCACATCGCCGAAGCCGACGCTGGACACGATCGTCGAGTTGGAAGCGGCGGATGCGCCGTGGACAGGGCGGATCCTGTGCGACGACCTCGTGACGGTTTATCGGGATGAGGTGACGCGCGACATGGGGGCACTCCGGCAGGCCACGATGCTCCAGGTCAACCAGGCCCTCCGCAACGCGCTGGCGCTGTGACCAAATCGGGGTTACGGCAGCAGGCGGTGGACTACGGCGTCGGCGAGCAGGCGGCCGCGGGGGGTGAGGACGCAGCGGCCGGCGGACAGGGCGGCGGGGTCGAGGAGGCCGTCGGCGGCGCAAGTGGAAGCGGCGGCCAGGCCGGCGGGGTCAAGGGCCTCGACGGGGAGGCCGGAGGAGAGGCGGAGTTCCAACAGGACCCGTTCGACGCGGCGGTCCTCGGAAGTCAGGGTCTCCCGGCCGGCGGCGGGTGAGCGGCCGGCGGCCAGCTCGGCGGCGTACTTGGCGGGGTGTTTGACGTTCCACCACCGAACGCCGCCGACGTGGCTGTGGGCCCCGGGACCGGCGCCCCACCAGTCGCCGCCCTGCCAGTAGATGATGTTGTGCCGGCACTGGGCTTCGACCGACGACGCCCAGTTGGAGACCTCGTACCAACGCAGCCCGGCGGACTCCAGGGCGGCGTCGACCATCTCGTAGTACGAAGCGAGCACGTCGTCGTCGGGGGCGGGGAGCTCGCCACGGGTGACCCGCCGGGCCAGCGCCGTGCCGTCCTCGACGATCAACGCGTAGGCGGACACGTGGTCGACCCCGGCGGACAGGACGGCGTCCAGAGACGCCTGGAGGTCGGCGGGCCGCTCCCCCGGCGTGCCGTAGATGAGATCCAGGTTCACGTGGGAGAAGCCGGCGGCGAAGGCCTCGCGGGCGGCGGCGACGGGACGGCCGGAGGTGTGCTTGCGGTCGAGCACGGCCAGCACGTGCGGGGCGGCGGACTGCATGCCGAGGGACACGCGGGTGTAACCGGCGTCACGGATCGCGGCGAAGAACTCGGGAGAGGTGGATTCCGGGTTGGACTCCGTCGTCACCTCGGCACCCGAAGACAACCCGAAGGACGCACGGACGGCGTCGAGAACGGACGCGAGACCGTCGGCGCCGAGCAGCGAAGGGGTGCCACCGCCGACGAAGACGGTGTCGGCTGAGGGAGCGGCGCCCAGGACGGCGGCGGCGAGGTCCAACTCCCGGCGCAGGCCGTCCAGCCAGCTCTGGGGTGAGGCGGAAGACCCGAGCTCTCCCGGCGTGTAGGTGTTGAAGTCACAGTAGCCGCAGCGCACCGCGCAGAACGGGACATGCACGTACACGCCGAACGGACGGCTGCCGAGTCCACGCAGGGCGGACGACGGCAGCGCCCCGTCGGCGGGGGCGGGATCGGCTACGGGAAGAGCTGAGGGCACACCCCCAGTCTCCCCGACGACGCAGCGCGATCACCGCGTCACCTGCGGTCATATGTCGGAACCCGCTGTATAGCACCTCACCAGGGGCTTCGTGAACCACGTCCCACCATCCGGTTGGCGGTGGACCACACCGTGGACGCGTGGCACGCTAGGAAACATGTCTGCGCTGGAACTTCGCCTGGTGGTCCGCCGCCACGTCGACTTCCAGCGTGTCTCCAGCGCGATGTGCGGGCTTTCCGTCAGGTAGCCCGTAGCCGTTCGCACGATCTCGCCGGCGCGGGTCACGCCGGCGAAGCGTCCCCCACCACACCAGGGACTTCGTTGCGCGTGCCCAGCGCCCCGAACCCCGGAGGACGCCAGCATGGTCCCCCCAGCAGCACCCCCGAAGCGCGGTCACGCACGCCGGGGCGAGGGGCAGTGGGCCCTTGGCTACCGCGAGCCGCTCAACCCGAACGAGCGCAGCAAGAAGGACGACAACCCGCTGAACGTCCGGGCGCGGATCGAGAACATCTACGCGCACGGCGGCTTCGACTCCATCGACCCCGCCGACCTGCGGGGCCGGTTCCGCTGGTACGGCCTGTACACGCAGCGCAAGCCGGGCATCGACGGCGGCCGCACGGCCGTGCTCGAGCCGGAGGAGCTGGACGACCGCTACTTCATGATGCGGGTCCGGGTCGACGGCGGCGCGCTCACCACCGAGCAGCTGCGGGTGATCGGCGAGATCAGCGAGCTGTACGCGCGGGACACCGCGGACATCACCGACCGGCAGAACATCCAGCTGCACTGGGTCCGCATCGAGGACGTACCCACCATCTGGCAGAAGCTGGAGGCGGTGGGCCTGTCCACCACGGAGGCGTGCGGCGACTGCCCGCGCGTGATCCTGGGCTCCCCGGTCGCCGGCATCCACCGTGACGAGATCATCGACGGCAGCTGGGCGGTGGACGAGATCTACCGCCGCTACATCGGCGACCCGGCCTTCTCCAACCTGCCCCGCAAGTTCAAGACGGCCATCTCGGGCATGCAGGACATCGTGCACGAGATCAACGACGTCGCGTTCGTCGGCGTCGACCACCCCGAGCACGGGCCGGGCTTCGACGTGTGGGTCGGCGGCGGCCTGTCCACCAACCCGATGCTGGCCAAGCGCCTGGGCGCCTGGGTTCCCCTCGACGAGGTGCCCGAGGTCTGGGCGGGCATCGTGAGCATCTTCCGCGACTACGGCTACCGCCGGCTGCGCCACCGCGCCCGCATCAAGTTCCTGGTGGCGGACTGGGGCCCGGAGCGGTTCCGCGAGGTGCTGGAGACCGAGTACCTGAAGCGGCCGCTGGTCGACGGCCCGGCGCCGGTGGCGCAGGCCGCGCCGGACGACCACGTCGGCGTGCACGAGCAGAAGGACGGCAGGTTCTTCGTCGGCGGCGCCCCGATCGCCGGCCGTGTTTCCGGCTCGACGCTGGTGGAGGTGGCCAAGGCCGCCGAGCGCGCCGGCTCGGGCCGGGTTCGCCTGACGCCGCTGCAGAAGCTGCTGGTGCTGGACGTTCCCGCGGCCGAGGTGGAGTCGCTGACCACGGACCTGGAGAAGCAGGGCCTGCAGGTCAACCCGTCGCCGTGGCGGCGGTCCACACTGGCCTGCACCGGCATCGAGTTCTGCAAGCTGGCGATCGTCGAGACGAAGCGCCGCGCGGCCGACCTGATCGCGGCGCTGGAGGACCGGCTGGCCGACCTGAACGCGCAGCTGGAGACGCCGGTGACGGTGCACATCAACGGCTGCCCCAACTCCTGCGCCCGGATCCAGACCGCGGACATCGGCCTGAAGGGCCAGATCGTCACGGACGCGGACGGCAACCAGGGCGAGGGCTACCAGGTGCACCTGGGCGGCGGCCTCGGCCTCGACTCCGGTTTCGGCCGGAAGCTGCGCGGCCACAAGGTTTCCGCGGCCGAGCTGAACGACTACGTGGAGCGGGTGGTGCGCCGCTTCGTCGAGCAGCGCGCCGACGGCGAGCGGTTCGCCCAGTGGGCGGCCCGCGCCGAGGAGGCGGATCTGCGATGAGTGAGCGGGCTGTGCCGTTCTACTGCCCGTACTGCGGGGACGAGGACCTGCGTCCCGAGGAGGAGCCGCACGCGGCGTGGCGCTGCGCCTCGTGCTGCCGGGTGTTCACCGTGAAGTTCGTCGGACTGGTGGTGACGAAGTGAGCGCGGATCTGAGGGAGTTCGCCGAGAAGGCGTCGGCGGAGCTGGCCGACGCGACCGCGGCCGAGGCGCTGGCCTGGACGGCGGCGAACTTCGGCGAGTCGTGGATCGTCGCGTCCAACATGCAGGACGCGGTGCTGATCGACCTGGCGGCGCAGGTGAAGCCGGACGTGGACGTGCTGTTCCTGGAGACCGGCTACCACTTCCCGGAGACCATCGGCACCCGGGACGCGGTCGCCACCGTCTACCCGAAGCTGAACATCGTCAACGCCCAGGCCGAGCAGTCCGTCGCCGACCAGGAGGCGGAGTTCGGGCTGCTCAACCAGACCGCGCCGGACCGCTGCTGCTTCCTGCGCAAGGTGGTGCCGCTGCGGCAGACCCTGGCGCGCTATGACGCCTGGGTGACCGGCGTGCGCCGGGTGGACGCGCCGACCCGGGCCAACACCCCGATCGTGCAGTGGGACGAGCGCAACGGGCTGGTCAAGGTCAACCCGATCGCGCCGTGGAGCGACGACGAGTTCAACGCCTACATCGCCGATCACGGCATTCTGGAGAACCCGTTGGTGAGCGAGGGATATCTGTCCATCGGCTGCGCCCCGTGCACGGCCAAGCCGCTGCCGGGCGCGGATCCGCGCAGCGGCCGCTGGGCCGGCCGGTCGAAGACGGAGTGTGGTCTGCATGGCTGAAACCCTGGCCATCGCCGACAACCTGGACGCCCTGGAGTCCGAGGCGATCCACATCTTCCGTGAGGTGGCGGGCGAGTTCGACCGGCCGGTGATCCTGTTCTCCGGCGGCAAGGACTCGACGCTGCTGCTACACCTGGCGATCAAGGCGTTCTGGCCGGCGCCGGTGCCGTTCGCGCTGCTGCACGTGGACACCGGCCACAACTTCCCGGAGGTCATCGAGTTCCGGGACAAGGTCGTGGCCGAGCACGGGCTGCGGCTTGAGGTCGCGGCCGTGCAGGAGTGGATCGACGACGGCCGGCTCCAGGAGCGCCCGGACGGCACCCGCAACCCGCTGCAGACGGTGCCGCTGCTGGACTCCATCACCGCGCACAAGTTCGACGCGGTGTTCGGCGGCGGCCGCCGCGACGAGGAGCGGGCCCGGGCCAAGGAGCGCATCTTCAGCCTGCGCAACGCCTTCGGCCAGTGGGAGCCGCGCCGGCAGCGGCCGGAGCTGTGGAACCTGTACAACGGCCGGCACCGTCCGGGCGAGCACGTGCGGGTGTTCCCGCTGTCCAACTGGACCGAGCTGGACGTCTGGCACTACATCGAGCGCGAGAACATCGAGCTCCCGCAGATCTACTACGCCCACGAGCGCGAGGTGTACCTGCGCGACGGCATGTGGCTCGCCGAGGGTCCGTGGGGTGGCCCTCGGGACGGGGAGACGTTGGTGCGCAAGACGGTTCGGTACCGCACCGTGGGCGACGGCTCGTGCACCGGGGCCGTGGAGTCCACCGCCGCCACCATTGCCGACGTCATCGCGGAGGTCGCCGCGTCGCGGCTGACCGAGCGCGGCGCGACCCGCGCCGACGACCGGATGTCCGAGGCCGCCATGGAGGACCGGAAGCGGGAGGGCTACTTCTAATGAGCCAGTTGCTGAGGTTGGCCACCGCGGGGAGCGTCGACGACGGAAAGTCCACTCTGGTCGGTCGACTGCTGTACGACACCAAGTCGGTGCTGGCCGACACACTGGACGCGGTGCACCGGGCGTCCGCCGACCGCGGACTGTCCACTCCGGACCTGTCGCTGCTGGTGGACGGACTGCGCTCGGAGCGGGAGCAGGGCATCACCATCGACGTGGCCTACCGGTACTTCGCCACGCCGAAGCGGTCCTTCGTGCTCGCCGACACGCCTGGGCACGTCCAGTACACCCGCAACACCGTCACCGGCGCGTCCACCGCGCAGCTGGGCGTGCTGTTGGTCGACGCCCGCAACGGCGTGGTGGAGCAGACCCGCCGGCACGCGGCCGTGCTGGCGCTGCTCGGCGTGCCGCAGCTGGTGCTGGCGGTGAACAAGATCGACCTGGTCGGCTACGACGAGCAGACGTATCGCCGTATCGCCAAGGAGTTCACCGCGCACGCCACCGAGCTGGGCTACCCCGAGTCGAACGTGGTGACCATCCCGGTGTCGGCGCTGGTCGGCGACAACGTGGTGGACCGCAGCGACCAGACGCCGTGGTACGACGGCCCGACCCTGTTGGAGCACCTGGAGAACGTGCCGGTGCACGCGGACGCCGAGGACGCTCCGTTCCGGTTCCCGGTGCAGTACGTGATCCGCCCGCGCACCGCCGAGTTCCCGGACTACCGCGGCTACGCCGGCCAGATCGCCGCCGGCAAGGTCAGCGTCGGCGACGAGGTCGTGGTGCTGCCCTCGGGCATCTCCACCACGGTCACCGGGATCGACTCGCCGCACGGACCGAAACAGTCGGCGGAGTCCGGCGAGTCCGTGACGTTGTTGCTGGCCGACGATGTGGACATCTCGCGCGGCGACCTGATCGCCGCCGCGTCGGCGCCGCCGCGGCTGTCCGACGAGTTCGACGCGACGCTGTGCTGGCTCGGCGACAAGCCGCTGCGACCCGGCGCGCGGGTGCTGGTCAAGCACGGCGCGCGCACGGTGCAGGCGCTGGTGACCGAGCTGCGGTCCCGTTTCGACGAGCAGACACTGTCCAGCGTGGACGGACCAGAGTCATTGTCACTGAACGATATCGGTCGTGTCGTGGTGCGTAGCGCGGAGCAGCTGCCGATCGATGACTATGCGGACAGCCGCCGCACCGGGGCGTTCCTGGTGATCGACCCCGCCGACGGCAGCACGCTCGCCGGTGGACTCGTCGGCGCGCCGCTGTCCCAGTTGGACCAGCCCGAACTGACCGAGGCCGATCCGGCCGCCCAGGACCTCGTCTCCCCCGGCCCCTGAAAGAGGCAACCCCATGCAGCGCAGAGCCCTCGCCCTGATCGCCGGAATCTCCGCGTTAGCTCTCGTCTCCGCCTGCTCGCGGGCCGGCGGCAGCGACACCCCCGCGCCGGCCGCCGCCGACCAGGGGCCGGCCACCGAGGTGCACCTCGGCTACTTCCCCAACGTCACGCACGCGGCCGCGCTGATCGGTCTGGAGAAGGGCTTCTTCGCCAAGGAACTGGGCGCCACCAAGCTGTCCACGCAGCAGTACAACGCCGGGCCGGACGAGGTCGGCGCGCTGCTGGGCAAGTCGCTGGACGCCGCGTTCATCGGCTCCGGCCCGGCCATCAACGCCTTCGCCAAGTCCGAGGGGCAGGGCGTGCGGCTGGTCGCCGGGGCCACCTCCGGCGGCGCGCAGCTGGTCGTCCGCAACGGCATCAACTCGGCGGCCGACCTCAAGGGCAAGACGATCGCCACCCCGCAGCTGGCCAACACGCAGGACATCGCGCTGAAGAAGTGGCTGGCCGCCAACGATCTCAAGGCCGGCGACGGGCCGACCGACGTGAAGGTGACCAACGCCGACAACGCCACCACCCTCGACCTGTTCAAGAAGGGCAGCATCGACGCGGCCTGGGCTCCCGCGCCGTGGTCGTCCCGGCTGGTCATCGAGGGCGGCGCCAAGGTGCTGCTCGACGAGCGCTCGCAGTGGCCGGACGGCAAGTTCCCGACCACGGTGCTGATCGTGCGCACCGAGTTCCTGCAGCAGCACCCGGCCACCGTGCAGGCGTTGATCAAGGGTGAGCTGGACGCGGTCGACTGGGCGTCGTCGAACAAGGCCGACGCCGAGGCCGCGGTCAACGCCCAGCTGAAGAAGCTGACCGGCAAGGCGTTGGCGCAGAACGTGATCGACGACTCGTGGGGCCAGATCTCGCTCACCACCGACCCGCTGGCGGCGCGGTTCCCGCAGCTGGCCAAGGACCAGGTGACCGCGGGCGTGGCCAAGTCGGCGCCCGAAGTGAAGGGTTTCGCCGACCTCACGCTGCTGAACAAGGTGTTGCAGGCGGCGGGCAAGCCGGCGGCCGACGCCGCCGGACTCGACCAGAAGTGACCCGGACCGACTAAGGCAGGCGAGGACATGACCGCGACGCTGGAGACCTCCGCCATGACCACTGCCGTGCGACTGACCGGCGTGCACAAGAGCTTCGGCGCCGGCCGGTCGGCCGTCTCCGCGCTGGAGGGGGTGGACCTGTCGGTCGCGCCGGGCGAGTTCGTGTGCCTGCTCGGCGCGTCCGGCTGCGGCAAGACGACGCTGCTCAACCTGGTCGCCGGCCTGGACCGGCCGACGGCGGGCGACATCACGCTGAGCACCTCCCGGCCGGCGGTGATGTTCCAGGAGGCCGCGCTGATGCCGTGGCTGACGGCGTCCCGCAACGTGGAGCTGGCGCTGCGGTTCGGCGGCATGCGGCGGGCGGCGCGCCGGGAGCGCGCCGGCGAGCTGCTGGAGTTGGTGCGGCTGGCCGGTCTCGGCGACAAGCGGCCGCACGAGCTGTCCGGCGGCATGCGGCAGCGGGTGGCGTTGGCTCGCGCGCTGGCGTCCGCGGTGCAGGGCTCGCAGGACGGTTCGCCGGCGCTGCTGCTGATGGACGAGCCGTTCTCCGCGCTGGACGCGATCACCCGGGACGTGCTGCAGGGCGAGTTGCTGCGGGTGTGGCGGGCCACCAACACCGCCGTGCTGTTCGTGACGCACGACGTGCGTGAGGCGGTCCGGCTGGGGCAGCGTGTGGTGCTGCTGTCCTCGCGGCCCGGCCGGGTGGTGCGCGAGTGGCAGGTGGACGGACTGACCGCCGCCGCGGAGGCGACCGCCGTCGACGAGATCAACACGAGCCTGCGCGAGGTGATCAGCAGCCATGCCGCAGCCTGACGTCGTCGACGAGTCCGTCGCGGCGGTCGAGGCGGGCCTGGACGCGCTGGACACGCCGAGCGAGCGGCACCGGTGGAGCTGGCGGCGGGCGGTGTCGGTCGTGGCCCCGCCCGTCATCGCCGTCGTGCTGCTGCTCGTGGTGTGGCAGGCGCTGTGGGCCGCCGCCTTCTGGCCCGAGTACCAGCTGCCCGCGCCGGCCGCGGTGTGGCAGGTCATCGTCGAGAACCTGCAGTCCGGGCAGGCGTTCGAGGTGCTGTGGAACTCCGTGCACCGCGCGGTCCTCGGCTTCGCCGCCGGCGTGCTGATCGGCACGCCGCTCGGCCTGGTCGTGGCCAAGGTGCGGGTCGTGCGGGCGGCGATCGGGCCGCTGCTGTCGGGCCTGCAGAGCCTGCCGTCGGTGGCGTGGGTGCCGGCCGCGGTGCTGTGGTTCGGCGTGACGCCGTCGACGGTGTACTTCGTGGTGCTGATGGGTTCCGTGCCGTCGATCGCCAACGGCCTGGTGGCCGGCATCGACCAGATCCCGCCGATCCTGCCGCGCGTGGGCACCGTGCTGGGCGCGTCCCGGCTGGCCTCGGCCCGGCACATCCTGCTGCCGGCCGCGCTGCCGGGCTACCTGGCCGGCCTGAAGCAGGGCTGGGCCTTCTCCTGGCGGTCGCTGATGGCGGCGGAGATCATCGCCGTGTCGCCGCAGCTGGGCAAGGGGCTCGGCGCGTTCCTGGAGGACGGCCGCAACCTCAGCGACATGCCGACCGTGATCGCCGCCATCTTCCTGATCCTGCTCGTGGGCATCGGCATCGAACTGCTGGTGTTCCGGCCGCTGGAGCGCTCGGTGCTGCGAGCGCGTGGACTGAGCGGAGCCTTCTGACCGTGACACCGCTGATCGCCGTCGCCCACGGCAGCCGCGACCCCCGTTCGGCCGCGACCGTGCACGAGTTGCTGGACGTGGTGCGGGCGCTGCGGCCCGGCCTGGACGTGCGGGCGGCGTTCCTCGACCTCTCCGCGCCGCGGCTGGGCGACGTGCTGTCCGCGGTGGCGTGGGACGGTCACCGGGAGGCGGTCGTGGTGCCGCTGCTGCTCGGAAGTGCTTACCACGCAAAGGTTGACGTGCCGGCAGCCGCGCGGCACCCGCGGCTGTCCATTCGCATCGCGGACGTGCTCGGCCCGGATCCGCGGCTGGAGTCGGCCGCGCTGCGCCGATTGGCCGCCGCCGGTGTACGCCATGACGACCCGGAGGTCGGCATCGTTCTGGCCGCGGCGGGATCATCCCACGCGCCGGCGAATGCGTTGGTGCACAAGGTCGCGCGGCGCTGGGCCCGCGGCTCCGGCTGGGCCGGCGTGACGGCCGCTTTCGCCGCGGCGGCCGAACCCGGTGTGGCTACGGCGATCTCGCGCCTGCGGGAGGCCGGCGCGAAGCGGATCGCGCTCGGATCCTGGTTCCTGGCCCCGGGTCTACTACCCGACCGGGTCATCGCTCAGGCCCGATCGGCCGCGCCTGATGTGACGATCGCTCAGCCTCTCGGCGCCGACATCGATGTGGCGGAACTGGTGCTGCACCGCTATTCGGCGGCAGCGATGGGCGCGGTCGGCGTACGCTCAGCCTGAGCGTTGTTCGGCGCCGCCAACGCCGATATCGTGACTTGTCTTCTGCGACAACGGGTTTCGCTGTGAACGGTTAACCCTTGTCGGCCTGTTACCCGCGAGTAACGCTGTGAGCGCGAACACGTTTACGTTGTCCCTGCGACCACAGCGAGGTGGCTCCCCCGTGATCAAGACCAGCTCACGCCTGCTGGCCGGTGCGGCCCTGGCGATCGTGCCACTGCTGGGGCTGGCCGGTGTAGCCTCGGCCGACACCCAGTCTGTGAACTACTCCTGCCAGGGCAAGGCGGCCGGGCAGACGACCAACACGAGCCTGTCCCAGAACGTCGACTCCACCGCGCCCGCGACGGTGGCGCCCGGCGGCTCGCTGTCCATCACGCTCGCCCCCCAGGTCAACACCGTGCCGACCTCGGCCGGCGCGTTCACCGTCAAGTCCGTCAAGAACCTGACGCTGGCCGTGCCGATCCCGGCGAACGCGACCCTGGTGTCGTTCAGCCTGTCCGGCGGCTCCGGCATCGGCACCGCGTCCGCCGCCCAGGTGGGCAACAACATCGTCACCTCGGTGACCGGCCCCATCGCCGGCGGCGCGCAGTTCCAACTGCCGGCGCTGACGCTCAACCTGACCGCCGGTGACTCCGGCGCCATCACCACCACGCTGGCCGGCACCAGCTACACCGACGCCGGCCTGAAGTTCACCACCACCGTGTCGGTCTTCGGCTTCCCCGTCGACGCGCCGACCGCGTGCTACCCGAACCCGGCCCCGACGCTGACCAGCACCACGATCGGCTGACGGAGTCCGAAAAACGCGTGTGCCCGGCCATCGTGCGGAGGCCGGGCACACGCTTTTTCAGTTTTTCAGTTGTGTGTCAGGCGAAGTAGCCGAACAGGTCGACCACCACGTCCACCGAACCCTGGAAGTTGTACAGGTTGATCGCGCCGCCGTTGGTCGGCACGACCACGGAGTTCGGAATCGTCAGACCCGGAGTGAAGTTCAGGTTCGACGAGGACGGCCGCTGCATGCTCGACCCGTAGACCGTGATGAAGCTGCTGGCCGTCGGGTTCGTCGCCGTCACGTTCAGCGCCAGCGCGCCGGCCGTGCCCAGCGGGCCGTTGTTGCCCGCCGCGCCGTTGACGTTCTGGATCGCCACCTGCGTCACGGCGCCCGGACCGATCGGCACGCCGTTGTTGTTGATCAGGCCGGCGCCCGTGCGGCTGTCGGCCAGCCGGGCCGGGGCCGTCGGGTGGAAGTGCAGGCCGTCACCGCTGTTGGTGTAGTAGCCGAACACGTCCGCGATCACGTCGACACTGCCGTAGTGGTTGAGGAAGGCCACCGAGCCGTCCGTGCCCACCGGGACCGTCACCAGGTTGGCGATGGTCTGGCCCGGCGAGTAGTTCAGGTTCGACGACTGCGGCGCGGCCGTGCCGCCCGGGTAGACCGTCAGGAAGCTGCCCGCGTTCGGGTTGGTCGCCGTCACGTTCAGCACGACCGCCGTGACACCCGAGGCCGGGATGCCGGCCGCGCCCTCGATCGGCAGCGTGCGGGTCTGGCCCTCGCCGATCGCGCCGCCGTTGTCCCGGGTGTCCATCAGCCGGGCCGGGCCCGCCGCCTTGTACAGGCTCGCGCCGTCCGTCGAGTAGTAGCCGAACACGTCCGCCACCACGTCCACGTTGCCCGAGAGGTTGTAGAAGTCGACGATGCCGTTGTCACCGACCCGCACCGTCACCAGGTTCGGGACCGTCACACCCGCCGTGTAGTTCAGGTTCGACGAGATCGGCCGCGGCTGCCCGTCCGGGTACACCGTCAGGAAGCTGCTGGCCGACGGGTTCGTCACCGTCACGTTCAGCACCACCGCGGTCGCACCCGTCGCCGGCACGCCACCCAGGCCCGCCACCTTCAGCTGGCGAGTGCCGTTCGAGTGCAGCGTCGTGCCGTCCGTGCGGGTGTCCATCAGCCGCGCCGGCGCCACCGGGGTGTACGCGCTACCCGCCGGCCCCGCCTTCGCGTTGCAGACCGCCTCGACGACCTGCGGCGCACGCGGCGTACCAAGGCCGGTGGTCAGGTCATAACCCACGCCCGCGTTGTACAGCCCGGACGTGTTGCCGGACACGGACATGAAGTTGTTGCCGGTGGTGACGTCACGGAAAGTGCCCTGCGGCGCGGCGTACAGCGCCGGGTTCGCGAATCCGACCGGACCCGTCGCGGCGCAGGCGTGGCTGCTGTTGGCCAGCGCGATGATCGCGGCCCACACCGGGGTGGCACCGCTCGTGCCGCCCACCAGCCACCAGTCGGTCTCGGGCTGGGTCTGGCCCGGCGGCGTGAACTCACCGAACGAAACGAGATACCTCGTGTCGGCCGAAGCCAACGCGGCCACGTCCGGAACCTGCCGGCACGTCGAACCGTCGGTCCTGGCGCAGCTGTAGCCGGGGCCACTGACGTTGGCCTGGTAGTTGCCCGCACCCGAAAGGGACTGCACGGCCGAGACACCGCCACCAGTGGCACCGTTGCCCGTGTTCCACACGGTCTCGACGCCGTTGGTGCCGAACATCCGCGTGCCGCCGACGGCGGTCACATAAGGCTGACCCGCCGGGTCGTCAACGCTGAGCACACTGCCGTTGGTCGAGCCGGTGCCGTGGTAGCAGTCGCTGGAACCCGTGTCGCCCGCGGCCGCGAGCACCGTCTGTCCCTGGGCGGCCGCCTGCTGGAAGATCGCCTTCTCGGCGGTGATCCGGCCCGGGTCGAACGCCTGCACGTTGTACTCGCAGGTGCCCCAACTGGTGGAGATCACCTGCGCAGTGTCGTCGTTCACCATCCGCTGGTAGACGGCGGTCGCGTCGGCGCTAGTGGCGTCCTGCCAGTCCGGCCCCTGGTAGACGTTGACCGTGGCGCCCGGTGCGATGCCGTTCACGTACTCGATGTCCAGCGCCGACTCGAGGCCGGTCTGGTCGTCGTCGGTGTGCACGACCGGCCGTGTCGGCGGCTTCTGCGGGTTGACAACGATCTTGTTCACGTTGGCGTGCGCGTTCATGCACCGCTGGAAGTCGACGATGTCCTGCCAGTCGAAGTCCTCGAGTTCGAAGAGCGCGACCGTCACGCCGTTTCCGTTGTCGCCGTACTGCGTGTACAGCTGCGCGGTGTTGTAGCCGTAGGACTGGGACAGCGAGCCGGGCTGCCAGAACGTTTGAGTGTCAGTCCAGCCTGCGCCTGCAGCGGCCTGAGCGACATCCTGACAGAGGCCCGGGGTGACGGTGTTGGGCCGTGTCGCACTGGGATTCGCCGCCGCGTGGGCCGGCCCCTGCGGCTTGGTGTGGCTGGGCGCGACCTTGACCAGGTTGTTCAGGCCCAGCACGCCCGTCACCGAGGACGCGACCGACGCCGGCAGCTTCGGCGCCGACGTGTTGGCGAACGTGGTCCGGCCGTCCGACAGCTTGTAGCCGGCGAAGTCCACGCCCAGCGCCGAGTGAACCTCAGCCGCCGTCGCGGTGACCGGGATGCTCAGGCCGTCCGGCGTGGCCGGACCCGGGTTCAGGCCCGCGTCCTTCAGCGCCTTGGTGACGGCGTCGATGGTCTGCTTGGTCGCGCCGAAGACGCCCCCGAACTGCCCCTTGCCGAGGTAGTGCTTGTACTGCGGGGACTTCGGGTCCGAGACCTGCTGGACGAAGGCGTCCAGCGCGGCCTGGTCGCGCGGGGCCAGAGCCACCGAGAGGTTGAGCTTGGCGTCGGATGCGGGCGCCGCCGCCGCGACCGCACCGTGCGGGATGGCCGGCACCTTGCCGACGGCCTGCGGGACCAGGCCCGCCTGAGTGGTCTGCGCCGACGCCAGCGGCGTCGCGACGACCGTGAGACTGACTGCCGCGATGGTCGCCGCCTGTAGCCGGCGACGCCACGGTGACCCGGCAGAGGATCTGCCGGCGTCTGTGTCTGACATGCATTCCTCCCTGGAACACGCTGTACGTGAACCCCGACCAAGGAGGAGGACGCGTGGGGGCGTGTACCCCCGTGACTCCCCCTTGACGGCGAGACAGTACCAGCGCGTGACCTCCATGCGGACTGAAATCCTAGGCTTCACTTCTTGCCCCTGCCGCTCGCGCGCGCAGCGGCTGGGGCGGCGCATGCGCCGCCCCAGCGCAGCGATCATCCACTGGCGGGACCAGTGGACAACGTCCTCAGCGAACCAGCGTCCGGGCCAACTCCCGGCCGACCGCGATCAACTCGGCCTGGTCCGAGTTGGCGGCCTCGATGTCGCCACCCGCCCGGAACAACATGCCCAGGCTGATCTCGAGGAAACCGCGAGTCAGGCGGAGGTACTGCGTGTGCCCGACGACCGAGCTGTCGAGGACCACCCGGAGCCAGCCGGCCAGACCCGCCGGGTCGATCCAGTAGTCGTCACTGGTCCAGACGCTCAGCCAGGTGTCCAGCGCGGGAAACTCCGGGTTCTCGGCCTCGATCAGCCGGGCGACGCCGAGGTAAGTGCGCCCGACACCGCTGGCCGGGTTCCACAGGTTGTCCGGCGCATCCCGGAGCTGGAAGCTGACACTCATTACTTGAACTCCAACAGGACTGTGACATCAGGGTGTGCCGCGCGGAAGGCGTCGATCGCGGTCTCGATGGCCGTACGCAGCTCGGGTTGCACGCCCGGCGTCTCCATCCGCAGACCGATCGGGCAGTTCTTGTACTCGTCCGGCACAGGGCTGCCATCCTTCAGATAGCCGTTGGCACGACCGTAAAGATACGCCTCGAGCTTGTCCGTGACCTGCTTCTTCGTCCAAGCGCCAGGATCCCCGATGTCACCGGGGATCTTCGGGTTCCCGGCCGAGACCGCGGTCTTGTCCTCCCACAGGATGCCGTTCTCGATGTGGTCGAAATCGGTGATGGGGTCACGACCGCTGCCCGGCTTGGTAAAGACCTCGACCTTCGTCCGACCTTCGAGTGCCCCCTTGTTCTTGGCCAGCTTCGACACGTCGTCGGCCGCGCCCTCGATCCCGGACATGGCCATGCTCAGGCCGTTCAGGATCGCCGCGATGCCACCAGCGATGGCCCCGCCACCGGCGAAGACGCACACGAGCAGGCCACCGAGACCGCCCACCGCAGCCCCGGCCAGCGTCCCGGGACCGGTCTCGATGGTGGCGGTACCGCCGATCGCCATGCCGGTCGTGACGTCCGCGCCGCAGGCGGCGAGGCCGCCGGCGATCATGCCCACGCCGGACAGCGCGAGCCCGAGGCCGCCACCGACCTCGATCAGGTGCTGCATCAGCGCCAACAGCTCGCCGGCGTGGTCGCGGATGTAGTCCGCGGTGGCGTGCGCCATCGTGTCCATCATGCTGAGCAGCTGGTTGAGGGTGTCGACCAGCGGCTGTAGCTCGGGATGGTTGGCGACGGCGGCGGCCGCCTGGTCGCGCAGCTTCTGCAGTGTGCCCTGCATCGAGGTCACGGCCTGCTGGGCGGCGTTGGTGTCCCGTTTCTGGTACGCGATGTTCCATGCGTCGTTGGCGGCGGCGGCCGCGTCGGCAGCGGCCTTGCCGGCGGCCAAGGCGTCGGCGGCCGCCTGCTGGGCGGAGGCCTGGGCCTGGGCCGCGAACTCGTTGGCCTGAGCGGCGGACTGCGCCGCGGCGGCCGCAGAGTTGCGGGCGGCATTGGCGCTGCCCTGTGCGGCGGCTGCGGCGTCGCGGGCCTGCTGAGCGGACACGGCCGCGTCGTTGGCCGACGCCTGCGCCGCGTCAGCGGACTTTTTCGCGTCTGCCGCGGCATTACCTGCGGCCGTGGCGGACTGCGCGGCCTGGTCGGCCCAGTAGTGGGCCTGGTCGTCGGCCTGGTGCGCCTGCGCCGCGGCCTCGTGCGCCTCCGCCGCGTTGACCTTGGCGTTGGCCGCCGCCTGCGCGGCGTCGGCCAGGTAACCGTTGATCTGCGCGACGTGCTGGGCGGCGTCGGCGTCGCGCAGCTGCGCCTGGTACTGACCGACCTTGAGGAACTGCTGCACGTACGACCACGGCCCGGACAGCGCGGCATTGGCCGCCGCCTTCACCTCAGGTCCGCCGTTGTTCAGGACCACCTGCACCGCAGCGCGGTCATCGTCCTCGGCAGCCTTGAGCCGGCCGGTCGCCAGGAACTGCGCGACATCGTCCGGTGTCCCGGACAGCGCCCGGTTCGCGGCCGACTGCGTGATCGGGCCGCCGGTGTTGAGAATCTTCTGCACGGCGATCCGGTCATCGTCGGCCTTGCCCGGATACGCCCGCGTCACCAGGAACTGCTTGACCTGGTCGTACGTGCCGGACTCGACGGCACGGGCGGCGTCTCGCTGCGCCGGCACCAACGAGGCACCGGCCTCGATCGACAGGCTGAACCGGTCGTCCCGCTCGATCGCGGCGGCCAGACCCGTCTGCACGAACGTCGTCAGGTCGGCGGAGCTGCCGCCCAGAGCGTTGATGGCCGCCACCCGGACCTGCGGACCGGCGTTGTGCCACAGGCGATCAGCGGCCCGGCGGCCGTCACTGGCGGCCACGTCCGGCGCGGTCGCCGGGTTGCGGGCCTCGGTCAGCAGCGCCTGGGTCTGCTGGTCGACCTGCTCGGGCGTGCCGACCTGCCACGACGTCGTGGCCACCTTGTCGCGCTCGTCCTGCAGGGCGTCGGCGGCGTCGCGCATGCCCTGCGACTGCTGCTCGGCGAGCCGCTCGGCGTCGGCCCGGCGGGCCAGGTCGGCGGTGCTCTTCGCCTGGTCGGCGGCGTTCTGCGCGTCGGTCGCCGCGTTGTCCGCCTCCTGCGCGGCTGCGTCGGCCCGCGCCGTTGCCCCGTCGGCCTCACCGGCGTGCTTGGCTGCGTCGTCGGCTGCCGCCGCGGCGGCGTCGGCATGCGCGGCGGCGTCGAGCGCCGCCTGCCGTGCCTGTGCCGCATCGTTGGCAGCCTCGTTGGCCAGCGCCGTCGCTGAGCCGGCGGCCCGCTTGGCTTCGTCGGCGTTGCGCTGCGCACGATCGGCCGCAGCGGCCGCCGCGTCGGAACTCGCGCCGGCCTGACTGGCGTAGTTTCCCGCGTCACGCGATGCCGAGGCTGCGGCAGCGGCATCGCTCGCCGCCTGTGCCGCCGCCTGCGCGGCCGTAGCGACCTGCTTCGACGCGTCGATGGCGTGCTGGATGGCGTCCGCGACGGAGCGTGCGCCGGCCGCCGCGTCACGGGCCGCCTTGGCGGCGTTGCTGGCGGTTTCGGCCGTGGCCTTACCGGTGGCGACATTCGCCGCGGCGGTGCGGGCGTTGGCCGCGGCCTGCCCGGCCATCGACGCCGCCCACGCGGCCTGGCTGGCCGCGTTGGACGCCTCACGCGCGGCATTGGTCGCCGCCTGCGCGGAGCTGATCGCGGTCTGGGCGGCCTGTGCGGCGCGCTTGGCCGCGCTGGCAGCGCGTGACGCGGCGTCGGCCGCCTGTGCCGCGGATTTGTTCGCCTGCTGAGCTTGCGAGGCGGCTTCCTGAGCGGATGCCTTGGCGGCCGCGGCCGCGGCGATGGCCTGCGCGGCGGCGTCCTTCGCGGCCTGGGACGCGGTCGCCGACCGGGCCTGCGCGCTCTGCGTCAGCGCGACGAGCTGAGCGATGGTCGCGGTTTCCTCGTCACGCTGTTGCGCGACCTGGAAGCCGTTGCGCAGGAACTGCCGGACGTCCTCGATGGACGAGGACAGCGCCTGGTTGCCGGCCAGTTTGACGTTCGGGCCGCCGTTGTTGACCAGCAGCTGCACCGAGATCCGGTCGTCGTTGTCCTGCGCCTGCTGCCACCCCGTGCCGAGGTACGCCAGCTGGTCGTCGATCGTGCCGTTGAGCGCGGCGTTGGCCGTCTGCTTCACCACCGGGCCGGTGGCGGCGGACAGCAGTCGGGTGATCTGGATCCGCACGTCGTCGTTCCACGGCTGCCGCCAGCCGGTGGTGAGGAACGCTCGCACGTCGGCGATGCTGCCGCTGAGCGCGGTGTTGGCCGCGGCCTGCGTGGCCGGACCGCCGCTGTTCAGCATGCGCTGCACGGTGACCCGGTCCTGGGTCTCCTGCATGATCACCAGCTGACTGGTCAGGAAGGTGTGCACGTCGGCGTCGGTGCCGCACAGCGCGGCCTCGGCAGCGCTCGCGACGATCGAGTCGCCTCCGGTGACCAGCTTGATCAGCTGCTGGCGCTCGCTTGTCGACGGCGTGTCTGCCACGGCCGTGGGAACGGTCGCTGTGCCGATCATCACCGCGACAGCGACCGTTGTGGCGGTTGCGGATAACAGTCGTCTCATGCTGCTCGTTTCCTCCGATGCAACGCGGCTGAAGTCAAGGCGTGGCAACGGATCGCGGACACAGCGAATGCGAAGACTTCGAACATCGATCCCCCACCCCCGTGGGGATGGTAGCCCAACGCTGCGTGATCGGGGAGTTCTTGACGGTAACCATTCCTGCCGCTAGCGTCTCGACCCGTCGTCGCAGATGAGGGGGCGCGCGTCGGCCGAGATTCACCCAGCGCTGTCGCGTTGTGCCTCGACAACACCGAACAGGGGTGGATTTCGCACGATGCGAGCCATATCCAGAGCACTACTCGCCATAGCGGTAGCTGGCACCGCAGTCGCCGTGTCGATCAGCGCCAGCACTGCGGCCAGACAGTCGGCGCAATCAGCGGATGGGCAACCGTCTCTCGTAGAAGACTTCAGTTACCCCGGCGCGGACAAGATTCTCGCCGACCGCGGCATCAAACTGATCAGTGGTGACGGACACCTACTGCTGGTTGACTGCGTCAATGTGGCCACCTTGATCGAGGTGCACGCGTCCAGCCTTACCGACCACAGCAACGACCCGGGGCACTACTGCTTCAAGGTGAACGGAGCTTCCGGGGACCTCAAGCTCGAGCTGACCGACGCTTACCAGGTCAAGGGCGACAGCCACAACGTCCAGGCCAAGGTGTCGGTCGATGGCCAGAGCAGCACGGTTAACGTGGACAAGAACCGCTGGACCGGCATCGGCGTTGGTGCCGATTCGCACGCCGCCACCCTGCTCGAACTCAAGGCTTCCTCATGACAGCGAAAGAAGCATTCACCATGCGCTATCGAAGACTCGCCGCTGCGCTTGTCAGTGCCACGGCAGCGATGAGCCTGCTGGCCCCGAGCGCACACGCCGGTCCCATTCCCGGTCCAGCCTGGGACTTGTCGTTCACCAAAATCACCATGGATGGTCGGGCCTGCAACGGCGTGTTGGTGTCCAACCAGTGGGTGCTCACGGCCGCGAGCTGCTTCCCGGAGAACCCGACGGGCGGCGCTCCGACCAAGGCCGCCAGCGCGGTCTTCTACAAAGAGACGGTGAAGATCGTCAACCTGGTCATCCGTTCCGACCGTGACCTCGCGCTGGCCAAGCTCGAGGTGCCCGTCGGGCAGGTGCCCCCGATGGCACTGGCCACGACAACACCGGTCGTCGGCGAGGGTGTACGGGCCGACGGCTACGGGCGCACCGCGACGGAGTGGGTACCGGACAACGGCGAGAACGCCAGCTTCACGGTGAGCGGTGTCAGCCCGACCACGGTCAGCACTGCCGCCGTCAACGGTCATGACACGTGCAAGGGCTGGGCCGGCGGACCGCTGGTGCGCCAGGTCGGCGTCAATCTCGAACTGGTCGGCATCCACAGCACGTCTTGGCAGCACGGCTGCCTCGGCGAAACCGAGACCCGCTCGGGCAGCACGGCGACCAGGACCGACGACATCGCCGACTGGATCCGGCAGAACACCCCGCGCGTGCCTGACCCCGACCTGGCGATTCAGAAGCCGGTGACCGCGTCCAGCAGCTACGAGGCGGACGGCTGGAGCGCGAAGAACCTCGTCGACGGCTCGTCCTCGACCGCGTGGAGCAGCGACTCGAGCCTGGACAAAAACCACACCGAGTCGCTGACGGTCGATCTGGCCGGTGCGCTGAACGTGCGCAAGTTGGTGCTCTACCCACGCGGTGACGGCTCCAACGTCGGCACCGGGTTCCCGGTCGACTTCACCGTCGACACCACCCTCGACGACCCAACGAGCCCGGACGCTAGGTGGACGAAGATCTTTACCGAAGCAGGGTTCCCGAAGCCGACCAGCGCCGCGCCGCTGGAGTTCTCCTTGGCTACCTCATTCGGCGGTGCCAGCGCAGGTGCCCTGCGAATCACCGGGACGAACCTAAGCACCGACCCGAACGGTCAGTACCGCATGCAGCTGGCGGAGGTCGCCGTGTACGGCGCCAACACCACGACCGGCAAGCCGGTGACCACGTCCAGCACCCAGGAAGTGCCATCTTCAGGGTGGAGCGCGAACTATGCCGTGGACGGCGTGCGGTCGGCTAACGGCACCGGCCGCGACGGCTGGACCAGCGGCGGTGGCCCTGCCGACCGCAGCGAATGGATCGAGGTCAGTGATATCGGCGGGTTCCCGATGACGAGCATCGACCTCTACCCGCGGGCTGACGTGCCGGACGGCAGTGTCGGCTTCCCCAGCACGTTCACCGTCGAAGGCTCGACCGATGGCGGCAAGACCTGGACTCAGCTGGCCAACGGGTCCGGCATGCCAATCGCCAGCGCCGGGGGCGCACGGCGGCTCACCTTCCCCGCCACGAACTTCAGCGCCGTCAAGGTAACCGGCAGTGGGTTCAAGGCCGACCAGTTCGGCAACTACTACATGCAGCTCGGCGAGGTCGAGGTGCGCTGACCATGGGTGGCGGCCGGCCGAGCGGGTCGGCCGCCACCCCGCATAGAGTGCGGGCCATGGCTGACGAGCTGGTGCACTACGCGGTGCAGCGAGGCATCGCGACGATCACTCTGGACTCCCCGCACAACCGGAACGCGCTGTCCGCCCAGTTGCGGCGCGAGCTGCGGGACCACCTGACGGCCGCGATCGCGGACGACGCGGTGCGGGTGGTCGTGCTGGCGCACACGGGCACGGTGTTCTGCGCGGGCATGGACCTGAAGGAGGCCGGCGGGGCGAGCACCGAGCAGCAGGGGGTCAACGAGTTCCCGGCGATCCTGGAGCAGCTGTGGACCAGCCCGAAGCCGGTGGTGGCGAAGCTGGCGGGCCCGGCGCGGGCGGGCGGCGTGGGCATGGTGGCGGCATGTGACATCGCGGTCGCGTCGGAGACGGCCACGTTCGCGTTCTCCGAGGTGCGCATCGGCGTGGTGCCGGCGGTGATCTCGGTGACGGTGCTGCCGCGGTTGCTGCCACGGGCGGCGCACGAGCTGTTCCTCACGGGCGAGACGTTCGACGCGGAGCGGGCGGTCCGGATCGGCCTGATCAACGCCTCTGTGCCGGCGGACGGTTTGGACGCCGAGGTGGACCGCTACACGAAGATGTTGGCGCTGGGCGCGCCGAACGCCTTGGCGGCGACCAAGGAGATGCTGCGCGAGCCCCGCACCGGCGACATGGAACAGGACTTCACGGACATGTTGGAGCTGTCCGCCAAGCACTTCGCCGGCGAGGAGGGCCAGGAGGGCATCGCCGCGTTCGTGCAGAAGCGCAAGCCGAGCTGGGTTCCTCAGGACAACTGATAGCGGAACTCGGGGTTCTCCTCGACGGCCTGGTCGAGGACGGCGACGATCCGCTCGTACGCGGTCGGGTCGTCGCCGCGCAGCACCTCGTGGTGCCGCCAGACGAGAACGTGTTCGCCGGCGGGCAGCCAGGACAGGTCGAGCAGGCAGTCGCGCAGCGCGTCCAGGTTGCGGCCGAAGTAGTCGGGGAACGACAGCGCCGCCGCGATGCCGTCCAGTGCGGAACCCCGGTCGTGCAGACCGGTGCCGTCCAGTACGTGCCGCATGCCGCTCATCGTGTCGGATCCACCACCACGAACGAGTCGTAGTGGTCGTCGGTGTAGTACAGCTCACGTTGGGAGCCGGTGATCAGCCGCCGGGTGGCCCGGTTCTTCGCGCCCGGCGTGTCCACGGTGTACTCGTGGTAGTAGCCGTCCTTGTTGCGCGGCAGCAGGTTCCCGTTGTTGTGGAACACCACACCGTCGTTGCGCGGGTACGGGAAAGGGCCGCCCTTCTGGATCAGCTTCCAGGTGTCGGCGGCCTCCTTCGGCAGCGACGACAGCGTCTTGACCGGCAGACCGGACGACGCCCCCGGCACGGTGGCGCTCGCGGACGCGGAGGTGGTGGTCGGCGCGGTTGCGCCCGACCCGCTGGACAGGTCCCTGATCAGCCAGCCGGCCAGCACGAGCACGATCAGGCCGACCAGGGCGATGGTGATGCGTCGGCGCGGTGTCACGCCGCTGAGCCTACGAAGGCCGGCGGGAACCCGCTTCGGCGGCCCGTTCCTTCTCCTCGATGCCCCACAGCGTCGGCTCGGCCCGGTACCGCGGCGCCAGCCACGCGGCCAGCCGGTCCACGACGCGTTCGATCAGCCACGCCACCGCGCGCAGAATCGGCAGCAGGACCACCATGACCAGGGCGAACTGCACCGGGAACCAGAGCTGGGCGACCCACAGCTCGATCCCGTCCCAGGTGTCGGCGACCCAGTCGAACACCACCTCAGGGTATAGGTTCGGCGTATGTTCGCCGTTTACGCCTCCGAGCCGAACCCGTCCGACCCGCTCGCCTCGCTGGTGGTCGGCGAGCGCGACACCCCGACGCCGCCGCCCGGCTGGGTCAGCGTCTCGGTGCGCGCGGCCAGCCTGAACATGCACGACCTGTGGACGCTGCGCGGCGTGGGCATCAAGCCCGAGCAGTTCCCGATGATCCTGGGCTGCGACGGCGCCGGCGTGCTGGAGGACGGCACCGAGGTGGTGCTGCACTCGGTCATCGGCGACCCGGACTGGGGCGGCGACGAGACCCTGGACCCGAAGCGCACCCTGCTCACCGAGAAGCACCAGGGCACGTTCGCGGAGACGGTCGTCGTGCCGCGCCGCAACGCCCTGCCGAAGCCGGCCGGGCTGACGTTCGCCGAGGCGGCGTGCATGGGCACCGCGTGGCTGACGGCGTACCGGATGCTGTTCGTGAAGTCGGGGCTGCGGCCGGGGCAGACCATCCTCGTGCAGGGCGCCTCCGGCGGCGTCGCCACGGCTCTGATCCAGCTCGGCGTCGCCGCCGGCTTCCGGGTGTGGGCGACCGGGCGGAGCGAGGAGAAGCGGGCGCTGGCCAAGCAGCTCGGCGCCCACGAGGCGTTCGAATCCGGCGCGCGGCTGCCCGAGCGGGTCGACGGCGTGTTCGAGACCGTCGGCAAGGCCACCTGGTCGCACAGCATGAAGTCGCTCAAGCCCGGCGGCGTTGTCGTCATCTCCGGCGCCACCACCGGCGACGCCTCGGCGGCCGAGCTGCAGCGGCTGTTCTTCCTCCAGCTTCGGGTGGTCGGCTCCACCATGGGCACCCGCGAGGAGCTCGGCGACCTGCTCAAGTTCTGCGACCTGGCCGGCGTGCGCCCCCAGATCGGCGCCGAGCTGCCGTTCGAGCAGGCCGCCGAGGGTCTCAAGGCGATGGTCGACGGCGACGTCGCCGGCAAGATCGTCCTCAGCCGAAACGCCGGCTGATCCGTTCGATCGCCTCGCGGGCCTGCCGGTCGAGCTGGGCCACCAGCTCGGCCGCCGGCAGCTCCTCGGCCAGCGGATACGTCTGGCCGGCCCACAGGTGCACCAGCTCCTGGTCGCCGGCCTTGGCCGCGGCGGCGCGCATCGGCCGGGTCAGGTGGTGGACCTGCGGATACGCCGCCGGGGCGTCGTCGGTGTTCTCGACGAGGAACCGGTTGACCATGCCGCGGGCCGGTCGGCCGGTGAACGCCCGCGTGATCGCCGTGCGCCTCGTCCCGTCGGCCAGCGCGGCCCGGTGCGTCGCCGACGTGCCGGCCTCCGGGCAGCGCAGGAAGGCCGTGCCGAGCTGGGCCGCCACCGCGCCGGCGGCCAGCACCGCCGCCACGTCGGCGCCGTGCACGAGGCCGCCGGTGGCGATCAGCGGCAGGTCCGTGACGGCCGAGACCCGGCGAATCAGCGCCAGCAGCCCGAATTCCTCGCCGCCGCCCGGCGACACGCCGTCGTCCGTCAGCGTGCCGCGGTGCGCGCCGGCCTCGAAGCCCTGCACGACGAGCGCGTCGACGCCGAGTTGCGCTGCCTGTTGCGCCTCGGTCGGCGTCGTCACCGTCGCGACGACCTCCGTGCCGGCCGCATGGAGGCGTGAAACATCGCTCGCCTGTGGCAGCCCGAACGTGAAGGACACGACCGGAACCCGTTGCGCCAGAACGATTTCCAGCTTGGCTGGGTAGTCGTCGTCATCCCAGCGCGGTTCGCCCGCCTCGACGCCCAGCCGCTCCGCCTCGGCCGCCACCCGCTGCGGGTAGTCGCCGAGATCGGGCTTGGTGTTCGTGCCGGGGACGAACAGGTTGACACCGAACCGGCCTCCGGTCAGCGC
Organism: Kutzneria kofuensis; assembly: GCF_014203355.1. Taxonomy (NCBI): domain Bacteria; kingdom Bacillati; phylum Actinomycetota; class Actinomycetes; order Pseudonocardiales; family Pseudonocardiaceae; genus Kutzneria; species Kutzneria kofuensis. The sequence goes on from NZ_JACHIR010000001.1 coordinate 2,096,085, forward strand.
ACTGGTCTGCACGACCTGCTCGGCCATCGCCTGGGCGCTCAGGTAGCCGCCCGGTGTGAAGCCGAAGCCGCCCGCGTCGACGACCGCGGCGACCAGTTCGGGAGTGGACCCGCCGCCCGCCATCGGGGCGACGATCACGGGCACGCGCAGCTGCGAGATCACGCCTTCGACATTAGTGCGGCAGCAGCAGGGTGGTCCCGATGACGAGCGAGGCGATGCTCACCAGTCCGAACAGCGTCACCCAGAGACCGCCGGCGACGCCGGTGATCTTGGCCAGCTGGTCGGCGTCGGAGTCCGGGGCGCGGCCGCGCCAGCGCTTGCGCTGCAGCTCGAAGACCGGGCGGACGCCGCCGAGCAGCAGGAACCAGGCGATGACGTACCCGAAGACCGCCTGGATGTCGGTCGAGGCGTACCAGGAGACGGCGAACACGATGCCGCCGGTGACCAGCACCGACAGCACGCCGAACGCGTTGCGGATCATCACCAGCATCGCCGCCAGCAGCACGATCGCGATCCACAGCAGCAGCGTGATCTTGCCCGCGCCGAGCAGTGCCGCGACGCCCAGGCCGAGCAGCGACGGCGTGACATAGCCGGCCGCCGCCGTCAGCACCATGCCCGGGCCGCGCGGCTTGCCCCTGGTCAGCGTCAGGCCCGACGTGTCCGAGTGCAGCTGGATCCCGGTCAGCCGGCGACCCGTGAGCACCGCCGCCAGGGCGTGGCCGCCCTCGTGCGCGATCGTCACCACGTTGCGGGTGATCCGCCACACCCGCCACGGCAACACCGCGATCAACGCCACCGCGCCCGCGATGAGCACCAGTTCCAACTGCGGGCTCGGCTGGCCGCCGAGCACCCGGTTCCAGACATCCGTGAGGTCCATCGAAGTGGTGGACGCTTCAGGTCCGATCCCGTTGACTCCCGACATGACCTTCTCAGTTTCGGACTTCTCGGTCGCGGACGCGGTGCGGATCGCCACCGAAGCGCATGACGGTCAGCTCGACAAGAGCGGCAAACCCTACATCGGGCACCCGGTGCGGGTGATGAACCGGGTCGACGGCGAGTACGAGCGGATGGCCGCCGTGCTGCACGACGTGATCGAGGACACCCCGGTCACCGCCGACGACCTGCGCGCCGCCGGCTGTCCCGAGCGGGTGGTCACCGCCGTCGTCGCGCTGAGCCACCGGCCCGGCGAGCCGCAGGCGGAGTACCTGGCGCGGGTCGCCGTCGATCCGATCGCCGTTGTCGTCAAGCACGCCGACATCGCCGACAACATGTCGCCGGTCCGGTTCGCTGCGCTCGACGAAGCCACCCAGGCCCGGCTGCGGGTGAAGTACGACACCGCGCTTCGACTGCTCGCCGAACTCATACCTGACAAAAGATGACAGGAATTGCCTTCAGACTGGGCCCATGAGCACAGTTCAGGGCACTTTCGACATCAGCCGGTGGGACGACGAGACCTACCTCGACGCCGACGGCATCAAGCTCGGCCACATCTCCGTCGCCAAGGCCTTCCACGGCGGGCTCGAGGGCGCCAGCACCGCTCGGCTGCTCACCGCCGGCGGTCCCGTGCCGACCTCCGCCGCCTACGTGGCCATCGAGCGCTTCATCGGCTCCGTCGACGGGGTCGACGGCTCCTTCGTCCTGCAGCACTCCGCCGTCATGGCCGACGGGTCCAGCGACATGGCCGTGCGGATCGTGCCCGACTCCGGCACCGGCAAGCTCACCGGCATCTCCGGCACGCTCCGTATCGACCGGGCCGCCGACGGCACCCACAGCTACCGGCTGGACTATGAGGTCTGAACCAATGGCGTGACCCACCCAATAGCCGTCTTCCCCATTTGCGCTGGTCCACGGCACGATCGAGGAGCCGCCCCTCGACCGAGGAGAAGACGTGATGACCAGGATCGCCATCACCGGACACCGAGGGCTCCAGGATCCCACCCGCTCGCTGGTCGACGCCGCCCTGCGGGCCGAGCTCCGCCGCCACTCCGGCGGCGCTCCCCTCGTCGGCGTCAGCTGCCTCGCCGACGGGGCCGATGCCCTTTTCGCCCAAGCCGTGCTGGACGAAGGCGGCTCGCTCGTCGCCGTGCTACCGGCTCAGCGCTACCGCGAGCGCCTGCCCAGCGACTACCACCCCACGTTCGACTCGTTACTCCAGCAGGCCACCGAGGTCGTCACCATGGACTACGACCGCCCCGGCCGCGAGGCCTACATGGCCGCCAGCGTCCACATGGTCGACGGCGCCGACCGCCTCGTCGCCGTCTGGGACGGCCAGCCCGCCGCCGGCCGCGGCGGCACCGCCGACGTCGTCACCCACGCCCGGGACAACGGCGTCCCCGTCACCGTCATCTGGCCCGACGGCTGCCAGCGGGACTGATTCGGCCGACACCGGCCCCGGCGCACCCGCCGGGGCCGGTGTTCCGTCAGCCGTTCTGCGACTGCCACCAGTCGTCGACCATCTTGACCAGATCGGCCACCATCTCCACGATGTCCGGCTGGTCGGCGAACTCCCGCTCCGCCGCCGGCATCAGGTCCTCGAGCACCGCCCTGGTCAGGTCCGGCGCCTGCTCCGGTTCGATCAGGTCGTACCCGACGAGCCAGTACCGCTGCTCGGCCAACTCCCGCAATGTCGCCGCGAGCCGCGGGTCCCGGACATGCTCGGCCAGCACATTGACCACCCACGCGACCAGTCCACGAGAGGCGTTCCAGCTCTCGGCGTTGGGACCGAGACCCACCGTGAAGTACGCCGACACTGCTACTCCAGGATGAACACGAAGGGCTGATACGGGAGGATGAATTCGCGCACCTTGGCCGCCTGCTCCGGCGTCAGGTCGCCAAGCTCGACGGGTACCATATCAGCTTTGCCCAGAACGTGCTTGGCGATTTGGTTCTGTATATTTCCGAGTCCCCACTGCTTGTCGAAGTACTGAGACTTCAGCGGGCCTATCCCATCAAAGGTTCGCCCGTCGAGGCTGATCCAGTCCGCCCCCTGATTGAGAGGCCAGCGAATCAGCTGAACACCGAATTTCTTCTCCAGCGCGAGGGCCATGGCTTGCTCGTCAGCATTGAACTTCCAGCCGTCCGCCGGATCACAGCCGAGGCGATAGATGCGACTCGCCTCGTCCGCCTCCATCGCGGCGCGGGCCTCGGCGGCGACCGCGGCGGTCAGTCTCTCGTTCGCGATCCACCCGTCCTCGAAGACGTCGATCGCCCTCGTGGTGAGCGCCGCGCCCAGTACACCGCCACCCGCGAGGTTGTACGACAGCTGGAGCCACGGCATGATCGCCGCCCCTTCCGGCGAGGCGGAAAGGGCAGCCATGCCGCATATGTTGGACATCATGCAGCGCATGGAAACGAGTGCTATGCCGAGTCCGACCTCGAGAGTCGAGATTGCCGTCATGAGCTGGTTGACGAGCCCGAGCGACTGATCGGCGGCGAATGCCGGGTCGAAGGTCTCGTGGATGCAGTTCTCGAAGTACGGGGTTCCCTGCTGGAAGATGTTCGAGCAGAACACCCCTCGGTTGGCGATGATCTGGATCCGTTCCTCGGGGCTCGACGCCGCGAAGTGCATGCAGTCGTCGTAAGCGGCCTTGTCGCCGACGTTGACGGTCGCGCAGTAGTTCGACAGTCGGAACGCCTGCTGCGCCCGCTCATCGTTGAACTTCGTGATCGCCTTGTCCGCCGCGTCCTTCGCGGCGGCAGCGGCGGCCTGGGCGTCCCCGCCCGTCTGGATCATCGCCCAGTAGGCCACTCGCCACGCCTCGTAGGCGGTGCTCGCGTAGCCGGCGGCCTGGCTGGCCGAGGACTCCGCCCACAGAGCCGACTTCGCGGCCTGACGCGCGTCGTTCTGCGCGGTCGTCGCCGCTTGCTTGGCGGTGGCGGCCGAAGCGGCGGCCGCCACCGCCGACTGCTCCGCCCGCACCGCGGAATCGTGCGCGTCCTTCGCGGCATTGGCCGCGTCCGTGGCCGATGCCCGCGCCGCGGCGGCGTACTCGGCCGCCTTGTCCGCGAGTCCACGCGCCGTGTACGCGGCGGCCTGGGCGTCGTTCGCGTTCTGGTTCGCGGTGGCCGCGGCCTGCGTCGCCTGCTTGAGATAACCGGCGACCTCGGCGTCGTGGGACGCCGCCTCGTGGTCGTGCCGCTCGGCCAGGTACTGCCCGGATGTCAGGAACTGGCGGAGCGTGCCGTCCGTGCCATCGAGCGCCGCCTGGGCCATCCCCTTGGTCTCCGGGCCGCTGGCCGGGTCGGCCAGGATCCGGTTCACCGCGATCCGCTGGTCCTGCGACGCGGCGACATACTGTCCTTGCGTGAGGAAGGCGTTGTACGCCGCCTCGGTGCCGGCGTCGAGAGCCTTCTGCGCCGCCTGCTGGACAGCGACCCCGCCCGAGCTCTGCGCGGCGGCGAGGACACGGTTCACCGCGATCCGGTCATCCATGGACCTGTTGGGGTAGTCCCGACCGGCCAGCAGTGCCCGCACATCGGAATCGGTCCCCTTCAGGGCGGTGTCCGCCGCCTTCCGGAAGCCGTCGGTGCCGAGGTCCGCCACGTTCTGCAGGGTGATCCGGTCATCCTGGCCGGCTGCGACGTCGATGCCGCCGCGAACGTAGGCGAGCACCTGTCCGTCGGCTCCGGACAGTGCGGCGATCGCCGCGGCCTTGGTCCACGAGCCACCGTTCCGTGCGAGCCGCAGGGCGATCTTGCGGCCATCGGCGACCGCGACCGCGTCCGAGGTCCCGCTCGCCGTCGCCTCCGCGATCAACCTGCTCGTCTCGGCATCACGGCGTGCCTGCTGGGTGGCGCTCCAGTCCGTGGTGTACGGGTTGGACACAGCCGCGGCCTTCGCCTTCGTCGCGTTGTCGTCGGCGTCCTCCGTCATCACCGCGATTCGCTCGGCGTCGGCCTGGCGGGCGGCGTCATAGATGCTGCTCGCCTGCGTGGCGGCAGTGGTCGCACGGGCCGCCGCCTCGGATGCGGCATTCGCGTGCTGGGTCGCTTCCGCCGCGGCATCGGCGGCGTGTCCGGCGTGATCCGCTGCCGAGTCGGCTGCCGCCGCAGCCTCCAAGGCGTCAGCCGCCGCGCGATTTGCCGCATCTCGCGACGCGTACGCGGCGGACGCGGCGACGTGAGCGAAGTTCTGCGCGGCGTTTGCCGCTCGAGTCGCCCTTGCCGCCTGGTTACGTGCCTCCCCGGCCGCAGCGATGGCTTGGCTGGCGTCCACGCCCGCGTCGTGCGCGAAGTTGCCCGCGTCGACAGCCGCCTGGGCGGCGGCAGCGGCTTGATTTCCGGCATCCCGCGCAGCGCCAGCAGCGTCACTGGCGTGCTGTGCCGCGTCGCCCGCCGCCTGTGCGGCGTTGGCCGCCGCCTGTGCCCCGGCAGCCACGTCACGCGCTTGCTCTGCTGCCCGGCGCGCGTCCGGCGCACGTGCTTCATCCCCCACGGCCGCAGTCGCGGCGTCCTGCGCCGTGGCGGCCGCCTGCCCCGCCTTCGACGCCGCGGTCGCCGCCCGCGCGGCCGCCGAAGCAGCCACCCTGGCCGCGCTGCTCGCCGAGTTCGCCGCTCCGACGGCTTCCCTCGCGGCAGCCGCAGCACGGTTCGCCGCGTCCGCCGCCGTGTTGGCCGCGGCCGCGGCTGCGTTGGCGTCGCCGTGCGCTTTCTGCGCGGCCCCTGCCGCGGCCACCGCCGCTTGGCGGGCGAGTTCGGTTTCCACCGCGGCCCGGTGCGCGGCGTCCATCGCGGCTTGGGTCTCGCGCGCCGCCTCGTCGCCCGCGTCCTTGGCGACGTTGGCCAACTGGGCGACGGTCTGGGTCTCCTGGTCTCGTGCCTGCGCGACCGGCAGGTCCTGGTCGAGGAACTGGACGTACGCGTCCAGCGTCCCGGCGTCCAGCGCCACCTGCGCCGACTTCCGTACTTCCGAACCGCCGCCGGCATAGATCTGGTTGATGCGAATGCGCTGGTCCGTCTGCCAGGGATTGCGCCACCCGGTGGCGAGGAACTGCTGGAGCGCGTCGACAGTGCCGGCATCGAGCGCCTGCTGCGCTGCCTTGCGGGTCTCGTCTCCGCCCTGCGCGAGCCGTTGATCGACCTGGACCCTCAGGTCGGTCTGGCGCGGGGTGTTCCAGCCGGAGTCCAGGAACTGGTGGATCGCGCCCGGATCGGTCGAGTCCAGCGCCTGCTGGGCGGCCGTTTTCGTGGCCACGCCGCCGTTGGCGAGCATGCGGTCGACCGTGATGCGCTCGTCCAACTCGGCCGCGTGCTGGTAACCCGACGTGAGGAACGTGTGGACGTCGGCGTCACTGCCGACCAGCGCCCGCTCGGCCGCGCTGCGCACCAGTTGCCCGCTCACCTGCCACAGCATCACCACCCGAGCCCGGTCGGTCGTCTGCGGCTGGGTGTCTGCCGAAGCCGTGGCCGGCACGAGAAACCCCGCTATCAGAGCACCTGCTGTTGTCACTGCCACGAGCGACCGTCTGCTCATGTCTCCCCCTTTTCCACAACACTCTGGACACACGTGGGTCGCCGGCCGCATCACCGACCGGCGACCCACGCTCGGATCACTACTCGGCCCGCTCGGGCTCGACGAGAACCAGCTCCGGATCCACGCCACCGGCAGAGTGCCGGATCACACGCACCAGCTGCGCGGCAACGAATCCGACACCACCGGGCCACTCAATCTCAACTTGCAGCAACGCTCGCGGAGATTCCCGAGGGCGGTACCCCTCGTGCGTTTCCACCGTTCGCAACACGATGCCACCGGACATGATCCGGCTCAGTTCCATTCGGTCGACGCCGATGAACTCGACGTCGATGTAGTCCTCCGTCGAGTCACCGAAGCCTCTCAGCACCAGCCGTGAGTGCGAGACGGTGAACTGCATGGGGTGGAACGACCTGTCGCTGGACCAGAGTTCGGACATCGGCTCACCATCACTTGTCGAACGGATTCGGCACCGGCGTGTTTCCCGCGTCACGATAGAAGGACACCCGGTTCCAGGCCGACGGCGTGCTCTTGATCTTGTACAGCTCCCAGTTCGTGTACTGGTACATCTCAGTGGGACCCTCGGGGCTGTCAGCCGCTTGGCCGGCCGCCGCCGCCTCGTCCTCCGCTCCCTCGGGGATGCCGTCCAGGTTGACATAGATCTTGGTTTCACCGTTGGTCAGGTAGTACTCGAATTCATCCCACCACTGCAGCTTGTTGATGTCCTTCCACAACCAGTCGGTGTAGGGCGTCGCCTCCACCTTCGTCGCGAATTTCGCCAACCAGTCCCACTCACCGTCGTATTCGGTCCACCCGAGCGCGATGGCCTTGCACGGACCGCTGGCCGCGTTCGGCCGAGCCGCGACGGAGCCGGCCGGCGTCCGGTCGACAGCACCACTCCGACCGGACGCGTTGGCGACGAAACCGCCGGCAACTCCGGCCGGACATGTCGCCAACGCGTCCTCGGCATCGCTGAAGATGTTGTACGCGTTGTCGCCGTAGAGGGCGTCCAGTGCCTCCGTGTCCACGAGAGCGTCGTCGAGCGCCGCGGCAACCCGAGCGGTGGTGAACGCACCGCCCGCGCCGATGCCGGCCAGCGTCATCCACGGGGTGAACGCGGCGCCGTCAGGAGTGATCGCCATGACCGCGAGCGCGCAGATCTCCGAGATGGCGCAGGCGGCCGTGGCGACGCCGCCGATCGTGGCAACCGCCAGGCCTGCGGCAAGGCCCAACAGCGCATCGATCGCCGGCACGAGCAGGTCCATCGTGCGGTTGCTCTGGAAGTTCGGATCCAGAACATCCTTCATGCAGGTCTGGAAGTTCTCGTTGACGACGCCGGTGTTGCCGCCCATCTGCAGCGACGCCTGCTGCATGCCTTGGCACACCTCGGCGTTGGACAGCGCCTGACCCATCCGGTCGGCGATGGGCTGGCTGATCAGGTGGATGCAGTTGTCGTAGTCCGCGCCACCGTCGGGATGGTGCGCCTTGCACGACGCCGCCTGTTTGACCAGCGCGTCGGCCTTCTCGGCGTCGATCTTGCTGATCGCGGTCTTCGCGGTTTCCCGGGCCGCGGCCAGCGCGTCGTCGGCGGACTTGCCGGCGGCCCGGGCCGCATTGAATGCGACGCGGGACGAATCGTAGGCGTCGCTGGCGAACTGGCCGGCCTGGTATGCGGATGCGACGGCCCACTCGGCGGACTGTGCGGCCTGCCGGGCCGACCCATCGGCCGAGGCCGCCGCGTTGCGAGCGGTCGCGGCCGACGCGGCAGCTTGCTGCGCGGACTGTTCCGCCCGCGTGGCGGCATCGTGAGCCTGGTTCGCGAAGTTCTGTGCGGCCAGAGCGTCGGCGGCCGCCTGGTTCTTCGCGTTGGTGGCATCCTGGGCGGAACCACGCGCGTTGGCCGCCGCGAGCTGGGCGGCGTCCGCGTCCTGTGCCGCCTTCACCGCGATCTCGCTGGCCTGCTTCAGATATCCGAGAACCTCGGCGTCGTGCGTGGCCGAGTCGGAGTCGTGCTGCGCGGCGATGTACTGCGTCTTGGTCAGGAACTGGTTCAGGAACGCGGGCGGGCCGTCCAGCGCGGCTTGGGCGTCCGCCTTGAGCTCCGGGCCGGAATTCGGGTCGGCCAGCACGCGGTCGACCTTGATCCGCTGGTCGTCCGCTGCCGCCGGATACTGCCCGGCGGCGAGAAAATCGCGCAGCGCCTGGTCGGTGTTCGCGTCCAGCGCCTGCTGGGCGTTGCTCGCGACGGCGGTGCCGCCGGACTGCTGTGCCGCGGCCAGGATCTGGTTGACCGCAATCCGGTCATCGATGTAACGCTGCGGATAGTCCTTGTGCTGCAAGAAATTCTGCACATCGGCGTCCGAGCCGGCGAGCGCCGCCTTGGCCGCCGCCTGGAAGTTCGGCGTGGCGGTGGCCGCCAGGTTCTGCAGCGTCATGCGGTCGTCCTGGCCGGCGGCCATCGTGATGCCGCTGCGGACGAAGTCAAGTGCTTCGTCGTCGCTGCCCTGGAGCACGGAGGTCGCGGCTGCCTTGGTCCACGGCCCGCCCGTGTCGATCACCGCGAGTGCGACCTTGCGGGCGTCGGTGAGCGCGAGCGCGCGATCGGTGCCGGGCGCGTTGGCCTCGGCGATCAGCCGGTTGGTCTCCGCGGTTCGCGCCGCCGCCTGCGTGGCATCCCAGGCGACCTTCGCGTTCTGTTGCGCCGCAATGTCCTTGGCTTCCTTGGCGGCCTCGTCGAGCTGCTCGGTCGAGGTCTGGATGCGGGCGGCGTCGGCGGCGCGAGCAGCATCGTAGACCTGTTGCGCCTGATTGGCGGCGTCGATCGCACGCTGGGCGGCAGCCGAGGCATTGTTCGCATGCAGGGTCGCCTTGTTCGCCGCATCGGTCGCTTGCCCAGCGTGCGCGGCCGCATCCTCCGCCGCTGCTGCCGCGGCGATCGCGTCCTGAGCCGCGAGGTTGGCGGCATCGCGAGACCGGTAGGCGGCGTCCGCGGCGGCATTGGCGAACGTCAGGGCGGCCTGCGACGCCACGTGTGCACGGTTCGCAGCGGCCCGGGCCTTGGCGGCGGCCGCTTTGGCCTGAGCCGCGTCAGCGCCCGCGTTCTCCGCGTCGGCGCTGGCCTGCGCGGCGGATTCCGCCGCGGTCGCTGCCTGGCTGCCGGCGTGATCGGCCGCGGCAGCGGCGGTGTGTGCCGCCTTCGCGGCGTCACCGGCCGCGGTCGCGGCGACGGAGGCCCGTTGTGCGCCAGCCGCTACGTCACGGGCGTTTTTCGCGGCTGTGGCAGCATCACCGGCCTTGGTCTGATCCAGAACCGCAGCCGCGGCAGCGTTGTACGCGGCGGACGCGGCCTGGCCGGCCATCGACGCGGCCGATGCGGCGCGAGCCGCCGCGCTTGCGGCGACCCGGGCCGCCGCCGTCGCCGCGTTTGCCGCACCGACAGCCTCCTGTGCCGCGGCCGCCGCGTTGTCGGCGGCCACGGCGGCTTGTCGGGCCGCGTCCGTGGCCTGGTCGGCATGGTGCCCGGCATTCGCGGCCGCCGTCGCGGCCGCCGCGGCGGCCTGGCGTGCGGCTTCGGCTTCCTTGGCGGCGCGGTCGGCTTCCTCCTGTGCCGCGTGTGTCTCCCGGGCCGCCTCTTCGCCGGCGTCCTTCGCGACCCCGGCGAGTTGCTCGACCGTCGCCGTTTCCTGGTCGCGGGCGGCGGCCACCGCCCAGTCGTTGTCGATGAACTGGGTGAGCGCGTCGACCGAGTTGGCATCCAGCGCGCGCTGCGCGACCTTCTGCACCTCCGGGCCGCCGGACGCGAGGATCTGGTTCACCCGGATCCGCTGGTCGGTGGCGAACGGCGTCTGCCAGCCCGACGTGAGGAAGGCCTTGTACGCGTCGGTCGTGCCGGCGTCCAACGCCTGCTGGGCGGCCTTGTGCACCTCGGCGCCGCCGGCGGACATCAGCTGGTCGATGCGGATCCGCTGGTCGGTGGCAGCCGGCGTCTGCCAGCCCGACTTGATGAACGCCGGCAGGGCATCCGCCGCCGTGGAGTCCAACGCCTGCTGGGCTGCGGCCTGCACGGCCGGACCACCCGCGGCGAGCAGCCGGTCCACGTTGATCCGGTCGTCCACCTGCTTGAGGTGCACGATGCCGGTGGTCAGGAACGTGTGCACGTCGGCGTCGCTGCCGACCAGAGCCTGCGCGGCGGCCGCACGGACCATCGAACCGCCGGTGTGCAGCAACGACAGCACCTGGCTGCGTTCACGGGCTGGATCGATCGGTGTCGAATCGGCCGATGCCGTGGCCGGAACGGCCGTGAGCGACGCGACGAGCGCAAATCCGATCCCGAGCGCTACCGCACGAAATTCACGTCTAACCCGACTCACATACCCCCCTTTTTTTCGTCGGGAGGGCATGCCAAATTCGCACCAAACCGAAGCTGGCGCAAAAAGGCGATGGTTCCCCCCATTGCCTGGACGCGGGACGCGCGTGACTCGGACACTTTATCCAGACTTAACGAACCGGGTCCACCCACGCGAACGTGACGAAGGTCTCATACAGCGTCTCACAAGGCCGCAGGTCAAGCCCCTGTCGGCCGATTGACATGCCCGACGCCACCACGAGCCCGTGCGCCCGATCTGTCCATATAATCACCAAGATGCAATTCGACACAGGGTTGATTTGTCGTGCCAACAATCGCATTCGTTCAAATCGGTGAACAGCGGAGGCACCGTAGTGCAGGTCCATCAACTCCGCAACGGTGACACAAGTCAACGATCAGCCAAGCCGGCCACACTGATCGAGCTCCTCGGTCCCGATGCTGCAGCTGTCCAGCACCGTGGACGGCCCGCCCCTGTGTCAGGCGGACGGGCTACCGCCGGCCGCGCCGGCAACCAACGCTCGACGGCTGTCGTCGACGCCCTTCTCGAACAGCGACTGCTCGACCGTCCAGTCCCCTGCTACTTCTTGCCCTTGCCGCCCGCGTCCTCAGTGGACAGCGCCACCACCAAAGCCTGCCGGAGAGACCTCCACGCCGCCAACCACCTCAGTGGCCGCCAGCATCCACATGATCAACCTCGTCACCACGCCCTCGACCACGGCGCCCCCGTCACCGCGATCTGGCCCGACGGCTGTCAGCGGGACTGATTCAGCCGGCCCAGCAGGTCCGCCGGCGCCACCCGCACCGGGAACGGTCGCTCAGCGTCATAGGCATCGTCGCCCTTGACGTCGGCGACCAGCTCGTACTCGCCGGCCTCGGCCAGTTCGAACACCGTCAGCCTCGGGTCCAACGGGTCGACGACCCAGTAGCTCTGCACACCCATCCGCTGGTAGGCGGCCTTCTTCGTGTTGAGGTCGTACAACGTCGTACTCGGCGACAGGACCTCCACCGCCAGCAGCGGCGCCACCGGCAGGTTCTTCTCTGTCAGGTCCTCGTTCCTCGCGACCAGGACATCGGGCTGCACCTCGTTGTCGTTCGCCGTCTGCACCGCGAACGGGGCTGGCAGCACGTGCAGATCATCGGGGCAGGCCGACTCGAGGCGCACGATCATCTGCGCGACCATCTTCTGGTGCCTGAGCCCAGGCGCCGGGCTCACGAAGAGCATCCCGTCGATGAGCTCGTAGCGACGCCCGTCATCGGGCATCACCTCCAGGTCCGCCACGGTGAGCGGCCCCGAGGGCATGTACGTGTCCATGGCTGTCATGGTCCCTCCTTATCCTCGCGAGGACCACTCCACCACGAGCCTCTGACAATACGGACCGCCGGTCCGCCGTCCGTGCCGAGCTTCACCCCATCAGGTGGTCTCTGGCCGCCACCTCGCGTCAACAAGATCCACCGGTTTGGTGATCAAGCCCGGCCCGTCCGTGCCCACGAGCCGGAGCGAGGCACTATCTCTCGCCCCGACCGGATTCCGGCTCTACCGACCCGGATTCCGCTGCCCACATGTCCAGCGACTCCTCCAGGGCGGCCTGGAGCTGCTCGGTGTGTTCGCGCCGGTCGGCCCAAGCCTGGCTGTGGACGACCACCTCTCGCGCCTCGACGAGGGTGCTGTTGGTCAGGGATTGAACCGCTAGCACGCATTCGGCCTCAAAGAAACCCTTGGTGCGTAAGCGGGTCAGTACCTCCTCCATGCTGGCGCCGGCGGCCAGTTGGCGACGGCTCATGGCGAGCGCCTCCTCGTAGCCCCACTCCATCAGCTCCACCCGGTACTCGGCTTGCCACTCGGTGACGAGGTCGACCAATTCCTGAGTGTGGGGGACGAACCAGGGATGGTCGCCGTACTCCCGTTCGGCGGCCGGGATCAGGACATCGATCATCACCTGGACCAGCTCGGGTACCTGGTCCCGCTCGACGGAGTCGAAGTAGAACCACTGAAGCCCGCTGTCTGCCCGCGCACGCAGCGTGGCGGCGAGGCCGGGGTCCTGGACATGGCCGGCAACGGTGTTCAGGACCCAACCGAGCATGCCACGAGTGCAGCTCCAAGGTTCCGGATGCGGGCCAAAACCTACGTAGAAGTCGGCGGACATTCGATCACATCCTCCCCGATGCGACCGACAATGCTCCGCCGGCGGAGCAAAGGGATTATTTCTTGCCCTTGCCGCCCGAGTCCTCAGTGGACAGCGCCGCCACGAAAGCCTCCTGGGGGACTTCGACGCGGCCGACCATCTTCATGCGCTTCTTGCCCTCCTTCTGCTTCTCGAGGAGCTTGCGCTTACGGGTGATGTCGCCGCCGTAGCACTTGGCGAGGACGTCCTTGCGGATGGCGCGGATGGTCTCGCGGGCGATGACGCGGGAGCCGATGGCGGCCTGGATGGGGACCTCGAACTGCTGGCGGGGGATGAGCTCCCGCAGCTTGGTGGCCATCTTGGTGCCGTAGCCGTAGGCGGCGTCACGGTGGACGATGGCGCTGAAGGCGTCGACGGCCTCGCCCTGGAGCAGGATGTCGACCTTGACGAGGTCGGAGGTCTGCTCGCCGGCCTCCTCGTAGTCGAGGGAGGCGTAGCCCCGGGTGCGCGACTTCAGGGAGTCGAAGAAGTCGAAGATGATCTCGGCCAGGGGCATGGTGTAGCGGAGCTCGACACGGTCCTCGGACAGGTAGTCCATGCCGGCGAGCTGCCCACGCTTGGACTGGCAGAGCTCCATGATCGCGCCGATGAAGTCGCTGGGCGCGATGATGGTGCACTTGGTGATGGGCTCGTAGACCTCGGAGATCTTGCCGTTGGCCCAGTCGGACGGGTTGGTGACGATGTGCTCGGCCCCGTCGTCCATGATCACCCGATAGACGACGTTGGGCGCGGTGGAGATCAGGTCCAGGCCGAACTCCCGCTCCAGGCGGTCCCGGGTGATCTCCAGGTGCAGCAGCCCGAGGAAGCCGCAGCGGAAGCCGAAGCCCAGGGCGGCGGAGGTCTCGGGCTCGAAGGTGAGCGCGGCGTCGTTGAGCTGGAGCTTCTCCAGCGCCTCGCGCAGGTCGGGGTAGTCGGAGCCGTCCATCGGGTACAGCCCGGAGTAGACCATCGGCTTGGGGTCGCGGTAGCCGGCCAGCGGCTCGCTCGCCCCGTGCCGCTCGGACGTCACGGTGTCGCCGACCTTGGACTGCCGCACGTCCTTGACGCCGGTGATCAGGTAGCCGACCTCGCCGACGCCGAGCCCGGCCGACGGCTTGGGCTCGGGCGAGATGATGCCGACCTCGAGTAGCTCGTGGGTGGCGCCGGTGGACATCATCTTGATCCGCTGCCGCGGCGTGATCTTGCCGTCGACCACCCGGATGTAGGTGACGACGCCACGGTAGGTGTCGTAGACGGAGTCGAAGATCATCGCCCGCGCCGGCGCGTCGGCCTCGCCGACCGGAGCCGGCACCTTGCGGACGACCTCGTCCAGCAGCTCCTTGACGCCGAGGCCGGTCTTGGCCGACACCCGCAGCACGTCCTCGGGCTCGCACCCGATGATGTGGGCCAGCTCCTTGGAGTACTTGTCCGGGTCCGCGGCGGGCAGGTCGATCTTGTTCAGCACCGGGATGATGGTGAGGTCGTTCTCCAGCGCCAGGTACAGGTTGGCCAGCGTCTGCGCCTCGATGCCCTGCGCGGCGTCGACCAGCAGGATCGCGCCCTCGCACGCCTCCAGCGCCCGCGACACCTCGTAGGTGAAGTCCACGTGGCCGGGCGTGTCGATCATGTGCAGCACGTGGTCCTGGCCGTCCAGCTGCCACGGCAGCCGCACGTTCTGGGCCTTGATGGTGATGCCGCGCTCGCGCTCGATGTCCATCCGGTCCAGGTACTGGGCCCGCATCGCCCGCTCCTCGACCACGCCCGTCAGCTGCAGCATCCGGTCGGCCAGGGTGGACTTGCCGTGGTCGATGTGGGCGATGATGCAGAAGTTCCGGATCAGCTCCGGCGACGTGAACGTGCTGTCGGCGAACGTGCTCACTGGGGCGGTTCCTCGGGAAAGCGGACGGGGGACACACTCCATGGTCCCATGCGTCCGGGGGTGGTCCGTACAGAATAGGGTGCGACCCGTGTCCGACCACGGTCCGGTTCCCCGTCCCGCGCACGGCGCGGTGACCCAGGTGCACGGCGCTGAGCGCCTGGCCAGGCTCGACTACTCGCCCGACCTGGACGGCCTGGCCGACCCGGGCGAGGTGGTCTGGGCCTGGGTGCCGTTCGAGGACGACCCGTCGATCGGCAAGGACCGCCCGCTGCTGGTGGTGGGCCGCACGGGCCGTTTCCTGCTGGCCCTGATGCTGTCCAGCAAGCCGCACGACGACTCGGCCGACTGGCTGGACCTGGGCTCGGGCGCCTGGGATCACGACGGCCGGCCGTCCTGGCTACGCCTCGATCGGGTGTACGAGCTGCACGAGAACGACCTGCGTCGGGAGGGTGCCGTGCTGACCCCGGACCGCTTCGGCCGCGTCGTCGAGGCCCTGCGGGCCCGCGGCTGGCGCTGACCGAGTGAGCACGATCACAGCTCACGCCAGGCGGGTGAGCTCCACGGTGACGGTCAGCTCAGCGCCCGCGCCGCCGGTGTAGATGCCCTTGAACGGGACGACGTCGGCGTAGTCGCGGCCGACGGCGACCCAGACGTGGCGCTGGCCGATGGGGATGGCGTTGGTGGGGTCGTACGCCCACCAGCCCCCGGTCCACGCCTCGATCCACGCGTGGCTCTCGCCCCTCACTGTCTCCTTGGCGGCGCCGTCGGCACGGGTGTGCAGGTAGCCGGAGACGTACCGGGCGGGAATGCCCATGGCCCGCAGCAGGGCCAGCGTGAGGTGGGCGTAGTCCTGGCAGACGCCTTCCTTGGCCTGCCACGCATCGACGGCGGAGCTGTGCACGCCGGTGCTGCCCTGCTTGTACGTCATCTGCGCATGCACCCACTCGGCGGCGGCCTGCACGGCGTCGACGGGGGCGAGCCCACGGCGGAGTTCCCGGGCCTTGGCGGCGAGTTCCCGGTCCCTCGGCACGTAGGTGGTCCAGCCGAGGTATTCGGTGTACCGGTCGAGAACCTCGTTGCCACGCAGGTCGGTCCACGTGACGCCGCCGACGGGAGCGGCCTCCTCGCCGGTCTCGACGACGGACGAGCCGGTGACGGTCAACTCCGTGTGCGGTGCGTGCAGGTCGAACGAGGTGACGACAGTGCCCCAGTAGTCGGTGTACCGGTAGGCACGAGTCGCCGGATGGGTCTCGACGCGGCTGACGACGACGTTCTGCCGGCGGTCGCTGCGCGGAGTGAGCCGAACCTCGTTGTACGACTGGGTGACCGGCGACGCGTACCGGTACTCCGTCGTGTGCGTGACGCGAAGCCGCCAGCTCATACCCCCACCTCCGCGTTGGTCCACGCGACCCACGGCACGGAGTGGAAGTACTGCTGCGACACGGCCTCGCCGACGTCACGAACGGTGGCCTGCAAGGACTTCAGCCGCCGGGGCAGGTCCTCCATCAGCTCCGAGATCCGCAGGAACTCCAGGTCGCTACGGGCCTTGCCGAGCAGCCGTGACGCCTCCGCGGTGGCGCCGAGGCGTTTGGACGGCGCGTGCTCAAGGTGTTCCAGACACTGCTCGGCCTGCGACAGGGCGTGGAACACGGAGCGAGGAAAGAGCCGGTCCAGCAACAGGAACTGCACAACTCGACTGGCGTCCATCGCCCCGCGATAGGTCCGGAGATACGTGTCGTGCGCGCCGGCGGACCGCAGCACGGTGACCCATCCCGGCGAGGAAGCCTTGTCGCCGGAACGGGAAAGCAGCAGCCGCACGATCATGTCGACGCGTTCCACCGACCGGCCCAGCACGAGGAACCGCCAGCCGTCGTCACGGCTCATCGTCGAATCGGCCAGCCCGGCGAACATGGCCGCTCGCTCCTCCACGAAGGAGAAGAACGCGTGCGGCCCCACCTGCCGGGCGTAGCGCTGCCGCTCCGGCACGGCGTTCCACATGCTGTTCAGGCACTCCCACATTTCCGTGGACACGACCTCCCGTGCCCCACGGGTGTTCTCCCGCGCGCTGGTCACGGAGGCGACGATGGATCCCGCATTGGCCGACGAATACGCCACCAGCTCGGTCAGCGACCACACGTCCAGGGTCGTGCCGTCGGGCGGCGTGATGCCCAGAACGGACAGCAGCTGCCGGCTTTCCGCGTCCGGGTTGACGGTCGCGTCCTCCAACAACTGGTGCACGGACACGTCGAGAATGCGCGCGGTGTCGTCGGCGCGTTCGACGTAACGGCCGATCCAGTACAGGGATTCCGCGTTCCGAGCCAGCACGACGCCTCCCTCACTGCTGCTGCTGTTGCTGCTGGACGGCCGTCAACTCCGGCCCCTGTTCGGTCGCCACGCCGTTGACCTGGCCCGCGCCGACGAGTTCCGGCCCGGACAGCTCGCTCTCCACTGTGGACGATCGTGGCGCCAGCACCCAGGTGTCCTTGGATCCGCCGCCTTGCGAGGAGTTCACCACCAGGCTCCCCTCCGGCAGCGCGACCCGGGTCAGCCCGCCCGGCAGCACGAACACGAAGTTGCCGTCGTTGACGGCGAAGGGCCGCAGGTCCACGTGCCGCGGCGAGAGCTTGTCGCCGATCTTCGTCGGCACGGTGGACAACTGCACCACCGGCTGGGCGATCCAGCCGCGCGGGTTGCCGCGAACCTTGCGCCGCAAGGCGTTCAGCTCGCGACCCGAGGCGTCCGGCCCGAACACGATGCCATAGCCGCCGGAGCCCTCCACCGGCTTGAACACCAGCTCCGACATCCGGTCCAGGGCGTGGGCCCGCTCGTCGGGCAGCCAGCACCGGAACGTGTCCACGTTGGGCAGCAACGGTTTCTCGTTCAGGTAGTACTGCACGATCTCCGGCATGTACGTGTACACGAGCTTGTCGTCGGCGACGCCGTTGCCGACCGCGTTGGCGATCACCACGTTCCCGGCCCTGGCCGCATTGGCCAGACCGGCGACGCCCAGCACGGAGTCCGGACGGAAGTGCACCGGATCCAGGAACGGGTCGTCGATGCGCCGGTAGATCACGTCCACCTGCCGCTCACCCTCGGTGGTGCGCAGGTAGATGGTGTGGTCGCGGCAGAACAGGTCCCGCCCCTCCACCAGCTCCACGCCCATCTGCCGGGCCAGCAGGGAGTGCTCGAAGTACGCCGAGTTGTGCACGCCGGGCGTCAACACGACGACGTTCGGGTCGGCGGCGTTGGGCGCGGCGGCGTTGCGCAGCGCCCGCAGCAGGTGCACGGCGTAGTCGCCGACCGCGCGAACCCGGTGCCGGGCGAACAGGTCCGGGAACACCCGGGCCATGGTGCGCCGGTTCTCCATCACGTACGAGACGCCGGAAGGGCAGCGCACGTTGTCCTCGAGCACCCGGAACGCGCCGGCCTCGTCGCGCACGATGTCGATGCCGGCGACGTGGATACGCACCCCGTTGGGCGGCACGATGCCGGCGGCCTCGCGGTGGAAGTGCTCGCACGAGGTGATCAGCCGGCGCGGCAGCACGCCGTCCCGCACGATCTGTCCGTCGCCGTACACATCGGCGAGGAACGCCTCCAGCGCCCGCACCCGCTGCACGATGCCGCGCTCCAGCTTGGACCACTCGGACGCGGTGATCACCCGCGGCACCAGGTCCAGCGGGAACGGCCGTTCCTGACCGGAAAGCGAGAACGTGATGCCCTGATCCACGAACGCCCGCCCGAGCGCGTCGGATCGGGCGCTCAGATCGGCCACATCGGACGGTGCCAGCACCTCGTGCAGCGCACGGTACGCGGACCGCACCGACGCGTCCGACGAGAACATCTCGTCGTACGCGCCGGCGTGCGGCCGCGCCGGGTCCAGGTAACCGCGGAACAGCTCGCCATCGCCGCGGCCGTTCCTCGCCGTCCGGGTCATGGTCGACATCTTCACTCAGCGAGGCGGCCGAGGGCACTACTCCGAACCACTGGTTACCTCAACGAAACACCAGCTGAACACGGCCTACGCGGCGGTCTTCACCTGTGCGAGGAGCTCCGGACCGCGGTCGAGCAAGCGCTGCTGGGCAAGTTTGCCCAACCACCACGCGGCGAGTGCCCCGGTGGCCACCCCGACCGGCACCGCGAGCCAGCTGACCACCGAGTTCGACTCGATCTGGCCGATGATCAGCAGAACCAGCGACGGCAGGGCGATGACCAGCAGAAACAGCATCGACACCAGCCGCACCAGGCCACGGGAGCAGCCGGGCCGGTTGCCCTGGTTGAACGGGCTGCCGCCGCGCTGCACGGGCATCGGGAACGCCCAGTACACGGAGAGCAGCAGCATGCAGCCGGCGCCGCCGCCGAGCATCGCCGGCAGCACGCCGAGCACCCACGGATACGCCCACCACCGACCGGCCAGCCCCGGCAGCACCAGGCCGGCCAGGATCGCGACGGGACCGACGATCAGTCCCCACGCCCACTGCCGGCCCCGCACATCCGCCCGCGCCGCTCCCGGCGTGACGATGGTGTGCCACACCGACGTGCCGTCGAAGCCGTACAGGTTGCTGACCTGGAGCATGGAGAAGGCGACGACCCACAGCCCGGCGAACGGCAGCATCACCCACGCGCCGCGGCCGCCGGCCGACGAGAACACCGGGATGAACAGACCGATCAGAACCGACGTCAGCATCATCGCCCGCCGGCGGGCGTCCCGCCACCACATCCGGAGTTCCTTGCCGATCACCGCACCCACCGGCGTGGCCGGCAGCAGGCTGCGCCGCGACGCCTTGGCTCGACCGACCCGGGACGGGCCGACGTTGGTCTGCGGCGTGGTCAGCCGCACCACCAGCAGCCGTGCGTACGCCAACAGCAGCGCACCGTCCACAGCGGCCAACGCGAGCACCGCTCCGATCACCATCAGCCAGTTGCCGGTGGCAGCACCCTCGACCGCGGCCGGCGCCCACCCGGTCGGCAGCCATCGCAGCGTGCCCGCGAGCTCCGGGTTGTTCTGCAGCAGAACCGGCGCCAGCGCCTCGCCCGCGTACCGCAGCGGCAGGTAGGACAGACCGGCCAAGGCCGCGAGCAGCACGCCGAGGTCCTTGCCGCGGCGGGAACCCAGCACCGCCCCGAGCGCGCTGACGACCACTCGCGACAGCAGCACCGTGAAGCCCAGCGCCAGCGCGACAGTGATCACGGCGACGATCACCGGCAGCACGCCGAGCCACACCGATCCGACCACGAGGCCGAGGAACGCGATCACCGTCGCCACCGGCGGCACTCCGGCAATCGACGCGCCCAGCAGGCCGAACGCCAGCTTCGTCGGCGACAGCGGCAGCAGGGCGAAGTTCTCCGGGCGCAGCGTCTCGTCGCCGCCACCCATGATGATCGGGCCGATGAGCCAGCCGATCGTCCACAGCAGCACCATCGCGGCGGCGACGGTCGTGCCGATGGACACGCCCTGGTGGTAGCCGAGCGTCACCAGGAACAGCGACACGCCGCCGGCGGCCAACCCGACCAACGCGCCGAAGACGAAGCTCGCCGCCCGCGCCCCGCCGAGCGAGTGCGACAGCACCCGCAGCTTCATCCGGATCAGGACGCCAACCACGACAGCCCTTCCCCACCGCCGGTGCGGCCGCCGACCAGGTGCACGAACGCCTGCTCCAGCGACTGGCCGCCGCGCACCTGCTCGACCGGCCCGCTGGCCACGACCCGCCCGCGCGTGATCACGGCGACGTGGTCGCAGAGCTTCTCCACCAGCTCCATCACGTGGCTGGACAGCACGACCGCGCCGCCGGCGGCCACGAACCGCTGCAGGATCGTGCGGATCGTGGACGCCGACACCGGGTCGACGGCCTCGAACGGCTCGTCCAGCACCAGCAGCTTCGGGGCGTGCAGCAGCGCCGTCGCCAGGCCGATCTTCTTGCGCATACCGGCCGAATAGTCGATCACCAGCGTCCGCTCGGCGTCGGTCAGCTCCAGCACGCCCAACAGCTCGTTGGCGCGGTCAGCCACCGTCGCGGGGTCCAAGCCGCGCAGCAAACCCGTGTACGTGAGGAGTTCACGCCCGGTCAGCCGCTCGGGCAGCGCCATGCCGTCCGGCAGCACGCCCACCAGCGCCTTGGCCCGTTCCGGCGACTCCCACACGTCGACGCCGAAGATGCGAACGGTCCCCGCGTCCGGCCGCAGCAGGCCGACGGCCATGGACAGCGACGTCGTCTTGCCGGCGCCGTTCGGGCCGACCAGTCCGAAGAACGATCCCCTCGGCACGGCCAGCTGCACCTCGTCGACGGCGACCGTGGTGTTGAACGCCTTGCGCAGGCCCGACATCTGCAGCGCCGGCGCCTGCTCGGACGGCTGCGCCCCCTGTTGCTGCCCGTATATGGGCAACCCACCCGTGTCCAACTCGTTCCCCTCCCGACCGGTCCAGACACCCCATCATGCTCCTCGGAACGCCCACGCGCTGGCGTTTCACCGTGGTACAGTTCTGATATCACATTGATAGACTGAGGAGGGGGCCATGGGCACGATTCCGACACCGGAGCCCACCATCGCCGAGCGCCCGGCGGCGCGGCTGGCCGGCGGGCTGATGCTGCTGGTCGGACTGGTCCTGCTGGTGGTCGGCGTCGCCGTCACGGTGGCGAGCGGCCAGCCCTGGTGGCTCGTGCTGGCCGTACTCGGCGTGCTCGCGCTGCGCGGCCTGGTCGTCCTCGCGCCCGGCGAGGCGCGGGTGGTCCAGTTCTTCGGCCGCTACGCCGGCACGGTCCGCACGCCCGGCCTGCACTGGGTGAACCCGCTGACCACCCGGACCCGGCTGTCGGTCCGGATCCGCAACCACGAGACCGTCGTGGCCAAGGTCAACGACGCCGAGGGCAACCCCATCGAGATGGCGGTGGTGGTCGTCTGGCAGATCGAGGACACCGCCCGCGCGGTCTTCGAGGTGGACGACTTCGTCCGGTTCGTCGGCATCCAGACCGAGACCGCGGTCCGGCACATCGCCACCACCTATCCGTACGACAACCACGCCGACGACGAGCGGCTGTCGCTGCGGGAGAACGCCGAGGAGATCACCGGCAAGCTGTCGGCCGAGATCGCCGAGCGGGTCCGGTCGGCCGGCGTGAAGGTCATCGAGTCCCGGCTGACGCACCTCGCCTACGCGCCCGAGATCGCCGGCGCGATGCTGCAGCGGCAGCAGGCGGGCGCGGTTGTCGCGGCCCGGCAGCGGATCGTCGAGGGCGCGGTCGGCATGGTCGAGCTGGCGCTCGCGCGACTGGCCGAGCGGGACGTGGTCGAACTGGACGAGGAGCGCAAGGCCACCATGGTCAGCAACCTGCTGGTGGTGCTGTGCGGCGACCGCGCCACCCAGCCGGTGGTGAACGCTGGCAGCCTGTACTGACGTTGTGCCACATGCGCTTCCCATGTGGTGTCTGAGCGCAAATGGGAAGCGCATGTGGCAGAGGAGGGTGTCAGCGTGAGCTGACGTCCCTCGTGACGTAGCCGTGTGCGGTGTCGATGTCACGGAAGTAGAACCGGCCGGTGTCGGCCAGCCCGCTCCACCGCTCGCTCGACTGACCGTCGGCATAGCTGAGCACGCCGTTCGTGCGGCCGAATCCGCCGCTGGTGTCGATGGTGTCGTCGCTCAGCGCGGGTGCGCCGCCGCCGACCGTCCACAAGCGACGTCCATGGTGGACGGTTGCGTCGATCCGGTAGTTGTTGTCGTCCACGATGTGCTGCGTGACGTCGGCCCTGAGCGTGAAGTCGAAGCCGTCGACGCGGCCGTTCGAACCGTAGCTGCCGAGCGCCCGCTGGTCGGTGGTCTGCTTGCTGGCCGAGTCGGCGAGCGTGGTGGTGTTGTCGAAGGTCCACTGCCCGGACGAGTTCACCGGCACGATGCCGGCGGACGTGTGCAGCACGCCGGCGGTGTGCCAGGACCGGTTCACATGCGTGACGATCTTGTTGTCCAGGCCGGCGCCGGTCGTGGTGGTCTGCACGTCAGCCGCCGGCACGACGTCCTGGAGCAGGCTGCCGGTGACCCGCTTGACGTGCGGATCGGTCGTCGCGAACAGGTTACCGCCGAGCGTCCACAGGTCGACGATGCCGGGCGGCGGCACCAGCTGCACGGTGTGCGGCTTGCCGTCGGTCAGCTGCCCGATGAACGGGCTCAGGTCGATCGTGTACGGCAGCGTGACGATCGAGTCGATCGCGGTGATCGGCCGCCACAGCATCGGCGCCACGCCGCCGGTGTAGATCACCGGGTACGGCGACACCACACCCGCCGGCTTGCCGTCGACCGTCACCTCGACCTCGCGGTACGCGCCGCCACCGCACAGGCCCGCCGACGGATTGGCCTGCACCAGCGAGTTCGGCACGTTCGACCACCAGAACTCCTCGCAGCCGCCGCCCCGCGCGTAGATCTCCGCGGTCAGCTTCGCGGTGTTGGCCGGCACGGTCACCTGCGCGGTGTAGTTCTTGCCGTCGGACAGGTCCTGCCAGCCGGGCTTGGTCGCGTCGGCGGCCAGTGGCAGCACGGTGTCGGCCTGCTTCGGCGCGGGATGCGCGCGGTCGGCCTGGTAGTAGGTGACCGTGACGGTGATGTCGTAGGGCCCGGTGTAGGTGTCGTTGACGACGTTGCCGAGGTCGACCACGAACGGCTGGGCCTGGTGCAGCAGCGGCGCGAACTCGGTGATGTCGCGGTCGAAGCTCCACGTGATGCCGGACGGGTCCGGCTCGGGCGTGGAGGTCCGCAGCACCTCGGCGCCGCCGATCCACAGCCCGGCGAGCCGGTCGTACTGGCGGCCCTGGCTCTTGCCGGTCCAGCTCAGCACCACCTTCGTCCACGGCCCGGCGCACGCGGCCGGCGGCGTGAGCGTGCCGACGTAGGGCTGGCCGTAGGAGTTGGCGAACACGTGATGCATGGCGGTGACCGTGCAGTGCGGGGTCGGCGGTCTGCTGACCGGCGGCAGCGCGGTCAACGGATCCTGGTAGTCGGTGACGACGCGATCGGCGGCGCTCGCGGGCGCGGCGGTCACCACGCCGAGCGCGGCGACGCCAAGCAGCGGTATGACTGCGAGCAGAGCGGTGAGATGTCGGCGCACGTCCGGACGCTAGCGCCCGGCCGAGTGTTCGCGTGACCCCCCGGACGGCGGTAATCGTTCACAACCATGGACGTCCCGGCCGAGGCCAGTTCACATCCGTGACCAGATGCTGGGACGTACAGGCTTCGCGGCCGATCGCGCACTGAGCTGCGGAAATCCGCCGCCTCACGGCAGCGCTGGGAGCCCGCCGTGTGACGATCACACGGGTTGTCCGAACCGGCACGTGGCAGGGAAAGTCCTTGGCAGCACTGAAAAATCTCTGAAACACGTCACTGTGCGTGCCCAGATCCCGGGATGGGAGCGCTTCCAAATCCCCCGATCGGCGCTACTGGTCACGGCCCTTCTCGGACAAAGGTGACAACTGCGTTACCAGCTACAACAGGAGGCACAGTGGCCCGAATCCGCCCCGGTTTGCGCGCCGCCCTCGCGGTGTCCGCGGTCATCGCGCTGACCACCGCGCTGGCCCAGTCCAGCAGCCAGGCGTCCCCCAGTGGGCCGGCCGGCTCCGACGATCACGGCAGACCCCTCTACCTCAACCCCGCGGTACCCAGCCAGTACCGCGTGAACGACCTGCTGCGCCGGATGACGCTGGCCGAGAAGGTCGGCCAGATGGCGCAGATCCGAGTGGGCAAGCTCCGCGGCGACTGCAACTACGCGAACGGCCCGCTGACGCCGTCCTGCGAACAACAGGTGCTGGTGGACGCCCACGTCGGCTCCATCCTGTCCGGCGGCGGCGACTACCCGGTCGACAACACCGCCAAGGGCTGGGCGCAGATGACCAACGGCATCCAGCACTACGCCCTGGACAACAACCGGCTCAAGATCCCCGTGCTGTACGGGGCCGACGGCGTGCACGGCGACAACAACCTCGTCACCGCGACGATGTTCCCGCAGCAGATCGGCGTCGGCGCCACCTGGGACCCGGCGCTGGCCGAGAAGATGGGCGAGTCGACCTCGGCGACGATGCGCGCGACCGGCGTGTTCTGGGACTTCGCGCCCGTCTCCGACATCTCCCGCGACACCCGCTGGGGCCGCTACTACGAGACCCTGAGCGAGGACCCGCAGCTCGCCGGCGCCCTGGCCGGCTCGCTCGTCACCGGCCTGCAGGCCTACGACGGCAAGGGCGCGACCGCCAGGCTCGCCGCCACCGCCAAGCACTTCGCCGGCTACTCGCAGCCGAGCAACGGCCACGACCGGGTGCCCGCGCAGATCCCCGTGCGTGAGCTGCAGGACGTGTTCCTGCCGGCGTTCCAGCCGCAGATCGACGCCGGCGTGAAGACCGCCATGGCCAACTCCGGCGCCGTCAACGGCGTCCCCGTGCACGCCTCGAAGTTCATGCTGAACACCGAACTGCGGCAGCGCATGGGCTTCAGCGGCGTCACGGTCAGCGACTGGTCCGACATGGCCAGCCTGGTCACCAAGTACCACATGGCGCCCGACTACCCGACCGCCGTCGCGATGAGCGTGAACGCGGGCGTGGACATGGCCATGGAGCCCTCCGACGCCGCCGGCTACACCAAGGCGCTGATCGACGACGTCCACAACGGACTGATCAGCCAGCACCGGATCGACGAGGCCGTCGGGCGGATCCTCAAGCTCAAGTTCGACCTCGGCCTGTTCGAGAAGCCGTTCGTCGACGAGAACGCCGCCGGCGGCATCGTCAACGGCGCCGGCGTCGACCTCGCGCGGCAGGCCGCCACCGAGTCGACCGTGTTGCTGCGCAACGACAACAAGACACTGCCGCTGTCCACCGGCGTGCACAAGATCGTCGTCGCCGGCGACAGCGCCGACAACCCGGCCCAGCAGTTCGGCGGCTGGACCGTGAACTGGCAGGGCATCGACCCCAACGGCCCCACACCTCCGGTTGTCACACCGCTGCAGGGCATCAAGGAAGCCCTGCCGAACGCCACCGTGGTCGGCGCGACCGACCAGACCGCCGTCGCCCAGGCGGCCGACGCCGACGCGGTTGTGGTGGTGCTGGGCGAGAAGGCCGGCGCCGAGGGCACCAACGACAAGGAGAACCCGACGCTGACCGCCGCGCAGCAGTCCCTGGTGGACTCGCTCAACGCGACCGGCAAGCCCGTGGTCGTCGTGCTGATGACCGGCCGGCCGCTGGTGCTCGGCTCCGTGTCGACCGCGCCGACGCTGCTGCAGGCATGGCTGCCCGGCTCCGAGGGCGGGCACGCGCTGGCCGACATCCTGTTCGGCAAGGCCAACCCCAGCGGCAAGCTGCCCGTGTCGTGGCCGAAGACCGTCGGCGACCTGCCGATGTCCTACGACCAGCTGCCCGGCACCAACGGCGGCGCCAGCTCCGGCTACGACCCGCTGTTCCCGTTCGGCTACGGCCTGTCGTACACGACGTTCAGCACCGCCACGCCGACCCTGAGCGCCGCCACCGTGCGGGCCGACGGCAAGGAGACGGTGTCGGTGACGGTGACCAACACCGGCGCGGTCGCCGGCAGCACGGTCGTGCCGGTGTACGTGCACCAGCCGGTCAGCCAGGTGCTCGTGCCGGACAAGCGACTCGTCGGCTTCACCCGCGTGGACCTGAAGCCCGGTGAGTCGAAGACGGTGCAGGTCGAGTTCGACGTCAGCAAGCTCGCCGTGACCGTCGGGGACGTCGACGCCGACGGCAAGCGTGAGGTGGAGAAGGGCGCGTACGCCGTGGTCGTGGGCACCGCGCAGGCGCCGTTCACGGTGCGTTAGACTGGCTGCTCGTGTCGTGCGGCGTTCCGCCGTGGAGGAAGACCTGGTGCTGGGACAGATCGGGTGCCGTGTGAAGTGCGACACGACCAAGCCGTAGTGAACTGAGAGGTAGACGCGTGGCGAACATCAAGTCGCAGCAGAAGCGGATCAAGACCAACGAGGCCGCCCGCCTGCGCAACAAGGCGGTCAAGTCCGGTGTGAAGACCGCCATCCGCAAGGTCCGCGAGGCCGTCGCCGCCGGCGACAAGGACAAGGCTCTCGAGCTGGCCCGTGCCGCCTCTCGCAGCCTGGACAAGGCCGCCAGCAAGGGTGTCATCCACCCCAACCAGGCCGCCAACAAGAAGTCCGCGCTCGCCCTGGCCGTGAACAAGATCGGCTGAGCACGCTTCTTCAGCGCCAACGCCCTGCCCGCTTCCGCGGGCAGGGCGTTCTGCTGTCCGGCTACTTCGTGTGTCCGGCTACTTCGCGGTCACCGTGCCGGTCAGCACGGTGTCCAGGGGCAGCTCCTGCGGGTAGGCCCCGACGTGCAGCGCGACATGCTTGTCCGCGCCCTGGCCGCCGGTGGCCACGGTCTGGAGCACCACGTCGCCGCTGACGGCCCCGGCCGCGATTCGCCCGTCCAGCACGAGCTGGCTCAGGGTCGACAGCGGCCGTGACGGCTGCGGATCGATTCCCCACGACCTCAGCCAGGCCGGGTCCACGTCCGTGGTCGACAGCTCGGGGCCGGTCGCCGGCGCCACGAACGGGCCGAAGACGAAGATGTCCGCGTCGGCCGCCTCGGACAGCGTCACGTGCCACGTCAAGGCCCCGCCCGCAGCCACCGACGACGTCGGCGTCACGGTGATGGTGGGCGCCGGGTCGTCGTTGGTCACCAGCACACCGCCCTGGTAGGACCCCACGACCGTGCCCTTGGCCGCCTTGATCTCCGCGCCGACCAGGTAGTTCGCGCTCCAACGGGTGTTCCCGACCACGGTCGTGGACAGGTCGACCGTGTGCTGCCCGGGCGCGAGCGTCAACGCCTCCTCGGTCCACGTCCGCCCGGTCGAGTCACTGCGGAACAGCTTCAGCACACCGCCCGCGTCGCCGGTCACGGTCACCGGGACCTGGTAGTTCTTCGAACCCGAATCGCCTTCCGGCGCCGTCACCCGACCGAGGTCGACCCGGGTCAGCTTGGCCGGATCCGGGTCCGGCAGGCCAGGACGCCAGCCGTGGGCGTCGAGCAGCCAGGCCTCACCACTGGTGGTCGACGGGACCAGTTCGAGCTTGGCCACCTGCAGCACCGGCGGCACCGGGACGCGCACCTCCTGGGCCCAGTACGACATCGTGCGATCCGCGCCGGGCAGGCCGTTCAGCGTCACCTTGCCGAGCTTGGTCCGCCTGCCGCTGCCGTCCGTGGCCGCCACCTCGAAGGACGTGCCCGTGGAGTTCTCCGGGACGATCACCCGCAGCGCCAGGGACTGCTCCCCGAGCAGCCACACCGGGCGCGGTGGCTCGATCACCGCCGCGGTTCCCGCGGCCGACCAGCGCACGTCCACCGCGGACCGGCCGGCCTCGGTGGGAGCCGCGGTGAACGACACCGTGTGCGGCGACTTGTACTGGTCGGCTCCGGCCAGGCAGGCCGTGGCGGCGTTGATCTCGTCACACAGCTTGCCGCTACCGGTGATCTTGGTGGACTGGTCCGGCACCACCACCGGCGTCCGGTCGCCGCCCAGGGCGTGGCTGAGCACCCGGGCCGGATCGGCCGACGGCGCCCGCACGCCGGAACCGTCCAGCAGCGGCTGCACCCGAAGCTCGTGGTCCACGAACAGATGCGCGGCCGCGGCGACATAGGTCGCACCGACCGCACGCTGCTGGGCGGCGGTCAGCCGCGCCGGCTGGCCGGGGTCGCAGAGCGGGTTGGGGGTGTCGCCGGGAAAATAGTCGTCCACGGACGGGGCCGCCGACTCGCCCGGAGTCCACTCGACGTTGAAGAAGTTGTGGTTCGCCCCCGCGATGTACAGGGCGCTGTGCAGCGCCTTGCCGCGGCTGACGCCCCGCGTCGAGTCGATGTACTGCTGCCCCTGAAGATTGGACACGTCCCCGTCGCACGCCGGCAGGAAGGTCACCGACGGCACGTCCGGCGTGGGGTTCTGGCCGAAGATGGTCGGGGCGATGAACACGTTGCCGCGGATCGTCCAGCGGACCGGGCCCGAGTAGCCCGAGTCGAACGGCGGCGGGGCCAGGCTGTCCAACGCCGCCTGGTTGACGCCTTCGCCGCCGCGGGAGTGGCCGACCAGCAGGACCTTCGACATGTCCGCCACCGGCGCGTCCCGCACGATCTGCGGCGCCGAGGCCCGGCCCGCGCCGGCCCAGTCCGCCCAGTGCGCGAGATGCAGTCGCACCAGCGAAGAGCGGGCCTGCGCGCCGCCGTCCTCGGCCTGGAAGTCCAAGGCGTTGATGGCGTCCGCCGAGACGGAGACCGTGTCGTATCCCTGCGACGCCAACAACTGCTGGGTCTGCAGATAGCCGCGATAACTCGGCACCATCAGCGTTCCGGCCGGGCACGGCCAGGTGAAGGGCTGGTCAGCGGGGTTGTTCGGGTTGTAGCAGGATCCGTGCCGGCCGTGCAGGAACAACACCAGCGGGCGGTTTCCCGGCGCGTTCCTCGGCGCCACGACGACGGCCTGCATCTCGATCGGCCCGTCGAGTCCGGGCAGCCGAACCGGGTCGAGGGCGTACTCACCCGTGACCGTCTGGTACGGCCCCGGAGTACCCGGATCGGCCACACCCTTGGGCAGCAGCGGCGGCAGGGCGGCGGGCGCCTGGTTGGCCCGGAACTTCGGGTCGGGGGCGTCCAACCGGCGCCCGCCGGCCCGGACCTCCACCTTGCCGAGGTCGCCCAGTGCCTTGCCGGGCAACGAGAACGTCCTGCCGTCGCGGGACGACCTGGCCCGGCCGAGCAGTTTGCCGTCGGACCAGAACTCCACCGCCGCGTCGCCCGACATCGGCTTCGCCGACGTCCAGGCCACCTGGCCGTCCACCACCCGCCAACCCGATCCGGCCGGCTTCGGCGGGGCGCTCGGCTGCCCGACGGCGGTCGGTCCCAACACGACCGCCATGCACACCGCCGACAACAAAGGTAAGAGCTTGCGCATTCGACCTCTATCTACGGTCGCGGCCCCCGCCCGGCCCTACCATTCCCCCAGACGGACCACATGGGCCTGGAAAGTCACCTGTGTACGATCACTGCACGTACGCGTAGGCAGTGATTTCAAAGCCGCGAAAGCGTATGAGAGTTCGTCACCTTCGCCCAGCGAATTGCACGAAGGCCCCGGATCGGCTTCCCGAACCGCCGAAACAGAACTCAATTCCGGTCAGGGCTTGGCCTTCAATGCCCCCGCGCCCGGCAATCGCCGATGACTGGCCGTAACAGGAGAGGCCGACCGCGAGACACGCCCTCGTGGCGGCGCACCCACACCGGCCCCGCGCCGCCCGTTTCGACCACCGCACCTGGAGTCGGCGAGGCCACCACAACACACCAGTGGCGTCAGCCCATCTGGTGCGCCGCAACCACCTTCAACACCGCCCGCTCCAACGCGTAGTCCGCGTCGGCGGCCACGCCCTTCACATCGGCGTTCAGCGCCGCCACGACCTGCATCGCCTCGGCCAGGCCGGCCGGCGTCCAGCCGCGGGCCTGGCCCTGCGCCCGCTTCACCTTCCACGGCGGCATGCCCAGATCGCCGGCCATGCGGAACGGGTCGCCCCGGCCGGCGGAGGCCACCTTCGCCACGGTGCGCACCCCCTCGGCCAATGCGTCGGCCACGAGCACGTGCGGCACGCCGAGCTGCATCGCCCAGCGCAGCGCCTCCATCGCGCCGGCCCGATCCCCCACTACGGCCAGATCCGCCACGGCGAAGCCGGTCACCTCGGCCTTGCCCTGGTGGTAGCGGCGGACCGCGGCCTCGTCGACCTTGCCGTCATTGTCAGTGACCAGCTGCGAGGCGGCGGCGGCCAGCTCCCGCAGGTCGGTGCCGACGGTCTCGATCAGCGCGGCCAGCCCGGCGGGATCGATCTTGCCGCCGGCCCGCTTCACCTCGTCGCGGACGAACGCGTCCCGGTCGGCCGGCTTGGTGATCTTGGAGCACTCCACCACCACGGCGCCGGCCTTCTTCAGCGCGCCCGGCAGGTCCTTGGCCACCTTCGCCCGGCCGC
Source organism: Kutzneria kofuensis (assembly GCF_014203355.1). NCBI lineage: Bacteria > Bacillati > Actinomycetota > Actinomycetes > Pseudonocardiales > Pseudonocardiaceae > Kutzneria > Kutzneria kofuensis. The sequence continues at coordinate 2,126,944 of NZ_JACHIR010000001.1, forward strand.
CGCCGGTGTGCAGCACGATCAGCACGATGCCGTCGGCCGGCTCCTTGGCGTAGGCGAGGACGGCGTCGGCGACCTCCTTGCCGACCTCCTGCGCGCCCTCCAGCACCACCACCCGCCCCTCGGCGAACAGCGACGGGCTGAGCAGCTCGGCCAGCTCCGGCGGGGTGAGGTCAGTCACCCGCACACGCGTCAGATCGGCCTGCGGATCGGCCTTGCGCGCCGTGGCCAGCGCGGCCCGCACGGCCCGTTCGACCAGCAGTTCCTCGTCGCCGAGCACGAGCAGCAGCGGTTCGGGGGCGGCACTCACGCCGTCATCCTTCCACGTCCCCCTGACAGCCCCGCCGGTCCCGCATCGTGGGCCACGGAGTGGCGACCCCGCGTCGCATTGCCGTACCGTGCAGGTCACAACTGAACACCGCTCATCCAGAGGGGCAGAGGGAACGGCCCGACGAAGCCCCGGCAACCGGCGACGCATCTCCACGCGTCGATCACGGTGCCAATTCCGACCCACACGTGGGAAAGATGAGGAGATACCTCCCATGACGACGACCGTCGACGCTCGCACCACCGCCGCCTTCAACCTCGGGCCCGCGCGCGCCCTGAGCTGTCGGGAGTGCGGACACCAGATCCCGCTGGCCGCGGAATTCGCCTGTAGCGAGTGTTTCGGCCCCCTCGAAGTCGCCTACGAGTTCGGCCACGTCCGCCGCGAGGACATCGAGGCCGGCCCCAAGTCCATCTGGCGCTACCGCAACCTGCTGCCGGTGCCCACCGACGTCCAGTCCTACCCCAACACCGAGCCCGGCCTGACCCGCCTGGTCAAGGCCGACCGCCTCGGCGCAGCGCTCGGCGTGCGCAACCTGTGGGTGAAGGACGACACCGGCAACCCGACGCACTCGTTCAAGGACCGCGTCGTCGCCGTCGCCCTGGCCGCCGCCCGCCAGCTCGGCTTCAAGGTGCTGGCCTGCCCCTCCACCGGCAATCTGGCCAACGCCGTCGCCGCCGCGGCCGCCCGCGCCGGCTGGGAGTCGGTGGTGCTGATCCCGTCGTCGCTGGAGAAGGCCAAGATCCTCACCACCGCGGTCTACGACGGCGCGCTGATCGCCGTGGACGGCAACTACGACGACGTGAACCGGCTGGCCACCCAGCTCGCCGCCGAGCACGAGGACTGGGCGTTCGTGAACGTCAACGTCCGGCCGTACTACGCGGAGGGCTCCAAGACCCTGGCCTACGAGGTCGCCGAGCAGCTCGGCTGGCGGCTGCCCGGGCAGATCGTGGTGCCGGTCGCCTCCGGCTCGCAGCTGACCAAGGTGGACAAGGGCTTCCGCGAGCTGGGCGAGCTCGGCCTCGTGGACGCCACCCCGTACCGGGTGTTCGGCGCCCAGGCCACCGGCTGCTCCCCGGTCTCCACCGCCTACAAGGCCGGCACCGACGTCGTGTCGCCGGTCCGCCCGGACACCATCGCCCGCTCGCTGGCGATCGGCGCGCCCGCCGACGGCCCGTACGTGCTGGACACCGTGCGCCGCACCGGCGGCGCCGTCGAGGACGTCACCGACGAAGAGGTCGTCGAAGGCATCCGGCTGCTGGCCCGCACCGAGGGCATTTTCGCCGAGACCGCCGGCGGCGTCACCGTGGCGACCGCGAAGAAGCTGGTCGAGACCGGCCAGCTCGACCCCGACGCGGACACCGTGCTGCTGATCACCGGCGACGGCCTGAAGACGCTCGACGCCGTCGCCGACCGCATCGGCCCGAAGGCCGTCGTGCCGCCGAACGCCGCCGCCGTCACCGAGGCCCTCGGCCTCTGACCCCACCGGGGCTGACCACACCACAAGGTTGCCGGCGCGTGCCTCACGCGCCGGCTTCTTTGTGCCGTCAACGATCCGCACGCCACGATCGAGTGGATCTTCCCGCCTGCGGCACGGGACGCGCTAAAGCAGCTCCCGACACGTGACGACATCACCTTCGTGCCCGGCCCCGGCGCGGTGCCCGCCGGGCGGCGCCGGTTGACCCGGTGGCATGAGCACACCTCGCGGTCACCGGCACGGGCGGGAAGGTCGATCATGAAGAACACGGCGCTGCTGGCCGGTCTGCTCGCGGCGAGCATGGCGCTCACCGCCTGCGGCACCGCCGCGGGCGGCAATCTGGCGATGCCCGGCGGCGGGCAGCGCTTCACCCCGCCCTCGCTGACCGCGCTGGGCAAGCTCGGGCAGCCGGAGGGCCAGCTGTCCGTGCTGGCCTGGCCCGGCTACGCGGAGAACGGCTCCAACGACCCGAAGGTCGACTGGGTGACCCCGTTCGAGCAGGAGACCGGCTGCAAGGTCGACGTCCGGCAGTTCGACACCTCCGACGAGGCCATCAGCCTGATGAAGACCGGTCAGTACGATGTCGTCTCCGCCTCCGGGGACGCCTCGCTGCGGCTGATCGCCGCCGGCGACGTGGAGCCGGTGAACACCTCCCTTGTGCCCGACTACGCCGATGTCTTCGGCTTCCTCAAGAACCAGTCGTGGAACAGCGTCGGCGGCGTGCCCTACGGCATCCCCCACGGCTGGGGCGCGAACCTCCTCACCTGGCGCACCGACAAGGTGACCCCGGCTCCCACCTCCTGGTCGACGGTGTTCGACCCGAACTCCCGGTACAAGGGCAAGATCAGCGTCTACGACTCGCCGATCTACATCGCCGACGCCGCCCTCTACCTCCGGGCCCACCGCCTGGACCTGGGCATCACCAACCCCTACGCGCTCGACAGCACCCAGTTCCGGGCCGCCGTCGACCTGCTGCGCGGGCAGCACCCCATGGTCGGCACGTACTGGACGGACTACCTCAAGGAGAGCCGGGCCCTGACCAACGCCGACGCCGTCGTGGGCCTCGGCTGGCAGGTGACCGTCAACGTCACCAGGAGCGCCGGCGTGCCGCTGGAGGCGGTGGTGCCGTCCGAGGGCGCGACCGGCTGGTCGGACACCTGGATGGTGGCCACCAGGTCCGAGCACAAGACCTGCGCCTACCTGTGGCTGAACCACATCATCAGCCCCGAGGTCAACGCCCAGGTCGCCGAGTACTTCGGCGAAGCGCCGGCCAACTCCAAGGCGTGCGCGCTGACCGTGGACCGCAAGCACTGCGACACCTACCACGCCGGCGACGCCTCGTACGCGTCGAAGATCGCCTACTGGACCACACCGATCTCCCAGTGCCTGGACGGTCGCACGGACGTCAAGTGCGAGGACTACGGCGCATGGACCCAGGCATGGTCGGAGATCAAGGGTTGACCCGGTGACCACCGTGCCGGGCGGTCCATGCCGGCCGGCAACCACCCAGCCGTGGCTAGCGGGCGACCCGTTCGGATCCACGCCGGGCGATCAGCGGGCCGTCCCGGCTCGCGACCACTGCCACGTCGCCGTCCTCATCCGTGCGTAACACCGTTGCCCCTTCCCGTTCCAGTGCGTCGATGATCAGCGAACTGGGGTGCCCGAACGGATTGCCGGCGCCGACGCTGACCAGTGCCACCCGCGGATGCACCCGTTCCAGGAACCGCGGGAGCGAGTAGCGACTGCCGTGGTGGGGCACCTTGAGCACGTCGGCGCTCAGGTCCTCGTTGGTGGCCAACAGGTTTGCCTGTCCCTCCAGTTCGATGTCGCCGGTCAGCAGGATCCGGCCGGCGGCGGTGTCGGCGCGCAGCACGAGCGACGCGTCGTTCACCGGCGTGCCTTCGGCGTTCGGGCCGAGATGGCTCGGCGCGGCCGTCGGCGCGATCACGGTCATGGTCACTCCCGGTAACGCGAATCGTTGTCCCGCAACGACGTCCACCACCTTCACGCCCGCGGCGGCGCTCAGCCGCCGAACCTGGTCCCACGCCCACGCCGGCTCGTGCAGCGGCCCGACACCGACCGCCCCGACGGGATAATCGCTGAGCACCGACGACAAGCCGCCGACGTGATCCGCGTGCAAGTGGCTGAGCACCACCAGTGGAATGCTGACCACTCCGAGCCTGTGCAGGCAGCCCACGATCGAACTGAGGTCGGGACCGGTGTCGATCAGCACCACCCGGCCCGGCTCGGACGTCGCCACCACGTGCGCGTCGCCCTGCCCCACGTCGCAGCTCACCATCGCCCACCCTGTCGGCGGCCAGCCGGATCCGGTGAGCCGGGCCGGCATCAACACCACCACGGCACCGGCCACGATCACCGCCGCCGCGACTCTCAGCCGCCGCGACCGCAACACCGCCCAGCCGGCGAGCATCACCGCTGCCAACAGCGCCGCACCGAGCAGCCCGCTCGGCCACCGCACCGTCGCCAACGGCATCGAGGACGTGTAGCGGGCGACGTGGATGAGCCACCACGCCTCCGGACTCGCCACTCGAACCAGCAACTCCCCCAGCCACGGGCTGATCGGCGTCGCCACGGTTGCCAGCACGCCGACGACGGTCACGGGCGCGACCACCGGCTCGGCGACGAGGTTGGCGATCACCGCGACCACGCTGACCTCACCGGACAGACCGGCGATCACCGGTGCGGTGACCAGGTGGGCGGCCAGCGGCGCCGCCACTGCCTCGGCGACACCCGGCGGCACTCCCCTGCCCCGCAGGCAGGCCGCCCACCGAGGCGCGACCAGCACCAGGGCTCCGGTGGCCAGCACGGAGAGCGCGAAGCCGGCGTTGAGGCCGAGCGACGGATCGATCGGCACCAGCACCACCACCGACCACGCCAGCGCCGGCAGCAGTGATCTCTCCCGGCCCAACACGAGAGCCAGCAGCGCCAGGCCGCCCATCACCGCCGCCCGCAGCACGCTCGGCTCCGGGCCGGCGAGGATGACGAACCCGATCACCGCCAGGCCCGCACCCGCGCCCGCGATCCGAGGGCCCAGCCCCAGCAACCGGATCGCGAACAGCACCGCTCCCGCGACGATCGCCAGGTTGGCCCCGCTGACCGCGAGCAGGTGGGTCATGCCGGCGACCCTGAACTCGTCGGACACCCGTGGCGACAGGTTCGCCGTGTCGCCCACGACCAGTCCGGGCAGCAGCCCCGCCTGCTCGTCCGGCAGCACCGCCGACGCTCGCCGCAGCCCGCTGCGCAACGCCGAGGCGACCTGCTGCCACGGCGGGGCCGGAGTCACCTCGGTCGGCGATCCCCTGGCCTGCACGACCGCAACCGTGAGATCGCCACCCCGGGCCGGCGCCGCCCGGCCGGTGACGGTGAGCCACTGGCCCGGCAGCAGGTCCGCCCAGTCCGTGGCCTGAGCCAGCACGACCACGTCGCCAGCCGGCACGAGCACCCGGTCCGCGCCGCCCTGCCGGCTGCCGAATCCTTGCGTACGAAGGGGTTTCGGCCGTTCCGACACCTCGACCCGCAGCTTGACGACGGTGCCCCGGTCCGCATCCAGCCGCAGCGGGTGCGTCGCCGACGCGTGGATCACCGTTGCGATCCAACAGGTTGCCAACGCACCGAGGGCGATCACCAGCACCGCCTGCGGACGCCAGCGCAGGGACCGGAAGGCCACCACGAGGGCCGTGACCACGGCGATGGCACCGAGCAGCCAGCTGAACTGCCAGCCCCAGGCCAGGCCGACCGTCGCGACCGCCCACACCACCAGGGCGACCGGCACCATCCGCGTGTCAGTCATGGCGGCGCCTCGGCTCGAGGCGAACGCGCATGAAGGGCGGGGACCGGAGGAATCTGACGACCTCGATCCCGGCCGCCACCGTCGCGACGACGAGGGACCACCAAAACTGTTGCCCGCACAGAAGGGCGACCGGCAGGGCCACGACCGCGACATGTCGGCGGCACGCCTTCGCGAAGCGAGCGGGACCGTTCCGAGCAGTGGTCATGTCTGCACCAAGTCCTTCAGGTGGTCGAATCTGGTGGCGCCGATGCCGTCGACCTCGCGGAGCTGGTCGACCGACTGGAAGCGGCCGTTCTTGGTTCGCCACTGCAGAATCCGTTGCGCCATGGTGGGTCCGACGCCGGGCAGCGTTTCCAGGTCGGTCTGGGTGGCGGTGTTGAGATTGACTTTGCCCGGCGGCTGTCCCTGCGCCGGCGCCGGTTGCGGCACGCCGACGGCGACCTGCTCGCCGTCGGCGAGCTTCCGGGCCAGGTTGAGTTGCGTCAGGTCGGCGTCGGGCAGTGGGCCGCCGGCGGCGCGCAGCGCATCCGCGACACGGGAACCGTCAGGCACGGTGACCAGGCCTGGCCGGGCGACCTTGCCGACGACGCTGACGACGAGCGGCCCGGGCCTGCCCGCCCCCGCGCTGTGCGCGGCGGTTGGGGTGGCGGGGGCGGGCAGGGGTGGCTGTTCCAGCACGGGCCGGCTCAGCCACATGCCCAGGGCAGCGGCCAACGCGGCGAGGACCGCCACGCCGGCTAGGGCGAGTACCGCCGTTCGGGGTCGGCGGACCCGGGCGCCTCCGGGCAGCCAGCGCTCGACCGACGGGCCCGCCCGGGTCTCGGGTGGGTCCTGCGGTTCCGACACGGCGCCGCCGAGCACGTCGGCCAGGCGATTGCGTACCTGGGCCGCGTGGTTGGTGGCGCTTGGGCGCAGTCGATCGAGCACGCCGCCGACGCTAGGGCGCGGCGGGCGGCCGCCGGGCCGCGTGAAGATCCAGATGTGGACAACTCGGGGGCTGTGGACAACTGGGGCTGAGACGATCTTGGGGAGGGTGGGGCGGGCCCGGTTCGTGCCATGCTGGTGGGTTGGGCTCGCTGTCGCGGCAGCCGGGTCAGGCCGGCGGGTTCAACCCGCCCGGGACGACCACCACGCCGAGCACCCCCGGACCGGTGTGGGCGCCGATCACCGGCCCCACCTCGGAGATCAGGCAGCCGGGACAGTTCGGCAGCCGGGACTCGAGCTTGGCGGCCAGCTCGGCGGCCCGCTCGGGGGCGGCCAGGTGGTGCACCGCCAACTCCACCGGACCGCGACCGGCGGCGTTGGCGGCGAGGTCGACCAGGCGGGCGATGGCGCGGCTGGTGGTGCGGACCTTCTCCAGCGGCACGATCCGACCGTCCTCGACGTGCAGCAGGGGCTTCACCGACAAGGCGGTGCCGAGCAGCGCGGCGGTGGCGCCGATCCGGCCGCCCCGGCGCAGGTGTTCCAGGGTCTCGACGGAGAAGAACGTCCGGGCCCGAGCGGCGACCCGGGTAGCGGCGCGTTCGACCTCGGCAGGTGAAGCGCCGGCCGCGGCGGCATCGGCGGCGGCCAGGACGGCGAAGCCGAGGCCCATGGCGGTGGAGCGGGAGTCGACGATCCGGACCCGGTCCGGCCCGACCTCCTCGGCGGCCATCCACGCCGCGTTCCACGTGCCGGAGAGCTCCCCGGACAGGTGCACGGCGACCACCGCCTCGGCCCCGTCCTCCAGCGCCTTGCGGTACTCGGCGGCCAGCTCGGCGGGGTTGGCGCGGGAGGTGGTGACGGTGCGCCGGTCGCCGAGCGCCCCGGCCAACTCGGCCGGCCCGAAGTCCACGCCGTCGAGCCGCCCGACCCCGTCGACGAGGACGTGCAGGGGGATCACCCGCACCGAGCGCCGATCGGCGAAGCCTTCCGGCAGGTACGCGGTGGAGTCGGTGACGACTGCGACGGACACGGCCGCCCAGCCTACGGGTTGGCGGGGTCCAGGTGGCGGACCGTGTCCGCCAAGGCCTGCCCCACTGCCCGATGCGCGTCGAATCCCCAGTGGATGCCGTCCGGGTTCCCGTGCCCGCCCCGCACGTGATCACCGGTCAGCGACGGCAGGTCCAGCAGCGGAACCTCGTGCCGCCGGGCCCATCGCCGCACCGCGGCCTCTCCCGCGGCACGGCCGGTGTGCACGTAGCCGTAGACCGCCGCGTGGTGCACCGGCGGCACGATGCCGACCACCGCCAGCCCCGGCCGCAACGCCCACACGGCCCGAACGCAGTCGTCCAGGTATCGCTCGGTCAGGTGCGGAGGCAGCGCCACCGGCCGTCCGCCGAGCAACCGCGACAGGTGGGGCTGAGCGGCCAGATACGCCGTCCGAACACGCCGCCGCAACGAATCCGGGCGCAGGAACCGCAGCCCCTCCCGCAGGTACGTCGGCAGCGGCGACGGCAACGTGTCCATCCCGCCGACAGCCAGCACCAGCACGTCGGCCTTGGCCAGCGCCGCCCAGAACCGAGGATCCCCCGTCACCGCCCACCACGCGTCCCGCGCGGTCCACCCGAAGCCGGCGATCAACTCCGACGAGCCGCCGAGCGAAGCAGCAGCCACCGAAGGCCACAGCCGCGGATCGTCGGCGGCCAGCGGCCCGACCGGCCCGTGAAAGCACAGCGAGTCGCCGAGGACGAGCAGCTTCACGCGCCGGCGTTGTACGTGAGCAGCCGCCAGCGGCCGTCGCCGTCGGGCCGCCGCGCCAGCACCGCCCAGTGGCAGTTGCTCAACCCGCCCAGCTGCGGCCAGATCGACACCGGCATGGTCAGCAGTTGCGCCGTCAGCGCCGTGATCAGGCCCCCGTGCGCGCACAGCAGCACGGTGCCGGACAGCTCCTCGTCCAACTCGTTGACGAGGTCATGCGCCCGCGTCGCCACCTCCACCCGAGCCTCGCCGCCCGGCGGCGCCCAGGTGGGGTCGGACTGCCAGGTGCGGATGCCGCCCGGGTAGCGGACGTCCACCTCGGCCGAGGTGAGGCCCTGCCAGTCGCCGATGTCGGTCTCGCGCAGCCGCTTGTCCAGCCGCAGCGGCAGCCCGCTGGCCTCGCTGAGGATCTTCGCCGTGTCGGTGGCCCGCCGCAGGTCGGAGGCGACCACCAGGTTCGGCTCGTACGCCAGCAGCGCGGGCACCGCGGCCCGCGCCTGCTCCCGGCCCCGCTCGGTGAGCGGCGAGTCCAGGTGCCCCTGCCAGTGGCCGCTGGCGTTGTGCTCGGTCTGCCCGTGCCGCCACAGCAGGATTCTGCTCAGGGTCATGAACCGTCCTCACTGGACCCGTCGTCGAACGGGATCTCCGGGCAGTCCTTCCACAGCCGCTCCAGGCCGTAGAAGACACGTTCCTCGGTGTGCTGGACGTGCACCACGACGTCGACGAAGTCGAGCAGCACCCAGCGGCCCTCGCGGGCACCCTCGCGGCGGACCGGCTTGGTGCCGGCTTCCCGCATCTTCTCCTCGACGGCGTCCACGATGGCGCCGACCTGACGCTCGTTGGGCGCCGACGCGATCACGAAGCAGTCCGTGATCACCAGCTGGTTCGACACGTCCAGCACCTTGATGTCGTGCGCCTTCTTGTCAGCGGCCGCTGCCGCGGCCACCAGCGCCAGCCGTCGTGCCTCGTCGGTGGCTGCCACGTCACTCCCTGCGTTCTTCACCTACGGATGAGTGGCAAGGGTACCGTCCCGCGCTCGCGGAAAAACCCGTTGACCAGGGTGGGGCCGGCACGATCAGATATCGGCACACGGCCGCAGTGGGTGGCCCAACCGAAGGGAGGTGTGCGAATGCTCGGGAAGTCTCTCGGCGCGCTCGCGCTTCGTCCCGTCGGGCGTACGCGATAGCGCGCCAGGACTGACGAGTACGGGTCCCCCGATCCAGGCGCCGGATCGGGGGATTCCCGTCTTCAGCACTGGTAGAGACGGCGCTTGGAGATGTACTGCACCACCCCGTCCGGCACGAGGTACCAGACCGGCAGGCCGGCGCAGACCCGATCGCGGCAGGCCGTGGACGAGATCGCCATCGCCGGCACCTCGATCAGGCTCACCGAGCCCGCGGGCAGGTGGTGGTCGTCGAGGTGGAAGCCGGGCCGGGTGACGCCGATGAAGTGCGCCCGGGTGAACAGCTCGTCGACCCGCTTCCACGACACGATCTGCGACAGCGCGTCCGCGCCGGTGATGAAGAACAGGTCGTCGTCGGGGTACCGGTCGGCCAGGTCGGCCAGCGTGTCGGCGGTGTAGGTGGGGCCGTTGCGGTCGATGTCCACACGGCTGACCGAGAACCGCGGGTTGGACGCCGTCGCGATCACGGTCATCAGGTAGCGGTCCTCGGCCGGGCTGACCTCGCGGCCGGACTTCTGCCAGGGCTGCCCGGTCGGCACGAAGATCACTTCGTCCAGCTCGAACCTGGCCTGGACCTCGCTGGCCGCCACCAGGTGGCCGTGGTGGATGGGGTCGAAGGTGCCGCCCATGACCCCGATCCGGCGCTTGTCGGTCATAACGGTCCAGCGTAGGCAGCGGTCACCCGATCGGCCTTCGGCAGCGCCGAAGTGTGAGCAACGGCTATCCGAGTGGTGGGGCGCCGACCGGCAGCCGACGCCCCGGACCCCTCAGTCGAGCGGGGCGATCACCTTCTCGGTGCCGACCTCGCGCACCAGGATCGCCTCCATCGGGCACGACTCCGCGGCGGTGATCACCTCGTCGTCGGCGTCGACCTCGTCGACGATCGGCACGCCGTAGCCGCCTTCGAGCTTGAAGTACTTCGGCGAGGTGCCGGCGCACACGCCGGAACCGATGCACGTGCCCGAGTCGATCGATACATTCCAGCGGCCGTCTGCCACCGTGTCCTCCTCAGCCAGTTCAGGAACCCGTCAATCCTGCATCACCAGGCGACGGGCAGCGCCCGCAGGCCGCGTACGAGCCGGCCCTCCTTGAACGGCACCTCCTCGACCGGCACCGCGAACCGCAGGCCGGGGAACCGGCGCAGCACGGTGCCGACGGCGACCTGGAGTTCCAGCCGGGCCAACTGGGCGCCGAGGCAGTGGTGCGCGCCGTGGCCGAACGCGACGTGCGGGTTGTGCTCCCGGTGGAAGTCGATCTCCTCCGGGTTCTCGAAGACGGCGCCGTCGCGGTTGGCCGCGGCGATCTGCGTCATCACGGCCTCGCCCGCCTTGACGAGCGTGCCGCTGAGCACGACGTCCTCGGTGGCGATGCGCGCGAAGCCGGCGGCCGCGCCGAGCGGCGTCACCCGCAGCATCTCCTCGATGGCGGCGTCCAGCAGGTCGGGGTTCTGCTGCAGGTCGCGCAGCAGTTCCGGCTTGCTGAGGAGGGTGTAGAGGAAGTTGCCGGTCTGGTTGGCGGTGGTCTCGTGGCCGGCGACCAGCAGCGTGACGCCGAACTGGACCAGCTCCTCCTCGGTGAGCCGGTCCTCCTCGTCGCGGGCCCGCACCAGCTCGCTGAGCAGGGAGTCGCTGGGCTGCTCGCGGTGCTTGGCGACCAGGCTCGCCAGGTACGTCTTCAGCCCGTCCCGACCCTGCTGGATCTCTTCCGGGGTGTACGCGGTGAAGGCCAGCGCCGCGTCCGACCAGGCGCGGAACTGGTCCCGGTCCTCGTAGGGCACGCCGAGCAGCTCACAGATCATGGTGATCGGCAGCGGCAGCGCGAGCCCCTCGACCAGGTCGGCGGGCGGCCCCTGGGCCTCGATGTCGTCGAGCAGGCCGTCGACGACCTCCTGGGCGCGCGGCCGCAGCATCTCGATGCGCCGCATGGTGAACGCCTTGGCGACCAGCTTGCGCAGCCGGCTGTGGTTCGGCGGGTCCATGGTCAGCAGGCTGGTGTCGGTCTGGATCAGCGGCATCATCCGGGGGACGTCGGCGCCGAGGGTGGCCGCGCGGCTGAACCGCGGGTCGCCCAGGACCGTCTTGACGTCCTCGTAGCTGGTGGCCATCCAGGCCTCGCCCCCGTAGGGCATGCGCACCCGGGCCAGTTCGCCGTTGTCGCGCAGCCGTCCGTACTCCGGGTCGAGGTCCAGCCGCTTGGCCTCGCTGAACGGGTACGGGCACGCGCCACGGTCGACAGTCGTCATGTCAGGCTCCCCAAGGCCGAACTGGGATGTAAGCTTCCGCTTACATCCCTGACGATAGGCAACCGACTACGGGCCGTCAACCAGCCGGCTCGGTGTCGACCCGTTCGAGCAGCACGGAAACGGAGCGCAGCACCAGCCGCGCCACGTCCTCGGGATCGGCGCTGACCAGCGGCTCCTTACGCACGACGGACCGCAGCATGCCCAGCCCGACCAGCCAGGCCAGCACCAGGTCGACCCGCAGGTCGGCGTCCTCGGCGTCGGTCAGCGAGCCCAGCACCCGGACGTAGTCCTCGCCGAGCTGCTTGCGGATGGCATCGGCGGCACTGTCGTGGCCGCTGGAGCGCAGCGCGGCCAGCCACACGCTCTCCTGCCCGATGTCCGTGTTCGGGTTGAGCATCCGGGCCAGCGTCTCGGCCAGCACCTGCTCGGCCGGTGACTCCGCGACCAGCACCCGGCTCTGAGTGGCCAGCACGGCGTGGAACAGGTCTTCCTTGGTGCCGAAGTAGCGGAACAGGAGCGCCTGGTTCACGCCCGCGCGGTCGGCGATGTCGCGGACGGTGGTCCGCTCGTAGCCGCGCTCGGTGAACAGCTCCTGGGCCGCGCGCAGCAAGGCCGCCTTGGTGGCGGATGCGTCACGTCTGCGGTGTTCGGGCGCTTCTGAAGTCACGCCCGTGAACGTACCGGCGGTGTCAGGAGACGGGGCGGACGTGACCGTCGCCCCACACCACCCACTTCGTCGAGGTCAGCTCGGCCAGCCCCATCGGGCCGCGGGCGTGCAGCTTCTGGGTGGAGATGCCGATCTCCGCGCCGAGGCCCAGCTCGCCGCCGTCGGTGAACGAGGTCGCCGCGTTCACCATCACCGCCGCCGCGTCCACCCGCGCCACGAAGTCGCGGGCCGCGCGCACGTCGTCGGAGACGATCGCCTCGGTGTGGCCGCTGCCGTGCCGGCCGATGTGCTCGACGGCCTCGTCCAGCGAGTCGACGATGCGCATGGCGATGTCCAGGGACAGGTATTCGGTGTCCCAGTCGGCGTCAGTGGCCGGCGTGACCTCGACCAGCTCGGCGGCGCGCTTGTCGCCGTGCACGGTGACGCCGTGGGTGATGAGCTGGCGAACCGCCTCCGGCACGAACCGGTCGGCGACGTCCTGGTGCACGAGGACGGTCTCGGCGGCGTTGCACACGCTCGGCCGGCGGGTCTTGGAATTGATCAGGATCCGGAGCGCCATGTCGAGGTCGGCGGCGCGGTCCACGTAGACGTGGCAGTTGCCGACGCCGGTCTCGATGGTCGGCACCGTCGCCTGCTGCACGACGGCGGAGATCAGGCCGGCGCCGCCGCGCGGGATGACCAGGTCGACGAGGCCGCGGGCGGTGATGAGGTGCTGCACGGAGGCGCGGTCGTGGCACGGCAGCAACTGGACGGCGTCGGCCGGGAAGTCGTTGTCCGCCAACACTTCGCGGAGCACCTTCACCAGCGCGAGGTTGGACTGCTCGGCGCTGGAGGAACCGCGCAGCAGGACTGCGTTGCCGGACTTGAGCGTGAGGCCGGCGGCGTCGACCGTGACGTTCGGACGGGCCTCGTAGACGATGCCGACGACGCCGAGCGGGACCTGCACCTGGCGCAGTTCCAGGCCGTTCGGCAGGGTGGAGCCGCGGCGGACGTCGCCGATCGGGTCCGGCAGGCCGGCGACCGAGCGGAGGCCGTCCGCGATGCCGGCGACCCGCTTCTCGTTCAGGGCGAGACGGTCCAGCAGGGCATCGCCGATGTTCGCCTCGCGGCCGGCGGCCAGGTCGCGCTCGTTGGCGGCGATGAGGTCGGCGGCGTTGGCCTCGAGGGCGTCGGCCATCGCCAGCAGGACCTTGTTCTTGTCCTGCGTGTTGGCGGTCGCGAGGAGCTTGGCGGCGACGCGCGCTCGCCTGGCGGCGTCGTGGACCTGAGTCTGCAGCTCGTCCGTCACCCGTAGGATTGTAGAACAATCCGGGCCGGGGTAGAACTGTCGGTGCGTTGGTGTAGGCATGAGGCATGGACGACCTGGCGCTGCGTGAGCAGGCAGAGGAGCACCTCCGGGCCCTTGCCGGTCCGGAGGCGAAACTCCGTGACGACCAGTGGACGGCGATCAGCGCACTGGTGTCGCAGCGCCGGCGTGCGCTGGTCGTGCAGCGCACCGGGTGGGGCAAGTCGGCGGTGTACTTCATCGCGACGGCGCTGCTGCGTTCCCTCGGCGAGGGGCCGACGGTGATCGTGTCGCCGCTGCTGGCCCTGATGCGCAACCAGGTGGAGGCGGCGGCCCGGGCCGGGGTGCGGGCGGCGACCATCAACTCCGCCAACCTGGGCGAGTGGCAGGAGGTCCAGGACGCCGTCACCGCTGGCGACGTGGACGTGCTGCTGGTCAGCCCGGAACGGCTGAACAACCCGGACTTCCGCGACAACGTGCTGCCGAGCCTGACCGCGAGCGCCGGGCTGCTCGTCGTGGACGAGGCGCATTGCATCTCCGACTGGGGCCACGACTTCCGCCCCGACTACCGGCGGCTCCGCACACTTCTGGGTGAACTGCCGGCGGGCGTGCCGGTATTGGCGACGACGGCGACCGCGAACGACCGCGTGGTCCGCGACGTCGCCGACCAGCTCGGCATCGGGGGCGCGCAGACCTTGGTGCTGCGCGGCCCGCTGGACCGGGAGAGCCTGCACCTGGCCGTCGTCACGCTGCCGAACCCGGCGGCGCGCCTGGCCTGGCTGGCGGAGAAGCTGACCGAACTCCCGGGCTCCGGCATCGTCTACACGTTGACGGTGTCGGCGGCCGAGGACATGGCGTCGTTCCTGCGCGAGCGGGGCTTCGAGGTGGCGGCGTACTCGGGCAAGACCGACCCGGCCGAACGCGAGCGCGCCGAGGCGGACCTGCTGGCGAACCGGGTCAAGGCGCTGGTGGCGACCTCGGCGCTGGGCATGGGTTTCGACAAGCCGGACCTGGGCTTCGTGGTGCACCTGGGCGCGCCGCAGTCGCCGATCGCCTACTACCAGCAGATCGGCCGCGCCGGCCGTGGCGTGCAGCGGGCGGAGGTGCTGCTGCTGCCGGGGCGCGAGGACCGGGAGATCTGGCAGTACTTCGCATCGTTGGCGTTCCCGCCGGAACACATCGTGCGCCAGGTTCTGGACGCGCTGGCGACGAGCGACCGTCCACTGTCGACGGCCGCGTTGGAGCCGATGGTGGAGTTGTCGCGCAGCCGGCTCGAAGTCGTGCTGAAGGTGCTGGACGTGGACGGCGCGGTGCACCGGGTGCGCGGCGGCTGGGTGTCGACGGGCGAGCCGTGGCACTACGACGAGGAACGCTACGGCCGGCTCGGCGAGGCGCGGCGGGCCGAGCAGCAGGCGATGCTCGACTACCAGGCCACCGAGGGCTGCCGCATGGAGTTTCTGCTGCGGCAGCTGGACGATCCGACGGCGGCGCCGTGCGGGCGGTGCGACAACTGCACGGGCCGGCGATGGAGCGTCGAGGTGTCGGGGCAGGCGGCGACGGCGGCGCAGGACCGGCTGAACCGGCCGGGCGTGGAGATCGCGCCACGCAAGATGTGGCCGAGCGGCATGTCCGGGCTGGGTGTGCCGCTGTCCGGCAAGATCCCGGCCGGGCAGCAGGCCGAGGAGGGCCGGGCACTGGGCCGGCTGACGGACATCGGCTGGGGCAACCGCCTGCGCGACCTGCTCGCGGACAACACGCCGGACCAGCCGGTGCCCGACGACGTGTTCAACGCCTGCGTGCAGGTGCTCGCGGCGTGGAACTGGACGCAGCGGCCGACCGGCGTGGTCACGATCGGCTCGCGCCGGCGGCCGAAGCTCGTCGCCAGCCTGGGTGAGCGGCTGGCTTCGATCGGCCGGCTGGCCTACCTCGGCGAGATCGAGTCGGCCGGCGAGGGCATCCGGCGCAGCAACAGCGCGCAGCGGTTGGCGGGGTTGTGGCAGGGCCTGCGCGCGCCGGAGACGTTCGCCGCCGACGGTCCGGTGTTGCTTGTGGACGATCTCGTGGACAGCGGTTGGACGATGACGCTGGCGGCGCGGCTGCTGCGGGAGGCAGGTGCGCCCGCGGTGCTGCCGTTCGCGCTCGCGGTCACGAACTAGGTGTAACGCGAAGGTCCCCCAGGAGCGATCTCACCACAATCCGCTCATCACGGAGGAGAGTCTTGAGCACTCTGGGGACGGCCGACCGGCAGGCGCTGCTGCTGGCCCGGGCCGAGGACTTCGCGAAAATCATCCTGGTCAACGCGCGCCGGGAGTTTCCCAACCACATCAGGCACGTCATGTCGGGTCCGGGCGACCTGCCGAACCGGCCCAAGGACGTCTTCCCGGCGTTCTACGGTTGTTTCGACTGGCACTCGTGCGTGGAGATGCACTGGGCGGTCGTGCGCCTGCTGCGCACGGCGCCGGACCACGTGCCGGCCGCCGAGATCCGAGCGCTGCTCGACGAGCACCTGACGGCCGACAACATCCTGGTGGAGACGCGCAGCTTCCACGAGTTCAGCAAGCACTCACGGCCCTATGCCTGGGGCTGGGAGCACATGCTGCAGCACGAACTGTCCACCTGGGACGATCCGGACGCGCGACGCTGGGCGGCGAACCTGACGCCGTTGACCGAGGCGATCACGGGCGCGTTCCTGGACTGGCTACCGAAGGCGACCTACCCCGACCGGCAGGGCATGCACTTCAACAGCGCGTTCGGCCTGTCCCTGGCGCTGCCGCACGCCCGCGCGCTGGCCGACCGGGGCGAGCCGGCCCTCGCGAACGCCATCTCCGATGCGGGGCACCGCTGGTTCGACAACGACACCGACTATCCGGCCCGCTACGAACCGGGCGGCGCCGATTTCCTGTCGCCCGCGCTCTGCGAGGCGGAACTGATGTCGAACCTGTTCGGCCCAACCGAGTTCAGCCAATGGTTCGATCGATTCCTGCCGGACATCACCAACAGCGGCCTGTTCACGCCCGCCGTCGTTTCCGATGACGCCGACGGACAGATCGCGCATCTGCACGGATTGAATCTCAGCCGGGCCTGGTGCCTGCTCCGACTGGCCGCAGTCCTTCCGCCGAACGATGTCCGCATCGCCGAGATGCACGCCGCCGCGGCCGCGCAGGCCGTGCCGGAACTGGATCTGACCAGCGGGACGGACTACATGGTCGAGCACTGGCTCGCCTGCTATGCGGTGCTGCTGCTGACCTGACACAAAGGGGAGCAAAACGGATTTATCGCCGCCGGGAACCCGCCGAAAGTAGCTACCGCGGCCCGATGGTCCGTTGAAAGATCAGTACGGGCCTCCGCCGGGGAATCTGATCACTTCCCCGGCGGAATTCCCGACAATGACGCCTGTCCCTCCACCACCCCTGCAGGCACTCCCGCATCGCCGATCAGCGAGTGGGAGGCGCCGGTGAAAGGATCGGAAATGCTCGCCACTCGTCTCACCCGTGCCCTGGTCGCGGCCGCGCTGGCCACCGCCGGCCTCGCCACCGGCACGGCCGTCGCCACCACCGGCCCCGCCACCTTCGGCCCGCACGTCAGCTTCGGGCACGGCGCGGGCAGCAGCTTCTCCGGCGGCAACTGGGGCGGCTACGCCAGCTTCGGCAGCTGGACCACCGCGACCGCCAGCTGGACCGAGCCGTCGGTCACCTGCCGGTCCACCAACGACCTGTTCGCGCCGTGGGTCGGCATCGACGGCGACGGCTCCTCCACCGTCGAGCAGACCGGTGTCGCCACCGACTGCTCCAGCGGCCGGCCCGTCTACCAGGCGTGGTACGAGATGTACCCGGCCGCGCCGGTGTACTACAGCAACTCCATCAGCGCCGGCGACCACTTCACCGCCACGGTGACCCGGTCCGGGACCAGCTACACGCTGACCATCAGCGACACCACCAAGGGCTGGACCAAGACCACCACCAAGTCGCTGAGCAGCGCCCGGCACTACTCCGCCGAGGCGATCATCGAGTCGCCCACCGACTCGTACCCGTCCGTCAGCGGCAACACCATCTCGTTCACCGGCGTGAAGTTCGACGGCAAGACGCTGAAGTCGACGAACCCGTCCGCGCTGAACGCCGACGACCGGGGCACCAACACCTGGATCCCGAACGCGATCGGCTCCGACGGCACCAGCTTCTCGATCACCAGGCACTGACCAGCGCCTGCGGCCAGGCAGCCGCACCCGTCACGGGCGATCCCTGTGGCGGGTGCGGTTTTCATTGTGACGGGAGAGGATGGCGGGCGAGGCAGGTGGCGGGCCGGCCAGGCGGTGGAGAGCCTGCCAGGCCGTGGAGGCGGGCAGCGGGAACAGCACGTCGGCGAGGTCGGCCTGGCTGCGAGGTCAGCTCCGGTGCGGCAGCGGAACCAGATCGTCGGCGTGGACCACTTCGCGGCGTTGCTCGGGGGCCAGGTGCTGGCTGGAGCGGCCGATCATCGCGGGAAGCTCGACGGCGTCGAAGGCGACCACACCGCGGGCGACGACCGTGCCGGCGAGGTCCGTGAGGTCGACGACGTCGCCGGCGTCGAAGTCGCCGTGGACGCCGGCGATGCCGGCGGCGAGCAGGGAGCGGCGGCGGGTGACGACGGCGGCCACGGCGCCGTCGTCGAGGGTGAGGCGGCCGGCGGAGTCGGCGGCGTGGGCGAGCCAGAAGCGCCGGGCGGAGAGGCGAGAGCCGGTGGCGGCAAAGGCGGTGCCGACGGCGGCGGAGGTAAGCGCGGAAGCGGCGTCGGCGGCGGAAGCCAACAGCACGGGAACGCCGGCGGAGGAGGCCAGGCGGGCGGCGGCGAGCTTCGAGGCCATGCCGCCGGTCCCGACGCCGGAGGCACCGGCGGAGCCGGCGATGACGTCGGCGAGGTCGGACTCGTCGGCCACCTCGGTGATGCGCCTTGCCCCGCCCCGCCGGGGATCGCCGTCGTAGAGGGCGTCCACATCGGACAGCAGCACCAACGCGTCGGCGCCGACCAGGTGCGCCACCAACGCGGCCAGCCGGTCGTTGTCGCCGAAGCGGATCTCGTCGGTGGCCACGGTGTCGTTCTCGTTGACGACGGGCACGACGCCGAGCGCCAGCAACCGCGAGAAGGTGCGCTGCGCGTTGCGGTAGTGGGCCCGGCGCACAACGTCGTCGGCGGTGAGCAAAAGCTGGCCGACGGTCAGGTCGTAGCGGGCGAACGACGTCGCATAGGCGTGCACCAACTCCAGTTGCCCGACGCTGGCGGCGGCCTGCTGCGTGGCGAGATCCTTGGGGCGCTTGCCGATGCCCAGCGGCGCCAGCCCCGCGGCGATCGCACCGGACGACACCAGCACGACCTGGCTGCCCGCGGCCGACCGCGCGGCGAGGGCGTCGACCAGCGCGTCCAACCGGCTCGGATCCAGACCCCCGATCGCGGTGGTCAGCGACGACGATCCGACCTTGACCACGATCCGCTTCGCGGCGGCGACCGCCTGGCGGGCCTGCGACACGCCCTACTCCTCGAAATCGTCGTCTTCGTCATCGAAGGCCGGCCACTCGCCCGGGGTCCGCCGGGCCTTGCGGGCCGCCTTGCGCTCGGCGGCGCCGACCCGGTTGTTGGTCTCCAACCGGGCGTCGGTGCCGCGACCCGTCATCAGTACCGCGATGCCGGCCGGCGTGGACGGTTCCCAGTCGAAGGTCACATCGCCGATGGTGACCGGGCAGCCCGGCACCGCGCCGGCCTTGGCCAGCGCCTCCTCGACGCCCAGCCGGGCCAGCCGGTCGGCCAGGTAGCCGACGGCCTCGTCGTTGGAGAACTGGGTCTGCCGGATCCAGCGCTCGGGCCGGCTGCCGCGCACCACGAAGCCGCCCTCGTTCTCCGGGTCCGGCTCGACGGTGAAGCCGGCGTCGTCGACCGCGACGGGCCGCAGCACGATGCGCGTCGGCTCCAGGATCGGCTGCGCGGCCCGGTGCTCCTCGACGGCCTTGGCCAGCGCGAAGCTCAGCTCCCGCAGGCCGGTCCTGGTCACCGTGGAGACCTCGAACACCGGCAGGCCACGGGCCTCCAGCTCGGGGCGCACCAGCTCGGCGAGGTCCTTGGCGTCGGGCACGTCGGTCTTGTTCAGCACGACAAGTCGCGGCCGCTCGGCCAGCTCGCCGCCCAGCGACGGCGTGTACCGGGCCAGCTCGGCCTCGAGCGCGTCGATGTCGGACAGCGGGTCGCGGCCGGGCTCGTAGGTGGCGCAGTCGACGACGTGCACCAGCACCGCGCAACGCTCGATGTGGCGCAGGAAGTCCAGGCCGAGGCCCTTGCCCTCGCTCGCGCCGGGGATCAGGCCGGGCACGTCGGCCATGGTGAAGACGGATTCGCCCGCGGTGACCACGCCCAGGTTGGGGACGAGCGTGGTGAACGGGTAGTCGGCGATCTTGGGCCGGGCCGCGGACAGCACGGCGATCAGCGACGACTTGCCGGCGGACGGAAAGCCGACCAGGCCGACGTCGGCGACCGACTTCAGTTCCAGCACCAGGTCGCGGGTCTCGCCCTCCTCGCCGAGCAGCGCGAAGCCGGGCGCGCGGCGGGCCTTCGAGGCCAGCGCGGCGTTGCCGAGACCGCCGCGGCCGCCCTGGGCCGCGACCAGCCGGGTGCCGGCGCCGACCAGGTCGGCCAGCACCTCGCCGTCGGGGCTGAGTACCACGGTGCCGTCGGGGACACGCAGCTCCAGGTCCTCGCCCTGGGCTCCGTCCCGGTTGGAGCCCTGGCCCTGGCGGCCGTTGGTGGCGCGGGCGTGCGGGCGGAAGTGGAAGTCCAGCAGGGTGTGCACGCTGGGGTCGACGACCAGCACGACGTCGCCGCCGCGGCCGCCGTTGCCGCCGTCCGGGCCGCCCAGCGGCTTGAACTTCTCGCGGTGCACCGAGGCGCAGCCGTTCCCGCCGTTACCGGCCGCCACGTGGATGGTCACGCGGTCAACGAAGCGAGACACGAGAAGAACTTCCTTCCGGAGCATGAAAAAACGAGGGGTGGACCGGTTGGTGCCCCGGCCACCCCTCGTCGAAAGCGAAAACGTCAGGCAGAGGCCAGAGCCTCGACCGGGACGATGTTGACGGTCTTGCGACCCCGCTTGATGCCGAACTCGACCGCGCCGGCCGACAGCGCGAACAGCGTGTCGTCCTTGCCGCGGCCCACGTTCACACCGGGGTGGAACTTGGTGCCGCGCTGGCGGATCAGGATCTCGCCGGCCTTGACGACCTGACCGCCGAAGCGCTTGACCCCGAGGTACTGCGGGTTGGAGTCACGGCCGTTGCGGGAGCTGGATGCACCCTTTTTGTGTGCCATGGCTGGTCAGGTCCTCACTTAGTGATGGCGGTGACCTCGACGCGGGTCAGCTTCTGGCGGTGACCCTGGCGCTTGTGGTAACCGGTCTTGTTCTTGAACTTGTGGATGCGGATCTTGGGGCCCTTGGTGTGCTCGACGACCTTGGCGGTCACCGAAACCTTGCCCAGGGCGTCGGCGTCAGCGATGACATCGCTGCCATCCACGACGAGCAGCGCTGGGAAGCTGACTTCGGCGCCCGGTCCACCGTCGAGCTTCTCGACCTGGACGATGTCGCCGACGGCAACCTTGTACTGCTTGCCGCCAGTCTTGACGATCGCGTACATCGGGACGGAAGTCTCCTGCTACTCGACGTTGACGGGGCACGCACGGTCCAGAGCCCAAAGGAATCCCACACAGGAACATCCGCGGAGGAATTCCAACCAGCTTGGACTGGCGCACGACGGGGCCCACCGGATGGGGGCCAAAGAAGAGGTTACGGGCCGGGTGGAGGGGAGGTCAAACCGGGGTCCCCCTAGCCGGCACAAGGTGACCGTGGTCACTCCGGGCGCGGGTCACCGGCCCGTGGGCGAGCGCCCACGGGCCGGTGAAACACCTGGTCAGTCCTGCGTCACCGTGCTGGCCGGCGGGCCGGCCGGGCGGGACGCCGCACGCCGGACACGACGCCGTGTGGCGGACACCACGGGCTCCGGCTCGGCGGCGGGCTCGGGCGCGTGGTGGCCGTTGGCCGCGGCGACGGTCGGCTGCTCCGGCACCTCGTAGGGCACGGAGACGCCCGACTGGCCGGTGACCGCCGCCGCGGCGACCGCGGGCGCGGCCTCCTCGGCGGCAGCCGGCTCAGCTGCGACCGGCTCAGCATCGGCCGGCTCAGCATCGGCCGACTCAGCGGCAGCCGGCTCGGCGGCCGGAGCCTGCTCTGCGACGGCCTCGGCCGAGGTCGACTCGGCCGCAGCCGCCTCGTCCCCGGCGATCTCCGCCGGAGTCGACACGGCCTCGACCGGCGCCTGCTCGGTCGCGGCCACCTCGGCCGGCTCAGCGGCGGGCGCGGCGGTTTCCACGACCTCCGCGGCCGGCTGCTCCTCGTTGCGGTGCCGGTTGCGGTTGCGCTTGCGGCCGGACTTCTCGGCCGGCTTCTCCGCCTGCGCCTGCTGCTGGCCGTTGTTGCCGTGGCCGTTGCCGCCGTTGCCGGACGAGTGACCGCCGTTGCCGTGGTTGTGGGTGATCGGCTCGGTGGTCACCACGACGCCCCGCCCGCGGCAGTGCTCACACGTGCTGCTGAACGCCTCCAGCAGCCCGGTGCCGACCCGCTTGCGGGTCATCTGCACCAGGCCCAGCGAGGTGACCTCGGCGACCTGGTGGCGGGTGCGGTCCCGGCCCAGGCACTCGGTCAGCCGGCGCAGCACCAGGTCCCGGTTGGACTCCAGCACCATGTCGATGAAGTCGATGACGATGATGCCGCCGATGTCGCGCAGCCGGAGCTGGCGCACGATCTCCTCGGCCGCCTCCAGGTTGTTCCTGGTGACCGTCTCCTCCAGGTTGCCACCCGATCCGGTGAACTTCCCGGTGTTGACGTCGATGACGGTCATCGCCTCGGTGCGGTCGATCACCAGGTAGCCGCCCGAGGGCAGCCACACCTTGCGGTCGAGCGCCTTGGTGATCTGCTCGTCGATGCGCTGCTCGGTGAACACGTCGTTCAGGCCGACGTGCTTGCGCAGCCGGTCGGCCAGGTCGGGCGCGACGTGCCGGACGTAGCCGTCGATGGTGTCCCAGGCCTGCTCGCCCTGCACGACCAGCTCGGCGAAGTCCTCGGTGAACAGGTCGCGCACGACCTTCACCAGCAGGTCCGGCTCCTCGTAGAGCAGCTGCGGGGCCTGGGCCTTGGGCGCGTCGGCCTTCTCCTTGATGACCTCCCACTGGGCCTGCAGGCGACGCACGTCGCGGCCCAGCTCCTCCTCGGCGATGCCCTCCGAGGCGGTGCGGATGATCACGCCGGCGTCCTCGGGCACGACCCGCTTGAGGATGTCCTTGAGCCGCTTGCGCTCGTTGTCGGGCAGCTTGCGGCTGATGCCGGTGGCGCCGCCGCCCGGCACGTACACCAGGAACCGGCCCGGCAGGCTGATCTGCGTGGTCAGCCGGGCGCCCTTGTGCCCGACCGGGTCCTTGGTCACCTGGACCAGCACGCTGTCGCCGGTGGACAGCGCCTGCTCGATCTTGCGCGCCTTGCCCTCCAGGCCGGCGGCGTCCCAGTCGACCTCGCCGGCGTAGAGCACGGCGTTGCGGCCGCGGCCGATGTCCACGAACGCCGCCTCCATGCTGGGCAGCACGTTCTGCACCCGGCCGAGGTAGACGTTGCCGACCAGCGACCCGGTGCCGGCCGAGGTCACGAAGTGCTCGACGAGCACCCCGTCCTCCAGGACGGCGATCTGGGTGCGGTCGCCGCGCTCGCGCACGACCATCTTGCGGGCCACCGACTCGCGGCGGGCCAGGAACTCGGCCTCGGACAGGATCGGCACGCGGCGGCGGCCGGCCTCCCGGCCGTCCCGGCGGCGCTGGCGCTTGGCCTCCAGCCGGGTCGAGCCGCGCACGCTGCGCACCTCGTCCTTGGCGGCCTCGGAGCGCTCCTCGTCCCGGGCCGGCGCGGCGTTGCGGACGTGCACGACGGTGTTCGGCGGGTCGTCCTCGGCCGCGGCGGTGTCCTCGTCCGCGCCGCCCTTGCGACGACGGCGGCGACGGCGACGCCGGCTGCTGCCCGCACCGTCGTCGGCCTCGCTGTCCTCGCCGGACTCGGCCTCGGCGGGCTCCTCCGGCTCGTCCTCGCCGGACTCGGTGTCCTCGTCGGAGTCCGAGTCGGCGCCGTTGTCCTCGGGACCGCCCTTGCCGCGGCCACGGCCGCGACGGCCGCGACGGCGACGGCGCCGGGTGCCGGCGTCCTCGTCGCTGTCGTCCTCGACCGCCTCCTCGGCGGCCTGCACCGGCTCGTCTTCGTCCTCGTCGACCGGCGCCTCCGGCTCCGGCTCGGGGGCGCGGCGGCGGCGCGACGGGCGCGGCTCGGCGGTCGGCGGCAGGAACACCACCGACGGCGGCGCGAAGACGGGCGCCAGCGTGACGGCGACCTCATCGTCCTCGTCGACCGGGGCCGGCTCGTCGTCCGGGCGCTCGGCCAGCACGCCGGTCAGCTCGTCGTGGGCGACGAGCACCTCGTCGGTGTCGTCCTCGACGTCCTGCTCGCCGGTGGCCAGCAGCGTCGCGGCGACCTGCTCGGCGACCTCGCGGCTCACGCTCGACTGCGGGCTGCGCACGACCTCGCCGAGGTCGGCCAGCGCGGCGAGCACCTCTCGGCTGCTCGTGTCCAGCGCCTTGGCCAGCGCGTGCACCCTCAGCTTGGGAGGGAACTCGGGAATGGGTGTGGTGCCATCCCCGCCGGGCCCGCCGGCGGGGTTCTTCTTCTTCGACATGTAGCTCCTCCGCCCCCGGGCGCGTCCAGTGTCTGGACGCGGCCACACAGGGGCCCGTTCCGTTCTGTCTCCGTCGCCGTCGGCGACGGGAAACCCTGCCTGGCGCCGCCCGACTTCCTGACGTGGCCAGGCCTGCGGGCGGCAGGTCATTCGACGGCGGGCTGGTCCGGCTCCTGCTCCCTGGCCGGGTCCGTCGTCCCGCGCCCATCGAGGGCGAACGGGTCGGCGAGCCCACCCGCGTCGTCGAGCCGGCCCTGCGCCAACCGGGTCGCCTTGGCGGGTACCGGGGGCCGGAGGCCGGCGACGACGCGGAGCGCACTCAGCACGTCATCGGGTCGTACCGCAGGTGTCAGCTGCCGTACCACCATCACGAGTATCCCATACGGACGGGACGCGGCCGTGTCGTCGTCCTTACGCGGAATCGGCGCGTCAGCCAAATCACCCGTTGCGCCCACACCTTGATCACTTAGCGTCGCGGTGAGCGAGCTCACATCACCCACCTCGGCGGTGACCACTCCCGGACGCACGTCCATGATCCGCCGGCCGTCCTTGGTGAGCCGCTCCACCTCGACGGACTCGGCCGCCAGCAGGGCGTCGACCGCCCGGGCCAGCTCCTCGGGGGCCACCCCCGGCAGCTCGACCAACCAGCGGCTGGCGTCGATCCGCTCGGCCAGCGACCCCTGCTCGGCCTGCACGGCGTCGACCACGTCCAGCCCGGGCGGCAGCGCCTCGTCCAGCGCCCGGCGCAGCGCCTCCGGGTCGACCCGGTCGACGACCTGGACCTCGACGTACTCCGCCTCGCTCGCCACCCCGGTCGGCGCCGCGCCGATCCAGGAGATCTTCGGGTGCGGGCTGAAGCCCTGGGAGTACGCCATCGGCACGCCCGCGCGCCGCAGCGCCCGCTCGAACGTGCGAGCGACGTCACGATGGGAGGTGAACCGGAGCCGGCCCCGCTTGGTGTAGCGCAGCCTGAGCTTCTGCACCGCGGCGGCGGACGGGTTGGGCTGGTCGTGGCGGCTCAGGACTACTCTCCTTGGCTGGTTCGACGGGTCCGGTAGGACGGTACCCGGCCGGTCCCGGGGACACTGACGTCGACCGCCGGGCTTGTCCGGCGGGCGGGCGGTGGTTACCGTCCGGCTGATCGCTGACGTGGGCGGCCCCCGAACGCCCACCCCAGAGATGGAGGTCTGCAGTGCCTCTGCTCCGCCGGGCACAGCTGGCGGCACTGGGCGCGGCCCTGCTCGCGGCCGGCTGCCTGGGCGCGCCCGTCGCCGGCGCGGACGAGCAGGCGCCGTCGGGATGCGTGCAGCCCGGCCCCACCCTGCGCTACCTGGTGGTTTTCGCCAGGGGCACCGCCCAGCCGGACGCCGACGCGCAGATCGCCGCCGCCTGCGGCAGCACCACCGTCTACTACCCGCAGATCGCGGTCGCCGTGGTCACCTCGCCGGACCCCGGGTTCGGCGACAAGATCGGCCCCGACCGGGCGTACAGCGCGCAGGGTGAGTCCTGGACCTCCGACGGCCAGTCGAGCCGCAAGAAGGTGGACGAGACGATGTCCGCCGCGTCCCTGCTGACCAGCACGGAGACGGTGCCGACCGCGGACCTGGGCGAGCAGCAGTGGGACATGCGGCTGATCGACGCCACCCTGGCCCACCAGATCACCGAGGGTGACCCCCGGGTCGTGGTCGGCGTGCTGGACTCCGGCATCGACCCCCGGCACCCGGACCTGAAGGCCGCGCTGGACCCGCAGCTGTCGGTGGGCTGCCTGACCGGCAAGCCGGACCCGAGCGTGGCGGCGTGGGCCCCGACGACGTCACCGCACGGCACGCACGTGGCCGGCATCATCGCCGCCGCGGACGACGGCAAGGGCATCACCGGCGTGGCGCCGGGCGTGCGCCTCGCCTCCGTGAAGGTGGTCGACGACGACGGCTACATCTACCCGGAGTACGCGGTGTGCGGCTTCATGTGGGCCGCCACGCACGGCATCGCCATCACCAACAACAGCTACTACGTGGACCCGTGGGAGTACACCTGCTCCGACCAGCAGGGACAGCGCGTGGTCACGGAGGCGATGAAACGGGCGGTGGACTACGCGACCTCGCAGGGCGTGCTGAACGTCGCCGCGGTCACCAACTCGGCCGCCGACCTGACGCAGCCCGGCGCCGACACGCACAGCCCCGACAACGCGCCCAATCACAGCGTGCGCCGCATCGGCACCGAGTGCTCAGTGCTGCCGGCCGAGGAGCGCGGCGTGGTCGCCGTGTCGTCTGTCGGCTCGAACCAGCTCAAGGCCAGCTACAGCTCGTACGGACTGGGCGCGGTCGACGTCACGGCCCCCGGCGGCGACGTCCACCAGAAACCGTCCAACGGCGACAACCCGTGCGTCCTGTCCACGGTGCCCGGCGGCTACGGCGACTTCTGCGGCACGTCCATGGCCGCCCCGCACGTGACCGGTGTGGCGGCGCTGCTGGCGTCCACGCATCCCGGTGACACGCCCGCGCAGCTGACGAAGCTGTTGAACCAGCAGGCGAAGCCGGTGCAGTGCCCCGGCGACTACGACCTCAACGACACTGGCGTGCAGGACGCCTACTGCTCCGGCTACGCGTCGTTCAACGGCTTCTACGGGCACGGCATGGTGAACGCGCTGGCCGCCGTGGCCAGCGGCACCGCGCCCAGGCCGTCGACGGGCGCCCCCGGCGCGGACGCGCCGACCAGGGCGGGCAAGGGGCCGACCGACGCGACGTCGTCGCAGCAGCCGATCGGCCCCGAGCAGCTAGCTGCCGGCCAGTGACGGGTTCCTGACCGGGGAGCCCTTGCCCACCGGGGAGATCGGCAGCAGCTTGCGACCGGTCGGGCCGACCTGGATGTCGGTGCCCATGGCCGGGCAGACGCCGCAGTCGAAGCACGGCGTCCAGCGGCAGTCGTCCTGCTCCTGCTCGGACAGGGCGTCCTGCCAGTCGGCCCAGAGCCATTCCTTGTCCAGGCCCGAGTCCAGGTGGTCCCACGGCAGGACCTCGGTCTCGTCCCGCTCCCGCGTGGTGAACCAGGCCAGGCTCACGCCCAGCGGCTCCAGCTCGCTCGCCGCCGCGTTCACCCAGCGGTCGTAGGAGAAGTGCTCGCTCCAGCCGTCCAGCCGGCCGCCGTCGCGCCACACCCGCTCGATGACCCGGCCGACGCGGCGGTCGCCGCGGCTGAGCAGACCCTCGATCAGCGACGGCTTGCCGTCGTGGTAGCGCATGCCGATGTTGCGGGCCATGCCGCGGTCCAGGTTCACCTCGGCCCGCAGCTTGCGCAGCCGGTCGTCCACTGTGTCCGGATCGCACTGCGGGGCCCACTGGAACGGCGTGTGCGGCTTGGGCACGAAGCCGCCGATCGAGATCGTGCAGCGGATGTCCTTGCGGCCACTGGCTTCCCGGCCGGCCTTGATGACCTCCTTGGCCATCCGGGCGATCTGCAGCACGTCCTCGTCGGTCTCGGTCGGCAGGCCGCACATGAAGTACAGCTTCACCTGCCGCCAGCCGTTGGAGAACGCCGCGCTGACGGTGCGGATCAGGTCCTCCTCCGACACCATCTTGTTGATGACGCGGCGGATCCGCTCGCTGCCGCCCTCGGGCGCGAAGGTCAGGCCGGAACGGCGGCCGTTGCGGGAGATCTCGTTGGCCAGATCGACGTTGAACGCGTCAACCCTGGTGCTGGGCAAGGAAAGCCCGGTGTTGGTGCCGGCGTAGCGGTCGGCCAGGCCCTTGGTGATCTCGGCGATCTCCGAGTGGTCCGCGCTGGACAGCGAGAGCAGGCCGACCTCCTCGAAGCCGGTCGCCTCCAGTCCCCTTTGGACCATCGCGCCGATGCCCTCGATGGACCGCTCCCGCACCGGGCGGGTGATCATGCCGGCCTGGCAGAACCGACAGCCCCGCGTGCAGCCGCGGAAGATCTCCACGCTCATCCGCTCGTGCACGCTCTCGGCCAGCGGCACCAGCGGCTGCTTCGGGTACGGCCACTCGTCGAGCTCCATGGTGGTGCGCTTGAACACCCGGTACGGCACCCGCTCGGCGTTGGGCACCACGCGCTGGATCCGGCCGTCGGGCAGGTACTCCACGTCGTAGAAGCGCGGGATGTAGACGCCGCCGGTCTCGGCCAGCCGGGTCAGCAGCTCGTCGCGGCCGCCGGGGCGGCCCTGCGCCTTCCACTCCCGGATGATGTCGGTGATCTCCAGGACGGCTTCCTCGCCGTCGCCGAGCACCGCCGCGTCGATGAAGTCGGCGATCGGCTCCGGGTTGAACGCCGCGTGCCCGCCGGCCAGCACGATCGGGTCGTCCTCGGTGCGGTCGGCCGCGTGCAGCGGGATGCCGGCCAGGTCCAACGCCGTGAGCATGTTGGTGTAGCCCAGCTCGGTGGCGAAGCTCAGGCCCAGCACGTCGAACGCCCGCACCGGGCGGTGCGCGTCCACCGTGAACTGCGGGACGCCGTGCTCGCGCATCAGCGCCTCCAGGTCCGGCCACACCGTGTAGGTGCGCTCGGCCAGCACGTCCTCGAGCTCGTTGAGGATCTCGTAGAGGATCATGACGCCCTGGTTGGGCAGGCCCACCTCGTAGGCGTCCGGGTACATCAGGCACCACCGCACGGCGGTCGAGTCCCAGTCCTTGACCGTCGCGTTCAGTTCGCCGCCGACGTACTGCACCGGCTTGGACACCCTCGGCAGCAGAGGCTCCAACGCGGGGAAGACAGACTCGACACTCACCCGTCAAGGGTAACGGCCCGATGACAGCGCCACCGCCTCGGTCAGGTCAGCAGCAACTTCCCGAAGCGGCGGGTGGCGAACCAGCCGCCGACCAGCACCATGGCGGCGAAGTAGGCGGCGTGGCCCAGGGCGGACCAGCCGACGGCGCCAGCGGTGAGCTGCCGCATGAGCTCGATCCCGTGGTAGAGCGGCAGGCACTGGACGGCGACCTGGATGTACACGGGGTAGACGGTGATCGGGTAGAAGGTCGTGGAGAACAGGAACATCGGCATCACCACGAGCAGGATCAGGTCGAAGTCCTGCCAGGACCGCAGCAGCGTGGCCACGCCCACGCCGACGGCGGCGAAGCCGCACGCGACCAGCAGCGCGGCGGGCAGCGCCAGCACGGCCCACGGCGAGGTGATGAGGCCGAGCGCGGCCATCACGGCCAGGAAGCCGGCGGCGTAGATGCCGCCGCGGATCAGCGACCAGGAGATCTCGCCGAACGCCACGTCCATCGGGCCGAGCGGGGTGGCCAGCATGGCGTCGTAGACCTTGGCGTACTTGAGCTTGAGAAAGATGTTGAACGTGGAGTCGTGCACGGCCCCGTTCATCGCCGAGGCCGCGAGCAGGCCCGGCGCCACGTACGCGGCGTAACTGATCGGATGGCCGTCCGGCCCGGTCAGGTCGCCGACGATGCCGCCGAACCCGATGCCCAGCGCGAACAGATAGAACAGCGGTTCGAACACCCCGGACAGCACCAGCAGCCAGTTCCGCCGGTTGACCAGTGCCGAGCGCTCGACCACGGCGTGGGCCCGACCGGCGTAGCTGCCGACCGGCACGACCCGCAGCAGCAGAGCCGCCATGTCTCCCCCTCAGACCTTCAGCCGCACGTGGAACCGCCGGCGGGCCAGCAGCAGACCGCCGGCCGTCAGCAGGAGCAGGTAGCCGACGTGGCCGGCCGCCGTGAGCACGTCCATGTGCCCGAACTCGACCGCCCGGGCCAGCTCGTTGCCGTGCCACAGCGGCGTCACCCAGGCCAGCGGCCGGCTCCACGCCGGCAGCTGGCTGATCGGGTAGTACGTGCCGGCGAACAGCGTCATCGGCACCACGACGAACCGGAACACGTTGCCGAAGGTCGTGCCCTCGTCGTTCACGGACGCCGCCAGCGCCAGCACCCAGGCGCCGAACGCCATGCCGGCCAGCACGGACACCGGCACCGCCAGCAGCGCACCGACGTTGATGAACGCCCCGAACAGGGCGGCGACGGCCATGTAGGCCAGTCCGGAGACGAGCACCCGCAACGCCACCCACACCGCCTGCGCGGTCAGCAGTTGGTCCGCGGTGACGGGTGTGGACGTGATGGCGAAGTACCGCTGGTCCCACTTGAAGCTGCCGAGCACCGGGAACGACGACTCACCGGTCGCCACCTGCACCGCCAGCGCCACCAACATCGCCGGCGCGAGGTAGACGACGTAGGGCAGGCCGGCCGTCGCCGGCCCCGGCCTGATCTGGCTGCCGAGCCCGAAACCCATGGCTCCCAAGAACATCAGCGGCATCAGAACGCTCGACACCACCGTGGCCCGCCAGTTACGGCGGTACCACGTCCACAGGTGCTCCAACACCAGGCCGACCGGGCGCATCAGTCCACCAACGTCCGGCCGGTCAGGCGCAGGAATACGTCCTCGAGCGTGGCCCGGCGGACCAGGCTGGACAGCGGCCGCACGCCGCGCTGGTTCGCCGTCGCCAGCACGGACTCGCCGTCGTCGGTGTAGAGCAGCAGCCGGTCCGGCAGCACCTCCACGCGTTCGGCCAGATCCTGCACCAGCGGCACGTTGGCCTGCTGCTGGTCGATCGGGAACCGCAGCTCCAGCACCTCGCGGCTGGAGTGCTCCGCGATCAACGCCGCCGGCGATCCCTCGGCGGCGATCCGACCGCCGTCCATCACCACCAGGCGGTCGCACAACTGCTCGGCCTCGTCCATGTAGTGCGTGGTGACGATGAGCGTGACGCCTTGCTGCTTGAGCCGGAACAGCCTGTCCCACAACAGATGTCTCGCCTGCGGGTCCAGGCCGGTGGTCGGTTCGTCGAGCAGCAGCAGCTCCGGTTCGTTCACCAGCGACCGGGCGATCGTCAGCCGGCGCTTCATGCCGCCCGACAACGGCTCCACCTGGTCGTCCGCCCGGTCCGTCAGCTGCGCGAACTCCAGCAGCTCCGTCGCACGGGCCTTCACCTGGGCCCGGGACAGGCCGAAGTACCGGCCGTACACCTGGAGGTTCTGCCGCACGGTCAGCTCGTTGTCAAGGTTGTCCTGCTGCGGCACGACACCGAGCCGGGCTCGGATCTCCGGGCCGTGCCGGTCCGGGTCCAGGCCCAGCACCCGCAGCTCCCCCGCCGTGCGCGGCGACGTGCAGGCGATCATGCGCATCGTCGACGACTTGCCCGCCCCGTTCGGGCCGAGGAAGCCGAACGCCTCGCCGCGCCGGACCTTCACGTCGATGCCGCGCACGGCCTCGAAGTCGCCGAACCGTTTGACCAGGCCGTCCGCCTGGACAAGGACCGCGTCGCCACTCACGGCACCGACGTTAGCGGGCACCCCCGACAAGACGGCATCGATTATGTTGGGACCGTGCGCCTGCGTGCGGTTGTGCTGGTCGAGGGGCTGAGCGACCGGCTCGCCCTGGAGGTGGTCGCCCGCCGTCGCGGCCGTGACCTGGCCGCCGAGGGCATTCGTGTGGAGGCGATGGGCGGCGCCACCAACATCGGGCACTACCTCGACCGCTATGTCCCGCTCGCCGTCGCCGTCGCCGGGCTCTACGACAGCGCCGAAGAACGCTTCTTCCGGCGGGCCCTGGAACGCGTCGGCCGGCATGCCGCCGACCTGGAGGAGTGCGGCTTCTTCCGCTGCGACGCCGACCTGGAGGACGAGCTCATCCGCGCCGTCGGCGCCGAGCAGGTGGAACGCATCGTCGAGGCCGAGGGCCGGATCGCCTCGTTCCGCAAGCTGCAACGCCAGCCCGCCCAGCGCGGCCGCAGCCTGCACGACCAGCTCCGGCGGCTCATGGGCGGCCGCTCCGGCGGCAAGTACCACTACGCCCGGCTCATGGCCGAGGCCGTCGACCTCGACCGGATCCCCCGGCCGCTGACCGCCCTGCTCGACCGCCTCTGATCGCGTCGACGAGCCGCGTCCCCGGCTCGTCGACGCGATCGCTCAGCTCAGAGGCTGGGGAACCAGATCTTGATCTCGCGGTCGGCCGACTCCGGCGAGTCCGAGCCGTGCACCAGGTTGTACTGGACCTCCAGGCCGAAGTCGCCCCGGATGGTGCCCGGCGTCGCCTTCTCCACCGGGTCCGTGCCGCCGGCCAGCTGCCGGAACGCCGAGATCGCCCGCGTGCCCTCGACGACCATCGCCACCAGCGGACCGCCGGTGATGAACTCGACCAGGTCGTTGTAGAAGCCCTTGCCGGCGTGCTCGGCGTAGTGCTCCTCGGCCACCGCACGGTCTGCGGTGCGCAGCTCCAGGGCGGCCAGCTTCAGGCCCTTGCGCTCGATACGGGCGATGACCTCGCCGACCAGGCCGCGGCTGACGCCGTCCGGCTTGACCAGGACCAGGGTGCGCTCACTCACGGTGGTCCGAACTCCTTAGGTAATGGGAATCTCCGCGGTGCAGGGTAACCGGTCAGCCGGTGAGCCGTTTCAGGCAGGCGAACTGCCCGGACTTCGGCGACTGGTGGAACCACACGTCGTCGGTGCCGGCCACCTTGTCGCAGGCGGTCTTGGGGTTGGTGCTGGTGACGATGTCGGTCACCTGGTACGTCTTCGCGTTGGGCGCGCCGGCGGCCAGTGGCTTGGTCGACGTGCAGGAGGCGCGTTCGACCAGGCCGGTGTCGTCGAGGTCGAGCTGCACGCACTGCCCCTTGGGCACGGACAGCGAGGCGCAGTACCGCAGCGCCAGCTTGCCGTCGAACCAGCTGTCGCCGTACGAGTCGTACGCGTCGACGTCGTTGCACTTGTCCTTCTGCGGGATCACCAGGTTGATCTGCAGCGCGGCCTTGTCGGACGTGCAGGAGACACCCTCGCTGGTCTTCACGTCCAGCCAGACGCAGTCGTTGACGTTGAACCGGAGGCTGTCGGTGTTGGTCGTCCGCGGCGGCCGGGTGGTCGTGCGAGCGGTGCTGGAGGTGCTGCTTGTTCCGGCGGCCTCGGTGCTGTGCCGGCTGCTGATGATGCCGATCACCGCCCACGTCCCCAGGCCCAGCATCAGCACGACCCCGACGACGGTGCCGACGATCGCGCCCGTCTGCGACTTGCGCGGCGGCGTGGGCGGCATCGGCGGCGGTCCCCACGAGCCGGGTTGCTGGTAGGGCCCCGTCATCGTCGTCCTCCCCCGTTCGACTGCGAACCCGAGCATTCTGGCCCCTTGCGGTGGCGCTCAGCTCTCCGGGGTAATCAGTTCGACCGTTGGAAAGTACGTGCGGTAACGCGCGGTGTCCCTTGTGAGCAGCGGCAGCTTCATCACGGCGGCGTGTGCGCCGATGAAGAAGTCCGGCAGTGGCGAGGTCTTCGTGCCGCCCCGGGACCGGTAGCCGAGGAAACACTTACCGGCCAGGAATGCCGCCGTCCACGGCAGCTCGGCACGGAGGAAGGCGTCCCGGCCGAGCGCTTCCTCGAGGTCCTCGTATCGGGTGAACCGGACGGAGACCTCGGCGTAGATCACGTGATTGATCAGCAGCGGTCCGCGGTCGGCCGCGGCGGCAAGCCGGTCGAAGGACCAGGCGCACCAAGTGGGGTCCTCGGTGAACAGGTCGATCAGGACGTTCGAATCTACCAAGGTGCCCCGGGCGGCGTCATTCGCCACGCGTCAACGCCATGATCTCGTCGGTGGTCATCTCGACGTCGCCGCGCCCGAGCAGGGACTCGGCGAGGCGCCGGCCCCGACTGGGCCACTGGGTGCTCTTGACGATGTGCAGCCCGTGCTCGTCGAGCACGAACTCGATCTCGTCGCCGGGCCGCAGCCCGAACTCCTCGCGAACCTCGATCGGGATGGTCACTTGCCCCTTGCTAGTCAGCCGCACGGTAAGAGTCTACCAGGTATTACTCTTACTGCTGCTGGCTGGGCAGCGAGCCCTCGGCGATACGCCGCGCCACGTCCCGGCGCAGCCACAGCAGGTAGGCCCAGACCAGGCCGAACAGCACGCCAACGACGCCGAGCGGCACGCTCAGCACGAAGCCGGCCAGGGTCAGCACCTGGAGCACGATGGCGAACGGGATGCCCCAGGAGAAACGGAAGCAGCCGCTGGACACCACCATCAGCACGGCCAGCACGCCGACCGCCGCGACCGGCCACCCGCTCAGGTGGTCGACGCGGCCCAGCACGAACAGCGCCAGCCCGGTCACGATGGCCTCCAGCACCATCGTGCCGGCCATCACGCCGCGAAGGCCCTTCCACGGGTCGGGGGCGGTCATTGCGGCTCCTTGCCGAACAGGGCGCGGGCGGCGCCGGCGGTGACGACCGAGCCGGTCACCACGACGCCGCTGCCGGACACCGGCGAGTCGTCGTCGATCTCCTCGGCCAGCCGGATCGCCTCCTCGACGGCGTCGTCCAGCCGCGGCTCGACGACGATCCGGTCCTCGCCGAACACCTCGCGGGCCAGACCGGCCAGCTTGTCGGCGTCCATCGCGCGGGGCGAGCCGTTGTTGGTGAGCACGACCTCGGTGAACACCGGCTCCAGGGCGGCCAGGATGCCGTCCACGTCCTTGTCCTCCATCACGCTCACGACGCCGACCAGCTTGCGGAACGCGAACTGCTCCTGCAGCGCCGCCGCCAGCGCGCGGGCGCCGTGCGGGTTGTGCGCGGCGTCGACGAACACGCTCGGGGCGTTGCGGACCCGCTCCAGCCGGCCCGGCGACGTCACCGTCGCGAACGCCTCGCGCACGGCGTCGATGTCGAGCTTGCGGCCCGCCCCCGCCCCGAAGAACACCTCGACCGCCGCCAGCGCCTGCGCCGCGTTGGCCGCCTGGTGCGCGCCGAACAGCGGCAGGAAGATCTCGTCGTACACGCCGCCGAGGCCCTGCAGCTTCAGCAGCTGGCCGCCGACCGCCGTCTCCGCCGTCAGGACGCCGAACTCCATGCCCTGGCGGGCCACCGACGCGCCGACCTCGGCGCAGCGCTCCAGCAGCACCTGCGCCACCTCGGGGCGCTGCTCGGCCAGCACCGCCACCGCGCCCTCCTTGATGATGCCGGCCTTCTCCGCCGCGATGCCGAGGATGTCCGTGCCGAGGAAGTCGGTGTGGTCGATGTCGATCGGCGTGATCACCGCGACCTTGCCGTCCGCGATGTTCGTGGCGTCCCAGCGGCCGCCCAGGCCGACCTCCACCACCGCCACGTCCACCGGCGCGTCCGCGAACGCCGCGAACGCCATGCCGGTGAGCACCTCGAACTTGCTCATCTTCACGTCGGACTTCGCGTCCACCATCGCGATGTACGGCTCGATGTCGCGGTAGACGTCCACGTACCGCTGCGGGCTGACCGGCGCGCCGTCCAGGCTGATCCGCTCGGTCGCCAGCTGCAGGTGCGGGCTCGTGTAGCGGCCGGTGCGCAGACCGATCCGGGTGAACAGCGCGTCGATCATCCGGCTCGTCGACGTCTTGCCGTTCGTGCCCGTGATGTGCACCACCGGGTACGCCCGCTGCGGCTCCCCCAACAGGTCCGCCAGCGCCGCGATCCGCTCGGTGGACGGCTCGATCTTCGTCTCCGGCCACCGGGTGTCCAGTTCGGACTCGACCTCGCGCAGCGCGGCGAGCGCCTCGGGATCGTTCTGGGGCACGCTGGTCTCCGGTGCGGTGGACGACGGGGTACCCACCGAGTCTACGTCGAGCGCCGATCCGGATCCCGAGGGTCCGGACCGGCGCTCACGTCACAGCTGGACCGCCACCTCCAGGTCGGCGCCCTCGACCTCGCGGTATCGCAACTCGCCGATCCGGCCGGCGGCCACGAGATCGTCGGCGAAGCCCCTGACCAGCGCCAACGTGGCGGGATCCGCGGTCAGCTCCACCGACGCCACGTCGGCGCGCATGGAGAGCTTGGCGGTGGACTTGGCCTTGCGGACGGCGGCGATGGCGGTGGAGGCGAGGTCCAGCGCGGTGGCGTCGCCGCCCCCGAGCGGGGTGGGCCACGGGGCGAGGTGCACGGAGCCGTCCTGCCACCAGGACCACACCTCCTCCGTCACATACGGCAGGTAGGGCGCGAAGAGCCGCAGCAGGGTGGACAGCCCGGTCCGCAGGGCGAGCCGGGCGGAGCCGGCGCCGTCGAGGCCGTAGGCCCGCTCCTTGACGAGTTCGAGGTAGTCGTCGCAGAACGTCCAGAAGAACCGCTCCACCCGTTCCAGCGCGGCGGTGTGCTCGAAGTCCTCCAGGGCCTTGGTCGCATCGTCCACAACGGACGAGAGAGCGGCGATCATGGCCTGGTCCATCGGATGCGCGACACTGTCCGTTGAGGACGGTTCGTCGAAGGACAGCGCGAACCGACTGGCGTTGAGCAGCTTGGTGGCCAGCCGGCGGCCGATCTTCATCTGCTTCGGGTCGAACGCGGTGTCGGTGCCGGGCCGGCCGCACGCGGCCCAGTAGCGCACGCCGTCGGAACCGTGCTCGGTGAGCAGGTCGTCGGGCGTCACCACCTCACCCTTGGACTTGGACATCTTCTTCCGGTCGGGATCGAGGATCCAGCCGGAGATCACCGCGTCCGACCACGGCAGGGCGTTTTCCTCGACGTGCGAGCGCAGCACCGAGTAGAACAGCCAGGTGCGGATGATCTCGTGGCTCTGCGGCCGCAGGTCCATCGGATACGTCAGCGCGAACAGCTCGGGGTCGTGCTCCCAACCCGACACGATCAGCGGCGACATCGAGGATGCCATCCACGTGTCCATCACGTCGGGATCACCGACGAAACCGCCGGGCACCCCGCGCTGCGACTCGTCGTAGCCGGGCGGAACCTGGCTCGACGGATCCACCGGCAGGGCGTCCTCGTCGGGCAGGATCGGCTGCTCGTAACGAGGTTCGCCGTTGACGTCCAGCGGATACCAGACCGGGAACGGCACGCCGAAGAACCGCTGCCGGCTGACCAGCCAGTCGGAGTTGAGCCCCTTGGCCCAGTCGTCGTACCGGTTGCGCATCCACGCCGGGTGCCACGTCAGCTCGGATCCCCGGCGCAGCAACGCTTCCCGGTGCTCCAGGCTGCGCACGAACCACTGTCGGCTGGAGACGATCTCCAGCGGCTTGTCGCCCTTCTCGTAGAAGTTGACCGGACGGGTCGTCGGCCGCGGTTCCCCGATCAGGTCGCCGGATTCCCGCAGCAGCTCGACGATCCGCTTGCGCGCGCTGAACGACGTCAGCCCGGCGAGCTCGTCGTACGGCGACGCCGCCACCCCCTCGGGCGGCTCCGGCAGGAACCGGCCGTCGCGCCCGATCACCGTCCGGGTGGGCAACTTCAGCTCACGCCACCACCGCACGTCGGTCAGATCGCCGAAGGTGCAACACATCGCGATCCCGGCGCCGCGCTCGGGCTCGGCGTCCGGATGCGTGAGCACCGGGATCCCCATGCCGAACAAGGGAGATCGCACGGTGGTGCCGACGAGATGCCGGTACCGCTCGTCGTCGGGATGCGCGATCAACGCCACGCACGCCGGCAACAGCTCCGGCCGGGTGGTCTCGATCTCCACCGGCCCGAAGGAGATCCGGTGCCACGCGCCGGCGTGGTCACGCGACTCCAGCTCCGCCTGCGCCACCGCGGTCTGGAACGTCACGTCCCACAGCGACGGCGCTTCCGACTGGTACGCCTGGCCTTCCCGCAACAGCCGAAGGAAACCCAGCTGGGCCACGCGTTGCGAATGGGCGCCGATGGTCGTGTACGTGAGCGACCAGTCGACGGACAGGCCGAGCCGGCGCCACAACGCCTCGAACGCCTTCTCGTCCTCGACGGTCATTCGTTGGCACAACTCGACGAAGTTGCGCCGCGAGATGCCGACCTGTTGCTTGCTGGAGGTCTCGGCCGGCACGTAGTCCGGGTCGTACGGCAGCGACGGGTCGCAGCGCACCCCGTAGCGCAGCTGCACACGCCGCTCGGTCGGCAGCCCGTTGTCGTCCCACCCCATCGGGTAGAACACGTGCTTGCCGCGCATCCGCTGGAACCGGGCTACGACGTCGGTGTGGGTGTAGCTGAAGACGTGGCCTACGTGCAGCGACCCGCTCACCGTCGGCGGCGGCGTGTCGATGGAAAACACCTCAGCACGGGAATCGGGCCGGTGGAAGCGGAACGTCTCGTCCCGCGACCACCGGCCCGACCACTTGTCCTCGATGCCCTCCATCGACGGGCGCTGCGGAATTCCGTCACCCGTCATGGAGAAATCACCCTTCCGGCAGTGCGTCCAAGCGCGCGGTGACCCGCGCGATGTCGGCGACGGCGGCCTCCCGGCGCGCCTTGATCTTGTCCACGACCGGCGCCGGAGCCTTGTCGACGAAAGCAGGATTGTTCAGCTTCCCGTCGCACTGGGCCAGCTCTTTTTCGGCCGCGGCGAGGTCCTTGGCCAGCCGCTTGCGCTCGGCGGCCACGTCGATCGTGCCGGAGGTGTCCAGCTCGACCAGCACGCCGACGACCTCAAGCGAGGCGCTCGCGGTGAAGCCCTCGCCCGGCTCGTCCAGCCGCGCCAGCGAGCGGATCGACGCCAGGTGCCCGGCGATGTCGGCATCGTCCACACCGGACAGTCGGGATGGCACCCGCTGCCCCGGCTTCAGGCCCTGGTCGGCGCGGAACCGCCGGACCTCGGTGACCAGCCGCTGCACGGTGTCGATGCGCCGCGCCGCCACCTCGTCGACCGCGTTCCCGGACGGCTTCGGCCACTCGGCGATCATCAGCGACTCGCCGCCGGTCAGCGAGGTCCACAGCGTCTCGGTGATGAACGGGATCACCGGGTGCAGCAGCCGCAGCAGCGTGTCCAGCACGTGCCCGAGCACCGCCCGCGTCGCCTCGGCGCGCTCGCCGCCCTCGGCGATCTGGACCTTGGCCAGCTCCAGGTACCAGTCGCAGTACTCGTCCCAGGTGAAGTGGTACAGCGCCTCGCACAGCTTGGCGAACTCGTACCGCTCGAACAGCGTGTCCACTTCGGACACGACCTGGTCGGCGCGGTCCAGGATCCACCGGTCGGCGTCGGTCAGCTCGTCGCGGGCCGGCACCGGCCGGGCCGTGGTGGCGCCGTTGAGCAGCGCGAACCGGCTGGCGTTCCACAGCTTCGTGCAGAAGTTGCGGGAACCGCCGGCCCACTCCTCGGCCAGCGCCATGTCCGCGCCCGGGTTGGCCCCGCGGGCCAGGGTGAACCGGGCCGCGTCCGCGCCGAAGGTGTCCAGCCAGTTCAGCGGGTCGATCACGTTGCCGCGGGACTTGGACATCTTCTTGCCGTTGGCGTCGCGGATCAGGCCGTGCAGGTACACGTGGTCGAACGGCTGCGCGCCGTCCATCGCGTACAGGCCGAACATCATCATCCGGGCGACCCAGAAGAACAGGATGTCGTAGCCGGTGGACAGCACCGTGGTCGGATAGAACTTGGCCAGGTCCGCGGTCTTGTCCGGCCAGCCGAGCGTCGACATCGGCCACAGGCCCGAGGAGAACCACGTGTCCAGGACGTCCTCGTCCTGGTGCCAGCCGTCGCCGGTGGGCGGCTGCTCGTCCGGGCCGACGCAGACGATCTCGCCGTTCGGGCCGTACCAGACCGGGATCCGGTGGCCCCACCACAGCTGCCGCGAGATGCACCAGTCGTGCAGGTTGTCCACCCAGTCGAAGTAGCGCTTGGCCAGCTCCGGCGGGTGGATCGTGGTGCGGCCGTCGCGCACGGCGTCGCCGGCGGCCTTGGCCAGCGGGCCCACGTTGACGAACCACTGCAGCGACAGCCGCGGCTCGACCACGGTGTCGCAACGCGAGCAGTGGCCGACCGAGTGCAGGTACGGCCGCTTCTCCGCGACGATCCGGCCCAGCTCGCGCAGCGCCGCCACGACCGCGGGCCGCGCCTCGAACCGGTCCAGCCCCTCGAACGGGCCGGCGGCCGTGATCACGCCGCGGGAATCCATGATCGTCATGGACGGCAGCGAGTGCCGCTGGCCGATCTCGAAGTCGTTCGGGTCGTGCGCCGGCGTCACCTTCACCGCGCCGGTGCCGAAGGACGGGTCGACGTGCTCGTCGGCGACGACCGGGATGCGGCGGCCGGTCAGCGGCAGCTCCACCTCGGTGCCGACCAGGTGCTTGTAGCGCTCGTCCTCCGGGTGCACCGCGACGGCGGTGTCACCGAGCATGGTCTCGGCCCGGGTCGTGGCCACCACGATCGAGGCGTCGCCGTCGCCGTAGCGGATGGAGACCAGCTCGCCCTCGTCCTCGGAGTGCTCCACCTCGATGTCCGACAGCGCGGTCAGGCAGCGCGGGCACCAGTTGATGATCCGCTCGGCCCGGTAGGCCAGGCCGTCGTCGAACAGCTTCTTGAACATCGTCTGCACGGCGCGCGAGAGCGGCTCGTCCATGGTGAAGCGCTCACGGCTCCAGTCCACGCTGTCGCCCAGCCGGCGCATCTGGTCGAGGATCTTGCCGCCGTACTCGGCCTTCCACTCCCAGACCCGCTCGACGAAGCGCTCCCGGCCCAGGTCGTGCCGGGACAGGCCCTCGCCGGCCAGCTGCCGCTCGACCACGTTCTGGGTGGCGATGCCGGCGTGGTCCATGCCCGGCAGCCACAGCGCCTCGTAGCCCTGCATCCGGCGGCGCCGGGTCAGCGCGTCCATCACCGTGTGGTTGAGGGCGTGGCCCATGTGCAGGCTGCCCGTGACGTTCGGCGGCGGCAGCACGATGCAGAACGCGGGCTTGTCGCTGGCCGGGTCCGCGCCGAAGTAGCCGTTGTCTACCCACCGCTGGTACAGCCCCTGCTCTACCTCCGCCGGGTTCCAGGCGGACGGGAGGTCGGTGGTGTACTGCTGCGGAAGGGTCTCGGTCACGCGAAGAGTCTACGGAGCCGCGACGGCACCCAACTAACGGGTGACATCGCCGTTGCTACAGTGGCCCCGCCGAAACGGGGGGAACCGTGGACGACATCGACAGCCATCCGGATCTGACGGATGAGAAGTGGCAGCGCGCGGCCGAGAGGCGGGCCAGACGCGCGGTCCGCCGCTCCCGACCACGCAGGCCCGGCCCGCGGTTGAGCCGACTGCTCATCCCCGGTGTGCTCGTCCTGTTCTGCGGGGCGTTGATCGTGCTCTACCGGGTCGGCTCGGTCGAGCTGCCGGAATCGGCGCCGCCGGCCACCGCCGCGACGCCCACCACGGCCACTCCCGATCCGACCAAGGCCGAGACGTCCGGGCACGTGGACCTGGAGCGCCCGTTCGCCGCCACGCCCGCCGCCGACTGGCCGACCGCGGTCCCGGTGCCGGCCGCCAAGGCGACCGGTCGATTCACCGCCGCCGAGGTCACCGCCGCGTACCAGGCCGTGCAGCGCACCACCACCGAGGCTCGGCTGGACCCCGAGGTCATAGTCCACCACGACAACCAGCCATACCTGGCGACGCTGGCGCCCGGCATCAAGCTGCCCGACCCCGGCAGCCGCGTCACCAAGATCGCCGACGGCTACCAGCTGCTGCCGGTCCCGCCCAAGGTGTCCGGCGACATGACCAGTTCCGTCGACGAGCGGGGCGAACTGGTCGTGCACGCCAACTTCGTCTACGCCTACGCGTTCCAGCCCCCTTCGCACCAGGCCCCGGCGACCCCGTGGGACATCGTGTCGGTGGTCCACGAGAACGCGGACTACCTGATCGTCGACGGCAAGCCGTGGCCGTCGACCGAGAAGTCGTACTTCTTCGCGATGAACTGCGACCTGACCCAGCAGGGGCTGCTGGCCCCGCAGTACTCCGGCCGCGGGACCACGCCGCGGCTCGACGCCGAGCAGCCGCAGGCCTACTACGACCCCGAGCACACCGTGGACGTGCCCAAGGACGGCTGCTGACCCGCCTGGCCTCCCGTTTCCGCCAGGCGGACAATGGGGCCCATGACGCGCAGGCCTCCGCAGCAGGACGTCGACGAGAGCAAGATCAAGGTCGGCGAGCCGAAAACGTACGCGGCCGGGGTGAAGGGCGTGCTGGTGTCGCTCCAGCACGGCTGGGACCAGATGGGGGCCACCCGCAGCGTGCGCACCCTGCGCCTGCTCAACCAGCGTGAGGGCTTCGACTGCCCGGGCTGCGCGTGGCCGGAGGCGCAGGGGCACCGCAAGATGGCCGAGTTCTGCGAGAACGGCGCGAAGGCCGTCGCCGAG
The DNA here is from genome assembly GCF_014203355.1 of Kutzneria kofuensis. NCBI lineage: Bacteria > Bacillati > Actinomycetota > Actinomycetes > Pseudonocardiales > Pseudonocardiaceae > Kutzneria > Kutzneria kofuensis. Next base: position 2,169,433 of record NZ_JACHIR010000001.1, read on the forward strand.
GAGGCCACCACCCGGCGGGTCGGGCCCGAGTTCTTCGCCGCGCACTCCGTCGCCGAACTGGGTGAGAAAACCGACTACTGGCTGGGCCAGCAGGGGCGGCTGACCGAGCCGATGGTGCTGCGCGAGGGCGCCACCCACTACGAGCCGATCTCGTGGGACGACGCGTTCACCCTGGTCGGCGGCGCGCTGCGGGGGCTGGCCGACCCGAACGAGGCGATCTTCTACACCTCCGGCCGCACCAGCAACGAGGCCGCGTTCTCCTACCAACTGCTGGCCCGCTCGCTGGGCACCAACAACCTGCCCGACTGCTCGAACATGTGCCACGAGTCGTCCGGATCCGCGCTGATCCAGACCATCGGCATCGGCAAGGGCTCGGTGAGCCTGGCCGACGTCACCAACGCCGACCTGCTGCTGGTCGTGGGCCAGAACCCCGGCACCAACCACCCGCGGATGCTGTCGGCCCTGGAGGAGGCCAAGGGCAACGGCGCCACCATCGTCGCCGTCAACCCGCTGCCCGAGGCCGGGCTGATGCGGTTCAAGAACCCGCAGAACGTGCGCGGGGTCGTCGGCCGGGGCACGCCGCTGGCCGACGAGTTCTGCCAGATCCGGCTCGGCGGGGACCTGGCGTTCTTCCGGGCCCTCGGGCATCTGGTGCTCGCCGCCGAGGACGCCGCGCCCGGCACGGTGCTGGACCGGGAGTTCATCGAGTCGTCCACGCACGGCTTCGAGGAGTGGGCGGCGGACATCCGTCAGCTCGACTGGGACGAGGTCGACACCGCGACCGGGTTGCCCCGGGAACAGATCGCCCACGTGGCGCGGCTGCTGGTGGAGTCCAAGCGGACGATCATCTGCTGGGCCATGGGGCTCACGCAGCACAAGCAGTCCGTGCCGACCATCCGTGAGCTCGTCAACGTCCTGCTGCTGCGCGGGATGATCGGCAAGCCCGGCTCCGGCGTGTGCCCGGTTCGTGGCCACTCCAACGTGCAGGGCGACCGCACCATGGGCATCTACGAGAAGCCCGCCGAGAAGTTCCTGTCCGCCCTGGACGCCGAGTTCGGCATCACCTCGCCGCGTGCACACGGCTACGACACCGTCGAGGCCATTCAGGCCATGCGTGACGGCAAGGCCAAGGTTTTCTTCGCCGTCGGCGGCAACTTCGTGTCCGCCACGCCCGACACCGAGGTCACCGAGCGGGCCCTGCGAGCCATGGACCTCACCGTGCACGTGTCCACCAAGCTCAACCGTTCGCACGTCGTGCCCGGCCGGACCGCGCTCATCCTGCCCACTCTCGGCCGTACCGAGCGGGACGACCAGGCCGGTGGCACCCAGTTCGTGTCCGTCGAGGACTCCATGTCCGTCGTGCACCGCTCACGCGGCCGGCTCGCCCCCGCCAGCCCTCACCTGCTGTCCGAGGTCGCCATCGTCTCCCGGCTCGCCCGCGCCGTCTTCGGCGACTCGCACGCCGTTCCGTGGGCGGCCTTCGAGAACGACTACGACACCATCCGCGACCACATTTCCCGTGTCGTGCCTGGGTGTTCCGACTACAACTCGCGCGTCCGCCAGCCCGACGGCTTCGTCCTGCCCCATCCGCCCCGGGACTCCCGGTCCTTCCCCACCGCCACCGGGAAGGCCAACTTCACCGTCAACCCCGTGCAGGTCATCACCGTGCCCGCCGGCCGGCTCATCCTGCAGACGCTGCGTAGCCACGACCAGTACAACACCACCATCTACGGCCTCGACGACCGCTACCGCGGCGTCCACGACGGCCGCCGGGTCGTGTTCGTCAACCCCGACGACCTGTCCGCGCTCGGCATCCCCGACGGGTCCATGGTGGACATGATCAGCGAATGGCCCTCCGGCGACGGCATCGAGGAACGCCGGGTGAAGCTGTTCCGCGTCATCGCCTACCCCACCCCCAGGGGCTGCGCGGCGGCCTACTTCCCCGAGGCGAACGCCTTGGTGCCGCTGGCTTCCACCGCCGAGACGTCCAACACCCCGACCTCCAAGGCCATCATCATCCGTCTCGAACGAAGCTGACGGCCCCTCACCTGTCCGAGTTTGTTTCTCCCACCGTCCCCAACAGACGAAGGGCCGGGGCGTCTCGACGCCCCGGCCCTTCGCACTGCTTGTGCTGTCAGCTCTGGAAGAGCTGCACCACCTTGACGATCAGCTGGTACAGGCCGTAGGCGAACGGCAGGCCGACCCACAGCCAGGCGACCACCATGAGCGCGCCGCGGTTCACTTCGCGTCCACCTCCTCGGCGGCCGGCGCGTCCACGGTCGCGACCGGCTCGTGGAACTTGCTGTCGACGGGCCTGATCAGCTCGTTGGCCACGAAGCCGACCACGAGCAGGCCGATCATGATGAAGAAGGACAGCGAGTACAGCGCGGGCCCGGACTTGCCGGCGGCGTGCTGCGCGTCGGCGATGCCGTCGATGATCAGCGGCCCGGCCACGCCGGCCACCGACCACGCGGTGAGCAGCCGGCCGTGGATGGCGCCGACCTGGTAGGTGCCGAACAGGTCACGCAGGTAGGCCGGCACCGTGGAGAACCCGCCGCCGTAGAACGACAGGATCAACATCGCGGCCAGCACGAACACGACCTTGGACGAGCCGCCGGCCAGCACCAGCACCAGGTACAGCAGCGCGCCGACACCGAGGTAGATGCGGTACATGTTCTTGCGGCCGATGGCGTCCGAGGTGGACGACCACACGAACCGGCCGAGCATGTTGGTCAGCGACAGCAACGCGACGAAGCCGGCCGCCGGAGCGGGACTCACCTTGAAGAAGTCGACGATCATCGGCGACGCCTTCTCCAGGATGCCGATGCCGGCGGTCACGTTCAGGCACAGCACCAGCCACAGCAGCCAGAACTGCGGTGTCTTGATGGCGTTGGACGCGCTCACGTTGTTGGTGGTGATCAGCTTGTGCGCGGTGGCCTGCGACGGGTCCCAGCCGGCCGGCTTCCAGCCGTCGGCCGGCACCCGGACCAGGAACACGCCCATCGCCATGAAGAGCGCGTAGACGACGCCGTGCACCGCGAACGTCTCCGCGATGCCCGAGGTGGAGGTGCCGAAACCGGCCAGCATGGCGGTCGACCAGGGTGATGCGATCAACGCTCCGCCGCCGAAGCCCATGATCGCGATACCGGTGGCCATGCCCGGACGGTCCGGGAACCACTTGATCAGCGTCGACACCGGCGAGATGTAGCCGATGCCCAGACCGATGCCGCCGACCAGGCCGTAGCCCACGACGACCAGCCAGAATTGTGACGTCGCCACGCCGAGCGCGGCGATCAGGAACCCGGCGCCGAACGCGACGGATGCCACCGCCATCGCCCACCGCGGTCCGTTGCGTTCGACGAGCGTGCCGCCGAAGGCCGCCGACAGGCCGAGCATGACGATCGCCAGCTGGAACGGCAGGCCGCTCTCCACCCCGTTCAGGTGTAGCGCCTTCTCCAACGGCGTCTTGAACACGCTCCACGCGTAGGCCTGTCCGATCGACAGGTGCACGGCGAGCGCGGAGGGTGGTACGAGCCAGCGGCTCCATCCCTCCGGCGCTACCGTGCGCGAGCGATCAAGGACCCCGAGTCCCATCTCCACTGTCCTCCCAGATAGTTGAGAATGGAACCTATTGGGATCGGGTGTGACTCGGCACGGCCGAGTGGCGCACGTAACGACGAACGGCACCGCTGACGCGCCGAACGGAATGTACCGAAGACTTACGAAACTGGGAGGTTCCGAAATGGGAAGGGTGACGGTCCGACGGCCGGTGCTCAGGCTCTCCCACCAGGGCGAACGCCATCGTCCAGATGCACTAGCGGCCGAAGAACCACTCGAATTGCGTATTGACGGAAAAGCGGTCGCGGTGACGATGCGAACACCGGGCAACGATGTGGAACTGGCCCACGGTTTTCTGCTCACCGAGGGCGTGATCGGTGATCGTGAAGACATCTCCGCGGCGCGCTACTGCGCCGGAACCGGTCCCGACGGACGAAACACCTACAATGTGCTCGAAATCTCACTTTCGCCCGGAGTCGCACCGCCGGATGTGGGCGTGGAGCGCAACTTCTACACCACTTCCTCCTGCGGCGTGTGCGGCAAGGCCGCCCTGGACGCCGTCAAGTTGCGTACCCGCTACGCCCCCGCCGACGACGACTGCGCCGTCTCCGTCGAGGTGCTCACGACGCTGCCCGACAAGTTGAGGGCCGCCCAGAAGGTCTTCGACTCCACCGGCGGCCTCCACGGCGCCGGCCTGTTCACCACCGACGGCGAACTCCTCGTCGCCCGGGAGGACGTCGGCCGACACAACGCCGTGGACAAGGTGATGGGCTGGGCGGTCCAGTCCGGCTTGGTGCCCCTCCGCGGCTGCGTGCTCATGGTTTCCGGCCGCGCCTCGTTCGAACTCGTTCAGAAGGCCGCCATGGCCGGCGTGCCCGTCCTCGCCGCCGTGTCCGCCCCGTCGTCACTGGCCGCCGAGCTCTCCGACGAACAGGGCATGACCCTCATCGGCTTCCTCCGCGGCGACTCCATGAACGTCTACACCGGCGCCCAGCGCGTGCTCCGCTGACAACCTCCATCCGGACGGAGACGACCACTTCGCCACAACCGAGCAGTCCGCCGACAACGATCACTTCGCCGCCGCACAGCGCGTCGGCGGATGACCACCTCGCCGCCGACCCCTGCCTCGGCGGATGACCGCTACGCCGCCGCACACCTCCCCGGCCGTCACCGACCGCTCCGCCGACGAAAACCACTTCGCCAACGGTCACCCCTCGACCGACGAAAACCGCTCCACCGGCGGTCACCCCTCGACCGACCAAAGCCGCTCCACCGGCGGTCACCCCTCAACTCGCTCCACCGGCGGTCAACTCTCAACTGACGAAAGCCACCTCGCCGGCGGTCAACCCTCAACCGACGAACTCCGCCCCACCGGCGGCAGCCCTTCGACCGACGAAAACACCCCGTGGGCAAGTGGTTGTGAACTGGGTTCACAGGCAATTCGGGGTGTGTCGGGGGCGACAGCTTGAACGTCACATCGGAGGCGGGCGTGCCGCTGACTAGGGTTGGACCATGAGCACACACTTCGACGTCGTGGTGGTGGGGGCCGGTCCCGGCGGGTACGTCGCGGCGATCCGGGCGGCTCAGCTCGGGCTGCGAACGGCGATCATCGAGGACCGGTACTGGGGCGGCGTCTGCCTGAACGTGGGCTGCATCCCGTCCAAGGCACTGCTGCGCAACGCCGAACTTGCGCACCTGCTGACCGGTGAGGCCGAGGCGTTCGGCATCCACGCCGAGGGCGGCATCACCCTGGACTTCGGCGCCGCGTTCCAGCGCAGCCGCAAGGTCGCCGACGGCCGGGTCAAGGGCGTCCACTTCCTGATGAAGAAGAACAAGATCCAGCAGTTCTTCGGCTGGGGCACGTTCACCGACGCCAACACGATCCAGGTCGCGCTCACCGACGGCGGCCAGGAAACGGTCACGTTCGACAACTGCATCCTGGCGACCGGCGCGACGACCCGGTTGCTGCCCGGCACGAAGCTGTCCGAGCGGGTCGTGACGTACGAGGAGCAGATCCTCAGCGACAAGCTGCCGGGCAGCGTCATCATCGCCGGCGCGGGCGCGATCGGCGTGGAGTTCGCGTACGTCATGCACGGCTACGGCGTCGACGTCACGATCGTCGAGTTCCTGGACCGGCCCGTCCCGCTCGAGGACGAGGAGGTCTCGGCCGAGCTGGCCAAGCGCTACCGCAAGCTCGGCATCAAGGTGCTCACCTCGACCAGGGTCGACGCTATCGACGACTCCGGCGAGAAGGTGCGGGTCACTGTCAGCAAGGACGGCCAGCAGCAGGTGCTGGAGGCCGACAAGGTGCTGCAGGCGATCGGCTTCCAGCCGCGGGTCGAGGGCTACGGCCTGGAGAAGACCGGCGTCCGGCTGACCGAGCGCGGCGCGGTCGACATCGACGCCCGCGGGCGCACGAGCGTGCCGCACATCTTCGCCATCGGCGACGTCACCGCGAAGCTGATGCTCGCGCACGCGGCCGAGTCGATGGGCATCGTCGCGGCCGAGACGATCGCCGGCGCGGAGACGATGGAACTCGACTACGTGATGATTCCTCGCGCCACCTTCTGCCAGCCGCAGATCGCCAGCTTCGGCTACACCCAGAAGCAGGCCGAGGAGAAGGGCTTCGACGTCAAGGTGGCCAAGTTCCCGTTCACGGCGAACGGCAAGGCGCACGGCATCGGCGAGCCCGGCGGCTTCGTGAAGATCATCGCGGACGCTCGGTACGGCGAGCTGCTCGGCGCGCACATGATCGGCCCGGACGTGACCGAGCTGCTGCCGGAGCTGACGCTGGCTCAGCAGTGGGACCTGACGGTCAACGAGGTCGCGCGCAACGTGCACGCGCACCCGACGCTGAGCGAGGCCGTCAAGGAGGCCGTGCACGGCCTGGCCGGACACATGATCAACTTCTGACACGCGGAAGGCCCGCGCACCCCGGGGAGGGTGGGCGGGCCTTCGCGGATGGTGTGGGTGGGCGGGCGCTCGCGGATGGTGCCTGTGAGCGGGTCCTGGCGGTTCGTGTCGAACGGACCGGTCTTCGCGGAACCGACGGTTCCGTCAGGCCGACTTCTCGCGGCGCTCGCGGCGGCTGGGCTGCCGGGCCACGATGGTCGGGTTGACGTTCTCCCGCACGGTCTGCTCGGTGATGACCACCTTGGCGACGTCGGTGCGGCTGGGGATGTCGTACATCACCGGCAGCAGCACCTCCTCCATGATGGCGCGCAGGCCGCGGGCGCCGGTGCCGCGCAGGATCGCCTGGTCGGCGACGGCCTCCAGGGCGGTCTTGGTGAACTCCAGCTCCACGCCGTCCATCTCGAACAGCTTCTGGTACTGCTTCACCATCGCGTTGCGCGGCTCGGTGAGGATCTTGACCAGGGACGGCTTGTCCAGGTTGGTCACGCTGGCCACGACGGGCAGGCGGCCGATGAACTCGGGGATCAGGCCGAACTTGATCAGGTCCTCGGGCATGGTGTCGCCGAAGATGTCGGACGACTCCATCTCGGCCTTGGAGCGGATCTCGGCGCCGAAGCCGAGGCTGCGCTTGCCGACCCGGTCCTGGATGATGCGCTCGAGCCCGGCGAACGCGCCGGCCACGATGAACAGCACGTTCGTCGTGTCGATCTGGATGAACTCCTGGTGCGGGTGCTTGCGCCCGCCCTGCGGCGGCACGCTGGCGGTGGTGCCCTCCAGGATCTTCAGCAGCGCCTGCTGCACGCCCTCGCCGGAGACGTCGCGCGTGATCGACGGGTTTTCACTCTTCCGAGCGATTTTGTCGACCTCGTCGATGTAGATGATGCCGGTCTCGGCCCGCTTGACGTCGTAGTCGGCGGCCTGGATCAGCTTGAGCAGGATGTTCTCGACGTCCTCGCCGACGTAGCCGGCTTCGGTGAGGGCGGTGGCGTCCGCGATGGCGAACGGCACGTTGAGCAGCTTGGCCAGGGTCTGGGCGAGGTAGGTCTTGCCGCAGCCGGTCGGCCCGAGCATCAGGATGTTGGACTTGGCCAGTTCGACGCCGTCGTCCCGGCCGTCCCGGTTGCGGTCGCCGGCCTGGATCCGCTTGTAGTGGTTGTACACCGCCACCGACAGCGTGCGCTTGGCATCGTCCTGACCGATCACGTACTGGTCGAGGAAGTCGTGGATCTCGGCCGGCTTGGGCAGCTCGTCCAGCTTGACGTCGCCCGCCTCGGCCAGCTCCTCCTCGATGATCTCGTTGCAGAGGTCGATGCATTCATCGCAGATATACACGCCTGGACCGGCGATGAGCTTCTTCACCTGCTTCTGGCTCTTCCCGCAGAAGGAGCACTTCAGCAGGTCTCCGCCGTCACCGATACGCGCCATGACCGCTGACCTCTGTCCCCTCCGGTGGACCGGCTACTGCCGGCTCACCTGGCTGTCACGATGGCCCGACCCACACCGATGGGTCGCGCACGTTCCCCACGACGGTACCCGCCCGCGATCGCGAGCGGGAGGACCAGCGGGCCCCGACCGTGTCGAACCAGGCGATTACTAGCCAGATTCGGCGTGTCGGCCGGGGTCGCGGCCCCGGTTTCAGCTCTGCGCGGACAGCTTCCGGTACGGCAGCACCTCGTCGACGATGCCGTAGGCCCTGGCCTCCTCGGCGGTCAGGATCTTGTCCCGGTCGATGTCCTCGGCCACCTGGTCGGGCGTCTTGTTGGTGTGCCGGGCCAGCGTGGTCTCCAGGGCGCGGCGCACCCGCTGGATCTCGTTGGCCTGGATCTCCAGGTCGGACACCTGGCCGTAGAGGCCCTCGGTGGCCGGCTGGTGGATCAGGATGCGGGAGTTCGGCAGCGCGCGGCGCTTGCCGGGGGTGCCCGCGGCCAGCAGCACGGCGGCCGCGGAGGCGGCCTGGCCGAGGCACACCGTGACGATGTCCGGGCGCACGTACTGCATGGTGTCGTAGATCGCCATCAGCGAGGTGAACGAGCCGCCGGGCGAGTTGATGTACATGATGATGTCGCGGTCGGGGTCGACCGACTCCAGGTACAGCAGCTGCGCCATCACGTCGTTGGCGGACGCGTCGTCGATCTGCACGCCGAGGAAGATGATGCGCTCCTCGAACAGCTTGTTGTAGGGGTTGGACTCCTTGACCCCGTAGCTGGTGCGCTCGACGAACGACGGCAGCACGTAGCGGGACTGGAGTGGCTGGTACTGGCTCACTGATGACTCCTGGCTTCGCTTGTCGCTTGGTCGAGCTGGCGGGTCGGGGGCCGGTGTTCCGGCGGGCGGCCCGCGGCTGGCTTGCTTCCGACTTTAACGAACGCGGGCGGCGCCGACGTCCCGACGCCGCCCGCGTTCGCTCAGGGCGTCACTCCTGCTCGGCCGCCTCGTCGGAGGCCTCGGCCGCGGCCGGCCCGCCGAACAGTTCTTCCAGGTCGACGGTGTTGCCGGAGGCGTCGGTCACGGTGGCCTGGCGGACCACGGAGGCCAGCGCCTTGCCGCGGCGGACGTCGGCGAAGATGGCGCCGAGCTGGCCGGCCTGCTGGGCCCGCTGGACGTACTCGTCGGGGCTGATGCCGAAGCGCTGCGCCTGGTAGACGATCCGCTCGGACAGCTCGGCGTCGTTGACCTGGACCTTCTCCGCGTCGGCGACGGCGTCGAGCACGAGCTGGGTCTTGACGGCCTGCTCGGCGGCGGTGCGCAGCTCGGCGTCGAACTCCTCGGGGGTCTGGCCCTGCTCCGTCAGCCACTCGTTGAAGCGGGCGTCGTCGTGGTCGAAGGCGTGCACCGCGTCGTGCTTGCGGGTCTCGACCTCGGCGGTGACGACGGCCTCGGGCAGCGGCACCTCGGTGACCTCGAGCAGGGCCTCCAGGACCTTGTCGCGGGCCTGCACGCCCTGCTGCATCTTGTTGACCCGGCCCAGCCGCTCGCGCAGGTCGGCCTTGAGCTCGTCGAGGGTGTCGAACTCGCTGGCGAGCTGGGCGAACTCGTCGTCGGCCTCGGGCAGCTCGCGCTTCTTGATGTTGTCGATCTTGACGGTGACCTCGGCGTCGCGGCCCTCGTACTCGCCGGCCACGAGCTTGGTGGTGAAGGTCTTGGTCTCGCCGGCGTTGGCGCCGATCAGGGCGTCGTCGATGCCCTCGACCAGCTGGCCCGAGCCGATCTCGTAGGACAGGCCGGTGGTGCGGGCCTCCTCGACCTCGGTGCCGTCGACGGTCGCCGACAGGTCGACGGTCACGAAGTCGCCGTTCTCCGCCGGCCGGTCCACGCCGGTGAGCGTGCCGAAGCGGGCGCGCAGCTCGTCGAGCTGCTTGTCGACGTCCTCGTCGCTGATCTCGATGTCGTCCACGCTGACGGCGAGCTCGCCGAAGGCGGGCACCGTGATCTCCGGCCGGATGTCGACCTCGGCCGTGAACGCCAGGTGGTCGCCGTCCTCGATCTTCGTGACCTCGATGTCGGGCCGGCCGAGCGCGCGCACCTCGCCCGCGTTGACCGCCTCCATGTACTTGGCCGGGATCGCCTCGTTGACCACCTCGTCCAGGACGGGCGCGCGGCCGATGCGCGACTCCAGCACGCGCGGCGGCACCTTGCCCTGACGGAAGCCGGGGATGCGGACCTGGCCCGCGAGCTTGCGGTAGGCGCGGTCGAAGTTCGGCTTCAGCTCGTCGAACGGCACCTCGACGTTGATCCGGACCCTGGTCGGGCTCAGCTGCTCGACGGTGCTCTTCAACGTGGTCTCCTCGTACGAACAAATGCGTGCACAGTGCTCCCGACCGCACAACGCCCCGGGATTGGATACCCAAGTCTAGGTCGGCCAGGAAGCGCCGGACTCCCGACCCCCACGCCACCCTCCGCCGGGAAGGGGACGGCGGGCAACAGCAGCGGATGCAAGACGGCTGCGGCAGACCAGCGCCGCCGAAACGAGCACACGAGGACGAGCGTCCGTCGACGAGAGCCTGCCCACCCAAAGGCGTGCGGCGGAGCAACCCGCAGCAGAAGCAGCGGGCAAGAAACACGCAGACGCACCCCGCACGACGACAGGGTGTAGGCCGCAGGCCACACCCGGGGGTCCAGGGGGCGGAGCCCCCTGGCTTGGGGCCTGGGGCGAGAGCCCCAGAAAACACCCCCGGCGATAACAGCGAAGGGGGCCCGAAGGCCCCCTGAGCACAGTTCACCCAATCGTCGGGGTGGCGGGATTTGAACCCACGGCCCCTCGCTCCCAAAGCGAGTGCGCTACCAAACTGCGCCACACCCCGTTCGCGCCGTCTTGGCGATGGCGCGTGCATGAGAGTAGCGCGACCCGCTAAGCTCCCGCATGCACCCGGTCGATGTCGGGTGCATGCGGGTGTAGCTCAATGGCAGAGCCCCAGCCTTCCAAGCTGGTCATGCGGGTTCGATTCCCGTCACCCGCTCTTCTTTTCTCTTCCACGCCGGCCGTCAGTGTGTCGAGCGCCACAGTCATCGGGTGGTGAGGACGACTGCGGTGGCGTCGTCGCGGTAGCCGTCCTCGGTTTCACGGGCGGCGGCGACGATGGTGTCGGCGAGTGTCTCGGGGTTGTCCTGGTGTTCGCGGACGAGGGCTTCGAGTTCGTCGTGGGGCACGGTGTCGAGTCCGTCGCTGACGAGGAGCAGGAGTTCGTCGGTGGGCGCGGAGGAGACGGCGACATTGGTGACGGTGGCGCTGGAGAGGGTGACGCGGACCCAGCTGTCGTGCAGGGGCGCGAGGTCGGCGACGCCGTTGCCGCGGAGGTAGGCGCCCATGGTGTGGGGGTCGGTGCGCCGGTGGAGGTGGCTGCCGTCCCAGCTGTAGGCGTGGGAGTCTCCGACCCAGGCGAGGTGGGTGGGCCGCCCGGGCACGGCGAGGGCGAGCACGATGACGCCGTCGGGCATGTGGTGCTGGACCCCGGGGTCTTCCACGAGCGCGGCGGCGGCGAGCACGCCGGCCAGGGCTCCTTTGGTGGCGCCGATGCGCACGGCGCTCTCGGCTAACAGCCGCATGGTTGCGGCGCCGCCGGGGTCGTTGCCGATGCCGTCGACGACGGCGGCGACGACCACCCCGGTGGATGCCTGGAAGAGCGCGGCGGCGTCCATGTTGTGGTCACGGACGCCACGCCGGGTCGCGGTGGCCGCGCGCCGGCCGTGGGACAGATCGTGCGCTGTGCTCAACCTCAACCTCGTTTCCGTCAAAAGAACTGGCGGCGCACCGAATGTTCGGTGCGCCGCCAGTGGTCGGTTCAGCGCAGGCCGACGAGTTCCATGGCTCGGTTGAGGGTGACGTCGGCGACCTCGGCGGCCTTCTCGGCGCCGTCGGAGAGCACCTTCTCCAGGTAGCCGGTCTCGCCGTGGATCTCGTTGAACCGGGTCTGGATGGGCGCGATCTTGTCGAGCACCAGCTCGGCGAGGTCCTTCTTGAGGGTGCCGTAGCCGTTGCCGTCGAACCGGTCGAGGGTTTCCTCGCGGGTGGCGCCGGACAGGGCCTCGTGCAGCACGAGCAGGTTGTCGACGCCGGGCGACAGGTTCTCGCGGTCGACGGCGGAGCCGGCGTCGGTGACGGCCCGCATGATCGCCTTGCGGATCTTCTTGGGGTCGTCGAGGAGACCGATGGCGTGGCCCTCGTGGGTCTCGGCCTTGCTCTTGCTCATCTTGGACGTGGGGTCGTCGAGGCCCATGATGCGCGCGCCGCTCTTGCGGATGAGCGCGTCCGGAATACGGAAGCAGTCACCGAACATCGAATTGAATCGGTTGGCGATGTCCCGGGCGAGTTCGATGTGCTGACGCTGGTCGTCGCCGACGGGAACGAATTGCGCCTGATAGAGAAGAATGTCCGCCGCCATCAGCGCCGGATAGGTGAGCAGCCCGCCGCTGGGGTTGGCGCCCTGCGACTTGGACTTGTACTGGGTCATCCGCTCCAGCCAGCTGACCGGGGTGACGCAGTCGAAGATCCAGCCCAGGGTGGCGTGCGCGGGCACCTTGGACTGCAGGAACAGCACGGACCGCTCCGGGTCGAGGCCGCAGGCCAGGTAGAGGGCGACGATCTCGCGGATGCGCCGGCGCAGGTCGTCGGCCCTGATCGCCTCGGGAATGGTGAGGGCGTGCAGGTCGGCGATGAAGAAGAAGTTCTCGTACCGGTCCTGCTCCTCGGCCCAGACGCTGAGCGCACCGATGTAGTTGCCGATGGTCAGGTTGCCGGTCGCGGTGATACCGGACAGCACCCTTGGCTTCGCCTGCGCTGCGGCGTCCGTCATCTCTATCCCTCTATTCAACGGCACATTTACGGGTGAATTCTACCCTCCGGATGCGCCGCGAATTCGTCGACCTACGAAAGTAGGCCGGACGGCTACTTAGGTGGGTGTGACCGGGGACTTTGTCCGCTGGTGGCCGGTCACGCAGCGCGGTGGGATGGGCACCGACAGCTGACCTGGGGAGGGATTCGCATGTCACGACGGTCCTTGGCGGCCGGTGTCGCCGCGCTGTGCGCGCTGGCGCTGACCGCGGGCACCGGTTCGGCCCATCCGTCCGGCGACTGGCCGACCTGGACGAAGGATCTGAGCGGTTCGCGTTTCAACGGCAACGAGCACCGCATCACCCCGGCGACCGTCGGGAAGCTCAAGCTGAAGTGGGCGTTCAGCTATCCGGCGGTGCCGGGCGCGACGCCGCACAGCCAACCCGCGGTGGTCGACGGCACGCTGTACTTCGGCGGCGAGGACGGCAACTTCTACGCGGTGGACGCCAAGTCCGGGGCGACGAAGTGGACGTTCAGCCTGCCGCCGAACGACATCGTGCGCGACGGCCCCTCGGTGGCGGCCGGCCGCGTGTACTTCGGCGACGTCACGAGCACCGTTCGTGCGCTCGACCAGCGCACCGGCCGCCTGCTGTGGCAGTACCGGACGGACGCCACTCCGGCGTCGGTGGTGACGAGTTCGCCGATCTACTTCGAGGGCCACATCTTCGTCGGCACTTCGAACGGCGAGAACAGCACGAACGACGTGAGCGTGCCGTGCTGCCGGTTCCGCGGCCACGTCGACTCGATCGACGCGGCCACCGGCAAGCTGGCGTGGCGCTACTACACAGTTCCGCCGCCTCAGCAGATAGGAACCTGGCCGAGTGGTGCGGCGCGCTACGAACCGTCGGGCGTCGGCGTGTGGGGTTCGCCGGTCGTCGATCCGCGCACGCACACGCTGTATGTCGGCACGGGCGAGAACTACTCCGGTCATGGCGGCGATTTCGACACGCTGCTGGCGCTGGACACGTCGAACGGCCGGGTCCGCTGGAAGCAGCAGGTCCAGCCGTACGACACCTGGCGGCAGCTGTGCAACGACCCGAGGTACGCCGACGACTACTGCCCGGTGCCGAAGGGCGGCGCGCTCGACTGGGATCTCGCCTCGTCGCCGAACCTGTTCACGGTCGACGGGCGCGAACTGGTTGGTGTCGGCCAGAAGAGCGGCGTCTACCACGTATTCGACGCACATACGGGCCAGGCGGTGTGGCGCCGCTCGCTGTCCACGCCGATGCCGGGCGGCGGCTTGTCCGGCATCCAGTGGGGTACCAGCTTCGACGGCAAGCGCCTGTACGTGGCAACGATGATGGCCGATCCCGGCACGCTCTACGCCTTGGATCCGGCGACCGGCGCGGAGCTGTGGCACACGCCGAACCCGGCGGACGGCTGCACCACCGGCGGCGCCGCGCACTACCCGGACATGTGCACGCCGTCCTTCATCCCGGCGGTCACGACGTCGCCCGGTCTCGTCTACGAGGGCAGCGCCGACGGCAAGATGCGGGTGTTCGACAGCAACACCGGCAAGGTGCTGTGGACCTACGACACCATCCGGGACTTCGACGGCGTGAACGGCCTACCCGGCCACGGCGGCGCGATCTCCGGTGGCGGTGGCGCGGTCGTGGCCGACGGCATGGTGTACGTGCAGACCGGCTATTGGATGGCGCCGTACCCGAGTGATCGCGGCCACGCGCTGCTCGCGTTCGGGCTGTAGGCGGGCACGCCGGTTCAGGGTGGGCTGGTGGCGCACAACCAGCCACCCGGCCGGCTGTCGACCGTCGGGTTCTCCCGCAGCGTCCTGTTCGTCGTGAACACGGTCGCGTCGGCCAACCGCCTGCTCGCTCGGGCTCCGCTTTCGGCACCTGGCCGACGTTTCTGCGGAAGCCCCTCATCGAACTGCCGCCGGGCCACCGCGTGGCGGCAGTGCTGCATCCGCATGTCTGGCACGGCCACAGTCCGCATCAGGTCCGGTCCTGGTTGGCCGATTGCGTCCGCGCCGGCCTCATCCTGATCCCACTGCTGGAGGGTTGGCGGGCAGCGTTGATCGCGGCCGACGTCGTCGGTCGTCACGATGCCGTCACCTGCTACGCCGCCGCGATCGGCAAGCCCGTTGCCCTCGCGGCTTTCGACGAGCACGAGATCGTCAACGGCACTGCGGTGTCCACAATGGGCGATCTCGCCGGCCACCAGCCTGCTCCGGTCGCTTTTCTATCAACGACTCGGTCTGTCCGAACCGGACAGCGCCATCGCCGAGCCGCTGACCGTCGACGGCCTGCACACCGGCATCGGCATCCTGGCATTCAC
The DNA here is from genome assembly GCF_014203355.1 of Kutzneria kofuensis. Classification (NCBI taxonomy): domain Bacteria; kingdom Bacillati; phylum Actinomycetota; class Actinomycetes; order Pseudonocardiales; family Pseudonocardiaceae; genus Kutzneria; species Kutzneria kofuensis. The sequence goes on from NZ_JACHIR010000001.1 coordinate 2,184,527, forward strand.
CGTCACAGCGGACATCGCCCCAGACTCAACGGTCCGTCTGCGCCGACGCCGCATCGACGTGCGGCCGATTCCCGCCGGCCCATCACATCTGGTCGTGCATGCTGATCATCCGATCCGCGAACACCGCACCAACGCCGACATCCTGTTCACGGAACGAACGGACAACCTGCCAGCGCTGTTCGCGCAGGCGCCCGGCTCCCGAATGGTGGTGTCCACAACCACCAGCACCACGGCGATTCGCGGCCACGAACGACCGGTTCGGCTGCCTCGTTCTCCCCGAGCCCGGCCAACGCACGACCGAGTTCCAGCTGACACTTGGCCTTGTTGTCCGTCTCGGCCGTCAGCTCGAAGTGGTGCTGCGCCAGCACGATCTCGTCCCGACCGGCCGCGAACTCGCCGAGCACGAGCAGCGCCCGGCCACGCTGCAACCGCAACAGCGCGAACTCCCGAGGGTCGTCGGCGTTCGCGGGCAGCCTGGACGATCACCCGGTCGATCGTCTCGACCTGGATGACCGCCCCCGAGATGTTGCCCGACGCCTGGTTCGCCACGCCCGGAGACTACCGATGATCAACAGCGGCTAGACCGGCCTCGACCGGTACTCACCCACGACGACGAGTGCGAACAACGCGATCGTGATGACGTGCACGCTGGTGCACCACTCGCAGATCTTGCCGATCACGGCCAGTTCCACGGCGACCAGGTAGACGACGAAGAGCAGGCCGACGCCGACGCCGGCCAGGCGCAGCCAGCGGACGGCGGGCAGCTCGGAGCGCCAGGCCCAGGGGGTGGTCAGCACGGTCATCGGCACGAAGTAGACGAGGCCGAGCACGGCGACGGGGATCCCGAGGATCACCGACTGCGGGCTGGAGGTGACCTGCGCGCAGTTGATCACCGAGTTGGCCTGGCAGACCAGGGTGGCGTTGTCGGTGTAGTGGCTGATCGTCATGTAGATCGCCACCGCGAGCCCGGCCAGCGACAGCACCAGCGTGCTGACGACCAGCCACCTCGGGTAGACGCTCGTCGACTCCGACGCCTCCGTGCCAGCGGACATGGTCGCAGGATACGTGGATCACGCGGGAACGGTCAGGCCGTACGCACGGCAACAGTTGCCGGCGGCAAAATTGACCGCGAGACGTTCCCCGTCGGCGGCGGTCATCACGTCGTCGGCGATCCATTCGTCGATCAGCCGGCCGAGCGCCCGCCGCCACAGCGTCGCGCCGAGATAGTGGAGTTCGGGCAGTCCGTAGCCGTCCGACGAGAAGCAGACGGACCCGAACGGCGCGAGTTCCAGGAGTTCGGCGAGAACGGCGCCCGCGCGGTCACCCACATAGGGGACGGCGAGTCCGACGTCGACGAGCACGTGCGGGAACACGTGCGCGAGGTAGCCGGCGTGGCGGTGGAACGGCCAGGTGTGCAGCAACGCGATCGTGGCGCCGGTCGACTTCGTGGCGTGCAGGAAGTCGCCGAGCAGCGCCGGGTCGGCGCGGTGCAGCCGGACGTCGTCGTCGCCGAAGCCGGTGTGCAGTTGCAGCGGGACGTGCAGCTCGGCGCTCAGCCGGGCGCCGAGGTGCACCAGCCAGGCGAGCAGGATCGGGTCGTCCAGTCGCCCGCCGCCCCATCGGAGCCAAGCGCTTGCGGCGGCCGCGACCTCGACGTCCGTCGGCGGCTCGGCCGGCAGCTCGAGGCCGGTCCGGTACGCGACGACGCTCTTCAGCCCGACGACGCCCGCCTCGATTGCGTCGCGAATCTCGTTTTCGACGAAATCGAGGAAGTCGGCGACATTCACTTCGTCGGCGGCGACCCGCTCGGCGACGGACTCCAGGCGGAGCACCTCGAACGCCTCGCCGCCGGCGATGTCGGCGAAGTCCGCCGGTTCGGTCAACGGCGTGTCGGGCGTCGACAGACCGGTGTCCACCAGCCAGGACCGCACGCCGGCCGCGCCGAGCAGCCGGGAGCTGACCCGCCGCCACCCCCACTCGGCGCGGCGTTGCAGATAGTCGTCGACGGAGCAGTGCGCCGGCAGCCCGAGCTGCGGCGCGCACCAGCGGCGGACGGCCAGCCCGAGCATCGAGTCGAAGGAGTTCGTCGAAATCGAGGATTCCGTCAGCAATCCAGCAAACCGTTCACGGTCAAGGTCGCCGGCGACGACGCCGTGGCAGTGCTGGTCGACGAGAACGAGGTCGTCGGTCACCACCGCTACCACCGCCAACGGGTGAGGGCGGCCAACTCGGCCGGCGAAGTGTCCGCGAACCGCTCGGCCTCGCCGCGGCGGACGGTCAGCACACTGTCGTGCAGGACCTCCCCCATCGCGGCGGCGAGCACGGCCGACGACGCGAAGGCGTTCGCGGCCGCCGCCGGCGACTCCGGCAGCCGCAGCACGCCGGCCGCGGTCCGGACGCTCTCGTCCACCAGCGCCGGATCGCCGGTGATCGGCGGCGGCAGCCGGAGTCCTTCGTCGACGCCAGCCAGACCGGCGGCGATCACGGAGCCGACGACCAGGTACGGGTTCGCCGTCGCGTCGAAGCACTTGACCTCGGCGTTCGCAGCGGAAGCCCCCGTCCCGGTCACGCCGGTGACGAACCGGATCGCCGCCTCCCGGGTCTCGCGCCCCCATGCCTGCCACACGCCCGCCCACCGCGACGGCGCCGCGCGCAGGAAGCTGGCCGGATTGCCGGCGCCGACCGCGATGAGCGCCGGCAGCTCACGCAGCACTCCGGCGAGGAAAGCCTCGCCGACCGGCGGCAGTCCGAACGGTCCGCTGCCGCCGCTGAACTGGTCCACAACAGACAGGTGCAGGTGTGCGCCGCTGCCCACGGTGTCGGGGGTGATCGCCGGCGCGAAGCTGGCTCGCCAGCCGTTCAGATGACTGATTCGCCTGATCGTGTGACGGACCAGCAGCACGTCGTCGGCCGCGCCGACCGGGTCGTTGGGCTCGACCGACACCTCCAGCTGGCCGTCGGCGTACTCGGGGTGGAACTGCTCGACGCTGACGTCCTGCGCCCGCAGCGTCGCCAGCAGCTCGCGGCCGTAGTCGGCGATCTGTTCCAGCCGGATCGCGCCGTACGCGGGTCCGTCGAACACCGGCGTCACGGCGTCGCCTGACCCGGTCGCCAACACCCACTCCGTTTCGAACGCCATACGCAGCTCGAGCCCACGTGCCGCGGCCGCCTCCACCTGTGCCGCCGCGAACGCCCGCTGGCATGCCTCGAACCTGTCACCCTCCTGGCGGAACTTGTCGGCCGGCGCCCACGCCCAACCGGTCTGCCCGGCCAGCGGCACGATCCGGGACAGGTCCGGCACCAGCCGGAGATCGCCGTCGGGGCCGCCGAGGAACCGGCCCTGCACCATGATGTCGTCGAAACAGAAGGTCTCGAAGCACGGCGACGCCCCCACGCCGAAGCGCACGGCGGCGGCCAACTTCGGCAGCGGCACCGTCTTCACCCGTGCGATGCCGGCGTTGTCCACGAAGGACAGCGCGACCACCTCGACGTCCTGCGCGCGCAGCCGCTCCACGAGCGGGTCGACCTCGGGCACATCGGCAGGAATGGTCTCGTTGGTCGCCATGGCACGAGTAGTACCCGGCCCACTGCCCCGATACCAGGCCCTTCACGTATTGCCGCAGGTCGTCTGACAGAAGACCGCCCAAGCGGTAGCGTTTGCGGCCGTGACGTGGCCAAGCGGTGGATCGGGCTACGGGGACAACCAGGCCGGTGGGCCGGACTCCTCGGGGCCGCAGGGAGTTCCCGGGTATCAGCAGCAGCAGCCGTACGGCCAGCAGGCGCAGTATCCCGGCTATACCTACGGTCAGCCGCAGTACCCCGGTTACCCGCAGCAGCCGCCGCAGTACCAGCAGCCGTACCAGTCCAACTACGGCGGCTTCGGCATGTACCAGCAGCCGCCGCAGGGGCCGCCGCCGCGCAACCGCCGCACGCTGACGATCGTGTTGTCGCTGGTCGGCGTGCTCGTGCTGGCCGGTGTCGTGACGACCGTCGTGCTGCTGACCCGCAACGGACAGCCGCAGGCCGGCGAACGCACCCAGCAGGCGTCTGCCCCGCCGACCACGTCCGCCAGCCGCAAGCCGCTGGACCCGCGCGTGCAGGGCTGGCAGGTCGCGGTGTCCAACCGCCGCAACGTCGCCTACGACATCCCGAAGTCGCAGTGGACCAAGGACGACCCGGACGCGATCGCCGGCATGGGGCCGTCCGACGGCGACTTCGTCACCGGCACCGGCGCGGCGTACTACATGAAGGGCTACTGCGCCGGCCAGTCCGGCTCGGTGCGGGCGGGCACCGCCGTCACCGCGAGCGACAACCAGGGCCCCGACCAGTCCTCGCCGGACACCGCCAAGCACTGGGCGACCGTGGCCTACAAGGCGGACTCGGGCCAGGCGCCGGACGTGAAGATGGAGCCGTCGAAGCAGATCAAGATCGCCGACGGCAAGATCACCGCCACGCTGTCGGTCGCCGACGTCACGACGCCGCAGTCGACCAACCCGTGCACGCCGCCGAGCGCCAAGGTGTACGCCGCCGCCGTGAAGACGTCGGACACCGGCTCCGTGATCCTGGTGCTGTTCGCCGACCAGGGCGTGCCCAACGCGCTCAGCGACGACGACGCCATGAAGATCATGGCGACGATGCGGCCCAGCGGCTGACCGCCACCGGGCCGCTCGGGCTCAGCCCCGGACCAGCCCGACCAGGTGCGCGACGGCCTCGTCCACGGGGACGTCGCCGCGCTCGCCGGTGGCCCGGTCCTTGACCTCGACGACGCCACTGGCCAGGCCGCGGCCGACGACCACGATGGTCGGCACGCCGATCAGCTCGGCGTCGGCGAACTTCACGCCCGGCGACGCGGTCCGGTCGTCGAGCAGCACCTCGATGCCGGCCGCGGCCAGCTCGCCGGCCAGCTTCTCGGCGCCCGCGCGCACCGCGTCGTCCTTGCCGGCGATGACCACGTGCACGTCGGCCGGGGCGACGAGGCGGGGCCACATCAGGCCGCGGTCGTCGAAGTACTGCTCGGCGATCACGGCGACCAGCCGCGACACGCCGATGCCGTAGGAGCCCATGGTGATCCGGATCGGCTTGCTGTCCGGGCCGAGGGCGTCCAGCGAGAACGCGTCCGCGTACTTGCGGCCCAGCTGGAACACGTGGCCGATCTCGATGCCGCGCGCCGCGACCAGGGTGCCCTTGCCGTCGGGCGAGGGGTCGCCCTCACGCACCTCGGCGACGTCGACCGTGCCGTTCGGCACGAAGTCGCGGCCGACGACCAGGTCCATCACGTGGTGGTCGGCCTGGTCCGCGCCGGTGATCCAGGCGGTGCCGGTGACGACGCGGGGGTCGACCAGGTAGCGCACGCCGTTGTCCAGCAGCGCCTTCGGCCCGATGTAGCCCTTGACCAGGAAGGGGTTGGCCGCGAAGTCGGCCTCCTCCAGCATCGCGACCTCGGCCGGCTCCAGCGCCGCTTCCAGCCGCTTCTGGTCCACCTCGCGGTCGCCGGGCACGCCGATGGCCAGCAGCTCCCACTTGTCCTCACCGGGGCGGCGGGTCTTGAGCAGCACGTTCTTCAGCGTGTCGGCGGCGGTGAACTCACGGCCGAGGCCGGCGTTGTTGAAGAAGTCGACCAGCGTGGCGATGGTCGGCGTGTTGGGCGTGTGGTGGACCTTCGCCTCGGGCTTGCCGTCGATCGGCTGCGCCGCGGGCGCCGTGGTGACGACCGCCTCGACGTTGGCCGCGTAGTCGGACTCGGTGCTGCGGACGAAGGTGTCCTCACCGGTCTCGGCGACGGCCAGGAACTCCTCGGACGCCGAGCCGCCCATGGCGCCGGAGGTCGCCTTCACCACCACGTACTCGAGGCCGAGGCGGTCGAAGATCTTCACGTACGCGTCGCGGTGCGCCTGGTAGGACCGGGCGAGGCCCTCGTCGTCCAGGTCGAAGGAGTAGGAGTCCTTCATCACGAACTCACGGCCGCGCAGGATGCCGGCGCGGGGCCGCGCCTCGTCCCGGTACTTGGTCTGGATCTGGTACAGCGTGACCGGGTAGTCCTTGTAGGAGCTGTACTCGCCCTTCACGGTGAGCGTGAACAGCTCCTCGTGGGTGGGGCCGAGCAGGTAGTCGGCGCCCTTGCGGTCCTTGAGCCGGAAGATGTTGGGGCCGTACTCGGTCCACCGGTTGGTGGCCTCGTAGGGCTCGCGGGGCAGCAGCGCGGGGAACTGGATCTCCTGCGCGCCGATCGCGTTCATCTCCTCGCGGACGACGTCCTCGATGCGGCGCAGCACCCGCAGGCCGAGCGGCAGCCACGAGTAGCCGCCCGGTGCGACGCGACGGACGTAACCGGCGCGGACCAGCAGCTTGTGGCTGGGCACCTCGGCGTCCGCCGGGTCCTCGCGCAGGGTGCGCAGGAACAACGACGACATCCTCGTGATCACGGCTCGGGCTCCTCGTACGGGATCGATGAAAGTACAGAGCGTAGAGAACGCGAGGGCAGGCTTTCCAACCGGTTGCCGGGAACGGCCGGTTCCGGCCGCCGCGCCGATTACCGTCTGCGCATGGCACTGAGGATCCGCATGGTCACCATCGACTGCCTGGACACCCACAAGCTGGCGGAGTTCTGGGTCGCGGCGCTCGGCGCCGAGATCATTCACGAGGTCGACGACGGCGACATGCTGGTGCTCGCCTCCGAGGGCAACGTCGACATCGGCCTGCAGCGCGTCGACGAACTACGCGAGGGCAAGAACAGACTCCACATCGACCTGGGCGCCCCGGACCGGCCGGCCGAGGTGGCCCGGCTGGTCGCGCTGGGCGCGACCGTGGTCGAGGAGCACACGTACCCGGGCATGGCGTGGAGCGTCCTACGGGATCCGGAGGGCAACGAGTTCTGCGTCGGCTCCCGCAACGGGTGAGCTACCAGCGGGTCCGATGCACGATCCAGGCGAGCGCGGCGGCGGCCGCGCGAGCCTGGTAGGGCCGCAGCCCGACGCAGCCGGTCGGCTCCGGCAGCCGACTGGACAGCTCCCAGCGGCCGGCCAGCGCCGCGGCGAATCCCGTGATCGCCCAGGCCGGCACCTTCGCCAGCACCGGCCGGCCCAGCACCAGCCGCTCGGCGTCGCCGGGCGCGTGGCCGGCCATGATCAGCTGCGGCACCATCGTCACGGTGTCGAGCCAGGCCGCGCCCTTGGACGGGTAGGACCAGTCCACGAGCAGCACCCGGCCGTCCTCGACCCGTCGGATCATGTTGTCGACCCGTAACTCGTTGTGCAGCAGCGTGTCGCCCTCGGCCCACGGCTGCCACGCCGTCTCCATCGCCGCCAGCGAATCGAGGTTCGCCTGCGCCCACGGGGCCAGGTCGCCGACCGCCGCCGACCTCAACGACGTCCACCCACACAACATGGGTGCCAGGTCGTCGAGGACGCTCGGCACGTCGTCGAGCGGACACGGCGTCAGCGTCCGCGACGCGCTGCCCAACGCCGACAGCACCGCCGCGAGGTCCGGCGACCCCGGCCGCAGGTTCGGCTCGCCGCCGTCGACGTCGGTGAGGACGAGCGCGACCCACTGGCCCTCGACGACGTGCAGCAGTCTCGGCGACGGCACGTTCTCCGGGAGCCGGGAGACGACCGACGCCTCGGACCGGTAGGCGCCGGCGAGCGGATGGTCGGCCGGCAGCGCCTTGACGAAAACGCGGCGCCCGTCGGCGAGCAGCAGCCGGGACGCGAGGCCGAGGGTGAAGCCGCCGGCCTGGCTGAGCGCCCGGACCACGGGAGCGCCGATCTTGTGCTCGATGACCTCGCGCACCCGGCCCGGCACGTCGGCCCAGGTCGGTCGGGTGTGGCGGGAGCCGTCCACGATGGCCGTCACGCGGGCCGCCCCCAGCAGGTCACCTGATCATCTTACGGTGACCGTGTCCGGGGTCACCCGCTCGGCTCATGGGCGGGTGGAGTTCACCGCGTCGAGCACCGCGTGCCACGGGATCGGATGCCACTCCCCCGATCGAGGCTCGGTCAGCGGCCAGACGTCCTCGCCGTCCACGAGGTGCACGCCGGCGGCCCTCAGGGCGGCGATGTGTCCGGGCCAGGCCGGGTGGCGGACGTGGGCGGCGTTGACGCACGGGAAGACGACAACCTCGACGCCGTCGATGCCGATCGCCTCCGAGACCTGCGTGAGCGCCTGGTTGTCGCCGAAACCGAGGGCGAGCTTGGCGACGGTGTTGGCGGTGGCCGGCGCGACGACGTACGTGTCGACCGGCGGATGCGGCTTCGGCTCGCCGGGCAGCCGTGATTCGACGCGAAGGGGAAGTCCGGTGGCTTTCTCGATTTCGTCGACGAGGCCGGCGTCGCGGAACCACCGGCCGGCGGTTGGCGTCAGCGTGACGCCGACCCGCCAGCCGGCGTCCAGCGCGGGACGGACGAGCCCGTCGAACAGGCCCTCGACGCCGCCCGCGCCGGACGCGACCACACCGAGCATGGGAGATTCAGCCACTCGGCCAGGCTAGATCGTTCTTGCTAGAGCGCACCGACGCCGTTCGGCGACCCCAGTCCCGTCGGGGCGTCATAACCGTCCAGACCGGTGCACAGGTAGTCCCCGCCGCAATAGCCGTTCGAGCCGCCGACCACATCGAACAGCTTGTCGGCGTGCGTGTACAGCGACGAGGCGTCGGTGATCTGGCTGCCGTTGCCGGCCAGGCCGATGATGCCGGCGATGAACGGCGATGACGCGCTGGTGCCGCCCACGGTGATCCAGCCGGCCTGTGTGCCCAGCCCGTACGTGTCGTACACGGCGAGCCCCGGATCGGTGTCGGCGACCGCCGCCACATCGGCGACGGTCCGCATCCCGCAGTTGGCGTCGTGCTGCCACGCCGGCTTCGGGATCCACGCCGAGCAGCCGCTGCCCGCACGCGACCAGGCCGTCTCCGTCCAACCGCGGGCGTTGTCGGCCTTGGCCAGCGTGGTGCCGCCGACCGCGATCACGTTCGCCAGCGACGCCGGGAACGACGCCGGCTGGAAGCCGTAGTCGCCGCTGGACGCGAGGATGGCGACGCCCGGGTGCTGGTAGTGCTTGGCGTCGGCGTCCATGCCGTTGAACTCGTCGGTGCCGTAGCTGTTGGACACCGCGCTCGCGCCGGACCTCGCCGCCGTGTCCTCGGCCGCGCCGAGGTTCTCCGAGGTGGGGGTGTCCGCCTCGACCAGCAGGATGTGGCAGTCGGGGCAGGCCGCCGACACCATGTCCAGGTCGAGCGAGATCTCCACGCCCCAGTTCGGACTGCCCGTCGGCAGCGGCGAGGCGGCGCCGCGCTGGTTCACCTTCTTGAAGCAGCCGTTCGCCGTCGTGCACGCCGGCAGCCCGAACTGCTGCCGGTACGTGGCGAGATCCGCCTCGGCGTTCGGATTGTCGTACGCGTCGACGATCGCGATCGTCTGCCCCGCGCCGCCGGTCGACGGCAGTTTGTACGCACTCCGCAAATCCGCCGGCCCATACCCCTCCGGCGTCGCGTTCGGGCCGAACGCGTGCGTGGAGCGGTAGAGGGCAAAACAGTGCATGGTCGGCGTGGTGGAGTTCGTCGTCGACGTGCACGCGGTGTGCATGGTGGTGTCGGGCGCGGCGACGGCCATCGCCGGCAAGCCGAGCGTCAGCAGCGCACCGGCGAGTACGGCCGCACGAAATCGGTTCATCGTGACTCCCCTGGTCAGCTCTGGACGCCCGGCACGGAGAACGCGCTGGTGACGGACTGGGTCAGCGAGTTGCCCGCGACGTCGGTCGCACTGACGCGCAGCGAGACGTCGCCGCCCGTGGTGGACGCCGGGTTGGTCCACTGCGAGCGGTAGTGGCCGCCGCCGAGATCCGCCAGGAACGTCGGCGTCCACGTCGCGCCGCCGTCGAACGACACCTGCACGTCGGCCTTGGCGAACGGCAGGTTCGTGCCGCCCGGGGCGTGCCCGAACGTGACGACGACCTGGTCGGGGCCGGCCGGTGCGGTGCCGTCCAAACCGGCCTTGAGCTGGTAGGAGGCCGTCACCAGGGGCAGCGCCGAGCAGTCGGTGGCCTTGCCCGTGCTCGGGTCACAGACCCAGCCGTCCGGCACGGTCTGCGCGCCGGAATGCGCCGAGCCGAAGGTCCACTCGCTGTGGCTGACCGTGGACTGGTGGAACCAGGGCGCGGTCCGCGTCTGGTCGTAGACGATCTTGTAGTCGGCCTGCGCGCCGGGCACGGCGACTTCGCCGCCGGTGACGTCCTTCGCGTCGATCAGCGCCTTCCCGCCGGAAAGCAGCTGGAAGTGCGAGGTCGACACGGTGCCCGTCGTCGGCGCGTCGAGGTAGAGGGCGTGGCCGTCGCTGTCCAGCACCGGCACCAGGGTGACGCGCATCGTGTCGTCACGCCGGCAGGCCGCGCACAGCCAGGAGGTCGTGCCCGCCGGCGGCACGCTCAGACCCGGTGCCAGCGGACCTCGCAGCCACTCGACCGGCGTCGTCGTCTTCGCCGCGAACTGGAGGAGGCCGCCCGGGGTGAAGCCGCCGCCAGTGGTCATGCTGGCGAGGACCGCGTCGCTGTAGAGCAGCTCGGGGCCGCCGAGGACGTACTCGGTGCGCTGCAGTGGGGCCGTGAACGGCGCGAACTGGCCGAAACCGAAGACCTCGTAGGGCAGGAAGATGATCCGGGCCAAGCCCTCCTGGCGGCCCGGCTTGTCGCTGTAGTAGCTCTCCTTCAGCGTCGCCAACTGGTCCGCGGTGACCTTGTAGTGCTGGTTCGACCCCAGCGCACCGGCGTTGTCGATCTTCAGGTCGTAGCTGTAGGGGTTGGCCGTGCCGGCCGGGGACTCGCTGTGCGTCTGCACGTTGAAGTGGAAGCCGCCGACCTTCACCGGCGCCGACGGCGCGACATAGGCGGTTCCGTTGCCGACTGCGAAGCCGTAACCCTGCGACCCCATGGCCTGCGCGCTGCGGAAGTACTCCAGCGACTCGGATATGAGGTTCGACGGCTTCGGCGTGCTCACGGTGATCTGCGACGTCGCCTTGCTGGCGTCAACGGTGACCGTCTGATCGCCCGACACCACCTGATCGCCCGACACCACGAAGTCCTGCACGACGACCCGTACCGAGGTCACTTGGCCGGCCGAGTCGAACGTCGGGAACCACGCCACCAAGCCGTAGTTGCCGGCCGGCACGCTCGCCCGCGCCTCGCCGGCCGTGCTGTACGGGAAGGCGTTGAAGTTGCGGCCGTCATCGGTGTTGATCAGACCGAGGGCGGCGTCGACCGTCGTGTTCGCACCGTTCACGGTGAGGACCCGGACCGTGTGCATCGGGAAGTTCGGGTGCACCTGCTGCGGCGCCCCCTGCGCGGCTAACCGCACCGAGTTGGCCGTGCCGAACAGCGGGCCGCGCGTGGCGAAGTGGTTCTTCGCGTCGCGTCCCGCCTGCGCCGCCAGCGCCGCGCCGAACGCCGCCCCCGACTCGGCGGTCACCTTGCCGTCCAGCACTCCCGGCGCGGCACCGGCGACCTGCACCGGGACCTGGTCCGTGATGCCGTCCCGGATCAGCGCCGACACGTCGAACAGCGACCGGTCCAGGGAGGTGCCCAGATACGGCAGCGCCGTCGCCGGGATGACGTAGAGGTCACCGTCCACGCGCTGGTTCACGAAGTCGCCGGTGGAGCCCGGCCTCGGCACCACCGTCGCCGTCTGCCGGCCACCGACGTCCTGCACGACCACGCGGTCGCCGGTCACCAGCGTCACCGTATGGGTGGAGTCCGCGCTGGTCACCGGCGCCGCCTGCGCCGTCGGGGCCAGGCCGGCCACCACCGCCGCCGCGACGCCCAGCACCGCTGGTGTTCTGCGTAACCAGGGAGATCGACGACCGCCGTCCGTATGCCGCATAGGTTTCCCTCCGTCGCATGGACCCGGGCCGACGCCCACGAACGGGCATCACGACGGTTCGTACACGAGCAACCACATCCCGTTGCGCGGCGTCGGTCGCCTTCCACTCGGACAGACCAGCGATGACAGCCGTGTCAGACCCGATCGGCCGCCCCGAATGAGCTGCCCGCAGCAACAAATCTGTGAACTCTGTTCACAGCAGTTCCGCCGAAGTCGAGCAGTTCACACGTACTTCCCGACTTCGTCGGCCAACACCACGACGAACCCTCACACCTCGATGATCGACGCGCCCGATCCCGACGAACCCGACCAGACCGCCCGCCGAGCACCACTCAGCTCGCCCCGTACACGAACCCCCACGCCGCACACCCACCCTTCGCCGCACGTGCCCCACCGCACGACGCGCGCCTCACCGGACGAACTCGTGCCCCCGGTCGGACCGGCGCTCGCCAGCCGAACTAGTGCTCGTCGACGAAATACTCTTCGCCGACGAAGCAGAGCTGCTCGACGAAGTGGAGCTGCCCGGCGAAGGTCTCGCCGGACCGACAAGCTTCTCCACACCGGACTTCTCGCGCCAACGTCTCGGCGCCGACGGCCGCTCGATCCCAACGGCCTGCTCCAAGCCGACCGACTTCCACCACGCCGACGGCGTGCCCCATGCCGACGGTCTTCACCAGGCCGACGGCCTTCACTGCGCCGATGGCCTTCACTGCACCGCCAACCTTCACCGCGTCGATGAACGTCGCTGCGACGACGACGTCGAGGATGTAGCAGATCGAGATGCGCGCCAGCGTTCCCTACGCGGCCGCAGGACGCTGCGGGCCACGCGGACCCGCCCGCTCCGCTCAACGCGAGTCAACCTCGTCAACTCGAATCAACATTGTCAACACGAGTCAATGTTGTCCACAGTCGTCAATGTTGTGCTTGTGGACGACGGCAGGCCGTCAGGACTCCCGGAACTCCTCGTCGGCGATCTCGGCCATGCGGCGGATAAGGCTGTCGAGCAGGCGAAGTTCGTCAACTTCGAGGCGAGACAGCAGCCGGCGGTACTGAGCGCTGCCGGCGTCCACGACGCTGCCGACGAGCTTGTGGCCCTCGGCGGTGAGCTCGAGCAACCGGACCCGGCGGTCGGAAGGGTCCTCGCGGCGGGAGACGAGCCCCTGAGCGGCCAGCCGGTCGACGATGCCGGTGACGGTGGCCAAGCTCACGCCCATCTCGGCGGTCAACTCCTGCCCGGCCGTCGGACCCCGTCGGGCCAGCGTGAGCAGCACCTTGAGCTGACGCATCGTGAGGTTGAGCGACATCAGCGGGTTGGCCCGCGCGGCGCCGAAGACCCGGCCCAGCGACCGCTGCGTCGCGGTGATGCTGGCGATGAGCTGCTCCTTGTCCTCCATGGACGGTTACCGATCACCCTTCGTCACGCCGCTGTGACGGCACGGGGCCATTTCCAGCGATCCCCTCGAACCTGAGAGAAGTATCAGCGACCGGCCCGGTCGCACTGTTAGCCTTGGGCCAAATGTTAGGACAAGGCTAACCAATTCCGCAGAGAGCTGCCATGACCTTCCTGACCAGACTCAGCCTCGCCAACCGCGGCCTGGTGGCCCTGGTGGCGCTCATCGCCCTGGGCTTCGGCGCGTGGGCGATCCCGTCACTGCAAAGACAGCTGCTGCCGTCGCTGGCCTTCCCGGCCGCGGTCGTGGTCTCCCAGTACCCGGGGGCCTCCCCCGAGATCGTGCAGGACCAGGTCACGAAGCCGATCGAGGACGCGCTGCGCAGCGTCCCCGGCCAGACCCAGCTGACCTCGACCTCCAGCCAGGGCTCGTCCTCGGTCACCGTGCAGTTCGACTTCGGCACGGACCTCGACAACGCGGTCAACAAGATGTCGCAGGCGGTCAACCAGATCGCCCCGCAGCTGCCGACCAACGTCAAGCCGAACGTGATCGTCGGCAACACCGACGACCTGCCCGTCATCGTGCTCGCCGCCTCCTCCGACGCCGACCAGCAGCAACTCGCCGCGAAGCTGACCAGCACGGTGGTGCCGGAACTGCAGGGCATCACGGGCGTCCGCGAGGCCAACGTGACCGGCGCGCGGGACAAGGTCGTCACGATCAGCCTGGACAACGCCAAGCTCGCCGCCGCGGGCCTGAGCGCCACCGCGGTCACGAACGCTTTGCGCGCCAACGGAACCCCGACGCCGGCCGGCACGCTGACCCAGGGCAACCAGACCCTGACCGTGCAGATCGGACAGCGCCTGTCCTCCGTGGACGACGTGCGCAACCTCTACCTGACGCCGACGACGCCCGCCCTGCCGGGACGGCCCGCGCCGCAGCCGGTCAAGCTGGGCGACGTCGCCCAGGTGACCGAGGATCTCGCGCCGTCAACGTCCCTGACCCGCACCAACGGCAAGGACAGCCTGGGCGTTTCCGTCACCAAGACTCCCGACGGCAACGCCGTCGACATCTCCAACCAGGTGCGCGACAAGATCTCCCAGCTCGAGGCCGATCTCGGCGACAACGCCAAGCTGACGGTCATCCAGGACCAGGCCCCGGCCGTCAACAAGGCGGTCGAGGGCCTGACCGAGGAGGGCCTGCTGGGCCTGGCCTTCGCGGTCGTGGTCATCCTGATCTTCCTGCTGTCGGTGCGCTCCACCATCGTCACCGCGGTGTCCATCCCGCTCTCGGTGGTCATCGCGCTGATCGTGCTGTGGACGACCAAGACCTCGCTGAACCTGCTCACGCTCGGCGGCCTGACCATCGCCATCGGACGTGTGGTCGACGACTCGATCGTGGTGCTGGAGAACATCAAGCGCCATCTCAGTTACGGCGAGGACAAGAAGCGCGCGGTGCTGGACGGCACCCGTGAGGTCGCGGGCGCGGTCACCGCGTCGACGTTGACCACGGTCGCCGTGTTCGCGCCGATCGCCGTGGTCGGTGGTCTCGTCGGCGAGCTGTTCGCACCGTTCGGATTGACGGTCACGGTCGCGTTGCTGGCCTCGCTGCTGGTGGCGCTGACGATCGTGCCGGTGCTCGCCTACTGGTTCCTCAAGCCCGCCAAGGAAGGCACCGATCCCGAGGAGGCGGTGCGCAAGGAGCTGCGCAACCCGCTGCAGCGGATGTACGTGCCGGTCATCCGGTTCGCCACTCGCCGCCGGTTGACCACGGTGCTGATCGCGATCCTGATCATGTTCGGCACGCTCGCGATGGGCGCCGGCCTGAAGACCAACTTCCTCGACGGCTCCGGCGAGAACACCATCAACGTCTCGCAGGCGCTGCCGGTAGGCAGCAGCCTGGCCACCACGGACGCAGCGGCCAAGCGCGTGGAGTCGGCTATCCAGGGCGTCGACGGCGTGCAGACCTACCAGGTCACGGTCGGCTCGGGCGGCGGCTTCCTCGGTTTCGGCGGCAACAGCGGCACGTCCAAGGCCAGCTACGCGATCACGATCAAGGACGGCGCCGATCTCGACACCGTGCAGAACTCGTTGCGGGACAAGCTGAACGCGCTGCCGGACGCCGGCAAGATCACGGTCGGCGCCGGTGGTGGCGGCGGGGGCTTCGGCGGCAGCTCGCTGCAGGTCGTCGTGCAGGCGTCTGACGAGAACGTGCTGCGCACCGCGTCGGACGCCGTGCAGAAGACCATGTCCGGCATCTCGGGCGTCACGGACGTGACCAGCGACCTGGTCAACAGCGCACCGGAGGTCCACGTCTCGGTCGACCGGCAGGCCGCCGCCAAGCAGGGCCTGAGCGACTCGACGATCGGCCAGGCGGTGCAGGCCCAGCTGGCCGGCAGCCAGATCGCGCAGTTGACGTTGAACGGCACCTCGGAGAACGTGGTGCTGCGCACCGGTTCCGCGCCGGGCGACCTCGACGCGCTCAAGGCGCTGCCGCTGCCGGGCACGACCGGCGTGGTCCGGCTCGACTCCGTCGCCACGGTCCAGCAGACCAACGGCCCGGTGCAGATCAAGCGCATCGACGGGGCGCGCAGCGCCACCGTGAGCGGCACGGCCGACAGCGCCAACACGGGCGCGATCAGCGCCGACCTGACGCAGAAGTTGAAGGACACCAAGCTGCCCGCCGGCGCGACCTACTCCATCGGCGGTGTGAGCCAGCAGCAGAGTGACGCTTTCGGCAACCTCGGCATCGCGCTCGCGGTTGCCGTCGCACTGGTGTTCCTGATCATGGTCGCGGTGTTCCGCAGCCTGATCCAGCCGCTGGTTCTGCTGGTGTCCATCCCCTTCGCGGCCACCGGCGCGATCGCGGCGCTGCTGATCAGCGGCATCCCGCTCGGCCTGCCGTCGCTGATCGGCGTGCTGATGCTGATCGGCATCGTGGTGACGAACGCGATCGTGCTGATGGATCTGATCAACAAATATCGCGAGGACGGCATGAGCATCGCCGACGCGGTGGTGGAGGGCGGTCGCCGCCGGCTGCGTCCGATCCTCATGACCGCGGCGGCGACGATCTTCGCGCTGCTGCCGATGGCCCTCGGCCTGACGCAGAGCGGGGCGTTCATCTCGCGTCCGCTGGCGGTGGTGGTGATCGGCGGCCTGGTCAGTTCCACGCTGCTGACGCTGCTGCTGGTGCCGACGCTCTACACCATGGTGGAGAACACCAAGGAGCGGTTCCGCAAGCGCCGCGAGGCGAAGCGGAACCGGGCCGCCGAGCCGGAGCGGCCGGAACTGGTCAACGCCAAGTAGGTCAACGCACACGGCTGTGGGGCACGGGAATTCCGTGCCCCACAGCCGTTTCTCGGGCACGCGACGGACCACGACGCCGTACGGTCAGGCCGCGGGCACCTTGTCGAAGAAGCCGCTGATCCCGCCGACCTGCCCGTCCTCGGTCAGCGCCAGCACGTCGGTGCCGATCACCACGGACTCTTCGCCGCCCTCGGGCACCAGCTCCCAGGTGAACCGCAGTACGTCGTGATGGGCGTCCACCTCCCCCAACGGCCGGAACCGATGCCCCGGAAACCGCTCGTGCACGCCCCCGATGACAGCTGCGAGTCCGTCGGGACCGCTCACGTCGGCGATCGGGTCGACGAACCGGCAGGCAGCGGTGAGCAGCTCGGCGGCGGCCTTGGCGCGCAGTGCCCCATCGGACTGGTTCCAGATCTCCAGGTAGCGCCGGGCCACAACGTTCGCGTCGGTCATCTCGATCGTTCCTTCCCTTGTCCCGCTTGTGTTCTCCCAGCCTGACAGTGGGCGGCGCGGTGGTCGATTACCTCCGGCGTCATCAAAAAACGGCTCGCGCCGACGGCCCGACCGGCGTACGAAGTCGGCTATGACCGCATCGCCGCTGGTGACCCGCACCCTCACCGCCGAGGAGATCCCGGCGTTCATCGACGTGGTCTTCCGGGCCTTCCTGGACGACCCGGCTCCGGAGAACGTCGCGGCCGAGACCGCCCAGCTGGAGCCGCACCGCACGCACGGCGTCTTCGACGGCGACGAGCTCATCGGCGGCGGCACCATGCTCACCAAACGCATGACGCTGCCCGGCACCGGTCCACAGCCGGTCGCCGCGGTGTCCTGCGTCGCCGTCGCACCGGACCATCGCCGTCGGGGCGCCCTGACCCGATTGATGCGCGCACAGTTGCATTCCCAGCACGAAAGTGGCGACGCGTTCGCCGCGCTGTATGCCTCCGAGGGCGCTATCTACGGCCGTTTCGGCTACGGCCTCGCCGGTCACCGCGCCGCCTTCGCGGTGCCCAGGGGTGCGGCGTTTCAGTCCACTGTAGACATCAGTGACGGGCGGATTCGTGAGGTGGACAAGGAAACCGCGCTGCCGCTGATGCATCACCTGCACGGCAAGGTGGCACCGACGCGCGTCGGCTGGGTGGACCGCACCAAGGCGTCGTGGCAGGTGCTCCTCGCCGAGAACGCTGAGCAATTGCGTAGCGAGGATGCCACGAAGTGGCGGTACGCCATCCATCCGGAGGGCTACGCGATCTACCAGGTGAGGCGGAACTGGAGTTCCCGCAAGCCACAACACGAGGTGCACGCCAAGGAGGTGCTGGGCGCCACGCCGCAGGCGTATGCGGCGCTGTGGCGGTACCTGCTCGACATCGACCTGACCACGGTCGTCCGGGGCGATGCCGCCACGGACGACCCGATCATCCACATGCTCAGCGACGCCGCCGACAACGGTCGGCAGGTCACCGACGGCCTGTGGGTGCGGATCGTCGACATCGACCGCGCGCTGCCGTTGCGCACCTACTCCGCGCCGGTCGACGTCGTGCTGGCGGTCGAAGACACCCTCTGTCCGTGGAACGCCGGCACCTGGCGAATCGTCGCCGAGGCCGATGGGCCGGCGACAGTCACCCGCACCGACGCCGAGCCGGACCTGGCGCTGAGCGCCCGCGAACTCGGCGCGGTGTTCCTCGGCGGCACCACCGTGCAGGAACTCGTTGCCGCACAACGCGTCCGCGAGCTCACGCCGGGCAAGGCGCGGGCCGCGTCGCGGGCGTTCGCCGGCGACCACCAGCCGCACTGCCCGGAGAAGTTCTGACCTTCAGGACAGCTGATCCTTAAGGAACCGACAGGCAGGAACCGGAACCTCCGCCGCGAACCGAGTCGTTGCCGTCACGTAGGCACGAACAAGGAGGAACGTGATGGGCTTCTACCTCGTCGCGGTGGTAGTGGTCGGTGTGCTCGGCGCCTTCTGGGCCGGGCGGTCGCCGGACGCGACCAAGAAGTAGCTGTCCGTCGCATCACACCGGCCGGTCGGCCGGCCAGGAACCCAGGCGGTAGCTTTCCCGTTGTCCGATTGCGACGGATTCACCCTCGTTGGAAACCGGGAGGCACCGTGACCGCGCTCGTCGTGATCCTGCTCGTGGTGATCATCGGCGTAGCCGTGCTCGTCTGGCGCCAGCGCGCGGCGACCGGCCAGCGCCTGGAGGACGCCAAGGCGGACGCCCGCCGCTGGGTGGAGCGGCTCGGCGGCCAGGTGCTCAACCTGACCGGCACCAACGACGCCGCCAAGCAGGCACTGGCCGACGCCGGCGAGCGCTACACCGCCGCCGGCTCGCAGATGGAGCAGGCGCGCACCGTCGAGCAGTGCCGGCTGGTCACCCAGACCGCTCAGGAAGGCCTGTACTACGTGCGGGCCGCCCGCACAGCGATGGGCCTCGACCCCGGCCCCGAGCTGCCCGACCTCAACGGCCAGAGCCGCGCCGGCAAGGTCACCGGCGACCGCCGGGTCGAGGTGGAGGGCCACGAGTACGAGGCGTCGGCGTTGCCCGGCGCGGGCACCCCGCACTACTACCCCGGCGGCTACGTCGCCGGCCGGCCGGTGCCGCAGGGCTGGTACAGCGAGCCGTGGTGGAAGCCGGCGCTGGTCGCCGGCGCGTGGGGCATCGGCGCCGGCCTGCTGTTCAACGCCATGTTCTCCGGTATGCACAGCATCCCTTACGCGGCGGGCGGCTGGGACAGCGGCGGTTGGGACGGCGGCGGCTTCGATGGCGGCTACGACGGCGGCCAGGGCTTCGGCGACTTCGGTGGCGATCAGGGTCAGCAGGCCGACTGGAACGGCGGCGACCAGGGTGGCGGCGACTGGGGCGGTGGTGACTGGGGTGGCGGTGACTGGGGTGGCGGTGACTGGGGTGGCGGCGGCGACTGGGGTGGTGGCGGCGGCGACAACTGGTGACCGCCAGGCCCGGTGACGCCCGGGTGCCGGTCAGCCGGCCGGCGCCCCGCCGGTGATCGTCAGGCCGGCTGGCAGGTAGGGCACCAGTAGAGGTTGCGGCCGGCCAACTCCTTGGTGGCCACCGGAGTTCCGCAGACCAGACAGGGCTGACCGGTGCGGCGGTAGACGTACACCTCGCCGCCGTGCCGGTCCTGCCGCGGCGCCCGACCGGTCACCTCCGGGTCGTGCTCCGGCCGGACGGTGTCGATCCGCCCGACCTTCACGCCGTACCGCATCAACTCGACGAGATCGGCCCAGATCGAGCCCCACAGCTCGCGGTCCAGCTGCCTGCCCGCCAGCATCGGGTCGATGCCGTGCCGGAACAGCACCTCGGCGCGATAGACATTGCCGACGCCGGCCAGCACCGCCTGGTCGAGCAGGAGCGCGGCGACCGACACCCGGGACTTCGAGATCCGCCGCCACGCCCGCTCCGGATCGGCGTCGCGACGCAGTGGATCCGGTCCGAGCCGGGCGAACAACGCCTCGACTTCGTCGTCCGTCAGCAATTCGCACGCGGTCGGGCCGCGTAGGTCCGTGCCGTGGGTTTCGCCGAGCATGCGCATCCGGACCATGCCGGTGACAGCCGGCTCCGGACGGGTGAACTCGGTGAACGTCCCGTACAGGCCGAGGTGGACGTGCACGGTCGAGTCCGGCCCGTACCGGTGCAGCAGGTGCTTTCCCACGGCTTCGGCACTCTCGAGCACCCGCCCGTCGACCGTCGCCGCGCCGGTGAACTTGCCTTGTGGACTGCTGACCTGCACCTTCTCGCCGGCGTACCGGCGCTGGTGCAGCCGGGCGAGCCGGTGCAGCGTGTGACCCTCCGGCATCAGCTGGCCGGCAGCTCCGGCGCGGTGCCGGTCCGCTCGTACTCGGCCAGGATGTCGATGCGGCGCTGGTGGCGCTCGACGCCGGAGAACGACGTGGCCAGGAACGCCTCGACGATCTCCGTGGCCTCCTCGACGGTGTGCATGCGCGCACCGATGCCCACAACCTGGGCGTTGTTGTGCTCCCGGGACAGCTTCGCGGTCTCGGTGTTCCACGCCAGCGCGGCCCGCGCGCCCGGCACCTTGTTGGCGGCGATCTGCTCGCCGTTGCCGGAGCCGCCGATCACCACGCCGAGGCTGCCCTCGTCGGCGACCACGCGGCTGGCGGTGGCGATGCAGAAGGCCGGGTAGTCGTCCTCGGGGTCGTAGGCGGCGGGGCCGATGTCGACCACGTCGTGTCCGCTGGCCGCGAGGTGCTTGACCAGGTGGGACTTCAGCTCGTAGCCGGCATGGTCTGAACCCAGGTAGACGCGCACGGTCAGAGTTTGCCACCCGGTGGGCGGCGGGGAGTAATTCAGCTGCCGGTACGTGAGGTGCACGCCACACTCCGTCGGGTGACCGACGACGTTTTCCGCCAGGACGGATACCGGCTGCGCCTGGAATGGGGCGAGAACGGCGTTGCGGCGCTGGCGTCGAGCTGCGCGGTTCTGGTCATCGTCGACGTGTTGTCCTTCACGACGGCGGTCGACATCGCGCTGGATCGCGGCGGTCGGGTGCAACCTGTGCGAAGAGGAGATGTTCGTACGCTTTCCTCCGCGCGGTCGGCCGGCGCCGTCCTCGCCGGCGACCAGAAGTGGACGCTCCGGCCGTCGTCGTTGCTCGACCTGCCGGCCGGCACGCTGCTCGCCCTGCCGTCACCCAATGGGGCGACGTTGTGCACGCAGGCGGCCGCCGCCAGCGCGACCGTCTTCGCCGCTTGTCTGCGCAACGCCGAGTCCGTTGCGCGCGAAGTCGAGAAAGTCGCCGACGGACAGCCGATCGGCATCGTGCCGGCCGGCGAGCGGTGGGGCGTCACCGCCGGCCCGCTGCGTCCCGGCATCGAGGACCTGCTCGGCGCGGGCGCCGTCGCCGCCGCGCTGCTCGCGACGAACTCCAGCGGCGCGTCGCCGGAGACCAGGTTGGCGGCGAGCTGCTTTTCGCACGAAATCGAGAATGTCGTCGAACTTCTCCGCGGCTGCGCGTCCGGTCGTGAGCTGACGGCCGACGGGCACACCGCCGACGTCGAGCTGGCCGCGGCGGTCGGCAGCAGTTCGTGCGCACCGGTGCTCAGCGACGGAGTGCTGACCAACAGACTGTCCGCATGAGTGCGCGCTGGATCGAGGTCGCCGACGGAGTCCACGTCCGTCGGCACGAGGAGCTGGACCTGTCACTCGGGTTGGTCGTCGGCGACGACGCCTGCCTCGTCGTGGACACCGGCGGCGACGAGGCGCAGGGCGCCGAGTGGGCGGCGGCCGTGCGCGCCGTGACGCCGCTGCCGTGGACGGTCGTGCTCACGCACGCCCATTTCGACCATGCCTTCGGCACTCAGGCGTTCCTCCCCTGCCCGGTGCTGGCCCATCCGAACTGCGTCGACGAACTCGTCGTCGAGGGCGCCGAGGACAAGGACAAATGGGCCGCACACTACGACGCCCAGAACCAACCGGAAATCGCCGCCAACATCCGCGCCACCCGGATCGCGCTGCCGAACACGTTGGTGTCCGAACGAACTGCGGTCGACCTCGGCGGGCGAACCGTGGAAATCGCCCAGTTCGGCCGCGGGCACACCGACCACGATCTGGTGCTGCGGGTGCCGGACGCCGATGTCGTGTTCGCCGGCGATCTGGTGGAGAACGGCGCGCCGCCGGCGTTCGAGGGTTCGTTCCCGGCGTCGTGGCCGACCGCGCTCGCCGGACTGCTCGATCTCACCGGTCCGGACACGGTCGTCGTGCCGGGGCACGGCGAGCCGGTCGACGCGGCGTTCGTTGCCGCCCAACGAGCCGAGATCGCGGCCGTCGTCGAGCTCACGCGGGCGCTGACCGCCGGGTCGGTCACGCTCGAGGACGTGTTCCGTGACTCACCGTTCCCGGCCGAGGCCACCCGTAGGGCCATCGGAAGGTTGACGGGGCGTAACCGTTCCGCGCGGTAACAGGTCCCTTCACCGAAGGCATTGCCCCGAACAGTCGATAGCCACCGCGAGCCTGACCGACAAACTGTTACCTAACGGCTATCGGAGCGCGATCCGGTGTGCCGGTTGCAGGATCACACGTGCGGTCGGGGCCGGCGTGGCGGACACCACGCGGTGAGCGAGGACGTAGTCGGTGAACCGACGAGATCGCATCGTCGTAGTAGGGGCTGGAGCGGCGGGCTTGAGAGCCGCTGAACGGCTGCGTGAACTCAGGTTCGAGGGTGAGGTGGTGATGGTCGGCAACGAGCCACACCGTCCTTATCACCGACCTGAGCTGTCCAAGCAGTTGCTGACCGGGAGAGTGCATGCCGACCAGTTGACGCTGGCCGCCTACACCGATGTCGACGCGCGCTGGCGGCTGAACACCGCGGCTCGCGGCGTCGACACCGGCAAGCGGGTGCTCGCGCTGCCCGGCGGCGAACAGCTCGCCTACGACGGCCTGGTGATCGCCACCGGCATGGAGTCCCGGCACCTGCCTGGTGCCCCCGTCAGCGACCCGCGCGTGCACCAGCTGCGCACCCTCGACGACGCGACCCGGCTTCGTGAGGCGCTGTCCGCCGACAAAGAGCCGGTCGTCGTGATCGGCGGCGGCTTCACCG
Source organism: Kutzneria kofuensis (assembly GCF_014203355.1). NCBI lineage: Bacteria > Bacillati > Actinomycetota > Actinomycetes > Pseudonocardiales > Pseudonocardiaceae > Kutzneria > Kutzneria kofuensis. Next base: position 2,207,647 of record NZ_JACHIR010000001.1, read on the forward strand.
GCTGCGAGGTCGCGGCCAGCGTCCGAGCGCTCAAGCGGCGGGTGACGATCGTGACCCACGGCCCGACGCTGATGGCCGGCGCTCTGCCGCCCGAGCTGTGTGACGGCATCACCCGTCTGCACCAGAGCAAGGGTGTCGGCCTGGCGCTGGGCGTGAAGGTGCTGCACTGGCTGCCACAGGACAACGGCATCGCGATCCACCTGTCCGACGGGCAGGTGCTCGTCGCCGGGCACGTGGTCATCGCGGTCGGCGGCCTGCCGTCGGTGTCCTGGCTGCGTGGCTCGAAGATCCCGCACGACGAGCGTGACGGCGTGTACTGCGAGCCGACCTGCCACGTCGTCGGCTCCGCCGACGTGGTGGCCGCCGGTGACGTGGCGTGCTGGCCGAACCTGCGGTTCGACGATGTGCCCAGGCGCGTCGAGCACTGGCTGAACGCGGTCGAGATGGGCCGGGCGGCGGCGGAGAACCTGCTGCTGGGGCCGTCGCGGGCGCCGGTGTTCGCCCCGCTGCCGCGGTTCTGGACCGAACAGCACCGGATGAAGGTGCAGGTCGCGGGCCAGCCGCAGCTGGGCGGCGAGCACGGGCGGCTCGGCCCGGGCAGCCTGGCGTCGGCGCGTGCGGACGGACTGGTCGGGCTGACCACCGTCGACCGGCCGCGCGAGTTCAACCGCCTGGTGGCCGGGCTCGACAACCGCCGACCGAGCCCGACGGCAAGGAGAAAACGAATCCAGGAACCGGTTCCAACCGGCCGGGAACCGATGCCTCGAGCAGGAGAACCGATGCGTCCGCCACCGAAGTCAACCCCCTTGGTGTCGAACTACCTGCCCGCAGGCGTCACGCTCACACCAACTTCTACAAGAACATAGACAACCGAATTCGTTAGTTCCGCTAACCAGGAACGATGTACTACCCGACAGCTGCTCCGTTCGGCCGTACGGATTACTCCCCCGGAGGTCTGGAGGCGGCTGTCACCACAGACAAACTGTTTAACCATGACCAACAATAAGTGACAATCGGACATCCGACCCGGAGCATGGCCCCGACCACACGGCCCACCCCGTTGCTCCGATCGGACCACCCCGAGCATCACGGCCGTCCGGGAGGCGTCTGAGGTGTCGACGCAGTTGATAACGTTGACGCAGTTGATTACTTCGCCGACAGTGCACTCGGCGCACGATTCAGGTGTGCGTCAGGTGGCCGCGCTTTCGGCCCGGTTGGCCTATGCGTTGATGTGCTTGACCCTGGTCTGGGGAATTTTCACCGCCACCGGATGGGTCACGAAGCTGACAGGACGACAGGCCGTTCGAAGCAGCCACATGATAATGGCGACGTTCACGCTGGCCTTCGGTGGACTGCACGCGGCATGCTTCCTTTTCCTCACCGATTCCGACGAGATCTTCAGTTGGGTCAACATCACGATCCCGATCCTGGAGGGCGGCCAGCTGCGCTGGGCGTTCGGCATCCTCGGGCTCGAGGTGATGACCGCGATCCTGATCTCGACGGGACTGGTCAAGTTCTTCGTCTACCGGAAGTGGCTGCGCTTCCACCAGCTGGCCTACATCGCGGTGGGCATCACCATCGTGCACTCCTGGCTCGGCGCAGTGGCCAACGGTCACCTGTCCATCGTCTGGCTCGGCGGCCTGACCCTGATGATCCCGACCGTCGTGCTGGCCGTCCTCCGCTTCGTCCCCAGCAAGAACCTCGTCGGAGCAGGTGTGCTCAGCGGCGGCTAGCGGGCCCCCCGAACGTCCCGCCCCGCCCGCCACGCGGTTACCCCGAACCCGCCTCTTGAGAAAGGACTGCTGGCCCGATGAGTCCTCGTCGCGCTCTGCACGGCAGCTCCCTGACGATCAGCGTGAACAACGGTCGCTGCCACCTCTACGGCACCTGCCAGTACGAGGCCCCGAGTCTGTTCGAACTGACCGAGGACGAGCGGCTGCGCTACGTCACCGAGGTGATCCCCGAGTACGCCGACCAGGCCCGCGCCGCCGCGATGGCCTGCCCGATGCGGGCTATCCAGCTGTCCGGGGAGCGACTGTGAGCAGGATGGAACGGATCGTCATCGTCGGGGCCGGGCTGACCGCGCTGCGCGCCGCCGAGCGGCTGCGCGAGCTGAAGTTCGACGGCGAAGTGGTGATCGTCGGCGACGAGCCGTACAAGCCGTACCACCGGCCGGCGCTGTCCAAGCAGCTGGTCACGGGCAAGCTGTCCACCAAGGACCTGTTCTTCCCCGCCTACCACGACATCGACGCGATCTGGCGGACCAGGACCCGGGCGCACAAGCTGGACCACGGCCGGCACGTCGTGCACCTGCCCGGCGGCGAGGAGCTCAAGTACGACGGTTTGATGATCGCCACCGGCGTCGAGGCCAGACATCTGGCCGGCGCGCCTCGGCACGACCCGCGCGTGCACGCCCTGCGCACGCTCGACGACGCCATCGCGATCAAGGAGACCCTCACCCGCTCCAAGGGCCGTGTCGTGGTCATCGGCACCGGCTTCACCGGCTGCGAGTTCGCCTCCAGCTGCCGTGAGATGAACCGGGACGTCACCATCATCGGCCGGTCCAAGACCCTGTTCGGCAAGGCCCTCGGCCCCGAACTCGGTGCGGCCATCGGCGACCTGCACCGCCGGCACGGCGTCGACCTCGCGCTCGGCGTGGACATCCGGCACTGGGCGACCGGCCCCGAGGGCGTCGCGATCGTGCTGTCCAACGAGCGGCTGATCACCGCCGCCTGCGTCGTCCTGGCGGTCGGCAGCATGCCGTCCACCGACTGGCTGGCCGGCTCCGGGCTGGTGCTGGAGGACGGCGTGCTGTGCGAGCCGACCTGCCACGTGGTCGGCGCCTCCGACGTCGTCGCCGCCGGGGACGTCGCCCGCTGGCCCAACCTGCGGTTCGACGGCGTGCCGCGGCGGGTCGAGCACTGGCTGAACGCGATCGAGATGGGTCGCGCCGCCGCCGAGAACCTGCTCGCCGGCAAGTCCCGGGCCAAGCCGTTCACGCCGCTGCCCCGATTCTGGTCCGAGCAGCACCACGTGCGCATCCAGGCCGCCGGCATCCCGGCCATCGGCCAGCAGACGATGTACCTGAGCACCCGGCCCAACGGCTCCGAGCGGTCCATCACCGGGTACATCCGCGCCGGCAAGCCGGTCGGCATAGTCGGCCTCAACCAGCCGCGCACGATGATCCACCTGACCCGGCAGCTCGACCAGAAGCTGCGGCCGATGGTGCCCAGCGAGCGGGTCCGCAACTCGCGCCGCACGCCGGTCGAGAACCCGACCGCGGCGAACGCGGAGACGCTGAGCGAGCGCACCCCGGGCGCCGGCAAGATCGACGTGAACGAGCTGTCGGCCCGGCTCAAGACCCCGGCCATGCGCAACGGGCGTTGATCTGACGGTCACGGTTTGTGGCCCGTCCCGGCGCGGGACGGGCCACAACCGCGCCCGCGGCAGGTAGCCTCTGCCGAGCACATACCTGCCGGTGGAGGCGTGTGGCGATGACGGGACAGTTGCGGGCGGACGCGAAGCGCAATCGCGACCAGATCCTGGCCGCCGCTCGCGACCTGCTGGTCAACCAGGGCGTCGGCGTCCCCATGGAGGAGATCGCCCGGCACGCCGGCGTCGGCGTCGGGACGCTCTACCGGCGGTTCCCCGACCGGATCGCGCTGCTGCGGGCGCTGTCCGTGCACACCGTCGAGCACATGACCGACCTCGCCCGCACCGCCCTGCGCACCGAGCCCGACGCCTGGACCGCCCTGAGCCGCTTCGTCCGCGAGTGCGTCGCCCTCCGGCTCGGCGCACTCCGGTCCATCGTCGACCCGCAGCTGCACACCGCTCTCCACCAGAGCGACGAGGTCCGCTCCGCGCGCAAGGACCTGCTCCGCATCGTCGAGCAGATGATCGACGCCGCGCAGCGCGACGGCTCCATGCGCACCGACGTCGGCGTCGTCGACGTGGCCATGCTGGTGTCGCTGCACCTCAAGCGACCGTTCGACGTGCCCGGCGTCCTCGCCGAGGAGATGGACGCCCGCCTCACCCAGCTGATGCTCGACGGCCTGCGCCCCGGCTGCGCGACTCCCCTGCCGGGCAAGCCCACCAGCTTCGCCGACGTCGAATGGCATGCCGACCACTGACCACCTCAGCGCACGCAATCGAGCAGTCCGTCGAAGTTGAGAAGTTCGGCGAAGTTGAGAAGTTCGACGAAGACAACGTTCGTGCGGCTTCGTGCGCACACGAGAAGCCCGGCGAACTCGAGCAGTTCGTCAAAGTCGAGCAGTTCGTCGACAACCAGCTGCTCGCGCGGGGGAGCAGGACCTCGACCACAAGGTCGGGCGCGGCTGCCGCGAGGAGTGCGGCGGCCGCGCCCGAGCTGAGGGAACGGGTCAGGAGAAGTCCGGCGACTCGGTCCGGGTCCTCTTGAGCTCGTAGAAGTGCGGGTAGCCGGCGAGCAGCCGAGCGCCCTCGAACACGCGGACGGCCTCCTCACCACGCGGGATCTTGGACAACACCGGCCCGAAGAACGCGACGCCGTTGACGTGGATGACAGGCGTGCCGACGTCCATGCCGACCGGGTCCATGCCGGCGTGGTGGCTGGCCTTCAGCTCCTCGTCGTACTCGGTGCTGGTCGCGGCCTCCGCCAACTCGGCGGGCAGACCGACATCGGCCAGCGCCAGCTTGATGACCTCGTCGAAGTCCTTGACGCCCTCGTTGTGGATCCGGGTGCCCATCGCGGTGTACAGCGGCAGCAGCACCTTGTCGCCGTGGTGCTTGGCGGCGGCGATGGCCACCCGCACCGGCCCCCAGGCGCGGTCGAGGAACTCGCGGTACTGCTCGGGCAGGTCGCGCCCGTCGTTGAGCACCGAGAGGCTCATCACATGGAAGTCCAGCTCGATCTCGCGGTGCTCGGCGACCTCGAGGATCCACCGGGACGTGATCCAGGCCCACGGGCACGCGGGATCGAACCAGAAGTCGACCTTCACCTTCTCGTCCGAGAAGGACGGCACTGCGGTCATCAGCACATCTCCACGGCTCACGCCGGCCCGGCCTGCCCGGGCCCACACACATAGAGGCAACCATCGAGGGGCGTCCGGTCTTCCCGTCCGGCGATTACGACGGATCCTGGCAGCGCGGCGACCACGTCACGTGATTGGATGCGGAGACCCCTGCCCACCCCCGGTGGCGAACAACAGCCACCCGGACCCCCGACATCCACAGATGAGGTGACCCAGTGGCCGCGCCGAACCTCACCCGCGACCAGGCCCAGCAGCGCGCGGCGCTCCTCGAGGTCCAGTCCTACGACATCGCACTGGACCTGACCGGCGACGGTCCCACATTCGGGTCGACGACTACCGTGCGCTTCCGCAGCCGCACGGCCGGCGCGTCGACCTGGATCGACCTCGTCGCGGGCGAGGTGCAGTCCGCCGTGCTCAACGGCGTGGAGCTCGACGTTTCCGGCTATCGGGACGAGGACGGCATCGCCCTGCCCGAGCTGGCCGAGCAGAACGAGCTGGTGGTGCGGGCGCAGTGCCTGTACACGAACACCGGCGAGGGCCTGCACCGCTTCGTCGACCCGGTCGACAAGGGCGTCTACCTGTACACCCAGTTCGAGACGGCCGACGCGAAGCGCATGTTCACCTGCTTCGACCAGCCGGACCTGAAGGCGGTCTACGACATCACGGTGACGGCGCCGAAGGACTGGAAGGTGATGTCCAACGCGCCGTCGGCCAGCGTCGAGGAGGTCAACCCGGAGACGTCCCGGCATGTCTTCGAGACCACCAAGACCCTGTCGACGTACCTGATCGCGCTGGTCGCCGGCCCGTACGCCGAGTGGCGCGACGAGTACACCGACGACGAGGGCAGCATCCCGCTGGGCCTGTACTGCCGCGCGTCGCTGGCCGAGCACATGGACCACGAGCGCCTGTTCACGCAGACCAAGCAGGGCTTCGACTTCTTCCACCGCGCGTTCGGCGTGCGCTACCCGTTCGGCAAGTACGACCAGGCGTTCGTGCCGGAGTTCAACGCGGGCGCGATGGAGAACGCCGGCCTGGTGACCTTCCTGGAGGACTTCGTCTTCCGCAGCCGGGTCACCCGCTACATGTACGAGCGGCGCTGCGAGACGGTACTGCACGAGATGGCGCACATGTGGTTCGGCGACCTGGTCACCATGCGCTGGTGGGACGACCTGTGGCTGAACGAGTCGTTCGCCACCTGGGCCAGCGTGCTGTCGCAGGCCGAGGCCACCGAGTACACGCACGCCTGGACGACGTTCGCCAACATCGAGAAGTCCTGGGCGTACCGGCAGGACCAGCTGCCCTCCACCCACCCGGTGGCGGCGGACATCGCGGACCTGCAGGCGGTCGAGGTCAACTTCGACGGCATCACCTACGCCAAGGGCGCCAGCGTGCTCAAGCAGCTGGTGGCCTACGTGGGCCTGGACAACTTCCTGGCCGGGCTGCGGGTGTACTTCGCCAAGCACGCGTGGGGGAACGCCACCCTGGCCGATCTGCTCGCGGCGCTGGAGGAAGCGTCCGGCCGCGACCTGTCCTGGTGGTCGGCACAGTGGCTGGAGACCACGGGCCTGAACCTGCTGCGGCCGAAGTTCACCGTCGACGGGGACGGCCGGTTCAGCGAGTTCGCCGTGCTGCAGGGCGGGGCCCGCCCGGGTGCGGGCGAGCTGCGCACGCACCGGCTGGCGATCGGCGTCTACGACGACGACCCGGCGACCGGCAAGCTGGTCCGCACGCACCGCGTCGAGCTGGACGTGACGGGTGAGCGGACCGAGGTGCCGGACCTGGTGGGCGTGCCGCGCGGCAAGCTGGTCCTGGTCAACGACGACGACCTGACCTACTGCACGATGCGGCTGGACAACGACTCGCTGGCCACGCTGGTGGACCGGATCGCGGACATCACCGAGCCGCTGCCGCGCACGCTGTGCTGGTCGGCGGCGTGGGAGATGACCCGTGAGGCGGAACTGAAGGCCCGCGACTTCGTCACGCTGGTGCTCGGCGGCATCCGCTCGGAGACCGAGGTCGGCGTGGTGCAGCGGCTGTTGCTGCAGGCGCAGACGGCGATCTCCTCGTACGCGGACCCGGCGTGGGCGCCGCAGGGCTGGCAGCGCTTCACCGAGACGGTGCTGGAGCTGGCCCGTGCCGCTGAGCCGGGCTCGGACCACCAGCTGACGTTCGTCAACTCGCTGTCCGGCTCGTCGCTGACCGACGACGTCGTTGCGGTGCTGCGCGGCTGGCTGGACGGCAGCGACCCGCTGCCGGGCCTGGTGGTGGACACCGACCTGCGCTGGCGGCTGCTGCAGGCGCTGACGGCGCACGGCGCGGCGGGCGAGGCCGAGGTGCGCGCCGAACTGGAGCTGGACCCGACGGCGGCCGGTCAGCGGCACGCCGAGCGGGCGCGGGCGCTGGTGCCGACCGAGGCCGGCAAGGCCGAGGCGTGGCGCCGGGCCGTGCACGACGACGAGCTGCCGAACGCCGTGAACGAGGCGATCATCTACGGCTTCTCGCACCCGAGCCAGAAGGAGCTGCTCGCGCCGTACGCGGAGAAGTACTTCGCCGACGTCGCGGACGTGTGGCGGCGGCGGTCGAGTGAGCGGGCGCAGCCGACGGTGACGGGCCTGTTCCCGTCGTGGGCGGTGGCCGAGTCGACCGTGCAGGCGGCCGACGAGTGGCTGGCCGAGGAGCGCCCGCCGGCGCTGCGCCGGCTGGTGTCCGAGGGCCGGGCCGGCATCGTGCGGGCGCTGGCGGCCCGCGAGTTCGACCGGTCCTGATCCCGAACGCGAAGAAGCCCTCCCGGACTGGTCCGGGAGGGCTTCTTTCGTCAGGTCGGATTCAGCGGCGCGGCGCCGGGCCCGCCTGGTCGGTCAGCATGCGCAGGCCGCTGACCAGGCCGCCGGCCAGGTTGCCCTCCTTGAAGGAGGCCACCATGCTCATCACGGCCAGCTTGCAGCCGCGGTCGGGCAGCCGGCGGTGCGACTCCTCGCCGGTCACGATCTCGACGGCGCGCTGCCCCGGCGACACGGCGATCAGCACCGCGTGTGTGGGCCGCGGGGTCTGCGCGTGCAGCTCCTCGGCGGCCTTGCGGGTGTCGTCACCGTCCAGCTCGCCCAGGTAGACGCTGAAGTCGAGGCCGGTCTCCCGGCTGGACAGGGTCAGCGCCTCGTCCAGCTGCGCCAGCTCGGAGGAACGGAACGGCAGGGTCGGCGGCTTGGGCTTCTGCTCGGTGGCGACCGAGATCCGGCCGTCGGCCATCAGTGCCTCGCCGTAGCCGAGCTCGACGTCCTCGGCGTCCCGCTGCACGATCTCACCAGTTGCCACGGGCACCTCCCCGTGCGGTCGGCGCGGGCTCGCCGGCCTCGCCCTGCTCCAGCGCGGTGTGCGCGGAGGGGGCGTGGGCGCCGACGCCCGCGGGGTTGGCGGTCCACCACACTGGCGCGTAACCCCACTCCTGGCCTGCCTGGTACCGGGGGGTACGCGCGAACTTAGGCCACAGCGTCAGCAACGCGATCACGCCGTACACGCACAGCGGGATCAGCGCGAAGACGAGGAGGGTGTCCACGACGTTCACGGGGACCTACGGTAGCCGAGCCCTCCGCACCGCGCGTCACCGGCCGTCCTGGTCTGGGGCGATGCCCACGCCCGAACGGGCAGGATCCGCGGCGAAGTGACCACACCGTTGCCGATGACAGGGCGTGAAAGTGATCATCGGCACGCACTCTTGTGGCCGAACGTGCTGCGCCGAACGGACCCGGGGTCAGCGACACGAATGCCGCCGGTTTGGCGGCTTGTCCTGACCGGCCAATCAAGATTAGCTTTCACCTATACGGGTCTTGCGGAGCAATGGCCTTGCCTGAAAGCCACCCCGAACCTCCCAGGAGGGCACGCCATGTACACGCCGAACCTCCCCACCACGGTCGCGACTGTCACCCGATCGAGTGAAGAGATGCGTACCGTGCTCACGCTGGTGTCGGGCATCCGGGTGAACAAGTCCACCCTTGTCCACCGTGGCATTCGGGTGAATGGCCGCGACGGGATCCGCGTCAACCGCGAGGGCATCCGCGTGAACCGGGACGGGATCCGCGTCAACCGGGCCGCCGCCGACCGAGCGGGGATCCGGGTGAACCGGGACGGCATCCGGGTCAACCGCGCGGCCTGATCACAGACTTCCAACGAGTGGCGGCCCGGGTGGAAACGCCCGAGCCGCCACTCGTTCGTCGAAGAACTGGTTTACCTGGACGAACCGCTCCGGCTCACGCCGCGGGCTCGCCCAGGTATGGCAGCCATTGGGGGTCGGCGTCGGCCACGCCCGCGAGCAGCCGCCAGTGCGGCCCACGCGGCGCGGTCGGCACGACCAACAGCCTCCATCCCAGTTCGGACAGCATCTTGTCGGCCTTGCGATGGTTGCACTTGGCACAGCAGGCCACGCAGTTGGTCCAGCTGTGGGCACCCCCGCGCGAGCGCGGCACGACGTGATCGATAGTCTCTGCCCGCCCGCCGCAGTACGCGCAGCGGTAGCGGTCCCGGTGCATCAGCCCGGCCCTGGTCAGCGGCACCCGTCCGCGGTAGGGGACCCGGACGTAGCTGGACAGCCGGATCACCGAGGGCACCACGACGCTGGCAGTGGAGGAATGCAGGATCAGACCGGCCGAGTCACCGTGCACGACCTCGGCCTTGCCACACACCACCAGCACCACGGCCCGCCGCAGCGGTAACGCCGTCAGCGGCTCGAACGTGGCGTTGAGCAGGAGCACCCGCCTTCGACCCCAACTCGGCCCTCCCGGCGCACCACGCGCCCGGTCCTGGCCGACCCGGTCCGGATCCACGCTGGATACGTGGCCGCTGACCTGGGTCTGGGCAGGAATTTGAGACAGAGGGACCCGCGGCGCCACTCCCGATCTGGGGGCGCCGATCGGAGTCGGTTGTCGGTCGGGCACGCGACCACCTCCACCGGTGCAGCCATAGTCGACCACACTTGACCCGTTCAACGCACGTGTGATGCATGACATGTCATGAACCCGTCGTGAAATCCATGGTGAACCGTGGCCTAACGGCGATCGTTTTCACCTAGGTCGCTACCCTTCGGCAGATGACGGAGGCTCTCCCCCATTCGACGGCGTCCTATCCACCGGCCGAGCGGCTGCCGCTCGTGGAGGACCTGCACGGTCACGCTGTGTCCGACCCCTACCGCTGGTTGGAGGACCCGGCCGACGAGCGCACCATCGCCTGGTCGGCGGCACAGGACGCGCTCACACAGTCGTGGCTGACGGCGCTGCCCGGCCGTGACGCGCTGCGCGGGCGGCTGGAGCGGCTGATGGCGGCCGGCAGCGTGGGAGCACCCGTCTGGCGTAACGGCCGCGCGTTCTTCACCCGCCGCGACCCCGGCCAGGACCACGCCGCGCTGTGGCTACGTGAGCGTGACGGCAGCGAGCGCGTGCTGCTCGACGTCACCGCCCTCGACCCGTCGGGTCGCACCACCCTGGACACGTGGTCGCCGAGCCGTGAGGGTGCCCGGCTGGCGTACCAGATCTCGGTCGGCGGAAACGAGGAGTCGCTGCTGCACGTCCTGGACGTGGACAGCGGTGAGCTGCTCGACGGCCCGATCGACCGCTGCCGGTACAGCTCGGTCGGCTGGCTGCCCGGCGGCGAGGAGTTCTTCTACGTCCGCCGGCTGCCCAAGGAGGAGGTGCCGGCGGGTGAGGAGATCTTCCACTACCGCGTGTGGCGCCACCGCGTCGGCACGGACGCCGCCTCCGACGTCAACGTGCACGGCGACGGCATGGACCCCACGTACTACTTCACGCTGCACACCTCTGAGGACGGCCACTGGCTGATCGTCGACGGCCGTCGCGGCACCACGCAGCGCGAGGCCGTGTGGATCGCCGACCTCACGGCTGACGAACTCGTGATCAACGAGGTCGTGCCGGACGAGGGTGGCGCGCGCTGCAACGCGTGGGTCGCCGGCGACGGCCGCCTGTACCTGCTGACGACGTTGGACGCCCCGCGCGGGCGGCTGTGCGTCACTGACCCGCGCCGGCCCGGCCGTGAGCACTGGACCGAGCTGGTAGCCGAAGAGGCCGACTCCGTGCTGGAGAACGCCGAGTGGGTACGCGGCGCGGATGAGGGCGCCCACCTTGTGCTGCAGCGCACCCGACACGCCGTGTCGGAACTGCACCTGCACGAGCCCGCGACCGGCGTGCACGTGGGAGAGGTGCCGCTGCCGAGCAAGGGCAGCCTGCACGGGCTCACCATGACTGACGCGCGGACCACTGGCCGCGAGGGCGTCATCTGGTTCGGCTGGACCGACTTCACGACGCCGACGTGCGTGCGCACCTACCGTCTCGGCGCTGACGACACCGAACTGTGGGCAGCGGCGCCCGGTGCGGTCGAGGTGTCGGACGTGCGTACCGAGCAGATCGAGTACGTCTCCAAGGACGGCACCGTCGTGCGCATGTTCGTCGTGTCGCAGCACGGTCGCCCGAACCAACCGCTGCCGACGCTCATCACCGGCTACGGCGGCTTCGCCCTCACGCGTCGTCCCGGCTACAACAGCAACGCCCTGGCCTGGGTGCAGTCCGGCGGCGTGTGGGTCCTCGTGTCGCTGCGCGGCGGCGGCGAGGAGGGCGAGCAGTGGCACCAGGCCGGCATGCGTGACCGCAAGCAGAACGTGTTCGACGACTTCCACGCCGCCGCCGAGTACCTCATCCGCCGCGGCTGGACCACGCCGGAGCAGTTGGCGATCACCGGCGGCTCCAACGGTGGTCTGCTTGTCGGAGCGGCGTTGACCCAAAGGCCGGAGCTGTACCGCGCGGTGGTGTGTTCCGCACCACTGCTGGACATGGTGCGCTACGAGCGGTTTCTGCTGGGCAGGCTGTGGGCGGAGGAGTACGGCAGCGCCGCCGTGCCCGACGAGCTGGCTTGGCTGCTCGCCTACTCCCCGTACCATCGGGTGATCGAGGAGGTCGAGTACCCGGCCGTGCTGTTCGCCGTGTTCGAGTCGGACAGCAGGGTGGACCCGAACCACGCCCGCAAGATGTGCGCAGCGTTGCAGCACGCCACCAGCGCGGACCCCACCAAGCACCCGGTGCTGATCCGCCGCGAGACCGAGGTCGGTCACGCGGCCCGGTCGGTGTCGCGCAGCGTGGCGCTCGCCGTCGACGAACTCGGCTTCCTCGCCCATCAGGTCGGCTTGGAGCTGGAGGAACTGACTACATGACCGGGCAGGGCAACAACGTGGTCGCGGCGGCGAGCTGGTTCGCCGACAACTGGCCGTTGTTAGTCACTGGCGCCATCCAAGTCGTGGTCATCGTGGCGCTCGCCGTGGTGATCCGGCTGGTGGTCCACCGGATGATCGACAAGTTCACCCAGGGCAACGGCGACATGCCCCCGCTGCTCAAGCCGTTGAAGGAGCGGGCCCAGCAGCTGCCCGCGCCGCAGCGGTCGGAGCGGCGCCGGCAGCGGGCCATGACCATCGGCTCGGTGCTCAAGTCGCTGACCACGTTGTTGACCTACGGGATCGCGTTCCTGACGATCCTGACCCAGCTCGGCTTCAACATCACGCCGATCATCGCCTCGGCCGGCGTGCTGGGTGTCGCGATCGGCTTCGGCGCGCAGTCGCTGGTCCGTGACTTCCTGTCCGGCGTCTTCATGATGCTGGAGGACCAGTACGGCGTCGGCGACGTGATCGACGCCGGGCAGGCCAGTGGCACCGTCGAGGCCGTCGGCCTGCGGGTGACCACGCTGCGTGACGTCAACGGCACCGTCTGGTACGTGCGCAACGGCGAGATCGTCCGCATCGGCAACTCCAGCCAGGGCTTCGCCGTCGCCGTCGTGGACGTGCCCCTCAACCACGGCAACGTGGACGACGCACTGGCTGTGCTGGGCGAGACCGCCGAGGCCGCGGTGCAGGAGGCGCCGCTCGCCGACGACGTGATGGACGCGCCGCAGGTGCTCGGCATCGAGAAGGTCACCCCGGAGGGCCTCACGCTGCGGCTGACCGTCAAGGTGCGGCCCGGTCGGCAGTGGGCGACGCAGCGGGCGCTGCGGGCCCGGGTCATGGCCGCTTTCGTGGCCGCCGGCATCGAGCCGCCGTTCGTGCGCACCCCGCCCAAGGTGGAGGACGAGCCCAAGAAGCCGGCGCCGGCCCGGCCGCGCGCCAACGGCTTCGACGACACCAAGTCGTCCGACCTGGGCGGCTGAGGTTCGCCCGCGAGTGCGAGGATGAAAGACGTGGGAACGCCGCAGAACTTCTACGAGGCCGTCGGCGGCGAGGAGACGTTCCGCCGCATCGTCGGCCGCTTCTACGCCGAGGTCGCCAAGGACGAGGTGCTCCGCCCGCTGTACCCGGAGGAGGACCTCGGGCCGGCCGAGGAACGTCTGCGGCTGTTCCTGATCCAGTACTGGGGTGGTCCGCACACGTACTCCGACCAGCGCGGGCACCCCCGGCTGCGGATGCGGCACGCACCGTTCACGATCGGCCCGATCGAGCGGGACGCCTGGCTGCGGTGCATGCGGATCGCCGTCGACGAGGAGCGGCTGCCCGAGCCGGAGCGCACGCAGCTGTGGGAGTACCTGGAGATGGCGGCGAACAGTCTGCTGAACACCTGGGTGTGAGGTCCCGGTGAGAACGATCACTGGGCGGCTGACCACGGTTTTCCGCCTGGCGTAACCCATTAGGGGACAACCAATCCCGGACGGATGGCAATATGACACCCCGTGCGACGATCCGCTGACGTTCATGCCGAGATCGCCGAGAAGTCGGCTTGGTGGCGCGACGCGGTCTTCTACCAGGTGTACGTCAGGTCCTTCGCGGACTCCGACGGCGACGGCGTCGGCGACCTGGAGGGCATCCGGTCCCGGCTGGGCTACCTGGAGCTGCTCGGGGTCGACGCCCTCTGGCTGACGCCGTTCTACCGGTCGCCGATGGCCGACCACGGCTACGACGTCGCCGATCCGCGGGACGTCGACCCGCTGTTCGGCGACCTGGCCGCGTTCGACCGGCTGGTCGCGGACGCGCACAACTGCGGCATCAAGGTCACCGTCGACCTCGTCCCCAACCACACCAGCGACCAGCACGAGTGGTTCCAGGCCGCGCTGCGGGCCGGGCCCGGCAGCCCCGAGCGCGAGCGGTACCACTTCCGGGAGGGTCGGGGCGGCGACGGCTCGCTGCCGCCGAACAACTGGACCAGTGTGTTCGGCGGGCCCGCGTGGACGCGGGTCGCCGACGGGCAGTGGTACCTGCACCTGTTCGCGCCGCAGCAGCCCGACCTGAACTGGACCCATCCCGAGGTTCGGGCCGACCTTGAGCGCACCCTCCGGTTCTGGCTCGACCGTGGCGCCGATGGTTTTCGTATCGACGTCGCCCACGGCATGGCCAAGCCGTACGGGCTGCCCGACATGGACCCTCGCGCCGAGATCGGCGCCGGCGTGCTGCACGACAACGCGCTCGATCCCCGGTTCGACGACGACGGCGTGCACGAGATCCACCGGATGATCCGCAAGGTGCTCGACGAGTACCCGAACGCGATGGTCGTCGGCGAGATCTGGGTCAAGGAGAACGAGCGGTTCACCCGCTACCTGCGGGCCGACGAACTGCACCTCGGCTTCAACTTCCGCTTGGTGGAAGCCGAGTTCGACGCCGACTCCGTGCGGTCCGCCATCGACTCCTCGCTGGCGGCCGTCGCCTACGTCGACTCCCCCGCCACCTGGACCCTGTCCAACCACGACGTCGTCCGGCACGTCACCCGCTACGGCGACGGCTCGCTGGGCCAGAAACGGGCCAGGGCCATGGCCCTGGTCGAGCTGGCGCTGCCCGGCGTCGTGTACGTCTACAACGGCGAGGAACTCGGGCTGCCCAACGTCGAGCTGCCCGAGTGGGCGTTGCAGGACCCCATCTGGCTTCGCTCCGGGCACACCGAGCGTGGACGCGACGGCTGCCGCGTGCCGATCCCCTGGGAGGGTGATCAGCCGCCGTTCGGCTTCTCGTCCGGGGTCGCCACCTGGCTGCCCATGCCGCACGAGTGGGCTGGGCTCACCGTCGAGTCCCAGCTCGAGGACCCCGGTTCCATGCTGTCCCTCTACCGCCAGGCACTGGAGCTCCGGAAGACCCATCCCGCCTTCGGCGGCGAGAGCCTCGAGTGGTACGGCGCTCCCCCCGGCTGCTTCGCCTTCCGTCGCAAGGGTGGCGGTCTCATCTGCGCCCTGAACACCGGCAGCGCCCCCGTGCCACTGCCGCCGGGCCAGGTCCTGCTGGCCAGCGGTCCGATGGCCGCCGACCAGCTGCCACCGGACACCGCCGTCTGGCTGGTCTGATCGGACTCGACTCAGCCGGCTACTCGCCAGCCGTTGGCGTCCCTGTTTCCGGATGTCTACGGCCGGCTCCACGGCCCTCCGACCAAACCGGTGTTGGCCAGCCGGCCCTCCACCTCCGTCCAGGCACCTGTCGCCGCCGAGCCCCGGCTGGCCCGGCACCGTTCACCGGCAGTTACACCCGCGTTGGCACATGACGGTTAGCTTGCGCGCCATGAGTGACTCAAGTCGTCGCAGTTTCCTGCGCGGTGCTGGGCTCATCGGTGCGGGTGTGGCGGCGACCGGCGCGCTCGGCGCCGTGTCCGCTGCCGCCACCCCGTCGTCGGCAGCCGGATGGTGCCCCGATCCGAACGATCCGCGCTTCACGCTCGTCGTCATGCCGGACACCCAGTACCTGTTCGACGAGGATCGCGGCGACGCCGCGCCCCTGGACGCCTCGCTGCGCTACGTGCTCGACGGCGGCGAAGACAACGTTGTGTTCCTGTCGCATCTCGGCGACCTCACCGAGCACGGCGAGGCCGGCGAGATCGCCCAGATCGGCCACTCGTTCCAGGCGCTCGACCACAACCGCGTCGGCTACAGCGTGCTCGCCGGCAACCACGACGTGAACTCCTCCACCGACGACCAGCGCGGCAGCACCCCGTGGCTGTCGACGTTCGGCCCGCAGCGGTTCCGTAGTTCGCCGACATTCCGCGGTTCGTCGAAGGACGGCTACAACAGCTACCACGTGTTCCGCGGCGGCGGCCGCGACTGGCTCGTCCTCGCCCTGGACTGGCGGCTGTCGCCGGCCGGCTTCGACTGGGCGCGGTCGGTGATCCAGCAGCACCCGAAGACGCCGGTCATCCTCACCACCCACGAACTCGCCTACGCCGACGAATCGGGCCAGGCCTCGCTGTCCGACTACGGGCAGCGGCTGTGGGACCAGCTCATCAACGACAACGACCAGATCTTCCTCACCCTCAACGGCCACTTCTGGCCGCCCGGGCGGGCCGTGCTGCGCAACAAGGCCGGGCACGACGTCCACGTGCACATCACCAACTACCAGGACCACTACTACGGCGGCAGCGCCATGATCCGGCTCTACCGCTTCGACCTGGCCCGCAACGTCATCGACGTGTCCACCATCTCGCCGTGGCTGCTCTCCCAGAACTCGGCCCGGCTCAACGAGCTCGACCGGCGGGAGATCGAGCTGACCGGGCCGGTCAACCGGTTCACGCTCGACATCGACTTCACCGCCCGGTTCAGCGGCTTCGCCCCCGGGCCGCCGCCGGTCTCCCGGCCGGCGCGCGATGTGCTGATCCCCGGCACGCTCGCCTACTGGCGGTTCGACAACGGGCCCGCCGCCGGCACGCCCTTCGCTGACGGTCTGGTGCAACGCGACCTCTCGGGCCACGGCAACGACCTGGTCCGGGTGACCATGCCCGGCAGCAATGCATCAGCCTTGACCTGGTCCGCCGACTTCCACTCCGGCGCTCCCGCGCACGGCAGCCTCCGCTTCGACGGCGGCAAGAACCCCGGGCACGGCGCGTATCTGAAGACCGTCGACGGCGCACCCCTCAATTCCGCCGACTTCCAGCACGGCTACACCATCGAGGCGTTCGTCAAGGTTCCCGGCGACTTCAAGAACGGCCTCCACGCCTGGTGCGGCATCTTCTCCCGGCTATGCCGCGGCCGCGACGCCGGCAAGACCTGCGACGACCCGCTCGAGCCCGCCGCCACCTTGGCGCTGTCCGACGGCGCCCAGTTCCAGTGGGCCGTCTTCCCGCTCAACCAGGCCGGCATCTCCACCTGCTGGGGTCACGAGCTGCCACTCGACCAGTGGTGGCATGTGGCTCTTGTCAACAGTGGTCAACACACGTCAATGTTCGTCGAGGGTTGTCAAGTATTGAGGAACCCCAAGACTCCCGCCGTCGGCATCTCCGGCACCGGCAACTGGCTGCTCGGCGCCTACGACTACGACCTCACCGTCGACCAGGGCTTCTACGGCTGGATCGGTGATGTCCGCATCGTCAACCGAGCCCTGTCAGTGCACGAGTTCATGCTCCGCTGACCACCCGTCGACTTCGCCGGCCGCCCCAACTCCGCCGGCGAAGTCGACTCCGTCACCGCAGTCCAACCTCGCCGACCCGCCCAACTCCGTCGAACTACTCAATGTCGCCGAACTGCTCGACCTCGGTGGACTGCTCGACTCCGTCGGCCGGCTGGATTTCGTCAGAATTTCGTCAGACCAGTAGCGGCAGCAACGCGTGACGTCGACGAACCACCGCGCCGAAACGGGCATCGATGCGCAGCCAGGCATCGGTCGCGGTCACGCGCACGTTTCCGCCCATGTCACCGGATCCCAGGAACCCCATCCCGGACAGTGCGAACAGGCAACGCAGCGGGATCTTGACGTCCAACCCGCTGCCGCTGACGGTCAACACGGTCTGGTCCAGCAGCGATGCCGGCGGCGTGCCATGCGGCCCGGAGTTCTCCCGCGCGACTGCCACTCCCTGGTCGGCCAACTCGGTCATAACGGCCACCGGCAGGTCGTCCACCTGCTTCCATCCCTCCGCCGGAGGGAGGGCACTGCGCCACATCAGGTCCTTCGACGCACCCGGATCCACCCGGTCACCTCGCAGGATGGCCAGGCCGGCGAGCAGTTCACTGCCCGCGACCGCCACGTCGGACGGCGTCACCGAACCAGCAACCGTTCGAGTCGCCAACACGTCGAACGGCGTCGCCACCCACGCCTCGACACGGTCCTCGCCGCGGTTGCGCAGACGTACGATCCCCTGCTGGTCCAGGCGCACCGCTCGGGCCACGAACGCGCCGAGGTCGTCGCGCTCCGACGGGTCGGCGAAGATCAGCTCAGCCACGTGCGCCCCCGGAATGCCAGCTCGCGAGAAAGTCCCGCTCGGCGTCGGTCAACCGCCGGGGCCGTGTCTCTTCGACGTCGTAGGCGCAGATCAGCGTCTCCGCCGTGACCGCCACCGTCGACGAACCGTTTCCCCCGGTTCGGACGGCGTAGTCCAACATGAACGACGAAGCCTTCAGGTCGCGCACGGACATCTCGATGTCGACCGATCCCCCGTCGAACACCAGGGGAATGCGGTAGTCCACGGCCAGCTTCACCACGACCATGCCCCGGGACATGTCGACAAGCCCCTGACGAGCGGCTTCGGTGAAGACCAGCGCGACTCGCGCCTCTTCCAGGAGGGTGACCGTATTCGCGTGGTTGACGTGCCCGTAGGCATCCATGTCGGACCACCGCGGTCGCACCTGCGCGACGAAGACACCCAACGACAACGCCTCCCTGGCTGATGCCCAGATTCAGCATTCGATCCTACTCAGCCAGCTCGGAGACCTATTTCGCGGACAGCGGCCACACACGACGAGGCCCCGCCGGCAACGTTTCGCCGACGGGGCCACCATCGATCATTCGACGTCAGCGGATCATGCTGCGCACCTGCCGCGCCGCCACCGAGAGCGTCGCCAGGTCGAGCCGACCGACCCGGCTGATCTCCTGGAGCGCCGCCCGCGCCCGGCTCAGCCTCGACGCGTTGGACTGCTCCCAGTTAGCGATCTTCACCTCTGGGCTCTCCCCGGGGTCGCTGTGCCGAAGCACGTCGAGGGTGATCGCCCGCAGCGAGTAGTACAGGTCGTCACGCAACGCCAGCCGAGCGAGCGCGTGCCAGCGGTTGCCGCGTTCCAGCGCGCTGACCGAGCTGAGCATCTGGTCGATGTTCAGGTGCTCCGACAGCGCGTAGTAGAGCTCCGCCGTCTCCTGGTGCGTGCGCTCCACGCCCAGCCCCTCGCGCTCCGCCAGCTCCGCGACCTCGCTGATGTCCAACAGGCCGTACGTGTAGAGCAGCGCGGCGACCCGCTCCGCCAGGTCCCGGGGAGCGCCCTGGTCGAGCAGCCGCTGCGCGTGCTCGACGACGATCTCCCGCTCGCGGCCACGCAGCAGCGTCAGCGCCTGGGGCGCCAGCTCGCTCACCATCACCGAGAAGCGGTTGATCTCGGCGCCCACGGCCAGCGGCTGCGGGCGGTTGGACAGCAGCCACCGGGACGCGCGGTCGAGCAGCCGGCGCGTCTCCAGCATCAGCGAGTCCTGGAGATCCGTGGAGACCTTGTTGTCCAGCGCGTCGATCTCGCGCCAGATCTGCGGCAGGCCGAAGACGTTCGTCACGACCGCGTACGCCCGGACCGCGTCGGTCGCGCTCGCCCCGACCTCCTCGGCCAACCGGAACGCGTACGAGATGCCGCCTCCGTCGACGACCTCGTTGACCAGCAGCGTCGTGGTGATCTGCTTGCGCAGCGGGTGCGAGCCGATCGCGTTGCCGAACTGCTCCCGCAGCTTGCTCGGGAAGTACTCCGGCAGCCGCCGCACGAAGACGTCCGAGTCGGGCAGGGTGCTGGCCAGCACCTCGTCCTTGATCGCCAGCTTGACGTGTGCGAGCAGCGTCGCCAGCTCAGGCGAGGTCAGCCCTTCGCCCGCCTTCTCCATCGCCTTGAACTGTGAACTTGACGGCAGTGCCTCCAGTCGACGGTCCAGACCGTGGTTCGCCTCCAGGTCGTCTACCAGCCGCGCGTGCACCGACAGCATCGGCGCCGCGTGCGCCCGGCTGACACCCAGCACGCTGTTCTGCCAGTAGTTGTCGCGGAGCACCAGCGTGCCGACCTCGTCGGTCATCTCCGCCAGCAGCTCGTTGCGCTGTTCACGGTCCAGCTGTCCCTCGGCGACGAGGTGATCCAGCAGGATCTTGATGTTGACCTCGTGGTCGGAGCAGTCGACGCCGGCCGAGTTGTCCAAGGCGTCGGTGTTGACCCGGCCGCCCGCTCGGGCGAACTCAATCCGGCCACGCTGCGTCAACCCCAGGTTGCCGCCCTCGCCGATGACCTTGACACGCAGATCGGCGCCATCCACCCGAACGGCGTCGTTCGCCTTGTCGCCGACCTCCGCGTGAGATTCGGTCGCCGACTTCACGTACGTCCCGATGCCGCCGTTCCACAGCAGGTCGACCGGCGCCAGCAGGATCTTCTTGATCAGGTCGGTGGGGGCCAGGTGCTCGACGTCGCCGTCGATGCCCAGCGCCTCCTTGATCTGCGGGCTCAGCGGGATCGACTTGGCCGTCCGCGACCACACCCCACCGCCCGCGCTGATCAAGTTGCGGTCGTAGTCGTCCCACGACGAGCGCGGGAGTTCGAACAACCGCTTCCGTTCGGCGAACGACGACGCCGCCACCGGGGTCGGGTCGAGGAACACGTGCCGGTGGTCGAATGCGGCGACCAGTCGGATGTGCTCGGACAGCAACATGCCGTTGCCGAACACGTCGCCGGACATGTCACCGATGCCGACGACGGTGAACTCCTGCGTCTGCGTGTCGACGCCCAGTTCCCGGAACGCCCGCTTCACGCTCTCCCACGCGCCCTTGGCCGTGATACCCATCTGCTTGTGGTCGTAGCCCACCGAGCCGCCGGAAGCGAACGCGTCGCCGAGCCAGAAGCCGTACTTGCCGGCGACCTCGTTGGCGATGTCCGAGAACGTCGCGGTCCCCTTGTCCGCCGCGACGACCAGGTAGGTGTCGTCGCCGTCGTACCGGACGACCTGCGGAGCAGGGACGACCGTGCCCGCGTCGAGGTTGTCGGTCAGGTCGAGCAGGCCCGAGATGAACATGCGGTAGCAGGTGATGCCTTCGGCCAGGAACGCCTCGCGGTCCAGGCCCGGGTCGCCCTTGGGGGCCGGCGGTCGCTTCAGAACGAATCCGCCCTTGGCACCGACCGGCACGATGACGGCGTTCTTCACCGCCTGCGCCTTGACCAGGCCCAGGATCTCGGTGCGGAAGTCCTCCCGACGGTCGGACCAACGCAGACCGCCTCGGGCGACCGGGCCGAACCGCAGGTGGACGCCCTCGAAGCGGGGCGAGTACACGAAGATCTCGAACCGCGGCTTCGGATCAGGCAGCTCAGGCAGCGTCCGGGAATCCAGCTTGAACGCCAGGTACGGCCGCACGTCACCGCCGGCGTCGCGAACGAAGTAGTTGGTCCGCAGCGTCGCGTTGATCAGTGAAAGCAGCTGGCGCAGGATCCGGTCCGCGTCGAGGCTGGTCACCTCGTCGATCAGCTCGGTGATGTCGGCGGTCAACGCCGTGACTACGCGGGCGCGGGTCTCGTCCGACAGCGCCGGGTCGAATCGCGACTCGAACAGCCGCACCAGCGCCTCGGCGACGTTCGTGTAGCGCAGGACCGCGTCCTCGATGTAGTCCTGGCTGTACGGGATGCCGACCTGGCGCAGGTACTTCGCGTACGCCCGGAGCACCGAAGCCTGCCGCCAGCCGAGCCCGGCGCGCAGCACGAGGGCGTTGAAGCTGTCGACCTCCGCCTCGTCGCGCCACGCCGCCGCGAACGCGTCCTGGAACAGGACGCGGACGGTGTCCAGGTCCTGCGTGGCGAGCCGTTCCAGCACGGCCTGCTCCATGCGCAGACCGAAGTCGAAGATCCAGCACTGGGTGCCGTCCTCGCGCTGGATCTCGTAGGGCCGCTCGTCGACGACCTCGACGCCCATCCGCTGCAGAACCGGCAACACCTGCGACAGAGTCACCCGCGCGCCGGCCAGGTACAGCTTGAACCGCCGCTCCCCGGGCTCGGCGTCTGCCGGCAGGTAGAACGACATGTCCAGGTCACCCTCGGACAGCCGCTGGATCCGCCGCAGGTCGGCGAGACCTTCGGTGGCGGTGAAGTCTTCCTTGTAGCTTTCCGGGAATGCCATCGCGAAGCGCTGGCCTTGCTCGGTGGCCGACTCCGCGCCGAGCTGGTTCGCCTGATCCGAGGCCTGCTCGGGCTCACTGTGCTCGGACAGGATCGCGTCCGCCATGCGGTCGTCCCAGTTGCGAGTGGCTTCACCCAGCAGGGACTGAATGTGAGCCGCATTCGGCTCCGTCGCCTCACTCGGATCCGTGTGCACCATGAAGTGCACACGGGCCAACGGGCTCTCGCCGATCAGCGCGCTGTACTCGAGGTTCTTGCCCTGCAGTTCGGCCAGCAGAACTTCCTGCATCGCCAACCGCGAAGTCGTCGTGTACCGGTCACGCGGCAGGTAAACCAGGCACGAGTAGAAGCGCCCGTACGGGTCGCGGCGCAGGAACAGCCGCAGCCGGCGACGCTCGGCCAGTGCGAGCACGCCCGTGGCGATGTCGTACAGCGTGTCCGCGTCGGTGGAGAACAGCTCGCTGCGCGGGTAGTTCTGGATGACCTCGAGCATGCGTTGGCCGGAGTACGACTCCAGCGGGAAGCCCGCTCGATGAATGACGTTACGGACCCGCCGGCTGATCACCGGGATGTCCAACACGTCTTCGTGCAAAGCCGACGTGGTGAACACGCCGAGGAACCGGTGCTCGCCGCTGACGTTGCCTTCGGCGTCGAACGTCTTCACGCCGACGTAGTACGGGTACATCGAGCGGTGCACCGCGGACGGCGCACTCGCCTGCGTCAACACCAGCAACTCCGGCGCCAGCGCCTGCGCTGCCGTGTCCGGGCCCGCGGTCAAGCTTCGCGCCGCCAGGCTGTCCTGACGCAGTACGCCCAAGCCGGAAGCGAGAACCGCGCGCAACGCCGGCTCTTCGCCACCAGCGGGGTCCTCGACGAGCTCGTACTGGCGGTAGCCGATGAAGGTGAAGTGCCCCTGCGCCAGCCACCGCAGCAGGCTCGTGCCGTCGGCTGTCTCCTCCGCGTCGAGCGGCGGCGGCGACTGCTCCAGCTGGTCCGCGAGCTGACGGGCCGTACCCGCCATCTTGTCGGTGTCCTCGACGACCTCCCGGACGTCGTTGACCACCGAGATGAGCCGGTTCTCGAGCTCGCGACCCCGATCCGCGTCCGTGATGAGGTCGACCTCGATGTGCATCCACGACTCGGCGAGCGTGTCCGCCGGCGGGTCACCCGGGTCCGCCTCCGGCAGCACCTCGCGGAGCTCGCCCGTCACGTCCCGGCGCACCACCACGATCGGGTGTACGACGCGGTGCACCTGGATCCCGCTGCGGATCAGCGCCGACGAGATCGAGTCGACCAGGTAGGGCATGTCGTCGGTGACGATCTGCACGACCGTCACCGGGCACGTCCACCCGTCCTGCGAGCGGGTCGGGTTGAGGATGCGAACCACGGGCCGGCCGGGGACGCGGTTGTCCGCAAGCTGGTAGGTGGATCGCACCGCGCCGACCAGATCGCTCGGATCGTCGTCGATGACTTCTTCGGCGGGCACGTAGCGGTAGTAGAGGCGGATCAGTTCTGCGAGTTCCGGAGCAGCGGCGACCGCGCCGCCGATCAGCTCATCGCGTACCTGTTCGGGACTGTCCAGCCGGTCTTCGCGGCTCACGCCAGTGTTGGCGGTCGCAGGGCGGGACGGGGCTCCAGTCGAGGTCATTTTCAGGCGGCTCCACGCTATCCGGCGCCTCGGTGCGCCGGGACCGTAGTCCACCCTAGATGGGTCGCCGCACCGCAAACGCCTAGGGGTTGCAGCTGAATCGAACCGTGTGACGGGAGCCACCGATAAACACACGGAGGTTACTGACGAGTTCGTTTTCGCCTGGTCAGCGTTCCGGCGGCGTCCACGTCCAGTCCGACCAGTCGCGTTCCGGCTCGACCGGCCGCGGATCATGATCGGCTACCGGTCGGTCCTCGCGGAACGTCGACGGCCTCCAGTCACTCAGGCTTGACGTGTCAACCCGCGGCGGCTGGTCGTCCCTGTCCGAAAGGACCCAATCAGACAACATCGGCGGTTCGGACGAAGTGCTCGGCACCTCGATCCGGTCGTCCGGCTCGGGCTGTCGGTGTCGCGAGCCTGACCGTTCCGGCTGCCAGTCATATTGATCGACAGTCGACGGATCCTTGGACGGCCGAGAAGCTGCCGGCTCATCCTCGAAGTGCGTGTGCACAGCGTGTTCTGTCGACTCGAAGGCGACCAAAGCCTCGGCCAAAAGATCCGCCAACTCCGAACGCGGCCGTCGGCCTTCGGGCACCGTCGACCGCTCGTCGACAGTCCGATCGGCCACAGCTGAATCGACGTCGACACCAACTGTCACAACGGCGGCATCTGACTTGGAGGCACCCTCCGGCTCACGCTCAACGCCACGGTCCTGCCCCAAGACCTCATGCGGCAAACCGGCATGAGTGGTGAACGGAACCGTGCCGGCATCCGTCCCACCGCCGATTTCCATTGACTGCACCTCAGGAACGCGCGGCATCTCTGCCATTCCAGCAGCCTGCGCGTCCTCTGCTTGAGCTTCTGGCTGCGGAGAAGGCGGTGGAACTTCCGCGGACTCGACGGCAAGCGCTTTCTTCGCGGCACGGGCCGACGGCGCCTCGAGCCGCCACCGCCCTGAATCAGCGCGAAGTTCGTCGACGATCTCGCTGCGTTCGAAGGACTCGGCGCGACGGCGCCTGCCGGCCGTAGCTGGCTGCTCAGGCGGTGGCTGAACGGCCGGCTCCGGCGCTGCTGGCGCCTCTGCTTCGGGCGGTTCCGGTGCACGCCGCCGCCCACCTGTGCCAGCGGCAGCCAGCAACTCCACCAACGAGGCCAGACCAGGGCGGTTCGTCTCGTCGTTGGCATGCCGCGACTGCGGCGTCTTCCCCGATCCGGTTTCACGATCTTCGGCTCGACGCCGCCCACCGGTTGATTCCGTCCGGGGTGGCTCAGCTGTGGTCGAGGTCGATTCGGCCGCAGCGCGGAAGAACGCTGCCAGCGCGCCGGGCACCTGGGTGCGCTCTCGTTCCGAGACCTCGGTTCCGTCCGAAAACATGCTCGCGGACTTCGCCACGTCCACTGGGGCGGACGGCATCCCGACGTTGCCCATCCGCCATCGGTCAGCTGCCTGAGCCCAGGCGGACGACAACCCCGCGGGTTGTTCGTCGGCGCGCCTCACCCGCCGGCGAGGCAGGTCGTCCGAAGGCGCCGGTGTCGGACGAAGTGCAGGATCGACCCGCTCGACCGGGACTTCCGTTGCCGAAGCAGTCCCACGACCACTCAGGTCGACAGCACTACTAGTGACGTCGCTGTTCCGCGCCTGCGAGAGCGCCCGGTCTGCGTCGGTCAACAGCGCTTCACCGCCGCTTCCGGGACGGTATTCAGCAACGCCCGTGGTCATCGTGACGGCCAAGCGTGGCGATACCTCGGACCTGAGCTCTTCGGCCCAGCGCTGCGCTTGATCACGTGTCGTGTCCGGCAGAAGCACGGCTAGTTCATCACCAGCAGTTCGGCCGACCGCCGCCTTGCCAGGAGCCGTGTCCCGCACGCGATCCGCGATCTTGCGCATGACCTGCTCATCCACAGCAGCCGCGCCGGTGCCATTCGCCGCTGCGATATCAACATCCAACAACACCAAGGACAATGTGTGGTCGATGTAGCCACCGTTGACGACAGCGTCGATCTGCTGGCGGAAGCCATTGCGGTCCAACAGCCCGGTGACCGCATCGGTGTCCGGAGTCGGTCGTGGGCTGACTGCCTGCGGCTTGATCAAGCTCGCGAGTTGTTCCCTGAGCCCTGCGCTCTCACGGTGTGCAGCAGCGAACTCTTCGGCAAGCTTCGTTCGAACGGTGTACAAGGCGGCGGTCCGACGGCGCTCCGCCGTGTGAGCGCTACGCAGGCAGGTCAACGCCTCAGCGAGTTGTCCCGCCATCTCATGGACGTGCGACAACGCCAACATGCTCTCGGACAGCAGCGGATCGAGCTGGTGCCGGCCGGCACTGTCGGCGACGTCGAGAAGCAGATCGTTCGCGATGCTGGTTCGGCCTGCCGGCAGGTGGACGCGCGTTGCCAACGCCAACTTGAGCCAACCCACCGCGGCCGCTGACGGCGCCCGCACGGGGCGTTCCAGAAGTTCCTGGGCTGCCGCCACCGCCTCCTGCAGCTGTTCGGAATCCATCAAGGCGCAGACGAGTTCCAGCACCAGTCGACTGGCGACGTACCCCGAATCAGCTGCCGCATCGCCCAGCTCGCCGAGCAAAGCGAGGCCATCACGCGCCGCCTCAACTGCCGCCTTCAGGTCACCCCATCGACGATGCTGACGTGCCGCGGACGCACGAAGCAACGCTCGGGACAGCAACTTAGCGTCGGCGTCGAGGCTCGCATCCTCGCCGTACAGCCGGTCGGCCTGGTCTAGCGCGTCCGTGAGCTCCTTGCTCCGTCCGATCAGCACCAGACAGTCGGTCAGCGCGACGAGGGCCGACGCCCGAACTTCTGTCGGCACGCCTTCGGCCCGCAGAACCGGCTTGAGCACACCGAAACCGGTCAGCGGAACACCGGCGGCGCGAGCACAAGCCGCTAGCTCGACGCGGAGGCGCCAAGCGAGCTCGACATGGTTGCCTGCCTCAGCAGCTTTGAGGGCCGCGACCGCGCGCTCGACCGCCTGGACGCCCTTGTCCAGCCGGTTGAGGGCGAAAACCGTGAGCGTCTCCGCCCTCAACCGTTCCAAATCATCCCGGCGGCCGGTGGCGAGTGCGGACGCCCGCTCGCTGAGCACCAGACTCAGTTCTGGAGCCCGCCAACGCAGCTGCCAGGCAGGCACGCTGAGCGTGCCAACCTCCGCATCCGCCTGCGCCTCGCCACTGCCGGCCACGATCGATTGCCGCCTCAGTCCCGTGTCAGCTTCCGGTAGGTCACCCGATGCGGGCGGGCCGCGTCAACACCCAGCCGGTCGACCTTGTTCTTCTCGTAGCCCTCGAAGTTGCCTTCGAACCAGAACCACTTCGCCGGCTGCTCCTCGGTGCCTTCCCAGGCCAGGATGTGCGTTGCGACGCGGTCGAGGAACCACCGATCGTGGGAGATGACCACGGCGCAACCGGGGAACTGCTCGAGCGCGTTCTCCAGTGAACCGAGCGTCTCGACGTCGAGGTCGTTGGTCGGCTCGTCGAGCAGGATCAGGTTGCCGCCCTGCTTGAGGGTCAGCGCGAGGTTGAGACGGTTGCGCTCACCACCCGACAGCACACCGGACGGCTTCTGCTGGTCAGCACCCTTGAAACCGAAAGCGCTGACATAAGCCCGAGACGGCATTTCGGTCTGACCCACCTGGATGTGGTCAAGGCCGTCGGACACGACCTCCCACACCGTCTTCTTCGGGTCGATGCCGGCGCGGTTCTGGTCGACGTAGGACAGCTGCACGGTCTCGCCGATCCGAACCGTGCCCGAATCCGGCTTCTCCAGGCCGACGATGGTCTTGAACAGCGTGGTCTTACCGACGCCGTTCGGCCCGATCACGCCGACGATGCCGTTGCGCGGCAGGTCGAACGAGAGGCCGTCGATGAGGACGCGGTCGCCGAAGCCCTTGCGCAGGTCGTTCACCTCGACGACGACGCTGCCCAGGCGCGGGCCGGGCGGGATCTGGATCTCTTCGAAGTCGAGCTTGCGGTTCTTCTCGGCCTCGGCAGCCATCTCCTCGTAGCGCTGGAGACGGGCCTTCGACTTCGCCTGCCGGGCCTTGGCACCGGACCGCACCCAGTCCAGCTCGTCCTTGAGGCGCTTCTGAAGCTTGGCGTCCTTCTTGCCCTGGACGGCGAGGCGCTCGGCCTTCTTCTCGAGGTAGGTGGAGTAGTTGCCCTCGTAGCCGATCACCCGGCCGCGGTCCACCTCCATGATCCACTCGGCGACGTTGTCCAGGAAGTAGCGGTCGTGGGTGACGGCCAGGACTGCGCCGGCGTACTGGGCGAGGTGCTGCTCGAGCCAGAGCACGCTCTCCGCGTCCAGGTGGTTGGTGGGCTCGTCGAGGAGCAGCAGGTCGGGCTTGCTCAGGAGCAACTTGCACAGCGCGACCCGGCGGCGCTCACCACCGGACAGCTGCGTGACGTTCGCGTCGGGCGGCGGGCACCGGAGGGCGTCCATGGCCTGTTCGAGCTGCGAGTCGAGGTCCCACGCGTTGGCGTGGTCAAGCTCCTCCTGGAGCTTGCCCATCTCCTCCATGAGCTCGTCGGAGTAGTCCGTGGCCATGAGCTCGGCGATCTCGTTGAAGCGGTGCAGCTTCACCATGATGTCGCCGACACCCTCCTCGACATTGCCGAGGACGGTCTTCTCCTCATTGAGCGGCGGCTCCTGCTGGAGGATGCCCACGGTGTAGCCGGGGCTGAGGAAGGCCTCACCGTTGCTCGGCTGGTCGAGACCGGCCATGATCTTGAGGACACTCGACTTGCCCGCGCCGTTCGGGCCGACGACACCGATCTTGGCGCCTGGGTAGAACGCGGTGGTGACGTCATCGAGGATGACCTTGTCCCCATGCGTCTTGCGCGCCTTTTTCATGGTGTAGATGTACTCGGCCATGGGCGCGATCGTAGAGCGACGAGGAGAGGACCAGAACCTCGGTAGCCACGAACGGGCGGGACGAGTCATCGAAGTTGACGCGAACGTGGAACGTCCAGCATGTCCCGTACCGCCGTTCGGCCCATCTCACCTGCGGTGACGACCCGTCCGACGACGGCGACGGTCGGTGTCCACCCCTCGCGAGGTGGCGGACCTCACTCTTGTCGGCTCGTCTCGGTTACGTCAGCGCACCGCGAGCACAGACAGCGGTGGGCGCGAAGGCCGCGACCGGCCGACGCGCCCACCCATCTCACACCGCGACCGCGGACAGCGCAGGCGGCAGCGGGTCGCCCCCGACCTGGTCGAGGTCGACCGCCCGCAAGAACGTATTGACGTCCTCGGAGCTGTTGCGCTGGGCGTCTGCAGTGCAGAACGCCAGATTCGGCCCGATCGCAGACGCGTTGACCTTGACCAGCGTTCGTTTCTCGCCGTCCTTTTCGTACTCGTCCACACGCAGCTTCCCAGTGACGATGACCGGATCACCCTTCTTCAAGGACGAGGCAGCACCATTCGCAAGTCGCTTCCAACCTGTCACCCATACGAAGAGCTTGTTACTGGCAGACCAACTCTCCGTCTTCGCGTCGAACCGACGCTCCGTAGAGATCACACCAAAGCTGACGAAGGGGCTCCCATCTTGAGTCTGACGCAGAACGACATCTGTAGAAACGTTACCCACGACAGTCACCGTTGTTTCAAACACTGACCTCATCCTTCGCGATAGACGTCCGGTCCACGGGCTTGCACTACAGGCCGTCGACCACCGACGCCCCACTGTGCGCGCCAGCACCGTGCGACGGAAGTGCAGCAGCTGGCGCCTGTGGATAACTCAAGATCGTCCGCAGCTATCCACAGGTCGATCTTGATCCGGCTAGCAAATCGCATGCTTATGGTATACGCACCTACTCGCAAGAGGTCCGAATCAGGGAAGTTGCGAAAGCCCCACCAACCGCTTAGCGTGAATGGCATCCGAACTCACGGGAGTAGCCCATGCAAGAACCATGGAACGTGACCACACTTCTGTCCGAGGCACTCAATCTTGCCGAAGACAGCCAAACCGGCAGCGAACTCGTCGAGACTGTAAGGAAACTCGTCCGCCTGGAGTCAGCTGTGCGCGCAGCTATGAGCCATGCGGTAGCCGTCGCCATATCGCAGGGCGCGCACGAGAGCGCCGGCCACGCGACGGCCGCCGAACTGCTCCGCAGCGAATGCCACCTCTCGGGTCGCGAAGCCAACGAGCTCGCGGTGTCCGCAGTCAGGCTTCGGGAGCAACTCCCTTGCACGCTCGTCGCACTGCAGTCCGGCTTGATCACGTGGGCGCATGCGACAACGCTCGTCCGTGCCATAGACCGGCTGGGACTCGAGACGGTCCGTAAGGTCGAGCACGACTGGATCGAGCTCATCGCCACCCGCACCGGTCCAGAGGCGCTTCAACGCCTCGTGCACACCCGTCATCTCGAACAGGTCGGCTATCCGTCGCGGACAGCGTCCGAGTCTCCGGTCAGCGAGGCTCTACCTCCGCGTTCAAACGTCCTGAACGTACATTCCGACGCTTCAACTGCCACGCCCGAAGCTGCAAGCACCAGCAAGGAGTCGCAGGCTCCCGAAAGGCCCAGTTCCGACGAGCCTACACAGGACAGCTGTTTGGACAGCGCGCCCCGTGAGGCCCCAAGCGAACTCAGTGATGGCCAAAGATCTCCACAGGCGGCAAACGAGGCGCAGGTACAGCCGGACGCGGCCACCGAACCTGCTTGGCCGGCTGCGTCGACATTGACACTTTCGAGTGACAACTCCCCGATTGCGGCCGAGGAGTCCACCAAGCCGACCGGCGGATGTGTGCACCCGCGCTGTGCGACCAGGGCGTCGCTCCGGGAGATCGCGTTCACAGTGCACTGGCTTGACGGTGGCCAATCCACGATTCTCAGCCATGGTCTCGTCTGCGACGAACACGCCGCGGCGCTCACGAGTTGCCCGCTCGACAGGATCCGTGTCGGGCAAAGCAGCATGATCAGGACGATCGGCCCAGCTCTGGTCACGGACGCAGCCTGAGCAACTGAGAGGTTGCTGTGAACAATCGCGACTGCGGCCGATGTCGGTGAGGATGACCTCATGCGTGTCCTGGTCGTGGACGATGAACCTGCGGTTCGCGAGTCCATCAGTCGCAGCCTCCGGTTCGAGGGGTATGAGGTCGAACTCGCAGCGGATGGCGAGTCGGCTCTCAAGTTCCAAGCGGCCAGGCCGGCGGACGCAGTCGTGCTCGACGTCATGATGCCCGTGATCGACGGACTCGAGACTTGCCGCCGCCTACGGGCGGCCGGAGACCGGGTGCCGGTCTTGATGCTGACCGCGCGTCGTGCCATCGGCGACCGTGTGACCGGGCTCGACGCGGGAGCGGATGACTATCTCGTCAAGCCGTTCGCGCTCGAGGAACTACTCGCCAGGTTGAGGGCACTGCTCCGGCGCACCGACACGGGTGGGAGCGAGAAGCTCACGTTCGGCGACCTTGAGTTGAACGTCACCGCGCGCACCGTGCTCAGGGGCGACCGCATGATCGAACTCACCCGCACCGAATTCGACCTCCTCGAACTGCTGCTGCGGCATCCACGGCGCGTGTTGTCGAGATCGGTGTTGTTCACCGAGGTGTGGGGGTACGACTTCGGCACGGGCTCCAACAGCTTGGACGTCTACATCGGCTACCTGCGCCGCAAGCTGGAAGCTCACGGCGAACCTCGACTCGTGCACACTGTTCGCGGGGTTGGCTACGTGCTCAAGGAGTCAGAGACCACATGAAAGGACGACGGCCGTCGCTGCGCCGGCGCCTCGGCGTCGTGTCGGCGGCTGCGGTCGCGGTCGCGGTGATTGGCGTTTCCGTCGCGGCCTGGCTACTGCTTCGCGATCAGCTCAGCAATGTGGTGAACGAGCGTCTGGATCGCCAGGTGGTCTTCGCCGTGAAGATCGACTCTGCCGGCATGCGGTCCACCGTACAGAGCGGCGGGCCTGACACCCCGCTGTACCAGACGGTCTTCCCTGACGGATCGTCGTTGACGCCGGTCGGGCAGGCGTCGATTCCGATTTCGGCTGCCGATCGGCAGGTCGCGCGGCGGCAGTTGTACGACACGACCGAGGACGTCAAGATCAACGGCACGTCGTACCGGGTCCTCACCCGCTGGATCCGCACCAAGCAGACCGGTCCGAACGGTCATGCGGTTCAGATCGCCATCGATCTGAGTGAGATGAACGGGACACTCGCCAGCTTCGGCTTGGTGCTGGCGCTGACGGGTGGCGTGGGCATCGCTGCAGCCGGCGTGCTGAGTTACTGGTTGACTCGCGCAGGTCTTCGCCCGGTGGATCGGGTTGTCGCCGCCGCAGAACACGTCGCCAGCACACAGGATCTCAGCGCCGCGGTCGCAGTTGGTCATCGAGATCCCAACGAGGTCACGCGGGTCGCGGAGAGCATGAACGCGATGCTTACCGCTCTCGGCGCCTCACGCGACGCGCAGCGTCAGCTCGTAGAGGACGCCAGTCACGAGTTGGCGACGCCACTGACGAGCCTGCGCACGAACATCGACCTGCTCCTACGTGCCGAGAATCATCCAGAGCGGCAACTGGAATCCGCGGACAAGCAGCGGCTACTTCAAGACGTCCAGGCACAGATGCACGAGCTTGATCATCTGATCGAAGAGGTTGTCGAACTGGCACGGGATCCCCGTTCCGGGGAGGAAGTCGAGGAGATCGACCTGGCTGAGGTCGTGCGGTCGGCCATGACCCGCGCCAAGGCCAGGACGCCGCAGGTGAACTTCACGCTGACGGAGACTCCGGCGATCGTGCGAGGGCAGGCAAACGCCTTGGAGCGTGCGGTTCTGAACCTCTTGGACAACGCGGCGAAGTGGGGGCCGCCCGGCCTGCCGGTGGAGGTGCTGGTGCGCCAGTGGGGCGCCAGCGCTGAAGTCAAGGTCGCGGATCGCGGTCCGGGCATCGCGGAGGACGACCTGGAGCGGGTCTTCGAGCGGTTTCATCGGACGAAGGAAGCCCGGCAGATGCCGGGGTCGGGGCTTGGTTTGGCGATCGTCAGGCAGGTCGTGCAGGGACACGGTGGCCGCGCGTGGATGAGTCGCCGGGACGGCGGAGGCATCGAAGCGTGGATCCAGCTTCCGCAAGTGGGGCCGGCCACGAGCGCGCTATGAGTGATAACTCATTGCGTGAGTGAGTCCACACTCATAAGCTGGTGCCATGTCCACCGAGTCACCCCCACGCCGTCGGCGCGCTCCTGCGATGAGCACGGAGGACCGGCAGGAGGCCATCGCCGTTGCGGCGATTCCGCTGCTGGCCGAGCACGGCACGCACGTCACCACAGGGCAGATCGCCAAGGCGGCGGGGATCGCGGAGGGCACGATCTTCCGTGTCTTCAAGGACAAGCAGGAGCTGCTCGACTTCTGCGTCCTGAGGGCGTTTCGGACGCGGGAGCTTGTCGAGCGGATCAACGCCATCCCGGTGGACAAGCCGCTGGTGAATCGGTTGATCGAGGCAATGACGATGATCGACGAGATGGCGGCCCGGCTGGGAGCTCTGATGCACACGCTGGGTGCCACCGGCTACCGGCCGAACGAAGGCAACCACAACAAGGACGACGAGGCGGGCGGACACAGAAAGCCGCCGATGCTGGATGAGTTCGAGCGAACGACGACGGCGATCGCGGCGCTGTTGTCGTCGGGCCAGGAGCAACTGCGACTGCCGTCCGACCGGGCTGCGGGCTATCTGATGGGCCTCACCTTCATGACGAGGATGCAGGCGACTCGGACGGCGCAGGTCGAACAGAAGGAGCCGGAGTCGTTCGTGTCGGAGATCGTCGATCTCTTCATGAACGGCGCCGTCGCCGCCGAGATGGAGCGAGGGGGGAAGGACCCGCAATGACCGAAGTGATGATCGAAGCAAGAAACGTGAGCAAAGCGTTCGGCAGCGTGAAGGCACTGGACGACGTGAGCATCTCGGTGCCGCGGGGGACGGTGCTCGGGCTGCTGGGCCACAACGGGGCCGGCAAGACGACGTTGGTGAACGTGTTGACGACACTGCTCAAGCCGACCTCGGGGTCTGCGTCGGTGGCGGGCCTGGATGTGGTGAGCCAGGGCGACCAGGTGCGCGGGCGAATCGGCTTGACCGGGCAGTTTGCCTCGGTCGACGAGAACATGTCGGGCTTCGACAACCTTGTGCTGATCGCAAGGTTGTTGGGAGCGACCAAGAAGCAGGCATCGGCACGAGCGGGCGAGCTGTTGGAGACTTTCGATCTGACGGAGGCCAGAGACCGCTCGGCGAAGACGTACTCGGGCGGTATGCGGCGACGGTTGGATCTGGCGGCAAGTCTGGTGGGTCGGCCGGATGTCATCTTCCTGGACGAGCCGACGACGGGCCTGGACCCGATGAGTCGGATCGGGCTGTGGGAGATCGTCGAGAGCCTGGTCGGCGACGGGACGACGGTTCTGTTGACGACGCAGTACCTGGAGGAGGCCGACCGGCTGGCCGACTCGATCACGGTGTTGTCGAAGGGAAAGGTGGTCGCGGCCGGCACGGCTGCGGAGCTGAAGGCCGGCGTCGGCAAGCGCACGGTGAGCGTGGTGCTGGCCGAGCCGGAGGATGCGGCGACGGCGTTGAACGCGTTGTCGAAGGCGGGGCTGCACCCGGTCCACGACAAGGTGCGGCACTCGGTCACGACGCCGGTGGAGAAATCGACCGACCTGGCGACCGTGGTGCGGGCACTCGACGAGGTCGGGGTCGAGGTGGGCGAGTTGGCGCTCACGGAGCCGACGCTCGACGACGTCTATCTGGCCGTCAACAGCGAAGCTCCGGCTGCCTGAGTCGGACGAGGGGGAAATTCCATGACCACGACAGTTCAAGCCACGGCTCCGACGGACGAGGCGCCGCGGCGTGGCGACCTGGGCTGGCACGGCAGCAGCTTCGCCACGCAGGTCTGGGTGCTCACGCAGAGATCGCTCAACACGTACCTGCGCGACCCCCGGATGTTGTTCTTCAGCCTGCTGCAGCCGCTGGTGATGTTGTTGCTGTTCAGCCAGGTCTTCGGTGGCATCAGCCAGTTGGGCAGCCTGCACCAGTGGGGCTCCTACATCAACTACCTGCTGCCGTCGACGCTGGTGACGACGGCGATGACCTCGGCGATGAGCTCTGGCGTCGGGTTGCTGACGGAGATGTCGAACGGGGTGATCGCACGGTTCCGGTCGATGCCCGTCAGTCTGTTCTCGGTCCTGCTGGCCCGGAGCCTCTCCGACACGGTGCGAATGGCGATCCAGTTGGTCGTCATGCTGATCGCCGCGGCGCTGCTGTTCGGCTTCACGCCGGCCGGCGGCATGATGGGCGTGACGGCGGCGTTGCTGGTGTCGCTGATCGTCGGTTGGGGCCTGGGCTGGCTCTTCCTGGCGATCGCGACCTGGGTGAAGAAAGCCGAAACGATGCAGGCGGTCGCGTTCCTGGCGATGTTCCCGTTGATGTTCGGCTCGAGCGCGTACATGCCGGTGTCGACGATGCCGGGCTGGGTGCAGGTGATCGCCAACGTGAACCCGCTCAGCTACGCGATCTTCGCGTCCCGCGGTCTGGCGACGACGATCTGGGAAGCGAACCCGGCCTACACGCTGATCGCGTCGCTGGCGATCTCCGGCCTGATCGCGTTGGTCGGCGGGGCCATCGCAACGCGCAACTTCCGTCGGACGAACTGACCTGTGCGCGAACGACCCCGTCGGCGATGGTGGTGCCGGCGGGGTCGTCGCGTTTTCGACCGGAGTTCCGGTCCCTGGTGGTGGCCCGGGCCCGGTCGGGCACCGCTGGTTGAGCGGGCAGTCGGTGAGTTGGTCGTAGGCAAGTAGTCAGCTGGCGAGTAGGCAATGCAGACAGCCGGTGATGGCAGTCGATGTTCAGACAGCCGGTGAGCGTTGTCGGGTAAGCAGCGCGGCCGAAGCAAGCGCGAGGGGTGCTCGAGTCAGCGGCGAGGTGGATCACTTCGGCTGGCTAGGGCCGCCGCGTTCGCTCAGTTGGTGGAGCATGGCGTTGTAGGCGTTGAGGTCGGCGTCGCCGTCGGTGTCGGCGCGGCGGTCGGCCCGGCGGGCGGCGCGTTCGTCGGTGCGGGCCCACTGGGCGAGCAGGGCAAGCATGACGATCAGGAGCGGTATCTCCCCGGCGGCCCACGCGATGCCGCCGCCGAGGTGCTGGTCGGAGAGCTCGTTGGTGACCCAGGGCAGGGCGAGTGACCGGTAGAAGTTCTGGCCGATCACCGTCTGCATGCTCATGAGGATGACGCCGAAGAAGGCGTGGAACGGCATGGAGGCGAACACCATGCCGAGGCGGCCGAGCGGCGGCAGGCGGCGCGGAGCGGGATCGACGCCGATGACGGGCCAGTAGAAGAGGTAGCCGACCAGCAGGAAGTGGGCGTTCATCACGAGGTGCGCCCAGTGGTAGTTGAGGGCGGCGTCGAACAGGCCGGAGAAGTACAGGGCGTAGAAGGAACCGACGAACAGGACGAGGGCGACGACGGGATGGGTGAGGACGCGGGCGACGGGTGAGTGGACGGCGGCGAGCAGCCATTCGCGAGGCCCGGGGGCGCGGTCCTTGCCGGCGGTGGGCAGGGCGCGAAGCGCGAGGGTGACGGGACCGCCGAGCGCGAGCAGCGGCGGGGCAAGCATGTTGAGCATCATGTGCCCGCCCATGTGGACGCTGAACATCGCGACGGAGTAGCGGCCGATGCCGGACGAGGTCGCGAGGAGCACGGCGACGCAGCCGCCGACCCAGGCGACGGTGCGACCGATGGGCCACTGGTCGCCGCGCTTGCGCAGCCGTCGGACACCGAGCAGATAGACGACGATGCCGAGGACGGCGGCGGTTCCGTAGACCAGGTCGAAGCGCCAGTCGAACAGCAGCCGGAGCACGGTCGGCGGCCCGTCGAGCGGGTAGCCGATGAGCCGTTCGACATCACCGACGGCGCCGTAGACGTCTTGCGGCGGTGGGGTCCTGGCCAGGGCCGAGGCGACGCCGAGGGTGACGAACATGATCAGCACTTCGATGCCGGCGAGCCGGATCAGGGACCGGCCGGAGCCGGTGGCGAGCACGGCCTTCACCCCGCGCTCCCGCTGGAAGTAGCCGAAGACGCCGAGCACGACGAGCAGGGCGATCTTGGCGACTACGAGCAGGCCGTAGGAGGTGGTGAACAGGTCGGTGACGGGCAGCCGGACTAGGGCGTTGATGACGCCGGAGGCGGCCATGACGATCCAACAGACCAGGGCGACCTTGGAGAAACGGCTGGTGGCGAGGCCGAGGTCGGCGCCGCGGCGGCGGCCGTGGGCCAGCAGCGCGACGAGGCCGCCGACCCAGATGGCGGCGGCGACGAGGTGGTACAGCAGGCTGTTGGTGGCGAGGTCGTGGGAGCCGCCGGCAGAGGAGTGGCCACTCGCGGCGACGGGGACGAGGCCGATCAGGGCGACGAAGAACAGGCTGGCAGTCCAGCCCCACGACAGCACGAAGAAACAGCCGAGAGCCAGCACGAACACGATGACGGCGGTGACGACCCAGGCCTCGGCCTGCTCGACGATGTTGATGCTGCTGATGAGGACGCTGGGGTTGAGCATGAAGCCGATGGGCTTGCCCTCGGCGTCCGCGAGGGTGAAGGGCACCTCGAGCAGGGCGCCGACGCACCAGGCGACGGCCGACCAGCCGGCGGTGCGCAGCGCGGCATAGCCGTCGACGGCGAGGCGACCGGAGCGCTGCGGCGCGACGAGGAAGGCGGCGAACAGCAGGGCGCCGACGCACACGGTCGAGGCGGCCTCGGTCAGGACTCGAACGACGGTGATGCCGTAGCGGGTGATTGCGCCGGGATCGGGCAGGCCCAGGTTCGTGTACAGCAGCTCGCTGCCGGAGAACAGCGTCAGCACGGCCGCGACCAGCGCGGCGATGACGGTACTGATCAACAGCAGCGGGAGCATGCCGGCGGGTCGGCGAACCTGTGCGCCGGGCGTGGGCTCGGCGGTCACGACGTCTTCGGCCACGTACTTGAGGGTAGGCCGCGACGCAGCTCACATCGTCGGCGCACCGACAGCTGGTGGTGCGCATTCCCGATGTCGGGCGCGAATCACCAGAACGACGGCGGGCACGATGAGCGCCGCGATGACGGCGGCGGCGCCGAGCGCGAAGCCAAGGCCGCTCCACTGGGCGAGCTGGCCGAGCAGCGGCGGACCGCCGAGGAAGCCGGCGTAGGCGATGGTGGTGACGAAGCCGATCTCCCGCTCGCCGCCGGTGCCATCGGCGCGGCGGCCGGCGGCGCCGGCCAGGCTCATGGTGACGGGGAACGAGAACGCGAGCCCGACTCCGGCGAACGCGAAGCCGACGTAGGCGACGACGGGAACGGGAACTGTGACGGCGGCGAGAAGTCCGACGGCGGCGAGAGAAGCGCCGAAAACGAGCATTCGGTAGGGGCCCCACCGGCGTTCCACCCGTTCGCCGGACAGCCGGGTCAGCGCCATCGCGATGGAGAAGACCGAATAGCCGGCGGCGGCGAGGGAGTCGGGCACACCGCGATCCCGGACGAGGAACAGCGCGCTCCAGTCCGCCGACGCACCCTCGGCGACGGCGGAGAACAGCGCGATCAGGGCCAGCAGCCAGAGCACGGGCCGGCGGACGGGCGACGGACCGGCGACGACAACATCACCCGATCGGGTGCGCGACCGCTCCCCCGCGTCGGCGGGCAGCGAGGTGACGACGAGCGCGACGGCGACGACGCCGAGCACCGCCAGGATCGAGAACTGGCGTAGCGGACTCCACTGCAGGGCGGCGGCGAACGCGGCGGCGAGGGAACCGAGCAGGCCGCCGACGCTGAAGCCGGCGTGGAACACGGGCATGAGCGGCCGGTCGAGCAGCCGGGTGACGGTGACGGCGGCGATGTTCATCGAGACGTCGAGGGTGCCGACGGTCAGCCCGAGGACGAACAACACGAGGCCGAGCTGCAGCGGCGAAGTCGTCAGGCCGAGTACGGGCAGTACGACGAAGCCGGTGGCGGCACCGAGCACCATGACGGCGCGCGAGCCGAAGGCGGCGCAGAGCCGACCGGCTATCGGCGCGGCGACGATGAGCCCGACGCTGACGCCGAAGAGCGACAGCCCGAGCCCGGCGGGTGTGGCGCCGACCTGCACGGCGAGCGCCGGCACCCGGGCGGCCCATGAGCCGAACACGACTCCGTTGAGCACGAACACGATGAAGACAGCGGTGCTTTTCGCCAGCATTCGTACCCCCTTCGACTGGAACCCGACTGTACTGAAGCGCTTCAGTACAGTCCAGTGCGTCAGTCCGCCCGTCAGCGCCAACTACGCTCTCCCTGTGGACACCGAGCAAACCCGACGCCCGACGCTAGACACGGTGGCCCGTGCCGTCGGCGTCTCTCGGGCGACGGTGTCCAACGCCTACAACCGGCCCAACCAGCTCTCGGCCACCCTGCGCACGCGCATCCTGGAGGTCGCCGACCGGCTCGGCTACCTCGGGCCGGACCCGGTCGCCCGCAGCCTGGCAACACGGAAGTCGGCCGCGGTCGCCTTCATGCTGCGATCCGGCCTGTCCAGCGCGTTCTCCGATCCGGCGCTGACGATCATGCTCGATGCCCTGGCCGCCACGGTCGACGGCCGCGACCACGCGTTGGTGCTGCTGCCCGGCGACGAGTCGGGCGGACCGCGCCCGGACAGCGTCGCCCGCGCCCAAGCGGACGTGATCGTCGCGTACTCGCTGCCGGACAGCGCGCCGGCGCTGACCGCGGTACGCCAGCGCCGGCTGCCGATGGTGGTCGTGGACCAACCGGCCATGGGCGGCACGGCGCGCGTCGAACTCGACGATTTCGGCGGAACCCAGGCGGCCGGTCGCTATCTGACCGAGCTCGGGCACCGCGACTTCGGCGTGATCTCGCTCACCCTTCGGCCAGACGGGCGGTCGGGCCCGGCCGAGCCGGAGCGCCGCACGGGGTCACCGTTCCGCGTGACACGCGAACGCATGAGCGGCTACTTCGACGCGTTGACGGCTGTCGGGATCGCCCCCGAGACGGTGCCGGTCTGGGAGTCCGCGAGCAGCGATCGCGAGCACGGCCGGACTGCCGCCCGATGGTTGTTACAGCAGAGCCCACGGCCGACGGCCCTGCTCTGCATGTCCGACGAGCTGGCGCTGGGCGCCCTCCAGGCTGCCCGCGATGCTGGGCTTTCGGTGCCGGCTGACGTCTCGGTCGTCGGATTCGACGACACACCGCCCGCCGGCGTCGCGGACCCGCCGCTGACCACCGTCCGTCAGCCGCTGGTCGAGAAGGGTCGGCTCGCCGGCGAGCTGGCGCTGACCCTGCTGGACGGCGGGAGACCGAGCAGACCCGTCAGACTCGATGTCGAACTGGTGGTGCGCGCATCAAGCGCCGCCCCGATCCGGTGAACCCGCACACGGATTGACAACGCCGCGTACAGAAATCGGCACCCACGGTGGTTGTCCATATCGT
Source organism: Kutzneria kofuensis (assembly GCF_014203355.1). NCBI lineage: Bacteria > Bacillati > Actinomycetota > Actinomycetes > Pseudonocardiales > Pseudonocardiaceae > Kutzneria > Kutzneria kofuensis. The sequence goes on from NZ_JACHIR010000001.1 coordinate 2,247,779, forward strand.
GATCATCCGAATGAGGGTCAACCGGAAACGACTGGGGCGCTCGTAGCGATGTACCTCACGGGGCGTGCGCCGGCATGCCTCAAGCCTCCGTAGCTCAGCGGACAGAGCGAGTGACTTCTAATCACTTGGTCGCAGGTTCGAGTCCTGCCGGGGGCGCCCTTTTTCACCTGCGGGCACAACGCACCGTGGTCGGTTGACCACGGTGCCATGACACCCTTTGTGACTCACATCTCCCTAACGTGGGGCCCGAGGCAAGCCTTCGGAGCCCTACAGGTTCTGCGTACGCGAGGGTCGACCGAGCATCACGCTGACCAGCGCCATCGACCACGAGCGAACCGCACGGTCACCCAGTTGTGCGAGTGCTGCTCACTTTTCGAAGTCGCCAGCCATAGCACTTCAGGGTTACGAGGAGTTGGCGCGCTACCACATTCGGCGGCATATCGGTAAAACAGGCACCAAACCAGTCACCGCCGAGACACTGCAGCGCACACTACGCGGAATACCGACGGTGTCGACACCGTCGCGCTCCGAGAAACGCCATGACCACCATTGCGGCAAACGGTGCCGCCCGTACCGCTGTTCGCCGCTCGTGGTGCCGACCATCCGTCAGATTGTGGGCTTGTCCTGCCGGATGTCTGCCCCGGCTTTCTGTCTAATCTGCCGCTCGTTACCGAACAGCCATGCTCGTACTCCGAATCCGCCGCTCTCACTTGGGTGAAGGGGCGTGGTCCTGCGGGCAGCGTGGTACGTCCCGTTGGGCACCTTCGTCTGGGCTCGCCGGACAGGAGGAGGGCAGCGGCGTCGCCGGCGAAGAAGTCGCGGATCCAGGTCAGTTCGCGGGTCCGGCCGACCAGTGTCTCCATCGATCTCCCCCTTCGGCGGCGCACCGGCAGTTCGACGACATCCTCATCTTCGGCGAAATCGAGAAGTTCGACGAAAAGCTCGATGTCGACGGCGGAGCGGTGCGGCGGCTGCTGGGACGGCAACGTAGCAACGCCGCATATACGACCCGTAGACGAGACGTAGCCGTCCACATTCGGGTGCCCCATCGGACAGTGGGGTTGCCCCACGATCCCCGCTGGCCGACCCTGGTGCGGTGACCAGCACGCCCGGCATCGGCCGGATCGCCGTCGGCAGCTTCGTCGGCACCGCGATCGAGTTCTACGACTTCTACATCTACGGCACGGCAACGGCGCTGGTGCTCAACGCGACGTTCTTCCCGACGCTGGCGCCGGTGAACGCGACGCTCGCGTCGTTCGCCACGTTCGCCGTCGCCTTCATCGGCCGGCCGCTCGGCTCGCTGCTGTTCGGCCATTTCGGCGACCGCGTCGGGCGCAAGGCGACCCTGGTGGCATCGCTGCTGACCATGGGCCTGTCCACTGTGGCCATCGGCCTGCTGCCCGGTTACGCCACGCTCGGGGTCGCCGCACCCGTCATCTTGGTGCTGCTGCGGTTCCTGCAGGGCATCGGCCTCGGCGGCGAGTGGGGCGGGGCCGCGCTGCTCGCGGTGGAGAACGCGCCCGCCGGGCGACGGTCCTGGTACGCGACCTTCCCTCAGCTCGGGCCGTCGATCGGCTTCTTCGCCGCGAACGGGCTGTTCCTCGGCCTGTCGGCGGTGCTGTCGGACGAGTCGTTCCACTCGTGGGGCTGGCGGATCCCGTTCCTGGCGTCGGCCGTGCTGGTCGCCGTCGGTCTGGTGGTGCGCCTGCGGCTGGCCGAGACGCCGGTGTTCGCCGAGGTGGTGCGTCGGCGCGAGCAGAGCCGGATGCCGCTGGTCGACATGCTGCGCAAGGCGCCGCTGCGGCTGCTACTCGGCGGCGGCACGATCATCACCTGTTACGTCGTCTTCTACGTCACCACCACGTTCTGCCTGTCCTACACGACGACCACGCTGAAGCTGCCCAAGTCGGAGGCGCTGGGCCTGCTGGTGGCGGCGATCTGGGCGATGGCGCTGACCACGGTGCTGTCCTGTCTCGCCGGCGACCGCTACGGCCGCAAACCGGTGCTGCTGATTGGCTGCGTCTTCACGGGCGTGGCCGGATTGGTCATGTTTCCGCTGCTCAGCGGCGGTACCGCGCTGTCGATCGGCATCGCTTTCGCGCTCGGCCTTGCCGCGATGGGGTGGGTGTACGGGCCGCTCGGCGCGTTCCTGCCGGAGCTGTTCGACGCCCGCTACCGGTACTCGGCGTCGTCGTTCGCGTACAACCTGGGCGGCGTGCTCGGCGGCGCCCTCGCCCCGACCATCGCGGCGGCGCTGGCGGCGGGCGCCGGCACGACCGCGGTCGGCTGGTACGTCACCGGCTCGGCCGTGGTGAGCCTGCTGTGCCTGCTCGGGCTCCCGGAGACCCGGCACGTGTCCACCGAACTGCCCGCCCGCGTCACAGCCTGAGGAGAAACCCCATGGACCTCGACTTCGACACGAAGGTGTTCGACAAGGAGTACATCGCCGTCGCGGACCGGCAGGAGCCGATCGTGCGCGGCGGACGCCACCTGTTCGACCGGTTACCCGCGGCCTTCGACGGCGTGCGCCAGCTGGGCGTGATCGGCTGGGGCCCGCAGGGCTCGGCGCAGGCGCAGAACCTGCGGGACTCGCTGGGCGACGCGGTGCGCGTGGTCGTCGGCCTGCGGCGGAACTCGACGTCCTGGGACACCGCCGTGCAGGCGGGCTTCACGCCGGAGGACGGCACGCTCGGCGAGATGTTCGACGTCATCCGCGGCTCGGACATGGTGATCCTGCTGATCTCGGACGGTGCGATGGCCGAGACCTATAGGGAGGTGTTCGCGGCGCTGCGGCCGGGCACCACGCTCGGGTTGTCGCACGGCTTCCTGCTCGGCCACCTGGATCTGGTCGGCGACGAGTTCCCCGCCGACATCGACGTGATCGCCGTCTGCCCGAAGGGTATGGGTGCCTCAGTTCGCGCCCTCTACCTGCAGGGCAGGGACGTCAACGGCGCCGGCATCAACGCGAGCTTCGCCGTGCACCAGGACGTCACCGGCCGGGCGGTCGACCGGGCGCTCGGCTGGTCTGTGGGCCTCGGCGCGCCGTACACGTTCCGGACCACGCTGCGGTCCGAGTACCTCTCGGATCTGTCGGGCGAGCGCGGCATCCTGGCCGGCGGCCTGCACGGCATCGTGGAGAGCCTCTACCGGCGGTTCCGCGACCAGGGCATGAGCGACGAGGACGCGTTCCGGCACTCCGCCGAGTCGGTCACCGGCCCGATCTCGCGGGTGATCTCCCGCGACGGCATGCTCGGCGTCTACCGAATGCTGAATTCCGACGAAAAGCAGGTGTTCGCCGAGGCGTACTCGGTCAGCTACCCGGTCGGCCTGGAGCTGATGCACGAGATCTACGACGAAGTCCGCTCCGGCGACGAAGTGCGCAGCGTGGTGCTGGCGGGCAAGCGGCTGGCCCGGTTCCCGATGGGCAAGATCGACCAGGCCGACATGTGGCGGGTCGGTCAGAAGGTGCGGGCCGACCGGGTGCCCGACGAGATTCCGCTCGACCCGTTCACCGCCGGCGTGTTCATCGGCGTGATGATGGCGCAGATCGACGCACTGCTGGAGTTCGGCCACCCGTACTCGGAGATCGCGAACGAGTCGGTCATCGAGGCGGTCGACTCGCTCAACCCGTACATGCACGCCCGCGGCATCGCCTACCTGGTGGACAACTGCTCGATCACGGCCCGGCTCGGCGCGCGCAAGTGGGCGCCGCGGTTCGATTACGCGCTGACGCAGCGCGCCTACCCGGTCGTCGACGACGAGCAATCCGTCGACATCGAGATTTTCGGCGGATTCGAGAATCACGTCGTGCACGAGGTGCTGCGAGTGTGCGCCGGCATGCGGCCGTCCGTCGACATCTTCGTCGAGTAGTCGCCGAACACACGGCGCAGGCGGTGGATATAGGTGCGCACCGTCGCGGCCGCTGACGACGGGGCGTCAACGCCCCACAGCGCATGGGCGCTGCCCTCCGGCGTCAGCGGCTTCCCGTCGCTGAGCAGCAGCATCGCCCGCACCGTGCGCTGCTGTGGCGGCCCCAGCTGAAGTTCCTGCCCGTCCCGCCAACTGCGGACGGGACCAAGCAGCTTGAAGTCCAGCACAGCGTCACCGCAGCCGCGCGTGGCTGGAGCGTAGGTCGGCGACGGCACGCACGCCGAGCAGTTGCATCGTCCGCACGATCTCCTTGCGAAGGATGTCGACGGTGCGCTGCACGCCGCGCTCGCCGCCGGCCATCAGTCCGTACAGGTAAGCGCGGCCGATCAGGCACAGGTCGGCGCCCATCGCCCGGGCAGCCACGATGTCCGCGCCGGAAAGGATGCCGGTGTCCAGCCACACCTCGGCGTCGTCCTTCACCTGGTCGACGACCTGCGGCAACAGCTCCAGCGGCGTCGGTGCGCGGTCGAGCTGACGGCCGCCGTGGTTGGACAGCAGCACGGCGTCGGCGCCGTGCTTGACGACGTCGCGGGCGTCGTCGACGTTCTGGATGCCCTTCACCACGAGCTTGCCGGGCCAGATCTCGCGTACCCAGTCGAGGTCGTCGAAGTTCAGCGTCGGGTCGAACATGGAGTTGATGAGCTCCTCGACCGCGCCGCCCCACTCGGTGAGCGAGGCGAACGTCAGCGGCTCGGTCGTGAGCAGGTTGAACCACCACGCCGGGTGCGTCGCACCGTCCAGAAAGGTGCGCAGCGTCAGCGCGGGCGGGATCGTCAGACCGTTGCGCACGTCGCGCATCCGCGCGCCGCCGACGGGTGTGTCGACGGTGAGCATCACGGTGTCGTAGCCGGCGGCGTGCGCGCGCTGCAGCAGCTCACGGCCCGCACCCTTGTCGCGCCACACGTACAGCTGGAACCACTTGCGCGCGTCGGGGGCGACCGCCGCGACGTCCTCGATGGAGGTGGTGCCCATCGTGGACAGTGCGTACGGAATGCCCACGCGCTGCGCGACCTTGGCGACCGCCCGCTCCCCCTCGTGGTGCATCATCCGCGTGAACCCCGTGGGCGCGAACGCGAACGGCAGTGCGCTGCGCTTGCCCAGCACGTCGACACTGGTGTCCGGGTCGGCGACACCGCGCAGCACGTTCGGCCGGAACTCGACGCGACGGAACGCCGTGCGCGCACGGCGGAGACTGTCCTCCAACTCGGCGGCGCCGTCCGTGTAGTCGAACACCGCTCGGGGTGTGCGCAGGCGGGCGATGGTGCGCAGGTCGGCGATCGTGTGTGCGGCGGCCAGCCGCCGCTCGGTCGGGTCCAGCACGAACGGCTTCGGCCGGAGCAACTGCGCCAGCTCGCTGGGACGCGGCAGACGGCGTTCGGTCACGGCACCCCTTCCTCCACTACCCGGACATAGCCTAGGCGGCCAACCGCCCGCGCGACCGGAGCGGCCGATACGGTCGTCGGCGTGCCAGCAGTCATCACCTCACTCAAGGACGACCACCTCCAGCAGGTCAGGGCCCTCGCCAACCGCACGGGGCGGGCCGAGGCGGGCGGCTGTCTACTGGAGGGCGCCGCCCTCATCACCCAGGCGGTGGAGGCCGGCGCGACACTGCGGTTCGTGCTCGCGGCCGAGGGAGCCTCCGACCCGGTGACGTCGTTGCTGGCCACGACCGGGGTGCCGGTGTTGATGGCGAAGGAGTCGGTGCTCCGGCAGGCGGTGCGGCTGAACCGGGCAGTGTCCTGGCTGGCGGTCGCCGAGCTGGCTGCGGTCGCCGGCGACGACCTCCCGTACGGGGACTTCGCGGTCGTCCTGGACAACGTGCTCGACCCCGGCAATTTGGGCACGATCGTGCGAACGGCCGTCGGCCTCGGCGTCGCCGACATCGTCTGCACGGACCCGGAAACGGACCTGACGAGTCGTCGCGTGCTGGACGCGTCCCGCGCGGCGGTGCTGCGGGCCCGGCTCCGCCGCTACGACACACCGGTCGAGGCGGTGCGCGACCTGCGCGAGCGTGGCTTCGAGGTCGTCGCCACCTCGGGCCGCGCGAGCATGCTGCAGGGATCGGTGCCGCTGAGCGGGCGGCCCGTCGCCCTTGTCGTCGGCAACGAGACCGACGGCGTCGGCGAGGAGGTGCTGGAGCTGGCCGACCACGTGGTCCGGATCCCGATGTCGGGCGAGGTCGAGTCGCTCAACGTCGGCGTCGCGACCGGCATCAGCCTGTACGAGCTGCGCGCCCGCATGGCGCTGGCCTCGCTCGGCGCGACCATCACGGAGCTCACCGGGGTCGTTTCCGACCTGCGGGAATCGGGGTACGTGGGAGAGGATGTGGCGCTGACCGGTTTCAGCGAGGCGGAGCGGGAGCAGTTCAGCGACTTTCTCCGCCGCGTGCGAAAGAACCTCCGACGAGGCGAGTGAGCGATGAACGAGCTGGTGACCTTCGGCGAGCCGTCCGGCCAGGGATGGACGCAGATCATCGAACTGGCCACCGCGCTCGTGTTGTGCTCGCTGATCGGCCTCGAACGGGAACTGAAGCAGAAGAGCGCCGGACTACGCACGCTCACGCTCGTCGGTCTCGGTGCCGCACTGTTCCTGCTGGTCAGCAAATACGGTTTCACCGACGTGCTCGTCGAAGGCCGGATCGTGCTGGACCCGTCCCGGGTCGCGGCCCAGATCGTGTCCGGAGTCGGCTTCATCGGCGGCGGCCTGATCTTCGTCCGGCAGAACATCGTGCGCGGACTGACCACGGCCGCCGTGGTGTGGGTGAGCGTCGCCGTGGGTTGTGCCTGCGCGGCCGGGCTGCCGCTGTTGGCGGTGTTCGTCACCGCGGCGCATTTCCTTGTGGTGTACGGATACCCGCCGCTGGTTCGGCTGCTCACCCGGACCCGACCGGCGACCACCGTCGTGCGCACCAGCTACCGGGACGGCGAGGGCGCGCTGCGCGACATCCTGGAACTCGTCACGTCCTCCGGGTATGTGGTCGAGCACGCCTCGACCAACCGGAACGAGTCGACGAACGTCATCGACCTGCGGCTGCGGCTGACCGGCCCGCGCCAGCTCACCGGGCTGCTGACCAGGTTGTCCGGCCAGTCCGGCGTGCTGGCGGTGGACACCGGCGAGGCGGAGACCGAGGAGTGATCAGGCCCGGGGCTTCGCGGCGAGCACCCGGTACCCCTTGGCGTTGGCGATCCGCTCGGTGGCGTGTCCCTGCTCGGTGAGCCACTTGGCCAGCGAGTCGGAGCCGAGGTTCTTCTGCACCACCAGATACGCGATGCCGTCCGGCAGCAGTCGGGCGAGCCAGTGCAGCAGCAGGTCGTGCAGCGCCTGCTTGCCGACGCGGATCGGCGGGTTCGAGTAGATCGCCGCGAACCGCTTGTCCGCCGGCACTTCCTCGGGCAGGTGGAAGGTGATCGTGCCGACGCCGGCCGCCTTCGCGTTGGCACGGGCCAGTTCCAGCGCTCTCGTGTTGACGTCGACGCCGGTGATCCGCCGGTCCGGGTAACGCTTGGCGAGCGTCAGCGCGATCGGGCCGTAACCGCAGCCGACGTCCAGCAGGTCGCCGTCGGCGGTCGGCGCGGGCGCGTTCTCCAGCAGGACCCTGGTGCCGGGATCGAGTTGCTTCGGCGAGAACACCCCGGCGTCGGTGGTCAGCTTCAGCGTCAGGTCGGGCAACTCGACGGTGAGCAGCCGCGGGTCGCTGACCGCGTCCGGATCGGCGGTGAAGTAGTGCTGGTGCTGCTCGGTCACCCGAAGATGGTAGCTAGGAGTGCGTTCCACCCGTGATTGGAGCCGGACGGCCCGGGCCAAGCAATTGCCCGACCCACTCCCCCAATTCATCGACTTTCGGATTCGCCGACACTGACCCCACACAATGAATCGCGTCAGTTTTCACCGCGCACACAAGCCCACCTGTCCACAGAGGTCGACACTACTAATCCGTTTTCGCTTCGATCGACGGCTCTGACGAGCCGCCGCGCATCGCGCGTGACGGCCCATCGCACGCCTCGACCGCGGATCCTGACAGCAGATGGCAGTCTTTCGGGCGAAGATGGCAGCGTGACCAAGAATGTCAGCCGGGACCAGGTGCTGTGGTACCGCGTCCGCCAGCACGGTCTGCTCCGCGACAGCGAGGAGCCGGCCGTGTTGGATATCGGCCTTCAGGACACCCAGACGGGCTCCGCCCAACTGGCGTTGGCCGCTCGCACGACCGGACCGGTCAGTCTCGACAGCTACGAGCTGGGATGGACGCTGCGTGGCGCCCCGCACTACCACCGCCCCGGCGAACTCCGACAGTTGGCCGGCGAGCTGTGGCCGTGGAGCGACACCGACGCGCAGTCCCGGCTGTCGTGGCCGAAGGCCCGGACGGTGACCGGCGGATTGACCGCGATGGAGACGTACCGGCTGGTAGCGGAGTCGATGCGCAAGGTCGTCACAAAGCCGATGACCAAGGGCGCGGCCAGCACCGAGGTCACCAAACTGGTGCCGGCCGAGCAGACCCGCGCCTGCCCCGGCTGCAAGTCGACGCACGTCTACGAGCAGCCGTTCCGGCTCGGCTCGCTGCCGGCCGGGATCCGGCTGCGGGCCGGCGAGACCGGGCTGCTGCTGGAGCCGCTGCCCAAGCGCGGTCCGATTCCGACGAAATCCACCAATCCGCACGGACTGGTGGACCGCTACCTCCGCTTCCTCGGTCCGGCGACGCCGGCCGAGGTGGCCAAGTGGCTCGACACGTCGACGGCCAACGTGCGCGAGATCTGGCCCGACGACCTCGCCGAGGTGACCGTCGACGGCCGACGCGCGTGGTTGCCGAAGGGGAATGTCGACGAACTTCTCGATTGCGACCGAGTAGAGCTCGTTCGGCTGCTGCCGGCGATGGACCCGTTCCTCCAGGCCCGCGACCGCGACCTGCTCGTGCCGGAGAAGGCGGAGCAGAAGGCGCTGTGGACGATGCTCGGCAATCCCGGCGCGCTGCTCGTCGACGGTCAGATCGGCGGAATGTGGCGGTCGCGCCTGGTCGGCCGCAAGAAGCTGGAGGTCACCGTCACCTCGTTCGACGCCGACATCGACCCCGCGCTCCGCGACGACGTGCAGGCCGAGGCGGAACGGATCGCCGAGGTCCGCGGAGTGCCGGCGGCGGTCGTCCGGTTCGCCTGACCCACAATGCGGGGTATGCGCGCGAGCCGGTTGCTGTCCACCCTGCTGTTGCTGCAGACCAGGGGCCGGATGACGGCGCAGGAGCTCGCCGACGAACTTGAGGTTTCCGTACGAACCGTCTACCGCGACATCGAGTCGCTGTCCGTCGCCGGCGTGCCCGTTTACGCCGACCGCGGGCCGACCGGCGGTTACCAGCTGCTCGACGGCTACCGGACCCGCCTCACCGGGCTGACCACCGACGAAGCCGACTCCCTGTTCCTCGCCGGCATGCCGGGACCCGCCGCCGAGCTGGGCCTGGGCACCGTCGTGGCCACCGCCGAACTCAAGATGCTCGCCGCCCTGCCGCCCGACCTGCGGGCCCGGGCCAGCCGCATCCGTGAACGGTTCCACCTGGACGCTCCCGGCTGGCTGCGCGAGGCCGACGAAGTTCCCTTTCTCGCCGAAATCGCCGATTCCGTCTGGAACGAGCGGATAGTCGAAATCCGCTACCGCCGCTGGAAGACGCCTCGCGAGGTCACCCGCCGCCTCGCGCCGCTCGGCGTCGTCCTCAAGGCCGGGACCTGGTATCTCGTCGCACTGGCCGGCTCCGACCTGCGCACCTTCCGCGTGTCGAACGTCCTCGGCGTGCAGACCCTCGACGACCGCTTCGAGCGACCCGCCGACTTCGACCTCGCCGCCTACTGGCAGGAGTGGGCCGACCAGTTCGAGGTCCGCATGCGCGGCCAGCGCGCCCGCGTCCGGCTGTCCCCCGACGGCGTGCGGGCCCTGCCGTACTTCATCGGCCGGCAGGTCGCCGACCTCGTCACCGCCACACTGTCCGCACCCGATGCCGACGGCTGGGTCGAGGCGGTCGTCCCCGTCGAGACCGTCCGCCACGCCCACGCCGAGTTTCTCCGCTTCGGCGCCGAGATCGAGGTCCTCGACCCTGTCGAACTCCGCGACATGATCACCTCGACCGTCGCGAAACTGACGGAGTTCTACGGCTCGCGCCCCGAGCAGCCGGAGTAGCGACAGCCACGTGCCGAGTTCCGCCAGGTCGCGGCGGACTTCGCCCACGTGGCCGAGCGCTACGGGTCGCGGCGGATGCGGCCGGAGTAGTGCTCCTCCAGCGACTTGTTGTGCTCGTCGCCGCCCGGGATGTTCGCCGACAAGTAGACCGGCGGCGTGTGGCCGGCGGCGATCAGCCGCGCGCAGGCGTCGGCCAGCATCATCTGGGCGGCGAAGGCCGAGGTGATCGACGAGATCGCGCACACCTGGCCGCCGCCGGGCATCGGCAGCAGCGTGTCGCCCATCGGGCCGCAGTTGTCGATGACGACGTCGGCGAGTTCGTGCAGATGCTTGCCGGACGGGTGCCGCGACTCGACCGCGGTGGCGTGGGCCAACGAGGTGAAGGCGATCAGACCGTGCCCCCGCTCCTTGACGAGCGAGGCCATTTCGACGATCGAGCCGTTTCCGCCGGAGTTGGACGCGATGACGAAGAGGTCGGTCTCACGCGGCGAGGCGAGTTCGTAGACGCGGTGCGCGATGGCCGGTTCGCGTTCGGTGTGCGGACCGAGCGAGTCGGCCGGGTCGCCGCCGTAGGTGACGACGTCGCGCAGCGACAGCTTGTTGGTCGGGATCAGGCCGCCGGCCCGGCCGGCGATCTCCATCACCAGCCCCTGCGAGTGGCCCGTGCCGAACGCCTGGACCACGCCGTCGGCAAGCACGCAGTCGGCCACCAGCGCCGCGGCGGCCCCGATCGCCTCGCGCTGCGTGGTCACCAGCTGGTCGATGAGGTCCTTGGCCGCCGACACGAACTCGTCCTGGCCGATGGACATGCGCCACTCTCCCGTCGTCAGTAACTTGCCATGCCGGCTCAGGTCACGTTAACGGCAAACCGATCACGGGGCACGCCTGCGTCAGAGGTACAGCAGCGCGTTGACGGCCGCCGTCGCCAACGCCGCGCCGCCCCGTTCGCCACGGTTGGTCAGCGCGGGCACACCGAGCTCGCGGACCGCCCGCTTCGCCTCGACGGCGCCGACGAACCCGGCCGGCAGCGCGATGACCAGCGCGGGTCGGATCTCGCCGGACCGGCAGCGCTCGACGAGTTCGGTGACGATCGACACGTCTTGACCGATGGCCCACACCGCACCGACTGGTGTTTTTCGTACGAACTCCTCGATTCCGCCGGTCGTCTCCGTGACGACCATCGCCGGTCGGCTGGTGATGCCGACGGCGACCATCCGGACGTCGGCGACCACCGGCGCACCGTCGGCGAGCGCCTGCCGGCCGGCGGCCAGCGCCTGCTCGTCGACCAGCAGGTCGCCGGCCCATGTGGGGTCGGCGGTGGTGTGCACGAGGCGTTCGACGACGGCCCGCGACAGCGGCCCCAACCCTGTGGTGTCGACCCGCCGACGGAGGATTTCGTACGACTCCGACTCGATCGGATGAGGCACTCGCGGCACGTCTCGGCTTCCCCTCGGGTGGACTGTTTCACACCGTAGTCGGCGGTGTCGGCACGCCGACGCGTCGGTTAACCTGCTCCGCGAGCGTGGTTACGGGAAGCCGGTGCGAATCCGGCGCGGTCCCGCCACTGTGACCGGGAAGTCGTCCCGCAGAGGAACAGCCACTGGGCGCGAGCCTGGGAAGGCGCGGCGACGGCGGTGATCCGGGAGCCAGGAGACCGGCCACGCGACCGACACGCGTCGCACGGAGGATGTGATGGCTGGCATCGGGCTGCGCCTCGGGCGGTTCCCGCGGTGATCCCACCCGGGTTGATCTCATTCGTCGGCGCCGGTCCCGGCGCGGCCGACCTCATGACCTTCCGCGGTGCCGACCGGCTGGCCAGGGCGGACGTCGTGGTGTGGGCGTCGTCGTTGGTGCCGGCCGAGGTGCTGGACCACGCGAATCCGGCGGCCGAGCGACACGACTCCGCCGGCATGACGCTGGAGGACGTCCTCGAGGTCTACGCCGGCCGACCGGACGCGGCCATCGTCCGGCTGCATTCCGGCGACCCGACCGTCTACGGGGCGATCGGCGAGCAGATCGAATGGTGTCGACGGACCGGCAGGCCGTACGAAATCGTGCCGGGCGTCGGTTCTCTCGGCGCCGCCGCGGCGGCCGTTGGTTGTGAACTGACTTCACCGATGGTTTCGCAGTCGATCGTGTTAACACGGCTCGCCGGTGGTCGGACCGCCGCCTCGATGCCCGACGGCGAGACGGTCGCCTCGTTTGCGTCGCATCGCACGACGATGGCTGTCTACCTCTCCACGCAGCGTCCCGAACAGTTGCAGGCCGAGCTGCTCGCCGACGGAAAGGGCTATTCCGTCGACACTCCGGCGGTTGTCGTCGCGAAGGCGACGTGGCCGGACGAGCGCATCGTCCGCACGACCGTCGGCGAACTCGCGACCGAATTGCGTGCGTCCGGCATCCGGACCGCCGCACTCGTGCTCGTCGGCGAAGCGCTCCGCGACGACCGCGAGGTCCAGCGCACCAAGTTGTACGACCCGGCCTATTCGCACGGTTGCCGGCGGCGGTCGGCCGAGGGCAGCACGCAGGGTCGGCCGATCCCGGTGGAGAAGCGGAGGCTGCCATGACCGGCGTGCTCACCATCGTCGGTCTCGGCCCCGGCGACGCACGACATCGCACGCCGGCCGCGACCGAGGCGATCGCCGACGCCGAGGCCGTCTACGGCTACTCCGCCTATATAGATGCGTGCGACGACATCCTTCGACCCGACCAGTTCGTCGTCCGCGGACGGATGACCGAGGAGAAGCTGCGCGCCGAGCAGGCCGTCGACGCCGCGGCCGGAGGCCGGCGGGTGGTGCTCGTGTCGTCGGGCGACGCCGGTGTGTACGGCATGGCGACGTTGGCGTTGAGCAATGCGTACGAAATCGAGGAAACCGCACGACCCGAGGTCCGTGTGCTGCCCGGCGTCACCGCGGCGCTCGCCGCCTCGGCTCTCGTCGGTGCCCCGCTCGCACACGACTTCGCCTGCTTGACGCTGTCCGATCTGCTCACTCCCTGGGAGGAAGTGGAACGTCGACTCCGGGCCGTGGCCGAGGCCGACCTCGCCATCGCGCTCTACAACCCCCGTTCCAAGGGCCGCCCCTGGCAGCTCGACCGGGCCCGCGAAGTGCTGCTCGAACGCCGCGCACCGACCACGCCGGTCGCGTTGGTCGCCGACATCGCCCGCGACGGGCAGCGCGTCGAGCTCACCACGCTCGCCGACCTGGATTGCGGCAAAGTCGGCATGACCACCACTGTGCTGGTCGGGTCGTCGACCACCCGCCGGTTCGGCGACTGGCTGGTCACGCCCCGATCTGGATCCGGGCGGAGTGCCGGGTGACCGTGCACCTCGTGGGCGCCGGCCCCGGTGATCCCGGTCTGCTCACCTGCCGCGCGGTCGAGCTTCTCAAGTCCGCCGAAGTTGTCGTCTACGACCGTCCTTCGATGGCCGACATCGTCGCGATCGCGGATTCCGCCGAAGTTGTGCATTGCGTCGGAAAAGCAGGAAGCCGTCCGGCATGGCCGCAGGCCGACGTGAACCAGCTTCTCGTCGAACTCGGGCGCGCCGGCCGCGAGGTGGTCCGGCTGAAGGCCGGCGACGCCTTCGTGGTCTCCCGCGGCGGTGAGGAAGCTGTTGCCCTCGCCGCTGCCGGCGTGCCGTTCGACGTCGTGCCCGGCATCTCCGCCGCGATCGCGGCTCCGGCGCTCGCCGGCATCCCGGTGATGGTCCGTCAGGTCGCTACCACCCTGACCGTCATCGCCGGGAACGATGACCCCGAGTACCACCAGCACGTCGACTGGGACGCCGTCGCCCGGGTCGGCGGCACGATCGTCGTGCTCACCGGCCGGTCCGCGCTACGGGACATCGCCGCCAAGCTGATGGCCGGCGGCTTGGCCGCGGACACCCCGGTCGCGGCGATCAGTGCCGCGAGTCGTCCGCACCAGCGCACCGAGCTCGGCACGCTGGCCAAGCTGCCCAACCCGAGGATGCGACCGCCGGTGACGTTTGTGATCGGTGAGGTGGCAGCCCTCGACCTGCTGGCGGCCGCCCCGCCAACGACCGAACCGAAGGCGACTGATGCGCCGCCGGCCGCGCAGGTAGCTGACGGCCAAGAGGCCGGCGGCCAGTTTGCGGGCGCCCCCGAGCAGGACATGGGCGGCCAAGCAGTGCGCGGCCGGTTAGCAGGCGAGCCGGCGGCGAACGAGCGGGGTGCCGGCGGGCTGGGCGAGGCCGGCCGAGCAGTGGACGGCCAACTAAGCGGACCGGTGGAGGGATTCAATGCACATTCCTGACGGGTTCGTGAATGCGCCGGTCTCCATCGCGGGTGGGGTGGTGGCGGTGGCGGGGCTGGCGTTGTGCAGCCGGAACCTGGGACCGTCGCTGCGGGATCGGGACATCCCGCTGGCGGGGCTGGCGGCGGCCTTCTTCCTGGTGCTGGAGGCGCCGATCTTCCCGATCGGGGTGGGCACGGGAGGTCATCTGCTGGGCGGAACGCTGGCGGTGGCACTGCTGGGACCCTGGCTCGGACCGGTGGTGATATCGGTGGTGCTGGTGGTGCAGGCGCTGTTCGCGGGCGATGGCGGGGTCACGGCGCTGGGGGTCAACGCGGTGAACATGGCGCTGATCCCGGCGGTGGTGGGTTACCCGCTGATTCTCGGCCTACGGAAGGTGTTGCCCCGCAAGAAGCTCTGGGTCTCGATCGCCTGCGGGGTGGCGGGTTTCGTGTCGGTGGTGGCGGGATCGGTGCTCTACAGCCTGGAGTACGCGGTCGGCGGCGCGACGGCGGTGCCGGCGGGGACGGTGGCGGTGACGACGATCGGCACGTACGCGGTGATCGCGCTGTTCGAGGGCCTGGTGACGGGCCTGATCGTGGCGGCGTTGCTGCGCCTGAGGCCGGATCTGGTCCGCGCCGGCCGGCATCTGACACGGGCGAGCGCATGAGCGGAGCCGCTCACAATCCGGGCGCGGACCTGCTGATCCCGACGGACACGCCGCTGCACCGGGCGGCGCCGCAGTGCAAGGTGGCGGCGACGGCGTTGTGCATCCTGCTCGTCGCCTGCACGCCGCGTGACATCTTCTGGCCGTACATCGGCTACGGCCTGGTGCTGGCCACGGCGGCCTACACAGCCCAGATCCCGGCGATGACGTTGCTGCGGCGGCTGGTGGTGGAGATCCCGTTCGTGTTCTTCGTTGTGCTGCTGCCGTTCCTCGCGACGGGCCCGGTGGTGCACGTCCTCGGCATCCCGCTGGCCATAGCGGGCCTCGAATCAGCGGCGTCGATCGTGCTGAAGGCGAGCTTCGGCCTGCTGGCCACGGGTGTGCTCGCGGCGACCACCCCACTGCCCGAGGTGATCACCGGCCTTGAGCGGCTCCGGGTGCCGAAGATCTTCACGGCGGTCGCGTCGTTCATGATCCGCTACGTCGAGGTGCTCAACTCGGAGCTCAACCGGCTGCGCACCGCCCGTGCCTGCCGCGGCGCGGATCCGCGCTGGCTGTGGCAGGCGAAAGACATGGCGTTGTGCGTCGGGGCGTTGTTCGTCCGCGCCTTCGAACGCGGCGAACGGGTCTACCTGGCCATGGCGTCCCGCGGCTACGAGGGATCACTGCCGGCAACGCTGACCGGGGAACCGGCAAAGCGCAGCACCTGGGCGGCAGCGCTGACAACACCGGCGATCTTCGCCGTGCTGACCGCAACCGCATGGGCGACGGCATGACCGCGCCGGCGATGGTGCTGCTGGGCCACGGCAGCCGCGACGCGGACGGCGTCGACGAGTACTGGGCGCTGGCCGACACCGTCAAGAACAGCGCGCCGGATCTGCGGATCGGCTGCGGCTTCGTCGAGCTCGCCGAGCCGGGCGTCGACGAGGCGATCGACCAGCTGGTCGCGGACGGCGCGCACGAGGTCGTGGTGGTGCCGCTGGTCCTGCTCGCCGCCGGCCACCTCAAGAACGACGGCCCGGCGGCGATGGCCCGTGCCCGTCAACGACACCCGACCGTCCACTTCAGACTGGCACGGGATCTCGGCATCGAGCCGACGGTGCTGGCGATCGCCGAGGAGCGGATCCGGGACGCGGCGGGCGACGCGGATCCGGAGAAGCTGGGCGTGGCGCTGATCGGCCGCGGCTCCTCGGATCCGGACGCATGCTCCGACCTGTGGAAGGTCGGCCGCCTGTTGTCCGACAAGCGTGGTCTCGGCACGATCGAACCGGGCTTCGTCTCCGTCGCCCGCCCGAACGTCGCCGAGGCGATGGAACGCTGCCGCCTGCTCGGCGCGACGACGATCGTGGTCAGCCCGTTCTTCCTGTTCACGGGCATGTTGGTGCCACGAATCCACCAGCAGGCCGGCGAATGGGCGGCGAAGCACCCGGAGATCACGGTGCGCGGCGGCGCGCACCTCGGCCCCGATCCACGGCTGGCCCGCCTCGTGCTGGAACGCTACCGCGAGGCGCTGCACGGCGACGTCCGGATGAACTGCGACCTGTGCACCTACCGGGTCCAGCTGCCCGGCTACGAGGACAAGGTCGGCCTGCCGATTTCCCTTACCCCGCACGGCGACGAGCCGGCCCGCGGCAAGCGGAAGGCCCGCCGGGCGATCCGGACCCCGGCGCCGGCTCCGACGGTCGAGGTGCGGCGCGGCCGGTTCATGCCGTCGACAACGGCCTCCGACGAGCAGCCGGCGATCGAGATCCGCGGCGTCAGCTTCGACTACCCCGACGGAACGTCCGCTTTGTCCACTGTGGACCTGACGGTCCACCGCGGCGAGCGTGTCGCACTGCTCGGCCCGAACGGCGCCGGCAAGACCAGCCTGGTGCTGCAGCTCAACGGCGTCCTCACCCCGTCCGCGGGCGAGGTCCTGATCAGCGGCACCGCCGTCGGACCGAGGACGCTCAAGGAGGTGCGCCGCAAGGTCGGCGTGGTCTTCCAGGATCCCGACGACCAGTTGTTCACTCCGACCGTCGGCCGGGACGTCGCGTTCGGGCCGGCCCATCTGGGTCTGAAGGGCGACGAACTGGCCGCCCGTGTCACCGAGGCGCTGTCCTATGTGGGTCTTGCGGATCTGGCCGACCGACCGCCGCACCGGCTCTCGCTCGGCCAGCGCCGCCGCGCGGCGGTCGCCACCGTGCTCGCCATGCATCCCGAGGTCCTCGTGCTCGACGAGCCTTCGTCCAATTTGGACCCGGCGGCCCGTCGCGAGTTCGCGGATCTGGTGAAACGCCTGGGCATGACCACATTACTGGTCACCCATGACCTGCCTTACGCCTTGGAACTGTGCCAGCGGGCCGTGGTCTTGGACCACGGCCAGGTCGTCGCCGACGGCCCGATTCGGGAGATCCTCGCCGACGCCGGCTTCATGAGCGCGCATCGGCTGGAGCTGCCGGCCGGTTTCAATCCCTTGGGAGGCTGACGAAGTGGCCCGCCTTGCCGCCCTGATCGCCGCGCTGCTGCTGGCGCTGGCCGTGCCGGCGTCGGCCCATGACGCCGACTCGCACACTCCGCCGGACCGCGTCGGCGACCTGCGCAGCGCCTTGATCGCCGCCACCCAGACCCCACCGGGCGTCGAGTTTCGGGTGTTACAGAACGGCGAAGCCCTGTGGTTGCGCAATTCCACTCGAACGGATGTGGTCGTTCTCGACCCGGACGGGGCGCAGCGTTACCAGGTCGGCCCGGACGGCGCGGCGGTCAACGCCGCCCTGCCGGCCGAGCCGACACCGTCCGGCGACATCAGCGAGGACCCGGAGAAGCCGTCCGCCGACGCGGCGAAGGCCCCGCAGTGGCAACGCATTTCTGCCGAGCCGGTGGTGCAGTGGCACGATCACTACGCGCACTGGGGTGACGCGACACTTCCGTCGCAGGTTCTCGCGGATCCCGAGAGCGTTCACCTGATCCGCGCCTGGCAGGTCGATCTCGTCTCGGACGGCAAGACCTATCACGTGCTCGGCGAGCTCCGCTGGATCCCGGGACCTTCGCCGGCGCCATGGATCCTGGTCACGCTGTCACTGGCGATCGCGACCTCGCTGCTCGGCCTGGTCCGCCGCAGTCAGCGCCCGCTGGCCGCCGCGACCGCCGTGCTGGTGGCCGCCGGCGCCGTCCACGGAATTGCGACAATACTTGGTCGCCAGGCCGAGAATCCGTGGACTGTGCTGCAGCACGAGTACCTGCCGATCGTGCTCGCCTGGCTGGTCGGCACGGCCGCGGTGGCCCTGCTGGCGACCGGCCGGAGCACCGGGCGGTGGTTCGCCGCGCTGGCCGCGGTGGGCCTGGGCGCCCTCGCCCTTCTCCAGGACCTGGCGGTGTGGTGGAGCTCCACCAGCATCGTGGCGCTGCCGATCGACCTGGACCGCGCGCTGGTGTCGATCACAGCCGGTGTCGCGGTGGGCATCCTGATCACGGTGCTTCGGACGCCGAATATCACCCGATCGGACGCTGTAACGGCAACGCAGCGAAACGACCCTGCCCGTGTTGACCGGGTTTTACCTCGAGGCAGGTAGACGCCCGGCCTCTGATCACTACACTCCCCAGAGCTACCACCGAAACGCCAGGGTGCGCGCCGTTCGCAGCACCGGACCCACGAGGTGCGCCGTGCTTGACCACACGAGCTGGGCTCACACCTACATCGACCTCGACACGCCCAACGCGGCTCGGATCTACGACTATCTGCTCGGCGGGGCCACCAATTCCGAGGCCGACCGCGAGATGGCGCGCCAGGTCATCAAGGCGATGCCCGAGGTGGAGTACCTGACGAGGGCCAACCGGGCGTTCCTGCGCCGCGCCGTGCGCCTCCTGGTCGACCTGGGCGTCCACCAGTTCATCGACATCGGCTCCGGCATCCCGACCGCCGGGAACGTGCACGAGGTGGCGCAGGCGCGCGATCCGCGCTGCCGCGTGGTCTACGTCGACCGCGAGCCGACCGCCGTCGTCCACAGTGAACTCCTGTTGCAGGACAACGACTACGCCGCCGTCGTGCACGAGGACTTCCGCCGCCCGGGCGCCGTGCTGTCGTCGCCGGAGGTGCAGCACCTGATCGACTTCGACCAGCCGGTCGGCCTGCTGCTGTTCGCGCTGCTGCACCACGTGCCGGACGAGGACGAGCCCGCCGAGCTGATGTCGGTGTACCGCGAGGCGCTGCCCGAAGGGAGCTACCTCGCCCTGTCGCACTCCACGCACGAGGCCGTCTCCGACCACATCCTCACCGTGTACGACCTGTACGCGGCCAACCGCACGCCGATCACACTGCGCGGCCGGGACGACATCGCCCGCCTGATCGACGGCTTCGAGCCACTGGATCCGGGCATCGTGCACGTGCCAAGCTGGCGGCCGGAGTCCCCGGAGGACGCGGACCATCACGAGGAGGCCGCCATCTACGGCGTGGTGGCGAGGAAGCGCTGACGTGCCGATGCTGGACAGACCGCGATGGGCGCCCAAACGCATCGACCTCACCCGGCCCAGCGGGGCCCGGGTGTACGACTACCTGCTCGGCGGCGGCTGCAACACCGCGGCCGACCGGGAGCTGGCCAAGCAGCTGCTCGAGGTGATGCCGCAGGTGCGTGACACTGTGCGGCTGAACCGGAACTTCCTGCGCCGGGTGGTGACGTACCTGGTCGGCCAGGGCGTCACCCAGTTCCTGGACATCGGCTCCGGCATCCCGTCGGTGGGCAACGTGCACCAGCTCGCGCAGGGTCTCGACCCGAAGTGCCGCGTCGCGTACGTGGACAACGACCCGATCGCCATCGCCTACGCGGAGCCGCTGCTCCGGGACAACGACCTCGCCACGGCGGTGCTGGCCGACTTCCGCTCGCCGGAGCAGGTGCTGGGCGCGCCGGCGGTCCGGTCGCTGATCGACTTCGACCAGCCGGTCGCCGTGCTGACGCTGCTGATGATGCACTTCGTCCCGGACAGCGCCGACCCGGCGCGGCTGATGGGCCGCTACCGGGACGCGCTGGTGTCCGGCAGCTACGTCGCGCTGTCCCATCCGAGCTTCACCGGCGCCGAGGGCGAGCTGCTCGCCGACGCGCAGGCCGTCGGCGAGATCGTGCAGAACACCATGGAGCCGCTGCACGTGCGCACCGCCGACGACCTGCTGCGCATCATCGCCGGCTTCGAGCCGGTGCCGCCCGGCGTGGTGCACCTGCCGCTGTGGCGACCCGACTCGGCCGCGGACGTGGGCTGTCACCCGGAGAGTTCGCTCGTCTACGGAGTGGTGGCGGCGAAGCCGTAACAGATGCCGAATACACTTGCCGCCCGGGATGCCGTAACGAGCGAGGTGGCGATGACCGACGACGGTCGAAACGCCCAACTGCGCGAGTTCGCCGAGGGCTGGGCGGCGGCCATCATCGACACCAGCTACGTGCCGATGTCGCGGCGGGAGATCGAGGACTTCCTGCTGGACCTGTCCGGCTCCCTGCTGAACGCGCTGCTCAGCGAGCCGTTCGACCCCGAGCCCGCGATCGCCGTCGGGGCCCGGCTGGTCAACGCGCACTTCACCGCGCCCGAGGCGCTCGGCCGCACGCTGCAACTGCTCGGCAGCGGCCTGGTGCAGTCCGCCGGGGTCTCCGGCGAGGACCGCCAACTGCTCGACCGGGTCGTCCAGCTGCTCGGCCGCCTCAGCACCGGCTACTCGGAGGCGCTGCGCGAGCGCACCTTCGAGGAGCAGGAGGTCATCAAGCAGGCCATGTGGCTGGCCACGGACGTCGCGCAGCGGCGGCTGCAGGACAGCGAGTCGCGGTTCCTCGCCGTGTTCGACTCGGCGCCCATCGGCCTGGCGATCGGCGACTTCGACTCCAACATCCTGGAGTCGAACCAGGCGCTGCAGGAGCTGCTCGGCTACAGCCGTGACGAGCTGAACGCGCTGACCGGCGCCGACATCCTGCACCCGGACGACATCCCGGACACGCTGCAGCGCTACGACCGGCTGTTCCGCGGCGAGTACCCGTCCTTCCGCAGCCGGCAGCGGCTGCTGAAGAAGGACGGCGACGTGCTGTGGGCCAACGTCACCGTGTCCGCGGTGCGCGACTCCACCGGCGTGGCCACGTATCAGGTGGCGATGGTCGAGGACGCCACCGAGCTGCACTACGCGAACCAGGCCATGGCCACGCTCGGCATGCAGGACCCGCTGACCGGCCTGCCGACCAGGACCGCGTTCATGGCCCGGCTGGACAGTGTGCTCGGGCGGGTGGACCGGCCGCGGCGGGTCGCGCTCTGCGTGTTCGGCATCGACGGTTTCGCCGCCATCAACGACGGGCTCGGCCCCGACGTCGGCGACGAGGTGCTGCTCAAGCTCGGCACCAAGCTCCGCTACCACGCCGAGGACAACAAGATGCTGGCCGCCCGGTTGGGCGGCGATGAGTTCGCTCTGCTGATCGAGGAGTCGGAGGGCACCCGGACCGTGACGCCGCTCGTCGAGGAGGCGATGCGGATGATCAACGAGCCGGTGACGGTGCTCGGGCACCGGCTGTCCGTGCACGCCAGCGTCGGCATCGTGGAGCGCGCGGTGGGTCGGGAGCAGCCGGCGGAGCTGCTGCGGGACGCCACGATGGCGCTGCACTGGGCCAAGCAGGGTGGCAAGGCGCAGTGGGCGCTGTTCGACTACCAGCGCTGCGAGCGGGACCGGGCGCAGCTGCAGCTCGCCCTGACCATGCCGGTCGCGTTGGACAACGGCGAGTTCACCGTCGTGTACCAACCGATCCGCGCCCTCAGCGACAACCGGCTCGTGGCCGTCGAGGCGCAGCTGGCGTGGGACCACCCCGAGTACGGAGTGTTGCCGCCGGCCGAGTTCCTGGCGCTGGCCGAGCGCACCGGGCTGGTGATGCGACTGTCCGAGTGGCTGCTGCTGGAGGTGTGCCGGCAGGCCCGCGAGTGGGAGCTGGAGTTCGGCGAGCGTGCCCCGGTCGTGAGCGTGAAGATGCCGCCGCGGCAGGCCCGCGACCCCGACTTCCTGCCGAACGTGCTGCGCGCGCTGGCCGACAGCGGCCTCGACGGCAACCTGCTGCGGCTGGAGCTGGAGCCGGAGGCGATCGACTGCGACGGCGACGAGCAGGAGGAGGACATGAGCCTGCTCGGCGAACGCGGCATCACCTTCAGCATCTCCGGCCTGTCGGGGCATCGGCCGGAATGCCTGGTGGTGCGGCCGCTGACCGTGCTCAAGAGCCGAGATCTGGTGGTGGCGCAGGTCAACGGCGAGCGGGAGACGATTCCGGCGACGGTCTCGTGGAACACCGTGTCGCTCGCGCACCAGATGGGCATGCAGGTGATCGCGGAGAACGTGGACACCCTGGACGATGTGGCGTGGCTGCGGGAGATCGGCGTGGACGCCGGCCAGGGCGTAGCGTTCGGGGAGCCGGGCGGCCCCGAGGACATCGGGCCGCTGATCACACGGTGACCGGCGTGCGGACCAGGTTCCGCGCGGCCGGCGCCAGCTTGCGCAGGCTCAGTCCCAGCGCCAGCATGCCCAGCGTCAACGCGGCCGTGAACACCGTGACGGCAACCCAGCCGCCGCCAGAGAAGGCAAGCCCGCCAACGGATCCTCCGACGCTGCTGCCGAGGTAGTAGCACAGCTGGTAGGCGGCGGCCGCCTGCGCGGGGTGCGTGGCGCGGGCGCTGACCCAGCCGCTGGCGACCGTGTGGCCGGCGAAGAACCCGGCCGTCACGAGCAGCAGGCCGATGACCACGAGCAGGAGGTCGTCGGAGAGCATCAGACCGAGGCCAGCGATGCTGACCAGTGCCGTCCCCCACAGCACCTGGCGTCGGCTGTAGCGGTCGACGAGCCGGCCGGCGACCGGGGAGCTGACCGTACCGGCGAGGTAGGCGACGGAGATCAGGCCGACGATCGCCTGCGACAGGCCGAACGGGGCGGCGGTGAGGCGGAAGCCGAGGTAGTTGTAGATCGTGACGAAGCTGCCCATCAGCAGCATGCCGATCAGGTAGAGGCGGACCAGGCCGCTGTCACGGAAGCAGCCGGCCAGCGTGTGCAGCTTGATCGGCTTTTGGCGGAAGTTCGCCGAAGATGGCATCACCGCACGGAACAGCAGCGCGCAGCCGAGCGAGGCAATGCCGACCACACCCACCGCCCACCGCCAGCCGCCGAGGTCGGTGACCAGGCCGGTGATCACGCGGCCGGCCATGCCGCCGATGCTGTTGCCGCCGATGTAGAGGCCGACGGCGAAGCCGAGCGATCCTCGGTGCACTTCCTCGGCGAGGTAGGCCATCGCGACCGCAGGCAGGCCGGCGACCGCCAGGCCCTGCAATGCCCGCAGCACCAACAGAATCGTGTAGTTCGGGCTGAATGCGACGGCGATCTGCAGCAAGGCGGTGCTGAACAGCGAAGCCGTCATCACCGGCATACGGCCCCACCGCTCGGAAAGCATGCTCAGCGGCACGATCGCGAGGGCGAGCATCCCGGTGGCGACGGAGATCGCCAGGCTGGACTCGGTCGGCGTGAGGCGGAAGTCCTGCGCGAACACCGGAAGCAGTGGCTGCACACAGTAGAGGACCATGAACGTGGCCAGCCCGGCGGCGAACAGACCGAGGTTGATGCGCCGGAATCCCTTGCTGCCACGGCGATGTGCTTGATCTTCGGGCGCTTGGATCACGGTCATGCACTGGAAGCTAGTTGCCGCTCGTTCATGCGTCCAATACAGGAATCGCGGGACTTCGATCCATAGGTGAATAGATTGACGGCGATGTGCGCGAACACCGTTGCCGCCACGGCAAGCGGGAACGCGCCTAGGGCGCCCCAGTACGGGAGGGTGCTCGCGATCGTGAGAAAGAACACCGACGACGTGAAGGCTCCGACCACGACCGAGCGCAGCGAGATGATCGCCGCCGGGCCGCCCGCGCCGTAATGCTCGTGTGCGGCGAACAATGCGGCGAACAAAGGAAAAGAGGCGACGAGGCCGATCGTTTTCGACCCGAGCATCGTGGCGGAGGCGAGCACCAACGTCGTCATGGCCGTGGCGACGACCATGCGCGCCGGCAACTCCCACTGCATCGGTAGAACCTCGCGTGGCGTCAGCGCCGGCCACGCCGCCAGCGTCGCCGCCAGGCCCGTTGGCACCAGGAATTCCAGCGCTGGCAAGGAAAAGTCGTGCCGGCTCAGGATGAGCGCGGCGATTCCGTAGCAGCAGACGGCGATCGCCAGCGCGATCGGCCAGCGGTGGGCGAGCGCCGTGCGGGCGTAGCCGAGGCAGAAGGCGGCGATCGCGAGTTGGCCGGACAGCGTCGCGATGGCGGTTTGGACGGCGAATGTCTCGCCCTCGCGGAGGGTCAGCAGGGTGAGCGAGGAGGCGGCGGTCAGCGGGAGGCCGACGAGGCGGCCGCCGAACAGTGTCGCCCAGCGGCGTTGGAGGAGGGTGGCGGCGACGATCAGAGCGGGTGTGAGGAGGAGTTTGAGCAGGTCGGGCCCCATGACCTCGAGCTTCTCAGTGATCCCGCCGCGTTTGTCGCGGAATTCGCGGCGGTATCGCAGTTTGCGCTGCGATGTTCTCGGTACATTGGCCGCATGACTTCGGAAGTCGCAGTGGACGCCGTCGACCGGGAGATCCTCGCCGTGCTCCTGCACGACGGCCGGATCACGTACCAGGAACTGGGCCGAGCCGTCCGGCTGAGCGCCAACGCCGTCGCCGACCGGGTACGACGGCTGCGACGGTCCGGGGTCCTGCGCGGTTACCGCGCGGACTTGGATTTCGCCGCGCTCGGGCGGCCGTTGGTGCTGGTCAGCGAGGTGCGGCTACGGGACGGCGTGTCCGGCGCCGAGTTCGAGCGGGGGCTGCGCGGGTTTCCGCAGATCTTCTCCGCCGCGCACGTCACCGGGGAGTACGACTACCAACTGCGGATGGCGTGCGTCGACACCGCCGAATTCGAGGAGTTGATCGAGCGGCTCAAGCGTGAGCACGGCGTCCGCGAGCTGCGAAGCCGGCTCGTGCTGCGGCAGATCCCGCTCGACCCGGCCGGTGTGTTGGAGATCACCTGAGGCGTTCGGGTGTATCCGGGACTTGACGTCGGGTGTATTGCGCGCCGTCCGGAGGGCGACGAGGAGCCGCCGGTCGGATACGGTGATCACAGTCACATGTCATTCCGGTCGCACTCAATGCCGAGGAGCTCCGTGGGATACGTCGACTCGTGGACGCAGCGCTACCGCGGCGTGGACCTGGGGCCCCACACCCTGTTGCTCGGTCGTCTGCTGGTGCGCAGACGAGCCGTGCAGCTCGGCGTCGCCCTGGTCGCCGCGGTGCTCGTCCTCCGGGTTGTGCAGTTCCTGCTCGGCTCCACGTCGCTGCTGTGGCCCGTGCTGCTCACCGCTCTCGTCTCGCTGGCCGCCGGCATCGCGCTGGTCGTCCAACGGCTCGGCGACCGCCGGATCGCCGCCGCCCAGCCCGAGCACGTCAACCGCCACGAGCCCGTCGACTTCGCCGCCATCGTCGGCCGCCGCACCCGGACCCTGCTGGCCGTCTCCTACGTCGGCGCCGCACTTCTCGGTTTCGCCGCACTTCTCACTAGCGACGACAGCGCGCAGGCCGTCGTTTTCCTCGTCGGCGTCGCACTGCTCGCCGCCGTCACCTACGCCTCGCTGCACAGCGCCCTCACCCGCGCCCCCATCGCCGTCGACCACGGCTCCCTGCAGGCCGACGAGCTGCTGCGCGTCAACGACGCCCGCCACGCCGCCCTCGCCTACCCCGTGCTGCTCGCCCTCGTGACGATGTCGTCGGCCTCCTCGATTTGGTTGTTAACTGTGTACACAGCTGTTTCGGTTGTGATCTCGGTTTTCGCGATGACTCACGAGCCGCTGACACCGAAGGTCCCGGTGGCCCGGTGATCCAGCTCGACACCGCGTCACCCGTTCCGCCGTACGAGCAGGTCAAGTCCCAGTTCGCCCGCCAGATCGCCGACCGGACCCTCGCCGTCGGCACCCGCTTGCCGACCGTCCGCCAGCTCGCCGCCGAACTCGGCCTCGCCGTCAACACCGTCGCCCGCGCCTACCGCGAGCTC
Organism: Kutzneria kofuensis; assembly: GCF_014203355.1. Lineage (NCBI taxonomy): Bacteria > Bacillati > Actinomycetota > Actinomycetes > Pseudonocardiales > Pseudonocardiaceae > Kutzneria > Kutzneria kofuensis. Next base: position 2,273,826 of record NZ_JACHIR010000001.1, read on the forward strand.
GAGGAAGCAGGCCTCGTCCAGACCCGCGGCCGTGCCGGCACCTTCGTCAGCGCCGCCGGCGAACACAGCCTCCAACGCGCCCAGCAGGCCGCCCGCCAGTTCGCCGCCGCCACCGCCGACCTCGGCCTCTCCCCCGACGACCTTCTCCACATCGTCCGCGCCGCCCTCACCCCCACCCAGCCCAGCTGACCGCCCAACTCCCCAAATCCGACGAAGACCTCACCCTGCGCCGACAACCTCGACTGCGTCGGACAGCTGAAGTTCGGCGAACTAGTCGGCGCGGCCCGGCCAGGTGAGGGTGGCCAGGTCGCGGCCGGAGGAGCCCAGGTCAGGCACGAGGTCGGGGGAATGACCTAGGTCCCGTAGCGCGCGGTCGACCTCGGGGGCGGCGTCGGGCGGGAGGCAGAGTCGTCGGCGGGCGACATCCACTAGTTCGGCGAAGTTGGCGTACTCGGCCTCTGGAGGACGGCTCCAACGCGCGACGTCCGGGTGGATGCCGAGTTCGTCGAGGGCGGCGACGAGGTCGTCGACACCGGGGCCGTCAGGGCGGGCGATGCCGTGGAAGCGGCGCCACAGGGGGTTGAGCTCGGTAAGTGGGTGCCGGATGGCGACTTCGGCGGCGACGAGGTGACGGGCGTGGTCGGTGAGTGCGGCGACGAACGGTTCGAGGTCGGCGACGTTGTAGAGAACATTGCCGCAAATGACGATGTCGGCGATCGGCGCCTTGACGGCCGAGTCGGGCCACAGGCCTTCCATTCGTTCGAACGGCACGCCGATCTGGGCGGCCCGTGTGGCACAGGCGTCGAGCAGCGCGGAATCGGCGTCGACGGCGGTCAGGTGGGTGACACGGCCGGCGGCGGCAAGCGGCAGGCTGGTCGCGCCGGCGGCAGCACCGACATCGAGGACGGCGCCGGGTTCGGACAGCGCCGCCGATGCCCGGTGGAAGGTCGCGCCGATGGGATTCGCGATTTGGGCGTCCGCGCGACGGATGAACACCTGCCGGGGCAGCACCCACGGAGACTCCGCCACCCGATCGAGGATGTTCTGCGGAATCCGCCACTCACCGAGTGCCTGTCGCCAGTGCTCGACCGCCGTCACGACCATGGCAAGAGCATGGCGTTCGGCTGGGTGGCCGCGCGAGTTCCGACGAACTCGGCGCGACCGCCGGCGGTCATGAGAGAACCGGCACGTGGACGGCGCCGGCGGTCACCAGGTGACCGGCACGGCGACGATTCCGCCGCCCAACTGGTTGATGCGCAGCTTGAGCTCCTCGACGGGGACTGCGAGCCGCAGGGTGGGGATGCGGCGGAGCAGGGCGTCGAACACGATCTGGAGTTCGAGGCGGGCGAGGTTCGCGCCGATGCAGTAGCGGGAGCCGTGTCCGAAGGTGAGGTGCTGGTTGGGCGTACGCGCGATGTCGAAATGCACGGCATCGGCGAAAACGCGCTCGTCGTGGTTGGCGCCGCTGGAGGCGAGCAGCACCGCATCGCCGGCCGCGACCTTGGTGCCGGCGATGTCCATGTCCTCACGGGCGTAGCGGAGCAGGCCGCCACCGCCGGTCATGCTGCGGCGCAGGACTTCCTCGATGGCGGACGCGGCGAGCTTCTCGTCCTGGAGAAACGCCTCCCGCTGGCCGGGATTGGTCAGAAACAGCAGGGTGCCGATGTCGATCCGCACCATCGTGGTCTCGTGACCGGCGAAAAGCAGCCCGCTGCCCAGCAGCGCCAGTTCGTCGTCGCCGACCTGGTCGCCGTACTCGGCGACCAGGTCGCTGATCAGGTCGTCGCCGGGTTCGGTCCGCTTGCGGTGGATGAGCCCCTTCATATACGCACCGAGGTTTTCCCACCCGGCGGCCGAGCGGGCGCCGTCGGCGGTGTCGCCGACCGCGTCGGACCAGGCCCGAAAGTCGTCGCGGTCCTCGTACGGCACGCCGAGCAGGGCGCAGATGACCAGCACCGGCAGCGGCACGGAGAGTCGCTCGTGCAGGTCGACGGGGCCGCCGTCGGCCAGCAAGCCGTCGATGATCGTGTCGACGATCTGCTGGATGTGCGGCCGCATCACTCGCATTCGCCGAGGTGAGAACGCCGGCATGAGCATCGCTCGCATCATGGCGTGGTTGGCGTCCTCGTTGTCGTCGGCTATCGCACCGCTCATGATCACGGAGTTCGTCACGCGGGCGGCCTGCTCGGGATTCGGATGCGAACGCCCGAGTCGGGGGTCGGCGAACAGGTCGCGGACCTCGTCGTAGCGGGTGACCAGCCACGCCTCGTCGCCCATCTGCGTGCGCACACGCACGATCGGCCCTTCGGCCTGGAGCTCCAGCAGCTGCGGCGGCGGTTCGAGCACGCCGGCGCGCGCGAACGGCAACTGCGGCAAGTCGGTCATCGAATTCCCTCCCCAGGTAGGTATACTTCGAAATATACACATGCCTGTCAACATCTGCGGCCTGGTAGGACAGTGGCTGTGACGGAACAGCGCAGCGAACGACTGCCTCGAGCGCAGCGGCGGGAGCAGATCCTGGCCGCGGCGACCACGGCGTTCGCTCGGGCCGGGTTCGCCGCGACGAGCCTCGACGACGTCGCCCGTGAGGCCGGCATCAGCCGGATGATCGTGTACCGGCACTTCGACTCGAAGCGGGACCTCTACCAGGAAGCCCTGGAGCGGGTCGGCGACATGATCGGGGCGTCGACCAAGGGCGAGATCTCGCTCGACAGCCTGCGCGCGATCATCGCCACCGCCGCGGCCGAGCCGGACGGATTCCGCCTGCTGTTCCGCCACGCCGCCCGCGAGCCCGAGTTCAGCGCCGACATCGATACGATGCTGCGCGGCATGTCAGCCGCCACCTACGAGCAGATCGCGAGCCGAATCAGCGACCCGGTGTGGGCGAACTGGGCGGCCACCTGCATCCCGGTGGTGCTGGTGGAGGCGATCATGGCTTGGCTGGACGCCGGGCAGCCCGACCCGGAAAGCGCACCGGACCGGATCGCCCAGGTGATCCGCGGCGTGGTCGGAGCAGCCGGCCGCGTGAACGAGGTCGGCACGAATGCGGGCCAGGCGAATGGCACCGACACGAGTGCCGGCCAGGTGAACGCCGCCGCTATGGGGACTGGCCAGTCGAGCGGCGGCACGGGCACCGTCGATTAGCAACGGGGGCACGGATACCGGGCGCGCAAGCAACGCCGACTAGCAATGCCGGCGCGGATGCCGAACGCGCGAGCCGGCGGCACGCGGGTCCGACCGGGTGCCGGGCAAACCGGGTAAACGGCGACGGCCCTGCCTCGCTTAGGAGGCAGGGCCGTCGTCAGGACCGGGGGTCAGAGGGCGCGCCAGTCCAGGACGCCGTCGGCGAGGGCGTTGATCGTCGCCAGGAGGCCGAGGCGAGCCTTGCGGAGCTCGGGGTCCTCGGCCATGACGAGCACGTCGTCGAAGAAGGCGTTGACGGGACCGGTCAGCGGCGAGGCGATGCCGATGAACTCGGCGAGGCCGGTGGTGTCGGCGCCGAATTGGGCGGCGACCTTGTCGACGGTCTCGTGCAGGGCGATCTCGGCGGGCTCGACGAGCCGCGACGGGTCGTAGCCGGGCTCGGTGCCGGCCGGCACGATCCGCCGCACCCGCTGCAGCGCGGCGGCCAGGGCGGCGAAGTCGGCGTCGTCGCCGAGCCGCTCCAGCTCGGCCAGCGCGGCGTCGGCATCGGCGGGGGTGTCGGCAAGCGGCAGCACGGCCTGCACGAGGCGGTGCTCGTGGCCGGCGTCGAGCAACTGCTGCTCGTACCGGCGAACGCTGAACTCGTGGGCGTCGGCGAGCGCCGACTCGGGCACCTCGACGCCCTGCGCGGTCACCCGCTTCGCGGCGGCGGCCAGGCCCTGCTTCAACGTGATGGCCTTGAGCTGCGGGAACGCCCGAAGGATGCTGACGACGCCGAGCGTGGCGCGACGCAGCGCGAACGGGTCGGAGCTGCCGGTCGGGGTGGCGCCGATGGCGAACAGGCCGGCGAGCAGGTCGAGCCGGTCGGCCAGGGCGAGCAGCGCACCGGGCACGCTGGTCGGCAGCGCGCCGCCGGCGGTCCGCGGCTGCTCCATCTCCGCAAGCGCTTGCGCCACCTCGGCGGGCTCGCCGGCCCGCAGCGCGTACTCACGGGCCATGGTGCCGGCGAGGCTGGACAGCTCGATCACCATCTGCGTCGCCAGGTCGAACTTGGCCAGCTGACCGGCACGGTCCAGGGTGGCCCGCTCGGCGGCGGCGAGGCCGACGATGTCGGCCAAGTCGGCAGCCACGCCGGCGATGCGCTCGGCACGGTCGGCGACCGAGCCGAGCCGCTCCTCGAACGTCAGCTTGGCCAGCCCGGTCTTGTGCTGCTCGGGCGTCTTCTTCTGGTCGGCACGCCAGAAGAACGCGGCGTCCTCGTACCGGGCGCGCAGCACCGACTCGTAGCCGGCGCGCACCAGGTCGGCGTCGCACGAGCCGTTGGCGACGGCGACAAAATGCGGCAGCAGCTGGCCGTCCTTGCCGCGAACCGGCAGGTAGCGCTGGTGCTTGCGCATCACCGTGGTCAGGATCTGGCTCGGCAGCTCGAGGTATTCGGCGGCGAACGAACCGAGGATCGGGTTCGGCTGCTCGACCAGGTTGGTGACCTCGTCGACCAGGGCGCCCTCGCCCTCGAAGTCGACGGTGCCGCCGGCCTCGGCGGCCAACTCCGTCGCACGGGCGACGATCTGCTCGCGACGGACCGCACCCTCGAGCACGATGTCGTGGCCGGCGAGGAAGTCGACGTATCCGTCGGCCGAGGCGACCGCGACCTCAGGCTCCTCTGCCGTCCGGTGCACGCGCGTGTAGCGGCTGCTGGCCAGCGAGGACACGGCGACCGGCACGACGGTCTCGCCGAGCAGGGCGACCAGCCAGCGGACCGGCCGCGTGAACGACAGGCCGGCGTCGCGCCAGCGCATGTTCTTGTCGGCACGCAGCTCGGCGACGATCTGGCCGAGCAGCTCACTGAGCACCTCGACGGCACCGCGGCCGACGTCGGTCTTCACGACGCCGACGTGCTCGACGCCGTCCACGTCGATGCGCAGCAGCTCCTCGGGCGAGATACCCTGACCGCGGGCGAACCCCTGCGCGGCCTTGGTCGGGTTGCCGTCGGCGTCGAACGCCGCCGTCGCACGCGGACCGCGGACGGTGCGCTCGGCGTCGGGCTCACGCGGCTGCACGTCGTCAACCAGCAGCACGAGACGGCGCGGGGTGGCGTGCACGGTGATGTCGCCGTGGCCAAGTCGAGTGCCGGCGAGTTTGGTGGTCAGCGCCTCGCGGACCGCCTCGGCGCTGCGCACGACCTCAGCGTGCGGCAGCTCCTCGACGCCGATCTCGAACAGCAGCGTCGCTGGGGCGTCCACGGTCGGCAGCTCGGCCGGCAGCTGCGCGGCGGCGGGCGGCTCGACGACGCCGAGCGGGTGACCCATCTCCTCGCGGCGTTCCGCCCACAGCTGGGCGGCCTGCCTGGTCAGGGTGCGCATCTGCCCGAAGGCCTTGGCGCGCTCGGTGGTGCTGATCGCGCCACGGGCGTCCAGCACGTTGAACGCGTGGCTGCACTTGAGCACGTACACGTACGCGGGCACCGGCAGCCGCTCGTCGATCATGCGGCGGGCCTCGGTGGCGTACTCGTCGAACAGCCGCTGGTTGACCTGGATGTCGGCGTCGTCCAGGTAGTAGCGGCTCATCTCGTACTCGGACTGGCCGAACACCTCCCCGTAGGAGATGCCCGGGGCGTACGCGATGTCCTTGAAGTGGCCGACGCCCTGCAGCGCCATCAGGATGCGCTCGATGCCGTAGGTGATCTCCACCGACACCGGGTCCAGCGTCATGCCGCCGGCCTGCTGGAAGTAGGTGAACTGGGTGATCTCCAGCCCGTCCAGCCAGACCTCCCAGCCCAGGCCCCACGCGCCGAGCGCGGGCGAGGCCCAGTTGTCCTCGACGAACCGGATGTCGTGCGCGTGGATGTCGATGCCGAGCACTTCCAGGCTGCCCAGGTAGAGCTCCTGCGGGTTGCCCGGGTCCGGCTTGAGGATCACCTGGAACTGGGTGTGCGTCTGCAGCCGGTTCGGGTTCTCGCCGTACCGGGCGTCGTCGGGCCGCACGCTGGGCTCGACGTAGCCGACGTGCCACGGCTCGGGGCCGAGCACCCGCAGGGCGGTGGCGGGGTTGGCGGTACCGGCGCCGACCTCGGTGTTGAACGGCTGCACGACCATGCAGCCCCGGTCGGTCCAGTACTTCTGCAACGCGAGCAACGCGTCCTGCATCGTCAACACGGGTGAACCCTCTTGCCATCGGTCGCGGGCAACTTGAGCTGGCCGAACACGCACCAGAGACCCTCGATCCTAGGCGGTGACGGCGTGCGCCCCCGTCCCGGGTGTTCGGCGAAAACCGCCACCGGGCCGCCACGCTGTCCGTACCGTCGTCCAATCGTAAGTGAAAACGCTGTGAAGTGGCGAGCACTGGGGGTGACGCTGGCACTGGCCGCGTCGCTCGTGACGGTCACACAGCCCGCGATCGGCGCCACCGCGCCGATCGGCCGGGCGGCCGCATTCGTCGACGTCGTCGCGCACGAGGACGACGACATCCTGTTCATGAACCCCGACCTGGTCGGCGGCATCAGAGCCGGCGTGCCGGCCACGACGATCTTCCTGACGGCCGGCGAGAACGCCTTCAACGGCGCCCCCGGCAACGACCCGGACGATCCGTACTGTCCGCGGCTGCCCAACGACGGTGGCAATCACTTCGGCGAGCTCAGCCGTGAGCGGTACGCGCAGTGCCGCCAGCAGGCGGCCCGCGCGGCGTACGCGCAGATGGCCGGCGTGGCCGATGCTTGGGACGGCACCCTCGTGGACGTCTCCGGCGGCAACTTCGCCGAGCAGTACACACTGCGCGCGAAGCCGTCGATCAAGCTGGTGTTCCTCGACCTGCCCGAGGACGGCGACTCGGAAATCGGCGGTTCGCTGTACCACCTGTATTTCGACGACGAGCCGGGCTTCGCCACGGACACACTGGTGCCGACGGACGGCGTGGTCCAGCGGAGTTACCGCTACGACCGGGCGGACACGATCAACGCCCTCACGTCGCTCTACCAGCGGTTCGCGCCGACCGCGGTCCGCGTGCAGGACACCGATCCGGACGCGCGGGAGCAGATCGGCGCCTGGATCTTCCACGACCACACCGACCACGTGATGGCCGCGCGGCTGGCCTCGGAGGCGCTCGGCGACTACACGCGGCAGACCGGGTACGACCGGATCTCGCTGGAGGAGTTCCGCGACTACAACATCGGCGGCGCGCCGGTGAACCTCGCGCCGGGCCAGCGGTCGGACAAGAACGCGACGTTCCAGGCGTACAAGCCGTTGGACCCGGCGGTGTGGGAGGTCGACTCGCAGAACTACACGGACTGGACCGCCCGGATGTACTACCGCTGGCCGACGGGGACCAGTTGGGTCGGGCATGACCAGGACGGGCGGCTGGAGGCGTTCGCCGTGCGTGGCGGCAATCTGCTCGACTGGTCACAGACCTCGACGGGCTCGTGGACCGGGCCGGTCGACCTGGGCAATCCGGGCGGTCCGCTGGAGCCGGGGGTCGCCGTCGCGAACGAGCGTGACGACCGGCTCGACGTCTTCGCCCGCCGCGCGGACACCGCCGAGATCGTCGAACTGGGGCAGACGGCGCCCAATGGGGCCTGGGCGGCGCGATGGTCGTCGCTGGGCAATCCGAACACCGGCGACCCGGACGCCGAGCAGCAGGTCGGCACGCCCGTCACCGCGAAGAACGGGGACGGCCGGATCGAGGTGTTCGTGCGCAACGGCGGAGGCGGCGTGAGCACGTCGTTCCAGCAGGGCAGCGGCGGTGCCTTCGGAGCCTGGGTCGACCTCGGCGGCAGCGGCATCCAGGAGGACCCGGCCGCGGTGACGACGGACAGCGGCCGGATCGAGCTGTTCGCGAGCACCAAGACCGAGGTGCTGCACTGGTACCAGCCGTCGCCGAACAGCTCGTTCACGGTGGACTCTTCCTTCCCGGCCGGCACGCCAGCAAGCGCACCGACGGCCGCGATCGACCAAGACGGCCGGTTGTCGGTCTTCTACCGGCAAGCGGGTAGTGCGTCGGTCGAGGTGTCCGTGCAGGCGTCGCCGGACGGCGGGTGGAAGCCGTCGCCCGTGGTGCTCGGCGGGCAGGCCGGCGTCGGGCAGCCCGCGCTGGTCACCGCGCCGCCCAGTGTGGACGCCCGGGTGATGGTGTTCACCCGAAACGGGGGTGGCGGCGTGAGTTCGGCGCGGCAGACCTCGGCCAACGGCGGGTTCGGCGGCTGGTCCGATCTCGGCGGCCTGTTCGTCGGGCTGCCGACGGCGGCGGTGGACAACGCCGGTGTGGTGGTGCTGCTCGCCATGGGAGTTGGCGGTCAACTGGCCGTGAACAGGCAGACAGCCGCCGGCGGGGACGCCCCGTTCGGCGGCTGGCAGCTGGTCGGCAGTTAGCGCAGGCCCGCGAGCAACTCCCGGACGGCCTGCAGGCTGGCCCGCCACACGCCGGTGGCCAGGCTGACTCGGGCGACGCCCATGGCGCCAAGTTCGCTGATGGGCGGAGAGGTCGGCTTCAGCATGATGTTCACGGGGAAGTCGACCTGGCGGACGAACTCGGCGATGAGCTCCGGGTCGGCCAGCGCGATCGGGTAGACGCAGTCGGCGCCGGCGTCGCGGTAGCGCTTGGCCCGCTCGACGCCGTCGGCGAACACCTCGGCGTGCTTGTCCGGGTCGCCGGCGCGGATGAACGCGTCCACCCGGGCGTTGATGACCACCGGCACGCCGGCGGCGTCGGCTGCCTTGCGGATCCGCGTGAGGCGTTCGGTCTGCCACGCCAGTTCGCGGACACCGCCCGCGGTGTGGTCGGTGTCCTCGATGTTGATGCCGACCGCACCGGCTTCGAGCAGGGCGGTGACCAGCTGTTCGGCGTCGAGGCCGTAGCCCGCCTCGATGTCGGCGGTCACCGGCAGATCGACGGCGTTGGCGACCCGGCGGACGGCGGCGAACATCTCGTCGACCGGCGTCTTCTCCCCGTCCGGGAAGCCGAGGCTGTTGGCGACGGCGCTGCTCGACGTGGCGACGACCGGGAAGCCGGCCTCGGCGACCAGGCCGGCGGTCGCCGCGTCCCAGACATTCGGCAGCACCAGCGGGTTGCCCCGCTGGTGCAGGTCGCGCAGCGTCTTGGCGTGCGCGGCGAGCTGGCTCACTCCGCGCCGCCGAGCGCGGGCGGCTGGTTGCGGCTGATCACGCTGATCCGGTTCCACGCGTTGATGGTGGCGATCAGGGCGATGATCTGGGCCAGCTCCGCCTGGGAGAACTGCTTCTCGGCCTCGGCCCACGTCTCGTCGCTGACGCCGCCGTCGGCGAGCAGCGTGCCCTCCTCGGTCAGCGCGAGCGCCGCCCGCTCACGGGCGGTGTAGAAGGAGAGCTCGCGCCACGCCGGCAGCGCGTAGATGCGGCGCTCGTGCTCGCCGTGCTTGCGGGCGTCGGTGGCGTGCATGTCGATGCAGAAGCCACAGCCGTTGATCTGGGAGGCACGGATCTTGATCAGCTCGGCCAGGATGGGGTCGATGCCGTCGTGGGACGCCTTGCTCACCAGGAGCATGGCGCGGTAGCTGGCCGATGCCTCCTTGGCGACGTCGATCCGGGGCAGGTGGGTCACGTACTCGTCAGAACTCACGGTGACGACGCTAGTCCGGATCTGGTCCACTCGTATGATCCAGCTTGATGCCGAAATCATGGACCAGTGGCGGCTTCGAACTGCATCTCGACCTGGAGCCGGGGGTGGGTCGGCGGGCGGCGTTGGAGCGGTCGCTGCGGGAGGCCATCCGGTCGGGCCGGTTGGCGGCGGGGACCCAGCTGCCATCGTCCCGCGCGTTGGCGGCGGACCTCGGGTTGTCCCGTGGCACGGTCGTGCAGGCGTACGAGCAGCTGCTCGCCGAGGGATATCTGACGAGCCGGTCGCGGACGCACACCGAGGTGGCGGCCGTGCCGGGAGCTCGAGTTCGTACGCAATTGAGAAGTGCGACGAACTTCTCCGTGCCGTACGACCTGGCGCCCGGCAACCCGGATGTCAGTCAGTTCCCGCGGTCGACGTGGGCGTCGGCACTGCGGCACGCCGTCACGATCGCCGCCGACGAAGACCTGCGCTACGGCGATCCCCGTGGGCATCCCCAGCTGCGCCGCGCACTGGCGGACTACCTGGGACGCGTGCGCGGTGTGCGCATCAGTTCACAGGCAATTGTCGTGTGTACTGGGTTCACAAACGGTCTGCGGCTCATTGCCGCCGCATTGCGCGACCGTGGCGGTCGGGTGATGGCAGTCGAGGACTACGGCCTGCCGTTCCACGTCGACGCGATCGAACACGCCGGACTGCGGACGGAGACCGTCCGGCTGGACGACGACGGTCTCGTTGTCGACGAACTTCCGAATGCCGACGCTGTGCTGGTGACCGCCTCGCATCAGTTGCCGTGGGGCACGAGGCTGCACCCGGCTCGGCGCGGCGCGTTGGTCGACTGGGCGCGCGACAACAACGCGATCGTCGTCGAGGACGACTACGACGGCGAGTTCCGGTACGACCGGCAGCCGATCGGCGCGATCCAGGGGCTGGCCCCCGAGCACGTCATCTATGCGGGGACGGCGAGCAAGTCATTGGCGCCGGCGATGCGGATGGCCTGGCTGGCGGTGCCGGAACGACTCCTCGAGCCGATCGTCCAGATTCGGCTGCTGTCGGAGCGGCAGTGTCCGACGTTCGAGCAGCTGGCGCTCGCGCAGCTCGTCGACGGCGGAGGGCTCGACCGTCATCTTCGTCGAATGCGCACGCATTACCGGAAGCGGCGCGACTTCCTGCTCGACGCGCTGGCCACGTCCGTGCCGCAGGTCCGGCCGATCGGCATCGCCGCCGGCTTGCACGTCACATTGCTGCTTCCCGACGGAACGCGGGATGACGACATCCGGGCCGTGCTCGCCGACCACGGTGTCGGCGCGCACCCGCTGTCCGATTACGCACGGGCCGGGACGGCACCGCCCGGGCTGGTCATCGGGTACGCCACTCCCCCTGGCCATGCGTTCCCGGCCGCTGTGCAAGCGCTGGTCACGGCCCTGGCCAAACTGGTCTAGGCGGTGCGCTGGTACGGCAACGCGGTGGTCAGCGAGTGCCGGAACTCCTCGACGATGTCAGTGAACACGTGCTCGACGTCGGGATTGATGGACAATCCGCCCTCGGTGTCGACCTGGAGGTCCCGCTCCAGCAGGAAGTAACTCTGGATGACGTGTCGCGGCGCGAGGGACTGGATGACCGGGCGCAAGCCGTAGTCGAGGGCGAGCACGTGGGCGAGGCTGCCGCCGGTCGCCAGCGGCAACACCGTCTTCCCGGACAGGCCGAACTGCGGCAGCAGGTCGAGGAACACTTTCAGGAGCCCGGAGTAGGCGGCCTTATAAGTAGGTGTGGCCAGCACGACTCCGTCGGCATCGGCCAGGCTCGCCGCGGCGCGGGCGATGTCCGGTTCGGAAGTGTCAGCTGCGAGCAGCGGACCCGGCGGCAGGTCGCGCAGCCTCAGGTGTTCGGTGACCAGGCCGGCGGCGGCGAGCCGGTCCGCGACGTAATCGGCGACGCGGGCCGTCTTGGAGCTGCGCGACGGACTTCCGGAAATGACAACAACAGCGGGCATGACGGCTCCTGGGCTGTTGGTGGGCGAAAACGACAGTGCTGGTGGACGACGGCTCGGCCGACGAACGACCGGTCGACCGACGGGCGACTACTCGGTCGACGGGCAACCAGTCGGCCAACGAACGACCGCTCTGTCGGCGCACCGCCCCTCGGTCGGCGGTCTACTACTCGATCGGCGAACTACCGGTCGACCGGCGAAAAGCAGCAATCCGTCGGAGTTGCCCAGGCTGAACGTGCAGGTCGGAGGGGTCACGGGTCAGCGGTGACAGAGCGCGCTGCAGACGTGACAGTGGTCTACGTGCGCCCTCGTGCGGAGGTCGTCGGACTGCGCCACGTCTTCGACGCTAGGTCAGCCTCCGGGCACCGACAAGCCTGTCCCACGGGGTGAAAAACGGCTGTTCAGTCGACGGGCAGCAACTTCGGCGACGGACGGACAGAGGGTCCGAGTCGCCGCATTGCCCGAGGCACATAGCCGTGCGGAGCGCGCCACCGGACCGGTGAGGGCACGAGCAACGCTGCGGATCGGATCGTGCGGAGCATCGCGGTGGCCGCGGCCGGCGGATAGGCGCGGTGTCCGTGCAGCTGGATCGCCCAACGTGGCAGCAGGGAGTACGCGAGGTGGGCGACCGTCGGCTCGTAGATCGGCAGCCCGAGGCCGAGCACGCCGGGCAGCGGGGGCTTGTGCAGGAACTGGTAGACGATCTCCGAATCCTCGCCCCGCCGGAGTTCACCACGCATGTCACGCAGGTAAGCGGACATCTGCGTGGTCGAGCCCGGCACTTCGTCCGGATCGAGTCCCACCAGAGCGGCGGACTGGCGCTGCTCGTCGAAATACCGGTCGGCTTGCGCTTTCGTCAGCCGGAATCCGGCGCGGCGGACCACGGACAGGAACATCGAAACCTCGGCGCAGTGCACCCACAGCAGCAGGTCGGGCCGGTCGATGCGGAACGCCCGACCGGTATCCGGGTCCTTGCCGCGCAGGCTCCGATGCACGGCCCGCACCTTGGCGGCGCCGGTTTGCACCTCGTCGAGCGCCGCGTACGTGCTCATCGAGACAAATTTGGCGGTGCGCATCAGCCGACCGAGCGGATCCTCGCGAAAGTTGGAGTTCTGCACCACGCCGGCGGCCGCCAGCGGGTGCAGCGACTGAAGGAACAGGCTGGTGATGCCGCCGAGCCACATGGCCGGGTCGGCGTGCAGTTGCCAGGTCACCGAGTTCGGGCCGACCAAGCCCAGGTCGGCCCCGTTCGACGGCGCAGCGCTCACGACTGCAAGTTACGCCGTCGAGGGGGCCGACCCGAACCCCCAGCTCAGTGGCCGAACGTGAACGTGTTCATGGCCACGAACGGCGCGGGTTGGCCGCTGCTGAACGTCAGGTACACGTCGTGCACGCCGGTTGTGGCGGCAATGTTCGCCGGGATCGACCGCCAACTCGTCCAGCCTCCGGTGTTGGCGATGGCGAAGCTGCCGATCGGCGCGTTGTTGACGCTGTCCAGCCGGACTTCGACGAGTCCACTGACGCCGCTGGCCGCGCCCGATGCCGCCGAGGCGACGAACTGGGTCGCCGGCGTGGAGCCGAAGTCGATACCGGAGTACTTCGCCCACGCGCCGTTGGAGAGCTGGCCGACGTTGATGCCGCTGCTGGCCGCGCTGTACTTGGTCGCGGGGATGGCGGTGTAGGCGTTCCCGATGGAGCCACCGGGATTGGACGTCGTGGTGCCGCCTCCACTACCACCCTTTGTGGACACCGAGACGTAGTCGACGAGCATCGGCTGGCCGGAAACCGTTGCGGCAGTGGGTCCTCCACCGAACGCGGCCGGGAAGCCGCCGCCGATCGCCACGTTCAGGATCACGAAGAAGCCGTGCTGGGTGGCGTTGTTCCAGGTGGTCGCGTCGACCTGGTTGGCGTTGATGGTGAAGAAGTTGTTGCCGTCGAGGTAGTAGCGCAGCTGTTGCGGGTTGGCGCCGTAGTCGAGTTCGACCGCGTAGGTGTGGAAGCCGGTCTGGCAGCCGCCGCAGGCTCGTTCACCGGAGCCGATGCCGGTGGTCTCGTTGCACGGCCCACCGGAACCGGTTCCGCAGTGCAGGGTCGCGAATTCCGAACTGCGGCCGTTGATGTCCTCCATGATGTCCAGCTCGCCGATGCTGGGCCAGTTCGTCGCGGCCGCCGGCCGGGCCGGGGCGCCGAGCGCCCAGAACGCCGGCCAGTAGCCGAGTCCGTTGGCGGTGTTGACGTTCGGCTGCTGGATGGACGCCTCGATGCGCATCACGCCGCCCGCTGGCGGCTGGAAGTCGGTGCGCTGCGTCTCGATCCGGCCGGACGTCCAGTTGCCGGCACCGTCCTTGATGGGCTTGATCGCGAGGTGGCCGCTGCCGTCGAGGTAGACGTTGTTGGTGCTGTTGGTCATCGACTCGACCTCGCCGGTGCCCCAGTTGCCCGCTCCGCCGGGGTAACCGTGGCCGAGGTCGTAGAGCCAGTTCGAACCGTTGACCGGCGAACCGGCGGAGCCGGTGAAGTCGTCGCTCCAGACGGTGGTGAAGCCGGCGGGCGGCGCGGGCGCCGCCGAAGCGGACTGGGTGGACAGGGCGACCGCCACCACGCCCGGGATCAGCGCGGCGAAGGCGCTTGCGGCGGCGAGAAATCGTCGACGTGAACGCATGACTGTCGGTGACCTCCTTGTCACGGCAGGGATCACCGGCCGGCCGGGTCAGGGGCCGGCGGGCGGTGACCTCTCTATGAGAGCGCTCCCACCTGCGCAAGTCAAGGATGTGAACAGAAGTCGGGGTGGTTCGGGGGTGAGTCTCAGTGGGAGGGACCGGTCAGCCGCAGGGGAGGTCAGTCGCAGGAGAGGAAACGGGGAGGCTCGGCGAAGCCGAGGACAATTGGTGAACTCGCGATGCGGGCGAGTCAGCCCAGGAAGCCCCTGAGCAACGACGCGGTGCCCTCGATGTGCTCGGCCATAGCGCGACGGGCGGCCGGGGCGTCGCCGGCGAGAACGGCGTCCACGAGGACCGCGTGCTGCCGGTTCGAGTGCTCGATGTTCTTGGGCAGCAACGGGATTCCGTCGAGCAACTCGTTCAGGCGCATCCGCACGTCGGCAACCGCGGCCGTCAGCGACGGCGATCCGCTGACCTCGGCGATCGCCAGGTGCAGCCGGGAGTCCTTGCGCCGGTACTCATCCAGTCCGGCGTTGTCGCATTCGGCCAGTCGGGCCCGCAAGTGTCCATGCTCATGTTCGGACAACTCGCGTGTGGCGGCGAACTCCGCCGCCCCAACCTCCAACACGGACCGCAGCGTCAGCGCGTCCTCAAGATCGTCCTTACGGGACACTTCGGTCGGCGTGACACGTGGTGGAGCCGCGCAGACGAAGGTCCCGCCGTACCGGCCACGGCGGGACTCCACGAATCCCGACTCCTGCAAGGCGTGCAGCGCCTCGCGCAGCGTCACCCGGCTGACGTTGAGGCGAGCCGCCAGGTCACGTTCGGCGGGCAGCCGCTCACCCGGCGGCACGACGCCCAGCTTGATCGCCTGGAGCAGTCGTTCCACCGTCTCCTCGAACGCGTTGCCCGTCCTGACCGGACGGAACAACGCGTCGCCCGCCGAATCGATCAACGTCGGTCCACGACCTATTCGGGCGTCACGTAGGCGCCGGAGATGCCGCCGTCCACCAGGAACTGTGATGCCGTGATGAACGACGAGTCGTCGCTGGCCAGGAAGGCGACGGCACCGGCGATCTCCTCCGGCTCGGCGAACCGCCCGATCGGCACGTGCACGAGCCGGCGCGCGGCGCGCTCCGGGTCCTTGGCGAACAATTCCTTGAGCAGCGGCGTGTTCACCGGTCCCGGGCACAGCGCGTTCACCCGGACGCCCTGCCGCGCGAACTGGACGCCCAGCTCACGCGTCATCGCCAGCACGCCGCCCTTCGAGGCGGTGTAGGAGATCTGCGAGGTGGCGGCGCCCATCACCGCGACGAACGAGGCCGTGTTGATGATGGATCCCTTGCCCTGGGCCAACATGTGCGGCAACGCGTACTTGCAGCACAGGTATACCGAGGTCAGGTTGACGTGCTGGACCCGCTGCCACGCCTCGAACTCCGTGGTCAGGATGGAGTCGTCGTCGGGTGGCGAGATGCCGGCGTTGTTGAACGCGATGTCGAGCGAGCCGTAGCTGTCCACGGCCCGCTGGAACATCGCCTCGACCTGTCCGGCGTCGGTGACGTCGACGTGGACGAACAGACCACCGACCTCCTCGGCCGCCTTGGCGCCCGCGGTCTCGTCCACGTCGCCGATGACGATCTTGGCGCCCTCGGATGCCAGCCGGCGCGCCGAGGCCAGTCCGATGCCGCTGCCGCCGCCGGTGATCACCGCTACCCGGCCGGCCAACCGTTCTGCCACTGTCACTCCTCAGTCGCGATGAACACGTTCTTGGTCTCGGTGAACGCGGCGACCGCGTCCGGACCGAGTTCCCGGCCGAGGCCGGACTGCTTGTACCCGCCGAACGGCGTCCAGTAGCGGACCGACGAGTGCGAGTTGACCGACAGGTTGCCGGCCTCGACGCCGCGGGCCACCCGCAGCGCGCGGCCGACGTCGCGGGTCCAGATGGAGCCGGACAGGCCGTACTCGGTGTCGTTGGCGATCCGCAGCGCGTCGGCCTCGTCGTCGAACGGCAGCACCACGACGACCGGCCCGAAGATCTCCTCGACGACCGATCGGTCCTGTTCGGACGAAGGCGTGAGAACCGTTGGCGGGAACCAGAACCCAGCGCCGTCGGGGGCGCTGCCACGGAATGCGACCGGCGCGTCCTCGGGCACGTACGAGGCGACCTTGTCCCGATGCGCGGACGAGATGAGCGGGCCCATCTCCGATTCGGCGCTCCGCGGGTCGCCGACCTTGACACCCTGCACGGCCGGCTCCAGCAGCGTCATGAACCGGTCGTAAACGCTGCGCTGCACCAGGATGCGCGATCGGGCGCAACAATCCTGGCCGGCGTTGTCGAAGACGCCGTAAGGGGCGGTCGCGGCCGCGCGCTCGATGTCGGCGTCGGCGAACACGATGTTCGCGCTCTTGCCCCCGAGCTCCAACGTCACCCGCTTCACCTGGTCGGCACAGCCGGCCATGATCTGCTTGCCGACCACGGTCGATCCGGTGAACACGACCTTGCGTACCACAGGATGCGTCACGAATCGTTGTCCGACGACGGAACCCTTGCCGGGCAGGACCTGGAAGACGTCTTCCGGAATACCGGCCTCACGGGCGAGCTCGGCGAGGCGGATCGCGGTGAGCGGCGTCAACTCGGCCGGCTTGAGGACAACCGTGTTGCCGGCGGCGAGTGCCGGGGCGAACCCCCAGGCGGCGATCGGCATCGGGAAGTTCCACGGCACGATCACGCCGATGACGCCGAGCGGTTCGGAGAACGTGACGTCGACACCGCCGGCAACCGGGATCTGCCGACCGAACAGGCGTTCGGGCGCGGCCGCGTAGTACTCGACGACGTCGCGGGCGTTGCCCGCCTCCCAGCGCGCGTTGCCGATGGTGTGGCCGGAGTTGGTGACCTCGATCTGCGCCAGGTTGTCGAGATCGGCGTCGATTGCCGCGGCGAACCGGCGGAGCAGCCGGGCGCGATCGCCCGGCGCGACGGCCTTCCAGGCCGGCAGGGCGGCCTGGGCGCGGGCGATCGCCGCGTCGGTCTGTTCGAGCGTGGCCAGCTCGACGGCGCCGACCAGTTCCTCGGTCGCCGGATTGATCACATCGAAGGTGGTCACTTCCCGTTCCCCGTTCTCGCCACCAAAGCCTTGAACAGCCGCACTTCCGCGTCCTGTTCGGGATGCCACTGCACGCCGAGCGCGAAGTCGGCGCCCGCCAGCTCGACGGCCTCCACGACGCCGTCGGCCGAGCGGGCCGTGACCGTCAGCCCGTCACCAAGCCGGTCGACGGCCTGATGGTGGGAGCAGGACACGCTCGCCGCGCCGCCGAGGATGTCGGCCACCGCGCTACCAGGCACCATTTCCACCTCGGTGCGTCCGAACTGACCGATCACCGGACGGTGCGCCGCAGTGCCCGTGACGTCCGGCACGTGCTGGGTGAGCGTGCCGCCGAGCACGACATTGAGCACTTGCATGCCACGACACACGCCGATCAGCGGCAGGCCGGCCGCCAGGGCACTTTCGACCAGGGCGAAGTCGGTTTCGTCCCGATCCGGCCGCACACCAAGGGTTTCCGGGTGCGCCGACTCGCCGTAGCGGGCCGGATCCACGTCTGCGCCGCCGGCGATCACCAGCCCGTCCAGAAAGGACACATCACCGGAACCGAGTGGCGGCAACAAGACCGGATTGCCACCCGCTGCCGCAACCGTGTCGACGTAGGTGCGGGGCAGAACAACGGCATCCAGATCCCAGGGGCCGTAGCGGGCTCGTTCGATGTACGTTGTGATGCCGATGACCGGCCTGCGGTCAGAGCCGTTCGAAGCCACGGAAACGCTCCCAGTCGGTGACGGCGGAGTCGAACGCGGCCAGCTCCACGCGGGCCGCGTTGCAGTAGTGATCGACGACGTCCTCGCCGAACGCCTCGCGGGCGACTGCACTGGCCGCGAACAGGTCCCTGGCCTCACGCAACGATGTTGGCACCGTCGGCTTGTCCGAGGCGTAGGCGTTGCCGGACAGTTCGGGCTCCAGCGTCATCCCGTTCTCGATGCCGTGCAGTCCTGCCGCGATCAGCGCGGCGACCGCGAGATACGGGTTCACATCGCCGCCCGGAACGCGGTTCTCGATACGCAGGCCCGCTCCGTGGCCGACCAGACGCAACGCGCAGGTTCGGTTGTCGCTCCCCCAGGCGACGGCCGTCGGCGCGAAGCTGCCAGGCTGGAACCGCTTGTAGGAGTTGATGTTCGGTGCGAACAGCAGCGTCAGCTCACGCAGGCAGGCCAACTGTCCGGCGATGAACTGCTGGGCGGTCGCGGACATGCCGTGCGGGCCGTCGCCGACGAACGTGAGGTCACCGTCCGTGCCGCGAAGGCTGATGTGGATGTGACAGGAGTTGCCCTCGCGCTCGTTGTACTTCGCCATGAACGTGAGGCTGCGCCCCTCCTGGGCGGCGATCTCCTTCGCGCCGGTCTTGTAGATCGCGTGGTTGTCGCAGGTCGGCAGCGCCTCGTCGTAGCGGAAGACGATCTCGTGCTGGCCGAAGTTGCACTCCCCCTTGGCCGACTCGACCATCAGGCCCGCGCCGCTCATCTCGTTGCGGATGCGACGCAGAAGCGGCTCGATACGGGAGGTTCCGAGCAACGAGTAGTCCACATTGTACTGATTCGCCGGCCGCAGATCGCGGTAGCCGAGGTCGTGCGCCTGCTCGTAGCTGTCGTCGAAGACGATGAACTCCAGCTCCGTACCGACAAACGCGGCGAGGCCGCGGTCGGCAAGCCTGTCCAACTGGCGGCGCAGGATCTGGCGCGGGGAGACGGTGACCGGGCTGCGGTCCTCCCACTCCACGTCGCACAGCACCATCGCGGTTCCCGGCAGCCACGGCGTAAGCCGTAACGTGCTCAGGTCCGGGCGCATCACGAAGTCGCCGTAGCCGCGTTCCCACGAGGACATCCGGTAACCACCGACGGTGTTCATCTCGACGTCGACCGCGAGCAGGTAGTTGCAACCCTCGGTGGCGTGTTCCAGCACCACGTCCAGGAAGTAGCGGGCCGAGCAGCGTTTGCCCTGCAGGCGGCCCTGCATGTCCACGATGGCCACCAGGACGGTGTCGACCGTGCCGGCCTCGACCATCTCGCGCAGTGCGTCGACGGTGATCACAGGGACCGCCCTTCCTCGCCCGGCTCCAATGGACTGATCCTGACCCATTGCACGGGTGCGGTCAACATGCGCTAGGGTGGTTGCGTGGTGCGCTGCTATCCGTGGTTTAGCGAGCCGGCCCTGGGTGGGCCCGGCGGCGACCACGCGCGCTGACCACGGAGCACCCAGAGCCGGCAAGGCAGAGGCGAATCGCCTCTGCCTTTTGTTTTGCCCCAGACACCAGGGCAGGCCGGCGGATCTCCGGCGGCCTGCTGGAGAGGAAACGCGATGTCCACCCATAACCAGCGCATCGTCAGCTCGCGGCCGATGGTCTCGCCCGCGCTGCTGCGGGACGAGGCCCCGCTCACCGACGCCGCCGAAGCCGTCGTCGTGCAGAGCCGGACCGCCGTCACCAACGTGCTCAACGGCGACGACGACCGGTTGCTCGTCGTCGTGGGACCGTGCTCCGTGCACGATCCCGTGGCCGGCCTCGACTACGCGCGGAGGCTGGCCGGACTGACCGCCGAGCTGTCCGACGACCTGTGCGTCGTGATGCGGGTGTACTTCGAGAAGCCGCGCACCACGCTCGGATGGAAGGGCCTGATCAACGACCCGCGGCTGGACGGCTCGTTCGACGTCAACCACGGGCTGCGCATCGCCCGCCAGCTGCTGCTGGACATTCTCGCGCTGGGGCTGCCGGTGGGCTGCGAGTTCCTGGATCCGATCACGCCGCAGTACATCGCCGACACCGTGACCTGGGGATCCATCGGCGCGCGGACCGCGCAGAGCCAGGTGCACCGGCAGCTGTGCAGCGGCCTGTCGATGCCGATCGGGATCAAGAACTCCACGGAGGGTGACGTGCAGGCGGCCGTCGACGCCGTGAAGGCCGCCGCGTCCAGCCACGTGTTCCCCGGCATCACCGACGACGGCCTGGCCGCGATCTTCTCCACCGCCGGCAACCCGGATTGCCACGTCATCCTGCGTGGCAGCAGCGCCGGGCCGAACTACGACCGGGCCAGCGTCGAGCACACCGTCGACCGGCTGGCGAAGTCCGGACTGCCTGAGCGGGTGATCGTCGACGCCAGCCACGGCAACAGCGGCAAGGACCACCTGCGCCAGCCGCTGGTAGCTGCCGACATCGCGACCCGGGTCGCCGGCGGCGAGACCGACGTGGTCGGCATCATGCTGGAGAGCTTCCTCGAGCCCGGGCGGCAGGAACTGGTGCTGGGCCACGCCGAGGACCTGGCCTACGGGCAGAGTGTGACCGATGCGTGCATGGGCTGGGATGTGACCGAGTCCGTGCTGCGCTCCCTCGCCGACGCTGTCAGCCAGCGAAGGGCTTCGCGGTCGGTCGGGGCTGTTTCGTCGACTTCCTCGATCGCGACGGCCTAGCGGTTCGTCGCCGCAGTCGTCGACTTCGGCGGTCGAGGGGTCCGTCGCCGCAAAGCTCGATGTCGGCGGCCGAGGGCTCTGTCACCGCAAAGCTCAACGTCGGCGATCGAGCGGTCCGCCGCTGCAAGGCTCGAGTGCGACGACCTAGCCGTCCGCCGGTGCAGAAGTGGATTGCGACGGCCAAGCAGCTCGCCGTCGAAGAGCTGGACTTCGACGGTTGGCAGTTGGTCGTCGAAAAGCTCGACTTCGACGGCCCGCCGGTTCGTCGCGAAGCTGGACTGCGTCGGTGCGGCGGGCCGTCGGCGAAAAGGTCAACTTCGGCGAACTGGCGGCCGGTCGCCCGGATTGCCGGCCGCGGCGATCTCGCGGGTCGTCGTCACGAACGATCGCTGCGACACCTTCGACCTGCGTAAAGCTTGCCGAACGTTGATGGGTTGACGAGAGTGGTCAACAGTTGATTGGCCTATCAACTGTTGACCACTGTGGACCCGGGTTGACCCAGTTGACGAGCCATGAGCAGGGCGGGCTGACCCCAGCCGACGAGGTCGACTTCGCGGACGGCTCGGAAGCCGACGGAACGGTAGAAGCGGCGGGTTCCGGAGTAGTTGTCGTCGGGCTGTTCCGCGACCGAAGGGCCGAGGGTGAGCACGGTGAGCAGGGTGTGGTTTTCGGTGGTCAGCACGTCAACGGCAATAGAGATGAGCGCCTTGCCCAGGCCGTGGTGGCGGTGTTCGGGCTGGACGGCCATCCAGGAGATCTCGGGGTTGATGGGGTCCTCGACGGTGAGGAAGCCGGCAACGACGCCGTCGACCTCGGCGACCCAGCCGCGTTGCGTGCGCACGGCCTCGGCGCAGGCTGCGACACCGGCCTCGACGCCGAAGAAGTAGGGCAACGCGGCGATGATCTCGTCACAGCGGACTGCGTCTTCGGCAAGCAGGCTTCGGATCGGCACGGGTGGCAGCCTGGCCACACGCCGTGGACGTGGCAACCGATTGGGAGGTCGTGGTGAAGGACGAGCTGGAGTTCTTCGACGTCGAGGCCGTGCCGTGGCGGCCCGATCCGGCTGCGGCGGGTGTCAGCGAGCGGGTGCTCAGCCGGGAGGCCGACGGCGCGGTTGGGACGCGTATCGCTAGATGGGCGCCGGGCACGGAGACGTCCGGTGTGATCCGGCACGACTACTTCGAGGAGGTTCTGCTGCTCGAGGGATCACTGCACGATCTCACGTTGGACCAGACGTTCCGTGCCGGGCACTTCGCCTCGCGCCGACCGGGAATGCCGCACGGTCCGTACCGGACGGTGGACGGCTGCACGATGTTGGAGATCAGGCACCGGCTAGCTGACGCATCTTGAGCTGGTTGTACGGGGAGTCGGGCCGCACGCTGATCCGCTCCCCGACCAGCGTCCGAGCCTGCGCGGTGCGGCCCGCACGAATGGCGGCCTCGACGAGCGTGCGCTGCATGACGTCTCGCTGGGCGTGACTGCCGCCAAATTCGTGCACGTAGCGGCGGATGGGCCAGAGCAGGTCGACCGCCTCGGCATAACGGCCGCGACCGAATGCGAGCAGTGCTTCACAAACAGGTAGACCGACGCGGGCGGTCATGGCGACGTTGGTCGCTGGCCCAGCTTCGGCGACGTAGCGCTGACGGTCGGCGATGAGGTCGGCGGCGAGATTGTCCTCGCCGGCGCCGACGTAGGACATGACGGCGTGCATGTCGTTGAACGCGTTGAACGGGATCGTCATTCGCGGCGGCCAGGTCGCGGCGAGCTTGGCCCATCGGTCGCCGGCGTCCTCGCCGAGCAGGTGCAGCCGCCACATCAGGCTGGCGGCGTTGACGACCTCGGTGACGGTGGAGTCCTCGGTCGGCGCGAGCCGCTCGTCGTAGAGGTCGAGTGCCTCGCGGTAGCGGTTGGCTTCGAGCAGGAACAGGCAGTAGTGCCACCAAATGTGTACGCGAAGCAGGTTGCCCTGGTCCCAGTCGGCGCGCCGGCGGTCCAGCATGGCGATGCCGTCGTTGTAGCTGGCCCGCATCTCGTGGGTGTGGCCGACGGCATGGACGCTCCAGACGTCCGCCGCATCCAGCTCCATCGCACGCAGGCCAGTCTGTTCGGCACGTTCCCAGTGCCCGCACTCCTCCAGGCCGAAGGCGTACATGCCGAGAAGGTTGGCGTAGTGCGGATCGGCCGTGCCCCAGGCCGGCAGCGCACCACCGATGCGATCGCGCAACGAAATGGCGTTCCCTGTGAGGAAGTCGATCTGGTGGCCGACCGCGAGCGCCAAGGCATCGCGGGGCTGCTCCGCCGTCAAGTCGGCGAGCAGCGCTCCGGCGGCGTGCAGATCGCCGTCGAGCAGCTTGGCCGCAGCTTTGACGTGCAAGCGCTCGCCGTCGGTAAGGTCGCCGACACGTTGCCGGAATTCGCCGAACTTCGCCGCGACGGGCGGCACGTACTGCGGGTCGGTGCTGAGCACCGCCAGGTAAACGCGCATGGCATTGGCCGTGGGCTGCAGCGGGTCCTCGGTGACGACGCGCTCGGACCGTTCGCCGACGTCGGCGCGGAAGTGCAGCAACGAGTCGACGGCACCGTCCAACTCGTCGACCGCGGCGGCGGTTGCGGCGTGCACCGAAATTCCGTGCTGATCCTGGCGCATTCTTCCGACAATACGGCCATGACCTTGCCGCTCGGCGTCACTGGCGTGATCATTCCCGTGCTCGCGGCGGAGCCGCTCCTGGGCCGGCCGGGCGTGCCACCGCGCGTTGTCGAAGCTCACGCGGCGGGTCTGGGCGCGGTGGCCGGACCACCCCCTACGACGGCGAGTTCGGCGACGACGTCCAACCGCATCTGACCGTCGCGATGGACGTCTCCGACGAAATCCAGAACTTCGTCGAAAACGAGCTCGTCGGCGAACTCCCGGTCCACGACCGCCTTGACGAGGCGTGACTGGTCTACTCCGACGGCGAGCGGTGGCGGCGCCGGGCGACCTTCTCGTTCGGCGCGCAGACGCCGAACGAGAACCGCTGAGCGCCGGAGCCGGCGGCACAGGATGGTCGGGACCGGGGCCGATGTGGGCAGGATCGACGAGCCGGGAGTCGGTTAGCCGCCGGGTGGTCGGGATCGGTTGATCGAGAGCCGGACCGTTCAGAGCAGGCCGAGTTGGGCCGCTCGCACGCCGGCTTGAAAGCGGCTGCGGGCGTCGAGGCTGAGCATGGCGGCGGCCATGTCGTTGCGGACGGTCCGGACACTGACGCCGACCTGGCGTGCGATGGCGTCGTCGGTGAGGCCGTCGGCCAGCAGGCGCAGGACCCTGTGGTGGCGGGGCGTTTGATCGGGAAGGCTGTGGCGGCGAGGGCTCGGGTTGCCCTGGGACCAGACCTGGTCGGCGAGCACGCAGAGCGGCGCCACCGAGGCGGGCGTGCGGTTGACGACGGCGTCGTCCCCGGTGATGACCATCGCGACGGAGCGGTCGACGAGCAGCATGGTGGTGGGCAAGGCCGGCACGATCCGAGGTGCGGCGCCACGGGTCCGGAGCCAGGTCGCGTGCGCGGCGACGGTGGGCGTGCGAATCAGGTCACTGCGCCAGACGAGCCGGAGTTGGGCACCGCAACGGAGCACGGCCTCAGCGACAGGAACGGCGAACTCGAACGAGCCGGTCCGGTGCTGGCCGCTGAGGATGACGACCTCGCGGCGGGCGTTGGCGACGAGATGTTCGGCGAACGAGTTCATTTCGTCCAGGCCGTGGAGTTGGTCGGGGCCGGGCGGCTGGTGGCGGGCGATGAGCTGGGCGATCGACAGTGCCTGAGGTCGGGCGTCGCCAGCGCTGAGGCCCCACACCCGGCTCGCGGCGAGTGCCGGCAGTGCGAGCGCGGGGGCGACCGCACGAACGGCGCCGCTTTCCTCGGCGGAAGGGACGAGCAGACCGTCGGCACGGAGTTGGTCGACGGCGGCGGTTAGCCGGAGATCGGCACGGGGCTGGTCGACGGCGTCCGTCAGGCGGCCGTCGGAGTGGAGCTGGTCGACGTTGGTGGGGTGGATGCCGTGGCCGAGGTTGAGCTGGCGGGCTAGGTCGGCGATCCGCCATCGGACGCGTGTGAGCGCCGTCAGATAGACGGTCTCGGCGACGGCGTCGAGGCCCAAGCCGCTCACGAACCCACCTCCGGCGCGGAACCACTGCTGATCCGCGCCGAATGCTGCCGGCGGTGGCTGACGTGCCGCTTGTCCCGCGCTTGTCCGGGACGGCTACGCCTCGTTGACCAGCGCAACGGCGCCGGCACAGACCGCGCAGACCAGGGCGAAGATGAGCGGCTCCATGGTGCCGGCGTTCGCCCGGTCGAGCATCGCCCAGAGCAGCACCAGTGCGTTGGACAACGCGAGCAACACACACGACAGCCCGATCACCGGGCGACGCAGCGGCATGGTGAGCACAGCGAACCGGCAGCCGGACGGAACCCGGAACAGTTCGACGACAGCCACCAGGATGACGACGCACGGAATGGCGAAGCCGAGCCAGGCCAGCACCGGCGTCGGCTTCGGTAGGCCAGCGACCATCAGGAACATGCCGCCGACGACCAGGGTCATGGACAGCTGACGGACGCCACGCCAGGCCAGCTTCTCCGGCACCGGCGACCGGCCGGCTCCCAAGGATCGGCCGGTGCCCGGGGACGGGTCGGTACCCCAGGGTCGGTCGGTCCCGGAGGATCGGTCGGCCCCACGAGATCCGTGGCCGCTCGCGCTGTCGACCGCCGAACGACCGTCGCGGACGGCCCGACGGTCCGACGGCGTTCGACCGTCGTCCGGAGTGCGGTCGTCGTCGGGAGTTCGGCTACGGCGCGAAGCGCGACCGGCTGCTGAAGTTCGGCGAAATGCTCGACTTCGACGAAAAGCGGAAGTTCGACCGTGGGCGGGTTGGTCGCTGGAGAGGTGCTGGAGGGCGAGATCGTCGACGGCGGCGGCCTGGCCAGCGGCGGAACGATCGACAGCGGCCCGGCCGATGGCGGGACGATCGGCGGCGAGGTCGTGGCCGGCGGCGGAGCGGTCGGCGGCGAGGTCGTGGCCGAAGGGGCGTGGCCAGCGGTCGGGCTGGGCGGACCGGTCGGAGGAAGTCGCCCAAGAGCGGGCCAGCTCGGTGCTGCGGTCGCCAGAGGTGGGCTGGTGGAAGCGGCTGAGGCGGGTGTGCTCGGCGCCCCGTTCGTGGGCCGGGAGCTGACCGAGGCGAGTCTGCTCGGCGGCGTGGTCACGGGAGGAAGGCCGGCGGAGGCGGGCTAGTTCGGCGCGAACGCGAGGGTCGCCCGGTTTGCGACGCATGGCGGTCCGGTACGCGCGCTCGGCGGTGGCGAGGTCGCCGGTCCGCTGAGCGGCGTCGCCCAGGACGAGGTACGGCCGGACGTGGTCGGGCTGATATCGCACGGCCTGGGCGGCGGCGTCGACGGCGTCGGGCCAACTGCCGGCGGCGCCGAAGGCCTCGGCCAGGGCGATGCGGCACCGCCAGTCGGACGGCGCGGCGCGGACGGCCTGCCGCGCGGCGGAGACGGCTTCCTCGTGTCGGGAGAGCCGGCTCAAGGCCTTGCTGGCGAGGCGGTGCGTCCAAGCCTTGTCCCCACCGAGCGGCATCGCGCGGCGCACGGCGGTCAGGGCGGCGGTGGCGTCGCCACGGTCCAGCAGCGCGGCGGCGAGCCGACACCAGACCTCGGGGCTGTCGGGATGGGAGCTGGCGGTGCTGCGCAGCAGGGCCACAGCTTTGCGTCGCCGGCCGGAGGCACTCAACTTGGCTGCGCGATCGAGTACGTCTCCGAGCGGTTCGACCATCGCTTGTGTCCTCCCGCACACCGGACCAGGCAACTCGGGCAAGTCTGGCAGCGGGCGGCACGGAACACCGGGACCGCCTTATACCGGCGTGTCGCGGAGGTGAAAACCGCTGGACGGCCTAATGATCGACACCCTCCGCGGGAGGCGTCGGCATGGTCGACTCACAGCGGCATCTTGGTCGCCGAAGTGGGGGCGTCCGGGCACGGAGGCGGCTTTGGCCAGGTCAAGGCACGTACGATTTGGAGTGTGGAGACCGAGCAGCAGCACGTCTGCCCCACCGCGGAGGCCTGCGGTGAGCGCGACGACCTGAACTGGCTGCTGCACCGCGCCGCCCAGCGGATGGGGGCGGCGATGGAGCGCCACGCGCTCGAGGCCGGCAGCATCGGCATCCGGGGCCAGCTGGTGTTGTCCGCCCTGTTGGAAGGCCGCCAGCACACGCAGCTGGCGCTGGGCAACCGCCTCGGCCTCGACAAGACGACCATGACCTCCACCCTGGACCGGATGGAACAGCAGGAACTGATCGTCCGCCGACCTGATCCGCGTGACCGCCGCGTGCGTATCCCCGAGCTGACCGAGAAGGGTCGCCAGGTCCAGGCGGCGGTCCGGCTCGAACTGGAACTGGTCGAACGGGCCGTGCTCGAGGGTTTGAGCGCGGAGGAGGAGGCGGTGCTGCGGCGCGTGCTGCTGCGGCTGGCGGTGCCCGAGGCGGGCGGCGCCGGCCCGGGCGGCTCGTGCGTGTAGCCATCATCACGTTGGAAAGTGGTCACAACAGGGGCAAGACCGTTCCCCTTTTCAGGTCATATCCCCACACTTTCGTACGGTGAATGACGAAACCGCTGGACCGCCACCCGGATGAGTGACAGATTGAGCGGGCAACTCCGCCTGGGGGCGACATTGAGTGAACGTGGACAAGTTCTCCAGAGGACTCCGCCACTGTTGACTCAGGACGAGTGTCGGGAAGCCGAGGGGTGACAACACGATGCGTAACGACCACATGACGCTCCGCTCGATGGCGGTGCTGGACCTGCTGGTGCCGGACGCACCGTCGGTCCCGGTCGAGGTCGAACTCCGCTACGACACCCGTGACCCGTACGCAGTCACCGCGGCGTTCCGCTCCGGCCCGTCGGGCTGGGTGGAGTGGTGCTTCGCCCGCGACCTGCTCGCCGACGGCCTGATCGCCGAGGCCGGCTCCGGTGACGTCCGCATCCGCCCGGCGGTCGACGACATCGAGCTCGTCGTGCTGGTCGTCAGCTCGCCGGCCGGCCTGGCCATGTTCGAGGCCGCCGCGCAGGAGCTGGCCGACTTCCTCGACCGCACCTACGACCTGGTGCTGCCCGGCACCGAGGCCCAGTGGGTCAGCGTCGACGACGCGCTCACCACCCTGATGCCGTACGACCTGAGCTGAGGCCCGGCTCACCCGAACGCCGAGGAACAACCCCACGCCCGCCCCTGTTGGAATGTTTCGTTGCCGCATGCAAACATTCCACGAGGGAGCCGAGCGGTGGGGTTACGCCAGCTGAGCCCGAAGGTTGTCGTCAGCGTCGTCTTCGTCGCCGCGCTCTTCGTCAACATCCTCGACACCACCATCGTCAACGTCGCGCTGCCGACGATCGCCGGCCAGTTCCACGTGACCGCCGCCGACGCGGGCGCGGTCGTCGTCGGCTACCTGCTCAGCCTCGCCCTGGTGATCCCGGCCTCGGGCTGGCTGGGCGACCGGTTCGGCACCAAGCGGGTGTTCCTGACCGCGCTGGCGATCTTCACGGTGGCCTCGGCGCTGTGCGGACTGGCCCAGTCGCTCCCCCAACTCGTCGCGTTCCGGCTGCTGCAGGGCCTGGGCGGCGGCATGCTCGCGCCGATCGGCCTGGCCATGCTGTACCGGGAGTTCCCGCTGGCCGAGCGGATGCGGGTGAACCGCGTGCTCATCCTGCCGACGGCGGTCGCGCCGGCGATGGGTCCGGTACTGGGCGGCCTGCTGGTGGACACGCTGTCGTGGCGCTGGGTCTTCTACGTCAACCTGCCGGTCGGCGTGCTGACCTTCCTGTTCGGCCTGTTCCTGCTGCGCGAGCATCGCGAGCCCGGCGCCGGGCGGTTCGACCTGGCCGGCTTCGTGCTGTCGGGTGTCGGCTTCGCGCTGCTGATGTACGCCCTCACCGAGGGCGCCACCCTGGGCTGGGGCTCGCCGCAGATCCTGATCACCGGCATCCTGGGCGTGGTGCTGCTGGCCGCGACGGTGTTCGTGGAGCTGCGGGTGCCGGAGCCGATGCTGGACCTGCGGCTGTTCGCCGACCGACTGTTCCGCAGCGTCAACATCGTGCAGCTGGTGTCCACGGCCGGCTTCCTCGGCACGCTGTTCGTGTTCCCGCTGCTCTACCAGTCCGGGCTCGGTGTCTCGGCGTGGCAGACCGGGCTGACCACGTTCCCCGAGGCGGTCGGCGTGCTGGTCGGCACCCAGATCGCCAGCCGGGTGTACTCGACGCTGGGGCCGCGGCTGCACATCGTGCTGGGCGTGGTGAACGCGGCGGTCGCGATGATGCTGCTGACGCTGGTGGGGCCGGCCACGCCGCAGTGGGTGGTCATGTTGATCATGTTCTACCTGGGGCTGGGCATGTCCAACAACTTCAACCCGGCGCAGACGGCCGCGTTCGCGCAGGTGCCGGCGGCGAAGACGGGCCGGGCGTCCACGCTGTACAACTCGGGCCGGCAGGCCGGGTCGGCGGTCGGCGTCGCGGTGTTGGGCAGCGTGCTCGCCGCGGTCGGTGGCGGTGCCTCGGCCGGGACGGGCAACCTGCTCGGCTATCACGTGGCGTTCGCGGTGGCGGCCGGGCTGATGATCGCGTCCGGGGTCGCTGCGCTGCTGATCAAGGACGACGACGCGGCGGCGACCATGACCCGGCCGGCGCGGGCGGTGCCCGGGGAGACGGTGGTCGGCGCAGCGGGTGCGCGCCGCTGACACCAGACGCACGTGAGTGGCTCATTCGGCCTCGGAGGCCAAGTGAGCCACTCAGGTGACTCGGCGAGCGGGTAATCGCCCGAACGGTCGTGCTCCGCTTCCGCCCTTCTGCGTAAATGCGGTGGTAGGAGTGCGTGCGGGAGTGCCTGATCACCCTCCCAGGTGACGATCGGCCGCCTGATCGTGCGAGGCTAGGCGACAGCACGGCGTGATCATCCACGGGGAAGGCACGATCTGGCCGCGAAACCCGCGTCACGTCGTCGGCCGGGGTGCGTCACACCGCTGCGAGCGCCGCGATGTTGTCAGGCACCGAAAGGCTGGGAGGCGGAAGACGTGGTTGACCGCAAGGAATGGTTGGTGACCTGCAGGGACGTGGCGGGCCGTCGCCGTGACCTCACGGTGTTCGTCAGCCAGGGCCATGTGGTGCTGGTCGCCCCGCCGGGAGAGACAGCAGTGCTGGCGCCGCTCGAGGTGGGCCGGCTGCGGGCGGCGCTGCGCGATGCGGTGGTGACCGCGTCCGAGCCGGCATGAGGCTCCGCCGTGCCACGGCCGACGACCTGGACACGGTCGGCGCACTGTTCGACGACGCCGTGCGGTGGCTGACGGAGCAGGGCCGCACGGGCCAGTGGGGCACGGAGCCGTTCTCTACGGTCCCGAAGCGGGTGGAGACCATGCGGCGATGGTTGGCCGGCGAGGCGTGGATCGCCGAAGTCGGGGCGAGAGCGGCGGGGTTTGCGGCATTCGGGGAGCCGCAGGCGCACATCCCGCCGAGCGACGTGCCGGAGCTGTACGTCTCGGGGCTGGTGGGCGCGAGATTCCCGGAAGCGCGCGGCGCGGGCCGGATGTTGCTCAAGCACGCGGAGACCCGAGCGGCCGAGCAGGGCGTCGAACGGGTCCGGGTGGACTGCTACGCCGGCGACGACCGAGCGTTGGTCGCGTTCTACGTCTCGGCGGGCTTCACTCCGACGGACACCTTCACGGTCGGCACGTGGCCGGGTCAGGTGTTGGAGCTGCGCCTGCGCTGACGGACCAGCGCCCACGACACGAACCCGACCCACACGAGGCCGGCGCAGCCGAGCACGATCCAACCGGCGCGCAGCACGGCGTCCTCCATGAGCGAAGCGCTCACGACGGCGCACGCGATCGCCAGCGCGCCGAAGCCCAAGTGGAACGGCCTGGCCCGGAACTCTCCCCACCTCGCCATGGTCGGCCATGCTGCCACGACCGCTTCCTACTCACGAGTAGGTAGTGGCATCATCGGGTCATGAGCCGATCGTCGCCGCTGGCCGGCAAGCGCATCCTGATCACCGGCGCGTCCTCCGGCATCGGCCGTGCGACGGCCTTCGCGGTCGCGGGGCTCGGCGCCGTTCCGCTGCTGGTGGCCCGGCGCGCCGATGAGCTGGCGCAGGTCAGGGACGGAATCGTGGCGCGCGGCGGCGAGGCCCACAGCTACCCGTGCGACCTGACCGATGCCGAATCCGTGGAGACGGTGCTCAAGCGGGTGCTGGCCGAGCAGCCGCGGGTGGACATGCTGGTCAACAACGCCGGCCGGTCCATCCGGCGCTCGCTGAACAGCTCGCGGGACCGTCATCACGACTTCGAGCGCACGATGGCGATCAACTACTTCGCGCCGGTGCGGCTGGTGCTCGGTCTGCTGCCGCACTTCCGGGACAACGGCGGCGGGCACGTGGTCAACATCTCGTCGATGGGCGTGCAGACGCGCACGCCGAGGTTCGCCGCGTACCTGGCGTCCAAGGCGGCGCTGGACGAGTTCAGCCAGGTCGCGGCGGCCGAGACGCTGCGCGACCGGATCACGTTCACCACCGTGCACATGCCGCTCGTGCGCACGCCGATGATCGGCCCGAGCCGGGTCTACGACCGGATGCCGGCCGCCACCCCGGAACAGGCCGCCCGGCTGGTCGTCCGCGCGCTGGTCAAACGGCCCAAGTCCGTGGACCTGCCGTTCGGTCTGCTCGCGGCCGCCAGCTACGCGGTCGCGCCGAAGTTGGTCGAGCGGGTGCTCAACGTCGCGTATCGCACCCGCTCGGTCTGAATCACGCCGCGCGCCACGATTCGCCGGTGCGGTTCACGTGCGTCGGCAGCCACGTGCCGGCGTCGCTGTTCAACGGCACCACCCGGCGGGCGTGCCAGTCGCGCTGGCACTGGTCGGAGCAGAAGAAGTCCGACGGAGAACTAGGCCGCTCCGCACCGCAGACGACACAGTGACCGGTCATCCCACCCACCTCCCGGGTCGACGTCCACCATGGACGCTAAATCGGCAAGAGGACGGCCGTGTTTCGGGATTGTGTCGACTCGACACCCGAAAAGGCCCACGATTTCACGCTCCCGGCGGATAGGTGGGGACGGCGGCGGGGCGAGGAAGGGTGGCGGCCGGCAGATGGGTAGCGGCATCGGCGGTGTGCCAGGAGGCGACAAGGGCCGCGGGCGGCGGGTGTGGCGGAGGTTGGGTGGCCGAGAAACCTGCGCCGCCGGCTGAAGCCGGCGACCACCCTCATAGCCAGGCCCACGTGAGTGGCTCACGTGCATCCTGGGGCGAAAGTGAGCCACTCAGGTGCGGGAAGGAGGGCGTGGCGAGGTGGGCCGTGTTCAGCGGCGGCGGCTGGTTCCGAAGATTCCTCGGGTGATCTCCCGCCCCAGCGCCGATCCCGCCGACCTCAGGAACGACTTCACGGCGGGGTTGCCGAGGACCTGGCCGATGAGGCCGGGGTCGTCGGACTCCTTGCGGCGCGCGGGGGCTTCGGGTTCCGGGCCTCCGGGTTCCGGCGCATCGGAGGGCGGGGCGACCTTGGCCAGGAGCATCTCGTACGCGGACTCGCGGTCGACGGACTGCCCGTATTTGCCGTAGAGGGAAGAGGAAGCGGCAGCCTGTTTGACGGCGTCGACGCCGATGGAGGCCATGAGGGAACGCGGCGGGCGAAGGCGGGTCCAAGCGACAGGAGTGGGAGCGCCCTGCTCGGACAGGACGGTGACGACGGCCTCGCCGATGCCGAGGGTGGTGAGGGCCTTCCCGAGGTCGTAGTGAGGCGTCGTGGGATAGGTCTTGACGGTCTGGGCCAACGCCTTCTGGTCGTCGGGGGTGAACGCGCGAAGGGCATGCTGGACGCGAGCGCCCAGTTGGGACAGCACGGAGTTGGGAACGTCGGTGGGCAGCTGGGTGCAGAAGAACACGCCGACGCCCTTGGAACGAATGAGCTTCACCGTCTGGACGATCTGCTCGAGGAAGGCCTTGGAGGCGCCGGCGAAGAGCAGGTGGGCCTCGTCGAAGAAGAAGACCAGCTTCGGCTGGTCGAGATCGCCTTCCTCGGGCAGCTGGTGGAACAGCTGCGCCAGCAGCCACATCAGGAACGTGGAGAACAGGGCGGGGTTGCCTTGGAGCTCGGCGAGCTCCAGCAGGCTGATGACGCCGCGGTCCCCGTCGACGCGCATGAGGTCGGCGGGATCGAGGGAAGGTTCACCGAAAAAGGTGTCGCCGCCGTTGGCTTCGAGGTTGAGCAGGGCCCGAAGGATCACCCCGGCGGTGGCGGAGGAAACGCCGCCGAGGCCCTTGAGGTCCTCCTTGCCCTCGTCGCCGGTGAGGTGCTGGATGACGGAGCGAAGGTCCTTGGTGTCCAGCAGCGGCAGCCCACGCGAGTCGGCCCAGTGGAAGATGAGCCCCAGGGTGGACTCCTGGGTGTCGTTCAACCCCAGCACCTTCGACAGCAGGATCGGTCCGAAGCTGGTGATCGTCGCCCGCACCGGAACGGCGCTGCCGCCCTCCCCCAGCGACAGGAACTGCACGGGGAAGCCCGCGGCCTGCCAGTCGTCGCCGGTCTCGGCGGCCCGCTTGGACACCTTGTCCCCGCCGGCGCCGGGCCGGGACAGGCCCGACAGGTCCCCCTTCACGTCGGCCATCACGACGGGAACGCCGGCGGCCGAGAGCTGTTCGGCCATGAGCTGCAGGGTCTTGGTCTTGCCGGTGCCGGTCGCGCCGGCGATCAGGCCGTGCCGGTTCAGGGTCGCCAGCGGCAGCCGAACCCGGGCCTCGGCGCGGACATTCCCGTCGACCACGGCCGAGCCGAGCTCCAACGCACCGCCCTCGGTGGCGTAACCGGCGGTGATCTCCTCGAAAGCGTCCACCCCGACCTCCAGATAGCCCGAACGGCATCAGAGACACTAGTACTGCAACGGCACTTGTGTGAGTTGTAGTGGATCATGTTCGTCGTGGTGATTGACGTTGCGGTCGCAGAGCTGGACCGGGTGCACGCGCGGATCAGTGCTCGGTTCACCCGGTCTGAACCGCGTGCTCGGTCTCGGGAGTACCTGCTCGGACTGACCGCGGGACTGGAGCGGAAGAACGGCTGGACGTTGGCCGAACGCGCAGGCCAGACCAGCCCGGACGGTATGCAACGACTGCTGCGGCGGGCGGACTGGGATGTCGACGGCGTCCGTGACGACCTGCGGGACTACGTCGCGGAGCAGTTGGGCGAGCGCGACGGCGTGTTGATCGTGGACGACACCGGGTTCCTGAAGAAGGGGACCCGGTCGGCCGGGGTGCAGCGGCAGTACTCGGGCACTGCCGGGCGGACGGAGAACTGCCAGGTCGGCGTGTTCCTGGCCTATGCCTCGACCCGTGGTCACGCGTTGATCGACCGCGAGCTGTACCTGCCGGAGTCCTGGACGAGTGACCGGGATCGATGTCGTGCCGCCGACGTGCCCGACGAGGTCGAGTTCGTGACCAAGCCTCGGCAGGCCATGGCGATGATCGACCGCGCGGTCGCCGCCGGCGTGCCGTTCGGCTGGGTGACCGCCGACGAGGCGTACGGGCAGGTCAAGTACCTGCGGGTCTGGCTCGAGCAGCACGATCTTCCGCACGTGTTGGCCACCAAGGTCAACGACACCCTGGTTACCACGACGATGCGCCAAGCCC
This sequence comes from Kutzneria kofuensis, assembly GCF_014203355.1. Lineage (NCBI taxonomy): Bacteria > Bacillati > Actinomycetota > Actinomycetes > Pseudonocardiales > Pseudonocardiaceae > Kutzneria > Kutzneria kofuensis. The sequence continues at coordinate 2,308,387 of NZ_JACHIR010000001.1, forward strand.
GTGCCGACGAACTGGTCGCCGCGGTGCCGGCGCGGGCCTGGCGCCGGTTGTCGGTGGGAGCTGGGGCGCATGGGCCGCGCGAGTACGAATGGGCTCGGGTGCCGTTGCGGGTGCTGTGGGCGCCGGGTCGTGGGCATTGGCTGCTGGCGCGACGGTCGATCACTGACCCGACCGACATCGCATACTACGTCTGCTACGGGCCCCGTCGGTGCACGGTTGTGGACCTGGCATGGATCGCGGGGGCGCGGTGGCGGATCGAGGAGTGCTTCCAGCAGGCCAAGAACGAAGCCGGGTTGGATCACTATCAGGTTCGTTCTTGGCGTGCCTGGTACGCGCACGTCACGCTGTCGATGCTTGCTCATGCCTGGCTCGCCGTCACGCGATCCCTTGTCGCAAAAGGGGAACGAGTGACCGCGACACGGGCATGATCGGCTTCACGTTACCGGAGGTGAGGCGACTGTTGATCAACCTGGTCTTCCGGACCGCAGCCAGCGTCGACCACGTCTGGTCCTGGTCGTGTTGGCGCCGGCGACGTCAACATCAAGCCCGTCTCAGCCACTACAAACGGCGCGGTTACCCACTGACCTAAGTGCCGTTGCAGTACTAGGCCGAACGGCCCGAAAGCGCGCGTTCAGACGAACACGGACCGTGGCGGGATAGGCTCCTACGGGTGACTGATCGTCTGGTGTGGATCGACTGCGAGATGACCGGGCTCGACCTGGGCAAAGACGCCCTGATAGAGATCGCCGCCCTGGTCACCGACGCAGAACTGAACGTGCTCGGAGACGGCGTCGACGTGGTGATCCACGCCGACGACGAAGCGCTCGACGCGATGCCGGACGTGGTGCGGGACATGCACGCCCACAGCGGCCTCACCGAGGAAGTGCGCCGCTCCACGACCACGCTCGAAGAGGCCGAGCAACTCGTGCTGGACTACATCCGGCAGTGGGTGCCCGACCCCCGCACCACACCGCTCGCCGGCAACAGCATCGCCACCGACCGCGGCTTCATCGCCCGCGACATGCCGACGCTGGACAGCCACCTGCACTACCGCATGGTCGACGTGTCCAGCATCAAGGAACTCTGCCGGCGCTGGTACCCGCGCATCTACTACGCGCAGCCGGCCAAGGGCCTCGCGCACCGGGCGCTGGCCGACATCCACGAGTCCATCCGCGAACTCGCCTACTACCGGGCCACGGCGTTCGTGCCGCAACCGGGCCCGACCAGCGAACAAGCGCAGGCCGCGGCGGCCGAGATCCTTCGCGCGGCGGGCCAGGGGTAACCCGTTTTTGAGCCTGAGCGCGCATGCGCTAGCCTTACGGAGGTCAACGCCGCCTAAGGCGAAGACCTCTGATGGTGGGTGTAGCTCAGTCGGTAGAGCACTGGGTTGTGGTCCCAGGTGTCGCGGGTTCGAATCCCGTCACTCACCCGCGCGAAATGGCCCGGCGATGCTATCGCCGGGCCATTTCTCTTGGTGTGCCTTGTGGGGGCCCGGCCCCCACGCCCCCACGCCGGGGCTGCGCCCCGGACCCCATCGCGTGTGTGATTCGCGTCGCGCCTTCGGCTTTATGAGCGCACCGGTAGGCGGACGCAGAAGCGGGTGTCGCCGGGTTCGGAGGAGACGGAGATCGCGCCGCCGTGGCGGCGGGCGACGATCTCGTGTGACAGGTACAGGCCGAGGCCGGTGCCGCGGCCGACGTCCTTGGTGGTGAAGAACGGCTGGAACAGCCGGGGCAGGGCGTCCGCGGGCACGCCGCAGCCGGTGTCCCGGAACTCCACCAGGAGGTCGTCGCCGACGCCGTCGGCGGTGATGGTCAGGGTGCCGCCGCCGGGCATCGCGTCCACGGCGTTGTCCACCAGGTTGGTCCACACCTGGTTCAACTCGCTCGGCCGGCCGCAGATCGTCGGCAGCCCGTCCCGGTAGTCCCGCACCACGCGGATCCCGGACAGCTTGGACACCAGCATGGTCAGGGTGGCCTCGATGCCCTCCACGACGTCCACCTCGTCCCGCTCGGAGGCGCGGTCCATGTCGCTGTACGCCTTGGTGGAGGCGATGAGGGTCGAGATCCGGGACGACGCGCCGACAACCTCGGCGACGGTGGCGTGCCCGCGCAGCGAACCGGCGACGACCTCCACGGCGGGGCCGACGACGTCGGGCCGGAGCTGGGCGGCGAGCGCGTCGAGGTCGGCGACGCGCAGGCCGCACTCGACGAGGTCGTCGGCGAGGGAACCGGAGTCGATGCCCCGATCCTCCAGCCAGTCGGTGACCTCGTCCATGGCGTCCATCGCGTCGAGCGGATCGACGGCCCGCAGCGGCGCCCGGTTGCGGATCCCGTCGATGGTGGCGTTGACGGCGGCCAGTTCCTCCGGCTCGGCGCGGCGGCCGAGGCACGAGCAGTCCCTGAGCAGCTGTGGCATCAGGTCGGCCAGCTCGGACGCGGAGCGGGACACGGCGGCGGCCGGGTTGTTCAACTCGTGCGCGAGGCCGGCGGCCAGCGTGCCGAGGGCCTCCAGCGTGGCCCGCCGACGGACGGCGACCTCGGAGGCGTGGATACGCCAGGCCAGCACCGGCAGCAGCACCGTACAGACCTGCGGGCAGCGCACGAGCATCTCGAAGAACTGCGGCTTGGCATAGCGAAGGACCTCGGTGGGGCCTACGGCGACTGCGGTCGCCATGTAGTCGGCGTCGGCGAGCAGCGGCAGCTCCCCGGTGAACTCGTGCGCCGCCCGGGGTTTGCCGTCATGGTCGGTCTCGGCCCGCCCGACGACGGAGTTCGCGCGGCGCACGTGTCGGGTCAGGAACTGCTCCCGCCCGCTGGCGTCGCGAGCGCTGAACGCCAGCTCGCCGTCCACCAGCACGTAGAAGGCATCGGCCCGCTCGCCGTCGCGGAACAGCACGTCGCCGTCCGCCAGCGAATGCTGTGTGCCGGCCTGCGCGAGCCACGCCAGCTGCTCGCCGTCCAGCGCGGCGAACAGGGCGATCCCCCGCAACGTCTCGACGTCCATACGGTCCCCCTCCGGGCCCATGCGGCGAAGAACTGTGCTGACGCCCCGGCAAGGGGGCGGGGCGTCAGCACAGGGGGGGCGGTCACCCGCCCAGGATGGCGGCCACGGCGCGGAGCGGAATCCCCGCCCAGGACGGGCGATTCCTCGTCTCGTACGCGACCTCGTACACCGCCTTGTCCAACTCGTACGCGGTCAGCACGGACCGCGCCCGGGCCAGGTCCACTCCGGACTCCCGGCCGTAGCCGGCGCCGAACGCCTCGCGCACCCGGGAAAGCCAGCGCTCCAGCTGGTACCGGGACCACGCGTCGCCGACCTGGCTCGCGGCGTAGTCGAACGACCGCAGCATGCCGGCGACGTCGCGCAGCGGCGAGTGCACCGCCAGCCGGTCCTCGGCGGCCGGCTCGCCCTCGAAGTCGGTCAGCAGCCAGCCGTCGTCGGCCCGCAGCACCTGGCCCAGATGGAGATCTCCGTGCACACGCTGGGTCAGGACCTTCTCCCCGGCCGCGCCCGGCGCCCGGTACACGGCCCGGATCCGGTCGGCCTGCCTGGCCAGCGCCGGGGCGGCGACGATGGCCCGGTCGAGTCGGTCGGACAACACGTCCGCGAGCACCTCGGCGTCCATTGTGGACGTGCCGAGCCGGTCGGCCAGCGCGACGTGCACGTCGGCGACCGCGGCCCCGAGCAGCTCGACGTCCGCCACGAAGGCCGAGCCGTCGTCCACACCGGACACCAGGTTTCGCACCGCCTCGGTGGCCAGCAGCCAGCCGTCCCGCGACCCGGCCGCGAACTCGTGCAGCACCCCGAGCGTGATGGGCGCGCCGCGCAGCGTTCCCTCGATCGCGCCGAGCAGCCGCGGCACCCGCGCGCCGGTGATCGCCCGGTGCAGCTCCAGTTCCGGGTTGACCCCGGGGGCCAGCCGCCGGAACAGCTTGAGGATCGCCCGGTCCCCGAACACGACCGAGGTGTTGGACTGCTCGACCGCGAGCGGCCGGCCGGGAATCGGCTCGCAGCCGGTGATCCACGCGCCGGGCTCCGGACAGAACCCGATGCTGCCGGAGGTCTCGGCGCCGCCGATCATCGCCAGCAGCGAGCCCATCAGCCCGGAGTCCACGGTCGCGTCGTAGACCACACCGTCGGCGGCCGCCATGATCGCCGCCGACCCGATGTCGGACGGCAGCACCGTGCGCTGCCCCAGCGGCAGCTGGTAGAGCTCGGTGTCACCGTCCGGATAGGACACCTCGACGATCACGAGCGCGCCGCGGGCGGCGCAGTCCGTGGTCAGCTCGGCGGCCGAGACGATCTCGACCCGGTGCGGGTCCCGGCCCCCGCCGGCGAACCAGCGCCGACGGGGCAGCCACGAGACCAGGGCGTGTTCCAGCGGGCTCATCCGGCCCGGCGACTCGGGGTCCCAGTGCACGTGACCTCCCGATCAGGCGTACGGCCGGAGGGTGGCCAGCTCGTCGGCGTACTCCTCGTCCATCGCCGACAGGGTGGCGTAGGCGTGCGCCGCGGACGCCAGCGTCACGTGGTGGTGCCAGCCCCGGAAGCTGCGGCCCTCGAAGTGCCGCAGGCCGAAACCGTCGTTGAGCCGGGCCATGTCCTCCCCGGTGCGCCGGCGCAGCCGGGTCAGCGCGACCAGCTCCGGCAGCCGCACGTTGTGCATGTTGGTCAGCCACACCGAACTCGGCGCGATGCTGCCCGGCAACCACTCGGCGGCGATCCGCCGCATCCGCCGGTACGCCGCGTGCGGCGCCATCTGCACGACGTTCTCCGCGTTCGGAATCATCCCGAGGATCCACCGGGAGGTGCCGACCCGCCGGGTCGCCGGGTCGCGCCAGCTCATCGTCAGCTGGCCGCGACGGGCGGCGAGCATGGCCAGCTCGCCCGCGGTGAACCGGCGGCCGTTGACCGGCGGCACCGAGGTGTCCGCCGGAATCCGCACCAGGTAACGGAGTCCGCGCTGCTCGAGGCCGTCGATCAGGTCGGTCATGTCGGCGTGGCTGCTGGCGTCGATCACGATGGGCGCGGGAGCCAGCCCCCACTGCGTGATCATCTCGTCCACGGCGTCCAGCGCGCATGACCACATGGGACGGTGCCGTTCCTCTTCCGGCACATGGGTTCGGGCGCGGCGGACGTCGTCGTCGGACCAGGCCCGCGGCAGCAGCAGCCGCCAGTTCACCGGGCAGCTGGCCGACTCGTTGGCCATGAACACCGCGATGCCCAGCTGGCAGTTGATGGTGCGCCGCGCGGCCGGCACGTACTGCTTGGCCACGCCCACCGAGCTGTCGCCGTTCTTGGGGAAGACGGCCTCCTCCAACACCCACGCCTGGGGCGGCGAGGTGGCGGCGAACTGGGTGGCCAGGCTGCGCCGCACCGGCTCCCACAGCCACGGGCTCTGGTTGACGAACTGCTGCAGGCACTGGTCGGCGCGCCAGCCCAGCACGTGGTCGGAAATGCGGCGGATGGACTTGCGGCCCGGCACCTCGATCAGGCCACGCACGTACACCTCCGCCCAGCGCCGCTGGTCGGACCGGGGTAAGGAGGCGAACAGCCCCTGGCAGAACCAGGACAATCCACTCCCCGCGCGGCTGGTTTCCGGGTTCATCGTCTTCGTGATCGTGTGCATTTCTCCCCCACCATGACGAATAGTGAATTCTCACTGGATCGAGTGCGGTGCGACTGTTTCCCCCTTGGCGCCGTTTTCCCTCTCCGGCCCCCATGCCCCGTTCAGATACCTCAGGTGCGAGCAGATCGCGTCCGCGTGCGGCGCGTACCTGGTGCGGCTGTCCTGGAATGCCAGCCAGGACCTGTCGCTGTCCCTCTCCTTGGGCAGCCCGGCGGCCACCGCGCAGCGCACGGAGTCGGTGAACGCCCGCTCCTCGCGCCCGTGCATGCTCACGCTCGGCACGGCCAGCCGGATGTTCAGCTGCCAGGCCAACCGCTGGATGCAGTCGCTGCCCGCGGCGAGCAGCACCCGCACGCTGGGCGGCGCCCAGGCCGGCGCCACCGCCTCGGTCAGCGCGGCCGCGTCCAGCACGATCACCGCCGCCTCCACCCAGCACATCTCGCCGGCCGGGCGCTGGTACAGCAGGGCCGGGTAGCCGGCGTGGCTGGAACGGACGTCGGCCATCCAGTCCGCCCAGTGCTCGAAGGCCGTGCCCAGGTCGGACCGCGAGCCGCCGCGCAGCCGGTCGGCGAGCACCACCTCGGCGTCCAGCGGGCTCGTGGCCCGCGCCTGCAACCGGGTGGTGATCGCCTCCCGGCGCTGGTAGCCGTCGATCAGCTTGCTCAGGTAGACCGTGAACAGCAGGCCCTCGATCACGGCCAGCGACCATCCCGTCACACGGACGACTTCCTCGGCCCCGCTGGGCAGGCCGAACGCGACCAGCCAGCACGCCGCCGCAGTGGCGGCAAGCCACCCGCCGAGCAGCACCGTCAGACTCAACGGCACGCACAGGTCGAGCGCACGCTCGCGGCGCTGGTGCGGCAGCGCCGACGCACCCAGCAACAGAGCCCGGTAGGTCAGGCGCGCGGTCAACCGGGCCGCCCGTGACGACCGGTCCCGCGGGTTGACCACGGTCCGCAGCACGCTCAGCCCCGTGACGCCGCCCAACGCGATTCCGGTCAGCACGGCGATCAAGTCGACCACCACGGAAGCCCTCCCTGCCTCGTCGGGGCTCCAGCATGGGTCGGGCGGCGGCCGGGCGGGCAGACTCAGCTTGTGGTGGCACTGGCAATACCAGGCCAACGAATCAGACATAGAGGTCACGCCGCCGATCAGGCGAACGGTTCCCCACACCCGGGGGCCGGATAACCCATTTGGTATCCGAAGGTGTAGCAACCCGAGTGGGACATGCCGCTGGTGCGGGGATTTTGCGATAACCTGGTGTCGGGGGAGTTGACTTGGGGGTGACATGGTGTCGGCCGAGGGAGGCAATCGCCACATACTGGCTGCATTCCTGCGCAGCCGACGCGAACGGGTGACACCGGAATCCGTCGGCCTGCCGGCCGGACCACGCAGACGAACGGTCGGCCTCCGACGCGAGGAGGTCGCCGTTCTGGCCGGGCTGAGTCCGACTTGGTACACATATCTGGAACAGGGCCGAAACATCAGGCCGTCCGCCGAGGTGCTCGACAGCCTGGCCAGGGTGCTCAAGCTGTCCGAGGACGAGCGGCGCTACATGCACACCCTCGCCTACGGGCACACCAGCGTCGCGCCGGCCGAGCGCACCGAGCAGGAGGGCGTGGATCTGATCCGCGGTGTCGTCGCGACCACCGCGAACGGGGCGGAACCGGTGTACGCCCCCGACCGCTTCTGCGACGTCTACGCCTGGAACCAGGCGGCCGTGGAGTGGTACACGGACTTCGGAAAGATCCCTTACGAACAGCGGAACATGCTGCTGTGGATGCTGACCGATCCCCTGGCCCGGGAACGCTTCGTGGACTGGGAGTACGACGTCACCGATGTGATCGCCCGGTTCCGCTGGGTATCGGCGCCCTACCGCGGGCATCCGCGACTCGAGGCCATCATCGCGGCGGCGGAACAGGCCCATCCACGGTTCCGCGACTGGTGGCAGGATCACGACGTCCGAGTTCAGCGCAGCCGAACCCGACGTTTGCGCCACCCGGAACTCGGCGAACGCTCATGGCGAATCTCCGCACTATACCTCGCCGATTTTGACAACCTGATGATGGTCTTTCACCTTCCCACATGATGACAAGCAATCATCCCACCGCGGGCATTCCGTTAAATTAACGTTGACCGCGCGGCACTTGCCCGGTCAATGATTGACGAGGGGAGGATTCATCCGCACGCCATGGTCTCGACCGGCACTCGCGGGATGAGAACTCGAGTTGTCTGCCGCGGGTGCGTCACACGGATCCACGACAACGAGGGCGTAGGTCGGTCGCCACACGCCCCGCCACCGATTTTTCAAGCAGGTTGACACCTTTGGGGGGTAACAACGATGGCTTGGAACTTTGTCGGAAGAATCGAGCAGATCTCGCCTCTGCTCGCCGTGTGCGACCAGGACGACCCTGCCGTGGTCATCATGTCCGGCGCACCGGGAATCGGAATGAGCAGTCTGCTCGACCAGGTCGCGCGCCGGGCGACGCGAGGCACGAGAGCCCCGATCCGGCCGCACGCCAGGGCCGGCCACACCGCGTTCGGTCTGCTCGGCCCGCTCTTACCGGCCGGCTTCGGCGCCGGCACGCCACAGTGGACGGCCGTGTCCGAGGCGGCACGGCCGATCGTCGACCGGGTCGGCGGCGGGACCCACGGTGCCCGCCGCGGCAGCGGGTGGCCGGCCGCGGTCGCCCTGTCGGCACCGGCCGCCGGGCCGCAGCAACCGCCGAGTACCGGCGATCCGCGAGTCCTGGCGGTGGCCCGGTGAGCGCCATGGACGACCGTGCCATCGCCATCATCGGGATGAGCTGCCGGTTCCCCGGCGCTTCGTCCGTGCGGGAGTACTGGGACGTGCTGGTGGCGGGCCGGTGCACGATCGGCGAAGTGCCGCCGGAGCGGTTCGACGCGAAGGCGCTGCACCACCCCGATCCGCACCACGAAGGCACGATCGTCAGCACCAGCGGTGGTTTCCTGCCCGGGGTGGCGGACTTCGACGCCGACTTCTTCCGCCTCACGCCGCACGAGGCGGTCCGGATGGACCCGCAGCAGCGGCTGCTGCTGGAGTCGGCGTACGAAGCGATCGAGGACGCGGGTCTGCGGCTGGAGGACATCGCCGGCAGCAACACCGCCGTGTACACGGGTGTCGGCCTGATGTCGGAGTACTGGGACCTGCTGCGCGACTGCGGCATGACGGACCTGCACTCGTTCGTCGGCGCCGGCACGCACAGCACGGCGGCCGGTCGGCTCTCCCATGCGCTCGATCTGCGCGGGCCGAGCCTGTCGGTGGACGCGTCGTGCGCGACGGGGCTGACCGCGGTGCAGGTGGCGTGCGACGCGCTCCGCGCCAACGACATCGAGATGGCCGTGGTCGGCAGCGTGTCGCTGCAGCTGGCACCCGACTACTCGGTGGCGCTGTCGAAGGGCACGGTGATCTCGCCGACCGGGCGCTGCCGGTTCGGCGACACGGGAGCCGACGGCTACGTCCGCAGCGAGGGCGTGGCCACGCTGGTGTTCAAGCGGCTGACCGACGCCGTCGCGGCCGGGGACCGGATCCACGCCGTGATCGCGGGCATCGCCAGCAGCAACGACGGCCGCAGCGGCGGCTCGATGATCAGGCCGAGCGTGGTCGGCCAGGAGCGCGCGCTGCGCGCCGCGTACCGCGACGCGGGCATCAGCCCCGGCGACGTGGACTACGTGGAGGCGCACGGCACCGGCACGGTCACCGGCGACCAGATCGAGCTGAGCGCGCTCGGCGCCGTGCTCGGCGAGGGGCGGCCGGCGGGCAACCGCTGCCTGGTCGGCTCCGCGAAGTCCAACATCGGGCACGTGGAGGCCGCTGCCGGGCTGGCCGGCCTGATCAAGACCGTGCTGGCGCTGCGGCACGGCACCGTGCCGCAGACGCTCCATGTGGACAGTCCACTGCCGTTGATCGCGGACAAGAACCTGCCGCTGGAGCTGGCGACCTCACTCCGGCCCTGGCCGCGCACCGACCGCCGGGTCGCCGGCGTGAGCAACTTCGGCATCTCGGGCTCGAACACACACGTGGTGCTGGTCGCGCCGCCGGAACCGACACGGACCACGACCGCCGCGTGGCGGCGGCCGTACCTCGTGCCGCTGTCGGCGCGGGAGCCGAAGGCGCTGGAGCGGCTGGCCGAGTCGACCGCGAACCGCCTCGCCGACGGCCTCGACCTCCGGGACGTCGCGTTCAGCGCGGGCCTGCACCGGTCGCACCACCCGCACCGGCTCGCCGTCGTCGGTGACGACACCGCGGAGGTCTCACGGCTGCTCGGCGGCCGACCACGTGGCGGTCGGGCCGTCGAAGGCCCGCCGAAGGTGGTGTTCGTCTTCTCCGGGCAGGGATCCCATTGGGCGGGCATGGCTCGCGAGCTGCTCACCGAGCCGGTGTTCCGCGACCGGCTGCGGGAGTGCGACGCGGCGGTCCGCGCCGAGACCGGCTTCTCACCGTTGCGGCTGGTGGCCGCGGGACGGCTGCCGGTGGGGCCGTGCGAGGTGCAGTCGACGCTGTGGGCGGTGCAGGTGGCGCTGGCCGCGGCGTGGCGGCGCTGGGGCGTCGAGCCGGACGAGGTGATCGGCCAGAGCATGGGCGAAATCTCGGCGGCGACGGCGACCGGCGTGCTGTCCGTGGCCGAGGGTGCGGCGGTCGTCTGCCGGCGGGCGCGGCTGGTCGACAAGTTGCCGTCCGGCGGCGGCATGGCGATGGTGCGGCTGCCCGTGCTGGACGCGGCCGTTGAGATCGCCGAGTTCGCGGACCGCGTCGCCGTCGGCGTGGTCGCCGGCCGAACCAGTACTGTGCTGTCCGGCGACCGGGACGCGCTGGCGACCGTCGTCGACCGACTGCGGGCGGACGGCACCTTCGGCCAGCTGGTCGACGTGAACTACGCCTCGCACTCCCCGCACGTGGACCGGTTGCGACCGGCGCTGCTGGACCAGTTGGCCGGGCTGCGGCCGACCGCGGGTCGGGTGCCGCTGTGGTCGACGGTGACCGGCGAGCTCATCGACGGCTCCGAGATGGACGCCGAGTACTGGGCGGACAACCTGCGCCAGCCGGTGCTGCTGGCGCCGGCGATCCGCGCCGCGGCGGCGGTCGACCGGCCGACCGTCTTCCTGGAGATCGGCCCGCATCCGCTGCTGCTCAACGAGATCGAGGAGCTGCTGGCGGCCGACGGCCGGGACGGCGTCGCGATCGGGTCCCTCCGCCGGGACGAGCCCTCGTTGCGGTCGCTGCTGCGGTCGGCGGGCGAGGCGTACACGGCGGGTTGTGAGCTGGACTGGCGCGCCGTCAACGGCACGGGCCGCTACGTGGACCTTCCTGCCTATCCTTGGCAGCGCAAGACATTCTGGCCCACCGACGGCAACATCCAGACCGACACGGTCCTCACCTGGGACGGCTCGATGGCGGCCTCGGTGGAGGAGACTCTGGCCGGGGCGGCCGAGGAGCTGCTGGCGAGCGGCGGCTACGAGATCAGGCGCGTGCGGGTCGTGCGACCGCTGCCGGGAGACGCCTCGACGCTGGCGGCCCGGGTGACGCTGCGCGCGACCGGCAACGGCTGGTCGTTCGAACTGCACGGCGCGCGACCGTCGCCGGGGTCGACCCGGCGGTGGTGCGTGCACGCCACCGGCCTGCTCGCCAGGACGGCGGCACGCTTCACGCCGCCGGCCGAGCAGGCCACGCAGAACACCCGGCCGACACCGCACGACGTGGCCAGGCTCCTGGTGGACAACGTGGTCACGCTGTTGGAGCTGCCCAGGGAGGAGATCGACCTGAGCAGGCGCCTACCGGCGCTCGGCCTGGACTCGCTGCTGGCGGCGCGGTTGTGCACCGAGCTCAGCACCGAGCTCGGCGTCTCCGTGCCGGTGCGAACCGTGCTCAGCGGCGCCCCGCTCGGCGAGCTGGCGGAGCAGCTGAGCCTCCTGGTGGCCGGCCGCTGACGGACACGGAAAAGGGCCGCTCCCGACGGGAGCGGCCCTTTCCCATGCCTCGCGTCAGCCGGCGATCCCGGGCGGCCCGCAGGTCCTATCGGTCCCCTTTCTGGGTCAAGCCATGGATCAACAGACCTTGGGGTGAGGCATGTCGGGGACAATCGCCACGGCATCCTGCTTGCCACGACCGGGCGCGAGAAAATGCGCCCGGCGCGATAGTCACGCGACCGAACAGCCGAACCGGCCACGCCCCACGGCACTGGATTTCCTGACCGCGCGCCCGTTCGGCATCACAGTGCGTGGACTACTCTGAACGACGAGTAGCGAAAGGGGCCCACGGATCGGACGGCCGCGACAAAAGGAACAAATTCGCCGCATTCCGCGTACGAAGAGAGCAGATCCCACCGGAGTCGGTCGGCTCCCCGCCGGCACCGAAGGCGCACCGACGGTTGCGCCGTGAGTAGGTCGCGGTGCTGGGGTTTTCCGAGGACGAGCGGGCCCCCGTCCGGTGATCCGGTGGCTTCGGGGCGACGACGGCGGGCCGCCGCAACATCATGTGGCGGGCGTTCACCGAGCCGTCGCCCAGCGGACCGGCGCTCGTTTGCCGCGCCGTCCGGAGCACGGGATCAGGGCGGCGCATTCGGCGGTTCGCTATATGGCCGAAACAGTTTCGGCGCAGCGCGAATCTTTGATCCCCACCGGACATCGTTACATAGCGGTTGACCCGGTGTTTTGAAGTAGTTGATACTCGAACCATCGTCAGCGGCGACCAGGATCTGCTACCGCATGCCATTCCGCGCATTAGCGCACCGAATGCGGTGACACCGCCATCTCGAGTCGACGGCGATGGTGCTGGCTCCGCGGACGCGTCTGGTGGGGAGGACATGCGACCATGGTTCGGGGATTCATCGGGAGAACCGACCAGCTGAGGACCATTCGGGCCGCGTTGACGGCGCCGGTTCCGGCCTCGCTGGTGATCACGGGGGAACACGGGGCCGGGCGCAGCAGTCTGCTCGCCGCCGCGCTGAGCGGGATCGACCTGAGCGACACACTGCTTCTGCGGGTCACTCCGGCCGCATCTCCGCAACCGCTTTCCGCGCTGCGCGCGGTGTTGCCGGCGGACGTGCGGACCGCGGCGGAGGCGGTGCACGCCATCGCGGACCTGGCGGCCGGCAAGCGGCTCATCATCACCGTGGACGACGCCCATCTTGTCGACCACACCTCGATGTTCGTGCTCAGCGAGCTCAACCACGACAGCCGGACCACGCTGGTGGTGACCGAACCCCATGGCGCGAGCGGCTCGCCCGCGGCCGTGGATTTCGTGCGCTACCGGCACGACACGACGACGGTCCGGCTGGGCGCGCTGACCACGCACGAGGTCGCCGCGCTGGTCGGTGAGATGCTCGACGGCGAGATCCGGGTCGGCACGGCGACGGCCGCCGCACTGCACGCCGCCACCCGCGGCAACGCCGGGCTGCTGAGCCGACTCGTGTCGCAGGGCCTGCTCGACGCCCTGCAACAGCACCCGGAGGGCTGGCAACTGGCCGAGTTCCCGACGCCACGCGAGTGCCCGGCCGACGAGGAGCTCGCCGCGCGCTTGCTCCAGGCGCTGGAGGATGCCTGGCGGGCTGTCGCGCTCGGCCGGGTGGACATGCTGTGCCGGCTCGCGACGTGGGTGGGGCTCGGGCAGGAAGTGTTGTGCAGGTGGGCAATCGTGTTGCTGCTGCGCGGCCGGCCCGACGACAGCTGGCGCCTGCTGCAGTCGGCCGAGGGCGCGGTGGACTGCCGCCGACGGTTCGTCGAGGCGATCGTGCTCGCGTTCGGGCACGGCCATGGCGCCGACGCGGTGGCCGCGCTGCAAGCGGCGATCGCCGACAAACCCGACGAGCGCTCGATCGCGCACCTGGCGTGGTTCCAGTCCCTGACCGGCGACCGGGCCGCGGCAGCCGCGACGCTGGCGGCGCTCGCCGACCGCGTCGATCCCGAGGTTCGCCTCTTCGCGCACACCGCGCGGGCGTGCAACGCCGTCGCGATCGGCCACTACGTGGAAAGCGTCCCGGAACTGCGCCGGGCGTTGATCTGCGCCGACCTCCTCGCCGAGGAATTTCCGTGGCTGCCGGGCTACCTGACCGGCTGCCTCATCGACTCGCTGCTGCTCGGTGGCCGCATCGGGGAGGCGACCACTCTCGCCCGCGAGTTCCACGCGGCGGCGCGCAACTCGGGCTGGGCCGTCGCGGTCGCCCTCGGCACGTTGGCCGGGCGGCACGGTGGCCAGTCGCCCGCGGCGCCCCGAGTGGCCGCCGTGAGTCCGAGACGTGACGGCTGAGGGCGAGGCACGGGCTTCGAAGCGCCGGCATGACCGCGACCCGTGGCAGCGCCGGCGGCACTGGCTGGACCCGGTGCCGGCCGACTGGGCATGCGAAAGGGGCCGCTCCCGTCGGGAGCGGCCCCTTTCGCATGCCCGGCGTCAGTCCCGGCGGACGGCGAGCATGGTGATGTCGTCGAACTGGTCGGCCTGGCCGACGTGCCGGCCCAGGTGCGTGTCCATGATGTTCAGCAGCTGCTCGGGCGTGTCGCACGGGGTGCGGACGGCGTCGAGCATGCGCTCGTAGCCGAACAGGCCGCCGTTGGCGTCGCGGGCGTCGACCACACCGTCGGTGTAGACGAACAGGAAGTCGCCCGGGCCGAGCGTGGTGTGCCCCAGTGTGTAGGAGCTGTCGGCCAGTATGCCGACGGCCGGCCCGGTCGGCCGCAGCGTAGTGATCTCGCCGTCGGCGCGGACCAGCACCGGCGGGTTGTGCCCGCCGTTGATGTACAGCAGGGCCCCCGAGGTCGGGTCCAGCACGCCGAAGAACAGCGTGGCGAAGTAGCCCTGCCGCAGGTGGTTGCGGGCCATGTAGCGGTTGGTGCCGACGACGGACTGCACCAGCGGCCCGGCGCCGACCGACACCAGCGCCGGAAGCGCTCCGCCGGCCTCCACCTCGCTGTCCACCAGCACCTCGTGCACGATGTCGTCCTGCCACCAGCTGCCGGTGTGCTCGGCAGTGTGCCGCAGCAGCGTCCGGATCAGCGCCATGAACAGCGCCGCCCCGACTCCCTTGTCGCACACGTCGGCGACGAGGAACCCCAGTCGGCGGCCGTTGACCAGCTCGAAGCCGTCGTAGAAGTCGCCGGCGACCTCCTTGGCCGGGCGGAACCGCACCGCGAAGTCCCAGCCGTGCGCGGACGGCAGATGCTCGGGCAGGAAGCCGGCCTGGATCTCCCGAGCGATGCTCATGTCCCGCTCGTACTCGCGCAGGTTGGCCACCGCCGCCATGTCCTCCACGGCGATCGCCAGCTGCGATCTCTCCCAGCAGGTGGACAGCCGGCTGCGCAGCAGCGTGGGCAGGTACGGCGGCACCACCCAGTCGAAGCCGGCGCCGACGCACGCCTCCAGCGCGCCGTAGTCGTCCTGGGGGAACACCACGATCGTCGGGTTCAGCTCGTCGGCGGCGAACCGCTGCCCGAGTGTGGCCAGCCGGTGCAGCCCCAGCGAGGCCGACACCAGCACGATGTCCGGCGGTTCGGCCGAGGCCGCCACGGAGTGCTCCTGCCCGGGCACCGCATGGCGCACGGCGAATCCCGCCGCGCGCAGCGCCTCGTCCAGCTCCCGTGTCGCGGCGTGCTCCTCAGCCACCACCAGCGCGATCGTCGCCGCCATCCGTACCTCCGTCCGTGTCCCGGACCTCCCCGTCGGGTCGCCGCATCACCAGTGTGTTGACGTTGCGACCGTCCACATAGGCGTGATCGAGTCGGTCCAGTCCGTTCAGGGCGAGGTACAGCCCGAGGCCGCCCTCGCCGTCGTGCGCCACGCCGTTGGCCAGGCGCGGACCCGGGTCGTGGGAGTGGGGGTCGAACGGTGGCGCGTCGTCGGTGATGCGCACCCAGACGCAGTCGTCCTCGACCGCGCCCTCGATCTCGACCAGTCCCCCCCGGCCCCGGTAGCCGTGCTGGCCGATGTTGGTGGTGATCTCGTCGACGGCCAGCCGCAGCCAGTACGACCGGCGGGCGTCGAGTCCCCCGGATCCGGCGAGCGCGGCGACGAAGTCGGCCAGCCGCCGCCCCGCGCCCGCCTCGCCACCGCGCAGCGTCAGCCGGTGGCCGACCATCACCGCTCCGCGAGGTCCTGCATGACCAGACTGCGGTCGAACCCGGTCAGCCTGATCGTCTCCGCCACCTCGGGGGTGGCCCCGACGAGCACGATGTCCACGCCCCGGCCCAGCTTCTGGTGGGCGAACACCAGGCAGCGCAGGCCGGCCGATGACAGGTAGGTCAGGTCCTCGGCCAGCAGCACCAGCCGGCGCACCGGCTTCTCGGTCGCCTCGACGATGACCTCGTTGAGCGTCGGCGCCGAGCGCGAGTCCAGCTCGCCGGTGAGCCGGATGGTCACCACGCCGTCGTCGATGTGCACCTTCGTGTTGAAACTCATTCCCGCTCACTCCTCGACTCTGTCTGTCTTGCCACCAGCACGACCGTCGAGCGGGGCTCGACCCGGACGCGGTCGCCGGCGATCGGCGGCTCCTCGCCGGGCTGGTGGACGTCGTGCCCGTCGGGCTGGGCGGTGTCGGCGAACAGGTGCCACCGCATGCCGTCGGGCAGTGCCGGGAGCTCCAGCTCCCGCCCGTCCCAGTGCGCGTTGGCCGCCAGGTACACGCAGTCGTGCCCCTCCGGGCCGTGGCAGTAGAGCAGCGCGGCCAGCAGCCGCTGCCCCGGCGACCAGTCCGGCGTCCACGCCCGCTCCCCGTGCCAGCTGACCTCGGGGAACAGCCCGTCGCCCTGGTGGCCGCGCAGGTGCCACGGTCGGCGCAGCGCCGGATGAGCCCGGCGGAAGGCGATGGCCGCCCGGGTGAAGCGCAGCAGCCCGGCGTTGGTCTCGGCCAGGCTCCAGTCCACCCAGGACAGCTCGTTGTCCTGGCAGTAGGCGTTGTTGTTGCCGCGCTGGGTGCGGCCGAACTCGTCGCCGGCGACCAGCATCGGGATGCCGTGGCTGGTCAGCAGAAGCAGCAGCAGGTTGCGGACCTGCCGGTCCCGCAGCGCGAGCACGTGCTTGTCGTCGGTGTCGCCCTCGACACCGCAGTTCCACGAGTTGTTGTCGTTGTCGCCGTCGCGGTTGCCCTCGCCGTTGGCCTCGTTGTGCTTTCCGTTGTACGACACCAGGTCGCGCAGCGTGAAGCCGTCGTGGGCGGTGACGAAGTTGACCGACGCCGTCGGCGCGCGGCCGCGGTACAGGTCGGGCGAGCCGAGCAGCCGGGTGGCGAGTTCGCCCGCCACGCCGGCGTCCCCCTTGACGAACCGCCGCACGGTGTCCCGGAACTTGCCGTTCCACTCGGAGAAGCGGTGGTAGTTGGGGAAGCTGCCGACCTGGTACAGCCCGCCCGCGTCCCAGGCCTCGGCGATCAGCTTGCAGTCGCGCAGCACCGGGTCCGCGGCCAGGCTCTCCAGCAGCGGCGGGTTCGGGATCGGCGCGCCGTCGGGCGCGCGGGCCAGGATCGCCGCCAGGTCGAAGCGGAAACCGTCCACATGGAACTGTGAGGCCCAGTGCCGCAGGCAGTCCAGCACAAAGCCGCGCACGATGGGATGGTTGCAGTTCAACGTGTTGCCGGTGCCGCTGAAGTTGTAGTAGTAGCCGTCCGGCGTGAGCATGTAGTAGACGCTGTTGTCCAGGCCGCGGAAGGACAGCGTCGGCCCCCGCTCGTTGCCCTCCGCGGTGTGGTTGAACACCACGTCCAGGATGACCTCGATGCCGGCCCGGTGCAGCTGCTTGACCATGTTCTTGAACTCGTCGGCCTGCATGCCCAGCCGCCCGGTCGCGGCCAGCCCGGCCTTCGGCGCGAAGAAGCCGATCGTGCTGTAGCCCCAGTAGTTGTGCAGCGGCTTGCCGGTGTTCGGGTCGACGCGCTCGTTGTCCAGCTCGTCGTACTCGAACACCGGCATCAGCTCGATCGCGTTCACGCCGAGCGACTTCAGGTACGGGATCTTGTCCACCAGGCCGGCGAACGTGCCCGGCTGGTCCACATTGGACGACGGATGCCGGGTGAAGCCGCGCACGTGCGCCTCGTAGATCACCAGGTCCTCGCTGGGCAGCCGCAGCTGCCGGTCGTCCTCCCAGTCGAAGTCGTCCAGCGCCACCCCGGACCGCAGCGGCCGACGCTGCCCGCCCCAGGAATCCCGGCCGTGCACCAGGGTCGCGTACGGGTCGAGCAGCACCTGCCGGCGGTCGAACCGATGCCCCCGGTCCGGATCGAACGGCCCGTCCGCGCGGTAGCCGTACTCCACGGTCTCGGCGTCCAGGCCGAACACCGTCATCGAGTACACCGCCCCCACCACGAACTCCGGCGGGAAGTCCAGCTCCGCCAGCGGTTCGTCCTCGCCGCGGCGGAACAGCACCAGCGTCATGCGGGTGGCGCCCGCGGAGTACACGGAGAAGTTCACGCCGCCGGGCACGCGGGACGCGCCGAACGGCAGTGGCCGTCCGGCGCGCACCCCGAAGCCGGCGATGCGGTGGGTCGGGAACGCGTCCAGCCGTTCCGGGGACCGACTCATGCGGCCAGGACCTCCACACCCTCGTCGACGGAATCGGCCACGGTGAAGAAGGCCAGGAACCCGGTCGCGGCCATCACCGCGCGCACCTCGTCGGAGATGCCGGACACCATGACCCGCGTGCCCATCTGCTGGCACAGCCGATACACCAGCAGCAGCACCCGCAGGCCGGCGCTGGACATGTAGGTGGTGCGACTCAGGTCGAGCAGCACCATGCCGTGCACCGGCACCAGCTCGTCCAGGCCCTGCTGGACCTTCGGCGCCGTCGTGCTGTCCAGCTCCCCGTTCAGCGCGATCACGGTGACCGGGCCGCGCATCTGCTTCTCCAGTTCCATGTCCACCCCTCCAGCCGCAGCGCCGCCACGGCGCTATCGGTTCTCCAACGGAGACAAGTGCGCCCGCACCACGAGGTCCTGTGTGGTGTCGGGCAGGGACACCGTCATCGCCACCGGGTCGAACTCCCCGTACGGCCGGCCGTCCACCTCGACCCACTCCAGCCGCACCCGCCCGGGCGGCAGCGCGTCCGGCGCCACCCGCAGCACCCGGTCGGAGAAACCGTCGGGCCGCGGCTTGAACCACAGCGTCAGCGGCTGGTCGTGCAGCAGCAGCCGGCCGTACACGGTGGCCAGGAAACACAGTTCGGACGCGTGGTACATGCTCATCGAGTGGCTGCCCTTCAGCCGCTCGGTGCCGAGCAGGTACGGGGTCCCGTTGGCCAGCACGTTGAAGTACACGCCGCCCTCGTCGTGGTCGAGGAAGTAGGCGTTGTAGAACGACGACGCCTCCCGGGCCTGGCGCAGGAACTCCTCGTCCCCGGTGTTGCCGGCCAGGATCATGTAGGCCAGGATCGCCTGCTCCTGCTGCCACCACGCCTTGCGGTCGTGCCAGCTGAAGCGCGGGACCTGCTCGCCGTCGCGGATCGTCCGCTCCACCACGTCGTACCAGCCGCCGCGGCGGGTGTCGCTGCCGACCGCCGGCATGGACCGGCCGATCTGCTCGGCCAGCCTCCGGTAGGACTCCTTGGGGCGGATGGCGTTCATCCGCATCAGGTTCCAGGCGATCTTGAGGTTGTGCCCGACAACGGCCCGGTCCTGCTGCCAGCCCCACTCCCGGTCCGGCGACCAGTCGGCGTGGAACCGCTCCTGCACGAAGGGACTGTCCGGATCCGGGAAGTGCTCCGTGATCAGGTCGAACGTCTCCTCCAGCATGTCGGCGTGCCGCTTGTCGCCGGTGGCCAGGAAAAGGTTGATCAGGTACGCCGGGGCGTGGTCGCCGACCGAGTTCCAGTTCTTGCGGGACCGGTTGTGCCCCAGCGACTGGTGGTGCGGGCTGAGCAGGATCGGGTCCACGTGGGAGAAGTAGCCGCCGCGCTCCGGGTCGTGGAAGAACTTGTGGAACAGCCGGAGCGTGCCGTCGATGTCCTCGGCGATGCGCGGGTCGCCGGTGACCCGGTAGGCCTGGGTCGGCCCGACCAGCGCGTAGATCTGCTCGTAGGCCGGCAGGGCGTCGTAGTCGTCGCCGAACTCGGAGGTGAACAACTTCGTCTCCACGCCGTCGCGCACGTCGATGCCGTGGTACCAGTAGACGACGTCCTCGTCCCGGTCCACGAAGCGCATGTGCGCCCGCAGGTACTCGGTGCCGCGCTCGGCGACGCCGAGGAAGTCCTCGTTGCCGGTGAGCATGTACGCCGACGCCATGCCGTAGACCAGCCGGGAGATGGTGTCGGTCTCCTGCACGTGGTGGTCGCTCTTGTCACCGCCCAGCCGCAGCATCGTGCGGTAGTCGGCGTAGTCCACCGGGTTCTTCCGGCCGAACTGGGCGCGCCGGTAGAAGCGGGCCAGCTCGTCCAGCTGCTCGGCCCACCACCCCTGCTCCTCGAAGTTGTACTCGCCGGGCCGGCGGCCGAGGAAGGTCAGGTGCTTGGCCTCGAACCGCCCGCCCGGGTAGAACGTGCCCTGCACGAACAGATGCCGACCCGGCACCAGCAGGTCCGGCACGTGCGCGGTGGCGTCGATCGCCGGCCCGCCCAGGTTGCGCAGGAACTCGGCGTCGGTCAGGGCGCTGACGTCGGCCCGCAGCGGGCGGCCGTCACTGGTTTTCAGGTCCAGCACGGCCCGCTCCGGGTCGTAACCGGTGACGTAGCCGGCGACCGTGTCGGAGAAGGTGAAGTCCAGCTCAGCGGACATGACGCACTCCTTGCAGTGCCGGCCTCGGCGTGCGCTCCCACGTCCGGCGGTGGTCGGTGCGCGCGACGACGAGGTCGATCAGCGTCCGGGCGAACAGGTGGCAGTGGCCGGCGGTGCGGCCGGTGATCAGGTCGTCGTCCACGACGACGTCCTGGTCGGTGTAGCGGGCGCCCATGTTGCGGACGTCCCCGACGAGGTTGTTGTGGCAGGTGACCCGCCGGTCGCGGACCACCTCCGGGATCGGCGACGCCAGCCACATGCCGTGGCAGATGATCCCCTTCATGATGCTCGGCACGGCGAACGCGCGGCGCAGCAGCCGCACCGCCGGCGCCAGCTCGTGCACGTCCTCGCTGTAGCGCAACCGGTCCGACACCATGCCGCCGGGCACGATCAGCGCGTCGTAGCTGCTGAGGCGCTCGTCGTCGACCGCCTCCAGATCGCCGCTGACCGACATCGGCGCCTGGTACTCGTGGCCGTAGAAGGTGATCGCCTCCTGCCCCCACAGTCGGGTGAGCAGGTCGACCCGCGCCCCTTCCTCCGCGAACCGCCGTTCGTAGTAGGCGATTTCCGGCTCCACGTAGTCGCTCTCCATCAGGATCGCGATGTTCCGGCCGACCAGCCGCCCGGTGTCGGCGACGGGTACCGAGATCGTCACTGTCCGCCTCCTATCCGGTGACCAGGTCGACGAGGAACGGGCCGTCGTGGCCGAGCATCCGCTCGACCGCGGCCGGCACCTGCTCCGGCTTGTCCACGCGAACCGCTGGCACGCCGAGGCTCTCGGCCAGCCCGACGAACCCGATCTCGGGCTCGGCCAGGTCGAAGCCGCTGGGGTGCACGTGCTGGGCGATGTCCCGCTCCGCGAAGTAGCGGTCGATGTTGTGGTCCAGCAGCTGGTACCGGTGGTTGTTGCAGATCACGAACTTGGCCGCCACGTTGTGCCGGGCGGCGGTCCACAGGGCCTGGATGGTGTACATGCTGCCGCCGTCGCCGGCGAAGCCCACCACCGGCGCGTCCGGCCGGGCCAGCTTCGCCCCGATGGCGCCGGGGATTCCGATGCCGAGCGAACCGCCCCGGGTGGCGAAGTACGTGCCGGGCACGCGCCGCGGCAGGTGCGCGGTCAGGTGCGGAGACGCCGTCAGGGCCTCTTCGAAGACGATCAGGTCGTCGCCGGCCTGGTTGTTCAGCTCCGCCGCGAACACCGCCATCAGCGGGCTGTCCGCCGTCACCTCGGGCAGCGGCAGCAACTCGAACTCGCCCCGCGCCCGGCCGGCATTCGCCAAGCCGTCCGCGATCGCGGCCAGGGTCGGCTTCGGGTCGGCCACCAGGGCGATGTCGACGGGGTGGTTCTTGGCGATCTCGTAGTCGTCCAGGTCGATGTGCACGATCTTCGCGCCGGCCGGGAACGGGTTGCCCAGCGACGGGAACACCTCGGGGAACACGTACGTGCCGACGATCAGTACAGCGTCCACATCGGACAGTGCCTTGGTGCTGTCCTCGCCGAACATGTGCCCGGTGTTGCCCTTGAACAGGGGGTGCCGGGGATCCATGTTCAGCTCGGAGTTGTCCACGCCGTAGACCGGCGCGTCCAGCAGCTCCGCCACCGCGGCCAGCTCGGCCTGGGCGCCGGAAACCGACACCCCGTCGCCCATCAGCACGATCGGACTGCGCGCGGCGGCGAGGAGTTCCACCGCCTCGGCGATGTCCTCCGCCGCCGGCACGACCGCCCGGTTGGGAATGACCGTGGGCAGCGCGGCTTCCGACGTCAGCTCGTCGAGCACGTCCATCGGCAACGCGACGAACACCGGCCCGCGCGGCGGCGTCATCGCCATCTTCACGGCCCGGCGCAGCACCCGCAGCACCGACGACGGGTCCAGCACCCGGGTCGCGTACTTGGTCACCGGTTTGGCCATCGCGACCAGGTCGGCGGCCATCTGGGCGTCCATCGCGTCGTAGCGCACGCCGGCCTCACCGGCCACCACGACCAGCGGCGAATGCCCCCGCTTGGCCTGGTACAGCATGCCGATCCCGTTGCCCAGGCCCACGCCCGAGTGCAGCTGCACCAGGGCGGGGCGGGCGCCGGCGCGGGCGAAGCCGTCCGCGATGCCGATCGCGACGGTCTCCTGCAACGCCAGCACGTACCCGAAGTCCGGCACCGACTCCAGCACGTCGAGAAAGCCCTGCTCGACCGTGCCGGGATTGCCGAACATCGTGGTGATGCCGTCCGCGGCGAACTGCTCGAAGACGGCGACCTTGCCGGGCCGTGGAGTCATCGCCGGTTCACCAGCCGTACCGGCGCAGCCCCGACTCCAGCACCTCGACCAGCTTCTGGCCGGCGAGGAAGGAGTCCGGGGTGGACCGAGCCGTGATGAACGGGTAGTCCACGATCACCGACGTCTCGTGGCCGACGTTGCCGTGGTAGCGGCCGGTCGGGCCGGTGGCGTCGCGCAGGATGTACTCCAGCGGGTACGGCGGCGGGCCCATGTTGAACTCCACGCCGACGAAGCCGGTGCCGTCCTTGTAGTCGTACTCCTTGCAGTGCCCGGTGACGTGCTTGCCGTCGATGATGCTGGCCCGGTCCTCCCAGTCGCGGGCGAAGGCCAGGCAGGCCACGCCGTAGCACTCGGCCACGACCGGCTTGTCGGCCCGCTTGAAGGCCAGGATCAGCTCGTGCACCCGGCCGTTGTTGGCCAGGTCGACGATCGGGCCGCTGCCGCCGACGATCACCATCGCGTCGAACGAGCGCAGCTCCTCGGCCACCTCGTCCAGCTCGCGGTAGTAGGCCTCGATCCGGCGCAGGAAGCCGGATTCGCTGTTGTACGGCCGGTCCGGAACCCAGTCGGCGATGCTGACCGGGTTGTCCAGCCGGCCCGAGCGGTCCAACTCGGCGGCGGCCGCGGCCACCTCCGGCGTGGTCACCGACCGGCCCAGCGGCGGGTCGATGTAGCCGGGGTCGAGGCTGGGCGGCAGCGGCACCGGCCGCTTGCCGGTCGGCGTGGCGAACACCGTCTGGTAGCCCTGCTCGTCGCAGGCCGCCAGCGGGCCGACCAGCTCCTCGCCCCAGTATCCGTATTCGGACAGGATGAAGAGGATCTTCTTGGACATGGGTGCTCCCCACTCGATCGTCCTTCTCGGTTCGAAGTCAACCCGCCGAGTAGTTGCGCGACAACGCATCCGTCACTACTTCCGCGACTTGACGCAGCCATCGGCGTAGCAGTCGCGCCACTGCGTCAGGTCAGCGCGCCCGAGCACCGCTCACAGCGGGACCATCGAGAAGATGCCCGGCTGCAACGGGAGTGAGCCATGCCTGACCGACATCGCCCCATGGTGCTCGCGGTGGACGACGACCCGCACGTGCTGCGAGCGATCAGACGCGACCTGAGCCGCGCCTACCAGGACCGGTTCCGGGTCGTTGCGGTCGACTCGCCGCTGGCGGGCCTGCAGCTGCTGGAAACCGTGCGGCAGCGGGGAGAGGAGCCCGCGCTGCTGATCGCCGACCAGCGGATGCCGGAGATGACCGGGGTGGACTTCCTGGCCCGATCGCTGGAGCTGTTCCCCCGCGCCCGCCGCGTGCTGCTCACGGCGTACGCGGACACCAACGCCGCCATCGACGCGATCAACCGGGTGCGGCTGGACCACTATCTGGTCAAGCCGTGGGAGCCGCCGCAGGAACGGCTGTACCCGGTGCTGGACGAGCTGCTTGAGGACTGGGAGCGCTCGTATCTGCCTCCGTACGACGGAATTCGCGTGGTGGGACACCGGTTCGCACCGGCGACGCACCGCGTGCGGGACCTGTTGACGCGGCTGCACCAGCCGTTCCGGTTCGAGGACGTGGAGCGGGATTCCACCCCTCAGGTCGATGGCCCGCTGCCGGCGGTGCTGCTGCCGGACGGCAAGGTGCTGTCCCGGCCGTCCAACGGCGAGCTGGTCGACGCGTTGGGGCTCAAAGGAACCGAGCCCCGACAGCACTACGACCTGGCCATCGTCGGCGGTGGGCCGGCGGGCCTGGCCGCAGCGGTGTACGGGGCGTCCGAGGGCCTGTCCACGCTGCTGGTCGAGTCGTACGTGCCGGGTGGGCAGGCGGGAACCTCCAGCAGGATCGAGAACTACCTGGGCTTCCCGGCGGGGGTCAGCGGCGCGGAGCTGATCCGCCGCGCGGTGGCGCAGGCGCGGCGGTTCGGCGCGGAGGTGCTGTCGCCGGCCGACGCCACGTCGCTGCGAACCTCCGGCCGCGCCCGGGTGCTGACGTTGGCCGACGGACGGGAGATCAGCGCCAGCACGGTGTTGCTGTCCCCCGGGCTGCGCTACAACCGGCTGGAGGCCGAGGGCGCGGAGCGGTTCGAGGGAGCCGGCATCTACTACGGCGCAACGACATCGGAGACGGCGTCCTGTGTCGGGCGGCACGTGTTCATCGTCGGTGGCGCGAACTCCGCCGGGCAGGCGGCCGTGCACTTCGCCAAGCACGCCGGCAAGGTGAGCCTGGTGATCCGCGGCGACCGGCTGGACAAGGGCATGTCCCAGTACCTGGTGGACGAGATCACCGCGACCGGCAACATCGAGGTGCGGCTGAACACGGAGATCATCGCGACCGACGGCGACGACCGGCTGGAGCGCGTGACGCTGCGGGACACCTCCGACGGCACGACCTCCGAGTCCGACGCGGAATACGTGTTCACGTTCATCGGCGCCCGGCCGAACACCGAGTGGCTGACCGGGCCGATCGCCATGGACAACCGGGGTTTCATCCTCACCGGGCCGGACGTTCCGGAGGGCACCCAGTGGGACCTGCCCCGGCAGCCGTTCCTGCTGGAGACCAGCGTGCCCGGCGTGTTCGCGGCCGGCGACGCCCGGGCCAATTCGATGAAGCGGATCGCGTCCAGCGCCGGCGAGGGCGCGATGGCGGTGGCCTTGGTGCACCGGTACCGGGCCGCCAGCTGACCCGCACCACGCCCGCCAACTCGCACCGGGACCGCGCGCGGAGCTCATCGGCCCCACCCGCCCGCGGTCCCTGTCGCGCAACGCCGAACCTCCCCCGGGCCGAGCCTTCCTGACAAAACACACTTCCCCGGGACCCGCAGGGTCCCGGGGAAGTGCTCGTGGCCGCCGGTCAGGTCAGCGGCGGGGTGTCGCCCCGCGGCTCCAGGCCGTTCACCACGTAGTCGCGCAGGCCGATCCTGCCGTCGGCGCCGATGCCGACGATCCAGTCCTGGTCGGCCTCGTACTCCAGGATCGCGCTGTCCGGGTCGGGCGCGTTCCAGATCCGGGTCCGCCAGTTCACCAGCACGTGCACCCGGGCGGTGTCGCCGGTGATCTGCACGTCGGCCAGGTCGACCCGGTGCGCCTCGTCGAAGAACTTGTGGGTGACCACGTCGTACCAGTCGTGCAGGCCCTGATGACTGTCCACAGTGGTCTCCGGGAAGACGAAGCGGACCTCGTCGTCCAGGTATTCCTCGATCTCCGCCCACGGGCGGTGCCGGTCAAGCGCCCGGTACCAGTCGGCGACGAACTGCTGGATCTGCTGGGTCAGCGTGCTGTTGGCGGTCTGATAGTCGATCGACATCGCGGAAGCTCCAGTGTGGGGTGAACGAATGTCCTCGGGCGCGACCTACTCCTGGTCGCGGTAGCCCTGGCTGATCTCGACGACAACGCCGTCCGGGTCGGTCAGCCACGCCGAGCGCCACCCGGGGATGAAGTCGTGGAAGTCCAGCGGCCCCAGCTGGACCGGAATGGCGCCGTCGACCGCGGCCAGGAACGCGTCCAGGTCGTCGGTCTGGAACGCCAGGTGCCGGGGCACACCGGGCTGCTGCGGGCCGTCGTCCTTGCTCGCCTGCGCCGGCTCGGCGGTGGAGCCGAACAGCTCCAGGTACGCGTCGCCGTTGCGCAGGAACACGATCTGGTCCGCGCCCAGCTCGACCACCCGGGCCCGGTGGAAGCCGAACCACGTGCGGTAGAACGCCTCCGTGGTGGCCAGGTCCCGGCAGTTGAGTGCGACGTGCGACCAGCGCGGCGGGGCCGGCTCAGCCATGGTGCTCCTCCTTGATCAGGTCGGCCGCCCGCTCGGCGATGGCGACGATGGCCGTGTGGCAGTTGCCCGACGGCACCGTCGGCATCACGCTGGCGTCGACCACCCGCAGGCCGTCCACGCCGTGCACGCGCAGCCGTGGGTCCACGACGGACAGTTCGTCCACGCCCATCCGGCACGAGCCGGCCTGGTGGTGGTAGCTGTCCGCGCGCGACCGCACGAACGCCGCCAGCTCGTCGCCGGACCGCACGTCCGGACCGGGCAGCAGCTCGCCCTTGAGCTGGCCGGCGAACGCCGAGGTGGCGAAGATCTCCCGGGACAGCTCGACGGCCTGCACCAGCCGGCGCAGGTCGGCCGGGTCGCCCAGGTAGTTCGGGTCGACCAGCGGCTTGGCCAGCGGGTGGTCGCTGGCCAGGCGCACGCTGCCGCGCGAGTACGGCCGCACCACGCCCGGCAGGATGCTGACCGCGTTGGGGTGCTGCTGGCCGACGATGATGTCGAACGGCACGTGCACGAACGCGATCTGCAGGTCCGGCGCGGGCAGGCCCGGCTCGGACGTGGTGAACAGCGCCGACTCGGACAGGTTCTGGTGCCCCGGCTCGACCGGCTCCCGCGTCTCCGCGATCAACCCGGTCAGCACGTGGTTGTGGAAGTTCTCGCCCACACCGCGCAACGGGGACACCACCGGGATGTCGAACGCCCGCAACTGCTCCGGCGCACCGATGCCGGACAGCAGCAACAGCTTCGGCGACTCGATCGCGCCCGCGGACACGATCACCTCGGCGGTCGCCCGCACCTCGAACGTGCCCTGGTGCCGTTCCTGGCCCGCGATCGCGTAGCGGCCCTCGCCCGTCGGCTCGGCCGGCGGGTTCTGCCGGTACCGGACGCCGGTGCAGCGTGTGCCGTCGAACGTCAGGTTCAACGCCTGGGCGTCGGTCCGCACGGTCAGGTTCGGCCGGTCCGCCGCGGGCTCCAGATAGGACACCAGCGCGCCGCGCCGCCGACCGTCCTCGACGTCGAGATGGTGCCAGCCGGCGCCGATCATGCTGGGGCCGTTGAAGTCCGCGACCTCCGGGTAGCCCAGCTCCACACACGCGTCGATGAACGTGCGGGACAACGGGTTCGGCTTGTGCTGGCCCGCGTTGGTCACACGCTGCGGGCCCTGTCGGTTCGCGCCGTCCTCCTGGTTCGCCAGCCGGGCGAAGTACGGCGCCAGGTCGTTGTAGGACCAGCCCGCCGCCCCCTGGTACGCCCAGCTGTCGAAGTCGCTGGGGTGCCCCTGGACGTGCATCATGATGTAGAGATTGCTGCTGCCGCCGAGGCCCTTGCCGCGCGGCTCGTACGTGCTGCGGCCGTCCAGGCCCGGCTGCGGCACGCTCTGGTAGCCCCAGTCGATGCCGGATCCCAGCAGGGTGAACCACAGCGACGCGTCGTCCACCGCCGCCGGCACCCACGCGCCGCCCGCCTCCAGCAGCAGCACCCGCGCCGCCGGGTCCTCGGACAGCCGGTTGGCCAGCACGCTGCCGGCGGTACCGCCGCCGACGACGACGTAGTCGAACTCCTCCATGATCCGGCTCCCTGCCTCAGGCTCCCGACAGCACCGCGAACGGGGCGGTGTCGTGGAAGTTGGCCATGTAGCGGATGCGGCCGTCCACGATCTGGAAGTAGTTGGCCACCTTGGCCGTGATCGTGTCGCCGCCGTGCGTGCGGGCGGTGATGCGCGAGACCACGGCCGCCTGCTCGCCGTCGACCACGATGTGCTGGGGCACGTTGTGGAACTCCGCGTACATGTCCGGGAAGCCGGCCATCATCGAGCGCAGCGTCTCCCGGCCCTCCACGCGGCCGGCCAGCTGCTCCTCCATGACCTGGTCCTCGGCGAACAGGTCGGTCCACGCGTCCCACTCGCCGCGGTTGGCGAGCTCGTAGTAGCGGTTGACGACATCCCTGGTGTTCATCGACTGCCTCTTCCTCGATGATTCGCCGCGACGGCGGCGGGCGCCCGGCGGCTGCGCGGGCGCCCGCCGGGGGTCAGCCGACGAAGCGGCTGAACTCACCCGTGCCGTCGCCGAACATGGCGCCCTTGCCCTCGACGATCTTGCCGTCCCGCCACCGCAGGTAGTGCACCTCGTCGATGCTCAGGGTGACCGACGGGTCGTCCGCCCGGTGCGCGGTGTTGTGCGTGAGCACGACGGCGATGTCCTCGCCCACGAGCAGGCCGGTGCGCTCCATCGCCAGCGAGCCGCCGGTCACCTCGCCCATGGTCTTCATGAAGCCGAGGAAGCCGTCGATGCCCTTGTGCACGCCGGAGACGCGGCCGTCGCCGGCGGCGAGCCAGGTCATGTCGGCGTCCCAGTACTGCCCGATGATCGCCGGATCGCCGCTGCCCAGCGCCTCGTACGCGGCCAGCACCCGTTCTTCAGTCAGCTCGGTGGACATCCGCGTCCCCTCACTTGGCCCAGCGCTGCGGGATCGGCGCCAGCGCGATGGCCTGCCAGAAGAAGTTGTCCGCCGAGTACTGGTCGCTCAGGTAGACCTGGACCTCCTTGATGCGGCCGTTCTCGATCCGGTAGTGCGTGCAGTTCATCGCGTCCAGCTTGGCCCCGGGCACCTCGCCCACGCCGCGGTGGGTCTCCACCACGGTGTCCTCGCCCCACGCGTCGATCTTGATCGGCAGCACCTGCACGCCGGTGGAGACCAGGCCGGCGAAGAAGGCGATGACCTCGTCGACGCCGTTCTTCGTGCCGCCGACCGGGCTGCGCCCCGGCAGCGTCCACACCACGTCCGGCGCGAACACCTCACGCCGGACCGTCTCGAGGTCGCCCTCGTTGAAGCGGTCGTACATCTTCTGAACCAGCGCAACATTGCTGGTGCGCACGTCGACCACAGTTTCCGTCACGGCCGTTCATCTCCTCCGGCTGAATGGGTGTCGCGGGCACCGTTTCGCGTGCCGTCGCGACACCCAGTGAACCCGGCCGGCCGACGTCACGGCAACGAGATCCCGTTCGGCACAAGTACTTCCGGATGTCGACGGAGGAAAGACCTGCTGGGGCAACGGATTACGTTCGGTCTACCGGAACAGTCCACAATAGACCGCAACGCCGGCCGCGTGGTCGCGGCCGGCGTTGCCGGAGGTGGTCCCTCACCACGGAATGCGCTTGCGCTCCCGGAAGAACCCGCCGTTGGGGCCGTTGTCCGGCAGCGTCGCCAGCCAGACGGCGGTGTCGGCGCCGTCGGCGACGCTCAGCGGCGCGCCACCGCCGCCCATTCGGGTCCGCACCCAGCCCGGGCACATCGCGTTCACCTTGACGCCGCGCGGCACCGCCGCCGACACCACCAGGGTCAGCGCGTTCAGCGCGGCCTTGGCGATACCGTAGGCCGGCGGGTGCGGCACGCTCTCGGTCATCGCGCCGCCGCCGGCGGACACGTTGACCACCCGCCCGTAGCCGCGGTCGATCATGCCCGGCACGAACGCCTGGCAGGTACGAAACGCGCCCATCATGTTGATCTGCAACGACTCCGTGAACATCTCCTCGGTGACCGAGAAGAACGAGGTCGTCGGGTAGATGCCGGCGTTGTTGACCAGCACGTCGATCCGGACGCCGTCGGCGGCCAGCCGGGCGGCGCAGTCCCGCACGCTGTCGGCGTCGGTGACGTCGAGCTGCTCGGCGCGGGCGTGCCCGGCCGGCGCGCGCACCTCCGACAGCGCCGCCCGCCCGCGTTTCTCGTCCCGCGACGTCAGCACGATGTCGAGTCCGGCGGCCGCCAGCTGGCGGCACACCTCCAGGCCGATGCCCCGGTTCGCGCCGGTCACCAGGGCCGTGCGCCGGCTGTTCCCGTTGGGACTCATGGGTGGTGTGCTCTCCCGTCAGTGCGTCAGCACGTCGTCCTTGACCAGCGCGGAGAACAGCGGCGACCAGCTGTCCGGCGCCGCGCCGGCCTTGTTGTACATCTCGAAGGTAAGCCCGGCCGCCTCCGGCAGCGCGATGGCCTGCACGCAGGCTTCCGCGACGTCCTCGCGGCTGACCTGCCCGTCGCCCTGGTCGCCCTGCCCCAGGCGGACGGCGGCGATGCCCCGGTTGTGGCGGTCGATCAGCCAGCTGGGCCGGATCACCGTGTAGGGCAGCCCGCTGGCGCGCACCGCGTCCTCGCCGCGCAGCCGCCAGTCCAGCAGCCGGCCCCACTCGTTGAACTGGTGCTCCGGGTGCGTCACGTAGATCGACGAGACCAGCACGAACCGGCCCAGGTCCGGCGGGCACAGCTCCAGCACCCGGCGCACGCCCTGGTACATCGTGGTCTCCGGCCGGTTCGGGCCGCTGTTGTCGGTGCCGGGCTCGACGCTGTACACCACCGCCCGCGCGCCGGCCAGCGCCGCCTCCAGGCCACTGCCGTCGCGCACGTCCACATCGAACGCCCGCGCACCGTCGGCGACCAGGTCCTTCGCGCCGCGTGTGGCCGAGCGGCTGGCCACCCGGACCTCCGCGCCCGCGGCGAGCAGGCGGCGGGCGACCAGGCGGCCGGTCCGGCCCGCGCCGCCGACCACCGTCACTGGGCTGAGCATGATTTCTCCCTACGTCCTGTCGACATCGGCGACAAACAGCATCACCGCGTCCCGGCGGGGCAGCCAGAACGCGGTGATGCTGGTACTCGTGGTTCCTCAGTTGCCGGCGGACGCCGCCGCGGTGGTCCGGGCGGCGGCCGCACGCCTGCGGCGCCGTGGCCGCAGCACGAACCACTCGACGAACAGCAGGTGCCCGACGAACGCCGCCCACAGCCCGGCGACCGCGCCCTCGACGATGACCAGGCGGTCCTGGCCGGCGTAGGTCGCCGGCAGCAGCCACGTGGTCAGGGCGATGGCGATCGGCTGGGTGATTCGGACCGTGATGGTCGAGGTCGTCATCGCGACGTTGCGGTACATCCAGCGCTTGTGGTCCTCGAACCGGTGCTGGATGCCGGCGACGAAGCCGGCGACCGTGGTGATCGCCCACAGCGTGGCCATGGCCAGGAAGCCGTAGCGCAGGCCCTGGCCGAACGTGGTCAGGATGGCCACCGGGAAGGCCAGGATGCCGGACGGGATCACGCCGGCGAAGTAGTAGACCCAGCCGATCTTGCGGTGCACGCCCGGGTGGTTCTCCCGCAGCCACGGCCACACCTGGGTCCAGGCCAGGCACACCGCGACCGTGCCGGTGAGCACGTGCGCGGCCAGGATCGGGTAGTGCCACGGGATTTCCGGCCGGATGCTGGCCACCGTCAGCGACGGGTCGAAGGTGATGAACCGGCCGCCGCCGTAGACGCCGAAGCCGACGCAGTACAGCGCGAACGGCAGGACCCACCACTGGCGGGCCCAGGCTCCCTTGCCCCGCTGGGGTTTGCCACCGCTCGGCGGCCGGAGCCCGCTGTCGGTCTTCTCTCTGGTGATCGTCATCGCGGCCCTCCAGCCCGAGTTCTGTCCACTGTGTTCGCCCGGCCGATCACCAGCGACCGCAGGTCGACCGACTCGTCGGCGAGGCGGCCGGCGTGCACCGGCAGGCCGCGTTCGATCAGCCTTCGGGCGGCCTTCATCTCCACCGGCCGGTTGACCGCGACCGCGCCCACGCATCTGCCGTCCACGAGCGCGAACGCGGCGAAGGACTCGCCGCCGAGCTCTCCCCGCAGCACGACCTCGCCCCGGAACTCGCCGACGACCTCCAGGTGCCAGCCGTAGCGGTCGGACCAGAAACGAGACACCGGCCGGGTCGGAGCGGGCGCGCCGATGATCGCGGCGGCCGCCGCCTTTCCCTCGTGCAGCGCCGATTCCCAGTGCTCCACGTTGGGCAGCGGACCGTCCGGCCCGGTGGGGCGGGCGGCGTCGCCGGCGGCGAAGATCCGGGGGTGCGAAGTGCGCTGGGCCGCATCGACCAGCACGCCGCGGTCGACGGCGAGGCCGGCCGTCGCGGCCAGCGAGTCGTCGGAGACGATGCCGACCCCGACCACAACGACGTCGCAGTCGACGAACTCGTCGCTGCCGGCCAGATGCAGCCGCACCGGGCCGCCGAGGTCCTCGACCGAGGCGACCGCGCCGACCAGCACCCGCACCCCGTTGATCCGGTGCTGGCTGTGCAGCAGGTCGGCGATCTCCGTGCCCACGACCCGTTCCAGCGGCAGCGGCGCCGGGTCGATCAGCGTCGCCACACAGCCCAGCACGGTCGCGCTCGCCGCCACCTCGGCGCCGATCAGGCCCGCGCCGATCACGCCGACGCGGACACCCGGCCCGAGCCGGTCGCGCAGCGCTACGGCGTCGTCGAGCGAGCGCAGCACGGTGACCGCCCGGTGATCGCCGCCGGGCACCGGCAGCGGCCGGGGGCGGCCGCCGGTGGCCAGCAGCACCGCGTCGACGGGTTCGGTTCTGCCGTAGGTCAACTCGATGCGGCCCTCGTCCGGACGGATCGCCGTGACGGGCGTGCTGAGCCGCAGGTCGATGTCCCGCGCGGCGTACCAGTCGGCCGGCCTCAGCGCCACGTCGGCGGTGGTTTGCTTGCCCAGCAACAGGTCCTTGCTCAGCGGCGGCCGGTCGTAGGGCAGGTGCGGCTCGGCCCCGAACAGCGTCAGCCGCCCGTCGTATCCCAACTCCCGCAGCTGCTCGCACGCGCTCACGCCGGCCAGGCCCGCCCCGACGACGGCGACATGGCCGGGTAACTCAGGCTGGTTCATGGCCGGTTCCGTCGGTCAGCTGGGACTCGTCGGGCAGCAGCCAGACCGTGCCGCCCTGCACGTCGACGCGGTGCGCCACCGTGTCGGTCACCGCCGGCAGGCCCAGCGCCTCGCCGGTGCGCAGGCAGAACGCGCCGCTGTGCAGCGGACATTCCACCTGGCCGTCCTCCACCCACCCCTCCGACAGCGACGCGCGGGCGTGCGTGCAGGTGTCGTTGAGCGCGAAGTACTCGCCGTTGTCGTTGAACACCGCGATGTCGTCGGCGGTGCCGGCCTGCTCCCGCGGGATCCGGACGGCCTCGCCGTCCTGGAGCTCGTGCACGGCGCAGACCGGAATTGCGTGGTCGATTCCTCGTGTCATGTGTCAGGCCCCCCAAGGGCTCTCGACGAGCGGCCCGGCTCGGTGGTGCGGAGCCGGGCCGCGCTTGCGGACGTCCTTGCCGGGACTCACTTGCTGGGCAGCTTGGGCGGGTCGCCCGCCCACGGGCCGACACCGCCGATCTCCTCCACGTGGATCCGGGTGACGTAGCCCGGGTGCACCTTCAGCTCGGCCGGCGGGATCTCCGCGCCCGGCGCGATGTAGACGTTGGCCAGCTTGCGGATCAGGTCGAAGGCCCCGCCCTTGACCACCTCGCCGCGGCCGGTCACCGTCAGGTACTGGCGCAGGCCGCTGCCGTGGAACTGCAGGCTCTCCACGGACAGCGCCACCCTCGGGTCCCGCATCAGGTTCTTCGTCTTGCGGTAGTTGAACATCGAGGCGAAGAAGATGTCGCCGTCGTCGATGCCGACCCAGACGCAGGTCACGTGGGGGCTGCCGTCCTCGTTCAGCGTCACCACGTGCCCCAGCGGGCCACCCTCGATCAGCTCGACCGCCGACGGCGGCAGCCGCAGGCCGGTGGACTCGGTCATGTCTGCCTCTCAGTCAATGTATTCGACGATGTCCGCGATCTGGCCGTTGCGGACCAGGTACGCGTAGTGCAGCAACACGTCGTCACCGGTCTTGGAAACGAAGTGGTAATCCATCTGCAACCGGAAACCGTCCCAGTGCGAGCCGATGACCGTGTAGCGCGCGGATGTCTGAATGACCGCCGGAATGATCAAGCGGTTCATGATGTCGTCCCGGCCGTTGAACAGGTTGCCGACGCTGTCCCATTTCGCGTCCGGCGCGATCAGCGCGGCGATTCCGGCGGCGTCCAGCGCGTTCGACCGGTTGATGAAACGCGCCTCGACCGAACGGGCCGACCGCTCGGCGGCCGACGGCCACCACTGGCTCGCCTGGTTCGCGACCTGCGCGGGCGCGGCCTGGCTGAGCGAGCCGGGGAGCAGGCAGGCGGCGGCCGCGAGCGCGACGGCGGCAGCCCCGTACTTCACGGAAATCCGCATCACAACAACCCTTTCGCAGGTGATTGCGTTCTCGAGCCATCATGCGATCGGGTGAGGGTGTGAGCCAGCAGCGCGGGCGGACTTCGTAACGTGGCCGAGCCTGGTACTTCCAGTACCAGCACTGCGCCGTACTGGTCCGTGACCCGCCGCGGACTTAGCGTCGACGTGCCACGGGTGTGCGTTCTCCTCACTCCGGCGGGACGGATCTTCCGAAATTCCGTTCCGTTGACGCGCCGAGAGCGTTGTTCTCGCCGCGGCGTCGCGTCTTGGCCATGTTTTTTCCAGTTAGGAGTATCCCTTGACCACCCAATCCGAGAGGAGCGTCGACGTCTCGTCGTCGGCGCCGACCCGGTCCCAGTGGCTGGCCCTGCTCGTGATCGCCGGTGCGCTCATCCTCGATGTCAGCAGCCTGGCGGTCATCAACGCGGCGCTGCCCGCCATTGGATCCGATTTCCGCATCACCGGGTCCACGCTGCAGTGGACGATGACCTCCTACGCGGTCATCTTCGCCGGCTTCCTGCTGTTCGGCGGCCGTGCGGCCGACGTGCTGGGCCGGCGCCGGATCTTCTGCGTCGGCATCGCGCTGGTGACGTTCGCGGCACTCGCCGGCGCGCTGGCGCCGGACGTGTCGCTGGTCATCGCCGCCCGTGCCGTGCAGGGCATCGGCGCCGCGCTGTCCGGCCCGGCGGCGCTCGCGCTGCTCACCGAGGTGTTCCCCGAGGGCCCGGCCCGCAACAAGGCGATGGGCATCTACGGCGCGGTCGGCGCCGCCAGCTTCAGCGGCGGCATGGTCGTCGGCGGCATCCTCACGCAGTGGGCCACCTGGCGCTCGGTGTTCGTGTTCTCCTTCGTCTGCGGCATCATCGTGCTGGTGCTCGGCCGGATCTCGCTGCCGGCCAGCCGGCGCAGCGACCGTCCGCTGGACGTGCCGGGCGCGATCCTGGTGACGCTGGGCCTCGGCCTGGTGGTGTTCGGCCTGAGCAGCGGCGGCGACGCCGGCTGGGGCCAGCCGACCACCATCGGCTCGCTGGTCGGCGCGGTCATCCTGCTCACCGCGTTCGTGGTGTGGGAGAGCCGGGTCAGCGAGCCGCTGCTGCCGCTGGGCATGTTCCGCAGCGTCCCGGTCCGTGCCGGCGTGCTGGCGGCGTTCCTGCACTACGCGGCCGTCATCGCGCTGCTGTTCTTCGCCCCGCTGTACATGCAGGAGAACCTGGGCTACACGCCGCTGGAGTCCGGCCTGGCGATCGTGCCGATGGGCCTCGCGGTGATCTTCGTGTCCAGCTGGACCGGCCGCAACCTGGCCAAGTACGGCCAGCGGGTGTTCCTCGTGTGGGGCACGCCGCTGATCGGCCTCGGCATCCTGACCTGGGTGCTGGCCGGCGACACCGCCAGCTACTGGGCGCTGCTGCCGGGCATCCTGCTGATGAGCGTCGGCGAGGGCACCACCTTCCCGGCGCTGACCGCCGCCTCGCTGACCGACGTGCCGCAGCACCAGCACGGCGTCGCCAGCGCGGTCAACGTCACCGCGCAGCAGGTCGGCTCCAGCATCGGCGTCGCCGGCCTGGTCGCCGTGGCCTCGGCGTTCGCCGTCTCGCCGCAGCCGGCCGGTCAGCTTCCCGGCTACCACGCGGCGTACTGGGCGGCGTTCATCCTCACCGTGGTCGGCGCCGTCGCGCTGGCGGTGCTGATGCGCCGGCACGGCCAGCGGGCCGCTGCCGCCGCACCGGCCGAGGTGGTCACGGACCCGGTCGGCTGACACACCCCCGTACTGGATTAGGAGTGGTCATGTCCAAATCGACGACTGTGGGCCGGCTGGCCGTCATCGGCACCGGGAAGATCGGCCAGGCCGCCGGCAAGCTGTGGCTGCACGCCGGTTACGAGGTCGTGTTCGGCTCGCGCAACCCCGCCGGGCCGGCCGCGGCGCTGGCCGACCTGGGGGCCACCGTCGCCACCCCGCTCGAGGCCGCCCGGGCCGCCGAGGTGGTGCTGCTGGCCGTGCCCGGGGAGACCGTCGAGGAGCTGCTTCCCGAGCTCGCCGACGCGTTGGCCGGCAAGATGGTCATCGACGCCACCAACAAGATCGCCTATGCCGACGGTCGCTGGGTGTCCACTTTGGAGCCCGGTCTGACCGAGGGCCGGTGGATGGCCCAGCAGCTGCCCCGCAGCACCGTCGTCCGGGCGTTCAGCCACATTCCCGACGAGCTGCTCTGGCCTCGGGGCACCGAGCAGGCCCTGTACTGGGCCATGGCCATCGCCGGCGACGACGTCGAGGCGAAGGCCACCCTCGCCGGCCTGATCCGGGACGCCGGCTGGGTTCCGGTCGACGTCGGCACCCTCGACGAGTCGGGTCACCTGGACCCGGGCGGCTCGGTCTTCCACCTGTTCTACACGGAGACCGAGATGCGCGAGGTCGTCGGCCTCACCGTGGCCGCGTGATCTACCGCTGTGGGCGGGGGACCTTGCCGGGTCCCCCGCCTTTCTCTTTCCCCTCAACCTCTTTCCCCGCGACCAGCTCGGGCAGCCGCGCCGTCACCGCCGGAGACCCTCCCGCGAGCGACGTGACCATGCAGGCCCCGATGATCAGCGTCATGATCGCCTGCGCGTCGATCGCCGGGCGGTCCTCCGCACGCAGCAGCTCCTCCAGCGAGGCGACGCCCGGCCGGCCGAATTCCTTCCACAGCGCCGACTGCAGGTCCGGATGGTCCCGCAGCGACGCCATCAGCCCCGGCAGCGCGGCCCGAACCTCCGGGCGGTTGAACAGCTCCGCGGTGTAGGCGAACGACCGGTGCACCCACTCCCGCGTGCTCGTCGACTCCAGCACCGGCGTGGGCGCGTCTTGCCAGGCGAACACGGCCTCGAACACGAGATGGGTCTTGGACGGCCACCGTCGGTACAGCGCCGGTCGGCCCACGTTCGCCCGTTCGGCGATGGCGACCATGGACAGCCGCTCCCAGCCGACCTCGACCAGCAGCTCCCGGGCGGCCCGCAGCGCCGCGTCGTCGATCGCCCGGTCCCGGGGTCGGCCGCGGCCGCGTTCGGACTGCTCCATTCCCGTCATTGTGAATAACGTAACACGCTGTTACGTTAATCGGGTGGTCCTCGACGGCAAGACAGTGATCGTGTCCGGGGTCGGAGCCGGCCTCGGCCGGCAGACCGCGCTCGCGGCGGCCCGGGACGGGGCGAACGTCGTCCTCGGCGCCCGAACGGAAGCCAACCTCAAGGCGGTGGCCGAGGAGATCGGGTCGCGGGCGGCCTACGCCGTCACCAACATCACCTCGGCGGCGGACTGCGACGGCCTCGTGTCGGTCGCCATGGAGAAGTTCGGCGCGGTCGACGCCGTGATCCACGTGGCCGCCCGGGACCGCGTGTTCGGCGGGCTCGACGGCGCCGACCTGGACCTCTGGCGCAAGGTGCTGGACGTCAACGTCATCGGCACCATGCGGCTGACCCAGGCCGCGCTGCCCGCGCTCTCCGTCCGCGGCGGCTCGGTCGTGATCATCGGCACCCAGGCCGCGTTCAGCCCCACGCTGCCGCAGGCCGCCTACGCCACGTCCAAGGGCGCGCTGCACGCCGCGATGTTCTCCCTGGCCCGGGAGCTCGGCCCGCGCAAGATCCGGGTCAACTCCGTGGTGCCCGGCTGGATGTGGGGCCCGAACGTCGAGATGTACATCAAGTGGACCGCGCAGAGCCGGGGCGTGCCCGAGGACGAGGTGAAGGCCGAGCTCAACGCCAAGACCGCGCTGAACGAGATCGCCGAGGACGCCGACGTGGCCGAGGCGGCCGTGTTCTTCGCGTCCGACCGGGCCCGGATGCTGACCGGGCAGACCCTGTTCGTCAACGGTGGCGAGTACTTCCGCTGAGGGGAAACACGATGGCGCACAAGGTGATCGTCTGGGGCACGGGTGTCGTGGGCAAGCTCGTGATCCGGGAGCTGCTCGACCATCCGGAGTTCGAACTGGCCGGCGTGATCGTGCACGACCCGGCCAAGGACGGCGTCGATGCCGGCACCCTGATCGGCGGCTCTCCCGTCGGCATCGCGGCCACCACCGACGTTCAGTCCGCTTTGGACACCGATGCTTCCGCCGTGGCCTACTTCGGTCCCACGGCCGAGTTCGCCCTGGAGAACATCCAGAACATGGGCCTGGCCCTGCGTTCCGGCAAGCACGTCGTGTCCACCTCGATGACGCCTTTGGTGTATCCCGACGCCTGCCCTGTGGAACTCCGCGCCGAACTCGAGAAGGCCTGCGCCGAGTCCGGCAAGGCCTGTTTCACCACCGGCATCGACCCCGGCTTCGCCAACGACCTCTTCCCCCTGACCCTGCTGGGGGTCTGTGGGCGGGTCGACAGCGTCCGGATCCAGGAGCTCGTCGACTACGCCAGCTATGCCGGCGACTACAGCAAGGTCATGGGCTTCGGCCTGCCGGTCGACTCCCAGGCCGTGCTGGAGATTCCCGAGGTCCTCGTCTTCGCGTGGGGCCACACCATTCCCATGATCGCCGATGCCGTGGGTGTGAAGCTCGACCGTGTCGACACCGTTTATGAGAAGTGGGCCGCTCCGTCGCCGATCTCGTATCAGTACGGCACCATCGAGGCCGGCCACTGCGCCGCCGTGCGGTTCGAGATCCGTGGCTGGGTCGGCGACCGGGCCCCGATCGTCATCGAGCACGTCAACCGCATCACCAACGCCGCCGCCCCCGACTGGCCCCGAGCCGCGTCCGTGGAGAACGACGCCTACCGGATCATCGTCAAGGGCAGCCCCGAGATCACCCAGGAAACCGCCTTCCGCCACGAGGTCGACGGCGACCCCGTCAGCGGCGGGTGTCTGGCCACCGGCATGCGGGCCGTGAATGCGGTTCCCTACCTCGACGACCTCCCGCCGCGGCTCGTGTCGGCGCTCGACCTGCCCCTGATCCCGGGCCGCGGAGTGATCCGCCGGAGCTGACTCAACACAAGGCGATCTTCGGCCGCACAACACAGCCCCCGTTTCCATCCAAGCACAGCGGCCCGACAATTCGGCCGGCCCACAGAAGATGATCATGCGGGCCCCGCACTTCGTCGGTCCCACGTGCTTGGATTGATTCGGGGGCTGCTCATCTCCGCCGGCAGCCCGCTCGCGGCGGCGGTAGCCGCTAGTCCAGGACGGAGCGGACCGCCTCTTCCGTTCGCGCGACCACAGCCGGGCCGTCGTCCGCGGTGATGATCGGGCGCTGGATCAGGATCGGGTGCTCGGCCAGCGCCTTGATCCACCGGTCGCGCGTCGCCTCGGTCCGTTCCCACGTCTTCAGCCCGATTTCGGCGGCGACGGCCTCACCGGTGCGGGCGATGTCCCACGGCTCCAGCCCGAGCCGGTCGAGCACGGCCACCAGCTCGGCCTCCGTGGGCGGGTCGTCCAGGTAGCGGCGCACCGTGTACTCGGCGCCGGCCTCGTCCAGGATCGACAGCGCCGACCGGCACTTGGAGCAAGCGGGGTTGATCCAGATTTCCACGGGTGGAGCTTACGGCTGGTAGCTTCGACGCCGTGTTCCGAGTCGGTGCCGAGGCCACGATCGAGCAGCTCACGGCGGATCCCCATCCGCTGCTGGCCCGGCTGCGCGCGACCGAGCCGGTGTCGTGGCTGCCGGCGCTGAACGGCTGGCTGGTGACGCGGCACGACCTGGCCCTGCAGGTGATGCGTGACGCGGCGACCTTCACTGTCGACGACCCGAGGTTCTCGACGGCGCAGGTCGTCGGTCCCTCGATGCTGTCGCTGGACGCCGACGAGCACGCCCGGCACCGGGCGCCGTTCTCCCGGCAGTTCCGGCCGAGGGAGATCGCGGACCGGTTCGGCGACTTCGTGCGCGCCGAATGCGACCGGCTGGTCGACGGCTTCGCCGCCACGGGACACGCCGAACTGCGGCGGGCGCTGGCCGGTCCGCTGGCGGTCGCGGTGGTGGCCGACGCGTTGGGTCTGGACGGCACGGACGCGAAGCGGGTCCTGGCCTGGTACGACGCGATCGTGTCCACAGTGGCCGACATCTCCGCCGGTCGGGAACCGGATTCCGTTGGGACGGCGGCGTTCGGCGAGCTACGGGCGCACATCGAGGGATCGGTGGCCCGGCACAACCCGTCGCTGCTGACCGAAGCGGCGCAGACGCTGGCGCTGCCCGAGGTGGTGTCGAACGCGGCGGTGCTGATGTTCGGCGGCATCGAGACCACCGAGGGCATGATCGCCAACGTCCTGCTGCATCTGTTGAGCAATCCGTCCCAACTGGACATCGTGCGCACGGATCGGTCCCGGATTCCCGACGTCGTCGAGGAATCGCTGCGGATGGAGCCGGCAGCGGCGGTCGTCGACCGGTACGCGACCCGGGACGTCGAACTGGCCGGGGCGACGATCGCGCGTGGCGACCTCGTCACCGTGTCGCTGACGGCGGCCAACCGGGATCCGGCGGTGTTCGACAACCCGGACGTCTTCGATCTGCGGCGACCGAACCTGCGCAAGCAGTTGGCGTTCGCGCACGGCCCGCACTTCTGCCTCGGCATCGATCTCGCCCGGCTGGAGACGCGGATCGCCGTCGAGACGGTGCTGGACCGGTTGCCGGGACTGGAACTGACCGAGCCGGCCGCGCCGGCGGGCCTGGTGTTCCGCAAGCCCGACGGCGTGCACGTGCGATGGGCGACCCCGTGACACCGGCAGAAGTCGCCGCATACGCGCTGCAGTTCCCGCAGGTCACCGAGGAAAACCCGTTCGGGCCCGGGTTGGACGTGTACAAGGTCGAGGGCAAGGTGTTCGCGATCCTCTCCCCCAGCGGCCCTTCGGTGTCGCTCAAGTGCGAGCCCAGCCTGGCCATGCACCTGCGCCAGCAGTTCGACGCCGTGACGCCCGGCTACCACCTGAACAAGAAGCACTGGAACACCGTGCGGCTGGACGGCGACGTGCCGCCCGACCAGGTCGAGGAGATGATCGAGCACTCCTACGAGCGGGTCGTGGCCGGCCTGCCCAAGGCCGTCCGGCTACGCCTTCGGTAGCACCCGCACCGATTTCAGGATGTGCTCGGGCACATCGCCGCCGCGCGCCATCGTGACGGTCAGCCCCCACGCCATCAGGAACCCCAGCAGCCCCAGGGCAAGGCCGGAGATCCCGAGGACGAGGCCCACCAGCCACATCAACTGCCGCAGCGGGCTGATCAGCATCAGGATCGGCGTGGTGACCAGCGCGACGGCGATGTAGCCGGCCGAGCCGGCCTGGTCCATCTTCATCACCACGTGCAGCAGGCGGTTCTTTCCGGTCATCGGTCTCGCCTCCCCTTCTTCCGTCACCGACGACGCTAAACGTGTCGGCGCGGCAAGGCGATTACCCGGGAGGTAACGGCCTACCGGTTGCGCCACAACCAGATCACGTCCCGGCCGAACGACCACACCAGCGACGCCAGCGCGATCCCCACCACCCCGACCGACGCGACGGTCGGCAGCAGGCCGGAAGCCGCGACCACGAGCAGCACCCCCTGCGCGGCGGCGACGGTCTTGCGGGCGAAGCTCGGCGGCAGCGCGCCCTTCAGCCAGGGCAGGATCCAGCTGGCCGCGACGAACGCGTACCGCATCCCGCCGATGACCAGCACCCACGGCCCCAGCGACTCGGCGACGAATACGCTCAGCACGAGGATCAGGAACGCGTCGACCTCCATGTCGAACCGCGCCCCGACAGCGGTGGCGGTGCCGGTGCGGCGGGCCACCTGCCCGTCGACGCCGTCGAGGACCAGCGCCACCACGGACAGCGCCACGATGGCGGGCGTCGCGGGGCCGTGCATGAGGCCGTCGGCGACCAGTGCGGTGACGCCGCCGACCAGCGTGGCCCGGAACAGGGTGACCCAGTTGGCCTGGCCGAACGTCCTGGCCCGCGACCGGTGCAGGGCATAACCGAGGGTTGCGCACGTCACCACGGCGCAGGCGGTGCCGGCCGCCAACGCGCTCGGGCCGATCCGCAGCGCCGCCCACAGCAGGGTCAGCAACACCAGCTGCGCGCCGAGCCCAGCGACCACGCCGGGTGTCGCCGTCGATACGTGCCGAATATGAGTGGTCACCGCGCCTCCCCACGTCCTCTTGCCTCGGTCAGAACACGTCCGCTGTGATAGAAGGGTTCAAATGGACCTGACCGCACACGCGTTCTGGCTGCTACGCCCGGGTGAGGGCGAGATCCGTCCGGTGCAGCTGACCCCACCCGGCCCCGGCGAGGTGCTGGTCAGGGCGCTGTTCTCGGGTGTCAGCCGCGGCACCGAGACGCTGGTGTTCCGTGGCGGCGTGCCCGCCAGCCAGCACGACCTCATGCGAGCCCCGTTCCAGGACGGCGACTTCCCCGCCCCGGTCAAGTACGGCTACCTCAGCGTCGGCGTCGTCGAGGCCGGCGAGCCGGACCTGGTCGGGCGGACGGTGTTTTGTCTGTATCCCCATCAGACACGGTACGTCGTCCCGGTGTCGGCGGTGACCGTCGTGCCCGACTCCGTGCCGTCTGCGCGCGCGGTGCTGGCCGGGACGGTGGAGACGGCCGTCAACGCCGTGTGGGACGCCGCTCCCCTGCTCGGCGACCGGATCGCGGTCATCGGCGCCGGGATGGTCGGGTGTTCGGTCGCCGCCGTGCTGGCCAAGTTCCCGGGGGTGCGGGTGCAGCTCGTGGACGTCGACGCCGCGCGGGCGTCGGTGGCCTCCGCGTTGGGCGTGGAGTTCGTGTCGCCGGACGACGCGGCCGGCGACTGCGACCTGGTCGTGCACGCCAGCGCGACGTCGGCGGGGCTGACCCGGGCGCTCGAGCTGCTCACGCCGGAGGGCACGGTGGTGGAGCTGTCCTGGTACGGCGACAAGCAGGTCAGCGTCCCACTCGGGGAGTTCTTCCACTCCCGGCGGCTGGTCGTGCGGAGCAGCCAGGTCGGCACCATTCCGCCGGCGCGGCGGGGCCGGCACACCTATGCCAGCCGACTCGCGCTGTCGCTGAACCTGCTGGCCGACCCGGTCTTCGACGCCCTGATCACCGGTTCCAGCGACTTCACCGAACTGCCCACCGTCATGCCGCAGCTGGCCGACGGCCGGCTGCCGGCGCTGTGTCACCGCATCGTTTACCCGTCAGGAGGATGACCTTGTTCAGCATCACCGTCCGTGACCACATCATGGTCGCGCACAGCTTCAAGGGCGAGGTGTTCGGGCCGGCCCAGCGGCTGCACGGCGCGACGTTCGTGGTGGACGCGACGTTCCGGCGGGCCGAGCTGGACGACGACAACATCGTGGTGGACATCGGCCTGGCCAGCCAGCAGCTGGGCGAACTGCTCGGCGAGCTGAACTACCGGAACCTGGACGAGGAGCCGGCCTTCGCCGGCATCAACACCTCGACCGAGTTCCTGGCCAAGGTCATCGCCGACCGGCTGGCCGACCGCGTGCACGCCGGCGCCCTGGGCCCGTCGGCGAGCGGCCTGTCCGGCATCTCCGTCGCACTGCACGAGTCGCACAACGCCTGGGCCAGTTACGAGCGTTCACTGTGACTTTGCCTGTGAACTCGGTTCACATGGTTTTTC
The DNA here is from genome assembly GCF_014203355.1 of Kutzneria kofuensis. Lineage (NCBI taxonomy): Bacteria > Bacillati > Actinomycetota > Actinomycetes > Pseudonocardiales > Pseudonocardiaceae > Kutzneria > Kutzneria kofuensis. The sequence continues at coordinate 2,352,352 of NZ_JACHIR010000001.1, forward strand.
CCGCCCAGGTCGCCGACGTTGCCGCCCCCAGCGGCGGCAACGTCTACGACCGGCGGGTGAGTCGCGGCTTGTCGTCGCTCGGCTGGAATGTCGACGAAATTCTGGTCGGCGGCGACTGGCCACGGCCCGACGCGGCGGCGCGGGCGAAGTTGCGGACCGCGCTCGACAATTTCGATTCCGGCGAAGTTGTGCTCGTCGACGGTTTGGTGGCGTGCGGCGTCCCGGAGATTGTTGTGCCGGCGGCCCGTCGACTGCGCGTCGTTGTGCTCGTCCACCTTCGGCTGGCGGCGGAGACCGGTTTGTCGCCGGTCGACCGCGACGACCTCGACCGCCGCGAACGAGAAGTCCTCCACGCGGCGCACTCGGTCGTCGCCACCAGCCCGTGGGCCGCCCGTGAACTGGCGCAACACCACGATTTGCCTGTGAATCGGGTTCACAGCGTCGACCCGGGTGTCGACCGTTCACCGCTGGCCCGCGGCACGGACGGCGCCTCGCGACTGCTCTGCGTTGCGTCGGTGACCCCACGCAAGGGCCACGACCTGCTTCTCGACGCATTGCTCACGATCGACGATCTCGACTGGCACCTCGTCTGCGTCGGAGCGCTCCACCACGCGCCGGAACACGTCACGCAGTTGCGGACTCGGTTGAAAACCAGCAGTGCGTGCGAAAAGGTCGACTTCGTCGGTCCGCAGCACGGCGACGAACTCGAGCAGAGCTACGACGCCGCCGATCTGTTCGTGCTCGCCTCCCGTGCGGAGACATACGGGATGGTCGTCACCGAAGCGTTGGCCCGTGGCATCCCCGTTCTCGCGACAAATGTCGACCCACTGCCGCAGACCGTCGGCCTGGCGCCGGACGGCAGCATGCCCGGGCTGCTCGTCCCCCCGGACGGGTTGGCGACCGCGCTCCGTAGTTGGCTAACGGAGTCTGACCTGCGGCGACGGCTGCGGACTTCGGCCCGTGACCGCCGTGGCATGCTGAAGGGGTGGGCGGAAACCTCGAACAGCCTGGCCAGAGTGTTGACGCAGGTGACGCGGAGTTCACCCCCGAGTGGCTGACGCTGCGTGAGCCGGTCGACGCGGCGGCCCGGTCCGCCGAACTCGTCGACCGCCTGGTCCGGCTCTTCGCCGGCCGGGACCGGCTCGTCATCCGCGATCTGGGCTGCGGAACCGGCTCGCTGGGCCGCTGGCTGAGCCCGCTGCTGCCGAATCCGCAGCACTGGATCATGCAGGACCGTGAACCAGATCTGCTGAGGCACGTGTATATGGATGTGACCTCCACAGCTCCCGTCACGGTCGAGACCCGGTTGGGTGATCTCGGCGGCGTCACCGCCGCCGACCTCGCCGGCACCTCGCTGGTGACCGCATCCGCCCTGCTCGACATCCTCACCGCCGGGGAAGTCGACCGGCTCGCCGCGGCGTGCGTCGACGCCCGCGTGCCCGCGCTCTTCACGCTTTCCGTGCTCGGCGAGGTCGAGCTGTCCCCCGCCGAGCCGTTCGACGCCGAGATCGCCGCGGCGTTCAACGATCACCAGCGCCGCGTCCAGGACGGTCGTCGGCTGCTCGGTCCGGACGCCCCCGCGGCGATCGTCGAGTCGTTCGAGAAGCGCGGCGCCGCCGTGCAGGTCGCGCCGAGCCCGTGGCGGCTGGGCGAGGAGAACGCCGACCTGACCGCCGAGTGGTTGCGGGGCTGGGTCGGCGCCGCCGTCGAGCAGCGCCCGGAACTGACCGCCGAAGCCGCGAGCTACCTGCGGCAGCGTCTCGACGCGGTCGAGGCGGGTCGGCTGCGCGGCACCGTCGGGCACGTCGACGTGCTGGCGGTGCCGGCATGATGCGCGCGATCTGGCCCTGGCTGAAGATCGTCGCCGGCGCGGCCGTCATCGGCATCCTGTTCTGGCGGCTGGGCACCGGGGCCTTTGTGGACGGTCTCCGCGAGATCAACCTGTGGGGCGTCGCCGCCGCGCTCGGCATCGGCTTCCTCACCACGCTGTTCAGCGCCTGGCGCTGGTGCGTCGTCGCCGACGGCCTGGGGCTGAAGCTGTCCCTGCGCACCGCGGTCGCCGACTACTACCGTGCGCTGTTCATCAACGCCGTGCTTCCCGGCGGTGTGCTCGGCGACGTGCATCGCGCCGTGCAGAACGGTCACGACACCGGTGACGTCGGCCGTGGCGTGCGGGCGGTCGTGCTGGAGCGGACCGGCGGCCAGCTGGCGATCCTCGGCGTCGGCGTCGGCGTGCTGCTCACCGATCCCACGTTGATCGCCCGGGTCATCGGGGACATCGTGCCCGCGCCGGCCGCGATCGTCGTCGGCGTCCTGATCGTCGTCGCCGCCGGCGTCGTGCTGGCCACGTCCTCCCGCCTGCCGCGCTGGCGGGAGGCCATCGCCAGGACGATGGTCGACATCCGCCGCAGCCTGCTGAGCCGCCAGTCGTGGCCGGCCGTCGTGGTGCTGTCGGCCGCGACGCTGGCCGGGCATCTCACGCTGTTCGTCGTCGCCGCGCGGTCCGCCGGCTCCACCGCGTCGATCGGCCAGCTGCTGCCGCTGCTGGTGTTGGCGCTGATCGCGATGGGTCTGCCGATCAACGTCGGCGGCTGGGGCCCGCGCGAGGGTGTCGCCGCGCTCGCCTTCGCCGCCGCCGGGCTCGGTGCCACGCAGGGCGTCACCACCGCCGTTGTCTACGGGGTGCTGACGCTGATCTCCAGCCTGCCCGGCGCCGCCGTGCTCGTGCTGCAACGCGTGCACCGCCCGACCGCCACGGTCACCGTCGAACGGACCGCGCCGGAACCGGTCACGGTCATCGCCGAGCCGATCGTCCGCCGGAAGGTGCAGCCGCAGGCCGCCTGAGTGGGCAGCCCGGATGTCACGATCAGGTGGTCAGAGGTGGCCGCGGTTCACAAGTTGATCTGGGATCCTGTGCCGGTGACCGAGTACGCCTACGACCGGACCCGAAACGTCCTGCTGGCGGTGTGGAGCGTCGGCATCGGCACCGTCGCGGACACGGTCGTGGCGTTCGATGACCTACCCGCTCCCGAGTACGCCCTGCAGCTGGGCTACGAGCTGACGCAGCTGTCCAAGCACCTGTGGCGCACCTACACCCATCCGCTGACCGAGGCCGTCGACCAGCCGGACGAGGCGCTCAGCCGGGCCCGCAACCAGTTGGCGATCGACCTGGTGACGGGGGCCATGCGGGATCCGCACCTGCCGGTGGGCGACCAGATGCAGATCTGCGAGAGCGAGGTGCTGGAGGCCGGCCACCAGGTGGGCCGGATCCTGCACCGCATCGGCGACCGCGGCGTCACCGATCAGGCCGTCACCGACGTCGAGGCGGAGATCGACGCGCTGCGCCGGGCCGCGCTCGGCGACCTGACCGGCCGTGCCAACCAGGCGGTGGTGCTGACCAGGTCGGATCCGCAGCCGCAGCAGGTGGCCGCCGCGCACGCGTACTTCGAGAAGGACCCGATGGGGCCGCCCGAGCTGTACACGAAGATCGACGCCACCTCGGCGGCGGTCGCCGCCGTGCACTGGCTGGACGCCGCCCTGATGATCGCTTCCCGCGCCGCCAGCGGCAATCTGTCCGACGCACCGCCGACGTGTCGACACAACCACGTGGATGAACTGGCCGACGAGGTGCCGGTGCTGGTCGTGCAGCGGCTGGATCGTGGCGAGCTGCCCCGGGACGTGGTGATGGCGCTGGTCAGGGACGGCATGCCGGCGCGGACGCTGCTGGAGCAGCTGCTGATCGGCATCCACAACGCCTGGCAGCTCTACGGCGAGTGGAACAAAACTGTGCCGGCCGACCAGATTAATGACACATTTCGCGCCCGGACGAGGAGAATGGCCGTCGAAGGACGAGACCGCATCCTGTAGCCGTGGAGGACCGCCGTGGTGACCATTGTGGACGTCGCGCGGGCCGCCGGCGTCGCGCCGAGCACGGTGTCCTACGTGATCAGCGGCAAGAGACGCATCTCGCCGACCACCCGCCGACGGGTCGAGCAGTGCATCCGCGACCTCGGCTACCACCCCAACGCCGGCGCCCGCGCGCTGGCCAGCAGCCGCACCAACGTGCTCGCCCTCGCCGTGCCGCTGCGCACCGATCTCAACCTGTCGGTGATCATGCAGTTCGTGTCCTCGGTCGTCACCTCCGCCCGTGAGCACGACCTGGACCTGTTACTGCTGACCAAGGACGACGGTCCCGCCGAGCTCCGCCGGGTGGCGTCCTCCGCCATCGCCGATGCGCTCATCGTCATGGACGTCGAATCCAGCGACGGCCGCATCCCCATGCTGTCCGCCCTGGACCGGCCGGCCGTGCTGATCGGACTTCCCGAGCAGCACAGCGGCCTCAGCTGCGTCGACCTGGATTTCGTCGCCGCCGGCTCGACCTGTGTGCACCATCTCGCCGATCTCGGCCACCGTGACATCGCGTTGATCGGCCCGTCGCCCGAGGTCTACCGCCGTGGCACCAGCTTCGCCGGCCGCTTCCGCCTCGGTTTCGACTCCGCCGCCGACGAGCGCCGGGTCCGCGCCACCGCCCACCCTTGCGGCCACTCCTACGACGCCGCCATGGCCTGCCTCGACCAGGTCTTCGCCGGCGACCGCCACGTCACCGGCCTTGTCGTGCACAACGAGGCCGTGCTGCCCGACGTTCTCACCGGTCTCGCCGCCCGCGGCCTCCGTGTCCCCGACGACATCTCCGTCGTCGCGGTCTGCCCCGACAACATGACCGAGGACGGCGCCATCCCCCTCACCTCCGTCGCCATTCCCGCCCCCGAGGTCGGTGATCTGGCCGTGCGGATGACCATCCGCCAACTCGCCGGGCCGCCCCAGCCCGAGGTCCACCTCCTGCCGCCGCGCCTCACCGTGCGTCGCAGCTCCACCGCCGCCCCCGCCGTCGCAGCGACGCACCGCTGACCGCTGGGCGGCTTGCGCGGCGGGGAGCGATTTGAGCGGTAGAGAGACGGCAGCGCCAAGACGACGAGGCTGCGGGCCGCCGGCTCCGGACTCCGGCTGTCGGGCTGCGCCGCCGACCGCGGGCCGCCGACTGCTGGCTGCTGGCTGCTGGCTGCTGGCTGCTGGCTGCTGGCTGCGGAAACCAGTCGATCGGGGCGGGTGGGCGGGGTACCGAACCCGGCAAGATCAGGGCATGGCGGACGTGAGCAGGATTCGGCTTGGGGCGGTGTATGCCGGGGCGACGATCGGGCCGCTGGCGGGTGGGCTGGTCGCGCCGATGCTGCCGGAGTTGAGCGAGTCGCTGCGCACGTCGGTGACGGATGTGGCCAGCTCGGTGACCGTGTACTTCATCCCGTTCGCGGTGCTGCAACTGGTGTCGGGGACGCTGGGTGAGAGGTGGGGGCTGCGGCGGACGGTGAGGGCGGCGTACCTGGTGTTCGTGGTGGCGTCGCTGGGCTGCATGGTGGCGCCGAATCTGGGGGTGTTCCTGGCGGGAAGGGCGGTTCTGGGCGCGGCGAACGCGTTCACGTCGCCGTTGTTGCTGGCGAGCCTGGGAGACCTGGTGCCCAGGGAGCGCCTGGGCCGAGCGGTGGGGATGTACGCGAGCTGCATGTCGGGCGGGCAGTCGTTCTCGCCGCTGATCGGAGGCCTGGCGGCGGGAGTGGACTGGCGGCTCGGGTTCGCGGTGGTGGCGGCGGTGTCGGCGATGTTGGCGTTCGCGCCGCCGCTGGGCGAACCGAGGCCAGGGACGGAGGCGCCGCCATGGCGACCGTTGTTGAGCCCGAGGATGGGCCTGCTCTCGACCAGCGCCCTGGTGTCGTTCCTCGGCAGCGCGGGCCTGCCCTTCCTGGTGGCGTTGTACGCGCACGACTTTCTGGCGGCCTCGCCGGAGATGGCGGGTGTGGCGCTGGTCGGGTTCGGCCTGGCGGGCCTGGTGTTGGGGCCGGTATGGGGCACGGTGTGCGATCGGATCGGCGGCAGAGCGGTGGGGGTGATCGGCGCGCTGGCCGGAACGGGGCTGGTGGCGGTGATCGGGTTGACGGGCTCACTGTTGTCGCTGGCGCTGTGGTGGACGGTGGCGGGAGCGGCGTCGAGCATGCTGACGGTGTCGTTGCAGAACCTGACGATGAGCGCGGTGCCGGGCAACCGGGCGGGGGCGGTCTCGGTGGTGTCGGGCTTCCGGTTCGCGGGCAGCGCGTTGGCGCCGACGGCATGGCTTCCCGTGTACCACAACGGCTCCACAATCGCCTTTGTCGCCGCCGGGAGCAGCCAGCTGATCGCGGCGGCTGCGTTACTCTGCCTTCGTGGCCGAGACGATCCTGCCGCGGTACGGTGAGCGCTCGCTGTGCGAGGTGACACCGTCGCTGCTCGCGGCGCTGGGTGTGCCAGGGTTTGACAACGTGCTGGACGCCGAGCGGGTGTCGGCGGCGTGCCTGCTGGTGATCGACGGTCTCGGCTGGGACCTCCTGCAAGCCCACGCCGAGGATGCACCGTTTCTAAACGCCCACGCGGCCAACAGAGAGCCGCTGACGGCCGGATTTCCCAGCACGACGGCGACCAGCGTGTCGTCGTTCGGCACGGGGCTGACCTCCGGCACTCACGGCATCGTGGGCTACAGCTTCGCCGCGCCGGAACTGCTGTACGCGTTGCCGTGGCGGGTCAACGGCGCGGATGCGCGGGAAACCCTCGTGCCGGAGGAGATCCAGCCGTTGCCGACACTGTTCGAGCGAGCCGGCATAGACGTGACGATCGCGGCCCCCTTGCTGCAACGCGGCTCGGGCCTGACGCGGAGCGTCCTGCGCGGCGGCGCGTTCGAGCCGGTGTTCGCACTGGGCGACCTCGCCGCGAAGATCCTGGCGAACCGGAGCGGGTTCTGCTACGCGTACCACGGCGATCTGGACACCGTGGGCCACCTCTACGGGCCGGGGTCACAGGCGTGGCGGTGGCAGCTCAACCACATCGACCGGCTCGTGGCGACGGTTGTCGCCGCGTTGCCGCCGGGCGCCCTGCTCGCCGTCACAGCAGATCACGGCATGGCGCAGATGACGTCCATAGTGGACTTCGACACCGAACCCCAGCTGCGGGAAGGGGTTCGCCTGCTCGGCGGAGAGCCTCGCGCACGGCACGTCTACGCCGAACCGGGCGCCGCCGACGACGTACGAGAGGCGTGGCGGAACGTGTTGGGCGACAGGGCGTTGGTCGTCAGTCGAGAGCAGGCGATCGACGAGGGCTGGTTCGGCCCGGTCGCCGATCGCGTGCTGCCGAGGATCGGCGACGTCATCGCGGCGGCCCTCGGCGAGGTCGGCATCGTCCGCACGGTCAAGGAGAAGTTCGAGTCGGGCCTCCTCGGCGTGCACGGCTCGCTGACGCCCGCCGAGATGCGGGTGCCGTTCCTGACCTTCGTCGGCAGCTAACCGCCGTAACGCTTGCGCAGCTCGAACTTCTGCACCTTGCCGGTGGCCGTCCGGGGCAGGCTGTCGACGACGATCAGCGCCGTCGGCTTCTTGAACGACGCGAGCCGGTCCCGGCAGTGCTCGACCACATCGTCCAGCGTCGGCGGGTCCGCCGGGTCGACAGCCGTGACGACGGCGACGGGCGTCTGCACCCACTTCTCGTGCCGCGCACCGATGACGGCGACATCGCCGACCTTGGGATGGCTGTCGATGACCGCCTCCACCTCGGCGCAGTAGATGTTCTCACCACCGGAGATGATCATGTCCTTCTTCCGGTCGACCACCCAGATGAAGCCGTCCTCGTCGGCCCGGCACAGGTCGCCGGAGTGGAACCAGCCGCCGGCGAACGCCTCCGCGGTCGCCTCGGGCCTGCCCCAGTAACCCGGCGTGATCACCGGGCCTCGGTAGACGATCTCGCCGACCTCGCCCGGTTTCACGTCACGCATCTCGTCGTCGACGATGCGCACCTCGATGCCCGGAATCGGCGTGCCGACCGAGCCGCGCTTGCGCACGGCGTCCTCGGCGCGCAGCAGGCAGACCGTCGCGCACGTCTCCGTCTGACCGAAGGCCGTGAACGCGGCCGCAGCCGGGAAGGTGTCCGCCAGCGCCTGCAACGTGGACGGCGAAGCGGGCGATGCGCCCCAGGTTATGTTGCTCAGCACCAGGTTTCGCTGCTTGATACCCGGCACCGCGCAGATCGCCTGCCATTGGCTCGGCACGAAGAAGGTGTGGGTGACCTGTTCCCGCTCCAACAGGTCCACGACCGCAGCGGGGTCGAAGGCGGCACCCGAGTAGATCACGATCCGGTCGCCGCCGAGCAGCCGGCCGAGCGCGGTGCCCATGCCGGCGATGTGGAACATCGGCACGCCGAGCAGCACGACCTCGCCGTCCGGACACTTGCCGCCGGCCGCGATCCGTTGCAGCATCAGCGCCATGTAGAGGTTCCGGTGCGTCAGCACCGCGCCCTTGGGACGGCCGGTGGTGCCGGAGGTGTACATGATGAACGCCGGATCCTGTTCCGGCACGACGATGTCCAGCGAGTCGTCCGGTTCGACGGCCATCGCCGCCTCGAACTCGGGGCCGATCCGCAGTGTCGACCGCACGCAGTCCACTTCGGACAGCGCGGCGTCGGCCAGCGGCGCGGTCAGGTCGTCCACGATCAGCAGGCACGCCGTGCAGTCGTGCAGGATGTAGGCGACTTCGCTTGCCACCAAACGGAAGTTGATCGGCACGGCGATCGCGCCGAGCCGCAGGATCGCGTAGAACGCCTCGGCGGTCTCGATGTGGTTGGTGGCGAGCACCGCGACCCGGTCGCCGGCGTGCACGCCGCGTTCACGCAACGCCCTGGCCAGCCGATTGACGCGGCGGTCCAGCTCGGTGTAGGTGCGACGGCACTCGTCGAGCTGGAGCGCGACCCGGTCCGGGAAGATCCGCGCGGCGCGGGCCAGCTGGTTGGCCAGCGCCATGCTGCCGGCCGCGGTGGCGGCGGCGACGTCCGGATGCGATGCAGCGATCATCGTCCACACTCCCTTGTGCGCCGGACCATTCGACGCTACCCAGGGAACGCGGCCAAGACAACAGGCGATTCAGGCCGAGAGGCGGTGCAACGTCCAGCGCGGCGGCGGCCACGCCGTCGGGTCGCCGTCGGTGGTCCACTCCGTGATCGAGGCCGGCGCGACGGCCACGTCGAAGTCGCGGAGCAGCGGCTGGTTGCCGAACACCGCGAACGACGCTTCGACGGTTTCCGTGTGGCCGACGGCGATCACCGTCTCGTCACGATGCCGCGCCGCCAGTTCGAGCAGCGTGCGGCTCACCCTGGTGACGAGGTCCGCCCACGCCTCGTTCCCGGTCTCGAACGGCCGGAACACACCGCCGCCCTCGATCCCGAAGCGTTGTTGGAACTCCGCCGACGTCAGGCCGGTCGCCTCCGGCGGCGTGTGCCACGTGCAGAGGCCGCAGTCCCGCGTCGGTGTCACGCCGAGCCGGTCGGAGATCACCGCCGCTGTCTCGATCGCCCTTACCTCCGTCGACGAGTAGACCGCGACGGGTCCGCGTTCCTCGGCCGCGAGGCGGTCGGCCAGCGCGGCGGCCTGGCGCCGGCCGGCCGAGGTGAGGCCCTCCGGGCCACGCAGCGTGTGGTCGGATTCGCCGTGCCGGACCAGCAGCAGTCGGGCCATGCAACACTCCATAGTGGACGCTGGTAAACACCGTTGACGGCATCGCCGTCGCTGCGGCACTGTATCGGCACTCACCGAACGAAGGAGTCCACGATGCTTCGCCAGCTACTGCTCTAGGGACGGCTCGACGTTCGTCGTGGAGCCGCCGCGTTGTCGTGGCGGCTTTTTTGTTGCGTTCAAGCGGCTCTGGCCCAACCCGGCAGAGGCACCGGATTCAGGATCCGGCCGGTCCAGGTTCGAATCCTGGCGAGGGCACGGGGTGGCCCCCGGAGATCCGGGGGCCACCACACCTCACAGGTCGGCGACGCGCTGCACGGCGGGGGCGATGAACTCCTCGATCCAGCGGGCCGGGGTGCCGGTCGGCGGGGCCACGATGACGGTCTGGATACCGATCTTGGCGTACTCCTCCATCTGCGCGGTGAAGGAATCCAGGTTGTCGGCGCGGACGGTGAGGGTGGCCTCGATCTCCGAGAAGTCCCGGCCGACGTCGTCGCAGTGCGCCCGGATGACGTCGAGCTTGTGGCTGACCTCCTCCACGGAGCTCGGGAACAGGTTGCACGCGTCGGCGTACTGCGCGACGAACCGCAGGGTCTTCTTCTCGCCACCGCCGCCGATGAGGATGCGCGGCCGGGGCGAGCGCACGGCCGGCGGGTGGTTGATGGTCTCCGCCAGCTGGTAGTGCTTGCCCTCGAACGGCCCGTCGTTGCCCTGGTCCCACATCTGCAGGCAGATCCGCAGCGTCTCCTCGAGCCGCTCGAACCGCTCCTTCAGCGGCGGGAACCGCACGCCGAGGCCCAGGTGCTCGCGCTCGTACCAGGCGGCGCCGATGCCGAGCGTGCCGCGGCCGTTCGACAGCACGTCCAGGGTGGTGACGATCTTCGCCAGCAGGCCGGGGTGGCGGTAGGTGACGCCGGTGACCAGCAGGCTGAGCTCGATGGTCGAGGTGTGCGCGGCGAGGAAGCCGAGCGTCGTGTAGCCCTCCAGCATGGGGTCGGGCGCGCCGCCGTTCTGCTCCATCTGGAACCAGTGGTCCATCACGGACAACCAGCCCACGCCGGCCGCCTCGGCGTTGCGGGCCACCGCGGCCAGTTCGGCGCCGATGCCGGCCGAACCCGCCGGGTTGTCGAACTTGGTGACGTGGACGCCGACTCGCACAGTCGTCTCCCATTCGGTCGTGAGTGTCGCCACAACGCTATGTCCTGGAGCGCGCTCCAGGTCAATCCCGTGCTTATGCTGCCCTGATGTCCCGGCTGCGGATAGATCCGTACATCCTCCTGCTGCTGGCCACCGTCGGTCTGGCCTCGATACTGCCCGCACGCGGGATGTACGCAACCGGACTCGGGTACGTCACGACCATCGCGATCGGCTTCCTGTTCTTCCTCTACGGCGCGCGGCTGTCCACCCGGGAGGCGCTGGACGGCCTCAGGCACTGGCGGCTGCACTCGCTGGTGCTGGCCTTCACGTTCGTGCTGTTCCCGGCGCTGGGGCTGGTGTGCGCGCTGCTCGTGCCACACGTGCTGACCCCGGAGCTGTACACCGGCCTGATGTTCCTGTGCTGCCTGCCGTCGACGGTGCAGTCCTCGATCGCGTTCACGTCGATCGCCCGCGGCAACGTGGCGGCGGCGATCTGCAGCGCGTCGTTCTCCAACCTGATCGGCATCGTGCTGACCCCGCTGCTGGTGACGGTGTTCATCGTCAACGGCAGCGGCGGCGTGTCCTTCGACTCGATCCGGGACATCCTGCTGCAACTTCTGGCCCCGTTCGTCGCCGGCCAGGTGCTGCGCCGTTGGCTCGCCGGCTTCGTCGGCCGGCACAAAAAGGTGTTGGGCTACGTGGACCGGGGATCCATCCTGTTGGTCGTGTACGTCGCATTCAGCGAGGGCGTGGTGGCCGGCATCTGGGGCCGGCTGTCCGTCGTGTCGCTCGCCCTGTTGCTCGCGGTGAACGCCGCCTTGCTCGCGTTCGTCCTCGTGACGACGACGGTGCTGGCGCGCCGGTTGAAGTTCGACAAAGCGGACGAGATCGCCATCGTGTTCTGCGGGTCGAAGAAGTCGCTGGCCAGCGGGCTGCCGATGGCCAGCGTGCTGTTCCCGGCGGCCTCGGTCGGCCTGATCGTGCTGCCACTGATGCTGTTCCACCAGATGCAGCTGATGGTCTGCGCCTGGCTGGCCCGCCGCTACGCCGACCAGTACTCCCATGCGTGATCTCGCCGCGCTGCCCAAGGCGCACCTGCACGTCCACCTGGAAAGCGCCATCCGGCCGTCGACGCTGGCGGAACTCGGTTTCCACTCGGACGCCACGGCGTTCGACGGCTTCCGGTCGTTCGCCGACCACAACTCGCTGGTGCGGCAATGCCTGCGGAAGCCGGAGCACTTCACCCGGATCGCCGCCGAGTTCTGCGAGGACCAGCGGGCACAAGGGGTTCGCTACGGCGAGGTGACGTTCACCGCCGCCGCGCACGGCGAACGGCTGGGCGACCCGGAGATGCCGCTGGCGGCCGTTCTCGACGGCCTGACGCCGGAATTCGCCGTGATCCTCGACCATTCCCGGCGGCGTTCGCCTGAGCGGTTCGCCGCAACGCTGGAGCTGGCCCGGAAACACGATCGGGTGGTGGCGATCGGGATGGCCGGCGAGGAGCGGCACCCGATGGCGCCGTTCGCCGAACTCCTCGACGCCGCAAGGGATGCCGGCGTCAGGCTGGTGCACCACGCCGGCGAGGACGCCGGGCCGGACAGCATCGTGGAGGCCCTGGACCTCGGCCACGCCGCCCGCATCGGGCACGGCATCCGCAGCCTGGAGTCACCCGATCTGGTGGCGCGGCTGCGGGACGAGCGGGTGCCGCTGGAGGTCTGCCCGTCCTCGAACGTGGGGCTCGGGCTGGTGCCGTCCTGGCCGGAGCACCCGCTGCCGCGGCTGGTCGACGCCGGCCTGGTGGTCACCGTGAACACGGATGTGCCGGCCTCGGTGGGCACGGACCTGGTCACCGAGTACGAGCGGATCCGCAAGGTCTTCGGCTACGACGACGAGGCGCTGGCGGCGCTGGCCCTGGCCGGCGTGGACGCCTCGTTCGCCTCGGACGCAGGCAAGGCGGCGTTGCGTGCATCGATCGCCGACTGGCTGGCGCCCGGCCCGTGACGTGGTGGGCACGGGCCGAGCACACGGCTCAGAGCATTCGGACGCCGACCGCCTGCGGTCCCTTGCGGCCCTCGCCGACCTCGAACTCAACCGCCTGGTCGTCGGCGACGCCGGTGAAGTCGTAGCCCTGGATCTCGGAGTGGTGCACGAACAGGTCCGGGCCGCCCGCCGCGGGCGCGATGAACCCGAATCCCTTGGCGCCGCTGAACCATTTCATTGTGCCCTGAGTCATGAGAGTCCTCTTCCGTGTTGGGGGACGTGAAGTCCGGAGTGCTGGCGGCCAGGCACGAGGGCGCGGTCGGGGAACCCGCGACCGAGATGCTGGCGGCGAGGCGTGCAGGCGTGGGCCCGTGGCCCTTGCCACCGGGGCAAAGGCACGGTCGGGCTCGGTCCTGGCGGCTAGGCGCGAAGGCGTGGGGCCCGCGGCGGCAGGGAGTCCAACCCCAGCATGCGGAGCAGTTCCCGGCAGTCACCCACGTCGAGGGCGTTGCCCGCGACCGTGATAGTGGCTCGCGCCTGTTGATTGACGAGCACCTCGTGCGCCGCGGCGACGCGCTCCTGGCCGATGCCACCGGCGATGGTGCGCGACCGGTCCGTACGGACGACGCGCCTCACGAGCGGCCCCACGGCGAGGAAGAGGACAGAAGGCAAGGTTCGAGCAGGCATTCCGGCAGCAAGCCGGTGCTCCCGTCTCCGGCCGGTAACCACCGGGCCGGGCTGGGTCCGGACGCCGTGACGGCTGACTGCCGCTCACTGACGCCCCGACATGGCCGACTCTACCCCAGCGGAGGGGGACAGCGGAGAAATGACGCAGTACGGTCGTCCCATGTCCGAAGAAGCAGGCGGGCCCGTGCTCGGTCCGACCCTGGCCGAGTGGCTCAAGGCCCGCGCCGAGACCGAACGCCACCTGGACACCGCGGCGCCGCCGGTCGACGCCGACTGGGTGCAGCGGCTGGCCGACCTGCTGACCACCGAGCGGTCGTGGCAGGACCAGTACACCGACCTGATCGCGCTCGGCCGCAGCGACGGCCGGTTCCCGTCGTCCAACCGCTGAGGCGCAAGGAAAACCGGGCGGTGCTCGATTCCGCCCTCCAGTAGGATCACCGCCCTGATGAGCGCGACACTCGTAGCCAAGGACCTGGCCGCCGGGCATGGGGACCGTGTGCTGTTCTCCGGACTGGACCTGGTCGTCGCCCCGGGCGACGTGATCGGGCTGGTCGGCGCCAACGGCGCGGGCAAGTCCACCCTGCTGCGCACGCTGGCCGGGCTGATCCCGGCCGAGCAGGGGTCGATCCGGCTGAACCCGCCGACCGCGACGGTCGGGCACCTGCCGCAGGAACCGGAGCGCCGGGAGGGCGAGACGGTCCGGGCGTTCCTGGGCCGCCGCACCGGTGTCACCCAGGCGCAGCTGGACCTGGACGCGGCGACGGAGGCGCTGACCGAGGGCCGGCCGGGCGCGGACGACGCGTACGCGGCGGGCCTGGACCGCTGGCTCGCGCTGGGCGGCGCGGACCTGGACGAGCGCATCGACGAGGTGCTCGCCGACCTGGGCCTGTCGGTCGGCCTGGACCAGCCGATGACCTCGCTGTCGGGCGGCCAGGCGGCCCGCACCGGGATGGCGTCGCTGCTGCTCAGCCGGTACGACATCTTCCTGCTCGACGAGCCGACCAACGACCTGGACCTGGACGGGCTGCACCGGTTGGAACGGTTCGTCACGGACCTGCGGGCGGGCACGGTGCTGGTCAGCCACGACCGCGAGTTCCTGGCCCGCACGGTGAACCGGGTGGTGGAGCTGGACCTGGCCCAGCAGCAGGTCAACACCTACGGCGGCGGCTACGAGTCGTACCTGGAGGAGCGGGCCACCGCCCGCCGGCACGCCCGCGAGGAGTACGAGGAGTACGCCGACACGAAGGCGTCGCTGGAGGCCCGGGCCCGGATGCAGCGGGGCTGGGCGGACAAGGGCGTGCGCAACGCCATGAAGAAGTCCCCGGACAACGACAAGAACATCCGCGCGGCCCGGATCGCGTCCAGCGAGAAGCAGGCGGCCAAGGCCCGGCAGACGGACAGGATGCTGGAGCGGCTGGACGTCGTCGAGGAACCGCGCAAGGAGTGGGAGCTGCGGATGGAGATCGCCGCCGCGCCCCGCTCCGGCTCGGTGGTGGCGACGCTGCGCGGCGCGGTCGTGCGCCGCGGCGACTTCACCCTCGGGCCGGTGGACCTGCAGGTCGACTGGGCCGACAAGGTGGCCATCACGGGCGCGAACGGCGCCGGCAAGTCCACCTTGCTCGCGGCCCTGCTCGGCCGGCTGGAGCTGGACGAGGGCAACGCGGCGCTGGGGCACGGCGTGGTCGTCGGCGAGGTGGACCAGGCGCGGCAGCTGTTCTTCGGCGACGCCACCCTGCTGGAGTCGTTCGGCGCGGCGGTGCCGGAGATGGCGCACGCCGAGGTCCGCACCCTGCTGGCCAAGTTCGGCCTCGGCGCCAACCACGTGCTCCGGCCGGCCGTCACGCTCTCCCCCGGCGAGCGGACGCGGGCCGCCCTGACGCTGCTGCAGGCGCGCGGGGTCAACCTGCTCGTGCTGGACGAGCCGACGAACCATCTGGACCTGCCGGCGATCGAGCAGCTGGAGGCGGCGCTGGCCAACTACCCGGGCACGCTGCTGCTGGTCACGCACGACCGGCGGATGCTGGCGGCGGTGCACACCACGCGCCGGCTCGAGGTGGTCGACGGCAAGGTGTTCGACCGAGCCTGACCCACGGGGAGACGCGCTCAGGTCGACCGGGATCACCCGCTCGGGCTAGGCGACGCGGGCCCGCAACCAGGCCAGTTCCGCCTCCCGACCGGCGGTCAGCACGGCCAGCCGGCACTGCTGGTACGCATCCGTGCCCTCGGGCAACGCCCGAGCCTCCAACACGGCGAGCCGGCGGCGGAGCAGATCGGCGGGATCGGGCAGTGCGCCGAGGAAGGCCAGGGCGGTCAGCCACGACGGGTCGTCCGCCACGTCGACCGCGGCCAGCCGGCGGACGAGTTCGGCGTGTCCGGCCGGCGTAAGGGTGAGCACCTGCCTGGGCGCGGCGACCTGACCCGGCCGGGCCTGCCGGGTGAGCAGCCCGGCCTCGGCCAGCCGCTTGATCGCGGGATAGAGGGTGCCGTCGGCGACGGGGCGGCCGTGGCCGGTGATCTCGGGGATGCGCAGGCGCAGCTCGTACCCGTGCGCCGGCCCGGCGGCGAGCAGCCCAAGGATCACCAACTCCACCATGCCAGCATTAAAGCGGTCAGGACGGCAGCGGGAGGGGTGAAGGCGAAAGCGGGTCAGGACTTCGGCAGGCCAGGAGGGTTGATCTCGGAATGCGGGACGGCCTCGTTGCCCAGGCCCCAGCGGTCCAACACCTTGGCGTAGCTGCCGTCGGAGATCACCTGGTTCAGGGCGTCGTTCAGCGCCCTGACCAGACCGTTGCCCTTCCTGGTGGTGGCGGCGATCTCGCCCTGCAGCGTCGGCCCGGCGCCGGAGATGGTGCCGATGATCTCGGTCTGCCCGGAGCTCTTGGCGTGGTAGGCGGCGGTGGGGTTGGGCCCGAGGTAGGCGTCGATTCGCCCGGACTGCAGCGCCAGGTAGTAGTCGGTGGAGTTCTGGAAGTACTTGACGTCAACGGGTTGGAGACCACGAGCGACGTTCTGCGCGTTCCAGTCGAGCAGCAGCTTCTCCTGGTTGGTGCCGGAGCTGACGGCAATCGTCCTGCCGGCGACGTCGGCGGGCCCGGTCACCTTCCACTTGCCGCCCTTGCGCGCCTCGAAGGAGACGTTGTCCAAGCGGTAGGTGGCGAAGTCGTACTTCTCCTTGCGCGCCTCGGTGACGGTGATGTTGGTGAAGCCGGCGTCGTACTTGCCGGAGTCCAGGCCCACGAACACGTTCTCCCAGGAGGCGACGTTGACGTGGGTCTTCAGGCCCAGCACGTCGGCGACCAGCGAGGCGATGTCCTCCTCGACGCCGATCGGCGTCTTGTTGTCGGTGTCGTAGAAGGTCAGCGGCGGCACGGTGCCGACGCTCGTGATCACCTCCAGGGTGCCGCGGTCGCGGATCGCCTGGGGTACTTCGGCGGCGATCTTGTCCACCTCGGCGGTGGTGATGCGCGGCTGCTGCTGGCTCTGCTCGCCGGCCGCCGCGCCGCAGGCGGTCACGGTTGTCACCGCCAAAAGTGCCGCTATGAGCTTGCCGTACAACGCTCTCCTCCTACAGGACCTTGGACAGGAACGATCTGGTCCGCTCGTGCTCGGGGTTGTCCAGCACCCGCGCCGGCGGCCCCTGCTCCAGCACGCGGCCGTCGTCGATGAACACGACGGTGTCCGCGACCTCGCGGGCGAAGCCGATCTCGTGCGTGACGACGATCATCGTGGTGCCGCTGCGGGCGAGGTCCAACATCGCGTCCAGCACCTCGCCGACGAGTTCCGGGTCCAGCGCGGACGTCGGCTCGTCGAACAGCACCACCTTGGGGTCCAGCGCCAGCGCCCGGGCGATCGCCACCCGCTGCTGCTGGCCGCCGGACAGCTGCCGCGGATAGGCGTCGGCCCTCTCCGCGAGCCCGACCCGGCCGAGCAGCTCCAAAGCCTTGGCCCGGGCCGGTTTCCGCCGCAGCCGACCGGTCGCGACCGGCGCCTCGGCGACGTTGTCGGCGACGGTCAGGTGCGGGAACAGGTTGAAGTTCTGGAACACGAAGCCGATCGCGCTGCGCTGCTTGAGCACCTCGCGTTCCTTCAGCTCGTACAACTTGTTGCCACGGCGGCGATATCCGATGAGCTCGCCGTCGACCCGGATCTGCCCGCGGTCGACCTTCTCCAGGTGGTTGACGCTGCGCAGCAGCGTGGACTTGCCGGAGCCGGAGGGCCCGAGCACCACCGCCACCTCGCCCGCGGCGACGTGGAGGCTGACGCCCTTGAGCACCTCGTGCTGGCCGAAACTCTTGTGCACGTCCCGAATCTCGATCATCGGGACCCCTTGGCGTAGTGGCGTTCCACGTAGTGCTGGACGAGCGAGAGCAGGGAGGTCAGCACGACGTACCAGACGGTGGCGACCATCAGCAGCGCGACCACGCGGGCGTTGCGGCCGTAGATCACCTGGACCTGGTAGAACAGCTCGTTGATCGCCACCACCGACACGATCGACGTGCCCTTGAGCAGCGAGATCACCTCGTTGGCGGCGTTGGGCAGGATCGACCGCATCGCCTGCGGCAGCACGATTCGCCGGAACTGCCGGGCCCGCGGAATGCCGAGCGCGGCGGCGGCCTGCAGCTGGCCGGCGTCCACGGCGAGCACGCCGGAGCGGATGATCTCGGCCGAGTAGGCGGCCTGGTGCAGCGTCAGGCCGATCACGGCCGCGCCCAGCGGCGAGAACAGGTCCTGGGTCGCGACCGTGAACAGCACCGGCCCGAACGGGACGCCGAAGCCCAGCTTCGGGTAGAGGTAGGAGACGTTGAACCAGAAGATGATCTGCACGATCAGCGGGATGGAGCGGAACGCCCACACGTAGCCCCAGGCGACCGTGCGCAGGAACCGGCTGTGCGACAGGCGCATCAGCGCCAGCACCGCGCCGACGGCGAAGCCGAGCACCGTGGCGTACGCGGTGAGCTGCAGCGTCGTGCCGAGGGCGGTGACAACGGCGCCGCTGGCGAAGAACGCGGCGAAGGTCGGCCAGTCCCAACCGGGATTGGTGGCCAGGCCGTGCACGAACTGCGCGAGCAGCACGAGCACGACGGCGATGCCCGCCCACCGCAAGGGATAGCGGGCGGGCACCACGCGGAGGTCGGCGGTGTCGTCGGGCGCCGACGCGGTGGGGCGCGGTACGGACAGGGTCACGCGACCCATCCGAACAGCGCGCCCACCGACGCGTCAACGATTCCTAGAGAGTGGGAAGTCAGCCGTTTCGAAGTGCGGGGAAGTCCTCCTCGCGGTGTTCACCATGTGGACGCTCGGGGCCGGAGTGCTTGTCGTTCTCCGCCCCGCGCAGCTCGACCCGGCGGATCTTGCCGGAGATCGTCTTGGGCAGCTCGGCGAACTCCAGCCGGCGGATCCGCTTGTACGGGGCCAGATGCTCGCGGGAGTGCGCGAAGATCGCCTCCGCGGTGCTCGCATCCGCGGCCCAACCTGCCGCGAGCACGATGTACGCCTTCGGCACGGCCAGCCGCAGCGGGTCCGGCGACGGCACGACCGCGGCCTCCGCCACGGCATCGTGCTCCAGCAGCACGCTTTCCAACTCGAACGGCGAGATCCGGTAGTCCGACGCCTTGAACACGTCGTCGGCACGGCCGACGTAGGTGAGGTAGCCGTCCACATCGCGGGAACCGACGTCCCCGGTGTCGTAGTACCCGTCCCGCATCACCTCGGCGTTGCGCTCGTCGTCGCCGTGGTATCCGACCATCAGCCCGAGCGGGCGACGAGCCAGGTCCACGCAGATCTCGCCCTCGTCGCCGAGCTCACCGGTGGCCGGGTCGACCAGCACGATCTCGTAGCCCGGCACCGGGCGGCCCATCGAGCCCGGCTTGATCGGCTGCCCCGGCGTGTTGGCCACCATGACGGTCGTCTCCGTCTGGCCGAAGCCGTCGCGAACCGTGACGCCCCAGGCCTTGCGAACCTGCTCGATCACCTCGGGGTTGAGCGGCTCGCCCGCGCCGACGACCTTGCGCGGCGGCTTGGTCAGCGCGGTCAGGTCGGCCTGGATCAGCATCCGCCACACCGTCGGCGGCGCGCAGAAGCTCGTCACGCCGCAGCGCTGCATCTCGGCCAGCAGCCGCGACGCGTCGAACCTCGTGTAGTTGTAGACGAACACCGTCGCCTCGGCGTTCCACGGCGCGAAAACGTTGCTCCACGCGTGTTTCGCCCAGCCCGGCGAGGAGATGTTCAGGTGCACGTCGCCGGGCTCGAGCCCGATCCAGTACATGGTGGACAGATGCCCGACCGGGTAGGACGCGTGCGTGTGCTCCACCAGCTTCGGCTTGGCCGTGGTGCCGGAGGTGAAGTACAGCAGCAGCGTGTCGTCGGCCCGGGTGACTCCGTCCGGTTCGAACTGTACTGACGCGTTCACGGAGTCGGCATAGTCCAGCCAGCCCTCGGCCGGCGCGCCGACAGCGATCCGGGTGTAGTCGCCCGGCACGTCCGCGTAGCTGCCGGGCAGGCCGGTGACGACATGCCCGGCCCGCCCGCGTTCGACCCGATCGCGCAGGTCAGTAGCCCCGAGCAGGGTGCTGGCCGGGATCAGCACGGCCCCCAGCTTCATCGCCGCGAGGATCGTCTCCCACAACTCCACCTGGTTGCCCAGCATCAGGATGATCCGGTCGCCGCGGCGCACCCCGTGCCCCCGCAACCAGTTCGCGACCTGGTTCGACCGCTGCGACATCTGCTCGAACGAGACCCGCCGCTCGCTGCCGTCCTGCTCGACGATCCACAGCGCCGGACGGTCGTTGCCGACGGCGATCGCGTCGAACCAGTCCAGCGCCCAGTTGAACTCGCCGAGCTCTGGCCAGCGGAAACCGTCGCGGGCGACGGCGTAGTCTTCTCGATGGGCGAGCAGCAGGTCACGGGCCGCCCGGAATGCCGTATCGGTCACGCAGGCGATGGTGGTGCCGGACGATGCAGTCCGCTACCCCCGGAAAGGGGGACCGGATGGAGGATGCCGCCCCGACTCATGTCGAACGCGACGAGGTTCGCCGCGCCCTGGCGACGATGCGCACGACCACCGGGCTGCCGGTCGCGTTCGGCGGGGTGGTGCAGACCGGCGGCGTGAAGCTGTCCGAGTTGCTGGGGACCAGCACGAACTCACTGGCCGGCCTCATGGTCGTGCGGGGCAACGGTCTCGGCGGCAAGGCGCTGGCCCTGGCCAAGCCGCTGGCCGTCACCGACTACTCGCACGCCGCCGGCATCAGCCACCAGTACGACCAGCCCGTGACGGCCGAGGGACTGCGGTCCATCGTGGCCGTTCCGGTCGTGGTCAACCGGGTGGTGCGGGCCGTGCTGTACGGGGCGCTGCGGCAGGCCCTGCCGCTGGGTGACCGGGTGCTCACCGCCGCACGGGAGGCAGCGCGGGACCTGGAGCAGGGGCTCGCGGTGCGCGATGCGCAACGCAGCCGTATCGAGGACGTGAAGGCCCCTCGTGGCTGGGAGGAGGTCCGGGCCGCGCACGCCGAGCTCCGGCAGCTGGCCGCCGAGGTCACCGACGACGCGTTGCGGCAGCGGGTGCACGACGTCTGCGCGCGGCTGGCCGCCTCCTGGGCGCCGCCGGACGCGCCCGTGCCGGCGCTGTCCGCGCGGGAACTGGACGTGCTGGCCGGCATCGCCCTGGGGCAGACCAACGCCGAGGTGGCGCGCAGGCTCGGGGTGCGGCCGGAGACCGTCAAGGCGTATCTGCGCAGCGCCATGCGCAAGCTCGACGTGCACTCGCGGCTGGCGGCGGTGGTTGCCGCCCGCCGGTTCGGGCTGCTGCCCTAGGTTGGTGGCCATGACCGTCATCGACTTGAACAGCGATCTCGGCGAGGGCTTCGGGGCCTGGCGGCTCGGCGACGACGACGCCCTGCTCGACGTCGTGACCAGCGCGAACGTCGCGTGCGGCTTCCACGCCGGCGACCCGACCGTGCTGCGGCGGGTGACCGAGCGGGCCGCCGAGCGCGGCGTCGCCATCGGGGCCCAGGTCGGCTACCGGGACCTGCCCGGCTTCGGCCGGCGGTTCATCGACGTCGACCCGGCGGAACTGGTCAACGACGTCATCTACCAGATCGCCGCGCTGGACGGCTTCGCCCGCGTCGCCGGCACGCGGGTGCGGTACGTCAAGCCGCACGGGGCCCTGTACAACGCAATCGTGACGAATGCGGCACAGGCGGCGGCCGTGGTGGACGCCGTGCGCCGGTACGACCCGTCGCTGCCGGTCCTCGGGCTGCCCGGGTCGGAATCCTTGCGGCAGGCCGAATCCGCCGGGCTCACGCCCGTGCGGGAGGCGTTCGCCGACCGTGCCTACACGCCCTCCGGCGAGCTGGTGTCCCGCCGCCTGGACGGGGCCGTGCTGCACGACGTGGACGAGATCGTCGCCCGCTGCGTGCGGATGGCGTTGGAGGGCACCGTGACCGCCGTGGACGGCACGGTCGTTTCCGTTGCGCCGCAATCGTTGTGCGTGCACGGCGACACGCCGGGCGCGGTGGAGATCGCCCGCCGCGTGCGCGCCGGGCTGCTCGAAGCGGGGCTGTCCCTGGCGCCGTTCGCGGTCTAGCCGGGCACCCGACGCAGCAGCGTGGCGGCCTCGTCGGCCTGGCCGGCAGCCAGCAGCAGGTCGACGGCCTCCACGGAGAGATCCGGCACCGCGGGCGTGGACCAGGCGGCGGCGGTCAGCAGTTCGGCCGCCTCTCGCACGTGGCCACAGCGGAACTCCGCCACGGCCAGGTTGCGCAGCGCCCACGGTGACACGGCCAGCTCGATGGAACGCCGCCACGCCGCGATAGCGGCTTCGTTTTCCCTTGCGTGCCAACGGGCAACGCCGATGTGGTAGGCGGTGAGCCAGTTCTCCGGCGCGGCCTCCAGCATCGTCCGCCACGGCGCGGACACCAGGCTGCGACCCGGCGGCTGCTCGGGATCGGTGGCGGTCATGTTGCCGTGCAACAGATCCAGCCACGGCCGCTGCGCCGGGCCGAGACCGGTGAACGGGGTCGCCGTCAGCCGGGCGCCGAGCCGGGTCAGCTCCAGCGCGCCCCAACCGGAGCCGGCCATGATCAGGTCACCCGGCGGCGTCTCGTCCCACTCGGTGTGGCCGCGCGGGTCCCGCACCTTGGTGTCCACCCGCAGCGCCTCGCCGTCGGGCAGCACGAAGTCGATCTGGTACGGCAGGTCGCGCGCGGTGTCCCACTCCCACACCCGCAGCGTGTCGCCGCCCACCGGGGCCGCGAACACCGGGCCGCCGCTGGCCGGCTGGAACGCCGGCGAGGAGAACGGAACCGGGCGATGTTCCCGCTTGTGCCACAACGAATGCAGCCGACCGCCGCGTCCGATCAGGACGGTGGCGATCAACAGGTCGTTCTCGAGCACCACTGCCGGCACCGGACGTGGATCCCGATGCCGGGCCGTCCGCCGCGGCCACGGCACCGCACCGATAGCACCAAGGGCCGACACCGGGCTGTCCTGGCCGCACTCGACGACCGGCAGCACCACCTCGGCTTGACGCAGCTGGGTCACCACTTCACTCCCCGACTCGCCTGCGCGAATGCTCCCGACCGACCGCACCGCTGTCAACCTGAGGATCCCCCGACCAGGTCACATCGACACCGTTGACAGGCGCTGCCGACTGTGACGACACCGTGGTGGCGGGACTCCGGCGCGGCCCTCGCCACCGTGATCAGGATGTGCGCGAGGACGCATGGGCCACCCGTCAGCCGGGAGACCGGCCACGGCACCGCAGGGCGCGTCCACGAGGCGATGGAGGTCTGGCCGTCGATGCCCGCGCGCGCCGCACCGTTCGATACTCGGTTCACAGGTCTGAACGCCGCCTTGTTCTCGTGTCCTACGGGCCGGCGGATGTGCGCTACTGCCGGTCACCGACAGGCTGGCCGCGCTCGTCGCGCACATGATCGGCGGGACCACCCGGCCGGGTGACGCCCTCGTCTGGGACGTGCGACCGCTCCGAGTTCTGCTAAGGGCGGTCGCCGGGGCTCGCAGATCACATGGCTGCGCCGGCGCGGAGGAACGCAGCGTGCGGTCGCCGTGGCCGACTGCCTTCGACTCGGCGAAACGGTTGTCGGACAAGAACATCAGTGAGAAGACACCGCTCAGGCGAAGGTCTTCGACTACGATTGCCGTGGGGACAAGCAGCCGCTGTCCTCGGGGCCGACGACGAACAGGCACGGCAGATGGCGGACTTCCTGCTGGGACGGGCCGAACTGACCGGCCACCCGGCGATCACGCGGCACCGGTTCTCCGTGCTGCCCTGTGCCGACCGGGTTTTCGGCGTCCGCTGCGTCGACTCCGCCGTAGCAGAGGTGAAGTTCCGCCATGACTGAGCGCATCCTGCCCGGCACCGCCTTGGCCGACCCGGCCGAGATGGAGCGCTTCGTCGCCGACAGCCGTGCGCGGTGGTCCACCTCCGACAACCGCGTCGCCGGCACCCTGTGGTGGTACAGCACCAGCAGCGTCGTCTTCACCTCACTGCTCACCCGGCTGGCCGAGATCGACCTCGCCGCGGATCCGGCTCTGGACCGGCTTCGCGTGCATGTCGGCGAGGACGGTCGGGTGGTGAACGTCTACCCCGGCGGGTTGCTGCCTGACGTTTCCTCGCTGCCCGGGGCGTTGCGTTCCGCCTTGAGCCCGGTGCTGGAGACCCTGTCCGCCGTCTCCGGTGTTCGGCTGCCTCCCCTGTGGGCCATCACCACCGATGCCATCGCCAACGCTCTCCTGCGCGCCTGGCGGGAACTCGGCTCCCCCGCGAAAGGCGTTGAACAGGCGTCGTGGCTCGTGGCCTCGATGGGCTCGCCGCTGCCGCCCGCTCGTTTCGTGGAGCTCGAAGGCAAGCCGTTGGTGCGGCGGGTTTCGTGCTGCCTCATCGACCACGCCGGCTTCGCCCCGTGCGCCAGCTGCCCCCACCAGGACCCCGCCGTCCGCGAAAGCCGAATGCTCGAAGCCTCCCGCCTCCTGTAACCCCTGGCGGTTCAGGGTTTGCGGGCTACGCCGGCGTAGATGCCGGAGTGGTCGGGGTCGTCGCCGAGGTCGGCCGCGGACTGGGGGCGCCAGTTGGCGGTGAAGACCACGCCGGGTTCGACGAGGTCGAAGCCGGAGAACATGGCGGTGATCTGGGCGTGGGAGCGGGGGTGGATGGGCTCGGCGCTGTGGGAGAAGACGTCCACGGCCTTGGCCATGCCCTCCTCCAAGTTGTCCGGCGTGAAGTGGGACAGCGCGAGGTAGCTGCCGGCGGGCAGGGCGTCGCGGTAGCGGGCGATCACCCCGGCGGGGTCGTCGGCGTCGGGGATGAACTGGAGCACGCCGACCATGAGCAGGCCGATGGGCTGGTCGAAGTCCAGCATCCGCCGGGTCTCGGGGTCGCTGAGGATCCGCTCGGGCTCGCGCAGGTCGGACTGGACCATGACGGCCTGCGGGTCGTCACGGAGGATGAGCCGGCTGTGCGCGACGGCGACGGGCTCGTAGTCGACGTAGACGACCCGGCACGAGGGGTCGGCCTCCCGGGCGATCTCGTGCACGTTGCCGACGGTGGGAATGCCGGAACCGATGTCGAGGAACTGCCGGATGCCGTTGTCGATGAGGAAAAGCACGGCCCGGCGCAGGAACGACCGGTTCAGCCGCGCCATCTCCCGCACGGGGACGACCTGCGCCAGCTGGTCGCCGATCATGCGGTCGCGCTCGAAGTTGTGCGCCCCGCCCAGGACGTAGTCGTAGATCCGGGCCGAGCTGGGAACGTCGATGTCGACCTCGGCCGGCACCCAGTCCACCGCTCCTGACATGGCTCCTCGCTTCCCCGCGCTCACTGGCCCAACACGATCCGGTCCGCGCTCACCGACGGCGAGAGCGGCTCGCCCTGTCCCGCGTCGACGCCGACGGCTCGCAGCCGGCGCAGGTGATCCTCGTGCCGGATGCCGGTGACCGCCACCGGCAGGCCGAGGCTGTGGGCGAAGTCGACGAGGCTGCGCACCACCGGCTCGGTGATCTCGGCGGTGCGGTCGTCGGCGAGGGAGTCGCCGAGCCGCGCGTCGAGCACGACGGCGCGCAGCGTGAACTCCCCGCGCAGCAACAGCTCGGCGTGCTCGGTGCCGAAGTCCACAAGGGACGATGCGACGCCCATTTCGGCGAGCACCAGGATGTTGTCGATGATTTCGTCGTTCTGCGCCTCGGTGCCCAGCGACACCCCGAGCCGGAGCTGGTCGGCCGGCAGCTCGACGGCGTCCAGCTCACGGCGGACGACGCCGACCAGGTCGGGGTCGCGGGCCTGCCCGGCGGAGAGGTCGACGGCGACGGGTGGCGCGGCGATGCCGTGCACCTGCCACCACAGCGCGGCCTGCTGGCACGCCTTGCGGATCGCCCACCGGCCGACCGGCAGCACGACGCCGGTCTCCTCGGCCAGGGCCAGCACCTCGCAGTGCCGCTGCGGCTGCTGCGCGGGCGGCCGCCAGGCCAGCCGGGCGGTGACGGCGATCATCGTCTCGTCGGAGAACCGCAGCAGCGGCTGGTAGACGACGTCCAGCTGCTCGGCCTGCAGCGCACCGGGCAGGGTCGCGGCCAGCCGGAAGCGGGAGCGGTCGGCGGCGTCCTGCCGCGCGTCGAACAGGTCCCACTGGCCGGCGCCGCGCCGTTTGGCCCGGTGCAGCGTCATGTCGGCGGCCCGGAGCAGCTCGGCGGGGTCCGTGCCGGTGCTGATCCGGTCCACGATCCCCATGCACGTCGAGACGGCGATGCCGTCGCCGCCGATGAACATGGGGTCGGCCAGCGCGTCCAGCACCCGCGCGGCGTAATCGCCTACGCCGGGCGTGTCCTCCTTGCCCTCCAGCAGGACGGCGAACTCGTCGCCGCCCAGCCGCGCGACCATCGCGGTCTCGCCGGCGAACACGCTTTCCAGGCGCTGCCCCACGGCCCGCAGCAGCTGGTCGCCCACGTGCTGCCCGAGGCCGTCGTTGACGACCGTGAACCGGTCCAGTCCGAAGTGGAACAACGTGATCCGGCCGGCGGCGGACGACCGGCCCAGCGTGCTCTCCAAAGTGGACACGAAGTACTGCCGGTTGGGCAGCCCCGTCAACATGTCGTGCAGCGACTGGTGGCCGAGGCGATCGCCGAGCAGGTGCAGCTCGGTGACGTCCTCGACCATGGTGACGAGGTAGGCCGGCTGGTCGTGGTCGTCGCGCAGCAGTGACACCGCGAGGTAGGCCCATACGGAGTCGCCGTCCTGGTGCACCAGCCGGCAGCGTTCCCGGAAGTTGGCCCTACGGCCGGAGAGCAGCTCGGCGATGCTGTCCGCGAGCCAGCCGGCGGCGTCGGGATGAGCGAGGTCCTGCACGCTCATCCCGGCCAGCTCCGGCTGGCCGTAGCCGAGTATCTCGGTGAGGGCGGCGTTCGTCTGGGAGAACTTGCCGTTGGGCTCGCTGATCGCGATGCCGACGGCGGAGGACGAGAAGATCGCGCGCAGCCGGGCGTCGCTGTCGGCGAGGCTGCGTTCGGTGTCCCGCTTCGCCTTGATCAGCGAGCGTTTCAGCGCCTCCTGGCTGATGTACGTTCGTTCCCGCAACGCCTCCGCGTAGCCGGCGGCCAGCGCGCTGAGCACCGTGACGACGCGGGCCGGCAGGTCGGCCGGCGCGTCGGGCATCGCGAGCAGGCCGCGGCCGAGCACAGCGAGGGTGGTCGACAGCGTGGCCTTGCCGGAGATGGCCCGGTTGACCAGGGCGGTGCCGATCTCGGCAACCCCGCTGGCGTCCGGCGGATCCGCGCACACGGCGTCCGCGAGCGTGCCGGTCATCCGCCCCAGCAGCCGCACGATCTTGGCGTGCGACATGGGAATGAAGACCGTCTTCGCGATCTCCGCCGCCCACGTGCGCGCCAGCTCGGTCCGCCAGCTGTCGTCGACGGGACCTCGCAGCGGGTGATCGTTCACGCCGGTCGGCTCGCTCCTTTGGTCGGGATTGGCTCACAAGCGTCCGAGCGGACGTACCGTGGCAGTGTCTACTCGGTCTGGATGTTGGAAACGCTCCCCCGAACGTGTGAAAGTGTCGATCAGGTCCGGCCCAACGCGTCCGGTGGCGGCTGCGGTGGGATGACCGGTTCATCGTCGGAAAGGGTTTTCGCGTTGCGCGCGAACTCCTGACCTGCGACGCAGCGGGCCGGGAAGGCCGAGCCCGCGGTGCGGCGGGCCAGCTCGGCGGTCGGCAGGTCCTCGCCCGAGGCCGCCGCGACGAGGTTGCCGAACCGGCGGCCGCGGAACACGCCCGGCTCCGCCATCACCAGCACGTGCTCGAAGACCTCACCGAGCGTCGCCGCGAACCGCCGGGCGAAGTGCAGGCCGCCCCCGTCGGCCAGGTTCGCCACGTACGTGCCGTGCGGGCGCAGCACTCTGCGCACTTCGCGGGTGTACTCCAGCGTCGCCAGCGGTCCCGGCATCAATGCGCTTTCGAAGGCGTCCACGACAACCAGGTCGGCCGTGTCGTCGCGGCGGGTCGCCGTCTCCTGGCGGCCGTCGCCGACCCGGACCTTCAGCTGCGGCACCGACCTCAGGTCCAGCTGCTCGCGTACGAGATCCACCAGCGGGCCGTCGGCTTCGATCACCAGCTGCCGCGATCCGCGCCGCGTCGCCGCCACGTACCTCGGGATCGTGCACGCACCGCCACCGATGTGAAGCACGTCCAGCGGCACACCCGCCGGATGCGCCAGATCCACCACGTCCCCGATGCGGCGCACGTAGTCGAACTCCAGGTGCGTCGGGTCATCCAGATCCACATAGGACTGCGCCACGCCGTTCACCGACAGCAGCCAGGCCGCGGGGCGGTCCGGGTCCCGGGACAGTTCCGCCTCGCCGAAACGGACCGTCGCGCGGGCGAACTCCGGCCCCGACCGCCGATTCGGGCGACCCCTCGGCGACCTTCCGTGCCCCACTGCCGCTCCTCCCCCGACCGAACCGTCGAGCCTAGTGCAGTGACGCGGCTCACCTTCCCCCGGTCCGCACAAAACCGGCCCCTGACCTGCGCATACCGCCCCTGACCAGCCGATTGGGAATTGCCGCGACGCCTGTGCTAATGTTTCTCCCGTCAGCGAGGGAAACCCTCACGGGAAACCTTCGACGAGCGCCGCTAGCTCAACTGGCAGAGCAGCTGACTCTTAATCAGCGGGTTCGGGGTTCGAGTCCCTGGCGGCGCACTCTTTCCCCAGGTAGATGAACTGGGGGCCGATCGTTCAAGATCAGACCCCCAGTATTCCCACCTCTTACTCTGCGGTTCCATTCACCGCTTTCTCTAGCGCCTCAGCGCCAATGCGACTCACCGTACGCCTACCCATGTAGACGTCCTGAGTCATCGACGGCCGCGCGTGGCCGAGGATGTCAGCGATCTGACGCGCCGTCAGCCCCGCGTCGTCGAGCAGGGTCGCCACCGTCTTGCGGAACGTCCGGAAGGTCACCCAGCCGTAGCCGGCCCGCTCCGCGAAGGGCTTCCACGCCCGGTTGCGCACGTTGGACGCCTCCCGGATGGTGCCCGTAGTACTGGGGAAAATCGGCCCAGCCAGGTTCGTCACGGCCGCCCGCCGCTCGATCAGCATCGCGCAACACCAGTCCGCCAGCGGGATCGGACGCTGAGCGTTCTCCGTCTTCCCCCGGTTGAGGATCTTCCCCTTGCCCCGAGCGCGAATGACGTTGCCCTGCATGGTGAGGGTCTTCCCCGCGTCGTCGAAGTCGGGCCAGTGCGCGCCCAACGCCTCGCCGGTCCGCTCCCCCGTCGCCAGGAACAGCCGCACCAGGTCCGGCAAGTCGTCCCGCCGGGCCTGCTCGTCAGCGTCGAGTTTGGCGAGCAGGTCAAGCACCTGGTCCCCGGTGAGCGCACGCGACTTGGCCGGCTGGTTGCGCGCCTTCTTGCTCTCCAACGGCCCGACCTCACGCACCGGGTTCGTGTCGAGGGCACCGTGCCGAACGGCCAGCCCGCAGACGCCCGAGAGGATCGACCGCACCGTCTTGGCCGAACTGGCGCTCGACTCATCGCGGACACGCTTGCACAGCTTGTCGAGGATCGGGGTCTTGACCTCGAACATCCGCAGTTCGCCGACGGCCGGGATGACGATCCCTTCCAGGCGGCTCCGGTAGGTGTCCACCGTGCCCCACGAACGGGCCTCCCGCTCTGCATCGTGCTCAACCTCTTTGAGCCACAGGGCAGCAGCGTCCTTGAACCTCGTGTTGGAGGTCACCTCGGCCCCACCGGACGGCGTCGCCCAGTCACGTAGTGCCTGTCTCAGCCGACGTTCGGCCTCGGGGCCGGTCACCCCGTACCGCTCGACGGGGTAGATCTTGCCGTCAAAGTCCCTGTAACGGCACCGCGCCCGGTACTTCTTCGCCCCCTGCCTGTAAACCGTGATCTTGCCGAAGGTGCCCAACGGCAGCGGTGGACGCGGCATCAGCTCTCCCCCAACGACTTGAACCACTCACGGACGCCGTCCGGCTCGTAGCGGACGTACTTGCCAACCTTCGTACCCTTGGGACCGAACCCCTTGCGCCGCCACTGGTACAACGTCTGCACAGGGATGCCCAGGAAGGTAGCCACATCCACAACAGTCCATAGTGGAGCTATCTTTGCGTTGGCAGACATTCCGCTCACATCCCTTCGTGTTCGTCGTGCTCGGTCTCGTACTGGTCGGCGCGGCGCATTGCGCGTTCGGCCTTGGTTCGCTCCCAGAACGCGGCGGCCAGCTCAGCCGCTACCGGGGACACGTGTCCCACGGCGGTGAAGCGCCAATCGTTGACCACCAGCACCGTGTCCGGGTCGTCGACACCCAGCCGGGCCAGGGTCTGCGCCCGCTGGTAGTCGGCCTGATCCCCCCGGATCCGCTTGAACGTGGTGGAGTACTTCCGCGACTTGGTCAGGAAGTGGCCCCGGAAGCCCAGCATGTGCGCCCAGCGGCGAAGCTTGAGATCCGCGTACTGCGGCAGGCCGCCGAGGTTCCACGCCATCTGAATCATGCGGCGGTGGTGCTCGGAGATCCCGGTCAGGTTGTCGATGTCCAACTGCGAGCGGAACCGGCGGTCACCGCCGGCCGTCGTGCCGGTCGACTTGGTGGCGTACTTGGCGATGTAACCCGCGATCGCCGCCTCGGACACCGTGCCGTCCGCATCCTCGAACTGGCCCGCCAGCCGGGCCGTGATCGGCCGCACGTCCACCTGTGGCCCGAACTGGACCGTCATCTCCGCCCCGGACGGCCGGTCGATCGAGACGCCAGCCTCAGCGGCGGCCAGGCGGACGCAGTCCTCCAGCAGTGAGGCGGTCACCCAGGCGGGGCGGGGGCTGTCCGGGCCGGTCGGGCCGTCGACCCGGATCACCACGTGGAAGTGCACCATGCCCCGCGCCTGGTACTCGGCGACCTTGGCGTAGGACACGCGGGCGTGCTCGCGGAACTCGCTGACCTTGATTCCCTGGCGGGCGGCCATGATCCGGGCGACGCGTTCGGTGAACTTGTGCCACAACGCGCCCGCCATCGCGTGCCACAGCACAGCGCCGACGTAGTCGTAGGTGTCCGGGTCGATCGGGGTGGACAGGATCGGGTCATCCGGGTGATGCCACGCCCCGCAGCCGCAGGGCTTGCGATTGCCCCGCGCGGTCAGCCCGCCCGAGTGGACCTTGCCGAAGCTGGGGGCGGTGACCGTGACGAACAGCCGGGGCGTGTCCCGCACGGTCAGCGGGACATCTTTCTCGCCACCGGCCAGGCCGGCGCGGATCAGGTGGAACGCGTCGGCGGCGTACCGGTCGGCGCAGGCCGGGCAGATCGCGGCCCGTCGGGTGCCGCAGGGCACCATCAGCGTTCCGGCCGTCAGGGTCCGCAGCACCGGGCGTCCATCGGCGGTCTTGTCGTGCAGCACCGTGCGGCCGGCGAGGTGGATCGGGTGGGCGCAGCCCTTGGCGGAGGCCACTCGCTCACGCCACGCGCCGAACCCTGCCTTGCCGATGAACGCGGCGTACCGGTCGGTGTCCACAGTGGTTGGTGACATGGTGGTGGTTCTCCTTTGGTACGGGGTGGTTACTTGGTGCGGTGGGTCATGGCGACGTCATGGCCCGGGTACAGGGCGTCGGTGTCGACGCCGAGGTAGCGCAGTGCCCCGGCGAGCTGCCGGTAGGCATCGATGGCCTTATCGGTGTCCATGGACATGGTCAGCACCGTGACGGGCATGTCGGGCTGGTCGTGGTAGCCCAGGTCCAGGAACACCCGCTCGCTCTCGGTGGAGCACGACACGGCCGCGAACGCGACCGGGAAATCGTCGACGAGCAGCCCATCAGCGGTGCACGGCTCCGACGGGTGGTAGGTGGGGCGGATGTCGTCGTGGGTGGCCCAACGCGCGCCGGGTAGCGGGGTGCCTGGGTCACGGGTGCTGGTCGAGTCCCGGTCAGCGTGCCGGGTCGGCGCGTCACCGTCGTTGGAGATCCACTGCGGACTGCAGCACAGCCGCTCGGTGTCGGGAAAGCAGTACACGCGGCCGTAGCGGGTGCGTCCGTCGTGGCCCGTGACTTGCTGCCACACGGAGCCGTCCGGGCGCAGTTCGTAGCCCATCTCGACCGTTACGGGCGGAAGCGTCGTCGTCATGACAGGGGTCCTTTCTGGTCTGGGCATACGAAAGCGGGGCACAGGCCGGGTGTGGCCCATGCCCCGCGTGAGGGGTCGTGGTGTTAGTGGTGGCCGTTGGTCGCCGCCACCGGCGCGATGAGGATCTTCCGCGCGTAGGACTCGGGGTACCGCAGACGTTCGATCAGGTCGGTGACGGTGACTGCGCGGCCGGTCGGAGCGATCTCCGCGTGCAGCGCCTCGACCTGGGCGCGGATGTTGGCCGGGGTCGCCTCATCCAGCACCGGGGCAGGCACCGGGGACTGTGTCCCGGACTGCGCGGTGGTGGGCTGCTGTTCCTGCGGGTGCGGTTGTGGGGTCGGCTCGACAACGACCGTGGACGAAGCCGCGGTAACTGGCGTCGCCGGGCCCGGGGCCGGGGTTGGGGCGGGGTCGGTGGGTTCGGCGTCGGCGATGACATCGGCGAAACTGGCCATCATCAGCGGCATCACCTCCGCCACCAAGTAGGTGACCACCGGGAACAGCACATGCACCAGCAGCTGCCCGGGGTCGATCTCCCACAACGCTCCGCCAGGCTGGCGGGACGCGAGCACCGACGCGGTGAGCGTGAAGGCCATCAGCAGCCACTTCAAGCGGCGCGCGGCCCTGTACTCGTCGCCGCTGATGTCCTTGCGCTCTTCGTGCATCTTGGCTTCCCACCGCAGCACGGTGATCAGCAGGCCGCCCAAGGCGGGTTCCAGCAGCCAGTAGGCCCACCATTGCGGGTCGGCCATGTCGCGGTTGCCGGCGAGGGTGGCTTGCACGCCGGAGGCGTTGAACGCGATACCCAGGCCGAGGAACAGCCACATGCAGCGGGTGATGCTCTTGCGTGCCGCCCGCAGCGACGTAGCGCGGGCGTAGGGGTTGAGCATCAGGCCGTGTGCCTGCTCAGCCTCGGTGACCTTCTTACGCAGGCGCGTGATCCATTTGGACTCGGCCGGCTGGTCGGTGTTGTCCTTGTCGTTCACGGTGGTTCGCCTCCTTTCCAGGCGGTGCACGCGGTCGGGTGTGTGGTGTCGGATCACTCGTCATTGCGGAGCACGCGCCACACGGCGGACAGGATCACGATCACGACGACCAGGGTCAGCAGGCCCCAGCCGATGCCGCACACGATCGCGATCAGCCCGCACAGCAGCAGCGCCCAGAACGCGACGCCCAGCAGCCGGAACATCTGCTTGATGGTCATGGTGAAGAAGAACATGGCTCAGGCCGCCTTACCGTCGAGGTTGGACACGGCCACCGGGTGGTGGTCGCGGGTGGTGGGGTGGTGGATCAGTCGCCGATCGGCGGGGGTCAGGCCACCGACGACGCCGTGCAGGTAGCGGGTCGCCGCCGGGTAGCCGGCCTCCCACTCGATTTGCTCGGTGGCGCACTGGCGTTGCACCGGGCAGGCCGAGCAGATCCGCCGGGCCTGATCGCGGGAGCGGGCGGTCTCCGCGTCGAACACGCGCGGGTCCGTGTCGCGGCAGGCCCGATCCTGGCGCCACACCCCCTGTGCGCCGGTAGCGCCGAACAGGGCCACCGACAGGGCACGCGCACCCGTCCGCAGCCCCTGAGCGCGGTCACGGTCGTTCATGCCGCCACCCCCGCCACCATGCCCGCAGCGCCGCGAAACCGGGACACCGCAGCCAGGTCGCCGGTCAGGGCGTCGACATCGACCAGGGTCGTCGGGCGGACGGTGCCCACCGGCAGCCGGTAGCCCAGCACGTAGGCGGTGTTCTCCGTCGCGACGAGCACCCCGCCCAGGCACGCGATGTCCGCGCCGGCCGACACGATCACCCCGGTCCCATCCGCCAGCTGACCGGCGATCGTGACGACCAGGTGCCGATTCGGCAGCACCAGCCATGTGACGTGCACCCCGTGCAGGGAGCGGCCCCAGGCCACCGCACGGTGCAGGCGGGCGCGTTCCTCTCCGGTGCCGAAGCTCAGCTGCACCGTGCGCGACAGCGTGGACATCGTGATGCCGATCGGCCGGGGCAGGTGGTTCGCGCGCAGGTGCGCCCGCAGCTTGGTCAACATCCGGTCCAACACCCGCGACTCACGCTTGACTGTGTTCATGACACGTGACACCTCACTTTCTGTTTGGATACGAACGACAGTGGTGATGCGGCTCCCGCCTCTGGCGGAGTTGCCGTGGTGCTCGTGGCCCGACTCGAACGGGCAGCCCCACCACGTTCTCCTGGGGGGCACGAGCGGTTGTGGTATCAGCGGTTAGGCGGCGCGGAGCCGGCGGTCCGGATGCGGACGCCCGGTCACGAACTCCACCAGCTCGTGCACGTCGGTGCTGGAGGTGTAGGCCGCGCGCACCATACGGGCGGACTTCTTGGTTTCCTGCTTGAGGTAGCCGACGCCGTCGAACTCTTCGGTGGCCGGAATCTGGTCGGCAATCGCGCCGTTCTCCCGGGCACCCTCCCCCAGCAGCATGTCCGGCTGCGTGGCCGAGTTGACCCGCAGACAGATCTTGTTCGGGATCAGGTCCCGGAAAGGCAGCACGTCCTTGTTCGGGTCCACCGAGGTGATGATCATCGCGTGATGGGTGGTGCGGCCCATCGACACCACCTTGGAGATGAACGCGTTGATGTGGCCGGCCTCCAACGACGTGGTGAACGCGGTCAGCGACGCGACCTCATCGACGATCATCAGGTTGAGCGGAAACTCCTTGGAGATCGGCGCTTCCCGCACACCCATGCGGCTCATGCGCATCTGGGTGTCTTCCATGTCGGCGATGTAGCGCTCCATGAGCGGCGGGATGTCGGTGTCTCCGGTGTCCTCGTCCTTGGTGCCGTCCGCATACCGGCCGCCCAGCATCGGCACCAGCTGCTTGAACTCCAGCTTCTTCGGGTCGATCACCCACAGCTTGACCAGCCCGTCACGGATCATTGGCGCGAGCGAGCGCAGCGGGGCGAACACCCAGGAGTTCTTGCCCGACCCGGTCGCGCCGCCGATCAACAGGAACGACTGCTTGCCGACCAGCGACAGGTAGACGGGCTGCCCGAACTCGTCCTCACCCACGTACAGCCGGGCCGGATCCACCTCACGGGAATCCTGCGGCATCTCCGGGGCGGGAATGGTCTCGGTGAACGGCATCGACCGCTGCACGATCATCGCGATCCGGCCGCGCTGAAGCGGCTCGAACGCCACCCGCTCCACCCGCAGCGACGCCGCGATCTGCTCGCCGCGTTCGGTGAACGTGCGCAGCGACTGGCCGCGCACCGGAGCCAGGTGCACCACATCCACATGCTGGCTGCGGCACCGGATCGACACGACCCGGGGGTACTGGACGATGCCCTTGCGGCGGTGCTCCTTGTCCAACCCGACCGAGTCGCACAGGTCCCGCCACCGCACACCCACGTAGTCCTGTGTCCAGCGGCGGCGCAGCGCCCGCAGCACCGGGGCCACGTGCACGTCGAAGGTGTCCGGGTGCGCCCGGTAGTGCACGCCCAATCCGGTGAGCACGCCACCGACCACACTGGCCGTGATCGTCGGGGCCACCACCGCACCGGCCGCCAGCGCCGTGGGAATCGTGACCATCTCGGGGTGCCGCGCCGACCAGCGCAGCGCCCGCCACTCCACGCCCGCCGACCGCTTCGAGCCAGCCACGTTCACGTTGGTGTTGTTCCGCTTGCTCATGATCAGCATCCTTTCTACGCGTGTCCTATGTGGAGTCGTCACGCTCCCGCCGACCCACCACCCACCGCGAGGGCAGGTGATGAGCCAGCGCCAACATGCGACCTACGCCGGTAGGGGCTATTCGGTGACCCGCGCCCGCGCCCACCGCAGCTCGGTGTGCAGGTCCGCGACCAGCCGGGCCAACAGCTTGTGTTGCGCCCGCAGCGAGCCCTTCTTGTCCGGCATCCCGCGCACCGCGCGGTTGAGGTTCATCATGGACTGGGCCATCCCCTGAATTTCGATGTCGATCAGCGCCATGTCACACCGTCCATTCCGTCGTCGTCAGCTCCGTCTCACGCTTCTTGCACTCTTCGGTGAAGTCGACCAAGCCCGCGCGGATCATCCCGATCCGCTTCAGCAACTCGTCCGGCGTGGCCATCTTGTAGGTGCGGCCCTTCTTCCCCTTGTCCATGGCCTTGATGTGCTTCTCCACCCGGGGCAGCGTGCCGACCAGCACCTCCACGCAGGTCACCAGTTCCCCGTACTTCCGCTTGGCCCGCTCGTTGACAGCGGTGGCCACAACACCACTCACACTCGCCATGGTCAGTTCTCCTCATCCTGTTGAGCACTCGCGAAGTCGAGCGCGATAACTCCTTCGTAGGTCAGCACGAGAGGCGCGCCCAGGACCGTCGAACCATCGACCTTTAAGAGCTGATACGGCTTGTCCTTCTCGACCAAGCCCTTCCGCAGCAGCAAGGTCGCAAGGAACGTGCGGTAGACCGGCGCAACCTCCGCCGTCCGGCAATCTTCGTTCAACAGCAGCAGCCGCGACCCACCCATGAAGTACCAATCCTTGCGCACCTCAGCCAGGAAGTCCCTTTCCGAGTCCGTAATCCGATCGCCGAACGAGGTCTCACTCCTGGTCATGCCGCTCCCTTCCCCTTGCCATGCAACGGCTTGAGCGCCTTCCAGCGAACCAACTGGTTCCGGGTCGCCCTAGGCACCAGGACCGATTGACAGGGCTTGCGCCCGTGACGGGTGTCCATCCACTTCTGTGCGCCGACCTTGAGCAGCGACGAGCGGATCAGGTCGTGCACCACGGCCGCCTCCCAGAAGATGCACGGCGTCAGACGCTTGTCCTCCCGCAACCGGTGGGGCTGACCGGTCGGGCCGACCAGTACGTACCCGTCGTCGCCCATAGCCCGCTCCAACACCTTGATCACGGTGTCCATGTTGTTGCCCGGCTTGACCTTCGGGGCTGGAGCAGGCGCAGGCTGGGCCGGCAGCTCATTGCCGAACAGGTCCTCACTCACCGCGATCACCCCTCATCGAGTCGCACACCGCGTTCGCCCACTCGATCAGCGTCGGGTCGTCCATCTCCAGCACCGACACGGCCAAAGCCACTTCCTGCAGCGCCGTCGCCCTGCCTTGCTTGCTGCGCATGAGTTCCGGCCAACCGTCGACGACGCGACCCAGCGCCGACCGCAAGTAGCCCCGGGCGAAGTGCGTTGCCTCGTTGGCGTCGTTGACGATCACGCCGCATCACCGCCGTAGGGCCACAACTGCGACCAGTCCACCGAGTCGACGTCGCCGTAGACCGAGGGCGGCGACACCGCCGGCATGTCCCGCGTCCACTCATCGGTCAGGCCATCGACCACACGCAGCGCGAGCCGGCCTGACGTAGCGCCCATGCACTGCGCTGCCGACACCGTGCGGCCGGCGACCACCTTGTTACCCCACACGGTCGTCAACGTCCCAGCGACCGCGTACGGGCCCTTACCCTTGCGTCGTGCCATGGTTGTGCTCTCCCTTGTTGTCACGGAAACCACGGCGCGACCCCCACCAATGTTGGCTGGGGATCCACCGTCACTCCCGGCACCCACACGGGGCGTCCGAGCGAGCACCACGCCGGCCTCTGACGAAGCGACCGGGGGTACCTGGCATCTGCTCACGTGGCCGATTCAGGCATGGCTCTATCCACTGTGGAATTGACTGAAGAACACGCAGTCGCGATCCGGGTCGCCAACCAGGGCGATTACGGCGTCTGTGCCCACCGGCTTTCGCTGCCTACCGTGCCCGTGGCCCGACTCGAACAGGCCGCCCCACCAACTTCTCTTGGGGGCACGGGCGAAAGCTTGTTACGCCGCCATCTGCGGTGACGCCGCGACCAGCGACAGGGAGTCGATCCGCCACGCGAAGTCAGCGCCCCGCAGGTGCCCCATCCGGGCGCAGTCGCTGTCAGTGACCTTGCTGGTCTTCAGCGTGACCCGCACGCCGTTCAGAGCGACCATCGCGCCCTGCGTCACCCCCGGAGCGGGCTCGGCCAGCAGGTCAGCACGGATCGGGATCGGCAGCGGCGACCAGTCGCTGTCCGGACGGGGCCGCTCCATCAGGACCAGGTCCACCGTGTACTTGATCGCCTTGGTCTGCCAGTCCTTCATGGGCTCGCTGTTGCCCTGCTCGTCCGGGCGCGTCATGGCCATCTTCGGGGCCTGGGCAACGATCACCGTGTACTCGCTCATGTCCACCATCAACTTGGGGGCCTGTGCCATCTCTGATCAGCTCCTCTAGACCGGCTCGATTAGAACTAGCTCTATTAGACATCTCGCCTGCTAGTCTGTCAATAGAGCTAGTTCTATCGACCCAACTGGCCGTGTTTCCGCAGGTAGAGATAGACTTATCGGATCATGAGGAGGTGAGATGAGCACGGGCTACCGAGAGCTTGCAGACGAGCTACGCGATGCCATCCGGCGAGGGGTGTACCCGCCCGGAACGACGCTGCCCAAGCAGGAGGAGCTAGCGGCGGAGCATGGCGTCAACATCAACACCGTGCGGAAGGCAGTTGCCAGCCTAGAAGCCGAAGGACTTGTAACCCCAGTTCGGCGTCGCGGCACCGTGGTACGCGAACGACCGCCGATGAAGCGTCTCGGCATCGAGCGGTACGCCAAGAGCAAGTGGAAGTACGGACTGGTGGCCTTCGCGGCCGACCGAGAAGCCTCGGGCCGCGACTGGAAGCGCGGCGACCAGACCAACAAGGTCCGCAAGGTCCGCGCGGACAGCAAGGTTGCCGAGGCGTTGAGCATGAAGCCTGGCGATGTCGTCTACGAACGCGCGCGGCTCGTCAAGGACGGCGACACGCCGACCCACACGCTCACTAGCTACTACAACCCTGCACACGTAGAAGGCACGCCGCTGGTTGACCCGAAGCCAGGGCCAGCAACTCCGGGTGGCGGCTTCGCCGTCCTCACCTTGCAGGGGTTCGAGCCTGACCACATGGTTGAGAGCTTTCACGCGAGGATGCCCGAGCGGGAGGAGATCGAGACGCTTGCCCTACCTGCCGGCGAACCCGTGATGATCCTCGAACGTCGTACGTTCACCAAGGACGGTACGCCGATCGAGTTCGCTCTCGGGGTCCACGCTGCCAGCAGGTTCGAGTGGTCGTACAGCTTCCAGCTTCCAGAGTGAGATCGAAGGTGAGTGCGCTGCACCCCAACATCATCCCAGGTGAGCACCGAGCGGATGTCTTGACGTTGTGGAACTACCACGACATGAAGCACCAGGTGCGGCCCGCAGATATCGCGATCGGTCTCGGTAGTCATGACATCGGAGTAGCTGTTCGGGCCGTCGAACTCTTCAAGGACAAGACAGTGCCGCGTCTCCTCTTCACAGGTGCCAACGCCCCGACGACCATCGAGCGGTTCCCGCGAGGCGAAGCGGTCCACTACCGCGAGTACGCCTTGACGCATGGCGTGCCCGACGAAGCCATTCTGATCGAGACTGCCGCCACGAATACTGCCGAGAACTTCCAACTCAGCAAGGAGGTTCTGCGGCAGCACAGAGTCGAGCCATCCTCAGCCATACTGATCTCTCGCCCGTACCAGGAACGCCGATCGTTCGCCACCTGCAAGAAGCTATGGCCTGAACTCGATGTCGTTTGCACCTCCTACCGACCTCCGATTGACGAGTACGTCGCCGGCATCGGCGATGCGCAGTTCGTGATCAACATGCTCGTCGGCGACACCCAGCGGATCAAGATCTTCGCCGACGCCGGGTACGCCATACCGCAAGACGTGCCCGATGACGTTCAAGCCGCTTACGTCCGTCTCGTCGAGGCTGGTTACACGAGCAGGCTCATCCGCTGACCGGGTTAGGTGCCGAGAATGCCAATCAAAGTCCGTGACATGATC
The DNA here is from genome assembly GCF_014203355.1 of Kutzneria kofuensis. Lineage (NCBI taxonomy): Bacteria > Bacillati > Actinomycetota > Actinomycetes > Pseudonocardiales > Pseudonocardiaceae > Kutzneria > Kutzneria kofuensis. Next base: position 2,392,162 of record NZ_JACHIR010000001.1, read on the forward strand.
AAGGAGATTGAGGCTGACGGGTGGTACCACGTGCGCACCGCCGGCAGCCACAGGCACTACAAGCACGCCACCAAACCGGGTATCGTGACCGTCGCAGGCAAGCCCAGCTCGGACATCCCAACCGGGACCGAGCGGAACATCCGGAAGCAGGCAGGACTGTGAAGGGAGCCACGGTGAGCACCTACGCCATCGTGATCGAGAAGGGCGAGACCGGGACCTTCGGTGCCTACAGCCCCGACCTTCCCGGGTGCGTCGCCGTCGGCGAGACCGAGGAAGAGACCTTGCAGCTCATGCGCGAGGCCATGACCGAGCACCTAGCGCTGCTCCGCGCAGAAGGCGACGTGATCCCCGAGTCGCACACTGTCAGCGCCACCACGTTCACGATCGCTGCCTAGCCCTCGCTGCCAGCGATCAAACCCTGTGCTCCCTTGTGGACACGGGGTTTTTCTTTGCCTGCTTGGCGGTGCGCCGAACCGACCGTGCGCAAAGTTTCTTCTCTCTATCAAGGCGGCGGCCTGGCGGCCGCCGCTGGCCCGTCCATGCCCTCCCCCACCGCGAAGCCCTTAACCGCCCCCAGCCCTGAACAACACCGTGGGCAAGCGCGGCGGCCTATCCCCTACGGGCTGCGCCCTCCGGGGGCCACCGCGCGCCCACGGCGAAGGAAGGGGCTGGGGCAACGCGGTGGGGCCATGACGGCCCAGCGACGACCACCATTCCACCGCGCTTCGCGGTGACGACGAGCACTGTCCTCGCCGGACGGGCAGACCTCCAGGATGACCCCAGCGACCACAAGTAGCCGCGGTTCGGGTGGAGCAGCTGGGCGTGCCATCCCATCGGCCTCCACGAGGGCAATCACGAGCGTCAAGGGGGCCGTCAGCGCCGCCGGTTGCCGATCCACGGTCAGCAGCCCCCTTGACCCTCGTGATCGGGCACAGCCAGGCCGACGGGATGACACGGAGCCTCTCCTGTGTGGAGGTGATCGTGGGGACTCGGCCCGGGCGCAGTGGCAAGCCGGCTCCCGCTGTGGTCCTGGCGCCCGCCTGCCGCGCCCATGGACAGCTCAACGCCTTGACGGCGTCGACCAGCCCACAGGCTTGCCCCTTGACCCTTGTGGTCAGGTAGGTGGGCGCAGCCATGGGACCAGAGACAATCATTTGACCCTAAACAAAAAATTTCATGCACCCCAGTACGCCACACCCTTAGCAAGTTGAAGCGCACCATGACCCACCAAATCCCCAGGTCAGAGCACCAGAGCACCAGAGTTGACTATCGGCCACGACTGGCGTAACGTAACCATGGATTGAAAAAGCGGTGACGCACGCCCTGGACACGGTATCGCCAGGGCGTGTACGTTGCGTTCGCATGACCAACGACCGACGCCGGGAGCTGCTGAAGTTGCTCCGCATGATCCTCACCGACTGGCGTGCAACTTTGCGTGCGGCATTCTTGATCAGCATCACTGTCGCAAGCCTGGCCGCGCTGCTACAGACCCTCCCGCCCGATCTCGCCGTTGCACTGCTCGGCCATAGTCGTTGATCACCAGACACGCGCTTCGTCACCGCGCGGGACGAGCAGGCCAGCGAAGCAACTGAACACGTCGCCCCCACGTTTACCCCCAACAAACGACGACAACCAACCACGTCCAGCGACGTCCGGCGACCATTTGCTTTCGCATACCACGCAGCTCACGGCAGGCGATAACAACCAATCACCACTGTCGACAGGGGCGGACCTCTGACCAGCGGGTTCGGGGTTCGAGTCCCTGGCGGCGCACAATACAGAATCTATCCCACCCGCCGGTGCGGGTGGGATCTTTCGTTCCTGGCCGTCCATTGTGGACAAGTGGTAGTTCCTGCGCCGACACCTACGCTGCTCCGGTGGGCCCAAAGCGGTGGAGATGGCCATGGCGGAGTCGACCCTCGTGCTGACGACGGCCAACGGCACTCACCGCGCCGGCCACACCGGGCCGCAATGTCAGCCCTGCTTGTCACACGGCGGCTTCGGGGCGGCGCGAAATCCTGGCGAGCCCGAGGGGCCGTTGGGTGGCCCCTGTGCGGACATCCCCATCCGGCCTAGCATCGGTGGCCGTTTGGAACCATCTCCATAACGGAAAGGCGGCCGCCCTCGATGCTCCCCATGATCACGCGGCTCGCCGCGGCGGCCCCTGCCGCCGCCCTGCTACTGGCCACAGCCACCGCCCCGGCCTCCGCCGCCCCGGCGGGAGTCCATTGCAGCGGCGGCACGCTGCACGGCACCCTGACCCCTGGAATAAGCCACGCTCCCACGAACCAGACACTGCTGGCGGAAGCGACCGGAGCCAACTGCCACATGGTGGACCTCCCGGCGACGCCCGCCCTCGTGCGGTTCACCATCAACGCCAGCGGCAACGGCGAATGTGTCCCTGACTTCGGTATCACCAACCTGCAGGCAACCGCCGCCATCACCATCACCGTCCACAGCCTGCCGACGACGAACCATTTCAGCGGCGCGGGAAGCATGACAGCCAGCGGCGTCGTCTTCCAAGGCTTCGTCACCGACGGCCCGCACGCCGATCAGCAGGTGAACATGAGCGCACGCATACCGGACGCGGCACTCCTGGACGGAGGCATAGCGTGCTTACTCGGCGGCTTCAAGGATTTCACCGCCGCCATCGGCGACATCGCCATCGGCTGACCAACTGGCGCAAGGACGGCCACGGTGGCGGCGTGTTCCGTGCCCGGCATGCCGGTTCGGGTCAGGTACACCTCCGCCCCCTGTCCATGACGGCTGTTCCCCGCGACCGAGGGAGGTTTTCTCCTCGTGCAGTGGTTTCGTCGCGACATCCTGCGCCGCACCGGCGTGGTGGCCCTCGCGGTCCTCGCGTCGCTGCTGGCGACAACACCCGCGCCGGCCCATGAGACCGAGCCCAGCTGTCAGGACCTCGACATCCCGGTGTCCGTGCCCCTGCTCGGCCACCAGGTCATGCACGGCAGGCTGTGCGGGCCGCCGGGCGCCCGGACCGTGCAGGTGCTGGTGCCCGGCGCCACCTACAACAGCTCGTACTGGGACATCAGGCTCACGCCCGAGATCCACTCCTACCAGCTGGCGATGAGTCGGACCGGCTACGCCACCTTTGCCGTGGACCGACTGGGCACCGGCGGCAGTTCTCGGCCGATAGGCGTGCTGCTGACCTCCACCGGCCAGGCCTCCGCGGTGCACCAGGTGATTCAGGCACTGCGGTCCGGCTCCGGGGGACCGCGGTTCGACAAGGTGATCCTTGGCGGGCACTCGCAAGGATCCGCGACCGTCATCCTCGAGGCCGGCACCTACCACGACGCCGACGCCGTGCTGATCACCGGATTGACCCACCACCCGAACCCGGTGAACGCACTGGTCATCGCCGCCTCGCTGATCCCGGCCCCGCAGGACCCGGCGCTGGCCGGGCGGGGCCTGGACGCCAGCTACGTGACCACCAGGCCCGGCACCCGCTACGCGGCGTTCTTCAGGCCGGCGCCGCCGGACCCGGCGGTCGAGGCCTACGACGAAGCCACCAAGGACGTCATCGCAGTCGGAGAGGTGCTGGACGCCGCCGCGCTGGGGGTCCTGCTCCCGTACTCGCGGAAGATCACCGTGCCGGTCATGCTCGTCGTGGCCGATCACGACGGCCCCTTCTGCGGCTGGCCCCTCGGCGCGGACTGTTCCTCGACCGAGGCACTGCTCCGGTCGGAGTCGCCGTACTACTCCGCGGCCGCGAACCTGCACACCTTCGTGCTGCCCGGCTATGGCCACTCGATCAACTACGCGCCCAACGCCCCCGACTACTTCCGGGCGGTCGCGCAGTGGGCCGACCGCGTGACCGGCCGTTGACGTCGACCCAGTCACGGGACCGTCGCGACGGTCGCCCACCTGGGCCGAACCCGTGAACCGCGACCGGAACTGACACGCGAGCCGAGCAGGACGATCGGGGTCGGGGCCGTGCACACGCCGATCCTCACGTCGGCAGTCGAGTGCGTCCGTGGTTTGCCGCCGACGGCGGGCGGGCAGCCACCGCTCGTGCGGAAGAGTCTGCTCATTCCGGTGTGCCTGTTGCTCGCTGGTTGCTCGAGCCCGGCTGTGATCTTCCCGATCGGAGCGCAACCTGCCGGCGTGAACACCCAGCACACCGCGGAACTGGACGTGGTCAGTGGCGCGAGCTCGGTGCTCGTGCGCTCGGCGAAGCTGGGTGCCGCGTTGTACCGGACCCAGGATCCGGCCCAGGTCGAGGTGCAGGGCGACGTGGTACGGGTGTCGGTGCGGTCGAGCGGCCCGGGCAACGTGGTCATCGACCTGAACTCTGCCGTGATGTGGCGGATCGCCCTGGACGGCGGGGCCACCGAGGAGAACGTCGACATGTCCGGCGGCCGGCTCTCCGAACTCGACCTGGGCGCCGGGGCCGACCGGATCACCGCGGTGCTGCCACCGCCGCGGGACACCGTGCCGGTGCGGATGACCGGCGGCGCGTCCAGCTTCGAGGTCCGACTGCCCGGTCAGGTCGAGGCGCGGGTGCTGTTCGCCGGCGGTGCCGGGGAGGCCATCATCGACGGCACGGTGCACACCGGCATCGCGGGCTCCACCGCGCTGGCCACACCGGGCTGGAACACCGCGGCCAACCGGTACTCGGTGGAGAACGCGGCCGGCCTCTCGTCGTTCACCCTGGACCGGACCTGACCCGACGTGGTCACGCCACTCGGGGCGTGTAACTTTCACCATTCGCGCATCTGTCCTTTGTGGACCCGGGTCGGCGGCTTTGAGGTGGCAAGGCCGCCTGGCCCGACGTCCGGATCCCCCGGCGCCCGGACACCTTGATTGACAACTCTTCTCTGAGCAGCCGAGGCTGACGCGGCGCAATGTTAACGGTAACAGTCGTCTCGCTCGCGGGAATGCCGATCTAGCCGTGCAACGGCGGGAGCAACCGGAAGTGGACCTGCGGCTGACGGGGAGAAGGTCGTCATGAACAGAAGAAGTATCAGCCGCAGGAGCCGATCCTTGATCGCCGTGCTCGCCGCCGCGGCGATGGTCGCGGTGGGGGTGACGGTGGGGGCCAGCCCGGCCCTGGCCGACGTCACCGGCGCACTGCGCGGTGTCGGTTCGGGTCGGTGCCTGGATGTGCCGAACGCCAGCCAGACCGACGGCACCTACCTGCAGATCTATGACTGCTCGAGCGGTGCCGGCCAGCAGTGGACGTCGACGGCCGGCGGCCAGTTGACGGTGTACGGCAACAAGTGCCTGGACGTGCCCGGCAACGCGACCACCGCCGGCACCCGGGTGCAGATCTGGACCTGCAACGGCGGGACCAACCAGCAGTGGCGGGTGAACGCCGACGGCACGGTGGTCGGGGTGCAGTCCGGGCTCTGCCTGGATGTCACGGGCGCCGGTACGGCCAACGGCACCGGCGTGGAGATCTGGACGTGCAACGGCGGCAGCAACCAGAAGTGGACGGGCCTGTCGACCACGCCGCCCGGGGGAGGCGGCAGCTGCTCTCTTCCGTCCACGTACCACTGGACGTCGACGGGTGCGTTGGCGACGCCGCAGCACGGCTGGGTCTCGCTCAAGGACTTCACCAACGTCGTCTACAACGGCAAGCACCTGGTCTACGCGTCGAACGTCTCGGGATCGTCGTACGGCTCGATGGCCTTCAGTCCCTTCACGAACTGGTCCGACATGGCCTCGGCCGGCCAGACCGGGATGAGCCAGTCCACGGTGGCGCCCACGCTGTTCTACTTCGCACCGAAGAACATCTGGGTGCTGGCGTACCAGTGGGGCGCTTGGCCCTTCATCTACCGCACGTCGAGCGACCCGACCAACCCCAACGGGTGGTCCTCGCCGCAGCCGCTGTTCACGGGCAGCATCTCCGGCTCCGGAACCGGCCCGATCGACCAGACCCTGATCGGTGACGGCACGAACATGTACCTGTTCTTCGCCGGTGACAACGGCAAGATCTACCGGGCCAGCATGCCGATCGGGAACTTCCCGGGCAACTTCGGCTCGTCGTACACGCAGATCATGAGCGACTCGACGGCCAACCTGTTCGAGGCGGTCCAGGTCTACAAGGTCCAGGGCCAGAACCAGTACCTCATGATCGTCGAGGCGATGGGCGCCAACGGGCGGTACTTCCGGTCGTTCACGGCCAACAGCCTGAGCGGTTCGTGGACCCCGCAGGCCAGCAGCGAGAGCAACCCCTTCGCGGGCAAGGCCAACAGCGGCGCCAGCTGGACCAACGACATCAGCCACGGTGACCTGGTCCGCAACAACCCGGACCAGACCATGACCATCGACCCCTGCAACCTGCAGTTCCTCTACCAGGGCAAGTCGCCCAACGCCGGCGGCCCCTACGACCAGCTGCCGTGGCGGCCGGGTCTGCTGACGCTGCAGCACTAGCCGGCTCCACCTGACCGACACCTGCCTCCGGGAGGAACCCCAGCCGCCGACCGGCTGGGGTTCCTCCCGGCCGGCGTGTTGGCGGCTCCTTCTCCTTGCGGCGCCCGGCACCGAGCGACAGCCCAGTGGACGCCGCGGTGTATGAGCCGTCCTCGTGCTTCAGCTCCGGCCAATGCGAGGACAACTCACCCTCATGGCGGTGCGGGCGAGTGCGGCATTCGTCGTAAGGGCAACCATTCATACGCGAGCGGTTCTGGCGTGGAGCCAGTAAATTCGGGTAGCGGGAAACTCGAGAGGCCGCCAGGTCGCGACCGCGGTTGGGGCCGTTTTTCCCCGAAATTCGGTCACAAGGAGTCGATGGCCGCCGGTAACTTCCTGCCAGACAGCTTGCTGCACAGACGGCAGGTGGCGAACGGCGGCGATCTCCACACAGAATGGGTGCCACAAGTCCTTCGCCGGCGTCGAGACCACCGAGCACCTTGGCCGCCACCTGCCACGCCTCGCGCAGTTCGTCCATCGAGTCGACCTGGGCGGTCAGCGCGCTGCCGCCACCCCGGATCGGCTTGAGCACCGCCGGAAAGCCCACCTTGCGCGCGGCGACGTCGAGATCGCTCTCCTGCCGCACCGGGTGGAACCGGGGGCAGGGCACGCCGTCCTCGGTCAACGCGACCCGCTGCAGGTACTTGTTGGTCAGGCGTTCCACCGTCGCGGTGGAGTTGAACGGCAGCCCCAGCTCCTCCCCCACCGCCGCGCCGACCCGCAGCGAGCTCTCGGAGAACGTCAGCATGCCGTCGAACGGATCCCGGACGTGCGTCGCGCTGGCGGCGGTGAGCAGCGTGCTGTCGGAGGTCACCGCCAGCGCCCGGCCGGACTCCGCCATGATCGACACGTCGCGGTCCGGCTTGCTCAGGTCACGCTCGTCGTACAGCCAGGTCAGCCGGGCCACCGGCGCCAGGCTCGGCGCCAGCAGCATCGGGCTCGGGCCGCCGATGCCGGCGATCACCAGCAGGTGGGGACGCTCGTCTGTGTCCACGGCAGGGTTTCCTTCTCGCTCGGTGCGTCAGCTGCGGACGAGGGCGAATCCCTCGCCGCGGACCAGTTCCGGCAGGTCCGGCGCCTCCTCGATGCCGGCCACCGTGTCGGCCAGCACCTCGCCGGCGATGGTGGCCGAGCCGGCGAGCAGCTCGGCGTCGACCCACAGCCGGATCCGGTCCTGGATGCCCAGCCCCGCGTCCCGGCGGGCGACCTGGATGTGCCGGATGACCGCCCGCTGCCGGCCGGCCAGGGCCAGTTCCTCGTCGATGGTGGTGTCCAGGGCGACGGTGACGCCGGCGTCGGCGGCGATCTTCCAGCCGCCGTGCAGCACGTCGTCGATGACAACCTCGTCCGCCGCGACGGTGACCAGCTCGCCGCCGACGTCCAGCTGCACCGACTGCCCGTCGCGCAGCTTGGTCACCACGGCCGGGTCGTCGACCGCCGCGATGGCCTTGGCCACCTCGTTGACCACGCCGCGGTGGCGCGGGCCGAGCACCTTCCAGTTGGCCTTGAGCTGGTGGCTGATCGGCAGCCGGGCCTGGTCGCCGATGGTCAGCTCGACCACGTTGAGCTCGTCCAGCGCGATCTCCCGGATCTGCTCGGACCAGCCGGAGACGCCGGCCACCACGGCGGCCCGCAGCGGCTGCCGGCCGGCCACGCCCAGGTCCCGACGGGCCGAGCGGCCCAGCGAGCTGGCCTGGCGGACGGCGGCCATCTGCTCCTCCAGCTCGTCGTCGACGAACCGTTCGGGCCGGTGCGCCGGCCAGTCCGCCAGGTGCACCGACGTCGCCGCGTCGCCACGCAGCTCCCGGATCACGCCCTCGGCGACGAACGGGCAGAACGGCGCCATCAGCACCGCCAGCGTCTCCAGCGCGTGCGCCAACGTCTCCAGCGCGGCGCGGTCGCCCTCCCAGAAGCGGCGGCGGTTGCGCCGCACGTACCAGTTGGACAGCTCGTCGATGAAGTCGGCGATGCGCTTGACGGCCAGGTGCGCGGCGTAGTTCTCCAGGTCGTCGGTGACCGCGCCGATCAGCCGGTGCAGCCGGGACAGCAGCCACCGGTCGATCACGCTGTCGCTGACGAAGCCCTCGGTCGGCGTGAAGTCGACCAGTTCCGCGTAGCGGCGGTGGAAGGACACCACGTTCCACAGCGTGTGCAGGTCGCGGCGGATGCGCTGGTCGATCGCTTCGAAGGAGACCCGGCGGGCGCCCCAGGGCGCGCCGGCGGACAGCAGGTACCAGCGGATGCCGTCCGCGCCGTACTCCGGCAGCAGCTCCAGCGGGTCGATGACGTTGCCCAGCGACTTGGACATCTTGCGGCCGTCGTCGTCGACGAGATGCCCGAGGCACACCACGTTCTTGAACGGGCTGCCGCCGAACACCAGTGTGTTGGCCGCCAGCAGCGAGTAGAACCAGCCCCGGGTCTGGTCGATGGCCTCGCACACGAAGTCGGCCGGGAAGTTCTGCTCGAACCGGCCGGGGTTGTGCGCGGGGTGCCACCACTGCGCGGCCGGCATGCAGCCGGAGTCCAGCCACACGTCGCACACCGAGGCGACCCGGGTGGCCGGCTCACCGCAGTCGGGGCACGGAAAACGCACCTCGTCGATCTCCGGCCGGTGCAGCGACAGTCCACTTTGGTCGGAGCCGGTCAGCTTGGTCAGGCGACGAACATCGACCGGTGCGTCACCTCCCGGTAGACGCCGGGCTGGCCGAGCTCGTGCGAGGACAACGCCGTCGCGCAGCGGGTGCAGTAGGGCACGACTTTGCTGCCCTCGAAGACCAGATCCTGATCCCACATCTGTTTGATCTGCCACCACACCGATTCCAGGAACCCGTCGTCCATGGTCCGGTAGGCGTTGTCGAAGTCGACCCAGTAGCCGATACGGGAGAACACCTGCTCGAAGGTGGCGATGTTGCCGTCGACCAGTTCGCGGCACTTGCGCACGAAGTCGGCGACGCCGTACTCCTCGATGTCCCGCTTGTTCTTCAGCCCGAGACTGCGCTCCACGGCGATCTCGACCGGCAGGCCCTGGCAGTCCCAGCCGCCCTTGCGTTCCACCCGCTTGCCGCGCAGCGTCTGGAATCGCGCGTAGACGTCCTTGTACGTGCTGGTCCACACGTGGTGCAGCGCGGGCGCGCCGTTCACGGTGGGCGGGCCCTCGTAGGTGACCCACCGCGGGCCGTCGACGTTGCGGCGCGCGAATGCGCTGGGAATGTCCGACCGCCGCCAGAACTCGAGTACCTCGGATTCCAGTGATGGCAGATGCAGCGGCCCGCTCATTGCGGCTCCCGTCGAGATGGTGCGAAGCATTGTTGAGAAGGAGTGTAGCGACTTCTCGTCTCGATGGAGAACTGCCCCGACTATTGTGTAGAGATTCCCAAGAAACGCCGAGGTGACAATTTTATCGGGATTCCGGCACGGATTCGGTGGGCCGAACGGGTGCGGAGCCGGCCGAGACTGAACACCCGTTCAGCTTCCTGAACGATTTGACGGTCGGCCCCGGCCGGGTCGAGCCTGGCCGGGTGGACGCCAGCGACGACCTCAAGGCGCGGGCCCGGATCCGGGACGCGGCGATACTGCGCTTCGGCCGGGACGGATTCGCGGCGGCGCCGGTGCGGCGGATCGCCGCGGACGCGCGGGTGTCGGCGGCGCTGGTGGTGCACCACTTCGGGTCCAAGCAGGGGCTGATCGAGGCGTGCGACGCCCACGCGATGGCGATCGCGAGGCAGGCGCGGCACGCCGAGGGAGCCGGGCCGATGCTGAGCTACCTGGCGCGGGCCATGGTGGAGCGGCCGGCGGAGACGGCGGCGATGTTCGACGAGATGGTCGCCGTGACGGAGCGGACGCTGGCCGACCGGGGCGCGCGGCCGGCGGCGGATCCGAGGCTGCGGGCGGTGGTCCTGGTCTGCATGGAACTGGGCGGATTCGCACTGCACGACCAACTCGGCCGCCACCTCGGCGTGGACCCGTTCGGCCCGGACGGCATGGCCCGTCTGGGCAAGGCGATGGGCGAGCTGCTGCTGGGTGGCCTGTTCGACGGGGAGAAACCGTGAACTCTCTTGAACGAGCGTTTCGAATGGACGACGAGACCTGGCGCCGGCACGCGAATCCGTGGAGCGTGTGGACCCGGTTCGCGGCGATTCCGGTGCTGCTGCTGGCGGTCTGGAGCCGGGACTGGATCGGCTGGTGGTGCCTGGCGCCGCTGGCGGCGGTGGTGCTGTGGCTGTTCGTGAACCCCGGCGCGTTCCCACCCGTCGACAATCCGACGAGCTGGGCGGCGCGGGGCATCTACGGCGAGCGGATGTGGCTGCGACACCGGGAATCGCTGGGCCCGGAGAACCGGCGGGTGTTGCGGCTGCTGGCGATTCCGGGGGTCGTGGGCATCGCGATGGTGGCGTGGGGCCTGATCGCGCTGGACGTCTGGCCGACGGTCTTCGGCGCCACGCTGGTGGTGCTGGCGCAGCTGTGGCGCATCGACCGGCTGACCCGCGTGTACGACGACGCCCACGGCCGGACCGTATAGCCTGCTGTACCCGGCTTCGGGTGCGCGCGGGAATGACCTCGGCCGCACCGGCTGGTGTGCTCTCCCGGTGACAATCACCGAAACCGCCCCCGGACTTCGGGGCAGCATCCGCCGCCGCCCGCTGACCTGGTTCTTCGTGCTGGCCAACCTGCTGAGCTGGGCCGCGTGGACGCCGTACATCCTGTCCGAGAACGGCTTGGGACTGCTGCACTTCAGCTTCCCGAGCCTGCTCGGCACCAGCCAGCTCGCCGGCGTCCTGCCCGGCGCCTACCTCGGCCCGATCTTCTCGGCGTACCTCGTCACGGCGGTCGCCGACGGCCGGCCGGGGCTGCGCCGCTGGGTGGGGCGACTGGCCAACTGGCGGGTCAGTTGGCGTTGGTACGTGGGCGTTGTCGTCGCCGTGCCGGCCGTGCTGACCATCGCCTCGGTGGCTTTGTCGGATCAGAACCCGGCGCTGCCGGCGGTTGCGACGCTGGCCGCGTACGTGCCCGGCCTCGTGCTGCAGATGATCACCACCGGCCTGGCCGAGGAGCCGGGCTGGCGCGACTTCGCCCTGCCCCGCCTGCAAAGTCGCTTCGGCCCGTTGGGCGGCACGCTGGTCCTCGGTCCGCTGTGGGGTGTCTGGCACCTCCCGCTGTTCTTCTCCGAGTGGGGCAACTGGCCCCACTGGACCTGGCTGACGCCGGTCGAGTTCGTCGCCACCTGCGTCACGTTCAGCATCATCATGACCTGGGTGTTCAACCGGACCGGGGAGAGCCTGCCGATCGCGATGCTGTTGCACACCAGCGTGAACAACTTCTTCTCGATCGCCTGGTCCGAGATGTTCCCGTCGCTGCCGATCCAGGCCACCTCGCACGCGTTCCTGCTCGGCTCCGGCACGATCGCGCTCGTGCTGCTGGTCGTGACCCGCGGCCGTCTCGGCTATCGGGCGCCGGTGGCCTTGAGGTAGCGCAACACCGCCGTGACGCGCCGATCGGCACTGTCGGTCGGCGCGAGATCCAGTTTCGCGAAGATGCTGCGAATGTGCTTGTGCACGGCCCCGTCCGTGACCACCAGCCGCTCGGCGATGGCGCTGTTGCCCAGTCCCTCGGCCATCAGCGCCAGCACGTCGCGTTCACGGGCGCTCAGCCGCTCCAACCGCTTGTCCGGACGGGTGCGGACCATCAGCTGGGCCACAACCTCGGGGTCGATCGCCGTGCCGCCGCCGGCCACCCGCCGCAGCGCGTCCAGGAACTCCTCGACCCGGCCGACGCGCTCCTTGAGCAGGTAGCCGAGCCCGGAACCGCCCGTGGTGAACAGCTCGGTGGCGAACGCCTGCTCCACGTACGCCGACAACACCAGCACCGCCAGCTCCGGCCTCCTTCGCCGCGCCTCCACCGCCGCCACGATCCCCTCGTCGGTGTGGGTCGGCGGCATCCGAACGTCCACAATGGCCACATCGGGCCCGTGCTCGCCCACGGCGGCGAGGAAGTCCGCGGCATTGGCCACGGTCGCCACCACGTCGATGCCCTCGGCCTTGAGCAGCAACGCGAGGCCCTCGCGCAGCAACGAGTCGTCTTCGGCGATCACAATCCGCATGGCAGGCTCACAGTCACCACAGTAGGTCCCCCGACGGGACTGGTCAGCTCGAACACGCCGTCGTGCGCCTCGACGCGGCGGCGGATCCCGGTCAATCCGGAGCCGCCGTGCTCGTCGGCACCGCCGGCTCCGTCGTCGGTGATCTCCACGCACAGCCGGTCCTCCCGGCGGCGGAGGGAAACCGTGGCGGCGGTGGCCTGACTGTGCCGGGCGACGTTGGTGAGCGCCTCGGCCACCACGAAGTACGCCGTCGCCTCGACGGAAACGGCGCAGCGGTCGGGCATGTCGGTGTCGAGGCGGCAACTCACCGGGCAGGCGGCGGCCAACGCGGTGAGGGCGTCGGGCAGGCTGCGGTCGGCCAGCACCGGCGGCAGGATGCTGCGGACGACCCCGCGCAACTCGGCGAGCGCCTGCTCGGCGGCGTCCTGCGCGCGGTCGAGAATCTCCTTGCTGGCGGCCGGGTCCCGGGTCAGCGCCCGTTGCGCCGCACCGATCAGCACGGTGACGGCGACGAGCCGGTTCTGTGTGCCGTCGTGCAGCGACCGCTCGATCCGCCGCAGCTCGGCGGCGTGCGCGTCCAGGGCGGCCGCGCGGGTGGCGGTCAGCTGGGCCACGCGCAGCGCCAGGTCGGCGTCGGGATCGGGCGACAGCAGGCGAATTCCCGGCCACGCCTGCAACCACGCCATCGGCGGCAGCACCACCACCGTGATCACCAGCGCCGCGATGCCGATCAGGAAGACCAGGAACGCGCCGGGCCAGTCGGTCACGGCGAAGAACCCCTGCGCCGGCGTGGCCGCCCCGGGCGGGACCAGCCGCCACCACAGCGGGAACGAGGCGTCGTGCAGGACGTCGATCGGCAGTGTCAGCGCGGCCGCGCCGAGCAGAAAGCCGACCGTGGCGTGGCCGACCAGCCAGCCGAGTTCCCGGCGCACCGCGGGTTCGGCCAGGGCGTCACGCGGCCGGGCCGGCAGCGGCTCCGGGCTGATGATCTCCCGTCCCCAGCGGGACAGCCGGCCGCGCTCCCGGTCCGCGACCGCGCGCACCATCCGCAGCGCCGCCGGCAGCAGCAGGATGCCGACGCCGACCAGGCACAGCGCCGCCGTGGCGAGCAGCCACGCCAGCGCCGCCAGCGCGAACAGCCCGGTGCCGAGGCCGCCGGCGAGGTGTTCGAGCGCGTCCAGCACGGCACGGGCCCGACCGACCACGTATCGGGTGGACATGCCCCGGACGATAGGCCACCCGCCGGGGCGGCAGCCACGCCGAACGGCCAGAAGTACAGCCTGCTGTACCTCGGACTCTCCCGGCCGCTGGATCGCCCGGCGCACCCCGGATTCCTAGGGTCGTGCCATGACCAAAACCCGTCCCGTCCTCTGGGTCCTGCTCGTGATCAGCGCCGTTGGCAACGTCGTGACGTCCGCTTCCGGCCAGAACGTCCTCATCGGCATCGGTTTCGGGGTGCTCACGCTGGCGTTCGGCGGAGCCCTGGTCGCTCACCACTACCGGAATCGGCGTGGTTGACGCGCCCCCGGCACGGCAGTTGACGCGCCTGTCCGCCCCTCGTACATTGACTCGCTGGTGTAAACGTTTTCATCGCCGCCGCCGCGCCGACAGATCCGATGCGAATGGAAGGTGCGGGCTGTGGCCAGAACGAGCCTTGCCAGACTGGCCGCCGCGGTGGTGGCGGCGCTTGCCGTCGTCACCGCGGCCGCGGGTCAGGCCTCGGCGGCGGACACGTTGCTGTCGCAGGGAAAACCCGTCGTGGCGTCCTCATCCGGCGGCTGCTGCCAGCCGGCCAACGCCGTCGACGGCAACACCGCGACCCGGTGGGCCAGCGCGGCGAACGTCGATCCGTCCTGGATCTACGTCGACCTCGGCGCCCCCTACGCCGTCGACCGGGTGCAGCTGACCTGGGACGCCTCGTGCGCGAAGGCGTACCGGGTCGAGGTCTCCCCCGACACGACCAACTGGACCGCGATCTACACGACCACCGCCGGCAAGGGCGGCGTGGAGAACCTCACCGGACTGTCCGGAACCGGTCGGTACGTCCGGGTGTACGGCACCACGCGGTGCCGTACCGACGCCAGCAAGGGCTACTCGCTCGACGAGTTCCAGGTCTACGGCAGCGGCGGCGACCCCACGCCGCCGACCCCGCCGGGCACGCCGACCCTGGTGAGCGACACGCCGAGCAGCGCCACCATCCAGTGGCCGGCCTCGACCGACAACGTCGGCGTCACCGGCTACGACATCTACCACGACGGGCAGCTGTGCGCGCAGGTCGACGGGACCACGCTGACCGGCACCTGCACCGGCCTGAACCCCGCCACCAACTACGGCTTCTACGTCAACGCCCGCGACGCCGCCGGCAACGTCTCGCAGCCCAGCCCCACGCTGTCGATCACCACGCCGCCGTCGGACGACCACCAGCCGCCGACCGCGCCGACCAACGTGCACACCACCTCGGTCACCAGCACCAGCATCGGCCTGGCCTGGACGGCGTCCACGGACAACGTCGGCGTCACCGGCTACACGGTCTACAACCTGGTCAACGGCTCGCCGGTCGCGATCGGCGCCTCCAACGGCGCCTCCCCCAGCGCGCAGCTGAGCGCCCTGACGCCGAACACGACGTATCACCTGCAGGTCACCGCCTCCGACGCGAACAAGAACGTCAGCCCGCCGTCGCCCGCGCTGGACGTGACCACGTCCAGCGGCTCCTGCACCCAGCCGGTCTGCACCGTCACCCAGGTCGGCGCCAGTGACGACGTGGTGTGGGGCCTGGTCACGCTGCCGGACGGCACAATCCTGTTCAACGAGCGGGACGTGCACGACATCGTGCACCTGAACCCCAGGACCGGGGCCAAGAAGGTCATCGGCACGGTGCCGAACGTGCAGAGCACCGACGGCGAGGGCGGCCTGACCGGCCTGGAGATCAACCCGGTCAGCTTCGGCGCCGACCACTGGCTCTACATCATGCACACTTCGCCGTCGGACAACCGGATCGTGCGCATCAAGTACGACCCCAACGCCGACAGCCTGCAGACGTCCACCGAGCAGATCCTGGTCACCGGCATCGCCCGCAACAAGTACCACAACGGCGGCCGGCTGCGGTTCAGCCCCGATGGCAAGTACCTGTACGCCGGCACCGGCGACGCGCAGAACGGCGACAACGCGCAGAACACCAGCAGCCTGAACGGGAAGGTGCTGCGGATCAACCCGGACGGCAGCATCCCCGCGGACAACCCGTTCCACAACGCCGTCTGGAGCTTCGGGCACCGCAACGTGCAGGGGCTGGCGTTCGACTCGCAGGGCCGGCTGTGGGAGCAGGAGTTCGGCAACAGCGTGATGGACGAGACGAACCTGATCGTGAAGGGCGGCAACTACGGCTGGCCGTCCTGCGAGGGAACGTCCGGCAGCTGTGGCAATTCCGCCTACATCAAGCCCAAGCACACCTATCCGGTCGCGCAGGGCTCGTGCAGCGGCATCACCATCGTGCGTGACGTGCTCTACGTGGCCTGCGAACGCGGAACCCGGCTCTACCGCGAGGTGATCAGCGGCGACAGCCTGACCAACGTGCAGGTGTTCTTCGACGGCACCTACGGCCGGCTGCGCACCGTCGAGCCCGCACCCGACGGCGGCATCTGGCTGACCACCTCCAACAACGGCGACAAGGACAGCACCCCGCACAACAGCAACGACCAGATCTTCCACGTGTCGCTGGGAAGCTAGAGCGCCGCGTCGACCGCTTCGCCGAGACTGTCCACGATGGACATTCCGGCGAAGTGGTCGCGGGCGTGCAGGGCGTCCCGGCCCGCGTGGTAGAGCCGGAACTGCGTGCCACACTCCCGTGCGGCGACGGCGTCGTCGACGCTGTCGCCCACGAGGAGCACAGTGGACGGATCGAACCCGAGCTCGTCGAGCTGCCGGCGCAGATGCGGGGCCTTGCGGCCACGCTCGCCGTCCCGCAACCCGTCTACCGCGGCGAAGAAGCCGGCGATGCCGGTCCTCTGCACCAACGGCATCAGTTCGTCGTGCGGATACATCGACAGCAGCGACTGCGTGCGACCCGCACCCTGCCAGCGCTGCAACGACGTCAGGGCGTCGTGTGTCAACGGAATGGTGTCGCGTCGCTTCACGTACGCGGTTTGGAAGTGCACCGCGAGCGCCGCCTGCTCGGCGTCGGACAGCTCCCGGCCGGCCAACCGGTTGTAGAACAGCGGAATCGGCTGCGCGTGGTGCCGCTGGTACAGCTCGCGCGTGACGGCCGGCAGCCCGGCGGCGTGGAACGCCTCGATGGTGGACTCGATCAGCGCGGCGCCGTCGCCGAACAGCGTGCCGTTCCAGTCCCAGACGATGTGCTCCACAATCATGTTCCCCCCGAACGGTCCCGGTCAGTATATTGGCGTCACGTGCTCACCCGTCGCCTGACCGCCGTGCTCGCCGCCACATGCGCCGTCACGTCGTCGAACATCTACCTGATCCAGCCGGTGCTCGGGCAGGTGGCCGCCGACCTGCGGATAGGCGAGGGCACCGCCGGCATCGTGCCGACCGCCACCCAGCTCGGCTACGCGGCGGGCATCCTGCTGCTGGTGCCGCTGGGCGACATCCGCAATCGCCGCCCGCTGATCCTGTCCATGATGGCGGCGACCACTCTCGCGCTGGCCGGGGCGGCGCTGGCGCCGTCGGTGGGCTGGCTCGCCGCGGCCGGGTTCGCGATCGGCCTGCTCACCCCGATTCCGCAGGTGGTGCTGCCGCTCGGGGTGGCGCTGGCCGGCGGCGAGCGCAGCGGTCACGTGGTCGGCATCCTGCAGGGCGGTCTCCTGGTCGGGTTGCTGGCGTCACGCGCGTACGCCGGCGCGATCGGGCAGGTGCTCGGCTGGCGGCAGGTCTATTGGTGCTCGGTGGCGATGATGGTGATCGTCGGCCTTGTCCTGGTGCGCACGCTGCCCAGCGCGCCGCCGCATTCGTCGATGAGCTATCCGGCGGTGGTGCGGTCGCTGCCGAGGTTGTTGCTGGGCAACCGGATCGTGCTCGGGGTGTGCGCGGCCGGCGTGGTCGTCGGCGCCGCCTTCGGCACGTTCTGGAACACGTTGTCGTTCGTTTTGCTGCACGAGTTCGACCTCGGCCCGGCGATCGTCGGCCTGTTCGGGCTGGTCGCGGCGGCCAGCGCGCTCACGTCGCCGCTGGCCGGCCGGCTCACGGACCGGTTCGGTCCCCGTCTCGGCCAGTTCACGCTGGTCGGTCTCGTGCTGCTGGCCTGGGTGGCGCTGGCCGTCGGTCCACAGTGGATCGGCTGGTTCGTCATCGGCACGGTCCTGCTGGATGTCGGCGTCTGGGGCAACCAGGTGGTGAACCAGGCCGTTCTGTTCGGTTTGGACAGTGCCCACCACAACCGGTTGAACACGCTGTACTTCTTCACCCGGTTCCTCGGCATCGCCGCCGGATCCGCGTTCGGTGCGCAGCTCTGGGACGCGTGGGGGTGGTCCGCGGTCGCCGCCCTCGGGCTGCTCGCCTCGGCCGTCGGGCTGCCGGCCGCCGTGCTGGCCGCGCCGAGGTCAGAGCGCCAGCACGCGGGATAGCCGGTCCTGCCACCAGGTCAGGCGGTCGCCGGTCATCTCGTACCGCTGCAACAGCTCCGGATCCGGGGTCGGCGGCTTCGCCGGCACCGGCAGGTATCCGTCCACCACCCGGAACGAATCCCGCACGACGTCGCCCTTGAGCAGCGACAAAGTCCCCAGCCCGCAGGCGAAACCCAGCTCCGGCAACGCTCCCGCGAGGGCCAGCTGCGCCGCCAGGCCGACGCTCGTCTCCAGCGCCGACGACACCACCACCGGCAGGCCCGCCGCCTCCGCCACCCGCATCGCCCGCCGCACGCCGCCCAGCGGCGTGCACTTGATCACCGCCACGTCGGCCGCCTGCGTGACGTCCACGGACAGCGGATCCTCCGCCCGCCGGATCGACTCGTCCGCCGCGATCCGCACGTCCACCCTGCGCCGCACCGCCACCAGCTCCTCGATCGTGCGGCACGGCTGCTCCACGTACTCCAGCCCGCCGGCGGCCCGATCCAGTCGCCGGATGTGCCGCACCGCCGTGTCCACGTCCCACACCGCGTTCGCGTCGACGCGGATCGCGCCCTGGGGGCCGAGCGCGTCCCGGACCGCCTCCAGCCGGGCGATGTCCTCGGCCAGCGACTCCGGGTGGTCCGCCACCTTCACCTTCGCCGTGCCGCACCCCGACTTCGCCACGATCTCGTGTGCCCGCGCCGGCTCCACCACCGGCACCGTGCAGTTGATCGGGATCCGGTCCCGCACCGGCTCCGGCCACCCCTGCGTGCACTGCTCCACCGCCGTCGCCAGCCACGTGGCCGCCACCGCGTCGTCGTAGTCGTCGAACGGGCAGAACTCGCCCCACCCGTTCGGGCCGCGCAGCACCGCCCCTTCCCGCACGGTGATCCCCCGGAACCGGGTCGTCATCGGGATCGCGAAAAACCGCACGTCGTCGAAGGCTGCCACGGTTCCACCTTAACGTTTCGAACGCGTGAGCGGATTCACCGGCCGGAATGGGGGACGCGCCGGATTCCGGGAATCGGCGCGGCTCTATGATCGCCGGCGTGACCGCTTACCACGATTTCGATCCGTTCCAGGACATGGAGGTCGACGCGCTGCCCGAGCGGCAGGTGCGGATCCTGGCCACCATCAAGGAGTGGGTGGTCGAGTACGGCTATGCGCCGAGCACGCGGGAGATCGGCGAGCGGGTCGGCCTGAAGTCCACCTCCTCGGTGTCGAAACACCTCGCCGCCCTCGAGGAGAAGGGCTACCTGCGGCGCAGCGCCTCGGTGTCGCGGCCGATCGACGTGCGGGACTTCCTGCGCGGCAACGGCAAGGCCCGGGAGCACGGCGACGGCGCGGTGAGCGTGCCGGTCGTCGGCGACATCGCCGCCGGTATTCCGATCACCGCCGAGGAACACGTCGACGACATTCTGACGCTGCCTCGGGAACTCACCGGCCGCGGCACCGTATTCGGCCTTCGGGTGCGCGGCGACTCGATGGTCGACGCCGCGATCTGCGACGGCGACATCGTGATCATCCGCAAGCAGCAGGAGGCCCATTCCGGCCAGATCGTGGCCGCGATGATCGACGGTGAAGCCACCGTGAAGGTCTATCGCAAGCAAAACGGCCACGTGTATCTGGAACCGCGGAATCCGGCCTACGACGTCATCGACGGCGACCGCGCGGAAGTGCTGGGCGTCGTGGCGTCGGTGCTGCGCAGCGTTTAACGCCCGGGGCCGCGGCCGTATTTGAGAAGGTTGCCGTCGGCGTCGAAGGCGGACAGCTGCACCACGCTGGCGGCGTTGATGTCCTCGGCGTCGTACTTCGGCGCCGCCCAGAAGACGGTGACGTTGAGCTCGGGCACGGGCTGGCTGAGCACCGACAGCGTGTCCCCCTCGTACGTGGCCTTGAACTGCCGCACCGGCCCGATGAAGTAGCCGAACAGCGGGAGGAAGCTGCGCGGGTGGCCGGTGGTGACGCCGTGGAAGCCGTCGCCGGTGAAGTCGGCGTCGTCGGCCGACACGGACGTGAGCGTGCCGTCGGCGGCCTTGTGCGCCAGGACCAGCTGGTACCTGGCGGCGCCGCTGGCATCGCGAACGTGCGCGAAGTACAGCACGGCGTGGCCCTCGTGGTCGACGACGCCGGTGTCGACCACCGACCCGACCGGCGCCATGCCGATCGTCACCGCATGCGGTGCGGCCACGGTGATGGTGGTCGGGGCCTGGGAATCACGGTAGATCCGGACACCGATCACGCTGCCGGCGACGATCACCAGAGCCAGCACCGCGGCGGCCCCGGTGAGCAGCCGGCGCCGGGCCCGCCGGCGGCCGCCCAGCCGCATGACCCGCTCGACGTCCACGGGGGCGAAGTGCTGGGCGGGCTGGGCCATGGCCTCCCGAAGCCGGTCGATGTCGCTCACGACACACGCTCCACGAGCTCCTCGGACACCCGCATCTTGGCCAGCGCCCGCGACGCCGTGCTCTTCACGGTGCCGACCGACACGTTCAGCTCGGCGGCGACGTCGGCCTCGGACAGGTCCCAGAAGTGCCGGAGCACGACGATGGCCCGCTCTCGGGCCGTCAATCGAGCCAGCGCCCGCATCAACCACTCCTGAACCGCCAACCCGTCGGCGAAGTCGTCCGGGATCGACCGTTCGGGCATCTCTTCGGTGGCGTCCTCCCGGAACGGCCGCCGCCAGCGGTCGATGACCAGGTTGGCGAGAACCTTGCGGGCGTAGGCGAAGGGGTCCTGGCGGCGGATGCGGGACCACACGGTGTAGACCCGCACCAGCACCGTCTGCACGTCGTCCTCGGCCTGGTGCCGGTCGCCGGTCAGCAGGTAGGCCGCGTGCTGCAGCCGAGCCGTGCTGGCCCGCACGAACTCCACGAACTCGGCGTCACCTCTGGCCATGCCAGCTCCGACGCCCGACGGCCGCGGAGGGTTGCCTCAACCTTTTGCGACCGTCACTCGTCGACCCTGACATGACCACCACGATAAGGGTTGCCGTGGCACTGCTCGGCGGGGCGCTGCTCGCCGGCTGCGGCGCCGCCCCCTCGGCGGCCCCCACGACCGGCACGTCGTCGGCGGCGGCCCCGACGCAGGCCGGCCCGGACACGAACACGCCGGAGGGCCGGGCCGAGGCGGACTCGATCAAGTCCGAGAACCTGATGGCCGACTGCATGAAGGCCGCCGGTTTCCAGTACGTGCCGCATCCGCAGCACTACACCCAGTCGGCCGGCAACGTCGCCGGCAAGGATCCGGCGACCGTCCCGTACGACGTGCTGAAGACGTACCGGCAGAAGTACGGCTACGGCAGCAACTACGCCTCGGACGTCTACCCGAACGACCCGAACGTGGTCCCGCCCTACACCCCCGCGGCGAACCCGAACAACGCCATCCGCGACGCGCTGGACCCGGCCCGCAAGCAGGCCTACGACCTGGCCTACGACGGCGGCGCCCGCGAGCAGTTCGAGTCCGGGAGCAAGAAGCCGGACATCCGCACCGGCGGCTGCGTCGCCAAGGTCAACCAGCAGATCGGCAACACCGGCGGCCCCAAGACGACCACGGATCCGGCGGCGGAGGCGGCAGCGGCCCAGGCGCAGCAGCAGTTCCAGACCGACCCGACGGTGCTCAGCGCCGCCCAGGCGTACGGCAGCTGCCTGCAGCAGCACGGCTACACGGTGCCGAGCACCAAGCCCGGCGTGATCGAACGCACCCTGGAGCAACTGGTGCAGCAGGAGCACACCGACCACCCGGTCGCCGACAAGAAGCAGGGCCTGAGCAAGGAGATCCAGACCTCCCTGGACGACCTGGAGTGCGGCAAGGCCTACGAGGCGGCGGCGAAGCCGTTCGTGGAGAAGCTGCTTCAGGTCGGGGTCGGCTGATGACGCCGAGGCGGGTCATGCTGCTGGTGGTCGGCGTGGCGCTGGCGACCGGCGCGGCCGGCTGGGCGGTCGGCGCGCAGATCACCTCGCCGGCCGACGCCGCCGCCGCGCACCAGCCGCCGCCCGCGTCGCTGATCACGGTGGCGGTGGCGAAACAGGCGCTGGCCAGCAAGATCACCGCCCAGGGCACGGTCAGCTACACCGGCGCGATCCCGGTGACGTTGACCGGCACGGTCGGCGGGGCAGCCACCCAGCTGGTGACCCGGGCCCCGTCGGTGGGCGCGACCGTGGGGCCCGGTGAGCGGCTGCTCGAAGTCAGCGGAAGGCCGGTCTTCCTGCTGCCGGGCTCGGTTCCGATGTACCGGACGCTGACCGACGGCATGAAGGGCGATGACGTCAAGCAGCTGCAGCAGGCGCTGACGACGCTCGGTTTCGGGCACCTGTCCGGCGGCACGTTCGACGTGGCGACGCAGATCCAGGTCAAGCGCTGGTACGAGCACGCGGGCTACGAACCGCAGGCCGAGGACAACAAGGTGACCGTGCCGTCGGGCGAGATCCTGTTCCTGCCAACGCTTCCGGTACGGGTGGACACGGTGACGACCCGGGCCGGCGCGACCGCGTCCGGACCGATCGGCACCGTCACCAACAGCACGGTGAACATCCAGAGCACGCTGCCGTCGGCCGACGCGCAGTTCGTGCGCGCCGGCATGAAAGCCACGCTCACGCTGCCGGACGGCACGACCATGGCGGCGAAGGTGGACGCGATCGGCAAGGACGCGGCGCCGCCGCCCACCGATCAACCCGTCCAACCCAGTGGCCAGCAACAACAACCGCAGCAGCAACAGTCCACTTCGGACGCCGTGCCGATGCGGCTGGTCGCTCAGGACCCGGCCGCGCTCGCGGCGTACGCGAACAAGGCGGCGAAGATCGACATCGAGGTCGGCAAGACCAACGGCGACGTGCTGGTGGTGCCGGTGGCCGCGGTCGCGACCAGCCAGGACGGCGCGACCCGGGTGCAGGTGCAGCGCAAGGACGGTCGACTGCAGGACGTGCCGGTGCGGCTCGGCCTGACCGCGAACGGCCTGGTCGAGGTGTCGGGGACCGGTCTGGCCGAGGGCGACCGAGTGGTGGTGGGCAGCAAGTGACCGACCTGGTCATCCGGCTGGACGGCGTGAGCCGCGTGTTCCCGGCCGACCCGCCGGTGCACGCGCTCGTGGACGTCCAGCTGACCGTGCGGCGCGGCGAGTACGTGTCGATCGTCGGCGCGTCCGGCTCCGGCAAGTCGACCCTGCTGAACACGTTGGGGCTGCTGGACCGGCCGACCTCCGGCAGCTATCAGCTCGACGGCGTCGAGACGTCAGGGCTCCGCGACCGTGAGCGGACGGCCCTGCGTGGCAGCCGGATCGGCTTCGTCTTCCAGTCGTTCCACCTGCTCGCCTACCGCAGCGCGGCCGACAACGTGGCCATGGCCGAGTTGTACGGGAAGGCGGATCGCAAACACCGGCTGGAGCGAGCCGAGCAGGCGCTGGAACGGGTGGGGCTGGCGCACCGCAAGGGTTTCCGGCCGGATCGGCTCTCCGGCGGCGAGCGCCAGCGGGTCGCGATCGCCCGGGCGCTGTTGGGCCGGCCGGCGCTGCTGCTGTGCGACGAACCGACCGGAAACCTCGACCGCGCCAACACTCTCGGCGTGCTGGACCTGTTCGACGAGCTGGCGGCGCAGGGCGTCACGCTGGTCGTGATCACCCACGACGAGCAGGTCAGCAGCCGCGCGCAGCGGCGGGTGCGGATCGAGGACGGCCGGCTGTGCGACTGATCGATCTCGGCGACGAGGCACTGGCCGGCGTCGCCTCGCGGCCGGTGCGGACCGCCCTGACCATGCTCGGCACCTTCATCGGCATCACCACGTTGGTGATCACGCTCGGCGTGTCGGCCACCGCCGGCAACCAGATCGCCGGCCGGTTCGACGCGGTCAGCGCGACCGGCGTCACGGTTTCCGTGCCCTCCGCCCCGAATCCCGGCGGGCCGCCGCTGGTGTCGTGGTCCGGCCTCGCGGATCTGGTGCGGCTCAACGGGGTCCACGCGGCGGCGTCCATCTCCGAGCTGGACAACACCGGCAACCCCTCGGTGCGGGCCAACGAGTTGCACGACCCGAACACCGTCAGCGACCGCGCGCTGCCGGTCGTCGCCGCGACGGCCGGGCTGCCCGAGGTGGTGAACGCTGCCCTGGCCCAGGGCCGGTTCTTCGACGACGGGCACGTCAAGCGGCACGACCGGGTGGCCGTTCTCGGGGCCACGGCGGCCAAGCTGCTCGGCATCACACGGGTCGACGACCAGCCGGCGGTGTTCGTCAACGGCCAGGCCTTCACGGTGATCGGCGTCCTCGGCTCGTCCGGGCTGGACCTGGACCACGCCCTGGACGCGTCGGTGATCCTGCCGTACACCTCGGCCGCGGACCGGCTCAAGATCGGCGCCCCGACGAAGGTCCTGATACGCACCGATCTCGGTGCGGCGCCGCTGGTCGCCAAGCAGGCGCCGGTCGCCTTGAGCCCCAACGACCACGGGCAGCTGCAGGTGCTGGCGCCGCCGGACCCGGCGACCCTGCGCGGCGGCGTCGAGCACGACGTGAACGGACTCTTCGTGGTGCTGGGCCTGGTGTCGCTGGTGGTCGGCGCGATCGGCATCGCCAACGTCACGCTGGTGACGGTGATGGAACGCATCGGCGAGATCGGCCTGCGCCGCTCGCTGGGCGCCCGCCGCCGGCACATCGCCGCCCAGTTCCTGGTGGAATCCGGCACGGTCGGGCTGATCGGCGGCGTGATCGGCACCAGCGCCGGCATCGTCGCGGTGGTGGTGATCTCCGCGCTGAACGGTTGGACGCCGGTGCTCGACCTGTCGCTGGCGGCGGGCGCCCCGGTGGCCGGCGCGCTGGTCGGGCTGCTCGCCGGGCTCTACCCGGCGCTACGGGCGGCCCGACTCGAGCCGGTGGACGCGCTGCGATCGGGGACCTAGAAGTGTGGTGAGAGCTTGAGGATCCGCCGCCGGGCGAGCGGACGGACCAGTGGCAGAACGAGCCGGGCCGCCAGCGCGGGCCGGGAGCACTCGACGACGTACGCCATGATCTCGTCGAAGCTGTGCCGCTGGAACCGTAGAACCCGTTGGCTCTCCTCGGTGTCCAGCCAGTCGGTGCAGTACGGCTCGGTGCTGAACGCGGAGTCGGGCAGCGCGCCGAGCCCGAACGCGTCCAGCGCCCGGCCGAGCATGTCCCGGTAGCGGACCTGACAGCTGGGGCCGCCCCCGATCAGCCAGGTGCCGCCCCAGATGTCGGCGGCGACACCGTTGGCGACGGCCAGCCCGGCGTCGTCCCGGTGCACCAGCTCGATCCGGTTGTCCAGCGGGATGGCGAACATGATCGGGTGCGGCCGGCGGGCCTCGTCGGGCGGCACGTCGGCGAAGCGGTAGATCGCCCACGGCCGCGGCGACTGCCGGACCAGCTCCTCGCAGCGGATCTTGTGCCCGGAGTACTCGTCGGTCCGCGCCACCGGATCGTCCACCCGGCGCGGCGGGTCGAGGTGCTGGGTGGGTCCGTAGACGTCCAAGGTGGACGCGAACAGGATGCGGGAGTTGTGGCGTGCCACCGCGTCCAGCACGTTCCCCGTGCCGCCGACGTTGACGTCACGGGCGGTCTGAGGGTCCTCGGCGACCTGCGGTGGGATCAGGCCGGCCAGGTGCACCACCACGTCCTGGTCGCGGACGGCCCGCTGCACCGCGTCGGCGTCGCGGATGTCGGCCCACACCACGTTGGTCGCGCCGCGCGCCCGCCGGAGGTTGGCCTTGCTCGGCACGTCGAAGCAGCGCACCTCATGCCCCTGACGGCGCAGCTGCGCCACCGCGCTCGACCCGATGTTGCCGAACGCCCCTGTGACCAGCACCCGCATGCCACGGCATTGTGCTCGCGGCCCGCGTCACCCGACAGCGACCAAATGGATAGCACGAGTTGGTTCCATTAGCGGTGTGCTAGGTTGGCGCGGTGCCGGAACCGCTGCCGGTTGAGCTGATGAACACCGTCCGCGCCGACGCGGACCTCCTCGATGACGCCTGGTTGCGCGCGGTCGGCCTGCCCGCGCCGGACGACCTCGACCAGTTGCGCACGTTGCGCCGCGCGCTGCGGCGGTTGGCCGCCGACGCGACCGATGATCCGCGCGAGCCCGTGGACGCGATGACCCGACCGGACGCCCTCGCCGCCCTCAACTCACTGGCCGGATCGGCCCGGCCGGAGCTGTCCTGGCCGGGCGACGGGCCGCCGGCGCGCACCCTGCGCGGGCCCGCGGCCGGCGTGATCGCGACCCTGGGGGTCGAATTGCTTGCCGGCGCGGATCGCGGCCGGCTGCGCGCCTGTCTCGCGCCGAACTGCGTGCTGTACTTCGTCAAGGAACACACGCGCCGGGAATGGTGCTCGCCGAACTGCGGGAACCGGGCGCGGGTGGCCCGCCACTACCAGCGCCACCGTCAGGACTGACCGATGCACAGTGCGAAGACCGAGTTCGTCGGGTCGCAGGGCGAGCCCCTGGCCGCCCGGCTGGAGCTGCCCGAGGGCACGCCCCGCGCCTACGCGCTGTTCGCGCACTGCTTCACGTGCAGCAAGGACGTGCTGGCCGCGTCCCGGATCTGCAAGGCGCTGACCGGGTTCGACATCGCCGTGCTGCGCTTCGACTTCACCGGCCTCGGTGGCTCCGGCGGCGACTTCGGCAACACCGACTTCTCGTCCAACATCTCCGATCTCGTGCTGGCGGCGGACCATCTCCGGTCCACACACGCGGCGCCGACCCTGCTGATCGGGCATTCCCTGGGCGGCGCGGCGGTTCTGGCCGCGCGTCGGCGGATTCCGGAGGTCCGCGCCGTCGCGACGATCGGCGCGCCGGCCGACCCGGAGCACGTGCTGCACCTGCTCGGCGACCGGCGGGACGACATCGAGCGCGACGGCGAGGCGGACGTGGTGCTCGGCGGGCGGAAGTTCCGCGTGCGGGCCAGTTTCCTGGCCGACGTCGCCGCGCAGCCGCAGGCCGAGTGCATCGCGACGCTCGGGGCCGCGCTGCTGGTCATGCACTCGCCGGTGGACGAGGTGGTCGGTGTCGACCACGCCCGGCGGATCTTCGACACCGCGCGGCACCCCAAGTCGTTCATCGCCATCGACGGCGCCGACCACCTGCTGACCCGGTCGGCCGACGCCACCTTCGTCGCCTCGGTGCTGGCGGCGTGGGCGCCCCGGTACGCGTTCAGTCCTGCGGAAAGTCGGCCGACCGGCTGACCTCGGCCCACTTCTCCACCTCGGCGGCACGGGACTCCTGCGACTTGCGCACCTGGTCGACGGCAACCGCGCCGAGCAGCAGGCGCAGCGGCGGCTCGTCGGCGTCGACCACGTCGACGATCACCTTGGCGGCGCGGGCCGGGTCGCCGGGCCAGGTCGCGGCGGTCCTGGCGCGGAAGCGGTCCATCTCACCGACGGTGCCGTCGTAGTCGGGGTCGATCGCCTCGTCGGTGGAGAAGGACGCCCAGTCGGTGCGGAACGGGCCGGGCTCGATGATCGTCACCTTCACGCCGAACGGCTTGACCTCGTTGTTCAACACCTCGGAGAAGCCTTCCACGGCGAACTTCGCCGACTGGTAGGCGCCCATGCCGGGCGAGCCGCCGACCCGGCCGCCGACCGAGGAGAACTGCAGGATGTGGCCGCCGCGCTGCTGGCGCAGCACCGGCAGGGCGGCGCGGGTCACGTTGACCACGCCGAAGAAGTTCGCCTCGAACTGGTCGCGGAAGTCCCGCTCCGACATGTGTTCGATGGGCGCGCTGGAGGCGTAGCCGGCGTTGTTGGCGACGACGTCGAGGCCGCCGAAGCGGTCCACCGCGAACCGCACGGCCGCCTTGGCCGCCTCGGCGTCGGTGACGTCCAGGGCGAAGGGGGCCACCTTGTCGCCGTACTCGCCGACCAGGTCGTCCAGCTGCTCGGGCTTGCGCGCGGTCGCCACCACGTTGTCGCCCGCGGCCAGCGCCGCCTCCGCCAGCTGCCGGCCGAGGCCGCGGGAGCTGCCGGTGATGAGCCAAGTCCTCATCGTCGTACCCTTCTCTATAACTAACTGGATGGTTACTTCAACCATGACATCACCACAGCTATTCCATGTCAACTATCTGGTTAGTTGCTACGCTCACACCATGGCCAGGGACGCGCACGCCACGAGACAGCGGCTGCTGGAGGCGGCGACCGCCGAGTTCGCCGAGCACGGCATCGCCGGCGCCCGGGTGGACCGGGTCGCCGCCGCCGCGGGCTGCAACAAGGCGCTGATCTACTCGTACTTCGGGAACAAGGACCAGCTGTTCGAGGCGGTGTTCGCACGGAACATCGCCGAGTTCTACGAGCTGGTGCCGTTCGACGCCACCGACCTGCCCGGCTATGCCGGGCGGCTGTTCGACCACTACGAGGCGCATCCCGTGACGCTGCGGCTGTCCACCTGGTACCGGCTGGAGCGCGCCGAGGGGGCCATGCCCGCCGTGTCGGCGGTCAACGACGTGCGGCTGGAACGTCTTCGTCAGGCCCAGGCCGACGGTGTGGTGTCGACCCACTTCGATCCCGTGCAGCTCTTGGTGTTGTTGCAGGCCGTGCCCGCCGCGTGGGCGACGACGAACCCGGAGCTGGCCGGCGCCTCCACCCGCGAGTTCCGCCGCCGGACCGTCGTCGAGGCCATCGAGAAGTTGTTGGCATAGAAAGGGATCGGCCCCCACCCGCCGTCCCGGGTGGGGGCCGATCCGGTCCCGTCGCCGCCGCGTCTTTGCTGCCACGCAAACCTTCATGACGCGTGGTGCCGGCGACGGAAGTCCTTTCGTTGTGCTTGCGGGGCCGGCTCGCCCTGGTACGAACGAGCCGGCCCCTTCTCGCCGCTGTCAGGCGACGGCGCCTTCGAGAACCTTGGTCTCTTCCGTCTTGTTGTTGTCCTTGGGGGTGGGCGGGGTCGGCTTGATCCGCCGCAGCAACGCGATCGTGAACACCGCCGCGCCCACCGCCACGACCCCACCGGCGATCGCCGAGTAGTGCAGCGAGCTGGTGAACGCCTCACGGGCCACCGCCAGCAGCGAGTCGGCCTGGGCCCGCGGCAGGCCATGAGCGACCGTCGAGGCGGTGGCCAGGGTCTGCCGGGAGGCCTGCACGGCGGCGGCCGGCACGTCGTGCGGGGTGTGGGCGTCGAAGGTCACGGCATACACCGCCGCCCCGATCGAGCCCAGGATCGCGATCCCCAACGCCCCGCCCAACTCCTGACCGGTCTCCAGCAACGCCGAGGCGGCGCCGGCCCGCTCGGCCGGCGCGGCCGCCACGACCAGGTCGGTGATGCAGGTCAGCACGATCGCGATGCCCAGGCCGATCCCGATCGCCCCGCCCATCACCGTGACCATGCTGCGGGCCACCTCCAACTGCGTCATCACCACGAAACCCACGGCGGCGACGAGGAAGCCGGCGGCGATGATGTAGGCCGGGCGGACGGTGCGGGCGATGATCGTCACGAACGGCACCACCAGGGTCACCACCACCGGGGAGGCCATCGTCCACAGCGCGGCCTCCAGCGTGCTCATCCGCAGCACTTCCATCAGGTACTGGGTGGTGAACACGCCGAACCCGATCAGGCAGAACGAGCAGGCGACGGACACGGTCATGGAGGCGCCGAAGTCGCGGTTGCGGAACAGTTGCGGGTCGATCATCGGGTGCGACAGGGTCTTCTGGCGGCGGACGAAGACGTAGCCCAGGGCCAGGCCGGCCGCCAGCGCCGCCGCGGGCAGGGCGGAGAACCCGTTGACCGCGGTTTCCTTCAGGCCCCAGATGATCGCCAGCACCCCGGCCAGTGACAGCAGGCCGGAGGCGAGGTCGAAGCGGCCGGCTTGGCCGCGGGGCAGGCGGTACTCGGGCACGAGGGCGGGGACCAGGATCAGCAGCAGGACCATGACGGGGGCGTTGATCAGGAAGACCGAGCCCCAGGGGAAGAACTGCAGCAGCACCCCGGACACGATCGGGCCCAGGGCGGCGCCGACGGACAGGCCGGTGGACCACACGGCGATGGCGGAGCGGCGCTGCTTGTCGTCGTGGAACATGCTGCGCACCAGGGCCAGGGTGGAGGGCATCAGGGTGGCGCCGCCGATGCCCTGGATGGCGCGGGCGGTGATCAGGGTGGTGGGGTCGGTGGCGAAGGCGGCGGCGACCGAGGCCAGGCCGAACACGGTGGAGCCGATCAGCAGCAGGGTGCGGCGGCCGATGCGGTCGCCGATGTTGCCCATGGTGATCAGCAGGCCGGCCAGGACGAAGCCGTACATGTCGATGATCCACAGCTGTTCGGTGCCGGAGGGGGCCAGGGCGGCGGAGATGGCGGGGATGGCGAAGTACAGGACGGTCATGTCCATGGAGACCAGCAGCAGTGGCAGGACGAGGACGGCCAGGCCGGTCCATTCGCGTCGGCCGGCGAGGCGGGGTGGTTGCGTGGCGTGTGTCATGCCCCGAACCATACACGCGTCCCACACGCTTGTATAGAACGTACGTTTAAGACACTCGATGGCTAGGGAAACCCCCAGCCGTCGCTCGCCAACCCCAGCCCCGGTGCACGTGAGTGGCATACGTGGCTTCCGCGGCCACACAAGCCACTCACGTACGGGCGGCCACGGCACGTGAGTGGCTTATATGGCTCCTGCGGCCACACAAGCCACTCACGTAGGCCCGCACCCGGGGCCGGCCACGGCACGTGAGTGGCTCAGGTGGCCGCCGAGGCCAAGTGAGCCACTCAGGTGAGAAAAACCGGGGGGACGATGTGCCGAGGCTGCGGCGGGGATGGGGCCGTTGCGACTTCGTCGGCGAGAGCGATCTCGTGGCGGGCGGCCGGGGCTGAGTACGCCGGCGGGTCAGACTCGGGTGCGGGTCATCGGGTCGCGGCCAGGATGTGTTCGCCCATGGCCCGAACGGCGTCACGGGCCTCGGGCAGCCAAGAAGTGAAGTAGTGCCACACATGCGGAGCGTCCTGGACGACGATCAACCGTGCGCCGGCCCTGGCGGCCAGGGCGACGGCGTCGTCGTGAAGGATCTCCTCGGTGCCGACCTGCACGAGCAGCGGCGGCAGGCCGGTGAGGTCGCCGTAGATCGGCGACGCGTACGGGTGCAGCGGGCTGGCCTTCCCCGCCAGATACTCGGTGGCGGCCGCGAGCAGACCGGCCCGGGAGAGCATCGGGTCCCGGGATGCCCTGGTAGCCATGGATTCCCCGGTGCACTCCAGGTCCACCCACGGCGAGTTGACAGCAGCGGCAGCCGGCAGCGGGAGACCCTCGTCCCGAAGACGTAGCAGCAACGCCACGGCCAGCCCACCGCCGGCGGACTCGCCGGCGATGGCGATTCGGTTGGCGGCAAAGCGATCCAGCAACGAGACGTACGCGTCACGGGCGAAGTCGACGGCCGCCGGGAACGGGTGCTCCGGCGCCAGCGGGTAATCAGCGAACGCGACCTCCGCCCGAGCGGCGCTCGCCACCCCGGCCATGAGCGCCCGATGAGTGCCCGGCGAGCCGAGCCGGTAGGCGCCGCCATGGAGGTACAGCACGACCCGGTCCGGCTCGGACTCGGGCGTCCGCACCCACACGCCGAACTCCCACGGCTCCACAACGGTTTCCGCCGGCACGGGGAACTGCCCGGCCCACTCCACGTACGCCTGCCGCTGCGCCTCCACCGTGCCCACCGACCGGGCATCCACCAGCTCGCGCAGCGTCGCGTGCGCCCGCTCCATCTCCGGGGTCATGCCAGCAGCTCCTTCCGTGAGCTCCGATCGCCGCCCCGACGCACGTGAGTGGCTCATGTGCCCCCTGGCGGCAAGTCAGCCACTCACGTACGTCAGCGGCCGATCGGGTCGCCGGGGGCGGATCAGGTCGCGGGCGCTAGATTTCCGCGCTGGCGGGCGCGATAAGTGGCGCCTTTCACCTTGTTTCCGCACGTGGTCATCGAGCACCATTCCCGCCGGAAACCGCGGGAGCGGTCGATGAAGACCTGGTTGCACTCCGGCCGCTGACACTCCTTGAGCAGGTGCGCGTCGGGCCCGCCGAGCAGGTCGACGGCGGCCCGCGCGACGGTGGCAAGCGCTTGCGCGGGCGTGGCCTCGACGTGTCGGCCGGCCGGCGTGAGCTGTGGGGCCGCGGGCGCGGACCGCGCGAACTCGTTGACCAGTGACACGTCCGCGGCACGCTGCTCCTCCCCGAACAACCGGGCCGCTACCAGGGCATATATCGCCTCCCGGAGCGCGACGGCGTCGACCAGGTCGGCGGGTGCGCTGCGTGGACCGGCGTCGATGAGCTTCGACTCACGAAACCAGGCGTCAAGGGACGCGGGCCCGTCGAGCATCTCCAGCGGGTCGTCGTTGCGGCGGCCGCGCAGGGTGCCGACGAAGTCGAGCGCCGGGTGGTCGCACGGGAAGCGGTGAACCATGCGCACCAGTTTGACAGGTGCGCAGACGCCATGCAATGCTGCACACCGTTCTAACCGGTGCGCGATTGCAGGCCGTAAATTACGCACCGCTCCGACAGGTGCCGACTGGAGACGCCAGTGATCACGCGAGAGCAGTACCTCGACTTCTTCACCAACGCGCTCAACGGGATGGCCGACATCGTCGCCGAGCTGGGCGACGACCTGGCCAACCGGCGTATGCCGCTGCCCGGCGCGAACACGCCGTACGCGGTGCTCAACCACAGCCTCGGCGCCATCGGCTACTGGGTCGGCGAGGTCGTCTCCGGCCGCCCCGCGCACCGGGACCGCGATGCCGAGTTCACCGCGTCCGGGCCGGTCGCGCCGCTGCTCGACCGGGTCCGTGACACCGTCGGCCAGCTGGCCAAGGACGTCGCCGCCGCGCGGGAGGACACCGACACCGCCGGCGCGCTGCTGCACGTCTACACCGACGTCGTCCAGCACCACGGCCAGCTGCAGATCATGCGCGACGCCCTCGTCGCCACGGCCTGACCATGCACCCCGTCAAGTCCCCGCCGCTGTCCCGTGGCCGCGACCGCCACGTGATCGCCGTGCCGGTGCTGCCCGATTCGGTGGCGTTGGAGGTGACCGTGGTGCAGCAGGTGTTCGGGCGCCGCCCGTTCCCCGGCGCCGGCGACCTGACCGGCCGCTACCAGATCGTGCTGTGCGGGGAGCGCCGCCGGCAGCCGCTGCCCGGCGGCGTCGACCTGGGCGACTTGGCCCCGTTGGAGACCCTGTTGACCGCCGACACCGTGCTGGTTCCCGGCGTGGAGAACCCGTTCGCGCCGCGCAGCCGCACGTTGCTGGCCACGCTGCGGGCGGCCTTCCACCGCGGGGCGCGGATGGTCGGGCTGTGCGGCGGCACCTTCCTGCTCGGTCGCGCCGGCGTGCTCGACGGCCGGCGCGCCACCACGCACTGGCTGTACTCGGCGGCGTTCCGCGAGGCGTTCCCGCTGACCCGGCTGGAGATCGACCGGGTTTTCGTCGACGACGGCTCGGTGCACACCTGCGGCGGCGCACTGTCCACTGCGGACATCGCGCTGCACCTGCTGTCGCTGGACATCGGCGACGCCTACGCCGACGCCATCGGCCGGCTGTTGGTCGTCGCCCCCCACCGTTCCGGCGAGCAGCTGGCCCGCGACCCGCACGGCCAGTTCATGACGGACTTTCTCAGCTGGCTTCGGGAACACGTGCACGAGCCGCTCACGTTGACCCGGTTGGCGGGGCAGGCGCACGTGAGCGAGCGGAGCCTGGTGCGGAAGTTCCGGCAGGCCACCGGGACCAGCATCTTCGAGTGGATCGGCCAGGAACGGGTCGAGCGGGCCAAGTCCCTGCTCGAGACCACCGACCACCTGGTCGCCGACATCGCGGCGATGGCCGGCTTCGGCTCGGCCGAGTCGCTGCGCCGCAACTTCGTCAAACACGTCGGCATCTCGGCCCGCAGCTACCGGGCCAAGTTCCGGCCGACCCGGAAGTCCGGAGGTAGTCATGGCTGAGCTCACCGACACCGAAGCCGCCGCCGTCCGCCGCGAGCGCTTCGGCGCCCTGCCCGCCCGCGTGCCCGCCGACCACACCGTCGAAACGGTGCCGCCCGAGCGCTTCGAGTTCACCGGCGTCGACCCCGACACCGAGTGGATGATCCGCTACAGCGCCTGAGCGGCTGTCACACTCTCGTTACAAGCCTAGGTCAGAGCCACGACACCGGCCCCGCACGATTGTCCGTATGACCCGAACGATCCTGCTCGAACTGGCGACCAAGGCGCTGGCCCGGGTGTTCCTGCCGGTGGCGAAGGTCCGGTATCGCCGCGACGCGCGGCACCACGCGGCGCAGTGGGCGCTGCGGCTGAGGTTCCCGCGTGAGTCGCTGGCGGGCCTGCACCCGGCTACGAAGGCGGCCTTCGAGGCGGCCAGGGCGGAAGCGTTCTGGCGGGACGGGCAGCTGATCGGGCTGACCTCGGGCCACCGGGACGCGGCGGAGCAGTACCGCCTGTACAAGGAGGCGGTGCGGAGCGCGGGGTCGCACCAGGAGGCCCGCAAGTGGGTGCTGCCGCCGCACGAGTCGAGCCACGTTCAGGGGACGGCGCTGGACGTCCGGCCCTGTGAGGGCGCGGCTTGGCTGGAGCGGAACGGGGACCGGTACCACCTGTACCGCCGCTACGACAACGAGCCCTGGCACTTCGAGCTGTGCGCCGCCCGGCCGGCCCGCCAGCCGCATCCTGGCGCGGCGCCGTTGCGCCGTTCGTGCTAACCACTGTGTATCCGACCGAGGGAGGCACGGTGGCCCAGCTGTTGCTCGTCGAGGACGACGCCGTGCTGGCGGAGGCCCTGGCCCGGGCGCTGACGGCGCTGGGCCACGAGGTGAACGTCGCCCCGAGCGGCGAACTGGCGTTGGAGCAGCTGTTCGACCGGCGCACGCCGACGGATCTGGTGCTGCTGGACGTGATGCTGCCGGGCATCGACGGTTTCGAGGTGTGCCGCAAGATCCGCGCCAAGTCGACGGTTCCGGTCGTCCTGCTGACGGCCCGCGGCGACCCGGTGGACATGGTGGTCGGTCTGGAGGGCGGCGCGGACGACTACGTGGTGAAGCCGGCGGAACCGAGGGTGCTCGACGCCCGCGTGAAGACCATTCTGCGCCGCACGTCCTCCAGCCCGGCACAGCCTACGGTGCAGACGTTCGGCGACCTCTCCATCGACAGCGAGGCCATGATCGTCAAGAGGAACGGCGAGGAGTTGCACCTCACCTCCACGGAGATGCGGCTGCTGCTGGAGTTCGCCGACCACCCGGGCCAGGTGCTGTCCCGCCAGACGCTGCTCAAGCGGGTCTGGGACTACGGCTTCGCCGGCGACTCCCGGCTGGTCGACGCGGCCGTGGCCCGGCTGCGCGCGAAGATCGAGCCGGACCCGGGCAACCCGACGCTGCTGCGCACCGCGAGGGGGCTCGGCTACCGCCTGGTCAAGCCGTGAGGCGCTGGCATCCCGGCCTGCGCACGAGCATCGTGCTCACGGTCATCGCGATCACCGTCGCCGCCACCGGCACGATGGCGTACCTGTCGTACCAGTTGCAGCAGCACGAGATCCGGGACCGATTCCGCCAGGCCGCGCTGGCCGATTTCCAGTCGGACCAGCAGCAGATCCACCAGTGGCTGGTGTACGCCAAGGCCCCGGCCGGCTCCAAAGTGGACGGTGCCGCCGACTATCTCAACGGCCGGCTCGCGCTGGACTGGTCCATCGTGAACCTCAATCCCGCCACCGGCCCGCAGTCGCAGCTGACGGGTTCCGGCTACACCGCGGTCGCCGGAATTCCCGCGGTGCTCCCCCAGGACCAGGTCGAGAAGGCGCTCGACCAGCTCGAACCCGTCGACTTCGAGTACAACGTCCAGGGCAGCCTGCAACTGGTGTTCGTCGGCCAGACGGAGCCGAACATGCTGCTGGTCGAGTACTACAGCACCAGGATCACCGACGCCGAGCTGAGCAAGGTGCGGCTGCAGCTCAGCGCCGCCGCCGTATTGGTCATCCTGGTCGGCAGCGGGCTCGGCGTCCTGGCCGCGCGCCGCATCCAGCGCCGGGTCAGGGTCGCCGCCGGCGCCGCCCGCCAGCTCGGCTCGGGCGACCTGGAGACGCGGCTGCCGGTGCAGGGGCAGGACGAGTTCGCCGACCTCGCCGGCTCGTTCAACTCGATGGCGCAGCGGCTCGGCGAGTCCATCGACGAGCTGCGCCGCAAGGACGAGCAGCAACGCCGGTTCGTCGCCGACGTCGCCCACGACCTGCGGACCCCGATGGCGGTGCTGATCGCCGCCAGCGACGGCCTCGACGGCCCGGACCGGGACCGCTCGGCCGAGCTGATCGGCG
The DNA here is from genome assembly GCF_014203355.1 of Kutzneria kofuensis. Classification (NCBI taxonomy): domain Bacteria; kingdom Bacillati; phylum Actinomycetota; class Actinomycetes; order Pseudonocardiales; family Pseudonocardiaceae; genus Kutzneria; species Kutzneria kofuensis. Next base: position 2,428,492 of record NZ_JACHIR010000001.1, read on the forward strand.
CCCAGACGCGCCGGCTGAGCGCGCTCGTCGAGGACCTGCTGGAGATGTCCCGGTTCGACGCCGGCGCCGCCGAGTTCCGGCCGGAACACGTTGACCTGCAAGAGCTCTGCGTGGACGTGGTGGAGATGGTGGCCGCCGACATCTCGGTCACCCTGCACGGCAACGGCATCGTGGTCGGCGACCCGCGCCGCCTGCACACCATCGTCCGCAACCTGGTCAGCAACGCCCTGCACCACGGCGCGCCGCCGGTGACGATCACCATCGACGGCACCGCCGACTTCGAGGTCCGGGTGGCCGTCCGGGATCACGGCCCGGGGCTGCCGCCGGAGCTGGCGCCAGTGGTGTTCGACCGGTTCGTCCGGGGCGACCGCTCCCGCCGCAGCGAGGGCAGCGGCCTGGGCCTGGCCATCGCGTACGAGAACGCGGTGCTGCACGGCGGCCGGATCGACGTCGCCAGCCCCGGCGGCGCGGAGTTCACCCTTGTGGTGCCCCGAATTCCAGGCGGTGGTCCGCGACCCAGCGACGGAAGTCCCGAGCCGGCGCACCCGTGACGGCCTCCACGGTGTCGGTGACGAGCGACGGCCGGCCGACGCAGTGGAGGTCGGTGTCCAGCAACGTCTCCATCACGTCGGCCGGAATGAACGCCGGCCGGGTTTCCAACGCCCGTTCCCGGCTGATCTCGACGACGGAGATCGGCCGACCCAGCGCCGAAGCCAAGATGGCCACCTGCTGCCGGTAGCTCAGCGACTCCGGCCCCGTCAGCGTCAGCGCCTCGCCGAGGTGGCTGCCGGACTCCAGCACGGCCTGGGCGACCGCGGCGATGTCGTCCTCGTGGATCGGCGAGTATTCGGCATCCGGATAGGCGGACTCCACAGTGGACGCTGTTCGGATGGATTCGACCCACCGCAACGTGTTCGTGGCGAACGCGCCGGGCCGCAGCACGGTGACGGGCAGCCCGGACTCCAGCAGCGCGTCCTCCACGGCCTTGTGCCGCGCCGCGATCGAGTTGGTGGCGGGATCCAGTTCCCCGACCGACAACGACGACACCTGCACGACGTGCCGAACGCCTTGGGCCGCCTTGAGAAACGCGTCGATGCCGGTGGGCTGTGTGTACAGCAGGACCCGGTCGACGCCGTCGAGAGCCTCCTCCAGGCCCTCCCCGGTCCGAAGATCAACCCGCACCTCCCCCGGCTCCGGACGGCTACTGGCCACCCTAACCGGGGTTCCGGCGCTGGTCAGGCGGGTGATGAGGCTACGCGCGATGCGGCCGCGCGCCCCCGTGACGAGGACGGTCATGGCGATGCTCCCCCTACGATGAGCCGTCGAGACGCATTAGCTTTGCATGCAAAGCTAGTTTGGAGTCAAAGGTATGTCAACGGTGGACGACAGCGTGCGCGAGCTGCTGCTGCTCATGCCGCGGTTGGTCGGCCGGGCCAAGAGGCTGCCCGTCCCCGCCGAGCTGCGTGGGTTCTCGCTGGCGCCGCGGCACATCGCGCTGATGGCCTACCTGCTGTGCGACGGCCCGCTCACGGTCAACGAGCTGGCCGGCCGGCTGGAGATCGCGCCCACCACCGCCAGCCTGATGGTCGGCGACCTGAGCCGACAGGGCGTCCTCGAGCGCGCCGAGGACCCGGCCGACCGCCGCCGCACCATCGTCACCATCGCCGAGAATCACCGGCCGGCCATCGAGGCCTGGTTGGCGGGCAGCGCGAACGCGTGGCGAAAGGCGCTCGCGCCGCTCACGTCCGAGCAGCGGGAACTGTTCATCGGCACGCTGCGCGCCTACGAGCAGGCGGTCGCCGAGCAGGCCCCTTGACCTGCGGTTTCACCCACCCGAAAACGACTCGGAAAAGCCTTGCGGAATTCGTGATTCACATACGTGGAGCTACCCGATCCGCCCATTGCCGCCGCGTCAAAGCCGCCTCGATACTGCGAGAACCCCGCCCTGCGTTTCGGAGGTTCTCCCGTGTTCCGGACAAGACTGCTGGCGCCGCTGGCGTCGGTCGGCATAGTGACCGGGCTGCTCGTCGTGGCCCATCCCGCCGACGCGACGGCGCCGCTGGCCACCGCTGCACTGCTCACCGCGCAGTTCAGCCAGACAAGCACGTGGAACAACGGCTACAACGGCAGCTACACCGTCGCCAACGGCGGCACAGCCCCCAGTAGCACCTGGGTCGTCGAGTTCGACCTGCCCAGCGGCACCACGGTGACGAAGGCGTGGAACGCCACGCTCACCCACACCGGCCAGCACTACAAGCTGGCCAACGTCGGCTACAACGGCGTGGTCGAACCCGGCGCCAGCACGAGCTTCGGCTTCGGCGTCAGCGGCCTGGCCACCCCGACCGGCTGCCTGATCAACGGCGCCGGCTGCGCTGGCGGCCCGACCACCACCACAACCACGACGACGACCACGACAACGACCACCACCACGACGACCACCCCGCCGCCGAGCGGCCCGACCGTGAACGTCGCAACCGCCGCGGAGCTGATCGCCGCGCTGGGCAGCGCCGAGCCCGGCCAGGTGATCAAGCTGGCGGCCGGGACCTACCACGGTTCCTTTGTCACGCAACGGGCCGGCACCGCCGCCGAGCCCATCACCCTGACCGGCCCGGCCGACGCCGTGCTGATCAACGACGGCCCCGCCGGCGACCCGCCGGACTGCGCCGCGCCGACCGCCGGCTACGACTCGGGCTACGGCCTGTGGCTGTTCAACGCCCCGTACTGGAATCTGAGCGGCTTCACCGTCACCGACTCCAAGAAGGGCATCGTCGCCGACAACTCGCCGCACACCGTCATCGACGGTGTGACGGTGAGGCGGATCGACGAGGAGGGCATCCACTTCCGGCGCTCCTCCGCGGACTCCGTGGTGCGCAACTCCACCGTGACGGACACCGGACTGGTCCAGCCGGGCTACGGCGAGGGTGTCTACATCGGATCGGCGGTCTCGAACTGGCACTGCTACGGCAACACCGACGGCGTCGACCGCGGCGACCGGGTGCAGGTGCTCGGCAACCATCTGGGTCCGAACGTCGCCGCCGAGCTCATCGACGTCAAGGAAGGCACCACGGGCGGCGTGATCAGTGGCAACACCTTCGACGGCCGCGGCATCACCGGCGAGAACTCGGCCGATTCCTGGGTGGACGTGAAGGGCTCCGGATACACCATCGACGGCAACCACGGCACGTTCACCAGCCCTGGCGCCTTCGCCGACGGCTACCAGACGCACAACGTGAGCACCACGCCGTCGGTGGAGAGCGGCTGCGGAAACGTGTGGCGGAACAACGTTTCCGATCTGGGCGGCGTGGGGCAGTACGCCATCGACGTGACATCGGTGTCGAAGTGCGCGGGCGCCCCGAACGTCGTCTACGCCTCGAACACCACGACCAATGCCGTGAAGGGCCTCACCAACATCACGGTGACGCCCTAATCGCCCGCGGCCGGCCGAACCGCCGCCCGGCCGGCCCCCGCCCGCCGCCGCAGTTCGTACACGGCGATGACTATTGCCACGAGCATGAATCCGATGGCGCACCACAACGTCATGGACACCGCGGCCGGAAAGCCCGCGCCGGTGGCCGAGTAGAAGACGGTCGCCAGCACCGCGGTGCCGATCGCGGTGCCGATCCGCTGACCGGTCTGCAACGCGCCGCCGGCCACCCCGGCGATGCGGTTCGGCACGCATTCCAGCGTCAACGTCGTGTTGGGCGAGATGACGGCGCCGCCACCGATTCCGGCCACCAGCAATGGCAGCGCGATCGCGCCGCCAATCATGTCTTGCGGCGCCAGTAGCACGACCACCGCGACCGCCGCCAGTCCAATCGTGATGAGACCCAGTCCGGCCACGGTCACCTTGCGACCCAGCCGGGAAACCAGCCGGCCGGCGACCGCCGCCATGATCGAGGAACCGAGCGCGAACGGCGTGACGGTGAGTCCGGACTGCAACGGCGTGTAGTGCAAACCCTTCTGCAGGAACAGCGACATCACCAGGAAAATGCCGGCGAACCCGCAGAAGTACACCGATCCCAGCAGCAAACCCGACGAGTAGCCGGAAACCTCGGTGAACAGCCGCAGGTCGAGCAGCGGCTTCCCGCCGCGCGCGGCCACCCGCCGCTCCCAACGCACGAACAGCACGGCGAAAACGGGCGTGAGCGCCGCCAATAGCCACAACCAGCCGGCGCCGCCGCTCTCGGTCTCCACGATCGGCAGCAACACGTCGAGCACGGTGACACCGAGCAGGAACGCTCCGACGTGGTCGATCTCGTCACGCAATGCGGGGCGGCCGCGATCGGCGCGCGGCAGCCAGCGCAGGGCCAACACGAACGCGAGCACGCCCACGGGCACGTTGACGTAGAACACCCAGCGCCAGCCCTGTTCGTCGCCGAACGCGGCCAGGATCAGGCCGCCGAGCACCGGTCCGGTGGCCGTGGAAATGCCGATCGTCGCGCCGAGCAGGCCGAACGCCTTGCCGCGTTCGGCGCCGCGGAACAGATCCTGGATCAGGCCCGAGTTCTGCGGCGTGAGCAGACCGGCGGCCAGTCCCTGCAGCAGTCGGGCGCCGATCAGGAACACCTCGTTCGGCGCCGCCCCGGCCAGCGCGCTGGTCAGCACAAATGCGGTCAAAGAGACGAGGAACATCACCCGTCGGCCGAGCACGTCACCCAACCGGCCGCCCGCCACCAGCGACAGGCCGAACGTGAGCGCATATCCGGACACGATCCACTGGACGGATCCCGCCGAGGCGTGCAGACCGTTCTGCACGGACGGCAGCGCCACGTTCACGATGCTCACGTCGAGCAGGCTCATGAAGCCGGCGGCGAGGCTGACCGCCAGCGCTTTCCACCGGTGGGGATCGGGTTGACTCACCCCTCCATCCTGCGCCCGGCAAGGCGGTCGCGCGCAGCGGGCGAGCAATCCGCGACAGTGGGTGAATCCGGACCTAACGCCACCTGATCCGGTGAAGAATCGGTGACGACAACTGTCGTCGCTGGTCTGTTCGGCGTACTACGGTCCATCACTGGCGGACCGACCTCTTGGCAACTCCTGCCCGATCGGCCGGTCGGGCGTGACCCACCCCACCCGGTTAGCCGGTCAATTTGGTTTCGAGTCGGTGAGTCATTTTGTGCGGAGTATCGACTAGACTGGCCGCAGTCGCGTCGACGGGGCACGCCTCTTTGACAGCGAGTATTACGCCACGTTCCGACCCAGACGGAGAAACGTCCATGGCACAGAAGACCATCGTCCAGCTGATCGACGACCTCGATGGCGGTGAGGCCAACGAGAGCGTGTCCTTCGGTCTCGACGGTGTCGAGTACACCATCGACCTGTCCGAGGACAACGCGAAGAAGCTCCGCGAAGGCCTGTCGGCGTTCGTCGAGAAGGCGCAGCGTGTCGGTGGCCGCAAGCAGCGGGGTGGCGCCACCACCGCGGTGAAGGCCGGCGGCGACCGCGCGCAGAACCAGGCGATTCGCGAGTGGGCCCGCAGCCAGGGGGAGAAGATCTCCGACCGCGGCCGCATCCCGGCCGAGCTGGTGGCCAAGTTCCAGGCCGCTCACGGCAGCTGACGAAGTAGGTAAGGCCTTCGATGGCGCCCGCCGAAAGCGGGCGCCATCGGCATGTTCGCGATCGAAGGACCTCGGCTTTTCAATTGGTCTTTCGGCAGCGCAGGACGGTGCCGCCGGAGTTGATCACGTCACGCGTCGCCGGCTCCTTCGGTGCGGGGTGCGAAGGTGTGGGGTACGAAGAGGTGGAGCCGATCACCCGACCGACTCACCGGCCGGCGCGATGTGACGCGCCCCACACCTATGCGGAGGAGTGCGGAATGGCGCAGACCGTCGCCGACCAGCTCATCGAGGTGCTCCGGCAGGCCGGCGTACGCCGGGTGTACGGCCTGGTGGGTGACAGCCTGAACCCGATCGCCGACGCGATCCGCCGCACGCCGGACGTCGAATGGGTGCACGTCCACAACGAGGAAGCGGCGGCGCTGGCCGCAGCGGCGGATGCGCAGCTCACCGGGCGGCTCGCGGTGTGCGCCGGCAGCTGCGGACCCGGCAACACGCACCTGGTCCAGGGCCTGTACGACGCGCACCGCAGCGGCGCCCCGGTGCTGGCGATCGCGTCCCACATCCCGTCCACGCAGATCGGCACCAACTACTTCCAGGAGACGCACCCGCAGCACCTGTTCCTGGAGTGCAGCGACTACTGCGAGCTGGTGTCCCGGCCCGAGCAGATGCCCCGGATGCAGCGGATCGCCATGCAGACGGCGCTGGCCAAGCAGGGCGTCGCGGTGCTGGTGCTCCCCGGCGACCTGACCGCGGAGCCGGCCGCGCATCCCACCGGCGCCAGCCATCTCGTCGAGACGCGGGCGGTCGCCGTGCCGGCCGAGGACGCGGTCCACCAGCTGGCCGCCAAGATCAACCAGGCGCGGACGGTGAGCCTGTTCGTCGGGGCCGGCGTCCGCGACGCCCGCGCCGAGGTGCTGGAGCTCGCCGCCAAGGTGCATTCGCCGATCGGCCACTCGCTCGGCGGCAAGGAGTGGATCCAGTACGACAACCCGTACGACGTGGGCATGAGCGGGCTGCTCGGCTACGGCGCCTGCTACGAGGCGACGCACGAGGCCGACCTGCTGATCCTGCTCGGCACCGACTTCCCGTACGACACGTTCCTGCCGCAGGCGCACACCGTGCAGGTCGACCACGACGCCGCCCGGCTCGGCCGGCGGACCCGGCTGGACCTGGGCGTCGAGGGCGACGTCGGGGCGACGCTGCGGGCCGTGCTGCCGCTGGTGCGGCAGAAGACCGACCGCTCGTTCCTGGACCGGATGTTGCGCAAGCACGCCGACGCCCTGGAGAAGGTTGTCGCCGCGTACACGGCGAGGGTCGAGAAGATGCGGCCGGTGCATCCCGAGTACGTGGCGGCGGTGCTGGACGAGCTGGTCGCCGACGACGCCGTGATCACCGTGGACACCGGCATGTGCAACGTGTGGGCGGCGCGGTACCTCACGCCCAACGGCCGGCGGCGGATCATCGGCTCGTTCCGGCACGGCACCATGGCCAACGCCCTGCCGCACGCCATTGGCGCCGCGCACGCGCAGCCGGGGCGGCAGGTGGTGTCGATGTCCGGCGACGGCGGGCTGACGATGCTGCTCGGCGAGCTGCGCACGGTCAAGGAACGCGACGTGCCGGTGAAGATCATCGCCTTCAACAACGGGTCGCTGGGCATGATCCGGCTGGAGATGATGGTCGCCGGCTATCCGTCGTTCGAGACCGACCACGGCGTCGCCGACCTGGCCGGCATCGCCCGGGCCTGCGGCGTTCCGGCCGAGGTGGTGGAGGATCCGGCCGATCTCCGCGGCACCCTGGAGACGGCGCTGGCCGCTCGGGGCCCGTTCCTGGTCGACGTCCGCACGGATCCCAACGCGCTGTCCATCCCGCCGCACATCACCGCCGCGCAGGTGCGGGGCTTCGCGCTGGCGGCGACACGGACCGTGCTGGACGGCGGCGTCGGCAAGATGATCGAGCTGGCCCGAAGCAACCTGCGCTCGATCCCGCGGCCCTAGCCCGCGAAGCAAGGGGGCCGGACCCGCCGCTCCCCTCGACCAGCGGGTCCGGAGACCCCGAATTCCCCGATACGTCAACTATGCGGAGCGAAAGGTCACGGTGAACAGGGGTTGGCCGTTGCCAACCCAGGAAACACCCCGGTCTCCGCCCGAAAGGGCTCGCATAATCGGGCCGTGCTGATCGTGGTGGACACGGATCCCGGCGTCGACGACGCGTTCGCGCTCGTGGGCCTGCTGGCCAGGGCCCGCCGCGGCGACTGCCGGGTGGCGGCGATCGGCACCGTGCACGGCAACCTACCGCCGGAGCCGGGTGCGGACAACGCCCTTCGCATCACCGCGCTGCTCGGCATGGACGTCCCGGTGGCGGTCGGCGAGGCGAAGCCGCTGGTCGGGCCGGAGATGCAGTCGGGCCAGATCGTGCACGGCGAGGACGGCCTCGGCGGCAACGCCGGGCCGCCGCCCACCGCCCGCCCGACCGGGGAGTCCGCCGCCGACCAGCTGGTCAGGCTGTCCCGACAACACCCCGGCGAGATCACCGTCCTGGCGCTGGGCCCGCTGACCAACGTCGCCAAGGCCCTGGAGATCGAGCCGGAGCTGCCGACCCTCGTCAAGGACGTGGTCTGGATGGGCGGCGTGTTCGCCCTCCCGGGCACGGTCGGCGTCGCCCAGGAGCCCAACGCCTGGCACGACCCCGAGGCGGCCGAGCAGGTCATGGCCGCCGGCTTCACGCTCACCGTCGTGCCGATCGACGCGGTGGTGGAGGCGTGGGCGGACGAGACCTGGGTCACCGAACTGGCGCGGATCGACAACCCGGTGGCCGAGGCGCTGACGGCCTGGCACAAGCAGTACCTCGACTTCTACTCGGGCACGCTGGCCGTGGAGTACGGCGGGCCGGGCATGCTGCTGTACGACCCGGTGGCGGCGGCGATCGCCCTGAACCCCGCCCTGGCCGAGTTCGAGCGGCACGAAGTGGTCGTGGAGCTGCACGGCCACCTGCGCGGGGCCACGCTGGTGGACCGCCGGGCGGTCCCGCTGCCGGGCACCGAGCTGCCCAGGCGTCGTCCGGTGACCGTCGCTGTGGCCGCCGACACAGCACGGGTGTTGGCCGAGTTGCTGGCAGACATCGCCGAGCTGGGGCGGTATGTGTAATACCCTCGGTTCCGGGGGTAGGGCATGTCTGAGAGCTTCGGTCGGCACGTGCGGGCGCTGCGCACCCGACACGCGCTGTCGCTGCGCGGCCTGGCCGACCTCGCCGGCATCACCCCCGGCTACCTGAGCAAGATCGAGAACGGCCGGCTGCCCTCGGTGGACATGGCCCGCGCCCTGGACGTCGCGCTCGGCGCGAACGGCTCGCTGCTCGCGGTGCTGACCGTGGACCAGCTCCCCCGCCCGGCCCAGCTGCCGCTGGCGATGAGCGGCTTCGTCGGCCGGGAGGCCGAGATCCGCGACCTGACCGCCGCTCTGGAGCGCCCGGCCGACAGCCGGGTGCCGCTGATCATCGCGGTGGACGGCCCGCCGGGCGCCGGCAAGACCACCCTGGCGCTGCATTTCGCGCACAAGGCCATCCCCCGCTTCCCGGACGGCCAGCTGTACGCCGACCTGCGCGGGCACAGCCCGCACGACCGGCCGGCGCTGCCCGAGGAGGTGCTGGCCGACCTGCTGCGCTCGCTCGGCGTGCCGGCCGCCGGCACCGCGGACGTGGAGCACCTGGCGGCGCTGTACCGGTCCGCGCTGGCCGAGCGGCGGATGCTGATCGTGCTGGACAACGCGGCCGACTTCGCCCAGATCGAGCCGCTTCTGCCGGGGACGGCCCGGTGCGCGGTGATCATCACCAGCCGGGAGCGGCTGTCCGGGCTGACGCTGCGGGCCAGCCCGCACCGGCTCACGCTGGGCCCGATGTCCGAGGACGAGTCGCTGGCGCTGCTGACGACCGTGCTCGGCAAGGAACGCGCGGACCGCGAGCCGGCGGCCCTGGCCTCGCTGGCCAACCGCTGCGGACGCCTGCCGCTGGCGCTGCGGGTGGCGGCGGAACGAGCCGTCACGACGCCGGACTACGACCTGCGCGATCTGGTCACCGAGCTGGATTCCGAACGGTTGGACGTGCTCGGTGTGGAGGACGCGGACGTCCGCACCGTCTTCTCCTGGTCGCTGCGGCGCCTCGACCCCGACGCCGCCCGGCTGTTCCCGCTGCTCGGCCTGTACCCCGGCCCGCAGATCAGCGGTCGGGCCGCCGCCGCGTTCGCCGGCATGCCGCACACCTTCGCCCGCCGCGCCACGGCCCGCCTCACCCACGCCCACCTGCTGCGGGCCGTCGGCCGCGACCGGTACACGTTCCACGACCTGATCCGCGACTACGCCGCCGAGCTGGCCGACCGGGAGGTCACCGACACCTCGGCGGCGGTGCACCGGCTGGTCAGCTGGTACCTGCACTCGGCCACGGCGGCCTGCCACGTGCTGGCGCCGTTCCGGTTCGACCCGATGGCCAAGGACGACCTCCCGCGCGGCGTGCACCCGCTGGGCTGGACCTCGGACGACCCCGGCGCGCTGGACGCCCTGCGCTGGTGCGACGCCGAGCTGGCCAACTTCGTGCCGATCATCCAACTCGCCATGGAGCACGGCCACCACAAGCTGGCCTGGCAACTGCCGGTCACGCTGTGGACGTACTGGCTGCAGCGCCGGCCGTGGACGGTGTGGATCCGCAGCCACGAGCTGGCCCGGCAGGCCGCCCGCACGCTCGGGGACCGGGCCGCCGAGGGCTGGGTGGTGACCAACATGGCCGAGGGCTATCGGCGGATGGGCGAGCTGGAGCAGGCCAGCCGGCTCTACGCGGAGGCCCGCGACCTGCGCGCCGAGGTCGGCGACCGCTACGGCCTGGCCTGGGCGCTGGCGGGCTCGGCGTTCCTCGCCGCCGATCTCCGTGACGACGGGAAGGCGCAGGACTTCGCCGACCGGGCGACGCAGATCTTCGTGCAGTACAAGGACGTCCAGGGTCAGGCGCTGTGCCTGATGACCCGGGGCGACGTGCTGCGGCTGCGCGGCGACCTCGACGGCGGCCTCGCCCTGTGCGCGCTGGCGCTGGGCATGATGTCGGACATCGCCTCGCTGGAGGGGCAGGTGCACGTGCTGCGCAAGATGGTGGAAATCCACCTGGCGCGCAACGACTTCCCGCCCGCGCTGGCGCTGCTGGACGACACCGTGGTGACGAGCCGGGAGCTGCGGGACCGCTGGGCGCAGGCGGAGGCGTTGACCCGGCGCGGTGATGTGCTGACCGAGCTGGGCCGTCGCGACGAGGCCCGCGCCTCCTGGCAGCAGGCCCTCACGCTCTACGACGAGCTCGACGACGCCACCGGCAGCCGGTCGGTCAGGGAGCTGCTGGCAGGTGCGCTTCCCGCCACCGCAGCACGTCCCGGCAGCACGTGATCAGCCTGTCCCGCAACGGTTTCGAACGTTCCGCGAACTCCGCCTGCAGCCGTGCGTACTCGGCGCGACCGGCCGGCGACTCGATCCGCACCGGCTCGTAGCCCAGCGCCGACAGGTCGTACGGGCTGGCCTTCATGTCCAGCTCACGGATTTCCGACGCCAGCTGGAAGCAGTCCGCCACCAGCTCCGACGGCACGTACGGCTCCAGCTTGTAGGCCGCCTTGTACAGGTCCATGTTGCCGTGCAGGCAACCCGGCTGCTCCAGCTCGACCTGCGACTCCCGGGTCGGCTGCAGCGTGTTGCGCGGCCGGGCCGGCGGGGTGAAGAACCGGAACGCGTCGAAGTGTCCACAACGGACCTGCGACGACTCGACCAGTTCATCGGTTCCGTTGTGCCCCAACCGGAGCGGCCAGCCGAAGTGCCGGACCTGCTCGGGTGTCTGCCGGTACACCATGGCCCACTCGTGCAGCCCGAAGCAGTTCAGCCGCGGCGGCCGGGACACCGTCGCGGTCAGCAGCGCCAGGTAGAACTCCGCGGTGCGCACACGAGGTTCGGTGCAGGCGGCCGGATCCAGCGTCACACCCTCGTCCGTACGGTGATAACCGCGGTAGTCGAGGAACTCCGAGGCATCCCCGGCCAGCACGACGCCGAGACCGGGGTGCCAGCGCTCCAGCCGCCCCGGCCGATGCGAGTAGTACGTGAACAGGAAGTCGTGCACCGGGTGCTTTTCCTTGGCCAGGGACCGTTCCCGGTGCGGCTGCGTCCAGCGGCGGACCCGGTCGACGTGCGCGCGCTGCCGGGCCCGCCACTCGGGTTCGGTCAGCACCGTCGTCGCGTCCATCCGACAACGGTAACCGCTCGTCAGCCAGCGACCGCCTGCGGTGTCGACTCCTTTGGGGCAGCGGTCCGGGTGCGCAGTGTGAGCACGGCATACAGCACGCCGGAGAGCAGGAAGCCGAGCACGATGCCCAGGTTGGTCATGGCCAGCGGGCTGTTGGCGATGCCGGACGGCATCAGGAACGCGGTGATCACGGCCAGATGCGGGTCAGCCGAGGTGACCAGGCCGAGGCCGACCACGGTGCCGACGACCATCGACCCGATGCCGGCCCAGTTGAACCGCCCGTAGCGGCCGTTGACGTCGTCCAGGGCCGCGGTGTCGTAGCCGTCGCGGCGGTGCATCAGCAGGTCGACCAGGAACACCGCCGCCCACGCCGACGCGGCGACGCCCGTGATCAGCAGGAACGCGGTGAACACGCTGGCGAAGGTGGGCGCGATGAACACCATGTAGACGCCCCCGATGATCATCAGCACCCCGTCGATGCCGGCGGTCACCGGCCGCGGCAGCCGCACCCCGATGGCCTGCAGCACGAGGCCGGAGGAGTAGAGGTCGACCGCGCCGGCGGCGGTGACGCTGATGATCACACTGATCAGGTACGGCACCAGGAACCAGGTCGGGGCCTGCGCGGCGAGCGCGCCGATCGGGTCCTTGGCCACCGCTCCGGCCAGCACCGGGTCGCTCGTCGACAGCAGCACGCCGACCAACACCAACAGGCCCTGGGTGACGCCGCCGCCGGCCGCCGTCCAGCCGAGGATGGCGCGCGAAGGCGTGCTTCGTGGCAGATAGCGCGAGTAATCCGCCCCTGCCGCCAGCCAGCCCAGTCCGGTACCGGCCATCACCAGCACGATGCCGCCCAGGAAGATCACGCCGGAGCCGGTCCTGGCGCCGGACAGGTCGAAGTGCAGGCGGGGCAGCACCACGATCAGATAGACGACGGTGACGAGAGCGGTGATCAGCGTCAGCCACCGCTGAACTCGCTGGATCACGTGATAGCCGTAGACGCCGAGCACGATCGTGCCCAGGGCGATGACCGCGAACGCCAACGCCACCATCGCCGTTCCGCCCAGGCCGGGTGACAGTCGTTCGAGCACGGTCCGGGTCGCCAACGCGCCGAGCGCGACGCTCACGGTCTCCCAGCCGACGACGGTGAACCAGGTGATCAGGGTCGGCAGCCGGCTGCCCAGCACGCCGAACGACGCCCGGCTCAGCATCATCGCCGGCGCACCACCGCGCGTCCCGGCGATCGCGACCGCGCCGACCAGCGGATACGACAGGGCGATGCCGATGACCACGGCGAGCATCGCCTGCCACCAGTTCAGCCCGACCGCCACCACGAACAGGCCGTAGCCGACGGGCAACATGCTCAGGTTGGCCGCCGACCACACCCAGAACTGGCGGCTCGGCGTGCCGTAGCGCTCCTCGTCCGGCACGTGCTCGATGCCCCGCTGCTCCACAGCGGTCCGGTCGACCGTCACCATCCGTGTCACTCCGTTCACTCGCCCGGCATCACCGTAGCGGGGGACGGAACGCTCAGACCACGGTCTCCGCCCACTCGATGTGGTGTGCGTACAACCAGGCCCGCGACTGCTGCCGGTCGTTGAGCTGCTCCGACAGCACCTCGTCGCCGCTGTCCTGGGTCGCGCCGTCATTGGCGCTGGTCGCCACCAGCCGTTCGACCCGCTCCCGGCGGATCCGCACGTACGCCTCGAACGCGGCGTCGCGAGGCAGGTCGCGCAGGCACTTCCCGAGCACGACGGCGTCCTCCAGCGCCATCGACGCGCCCTGGCCGGCGGCCGGGGACGCGGCGTGCGCGGCGTCGCCGACGAGCACCATCGCGCCGCGAAACCAGTGCGGCGTGGACGGCACGTCGTAGGCGTTGCCGCCGATGATCTCGCCCCAGGTGGCCTCGATGATCCGCCGCGACGGCGTGGCGTCGGCGATGAAGTACTCGGCCGCCCGCCGCCGCCAGCCGTCGACCGTCAGGCCGGCGACGCGGTCCCGGGTCAGCTCCGGGCCGGGCAGCCGGGCGAACCAGAACGTCTCGCCGTGCGGCGACGTGGTGTAGCCGAAGAACGCCCGCTTGCCCTGGATCATCCGGTACGCGTCGGTGGACAGCGGCAGCGTCGGGTCGTCGGTGTAGCCGTACAGGATGTTCAGCCCGGTGTAGCGGGGTTCCGGCGCGGCCGGGTCGATCAGCGAGCGGACCCGGGAGTGGATGCCGTCCGCGCCGACCAGCACGTCGCCGACCTCGGAGGTGCCGTCCTCGAACACGGCCCGGATCCGGTCGCCCTCGGACACGGCGTCGACGAGCCGCTTGCCGTTGCTGACCGGAATTCCCCGCCCGCGTGCCTCTTCGGTCAGTGCGCGGTAGAGGGCGGAGCGGCGCATGGTGCGCGGGTCGTGGCGGGTCTCGAGCTGGCCGGCGATGTGCTGCCGACCCAGCACCTGGCCCGTTCCGTTGAGGAACTCCACTGTGGTGGCCGGGAAGGAGATGGCCTCGACCACCTCGGCGGCGTCCACCGCGGCCAGGGCGTCCATGCCGTTGTTCATGATCGTCAGGAACGCGCCGACGTCGTCGCCGCCGACCGGATAGGCCTCGTACACCGCGGCCTCGATGCCGGCCTTGTGCAACGCCAGCGCCGTCGCCGGTCCGGCGACACCGCCCCCGATGATCAGCGCCCTGGTCATGATCCGTGAGCGTAGCGGCACCGTTCGTGCTGGTCCGAACGCCAAAACTATGATTGTGTGAACAAACTCACCGCCGCCGCGTGATGGAAAGGGGGCTCCGAGTGACCATCGGTCGCCGTCGCCTGCTGGGACTCGGACTCGGCGCGCTGGGCGCCGCCGCGCTGGCGGGATGCGCGCCACCGGGCGCGAACCCGGTGAACTCGGAGCCGGTGATTCCGGCCGCCGCGCCCGGGGAGAAGATCACGCTGACCTACTGGGCGTGGCTGAAGGACCTGCAGAAGGTCTGCGACATCTGGAACGCCAAGAACCCGAACGTGCAGGTCCAGGCGGTGTTCAGCCTGGGCGGCAACAGTGGCGGCTACCAGAAGATGTATTCCGCGCTGGCCGCGGGCGGCGGTCCCGACCTTGCCCAGGTCGAGCTGCGCAGCGTGCCGGAGTTCATGCTCGTCGGCGGCCTGGTCGACCTGTCCCGCTACGGCGCCAAGCAGTACGCGTCGCGCTACGACGAGGCGGCGTGGGGCCAGGTGAGCTTCAACGGCGGCGTGTACGCGATCCCGCAGGACACCGGCCCGATGGGCTGGTACTACCAGCCGGCGGTGCTGGACAAGGTCGGCGGGCAGCCACCGGCCACTTGGGACGAATGGGCGCGGCTGGCCGAGGAGCTGCACAAGGCGGATCCCACCGTGTACCTGGAATCCTTCTCCGTGGCCGACGCGTCGCCGTTCATCTCGTACGCGGCGCAGGCCGGCGCGAAGTGGTTCACGCCCACCGAGGACGGCTGGGTCGTCAACCTCACCGACGAGGCGTCACTGATGGTGGCCCGGTTCTTCGACAAGGCCGTGGACAACAAGTGGGTGCAGACGGCCTACGACGCCTACAGTCCAGGGTGGACCGCCGCCGCCGGCAACGGCCAGATCGCCGCCCTGACCGGAGCGTCCTGGGGCGACGCGCTCGTGGAGACGATCGGCACCGGCTCGGGCAAGTGGAAGGTCGCCCCGATGCCCAGGTGGTCGGGCGGCTTCGGGTCCACCGCGCTGGGCGGGTCGAGCTCCGCGGTCCTGGCCAACAGCAAGCATCCCAAGGAGGCACTGGACTTCGCCGTGTGGATGACCACCAGCCGGGAGGGCATCGACGCGATGATCAAGTACTGCGGCATCGGCTGGTCGCCGGCCCGCGACTACATCGGCGCGCAGCGGCAGCAGCCCAGCGAGTTCTTCAGCCACCAGAACTACAACACCGACGTCTTCCTGCCGGCGTCCAAGCAGCAGCCGACCGACTGGCACTGGTGGCCGATCACGCAGCGCACGATCTACGCGCTGTCGGACAACTTCCGGCGCAAGCTCACCGCCGGTCAGTCCTTCGTGGACAGTCTGCGGATCACCCAGCAGACCACTGTGGACACCATGCGGCAGATCGGGCTCACCGTGCGGGAGGCGAAGTGACCACCGAACCGACGGCCGTCGCACCGGCCCCGCAAGCCCAGCAGCCCCAGGCGCAAGCCGCCGCCCCGGCCCGGACCCGCCGCGTGGGCAAGGTCCGTGGCGCGCCGTGGATCCTGCTGGCCCCGTTCCTGGCGCTGTTCGTGCTCACCGTGCTCGGCCCGGTGATCCTGGCCGTGGTGCAGAGCTTCACCAAGATCAACCGTGCCGGCCTGTTCGGCGAGCAGGGCGTGTCCGGCGGTTTCGCCGGCCTCGCCAACTACGCGCAGGCCCTGGGGGACAGCAACTTCCTCGGCGCCATCGGCCGGGTGCTGCTGTTCGGCATCGTGCAGGTGCCGGTGATGACGGTGTTCGCCACCGTGCTGGCGCTGCTGCTGGAGTCGGCCTCGGCGCGCTGGCCGGCGTTCTTCCGCGCCGCGTACTTCCTGCCGTACGGCATTCCCGGCGTGATCGCCACCATCCTGTGGTCGTTCCTGTACGTGCCCGGCCTGAGCCCGATCGTCGACGTGGGCAAGCTGGTCGGGCTGGACATCGACTTCCTCGGCCCGAACACGGTGCTGTGGTCGATCGCCAACATCGTCACCTGGACCTACACCGGCTACAACATGCTGATCATGATCGCCCAGCTGAAGTCGATCCCGTCCGAGATCTACGAGGCGGCCCGGGTGGACGGCGCGTCGCCGCTGCGCATCGCCGCCGCCATCCAGCTGCCGCTGATCCGGCCGGCGCTGATCCTGAGCATCGTGTTCAGCATCATCGGCACCCTGCAGCTGTTCGCCGAGCCGCTGGTGCTGCGCACGGTCTCGCCGGCCATCGTCACCGAGTACACGCCGAACCTCAGCGCGTACACCAATGCCTTCGCCTACAACGACTACGGCATCGCGTCGGCGGAGGCCGTGATCATCGCGGTGGCCGCCTTCGTGCTGTCGTTCGGCTTTCTCGCCTGGACCAACCGGAGGGGGCGGTCATGACCACCAGGAACACCGGCTGGGCCATCGCGGTCACCGGCCTGCTGACCGTCGTCGCGCTCTACTTCCTGGTGCCCGTCTACTGGGTCGTCGTCGCCGCGACGAAGTCCTCCGGGGACCTGTTCACCACGCCCGGCTTCTGGTTCGGGCACACCGTGGAGCTGTGGAACAACGTGGTGCAGGTGTTCACCGCGTCCGACCACATCTACCTGCGCTGGCTGCTGAACAGCGTGATCTACGCGGGCGGCGGCGCGCTGGTCGCCACCTATCTGGCCGCCGCCGGCGGCTACGCCCTGGCCAAGTACGAGTTCCGCGGCCGCAACCTGGTGTTCGGCACCGTGCTCGGCGGCGTGCTGGTGCCCAGCACGGCGACCGCGCTGCCGCTGTTCCTGCTGTTCAGCAAGCTCGGGCTGACCAACACGTACTGGGGCGTGCTGCTGCCGGCGATGGTGTCGCCGTTCGGCCTGTACCTGTGCCGGATCTACGCCGCCGCGACCGTCGACGACTCGGTGCTGGAGTCGGGCCGGCTGGACGGCGCCGGCGAGCTGCGCATCTTCCACTCGCTGGTGCTGCGCAGCATGGCGCCCGCCCTGGTCACCGTGTTCCTGTTCCAGCTGGTGGGCATCTGGAACAACTTCCTGCTGCCGCTGATCATGCTGGCCGACGACAAGCTGTACCCGATCACGCTGGGGCTCAACGCCTGGCGCAGCCAGGTCGACCGGTCGCCCGAGTTCTACCCGCTGACCATCGGCGGCCTGCTGGTGTCGGTGATCCCGCTCGGCATCGCCATGGTCGTCCTGCAGCGGTACTGGCGCGGCGGCCTCACCGATGGTTCGGTGAAGGGTTAAGGCGTGACGTACTACGAGGACTTCTCCCCCGGTTCGCCGAACCGGTTGGCCCCGCGCTCATGGGTGCGGTCCAGCGCGCCGACGCTGTCGCTGGGCGGCGACTGGAAGTTCAAGCTGTGGCCGCACGCGGACGCGCCGCTGGAGGACCCGGCCGACTGGGACACGCTGCCGGTCCCGTCGCACTGGGTGCTGCACGGCGACGGCCGCTACGGGCGGCCGATCTACACCAACATCAAGTACCCGTTCCCGGTCGACCCGCCGTACGTGCCGGACGAGAACCCGACCGGCGACCACTTCCGCACCTTCACCCGGCCGGACTGGGACGTCGACCGGTTCGTGCTGCGCTTCGACGGCGTCGAGTCGACGTACAAGGTGTGGCTCAACGGGACGGAGGTCGGCGTCGGCAAGGGCAGCCGGCTAGCGACCGAGTTCGACGTCACGGACCTGGTGGTGCCGGGCGAGAACTCGCTGCTGGTGCGGGTGCACCAGTGGTCGTCGGCGACCTACCTGGAGGACCAGGACCAGTGGTGGCTGCCCGGCATCTTCCGGGACGTCACGCTGCTGGGCCGGCCGTCGGCGCGCATCGACGACGTGTGGGTGCAGGCGGAATTCCTTGACGGGGTCGGCGTTGTCACCACCGAGGTGAGCGGCTCGTTCCCGATCTCACTGTCCGTGCCGGAACTGGGCGTTTCCGTGACGTGGCAGTCGGCCGACGAGGTGGCGGCGCTGGAGGTCGGCGCGGTGGAGCCGTGGAGCGCGGAGTCGCCGCGGCTCTACGACTGCACGGTGGCGGCCGCCGGTGAGACCGTCCACTTGCGGCTCGGCTTCCGCACCGTGCGCATCGAGGGCGACCAGTTCCTGGTCAACGGCCGCAAGGTGATGTTCTACGGCGTGAACCGGCACGAGACGCATCCCGTGCTGGGCCGGGTGTTCGACCTCGACCACGCCCGGCGGGACCTGCTGCTGATGAAGCAGCACAACATCAACGCCATCCGGACCAGCCACTACCCGCCGGACCCGCGGGTGCTGGAGCTGTGCGACGAGCTCGGCCTGTGGGTCATGCTGGAGTGCGACCTGGAGACGCACGGCTTCGAGTTCGATCCGTCCATCACGGACAATCCGTCCGACGATCCCCGATGGGCCGAGCAGTTCCTGGACCGGATGCGGCGGACCGTGGAGCGGGACAAGAACCACCCGTCGGTGGTGATCTGGTCGCTGGGCAACGAGTGCGCCAACGGCCGGAACATGGCCGCCATGGCGCAGTGGACGCACGAGCGGGATCCCGGCCGGCCGGTGCACTTCGAGCGGGATCACCAGAGCGCGTACACCGACATGCACTCCCGGATGTACGCCTCGCTGTCGGAGCTGGCCGCGATCGGCACCACCGGTTGTGCGGTCGAGGGCCTGCGGCCGGAGGAGACCGTGCGGCAGCAGCACCGGCCGTTCGTGCACTGCGAGTTCGGGCACGCCATGGGCAACGGCCCCGGCAGCCTGGCCGACTACCAGGCCGTGTACGAGCGCTATCCCCGGCTGCACGGCGGTTTCATCTGGGAGTGGCGGGACCACGGCATTCTCACCAAGACCGCCGACGGCACGCCGTTCTACGCCTACGGCGGCGATTTCGGCGAGGTCGTGCACGACGGCAACTTCGTGATGGACGGCATGGTGCTGCCCGACGGCACGCCCTCGCCGGGACTGGTCGAGTACGCCGCCGTGATCGCGCCGATCGTGTTCGGCGACGAGCCCGGCACGCTGCGCAGCCGCTACCACAGCATCGACACCTCGAACGTGCGGTTCACCTGGAGCCGGGCCGTCGACGGCGTCGAGGTCGGTAAGGGCGAGCTGGAGGTCCTTCCGATGCCGCCGGGCGAATCGGGCCGGTTCGAGCTGCCGGAGGAGGCGCTGGACGTGGCGGTGTCCGGGGAGACCTGGCTGACCCTGGAAGCCGTGTCCGGCCATGTCGTCGGCTCCCGGCAGTACCAGTTGTCTGCTCGGGGAACGGTTTCCGTGACGCCGGCCAAGGGTCTCGGCGGTGCGGAGTTCGATCCGCGCACGGGTTCGTTGCTGCGCATCGGTTCCGTGGAGATCTCCGGCCCGCGGCTGGAGCTCTGGCGCGCGCCCACCGACAACGACGCGCGGGCCGGCGAGTGGCTGTGGCGGGAGCGTGGGCTGGACCGGCTCGAACACCGGGTCCGGGACGTCCGGATCGGCGACGACGCGGTGACGGTGTCCGTGCGGGTCGCCGCCGCGACGGCTGCTCGGTGCATCGACGTCACGTACCACTGGTTCGGCGTGGCGGACGGCGTTGCCCTGAAGGTCGACGCCGTGCCCAGCCTCGGCTGGGACTGCACGTGGCCACGCCTCGGCGTCCGGTTCGAGCTGCCGTCCGTGGACCAGGTCTCGTGGTTCGGCACCGGCCCCCTGGAGTCCTATTCGGACAGTTCGACCGCCGCCCGGGTCGGGCGGTTCACCAGTGCCGTCGACGACCTGAACGTCAACTACTCCCGGCCGCAGGAGACCGGGCACCGGCCGCAGCTGCGGTCGTTGGAGCTGGACGGCCGGCTGCGGATCGACACCGTGCCCGACCGGACCGGGCACCGCCCCGGTTTCAGCCTGTCCCGGCACACCCCGCAGCAGGTCGCCGCGGCCGCCCATCCCCATGAGCTGCCGCCCAGCGACCGGGTCCACCTGTTCGTGGACAATGCCCAGCACGGCCTGGGCTCGGCCGCCTGCGGTCCGGACGTGCTCCCCGAACACGCCCTCTGGCCCGCCGCGCACACCTTCACCCTGGTGTTCCGCTCCCCGGCCTGACGTTCGGAAAGGACCATTCCACACGTTCAACGTCAGGAATGGTCCTTTCATGGCGGTCCGGGTGGAACGGGCCGTTCCTCGATCCCGAGTCGAGGAACGGCCCGTTCCGTCAGGGCAACAGCACGATCTGCGTCACGAACGGAAGCAGTCGGGCCGCCGCCGGGTCCGCGTCCAGCGGCACCGCGACCGGAGTGCACCCGGTCTCCGCCGCCAGCATCTTCGCCAGCGCGTCCACATCGGACGGTGTCGTCTCGTCGGCCCAGCGCCGCACCGGCGCCATCGGATCCCGGCGCCGCTCGCAGTGCGCCTGGAGCCCCGCCGCGACGGCGTCGTTCCAGCACAGGCCGGCCGCGGCGCCCACCTCCGCGTGCGGCCCCTGCTGGTCCAGCCACACCCGTCGACGGCCGCCCGTGATCAGGTCCGTGCCCCACGTCCAGCCGCGTCCCGCCGCCAGCGCGCCGTAGCTTGCCATCGCCGCAAGCACGGCACGCACCTTCGCGGTCTGCGGGTCGCTCGCCCAGCCCACGACCCGGTGGGCCGGCCACCTCCGCCGTGGATCCGCGACCGTTGCCCAGCTGACGACGCCGGCCTGCTCGACGGCGGAGAGCAGGCCGACGTACGGGTCCACGAACGCCGGCAACCGGTCCAGCAGCGCCGCCGGCCCCACCGGCTCGGCCGACGGCGCCTCCGCCACCGGCCCGCCCCACTGGTAGCGGTGCTCGGTGATCTCCAGCGAGTCGAGGTCCAGCCTCAGCAGCGTCGGCTTCGCGGCTTGAGAAGCGCCGGTGAGGTAACGGAAGGCGGTCAACGCCACCTGCGTCCCGATCAGCGCCGCCGTGACCCCGCCCAGCGCCGCCCCCGACGCGGCACTGGCCGGCGGAGCCGCCGACGGATCGGTCTCGGCGACCGGCACTTCGGGCTCGTTCCCGGCCATCCCGGCGGCGAGCGCCACGCCCGGCACGCGCTTCGGCAACCGGCCGGCGGTCGGCGCCACCGGCTTCTCCTCCGGAACCAGCCGGCGCCAGGCCGCCTCGACGGACCGGCCGCCCGCCGTGTGCACCGGCGTCATCCAGGCATCCCGCCCCCGCACGAACACCTGGGTCAACGACACGTTCTCCGCCCGGCAGCGCCGACACATGTCAATCAACTCGCCGATATCGGACGATACGTGCACGACCAGATCGGTCTCGGCGAGATGCGCGCCGATTCGGTCGACGGAATCGGTCAAGACGTGTTGGAATTCGTCGCGCAATGCGTATTCGGGCACGGTGTCGGTGAACACGCGGGTGCGCCGCCAGCCGGAGCCGACGCCGGCCCGCAGCACGGCGCCGAGCACCGGCCCGTCGCCGACAACGGCGACCCGCGCCTGACGCAGCCGGTAGAACCCCTGCTCAGCGGGGGCAATCTCGATCTCGGAGCGGTATTCGACGGCCTCGGCGGCGGTGAGGCCGGTGATGGTCCCGGTGCACTGGCTCACGACGGCTCACCGCGCCGCGCCGCGGCCGACACGCCGCACCAGGGATGAATGGAAGGTAAACACCGTGCGGTTCGCACCCTTTTGCGGTCGCCGGCCCGAATTGACGGCAGCGGCCATCGCTACACCCGACATGAAATGCCTCGATTCGACGTGGTTTCCCCCCGAACGCAGACTGTAGGCATTTCATTCCGGCGATGATCGCGCCGCCGTCCGGTCGTCCGTCGAAGGTGACACGAACTCACGGTTTCGTGGCGGGGATCACAGGCCGTCGACCAGTGCGCGCACCTCAGGATCGCGCACCTCGAACACGTCCAGCACGCCGATGCGAACCAGTGCGGGCTTCAGCTCCCGCAGCTGCCGCACGATCGTCTCCCACCGAGGGTCGCTCGGTTCCACCTCGGCCAGCGCGCGCACGTTGCCGATGAACGCGGCGACCGACCCCTTGCGCACGTACTCGCCGCCGAATTCGGTGCCCTCCGCGCCGTCGGGCAGCACATCCTCCGGCTTCACAACGTTGCCTGCCATGACTTCCTCCTCGAACCGACTTGCGTGCTTCCTGCACGCATCAGCAACGGTAGCCACCATACGTGCAGTTTGCACGCTTTTCTCGGGTGAGCCATGTCACGTATCTGGACCGTCCAGAAGGGACGGGCAAAGCGAATTGCCCGCGAATTCAAGCCTCCTTGACTTTCCGGACACGCCTGTCCACGATCCACACCGAATTCGCCGCGCTCCCCGGATATTTCGGTCAGCTCTCGCGGTGGCGCGCGGTCTCACAACGGAAGGTGGACATGAGCGAGGAATCGGCGGCCAAGCCGCGTCGGCGTTGGCTGTGGGTGGTGGCGCCGGCGGCGATCGCGATCATCGTCACGGCGGCCAGCCTGAGCGTCTACCTCACGGAACGCGCGCAGAGCCAGTCCCAGGAGACGCTCGGCGACGCGAGCCGCAACGACCGCGTGGACGTGCTGTTCTACGTGCAGAAACTGGACCCGGTCACGCAGACCCTGACCGCCCAGGTGTCGGTGGATCCCAAGGGCCGCTTCGCCGACGCGGACGGCTTCCCGGCCAAGGACATCGTCCTGCACCAGGACGCGGTCAAGGGCGACACGCTGACGTTCAAGGCCGGCAAGAACCCGACGATCAACGACGTGCAGGTGCTGCTGTCCGACGGCATCATCACCGACTACCCGTTCGACAGCTACGGCGTCGACTTCGCCTTCTACGCCGAGTCCGCGGGCGAAACCGCGCCGCTCGCGGTCACCTTCGCCAGCGGCGACACCTTCTTCGCGATCCACCCGCGCGACACGAAGACCGACGACGGCGTGCTGACCTTCTCGGCGGACACCAGCCGAACCGTCGGAATGTTCGCGTTCGCCCTGTTCATCATGCTGTTCATGTGGTGCCTGAGCATCGCCGCGGTGATCGCCGCGACCTTCGCCATCGCCGGCCGGCACGGCCTGCTGTGGCCGTCCATGAGCTTCATGGGCGCGTTGCTGTTCGCCCTGGTGCCGCTGCGCAACGCGGTGCCCGGCTCGCCGCCGATCGGCTCGGTCGTCGACTTCGCCGCGTTCTTCATCGCCGAGGGGCTGATCTCGCTGTCGCTGATCTGCACGGTGGTCGTCGGCTACCGGGTGGAACTGCGCAAGAAGGCGGAAGCGGCCGCCTAGACGCGGATCCGCCCGGCGGCGACCTCGTCCGGGTACCCGTCGTAGGCCGGCACGTAGCCGGTCTCGCGGTCCGCGAGCACGTGCACGGGGCCGCCGCCGGTGTAGCCCTCCTCGCGCAGCGCGACCTTGCGGCTCTTGAACGTGGACGTCTGCTCGACCTCGTCGATCACCCTGAGGAACAGGGGAATCGCGTAGCCGGGCAGGCGATCCGCGAGGTGCCGGGCCAGGCCCCGCCCGTCGAGTTCGGCGCCGTCGGTGAGCTTGACCGCCGCCATGCCGGCGCGGCCGTCGGCCCCGGGCACCTCGACGCCGTACACCACGGCCTGCTCGATCGCCGGCCACTCGTCCAGCGCCGCCTCCACCTCGGTGGTGGCCACGTTCTCGCCCTTCCACCGGAACGTGTCGCCGAGCCGGTCCACGAAGGCCACGTGGTTCCAGCCCTGGTCGCGAACCAGGTCGCCGGTGTTGAACCAGCAGTCGCCGCGGCGGAAACCGTTGCGCACCAACTTCTTCTCGGTCGCCTCGGCGTCGGTGTAGCCGTCGAACGGGGCGCGGTCGGTGACCTTGGTGATCAGCAGGCCGACCTGGCCGGCGCCGACCCGGCGCAGCCGGCCGTCGGCGTCCCGGGCCGGCTGGCCGGTGTCGGCGTCGAAGGCGACGACCGCGAACGGCAGCGGGCACATGCCGGCGGTGCGTTCGAGGTTGAAGGCGTTGATGAAGGCCAGGTTGCACTCGCTGGCGCCGTAGAACTCCGCGACCCGGCCGATGCCGAAGCGCCGGGTGAACTCGTCCCAGATCTCCGGCCGCAGCCCGTTGCCGACCACGACCCGCACGCGGTGCGTGCGCTCGCCTGCCCGCACCGGCTGGTTGAGCAGGTACCGGCAGAGCTCGCCGATGTAGCAGAACGCGGTGGCGCGGGTGCGCTCGATGTCGTCCCAGAACCTCGACGCGGAGAAGTTCCGCCCCAGCGCCAAAGTCGCGCCGGCGCCGAGCACCGACGACAGCGACACCGTCAGCGCGTTGTTGTGGTACAGGGGAAGGCAGCAGTACAGCGTGTCGCCCGAGGTCAGCCGTACGCCGAGGTGACCGAGGCCGGTCATCGCCTTGAGCCACCGGAAATGGCTCATCGAGCTGGCCTTGGGCAGCCCGGTGGTGCCGGAGGTGAAGACGTAGAACGCCTTGTCCCGGGCGTGGATCAGCGTGGTCTGCACGGGGTCGTGGTCGTCGGCGCTGATCGCCGCCTCGTCCATGTCCGGGTAGCCGTGCATCGCGTCGTCGCCGTCGGGCAGGCAGAGCACCGTGCCACGGATCTCCTTGGCCGGCAGGGATTCCAGCGCCTCGCGGCATTCGCTGCCGACGATCAGCACCGTGCTGTCGAGCAGTTTTTGGCTGTGGTTCAGCACTTCGCCGCGCTGGTGGTGGTTGAGCATGCCGGCGGTGGCGCCGAGCTTGGCCACCGCGAGCACGGCGAGCAGCGTCTCCGGCCGGTTCCCCGCCAGGATGCCGACCGTGCTGCCGGGGCGCACGCCGTGGCTGTTCAGCACGGCGGCGTACCGGTTCACCCAGAGATTGGCCTGCCCGTAGGACAACTCGGTGTCCTCGAAGCGCAGGAACGGCCGCTCCGGGTGGCGGTGCGCGGCACGCTGGAACACGTGGCCGACCGAGTCGCGGCTGGTCGGGCCGATGGTGGCCAGCCCGATCGCGCCGTGCAGCAGGCTGGGCACGTCCAGCGCCATGCCGGGCAGCGCCCGTATCACGTCGGCCAGGCCGATCCGGTGCGCCGCCGACTGCTCTGTCGCGTTCATCAAGGCCATGCTACCGACCGGTCGGTATCCGGACAACGGTCCGCTACCGCGTGCGCAGGTCGGTGATCACCCAGTTGTCGCCCTGGCGCTGGGCCGTCACGGTGAGTTCGGCGGCGGCCAGGCTGCTCTGGTTGTTGTCGCCACGGGTCGCCGACTGGTCGAGGAACACCAGCAGCTGCGCGTGATCACCCTGCAGCATCGTCACGCCGCTGTACACGACCTTGGTGGTGAGCATCAGCTTCTGCGCCGGCGCCTGCTGCTTGACCTGCGCGAACAGATCGTCGTACTGGCTTTCGGCGTTGCCCTTGAGGGTCTGCTTCGCGGCCTGCTCGGTCGCCGCCGTGTTGTCGTACCGATAGGAGAACACCTTGCCCAGCGCGGCATTCACGTCGCCGAGAACCTTGCTGGTGGCCGCCGGGTCGACCAGCGCCTGGTTGGCCGTGGCCGGGTCGTCCCAGAGGCTCGTCGCCTCGATGCGGAACCAGATTCCCAGCGACACCAAGGCGATCGTCGCCGCGACGAGCCACTTCACGACTGCACCTGCACGGGTGCGAGGGCGCTGACCTGCCAGCCGTTGGCGGTGCGGGTGAGGTCGGCCTGGAACCGGGTGCGTTTGGTGGTCTGCTGGCCGCCTTCCGGCGTGACGTCGAGCTGCACGGCGGCGATCAGCTTGGCGGTGCCGGCACGTTGGTCGAGCGCCGTCACGGCCGTGTCCATTACCTGTGCAGTGGTGACGGTTTTGGCCTGTTCCAACTGTTTCCGGCTGTCCGCTCCGGTTTGCGCCAGTTGGTCGTGCAGCGTGCCGGTGGAGACGGCCAGCCAGGACCTGAGGCCGTCGTCGATCTTGCGGTAGTCCAGGGTGTTCAGCGTGGCGATGTCGTGCCGCGCGGCCTGCGTGACGGCCTGTCGGTCGAGCGCGAACAGCCTGGCGTCGTCGTGTGCGGCGCTCCACCACGACCACCCGCCCCACGCGGCGAACACCGCCGCCAGGATCACCACGATCTTCATGTCGGCTCCCTGTTCTGTTCGGAAGGGGGCATTCCTGGCGTTGAACGCCAGGAATGCCCCCTTCACAACTCACCCGTTCGGGGCGTTCTGGGCGCCGCGGACACCCGTGCCGGATGCCGCCGGCAGGGTGCAGCGGGCCTGCGTGTTCAGCGGTCTGCCCGGCTGGTTGTCGAGCCCGCTTCGACGGCTGGTGCCGTCGTAGCCGGCGGTGCAGCCGAGGGGGTCGAAGAACGTCAGCGACAGCCCGAAGTCGGCTGTGCCGTTGGTGACTGTGCTGGCCCCGGCGGCGATCGCCTGCGGCGCCGCGATCAGCAGCTCCTGGATGGCGTCGTGGCGGCCGAGGGCCACGGTCGCGGTGGTCAGGAGGTTGGCGATCAACACGCCCAGGCTCGGATCCGTGTCCCTGATCAGCTGGCTGACCTGCACGGACAGCTGTGGCACGGTGCCGATCAGGCTGCGCAGGTCCGCGTCGGAACTCCGCAGCTGGTCGGCGATGAGCTTGGCGTTGGCGCCGAACTGGGTGAGCGCGGCGGCCTCGTCGTTCTGAGTGTGGAGCACGGTCGTGGAGTCGGTGACGAGTTGCGTCAGCTGCGGCATGTGCTGCGTGGTCGCGCCGACGAAGGAATGCGTGCTGTCCAACAGGGCTTGCAGATCCGTGGTCGTGCCGCGGGTGGCCGTGTCCAGTTCGTCGACGAGAGTGCGCAGGGAATCATCCGGCACGCTCCGGACCAGGCTGTCGATGTTCGTCAGCAGGGTCTGCACCGGCAGCGGCACCTTGGTGGCCGATTGCGGGATGACCGAGCCCTGCCGCAGCGTCGGGCCGTCGGGCCTTCTCGGCTTGAGGTCGACGTACTGCTCCCCCACCGCCGACCGGTTCTTGACGACGGTGTCGACGTCCTGCGGGATGTCGTACTGGATCAGGTCCAGCTCGACGTCGACGCCGTCGTCGGTGAGGGTTATCGGCCCGACCCGGCCGATCGGCACGCCACGGTAGGTCACTTCGGCGTTGGTGAAGATGCCGCCGGCGTCGGCGAGTTTCATCGTGACCTGGTAGCCGCCGGTGCCGAACAGGCCGACGTAGCGGGCCGCGACGAAGGCGACGGCGGTCAGGCCGACCAGCAGGAACGCGGCGACCTTGAGGCGGACTCCGGCCGTCAGCATCAGTGGTCCTTCAGGTAGACGTTGAGGTAGTCGCCCTTGACGTCGTCGAGCACGGCGTCGGTGAACGGGAACGTCATCAGGACCTGCAGCGCCTTCGGCAGGTTCTGGCCGGCGGCGGCGAGTTGCCGGAGCGTGGGTTGCAGTGCCTTCAGGTCGGCGACGAGGTCGTCCCGGCTTCGGTTGACGGTGTCGGTGGCCGTCGCCGCGAGGTGGTCGAGAGCGTCGACCATCCTGGTCAGGTTGTCCTTTTGTTGTGCCAGGACGGAGATGCCCGGTGTGAGGTCGTCGATGGCGCCGGTGATCTGGGTCTTGCGGTCGTCGAGAGTCTTGGCCAGCCTGGCCATTCCGTCGAGTGCCTTGGTGATGTCGTCCTTGTGGCGGTCAAGGTTGTTCACCAGGTTGTCTATTTTGGACAGAAGGTCGCGGACGTTGCTCTCGTTGCCGTTGAGGGCCTGGTTCACCTGCTGTGTGATCGTCTGGAGCTGGGCCACACCGCCGCCGTTCAGCACCATCGACAGCGCACCCAGCACCTCTTCCACCTGCGGGTTCCTGTTCGTGCGGGCGAGCGGGATGGTCGCCCCGTCGGCCAGCGGCGTTGTCGTGGCAGTGGCCGGGGCCGCCAGCTCCACGAACTTCTCGCCGAGCAGGCTGGACTGCCGGAGGTAGGCGTGGGCATCGGCCGGCAGGTGGACGTCACCGTTCACGGTCATCGTCACCAGCGCACTCCAGCCGTCCGGCGCCAGCCGCACCGTGTCCACCCGGCCGACCGGCACGTCGTCGACCTTGACGGCCGCCTGCGGCACCAGGTCCAGAACGTCGCCGAACTGTGCGGTGACCCGGTACGGGCGGCTGCCGACATCCGCTCCGCCCGGCAGTGCGCACGCCGTTGCCAGCAACACCGTTGCCAACAGCAGGTATCTACGCATCAGCCCACCGCCGGCAACGGGAGAACCGGTTGCTCGCCGGGTGCGAACTCCCGGATGTTCGCCCTCCCGCTGAGCGTCTTCGTCCCCGGGTCGTAGGCGTTGAGGACATTGCCCAACGCCAGCGGCGCGACCTTGAGCGCCTCGTCCAGCGACGCCCGCTCCCTCACCAGCACCTGACTCAGCTGCGCCAGCTTGTCCACATTGGACGCTATCCGGCTTCGGTTGTCCTGGATGAACTGCTTCACGTCGGCCAACGCACCGGCCAGCTGGCTCAGCGCCGCACCGAGATCGTCCCGATCCCCCGCGAGGAAGGCCGACACCTGTCCCAGCCGATCCGTCACGTCCCGGACCTGGTCGTCGCTGGTCGCGATCGTGGCGGTGAACTTCTGCAGGCTGTCGACGGTGCCCGTGAAGTCGTCCTTCGCACCGGACAGCGTGCCGGCGGCCGCGCCGAGCCGCTCGATCGTCTCGTTGAGCTTCGCCCCGTTGCCGTCGAGCACCTCGGCACCGGTCCTGACCAGGTCGGACAGCGCCCCGTCGGCGTTCGCGCCGTTCGGTCCGAGCGCGGTCGCCAGCTCGTTCAGGCTGCCGTACAGCTGGTCCAGCTCCACCGGCGTCGCCGTGCTGTTCTCGCTGATCGTCGAGTCCTGGGGCAGTTCCGGGCCGGTCGTGTAGGCCGGCGCGAGCTGCACGAACCGGTCGGAGACCAGGCTCGGCGCCATGATGACCGCCTTGACGCCACGCGGGATCCGCACCTCCGGCTCGACCGTGAGCCTGACCCGGACCTGCGTGCCCGCCGGCCGCACCTCGTCGACCGTGCCGACGCGGACGCCCAGCACCCGCACGTCCGAGCCGGCATAGACGCCGACCGCCTCCGTGAAGTAGGCCGTGAGGTGCAGCGGCAACGTGACGTGCAGCGGGCCGAACACCGTGCTGGCCACGACCAGGAGCATGCTCATCAGCTGGTTCATCAGTTGCCCTTCGAGCCCGGCGGCACGCAGTCGCGGTTCGGCGTCGCCGGCACCAGGCCGCACAGGTAGGTGTCGATCCACCGGCCGTTGCCCAGCGCGTTGTCCAGCAGGCGGTAGTAGGGGCCGATCAGCGCCAACCCCTTGTCGAGGTTCTCCTGGTTGCGGTGCAGGACCGCCGTCACCTGGTCCAGCCGCGTGAGCGTCGGACCGAGCTGGGTGTTGTTGTCCGCCACCAGGCCCTTCAGCTGCTCGGCCAGCGCCGTGCTTCCCTTGAGCAGAGCCGAGATCGCCTGCCGTCGCTGCTGCACCTCCCGCAGCAGCGCCGCCCCGTCCCCGATCAGCCGCCGGAACTGCTCGTCCCGGTCCGCCAGCGTCCGCCCGACCTTCGCGGTGCCCGCCAACAACTTCCGCAGCTCGTCGTCCCTCGACGAGATCGTCTTCGCCAGACCGGACAGCCCGTCCACCGTGGCCCTGATCTCCTGCGGCGCGTTCCGGAACGCATCCGACAACACCTGGAAGCTCTGTGCCAGCTGCCCGGTGTCGATCCGGGTGACGGTGCCCGCCAGATCGTCGAACGCCGCCACCACGTCATACGGCGCCGCCGTCCGCTGCCTGGGTATCGGCTGCCCCGGATCCTGCGCCCCGCTCCCCTTCGGCTCCAGCTCCAGGTACTTCTGCCCCAGCAACGTCTTGATCTCGATCGACACCGTGGTCCCGTCCCCGATCCAGGCGCCCCGCACCCGGAAGCCCACCCGGACCTGGTCCCCCGCCAGCGTCACCGCCGTCACCTCCCCCACCTTCACGCCCGCCACCGCCACCTCGTCGGACGGCTTCAGCCCCGCCGCCTCCGTGAAGTAGGCGGAGTAACCGGTGGTGCCGAACGGCAACTCGTCGGCAACGAACACCGCAGCGGTGACCAACGCCGTGACGGTCACTCCCACCACCGCGACGACGAGCGGATTCCGCTCAAGGAAGCTCCGTTTCACTTGCACCTCCCTGCCGTCACGGGGATTCCCGGTGTCGCTCCGCCGGGTGGCGCGGGGGCGTCCGTAGTGGCCGAGCACAGGTAGAAGTTCAGCCACGAGCCGTAGGAGGCGGTGCGGCCGATCGCGTCGAGCTTCGCGGGCAGGTTCGTGAGGAACTGGTCGACCAGACCCTCGTCGGCGGCGAGATTGCCGGCGACTCCGCCGAGTTGCGCGATGTCGTCCTTGAGGGGCTGCCGGCCCTGCTGAAGCAGAGTGGTGGTGGCGTCGGCGAGGCCGGACAACCCGCTGATGGCGTCGCCGATCGAACCGCGGTCGGCGGCCAGGCCGCTGACCAGCTGCTGGGTCGTGAATACGAGGGTCGACAGCTGGTCGTCGTGGGCATTGACCTGCGTCAGCACGGCATTCAGGTGGGACACGACCTCGCCGATCACCTGGTCACGTTGCGCCAGCGTGGAAGTCAGGGACGCCGTGTGGGCGAGCAGGTCATCGACGGTGCCGCCCTCGCCCTGCAGCACCTGCACGATCTCACCGGCCATCTGGTTGACGTCGCCGGGCGACAGCGCTCGCAGCAACGGCTTGAATCCGTTGAGCAACGCCGTCAGGTTCAGCGCGGGGGACGTCCGGGCGAGCGGGATCTGACCGCCGGGTGGCAGCACCTGGTTGGGGTCGCCGGCCCCCTCGCCGAGCGCGATGTACCGCTGCCCGACGAGGTTTCGGTACTTGATCGCCGCCGTCACCGACGCCGGCAGCGGATGGTCCCGCTGCACCGAGAACTCCACCTCGGCGACCCGCTGGTCGGCTATGGAGATCCGCTCGACCTGCCCGACCGTCACGCCGGCGATGCGCACGTCGTCGCCGACCGAAAGCGAGACGGCATTGCTGAACCGAGCGGTGTAGTCGACGGTGTCCCCGTTCCCGGGATTGGCGATCGCCAGCGCCAACGCCGTGGTCGCCAGACCGGTGACCAGGACGAACACGAGCCCCTTGATCAGCACCGCCCTCATCCCGGCCACCCCCGCGAGTCACGCTCTCCGGCACACCGAATGTAGAGTTCCGGCAGACCGATCACCCGACCGTCACCTCCGCGCCCCGGTAGAGCGGTCCGATCAGCACGCTGCCCCAGCTCGGCACGTCCTTGCCGAGCAGAGCGCCGATGAAGGTGTTCTCCTGCACGGAATTCGGCGCGGCGGTCACCGGGTAGCAGGACGGACCGCCCTTGCCGTCGTAGACGGGGGTGTCCCGGCCTGGCACGTACTTACCCCTCGGTGGCTGGACATGGAGCGTCACGTGCATGCCGGGCTCGTTGGTTCCCTTGCCCAGCACCTTGTCCATCTCCGGCTCGAACGCCGTCAGCGCGCGCAGCATGCACGGGTACTCGGGTGAGTACTTGGCCAGCAGGGTCAACGTCGGCACGCTGGCCTGGGACAGCC
Organism: Kutzneria kofuensis; assembly: GCF_014203355.1. Lineage (NCBI taxonomy): Bacteria > Bacillati > Actinomycetota > Actinomycetes > Pseudonocardiales > Pseudonocardiaceae > Kutzneria > Kutzneria kofuensis. The sequence goes on from NZ_JACHIR010000001.1 coordinate 2,460,487, forward strand.
GGATGATGGTGTTCCCGTTGCGTTGCAGGAACGTGCCGAGGTCCTGCGCGCCGGTGGTGAGGTTCTGGAACAGGCTGGCCAGGTTCGCCCGCTGCTCGGCGATGGTGCGGCTGGTGGTGGTGAGATCCGACAGGGCCTGCACGACGTCCGGCGCGATCCGGCTGTAGTTGTCGGTCACCTGGGCCAGTTCCCGCATGCCGGCGGTGAACTCGTCCAGATGGGGCGTGAACTCGTCGACATCACTGTCGAGCCAGGCCAGGGTCTGGCCGAGCGCCGCGCCGCGCCCGGCCAGCGCCCCCGCCAGGGTGCTGAGGATCGACGCCAGCTTCTGCGGCTGCACCGCCTGCAGCATCGGCATCAGGTCGCCGACCACCTGCTCCACCTCGACCGCCGTCGCCGAACGGTCCTGGCTGATCACATCGCCGCCGGCCAGGCGATCAGCCGCCTTGTGTCGCGGAGGAACGAGGTCGACGTAGCGTTCGCCGAACAGCGTCTTCGGCAGCAGGCGAGCGGAGACGTTCCGCGGAACCTGCCCGATCAGGTCCGGCCGCATCGCGAGGTCGACCTCCGCGCCGGAACCGTTGGTGCGGACGTCCCGAACCTCGCCCACGACCACGCCCCGGAGCTTCACCTCCGCGTCCAGGCGCAGCTGGTTGCCGACGTGATCGGTCCGCAGCGTCACCATCGCTACCGAGGTGAAGTCCTTGCGGTACAAGGCAACCGTCAACGCTACGATCAGCGCCATGATCGTCAGGTAGACCGCGCCGAACAGCCTCTTCATCCCGCCACCTTCACGGTCGTCGTGGCGCCCCAGATGGCCAGGCTGAGGAAGAAGTCCAGCATGCTGACCGCGACGATGGTGGTGCGCACGGCCCGCCCCACCGCGATGCCGACGCCCGCGGGGCCGCCCGTCGCGCGGTAGCCGAAGTAGCAGTGCACCAGCATCACGACGACGCTGAACACCAGGACCTTGCCGAACGAGTACAGGACATCGTCGGGCGGTAGGAACAAGCCGAAGTAGTGGTCGTACGTTCCGGCCGACTGGCCGTAGAACACCACGGTGATCTCCCGTGAGGCCAGGTACGAACACAGCAACCCGATGGCGTACAACGGAACCACAGCCACGAAGCCCGCGACCACCCTGGTGCTCACCAGGTACGGCAGGCTACGCACGGCGATCACCTCCAGCGCGTCGACCTCCTCGGCGATCCGCATCGCCCCCAGCTGGGCCGTGAACCCGGAGCCGACCGTCGCCGACAGGGCCAGACCCGCCACCAGCGGCGCGATCTCGCGCGTGTTGAAGTAGGCGGACATGAATCCCGAGAACGCCGCCACGCCGATCTGGTTCAGCGCCGAATACCCTTGCAGGCCAACGACAACACCGGTGAAAACGGTCATGCCGACCATCACGCCGACGGTGCCGCCGATCACCGCCAGCGCGCCGGAGCCGAAGCCGACCTCGGCCAGCAGGCGGACGACCTCCTTGAAGTAGCGCCGGACCGCGAACGGGATCGCCGCCACCGCGCGGAGGAAGAACAACAGCTGGTCGCCGAGCGCCTCCATCACATTCCCTTCGCCGGCACGATCCGCAGGTACACCGCCGTGATCACGGCGTTCACCAGGAACAGCAGCAGGAACGTGATCACCACCGACTGGTTCACCGAGTCGCCAACGCCCTTCGGGCCGCCCCTGGGATGCAGTCCACGGTAGGACGCCACCACCCCCGCCAGGAAACCGAAGAACGTCGCCTTCAGCTCGCTCACCCACAGGTCCGGCAGCTGGGCCAGCGCCGCGAAGCTCGCCACGTACGCCCCCGGCGTGCCGCCCTGCATCACCACGTTGAAGAAGTAGCCGCCCGCGACGCCCACCACGCTCACCATGCCGTTCAGCAGCACCGCCACCGAGGTCGCCGCCAGCACCCTCGGCACCACCAGGCGGTGCACCGGCGAGACCCCCAGCACCTCCATCGCGTCGATCTCCTCCCGGATCGTCCGCGATCCCAGGTCCGCGCAGATCGCCGACCCACCCGCGCCCGCGATGATCAGCGTCGTGACGATCGGGCTCGCCTGCTGGATGACCGCCAGCACGCTCGCCGCCCCGTCGAACGACTCCGCGCCGATCTGCGCGGTCAGCGACCCCAGCTCCAGCCCGATCACCGCCCCGAACGGGATCGACACCAGCATCGACGGCAGGATCGACACGCTCGCCACGAACCAGAACTGCTCGACCAGCTCGCGGTACTGGAACGGCCGCCGCAGCAACTGCCGCAGGACCTCAAGCCCCAGCGCGAACATCTGCCCCACGGCGGTCATCTCGACGCTCCGCCCGACGCCGGACCATCCGCCACGCGGAGGGCGCTCCTGCATTGGCGCTTCGAACCGACCGCGGTCACCGACTCGCCCCAGGCCGAGCGCAGTCCAAGGTCGCCGCCACATTCCTTCGCGTCGCCGCGGGCAATGTCGGAAGCATCAGTCGCACCCGCTCCTGCCGTCGGCGGATCGCCCGACGCACCGGCAGTCCCGGGCTGGGCGTCAGCTGCGGAACGAGTTCGGGCAGGGGCCGCGGCCAGGCGCCTTCGGCTGCGGCCACAACCGCGTCCTTCTCCTCGCTCATGCCGATCGGGCCGTGGCGGTGGCCGCCGAGGAACTGGGCGACGACGGGTTCCTCACTGGTCAACAGGATCTCGCGGGGCCCGAAGCCGACCAGTCGCCGGCGGTAGAGCATGCCGAGGTTGTCGGGCACGGTCCGGGCCACGCTGATGTTGTGCGTGACGATGAGGATGGTGGCGTCGATCTGGGCGTTGAGGTCCACGAGCAGCTGACTGAGGTAGGCGGTGCGGACCGGGTCGAGCCCGGAGTCGGGTTCGTCGCACAGGATGATCTCCGGGTCGAGCACGAGGGCGCGGGCCAGGCCGGCGCGTTTGCGCATGCCGCCGGAGATCTCGGCCGGCAGCTTGTGTCCGGCGCCGGCCAGGCCGACGAGCTCCATCTTGTCGGCGACGACGCGGCGGATCTCGGCCTCGGTCTTGCGGGTGTGCTCCCGCAGCGGGAACGCGACGTTGTCGTACACAGTCATCGAGCCGAACAGCGCGCCGTCCTGGAACAGCACGCCGAACAGCTTGCGCAGCTCGTAGCGCTCGGCTTCGGTGCAGCGGCACACGTCGACGCCGTCGACCATGATCCGGCCGTGCTCCGGTCGCAGCAGGCCGACGAGACACTTGAGGAACACGGACTTCCCGGTGCCGGACGGTCCAAGCAGGACACTGAGTTCGCCGGCCGGCAGCGTCAGCGACACGTCCTGCCAGATGTTCTGCCGGCCGAAGGACTTCGCCAGGCCATGCACGTCGATCTGCACGCCCATCAGTGCTCCTCGCAGGTCGCGGTGCCGCCGCACAGGAAGGTCAGCACCGTGCGCAACGTGTTGCCGGGGCCCGAGACGAGGCCGGTGAACAGCGGATCGAGGTTCTCGGTGACGCCGCAGTGGTGAAACGGCGGGATGGTGAACGTGCCGGAGATCGTGCCGGTGGACAGCGGGCTCACGAACGGGCCGCTCTGCACGATCGCCACCTCGTCGGTGCGACAGCTCGGGCCCACGTTCAACGGCACGCCGTGCACCTTCGCGTTGGTCAAGGCGAACGCCAGGCGTGTGGTCGCGGTCAGGGTTCCGTTCTGCAGCACGGACTGCACCGGGGCGGTCGAGGCCACGGTGATCGTCGCCGTGGCCGGCATGAAGCCGAAGGTGACGAAGTAGCTGTCCGCCGGCGGCAACGCCAGCGCGCCCGTGATCTCCACTCGCAGCGGATTGCTGCCCGGCACGATCACGAACTGCCCGTCCAGCCGTCCCGGGCCGACCACCAGGTCGGAGCCCAGCCTGGCGACCCGGGTGGTCGTGTCCACGCGGTAGTGCACCGGCGTCGGCGGATTGTCGTCGGCCGGCGCGGGCACCGGGTTCGGCACCGCGTTCGCCGAGGTGCCCACGCCGATCGCGCAGCCGATCAGGACGACGAGTGCCCACCACCGCTTGGCCATGAATTCCCCATCGACGAGAATTGCCTGGCGCCGGACGTTACTCACGGGTACCCACTGCGGCAAGGAAATCCCGACTGGGCACCGGAAGTTGTCAAGGCCGCACAAGTTCCACGACGTGGCAATTGCGCTCGACCGACAAAGCCGTCAGCAGCCCTCGGCCTTGTCGAACGCCCGATCGAGGTCGGAGTTCTGGCGAAGGGTGGCCTTCGGGTCGCCGGCGTCGGCCAGGCCGCCCATGCCGGCGTTCACGTCGGCGACGGCCTGCTGCAGGGCGGCATCGTCGCCGGGTGGGACCTCAGCGAGGCGAGAGCCGGCCTGGTGCAAGGACTTCTGGGCGGCGTCGATGGTGCCGAGCGCCTTGTCGACGGCCGGCTGGCCGTCGGGGACCGGTGGCGGGCCGGCGGCGCGGATGGCGGTGGCTTCCCTGGTGAGGGCGGCGGAGAGGGTGTCGAGGAACGCTCGGAGGTCGGGAGCGGTTTGCCGGGGCGCCAGGGTGATCTGCGGAGTGGCACCGCAAACCTTTGCGGCCCAGGCGATCGCGGGGGCGTCGGGGTCGGGGGCCGGAGGTGGCGCGGCGCAGGCGGCGATCAGCAGCAGGCTCAGCAGCGGAGCGAGGCGAATCATGCGGGCAGGGTCGACCCGCTGCGCGACACCCGACAAGGCACTCCACAGAAGTTGTCATCCGCGCACAGTCGGCGGACGGGAAACCTAGCCGATCGACGTGAGAACGCCGTTGCGGGAGCCGACGATCAGGGCTCCGTCGGTGGACAAGGCCGGATAGGAGTCGACGGGCCCGCCGACGTTCACGTCGAACAGCACACCGCCGTCCGGGGCCAGGCCGTAGACATCTCCGGCCTGATTGGCGTAGTAGAGCCGATAGTTCCGGTCGAGGACGGTGGAGCTCCAGATCTCCTGGCCGTTCACCCGGTACGACTTGACGACGCTGCCGGTCCGAACGTCGAAGGCGGTGACGGTGCCGCCGTGGTCACCGACGTAGGCCAGGCCGCTGGCGGTGACGGACGGGGACGAGTAGGTGATGTACCGGGGAGCGGTCCAGGCCTGGGAGCCGTCGGGATGGTAAGCCCACTCGTGGGAACCGTTGGTGCCCAGCAGGACCGTGCCGTCGGGCGCCAGGCCGGCGGAGACCTCGGTGATGTCGTCGTGCGGATCGCGCTGCCACACCACCGCGCCGCCGGCGTCGACGGCGGTGACGCCGGCGTCCGCGGTCGTGTAGATCCGAGCACCGTCGGTGACGACGGAACCGTATGACACCCGGCCGACGGAGACGGTCCACAGCAGACTCCGGGTGCCGGCGTCGACGGCGCTGACGTGTCCGGCGAGGTCGCCGACGTAGATCCGCCGGCCGTCGACGGAGGTCGGCGAGGTCGGCGTTCCGGGCAGCGCGACCGACCACAGCAACGTCCCGGACGGGGACAACACCAACAGCCTCGGCCCCGGGACCGGCCACACGATGTCGCCATCGGGCAGGATCAGCGGTGATACCGAGAGGTCGCCACCGCCGGTGTACTGAGAGTCGTACGTCCAGCGATCCTGGCCCGACACGGGGTCGATGGCGTGCAGGACACCGGCGGTGGACGAGGCGTAGATCGTGCCGTCGGACCCGATCACCGGGCCCGGGGTCACGGCGCCCTCCAGATTCCGCTGCCACCTGACGGTGCCCTTGACCGGGCCGTCCGATGTGGACGATCCGCTGTGTCGGGCGTCGTGCAGCGCGGCCGGCCATGGTGCCCAGGTGGCGGCGCCGGGCGACTGCGCCGGCAGGGCGGTCGCCATCGGTGCGGCACACCCGCCGACGAGCAGCAAGGCCATGGCCAGCAGCGACTTCCGCACGAATCCACCGTAGCCGCGAACGGACCCGGTGACCCTTACGGAAGTCTGAACTACGAGAAGTGGGTCTGGGGGCGCTCCAGTTCGATGCCGTCGAGGAAGATGTCGACCTTCTCGTTGTAGAACGCGACGAGGCCGGCGATGGGGAGGAGCTGACGGGTCGGGAAGTCGTAGCACCAGGCCAGGTCGGGGTGCACGGTGTCGCCGGAACGGACCGACCAGTAACCGGTGGTCCGGCCCTTGTACGGGCAGGCGGTCTCCGTCGACGACGGCACGAGGTGCGAGAAGTCGACCTCGGTGCGGTTGAGGTAGTAGCGGGTCGGGAGGCCGGTCTCGAACACGAGGACCGGCGACGACGACTCGGCCAGCACTCGACCGCCCAGCTCGACGCGGACGGTCCGGGTCGAGCGGACCGCGTCCACCCGCGTGTACGGGTTGCGCGGGTGGACGAAGATCTCCTCGTCCTCCTCGAACCAGGAATCCAAGGCGTCCCAGTCGAACTTGACCAGGCCGTCCTCGAAAACCCGGACGGTGCCGGGTTTGCTGACCTCGCCCACGCGCAGGCCATGGCGGCGGGCGGTGCCGTGGCGGAGGTGCTGCACATGGTCCTCGTCGACCAGCACGTCGGGATCGACGTCGGCGACGGGGATGTAGTACTGCGGATAGAACGGCCATTCCCAGACGTAGCGGGCGTTTGTGGTGTCGAAGACCGTCCGGCCGCCCAGTTGGGCCCGCACGCGCCGCGGCGCCGGCTCGCTGTGGCCGGCCGGCACGGGCGCCGAGGGGTAGTCGCGCGTCACCCCGCCGAGCCTAGGTTCTTGTCACGATGTGAGCAATTCCCGGCGAGGCGAATATGTCAGCGAACCGCAACTTTCACCCGTCTTCTTGCCCGCCGGGAAGGCCCTCATTAGCTTCGGGTCACACGCCGGTAAACGCGGTGAATCCTCGCGGCTGACACACGAAAGAAGGACGGCTGTGAATCATCGAACATTAGGGGTGGCCACGGCGGCCGCGCTCGTGCTGACGGGTCTGGCCGTCGGCGCGGGCGTGTCGGCGGCCGCATCCACCCCGGTGGACAAGACGCTGACGTTCACCTGCCCCTTCCCGCTGATCGGCAACCAGACGCTCGCGGTCCGGATCCGGGCGACGATGTCCACTCCGGACACTGTCGGCGGCGACCTCGTGACGACCGATTTCTCGGCCACCGCAACGGTTCCGCCCACCGCCACGCAGGGGTTGGCGCTGGTCGGGGCCAAGACGATCGAGGGCACCGCGCAGGCCGGCGTGACGCTGAACGAGGCCGGCACCCCGTTGGACATCACGATTCCGGGCCTGGTCATCCCGTCCACGCCGGTGCCGGACTCGGGCGCGTTCGACACGGTGGCGTCCGGCCCGGTGCCGACGGCGACGATCACCAAGGCCGGCACCACAACCGTGACGGTCGGCGGCTTCTCCACGACGCTGACGCCGAAGAAGGCCGACGGCTCGCCGACCGGCCTCGGCACGTTCACCTCCGACTGCACGCTCAACCCCGGCCAGGACGCGCAGCTGATCAGCTTCCAGGTGCATGACGGCCCACCGCCCACGACCACGACAACTCCGCCCCCGACGACCACCACGACGACAACTCCCCCGCCGACCACGACGACAACCACGACGACAACCACCAAGCCGCCGACCACCACGACGACGGCCCCGGGCGGCATCACCTACAGCTACGCGATCAAGGGCAGCTCGGAGATCGAGCGCCTGCACGCCACCGTGCCGATCCGCGGCGGCATCACCGCGAACCTGGACCTGGGCACCGGCAGGTACAAGGCCGACCTCGCCCTGAACCCGACCAGCGCCCGGTTCAGCATCTTCGGCTTCCTGCCGGTCACCACCAAGCTCGCCTTCCGGCCCGAGGGCCAGACCACCGGCGCCGTCACCAACGGGGCCCTCGACGCCACCTCCAAGCTGACCGTCAAGATGCCGCAGATCAGCGTCTTCGGCCTGCCCATCAGCCGGTCCGCGGCCTGCGGCACGAGCCGGCCGTCCGTGGTGAAGATGACCTCCGGCCCCGGCTTCGACGTGCTCAAGGGCGGCACCCTGTCCGGCGGCTACGCCCTCGCCCCGCTGACCGGCTGCGGCCCGTTCACCCCCTTCATCAGCGCCCTGGCCACCGGCCCCGGCAACACGATCGACCTCACCCTGTCGGCCAGGCCCGACCACTGATCCCGATGCTGGGAATGCTCCTTTCCTCACGTTCAACGTCAGGAAAGGAGCATTCACGGCATCGGTGGTGGTCAGCCGCCCAGGAGGCTCTGCAGGTGTGCCCGGTACCCGGCGCCGAAAGCCGTCGGTGTGCCGTCGTAGTCCGCGATGAGCACGTTGCCCTGGGCACAGCCCCACGCGTTCCACGTCCACGGCAGATAGCCGATGTGTTGGGAGTCGAGCCAGGTCATCAGCGGCGTGATGTACGTGTCGGAGCACTCGTTCTCGCCGATCTCACCGGCGATGAGCGGAACCGAGGCGGCGACCGGCGCGATCTGGCTCGTCCAGCAGGCCGCGGTGGAGCAGGCGTTGAAGTTGTAGGAGTGCCAGGAGGCGACCAGGTTGTTGTCCGGGTCGACGGGTTTGTGGCTCAACCACTGGGTCATGTCGTTCGACCAGGTCAGTCCGCCCAGCATGAGCACGTTGTCGGCGCCGGTCGAGCGGACGGCGTCGACCAGGGTCTGCATCCCGGCGACCGGGTAGGACAGTCCTTGCGTGCAGGCCGAGCCACCGTCCCGCCAGCACTGCCAGCCCTGGGACGCGTTGCCGGCGGCGATGTCCGGGTACGGCTCGTTGAACAGATCGAAGATCACTGCGTCGTTGCCCTTGAAGGCGCCGGCCACGCTGGTCCAGAACGGCACGGCCTGCGCGGTGTCGGGCATCGGCTTCTGGCAGGTGGCTTGTGCGGAGGCGCACGCGGACGCGGTGCCGTTGTAGGCCCCGTCGGTCCAGTGCAGGTCCAGAATGGCCACGATTCCGTTGTTGTTGAGCAGGTTCACGTAGGACCTGACCGCCGCCTGGTACGCGGCGCCGGCCGAGGACGCGGGAACGTAGGATTCGCCGTTCCAGCACGCCTCGTTCAGCGGAACGCGGACCGCGTTGATGCCCCATTCCTTCATCGCGGTGACGGACGGCTGGTCCACGGGGCCGTTCCAGATCCCGGTGTTCTGCACGCACGCGAACTCGCCGCCGGACCGGTTCGTCCCGCGCAGCACGACCGGATGCCCGCCGGTGTCCAGGAGTTGGTTCCCGGAGACGCGCAGTCGTGGCGCCGTGGACGTGGTGGGCACAACGTTGATCAGGATCGGCGGGGAGGTCGCGGTGGCGCCGGCGCTGTCCACGGCCTGTGCGGTCAGCCGGTAGTAGCCGGCCGGCACGTTCGCCCACGTGGCCGTGTACGGCGCGGCGGTCGAGGTGCCGATCAGCACCGGTGTCCTCGATGTGCCCGGAACGATCGAGGTGGCGAAGAACTGCACCTTGGTGATCGCCGCGTTGGGCTCGCTGGCGGTCGCCGCGACGGCCACAGCGGCTCCGGGAAGGTAGTTCTGGTTGGCCGCGGGACTGGTCAGCGCGACGAACGGCTGCTGGGCGGCGCCGTTGCAAGCCAAGCCGTTCACCGTGAAGTAGGTGGGAACCCCGTTCGTGGCGCCGACGGTCGCGACGAATCCGACGGTGGCACTCGCACCCGTGGCCAGCGAGCCGTTGTAGTTCTGGTTGGCCACCTGCACGACCCGACCGTTCTGGGAGAACGTTCCGCCCCAGCCGTTGGTGATCTGCTGGTTGTCGGGGAAGGCGAACGCGAGCGTCCAACTCGAGATCGCCGGACCGTTGTTGGTGATCGTGATGCCGGCCTGGAAACCTCCGGCCCAGCTGTTGCCGACGCTGTAGGCGACGGCGCAGGTCGAGGTGGCCGCGTCGGCGACCGGCACCCCCAGGCTCGCGACGACAGCAAGGAACACGATTATGAGGCGTGACAAGGCTTTCACAGGTGATCCTCCCCCGGTCCGCTGGACCTGGGGAACCGTAGGGACGGCGGATCCGCGCGGCAACCGGCGCGGGTCGGCGATGGTGCTGGTCGCCCGGCTTCGCGCTGGCAGCAAGCACGGGGAAGTTGGCTCCACGGCGTGAAAGTTTCAGCTGCGGACGTCGCGTTCCGACACTCCGCGCCCACTGCGAGCGGCAAGCCGTTGACTGGACCGGACACCGAACCGCAGCCTTACCGGGAAAGAGGTTTTCGCCAACCCCGTGATTCCCCGCGCATCAGCACAAGGGAGTGGGACAGTGCCGTCCATAGCTCGCATCCGAAAGACCGGTCTCGTGCTGGCTACTGCCATGGCAGCACTTCTCGTCAGTCCCGGAGTCGCACCCGCCTATCCCAACCCGGGAACCGTCAGCGGCGCGACGTGGGTGCACGACCCGGCGATGATCCGGATCTCCGGTGGCGACTACGCCGTCTTCTCCACCGGCGCCGGGCTGCCGATGACCACGTCGACGGACCGCAAGACGTACTCCGCCGCGGGCGCGGCACTGCCGAACGGCGTGTCGTGGGCCTCCCGCTACACCGGGGGCAGCGCGACCGCGTTGTGGGCGCCGGACATCTCCTACCACAACGGCAAGTACCTGTTGTACTTCGCCGCGTCCAGCTTCGGCTCGAACACCTCCGCGATCGGCCTGGCCACCAGCACGTCCGGCCGGCCGGGCACGTTCGTCGACCAGGGCACGGTGTACACGTCGAGCAGCGGCAGCGACTACAACGCCATCGACCCCAGCCTGACCGTGGACGCCGCCGGCAAGTGGTGGCTGGTGTTCGGCTCGTGGTGGAGCGGGATCAAGATGATCCAGATCGATCCGAGCACCGGCAAGCAGTTGTCCTCGAACACCACCCGGTACAGCCTCGCCGGCGCGTCCGGTGGGATCGAGGGGGCGACCATCTTCCACCACGGTGACTACTACTACCTGTTCACCTCGCGTGGTTTGTGCTGCAAGGGCGTGAACAGCACCTACTGGATCGCGGCCGGCCGTTCGAGCAGCATCACCGGGCCGTACCGCGACCAGGCCGGCACCGCCTTGACCAACGGCGGCGGCACGAAGATCCTTGCCACGCATGGCAACTTCGTCGGACCGGGCGGTGAGAGCGTCTACTCGGACACCGACCACGACCTGCTCGTCTACCACTACTACGACGCGACGGCCAACGGCGCGGCCAAGCTCGGCATCAACTATCTGAACTTCAGCTCCGACGGCTGGCCGTACGTCTCCTGATCACCGAATACCTGTCCCGACTTTGTCATCACCTGACAAAGGACACCGCGGAAACTATCCGGAATGCGACAAGAACGGGCCGGCACTGCTCCCATCCGGTACACAGGCTCATCGGCTTCGACACGGAACAGTATCGTCGAATTGGCAGAAATCCCTGTCCACGACGAGGTGGCGAGCGATGACGGCTGTCCGCACCGACGCGAGCCAGCTGTGGGCCCGCCTGCCCAGCCACCTCGGCGCCCGCTTCCGCCCGTACGCCGGGAGGCTGGCGCGCGAGGTGGTCCGCGAGATCCAGCGCTCGGTCCCCGCCTATGCCCGCCCGCTGCGCGGCAAGTTCGGCCAGGTCCTCGTCGGCGGCGTGGAGCGGGCGATCGTGCACTGCTTCGAAAGCGTCGGCAATCCCCAGGTCTCGACGGCCGAGTGGACGGCGTGGTTCCGCTACGTCGGCCGGGTGGAGTTCACCGAGGGCCGCACCACCGAGTCGATGCAGACGGCGGTCCGGGTCGGCGCCCGCGTCGCCTGGCGCAACCTGTCCGCGGCCGGGCGCGAACTCGGCATCCCGCCCGATGTCCTGCTCCTCACCGCGGAAGCGATCTTCGCGTACGTGGACGAGCTGTGCCGGGTCGCGGTCGAGGGCTACGCGGAGGCGCAGCGCCAGGCCACGGCGGGCGATGAGCGCCAACGGGCGCAGCTGCTGCGACTGATCCTCGCGGACCCGCCGACGCCTACGGAATCGATTGAGGCGCAAGCGATCGCCGCCAACTGGCCGTTGCCGGGCCAAGCCGCGGTGATAGCCCTCGCCAACGACACAGTCATCCGGTCGGACCCGGACTACCTCACCGACGGCGGCTGCGTCCTCACCGCCCACCCCGAGCGAGCGATAAAGCGCCTGTCCAGACCGATGGCCGTCGGCCCGACCGTCCCGCTCGCCCAGGCACGGCAATCGCTGGCGCTGGCGCGACGGGCCGTCGCCCTCTCGAAGCGCGGCGTCATCGACGGACCTGTCGTCCGGTGTGATGACCACCTGCTCACTCTGCTGCTGCACGCCGACGAGTTCCTGCTCGACGAGCTGAACCGCCGCAGCCTCGCCCCGTTCGCCGGCCTCACGCCCAAGCAGCGCGAGCGGCTGTCGGCGACACTGCTCGCCTGGCTGGACACGCGCGGTGGCGTCAACGAGATCGCCGCCCGCCTCGACGTGCACCCGCAGACGGTCCGCTACCGCATGCACCAGATCGACCAACTCGTCGGCGACCGCATCCACGACCCGGTCCGCCGGCTGGAACTGGAGATCGCACTCCGGCATGGTTAGCTCCACCCGTGTACGACCGCGACCACGCCAGCAAAGCGCTGGGCATCGTCATCCAGCAGGACGAGCCCGGCGCCGCCACCGCGACCATGACCGTCACCGAGCAGATGCTCAACGGCCACGGCATCGCCCACGGCGGTTACGTGTTCCTGCTCGCCGACACCGCGTTCGCCTATGCGTGCAACAGCTACGGTCCGGTGACCGTCGCCCAGTCGGGTCAGGTGACCTTCCTGCGGCCGGCGGCGCTGGGCGACGAACTGGTCGCAAGGGCAACGGAACGCGGTCGTTTCGGCCGCAACGGCATCTACGACGTGACGGTCACCCGGACGGATGGCGTGGTGATAGCGGAGTTCCGGGGCCAGAGCCGTCAGACCTGAGGAGCGACGGCTTCCGTCCAGCCGCGCAACGCCTTCTCCAGCGCCACGGCGGAGTCCGCGCTGTCCATCGACGCCGCGGTGCGGACGCCGCCGGCGACCAGCCGCGTGCGCAGCTCGCGGTCCAGCATCAGCCGGACCAGCGACTCCGCCATCGCGTTCACGTCGCCGGGCTCGACCAGCAGGCCGTCCCGGTCGTGCTCGACGAAGTCGGCCAGCGCGCTGCCGCGGACGCCGACCACCGCCGAGCCGCACGCCATCGCCTGCGCAGCGCTGGTGGCGTTGCCCAGGTGGACGGCGTCGCGCTGGTAGACCTGGCGCACCAGCTCGTGGGTGGGCAGCGACCTCAGGTAGCGGATCCAACTGGGCAGTCGCTCCGGGCGGCGACCGGCGCCGAAGGCGGTGACCTCCATGGTGGGCAACAGGGCCCGGGTCCGTTCCAACGCCTCCAACGCGGTCGCCGCCCCGGCGTCCGGTCCGACCAGCACGCTCACCCGGTGCCCGCGCGGCAGCGCCGGATGTGGCGGCCGGAAGACCGCGAGGTTGAGCCCCTGGGACACGACTGTCACGGCGGAGCTGGGCACACCGAGTCCATTCAGGACGCCGGCGAGGCGCTCCGACGTGGCGATCTTGGGCACGGCCAGTCGTAGTTCAGGGTCCGCCCCCCACTGCTCACGGGACTGAACCAGCTGCCCTGCCCGGCCGTGGCGGTCGGACAACGCGGGCAGCAGCTTCGACGTGCTGGCATCGGTCGCCAGCACGACATCCCCGTCCGGTACGACGTCCGGGGACAGCCGTGCGGTCGTCACGACCCGCACCGAGGACGGTCCGCGGCCCCTGCGCGACCAGCCGGGCACCCGCAGCCCGAGCCGCTCGCGCAGCCGGACCACGTTGATCTCGTGGCCACGGGCCGCCAACTCGTCGGCATATCCCTGGATCACCTGCGCACCGACAACCGGTGTCGGACACACGAAGGTGACGCGCATACCGGCACTCCACTCCACTAGAGACGTCAGATGCCCCGCACATCGAGCCCGGGGCCCCGACGTTACGACCCCGTGGGGCCGCACCCGGTTCAACTGCGCCGCCCCCGCCCGGGTTATGCGGCCGTTCAGCCCAATCCGCCACCACACCGCCGGATCTGTTGTCACCACCGGTAATCGGCACGAGGGTCGCTACGGCAAACGCAGCAACGCCGCTGAGCCGAGCGGCGCAGCCCTTCCCTCGAGCAGGTGATCACCGGGGATTTGTTGCCAGCAAAGCGAAACAGCCGCTGTAACGAGGCAGGCGCGAAACCCGAGAAGGATCGTGGACGTCCACCTCGTTCTCTGACCCATCACAGTTGACGTAGCGCCCCGTGGCGCGAGGTAGTCGCAGTCGGTCCTGCACAAGGGAATGTGTATGAGAGGGCAACCGAGGGGGACCCCCAGGATGGCACTGCTGCCACACGAGCACTCGCACATGCTGACCGTCACGTCCACCCGCTGGCACGGCCGGCACCGGCATCACCGGTCGCCGCTGACCGTCTGGGAGAGCCGGTACCGCACCGCGGTGATCATGTCCGACGTGCTGGCCACCGCGATCGCCACCCTGCTCGCGACCGTCCTGATCGGACGCGAGCTGCCGGACTACCTCGGCCAGCTGCCCCGGCTGGTCAGCGTCGCCGCGCTACTCATAGTGGTTGCCGCGCTGCCCGCGAACCGCGCCTGGGACCCGAAGGTCCTGGGGCAGGGCGCCGAGGAGTTCCGAAGACTCGGCAAGGCGCTCATCGCCACCGCCGTGACACTGTCGGTGGCCGGGGTCGCCTTCGAGCTGACCCACCTGCGGCTGTGGGTGTTCTTCGTGGTTCCGGCGGTCGGGGCGGTGGCGTTCCCCGGCCGCTATCTGCTGCGCCGGCTGCTGCACAGCAGGCGGGGCAAGGGTGAGTGCCTGCTGCCGGTGATGGCGGCGGGCAGTGCGGAGTGGGCGGCGGACCTGATCGCCCGCACCCGCAAGGAGCCCCACAACGGCTGGCGCGTCGAGGCCGTGTGCACGCCGGACGGCTTCGGCCAGGACGGCACGCAGGAGGTCGCCGGCGTGCCGGTGGTCGGCGCGCTCGGGGATCTGACCGAACGGGCACAACCCGGCGGCTATCGGGTCGTCGCCGTCGCCGCGGATCCATATTGGACGCCGCGACAGCTGCAGCGGCTGGCGTGGGAGCTGGAGGACACCGAGTCCGAACTGGTCGTCGCGCCGGTGCTGATGGAGCTGGCCGGGCCGCGGCTGCACGTGTCCGGCGTGGTCGGCATGCCGCTGCTGCGGGTGCAGGCGCCGACGTTCGGCCGGGCCAAGCGAGTGATCAAGAACATCGTGGACCGGGTCGGCGCGCTGCTGCTGCTCACGCTGCTGGCGCCGGTGCTGCTGGCCATCGCGGTGATCGTCAAGACCGACGACGGCGGGCCGGTGCTGTTCCGGCAGAAGCGGGTCGGCCAGGGCGGCAAGCCGTTCACCATGTGGAAGTTCCGCACCATGGTGGTCAACGCCGACGCCCTGCTCGACGAGCTGCGCGCCAGCAACCAGGGCGCGGGGCCGCTGTTCAAGATGCGCCAGGACCCACGGGTGACCGGGCCGGGCCGGCTGCTGCGCCGGTACTCGCTGGACGAGCTGCCGCAGCTGGTCAACGTGCTGACCGGCGCGATGTCGCTGGTGGGGCCGCGGCCGCCGCTGCCGCACGAGGTCGAGCAGTACGGCGCCGACGCGGGCCGGCGGCTGCTGGTCAAGCCGGGGCTGACCGGGCTGTGGCAGATCAGCGGGCGCAGCGACCTGCCGTGGGAGGAAGCGCTGCGGCTGGACCTGCGGTACGTGGAGGACTGGTCGCTGGCGCTGGACGCGATCATCCTGTGGAAGACCGTGCGGGCGGTCTTCAGCGGCCAGGGCGCGTACTGAGATGCCCGGGAGCTGGCACGGCGTTCGGGCACTCGTGACCGGCGCGACCGGCTTCATCGGCGCGCACCTGGTGCGGCGGCTGACCGGGCTCGGCGCCGTCGTGCACGCGGTGAGCCGGCAGGTGCGGGACCACGTCGACGGCGGGGAGACCTGGCACGTCGCCGATCTCTGCGATGCCGACCGGGTCGGCGCGGTGCTGCGCGCCGCGGAACCGGATGTGGTGTTCCACTTGGCCAGTGAGGTCACCGGCGCGCGGGAGGTCCGGCTGGTCCGGCCCACGCTGGAGAGCAATCTGGACAGCGCGGTCAACCTGCTGACCGCCGTCGCCGACGCGGCGCCGGCCGGCCGGCTGGTGCTGGCCGGCTCGGTGGAGGAGCCGCGTCCCGAGGACGGCGCGGCCGCGGCGTGTTCGCCGTACGCGGTGGCGAAGTGGGCGGTGTCGGGCTACGCGCGGATGTTCCACGAGCTGTGGGACGTGCCGGTGACGACGCTGCGCATCAGCATGGTGTACGGGCCGGGGCAGCGGGATCTGCGCAAGCTGATCCCGTACGCCACAACGACATTGCTGCGCGGGGAGGTGCCGGAGCTGACCAGCGGCACCCGGTTGGTGGATTGGATCTACGTCGACGACGTGGTCGACGCGTTCCTGGCGGCGGCGAGCTCGGCGCGGGCGCCGGGCCAGGTGTTCGACATCGGCTCGGGCACCCAGCTGTCGATCAGGGACACCGTCGAACTGCTCGCCAAGATCATCGGCGCGCACCAGCAGCCGCGCTTCGGCGCGATCGCCGACCGGCCGCTGGACCGCGCGCAGGTGGCCGACATCGGGCCGGCGGGCGACCTTCTCGACTGGCGCCCCCGGGTGGGGCTCGAGACCGGACTGCGCCGAACAGCCGACTGGTATTCCGCCACCCTGTAACGGATTCGGCCGGAACGTCCGATATCACGAGCGATCAGTCGGCGAGTCGTGGAGGTGGGGGCGGTCATGTCCCAGTCGGTCGTCAACCTCACGGTGCACGGCATCGGACCGACGAGCAGGCCGCTGGAGCCGGACGAGGACAAGACCTGGGTCACCGTCGACCAGTTCGAACGGGTGCTGGACGCGGCGGTGGGCCGGCCGGACGTGCGGATCACCTTCGACGACGGCAACGCCTCCGACGTCGAGATCGCGTTGCCCCGGCTGGTGGAACGCGGCCTCAAGGCGGACTTCTTCGTGCTGGCCGGGCTGTTGGGCAAGCCCGGCCGGCTCGACCGGTCCGGCGTGCACGAGCTGATGCGGGCCGGCATGCGGATCGGCTCGCACGGTTGGGCCCACCGGGACTGGCGGCGGCTGACCGACGAGCAGGCGCGCGAGGAGATCGTGCACGCCGGCACGGTGCTGGCCGACCTGACCGGCAATCCGGTCACCGAGGTCGCCATCCCCTTCGGCTCCTACGACCGGCACGTGCTGCGCCGGCTGCGGCACGCCGGCGTGAAACGGGTCTACACCAGCGATGGCGGCCGGGCGGCCGCCGGCTCCTGGCTGCAGGCCCGCAACAGCCTGCACCACGACATCGGCCCCGGCTGGGCCCACGAGGTGCTCACCGGGAAGCCGTCGCTGCCCTTGCGTGCCCGCCGGACGGCGGCCCGCGCGGTGAAGCGGTTGCGCGGCTGACGTTGCCGCGCAACGCCTTCGGTAACACGGGTTGAGCGGCGCACGATGACGTGCACATGAAGGCACGGACCGCGATCGTGGTCGTCACCTACAACAGCGCGCCCGTGCTGGGCGACTGCCTGCGCTCGCTGGCGCGCGGCGCCGAGGGCGTCGAGCTGACCGACGTCGTCGTCGTCGACAACGCGTCCCGCGACGGCACGCTGGAGCTGGCCGCGTCGTTCACCGATCTTCCGATGAGGACGGTCCAATTGGGCCGGAACGCCGGATATGCCGCCGGCATCAATGCCGGCGTCAACGAGCTGGACCTGGCCACGCTGGACTCCGTGCTGGTGATCAACCCGGACTGCCGGCTCTCCCCCGGTGGGCTGGCGCCGCTGCAGAAGGTACTCACAGTGCCTGGGCGCGGCATCGCGGTGCCGCGGTTGGTCAATCCGGATGGTTCGCTGCAGCCGTCGCTGCGTCGAACGCCCACTGTGCGTAGAGCGTTGGCGGAGGCCGTGATCGGCGGCACCCGCGCCGGACGCATCGGCAAACTCGGTGAACTGGTCACGGATCCGCGCGAGTACGAACGGCCGGCCCCGGCGGCCTGGGCCACCGGGGCGGCGATGCTCATCTCCGTGAACGCCTTGCTGCAGACCGGCCCCTGGGACGAGTCGTTCCTCCTCTACAGCGAGGAGACCGAATTCGCGCTGCGCGCGGCCGACCGCGGCTGGTCGCTGTGGTACGAGCCGAGCGCGGTGGTCGAGCACATCGGCGGCGAGGCCGACACCAATCCCATGCTTGCGGCCCTGTTGACGGTGAACCGCGTTCGACTGTTCCGCCGCCGCCGCGGCTTCGTGCCGGCGCTGGCGTACTACTTCGCTGTAGTACTGGGGGAATCGGCGCGGGCGCTCGCCGGCCGGCAGACCTCCCGCGCCTCGGTCGCCGCGTTGCTACGGCCGTCCCGCCGCATCCAGACCCTGGCCAGCTGATGCGCTGGCTGGCGTTCGACGGGCTGGGGCAGCGCGAACTCGATGCCTGGCACCGGTTGCGGACAAGCAACCCAGCGCTGGACAGTCCCTATTTCCACCCGGGTTTCGCCGCCGCCGTGCACGCGAGCGGCCGGGCTGTGCACGTTGCCGTGGACGAGGACGACGCCGGTGAGATCCGTGCGTTGCTGCCCGGTCACCGTGAGGGATCGACACTGCGGCCGGTCGGGTGGCCCGGCGCCGACTTCCAGGGCCCGATCGTGCAACCCGGCGAGTCCTTCTCGCCGTTGGCATTGCTCTCCGCAGGCGTGCGGTCGTTCGAATTCGATCATCTGGTGGACGGTGTCGCGGCGTTCGAGCCGTGGATCCGGTCCCGGCGGGTGTCGCCGTACCTGGACGTGAGCGGCGGACTGGACGGCTACCTCGGCCGGGCCTCGAAGTCGGGGCGCGACAACATCTCCCAGGCCCGACGGCGGACCGCGAAGGCGGAACGTGAGCTGGGGCCGGTGAAGTTCCAGATGGACGTCGTCGACGAGGAGCTGTTGCGCCAACTGGTCGAACTCAAACGCGACCAGTACCGGGCAACCGGTGCAAGGGACTTCTTCGCGGAGGCCGATCGGCTCAACCTCTTGCATCGCTTGCTGCGCACGCGCGGCCGCGACTTCGGCGGCATCATGTCCACACTGCACGCCGGCGAGAACTTGATCGCCGCTCACTTCGGCATCCGCGCGGATTCCGTGCTGCACTGGTGGTTTCCGGTGTACGCGCCCGAGCACTCGAAGCTCGCGCCGGGCTGGATGTTGCTCCGTGAACTGATCGTCGCGGCGCCCGCGCTGGGCATCGACCGGATCGACCTCGGCCGCGGCGACGACGAGTACAAGCGCCGCGCCAAGACCGGTGAATCCACGGTGTGTCAAGGAATCGTCACCCGTAGTTCCAGCCGGCTGGCCCTGCGCAAGCTGGGCGACACCGTGGTGGCGCGGGCCAAATCCTCCGCGCTGGCACCAGGTCTACGCCGAGTGGTTCGAGGGTTGCGGAACCTCAGGAGGTAACGAGGTCGATGCCTCGCCCGATCAAAGGGCTGCGCGCACGTCGAGCGCGATGGAGGCATCGCAGATGAAGATCAGCGTGTTCGGGCTCGGGTACGTGGGTTGCGTCTCGGCGGCATGTCTTGCCGCACAGGGGCACCGCGTGGTGGGCGTGGACGTGAACCGGGTCAAGGTGGACCTGATCGCCGCGGGCAAGGCCCCGGTGGTGGAGGAGCGCATCGGTGAGCTCACGGCGGAAGTCGTGGCCAGCGGGGCGTTGCGGGCCACCACGGACGTGGCCGAGGCGATCGCGGACAGCGACGTCTCCCTTGTCTGTGTGGGCACGCCCTCGGCGGCGAACGGCAGCCTGTCCACCACCTACCTGGAGCGGGTGTCGGAGGAGATCGGCGCGGCGCTGGCCGCGAAGACCGGCCGGCACACCGTGGTGTTCCGCAGCACCATGCTGCCGGGCACCTGCCTGGACCTGTTGCTGCCCATCCTGGAGAAGTCCTCCGGGCTGACCGCGGGCGTGGACTTCGGCGTCGCGGTGAACCCCGAGTTCCTCCGCGAGGGCACCAGCGTCCGCGACTTCTTCGACCCGCCCAAGACGGTGATCGGCGAGTTCGACGCCGCCAGCGGCGACGTGGTGGCCGCGCTGTACGAGGGCCTGCCCGGCGAGGTGTTCCGGGTGCCGGTGCCGGTGGCCGAGATGACCAAGTACGCGGACAACGCCTTCCACGGCCTCAAGATCGCCTTCGCCAACGAGCTGGGCTCGGTGGCCCGGGCGCTGAACGTGGACTCGCACCGGGTGATGGACGTGTTCCTCGCCGACCGTAAGCTCAACGTCAGCCCCGCGTACCTGCGGCCCGGTTTCGCCTTCGGCGGCTCGTGCCTACCCAAGGACCTGCGCGGCCTGGTGTACGCCGCACGCCGCGCCGACGTGTCGGTGCCGCTGCTGTCGCACGTGCTGCCGTCCAACGAGGAACACCTCAAGCGCGCCTTCGAGTTCATCGCCGCGACCGGGCGAAGACGAATCGGCCTGTTCGGCCTGTCGTTCAAGCCCGGCACCGACGACCTGCGCGAGAGCCCCCTGGTGGAGCTGGCCGAACGGCTCCTGGGCAAGGGTTACGACCTGCGCATCTACGACGCGAACGTGACGCTGTCCCGGCTCATGGGGGCCAACCGCGAGTACATCGAGGGCCGGCTGCCGCACCTGGGCGAGCTGCTGTCCAACTCAGTCTCCGATGTCATGGCGCACGCCGAAGTCTGTGTCATCGGATGCCGGGACGACGCCGTCCTGGCCGCGCTCGACCCGAACGGGTTCAACGCCGCGGGCGAGCGCGTCATCATCGACCTCGTCCGCCTCCCCGACGCCGAGCTGCGCCGGGAACGACCTGGATACGTGGGCCTTGGCTGGTAAAGCACTCATCCTGGTGGAGAACCTGTCCGTCCCGTTCGACCGGCGCGTGTGGCAGGAGAGCAAGGCGCTGCGCGACGCCGGCTGGGACGTGCACGTCATCTGTCCACAGGGGACGAAACAGGACCGGGAACCGTACGCCGAGATCGACGGGGTGAAGATCCACCGGTATCCGCTCAAGGCGGCGACCGGCGGCCCCAAGGGCTACCTGTTCGAGTACTCCGCCGCGGTGTGGCACACCTTCCGGCTGGCCCGCAGGATCGGGCCGGTGGACGTCGTGCACGCCTGCAACCCGCCGGACCTGCTGTTCCTGGTGACGCGCTGGCTCAAGCGCGGCGGCGCGAAGTTCGTCTTCGACCAGCACGACCTGGTGCCGGAGCTGTACCTGTCGCGGTTCAACCGCGGCGAGGACTTCCTGTACCGGGCGGTGTGCCGGCTGGAGCGGTCCACGTACCGCACCGCGGACGTGGTGATCTCCACCAACGAGAGCTACCGGCAGGTCGCGCTCAAGCGCGGCGGCATGGACCCGGACAAGGTGTTCGTGGTCCGCAGCGCGCCGGCGGTGGAACGCTTCCACGAGGTGCCGCCGGAGGAGGAGCTGAAGCGGGGCAAGCCGCACCTGTTGTGCTACTTGGGTGTGATGGGCCCGCAGGACGGCGTCGACTATGCCTTACGGTCGCTGGCTCGGATCCGGGACGAACTCGGGCGCACCGACTGGCACGCGGTGTTCGTGGGCGCCGGCGACACCTTCGACGAGATGGTCGCGCTGTCCCGCGAACTCGGACTGCAGGACTGCGTCGAGTTCACCGGCCGGGTCAGCGACGCCGACCTGCTGCGCTACCTGTCCAGCGCGGACGTGTGCCTCGCGCCGGACCCGCTCAACCCGCTCAACGACGTGTCCACCATGAACAAGATCATGGAGTACATGGCGATGGCCAAGCCGATCGTGTCCTTCGACCTGGTCGAGGCGCGGGTGTCGGCGGACGAGGCCGCGGTGTACGCCGCCGCCAACGACGAGTCCGAGTTCGCCAAGCTCGTGGTCAAGCTGCTCGACGACCCGGCCGAGCGCAAGCGCATGGGCGAGCTGGGCCGGGCCCGCGTCGCCGGGCCGCTGTCCTGGGAGAACTCCCGCAAGGCACTGCTGGCCGCCTACGCCGCCGCGCTGGCATGACCCACCCCACGGCGGCCGGGACGCCCGTCAGGGCCCCGGCCGCCGCGCGAGTCCCCTCGCTGACCGGCCTGCGCTGGGTCGCCGCCTTCCTGGTGTTCGGCTTCCACGCGCAGGCCGAGCACGTCTTCGGTGACCCGACCGCGCAGGGCGTCGTTTTCGCCGTCTTCGGGCAGGGCGCGACCGGCGTCGACTTCTTCTTCGTCCTGTCCGGATTCGTGCTCACCTGGTCGGCGCGACCAGGCACCTCCGCCCGGCAGGTGTGGCGCCGGCGAGCCGCGAAGGTGATGCCCAACCACGTCGTCACCTGGCTGGTCGCACTGGCCGGAATGCTCTACGTCAGCCCGCGCGGCGTTTCCTTGGTGTCGTCGGTGGTCGGACTTTTCCTGCTCCAGTCGTGGGTTCCGGTGCAGAGCGTGTATTTCGCGGGGAACACGCCGTCGTGGTCGCTGTCCTGCGAGGCGGCGTTCTACTTCGCGTTTCCGCTGCTGCTGTTGTGGGTGAACCGCATTCGGGACCGGCAGCTGTGGCCGGTGGCGATCGCGCTGGTCGTCGTGGTGGTGCAGATACCGGCTCTGGTGTTGCCGGCGCCGACCGGGACGGCGTACTGGGTGACCTACATCTTCCCGCTGAGTCGCATGGTCGAGTTCGCGCTGGGCATGGTGCTGGCCCGGATCGTGCGCGCCGGCCGCTGGATCGGTGTCGGGCTGGCCCCGTCGATGGCGCTGTGCGTGCTCGCCTATTGGCTTTCCGCGTACCTGCCCGGCATGTTCGGCGCCGTGGCGGCCACGGTGATCCCGATCTCGCTGCTGGTATGCTCCGCCGCGGTCGCCGACGTCAACGGCACGTGGTCGCCGTGGCGGCACCCGGTGTGCGTCCGACTCGGCGAGCTGAGCTTCGCGTTCTATCTGCTGCACCAGATTGTCCTCCGCTTCGCGGACAAGGCCTTTCACCTGTCCGCGTTGCCGACAGCCACCGCAGCGGGCTTGACTGTCGGGCTTCTGGTCGTCACCGTGGGGGCGGCCTGGCTGCTGTTCAACACGGTGGAACAACCCATGATGCGACTACTGCGGGGCCGATGATGACCAGCGTCGTCATCCCCGCCCACAACGAGGAGGCAGTGCTCGGGCGCTGCCTGAGCACGCTGCTCGCCGACGCCGACGAGGACGAGTTCGACGTCGTCGTCGTGCCGAACGCGTGCACCGACAAGACCGCCGACGTGGCGCGGGAGTACGGCGTGCGGGTGGTGGAGACCCCGTACGGCGGCAAGGCGCATGCGCTGCGCCTCGGCGACGACGTGTGCCGCGACTTCCCGCGCGTGTACCTGGACGCCGACATCGAGCTGAGCACACGGTCCGTGCGCGAGCTGGTGGCCGCGCTGGAGCGCCCCGGGATACTGGCGTGCGCGCCGGTGCCGCGGTGGGATCTGTCCGGCTCCAGCTGGATCGCGCGGCGGGTGCACCGGGTACACGATCGGCTGATTGCGCCGAGCCGGGTGCTGGCCGGCGTCGGCGTCTACGTGCTGTCCAAGGCCGGCCACGCCAAGGCGTTCCCGCTGCCGGACGTCATCTCCGACGACGGCTGGGTGCACCGGTCGTTCACGCCGCTGGAGCGCACGATCGTGCCGTCGGCCCACTCCGTGGTGCGGCCGGCGCGGACCGTGCGCGCGCACCTGCGCCGCCGGATGCGGGTCCGCCAGGGCAACCGGCAGCTGGCCGAGATGGGCCGGCCGGCGCCCGAGGGCCGGCTCAGCCTGAGCGCGCTGGGCTCGCTCATCACCCGGCGGTCGGTGTCCGTTGTGGACGCCGCCTGCTATCTCACCGTGCTCGTGGTCGACAAGATCCTCACGCGCCGACAGGCCGAGGTGGACTGGTCGACCGATGCGAGCACCCGTTGACGGGAACCACTGACTGATGCGTGTGGAAGAAGCCGGCATCGAGGGCGTGCTGCTGTTCGTGCCCACCCCGCACCGGGACGACCGGGGGCTGTTCACCCGGACCTTCGACCTGGCCATCGGGTGCAAGCACGGCGTCGGCGACTTCCTGCAGGACAGCCAGTCCCGCTCGCGCCGCGGCACCATCCGCGGCATGCACGGCCGCGGCGGCCGCGGCGAGGCCAAGCTGGTGCGGTGCGCCCGCGGCGCCGTGCACGACGTGCTCGTCGACGCCCGGCCCGGATCCCCCACGTTCGGGCGAATCGAGTCGTTCCTGCTCGACGACGAGACCTTCGCGACGCTATATGTTCCGCCGGGCCTGCTGCACGGCTTCCAGGCGCTGACCGACCAGGCCGACGTCTGCTACCGGATCGACCGCGAGCACGACCCCGCCGAGGACCTCGCCGTCCGCTACGACGACGCCGACCTGGCCATCGCCTGGCCGCAGCCGGTGACCGTGGTCAGCGCGCGGGACGCCGGCGCCGGGTCGTGGGCACAACTGCTGACCACATTGGAGAGATCACCATGAGACACGCCTTACCCATCGCCGTTGTCGGGGTGGCGGCGATGGTCCTGACAGCCTGCACCGGGTCGACACCCGTGGCCGATCCGGTGAGCACCACCCCGAGCGACACCACCGTCAGCAGCACCACGGCTGCCTCCAGCACCACCACGTCGACGTCGACCACCACGTCCTCGACGACCACCAGCTCCAAGCCCGGCGGCACCTCCCAGGGCGCTCCCCCGCCCGGCCGCTCCGGCGGCGGCCGCTGCGCGGCGTATCCGACGCCCGCCTGCACCGGCGTTCCGCCCGGCACCAAGCTCTCCGCCGTGACGCTCAACTCCGGCGACTCCTACCGCGTCAGCCAGGACGGGGCCGTGCTCGACGGCATGCACATCCCCGGCAACCTGCTCATCACCGCGCACAACGTGACCGTGCGCAACAGCCAGATCGACGGCTTCGTCACCGACGAGTACGAGAACGTCGACTACTCGTACACGATCCTGGACTCCACCGTCGGCCCCGCCTCCGGCTGCGACTCCCAGCCCGGCGTCGGCGAGGGCAGCTTCTACGCCCGCGGGGTGCTCATCCGCAACCACGGCGACGGTTTCCGCGACTCCGGCAACGACATCGAGATCCACGACTCGTACGTGCACCTGTGCTCCAACCCCGGCGACCACTCCGACGGCATCCAGAGCTACCAGGGCGGGCACAACCTCGTGCTGGACCACAACACCCTGGACCAGCGGGACGCCACGGACATCACCGCCCCGATCTTCCTCACCGACCTGACCAACACCGTGTCGGTGACCAACAACCTCGTGGCCGGCGGCACGTACTCCATCCAGGTCAAGGGCGCCGGCGGCACCGTTGTCGTGCGGGGCAACCGGATGGTGGACAAGTCCTGGGTGTACGGCCCGGTCGAGTCCGAGTGCGGCAACATCCAGTGGTCCGACAACACCCTGGTCACCATCGACTCGAACTACACGGTGACCTCGACGGTCGGCCCCCTCCCCTGCCACGGCTGACCGACTCGCGGGGGTTAACCGACCGGCTCCGCCACAACCGTCCGCCGCCGACGGCGCGTGACCAGATCCCGCAGCCATGCCCAGCGGTAGCGAACCCAGTACAGGACGCCGAACTGGTCCTCGTGCGGGGCGAGCTGCTTGGCCGTCCGCAGCAACGATCCGGAGGCGCCGACGAGCACGAACGTCAACCCGGTGACGGTGGCGAAGGCGGTCAGGTCGAAGGTGGCGGACCCGACGAGCGGGGCGACGAGGCTGGCGCAGATGGTCAGCGCCAGGTCACGGGCGCCAGGGTCCTTGCTCAGGTAGCGGGCCCGCAGCGCGGAGTAGAAGGCGCACAGGAAGATACCGGCGAAGGCGGCGACACCGACGAATCCCGTCTCCACAGTGGACAGGATGTACTGGTTGTCGAAAACCTCGTGCTTGCCGGCATACCAGGTGCCGGGGCCGTGCCCGAACAGCGGATGCAGGCTGATCTGCTTGGCGGCGACGGCGGAAGCGTAGGTGCGGTGGGAAATGCTGCTGTCGTTGCCGATGTTGGCGAACAGGTTGTACAGCGCGCCGAGCAGGCTCGGCACGGTGACCTTGATGACGCCGAGGAAAACGAGGCCGACGAGCAGCGTGTACCACCGGCGTTTCGCCGGCCAGCCGATGAAGAGCACGAGTCCGGCGCCGGCGACGCCGAGCACCGCCGAGCGGGAAATGGAGAACATCAGGCCGGCGGCGATGATGGCGCAGCAGATCCACCACCGCAGCACGGGTTCGCCGCGTCCCTTGGCCTGGAAGGCGAAATGCGCCGCCAGCGGCAGCAACATGGCGCACAGCACGCCGAACTCGATGGGGTGCCCGGTGGTTCCGGCGACCCGGGCCAGCGCCTCCCGCGTCTCGACGAAACCGTCGTCGGAGGTGAATCGCAGGCCCGGCAACACCATGTACTGGGTGAGGTCGAGCTTGAGGATGAACTGACAACAGCCGACCAATGCCACCCCGGTGCCACAAACCACGGCCGTCTTGAGCACCCGGTCCAACCGGATCAGGCCCCGCACGCCGTCGTTCATCATCAGTGCTACGGCGCAGTTGCCGGCGACCAGGACGATGGCGTGGTCGGAAAGCTTCACCTCGTCCGACGGCAACGGCCCGTAATTGGCGTAACCGTACGAAAAGAGCACGGCTATCGCGTACACGAAGATGCCGGTGCGAACCGGAGTCCGTCCCTTGGCCATGCCCAGGGTCAGCGTGAGCTGCGCGCACACCCAGCAGATTCCGGCGAACAGCGCCGCCACGTTGCCGGGCGT
Organism: Kutzneria kofuensis; assembly: GCF_014203355.1. Taxonomy (NCBI): domain Bacteria; kingdom Bacillati; phylum Actinomycetota; class Actinomycetes; order Pseudonocardiales; family Pseudonocardiaceae; genus Kutzneria; species Kutzneria kofuensis. Next base: position 2,487,250 of record NZ_JACHIR010000001.1, read on the forward strand.
CAGCGACAGCGGAATTCCCTTGAACACCGCCCGCGCCGGCACGAGCATCAGCACCGCGACGAAGATGCAGATGAGCGTCGCGCCGTCGGCCATCGTCCGGGTCTTGCCCGGCAGGAAGTCGGTGGACATGTCAGGCGCCGCTCGACGCGGCAACGAGCGACTGTTCGTGCGACGAGCCGGCCCTGCGCCGCCGCGCCTGGTAGTAGCTCTCGAAGCTGTACGCGGCCACCAACGCGGCCACCACACCCATCACCACTGCCACCGCGGCGGCCCGGGTCTTGTTGCCGCGCTGGGCAACCGGAGTCGTCGGCTGCACGGCGACGTCGACCGTGATGTACGTCTGCGGCGGCGCGTTCAGCGCCTTCTGCCGGCCGGCCAGCTCCTGCTTGACCCGCTCCACGCACCGCCTGGCGATGTCCTGCGCGGCCTGAGCGTCCCGGCTGTCGCCCTCGACGAACACGAACGGCCCGGCGACGATCTGCTCCTGCTGGTTGGTGCTGCCGTTGGTCACCTTGTACGAGGGGTCACCGGTCGGTGACGCCCCGAGCGCGGCGGCCACCTCCGGCGTGTTCAGGGCCTGGATGACGATCGCCGCCGCGTTGTTCAGCCCCTGGTCGAAGTTCAGCAGCGGGTTGGTGACGGTGCCCTTGTCGGTCGGCAGCGCCGGCAGGCTGCCGCCGGCCAGCGGCTGGTCGAGCACCAGCACGGCGGTTGAGGTGTAGGTGACCGGGACGGTCAGGTAGATGCCGACCGCCGCCCCGACCGCGATGAGGAACGCCGGCACGGCAACGTACCAACGCCGGAACAGCACGAGCACCGTCTGCCAGAAGTCCATGTCCGGCTACACCGTCTCATGTGGAGCGTCGGGGCCGTCGGTCAGTGTGCCACGGACGGTCAGGACCGCCTTGTCCTTGGCCCGGGCGATCCGCACGGTCGGTGGGTCGAGCTCACCGGGAGAGCGGGTGAGCTCGGCCACGGTGTCGGGGGCGCGCAGCTTGCGGGATTCGCGCATCCGGTCACGGGCGTACGCGCCGCCGAGGCCCAGCAGCAGCACCAGCAGCAGGGCGACGCCGGTCAGCTGCAGCTTGACGGTCATCTTGGTGACCGGCGCGGTCGGGGAGATCACGTCGACCATGGACAGGTAGGTGATCGGCGGCGCGTTCAGGGCCTTCTGCCGGGCCACCAGCTCCTCGCGGAGCTTGTCCTGAGCCTTCTTCACCACCGCGCTGGCGGCCTCGGGCGTCGTGCTCTCGCCCTCCACGTACACGAACGGCCCGTTCTGGCTGCTGCTGAGCAGGTCCGGGCTGGTCGACCCGTCGTTGATCACGACGCTGGTCGCGCTGTGCGGCCCGGCGCCCAGGTCGGCCAGCTCCTGAGGGGTGTTCATGGCCTGGATCAGGATGCCGGTGGTGGTCTTGAGGCCGTCGTTGAAGTTGAGCAGCGGGTTGGTCAGGCCGCCGGGCTTGCTCGGGTCCAGCGACAGCGTGCCGCCGCCGGCCGGGGTGGCCAGCACCATGAACGCCCGCGACACGTAGTGCGTCGGCACCAGGGCGAACGTGACGGCCGCGGCCATCACGGCCAGCAGCACGACCGGGGGGCCGACGTAGCGGCGGCGTAGCAGACCCCACATGGATTTCCAGAATTCCATAGGCCCGTGCCCCTGTCCGTGAGCGCCGGGTCACGGCGACCGCCGGCATCCGAACAATCGATGACCTGCGGATTGTCGTTACAGACTAAGCCGAACGGCCTAGTCGACGTTGCTCCGAGGGCGCGGTTACGCGGGCGGGCGCGGACGCGATGTGAGGGGCATGGACTCACCTGCCCGCCCCCGGCTCGCCGGGCTGGACGGCATCCGGGGACTGGCGGCGCTGTTCGTGGTGCTGCACCACAGCTACCTGATGGCGTTTCCCGGCTTCCCCGAGACGCACGCGCCCGCTTGGACGGGTTTCCTGCTGTACGGGCATTTTGCCGTGGTGGTGTTCATCGTGCTGTCCGGTTTCTCGCTGGCGGTGTCGCCGGCGCGCAACGGCTGGCGGCTGGACAGCAAGGCCAAGTTCGCCCGCCGGCGCGCCTGGCGGATCCTGCCGCCGTACTGGCCGGCGTTGCTGTTCAGCCTGGTGATCGCGTGGACGCTGGCGCCGCAGCCCGGCGAGGGCGTGCCGACCGGCAAGTCCGTTGTGCTGTACGGGCTCCTGCTGCAGGACGTGTTCGGATCCCCCAGCCCGAACGGCGCCTTCTGGTCGATCGCCGTGGAGGCGCAGCTGTACTTCGTGTTCCCGCTCCTGCTGCTGGCGCTGCGCCGGGCGGGTGCGGCCGTGATGCTCGGCGTGGCAACGGCAATCGTGATGCTGATCGGTTTGCTGGCGCCGCATGTGTCCGCCGTGGACGCTCTCATGCGCTTCACACCGCAGTTCGCCGCCCTGTTCGCGGCCGGCGTGGTGGCCGCGGGGATCGTGCGAGCGGGCGAGAAGTGGCAGCGGGTTCGTTGGCAGTGGTGGTCTTTCGCCGCCGTGGTGCCGGTGATCGCGCTGATCGTGGTGATGGGGCCGGTGTGGACGACCGGCAACTTCATCTGGGTGGACCTCGCCGCCAGCCCCGCCGTCGCGCTGCTGCTGGTGGCCGTGGCGACCCGGCAGCCGAAGCCGTTGGTGCGCCTGCTCGACACGCGCCCCGTGCGCAGCCTCGGCTCGTTCTCCTACAGCCTGTACCTCACGCACGCGCCGATCGTCGTGGTGGTCTACACGGTCGTGGTCGGGCCGCTGTTCGGCACCGGTCTCGGGGCGTTCGGCGTGATGCTGCTGATCTGCGTGCCCGTGACGATCGCCTTCGCCCGCGGCTTCGCCGCCGTGTTCGAGATCCCGTTCGTCAAGCACCGCAGCTGGGCCGCGCTGCGGGCGGCGATGACCACCCGCACGGCGAAGCCCAAGATCGAGGAACCGGTTCCGGCCACCGACTGACCAAGATCAAGGCGCAATTCCTGACGTTCAACGTGTGGAATGCCCCCTTCCAAGCGCAACGGGCTGGGCCGGGGGCGGGGTTGCGGGTTACGGTGGTGGGTTAGCGCGGCACCAGGTCTCGGGCGATGCGGACCAGTTTGCGGGCCCGTCTGGTGGCCACGATCTGCTGCCGGCGGGCGTACATCTTGCCGATCTCCAGCAGCGCGCGGCGGCGCTGGTCCTCGGTGAGGAAGTCGCACTGCCGCACCCAACGCGTCATTTCCCGGCACTGCAGGGTGGTCGCGAAGTGCGCCTGCCACTTCGGCACGTCCAGCCGCCGCGCCAGGATCGACGGGGACTCGTGCTTCCAGTTCCGCTTGGCCAGCACCTCCGGCACGTGCCCCCACGGCCCGGCCAGCGCGAGCTTGGTGGCGTACACCTCGTCCTCGCGCAGCATGTTCCGCCGCTCGATGGGCGCCACCGGCTCCCGCCGCACCATGCCGTACAGCGGATCGATGATCAGGTGGCTCTCGTTGAGCAGCCGGAGCATCTCGGTCAACCGGACGACGGGATCGTCGGACCGCAACGCCGTTCCGTCGTAGGGCGCGGTCGCGGTGACGCCGTCCGGGCCGGTGTAGTCGACCTGGCTGGTGACCAGGATCAGCCGCGGGTCCTCGGCGAACGCGTCGAGGCCGCGGGACACGCAGTTGGGCGCGAGCCAGTCGTCGTCGCCGACCCAGCGGAAGAACTCGCCGCGGCCCAGCCGGATCACGCCGACGAAGTTGTTGAGCAGCCCCACGTTGACCGGGTTGCGGTGGTACACGACCCGCGAGTCCTCGGCGGCCAGCGACCGGCACAGCTCCTCGGTGCCGTCGGTGGACGCGTTGTCGCTGATCACCAGCTCGATATCGGCGTGGTCCTGGGCGAGCACCGAGCGCGCGACGGCCTCGATCCGCTCCACCCCGTTGTAGACCGGCAGGCCCACGGACACCAGCGGCATGACAACTCCTCACTCAGCGGGCGCGGGCCAGCCGCGTCCGCAGCTGCCGGAACTGCTCGACCGGCACCACCGTCAGCACGAACACCAGCATCCCGACCAGGCCGGGCAAGAACAGGTGCAGGAACACGCCGCCGTCGACCAGCCGGACGACGACCATCGTCGCGGCGGCGCACAGGACAGCGCCGATCGCGGGCCGGATCAGGGCCGGCAGCACCGGCAGCAGCGGGACGCCGGCGCGGTGCAGGGCAGCGACCGCCAGCGGCAGCGCCACCACGAGGGCGACGATCCCGTGCGCGATGGCGGCCCCACGGATGTTGTCCAGGTGCGTGCCGAACCACAGGGCCGGGATCAGCGCGATCGCCCAGCCGGCGTTCAACACCACCGTCGACCGCGTCGCGCCCATCGACGTCAGGATGTCGAACGCCAGCGACGTCAGCATCCGCACCACCATCAGCACGGTCAGGAACCGCAGCACATACGCCGATGGTCCCCACTGGTCCCCGTAGAGGAAGACCACCATGTACGGCGCGAGGACCGCCATCAGCACGGCGACCGGCAGGATCGCCGACACCAGCACCGGCACCGACCTGCGCACGCCGGTGGCCAGCGCCTCGGGTTCCTGCTCGGCGAGCCGGGAGAAGCTGGGGATCGACACGTAGCGGACGGCGGTGCCGACCAGTCCCGGCACCCAGTTGGAGACGTTGAACGCCAACAGGTAGTAGCCCAGGGCGGTCGCGCCGAGCACGTTGCCGACGATCACGTAGTCGGCGTTGAGCAGCACCGATTCCACGCCGAGGCTGGCCGCCAGCGGGATGCCGAACTTGAACAGCTTGACGGCGATCTCTCGGTCGAGGCCGAGCTTGAACGGCAGGTTTCCCATGCGCCACACCAGGATGCCGGTGACGACGGACCCCGCCACCTGGCCGCCGGCGAAGCTGTACGCCCCGGCACCACCGAACGCCAGCGGCACCGCGACCACGAAGTTGGCCGCCATGCCGATCATCGTCGCCTTGGTCAGGCGGTCCTGCTCGAACCGCCGCATCAGGGCGGCGCTGCGACACGACGTGATGCCGTCAACGATGATCACCACGGTCAGCAGCCGCACCACCGGCGCCGCGTCCGGCGTGCCCGACAGGGTGGCGAAGGCCGGCGCCCCGAAGAAGAACGCCGCGTACACCAGCGTGCTGAAGGCGATGGCGATGGAGGTGCCCGTCGGCGCCATGTCCTCCAGCTTGCCCCGCCACTGCACGCCGGCCGCGATCACGCCGATGTCGTTGACGTGCATGACAAACGCCGTCGCCGCCGCGGCGACCGCGAACACGCCGAAGTCGGCCGGCACCAGCAGCCGGGCCAGGATCAGGCCGATGGTGAAGGAACCGAGCTTGGTGCCGAGGTTGCCGACCAGGCTCCAGCGCAGGCCCCGGCCGGCCTTCCGGCCGATCGTGCCCACCTGCGCGGCGGTCTCCGCGGCCGTCGGCGCCCCGGCCTCACCCGTCCGCCCCGCCGCCCCGGCCAAGGCGCCCACTCGCGCCGCGGCCTCGTCCGGGCCCGGCCGTAACTCAGACTCGCTCAAGCCAGATCTCCCGCCAGAACGGCACGAACTCGCGCGGGCAGCTCGAGTTGTACACCCCGGCGCAGACGATGTCCTCCAGGATGATGCACGGGCTCTTCATGGTCAGCAGCTCGCCGGTCTTCTCGTCGATGCACTTGTCCACGCGCGCCTGCACCCGGGCGGTCTGGCCGCAGTAGCGGGCCATCTCGATCTCGAAGCCCATGCCGCGGTTGAGCATGTCCTCGTTGAGCGTGGCCAGAATGGCTTCCTTGCTCTTGACCCGCACCAGCTCGCCGGGCTGCAGGTTCAGGTGCGCGGTCGGCGTCTTCTTGCCGGGCTGGCCCTTGATGAAGCCCCAGCGCAGGCCCTCCTTGAACCAGAGCTTGCGCGGCAGCTTCTGCCGGCTGACGTCCTGCAGGCGGTTGAACAGCGACACCAGGAACGCCTTGAACGACGCCCACGCCGTGACGTTGCCGGTCTTCACGTCGGTCACGTACTGGCCGAGGTCGCGGAACGGCAGGCAGGTCGGCGCGGCCCGGAGCAACTCGGTGGCCTGGCAGGAGAACCGCTCGCCGCCGTCGGGGCCGGGGGCCTTGTGCGTGTTCTCCACCAGCAGCGGCAGGTCGATCCGTCCGGACGGCTTCGCCGGCACCGGCAGCGGCGTCCCCGGCTCGACGCGCTTGAGCCAGGCTTCCTTCCAGTACATGGAACACGCGGTCTGGCAGCCGCCGTGCGACGAGCCGTCGCAGCGGGCGCCGGCCAGGTGCACGGAGTTCTCCATCTTGCGGATGCCGCTGCGGCTGATGGTGTCGCACAGCTTGTGCGCCACCTTGTGCACGGTCATGCGCTGCCCGCAGAACCGGACCATCTCCGGCATGAACGGCAGGTTCTCCAGCTCGCCCCGGTCGTCGAGGGTGGCCAGGATCTCCTCGATGCTGCGCACCTCGACCAGGTCGCCGACGCGTAAGCCGAGCGTGGGCGCGGTGGTCACGGACTGGGTCATCTTCGGTGTCACTCCTTCACCAGGCCGGCGCCCCGCAGGGCGTCGGCGGCGTCCGCGACCGTGGCGAACGGCAGACCGGCACGTTGGGCGATGTCCAGCAGGCTGTGGTCGCCGTCGGACAGGTTGAGCACCCACAACATCGCCATTTGGGCCTGTTTCGTGTCACTTCGGCCGCCGAGCGAGTCGTACAGGCCGCGCCGGCCCAGCTGCGGCTCGCCGTACGGGCTCAGGTTCACGTAGCGGCGGTCGCGCTCCAGCACGGCCACCACCTCGCACAGCGTCTCCAGCGTGTCGGCCATCGACTCCTCCGTGACGAAGTCGGGGTTGTCGCCGGAGGTGTGGTACTCGGGGTAGCCGGCGTACGGCGTCCGGGTGAGGCTGCCGACGCCGAGGTTGAAGCCGGGCGAGCAGTACTGCCGCTCGTCGTAGCCGTACGGGGAGAAGTCGAGCACCCGGTGCGGCCGGCCGGATTCCCGCAGCACGTGCTCGACGGCCCGGTCCACCGGGGCGTCACCGCGCCGGCTTCGCTTGTACGTCAGCGATCCGCGGTCGCCGGCGCAGGCGAGCGTGAAGCCGCCGCGGATCCGGTCCACCCGCTCGAAGTTGCGGGCCAGCCAGGTGATCGCGCCGATCGTGCCGGGCGCGAAGATGAACCGGTAGGTGTGGCGGGGCTTCGTCGCGGCCAGCCGCTCGGCCAGCTCGACCGCCACCGCCACGCTCGCCATGTTGTCGTTGGCCAGCGACGGGTGGCAGACGTGGCAGGAGAAGATGATCTCGTCGGTCAGCTCGCCGGGGATCACGTGCTCGCCGTAGCTGAGATGCCCGTCCTCCAGAGTGGAGTCGATGAACACCTCGTAGTCCCCGTCCGGCAACGACTCCAGCACGTCGTGCCGCAGGCAGAAACCCCACGTCTCGGCGTAGTAGCTGGTGCGGTACGGGATCAGCGTCGGCTGGTCGGGCAGTGTGTGCAGGTGCTCACGCAGCTCCGCCAGCGGCATCGTGGCGTGGACGGGCGTGCTGTAGCCGACGACGTGCAGGTTGTGCTCGGCGAAGTCGATCACCTTGCGGCCGCCGGCGTCCTTCACCCAGGCGTCCCGGATGTTCCACTCCCGTGGCACGGTCCAGTCCAGCACCGGGGTCCCGGTCGGCACCTCGGAGACCGCCAGCTCGATGTGCTCGCCGACGATCTCCAGGGTGCGCCGCAGGCCGTTCCCGGTGATGCTGCGGCACACCGGGTACAGCCGTTCGACCAGCTCCTTCACCCGGCCACCGGCCGCATGTCGTCGCCGAGGGTGCCCTGCGCCGAGCGGCCGGACAGCCGGGCCAGCCGGGTGAAGCGGTGCTTGAAGTCGTCGTCGGTGAGCCCGAACTTCTGATACGCCGCGTAGAGTTCGACGGCGCCGTCCTTGACCGACCAGGCGGCGTGGAAGTCCGGCATCGCGGCCCGGATCCGGGCGAAGTCGACCCGGTACGAGCGCGGGTCCGCGCCGGCCTCGCCGGTGATCACCAGCTTCGAGCCGGGCACCGCCTCGATCACCTCGCCGGCGATCTCGGCCACGGTCAGGTTGTTCAGCTCGGTGCCGACGTTGAACGCCTTGTTGTGCACGGCTTCCTTCGGCGCCACCAGAGCACAGGCGAACGCGGCGGCGATGTCCTTGGCATGCACCAGAGGACGCCACGGGGTGCCGTCGGACAGCACCTTGACCTGGCCGGTCAGGTGGGCGTGCCCGACCAGGTTGTTCAGCACGATGTCGGCCCGCAGCCGCGGCGAGAAGCCGAAAGCGGTGGCGTTGCGCAGATACACCGGCGTGAAGTCGTCGTCGGCCAGCTCGGCGACGTCGTCCTCGACGCGCACCTTCGACTCCGCGTACGGCGTCACCGGGCGCAGCGGCGCGTCCTCGTCGACCAGGCCGTCGCCGCCGGACGCGCCGTAGACCGAGCACGTTGAGGCGTAGAGGTAGCGCTTGACGCCGGCCTCCTTGGCCAGCCGGGCCAGCCGCACCGAGGCGTGGTGGTTGATGTCGTACGTCAGCTGCGGCGCCAGCGACCCCAGCGGGTCGTTGGACAGCGCCGCCAGGTGCACCACAGCGTCCACATCGGACAGGTGCTCGGCGGTGACGTCCCGGAGATCGACCGCGATCCCGGCGGGATCGGCCGGCGTCGGGCCGAGCACGCAGTCCGCGAACAGGCCGGAGTCGAGGCCGATCACCTCGTGCCCGGCCTCGGCCAGCACCGGGGCCATCACGGTGCCCAGGTAGCCCTGGTGTCCGGTCAGCAGCACGCGCATCCGGGTCATCCTCCAGCAAGGTCGAGAGTCAACTTGGTGCCATGGAACGCTTCCGCGTACCGGGACTTGCACTCGATGCCCCGGATCCGCGCCAGGCCGAGAAACGCCTCGCGGTCGTACCAGGGGCGCTCGCGCTGCGACGGGTAGTGCGCGTGCAGCAGCCGCACCTTCTCCTCGGCGATCTCGTCGGCCAGCGGCTGGTACACCGTCGGGCGGCCGAGATCCCCGTCCCACTTGACGATCTCGTAGCCGAGCGCCAGGTGGTCGCGGAACACCTGCGGCACCAGCTCGGCCAGCCCGCGGTGATCCTGGTGCGCGTCAAGGGTGTTCGGCGCGAAGATCAGCTCAGGGTCGGTGCGCGAGCGCAGCTCCTCGACCGCCGCCTTCGCCTCCTCCCAGTGCGCCGGCAGCCGCCCGTCGGGCAGCTTGCCCACCGTCACGCGGAGATCCGCGCCGGTACAGAACGCCGCCAGGGCCGCGTGTTCCTCGTCCTCACGGGGCGTCCCGCCGCCGGTCAGCACGAGCGCGTCGACCCGCACGCCGGGGTTCGCGCCGCACAGCGTGAGCAGACTGCCGCCCGCACCGATCGCGATGTCGTCGCAGTGCGCGGCGAGCAGCGCGATCCGGCGCGGGCGTCCGGTCGAAAGTCGGATCATTCCCTTTCCCACAGAGCCCAGGGCCGCTCGCCGCGCGAGTACGACTCGTCCAGCGCCACCCGTTCCTTGACGGTGTCGGTCGGCTTCCAGTAGCCGCGGTGCGGGTAGGCCATCAGCCGGCCGCGCTTGGCCAGCTCGACGCAGCCGTCGGCGACGAGGTCGCCACCCGCCGGGATGTGGTCGAAAACCTCCTGGCGCAGCACGAAATAGCCGCCGTTGGACCACAGCGGCATGTCGCTGACCGGGGTGATGCCCGAGACCATGCCGGACGCGCCGAGCTCGACGCAGTGGAAGCTGCCCGGCGGCGGCACCACCATCATCGCCGCGCCCGCGTCGGAGTTCTCGAACCGGCCGACGATCTCCGGCAGCGGCGCGTCGGTGAGCACGTCGGCGTAGTTGGCCAGGAACATCTCGTCGCCTTCGAGGAAGTCCCGCACGCGGCGCAGCCGCTCACCGATCGGCGAGGAGATCCCGGTCTGCACGAAGGAGATCTTCCACTCGGAGATGTCGGTGGACAGCATCTCCACCTTGCCGCCGGAGAGCACGAAGTCGTTGGACGTGGTCTCCTCGTAGTTGAGGAAGAAGTCCTTGATGTGGTGGGCGCCGTAGCCCAGGCAGAGGATGAACTCGGTGTGCCCGAAGTGGGCGTAGTAGCGCATCACGTGCCAGATCAGCGGTCTCGGCCCGACCAGCTGCATCGGCTTGGGCACGTCCGCGGACGTGCCGGTGCGCATCCGCATCCCGTGCCCGCCGCAGAACAGGACGACCTTCACGACTTCACCTCGAGTTCGGGGATGGGGAAGACCAGGCTGCCGCCCCATTCGCGGACGTAGGCCAGCTGCTCGACCAGCTCGTCGCGCAGGTTCCACGGCAGCACGAGCACGTAGTCGGGCCGGTCCTCGGCGATCCGCTCGGGCGGCAGGATCGGGATCCGGGTGCCGGGCGTGAACCGCCCGTGCTTGTACGGGTTGCGGTCCACCGTGTACGCCAGCAGGTCCGGCCGGATGCCGCAGTGGTTGAGCAGCGTGTTGCCCTTGCCGGGCGCGCCGTAGCCGACGACGGTCTTGCCCTCGGCCGCCGCCTTCGTCAGGAACGCCAACAGGTCCCGGCGCACCTTGGCCACGCGGGCGGCGAATTCGGTGTAGCCGGACAGTTCGTGCAGACCGGCCGCCTTCTCCCGGGCCAGCACGTCGTGCACGCGGGCGCTGGGCTCGCCGGCGACCTCGGTCGGCCGGGCCCACAGCCGGATCGAGCCGCCGTGCGTCGGCAGCAGCTCGACGTCCACAACGGACAGTCCGCCGCTGGCCAGCGCCCGCTGCGCGGAGGCGACCGTGTAGTACTGGAAGTGCTCGTGGTAGATCGTGTCGTACTGGTTGAGCTCCATCAGCGTCAGCAGGTGCTGCACCTCGATGGACACCCACCCGTCGTCGGCGACGAGGTTGCGCAGTCCCTCGGTGAACCCGATGACGTCCGGGATGTGGGCGTAGACGTTGTTGGCCACCACCAGGTTCGCCGGCCCGTGCTCCGCGCGGACCTGGGCGCCGGTCTCCGGCGTGAGGAACGAGGTCAGCGTCGGCACGCCCTTCTCCCGCGCCGCCTGGCCGACGTTCACCGAGGGTTCCACGCCGAGACACCGGATCCACCGCGCCACCACGTGCTGCAGCAGGTATCCGTCGTTGCTGGCGACCTCGACGACGAACGAGTCGGAGCCCAGCCCGAGCCGGTCCACCGCGCCGTCGACGAAGCGCTGCGCGTGCTCCACCCAGGACGTCGAGTAGGACGAGAAGTACGCGTACTCGGTGAAGGTGTCCTCGGGAGTGATCAGCGGCGGGATCTGGGCCAGCCAGCACTGCGTGCACACCCGCAGGTGCAGCGGGTAGGTGACTTCCGGCTCGTCCAGCTGCGTCTCGGTGAGGAACCGCTCGCACGGCGGGGTGGCTCCCAGGTCCACCACACCCTGGAGGCTCGTCGAGCCACACAGCCGACAGACCGTCATCCGCCACGCTCCCCGCAAGAATTCGAGCGCGACGCCGACGGCGTCGCCGTACCCTGATTCGCTCCCTGCACATCCGGTGTTACCGGGGCTCGGAGCGGGGAACATCCCGCCACGCCAACCACTAGCCCGTTCGGCGTAGCCCTTCGACACCTTCGTTTGAACCAACGAGCGCGGGCCGGGGCCGGATACGCGAAACGGACGTCACGCGGGGACCCCACTCGGCGTGGCGGAACCGAGTGGAGACCGCGCGCGACGTCCGCACGAGGTGAGCAGTGCTCTTGTTTTGCCGGCGTCAGATGAGGCCGGCGCGCAGCGCGCAGGCGACCGCGTGCACGCGGTTGTGCACGTTGAACCGCTTGGTCGCGCTGAGGATGATGCTCTTCACCATCCGGTCGGAGCAGGCCATGATGTCGGCGATCTCGGGCGTGTCGTGCCCGTCGGCCATCAGCTGCAGCACGGTCAGCTCGCGCGGGGCGAGCATCGCGCCGTCCGGGCCGGCGATCTCGCGGCGCAGGTTCTCCGCCTGTTCCGCCAGACTCGGCACGGCCCCGCCGCCCGCGGCCTCGAGCACCGCGCTGGCCAGCCGGCTGCTGGTGGCCGCCGACCGCGGCAGCAGCGAGACGACGCGACACCGATGCAGCGACGGCGCCTGCTCGGGATCGACATGGTCGGTCGCCACCACGGTGGGCAGCGGCGCGGCCTGCGCGGCCTTGGTCAGCGCGCCGATGAAGTCGGCGTTGACCCGGTCGGTCACCGTGAGCGCCACGTCGGCGTCCGCCGGCAGCCGGCTCGGCACGACCAGCATGCCGGGCTGTGCCCTGATGTAACTCGCCAGCCCGACCGCGGAGATCGGATCCCCCGCCTGTACGAACACCCTCACCCGCGCCATGGGTCCTCCCGACCGACTTGCTTCACGGTATGAAAGAGGTAACTCCCCTCGTCTCCAGAAGTTGTTCACAGCGACGTCCATAGAGACGTCGAGACGGCTGGAGCCGACTCCGGGGTCGCGCCGGCAGGAACGGCCGAATCGCCTGGCCCAGTGCCACTTCTGCACGCATTCCCGGACAGCGTCGATGATCTTCGCCGGGACATGGGCGCTGGTGGGAGCGCCGCCGGGGCCGCTGTCGAACGCCGTTCGACGAACGCGCAACACGTTTCACAATGCGCGACACGGCCGTTTACCGCCGTTCGACGGGTATCCCCGTACATATCCGCGGCGATAGTGGCGCTTGTCACAAAACCGCGGGAATGCGCTAGCCGTGCCAGTTCACAACCTTGTACACGGCGACCCTGATCACCGGTCCGGTCGGCGGCCGTTCCCGGTACTGCTCGTACTTCGCTCGCAGCCACGCCACCGCTTCGGCCTTCTCGGCCTCGTCGGTCAGGATGGTGGCGGAACCGTCGACCCGCACCCACCACAGTTGCCGCCAGTCCTCGTCGTAGTGATCGACAAGCAGGCTGACCTGGCCGTTCTCCCGGATATTGCGCAGTCTTCTCAGGTTGGTGGTGGTCTTCGGCTTGTGGTCGACGGCGATCACCACCGTGTCGTCGTGGACCGCGAACGTCACCGGCACCAGGTGCGGCCGGCCGTCCGCGCCGGCGGTCGCGAGCCGGGCGACGCGCGCCCGCGCGAACCGGTCGAGGCTCATGACGGCATGCCCATCAGGTCGGCGAGCACGTCGATGGCGTACGCGAAGAACTCGTCCGAGGGGTCGACACTGCCCACGAGCTGGCCGAACAGCTCGAAGCTGATCATGCCGAACAGCTGCGTCCAGGCCATGATCGCCCTGGCCAGCACCTCCGGCGGCAGCTCGGGCGCGACCGCTTCGGCGACGGCGCGGCACTGCTCGGCGAGGCCCTCGGAGAGCACGGCCGAGTCACGGGTCGGGCGCAGCGTGCCCTCCGCCCAGGCCGCACGCAGCACCCGGACCATGATCAGCGGCACCTTCTGCGCCTCGGCGATCGTCATTTCCGGGGCTTTGTAGCCCGGCACCGGCGAGCCGTAGATGAGCGCGTATTCATGGCGGTTGGCGCGAGCCCAGTCCCGGACCGCGTGACACACCGCCTGCCACCTTCCGCGCAGGTCCCGGTCGGGAAGCCGCTGGTCGGCCGCAGTCGCCGCGGCGCCGAGCGCCCGGTACGCGTCGACGATCAGGGCCGTGAGCAGGTCGTCCTTGCTCGGGTAGTAGCGGTAGATCGCCGAGCTCACCATGCCCAGTTCACGGGCCACTGCCCGCAGCGACAGTCCGTCCGCGCCCGACACCGCCAGCTGCCGGCGCGCCTCGTCCTTGATCTCCGCTGTCAGCTCCGCCCGAGCGCGATCACGCGCCGTCTTCCCCGCATTCACGCTCCGCACTCTACCAGAGCGCCGACCCACTTCGAGAGCACCGCTCTTGACTTGAAGCCATGCTCCGTGTTCACTGTTCTCATCACAGAGCACCGCTCTCGGATCGGAGAAGGCAGATGACCACCGTGGCCCGTTACCTCAAGCCCAAGCGCTCGACCAACGTCTTCAACGAGCTGGTCGCCGGCCTCACCAAACTGGGCGTCAGCGTCTGGGGCAGCCGGATTCTGGCCGTTCGGGGCCGGACTTCCGGCGAGTGGCGGACCACCCCCGTCAACCTGCTCACCGTCGACGGCGTTCGCTACCTCGTCGCCCCTCGCGGGCAGACCCAGTGGGTCCGCAACCTCCGTGTCGCCGGCACCGGCCAGCTCCGCCTCGGCCGCCGCACCGAGACCTTCGTCCCCACCGAGCTGTCAGACGCCGACAAGCCCGCCATCCTCCGGGCGTACCTCAAGCGCTGGAAGTTCGAGGTCGGGGTGTTCTTCGACGGCATCGACCACACCGCCACCGACGAGGAGCTGCTCGCCATCGCCCCCGGCTACCCGGTCTTCCGCCTCTGACCAGCGCGGATGCCGCCTCCACCGCAACCCCGAGGGCTCCCCCGGCCTTCCCCGCCCCCACTTTCAGTTTCCCTGTCGTTCACTTTTCATTCGTCTTGGCCTCACTCTCGAACCCTCTTCACGGCCCTCGCCTTTCCCGCCGACCCCCACAAAGCAAGGCGGTGTTGCTCGCGAAGCAAGGCGGTGTTGCTCGCGCCGAATGCGAGCAACACCGCCTTGCCGTCATCGACGAACGGGTCAGCTGGCGCACTTCTCCGTTGATCCGGAGTTGTTCACGCGCAGCTTGGTGCCGCCGGTGAGGCAGTAGCCGTTCACCTGCTGCAGGCCGAGGTCGTAGCTGGCCTTGCCGGCCTCGGCGGTCACGTTGTCCAGGGTCAGCCCGCTGGCGGCGTTGGCGATGATCGCCGGCCGGGCATCGGACTTGTCGAACGTGAAGCCGCTGTTCGTGAAGGTGATGCCGGAGACGTTGTGCAGGTAGAAGCCGTACGCCGGCCGGGTGCCGATGCTGTTCGGGTTGTAGTCCCCGTTGTCGCTGGGCACGCCGGTGGACACGGAGCCGCTGCCGCCGGGCAGGTCCAGGTGCACGTTGTCGAAGGTGATGTTGCTGACCGCGTGCCCGGGCTGGCCCCACATGGTCGGGCTGTACTTGCCGGCCTTGGTCCCGGTGATGTTGCTGTAGTGGATGTCGCTGATGCTGCCGATGCCGGGACTGCCACCACACCGCTTCCGGGTGCCGATCTTCTCCATGATCGGCGACTGCGTGTTCGACATGGTGATGTCGTCGTAGTGCACGTTGCTGATGTGCGCCCCGTCCATGGACACCAGGCCCAGCCCGGACTTGCCGGCGCCGGTGATCGTGATGTGCGAGAACTGGTAGTCGGTGAAGTCGCCGCAGGTCTCGGAGCCGAACATGAGCGCGTTGCAGCAGCCGGCCGAGAGCTTGGCATTGGTGACGGTGACGTGTCCGTTGGGCAGTGTCTTGCCCAGCGCCCAGTCGCTCTTGAACACCAGCGCGTCGTCGTTGGCGGCATCGGTGATGTTCGTGATCGTCACGTTCGTGGTGCTGATGATGTTCCAGCCGTCCCGGTCACCGGCGGTGGAGATCGTCAGGTGGTCGGACACGACGTGGTCGCAGCCGTTGATCAGCGCCGCGAAGTGCCCGCCGCGCTTGAGCGTGATGCCGGACAGGGTGAGGTTGGTGCACCGGGTGAGTGAAATGATCTTGTCGGCCTGGCCCGACTTCGGGTTGCCGGTGATCAGGTGCCCGCCGCCGTCGATGGTGCCCGAGCCGGTGAAGCTCACGTGGTCCACGCCGTCGCCGTAGAACATGGCGTTGTGGAAGTGGCTGTGGCCGTAGTCCTGGTACTTGTCGTTCGGGTTGGACTCGGGCTTGTCGTAGCCGGACGCCGCGCCGGTGATGGTGGAGCCGGCGTCGAGCTGGATGGTGACGTTGCTCTTCAGGTGCACCGTGCCGGCCGACAGGTACGTGCCGGACGGGAACTCCACCGTGCCGCCGCCCGCCTTGTTCGCCGCGGCGATGGCCTTGTCGATGGCCGGGGCGTTGTTGGTCTTGCCGTCGGCCTTCGCGCCGTAGTCCTTGACGTTGAAGGTGGTCGCGTGCGGCTGGACCGTGGCCGCCGCGGCGCCTCCGGCGCAGAACACGACGATTCCGGCCACCGCGACGATCGGGAGCAGGGCCGATCTCCGCAACGCTGCGTAGCGCACGCTGTCCTCCCAGGGACGAGGAATGTAAACGTTTACAACGCGGCGGTTCGGCCAGACTAGGAGCGCCGACACCATCGAGTCAAGGGTTGATCGCCCGCCCACGCCACGCCCTGCCGCCAACACCGGACAGCAGCCGGTTCCGGTGCGCCCCGAGGACTGTCCGGCGTACCTTGCCGAGGGACTGCTCGACCGGGTCGTCGATCGCGGCCCGGTGCACCGAGACCCCGACTCCCTGTCACGGAGGCAGTGATGGCCGATCTGCTCGTGTCCGACAAGACGGTGTTCGGCGAGCTGACCGGGGACCTGGTCGACGTCGTCGAGCCGGCGACCGGCGCGGTGCTCGGCAGCACGCGGCTGGCCAGCCCGGACGACGTCAGCCATGCCGTGACGCGAAGCGTTGTGGCGCAACCGAAGTGGGCCGACACCGCGCCGGCCGAACGGGCGGAGGTCCTGCTCCGCGCGGCCCGGCTCATCCACGACCAGGAGGACGAGTTCGTCCGCTGGGGCATCAGGGAATGCGGCGCCATCGCCGGGAAGACCACGCACGAGGTGCATTCCAGCCGGGGCGAGCTGATCGCCGCCGCCGGGCTCGCGACCGAGCCGTACGGCCAGCTGCTGCCGGCCGCCGGCCGGATGAGCTACGGCCGCCGGATCCCGTTCGGCGCCGTCGGCGTGATCACGCCGTGGAACTTCCCGCTGGTGTTGGCCATGCGTGCCGTCGCACCGGCGCTCGCGCTCGGCAATTCCGTGCTGCTCAAGCCCGATCACCAGACGCCGGTGTACGGCGGCGCGCTGATCGCCCGGTTGTTCGAGGAGGCCGGGTTGCCGGCCGGTGTGCTGGAAGTGTTGCCCGGCAAGGCCGACGCCGGTCACGCGCTCGTCGCCGACCCCCGGGTGCCGATGATCTCCTTCACCGGCTCCACCCGTGCCGGCAGGATCGTCGCCGCCACCGCCGCCGAGCACGTCAAGAAGGTGTCGCTGGAGCTCGGCGGCAACAACGCCACCATCGTGCTCGCCGACGCCGACCCCGAGGCCGCCAGTTCGGTCGGCGCCTGGGGCTCTTTCCTGCACCAGGGCCAGATCTGTCTCACCACCGGCCGTCACCTCGTGCACCGCAAGATCGCCGGCGAGTACCTCGACCGCCTCGCCGCCCGGGCCGCGCGGTTGAAGGTCGGCGACCCCACCGAGGCCGACACCCAGATCGGTCCCATCATCAACGCCACCCAGCTGGCCAACGTCGATCGCATCGTGCGCGCTTCGGCCGACGCCGGCGCTGCCATCCGCGCCGGCGGCACCTACGAGAACCTGTTCTACGCGCCCACGGTTCTCGCCGACGTCACCCCCGACATGCCCGCCTTCACCGACGAGATCTTCGGCCCGGTAGCCCCCGTCACCGTCTTCGACACCGACGATGAGGCCATCGCCCTGGCCAATTCCACCGCCTACGGGCTGACCGCGTCGGTGATCACCGCCGAGCCCTTCCGCGGCTGGAAACTCGCCGAACGCCTGCGGGCCGGGATGGTGCACGTCAACGACACCACCGTCAACGACGACCCCGCGGTCCCGTTCGGCGGCGTCGGCGCCTCCGGCAACGGCGGCCGGTACGGCGGCCAGGCCAACTGGGAGGAGTTCACCCAGTGGCAGTGGGTGACGGTGCGGGACACCCCGCCGGACTACCCCTTCTAGGCCAGACTGCGGGAGAGCCGGACCAGCCAGCGGACGTCCGAGTCGAGGTCGTCGCCGCCCGCGACGGGAGCGGGATGCGGCGGCCCGGCCGGGGCGCCGGCCGCCTTGGCCGCCAAGGCCGCCTTGACGGCCTCGGCGTCCTCGGTCTCGGCCTCCGGGTAGTACGGGCCGAGCTGCACGAGGCCGTCCCGGATCTCGACGGCCCGGCGGTAGTAGTCCCGGTGCGTACGCCGGATGCGTAGCGGGTCACGCCACCAAGGCAGGGTTTCGGAGCGCAGGGCGAGATCGGGGAACGCTTCGTGCAGGGCCTGCCACAGCGGCTCCAACTCCCGGTAGGCCTGGCGGTGCCACCGCCACACGGGCACGGCGGCCAGCATGCCGGTGACGGCGGGGTACATGACACCGATGACCAGCAAGACGCTGCCGATGAGCACGCAGGAGACGTAGGCGAGGTTGCCGGCCGCCCAAGCAACTCCCGCAAACGCTTGCAGCAGGGCGACGAAACACTTGCAGACGCAGCCGGTGATGAGGAAGGCGAGCCCGACGGCCATGGCGCGAAGGCCGCGGCGGAGCTCGACGCGGCGGGCGACGCGGGCATAGATCACCGACCAGCGCATGGCCAGCCCGAGGGCGTACGCCATGTAGCCGACGGCGGCGACGACGAACACCGTGGAGTGCCAGTCGTTGCCGCTGGCCAGGGCGGCGGGCTGCAGGCGGACGGAAGCGGGCGCGGCGAGCCAGACGCCGACGACGACGGCCAGCGCGCCGACATAAGCCACGGTCTGGAACCGCCGAGAGGCCCGCACCGAGTACTGGAAGAACGCGAGCAGCCAGTACGAGGCGGACATCGTCATCAGGTTGACGAGCAGCCGGGCCAGCCCGCCGCCGGCGCCGTCGATGAAGGCGACGACGGGCGGCAGGTTGAGCACCGGCACGATGGCCAGGCACGCCAGGCAGCCGGCGACGGCGCGCAGCGGCAGGTCGTCAGGCGCGAGGAATAGCTGGTACAGCTTGTCCAGCGCACCGATCCACAAAGCGATGGTCACGAGCACCAGGGCGAGCATGGGCGCATCATTCCGGAGTCGGGGCGTCCGCGCGGGCGGAACGGTGTTGTTGCTCGGCAAGGAAATGCGCGATGTCCGCGGTGGCCGGGTACAGCTCCCGATAACGGGCGTAGAACTCCTCGTACGGCCGACCCGGATCCGGCTGCACGGTCTCGACGACGGGATTCCAGCCGGAGACGTCGACCCCGTCCGCGACGGCGGCCAGCATGGCGTCGCCGAGGCTGGCGCCGATGCTCTCTCGGGTGACCTGCTGCGGCAGCCCGGTGACGTCGGAGACGATCTGCGTCCACAGCCCGCCCTGGGTGCCGCCGCCGACCGCGACCAGCCGCCGGGCCGCACCACCGGCGACCCTCATCGTCTCCAGGTTGTGTCGCACGCCGTAGGCGATGCCCTCCAGTACTGCGCGGTACAGTTCAGCGGGCCCGTGGGACAGCGTCAGACCGGCGATCACACCCCGCGCCGACGGGTCGAACAGCGGCGTCCGCTCGCCCGCGAAGTACGGCAGCACAAGCAATCCCCGACTGCCGGCGGGCACTTCCGCCGCCCGCGCAGCCAGGTCCTCGAACGAGCCGCCGACCAGTCCCCGCAGCCAGTCGGTCACCGCACCGGACGTCGCCATGCCGGCGGCGAGCGTGCTCGTGCCGGGAAACACGCCGGAAGTGGTCCACAGCCCCGGATGCGGCCGCGGCTCGTCGACCACCTGCACGAGGAACATCGTCGTGCCGTACATGACCATCGCGTCGCCGGGCTCCAGCACGCCGACGCTGGTCGCCTCCGCCCACGCGTCGATGGTCCCGGCCGTCACGGGTAGCCCCTCGGGCAACCCGGTCGCAGCGAAGGCGGCCTTGCTCACATGCCCGACCACCTCGGTCGGCCACACCAGCTCCGGCAGCGGCAGCCCCGGCGCGACGACGGAAGCCCAGTCATCGGCCCACTCCCGCCGGCCCAGGTCGTACAGCGGCGAGCACTGGCTGGCCGAGTGGTGGTCCAGCACGTACCGACCGGTCAGCCGGTGCACCAGGAACGACGAGGCCATCAGCAGCATCCGGGTCCGCGCCCAGACCTGAGGCTCGTTCACGACCAGCCAGCGCAGCTTCGGCCCCACGGCCTGGCTCGTCAGCGGCGAGCCACCCCGCCGCAGAATCTCGTCACCGCCGAACAGGTCCGTCAGTTCCGAGATTTCCACGGTTGCCCGGGTGTCGACGCCGTAGAGGATCGCCGGTCGCAGCGGCGTGCCCTGGGCGTCGGCCGGCAGCAGGCACGGACCGATGCCGCTCACGGCCAGCCCGTTCAGCCGCGCCCCGTCGGCCGCCCGGACCAACTCGCGGGCGATGTCCACGAAGTCACGCCACCACACGTCCTCGGCGTCGTGCTCGAACCGGCCGGGCACCGGCGTGGACACGGCGTGCGGACGGGTCACGCGGTGTCGGACCGTGCCGTCCACACCGAGCAGAACGCCCTTGGATGTGGCCGTTCCGATGTCGATCCCCACATACATCCACCTATCCTCGACGACATGGATCAGATCGCGATCGTTGGCGCGTCGGCGGCGGGCCTGACGGCGGCGGAGACGCTGCGCCGGGAGGGCTACCAGGGCCGGCTGACGCTGGTCGGCGACGAGGCGCACGTGCCGTACGACCGCCCGCCGCTGTCCAAGCAGGTGCTGGCCGGCCAGTGGGAGCCGGAGAAGACCCACCTGCGCAAGGACGAGCAGATCGCCGACCTGAACGCCGAGTTCCGGCTGGGCGCGCCGGCCGCCGGGCTGGACCTGGACGCCCGCGAGGTGGTGCTGGCCGACGACACCCGCGTCGGCTACGACGGCCTGGTCATCGCCACCGGTGTCGCGCCCCGGCGGCTGCCCTTCGGTCACGACCTGGAAGGCGTGCACGTCCTGCGCACGCTGGAGCACGCCACCGCGCTGCGCACCGAGCTGCTGGCGCAGCCGAAGACCGTGGTGATCGGCGCCGGTTTCCTCGGCGCCGAGGTCGCCGCCACCGCCCGCACGCTGGGCCTGGACGTCACGCTGGTCGACCCGCTGCCGGTGCCGATGGCCCGCCAGCTGGGCGAGACCGTCGGCAAGATGCTGGAGGAGCTGCACCGGGCCAACGGCGTGCGGGTGCTGATGGACACCGGCGTCGCCGAGATGATCGGATCAGATGGTCACGTCATCGGAGTTCGGCTGACCGACGGTAGCGTGCTCGACGCCACCTGCGTGCTGGTCGCCATCGGCGCGACCCCGGTCACCGATTGGCTCGCGGGCTCCGGCCTGATGATCGACAACGGCGTGGTCTGCGACAGCCGCTGCCAGGCCGCGCCCGGCGTGTACGCGGCGGGCGACGTCGCCAACTGGGAGCACCCGCAGTACGGCCGGATGCGGTTGGAGCACCGGATGAACGCCACCGAGCAGGGCATGGCGGTGGCCCGCAACCTGCTCGGCGCGGACCAGGAGTTCGCCCCGATCCCGTACTTCTGGACCGACCAGTACGACGCCAAGGTGCAGGCGTACGGCCTGGTCGGCGAGGGCCTGGAGTACGCGGTGGTGGCCGGCGACCCGGGTGAGCGGAAGTTCGCCGCCGTGTACGGCCGCGACGGCGTCGTCACCGGCGGGGTCGGCTGGAACCTGCCGCGCGAGATCCGCAAGCTGCGGCAGTCCGTGGTCGACCGCGCCCCCATGCCGTGAGGGCAGGCGCCTGATGCCCGGCTCGGCCTTCACGCCCGGCTCCGAGTTCGGCGCCGAGCTGGAGCGTCTGCTCACCAGCCGCGGCATGTCCTGGCGGGTCCTGGCCGACAAGGTCGGCTACACGCCGAGCTGGCTGAGCAAGGTCAAGAACGGCACGCCGCCGTCGGCGGAGCTGGCCCGGCGCTGCGACCAGGTGCTGGACGCGGGCGGCCGCCTGATGGCGCTGGCCACCGAGTCGGTCCCGTCCCGCCCGGCGCAGCTGCCGGCGGCCGCCGCCCGGTTCGTCGGCCGCGAGCGGGAACTGGGCCTGCTGCACGAGGCCCTGGTGGACGACCGCCAGCTCGGCACGCCCGCGGTGATGGCGGTCGACGGCTCGCCCGGTGTCGGCAAGACCGCCTTGGCGCTGAAGCTGGCCCACGACGTGGCGATGCAGTTCGTCGACGGCCAGCTGTACGTCGACCTGCGCGGCTACTCCCCCGACGGCGGCCCGGCGCGGCCGACCGACGTGCTCGGCGACTTCCTGGCCGCGCTCGGTGTCGCCACCGACTCCATGCCGGCCGACCAGGAGCAGCGGGCCAAGCTGTTCCGGTCCCTGGTCAACCAGCGGCGGCTGCTGATCGTGTTGGACAACGCCGCCGACTCCGTCCAGGTCGAGCCACTACTGCCGGGTTCCGGCTACTGCGCGGTGATCGTCACCAGCCGGCGGCGGCTGTCCGGCATGGCCATGCGCACCAACGCCCGCCAGGTGACGCTGGGCCCGATGACCGGCGCGGAGTCGCAACTCCTGCTGCGCAACGTCATCGGCGACGACCGCGTGGACGCCGAGCCGGCGGCGATCAGCGCGCTGGCCAAGCACTGCGCCCACCTGCCGCTGGCGCTGCGGATCGCCGCCGAGCGGGTGGCCACGCACCCGCATCACCCGGTGGACGAGCTGTTGGAGGAGCTGGACTCCGACGAGCACCGGCTGGACGGCCTGGCGACCGACGACTCGCTGGCGGTGCGGTCGGTGTTCTCCTGGTCGTACCGGGACCTGTCGAGCGAGTCGGCGCGCATGTTCCGGCTGCTCGGCGTGTTCCGGCGCGGCCAGATCAGCACGCCGGCGGCCGCCGCGCTGGCCGGCGTCTCACCGGTGCAGGGCCGCCGCCTGCTGGAGCGGCTGGCCAGCGTGCACCTGGTCGAGGGCGTCGAGCGCGACCGCTACCGGATGCACGACCTGCTGCACGTCTACGCCGCCGAGCTCGTGCAGTCCGAGGAGACGGAGCAGTCCCGGCGCGAGGCCGCGATCCGGCTCACCGACTGGTATCTGCGCACCGCCGAGCGTGCGAACGAGGCGCTGGCGCCGTTTCGCGTGCACATGCTCGAAGTGCCGACTTCCGGGCCGAGCGTCACCCCGCTCGACTTCCACACGCCGGTCGAGGCGCTGCGGTGGTGCGACGGGGAGGTCGCCAACCTGTTGCCGGTGATGGAGACCGCGCTGGCGTACGGGCTCGCCGGCACCGCATGGCGACTGTGCATCGCGTCCTGGGACTACTTCCGGCTGCGGATGCCGATGGGCGTCTGGGTCGCCACGCACGAGCTCGCCGCGCAGGCGGCGCGGGTCGAGGGCGACCGGTTCGCGGAGGCGTGGGTGCAGACGAACCTCGCCGTGGCCAAGCACCGGCTGCACGACTTCGACGCCGCGACCCGGCTGTACGAGGAGGCGCTGGCCACCAGGCGGGAGATCGGCGACCGGCACGGCGAGGCGTGGACGCTGGCGGGGCTCGGGCTGCTCGCGGCCGAGCAGCGCGATCCCGATGGGGCGGAGCGGCCGGCGCAGCAGGCGCTGGCGTTGTTCCGCGATCTTGGCGACCGGCACGGCGAAGTGACCACCATGGCCACTCTCGGCGAGGTCCGGCAGCTGCGCGGCGACAACCACGGCGCGCTCGTCACGTTGCACGAAGCGCTCTGGGTTGCGCAGGACAGTGACGACGCCTCGGATCAGGCGGAAACGCTGCTGAAGATCGCCGGCGTGTACCTGGCCGACGGGCAGCCCGGCCGCGCGCTGGACAGCCTGGACCAGGCGCTGGTCGCGACCCGGGACGTGCGCAACCGCATGCTGGAGGCGGGCGTGTTGTTCCGGCGCGGCATCGTGCTGCGCGAACTGGATCGCACCGGCGAAGCGAAGGAGTCGCTGGCCGCCGCGCTCGCGCTGTACGAGGAGGTCGACGACCACCGCGCCGGCGACGTGCGGGCCGAACTGGACGCCCTCGGCTAACTGAGCACGACTCGACGGGTGACGCAGCCGACAGCAGCGGACCGACGATCGGGTGTTTCCACTTTTGCTCAACTCGTCAACACTGTTGCGGCGCCGCCGCGTTCGCCATAGTTGAATGGCGGTGCCGTCGTCGACGGGCGGGTCCACTGGGGGTGGCCCTGCCCGTCGGCGGTAAGGGACCGGCCGTCAATTCCCCCGGGGCAGGTCGAAGAACACCATCGGGTTGTCGCGGCCGGAGCGGATCGGCTCGTCCAGGCCGAGTTCCCGTTTCACGGCAAGCAAGGCCGCAAAGGTTTCCGGCGCCCGCCGGGCCGACGGCGTGAAGTAGTCGATCTTTCGTTCGGTCAGCCAACGAACCAACACCGCGCCCTCGCTGAACGGCATCGGCCGCCGGCCGTGGAACACGTCGTGCACGCTCACCGGCGTCCCGTTCAACCGGCTGAACAACTCCGCGATGTACCACCGCGCGAAGCGCGCGCTGTGCGCCGCGTCCAGGAACAGGTAGTCGATGTCGGCCGGCAGTCGAGTTTCCCTCACATCGCCCTTGCTGAACGTCCACCGTTGCGCCGCAAGGTCTTCCGGTACCGACCGCAGCACGTGGTCCACGACGTCGTAGGAGAGCAACCGACCGAACCCGTTGTCCCGCAACGCACTCAGCAGCCACGTCGTGGACCAGCCGTGGAAGGTGCCGATCTCCACCACCGTCGCCGGCCGCAGCTCGCGCAGCCGGAGATAGGTCAGCTCGGCCTCGACGTCGTCGAGCTGCGCTCGGATTCCCGGCAGCCGGCGGCGCTGCTCGTCGCGCACGGCGGCGAGGTCGTCGGCGTACTTGCGGTACAGGTCGCAGGCGGCGGTGAGGTCCACCCCGGAACGGTATCGCCCCGAGACGCTACCGCCTCGGGCCCTTGCCCAGGACCCGGCCCAGGCCGCGGACACTGCGCTCCAAGTCCGAACCGAACGGGTTCTCGTGCACCAGGTACGTCCAGGTCGCGGTCGGCCGGGCCAGGCCCTCACCGGCCAGGTCAACGCCGTCCTCGGTGATCTTGGCCGTCTCGAAGGTCTCGACGGTCTTCTCCCACGCGGTGCGGAACAGCGCCTTGAACGCCGGGATCGCCGCCCGGTGGAACTCCGCGATCGGGCTCTCCCGGGACAGCGCCCACAGGTGGATGCCCTCGCGCAGGTCGGCCAGCATGGCCAGGTGCTCGGCCCAGCCGCGGTCCAGGTGCAGCAGCGCGATCTGGCGGGCCACGTCGACCAGGACCTCCTCGCCGACCTTGTCCAGCACCTCCCGGTACCGGTCCGGGCTGTCCTTCTGCAGCTCCCGGGCGGCCAGGTCGGTGCGCAGCAGCTGGTCGCGGCGCTCGCCGAGGATCTTGCGGTGCTGGGCGGAGAGCTGGTTGTACCGCCAGGTGTTGGCGTGCATCTCCAGGTTCTCCGCCTCGGCCACGCGCTGGGCGTGGGCGATGGTGTGCGGGGCGAGCTTGTCGGTGACCAGGCCGCCCTCTTCGATCTTGGACGGGCCGGGCTGGTCGGCCGCGAACTGGACGACGATGTCGTCGCCGAAGCTGGAGAAGAACACCGACCGCCCCGGGTCGCCCTGCCGGCCGGCGCGGCCGCGCAGCTGGTCGTCCAGGCGGGAGCTGTGGTGCCGGCCGGTGCCGATCACGTACAAGCCGCCCAGCTCGGCGACCCGCTCGTGGTCGGCGCCGTCCGCGCCGCCGAGCCGGATGTCGGTGCCGCGGCCGGCCATCTGGGTCGAGACCGTCACCGTGCCGTACTGGCCGGCCTCGGCGACGATCGCCGCCTCCTCGGCGTCGTTCTTCGCGTTCAGCACGACGCAGGGCACGTCGACCTCGGCCAGCCGCGCCGCGAGCGCCTCCGACTCGGCCACGTCCTGCGTGCCGATCAGCACCGGGCGGCCGGTCTTGTGCGCCTCCACGATCTCCTCGACGATCGCCGCGTTCTTGTTCACGACCGTGTCGTAGATGCGGTCCGGCTCGTCGACGCGGACGCACGGCACGTTCGGCGGCACCTCCGCCACCTGCAGGTCGTAGAAGGTGCGCAGCTGGTCGGCCGCCGCGAGGGCGGTGCCGGTCATGCCGCAGACCTTGGGGTAGCGCTTGAGCAGGGCCTGGACCGTGATCGTGTCCAGCACCTCGCCGGTCTCGCTGGCGGCCAGGGCCTCCTTGGCCTCCACCGCCGCCTGCAGGCCGTCCGGCCAGCGCTGCAGCCGGGCCACCCGGCCGCGGGAGGGGTTGATCAGCTGGACCTTGCCGTCGCGGACGATGTAGTCGACGTCGCGGCGGAGCAGCACCTCCGCGTGCAGGGCCACGTTCACCGCCGGCAGCGTCGTGCCCACGTGCTCGGCCGAGTACAGGTCGATGCCGCCCAGCGCGCGTTCCACCGCCTCCGCGCCCGCGCCGGTCAGGTAGACGTTGCGCTGCTCGTCGTCGATCTCGTAGTGCATGCCCGCGCGGAGCAGGCGGACCACGTCCGGCAGCTCGCGGTCCGGCTCACCGGCCGCCGCCGCGCCCGCCAGCACCAGCGGCACCCGGGCCTCGTCCACCAGCACCGAGTCCGCCTCGTCCACCAGGGCCACGCCCGGCTCCGGCGACACCAGGTCCTCGACCCTGGTCGCCGTGTGGTCGCGCAGCTCGTCGAAGCCGATCTCGCTCACCGACGCGTACGTCACGTCGGCCGCGTACGCCTCGCGGCGGCGGTCCGGGTCGCAGGCGCCGCTGATCCAGCTCACCGTGACGCCCAGCAGCTCGTAGAGCGGGCCCATCCACTCCGCGTCGCGGCGGGCCAGGTAGTCGTTGACGGAGACGACGTGCACCGGCCAGCCGTGCAGCGCGTAGCCGGCCGCCGTGATCGCGCCCGCCAGCGTCTTGCCCTCACCCGTGGCCAGCTCCACCACGCGGCCCTTGAGCATCCAGCCCGACGTCAGCAGCTGGACGTCGAACGGCCGCTCCTTCAGGGTGCGGCGGGCCGCCTCCCGGCCCAGGGCCAGCAGCTGCGCGAGGTCCTTGTCGTCGTAGTCGCTGCGGTCGTCCTTGCGCAGCTTCCCCGCCGCCTCCGTCAGCTGCTCGTCCGTCAGCTCCCGGAGCTCGTCCTCGCGCGCGCCAGCCGCGGCCACCACCGCGTGCAGCTTGCTCGTCTCGCGAGCCACCGCACGGCCCTGTAGCAGCCGCCAGAACCCGGTCGTCAGGCGCTTCTTGCGCTCCCCCGCCACAGCACCTGTTTACCACCCCGACACACCACCTCGCGCCCGTCGACCGTCCGAAGATCGCCCGGTCGAGGCCGATAAGTCCCCTTTGTCGGCTAAGCGGTGTCCGCCAGGGGCCCGTCCGACAGCAGATCCCGGAGGTGCGCGGCCGTCTCACGGACCTCCCGCTCCCAGACACGCCGCCGATCGTCCCCCTGCTCGGCCGCGTCCAGCTGGGCAAGTACCCAGCTCCGGATCAGCGCCGTCGGCTGCACCCCCCGCTCGGCCGCCACTCGCCGCAACTGCTCGATCCGATCCGCCGGGATCCGCACGCTGTACACCGCGCTCGGGTTCTTCGGCGGCACCTCGTGCCGCACCCACTCCACGTCAACATCCCGCGCCGCCTCGGCGTCGAGTGCCGCCTCCGTCAACCTGTCGTCTGCCATCAGTCACACCCTCTCGCCGTAGATCGCACGCGTCCGACGGTCGGCCGGCCACGCGGTGGCGATCCGCCAGACCCCGCTCGGCGGATGGTCCTCCGGCAACACCACCACGATCAGCACTCGGCCCATGTCACGCGAGCGGCCCACGATCCGGATCGCCTCCCTCGTTCGCGATCCGGCGATCGCGCGCTACCAGCCGGCGTGGGTCGAGCGCCGCTTGGACAGCATGTTCGGGCGCGATGTCGACCGCGCCCGGATACCGCAGCGAGCGCCGCAGGTGTGTCGGGTCGGGCACGTACACGACATCGATCGGTAGGCGCTCGAGCGGCACACCGTCGTAGAGATCGTCACTCACGACAGCACGTAATACACGGTATTACACCGGCCGATCGCGCGCATCCCCGAGAACAAGCCAATCGAGTGCAATTACACTCGGCGACAGCAGAAGGCCCATTACTCGCAAGAAACACGAGGAACGGGCCCAGTCCAACTACCGTGCGTGACAGTCAGGCCGACCGCTCGGCGCGTTCCCGCCGCTGCGAGTCGCGGGCCTGCTCCGGCAGCCGGGGGTGGTCGGCGAGCCGGGTGAGGCGGCGGGACTCGGTGATGGCCTCCCGGTAGACGTCCTCGAACGTCGCCAGGGTGGTGTTCATGCCGTGGGTGCCGATGATGGCCAGGCTCTCCTTGCCCATGCGCTCCCGCTCGGCGTCGTCGGAGAACAGCTGGGTGAGGCGGGCGGCCAGGGTGGGGACGTTGCCGGGCGGGAAGAGCCAGCCGTTGCGGCCGGGGCGGGCC
Source organism: Kutzneria kofuensis (assembly GCF_014203355.1). Lineage (NCBI taxonomy): Bacteria > Bacillati > Actinomycetota > Actinomycetes > Pseudonocardiales > Pseudonocardiaceae > Kutzneria > Kutzneria kofuensis. The sequence goes on from NZ_JACHIR010000001.1 coordinate 2,515,436, forward strand.
AGGTGGGGCAGGGCCATCGCGTCGGCGGCGACGACGGGCTTGCCGGCGGCCATGGCCTCCATGGTGGCGATGCTCTGCAGCTCGGCGATGCCGGGCATGCAGAAGGCGTCGCTGGCGGCGTAGGCGTCGAGCAGGTCCTCGTCGGAGATGAAGCCACGGAACCGCACCCGGTCGGCGATGCCGAGCTGGCCGGCGAGCTGCTCAAGGGCCTCGCGCTTGCTGCCGTCGCCGACGATCTCGGCCCGCACCTTGAGCTCGGCCGGGATCAGCGGCAGAGCCCGGATGAGCTCGTGGACGCGCTTCTCCTCGTCGAGCCGGCCGACGAAGAGCACGGTGCGGTGGTCGGGGTCGGGCGACACCGGCCGGTTCTGGTAGCGGTCCAGGTCGATGCCGCACGAGATGGCGCGCGCCTGCAGGGTGAGCCCGTTGTCCATGAGCAGCTGCACGGCCCGCGGCGTCGGGGCGGTGACCACGTCGGCCTTGGCGAACTCCCGGGTCACGTCCCACCAGGCCAGCTTGGACACGGCGTTGCGCAGCCAGCCCGGCACGCCCACGTGCCCCAGGATGTTCTCCGGCATGAAGTGGTTGGTGATGACCAGCGGGATGTTGTCCCGGCCGGCCATCCAGATCAGCGCCCGGGTCAGCAGGAAGTGCGACTGGGTGTGGATGACGTCCGGCTTGATCTCGGCCAGCAGCGGCTCCATCGCCTTGCGCGACTGCCACGGCCAGGCCAGCCGGAACGACGGGTGGAACGGCGTCCGGTACGCCCGCAGCCGGTGCACCGTGACCCCGTCGACGACGTCCACGGACGGCCGCCCGGTGGGCGAGGGGCACATCACGTGCACCTCGTGGCCACGGGAGGCCAGCCCGGCGGCGAGCGTCTGGGTGAACCGAGCCGCCCCGTTGACGTCCGGCGGGAAGGTCTCGGCGCCGATCACGATGCGCAGTCCGGAGGCCGCCTCGTGCCGATCGGGCACCTGGGACCAGGTCATTTCGTACTCCCGTCGTAGTGCTGGGTCATCCCGGGCGCGACAAGCTGCCGGTCGCCGTCGACGACTGTATTAGCTGGTGGTGTTGACGCAGGCCGACGCAGCGTGAGCACGACCACGCCCGCGGCGGCGACCACGGCGCAGAGCAGGGCGGCTGCGGCCACAGACGGCGGTGTGTCGGTGGCCTCACCGAGCAGCACGACGCCCAGCCCGACGGCGACCAGCGGGTCGATCACGGTCAGGCAGCCGATGACGACCTCGGGCGGCCCGCTGGCGTAGGCGTGCTGGACGAGCCAGCCGCCGACCAGGATGCCGACCGCGATGCCGGTGACCTCGGGCAGCGGGAACACGCCGCCCTCGGTGAGCTGCTTGCCCAAATCGAGTTGTTGCAGCAAAGCCCGCATCAGCAGGGACACGTAGCCGAAGCAGACGCCGGACGCGGTGGCGAAGCCGAGGCACCGGGTGGCGCCGGTGTTGAGCGCGGCGATCGCGGTCAGCCCGCCGACCACGCCGATGACCAGCACGGTCGCCCGCAGCTCGACGTCCGGCGCGACGACTGTGGCCTTCGCCTCGGTCGCGGCCAGCAGCACGAACGCGATGGTGCCGACGGTGCTGGCCGCGACGGCGCCGACGGCGACCCGGTCCAGTCGGATGCTCTCGATGCGCACGGACATCACGGTGGTGAGTGCGAGGGCGAGGATGCCGATCGGCTGCACGACGGACAGCGGCGCCAGTCCGAGCGCGGTGGCGTGCAGCGCGGCCCCGGCTCCGGCGACCCCGATGCCGGCCAGCCACAGCGGCTGCCGGGCCAGCCGCAGCAGCGCCGCGAGCCGTAGCCCGCGGTCGTCGGCGCACTCGTTCAGGCCGCCGTGCTGCAGCCTCGCCGAGACGGCGTTGCAGCAGGCCCCGAGCACGGCCAGGGTGATCGCGAGCGGGATCATCGAGCACCGCCCTCGACCAGGCCGGCCTCCCGGCGGCGCTGCGCCGCCGGCCCCGCGCCCCGCCACAACGCCGCGCCCAACACGAACAGCAACGCCATGTCGATACCGAACAGTATACGCTCGGCGAGTCCGAGGTAATTCCTGACGAATCCGAGGAACGGCAGCATGTCGGGTTCGTTGATGGCCAGCTGAATGAGCGCGAACGTGCCGAGCACGATTGTGCTGGCCATGGCCAGGCGCAGCACGACCGGCGCGAACCGCTCCCACCCCCGGGTCAGCTGACACCGCCTGGCCAGCAGGAATCCGGCGGCGGACAGGCACGGGAAGAAGAAGATCGCGGCCCACCGGTGCACCGCGCCGGAAATGGACTGGATTCCGTCCGTCGGATCCGTCGGAAAGACGAGAGCGACCGCGAGACCCAGGCACCAGATCGAGACGAGCACCGTGAGCACGGTTCCCCGAATGATTCCGGCGCTGGCCAGTCCGACCATCAGTGCAATCGAACCGATGGTCAGCGCCACCAGGCTCGTGTCGAAATACCGGGCCCCCTGCTTGGCGAAAACATAGTCACTGATCGTGTGCTTGATCGGATTGAGCTGGCCGCTGGACTCCAGGTGCAGGTACACCATCGGCAGCAGCGCGGCGACAAAGCTGACGATCGCGAGCAGCGCCCACGTTCGCCCCCCGTCCCTGGTTCGGCCCCCAGCCGCACGGTCGCTCACGGCGTCGATTCTCACCTCATCCGCACACACGGGTCCATGGGGGACACCCCTGGTTCGGAGGTGGGGAAAACCCCCGAACCGCCGGGGTCGAACTCCACCCGGCGCAGGTGACGGGCCACTCGACTCGGTGAGGAGTTGGTGAATCCCCGGTCAGCGGCACCGTACTGCCCGACCGACAGCACCCCGACAGGATCGACAGCGTGGCGACCCACACTATCGAGTGTGATGCGTATCACATTCAATTAAGGTCACGATCAGGTTTCGAAAGGAAAGTTGATCTTCACGTATCTCAGCGTTCTCTCAGCTAATCGCTTATCGCTTTCCTGTCGTGTTCACCGAACCCCTTGCGGTTGTTGCCCGCCGGTTTACGCCGCGTTCACTGCGCTCGCCCCGGGCGAAAATAGACGTAAAACGGCGAACGCCCCGCCCGACTGGCTGTCGGGTGGGGCGTTCGCAGGGGTGGGCGCCGTGCCGGCTGGCCGCGTTCGCGGCACAGCGCCCTGACGGAAGGACTAGTTGTCGCTCATCGAGCAGCCGGCCATCGACACCAGGTTCGTCTGGGGCTGCGGGGCCCGCGCCTGGTTGAACAGGTTGAGGATCTGGTTGATCAGGAACTGCCGGTTGTTCTGCAGCGGGCCGAGGATCGAGTTGTTCACGAAGTCCTGCGTCGCCTGGTCGCCGGCCGCCTGCAGGCGGTTGTTGGCGTCGGTGAGGAAGTTGTCCATCTGGTCGAGGTCCTGGTTGACCGAGGACTTCACCGAGGCGGGGATCGCCGGCATCTTGCCGCGCACGTCGGGGCAGGTCACGCGCTGGTTGGCCGCGGGCTTGCCGTTGTTGCCGCCGCCACCGTTGTTCTTGCCACCGCCGGTGTCGCCGCCGTTGTTGCCCCCGTTGTTGTTGCCGCCGCCCTGGGCCTGGTTGACGCACTGCTGGCCGTTGTTGATGCAGCTGACGACGCCGTTCATCTGCTGGGAGTTCATCACGTTCTCCCAGTCGGCGTGGTCGGTCGCCGGGTTGTGCAGCTGGCCGTCGAAGCCGTCGACCGCGAACACCGAGCCGTTGGGCACCGAGTTGTAGACCAGGGTGTACTGCAGCGCCGGCACGGCCTTGGTGCCCCTGGGGCACTGCCCGCTGCCCTTGGGGAACACCAGGTGCGTGCGGTGGTTGGCCGAGTCGGTGTTCTTGCCGTCCCAGCAGGACGGGAAGTCCATGATCCGCTCGACGGCGCTGCCCTGCGGGCACACCGGGTACTTGTTGGTGACCCGGTTCTCGAAGCCGGTGCAGGTCCAGGTGGCCTTGGCGTTGGTGGGGCCGTTGGTGACCTCCTTGGCGTCACCCATGATGCCGCGCAGGAACTGCGGGGCCGCGGTCACCTTGCCGGCGCCGCCGCTGGTGAACTTGATCGTCACCTGGTTGGGCTCGACCAGCCGACCGATGTTGCCCTTGTCCGGGCCCTGCTGGTTGTTGTTCTTGCCGTTGGGCTCCTGCTTGACCCGGATGACCGGCCAGAAGAAGGTCGACTTGTCGCCGTTGGCGCAGGTGGTGCCGCCGGCCGCGAGGCTGCGGTCGTTGGAGCGGGCCGTCGTGGTCCGGTTGCCGACGTAGTCGTGCACGTGCAGGGCGCCGTGGTCGACGCCGGGCGTGACGATGAAGTTGTCGGAGTTGTGGTGGTTGTTCTGGTTGGTGCCGCAGTCCTCGGTGAAGGAGCCGCTCGCGCCGCCGACGTTGGCGTTGCGGTTGGGCTTGACCTTCTTGATGTCGATGAAGTCGTTGGCGAACGGTCCGATCTTGTTCGAACCGGGCTTCGGCGCCTTCGCCAGCAGGGCCTGGACGCTGGCCATCTCGGGCGAGTCGCCGGTGGCGGCGAACGAGTCGCCCACGCCCGCGGCGACACCGATGCCCACGGCCGATCCGGCGGCCAACACGAGGCCGCCGATCACCGCGGTCAGTCGCATACCGCGCGACCAGGGCGTCCTTGTTTTTCCGAACACTGATTCTCACCTCGTCATGCGGAGTTGACGACCCTGCGGATGATCACCACGGTGCCCCAGGCCAGTGCTCCGATGAGCAGCACGCCGACGAGCACCACGGCCGGGGACGGCCGGTCGTCGACGGGCTGCGCCGCCGTGTTGGACTGCTGGACCACCTGCGCCGTTGTCGGGGTGGCGCCGCCCTGGCCGGCCGCGGAGCCGGCCTGGGCCTGATCGGTCGTCTGAGGAAGGGCCGGATCGGGGAGCGCGGCCGAGTCCACCAACTTGGTGTCCTCCAGCACGGTCATGTGCTTCATGACCGTGTCCACCGCACTCTGAGCGAACTGCTTGATCAGATCGTTCTTGGTCCCCGCACGCGCCGCGGCGACTGCCGTGAACACCTTTCCGTTCGCCTGGCGCACCAGGTTCACGTAGTCGTGGTCGAAGGTCGCGCCCGCCTCGTCGTGCAGCTGCGCGAGCCACCCCTGCTGGTCGGCGTCGGGCTGGCCGGGCAGCTGCACCCCCAGCTTCCCGGCGACCTGCGCCGCCTGCTGGTTGAGCACCGTGTCGTCGGTGACCAGGGTGGCGGCGGCGGTGCGAACCGCCGCCGCCGACGCCTGGTCCTTGGCCATGCCGCCGGCGGCGATCTCCCACATGCCGGACCGCATGACCATCGTCAGCACGTCCTGGTCGCTCTGGCTGACGCCGGGATCGCCCTGGTCCCCCGGTGCCGCGTGCGCCACCGCCGCCATGATCGGGGACATCATGGCGAGCACGGTGGCCGCGAGCAGCACGAGGATCCGGGCGATCATGACGTGGCCGCCACCTTCTTGCCGTCGGGTCCGATGGCGAACCACATCCCGCCCTGGCCCTGCCCGGTGGTGTCACCGGGCTTCTGGTCGGGCGCGTACCGGTACAGCGGCCAGCCGGCGAGCGTCATCTGCTTGGTGCCGTCCGACCGCGTGACCTCGCCGACCAGGCCCTGGCCGACGCCCTCGACGGCGACGGAGCCGTCCTGCGCCGACACGGGCTCCCAGGTCAGCGCGCACTCGCCGTCGCAGGTCGCCTTGGGCGGCGACGCCGAGTCGTGGCCGTACATGTAGAGCGTGAAGCCCTGGTCGTCCACCACGACCTTGCCCAGCGCCGTGTTGGCCACGCTGAGCACGGCGTTGTTCGGCGGCGCGTCGGCGTCCGACGTGTACACCGGGGTGGCGACGGCCTCGGCCGCGGTCGCTGCCTGCGAGCCGCCCGAACAGGCGGACAGGAGTGCGAGCGGCAGCAGACCCAGCGCGGCGACGGCCGACATCCGGCCACGACGGCGGTGGCGCAGGTGCACGGTGGCGTCCTTTCGTGCGGGGAGAAGGGTCGCCACTAAGTACTCAGCGCGGTCGGATTCGGCTCACTCGTGGATGCAACCGCTCACATTCACAGTTGACCGTGACCGATTACTACCGAGAGTGCACTTCCCCAAACACGTTCGTGGCATCAAGATGTGTCCCGTGGTGCGGTACCGGATGACCAGACGCGACCAGCCCGTGGCGGCCAACGCCGCCGGCGGGGACTCGACGCTGGTCACCGCGCTCTACCAGGAACACCGCGGCGCGCTGTTCGGGCACGTGCTCCGGCTGACCGGCGGCGACCAGCAGTGGGCCGAGGACGTCGTCCAGGAGACGCTGTTCCGGGCGTGGCGCAACGCCGACAAGCTCGACGACGCCCCCGGGCTGCTCCGCGCGTGGCTGTTCACGGTGGCTCGCCGAATCGTCATCGACGGCCGGCGCAGCAAGGGCGCGCGGCCCCCGGAGACCGAGGCCGGGCCGCTGGAGATGGTCGCGGTGCCCGACGGCACCGACAAGGCGCTGTCCGCCATGGTGGTGGCCGAGGCGCTGCGCAGCCTGTCTCCCGAGCACCGCGAGGCTATCCTCCAGACATACCTCAAGGACCGGACGGTGAACGAGGCCGCCGAGGTCCTGGGGGTGCCGCCGGGCACGGTGAAGAGCCGGGTGTACTACGCACTGCGGGCCCTGCGGCGAGCCTTGCAGGATCGGGGGATGACCACATGACATCGCCGGCCGACCACGTGGACGTCGCGGCCTACGTGCTGGGGGCGCTGGACGAGTCGGACAACGCCGCCTTCGAGCGCCACCTGGCCACGTGCCCGCGCTGCCAGGCGGAGCTGGACGAGCTGTCCGGCCTGCCGTCGCTGCTCGACCAGGTCCGCGGCAGCGGCCTGCTGGCCGACCTGCTCGGCGACGACCTACCCGGTCCGGCCCGCGGCAACATCGCCCCCGGCTCCGGCCTGAGCACTCCCCCGCCGATGCTGGGCAACACCGGCCAGTTCCCGGCCGCCGCCGGCCCGTTCCCCAGCGGCCCGCCCGCGCCCCGGCACGGCTCCCGGCCGCCGATGGGCGGCATGCCCGACCTGTCCGACTTCCGCCCGGCGCCGCAGCTGCCCGCGCCGCCGCGGGTGGAGGACAAGGTGCTGCAGGGCGTCATGGTGAACATCGCCGACGCCCGACGCCGCCGCAAGCGCACCGGCTGGCTGGTCGCGGCCGCTGCGGCCGTGCTGATCGTCGGCGGTCCGCTGCTCACGCTCGGCCTGACCGGCGCGTTCGGCGGTGGACCGGCGGAGACCATCCAGGCCAGCAACGGCCCGGTGACCGCCAAGATCGGCCTGACCGGCGACGACCACGGCACCGACGTCTCGTTCGACCTGACCGGCGTGAAGGGCCCGCTGGACTGCACGCTGTTCGCCGTGGCCAAGGACGGCCGCAAGCGCGCGGTGAGCAGTTGGCTGGTCAACAGCACCGGCTACGGCGTGCCCGGCAACCCGGATCCGCTGCACATCGACGGCAGCGTCGCGATCCCGCGCTCCGACCTGGCGAAGCTGGAGTTCGCGCGGGAGAACGGCCCGGACATCCTCGACATCGACGTCTGAGCTCTTCCGCCCCGTAAACGCTTGTGGCGCACGGCTTTCGCCGTGCGCCACAGACGGGTAACGATGATCTTCGCTCAGCCCAGCAGGGCGTCACACAGCGTGATGCCGTTGGGGGTGCCCCAGCCGGAGGCCATGTCGAAGCCCGCACCGGCCTGATAGAAGCGGTTGTCCCCGACTGTCACGTCGTTGACAGCGGCACCGGCCAGCGCGTACAGCTTCGGGTTGAGCTGGCCGATCCGCAGCTTGCCGAGGACGCCGGCGCGCTGGTTGATCAGCGTCAGGTATGCCGCCCACAGCGGGGACGCCGCGCTGGTGCCGCCGTTGCGGCCCCACGCGCCCTGGATGTACACCGAGTACTCGCCGCCCGAGGCCGCCGCGGACACGTCCGGCACCTGCCGCTTGCCGTCGCCGCCCTGCCAGAGCGGCTTGTCGAAGACCATCGACTGCCCGCCGCCGCCGGCCCAGCCGCCGCCCTGGTTCCACGTCGTCTCCGACGCCCGCGTGCCGTCGGTGTTCAGCGTCAGCTTGGTGCCGCCGACGCTGGTCACGTACGGGTTCGAGCCGGGGAAGTCCACCGCGAGGTCGCCCGCGTGCTGGGTGTTGGCGTCCCGCTCGCAGTCGTAGGCGCCGGCGTCGCCCGAGGGCGCGAAGAAGGTCATGCCCTGCGCCGCCGCCTGCTTGGCGACCGCGTCCACCGCCTGCATCGAGGCCAGGCTGCGGTCGTACTCGCACAGGCCCCAGCTCGACGACACCACCGGCACGTTGTCCGCGACCAGCGCGTTCCACATGTCCACCTCGGCGGAGGTGGTGTTCGGCGCGGTGTAGACGACCAGGTCGGCCTTCGGCGCGATCGCGTGCGCCACCTCGATGTCCAGCTCCACCTCGGCCTGCGCGGAGTCGCCGTCGGTGTTGCCGCCGTCGATGTTCTTCACCACCGGCGGCGAGGTCGGCAGGTTGTACTGGTGGTCGAAGGTGTCGATGTTGGCCTGGTCGAACTTGCCGTACTCGAACAGCGCCAGCGTCTGGCCGGAGCCGTCGGCTTCCAACCCGGCCAATCCGTACGCGGAGCGCAGCTCTGACGGCGTGTAGCCGCCGCCGGGGCCGCTGCCGACCTTGGGCCCGGACACCTCGGCGGTGCGCCGCTGCGGCACGTAGTGCTCGTCCAGCCCGGTCACACCGCTGACCACGGCGGACAGCGTGGTCGGCACCTTGGGCGTGGAGTCGGCGGCGGTGAAGTCGCGGCCGAGGCCGGCGTCGTGCCAGCGCGCCAGCGAGGTGTTGAACGCGGCGTTCAGCTGGTCGGCGGTGCCGGTGGCGTCCACCGCGAGCCGGTTCGCGCTGACGCCGGTGACCTTGAGGCCGCGCGAGCGCAGGTAGTCGGTGACCCGGTTCACATCGGCCTGAGTCGGTCCGAAACGATCCCGAAACTGTTGCGGCGTAAGGTACTTGGCACGGCCAGCGGCCTGGTCGGCGAGCAGCCGGTCCAGTTCGGACTGGTTGCGCAGTTTCAGGCTGACCGCGACAGAAACGCTTTGCGACCCGGGTAACGATCCCGTTCTCACCGCTCTGTCGAGTCCGGGCACGACGCTCGCCACGAGCGGCGAGAACGCCGGCGTCGGCTGGGCGAGCGCGGGCACACCCACGCTGACCAGCGACAACGAACCCGCGGTGAGGATCGCGACCATGGTGCGACGGGACAGGGCCACTTGCACTCCTTCGAGTGGTATCGATCACTCAGCGCCCCTAAAATAGACCAGTCCGACGTAGGCACTGAGCGAACGGGTGCAATTGCCCGCTCGGCTTCGGGCACACCGCGTACGGACCGTCGCCGCTTGGAGGTACCCGCGTGACCCGCACCTTCGCCACCGCACTGGATCTCGGCCCCGGACCGGAGCACGAGGACGAGCTGGCCGAGGTGCTCCGCCGAGGGCCGTTCCACCTGGCGCTGCAGGCCGCCATCGCCGCCAGCGGGCTCAGCCTGGAGACCATCCAGCGTCGGCTGCAGGCTCGCGGGCACGAGGTCAGCGTGGCCAGCCTGAGCTACTGGCAGCGCGGGCGCAGCCGCCCCGAGCGGGCGAGCTCGCTGGAGACCGTGCGCAGCCTGGACAGGGTGCTCGGGCTGCCGCCCGGCTCGCTGATGAGCCTGCTCGGGCCGGCCCGGCCGCGCGGCCGCTGGGCCAACCACGTGCCCGGCTCCGTGCCGTACACCGAGCTCGGGCACAGCGACCGGACGCTGCAGATGGTGTCCGACACCATCGACCCCGAGACCAACCAGCGGCTGGAGACCCTCAGCCACCACCAGGACCTCTACCTGGACGAGGACGGCCGCGGCTACCGGATGGCCGTGCGGCGGGTCCTGCGGGCCCGGGCCGACGGCGCCGACCGGATGCTGGTGATGAACGTCGGCGACGACCCCGAGGCCGGCAGCCCGGTGTTCACCGCCGGCGTCAACTGCGTGCTCGGTCGGACCGTGTACGACGCCGAGGAGGACGTCACCGCCGCCGAGCTGCTGTTCCACCGCAAGCTCACGATCGGCGAGACGTACCTGGCCGAGTACGAGATCAGCGGCGTCAACCCGAAGGTGCGCACCACCGAGCTGACCCTGGGCTTCCGGCAGCCGACCCGGGAGTGCGTGCTGCAGGTCGTGTTCCACCCCAAGGCGGTGCCGGCGCGGTGCTACCCCGTGTGGCAGCCGCAGGCCAAGCAGCAGGCCCGCGGCCGCAACCGCCGCGAGGAGGCCGAGCAGCGCATCGAGCCCAACGGCAGCGTGCACGTCGCGCTGGTCGACATCCCCGCCGGCCTCTACGGCCTGCGCTGGGAGTGGGAGTGACCCCACGACACATCCGGGTGGCTCCTGGCCGCGTCCGGTAGCCGATCTTCGCGACCGGGTATAGAACCGGTGCGGGCCGGTCGGCAACCTCCCACGTCACGTCACGTCTTGGCATCGGGGGCGCTGCGCGCGGCCCCGGCGCGGGAAGGGGCAGGCGTGGACAACCGATACCGGTACAGCGGCTCCTACCGCCGCCCGCCCCGGCCCGCCAACGGCCTGCGCAAAGCCAAGATCGCCGTGGCGACGGCGTCGGCGCTGACGCTGCTGCTGACCTGGTTCGGCTGGACCCAGCTGCAGCAGATCAACAGCGGCCTGACCACCGCGGACGTCATCGAGTCCGGCACGAGCACCGAGTCGCCCGCGGACGGCTCGGAGGACATCCTGCTGGTCGGCATGGACAGCCGGACGGACGCGCAGGGCAACTCGCTGTCCCCGGAGCTGCTGGCCCAGCTGCACGCCGGCGGCGACGACGGCGAGTCCAACACCGACACGATGATCCTGGTGCACATCCCCAACGGCGGCAGCCGGGCGACGGCGATCTCCATCCCGCGCGACTCGTACGTGGACATCGCCGGCGGGCACGGCACCCACAAGATCAACTCAGCGTTCGCCTGGGGCAAGAACGCGGTGATGGGCAGCCTGCGGCAGCAGGGCATGTCCGGGGCGCAGCTGGAGGTGCAGTCCAACCAGGAGGGCGCCAAGACCGCCATCCGGACCGTGCAGGACCTCACCGGCGTCACGGTCGACCACTACGCGCAGATCAACCTGGCCGGCTTCTACGACATCACCCAGGCCATCGGCGGCGTGCAGGTGTGTCTCAAGGCCGCCGTCGACGACGACTTCTCCGGCGCGCACTTCCAGGCCGGCGAGCAGTCCGTGTCCGGGGCGGCCGCGCTGGCGTTCGTGCGGCAGCGGCACGGGCTGCCCAAGGGCGACCTGGACCGGATCCACCGGCAGCAGGCGTTCATGGCCGGGATGGCGCGGAAGGTGCTGTCCGCCGGCACCCTGACCGACACCGGCAAGCTGGCCGCGCTGGCCGACGCCGTCAAGAAGTCGGTGGTCCTGGACCAGGGCTGGGACCTGGTGGGCTTCGCCCAGCAGCTGCGCGGCCTGACCGGCGGCAGCACCCAGTTCACCACCATCCCGGTCGAGAACATGTCGTACGAGACGCCGCACGACGGCGACGCCGTGAAGGTCGACCCGTTCAAGGTGCGGGACTTCGTGCGCGGGCTCACCGCGACCACCACCACGCAGGCGCCGCCCGCGATCACCGTGGACGTGCTGAACGGAGCCGGGGTGCCGGGGCTGGCCGGGCGCGCCATGGACCAGCTCGTGACCAAGGGCTACGGGCGCGGCGACACCGGGAACACGGCCGCGCGGTCGACCACCCTGGTCACCTACGGCACCGGCGGCGAGGCCGACGCGCGCAAGGTCGCCGCGGACCTCGGCGGCGGCATCGACGTGTCCCAGGAACCCAGCCTGGCCGGTGGCCATGTCGAGGTCTACCTGGGCAGCGACTATCGCGGACCCGGGGCCCAGGGCTGGGCCGCTGGTGGCTCGCTGATGCTGAACGGGGCGGCCGTCAGGGCCGCTCCTACCACCTCATCCGACGCGCCGATCACGGCGGACGGCGTCACCTGCGTCAACTAGCGGGTAGTTGAGCGCCGGCTCAGGACTGGACGTTGCCCTGCTGGGTCGTCGTGTTGTGCTGCGGGGCGCTGGGCTGCTGCGGAGCCTGGTTGAGCTGCTGCGGCGGGGCCGGCGGGGCCGTGTCCTCGGCCTTGCCGTCCTTCGCGCCCATCTCAGCCTTGAAGATCCGCAACGACTGGCCGATGCCGCGAGCGGCGGACGGCAGTTTCTTCGCGCCGAACAGCACCACGATCACCAGGAGGATGATGACCAGGTGCGTTGGGGTGAAAAAGTTGAATGGCATCGCCGTCCAGCGTAACCCACGCGCGGCCGGGAACAAGCCCGCCAACCGGCCGGACACCGGGTGGTTGCCCCTCGGCCACCTCTCACCCGTTCGGCTGACACGTGCTCCGAAAAGTTCTCGCAAACCGCGTAATGAACCGTCCCGTGCACGCTCTCACCATCGTGCGGATCGACCCGATGACATACCAGCGCGTGCTCGGCGACGAGCTACGCAAGCTGCGCAAGCAACGCGGCTGGACCAGGAAGGTGCTGCAGGGCAAGCTGCAGACCGAGGTCTCGCTGCAGACGCTGGCCACCTACGAGCTGGGCACCAGGCAGTGCTCGGTGGTCCGGCTGGCCGAGATCTGCCTGGCGCTCGACGCGATGCCCCATGACCTGCTGGCCCGGGTCCACGGCCGGATCTTCACCGACGCCCCCGGCGAGCACATCCGCCTGGAGCTCTCCCGGGTGGTCGAGGACGCCCAGCCCGAACTGCTCCCCCTGCGCCGCTGGGCCCGCGACCGCCTCCGCGCCGCCAACGCCCGCACCGCCGAGGTCCAGCTCGACCTGCCCGCCCTGGAACAGCTGGCCGAGCTCTGCGGTGTGGACACGGTGGACCTCATGGGCCGCCTGCGCCAGGTCATGACCCGCTGACCGGTCGCCCTCTCCTCGGCGACCGGTCAGCCCCGCACGTCCTCGGCGACCGGCCAGCTCCGCACGCCCCGCGAGTGCCGCCCAGCGTCACGCCGAATGTCGACTTCCGACACACCCCCATTCCTCGTCACATGCGGTCCGCACGTGCCGCACAGAGGCAAGTCCGGCGCGCATGTGGCATTGGGGGCGCCCGATCGGGCCTCCTGCGCGGCGATACCGGCCGGCCCCAGACGACAAGAAGCCGGCCGCGGTGAGACCCGCGGCCGGCTTCTTTGTCGGGAGGCCGATACCCCGACGATCGCCTCCCAGCTCCTGCCCCAGTTGACCGGCTGACCCACTCGCGCCGCGCCGGCCTCCAATCCCTCGCTCTGGCAGCCCGGCCGGGCCTGCCCGGCTGACCGCCCCTTCCCCGGTCAGCCGACCGAGGCCGGGGTGCGGGTCGCGGCCAGCAGCTCGTAGTCGGCGAGCTCGACCTTCCTCGTCCGCAGCACGTACTGCCAGACGAAGCCGGGCCAGACGGTGCGGTTCACCCCGGCCGAGTCCAGGTACCAGCTCTTGCAGCCGCCGACGCTCCACACGCCCTTGCGCAGCTTGCGCTGGATCTCCAGGTTGAACCGGCGCTGCGGCGCGGGTCGGACGTCCATGGCGGCGACGTCGTGGTCGGCCAGCAGCTCGAGGCACTGGAGGACGTAGCGGGCCTGGGCCTCGATCATCAGCACCACCGAGTTGTGGCCGAGGCCGGTGTTGGGGCCGAGCAGGAAGAACAGGTTCGGGAAGCCGGAGACGCCGATGCCGAGGTAGGTCTCCAGGCCCTTCTCCCGCCACTGGCTGGTCAGGTCGACGCCGTTGCGACCCTTGATGTCCAGGTAGTCGAAGGCGTCGGTGACGTGGAAGCCGGTGCCGAAGATGATGGCGTCGACCTCGTGCTCGACGCCGTCGGCGGTGACGACGGAGTGCTCCCGGACCTCGGTGATGCCCTCGGTCACGAGCTCCACGTTCGGCCGGTTGAACGTCGGGTAGTAGTCGTTGGAGATCAACACCCGCTTGCAGCCCATGGTGTAGTCGGGCGTCAGCTTGCGCCGCAGCTCCGGGTCGTGCACCTGCTCCTTGATCTGCTTGCGCACGGGCTGGGAGGCGAAGTTCATCAGCTTCGGGTTGAAGGTGAACGCCAGCGCCCGCGAGTCCAAGGCCCAGAACAGCGCCGTCCGGCGCAGCCACTGGGTGGCGGGCAGGTTCCGGAACAGCGTCTTCTCGATCTTGCTGACGGGCCGGTCGGCCTTCGGCATCACCCAGGCCGGCGTGCGCTGGAACAGCGTGAGGTGCTCGACCTGCTTGGCGATCTCCGGCACGAACTGGACGGCGCTGGCCCCGGTGCCGACGACGGCGACACGCTTGCCGGTCAGGTCGTAGTCGTGGTTCCACTGCGCCGAGTGGAAGCTCTCGCCCTGGAAGCGCTCGATGCCGGGCAGGTCGGGGACGGACGGGATGTGCAGCGCGCCGATGCCGGCCACGATGGCGTCGGCCGTGTAGCTGTCGCCGCCCTCGGTGCGCACGGTCCACCGCTTGCTGTCGTCGTCGAAGGCCGCGCCGATCACCTTCACGCCGAACCGGATGTGCTCGCGCAGGTTGTGCTTGTCGGCGCAGATCCGCAGGTAGTCCCAGATCTCCCGCTGGCCCGCGTAGAGCCGGCTCCACTCCGGGTTCTGCTCGTACGAGAAGGAGTACAGGTGGGAGGGGATGTCGCAGGCGCAGCCCGGGTAGGTGTTGTCCCGCCAGGTGCCGCCGACGTCCTCGGCCTTCTCCAGGATGACGAAGTCGTGCCGGCCGGCCTGCTTGAGCTGGATGGCCATGCCGAGCCCGGAGAACCCGGTGCCGATGATGACGACGCTGGTGTCCTGCCCGCCCATGTCCCGAATCCCTCCGTCGACCTTAACTCGCCAGTAGGTTACTACGAGTAGGTTACCTTGGGTAGACTCCGGTCGTGACGAGCGCAGCCGACACCGGCCGACGCAGGCGGATGCCCCGCGCGGCCCGCAAGGCCCAGATGCTGGCGGTGGCC
Organism: Kutzneria kofuensis; assembly: GCF_014203355.1. Classification (NCBI taxonomy): domain Bacteria; kingdom Bacillati; phylum Actinomycetota; class Actinomycetes; order Pseudonocardiales; family Pseudonocardiaceae; genus Kutzneria; species Kutzneria kofuensis. The sequence goes on from NZ_JACHIR010000001.1 coordinate 2,530,447, forward strand.
GAGGAGGTCTTCGCCGAGCGGGGCTACCTCGCGGCGTCCATGGACGAGATCGCCGAGCGGGTCGGTGTGTCCAAGCCGATGCTCTACGAGTACTTCGGCTCCAAGGAGGGCCTGCTCGTCGGCTGCATCGACAAGGCGCGGACCGAGCTACGCGAGGCCACCGAGCAGGCCGTCATCGGCGCCGACAGCCCCGAGAACATGCTCCGCCTCGGCCTGCTGGCCTTCTTCCGCTTCATCGCCGAGCGCCGGCAGTCCTACGGCCTGCTCCGCCACGAGGCCGCTGTGACCGTGCAGTCGGCGGTCGAGGAGATCGAGGCCATCCGCCGCCAGCAGACCGACCTGATGATCGGCTGGATGGCCATGTCCCTGCCCGGCGTCGACCCCCTCGAACTGGAGGCCGCCGCCGAGATCCTCGTCGGCTCCTGCGAGCGCCTCGCCCAGTGGTGCGAGCGCCGCCCGGAGGTCACGCCGGAACGCGCCACCGACCTGCTGATGACGGCGGTGTGGACCGGCCTGTCCTCACGCGCGGGCGACTGACCGGCCGGCACGACTCGAACCGACACTGGCACGGACCCAACCACTGGGCGGGGGCGCAGGTCACGGCGCAGGCAGTCCGCCACCACCCCCAACAAGACCATCCGCTCCCCGGACCAGCCAGCCAGCGCGAGGCAGCGCAGCTCAACGGCGCAGGCGGTCGTCGCCGCTGCCGAGGAGACCATTCGCTCCTCGGACCGGCTGGCCGGCGCGGGGGCGTAGGCCGGTGGCATGGGCGGGCCGGTGCGGGTGGAGCCCGTCAGCGCGGGTGGGCCACCGTCCATCCCGTGCGGTCCGCCCACTCCTTGGCCCGGCCGAGGATCTCGTCGATGAGGTCGCCCTTGGCCTCGGCGTACTGGTTCATGTCGAACCACTTCCGGGTGGCGAGTTCCCGCTTGAGCTTCTCGTAGGCGGCGCGGTCGGCGGGGGTGGCCCGGAGCCAGTCCCCGAACAGGAGGTGGTCGCGTTCCCAGCGGCCGCCGGCCGGGCAGATGTGGACGTGCACGTCGAGCTGCTCGGTGCGGACCATGCGATGGTCGGGCTGGCGCACCCGGAGGTGGTAGCCGGCGGCTTCCAGTTGCGGCAGGTAGGCGTCCTCCCTCTCCACGTCGGCGACGCTGACCTGGATGTCGACGACGGGCTTGGCGGCGAGGCCGGGCACGGCGGTGGAGCCGACATGGTCGATGCGTAGTGCGTTGTCCCTCAAGGCTTTGCGGATGCGGGCCCGTTCGGAGCGGAAGCGGGCGGGCCAAGCCGGGTCGTACTCGACTATGGTGATGTCCCGCTTCTCCCGACCACCGATGAGACTCTCGCCGACGAGTTGTTCGCGCACGGCCATCAGCACGAAGCCGAGCAGGTTGGCGCCGAGCCACGTGGACGGCGAGGCGGCGCGATCGTCGTCGGCGGTGAGGCCGATGCCCCAGATCCGGTCCAGGGGCGAGGCTTCGACCAGCACCCGGTCGCTGGTGCCGAGCAGGTACCGGCACAGCAGCGCGTGCTGCCCGAACTTGGCCAGGTTGCCGGCGACGACGACGTCGAACCGGTTGGCGTCCCAGACCTCGTTGTCGTAGCCCCGCACCTCGCGGCCGAGCGTCTTGGCCTCGTTGGGGTGCCGCGCCCGCAGGATCCGCGCCGCCGTGTCCTCGTCGCCGAACAGCAATGCCTTGCGGTGCATCATGTAATGCTCGGCGGTCGGGAACGTCAGCCCGTCGACGGTGAACTCTGCGGGCCACCACTGGCTCAGGCACGAGGCGCCGATCCGACCGTCACGACGGGGCTCGTGTCCCCAGAAGTAGACGTACTTGAGCCGCTGCCCCGCGGCCTCGGCCCGGACCAGGTCTTCGACGCTGAGCATCACCACACGTGCTGTCCTACCGGAACCGGCGGCCCGGGTCCCACCGCTTTTGCGGTACTCGGCGCATCCGTCCACATCGGACGACGTCAGGTCATGGCGTCACCCCGATCGCGGCCATCAGCATGGGGAAGGACGTGTGGAGTTCCCGCTGCCAGTACCGCCAGGTGTGGGTGCCCGGCCCGTACATGTCGAGCGTGGCCGGGATGTGCAGCAGCCGCAACCGGTCGACCAGCGCGGACGTCTCCGCGCCGTGCAACGCCTCACTCTGGTTGAACCCGGTCCCGGGCGGGTCCAGCGGGCCCGGCTCGCCGTTGCCGGAGGCGATGAACAACTTCGTGCCACGTAAGGCGAAGGCCAGGTCGAGCGGGTTGTGCGCGGCCCACACCAGCCGCTGCTTGACCGGGTCGCCCCACAGCGCGTTCGGATCGTGGCCGTTGCTCGTCACGACGGAGGTGACCTGGTTGATCGCCTCCTGGGACAGCGTGGTGTCCAGCGCCCCGCTGTAGGAGGCGGCCGCCTGGAACATGCCCGGGTGCCGCGCCGAGTAGTCGAACGCGCCGAGTCCGCCCATCGACAGCCCCGCGATCGCGCGCCGCTGCCCGGCCCGGTAGCCGCGTTCCAGCAGCTGCCGCAGTTCGACGGTGTGGAACGTCTCCCAGGCCGGGCCGCTCAGCCAGTTCGAGTAGTAGCCGTCGGGACCCGCCTCGGGCATCACCACCAGCACGTCCGTGCCGGCGGTCAGCGCCGCCACGTCCGTCTCACGGGTCCACGACGTGTAGTTGTCACAGCAGCCGTGCAGCAGGTACAGCACCGGCCAGCGGGTGTTCGGCCGGGCGTCCCAGTCCGGCGGCAGCAGCAGCCGGGTCATCGCGGTGCGGCCGAGCGCGGGCGACTGGATGGTCAGGTCCAGCGTCCGCGGGGCGACCATGGTCTGGCCGACGACCGTCGCACCGTCGTCGGCCGTCACCTGTTGCGCCGCCCCCGCGATCGAGGCGACCGAGCCCGCCACCAGGCCGGCCACTGTCAACGCCACCCCGGCGAGGAGGCGCCAGATCACCGCACGTGTCCGCATGGCTACACCGTGGCACACGAACCCGGCGATCCCGCCGATCCTGTCCGGGGCGGGACAGAACGGCACCGGGTTGGCGGAGTGAACGCCGGCGAAAAGGGCCGTGTTCCTGGGGGTTGGCCGCCAGGAACACGCCCTTCCGCCGTGTCAAGCCGGGTAGTCGGTGATCGAGTTCGAACGCCGCTCAGCCCGCGGCCGGGTTGGTCAGTGGACCCGGTAGACGACCGTGCCGTGGGCCGGCACCGAGGCGCTGATGGTGCCGCTGCTGGTGGACTTCGCCTTGGACCAGAGGTCGGTCAGCGTGTGCGTGCCCGAGGAGACGCCGACCGCGGACAGCGTGGTGGAGATCTTCGCGGTCTTGCCGGTCTCGTTGAACAGAGCGACGGCGGTGTCCCCGTTGGCCAGCGGCTTGCGGATCACGTGCAGGCCGTCGGAGGACGAGATCTCGTTGCCCTGCACGCCCTTGGCGTCCTGGTCGAGGGCGATCACGTCGGCGTTGCGCAGGATCGTGAGGGTGGCGGCGGAGGCCTTGCGGATGTCGGAGCCGATCAGCAGAGGCGCGGCCATCATGGCCCACAGGGTGAAGTGGCTCCGGTACTCGGTGTCGGACATGCCGCCGTTGCCGACCTCGAGCATGTCGGGGTCGTTCCAGTGCCCGGGCCCGGCGTACTTGCCCAGCTTGATGTTGGCCTTGTAGATGGACAGCATCTTCGAGTACGAGTCGTTGATGTCGCCGGTGGTGCGCCAGGAGTTGCCGACCGGCGCGGCCCAGGTCCACGGCTGGTTCTGGCCCCACTCGCAGATCGAGTACAGGATCGGCCGGCCGGTGGCGGCCAGCGCGTCGCGCATGGCGGTGTAGCGCTTCTTGGCGTCCTGGCCCTGGTTGTTGCAGTTGTCGTACTTCAGGTAGTCCACGCCCCACGACGCCCACAGCGCGGCGTCCTGCTTCTCGTGCCCGAGCGCGCCGGGGAAGCCGGCCTTGTTGCACGTCTTGGTGCCGGCGCTGGTGTACAGCCCGAACTTCAGGCCCTTCGAGTGCACGTAGTCGGCGACGGCCTTGATGCCGTGCGGGAAACGCTTCTTGTCCGGCACCAGGTTGCCCTTGCTGTCCCGGCTCGACTGCGCCCAGCAGTCGTCCAGGTTCACGTACTGGTAGCCGGCGTCCTTGAGGCCGGTCGACACGAGGGTGTCGGCGATGCCCTCGACGAACGCCTCGTTGAACTGGGACCCGCACTGGGTGAGGTTCCAGTTGTTGAAGCCCATCTGCGGGGTGAGGGCCAGGCCGTTGTCCAGGGCGAGCGCCGGGGTGGCTGCGGTGGCCCCGAGCACCCCCGACCCGACCAGCGCCACGACCGCGGCCAGCGCGGTCAGCACAGTCCTGCGCACGTTTCGTTCCTCCAGCTCGTTGGCTTCGGCGTGCGCGGCGGCGACAGGCGACCAGGTCAAAACGTAGGAGGTCCGCTGCATGAGCACAAGGACCGGTGGTCGATATGCCACCTTTCGCCGGCAGACATCGGAGCTCCCGCTGCTCCGGTCGGGCTACGCGCCGGTAGTTACGAAGGATCCGAACGACTGCGCCGAACGGGTGAGGCCGTGAACGCGCACGGTGACGCTGCGCACTCGCTTCGTGGTCAAACCCGGTGCTACTACACCGATGAGTTAGTTGTCCCTTAACGAAATGGAGTATTGAGGCGGCCGCCGTCTGGTGGCTCAATGAGTCCGACACGGATCCGCTCGCGCGGACCGCACGAAGTCGAAAGGGTGACACGCGCCATGCCACTGGCCCCGCAGGACATCGACCTCGTCGATCTCCCGATCGGGACGGCCGCCCACCTTTCGGTTAACGCCACCCTTCACCTTCTCGGGTGACGAATGTGTCTTCGCCACGACGCGGGGTTACCCCGCGCTGCAGCCCCTGCCATGCCGGCCGGGAACCGATAACACAGGAGGTGCTATGACAGCAGACCTGGACCCGCGACTGACGGAACCACCGGCTCGAGGACGCGACGGCGAACTCAGACGGGCGGCTTCCACCGCAGGCCGGGCGGCGGTCAATCCCAACCGCTGAGCCGGCGCCGGCAGCTCACCGCGCGTCCTGACTTCCGGTGGAGAGGGCCCCAGGGCCACGGTGGCCCTCTCGCCGGGAGCTCGACGTCAGCCCGACCATCGCCGTGATCACCACAACCACCGTCAAACCCGCCGCGACCTGCGGCAACGCGTCCGGTCCGGCCGTGCCGAGCACCGCGCCGCCGACCAGTCCGGACAGGCCCACGCCGAGGAAGCCGGCCGTCTCGTCGAGCACTGGATCGGCGATCACCCCACGCATCGCGGCGTCCGCCGCGCCGGCCGAAGCGCCCCAACACGCGAGCACCACCGCCGTGCCGGCCATCGAGCCGTGCAGGAGCGGCAGCGCCGCCGCGAGGGCCGCCGAGAGTGCGCCCGACGCAAGCAAGACCGCCCTCGTACCGCGTCCCCGCCCGCCGAGCACGCCGGTCACGAGCCCCAGACCGAACGCGAGGAACAGCGCGTCGACGGCCGGGCCATGGATGCCCTCAACAGCCGCCAGCACCGATGTGAGCAGCGTGAACACGGCGAACAGCCCGACACGGAAGATCACCTTCAGTCCGGCGGTGAGCAGCACTCGTGGATCACCGATCGGGTGTCGATCGATCGTGGACATCGGCACGCCGAGTAGCGCATCGGCGGCGCCGATCGCGGCGAGGACGGCCAGCAGCACGAACACCGTCCGATAGCCGGCCTGGTCCGCGATCACGGCCGCCAGCGGAGCCCCGAGCGCGACCCCGACGGCCAGCCCGCCGGCCCAGCCCCGGCCGCCGGCCCGCACGACACAGGCCGCGCCGATTCCGAGCACAATTCTCGAGGTCAGCAGCGGAACGAAATGTTCGGCGAATACTGAAAGCCCGTTCCCGATGGCCAATACGACCAGGCCGATCAGCGGCAATCGGCGTGGATCGATCCGCCCGATCAGTGGAAGGGCCAGTGCACCCGCCAATCCGAAAACGGTGACCAGCTGCGCCGACTCCGCGTCGGAAACGTCCAGCTCGATGGTCAGCGACGGCATCAGGCCGGCGATCGAGAACACGCACGCGCCGACGACAAAACCGCCCAGCATGGCCGCGGCGCGGCGAATCAGGATGTCCGACATGGCGGCTATGTGCTCCGTAGCGGCAATTGAACTGTTCGGGTGACAACCGCCGTCCACGCTACGCCGAACGGGCCGCCCCATGCCCGGTCACGGCCGGCGGCGTGGAAGTACCGTTCCCGGAATGTCCTCCCCGTCGCGCAGACGCGTCCCCCTCGACACCCCGGAGCGCCTCGCCGAGGTGCTGGCCGCGGCCATCGACGTGGTGGCCGAGGTCGGCTACGAGCGGTTCAACATGGACCTCGTCGCCCAGCGGGCGCATGTCAGCAAGGGCAGCCTCTACCAGCGCTGGCCGTCCAAGGCGCACCTGATCGTGGCGGCCCTGGACGCCAACCGGGTCGAGATGACGGCGCCGGACACCGGGTCGTACCTGGGCGACGTGCGCGAGCTGGCCAAGCGGTGGCTGCGGGCCGAGATGCCGGGTGATCGCCGCGGGCTGCTGCTGGCGCTGCTGGAGGGCAGCCGGCGCGACCCCGAGCTGGCCCGGCTGATGACCGAGCAGCTCGGCCAGGGCGGCACCAATCCGATGGCCGAGGTGCTCGACGCCGCGAAGGCCCGGGGCGAGCTGCCGCCGGGCGTCGACCTGGAGCTGCTGGCCGAGCTGCCGCTGTCGCTGGCGATCACGAACGTGCTGTTCAAGGACCAGCCGCTGACCGAGGACCTGGTGGACCGGATCGTGGACGGCCTGCTCGCGCCGCTGCTGGGTATCGGGGATCACCGGGAATAGAACAGAACTGTTCTGTACTCTCGGAGTGGTGATCTCACCTGTCCGAGTGATGTCCGCTGCGGCGGTCCGCCCGGTGCGGTGAAGTCGGAACCGACCCGGACGAGGGGGCGACAATGGCTGCCACCACCGCTGTCGAACCGGACACCGCGAGCGTCAGCCGCGGCCGGACGAACGCGATCTTCGGTGTGGTGCTGCTCGGCGTGCTGCTGGCCGCGCTGGACCAGACCATCGTGGGCACGGCGCTGCCGACGATCGTCGGCGACCTGGGCGGGGCGGGCCACCTGTCCTGGGTGGTGACCGCCTACCTGCTGGCCGAGACGATCATGACGGTGATCGTCGGCAAGTTCGGCGACCTGTTCGGCCGCAAGCTGATGTTCCAGCTGTCGGTGGTGATCTTCGGCGTCGGCTCGTTCTTCAGCGGCTTCGCCGACTCCATGACGTGGCTGATCATCTGGCGGGCGGTGCAGGGCATCGGCGGCGGCGGTCTGCTGGTCACGGCCACCGCGCTCATCGCGGACTTCATCCCACTGCGCGACCGCGGCAAGTACCAGGGCGTGCTGGGCTCGGTGTTCGGCGTGGTGACGGTCGTCGGCCCGATGCTCGGCGGCCTGTTCGTGGACCACCTGTCCTGGCGGTGGGCGTTCTACGTGAACATCCCGCTGGTCGTGGTGGTGCTCGCGGTCGCGGCGGTGGCCATGCCCGCGGCGAAGTCCGCGCTCAAGCCCGTCGTCGACTACCTCGGCATCCTGCTGATCGGCCTGGCCGTGACCGGGCTGACGCTGGTCACCAGCTGGGGCGGCAGCACCTACGCGTGGGACTCGCCGGAGATCATCTGGATGTCGGTCGGCTCGGTCGTGCTGCTGGGCCTGTTCGTCGCCGTCGAGCTGCGGGCCAAGGAACCGATGCTGCCGATGCGGCTGTTCCGCAACCCGGTGTTCACGGTGTCCGGCATCCTCAGCTTCATCGTCGGCTTCGCCATGCTCGGCGCACTGTCGTTCCTGCCGACGTACATGCAGTACGTACAGGGCACGTCCGCCACCACGTCCGGGATTCGGCTGCTGCCGATGGTGATCGGCCTGCTGGTGGCCTCCATCTTCTCCGGCAACGTCGTCAGCCGGACGGGTCGGTACAAGATCTTCCCGATCCTGGGCAGCCTCGGCATCAGCGCCGGCCTGTACCTGTTGTCGCTGCTCACGCCGGCGACCGGGCTCGTGCTGTCCTCGGTGTACATGCTGGTCCTCGGTGTCGGCATCGGCCTGGCGATGCAGGTGCTGACGATCGCCGTGCAGAACACCGTCGACTACGCCGACCTGGGCGTGGCCACCTCGGGCGTGACGTTCCTGCGTTCCATCGGCAGCTCGTTCGGCGCCGCCATCTTCGGCTCCATCTACTCCAGCCAGCTCGCCACCAACCTGGCGACAACCCTGGCCACGCATCCGCTGCCGCCGGGCGTCGACCCGCACGTGACGGCCGTGCCGTCGCTGCTGCACGCCCTGCCCGACGCCGTGTCCGCGCCGATCGTCCAGGCCTACTCCGACTCGCTGCACACCGTGTTCCTCTACGCGGTGCCGGTCGGCGTGCTGGCGCTGCTGGTGTCGTTCTTCCTCAAGGAGATGCCGCTGCGGGACACCTCCCGGGCCAGCGCGCCGGAGATGGGCGAGGGCTTCGCGATGCCCGAGGCCCGGGATTCGGACCGGGAACTGGAGCGGGCCATCGCCACGCTGATGTACCGCGAACGCCGGCAGGCCGCGCCGGAAATCCTCGGCCGCTCCGGGACGAGCCTGGACGAAGGCGGCGTCTGGTGCCTCATGCGCGTCAAGTTCCAGCACAAGTTGCACCGCCCGGCCACCGTCGCCGCGATCGCCGAGCGGCACCGCATCCCGGGCAAGGTGTTCGAGCCGGCGTTCTTCGCGCTGGAGTTCAGCGGCTACCTGGAGCGGCGCGGCGAGGAGCTCGACCTGACCGACCGCGGCCGCGCCGAGTTCGACCGGCTCGCCCTCGCCTGGCGGGACTGGATCGTGGAGCGGCTGTCCGACTGGCGGCAGGAGAGCCGGGCGGATCTGGACGCGGCGATCGACCGGGTGGCGGCCCGGATGATCGAACAGGCGGGCGATGAACAGCGACAAGGTCGGCATGCTTTGGTGTAAGACACGGATGGCGGTCACCCGAACGATGTAACGTCGTCATGCGTTCGACGGTGCCGCGTTTCACCTGCGCGGCTCCGCCGACCGGGGAGGCCGCGGCACGACGGGGAGGGTGAACGAGGATGGGCGCGACACCGATCTTGGTGAACTACCGGCCACAGGGCGAGGACTGGACGGTCAACATCGAGTCCGACGGCACGGTGCTGACCGAGCAGGCGCCCGGTCTGATCGCCGCGCGCGACCGGGCCGACCAGATGGTCGAGCAGCTCACCGGCGCGGACAGCGACCGCAAGCCGACCGTGGTGCACCTGCTGGAGGGCGACGCCTTCGCGTTCACGACCGCGTACCTGCACGCCCGGCACGGCCTGAGCACGCTGCCCCGGCCCGAGCCGGCGGTCGACACGCCCGCCGGGGACCCGCCGCGCGTCGGGGAGAACACCCAGGAGATGGATCTGTCCGAGCTCGCCGACGAAACCGAGGAGCCGGGGAACTCCAGCCACCCGACCGGCTGATTGCACCTAGGATGATCCCGAAGGGCGACCCCGTTGCCGTATCGGGAGGCTGGTCTTGGCCACAACGTCGTACGCGGAGCAGGCAAACGCGGCCGCCCGCGGCCGGCCGAGGGACGCCACCCGCGACGAGGCGCTGCGCCGCGCCGCGCTCGAGGTGATGGCCGAGGTCGGCTACCGGGCGCTGACCATGGACGCCGTGGCCGCCAAGGCGCGCGCCGGCAAGGCGACCATCTACCGGCGCTGGGAGTCGAAGCTCGACCTGGTCATCGACACGGTGAACCAGCTCGTGCACCAGAACATCCCCGAGCCCGACACCGGGTCGCTCACCGGCGACCTGCACGAGTTCCTTAGCGCCTTCGCCGCGTTCCTGTCCGGTCCCACCGGCAAGGCTGCGCAGGCGCTCGTCGGTGAACTCCCCCACGAGCCCGAGCTCGCCACCGCGTTCCGGGAGACGTTCCTGGTGGCCCAGCGCGATGTGCTGCGCGGCATCCTCGACCGGGGCACCGCCCGCGGCGAGGTCCGGCTGGACGCCCCGCGCGGCATGGCCGTCGAACTCGCCGGCGCGGCCCTGACGTACCGGCTGATGCTCACCGGCGACCCGCTCGACGCCACCTTCGTCGACCGGCTCGTCGACCAGGTCCTGCTGCCGCTGCTGAGGCCGTGACGCACGAAACCCCCGCCCGCGCGGTCGCGGACGGGGGTTCTGTGCATGTGACGTCAGCGGAAAAGCTTGCGCACCACCAGGACACCGACCAACACCCCGACGCCGATCAACGCGTACTTCACCCGCGGATCGGACAGCCGGGAGCGGACCGCGTCCTTGCCCTGGTCCACGTACTGCTTCGGATTGGCCTTCACGACCAACTCGTCCAGGGTGGCGGCCAGCGAATCACGCGCCTGTTCGATCTCGCGCTGGATGGTGTCGGGATCGCGAGCCACTAGTCCTCCTCGCCGTGCGTGCCTGAACCACCGTAGTTGACCACGTTAGGACCCGTTCGACAGGCCCGCCGGACGCCGCCCGCTAGGCTTACGGGCAGGGGGCCGTAGCCCAATTGGCAGAGGCACACGGTTTAGGTCCGTGCCAGTGTCGGTTCGAGTCCGACCGGCCCTACGCGATGGGTGAAGTGTGCTCACGGAGGGCGCTCACCTGGTCGCTTCGGCGTCGGATGTGGGGGCGACCCCCGCACCCCCGAGGCGGGGCTGTGTCCCGCGGACCGGGGCGACTACGACCTGCGGGTCGGGGGTTGCCTCCGGTCGGCGGAGGAGCGGCGCAGATGGAATCGATGTTCGGGCGGCAGCGGGTGGAGATCGCCCCCGGGGCCGTGCACACACCGGACTGGCTGAGCCTGGACGAGCAGCAGCGGCTGGTGGCCGCGTGCCGGGAATGGGCGGCGCCGCCGGCGGGCATGCGGCACACGCGGCTGCCCAGCGGCGGCGTGATGTCCGTGCAGACCGTGTGCCTCGGCTGGCACTGGACGCCGTACCGCTACAGCCGCACCACCGAGGACGGATCCCCGGTGAAGCCGCTGCCTGACTGGCTCGCCGACCTCGGCCGCCGCGCCGTCGGCGACCCCGCCCACCGACCCGACATCGCCCTGGTCAACTTCTACGACCAGGCCGCGAAGATGGGCATGCACCAGGACAAGGACGAGCGCAGCGATGCACCCGTGGTGTCACTGAGCATCGGGGACAGCTGCGTGTTCCGGTTCGGCAACACCGAAAACCGCAACCGCCCGTGGACCGACGTCGAACTGCGCTCCGGGGACCTGTTCGTGTTCGGCGGACCGTCCCGGTTCGCCTATCACGGCGTGACGAAGACACTGCCGGGCACCGGTGACCCCGCCACCGGGCTGATAACCGGTCGCCTCAACATCACCCTTCGGGTGTCCGGACTGGACTGACGGGCCGCATGCCGTCGCACACGACGCCGACGATCAGCCCGGGATCGGCGGTGCCCTGCCGGGCCATCGCCAGGCAGCCCACCATGAACGTCTTCACGTCGGCCGCCGTCAGGTCGGCCCGCACCTCGCCGGCCTCCTGGGCCTTCGCCAGCAGCTCACCGAGGCCGGTCATCATCACCTGCCGCGCCTCCGACGTCAGCTCCTGGTTGAAGCTGCCGCTGGCCGCGAGCGCGTCGAACAGGGCCTTGTTCAGGCTGGCGTCGCGCACCATGAGTTCGAAGAAGGCGAAGAAGCCCCGGCCCGCGTCCGGCCCCTGGGCCAGCTCATGAGCGGCCTCGCCGACCCCGCGCAGCCGCTCCACGATGATCGCCTCGAACAGCGCGTCCTTCGTCGGGAAGTGCCGGTAGACGGTGCCGACCCCCACCCCGGCCCGGCGCGCGATCTCGTCGATCGGGACCGCGAGGCCCTCCTCGGCGAACACCTGCTGGGCCACCTCGAGCACCCGGGCGCGATTGCGCCTGGCGTCGGCACGCAGCGGGCGGCCGGCGACGGCGGGGTCAGCTGAAGTCACGCCCACGACTGTAAGCCGCGGTGTCCATGCCGCGCGTTCCGCGCGGGGCTCGGCCCCTTCGGGGCCGGTGCCTTCCCTGGCCGGATCAGGCACCGGCGGGGCCTCGCGAACCCCGTACTTGCGGGCGTCACCAAGTGGACCAACGCGGGAAATGCGACAGGAAGTCTGTGGGCCCGCCCACACTCCGTCGTCAATCGGTTACGGCTTGGCCACGTCCTGGCACCAGGTGTGCCTCGACTGTCGTAACCGGTTGGCCCGGACACCCGGATGGCGGCCAAGGTGGAGGGGTTGGTCGGAGGGGAGCGGAAGTGCGGATCGTCAGGCTGGTCGGGGCGGCGTGCCTCGCGGCGCTGCTGGCCGGGTGCGGCACGGCGGGCGGTCCCCAGCTGTCGGCGGTGGAGAGCAGCGCGAACCCGACGGTGAGCCAGGCGGCGCGGGCGCTGGACGCGGCGTTCGGGGACCGTCGAACCTGGCCCAACGGGCTGGCCATCACGATCTCGCAGCCACGGTCGCTGCAGCCGAGCAGCACGGCCTACCCGCGGGCGGCCCGGGCGGCGGTGTTCGAGCTGACGGTGGAGAACGGCACGGCCACCACGTACAAGCCGTCGCAGCTGGCGGTGAAGGCGACGCTCGGCAACCAGCCCGCGCAGGAGGTCGTCGACCCGGCGCAGGGACTGGGCGGCTACGTGGCCGCGCAGGAGGATCTGGCGCCGGGCAAGTCGGTCCGCTTGACAGTGGCCTTCGCGATGCCGCAACAGCCCGCCGACCTGCGGATCCTGGTGCAGCCGGACGTGGTCGACGCGGTGCCGGCGGCGGCGTTCGCGGGTACCGCTTAGCCGCTTCGTCAGGCCGGCACGCTACGTTCGCCGGTATGACTGAGCAGACGCGACTGGCCGTCGGCGACGCCGCGCCGGACTTCACGCTCCTCGACAGCGAGGGCAACAAGGTCTCGCTGTCCGACTACCGCGGGCGGCAGGTCGTCGTGTACTTCTACCCGGCCGCCATGACGCCGGGCTGCACCAAGCAGGCGTGCGACTTCCGGGACAACCTCGCCGAGTTCAACGACGCCGGCTTCGCCGTGCTCGGCGTCTCCCCGGACAAGGTGGAGAAGCTGGCCAAGTTCCGTGACGCCGAGGGGCTGACCTTCCCGCTGCTGTCCGACGCGGACAAGTCGGTGATGCAGCGCTGGGGCGCCTTCGGCGAGAAGCAGAACTACGGGCGCACGGTGATGGGCGTGATCCGGTCGACGTTCGTCGTGGACGCCGACGGCAAGATCGCCAAGGCGTCGTACAACGTGCGGGCCACCGGGCACGTCGCCAAGTTGCGCAAGGATCTCGGCATCTGAGCCGGGCAGTAGCCGTCTTCGACCGGTCCCGCGATCGGGCTCTGCGCTGGCAGGGGCCGGAGCTGAGCTTCCGGTCCGCCTCGCTGGTGAAGCTGTTGATCGCGCTGGACGTGGTGGAGCGGCGACCGGACTCGCCGCCGCTGCGCGACGCGCTGCGGCGGATGCTGTCGGCCAGCGACGACGACGTGGCCAACGAGCTGTGGGACGCCGACGGCGGCCCGGAGATCGTCACGCGGACGGCGCGACGGCTGGCGCTGCCGGCGGCCCGGCCGCCGGAGATCGTCGGCCGCTGGGGCGACACGATGCTGGGCATCGCCGACGTGGTCGCGACGTACCGGCACGTGCTGGAGAAGGCCCCGGCGGCGTGGCGCGACCTGATCCTGGACGCGCTGGCCGCCGCGCCCCGGCACGGCTCGGACGGTTTCGACCAGTACTTCGGCATCCCCGGCGTGCTGCCCCGGCCGTGGGCGGTGAAACAGGGCTGGTCGGAGAGCCCACGGGATGTGGTCCTGCACACCAGCGGCCTGGTGGGCGACGGCTGGCGCTTTGTCGTGGTGGTGCTGGCTTCCTTCCCGGTCGGCACCGACTGGGCGACAGCCGCCGCGGCGGTGAACGACGAGGTCACCGCACTCGCACCCGGGCTGTGAACCCCCGATTGGGGTAAGCTGGCGCCGAGGGCTGGCGAATGGCCGCCCCGGTTCAACGCAGAGGGTGATACGCCGTGTGTGGTTCCTCCACACCAAGCGGTCCTGAGCGTCCCTCCAAATTCGTCCTGCGGGTCCACTTCCCGACCAGGGGCGGTTGAGTACGGGCTGACAGCCCCCACTCCCGTTCGCCGCTCGACCCCTCGGCAATGACACGGTCGGCGGTCCCTTTCGCGTGCCCCCGATCCACCTCGCGGTGGCGTCGGCCGTCGGCGCGCGCCCGAAACCTGGAACCAGCAATGCTGATGTGGATCCTGCTCACCCTCGCCATCGTCGCCGAGGTGTTCGCGACGATCATGTTGAAACTGTCCAACGGCCTGAGCCACCCGCTGCCGGTGCTCGGCCTCGTCGCCGGCTACGCGATCGCGTTCTACCTGGAGTCACAGGTGATCCGCCTGGGCATGCCGATGCCGGTCACCTACGCGGTGTGGGCCGGCGGCGGCATCGCGCTCGTCGTCGTCGCCAACCGGGTGCTGTTCTCCGAACCCGTGTCGGCGCTGACGATCGGCGGCATGGTGCTGATCCTCGCCGGCGTGCTCGTCGTGCAGATGTCGGTCAGTCACCAGGCGGCGTGACGACGACGCCGGTTCGCTCGGCGCGGGCGAGGCCCCAGTCGTAGAGGCCCTGCAGCACGGGGGCCAGGGTCTCGCCCTCTGGGCTGAGCCGGTAGTCGGTGCGCAGCTCCGGTTCGTGGGTGGCGTCGCGCAGCACGAGGCCGTCCGCCTCCAGCTCGCGCAGCCGCTGGGTCAGCATCTTCTCGCTGACGTCCGGGATGAGCCGGCGCAGCTGGCCGTAGCGCAGCGGCCCCTGCTTGAGGTGGGCCAGGATGAGCACACGCCAGCGGCCGCCGACGACGTCGAGGGTGAGCTCGACCGGGCAGTGGTATTGCTTCACGTTCGTCCCCCTGGGTGCCTACCGGAAAGTGCGTACTTGTCGGCCTCCCGGCGCGGTGGTTGCGTCTGGCGGGTGATCACCGAGTACATCCGCTACCGGATTCCCGACGGCCAGGGTAGCCAGTTCGAGGACGCCTATCGGCGGGCCGGCGCGGTGCTGTCCGAGTCGCCGCAGTGCGTCGGCTGGGACGTCGCGCGGTGCGTGGACGAACCGAGTTGCTACGTGGTGCGGATCCGCTGGACCTCCGCCGAGGATCACCTGACCGGGTTCCGCTCAGGCCCGCGGTTCCCGGCGTTCTTCGCCGAGGTGAAGCCGTTCGTCGGCGACATCGAGGAGATGCGGCACTACGGGGAGCTCGCCGCCGGCGACGGGCCGCCGACGTTGTACGACTGGGCGGGCGGCGAAGAGGCGCTGACGAGGCTGACGGCGGCGTTCTACCGCGAGGTCCTCAAGGACGACGTGCTGGAGCCGCTGTTCCGGGGTATGTCGCCGGACCATCCGCGGCGGGTGGCGCACTGGCTGGGCGAGGTGTTCGGCGGGCCGAGGACGTACAGCGCGGAGCGCGGCGGCTATTCGACGATGCTGGCCATGCACCTGGGCAAGGCGATCACCGAACGGCAGCGCCGCCGCTGGGTGAGCCTGCTCCAGGACGCCGCCGACGAGGTCGGGCTGCCGGCCGACCCGGAGTTCCGGGCGGCGTTCACCGGCTACCTCGAGTGGGGCACGCGGATCGCGTTGGCCAACTCGCAGCCGGACGCCGACCCGGTCAAGCAGGCTCCGGTGCCGCGCTGGGGCTGGGGTGTGGCTGTGCCCTTGCCGCGCGTTCCGCGCGGGGCGAGGTCGCTCTAAAGCCGGCCTCTTCCCTTGGCTCAGCTCGATCGATGGAAAAGACTCGATCGAGCTGAGCCCGCGGTCCAGAGGCCGGCGCGACCTCGCACATCACCCGAAAGTCAGGCGAGGGCGGCGGTGATGTGCGGGAGGAGCAGGCGCAGGGCGCGGCCGCGGTGGGACAGGGCGTCCTTCTCGGCCGGGTCCAGCTCGGCGGAGGTCCGCGTCTCGCCCTCGGGCACGAAGATCGGGTCGTACCCGAAGCCGTTCTCGCCACGGGATTCCCGGATCAAGGTGCCGCGCCACTCACCGCGGACGACAACCTCGGCGCCGCCGGGCAGGACCAGGGCGGCGGCGCAGACGAAGGCGGCGCCGCGACGGTCGTCGGGGACGTCGCCCATCTGCCCAAGAACGAGCCGCAGGTTGGCGGCGTCGTCACCGTGGCCGCCGGACCAGCGGGCCGACAACACGCCGGGCATGCCGTTCAAGGCATCCACGGCCAGGCCGGAGTCGTCGGCGACGGCCGGCAACCCGGTCGCGGCGACGGCGTCCCGGGCCTTGGCCAGGGCGTTGCCCTCGAACGTCGGCTCCGTCTCCGGGGCCTCCGGGAACGGCGGCACGGCGTCGAGGCCGATGACCTCGACGCCGGACACGTCGGAGGCGGCCAGGATGCGGTCCAGCTCGGCCAGTTTCTTGGCGTTGCGAGTGGCCAGCAGCAGCTTGGTCACGACTTCGCCGCCGACCCGCGCCTGCCCTTGGGCGACGGCTCCGGCAGCTGGCCCGGGTAGGGCAGCGCCAGCGCCTCGGCCTGCAGCCGGGACAGCTCCGCGCAGCCGGCCAGCGCCAGGTCCAGCATCTGGTCCAGGGTGGAGCGGGCGAACGTCGCGCCCTCGCCGGTGCCCTGCACCTCGATCAGCGTGCCGGCGTCGGTGGCGACCACGTTCATGTCGACCTCGGCCCGGGAGTCCTCCTCGTACGGCAGGTCCAGCCGGACCCGGCCGTCGATCACCCCGACGCTGACCGCGGACACCGAGCAGGACAGCGGCTTCGGGTCGGCCAGCCGGCCCGCGGCGTCCAGCCAGGTGATCGCGTCGGCCAGCGCCACGTAGCCGCCGGTGATGGCCGCGGTGCGGGTGCCGCCGTCGGCCTGGATCACGTCGCAGTCGATGACGATGGTGTTCTCGCCGAGCGCGGCCAGGTCGATGCAGGCCCGCAGGGACCGCCCGATCAGCCGGCTGATCTCGTGCGTGCGGCCGCCGATCCGGCCCTTGACCGACTCCCGGTCGCCCCGGGTGTGCGTGGCCGAGGGCAGCATGGCGTACTCGGCGGTGACCCAGCCGAGGCCGGATCCGGCGCGCCAGCGGGGCACGCCCTCGGTGACGCTGGCCGCGCACAGCACGCGGGTGTTGCCGAACTCGACCAGCACGGATCCCGCCGGCCACTGCTGGTAGCCACGGGTGATCTTGATCTCACGGAGCGATTCGTCGTTTCGGCCGTCTGCTCTAACCACGCCGCTAGCCTACGGGCACCCGATTGAACCGCCCGCGCGCTCCCAACGTGAGGTTGTCATGAACCTTGCCGACAACTCGTTCACCTTCAACGGGCTGCCGCTGCACCCGCTGGTGGTGCATGCCGTCGTCGTGCTGCTGCCCCTGGCCGCGGTCGGCAGCATCATCATCGCCGTCTACCCGAGGTGGCGCCGCCGCTACTGGCTGCCGGTGCTGGTGCTCGCGGTGCTGGGGATCGGCTCGGTGCCGATCGCCACCCAGGCCGGGGAGGAGCTGTACGACAGCATCAAGGTCGCCAACCCCGACCTCGCGCACCACCGGGACCTCGGCAACGCCCTGCTGCCGTACGCCATCACCTTCGGCGTGATGCTGGCCCTGCTGCTGATCGTCGGCCGCCTGGCCGACCGCGAGCGGGCCGCCGGGGGCGTCCGGGCGGGCCGGGCCGCCGCGGCGGCGCCGAGGCAGCAGCCGGTCGCGCCGGGCGTGCACAGCATCGACGAGCTGGACGAGGAGAGCGCCACCGCGCCGACGACCACGCCCGGGCTGGTCGAGGACGACAAGCCGTCCTCGTCCCGGTTCTGGAGCGTGATCACGGTCCTGGTCGCGATCGCGGTGATCGCCAGCGCGGTCGCCGTGACGTACGAGATCTACCTGGTCGGCGACAGCGGCGCGACGGCCGTGTGGAAGGGCGTGGGCGGCTAGACCTCGTAGGTACGGCCCTGCTCGGCGAGCAGCACCTCGCCGTCGAACTCGGCCCGCGCCTCGGCCAGCACGACCTGCGGATCGGTCCACGGCGCGACATGGGTGAGCATCAGCCTGCCCACTCCGGCCCGGCACGCGGTCTGCCCCGCCTGCCGGCCGGACATGTGCATGTCGGCGGGCCGGGTCGGCAGGTCGGTCCACGTCGCCTCGGCGAGCAGCAGGTCGACGCCGGCGGACAGGCCGTCCAGCGCGGGACACGCGGCCGTGTCGCCGGAGTAGGTCAGGGACCTGCCGTCGTGCTCGATGCGGAAGCCGTACGCCTCGCACGGGTGCGTGACCCGCGCCGAGGTCACCTTCAGCGGGCCGATCTGCACGGTCTCGCCGGTCAGCGGGTGGAAGTCGAAGACGCCGGAGAAGTCGGTGCTCAGCCGCTCGTCCTCGTTCGGCGCGTACTGGGCGGCGAACCGGCGGGCGATGTCGGACGGCCCGTGCACCGGCAGCCGGCGCTGCTCCGGCGGGTACGGCGGCTGCGGGTGGTAGCGGCGCAGCACCGCCAGCGCGCTGAAGTCGGCGCAGTGGTCGGGGTGCAGGTGCGAGAAGGCCAGCGCGTCGACGTCGAACGCGCTCATCCGGGCCTGCAACGCGGCCAGGGCCCCGTTGCCCAGGTCGAGCACCAGCGCGAAGCCGTCCGCCTCGACCAGATAGCACGGGGCGGGCGCGGCCGGCCCGGGCACGCTGCCCGAGCACCCGATGATGGTCAGCTTCACGGCGTAGAGGGTGACATGACGGCGCCCACCGTTCCCACCTGCGGACCCAGGAATCGGCGGGCCAATCGCCGGAACGGCTCCGCCGGACCGGTCGCCAGGAATTCGTGCTCGGCGAACTCTTCGGTCGGCTCGCGCAGCAGGTCCCGCTCGGTCAGCACGCGGACGACGTCCTTGGCGGTCTCCTCGGCGCTGGACACGAGCGTCACCTGCTCGCCCATCACGATCTGGATCACGCCCGTGAGCAGCGGATAGTGCGTGCAGCCGAGGATGAGCGTGTCCACGTCGGCGCGGTGCAGCGGCTCCAGGTACATCTCGGTCAGGCCCAGCACCTGGCGGCCGGAGGTGATGCCGCGCTCCACGAAGTCCACGAACCGTGGGCAGGCGGCGCTGGTCAGCGTGACGTGCGGAGCGGCGGCGAAGGCGTCGTCGTAGGCACGGGACTGCACGGTGCCCTGGGTGCCGATCAGGCCGATGCGGCCGGAGCGGCTGGTGGCGACGGCCCGCCGCACCGCCGGCTGCACGACCTCGACCACGGGGATGTCGTAGCGCTCGCGGGCGTCCCGCAGGCACGCCGCCGACGCGGTGTTGCAGGCGATCACCAGCATCTTCACGCCGCTGGCCACCAACTGGTCGAACGCCGCGAGGGCGTACCGCCGCGCGTCGGCGATGGGCAGCGGGCCGTACGGGCAGTTGGCGGTGTCGCCGAGATACCGGACGCGCTCGCCGGGCAGCTGGTCCATGATCGCGCGGGCGACGGTGAGGCCGCCCACTCCGGAGTCGAAGATCCCGATCGGTGCGTCGGCGGTTGTCACGCTGCGAGACTACCGGCGGCGCGGGCTGGCCGGTTGGCCATCGCGACCAGCCAGGCCGCCAGCAGGCCGCCCAGCGCGCCGAACGCGTGCGCCTGCCACGAGATCTCCGGGTCCACGTTGGGCAGCAGCCCCCACAGCGCGCTGCCCCAGTAGAAGAGCAGGATCGCCGCCACCGCGAGCTGCTTGAGGCTGCGGTTGAACAGGCCGCGCACCAACAGGAACATCAGCCAGCCGAACGCGATGCCGGACGCGCCGACGGTGGACACCCCGGTGTCCTCGGTCAGCCACACCCCCAGGCCGCTGATCAGCCAGATCGTCACCGTGACGGCCACCCACTGCCGCACCCCGATCGCCATCGCCAGGAAGCCGAACAGCAGCACCGGCAGCGTGTTCGAGGCCAGGTGCTGCCAGCTCACGTGCAGCAGCGGCGCCCAGAGCACGCCGGCCAGGCCGGTGACCCGGTGGGACACGATGCCGAAGTCACTGAGCGTGCCGTGGAAGACCGCCAGGTTGACGAACTCCACCACGTACAGCAGCGCGGTGAACGCGCCGATGACAACGGCCGCTTGCAGCGGTCTCGGCGGCAGCACCCGGTTGACGGGCTTGCCAGGCGCCGACGGTACGGGAAGGGTAGCCACGTAACCGAGCGTAAAGCGGTTGCCGGTCCAGGGCATCAGGTACGACCCCTAAGGTGAAGCTAGTGGTGGAAGTGGCGGTGCGCAGCGACGCGACGCTCGGCGAGGGCCCCACGTGGGACACGTCGACGTCCACGCTGCTGTGGGTGGACATCCTGGGTAGCGCGGTGCACCGGTACGACCCGGGCCGCGGCAGCGACGACGTGCTGCCGACGCCGCAACACGTCGGTGCGGCCAAGCCCCGCGCGGCCGGCGGCCTGATCGCCAACCTGCGTGACGGCGTGGCGCTGCTCGACGCCGACGGCGGCCAGCGCTGGCTGGTGTACTGGGAGCGCGAGGGCGTGCGCGGCAACGACGCGGCCGTCGACGCCGCCGGGCGGCTGTGGGCCGGCACCATGCGCTACGACGCCGCCGAGGGCGGCGGCTGGCTGGCCCGTGTCGAGCCGGACGGGGCCGCGAAGCTGCTGCTCGACGACGTGACGATCAGCAACGGCATCGGGTGGAGCCCGGACAACACGCTGATGTACTACATCGACACGCCGACCCGACGGGTCGATGTATTCGACTACGACCTGTCGACCGGGACGGCTTCGAACCGCCGTCCACTGTGTACGGTCGAGGACACCGAGGGCTCCCCCGACGGCATGTGCGTGGACGCCGACGGGTGCCTGTGGGTCGCGCTCTGGGGTGGTTACGCGGTCCGCCGGTACACGCCGGAGGGCAAGCTGGATCGCGAGGTGTCGGTGCCGGTGGCGCAGCCGACGGCGTGCACGTTCGGCGGCCCCGACTTCACGGACCTGTATGTGACGTCTGCTCGTGAAGGGCTCTCCGCGGAGCAGTTGGCCGAGCAGGAACTGGCCGGGTCCTTGTTGGTGCTGCCCGGTTTCGGCGTCGGACTGCCGTCGACGCTGTTCGCCGGCTAGAAGACGCGCAGCAACAGCGTGGACGCCGTGACCAGGCCGACGACGCCGATCACCGAGCGCAGCGCGGTGGCCGGGAGGTGACGGGCGAGGCGGGCCCCGAGGGGTCCGCCGATCGCCGTCGTCGCGGCGAGCACGATCGCCGCCGGCCAGTTCACCGGCGCGGTGAAGCAGAAGATCAGCCCGGCCACGCCGTTGGCCACCGTCTGCAGCACGTTCTTCACGGCGTTCATCCGGTGCGTGTCGATGGTGACGAGTAGTCCCAGCAGCGCGGCGAAGATGATGCCGACGCCCGCACCGAAGTAGCCGCCGTACGCGCCGTTGGCGAACATGCTGGTGGTCAGCGCGGTGTTGTTGTGGTGCGGCGCGATCGTGCGCAATCGCTTGGCCAGCAACGGTTGCGTGAGCACCAGCAGCGCGCCGAGCGCCAGCAGCCCCGGCGCCGCGTAGTCGAAAACCTTGCTGGGCAACGTGAAGAGCAGCACCGCGCCGACGACCGACCCGATCGCCGCCGGCGGCACGACCTTGCGCAGGGTAGGGCCCTGGCCGCGGAGTTCCTTGCGGAAGCCGACGACCGCGGCGATCGAGCCGGGCACCACACCGACGCAGTTGGTCACGTTGGCGGCCAGCGGGCTCAGCCCGAGGCCGACCATCAGCGGGAAGGTCAGCAGGGCGCCCGCACCGGCGACGGCGTTGAGCATGCCGACGATCAGTCCGGTCGCGGCGACGAGACCGAGCGCTAGTGGGGTCACTCCCTGAGGGTCGACCCGGCGGCATTGATGCGTCCAATGAACATTCCCCATTGAAACGATGCGTGCTAGACATCGATTCGTGGACATGGACGAACTGCGCTGGTTCATCAGGGTCGCGGAGAGCCGGACCGTCACCGAGGCGGCCGAGACGCTGCACCTGTCGCAGCCCGCGCTGTCCCGGGGACTGGGCCGGTTGGAACGGGAGCTCGGCGCGCCGCTGTTCGACCGGGTCGGCCGCGGGCTCCGGCTCAACGCCAACGGGCAGGCGTTGCTGGAGGGCGCACGGCGGGCCGTGTCCGCGGTGGACGGGGCTCGGCAGTCCATCGGCGAGCTCGCCGATCCCGACCGCGGGACCGTCAACCTGGCGTTTCTCAACACCATGGGGCCGTTGGTCGTGCCGACGCTGCTCAGCGGCTACCGGCCGCGGCGGCCGAACGTGCAGTTCCGGCTTCGGCAGGGCGGGACCGAGCGGATCGAGCAGTACCTGCTGGACGGGCTCGTCGACCTGCTGCTGATCTCGACGCCGCGGTCGTCGGAGATCGTCTGGCAGCCGCTGCTCCGGGAGCCGCTGGTGCTGGTCGTTCCGGCTTCGCACCGGCTCGCCGGGCGGCCGTCCGTGCGGCTGGCCGAGGTGCGCGACGAGCCGTTCGTGATCTTCTCCCGGGGCTTCGGGATGCGGCCGACGACCGAGCGGCTGTGCCAGGAGGCCGGTTTCACCCCTCGCATCGCCTGTGAGGGCGAGGACGGGGCCACGTTGCGTGGCTTGATCGGCGCCGGCTGCGGCGTCGGGTTGATGGGCCCCGGCCCCGCTCCGCTGCCCGACGTCGTCGAACTGCCCGTGTCCGATCCGCCCTGCTACCGCATGATCGGGCTCGCCTGGTGCGACCGCTTCATGCCCGCCGCCGCCGACGCCTTCCGCAGCTTCGCCCTCGCCGAGGCGAAACCCCCTGGCACCTGGCGCCCGTTCACGCTAGCGTTGAATACGGAGTGATCGTTCCGTTTCTTCTGCAGGGGGTTTCTCGTGACCGCACCCGCCGAGGTGTTCCGCCAGCTCGTCGACGGCGTCGTCGGCAAGAAGTGGGACCAGCTGCCCTTGCTCTACGCCGAGGACGCCGTTGTCGTGCATCCTTTCAGCACCGATCCCTCGACCGCCCGCCTGGAGGGCCGCTCCCAGCTGCGCGCCCACTTCGCCCGCGCCGCCGAGATGGGCGTCGACTTCCGGGCCGAGGACGTTGTCGTGCACGAGACGACGGATCCGGAGGTGGTGATCGGCGAGTTCACGTACCGAGGCACCCTCGGCGAGCAGGACGTCACCATGCCGGCGATCTTCGTGCTCCGGGTCCGCGACGGACTGATCGTGTCGTCCCGCGACTACGCCGCCCGATGACCACTCCTCGGCGGGTTTTCCTCCGGTTGTTGGACGGCATCCACCGCCGCGCCTGGGAAGAGCTGCCGCTGCTCTACGCCGAGGACGCGGTCGTCGTCTACCCGTTCACCGGTGCCCGCCTCACCGGCCGCACCGAGCTGCGCTCCCACTTCGCCGCCGCCGCGAGCCGGGGTGTCGACCTCCGCGCCGAGGACATCGTCATCCACGAAACCACCGACCCCGAGGTCGTCATCGGCGAATTCGTCTACCGCGGCCGCCGCGACGGCCGCGACATCGACGCCCCTCGGATCTTCGTGATGCGGGTCCGAAACGGTCTCATCGTGTCATCCCGCGACTACGGCAACGGGTAACTCCGTCGCCCTTCCCCAGCCGTGCGACATGAGCCCCGGCACGTGAGTGGCTCACTTGGCGCCTGAGGCCAAGTGAGCCACTCACGTACGGCGGATCCGGGTGGGATCGGGGTGGGTCAGGCCCAGAGGTGGCCGTCCATGCGCTGCGCGGCCTCGTCGAGGGTGCCGGAGTAGGCGCCGGTGGACAGGTACTTCCAGCCGGCGTCGGCGACGACGAACACCACGTCGGCGTTCTTCCCGGCGGCGGCGGCCTTCTCGGCGACGGCCAGCGCCGCGTGCAGGATGGCGCCGGTGGAGATGCCGGCGAAGATGCCCTCGCTCTCCAGCAGCTGCCGGGTCCGGCGAAGGGCGTCGTAGGAGCCGACGGAGTACCGACCGGTCAGCACCTCGGGGTCGTAGAGCTCCGGCACGAAGCCCTCGTCGAGGTTGCGCAGGCCGTAGACCAGCTCGCCGTACCGGGGCTCGGCGGCGATGATCTGGATGTCGGGCTTGTGCTCCCGGAGGAAGCGCCCGGCGCCGACGAGGGTGCCGGTGGTGCCGAGGCCGGCCACGAAGTGCGTGACGGAGGGCAGGTCCCGAAGGATCTCGGGGCCGGTGCCGTCGTAGTGCGCCTGCGCGTTGGCGGGGTTGCCGTACTGGTACAGCATCACCCAGTCGGCGTTCTGCTTGGCGAGCTCCTTGGCCATGGCGACGGCCTGGTTGGAGCCGCCGGCGGCCGGCGAGAACACGATCCGGGCGCCGTACGCCTGCAGCAGCTGCTTGCGCTCCGTGGAGGTGTTCTCGGGCATCACGCACACCAGGCCGTAGCCCTTGAGCTTGGCGGCCATGGCCAGCGAGATGCCGGTGTTGCCGGAGGTCGGCTCCAGGATGGTGCAGCCCGGCCACAGCGTGCCGTCCCGCTCGGCCGCCTCGATCATGGCCAGCGCCGGCCGGTCCTTGATCGAGCCGGTCGGGTTGCGGTCCTCCAGCTTCGCCCACAGCCGTACGGTCTCCGACGGCGACAGCCGCGGCAGACCGATCAGCGGCGTGTCACCGAGCGCGTCCAGCAGCGACTCGTACCGGGCCACGACGTCAGCGGCTGCCGCCGGCGACCGCCGGCAGAATGGTCACGTTGTCGCCGTCGGCGACCTTGGCCTCCAGGCCGCCGGCGAAGCGCACGTCCTCGTCGTTGACGTAGATGTTGACGAAGCGGTGCAGCGCGCCGTCCTTGACCAGGCGGGACTTGAGACCGCCGTGGTTGGCCTCGAGGTTGTCGATGACCTCGGCCAGGGTGGCGCCGCTCGCCTCGACGGACTTCTCACCGCCGGTGTGCGTGCGCAGGATCGTCGGGATCGAGACGGTGATGGCCATGTGCTGTCTAACCTCCGCTGTCGGCCTGGACTCAAACGTGTGACGCCCGGCAATGGCCGGTTATTCCCCGGGCGAGGACTCGTAGGACTCGACGATCGTCACCGGCTCCTCGGTGACCTCGCCGTCGACGATCCGGTAGGAGCGGAACTCGTGCGTGTCCGGCTCCCGGGTCGACACCAGCACGTAGTGCGACTCCGGCTCGCCGGCGTAGGACACGTCGGTGCGTGACGGGTACGCCTCGGTCGCAGTGTGCGAGTGGTAGATGACCGCGGGCACCTCGTCGTTGGCGTCCATCTCCCGGTACAGCCGCAGCAGGTCGCCCGACTCGAACTCGTAGAACGTGGGCGAGCGGGCGGCGTTGAGCATCGGCACGAAGCGCTCCGGCCGGTCCGCGGCCGGACCCGCGATCACCCCACACGCCTCGTCGGGGTGGTCCCGGCGGGCGTGTTCGACGATGGCCTCGACCAGGTCACGGCGGATCACCAGCACGCGCCCCATCCTAGTAGGTGGCCGGGGTTGTCCCGAGGCGTGGGAATCAGCCGGTCAGCTGGGCGGCCAGCTCCGGGCGCAGCGCGTACACGAGCTGCGTCTGCATCCAGGTGAACAAGCCCGCGCTGCGCACCCGGTCGTCCTCGGACATCATGTCGCCGGTCTCCGACCGTTGCACCCACAGCAGCCGGGTCTGGCCGAGCACGCGGATCCAGTCGTCGATCGCCGACAGCTGGTAGCGCGCGGTGCCGTCGTCACCGATCGAGGCGAGCACCCGCTGCGCCGCGCCGAACAGCTCCGCGTGCAGGACCCCGCCCCACCGCTCCTCGAACTCCTGGTTCATCGGCCCGTAGTCGGACACCGGCGGGAACAGCCGCCACAGCAGCGCGCGCTGCTCCCGGTCGAACCGCAGCCGCTCGCGCAGCTTGCGCTTGGGCTGCGCGTGGTCCAGGTACGCCACCAGTCGCCCGATGCTGTCACGCAACACCGGGATGGCGTTCTCGCTGAGCTTGATCAGCACCTGGTTCTCGCCGACGACCACGTCGAACTCGTAGTGGACGGTCATTCCCGATTCGCCTCGATCCTGGCGTGCAGGCCGAAGCCCACCAGCCGGGCCGCCACCGTCTCGGCGTCCTGCCGGGTCTCGGCCAGCCCCACCGTCGCCTGCCCCTCGCTGTCGACCTGCCTGGTCAGGGTCACCGCCTCGGCCAGCGGGACGCCGCACGCCCGGTTGATCACGTCGGCGACCAGCGGCACGCTGTTCAGGCAGTCGTTGAGCACGACAACTCGATAGACCGTCATCTCTCCCCCTCCGGCCACGCGTCACGGTACGCCGGCACGCCCGCGACGGTGGTGGCCGCGAGAATGCCGTGCACGATGGCCCGCGCGAACACCTGCGCGCCGGCCTCGCACACCCGGTCCAGCGCCATGCCCCGCACCCCCGACAACTCCTGCCGGCCCGTGGCCAGCGCGAAGATCGTGTCGCCGTCGTACATGGCGTGCGCCGGCCGGATGGCCCGGGCCAGCCCGTCGTGGGCGACGGCCGCGATCCGCTGGCACTCGGCCTTCGTCAGCACGGCATCGACCGCGACCACGCCGATCGTCGTGTTCAACGCCGACCGCTTCGGCTTGAGTTCCACGGCCGGTGCACCCGGGGCCGACGCGCCGAACTCGCCGTCGACCTCGTGATCAAGTGCCCAGGGAACGCCGGCGGGATTCACGGCCTCCCCCATGGCATTCACGGCGGCGATCGCGCCGACGGTCAGGCCGTCGACCACCATGCTGGCGGTGCCGATGCCGCCCTTCAGCGACCCGCACCGGGCGCCGGTTCCCGCGCCGACGCAGCCCTGCTCGACCGGCCCATCTGAAGCCGCCTCACACGCGGCGTAACCGAAAGAGGCGTCGGGCCGGTTGCCCCAGTCGCCCAGCTTGAGGTCGAACAACACCGCCGACGGCACGACCGGCACCACCTCGTGCGGCAACTCCCCCACGCTGACGCCGTGGTTGCGCTCCGCCAGCCAACGCATCACGCCGTCGGCGGCCGCGAGCCCGTACGCACTGCCGCCGGTCAGGCACACCCCGTGGATCTCCTGCACCAGCCGGGACGGCTCCAGGACGTCCGTCTCCCGCGTGCCCGGCGCCCCGCCGCGCTGATCCACGCCGGCGACCGCGCCGTCCGGCACCAGCACCACGGTCGTGCCGGTGGCCCAGCCGTCGCCCAGCCGCTGGTACTGGCCGACCAGCACGCCCGGCACGTCCGTGATCACGACGACACCGCGTTCACCAGGCTCTCCTGCACCCAGGTCAGCCAGTGGTAGACGCCCAGGTGGGAGGAGCGGGGATCGTCCTCGGGCAGCTCGTCCGGCATGTCCTCGGTGACGTCCAGCGCCGTGCCCAGGGCCAGCCGCACGTCGTTGATCGCCGACAGCCAGGCGTCGGACTGCTCCACCGACAACACGATCTGGCCGCCGTCCGGCGGGCACGTGTCCATCACCACCTGCGCGACGCCCGTCTTCATCGCCAGCAGCTCCGGCTCGTGCAGACTGCGCAGCGCCGCCGCCGAGTCCAGGTCCTCCTTGGTCGGCTGGTCGTCGTCGAGGCGGTGGAAGTCCGGCAGCAGCCGGGACAGGATCGGGTCGTCCGGCGCCGTCGACGGGCCCACCTTGATGCCGGTCAGCTCGGCCAGCTCGTCCTCGGGCGCGTCCTGCTCGCGGGCCGCCAGCATGTCCAGCACCTGGCCGACCAGCCCGCGCAGGATCGCCGCCTCCTGCCGGTCCACCTCGGCGACGACCTGCTCGCCGCGCCGTCGCCAACCCCTCACGACTCGCGCTGCATGGTCGCCCAGAGGCCGGCGGCGTGCAGTTTCGCCACGTCCGACTCCACCTTCTCCTTGCTACCCGACGACACGATCGCCCGGCCCTTGTGGTGCACGTCGAGCATCAGCTTGGTGGCCTTCTCCCGGCTGTAGCCGAAGATCTTCTGGAGCACGTACGTGACGTAGGACATCAGGTTGACCGGGTCGTTCCAGACGACTGTCAGCCACGGTTTGTCCTCGCTGCCGACCTGCTCAACCTCCGGCCGCTCCTGCTCGACGGGCGTGGTCATACCGCCAATGGTGTCATGCCACTCCCCGTTAGGCTGACCAGTCATGACCACTGCGAGCACCGCGCTGCTCACCGACCACTACGAGCTGACCATGCTCTCCAGCGCGCTGCGGGACGACACCGCCGACCGCCCCTGCGTGTTCGAGGTGTTCGCCCGCAGGCTGCCGGACGGGCGACGCTACGGCGTGGTCGGTGGCACCGCCCGGCTGCTGGACGCGATCACCCGGTTTCGGTTCGACCGGGCGGAGCTGGACCAGCTGGCGGCGGCCGAGGTGGTGGACGACCGGACGCTGGCGTGGCTGGCGGACTACGAGTTCACCGGGGACGTGGACGGCTACCCGGAGGGCGAGCTGTACTTCCCGGGCTCGCCGATCCTGACGGTGCGCGCCCCGTTCGCGACGGGCGTGGTGCTGGAGACGCTGGCGCTGTCGATCCTCAACCACGACAGCGCGATCGCCTCGGCGGCGGCGCGGATGGTGACGGCGGCGAACGGCCGCCGCATGATCGAGATGGGCTCGCGGCGCACGCACGAGGAGGCGGCGGTGGCCGCGGCCCGGGTGGCCTACCTGGCCGGCTTCACGGCGACGTCGAACCTGGAGGCGGGCCGCCGCTACGGCATCCCGACGGCGGGCACCTCGGCGCACGCCTTCACGCTGCTGCACGACAGCGAGGCGGAGGCGTTCCGGGCGCAGGTGGAGCAGCTGGGCGCGGGCACGACGCTGCTGGTCGACACGTACGACATCACCAAGGGCATCCAGACCGCGGTGGAGGTGGCGGGCCCGGAGCTGGGCGCGATCCGCATCGACTCGGGCGACGTCGGCCCGCTGGCCCGGCAGGCCCGCGAGCAGCTGGACGCGCTCGGCGCCCGCAACACGAAGATCGTCGTCTCCGGCGACCTCGACGAGTACGCGATCGCGGCGCTGCGCGCGGAGCCGGTGGACTCCTACGGCGTCGGCACCTCGCTGGTGACGGGGTCGGGCGCGCCGACCGCGGGCATGGTCTACAAGCTGGTGGAGGTCGCGGGCCGGCCCGTGGCCAAGCGCAGCTCGCACAAGGAGTCGCGCGGCGGCCGCAAGGGCGCGCTGCGCCGCTACCGCGAGACGGGCACGGCGACCGAGGAGGTCGTCTACACCGTCGACAACCGCCCCGAGCTGGGCGAGCACGACCGCGAGCTGCAGATCCCCCTGCTGCGGGCTGGACAGCCCGCCGCCGACCTGCCGACCATCGAGCAGAGCCGCGAACGGCTGCGGCAGGCCCTGGTCAGCGTGCCGTGGGAGGGCCTGAAGCTCTCGCACGGCGAGCCGGCGATCCCGACGACCTTCCTGTGAGGCCCAGATGGCTACCGCACTGATCGTGGTGGACGTGCAGAACGACTTCTGCGAGGGCGGCTCGCTGCCGGTGGCCGGCGGCGCGGCCGTGGCGGCGCAGGTGTCCGAGCACATCGCCAGGAGCGGGTACGACCACGTGGTGGCGACCCGCGACTACCACCAGGACCCGGGGGCGCATTTCAGCGCCTCGCCGGACTTCGTGCGGAGCTGGCCGGTGCACTGCGTGGCCGGTACGCCGGGCGCGTCGTTCCACCCGGAGCTGGACGTCGCCGGCGTGGAGGCGGTGTTCTCCAAGGGCGCGCACGCGGCGGCGTACTCCGGCTTCGAGGGCACCGGGCCGCAGGGCAAGTCGCTCGCGGACTGGTTGCGGGACAACGGGGTCGACCGGGTGGACGTGGTCGGCATCGCGACCGACCACTGTGTCCGGGCGACGGCGTTGGACGCCAGCAAGGCGGGCTTCGCCACCACCGTGCTGCTGGACCTGACGGCCGGTGTGGCGGCGGAGACCACCGACCGGGCGCTGGCGGACCTGCGCTCGGCCGGCGTCACGCTCGTGGGAACCCCGAGGCTCGGCTGAGCCCCGGGGACCGTCACGACACGGGCGAGCAGGCGGCGTGGCCGACGATGATGTCGCCGCTCATCGGGCCGTCCCCGGTGGGGAACAGCTGGATGTGCAGCATGTTGATGGTCACGCTGCCGTCGTTGGGCTCGGCCTGGATCACCTCGTTGAAGGTGACGCGGGCCTGCGGCTTGTCGGCGGGGCCCACGGTGGTGGTGTAGTTGGCCGGGATCGGCTTCGGCGCCGTCACGCCCTGCAGGCCGCTGAACTGGAAGGTCGCGGTCGTGCTGGTGGTCGTCGCCGAGCAGCCGGCGGAGTACTCGGCCAGCTTGATCTCCGGGCCGCCGTAGGGCACCAGCGCGGTCAGGTCGAAGCCGCTGCCGGTGGCCTGCATCTTGGCGGTCTTCGCGCCGGCGTCCCTGGTGCACGTCGTGCTGCCGGCGCCGAAGCTCGCGACCCCGTAGGCGTGCGTTCCCTTGCTGGAGTTCTGCTGGTCCGCGGTGACGTCGCACTGCGCGATGGGCGGCACGGTGACGGAGTGCCCGGCGCGGGTCACGTCGACCGATCCCAGCGAGGTCTGGCCAAGCGGCGTCGCCCCGGCCGGAACCGCCGTGAGCGCCATCGCCGCGACCACCGCGACCGCTCCGGCTCCGACGCGCCGCGCGCTCCTGCTGAGCATTCTCGTCCTTTCCATAGTGGAGGGTGGTGCTCGTCCGATCATTCGCGCCCGGTCGCCGTCATGTAACCCGCCAGCGCGATAGCCACCCGGACGAGTGACAGATCACCGGAGCGCAACCAATTCGGGCGAGTGCGTGCCCACTCCGCCCGTGCCCAACAGCCGGTCGAGCGCGGCGACCACCCGTTGGCTAGCCTGCCCGTCACCGAACGGGTTGCGCCCCGCGGGCAGCCTCAGGTGCGAGCCGAGCAGCCAGTCGGCCTCGGCGACGATGCGGGTGTCGTCGGTGCCGACGACCCAGGCGTAGCCGGCGTCGACCGCCTCGGTGCGGTCGGTGCTGTCCCGCACCACCAGGACCGGCACGCCGAAGCTGGGCGCCTCCTCCTGGAGGCCGCCGGAATCCGTCACGACCAGGGCGGTCTGCCGCAGCGCGCGGACGAGGTCGGGGTAGTCCAGTGGCTCGCTGAGCCAGACCCGGTCGTGGCCCCGCAGCGCGCCGGAGACCTGCGCCTGCACGGCCGGGTTGGGGTGCGCGGGCAGCAACACGTGAATGTCGGGGTGGCGGTCCACCATGGACCGCACGGCGGCGAGCACCCGGTCCAGCGGCTCGCCCCAGGACTCGCGGCGGTGGACGGTCACCAGCACGATCCGACCACCGTCGGCGTTGACGCGCGCCTCCAGGTCCAGCAGGACCTTGCTGCGCGGCGGCAGCTTCGCCGCGCTGACGTGCTGCAGCGCGTCCACGATGGTGCTGCCGGTGATGGTGATGCGCTTGCCGGGCACGGATTCGGCGATCAGCGTCCGGGCAGCCCATTCGGTCGGTGCGAGGTGCAGGGCGGCGATCCGGGAGATCATCTGTCGGTTGCCCTCCTCCGGGAAGGGCGCGGTCAGGTCGCCGGTGCGCAGCCCGGCCCCCAGGTGCGCGACGGGGACGCCGCGCCAGAACGCGGCCAGCGCGCCGGCCAGGGCGGTGGAGGTGTCGCCCTGCACCATCACGGCGGCCGGGCGGCGGCGCACGATCAGCTCGTCCAGCCGCCGCAGCATGCCCGCGACCAGCTCGGCCTGGCTGCCGATCTCGCGGCGCAGCGGCACGAACGCGTCCGGCCGCAGGTCGAACGCGGCCAGTGCCTGCTCGACCATGCCGACGTGCTGACCGCTGTGCACGATCATCGGACGCAGCAGGGGGTGGCCGGACAGCGCGTTGGCTACCGGCGCGGCCTTGAGTGCCTCCGGCCGGGTTCCGGCCAGCAGCAGCACTTCGGTGCTCACAGGCTTGCTCCTCACATGTCCCTTGTGGACAGACGCGTGCGTGGTCCCGACATGGTTGCGACCTCCGGGGAAAGATGGGCAGACGATCGCCCGCGGCATTGGACTATCAACCTTCACCCGAAATAGGCAAAGGCCGCCGACCCACACGAGGGACACGGTTCAGCCGTTTCGCCCAGTAGTGACTACACAGAGTGTCGATCTCAGCCGGTCCAGCGTCACCTGGCCACCCGATCCGGCCGTTCAGCGGAACGCGACCGGCTCCGATACCTCGCTGGACGCGAACGTGAAAGGACTGCGTACTTGCCGCGCGTACCGCGCCTCGCACAACACTGCGAAAGGACCACGTGTGACAGCTGTCACGACAACGCCGCACGGCCGGGCGCCGTCCCGTGCCGTCGTGGTGCTGCTGGTCGCGGCCGCCGCCGGGCTGGTGCTCGCGCACCGGCTCTACCTGGGCATCGAGACCGCGCCGGCCGGGCTGGTGACCCAAACCGTCCACCTGGGACAGGAGTGCACGTCGGCCTACCTGCTCGTGCCGCTGCTCCTGCTGACGTCGGTGCTGGTCGCGCTGCGGCCCCAAGCCACCCGGAAGGCGTTGGTGGCGCTGGGTTTCGCCGCGCTGGCGCTGATCGTGTCGGACCAGGTGCGGATCCTGACGCTGGTCGGGCTGATCAGCTGGCTGGGCGTCGACACCGGTTACTTCGTCGGGCACACGCTGCTGGGCTCGCTGATCAGCGCGGCCGGCGGCGCGGCCGCGCTGGTGCTGTTCGGATGGCTGATCGTGCGACGGGAGAAGGCGTGAAGCTGGGCGATCCGACCACACTGGAGTGGCACTTCTTCGTGCCGTGCCGGGACGAGCAGGCGGTCATCGGCGCCACCGTGACGTACCTGCGGCAGACGTTCCGCGCCGCGCACGTCTGGGTCGTCGACGACGACTCCGACGACAGGACCGCCACCGTGGTGCGGAACCTGCGCCGGATCGACGGTCGGAACATCCACCTCGTGCAGCGCTACCGACCGCAGGCGCGGACCGGGAAGGGCGACGCCCTGAACGCCGGCTACCGGGCGCTCAAGGCCTGGCAGGGCCGGCACGCGACGCCGGAACGGGCGATCGTCATCGTCCTCGACGCCGGTGGCCGGCCGATGTGGAACTGCCTCGGCGTGACCGCCGCCCACTTCGAGGAGCGGTGGACCGGGTCCGTGCAGATCGACGTGCGGACCAGCAACGCCGGCCGGGGCTGGTTCGAGTGGCTGACCAACGCCCGGCGCATCGACACGAGCCGGTTGTCCGGCAACGGCCAGTTCATCCGGCTCTCCGCGCTGGACTCGATCGCCGGGCCCGAGGGCGAGCCGTGGCGCGGCGAACGCCTGTCCGCCGCCTGGCAGGCCAGCCACACCCGGGACACCTACGTGTACCAGCGGGCCCTGCCCGTCCCGCAGGCCAACGACCGCACGGTCCGGGTACGCCGCGTGATCGCTCCGGTGCCGGCGTTCGACCACTGAGCCGGCAACCGGCAGCGTGAGAAAAGTCCCAAGGGTCCGCTACCCGTCCCCGATTAGGGTCACTTCGAGTAACTCGTTGTGAGGAGGGGACCTGATGTCCGTGCTCGCTGTGACCGACCGCCGTGCCGTCCTGGCCGACGCCATTCCCGGCGCTGTGGTCAAGAACGTCGCGCTCGTGTTGTCCGGCGCCGTGCTGACCGGGTTGGCCGCGCAGATCGCCGTGCCCATCCCGGGCAGCCCGGTGCCGGTGACCGGCCAGACCTTCGCCGCCCTGCTGGTCGGCGCCGCCCTCGGCTGGAAGCGCGGCGGGCTGTCGCTCGCCCTGTACTTCGTCGCCGGGCTCGCCGGCGTGCCGTGGTTCACCGGCGGGGCCGCCGGCTGGGCCGCCGTCACCGGCGGCTACCTGGTCGGCTTCATCGCCGCCAGCGCCCTCGTCGGCGCGCTGGCCCGGGTCGGCGGCGACCGCACCGTGCTGCGGACCGTCGGCACCATGGTGCTGGGCAACCTCGTCATCTATGCCGTCGGCGTGCCGTGGCTGATGGCCGCCACCGGCATGGACCTCCGGGCCGCCCTGCTCGCCGGCGTTGCGCCCTTCCTTGTCGGTGACGCACTCAAGGTCGCCCTCGCGGCCGGCCTGCTCCCCGGCACCTGGGCCCTGGTCCGCCGCTTCCAGCAGTCCTGACCATGCGGCGGGTCGATCTCGGGGTCGTCGGCTACGAGCAGGCCGCGGCGGACATGCGCGGGTGGGTGGCGGAACGGCAGGAGGGTCGGGCCGAGGACCGGCTCTTCCTGCTCAGCCACCCGCCCGTGGTGACGTACGGCCCGCGCACCGACCCGGCGGACCTGCCGACCGGCATGCGGATCGTGAGATAGACCGTCGAGGTGGCGTTGCGCGAGGCCCCGCCGGTGCTTCGCCCGGCAAGGGCGAGGCACCGGCTCAAAAGGGGCCGAGCCGCGCGCGGAACGCGCGCCGTCAACACTGTCGGGGTGGGCGGGTAACGTCTTGCCCGTGCCGGAACTGCCCTCAGTCGAAGCCCTGCTCGCCGAAGCCGTGGAAGCCCTGGGCGGGAAGCAGCGGCCGGGCCAGGTGGAGATGGCGCTGGCCGTCGAGCGGGCCATCCGGACCGGCGAGCACCTGGCCGTGCAGGCCGGCACGGGCACCGGGAAGTCGTTGGGCTACCTCGTGCCGGCGGTGCGGCACGCGGTCGCCGAGGAGGCGACGGTCGTCGTGTCCACGGCGACGATCGCGCTGCAGCGGCAGCTGGTGGACCGGGACCTGCCGCGGCTGGCGACGGCGCTGAAGAAGTCGCTGGGCCGCGAGCCCACGTTCGCCATCCTCAAGGGCCGGCGCAACTACCTGTGCATGCACCGCGTGCACTCCGGCGCACCCGACGAGCCGGAGGACGAGGGCCTGTTCGACCCGTTCGCGATCTCTCGGCTGGGGCGGGACGTGCAGCGGCTGCACGAGTGGTCGTCGGACACCGAGACCGGTGACCGGGACGAGTTGGTGCCGGGCGTCAGCGACCAGGCCTGGCGGCAGCTTTCGGTCAGCGCCAAGGAATGCCTGGGCGTGTCCAAGTGCCCGATCGGCACGGACTGCTTCGCCGAGCGGGCCCGCGCCGAGGCGGGGCGGGCGGACGTGGTCGTCACCAACCACGCGCTGCTGGCGATCGACGCCCTCGAGGGCTACAAGGTGTTGCCGGAGCACGACCTCGTGATCGTGGACGAGGCGCACGACCTGGTGGACCGGGTGACGTCGGTGGCCACCGCCGAGCTGTCGACCGCCGCGCTGGCGATCGCCGTGCGGCGGTGCGGACGGCAGATCGAGGAGGACGTCGCCGACCAGCTGTCCGAGGCCGGCGAGGGCCTGGAGATCGTGCTGTCGGAGATGCCCGTCGGCCGGCTGGACGCCATGCCCCGGGCCCTGGCCGGCGCGCTGGCCGCCGTGCGGGATTCCGCGCACCGGTGCATCACCGCGCTCGGGCCCGAGCGCAAGGAGGATCCCGACGCCGCCGTCGGCCGCAAGCTCGCGCTGGCGCTGCTCGACGAGATCCACGACACCGCCGTGCGGCTGCTGGAGGCGTTCGACGACGACGAGGCGCACCGCCGGGACGTGGTGTGGCTGGCCGGCGACTTCCGTGACGACAGCAAGCCGCCCACCATCAAGGTCGCCCCGCTCGGCGTCGGCGGCCTGCTGCGGGAACGCCTCTTCGCGCCGCGGACCACCGTGCTCACCTCGGCCACGCTCACCCTCGGCGGCACCTTCGACGCGCTGGCCCGGCAGTGGGGTCTGCCCGCGTCCAGCCAGGTTCCGGTCGTGGACGCCACCGCCACCGAGAAGGAACCGCCGTCGGACCTGAGCACCCCTCGGTGGAGCGGCATGGACGTCGGCTCCCCGTTCGAGCACGGGCGCAGCGGAATCCTCTACCTGGCCCGGCATCTGCCCACGCCCGGCCGGGACGGCCTGCCGCCCGCCTACCTCGACGAGCTCGTCGACCTCGTCAACGCCGCCGGCGGGCGGACGCTCGGGCTGTTCTCCTCCATGCGCGCCGCCAAGCAGGCCACCGAGGCGATTCGGTCCCGGATCGAGTACCCCGTGCTGTGCCAGGGCGAGGACTCCACCGCCCAGCTGGTCAAGAAGTTCGCCGAGGACGTGCGCTGCTGCCTGTTCGGCACGCTGTCCCTGTGGCAGGGTGTCGACGTGCCCGGCGACTCCCTGCAGCTGGTCGTCGTCGACCGGATTCCCTTCCCCCGCCCCGACGATCCGCTCGCCTCGGCCCGGCAGCGGGCCGTGGAAGCCCGTGGTGGCAACGGTTTCCTCACCGTCGCCGCCACCCACGCCGCCCTGCTGCTCGCCCAGGGGGCCGGCCGCTTGCTCCGCTCCACCAACGACAAGGGCGTCGTCGCGATTTTGGACCCGCGCCTGGCCACCGCCCGCTACGGCGGCTTCCTGCGCGCCTCCCTGCCGCCGTTCTGGACCACGCACGACCCGGAGGTGGTGCGCGCCGCCCTCAAGCGCCTGGACGCGGCGGCGTCGGCTTAGCCGCACGCCGAAGCCGCTGTTCTACGTCTGCCGAAGATCGGGGTCGAGCCGGACGGCGACCGGGGCGCCGTGCTCGACGGTGCGGCTGACCTTGCACTCGCGGGCGATGGCCCGGGGGATGAGGGTGGCCAGGGGTTGGTCGGCGGGCAGGTCGAAGGTGACGTCGAGGCGGCGGACCTCGTGTGCGGTCTCCTCGCCGGCGGCGACGACGGTGAAGGACGAGTCGGCGCCGGCCCGGCGGGTGATGAGCTGCTCGGCGGTCAGCGCGGCGCAGGCGGCGAGGGCGGCCTCCAGCAGCTCGACCGGGGAGAAGCCGTCGCCGCCGACATCGACGGTGGCGCCGGAATCGGTGCGGGCGACGAACCGGCCGTCGCCGACGCGCTGGACGGAGACGGTCACGACGACGCCCGCTGTGCGACGACGGTGACGGTGCCGGGGGCGACCTCGGTGAACCCGGCGTCCCGGACGGCGACCACGCCGCGGGTCTGCCAGGCGCCGGCGGGATCGTCGCCGGGCACAAGGAGTTTCCAGTCGGCGGGCTCGGGAGTCCTTACCGCGCAAGGGAATCCGGCGGCTTGCCAGGCGGTGAGCTCGTCGGGAGGCAGCAGCGCGGCGAGCAGCATGGTGGCATGCCCGACCTGGGCGGCGGCCTTGCCGGCGGTCATCGGCACGTCCGGGTTGATCCACAGCACCGGCGCCCCGGCGGGAACGGGGCCGGGCTCGTCGGCAGGCAGATCACTGCCGGTGATCTGCAGCCGCCGCACCTCCTGCGGCGTCTCGACGACCTTCCACGGCAGCAGCGCCCGAGCCTCGGCATCACCGACGCGCACGGTCACGCCGGGCAGCGACTGCACGGCCTCCCAGTGCGCGCCGCGGGCCCGCCGGGACACCTTCCGGATCCGGCCGTCGATCCACGCCGAGACCTCGGCGTGCCACTCCCCCTCGGGCTCGGCGGCCCGGGGATCGAGGCAGACGGCGATGGCCGCCGCGGCGGCGGCCTCCAGCAACGGGGTCCGCGCCGGCGGTGCGGCCTTCTCGATGCGCAGCACGATCGGCATCGCCCGAACCTCCGAGGGATCCTCGTCGGAGGTGTCCTGCGGCGCCGGGCGCCGGAGCCACCAGGCGTAGCGGTCGGCGAGTGGTTGAAGCACGTTCACAGTCGCAAGGGTTCCAGACCGTCCGCGGCGTCGGCCGCCTCCACCTCGGCGCGGGTCACGCCGAGCACGAACAGCACCGCGTCCAGGAACGGGTGCGACAGGGCGGCGTCGGCGACCTCACGCAGCGCGGGCTTGGCGTTGAACGCCACGCCCATGCCGGCGGCCGACAGCATGTCGATGTCGTTGGCCCCGTCGCCGACGGCGACGCACTGGGCCAGCGGAATGTGGTAGGCGTCGGCGAACTCGCGCAGCGCCTGCGCCTTGCCGGCCCGGTCGATGACCCGCCCGGTGGTGCGCCCGGTCAGCCGGCCGTCGACGACCTCCAGCTGGTTGGCCATGCAGAAGTCCAGCCCCAGCTCGTCGGCCAGGCCCCGGATGACCCGGGTGAAGCCGCCGGAGACCACGCCGCAGCGGAAGCCGAGCCGCTTGAGCGTGCGAATGGTGGTACGGGCGCCGGGCGTGAGCTCCAGCTCCGCGGCGACGTCGTCCAGCACCGTCTCGGGCAGCCCGGCCAGCAGCGCCACCCGCCGCTCCAGCGACTGGGCGAAGTCGAGCTCGCCGCGCATGGCGGCCTCGGTGATCTCCCGCACCTTGTCCTCGCAGCCGGCGCGGGCGGCCAGCATCTCGATGACCTCGCCCTGCACGAGCGTGGAGTCGACGTCGAAGACGACCAGTCGCTTCGCCCGCCGGGTCAGCCCGGCCCGCTCCACCGCCACGTCCAGGTTGACCCGGGCGGACAACTCGGCGACGGCGCTGCGCAGCAGCGCGTCCTGCTCGGCGGTGTCGTCGGGCACGGAAACCCGCAGCTCGAGGCCGGTCACCGGGTAGTCGGCGACGCGGTGAATGGCGTCGATGTTCACGCCGAGCGCGGCCAGCTTGCGGGCGACCTCGGTGAAGCCCCGGGCGGTCACCGGCCGGCCCAGCACCACCAGCACGTGGCTGGAGCCCTGCTGGGAGGAGCTGCGCGGGTCGGCCCCGATCTCCACGTCCACGTTCATCGCGACGCTGGCCATCGCCTGCTCGACGGTCTCCTGCAGGCCCTCGGGGTCGCGCTCGTCGTTCACCAGCACGCCCAGCACCAGCTTGCCACGGATCACCACCTGCTCCACGTCGAGGACCTCGACGCCGTGCCTGGTCAGGACCGCGAACAGCACGGAGGAGACGCCGGGCTTGTCCGGTCCGGTGACGGTGATCAGGACCGTGCTGGCATGGGAACTGGTCACCCGGACAGTCTGCCGGAAAAGCAAACGGGCCCCGGTGTGTCCGTCGTCACCGGGGCCCGCTTGGTCAGATGTTCAGCTGACGGTCACTTCTCCGTCGGGTCGTCGCTACCCGTGACGGCCGCGGTCAGCGCCTCGGACGGCGCCGGGGTGTGGCCGTACTCGG
Organism: Kutzneria kofuensis; assembly: GCF_014203355.1. Classification (NCBI taxonomy): domain Bacteria; kingdom Bacillati; phylum Actinomycetota; class Actinomycetes; order Pseudonocardiales; family Pseudonocardiaceae; genus Kutzneria; species Kutzneria kofuensis. The sequence continues at coordinate 2,569,389 of NZ_JACHIR010000001.1, forward strand.
CCTCCAGCCGCAGCCGCTCCACCATGTGCGGGTAGTGCAGCTCGAAGGCCGGACGCTCGGAGCGGATCCGCGGCAGCGAGGTGAAGTTGTGCCGCGGCGGCGGGCAGGACGTCGCCCACTCCAGCGAGTTGCAGTAGCCCCACGGGTCGTCCACCTCGACGACCTCGCCGTAGCGGTAGCTGCGGAACACGTTCCAGATGAACGGCAGCGTGGAGGCGCCCAGGATGTACGCGCCGATGGTGGACACCGTGTTCAGCGTGGTGAAGCCGTCGCTGGACAGGTAGTCGGCGTACCGCCGCGGCATGCCCTCCGCACCCAGCCAGTGCTGCACGAGGAACGTGGTGTGGAAGCCGATGAACGTGGTCCAGAAGTGCAGCTTGCCCAGGCCCTCGTCCATCATCCGGCCGGTGATCTTCGGGAACCAGAAGTAGATGCCCGCGTAGGTGGCGAACACGATGGTGCCGAAGAGCACGTAGTGGAAGTGCGCCACCACGAAGTACGAGTCGGACACGTGGAAGTCGATCGCCGGCGCGGCCAGCAGCACGCCGGTCAGGCCGCCGAAGAGGAAGGTGATCAGGAAGCCGACGCTGAACAGCATCGGCGTCTCGAAGGTCAGCTGCCCCTTCCACATGGTGCCGATCCAGTTGAAGAACTTCACACCGGTCGGGACCGCGATCAGGAAGGTCATGAACGAGAAGAACGGCAGCAGCACGGCGCCGGTGGCGTACATGTGGTGGGCCCACACGGTCACCGACAGGGCCGCGATGCCCAGCGTGGCGTAGATCAGGCCCTTGTAGCCGAACAGCGGCTTGCGGCTGAACACCGGGAAGATCTCCGACACGATGCCGAAGAACGGCAGCGCGACGATGTAGACCTCGGGATGGCCGAAGAACCAGAACAGGTGCTGCCAGAGGATCACGCCGCCGTTGGCCGGGTCGAACACGTGCGCGCCCAGGTGCCGGTCCGCCAGCAGGCCGAACAGGGCCGCGGTCAGGATCGGGAAGGCCAGCAGCACGAGGATCGAGGTGACCAGGATGTTCCAGGTGAAGATCGGCATCCGGAACATGGTCATGCCGGGCGCGCGCAGGCAGACCACCGTGGTGATCATGTTGACGCCGCCGAGGATGGTGCCCAGACCACCGAGGATCAGGCCGGTGATCCACATGTCCGCGCCGACGCCGGGCGAGTGGACCATGTCCGACAGCGGGGTGTAGGCGAACCAGCCGAAGTCGGCGGCGCCACCCGGGGTCAGGAAGCCGGCGACGACGATCGTGCCGCCGAACAGGTAGGCCCAGTAGGCGAACGCGTTCAGCCGCGGGAAGGCGACGTCCGGCGAGCCGATCTGCAGCGGCAGCACGAAGTTGGCGAAGCCGAACACGATCGGCGTCGCGTACAGCAGCAGCATGATCGTGCCGTGCATGGTGAACAGCTGGTTGAACTGCTCCTGCGAGAGGAACTGGAGCCCGGGCCGGGCCAGCTCGGTACGCATGAGCAGGGCCATCGCGCCGCCGATGATGAAGAAGGCGAACGAGGTGACCAGGTACATGATTCCGATCTGCTTGTGGTCCGTCGTACGGAACAACCGCAGCAGGAGGGAACCCTTGACCGTCGTTCGCGTCGGGTAGGGACGCGTAGCGATCGGCTGCGGTGCTACGGCCGTCACGATGCCTCCAGCCAGTGTCATCTCGGGAAACCACCTGGGATCGTAGACCGGCGAGATCGGGTCAGCTCGGCTGGGCCGGCACTGGGGAAATCGAGTGACCCCCGTCACTGCCCGTGACAGCATCTTCCGGCATGGAACAGGCGATTCGGGCGGCGGTCTCCTACGCCGCCGCCCACGGGATCCGGTCGGCCGAGCCCGCCGTGCTCAAGAACGGCAGCAATGTGCTGGTCCACCTGCGGCCGGCGCCGGTCGTGGCCCGCGTCGCCGGCACCACCGGCCTGGTCCGGCACCCGGTCGCCGACTGGTTCGCCCGGGAGCTCTCCGTGGTGGATCACCTGGCCGGGCGGGGCCTCCCGGTCGTCTCCCCCAGTTCCGAGCTGCCCCGCGGCCCGGTCGCGCACGACGGCATGACCATGACGTTCTGGCGTTTCGTGCCACATGATCGTTCTGCATCGATCAAGCCGGTCGACTTCGCCGAGTCGCTGGCCCAGCTGCACCGGGCGCTGGCCGACTACTCGGGTCCGCTGCCCGCGACGGGGCCGTTGGACGACGTCCTGCTGGGGCTGCCGTTCGCCGACGAGCACGCCGAGGCGCTGCGGGCGGAACACTCGCGCCTGTCCGCCCTCCTGCCGCTTGGTGGTCGGGCGCTGCACGGCGACGCGCATCCCGGCAACGTGCTGGCGACGCCCTCCGGCCTGGTGTGGAACGACTTCGAGGACACCTGGCGCGGGCCGCTGGAGTGGGATCTGGCCATCCTGGCCAGGACGAAGCTGCTGGACGGCGAGGCCGCGCTGGCGGCGTATCCCGACCCGTACGACGCGGACCTGGTGGAGTTGTGCCGGGAGATCCGGTGGCTGCAGGTGCAGATCTGGCTGCAGGCGAGCGCGGTCCGAAACCCCGCCCGGCGGGCCGAGGCAGCTTCCGAAATGGCCCGCTGGTCGGAGACTCGTTGACAGTTCTCGCGAGGCCGCGCCGGCGCCTGGACCGGAGCCGTATTTCGATCGCCCGCCACCCGACGCACCCACCGTACGAGCCGACGCGGGCGGTCGAAATACGGCAAGGGAAGGCGCCGGTCACGAGCGGCCTCGCCCCGCGCGGAACGCGCGGCATGGGCACAGTGACACAACCCATTTGATGTGGTACGCCAGTGCAGGTGACCGACTTCGTGACGGTGATCGCGCTCGGCGGAACCATCGCCATGGCCAGGCCGGCCGACGGCAGCACGGGGGCCGTTCCGGCGCTCGATGTCGACGAGCTGCTGGCGTCCGTGCCGGGGCTGGGCGAGGTCGGCGTGCCGCTGCGCACGATCGCGTTCCGGTCGCTGCCGGGCGCCTCGGTCGGCTTCGACGACCTGACGGCGCTGGCCGAGCTGATCACGGCCGAGATCGACGCCGGCGCCCGCGGCGTGGTGGTCACGCAGGGCACCGACACGATCGAGGAGACGGCGTTCTTCCTCGACACGAGCGTGCTGGACGGCGCGCCGGTGGTGGTCACCGGCGCGATGCGCAACCCGTCGCTGGCCGGCGCCGACGGCCCGGCCAACCTGCTCGCCGCCGTGCAGGTGGCGGCCAGCGAGCAGGCCGACGGGCTGGGCTGCGTGGTGGTGTTCGCCGACGAGGTGCACGCCGCGAGGTACGTCACCAAGGCGCACAGCGCAAGCATCGCCGCCTTCGTGTCACCGAACACCGGGCCGATCGGCTACGTCGTGGAGGGCTCGCTCCGGCTGCTGAACCGGCCGGCCGACGTGCTCAAGGTGTACGTCCCGCAGGGCGCGCCGGAGCCGACGATCGGCCTGGTCACGGTCACCCTCGGCGACGACGGGGCCGTGCTCAAGGCGATCGGCGACGCCGTGGACGGGCTCGTGGTGGCCGCGTTCGGGGCCGGCCACGTGCCGGTGGCCATGGTCGAGCCGCTGACCGCGCTCGCCCAGCGGATGCCGGTGATCCTCGCCTCCCGCACGGGCGCCGGGCCGGTGCTGGCCGAGACCTACGGCTTCCCCGGGTCCGAACAGGACCTGCTGCGCCGCGGCCTGATCGGGGCCGGCTTCCTCAGCCCCGTCAAGGCCCGCATCCTGCTGCGGCAGCTGCTGGCCGCCAGAGCCGGGACCGACGACATCCGGAAGGCGTTCATCGGCGAGGAGTGAGGCAGTGGCTCGTCCGTCCATCAACCCCGTCGTGTGGCAGCCGCCGGCCGCGCCCGAGCGGGCCCGGCGCTCGGACAGCGCGCCGCCGATGCCCGCGCCGCGGGTGCTCGCCGTGAACGGGACCGGCCCCGAGGATGTCGTCGTCGACGAGCAGGGCCGGCTGGTGACCGGCGTCGAGGACGGCCGGATCCTGCGGCTGTCCGACGACGGCCGGCGAATCGACCAGGTCGCCGACACCCAGGGCCGGCCGCTGGGCGTCGAGCTGCTCGGCGACGGCCGGCTGCTGGTCTGCGACGCCGAACGCGGGCTGCTCGCCGTCGATCCCGAGGGCGGCTCGGTCGAAGCGCTCGTCGCCGGCCGGGAGCTGGCCGCCGGCCGGCCGCTGCGCCTGTGCAACAACGCCGCCGTGGCCCGGGACGGCACCGTCTTCTTCACCGACTCCACCCAGCGCTTCGGCGTCGAGCACTTCATGGCCGACCTGCTCGAACACGGCGGCACCGGCCGGCTGCTGCGCCGGGACGTCTCCGGCGAGGTCACCGAGCTGTTGGACGGCCTCCAGTTCGCCAACGGCGTCGCGCTGTCCGCCGACGAGTCGTACGTGGCGGTGGCGGAGACCGGCTCGTACCGGATCAGCCGGGTGTGGCTGGACACCGGCCGGAGCGAGGTCCTCGCCGACAACCTGCCGGGCATCCCCGACAACCTCAGCACCGGCGCGGACGGCCTGATCTGGGTCGCCCTGGCCACGCCGCGCAACCCCGTGCTGGACTGGACCGCGTCCCGGAATCCGTTGCTACGCAAGGCAACCTGGGCGCTGCCGCCCTCCGTGCTGACCAGGTTCGAGGTTCGCACCACCTGGGTGGTCGCCATCGACGACTCCGGCGCCATCGTGCGGGACCTGCAGACCTCGGCGCCCGGCTACCACATGGTCACCGGCGTCCGGCAGCACGGCGGCAAGCTCTACCTGGGCAGCCTGCGGGAACAGGGCATCGCCGTCATCGACCTGTGAGGCCCTCGACGAAGGACCGGAAGTCGGCGGCCAGCGGCAACTCCGTGTTCTGGTCGGCGTCGAGCCACACCACCGAGGGCTCACCGGGGCGGCGGTAGTCCAGGGCGATCCACGTGTGACCGTCGCCGGACAACGGCACGACGCCGGCGGGAAGGCCCCACTCCTCGATCAGGGCGGGGGCGTCGAGCAGCGAAGTCACGCCCCTGGTGCGGCCGATGCCCATCAGGTCGGGCAGCGGCACATGGTCGTCGGCCCAGGAAGTCGGCGCGGAGGTCGGGAACCGCCGCCGGCCACAGGCGACGCCGCCGCCGTTCTGGATACGCAGGAGGTCGAGCAGGGCGGCGGGCAGCGTGACGCCGAGCAGGGCCTCGGCCTCCCGGACGTCCTCGTCGGTCAGCGGCGGCTGAACGTCGTAGGTGCCGTCACCCCAGAACGCGACCTTGATCTCGTCGAAGTCCGCCACCCGGGCAGCCTAGGCCCGTGACCGCCGGATGTGCAGGTAGCTCCACTGCCGGCCTACGGCCGGATGGGCGACACTCGTGCCATGGCACGGCTACGGGGGTTGGGGCTGGTTGCGCTGGCGGCGCTCGGCCCGGTCCTGGCCGTGCTCGACCTCGTGGCCCTGCTGTTCGGCGTGACTCCGCTGGTGCTGCGGATCCGGCGGATGCCGGTGATGGCCCGCAGGCTGGCCGGCGAGTGGTGTGGCGTGCCGATCGCGGAGCCGTATCAGCCGGCACCGCCGCCGCCTCGGCCGCGGCCCGACGGCATGTACGAGGTGCGGAGGCGGCTGTACCGCCATCCGCACATGCCCGCGTACCGGCAGCGTGCCCACTGGCTGGCCTCGGACGGGGCGACCTGGCTGGATCTGTTGTGGCTGGTGGCCAACCCGGTCGCCGGCACGGTGCTGGGGCTGGCGGCGGTGGTCGTCGGGCAACGGGGGCTGCGCTGGCACGGGCGGTGGACGCGAGCACTGCTCGGGGCGCGCCGGCCGTGGCCGAACTGGGTGAAGGACCGGGTCGTCCTGGTCCTGGACGGCGCGCAACTGGCCGTGCAGTCGCTGGCCGGCCTGCTGCTGGCGGCGTTGCAACTGGTCACGGCGGCGCTGGCGCTGGCCGGTGTCACCTGGCCGTTGATCGTGCTGATCGAGAACTCCCGCGGCTTCACCAACTACTACCGGCGGCGGGTCGGTGGCATCGACGAGCCGTACCGACCGGCCCCGCCCGTGCCGCGGCCGGAGCCGGACGGGCGGTACCGGGTCGGCCGGCGGATGTTCCGGTCGCCGACGGTCCCGGTGCGGCTGGCGCGGCTGTACTGGCTTACCGGGGATCCGGCCTCCGGCCGGGACTTCCTGTGGATGCTGCTGAACCCACTGGTCGCCGTGACTCTGTTGGCGGCGCCGTGCGCCGCCCTGTTGGTGGGCTTCGCCCAAGTGACCACGGTGGTCACGTACCTGTGGCGCCACAACCAACCGTGGTGGCAGCTGCCGGCCGGCGCGGCGGCGGTGGCGGTGGCGCTGGTCCTGGCCCCGACGTTGCGTCGATGGCACGACCGCTGGACGCCGGTGCTGCTCGCCCCGACCAAGGCCGCCCGGCTGGCGCAGCGGGTGGAGCGGCTGACCGAGACCCGGGCCGACGCCGTCGACACCCAGGCCGCCGAGCTGCGCCGGATCGAGCGGGACCTGCACGACGGCGCGCAGGGCCGGCTGGTCGCGATGGGCATGGCGCTGCGCACCGTGGAGCGGCTGCTGGACGTGGATCCGAAGACGGCCCGCCGGCTGATCGTGGAGGTGCGGGAGAACACGGCGACCGCGCTGAACGAGATCCGCGAGCTGGTGCACGGCATCCACCCGCCGGTGCTGGCCGAACGCGGCCTCGCGGACGCGATCCGGGTGGTGGCGCTGGACTGCCCGCTGGACGTGGAGGTGGCCGCCGACCTGCCCGGACGGCTCGACCCACCGGTCGAGTCGGCCGCCTACTTCGCCGTGCGGGAGCTGCTGACCAACGCCGCCAAGCACTCCGGTGCGTCGAATGTCCGGGTCGACGTGCACCACGCCGACGAGTTGCTGCGCATCCACGTGCACGACGACGGTCACGGCGGCGCGGACCCGGCCGGCGGCACCGGGCTGCTGGGCATCCGGCGCCGGCTCGGTACCTTCGACGGCGTCCTGGACGTGCACAGCCCCGTCGGCGGCCCAACCACACTGACGCTGGAGATCCCGTGCGTGTTGTCATCGCGGAGGACGTCTACCTCCTCCGAGCCGGGCTGACCCGGCTGCTGGAGGCGTACGACTTCGAGGTGGTCGCCGCCGTCGAATCCGGGCCGGAGCTGCTGGCGGCGCTGATCGAGCACAATCCGGACGTGGCCGTGGTCGACGTGCGGCTGCCGCCGACGTTCACCGACGAGGGGCTCCGCGCCGCCATCGCGGCCCGTCGGACCCATCCCGGGTTGCCGGTCGTCGTCCTGTCCCAGCACGTCCAGCAGCTCTACGCCCGTGAACTGCTGGCTGACGGCGGCGCCGGCGTCGGCTACCTGCTCAAGGACCGCGTGTTCAACGACGAGCAGTTCGTGGACGCCCTGCGGCGGGTCGCCGCCGGTGGCACCGCGATGGACCCCGACGTGGTGGCGAAGCTGATCAGCGGCACGCCGCCGCTGGCCACGCTCAGCCCGCGGGAACGCGAGGTGCTGGAGCTGATGGCGCAGGGGCGGTCCAACGCCGCCATCGGGCAGCGGCTGCACCTGTCCGACAGCGCCGTGAGCAAGCACATCGCCTCGATCTTCGGCAAGCTCGGGCTGGCCGCGTCCGACGACGACAACCGGCGGGTACTAGCCGTTCTCGCACACATCACGGGCAATTCGTCACACAACCACCCCTGACCCCCTAGATTGCCTACGATCGACGGGTGAAGTTGCTCGCGGTCAGCGACCTGCACGTCGCGTACGAGGAGAACCGGACGATCACCGAGGGGCTGCGCCCCGAGTCGGACGACGACTGGCTGATCGTCGCCGGCGACGTGGGCGAGATGTCCTCGGACATCGAGTGGGCGCTGGGCCTGCTGCGGGAGCGCTTCGCCAAGGTGATCTGGGTGCCCGGCAACCACGAGCTGTGGACGCCGAAGGACGACCCGGTGCAGCTGCGGGGCGTCGAGCGCTACGACTACCTCGTGGAGATGTGCCGGCGGCTCGACGTCGTGACGCCCGAGGACGACTACCCGATCTGGGACGGCGAGGGCGGTCCGGCGGTGATCGCGCCGCTGTTCCTGCTCTACGACTACACGTTCCGTCCCGAGGGCACCCATAACAAGGAAGAGGCGCTGGCCAAGGCGCACGAGGCCGGCGTCGTCTGCACCGACGAGTACTTCCTGTTCCCCGACCCGTATCCCAGCCGCGAGGCCTGGTGCGAGGCGCGGGTCGAGCTGACCGAGAAGCGGCTGTCGGCGCTGCCGCCGGACCTGCCGACCGTGCTGATCAACCACTGGCCGATGGTGCGGGAGCCCACGCGGGTCATGTACTACCCCGAGTTCGCGCAGTGGTGCGGCACCGTGCTCACCGCCGACTGGCACACCCGGTTCCGCTCCGCCTGTTCGGTGTACGGGCATCTGCACATTCCCCGCACCACTCACTACGACGACGTGCGGTTCGAGGAGGTTTCCGTGGGCTATCCGCGGGAGTGGAAGAAGTGGGGGCGCTCCGAGGGGTGGCTGCGCCAGATCCTGCCGGTGAAGCCGTGATCGAGGAGCTGCTGCCTTCTTCGGTGGCCTACGCCGAGGCGTTCGACGACCACTCCGCCGTGGAGCTCTTCCCCGAGGAGGAGGCCGTCATCGCCCGCGCCGTCGACAAGCGGCGCCGGGAGTTCTCCACCGTCCGGTACTGCGCCCGCCAGGCCATGAAGTCCCTCGGCCTGCCCGAAAGCCCTGTGCTGCCGGGGGAACGGGGCGCTCCACAGTGGCCGGACGGGGTCGTCGGCAGCATGACCCACTGTCTTGGCTACCGCGCGGCCGCTTTGGCGTGGGGCAGGGACATCGTCACCATCGGCATCGACGCCGAGCCCGACGAGCCCCTGCCCGAGGGAGTCCTCGACGCCATCGCGCTGCCGTCCGAGCGGTCGGTTCACGGCCGGCTTCTGTTCAGCGCCAAGGAAAGCGTGTACAAGGCCTGGTTCCCGCTCGCCCGGACATTCCTCGACTTCTCCGAGGCCGAACTGTCCTTCGGCGACGGCGTGTTCTCCGCCCGGATCCTCGTTCCCGGCCCCGTCAGCGGCTTCTCCGGCCGCTGGCTCATCCGCGACGGCTTCGTGCTGACCTCCATCGTGGTCCCCGTTGCCTGACATCGCTTGGCGCGCGGCGGTTTCCGCCCTCGGCGGCACGCCCGTCGACACCGACATCGTCGCGCGCTACAGCGAGCCCCACCGCCGCTACCACGACCTCCGCCACGTCCGCTCCGTCGTCCGCGACGCCGTCACGCTGGTTCCCTTGTCCTCGCCGGAAAAGGCCGTGTTGATCCTCGCCGCCTGCGCCCACGACGTCGTCTACGACGCCGTCCCCGGCACCGACGAGCACCGCAGCGCCGACTGGGCCCGTACCTGGCTCACCCGCTCCGGCTTGGAGTCCGCCGCCTCCCGCGTCTCCGACCTCGTGCTCATGACCATCAAGCACGCCGCCGACCCTACGGATCACGTCGCCTGCGCCCTGCTGGACGCCGACCTCGCCATCCTCGGCTCCCCCGCTGCCGACTACGACGCCTACGCCTCGGCCGTGCGCCAGGAGTACTCCGCCGTCCCCGACGACTCCTGGCGCACCGGCCGCTCCCGCGTCCTGCACTCCCTACTCGATCGGGACCGCCTGTTCCTCACCCCCGCCGGCCGCGACCGCTGGGAGGCCGCGGCGCGGCGGAACCTCGCCCGTGAGCTGGAGTCGCTGCGTCAGTAGAGGTTGTTGGCGTAGGTGGGGCCGTAGTAGCGCTCCAGCTCGGCCAAGGGGTCCTCGGGGCGTTCGAGGGCCTTGGCGATGGCGGGGCGGGAGGCTACGGAGTCGGGGTCCCAGGTCTCCGGTCGCCAGAGGGCGGAGCGGAGGAAGGCCTTGGCGCAGTGGTGGAAGACCTCGTCGATGTCGACGAGCATGACGATCTTGGGGCGGTGGCCCTTGACGACCATCTGGTCGAAGAAGGGGGCATCGGAGAGGAGGCGGGCGCGGCCGTTGATGCGGAGGGTGTCGCCGCGGCCGGGGAGGAGGTAGAGCAGGCCGACATGGGGGTTGGAGAGGATGTTGCGCCAACCGTCGACGCGGCGGTTTCCGGGGCGGTCGGGAACGGCGATGGTGCGGTCGTCGAGGACGAGGGTGAAGCCGGGGGGATCACCCTTCGGTGAGACGTCGCAGCTGCCGTCGGCGGCGCTGGTGGCGATGAGGCAGAAAGGCGAGGCGGCAAGCCACTGCCGGTCCAGCTCGTGCAGCGCAGGCCGCACCTTCTCGGCGACCCGTTTGACGGGCTCACCGACAAGCTCGCTGAGCTCGTCAACCGATGTGATCTCGCGCAAGGTCTCCCCCCTCGTCGACGGACGATCCGCGGTCGACATTACGCGTCCTGGCGTACGGAAGGCTGCCCGCACAACGGGATCGCATCGACCACGGAGATGGCACGATCGGTCACTCTGCGAGCACGTCGCCGAAAAGGGCGCGGTTTGCGGGATTCGGCGTACCCGGTACGCGAAACTTGACCGCGCGGCCGACCGCAACCATCTACCCTTGCGGACCGGAACAGGCATAGTTGAGCCGGTCAGCACCCACCCCAGGGGGACGTCAGCACCGTGAACCGCACGTTCCAGGTCGACCTGCGCGGCGTCGTGGACCTGCTCAGCCATCACCTGTACGCGAGTCCCCGGGTCTACCTGCGCGAGCTGCTGCAGAACGCGGTGGACGCGGTGACGGCGCGGCAAGCGGGTGTCCCGGACGCGCCGGCGGAGATCCGCGTGGTCACCGGGCCGGCGGCGGTCACCGTGACGGACACCGGGATCGGGTTGACCGAGGCGCAGGTGCACGAGCTGCTGGCGACCATCGGCCGCAGTTCCAAGCGGGACGAGCTGGGCTTCGCGCGCCACGAGTTCCTCGGCCAGTTCGGCATCGGCCTGCTGTCGGCGTTCCTCGGCGCGGACGAAGTCAAGGTGACGACGCGGGCCGAGGGCGCGCCGGCGGTGCTGTGGACGGGGCGGGCCGACGGCACGTACGACATCAAGCCGGCGCAGCGCGACGAGGTCGGCACGACGGTGGAGCTGACCGCCCGCCCCGGCGCGGAGCAGTGGTTCGAGCCGCCGACGGTCGTCGAGCTGGCCCGCCTGTACGGATCGATGCTGCCGGTGCCGGTCACGGTGGACGGCGCGCCGGTCAGCGGCGCCGGCACGCCGTGGCGGGACGACGACCGCGAGCCGGGCCAGCGACGGGCGGACCTGGTCGGCTACGCGCAGGAGACACTGGGCTTCACCCCGTTCGACGTGATCGACCTGGCGGTGCCGGAGGCAGGCCTGACCGGCGTCGCCTACGTGTTGCCGTTCCCGGCGAACCCGGCCGAGCACGCCGGCCACCGCGTCTACCTGAAGGGCATGCTGCTCACCGAGAGCGCGCAGGGGCTGCTGCCGGACTGGGCGTTCTTCGCCCGCTGCGTGGTCGACGCGGGCGAGCTGCGGCCGACCGCGAGCCGCGAGGCGCTGTACGCGGACAACCTGCTCGACACGACCAGGCAGGCGCTGGGCGACCAGCTGCGCGGCTGGCTGGTCGGGCTGGCCCGCGCCGACCAGGCCCGGCTGCACAAGTTCCTCGGCGTGCACCACCTGGGCGTGAAGGCCCTGGCCCTGCACGACGACGACATGCTGCGGCTGGTCGAGCAGTGGTGGCCGATGGAGACCAACGTCGGCCGGATGACGCTGGCGGACTTCCGCGCCCAGCACGGCGAGATCCGCTACTGCGCCACCGCCGACGACTTCCGGCAGCTGGCCGGCGTGGCCGCGGCCCAGGACATCGCGCTGGTCAACGGCGGTTACACGTACGACGCGGAGATCATCGAACGGCTGCCGGCGATCGAGCCGGGGCTGACCGTCTCCCGGCTGGACCCGACCGACCTGGCGACCCGGTTCGACGCAGTGCCACCGGCGACCGAGCTGGCACTGCGGCCGTTCCTGGCCGCGGCGCAGCGGGCGATGGACCGGCTGGGCTGCGAGGTGGTGCTGCGCTCCTACGAGCCGGCGTCGCTGCCGGTGCTGTTCCTGGTCGACCGGTCCGCGGCGTTCCAGGCCGAGCTGCGGGCCACCAAGCAGCGGGTGGACGAGCTGTGGGCGGGCGTGCTGTCGGCGTTCGACAAGCCCGCCGACGACCGGCCGCAGCTGGTGCTCAACCACCGCAACCCGCTGGTCCGGCGGGTGTGCGGGCTGACCGACCCGAACCTGGTGGGGCTGTCGGTGGAGGCGCTGTACGGGCAGGCGCTGCTGCTGGGCTACCACCCGATCCGGCCGGCCGACGCGGCGCTGCTCAACCGGTCCTTCCTCGGCCTGCTGGACCAGGCCGTGCCGACCGAGGGGAACCTGTGAGCGAGCTTGCGAGCGAACCACCGAGCACTGCGCCCTTGGCCGCAGACCCTCCGAGCGCTAGCGAGGAGGGTCTGTGAGCCAATCCGAGGAGGAGCTGGCCGACAGACTCGACCAGGTCGCCCGCATGCCGTACGGGCGGGGCCAGGTGGCGGCGATCGAGGAGCTGCTGCGGCACGTGGACGCCAGCGGCAGCGACAACCTCAAGTACGTCACCCGGCTGCTGGCCACCACCGCGTACCAGTACGGCGGCGAGCCGGCGAAGGCGTTCGTCACCTTCTCCTGGTGCCTGGCCGCCTACGACCGCGGCGAGGGCGACCCGGCGCAGGACCACCATCTGTTCTGGTACTTCAAGTGGATGGTCAGCTCGCTGACCATGTTCCCGGAGGTGCCGCTGGACCGGACGTACGGCGTGCTCGACGACATGGAGCGCCGCTACCGGCTGGCCGGGCACACGCTGAACCCCGTGCACCAGCACCGCCGCCTGGTCGCGCAGCACATCGGCGACCGGGAGACCGCGGCCGAGCAGTACCGGCTGTGGTGCGCCACGCCGCGCGGCGCGATGGCCGACTGCATCGGCTGCGAGCCGACCGCGAAGGTGGCGTACCTGGCCTGGGAGGGCCGGCACGAGGACGCGGTCGCGCTGGCGCTGCCGGTGCTGGACGGCCAGATGACGTGCATCGAGCAGCCGCACAGCATCCTCACCGAGCTGCTGGTGCCGTACCTGCGCACGGGTCGGCTGACTGAGGCCGCCGACGCGCACCGCACCGCGTACCGGGCGATCCAGAGCAACCGGGCCGAGCTGTCCTCGGTCGCCGACCACGTGGGCTTCTGCACCCGCACCGGCAACCACGCGCGGGCGCTGGAGCTGGTGGAGCGGCACTTGGGCTGGCTGGAGGAGCCGCCGACCCCGTTCGCGGACATGCGGTTCAGTGCCATGGCTGCCGGGGCGTTGGACCGCATCGTCGCCGCAGGCCACTCAGGTTTGACCGTACGGCGAGGGTCTGACGAAGTCGGCGTGGCGGCGCTGCGTGACGAGCTGACCGAGCGGGCGCTGGCGCTGGCGGCCCGGTTCGACGCCCGCAACGGCACCGACGAGGTGGGCCGGCTGACCGCCGAGGCGATCGCCGCCGAGCCGCTGGTCGACCACCTGCCGCTGTCCGGTCCGGCCCGCAAGGCGGCCGCCCGGCCCGCGCCGGAGCCACCTGAGGTGGAGCTGCCGGAGTCGCCCGGGGAGCTGGCCGAGCTGGCCGAGGCGCAGTGGGCGCGGGCGGACATCGCCGAGGCGCTGGCCACCTGGGAGCGGTTCGACCAGGTGTGTGCCGAGCCCGAGGGCGTGCTGCTGGCCCGGCGGTTGAACGCGCTGGGCGCGGTGCAGGCCGGGCAGGACCCCGAGCTGGCCGAGCAGACCTGGCGGCGGGCGGCCGAGCTGTGCGCCGAGGCCGGCGACGAGGCGCGCCGGCAGTCGCTGCTGGGCCGGGTGGCGATGCTGTACTGCCTCACCGAACGCGGCGAGCAGGGCTATCCGCTGCTGGTCGAGACGTGCGCGGAGATCGGCCGGGTCGGCGACGCGGACCGCCGGCTCGCGGCCCAGCTGCGGCTGGTCGCCGGGCTGCAGGCGCTGCACCGGCACGACGAGGCCGACGAGGTGCTGGCCGGGTTGGACCCGCTGGTCGCCGAGTCGGGCAAGCCGGACCTCGCCGCCCAGGTCGCGTTCGAACGGGCCCAGCGCAGCGGGTCCGTCGAGGACGCGGAGCGGGCGGTGGAGTTGTGGCGCGCGGTCGGGCCGTGCAACGCGCTGAGCCGGGCCGTCGTGGTCGCGGGCAATGCCTACGCCCGGACCGGCGACCTCGCGCGGGCGTACCAGGTGATGGCGGACGCCGTCACCGCGACCGATCCGCACCTGCGGGGCCGAGCCGCGCACCAGCGCGGGCGCATGGCCCTCGACCTGGACCGGGCGAAGGACGCCTACGAGTCGCTGGTCGACGCCATCGCCGCCCTGACCGCGGGCGAGGAGCGGGTCGGCGTCGCGTACGCGCAGGTCGACCTGGCCGCCGCCTGCCTGGGCCTGGACCGGCCCGGCGAGCTGGCCGACTGCGTCGAGGACGCGCTGCCGGTGCTGCTACGGGTCGGCGACGCCGACGAGACCGCCCGGGCCCGCTTCCTGCTGTCCAAGGCGTACCGGGCGCTCGGCCGCGGCGTGCAGGCCCTTGAGCTGCTGGACCAGGTCGCCGACCACTGCCGCGAGGGCGGCAACCCCGCCGGCACCGGACAGATGCTGTCGGCGTCCGCCGAGATCCTGGACTCGCTGGACCGCGACGCCGAGGCCGCGCAGCGGTTCGCCGAGGCCGCCGAGGCGTATCACGAGGCCGAGCTGCCGATCGACGAGCTGTCCTGCCGGCGGCAGTGCGCCACGTCGTGGCTGTGGGGTGGTGAGCACGAGTTGGCCGTCGAGGCCCTGGGGGCAGCCGACGTGCTGGCCGCCGAGCTCGGCGAGGCCGAGCCGGCGCTGGTGTGGGAGCAGGCGATGCTCGGCTACGACGGGGCCCGGGTGCTGGCCAACACCGAGCGGTTCGGGGAGGCGCTGGTCCGGGTCGCGCCGTGCGCCGAACGGTTCCGGCGGCTGCAGGCGTACACCGAGGCCGCGATGGCGGAGGCGCTGCGCGGACGGCTGCTGGTCGATCTGGACCGGCTGCCCGAGGCGGAGCAGGTTCTCACGGGAGCGTTGGCGGCCCTGCCGGCGGAGTTGCACGGGCCGAGGCAGCAGCTGGCGGCTTTGTTGGAACGGATCAGGAGTTAGGGAGGCCACGGGTCCGATCAGGGGGAGGGGACCCGTGGCGAGACTGTGATGGGGTGCGCGACACGCGCGGTGTGATTGCGACGCGGCGGATCCGTCCTGGTGCGGACGACCAGGGCGGACCCGCCGCGCCGCGGGTCCGTCGGCGCGCCGTAGCGGGGCCGGCGGCCGACAAGCCCTCCGGACCCACCGGCTCGTACCGGCTGCGCGGCCGGTGGGTCGTCGTCTCCCCCCAGTGCGGGCGCCAGTCCGGAGACTTCCCACCACTGAGGAGACCCCTCTGCCCCTCAGTGACGAACGGGGGTCGTCACCGCTGGAACCTCATCCCCGAAACGCCCCGCCTTCCCCAACGAGGACCTTTCGGAAACGCACCCGGACGAGCATGTCAGCCGGCGGCGGGGGGCGAACCCCTGTGCGTGGTTCCGGTCCGTAAAATGCCTGCTCAGATGGGGAAGATGGTTTTCCGGTCCGGACGGGGCGGCCGGCAGAGACGACTACGGACGGGCCGCGACACATGAGCAGTTCGGGACCGGTGCTGGGGCCTCGCGGGCAGTTCGCGGAGCGGTTCGCGCTGCTGTACGCGGAGGCCGGCGAGCCGCCGCTGAAGCGGGTCACCGAGTCGGTGGCGCGCGCCCGGAAGGTGGACGAGCGGGGCCGCCCGGTCCGGGTGCCGGCGCAGCGGGTGAGCGACTGGCGGCGCGGCCGGAACGTGCCGGCGCGGTTCTCGGCGCTGGCGGCCGTGCTGGAGGTGTTGGTCGGCGAGGCGCGCAAGCTGCGGGCGACGCCGGTCGTGGAGGGCCTGTACGACCTGACGGACTGGCGCCGGCTGTGGGAGCAGGCGCTGGCGAGCCCGGTGACCTCGGACGCCGAGGACCAGCCGGAGCAGCAACAGCCGTCCGAGGATGTCGGCGCCTGCCCGTACCGGGGTCTGGCGGTGTTCCGGCAGGAGGACGCGGGCTGGTTCTACGGCCGGGAGCGGAGCACGGCGTCGCTGGTGTCCCGGCTGGCGTCGGCGGTGCGGACCGGCGGCATCGTGATGCTGGTCGGCGCGTCGGGCGCGGGCAAGTCGTCGCTGATGCGGGCCGGGCTGGGGCCGGCGGTGCAGGAGGGCGCGCTCGGCCCCGGCGCGTGGCCGACGGTGGTGCTGACCCCGACCGTGGATCCGCTGAAGGAGCTGGTCCGGCTGGTGCCGGAGCTGGCCGAGGCGGTGGACGACGGGCTGGCCGAGTTCGACGAGGACAAGTTCACGGCCCAGGTCCGCGAGGCGATGGCGTCCTACGGCGAGCGGGTCGCCGGCCCGGGCGCGCGCCCGGTGCTGATGGTCGACCAGTTCGAGGAGACGTTCACCCTCTCGGACGACGAGGCGCGGCGCGGGCTGTTCGTGGCGGCGCTGCACGCCGCGTGCACGGGCGAGGGCCAGGCGCTGGTGGTGCTGGGCGTGCGGGCCGACTTCTACGGCCGCTGCCTGGACTACCGGGAGCTGGCCGAGGCGCTGCAGGACCGGCAGATGGTGCTGGGCGCGATGACGGTCGCCGAGCTGCGGGAGGCGGTGGCGCGGCCGGCCCGTGCGGTGGGCCTGCAGCTGGAGTCGGGCCTGGTCGACCTGATGCTGTCGGACCTGGGCGTGAACACGTCCCGCAACGGCCAGGGCAGCTACGACGCGGGGGCGCTGCCGCTGTTGTCGCACGCGCTGCTGGCCACCTGGCAGCGCCGGCAGGCCGGCCGGATGACCGTGGCCGGCTACCGCGCGGCCGGCGGCATCCAGGGGGCGGTCGCCGCGACGGCCGAGCGGGCCTGGGCCGACCTGGACGCGGCCGGTCAGGCGGCGGCCCGGCCGGTGCTGCTGCGGCTGGTCCGCGTGGGCGAGGACACCCAGGACACGCGCCGCCGGTCCAGCCGGCAGGAGCTGCTGGAGCAGGCGGTCAACCCGGCGGCCGCGGCCGAGGCCCTGGAGGTGCTGGCCCGGGCGCGGCTGATCACACTGGACGCCGGCATCGTGGAGATCACCCACGAGGCGCTGCTGCAGGCGTGGCCGCGGCTGCGCGGCTGGATCGACCGGGACCGCGCCGGCAACCTGCTGCGGCAGCGGCTGGAGGAGGACGCCGAGAGCTGGGAGGCCGAGCACCGGGACTCCTCTCTGCTGTACCGGGGCGGCCGGTTGGAGGCGGCCCAGCAGTGGGCCCGATCGGCCGACCCGGGTGCGCTGACCACCGTGGCCAAGGCGTTCCTCGACGACGCGATCCGGCACCGCCGCCGGGCGACCTGGCTGCGCCGGTCCGGGGTGGCGGCGGCCGCGGTGCTGGTGACGATCGCCGTGGTCGCCGCGACGCTGGCCTTCAACCAGCGGGACGACGCGCTGTACACGGGCGTGCTCGCGGCGGCGGACAACGCCATGACCACCGACCCGTCCCTGGCCGCGCAGCTGGCGCTGGTGGCGCACCGGATGCGGCCGGACGACCCGGCCGCGTCCTCGCGGGTGCTGTCCTCGGCCTCGGCGCCGCTGGCCACCGTGCTCGACGGGCACACCGGCGCCGTGTACCTGACCACGTTCAGCCCGAACGGCACGCTGCTGGCCACCGCCAGCTACGACAACACGGTCCGGCTGTGGGACGTGCGCGACCGGCAGCGGCCGGTGCCGATCGGCAAGCCGATCACCGGCTTCGGCAGCTGGGTCAGCTCGGCGGTGTTCAGCCCCGACGGCAGGACGCTGGCCGCGGCCGGCGACGACCATCTGGTGCGGCTGTACGACATCGCCGACCCCGCGCACCCCCGGCTCATCGGCGCGCCGCTCAACCAGGACACCGGCACCATCTACCTGATCGCCTTCAGCCCGGACGGCAAGACCCTGGCCGCCGCGTGCGAGCACCAGAAGGCTCAGCTGTGGGACGTCCACGACATCGAACACCCGACGCCGCTGGCCGCGCTGACCGGGCACACCAACCCGGTGCGGTCGATCGCGTTCAGCCCGAACGGCCGCTACCTGGCCGCCGGCGGCGACGACCGGACCGTGCTGTTGTACGACGTGTCGAACCCGCGGGTGCCGGTCCAGGTCGGGGTCCCGCTGGGCGGCTACAAGGACACCGTGCACTCGGTGGCGTTCAGCCCGGACGGCTCGATGCTGGCCAGCGGCAGCGGGGACGGCTCGGTCCGGTTGTGGGACGTGCGCGACCCCGCGTCGGCCCCGGAGATCGGGCTGCCGCTGAGCGGGCTGAGCCCGCAGTGGTCGGTGGCGTTCACGCCGGACGGCCGGATCCTCGGCTCGGCCGGCCAGGACGGCTCGGTCCGGTTGTGGAACCTGGCCAACCCGGCGCAGCCGGGCCTGATCGGGCAGCCGCTGACCGGCAACGACCTGTACGCGCTCGGTTTCAGCCCGGACGGCCGGACCCTGGCCACCGGTGGCGGCGACACCGAGGTGCGGCTGTGGACCATGCCGTCCCCGCTGGGCATCGGGCAGGCCGGCTCGATGGAGCCGCCCACCCCGCGACCGGACGGCAAGGTGGTGGCGACCGGGGCCGCCGACGGCTCGGTGCGGCTGTGGGACACCTCCGACCCGACGCAGCTGCGCCAGGTCGGCTCGATCACCGGGTTGGAGGGCGTCAGCCAGGTGGAGTTCACGCCGAACGGCCGGGTGCTGGTCGTCACCGGCGGCAACAAGGGGATCCGGCTCTACGACGTGTCCGACCCGGCGCACCCTCGGCAGCTGGGGCCGCCGATCCCGCTGGAGACCCGCTACTCGTCGATGCTGGCGATCAGCCCGGACGGCCGGTTCATGGCCACCGACCGGGACGACCACAGCGCCCAGCTCTACGACATCGCCGATCCCGCGCACCCGAAGCCGCTGGGCCGGCCGGTGATCAAGCACGGGGACCGGCCCAGCGACTACATCTACGACGCCGTGTTCACGCCGGACGGCAAGACGTTGATCACCGCCAGCGCCACCAACACCGTGCGGCTGTGGGACATCTCCGACCCGGCCGACCCCAAGCCGCTCGGCGAGCCGCTGACCGGGCACGACGACGCCGTCAAGGTGCTGGCGCTCTCAGGCGACGGGCGAACCCTGGCCACCGCCGGCGACGACGACTTCGTGCTGCTGTGGGACATCAGTGACCCCGCGCGACCGCGCCAGCTCGGCCGGCTCACCGGCTACGCCAAGGGCATTCAGACGGTGGAGTTCAGCGCCGACGGCAAGGCCGTGATCACCGGCAACCCGGACCAGGGCGTGCGGATGTGGGACGTGTCCGACCCGGCCAAGCCGGTGGCCATGGGTTTGTCGGTGGTGCAGCGCAACCTGGCCAGCGACGCCGCCGCGTACCTGCCCGGCACCGACTACATCGTCTACACCACCAACTCGGACTCGGCGGTGCGGACCATGGACCTGGACGTGGACCACGCCGTCGACCGGATCTGCTCGGCCACCCGCAACGTGCTCACCCAGTCCGTCTGGAACCTGCACCTCCCCCAGCTCCCCTACGACCCACCCTGCAAGTGAACCCCCGCGAGTCACGCTCTCAGGCACACCGAATGTAAGTCTGCGGCACCCCCGATCGGGTGTGCGCGAAACCTACATTCGGTGTGCTCCAGAGCGTGACTCGCCGGGGGTTCGGTAGTGGAGGGCGGCGTGGCGCTGGGCGGTGATGCGTTGGGCGATCAGCACGTCGGCGTCGGCGAACAGGGCCTGCCAGTTCGGCAGCCGGGTGGTCTGGCCGGCGTGCTGGCGGGCCAGCCAGGTGGCGGCCGGCGTGAGGTAGCCGGGGGCCAGGTCGGCGACGGCGACGAGGAGGGCGACGTCCTCCGACCGCGGGGACGCGGCCCAGCCGCCGAGCGCCCGCACGGCGACGGTCCGCAGGGTCAGACCGGCGGGGTGGATGGGCACGCCGCCGTGGTCGACGAAGTACTGGGTCAGCGCCCCACGCTCGACCCGGCCGGCGGCGAGGTCCAGTTGCACGGACCGCCGGCTGCCGTCGGACAGCAGGTCGTCGCCCTGGCCGGCGACCCAATGGATGTCGGGGTGTTGGGCGAAGGCATCGATGGCGACGGCGAGTCCGTGCGGCAGCAGTAGGTCGTCGGAGTCGAGCACGTGCACCAGCTCGCCGCCGGCCCGGGCCAGCGCCAGGTTCCTCGTCACGGCGACACCGAGCGGCTCGCCGTTGGCCCCGTAGCGCGCGAACGGGAAGCCGTCGACGAGGTCGCGCAGCGCCGGTGAGGGGCCGTCCTCCTGGACGATCCACTCCAGCTCCCAGCCGGCCGGAAGCTCCTGCGCGGCAACGGATTTCCCCGCCTCGACCAGCAGCTCCGCCCGGTCGGCCAGCACCGGCGTGAGCACGGACACCAGCGGCATCAGGCGCCCAACTCCAGGCCGAGCTCGCGCAGCGCCGCCAGGCGCTGGCGGACCATGGTCATCGACTCCTCGCGCAGCGTCCGCCAGCCGTGCTCGCCGGTGGTCTGCGAGGCGTGCCACCGGTGTAGCCACGTCACTTCCGGCGTGATGTAGCCGGGCGTCAACTCGGCCAGCGCGACGAACAGGGCGCTGTCCTCGGATCGCGGATTCGCGCCCCAGCCGCCGAGCGCGCGGACGGTCCGGGTGCGCATGGTCAGCCCGGCGCAGTGGATCGGCGGCTCGCCGCGCTCGGCGGTGAACTCGTTGATCTTGCCGGCCTCGACGTAGCCGGCCGGGTACTCCAGCGCGAACGACTTGCGGGTGTCGTCGGGCAGCAGGTCGTCGGCCTGCGCGGCGACCCAGTGCACTGCGGGATGCGCCCGGAACGCTTCCAGCGCAACAGAAAGAGCGTCGGGCAGCAGCTCGTCGTCGGAGTCGAGCACGTGCACCAGCTCACCGTCGACCCGGGTCAGCGCGAGGTTGCGGGTGGTGGCGATGCCGAGCTGCTCGCCGTGCGCGGCGTGCCGGGCGAACGGGAACCGCTCCACCACACCGGCCAGCGACGGCTCGGGGCCGTCCTCCTGGACCACCCACTCCAGCCGCCACCCGTCGGGAAGCCGTTGCGCGGCAACGCTTTCCCCGGCCCGGGCGAGCAGGTCGGCCCGGCCGGCGTGGGCCGCGGTCAGCACGGACAGCAGTGGCATCAGTTCGTCCCCATCCGCAGCCCCAGTGCCCTGGCGGCGGCAAGTCGTTGGTGGATCATCAGGTACGACTCGGCGTGCAGCGTGCCCCAGCCGGGTTGCCGCACCGTCTGCCCGTCGTGGCAGCGGTAGACCCAACTCGGTGTGGCATCGACATATCCGGGCGTCAGCTCGGAGATCGCCGCCACGAGTTCGATGTCCTCGGCCCGCGGGTTGGCACACCAGCCGCCGACGGCCCGCACGGTCGCGGTCCGCGCGGTCAGGCCGGCGCAGTGGATCGGCGAGCGCCGGTGCTCCCGCACGTACGCGCCGATCGCGCCGGGGCCGTGCAACCCCTCGGGCAGCAACTGGAAGTACACCGCGTCGGCCATCCGGGGGCGGCCGGCCACCCAGTGGATCTCCGGATACGCGGCGAACCTCGCCAGAGCGCCGGCCAGGGCACCGGGCAGGAGCAGGTCATCGGAGTCGAGCACGCGGACGAGTTCGCCGCGAACCCTTGCCAGCGCCAGGTTTCTCGTCACCGCAACGCCCAACTGCTCGCCGTTGGCCTGGTATTCGGCGGCCGGCACGGCGTCGGCGAGGCCGGGGTTCGAACCGTCCTCCTGGACGACCCACTCCAGCTCCCAGCCGGGCGGAAGCTCCTGCGCCGCAACGGATGCGCCGGCGGCGGCCAGCACCTCGGCGCGGTCGCCGTGCACGGCCGTGAGCACGGACAGCAGCGGCATCAGACCCACGCCTTGAGTCGGCGCATCGACTCGATGCGCTGCCGGATCACCGTCCAGCAGGCGGGATCCAGGTCCGGCCAGTCGTCGGCGCGGGTCATCTGCCCGGGATGCTGCCGGTACAGCCAGGTGACCTCGGGCGTGTGGAAGCCGGCGGCGATCTCGGCGACGGCCACCACCAGCGCCATGTCCTCGGCCCGTGGCAGCGCCGCCCAGCCGCCGACCGCGCGGGCGAGGTCGGTGCGCAGCGTCAGGCCGGCCGGGTGGAACGGGCCGCGGCCGTGTTCGAGCAGGTAGTCGTTGACCGCGCCGGCCTCGACCCGGCCGGTCGGCGAGATCGGCTCGAAGCTCACCCGGCGGCCGTCCGGCATCAGGTTGTCGGCCTGGCCCGCGACCCAGCCGATGTCGGGGTGCCGATCGAACGCGTCGATCACCGTGGCCAGACCGCCGGGCGCCAGCAGGTCGTCCGAGTCAAGGACGTGAACCAGGTCGCCGCGGGCCCGGGACAGCGCCAGGTTCCGGGTGTCGGCCACCCCCATCCGGACCCCGAGCGCCCGGTGGGACGCCGCCGGAAAACCGGCCGCGACCTGCGCCAACACCGGCTCCGGGCCGTCCTCCTCGATGATCCACTCCAGCTCCCAGCCGGCCGGCAGGACCTGCGCGGCCAGGCTCTCGCCGGTGGCCGGCAGCAGCGCGGCGCGGTCGGCGTGCGCGGCGGTCAGCACCGAGACCAGAGGCATGACCGTGAACGTACTGGAGAGTCCCGTCGAATCATGCCCAGGGTGACCAACAGCCCACGTAGAGTCCCCGCCATGCGTCTTCTCTCGAGACTGGGCGGCCTACCGGTGGTCGTCGGGGTGCTCACCGCTATCAGCGCGCTGCAGCTCGCGCTGATCACGATCGGCAACATCACGGACTACGACACGAACTACGCGTTCGTGCAGCACGTGTTCGCGATGGACACCACGTTCAAGTCGCCCCACCTGATGTGGCGGGCCATCACCAGCCCCGGCCTGGTGACCGCGGCCTACGTGCTGATCATCATCTGGGAGGGGCTGGCCGCGATCGCGCTGATCGCCGCCGTCGTCGCCTGGATCCGGGGCAGCGCGCTGGCCGCGCGGCTGTCCTCGCTGGGCTGGCTGATGGAGGCGATGCTGTTCGGCGGCGGCTTCATCGCCATCGGCGGCGAGTACTTCCAGATGTGGCAGTCCTCGAAGTGGAACGGCCTCACCGCCGCGCTGCAGAACGTGATCATCGCCTCCGTCGGCCTGATCCTCACCCACCTCGCCGCGTCACGCCGAGAGCGCGCACGGGACCTCGAGGTAGACCACGGTCGGGCCGCCTAGCGGGCTCGTCACCAACACCGTTCCGTCGAACGCGGCCAGCCGGCGCTCCAGCCCGTGCAGGCCGCCACCCGGCTCGACGCTGGCGCCGCCACGCCCGTCGTCGCCGACGACGGCGACAAGTTTCCCGTCCGAATAGGACAGCCGCAGCCAGACGTGGTCCGCCGCCCCGTGCTTGGCCGAGTTGGTCAGCGCCTCGGCGATCGCGAAGTACACCGCCGACTCCACCGGCTCCGGCGGCCGGCCCGGCAGGTCGATGGCGACCTGCACCGGCACCACCTGGGCCAGCGCCAGCGCCTGCAACGCCCCCTCCAGACCCCGGTCGGCCAGCACCGGCGGCAGAATCCCCCGCACCAGCCCGCGCAGCTCGGCCAGCGCGCTGTTGGTGGACTCCCGGGCCTCGGCCAGCAACTGCTTGGCCGCCTCCGGGTTGTCGTCCACCGTCTCCTCGGCCATGCCCAGGCTCATGCCCAACGCCACCAGCCGCGCCTGCGCCCCGTCGTGCAGGTCCCGCTCGATCCGCCGCAGCTCGGCGGCGTGCGAGTCGACGGACACCGCCCGCGACTCCGACAGCTGCGCCACCCGCGTGGTCAGCTGCGTGTTGGCCACCGCCGTCTCGGTCGGCCCGAGCAGGCCGGCGATCACCGTGGCGTTCAGCCACATCAGCCGGGGCGACACCCACACCCAGAAGATCAGCTCGGCCACGCCGAACGGGACCATCCACAGGCTCTCGGCCTCGCTGCGCACCTCCAGCGCGCCGATCGAGGTGATGCTGACCCCGGGCGGCACGAACAGGCCGTACCAGAGCGGCATCGTCACCCAGAACAGGCCGCCGAGCAGCAGCGCCACCACCAGGATGTTGGTGAGCAGGCCGACGAGCACGTTGGCCAGCAGCCAGGACAGGTCCCGCCAGGTGGCCGGGTCGCCGGCCGCGATGCGGAACCGCGCCACCCAGTTGTCCTCGGGCCGGATCGGCCGGTACGGGCGCGGCACCTCGCGGCCGAGCAGGCTGCCCGCGATCGACCGGTGCAGGTCGGCGAACCGGCGGCACAGCGCCACGGCGGCGATCACCGCCGGCACGCCGACCCAGATCGGGATCAGCGCCGTGGCGACGATCACGAAGACCAGCACCGGGATGCCCAGCAGGCTGGCCACGGCCAGGCCGAGGGCCACCGGCACGAGCCGCAGTCGCGTGGTCATACGGGAGACCAGGGTGATCTGTGGGGCCACAACAGCCATTCTCCCTACGCTCGACCGGTGGAAAGCCGCTTTGCGGCAAGTCGGGCCGGGTCCGGC
Organism: Kutzneria kofuensis; assembly: GCF_014203355.1. Taxonomy (NCBI): domain Bacteria; kingdom Bacillati; phylum Actinomycetota; class Actinomycetes; order Pseudonocardiales; family Pseudonocardiaceae; genus Kutzneria; species Kutzneria kofuensis. Next base: position 2,594,004 of record NZ_JACHIR010000001.1, read on the forward strand.
CAGCGCACGTCGTGGGCCCAGCCGAGCTTCTCGAAGATCCAGATGACCCGGGCGCTGGGGTCGACCTGGCCGGGCAGCGCGCCGTGGCGGGCGCAGGTGGGGTCACTGTGGTGCAGGTTGTGCCAGGACTCCCCCATGCTCAGCACGGCCAGCCAGCCCACGTTGCGGGACTTGTCCCGGACCTCGAACTCCTCGTCGCCGAAGGTGTGGCAGATCGAGTTGATCGACCACGTGACGTGGTGCAGCAGCGCGATGCGGACCAGGGAGCCCCAGAAGAACGCCGTCACCGCGCCCTGCCACGACATGCTCCACAACCCGCCGACCAGCGCCGGCGCCAGCAGCGACACCGCGACCAGCGATTCGAAGCGCCGATGCACCGTCCGGATCGCCGGATCGGCCAGCAGGTCGGGGCAGAACCGCTCGGCCGAGGTTCGCTCACGGTCGAACAGCCAGCCGACGTGCGCGTAGGCCAGGCCCTTGGCCAGCGCCTTCCAGTCCGAGCCGAACCGCCACGGCGAGTGCGGGTCGCCGGCCCGGTCGGCGTACTTGTGGTGCCGGCGGTGCGTGGCGACCCAGTCGATCACGCCCATCTCCAGCGCCAGGCTGCCGGCCACGGCCAGGGCCACCCGCAGCGCGGGCCCGGCGCGGAACGAGCCGTGCGTGAACAGCCGGTGGAATCCGACCGTCACGCCGAATCCGGACACGAAGTAGAACACCAACATGATCACCACGTCGTGCCAGCCGAGGCCCCAGCCCCAGGCCAGCGGCACGGCGGCGAGCAGGGCGAGGAACGGCACCACGACGAACACGGCCAGCAGCACCTGTTCCAGGGCGCCCTTCGGCTCGGGATCGATGTCGGGCCTGGCCAGCGTGGTGGACACGCACACCTCCGGGGGGTTCGAACGTGTCCCAAACACTGCCGGGTGGGGAAGCGCAGGTCAGGATGCCTGGACTCCGAAGTGATGGTGGGCTTAGACCTACTGTCGAATCCCGCACCGACCAACCCGCCACGGGTGATTGGACTGCTCGCACATGACCGCTGAAACCTCGCTGCCCGTCCAGGTCGTCGACACCATGGAGCACCTCGACGGCCGCCACGCCGGCTACCGGCGCGCGCACGCCCGCGGCGCGTGCTTCACGGCCACGTTCACGCCGACCGGCGACGCCGCGAAGTACACGACCGCCGCTCACCTGTCCGGCGAGCCCGTGTCGGCCACGGTGCGCTTCTCCAACGGCAGCGGCAATCCGGCCATGCCGGACAACCAGCCGGGCGGGCGGGGCATGGCCGTCAAGTTCCAGCTGCCCGACGGCACGGCGACCGACCTGATCGGGGTGAACCTTCCTCGGTTCCTGGTCGCGACCCCGGAGCAGTTCCTGGACCTGGTGCGCGCGCTGGCCGCCGACAAGGACGCCGGCAAGGGCGACCAGGCGCACCTGCAGGCCTTCCTGGCGCAGAACCCCGGCTCGGTGCCGGCGTTCCAGGCGCTGGGCGCGATGGGCGTGCCGGCCAGCTTCGGCACCACCGGCTACCAGGCGCTGCACGCGTTCATCTGGGTCAACGCCGACGGCGACCGGCAGGCCGTGCGCTACCGCTGGGCGCCGGACCTGGGCGAGCAGAACCTGGACGCCGACCAGATCGCCGACCAGGAGGAGCAGTTCCTCATCGGCGAGTTCGTGGAGCGCCTCAAGGGCGGCCCCGTGACCTTCACCCTGCACGTCACGCTGGCCGACCCGAGCGACCCCACCGACGACGCCACCCGGGTGTGGCCGGCCGACCGGCCGGAGATCGTGGTCGGGCAGCTGGCCATCACCGGTGAGGTCGACGACCAGGACCACTGGGCGGCCCAGATCTTCGACCCCACCAACGTGACGCCGGGTGTCGAGCTGTCCGACGACCCGCTGCCCCGGCTGCGCAACGCCGCGTACTCGGTGTCGTACGACCGCCGCAGCCACGGCCGGTGAGTTCCAGCCGTTGACTGTGCTCATGCCGCGCGTTCCGGGCGGCAACGATGTCATCGACGTGGTTGCTGCCCGGGCCGGCCCAAGCGGATTCGTCCCGCCGACACTGCGCTGTCCGCGTATGCGACACCGAACATCGCCGTGTTGGCGACTCCCCAGTCCAGCGCTCCCACCGCCAGGCGGTGCATCTGCCCTCCCGCATCGGACATCAGTCCGAACAGGACGATGAACAGCAGCGGGAACGCGAAGGTGAAGAACAGCGCGATCCTGTTGCGCACCATGGACAGCAGGTACGCGCCCGCGGCCGCGGTCATGACGCCACCAACGCCAGGTAGGCGTCTTCCAGGCTGGTCGCACCGGTCCGCTCACGGAGCCCGGCCGGTGTGTCCACCGCGACGATCCGTCCACTCTGGATAATCGCCACCCGGTCGCACAGCGACTCGGCCTCGTCGGCGCCGGAGAGGGAAACCCGGTGCAGGGCGGCGACCCGCCGGAGGTGCTCCAGGGCCGTGTGCCGAGTGAAGAACGCGGCGGACTGGGTCTGAATGCCCATGCGTGCCAACAGGTCCAGATCGCGCGGCCACGGTTGCCTGCCGAACACGCGGACCGTGCCGGAGTCGGCCGGGCGCAGGCCCTCGACGATCTCCACCAGCGTCGACTTGCCGGCCCCGTTCGGGCCGAGCACGCCGAAGAACTCCCCCTCGCCGACCGACAGCGTGACGCCGTCGACGGCCTGTCTCGGCCCGTAGCGCTGGCGCAGGTTCTCGATCTCGATGATCACGGCGGTTCCCCCTTGGGTCCCAGCAGGGCCCGCAGGCCCTCGGTGTACGCCTCGAACGCCCGCCGGCCCGCCGTCGTCAGGGCGACGTAGGTGACGGGCGTGCGGCGCTCGTGGGTCTTGCTGATCTCCACGTACCCGGCGTCCTCCAGCTTGCGGAGGTGCGTGGACAGGTTGCCGGCGGTCATGTCCAGAAGTTGTTGCAGCCGCGGGAAGGTCAGCCGGTCGCCGGGCGCGAGGGTGGACAGCGCCACCATCACGCGCAGCCGCGCCTGGGCGTGGATGACCGGGTCGAGCTCCGGCCACGACTCGGTCATCGGGGACGCCGGATCGCGTGGTACGCGGCCAGCACCAGCATGCCGCCGCCACCGGCGAAGGCCAGCACCAGGAAGTTGCCCGGCACGCCGGCGAGCACGCTGCCGGCGGCCGAGACCAGCATCCAGACGCCGAGCGCGTACTGCGGCACGTCCCGCCACAGCATCCCGCCGGCCAGGTACATCAGCCCGACCACCGCCAGCGAGCTGGCCGTCCACATCAGACTGGTGACGTCCCAGGACGTCATCAGTTCCCGCTGCAGCGCGGACTGCACGACGGCGTTGGCCGCGAATGCCACCCCCCACGCCGTGCCGTACATGGCGCCGATCGTGCGGGACGGGCCCCGCATCCCCCTCGAGGCCCGCACCCCCTGCACGATCGGCAACACGAGGGCGATCGCGCCGAGCACCCCGAGCACCACGCCGGCCACCGCCGCCGGCACGACGCCGTGCAGCGCCAGATACCAGCCGCCGAAGCCGAGCAGGTACGCCAGTCCCCAGGCGAACATGATGAGTTCCGGCTTGACCCCGCGCCGCTTGCGCAGTTCCGCGCGCTGCCCCTCGATCAGCGCCAGCGATTCCGCCGGCGAGAGCTCGCCTTCCGCGTCCATCCGCCCACCCCTCACGATCCCCGAGCAACTTTGTAACACAAAGTACCTCACCCCGCAAAGAGCACATGTCGTGGGTTACCCTGTGATCACGCTGGGTCACCCGCGCGCGAGGGGGGAGCACCGCATGACGGACCTGCCGCTGATCTCCGGGCCCGACTTCCCGATCGGCATCTACTGGCCCCCGCCGCCGGAGGAGACCACCGCCCAGCGCTACCAGGAGATCGCCGCCGCCGGCTTCACCTTCGTGATCACGGGCAACTACCTGGGCGACGGCAACATCATCGGCTGGGCGCTCAAGCTGGCCGACGCGGTCGGGCTGAAGGTGCTGGTGTTCGAGGACACCCAACTGCTCAACCTCACCCGCTTCTTCGACATCAACGACGACCGGTCCGTCCCGATGACGATCACCATGGCCGACGGCGCCGAACTGGTCCGGCGGGTGGAGGCCGCCTACGGCGGGCACGCCTCGCTGGCCGGCTACAACCTCTTCGACGAGCCGGACTACAACAAGTTCGACACCGTCGGCAAGGCGTTCCAGCTGGTGCGGCAGAACGCGCCGGGCCGGCTCCCCTACGCCAACCTGCTGCCCGACCTCGGCCGAGCGCCGGGCGACTACCCGAACTACATCGAGCGGTACTGCCAGGTCGTGCAGCCGGCCCTGCTCTCGTTCGACCGCTACCCGCTGACCTCGGCGCCCGGCTCGTTCGACGCCAACTACTTCACCAACTGGGTCGACATCCGCGAGGCCGGCCTGCGGCACAACCTGCCGACGTGGACCTACATCCAGGCGGTCGGCACCAACTGGTACCGGGCGCCGAGCAACGCCGAGATGCTCTGGCTGATCAACGTCAGCCTGGCCTACGGCTGCAAGGGAATCCAGTACTTCACCTACTGGCAGCCGGATCCGGCCCGGCGCGAGGACTTCTCGCCGGCGCTGATGGACCTGTCCGGCCGGCAGACCACCCGCTACCAGGGCGCGAAGACGATCAACACGACCTGGCTGCGCCAGGTCGGCCGGGAGCTCAAGCCGCTGGTGTCGGAACGGGTCATGCACTACGACGACCCGGACGACCCGCCGCGGGTGACCACCTTCAGCCCGGACGCCTACGTCTCGGCGGTGTCCGGTGATCCGGTGATCCTCGGGCAGTTCACCTCGGGCGGCCCGGGGCGCTGGCTGCTGGTGACCAACCGGTCCTTCACCGGGCCCAGCACCACCTCGATCTGGTTCGGGTCCGCGGTGTCGTCGGTGACGCTGTTCGACCCGGGCACGCAGACCTACCGGCCGGTGAGCGATCCCTCGTCGGTCACGGTGATGCTGCCGACCGGCGGCGCGGCGCTGTACCGCCTCCAGTAGCCGGGTTCCGGTAGCCCACGGGGGATCGCCTCGACGCTGGGAGCGAGCGCCGAGTACGGTCGACAGCGGCCTTCCACCCCGTGAGAGGTGTGTCGACAATGGCGGACGAGCCCCGGCGCAGCGTCGTGCGCAGGCTGCTCAGCGTCCTGGCCACCTTCGACGCCGCCACGCCCACCCTGTCGCTCACCGAGATCGCCGCCCGCACCGAGCTGCCGCTGCCCACCGCGCACCGGTTCCTGGCCGAGCTGACCACCGGCGGATGGCTGGAACGGTTGCCCGACGGGCGATACCGGGTGGGGTTGCGGCTGTGGAAGCTCGGCACGCTCGCGCCGAGCCACCGCAACCTCCGCGAGCTCGCGTTGCCGTACATGCAGGACCTGCACGACGCCACCCGGGAGACCATCCAGCTCGCCGTGCTCGACGGGCGGACCGCGCTGTGCGTGGAGAACATCAACGGCAGTCGATCGGCGCCGGCGAAGACCCGCATCGGCGGCCGATTACCGTTACACGCCACCGGTGTCGGCAAGGTGCTGCTCGCCGCCGCCGGGCCGGAGCTGCTGGCCTCGTTGGCGGAGAAGGGATTCCGCCGGTTCACCCGGTACACCATCGTCGAGCCCGGGCGGCTGACCCGGACGTTGGAGACGGTGCGGGACGAGCAGGTGGCCTTCTCCCGTGAGGAGATGACGCTGGGCGCCTGCTCGGTCGCCTCGCCCGTGACCAGCGAATCCGGCGAGGTGGTGGCCGCGCTGTCGATCGTCGCGCACTCGTCGGTGGACGTCGACCGGCTCGCCTTCGCCCTGCGGACCGCGGCCAGCGGCATCTCCCGGCAGACCCGGCTGCTCTAAAGCGCTTCGCGGCGCAGTGCACCCAGCGCGGTGTGCAGGTAGTAGGCCCAGTAGCCGAGGTTGGTGCCGTAGCGGGCCCGGAGTTTCCCGTTGTCGTAGCCGGGGCCGTAGACCTGGGCGGTGGCGTCGGCGAAGGACGGCAGCTCCAGCGGCACGTGGTCCATGCGGCCGAGGCCGCGCAGCAGGATGGCGGCGGCGGAGAACTCGCCGACGCCCTTGATCGCCCGCAGCGCGCGGGTCGCCTGCGCGTAGCCGGCGGTGCGGAGGTAGTCCTCGCCGATGTCGAGCAGCCCGGCGACGAGGTTGACGAGGTAGCCGGCCTTCCGCTCGTTGTGAACGATGGCGTTCCAGTCGGCGACGCCGAGCGCCCGCAGGTCGGTGAGCTCGGGGAAGGCCCGGAACTCGAGACCGTCGTGGCGGATGGCGCGACCGAACTCCTCGGTGATCCGGCGCTTGCGGGCGACGGAGACGGTGCGCGGCGACCGCTGGGTGAGCACGGCCCAGACGCCGATCTCGGCGATGGTGAGGAACCGGACCTGGTGCAGCCCGCGCAGCGCGTGCACGAGCCGGGCGTAGTCGGGGTGGTCGCCGGCGGCCTGCGCGTAGAACTCGGTGAGGTCGTCGGACAGGCTGAGGTAGCCGTCGATCTTGTCGAGCACCTTGCGGCGACGGGCGTCGTCGATCGGGCGGTCGGAGAACAGCTCGTAGGCGACGCCGTCCGCGCTGGGCGAGACGTGGAAGACGAACGCCTGCCCGTCGACGGCGATGGCCTTGGTGATGGTCTCGTCGGTCATCACCTGGTCACCGCGGCAGGCGCCGAAGTTGCGCAGGAAGCGGATCGAGGTCCGCAGGTCGAAGGGCTGGCTGGCGGTGAGGGTTCCGGTGGTCATGGACAGGACGCTACGAGCCATATAGGTCAGATCCTGTCCCATATAGTCGGCGGCATGCCGGACATGCCCGCGAGACTGCTCAGGCTGCTGTCACTGCTCCAGACGCCCCGGGAGTGGCCGGGCAGCGAGCTGGCGGAGCGGCTGGGTGTCAGTCCCCGGACGATCCGGCGCGACATCGAGCGGCTGCGCGAACTGGACTATCCGGTACAGGCGTCGATGGGCGCGGAGGGCGGCTACCGGTTGGCGGCGGGCCAGGCGATGCCGCCGCTGCTGCTGGACGACGAGGAGGCGGTGGCGATCGCCGTCGGCCTGCGGGCGGCGGCCGGGCACGCGGTGGACGGCATCGAGGAGGCGTCGGTGCGGGCGCTGGCCAAGCTGTCCCAGGTACTGCCATCCCGGCTGCGGCACCGGGTCGGCGCGTTGAGCCTGGCCACGGAGGCGTTGCTGAGCGGCGACGGGCCGACGGTCGACCCGGACGACCTGGCGGCGATCTCGTCGGCCGTAGCCAGCGGCGAGCGGCTGCGGTTCCGCTACGCGAAGGCGGACGGCTCGCAGGAGTCCGGCCGGCACGTGGAGCCGCACCGGCTCGTGGCCACGCAACGAAAGTGGTACCTGGTGGCGTGGGACCTCGACCGGGCGGACTGGCGGATCTTCCGGGTCGACCGGATGAGCGAGCCGCGGCAGACCGGTGCCCGCGCGACGCCACACGAACTGCCGGCCGAGGACGCGGCAGCCTACGTGTCGAGCACGTTGTTCGGCCGCTCCCCCACCTACGACGCGGTGATCACGTTGCACGCTCCGATCGACGAGGTGCGTCGGCGGATGGGCGGTGCCAAGGCGGACCTCGTCGCACTGGACGAGAGCAGGTGCCGACTTCGTGCCCGGTCCGACTCGGTGCGCTGGATCGCGTTCCGGGTGATCACGCTGGACTGCGACTTCACCGTCGAGCAGCCGCCCGAGCTGGCGGCCTACCTGCGCACGCTGAGCGCCCGGGTCGCCCGCGCGGCCGGCACTTAGGGCGACATTCGGACAAAGTCCCGGGCCAGGGCCGACGGAGGCGTTGACCGAATCGGTTCAGGTTGCGAGGATGGCGCCTGCCTCCGCCAGAGTGACGCTTCCGGAGGTGTACCCATGATCCGGTTCCCAGCGCTGCTGGGCTCGGTGGCACTGGCCGTGACCTGCCTCGCCGCGCCGGCGGCACAGGCGGCGACGGACGGGCCGGCGGTGACGGTCGCCCAGGCCGCGAGCGGCCATGTCGGCCAGGAGTTCGCCGGCTTCAGCTACGAGAAGGACCGCGTCGGCGCGGGCATGTTCGACGCGGCGGACACCGACCTGGTGCGGCTGTTCCGGCTGCTCGGGCCGAGCTCGCTGCGCATCGGCGGCAACCTGGTCGACATGACGCCCTGGAACCCCGCCGGGGCGGGCGGCTCGCCCACCGAGGTGGCGCCGGCCGACGTGGTCAAGCTGGCCGGGTTCGCCCGGGCCACCGGGTGGAAGGTGATCTACGGCCTCAACCTGAAGACCAACACGGCGGAGAGCGCGGCCGACGAGGCGGCGTTCGCGGCCAGGACGCTGGGCCGCAGCCTGGAGGCGTTCGAGATCGGCAACGAGCCGAACTTCTACCGCACCGAGGCCGCCTACGAGGCGTCGTACGAGTCGTACGTGGCGGCGATCAAGGCGAAGGTGCCGAACGCCGTCTTCGAGGGGCCGGGCGTGACCAACGGCCAGAACGCGTGGCTGGCGCCGTTCACCGCCAAGGAGAAGTCGAACGGCCTGCGCATCCTGTCCATGCACAGCTACATCGGCGACCAGACCACCGGCACCATCCCCGGCATGCTCGCCTCCAACGGCAAGGGCTACGAGGAGAAGGACGAGACGGCGCTGCAGACCACCAAGGCGGCCGACGACATCCCGCAGTGGCGGATGAGCGAGGCCAACTCCTACTACCACGGCGGCACCGCCGGCGTGAGCAACGTGCAGGCGGCGTCGCTGTGGTCGCTGGACTTCATGTACGGCATCGCCGCGCACAACGGTGACGGTGTGAACTTCCACGGCGGCACCTCGACGCAGTGGCCGCTGAACTACTCGCCGATCAAGTACGACGGCTTGAAGCCGGTCGGCGTGCAGGGCGTGTTCTACGGCGAGCTGCTGTGGACGCTGGCCGGCACCGGCGCGCTGCACGCCGCGACCGTCACCGGGGCAAGCGACGTGACGGCGTGGGGCATCGGCAACAACGTCATCGTCAACAACAAGGGCACCTCGGCGCAGACCCTCACCGTGAACCTGCGCTCGGCGGCGGTGCTGGGTACCGAGTATGTGCTGACCGCGCCGTCGCTGGACTCGACGGCGATCACCATCGCCGGCTCGGGCGTGGACGCGAAGGGCTCGTTCCACCCGGCGCCGAAGCTGGTGCGGGTGCACGGCCACACGGCCACCATCACCGTGCCGGCCGGCAGCGCCGCGCTGCTGAAGACCCGCTGATTGCTGCCACATGCGCTTCCCACTTGCGTTTGAGTGACAAGTGGGAAGCGCATGTGGTGAAAGGGGGCGTCAGCTGACGCGGGCGGTGGGGCGGAGGGTGAGCTCGGGGCCGGTCCAGCGGGCGCGGAACATGCGGTCGCCGGAGACGACGACCACCGCACCGGCGTAGTTCTCCAGCGCAACCTCCAGCTCCTCCGCCAGCGTCGGCGGCAGCTGGTCAGTCGGCTCGTCCAGCAGTAGAACGTCCACTTCGGACACCAGTAGTCGGGCCAGGTCCAGTCGCCGGAGTTGGCCGGCGGACAGCGCGCCGACGGGCCTCTGCAGGTCTTCCTCAGCGAACAGACCCAGCGCCAGCAGCCGTTCGGCGTGTTCGTCGAAGGTGCCGGGGCGGCCGCGGGCAAACGTCGCCAACAGGCTTCGCTGCGGCGTCCGGGCAACGCTTTCCCGTGGTAGGTACCCAATCCGTCCACTACGAACGATGGAGCCGGTGTCGGGACGGCGCTGCCCGGCGAGCACCGAGAGCAGCGTGGACCCGCCGGGGCCGGAGACAAGGAGCCGGGATCCGGCGGCGACGGCCAGCTCGCCGATGTCGAGTTCGCCCCGCACGGCAATGCCGTTGGCGGCAAGCACAGTCCCGCACGCGGCGCCGGCGTCGAACCGGAGCGGGTCGGGCGGCCGTGGCACGGGATCGGCCCACAGGTCATCCGCGCCGCGCTCGATGGCCGTGACCCAGGCGAGGTACTCCCGCTCCCATCGCTTGCGGGCCGACCACTTCTCCGCCAGGTAGCCGGCATAGCCGTTGCCGTAGCGGGTGATCATGCGCCCATCGGCCTCGATCACGGTGGTGGCAACGCGATCCAGGAGCAGACGGTCGTGCGTCGCCATCACCAGCGGGCCGCGATGGGCGAGCAACCGTTCCACGTCGAGGTTCGTGGGTTCGTCGAGCACCAGCAACTCCGGATCGCCGGCGAGCTGCCGGAGCACCGCGGATCGGTTCTCGCCGACGACGCCGACGCGCTCGCCGGGTCGAAAGGACAGTGTTGACATGTGACACCTACCGCGAGGAAAGCATGCGGACATGCCCGCCGGGCGATCAGCGCCTCGGACACGGGCCTGGAGCAGAACGGTGTCAGCTCAACATGATGCGACGAGGGTGGCAGCGGGTCCGCGCCGGCGTCAACGGATTATCCGAGATCCTCCAGCCGGCGTCGGAGGTGCTCGGCGGTCGGCTCGTTGAGCCCGCTGGCCAAAGCCCGCTCGTACGCGGCGCGGGCAGAGTCCTTGTCGCCCAGGCGGTTCAGCAGCTCGGCCCGGCTGGCATGCCACCAGGGGTACGCCTCCAGGTCCGGAATCGCGTCCACCAGGGCCAGACCGGCGGCGGCGCCGTCGCGCTCGGCGACGGCGACAGCTCGGTTGAGCCGGACCACGGGCGTGTCGTGCACGGTCAGCAGCACGTCGTACCAGGAGACGACAGCGTCCCAGTTGGTCTCCGCGTACGACAGGGACAGCGCGTGACAGGCGGCGATCGCGGCCTGCACGGCGTAACGGTCGGGGCGATCGGGGCTGCGCCGCAGGGCCACGCCGACCAGCTCGACGCCCTCCTTGATCGCGCGAGCGTCCCACAGCGACCGATCCTGGTCGGCGAGCAGCACCGGCGCGCCGTCGATCACCCGCGCCGCGCGGCGGGATTCCTGCAGCAGCATCAGCGCCAGCAGGCCCAGCACCGTCGGCTCGTCGGGCATCAGCTCGGCCAGCACCCGGCCCAGCCGCACGGCCTCCGCCGCGAGCCCGGACCGGCTGATGTCGGCGTACCCCTCGTTGAAGATCAGGTACACCGTCGTGGCCACGCCGGCGAGCCGGTCCGGTAGCTCCTCGGCCGCCGGCACCCGGTACGGGATGCCCGCCTTGGCGATCTTCTGCTTGGCCCGGGTCAGCCGCTTGGCCATGGTCGCCTCGGGCACCATCAGCCCGCGCGCCACCTCGGCCGTGGACAGCCCGGCCAGGGTGCGCAGCGCCAGCGCCACCTGCGCGTCCAGCGACAGGAACGGGTGGCAGCAGGTGAACACCAGCCGCAGCAGGTCGTCCCGGACCACCTCCGGCGGCTCGTCGGCGGGATCCACCAGGTCCATCGCCGCGGCCTCCTTGCCGGCCCGCCGGCCCTCGCGGCGGATGTGGTCGATGGCCTGCCGCTTGGCCGCGACCAGCAGCCACGCCCGCGGGTTGTCGGGCACGCCGTCACGCGGCCACGTCTCCAGCGCCCGCACCACCGCGTCCTGGGTGGCGTCCTCGGCCAGGTCGACGCTGCCGGTGACGCGGATCAGCGTGGCCAGCACGCGGGCACGTTCCTCACGCACCAGCCGCGCGACCGCGTCACCGGCGTCCGTCATGCGAACTGGACCACCGGGCGGATCTCGATGGCGCCGCCGTTCCACGCCGCCGGGATCTGCGCCGCGGTCTTCACCGCTTCCTCCAGGTCAGCGCATTCCAGCAGGTAGTAGCCGGTCAGCGCCTCCTTCGTCTCCGCGTACGGGCCGTCCGTGGTCAGCACGTCGCCGCCCTTGCCGCCGGTCACCCGCACAGTGGTGGCGGTCGACGTCGGGTACAGCGCGTTGCCGCCGCGGATCACCGCGGCCGCCGCCCGGCCGAACTCGCTGTACTCCTCGTTCATCTCGACGGGCGCGGACTGGTGCCAGTCCATGTCCTTGTTGTAGATCAGGGCGAGATAGGTGGTCATGGCTGCTCCCGAGTGGTGCGGGCCGGCTCTTTCCGCCGACCGACACCCTAGGGACGAACAGCCGGGCCCGCAGATGGACACCGGCCGGAAATTTCTTCCGAGGGGCTCCTGGTCAGCGCCGGTGTCGCGGCGTCAGCCGCACCCCCGGCAACGGCGGGGCCGGGATGCGGGCGCCGTCGTGGCCGTGGACCACGCCGAACCGGTCCCCGTCCTCCCACTCCGCCCTGGCCGCGGCGATGTCGTCGTGGCTGCGACCCACGAAGTTCCACCACATCACCAGGTCGTCCTCGTACGGCGTGCCGCCGAGCAGGATGGCCCGGGCGCCGCGATCACTCGTCACGGTGACATGGTCGCGGTTGGTGCCGAGGTAGAGCATCGGCCCGGACGGCAGCTCGTGCCCGAGGGCCGACAGCGACCCCTCGACGACCACCAGCGCATGCTCGAAGTCGGGCCGCAGCGGCACGGTGGCGGCGTCGCCGGGAGCGAGGGAGAAGTCGGCCCCGACCAGGGGGCTGTAGGTGGTGGCGGGGGACGTCACGTCGCCGATGGAGCCGATGAACACCCGCGCCCGCAGCCCGTGGTCGGCGAAGACCGGCAGGTCGGCGTGCTGTTCGAAGGCCGGGGCGACGCTGTCGGCCGAGGCGGGCAGCGCCAGCCAGAGCTGGAGGCCGTCGAGCAGCGGCCGGTCGCCGAGGGAGAACTCGGAGTGCGAGATGCCGCGGCCGGCGGTCATCAGGTTGAGCTGCCCGGGCTTGATCACGACGTCGCTGCCGAGGCTGTCGCGGTGCCGGACCTCGCCGGCGAACGGCCAGGTGACGGTCTGCAGGCCGGTGTGCGGATGGGGCAGGACGGTCATGTCGTCGTACTGCGGCCCGAACCGGTCGAGGAAGCACCAGGCGCCGACGGTGGGCAGCGTCCGGTGCGGCAGCAGCCGGTCCACCTTGATCGCCCGCACGCCGCCGAGCGGCACGGCCCGTGCCTCCAGCAACCGGACGTCGTCGACGGCGACGCCCTCGGCGTCGAGGGAGGGATTCGTGCATTGGTTGCTCATCGCCGGGCCCCTGTCGGAAGTACGCTGACCCCCACTATGACAGGGCCCGTCTGGATCCCGAGCCAGCCTGTCGTCGACGGTTGCAACGTCGAACGCTACCGGCAGTGGCTGACCGCGCACGATGGGCCGGACCTCCCCGACTACGCGGCGTTGCACGCCTGGTCGGTGGCGGAGCCGGCGCAGTTCTGGGGCTCCCTGTGGGAGTACTTCGACATCCTGGCCACGCCGCACGACGAGGTGCTGGCGTCGGCGGAGATGCCCGGCGCACAGTGGTTCACCGGGGCCACCCTGAACTACGTCGACCAGGTGTTCCGGCACGTCCGGGACGGCATCGCGGTGATCGACGAGCCGGAGCCGGGCACCGACGGTCGGCGGATCAGCTGGACGGAGCTGCGCCGCCAGGTCGCGGCCGTCGCGAACACGTTGCGCCGGCTTGGCGTCGGCAGGGGTGACCGCGTGGTCGGCTACCTGCCCAACATCGCCGAGGCGGTGGTGGCGTTCCTGGCCACGGCCGGCCTCGGCGCGATCTGGTCCTCGTGCGGGCAGGACTACTCCGCGCCGGCGGCGGTGGCCCGGCTCGGCCAGTTGGCGCCGAAGGTGCTGATCACCGCCGACGGCTACCGGTACAACGGCCGGGAACAGGACCGCCGCGAGGCGATCTCCTTGCTACGCCAAGAGATCCCGTCACTGGAAGCGACGATCGTGGTGCCCCGGCTCGGGCTCGACGGGCTGCCGGGGACGATCCCGTGGTCGGCGGACGGCGACCATGAGCTGACCACCGTGCTGGTGCCGTTCGACCACCCGCTGTGGGTGCTGTTCTCCTCCGGCACCACCGGCAAGCCCAAGGGCATCGTGCACGGCCACGGCGGCGTGGTGATCGAACACGTCAAGCAGCTGTCGCTGCACCTGGACCTGAAGCCGGCCGACACCTTCTTCTGGTACACGTCGCCGAGCTGGATGATGTGGAACTTCCAGGTGGCGGGCCTGCTGGTCGGCGCGACGATCGTCTGCCACGACGGCAATCCCGGCTACCCGGCGCCCGGCGCGCTGTGGGATCTGGCCGCACGGCTGGACGTCACGGTGCTCGGCACCAGCCCGGCGTACCTACAGGCGTCGGAGAAGGCGGGCGTGCATCCGTCACTACCCACGCTGCGGACGTTGGGCGCCACCGGGTCCGTGGTGCCGCCGGCCGCTTACCGTTGGGTGGCAACGGAATTGGGTGAGCACATCGCGCTGGCGTCCACCAGCGGCGGCACCGACGTGGTCAGCGCCTTCGCCGGCGCGGTGCCGACGGCGCCGATCTGGGTCGGCGAGATGTCCGCGCCGTGCCTGGGCGTCGCCCTGGAGGCGTGGGACGCCGACGGCCGCAGCGTGATCGACGAGGTCGGGGAACTCGTTGTCACCAAACCGATGCCGTCGATGCCACTGTCCTTCTGGGACGATCCCGACGATCTCAGGTACCGCGATGCCTACTTCTCCGTCTACCCGGGGGTGTGGCGCCACGGCGACTGGATCACGATCACCGGTCGCGGCACGGTGATCGTGCACGGCCGATCCGACTCCACCTTGAACCGCAACGGGATCCGGATGGGCAGCGCGGACATCTACGCCGTCGTGGAGAAGCTGCCGGAGGTCGTGGAGTCGCTGGTGATCGGCGCCGAGCAACCGGACGGCGGCTACTGGATGCCGCTGTTCGTCGTGCTTGCGGACGGAACCGAGCTCACCGACGAGCTGCAGGACCGGATCCGCGACGCCATCCGCAGGGACGCCTCGCCACGGCACGTGCCGGACGACATCATCGCCGTGCCGGGGATTCCGCACACCCGAACCGGCAAGAAGCTGGAGGTGCCGGTGAAGCGGCTCCTCCAGGGCCACGAAGCCGCCGATGTCGTGGATCCGCAGTCGGTCGACGACGCCGGCCTGCTCGACGTCTTCGCGGAGCTCAGTTCACGCAGGTCACGCCGGTAGCGGTGATCGGCTGCTGGGTCGTGCTGGTCGTGGTGGTTCCCGACACGATCGGCGACTTGCGGCTGCCGTCGCCGGCCGCCTTGCCGGTCGGCGAGGACGGCGGCGTCGTGGTGGCCGAGGACGGCGTGGCCGGCCCGTCGCCGAACTTCGCCGCCACGAACTCCTTGACCTGCACGGGATCCACCTGCACGGCGTCGCCGTCGGCCGGCGTCCAGTAGGTGATGTTCACGATCGGGATGGTGTCGAACGTGATGTTGCCGCCGGAGATGCCCTGCACCTGCTGGGCGAACTGCAACAGGTCCCAGCCCTGGTCCAGCACGATGGAGTTCTGCACGGCGTCGATGATCGCGTTGAGCTTGCTGGGGCTGGTCAGCGTGCCCACCGACAGCAGCTGGTGCACCGCCGAGGCCAGGAACGACTGCTGCCGGCGCTCGCGGTCGATGTCGCCGTTGTCCAGGCCGTGCCGCTGGCGCACGAACTGCAGCGCCTGCACGCCGGACAGGGTCTGCTGGCCGGCCGGGAACACCGCGCCGGAGTACTGGCTGTCGTTGACGGCGTGGTTCAGGCACACCGGCACGCCGCCCAGCGCCTGGCTGATCAGGTCGAAGCCGTACAGGTTGATCTCGGCGTAGTGGTCGATGGTGACGCCGGTGAAGTTCTCCACCGTCTGGATCAGCGTCTTGCGGCCCTCGGTCTGCGAGCCGTTGTGGTTGTTCATGCCGATCGAGTACGCCGAATTGATCTTGTGCTTGCCGTAGCCGCCGGCGATGTCCACGTACGAGTCGCGCGGGATGGAGATGGCCGAGGCCTTGCCGCCGTCACCCGGCACGTGCACCACGATCAGCGTGTCGGTGTTCAGGTAGCCGTCGTCCGGGCCGGCGTGCAGCGAGGCCAGCACGTCCGGCGGCAACGGGTTGCCGTGCACGTCGGTGCGGCTGTCGATGCCGACCAGCAGGAAGTTGGTGTCCTGGCCGTCCCGGTGCTGGATGGTGTCCACCGCCGCCGGCGGCGTGTGGTGCTGGATGACGTCGTCGGTGGTGAGGTGCGTCTGCGCCTGGTTGAGCAGGCTCCAGCCGTAGCCGGACAGGCCGATGACCGCGACCGAGGCCAGCGCGACCACGGCTCTCCCGGTGATCACGGCGGGTCTTCCTGCGCGCACGATTCCTCCCCGACTTCGAACTCCCCCACCCGGCAGACGCCGAACCGCCCGTTCCGGTTGCCTGTGTCCTGGCCTACACCCCGGCCGGGACGCAACCCCGGCCACACCCGGGGCGTCTCTACCCTGAACCGGACGACGGGGAGAGGGAGCATGGACGACGAGACGACGACCGCGCGCCGCCCGTGGGGGCTGCCCTGGTGGGCCGCCATCCTGCTGCCGCTGGTGACCACCGCGGCCGGCGCCTACGCCGACCTCACCTTCAACCATAGCCTCGGCGTGCCGTTCCAGGCCGCTTATGCGGGCGGTTGTGTGCTGTCCGTGCTGCTGGTGCGGCGGCGCAACCTGTTCGGCCCGATGGTGCAGCCGCCGCTGATCCTGCTGTTCGCCGCCCCGCCCGTGGCGCTGGCGCTGAGCGGGCACAGCCTCGGCTCCGGGTTGGTCAGCCAGGCCCTGACCATCGGCACGCCGCTCGTGGACAACTTCATGGTGCAGGCCGGTGTGACGATTGCCACCATCGTGCTGGGCCTGATCCGGATGATCCTCACCCGCCGCCGCCCGGCCGCCCCGGAACCCGAGTCCTCAGAGCCGGATGCCGAGCCGGCCGCCGCCTGACTCTCGAAGCCGTGAACGGGGCTTTCCCACATTCGGAGTGTAGGAAAGCCCCGTTCACAGCTTCCGGCGTGCGTCAGCAGGTGAGGTTGCCGCCGGGCGAGACGCCCAGCAGCGAGGCGTACTGCTGGTACAGGTTGACCCGGTCCTGCATCTCGGCGGTGTTGTGGCCGTCACACTCCAGGCCGCCGTTGATGGCCCGGATCGTGGCGCCGAAGCCCATCCCGTTGACCATCGCGTCGTGCGAGGCGGTGCTGGTCGCGCCGGTGCCGGTGAACCAGTACCAGAGGCCGGTCTCCCAGGCCACGTCCGCCCGCTGCTCCACCAGGTACGGGTTGTTCAGCAGGTCCAGGCCGAGGTACTGGCCCGCGGAGTAGTAGTTGAAGTTCCAGCTGAGCTGGATCGGGCCGCGGCCGTAGTAGGCGTAGGTGCCGGCCGGGCAGCCGTAGGACTTGCTGGTGTCGCAGTAGTTGCCCGACTTGTCGATCTCGGTGACGTACACCAGGTGGCCGGTCTCGTGACTGACGTTGGCCAGGAAGGCCGCGGCCTCCTGCTTCTTCACCGTGTCGCTGCCGGTGTTGGCGAACGCCGGGAACTTGGCGATCGCGGCGGTCAGGCCGGCGTAGGTGTAGAAGGCGTTGCGGCTCGGGAACATCTGGTTGAACTGGGCTTCGCTCACCACGAACCCGCCGGTGCCACCACCGCCGCCACCACCGCCGCCGCCGCCGCCGGTGCAGGAGAACGGCGACCAGTACCAGGTGCTGATGGTCGGGTCGTAGCCCGGGTTGTCGTGCGTGGCCTGGTAGTACTGGCCGTTAGCCGGGTAGCGCACGATCGCGCCGGTCGTGTAGTTGGTGCCGGCGACCCAGTCGGGGTAGTTGCAGGTGGTTCCGCCGCCACCGCCGCCCGAGCCGCCGGTGCAGGCGCCCTGGTCGGCCCAGACGCCGGAGCCGCCGGTGCTCGGCGCCTCACCCTGGGTCCACCACTTGGCCTGCCAGTTGTGTCCGTTGTACGAGGCGGACATGCCGCCGGTGTAGACCTGTGAAGCGCTGTACGCGGCGGCGCAGGTGGCCGCGTTCGCGGTGGCAGGGGCCACGACCGCGACCGTCGCGGCCACGGCGAAGGCAGCCAGTCCCGCCAGCATTCGTCGTAACGACAAGCCGATCACTCCTCGACGCGCAGGGGTGCGTTGGCCCGAGGAAAACCAGGGCGCGGCGGGAGTGGCGGCTGCACCGACGCCTGTCCTCTGTGGGCCAGACCACTCAATCGGATTGGTCTATACCAGTCAAGAGTGTGAACGTCGAGTTGGGCCATCCGGCCTGGCTGGTTCGTCTTAATGGCCGGTCAGCGGGCGGTTCGGCCGCGCAATAGGGAGGCCAGCGCGGCAACGGCGGCCATGATCGCGGCCGCGCCGAACACGGTGACGAGTCCCTGGTGGAACGGGCCGGACACCAGCTCCGGGAAGAACTTCGTGCCGGTCAGGGCGGTCACGTGGTCCGGCGGCAACGTCTTCAGCACGCCGCTGGGCTCGAGCAGGTGCGCGATCGGGCTGTCGCCGAGGAACGCCGCGAACAGCGTGCTCACCGGCGGCAGCGACGCCACGGACTGCGCGGTCGCCGCCGGCACGCCCTGCGCCTGCAGGCCGGCGCTGAGCGTGGTCGGCAGCGAGGTCGCGAGGCCGACGATCATCAGCGAGAAGAACACCCCAATGGACAACGAGGTGCCGGAGTTCTGGAAGGTGGACCGCATACCGGAGGCGACGCCGCGATCGGCCGCCGGCACCGAGCCCATGATCGCCGACGTGTTCGGGGCGGAGAACATGCCCTGCCCGACACCGCTGACGAACAGCAGCAGCGCGAACAACGGGTAGGAGAAGTTCACCGGCAGCGCCAGCAGGCCGAGGAACGCCAGCACCACAAGGACAAGGCCGCCGGTGGCGAACAACCGCGCGCCGAACCGGTCGGACAGGAAGCCGGCGATCGGGCCCGCCACAAGGAAACCGAACGTGAGCGGCAGCATGTAGATGCCGGCCCACAGCGGCGTGTTCTCGAAGTCGTAGCCGTGCAAGGGAAGCCAGATGCCCTGCAGCCAGATGATCAGCATGAACTGCATGCCGCCGCGGGCCACGGCGGTGAGCAGTGCGGCGATGTTGCCGGCGGCGAAGGCGCGGATCCGGAACAGGCCGAGGCGGAACATCGGCTGCCGGATCCGGGTCTCGGCCACGCAGAAGGCCACCAGCAGCGCGATGCCCAGCGCCAGTCCACTCAGGACGAGCGGACTGGTCCAGCCGGTCGGATGCCCGCCGTACGGCTGGATTCCGTACGTGATCGCGGCCAGCAGCGCGCCGGTGCCGGCGGTGAACGTGAGCGTGCCGACCCAGTCGATGCGGGCCGGCCGCGGCGAGCCGATCTCGCGCAGGCTGCGGTAGGACCAGAGGGTGCCGAGCACGCCGATCGGCACGCTCACCCAGAACACCGCGTGCCAGTCGATCACGGCGAGGAAGCCGCCGGCCAGCAGGCCGATGAACTGCCCGGCCAGCGCGGTGATCTGGTTGATGCCCAAGGCGGTTCCGCGCTGGTTGGCGGGAAACGCGTCGGTGATGATCGCCGCCGAGTTGCCGGTCAGCATCGCGCCGCCGAACGCCTGCACGACACGCCAGCCGATCAGCCACAGCGCGCCGGCGCCGCCCATGAACGGATCGAGCGACAGCGCGATGGAGGCGGCGGCGAAGATGGCGAAGCCGGCGTTGTACATCCGGACCCGGCCGAACATGTCGCCGAGCCGGCCCAGCGCCACCACGAGCACGGCGGACACCAGCAGGTAGCCGAGGATCATCCACAGCAGGTAGCTGATGTTGCCCGGCGCCAACGGATCCAGCCCGATGCCGCGGAAGATGGCCGGCAGCGAGATGATCACGATCGAGCCGTCGACGGTGGCGATGAACACACCGAGAGTGGTGTTGGACAACGCGATCCACTTGTAGCGCCCGCCGACCGCGGGCGCCTGCTCGACCGCCGTCACAACCGCTCCGCCAGCCGGTCGAGCAGCGGCAGCACGGCGAGCAGCCTGCGCCGCTCCACCGCGGAGAACTCCTCGGCGAGCGCCCGGGTCAGCCGCTCGGCGCTGGCGGATCGCCGCTCCGACAACATCTTCCGGCCCGCCGGCGTGACGGACATCAGCACCTTGCGGCCGTCGACGGCGTCCGCGTCGCGGCGGACGAGACCGCGACCCTCCAGTTCGGACAGTGTGACGCCCATGGCCTGCGGGCGGATCCGCTCCAGCTCGGCCAGCACACCGGGGGTGTTCGGGCCGTCCCGGTCCAACCGGGCCAGCACGGACACCTCGGACAGGGTCACGTCGCCCACCTCGTGGGCCTGCCGCAGCCGGCGCGCGATCCGGCCGACGGCGACCCGCAGGTCTGCGCCGGCCCGGACCAGCTCCGGGGACAGCTCCTCCACCTCAGCCACGACTAGTAACGTTAGGTTTATTAGCCTGCGATAACAAGCTGCACTTCACGTGACCGACCGACCACTCTGCGCAATCAAGAATTCTCGGGATTTACGCGACCGAAAAGCTGTCCGGAATCACAGCCCTAATTCCTGAATCTGCCCGAATTCGACCCCGGAACGAATCGTCGCACCCGAACGGGCGGAACCGGTTGCACAGAGTGCAACCCTCACCCTCGGTAGCATTACTACTCCGTTCGTGTGCATCACTGAAACGCTCTTGAGTCCGTGCGGGGGCCGGGCTAGCTTCCGAACTGGCCACGGGCCGGAAAAAATGCGGGGACCGAAGATGAAAGCATTCCTGCCCGATTGGGCAGCACGGCACTGAACAATCGCGACCGTCGCTTACTTTCGATGAGCGAGCGCGCATCCTGACAACGTTGTCGCGGCTATTCACCGATGCCGCGCGGATTGGGGGACGCATGCGATCGGGGACCGCATGAGCGGGCCGCCAGCCGGCTTCCGCTGGTACTGGTTCAGCCAGACCGCCAGCTTCGTGGGGGACCGTCTCACCGGGTTCACCGCGCCCAGCATCGCCATCCTGGTGCTGCACGCCTCCAGCGCCGAGGTGGGTGTGCTGTCCGCGACCGGCTGGCTCGCCTACCCCGCCTTCGGCATGCTCGCCGGCGGCCTGCTCGCCCACGTGCGCAAGCGTCCCGTGCTGGTGGTCGGCGAACTCACCCGGCTGCTGGCCTTCGTCACCGTCGGCGTGCTCGCGGTGCTCGGCCACATCAGCGTCGCCGGCCTGATCGTCGCCGTCGCGATCGCCGGCGTGGCCACCGTGTTCGGCGACGTCGCCGGCCAGACCTATCTGCCGACGCTGGTCGAGCCCCGCTCGCTGTTCCCCGCGAACGCCCGCGTCCAGAGCTCCGACAGCCTGTCCAAGCTGGTCGGGCCGGCGCTGGCCGGCGTGATCATCGGCGTCGTCGGCCCGTTCGCCGCGCTCGCCGCGAACGGGCTGCCCTTCGCGCTGTCCGCCTTCGGCCAGTCCCGGGTGCGGACGCTGGAACCGAAGCCGTTGCCGCAGCGTCGTGACCCCGTGCTGGTGCGGATCCGAGACGGCCTCACCCAGGTCCGACACATCCCGATGCTGCGGCAGATCGTGCAGGGCTCGGTCATCCGCGCCTTCGGCATCGGCGTCGTGGACACGGTGTTGCTGCTGTTCGCGTACCGGGCGCTGGGACTGTCCAGTGTGGGCGGTGGCCTGCTGCTGGCCGCCGGGTCGCTGGGCGGGCTGACCGGCGCTTTCCTGGCCGCGCGGCTGGCGGCGCGGTTCGGCGTGCGGCGGATGATGCTGCTGTCCGGACTCGAAGGCGCCTCCTGGCTGGCACTGCCGCTGTGCCTGTTCGTCGCGCCGGTCGCCGTGCTGGTGGCGGTCCGCGTGTTCTCATCCGTGTGGCTGCCCGTATGGGCCGTTCTCACCACGGGGGTGCGGCAGTCGCTGGCGCCGCCCGGGCACGAGAGCACTGTGCACGCCACCGCCCGCACGTTGGTCTCGTCCGCCACCCCGGCCGGCTCACTCATCGGTGGGCTCGCGGCCGGCGCCGCCACCGGCTGGCTCGGCGTCACGCACGGGCTGGTGCTCGTGCTCACCGCCGGCGGCCTGATCGCCGGCTGCAGCGTGCTGTTCGTCCGCCGAGCAAGCCGAAGTCTCGTCCAGCCCGAACTGGTCGCCGCCTGATTGGGGAAACCGTGCATCCGCTGACCACACGACGGATCAACGCCAAAGAGTTCGCCGACATCAAGCACACCGTCGCGATCCGCTCCCGCGCCCGGCGCAACCTGCTGGCCGACCCCGGGTACGCGGCGCCGCTGCCGCAGGAGGTCAGCCTGCAGCTGACCTATCGCTGCAACCTGCGCTGCAGCCACTGCTACCAGTGGAACGAGCAGGGCTTCTTCCGCGACTTCAGCCCGCAGCGGCAGAAGACCGAGCTGGACATCGAGATCGTGGAGAGCGTGCTGCGCACCACCGCGCCCACCCGCTCCAAGCTGTTCCTGTGGGGCGGCGAGCCGTTGATGCACACCAGGTTCGGCGAGGTCGCGGCGCTGCTGGAGCGCTACCCCCGCACGGTCAACATGTGCACCAACGGGTTGCTGTTCAAGCGCAAGCTCGACGACCTGCTGCGCATCGGCGAGAACCTGAACCTGCTGGTCAGCCTGGACGGGCTCGGCGAGGACCATGAGGCGCTGCGTGGCAAGGGCACGTTCAAGCGCACCATGGACAACATCCGGATGATGCTGGACCTCAAGCGCTCCGGCGATTTCGACGGCGAGCTGTCACTGTCGTGCATGGTCTCGCACGTCACCGTGGGCAAGATGTACGAGTTCATGGAGTGGGCCGAGGAACTCGGCGTCAACACGGTCTACTTCCAGTTCCCCTGGTACATCAGCCCCGAGGTGGCGGCGCAGATGGACGAGGTGTACGAGAAGTCGTTCTCCTGGCTCAAGCCCGACACCGGCACCAAGCAGCCGACCTGGCATTCGTACACCTATCAGCTGCCGGCCGAGCAGCTGCCGGTGCTGCGCGAGTCGATGGCCCGGCTGGCGTCGCGGGCGTGGCGGGTTCGGGTGCGCTACCAGCCGCAGCTGGAGGCCGACGAGGTCGAGGACTTCATCCTCGGCACGTCCCGGCCGGCGCAGCGGCGGTCGAAGTGCCTGGCCGTGTCCAACCGGATGGAGGTGCACGCCGACGGCAACGTCAGCTCGTGCAAGTTCTTCCCGGAGTTCGTGGTCGGCAACCTCTACGACACCGAGATGACCGAGCTGTGGCAGAGCACGGCGTTCCGCGAGGTGCGGTCGATCCTGTCGGCCAACGGCATGATGCCGGTCTGTTCGAAGTGCATTCTTCTCTACCTGAACGGAGTGTGAGTCATGGACGACGTCGAGGACAAGGTGCGGGCGGTGCTGGTCGGCGTGCTGTCCAACGGGGTCAGCGCCGACGAGATCGGCCGTGACGCCGACCTGGTCGACGAGTACGGCCTGGACTCACTGCAGATGATCTCGTTCCTGCTGGGCATCGAGGACACCTTCGACCTGGAGCTGGACTACGAGAACCTGGAGCTGGACCATCTCCGGTCGGTGGCGCAGTTCGCGTCCTACGTCAGGGCATTGGCGCCGGCGGCGTGACAGCGGTTCATCTGGGGACCTTCGACGCGGAGCGCTGGTGGCGGCCGCCGGACCTGGCCACGCTGCCGGCCGCCGGTGGCGGCGACGCGGCCGGGTCGATGGACGAGCTGCTGGCGGGTTTCTGCTCGCCCGGGGATCTTCTGGTGACGCGGCGGCCGGTGGCGCCGGTGCTCGTCGACGGGTTGGCCGCGGTCGGGATCACGTTCTCGGGGCACTCGATTGAGGCTTCCGAGACCGTAGAAAGCGCTCTCCTCGCCGACTCGGCTTCCCAGGACCTGCTGCGCCGTCACCCGGAGTTCCACCCGTATGCGGTCCTGCCCGACACTGTCCGTCTCGATTGGACAGACGAGCTGCCGGCGGCTTCCGCTGTCGCGGAGGTGAACTCCAAGTCCTGGTCCAACAGTCTTGCCTTGGAGCTGGGGCTGCCGGGCACCGGAACCGTGGTCCGGTCCGTCGACGAGCTCACCGCGGCCGTGGACGGGACCGTCGTGGTGAAGGACCCGTACGGGGTGTCCGGGCGGGCGATGCTGGAGGTCGCCACCCCCGGTGTCCTCCGCGCTGTCGTTCGCACGCTGTCACGGCGGAACCGCCCGATCGAACTGCTGGTGCAGCCCAAGTTCGAGAAACGGCTGGACTTTTCCGGCCACTTGGCGGTGTTCCGTGACGGCAGCTGGGAGTTCCTCGGTGTGCAGGCGATGAACAACCGGGGTTTCCGGCACATCGGCTCCGCGCCGGCCTCCGGCGAGCTGCTGGACCTGGTGGAGCGCACCGGCTACGTCGATGTGCTGGGCTCGGTCGCGAAGGCGGTGTCGGCGGCCGGCTACTGGGGGCCGGTCGGCGTCGACTCGATGGTGCTGGCCGACGGGACCGTGGTGCCGATCCTGGAGATCAATGCCCGCCGGTCGCTGGGGTTGCTCTCGCTGCGGCTGGAGCGGCGCATGCCCGGATTCCGGTTGTGGCAGCTGGAACTCCGCATCCCGGAGGGGCGGGGCATCGACGACGTGGTCGCCGCGCTGCCGGGCGTCGGTTCCGAGGTGGTCGTGCTCAGCGGCAGCGGGTTGGCCCCGCCGGGCGGACGGGTGTACTTGGGGTTGGTGTGCCCGTCCGCCGAGGTGCCGCGGCTGCAGGACGAAGTGGTGGTCGCGCTGGCTGCCGCCGGGCTGGCGCCGAAGGGAGTCGTGGATGCCGCTTGACATCGGGTTGATCGGCGCGACCGCGATCGCGGAGAAGGCGGTGCTGCGGCCGGGCTCGGCGTACGACGACGTCTCCGCGCGGGCGGTGGCGGCGAGCGATCCGGTGCGGGCCAAGGAGTTCGCCGACCGCAACGGCATCGCCCGCGTGCACGGCTCGTACGCGGACCTGGTCGCGGACCCGGACATCAACACCGTCTACGTGTCGCTGCACAACTCCGCGCACCGGGACTGGGTCGTCGCCGCGGCGGAGGCGGGCAAGCACGTGGTCGTGGAGAAGCCGCTGTGCCTGTCGGCGGCCGAGGTTACGGAGATCGTCAAGGCGGCGGTCGGGGTGCATGTGATCGAGGCCGTGCCGACGATCGGTCATCCCTGGCAGGCCGCCGTCCGGGAGATGATCACCGACGGGCGATTCGGGCCGCTGACGGGAATCCGCACCGAGATCCGATTCGGCGTGCCCGCGCCGGGCAGCTACCGGGAACGGCCGGAGCTCGGCGGCGGCATCTTCCTGGACAGCGCCAGCTACTGGCTGCAGGCCGTGCAGGCGACGGTTGGTCTGGATGGCGCGGTCGGCGCCGGCCACTCGGCGTTCGACGGGCCCAATGGCGTCGACCGGTCCTTCGATGCCACGCTGACCTGGCCGGATGCCACCGCCGAGCTGCACTGCGAGGTTGGCGACCGGCACGTCGCCAACCACGAGTTCACCTTCGCCGAGGCGTCGGTCAGGATCCGCAACTTCCTGCTGCCGGCCGCCGGGGCGATGCCGCTCAACCTCGTCATCCGGCGGGCCAACGGCCTGAAAACCGTGGAAGCGTTCCCACCGGTGTGCTACTACGACCTCCAACTGGCCCGCGTGCGTGACATCGTGGCCTCCGGCGGCAGCGAACTCGCCGCCGCCGTCGACCGCATCACGCTGATGGCCGCCATCCATCGGCAGGCCAGGGAGGCATCGTGACCAGCATCAACAGCTATCAGCGGCACGTGGACGACGAGCAGCTCACCGGCGTGCTAGCGGCCGCCGGGATCGAGCCGAACCGGCTCGCCAGCCGGGTGGAGCTGGGCGAGGCCAGCTACAACACGGCCTACCGGATCCGGCTGACCGACGGCTCCGGGCTGGTGTTGAAGGTCGCGCCCGACCCGTCGATGCCGGGCCTGTCGTACGAGCGCGACCTGATGCGGACCGAGACCCTGTTCTACCGCACCGCTTCCGGGGCTTTGCCGGTGCCGGAGGTGGTGCACGCCGACTTCTCCCGCGCACTGATCGACAGCGACTTCCTGCTGATGACGGAGTTGCCCGGCGGCAACTGGTACGCCCTGCGCGACTCGCTCGCCCACCCCGACCGGGACCGGCTGCGCCGGGATCTGGGCGGGTTGGTCGCCGGCCTGCACCGGATCACCGGGCCCGAATTCGGTTATCCGCACGGGACGACGTCGCCGAGCTGGCGGACGGCGTTCCTCGGCATGCTGGACGCGCTGCTGGAGGACGCCCTGCGCTGGCAGACCCCACTGCCCCGCTCGGTGACGCAGATCCGCCAGCTGATCGGCGCAAACGCGTACGTGCTGGACGACGTGACAACGCCGGTGCTGGTGCACTTCGACCTGTGGCCGGGCAACATCCTGCTCCACAATGGCCAGATCACCGGCATCGTCGACGGCGAGCGGGCGTTCTGGGGCGATCCACTGGCCGAGATGGTGTCGCTGGCGTTGTTCGGCACCATCGAGGACGACACCGCGTTCCTGGAGGGCTACGGCGACATCGAGTTCGACGACAGCGCGCGGCGGCGGCTCGCCCTGTACCGGGCGTACCTGTACCTGATCATGCTCGTCGAGGGCGATCCGCGCGGGTACTCGGGGCCGGACCGGGAGTCCCTGGTGAAGCTGACGTCTCTCCAGCTACGCAAGGCGCTGACGGAGTTACAGCCATGATCGAGATCCTCACCTCGGGTGTCGCCCTCGGCGTGCACGTGCCGGGCCTGCTGCTGGCGGACCGGTTGCGGGAGAAGGGAGTCCCGGTCGGCGTCAGCGTGCTGGAACGGCTGCTGCCGGAGCGCAAGCTGGCCACCACCGCCGGCATGAAGTGGGCTTTCCACCGGGACTTCCGGGTCGCGCTCGCCGGGCAGAAGATGGCCGGCTCCCCGGCGGACTCGGTGGACCCGGCGGCGGTCGAGGCGCTGTTCGCCGACTGGCGGACCCGGGGCGTGGACCGGGTCGTGGTGTTCTCCGGCTTCTGGCTGCCCGTTCTCGCCGGTTATGACTGCGCGATCGACGTGTGCCACGTGGATTCCGTGGCATCACCGTCATTCACCAAGACAGTCACCGATCTTGACGTTCGGCACGTGTGGCTGGCGGACGCCGACGCCGGCACCATCCCGTGCAGCATCCCGGTCAGCCACGCGGATCCGGTGCCGTGGGCGGACCGCTCGCCGAGGGTGTTCCTGCACGGCGGCGGCTGGGGCATGGGCACCTATCGGGAACGCATCGGCGAGTTGCTGGAACACGGCCTGCAGCTGGACGTCATCGCGTACGAGGGTCGGGACGTGACGGCCGAGGGCGTGCGGTACTTCATGGTCGATCCGGACTGGCATCCCTGGCTGGACAACGGATATCCGCCGTTCGGCGAGGTCGGCACGGGCTTCACGCGCGGCGTCGGCCATCACGGGTCGTTCGACCTGACCAGAACTGCCCTGGCGACAGTGAGCAAGCCGGGCGGCGGCACGCTGCTCGACTCGCTGTGGTCGGCGACGCCGGCCGTGCTGCTGGAACCGTTCGGCGCGCACGAGCAACGCAACGCCGACCTGTGGTGCGACCTCGGCTTCGGCATCCCGTTCGACACCTGGCGTGAGTCCGGCTTCGACCCGGAGTTGTTGCGCCCCTTGCACGAGGCGCTGCTCAAGGCCGATGTTCCCGACTACGCCGAGGAGT
This sequence comes from Kutzneria kofuensis, assembly GCF_014203355.1. Taxonomy (NCBI): domain Bacteria; kingdom Bacillati; phylum Actinomycetota; class Actinomycetes; order Pseudonocardiales; family Pseudonocardiaceae; genus Kutzneria; species Kutzneria kofuensis. The sequence goes on from NZ_JACHIR010000001.1 coordinate 2,621,501, forward strand.
TGGCGAATCGATGACGACCGTGGAGACGACCTGGCCGCTGTCCATCTGGCAGCGGCAGTGCATGGGCCTCGAACGCGCGCACCCCGGTTCGTTCACCGACCCGCTCTACACCATCAGCGCGATCGTCGAGCTGCGCGGACCGATGGATCTCGCGGTATTGCAACGCGCCGTCAACGAGCTGATCCGGCGGCACGAGATCCTGCGCACCCGGTTCGTCGAGGACGCCCAGGTCGTGGCCCCACGGGCCGAGGCCGAGATCGTGGTCCTCGACGAGGTCGACGTGCACTTCCCGGTGTACGCCGACAGTCCGACGCCGCTGGCGGTGACAGTGTCCCGCCGCGACCCCGACGAGCACCTGCTTTCCTTTCACCTGCAACACCTTGCCTGCGATCCGGTCACGCTGTGGTCGGCGCTGGCCGAACTGGGCGCGTTGTACCACGCCGAGCTCGGCGGTCCGGCTGTTCCGCCGCCCAGCGCGCAGTTCGGCGAGTACGTCACGTTCGAACGGGAACAGCAGCGGGCCGACGAGGTCGCCGCCCGCGCGTGGTGGGAAAGTGCCTTGGGTGGCAAGGCTTTCGCCCGAGTGGCTGCGGACGACGACGCACCGCCGTTCGAGTACCGTGACGATCTGCTGTCCGCCGAGGAGTTCACCACACTGGCGAAGTTCGGCCGTGCGCACCGTGGCACCGTCTTGACCACGCTGGCCACCGCCCTCGCCTGCGCCATGGGCCCGCACGTCAGCGGCGGCGATCTGTTGTTCTCCACCATCTTCCGCAAGCGTGACCGTCCACAGTGGCAGCGGATGCTGGGGCCATGCTTCGCCGTCACCCTCTTCCCGGTGCCCGCGCCGCCGGGCCGGCTCACCTCCGACTACTCTCGCGCCGTGCGCGATGTCCTGCTGCGGTGCCAGCGGTACAACCGGTTCGACCTGCTGGAACTGCACGCCCTCATCCCGGACTTCGTCCCCGCGCTCAACCACTTCATCGAGTTCCTGCCCGCCGACCGGCCGACCGGCATCGCGTTCGGGCCGGTGACCGGCCACGTGGTGACCGCCGCGGGTCCGCCGACGGACACCCCGTTCGGCCTCGACCTCCGCACCCGGGACACGCCGACCGGCGTTGTCGTCGGGCACATCAGCGGTTGCGGCGGCGGCTGGCGTGAATCGACCGTCCGGCAGCTGTGGCGGGATGTCGCCGCCCAGCTCAGGGATGCGTGAACGGCGTGGTCGTGGCCAGTTGCACGAAGCCGAGCCGTTGCAGGATCGGGCTGCTGTCGTCGGAGGCATCCACCTGGAGGTAACGGAATCCCTTCGCCCTGGCCAGCTTCGCCCGGTGGGCCACCAACGCCTTGAACAGGCCGCGGCCGCGCCACGCCGGCAGCGTACCGCCGCCCCACAGGCTGGCGAAGTCCGTGCCGTGATGGAACTCCACACGTGCGCCGGACACCGGCGCCCCGTCGGCCACCACCACGAAGCCGATCTGATTCACCCTGTCCGCCAACAGTTTCCGCCCGACCGCCGAGTGGTCGCCGTCGAACACCTCGTTGTGCACCTTGACGAACATCTCGGCCGTCTCCTCGTCCGCCACCGGCACGATCTCCGCTCCCGGTGGCAGTGCGGCGTCCGTCGGCAGCTCATCGATCACCGCCACCAGCAGCGCCTCCGTCGGCTCCGCCGTGAATCCCGCCGCCCGCAACCGATCCGCCAGATCCGCCGGCTTGTCGTACGAGTAGTGCTTCCACTCCCAGGCCCGCCCCAACTCCGCGAACCTCTTCACGTGCGCCGCGATCGCCTCGTCCGCCGTGCTCTCGTCCAGGTCGCTCGCGACCACTCCCGCCCAGCCGTCCTCGATCAGCACCTCACCGTCGGCCCTGCGGATCTGCCGTTCGAACTCGGCCAGCACGTAGTCTCGGTCCACCGCCGTAGTATGCCGACATGGCCGATCTCAAGCCGCCGCGATTTGCCCTGGGCGAACGCGAGACGCTGCTCGCGCTTCTGCAGTACCAGCGGGACAGCCTCGTGCGCAAGGTCGCCCAGCTGCCTGCCGACGCCGAGCGCCTCCGCCTCGTGCCCTCCGAGACCACCCTGCTCTGGCTCGTCGAACACCTGGCCTGGGCCGAGCTGCTCTGGGTCTCCCACCGCTTCGCCGGCCGCCCGCTCCCCGCCTCCACCCCCTACGACTCCCTCCCCGCCGCCCTCGCCGCGTACCAGCAGGCGTGGACCACCGTCGACGAGATCATCGTCGCCTCCGACCTCGACGACCTCTGCCTGCTCACCGACGAGCCCGTCAACCTCCGCTGGGTGCTGGCCCACCTGCTCCAGGAGACCGCCAGGCATGCCGGCCACGCCGACATCCTCCGCGAGTTGATCGACGGCCGGACCGGTCGTTAGTCCCTGGGCCGTTCGTCGATGACGCGCTTGAGCTTGCCCACCGACCGCTCCAACGTCTCCGGGTCGACGACCTCGACCGCGACGGTCACGCCGACGCCGTCCTTGACTCGCCCGACGATTTCCGCGGCGGCCGTGGTCCGGTCCTCGGCCGCCGCGTCGGGACGGGCCTCGACGACAACGGTGAGGTGGTCCATGCGATCGCGGCGGCTGAGCCGGAGCTGGAAGTGCGGCGACAGGCCGGCGGTGCCGAGCACGATCTCCTCGATCTGCGTGGGGAAAACGTTCACCCCACGCAGGATGATCATGTCGTCGCTGCGGCCGGTGACCTTGTCCATCCGCCGGAACGCGGGGCGCGCGGTGCCGGGGCGCAGGGCGGTGAGGTCGCGGGTGCGGTAGCGGATGATCGGCAGGGCCTGCTTGGTCAACGAGGTGAACAGCAGCTCGCCGGTTTCGCCGTCGGGCAGGACGTTGCCGAAGACGGGGTCGATCACCTCGGGCAGGAAGTGGTCCTCCCAGATGTGCAGGCCGTCCTTGGTCTCCACACATTCCTGCGCGACGCCGGGGCCCATCACCTCGGACAACCCGTAGATGTCGACGGCGTGCAGCCCGGCCCGTTCCTCGATCTCGGCGCGCATCTTCTCGGTCCACGGCTCGGCGCCGAAGATGCCGACCCGCAGCGAACTGGTCGCGGGATCGATGCCCTGCCGCTCGAACTCGTCCAGCAGGGTCAGCATGTACGTCGGCGTGACCATGATGATCTCGGGCCGGAAGTCGGTGATGATCTGCACCTGGCGCGCGGTCATCCCGCCGGAGGCGGGAATCACCGTGCAGCCCAGCTTCTCGGCGCCGTAGTGCGCGCCGAGGCCACCGGTGAACAGGCCGTAGCCGTACGCGACGTGCACCTTGTGCCCGGGGCGGCCGCCGGCGGCGAAGATGGAGCGGGCCATCACCGTGGCCCAGGTGTCGATGTCCTCGGCCGTGTAGCCGACGACGGTCGGCTTGCCGGTGGTGCCGCTGGAGGCGTGGATGCGCCGGACCTGCTCCTGCGGCACGGCGAACATGCCGAACGGGTAGTTGTCGCGCAGGTCGTGCTTGGTGGTGACGGGAAAACCGGCCAGGTCCGCCAGTTCGCGGCAGTCCTCCGGCCGGACGCCGGCCTCGTCGAACTTCTTGCGGTAGAAGGGGACGTTCTCGTAGGCGTGCTTGAGCGTCCACTGTAGACGGCCGATCTGGAGCTGCTTCAACTCGTCGGTGGACAGCCGCTCGACGGCCGTCAGCTCGCTCGCGACCGGCGCCGCGTCCCATCCTGCCGTCATCACCGACTCCACTGTTACCGACCGAACGGACGGTTAAGAATGTGCCGCCGTCGTGGCCTTGTCAAGGATCCGGGCACGGCGTCGCGCGCTGTCCTAGACTGGTTGTGAGGGGGTGGCTACAGGGCGAGAGGACAAAGGTGCCGCGAGCAACGATTCGCGATGTCGCACGCGCGGCGGGCGTCTCGGTCTCCACGGTGTCGAGGGTGTTCACCCGACCGGAGCTGTTCCGCGACGAGACGCGGCTGAAAGTGCACGCCGCGGCCGAACAGTTGAACTACTCCCCCAACCGCACGGCGGCCTCGCTCAGCACGGGGCGTACCGCGAACATCGGGCTGGTGGTGCCGAACCTGGCCAACCCGCTGTTCCCGGAGATGATCAAGGCGGCCCAGCACGGCGCCCGCGACCACGGCCTGGCCGCGCTGCTCGCGGACAGCGACGACAGCGCCGCCGACGAGGAGAAACTGGTGCACGCCCTGGCCAAGGACGTGGACGGCCTCGTGCTGTTCTCCTCGCTGCTGTCCGACGAGCAGATCGCGTCGGTGGACTCGCTGCGGCCGCTGGTGTTCGTCAACCGGCACGTGCCCGGGCACCGCAGCGTGCTGGTGGACGCGCCGCACGCGATGTCGCTGCTCACGCAGTACCTGGCCAACCTCGGGCACACCGCCGCGACCTACTACCCGGGCCCGGACAACTCCTGGGTGGCGCACGACCGGTTGGCCGCGCTGCACAAGGCCGCCTCGGGGGCGGGCATCGACCTGTCGATCGCGCCGATGGGGCCGGCGTCGTTCGAGAGCGGCAGCGCCGTCGCGGACGAACTCGTCCGCAAGCCCTTACCCACGGCCGTGCTGTGCTTCAACGACCAGATGGCGATGGGCGTTGTCGCCCGGCTGCTGCAACTGGGCGTGCGGATTCCGGAGCAGACCAGCGTGACCGGCTGGGGTGGCACCAAGGTGGGCGCCTACTCCACGCCGGCTTTGACCACCATCGCCGCGCCGCTGGCCGACCTCGGGACCACCGCCGTCGCCGAGCTTCTGCTGGCCCAGAACGACGAACCCGGAGCCGACCCCGCTCCCGTCACCCTGGAGGCGACCCTGCTGGCGCGGGCCACCACCGGCCGCGCCCGCGACTGAGTCCTATTCGGACAGTTTGGTGGGCTTGGGCGCGTCCGGGTACACCAGGCGCGCCACGATCGGCGGCACCACCAGCAGCAGGAGCCCGTAGTAGTTGACGCTGGGCACGATCAGCTCCAGCAGGAAGGCGGCGGCCAGCGCGACGGTGGTGCCGATCGTGTTGAACAGCCAGCGGTCCGTGATGACCGAGCCCTCCTTGCGCAGCTCCCGGTCGGACCGCACGAGCACCGTCAGCACGGACACGCAGGCGCTGTTCACCACGATCGTGCCGATGTAGAGCAGGCAGGTGAACTGGTCGGTGCTGAAGCCGCCGACCATCTGCGTGGCGAACGGCATCAGGACGACCGTCAGCAGCCACACCATGTTGGTCAGGAAGAGCACGGTGCTGTAGGCGCGGACCTGCTCGAACAGCCGGTGGTGGCTGATCCACTGCCGGGCGATCACCGCGAAGCTGAGCAGGAAGCTCCAGATCTGGGCCTGGTTGCGGGTGATCGCCTCGATCGGCTCGCCGTGCGCGGCGACCACCTCGGGCACGATCTCGGTGAGCGGCAGCACCAGCAGCGTCAGCGCGATGGCGACCACCGCGTCGGTGAAGAACACCAGGCGTTCGGGCGACTTCTCGGTCATCGGTTCCCTCGGCGAGTGACAGGATCGGAACAAGCATTCCGCACGGTCGCCCGGACGGACCAGCCAGGTAGCCTAGCCGCACCCCCGGTGCCTCCCCTTTGGAGCACCTGAGTGGCTCACTTGCCCGCAGCCTTCAGAGCACGTGAGTGGCTCACTTACCCTCCGCCCTCACGCGCACGTGAGTGGCTCACTTGCCCTCGGGAGCCAACTGAGCCACTCACGTACCCCGGCCGGGCGGCGCCGGCGTTCAGGAGTGGTCGTCGGTGAAACGGCCGGCCGCGACGGTGGCCAGTTCGGTCCGGTTTCCTATGCCCAGCTTGGTGAAGATGTGCGACAAGTGCGTCTTGACCGTCCCCCGGCTCATGAACAGCTTGGCGCCGATCTCCGGATTGTTCAGGCCGGCCACGGCGAGCTTGGCGACGCTGAGTTCGGTGGGAGTCAGGGCGTTCCAGCCCGAAGAGGGGCGGTTGCGCGCGCCGCGGGTCCGGCGGACGTACTCGACGGCCTCGTCGAGTGACATGAGGGCGTCCTTGGTGGCGTGAGCCGGAACCGGGGCGCGCCTGGGGTAGCCCATGTGTTCGCGGGCGGCAGTGGCAGCGGCGAGGACGTGGTCGGCGCCGGTGAGGGCGCCGATGGCGTCGAGGCTGTCGACACAGCCGAGGCGAAGCCCGTGCTCGACGCGGATGGCGAGGGCCTGGTGGTGCAGGTCGAGGTCGCCGCGAAGGCGGCCTTGCTGCTCGTAAGCGTCAGCAAGGACGCGATGCATGCGCAGCTCGCCGGCCATGCTGACGGCACGGTCGAGCAGGGCGGAGGCCTCGTCACAGCGGTCGAGGCCGATGAGCGCGGCCGCGAGCGGAGGCAGCGACTGGACGGCGATGCAGGTGACGCGTTCGGTCGGCAGGGTGGCCTCGCGCAGCCAACGCTCGGCCTCGGCGAACTCGTGGCGGGCGAGGTGCAGGCTGCCCAGCGCGGATGCCATGCCCGGCACGAAAACCGGCACCTCGGCGCTGCGGACGAGGTTGATCACCGGCTCCATCAGCCGCAGGCCGGCCTCGGTGTCGCCGGTGACGCTGTGCACGGTCGCCAGCATGCTGCGCGTGGTGCCGACCCGGTTGTAGTCGCCGAGCGGCTCGGCGATCTTGACGGCTTCCTCGGCGAGGTCGCGGGCCAGCCCGAGATCACCCGTCACCAGGGCACTGGACGCCCGGAAGCACAGCGCGGTCGCGGCCACGCCACGGTCGCCGCGCCGGAGCAGCTCGGCGACCGAGGTCGCGAGCAGCGGCACGGCCCGCTCGTGGTCGTCCCGCAGGTGCAGCACAATGCCTTGCAGCGCAAAGGCGGAGTCGCGCACGAACTCGTCGCCGGAAGCCTCCGCCGAGGCGAGCGCCTCCAGGCTCTGCCGCCACGCGCCGTCCAGATCGGCGAACAGCCGGCCGACCGCCTGCAGCACCAGCGGCAGGCCGCGGTCACGCTCGTCGGCGGCGAACTTCAAGGCCCGCTCCAACGCGTCGGCGCCCAGGTCGACGGGCCCGGCGACGTCCGCGACCAACGCGATGCCGGTGAGCAACCGGGACTGCAGCGGCGAGGTGTCCTCCGGGGCTCGGTCCACGGCCCGCCGCAGGTACTCGATGCCCTCGTGGCCGGGGCCGTGCAGGTGCCACAACCAGGGCAGGCCCGCCGCGAGCCGACGGCCCTTCGCCGGGTCCCCGGCGGTCAGGCCACGGTCCAGGGCGGCCCGCAGGTTGCCGTGCTCAGCCTGCATCCGGATCCGCCAGGAATCCTTGTCCGGCGAGGAATCCCGTTCCACGTAAGCGAGGAAGTAGTCGAGGTGACGATCTTTGACCGCCTCCTCCTCGCCGGCCTCGCGGAGCCGCGACAAGGCGTACTCGCGGATCGTCTCCAGCAGGCGGTAGCGGCCGTCCTCGGCGACGACGAGCGACTTGTCGACAAGTCCAGCCAGCGTCACCAGCACGTCCTGGTCGCAGACGGCGCGGGCGGCGTCGAGGGTGAAGCCGCCGTGGAAGACCGCGAGCCGCCGGAAGACCGTGCGCTCGGTGTCGTCGAGGAGGTCGTGACTCCACTGCACCGAGGCCGCAAGCGTTTGCTGCCGGCTCGCCACGCCCCGCGGACCCCGCGTGAGCAGGGAAAACCGGTCGTCGAGGCCGGCCTCGATCTGCTGTGGGGTGAGCGTGCGCAGCCAGGCCGCCGCCAGCTCCAGGGCCAGCGGCATGCCGTCGAGGCGTTCGCACATCGACGCCACGGCGGCGCGGCTCGCCTCGTCCAGCTCGAATCCCGGCACGACCAGTCGGGCCCGCTCCACGAACAGCGCCAGCGCCTCGTCGGTGGCGATCGGCGGGACTCGCCAGACGGCCTCGCCGGGGATGCCCAGCGGCTCGCGGCTGGTCGCCAGCACCGTCACCTCGGGGCAGGTGCGGAGGAGTTCGGCCGCCAGGTCCGCGACGCCGTCCAGCACCTGCTCGCAGTTGTCCAGGCAGAGCAGCAGACGGCTGGTGCGCAGCTGCGGGGCCAGCCGGCCGGAGCCCACCAGCGCGCCGACCGCGTCCGCCACCGCGTCGGCGACCAGCGCCGGGTCGGTGATCTCAGCCAGGTCCACCCACCAGGCGCCCTGCGGCCAGTACTCGGAGTGGTTGGCCGCCAGCTGAGCCGCCAGCCGGGTCTTGCCGCTGCCACCCGGGCCCGCCAGCGTGACCAGGCGCTCGCCGAGCAGCAACGTGCGCAGCGCCGACAGCTCCGCCTGCCGGCCGACGAAGGTCGTGAACTGCACCGGCAGGTTGTTCGGCACCTGGTCCAGCGACCGCGGCGGCCGGTCGTCGCCGATCGCGTACAGCCGGATCGGCGACATCAGGTCGCGCAGCCGGTGCACGCCCAGGTCGTAGAGGCCGGCCGGGAGCTCGGCGGCGGTGGTCGCGGACAGTAGGGTCTGGCCGCCGTTCGCGATCTCGCACAGGTGCCGGGCCCGGCGGGCGGTGGGCTCGCTGTCGTCGCCGGTGTGCAGGGCGATGCGCAGCCGCCCGGCCTGTGGGTCGTCGGCGAAGGACTGCCGGAGGTCCTCGGCCGCTTTGAGCGCCTCCTCGGGTGACGCGAAGGCGGCCTTGGTCGCGTCCAGCAGCAGCTCCAAGCGTCTTCGTGACGCCTGCGCGGGGTCGTTCGGCCCGACCGCGCCCAGCGGGTCGAGGCCGGCGGCCAAGAACGTCACGGACATGCCTGGTCATCCTGCCAGGCGCGAACACATCGGCCACCCCGGTCGGCCATCTCGGCCACCTGGCAGATCTATCGGCCACCGCCGGACGCGAGGCTTTGACCAGCAACGCACCACCGAGTCAGGGAGCACGAGATGTCCGAGGTCATCGCCAACATGTCCATGTCGCTCGACGGCTTCGTCGCCGACACCGACGACGGCATCGAGCAGGTCTTCGGCTGGTACGGCAGCGGTGACGTGGCCGTGCCGACGGCCGTCGAGTGGGCCACCTTCCGCACCTCCGAGGCCAGCGCCGCCGTGCTGCGGCACGGGCAGGCCACCATCGGCGCGCTGATCGGCGGCCGCCGGCTGTTCGACCTGGCCAACGGCTGGAACGGCACGCACCCGATGGGGGTGCCGGTGTTCATCGTGACCCACACCGAGCCGACCGACTGGGCCCACCCCGAGGCCCCGTTCACCTTCGTCACCGACGGCATCGAGAGCGCCGTCGCGCAGGCCAAGGCCGCCGCCGGCGACAAGAACGTCGCCGTCGCCAGCCCCACCATCGTGCGGCAGTGCCTGGACGCCGGGCTGCTCGACGCCGTGCAGGTCGACCTGGTGCCCGTGCTGCTGGGCAAGGGCATCCCGTTCTTCGGCGAGCTGGCCAAGGCCCCGGTGCGGCTGGACGGCCCGACCGTCGTGGAGGGCGAGGGCGTCACCCACCTCACCTACCGGGTCCACCGCTGACCTGAGTGGCTCATTTGGCTCCGGGGGCCAAATGAGCCACTCACGTGGGGCAGGAGCCGGGGCAGGGGCGCAAGGGGTATCGCGTCACCTCTTCCGGCACCGCCAGGTCCTCGGCGGCGTAGATCGCTTGAACGGCAGCGGGGTCGTCGGTTCCGCACGCGTCCGCGATCCGGTCCATGAGCTCGTCGAAGTCATCGCCGGTGCGCCCCTGATACGAGTCCTCCATGCGTCCCCATTCGTCCCAGGGGAGGGTCTCGATCTTGAGCATCGACGCCAGGTCGCGCATCAGGTTGCCGCGGATCTCCCCGACACCCCAGGCGTGGTCGACGCCGGGGACGCCGAACAGCTTGCCGTCCACCTCGCCGGTCCGGTACCACTGCCAGGCCTCGCCGCCGGTCAGGAACGCGCCGGGCGGCAGGTCGTCCGACTGCGGCACGTACGGCCGCCACAGGTGCTCGACGTCCACCCGGACCCACCGGCCGTCCCGGCGGTACTCGATGATCCAGTGGTCGAGGTTCTTGCCCGGCACGAAATACGTGCCGAAGCCGCACCGGGCCCGCGCCGCGATCCCCCGCTGCCGGAGCAGCGCCGTGGCCAGCGTCGACCAGTGCCGGCACGTGCCGACCACTCGCTTGTCCGGCGGCCTCGGCACGTGCAGCGGCGCCGGGTCGATCGCCGTCAGGGCATCGATCAGGCCGCTCGCCGGGCGGATGTTCCGCTCGCCGAGGCGTTCCTCCGGCACCCCCGCCGGCGCGTCCGTCGCCTGGATGAAGAGTTGCCGCACCGCCGCGCAGATGCCGACCGGTTCGTCGGGCAGGCCCTTGGTCAGCGGGACCTGTTCCGGGGACACGGTCGTGAACACACCTGGCTCGGCGTAGTCGATGTCCATGCCGACGATGCTAGGGACGGGGTCTGACACTTCTCGGAAACACCGGGCTGGGCGGGACCTCGCCGTCGCACTGCTCGGCGATGCGCCGCGCCGCCGCCGGCAAGAACGGTGTCAGATGGTGCGCGATGTCCTGACACGCAGCCACCAGCTCGGCCAGGACGGCCTCCAGCTGCGTGGAATTTCGGTTGAGCTGCCACGGCTTTGCGGCCTGGACGTATCGGTTGGCCTCATCGCCGATGCGCAGCACCGCCTCGACCGCGCGCCGGAAGTCGAAGGCTCGCAGCGCGTTGTCGATGGTCTCCGCAGCCACCCGCCGCGCCTCGCGCAAATCCTTCGCCGGCGGATTGTCTTCCACCGCAACAGGAATCACGCCGTCGCAGTACCTCCGCACCATGGACACCGTGCGGTTGGCCAGGTTTCCGATATTGTTGGCGAGGTCCTCGTTGAGCCGGGCCACCAGCCGGCCGTCCGAGTAGTCCGTGTCGCCGGTGCGGGCCACGTCGGAAAGCAGCCACCAGCGCAGCGCGTCGGCACCGAATTGCGTTGCTATATCTACGGGATCGGCGGCGTTGCCCAGCGACTTCCCGATCTTGCGCCCGTTCGCGGTAAGGTACTCGTGCACCAGGATCCGGGACGGCAGATCGAAACCGGCGGAGAGGAGCATGGATGGCCAATAGACCGCGTGGAAGCGGATGATGCCCTTGCCGATCACGTGGATGCGCTCGTCGCTGTCGTGCCACCGGTCACCGGCGCCGGTGAGGTAGTTGACGAGGGCGTCGAACCAGACGTAGATCACCTGTCCCGGATCACCGGGCACCGGGATCCCCCAGCCACGGGCACGGGAAATGCTTCTGCTGACGCTGAAGTCCTCCAACCCGGCGGCGACGAAGGCGAGCACCTCTCGCTTGCGGGTCGCGGGCTCGATCCGGATCACGTCGTCCGTGATCAGCGCGGTCAGCTGCTCCTGGTATCGGCTGAGCCGGAAGAACCAGTTGTCCTCGGCCACGAGTTCGGGCTTCTCCTCGTGCTCCGGGCAGTCGCCGTCGACGAACGCCTCGCAGCCGACGCAGTACAGGCCCGTGTAGGACTTCCGGTACAGGTCGCCGTTCCGCTCGCACGCCCTCCACAGCCGCTCGACCGTCGGCCGGTGCCGCGGATCGGCGCTGGTGCGGACGAAGTCGTCGAACGACAGGTCCAGCGCGTCGGCCAGCGCCACGAAGCGGTCGGCCATGCGCGCGACGTACTCCGCGACCGGGATGCCCGCCGCCTCCGCGCTGCGCACGTTCTTCAGCGCGTTGTCGTCGGTGCCCGTCTGCGATCGCACGTCGTCGCCGCGCTGCCTCCGGTGCCGCGCAAGCACATCCGCCTGCACCAGTTCCAGCGCGTGCCCGATGTGCGGCGACCCGTTCACGTACGGGATCGACGTCGTCACCAAGGTCCGCCCCATGCATCGAGGCTAGGCGCCGGGGGCAATCGGTTTACGCGCTGCGGGCGCGGTGGCGCTCGATCGCGGCGCGGGCGCGGGCGGTTTTGACGGCGGCGGAGAGGGTGTCGAGGTCGAACGAGCCGTAGTGGCGCTGGCCGTTGATGAAGAACGTGGGGGTGCCGGAGACGCCGCTGAGGTCGGCGGACTGGACGTCCTGGGCGATGCGGGCCTCGAACTGGTGGCGCTTGAGGTCCTCGTGGAAACGCTCGCGGTCGAGGTCGAGTTCGTCGGCGTACGAGAGGAGATCGACGATGCGGAGGTTCTCCTGGCGCTGCATGAGGAGGTCGTGCATGGGCCAGAACGCGCCCTGAGCGGCGGCGGCTTCGGCTGCCTCGGCGGCGAGTTGGGCGCGAGGGTGGACGTCGGTGAGAGGAAGATGCCGCCACACGTAACGGAGATCGGTGTCGGCGAGGAGATCCCGCACGACGGGCTCGGCGAGACCGCAGTAGGGGCACTCGAAATCGCCGTACTCCACGACGGTGACGGAGGCGTCGGCGGGCCCGCGGATGTGGTCGCGCGAAGGATCGACCTCGTCGACGAGGTCGATGAGCTGCTCGGAGGTGCCGAGCAGGGCCAGGGCCTTCTTCTTCGGCGACAGGAAGCGGGTGGTGCGGTACACGGCCCACGTCACACCGGACGACAGCAGCACGGCGGTCAGCACACCGACCTTGGCCTGGTCGAGTTCCGGCCCACGCAAGGCAAGCGTGGCGATCAGCAGCGACACGGTGAAGCCGATGCCGGCGATGGTGCCGCTGCCGACGACGGCGAGCCAGCCGACGGGAGGCCGGATGCGGCTGAACCGCGTGATCAGCCACGAGGTGCCGACGACGGCGACGGGCTTGCCGACGACGTAGCCGAGGATGATGCCGAGCGTCACGGGCGAGGTGTAGGCCCGCACCAGGAAGTTGCCGTCGATGGCGACACCGGCGTTGGCCAGCCCGAACAGCGGCACGATGACGTAGCTGGTCCACGGGTGGAACATGTTCTGCAGCCGGGAATTCGGCGACAGGCTCCGGTTCAGCCCGGCGGTGGCCTCCCGGGCCAGCTCGGCGGTGGGCTGCTCGCGGAACAGCCGGAACAGGCCGGTGGCGCGTTCCAGATCGTCGCGGGCCGGCGTGTACGCGGAGGTCGCGAGGCCGACGCCGAGCCCGACCACCACGGGGTCGACGCCACTTTCCAGCAGGGCCAGCCAGGAGATGACGCCGAGCACCCCGTGCACGACGCCGCTGCGCACGCCGACGACCCGCAGCACCACCAGCACCACGAACACCAGCACGGCGATCACCAGCGGCAGCACGCTGATCTGCTCGCTGTACGCGATGGCGATCACCAGCAGCGACACGAGGTCGTCCACGACGAACACCGTGAGCAGGAAGACCCGCACCCGGTCGGGCACGCCGCGGCCGAGCAGGGTGAGCAGGCCCAGGGCGAGAGCGGTGTCGGTGGACATCGCCACGCCCCAGCCGTGCGCGCCCGGGCCGCCGAGGTTGACCACGGTGTAGATCAGCGCCGGCAGCGCCAGCCCGACCAGGCCGGCGCTGAACGGCAGCAGGAACCGCCGCCGGTCCCGGAAGTCGCCCAGGTCGAACTCGCGGCGCGCCTCCAGGCCGACGACCAGGAAGAACAGCGTCATCAGGCCGCTGTTCACCCAGGTCCGCAGGTCCTCGGCGACCTCGGTGCCGCCCAGCCGCACCGACAGCGAGATCCGCCAGAACCCCTCGTACGAGCCGTTGTCCACGTTGGACCACAGCAGCGCGAGGACGATCGCCGCCACGAGCACCCCGGCGCTGGCCGACTCCGTCCGCAGGAACGCGCGGATCGGGGCGGCGATGCCGCGCTGCCACAGCGTCCGCTGCCGGGTGGGCTCGCTCACGGCAGTGGAGTTTACCCAGCCGGCGGGCGCTCGTGCCGGCGCGCGGGCGCATAGTGGCAGGTCAGATGGCCTGAACGGTCAGCTGAAGTCGAGGTCGGCGTTGCGGCTGCGCTTCAGCTCGAAGAAGTGCGGGAAGCCGGCCAGCACCTTCGCCGCGTCGAACAGCTCGGCGGCGCGCTCGCCGCGCGGGATGGACGCCAGCACCGGCCCGAAGTAGGCGACGTCGTCGATGTGGATGGTCGGCGTGCCGACCTCGTCGCCGACGGGGTCCATGCCGCGGTGGTGGCTCTTGCGCAGCTCCTCGTCGTAATCGGTGCTGTTCGCGGCGGCGGCCAACTCGGCCGGCAGGCCGACCTCGGCGAGCGCCTCCGCGATGACGGCCTCGTAGTCCTTGTTGCCGCCGTTGTGGATCCGCGTGCCCAGCGCGGTGTACAGGTCGCGCAGCACGTCGTCACCGCGGAGCTGGGCGGCGGCGATGCACACCCGGACCGGACCCCAGGCCCGGTCGCAGAACTCCCGGTACCACGGCTCGATCTCGCGGTGCTCGTTGAGCACCGACAGGCTCATCACCCGGAAGTGGAGATCGATGTCCCGGTGCTGCTCGACCTCCAGGATCCATCTCGACGTGATCCAGGCGAACGGGCAGGCGGGGTCGAAGTAGAAGTCGACACGGGTCACGGTTTCCCCCTCTGAAAATCGCGTTTCCGCAGCGTACACGGCTGCGATACTCACGCCATGTCGATCGTGACGACCGGCCGGGACGTGGCCGAGGAGACCATCGCCTTCAACGAGAAGCTGGCCGGGATCCTGGCGGCGGCGCCCGCCGTGTACGAGGTCGAGGACATCGCCCAGCTACGGGCCGGATTCGGCGTGTTCCCGCCGCCGAAGATCCTGGACGAGGGCGTGGACCGGACGGTGCCCGGTCGCGACGGCGACGTGTCGGTGCGGGTGTTCACCCCGGACGACGTCCGGGGCGTCTACCTGCACATGCACCCCGGCGGGCGGGTGCTCGGGTCGGCCCGCAACCAGGACGTCCGGCTGTGGACGCTGGCCGTCGAGACGTCGCTGGCGGTCGTGTCCGTCGACTACCGGCTGGCACCCGAGCACCCGCACCCCGCCGCCGTGCACGACTGCGAGGACGCCGCCCGGTGGCTGGTCGACTCGGCCAAAGCCGAGTTCGGCACCGACCGGCTGCTGCTCGGCGGCGAGTCCGCCGGCGCGGAACTGGCCGTGCAGGTGCTGCTGCGGCTGCGGGATTCCGGGCAGCACCGGGCTTTCCGCGCCGCGCACCTCTCGTACGGCGTCTACGACATGGCCCTCACGCCGAGCGCCCGCGCGTTCGGCGAGCAGCACCTCGTAACCGGAACCGCGTCGGAGCGATGGTTCCGGACGCAGGCGTATCCGGGGCTGTCCGAGGCCGAGCTGCACGCCCCGGACATCTCACCCCTGTACGCCGACCTGCACGACCTGCCGGCGGCACGCTTTGTCGTCGGCACCAGGGATCCGCTGCTGGACGACACCCTGTTCATGTCCGCACGCTGGCGTGCCGCCGGCAACCCGTGTGAGCTGGAGGTCGTCGCCGAGGCGGTGCACGGCTTCACGGCGTTCCCGATCACCGTCGCCACCCGGGAACTGGCCGCGCAGAACGCCTACCTGGCCAGTTGGTCCGCCAGGAACGCATAGATGTCGGCGATGAGGGCGTTGCGCTGGTCCCGGGTGGAACCGAAACCGTGGCCGCCGTGCTCCTCCACCCGGATCAGCACCGGCCGGTCGGAGGCGGTTGCCGCCTGCAGCCGTGCACCCATCTTGGCCGGCTGCCACGCCGCCACCCGCGGGTCGTTCAGCCCGACGGTGAGCAACACCGCTGGGTACTCGGTGCCGTCGACGACCCGCAGGTAGCTGTCCACGATCAGCAGCGCGCGCAGGCCGTCCTCGGTGGTCTGCGTGCCGAACTCCGGCGCGTTGACCGGACCGTTCTCGCTGAACTCCATCCGGGTCGTGTTGAACACCGCGACCTGCGACACCATCGCCGCGAACAGGTCCGGCCGCCGGACCAGCGCGCCGCCGGTGGGGATGCCGCCCGCGCTGCCGCCGTCGCCGGCCAGCCGCTCCGGCCGGGTGTAGCCGGTCTCGACCAGGTACTCGGCGCAGTCGATGAAGTCGGTGATGGTGTTCTCCTTGTTCAGCAGCTGCCCGGCCAGGTGCCACTCGTGGCCGTACTCGCCGCCGCCGCGCAGGCCGGCCAGCGCGTACACGCCGCCGCGCTCCAGCCACGGCAGCAGCCGGGGGTTGAACGCCCGGCGCAGCAGGATGCCGTACGAGCCGTAGCCGGTGACCAGGGCCGGGTTGTTGCCGTCGAGGGGAAGTCCCTTGCGGTGCAACACGGTCAGCGGCACCAGCACGCCGTCCCGGGCCGGCGCCCGCAGCTGCGTGACCTCGATGTCGCCGAAGTCCACCGGCGAACGCGGAATCCAGCCGGTGTCGTGCAGCTCGCCGTCGTAGCGATAGGCCGTCGGCGGCTGCGTCCAAGAGCTGAACACGATCAGGGCCGACTTGCCGTCGGGGTGGGCGGACCACTGCAGGACGGTGCCGCCGGCCGGCAGCGGCACCTCCTCGATCGGGCCGCCGTTCAACCGGATACGCCGCATTCGGGCGGTGCCGGCGTCGATGTCCCGGATCAACAGGTGGTCGCCGATGACGCGGATGCCCATCACGACGCGGTCGCCGGCGGGCACCACGATGCGGCGCGTGCCGTCGGTCAGCGACCACGCCTGCACCTCGTGCCGCGGCGCGTCCTTGTGCGTGACGAGGTAGAGAGTGTCGCCGTGGATCGCGTAGGCGGTGAAGCCGTCGGTCGGGTCGGCGATCTTGCGCCACTCGCACGTCGTCAGGTCGGCGATCCCGGACCTGGGCGCGGCGTACAGGCTGGAGTCGGTCAGCTCCTCGGTGATCGACTGGCCGGAGGCGCGGTGCGAGATCAGCGCGAACATCAGCTCGGAGCCCTCGGGCAGCAGCATGTACGGCCGGTCGAGCGGCCCGATCGGCAGCGTCGGGTTGTGGCCGCGGCGCAGGGCGACCGTGGCCTCCTTGTGGCCGATCAGCTGCAACCAGGTGGCACTGTCGTCGCGACGCCGGTCCGCCGGCAGGTTCGGGTCGGGATCCGGGTAGCGGTGGCAGAAGAAGCCGGAGCCGTCGGGCAGCCAGACCGGGTAGCCGTGCGAGGACTGGGCCAGCCCGGTCGGCGTGAGCTCGCCGGTGGCCACGTCCAGCACGTGGGCCACGCCCATCTCGGCGCCGCCCTGCGAGATGCCGCAGACGACGAGGCTGCCGTCCGGGCTCGGTTCGTACCAGTCGATGCTGCTGTGCACGTCGCCGCCGAGCGTGCCGGGGTCGAGGATCACTCGCTCCTCGTCGCCCTCCCGGACCACGAGCACCGGCAGGTCGCCGGCCTGCCGCAGGAAGAAGACGCGGTCGCCGGCCATCGCGAAGGCGGTGATCTCGACGGTGTCCTCGGTCAGCTCGGTCAGGCGGGCCAGGAACTCCGCCCGAAGGGGCAGGCCGGCGAGGTGCCGTTCGGTCTTCTCGCCCTGGGCGAGCAGCCACTCCCGGAGCTCCGGGCCCTGCTCCATCCACCGGTACGGGTCGACCAGCTGCTGGCCGAACACCGTGTCCACGACGGTCTGCACCCGAGCGCTCGTCACGTCTGCTCCCCCCACTTGACAGCCCTGCCATCGAGCGTACCGTCTTGAGGGTAATTGAACTGTACGGATCAGTTCACATGGGGATGGAGGCCCGTCATGCGCGTCGATGTGCACGCCCACCTGTGGAGCGAGCGTTACCTGGAACTGATGGCCGGACTCGGCGTGCCGACGCAGGCCCAGCGCGGCCTCGGCGCCGGGTCGGCCGACGAGGAGCTGGCCGCACGGTTCGCGCAGCTCGACGCGGCCGGCGTCGACCTCCAGGTGCTGTCCGTCC
Organism: Kutzneria kofuensis; assembly: GCF_014203355.1. Classification (NCBI taxonomy): domain Bacteria; kingdom Bacillati; phylum Actinomycetota; class Actinomycetes; order Pseudonocardiales; family Pseudonocardiaceae; genus Kutzneria; species Kutzneria kofuensis. Next base: position 2,639,132 of record NZ_JACHIR010000001.1, read on the forward strand.
CGCCCGTTTCGCCGCATGTCGCCGACGAGGCCGCCGCCACCCGCGCGGCTCGGCTCGTCAACGACGAGTACGCCGACGTCGTCGCCAAGCACCCCGAGCGGTTCCGCGCCTTCGCCGCCCTGCCGCTGCCGCACATCGACGCCTCGCTCAAGGAGCTCGTCCACGCCCTCGACGACCTCGGCATGGTCGGCGCCGCCGTCACCACGTCCATCCTCGGCCGCGGCCTCGGCGACCCCGTCTTCGAGCCCGTGTACGAGGAGCTCAACCGCCGTGGCAGCGTGCTGTACGTGCACCCCGCCGGCGAGGGCGCCGGGGCCGAGCTGATCGCCGGGCACAACCTCACCTGGTCCATCGGCGCCCCCGTCGAGGACACCGTCGCGATCATGCACCTCATCCTGGCCGGCATCCCCAGCCGCTACCCCGACATGAAGATCATCGCCTCGCATCTCGGCGGAGCGCTGCCGATGCTGCTCAACCGCACCGACCACCAGGTCCCGTGGGAGGCCCCCGGCACGCCGGAGCTGCCGAGCGTCGCCGCGCGCCGGATGTGGTTCGACACCGTCGGGCACGACCACGCCCCGGCGCTGCGGGCCGCTGTCGAAACCTTCGGCGCGGACCGCCTCGTGCTCGGCACCGACTTCCCGTACCAGGCCAAGGAGGAGTACCAGGCGGCCATCGACTACGTCACGCGCACAGTGACCCCCGAACAGGCGACGGCGATACTGGACACGAACGCCCGGGAGCTGTTCGGGTTCTAGGGCGTACCGGGCGCTGGGCGGGCTGCGGGAGCGGCGAACCGAGCAGGCGTCCGAGCGCTAGAACACGGGCCGGCCAACGCGACAGCGAGGGCGGCGAACCGAACGGGGCGCCGGCGCTAGAACACCGGGCCGTCGAAGCGGTCCACCACCGTGAACTCCTCCACCGTCGCCCGCCGCAGCTTGGTGACGACCTTGCGCGGGTGGCCGATGGCCAGCAGGCCGGCGAGGCCGAAGCCGTCAGGGATGCCGAGCAGCTCCTTCACCGCGGGCTCCTGCCGGGCCAGCACGCTGGTGAGCACGCCACCGAGACCCTCGTTGCGGGCGGCGAGCAGGAGGTTGTGGCAGAACGGGTAGACGGAGGCGCCGGCGATGAGACCCTGCCGGTCGAGGCCGTTGTCGACGGCGGCGAGCACGCCGAGCTCGGCGACGATGAGGAGCAGGACGGGCACGTGCTCCAGGTTGTCGCCGAAATCGTTGGGGGCGGGGATGTTTCGGGCTTCCTCGAGATCGACGGCGGGACCGGTCCAGCGGCCGGCGTCGCGGGCGGCGAACGGCACGAGGCCCCGGCGGACGTGGGCCATGTACTCGCGCCAGCCCAGCTGGTAGAGCTCACGAATACGCACGCGGATGACCGGATCCTTGAGCACGACCACCCGCCAGCCCTGACGGTTGCCGCCGCTGGGCGCGAACCGGGCGTGGTCGAGCATCCGGCGCAGCACCTCGTCCGACACCGGCTCGTCGGTGAACTCCCGGGTGGCGGGAGTGGTGCGCATCGCGTCGTAAAGCTCCACGAGACCTCCAAATGAACTGTACCGCCTAGTTCAGATTCGCCATCGTACTGTCCAGTTCAGTTTAGTTGGCCGGAGGTTCGGCTCCGCGAGGTGACGGCCGCCGCGCCGGACGACGTCGAGCGGGCGGACGCGGCGCTGTTCGGCTCGCCTGGCCGACGAGGCGAGGGGCTGCGTCGCCCCTGGCTACACCGACGACATGCTGTTCCACCCCCGACACCCCCAGGACTTCGGCCACAGCGCCATCGGCGGCCGGCCGGCTCGTGAAAGCGGTGATCTGACATGGGTTTCATCGACGTGCACCACCACGCCGTCCCGCCGCGCTACGCCGTCGCGCTGCGCGGCAGCACCCCGATCCCGGGCGTCGACTACCCGGTCTGGGACCCGGAGTTGAGCCTGAAGGTCATGGACGACAACGGGATCGACGCCGCGGTGCTGTCGATCACCGCGCCCGGCGTGCACTTCGGCGGCGACCCCGAGCGGACCCGGCTGCTGGCCCGCGAGGTCAACGAGTACTTCGCCACGCTGCTGTCCGACCGGTTCGGGGCGTTCGCCATCCTGCCGTTGCCGGACATCGAGGCCGCGCGCGAGGAGCTGGCGTACGCGATCGACCAGCTGGGCCTGGACGGCGTCGGCGTCCTGACCGCCTACGACAACCGGTATCTCGGCTCGCCGGAGTTCGAGCCGCTGCTGGCGGAGATCGCCGAGCGCGGGCTGGCCGTGCACGTCCACCCGGCCACGCCGGCGATGGCCGACCTGGCCACCTTCGACCTGCCGCCGTCGCTGTACGAGTTCACCTTCGAGACCACACGGACCGCGGCGAGCCTGCTGTTCAACGGAGTTCTCGACCGGCTGCCGGACCTCAGGCTGATCCTGTCGCACGCCGGCGGCACGATTCCGTTCCTGGCCAACCGGTTGACGTACGGCCCGACGATCGGCGCCCACCTGGCCGAGCGGGCGCCGAGCGACGTGCTGGGCACGCTGCGCCGGCTGCACTTCGACATCGCCATGTCCGCCAACCGGTTCACGCTGCCGTCGCTGGCCGCGTTCGCCGATCCGGCGAACGTGCTGTTCGGCAGCGACTTCCCGTTCATGCCGGTGTCCACGACCGAGGAGACCGTGGCCGGGCTGGCCGAGAGCCGGGAGTGGACGGGCGCACAGAAGGCCGCCATCGGCCGGGACAACGCGCTGCGGCTGCTGCCCCGGCTGGCGGCGAGACTCACTCCACCCCGTAGTAGCTGAGGAACATGTCCACGCCGGCGACGATCAGGCGGTCCGCCAGCTTCTTGGCCGGGGTCCGGCCGTAGGCCCCGTAGACCAGGTTCGGGGAGAGCACCAGGCCCGAGAGCTGGAGGACCGCCAGCTCGACGTCGGGGATGTCCAGGACGCCGCGCTGGCCCAGCCGGGTCAGCGCCGTCGCGAACACCGCGTGCAGCCGGTTCGGGCCGTGCTCCAGCCAGGTCTCACCCAGCTCCGGGAACCGCTTCGACTCGGCGACGACCAGGGTGCGCAGCGCCATCATGTCCGGCACGGTCAGGGCCGTCACCCAGGCCCGGCAGGCCTTGATCAGCTCGTCGCGCACGTCGTCGGAGTCGCCGAGGCGGGACTCCACCAGCTGCTCCACCACCGACAACGCGTCGTGCAGCTGGCCGGACACGACCGCCCGGAACAGGTTCTCCTTGCTGTCGAAGTGGTTGTACACGGTGACCTTGGAGACGCCGGCCGCCGCCGCGATCCGGTCCATGCTGACGTCGAAGCCCTCGGTCAGGAAGGCCAGCAGCGCCGCCTCCACGATGGCCTTGCGCTTGCCGTCCGCTCGCGCGCCCGACGGCGCCGCCCGTTCCGCCTCGCTCATCCCCTGACTGTACCAGCAAGTACAGTTGGCGCCGCCGGTAAACATCTGCGCCCCGCCGTGTCTCTCCCCTGACGAGACACCGAGACGGGGAGGAACGATGCAGGATCCCTTGCTGCTGACGGCGGCGCTGGCCGCGGCGAGACTGGTGTGCGGGGTGGCACGCTGGGGGATGATGTTGTACGCCGAGCGGGCGCGGGTGCGGCTGCTCGGCCGGTTGTCGCGGGCCGCCGGGCCGGGCTCGACGGTGGCCCGGCGGGACGGCCAGGGCTGGCTGGTGATCGCTCGTGGGGAGGGCGAATGAGCGGCGACTTCGACGACTTCTTCCGAACGGCCTATCCCCGGCTGATGGCCCGGGCCGTGTTGCTGTGCGGCAACCGGGCCGACGCCGAGGACGCGGTCGCCCAGGCGTTCGCCGAGGTCGCCCGCAACTGGGACACCGCGAGCGGCTACGACGCGCCGGAGGCGTACCTGCACGTGACCATGACCCGCAAGGTGTTCCGGCTGCGCCGGCAGCGGCTCCGGCAGGAGGAGGTGGCGGCGTTGGAGCTGCCGGTTTCCCCGTACGCGACGCCGCACGAGGCGTGGGCGGCCAAGGAGGTGCTGGCGGTGGTCGCCGGGCTGCCGCCGGTGCAGCGGGCCGTGCTGGTGCACTGCTGCCTCGACGGCATGCAGCAGGCGGAGGTGGCGAAGCTGCTGGGCATCAAGCGCGGCACGGTCGCGGCGCACCTGCACAAGGCCCGCGCGGCGGTGGCCAAGAAGCTGGGCCTGGTCGCGGCGCGAACGGGTGACGGGCTGGTGACCGCGGCGAGGGAAACGCAGGACCGGCTGATCGAAGCGTTGCGAGACGCCGAACGCTGGCTGGCGGACGGTTTCGCCGCGGACCACGCCGTCCGGGAGCGGGTGCGAGCCGCCGTGGACCACGCTCAGCCGCGGCGCTGGTGGAGGCGCGGATGATCACGCTGCGCGCGGTCCTCGCGATCGTCCTGCTCGTCGGCGTCTACCTGCTCGCCCTGGTCGGCGTGGCCGTGGCCGGCCTACTGATGGTCCTGGCCGCGCAGTCGACGCAGGACTACGTCCAGGGCGAGCTGACCACGTTCAACTTCCAGATCGTGCTGCTCCTGTTCGGTTCCGTCGTCACGCTGGTCGCCGTGATCGGCGGCCTGTTCCGGGTCGGCCAGGCGGGCTCGGACACCGGTTCGGTGTTGGTCGACGAGGAGGACGCGCCGGAGCTGTGGACGTTCGTCAAGCAGGTGGCGGCCGAGGCCGGGATCCGGCCGCCGGACGAGCTGCGGCTGACCGGCGAGGTGAACGCCTCCGTCAGCGAGGACGCGCGGCTGCTGGGCCTGCTGCCCGGCCGCCGTCGCCTGCACCTGGGGCTGCCGTTGCTGGCCACGCTGTCCGCGAACGAGCTCCGCGCGCTGCTCGGCCACGAGTTCGGGCACTACATCGGCTGGCACACCCGGGTCGGCGTGGTCGTGCACCGCGGCTACCTGGCGCTGGACCGTCTCCAGAACAACCTCATCGAGGCCGGCACCGCCTTCCGCTGGGGGCCGGCGGGCCTGTTGAGCTACGCCTTCGCCGGCTACATCCGGCTGTACGCGCGGATCTCCTTCGCGGTGCGGCGCCGGCAGGAGTTCGAGGCCGACGCCGTCGCCGCCCGCATCGCCGGCCCTCGGGCCGTCGCCCAGGCGCTGCGGTCGCTGGCCGCCATCGACGCAAGCTGGCACGCCTACGTACAGAACTACCTGCTCCGGACCGCGGCCGCCGGCTACGCGCCGGAGGATCCGCTGGCCATGTTCGTGGCGATGCTGTCGGACGCGCCGGTCCGGGCGGTCGATCCCGGGCCGGAGCCGCGCAACCCGTACGCGAGCCACCCCAGCACCGCCGACCGGCTGGCCCGGCTCGCCGGGATGGATGTCGACGTGCCGACGCGGCTGCCCGAGCCCACGCCGTCGACCTGGCGTTATCCCCGACGGGAAGTGGTCGAGCACCTGCTGCCCGACCGTGAGGTGGAGACGCTGCCGTCCGCGCAGTGGCTGGACAAGGCCGCTCACCAGGCCGCCCCGACCGCGTCGGCCCGGACGCTGCTCGCCGCCGCCGGCTCCGGCGCCACGCTCGCCACCGTGCTCGACACCTTGGAAGCCGGCGAGGCCGCCCGGCTCGCCGTGCGCTTCGACCCCGACGACCGGCACCGTGCCATGGCCCGGCTGTGTGAAGCCCTGCATGCGCTGGTCGGGCACTACCTCGTCGAGGCCGGCAGCGCGCATTGGCGGCTGTCGTGGACCGGGCCGAGCGAGCTCGTCGTCAGCGAGCTGCGGGCCGACGGCGTGCACGTGCTGCCCTTCGCCGAACTGAACGGTTTGGTTTTCGAGGCCGTCGACCACCGCTCCGGCGTCGACCGGCTGCGCCTGCACCTCGCGTCCTTACGCGTCGACCCCCGCCGGCCCTTCGCCTCCGAGACCGAGCAGTCCACCAGCGTCGTCTTCGACACCGAGCCCCTGCGCCGGGACCGCGCCCGCCGCACCCGCGTCATCGCCCTCTACGGCGCCGCGGTGATCGCCATCGTCGCCGTCTCCGTGATCGCCGACGGGTCGAACGAGGACCCGCCCCGCAACATCACGACGGTGCTGCCGACCTACACCGCGCCGACCACCCACTACCGACTGCCCACCAGCCTGTTCCCCTATCCGACGCTGCCCCGGCCCACCTTCGACATCTCGATCATCCCTGCGCCGCCGTTGCTGACCCCGACGAACGGGAACCCATGACACACGCTCTGATCATCGGCGGCGGCATCGCCGGCGCCGCGACCGCACTCGCGCTGGGCAAGGCCGGCGTGACCTCGACCGTGTACGAGGCGTACCCGACCGGGGGCGACGACGTCGGCGCCTGGCTCATGGTGATGCACAACGGAATGGACGCGCTGCGGGCGATCGACGCGGACAAGCCGGTGATCGAGGCGTCGTTCCGCACCCGCGACGTCGAGTACATCGGCGCCGACGGCAAGACCTTCGCCAGCGGACCGATGGGCGCCGCCCACCCCGACCCGGACGGCCCCCGCACGATCAAGCGAGCGGACCTCTACCTTGCTCTGCAAGGGGAACTCGAACGCCGTGGCGGGAAGATCGAACACGGCAAGCGACTGGTGAGCGCCGAGATCACCGACCGGGTGGTGGCGACGTTCGAGGACGGCGGCACCGCCAAGGGTGACTTCCTGGTCGGCGCGGACGGCGTCTGGTCCACCACCCGCGGCCTGATCGACCTCGACGCACCGAAACCCGAGTTCAGTGGCGTCACGCTGGTCTACGGCTACACCCGCGACCCGTCGGTCCCGACCGTGCAGGACACGTGCCGGCTGATCACCGGCGGCGTGGTCTGCACGACGTCCCCGGAGAACGAGACCTTCTGGGCCGCGGTCGTGCCCGGGCCGCCGGACGACCGGCCCTGGCTGGAGGTGCTGGCCGCCCAGGTCGCCGGGACCGACATCCCGCGCCGGGTGATCACCGCCGAGCAGGACGACGTGCTGGCGACCGGGATCCACCACCTGCCGCACGCCTTGCCGCGCTGGCACAACTCGCGGATGGTGCTGGTCGGCGACGCCGCCCATCTCAGCGCGACCTCGGCCGCCCAGGGCGCCTCGATCGCCTTGGAGGACAGCGTGATCCTCGCCATGTGCGTGCGGGACGTCCCGGACCTGGAGCGGGCTTTCGCCGCGTACCAACGGATTCGGGCGCCGCGGGCGCAGCGGCTGGCGGAGATGGTGGCCAAGCCGGTCCGCACGCCCGAGGAGGCCAGGGAAAACGCCCGGCCGGAGGTCCGGGCATGGCTGTACGAGCACGAAATTCACTGGAACGAGGTCATCGTGCCGTGAACACGTTGGCACGCGTGCACGGCTGACGTAGCGTCGGCGGCGCATTCGTTCCGCTGGAAGGGATTCCGCCGTTGACCACCGAGTTGCCCGAGACCATGCGCGCCGTCCGGTTCCACTCCGAGACGGGAAAGCTGAGCCTGGAGACGGTGCCGGTGCCGCGCCCGGGGCCGAGCGAGGTGGTGGTGAAGGTCGCGGCGTGCGGGATCTGCCACTCGGACCTGAGCCAGTTCGACGGCCACATCCCGGCCCGGTTCCCGGAGATCACGCCCGGTCACGAGGCGTCGGGCACGGTGGCGGCGGTGGGCAGCGACGTGCGGCACTGGACGGTCGGCGACCGGGTGGTGATCGCGGCCGGCAGGGCGTGCGGGCGCTGCCGGTCGTGCGTGTTCGGCGGGAACATCGACGACTGCGAGGCGCTGGAGGTCATGGCCTTCGCGTACGACGGCGCGTGGGCGGAGTACGTGGTGACCCCGGGCGTGTCGCTGATCTCGGTGCCGGACGGCGTGCCGATGGAGCAGGCCGCGGTGCTGGCCGACGCCGTCTCCACGCCGTACGGCGCGCTGGAGACCGCCGACCTGCGGGTCGCGGAGTCGGTGGGCGTGTGGGGGCTGGGCGGCATCGGCACGCACCTGGTCCAGCTGGCCCGGATCGCCGGCGCGTCGCCGATCATCGGCCTCGACCCCGTCGCCGAGGTGCGCGAAAGGGCCCTCTCGCTCGGCGCGGACTTCACGCTGGACCCGCTGGCCGAGGACACGCCGGAGCGGATCAAGGAGATCACCGGCGGCCGCGGGCTGCGCGTGGCGTTCGACTGCGTCGGCCGCGCGTCCACGGTGGCGCAGGCCAACGGTGTGCTCGGCGCCCGCGGCCGGGCGGTCCTCGTCGGCATCAGCGGCGAGACCATCGAGCTCGGCCGCGAGGGGACGTTCGTCGGACGTCGGCACGCCGTCATCGGCCACCTCGGCTACAAGATGAGGCACCTCTCCGAGCTGGTGGAACTGGTCTCGCGGGGCCGGCTCGACCTGTCCGCCTCGGTCAGCGCGGTGCTGCCGCTGGCGGAGTTCGAGGAGGGCATCCGCCGACTGCGCGAGCACGACGGCCACCCGATCCGGGTGCTGCTGAAGCCCTGACGGTGGAGACCCGGTCCACCCCGATCTCCACCGCCGGGAGGTGCTGGTCCACCCGGGTGTCTCCGTAGCGTCCGGGCCATGGACGACAACAGCCTTCAGGAGGTCGCCGGCATCCTGGCGCTCCGCTTCGCCGTCGTCGGCGGGGTGGTGGCGCTGGTGGTGCTCGGACTGTTCGCGATCGCGCTGCTGCTCCGCCGCTACGGCAAGCTCGACCGGGCCCGGCAGGTGGTCGAGCCCGTGCTGCGGGAGCAGGCCCGGCGTCGCGGCGGGCTCACGAACATGGTCGTCGAGCGCGTGATCAAGGAGCGCCGCTGATGGGCGCCGTGCTGCAGGTCCTGCTCACCCGGTTCCTGATGATCGGGGCCGGCGTGGTCGGGCTGGTCGTGCTGCTGTTCGTGCTGGCCCTGATCTGGCGGCGGACCGGCCGCTGACATGGCAGCCTGATGCCCGTGGCACTGCTTGATCGGATCGCGCCGGCGTGGCTGGTCGTCGGCCTGGTCGGGACCTGCGTCTTCGTGGTCACGCTGGCCACCGTGCAGCAGCCGACGCCCGGCTGGCTGTGGGCCCTCTACGGGCTGGGCCTGGCCTGCTGGCTCGGCTTCGTGCTGCTCGACCGGCGGGCCTTCCGGGCCGCCGCCGTGTCGCTGCTGGCGTGCCTGCTGGTGTGCGCCGCGCTGATCGGGCCGGCTCCCGACGGCACGCCCGTGCTGCTCACGTGTGTCGCGCTGGCGGTCACCTGCTCGCAGACCCGGTTGCCGTCCGGGCTGCTGGTCGGCGCGCTGGCCGTCACTCTCCTGTTCGGCGGCGGCGGTGCCCTGGCGTGGAGGCAGGGCCCGGCTTCCGCGCTCGGCGACCTGGCCGTGCTGCTGACCATGGCGTTGATCGGGTTGAGCCTGCGGCAACACCAGTTGCGGGCCCGGCTGCTCGCCTCGTACGCCGCGTTGGACGAGCGGGCGCGGATCGCCCGTGAGCTGCACGACGTGCTGGCCCACTCCCTCGGCGCGCTCGGCGTGCAACTCGAGGTCGCCGAAGGTCTGCTGGCCGAGCGTGGCGACGTGGAGGGTGGGCTGCTCCGCGTGCAGCGGGCTCGTCGGCTGGCCCACGAGGGTCTGGACGAGGCCCGCCGGGCCGTCGCCGCGCTGCGTTCCGACGCCCCACCGCTGGTCGACGCCCTGACCCGAGGCCCTGACCAACGCCGCCAGGCACGCCCCCGGCTCGGCCGTCTCCGTGTCCCTGGACTACGGATCCACCGTGGCGCTTCGGGTCTACAACGCGTCGCCGGACGAGCCGGCGCCGCCCGGGCACGGGCTCACCGGGATGCGGGAGCGGATCGCGCTCGTCGGTGGCACGCTGACCGCGGGACGATCGGGAGAGGGCTGGCTCGTGACCGCCGAGGTGCCGGAATGATCAGGGTTGTCGTCGTCGACGACCAGCTGGTGATGCGCGAGGGCCTGGTCGCCCTGCGCGATCTCGTGGACGACGTCGAGGTCGTCGGCGACGCCGGCACCGGGGCCGACGCCCTGGAGCTGCTGGGGTCGCGGGACGTCGACGTCGTGCTGATGGACCTGCGGATGCCCGTCATGGACGGCGTCGAGGCCACCCGCCGCATCACCTCGGCCCATCCCGACGTCGCCGTTGTCGTGTTCACCACCTACGCCGACGACGAGTCCATCACCAGCGCCCTGCGGGCCGGGGCCCGCGGCTACCTCACCAAGGACGCCGGCCGCGCCGAGATCGCCGCCGCCCTGCGGGCCGTCGCCGCCGGACAGTCCACTTTCGACGCCGCCGTCTCGCAACGTATCGTCGCCGCCCTCGCCTCCCCCGGCCGCCCGCCCGCCGGGCTGACCGCGCGGGAGGCCGAGGTGCTCACCCTCATCGCCAAGGGCCTCGGGAACGCCGACATCGCCGGCACGCTGTTCATCGGCGAGACCACCGTCAAGACCCACATCAACAACCTGTTCGCCAAGATCGGCGTCCACACCCGCCCCGAGGCCATCCGCTACGCGTATCGACACGGCCTGGTGACGCCGTGAAGCTGCCGGCCTGCCCACACTCACGGCACGGGCAGAAGGCTGGCCTCCGCGCCGGCCCGCTCGAACTCCAGCAGGTACTGCTTGCGCGCCAGGCCGCCGCCGTAGCCGGTGAGGTCGCCACCGGCGCCGACCACCCGGTGACAGGGCACGATGATGCCGATCGGGTTCTTGCCGTTGGCCAGCCCCACCGCGCGGGCGGCGCTGGGCTTTCCGATCTGCTGGGCCAGCTCGCCGTAGGAAATGGTTTCGCCGTAAGGGATCTCGCGCAGCGCCGACCACACCGTCCGCTGGAAGGGCGTGCCGCGCAGGGACAACGGCAGGTCGAAGGTGTCGAGCTCGCCGGCGAAGTACGCTGCCAACTGCTCGACCGCCGCCCCGAACGGCCCGGCCTGCGCCTCGCCGAACGTCTCCTCCGCCGGGCGGTGCCGCTGGCTCTCCATGTACAGGCCGGTGAGCACTCCGTCCTCGCCGACGAGGGTCAGCGGGCCGACGGGGCTGTCCACGATGGTCTTCACGTTCATGTCACCAGCATGGCGTTGGACGACGGCTCTGGCTGGCGGGAATCAGACATCAACGGCCCGGTGCGCCCGGCGGTAGTCGCTGGGCAGGGAACCGGTCTCCCGCCGGAAGACCACCCGGAAGTTGGCGGCGGTGCCCATGCCGGCGGCGTCGGCGATCCGGTCCACGGACCAGTCGGAGGTCTCCAGCAGCCGCCGGGCGACGAGAATCCGTTGCAGCGTAAGCCATCGCATCGGCGGCAGGCCGGTCTCCCCGCGGAATCGCCGGATGAAGGTGCGCCGGGACATGGCGGCGTGGCGGGCGAGCGTGTCGACGGTGAGAGGCTGGGACAGGCGGGAGAGCGCCCACTCGCGGGTGGCGGCGAGGTCGGCGCCGGGTGGGGCGAGGACGTCGACGTACTGGGGTTGCGGGCCGAGGCGGGCCGGTGAGGCGATGGCCTCCCGGCCGGCGGCGAGTTCGGCCTCGACGCCGAAGTCCTCACGGATCAGGTGCAGGCACAGGTCGATGCCCGCGCCGGCGCCGGCCGAGGTGAGCAGATTGCCGTCCGGCACGAACAGGACGTTGTCGACGACCTTGGTGTCGGGGAACAACTCCCGCAGCATGCCGGCGTACCGCCAGTGCGTGGTGACCCGCCGGTCGGCGGTGATTCCGCTGGCGGCCAAGGCAAAGGTTCCGGTGCAGATGCCGACGACGGTGACGCCGCGGGCGAAGGCGTCGGCGATGGCGGTCCGGAATGCGGGCGGCGGCGGGAGGTGCGGATCGCCGTACCCGGGGACGACGAGGACATCCGCGTCGTCGACGGCGGACAGCGGGTGCGACGGAACGATCACGACGCCCGCCGCCGGCCCGGCCTGCCCGGGCTCGCCGACGGTCAGCAGCTCGTAGCCGGGCTGGTCGCCGAGGATGTTGACGGCGATGCTGTAGTCGAGCGCGAGCACGCGCGGCAGCACGAGCACCACGACCCTGCGCGCCATCCGCCCACCTCCTGGCACGATCCTTGCCGTCAACGGCACGGTTCCGGCTGTTCCCGGGCCCGCCGCGAATCCTACGGTGCGACCATGACAACAGCTCAGGTCGAGAGTTTCGGCGTCCCGTGGGAAGAGGGCTACGGCTACGTGCAGGCGGTCCGGCGCGGCGACACCATCTACGTGTCCGGGCAGCTCGCCAACGAGGGCCCGGACCTGGTCGCGCCCGCCCCGACCGACGAGAACCGCCGGATCACCGACTCGTCCGCGATGGGCGAGCAGATCCGCCAGACCTACGTGAACATCGAGCGGCTGCTGGCCCGGTTCGGCGCGTCGCTGGCCGACATCGTCGAGGAGGTGATCTACGTGCTCGACATGGACGCCGCGTTCGCGGTGGTCGGCGACGTCCGCAAGGCCGCCTACGGCGTGCCGGTCCCGCCGGTGGCCAGCACCATCGTGGAGTGCACCCGGCTGGCCTTCCCCGAGCAGCTGGTGGAGATCAAGGTGATCGCCAGGGTATAGACAGCGTCTCGGTCTCCGGCTCCGCCGCTTCGATGACCAGCGCCGACAGCGTGTTCACGCAGTGCAGCGCCGTCGGCCGGCGGCCCGGCTCGCGGGCGGTCATGGCCCGCAGCAGCCCGGCCAGCGGCCCCGGCAGCTCCTCCGGGATCTGCGGGTCGCGGGTCAGCCGGGCCAGGGCCGCCTCCAGCTTGTTCGGACCGTCGTACTCGCGGCGGCCGGTGATGCACTCCAGCAGCACCAGGCCGAGCGCGTAGACGTCGACGGCCGGCCCGAGCGCGCTGCCGAGGATCTGCTCCGGCGCCAGGTAGGCGGGCGTGCCGATGACCTCGTCGACGGCCGTCACCCGGGCCTGGCCGGCCAGCAGCGCGATGCCGAAGTCGCTCAGGTGCGGCAGCCCCTCCTCGTCCAGGAGGATGTTGGACGGCTTCACGTCCCGGTGCACCACGCCCTGGGCGTGCACGTGCGCCAGCCCGTCGGCGAGCAGCGCGACCAGCACCACCGCCTCGGCGGTCAGCATCGAGCCCTGGCGGAGCCGCTTGCTCAGGCTGGTGCCGCGGATCAGCTGCATCACCAGGTACGGCCGGCCCAGGTGGACGCCGCCGTCGTACACCGACACCAGGCGGCGGTGGTTGAGCCGGTCCAGCGCGCGGGCCTCGTCCGCGATCCGCCGGCATGCGGTCGCGTCCAGGTCGGCCGGGAACAGCTTGACCGCGACCTGGCGGTCGAGCAGCTCGTCGTAGGCGTCGTACACCTCCGTGCCGACCCCGCGCCCCAGCAGGCCGTCGACCCGGAACCTGGCCGGCAGCGGCTGGCTCGGCGGCTCGTACGCCACATAGGGTCGCTGCCGCATCCGGTTCACCTCCGCACACCCCCAGTTGGCAGCCGGCACAACGATACGGTGCCGGATGGCCCGGTGAGGTCCGGTTGTGAGATGTGGATCAGTTCTTTGCCTGTGGCAGCCTCGCTTTCCTGCCCGTCCCGCGGGCCGACGGCGGCGGCACGACCGGCCCGATGTCCCCGTCCGGGGCCTCGTCCAGGTCGACGACGACCGGCGCGTGGTCGCTGGGGCCGGCGCCCTTTCGGGCATGCCGGTCCACCCAGGCCGCCCGCACCCGCCCGGCCACCGGCGCCGAGGCCAGCACCAGGTCGATGCGCATGCCCAGGTCCTGGTGGAACATGCCGGCCCGGTAGTCCCAGTAGGTGAACACCCGTTCGGTCGGCCAGCGCTCGCGGACGACGTCGTGCAGCCCCAGGTCCAGCAGCTCCTTCAGGGCGGCCCGCTCCGGCGCGGTCACGTGCGTCTGGCCCACGTACGCCGCCGGGTCGAACACGTCCGCGTCCGCCGGCGCGATGTTGATGTCCCCGCACAGCACCGCGTCGGCCGGGCCGCTCGCCACCACCTCACGCAGCGCCGCCAGCCAGGCCAGCTTGTACCGGTAGTGCTCCGAATCCGGCTCACGCCCGTTCGGCACGTACAGCGAGTGCACCCGGACCCCGCCGCACGTCGCCGCCACCGCCCGCGCCTCCTGGTGCGGGAACCCCGGCGCGCCGTCCAGGCCCACCACCACGTCGTCGAGGCCGACCCGGGACAGCACCGCCACCCCGTTCCACCGCGCCTCCCCCGCCACGGCCACCTCGTACCCGCGCTGCCCCAGCTCCTCGCCCAGCAGCGCCGTGAACGCCTCCGTGGACAGCTTCGTCTCCTGCAGGCACACCACGTCCGGCCGCCGCTCGTCCAGCCACGGCAGCAACCTCGGCAGCCGCTGCTTCACCGAGTTCACGTTCCACGTCGCCACTCGCACGACACCACCGTAACCACCGCCCCTGACAATCGCCGGGCTCGCGCGTGGACCGGCCGGAACCGGGAACGGTCACGGTCGGCCGGCAGCGAGGTGGCCGTTTCCCGGCGTGACGGAAGACGGGAAACGGCCGGCGGAACCTCAGACCTCCGGCCCGCATTCGACGTCCGCGGGCAGGTTGGCGTACTTGTCGCCGGTGAGGAACACCGCGCTGACGTTGCGGGACATGCCGTCCTCCAGGCTGACCACCACCCAGATGTCGTTGGTGATGCCGTACGCGGTGATCGTCTCGCCGTGCCGCCAGCAGATGCCCGGCCGGGAATCACCGGCCTTCATGCTCCACAGCGGGTCGACCGGGCACGTGGTCGCCGCGCATCCCTGGCGAGCGTTGACGTCGTGCCAGGCCGTGACGCGTGGATAGGCGCTGGCGTTCGCGGTCGCCGTCCCGCCCAGCAGCGTCGCTGCGACCAGCCCCAGACCGACGGCGATCCTGGCGATCGTCATACCGTTCCTCCTCGTCGTAGTCGATCAACTCGCTTGACGCCGGCCGCGTCGGGAGGGTTGTCGGATGGTCACGGTCGTGGAGCCATGGCTGGCCGGGTCGTGGGCGGCCGGCGTCACCTGAGCGAACGACGCTCGGCGCACGTTGCCGATCCCGGTTCCCGCAACCGCGGGCCCGGCCGTGCGTCCCTAGGCCATGGGTACGTTGTCACGAGCAGTACTCGTCTTCGCGGCCGTCACGACGCTGGCGGCGCCGGTGGCGGGGGCGGATCCGGCGCCGTCGACGCAGGTGGACACGGTCACGGCGGCGGATCAGGCCGTGGCGCTGGCGTACTGGACGCCGGAGCGGATGCGGCAGGTGGGGGCGGACGCGACGGAGCCGGGCGAGCAGACGGCGAAGCCGTGGGCCGAGCCGGCGCCGAAGGGGGTGGGGCGCTTCTTCTTCACGGAGGTGCCGGGCGGCGACAGCTGGTGCACGGCGACGGCGGTGCCCAGCGGCAACAAGGACACGGTGGTGACGGCGGCGCACTGCGTGCACCCGGGGTTCACCCGTGACGACGTGGTGATCAAGGCGACGAACATCGTGTTCGTGCCGGGCTACGACCGCGGGAAGGCGCCGCTGGGGGTGTTCGCGGCGCGGGCGTTCGTGGTGCCGACGGAGTACAGCCTCACTCCCCGGGACATGGCGATGGTGGTGTTCGGCCCGCGCAACGGCCAGCACGTGGCGGACGTGGCCGGCACGCAGAAGATCGCGTTCGGCACGCGGTCGACGGGCGGGGCGGACATCTTCGGCTATCCCGGTTCGAAGCTGGCGCACGGGGAGTTCCTGTTGCGCTGCACCGTGACGGCGACGCGTGAATCCGACAGCGTCGGCGACACGTGGAGCTCCCCGTGCGACATGGCGGGCGGCTCCAGCGGCGGTCCGTGGCTGACGGGCTTCGACGGCCGGAGCGGCACGGTCTTCTCGGTGACCAGCAAGGGCTCGCTCGACGACGACCTGCGCACCACGAGCCTGACCGGGGCCCCGATGGGTGACGTGGCCAAGCAGGTCTACGACCAGGCGTCAGCCATCTGACATCGCCGCCAGCACCTTGGCGGTGTCGACGAACTGCTCGAAGCGGACGATCTTGCCGGCGCGCACCACGAAGTGGTGCGCGACCCGGACGTCGATCGCCTTGCCGGTGGCCTTGTTGGTGGCGGTGTACCGGGCCAGCACCACCACGTTCTCGCCGTCGACGACATAGCTGTCGTCGTGCGCGGTCCAGTCGTCCCAGTCGACGGCCAGTTTCTCCATCACGTTGGCCGTCACGCCCTCGGGCGTGCGGTACGTGCCGGCCAGCGGAAAGCCGGCCATCTCGGTCCACTCCACGTCGGACGCGAGGGTGTCCCGCAAGGCCGCCAGGTCTCCGGCGGCCGAGGCGAGGTACTGGCGCCGCACGACGTCCGCGGGCTGCTCGAAGTCGGTCATCCCCAGCTCATCTCGCCCTTGGCGACCTTGGCGCCGATCTGGGCCGCGATCAGCATGCCGTGGTCGGGGTAACGGGTGGTCAGGACGTCGGTCAGCGTGGCGCCGTCGGCCGCGTCGGCGAGTTCCCGTTCGAACGTGGTGAGGTACTCGCGGGTCGCGGCGACGGGATCCCCGGGCGCGTCCGGCAGCCGGTGGCCAGGGATCACCAGGGCGGCGTCGAGCGACGCCATCTCGTCGAGCAGCCGTACCCATGCGGCGCGCTGCTCCGGCTTCGGAGTGTCGGCGACCCACACGTGTTCCCGTTGGAACAGCAGGACTCCGCCGAGGATCACGCGGTCCTCCGGCTGCCACAGGTAGTGCCGGTCGGCCAGTTCGGCCGGCCCACCGCACAGCTGAAAGCGCTTGCCCTCCAGCGTCAGGTCACCGGTCAGCGGCGTGATGTCGATCAGGCGCGTCGGCAGGTTCACGCCGAGGTGCGCCCAGGCCCGGAGCTTGCCCTCGTAGGTGTGCCGGATGTGCTCGATCACCGGCGGCGTCGCGACGAATTCGGCCTCGGGGAAGGCATCCGCCACGACCTCGGCGCCGAAGTAGTAGTCCGGGTCGCCGTGGCTGATGAACACCGTCGCCAGCCGCTTGCCGGAGTCGAGGATCCGGGCCACCAGGCGGTGCCCGTCGGCCCGGGTGAAGCCGGTGTCGACGAGCAGCACGTCCTGCTCGCCGCTGACCAGTGTGGCGGTCTTGTTCCGGCTGCCGACCGGGAAGTCGAGATCGACGACCTCGTAGTCCATGACGTCCTCCTCGTGGGCGATTTACCTGACTCAACAGATTCTGACTCGTCAGATATTTCGCCACAGAGGTGACGTGGGTCACGCTGCGGTCAGTGCATCCTGGGCAGCGCGTCCCGGGCCGCGTGGCTGAGAATCCGCAGGTCGGCGAGGAATTGTGCACGGTGTTCGACGGGCAGCGGGTCGAGGAAGTACCGCTCGATGTTCGCCAGATGCACCCGGGACGCGCGGACCGCGATCTCCTCTCCGTGCGGGGTGAGCCGGACCAGCCGTCCGCGCCGGTCGCCGGGATCCTCGGTCCGCTCGACCAGACCGGCCGCCTCCATCCGGTCGACGAGCCGCGTGACGCCGCCGGTCGTGAGCACCTGCTCCCGGCCGATCGCCCCCATCGACAGCCCCGGATCGCCCGCACGGCCGAGGATCAGCAGCACCTCGTACATCAGGTGGCTGATGCCGCACTCCTCCTCGATGGCCCGCCCGAGGATGTGCCCCAGCCGCCCCGCCACGCCCAGCAGCCGGCCGAAGGACACGATCAGCTCGTCGCTCGCCGCGTCCTTCGCCGTCGCGATCTCCGCCCGCTCGTCCACGGCCCCGATCATGCCCGACGCTGCCGCAAGCTGGGCGAATGGGCCCGCGGCCGATTCTTCGGCATCAGCGTCGGGGCACGGTCCGCCACGCGATGACGGCGCCGGCAGCGAACACGGCGCCGCCGACGAGAACGCTGAGGCGGTAGCCGGTCATGAAGTCCCCGGCGCCGGCGACGAGGGCGCCGAAGACGGCCACGCCGAGTGTGCTGCCGACCTGGCGACTGGAGTTCAGGGCACCGGAGGCGGTGCCGGCCTTGTCGGAGGGCGCCGCCTCGATGGTGGCGGCGGTGGCGGCGGGCATGGTGTAGGCGGTGCCGAAACCGATGGCCAGCAAAGGAACCACGAGCAGCCAGTACGGAGTGTCCTTGCCGCACAACCCCATCGCGAAGAGGCCGAGGGCGCCGACGACCAGCCCGATGATCATGACGGGGCGGGGCCCGAAGCGGGCGGTGTGCCGTCCGCCGAGGGCCGAGGCGAGGGATGCGATGCCGGGCTGCGGCAACAAGGCCAGGCCGGCGAGCATCGGCGTGAACAGCCGGATGTGCTGGAAGTACAGGGACAGCAGGAAGAGCTCGCCGTAGAAACCGGTGTTGATGGCGGCGCCGACAAGTACGGATCCGGTGAACTCCTTGCTACGGAAGAGAGACAGCGGAAGCATGGGGTGTCGACGGCGGGCCTCCACCACAACGAAACCGATGCCGCCGACCACCGCGACGGCGAATGCCCAGAGGGCGTTCTCGATGAGCCCGAAGGCGAGACCGCCGACCGCCATGATGCTCAGCACCTGCCCCGGCAGGTCCAGTCCGACGCGCTCCTTCGGGCTCGGCGCGACAACAGTCCGCAGCGTCAACACAATCGCGGCGATGCCGACGGGAACGTTGAGGAAGAAGATGACCGGCCAGCCGATCCAGCCGGTCAGCACTCCGCCCAGCACGGGCCCGAGCCCGGCGGCGATGCCGCCCATGCCGCCCCACACGCCGATGGCACGGGCCCGGGCGGCCCGGTCCGGATAGGAGGCGTTGATCAGGGCCAACGAGGTCGGCAGCACCAGCGCCGCGCCCAGGCCCTGGGCGAGGCGGGCGGCGTTGAGCACGGTCAGACTCGTTGCCAGGCCACAGATCGTCGACGCGAACACGAACAAACCCAGTCCGCACAGGAAGACGCGGCGTGCGCCCAGGCGATCTCCCAGTGACCCGGCGGACAACAGCAGGCAGGCGAAGACCAGCGTGTAGCCGTCCAACACCCACTGCAGGCCGCTCGGGGAGGCGCCGAGATCATGGCCGATGGCGGGCAGGGCGGTGGCGACCACCGTCGCGTCCATCGGGATCATGAAGAATCCCAGGCAGAGCGACACCAGCGGCCAGCGCCCGACGTTCACGGTAACCATATGCGGCCACGCTAACCCGGCATTGTTTCGGCCGCAGGCGAAGTGTCATCGGGCGGCGGCGGCGTAGCGGCGGGCGAGCAGGGCGAAGGCGTCCTTGAGCTCGGGCGGGCCGACGACCTCGATGTCCGCGTCGAATCTGCCGATCGTGGCGGCCAGGCCGGGCCAGGACCAGGCGCCGTGGACGAGACGGCAGCGGTTGGGGCCGAGCGGCTCGACCACGCCGTTGCCGACGAAGCCGGCCACGGTGTCGGCGGGCAGGTCGAGGATCACCTCGCCACGGCACGGCCACGCGTCGATGCCCTCGGAGCCCTTGAACCGGCCGGCGACGAAGGTCGCCACGTCCCCGCCGGGCAGCTCGCGCGGGGTGAACCGGGGGCCGGTCGGCGTGCGCGGGTTGATCTTGTCGACGCGGAAGATGCGCCAGTCGTCGCGATCGAGGTCCCAGGCGACGAGGTACCAGCGGCTGCCCCAGGTCACGAGGTTGTGCGGCTCGACCCGTCGCGGCTGAGCCCGGTGGTCGAATCGCAGCACCTCGCGGGCCCGCACGGCGGCGCTGACCGCCATGATGACCTTGACGTCGACCGGCGTGTGGTTCTCCGTCACGGCGGTGACCTGCAGGGCGTCGATACGGTTGCGCAGCCGTGCCGGCATGACCTGGCGGATCGTGCTCAGCGCCCGCGCCGCGGCCTCCCCGACGCCGCTCGACGCGATCGCCGTCTGGAGGGCGACCGCGAGGGCCACCGCCTGCTCGTCGTCGAACAGCAGCGGCGGCAGCTCCGTGCCCGCCCCGAGCCGGTAGCCGCCGTCCGGCCCCTTGATCGTCTGGATCGGATAGCCCAGCTCGCGCAGGCGGTCGACATCGCGCCTGACCGTCCGCGCGCTGACCTCCAGGCGGTCGGCCAGCAGCTGCGCCGGCCAGTCCCGGCGCAGTTGCAGCAGCGACAGCAACGACAGCAGCCGTCCCGACGTTTTCGGCATGCTTCCGAGAGTAGCGGCCACATCCTGTCCACTACTACTGCCATGGTTGTCCCCATGACCGAATCCACCGACCTGCTCGCCGCACTCGCCGCCGCCCGATCCGCCCTGGTCAGGACGGCCGACGGACTCACGGACGAGCAGGCCGCCGCGCGCCCGACCGTCAGCTCGCTCTGCATCGGCGGGGTGATCAAGCACGTCGCCGCCATGGAGGAGCAGTGGCTGCGCTTCGCCGTTGAGGGGCCGTCCGCCATGTCGCACGAGCTGCCCGACGGCGCCACCTGGGCCGACATCGCCGCCGGCACCGCCGAGTATCCACAGTGGATGATCGACCACCAGAACGGCTTCCGGATGCTGCCCGGCGAGACCCTCGCCGACATCCTTGCCCGCTACGAGAAAATCGCCGCGCGGACCGCCGAGATCGTCACCATGTCCGATCTCTCCAGCAGCCATCCGCTGCCCGCCGCCCCGTGGCTCGAACCCGGCGCCTCCTACAGCGTTCGCCGGGTGGTCATGCACGTCACCGCCGAGACCGCCCACCACGCCGGCCACGCCGACATCCTGCGCGAGGGCCTGGACGGGCAGAAGTCCAGCTGATGACCGTCCTGTCCACGCGGGCCCTCAACCGCGCCACCCTCGCCCGCCAGCTGCTGCTCGACCGCGCCGACCTGCCGGTTCTCGACGCGGTCGGGCATCTCTGCGGCCTTCAGGCCCAGGAGCCCCAGGAGCCGTTCGTCGGCCTGTGGTCCCGGCTCCGCGGCTTCCACCCCGTCGCCTTGTCGGAGCTGTTGGTGGAGCGTGGTGTCGTGCGGACCCACCTCATGCGACGCACCGTCCACCTGCTCGCCGCATCGGACGCCCTCGCCTGGCGGCCACGTCACGATTCCATGCTGCGCCAACGGGTTCTCGGCACCTATCGCCGTGAACTCGCCGGCGTCGACCTCTCCTCGCTGGCGTCCGCCGGCCACGCGGTCATGGCCGACGGCCAGCCCCGGTCCATGGCCGAACTCGTGCAGGCCGTCTCTGCCCGCTGGCCCGATGTTCCCGCCCGGGTTCTCGGCGAGTTGCTCGTCGCCGCCCTGGTGCCCGTGGTCCAGGTGCCCCCTCGTGGCCTCTGGCGCACCAAAGGCGGCGTTCGCAACGTCCTGCTGACGTCCTGGCTCGGCCGTCCGCTGGAGCCGGACCGTGAGTCGTCCGGCGACGCCGTCGGCCAGGCCCTGGTCCGCCGCTACCTTGCCGCCTTCGGTCCCGCCGCCACCGCCGACATCCGCGCCTGGTCCGGCCTCGCCGGCCTGCCCGCCGCCGTCGCCGCCCTACGCCCCGAGCTCGTCTGTTTCCGTGACGAGCGCGGCCGCGAACTCCTCGACCTCCCCGACGCCCCGCGCCCCTCCCCCGACACGCCCGCCCCCGTCCGCTTCCTGCCCGCCTTCGACAACGCCCTGCTCGGCTACCACGACCGCACCCGCATCGTCGACGACGCCCACCGGCTTCTCTCGGTCGCCGGCACCCGGGTCGTCCTCGTCGACGGCCGTGTCGCCGCCACCTGGACCGTCGCCGACGCCGCCGTCACCGTCACCCCGCTCCGCCCCTTCACCCGCGCCGAATGCACCGCCGTCGCCGACGAAGCCGAGCAGCTGACCGCATTTCTCACGACTGCCGCGTGACTACCAGCGGGCGGCCAGGTCGGCGGGTTCGGCCGGGATGCGTTCGAGGACCTCGCGGAGCCCGGCGGGGATGGGGGTCTTGCGGAACTCGCCCGGGGAGAAGGCGACGTAGCGGACGGTGGCGAGGACGGCGTCGCGGGAGGCGACCGAGCCCTGGAAGACGACGGTGAGGGAGGTGGTGCCGATGTGGCGGCGCCAGACGGCGACGTCGAGGAGATCGTCGAAGCGAGCCGGCGAGAGGTAGCGGATGGTGATCTCGGCGATGACGAGGTCGACGCCGGTCTGGGCGAGGAAAGCGAAGGAGCCGGCGACGGTGCGGAAGGCCTCGACGAAGGCGGCCTCGAAGAAACTGCCGTAGCGGGTGGCGTGGACGATGCCCTGGAGATCGGTGTCACCGGGGCGGATGCGGACGGAATGGATCAGCGCGTGGTCCCCCATACGGCGATGCTAGCCCAGCTCGACGGGGACGCCGGCGCGGTAGACGGCGGCCACGTCACGGAGAACGGCGAGGTCCTGGCTGGGATCGCCGTGCACGGCAAGCAGATCGGCGTCGTAGCCGGGGGCGATGCGGCCCTTGCGGGAGCCGACGGAGCAGGAGTCGGCGGCGAGGCGGGTGACGGAGGTGAGGACGGCGGCGGGGGAAAGCTCGGTGAACTGCTGGAAGTCGGTGAGACCGAAGGGAAGGCAGTAGTGGGGCTTGTACGAAATGATGCCGGCGTCGGAGGAGCAGACGAGCAGAGCGCCGGAGCGTTGCATCTCCGGGAGAAAGGCGCGGGCGGCGAGGACACGGGGTGGCGGCGGGGCGTCGGTGAGCAACCTGCCGGCGGTGACGCCGACGTAGACGCGAGCGGCGATGAGTTCGCGGATGGTGGACCAATCGGGCTCGGCGCCGTCGGCGGTGAGGAAGGTGCCGTGCTCGATGCCGTCGACGCCGGCGCGAACGGCGTCGCGGATGCCGGAGCCGCCATGGGCATGGGCGGTGACGGGTAGGCCGGCTGAGTGCGCAGCCTCGACGATGGCACTGAGCTGCGAGAAGTCGTACTGGGACTCGTGGGCGGCGCTGCCGGGAGTGATGCTGCCGCCGGTGGCCATGACCTTGATGACGTCGACACCCCGCGCCACCCGCTCGGCGACGGCGTCGGCCAGCGCAGACCGGTCGGCCGGCACCTCGCCGCCGAGGAACCAGCAATGCCCGCCGGGAGTGGTGATCGGCGGCCCGGCGGCGAGGATCTCGGGCAGCGCGGAGGAACCGTCCCTGAGCTCGACGGCGAGGTAGTCCCGGTCCCCCAGGTCGCGCACGGTGGTGATGCCGGCACGCAGCGCCTGACCGGCGTGTTCACGCATCCGCTCCAGCACGACCTCGCGCGGCAGCGACGTCATGTCACCGACAATGTCGCTGCCGGGCGCGAAGGCGAGATGCGTGTGGGCGTCCACCAGCCCGGGCATGAGCGTGACGTCGCCCAGGTCGACAACGGGAGCGTCGGTAGCGCCGACTCCCACGATCCGGCCACCGTCGAGCACCACGGTCCGCCGACCGTGGTGCATGGTGTCGCCGTCGAACAGCCGTGCGCAGCGAAGACCGATCACGCGGTCAGCATGACACCGCCGGCCCGATATGCCTCGATGGCGTCGTGACGTGTCGAGACGTCCCAGCCGAGCCGGGCGCCGACGAGGTCGGCGACGTGCTCCAGGCAGGCCAGCCCGCGTGAGGGGTATTCGAACGCGATGCGGGTCCGCCGGCTGAGGACATCGTCGAGATCAAGCGCACCCTCGTGGGTGACGGCGTGCACGATCTCGACCGCCAGGTACCCCTCGGCGCCGGTCACCGGCTGGGCCAGCGCAGGATCCTGCCGGATCAACTCCACCAGCTCGGACACCGCCGACCCGTACCGGCCCAGCAGTCGCTCCACAGTGGACACGGACAAGCCGTTGCGGGAAGCGAAAGCGATCCGGTCATCCCACAGCTCACGGTAGCCGACCGCGCCATGGATCGGCAGCCGCGCGGTCAGCGACGGCGCGACACCGCCAAGGCCACGGACGGCGGCGTTGACGACGTCGGCGGCCATGACCCGGTACGTCGTGTACTTCCCGCCGGCCACGACGAAGTACCCGGGCGCGGGCGAGGCAACGGCGTGCTCGCGGGACAACTTGGCGGTTTCGCTGTTCTTCCCGGCCAGCAGCGGCCGCAGCCCGGCGTAGGTGCCGACGATGTCGTCGACGGTGAGCGGATCCCGCAGCACCTTGTTCACGTGCTGCAACAGGTACTCGACGTCCTCATCGGTGACGGACGGCCGGTCGGGCGCATCCGAGTAGGGCGTGTCGGTGGTGCCGATGATCCAGTGCTGGCCCCACGGGATCACGAACAGCACGCTCTTCTCGGTGCGCATGATCAGCCCAGTATCGAGCTCGATCCGCTCCCGCGCCACGACCAGGTGCACGCCCTTGGACATCTGCACCCGGAAGCCGGGGTTCGCCTCGGTCCACACGCCGGTCGCGCCGATCACCCGCCGCGCCCGGACCCGAATCTCCTCACCGGACAACGCATCCCGTACGACAGCGCCGACAACGTCGACGCCGTCACGCAGCAACTCCGTGACCTCGGCCCGATTCACCACGGTCGCCCCGTGCTGGGCGGCGGTCCGGGCGACCATCATGGTGAACCGGGCGTCGTCGACCTGGCCGTCGTAGTACCGCACGGCGCCGGTCAACGCGTCGGGCCGCAGACCCGGCGACATGGCCAGAGCCTTGGTACGGGACAGGTGCTTGTGCATCGGCACCGACGTCGCGCCGCCGATGGTGTCGTACAGCATCAGCCCGGCGCCGACGTACGGCCGCTCCCATCCCTTGTGCGTCAACGGGTACAGGAACGGCACCGGCTTCACGAGGTGCGGGGCGAGACGCTTGAGCAGCAGCCCGCGCTCCCGCAACGCCTCCCGTACCAACGAGAACTCGAGCTGCTCCAGGTAGCGCAGCCCGCCGTGCACGAGCTTGCTCGACCGACTGGAGGTTCCCGATGCCCAGTCCCGCGCCTCGACGAGCGCGACGGACAGCCCGCGCGAGGCGGCGTCGAGGGCGGCGCCGACACCGACCACACCACCGCCCACCACGAGCACGTCGAACTCGGTCGAAGCCAGGGTGCGCAGGGCCGCCTCGCGGTAGCCGGCGTCCAGCCTTGCGGACATCGGGAACTCCTCCTAGTCGATCATTCAGCGCACGTCGTCGTCGACCCAGTCGAACGACTTCGTGACCGCCTTCTTCCAGTTGCGGTAGACGCGTTCCCGCTCGGACGCGTCCAGTTCGGGCGACCAGCGCTTGTCCTCGGCCCAGTTGGCCCGCAGCTCGTCCTCGCCGCTCCAGTACCCGACCGCGAGCCCGGCGGCGTAGGCCGCGCCGAGCGCCGTGGTCTCGGCGACCTTGGGCCGCACCACCGGCACGTCGAGAATGTCGGCCTGGAACTGCATGAGCAGCTCGTTGACGACCATGCCGCCGTCCACCTTGAGCTCGGTGAGGGCGACGCCGGAGTCGGCGTTCATGGCGTCCAGGACTTCCCGGGTCTGGAAGGCGGTCGCCTCCAGCACGGCCCGGGCCAGATGTCCCTTGCTGACGAAGCGGGTCAGGCCGACCAGCGCGCCGCGGGCGTCGGCCCGCCAGTACGGCGCGAACAGACCCGAGAAGGCCGGCACGAAGTACGCGCCGCCGTTGTCCTCGACGCTGCGGGCCAGGCCCTCGATCTCCGAGGCGGAGCCGATGATGCCGAGGTTGTCCCGCAGCCACTGGACCAGCGAGCCGGTGACCGCGATGGAGCCCTCCAGCGCGTACACCGGGGCCTGCGAGCCGATCTTGTAGCACACGGTGGTGAGCAGGCCGTTGTGGCTGGCCACCTTCTCCGTGCCGGTGTTGAGCAGCATGAAGTTGCCGGTGCCGTACGTGTTCTTGGCCGTGCCGACGTCGAAGCAGGCCTGGCCGAAGGTGGCCGCCTGCTGGTCGCCGAGGATACCGGTGATCGGCACGCCGTTGAGCACCCCGACGCCGGTCCCGTAGTTCTCCGACGACGACCGGATCTCCGGCAGCATGGACAGCGGAATGCCCATCTCGGCGGCGATGTCGGCGTCCCAGGACAGCGTGTCGAGGTCCATCAGCATGGTCCGGGACGCGTTGGTCACGTCGGTGACGTGCACGCCGCCGTTCGGGCCGCCGGTCAGGTTCCACAGCGTCCACGTGTCGGTGTTGCCGAACAGCAGGTCGCCGTTCTCGGCCTTGGCGCGGGCCCCCTCGACGTTGTCGAGGATCCACCGCACCTTGGGGCCGGAGAAGTAGGTGGCCAGCGGCAGGCCGACCTTGGCCTTGTACCGGTCGGCCCCGCCGCCGAGCGCTCCGAGGTCGTCCACGATGGACTGGGTGCGGGTGTCCTGCCAGACGATGGCGTTGTACACCGGCTCGCCGGTCCGGCGGTCCCACACCACCGCGGTCTCGCGCTGGTTGGTGATGCCGACGGCGGCCAGGTCGCCGATGTTCAGGTCGGCCTTGGCCAGCGCCTGGCCGATGACGTACCGGGTGTTCGCGGTGATCTCGGCCGGGTCGTGCTCGACCCAGCCGGCCCGCGGGAAGATCTGCTTGTGTTCCTTCTGCCCCACCGAGACGATCGAGCCGGCGTGGTCGAACACGATCGCCCGGGTGCTGGTCGTGCCCTGGTCGATGGCGAGAATGTGCTGGGCCATGGTGGTTTCCTCCCCGTCGGAACGATCAGAACGCGATGTGGGACATCAGGCCGGCGATGACGCCGCCGACGATGGGGCCGGCGACCGGCACCCACGCGTAACTCCAGTCGGAGTTCTTCGGCTCGGTCGAGGCCGGCTCTCCCTTGTACCGCAAGGGAAGGATGGCGTGCGCGATGCGCGGCCCGAGGTCGCGGGCCGGGTTGATGGCGTACCCGGTCGGGCCGCCGAGGGAGGCGCCGATGCCGACCACCAGCAGCGACACCGCCAGCGGGCCGAGGCCCGAGGGCGTCTTGCCGAACGAGAGCACCACGAAGACCAGCACGAACGTGCCGAGCACCTCGGTCAGGAAGTTCCAGCCGTAGCTGCGGATCGCCGGGCCGGTGGAGAACACCGCCAGCTTCTTGCCCTCGTCCGGCTCCTCGTCGAAGTGCTTCTTGTACGCGAGGAAGCACAGGCAGGCGCCGAGGAACGCACCCACCATCTCGCCGGCCAGGTAGACCAGGGTCGAGCCGAACGTCACCGCCACGCCCGGGGCGTACGTGCTGGCCCCGCTGCTCAGGATGCCGATCGTCACCGCCGGGTTGAGATGCGCCCCCGACTTGTACGCCACGTAGACGCCGGCCATCACGGCCAGCCCCCACCCGAAGTTGATCAGCAGCCAGCCGCCGTCGAAGCCCTTCGACTTCGTCAGCAGCACGTTCGCCACCACGCCCGCGCCGAGCAAGATCAGCAGGCCGGTGCCGAGCACCTCGCTGAGGAACACCGCTCCGAGAGCCACCCACTCCTCCATTCGTCGTTGAACGGCCACCCACCCCCAGTGAGTGAGGGGAACGTAGGCAGCGGAAACGGGCCGCTCAACGGGCCGCGGTCGACAATGTCGAACGGTGAGTCACGCCACAGAGTGGCCGATCGGTTACTGTCCGACGATTACGCCCATGGGACGGCCCCCGACCGGGGTCCGTGCCACCACCGGGCGTTCGACATTGCCGACAACGGGCTCGTTTGATTAGCTGACGCCGTGCCGGGCCCCATCCAGTCCATCGAGCGTGCCGCCGCCATGCTGCGGCTGCTGGCGCGCGGCTCCGGCCAGTACGGGCTGGCCGAGATCTCGGCGTCGCTCGGCCTGCCGAAGGGCACCGCGCACGGCATCCTGCGCACCCTGCAGCGGGTCGAATTCGTCGAACAGGACCAGGAAACCGGCCGCTACAAGCTCGGCGCCGCGCTGCTGCACCTGGGCACCAGCTATCTCGACGCGAACGAGCTGCGCTCGCGATCGATCAACTGGGCCGACACGCTGGCCGCGCGCAGCGGCCAGGAGGTGCGCATCGGCGTGCACCACGACGGCGCGGTGCTGGTCGTGCACCACGTCTTCCGGCCGGACGACACGATGCAGACGCTGGGGGTCGGGGCGATGCTTCCGTTGCACGCTACCGCGTTCGGCAAGGTGCTGCTGGCCTACGACGCGTCGCTGGCCCGCGATCGCGAGCTCACCTCGCTGACCCGGCGGACGATCGTCGCGCCGCAGGCGCTGGAGCGGGTGCTGACGCAGGTGCGGGCCAACGGCTGGGCCAGCGAGGCCGAGGAGTACATGCCGGGCGAGGCCAGCATCGCCGCGCCGATCCGGGCCTTCGGCGGCCTTGTCGTCGGCGCGATCGGCGTTTCCGGTGCGGTGGACCGGATCTGCGACTCGGCCAGCCGGCCCAAGCCGGCCCTGGTGAGTCAGGTGGCCAGCGCGGCCGAGGCCGTGTCCCGGGCGTTGAGCAACTGAGCGGGGATCATGGCGCAACGGTATGTGATGGCGATCGACCAGGGCACCACCTCCACCCGGTGCATCCTGTTCGACCAGAACGCCCGGCTGGTCTCGGTCGTGCAGCGGGAACACCGCCAGTACCACCCGCGGCCCGGCTGGGTCGAGCAGGACGCCGTCGAGATCTGGCGCAACGTCGACCGGATCATGCCGCAGGCGCTGCGGGACGCCGGCGTCGGCGCGGAACAGGTGGCGGCGCTGGGCATCACCAACCAGCGCGAGACGGCCGTGGTGTGGGACCGGCACACCGGCGTCCCGGTGGGGCGCGCCATCGTGTGGGAGGACATCCGCACCGAGGAGCTGGTGGGCGAACTGACCGCTCGGCCGGAAAGCTCGGGTATACGAGAGCGATGCGGCCTGCCGCTGGCGACGTACTTCTCGGCGCCGAAACTGCGGTGGCTGCTGGACAACACGCCCGGACTGCGGGAACGGGCCGAACGCGGCGACGTCCTGTTCGGCACCATGGACACCTGGCTGATCTGGAACCTGACCGGCGGCGTCAGCGGCGGCCTGCACGTCACCGACGTGACGAATGCCAGCCGCACCATGCTGATGAACCTCACCACCCAGTCGTGGGACGACGAGCTGCTGTCCTTTTTCGACATTCCGGCGCGGATCCTGCCGGAGATCCGGGCCTCCACGGAGATCCACGGCCGGACCACGCGGGTGGTGCCGGGCGTGACGATCTCCGCCGCGCTCGGGGACCAGCACGCCGCGCTGTTCGGGCAGACGTGTTTCGCCAAGGGCGAGACCAAGTGCACGTACGGCACCGGCAGCTTCCTGTTGATGAACACCGGCGACACGCTCGTGAAGTCCGAGCACGGGTTGCTGACGACCATCGGCTACCAGCTCGGCGGCGAGCCGGCCACCTACGCGCTGGAGGGTTCCATCGCCGTCACCGGGTCGCTCGTGCAGTGGTTCCGGGACAAGCTCGGGCTGATCCAGAGCGCCCCCGAGATCGAGACGCTGGCCCGGACCGTGACCGACAACGGCGGCTGCTACATCGTTCCCGCGTTCTCCGGGTTGTTCGCGCCGCACTGGCACAGCGAGGCCCGCGGTATCATCGTCGGCCTCACTTCGTACATCTCCAAGGGACATCTGGCCCGAGCGGTGCTCGAAGCCACCGCGTGGCAGACCCGCGAGGTGGTGGACGCGATGACCGCGGAGTCGGGCGTGCCGTCGAAGGCGCTGAAGGTGGACGGCGGCATGACCGCCGATCACCTGCTGATGCAGACCATCGCCGACGTGCTGGACGTGCCGGTGCTGCGGCCGATGGTGGCGGAGACCGTTTCGCTCGGCGCCGCCTACGCCGCCGGACTGGCCGTCGGCTACTGGCCGGATCTCGAAGGACTGCGCCGGAACTGGCATCTCGCGGCGCGATGGAATCCACAGTGGAATGCCGCCGACCGGGACGCCGAGTACGCCAACTGGAAGCGAGCCGTCGAGCTTACGTTCGGATGGGCGAAGCCGAGGCGTCCGCGCGAACGCTAGGGTGGGTCCGGGGATTCGGGGGCAGCGGACGCCGCAGCGGCGTCACCCCGGATCAGGGTGGGAAAGATGTCGATACGTGCTGTGCTGCTTGCCGTTCTGACGGTGGTGGCGGTGGCCGTCCCGGCGAACGCCACGACTCCGGCCACGAAATTCACCGCCGTGACGCCGCAACGGGTTCTGGACACCAGGGACGGCACCGGTGTGGGCGTCGAGGGTGATCACCTCGTGCTGGACCTGTCCGGTGCGGTGCCGGCCGGCACGGCGGCGGTGGTGCTGAACCTGACCGGCGCCGAGGCGAACGTGGACAGCGTCGTCATCGTGTGGCCCGATGGCGAGGCGAGGCCGAACACGTCGAACCTCAACGTGTCGCAGCGGCAGACCGCGGCCAATCTGACCACGGTTTCCCTGCCGGCCAACCGGAAGCTCGATGTCTGGGTGCACGGTGATCTCGGGGTGATCGCGGACCTCGCCGGCTACTACGCGGAAACCGGATCGGGGTACCGGGGCCATGCGCCGCAGCGGGTGATGGACACGCGCACCGGCGGTGGGCCGGTCGGACCACACGGGACGACCGTGCTGGACCTGTCGTCGGTGCTGCCGGCGACGGCGACCGCCGTGGTGTTCAACCTGACGGCTACCGACACCACCGCCTCCACCTTCGTCACGGCGTGGCCGGACGGCATTCCGCGGCCGTCGGCGAGTTCGCTGAACCTGGCGCCCGGGCAGACCCGGGCCAACCTGGTCACCGTCGCGCTGCCGGCCAGCCGCAAGATCGACCTGTACAACCATCTCGGCAGCGTGGACCTGATCGCGGACGTGTCCGGCTACTACGACAGCAGCGGCGGGGACTGGTTCTTCCCAGGCCCGCCGCGCCGCGTGATCGACACGCGGGACAGCAGCCCGGTCGGCCCGGGCGGCGTGCTGAACGTCGACGTCAGCCAGCAGACCGTGCTCAGCGCTTCCGCCGTCGCCGTGAACATCACCGCGACCGACGCCACCGCCTCGACGTTCCTCACCGCCTGGCCGACCGGCTTCGATCGGCCCGACGCCTCGACGCTGAACCTCGGCGCCGGTCAGACGGTGCCGAACATGGCCCTGGTCTCCCTGAACCAGAAGTCGTTCTCGGTGTACAACCTGGCCGGCGCGGTCGACGTGATCGTGGACATCGCCGGGTACTTCTCGCCGAGCCAGCCCTAGCCGATCTCCAACCGGCGCCAGGTTCCCAGGAAGACCAGCGCCGCGATGATCGACCCGGCCGAGGCCAGCGTCTGTGCGGCGATGTAGACGATCCACGTGTCGTCGCGCAGGACGCTGTCCAAGCCGTTCTGGGCGAGCGGCACGACGAGGAAGAACACGCCCAGCGCCAGGAGGACCGCGCCGCCGACCGCCGTGAACGTGACGATCAGTACGCGCGGGATCCGACGCTTGCCGTCGTGGTGGCGCACCAGGCCGCGCCTGGCCAGCCACCACGACGCCAGGCAGGCCAGCGCCAGCGCGATCGCGTCGGCCGCCAGCGTGTCGGACAGGCGGTGCCACTTGGCCGTCACCGTGTACGAGCCGATGCCGACGGCCCAGGACAGCACGAAGAACAGCGCCACGCCGCGCCACCGGTACGGCACCACGATCAGCGCCGCGAACAGCACCGTCATCGCGACGGTGGTGTGGCCGCTGGGCAGGCTGTTGTCGGCGTAGTGGCCGGTCAGCGGCACCAGGGACGGCCTCGGCAGCACGTAGCGCTTGAGGCCCTGCGTCACGATCTGCCCGGCGACGATCACCCCGACCGAGGCCAGCGCCAGGTCCCAGCGGCGGCGCAGCAGGCCGATCGCGGCAATCACCACCACCGCCGCCGCCAGGGAGTACACGGTGATCTGGTCCAGGCTGGCGTTGGCGTTGCCCGCCTCGCTCGCGCCGACCTGGTCCGCCCCGCGCAGCGCCGCGTTCTCCAGCGACTGGCCGACCGGCGTCAGCACCGCCAGAACGTAGACAGCGACCGTGACGATCGCGCTGCCGATGGCCACATGCAGCCAGCGGCGGGCGGGAACGTCCTGCGTCTGCTGAGCCGAGGACTCCTCCGACCGAAGCATGGCCGCATGCTATCCACAGTGGACCACGCGCCCGGCGCCACCGTGAGCTGCGGGAATCCGGTCGCCGGCGACCGGAACCCGACTGCTCTCCGCCAGTGACGCCCACACGTGAAGTGAACCCCTTTCACGATTACCGTGCGAAACGGGCTAAGGTGAGCCGCCGTGGAGATCACCCACTTGCGCTATGCCGTTCCCCCGACCGGGCTCACGGAGGTATGCCGGCCATGACTCGCCGCCAGACGCGCATCGTGATCATCACCGCCGTCGTCCTCGGGCTGTTCTGCCTCGGCATGGTCTTCTGGGCGGTGACCCGCTCCCCCGACCCCGTCGCCGAGCCCGCGCCGTTCACCACGACCGCCGCCCCGTCCTCCTCGACGACCACCGGCACCGCCACCTCCGCCCCGGCGACGAGCACCACCACGCCGCCGCCCACGACCACGCGGACCACCACCAAGGCCCCCGCCGCGCCGCCCAGGACCACCACGCACGCGCCCGCCGCCACCGCTCCGCCGGCCACCACCCTCAACAGCCTCTGCCAGGCCGGCCAGTGGCAGCGCGACACCCCTTACAACGGCGGCGCTCTCGTCCTGCACAACGGTTTCGAGTGGTACGCCCGGTCCTGGAACTACAACGCCGAACCCGGCGCCAACGCCGAGAACGTCTGGATCCGCGCCATCAACTGCTGAACGGCGTGGCGACCGGCGGCCATCAGGTGTGACGCCGCGTCCCGCCGAGGTCGAAAGCCTCGATGATCGAGGAGACGAAAGCCATCTCCGCCCACGGCAGTTCGGCACTGGCCGGTGCCGCGCGCCCGAACCTAGCGTCGTCTCCCGAGACGTAGCTGCACAAACGCGGTCAGCTGTGCTGGGGAGGCGGCGCACGTGGTGATCGAGCAGGATCCGCAGAACATCTACGAGGAGGTACGCGCCCGCGCGCAGGCGGACGGCCGCCCGGTGTCGGTGCGTCATGTCGCCCTCGTCTGCCACGAGCAGCTCACCGCCTGCGGCGTCGGGGTGTACCTGGTCGGTGACGGCGGCACGGAGCCCGCCTGCGCCACCACCGACGCCGTCGAGCGGATGATCGAACTTCAGATCACCCTCGGCGAGGGACCAGCCCTGACGGCCATCCACGCCGGTGTGCCCGTGCTGGTCGCGGACCTGGCGCACCAGGAGAACCTCACGCGGTGGCCGGTGTTCGGCTCCGCCGCGGCGG
This sequence comes from Kutzneria kofuensis, assembly GCF_014203355.1. Lineage (NCBI taxonomy): Bacteria > Bacillati > Actinomycetota > Actinomycetes > Pseudonocardiales > Pseudonocardiaceae > Kutzneria > Kutzneria kofuensis. Next base: position 2,672,048 of record NZ_JACHIR010000001.1, read on the forward strand.
CTCACTCGTCGTTCGCGGTCTTCGCGTTCCCCCTGCTGATGGGTGAGATCACGGTCGGCGCGCTGGAGGTCTACCGGACACGAGAGGTGCCGCTCTCCGGTGACGAGCTGAACCTGGCGCTGGTGTTCGCCGAGGTGATGACCGCCCAGCTGATCACCGAGGTGGTCGACGTCGACGAGCCGGACGCGGAGGAACTCGTGGTCGAGGGGTTCCACGGTCGCTGGCTGACCGTGCACCAGGCCACGGGCATGCTCTCGGTGCAGCTGCGCTGCACGCTGACCGAGGCGTTCCTGCGGTTGCGCGGCCACGCCTACGCCTCCGGCCGACGGCTGTCCGATGTCGCCGATGACGTTGTCGACGGCGTGCTGAGACTGTGGCCCGACGACTCGCCGGGCATCTCCGGCTGTGGCGATGACGATCACGAGTAGAAGGCGCAGGAGGTGGGCGACAGTGGTGCCGCGAACGAACTCCACGACGACGCGATTAGCCATGATGGTGGCAACCCGGGGGTACACGCTCGACGCTGCCTGCTTGCTCGCCGACGCGTGTGCCCAGCTTCCGGGCGTCAACGCCGCCGGTGTGCTGGTGTCCACCGGCCTGGCCCGCCCGCGCGTGATCGCCGCGACCGACTCCCGGCTGTTCGACGCGTTTCACGCCGTCCAGGCCGACCGCGACCTCCGGGACACACAGGAGCAGAACGAAGGCGCGCCGGCTTGTCTCACCCCGGCGACGCAGGCCGACCAGTGGCCGCGATTGGCCCAGTTCGCTGGCACACACGGCATCCGGGCCCTGTACACGGTTCCGATGCGAGCCTTCGGCGTCCTCGTCGGGACCCTGGTGCTGCTGTGCCGCCAGGCGCCCGTGCTGACCGCCGACGAGCTCGACACCGCTCACGGCTGGGCCGTGATCGCCGCGGCGGGCATGTTGGCCGACGCAGCCGCCGAGGCCCTTCCCGACACGGCCCCGCGTCTCGCGCAGCACCGCGCGTTCCAGGACCAGATCACCGTCTGGCAGGCGACCGGCGCCCTCGCCGCCCGGCGCGGCGAGGACATCCCCACCGCGCTCGCCGCGCTCCGCCGCCACGCCGACCACGTCAACCAGCCGCTGGCGCACAGCGCGCGGCAGGTCCTGACGTGGACGCCCGAGGTCCGTGACGGTTTCTCCGGCCAGGACCGCGACACCCGGGTGCTGCTGGTCGAGGCCGACCCATTCGTCACCAGCTGCCTGGCGCGGATGCTGCGGGCGGAGGGCTTCGAGATCACCACGACCACGACGGTGCCCGCCGCGCAGGCCCAACGGGCGAACCCGCCGCCCGTGGCGATCATCGACCAACTCCTGCCCGGCGCGGCCGATTTCGGGCGCGACCTGGCGGCGAGCGGCACCCGGGTGATCGCGATGTCCGCGGCGTCGTCGGGACAGGCGCCGCCCGGGGCCGCCACACTGCTGCGCAGGCCGACCCCGCTGTCGCGCGTCGTCGCCGCCGTCCGCGACCAGCACCCGGCCGCCCGAGAGCAGGTGCCGGCATGACCGAACGTCTGACCAACGGGTGCGCCCGGCTGGACACGATCCTGGGCGGCGGTCTGGTCAACCCGTCGATCACGCTCCTGGCGGGGGCTCCCGGCTCCGGCAAAACCCTGCTGGCCCAGCAGTACGCGTTCGCCAACGGCCGCCCCGACGCCCCGGTGGTCTACCTGAGCACCCTCACCGAGCCGCTGTCCAAGATTACTCAGTTCGTGCAGGGCCTGGCCTTCTGCGACCCCGACCGGATCGGCACCGCGGTGGTGTTCGAGGACATCGGCGACGTGGTGATCAACGGCGGCCTGGGGGCCGGACTGGAACGAATCACCGAGATCATCACCAGGGCGCCGTGCGCGATGCTGGTCATCGACAGCGTCAAGGCGCTGCGCGTCGCCGCGCACGACGCGACCGAGTACGCCCGTTTCCTCTACGAGTTGGCCGGCCGCCTGAGCGCCCTGGCCACCTGCGCGCTGTGGCTGGCCGAGTACGACGAGCCCGAACTGGCGACCTCGCCCGAGTACGCCATCGCCGACACCACCGTCGTGCTGTCCACCCAGGCCAGCGGGCAGCGAACCAACCGGGCCTTGCAGGTGCTCAAGCACCGGGGGAGCGCGTGCCTGTCCGGCTGGCACGCCTACCGCATCACCGACCGTGGCCTGGACGCCTTCCCCCGGCTCAGCGACGTCAGCGCGGTGACCGAGCGGCACGGGGAGCGAACTCGGGTGAGTTCGGGCATCCCCGCCTTGGACAAGATGCTCAACGACGGCTACTGGCCCGGTTCGAGCACGGTGGTGGCCGGCCCGTCAGGATGCGGAAAAACCGTACTCGGGCTGCACTTCGCGTACCGGGGTGCGGAGTTGGGTGAGAGGTGTACCTTCACCACGCTGGAGGAGAATCGCGCCCAGCTCGGCCGCGCCATCCGCAGCCTGGGCTGGGACCCGCAGAACAACGACGTCGCACTGCGCTGCGAATCACCCAACGACATCTACATCGACCAGTGGTTCTACGAGCTGCTGGACTTTCTGGAAGCCACGGGGTGCCGGCGACTGGTCGTCGACAGTCTCACCGACCTCGCCGCCGCGTGTGAGGACCAGCGGCGGTTCACCGAGTTCGCCCACTCGCTGCTGAGCCGCTGCTCGCAGGCCGGGATCAGCACGCTGCTCACGCTCGATGTGCCCGACCTGTTCGGCCAGCGGCAGCTGACGCAGCAGGGATTCTCCCGCCTGTCCGACAACCTGGTGCTGCTGCACTACGTCCGCAACGGGCCGAAGCTGGACCGCGCGATGACCGTGCTCAAGTCCCGGGCGAACGAGAACCTGCCCGAGACCAGGAGGTTCGTGATCACCGGCGAGGGAATCGAGGTCGGCGAGCCGGTGAAGGGGTTCTGAGTTCGCGTGCAGGCAGCCTAGCCGGCTGTCCACAAAGGACTGGGGACCGGCTGTTCCCGCAAGGCGTTGAGCACCAGGTTCACCGCGGCCCGCGGCGGCGAACCGCGGCGGACGACGGCGGCGATCCGGCGGCTGACCGGAACCGCCAGCTCCCGTGTGACCACGCGGTAGCGCGGGTCGACGGCGAGGCCGGGCAGCAGGGCGATCGACAGGCCGGCCTCGACGTGTTGCAGTGTCATGAGGTAGTTGCTGAACCGGCACACCACGCGCGGCTCGAAGCCGGACTCACGGCAGAGGCGCAGCGTCAGGTTGGCCATGTAGGACTGGGGGATGTCCAGCGCCCACGGCTCGCCGGCGTAGGCGGACAGCTCGACGGGACCGCGCGGAACGGGGCGGTCGGGCGAGGTGACGAGCACGACGGGATCGGTGGCCAGAGGCACGATGTCGAGGTCGGGCCCCAGCGGCAGCTCGACGAAGTCGGTGGTCGTGATGATCACGTCGGCGTCGCCGCCGCGCAGGGCGGGGATGCTCTCGTGCGGCTCCAGCTCCAGCAGCTCGACGGTCAGCCGCGGATGGGCCAGCCGGGCCACGGCGGGCACGGCGAGGGTGTGGATCGCGCTCTGGAACGCCCCGAGCCGGACGAGGCCGGCGGGCTCCTCACGAAGCCCGCGCAGCTCGGCCTCGACGGTGTCCATGTGGTCGAGAATCGCCCGCGCCCGCCGCGCGAGCATCTGCCCGGCCGGAGTCAGGCGGACCCGACGGCCGGTGCGTTCCAGCAGCTGGGTGCGGGTTTCGGCCTCCAGCACGGCCAGCTGCTGCGACACGCTCGACGCGCTCAGGTTGGCGTCCTGAGCGACCGCGCGAATCGTGCCGAGTGTGTCGAGGCGGCTCAGCAGCCGCAGGCGCCACGGGTTCAGCATGCCGGCATTGTTCGGCAAAAGCGCACAGCCATGCCGGAATCGTGAGATGGACGTGTCGCTCGGGGCGGCCCTACCGTCGGCGTCATGGCTGACTTCTGGGCAGACGCCGACCGGCACCTCGTCCGCTACGCCGGCAGGGCCGACTTCACCCGCGAGATCATCGCCCGCGCCGAGGGCAGCTTCGTCGTCACCGAGGACGGCCGCCGGATCCTCGACTTCACGTCCGGGCAGATGAGCGCCATTCTCGGCCACTCGCACCCGGAGATCGTCGCCGCCGTGCGACGCCAGGCCGCGACACTGGACCACCTGTTCAGCGGCATGCTCAGCCGGCCCGTGGTGGACCTGGCCCGCCGCCTGGCGGGGACGCTGCCGTCACCGCTGGAGAAGGTCCTGCTGCTGACCACCGGCGCGGAGTCCAACGAAGCCGCCATCCGGATGGCCAAGCTCGTCACCGGCGGGCACGAGATCGTGTCGTTCGCCCGCTCGTGGCACGGCATGACCCAGGCCGCCGCCGGCGCGACCTACAGCGCCGGCCGCAAGGGTTACGGGCCGGCCGCGCCCGGGAACTTCGCACTGCCGGTGCCGCACAGCGACTGGCGACCACAACTCGACGTCGGGTTCGAGATGATCGACGCGCAGTCGGTCGGCAGTCTCGCCGCATGCATCGTGGAGCCGATCCTCAGTTCCGGCGGTGTCATCGAACCCCCACCCGGCTACCTCGCCGCGCTGCACGAGAAGTGCCGCGAGCGGGGCATGCTGCTCATCCTCGACGAGGCCCAGACCGGCCTGTGCCGAACCGGCAGCTGGTACGCCTTCGAGCGCGACGGCGTCGTCCCGGACATCCTCACCCTGTCCAAGACGCTCGGCGCCGGCCTACCGCTGGCGGCCGTCGTGACCAGCGCCGAGATCGAGCAGGCGGCCCATGATCGTGGGTACCTGTTCTTCACCACCCACGTCTCCGACCCGCTGCCGGCCGCCGTCGGCAACGTCGTGCTCGACGTGCTGACCCGCGATCGTCTCGACGAACGCGCCCGGTACCTCGGCACGGTCCTCCGGCACGGCCTCGACCAGATCGCGGGCAACCACGAGGTCGTCGCCGACGTCCGCGGCCGCGGCCTGCTCGCCGGCCTCGAACTCGTCTCCGACGACCTGGGCCGCCGCGTCACCCGGCGCTGCCTGGAACTGGGGCTGCACATGAACATCGTGCAGCTGCCGGGCATGGGCGGCGTCTTCCGCATCGCCCCGCCGCTGACCGCCAGCGAGGACGAGATCACCCTCGGGCTGTCCATTTTGGACCAAGCGATCGGCGACGCCGTGAAGACCGGGTCGAAGGGCGCGTGAGCGCCCTTCGACCCCCCATGTCAGGCGGCAACCAGCAGCGGCCGACCGTCACACAGCGGCAACTCGTCGCCGCGCCAACGCTTGCGCAGCAGCCGGTCGTGCGAGACGACCACCACCGCGCCGGAGTAGTCGGCCAGCGCGGCCTCCAACTCCTCCACCAGCGTCAGCGACAGGTGGTTGGTCGGCTCGTCCAGCAGCAGCACGTCCACCTCGCGCACCAGCAGCCGCGCCAGTGCCAGCCGGCGCTGCTGCCCGATGGACAGCGAGCCCACCGGCGTGCGCAGGTCGGACTCGGCGAACAAGCCCAGCGACATCAGCCGCTCGGCATGCTCGTCGGCGGTGCCGACCCGGCCGTGCGCGAACGTGGCCAGCACGCTGCATTCCGGGTGCCGGACCGTGTTCTCCTGCGGCAGGTAGCCGATCCGGCCGGTCCGGATCACCGTGCCCGTGTCCGGGCGCAGCTCGCCGGACATCACCGCGAGCAGCGTGGACTTGCCCGCCCCGTTCGGCCCCGAGACGAACAGCCGCTCCCCCGCGGCGACCGTGAGGTGGTCGACCGCCAGCCGGCCGGCGACGGTGACGCCGGACAGCTCGATCACCGTGCCGTCCGGGACGCCGCCGGACAGCGGCGCGTTGAGCCGCAACGGATCCGGCGGTCGTGGCACCGGCTCCGCCCGCAGCCGGTCGAGCCTTTCGGCCGCGCTGCGCACCCGGGTGGCGATGCTGGCCTGCACCCGGCGGCCGTCCCCGTTGTACTTGCACTTGTTGTGATCCTTCATCGGACGGCCGGGGGCGACCCGATAGGCCGTGGTCGCGCCCCACTCCGTCCAGTGCTCGATCTCGCCGACCCACTCCGCGTACTGCTGTTCCCAGCGCCGCCGGGCGGCCCGCTTCTCGTCGAGATAGCCGGCGTACCCGTTGCCGTAGCGGGTGATCGCGCGGCGATCGCCGTCCACCTCGATGATCGCGGTGGCCACGTGCTCCAGCAACAGCCGGTCGTGGGTGACCACGACAAGCGTGCCCCGGTGAGCGAGCAGCCGATCCTCCAGCCAGCCCAACGCCTGCGCGTCGAGATGGTTGGTGGGCTCGTCGAGCAGCAGCAGTTCCGGCTCGGCCGACAGCACTCCGGCCAGCGCGAGCCGGGCCTGCTGGCCGCCCGAGATCGTCCCCAGTGGACGGTCACGGTCAAGATGGCCGATGCCCAGCGCGGACATCGCCGCCGCCACCTTGGCGTCGGCCCGGTAGCCGTCGCGCTGTTCCAACGCCGTGAGCAGTTCCCCGTACGCGGCGAGGCCGACCTCGTCAGCGTCGCCGAGATGCTGCTCTGCCTCGGCGATTCTCCGTTGCAGGTCACGGATCTCCGCCAGCGCGGCGTCGATCGCGTCACCCACTGTCGCCGCCGGCGACAGGTCCAGCACCTGGCCGAGATGCCCGACGCCGCCGGGCGCAGCGACGATGATCTCGCCGTCGTCCGGTCGCTCCTGGCCGGCGATCAGCCGGAGCAGCGTGGACTTGCCGGAACCGTTGTCGCCGACGATGCCGACGCGCTCGCCGGGACGGACCGTCGCCGAGACGGCGTCCAGGACCCGACGGTGGGCAAAGGACTTACTGACCGATCGAATGGTGAGCTGAGCTGACAAGACGGCCTCCTGAGTTCGAAGTGGACGGTCGGTTGTGGCTTGACCATCGGTCGGCCCTCCTTCTCCTTGTTCTCAGATCCGCTCAGGCGACCTTGCCGTCGGCGAGCACCAGTTCGGCGCCCGCCCAGGTCCGGCGCAGCCACCGGTCGTGCGACGCGATGACCACCGCGCCCGGCGCCGAACGCAGCGCCTGTTCCAGCTCCTCGGCCAGGCCGAGGGACAGATGGTTGGTCGGCTCGTCCAGCAGCAGCACCTCCGGCGGCCGGGCGATCAGCACCGCCAGCGCCAGCCGGCGCCGCTGGCCGATCGACAACTGCCCGACCGGTCGGTCCAGGTCACGGCCGGCGAGCAGGCCCAGCTGGGACAGCGACACCGCGCCCGGCCCGGCCGCCGCCGCGTAGATCTGCCGCGGCGTCCTCGTCGGGTCGGCGAACGTCACGTCCTGCTCCAGCAGGCCGATCCGCACGCCCCGGGCCCGATGCACGACACCGCTTGCCGGCGTCAGCTTGCCCGCCAACACCTTCAGCAGCGTCGACTTGCCGGCCCCGTTGCCGCCCTGCACCATCAGCCGCGCCGAGGTCGTCACGTCCAACTCCGCCAACTGCAACCGGCCCGGCAGCCGCACGTGACGCAACGACACCGCCAACTGGTCCTGCACCGGCTTGCCGGTCAGGTCCGCCGAGAACCGCAGCGGCGCCGGCGGCCTGCCGACCTGCGTCCGGGTCAGCTCGTCCAGCCGCTGCTGGGCGTTGCGGACCCGGCGGGAGATCTGCTTCTGCACCCGCCCGCCGTGCCGGTCGTAGGAGACCTTGTTGTTGTCCTTCATCACCCGGTGGTGGTTCACCTGGTGCGCGGTCACCTGCGCCGATTCCCTCAGCGCGGCCAGTTCCTGCTGCTCCTCGGCGTACTGCTGCTCCCAGCGGGCCCGCTCGGCCCGCTTGGCCGCCAGGTAGTCGGTGTACGCGCCGCCGAAGCGGGTCACCCCGCCGCGGGCCGGGTCCAGGTCGAGGATGTCCGTGCACACCGCGTCCAGGAAGACACGGTCGTGCGAGGCCACCACCACCGTGCCCGGCAAGCGACTCAGTTGCTGCTCAAGGAAGGTCACCGCCTCGTCGTCGAGATGGTTGGTCGGCTCGTCCAGCAGCAGCGCCCGCGGCTGCCGGATCAGCAGCGCGGCCAGGCCGAGCCGGGACCGCTGGCCGCCGGACAGCTCCGCCAGCCGACGGTCGGCGTCCACATCGGACAGTCCGAGCCCGGCGAGCACCAGCTCCGCGCGGCGGTCCGCGTCCCACAGGTCGTGGTCCTGCGCCCACTCCAGCGCGTCGCCGTAGGCCGCCAGCACCTCGGCGTCCTCGGGATCACGCTCCATCCGCTCGCTGAGCTCGTCCAACCGCCGGCGGGCCGCCCTGATGTCCGCCAGCGCGTCGTCGATGACGTGCCGCGGTGCTGTCGGGGCCGAAAGGCAGTTCCTGCAACAGGAATCCGCAGTCCGGCGGCCGGCTCACCGTGCCGGCGTCGGGCTCCTCGTCGCCCGCGAGCAGGCGGAGCAGGGTGGACTTGCCCACGCCGTTGTCGCCGACGAGGCCGAGCCGCTGGCCCGGGGACGCCGTCAGCGAGACACCGTCCAGAACCCGCCGGTCGCCATAGGCCTTGACCAGGTCGCGGGCGTGCACAAAGGGAATGTTTGACATGCGACACCTACCGCAGAAGGAACTGGGATGCGGGATGCCCGCCGGGCCATCTGCTCACAGGAGGAGCGGGCCGCGGACGCGGGCTGGGCGCGATGTCAGTAAACCATGATGCTCAAACTATGGCAGCGAACCCCGGACGCGTCAAGGCCGGCCCCGGTGACCTTCCCGGAGCCGGCCTCGGCTTCGCCGGCTCAGCAGCCGTTGAGCATGGTCTGCAACGCGGACTTCTCCGTCGATTGCAGCGTCAACGACCACTTGTACTTCACCTGGATCCACATCTTGGCGTAGGTGCAGCGATACGCCGTTCGGGGCGGCTGCCACGTCGAGGGATCCTGGTCGCCCTTGGACTCGTTGACGTTGTCCGTTACGGCGATCAGCTGCGGGTCCGTGAGGTCGTTGGCGTAGGACTGCCGCTTGCTGTCCGTCCAGCTCGACGCGCCGGAACGCCACGCCTCGGCCAACGGCACGACGTGGTCGATGTCCACGTCCGAGGCCTGCGTCCAGGTCGCGCCGTCGTAGGGGCTGTACCAGCTGCCGGCCGTCGGGGTGCAGGAGCTGTTCACGGTCACGCCGGTGCCGTCCCGCTTGAGCACGGTCTCGCGGGTGTCGCACGTGCCGGAGATGATGATCCAGTGTGGGAAACGGTCACGGGAATAGCCGGACAGTGACCCCTGCGCGGCCACGGTCAGGGCGCTGAGCTCGGATCGCGCCGTGGTCAGGCTCGGAATGCCCGGCGGTGTCGCCGAGGCCGCCGGCGCCAGTCCCACGGTCGCGACCACGCAGGTCAGCAGGGTCAGGGCGGCGGATAACGAGCGCCGTCGAATCGTGGAGCCGAATTCGGCCATGACGGGGCCTCCAGGGTGATGGCGGGGCGGACGCAACCATGTTTGGTACCCGGAACACCGCCGCTCAACACGTCGAACGGGCCTATGGGCCGACAATAAACAGTTTTCGCCGAACATCTGCCAAGCGGTCATCTTCTCGTCGTGATGCCTTGGTTGCCGGTTCCCCCGGCCGGGGCGTGACCGCGATTCACGATCGACCTGTGCGCCCGCGGACGTTGTGGTACGCCTGGTTCGTGGCTTTCGACACCGAGACCCAGCGGCGGATGGCGCTCAACGAGCGGAACTGGGACGCCCGAACCCCCATCCACGTTCGCAGCGACTTCTACGCCCTCGGCCGGCGCGATCCGCTGGAGTGGATCCTGCCGTTCGAGTGGGACGCGCTGGGATCCCTGGCCGGCAAGGACGTCGCCCACCTGCAGTGCCACCTGGGCGTGGAGACCATGGGCCTGGCCAAGGCCGGCGCCCGCACGGTCGGCCTGGACTTCTCGGCCCGGGCCGTGGAGCAGGCCGACATCGCCGCCCGCCACGAGAATCTCGACGTCTCGTACGTGCGGGCCGACGTGTACGACGCGATCGACGCCCTCGGCGGCAACCGTTTCGACGTCGTCTACACCGGCAAGGGCGCGCTGTGCTACCTACCCGACCTCGCCCGCTGGGCCGAGGTCGTGACGGGCCTGCTGCGGCCCCGCGGCTTTCTGTATCTCGTCGAATTCCACCCGCTGCTCAGCGCTTTCGGGCTGACGGCCCGCCCCGGCGAACCGGTGGATCTGACCGTCCGCCACGACTATCTGGAAGGCCGCGGGCCGGTCGAGCGGGACAGCAGCCACACCTACACCGACGGTCCCCCGCTCGCGGGCGACACCGTGCACTACGAGTGGCCGCACAGCCTGGGCGAGGTCGTGACGGCGCTTTCCCGGGCGGGACTGAGGATCGACCACCTGACCGAGCCGGATGTCCTGCCGTTCCCGCGTTGGCCGGGGATGGTCAGGACGGACTACGGCTGGTGGCGGACCGGCGACGACATGCCTCACGTGCCGACCCTGTACGCGCTCAAGGCAAGCCGCTAGTTGGGGCGGAGCGGACCCGTGACGTCGTGCCCGTTGGTCAGCGTCGCACGAACGTAGTTGGTGGTGACCTGGTTGCTGTTCTCGGGAACCTTGGTCCGCACGATGAAGGTGCCGTCACGCAGGACGCCGGGCGAGTCGGAGTTGTCCGGGGCGACCAGCACCACGGCGGCCACGTCGGCGGCGGCGATGCCGAAGTGGATGGACTCGGTCTCGTAGTTCATGGACGTGAGGTAGTCGAACGGCCGGCCGGGGGTGAGCTTGCCGTAGCGGTCGTCCTGGCCGATCTCGTTGCCGATGACGCCGGTGGCCTTGCCGTTCTCGATGACGCAGGCGGCGGCGGTCTTGTCGTCGCGGATCATCAGGAAACCGTGGTCGGCGTCGAGGTTGAGCCGGGCGCCCGGCCGCCAACGGCCGGCGTTGGGCACGTTGCTGGCGGCCGCGAGGCATTGCTGGACCAGCTGGGCCTCGGAGCCGCCGGCGGCGGGAGTCGCGTCCCGGCCACGGAGCAGCGGCAGCGCGAACACGACGCCGAGCGCGAGCACCACCACGGAGGCGGCGACCGCCAGCGGCGCGCGCATCGCCTTGAACCGGCTGGGCGCCTCCAGCCGCGGCTCGATCTCGGCCCACATCCGGTCTCGCAGGGCCTCGGGCATCCGCCGCCGCTCCGGCAGCTCCGGAATCTCGTTCATCGCCCCTCCCCCAGGGCAGTCGTGTCGATGTCCGCGCCGCTGCCGCCCAGCAGACCGCGCAGCCGGCTGCGGGCCCGGGAGATGCGCGCCCGCACACTGACCTCGGCGATGCCCAGCGCCTGGGCGGCTTCCCCGGTGGACAGCTCACCGAGCAGGCACAGCTCGACGGCCTGCCGCTCGCCCTTGGGCAGCTTGTCGACGGCGTCGAGCACCACTCGCAACCGCCGGTCCGCGTCGATCTGGTCGGCCACGTCGTCGGCGTGGTCGCGCGCGGTGTCGTTGAGCGGGACCCGCGTCAGCAGCCGGGAGAACCGGCCCGCCCGGCGGAACTCGTGCCGGGCCAGGTTGCTGGCCACGGTGAACAGCCACGGCCGCGCACTCGCGTTGACCAGCGTCATGTCGGACAGTTTCCGCCACGCGGCGAGGAACGTCGAGGACGTGAGGTCCTCGGCCACCGACCACGATCCGGTCAGCCGGTAGGCGTAGTTCCACACGGCCTCGGCGTGCCGGCGGTACAGCTCGCCGAACGCGGCGCGGTCCCCGCTCGCGGCCTGCTCCCACAGCGTCTGGTCAGCACACGGCGAAGGGTCGTCACCGCCCCGTTCGGCCGGCGTCTCCGGTCGCCGCACACACTCTCCAGCCGTCCTCACACCGGGTATGTTCCCGGCCGCCCCGACGGTGTTGCGTGTCCGTCGGGACGAGGCCCCGGCCGCGCCGCGGGTGTGCGGCACGGCCGGGTCGGAGTCTAGCCGCGGAACGGGCCGGCGATGACCTGCCCGTTGCCGAGGGTCGCTCGAACGTGGTTGGTGGTGTGCTGGTTGCTGTCCTCGGCGAACTTCGTCTTCACGATGAACGTGCCGTCCTTCACGATGCCGGCGGCCACGGAGTGGTCCGGCCCGACCAGGGAAACGCCGGTCACGTCCTTGGTCGCGATTCCGAAGTGGATCGACTCGGTCGTGTAGTTCATCGAGGAGAGGTAGTCGAACGGACGCGCCGCGGTGAGGTTGCCGTACGCGTGGCGGGAGTCGATGTCGCCCCCCATGATGCCGGTGCCCTTGCCGTTCTCGATGACGCAGACCGCCGCGTTCTTGTCGTCGCGGATCACGAGGAAACCGTGCTGCGCGTCGACGTCGATCCGGGCGCCGGGCCGCCAACCGGCCGGGTCGGGCACGTCCTGGCCGGCGGCGACGCACTCCTTGGCGATCTTCGCGTCGCCGGTGGCGACGGTCTGGGGTCCGGCCGCCTGGACGGTGGTGTTCGGGACGGCGGCGAAGGCCACCGCGCCGCCCACGGCGAGCACGCCGAGCGCGGCCGTCGCGGCCAGGGACAGAGTCAGCTTCTTGGTGTTCATGCCCGGTGTGTTCCCGGCCGTCGCGGCGGCGTTGCGTCTGGCGGCCGGTGCCCGGTCAGACCGCCGAGACCAGGTCGAACTCGTTGCCCTCGGGGTCGGTGATCAGCCCTCCCGTTACAGGAGGGTCAATCCGGTCAGCGCGGAGCGCCCATGGTGGCCAGCGGGACGTGCGCCTCCCAGGCGTCGGCGATGATGCGTGTCAGCGTCGAGGACCACGGTCGCCAGCCCAGCTCGGACCTGATCCGGGCGCTGTCGCCGACCACAATGGACGGTTCGGGCTGCGGCGGGCGATGCCGCACCTCGATGTCGACGCCGGTGACCGCGCGGGCGGTGCGGACGACGTCGGCGATGCTGGCGCGGGTGCCGCTGACGTTGTAGATGCGGTGCTCGCCGAGGCGGCAGGCGGCCAGGGCGGCGTCGATGGCGGCGGCGAAGTCGTCGACGTGCAGGAAGTCGCGGACGGCGGCGCCGTCGCCGTTGATCTCCAGGAACGGCGCCTGGCCGGCGGAGACGGCGATGAGCTTGGGAATGAGCCGGGTCAGGTCGGTGTCGCCGGGGCCGGCGATGTTGAACGCCCGCAGGGTGATCGCGCCGAGCCGACCGGTGGCGGACTGCCAGTGCACGGCGGCCTCGGCGGCGTGCTTGGAGGCGGCGTAAGGACTCTGCGGATTCGGAGCGGCGGCCTCGGAAATGGGTTGCACCGCCGACGAGCCGTACACCGCCGCCGTGGAGGCGAACACCAGCCGCGCTGCCGGCCGCACCCGGTCGAGTGCGGCCAGCAGCGCGAGGGTTCCGGTGACATTGGTGTGGAAGTACTCCACCGGCGCGGCGAAGGAGTCGCGTACCCGGGTTGCCCCGGCGAGGTGGCAGACACCGTCCACATCGGCCACCACGTCGTCGAGATCGTGCAGATCCGCCGTCCGCACCTGGCATTCCGCCGGGAACTCGGCCGTGGTCCGGTGCACGAGCGCGACCACATCGTGGCCCGCACGGCACAGCCGGCGCACGACCGCCCGTCCGACGAACCCGGCCGCCCCGGTGACGAGTACGCGCATGGTCACAGCCCCATCTCGAGGTACTTCTTCTCGGTGATGGCCTTCATCTCGGCCCACCACGGCTCGTTGCCGCGGTACCAGTCGATGAGCTCGGCCATGTCCTGCCGGAAGTCGGTGTGCTCGGGCCGCCACCCGCACTCGGCCCGCAGCTTGCTGGAGTCGCTGCCGTAGCGCATGTCGTTGCACGGCCGCTCGGCCACGTGCTCGTACCAGTCCAGCGGCCGGCCGGTGAGTTCGAGGATCATCTGCATGACCTCGTAGGTCCCCACCTCGTTGTCCGCGCCGACCAGGTAGGTCTCGCCGAGCCGGCCGCGGTCGAGCATCGCGTGGATGGCCGAGCAGTGGTCGTCGACGTGGATCCAGTCCCGCACGTGCCGGCCGGAGCCGTGCAGGTGCGGCGGGATGTCGGTGAGCACGCCGGTGATCGTGCGCGGGATGAACTTCTCGACGTGCTGGTACGGGCCGTAGTTGTTGGCGCACTGCGAGATCGTCACCGGCAGCTGGAACTGGTTCCACGCGGCACGGACGAAATGGTCGGCGCCGGCCTTGCTCGAACTGTAGTAGTTCCGCGGCCGGTACTCGCCGTCCGGCGTGAATCTGCGGTCCTCGCCCAGTTCGAGCTGGCCGAAAACCTCGTCGGTTGACACGTGGTGCAGCCGGATGCCACGGTCGCCGATCAGTTCAAGCAGCGCCACCGTGCCTAATACATTGGTCCGGGCGAATCGACTCGGATATAAGTAGGCGTTGTCGTTATGACTTTCGGCCGCGAAGTGCACGATCACCTCGACGCCCTGCTCGTCGACCAGATCCGTGACGAAGTCGACGTCGCACACGTCGCCGCGGCGGAAGACGATTCGGTCCGCCACGTCATCGAGGTTGTTGTGGTAGTGCGGCACCACGAGCGCGTCGAGCACGACGAGTTCGTACTCGGGCCGATTGCGCAGCGTGTGCCGAACGAAGTTCGATCCGATGAACCCGGCGCCGCCGGTGACCAACATTTTCATTTGGTTACTCCCCTATGGACCGATGAGCGGTGCCCGGTTCCCCAACCAGCGTCCCGCGCGAACGACTCCAGTTGTCACAATGAAAGTCGTCACATCCGAGTATTTGATACCAGAGAATCCCGGCGTCACCGACACTCCTATCGACCCCTATACCGGGACCATGACCGAATCGACACGGCCGATCACCGCACGTGAACGGGGTCGCCGGGCCCAGTTGCCGGCCGCTAGGGGCGAGCAGGGGTTACCGGGACAACCCGGCCGTCAATAGCCTCGTTGCCTGCACATTCCTATCTTTCATTGCCTCACGGAAAGCTGGTTGAGCGATGGCGGCAAAGCTCTTCGCGGCCGACTCGGTGGAAACCTTTGCGGAATTCGAGCGCACCGCGCTCGGCGTCGCCGACGCGCTGCGCGAGCGCGGCGTCGGCCCCGGGGTGCGGGTGCTGCTCAAGGCCGGCAATTCCCCGGGCTACCTGGCCGGCCTGTTCGGGTTGATGCATCTCGGCGCCTCGATCGTGCTGGTGGACCACCAGGAGCGGGCCGAGCAGACGCGGCGGATCTGCGAGCAGGCCGCCGTCAAGGTGACGCTGGTCGACGACGACGCGCCCCTGCCGGACGGCGAGAACCCCGTGTACCTCTACGAGCTGCTGGTGGCCGCGACCGCCAGGCCGGCGACCGAGTCCGCGCTGGACTTCGACACCTGGCGGGACCAGCCGGACGGCCTGGTGATGTGGTCGTCGGGGTCGACCGGCGAGCCCAAGGGCGTGGTGAAGAACGGCGGCCGGTTCCTCGACAACCTGCGGCGCAACGCCGACCAGGTCGGCCACCGAGCCGACGACGTGCTGCTGCCGCTGCTGCCGTTCAACCACCAGTACGGCCTGTCGATGGTGCTGATCGCCTGGCTGGCCCGGTGTTCGCTGGTCATCGCCCCGTACCGGCGGCTGGACAAGGCGCTGCGGATGGCCGGCCAGTGCGGGGCGACCGTGGTCGACGCGACGCCGGCGACGTACCGCAGCATGCTCAACATCGTCACCAAGCGGCCGGAGGCGGCCGAGGACCTGAGCACCGTTCGGATGTTCTGCAGCGGCGCCGCGCCGCTGCCGCCGGCGCTGGTCGACTCGTACGTGCAGACGTTCGGGCTGCCGCTGCTGGACAGCTACGGCAGCACCGAGCTGGGCAACCTCGCCTTCGCCACCACGGAGAACCCCGTCGGCTGCGGGCGTGTGATGGCCGGGCTGCGGCTGCGGGTCGTCGACGAGGACGGCAACACCGTGCGGGCGGGCGAGATCGGCGAGCTGCTGGTGGACTGCCCGGACATGATGGCCGGCTACCTCGGTCCGGACGGCGTGCTCGCCCCGGTCGAGCAGGGTTGGTACGCCACCAACGACTTCGGCTACCTGGACGCCGACGACAACCTGTTCGTGGTCGGCCGCAAGCTGGCCGTGCACCGCAACGGGTACACGCTGTTCCCGGAGATCATCGAGAACAAGGTGGCCGCGCACGGCTGTTCGGCCAAGGTGATCGCGCTGCCCGACGACCGCCGCGGCTGCCAGTTGGTGTTCTTCGTCGAGGACGACCACGACCGCGACGCCGCGCACTGGCGGGCCGTGATCAACGACGTGCTGCCGGCGTGGGAGCAGCCCAACCGGGTGCACGTGCTCGGCGCGTTCCCGCTCAACCGCAACGGCAAGCCGGACCGGCAGAAGATGGAGAAGCTGGCCGCCGAACTGGCCGCCTGAGCACCGCGCCGGCGACTGGCCCGCTCTCCGATCGGGAAGCGGGCCACCGGCATCCGACCGGCCCGCTCACCGATCGTCGAAGCCGGCCACCCACAGCCAGCCGGCCCGCTCACCGATCAGGAAGCGGGCCACCCCACAACCAGCCGGCCCGCTCGCCGACCACTCACAGCCATCCGGCCCGTCCCCCTGGGGCGGGCCGGATTCGCGGGTCAGGACGTGTAGCCGTGGCTGTGCGCGTAGCGGATGGCCTGCGACCGGTCCCGGCTGCCGGTCTTGGCGAAGATCCGGTTGATGTGCGTCTTCACCGTCGCCTCGCCGACGAACAGCGCGCGGGCGATCTCCCGGTTGCTGCGGCCCATCGCGACCAGGCGCAGCACCTCGGCCTCGCGCGGCGTCAGCTCGTTGCCCTTGGCCGGCGCGGGCGTCTCGGGGCCGGGCGCGGCGGGCTTGGTGGCCGCCATCAGCAGCCGGCGGTGCACGTTCGGGTCCAGCAGCGCCTGGCCGGCCGCGGCGGCGTGCACGGCGCGGCCGATCTCGTCCCGGGTCGCCGACTTGGTCAGGAAGCCCAGCGCGCCGGCGTCCAGCGCCCGCACGATGGTGTCGTCGTCGGCGAACGTGGTCAGCACGACCACCTGCGTGTCCTGGTAGGCCTCGCGGATCCGGCGGGTGGCCTCCACCCCGTCGCTGCGGGGCATGCCGATGTCCATCAGGACGACGTTGGGGCGCAGTTCGGCGACCGCCTCCACGGCCGCCACCCCGTCGGCCGCGTCGCCGACGACCGTGATGCCCGGCAGCGTGTTGACCAGCAGCACGAGCCCCTCGCGCAGTGCGGACTGGTCATCGGCGATCACCACTCGCACGTCGTCACTGCTCACCGGGCAACTCTCACCTTCGTCGTCTCCACCCCGCGTCCGCCCGCTCAGGCTAGCGCGAACGGCGCAGTCACAGGGTCGGTTCCGGGACAGGGGCCACGGCAATACATTAGCTCGAACGGGTGATAGGGGCCGGGAATCACAACACAATGAACATCGAATAGCGCCGTGTCTCCATCCGGAATCCACCCGGGTGTCCACCCAATCTCAACCGGGCGGGCCAGCCAAGCCGTACACCCGTCGTGTAAAGTTCTGAAAACGAAGCGCGGACGTACGGATTGCCGGCCGGGACAGCAGGAGTCAGGTAGAACAATGACCGGATCCGCACCCGAGGCCGACGGCTGTTTCAGACGCTTCCACAGCACGGGCGACAGTCAATTCCGACTGGCCTGCCTGCCTCCCGTCGGATCGTCGGCCAGTTTCTACAGTACGCTCTCGGAATCGCTTTCGCCCTCCATCGAGGTGCTGTCGGTCCAGTATCCGGGACGGCAGGACCGCGGGGCCGAGAAATGCGCGGAAGCCATCTCCGAGCTGGCCGACGAGATCGGTCCCCAGCTGTCGAAGTGGACCGACGTGCCGCTGGCGCTGCTGGGACACGGCATGGGGGCGATCGTGGCGTTCGAGCTCGCCCGGCAGCTGGAGCTGAGCGCGTCGGCGCCGGTGGTGCTGTTCGTCTCCGGCAGCGTGGCGCCGCACAAACACCGCCAGAGCCACGTCCACCTGCTCGACGACAACGGCATCGTGGACGAGCTGCGCGAGCTGAGCGGCGGCGATCTCGTCGACGCGGTCGACCGTGACCTGATCAGCGCGAATATGGACGCCATCCGCGGCGACTACAAGAGCATCGGCACCTACAGCTACGGGCCGGGTCCGACATTGTCCTGCCCGATCGTGGCGCTCGCCGGCGACAGCGACACCACCGTCACTTTGTCGGACGTCCGGGCGTGGAACGAGCTCAGCACGGGTGAATTCGAGTTCCAGATCTTCCCCGGCGGCAGCTACGTCATTTCCGACAGCGAGCGTGAATTCGCCGACGCCGTCTTCGACCGTCTGGTGCTGAGGGCCGCTCCGTAACGGCTTCGTCCCCGGCCTTTCGACCGGGGACGAAGCCGTGGGCGACTAGCGCGAAATCTCGGTGGTCAGCCACTCGTGAATGGCGTGCATGGTCGTCTCCGCGTTCTCGTCCATCATGCTGAAATGGTTGCCGGCGACGTCGACGAGCGTGTGCGGGAGCTTCCAGGACACCTGCCAGCCCGGCTCGTCGGCCTGGTGCGGCAGCGGCTCGCTGGCCCGCACCAGCAGCGTGGGCGTGGCGATCTCCGTCGGCTCCCAGCCGGCGAACAGGCGGAAGTAGGCGCCCATGGCGGTCAGCCGGGTGTCGCTGAGGTAGTCACCGCCGGACAGGCCCTCGAGCAGGCGGGGCAGGACCCTGGTGAACGCGGCCCGTTCCTGCTGGTAGATGTCGATCAGGACCAGCGCGGCCGGTGCGGCGCCGGCCTGTTCGAGGCGGCCGGCCAGGGCGTGCGCGAGCATGCCGCCGGAGGAGTGCGCCAGCAGCACGAACGGCGCGTCTTCGCTCCGTACGGCAGCGACCTGCTCGTCCAGCAGCGCGTCGATGTCGGCCGGCAGTCGGTCGCCGTCGGCGAATCCCGGCACCGGCAGCACCGACACGTCGCGCAAGCCGCGGAAGGCGGTGGCCAGACGGGCGTATTCGTGGGCCCCGGACATCGGCAGGATCGACGGAACGCAGATCAGGCGCAAGTGTCCGGTTCCCTGCACGAGGCGCGTCGTGGCCAGTTCGCCGCCGCCCGCGGTGAAGGTCGGCCGGAACTCCGAGGCCGTCATCAGCAGTTCGACGAACCGCTCCAGCTCACCGGTTTCCGCGGCCTGCCCGAACATCGGCGCGAACGTGCCGATGCTCGTGGTCGGCGTCGGGTCCGTGGCCAGCTCGTTGACCAGGTGTTCGGCCAGGGCCTCGGCGGTGGGGAAGTCGAACACCGCCGTGCCGGGCAGGCGCAGCCCGGTGGCGTCGTTGAGCGCGTTGCGCAGTTCGACCGCAGTCAGGGAGTCGAAGCCCAGCTCCATGAACGGGCGGTGCGCCGGCACGGCGTCGGTGTCGGCGTGGCCGAGGACGTGGGCCGCAGTGGTCCGCACCAGGGTGAGCAGTGCTTCCGTGCGCTCCGCCGGCGAAAGCCCGGCCAGCCGCACGGTGCCTGGTTCGCCCTTCCTGGCGGCGGCTCGACGTGCGGGCGTCCGCACCAGGCCCCGCAGCAGCGGCGGCACCCTGTCCCCGCGGAGCGCGGACAGCTCCAGCCTCATCGGCACCGGAGCCTCAACGGCCCCGCCCAGGCAGGCATCGAACAGCGCAAGGCCTTCTGCCATCGACAGGGCCTGGACGCCGTCGCGGGTCATCCGCGCACCCATCCCGCCCTCGGACTCCCACAAGCCCCAGGCAATCGAGACCCCGGGTAGACCGTCCGCCCGCCGCTTCGCGGCCAACGCGTCGAGGAACGCGTTGCCAGCGGCGTAGTTGGCTTGGCCGGGGTTGCCGACCACGCCGGCAGCCGAGGAGAACAGGATGAACGCCGACAGCTCACGGTCAGCGGTCAGCTCGTGCAGGTTCACCGCACCGTCGATCTTCGGTCGCAGCACCGTGTCCAGCCGCTCGGCGGTCAGCGAACCGACGACGCCGTCATCCAGGACGCCGGCGGCGTGCACCACGGCCGTCACGGGGAACTCCTTCAGCAGCCCCGCAACCGCAGAACGATCGGTGACATCGCAGGCCACCACATCGACGTGCGCGCCCAGCTCGGTCAGCTCGGCGCGGAGCTCCGCAGCACCACCGCGGCGGCTGGTCAGCACCAGGTTGCGCACGCCGTGCTCGGTCACCAGGTGCCGGGCCAGCGCCGCGCCAAGGCCGCCGGTGCCACCAGTGATCAGGACCGTGTCGTCTTCACCCAACACCGACTCGGCTGCCGGCACGGCAGCACGCGCCAACCGAGGCACGGACACAACATCGTTGTGCACGCGGAACTCGGGTTCGCCGGACTCCAGCGCTCCAGCAACAACAGTGGGGTCGGCCGGTCCGTCGATGGCGACCACTGCGAACCGCCCGGGGTTCTCGGACTCCGCCGATCGCACCAGGCCCGCCACCGCTGAAGCCGCCAGATCACCGACCGGGGCAACAACGAAGGCCAGGCGGGAAGACTCCCAGCGCTCGTCGGCCAGCCACTGCTGCACCAACTCCAACGCGGCAGTCACCGCAGCACGGGCGTCACCGGCCGGTGAGCAGAACACGACCTCCGGCGTGCCTTCCACCGAATCCAGCTCGGCAAAGGTAGGCGCACCGAGACCCCACTGGTCATCACCGATCATCGCCCACGAAGCAGGTTCTGTTGTGGCGGCTGGCATTGGGGTCCAGCGCAGCTCGAACAGCGAATCAGTGCCACGGGCCGCCGACAACTGCTCCGTCCTGATCTCCCTCAACGCCAACGAATCCACTGAGGCCACGGGAGCTCCGGTGCCATCAGCCAGTAGCAGCGACACCGCCCCCTCGCCAGCCGACGACACCTGCACCCGCAATGCCGTCGCGCCCACCGCGTGCAGGGCCACGCCGTGCCAGGCGAAGGGAAGCCGAAGCTGCCCGGTCTCCTCGATCGGACCGAGCCCCACGGCATGGAGGGCGGCGTCCAGCAGCGCCGGGTGGATACCGAACCGGCCGGTGCCGGGGACATCCTCGGGCAGGGCAACCTCGGCGAACACGTCGTCACCGAGCCGCCACGCCCGCCGCAGCCCCTGGAAGACCGGACCGTACTCCAGACCGACATCCGCCAACTGCTCGTACAGATCATCGACGGCAACCGCGTCCGCACCGGCCGGTGGCCACACGGCAAGATCGGCCGTCACCTCACCGGGCGACCCCAGCACACCGGTGGCGTTCATGGTCCAGAGCTGTTCGCCGGCGTCCGGGCTGGAGTGAACCGACACCGACCGGCGACCGGACTCGTCAGGAGCGCCGACCATCACCTGCATCGCCAGGCCGCCGCTTTCGGGCACCACCAGCGGCGCCGCCAGGGTCAGCTCCCCGATGCCGTCACAGCCGACCTGGCCACCCGCGTGCAACACCAACTCCACGAACGCCGCACCAGGCAACAGAACCGAGCCCGACACCGCGTGATCGGCCAGCCACGGATGCGTCGCCAGCGACAACCGGCCAGTCAGGACAACGGTGTCGGTGTCCGCCAACACCAACGACGCGCCCAGCAACGGATGCTCGGCCGAACGCTGCCCCAGGCCCTCGGCGTTGACAGCAGACCCAGCCGCGTCGAGCCAATAACGCTGACGCTGGAAGGCATAAGTCGGCAGCTCGATTCGGCGAGCACCCTCGAACACCGCCTGCCAGTCGACAGCCACGCCGGCAAGCGCCGCACCACCAACAGCCGCCAACAGGGCGTTCGGCTCGGCTCGGTCGGAGCGCAACGCGGGCCAGAAGTCCGTCTCCACGCACTGCTGCCCCATCGCCGACAACACCGAATCCGGCCCCAGCTCCAGGAACCCGGTCACGCCCTGGTCCGCTGCGCACTGGACGCCGTCGGCGAACCGGACCGCAGCCCGAACGTGCTCAACCCAGTAAGCGGCGGAGAACTCCGCCAGCACCTGTCCGGAGACGTTCGACACCACCGGGATCTGCGCCGGCTGGTAGGAGAGGCGTCCGGCAACCTCGGCGAACTCCGCCAGCATCGGATCCATCAGCGGCGAGTGGAACGCATGCGACACCCGCAACCACCGGGTCTTCCGACCCACGAACGCCGCAGCGACCTGCTCCAGCTGGCTCTTGTCTCCCGACACCACAACCGAGGTCGGACCATTGACCGCAGCGACACCAACCAGGTCGAAGCCCTCCAACGCCAGGAGCACTTCGGCCTCGGACGCCTGCACCGCCAGCATCGCACCGCCAGTAGGCAGCACCTGCATCAACCGACCACGGGCAACCACCAACGCCGCCGCATCCGCCAACGAGAGCACACCAGCAACATGAGCCGCCGCGACCTCGCCGACCGAGTGACCCAGCAGGAAGTCGGGCCGGATCCCCCACGACGACACAAGTCGGAACAACGCGACCTCGATCGCGAACAGAGCGACCTGGGTGTACTGGGTCTGATCCAGCAACTCCGGCTCATCCCACATGACTTCACGGATCGACCGGTCCAGGTGCTCATCAATCGCAGCGCAGACCGAATCCAGCGCTTCGGCGAACCCGGGGAACCGAGCCGCCAACTCTCGGCCCATGCCCACCCGCTGCGAACCCTGACCGGAGAACAGCACCGCCAGCTTGCCCAAGCCGGCGGCAACCACCGGTGTCGCACCATCAGCCAAGGCAGCCAGCCCAGCGGTGAGTTCCTCTCGGCCGCCGACGACGACGGCACCGAGATCGAACCTCGACCGCGTGGAAACCAGCGAATAAGCCAGATCTAACGGCTCGACATCGGGAAGAGCATCGAGCAGCCGGCGAGCCTGGTCGCGCACGGCGGCCTCGGTCTTCGCCGTCAACACCACTGGAACGACATCGGCAGCAACCGTGCGTTCGGCAACCGCCTCGGGCTCGACGCCCTCGATGATCACGTGCGCATTGGTGCCGCTGATACCGAAGGAGGAGACACCGGCCCGCCGAGGGCGGGTCAGCTCGGGCCACGGCCGCGCCTCCGCCAACAACGCAACCGCACCAGCCGACCAGTCGACATGCGGGGTCGGCTCGTCGACGTGCAGCGACTTCGGCAACACACCGTGGCGCATCGCCAACACCACCTTGATGATCCCGGCAACGCCAGCAGCCGCCTGCGTGTGCCCTAGGTTCGACTTGATCGAGCCGAGCCACAGGGGTTCCGAGCGGTCCTGACCGTAGGTCGCCAACAACGCCTGGGCCTCGATCGGGTCACCCAGCGAGGTACCGGTGCCGTGGGCCTCAACCACATCCACGTCCGAAGTAGACAGACCGGCATTGGCCAGAGCGGCGCGGATCACCCGCTGCTGCGACGGGCCGTTCGGAGCGGTCAACCCGTTCGAGGCACCATCCTGGTTCACCGCCGACCCACGAACCACAGCCAACACCTGGTGACCATTGCGCCGAGCATCCGACAAACGCTCCAGCAGCAACACGCCGACACCCTCGCCCCAACCGGTCCCGTCGGCGGCCGCCGCGAACGGCTTGCACCGACCATCGGACGCAAGTCCGCGCTGGCGGGAGAACTCGATGAACGCGCTCGGGGAGGCCATCACGGTAACGCCCCCGGCCAGCGCCATCGTGCACTCGCCCTGACGCAACGCCTGCGAGGCAAGGTGAACTGCCACCAGCGACGACGAACACGCCGTGTCGACAGTGACGGCAGGGCCCTCGAAACCAAAGGTGTACGAGACCCGGCCCGAGAAGACGCTGCCGGAGTTGCCCGTACCCAGGAACCCTTCGATCTCCTCGGGCACCTCGCGCAGGTTCAGGCCGTAGTCGTGGTACATCAGGCCGGCGAACACACCGGTCTGGCTACCGCGCAGCGAGGTCGGATCGATCCCGGCCTGCTCAACGGCCTCCCATGACGCCTCCAGCAGCAACCGCTGCTGCGGATCCATCGCCACCGCCTCACGCGGCGAGATGCCGAAGAAGGCCGGATCGAACTCGGTGGCGTCGTACAGGAAGCCGCCCTCGCGGACATAGGTCGTGCCGGCCTTGTCGGGATCCTGGTCGTAGATGCCGGCCACGTCCCAACCACGATCGGTCGGGAACGCCGAGACGCCGTCGCGGCCGGACACCAGCAGCTGCCACAGCTCCTCCGGATTCGACACACCACCCGGGTACCGGCAGCTCATCCCGACGATCGCGATCGGCTCGTCGACCGGGGCCGCCAGCGCGGCACGAGTATCGACAACCACCGAGCCGACCAGCTCGGCCAGCACGTGATCGGCCAACGCCTGCGGGGTCGGGTAGTCGAACACCAACGTCGCCGGCAGGCTCAAGCCCGTTGCCTTGTTGATCGAGTTCCGGAGCTCCACCGAGGTCAGCGAGTCGAAGCCCAGGTCGCTGAACGCCCGCTGCACGGTGATCGCCGCCACGGAGGCATGACCCAGCACCGCCGCGACCTGCGACCGGACCAGCTCCACCACCGCGGCCGACCGTTCATCCGCGCTCAGCGCCGACAGCTGCCGCGCCAAGTCCGTGCCGCCGGCACGGGCCGCCCGTCGCACGCCACGCACCAGGCCGCTGAACACCGGCGGCACATCGGCCAGGCCCCGCAGTCCGGCAACGTCCAGCCGCATCGGCACCGGCGCCTCGACGGCACCACCCACGCACGCATCGAACAGCGCCAAGCCGTCCCGGGTCGGCAGGGCGAGAACGCCGTCGCGGGCGCCGCCCATCCCGCCCTCGGACTCCCACAACCCCCACGCGATCGAGACCCCCGGCAGCCCCGCAGCCCGCCGCTGCGCCGCCAACGCATCCAGGAACGCATTGCCCGACGCGTAGTTCGCCTGGCCGGGGTTTCCCACCACGCCAGCCGCCGACGAGAACAACACGAACGCCGACAACTCGCGCCCAGCGGTCAGCTCGTGCAGGTTCAGTGCTCCATCAACCTTCGGCCGCAACACCGTGTCCAGCCGCTCCGGAGTCAGGGAGCTGACGACACCGTCGTCCAGCACACCGGCGGCGTGGACCACGGCCGTCACGGGAAGCTCCGCCAGGAGCCCCGCCACCGCAGCACGATCGGCGACATCGCAGGCCACTACATCCACCCGCGCGCCCAGCTCGGTCAGCTCGGCACGCAGCTCCTCCGCACCCCCACGCCGACTGGTCAGCACGAGGTTGCGCACGCCGTGCTCGGTCACCAGGTGCCGGGCCAGCGCCGCACCCAGACCACCGGTACCGCCCGTGATCAGGACCGTGTCCCGCTCACTCAGCACGGGCTCGGCAGCAGGCACAACAGCCCGCACCAGCCTCGGCACGGCCACAGCACCATCCACCACGCGGAACTCAGGCTCACCAGCAGCCAACGCGCCAGTGACCACGCCAGCATCCACCGGCCCGTCGACGCCAACCACTGCGAACCGGCCAGGGTTCTCCGACTCCGCCGACCGCACCAATCCCGCAACGGCAGCACCAGCAAGATCACCAACCGATGCCACGAACACCAGCCGGGCCGACTGCCAACGCTCGTCGGACAGCCACTCCTGCACCAACTCCAGCGCGGCGGTCACCGCAGTACGATTGTCACCGGCCGGTGAGCAGAACACCACCTCCGGCGTGCCCTCCACCGCAGCCAGGTCCGCAAAGGTCGGCGCACCGAGATCCCACTGGTCATCACCGAGGACCGCCCACGAACCGGGCTCGCCGACAGCAACCGTCAACGGGGTCCACCGCAGCTCGAACAACGAATCAGTGCCACGACCCGCCGGCAGGTGGCCCGAGCTGACCTCTCGCAGCATCAACGAATCCACCGACGCCACGGGAGCGCCTGTGCCGTCCGCCAACAGCAGCGACACCGCGCCCTCGCCGGCCGGCGACACCCGCACCCGCAACGCAGTCGCACCGACCGCGTGCAGCGTCACGCCATGCCAGGCGAACGGAAGCCGGAGCTGCTCACCCTGCCCGATGGGACCCAGCCCCACCGCGTGCAGGGCGGCGTCCAGCAGCGCCGGGTGGATACCGAACCGGCCAGCGGTGTCCGCAACGTCGTCCGGCAAGGCAACCTCGGCGAACACGTCATCGCCGAGACGCCACGCCGAACGCAGCCCCTGAAAGGCCGGCCCGTATCCCAGGCCAGCATCCGCCAGCTGCTCATACAGGTCGTCGACGGCAACCGGGTCCGCACCCGCCGGCGGCCACGCCGCAAGATCAGCGATCACACCGCCGGACGAAGCCAGCACGCCGGTGGCGTGCGCCGTCCACTGCTCCGAGCCGTCGACCTGCGAATACACGCCGACGGAACGAGTACCGTTCTCTTCCAGCGCGCCGACGACGACCTGGACTGCCACGCCGCCGCTGTCGGGCACCACCAGTGGCGCCGCCAGCGTCAACTCCTTGACGCCCTCGCACCCGACCTGGCTACCCGCGTGCAACACCAGCTCGACGAACGCCGCGCCAGGCAACAGAACCGATCCCGACACCGCATGATCGGCCAACCATGGATGCGTCGCCAACGACAACCGACCCGTCAACACAACAGTGTCGGAGTCCGCCAACACCAACGACGCACCCAACAACGGATGCTCCGCCGAACGCTGCCCCAATCCAGAAGCATCCACAATGGACTTTACAGCGTCCAGCCAGTAGCGCTGACGTTGGAAGGCGTAGGTCGGCAGCTCAACCCGACGGGCGTCCGTGCCCTCGAACACCGCCGCCCAGTCAACAGCCATCCCGGACAGCGCGGCACCGCCGACGGCAGCCAGTACCGCCTCCGGCTCGGCCCGACCAGACCGCAGCGCGGGCCAGAACTCGGCCTCCACGCACTGCCGCCCCATACCCGACAAAACCGAATCCGGGCCCAACTCCAAGAACCCGGTCACACCCTGGTCGACAGCACACTGCACACCATCGGCGAACCGAACCGCAGCGCGAACGTGCTCGACCCAGTAAGCAGCAGAGAACTCCTCCACCACCTGTCCGGAGACGTTCGACACCACCGGAATCTCCGGCCGTCGATACTCCAAACCACCGGCCACAGCGGCGAAGTCGTCCAGCATCGGGTCCATCAGCGGCGAGTGGAACGCATGCGACACCCGCAACCACCGCGTCTTCCGACCCTCGAACGCCGCCGCAACCTGCTCCAACTGGCCTCGATCACCCGACACCACAACCGAAGTCGGACCATTGACCGCAGCGACGCCAACCAAGTCGAAGCCTTCGAGCGCCGGCACGACCTCAGCCTCGGACGCCTGAACGGCTAGCATCGCACCGCCAGTAGGCAACGCCTGCATCAAGCGACCACGAGCAGCCACCAACGCCGCCGCATCCGCCAACGACATCACACCAGCAACATGAGCCGCCGCGATCTCACCAACCGAATGCCCCAGCAGGAAGTCCGGACAGATTCCCCACGACGACACCAGCCGGAACAAGGCAACCTCGACCGCGAACAGAGCCGCCTGCGTGTACCGGGTCTGGTCGAGAAGCTCGGGCTCATCCCACATCACCTGGCGAATCGAGCGGTCCAGGTGCTCGTCCAGGGCCGCGCAGACCGAATCCAAGGCCTCGGCGAACACCGGGAACCGAGCCGCCAACTCACGACCCATCCCCACCCGCTGCGAACCCTGACCCGAGAACAACAACGCAAGCTTGCCCGGCACCCCGGCAACCACCGGAGCCACGCCGTCAGCCAGCGCAGTCAGGCCCGCGACAAGCTCATCACGGCCGCCGACAACAACAGCGCCGTAATCGAACCTCGACCGCGAAGTCAAGGAATAAGCCAGATCCACCGGCTCGACGTCAGGCAGCACATCCAGCAGTCGCCGCGCCTGCTCCCGCACCGCGGCCTCGGACCGGGCCGACACCACCACCGGCACAACAACATCCGACCGCTCAGCAACCGCCTCCGGCTCAACGCCCTCGATGATCACATGCGCGTTGGTGCCGCTGATACCGAAAGAGGACACACCGGCCCGGCGCGGCCGGCTCAGCTCGGGCCACGCCCGCGACTCCGCCAACAACTCCACCGCACCAGCCGACCAATCCACATGCGGAGTCGGCTCGTCAACGTGCAGCGTCCGAGGCAACACGCCATGCCGCATCGCCAACACCATCTTGATCACACCGGCAACGCCGGCAGCCGCCTGCGTGTGCCCCAGGTTCGACTTGATCGACCCAAGCCACAGCGGCGCAGTCGCCGACCGACTCTGGCCATAGGTGGCCAACAAAGCTTGCGCCTCAATGGGATCACCCAGCGGTGTTCCCGTTCCGTGAGCCTCGACGGCATCGACGTCCGAAGTGGACAAACCGGCATCGGCCAGCGCCTCGCGGATCACCCGCTGCTGCGACGGACCATTCGGCGCCGTCAAACCATTCGAAGCGCCATCCTGATTCACCGCCGAACCACGAACAACCGCCAGCACGGGATGCCCAAGCCGCTGCGCGTCGGACAGCCGCTCCAGCAACAGCACACCGACACCCTCGCCCCACCCAGTGCCGTCGGCCGCACCGGCGAATGCCTTGCACCGCGCGTCGGCAGCGAGACCGCGCTGACGGGAGAACTCGATGAAGGCCGACGGCTCGGACATGACCGTCACACCACCGGCCAACGCCAGCCCGCACTCGCCGCGACGCAGCGACTGCACCGCCAGATGCATCGCCACCAGCGAAGACGAGCACGCGGTGTCGATGGTGACGGCCGGCCCCTCCAAGCCGAACGTGTACGAGATCCGTCCGGAAAGGACACTGCCCGAGTTGCCGGTGCCGAGGAATCCCTCTACCCCGTCGGGTATCTCGTCCAACCGGGTGGCGTAGTCGTGGTACATCAGGCCGGCGAACACGCCGGTCCGGCTGCCGCGCAGCGAAGCCGGGTCGATGCCGGCGGACTCGATCGCCTCCCACGACGTCTCCAGCAACAGCCGCTGCTGCGGATCCATCGCCAACGCCTCACGCGGCGAGATGCCGAAGAACTCGGCGTCGAAATCCGCGATCCGGTCGAGGAAGCCGCCCTCGCGCACGTACGCCTTGCCGACCGCGTCCGGGTCGGGGTCGTAGAGGCCGTCGACGTCCCAACCGCGATCGGTCGGGAACGGCGACACCCCGTCCGCGCCGGCGGCGACCAGCCGCCACAGGTCGTCCGGGGACCACACGCCGCCCGGGTAGCGACAGGCCATGCCGACGATCGCCACCGGTTCGTGGTCCCTGGCCTCGACCTCGCGCAGCCGCTGCCGCGTCTGGTGCAGATCCGCGGTCACCTGCTTGAGGAAGTAACGAAGCTTGTCCTCGGCCACCACGTGCAGTCACTCCCTCGACGCTGGTAGAGAACGGATCGCGAAAAAAGCTCCCCGCGAGGCCCGTTCGCGGGGAGCTTCATTGCTTCGAGAATAGGCAGCCGATCGTCGCCGACGCTGCCCCTATTCGCCCCTACCGGGTCGAGCGGGAAAACACTGTCACCACAGGGACTTCAGCTTTGCCTTGTCCGGCTTGCCGGAATCGGTCATCGGCATGGATTCCAGCAGCTCGATGTGCGCGGGGACGTGTGCGGGCGTCAGAATCGCGCTCACCAGCGTGCACAGTTGCTCGGGCGACGTGTTCACACCGGGGCGCGGCACAACGGCCGCATAAACGTGCTCGACGTTATCTCCGTCGGTGACGCCGAAAACCGCCGCCTGGGCGACGTCGCTGTGTGCCAGCAGGGCATTCTCGATCTCGGTCGGGTGGACCTTGATCCCGCCGGTCTTGATCACCTCGGCCATCCGCCCGACCAGATACACATAGCCCCGGTCGTCGACGCGCCCCAGGTCTCCGGTGTGCAGCCAACCGTCGCGCAGGGTGCGGTCGGTCTGCTCGGCGTCACCCCAATAGCCGTCCATCATGAGCATGGACTTCACGCAGATCTCCCCGACCTCGCCGGCCGGCAGCTGCGAATGCGTTTCCGGGTCGCGTACCTCGATCTGCACGAACGGCAGCGGACGGCCGACCGTGCCGCGCAGCTCGGTGTCCAGGTGCTCGTCGGGGGTGAGCACGGTGATCGCCGCGCTCTCGGTGGTGCCGTAGGTCTGGATCAGCACCTTGCCGAGCACGTCGACGGCCTGCCCGAGCCGGTCCGGCGACGCGGGGCAGCCGCCGTAGCCGACCTCGCGCAGGCTGGACAGGTCGGTCGACCCGACCGCCGGGTGGTCGAGGATCGAGTAGATCTGCGGCGTGGCCAGGTAGGTCGCCGTCACGCGGTGTTCGGCGACGGCCTGCAGCACCTCGCCGGCGTCGAAACTCTCGTGCAGCACGAGGGTTCCGCCGGCGGCGAGGGCCTCGTCGGCCAGCGCCGACACCGAGTGGCTCAGCGGCGTGATCACCAGCATGATGGCCGGATCCGGGCTCGCCGCCGCGTGGGCGACGATCCCGGCCAGCACCGCGAAGGCGCGGCCGATGCCCTTGGGCCGGCCGGTGGTGCCGCTGGTGTACGTCACCATCGCGGTGCCGGTCGGCTCGGCCACCGTCCAGTCGATCGCGGCCGGCCCGGAATGGGCGGTGAGATCGAGGAAATCCGTGCCCAGCGCGCCGAATCCGGCCATCGCCGGCGGGGTCGGCATGCGGTCGCGGATCTGGCGGGCCCGCTCGATGTTGGCCTTGTCGACGACCAGCATGGTGGTCGGGGTGTCCCGCAGGATGTCCAGCTGGTCGTCGACCGGGAGCTGTTCGAGCGTCAGCGCCGCGTTGGTGGCCCGCAGGTGCGTGACCGTGGCGCCGACCAGGTTGGCGGCGTAGCGGGCCACCAGCGTGTCCGGGCTGTTGGTGGTGGTCAGGATGCCGACGACGTCATCGGCCCCGATGCCGACACCCCGCATCACGCGGGCCGCGACGATGACGCGCCGCCTCAGCTCGGCGCCGCTGACCGACTGGTTCTTCCAGTGCAGTGCGGGCCGATCCGGACCGGCCGCCAGCATGTCGAGCAGTGCCGCGACGTAATTGGTGTTGCCCTGCATCGGATGCTCCATTTCACCTAGCCGCTCGTACCGATGTAATCGCCGGCGCCGACGCCGGAACAACCCCTGCCGGCCCCTACGAGATGCCGAACTCCTTGCCGATGAAGTCGAAGATCTCGTCATCGGTGGCCGCGTCGATGGTGTCGGCGACGCTGGCCTGCGCGCCGCCGTCCTCGGTCATCCGCGCCAGCATCGACCGGAGCCAGGCGGTGACCTGCTCCCGTTCCGGCCCGGCCGGTTCCGCGCCGGTGAGCAACGCGCCGACCCGGTCCAGCTCGTCGAGTACCGACGCCGGCCGCGTGCCCGGCAGCACCGCCGACAGGTGCGCGGCCAGTTCGGCCGGTGTCGGATAGTCGAACACCAGGGTCGCCGGCAGCCGGACGCCCGTGGCGGCACCGAGCTGGTTGCGCAGTTCCACCGCGGTCAGCGAGTCGAAGCCGAGGTCACGGAACGCGCGGTCGGCCGGGATCTGTTCCGCGCCGGCGAAGCCGAGCACGGCCGCCACCTGCGTGCGGGTCAGATCCAGCAGCACCGCCAGCCGTTCGTTGTCGTCCAGACCGGCGAGGCGGCGTTCGAGCGCCTCCGCGCCACCGGTGTCGGCCGCGGCTGCGGCCCGGCGGTGCTTCGTCCGAAGCAGGCCGCTGAGCAGCGGTTGCGTGCCAGCGTGGGCCCGCAGCGCCGCCAGGTCGAGCCGGATCGGGACCAATGCGGAGCGTTCGTCACGGAGGGCCACGTCGAACAGCCGGAGTCCGTCCTCAGTGGACAGAGCGGTGACGCCGGTGCCGGCCATCCGGTTGCCTTCGCCGGCCATGCCGGCGGATTCCGCCCACAGGCCCCAGGCCAGCGAGACGGCCGGCAGGCCCTGGGCCTTGCGGTGGGCGGCCAGCGCGTCGAGGAACGCGTTCGCCGCCGCGTAGTTCGCCTGGCCGGGGTTGCCGAAGACACCGGCAGCCGAGGAGAACAACACAAACGCTGCCAGGTCCGTGGTCAGCTCGTGCAGATTCCAGGCCGCGTCGACCTTGGGTCGCAACACGGTGTCCAGCCGCTCGGGAGTCAGCGACCCCACGATGCCGTCGTCCAGGACGCCGGCCGTGTGGACCACAGCCGTCACCGGGAACTCCTTGAGCAGCTTTGCCACCGCATCGCGATCGGCCACGTCACATGCGACGACCGCCGCCTTGGCTCCCAGCTCCGTCAGCTCGGCGCGCAGCTCATCCCCACCGCCACGCCGGCTGACCAGCACCAGATCCCGCACGCCGTGCTCGACGACCAGTTGCCGCGCGATCGCCGCACCCAGCGCACCCGTGCCGCCGGTGATCAGAACGGTGTCGTCCGGACCAAGCACGGCTGTCGCATCGGCGGCGCTGGTCTTGGCCAGCCTGGCCGCGAGCAACTCGCCGTTGCGGACCGCGATCTGCGGCTCGTCGGAGTTTACGGCCGCCGGCACGGCACTCGCTGACGCGTTGTCGTCGAGGTCGACGAGCACAAACCGGTCCGGGTTCTCGGACTGCGCGGAGCGGATCAGGCCCCAGACCGCTGCGTGGCCGAGATCGGTGACGGTGTCGTCCGCCCCGGCCGCGACAGCGCCGCGGGTCACGAACACCAGCGTGGCATCGGCCAGCCGCTCGTCGGCCGTCCAGGTCTGGAGCAGCTCCAGGACCCGGTGCGTCGACTCGTGGGCCTGGTCGACCACCGATTGCCGGCTCCCGCCGAGCGTGACGACCACGGTGTCGGGGATCGTCTCGCTGTCGAGCAGCGCGGACACGTCCGTGTACTCGGCGACGTCGATCTCGACGGCCTTGAGGTCGACGCGCAGGTCGAAGTTGTCGCCGCCGAGCACGGCCCAGGCCCCGTTCGACGACACCGGCTTCCCGGTGACAGGAACCCATTCCAGCTGGTAGAGCCCGTCATCGGCGGCCGCGCTGAGCTGCGCGGCCGTGACCGGCCGGAGGCTGAGCGCCCGCACCGAGGCCACCGGCGCGCCGGTGGTGTCAGCCAGTTCGACCGTGACGGTGTCGGTGCCGGCCGGGGAGATCCGCACCCGCAGCGCCGAGGCGCCGGTGGCGTGCAGGGTCACTCCAGACCAGGCGAACGGCAGCCGGGCCTGGTGCTCGTCGGCGAAGGCGGCGCTCAGGCCGATCGCGTGCAGCGCGGAGTCGAGCAGCGCCGGGTGGACGCCGAACCTGCTGGCGGCGTCTTCGGGCAGGGCGACCTCGGCGTAGACGTCGTCACCGAGCCGCCAGGCCTTGCGTAGGCCCTGGAAGATCGGGCCGTACTCCAGGCCGGCGTCGGCCAACTGTTCGTACAGATCGTCGACGCCGACCGTGTCGGCACCGGCCGGCGGCCATGCCACCAGGTCGACCGGCGTGATCGCGGTTCCGGTCGTCAGCAGGCCGGTGGCGTGCGCGGTCCAGATCTGGTCGCCGATGTCCGGGCTGGAGTGGATCGACACCGACCGGCGGCCGGTCTCGTCCAGCGCGCCCACGACAACCCGCAGCGCCACACCGCCTTCGCCGGGGATCACCAGCGGTGCGGCCAGCGTCAACTCCTCGACGCCGTCGCAACCCGCCTCGTCGCCGGCACGCATTGCCAGCTCGACCAGGGCCGTGCCGGGCAGCAGAACCGTGCCGAACACCGTGTGGTCGGTCAGCCACGGGTGCGTCGCCAGCGACAACCGTCCGGTTAGGACGACGGTGTCGGTGTCGGGCAGGCTCACCGCCGCGCCCAGCAGGGGGTGCTCGGCCGACTGCTGACCCAATCCCGTTGCGTCGCCGACGGAAGGTCCGCCGTCCAGCCAGTACCGCTGGCGCTGGAAGGCGTAGGTCGGCAACTCAACCCGGCGGGCGCCCGAGCCCGCGAACACCGCCTCCCAGTCAACGGCCACACCGGCAAGGGCAACACCGCCGACGGCCGCCAGCAGGCTGCCGGCCTCGGAGCGATCGGAGCGCAACGCGGGCCAGAAGTCCGCCTCCACGCACTGCTGCCCCATCGCCGACAACACCGAATCCGGGCCCAGCTCCAGGAAGCCACTGACACCCTCGTCCGCGGCGCACTGGACGCCGTCGGCGAACCGGACCGCAGCACGAACGTGCTCAACCCAGTAAGCGGCGGAGAACTCCGTCACCACCTGTCCGGAGACGTTCGACACCACCGGGATCTGCGCCGGCTGGTAGGACAGCCGCCCAGCAACCTCGGCGAACTCCGCCAGCATCGGATCCATCAGCGGCGAGTGGAACGCATGCGACACCCGCAGCCACCGGGTCTTCCGACCCTCGAACGCCGCAGCAACCTGCTCCAACTGGCCTCGATCACCCGACACCACAACCGAGGTCGGACCATTGACCGCAGCGATACCGACCAGGTCGAAGCCCTCCAACGCCGGCACAACCTCAACCTCGGAGGCCTGCACCGCCAGCATCGCCCCACCCGTGGGCAGCGCCTGCATCAGGCGACCACGAGCAGCCACCAACGCCGCCGCATCCGCCAGCGACATGACTCCGGCAACGTGAGCCGCCGCGATCTCACCGACCGAGTGACCCAACAGGAAGTCGGGCCGAATCCCCCACGACGACACAAGTCGGAACAACGCGACCTCGACCGCGAACAGAGCGACCTGGGTGTACTGGGTCTGATCCAGCAACTCCGGCTCATCCCACATGACTTCACGGATTGACCGGTCGAGGTGCTCGTCCAGCGCGGCGCAGACCGAATCCAGTGCGTCGGCGAACACCGGGAACCGCGCAGCCACCTCTCGGCCCATGCCCACCCGCTGCGAACCCTGGCCCGAGAACAACACCGCGAGCTTGCCCGAGCTGGCAGTGACCACCGGCGCAAGGCCCTCAGCCAGCGCAGTGAGGCCCGCGACAAGCTCATCACGGCCGCCAACCACGACGGCTCCATGATCGAACCTCGACCGCGATGTCAGGGAGTAGGCCAGATCCGCCGGCTCAACGCTCGACAGCACATCGAGCAGTCGGCGGGCCTGGGCGCGGACCGCGGCCTCTGACCGGCCCGACACCACCACGGGAACGACATCGGCAGCAACCGTGCGTTCGGCAACCGCCTCGGGCTCGACGCCCTCGATGATCACGTGCGCATTGGTGCCGCTGATACCGAAGGAAGAGACACCGGCCCGACGCGCACGATCGACCTCGGGCCACGGCCGCGAATCGGTCAGGAGCTCGACCGCGCCGGCAGTCCAGTCAACGTGCGGAGTCGGCTCGTCAACGTGCAACGACTTCGGCAACACACCATGCCGCATCGCCAACACCATCTTGATGATCCCGGCAACACCAGCAGCCGCCTGCGTGTGCCCCAGGTTCGACTTGATCGAACCCAACCACAACGGCTCCGACCGATCCTGACCGTAAGTCGCCAACAACGCCTGCGCCTCAATGGGATCACCCAACGACGTGCCGGTGCCGTGCGCCTCAACCACATCAACGTCCGAAGTAGACAGACCGGCGTTGGCCAGCGCCTTGCGGATCACCCGCTGCTGCGAGGGACCGTTGGGTGCGGTGAGACCGTTCGACGCGCCGTCCTGGTTCACGGCCGAGCCACGAACCACGGCCAGCACGGGATGCCCAAGGCGCTGCGCGTCGGACAGTCGCTCCAACAGCAGCACACCGACGCCTTCGCCCCATCCGGTTCCGTCGGCGGCAGCGGCGAACGGCTTGCACCGACCATCGGAAGCCAAACCACGCTGGCGGGAGAATTCCACAAACGCACCAGGCGAAGCCATCACCGTCACACCGCCAGCCAGGGCCATCGTGCACTCACCCTGACGCAACGCCTGCGCCGCAAGGTGAACCGCCACCAACGACGACGAACACGCCGTGTCGACAGTGACCGCCGGGCCCTCGAACCCGAACGTGTAAGACACCCGACCCGAGAAGACGCTGCCCGAGTTGCCCGTACCCATGAACCCGTCGACGCCCTCGGGGACCTCGCGGGTGTTGAGGCCGTAGTCGTGGTACATCAGGCCGGCGAACACACCGGTCTGGCTCCCCCGCAGCGACGACGGATCAATACCCGCCCGCTCCACAGCCTCCCACGACGCCTCCAGCAGCAACCGCTGCTGCGGATCCATCGCCACCGCCTCACGCGGAGAGATGCCGAAGAAGGCGGGATCGAAGTCGGCGGCGTCGTACAGGAAGCCGCCCTCGTGGACATAGGACTTGTCGGAGCCGTCCGGGTCGAACAGCGCGGAGGTGTCCCAGCCGCGGTCGCCGGGGAAGGTCGAGATCGCGTCGCGACCGTCGACCAGCAGCTGCCACAGGTCCTCCGGGGTGGACACGCCACCGGGGTACCGGCAGCTCATCCCCACGATCGCGATCGGCTCGTCAACGGGCGCGACCACCGCAGCGCGGGTGTCCACCACCACCGAGCCGACCAGCTCGGCCAGCACATGATCGGCCAACGCCTGCGGCGTCGGGTAGTCGAACACCAACGTCGCCGGCAACCGCAGGCCCGTCGCCTTGTTGACGGAATTGCGCAGCTCCACAGCGGTCAACGAGTCGAACCCGAGGTCGCTGAACGCCCGCATGGGGGCAATCGCGTCGGAACCGGCGTGCCCCAACACCGCGGCAACCTGCGCACGCACGATGGACAACACCTCGTCTCGGCGCTCGTCCGCACCAAGGGCCGACAACCGCCGCACCAACGCCGACCCATCGCCCAGATCGGCGCCGCGAGCCACTCGGCGTGCACCACGCACCAGGCCGCTGAACACCGGGGGCAGGTCGGCCATGCCGCGCAGACCGGCAACGTCCAGCCGCATCGGCACCGGCGCCGCAACGGCACCGCCAAGGCACGCGTCGAACAGCGCGAGGCCGTCGTCCATTGGCAGCGCAAGGACGCCGGAGCGACGCATCCGCGCCTGCTCATCGGCGCTCAGCGCGGCCGCCATGCCGTCGGATTCCCAAGCACCCCAAGCAATCGAGATGCCGGGAAGGCCGTCGGCCCGCCGCTGCGCCGCCAACGCGTCCAGGAAGGCGTTGCCGGCCGCGTAGTTGGCCTGGCCGGGGTTGCCCAGAACGCCCGCAGCCGACGAGAACAACACGAACGCCGACAACTCACGATCAGCGGTCAGCTCGTGCAGGTTCCACGCGCCGTCGATCTTCGGGCGCAGGACCGTGTCGAGCCGCTCAACGGTTAGCGATCCCACGATACCGTCGTCCAGCACACCAGCCGCGTGGATCACGGCGGTGACCGGGAAGTCCGACAACAGCTTCGCCAACGCAGCACGATCGGCGACATCACAGGCCACCACGTCCACCTGCGCGCCCAGTTCGGTCAGCTCGGCTCGAAGCTCCTCCGCACCACCGCGGCGGCTGGTCAGCACCAGGTTCCGCACGCCGTGCATGGTGACCAGGTGCCGGGCCAGCGCCGCACCGAGACCACCGGTACCGCCAGTGATCAGGACGGTGTCGTCTTCGCCCAGCACCGACTGGGCCGCCGGCACGGCAGCACGCGCCAGCCGTGGCACGACCACACCGTTCTCGCCCAGGCGGAACTCCGGCTCGCCGGTCGTCAGCGCACCAGCGACAACATCGGCTTCCACCGGTCCATCGACGCCGATCACCCCGAACCGGCCGGGGTTCTCGGACTCGGCCGACCGCACCAGGCCCGCCACGGCTGAAGCCGACAGATCACCGACCGGGGCGATGAAGACCAGGCGGGAAGACTCCCACCGCTCATCGGCCAGCCACTGCTGCACCAACTCCAACGCAGCGGCCACCGCAGCACGGGCATCGCCAGCCGGCGCAGCGAACACCACTTCCGGCGTGCCGTCGACCCCAGTCAGGTCCGCGAAGCAGGGCGCGCCGAGGCCCCAACGGTCGTCACCGATCACTGCCCACGAACCGGGCTCTCCGCCAGCGACGGACAACGGATTCCAGCACAGCTCGAACAGCGAATCAGTGCCACGGCCGGCCGACAACTGCTCCGAGCTGACTTCCCGCAGCGCCAGCGAATCCACCGACGCGACGGCGGCACCGGTGCCGTCGGCGAGCAGCAGCGACACCGCCCCCTCACCGGCAGGCGACACCCGCACCCGCAGCATCGCAGCGCCGGTGGCGTGCAGGGTCACGCCCGACCAGGCGAACGGCAGCCGGGCCTGGCGGTCCTCGTCGAAGGCGGCGCTCAGGCCGATCGCGTGCAGCGCGGAGTCCAGCAGCGCCGGGTGAATGCCGTACCGGCCGGCGTCGTCGGGCAGGACGACCTCGGCGAAGACGTCGTCACCGAGCCGCCACGCCGCCCGCAGACCCTGGAACACCGGGCCATAGCCAAGACCGGCATCCGCCAGCTGCTCGTACAGATCATCGACGGCGACTACCTCGGCGCCAGCCTGCGGCCAGAACGCCAGATCGGTCGGCGCGGCCGCAACTTCGGCCGTCAACACGCCGGTGGCGTGCACGGTCCAGAGCTGCTCACCGGCATCCGGGCTGGAGTGAACCGACACCGACCGGCGACCGGACTCGTCGGGGGCGCCGACCAGAACCTGGACGGCCACACCTGCATCGGCGGGGATCACCAGCGGCGCGGCCAGCGTCAGCTCCTCGACGGCGTCGCAACCGACCTGGCCACCCGCGTGCAACGCCAACTCGATCAGGGCCGCGCCCGGCAGCAGGACCGTGCCGAACACCGTGTGATCGGCCAGCCACGGATGCGTCGCCAGCGACAACCGACCCGTCAGGACAACGGTGTCGGTGTCCGCCAACACCAACGACGCGCCCAGCAACGGATGCTCGGCGGACCGCTGCCCCAGACCCGTCGCGTTACCGGCGGAAACACCGCTGTCCAGCCAGTAGTGCTGATGCTGGAAGGCATATGTCGGCAGCTCGATCCGGCGAGCACCCTCGAACACGGCCTGCCAATCCACGGCCACGCCGCCAAGTGCGGCACCACCGACAGCCGCGAAGACCGCCTCCGGCTCGGGCCGGCCGGACCGCAGCACGGGCCAGAACTCGGCCTCCACGCACTGCCGCCCCATACCCGACAACACCGAATCCGGCCCCAGCTCCAGGAACCCAGTCACGCCCTGCTCAACAGCACACTGAACACCGTCAGCAAAGCGAACTGCGGCTCGAACGTGCTGAACCCAGTAGGCGGCGGAGAACTCTTGCACCACCTCACCGGAGACGTTCGACACCACCGGGATCTGCGCCGGCTGATAGGAGAGCCGCCCGGCAACCTCGGCGAACTCCGCCAGCATCGGATCCATCAGCGGCGAGTGGAACGCGTGCGACACTCGCAGCCACCGGGTCTTCCGCCCCTCAAGCGCCGCAGCAACCTCGTCGAGCTGGACGCGATCACCCGACACCACAACCGAAGTCGGCCCATTGACCGCAGCGACACCAACCAGGTCGAAGCCCTCCAACGCCGGGAGCACTTCGGCCTCGGACGCCTGCACCGCCAGCATCGCACCGCCAGTAGGCAACGCCTGCATCAACCGGCCACGAGCAGCCACCAGCGCCGCCGCATCCGGCAGCGAAAGCACGCCGGCAACGTGAGCCGCCGCAATCTCACCGACCGAGTGCCCCAACAGGTAGTCGGGCCGGATTCCCCACGAAGAGACAAGCCGGAACAGCGCGACCTCGATCGCGAACAGAGCGGCCTGGGTGTACCGGGTCTGGTCGAGAAGCTCGGGCTCGTCCCACATGACTTCACGGATCGACCGGTCGAGGTGCTCGTCCAGCGCGGCGCAGGCCGAGTCGAGTGCGTCGGCGAACACCGGGAACCGAGCCGCCAGCTCACGACCCATCCCGACACGCTGCGAACCCTGGCCCGAGAACAGGATCGCCAACCGACCGGCAGCACCCGTCTCGGAAACCGGCGCCACACCATCGGCGAGAGCAGTCAGCCCTGCGACAAGCTCCTCACGCCCGCCAACGACCACGGCACCGTGATCGAACCTGGACCGCGAAGTCACCAGCGAGTAAGCCAGGTCAACGGGCTCAACCGAGGGCAGCACATCGAGCAGTCGGCGAGCCTGCTCCCGCACCGCAGCCTCGGACTTCGCCGACACCACCACCGGAACGACATCCGCCGCGACCGTGCGCTCGACGGCCGGCTCGGGCTCAACGCCCTCGATGATCACGTGCGCATTCGTGCCGCTGATACCGAAGGAAGAGACACCGGCCCGACGAACACGACCCACCTCGGGCCACGGCCGCGACTCCGCCAACAGCTCCACCGCGCCCGCGGACCAGTCCACGTGCGGAGTCGGCTCGTCAACGTGCAACGACTTCGGCAACACACCATGCCGCATCGCCAACACCATCTTGATGATCCCGGCAACACCAGCCGCCGCCTGCGTGTGCCCCAGGTTCGACTTGATCGAACCCAACCACAACGGCTCCGACCGATCCTGACCGTAAGTCGCCAACAACGCCTGCGCCTCGATCGGGTCACCCAACGACGTGCCGGTCCCATGGGCCTCGACGGCGTCGATATCCACAGTGGACAAACCGGCACTGGCCAGCGCGGTACGGATCACCCGCTGCTGTGACGGACCATTCGGCGCGGTCAGACCGTTCGACGCGCCGTCCTGGTTCACCGCCGACCCACGCACCACCGCCAACACGGGATGTCCAAGCCGCTGCGCGTCGGACAGCCGCTCCAGCAACAGCACACCAACACCCTCACCCCAACCGGTCCCGTCGGCGGCCGCCGCGAACGGCTTGCACCGACCATCGGACGCCAGACCACGCTGGCGAGAGAACTCGATGAAGGTGTCCGGAGTCGGCATCACGGTGACGCCGCCGGCGAGCGCCATCGTGCACTCACCCTGGCGCAACGCCTGCGCGGCAAGGTGAAGCGCCACCAGCGATGAGGAACACGCCGTGTCCACGGTGACCGCCGGACCTTCGAACCCGAAGGTGTAGGACACTCGGCCGGAGATCACGCTGCTGGATCCGCCGGTGCTCAGGAAACCCTCGACCTCGTCGGGGACCTCGGCCAGCCGGGTCGCGTAGTTGTGGTACATGACGCCGGCGAACACGCCGGTCTGGCTGCCCCGCAACGACACCGGGTCGATGCCCGCCCGCTCCACGGCCTCCCACGACGTCTCCAGCAGCAGCCGCTGCTGCGGATCCATCGCCACCGCTTCACGCGGCGAGATGCCGAAGAAGGCGGGGTCGAACTCGGCGGCGTCGTAGAGGAAACCGCCCTCGCGCACATACGACTTGCCCAGGCTGTCGGGATCGACGTCGAACAGCGCCGACGTGTCCCAGCCCCGATCGGTCGGGAAGGTCGACACGCCGTCACCGCCGGACACCAGCAGCTGCCACAGATCCTCCGGGCTCGACACACCACCCGGATACCGGCAGCTCATCCCCACGATGGCGATCGGCTCGTCAACGGCGGCGGCAACCACCGTGGCACGGGTATCGACCACCGAGCCCATCAGCTCGGCCAACACGTGATCGGCCAGCGCCTGCGGCGTCGGGTAGTCGAACACCAGCGTCGCCGACAGCCGCACACCCACCACCGCGGCGAGCTGGTTCCGCAGTTCCACGGCGGTCAGCGAATCGAACCCGAGATCGCTGAACGCCCGCGTGGGAGCAATCGCATCGCCCCCGGCGTGACCCAGCACCGCCGCAACCTGTGCACGCACGATCGACAGCACCTCGGCCCGACGTTCATCCGCGCCCAGCGCCGACAACCGCCGCACCAACGCCGACCCGTCACCCGATCCAGCGTCACGCGCCGTTCGGCGACCACTACGGACCAGGCCACGAAGCAGCGGCGTCGAGTCACGCAACTCGTTGACGTCAAGGTGAATGGCCACCAGCGTGGCGTCGTCGCTCGCCTGCGCGGCGTCGAACAGCGCGAGGCCCTCGTCGTCGGTCAGCCCGGTCACGCCGGAGCGCGTCATCCGGGAGCGATCGGCGGCCGCGAGGTCGCTGGTCATGCCGCTCGGCTGAGCCCAGTAACCCCAGGCAATCGACGTCGCCGGCAGCCCCTGGGCCCTGCGGTGCATGGCCAGCGCGTCCAGGAACGCGTTCGCCGCCGCGTAGTTCGCCTGGCCGGGATTGCCGAACACACCGGCAGCCGAGGAGAACAGCACGAACGCCGACAGATCGGTGGTCAGCTCGTGCAGATTCCACGCCGCGTCCACCTTGGGACGCAGCACCGTGTCCAGCCGTTCGGCGGTCAGCGAGCCAACGACACCGTCATCCAGAACACCGGCCGTGTGCACCACAGCCGTCACGGGGAACTCCGCCAACAGCTCGGCCACCGCAGCACGATCGGCGACATCGCAAGCCACCACGCTGACCCGTGCACCCAGCTCCGCCAGTTCGGCGCGCAACGACTCCCCGCCACCACGCCGGCTGGCCAGCACCAGGTTGCGCACGCCGTGCTCGACGACCAGGTGGCGGGCCACGAGTCCGCCCAGCGCCCCGGTGCCGCCGGTGATCAGGACGGTGCCATCCGGGTCCCACACGGGCGCCTCGGTCGGGCCGGACGTCCGGACCAGCCTTGGCGCGAGCAGCACGCCACCGCGCACGACCAGCTCGGGTTCGTCGGTGGCCAGCGCGGCGGCGACGATCTCGTCCGTGATCTCGGCCTCGTCGAGGTCGATCAGCACGAACCGGTCGGCGTTCTCGGCCTGTGCGGAGCGGATCAACCCCCAGATCGGGGCATGCACGAGGTCCGTGACCGGCGGCACGGCCCCACGCGTCACCAGCACGAGGCGCGAATCGGCGAAGCGCTCGTCGTCGAGCCACCGCTGCGCCAACGCCAGGACGTCGGCCGCGGCGCGGTGCACGTCGTCAGCAGTGACCGTGTCCACGGAGTCGAGCAGCGGAAACAGCACCGCATCCGGGACGGTGGTCAGCTCGTCGAGGCTGCTGACGGTCACGGTGGATGCATGCCGCTCGGGAGCCGTGACCGGCACCCAGTCGACCCGGTACAGCGAGTCCGACTGCGCCGCCGCAGTGATCTGATCAGGGGAAACGACGCGGAACGCCAGCGACTCCACCGTGGCGACCGGCGCCCCGGTGCCGTCGGCCAGCTCGACGCTGATCGTGTCCGCACCGACCCGGCGGATGCGGGCGCGCAGCATGGACGCGCCGCTGGCGTGCAGCGCCACCCCCGACCAGGCGAACGGCAGGCGAGCCTGGCCGTCGTCGGGGAAGACATCGCTGACGCCGATCGCGTGCAGGGCGGCGTCCAGCAGCCCGGGGTGCACGCCGAATGTCTCCGCATTCGCGTCCGGCAGGGCGACTTCGGCGTACACGTCAGCGTCACGCCGCCAGGCGGCCCGCAACCCCTGGAACGTGGGTCCGTACACGAATCCCTGGTCGGCGGTGAAGTCGTAGAGGCCGTCGATGGTGACGGTGTCGGCGTCGCGCGGCGGCCACTCGGTGATCTCCGTGCCGTGCGCCGTCGCGTCGGACAGCAGGCCGGTGGCGTGCACGGTCCAGAGCTCGGAGTCGAGGCTGGAGTGGATCGACACCGATCGGCGGCCGGCCTCGTCCGGTGCGCCCACGGCAACCCGAACCATGACGCCGCCGCTGTCGGGCACGACCAGCGGCGCGGCCAACGTCAGCTCCTCGACGCGGCTGCAGCCCACCTCGTCTCCGGCTCGCACGGCGAGCTCGACCAGCCCCGTGCCGGGCAGCAGGACCGTGTCGAACACCTTGTGGTCGGCCAGCCACGGATGCGTCGACAGCGACAACCGTCCCGTCAGGACAACGCCGTCGGAGTCGGGCAGCGCCACCGCCGCGCCCAGCAACGGGTGTTCCGTGGAGCGCTGGCCCAGGCCTTCGGCGTCCACCACGGACGAAGCCGGGTCCAGCCAGTAGTGCTGGTGCTGGAAGGCATACGTCGGCAGCTCAACCCGCCGAGCGCCCGAGCCCTCGAACACCGCCTGCCAGTCCACGGCCACGCCGCCGAGCGCAGCACCACCAAGAGCCGCCAACAGCGTTCCGGCCTCAGCCCGATCGGAGCGCAGCACCGGCCAGAACTCAGCCTCCACACACTGCCGCCCCATCGCCGACAACACCGAATCCGGGCCCAACTCCAGGAACCCGGTCACACCCTGGTCGACGGCACACTGCACGCCATCGGCGAAGCGAACTGCGGCGCGAACGTGTTCAACCCAGTAGGCAGCAGAGAACTCCTCCACCACAACACCGGAGACGTTCGACACCACGGGAATCTGCGCCGGCTGGTAGACAAGCCGCTCGGCAACCGCCCCGAACTCCTCCAGCATCGGGTCCATCAGCGGCGAGTGGAACGCATGCGACACCCGCAACCACCGCGTCTTCCGACCCTCGAAAGCCGCAGCAACCTCGTCGAGCTGGCCTTGATCACCCGATACCACAACCGAAGTCGGCCCATTGACCGCGGCGATACCGACCAGGTCGAAGCCCTCAAGCGCCGGGAGCACTTCGGCCTCGGACGCCTGAACCGCCAGCATCGCACCGCCAGTAGGCAACGCCTGCATCAAGCGACCACGAGCAGCCACCAACGCCGCCGCATCCGCCAACGACATCACACCAGCAACATGAGCCGCCGCGATCTCACCAACCGAATGCCCCAGCAGGAAGTCCGGACGCACGCCCCACGACGACACCAGCCGGAACAAGGCAACCTCGACCGCGAACAGAGCCGCCTGCGTGTACCGGGTCTGATCCAACAGCTCCGGCTCATCCCACATCACGCCACGGATCGACCGGTCCAGGTGCTCATCCAGAGCAGCGCAGACAGAGCCGAGTGCTTCGGCGAACACCGGGAACCGAGCCGCCAACTCACGCCCCATCCCCACCCGCTGCGAACCCTGCCCCGAGAAGAGAACCGCCAAGCGGCCCGGTGCAGCGACGGAAACCGGTGCCACACCCTCAGCCAGCGCAGTCAGGCCCGCGACAAGCTCATCACGGCCGCCGACGACCACAGCTCCGTGATCGAACCTCGACCGCGAAGTCACCAGCGAATAAGCCAGATCCACCGGCTCAACACCGGGCAGCACATCCAGCAGCCGGCGAGCCTGCTCCCGCACCGCAGCCTCGGACCGAGCCGACACCACAACAGGCACAACATCCGCAGCAACCGTCCGCTCGGC
This sequence comes from Kutzneria kofuensis, assembly GCF_014203355.1. Classification (NCBI taxonomy): domain Bacteria; kingdom Bacillati; phylum Actinomycetota; class Actinomycetes; order Pseudonocardiales; family Pseudonocardiaceae; genus Kutzneria; species Kutzneria kofuensis. Next base: position 2,716,883 of record NZ_JACHIR010000001.1, read on the forward strand.
AAACGCCTCCGGCTCGACACCTTCGATGATCACGTGCGCATTCGTGCCGCTGATCCCGAACGACGACACACCAGCCCGACGCGGCCGGTCGACGGAAGGCCACGGCCGTGAGTCCGCCAGCAGCTCAACGGCGCCGGAAGTCCAGTCCACGTGCGGAGTCGGCTCGTCGACGTGCAGGGACTTCGGCAGCACACCGTGCCGCATCGCCAACACCATCTTGATGATGCCGGCCATGCCGGCAGCGGTCTGGGTGTGACCGATGTTGGACTTGACCGACCCCAGCCACAGCGGCTCCGACCGATCCTGGCCATAAGTCGCCAGCAGCGCCTGGGCCTCGATCGGGTCACCCAGCGAGGTACCGGTCCCGTGCGCCTCCACCGCGTCGACATCCACAGTGGACAAACCGGCACTGGCCAGCGCGGCACGGATCACCCGCTGCTGCGATGGGCCGTTCGGCGCGGTCAAACCGTTCGACGCACCATCCTGATTCACCGCCGAACCACGCACCACAGCCAACACCTGGTGACCATTGCGCCGAGCATCCGACAAACGCTCCAGCAACAGCACACCAACACCCTCGCCCCAACCAGTGCCATCCGCAGCCGCCGCGAACGGCTTGCACCGACCATCCGGGGCCATGCCGCGCTGACGGGACATCTCGATGAACGCCCCGGGCGACGCCATCACGGCAACGCCACCGGCCAGCGCCATCGTGCACTCGCCCTGACGCAACGCCTGCGCCGCAAGGTGAACCGCCACCAACGACGACGAACACGCCGTATCAACCGTGACCGCCGGGCCCTCGAAACCGAACGAGTAGGACACCCGCCCGGACACCACGGCGGTCTGACCGCCGGTGATGAAATAGCCCTCGCTGCCCTCGGGAATCTCGTACGCCTCGGAGCCGTAGCCCTGCGAACTGGCACCGACGAACACACCGGTCTGGCTGCCGTGCAACGACGCCGGGTCGATCCCGGCCCGCTCAACGGCTTCCCACGACGCCTCCAGCAGCAGCCGCTGCTGCGGATCCATCGCCACCGCCTCACGCGGCGAGATCCCGAAGAAGTCCGGGTCGAAACCGCCGGCGCCGTACACGAAGGCGCCTTCCCGCGTGTAGGTGGTGCCGGCGTGGTCGGGGTCCGGATGGTAGATCGCGTCCAGATCCCAGCCGCGGTCGGCGGGGAACTCGCCCATCGCGTCCCGGCCGTCGGCAACCAACTGCCACAGCTGCTCGGGCGACGCGACGCCGCCGGGGAAACGGCAGCTCATCGCCACGATGGCGATCGGCTCGTCGGCGGCCCCGGGTTCGCCGACCCGTGTCACCGCAGCCGGCGCGTCACCCCCGACCTCGGACAGGAGGTGGTCGGCGATCGCCTCCGCCGTCGGGTAGTCGAACAGCAGCGTCACCGGCAGCCGCACGCCGGTCGCCGCGGTGAGCCGGTTGCGCACCTCGACGGCGGTCAGCGAGTCGAAGCCGAGCTCACGGAAGGCCTTGCGGGGCTCGATCGCCGCCGGACCGGCGTGGCCGAGCACTGCGGCGGCGATGCCCCGCACCAGGTCCAGCACGACGCCAGCCCGCTCCGCCGCGTCGACGTCGGCCAGCCGCTCGGCCAGCGCTGACGCCGTGGCCTCCGGACGGGCAGCCGCCGCGGCCAGCTGCCGCACCTCGGGAAGGTCGCTGATCAGCGGCCGGGCCCGGGTGGCGGCGAACGCGGGGGCGAATCGTTCCCAGTCGATGTCGGCGATGGCGACGAATCCCTCGCCGCGCCCAACCGCCTGTGCCATCGCGGCGACGGCGATCTCGGGAGCCATCGGACGCATTCCGCGCCGCAGCAGGAATTCCTCGTCACCGGCGGCACCGAGGCCGCTGCCGCCGCCCCACAGGCCCCAGGCGATGGAGGTCGCCACTCTGCCCCGGCTACGCCGCTGCAGGGCCAGCGCGTCAAGAGCGGCGTTGGCAGCCGCGTACGCGCCTTGCCCACCGCCGCCGAACACGCCCGCGTTGGACGAGAACAGCACGAACGCGTCCAGCTCGACGTCATGGAGCAGCTCGTCGAGGTGACGCGCGCCCTCGACCTTGCCGGACAGCATGGACGCCAACAGATCGGTGTCGGTGTTGTCGATGTCGGCCGCGTCGCCGATGCCGGCCGCGTGCACCACCGCGCTCAACGGTTTGTCGGCCGGCACGGCGTCGAGGACCGCCGCCAGCGCATCTCGGTCGGCGGCGTCGCAGGCCACGACGGTCACGCTGATGCCGAGTTCGGCCACCAACTGGTCGACACCGGCCGCCGCGTTGCCCTTGCGGCTGGTCAGAATGAGGTGCTCGGCCCCGTTGCCGGCGAGCCAGCGGGCCACGTGCGCGCCCAGCGCCCCGGTCCCACCGGTGATCAGCACAGTCCCCCGAGGCGACCAGTTTCCCTTCTCCGTCACGGGGTCGTGCACCACGCGCCGGGCGAGCACGCCGTTGGCGCGCACGGCGACCTGGTCCTCGTCGCCGACGCCGGCCAGGACCTTGGCCAGCTGGCCGGTGGCGTCGGCCGGCACGTCGACCAGGCCGCCCCAGCGCTGCGGCTGCTCGAGCCCGATCACCCGGCCCAGGCCCCACACCTCCGCCTGCGCCAGCGAGGCCGCCGGCTCGTCATCGCTGGTCTGAACGCCGTTCTCGGTGACGATCCACAGTGGAGCCTCCACGTCGGCCAGCGTCTGCGCCAGGAGCAAAGTGCCGACAACACCGGCGGGAACGACCGGTGCCGCCGGGTACGGCCGCTCGTCGAGGGCCAGTAACGACAGCACCCCCCGCATACCGGCGGCAACCGAGGCCAGCGTTGCACGGTCATGCGTAGCGGCGTCCCAGATCAGCGGCACGATGTCGGCGCCATGGGCGGTCAACGCGGCACCGTAACGCTCGGCGGTGTCCTCGTCCGGCGCCACGAGCAGCCAGCTGCCCAGCGGGCCACCCGACTGCGCGGTCAGCGGCCGCCAGCTGACCCGGTACCGCCACGAGTCGACAATGGACTTCTCGCGGCGTTGCCGGCGCCAGGAAGCCAGCAGCGGAAGCACCGAGCTGAGCAGGTGTTCCTGCTCGTCGTCGGCGAGGTCGAGGTCGGCACGCAGGGTCTGGAGGTCGCCACCCTCGACGGCCTCCCAGAACCGGGCGTCCACCGGGTCGGCGGCCACGGCCTCGGCCCGCTCCGGCGACTCCAGCCAGTACCGCTGCCGCTGGAAGGCGTAGGTCGGCAGGTCCACCACGGAGGCGCCGGCCGGGATGATCGTGTCCCAGTCGAGCTCGGCGCCGTAGGTGTGGGCCTCGCCCGCCGACGTCAGGAACCGGGCCCAGTCGCCGTCGTCCCGGCGCAGCGTGGCGATCGCGGCGATGTCGGCCGCGACAGCCTCCGCCGTCTGCTGGATGCCCATCAGCAGCACCGGGTGGGCGCTGGCCTCGACGAACATGTCGTGGCCCTGCTCGATCAGCGCCGCCACCGCCGGCGCGAACCGAACCGTCTCACGCAGGTTCGTGTACCAGTACTCCGCCGAAAGCTCCGAGCCGTCGACCCAGTCACCGGTCACCGTCGAGAAGAACGGCACCGAGGCGGAGCGAGGCGTGATCGGAGCCAGCACGTCCAGCAGCTCCGCCTCCAACTCCTCGACAAAGGCCGAGTGCGAGGCGTAATCCACCGGGATCACCCGAGCCCGGATGCCGACGCCCTCGCACCAGGCCACCAGCTCGGCCAGCGCCTCAGCGTCGCCGGACACGACCACGGCCGACGGCCCGTTCACGGCCGCAACCGACAGCGTCCCGTCCCACCGACCGAGCCACTCCGTGACCTGCTCGGCCGACACGGCGATCGACGCCATCCCACCACGACCGGACAACACCCGACCGATCGCCCGCGACCGCAACGCCACCACACGAGCGGCATCCCCCAACGACAGAACCCCCGCCACACACGCGGCGGCGATCTCACCCTGGGAATGACCCAACACTGCAGCCGGGCGAACGCCGACCGACTCCCACAACCGAGCCAACGACACCATCACCGAGAACAACACCGGCTGCACAACGTCAACACGCTCAAGCAACTCAACCGATCCGAGAGCCTCCGTCAGCGACCAATCCACGAACGGAGCCAGCGCCTGCTCACACTCGGCCAACGCAGCTGCGAACACCGAAGACTGAGCGGCCAGCTCCAGCGCCATGCCCACCCACTGCGAACCCTGGCCAGGAAAGACAAACACCGGCGACACCGACGGCAGTACGCTGCCGACAGCCGCCGTGCCGTCGGCCACCGCGGTCAGGCCGGCAACCAGCGTCTCCCGGTCGGAACCGACCACCACCGCACGGTGTTCCATCGACGCACGCGTCCGTACCAGCGACAACGCCACGTCCGCTGGAGCGAGGTCGGGCACCGAGGCGAGCCGGGCGGCCTGCGCCCGCAGGGCCGGCTCCGACCGCGCGGACAGCACCCATGGCACCACACCAACCGGCACGTCCTCCACAGTGGACTCTTCTGCCACCGGAGCCTGCTCGATGATCACGTGCGCATTCGTGCCGCTGATGCCGAACGACGAGACACCGGCCCGGCGCGGCTCCTCGGTCTCCGGCCACGGCTGCTCATCGGTCAGCAGCGACACCAGGCCGGCCGACCAGTCGACGGCGGAGCTGGGCTCGTCCACGTGCAACGTCCTGGGCATCAGGCCGTGCCGGATGGCCTGCACAACCTTGATCACGCCGCCGACACCGGCGCCCGCCTGGGTGTGGCCGACGTTGGACTTGAACGACCCGATCCACAGTGGACGGCCGTGATCACGCTCCTGGCCATAGGTGGCCAGCAGCGCCTGCGCCTCGATCGGGTCACCGAGCGTGGTGCCGGTGCCGTGCGCCTCCACGAGGTCGACCTGCTCGGCCGACAACGAGGCGTCGGCCAGTGCCTGCCGGATGACCCGCTGCTGCGCGGGACCGTTGGGCGCGGTCAACCCGCTGCTGGCGCCGTCCTGGTTCACCGCCGAGCCGCGAACCACGGCCAGCACCCGGTGCCCGAGCCGCTGCGCGTCCGACAGCCGCTCCAGCAGCAACATCCCAGCGCCCTCGGAGAACCCGGTACCGTCGGCGGCGTCGGCGAAGGACTTGCACCGGCCGTCGGTGGACAACCCGCGCTGCCGGCTGAGTTCCACGTAAACGTCCGGAGTGGACAGCACGGTGACGCCACCGGCCAGGGCCATCGAGCATTCGCCGCGGCGCAGCGACTGGACGGCCAGGTGCAGGGTCACCAGCGACGACGAGCAGGCGGTGTCCACGGTGACCGCCGGGCCCTCGAGCCCCATGGTGTAGGCGATACGGCCGGACGCGACGCTGTAGGCGTTGCCGTTGCCGATGTAGCCCTCCAGATCGGCCGGCACGGTGTCCAGCCGCGAGGCGTAGTCCTGGTACATCACGCCGGCGAACACGCCGGTGGCGGTGCCGCGCGCGGACTCCGGGTCGATGCCGGCGCGTTCGAAGGCCTCCCAGGCGATCTCCAGCAGGATCCGCTGGTGCGGGTCCATGGCCAGCGCCTCGCGCGGGGAGATGCCGAAGAACGCCGGGTCGAAGTCGGCGACGGCGTCGAGGAATCCGCCGCCGCGCGCGTAGAAGGTGCCGGCCCGCTCGGGATCCGGGTCGTACAGGGCGTCGAGGTCCCAGCCGCGGTCGGTGGGGAACGGGGTCACGGCGTCCCGCTGCCCGTGCACCAGGTCCCAGAGCTGCTCCGGCGACGTGACCCCGCCGGGGTAGCGGCAGGCCATGCCGACGATGGCGATCGGTTCGGCTGCCCGAGCCCGCTCCTCGCGCAGCCGTTGCCGGGTGCTGGCGAGGTCGGCCGTGACCCGCTTCAGGTAGTCGCGGAGCTTCTGCTCGTTCTGCATCTTGGGCAACCTTTTCCTCGACCCGGCCCCGGACAGCGGTGTTGCCTCTGACGCCGATCCGTCAGAGGCAACACGCCCGTGTCCGCGCCTCACTCGGGACAACCTTCTTGTTGCCCCCAGCTTGGCCGTCGCCGAAGTGGTCGAACCACCCCTAGCGGCCCCAAGGTCAGGGGGTCTCCAGCTGCTCGTCGATGAACGCGAACATCTCGTCGTCGGTGGCGTCGGCGAGCACGTCGACCACGTCGCCCGGGCCCAGTTTGGCCAGCAGGTCGTGCAGCCGTTCGACGACCACCGCCCGCAGGTCGTCCGGCAGGTCGACGGCCGTTTCCAGGCGGTCGAGCTCGGCCGCCAGCGGGGCCGGCGAGGCCATCGGCAGCTGCTCGACCAGGTAGCCGGCCAGCGCGGTCGGGGACGGGTAGTCGAAGATCAGCGTGGCCGGCAGCCGGATGCCGACGGCCTTGCCGACGCGGTTGCGCAGCTCCAGCGCGGTGAGCGAGTCGAAGCCGAGGTCGAGGAAGCCTCGGTTGGCCGCGACCGCGTTCGGCCCTGCGAAGCCGAGCACGCCCGCGACCTGCGTGCGAACGAGGTCCAGCACCGCCTTCGTGCGGTCCGCGCCGGACAAGCCGGCCAGCCTCCGCATCAGGGCATCCACCTCGGAGCTGTCCGGCGCCGCGCCGGCCGCGCCGCGGCGAACCGGCAGCTTGACCAGCCCGCGCAGCACGGCCGGGCCGTCGGCGTCGGCGAGCCGGGTCCGGATCCGGGCCAGGTCGAGCCGGACCGGGACCAGCGCGGCCTCGTCGACGCCGAGCGCGGCGTCGAACAGCGCGAGGCCGGTGGCCGAGTCCATCGCGACGACGCCGGAGCGGCCCATCCGGGCCACGTCGGTGTCGTCGAGCTGGCCGGTCAGCTCGCTGCGTTCGGCCCAGAATCCCCAGGCCAGCGCGGTCGCCGGCAGTCCTTCGGCCCGGCGGTTGGCCGCCAGCGCGTCGACGAACACGTTCGCGGCGGCGTAGTTGGCCTGGCCGGCGCTGCCGATCGTGCCGGCCGCCGAGGAGAACAGCACGAACGCGGACAGTTCCCGGTCACGGGTCAGTTCGTGCAGGTTGAGCACGGCGTCGACCTTGGGCCGCAGCACGGTGTCGAGCCGCTCCGGGGTGAGCGAGCCGAGCACGCCATCGTCGACGACACCGGCCGTGTGCACGACCGCCGTCAGATCGGGGACCGTGTCGAGCAGCTGCTCCAGCTCGTCGCGGTCGGCGATGTCGCAGGCCGCGATGGTCACGTCGGCGCCGAGTTCGGTCAGCTCCGCCTTGAGGTCGGCCGCGCCGGCGGCCGTCTCGCCGCGTCGGCTGGTCAGCAGCAGGGTGCGGGCCCCATGCGCGGTCACCAGGTGCCGTGCGATGAGCGCGCCGAGGGTGCCGGTACCGCCCGTGACCAGCACGGTTCCGGACGCGTCGAGCCTCGGCTCCGCAATGTCGTCCACGGCGACGAGCCGGCGGCCGAGCAGCTTGCCGTCCCGCACGGCGACCTCAGGTTCGCCGAGCGCCAGCACGGCCGGCGGCACGGTGGTCGTGTCGTCGACGTCGACCAGCACGACGCGACCGGGGTGTTCGGCCTGTGCGGACCGGAGCAGGCCCCACACCGGCGCGGTGGCCAGGTCGGCGACCGCGCCGCCATCGGTGGCGACAGCGCCCCTGGTCACGACGACGAGCCGCGAGTCGGCCAGCCGGTCGTCGGCGAGCCAGGCCTGGGCGAGGTGGAGCGCCCGAACCGATGCGGCCCGCACTGCCGTCGGCAGCACCACATCGTCCACAGTGGAGCTTCCGAGGGTGGTGAAGACGACCTCCGGCACCGGGTCGCCGGCGGCGAGGGCCTCGGAGAACCGGTCGAGGTCCGGGTAGGCCGCCAGGTCGGGGGTGTCGGCCTTGAGCGTGTCGACGAGGCCGAACTCGTCGGTGCCGAGTACCGCCCACGGCCGTTGCCGTTGCGGCGCCTCGACTTCCGGCAGCTCGATCCAGTCGACCCGGTACAGCGGATCGGTCGCCGCCCGCAGTTGGTCGGTGGAGATCGGCCGCATGACCAGGCCGGCGACGGACGCCACCGGGGCGCCGGTCGCGTCGGCGACGGCCACCTGGAACCGATCGTCGTCCTGCGGGGTCAGCCGGACCCGCAGCATGGTCGCGCCGGTCGCGTGCACCGTGACGCCGGTCCACGTGAACGGCAGCCGCACGCCGGCGTCGGGATCCGTCTCCTCGGCCGCGCCGAGTGCGTGCAGGGCGGCGTCGAGCAGCGCGGGATGCACGGCGAACCGTTCGCCCGCAACGCCTTCCGGCAGGGCGACTTCGGCGAACACCTCGCCGTCACGACGCCAGGCCGCCCGCAGGCCCTGGAAGGTCGGGCCGTATTCGTAGCCCTGCAGCGCCAGCTCGTCGTAGCCCCCGGCGAGGTCGAGCGCCTCGGCATTGGTCGGCGGCCACGCCGTCAGGTCGAACTCCGGCGCGGGCGCGCCGGCCGTCAGGGTGCCGCTGGCGTGTGCGGTCCAGGGCTGGTCGTCGTCAGGTCGTGAGTGGACGGTGACGGCTCGCCGGCCGGCGTCGTCCGCCGCCCCGACAGCAACCTGGATGTTGACCGCGCTCGGGCCGAAGACCAGCGGTGCCAACAGGGTGAGCTCCTCGACCACGTCACAGCCGACCTGGTCGCCGGCGTGGACCGCGAGTTCGACGAAGGCTGTTCCCGGCAGCAGCACGGTTCCCGTCACGGCGTGGTCGGCCAGCCACGGGTGCGTGCGCGTCGACAGCCTGCCGGTCAGGACAACGCCGTCGGAGTCGGCCAGTTCGACGGCGGCGGCCAGCAGCGGGTGTCCGGTGGAGCCCAGGCCGGCGGAGGCCACGTCCGACACGCCTGCGGCGTTCTCCAGCCAGTACCGCTGGGACTGGAAGGCGTAGGTCGGCAGATCGACGGTCTTCGCGCCGGCCGGGAACACCGAGAGCCAATCGACGGCGACGCCACGGGCGAACGCCTCGCCAGCCGAGGTCAGGAACCGGTCCCAGCCGCCGTCGTCGCGACGCAGCGAACCCAGCACGACCGCGTCGACGCCGACGTCCTCGACCGTGGCCTGCATCGGCACCGTCAACACGGGATGCGCGCTGACCTCCAGCAGCACCCGATGCCCGCCGGCCAGCAGCGCCCGGTTGGCCTCGGCGAACCGCACAGTCTCGCGCAGGTTGGTGTACCAGTAGGAAGCCGACAGTTCCGAGCCGTCGACCCAGTCGCCGGTGACCGTGGAGAAGAACGGCACCGACGCCGACCGGGGCGTGATGGGAGCGAGAACGTCCAGCAGCTCCGCCTCCAACTCCTCGACAACCGCCGAGTGCGAGGCGTAATCCACCGGAATCACCCTGGCCCGAGCGCCGTCAGCCTCGCAGCCGGCGACCAGCTCGGCCAGTGCAGCGGCGTCACCGGACACCACCACTGCCGACGGCCCGTTCACCGCGGCGACCGACAAAGCGCCGTCCCACTGGGCAATGCGGTCACGGACGTGGTCAACGGAGGCGGTGATCGATGCCATGCCGCCACGGCCGGACAACACTCGACCGATCGCCTGCGACCGCAACGCCACCACACGAGCGGCATCCTCCAACGACAGCACACCAGCCACGCACGCGGCGGCAATCTCACCCTGAGAGTGACCCAGCACAGCGGCCGGACGGACGCCGACGGATTCCCACAGCCGAGCCAGCGACACCATCACCGAGAACAACACCGGCTGCACAACATCAACACGCTCAAGCAGCTCCGCCGACCCAAGAGCCTCGGTCAGCGACCAGTCAACGAACGGAGCCAGCGCCTGCTCACACTCGGCCAGCGCCGAGGCGAACACCGGGGACTGGGCGGCAAGCTCAACCGCCATGCCAACCCACTGCGAACCCTGACCGGGGAACACGAACACCGGGCCTGGGCCGACCGAGGTCAGGGCAGCGTCGACAGATTCCTCTGCCACGGCGGCAAGTCCGGCGAGCATGTCGTCACGGTCGGCCGCGACAACCACCGCGCGGTGCTCGAAGGCCGATCGGGTCCGCACCAGCGAGATCCCGGCATCGGCGAGGTTGAGGCCGGGGCGCTCACCGAGGTACTCGGCGAGTCGGGCAGCCTGCGCCCGCAGCGCCTCGGCCGACCGCCCCGACAGCACCCACGGGACAACACCGGCCGGCGTCTCCGCCACGGTGGGCTCGTCGACCGCCGGAGCCTGTTCGATGATCACGTGGGCATTCGTGCCACTGATCCCGAACGACGACACACCAGCCCGGCGAGGACGATCCACCTCCGGCCAGCCACGGTTCTCCGTCAGCAACTCCACCGAGCCAGCCGACCAGTCCACCGCCGGAGTCGGCTCATCAACATGCAACGTCTGCGGCATCACACCATGCCGCAACGCCATCACCATCTTGATCACACCACCGACACCGGCGGCCGCCATCGAATGCCCGATGTTCGACTTCAACGACCCCAGCCGGAGCGGCTCCGACCGATCCTGACCGTACGTCGCCAGCACCGCCTGCGCCTCGATCGGGTCGCCCAGCCGAGTACCGGTGCCATGCCCTTCGACGAGGTCAACGTCCGCAGTGGACAGACCGGCGTTGGACAGCGCCGCCCGGATCACCCGCTGCTGCGACGGACCATTCGGCGCGGTCAACCCATTGGACGCGCCATCCTGGTTCACCGCCGAACCACGGACAACTGCCAACACCCGGTGCCCAAGCCGCTGCGCATCCGACAGACGCTCCGCGACAACAACACCCACACCCTCAGACCAGCCAGTTCCATCCGCAGCCCCGGCGAACGCCTTGCACCGGCCATCGGCGGCCAAGCCCCGCTGGCGAGAGAAGTCCGTGAAAGCAATGGTGTTCGCCATCACCGACACACCACCCACCAACGCCAAACCACACTCACCACGACGCAACGACTGCACCGCCAAATGCAGCGCCACCAACGACGACGAACACGCCGTATCCACACTGATCGCCGGACCCTCCAAACCCAGCGAATACGCCACCCGACCCGACGCCACACTGGAGAAACCACCATTGCCCAGGAACGGCTGCACATCCTCCGACACCACCGGAACCGACGACGTGTAATCATTCGTGATCACACCGACAAACACACCAGTCGACGAACCCGCCAACGACAACGGATCAACGCCCGCGCGCTCCAGCGCCTCCCACGACACCTCCAGCAGCAGCCGCTGCTGCGGATCCATCGCCACCGCCTCACGCGGCGAAATCCCAAAGAACCCGGCATCGAAGTCGCCGGCGGCATCGAGGAAACCGCCCTCGCGCACGTACGACTTGCCGGCCTTGTCGGGGTCGGGATCGAACAGGCTGTCCAGGTTCCAACCCCGGTCGTCGGGGAACGGCGACATCGCGTCCACGCCGCCGGACACCAGCTCCCACAGGTCCTCCGGCGACCGCACCCCACCCGGGAACCGGCACGCCATGCCGACCAGCACGATCGGGTCGTCGTCGGACTCCCGCGCCGCCGGCACGCTCTGCACCGGCGCGGGCGCTTCGCCCACCAACTCGGCGCACAGGTGCCGGGCCAGCACGGTCGGGTTGGGGTAGTCGAACACCACGGTCGCGGACAGCCGCAGCCCGGTCGCCGTGTTCAGGCGGTTGCGGAGTTCCACCGCCGTCAGCGAGTCGAACCCGATCTCCTTGAACGCCTGGGTCGGCGCGACCGACTCGGGGTCGGCGAACCCGAGCACGGCCGCGACGTTGTCCCGCACGATGCCGAGCAGCAGGTGCTCACGTTCCGCCACCGCCATGGCCAGCAGCCGGTCGGCCAGCGACTGGCCGCCGGACAGCGCCGCCGTCGCCTGCACGGCACGTCGAGCCGGAGCCCGCACGAGTCCGCGCAGTACCGCCGGGACCTCGCCGGCCGACCGCAACGCGGCGACGTCCAGCCTGATCGGCGCCAGCGTGGGCCGCGCCGACGCGAAGCCCTTGTCCAGCAAGGACAGGCCGAGCTCCGACGACAGCGGGACGACTCCGCCGCGAGCCATCCGCTGCATGTCCACATCGGACAGATGCGCGGTCATGCCGCTGCGCTGCTCCCAGAAACCCCAGGCCAGCGACACGCCGGGCAGGCCAAGTCCGCGCCGGAGTTCCATCAGCCCGTCCAGGAACGTGTTCGCTGCCGCGTAGTTGGCCTGGCCCGACTCCCCCAGCGTCGCGGCGGCCGAGGAGAACACCACAAACGCCGCCAGATCGCAGTCGAGCGTCAACTCGTGGAGGTGAACAACCGCATCCACCTTGGGGCGCAACACCTTGTCCAAACGCTCCGGCGTCAGCGACTCCACCAGACCGTCGTCCAGCACGCCGGCCGCATGCACCACCGCCGTCAGCGGATGCTCAACCGGAACGCCGGCCAGAACGCGTTCCACCGCCGCGCGATCGGACACGTCACACGCCACCACATCAACCGAAGCACCCAGCTCGGTCAACTCGGTCACCAGCTCGGCCGCGCCCGGGGACTCCAGCCCACGACGACCCGTCAGCACCAGCTGGCGCACGCCGTGTTCCACGACCAGGTGACGGGCAACCATTCCACCCAGCGTGCCGACGCCGCCGGTGACCAGCACCGTTCCGTCGACGTCCAACGCGCGGGGAATGGTCAGCACGATCTTGCCGACGTGCCGGGCCTGGCTCATGAACCGGAACGCCTCCGGCGCGCGGCGAACGTCCCACGCCGTCACCGGAATCGGTGCCACGGCCCGCTGGTCGAGCAGGGTGAGGATCTGGTCCAACATGTCCCGCGTGCGGTCCGGGCCGGCCTCGGTCAGGTCGAACGCGCGGTAGCTGATACCTGGATACCGGTCGGCGTCCCGGATGTCGGTCTTGCCCATCTCCAGGAACCGGCCGCCACCAACGAGAAGCCGCAGCGACGCGTCCACGAACTCACGCGCCAGCGAGTTCAGCACCACGTCGACGCCCGCACCGCCCGTCACGGCAAGGAACTTCTCCTCGAAGGCAAGATCCCGCGACGAGGCGATGTGGTCGTCGTCCAACCCGAGCGACCGCAGCACGTCCCACTTGCCCGGACTGGCGGTCGCGAACACCTCGGCGCCGAAGTGGCGCGCCAGCTGCACCGCCGCCATACCGACGCCACCGGCGCCGGCGTGGATCAGCACCCGCTGGCCGCGGCGCAGTCCGCCGAGGTCGAACAGGCCGTAGAAGGCGGTGAGGAAGGCGATCGGGATCGACGCCGCCTCGGCGAAGGTCCAGCCGTGCGGCAGCGGCGCGAGGTATTCGCGCTCGGTCACGGCGAGCGGCCCGAACGCGCCGACGAACAGGCCGACCACCCGGTCACCGACCGCCAGGTCGGTCACGCCGGGGCCGACCTCGACCACGACGCCGGCGGCCTCGCCGCCCATGACCTCCTCGGTGGCGGCCAGGCCGAGCAGCGACACCAGGTCGCGGAAGTTGATGCCGGCGGCGCGAATGCCGACCCGGACCTCGCCGGCCCGCAGCGGCGCGACGGCCTCCGGGGCGGGGATCAGTTCGAGGTTGTCGAGCGTCTGCCGGACGGTCGCGTCCAGGCGCCAGCTCGGCGCGTCGGCCGGCGGCATGAGCTGGTCGGCGAGGGTGGCGCGCACCAGGCGACGGGCGAGCACGGCACCGCCGCGCAGCGCGAACTCCGGCTCGCCCGTGGCCAGTCCGGCGGCCAGCCCGTCGGCAGAGCCGTCCACGTCCACCAGCACGAACCGTCCCGGATTCTCCGCCCGCGCCGAGCGCACGAGACCCCAGACGGGCGCGGCGACCAGGTCGGTGACCCGCTCACCGGGCTCCGTCAGCACCGCGCCGCGGGTCACGACCACCAGCCGCGACCGCGCGAACCGGTCGTCGGCTAGCCAGGTCTGCACCGCCTGCAGTGCGTCGGCGAGGGTGTTCCGGACGCGGTCCGGCAGCCGCTCGGAGTCCTGCTGCCCGGTGACGGTGACGAACACCGTGTCGGGTACGTCCTCGATGGCGTCGAGGCTCGCGCACGAGCGTCCCGGCAGGTCGAAGTCGTTGCCGCCGAGCACGATCCACGTGGCGTCGGGCTCGACGTCCGTGGCTGCGATCTTGGTCCATTCGGCGCGGAACAGGGTGTCGGGGACCTCGTTGCTCGCGGCCAGCTGATCACCCGAGACGGGTCGCAGCACCAGCGATTCGACCGTGGCGACGGGAGATCCCTCGGGGTCGGCGAACCGCAGGCGATAGCCGTCTACTTCGGACTGTTCGATGTGCACGCGGAGCGCCTTGGCGCCGCTGGCGTGCAGGGTGATGCCGCTCCAGGAGAAGGGAAGCAGCAGCGAGTCGCCCTTGCCGCCGATGCCGATCCCGTGCAACGCGGCGTCGGCCAGCGCGGGGTGCAGGCCGAAACCCGTGACGTCGACGCGGTCGGGCAGCGCGACCTCGGCGAACACCTCGTCGCCACGCCGCCACGCCGCCCGCAGGCCTTGGAAGGTCGGGCCATAGCCGTAGCCGAGGCCGGCGAGGTTCTCGTAGAAGCCGTCCACCGACACCGGCTCGGCGTCGACCGGCGGCCACGCCGACAGATCGAAGCCGGCCGCCGGCGCACTGGCACTCACCACGCCGGTGGCGTGGCACACCCAGGGCAGCCCGTCGCCGGACTGCGAGTACACGGTGATCTCGCGCCGGCCGGCCTCGTCGGCGCCGCCGACTACGACCCTCAGCACCACGCGGTCGCCGACGACCAGCGGCGCGGCCAGGGTCAGCTCGTCCACGTGGCCGCAGCCGACCTCGTCACCGGCTCGAACGGCCAGCTCGACGAAGGCCGTGCCGGGCAGCAACACCGTGCCGGACACCGCATGGTCAACCAGCCACGGATGGGTCCGCGAGGACAGCCGGCCGGTCAGCACAACACCATCTGACTCCGGCACGACAACCACGGCCGCCAGCAGCGGGTGGCCCGTCGACCCCAGACCAGCGGAGGCGACGTCCGATACCGCACCGGCGTTCTCCAGCCAGAAGCGCTGGTGTTGGAAGGCATACGTCGGCAGGTCGACAACGCTCAGGCCCTCGGGGAAAACAGAAGCCCAGTCCACGGCGACACCACGGGCGAACGCCTCACCGGCCGAGGTCAGGAACCGATCCCAACCGCCATCATCCCGGCGGAGCGTCCCCACGGCCTCGGCACCGTCGATGGCACTGACCAGCACCGGATGCGCACTGACCTCGACAAACACCCCGAAGTCCTGGCCGACCAACGCCTCCACCGCCGGCGCGAACCGAACCGTCTCACGCAGGTTCGTGTACCAATACTCTGCCGACAACTCCGAGCCATCGACCCAGTCACCGGTGACCGTGGAGAAGAACGGCACCGACGCCGACCGCGGCGTGATCGGAGCCAGGGCCTCCAGCAGTTCCGACTCAAGCTCCTCGACAACGGCCGAGTGGGACGCGTAGTCCACCGGGATCACCCGAGCCCGAATGCCCTCGCCCTCGCACCAGGCCACCAGCTCAGCCAGGGCTGTGGCGTCACCGGAGACCACCACCGCCGAGGGACCGTTCACCGCCGCGACAGACAGCCCGTCAAATCGGCCGATCCACTCACTGACCTGCTCAAACGAGGCCGCGATCGACCCCATCCCACCACGACCGGACAACACCCGACCGATCGCCTGCGACCGCAACGCCACCACACGCGCGGCGTCGTCGAGCGACAGCACACCGGCCACACAGGCAGCGGCGATTTCACCCTGGGAGTGACCCAGGACGGCACCCGGGCGAACACCGACCGACTCCCACAGCCGAGCCAGCGACACCATCACCGAGAACAACACCGGCTGCACAACATCAACACGCTCAAGCAGTTCCGCCGAGCTCAACGCCGCCGTCAGCGACCAGTCGACAAACGGAGCCAGCGCCTTTTCACAGTCAGCCAGCGCCGAGGCGAACACCGGGGACTGGGCAGCAAGCTCAACCGCCATGCCAACCCACTGCGACCCCTGACCAGGGAAGACAAACACCGGCGACACAGCTGCCGCAGCAGCCGACTCGCCTTCGGCCACACCGGCGACACCGGCCAGCAACTGCTCACGATCAGCGCCCACCACCACTGCTCGATGCGAGAACACCGAGCGCGTGGTCGCCAGGGAGTACCCGACGTCCGCCGGCCTCAACTCCGGCCGGTCGGTCAGGAACCGCGCAAGGCTGTCGGCCTGCTCCCGCAGCGCCTCGGCGGTACGTCCCGACAACACCCAGGGCACAACACCAGCAGGCGTTGATTCCACAGTGGACGCTTCAACAACAGGAGCCTGCTCAAGGACCACGTGGGCGTTCGTGCCGCTGATCCCGAACGACGACACACCAGCCCGGCGAGGACGATCCACCTCCGGCCACTCGCGGTTCTCCGTCAGCAACTCCACCGAGCCAGCCGACCAGTCCACCGCCGGAGTCGGCTCATCAACATGCAACGTCTGCGGCATCACACCATGCCGCAACGCCATCACCATCTTGATCACACCACCGACACCGGCGGCCGCCATCGAATGCCCGATGTTCGACTTCAACGACCCCAGCCACAACGGCTCCGACCGATCCTGACCATACGTAGCCAGAACAGCCTGCGCCTCAATGGGATCACCCAGCCTAGTACCCGTGCCGTGGGCTTCCACCAGGTCGACATCGGCCGTCGTCAACCGAGCGTTGGCCAACGCGGAACGAATGACCCGCTGCTGCGACGGACCATTCGGCGCGGTCAACCCGTTCGACGCGCCATCCTGATTCACCGCCGAACCACGGACAACTGCCAACACCCGGTGCCCAAGCCGCTGCGCATCCGACAGACGCTCCGCGACAACAACACCCACACCCTCAGACCAGCCAGTTCCATCCGCAGCCGCAGCGAACGCCTTGCACCGGCCGTCGGTGGCCAGGCCACGTTGGCGGGAGAAGTCGGTGAAGGCAATGGTGTTGGCCATCACCGACACACCACCCACCAACGCCAAACCACACTCACCACGACGCAACGACTGCACCGCCAAGTGCAGCGCCACCAACGACGACGAACACGCCGTATCCACACTGATCGCCGGACCCTCCAAACCCAGCGAATACGCCACCCGACCCGACGCCACACTGGAGAAACCACCATTGCCCAGGAACGGCTGCACATCCTCCGACACCACCGGAACCGACGACGTGTAATCATTCGTGATCACACCAACGAACACACCAGTCGACGAACCCGCCAACGACAACGGATCAACGCCCGCGCGCTCCAGCGCCTCCCATGAGACTTCGAGCAGCAGCCGCTGCTGCGGATCCATCGCCACCGCCTCACGCGGCGAAATCCCGAAGAACCCAGCATCGAAATCCGCGGCGTCGTCAAGGAAGCCGCCCTCACGGACGTACGACTTCCCGGGCTTGTCCGGATCCGGGTCGAACAGCGTGTCCAGGTCCCAGCCCCGGTCCTGCGGGAACGGCGACATCGCGTCCACGCCGCCGGACACCAGCTCCCACAGGTCCTCCGGCGACCGCACCCCACCCGGGAACCGGCACGCCATGCCGACCAGCGCGATCGGCTCCGAGTTGCTGCCGAGCAGCTGGCGGTTCTGCTGCTTGAGCCGCTCGGTCTCCTTCAGCGAAGCACGCAGCGCATCGACGAGTTGGTCGTTGGAGGTAGTCATCTTCGGGCTCCACACTTCGCTTACGCGGGATCAGGACTGGTCGGCGCCGGCGGCGAGGGCCAGCTGCACGAGGCTGGCGGCGTCCATCGCGTCGATGGAGCCGGTGTCTTCGGGTTCGGCGGCCTCCTCGCCGAGCCCGGCGATCGTCAGCAGCGCGTCGAGCACGCCGGCGTCGCGGAGAGTGGCCAGCGGAATCGTGGCCAGCGTCGCCCGGAGCTGCGCCTCCCGGCTGTCGCCGTCCGATTCCGCCACGACGTGGCCTTCGGGCAGAAGTTCCGAGATCAGGTACCGGGTCAGCGCGGCGGGGGTGGCGTAGTCGAACACCAACGTTGTCGGCAGCCGCAGCCCGGTCGCCGTGTTCAGGCGGTTGCGCAGCTCCACCGCCGTCAGCGAGTCGAACCCGATCTCCTTGAACGCCCGTGTCGGCTCGACGGTGTTGGCGCCGTCGTAGCCGAGCACGCCGGCGACGTTGCGGCGCACCAGGTCCAGCACGAGCCGCTCGCACTCCGCCGGCGCCAGTGTCAGCAGCTTGTCGGCCAGCGACTGGCCGCCGGCCTCCGCCGCCACGGCCTGCACGGCGCGCCGGGCCGTGGCCCGCACCAGCCCGCGCAGCACGGACGGCACCTCACCGGCCGACCGCAGCGCGGCGACGTCCAGCTTGATCGGCACCAGGGCCGACCAGGCCGAGGCGACGCCGTGATCGAACAGTTCCAGGCCGAGCTCGGAGGACAGCGGGAGCGTGCCGGACCGCTTGATCCGTTCCACGTCGGCGTCGGACAGGTGCGCGGTCATGCCGCTGCGCTGCTCCCAGAAACCCCAGGCCAGCGACACACCGGGCAGGCCGAGCCCACGCCGGTGCTCCACCAGGGCGTCGAGGAACGTGTTGGCGGCGGCGTAATTGCCCTGCCCCGACTCGCCCAGCACACCGGCGGCCGAGGAGAACACCACAAACGCCGCCAGATCGCAGTCCAACGTCAACTCGTGCAGATGAACCGCCGCGTCCACCTTGGGGCGCAACACCTTGTCCAGCCGATCCGGAGTCAGCGAGTTGACCAGGCCGTCGTCCAACACGCCGGCCGCGTGCACCACCGCCGTCAGCGGATGCTCAACCGGAACGCCGGCCAGAACGCGTTCCACCGCCGCGCGATCGGACACGTCACACGCCACCACATCAACCGAAGCACCCAGCTCGGTCAACTCGGTCACCAGCTCGGCCGCGCCCGGTGACTCCAGGCCACGACGACCCGTCAACACCAAGTGACGCACGCCCTGGTCAACCAGGTGGCGGGCAACCAAGCCACCCAAGGTTCCGACGCCGCCGGTAATCAACGCCGTGCCCTCGGGGTTCAGGCCACGCGGCACCGTCAGCACGATCTTGCCGACGTGCCGGGCCTGGCTCATGAACCGGAACGCCTCCGGCGCACGGCGAACATCCCACGCCGTCACGGGAATCGCGGACAGCACGCCCTTCTCGAACAGGGCGAGGATCTCGACCAGCATCTCCTGGGTGCGGCCGCGGTCGAAGTCCGGGAGGTTGTAGGCGGCGTAGCTGACGCCCGGGTACTCGGCGGCGATCTGGTCGGCGGGCCGGATGTCGGTCTTGCCCATCTCCAGGAAGTGCCCGCCGCCGACGAGAAGCCGCAGCGACGCGTCGACGTACTCCCGCGCCAGCGAGTTCAGCACCACATCGACGCCGGCGCCATCCGTCACCGCGAGGAACTTCTCCTCGAAGCCGAGATCCCGCGACGAGGCGATGTGGTCGTCGTCCAAGCCGAGCGACCGCAGCACGTCCCACTTGGCCGGGCTCGCCGTGGCGAAGACCTCGGCCCCGTAGTGCTGGGCCAGCTGCACGGCGGCCATGCCTACGCCACCGGCACCGGCGTGGATGAGGATCCGTTGCCCGGACTGGAGATCAGCCAGGTCGACCAGGCCGAACAGCGCGGTCACGTAGATCACCGGCACCGCGGCGGCGTCGGCGAAGCTCCAGCCCGTCGGGAGCGGCGCGAGGTAGTCGCGGTGGGTCGTGGCCAGCGGCCCGAAGGCGCCGGTGAACAGGCCGACCACCCGGTCGCCCACGGCCAGATCGGTGACGCCGGGGCCGACCTCGGCGACGACACCGGCGGCCTCACCGCCCATGATCTCGTTGACGTGAACCATGCCCAGCGCGGTGACGACGTCGCGGAAGTTGAGGCCGGCGGCGCGAACCTCGATCCGGATCTCGCCCTCGGCCAGGGGGTCGAGCATGTCCGGCGCCTCGACCAGGTCCAGGTTGGCCAGCGTGCCGCTGGCCGTCACGTCCAGTCGCCAGGGCTTGTCGACCGGGGCCGTCAATGAGTCCTGTTCGGACACTCGGGCGAGACGGCGGGCTCGGACGGATCCGCCGCGCAGGGCGAACTCCGGCTCGCCCGAGGCCAGTCCGCTGTCCAGCCCCTCGATGCCGCCATCGATGTCCACCAGCACGAGCCGATCCGGGTTCTCCGCCTGCGCGGACCGCACCAGGCCCCAGACCGGCGCGGCGACCAGGTCCGTGATGTGCTCGCCCGGCTCCGTCGACACGGCACCACGGGTCACGACCACCAACCGCGACCGCTCGAACCGCGTGTCCGCCAACCAGTTCCGCACCAGCGCGAGGGTGGAATGCAGGGTCTCGTGCACGGACGAGGAGAGGTCGCCGTCCGGCCGCGTGGGCAGGGCGGTGATCACGTACTCCGGCGCGGTGTCGAGCTCGGTGAAGTCTGCGTGCACCGGGACATCGGTGAGTCCCAACGAGTTGTCACCGAGCACCGCCCACGACGGGGTCGGCGCGTCCGTGCCGGCGAGTTCGGTCCAGTCGATCCGGTACATCGAGTCGAGCGCACCGGACGGTGTGGCCAGTTGATCGGCCGAGATGGCGCGCAGGGCCAGCGATTCGACGGTGGCGACCGGCGCGCCGGCGTTGTCCGCGATCTGGATCGACACGGCGTTGTCGCCGGCCGGCGCGAGCCGGGCGCGAACCACCGTCGCGCCGCTGGCGTGCAGCGTGATCCCGTTCCAGGAGAACGGCAGCAGCACGCCTTCGTCGTTGCCGGACAGGATGCTGGCGTGCAGCACCGCATCGGCGAGCGCCGGGTGGAGTCCGAACCCGGTCACCTCGGCACCTTCGGGCAGCGCGACCTCGGCGAACACCTCGTCGCCACGCCGCCACACCGCCCGCAGGCCCTGGAACACCGGGCCGTAGCCGTAGCCCTGGTCCGCCGCGGACTCGTAGAAGCCGTCCACCGACAGTGCCTCGGCACCGGGCGGTGGCCAGGCAGTCAGATCAAAGGTCGGCGCAGGTGCGCCGGCACTCACCACGCCGGTGGCGTGACACACCCAGGGCAACCCGTCGCCGGCCCGCGAATACACCGTCAGCTGACGACGACCCGACTCATCGGCACCACCGACCACGACCCTCAGCACCACACCATCGCCCAGCACCAGCGGCGCCACCAGCGTCAACTCATCCACGTGACCACAGCCGACCTCGTCACCGGCACGAACGGCCAGTTCGACGAAGGCTGTACCGGGCAGCAACACCGTTCCCGACACCGCATGGTCAACCAGCCACGGGTGCGTCCGCGACGACAGCCGGCCGGTCAGCACGACGCCGTCGGAGTCGACCAACTCAACCGCTGCAGCCAGCAACGGATGCCCGGTCGAGCCCAAGCCGGCGGAGGTCACGTCCGACACCAGGCCGGCGTCTTCCAGCCAGAAGCGCTGGTGCTGGAAGGCATACGTCGGCAGATCGACGACGCTCAGGCCCTCGGGGAAAACAGAAGCCCAGTCCACGGCGACACCACGAGCGAACGCCTCACCGGCCGAGGTCAGGAACCGATCCCAACCGCCATCATCCCGGCGGAGAGTCCCCACGGCCTCGGCACCCTCGATGGCACTGACCAGCACCGGATGCGCACTGACCTCGACAAACACCCCGAAGTCCTGACCGACCAACGCCTCCACCGCCGGCGCGAAGCGGACCGTCTCCCGCAGGTTCGTGTACCAGTACTGCGCCGACAACTCCGAGCCGTCGACCCAGTCACCGGTGACCGTGGAGAAGAACGGCACCGACGCCGACCGAGGCGTGATCGGAGCCAGGGCCTCCAGCAGCTCGGCTTCAAGTTCGGCCACCACAGCGGAGTGGGAGGCGTAGTCCACGGGAATCACCCGGGCACGGACACCTTCGCCCTCGCACCAGGCCACCAGCTCAGCGAGCTCGGCAGCATCCCCAGAGACCACCACCGCCGAGGGGCCGTTCACCGCCGCGACAGACAGCCCGTCAAATCGGCCGATCCACCCACTGACCTGCTCAAACGAGGCCGCGACCGACCCCATCCCACCACGACCGGACAACACCCGACCGATCGCCTGCGACCGTAACGCCACCACACGCGCGGCGTCGTCGAGCGACAGCACACCGGCCACACAGGCAGCGGCGATTTCACCCTGGGAGTGACCCAGGACGGCACCCGGGCGAACACCGACCGACTCCCACAGCCGAGCCAGCGACACCATCACCGAGAACAACACCGGCTGCACAACATCAACACGCTCAAGCAACTCAGCCGACCCAAGAGCCTCCGTCAGCGACCAGTCGACAAACGGGGCCAGCGCCTTTTCACAGTCAGCCAGCGCCGCCGCGAACACCGGGGACTGGGCAGCAAGCTCAACCGCCATGCCAACCCACTGCGACCCCTGACCAGGGAAGACAAACACCGGCGATGCCGAGGACGCCGCAACCGACTCGTCGTCGACAACCAAGGCGAGGCCGGCCAGCAGCTGCTCGCGATCGGCACCCACCACCACCGCTCGATGCGGGAACACCGAGCGCGTTGTCGCCAGGGAGTAGCCGATATCCGCCGGCCGCAGCTCGGGCCGCTCGGCCACAAACTGCGTGAGGCTACCGGCCTGCTCCCGCAGCGCCTCGGCCGAACGCCCAGACAGCACCCACGGAACAACACCAACCGGCGCATCCTCCACAGTGGACAGCGCAACAACGGGAGCCTGCTCGATGATCACGTGGGCGTTCGTGCCGCTGATGCCGAACGACGACACACCGGCCCGGCGCGGCCGGTCGACAGAAGGCCACGGCCGCGACTCCGTCAGCAGCTCGACGGAACCGGCGGTCCAATCCACGGCCGGTGTCGGCTCGTCGACGTTCAACGTCGGCGGCATCACGCCGTGCCGCAACGCCATCACCATCTTGATCACGCCGCCGACACCGGCGGCGGCCTGGGTGTGACCGATGTTGGACTTCAGCGACCCCAGCCACAGCGGCTCCGACCGGTCCTGACCGTAAGTCGCCAGAACAGCCTGCGCCTCAATGGGATCGCCCAGCCGGGTACCGGTGCCATGCGCCTCCACCACGTCGACGTCCGCAGTGGACAGACCGGCGTTGGCCAGCGCAGCACGGATCACTCGCTGCTGCGAAGGACCATTCGGCGCAGTCAACCCGTTCGACGCACCATCCTGGTTCACCGCCGACCCGCGCACCACCGCCAGCACCTGGTGGCCATTGCGTCGGGCATCGGACAGCCGCTCCAACAGCACCATGCCGACGCCCTCGCCCCAGCCGGTGCCATCGGCGGCTGCCGCAAAGGACTTGCACCGGCCGTCGCGAGCAAGCCCGCGCTGGCGCGAGAAATCGACGAAAGTGTCCGGAGTGGACATCACGGTCACACCGCCGGCCAGCGCCATCGTGCACTCGCCCTGACGCAGCGCCTGCGCGGCGAGATGCAGTGTCACCAGCGACGACGAACACGCCGTGTCGACCGTGACCGCCGGCCCCTCGAAGCCGAACGTGTAAGCCACCCGGCCGGAAGCCACGCTGTACGCGTTGCCGTTGCCGACGAAGTCGGCGACGTCCTGCGGAATGTCCCGCACCCGCGCGGCGTAGTCCCCGTACATCACGCCGGCGAACACGCCGATGGCCTCGCCCCGGACGGCCCCCGGGTCGATACCGGCCCGCTCGAACGTCTCCCACGACACCTCCAGCAGCAACCGCTGCTGCGGGTCCATCGCCAGCGCCTCGCGCGGGGAGATGCCGAAGAACCCGGCGTCGAACTGGGCGGCGTCGTGCAGGAAACCGCCCTCCCGCACGTACGACTTGCCGTGCTTCTCCGGATCCGGGTCGTACAGGCCGGCCACGTCCCAGCCCCGGTTGTCCGGGAACTCCGTGATGCCGTCCCGGCCCGAAACCACCAGCTCCCACAGGTCCTCGGGGGACCGCACGCCGCCCGGGTACCGGCAGCTCGCGCCGACGATGACGATCGGGTCGTCGTCCAGGGCCACCCGCCGTGCCATCGACGTCTCGACGCTCCGGCCGACGAAGTCCGTGACCAGGCCGCGGGCCAGCGCGGCCGGCGTCGGATAGTCGAAGATCAGGGTGGCCGGCAGCCGGACACCGGTCGTCTCGGTGAGCCGGTTGCGCAGCTCGACGGCGGTCAGCGAGTCGAAGCCGATCTCCTTGAACGGCTGGTCCGCCGGCACGCCACCGACACCGCCATGCCCGAGCACCACGGCGACCGTGCGGCGGACCAGGTCAAGGGCGAACGCCTCACGGGCGTCGGAAGGCATCGCGGCGATCCGATCCGCAAACGCTTGCCGGTCGCCGAGGTCGCGGCTGGCCGCGCGGCGCACGGTGGCCGGGCGGACCAGGCCACGCAGCAGCGCGGGCACCTCGCCGGCGGCGCGAACCGCGGCGAGATCGAGGTTCACGGGCGTGAGGACCGGCAGTTCTGTTTCCAGGGCCAGGTCGAACAGCGCCAGGCCGAGCTCGGTCGGCAGCGGCAACGCGCCGGCCCGCCGCATCCGGGCCAGGTCGGCGTCGGACAGGTGCGCGGTCATGCCGCTGCGCTGTTTCCACAGCCCCCACGTCAGCGACGTCGCCGGCAGCCCCATCGCGCGCCGGCGCTGCGCCAGCCCGTCCAGGAAGGTGTTGGCGGCGGCGTAGTTGGCCTGCCCCGGGCCGCCGAACACGCCGGCGTCGGAGGAGAACAGCACAAACGCCGCCAGGTCGAGGCCGCTGGTCAGCTCGTGCAGGTGCTGGGCGGCAAGCGCCTTGGGCCGCAGCACGGCGTCGAGCCGCTCCGGGGTCAGCGAGCCGATCACGCCGTCGTCGAGCACGCCGGCCGTGTGCACTACCGCGGTCAGCGGGTGCTCAAGGTTGGCCAGCACGGTCCGCAGGGCTTCCCGATCCGCCGCGTCGCAAGCTTCGACAGCGACGGACGCCCCCAGCGCGCTGAGTTCCTCGACCAGCGCGGCAGCGCCGGGCGAGTCCAGGCCGCGCCGGCTGGTCAGCACCAGGTGCCGAACTCCGTGCTTGGTCACGAGGTGCCGGGCGATGAGAGCGCCGAGCGCGCCGGTGCCGCCGGTGATCAGGGCCGTGCCGTTCAGAACGGTTGCACCGGTGCGGGCCGAGACCGGCACCCGGGCCAGCCGGCGGGTGGTGAGCTGCCCGCCTCGCACCGCGATCTCGGGTTCACCGGTGGCGACCGCCGCCGCCACCAGGTCGGTGTCCTCGTCCACGTCGACGAGCACGATCCGGCCGGGGTTCTCCGCCTGAGCGGACCGAACCAGACCCCACACGGCCGCGTGTACCAAGCCACGGGTCACCAGCGCGAGCCGGGACTCCGCGAACCGTTCCTCGGCCAACCAGGTCTGCAGCAGCGCCAACGCCTCGTGCACGCCGGCGTCTTCGCCCAGCGCGACAGCAACGACGTCCGGCACAGCACCGGCCTCAGGCAAGCCCGCGCCCACCGACACCGCATCGACAACCGCCGGCATCGGCACGGTCGTCCACTCGGTGTGGAACAGCGAATCGTGCAGAACACCGCTCGCCGACAACTGCTCCGTCGACACCGGGCGCATCACCAGCGACTCGACATCGGCAACCGGCGCGCCGGTCGGGTCGGCCAGCGCGAGCGACACCACGCCGTCACCGACGGACTCCAGGCGCACCCGCAGCTTCGCCGCGCCGGTCGCGTGCAGGGAAACTCCCTGCCACGAGAAGGGCAGCAGCACGCCATGATCGCGGTCGAGCAGACTGCTGGCGTGCAGGGCCGCGTCCAGCAACGCCGGGTGCAGGCCGAACTTGCCGGCGTCGCCCGCCGGCAGCTCCACCTCGGCGAACACGACGCCGTCCCGCCGCCACGCGGTGTGCAGGCCCTGGAACACTGGTCCGTAGCCGTAACCGGCTTCAGCCAGGTCGGCGTAGAACGTCGACAGGTCAACGGGTTCCGCACCAGCCGGCGGCCACTCACCCGTGGCCACAAAGTCCACAGTAGACGACGGACGCAGCAAACCGGTGGCGTGCAAGGTCCACGGCTGATCCTCGTCGGCACGTGAGTAGATGGAGACCTCGCGGTCGCCGGAACCGTCGGAACCACCGACGACCACCCGCAACGCGACACCGCCCCGCGACGGCAGCACCAGCGGCGCCGACAGCGTCAGCTCGGCCACCTGCCCGCAGCCGACCTCGTCGCCGGCCCGGATCGCCAACTCGACGAAGGCCGTGCCGGGCAACAGAACCGACCCCAGCACGGCGTGGTCGGCCAGCCACGGGTGGGTACGCGGCGACAGCCGGCCGGTGAGCACGACGCCGTCCGAATCGGGCAGCGCGACCGCCGCGCCGAGCAGCGGGTGGTCGGCCGCCCGCAGGCCGAGCCCGGCCGCGTCACCGTCGCGCATCGAACCGTCCAGCCAGAACCGCTGGCGCTGGAAGGCGTAGGTGGGCAGGTCGATCCGGCGGCCGCCAGCGAAGACGCCGGCCCAGTCCAGCTCCGCGCCGCGCACGTGCAGCCGGGCCAGCGCCGCGGCCGCCGTCCGCGTCTCCGACCGCTCCGCCCGCAGCACGGGCGTGAACATCACGTCGGTCTCGGCATCGACGCACTGCTGGCCCATGCCCGACAGCACGCCGTCCGGCCCCACCTCCAGGAACGTCGAGACGCCCTGCTCGACGAGGTAGCGCACGCCGTCGGCGAACCGCACAGCCTCGCGGGCGTGCCGAACCCAGTACTCCGGCGCGCAGATCTCCTCGGCCGTGACGACGCGCCCGGTCAGGTTGGACACGATCGGGATGCTCGGCGCCGAGTACGTCATCACCCGCGCGATCCACCGGAACTCGGCCAGCATCGGATCCATCAGGTGCGAGTGGAACGCGTGGCTGACGGACAGCCGCCGCGTCCGGCGGTCGGCGAACCGGGCGGCCAGCGCCAGCGCCTCGTCCTCGTCGCCGGAAACCACGACCGATGACGGCGAGTTGACCGCCGCGATGCTCAGCCCGCCGGTGAGCAGCGGGAGGATCTCCTCCTCGGTGGCCTCGATCGCCACCATCGCGCCGTCGGACGGCAATGCCTGCATCAGCCGGCCCCGGGCCGCGACCATCGCGGCGGCGTCGGCCAGCGACAGGACACCGGCGACGTGCGCGGCGGCCAGCTCACCGACGGAGTGGCCGGCGACGAAGTCCGGCCGCACGCCCCAACTCGACGCCAGCCGGTAGAGCGCGACCTCGATCGCGAACAGCGCCGGCTGCGCGTACACGGTCTGGTCGAGCAACGACGGTTCGGCGGACCACATCACCTCCCGCAGCGGACGCGGCAGGTGGGCGTCGAGAGCCGCGCACACCTCGTCGAGGTGCCGGGCGAACACCGGGTGCGCCTCGTACAGCTCGCGCCCCATGCCCACGCGCTGCGCGCCCTGGCCGGTGAACAGCACCGCCAGGCCGCCGCGTCCGGCTGTCGCCGTCACCACGTCGGCCGCCGGCTCGCCGTCGGCCAGGGCCTGCAGCCCAGACGCCAGCTCCGCCCGGTCCCGCGCCACGACGGCCGCACGATGCGACAGCTGCGCCCGGCTGGTGGCCAGCGAATGCGCGACGTCGATCAGGCGCGCGTCCGGTTCGTCGGACAGGAACTCGATGAGCCGACGCGCTTGCGCACGCAGCGCCGGCTCACTCGAGCCAGAAACCGGAACCGGAACCGCGACCGGCTCCACGAACTCGGCCACGACCTCCTCGACCGGCACGTGCTCGACGATGACGTGCGCGTTCGTGCCGCTGATGCCGAACGACGAGACGCCGGCCCGACGCGGCCGGTCGGCAGCAGGCCACGGCTGCGGCTCGGTCAGCAGCGACACCGCGCCCGCCGACCAGTCCACGTGCGGCGTCGGCTCGTCGACGTGCAGCGTCCGCGGCAGCGTGCCGTGCCGCATGGCCAGCACCATCTTGATGATCCCGGCGACGCCGGCGGCCGCCTGCGTGTGCCCGAGGTTGGACTTGACCGAGCCCAGCCACAGCGGCTCCGACCGATCCTGCCCGTACGTCGCGAGCAGCGCGTGCGCCTCGATCGGGTCGCCGAGCATGGTCCCGGTGCCGTGGGCCTCGACAGCGTCCACATCGGACGGAGCCAGCCCGGCGCTGGCCAGCGCCTGCCGGATGACCCGCTGCTGGGCCAGGCCGTTCGGCGCGGTCAGTCCGTTGGAGGCGCCGTCCTGGTTGACCGCCGAGCCGCGGACCACGGCGTACACGGTGTGCCCGTTGCGCCGCGCGTCCGACAGCCGCTCCAGCACGAGCAGCCCGGCGCCCTCCGACCAACCGGTGCCGTCCGCGGCGGCGGCGAACGGCTTGCACCGGCCGTCCGGGGAAAGACCCCGCTGGCGGGAGAAGGCCATGAAGCCGCCGGGGTTGGACATCACGGCGACACCGCCGGCCAGCGCCATCGTGCACTCGCCCTGACGCAACGCCTGCGCCGCAAGGTGAACCGCCACCAGCGACGAGGAACACGCCGTGTCAACGGTGACCGCCGGCCCCTCGAACGCGAACGTGTAGGCCAGCCGCCCGGACGCGACGCTGCCGGCGGTGCCGGTGAGCAGGTAGCTCTCCAGGCCGTCGCCGGCCTCGTGCATGCGCGGCCCGTACTCCTGGTTCTCCGCGCCGACGAACACGCCGGTTCGGCTGCCGCGCAACGACTTCGGGTCGATGCCGGCCCGTTCCAGCGCCTCCCAGGTGGTCTCCAGCAACAGCCGCTGCTGCGGGTCCATGGCCTGCGCCTCGCGCGGGCTGATCCCGAAGAAGGCGGCGTCCAGCTCGTCGGCGTCGTGCAGGAAGCCGCCGTGCCGGGTGTAGCTGGTGGACGGCTTGTCCGGGTCGTCGTCGTACAGCGCGTCGAGGTCCCAGCCGCGGTTGGTGGGGAACTCCGTGATCACGTCCTCGCCGTCGACCAGCAGCTGCCACAGCCGGCGCGGGGAGTCGACGCCGCCGGGGAAGCGGCAGCCCATGCCCACGATGGCGATCGGGTCGTCGTCGTGGCGAACGACCGGCGCCACCTCGGCGGCGTCGACACCGTCGCCGAAGAGCGCGTCGAGCAGGTGGTCGGCCAGGGCCTGCGGGGTCGGGTGGTCGAACACCGCCGTCACGGCGATGTCCAGGCCGGTCTCGGCGACCAGCCGGCGGTGCAGCTGCACCGCGGCGATCGAGCCGAGACCGAGGTCCACGAACGAGGTCGCCGGATCCAGGTCGCCGTCGGCGGCGAGCACCTCGGCGGCCAGCGCCGTGACGTGCTCCCGCAGCCGGCGGCGGCGCGACCCCGGTGTCCGCGTGAGCTCGTCGACCAGGGTCGGCGCTCCCGCGGATTCCGCGCCGAACTCGGGGGATTGTCCAACCATCGCTTGCTCCACAGCTCACCGGAAACGGACATGGTTCGATGGCCGGCGGTCCGCCCACGCGGCCACCGGCCCCACAGAAGGTGTTTCGCGCCGGGGTCAGCGCAGGGCGGGCGCCATCACCTCGCGCAGCGCGCCCTTGGGTTCGATGCTGGTCACGTCGAAGTTCCGCTTGGTGCAGTCCAGCCGGCGGAACAGGTCGTCCGGGCCGGTGATCATCAGCCGGGTGACGTCCCGGCCGCGCAGCGCGTCGACCACGTCGGGCCAGCGGATGGGCTGGTCGATGCTGTCCAGCAGCAGGGTGCGCATCGCGTCGGCGGTGGCCACCAGCGAGCCGTCGTTGTCGGCCAGCACCGGCATCTTCGGCGCCTCGATGCGGTACTTGACCAGCACATCGTCGGCGATCCGTTCGCGCAGCTCGCCGAACGCGCCGGCGTGCACTGGCGGGCGCATGGTGTACATCGAGTAGCCGCCGACGGCGGTGATGAGCCGCTTGAGCTCCGGCAGCACCTGTTCCCGCACCGACACCAGGAAGAAGTCCGTGTCCAGGTAGCCGGAGATGTCGTAGTACTCGTCACGTTCGGCCAGCTCGCACAGGAAGCGGTCCAGCTCGGCCCGCGGCGTGCGCATGAACGAGTGCGTGACCACGTCCTGGTGGTGGTTCTCGAAGAACTCCCGTTCCTGCCGGGCCATCTCGGCGGTCATCAGCAGCGCGTCGCCGAACTCCATGGCGCCGGAGTACACCGCCGCCGCCTTCTGCCCGAAGCTCATGCCCACGCACACCGCCGGCTCGGCCCCGCACTGGTCGACCGCCCGGTCGGCCAGGGCCAGCGAGTTGACCAGGAACGCCAGCTGGGTGTGCTCGGAGTAGTCGTCGACGGCCTCGAAGAGCCGGTCCAGCAGGCTGTGACCGAGCACCTCGTCGGCCTCGGCGACGCGGCGCCGCGCGAACGGGTCGAAAACCATGAACTTGCCCACCGCGGAAAAGCTGGACGGCCCCATTCCCGGAAACACGATCGCGGTTTCGCCAGACATGAACATCCCCCTGTTTTCTCTCCCCCGTACCGCCACGTCAGCACTGTCGACCCTAGGGACAGCGGCGTATCGGCCCCACCCCTAGCGGCCCCTCACTCCGACTCGGCCAGCTGGGCCGGGCTGACCTCGCGCAACGGCAGTTCCCGCATGGTCATCGCGTACAAGGTCGTGAGCAGCATCAGGACGCCGCCGACGAGGAACACCAGGCCGGTGGCCGAGCTGAAACCCTGCTCGAACGGCCAGGCCAGGCGTGGATCGAGGCGGTCCAGGAACGAGCTGTCCGACAGCATCGCCCGTGACCCGCGTAGGAACTGGAAGAACGCGGCGTTGTCCGGGTTGTTCACGACGGCGGTGTCATGCGTGGCGATCACGAAGTCCGGTCGCCCGGCGGCCTGCGGGAGGGCGTCGGTCACGGCCCCCGGCAGCGCGCCGAACAGTGCCGACAGCGCCGCGCCGACGCCGAGCGTGCCGGCGATCTGGCGGAAGAACATCACCGCCGCGGTCGCGGTGCCGATGTCCTGCAGCGGCACGGCGTTCTGCGCGGCCACGGTCAGCGTCTGGGTGCAGTTGCCCAGGCCGATGCCCAGCACGAACAGCAGCACCGCCGGCACCCACAGCGGCGTGTCCAGCGTGACCACGGCAAACCCGAACATGCCGACGGCGGTACACGCGCAGCCGATCACCGGCAGCATCTTGTACCGGCCGCTACGGGCGATCACCTTGCCGGACAACGCCGTCGACACGACCATGCCCAGCATCATCGGCAGCATCAGCAAGCCAGATCCGGTCGGTGACACGCCCTTGGCCAGCTGCGCGAACAGCGGCGCCGCCGACATGGCGCCGAACATGCCGGCGCCGACGGCCATCGACACGATCACGGACACCCGGAAGGTCTGCACGCCGAACAACCGCAACGGAATCAGCGCCTGCTCACCCAGCCTCCGTCCGAAGTAGACGAAAGCAGCCAACCCCAGCGCGGCGACCAGATAACACGCCAGCGCGGCCGGCGAGGCCCACCCCCACTGCTGCCCCTGCTCGGCGATCAGCAGCAGCGGCACGGTCGCCACGACCATCGCCAGCGCGCCGCCGTAGTCGATCCGCGCGACGCCATCCCGACCCGGCCGGGGCAGCCGCAGCAACTTCACCACCAGCGCCAGCGCCACCACACCGATCGGCAGGTTGACCAGGAACACCCAGCGCCAGCCGGTGATGCCGACGATGTCCCCCGAGCCGACGAGGATGCCGCCCAGCACCGGTCCCAGCAGGCTGGACGAGATCCACACGAGCAGGAACCAGCTCTGGTACCGGGCCCGTTCCCGCGGCGGGATCAGGTCGGCCGTGATGGCGAAGGCCAGTGTCATCAGGCCGCCGGCGCCGAGCCCCTGCAGCGCACGGAGCGCGGCCAGCTGGTACATCGACTGCGCGAAGGTGCAGGCCGCGCTGCCGACCAGGAAGAGCAGGATCGCCGCCAGGTACAGCGGTTTGCGGCCGTACAGGTCGGAAAGCTTGCCGTACAACGGCGTCGACACGGTCGACGTGATCAGGTACGCCGTCGCCACCCACGCCTGGAGGGCCAGGCCGTGCAGGTCGTCGGCGATCGTACGCATCGACGTGGCCACCACGGTCTGGTCCAATGCGGACAGGAACATGCCCATCAGCAGGGCCGGCAGGATCATGAGCACCAGTCGGTGCCGCCGCCGCGCCTCGTCGTCGGTGGTCACGGCCGCGCCGGCGGCTTCGTCCTGCGCGGTCATAGCGGGGCCACTCCTCGCCGTCGGGTGCATCGGGTCCACGGCGCAGCCTTGCCAGCGGCCCCCGGGCCCGACAACCCCAACTGCCTCCTACACGCGGTCACGCGGGCGGAAAACGGCGTAGGGGCGGGCAGGGGTGTCGGTCCGTCCCCGGCTGTCGAAGTATTTCCGTGCCGGATACCGGCCGTCGGCGCGCACCTGTCGTTGCGACCCACGACGGCCAGGTCAGACCTCGGGAGGCAGCGGGCACTCGCCTTGGTGGCTGCCTGTCGGTCACACAACAACTAGGCGGTCCTCGTGCACTCCTACCGTGTCGCCGTGATCGGCGCCGGCTACGTCGGGCTCACCGCGGCGGCGTGTTTCGCCTCGCTGGGCCATCACGTGGTCTGCGCCGACGTCGACGAGTCCAAGATAGCCAGACTGCGCCGCGGGCTGATCGACATCGTCGAGCCCGAGCTGGCCGAGCTGGTCGCCGAGTCGGTCGCGGCCGGCCGGCTCACCTTCGTCTACGGCGCGCCCGCCGCGGTGGTCGACGCCGAGGCGGTTTTCCTGTGCGTGCCGACGCCGATGGGCGAGGGCGGCATGGCCGACCTGGCCGCCGTCGAGTCGGTCACCGACCAGGTGCGTGACCTGCTGCCGGCCGGAACGGTGCTGGTGAACAAGTCCACGGTGCCGGTGGGCACCGCGGCCCGGCTGGCGGCCCTGGTCGGCCGGCCCGATGTCGCCGTCGTGTCCAACCCGGAGTTCCTGCGCGAGGGCAGCGCGGTCCGGGACTTCCTCAACCCGGACCGGATCGTCGTCGGCTCGGACGACCGGGTCGCCGCCGAGCGCATCACCGCTCTGTACGCCCGGCTCGGCGCGCCGACGGTGCTCACCGACGCGGCCAGCGCCGAGATGGTCAAGTACGCCGCGAACTGCTTCCTGGCCATGAAGCTGTCCTACATCAACGCGATCGCCGAGCTGTGCGAACGCCTGGGCGCGGACATCGGCGACGTCACGGCGGGCATGGGCTACGACCGCCGGATCGGGCCGTCCTTCCTGCGCCCCGGCCCGGGTTGGGGCGGTTCGTGCCTGCCCAAGGACGTGCACGCGCTGCTGCGCGTCGCCGACGCGACCGGCTTCGACTTCGACCTGCTCGACGCCACGCTCAAGGTCAACGACCGGCAGGTGGAGCGGGTGCTGGACAAGGTGTGCGCCGCCTGCGGCATCGCACCGGGCGGGTCGCTCGACGGCGTCCGGCTCGGGCTGCTCGGGCTCACCTTCAAGGCCAACACCAACGACCTTCGCGACTCCCCCGCGCTGGCCGTGGCCCGCGCGTTGCGGGAGCGCGGCGCGGAGCTGGTCGCCTACGACCCCAGCCAGGTCAACACCGACCCGGCCGTGTTCGGCGAGCTGCTGACGCTGGTCGGCGACCCGTACCAGGCGGCCAAGGACGTGACGGCGGTCGTGCTGCTCACCGAGTGGCAGGAGTTCCGGACCCTGGACTGGGGGCAGATCGCCGACTCGCTGGCCGAGCCGGTCGTGGTCGACACCCGCAACCACGTGGACCCGGACGTGCTGAGCCGAGTGGGCATCAACTGGTACGGCGTCGGCACCGCGCCGCGTCTCGTCGACACAGTGCCGGCGGTGACCCGATGAGCAACCCCGTTTTCGGTTTGCTGCCGGGGGATCGGGCCCTCGTGGTGGCCCCGCACCCCGACGACGAGACCATCGGTCCCGGCGGCACGATCGCCCGGCTGGCCGCCGAGGGCGTCGAGGTGCACGTGCTCTGCGTGACCGTGCGCACGGCCAAGATGTACGGCAGCGAAAGCGTCACCTCGGTCCGGGCCGAGGAATTCGCCAAGGCCTGTGCCGCGCTCGGTGTCACCGACAGCGTCATCGCCTGGCCGGACGAGACCGGCGAGCTGGACATCTGCAACCGGCAGCGGGCGCTGGTTGACCTGATCGAACGACACGAGCAGGTGTCGCTGGCCACGGTCCGGCCGAAGGCGCTGTTCATCCCGTCCGCGGGCGGATTCCACCAGGACCACCAGGCCGTGCACCGCGCGGCGTTCGCGGCCGCCCGGATGCACGGCCCCGGCGGCAAGCCGACCCCGAGCATCGTGCTCGGGTACCGCGGCGTCGAGGACCGGTGGTCGGCGTTGTCCGAGGAGTGGTGGGCGCACGTGGACACGTCCGCGCACTGGGAGACCAAGCAGGAAGCCCTGCGCGCCTACGGCACCCAGATGCGGGCCAGCGGCCCCCGCTCCGTCGAGCAGGTCCGCCTCATCGACGCCGCCGCCGGTTCCTCGCTGGCCGTCGACCACGCCGAGACGTTCGTCCCCTACCGGCTCGCCTACTGAACCAACTCTCACGTGAGGAGCTGTCACATGGACAGCCAGCATGTCGTCATGGTCGGCATCGGATATGCCGGCCTGCCCCTGGCCGTGGCACTCGCTCGCGCCGGCAACCAGGTGACGGGCCTGGACATCGACGCCGAGCGCGTCCGGCTGGTCAACGCCGGCGTCTCGCCGGTGGACACCGTGCGCGACGAGGACATCCGGGAACTGGCCGGGAACCTGCGCGCCACCACGGACTCCGTCGTCATCGCCGACTGCGACGTGGTCGTGGTGTGCGCGCCGACGCCGGTGGTGGGCAACACCCCGGACCTCGGCCCGCTCACCGCCGCGATCACCACCGTCCGCGACCGGCTGCGCCCGGGCCAGCTCGTCGTCGTGGAGTCCACCACCCATCCCAGCACCACCGACGGCCTGCTGCTGCCGATCCTGGAGCAGTCCGGGCTGCGGGCCGGGGTGGACTTCAACCTCGCCTACTCGCCGGAGCGCATCGACCCCGGCAACCAGCGGTTCGGCATCACCACCACGCCCCGCGTGGTCGGCGGCCTCACCGCGGTGTGCACGGAGCGCGCGGCCGCGCTGTACCGCCAGGTGACCGAGGTGCACGTGGCCAAGGGCATCCGCGAGGCGGAGGCCGCCAAGATCCTGGAGAACACCTACCGCCAGGTCAACATCGCGCTGGTCAACGAGTTCGCCCAGCTGTGCCACGGCATGGACATCGACGTGTGGGACGTGATCGAGGCGGCGTCGACCAAGCCGTACGGGTTCAAGACGTTCTGGCCCGGCGCGGGCGTCGGCGGCCACTGCATCCCGGCCGACCCGCTGTACCTGGTGCACCACGCCGCCTCGCTCGGCCTGTCCTTCCAGCTGGCCGAGATCGCCCACCAGGTCAACGAGAGCATGCCGGTCTGGGTCGCCGACCGGATCGTCAAGGACCTGTCCGACCGCGGCCTGCGGGTGGACGGGGCGACCGTGCTGCTGGTGGGCGTCGCGTACAAGCCGGACACCGCCGACACCCGGCACAGCCCGGCCGGCCCGATCGCCCGGTTCCTGCAGGAACGGGGCGTGCGGGTGGTGTTCCACGACCCGCTGGTCGACGAGTTCTCCTGGCCGGGCGGGCGCATCGAGCCGGTGGCCGACCTGGCCGCCGCGCTGGCCGAGGCCGACACGACCGCGCTGCTGCAACGGCACCAGGTGCTCGACCTGGACCTCGTCTGCGACCACGCGCGGCGGCTGTTCGACACCACCGGCGCCGCCACGACCGCCGCGATCAAGCTCTGACCAGGAAGGTCACCATGCGCGTCCTGTGCACCGTGCTCGGCTCCGTCGGGCACGCCAACGCCGTGCTGCCCATCACCCGCGCGCTGGTCGCGGCCGGGCACGAAGTCCTCTACGCCACCACTCGAGAGCTGTCCTCGCGTTTCGCCGACGAGGAGGGCGAGGTCGTCGCCGTGCTGCCCGGCGCGATGGAGCAGCTGGCGCCGCTGCTGCAGTACCTGCGGACCGGCGCCGGGATGTCCCGCGAGGTCGCCACCCAGTTCGGGGACCCGGCCTTCGACATGGCCTGGACGGCCACCGGCGAGCACCTGATCACGTCCTTCCAGGCGCTGCTGCCGATCGCCAAGGAGTTCGGCCCCGACCTGGTGCTGCGGGACGGCCCGGAGTACGCGGGCTGCCTGGTCGCCGAGGCGCTGGGCGTGCCGCACGTGTCGGCGCCGTCCGGCGACGGCAACATCCTCGACCCGCTACGGGTGATCGGTCCGCTGAACGAGCGGCGGGCCGCGGTCGGCCTGCCGGAGCAGGCCGACCCGCTGGCCATCTACCGGCACGGGCGGATCGACTGCGTGCCGGCGTCGTGCTCGTTCGCCGCCTTCCCGATCCCGGACGCCGTGGCGTACCAGCAGCCCGCGGCCGGCGCCGCCCAGCAGCAGAGCCTGCCCCGGGAGATCGGCGAGCTGTCCGCCGACCGGCCGCTGGTGCTGGTCACCGTGGGCAGCGAGTTCCAGGACGCCAAGGAGCTGATCGACACCGGCGGCCCGCAGCTGGCCAAGGGCATGTCCGACCCGGCCGACACCGTTCGCGCGCTGGTGGCGGCGATGGCCGAGCTGGACTGCCACGCGGTGGTCTCCACCGGCGGGCTGGACGTGCCGGACCTCGCGCCGGCCGACAACGTGCTGGTGTACCCCTGGATCCCGCAGTCGGTGCTGCTGCGCTGTGCCCAGTTGTTCGTCACCCACGGCGGCTACAACAGCATTCGGGAGTCGCTGCTCACCGGCACGCCGATGGTGGTGCTGCCGCAGTACGGCGACAACATCGCCAACGCGCGCCGCGTCGGCGAGCTGGGTGTGGGCGTCGGGCTGTCGGATGGTCCGGCCCGGGTGGAGGCGATCGTGGCGGCGTGCCGCCAGGTGCTGTCCGAGCCCGCTTTCACGGCCCGGACCAGGCAGGCTCAGCGCGCGATGCTGGCCCTGCCGGGCGTCGGGACCGTGGTCACGCACCTGGAGTCGCTGGCCTCGGTATGACGGCCGGGTCCACCCGGAATCCACCTGGGTTCCACCCGGCAAAGTGCCTGTTCGGGGGCCTGGAGCTAGTAGCGTTCATTGCATCGGAACACCGATAACAACGGACCGGTGAATCGGCGAAAGAAAGGTGGAGACGATGATTCTGGCCGGCGGTCTCGAAGCCTACATGACATACATGCTCATCAGGTTCGGCATCATCGCCCTCGGTGTCGCGGTCCTGGTCATCATCGGCTTCACGCTCCTGATGGTGCTCAAGCGGCGCGGGAAGATGCGGCAGACGAGGGATTTCATCGAGCCGCTGGCCCGGCGGCTGATGGACCAGCAGGACCGCAACAACAACCGATACGACGACGACCGGTACGACAACCGGTACAACAGCTCGTACAACCGGTCGAACCGCCCGGTGCGCAACAATATCAAGCGCAGCGCGGCCAAGGCCGTCGTGAATTACCTCAACCAGCAGGCCGACGACGAGCGTGGACGCAGGTGAACAAACGATGATCAACGCCCTGCTCGCCGACGGCGGCAGCGACTACCTGTCGATGCTGGTGACGGATTTCCTGTGGAAAGCGGCCATCGTCGCGGTGCTCGTCATCATCGTGCTGGTTTCCATGGTGAT
This sequence comes from Kutzneria kofuensis, assembly GCF_014203355.1. Classification (NCBI taxonomy): domain Bacteria; kingdom Bacillati; phylum Actinomycetota; class Actinomycetes; order Pseudonocardiales; family Pseudonocardiaceae; genus Kutzneria; species Kutzneria kofuensis. The sequence goes on from NZ_JACHIR010000001.1 coordinate 2,754,409, forward strand.
CATCTACAAGAAGGTCGGGAACCGGAAGTAGCACCCCGACGACGGACGGGACGCAGATGACAGCCCCGGTTTCGCGGCAGCACATCGTCGACCGGCTCGCTCCCAGCTGGCTGGTCATCCAGCTGCTGGGCTCCGGCATCATGATCGGCACCCTGGCCACGGCTACCGTGAGTAGTCCGTGGCTCTGGGTCGTCTACGGGGCGAGCCTGTTCTGCTGGGTGCTTTTTGTCGTGGTGGACCCGCGGATGCCCCGGCTCGGCGCCACCATGGTCGCGATCAGCGGGCTGCTGCCCGCGTTCGTCACCGGCCTGTCCACCGACGGCACCGCCAGCATCCTGGTCACGCTGGTGGTGGGCCGGTTCGTCATCCTCACGATCGTTCCCGGCTCGGTGCTGCTCGGCTACGTCGTCGCATGCGTCGCCGCCACCATGGGCAGCTGCGCGGTGCTGGACCGGCCGCCGGCCGAGCTGTTCGGCTATCCCGCGGTGATCCTGCTGCTGTTCCTGCTCGGCCTCAACCGCCGTGAGCAGGGATTGCGCACCGAGCAGGCCGAGCGGCTGCTGAGCCAGATCGCGCTCACCGAACGCGAGCGCAGCCGGGCGGCCGCGCTGGACGAACGCACCCGGATCGCCCAGGAGATCCAGGACGTGCTCGCGCACTCGCTCGGCGCGCTGAGCGTGCAGCTCAAGCTGGCCGAGGCGCTGATCGAGGGGCGGGACCGCCCCGGCGCGCTGCGCACGCTGCACCGCTCGGACCGGCTCGTCGACGAGGGGCTGCGCGAGGCCCGCAATGCGGTGGCCGCCCTGCGGGCCGGTTATCCGTCCCTGCCCGAAGCGCTGGCCCAGCTCGTCCAGGAGCACCAGAACGAGCACAGCGGCACGGTGGACCTGCGCACCGAAGGCGAGCTTCGCGCGACTTCACCGGCCGCCACCGTCTCCCTCGTACGCACCGCGCGCGAGGCGCTGACCAACGCCGCCAAGCACGCGCCGTCCGCGCCGGTCACGATGACCCTCGCCTACGACCGTGACAAGGTGCGGTTGGACGTGGTGAATGCGGTCAGAACCGACGATCAGCCGCCGGACGAGCGGTCGCCGGGATACGGACTGGCCGGCATGCGGGAACGCCTGGCCCTGTTCGGCGGCACGCTGGTGGCGGGGCACCACGACGAGGGCACGAGTTGGCGGGTCACCGCCGAGGTCTCGGAATAGCCCGTCAAAACCGGCGGCTCTCCCGCCGACGCCTGCGCGCGATCAGCCCGTCCACAGTGGAATTCCGTTTCCCACAGTAGGGGGCCCCTGGGGTTGTTGACCCTTCCGACCCGCTCATAAATTGGTTCGGCCGCTCACGGAATGCGCAGTGTCCTCCACGGCAAGGGACATCGCTTCTCCGCACTGTCCACCCTGGATTGGAATTGGCGGCCGAACCAGAGAGCGAGTTGACGCATGTCTCAGTACATGGCCATCTACGAGCGTGGGCTGTCGGACTCCACCCTGCGCCGGCGGGACTTCCTCGAGGTCGGCCGGCACGCCGGCCGCTTCCCGGCGGCGACCACCAGCGGCCGGCAGGACGAGGACGGCGAGATCAGCGTCTGGTGCAGCAACGACTACCTCGGCATGGGACAGAACCCGAGCGTGCTGGAGGCCATGAAGCAGGCCATCGACGAGCACGGCGCGGGCGCCGGCGGCTCCCGCAACATCGCCGGCACCAACCACTACCACGTCGCCCTGGAACGGGAACTGGCCCAGCTGCACGGCAAGCAGGACGCGCTGCTGTTCACCTCCGGCTACACCGCCAACGACGGCGCGCTGACCGTCCTGGCCGCCCGGCTGGACAACTGCGTCGTCTTCTCCGACGCGCACAACCACGCCTCCATCATCGACGGCCTGCGGCACAGCGGCGCCGAGAAGCGCGTGTTCCGGCACAACGACGTCGAGCACCTCGAGGAGCTGCTCGCGGCCGCGGATCCCGACCGCCCCAAGCTGATCGTCTTCGAGTCGGTCTACTCGATGGGCGGCGACGTGGCGCCCCTGGCGGAGTTCGCCGAGCTGGCCCGCCGCTACGACGCGATGACCTACGTCGACGAGGTGCACGCCGTCGGCATGTACGGCCCGCAGGGCGCCGGCATCGCCGCCCGTGAGGGCATCGCCGACCAGTTCACCGTGGTGATGGGCACGCTGGCCAAGGGCTTCGGCACCATCGGCGGCTACGTCGCCGGCCCGTCGGTGCTGATCGACACCATCCGCACGCACGCCCGCTCGTTCGTGTTCACCACCGCGCTGCCGCCGGCCGTGGCCGCCGCCGGCCTGGCCGCGGTCCGCCACCTGCGCTCCTCGGACGTGGAACGGGCCGTGCTGCACGAGAACGCGGCGCTGCTGCACCGGCTGCTGCGCGAGCGGCGGATCCCGTTCCTGTCCGACGAGTCGCACATCGTCTCGATCTTCGTCGGCGACGACGACCGCTGCAAGCAGGCGTTCCAGCTGCTGCTGGAGCGGCACGGCATCTACATCCAGTCGATCAACGCCCCCAGCGTCCGGGTGGGCGAGGAGATCCTGCGCTCGGCGCCGTCGGCCGCGCACACCACCACCGACGTGGAGAAGATGGTCGAGGCGCTGGACCAGGTCTGGTGGGACCTCGACCTGCCCCGGTCCTGACCGGCCGAGACCAGGCAGGAGAAGCCATGTCCGTCTCGCTGGCCGCCGTGCTGGCCGACTCGGCGCAGCGGCACGCGGACCGCACGGCCGTCGTGTTCAACGACGAGCGAGTGTCCTATCGCGACCTTTGGGCGGGCGCCCGGCGCTACGCGGCGGCGCTGCGGGAGCACGGTGTCGGACCGGGTGACCCGGTCGCCGTGGCGCTGCCCAACTCGCCGGTGTTTCCCATGGTGTACTTCGGGGTGCTCGCGCTGGGCGCGGTGATGGTCCCGGTGCACACGCTGCTGGTGGCCGACGAAGTCGCGTACATCCTCCGTGACTGCGAGGCGAAGGCGTTGGTGTGTGACGCCTCGCTGCTCGGCACCGCGGGCAAGGCCGCCGACCTGGCCGGGACGGCGCTGCTCACCGTCGGCGAGCAGCGGGACACCGGGCTGCCGCGGTTGGACGTGCTCGCCGGCAAGGTCGCGCCGGTCGACGGGTACCTGCCACGCGAACCCGACGAGCTCGCGGTGATCCTGTACACCTCGGGCACCACGGGGCGGCCGAAGGGGGCCATGCTCACGCAGCTCAACGTCGTCATGAACGTGAGCACAACCATGTTGTCCCCCTTCGACTTCAGCGTCGACGACGTCCTGCTCGGCTGCCTGCCGCTGTCGCACACCTTCGGCCAGACCTGCGGGATGAACACCTGCTTCCGGGCCGGCGCGACGATGGTGCTGATGGACCGCTTCGACGCCGCCCGGGCGATGGATCTCATGGTGGACCACGGCTGCACGCTGTTCCAGGGCGTGCCGACGATGTACACCGCGCTGCTGGACGTCGCCGCCTCCGACCCGAGGCGGCCGCCGCTGAACCGCGCCTACTCCGGCGGCTCGTCGCTGCCGGTGGTGGTGCTGGAGAGGTTCCAGGACACCTTCGGCTGCCCCATCTACGAGGGCTACGGGCTGACCGAGACCTCGCCGGTGGTGGCGTACAACCAGAAGGACTGGCCGTGCCGGCCGGGCACCGTCGGCCGGCCGATCTGGGGCGTGGACGTGGAAATCGCCCGCGCCGACGTCGAGGACCGCGTCGAACTGCTGTCCGCCGGCGAGCGCGGCGAGATCGTCATCCGCGGTCACAACGTGATGGCCGGCTACCTCAACCAGCCGGAAGCGACCGCGCAGGTGATCGTGGACAGCTGGCTGCGCTCCGGCGACATCGGCGTCAAGGACGCCGACGGCTATCTGTCCATTGTGGACCGTAAGAAGGACATGGTGCTGCGCGGCGGGTACAACGTGTACCCGCGCGAGGTGGAAGAGGTGCTGGCGCGCCACCCGGCGGTGGCCCAGGTCGCCGTCATCGGCCTGCCGGACGAGCGCCTCGGCGAAGAGGTCTGCGCGGTCCTGGTTCTCCGGGACGGCCACCAGGCCGGCGAGGCGCTCGCGGCCGAGATCATCTCGTGGTGCAAGGAAAGGCTGGCCGCCTACCGCTACCCGCGCGTGGTGAAGTTCGTCGACGCGATGCCGCTGGGCAACAGCGGCAAGGTGCTCAAGCGCGAGCTGCGCGACCACTTCACCGCCCGCTGAACAACTCCGGCCGCCGGTCGGTCAGATAGGTGGTCTCGGCCCTGGCCTTGGCCAGCACGGTCGGATCGACGTCGGCGACCAGGAGCTCCTCCTGGTCGCCGGCGTCGACGAGCACCTGGCCGTCCGGCGCGACGACGCGGCTGAGCCCGCAGTAGCGCAGCGTCCCCTCGCCACCGATCCTGTTGGTGTACGCGATGAACAGCTGGCTCTCGAACGCCCGCGCCCGCACCAGCAGCTCGGCGACGATCTCCCACGGCCGCATCAGCGCCGTCGGCACCACGAGCAGTTGCGTGCCGGCGAGCGCGTGGGCGCGGACCGCTTCGGGGAACTCGACGTCGTAACAGATCAGCAGGCCGACCGTGAGCCCGTTCAGCTCGGCCTGCACGACACCGCGCTCGCCCGGCGTGAATGCCTTGTCGGCGGCGCCGTACAAGTGGGTCTTGCGGTACGTGGCCAGCGCCGCGCCATTGCTGTCGACCAGTTGCACGCTGTTGTACACGGCGTCGCCCACGGCCTCCGGCCAGCCGAACACCACGGCTATGCCGCGCCGCTGGGCGATCTCTGCCACCGCGCGGCACATCGGCCCGTCGGCCGGCTCCGCGCTGCGCAGCAGCCGGCTGCGGCCGATCTGGTAGCCCGTCAGCGACATCTCCGGCGTCACCAACAACTGCGCGCCCTGCGCCGCGGCCCGTTCGGCGACGCGGTCGAGCGCGTCCAGGCCGGCGTCGACATTCTCCGCGCCATTGCTTTGCCAGCAGGCGATCCTGACCGTGCGTTCCCCCATGCCCTAACTGTACGGGGCGAACCCGCCGCTCAGGTGGAACTTGTAGGCGAGGTCCCGGCTGCTGCGCACGTCGAGCTTGCGATAGACGGCGGCCAGGCACGCCTCCACCGCGCGCACGGCGATGGCGAGCTGGTCGGCGATGCGCTGATCGGTGTGGCCGAGCGCGGCCAGCGCCGCCACCTGGCATTCGACCGCACTTAACGACGTGATTTCGGTGTCGCGCCAGCGGATCCCCATTCCCACGAAAAGAACGTAGCATTGCGACGGTTCGAGCCGAGTTTGATAGCGAGGTTGTCTCAGGTGGATGGAGCCGCCTCCACCTGACGTCAACCTGAGATCCACCCCGAGGTTGGCGAGTTGGCTCGCCGCCGGCTTTATGGTCGAACGGTAATCGATTGTGGAGGGTGAACGAGACCGACGACCGGCCGCCGGCGGGCGGGAATTCGCGATTGCTCGTCGATCGAACTTGGGGGGAAGTCAAGGTGCCGACTGCTGTCGGGAGGCGCTCCGGTGCGGCGAGGCTGTGGTCTCGTGTCGTGCGAAGGCGCGGCGCGGTGGCCATGACGCTGGCCGGCGTCGCGGTGAGCACGGCGTGCTCGGTGCTGGCGCCGCTGATCGGCCAGCGGGTCATCGACCGGGTGATCGTCGCCCATCTCGATCCGCTCACGCCCTACATCGTGCTGCTGGTGCTGGCCGGCGTGATCCGGTTCGCGGCCGCGGCGACCCGCCAGTACTTCGGCGGCCGGCTCGCCCTCGACGTGCAGCGCGAACTGCGCGCGGACGTGTTCGCCGCGACGCAGCGGCTCGACAGCGCGCGCCGGGACGAGATGTCCAGCGGCCAGCTGCTCAGCCGTGCGTGCACCGACGTCAGCCTGGTGCAGGGCCTGCTGGACGGCCTGCCGATGGCGGCGGGCACCGTGCTGCTCTTCGGCGGCTACCTGATCGTCATGCTCTGGCTGTCGCCGCTGCTCACCGCCGTCGCGCTATTGGTCGGTCCCGGTTTGGCCATCGCCGCCCACCTCAGCCACCGCACGCTGTTCCCGGCCAGTTGGGCGGCGCAGCAGCAGGCCGGCGAACTGGCCGGCATCCTCGGCGAGAACACCGCGGGCGTACGGGTGGTTCGGGCCTTCGGACAAGAGGAGCGGGAGCTTTCCCGGTTCGTGGCGGCGGCCAAGGTGCTGTTCGCCCGGCGGCTGCGGCTGGTCCGGCTGAACTCCGTGTTCAACCCGTTCCTGCAGTCCATTCCCGCGCTCGGCCTGGTCGCCGTGCTGCTCGTCGGCGGCTGGCTGGCGCTCACCGGCCGGGTCAGCCTCGGCGTCTTCGTCGCCTTCGCCGCGTACATGACCCAACTGGTCGTGCCGGTGCGCTACCTGGCCGGTGTGATCACGTACGGGCAGCAGGTGCTGGCCGGGATCACCCGCGTGTTCCAGGTGATCGACGCGCGGCCGGTGGTGCGGGACCGTCCCGACGCCGAGCCGCTGCCGTCGCCACGCGGCCGGATCGATTTCGACCGGGTGAGCTTCGGCTACGGCTCCGGTTCGGTGCTGGCCGACGTCAGCCTGCGCGTCGACGAGGGCGAGACGATCGCCGTCGTCGGGCCGTCGGGCTCGGGCAAGTCGACGCTCGCGCTGCTGCTGAGCCGGTGCCGCGACGTCGACTCCGGCGCGGTCCGCCTCGACGGGCAGGACGTCCGCGACCTGGAGCTGGACTCCGTGCGCAGGGCCGTCGCGGTCGTCTCCGAGGACCCGTTCCTGTTCCACGACACCGTGCGCGCCAACATCGCCTTCGGCCGTCCCGACGCCGACGACGCCGAGATCACCGCCGCCGCCCGCGCCGCCCAGGCCGACGAGTTCGTCCAGCTGCTCCCGGCCGGCTACGACACCGTGCTCGGCGAGCAGGGCATGGCGCTGTCCGGTGGCCAGCGCCAGCGCATCGCCCTGGCCCGCGCGCTGCTGGCCGACCCGCGTGTGCTGGTGCTCGACGACGCCACCAGCGCGGTGGACCCGGTGGTGGAGGCCGAGATCCACGCGGCGCTGCGGGAGCGGCGCGGTCGCGGCACGACGGTGGTGATCGCGCACCGGCCGTCCACGCTCAACCTCGCCGACCGGATCTGCGTGCTCGACGCCGGCGCCGTGGTCGACACCGGTACCCACGCCGAGCTGCTCGAACGCTGCCCCGACTACCGGCGGCTGATGGTGGACGAGACCACCGACCAGGACTTTCCCGACCCGTGGCGGCAACTCCCCGTGACCGCCACTGCCAGAGGCGACCGCCGGTCACTCCCCTCGGTTCCCCACCAGGCCGGTGGTCGCCTCGAATCCTCGCCGGAGTCGCTCGCGGCGACGTCCGAACTGCTGGCGCAGGTCGCCGCGCTGCCGCCGGAGACGGATGCGCCGGCGGTGTCCGACGCGGCCGCCGCGGATCCCGGCTTCGGGCTGCGCAGCCTGCTCCGGCCGTTCGCCCGCGGCCTGCTGCTCAGCGTCGCGCTACTCGGCTTGGTGTCGGTGACCGAGCTGGCGCTGCCGGTGATCATCCGGTACGGCATCGACCACGGCGTCACGGCCCACTCCGGCGGCGTGCTCACGGCCGCAACGGTGATCGCGCTGCTCGCGGTGGCCGTCGGGGCCGGGCTGTCCCTGCTGGAGACCCGGGTCACCGGCCGCACCAGCGAGCGGATCCTCTACACGCTGCGGGTGAAGATCTTCGCCCAGCTGCAGCGGCTCGGCCTGGACTTCCACGAGCGGCAGCCGGCCGGCGCGCTGCTGACCCGGATGACCGCCGACGTCGACGCGCTGGCCAACTTCCTGCAGAACGACCTGCTCAACGCCCTGGTGTGCGGCGCGACCTTCGGCGGCGTGTTGATCGTGCTGTTCGGCCTCGACGTGCGGCTGACGCTGGCCCTGCTCTGCGTGCTGCCGGTGCTGGCCGTGGCCGCGGTGCTGTTCCGGCGGCGCGCGCCGCGCCTGTACGGCCAGGCCCGTGACGAGATCAGCATGGTGACCGAGCGGATCCAGGAGAGCCTGGCCGGCCTGCCCGTCATCCAGGCGTTGCGCCGAGAGGACAGCGTCATCGCGGCGTTCACCGCGGTCAACGACCGCTACCGGAACACCCGCGTGCGCACGCTGCGCCTGATCGCCACCTACTTCCCGTTCGTCGAGCTGATCGCCGAGATCGCCACCGCCATCGTGCTCGCGGTCGGCGCCGGCGCGGTGGCCGCCGGCACGCTCAGTACCGGCACGCTGGTGGCTTTCCTGCTCTACGTCACGATGTTCTTCGGCCCGTTGCTGCAGCTGTCCCAGGTCATCGACGGCTTCCAGCAGGCGTCGGTCGGCCTGCGCCGGACCGCCGGCCTGCTGCGCGAGCCGACTCCACCGGCCCCGGCCCATCCGGTGCCGGTACGGCGGCTGCGCGGCGAGGTGTGCTTCGACAACGTCGGATTCCGGTACCAGAGCGCCGAGCGCGACGCCGTGCGTCACCTCAGCTTCCGCGTGCGGGCCGGCGAGACCGTCGCCGTGGTGGGCCGGACCGGCGCCGGCAAGTCCACCCTGGTCAAGCTGCTGACCAGGGACTACGACGCCGTCACCGGCGCGGTTCTCGTCGATGGTGTCGACGTCCGTGACTACGACTCGGTCGCCTACCGCCGACGGCTCGGCGTCGTCCCGCAGGAGCCGTACCTGTTCGCCACGACCGTGCGGGACAACATCGCCTACGGCCGGCCGGACGCCACCGACGCGCAGATCGAGGACGCCGCGCGGGCGGTCGGCGCACACGCGGCGATCAGCCGGCTGCCCGAGGGCTATCGCACCGAGGTCGGCGAGGGTGGCCGGGCGTTGTCGGCCGGGCAGCGCCAGCTCATCGCGTTGGCCCGGGCGTACCTGATCGACCCCGACCTGCTCGTGCTCGACGAGGCCACCGCGAGGTTGGACCGCGCCAGCGAGTCCGCCTACCTGGCCGCCACCGCCTCCCTCGCGGGCAGCCGGACCTGCGTGCTCGTCGCGCACCGGCTGACCACCGCCGCCCGCGCCGACCGCATTCTCGTCATGCGCGGCGGCCGGATCGTCGAGGAAGGCTCCCACTCCGAGCTGCTGGCCGCCCACGGCGAATACGCCGCGATGTGGCGCGTGTTCACGGTCAGAGCCGGCGCCGCCGAGAACGTTTCGGTCAGCGGCTGACGCCTTTCCCGCGCCACCCGCACCTTTCCTTCCGTCACTTCGCTTCGCGCCTTCTGTTTCCTTCGCTTCGAGAAAGTAGAACCATGCCTGGGATTCCCCTTGCGTTCGTGCACCACGCCAATCAGTTGGTCATCACCGACGGGTACGAGGACCGGGACGGCATCACCAGAATCTGCGAGGGGTACACGGCCGCCCTCGAACTGCACGCCGAATTGGGGATTCCGGCCGCGCTGCACCTGTCGGGCACGCTGGTGGAGGCCGTGGCCTGGCACCACCCGGAGTTCCTGGCCAAGGTGCGGGAACTGGTGGCCGCCGGCGTGCTGACCCTGCTCGGCGGCACCTACTCCGAGCCGATCATGCCGCTGGGCAGCGCGGCCATCAACCGCCGGCAGGTGCGGACGATGGCCGAGTTGCTGGAGCGTCACCTCGACGTGCCCGGCGGCGCGCTGCCGACGGCGTGGCTGCCGGAACGGGTCTGGCACCCGGACCTGCACGAGGTGCTGACCGACCCGACGCTGCCCGGCGGCGGGTTCAAGCGGGTGCTCGTCGACGACCGGCTGCTGTCCCCCGCCGTGCCGCAGGACGGTTATCCCGCCGACTGCCGCGGCGGCGTCGACCTGCGTGGCCCGTACACCTGGGACCCGCAGCGCCCGCCGGCGTTCACCCCGGGCCTGGCCGACCCGCGCCTGTTCGTACCGCGGACCGTCGAGCAGCCGCGGCCGCTGTCGTTCGTCCCGATCTCGGCGCACCTGCGGTACCTGATGCCGCCGCCCACCAGCGCGCACCTGCACCTGCTCGACGCGCTGCTGGACGACCTGGCCACCCGGTCCGACGACCCGGACTCGATGATCGCGGTCTACGCCGACGACCTGGAGCGCACGGTCGGTGTCGCCGGCTGGCAGCCGGCGCTGGACCGCTACGCGGAACTGCTGCGTTGGGTCGCCGGAAACGGTGGTGTGCGGCCGGTTTCGCTGGACGCCTGGCTGGACGAGCACACACCGCAGCCGGGGCCGGTCGTCGAGGCCGGCGCCTACTACGAGCTGGAGGTCCAGTGGCGGGCCGGCACCGACTACCGGGGCTGGTCCGACCAGCCGTCCTGGCGTCCGTACGCCGAGCTGCTCGCCGCCGTCGAGGACGAGGTGGACGCCGCCCGCGCGCCCGAGGTCGCCGAGCAGTACGACCAGCGGCTGGTCGACCTGGCCGACCGGCTGTTGATGGTCGGCAACCACGAAACCGCTTGGCACGACCGGGAACACGGCAACCCGACCGGTGTGCTGGCGCCCTGGGTCCGGGCCGTCGCGTCGCACACCAAGCTGGCCCGTCCGCTGCTGGCGGCGGCCCGGTGGTCGGCCGGCCCGGCCTACAGCCCGGCCGCTGGGCTCTGGGACATCGACGGCGACGGGGCCGAGGAGCTGATGCTGGTCAGCAACGACATCTGGGCCGTGGTGTCGCCGCAGCACGGCGCCCGGGTCAGCATGTTGGTGCACCGCCGGCCGGGCGACGTCGTCACTCAGCGCTCGTCGACGCCGGCCGGTTCGGCCCTGATCGTGGGAAACCCGTTGGACCACTGGAACTTCCAGGAGGAGCTGCACCGGTTCATGGACACCCCGCCCGGGCATCCCGGCGCGATCACCGACTCGCAGCGGCCGCACCTGCCGTGGGTTCCGTCGGTGGCGGTGCACCGTCCCGACGCGGTGGCGGTGGACCTGTACCCGCGCGACACCGATCCGTCGGCCGAGGTGCGGCGGTACTCGCTGATCGACGGTGTGCCGGGACTGGTGGTGTGTGTGCAGCTGCCGGCGTACGGCGACAGCACGATCGAGAACGCGCTGATCCCGGACTACCTCGGCTCGCTGGTGTCGGGCCGGGACGGGATCACGGAGATCGGCGGCGACGCGTGGCGCGGCTGGAACTGGCAGGGCCACCAGTGCTGGCTGGGGTTCGACCCGAGTCAGGCCTCGATCACCACGCCACGGTGGCAGGCCGCCGGGCACTGCCTGTCGCTGGCCGTCAAGCCGCATGACCGGCACGTCGACTTCATCATCGGCGCCGGGCCGGTGCACGACTCGTTCGTGCACCGCTGGCTGGCGGTGGCGCGCGACGTGCTGCACCTGACGCCCGAGTTCGCCCACGCCGGGCACCGCTGAGCCGAGATGGGGCCTCGTCCGCGAGGCCCCATTCGCTTGCCCGCCAACGGGTTCAGCCGGCCACCCGGTGCCAGCCCGCGTCCTCGGTCCAGCGCCGGACCGGGCGGGCCGGCACGCCGGCCAGCACGCAGTGCGAGGGATAGTCGCCCTTGCGCACCACCGCGCCGGCGGCGACGAGCGTGTTCGGCCCGATGTTGGCCCCGGCCAGGACGGTGACATGAGTGCTGATCACGCTGCCGGCGCCGATCCGGACCGGGTGCACGTCCTGCGGGTCCTGGTAGGCGATGGGCTGGTCGACCATGTCGTAGCGGTGGTTCTGGTCGGTGATGTAGATGCCGCCGGGCGCGGTCCAGACCTTGTCCTCGATCACCACCGAGTGCAGGGCCACGATGTCGGTGTGCTGGCCGAGCACGACGTCGTCGCCCAGCCGGATGATCGGCTCCGGCGTGTCCGGCCGGGCGAAGATCGGCCCGGCGGCCAGCGTGACGTGCTCGTTGACCCAGCAGTTGCGGCCGATCTCGATGTGCGACTCGCCCCGGATCACCCCCTGCGGAAAGGCCAGGAAGCTCTCGTCGCCGAATGCGCCGAACTCGGCCGCCTCCGCCGTGTCCGCGGTGATGGCGGCGCCCCGCTTCGCCCAGCGCCAGAATTCCCGTATTTCCGCGCCGGCACGTTTCGGGTCGGCGCGAACCAGGTCCATCAACGAAAAACGAGGATCTGTCATACAGCAAGGCTAGCAGCGACCAGGGGAATTGAGACCAAGAATTGCGGGAATTCCGGAGGACGTTATTCGGGCACCTCGGCGGTGACCTGCCAGTGCCCGTCGGCCTGCTTGCCGGCCTCGATGGTGCCGTGCACGAGCGCCAGCCGCTCCCGCATCCCGGTCAGCCCGTGCCCGCTGGACCGACCGGACGGGCTGGCCGCCGGCACCGGGTTGCGCACGACGATCCGCACCGCCTTCTCGGCGAACTCCAGGCGCACGGTGACCGTCTCGCCCGGGGCGTGCTTGGCGGTGTTGGTCAGCGCCTCCCGGGTGGCCCGCAGCAGCGACAGCGCGGCGGCGGGCGGGATCGGCCGGGAGTCGCCGACGATGGCCAGGTCCACCTCGCCGTGGTGGTGGCGGTGCTGTTCGACCAGGTCGGTGAGGGCGTCCGGCAGCGCCGGCACGTCGGCGCGCAGCGCGGACACCGCGTTGTGCGCCTCCTCCATGCCGTCCTGGGCCAGCTGGTTGGACTTGCGCACGGTGGCCAGCGCGCCCTCCTGGTCGTCCTGCTCCAGCAGCGCCTCGGCCAGCTTGATCTGCACGCTGAGCGTGCCGAGCGAGTGCGCGAGCACGTCGTGCAGCTCGCGGGCGATGCGGGCCCGCTCGTCCAGCGCGGCCGCCCGGACCTGCTGCTCCTGCGCCAGTTCCCGCTGGACCAGCAGTTCCTCGGCCTGCTCGGCGCGCAGCTGCTGCTGGCGCTGGTTGAGGCCGAGAAGGGTGACCAGCACGATGAGCACGAGGTAGCTGGCCAGCGCGGTCGTGGAGTGACCGGTCACGATCGTGCTGACGGCGGTGGCGGTCAGGCAGGTGCCGAACACGCCGAGCAGGGTGTAGCCCGAGGGCAGCACGAGCGACATGTACCGGCCGAGCAGCACGCACGCCGTCACGACCGCGGTGGCGTCGTTGGCGGGGCCGGCCACCGCGGCGGCCACCACCGCGCTGATTCCCAGCATGGTGGTCGCGACGCGCGGATACCACGGTTCCAGGAATGCGAAGATCAGCCAGCTGATCATGCACGCCGCATAACAAGCCCAGATCCACGGACTGGGTTCCTCGGCGAGCGCGAAAGCGGCGGCGAGAATGATCGTGCCGAGAATTTGGGCGATGAGCCAGCTCGGCGCCATTCGATCGACGAAATTGCGGCGCCTCTGTGTCTCCGCCACCGACTTCCCCCCAGTTGGCCGATCCCCTCGCGCCCGACAGCGTACAGGGCCGGTGTCCAGCGCGAGGGTGACCATCAGCGCGTGGCCAGCGCGGCCAGCCACGCCACGGCGGTGTCGATACCGGGCAGGGCCAGCATTCGACGCCGTGCATGGCGGGCACGTGCGGTGTACCCGGGCTCGGCCAGCACCGCGCGGCACGCGGCGGCGATGAGCTCGGGGTCGGTGGTCGCCACCGGCAGCCGGACACCGAGGCCGAACTCCACCACACGGTCGGCGTTGTGGTCCTGGTCGCCGAACTGCGGCAGCACCACCATCGGCACGCCGGCGAGCAGCGCCTCACGGATACCGTTGTAGCCGCCGTGGGTGATGAACAGGTCGGCGCAGCGCAGCACCAGCGGCTGCGGCACCCAGTCCGCCACGCGCACGGATTCCGTCGACTGCAGACTGTCTACATACAACCGTCCGGTGGATACCACCGCGCTGCAGTCCAGTGTGGACACAGCGTCGACCAGCGCCCGCAACGTGTCGGCAGGATCGGCGACGCCGAGGGACAGACCGCCGCCGATCGTGGCGCCGGCCTTCGGCAGCTCGCTGCCCACGGAAGCCAGCACCAGCGGGCGGTCACCGGGCAGCTCGGCGATGTCGGCCGGCAGCACCCGCTGGTCGGCCGGCGGTTCGGCCTGCTGATAGACCAGCGCGCTGGGGATCTCGTGCGCGGTGAACGAGTACCGCGCCGGCACGCAGTCCAGGCGGCCGTGCCGGTGGATCGACATCGGGTCCCGCAGCTCGGGCAGGCCGAGCTCGGCCCGCCGCCGGTCGAGCGGCTCCGAGACCAGGTACGGGTCGAGGATGTTGCCGGCGCCGGAGGGCGCCGAGACGTGTGGCACGCCGAGCTGCTCGGCGATCAGGCAACCGGCCAGTTCGGCGCCGTCACGGAGCACCACGTCCGGCGCGAACTCCTTCATCGTCGGCAGAACTCCGCGCACGGCGGCCGACAGGTGCGGCCCCGTGCTCACGGAAGCCAACGCGTACGCCTGATCCTTGAAGCGCTGCGCCTCATCGACGGTCATGCCCTGGCCGGTGCGCATGAACGTGAGCAGCGGCTCGATCCGCTGCCGGGTGTTGGCCAGCGCGGCCATCACCTGTCCCGGCTCCCGGGCCAGCCGCGCGGCCAGCTCGTCGGTGGTGAGGAACAGCACCTGGTGACCGGCCTCGCTCAGGGCCCGGGTCAGCGGCACGATGTTGTGGACGTGTCCGAGCGATCCGGAGACCGTGCACAGAACTCGCATGGTGGGCTCTCCCGTCCCGGCTCAGGCCGTGGCGAGGGACTCGAGGTGCCGCACGGCGGCCTGGATCGGCGGCAGGCCGAGCAGCAGCCGCTGCACCGTGCGGACCGAGGTGCGGACCTTGTCGTCGGCCAGCAGTTGCCGGCACGTCGCGGCCACCGCCTCGGCGCTGACGACCGGAACGCGCGCGCCGAGGCCGAGTTCCGCCGCCCGGTCGGCGTTGTGCGGCTGGTCGCCGAACTGGGGCATCATCATCATCGGCACGCCGGTCCGCAGCGACTCGCGCAGGCTGTTGAAGCCGCAGTGCGTGACGAACAGGTCGCACGACTGCAGCAGCAGCGGTTGCGGAACCCGGTCGACGATGTGCACGTTCGGGCCGGCATCGACGCCGTCGAGCGCAATGCCGCCGGTGGTGACCACCGCGTGACAGTCGACAGTGGACAGACCGGCGACGAGCGCGCGGAGCGTGTCCACGGGGTCGGCCATCGCCTGGGCCAGGCCGGCGTCGGACAGCCGCATCCCCGCCACCGTCGGCAGCGCCGTGCCCATGGACGCCAGCACGAGCGGCCGGTCGGCGGCCAGTTCAGCCAGCTCAGCCGGCAGCGGGTCGTCGGTCATCGGCATCGGCGGCAGGTAGCGGACCGGTTCCGGCATGTCGTACTGCGCGAAGGAAAAGCCGACCGGCAGCGAGTCCAGCCAGCCGTTCGGGTACATCGACCAGGCGTCGTCCTTCTCCGGCAGGCCGACGTCCTTGCGCCGCTCGTTGAGCAGCAGGTTGAGGCCGGCCGGGTCGAGCACGTTGCCGACGCCGGTCGGCCCGGTGATGTGCGGGATGCCCAGCTTCTCCGCGATCAGGCAGCCGGCCAGCTCCGAGCCCTCCCGGTAGACCAGGTCGGGCCGCAGCTCCTCGGCGATCGGCAGCAGCGCCTCGTACGCGGTGGTGACCTGCGGGCCGGCGGCGAAGGCGATCAGCTCGATCCGCGGGTCGGCGGGCCCGCCGTCGGGCTCGTAGCCGGGGAAGCCGGTGGTGCGCAGGGTCCGCAGGTGCTCGGTGGACGCCAGGAAGTCCGGCATCGCGTCGACGACCTCGGCGCCGGTGCCGGCGAAGACCGGCGCCAGGTGCGGGCTGGGCGCGACCACGACGTGGTGGCCGGCGGCGACCAGGGCACGCACCATCGGCAGTATCTCGTGGGCGTGCCCGACCGAGCCCGTGACGGTGGACAGAACGCGCATCTAACAACACCTTTCGTGGGTCATGACTCCGGCAGTCGCACCGGTGCGATGCGGTCGAACACGTCACCGGGTCCGGGATTGTCGGCCGGGCTCGCGCCGCCGAGCTGGGCCAGCACGCCCCACACGGCGTTGAGCGCGGTGGTCACCGCGCCCTCGGCGAAGCCGCCGGTCCAGGACACGTCGTCGCCGGCGAGGAACAGTCCCCGCTCGGCGCGGGCGAAATCATCCTGGACGAAGTGCGTGAACAGGCGGCGCTGGTAGCGGTACTGGCCGGGCAGGTTGGCCTTGAACGCGCCGAGGAAGTCGGGCTCGGTCTCCCACGTGATCGTGATGGGCGACCCGATGACGTGCGAGCGGATGTCCACCCCGGGATAGATCTCGCGCAGCGACGACAGCACGACCTTGAGCCGCTCGTCGGCCGACAGCGCGGCGAACTTCAGCGAGTCGTCGTTCCACGTGTAGGACAGGCACATCACCGCCGGGCGGTCCGGCCCGTCGTCGAACAGATAGACGCCCCTGGGCATCCGGTCGGTCAGCGTCATGCTCATCACGTGCCGACCCGTCGCCGGGTCCAGGTCCAGCCAGAACGGGCGGTCCACGATGACAAAGAGCTTCGAGGAACCCATGTAGTGCGTCCGCTCCACCGCTGTCCAGTGCGGCTTGGACAGCAGCGACTCGTCGGTGTCTATTTTGGACAGCAGGGTCCACAGCTGCGGCGTGAACACCACCGCCGGGTAGGTGCGGATGTTGTTGTCGGCGTCCTCGACGGTGATGCCCTGCCCGGTGCGCCGCAGCCGTCGCACGGCCGGCCGGGGCCCTCCACTGTGGAGCGACGCGAGCGAGGTGCCCGGCGCCCAGCCGTCGATCCGGTCCGGCTCGTGGTCCCAGAGCCGGAGCGGAAGCTGTTGGCAGCCACCGATGATCCGCTGCTGGTCGCTGTCCGCGCCGGTGTAGACCACGCGCAGGATCTCCAGCATCGAGTTCGGGAAGTCGGTGTCCCAACCGCCGGTGCCGAAGCCGACCTGACCGAAGATCTCGCGGTCGTGGAAGGAGGAGAAGGCCGACGCCGAGGCGAGGAAGCCGTAGAAGGACTGGTCGTCGAACTCGCGCACCAGCCGGTTCCAGATCGACTTGATGGTGGCCACGTCGCGGCGCCGGATCGCGTCGTTCATGGCGACCACCTCGGCGCCCTCGCGCAGCGCCTTGTCCCAGGCGTCGCCGACCTGCTGGTAGGACGCCGGCAGGTCGGACGGCACGCGGGCCCAGTGGCTGACGCCCTTGAGGTCCACCACGGTGCTCGGGGTGTGCGGCGCCAACGGGTTCGGGAACGGCTCGGTGCGCAGGCCGACCGTGTCGATGTAGTGGAACAGCGTGGTGGCCGAGCGCGGGAAACGCATCGCGCCCATCTCGGCGACCGACCCCGGGTGGCCGTCGAAGGTGATCGAGCGCATCCGGCCGCCGATCTCGCCGGCCTCGTACACCACCGGGCGCAGCCCGAGGCGCATCAGCTCGTACGCGGCGACCACACCGGCGATACCCGCGCCGACCACCGCCACCTCGGTGCCGTGCCGGCTCGTCGGCAGCGTGCCGAGGCCGGCCGGATGAAGCAGCCAGTCGTCGTAGGCGAAGGGGAAGTCCGGGCCGAACATGGTGACCGCGTGGAGCGGCCGGACGGCGTGAACACTGGTGTCGGCAATGGTCAGGCTCATGAGTGGTCCCCCGGGATTCCAGCCGGCCGCGGATACCGGCCCGATGCAACGAGGTTCGGGCGGCCGCTCAGGTCGCAAAGGTGACGGGAACTACGCTATTTCCCGGGTCGTTCCCACTCAACCCCTAGGTTCCCCTAGGGAAAGCCGCCGCCGAGAGTCCTCAGTGGACACTCGGCGGCGGCGCCGCTCACGCCGTGTCGGCGATGCTCGCGCTGAACTCGCTCGGCAGGTCGCTGCGGCCGCTGACCTTGAGCTTGCGGTAGACCCGCGTCAGGTGCTGCTCGACCGTGCTGACCGTGATGTAGAGCTGGCCGGCGATCTCCCGGTTGGACTGGCCGAGCGCGGCCAGCTTGGCCACCCGCCGTTCGGCGTCGGTCAGTGCCGCCAACGCCTCCGGGCTGGTCAGCTGCGTCGGCCGCGGCAGCTTGGGCAGACCGCCGTCGGGCAACAGGATCTGGCACAGCGCATCGGCCTGGCACGTCTTGGCCATGTGCCACGCCTTGCGGGCCAGCGTGCGGGCCTTGGTCGGCTCGTCGAGCGCCTGGTACACATCGGCCAGCTCGGCCTGCGCCCGGGCCAGCTCCAGCCGCCCGCCGCCGGCCTGCAGGTTGTCGACGGCCTCGCGCAGCAACTGCCGGCGGCGCTTGAGACCGCTGGCCCGCGCCTTGACGCACAGGGTGATTCCCCTTGTGCGGGACGGCCCCGGCGGCAGCAGCGCGAGTTGCTCGTCCAGCAGTCGCTGCGCCTTGTCGATCTCCCCCAGTCGCAGGTAGACCTGCGCGGCGTCGGAACGCCACGGCACCAACGTCGGCCGGTCGATGCCCCACATGGCCATCAGCTCGCCGCAGGACAGGAACTCGCCGAGCGCCGCGTGCAGCCGTCCCGTCGACAGCTGGTAATGCCCCCGGGCGTGCAGGTAGTGCAGCCCGAAACGGGTGTCCAGCAACGCCTGCGGCACCGGCTGGTTGAACCAGTACGCCGCCTCCTCGTGCCGGCCCATCTCCGTCGCCGCGAGGATGAGGTTGGCCAGCGGGAAGCCGATGCCCACTCCCCAGCCCGGCGCGGACAGCCGCTCCAGCGCCAGCCGCGCGTTGGACTCGCACACGGCCAGTTCCCCCTGCCGGAACGCGACTTCCGCCCGGCAGGCCGCGAAGCGCGCCTCCCAGCCCGGCGCCTCACGCAGCTTCGCCTCGGCCAGCAGGTGGTCGCACCACACCGCCGCCTCGTACAGCCGGTCGGCGTAGATCAGCGTCATCAGCGCGGCGGCCAGCGAGTCGGCCGTGCCGTGGGTCAGTTGCGTGTTCTGCAACAGGTGTTCGGCGCTGGCGATGGCCTCGTCGTGCATGCCCGCGGTGAGCACCGCCGCCAGCGCGGTCGCGCCGCCGAGCCGGGGCTGGTTGATGACCGTGGTCGGCACGACCCGGTCCTCGGGCCCGCGCGCCGCCGGCACGTGCACGTCGACGCCGGGGTAGGTCGTGGCCAGCGTCAGCTCGGCCAGCCGCAGCTCGCTGGTCGCGCCGTCGGCCGCCAGCTGGTCCAGCGCGATCTTCGCCTCGCCGGCCCGGCCCTGCCACAGCAGCCGGGTCATCGCCACGCCTGCGGCCTTGCCCGACAGGTGCCCCGCGGAGATCGCCTCGGACAGGTGGCCGCCCCGGCGGGCGGTCGAGCCGTGGTTGGCCCACCACTCCAGCTCCATCAGCGCCGCCATGACGCTGGCCCGCTCCTGCTTGTCGTCGCAGACGTCCGCGGCCAGTTCCAGGCACCGGCCGGCGAGTTCGACCCGGTCCTCGCCGAGCGCCTGCTCGGCGGCCTCCCGCAGCACCGGCGCCATCGCCGGCTCCACGGCGCCGACCGCCACCAGGTGTTCGGCGACGGTGATCGCCGGCATGCCCTTGGCCCACAGCAACCGGGCGGCGCGGCCGTGCAGCTCGACCAACTCACGGCCGGGCACGTCCGCCAGCACCGCCTCGCCCATCGCGGGGTGGCGGAATCCACAGCCGTCGAGCAGACCGGTCTCCGCCAACGCGCCGACCGCCGCCGAGACACGCTCATGTTCCACTTCGGCCAGTCGCGCCACCAAGGTGGTCGATCCGGCGGCGCCCAGCACCGCCATCGAGCGTGCGACCTCCGACAGGGTCTTGTCGTCGCCGTGCAGGCAGCTGAGCACCGCGTGCTGGTAGGCGGTGCCCGTGACCAGTCGGGGCTGGTCGACCGCGCCGGGGACGGCCGTCAGGCTGTCCCTGACCAGTGCGCGCACCAGCAGCGGGTTGCCGCCGGTGAGCCGGAAAGCGGTTGCCGCCAGCTCGTCGCTGACGCCCGTGCCGAGCTGGTCGGCCAGTGCCTGGCCGACACCGTCAGCGGAAAGCGGAGTCAACCTCACGTAGCGCACGTGCGGCTGCCGCTGCAGTTCGCCGCGGAAGCGCTGCCACTGCCGCCGCGTTCCGGTGCGCTGCGTCAGCGCGACGGAGATGCGCGCCTTCCGCATCTTCCGGATCAGCTGCAGCAGGCACTCCAGCGACGCGGCGTCGGAGTGCTCGACGTCGTCGACACAGATCGCCAGCGGCGTGTCCTCGGCCAGCTCCAGCAGGATCGCGGTCAGCCCGTGCAGCACGTGCGGCTGCGTCCGGCTGCCGTCCGCGGTCATGCCCGCCGACAGCAGCGCCGCCGCCCTGGCCGCCGCCGACACGGGCAGGCCCACGCTGTGGAACAGCTGGTAGAACGTGTCCAGCGGCGCCGCCTCGTCCTCGGCGGGCGAGCCGCTCGCGCTGAGCACCAGCGCTCCCGCCCGGGCCGCCTGCTCGCCGAACGCGTGCAGCAGCTCGGTCTTCCCGGTCCCCACCGCACCGGTGACGAGCGTGGCCACGCCGCATTCACGCGAACCTTCGAAAATTTGTTCTGTAAATACAGACAGTTGTCGTGCGCGTTCGAATAAGACCATTCTGGTTTCCCCCCTAGCCGGTCGGTCCTTCGCCACCCCGCGAGACCGACCGTTCCCTCCTAAGAGTTTCCGTCCGAACCGTACCAGTACTCGACTTCGCGCAACCCGATGTTGTGGCGATTGAACGGGACTCTTGCGGCCTTGAGTGCGTAGGGGTGCCTAGGGGTCAGGGCCGTGACCGTATTCGAACGTGACCGCCGCCACGATGGCGTGGAACGCGCGTATCCGCAGTTCGATGCGTTGTTCGGCGCTCCACCACCCGTCGAGCCCGTCGACTGTGACCGCATCGCCGCACGTCAGCGACGTGACAATCGGGTTGAACCTGGGTGGAGACGGCCTCCACCCAGGTTCAACCCGACTCATTCCGGGCCGGTCGGCCGTGGCGCCCGATCAGACTCGGACCGGGACGCCTTCGGCCGCTTCGGCACGCTTGATGGCCGCCTTGCGCTTCCACACCTCGATGGTGCGGACCACGATCATCGACAGCACCACGAACAGGAAGAAGTTGAAGAACTGGTCGGCGCCGAGGTCGACGGCGGCGCGGAAGCTGTTGTAGCCGTCGGCGATCGGCTTCACGGTGTCCATCAGGTACTGCAGGCCCGCGCGGACCGCGAAGACGCCGACCCAGATCGACAGGTAGACCAGGCCGCACCTGGTGTAGAACTTGCCGTTCTTGGGACTGCGCTCGACCTGCATCTTCGTGATGAGCCAGCGGCCGATCAGGGCTCCGACGGCCAGCGCGACCAGGGTGGCCAGGACGTTCGCCACGGTCAGCTTCATCTGCACCAGGGCGGCGACACCGCCGGCGGAGCAGGTCAGGAACGGCAGGATCAGAATCCAGTTCCAGGCCCGGTGCCGCCCGATCTGCGTGGTGAGGACGATGGCGAGGATGATGCCGGACAGAAACAGTCCGTCCCTCATGTCGGTACTCAAGGCAAACCTCCGATAGAAGCTTTCTCAACCGGCTCGGATGCCTGAAAGACTATGGGCGGACGAGTTTGAATAGCGTCCACCTAAGGGTTGACCGCGGTTGGACCTCGGTCCTACACCCGCGAAGTCAACCCGGTGATTTCGGCGTTTCCCGGTGTCGCCGCGACCGTCCGGTGGTACACCGGGATCTGGCCGTCGACATGGCGATGACGGCCGCGAAGGTCCGCCGCCGCCATGGCATCACAAATGGGGTCGGCCGTTCAATCCGCCCGGCCCGAATTGGACTGTTCGGGTGATCGCCGCTCCCCTCGGACGGCGATCACCCGACCAGCCGACACGTGCGCGCCCGCCATTCGTCAGGCAGTGGTGGCGCGGCGACACGCTCTCGACGATCTCGCTCCACGGCCCGCACGCGTGTCCAGGATTACGAGCATCACTCGCCCGCGGGCGTCACAGTGCCGCACTGTCAAGGTTCCCCCCTTGGTTCGACGTCGGACGTCGACGAACCGGAGTGTTGCACACATCCCATGGGCGTTCAACCACTGTGAACAACTACAGCGATTGATCATTTTCATGGGTAGACCGGGCCATCCGACCTCCCGTCCCGTGCTCTAGACTCACGTGCAGACGGGGCCTCCGGCGTTGTTCGCAACGGTTGTAAGCCCAGGTCGGAAGCCTAGGGCGGGTAGGAGGCCGGAATGGGCGAGTCGCGCCCGCGTCGCAGTCTGGCGGACAAGCTGGACGCGCTGTTCCTGCGCGTCACGCGTCCCAACGGCCAGGAATTCACCTACGAGGAGGTCGCCACCGCCATCCAGACGACCGGCGTGACCATCTCCCAGAGCTACATCTGGCAGCTCCGCAAGGGCAAAAAGGACAATCCCACCATCAAGCACGTCCAGGCCCTCGCCGATTTCTTCGGCGTCCCGCCCGCCTATTTCTTCGACGACGAGGCCACCGACCGCGTCACCCAGCAGCTCGACCACCTGCGGGCCGAGCAGGAACGCCTCCGCGAGATCACCGCCGACGACGACGTCCAGCTGGTGGCCATGCGTGCCAGCCAGATGGACCCCGCCACCCGGCAGATGTTCGCCGACCTGATGCTGTCGGTCGTTCGCGGCCAACAGGCGCAACGCGGCCCCGAGGTTCCCTGACACGCGGGAACGGGCTTTCCGCCGCCAGCCCCGGTACCGGCCCACAAATCCGCCCAGCATCGAGGACAGGGCCTGTCCGCAATGGGGCCTACCGTGGCCGTCATGGATATCAAGCTCGAACTCGTGATCCTGCCGGTGTCCGACGTGGACCGGGCCAGGGACTTCTACGTGGACAAGATCGGGTTCCACCTCGACCACGACCACACGGTCAGCGAGGAGATCCGGTTCGTGCAGCTGACGCCGCCGGGGTCGGCGTGCTCGATCGCCTTCGGCAAGGGGCTGACGACGGCGGAGCCGGGGTCGGTGCAGGGGCTTCAGGCGGTGGTGGCGGACGCGGACGAGGTCCACGCGGAGCTGGTGCGCAGGGGCGCGGAGGTGAGCGAGGTCCAGGACCTGGCCTGGGGCCGCTTCGTCCACTTCGACGACCCGGACGGCAACCACTGGGCGCTGCAGCAGATCGTCCGACCGCAATAAAGTCCCCCTGTAACAACGGAAACAGGTGGTTCATCGGGTAAACAGGAACCACCTGTCTCGGCGAGCCGCCACGGCGAGGCACCCCACGAACCCCTGCCACCGTGGAAGGCCTCATGAAGACTCGCTACGTCACAAGAACGCTCGCCGTCGCGGCGGCGACCCTCGCGGTCGCCGCGCTCGGCGTCCCGGCCGCGGAGGCGGCGACGGGGACGATCACGGGCATCGGCGGCAAGTGCGTCGATGTCACGGACGGCAACAGCGCCAACGGCACCCGCGTGCAGCTGTGGTCGTGCAACGGCGGCGCGGCCCAGCAGTGGACGGTCGCCGACGACGGCTCGATCCGCGCGCTGGGCAAATGCCTGGACGTGGCCGGCGCATCCACCCTGAACGGCGCCAAGGTCCAGGTCTACGACTGCAACGGCTCGGGCGCGCAGCGCTGGACGGCGTCGGCCGGGCGGCTGGTCAACGCCGGCTCCGGCAAGTGCCTCGACGCCACCGGCGTGAGCAGCGCCGACGGCACGCCGCTGCAGATCTGGTCCTGCTCGACCGGCGCCAACCAGCAGTGGACGCTGCCGTCGACCGGCACGACCCCGCCGGGCGGCCCCTGCCCCACCGGCCCGTTCGGCAACCCGCTGCCGTCGTCGAACCCGACCGCCACGAAGATCAAGGACGGCTACAACTTCCTCGAGGGCCCGGTCTGGGACGCCGCCAGCCAGACGCTGCTGCTGACCGACATGCACGACGGCTCCGGCCCGCAGAACGTGCAGTCCTCGGACATCCTCCGCTTCACGCCGTCCACCAACACCTTCGCGACGTTCATCGCCAACGCCGGCAGCAACGGCCTGGCCCTCAGCCGTGACGGCAAGTCCGTCATCGCCGCCACCCACGACCAGCGCAGCGTGTCCGCCTACGACCTGGTCACCCGGCAACGCACCACGCTCGCCGCCGACTACCAGGGGCATCTGTTCAACTCGCCCAACGACGTCACGGTCGGCGCCGACGGCACCGTCTACTTCACCGACCCCGACTTCCAACGCGCCGACCGCCCGGACCAGATGTCCGGCCACACGGATGTCTTCCGGGTCAAGGACGGCGTGGTCTCGCTGATCGACGACTCCATCCGCGAACCCAACGGCATCGAGCTCTCGCCGGACGGCCGGACCCTGTACGTCGGCGGCAACGCCACCGGCAAGATCTACCGGTACCCCGTCGACGCCGACGGCAGCACGGGTCCGCGCAGCGACTTCGCCTCGCTGGGCGGCACCGACGGCGGCACCGTCGACTGCGCCGGCAACGTCTACCAGATCACCTTCAGCGACGGGAAGATCCACGTGTTCTCCCCGTCCGGCCAGGCCCTCGGCACGATCAGCGCGGGGCGCAACGCCACCAACGCGGCCTTCGGCGGCCCGGACGGACGCACCCTCTACATCACCTCCGGCAACCCGTCCGCGGGTGGCGACACCGGCAACTACGGCCTCTACAGCATCCGGCTGAACGTCCCTGGTTGGCCGTACTGACCCATCCGCCTCCCACGCACGCCCCGGGCAGTGCTGAGACCCGGTCAGCGAAACCCGTCCTGCCCCGGCGGCCGGAGCCGCCGGGGCAGGACGGGTGCGGGGTCAGAAGTAGCCCATTCCAGTCATGGTGTTCGAGGCTGCGCCGACACCTTCCGCGTCGGCGTGAACATCGACGTCACCGCGATCGGCTGGTTCTGCCGCTTCGCCGCGGCGAACGCCACACCCGGGTCCGCGGCCTCGGTGATCGGCCGATACGGATCCACACCGACCTGTGTCGCCATGTCGGCGCCGCGGACGGCGACAACGACCGTCGCCACCACCAACAGCACGATCGCCGCGATCGCCCATCTCAGACCGCGTACGGAATTCCCCAGCATCGGGCCCCTCCCCGTCGCCCTGGACCATGCCTCCACGACGGTAGCGACCGGTGAGGACGCCGAGCGGCCGTCCGGCGACCACGGCACCAATGGTGTTGACCAGCGAAAACGCGTGAGGTGACCGGATTTCAGCGGTAACCGGAGCGGCGGTTCTGCCGCTGTCGACCCGTATCGGACGGTGCTGGGTCAGCCCGCAGGCGGCGAACAGGGCGACGGGGGCCGCAGTCGTGTCCGCCCGGTCAGCGCAGTTGCACGCCGACGATGCAGGTGTCGTCGTCGGTGTCGGCGTTGCTGTGGGTCAGCATGTGGTCGAGCCGCTGCTCCAGCGCCTGATGCGACCGTTGCGCGGTTTCCAGCAGCTGCTGCAGCGAATCGTCGAGCTCGTGGCCTTTGCGCTCGACGAGGCCGTCGGTGTAGAGCACGAGAACGTCGTCGAGCTCCAACTGCACCTCCGCCTCCTCGTAGTCGGCTTCCGCGCGGGCGCCCAGCATCAGGCCGCGGATCATCGGCAGGGTGGTCGCCTCCTGGCGGCGCACCAGCAGCGGCGGCAGATGCCCGGCCCGCGCCCACCGCAACACCCGCGTCCGCGGGTCGTACAGGGCACACACCGCCGTGGCGAGGACGTGGTCGGTCAGGTGGTGCGCGACCTGGTTCAACCAGGACAACAGCTGCGCCGGTCCGGCACCGGTCGTGGCCAGTCCGCGCAAAGCGTTGCGCAGCATCACCATTCCGGTGGCCGCGGTGATGCCGTGCCCGGCGATGTCACCGACGGACAGCAGAACCTGCTTGCTGGGCAGCACAACGGCGTCGTACCAGTCGCCGCCGACGAGGTTCTCGGATTCGGCCGGACGGTACCGCACCGCGATGTGCAGGCCGAACGCGTCGATCGGTCCCTGGGCGGCGGGCATGATCGCGCGCTGGAGCTGCAGCGCGAGCCGGTTGCGCTCGGCGGCCTGCTGTTCGGCGTGGGCGAGCTGGTCCTGGGTCGCCGCCAGCGCCACCTCCGTCCAGTGCTGGGCCGAGATGTCCTGGTACGCCCCGCGCACGCCGATCGGGCGGTTGTCCTGGCCGAGCACCGGTTCGACGATCACCCTGATGTGCCGGGCCACCCCGTCGCGGCGGTGCAGCCGGAACGCGGCCGAGCCGGAGCGGCGGTGGTGGAGCACGGTGCGCAGCAGGCGGCCGATGCCGTCGGTGTCGTCCGGGTGCACGTGGTGGCCGAGTTCGCCCAGCGGCACGGGACGCGCGCTCGGCGGGAGGCCGTGCAACGCGAAAACCTCGCTGTGCCAGGTGACTTCGCCGGTCAGCAGGTTCTCCTCGAAGCCGCCGACCCGGCCGAGGCGCTGGGCGTGGTGGAGCAGGCTGGCCAGCCGGGCGCTCTCGTCCTGGATCCGCCAGATCAGCAGCACGTGGTGGCCTTGCCGGGTGATGCTGACCGCGGCGGTTGAGGTCAGCCGGATCTGGTCCACCAGCGTCGTCAGCACCATCTTGTCGGCGCGGAACGGCTCCCCGGTGGCGTAGACGTGTTCGACCTTGTCGAACAACCCGCCCTCGCCCGCGGCGACCGGGTAGGCCTCCACCAGCAGCGAGCCGACCACGGCCCCTCGGGGACGCCCGGCCGGATCCTGGAACGGCCGGTTGGCGTGGAGGATGCGGAAGTCGGCCAGCGCGCCGGCGCTGTCGAGGTGAGCGCCGAGGACGAGCGCGGGATCCATGATGCCGTCGGCAAGATCGATCAGCTCGGTGGCGTCGTGTGCGGGCAGGACCACCGCATCGGAGCGCGTGCCGGCGTCCAATGTGGACGCGCAGAGCTGGGCCAGCGCCTCGATCTGCCGCTCGATCCGCGGCGGCTGCGGCGGAACCGGTTGGGGCCAGCCGACTTCGAGCACGCCGATGATGCGCCCGCCGCTGCCGACCGGGCACACCACGCGGCCGCCCGCGGGGCTGTCCTGGGTCGCCACCGAGGGCAGCCCCGACTCGCCGAGATCGCCGAACCACACGATGTCCCGGTGGAGCAGGGCCCGCCGGGCCGGCGTCGCGACACCGGGCGGCACGTGCCGCCACCGGTGCGCCTCCGTCGGCGCGATGCCGGCGTACGCGGACAACGCCAGCGAGCCGTCGGGGGCGGCGGCCCAGATCGCCACAGTGGTGGCGCCGAGCGGACGGAGCGCGTGCGCGAGCAGGGCTTCCGCGACCTGTTGGGCATCCGCGGCGGCCGCCGCGCCGCTCTCCGCCGTGCGCAGCCGCACCGGCGCCTGGCGGTCGTCGTCCTCGGGTTGCACCAGCTGCTGGGCGGCCGCGCTGAGCCGGTCGTCGGCCGCCTTGTTGATCACCTGCACGGCCAGTTCGAGCAGCGACTGGCCGGACTCCTCGGCCAGGGCGGCCAGCTGCTCGGCCGCCTGCTGGGGACCGCAGCGCAGCCGTTCCACCAGCACGCCCTTGGCCAGCTCGATCAGTGCCCGCCCGTCCGCGGCGGCCTCGGCCCGCCGGATCTCCTGGCGGAGCCGGTCGACGGTGCGGGCGAGCCGCCCGGCGTCGGCTCCCGCCCGGACCGGTGTCGTGTCCTCCACCCGGATCAGTCCTGCAGCCAGCGGTGAATGCGCGCGATCACGTCACTGGTGTCCACCGGCTTGGTGACGTAGTCGTTGGCGCCGGAGGCGAGGCTCTTCTCCCCGTCGCCGGGCATCGCCTTGGCGGTGACCGTGATGATGGGCAGGTCGGCGTGCTCGGGCATGGCGCGGATCGCCGCCGTGGCCGTGTAGCCGTCCATCTCCGGCATCATCACGTCCATCAACACCAGCTCCACCTCGGGGTGGGCGGCGAGGGTCTCGATGCCCGACCGGCCGTTGTCCGCGTGCAGCACCCGCAGGCCGTGCAGTTCCAGGATGCTGGTCAGCGCGAACACGTTGCGGGCGTCGTCGTCGACCACCAGCACCGTCCGGCCGGCCAGCCGCTCGTCGAGACCCTCGTCCGGCACCGCGGCCGGCGCGGGGTCGTCGCCGCGGACCAGCGGCAGCACGTCCCCGGGCTGGTCGGCGCTGAGGTGCAGGGCGATCCGCTCGCGCAGCTCGTCCAGGCTGGCGATCAGCTCCAGCGGCTGCGCCGCGGCCTGCGCGGCGACGGTGTGCTCCTGTTCCGGGGACACCAGCCGGGTGCTGTGCGCCAGCACCGGAACGCCGCGGAGCCCGGGGTCCCCGTCGAGGGCCTGCAGGAAGCGGACGCCGCCGTTGTCGGGCATGTCCAGCTGCAGCACGACGCAGTGGTACGGCTGCGCGGCCAGTTGCGCCGCCGCTTCCTCCGGGCCGACGGCGGTCGTGACCTCGACCGGGGCCTCCTGGGTCAGCACCTGCCCCTGTCCGAGGTCGGCCAGCGCGCTCTGCGCCACCAGCGACAGCAGGCCCTGCGGGCGTTCCTCGATCACCAGCAGCCGCTTCTGCGGGCGGGCGGAGCTGGCCGGGGTCGACGCCACCAGCTCCGGCACGGCCACGGCGCGGTCCGGCGCCGGTCGCGCGGCGGTCTCGGCCGGCGCGGCCTGGAAGTCGGGCCGCGCCACCGGCAGGTACAGGGTGAACGTGCTGCCCCGGCCGAACCGGCTGTCCGCGGTGATCGCCCCGCCCAGCAGCTGCGCGATCTCACGGCTGATCGACAGCCCCAGGCCGGTGCCGCCGTACTTGCGGCTGGTGGTGCCGTCGGCCTGCTGGAAGGCGCCGAAGATGGTCTCCAGCTGCTGCTCGGCGATCCCGATGCCGGTGTCGACGACGTGGAACGCCAGCGCGGAACCGTGCCGGCGGACGGCCGGCGGCAGCTGCTCCGGGTCGGCCGGTTCGATGCGCAGCTCGACGCTGCCCCTCTCGGTGAACTTGACCGCGTTGGACACCAGGTTGCGCAGGATCTGCCGCAGCCGGGAGTCGTCGGTCAGCACGTCGGCCGGCACCCCGGCGGCGGTGGTGATGTGGAAGCCGAGGCTCTTCTCGGTGGTCAACGGCCGGAACGTCGCCTCGACGTAGTCCAGCAGCTGCCGCAGCGGGACCCGTTCGGGGCTGATGTCCATCTTGCCGGCCTCGACCTTGGACAGGTCGAGGATGTCGTTGATCAGCTGGAGCAGGTCCGAGCCGGCGGAGTGGATGATGGTGGCGTACTCGACCTGCTTGGGCGTCAGGTTGCGGGACGGGTTCTGGGCCAGCAACTGGGCCAGGATGAGCAGGCTGTTCAGCGGCGTGCGCAGCTCGTGCGACATGTTGGCCAGGAACTCGGACTTGTACTTCGACGCCAGCGCCAACTGCTGGGCCCGGGTCTCGAGCTCCTGCCGGGCCTGCTCGATCTCCAGGTTCTTGGTCTCGATGTCCCGGTTCTGGCTGGCCAGCAGCGCGGCCTTCTCCTCGAGCTCGGCGTTGGAGAGCTGGAGCTCCTCCTGCCGGGCCTGCAGCTCCTCCGACCGCGTCTGCAGCTCGGCGGTCAGCCGCTGGGACTGGTCCAGCAGCTCGTCGGTGCGGGCGTTGGCCATGATCGTGTTCAGGTTGACGCCGACGGTGCCCATCAGCTGTTCGAGGAAGGCCCGCTGGATCGGGGTGAACTGGTGCGCCGAGGCCAGCTCGATCGCGCCGAGCACCTGGCCCTCGACCAGGATCGGCAGCACGATCACCGTGCGGGCGGCGGTCCGCCCCAGCCCCGAGGAGATCGTCACGTAGTCGGCGGGCGCGTCCTCCAGCGCGATCGTGCGCTTGCTGCGGGCGGCCTGCCCGACCAGCGACTGGCCCCAGCGGAACCGCGTCGGCTGGCCGCTGGTGCCGTGGTCGTCGGGGTGGCCGTAGGAGCCGATCAGCCGCAGGTACGGGACGGGGTCGCCGTCCTCGGTCAGGTAGAAGGCGCCGTACTGGCAGCCGACCAGCGGCGTCAGCTCGTCCATCACCAGGTCGGCGACGACCGCGAGGTCCCGTCGGCCCTGCATCAGCTCGGAGATGCGGGCCAGGTTGGACTTCAGCCAGTCCTGGTCCTGGTTGGCGCGGGTGGTCTCGCGCAGCGACTGCACCATCGAGTTGATGTTGTCCTTGAGCTCGGCGACCTCGCCGGACGCCTCCACCGAGATGGACCGGGTCAGGTCGCCGGTGGCCACGGCGCTGGTCACCTCGGCGATGGCCCGCACCTGGCGGGTGAGGTTCCCGGCCAGCTCGTTGACGTTCTCGGTGAGCCGCTTCCAGGTGCCGGACACGCCCTCGACCTCGGCCTGGCCGCCCAGCCGCCCCTCGGTGCCGACCTCCCGGGCGACGCGGGTCACCTCGTCGGCGAAGGCGGACAGTTGGTCGACCATCGTGTTGATGGTCGTCTTCAGCTCCAGGATCTCGCCGCGGGCGTCGACGTCGATCTTCTTGGACAGGTCGCCCTGGGCGACGGCGGTCGTCACCTGGGCGATGTTGCGGACCTGGTTGGTGAGGTTGTTCGCCATCGAGTTGACGTTGTCGGTCAGGTCCTTCCAGGTGCCCGCCACGTTGGGCACGCGGGCCTGGCCGCCGAGCATGCCCTCGGTGCCGACCTCGCGCGCCACCCGCGTCACCTCGTCGGCGAACGCCGACAGCGTGTCCACCATCGTGTTGATCACGCCCGCCAGCGCGGCGACCTCGCCCTTGGCCTCGACGGTGATCTTCTGCGACAGGTCGCCACGGGCCACCGCGGTGGCCACCTGGGCGATCGACCGCACCTGGCTGGTCAGGTTGGACGCCATCACGTTGACGTTGTCGGTCAGGTCCTTCCAGGTCCCCGACACGCCGCGGACGGTCGCCTGGCCGCCGAGGTTGCCCTCGGTGCCGACCTCGCGCGCCACCCGCGTCACCTCGTCGGCGAACGCCGACAGCTGGTCGACCATCGTGTTGATGGTCTCCTTGAGTTCGAGGATCTCGCCGCGGGCGTCGACGCGGATCTTCTGCGACAGGTCGCCGCGGGCCACCGCCGTGGTCACCTGGGCGATGGACCGCACCTGCGCGGTGAGGTTGTCGCCCATGACGTTCACCGATTCGGTGAGCGCTTTCCACGTGCCGGAGACGCCCTTCACGTCCGCCTGCCCGCCGAGCCGGCCCTCGGTGCCGACCTCCCGCGCCACCCGAGTGACCTCGTCGGCGAAGGCCGACAGCTGATCCACCATCGTGTTGATGGTGTTCTTCAACTCCAGAATCTCGCCCCGCGCCGTCACCGTGATCTTCTGCGACAGGTCACCCTTCGCCACGGCGGTCGCGACCTGGGCGATGGACCGCACCTGGTCGGTCAGGTTGCCGGCCATGAAGTTCACCGAGTCCGTCAGGTCCCGCCACGTCCCCGACACACCCTTCACGTCCGCCTGACCGCCCAGGCGGCCGTCGGTGCCGACCTCCCGCGCCACCCGAGTGACCTCGTCGGCGAAGGCCGACAGCTGATCCACCATCGTGTTGATGGTGTTCTTCAACTCCAGAATCTCGCCCCGCGCCGTCACGGTGATCTTCTGCGACAGGTCGCCCTTGGCGACGGCGGTGGTCACCTGGGCGATGTTGCGGACCTGGTCGGTGAGGTTGCCGGCCATGAAGTTCACGGAGTCGGTCAGGTCCCGCCACGTGCCGGACACGCCCTGCACGTCGGCCTGGCCGCCGAGCTGCCCCTCGCTGCCTACCTCCCGCGCCACACGGGTCACCTCGTCGGCGAAGGCGGAGAGCTGATCCACCATCGTGTTGACGGTTTCCTTCAGCTCCAGGATCTCGCCCTGGGCATCCACGTCGATCTTCTGCGACAGGTCGCCGCGGGCCACCGCCGTGGCGACCTGGGCGATGTCGCGGACCTGGCTGGTCAGGTTGCCGGCCATCGCGTTCACCGAGTCGGTCAGGTCCTTCCAGGTGCCCGACACGCCCGGCACCTTGGCCTGCCCGCCCAGCCGCCCCTCGGTGCCCACCTCGCGGGCCACCCGGGTCACCTCGGACGTGAACAGCGACAGCTGGTCGACCATGCCGTTGAAGACGCCGGCGATCTCGCCGAGCAGGCCCTCCGAGTCGTCCGGCAGGCGGGTCCCGAAGTCCCCGTCCCGCACCGCCGTCAACCCCGCCAGCAGCTGGCGCAGTTGCGGCTCGCCCACCTGCGAGACCTCGATCGTCGCCGTGTCGCTCATCGCCGACCCCGTTCCGCTCGTCCGCCGACAACGCCGGAATCCTTGCCGGAGAAGGGAAGCCCAGGTCTACCGGGCACGGGATTCCCCGTCCTCCCCAGCCGCGGCGGCCGCGCCGCCGGTGGCCATCGCGACGAATCTGCGGGCCAGGACCCGCAGCTTCACGTTGTCCCGCTGGGACTGCGACACCAACTCCTGAAACGCCTGGTCGTCGGTCAGCCCGCGGACGGCCATCAGAATCCCCTTGGCCTGCTCGATCACGGCCCGGCTGGCCATCGCCGACCGCAGCTGCTCGACCTCCTCGGCCAGCCGCGCCTTGCCGACCGAGTGCATGGCCGCCTGCGCGACCACCGTGTACAGCCGCAGGAACTGCGCGTCGAGCTCCTGGAAGCCGTGCGTGCCGAAGCTGAACAGGTTCACCGCGCCGGCCGCGTGCCGGTCCACGGTCAGCGGCGCGGCCAGGAAACTGCCGACCCCGACTTCTTCGGACACGCCGGCGAACGTCGGCCACAGCTCCGCGGCCGTCGACACCTCGATGCGCACCAGCGCCCCGGTTCGGGCGGCCCGCAGGCAGGGACCGTCGTCCTCGGCGTACTGCGCGTCGTCGATGCGCCAGGCCCGCGGGTCGGTCGAGGCGCTGGTGTACGGACCGGCCTCGCCCAGGATGGTGATCGAGGCCATGTCCGCGCCCGGCACCACGCTGACCACCTGCTCGGCCACCGCCTGGAGGATCGTCTCCTTGTTGGTGGTCCGCGCGAGCACGGAGGTGAGCTCCTCCACTGCGCCGGCGATCTCGGCGATCTGGGCGGCCGGCGGCAGCACTTCGTCCGTCAAGGCGAGGTTCTCCCTCGGTATGGCCGGCCCAGGCTCGCGCCATGACCAGCGGTGATCGTAAGGCTTCTACGACGGCCGCTGGTTGCTCAACGCACCTGAGCGGAAATAGTACCCAGCCAGTCCGACAGTCTCGCCGGACCTGGTTTCGCCAAGATCAGGACTGGTTACCCCTGCCGCCGGGGCGGTCCGGGTTTCTAGAGATCGGCCCGCTCCAGGCCCCGCCGGTTGAGATCCGCAGCCGGCGGGGCCGCCCTCGTCCCGGCGTTCACGGGACCGAACCACTGGTCTCCTCGGACACGCGCGGGATGCCCGACGCGCGGCGCGCGTGTGGTCGATGCGGGATTATTGCCCGCGCACCCGGATACCCCGATCCGTGCACAGCCCGTGACCAACAGCGGAACGCGAACAGGTGATGCGTGTGGTCGCCCCGACGTCAGGCGATGAAGCCGGCCATGCCGGTCCGGACCTGCGGCTGACCGACGTGCCGGCCGTCGCCACGGCGCTCACCCGAGCACGGGAACGGCTGACCAGCTGGGCCCGGACGGCCGGACTGGAGGAGCTGCAGATCGGGGACGTCACGCTGGCGACGTACGAGGCGATGGCCAACGTCGCCGACCACGCCTACGACCAGCCGGGCGGCGTGTTCGACCTGCACGCCTGCCGGCGGGACGGCGTCGTCACCGTCACCGTGACCGACCACGGTCGGTGGAAGTCGCCGGGGCGGCCGCCGGGCTGGCGCGGGCGCGGCCTGCTGATCATCGAGCGGGCCGCCGGGCAGTTCGAGCTGACGCCGCACGCGCGGGGCACCACCGTCTGCATGAGCTGGCCCGTCCGTGCCGACGAGCCCAGCCGCCCCTAGCTCAATCGGGCGACACGTGGGCCGGCCGGCCTGGCGTGGGATCTCGACCAGCGCTTCCGCGAGGTTGTCCCGAACGTCGAGCAGGCCGTCGAGGCCGGTGAACTGGATCGGGCGCAGCACCACGGGCTTCGCGGCCACGATGCGGAGCTCGAAGCCGGTGCGCAGGGCCCGTCCGCGGAGCTCGGCGAGGATCTTCAGCCCCTGCGACGCCAGGAAGCTCACGCCGGCCAGGTCCACCACGACGGCCGACGGCATCCGCGTGAGGACGTCGTCCAGTTCCTGCTCGACCGACGGGGCGGTGGCCATGTCCACGTCTCCGCCGAGGCGAACCACGGCGACGCCGTCGATCCACTCCGTGGCCGCGGACGACGCCGGCGGGCTCACGGCGCCCCGGGTGCGGTGTCCCGACACGCGGCTTCTCCCTCGAACCGGTCGCACCCGGGTCCCGGCCGAACCCGCACCCGAGCCGATCATGACCTCGCTGACTTGATCCCAGCGTAGGCACGTCGCGAAGCACCGTGCAACCGCACGCCGGCCTCGACGCATGGGGAGCAACCGAGCATCACTCGGTTGTGACTCGGGATCAGCTGCGCGCCGCCGTGTCGTCCACTCGCGGTTCCGCCAACGTCAGCTCGACACCGCCGGCAAGCTCGGAGCAGTAGTTGTAGGCGAGCACGCAGGCGCCGACGAAGCCGGCGAACAGCACGATGGTCAGCAGGCCGACCGCGGCGCCGGCCAGCAGCACGCTACCAAAGTTGATCACATTGCCCACGTCGTGGCCGCCACCCCGGACCAGGTCGTTCAGCGTGCCGTTCAGCCGGTCCCAGACGCCCGCCCGCTGCAGGACGGCGTAGAGGGTGACGAGGCCGATCATCCAGGGCACGAACAACGCCGCCCCGATCGCGATCGCCAACCGGAACATGGACCACGAACTGATCCGGTCCACGTTGAACGTCGCCCGGCGCTGACCACGGGACCGACGCCGCCTCGGCTCGTCCGGGATGTTGTCGGGCACAACCGGTGCGGACACCGCCGGCAGCGCGGTCGTCTCGGCCACGTCGTCCCGACGCTTCCCCGCGCGCTCCTCTGGACGCCGCTGCTCGGGAACCCCGTCCACGATCGGCCGCGGCCGCGTGGCGCCGACCCGTTCCGGCTGAGCCTTCCTCACGTCTTCCGAGGCTTTCATGGCGCTTCCTTCGGTCTCGTGCCGTCTTGCGCACGAGGTCGTCGGCGACAACCGACCATACGCAGGCCATGCTGTGTTCCCCGTCCGCCGGCGCTCCACGCCCGAGCCACCCCATCGAGTGAGCCCGCCGGCAAGCTGTGGCGCAGTCGTCGCGACCGGCAGCTGCGCCACCGCGCTGATGTCGCTCACCACCATGCCCGAGACCGGCAACTACACCGCCGTCGTCGACTGGTCGGGCCTGGGCGCCAACACCGTGACGGCCACGTTCCACCAGGACACCACGGCCAAGTCCTGACCGGACCCGCAGCCGGGGCGTCGCGGGACGGGCCGTCCCACCCGCGACACCCCTCACAAGCCGGTGGTGGGCTCTTTCCGCCCTAGGTCGTGTTTCAAAGGTCAGGGGCCATACAGATGATCACGTCGGCGTGTCGGTGATCAGATAAGGGAGGTCTCCGGTAGACGGGTTAGCGACCAAGCAAACCTGAAACACCGGAGACCTCGTGCCCAGCGTAGCGGCCACGGGGCGGTTCGATCTGACCGACGCGCAGTGGGCGGTGCTGCAACCGCTGCTGCCCGTCGGTGTGAAGCCGGGCCGCCCGCCGAAATGGACCAAGCGACAACTCATCGACGGGATCCGCTGGCGGGTCCGGGTCGGCGCGCCGTGGCGGGACGTGCCGCCGGTCTACGGTCCTTGGCAGACCGTGTACGGGTTGTTCCGCCGCTGGCAGCGGGCCGGGATCTGGCAGCGCATCCTGACCGTGTTGCAGACCCACGCCGACGCCGCGGGGCTGATCAGTTGGGATGTGAGCGTGGATTCCACGATCGCGCGGGCGCATCAGCATGCGGCGGGTGCGCGGAAAAGGGGGATCTGCAGGTCGAACCGCCGAGTAGCGAGACGGGCGGTGTCGAGCTGGACGATCACGGGCTGGGCCGGTCCCGGGGCGGGTGGACCACCAAGCTGCACCTGGCCTGCGAGCAGCGGCGTAAGCCGTTGGCGCTGGTGGTGACCGCGGGCCAGCGTGGGGACAGCCCGCAGTTCACGGTGGTGCTCGGGCAGATTCGGGTGCCCCGGCTGGGGGCGGGACGGGCGCGGTGTCGGCCGGATCGGGTGTTAGCGGACAAGGCCTACAGCTCGCGGGCGAACCGGGGTTATCTGCGTCGGCGTGGGATCAAGGCGACCATCGCCCAGCCTCGTGACCAGGCCGCCCACCGCCGTGCCAAGGGGTCACGGGGTGGGCGGCCGCCGGCGTTTGATGCGGAGGTCTACAAGCAGCGTCATGCCGTGGAGTGCGGGATCAGCCTGCTCAAACAGCATCGGGCGGTGGCCACGCGCTATGACAAGCTGGCTGTGCGATATCAGGCCACGGTCACCATCGCAGCGATCAACGTCTGGCTACGCCGCATCTGAAACACGACCTAGTCCGGCAACAGGTGGCCGTGGGATGTCGCTGCGGTCGCCGCAACGAGCGACGCCAGAACCAGTGCCGTGAGGAGCGCGGGCAGGGGCGTGAACGACATCGCGATCACGAGCACGGCGGCGACCGGGTACCCGAGGGCGACGGTGCGGTGCGCGTTGCGCGGCCCGATGTGCAGCAGCCAGACGCTGAGCAGGTACAGCGCGATGGGCACCGTCAGCGTGAACGCGGTCGCCGCGGCGCCGAGGTGACCGGCGTGCGTGGCGTCGTCGATCACCAGCTCCAGGCCGACGCCGACCGCGGCGGCGGAACCGAAGATCATGTAGTGGCCGTAGCCCCAGGTGTAGCCCTGCCGGAACTGGGCCAACCGCACGTGCCCCGGCTGGTCGAAATACAGCCACCACATCCCGAAGACGATCACCAG
Source organism: Kutzneria kofuensis (assembly GCF_014203355.1). NCBI lineage: Bacteria > Bacillati > Actinomycetota > Actinomycetes > Pseudonocardiales > Pseudonocardiaceae > Kutzneria > Kutzneria kofuensis. Next base: position 2,791,107 of record NZ_JACHIR010000001.1, read on the forward strand.
GCCGGCCACCCCGACCGAGACCAGCTCCCCGAGCGACTGGCCGCTGCCCAGCGCCGCCTGCAACGCGTTGCTGGCCGCGAGCACCGACTCGCCCAGCACGATCAGGGTGAACAGGCCGTACCGCTCACTGATGTGACGCGCGTGCCAGGGCCAGGTGGTGGCGATGGTCCGCTCCGCCCACACGGGCACCACCAGCTCGGCCACCAGCAGCGTCAGGAAGCTCGGGACGAACCAGGGCTCCGGCACGGCGAGCCGCAGCACCCACCCGACCTGGACGACGGTGATACCGACCGCGGACCGCAGCGCGGGCGACCGGTACAGCGGGTCCTGCCTCGCCACCCGCAGCCATTGCCCGACGGTGGACAGCCGCATCAGCAGATAGCCGACGACCATGGTCGTCATGTCGTCGTGCCAGGCCGCGGGCACCCCGGCCGCGACCACCAGCGCGCCCAGGATCTGCACGAAGGTGGCGATCCGGTAGGGCACGTCGTTGGTGTCGAACGCCGACGCGAACCAGGTGAAGTTGACCCAGCCCCACCAGATCGAGAAGAACACGACCAGGTAGAGGACGATGCCGTGGCCGGCATCGCCCTCGCCCAGGGAATGGTGCAGCTGCACGCCGGCCGCGCTGACGGCGACCACGAAGCACAGGTCGAACAGCAGCTCCAACGGGGTGGAGACCCGGTGCCGCTCGGCGGTGTCACGGGCGAGCATCGGCCGGTGCCACCGGCGGGTGGTCCGCGGTTGCTCAGACATCAGAGTGCCCCGACAGGTCGAGCACGACACGGCCGCCTCCGCCGACGCGGGTGACTTCGTCATGCGCATCGGCGATTCGGTCGAGGGGAAACCGCGCCGCGACGGGATAGCGCAGGTCACCGTCGACGAGTGCGGCCGTGAGGTCGGCGGCGGCCTCCTGGTTGGCCGTCTCGGGGAAATCGTCGTTGCTGAGGAACCGAACGGTCACGTTCTTGAACGCCAACGGCCAGAACGGAACCGACGGCCCCGGCTCGCGGGTGGCGTACGTGGCGATGACGGCGTGGTAGGCGGCCAACTCCACGTAGGTGGCGATGGCGCTGTCGAAGGCCAGGTCGGCGATGCGGTCCACGCCGTGCCCGTCGGTGAGGTCCTGGATCTCGGCGATGAGGTCGCCGGTAGCTTGATCACCGCGTACGACGTGGTGGGCGCCGGCCGCGAGGGCGGTGTCCACGTCGGCGGGATTGCGCACCAGGCCGATGACGGTCGCGCCGGCGCGCCGGGCGACGGCGACGCAGGCCCGGCCGACGGCTCCGACCGGCCCGGCCACCAGCACGCGCAGACCGTCGACCGGCCCGTCGGCCATGATCGCGCGGTGGCCGGTGATGCCCGGGATGCCGAGCACCGCCCCCTGCTCGAACGGCACCTTCGCGGGCAACGGCACCGCGTGGCCGGCCGGAACCGTCACGTACTCGGCCGCGGTCCCGAAAGGACGGTAGGACTGGGCCAGGTACACCCACACCCGCTCGCCGATCCGGTCGGCCGGCACACCGGGGCCGACGGCGTCGATGACGCCGGCGCCGTCGCCGTGCGGCACCACGCGCGGGAACGCCATGGTGGAGCCCCACCAGCCCTGGCGCTTGCCCAGGTCTCCGACATGGATCCCGGACACGGCCACGCGGACGCGAACCTCGCCCTCGGCGGGTTCCGGCGTCGGCAGTTCACCGACCCGAAGCACCTCGTGCGCCGGCCCCTGCCGGTCGCACCACGCCGCGCGCATCACGCCAGCCCGGCCAGGACCTCGGTGAACGCCTCGGTCGACGACGGATGGGTGTAGATGGTGTCGCGCAGTTCGGAGGCGGTGATCCCGTGCCGCATCGCCAGCGCCACCAGGTTGATCAGTTCCTGGGCGTCCGCGCAGAGCAGGGCGGCGCCGAGGATCTGGTCGGTCGCGGCGTCCACCACGAACTTCATCAGCCCACGGGTCTCGTGGACGATCTTGGGCCGCGGCGACGCGGCCAGCTGCGCGACGAGTTTGCTCGCGACGCGGATCGCGTGGCCGGCGGTCCTCGCCTGGGTCTCGGTGAGGCCGACGCGGGCCAGCGGCGGGGTCAGGAAGACCGTGTTCGGCACGGCGACCCGGTCGGCGGTGCTGCGGGTGCCGGCCCCGACGAGCTGGTCGAGCACGATGCGGTGGTCGTCGAGCGAGACGTAGGTGAACTGCGGCCCGCCGTTGACGTCGCCCACGGCGAAGATGTGCCGCTGGCTCGTGCGCAGGTGGTCGTCGACGGCGACCGCGCCGGTCGCGGTGACCTGAACCCCGGCGGCGTCGAGCCCGAGGTCTGCCGTGGCGGGCTTGCGGCCCAGCGCGACGAGCACGGCATCGGCATCGATGGTGGTCGAGACGCCGTTCTGCCGGTAGGTGACGGCGGCGTGGCTCCCCAGGTCGGTCACGTCGGTGACATCGGCCTCGCCGACCAGCGTGATTCCCTGCCCGCGGAGGATGTCCGCCGCGACGGTCGCGACGTCGCGGTCCTCGCGGTGCAGGATGTGCGGCGCGTGGTCGAGCACCGTGACCTCCGCCCCGAACCGGGCGTACATGGCGGCGAACTCGACACCCACGTAGCCGCCGCCCACGACCACCAGCCGCCGGGGCAGCTCGGGGGTGGCGATGAGTTCGGTGCTGGTGACCACCCGGCCGCCGATGGCGAAGCCGCCGGTGACGGGCTCGGCGCCGGTGTTGATCACGATCGTGTCGGCCCGGACCGTCAGGCGGTCGGCGCCCGCGGTCACCTCGACCGTGTGCGGGTCGGCGAAGCGGGCGCGACCGGTGATCACCGTGACGGTGTCGAGGGTGTCGAGCATGCGGAAGTTGTTGCCGCGCATCAGGCCCGTCAGGTCGCTCGTGTTCTTGACGGCATGTCGGTACCAGTCCTCGGCGTCGTCCTGCGGACGGCGCAGGTCCGCCTCGTGCACCAGCGCCTTGGTCGGCACGCACCCGATGTTGATGCAGGTGCCGCCGTACATCTGCTCGGACCGCTCGACCATCGCGACCTGGAAACCGCGCTTGCCCATGGCCGCGGCGAGGGTCTTGCCGCCCTTGCCGAAGCCGACCACGAGGAGGTCGACCCTCATCTGCGACGCCGTCATCCGTTGCCCTCCCTGCTGTGTCGTCGACAACATCGATAGTCACCAACAATGATGGTCACTATATTTGACTAAGTCCACTGCCGGAGCACCCGGCGACCGGTCGTCGGAGGAGGAGGTCGGACCGTGCGCACGACGCGATTCGGCGTCTCGATGACGCCGACCACGGACGTGGTGGCGACCCGCGAGCCGGCCGTGGCGGCCGAGGAGAGCGGGCTCGCCCACGCGGCACGCCGAGCACCGTATGCCGGCGACGCGAGAACCGGGAGGGCGACGGCGGCCATCCGACGGGCTTCAGCGGCCATTCCACCCAGCATCCTGCGCACCCTCACCGCTTTCACCGCGCGGTCCGGCGTGGACCTGCGGCCGGCGCTGGCCGCCGTCGGCCTGCACGAGGACGTGATGGCCAGCACCTCGCTGCGCGTCTCCTACCGGCAGAGTTGCGCCGTGATCCGGCGCGCGCTGGAGCTGACCGGGGACGCCCGGCTCGGCCTGCGGGTCGGTGTGGCCGAGCAGATGACGACCTGGGGGCTCGCCGGGTTCGCCGGAATGGCCGCGGAGACGTTGCGGCACGCCATCGAGACCGGCGTGCGCTACCAGCGGTCGATCGGGTGGATGGTGGTCTGGTCGGCCGGCGAGGAACGCGACGGCTACGTGGCGCGCGCCGAACTCCCCGACCCGTCGGTGGATCCGGAAGTGGCGGCGTTCCTGCACGAGAAGGCGTTCGCCACCGCCGTGAACCAGACCAGGCTGGGGTTCTCACCCGAGTTCCGTCCCGTGCGGGTGGAGTTCAGCCATCGGGCCCCGGTCGACACCACACCGTACGACCAGGTTTTCGGCTGCCCCGTGGTCTTCGGCGCGCCGGCGAACCGCCTGGTATACTGCCCGACGCTTGTGCACAGCCCGATGCCCGGCGCGAATCCGGCCACCTTCGCCTCGGCGACCGAGTGCCTGGAGGCCCAGTTGTCGGCCGGGCGGGGCGCGCAGGAGCTGTCGGAGACGCTGGAGATCTCGATCGCGCAGAGCCTGCCCGAGGTGCCGTCCTTCGCCGAACAGGCGCGTCGGCACGCCCTCAGCGAGCGCACCCTGCGCCGCCGGCTGGCCGTCGACGGAACGAGCTATGAGGCCATCGTGGACGGTGGACGCCGGGAGCGGGTCGAGCACCTGCTCAGGGACGGAGATCGCACGCTGCGGGACATCGCGCACCAGGCCGGCTTCGCCGACGAGCGGGGGCTGCGCCGCGCGATCCGCCGGTGGTACGGGATGTCCTCGGCGGAACTGCGTCGGCACCTGGCCGACAACGCCGGCTGAAGCCACCTGGCGGCGCTTCAGCCGGCGCGTCCTCGGCTGCCTACTGCCGTTCGGTCAGCAGGTGATGGAGCCCTTGCGCAGCGCGTGGCCGCCGTCATTGCTGTCGTCGGACCAGTAGACGGGCTTCGTACCGCCCACGCACTCCTCGGCCCCGGCGACCGAGAAGCCCTCGTTGTTGTAGTTGGACATGCCGGCGGGCCGGTTGTAGACGGCGGTGGTGGCGAACGCGCCGGCGGCGTTGATCTTCATCGTGCGGTGCTGGCCGTTGCAGGTGTTGTCGCACACGACCCACAGGCGCGACGCCTGCGGCTCCCACTGGAGCTCCATCACGCTGGTCATGCCGCTGCTGATCGACGCGACGCGGGTGAAGGCGCCGGAATCCTGCAACACGTAGCCGTAGATCATGCCGGTGCCCTCGACACCGACGAAGAACACGCCGCCGGTGTGGGCGCCGTAGCGGCTCGGGTCGTAAGCGGCGCCCGTCGAGGCGTCCGTGAAGGCGGCGGCGGTGAGCGTGGCGTCGGGGATCCAGGTGATGCCCTCGAAGCCGAGATTGGCGCCGACCGGCGGCAGGTCGGAGGTGAGGTTCCATTCCCTGGTGGCGGTCAGCGTGGAACCGGTTCCGGACACGTCGTAGCGCAGCACCGAGGTGCGGCTGGTGCCGGAGGCGTCGCCGTTGCGCTCGCTGGCGACGAACACGCCGCCGGCGGAACCGGATCCGGTGAGGGTCACGCCCTCGTCGTCGGGGGTGCCGGAGCCGCCCGGGTAGCGCAGCGACTTGCCGGACGACCATCCCGTGTCCGGCGTCCACCCCGAGCCGTTGCGCACCAGGCGCCACAGCTTGCCGGAGTTCTGCGCCGCCCACAGCACTCCGCCCTCCTGGTACAGGCCGCTGACGTCCTCACCGAAGACGTTCGCCGCGTCCGCGGTCGTCACCGAACTGCCGCCGGGCCAGGCCACCGGCGTCGTGCCCGAGCCGCCGCAGCTGTTCGGCGCGCCGAGCGTCACCGCCGCCGTGCCGAAGGAACCCGTGCCGTCCGGGCAGCGTGACCAGGACGGATCGGACGGCTTGCTCCAGCTGAAGCTGTCCACCAGCGTGCTGCCGTCGGGCCGGTAGAGGCGGGCCTTGTCGTTGTCCCCCAGGCCGAACGCGTTGTGCACGTCGAACGCTCGGGCCGCCCCAGCGGCCAGGGTGGTCCCCGAGGCGATCTTGTACTTCGAGCTGTCCTTGTCGTCCTTGAGGATCCACCCCGAGATGTCCACCGCCGCGGCGCCGGTGTTGTACAGCTCGATCGAGTCGTTGACGTTCCCCGTGGTCACGACCTCGTTGACGCGGACCGTCTCCGCCGCCGTGGCGGCGTGGGCAGGAGCACCGGTCAGGACAGCCGCCACCAGCGCCGGTCCGGCGATGAGGCATAAGGCACGGCGGCGTTCACGCGATTCGCTCACGAAACCTCTCCCAGGTTGAGGACAGACGGCGCCTACATGCTTCCGGATTGGACCGAATGACCGCTCTCCGCCGAGTGGGTTTTTGTTGAACGACAGCCCAACGTCCGGCGCTCCCGCTTGGAGGGCAACAGCCGGCGGTTTCGTTCTGGCGCATGACTCGGATTAGGACCGTCCTCGGTGCTGTCACTCTGGTTGCGACCGCCGTCGTGCGGCTGGCCGGCACTGAGCTTCCTCAACGCCGCCAACGGTTCCCATTTGCGCACCACCACGTGTGCCTCCCGCGCCGGTCCGGCACACCGACACGACCTGGTGGCGGTTCCTGCCTCGACAATGCCGGCCTGGCCCCGTCAGCGCCTGAAACCACCAATGCGAGTTCGGCGCACATGCGGCCGTCGGCCGTCGTGGTGCTGGACGTACTCGGTGAGGATGGCGTGCAGATGCGCCGCTGGCTCAGGACCAGCATGCGTTCACAGCGCGCGGGAGAGCGCGATGATGGCTTGAGTATCGCCTTCCATGCCCGGTTCCCGGGGTGGGGCGATGACAGTCGTGGTGGTGGGATCGGTGGCATCGGCGCGGCGCCTGATGGCCGCACGGACCAACTCCGCCTGTTCTGCCGGCGTGTGGGAGGGCAGCACGGAAACGGACATGTAGGAGCTGAGGCAGACGAGCCCGTCGCGGCACTCGATGACCCGCCGGTAGTAGCGCATGCGCATGCGGCGGACGGTGAACCAGTCACGCCTCGGGCTGCGGTGCGGAAGCAGGGCGATGGTGGGGAACTCGCGGTACAGGAGCTCCCACAGCGGCCGGAGTTCGTGGTAGCGGCGCTTGGCCTGCGCCCACAGGCGGATCTTGACGATCGCGGTGCGAGCACCGGGATAGCCGACCCCGAGGAAGAACAGGGCCACGCCCGTCGCGAGCATGGTGGAGGTCCAGGCCGAGGTGGCGGGCAGGACGGGATCGCCGATGGTGAGGCGGCCGGCCATGGCGATCACGCGGGGCACATGATTGCCGAGACAGGCGATGGCCAGTCCGACGGCGGCGACCCTGAGTCCCCTGCGGGTGTGGGCAAGGGCGTGCCGCGCCGCCGTCCACGAGAGGTAGGCGCCGCATGCGGTGGCGTAGGCCATGAACAGGTTGCCCACCAGGTGGAAGACGAGCACCCCCGGCGGCCCGGACGCCTCGGTGTAGTCCCCGTACTTGGTCCCGGCGCTCGACGGATCGGTGACCGCGAAGGCGACGACCAGGATGGTGCCGGCCGCGACCGCCAGTGCGAGATCGGCGAGGAAGGGACCGCGGGAGATGCCGAACCGGGCTCCGCTGGTGCGCAGTAGACCCAGCAGCAGCACGAAGAAGAAGTTGAGCAGGATGAACTCGACCAGCACCGGCGTCTGTTGAGGGAAGTGGGTGCCCGGCAGCGCGACCACCAGTTGGGCGGTGAGCGCGACGAGCACGAGCACCGTGCACGTGGTGACGATCTGCAGGCCACGGTCGCGCGGGACCCTGGCCAACTGCGATCCTTTCCACACCGCTGCGACGGCCGCCGCACACCACATGATCCCCAGTACGACCATCGCTACAGCCATCCCTCATGGGCGTCGAACGCGCCACCGAGCCGTCGGCCGGCGGCGGAGGTTGACCGGCTCCCGGCGCCGAGCCCGTCAAGCAGGACGGCCCATTCCTTGATGACGGTGGCCACCATCTCCGCCTCGCGTTCGGCGACGGCGCTGTAGCCCTCCCGGCGCAGCGCGCGCAGCACGACGTCGGTGGGGATGTCGGGAAAGATCTGCTTCCACAGATCGTCGTCGTCCTCGTCGCCGCCGTGGTCGCTGATGATGTGGCCGAGCTCGTGCAGGATGATGTGCTCCTGGTGCGCCGGGGTGGTGTCGCGCTGGTACAGCACGAAATCCTCGGTGCTCGTGCCGATCCACAGCCCGAAGGCGCCCGGGGTCGGCAACGGGTAGGGAACGAGCTTGATCGGTCGGCCCCGGTGCTCGGACAGCCGCTCGCACAGCAGGCGCACGTCCAGGGGAGCGCCGATGTTGAGCTGGCGCAGCAATTGCTTCACCCCACGGCGCAGGTGCGCCTCGCCCCGCCAGTGCCGGCGGCCGGTGTTGTCGGCCCGCACCCGGTCACCGCCGGGCTGCGGCGAGGCGGCTGATCGCCGCCGCGGTGCTGCGCGGGTGGGTCGCCGGGGCTTCGTGGCCGCCGTCGATGCCCACGAACTCCACGCCGAGGTTCTGGGCGAGTGCGCGGGCGCAGCGGTACTCCCAGCGTTCGCTGCCGCCGGTTCCGCCGGTCAGGATGACGGGAACCTTCGGGATGACGGGGCGGACACGATCGGCGTCGACACCGCTGGTGCGCACCGCGGGGAAGTCATGGGCGAAGAACCGGGTCAGCGTGGCGTTGATGTCCCCGCGCGGTCGGCTCGGCGCGGCGCCGGGCTCGAGTTCGGGCTGCTCGCCCGCGAGGCCGGCCATGTGGCGGATCGCGGCGCGCACGTCGGTGCGGGCGAGTTCGGCGACATGGTCGAGTTCACGTTCGCGGTCCGCCTCGCGCACCACGTCCGGCAGCGGCGGTTCGTGAGCGATCACCGCGGCCACCAGGTCCGGGTGGTCGACGGCCAACTGGAGGGCGATCACCGCGCCGATGCTGGCGCCCGCCACGACGGCCGGTTCCGGGGCGACTGCCGACAGCAGCGCCGCCGCGTCGGCGGAGTGAACGCCGATCGTGGTGGCCGCCGCGTCGTCCACGACCGAGCGACCCAGGCCGCGTCGGTCGTAGGTGATCACACGCGCGCCGTCGGCGACGAGCTGGTCGACCAGCTGAGCGGTGGCGTTGGCGTCGCCGATTCCGCCCTGAACCACCAGGACGTTCCAGCCGGTCCCCCGGACCTCGTAGTACAACGAGCCCCCCGCTACGGGTACCGTCCCGGACTGGGAGTCGGTCATGTGTCGTCTTCTCCTTGTCGGGCCTGGAAATCCATGAACTCCAGCACGCTACGCAGGCGCTCCGGGGACAGCTCGCTGGCCCGGGTCGCCAGGCGGTGGACCTGCTGTTCCCCCAGCTTGGCCAACAATTCGTACTGCCGTGTCAGCTCCCGCGCGCGTGGCGAGTCCGCGAAGTACTCCAGGTCTACTTCGAAAAATCGGGCCAGCTTGACCACCAGAGAGTAACCGGGCTCGCACTGTCCGGCCAGCAGCATGTACACGTACGACCGTGACACGCCCAGCGCGTCGGCCACCCCGGCCTTGCTGTGCGGCCGACCGTCGGGTTGGCGGACGCTGTCGAACAGCAGTCGCAGCTTCTCGGCGAATGCCGCGGCTCCCGGAGTCGCGCCGTCGGTGTCGGACAAGTCCGCACTCCCCTCCCTCGTGCCAAGTATATTGGACAGCAACCTCCTGGCGGCAAGAGTTGTTGACAACCTCGTCAGGGAACTCTACGGTTGAGTCACGTTGTTCAGTTTACTGTACACCGACCATCCAGTGTCGGTGCGGTTCGGGCGGCAGGGGGCATTCCGCCTGCCGCGCGTTCAGGGGGGACGGGGGGCGTGGTGGGGCGGTGGCGTGAAACCCGCCGCCCCACCACAATCACACAGGCTGCCGTGGCGATTGGGTGGGTCATCGCGTGTAGTGCCTCATAGTCGGCGGGCGGGACGTGCCCGAGCTCGACGTGTCGGTTGGACCGAGCAGGACAGTCCTCTTTGGACTGCTTTCCACGCTGGTGGACACCTCGGTGCTGGAGGGCCCGATCCGTCAATGTCCCACCGCGTTATCGGCTATCCACAATGGACATCGTTCAGAGCATGTCGTTCCGCTGGCGCGCACATAGCCACGCCGCGCACCGGCGTGTGCCGGGCGGTGTCTCGGTGTTCGGGTGATCGGCGCCAGAGGGGAGCGCCGATCACCCGAACACCCTCCACGGGTCCGTGCGCGTCGAAGCCGTGGCGTCAACGCCCAGCCGCGTTGATGAAACTTCAGGCGCGTCGCCGGCTGGCGATCTCTTCGCCGGCGAAGAACTCGGTCTCCGTCTCCGGCGAGATGAGGATCCCCTCGGGGGGCAAGATACCGCCGTCCGTAACGCAACCCGGCGAACCGGGCGTACATGGACGTGGTTTTCGGCACGCACGACTCTGCCTGTGTTCACTCGGCTCAGACAGCCGATACGGTGGTGAAACCGATCACTCGGGGGAACACCCGGCAACCGGTCGCGGCCTGCGAACGTTGCCAGTCACATGTGGGAGCACAACAAGGATGTCATTGAGGAGTTCCGGGCCAACGGCGGACGGGTCGGTGGTCGCTTCGCCACCGTCGACCTCGCACTGATCACCACCACGGGCGCTCGAAGCGGGCAGCCGCGCACCAGCCCGGTCGCCTACTTCACCGACGGTGACAGCATCTTCGTGATCGCTTCGGCGGCGGGCTCGAGTCGGCATCCGGCCTGGTATCACAACCTGGTCGTCCATCCTGGACTCACGGTCGAACTCGGTACCGAGACCTTCCCCGCCAAAGCCGCCGAGGTCCTCGACAGCGACGAGTACGAACGACTCTTCTCTCTTGCCATCGCGGCTCAACCGGGATTCGCGGGGTACCGACAGAAGGCCGGACGACACATACCGGTCATGCGGATCGACCGTGGCATCGGGCACGAATCCGCCTCGCCGACCGGGCCGGCGGATGCCGGGGAACGCCCTAGTTCGCGACCTTGAACCTCCAGCGGAAGCTGGACCTGAGGTGCCCTACAAGGACCAGACGGAACTCCGTTGCCACAGGCGTCGTTGCCCCAACAGTCCGCTCCGCCACGACTTTCCTGCCGTCTGCCGCGTTCATGGGACCGGTTGAGCCGGTCCATCCTCTCGTCGAGGCCGGTCGCCGGCGCACGCACCGATCCCGTGATCCCTCCGCACTCCACTGGGCGGACCGTTGTGTTGTCGCACCGACGCCGCGTGAACACACTTCACAGTGGACCACGCAGGGACGGCGATCTGACAAGGAGGACACGATGGCCGAAGTCCTGGGCTTCGGTGCCACGCATTGGCTGTGGCTGAGCGGAATCGCCGACAACCTCTTCGCTGTATACCGCGGCGTGCCAGTCAACCCGGAACACCCGCAAGGCTTCGCGGAACGTGCCCATGACGCGCCCCGTCTCGACCACTCCGCGGTCGAGCTCTTCCGGGTGGGACGCCTTTCCCTCCGGAGCAGATGAATGCTGAGCAGCAGGCGCCGCCGGGCCGTCGCGTGGGCGGCGCTGCTGCTCGTCCCTCTTGTGGTGCTCCAACTCCGTTTCCCGGAGCCGTTTCTGACCCCGAGTATCGCGGCGACCGTAGCTACCGCATTGCGCGATCCGATCCGCTACGGTCGCGACTGGCGGAGGATCACTGTGTCCTATGTGGTCGCGGCGGCAGTGGTTGTACCGCTTTCCGTGGCCGGTGCCCTGCTGGCACTGCCGGTCGCCGCAACCACCGGGGTGGCTGTTGCGATGGCGATGAGCATCCATCGGGTTCGATTCCATCCGCCCGCTGTCGGCCTGTCCTTGTCGGTCGGGACGGCTCAGGTCGGGCAGGTCGGTGTGGAGTGGTCGGTGATCACCCTGGCCACGGTGTACATCGTGCTGGCGCTGGCGTGGTCGACCCGAGGACTCAAGCCTGCGACAGTAATTCGGCCGCCCGTTCCGCGATCGCGACCACGGTGGCATTGGTGTTGGCCGAGACTATCGTGGCCAGCACCGAAGCGTCGACGACTCGCAGACCGTCGAGACCGTTGACCCGAAGTTCGGTGTCGGCAACGGCCCCCGGGTCTGAGCCGAGTCGGCAGGTGCCCACCGGATGGAAGTACGTACCGGTGGCCTCGTTCCCGTCCTGCTCGCCGATCTCGCTCCCGCGATCGTGTTCCTCCTCGTGCCGGACAGCACCGTCCGGGCGCCCGGCACCGTGGACTGGACCGGCGCACTGGCCATCAGCGTCGGACTTGGCTCACTGCTGTGGGTTCTCGGCGGCGCGAATGGCAGGCCGCTCGCGATGACCCTCGGGTTGTTGGCCGGCTCCCTCGGCGTGCTCGCGGTCTGGGCCAGGATCGACCTGGAACAGCCGGCCCTGGATCATCGACGGTGGGACCGTGTCTCCCAGCTTGACAACACCGGCCGCGGCCTGAAAATGCAAAGCCGCCCAGAGAATATAGAAGAGAGCACCGATTATCGACAGTATTCGCGCCGCCATGACAAAACCTTCCATGCAGGAGGGAGAACGGGCTGACCGCGGTGAGTTTCGACGGTCACACCATGCGGCGTGGTCACGAGGTGTGGTGGGCCGCTTCCTCGATGACGTACTGCACGGTGCCGGGGTGGGAGATCATCGACAGGTGGGAGGCGTTGATCTCGGTCACGGTCGAGCCGGCGCGCTTGGCCATGGATTCCTGCGCCGCGGCGGGCAGGGCGTGGTCGGCGGTTCCGATGACGTCCCAGCTGGGAATGCCGCTCCAGGCCGGCGCGCCGGACGGTTCGCCGAGCGCGGAGGCCGCGATCGGGCGCTGGATGGCGGCGAGCTCGGCGGCCTGCGCGGCCGACAGGTCGTTGGCCAGGATGCTCCGGAACTGCGCCGGCGTGATGTAGGCGTCGACGACGCCGTCGGCCGACGGCACGAAGGTGAGCGCGTCCGGGGTGACCTGGCTGCCCGGGAACTGGGTGGTCAGCCCGTTGAGGGTGTCGCCCTGGGCGGGGATGTAGGCGTCGACGTAGACCAGGGCCTTGACGTTGGTGTTGCCGGTGGCGGCGTTGGTGATGACGAAGCCGCCGTAGGAGTGTCCGACCAGGACGATCGGTCCGGGGACGGTCTTGAGGTAGCTGGCGAGGTAGGCGGAGTCGCCGGCCACGCCGCGCAGCGGGTTGGGCGGTACGTCGACGGTGTAGCCGTCGCGTTGGAGCCGGCTGACGACACCGTTCCAGCTCGAACCGTCGGCCCACGCGCCGTGGACGAGCACGACCGTCGGCTTGGGCCCGTGGCCGTATGCCTGGCTGGTGGCGGCGGACACGGCCGCGCCGGGGATGAGCCCGGCGGCGACGGCGATGGCCGCGCCGACCAGGGCGAATCGGACTCCGCGCGAGCGCGGTGGGCGTGCTGTACGCATGGGTTTTCCCTTCCTAGGTGATGGAGCGGGGTACGGCAGGGGGGTCAGAGGCCCAGATGCCGCAGCCAGGCGAGGGTGTGGTCGGCGACCTCACGCCAGCCGTGGTCGAAGACCAGGGAGTGGCCCCGGTCGGGAAACGACCGGTAGTCGGTGATCGCGCTCGATCCGGCGTAGAGCTTGTACGCGGCCTTGGCGACGACTTCGGGGACGGTGTGGTCCTGGCCGCCGCCGATGATCAGCAGTGGTCCACGGTCGTTGTTCCTGGTGTCCACCGCCGCCGGCGAGGACGTGCTGAAGTTGGCGGTGCTCGCCTCGAACAGCGGCTTGCCGGGGCCGGGAATGGCCCAGCGTTCGAACAGCTCGTCGGATTCGGCCTGCGGGATGGCGTTGCCGAAGCCGTAGCGGAACTGCTTGCCGGTGAGCGCGACCGCCTTCTTCTTGTTGCCCGGCTTGGACAGCACGGGCAGGCCGGAGCGGATCTGCGCGAACGGCACGGGCTTGACGCCCTTGATCTGGCCGGGGTCGATGGCGATCGCGGCGCAGGCGTGTCCGCCGGCCAGCAGTTTCTGGGCGATCAGGCCGCCGAAGGAGTGGCCGATGATGATCGGCTTGGCGGCAAGGCCGTTGATCACCTTCAGGTAGCTCGCGGTGATGTCGTCGATGCCGTGGCCGGCGAGGGCGGCGGCGTTGGCGCGGGTGGCGGCGACGGTGTCGGAGTCGCCGGGCCATCCCGGGGCGATCGGGTCGTAGCCGGCTTGTCGGTAGAGATCCACCCAGTTCTGCCACGAGTCGGAGTGGATCCACAGGCCGTGGATGAACACGACCGGCGTCGATGCGGACATGTCCGAACCCTCCCATTTAGGTAGACTAACTAGTAACTCTACCTGGACCGTAGCACGCTCCCCCGGACACGGGAATCCCCCGCCGCGGGCCGTGGTCGAGAGAGGATGGAAAGGTGGACGACATGACACAGCAGCGCTCCGAGCCGGCCGGCCCGACCACGAAAGGGATCAGGCGATGACGCCCACTCCGGCCCGGGGCGGCGTGCCGCCGATGCGTCAGCGGATCATCGAGGCGGCGGCGGAGCTGTTCTACACACAGGGCATCCGGGCGATCAGCGCCGAGAAGATCATCGCCAAGGTCGGCATCACCAAGGTGACCTTCTACCGCCACTTCCCGACCAAGGACGAGCTGATCGTGGCTTATCTCGAACGTCGCGCCGCCTGGGAGCGCGGCGCGGTCGAGGCGGCCCGGCAGGCCACCGGGGGCCACGTCTCGGAGGTGTTCCGCCTCATCGCCGAGGGGATCGGCGCCGAGAGCTGCTCCCCCGGGTTCCGGGGATGCCCGTTCATCAACGCCGCCGCCGAGTACGCCGACGCCGAACACCCCGTCCGGCAGGTCGTGGATTCCCACCGACGGTGGTTCAAGGCGACCCTCGAGGAGATGCTCCAGGAGATCGGCGTCACCGACGCCTCCAGCGCCGCCGACCAGCTGGTGATGCTGCGCGACGGCGCGATGGTCGCCGGCTATCTCGGCGACCCGCAGACCGTCGGCCAATCGCTCTACAACGCCGGCCGCGCGGTACTCGAGTTCCACCGCTGACCCAACCGGTGCCGGCCCGACACCCTAGGTGGCCAATTCGAGGACGCCGTCCACTCTGCGGGGCACGGGATGAGCCGGCGCGTCCCTGAGTTCCTCCGGCAGGAACTCGGCCGGCGCATCCTGCCAGGTGACGGGGCGCAGGAAACGGCGGATCGCCGTGGCGCCCACGGACGTGAACACACTGTTCGTCGCCGGCCAGGGCCCGCCGTGGTGCTGCGCCCAGCTGACTGCGACACCGGTCGGATAGCCGTTGAACACGAGCCGACCGGCAGTACGTCGGAGCCCGTCGAGCCACGGCGGCGCGACCTCCGCCTTACCGAGGTGGACCGACGCCGTGAGCGAAGCCGGCAACCGCCGGATCACGGCAGTGAGCTCCGTGGGCGTGGCGTAGCGCACGATCACGGCGGCTGGCCCGAAGTACTCGGCGAACGCCGCGTCCGGGGCGTGTTCGGCGTCGGTGGTCACCAGCAACGGCGGAACCCGGAACCCGTCCCGCACCGGGCCACCCTCCGCCACCGTGGACACTCCCGGCCTGGCGCGGAGCTGCCGGGTGTCCTCGACGTAGGATTTCTGGATCCGTTGGTTGAGCAGTGGCACCACTTCGGCGCTGTCGAGCGCCGCCGCGGCCGCCGCCACCAGGGCATCGCCGCCCTCGCCGGCGGGAACCAGGACGAGACCGGGTTTCGTGCACAGCTGGCCGGCCGATCCCGTCACGGAGTTGACGATTCCCGCGCCGATCTCGACCGCCCGTTCACGCGCCGCGTCCTCCGTGACGACGAGCGCGTTCACACTGGACAGTTCACCGTAGAACGGAATGGGGTCCTCGCGGCTGTTGATCGCGTCGAGCAGGGCACGACCGCCGCTCAGCGAACCGGTGAAGCCGACGGCCCGCACGGCCGGGTGCCGGACGAGGCGCTCCCCCGCCTCCCGGCCGAACAGGATTCCGATCGTGCCGTCCGGCGCCCCCGCGTCGGAGACGGCGTCGCGCAGGATGTCGAAGACCAGCCTGGAGGTTCCCGGATGGGAGCCGTGCGCCTTGACCACGACCGGGTTCCCGGCGGCGAGTGCGGACGCGGTGTCACCGCCGGGCACGGAAAAGGCGAGTGGGAAGTTGCTCGCGCCGAACACGGCGACGGGGCCGAGCGGCACCAGCATGCGCCGCAGGTCCGGGCGCAGGCCCATCGGGGTCTGTCCCGTGTGGTCGATGGTCGCCTCGACGTAGCTGCCCTCCTCGATCACGTCGGCGAAGAAGGCGAGTTGGTAGACGGTGCGGTCGAGCTCCCCTGCGAGCCGTTTCCGGCCGAGTGCGGTCTCGCCGTCGGCACGCGTCACGACCTCGTCCCGTCGCGCGTCCAGCGCACGGGCGAGGCCGCGGAGCAGGTCGGCTCGGCCGGCGCGGCCGAGTGCTTCCAGTTCCGGGGCCGCCGCTGCGGCAGCGGCGACGACCCGCTCGATGTCGTCGCTGTCGCTGGCGGCTTCTCCGCCGGGCAGCTCGCGCCCGGTACGCGGGTCGTACGCCGCCGTCCAGGTGTGGATGGCAGTCACGGTTGTCCTCCGATTCAGCGGCGGGGCAGCGCGGCGATGACGGGAGTGTCGACACCCACCGGGCCGAGGTGTGAGGCGCCGCCGGGGGCGCCGAGCGCGGTGTCGCGCCCGGGCAGGGGCTCGGTGAAGAAGGCGATGTTGTCCCGGGTGTTCCAGGCCGCGTCGGTGCCGGCCAGCGTGCGATCGGAAATCGCCGCAGCCGTGGGGCAGGCCTGCTCGCAGGCGCCGCAGTCGATGCACTCCACGGGGTTGATGTACATCTTGCGGTCGCCCTCGTAGATGCAGTCGACCGGGCATTCCTCGGTGCAGGAGCGGTCGAGGATGTCGACGCACGCGTCGGTGATGACGTAGGCCATGAGCGTTCTCCCGGTGTCAGGCCGAGCTTGCGGCCGGCTCGATGGCGGCGGGCACTCCGTCGGTCGAGTGCCCTGGGAAGAGGGAAGCGCCGGGGTCCAACCAGGTCGCCGCGTGGTTGACCGCGGTCGCCGCCTCGCCGAATCCGACCGCGATGAGCGGGACCCGACCGTCGTGGGTGCACACGTCGCCGGCGGCGAAAACGCCGGGGCGGGTCGTGCGCATCGCCTGGTCGACCACGATCTTGTGGTCCCGCACCTCCAGTCCCCACCGCAGCAGCGGTCCCGGGCTGGCGACGAAGCCGAGGGCGGCGACGACATGGTCGCAGTCGAGTTCGGTGCGGACGTTGGAGACGGTGTCCCGGAGCACCGCGCGACGGACACGTGCGTCGCCGTCGAGATGCTCGACCTCGGTGTTGATCCGCACCGAGGCGGCGCCGGACAGCACCCGGTCCACCGTGTGCTGGTGCGCCCGGAAGCTCCCGCGGCGGTGGACCAGCGTCACCTCCGCGTTGTCCTGCAACGCGTCGGCCCAGTCGAACGCGGAGTCACCACCTCCCACCACCAGGATCCGCTTTCCGGCCAGTTCCGAAGGATCCCGGACGAAGTAGCTCAGCCCGCGGCCCTGGAAAGCGTCGCCACAGGGCAGCTTTCGTGGCGTGAAGGTGCCGATGCCGCCGGTCACCACCACCGCGCCCGCGTCGAGGTCCGTGCCATCCGCGAGTCCCAGCCGGAACCGGCCGCCCACCAGGTCGTCGAGCTGTGTGGCCTGTCGACCGAGGAACATCCCGGGCGCGAACGGACGTGCCTGCGCGAGCAGTTCTCGCACCAGCTCCCGGCCGCGGATCGCGCCGAAGCCGGCCACGTCGCGGATGAGCTTCTCCGGGTACAGCGCGGCGATCTGCCCGCCCGGCTCGGGCAGGGCGTCCACCAGCGCGACCGACAGGCCCCGCATGCCGGCGTAGAACGCGGCGAAGAGGCCGGCCGGTCCGGCGCCGATCACCGCGAGGTCGAAGCGCCTCATCGGGATTCCTCGTCGTAGATCGCGAAGACCTTGTTGGACACGAAGATGTTCGACGCGGCGAAGCTCGTCCAGCTCGGGGTGCGGCCCAGCTCGCGCATGGCTCCGACCAGCGCCCACCAGTTCAACAGCTCCTGCTGGCCGGCCTTCTCCGCGTCCTCGAGGGTCGTGTTCTCCCACACGGAGTGGTCGCCGGCCACCAGCGCCTCGTACATCCGCTTGTCGGCCGCGGAGTCGGGGAAGAGCCGGAAGGTGGAGTCGACCAGGAAGCTGTGCGACCAGCTGGAGCTCGCGACCAGGGCGACCCGGTAGGGGCTTTCCGCGCAGATCCGGGCGACGGCGGCGCCGACGTCCATGATCCGAGCGGGTGTCGGAGACGGCGGATCCAGCTCGCGTTCCACGCCCAAGGGGCTGATGTTGCCCTGGAAGCTGATCACCTTGCGGCCGTAGCAGTTGATCGGGAACGCGACGACCGGGTAGTCGAATCCGCGGCGGTCGTAGTCCAGGTACAGCACGGTGTTCAGGAAGGCGTGCGCGAAGCCGGGGTGGTGCAGCGGCCGGTAGGCGTAGGGCGTGTCGATGCCACGGCCGAGCAGTCGCTCGGTCAGGTGCAGGGCGAACGGCCGGTGCCCGCGGATCGTGCGCTCGGTGTCCTCGCCCTCACCCCAGATGTTCGGCTTGCCCTTCATGTTGGACGACTCGCCCGCATGCCGCCACGGGTGCACGACCGTGTCCTCGTAGGCCAGCACGGCGTAGGGCGGGACGATGTCCTCGCGGAAGTTCTCGTACTGGTCGTCGCCCCAGATCAGCACGACATCGGGCTGGAACTCGTCGAGCGCCTCCCGGGTGCGACGGAACCCCTCGCGCAACTGCTCCCGGTGCGCCTTGCCGGCCGCTATGCCCTCGTCGTCGCCCCATTCCCGGCGTGCGCGCTCGGGCCACGAAGCCGGGTCGCGCAGCTCGGCCGGCAGCTTGGGATCGGCCAGGGCGCCGCGGAAGACCCTGGTCAGGTTGTCGTCGGTGCCGCTCAGGGGCGGATAGTGCGTAACTCCGAGTCCCAGCACCTCACCCATCACTGATCTCCTCGTCGTCGAGTGGTGACGGTTCGAGTCTCGGAAGGACGCGGCGGGGCGGCCATCACGTGGACCGCCCAGTGAACCGGTGCCCCGCCGGGGCGCTGAGGGCGCGTCAGGATGAAACCGTGAGGCACAGCAAGCACAATCCAGACGGGGATGCGGCGGACCAGCTCGCCAACGAGCTGCACCGGGCCCGCGGCGAGCGCAGGCTGCTCGACGCCGACAGGACAGGCACGGCGTTGTCCATGGAAGACGCGTACACCGTCCAGGAGCGACTGACGAAGCTGCGGCTGGCGGAGGAACGCTGCCACGTCGGCTACAAGCTCGGCTACACCTCGGCGGTGATGCGTCAGCAGATGGGCGTCCGCTCCCCCAACTACGGACCGCTGCTCGACGACATGGTGCTACGCGACGCAGCCGTGGCGGAGAACTTTCTGCAGCCACGGGTGGAGCCGGAGATCGGCGTCGTCCTCGCCCACGACGTGACCGGGACCGGTTGGCTGCTGCCCGAGCTCGCCGACGCCGTCGAGACCGTCCACGCATGCTTGGAGGTCGTCGACTCGGTGTGGCACGGCTATCGGTTCACCGCCGAGCAGAACACCGCCGACGGCTCGTCCGCCGCGGGCGTGGTCCTCGGCCCACCGCTCGACGTGTCTCCCCTCGACTGCCACCGGGTCACGGTCGAGCTGTTCGCGGACGACACCACCCTGGCCACCGCCACGTCGGCTGCCGCCGGCGGGCATCCGCTCAACAGCCTGGCCTGGCTGGTGGATGCCCTCGCCGCGCGCGGGCAGTTCCTGCGCAAGGGCGAACTCGTGATCACCGGTGGTCTGACCGCCGCCACACCGCTGCGGCCCGGCGCGACCGTCTCGGCTCGCTTCGGGCGCGATGTGACGGTCTCGGTCCGTGGGCCGGCTCATGCCACCGACGCCTCGGCTCCGGCGGCTTGAGCCGGCCGCGGGCGGCGCTGGAGATCAACGTAGCGACGGCGGGCCGAGCAGGCGGCTGATGCTCAGCGCGGCGGTCCGCACCGCCGCCGCCAGACGCTCGGGATGCAGGCGCTGGGCGGGGCCCGTCACCGACAGTCCCGCCACGGCGCGATGCCCGCCACGGCCGACGTAGCTCTCGACGATGATCGGCGCCGCGACGCAGGCGATTCCCTTGGTGCCTTCCTCGCGGTCGTAGGCCACGCCGCTGTCCCGGATGGTCTCCAGCTCACGCAGCAACCGCTTGCCGTCGGTGATGGTCGTGCTGGTGCGGGCCGGCATCGGCGCGGCGAGCACCAGTTCGATCGCCGACTCGTCCTCGAAGGCGAGGATGGCCTTGCCCAGCCCGGTGCAGTAGACGGGCAGCCGCGAGCCCACCGAGGACGGCACCGGGACGCTGTGCCGTCCGGTGAGCTTCTCCACGTAGACGATCTCGGTCCCGTCCAGGACGCCGAGCTGCACCACCTCACCGGTCGCGGCCAGCAGGTCGGCCATGAAGGGCAGCGCGGTCGCTCGCAGCCGCCGCGAGGCCGGGACCTGCTGGCCGAGCTCGAACAGGTGCAGTCCGAGCCGGTAGCCGTACCCGCCGCGTTCCAGCATGCGGTGGGCGACCAGGTCGGCGGCGAGCCGGTGGACGGTGGCCTTTTTCAGCCCGGTCTGGCGGGCGAGTTCGCTGAGGCCCAGTTCCCCGGGTGCGGCCGCGACGGTGTCGAGGATGAGGAGCATCCGGTCGCCGACCGACCGGTGCTCCGCCGTCTCCTCAGCACTGATACGCATCGTGGGAGGCTATCCGAGCAGGTCCCGCCAGCGCCTCCAGAAGGCTCGCTGCTGCACCTCGTCCGACGCCACGAACGGGCCGCCCGCCGCCTCCTTCTGGATGCCGCGGGAGATGTCCGACCACGGCGACTCCGCGGCGGCGGCCAGGCCCAGCTGGCACGACTCGCAGGCCTCCATGTCGTCCGGGGTGGCAAGCCCGCCCGGGCCCTGGAACGTCACGTACGAGTCCAGCCGCCGGGCGCGCACCGAGTCCGGCTCGCCCTTCGTGGCCAGTGTCCACTGCGCGATGACGGTGCGCCCGGCCGCGGTCGGCGTGATCGTGCGGACCACCACGCCCATGATGTCGTTGATGATCAGGTTGGGAAAGATGAGGAGGTTTCGGTCCGTCGTGGCGATGCGCCGGGCGCGCTCGACGCCGAACCGCTCCTCCAGGTCGGCTCGCCGCGCGGCGACGTAGTCGCGGTTCTCCTCGCCCAGCGCCGGCGTCCACCGGGCGACCGGGCGGGCCCACGGTCCCTCCACGGTGATGACCGCGTGTCCGTTGCCCAGGTCCAGCGCCTCGGTCGCCTTGCGGGGGTCGAGGTAGGAGTCCTCTGTGGACTTCAGGTAGTCGAAGTAGGTCCGGTGCAACGGGATGAGGTGGTAGCCGTCGAGGCTGTTCTCCACGAACAGCTTCCAGTTCGCTTCCATCGAGTACTCGTGGACCCCGTCGACCACCTCCATCTCCGGCGACTGGTCGGCGACGAGGTCGAGATACTCACCGGCCCGACCGAGATAGTCGGTCAGGGACACCGCGTCGGGGTCGAAGCAGCAGAACACGAAGCCGCGGTGCTCACCGACCCGGGGTGGCGTGTTCAGGCCGAACCGGGACCGGTCGAAGCCCTCCCCGTAGCCCTCGGCGTCGGGCAGGCCGGTCAGCGTGCCCTCGTTGGAATACGTCCACGCGTGGTAGAAGCAGGACATCCCCCGGGCGTTGCCCTCGGGGACTCGGCACAGCTGCGCGCCACGGTGTCGGCAGGCGTTGAGGAAGACCCGCACCTCGCCGTCGCTGCCCCGCCACATGACCAGCGGCCGGCCGGCGACCGTCCGGGCCCGGAAGTCCCCCGGGGCCGGCACCTCGGAGACATGCCCCACGTAGAGCCAGCACCGGTCGAAGATGGCCTTCTGTTCCTCGGCGAGGACGGTGTCGGAGACCAGCGCGGCCCGGTTGACCCGGAAGAAGCCGTCGGCGGGCCGGTCGTCCACCAGGCGGCCATGGTGGGTTTCACGCGTCGCCGGTGCGGCGAGTTCGGCAGTCATCGTGGTTCAGCTCCTTTGAGTGTCCGGCCGAGCGCCGCGAGCAGCGCCGCGGGGTTGGTGCGGCGGACCGCGTCCGCCAGTCCGTCGGGCAGGGTCGGATCGGCGAGGAACGCGACGGGATCGACCGGCATGAAGGGGTAGTCCGTGCCGAGCACGACCCGGTCCGCGCCGACGGTGGCCACCAGATGCCTGAGCAGTCCGGTGTCGAACAGCAGGGGGTCGTACCAGAGTCGGCGCGCGGAGGCTGTGGCCGGTTCCGGCATCAGCTCGCGCAACTCCGGCGTGGTCTCCCGCAGGAAGTCGATCCGGGGCAGCTCCGTGATCAGCGAGCCGCCCCCGTGGCTGGCGAGCACCCGGAGCCCGGGGCGCCTGGCCAGCGCGCCGGTCGTGATCAGTCCGCCGACGGCTGCTCCGGTGCTGAGGGGGAACAGGACACCGTTGGCGGCCATGGGATGCGGATAGTGCGCCGCCGCCGGGCCGCCGACGGCGTGCACGAACAGCAGCAGCCCGAGGCGCTCGGCTTCGTCCAGGAAACCGGACCAGGCGGGTGTGTGCAGCGGCGCGATCGGCGGGGTGGCCGGTAGCTCCACACCGGACAGTCCCGCGTCGGCGATCTCCCCGAGCAGCGCGGCGGCCGCGTCGGGATCGGCCAGCGGGACGACACCGAGCCCCGTGAAGAAGCCGCCGTGGCTCGGCAGCTCGGACGCGAGCCAGTCGTTGAACGCGCGGGCGAACGCGAGTCCCTGCCCGGGCGGCGCCCACGGGGCCAGCAGCTCGGGCATGGCCGACAGCAGCTGCCCTGCGCACCCGGCCGCGAGTGCCGTCTCTCTGCGGTGGTCGAGATCCCACGCCACTCGCCGTATGGTGCGAAACACCTTGCCCGCGACCACCACGTCACCGGTCTCCGGCCCCCGATGGAGCCGCGCCCAGCGGGAGTCGGACGTGGAGAGCTCCGCCAGGAACGGTGTCGCGGCGGGAACCACGTGCGTGTGCAGATCGAGCACGACGCTGCCTTCCCGTCACAGGATGATGGACACGGTGCCGCCGGCCTCGACGATGCCGTGGTCCAGGGTCGCCACGCGCTGTCGGACCAGGAAGCTCGTCCCCGTGGGGACCAGCACGTGCCGGTACGTGCCGAGGAAGTGGTCGAGCTGGCCGAGCCTGGTGCGCACCACATGGAAGTTGGAATGCACGAGGAGCTCGCCGTCACCGCTTTCCACCCTGACGTTGGTGACCAACCGGAGGGTGCGCGAGTGCGGGCTTTCGGCGTGCGCGTGCTTGCTCTTCAGCCGCGTGACCCGCCCCTTCAGCCGGACGTGGTCGTCGTGGATCACCTGGAGGGTGTTCCGGGGGTCGAGATGGTCCGAACCGGGCGCGGGCACCCGGTACTCCACGTCGGGATGCATCAGGGCCAGCCAGTCGTCGAGCCGCCATGCGTCCAGTAGTGCGGCCTCGTGGTACAGGAACTGTTCCACTTGCTGCTGTAGGTCGGATGCCGTGTTGAACACGGCGACGGTGCCGGTCATCGGTCCTCCGGTGTCAGGGTTCGACAGAGACGAGAACATCGGCCAGTTCGTCCGGCCGGGCCAGGAACGGGCTGTGCGAGCCGTCGATCCATGTGACCTCGGCGCCGAGACGCTCTCGTGCGGTTCGTTCGGCCCAGGCCTGGGACACCGCACGGTCGTCCCGGCAACCGATGTAGTGCAGGGGCACGTCGGGGAAGGCTTTCAGCGGCGTGGTTTCGGCGATGGGGGCCGAGGACTGCGGGCGCAGGCTGCTCGCGGCCGCCACGGCCGTCTCGTGTGGACAGTCGTAGTAGAACAGCTCGGCCGCGACCGCCGGCGGCCAGGTCGACCTGCCCAGTTCGTCGCGTCCCTGGTTCGGCAGGGCCTTGTCGTAGAACCACTCGGCCATGGGACGCGCGGACGCGAGCTGGTCCCGCCAGGAGCGGCCCGGCTCCGGCAGCAGCGACGCCAGGAAGACCAGCGCTCCCACGGGAACCATTTGTGGCACAAGAGGAATCGCCAGGCCGGCGAGGGAATGACCGACGAGGACGTCGGCACCGGGCTCCCGGACCGCCGCCGCGATCACCTCCGCGTAACGCTCCGCGCCGGCCTCTGGGTCGTCGGACGGCAGGTGGACCGCGGAGGCGCTGTGCCCCCGCCGCTCCAGCGCCGCGACCTCGTCTGCCCAGCACCAGGCGCCGTGCCAGCCGCCGTGGACCAGGACGAAGTGCGTCATGACGACCTGACCTGCCGCTCGGCCAGCGTCTGACCGCCGACGAGGACCTCCGTGGCCGGAACCTCCACGATCCACACCCGCACGGACGCCTCCGGCACCGAGATCGCCTCGGCCGCCGCCGAGGAGACGGCCCTGATGAGGGCGTCCTTCTGCGCCGCGGTCCGCCCGGCCCCGAGGTTCACCTGAATGAACGGCATGACTCCTCCTACTCCGCCCCGAGAGTGACGCTGCCCAGTCCGCTGATCGTCGCGGTGACGGTGCCGCCCGGCCGGAGCGGCACGGGGGCGGTGAGCCCGCCGGAGAGGACGACCCAACCCGCCTCCAGCCGCTGCCGGCGCAGGCCCAACTGGTTGGCCATGAACGCGACCGCCGCCGCCGGATGCCCCATCACCGCCGCCCCGGCCGCCGACTCGACGACTTGCCCGTCCACTTCGAGCACACACCCGGTGAGCGTGAGATCCCTCGTCGGCGGGGTGAAATCGTCCCCCAGCGCGAAGACCGCGGACGACGCGTTGTCGGCGATCGCGTCCAGGTGCTTGAACGAGAAGCCCTCGTAGCGGCTGTCAATGACGTCGAGCGCGGGACAGACGTACCGGGTCGCGGCGAGCACGTCCGCCACCGTCACGCCCGGTCCCTCCAGGGCCTCGCCCAACACGAACGCGATCTCCGGCTCGATTCGGGGATGGATCAGCTCCTTGAGTCGCAACCGGCTGCCCGACGGCCGCAGCATGCCGCCGGTGACCAGCCCATAGAGCGGCTTGTCCACACCCATCGCGCGCTGTTTGGCCTTGCTGGTGAGGCCGAGCTTGCCGCCGACCAGCCGCTCACCTCGGGCCAGACGCAGCCGAACGAGCTCGTTCTGCACCTGATAGGCGGTTTCGACGCCGTCCAGGCCGTCGCCGGTCAGCGGGCTCACCGGAGCACAGCCGGTCGCGGCCTGGTCCAGCCGGTCCGCCCACGCGGTCACGTCACTCATGCCGCAGCCCCCTCGCTGACCTTCGCGGAACTGAAGGAGACCCCGACGTGCCCGAGGTGCTCGAAGTCGGCCCGCACGGTGTCGCCGGGCTCCATGCCGACCGCGCGTGTGCAGGTTCCCGGCATGATCAGGTCACCGGCGTCGAGCACACCACCGTGGTTCGCGATCGTGTTGGCGAGCCAGGCGACGGCCTGCGCCGGATTGCCGAGCACGGCGCCGCTCGCCCCGGTCTCCACGATCTCTCCGTTACGTCGCAGCACCACGCCGATGAGCCGGGGATCCACTTCGGACACCGGTGTCCGCGTGCCGCCGAGCACCACCTTGGCCGAGGATGCGTTGTCCGCCACGGTGTCGACGATCCCGATCCGCCAGTCCTCGATCCGCGAGTCGATGATCTCCAGCGCCGGCAGCACGAACGCGGTCGCCCCGAGCACGTCGGCCACCGTCACGCCCGGGCCGCGCAGCGGCGCGTCGAGCACGAACGCCAACTCGGGCTCGACCCGCGGCGCGATGAGCTCGTCGACCGCGAGGGGTTCGCCTTCGGGATGGAACATCGACGCCAGCAGGTGCCCGAAGTCGGGTCGCTCGACGCCGAACTGCTGCTGCATCACGCGTGCGGTCAGCCCCACCTTGTGTCCGCGCACCCGATCGCCGGCGTCGGTCCGCAACCGGACTCCCGCCAGCTGGATCCGGTAGGCGTCGTCGATGTCCGCGTCCGGATGCCGGCCGCTGATCGGCTGGATCGGCGTGGACTGCCGCTCCGCGTCCCACAGCTCGCCCGCGAGCCGGCGGACTTCCTCGTCACTGAGTGCCATGCGGCCAGACTCGGCGCTCCGCTGAACACAATCAGCACAACGGTCCGCACAGTGGACCGCCCGGATCGCTGACCGCCCAGTGGACCGGCGTGTGGATCGAGTCGCGGCGCTGCCGGATAGTCCCGCACGAACCGAACCGTTCCGCAAGGGAGAGTGGGCAATGGCGACCAGCGCATCCCTGTTCATCGACGGCCGCTGGACGGCCCCGTCCGGCGACGCGACGATCACCGTGCGGTCGGCGCGGACCGGCCGGCCGATCGGCTCGGCGGTCTCCGCGACACCCGACGACGTCGACCGGGCAGTGGCAGCCGCCCGCCGGGCCTTCGACGACCCGACCGGATGGTCCGCGTGGGCACCCGAGGAACGCGCCGAATGCCTCGACCGACTGGCCGACGCCCTGGAGAAGCGGGCCGAGCAGACGGTGCGGCTCGTGAGCGAGCAGAACGGCATGCCGATCTCGGTGTCCAGCCGGATCGAGGGCGGATTTCCCGGCGCCATGCTGCGGTACTACGCCGGCCTGGTCCGCGAGCAGCCGGTCGAGACCAGCCGGCCCGGGATGTTCGCCGGCACGACCCGGGTCCACCGCGAGCCGGCGGGTGTCGTCGCGGCGATCTCTCCGTGGAACTTTCCCCAGACCCTGGCCGCCCAGAAGTACGCGCCGGCCCTCGCCGCGGGCTGCGCCGTCGTGCTGAAACCCGCCCCGGAAACGGTGCTGGACGCCAAGGCGGTGGCGGAGGCGTCGCTGGAAGCCGGTCTTCCGCGCGGTGTGCTGAACGTGGTTCCGGCCGAGGCCGACGCGAGCGCCTACCTGGTCGGTCATCCCGGCGTGGACATGGTGGCGTTCACCGGCTCCACCGCGATCGGACAGCGGATCGCCCAGATCTGCGGTCCGCTGGTGCGGCCGGTGACCCTGGAGCTCGGCGGCCGCTCCGCCGCGGTCGTCCTCGACGACGCCGACCTCGACCTGAGCCGCGCCGGCCAGGCGCTGTTCGGGGCGATGCTGATCAACAACGGCCAGACCTGTTTCCTCTCGACCCGCATCCTGGCCCCGCGAAGCCGCTATCGAGAGGTCGTCGACACCATTGCCGCGTTCGCGGGTTCGCTCACCGTCGGCGACCCCCTGGACCCAGCGACCCAGATCGGCCCGCTCGTGACGGAACGGCATCGCGCTGCGGTGGAGGCGGCGGTGGCCAGGGGAATCGCCGACGGCGCCCGCCTGGTCGCCGGGGCCAGGCGTCCCCCGGAGCTGGATGAGGGCTGGTACTTCGAGCCGACGGTGCTCGCCGACGTCGACAACAGCTGGGACATCGCCCGTGACGATGTCTTCGGGCCGGTCCTCACGATCACCCAGTACGAGGACGAGGACCACGCCGTCACATTGGCCAACGACTCCGACTACGGCCTCGCCGGAACCGTCTGGACCGCATCACCCGACCGGGGCCTGGCCGTCGCCCGGCGAATCCGCACCGGCAGCGTCGGCGTGAACGGCTACCTGCCCGACCTCGGGGCGCCCTTCGGAGGCGTCAAGAACAGCGGGATCGGCCGCGAGCTGGGCCCGGACGGACTCGCGGCCTTCCAACGAACGAAGTCGATCTACCAGCTGTGAACCGCCGCCGGCCGTCCCCTTCCTGCGGACGGCCGGCCCGGTCCGGTGGCGGACCACATTGGACGGAGCGGGCAGGTGGTCGTGAGCCGTCGTTGCCGTTCAGACGCCGCCGGCCCGGAACTCCGTGGGCGTCTGCTCGGTCCGCTGACGGAAGAACTTCGTGAACACGGTGGCCCCGGGGAAGCCCAGCCGCTGCCCGATCGACGCCGCCGGCAGGTCGGTGTGCACGAGCAGGCGTTTGGCTTCCAGCAGAACCCGGTCGTCGATGAACCGTTTGGCGCCACACCCCACCGCGGTCTGGGTGGCCCTGGTCAGGGTGCGCACGCTGTACCCGAGTTGTGCCGCGTAGTCCTCCACCCGATGTGTACGCGCGAAGCCCTGCTCGACGGCCGTCTGAAAGCGCAGGAACGCATCCCCAGCGGCGTTCGGCTCCCCATGCGTGCCACGCAAAGCCGCAAGCCGCAGCACGAGAACCGCGAGCAGGTGCCGCAGCACCTCCAACTGCGTCTCCGACGACCGTTCGCCCCATCGCGCGTACTCGCGTTCCAGCAGGCCCAGTATCTGCCACAGGGTGTCGCCCTCGCCCTCTGCCGGCACCGAGGTCGGCTGCCACGCGCCTCGGTCGACGCCGGCGACCTCGGCCGTGGCGCCGTCGAGGAAACCAGGCAGGAACAACACGATCCGCCCCTCGACACCGTCCAGTCCGGAGTTGTACCGATAAACCTGCCCTGGGCGCACCCACAACCAGCCGCCGGGAGCCAGTTCGTGGTCGGTGAAGTCCAGCGAGCAGCGCACGGTCCCGGTCCGCACCGCGACCAGCACATGGAATTCGGGTCGTTTGAGACCGTACGGGTCGACGCCGTGCCCGGCGGCCCGAGTCAGCAGGCCCGGGAAGTCAATCACCTCGACGCCGCGCGGCACCCCGACGTCCGCGCGGTAGGGCAGCGCCGCGATCGCGTGCTGTCCGTTTCTGACCATCACCTGTCCCCTGTATGCCATTAGAAGAAGCAGAACCACCATAGCCTCGAATCCAACGGACCGAAAAGGTTGAGGAGTCGGCCATGCGACTGATCGTGGGCATCACCGGGGCCACCGGCGCGGTGCTCGGAGTGCGCCTGCTGGAGCGCCTGAGCGCGATGCCCGACGTGGAGACGCATCTGGTGCTCTCCCGCTGGGCGCGCACAACCATCGAACTGGAGACCGGGCGCCCGGTCCACGAGGTCACCGCCCTTGCCGACGTCGCCTACGCGCCCGACGACCAGGGCGCGGCCATTTCCTCGGGCTCGTTCCGCGCCGACGGCATGGTCGTCGCGCCGTGCTCGATGAAGACACTGGCCGGCATCCGCGCCGGCTACGCCGACGGCCTGATCGGCCGCGCCGCCGACGTCACGCTCAAGGAGCGCCGTCCGCTGGTGCTCGTGCCCAGGGAGACTCCGCTGAGCGAGATCCACCTGGAGAACATGCTCGCACTGGCCAGGATGGATGTGCGCATCGTGCCGCCGATGCCGGCCTTCTACCACCGACCGTCCACTGTGGGCGAGATCGTGGAACACATCACCACCCGCGTGCTCGACCAGTTCGAGCGGATCGACCCGGGTGTTCCTGAGGCCGAGCGCTGGCGGGGTATCCGTGCCGCCCGGACCTCGGCCGCCTGATCCCGGAGGACCAAAATGCCCTACGACGACCTGCGCAGCTTCCTGGCCACCCTCGATGAACAAGGCCAACTGCTGCGCGTGACCGACGAGGTGCTGCCGGAACCGGACGTGGCTGCCGCGGCCAACGCGGTCTCCCGAATGGGCGCCGCTGCTCCCGCGCTGTACTTCGACAACATCACGGGCTTCACGAGCGCACGGATCGCCATGAACGTCCACGGTTCGTGGGCCAATCACGCGCTCGCGCTCGGCCTGCCGAAGGAGACCGGCACCGAGGAGCAGATCCAGGAGTTCATCCGCCGCTGGGACCGCTTCCCGGTGCCGCCGCGGTGGCGCGAGAACCCGCCGTGGGCGCAGAACTCCCTGACCGGCTCAGCGGTCGACATCTTCCAGGTGTTGCCCCTGGTTCGGCTCAACGACGGCGACGGTGGCTTCTACATCGACAAGGCCGCGGTCGTGTCCAGGGATCCCGACGACCCGGAGAACGGCGGCAAGCAGAACGTCGGCGTCTACCGCATCCAGGTCAAGGGCAAGGCTCGGTTGGCGTTGCAACCGGTGCCGATGCACGACATCGCCCAGCACCTGCGCAAGGCAGAGGAACGCGGCGAGGATCTCCCGGTCGCCATCACCATCGGCAACGACCCGGTGATCTCCATCGTGGCCGCGACCCCGATGCGCTACGACGAGAACGAGTACGAGCTGGCTGGCGCCCTCCGCGGGGCACCGGCACCGATCGCCACTGCGCCGCTGACCGGGCTGCCCGTGCCATGGGGCAGCGAAGTCGTGATCGAAGGCGTCATCGAAGGGCGCAAGCGGGAGATCGAGGGGCCGTTCGGCGAGTTCACCGGCCACTACTCAGGAGGTCGGCGGCTGCCGGTGATCCGCGTCGACCGGATCTCGTACCGCACCGACCCGGTCTTCGAGCACCTCTACCTGGGTATGCCCTGGACGGAGATCGACTACCTGATCGCCGCCAACACCTGCGTCCCGCTGTACCGACAGCTCAAGGCCGACTTCCCGGAGGTCCGTGCGGTCAACGCGATCTACACCCACGGTCTCGTGGTGATCGTGTCCACCGCCAGCCGCTACCGCGGCTTCGCGCGCTCTGTCGGGATGCGAGTGTTGAGCACTCCTCATGGACTGGGCTATGCGGCCACCGTGATTGTCGTGGACGCGGACGTCGACCCCTTCAATCTGCCGCAGGTGATGTGGGCGCTGTCGACGAAGATGAACCCCGCGCACGACCTGATCACCATTTCGAGCATGCCGGTGATGGAGCTCGCACCACAGGTGGACACCCCTGGCGTCGTGGACAAACTGGTCATCGACGCCACCAGCCCGACGCATCCCCATGGACACGGCAACCACAGCAGCCAGGTTCGTGACCTACCTGAAGCCACCCAATGGCTGGCCAGGCTGCAGAAGCTGGCCGCCCACCGCTGACCACCGCCGACATTGGAGTCTGCCGACGTGCAAGGAACATGCCCACGCTGTGCGCACGACATCATTGAAGTGCTGTTCACCTCGCCGGTCGTTGGAGTCTGGGAGGTGCGGCAGTGCCAGCAGTGTCTGTACTGCTGGCGCACCAGCGAGCCGGCTCGCCGCACCGAACGCGATGCCTACCCGGAGGGCTTCAGAATGACGTCGGACGACATCACCAGCGCACCAGAGGTTCCCTCGGTTCCAGCCCAACGGGTGATACCGTGAATGACATCGTGCAGGCCTTGGCGAAGTACTCCACGATGAATATCGCCTACGTCGACGAGGGTGGTGACCCGCAGGCCTGCGCGGTGTTCTTCGCGCTCACCGAAAACGGCTCGCTCGTCTTCGTCAGCTCACTGTCCACCCGACACGGCCGCGCTCTGGCCGCCGGAGGTCGAGTCGCGTTCACGGCGCAGCCCGAAGGCCAGCACTGGACGACACTCACCGGAGTTCAGGGACGCGGCACCTGCGTCGCGCTGACCGGATCGACGTTGGTCGCGGCGCGGGCAACGTACGCGCGGCGGTTTCCTTTCGTGGCCCAGAATCCCGATCTGCGTGCCGCGCTCGACGCGACCGCGCACTGGGAGGTTCGGCCGGACTGGCTGCGATTGATCGACAACACGCAAGGGTTCGGACACAAGGCGGAGTGGATGGCCGCAGTATCGATCGAATGACTCACTCGGCCGGCTCAGGTCTCACTGTCTGGGGTCACCATGCTCCGTCCTACGGCCAGCACACGACAACGTCACACGAAGAAAGGACGCATTGAATGAATCCACTTCAGGGAACATCAGGGGACGAGGACGCTCCCACCGGCGCGCTGGTGTTGGGAGGTGGTGGACCCGTTGGCGCGTCGTGGATGTCAGCCCTGCTGGACGGCCTGATGTCCGAGGGGTTGCCGGTCGCCAAGTGTGATGTGGTGATGGGAACGTCAGCCGGTTCCGTGGTGGGGGCCTGGCTGACGATGCAGCCGGATGGTCTCCGCTCGGTTCCCGAACGTATGCGCGAGCGCGCGGCTTGGCACGCGGCCAATGCCGGGGCCGGTCGCGGGGACAGGAATCTACTGCAAAGCATGGGTGACACAGCGGGGAAGGGCACGGGCTCCGCGCTGAGCACCGCCCAGGCCGCGGTCGCGGCGATGCCGCCCATATCGGCCGACCAGGCGAGAGGGTTGTGGCAGCCGTTCCTGCCCGAGGGGAAGTGGCCGCGTCGTCTCCAGATCGTTGCGGTGGACGCCGGCACCGGAACCGCGCGCGCATGGTCGGCGCAGGACGACATTCCACTGACGGTCGCCGTGTCATGTTCCACTGCGGCGCCGGGCGTCGCACCGCCAGTCGCGGTGGCGGACGCGATCTGGGTCGACGGCGGTGTCCGCTCCGGCACCAATGCCGACTTGCTCGTCAACTCCGGAGGAGACAGCGGGCATGACGGAGTTGTACCCGGTGCCGCAGCGGGCAAAGTGCTCATTGTGGCCCCCCTGCCGTCCGACGATATCGCGCGCGAGGAGGCGATTCTCGTCGGACGTGGTCACGACGTCCGGGTCGTCATCGCCGACCGCTTCTACCAGAAGCCCACTGACATGATCGATCCGCGCTTCATCGACATCGCGACCGCGGCAGGCACGCGACAGGCACGCGACGTCGCTGCGGACCTCGGGAAGTGGTGGAGCCAGTAACCGTACCCGCGTGCCCCGGGCAGCACATGCGTCGTCAGGGTGTCAGGGCGGCACCGTCAGGGCAGCAGCACGATCTTCCCTGGCGCGTGCCGCGCGGCGAGCGCTTCCGCGCCTGCGCTGCCTCGTCCAGCGGGAACGTCCGCGCCACTCGCACCGACAGCCGGCCCTGTGGGTGCTCGATACTCGGCCATGGGCGTTGACCGATCCGGGCACCTCGTGCGAACGCGATCATGGAACGGTGGGGCGGCAGCTGCCGCCGGGAGATCCTCGACCGCATCCTCATCGTCAATGCCCGGCACCTACGCCAGGTCCTCGCCGAATACGAAACCCATTTCAACACCCACCGGCCACACCGATCTCTTGCCCACGCCGCGACCTCTTGCCCACGCCGCGCCGCTGCGACCACTCTCCGCACCGGCGGCCGCCGGCATCAAGGTCATCAGACGGGACCGACTCGGCGGAGCCATCCACGAATACCGGCAGGTCGCATAGGGCAGCCGAGTTTCCGGCGCCCACAGGCAAGGCCCGGTGTTCCCGTGAAGGCAGGAGAACCAGTATGACCCGCACGGTATTCACCGGTGGCACGGTGTTCGACGGCACCGGCAGCGAACCCGCGCCGGCGGACGTGGTGATCGAGGACGGGGTGATCGTCGATGTCGGCGCCGGCCTCGACGGCGACCTCTCCGTCGACTGCACGGGCGCGACGCTGCTGCCCGGACTGTTCGACTGCCACGTGCACGTGGTGGGGTCGGGCCTCGGGCTGCTGCCGCAAGTTCAGAAGCCGTTCTCGTACCAGTTCTACGAGGCGGCCCGGAACCTGTGGACCACGCTCAAGCTCGGCATCACGACCGTGCGCGACGCGGCTGGCGCCGACCTCGGCATCAAGCAGGCCGTGGCCGACGGGCTGATCTCCGGGCCTCGACTGCAGATCGCCATCGGCCTGATCAGCCCCACCGGCGGGCACGGCGACGGCTGGCTGCCCTCGGGCCACTGCGTTCCGGCGTCGCTGCCGCACCCGGGCCGGCCCGATGCGATGGCCGATGGCCCGGACGAGATGCGCCGGGTCGCGCGAACGCTGCTGCGCGCGGGCGCCGACGTGCTCAAGGTCTGCACCACCGGTGGCGTGCTCTCACCACGCTCCGATCCGCGGCATTCCCAGTTCACGGTGGAGGAGCTCGACGTTCTCGTCACCGAAGCCCAGATGCAGGGCCGCGCGGTGATGGCCCACGCGCAGGGCACCGAGGGCATCAAGAACGCTGTGCGCGCCGGCATCCGCTCCATCGAGCACGGTATCTACCTCGACGACGAGGCCATCGAGCTCATGCTGGCGCGCGGCACGTGGCTCGTGCCGACGCTCGTGGCGCCGGTGAACGTGATCCGCGCTGCCGAGGCGGGGGCGTCACTGCCGGACGCCGTGGTGCGGAAGGCGAAAGAGGTCGCCGAGGTCCACGCCGACTCGGTGCGCCGCGCCGTCGCCGCGGGCGTGCGGATCGCGATGGGCACCGACAGCGGCGTCGGTCCACACGGGACGAACCTCGAGGAGCTTGGTCTCATGCGCTCGTGCGGCATGAGCCCTGCCGACGTGCTGGTCGCGACGACGTCGTCGGCCGCGCGGCTGCTCGGTTTCGACGGTGAGCTGGGTCGTCTCGCCCCCGGCCATCGCGCCGACGTCGTGGTCGTCGCCGGTGACCCGTACGACTTCGGTGGCCTGGCCGGCAACGTGCGGGAGGTGTGGCAGGACGGCGTGCGGGCGGTGTGACCGCGAAAACGTCCTGAGCCCGACCGGCACGCCGAGGCCGGTCGGGCCGTCCCACCCCGGCCCGGCCGTGCAGAGCACGGGTGTGAACTCCTGGAGCTAGGGGTTGTAGCTGACCACGCAGAAGCGAACGCACGCCACTGCGGTGCTACGTTCTCGGCAGCGCGACCCGGTTCTGGGACAGCGACTCGAACAGGTCGCCGATCTCCTCGACCCGCGTGACCACCTCCTCCGCGGTGAACACCAGGTCCTCTTCGCGCGCGACGGGCAAGAAGGACTCGTCGCGAAAATGAGGACCGCTTCGTACACGCCGGGCCGGCGCACCGACGCCTGGCTCAAGCATCCCCTGGTCCAGACCCAGGACGTCATCATCTGCGGCTTCAGGCCGGGCCAGAACCGGTTGGCCGGCACGATCGGCGGCCTGATGCTGGGCGCGTACGACCCCGACACCGGGGCGCTGACCTACATCGACGACGTGGGCACCGGCTTCACAGAACAGGCACGCCGTGATCTCGGCGAACGGCTGGAACCGTTGGCTCGCAGCGATCATCCGTTCGCGGTCGTGCCGCCCCGCGAGGATGTCACGCGGGCGCGGTGGTGCAGCCGGTGCTGGTGGGGAGAAGTGGTCTACCGGCAGTTCACGCGGGGCGTGGGTCGGCTGGTGCACACCGCGTGGCGCGGGCTGCGCGAGGACCGCGACCGCTCCGATGTGCTGGTTCCGCAGCCCTCCGACCGCACAACCGATCCGGCACCGCCCGCCGTAACCGGCCGCCCAAGCGTCAGGTCGTGCAGGCCGGCGGCCGCCAGATCACCCTGTCCAAATTGGACAAACCCTTCTACCCCACCGGGTTTACCAAGGCGCAAGTGCTGGACTACTACGTCTGGGTCGCGCCGGTCCTGTTGCCGCACCTGGCCGGCCGTCCGGTCACCGTGATCCGCAGCCCCGACGGCGTGACCGGCCAGAAGTTCTTCGAGAAGAACGTCTCGCGCGGCGCGCCGGACTGGCTGCCCACCGTGCGGCTGCCCAGCAGCGGCAGCCGGGCCACGTCGGCCGGCGGGGACGGTGTGATCGAGTATCCACTGGTCGCCGAGCTCGCCGGGCTGATGTGGCTGGCCAACCTCGCCGCCCTGGAACTACACGTGCCGCAGTGGCGGGTGGCGGGTGGCGCCTGGCCCGGTCCGGGGTCTGCCGGACCGGTTGGTGCTCGACCTGGCCCCCGGGCCCGGCACGACGATCGTGGCCTGCTGCCGGGTCGCCGGACGGCTCCGCGAGATCCTGCTGGCCGACGGCTTCACTCCGGTGGCCACGACCAGCGGCTCCAAGGGGATGCAGGTCTACGCCTCGGTTGCCGTCGAGGACCCGTCCGCGCCGTCGGCCTACGCCAAAGCACTCGCCCAGCAGTTGGCCCGTCAGACGTCGAAGTCGGTGACCGCGACGATAGCGAAGGCGGCCCGGGAGGGCCGGGTGTTCATCGACTGGAGTCAGAACAACCCGGCCAAGACCACGATCAGCCTGGCATGACCCCGCTGGGCTGATCCAGGTCGAGTGAGAGTCTTGTGGCCCACCATGTGGGCGGGAAGGCTCGAGGACGATGAGTAGCAGGAAGCGGCACACCCCTGAGCAGGTCGTGCGCAAGCTGGCCCAGGCCGATCGGCTGCTGGGCGAAGGCAAGGACATCGCCGATGTCTGCCGGGAGTTGCAGGTCAGCGAGCCGACCTACTACCGATGGCGTAACCAGTTCGGCGGGCTGAAAGCCGACGACGCCAAGCGGCTCAAGGACCTGGAACGGGAGAACGCCACCCTCAAACGACTGCTCGCGGACGCCGAGCTGGAAAAAGCCGCGCTCAAGGAGATCGCGAAGGGAAACTTCTGAGCCCGCAACGCCGCCGGGCGGCCGTGCACCACCTCATGCGGATGTTCGGGGTGAGTGAGCGGTTCGCCTGCCGGGTGACCGGGCAGCACCGTGCGACCCAGCGCCGCGAACCGGTGGCGCAGACCCCAGCCGATCCCGACGCGGCGCTGCGGGCGTGGCTGCGGGCCTACGCCAAGGCGCATCCGCGGTGGGGATTCCGGCGGGCCTACCACGACGCCCGCGGTGAGGGCTGGATCGTCAACCACAAGAAGGTCCAGCGGCTGTGGCGCGAGGAAGGCTTACGAGTGCCGCGACCACGGCATCGCAAACGGCTGGGCACATCGACCGTGGCGCCGCCGGTGGCGGACGCGCCGAATCGTGTGTGGGCGGTGGATTTCCAGTTCGACGCCACCACCGACGGCCGCCCGGTCAAGATCGTGTCCATCGTCGATGAACACACCCGCGAGTGTCTGGGCGGGCTGGTCGCACGCTCGATCACCAGTGACGATCTCATCGACGAGTTGGACCGCATCGCTGGTGGTCGCGGGTATCCGGCTGCGCTGCGTAGTGACAACGGCCCCGAGCTGGCCTGCCAGGCGATGCGTGAGTGGGCCGGTGAGCGAGTCGGGCTGGCGTTCATCCCGCCCGGTCAGCCATGGCGCAACGGCTATGTCGAGTCGTTCAACGGCCGGCTCCGCGACGAGTGCTTGAACATCACCGTGTTCTGGTCGCTGCCCCAGGCGCGGGTGGTGATCAGCGACTGGAAGACCGAGTACAACAACCATCGCAGGCATTCCGCGCTGGGCTACCAGACCCCGGCCAGCTACGCTGCGGCCTGCATCCACCGATAACCGACTCTCACAGACGGTGGATCAGTTCACGGGGTCCTGCCAAGCCCGTACTCGCTGCGCGGTCGCGACCGCCCGATGGTGGCCACACCGGTCACCTGGGACGAGGTCGCCGCCTGCCGCCGCGCCAACCAGTTGACGTTCACCACTGCCGACGTCCTGGACCGCGTCGACGAGCACGGCGACCTGTTTGCCGGGCTGGAGCAGACCGCAGCGCCGCTGCCGCAGCGGTGATCGGCTAAGTGCGTGTACTAATACTGGGAACCCGTTACGCTCCAACGGGTTCGAGTGGAAACTCGCAGCATGACCGCCACAGCTTGCCGCCTCCAGTCAGGAAGTCGTTTGTACGGATCCATCAGTAGCAACACTGTGCGCGCTTGGTCGTTCCTCGCGGCTGTCAGGCTTCGCCGTTGAGGATATGGGCATGTGCGCGGGCGAACTCGGCCACCGACATCGGCCGTACACCGCTTAACTTCTCGATGTTGTTGTCGGCCCCGCCTAGCATGCCCTGCTGGTATTCGGGCATGAGCGCGTGGATGTGCTGCACGGCGTAGGGATGGACGCCGATCGCGGCCACGTGGGCGCTGAACTCGTCCAGGGTCGTGTTCTCGTAGACGATCTCCCGTCCCAGCCCTTCGGACAGCTCGGCCTGCGCCTGCCGGAAACTTCATCCGCGCCGGCCGCAACCCTCCGCCGCGCTGAGCAGGTCCCACCGCTTGCCGGCTCCCCAAGTCTGGAAGATGCCTGGCTCGAGGCATGATAATCACTCATGCCGCTGCGTCTGGCCTACATCGCCGTCGCCAACGCCTTCGCAGCGCTGCGACTGCTGCCGATCGGTGACGGGGATAAGGACATCGAGATCCTTGCCCTGCGCCATCAGATCACCGTCCTTGAACGACAGCTCGGCCCGAACAAGGCGAAGTTCGCTCCCGAGGACCAGTCCTTCCTCGCCGCGCTGCTGGCCCCGCTGCCCCGCGGGGCGCTGCGCCGACTGCGGCTGCTCGTCCAGCCAGACACCGTTCTGCGCTGGCACCGTGACCTCATGAAACGGCGTCACGCCCGTACCTG
Source organism: Kutzneria kofuensis (assembly GCF_014203355.1). Taxonomy (NCBI): domain Bacteria; kingdom Bacillati; phylum Actinomycetota; class Actinomycetes; order Pseudonocardiales; family Pseudonocardiaceae; genus Kutzneria; species Kutzneria kofuensis. The sequence continues at coordinate 2,828,736 of NZ_JACHIR010000001.1, forward strand.
CCGACCACGGCGACCCGGACGCCCTCCGACTGTCCGCTCCATCCGTGCGCTCACCCTGCGCCTGGTCAAGGAGAATCCGTCCTGGGGCTACCGACGGATCCACGGCGAACTCACCACCCTCGGCATCAAGATCGCTCCCTCCACCGTCTGGGAGATCCTCAAGCAGGAAGGCATCGACCCGGCACCCGATCGGCACGCGACCACCTGGTCCGCCTTTCTGCGCTCCCAAGCCCATGCACTCCTCGCGTGCGACTTCCTCGAGACGGTCACCGTGACCGGGCAGCGCCAGTACGTCCTGGCCGTGATCGAGCACGCCTCCCGGCGGATCCGCGTCTTGGGAACGACCGCCCACCCCACCGCTGCCTGGGCCACTCAGACAATCAAGAACTTGGTGATGGATCTCGAAGGCGCTGGCGCCGCGGTGAAGTTCCTGATCCGCGACCGCGACGCGAAGTTTCCCGTCCTCATCGACGAGATCCTCACCGACGCCGGCATCCAGACCGTCCTCACCGGCATCCGCGTCCCCAGAATGAACTCCATCATGGAGCGCTGGGTGCAGAGCTGCCGTCACGAGCTCCTGGACCGAACTCTCATCTGGAACGAGCACCACCTGCGCCACGCCCTGCGCGAGTACGAGAAGTTCTACAACTCCCATCGCGCCCACCAGGCCAAGCGTCAGGCAGCCCCACTGCGCCCGGTGCGCGCGCCCATCACCGATCCAGACCGAATCACCCATCTGAACATACGCCGACACGACCGACTCGGCGGCATCCTCCACGAATACCTGCATGCCGCCTGAGCTGCATGGACGAGGTTATCGGCAGGCGCAGACATGGAACTGGAGCAAACCCTGACCCCATTTCGCACAGGGTCAGACCCCTGCTCCAGTTTTACTCCAGTTACGTCATCCACTGTCCACTTGGGACGGAAATACAAGATCGCCTCCGAACCCAGTTTTCCCAGGTCAGGGGGCGTATTCAAACTATTCAACAATTGTGGAGCTGAGGGGACTCGAACCCCCGACCCTCACACTGCCAGGTTTGGGATAGTACCACTGACCAGCGGAAACAGAGAATCACCACGTCAAACCCGTTGTTGTCACTGCACTTGAGTGCCGTGCAGTGCGGTTCGCTGTAGGTTGGGCACACATCCCTGCTCCAGTTTTGCTCCACCACATTCAGTGTGAAGGCCCGGCATCTAGCAGCACATCCCTTGTGCCACTGGGTACTCCGCCCTCAGCATCGAAGCGACTCGCGACGCGTTCAGTCTCGACAAGCTCGCCATCACCGTTGGCGCCACCAGCAATGGCGTCGATCGTCTGGCGGCAGCTGGCTGGATCAGCCGCCGCCCCACCCCGGAAACAGCCGCTCCTCGCTGCTCGGAGTGACCGAGGCCCGCCGGCAGCTGCTGGTCGCCGCCAACCCTCTACCTTCGCGGGCGACCTACGGAGCCGGCTCGCCGACCCGCTGAGGGCCCGGACGCCCGACCAGTTGGCGCGTCCACCGTCGCGAGGCTCCGCGCGACGATGGAGGACACGGCGTGGGCCAGCCGACAGGTTGATACGGCCGGCCCAAGGCACCGTGTCAGAATCGGGTGCCGAGGTCCGGACCGTCGCTCAGCCCTTGTGAGTCCGTCGGACGACATCGCCAAGCCAGATGATCACCTCGTGCGCGATGTCCGAGATCTCGGTTTCATTCACCACGCGGTGCTCACCGCGGCCCTTGTGCCGGTATTCGACCTCGTACCCACCCTCCTCCAGCAGGGCCACGACCACGTGCCAATCGTCCCGCTCGCCAGGTGGCTGGATCGTGACGAAGCTGTTGTCGGGAAACACCAGGTCGGAAATCCTCATGTACAACGCATCTTCGGACGGGTCGGCGACTACGTCGCCGCCCTCACTCTCGGCGACGTAGTACTGAGCGTCGACCATCACGACATCACCTCGGATCACGTGCGGTTACCGATGTCCACCGAACTTACCACGCTGAATTTCGTCCAGAACGGACTGCCAGCTCAGCCCGGGTTGGCTCAGGCTTCCCTTGGCGGGCTCATGGTTCTCAGGCCCGGGCACACGATCGTACAGGTATTTCTCTGCCGCCTCCGCATCCTGCCGCGAGTCAAAGTTCCGAAGGAGTTGCATCTGGTAGGTGCCTCCGTACTGCGCACTCCATTGCTGGAAATCCGAGTTCGAGTAGCGCGTGACCGGGTCGTCACTGACGCCCCACTTGAGAATCTTCCCGGTCGTCGGGTCGACGATCACGTACAACGCCGTCTGGCCGAAATCGGGCCGGTTTCCGAAGATCGGCTTCTTGGTGTCGCACCACGCGCCGCCGCCGTTGTGGACGAGAAGTTCATCGGTACCGACGAACACGTAATACGTGTGCAGGGTGTCTACGGTGAGGTTGTAGACGCGGGTGATCTCGTCGTGACGGTGCAGCTCCGTGACGACAACGCTGTGGCCGTCCTCGGCGAGCAGGTGTTCGCCGGCCTTGAGCTTTCCGGCGTCGACCCACTGGTTGAGGTCCACCACCCAGAAGGGATGGTTGTCCGTCGCGGAAACCGACCCGGCCTCGCCATTGTCGGTGATGTCGACGTCGACCAGGTGCTTGAGGCCCTGACCGATGATGACATCGGTGACGGCCTCGTCGGCCGACTTGCCGGTGGTCGGGTCGGTGCCTTGACCTGGTCCCAATCCGGCCATGGAGTCGGCACGGTGGTTCGCCTCGCGGCCGGTGTCGAGGAATCCGTCAAGAGGGAAGATGGAGCGGTGTGACCGATCTCGCGCAGCGTTCTCCAATCTCGTGCGCTACGAGACGAGGCTGTACAACGCGCTCGGCGTGCGCTTGACGGCCGAGCACAGCCTGAGCACCGGCCAATACGAGTTCATGTGGTTCATCGGCGGGTGGGACGGCTGCGGGGCCAACGACCTCGCCATTGCCGTCGGCGCGACCAGCAAGGGCGTCGACTGCATGGAGGCCGCCGGCTGGTGACCCGCCGCCCCAACCTGAACAACCGCCGCTCCTCCCTCCTGGGGTTGACCGACGCCGGGCGGGAGCTGCTGGACGCCGCCATCCCCACCTTCGAGGACGAGCTACGGGTCCGCCTCCGACCCTCTCACCGCTCGGGCCGTGAAGCAGCTGGCTGCCACCGTCGCTCGGACCCGAACGACCGCCGAGAACGCCGGCTTAGGCCAGCCGACGGGCTGATGCGGGTGGGGTGCAGTCGAGCTGCACCCCACCCGCATCGGCGGGTCAGAAGTTGCCTCGAGCGTAGTCGAGCGCCCACAACATCACCCGCACGGGAATGTCCCCAGAGCCGGGCGCCATCGATATCCGAGCGTCAATGAACTCGTCGTCGAAGTCGCCCACAACCGCGAACAGCAAGCGCTCGCCGCCCACGACGGTCACTCGGAACTCGATCGACCGATCCGCTCCCTCGATCCTGATTGTCTCGACGACATTGCCATCCACATCGACAATCACTTGGTCCTCCGAAACCGCCGTTCGGCCCGACAACGTAGGCGCCACCAGTCGAGGAAAGCTACAAACTTGCCATCCTCAGCAAACAGCGCACTCAAACCGTTCGACCCACGTACGTCCCATACCTGCCCCATTGGCCATTGACACGGCCGGATCCGTATTTCCAAATCAGACCCTAACCACGACGACCGGACCGGTGGCACCGAGTCAGCAGCTACCGCGGGAGCAGTCGAGGACTCGGCCGGTCACCAAATCTCCGGAACCTGCCATTGAACGCAAGTCGGCCTCTGACCGCCGGACATCACGAACTCCTTGACAGCCTGGCGTATGAGCTCTACGGACACCTCCGACCGATCCGGAAACTCAGTCGGGTTCCCGGCAATGTGGTAGATCACCTCACCCCGTCCCGTCGCCGGCCCCAGAGTCACCACATTCCCCCCGGCGTCCATGAACTCCAGGACACCAACCTGAACGCTCCGGTCGATGCCTACGAGAAGCTCATGGTCCGGATACCCGGAAGGTAGAAGTTCACGGTCCAAAGAATGCAGCTGCGCGAGATTATGAAACTCCTCACCTGCAAGTAGCCCGTCGATCAGCTTGTCTACATCACCAGAGCTGGCCAACACCGGCGGATTCTCACGATGCCCCCTGCGGTAATAAACCTCAGCACCACGCACCGTCAGCGCCCCCCATACTGCTTGGACGTCCAACCACCGTTTCCATCGGGCCAGTGTACCGTAAGCTTCTTACGCCCAAGGAGGTCGTCCAGAACGTCGTCACAGCCGAGCCGAACGTCACACGGACCTGTCGGATTATTGATGACAATGTTCGCATCATCGATTCCGTCTCGAATCATAATGGCAGCAAACTTCTGCTCCACATCGGAGGCGCGCGCCGAAGTCGCCAACCCCGGCAGTCGACCCTTGCTCCGAAGAACATTGTTGACAATATTCAGAAGATCGGCATCTTGCTGCTTGTTCCCGCTTACCACATCGTAAATACGCCCGTCCGCAGCCTTTCCAGTTCCCGATGTAGGTCCACCGGGCGTGTATCGCGGAAGACCTGCCCCCAATCCTGCGGGATCGAAGCAACCAGAATTGTGAACCAGTACATGAGCGTCGCCAGTCGCCACATAGTAGGTGTGCAGACCGTCGACGGTCAGGTTGTACACCCTGGTCGTCTCGTCGTGGGCGCGCAGTCCCACCACGGTCACAGAGCGGCCGTCGTCGGTGTGGAGATTTTCCCCGGCCTTCAGGTCACCGGCGTCGGTCCACGACTCCGAGCTGTCGACCCAGAACGGGTGGTTGCTCGTCGCGGTGACCGAACTCCGGTCGCCGTCGGAGTCCACGACGCTGACGTCGACGAGGTGCTTGAGGCCTTGGCCGACGATTACGTCGGTGACCGGCTTGTCGCCCGACTGGCCGGTTGTCGGGTCGGTGGCCTTCACCTGGTCGCCGACCTGCACGTCCGAGATCGGTTTCTGGGAGCCGTCGGCCATCACGACCGGTGTCGACGCGGCGAAGCTGTTGAACAGCTTGCACATCATGCCGGCCAGACCGTCCTCAGCCTTGCCGAGCATGCTCCGCAGACCGGGGATGCCGTTCAGCAGAGACTCCCCCAAGCCGCGAACGAACGGCCTGAGCGCGCCACCTACGTCGCCGAGCAGGCGACCAGCGCCGCCCAGCACATCGGCAAGCACCCCTGGCTTGGCGAACTTCCCGAACAGACCGAACTCGCCGCCAGCCTCAAGGGTGGCGATGTTGATCGCGGTCGGCAGGCAGTCGTCGGCCTCCTCGTGGTTGATGTAGAACCGACCCTTGGTCGCCCCTGTGACCAGGAACCCGGCCATCGAGTCGGCGCAGTTGAACGCTTCGTGTCCGGTGTCGAGGAACCCGTTCCAGAGGAAGCTGCCGACGTTGCCGGCCGCGTTGCCGACGTTGCCCCAGAAGTCGCCGGAGGTGTTCGACGCCTGCTGCACGGCGGCGCTGACGTTCTGCACCACCGGCCCCTGATCAGCGACCAGCTTGGCCTGCATGGCGGCATAGGACTTGTCAACGTCGCTGACCGGGTTCTGCAGCTGACTCACCTGCTGCGCGGGCAGGTCAGGCGTGGCCGACACGAAGTCCGACTGCTGCGCATAGAACGGCTGGTACATCGCGGACGGAATCGGGATCGGGTTGTTCTCGGCGGCCCACTTCTCCGCCGCCCGCGCCGCGATCGCCGGATCCGGCGGCGCGGGACGGCTGCTACCGCCTCGGCTGCCGCAGTGAGATGTGCACGTGCCTGGCTCGCCACGCTTGATCGTGCCGAGGATTCCCTCACCGCCGCTGCTGCCGCCGGAACCCGATCCGTCGCCGTAGCAGTAGGACTCCAGTTGCAGCGGCGACTGCGAGTCGCACTGATCAGATCCACACGCCCCGACCAACTGCAGCAAGTCGGGGCCACCACAGGAGCTACCGCCCCCGCCACTGCCACCGCCACCACCACCGGCGCAGTCGTCCGAGGTCCCGACCAGGATCACGCACCAGTCACACTGCTGCCCGTCGCACGTGCGCGGCGAATGCCCGTCGGGATCGGTGTAGTTCAACGGCGCCGAGGCGCCGTAGGCATAGCGGTTCCCGTCGACGCTGTCCCGCGAGGCGAAACTACCGGTGGCCGGGTCGTACCACCGCGCGTTCATGTCGACCTTGCCGGTGTCTGGATCTGTGTAGGCGCCTTGGAAACCGGCGGACGACTTGGCGCCCGAACTCGCCGTGACCTGACCGAACGGGTCGTATGCGGTCGAGTGGGACAACCCGGTGTTGCCGTCGCCCGGTGCGAAACCGGCGACGACATCGCCGTGCACGTCCGAAACCGCCAGCTGCTTGTCGTTGCCCTGTGCGGTGGACAGCAGTGCCCCGTCCGGGGAACGGCTGAACTTCGTGGTGCCGTCGCTGGCCAGCGCACTGCTGGGACCGGAGTAGTTCATCGGCGCGCCGTTCCGCGTGACGACGCGGTCCAGCCCGTCATAGGCGTACGTGCTGTTGCCGTCGCTGACCATGCGGTCGAAGGCGTCGAAAGACAGTTTCTCGGTCAGGCCGGAACTCGTCCGCGATGCCAGGGTGCCGCGCGGCGTGTACGCGTAGGTGTAGTCGCCGTCCGAGAGCAGGCGGTTGCGCTCGTCGAAGGTGGCGGTTTTGTCGCCTGCCTGCACGCGGTTGCCGGCTGCGTCCCACTTGTACGGCGTCGTCTTGGCGCCGGCAGTCCACGACGTCATCCGGTCGGCGTAGTCGTAGGTGTAGCTGTTCTGGCCCGCCCCCGCCGTACCGGCGGTGTTCTTCTGCGTCAGGTTGTCGGCGAGGTCGTAGCCGTAGCTGATCGACGAGGTCACGTCGCCGGCTGCGGTCTTCAGCGTGTCGGACGTGATCCGGTCGAGATCGTCGTAGGTGTAGGTCCGGGTCTGCCCCGAGGAGTACGCCACCCCAGCGACGTCGCCGGCCTCGTCGTATTGCGGCACCTGCAGCACACCGGTCGCACCGTCCTGCACACCACTGACGCGACCGTTGGCATAGCGGTACGAGGCGGTGCCCGCGGCATCCGTCCTGGTGGTCATGCGACCGTCGGCGTCGTAGCCAAAGCTGGCATTGCCGCCGCCACCGGTGGCAGACGTGACGTCGCCCCGATCGTCGTAGTTGACGGTGATATCCCCACCAGGCGCGGAAACCGTGCTGATTCGGCCGGCAGCGTCATAGCCGATCACGCGGTCCGCCGTCGCCGCCTCGGCGCCGGCGCCGGTCTCCTTGGTCAGCCGGTTGAGTTCATCGAATGTGCTCGTCCTGGTGACTCCGCCCGGCGCGGCCAGTGTCACCTCGTTGCCGGCGGCGTCGTAGGCGGCCGTCCACGTGTTGGCCGGTTCGGTCTTGGTCGCCGGATCGGTGATGGACTCGGGCAATCCGAGACTGTTGTACGAGGTGATGGTCGAGTTGCCGCGCCCGTCGGTGCTACGGGTCAACCTGCTGTCAGCGTCATAGCCGTAGCTCGTGGTGATGGACTCGCTGTCCGATGTCGGAACCGTCTGACTCACGACCCGGTTGGCCGCGTCGTACGCAAAGGTCGCGGTGTGGTTGAGGGCGTCGGTGGCGGACAGGAGGTTACCGGCGGGATCGTAGGTGGCTGCGGTGTCACGCAGGTGCGTGCTGCCACCCTTCCAGTCCGAAGTGGACACAGCCCGGCCGGCCTCGTCGTAGTTGGTCCAGTGCTTGCGTCCCTTGGCGTCCGCGGTGAGCACTGGTCGACCGGACAGGTCGTAGCCGTACTGGGTCGCCACGCCGGCGGCGTCGGTGTAGGTGACCAGTTCGCTCAACGCGTCGTAGCTGAAGGCGGCGATCTCGTCCTGCGGTGACTTGACGGAAACGGTGTTGCCGAGATCGTCGTAGCTGTACGTGGTGGTGAAGGCGCCGGGCTGCGGCACCCGTTCGATCTGGGTGCTCGTGATCATGCGCCCGAGATCGTCGTAGGTCCAGGTCCTTGTCGCACCGCTCGGATCGGTCGCCTGCAACAGCTCGCCGGCGCGGTCGTACTGGAACACCGACGTTCGGTCGCCCGGATCGTGACGCTGCACCAGCCGGCCGAGCTGGTCGTAGCTGTAGGTGGTGGTGTTGCCGCGCGGATCCGTGGTCGACGAGACCCGCCCGACCGCGTCGTACGTCGTGCGAGTCGTCGCCGTGATCGCCGCACCGCCGGGCGGGGTGTAGGTCGGCTCGATCTGCTCGACGGTCCGGCCGTCGGCGTCGTAGCCGACCTTGCTGATGTCCCCCACGGGGTCCTTGGCCTCGACGGGCTCGCCGAAGGTGTCCAGCCCGAGCCGCGCGGTCGGGCGGACCGTGGCCGGCGCGCCGCCCTTCGACTCCGCCGCGACGGACGGCAGGGTCGTACTGATCTGCTGCCCCACCTCGTCGTAGCCGAAGTTCGTGGTGAACGCGGCTCGGTCGGCGCCGGCGACGTTGCCTCGCGGATCGGTCAGCGACACGAGCAGACCGCGCTGGTCGTAGCCGTAGGAGGTGGTCAGCAGCGAATTGCCGTTGTGCACCGACTGGCTGGTCTGCCGGCCGGCCAGGTCGTAGCCGAAGTCGACGGTCTCGGCGACGGTGGGTGTGAAGTTGCCGATGTTGGAGCTGTTGCCCGTGCGTTCGACCCGGGTGACGTTGCCGTTGCGGTCATAGGTGTAGTGCGTCGTCCGGGCCAGGATGTCCGGGTCGATGGTGGTCGAGGAGATTCGTCCGACCGGGTCGTAGGACGTCGTCGTGGTGACCTTGCCGTTTCCGCTGACGTTCTTCACCACGTTGCCCGTGGCGTCATACGCGTAGTCCTGCAGCACGACATCCCGGTTGGTGCCGTTGGCGTTGCGGAAGCCCTTCTCGATCACCTGATGGGTCAGGTCGTTCGCGTAGTACGTGTAGTTCAGCGTCCGCCCCATGGCGTCGGTGTCGCGGACGAGCCGGCCCCCGAGGTCGTAGGCGTAGGAGTGCAGTACGAGATCGTCGTTGGGCGTGGTGTCCGATGGCGTGCCGTCGCCGCCGGCGCCGGCGGTGGCCCCCATCGGATCGCCCGTCCACGCCGCGATCCGAACTTCCGCGACCTGGTTGCGAGCCGTGTACAGGTACTTGGTCTTGGTGCCGGCTGGATCGACCGTCCACACGCGATTGCCGAAGCTGTCGTAGCCGTAACTGGTCGAGTTGCCGACCGGGTCCGTCTGCGTGATCAGCCGGTCATGCCCGTCATACGCCGCAGTGGTCGTCCGCGACTTGTCGCCGCCGGTCAGATCATCGACCTGCACCTTGACGACGTCACCGTCGGCGTCGTATCCGACCGTGGTCTTCGACGTGTGCTTGACGCCGGTGACCGCGTCGGTGGTCGCGGGCTGTGTGACCGTGGCGAGCCTGGACAGCGCGTCATAGGTGTAGGTCGTGGTCACGCCACTCGGCTGGCTATCCGAGATCTGGGTACGGGTGAGCGTCCGCCCCATGGCGTCGTAGGTGTACCTGGTGACCAGACCGGCGGGCTTGGTCACCTGCGCCAGAGAGCCCGACACGAAGTAGTTGTAGCTGGTCACCGCCCCCATCGCGTCGGTGGAGGTCAGCAGCAGCCCAGGTGGCGCACACGGGCAGATCCCGGTCTGCGTGCCGGACATCCCCGTCGACGGGTTTATGCTCTCCCGTCCCGTGGTGTACGTGTGTGTCACGACCGACCCGTCCGGCGTGGTCTGGGTGGCCAACTGGCCGGCGGCCGTGTACGTGTACGACGTCTTGTAGGTGTTGTCGGCCGCGTTGGCCGACCGAGCGTCCCGGCTCTCCGTGAGCCGGTCGTTGCGCGGGTCGGTCTGGCTGTCCGGGTTGAGGAAGTAGCTGAAGTACGCGGTTTGACAGTTGGTCTGCTGCACCAGGCAGGTCTTGCGCGACAGGGTGTTGCCACGCTTGTCGTAGCCGAGGGTGATCTGGTTGCCGTTCTCGTCCGTGACAGTGCTTTGGAAGCCGGCGCTGTCGTAGGTGTAGGTGCGCACGCCACCGCCGTCAACCACACCTCCTACAGGGTCGCCGCCACCGCCGACAGGACCACCGCAGAAGATCGGGCCACCATCGGACGGGGTGGTGCACGTGTCGGTTGTCGTGGTCGTGGTCGGGTCGATCGGGCGGTCCTCCGACCGGATACCGAGTCCCAGGGGTGCGACGAACCGCACGATTCGGCCCCGCAGGGGGTCGTAGTCGTACTCGTGCGCCCGCCCGCCCGGGTCGGTCACCGTCGCGACCTTGATCGGGTTGTCCGGCGTGCCGGTTGTCGTTGGCACGCCGAGCGTCCACAGGCCGCCGTTGTTGTCGGTGTACTGGTGCACCCGGTCGTCGGGCAGGTCGTAGGTCACCGTCGCTGCGACGTTGCCGCTGGGCAAGGTGATCTTGTCGAGTTCGTCGGCGCCCGCAGCTGCGTCGATGTGCGCGGAGATCGACGGCTGGCCGATCGGGTGCTCGTAGTACGCGGCCTCGGCCAGATCGCCGGCGAAGTACTGCCACTGTGCGCCGCCCGAGAGGCCCGGCCAGTCGCCCTGGTTGACCACGTAGGTGGCGCCCAACTGGTTGTTCACCATGTTGAGGCCGTCGATGGCGCCGTCGAGCGAGCCGACGAGCTGGCCGTCCAGGTACATCGATTGGGTCGTCAACGCGCCGGTGAGGGTCACGTGGTGCCATTTGCCGTCGTTGACGGTTTGGGTGGCGGTGATGGGAGCGACGTGGTTCGTCCACAGCTGGCCGCGCAGCTTGCCGTCGGTGCCGACGTACAACATCGGCACGGCGGCGGTAGGTGCCTTGTCGCTGCCGAGTGCCTGGTTCTGGTAGCCGACGAGCGGGCCGCCCTTGGTGGTCCGGAACCACAGTTCGATCGCCATGTCGCGGTTCTTGCGCAGGGTGCCGTCCGGCAGTGTGACAGCGGAGCTGGTCCCGTTGAACGTCGCGGCCGACGATGCAGCGGTCGGGCCGGCCGAGCCCAGCGTCACGTCCTTGTACTTGGCCTTGTCGCTGCCCAGGTTGATGCCCACCTGGCTGGTCGCGTCGGGCCCGGCGGACTCACCGAGGCGCCAGTAGGAGTCGGGCTTGGTATCCAGCACAGCGCTGCGATAGTGCGTGCCTGGCTCGTAGCCGTAGGTCGTGCAGCCGCCGAGCGGATCGCACACCTTGGTCAGCTTGTCGCCGTCATAGCTGTACCGCCACGTCAGCGACGTGCCGCCGCCCGGGCTCGTCGTCACCGACGTCACGTGGGAACCGGTCCAGGCAAAGGAGATGCCCTGCGCCGTTCGGCCGAGCAACGCCGGCTGATGCACGAAGCTGAGTCGTCCGTTGGTGTAGTCGAGCACCACCGCCTGTCCCCGGCTGTCCGTGATGGACGTCAGATGACCGCCGTTGAACTCGTACTTGCTGCCCGCCTTGTCGACGAGATCCCAGATCTGGTCGTTGGGGTGGGTGAGGAGCGCGTAGCGTCCCTCCGGCGCGGCGAAGCTGCCGTCCGGGTTGCGGCCGAACCGCACCTGCTGCCCGTCCGGGTAGGTCACCACTACGTTGCCGGAGCCGTCGGCGTCGGGCACCACGGACATGTCGTACTGGGTCGCCCAACCTTCACCGAAGGCCAGACCGCGGCGTGGGTCGAGGCTGTTGTAGGTGCGGGCGACGGAGATCGACGGGCCGCCGAGCGCCAGTGAGGCGTCCACCGCGCTGCGGTAGAAGTTGCCCACCTGCGGATCGAAGTCGTTGCTGTCGGTGCTGTACGGCGCATTGCCCAGGTGTGAGGTGATCTCAGGCTGTGGCACCGACTCGAACAGGGTGCTCTCCGGCAAGGTCGGGCTCTCGTCAGTGCCGTCGAACGCGAAGACACGCCATAGATAGGTCTTGCTCCACACCAGCTTCCCGGCCGGCACCGTCCACGTGTCCGAGGAGATGTGGCCCGAGTCGAAGCAGTTGACCGGGTTGTTGGCGCTGTCGCGCTCACACACCTCGAACCGGTACTGCAGCGAACTACCCGGTGCAGCATCGATCTTCACGCCGTGCGCCCACAACTGCGGGATCAGTGTGGGTGAGGAGTAACCGTTGGGTGGATACTGAGCGCTGATGACGGGCGGGATGTTGCGCACCCGCAACACGAGTCGGGCCGGCGGTATCTGCTCGTCGGTGAAGTAGGGCCCGCCTCTTTGGAACATGCTGAAGTCGAGGTAGTAGTCGCCTGGATTCAGCGCCTGGATGGTGGCGTCGAGGTTGACGGACTGTCCACGCCCGACGTCACCAGGAAGCTGCGCCGCTTCGTTCATGGCGACCAGACCACCGCCGACGGCGTACACGCGGTAGCCCAGCGCGTAGCCGCTCTGAGTCCAGGTGCTGGCACCGCGGTTGGTGACCGTGATCTTGATCTTGCCGCTCTGTGTACGAGTGACCGGCGGGTCCGGCACCGGCTGCGTGATGTTGTAGTCGGCGTTGAACGGCGTGTGCGTGACAAACAGCTTGGGCGGATTGGCCGTGCCAGCGCCGGTGAATTTCTTCCAACCGTAGCTGTCCGTTTCGGAGCCCCGGACGGTCAGGCCGTAGTTGGGCATGGTGCCGTTGACCCACGCCTGCACCACGTCGCGGCCGGCCGGTCCCAGGTCGATGCCCTCGCCTGCGACCGGGCAGTCGGACCTGGTGTGTCCGGAGGCAATGTAGCCGTGGGCGAAGGACGCCTCGGACAGCTCGGGGCCGAAGGCGGGCCCGGGGTATCCGCCACCGGTCCACGGTGCCGTGACGGCGTGGATGTAGACCGGGCTGGGAACGCACGACCAGGACCAGTCGTTGACGATGTACAGCTTGGCGCCGAAGATCTTGTGGTTGCGCAGGGTGTTCTCGATGCCGTCGAACTTCAGGTACGTGGCGGCGTGGATGTTGTCGGTGCCGTCGTAGCCGGTCCTCAGCTCGGTCCGGCCGTCGTTCTGGGAGCCGTTCTGCACGTACATCGAGGCGCTGGCGTTGGGGCTTTCCACACTCGGGTCGACCACCACCGGGTACTTGCGGGCGGGGTCGGCGAGCCAGCTCTGGTCCAGGTCGACCCGCAGACCGCCGGACACCAGGTGGTAGGTCACGCCGGTAGAGGTGGCGGGGTCGCCGGTGTGCGGGTTGCGACTGGCGTCGGACATGGAGCCGGCCGGGATGCTGGCGCGCTCCTTGCCCGCGGCGTCGACCAGCGCGACGCGGCCGTCGAGCAGCTTGGCGGTCAATCCCTTGAGCTGCAGCGGGAACAGGAAGCTGTGCGGGGCGTTCGGCGAGGCCAGCACGAGGGATTCCTTGATGCCGCCGGGCTGCACGTCCAGCCGCAGGTCGGTGTCGGCGAGCACGCCGGGGTAGGTGACGGTGCTGCCCTGCGCCTGGCCGGCGACCGTCCGCGCGCCGTCGAGGCCGTAGCCGAACACGTGGTCGCTATCGAGGCCGAAGCTGACCATGCCGCTGCCGCCGGCGTGGCCGGCGAGGCGCGCGGCGACCTCGTCGGCTCCGTTGCGCCAGCCGCCGTTGTCGGGGACGAGCGTCGTGTCGATCGGCTGCCAGGTGCCGTCGGGTTTGCGGTAGTTGACGGGGTTCTTGCTGAACGCGGTCGTCTCCGTGCCGTCCGCGTTGCGGTACGTGGACTGGAACCGGCCGCCCTCGTTGGGAAGTTCCTTGCTGGTCTTGGGATCGAAGCCCCGCACGGCGCTCGGACCCGCGCCGGCGCTCGCGGTGTTGGGCTTCGCCTTCGCGGCCGGGAACGTGATCGACGGGTAGTCGGCGCGCAGGCCGCGGGCGGCCTGCTGGTTGCCGGCGGTGGTGGCGACCACGTGGTCGTGTTCGCCGGGCTGTTGGGCGGCACCGTCGGCGGCCGAGCCCCAGCGTTGTTTGGGCGCCAGGGACAACGCGTCCGCGAGCGCGTGCAGGTCGCCGAACAGTGGCGGTGTGACCTGTGAAGCGGTCGGCCCGAACACGCCGACGACGAGTACGACCACGAGAAGGCCAACCATGCTGCGGACCCGACGCTCACGCGCGCGCCTGACACCGGCTGAAGCCACCGAATTCCTCCCCCAAGAAAGTGCGCACACCGAGATGACGCGCAGACAGGATGCGCCAAGAACACCAGTAAAGGCAAGGTGAAATCTTCCATAACACGACTTTTACGCCTCGTCAAGAGGGCAAGCAAGGCAACCCGACTGCGATTCAAATTACGTAACAAGACCCGTATCGAGAAGGCGTCATGCGCACGTCACGGCAATGCGGTACGGTCTGCCGCTGCCACCTGTGTCACACCTGTGACCAGGCAAGACAAGGGGTACGGGGGAGCTTTGAGAACTAGCGACTTCAGATCAGCAGCCACCGTTCTCGCCGCGACACTCGCGATATCCACCATCCTTACAACCGGATATTCGCACGCGGATTCGACAACGAGCTGCACGGGGGCCACCCAGATTTTCGCCGCCCTCCCCAACGGCATAACCAGGCTGTACAAGCACACGGATCCCGTCGGCGGAACATCCACCTGGGATTCCTCGGCCGACGTGGGTGGCCCCAACGGCGGCAAACTTCTGGGCAGTTCGAACGGGTACGTCTACAACATCCAGCCCAGCGGCGACTTCCGTCGCTACCACTGGAACGGGTCGGGCTGGGACTCGACGGGCGGCAGCCAGTTCGAGACCCTCGCGCACGGCTGGACCGGCTGGGACGTCCCCCAGTTCCACAACCGCATCACGATGGACGCCAAGGGCGACCTCTACGAGGTCCCCCACGACGGCGGCCTGTACGTCGCCCACTACGACGCCATCGCGGGCAACTTCGTCGAACAGCAGATCGACACGAACTGGGGCAACTACGACCTCATCCTGGCCGCCGGCGCCGGCACGGTCTACGCCCGCGACCCGAGCCTCAACGGCGGACAGCTCTACCGGTACCAGTACGACAGCGCCTCACAACGGTGGTTGGAACGGGCGAAAGTGCTCAGTACAGGCTGGAACATCTTCAGCGGCATGTTCTCGCCGGGCGGCGACACCCTGTACGGCCACACCGTCGACCCGCACGGCGACCTGCTCTGGTACCACTACACGGACTCCATCGACACCTGGGCCGGCGGCAACAACCTCGGCTGGGGCTGGGATCCCAGCTGGGAAATCACCTCGCTGACGGACACCTGCAGCACACCGCTGACCATGCCGGCGCCTCCGACGGTCACCGCACAACCTGGGCGGCCGACTACACTGATCGCCAACAGCAACGGGCACCTCGAGTACTTCTACGTCGGCGGCGACGGCAGCACTGTCGTCGGTGACCAGACCGATGTGACGAACCCGAACTCCGCTCGCTTCGCGGCGCTGCCGGGCTACCAGTCCTCAACCGGTCAGGTCGGGGCCGCCCTCAACGACAACGGCACTGCCCAACTACTCGCACTGGGCATGGACGGCAACACCCGCAACTCGGCACAGTCCGCGGTCGACGGCTCCTGGCCCATTCTCGCCCGAGCGGGTGGCTACTTCCCGACCGCTCCCGCCTTGGCGCACGCTTCGGACGGCACCATCGTGGCATTCGGGATCGACAGTACCGGAGGCGTCTGGTACCGACCTCAGGCCGGAAAGAACGGCGTCCTGACGTCGTGGCGCAGTCTCGGCGGTTCCGCCATGACCGGCACGCCCACCGCCATGGTGCAGGGGAACACGATCCATCTGATCGCACTGGACACCAGCGGCACGTTCCGCACCGCCGACTTCACCGGAGGCACGCTCGGCGCCTGGACGCCCTTGTCGGGCATCACGGGCACCGGCAGCGCGTCCACCGTGTTGCGCGGCGACTCGACACTGCAGGTGTTCGCACGGGACAACGCGGGAAGCGTGCGCACGATCCGGCAGAACAGCGACGGCACCTGGCCATCGTCCTGGACGAGCATCTCCGGTATCACCGCCGCCGGATCGCCGTCGGCAGTGCTCACCGCAAGCGGCACCGTCGAAATCGTCGTAAAAGCAAGCGACGGCTACATCGACAACACCGGTCCTACTGCCCCCGGCAGCGCCACCTACCGACCGTGGTCGGCTGTCAGCACCGCCGTCAAGGCCGCGACCGATCCGTCGACTGCCTTGGTGACCACCGGAACCTGGGTTGTGTCCTACCGGGACGCAGACGACCGCACACTGCTCTTCCGCGCAACACAGTCCAACCCGCAGACTCGCAACAGTGCACAGAACGACTCCCACGGCTGGTTGTTCGTGGGTGGTGCCCTTCCGCCGCGCGCGAGCTGAGGCCCGCCGGTTGGGCTCGGCGGGTTGCCGAGCCCAACCACCAAGATCACAGCCGCCACGTCAGGGCCAGCGACTCCGGTCCAGTCCCATGAATTCGACAACTATCAACTTGGGGCCGGCGGCGTCGAGGCCTGAGGACTCCCTGCTGGGTGGCATTGAAGCGGATGTTCACGATGAGTACTCAGGTTTTCCAACAGCATGAGCGGCATGCGCGCCGCGACCGGCGCCCGACAGCGTGCGGATGCGAGCACTGTTCTACCGTGACGCGATCAATCGCAGGCGAGGACGCAGGTCCGTATGCCCAACCAGCTGCCGCAAGGCGGCCAATTCGATGTTCAGCTTTGACGCGAGCAGGCGCAGAGGCATGCCGTGTTCGCAAGCCATGTGAGCCGCGGATTGCAGTAGCTCTGGTTGCTCGCCGACGAAGGTTGAGTTGACCGGTTCATTGATAGTCCAGCCAAGGCCGACTATGTCAGCCAGGATCGTTTGGAGATCCGTCTCGCTGTAGACGCCTAGCAGCTGCCCGCGATGCGCGAGCATCGCGGTGGGCACGCCGTAGCAGTCGGATAGGTCCTTGAGCGTGCCGACGTCGTTCCTACGCGGAAGCCGATCACTGATGTCGGCCGCCGGCATCAGGAACTCGGCAGCGAAGGCGTCGGCTGCCGCCTCGTGGCTGGGGCTGCCGGGAGCGGCATCAGGATGCAGCAGCAGGTGCCCGAGTTCGTGCGCGACGGCGACGCGTCGTGCGAGCGGGCTCATCATCGTGGGAAGCGCGATGATCGGCCGTCCCGGGGCAGCTGACGAGAACGCGCCGATCGTCACGTTCGCCGCAGCTTCGAGCGCGACGACCAGGATGCCGCGTACCTCGAGTTGCCGAACCACGTGCGCTATGGGCCCAGCACTCGTCCCCCACGCCTTCCTGATGGTGCGTGCTGCCTCCGCGGGGCCACCGTGCGGCACGCCGAGCGGTAACCCGAGGTCGACGTCGGGGAACTCGATAACCTGCTCGATCGCGGTCGCGACCTCCCAGAGCAACTCGACCTGCGCCAGCACCTGTTGGCGGTGCACCGTGTCGGCCGCTTGCATGGACCGAAAGTGCACAGTGGAGGTGTCCAGCCGGAGTTGCGGTCGTCCGCCTGCGAAGAACTCGATCGGCACGTTCAGCGCGTGGGCAAACCGGGCCAGGATGGTGTCGTCAGGAATCATTTGCCCTTGCTCGTACTGCGACACCGCGGCACTACTGCTGGCGACGGCGGCGGCGAGGTCGGTCGGCCGCATACCGGCCAGCCGCCGCGCCATGGACAGGCGAGCCGGGGCGAAGGTTCGTACTGCGGTGAAAGCACGTGTGATCACCGCGCCGCTCTCCTCCGGTCTGCTGTCGTCGCGCACCATCGTTGCCGAGTGCGGCACCGAGCACCAAACCGAGTGGTCACGGGAGGTTAGTCGCCGGTGCCGTGTGGTTGCTCGGTCCGTGGCGTGAGCCTCAGCGGCGGTGGCGGCTGATCGAATAGGGCCGGCCCATCTGGCGCATCTGGCTGAGGCGGCGTCGTGGCGGTGGGACCGCCGAGACCTTCCGCTTCGCCGGTCAGTTCGATAAGCCAGTACCAGTCGATGAGGTTGTCACGCACGACACCCTGGCCGGCCCAGAGGCCAGTGCACCCTTTGCCCTCATCTCCCGCCCACGGCAGCAGGATCAGTTCCCTGCTGCCGAGCAGCGCCTCCTTGCGTGTCAGTAACTCCAGCTCGGCCTCATCCTCGTCGGATAACAGCTCGGCACGCAGATCACTGGTCGACCGGATGGGGCCACGAGGACCGTCGTCCACACGAAATGGGTACAACGCTGCCGCGTTGAGTTTCAGCAGCATCGATTGATAGCTAAAATCCGGCGCAAGTTCCGGTATCTCCGATTTCAGCGACTTTGCCGTGCGGACCAGATATTGGTACCGATCTGTGCCAAAGCTGACATTGTTGTGCCACTCACCGCGTTCGTCATCGCGTCGGTAGGGCTGGATGCGGCGCGCGGCGTCATGCGCGTCGTGCAGCCACCGCAGCAGTACGGTCGCGAGGAAGTGCACGGAGTTCGGCACCACCAGTCGGGCGAGTTGGGCGCGGTGTTGCGGATCGTCGTCTGGCACGTCGCCCCCTACGAGCCGTTGGTCGCACCGTCTCCGGCTTCCGAGTTTCGCAACTGAACGAGTCACCCTCAAGCCTACGCAAGGAGGATCGTGCGAAATTGCTCTAACAGAGTGATCGAAATCCAGTTCGACAAAGAGACCACGCAGTGAGGCCCCTTCTTTAGGGGTCGTTCGCGTGGATCACGCGCTGTGGCTCGCCACCTCTGCTGGCCATCCCCTGCGAGCCAGGCCGACCCTAACTCGATCATCGTTGTCCTCGTCGGGACGACTACCTCGCCACGGGCTGGAGACGTTCACGGCCTGCTCGCTCACGCTGGGCACCGCGGTTGGCCTGCTGCCAGGTCTGCCAGCAGTTCCGGCAGCAGTGCTTCCTCGTATCCTGGTGTGCCGTGTGCAGCCATCGCGTGAGCAAGCGCCGGATCCCACGGCGTGTCCGCCTCGACGACGGTGATCGGGGTCCCGGTGTCACGCGAGGGCGTCGACTGGGCGTAGTCAGCGGCGTTCATCCGCCAAGGCACGGCAGCTGGGCATGCCGACAACAGCGCCCGCATGTTCGCCAGCCCCGCCGGGTCGAAGTCGGCGCGCACCGCCACCTGCCACCCAGCGTCAGCCAGCGCGGCGACGGCAGCAGCTTCCAATCTCGAGGGCGTCCCGACTGTGCACAGCAGCCGCACTGGCGCGCTCGTCGCGATCCCAGCCGCGGCGGTGACCACTGACGGGTTCTCGGTCACGAACACCCAGGTGTGGGGTGTCGGGGGTGCCGGCCAGGCGGATCGGATGAGCTCGCGTGGCGGGATGGTCACGACCGCGTCGGCAGGAAGCGACCATCCGGTCGGGTGTATCCCCAGCGCGAGCAGCCCGCCGGTGAGGTCGTCGTAGTCGACGCCGAGCCGATCCCAGGCGTCGCGTCTTTTCCTTCCCGCCTGGCCAGCCAGTGCCAGCACCAGCGCGGCCAGCGGTGTGCCGTCGTCCAGCGCGTGCGGGTCGCTGGCCACTAGTGTGCGCCGGTCGGTCCGCTGTCCTGGCATGGGCAAGGCGGCGAGCACTGCGGTGGCCTGCGCGACCAGTCGATGTGGGTGGGGATGCGCCGCAAGTCGGGCCAGCCACCCCGCGGCGCGAAGCCGGGCCCAGGCTTCGGCTGGGTCGACGTGGTGGTCGCGGACATGTACGGGTAGGTCCTCCAGCCCGCGATGGAGATCATCATGCACTGCGTCCAGCAGCTCATCGCGCGCCCGCTTTGCGATGGCCGTGGCCGCTACCCGCCGGTGCAGCGCGTGAGCGGCCACGGCGCCGGGAGTCAGCGCGGCCCCACGAGCGCGCAGGCGGGCGGTGAGGGCGGCTAGGACCACCTTGCGGCGCTGCCCGGCGCGGAGCACGACGCCACCGAGCAATCCAATCGCTGCCGACCGGGCATCCGGCTGTGGTGGTGCGGTGACCGTCAGCGTGCCGTCGGTGAGGGCGGGGTCACCGCGGCGGTCGGCGGTCTTGCCGACCGCGGCCCACAGCCATAGCAAGTTGTCCGTGAGCAGTGGAGCCAGGTCGGCGCCGGCGCATTCACCGTCGCAGTACACGCAGGCGGTCATCGGTTCGGCTCCACCGTCGGATCTCCGGGCAGCGCGTCCAGGCCACGGATGAGCATGGGAAACGCGACGACGGTGCCATCCCCTGCCGCCTCCAGGTCATGGGCGTCGATGCCGTCCCATGCTCCTGGTGCGCCGTCCCACAGATAGCTCGTGCACACCAGGTCCAGGTCGAGTTCTGCCAGATACCGGGCAAGGCCTTCCCGGCCGCGCTCGTCGACCTCGGCGGGGACCTCGTCGAGTGCGATCAGCCGTAGGCCGGAGGGGACGAGGCTGTCGTAGGCCGCAGCGACCGCCGCGATCATCGGCGCAAGCACCACCAGCCGGCGTTCTCCGCCGGACAGTCCTGTCTTCGGGGACCATCGCTGGGCGTTGCTGCCGGGTCGGGTCACCTCGTAGTACACATCGACCCAGCTGCGCACATCGACGGCAGCGGCGAGTTTGTCGACCATGGTGTCGCCGTCGGCTGCGGCGATCAACTGCTGTAGAGCCTGGCCGACCATCGCCTTCTGCTCTCGGGTGCGGTCGGCGTCGGCGACCTTGCACGCCAGCTCGTACACGGTCCGGGCCGCCGGGGAGAGGTCGTCAACCAGTCGGACGCGGACCTGCACCCCGACGCCCGAGGAGGCCGCCGCCGAGCGCATTTTGCGGTTCACGTCGTCTGCCCAGTCGTGGAGCCGGGTCCATGCCGTTCCGATCGCCGACGGCAGGCGACCGACAACGAAGTCCCGCAGCGCGGACTCCTCAGCGGCGTCCAGTGCGGCCTGCGCTTTCGCCTTCAGTTCCTGCGCGCGGCGGGCCGCCGCGATCGGCGTGAAGGGCACGTCATCGTGTGTCAGCACGAAGGTGTCGAGGTCTGCGTAGCTGTCGGCGGGGTCCAGCGTCCACATGCCGGCCAGTGCGGCACGGGCGGTGTCGTAGCGTTCGCGCAGGGTCTTGCGGCCGTATGTTCGCCGGCCGGCCAGCGCGCGAGCGACCGCGTCCAGCAGGTCGGCAGCGACCGCGTCCGGCCCGACCACACCGGAGAGAACCTCGGCGACACCGGGTGCCGCCAGCAGTGACCGCAGCTCGCGAAGGCGAGCATCGGCAGCTGGTTTCGCCTCTTGCTCGTTGAGCCGCGCTGACTCGAGCAGCGCGCCGAGTCGGCTCGTCTCTCGGGCGGCCTTCTCGACACTGTCTCGGGCCGGGCCGGTCTGTGCGCGCAGATCGTCTCGTGTCGAGCAGGCGGCGGCGTGCGCGGCGTGCGCCTGCTGCGCGGCCTGACCGACATTCTCACGCAGCACGCGCACTTTCTCCGCGGTTGCGGCGGCGATATCGTCTGCGGCTTGCGCTTCCGAGCACAGTCTTGGCAGGGTTCCGCTGGTGTCACCGAGGCGGCTGACCTCTGCGAGCAGCCGCTCAAGCCGAGAACGCAGCCTCTGGACCGCTGTTGCCGCTGTGTGGAGCGCTTTCGCCGCATCGGACGAGTTCGATTTGATCTGGTCGAGTGCGTCTCGATCAGCCGGCAGGGAGCGGGATCGGGTGCGATCTGACCATTCGAGTCGCTGCTCGGCCTCATGTTCCGCGGCCGCGATCGACGTCTTCTGGGCATCGGAAGCCTCGTGACGCAGCCGGGTGGCCTCCTGCGCTGCCCCGACCCGGGCTACTTCCTTCTGTTCCAAGGTCCGTGCGCTAGGAAATGCCGCGGCGTGCTCGTCGATTGCGGCCGCGCGCTGCCGCAGTTGGTCGGCGGTCGAGCGCGCCGTTGCGGCCGCAACATCAAGATCGGTGGCCTCGTCGTCAAGCTGCTCGGCGCGGGCGAGGGCGGCGGCACGGCGCTGTGCGCCGCCTACGTGCTGTGGCGGGGGCAGCTGGCTGGGGTCATCGGTGCCGGGGGCACGACCGAACAACGTCCCCGCGCGGAAGGTGCCATCACGGCCGATGACAAGCGCGGCAGCAGGTTCGCCGTCGTCCGCTGCTGTGGCGTGCAGTGCGATGCGGGCGAGCACGTCGGCGGCGGCGTTGGCGTGCGAATGGTCCTGGTCAACGGCGAGCACGGCATGCAGGTTGGTAGGGACGGCCGGCCCGGCCGGTCGGACCTGCCAGGCGGCGGTCGCCGCGCCGTCGGCAGTGAGTGTGGCGGCCAGTAGGCCGGATGCGGCCAGTGCGGTCTCGACAAGTGCGCGGGCCTGTTCGTCGGGGAAGGTCGGCGACCATTCCAGTGCCGCGGCCAGCGCCGCGGTGTCGTCATTGCTGTCCAGCCATGCGGGTCGTGGTAGCGGCAGCAGCTGACCAGATCGAAGTTCATCGGCTTCGGCACGACGCGCCGCGGCATCCTCAGTCAACTCGTCAGCGCGCTCGAGCAGCGCGTGCCGTTGGTGCAGCAGGGTCGCACGAGCGTGCGCTGCGCGGTCCGTGACGAGTTGCCGCCAGCGCGACGCCTCGTCCAGGACCTGTCCGGGTTCGGCCGTGCGAAGCTCATCGAGGTCGCTCGTTGTCCACAGGGCGATGCCGTCATCGCTGTCGGTAGCCAGCCGGGCATACAGGTCGCCGGGGGCGACCGGCCACGCCGCAACCGCGTCGAGCCATGCGGAAGCTGCGGTCCGGGCGGCGACGGTAGTCCGCTGCTCGGTCTGGGTGGCGATGTCCGCGGCTTGCGCGGCGTGATCGGCTTTGGTCTTGGCCGTTCGTGCCGCGTCGGCTGCTGGTGCGACTGTCCTGGTGAAGTCGGAGATCGCCAACTGTGCGTCCCCGGCGCGGACGGTGTGGTATCGGGCCCGCGCCGTCCAGTGCTCGGCGATCGTGTCGAGTCGGGTCGGATCCGCCTCGACGGTCAACCCTGGCCCCGGATCAGCTACGGTGCCGCCAATGGTGACCACGGCCCTTGGCCGGGATGTCCAGCTGAGCAACGGCTTGTCAACGGCCGCACCGGTGTCGGCCTCCGCGGCCGCACTCACCTGCTCGTCGAGATCAACCACCAGCTCGCCGACCTGATCAGTCAGCGAGGCCGTCTGCTCGCGCAGGGTCGTAGTGGTCGTCGTCAGTTGGGCAAGAGCGGCCGTGGCGTGTTTCTTCTCAGTGCCGAGCCGTGTGGTGAGCTCGGTGATTCTGCCGGCGGCCTTGAAGTTCTCGTCGTCTTCGAGCACCTCGATCCGTGCGTCGATGTCCCGCAGCTGAAGCCGCAGCGTCTCCTCGGCGGACCGCGCGTCGCGTTCTGCCTCGTCCGCCTTCGCCAGCTTGCGCTCCAGCTGACTGGTCTGGGCCGCGGCGCGGTCGACTGCGGATGCTGCGGCGGATGCCACGGCGTGGGCGTCGGTGAGAATTGCAGTGACGTGCCCGGCCCATGTACCAGCGAATTCGTCGAGTACGTCGGCGGCGTCTCGGTCGCGGTTGAACGCCTCGCGGGTCGCGTCGGATTCCGCGAGCGCGTCCGCGGTCGCGGTGATCGTGTCGTCGGCGACGCCAGGGAGCGCTTCGCGTAAGGCGTCCGCGGCGGCGCGTGGTGATACGTCGCCGAGCAGCGAAGGGTTACGCACCGCACGAATCCGTTGGGCGAGGTCTCGTAGATGTGTGGCGCTGGCATTCCACACCCGCGCAGCCAGGTGAGTGACGTAGGCGTCCTCGTCATCGAAGATCTGCCCGCCGGCGGCGGTGACGAGCTCGGTGAACCGGTCGAGCATCAGCGGGGCGCGGCCAGTGTCGTGCAACGGAAAGTCGGTGATCGGCGCGCCGGGCACGGTGAAGGGGATGACCTTGACGGCCGGTGAGGCGCCGGCGGAGAACTGCAGCCGGACACCGAAGGTGTGGATGCCGTCGCTGCCGGGAGCGGCAAGGACCAGCCACAGGTAGCCGTACCGGCGCTTGCCGGTGGCACCCTCGCGCATGAGCGAGCTCAGCGTTGTGGTGCGTGCCTTGCCGGCGACCAGTCGCTGTGCGTTGAGGTCCAGCAGGTACGGCCACAGCGCTTCCAGGGCGGTGGTTTTGCCGGTGCCGTTCGGGCCGCGCAGCAGTAGCCGTCCAGACGCCGCGTCCAGGACGAGGTCGCCGTAACGCCATACGTTGGACAGGCCGGCGCCGACCAGTCGCCAGCGGGTGCCGAATCGCTCCGGGTGCCCGGCAGGCGGCAGTAGCTCGTCGTCGGCGAACATCGGGGTGGGTAGGTCGCGGGTCACGATGCTCAGCGCTCCGGGGAGTCGAGGATTAGCAACGCATCGGATGGCGGCGGCTGATCGCGGGCGGCCCTTCGTGTGGCCGGGCCGCGGGTCGTGGCAGTAGTCGCAGGCCGCCAGCGTCCTGCTGCGGGCGAAAACCACCACAGCCGCTCGGCAGATTCCCCGTCATCGGCCGCGGTGGTGTCGTCGATGCGGAGCAGATTCAAGCCCGTCAGCAGCGCGCGGACCTTCCCGGCGAGACCGGCCGGGTTGTCGACATCCTCTCCGGCCCAGCCGCCCCGGCCGGCGCCGAACTGCTGGCCCCACGACGCGAGCAACGCGAGGACGGTCGAATCTCGGATCGCGCGCCATCCCGGGCGGTCCGCCGCCAGGGTGCCGTCCACTGCTGCCGCATCGCAGAGCAGCAGCGCGGCGTGGCCAGTCGTGCCGGGGGTGGGGAAGGGCAGAGGGCCCAGCTCGCGGGGGCGCCGGAATGCCTCAGCGGGCACAACGAACGCCGCTCCTTCCGCCCGGCGCTCCGCGTGCAGACCAAACGCGGCCGCCAACGGCGCTCCGTCGTCCCCGCGGAACCGCCGCGACAGCCAGTCCGCTTCCGCCTCGTCCAGGTCCGCGACATGCACGAGCGTGTCGTCGACCAGCCGGCGCCGCATCCGGCGTGCGGCGTCGGGTTCTCGTTCGACGAGGGCGAGCCACCCGGCCGGATCGGCGCTGGGGTCGGCATCGGCGAAGTTCGCGATCACATGGCTGAGTCGGGTGTGATGCACAGCGAGCAGCACGGGGGCGTGCTCATCGTGGACGAAGCCATCCACGACGCCGTCCATCTGCTCGATGACACCGCGCTCATCCAGCATCCGCAGCGCCGCGACAATCGCGCGCCGCTCGGCGATGTCCGTGGTGACCGGCAGTCCTGCCTCGGCGGCTGCGGCGCGGGCCGCAGTCACCAACTGCGCGAGCCCGACCCTCGGTGGCATTGCCTCGGCGGCGGCGACGAGCAAGAAGAACCACGAGCAGGTCGCCGGCGCGGGTGCAGTGGCCGCCCAGGCGTCGCGGCGGACCGGCGGGGATTTCCGCAGGCGAACCAGGTCCCGTTCCACCACGAGCACCCACCCCAGCCGTGCGAACGCCTCGCGCACGGTGTCGAGGTTGCGGCGCACCGCAGCGATGGTCTCGTCGTCGCGCCCAGCGACCAGCCATGGCCGTGCGGCAAGTGTGCGCAGTGCCGCACTCACTTCGGCATCGGCTTCGACCGACCATGCCCTGCGGCCACGGTTTTCGGTCTGCTCAGCCGCATCGTTGCCTGCCTGCGCCTCACTCATGCCACACCGCCGCTGGACACGCGCATGATGACCGGGGTATCCGTGTCGGGGCTGGTCACCGGTGGTGTCGAGGCCCGGGTGCCGGCCGGATGGAACACCATCGCCCGGTCGGGGAGCCACACTCGCCACGCCGGCGCGCGTAACACTGCAATCTGACCAGGGACGTGGAACAGCGTGCAGGCCAGACCGTCGCGATGCGCGCTGCGGCGGGCTCGGTACGGGCCACCGGCCGGCGCGCGGGTCGCGGCCATCAGCGTGGCCAGCGCCACCCGTGCCGCAGCAGTCGAGAGCGGGCTGCCGGGCGACGCGGCAAGCACCTCCCGCAGGGCGTCCAGGTGCGCCGCGGCGCGCTCCCGACGTCGCGCGTCGATCTCCGCCCGTGCGGCGGTGTCGTCCCGGGCCGCTGGCGGGCGACCACGGGCACCAGCGCGTCCGGTCGCCCGCAACAGGTCCGGCACCGTGACCGTCGGCCCATCGCGCCAGGACGGAATGCGAGGCAGATCATCGTCATCTGCCTCGTCGTACAGTTTGCGCCACGGGTGATCGCCGACTGCGGCCAGAAATATCGCCCGTCCCAGCGTGCGATCGGTGCAAGCGCGGGCCAGGAGCAGCGCTCGGGCACGTCCGGTCGCGGTCGAAGATGACGCATGCAGCCGGCGCAGGTTGGCGTGCATGCCCGGCAACGCCCGGACCAGCCGTAGCGCGAACCGTGCCGCTCGCCCGGTGGCCGGGTCGCACCAGGCCACCAACCCGTCCCAGTCGCTCCGGCGTCCACCGCGCGACGCAGCCAACGCGCCCCGGTCAATCAGCGCACGAGCCTCGGAGGCGGTGATCGCAGCATCGGCGAGCGCCTCGAAGTACGGCACCAACGTGAGCAACGCGCGGTGCGCCCGGGCCGATCCGGTTTCCAGCTCGGCGGCTACCCGGGTGGCGTACTCGACGAGGAGTTGTTTGAGTTCGCTGGTCGCCTCGTCGCCAAGGTCGAATCGGTCCGCGAGCGTGGCGAGGGTGTCTTCGGCGCCGACGAGGGCAGCATCAAGGTCGTCGTGACTGATGAACAGCCTGCCGATGTGTTCGACCGTGTCAGCCCCGGCCACATCCGTGGTTTCAGGGATGCCGGCCGGGACTATCGCGGCGAGAGCTTCCAGCGCCGTGACCACACGCGCCAAGCTGGACAGGGGGATCTCCCGCATCGCCGGCGTATCGGCCAGCACGGTCGAGTAGAACCGCTGGACCTGCCGCCCGGCCGGGGTCGCCGTCCAGCGCCAATTGCGCGCCAACAGGTCGGCGTGCCGCAGGATCCGACTGGTGTCCGTGCGCGCCGACGCAGCGGTCCAGTCGCGCAGCTTGTCCAGCCGCGTCTCGACGAGCCGGTCATCGAGCGGGGTGCCAGCCTCACGCAACGCTTGGGCGATCTCGGCCGGCATCATGTCCGTGATTGACGCCTCAAGTACGGCCATGATCGCGATGTACTCGTCGGCCTCGGGGGCGATGAGGTACGCGGTTGCTCGGCGCGAGTCGGTGACAGTGACCTCGAACCTGCTGGTGTCGGGCGAGCCCACGCCCGGCCCAGTCGAGTCCCCCATCCGCTCTCCTCTCGCCACAAAGGGGGGTGGTGCGGTGCTTGAGAACGGCGCCTCGCCGTAGTGCGTACAGCGGGACGTGCCAGGGATCGACGGTACTGCGCACCACCGACAAATTCGGCCGACCACACAGTCGTGCAGCGTGTTTCCGGCCGTGGTGGCACCACCGGCGATCTTCATTCGTGACGGGCAGTTAGTTTCGCCTGCGGGTCGGCCTCAACCCAGGTCAGGCCCACCCGCTGTCTGGACGTTCTGTGTCGTGATGATGCGGCGGACTGATGGCGACGCCAGGCAGGTCATACCGTCGTGGGCGAGGCCCGAGCGGATCCGCCCCAGCCCCATGCCGTGTGGAAGAGCGAACAGCGTGACGGCGGCGCCCCTGCACGCCAACCAAGGGCACCGCCATCGAGGCCGACTCTGTCAAGCCGAAGGACAACGCTCTGCATCGGTCAGCACTTCGCATTCGTCGGAATCCGACACAGCGAGCACATCCATCGTGATCGCCTTCTCGCGTGATCGTCCGACATCAGCGAAGCACCCCTCGTTCATCGACGCGCCATTCACTCAACATGGCCGCCGCGTCGCAACGAGTGCGGTCGACTCGCGGCCACACCAATGCCACGAGATCTCACCTGATCAGCGCAACGCCGCCGCTACCAATCGTCTGCGATCTGCGCACCGGAAGTCCCCATGACGTCGCGATCGTCACGCTGCAGCCAGGGCCGGCGCGGAATGCACCTCGTTGGCCACCGGGTCATCCGTGGCAGTGTCTGCCAGCGCGGCTGCTTCCGACAGGACCGCGGCGAGTTCCCGCGCCTCCTCAGCGGTCATGTGCCAGCCCGTGTTACTTTCGCCTTTGCCGCACCAAATCTGCGCGGCCACTTCACGCACGTCTTGCTGCAAGCTCACGGAGACGTACTCAGGCTGATACAGCTCATCGTGTTCTTTAGATGACGTCATCCGTGCACCGTCTTCCAACGTCAGAAGCACCACTCCGTTCCAGCCAGAGAAGTGCGTTCCATCATCAGCCATGTCCCCGTCGCGATGTCCGCCCGCACACCAGTGCGGACAAGGGGTGTCGAGCCAGTAGACCTGGCGGCCGCACAGGTTGCGGCGTCGGTCATCGCACGCGATCAGGTGGACACCGTCGAGCACAGCTACAGATTTGGCCACCACCGGACTGCGATTACACCGCACACAGGCACGGCCAGCACGTTGGCCAGAGGTCAGACGGGACACATCGTCAACAGCGCTTCTCACAGCTACACCTCCGCATCGAGAGGTCATCGAAGTCGAACACACTGGAACGCTGTCCAAGCCGCGCCGGCTCAGGACGCGATGTCCGGCACGCGATCGGAAAGAAAACCGATCAGCTTCCGCTGGGCTTGCGCCAGTTGCGCACAGCATCGTCGCGGGGTCACCCCCAGCAACGCGGCCGCACATTTGCGATCCATGCCACCGAGGTGCACGTCAGATAGTAGCCCTGCTTGTTCAGCGGTCAACGCCTTATCCCGGACCGCGTCCGCCAATACCAGATCGGGATGCCCTTCCCTACGGGCGTGGTAGGTGTCCGCGTCTCGCTCGTCGAGCTCAGCCCGCTTCGCGGCCAGCCGGCGCTCGCGGCAGCAGGCTTCATACCCTCGCCGGAAGGCCCCCATGTAGAGCTGTGAATAGATCTTCGGGTGACCGACTTCGACCAGATCCAGTGCTTCCAGGAAGCCTTCGAGGATCTCCGAGTCGAGATCGCGGTTGTCCCCGGGATACCGGTTGCCGAACCGGCCGGCGATGCGCTTCAGCCCTGGGACGAGCATCCCAGCCGCTGCCATAACCCACGGATCCGGTTCCGCGTGGGCGCGGCGCACCAGTTCCTTCCAGACAGCATCCTTGGTGACCCAGGCCGTGCTGTGCTTGAGCAGCAGAATCCGCAACTCATCCAGGCACATGAGCCCCTCCGGCAGGCCGCAGCCGAGTGCCGAACAGTCCAAGCTCAAGGCAGTCGGCGGCGTCGTCAACTCAACGAACCGCCGCTCGACGATGTCCAAGGTCGACGGCTGATCATGGTAGGACATGCATCTTCCTCCACTGAGGTCACCGAAACGCTCCAATACCCCCTATTCGCTATCTACCGGCCAGTATGGACAAAAATACTCCACATGGATTAGGTAATTTAGGCGGATCATCCGCCAGTGGACACGATGCTCACCTTAAGCTTCAGCTGCCTCACAGGAGGACGCATCCGGCGAACAACGCAGCCAATCCTCACCTTACAGACCATGCGCGCAAATCGTCTTAGTACGACAACGACAGGTCGTGATGTTGTCTCCGGTGGTGGCTAGCTCGGGCACGGGCCTGGCTAACCAACCGCCACCGTGACCAGTGCAGGATGTGATCGACGGTGTGGGCGGAACGGACCACGACCCGGTTCCATAACCGGCGAACCTCGTTGACCGACAACGGGATCACGGTCTGACCATCGCCAGCAACGGAGCCCCCTTTTCAACGGTTGGCCGTGTGATCACCAGGAACGCCAACGCCGTCATCGACAGCGTGACGTGCCGGTACCACGCCTGGTAACCCCGCGCCTGGTAGTGATCCAGACCGGTCTCGTTCTTCGCCGTCTGGAAACACTCCTCGATCGCCCAGCGGCTGCCCGCGACACGAACCAGCTCCGCCAAGCTGGTATCGGCAGGCCCGAAACACACGTAGTAGGCGATGTCGGTCGGATCGCTGACCGAACGCCGAGCCAGCAGCCAGTGCCCCCAACCCCGCCGGCGCAACGGCCGGATCTCCACCGCCGTCCAGTCCGACACCCGAGGGCCACGAACTCCGTCCCCGCAGCTGAGCCGCTGCCAATCTGCGTCCGCGACGTCCGCAATCATCCGCGCAACCCGGACCTTGGCCAAGTGCATCGACACCACCATCGCCGACTTGGGCACCGCCACCACATGCGGGACGTCCACGGTCTCCAACCACAGCCGGAACTTCGTGTCCTGCCCGTACAACTCGTCGGCGGTCACCCATCCGAACGGCACCTCCGTCGCGAGCGCACGCTCGATCATCCGGCGGGCCAGCACCTGTTTGGTCGCGAACTCCACCTCGTCATCAATGCCAGCCGCCCGGCACCGGTCACGATCATCGGTCCAGTCCTTGGGCAGATACAACTCCCGATCAATCAGCGCACGACCGCGTGGTGAGGCATACGCCAGAAATACCCCGATCTGCGAGTTCTCGATCCGGCCGGCAGTGCCCGAGTACTGCCGTGCGACTCCTGCGGAGTGGGC
Source organism: Kutzneria kofuensis (assembly GCF_014203355.1). Lineage (NCBI taxonomy): Bacteria > Bacillati > Actinomycetota > Actinomycetes > Pseudonocardiales > Pseudonocardiaceae > Kutzneria > Kutzneria kofuensis. The sequence continues at coordinate 2,859,048 of NZ_JACHIR010000001.1, forward strand.
ACCCTTCTTCAGAAAGCCGGTCTCGTCGACGATGAGCACCCCCTGCTCACCGTCACCGATGCGTTCCACAACCGCGGCACGCACGTCGTCACGCAAGCCATCGGCGTCCCACGCGTAGAAGTTCAGCAACCGCTGCATGCCTTCCGGCCCCGCATCCCCGGCGGCCTCGGCCAGCGTCCACCCGTTCTTCCGCTCGATCTCGGCGAGCAATCCCTTGACATACCAGCGCATCCGGCGCCGCGACTCCACTCGGGGGAACCTGCCGGCGAACCGGCCCAGAAACGCCTCGAAGCTCGCCGACCAGTCCGCCACCATCTCCGCCAACACAACAAGATCAACTACCAGAGTCCGGACCTAGATTACAACCTGTCGTTGTCGTATTAGAGGGTGTCTTACGTGGCGGCCTTGGCGAGCCTCTTGAAGCAAGTCAAGGCCGCCGCCAACGTCAGGAACGCGCAGAAGTGGTTCGCCTTGCGCTCGTACCGCATCGCGAGTCGGCGGTACCCGAACAACCAGGCGATCGTGCGTTCGATGACCCACCGGTGCCGACCCAGCCGCGCGCTGGACTCAGTGTCTTTGCGGGCGATCCGCACCGCGATCCCCTGCTCGCGTACCCACGCCCGTAACTCCTTGATGTCGTAGGCCTTGTCCGCGTGCAACTTCGCCGGCTTGCGCCGACGGGGACCACGCCGCGACTTCACTGCGGGGATCGCCCGCACCAACGGTTTGAGCCCGTAGGCGTCGTTGGTGTTGGCCGCCGACACCGCCACCGACAACGGCAGACCGGCCCGGTCGGACAGCGCGTGGATCTTCGAGCCCGGCTTGCCTCGATCGACCGGGCTCGGACCGGTCAACGATCCCCCTTTTTCGCCCGCACCGCCGCCGCGTCCACCACCACCCGCGACCAATCGATCAAGCCCTGGCCGCCCAACTCGTCCAAGACCGCCCGATGCACCCGTGGCCACAGGCCCGCTTTGGTCCACTCGGTGAACCTGCGGTGCGCGGTCGGCACTGTGACCCCGAACGACGGCGGTAGATGCCGCCAGGCGCAGCCGCTGGTCAACACGAACACGATCGCGGTGAACACCGCCCGGTCGTCCACCGGCGTCGTCCCACCGCCCTGCCGACGCGGCGTGAACTGTGGGACCAACGGCGCGACCAGTGCCCACAACTCGTCGGGCACCAGCCGCTGCGACAACGCATCCGTCACAACGTCTGATCATGGCAGCGGCCGAGCAAGATCCACGTGAGACGAGCTCTTAGTCTGCGCCGCACCCACCCGAGCGGCTTGCTTCCGTGTCGCACCTCGCGGGCCGCTGAGCAGCGGCATCGCTACGGCGTGACGTACCGTTCCTCAAGCGCCCACCCGAGCGAAGCCAGGCATGCGCACTGTCCCCGGCGACCCGCCGACCCTTCATCGTTTGCTCGCCTCACACGACGTAACGAGCCAGATAAGGCGCCAGGCGACGGAACACCCTGTGACAGCTAACGAGGCAGGCTCGCTGTCTCACGAGCTGTGAATCACCAGCCAATACCGCCACGAGCAGACGATGCAACACCCCATGGCCTTCCATGCGCCATGGTCACTTACTCGCCACTCTCCGGCTCGGCGAGCCGGTTCAGCAGCCGGGTAATCTCTGCCATGCCAACATTCACCCTGGCGAACCCGTCACGCGTCTCCTGCTGATGTTCCACCTGCGTCTCTCGCAGCGCATTCAGCGTCGTCGTGTGCGCGTTCAAGGCCTGCCGAAACTCCGACACGTCCCGATCTGCCGCCCCAGCAAGCACTCGTGCGGCAGCGGCGTCTTGGCGCACGGCTTGCAGCTGCTGCTCGACGGCCGCGAGCCGCGCCTCGATCTCCTCCAAGGTGGCCACCTCGCCATGGTAGTGCGGTGCGCCGCCCCAGCAGTACGGCCGACCACCACCCGTTGGGACCAATCCCTGGCCTCTGCCACCGGCGTCGCCAGACAGCGATCTTGGTCTGGAACGACCCGTTCTGCATGCAGGCTTGCTTTCGAGGTGGAGACAACCACGCATCCGTCAGGTGCTCCAGCAGCAACTGGCACACGTGCTGCGCGACGCCACCCTGCGGGGTTCCGGAAGTCCGCCCACGTATCCGACCTGCGGCGATGGGAAATTCAGCGGGCAGGGCATGATCGCCAGCCATGGCGCTGCGTCTGCTCTACCTGATCTTCCTCAGGCTTGTGGGCCTGCTGGTGCTACTCGGCCGCTCCTCGGCGTCCAAGGACGCCGAGTTGCTGGTGTTACGCCACGAGGTCGCCGTGCTGCGCAGCAAGAACCCAAGACCTCGCCTGGACTGGGCAGACCGGGCTGTGATCGCCGCGCTGGTCCGCCTGCTGCCCACGGGGCTGCGGCTGCACCGGTTGGTCACCCCGGGCACGATCCTGCGTTGGCATCGGCGCCTCGTAGCGCAAAGTGGACCTAATGACTCGTGAACGACCGCCGGTGACGCCTCTGAGTTACCCAGGGCGGTAGACCTGCGTCCAGGCCGGCGCACTGGTTGGTCGTTCTGGATGGTCGAGTGCGAGCAGGACGCCTTAAGTGGACCATGGCAGCAGCCTTCTTGGTGTAGACCGGCGCCTCTCGCCTCGACATCCTCCTCACTCGTTCCGTTGACGCCTGGCGATACCTCGGGCCACGAGCCCTCCAGCTAAGACCGCGCCGACAACGGAACCGGAGGTGGTGGTGGCCAGCACGGTCGCCACCGCCTCGTTGATCAAGATGGTCGTCGTGATTCGAGCCCGTCCGCACGGAGGACACCTCGTTGGCCGGGAGCCGCATGAGCTCTTCGTCGAGACCGGTGCCCGCGCGGATCGCTGGGATCGTGAACGGCTCAATCGGAGGTCAGGCCATAGAGCCTCGTCATTAGGGCGCCGCGCGTTCTCACCAGGGTCTCGTTGACCAGCACAAACAGCCAGTTCGAGGAGAAACACAGAGTGAAGGTGTTCTGCGGGATCGACTGGGCCGAGGACCACCACGACGTCGCCCTGATCGACGCCGACGGCGGTCTGGTGGCCAAGCGTCGCATCGGCGACTCCGCCATGGGGTTCGCCGAGCTGATGACGATGCTCGCCGACGCCGGCGACATCGCCGAGGCCCCGATCCCGGTCGCGATTGAAACCCCGCGCGGCCTGCTGGTTTCGGCCCTGCGCCAGACCGGCCGCCGCGTCTACGCCATCAACCCGATGGCCGTCGCCCGCTATCGCGAGCGCCACACCGTCGCCCGCAAGAAGTCCGACCACGTCGACGCCATGACGCTGGCCAACATCCTGCGCACCGACGCTCACGCCCACCGGCCGCTGCCCGCTGACAGCGACCTCGCCCGCGCCGTCGCAGTGCTCTCCCGTGCCACCCAAGATGCCACCTGGCGTCGCACCCGCGCCACCCAGGAACTGCGGGCAGTGCTGCGCGAGTACTACCCAGGGTTCCTGGCCGCCTTCGCCAAGGGCACCGTCACCAACCTGGCCAGCCCAGAGGCCCGCGCCGTCCTGGCTCTCGCGCCAACCCCAGCGGCCGCAGCAAAGGTGACGAAGACACAGTTGGCCGCCGCACTACGCAGGGCCGGCCGCCAGCGCGGCATCGAGGATCTGGCCCTCCAGTTATGCCAAGCCCTGCGCGCCGAGCAGCTGCGACAGCCACCTGCCGTCGAGGACGCGTTCGGCAGTCAGGCCCTCGCTCTGCTCGGCACCCTGAACGCCGAGTGCGCCGCCGTCGATCAACTCAGCCAGACCACCGCGGAACTGTTCCAACAACACCCCGACTACGCCGTGATCACCAGCTTCCCTGGCCTGGCTGACCTATCTGGAGCCCGGGTGCTCGGCGAGATCGGCGATGACCGCAGCCGGTTCGCCGACGCCCGCGCGCTCAAGGCATACGCCGGCTCCGCACCGGTCACGAGGGCATCCGGACGCAGCATCTCGATCACCCGCCGCACCGTGAAGAACGACCGGCTCAACGCCGCCGGGTTCCTCTGGGCCTTCGCTGCGATGGCGAAGACCGGGGCGCCCCAAGAGCACTACCGGCGTCGCCGAGAACGCGGTGACCGACACGCTGCCGCCTTGCGGCACCTGTTCAACCGCTTCCTCGGCCAGCTCCACCATTGCCTACAGACTGGAGAGCACTACGACTCGATCAAGGCGTTCGGGCCGATCGACGACACACCCGCCCAGGCCGCCGCAGCTTGACACTTAGCGAGATCGGAGGTCTATCCACACCGGGTCGGCCGCCCGCCCATCGATGAGGCGATCGCCGGCCTGATCGAACAGATGGCCACCGAGAACCACACCTGGGGCTACAAAAGGATCCAGGGCGAACTGCTCAAACTCGGCCACCAGGTCGGTGCCTCCACCATCCGGCGGAGCCTGAAGCGGGCACACATACCTCCCGCGCCGGACCGGCACAGCGACACGACCTGGCGGCAGTTCCTGCGCACGCAAGCCTCGACCATACTGGAGTGTGACTTCTTCCACGTCGACTGCGCGCTCACCCTCCAGCGGATCTACGTGTTCTTCGTGCTGGAGGTCGGCACCCGCTACGTCCACGCCCTCGGCACGACAACCAATCCCGACGGCGGGTGGACCACGCAGCAGATCCGCAACCTCGTGATGGACCTCGGTGATCGAGCCGATGAGTTCAGGTTTCTTGTCCGCGACCGTGTCGGCCAGTTCGCGGCCTCGTTCGACGCCGTCCTGGCCGACGTGGGCATCACGCCGGTCAAGATCCCTCCGCGTTGTCCGCGGGCGAACTGCTATGCGGAACGGTTCGTGCTCACCGTCAGAAACGAGGTCACCGATCGCATGTTGATCCTGGGCCAGCGGCATCTGGACGCCGTGCTCGCCGAGTACGTCCGGCACTACAACGGTCGACGCCCACACCGTTCCCGCGAGCTCCGCCCACCCCACCCGACCTACCCGGTGGCAGACCTCAGCTCCCGGCGGATCAAACGACAGCGGCTCCTCGGAGGCCTGATCAACGAGTACGAACGGGCCGCGTAAAACTGCTGGTCAGCACTGGTGAACTACTTTTGAAACCCCACACGCGCCGTTCACACCAGTCCATGACGCTCTGCCCGCATCGGTCTCGGCAGTCGCACTCGGGGCAACGGCCAACGTGCAGCCCACCCGCAGCGTCCACTAGTACGACAACGACAGGTCGTGATGTTGTCTCCGGTGGTGGCTAGCTCGGGCACGGGCCTGGCTAACCAACCGCCACCGTGACCAGTGCAGGATGTGATCGACGGTGTGGGCGGAACGGACCACGACCCGGTTCCATAACCGGCGAACCTCGTTGACCGACAACGGGATCACGGTCTGACCATCGCCAGCAACGGAGCCCCCTTTTCAACGGTTGGCCGTGTGATCACCAGGAACGCCAACGCCGTCATCGACAGCGTGACGTGCCGGTACCACGCCTGGTAACCCCGCGCCTGGTAGTGATCCAGACCGGTCTCGTTCTTCGCCGTCTGGAAACACTCCTCGATCGCCCAGCGGCTGCCCGCGACACGAACCAGCTCCGCCAAGCTGGTATCGGCAGGCCCGAAACACACGTAGTAGGCGATGTCGGTCGGATCGCTGACCGAACGCCGAGCCAGCAGCCAGTGCCCCCAACCCCGCCGGCGCAACGGCCGGATCTCCACCGCCGTCCAGTCCGACACCCGAGGGCCACGAACTCCGTCCCCGCAGCTGAGCCGCTGCCAATCTGCGTCCGCGACGTCCGCAATCATCCGCGCAACCCGGACCTTGGCCAAGTGCATCGACACCACCATCGCCGACTTGGGCACCGCCACCACATGCGGGACGTCCACGGTCTCCAACCACAGCCGGAACTTCGTGTCCTGCCCGTACAACTCGTCGGCGGTCACCCATCCGAACGGCACCTCCGTCGCGAGCGCACGCTCGATCATCCGGCGGGCCAGCACCTGTTTGGTCGCGAACTCCACCTCGTCATCAATGCCAGCCGCCCGGCACCGGTCACGATCATCGGTCCAGTCCTTGGGCAGATACAACTCCCGATCAATCAGCGCACGACCGCGTGGTGAGGCATACGCCAGAAATACCCCGATCTGCGAGTTCTCGATCCGGCCGGCAGTGCCCGAGTACTGCCGTGCGACTCCTGCGGAGTGGGCACCCTTCTTCAGAAAGCCGGTCTCGTCGACGATGAGCACCCCCTGCTCACCGTCACCGATGCGTTCCACAACCGCGGCACGCACGTCGTCACGCAAGCCATCGGCGTCCCACGCGTAGAAGTTCAGCAACCGCTGCATGCCTTCCGGCCCCGCATCCCCGGCGGCCTCGGCCAGCGTCCACCCGTTCTTCCGCTCGATCTCGGCGAGCAATCCCTTGACATACCAGCGCATCCGGCGCCGCGACTCCACTCGGGGGAACCTGCCGGCGAACCGGCCCAGAAACGCCTCGAAGCTCGCCGACCAGTCCGCCACCATCTCCGCCAACACAACAAGATCAACTACCAGAGTCCGGACCTAGATTACAACCTGTCGTTGTCGTACTAGGTCTCGTCTGACGAGGAGTGACACCAATACCGGCGGTGCCGATGGGGTGGACGTGTCCACCGGCTACAGGCCGGCCGCCGTGCGCTGCCTAGTGGCTCGTCTCAGTACGTCGACCCGGTAATTGATCTTCACCAGCGGTAGACCAGGCTGGTCCCGTAGATCGACTGCGGGAGGTGGTTGTGGCTCGTCGACCCGAGGTGTTCGTCCGGGCACTGTCGATGGAGGAAGGCCGCAAGCTGCAGCGAGTGACCCGGACCGCGAAGGACCCGGTCAAGCTACGCCGGGCGATCGTGGTGCTGATGTCCGGCCAGGGCCAGGCCGTCCGGGACATCACCTCGTTGCTGCAGGTCAGCCCCGATTACGTGCGCGATGTGATCCACGCGTTCAACGAACGGGGGTTCGCCGCGCTGGACCCAAAACGGAAAGGGGGACGACCGAGGACGATCGGTGAGCAGATCCGCCAGCGGATCTGCCTGATCGCTCGGACGTCCCCCGCCGACTGGGGCATCACCGCGTACGCGACCTGGTCACTGGCCAAGCTGCGGGAACATTTACTCGACCGCGGCACCGTGGTGGCCATCAGCCGGGAGACGCTGCGCCGGATCCTGCGCGCCGGCGGCGTCTCGTGGCAGACCACGACCACCTGGAAGGCCTCCACGGACCCGGACTTCATCACCAAGATGCACCGGATCCTGGACCTCTACGACCACCCACCCACCGACGGGCGTGTGGTCTGTGTCGACGAGTTCGGGCCGCTGAACCTGCAGCCCCGCAAGGGAAAAGCCTGGCGACCGGTGGGCAGACCGCTGCGTCAGCGGGCCACCTACAACCGCTACGACGGCGTGATGCACATGCTGGCCGCGCTGGACCTGGCCACCGGCAAGATCTTCTACCGTATCCGGGACCGCAAACGCCACCGCGAGTTCCTCGGTCTGCTCAAGGTCCTGCGCGCCCGGTGGCCTGGGGAGAAGTTGTACGTCATCGCGGACAACTTCTCCCCACACCGCCATCCCAGGGTCCGTGCCTGGTGCGCCGACAACCAGGTCGAGTTGGTGTTCCTGCCGACCTACGGGTCCTGGTTGAACTGGATCGAGGCGGAGTTCGCCGCCCTGCGCTACTTCGCCCTCAACGGCACTGATCACCGCAGCCACGCCGAGCAGAACGCCGCGATCGAGGCCTACATCCGCTGGCGCAACGCCCGCGCCCGACCCAAGACCGGGTTCGCCACCGACTCACCGATCAGGACCTGGACCCATTACCCGCCCAAGGTTGCATGACACGCCACTAGACGAATTGGCCGTCATTGGTCCGCTACGGCGGTCGCGGCCTATCCCTGGACGGGCAACGCCGGCCGCCGTCATTCACGCCGTCAGCGGCGACGCGGGAGGCGCGCTGCCTAGAATCACCCGAATGGGGTGGAGCAAAACCGTGACCCTATTTCGCGCGGATCATGGTCGTGCTCCAGTTTTGCTCCAGTTACGTCATCCACTGTCCACTTGGGACGGAAAATGAAGATCGCCCCCAAACCCAGTTTCCTCAGGTCAGAGGGCGTATCCCAATAATTCAACAATTGTGGAGCTGAGGGGACTCGAACCCCTGACCCTCACACTGCCAGTGTGGCGCGCAACCACTGTAGACAGTTCCTCCGACCTGCGGAAATAGAGAACCGCCACGTCAAACCCGTTGCGGTCACTGCACTTGAGTGCCGTACAGTGCGGTTCGATGCAGGTTCAACACACATCCCTGCTCCAGTTTTGCTCCAGACGATCCAGTGTGAAACGCATGAAACCCCTTGTGTCACAGCACACCCGGTCGCGACCTCGACGGGACTCAGGACGTGTTTGTATACGATGGCTTCATCAACCATCCAGGCAAGATCAGCGGTGCTGCGCGAGGGTGTCGTGCGATGGACGAGCAGTTGCGCGACGCGTCGTGGGCTTGGGGGATGTAACACCGGAACCGTGCGCCTCGTCCAGGAGAAAACCCGTGAACGCTGCCGAACCCCATGCCGTCGAGGCTCACGTCCTGGCGGTCCCGGCGGGGACACGGTGGACCACGCCGCCGCTCAGGCCTCCATGCAGCTGGGCGACCTCGCCGATGCCGTGCAACGCTGAGCCGGCGACCATCACGGCGAGGCCGACCAACAGCAGGCGCCGCTTGCCGTGCATGTCCTCCAGGCGCCCCACCATCAGGGCCGAGCTGACCGGTCGCTGCTGATCGTGAGCCAGCGGCATCTGCACGCCGTACTCGCCGAATACGTCAGGCATTACAGCGGCCGACGGCCTCATCGTTCCCGCGGGCTCCTCCCGCCTCGGCTGATCCACCCGGTGACGAACCTCAGCGCCTGGTGGATCACGCGACTGCGACTCCTCGGAGGTCTGATCAACGTGTACGAATGGGCCACGGAAAGCTACTGGTCAGCGCCGGTGGTTGACGTGTGAACCCCACAGCCTGCACAAGGCCAGACCCGCCCCGTAAATCCGTCAACTGTGAACGTGCAACGGGGTGAGCCTTTCTGCCGTCCGCGCGGTAGTTGGTAGCGAGAAGCCGACGGCCGTCGCCGCGCGTGCGGGTTCAATTGCCGGACCGCGACAGTTCCGCAAGGGGAATCAGTGTTCGGAAAAACTAGGACGCCCTGGTCCCGCGGGATGCGGCTGACCGCGGTGATCGGCGGCCTCGTGTTGGCCGCCGGATCGGCCGTGGGCATCGCCGTCGCCGCCGGCGCCGGCGATTCGTTCGCCGCGACCGGCGACTCGCCCGAGATGAAGAGCGTGCAGGCATTGCTGGCCAAGGCGCGGAAGCCGGGTTCGGACAAGATCGGACCGTTCGCCAACGACTTCATCGACATCAAGAAGGTCAAGCCCAACCGCAACGCCAACGTCGGCGGCGCGAGCGGCTCCTTCACCGAGGACTGCGGCACCAACCAGAACAACCACCACAACTCCGACAACTTCATCGTCACGCCCGGCGTCGACCACGGCGCCCTGCACGTGCACGACTACGTCGGCAACCGGACCACGACGGCCCGCTCCAACGACCGCAGCCTCGCGGCCGGCGGCACCACCTGCGCCAACGGCGACAAGTCGACCTTCTTCTGGCCGGTCATCCGGGTCAAGCAGGAGGCCAACGGCAAGAACAACAACCAGCAGGGCCCGGACAAGGGCAACATCGGCCGGCTGGTCGAGCCCAACCAGGTGACGATCAAGTTCACCAGCGGCGGCGCCGGCAAGGTGACCGCGGCCCCGCAGTTCCTGCGCGGCATCATGGGTGACGCCAAGGAGGTCACCAACGGCGCCGCCAACGCCAAGGCCACCTGGACCTGCACCGGCTTCGAGAACCGGGTCACCAACAAGTACCCGGTCTGCCCGCAGGGCAGCGCCGTCGAGCGGATCATGGACTTCCCGTCCTGCTGGGACGGCAAGAACACCGACTCGGCCAACCACCGCACGCACCTGGTGTTCCCCAAGAACAACGGGCAGTGCCCCAAGGGCACCAAGGCCGTGCCGGCCCTGCAGTACACCCTGGTCTACAACTCGGTGCCCAACGGCTCGGTGTTCGCGGTCGACGGCTTCGACGGCCAGCTGCACAACCCGGCCACCGACCACGCCGACTGGGAGAACGTGATGAACTCCCAGCAGATGAACGGCGTCGTCAGCTGCATCAACAGCGGTCAGCAGTGCGTGAACCAGCCCCAAGGCGGCGGCAAGGGTGGCAACGCCGGCGCTGGCGGCAACAACAACGGCGGTACGACCGGTGGCGGCCAGGGCGGCAATAACGGGGGTGGCACCACCACCACTCTCACCACCACCGCCGCTAGCACCACCACCACTCTCACCACCACCGCCGCTAGCACCACCACCGCTCGCGGCAACGCCGGTGGTGGCAGCACCAGCGGTGGCAAGGGCGGCAGCGGCAGTGGCACCGGAGACAGCGGCGGGCCGGCGTCCAGCCAGCGTGTGATCCAATCCGACGCGCCTGTCCAGGCGCCGGCTGTCTCGAACCGTGCGGCCACGACCGAGGGCGACGGCGACCTGTCCCAGCATTCACCCCAGATCGAGCCGGCCCAGGGCACAGATCTGGCGACGGCGTCACCGGGGACGAACACCGACCCCACCGAGCCGGCCCAGGACACGGACCCAACGACGGCGCCATCGCCAACCACCGACCCGGCACAGGGCGCGGTGACGGCGTCGCCGACATCGACCACCGACTACGGCCAACAGCCGGCGACCGACTACGGCCAGCAACAGGCGCAGCAGGGCGCACAGACCGAGACGGCTGCGTCCACCTCGACCGACAACCGACCGAATACAGTCATGGTCCTGGGCGGGGTGCTGCTGATCGTGGTGCTGGCAGTCGGCGCGGTGACGATCATCCGCAGGGCTCGCGGATTCAGCACGACGAAGGGCGGCGGTCGATGAAGGGAGGCATGCTCGCTCTGTGCTCCTGAGCGACTCGCGACGTGAAACTCGCACACGTGATCTCTCCACAGAAGATCTGTAGTCAAGAACGCGTCCAACACAGCGGCCCAGCAGCAAGAGAGTGTCGCGGTGGCCAAACGCACGGAGGCCGACGCGCAGCACGCGGCCGCAGCGGCAGCGGTGGCCGAGGTCGACGCGCAGGCGAAGCAGGACACGGCCGCCACTCCCAGATGGGAGCTATTGTCAATACCTGTGGATCAAGATCGTTTAAGCGGCTGATGACGGGGACTGGTCCTCGGGGCGTTCGACGAGCTTGCCGTTGACGAAGACCGCGCCAGCCCGGACCAGCGCGACCAGGTGAGGTGCGTTCACGGCGCGCCAGCGGGCCTGGGCCGACTCGATCAGCTTGAACGCCATCGCCAGACCAGCCGCGCGGGACCCCGGCCCCTTGGTGACCTTCGTGCGGTGGCGCACCGTCGCGAACGTCGCCTCGATCGGATTCGTGGTGCGCAAGTGAATCCAGTGCTGCTCCGGGTAGTCGTAGAACGCGAGCAGCACCTCCACGTCGTCGGTGATCTTCGCGACGGCCTTGGGGAACTTCGCCCCGTAAGCGGCCTGGAACGCCGCCACCGCGTCGAGAGCGTGCCGGCGGTCCTCGGCGTTCCAGATCTCCGCGAGGGCCTTCTTCGCCCCAGGATGGGCGCATTTCGGCAGTGCCGCAAGGACATTTGCGATTTTGTGAAGCTGTAAAAGATCAACTTGTCGGTGTGTCGGTTCCCGCCGGGCTCGGTGCGGACGCCGCGGCGAGGAGTTCGGCGGCCGTGCGGTAGCGAATAGACGCGGGAGACAGGAGACATCCGTCGCGTTCAAACAGCGGTCGGGTCTCGCGGACAACAGCAGCAACGGCCGATCGGGTCACGTCGCCGAGCGCGTCGGCCAAGACATCCAATGTGGACAGTTTCCTGAGATACAACACGGTGAGCAGAACGCGTTCGTTGTTGCTGATCTTCTGAGGGAAGACACCGCCGCGGGCGCCCGGTTGGCGAGGCCCACCGCGTCGCTGGTGGGCCAACCGCTCGGCGTGAGCGGCCTGCCGCGCCGCGAGCCGCTCGGTCAGCTTGCGCAACTCGTCCCGGCCCATCCCGGTCAGGGCCGGAGCGGACAGCGTCTCGATGATCCCGGATCGCGCAGGACGAAGATCGGTCTCCAGGAAGCCGAGCAGGTCGCGGGCGGCGCCGAAGCGGACTGACGCGATCCCCGGGCTGTGACTGTGGTCCTCGAGGACCTCGCGGGTTTCCCGGACAAGATCGCCGATACAGACGCCAGTGACCTCCAGCAGGTCCGCGAGCACGTTCATCGAGCAGACCTGCCGCTGGTAGATCAGGGTGATCAGCAGGCGAGCGGCATCGTCGAATAATGGCTTACTGCCACGGAGTTTGCCGGTGGCCCGCCGGGCGCGGCCGCCGCGTTGTTCGCTGTAGCGCTGGTGTGCCCGGGCAGCTTGGGCTGGGGCCACCGTTGTGGACAACTGGTCGAGTTCGGAGCTGCTCAGCCCGGTCAGCCGGGGGTCGGCCAGCTGAGTGAGCATGGCCAGACGACGACCGGCCGGCCCATCCTGCTCGCCGACGGGAACCACCTCGGTGGAGCACGAGAGGGGCTGCGGGTGCAGGGTGTAGTTCCAGGTGCCGTGCGTGGTGTGCCGCCGCAGCGGCAGAGCGTCGAAGCGTTCCTTGCTGATCGCGACGCCGGTCGGGTAGTCGCCGGTGTCCAGCGCCGCTTCGACCCGTAGCCCGGTGTGAGTGCGGGTCGCCTCGATGGTCTTGACCACGACCTCGTGGCTGGTCAGTGGGCGGCCACGCCAGTTGAGGGTGATGTGGGAGAACAGACGGTGCTCGATCTTGTTCCACTTACTTGTTCCTGGAGGGAAGTGGCAGACCGTGATCGCCAGCCCAGTCTCGGCGGCCAGGACGGCCAGCTCGCTCTTCCACACGCGGTAGCGGTAGCCGTTGGAGCCGCCCGCATCGGCGGTGATCAGCAGGCGTGTGGCTCGTGGGTAGTCGAGGCTGCCGCGCGCTTTCCACCAACGGCGAATGGATTCGACCGCGAACATTGCAGTGTCGTGGTCGACCCCGACGTTGACCCACCCGGTGTTGCGTGCGATGTCGTAGACCCCGTACGGGATGGCCTGCTCCACGTCCGGACCACTGAAGAAGAAGTGATGGTCCTCGACCTCGATCGGCTCGCCGGTCGGCCGCCACTCCCGCCCGGCCATCGGCAGCCGCCCCAACTGTTCCCGCTTCTTGGTGTCCACGCTGATCACCGGCTCGATGTCGGCTTGATGGTCGGTAACCTGGTCGTTGATGTAGCGGAACTGAGCATCTCGGTCCGGATGCTGCGTGCCTTCCAGCGTCTTGGTGTTGGCCTGCAAGCTGAACCCGGCTGCTCTCAGCAACCGACCTACAGTCGGCGCGGACACGGGGTGGCCCTGCCGGGTCAACTCGTCAGCCAAGTGCCGTAACGATTTCGTCGTCCACCGCAACGGCGATTCCGGGTCACCGCGCTCATCCGGCTCGACCAAGCCCAACAGAGCCTTCAGCACCCCGGAATCATGTTCCTCGGTCCGCTCACGACCGCCGCCCGCAGCGCGGATCCGACCGTCGGGCAACGGATCCTCACCGGCTTCCAGTTCCACGATGCCGCGGCGGACGGTGGTCTCGCTCATTCCCGCCACGTGGGCCACGGTGCGCACTCCGCCGTGGCCGAGCAGTCGTGCCTCGGTGGCGGCGGCTAGCCGCCGCTGGCGCTCGTTCAGATGCGGCAGTAGCGCCGCGAACCGGCACCCAAGCTGGGCCAGGACCTCCTCCGTGATCGCCATACCATGCCAACGACACCAAGATCAAAAAGCAACGCCTTGATCTTTTACGGCTTCTGTGGAACCAGCACCGCTGCGCGCGGGTAGCGGGGAACACCTCGCGTAAGGCACCCCAGAACCCGAGCGCGCCGTCACCGGCGGCCAGCACCGGCGCGCCCATCCCGCGCCGTTTGCAGTCCCGCAGCAGATCCGCCCACGACTCCACCGACTCCCGGTAGCCGTCGGCCAGCGCCACCAACTCCTTACGGCCGTCGGCGCGGACGCCGATCATCACCAGCAGACAGAGTTTGTGCTCTTCGAGGCGAATGTTGACGTGGATGCCGTCCGCCCACAGGTACACGTAGTCCACATCGGACAGATCTCGTTCGGCGAAGGCGCGCTGGTCGGTCTTCCACTGCTCGGTCAGCTTCGTGATCACCGGCGCGGACAGCCCGGCGGCCGAGCCGAGGAACTGCCCCAGCGCGGGCACGAAATCCCCGCTGGACAGGCCGTGCAGGTACAGCAGCGGCAGCACCTCGGTGACCTTCGGGGTCTTGCGCGCCCATGCGGGCAGGATCGCCGAGGAGAACCGCTTGCGCTCGCCTGTGTCGGGGTCGACGCGTTTGTCATTGACCCGCGGCGCGGTCACCTCGACCGCGCCGGCGCTGGTGAGTACCTCGCGGGGCTGGTGGTGGCCGTTGCGCACGACCAGGCGGTGCCCTTGCTCGTCGCGGTCCTCGGCGAACGCGGCGATGTAGGCGTCGACCTCGGCTTTGAGAGCCTCGGCCAGCATCCGCCGGGCGCCTTCGCGGACGATCTCGTCGATCAAGGCCGGCGAGCTGGGCGTCGGGCGGGCGTTGTCGCCGGCGTCGGGGTCAGGGACTACGGTGAGCATGGGCGTGCCTTCCCAACCGACGCGCCAACGTCGGCTTGTTTGAGACCTCTACTCGATCACCGGGAAGGTACGCCCTTCACCGGCCGATCCACAGGTCTCAAGCATTGCTCCTTCGCGGTCTCCAACGACTCGGCGTTCCACTGGTCGACCGCTCTGTCCAAGGTCATGGGCTGCAACCCCGCCAGCAGCTCGTCCTGCCCGACCGCCATCAACAGCAAGGGCTACAACGACGGGCTGATCTACTACGACCCGAACTACGCCAGCAACCACAACCAGAACCTGTACCCGACCAAACGGTTCTACACGCTCGGCCAGTACAGCAAATTCGTACGCCCGGGTCCGTTCGCTACCCGGTGACCGGCGCGCCGAGCGGCGTGCAGGTCACGGCGACATCGCTGGACGGCAACTGGACGCTCGTCGTCAACAACCTCAACGCCAGTGCCCAGACCGTGAGCGTGCGACTGCCGTCCAGCGGCGCCTCGGCGACCATGGCGTACCGCACCAGCGCCAGCGAGAACATGGCCGCTATCGGGCTACCGCCGATGTCCGCGGGCACCGCCTCCCTCAACCTGCCAGCACAAAGCATCACCACATACGTCTTCCACGCCGGCTAAACCATGTCGTGGACTGCTCCTCGCCGGAATCCACCAAGGAGCAGTCCACGGGCCGATGCGATCAAGAAAGCCGCGCGAGCAGGATCAGGTACATCGCGTTGCGTCCAGGGTCGGCCTGGTAGCAGTAGTTCCCGGTCGGGATCACGGTCCGCTCGTCGACCTGCCGCAGATGAGCAATGACCGCGGCACGCGGATCAGGGTTGGACTGGCCGACGACCATCCGTTGATGCGGGTCCGGTTTCGTCTGCTCGTCGACGCCTGGTCGTGCTGGCGTACCAAACCGGCCTGGTCGGGCGAGGCCCCACCCAGTGATCACGGCCGGGGCGAAGGCGGCGGTCGGCTCGTTGAGCCCGAGTGTCTCCCCACCGAACCGATGGGCGGCGGTCATGCCGATTCGCGCAGCACCAACTCCGTGTCGAGCACGGCCTGCCGGTGCTCCACCACCGTGCCGTCGATGAGTGCGACGAGCTCACGTGCGGCCCGCGCGCCAACCTCCTCGACCGGTTGCCCCACGGTCGTCAGCGGCGGATCCGTCGTCCGCGCGATCGAAGCGTTGTCGAAACCGATCACGGCGACGTCGTCGGGCACCCGACGCCCAGTTCGCCGCAGCGCCCGCAACACGCCGACCGCCATCAGGTCGGAGGCCACGAAGATCGCGTCCACGTCGGGCCGCCGGTCCAACAGCCGCAGTGCCGCGTGTTCCCCCGACAGCAGGCGGAAATCGCCGTGTGCCACCAGGCCCGGATCGAAGCCATCGGTGTCGGTGAGCGCGTCGCGGAAGCCGGCGAGCCGGTCCACCCCGGCGGTCATGTCCTTCGGTCCGGCGACGGTGGCGATGCGGGTCCGGCCGGTCCCGACCAGGTGACGGACGGCGAGACCCGCCCCGCCGTGATTGTCGGCGTCCACATAGGAGTAGCGGTCCGGATCGGCGCACACCGGCCGGCCGACACCGACCACCGGGACATCAATCCGCCTCAGTGCTGGCGCATGCCGCGCGTGCATGCTCACGATGAGCACGCCGTCGACGTGCTCACCCCGTAAGTGACCGATCGCCGGGAACTTGCCGTTGCGGACCGGTTCCATTGTCAGCAGCACGGAGTGGTGATCGGCCGCAGCCAGTTCGCGATTGATGCCCCACAGAATCCGGCCGAAATACGGGTCGGCGAACAGCCGTCCCCCATCCTCGCACACCGTCACGGCGACCAGGCCGGTGCGCCGGGGTGCGCTCCGGCCGGCTCGCTGCCGGACGTAGCCGAGCCGGCGCACCGCCTGCACCACCTGTTGGCGCGTCTCCGGCCGGACGTGGTTGAAACCGCTGAGCACACGGGATGCCGTCGCCAGCGAGACGCCGGCGGCATGGGCCACGTCCGCCAGCGTCGGTCGAACATCGGTCAGGTTGAGCACAGCAGTGTCCACCTCTCGGCCGATCAGGACGAGGTGGCCAGGCCGGCCCGGGCGAAAAGCAGGGATTTTCGCATGAACAGGGACCTTCCGAGCGTCGTTGCGCGGTTGCTCGACGGGAATGGCTCACGGAGTCCTTTCGACGGATCCGCGTGACCACTCCGGTGGCGCAGTGTCAAGCGATCGCACTGTGGCACGGGGATTGCGAGCCGGTCAAGAACCGACCCCGATGCCGCCGGCCGGTCTAGACCAACATATGCTCATCCACCCTGGGTTCGATGAATTCGACGGGCGCACGGGCTGTCGAATATTCGACATACAGGCAACCCTACGAGGTAACACGTCATACCGAGCCGATGACTATCCATGGACCGAAGCTGAGGTCATCTCATCGGCATAGCGACGGGTCGACACGTCGTGTCGACGCGGAAGCCGCACGGGGGCTGCAGCCTCCTCGATGGTTGTAACTTTCACCAACCCGCGGCCGCCACGGCACGCGCGTCGTCGACGGTGTCGAAATCTGGCCGCCACCACTGAACACCGGCCACAATGGCCACGCTCGCACGCCACCGGCTGGCGCCGAACCGCCTTGCGTCCCGTCGACCAGCGGGCCTTGCGCGTTGAAACGTTTTTGCGGCGGCTCACACCGACGGTAACCTCCTCCGCACGTGTCGCCCGGACTCACCGGACTCCGTCGCGCGATTGCGCAGTCCACACCGGACACCACAGGAGAAGTCCATGTCTCTCAACCGTCACGCGATCCTCATGGCCGGCGTGACCGCGGCCGTGCTGCTCCCCGCCCCGCTCGCCACGGCCGCACCACAGGCCCTGCCCCCGCACTGCTCCGGAACCGGACCGATCAAGTGCCACTTCGACGTCTCGCCGGGCAACTACGACGTCACGGTAGGACTCGGCAGTATCACGAAGGCGGCCAACACCTCCATGTCGGTCGAGGCACGCCGGCAGATCCTGACCGCCGTCGCGACGGCCGCAGGCAAGGTCGTTCCCACCACGGTCACCGTGAACGTGCGCACTCCGGAGGGGCAACCCACCGGTCAGGGCGGCACCGGAACCCCGGGCCTGGACATCGTCTTCGGCGGCAGCGCGCCCGCGATCAAATCCGTGACCGTGACCAAGGCCAATGCCCCACTGGCGGCCTATCTGGCCGGTGACTCAACCGTCTGCGATCAGCCGACCGCCCCCTACACGGGGTGGGGTCAGGTCCTGCCGACCGACGTGCGCAGCGGCGCCGTCGTCGCGAACTACGCGGACTCCGGCGAGAGCTCCGGCAGCTTCCTGGCCAACAAGGCGTTGTTCCCGACGCTCAAGGCCCTGGTCAAGAGCAAGGACCTGGTGTTCATCCAGTTCGGGCACAACGACAAGGACACGTCGGAAAGCGCTTTCCGTAGTAACCTGGCCGCGATGGTCAACGGCGTGCGCGAGCGCGGCGGCATCCCGGTGCTCGTGACGCCGCCGGTGCGGCGGTTGTTCAACGGCAACACGCTCACCCCGACCGCGTTGCACGTCAACAACAAGGGCGTCGACCTGCCGGCGGTGATCCGCGCGCTCGGCAAGAGCGCGGACGTGCCGGTGATCGACCTGACGGCCAAGAGCAAGGCCCTGGTACAGGGCCTTGGCCCGGCCGGCTCACAGAAGATCTACCTCAGCAAGGCCGCCGACGGCGTCAGCGACAACACGCACTTCTCCCAGTACGGCGCGACGCAGATGGCCGACCTTGTGGTGCAGGGCGTTCGCGAGCTGAACCTGTCGCTGACCGCCTACCTGCGCTGACGGTCGACACCGCAAAGGAGCGGTTATGACTATCCGCGGCATAGCATGGACAATCGTCGCCTGTGCGCTGGCTTGCCTGGTGTTGACACCGGTTGGGGCCGCCCCGGTCACGGCCGCCGTCAACCGGCAGCGCACGGTCAGTGACTTCGATGCAGGCTGGCTGTTCCACTACGGCGACGCGAGCGGCGCCAACGCGACCACCTACCCCGACAGCGACTGGCGCAAGGTCAGCGTCCCGCACGACTGGAGCATCGAGGGCCCGAACCCGCCGGCGAACCCGTTCGCCAAATCAGCCCCGAGCACGGGGCACGGCGGCTACCTGCCCTCGGGAATCAGCTTGTACCGCAGGCACCTCTCCCTCGCCGGGATACCCGGCACCCGCAAGGTGTTCGTCGAGTTCGACGGCGTCATGGCCGACGCGAGCGTCTACGTCAACGGCAAGCTCATCGGCACCCACCCGTACGGCTACACCAGTTTCCGCTATGACAACACAGCCGTGGCGAACCTCGGCGCCGACAACGTGATCGCCGTCAAGACCGACACCAGCCAGCAACCGGCGTCCCGGTACTACACCGGCGCCGGAATCTACCGCGACGTCCGCCTCATCGCGACGGACCCGGTGCACGTCGATCAATGGGCCACCTACGTCACCACGCCGAACGCTACCGGCGTCCACGCGCAGACCACGGTGGTCAACAGCGGCAGTTCGGTGGCGAGCGTCAGCGTGCTGGGCGTGCTCTCGTTGGCCACCAACGTCATCGTCGGCGGCACGGCGGTTGACGACGACATCACCCCGGTCGGCATCCGCACCCTGACCTTCAGCCCCTCGGCGGGGATGAAGCTGAACGGCAAGTCCGTGAAGTTCCAGGGTGTCGCCCTGCACCAGGACTTCCACGGACTGGGCATGGCCGCCCCGCAACGGGCCGTACAGCGGCGACTGGCCGAGCTCAAGGCGCTCGGCGTGAACGCCATCCGCACCGCGCACGACCCGCCGAGTCCGGCCTTCCTCGAACTCACCGACCGGATGGGTTTCCTGGTCCTGGACGAGTTCTTCGACGTCTGGACCCAGCACAAGTATTCCGACGTCGGCGACTACGCGACGTACTTCAACCGGACCGCCTCCTCCCCCACGGGCACGCCGGCCGTGCCCGGCGCGACCGGCTCGACGCCGTGGTACCAGGTCGACGCCACCAGCATCGTCGCGCGCGACCGCAACCACCCCAGCGTGGCGATGTGGAGTGCCGGCAACGAGATCCGCGACTCGATCTCGACGCGGACACCGCTGTTGAGCAAGATGGTGTCGATCTCGCACGCCCTGGATCCGAGCCGGCCCGTCACCCAGGCGCTGTTCCGGCCCGGCGACAGCGGTGACGTCACCGGCGCCACCCGGACCACCCTCGACGTCTTCGGCGGCAACTACCGGCCCGACGAGGTCATCAAGGCCATGGGCATGTCGCCGGCGCGGCCGGGGCTGTTCACGGAGATGGGCACCGACACGTCGGCGTGGACGACGGTGAAGAACAACCCCGGCGTCACCGGCCTGTTCATCTGGACCGGCGCGGCCTACCTCGGCGAGGCGGACGGCTTGTGGCCCAACGTCGAGACCAGCTTCGGCCTGATGGACGCGGTCGGGACGGTGCGACCGATCGGGTACTCGTGGCAGACCACCTGGGGCGCGCCCCGGACGTCACCGCCGCCGACCGGCAGCACGCCGAACCGGGTACTGCTCTCACCCGACCACGGCACGGTGTCGACCGACGGCAACGACATCTCGTACGTCAAGGCGACCGTCGCCGACAGCTCCGGCCGGGTCGTGACCAGCTCCGCTGCCCCGATCACGTTCAGCATCAGCGGACCAGGCGTGATCGTGGCCGTCGACAGCGGCAGCCAGGCGCAGGAAAGCTTCCGCGGCAACACGAGGAAGGCGTACCAGGGCGTCGCGTACGCACTGGTCCGGGCCACCGGCGCGGGCACCATCACGGTGACCGCGAGCGCCAACGGGCTGACGCTGGGCAAGACCACCCTGACCGGCACCACGGCCCCGTTCGTGCCGTGCTCGGGCAGTTGCGACTGATGGAGGAGCTCATGAAGCGTTCCCTGCTGTTCTCCGCGGTCACGGCGATCGCGGTCACCGTCGTCGGCAGTGCGGCGGCCGTGGGCAGCCCGGCGGCCGGCAAGACGTACTACGTCGCCCCGAGCGGCAACGACAGCGCCGCGGGGACACAAACCGCGCCCTGGGCGTCGATCGCCCACGCCCAGGCCGTCGTGCAAGCCGGCGACACGGTCTACTTCCGGGGCGGCACCTACGCCTATTCACGGGCCAACAGCGGCTGCAAGAGCGAGACCGACCGGGTCGACGCGATCACCCTGAGCCGCAGCGGCAGTTCCGGCAACCTGATCAAATACGTGGCCTATCCCGGTGAGAAGCCCGTCTTCGACTTCTCCCGGGTCAAGGACAACTGCCGCATCAAGGGCTTCGACGTCACCGGCGACTGGATCCACATCAAGGGCCTGGAAGTCACGGGCGTTCCGCAGAACAACAACCTCAACCACGAGTCGTGGGGCATCTGGGTGTCCGGCAGCGACAACGTCTTCGAACTGATCAACGCCCACCACAACATGGGGCCCGGCCTGTTCATCCAGGACGGCGGCGGCAACGTCGTGCTGAACTCCGACTCGCACGACAACTACGACCCGCACACCTCCAACGGGGCCGGCGAGAGCGCCGACGGCTTCGGCGCGCACATCTCGGCCAACCATCCGGGCAACGTGTTCCGCGGCTGCCGCGCCTGGAACAACTCCGACGACGGGTTCGACCTGATCAACGCCTTCTCGTCGGTGACCATCGAGAACTCCTGGGCCTGGCACAACGGCTACATCCCGGGCACGAACACCTCGTCCGGCAACGGCAACGGCTTCAAGATGGGCGGCTACGGCGGCAAGTACGTCTCGAACGGCGCCAAGCACACCATCCGGAACTCGGTGGCGTTCAACAACAAGGCGTCCGGTTTCTACGCCAACCACCACACGCTGGCCAACGACTACTTCAACAACACCAGCTACGGCAACCACCCCGACTTCAACATGCTCGGCGTGAACAGCAGCGGCGCGGCCGTCGGCCTGGGCAACCTGCGCAACAACATCGCCTACACCGGCACCCTGTTGTCGAACATGTCCGGCACCAGCGCCTCGTACAACTCCTGGAACCTGGGCGTCTCCCTGTCCGACGCCCAGTTCCGCAGCGTGTCGACGTCCGGTTGGGACGCGCCCCGGCAGGCCGACGGCAGCCTGCCCGTGCTGCCCAACTTCCGCCTCGCCGCCACCAGCGGCCTCATCGACAAGGGCACGAACGTCGGCCTGCCGTACAACGGGCGGGCGCCGGACCTCGGCGCCTTCGAGTCCTGATCCCCCTGCCAGACAAGGAGCTCACCGTGAACGACAAGCCCGAGACCCAACTGGGGCGGCGCAGCCTGCTGCTCGGCGCGGCCGCCGGCGCCGGCGCGCTCGTGCTCGGCACCAGCGCCCTGCCCCGGGCGCTGGCCGCCGCCGCGCCGGCCGCTCCCGCCGCGACCACCTTCTTCAAGGCCGTCGACATCAGCTGGGCGCCGCAGATGCAGGCCCACGGCTACAGCTGGAAGAACGCCAGCGGGCAGAGCCAGGACCTGCTGACCATTCTCAAGGGTTACGGCATCAGCGCGGTCCGGCTGCGCACGTTCGTCAACCCCAGCGGCGACCCCGCCAACGGCCACTGCAGCATCGCCGAGGTGGCGGCGTTCGCGAAAAAGATCAAGGACGCCGGCATGTCGATCATGCTGGACTACATGTTCGGCGACACCTGGAACTCCGTCGGCGTGCAGAACCCGCCCGGGGCCTGGAAGAACATGAGCTACAGCCAGATGCTCTCGGCGATGAACAGCTACGTCAACCAGAGCATGAACGTCATGAAGAGCAACGACGTGCTGCCCACCTGGGTGCAGATCGGCAACGAGATCAACAGCGGCATCTGCCACCCCGTCGGCAGCGTCTCCAACCCGGGCCAGATGACCGGCCTGCTCAACGCCGCGTACAACCAGGTCAAGCAGGTGTCGCCGAGCACGACCGTGTGCATCCACTTGGCCCAGCCGCAGAAGTACGACTCGATGCAGACGTTCTTCAGCCGCTACTCCGGCAACGGCGGCAAGTGGGACATGTCCGTGTTCTCCTCCTACGGCAGCGCCAGCCTGGCCGGCGGCATCGTCGGCAACATGAAGAAGATCTCCGACGCCTACCACAAGCCGTTCATGCAGACCGAGTTCGGCGGACCCGTGAGCAAGGTCTCCGCCACCGAGTCCGCGCTGGTGGCCTACCTCAAGGCGCTCAAGAGCAACGGCGGGCAGGGCCTGTTCTACTGGGAGCCCGAGTGCATGTCGCCGTTCACCGGCTACGGCAACGGCGCCTGGAACTCCTCGACCCGCCAGCCCACCGCGATCATGGACGGGTTCAAGCAGGTATGAGCACGATGACCAGGTTCGGGACGCGGGTGGCCGTGCTGCTGGCGGTCGGTCTCGTCGTGACGCAAGGCGCTGCCAGCGCCCGGCCCGCGCAGACCGCCGTCAAGGCGTCCGGGATCACCGCTACCGTGAACACCGACGGCAGCTACCAGATCCGCACCCGGCAGCCCGCCGACTGGACGTTCAGCGGGACCGTCGGCCACCCGCTGACCAGCCGGAGCAACACCGCCGGGAGCGACTCCATCGGCGGGTACCAGCAGGTGACCTTCGGCTACACCGACGGCGTGCCGCGCACCGCCAGCATCCGGGTGTACCAGAACGCGCCGGTCGTGCTCTTCAGCGCGACCAACCAGTCCGCCGCGGCCAACAGCGCCGCGGCGACGTTCCCGGCGCTGACCACGCCCGCGCTGCCGTACCGGGAGTCGTTCCAGCACAAGCAGTTCTCGCCGTACCAGTTCAACGGCTCGCTGGCGCCGGACAGCCCGCTGGTGAGCTTCGACGGCCACGACAACGGGTTTCTGGTGTCCGCCGCGGACAACTTCGCGGTGGCCAACCTGACCCGGGGCGCCAACACCGTGGCCAACGGGATCACCTCCGGCGTGACGACCCTGCCGGCCGGGTTCACCCATCGCACGATGCTGGTCGCCGGTCAGGGCATCAACGCAACGTTCACCACCTGGGGCTCGGCACTGACGGCGTTGGGCGGCAAGCGGCCCATCCCCAACGACGCCGGCGTCACGCTGAACAACCTGGGTTACTGGACGGACAACGGCGCGAGCTACTACTACAAGTACGACACCTCGAAGGGTTATGCGGGCACGCTGACCGCCGTGGCCAAGGACTTCGCCTCCCGTGGTGTCCCGCTGGGCTATCTCCAGCTGGACAGCTGGTGGTATCCGAAGGGGTCGTCGAACAGCTGGCAGGGCAACGGGACCGACCGCGGCGGCGAGTATCGCTACCAGGCGGCGCCGGAGTTGTTCCTGAACGGCCTGGCCGCGTTCCAGAAGCAGCTCGGACTGCCGCTGGTCACCCACGCGCGGTGGATCGACGCCGCCAGTCCGTATCGGCAGCAGTACACGATGTCCGGCGACGTGGTGACCGATCCGGCGTTCTGGAACAGCACCATGAACTACCTCGCCGACGCCGGCGTGGCGACGTACGAGCAGGACTGGTTGTCGTCGGGCGCGCAGCCCCGGTACAACCTCACCGATCCCGACGCGTTCACGGGCAACATGGCCAACTCGGCGGCGGCGAAGAACGTCAGCGTGCAGTACTGCATGGCGTTGCCGTGGAACAACCTGCAGAGCACGCGCTACCAGAACGTCCAGACCGCGCGGGTCAACGAGGACCGGTTCGAACGATCGAAGTGGGACACGTTCTTGTTCGGCTCGCGGCTGGCCGGCGCGCTCGGCGAGTGGCCGTGGAGCGACGTGTTCCTGAGCAACGAGACCAGCAACCTGCTGTTGGCCACGCTGTCCGGCGGCATGGTCGGCGTCGGGGACGCGATCGGCAAGGAGAACACGACGAACCTGCTGCACAGCGTCCGGTCGGACGGTGTGATCGTCAAGCCGGACGTGCCGATCGTGCCCGTGGACTCGGTCTATCCGGCGATGGCCCAAGGTGGCACGCCGCCGATGGTCGCCGTCACGCACAGCGACCACAATGGACTGCGGGACGGGTACTTCTTCGCCTACGCCCGTAACGGCGGCTCGCAGTCGGTCAGCTTCCGCCCCAACGACCACGGCATCGCCGGTGCGTCCTATGTGTACAACTACTTCACCGGGTCCGGCCGGCTGATGTCGGCCGGTGCGACATTCACCGACACAGTCGACGCCAACGGCTCGTACTACGTGGCCGCGCCGGTCGGCCCGTCCGGTATCGCGTTCCTCGGTGACGCCGGCAAGTTCGTGTCGTTGGGCGGCAAGCGCATCACCCAGCTGTCCGACAGCGGGACCGTGCGGGCCACCGTCAGCTTCGCGGCGAACGAGAAGTCGGTGACGCTGCACGGTTACGCCCCGAGCGCGCCGACGGCCACCGGTGGCACGGTCGGCGCGGTGCACTACGACCCGGCGACCCACCTGTTCACGGTGACCGTCACGCCGGGAGCCGACCACAGCGCCGTCATCATGCTCACTCACTAGGAAAGGCCGCCGATGCCGTTCCCGAGACGAACCTTCCTGGCCGGCACCGGCGCGACGGCCGCGGCCGCCGGGCTAGGTGTGCCGTCGGCCGCGACACCGACCACACCATCGGCGGACCTGCACTGGATGGACGGCCCGCCGCCGGCCCCGTCAGGCACGGCGGTTCCCGTGCCGGTCGACGAGATCCCGACCCGGGGCACCTCGAACCCGGCCGGCGACTTCGCCACGTTCGCCACCAACGATTTCGCCCAGCGCACGCTGGCCTACATCGCCTTACTCGCCATCGCCCCCCAGGAGGCCCCGTGATCACCCCGCTCGTCAGCGCCGTGGCCCTTGTGTCCGTGCTCACCACCTCCCCCGCCGCCACCTCGTATTCCTTCAACGTCCCGCCCGGCGACTACGACGTCACCGTCACCCTGGGCAGCGGCACCGCCGCCGCGCAGACCGGCATCCAGATGGAAGCGCGCCGCACGATGCTCGCCCCGGTCAGCACCCGCGCCGGCGAGCTCCGCCAAGAGATGCTGTCGGTGAACGTGCGCAACCCGGAGAGCATGCCCACCGGCGAAGAAGGAACCGGCACCCCGGGGCTGCAGGTCCGCCTCACCGGCGGCCACCCGGCCGCGACCAAAGTGACCGTGACACCGGCCCGTCACCCCCGTCTGTTCGTGGTCGGCGACTCCACCGCCTCGGACTGGCTCAACGGCCCCAAACGCGGCTGGGCCCAGGAGCTGCCCCAGCTGCTGCGCCCCGGCATCGTGGTGGCCAACTACGCCGACTCCGGCGAGAGCACCGGCAGCTGGCTGAGCAACCCCAAGCTGTTCGCCACCGTGCAACCCCTGATCAGGCCGGGCGACGAGGTCCTGATTCAACTGGCGCACAATGACAAGACCACGACCGAAGCCACGTTCCGGGCCAACCTGCGCAAGCTCGTCGACGGCGTGAAGCAACGCGGCGGCACGCCGGTCCTGGTCACCCCGCCAGTGCGGCACCTGTTCGACTCGCACGGCGAACTCACGCCGACCGGCCTGATCGTCAACAACCTCGGCGTCGACCTGCCCGCGGTGATCCGCTCCCTGGCCGGCGAGCTGCACCTGCCGCTGATCGACCTCACCGCGCGCAGCCAGGCCCTGCTGGAGCGGTTGGGCGAAGCTGCTTCCTGGCCGCTGTACCTGACCGTCGCCCACGACGGCGTGCAGGACGCTGCGCACTTCTCCGAGTACGGGGCGACGGTCATGGCCGGTCTCGTCACGCGCGGCATCGCCGACGCCCACCTACCCGCCGCCGCCTTCCTGCGCTGACCGAGAGAAAGGAAATATCCATGACTTCACAAGCACGGAAGATCAGATCCATTTTACTTGCCGTCACGCTGACGGTTGCCGCATCCGCGTCCGGCTTGGCACACCAGGCTTCGGCCACAACCACGCCACGGTCGAGCGCTTCGCAGATCGTTGCCGACATGGGTGCGGGCTGGAACCTGGGCAACCAGCTGGAAGCCAACGCCAACGGATATCCAAGCGAAACAGCGTGGGGCCAGCCAACCGTAACACAAGCCCTAATCGACAAAGTAAAGGCGGCAGGGTTCAAGACGATACGAATCCCGGTCTCCTATCTGAAGAACATTGGCCCCGGTCCAGATTACACGATCAACACTGCGTGGCTGAACCGAATCCAGCAAGTCGTCAACTATGCTTATAACCGCGGCCTGCATGTGCTGATCAACATGCATGGCGACGGCTACAAGACCGTCAACGGCTCCTGGCTGATCTGCGACTCGACCGCCCAGGCGACGATCAGGGCCACGTACCAGAAGGTCTGGCAACAAATTGCCTACAGGTTCCAGAACTACGACCAACGCCTGATCCTGGAGTCCATGAACGAAGAGTTCGACGGGCAATACGGCCGTCCGACCCAGCCGTGCTACTCGAACATCAATGCTTACGACCAGATCTTCGTGGACACCGTGCGGAAGACCGGCGGAAACAACAGTTCGCGATGGCTGCTCATCGCCGGCTGGAACACCAACATCGATTACACCGCAGGGAACTACGGCTTCACGCTGCCCGCCGACCAGTACCGATCCCCCTCCATTCCCAGCGGTGAACAGCGTATCATGATCTCCGTTCACTACTACGCCCCCTGGGACTTCGCCGGAGACCAAAGCGGCACCATCACGCAATGGGGACGGGGAGCGACGAATCCATCAAAGAAGTCCACCTGGGGACAGGAGGACTACCTGGATGCGCAGCTGAAATCGATGCACGACAAATTTGTCACGAAGGGATATCCGGTAGTTGTCGGCGAATACGGTTCGATCGACAAGTCGTCGTTCGACTCGTCGAACAACAGGTATCGTGCCGACTTTGCGCGCGCTGTCGTGGCCACCGCCAAGAAATATGGGGCGGCCACCGTCTACTGGGACGACGGCGGAAACGGAAGGTACGGGTTCGGGCTGTTCGACCGAAGGTCCGACACGGTGACCCACCAGAGCATCATCGACGCCATCATGAGCGGCGTCGGCGGTAGTTGAGCGCGCCGCACGGATCGACCATGGTGGAATGCGCTTCCCAGGCCGCGAAACGGGAACGCGTTAGATCGACCTCGCCACCACAGTGCGGCGAAGTCGGAGAGGCCGGGCCCGTAGTCCACGGGCCCGGCCTCTCCGACTTCTCGTTTCGAGCACAGCCGCCAGGACGTGTTTCCCACCGCTGGTTTCGTAGCGCCGACCGCTGCCAACCCGCTGCACCGGGAACGCTGTTCAGCGCCAACGACTCCTCGGCGCTGAACGTCGACGTCCGGGCCACGGCTGACCAGCCCCGCGGTGCCAGGTGTTCACCCGAGAACCGGGGCGAGCCGGGCCGCGATCTTCTGGTTGCCGGCGTCACTGGGATGGATGCCGTCCATGGTGTCGGTGGCCGTGTTGATCCAGCCCTCGGTGTCGATGTACCGCACCTTGCCGTCACCGGCCTTGTTTCGGGCGGTGACAGCGGCCTTCGTCTCGTTGACATAGTACTTGCGGAAGGTTTCCATCGCGTAGATGGTGGTGTTCGGGTACTTCGCGCGGAGCCGCTCCAGCAGGGTGATGTACGCGTTCTGGAACTGGGCGCCGGACACCTTGTGCGTCTGGTCGTTGGTGCCGAGGTTGATCACGACGTCGCTGGCCTGGTAACGGGAGAAGTCCCAGTCCGGCGTGCTGGTCTCCATGCCGGTCTTGAGGAACCGGTCCCGCATGCCGATGCACCCGTCGGAGGTCGGGTAGAGGCAGACGCTGGGGCGGGCGATCTCGGTGTGCGCGGCGTGCAGTTTCTCCGCGGTCACCCAGCCGTACGCGGTCAGCGCCTCCTTGGACGTGTGGTAGCCCGCCGTGATCGAGTCGCCGATGAACTCGATGATCCGGGACGGCACGCTCGGCGCCACGGTGTGCGCGCCGGAGTCCAGGATCACGCCCTGGAAGACACCGTCGCCGTGGTAGGAACCCGAGACCTGACGGTAGGCCACCCGCAGCGTGTGCGTGCCAGCGGGCAACCGGGTCGAGGTCAGGTTCACTGTCCCGTGGACGTTCGGGTGCGACGCCCACGCGCCGCCGTCGATGCTGGTGTACAGGTCGACGCTGTTGCGCTGGCGCAGTTTCACCGTGGTGCCGGTGAAACCGAGCACTACGTACGCGCCGGCCCACTCGGACACGTACGTGCCCGGCGTACTGGTGTCCCAGCGCCCGAAGTACCTGATGTTGGAGTCCGTGGGTGAGCCGTCACCGGTGGCGGCCGAGGCCGGCTGAGCGGCCGCGGTCATCGCGGCCACGAGCGCCACCGCGAGCGTCACGGCTCGCGACTTCGTGTTGAGCGGCATGGTCTTCTCACTTCTGCTCAAGGGGACAGTTCAGCGCGTGCGGAGGAGATTACTGACGGCGCGACAAAACCGCGTCGACGTCGAAGCTCGCCGGCACAAGCGGATGCGACGCCCTCGGCGTCGGATGCCCATGCGGGCATGGGCATCCATGCCGGTGGCCAGTGGTTGCGGCGGGACCGACACGCAATCCGTGTGACCGCAGACATGTGCGTCATCGGCCGAAGTGGACACAGCTCCACGCTGAAAGTTTCAGTTGGATCCACGGGGTCTCAGCGAATTCGGCGTGGCAGCTCGAGACGATGGCGTCGGCCCGGCGACCTATTCCGGGTGTGAGCGGGCCTGAAACCCCTGGTGTGAAGCATATCTGCGCTCAAGGCATCGCCGCGTGCCACCATCCCGAGGTCAAGGCAGGCAAGTGGTCACCAGGCACGTTCTCGAGCGACGGACCTCAAGCCTTGAAATGATCTCGGAGACGGGATTGGATGCCCTCAGGTCAGGTAAGCGCTTTCCAGCACTGCCCGCCTCGCCACCGGCGCCCCACACACACACACACCGTGACGCCGAGGCCATCGACAGCAGAGGACGTGAAATGCCAAGGAAGACACCCATCCGGAGGATCCTTTCGCTACTTCTCCCCATGATCGCCACCCTGACGTTCCTCGGCAACGCCACCGCCGCAAGCGCCGCCACCCCGGCGGCACAGGACGCCACCGCATCGACGGTCCAGAACGACGTCTTCTGGAAGGACACGACCGGCAACCCGATCTACTCCCAGGGCGGCGGGGTGCTGAAGGTCGGCGCCACGTACTACTGGTACGGCGCAAAGTACAACGGGGCGGTCACCTACTACAACAACCCCGCCAAGGGCAAGAACGGCGACACCTCCTTCAGCGCCATCACCATCTACTCCTCCACCGACCTGGCCCACTGGAAGTTCGAGGGCAACGCGCTGACCACCTCGGACATCGGCGGCGGCTGGGTCGGCCGGATAGGCGTGGCCCACAACCCCACCACCGGCAAGTACGTGCTGATCTCCCAACTCAACAGCGAACTCGTGTTCGCCACGAGCAGCACACCCAACGGCCACTTCACCAAGGCAGGCACCCAGTCCAACATCGCCAACGTCAGCACCGGCATGTCCGGCGACCAGTCGCTGTTCACCGACGACGACGGCAAGGCCTACCTGGCCTTCAGCAACAAGAGCGGCCGCTCCCACCTGTATGTCGCCCCGCTGCGCACCTCCGACTTCCTGCACGTCGACACGGCCGTGAACATCGCCAACAGCTCCTCGGGCGGCCGCGAGGGCAACATCATGTTCAAGCACGACGGCACCTACTACTTCTGTTCCTCGGATCTGCACGGCTGGAACGCCTCCCACACGTACTGCATCACCTCGTCGAACATCTCCAGCGGCTACTCCTCCGAGTTCGTGCTACAGGGCACGGACGCCGACTTCTCGCACGTGACCCAGACCGGTCTCGCGTTCACCGTGACCGGCTCGGCGGGCTCGTTCGTCATGTTCGGCGGCGACCGCTGGAGCGACTTCGCCGGCAACGGCCTCGGCTACAACGACTGGCTGCCGATCACCTTCAACGGCAAGACACCGGTCTTCCATTCGCTGAGCCAGTGGAACGTCGATGCGGCCTCGGGGACGTGGTCGGTCGGCAGCGGCAACAACTACGTGCTGAATCCGAGCGCCGAGGCCGACCGGGTCGCGCAGACCACGCTGGCCGGCTGGACGAACTCCGGCACCGCGAACGGCAACCACCTCGGCGGCCACACGGGCCGCTGGGCGCTGTCGCAGCGTTCCTCCTCCGCCTACAACGCCAGCATGTACCAGAACATCTCGCTGCCCAACGGCACCTACACGCTGTCAGCCTGGGTCCAGAGCAGCGGCGGACAGAAGGCGGCGAACATCTTCGCCAAGAACTTCGGCGCAAGCGAGCTGGACCACTCGATCAACCAGTCGATCGGCAGCTGGACGGAGGTCAGCATTACCGGCATCACCGTCACCACCGGGTCGATCCAGGTCGGAGTGTCATCCGAGGCGAACGCGAACAACTGGGTGAACGTCGACGACTTCAGCCTGGTCCGAGCCGGCTAGACGACGGACCGTCCGATCACGACACCGCCAACCCCCTGCCACGGCGATATCTCAGGAGGTAGTAAGGCAATGCGACATCACAAGGCACGCTGGTCCCGGCCGATCGGGGCCGTGCTGGCCGCCGGCCTGCTCGCCTCGACCGCGGCGCTGGCCGTGGCCGGTCCGGCCGCAGCCCAGCCGTCCGCCTCAAGCCCGGCGACCGTGTCCGTCAAGAGCACCCAACGCGGTCCCAATCCCACCCTCGCCGTGATCGAGGCGTCCCGGGGCCCTTTCGCCACCGCGCAGCAGAACGTGTCGCCGGGCAACGGTTTCAACGGCGGCATGGTGTACTACCCGACCGACACCAGCCAGGGCACCTGGGGGGCGCTGGCTATCGTCCCGGGCTACACCGCGAAATGCGCCAAGGAAGAGGCCTGGATGGGGCCGTGGCTCTCGTCCTTCGGCTTCGTGGTGATCTGCATCGAGACCAACAGCCCCAACGACTGGGACACCGCCCGCGGCCAGCAGTTGCTGGCGGCGCTGGACTGGCTGACCACCCGAAGCCCGGTGAAGAACCGGGTCGACCCGAACCGGCTGTCGGTGATGGGGCACTCGATGGGCGGCGGCGGCATGGTCTACGCGACTGAGCACCGGCCCTCGCTCAAGGCCGGGATCGGGCTCGCGCCGTTCTCCCCGTCGCAGAACATGTCCAGCGAGCGCGTCCCGACACTGGTACTCGGCGGCCAGAAGGACCCGACGGTGACCCCGTCGATGCTGGCCGGCCTGTACGCCACCATGCCGTCGGCGACCAAGAGCGCATTCGCCCAGATCAGCGGTGCGGACCACCTGTTCTACACACACCCGAACAATGTCCAGATGAAGCTCATCATCCCGTGGCTGAAGATCTTCGTCGACAGTGACAACCGGTACGAGCAGTTCCTGTGCCCGAAGCTGCCTGACCCGTCCAAGATCTCCATCTACCAGCCCAAGTGCCCCAACATCTGACGACCAGCGGCGGCATCCGCGTCGAACGCCGACGCGGGTGCCGCGGGCAGGTCGCCAAGGACCTCGTCGCGCGGCAGGAGTTCCAGCGCGCGACCGTCACTCACTATGATCATGTTCGGTGTCCTCGGAGTCATTCCTTCACCGCTCCTCCTGTCATGCCGGCCACGACGTACCGCTGGGCCACCACCAGCAGGATCGCCGCAGGCACAGAGGCCAGCACCGCCGTGGCCATGATCCCGTTCCAGTCGGCGGTCTGGTTGCCCACGAAGCGGTAGATGCCCACGGTGACCGGCTCGATGCCCTGCCCGGTGGTCAGGGTCACGGCGAACAGGAAGTCGGCCCACGCGAACAGGAACGAGAACAACCCCGCGGTGATCACCGCGTTGCGGCTGACCGGCACGATGATCGCGGTGAAGGTGCGCCAGTAGCCCGCGCCGTCCACTCGCGCCGCCTCGGACAGCTCGCGCGGGATGGCGACCATGAACGCCCGCAGCACCAGGATCGCGAACGGCACCGTCGCGGTGGAATCGGCCAGCACCAGCCCGAAGTAGTTGTCGATCAGACCGAAGTCGCCGAACAGCGCATACAGCGAGTTCGCCATCACGATGCCAGGGATCATCTGCACGATCAGCAGCACGAACACGAACACCGGGCCGCCACGCCACGGTAGCTGTGCCAGCGAATACGCCGCCGGCGTCGCGATCAGCAGCGACACCAGGACCGTCCCGCCGGCCACCAGCAGGCTGGACAGCAGGTGCCCGCCCTGCGTGGCCAGCGCCTCGCGATAGCCGTCCAGGGTCGCGGGCAGCGGCAGGAACTCCGGTGTCGGGCGCAGCAGCGCGCCGCTGGGCTGCAGCGACGCATTGAGCATCCAGTACAGCGGAAACAGCAGCACCAACACGATCAGCACGCCGACGGCGGTCTTGCCCAAGCCCCTCATGCCAGCGGCTCCCGGGCCGACGAACGCAGGTACACGAAGCCGAACACCATGGCCGCCAGGATGAGCACGTTCCCGACCGCCGCACCCTGGCCGAAGGCGAAGTCGTGGAACGACAGGCTGTAGGAGAAGGTGGTCAGCGTCTGGGTGGCGTTGGCCGGGCCGCCGCCGGTGATCACCATGATCACATCGAACACCTTGATCGTGTACACCAGGCCCAACATCAGCACGATCCCGGTCACCGGCCGCAGCAACGGCCACGTCACGTTGCGGAACCGCTGCCATGGTCCGGCGCCGTCCAGCGCCGCCGCCTCGTACAGTGAAACGGGAATCGCGCGCAGGCCGCCGTGCAGCAGCACCAGGTTGAACGGGATGCCGATCCAGATGTTGGTCAGGATCACGGCCGGCAGCGCCCAACCGGTGTCGGTCAGCCACGGGATCGCGGGCAGGCCCACCAGGCGCAGGGCCGTGTTGAGCACGCCGTGATCCTGGTCGAAGATCCACCGCCACACCGCGCCGCTGACCACCAGCGGCAGCAGCCAGGGCAGGAGCAGCAGCGCGCGCAGCGTCGAGCTGCCCAGGAAGCGGCCGTTGAAGAACACCGCCAGTGCCAGGCCGATCCCGAACTGGAAGACGATCGAGCCGACCGTGAACCACACGGTGTTCAGCGCCGCCGTGACGAAAACGGGATTGCCCAGCGCCGCTATGTAGTTCGCGAGCCCGGTGAACGGTGCCTCGCCGGTGTAGAACGAGCGGACACTGTAGTCCCGCACGCTCATCAGGATGTTGTAGACGAGCGGGTATCCGAAGAAGACCAGGACGTACAGCACGGCGGGCAGCAGGAAGGCAATGGCGGCCGCGCGTCGGCTCACGACCCGCCCGCCTGCTGGGCTTGCTTGAGCGCCTGCTCGGCCGACTGGCTGCCGGTGATCGCCGCCTGCACCGCGGTCGCCAGCGCCTGCGAGACCTTCGGATACTTCTCCCCCAGCTCGGCCGAGCGGGACCGGGCGGTGGCGACTTCGGTCACGAACGACCGCATGTTCGGATACTGCTGGCCGAACTTCTCCGCGACGTCCTTCTTCGACGGCACGTAGGCGTGGCCGGCGTCCCAGCTGGCCATCACGTCCGGCGACAGCAGGCAGGACAGCACCTTCCCCGCCGACTGCTGGGCGGCCTGCCCGGTGGCCGGGATGACGCCGATCTCGCCGCCCAATGCCACCGTCGGGCTGCCCCCCGCGGCCGGCGTCGGGATCGGCACCACGCCGTAGTGCAACGCCTTCTCGCCGTCCAGCCGGGCCAGGTTCCACGAGCCATTGATCATCATGGCCGCGTTGCCGGCGACGAACTGGTCGGCCACGTCGTTCTGGTTCCAGTTCAGCACCGACTTCGACGCCGAGCCGCCGGCGACCAGACCCGAAACGAACTCCAACGCCCGAACGGCCTTGTCTGAGTCCACTGCGGACAAATCGGCGCCGTTGCTCCAGAAGAACGGCAGGAACTGCCAGGTGCCCTCCTCCGAGGGGATGGCGGAGAAGGCCAGACCGTAGCGCGGCCCCTTGGTCAGCTTGGCCGCGGCGGCCTTCAGCTCGTCCCACGTCCTCGGCGGCTCGACACCGGCCTCGGCGAGCATGTCCTTGTTGTACAGCAGGGCAAGGCCGTTCACACCCGGCGCGAGCCCGTACACCTTGCCCTGGTAGGTGCCGGCGTTGACGATGCTGTCGTAGAAGCCGTCGGTGGCGATGCCGTAGTCCGACAACGGGGTCAGCGCGCCCGTGCTGGCGATCTGCTGCACGGTGGGATTGTCGGTGAACACCAGGTTCGGCAGCGACCGTGAGCTCGCGCCCTGCAAGATCTTGGGCAGCATCTGGTCTGTGGGCACGGTCTGCCGCTGGACCGTCACACCGGCCTGCTTCGAGCAGGTGTCCAGCACCTTCTGCCAGGCGGCCGAGCCCTGCTGGTCGGTGTAGTAGTCCAGTTCGGTGATGGAGTTCGCCGTGCCGGCGGAGGACCCACAGGCGGCCAGCGCCAGCACCAGCGTCAACGCGGCCGCTGGTCTACCGAGGGTCTTGTTCAGGCTGGCAATCATGGACGACAAGGCCGTCATCTCCTTACGGTGTCGAATCGCTTCAACAGGCTGGTCAGCGTCACTCGGCGGCATAGTCCCGGACTGAGTGAGAATGTGGTCACGCGGTACTGTCCCGTCTGGTCAGCCGTGGCGAGAGCAGCCGGATCTCGGGCGACACCGGACCGTCGAGCCCTGGGAATGTCGAGACCGCGGTGCCGCACCTCGGACAGCAAAGCACCGAGCACCGCCTCGTTGTGCGCCACGATCGCCGTGATCGACGGATCGGTGCTCAGCGTCCGGTCCAGGTAGGCACCCACGCCGGCGTAGGAGGGCGCGCACGGGTGGGACACCGCCCGTAGGCCGTGGGCCGTCTCAGCTTCGTTGAAGTCACGTAAGAATCGCCCGGCGTAGCTGGTTCCACGTTCGTAGACCGCGGGGGACGGACCCAGCAGGGCAATACGGCGGTGTCCAAGGTCGGCGAGGTGGTTCACGGTGAACGCGCCGGCCGCCACGAAGTCGAGGTCTACGCAGGTCAGTCTCTGCGGGTTGTCCGGGGCGCCGGGCAGCACCACCGGTCGCCGCAACGACGCCAGCACCGGGATCCTCGGCTCCTCGGCCTCCACGTCCATCACGATGAGCGCGTCGCCGATAGCTGAGCCGATGACCCGGCGCAGCCCCGCCGGCCCTCGTCCTTGGTCAGTAGCAGCACGTCCTGGCCATGGGCACGGGCGGCGCTGGCCATCGTGGCGACGAACTGCATCATCACAGGAGCGTTGACGTCGACGCGGAAGGGGATGGCCAGCGCGATGACATTGGTGCGACTGCTGACCAGCGCCCTGGCGCCGGCGTTGGGGTGATACCCCAACTCGCGGATGCTCTGCTGCACTCTTCGCTGTGTCTCCAGGGAGATCGAGCGCTTCCCACTGAGCACATAGGACACAGCGCTCGGTGAGACCCCGGCAGCCCTGGCGACGTCGGTGATCGTCACCACTGGTCCTCCCCCTGGTTCGAACCGTCGACTGCCAACTCGCGCCCCGACGCGGACCGCCCCGTCTAACGGGTGATCCGGAACGAGTACAGATTGGCCAGGCCGTCGAAGGACAGGTACACATCGTGCCGACCGGCGACCTTGGCCAGCCCGGCCGCGACGCTGACGTACTTGTACTTGTCCCCAGTGCTGGGGACGGTCACCGTGCCCAGCACCTGCCCGGTGTCCAGCTTTACGGTGATATGTGCGGGTGCGGCGTTCGGATTGGACACCGATGCGGTGAGGGTGCCGCCGCCCGTGAGCTGAACGTCCTTGTACGCCAGCCACGCCCCCGCCGTGGCGGCCACCGAGGTGCCGCTGGCCTTGCTCTGGTCGGTCAGCGTCGTGCCCTGGTAGTCGTCGAAGTTCTGGGCGAGGGTGGTCCGCGACAGGTCGCGTGGCGGAATGGTCTCGCCGGGCACGGCGATCGACGCCTGCTGTCGGATGTCCTGCGATGAGCTGCCCACCTGGAAATCGTAGGCGCCGGCCTCGACGACGGACTTGCTCCGCGTCACGTCCCAGAACGCGAGGTCGCCGCCCTGCACCGTGAATGCGACGTTCTTGGTCTGGCCCGCCGCGACACTGACCCGCTGGAAGCCGCGCAACTGCCGGATTGGCTGCTGGACCCGGGACTGCTGCTCGTGCGTGTACAGCTGCACAACCTCGTCACCGGCCCGCGGTCCCGTGTTCGTGACGTCCACGGTGACCCGGGTCGCGGAGCCCTGCCGGCTCACGTGCAGGTTGTCGTACCGGAACGTGGTGTAGCTCAGGCCGTAACCGAACGGGAACAGCACCGGCCCCTGGTGGTACAGGTACGTCATGCCGCTCTTGGCGATGTCGTAGTTCTGGATGCTCGGCAGCTGCGCGTCCGAGGCGTACCACGTCTGGGGCAACCGGCCGGCCGGATTGACGTCGCCGAACAGCACGTCGGCCAGCGCGTGCCCGGTCTCCTCGCCGGCGTGGCTGGTCCACAGGACGCCGGGCGCGGTCTGCTTGTCCCAACCCGTCGTGGGATAGCTGTTCTCCACCACGACAACCGTGTGTGGGTTGGCCTTCTGCACCGCCTGCACCAGGGCCAGCTGTGCCGGAGCGAGCTCGGTGCTCGTGCGGTCGTTGTCCTCGCGGCCGTTGATGAAGGGCATGCTGCCGACCACCACAACCGCGGTGTCCGCCCCGGTCACCGCGTTGACCGCGTCGGCCACGCCGCTGGTGATCACCTGCTTGGTGAAGTTGGTGGCGGCCGCCGGGGTGGCCGCGGTCAGGGCGACGGCCCCATCCGCTCCGACGACCGCGTATCTGTTGCCCCCGCCGGCGTCGTTGCCGGCGTACTCCAGCACGTAGCCGCCGTCCGGCTGCTGGTCCAGTTTCAGCTGCTGCTGCACGAACCACCCGTTGGGCTGGGCGGCGTTGTTGACCAGGCTGCGGTTGGGGCCCAGCGAAAGGTACTTGCCGTTGGCCACCGTGCGCAGCGTCAGCTTGCCGGCGCCCCAGTCGAACACGTCCATCGACTCGTTGCCGCCGGCCGTCGTCGGTCCCTCGGTCAACGCGCCGTCAGCGGTGGGCGCGGTGAGATACCTGCCCGTCGCGTTGTCCTTCAGGGCAATCCGGTCCACCCCCTCGGTGGACGACACGTTCGCGCCTGCCCCGAGCCGGTCCATGATGCCCTGCACGGGCGTCACCTGGTACGGCAGGCTGCCGCCGTACCAGTCGGTGTAGAGCGTGTCGGCGAGCGGACCAACCACTGCGACCTTCTTGGCCGGATCGGCCGTCAACGGCAGCGCGCCGTTGTCGTTACGCAGCAGCACGACCTGTTCGTCGGCGGCCTTGCGGGCCAGCGCCTGGTGCGCCGGCGAGTTGATGACGGCCGGGGTGATCCTGGCGTACGGGTTGCCGGCGCTGGGCGGGTCGAACTCGCCCAACCGGAACCGCAGCGAGAGCAGGTGCCGATCGGCACGCTCGATGTCGGCCACCGTCAACAGGTTCTGGTCCACCGCGGCCTTGACGGCGTCGGTGATGATGCCGGGGTTGTTGTCGTTGTCGGTGAAGCTGTCCAGCCCTGCCTTGATCGCCGCGGCCACCGCCGCCGGCTTGGTGGCGTAGTACAGCTCGGGCCAGACCAGGTTGCTCGGCGCGCCCGCATCGCTGACGATCGCGAGATCGTTGGTGCTCCAGCTGCGCACCGTGCTGCCGAGATCGGGGCTCACCGTGTTCGGCCGGCCGTTGACCAGGTTGTAGGACGGCATCACGCCGGTGGCCGCGTTCGCGGTCAACGCCGGCTTGAACGCCTGCTCGTCGTAGTCGTGCAGAATCTTCGGTGGCACCGCGGAGTTGCTCGTGACGCGGTTGGTCTCGTTGTTGTACGCGAGGTAGTGCTTGAGCGTTGGCGCTGCTTGCAGGTAGCGCGGGTCGTCGCCCTCGATGCCCTTGCCGTACGCGGAGGAGATGGCCCCGGTCAGGTACGGGTCCTCGGAGTAGCCCTCCTCATTGCGGCCCCAACGCGGGTCGCGCAGCAGGTTGGTCACCGGCGCCCACAGGTTGAGGTCCCACAGGGTGGGGTTCTCGGCGTTGTAGCCACGCGCCTCTTGACCCACCGCGTTGCCGACTTGTTTGATCAGCGCCGGGTCCCAGGTGCTGCCGAGCCCGACAGCCTGGGGGAAGACGGTGCCCTTGGCCGTGACGACCGCGCCGCCGTGGTAGAAGTCGGTGGTCCAGGCGACGCCGTGCAGCGCCTCCGTGCCGGTCTTGAAGAACCCGATGCCCAGCCGCGGGATCGGCACCTCGTACTGGTGCAGCAGCGAGATCTTCTCGTCCAGGGTAAGCCGGGAGATCAGGTCGTCGAGCCGTACGGACAGCGGAAGGCCGGGATCGCGGAACCGGTCGACCGCCGGCGCCGCGGCGGCCGCCGTCGTGGCGATCAGCACCATGGCCGCGGCAAGGCCGACGCTTCCCCACCATCGACGTGAACGCGCCAAGGCACACCCCCAGATCGTCATTGTCGAATCGCTTCGACATTCAGCGAGTGGGCCCCAGTCATCAAGCCGAACGTCGCCAGGACTCTTTCAGCGGCGTCACAAGGGGTCAACCTCGATGCGCTTCGACGAGAACCGCCATGACCGTTCATCGTTCCGCCGGCCGCTCTCCGCCCGGGTGACGGACCAGGAATTCTGACTGCGTTCCCGCGTCGGACCTGCGGAAGGTTGTCGTGTCAGAGCCCGCGAAACGCAGAAGCGTCGCGGCGGCAGCACTGCTGCGACCACATGGCCGCGACTGAAAGTTTCAGGCCGGCAGAACGGACAGTCGGCAGTCCGCAGCACTTCCTTGCCCCACGGGATGTCCGGAACGTTCGCTCAGTGGTGCTTCCGAGCGCCTGGGCCCGGCAGCGCGATGACGTCGCGCGCGGTGCGGATCTCATGACGTTTCGAGGAGAACCGCGGCGCTGGCGACCCGGTGAAGTCGGCGGCAATCAAGCGATTCGGCAAGCCCGCGGAGGTCGCGGCTGTTCTCGCGTTCTACGCAAGCGAAGCACCCGGCTATCTGACCGGGGTCGACATCTTGGTCGAAGGGGCAATCAAGGCTGGCACAAATTTTGCAACTGCCCAGAAAGAGCTACTTCGTTGCCGGGAATAGCTCGTTGGTCCTGCTTCACTCCGGCGACCGGCCGGAACACAGGGTGCGGCTCCGCCCAGTAGGAACGACCCGGCAGAGCCGCGTAGCCCTCATGGCGTCAGTTGGTGGATGTGGGTCGTCGCAGATCCGCACGTCGTCGACGTGCACCGCCCCGCACTCGGCCGCGTTCGCGTACCACGCGACCTTCCCGATCCCCGGCATCGGTCAGCACCCGACGGCCGTCGATGTCCAGGTTGAAGCGCTGGTTCACCGTGTCCACGCTGAGCGTGGTCCGATGCCACTGGCCGGAGGCGTACGTGCCGATCACACGGCTCGTGCCTGCTTCGTACGCATGGATCCGGCCGCGCTCGACCGCGCCGATGTCCGGTCGGCTCCCGGTCGGCACGAGCGTTCCGGCGAAGGCGCGGCCCGCCCACCAGCGTTCGACGAGGAGATCTACAAGCAGCGCGACACCATGGAACAGGCATTCAACCGCCTGAAGCAGTGGCGCGGCATCGCCACCCGCTACGACAAGTACGCCCTGACTTCCTCGGCGGCGTCCTACTCTCCGCAACAATCATGACCACTCGCACCGCATCCCGGAATCAGGAGATACGCCCTCGTCGCTCCCTGCGGGTTCACCGGTAGCCGAGCGTGGATGCGGCCGCGAGGCGCGAGCCCTGTCGCCAGACCGCGCGAATCGACAGGCTGTCGTTGATGGTTGTGGTGGGATCACCGTCGACCAGGACGAGATCTGCGCGCAGGCCTTGCTTGACGCGGCCCCGATCGTGAAGGCCGAACCGTTGCGCTGTCAGTGAAGTCGCCGAGCGCAGGGCTTCGGCGGGGCTGAAACCGGCCTGTACGAACAGTTGCAGCTCGCCGTGCAGACTTGCTCCGTGGGTCACGCCGCGCACGGCCAGAGCTGCGGCGTCGGTGCCTGCGATCACGTCGACCCCGGCCTGGCGGAGGGCTGCGATCGTGGCCAGTGCCATGTCGAAGTGCGAGGCGGGCAAGCCGCCGAACGTGTCGGACAGGTGCGCCCGCAATGCCGGCGAAAGCTTTCCCGCAACGCGGGGATCTCGCGCCAGGTCCGTGCTGTGCGACAGCCCGACGATCGAGGCAAGGGGAGTCAGTGTCGGTATCACGAACACGTTCGCGCTTGCGATGCGGTCGACGATCTCCTGGGTGTGGGCCGTGTCGGCGAACAGATGGGCGAGGCCGTCGGCGCCGGCGCCGACCATCTGTTCGGTCTCGTGCAGCGTCATGGCGTGGGCCATCACCATCTTCCCGCGAGCGTGCGCCTCGGCGATCACGGCGGCGTGAATCTCCAGTGGTACGTGCGGCAACTGGAAGCCGAACGCCCCGCCACTCTCGGCTATCAGCTTGATGTAGTCGGCGCCCTCGCTGATCCGGTCGTCGACGAACCCGGCCGCTTCCGCCACGGTGGTCGCGGTCGGCCAGACCGGATCGTTGAGGCCCTTTCGGAACTGATGCGGGTGGCCGTCGGGGTGGGTGAGCGAAAAGGAGGAACTCCGCACGTCCGCGAAACTCCGGTCGGCTTCGACCTGGACGCGCAGCGGAGTCATGGTGGCGGGGACCGAGCCCATGTCGAGTTCGGTAGTGACGCCGAAGGTCAGCGCCTGGCGCAGCATCGCGGCATCTGTGTGGGTGTGTGCGTCGATCAGGCCCGGCAGCAGGGTTGCGCCGGTGGCGTCGACGACTTCCACCCCGGTGACTCGCGGCCCGCCCACCGAGACGATGACCCCGTCGGCGACGTGCACGTCGACCTGGCCCAGGTTCTTCTCGCCGTCGAACACCTTCGCACCGACGATGACGAACTCGTCCATCGGACTCTCCTCGCAATGCTGGACATGTACTGGTTCGGGCTTCACGGCTACGACTGGGCCCACCGGCCCCGTCGTGCGGGCGGGATGAGAATCGGCTCGACGCCTGGCACGACGCGGGTGGTCAAGGTGCCGAGTTGTTCGACGGTGACGGTGACGACGTCGCCGGGTTGCAGGGGGGCGGTGGGCGTTCAATCCCTTGCGGCCCCACAGTTCGGCGAGGCAACCGCCGCCGCAGGTGCCGGAGCCGAGGACGTCGCCAGGGCGGATCTCGGTGCCGCGGGAGGCGTAGGCGATCATGTCGGCGTAGGAGAACGCCATGGACGACCAGCGGTCCTGCCCCAGCCGTTCGCCGTTGATCTCGACGGTCATCGTCAGGTCGAACGAGGTGTCGGTGCGCCAGGGTTGCAGCTCGTCGGGGGTGACCAGGACCGGTCCGAGGGTGGTGGCGGTGTCCTTGCCCTTGGTGGGGCCGAGCCGGACCTGCATCTCGGCGAACTGGACGTCGCGGGCGGACCAGTCGACGAGGATGGTGTAGCCGGCGACGTAGGCGTCGGCGTCGTCGGGGTGGATGTCGCGGCCGGCGCGACCGATGACGGCGGCGACCTCCAGCTCCAGGTCGAACATCCGGCTGCCGGGCGGTACGGGGACGTCGTCGGCGGGGCCGAGGATCGCGTAGGGGTTGGTGAAGTAGAACGCGGGTGCCTCGTACCAGCGTTCGGGGACGGCCGCGTCGGTTCCGCCGAGTCTGGAGACACCTTCGACGTGCCGTTCGAAGGTCATGAAGTCCCGCACAGCGGGAGGATCGGGGATCGGCGCGCGCAGCCGAAGGTCGCCGACCGCCCGGGTCGCGGCAGGCGCGGCCAGGGCCTGCTCCCCGGCCGCCCGTAGAGCACCGGCGCGCAGGAGGCCGAGCATCGTGACGCCGCGACCGAGGGGATGGACCTGGCCGTGGTGGATGACGCCGACCCGATCACCGTCGTCGTCGGCGTAGGTCACGAACCGCACAGTCGTGCTTCCCTTCAGACTGAGGTATGCATCGGGCGGCCGAGCCAGGCGATCGTGTCCCCGAAGGCGGCGGTCACGTCGAGGCCCCGGCCGGCGTGGTCGGCGTAGGCGCGGTGCAGGTTGAGCACGATCCGTTCGGCGTCGGCCCAGCCCGTGAACTCGCCCAGGTCGACCTGGCGGGCGGCCTGCAAGGGCGTCAGCCCCCCGGGAGAGCCCGTCCTGGGCGGCGTCGAGGATGAGCCGGTAATAGCGGCGGTGCTCGTCCAGGACCCGAGTGATGTCGGCGCCGGTGAGGACCGGGCCGTGGCCGGGGACGACGACGTCGGGTTGCAGGGACTCCAGCCAGTCGACCGCGGCGAGGGCCCCATCCACCGAGCCCATGAAGACCAGCGGGGTGAGTCCGGCGAACACCAGGTCGCCGGAGAACAGCACGCGTTCGTCGGGCAGCCAGGCGATCAGATCTCCGGTGGTGTGCGCCGGGCGACCGGGGTGCAGCAGCTCGATCCGCCGAGCTGCGACGTGCAGGGTGAGTGCGGAGCCGGCCGAGATGTCGGGCAGCCGGCGGGTCACCGGCCCCCAGACCGGGACCGGGTTCCACAGCGGTGGGCAGCCGTCGATGATCGGGTCGGCCTGAAGCCCTTCCCGCATCCGGCTGTGCCCGACGATCACTGTCGTGGAGGGGAGGAGGCTGTTGCCGTAGGTGTGGTCACCGTGCTGATGGGTGTTCACCGCCAGCCGGACGGGCGCCCCGCCGGTGGCCGTGTCCACGGCGTCGAGAAACCGGCGGGTGCGAGCCGCGGTGGCACAGGTGTCGATCATCAGGATCCCGTCGTCGCCGGCCACCACGCCGGCGTTGTTGACCCACCAGGTCCCGTCCGGCTGCACCCAGGCGTGGATCCCGGGAAGCAACTCCTCGAGTTCCGCCGCGTCCGCTGTGGGAGCAGGAGCAGAGTCCGTGTCCGGGGCGTCGGTCATGACCCGGCCCGTCCGTCGTCCTTCACGGTGGCGACGCGGCGGCGACCGTGCTGTTCGTACCTGGCCAAACGCATGGCAAACCTCAGGATCTGGGTGAGTTGGCACAGACCAAGGCCGCAGGGGGTGGCAGAGCGGGGAGTGCGCCGAGCCCCCGTGGCCAAGGGGTTAGACCGGCGGAGCGACGAATACGCCATGGTCGACGTCGTTGTGCATCTCCTTGGCGATCATCTCGTTCATCGGGTTGGCCGTGCCCCACTGATCGGCGTTCTCGGGCTTGGTCAGGTCGTAGATGTGCGGGTGCCAGGTGTCCTCGTCCAGCTCTTCGAGCTCGGTGGTGTACTCCACGGTGTTGCCGTGCGGATCGAGGAAGTACGTGAAGGTGTTGTCGCCCGCCATGTGCCGTCCGGGGCCCCAGATCTTGGTGGCGCCGGAGCGCAGTAGCCGGCCGGTGCCGCGCATGTACTCGTCGATGCCGCGCATCTCGAAGGAGAGGTGTTGCAGGGAGGTGTGCGGGCCGCGGGCAATGGCCACGGAGTGGTGCTGATTGCTGATCCGCATGAAGTGCATGAGCTCGCCCATGTGCGGGATGCTCATCGTGTCGGACAGCCGGAAGTCGAGGTGCTGCTCGTACCAGGCGCGGGTGGCGTTG
This sequence comes from Kutzneria kofuensis, assembly GCF_014203355.1. Lineage (NCBI taxonomy): Bacteria > Bacillati > Actinomycetota > Actinomycetes > Pseudonocardiales > Pseudonocardiaceae > Kutzneria > Kutzneria kofuensis. The sequence continues at coordinate 2,903,226 of NZ_JACHIR010000001.1, forward strand.
ATGTCGGTGGAGTTCAGGACGACGTGCGAGAGACGAACGGGGATGGCCTCCTTCTCCTCGACCCGGCGGTGCTTGCGTGCCTCGACGTCGGCGGAGACCTCGATGGTGCGGCCGTCGATGTCGAAGAAGCGGAAGCCGTAGCCGCCGCCGGGGGTGTCGAGCTTGCCGGGCTGGGAGATCAACCGCACTCCACCCGCGAGCAGTTGCTCGGCGAGCGTGTCCACATCGGCCGGGCTCGCGGCACCGTAGGAGATGAGGTCGAGTCGCTTCTCGTCGGCCTTGCGGAGCCGGACGACGTACTGCTCGGGTGAACCCTCGGCGGCCAGGAAGGAGATGCCGGAGTCCTCGGCGACCTTGGTCAGGCCCCAGACGCCCGCGTAGAAGTCGAGCTGCTTGTTGTAGTCCGGCACGGCGAGGTCGACGTGCCGCAGATGGGTGAGTAGACGGTTGGTCATGTCTGGCTCCTCAGGTGAGACGCAGCAACGCTGCCGCGTTGCCGCCCCGCACGGCGTGGAAGAGGGGGTCGGGCAGGTCCTCGACGGCGCGCAGCGCGCCGAGCGGGTCGTCGGTGCCCATGTCGAAGGGGAAGTCCGAGCCGAGCAGCACCCGGTCGGGACCGGCTACCCGGATCAGTTCGCGCAGGACGTGCGGGTCGTGGACCAGGGAGTCGAAGTACAGCCGCTTGAGGTAGCTGCTGGGCGGGTGAGCGCAGCCGCGGGCGTCGGCGCGGGCACGCCAGGCGTGGTCGGAGCGGCCGATGTGGGTGGGCAGGTAACCGCCGCCGTGGGCGGCGACGACGCGTAGCCCGGGATGACGGTCCAGGACACCGGAGAAGATGAGGTGGGAGAGGGCGACGGCGTTCTCGGTGGGTTGACCGACGGTGTTGGACAGGTACCAGCGGTCGAGGCGTTCGTCGAGTGTGCAGCCGAAGGGGTGCAGGAAGAGGATCGCTCCGGTTTCCTCGGCGCGCTTCCAGAACGGTTCGTATGCGGGGTCCGACAGCTCGCGCCCTGGTGCGTGGCTGGAGATCTCGACACCGCGCAGGCCCAGGCCGAGGGCGTGGTCGAGGGCTTCAACGGCGTGATCCGGGTGCTGGAGCGCGACGAGGCCGAGGCCGTGCAGTCGTTGCGGGGCTTGCGCGACGTGCTCGGCGATGCCGATGTTGGCCTGTTCCCAGACCGTGCGGGCCAGCGTCTCCTCGGCCCAGTAGTGGTAATGCGATGGGGAGGGTGAGACCAGCTGGAAGTCGATCCCGGAGGCGTCCATTGCGGCGAGCCGGGCCTGGACGTCGGTCAGTTTCGGGAGGCGGTCGCGGAGCATCGGGCCGCTGACGGCAAGGGCCTCGGGGCCATTGCGGCGGGCGTCGAGAACGCGGGCGTCGGCCAGAGCGGGGTATCCCGCGACGGCGTCCTCGATCCGCGGGAGCAGGACGTGCGCGTGCACGTCGATCGTGGGTGCGCTGCCGAGCGGGCTCACGGGGTCTCCATGATGACGGACATCGTGCGGCCGATCAGGCCGGGCATGCCGGCGTTCCCGGTGCCGTCCAGCTGCCACTGACCGAGTTGCACCGAGGCCTCGACCACCGTGCGGACACGGTCGATCCGGCGTTCGTAGAAGCCGGTCAGCAGGGCGTCCAGGGAGCTCCAGTCCTGCTGGCCGCTGAGCATTTCGGCCAGCACGGAGGCGTCCTCCAGCGACATGGCCGCGCCCTGGGCGAGGGTGGGGGGACAGGCGTGGGCGGCGTCGCCGATCAGGACGACCCGGCCGCGGTGCCAGGAGCCCTCAACGAGCAGCCGGTGGAACCACGTGTAGTTGACCTTGACCGGGTCGGTGATGCTCGCGGCGATCTCCCGCCAGACGCCGCCGTAGCTCTCGGCCAGCCGGCGCATCTCCTCCGCGTAGGAGGCGGGGTCGACGGCAGCGCGGTCGCGGTTGGCCTCCACGAGGTAGGCGTACATGGTGTGCCGGCTTGTGGGGCAGTAACCGGCGATGTAGCAGGGGCCGCCGTAGATCAGGGCGGAGTGCTCCACGCTCTCGGGGCGGTGCGTGGCGACGCGCCAGATGGCCATGCCCGTCGGTTCGGGCTTGTCGTCGATGCCGATCATGGCGCGGGTGGCGGAGTTGAGTCCGTCGGCGGCGATGACGAGGTCGTAGCGCCCCTCGGTGCCGTCGCCGAAGCGGACGGTGACGCCGTCCTCGTCCTGGGTCAGCTCGTTCGCGGCGGTGCCGAGGCGGACGGTCGCGCCGCTGGCGCGGACGGCCTCGCACAGGATCTGCTGAAGCTGCGCCCGCTGCATGCCGGCGGTCGCGGGCAGATCCTCGCCACCTGTGCGGGCGTCCTCGTGGACGAAGAGCATCGTCCCGTCGGGCGCGGCCAGGCCGATGGCGTTGAAGGGGTAACCGGCCTCCTGGACCTCGTCCCATACGCCCAGTTCGCGCAGGACGCGCAGTGCGTTGCCCTGCAGGGTGATGCCGGAGCCGAGGACGTTCCAGTCGGGTTGGGCCTCGATCAGGTCCACGGTGATGCCTGCCCGCCGGAGCAGGATGGTCACGGCGTTGCCGGACGCGCCACCGCCGATGACGAGAACTTTGCGAGGACAGGGATCTGTCATGGGGTCTCCTGTGAGGGGGCCGCACGGCGTCGGGCGGCAAGGGCGGGGCCGGGGCACGGCTATCGGGGCCTCCCGGCCGTTTCAGGCCGCTACTTGACGGCGATGGGGTCGTCCGGAGCGCCGACGGCTGCCGCTTCCTGCGCGACACAGCGGGTGCGCTGGGCGCCGAGCCCGGTGATCGAGCCGTCCATCACATCGCCGTCGCGCAGCAGCCGGCCCCGGTGAATGCCATTCCCTGCCGGGCTGCCGGTCAGAACCAGGTCGCCGGGAAGCAGTCGGGCGGTCTGGGAAATGTACGAGACGATCCGCGCCACGCCGAAGATCATGTCCTTTGTGGACTCATTTTGCATGGTCTTCCCGTTGAGCTTGAGGGTGACCTGAAGGTCCGACGGGTCGGCGACCGACCCTGCCGGGACGATCCACGGACCCAGCGGAGTGAAACCGGGGGCGTTCTTGCTACGCAGCCAATCGGTGCCGATGGGGGGCATGTCCCGGCGGAAGACGGTCGCGCGGTCGGTGAGGTCATTGGCGATCGTGTACCCCGCCACGTGGTCCAGGGCTTGCTCCACGGTGACCTGGTAGGCGGGACGGGAGATCACCGCGGCCAACTCCAGTTCCCAGTCGGGCTTTTCGGCCCACGCGGGAAGCACCACATCGTCGTAGGGACCGCTGATCGAGGCCGGCAGGCCGATGAAGACGTACGGCAGGTCCTCGGCGGCCCGCTTGTCCATGATCGCCGCGATCTCGGCGCGGGCCTCCTCGACGGTGCGCCGGTCGTCCGGGGCGCGCTGCGCGACCCCCAGGTCGATCACGTGCTGCCGGTAGTTGGCGCCCGACTGGAAGATTTGCCGGGGCTCGAGGGGCGCGTGCACCATCAGGCCCGCCAGCGGCCGCCAGTCGCCCGCCGGATCCGCCACGAGGGAGTGCAGAATTGACAGCTGCTCGTCCCAGCGCTCCAAGAGTTCCAGCGTGGTCAGTGTGGGCTCGCCCAGTGCCGTGCCCAGGTCGAGGACCCGGCCGTCCGGCACCACGAGGCCAGGGAACCTGACCCCGCCCGGAGCCGAAAGGGTACCGATGGCGAACGGGCCGGAGAAGGGGACCGACGCGGCTGTGGATGTCACGGACATGTCCTCCCGATTGCGATGTCACCAATCTGCCGCGTAGATTGCAATCTAGGAAATCGATTCCCTGGATCGTCTTGATCCATGGCACAAATACCGTACGTTCCGACTTCGCACTGGGATGCTCCGTGAATCTGGCCAGCCTGGACCTCAACCTCGTCGTCGCCCTGCGTGCTCTGCTGGAGGAGCGCAACGTCACCAAGGCGGGGCGGCGCATCGGGCTCAGCCAGCCCGCCATGAGTGCCGCCCTGGCCCGACTGCGACGTCATTTCGACGACGATCTGCTCTCTCGGGCCGGCGGACGCTACGAACTGACCGCCCTCGGCTTGGCTCTCCTGGACCGCACCGCTACCGCCTGCGACATACTGGAGCGCGTCTTCGCCAGCCAGGCCGATTTCGACCCCGCCCGTGAGGAGCACGAGTTCACCCTGATCGCCTCCGACTACGCGGTGGCCGTCTTCGGTGCCGAACTCGCCCGCACCATCCATGCCGAGGCGCCAGGCATCCGGCTCCGGTTCAAACAGGCACCGACGGAAATCATCGACGACTCCGGGGAGTTGCTGAGCACCGTCGATGGACTGCTGATGCCACACGGGATCATTCGCGGCTTCCCCGCGGTCGATCTCTACCGGGACAGCTGGGTCTACCTCGTCGCCGACGACAACCCCGAGGTCGGCGAGCAGCTCACCCTCGACGACCTGGCCCGGCTACCGTGGGTGACGTACCAGCGCACCTACGACGCGCCCGCGGCTCGCCAGATCGGCCTGCTCGGCATCGAGCCACACGTGGAGATCTCCGTGGACAGCTTCCAGCTGATGCCCCTGCTGGTCGCGGGCACCCGCAGGGTGGCCCTCATCCAGCAACGTCTCGCCGAGCGGCTGGCCGGGTTCGTCCCAGTCCGCGTCATGGCACCGCCCTACGACGCCGTGCCACTCCAGGAAGCCCTGTGGTGGCACCCGGTGCACACACACGACGCGGCGCACATCTGGCTGCGCGAGACGGCGACCAGGGTCGGCGAGGCCGTCGAGGCCGATCGGCCCACGATCTCCAGTCCGCCGATTTAAGAGCGCGTCTTGAAACGTGGTCGAGGTAGGAGGCGTCGCGCTGCTGAAGGTGCACGAGGAGGCCGACACGGTCCGCGCCGAGGCCGACATCCATGGTGTGCTTGCTCTGATGGACACCAGCTTGTCCCCTGATGAAGACCGAAGCGAGACCGTCGCGAACGGTCTGCATGCTACCCTTTCCCTTTGCGCCGTCTCCTTACGCGACTTCGAACCGGCCTCAAAAACCGAGATGGCCAAGCCCTGCCAGATTTAGATCGCCGTATCGCGCGAGCAATTTCCAGTATCACACTTACTTGCCCAGAACACGACGCTGGCGCTCCATGTTTGGTACCTGTTTACGTACCGCCAGAGACTCCGCTCGATCGCGTCGGATAAATTCGGTCCGTGACTCTATCTTGAGACCGGAGAAATTGCCTACAAGAATGCGTGACTCCCGAGGACGAAGCGATTGGCCGCGAGATGATCGGCAAGCCCCTGCGCGGACCACCACACATCGGCAGTGCCGACGTCGAGGTGGCGGGCCGGTGCCACGAACATCGCCAAATCTCTGCGACATCACGGCCGAGACGCACTCCGACGGCCAAACTCTTTCCCGGCCTTGATTCCCCCGTCAACCAAGATGTCGACCCCGGTCAGATAGCCGGGCGCTTCGCTTGCACAGAACGCGAGAACAGCCGCGACCTCCTCGGGCTTGCCGAATCGCTTGATTGCCGCCGCCTTCACCAGGTCGCCAGCACCGTGGTTCTCCTCAAGACGCCCCATCGCGGTATCAAAGCTCCCGGGAGAGACAGAAACGACCCGCGCTCCCCGCTCGCCGAACTCGGCCGCAAGGAACCGGCTATACCAGTGGACGAAGTTCTTGCTGATCGCGTAGGCCAGTCCGGGCTTCAGCTTCCGGCCGACGAACCTCGCGCGACTGACGACCGCCTTCTCGAAGTCATCGGGTCGTTTCTCAGCAAGACGGAAAGCACGGAGCGGCACAAAGAACTTGGGAATGCCATATCCGGCGGTTGATGCCACATTGACGAGCGCGTCACCATCCGCAGTCCGGGCGAGGAATGCCCGCGCAATGTTGACGGTGCCGGTTGCGTTGATGCGAGCAATGCGTTCAGCCGTACCCATGTGCGGACTGATTCCAGCGGAATGGACTACTGCGCGAACGCGACTTCCGTCAGACTCCGCGTGCTGAAACAGCTGCTCGACGGATGCCTTGTCGGTGATGTCGCAAACCACTCCAATTGCTTCAACTCCGGCCATGGCCAGCTCGCGCACCGCATCATCGAGGCGCGTCCGGTCAAGGTCTGCCAGCACGATCCGGTGATCGTGACCCATGAGCCTTGCCGTTGCCAGCCCCATTCCACCGGTACCGCCGGTGATGACCGCAGTGGGGTGTGTAGTCGACATGTTGATCCTCGTCGTTGAGATCGGAGTCTCGATATCAAGTGCATCCTTGCCCAGCCCTGCCATCGCCGCCCAGTTGACCGGGGAGGAGCTACCCGATCCGGTCGTGCCGGCCAGCGTTCAGCGTCGTTCTCGGGACGGTGACCGATCGTCACGTGTCGGCCTCTGAACGAGCCACTGAAAGTTTCAATGTCACATCTACCGGCCAACTCTCTCACCAGGGGGCGGGCGTGCCCCAGGAGGACCAGCAGGAGTTCGCCAAGTCGCTTCAGGGCCGACCACGCGCCGATGGCGGCATCGGCAACACCGGCGAGGAAACCATGAGCCACAACCCGCTGTAGTTCCTGTACGAACGGTTCACGACCTACATCGAGGACCGCCACCGCGAACCTCGGGAGGACGTGCTCACCGGCCTGGCCACGGCGACCTTCCCTGACGGCTCGACGCCCGCGGTCATTGACGTGGTGCGCGTCGCGGCCAACCTGTTCTCGGCCGGCCAGGAGACCACTGTCCGCCTCCTGAGCACCGTGCTCAAAGTGCTCGCCGAGCGGCCCGACATCCAGCGATTGCTGCGCGAGGATCGCGGCCTTGTCCCCAAATTCATCGAAAAGACGCTCCGGATGGAAAGCCCGGTCAAGGGTGACTTCCGGCTGTCGAAGGTGCCGACAACGGTCGGCGGGGTGGACATCCCCGCCGGCACCACGGTGATGGTGCTCAACGGGGCCGCCAACCGCGATCCTCGCCGATTCGAGGACCCGTCGACATTCGACCCCAGGCGGCGCGACGCCCGGCAGCACATCGCGTTCGGACGCGGAATCCACACCTGCCCCGGCGCGCCGTTGACACGAGCCGAGACCCGCGTCGGCCTCGAACGGCTGCTCGACCGCACCGTGCACGGCCCAGCCGACGCCCGCCGTTACCGGTATCTGCCGACCTTCGTGCTCCGTGGCCTGACCGATCTGCACCTCGAATTCACGCCTGCCGGGGAGGACATCCGATGAAGGTCACCATCGACCAGGACAGCTGCCGGGACACGGGGTCTGCTGGACGATCTGCCCCGACGTGTTCGACCTCAACGACGATGGCTACGCCGAAGTGCGACCTCCTGATGTTCCCGACGAGTTCGCGGCCGCGGTGCACTCCGCCGCGGCCAACTGCCCCGAACGCGCCATCGCGGTGACCTGACCGCTTCGCGCCCAACGCGATGGCACCCACCAGCCCCATCGGAACGCCCCTTTCGGGGGCAGGAAACGGTGGGTGCCGAGGTTCACTTCGCGCCCTGCGATCCCGACATCGGCGTGAACAGGACCAGGTACATCGCGTTGGGCCCCAGTTCGGCCTGGTAGCAGTAGTTCCCAGTGGAGGTCACGGTCCGCTCGTCGACCTGCTGCAGGTGTCCCTTGGCCTGGTCCGTGTCGTTCGGGTTCGAGTAGTAGTTGCTCGTGTTCTGGTCGACCCGGTAGACCTTGACGTCGACCGGCCGCCCGCTCAGGTTCGACGGCAGGTGCGACAGGTTGATCGTCGCGTGGAACGCTCCGCTGTTGGTGTCCTGGTAGTTCCACACCATGACCGAGGCGCCCGTCTTGTCCTTGGCCGCCAGCGCGTAGACGCCAAGCCCCTTGTCGGTGAGGCTGTCCGAGGTGGCCGACACCTTCTTCGTCTTCATCATCGACTGCATCAGCAACGAATTGCCGTACGGCGTGAAGGTGTTCTCCACCGGCCCGTTCGGACAGTTCGTCGTCGTGGTCGTGCGGTCGGCTGCGGTGATGCTGGTGCAGCCGGGGCCGCGGGTGACGAACTCGTCCTTGCGCTCGTTGGACGAGTGCCGGGTGACCCAGTTGAACGCGTAGGTATCGGGTTGGTTGCCGTACCAGTACAGCACCGAGGCCGCACCCGCGGCCTGCCGCACATAGTCCGAGGTGGACCACGGGGTGGTGGTGGTAGTGGGGTCGGTGTCGGCGCAGTCGTCGCACAGCAGGCCCGGGTAGACCCCGGTCTCGGTCACGAAGGTGGGCAGGTCCGGGTCGACGTGGTGCGCCGCGAACATCGACTGGAGCCTGGCGTGCTGACTTTCGACCTGCCGCGGATCGTCCTTGTAGAAGTGCGGGTCCTGTACGGTCGCCATGTCGCCGAACTCGACATATCCGTGATACGAGAAGAAGTCCAGGCGTTTGGCTGGGTCGGTGTCGGCGGCGTAGTCGTCGAGGAACTTGTTGATCCACGTCGGATCGAGCTCGAAGAACGCCGGACCGCCGATCCGCAGCGGGGTGTTCGGCATGAGTTCGGCGTTGACCTCGTTGGCGACCTGGTAGAAGGCCGCGTAGTACGGATACACCTTGTCCGGCGTCATGAAGCCGCGGTTCTGTGGGGCGTCCGGCTCGTTGAACGCCTCCAGGTACTTGACCTTCGGGTACCGCGTCTTGACCGTCTTCACGATCTCCTCGATGACCGGCTTGGCCTGTGCCGGCGGCTTTCCCTGCTGGATCAGGCCGGTGACGTCGAGGTTCAGCAGGACCGAGTCCGACACCGCGCTGGCGTCGGCGAGATAGCCGGCGACGTCACCGGTCGGCGAGGCGGGATCCGACGACAGTGTGCACGAGGTCGTCGACCCGCCGCACCAGTCCACCTTGGCCCAGGCCCGGTAGACCTTGCCATGCAGACCAACCTGGTTCAGGTAGGCCACGTCCGACGCCCTCGCGCTCTGCCACGTCTTGGCTTGGGTGAAGTTGTTGTACCGCTCCCCGTGCCAGAGCGGGCCTTGCTCCTGCGAGAAGTCGACGGACACCCCCGCGACCGCAACCGTGTCCGCGACTCCGCGGGGCGCCAGCCCTGCCGCGGAACAAGTCAGCAGCAAGGCGAGCGTCAGCACCGGCACCCCCCAACCACGTCGCCCGGGCGCCGGCATCAGCCGGCTCGTTTTCGCGCGCACACCATCACCAGTCCTCATGTCGATCACCCTGCCCAGTGATCACGGTCCGGCGCATCCAGCCAGCACAGGCTCCTGGCGTACTGTGACCGTGGTACGCCAGGAGCCGACCTACTGCGACGGCAGTACTTCGGGCACCGGTCATCGTGACCGCATACAGTCGTGCCGGTGCGCACCTGGTTCTTCGCCCGCCGGGCCTGGTCGCGGTGGGACACCCTGGACGTGGCGCTCGCCGTTGGCCTGTGGCTCGTCGGCGTGGTGATGCTGCCCTCCGGCGTGACCGGGCCGCCGCGAGCGTGGCAGGAAGCCGTGTTGGTGGCGGCGTGCGCGGCGATCGCATGTCGTCGACGCTGGCCGATTCCGACGGTGGCGGTCGCCGCGACGGCGTTTCTGGGCCAGGTGGCCGGCGCGAGCCCGCACTGGGTGGCCACCACCGCCCTGACCGCGACCACCTACACCCTGGCCACCACCGTCCCGCGCCACGTCGCGTTCGCCGTGGGCGCCGTAACGCTGGCGGTGGTCGGGGCAGGCGGCACGCTGCTGCCGAGGTCACTCGAGCAATCCGCACTGCGAACGCTCCTGGAAGGTATGAATGTCCGCATCCCCCTGCTGGAGTTGACGGTGATCGTGACGGGTGTCGCGGCCGGGGACGCGGTGCGTCACCGGCGGGCCTATCTGGCCGCGGTGGAGGATCGGGCCCGCCATGCCGAGCACGACCGGGAGCGGGAGGCGCGCCGACGGGTGGCCGAGGAACGGGTGCGCATCGCTCGTGACCTGCATGACGCGGTCTCCCACCAACTCGCGTTGATCCACGTGCACGCTGGGGTGGCCAGCCATCTGTTCACCCGCCGCCCTGACCAGGCCGCAGCCGCACTGGGCCACGTACGCACCGCCAGCCGGGCCGCTTTGGACGAGTTGGCCGGCACCATCGACGCGCTGCGCCAGCCCGACCACACCACGGGACCGGTCGAGCCGGTCGCCGGGCTCGCCCGGCTACGCGAGCTGATCGTCGCACTGGCCACCGCCGGGCTGCGAGTCGACCTCACCATCACAGGATCGCCGCGGGGCCTCCCCGCGGTGGCAGACGGCGCGGCCTACCGGATCATCCAGGAAGCGCTGACGAACGTGTGCAAGCACGCCCGGACCGGTTCGGCCCGGGTGAGCCTGGACTACCGCACGTCCGAGTTCCATCTCGTGGTCGACGACGACGGTGTGGGCGCCGGGACGACTGCCGCGGCCTGGATGACCGGGCACGGCACGCGCGGCATGATCGAACGCGCGGCAACCGTGGGCGGGTGGGTGGCACTGGGCCCCCGCGCGGAGGGCGGGTTCCGGGTCGCGGCCGTGTTGCCGGCCGCCGAGGAGGATTGACAGTGGCCGAGAGCAGGCGGATCACCGTGGGACTGGTCGACGATCAGGCGTTGCTGCGAGTCGGGTTCCGCATGCTGGTGGACGCCGAGGACGATCTGGCGGTGGTCGGCGAGGCCGACAGCGGGCGGCAGGCGGTGGAGCTGGCTCGGCGGGCCCGTCCGGATGTGCTGCTGATGGACATCCGCATGCCCGACGGCGACGGCCTGGCCGCCACCCGCCGGATCACCGGCGACCCCGACCTTGCCGGGGTCCGGGTGTTGATCCTCACGCTGTTCGAGATCGACGAGTACGTGTTCGAGGCATTGCGGTGCGGGGCCAGCGGATTCGTCGGCAAGAACGCCGAGCCGGCCGACCTGCTCGCCGCGATCCGGGTGGTGGCCCGCGGCGACCGACTGCTGTGCCCGGCTGCGACCACCGCGCTGATCACCCGGTTCCTCCGACAGCCCCACCCCGGATCGCCCGTTGTCCCGGAGCGGCTCGCGCCCTTGACCGACCGCGAACGGGAGATCACCGCGCTGGTGGCGACCGGGCTGTCCAACGCCGAGATCGCCACCAGGCTGAGGCTCAGCCCATTGACCGTGAAGACCCACATCAACCGGGCAATGGCCAAAGTGCACGCTCGGGACCGCGCGCAACTGGTGGTGCTCGCCTACCAGACGGGGCTGGTCAAGCCACCCGACAGGACATCCCGCTGATCACCGGATGACGTCACCGCAACCACTGCCCGAGCCGTGGCCGCGGATCGAGCCGCGTCGTTTCGGTTCCTCGTCCGCGACCGGGACACGAAGTTCACCGCCGGGTTCGATGCCGTGTTGCCGGTGAGGGGATCACCAGCGTGATGATTCCGCCGCGGACGCCTCGCGCGAACTGCTATGCGGAGCGATTCGTGCGCAGGGTCCAAGCGGAGTGCACCGACCAGATGTTGATCTACAACGAACGGCACGCCGCCGCCGTCCTCGGAGAGTACGCCCGGCATTCAACGACCACCGGCCACACCAAGGCCTCAACCAACAGCCACCAAACCACGATCCGGCCAGCGTCATCCCGCTGGACGCTCCGATCCCACGCCGAAATATCCTCGGCGGGGTGATCAACGAGTACCGGCGAGGATCTTGAGCTGGCCGGCAAACACCTGGTCACCGCCTACACATCGACTTTTGGCACGGTACAGGCATGCCGTAGTCATTTAATCACGCGGGGTTGCCCATTGCGCGCTCAACGCCGAGAGCGCACACCAGACCTGTCATATCCCGTCCTCACAACGGAGATCGACATGGCCTGGACAGAACAGATCAGCCCGCACTCCTGGCGCGTCCGCTACCCCACCGGAGACGGCCACATCGCTTCCGTCTCCGGATTCACCACCAGGAAAGCTGCCGATGACTACGCCCACGACATCGAAACCGACCAACGCCGCGGAACCCGGATCGACCCCGCGCACGGCCGGACCACCGTCGCCGAATGGGTGGCCACCTGGTTCGCCGCCCTCGACCTCGACCCCCGCACCCTGGACAACTACCGCAGCATCCTGCGCTGCCACATCCAGCCACGCTGGGGCAGCACCCCACTCAGCGACATCACCACCCTCACCGTCAATAAATGGATCACCGAACTCCACCAACGCGGCTACGCCACCTCCACCATCGGCAGCATCACCAAGCTGCTCTCGATGCTGCTCACCGACGCCGCCGACGAACACCTCATCCCCGACAACCCCATCCACAAAAGACGCCGGCGCGGGCGCCGCAGCCACCGCATCGAACCCGAGAAGATCTGGGCCACCCCAGAAGAAGTCGTGCGGATCGCCGACCAGGCCACCGCGCTCGGCGGCGAGGCCGCCGGGCTACTGATCATCACCGCCGCCTGGACCGGCTGCCGCTGGGGCGAGCTGGCCGGCCTGCACCGCGACAACCTCGACCTCGACCGCGGCCTACTCATCGTCGACCCGCGCGTCGGTGCCCTGCACGAGAGCGCCCACACGCGCTGGCTGGGCCCACCCAAGACCGCCTCCTCTGCGCGCGCGATCACCTTGCCGCCGTTCCTCGTCGACCTGCTGCGCAACCACCTGCAACGGCACGACGGCGAGTTCGTGTTCACCACCGAGAGCGGAACCTGGTTGTGGCGCAGCACCTTCATCCGCCGCGTGCTCAACCCCGCCATAAACGGCAACCTCGACCGCCCCAACGCACACGTGCGGACCTACCCCATTCGGCCCGGCCTGACCTTCCACGGCCTCCGACACAGCCACAAGACCTGGCTCATCGCCAGCAACACGCCTGAGATCGCCCAAGCCCGACGGCTGGGTCACCACTTGCACAACCGCGTCGTCGAGGTCTATTCGCACGTCGCACCCGAAGTCGAACAACGACTCATCAACGCATTGCAGCGACGCTGGCACACCGCGACGACAATGGTGCAGACACATCCAATCGCGCCAGAACCCGCACCACGGCATCTCACCAGCGGCATCGCGGCATAACGAAATGACATGCCCCTCACAACGCCGGTAAGAGGGGCACCACGACCACGCAGGCCACACCCCCGAAGAACGCTCAACCTGGAGGAACCTCCTCCAGAACTCCTCCATAGGGGCAGAATGCCAGCACCTAACAGCGATCACCGCCGCAAAACAAAAAGCCCGCCTGACCAGCGAAAACCGCTCGATCAGACGGACTCAAACAAAGGGTGGAGCTGAGGGGACTCGAACCCCTGACCCTCACACTGCCAGTGTGATGCGCTACCAGCTGCGCCACAGCCCCGAACCGAGACTCGAAACCCGGGTTGGTAGGTCCCTCATCTCGTGGTGCAAACACTACACGACGGGGCCGCGAGAAGTGAAATCGGGGGGTCGGAAGTGGGGTTTGGGCTGGTCAGGAGTGGGAACGGCCCGCCACGCGGGGAGCGTGACGGGCCGCGGGGACGATCAGTCAGGAGTTGAGGAGCTTGTCGAGCCACTGGGGGTCCTGCAGCGCCTTGAGGTCGGTGGTGCCGTTGAGCACGGTGGGGGTGCCCTGAAGGTTGACGGGAGGCGCGGAGGCGGTGGTGACCTGCTGCTTGACGAGGTCGTTGTAGGCGCCCTTGTTCACGTCGTCGGTGAACTGCTGGGCGGTGATGCCGAGCCGCTTGCCGAGACTGAGGAGCTGCTCGTTGGTGTAGCCGGCCCCGCCTTCCTTGGGCTGCTGGGCGTAGAGGCTGGCGTGGAAGTCGGCGAACTTGCCCTGCTTGGCGGCGGCGATGGCGGCATTGGCGGCGAGCAGGGAGTAGCCGGGGGGATTGGTGTTGCGGTCCAGGATGTTGAGCAGGTGGTACCGCACCTGGAGCTTGCCGTCGGCCATGGCCTTGGCCATCTGGGCCCCGCTCTGCTGCTCGAGGTCGCCGCAGTAGGGGCAGGTGAAGTCCTCGTACACGTCGATCTTGGTCTTGGCGCTGTCCGGGCCGGCGATCACGGTGCCGTCGTCGCCGACCTTGGCGGTGTACTCACTACTGGACTTGGTGACCTTGATCGCGTCGGCGCCGGCCGGCGCGGGGTCGGACTGCCGGGTGTTGAGGATCACGCCGACGATCACCACCACGGCGACCACGATCACGACGGCGACGCCGATGGCGATGTTGCGCCGGTCGTTGCGGGCGCCGCGGGCGGCCGCGACGGCGCGGGCGGCGTTGGCCTTGCTCTTGTCACGCTTGTTGTTGTTCTGGGCCGCGCCCACGGTGAACCGTCCTCCTCGTAGCCGGCCGGCCAACTCGGCGGCCGAGTCCTGGCGAAATGCTACCGACGGACCCTAAGCGCTACCTGAGAAGTCCTTTTCGCAACGCCGAGAGGCACTGTTCGAGTGCATCGGACGCGGCCGGGATCAACGGCGCGTAGCTGGCGAAAGAGTGCACAAGATGATCAAAACGGACGGTGTCGACCGGCACGCCCGCCGCCTGGAGTTGCCGGGCGTAGGCCTCCCCCTCGTCACGGAGCGGATCGCGCCACACGGTGGCGATGAACGCCGGCGGCAGCCCGGAGAGGTCAGCGGCGAGCGCGGGGGCCAGGGTGGCGGGCGGCGCGCCGTCGAGGTGCCCGGCGTAGTACCGCAGGTAGGCCTCCATATCCGGAGTGGACAGCACGGGCGCGTCGGTGTTCTCCGCCCGTGAGGGAAACTCGCCAACGCCGCCGACGGACGGGTAGAGCAGCAGCTGGAACCGCAGCGCCGGCCCGCCTTCGTCCCGGGCGAGCTGCGCGAGCACGGCGGCGAGGTTGCCGCCGGCGCTGTCCCCGGCGACGGCGATCCGCGACGGGTCGCCACCGATCTCCCGCGCGTGTTCGCCGACCCACCGAAGCACCGCGAACGAGTCGTCGACGGCGGCGGGGAACGGATGCTCGGGCGCCAGCCGATAGTCGACGGAAACGACAACGGCCTGTACGGAACGGCAGATTCGGCGGCACAAATCGTCATGTGTGACGAGACCGCCGGTGCACCAGCCGCCGCCGTGCATGAAAACGACAACGGGCAGATCGACGGCGCCGAGAACGGGCTTGTACACCCGGACGGGGACGGGCACCTTCATGTCGGTGACCTCGCCGACCTGCACCATCGGCTGCATCCGCTGCCAGCGCTGGTGCAGGTCGTCGCGGACCCGCACCACGTCGACGCCGGGAGCGGACACCCGGATCACCGGGAACGCCTCGACGAAGCGCTCGAGTTCTGGATCGATGTGTGGCATGCGCTAAGGCTAGGCATGGCTTCGCAAGGCTTTCCTCAGTTTGGGGTCAATCCATTACCCTCCGAACGTGACCCAGGTTGACGAAACGGCGCAGAACGAGGTCGGCCACACCCATAACGACCTGTCCGGCGGCTGGCTGCGGCCGGCGGTGTTCGGCGCGATGGACGGCCTGGTGACGAACATCTCACTGGTGGCGGGCGTGGGCGGTGGCGGCGCGAGCTCGCACGTCATCGTGCTCACGGGCATGGCGGGCCTGGTCGCCGGCGCCTTCTCGATGGCGTTGGGCGAATACGCCTCGGTGCAGACGCAGAACGACTCGGTGCAGGCCGAGGTGGCGACGGAACGCCGGGAGCTGCGCGAGAACCCGGCCGCCGAAAAGGCCGAGCTGGTGCAGATGTTCGCCGAGATGGGCCTTACCGAGGAAACCGCGCGGCAGGTCGCCGAGGAAATTCACGCGGACGAGGAATTGGCCGTCCGGGTGCACATCGAGCAGGAGCTCGGGGTCAATCCGGAGGACCAGCCGTCCCCGCTGGTGGCGGCGATCTCCTCGTTCCTGTGCTTCTCGATCGGCGCGCTGTTCCCGCTGCTGCCGTTCCTGTTCGGCTGGGAGTCGCTGCTGGCGGGCCTGGGCATCGGCGGCATCGGCCTGTTCGCGGCGGGCGCGGTCGTCGCCCGCTTCACGACCCGCCCGTGGTGGTTCAACGGCGTGCGCCAGCTGCTGTTCGGCGTGATCGCGGCGGGCGCGACCTACCTGGTGGGTCTGCTGATCGGCGTGACTGCGGCAGGCTAGCGGGGTGCGACTCCCCGATCTGCCGGTCCGCGCGGTACTCGACGAGCTGAACGACGCCCTCGCCAAGCACGGCACGACGGTGCTGGTGGCGCCGCCGGGCACCGGAAAGACGACTTTGGTGCCGCTGGCGCTACCAGGGCGTGTTCTCGTGGCGGAGCCGCGCCGGCTGGCGGCCAGGGCCGCGGCGGCCCGGATGTCGGAGTTGCTGGGCGAACAGGTCGGCGGCACGGTCGGCTACGCGGTCCGCGGCGACCGCCGAACCTCGAAGCAGACCCGGATCGAGGTCGTCACCTCTGGTCTGTTGCTACGCCGCCTGCAGCACGACCCGGAGCTGACCGGCGTCGACGTGGTGCTGCTCGACGAATGCCACGAACGCCATCTCGACGCCGATCTCCTGCTGGCGCTGCTGCTCGACGCCCGCGAGGGCCTGCGACCGGACCTCAAGGTGCTGGCGACCTCGGCGACGGTCGCGGCCCAGCGCCTGGCGCAGATCCTGGGCACCGACACCCCGGTCATCGAGGCGCACGCACGGACCTTCCCGGTCGAGACGACGTATGTACCGCCGGCCCGCAACGAACGCCTGGAGCAGCACGTCGCGAGAACCGTCCACAAGGCACTGTCCGAAACGGACGGTGACATCCTCGTCTTCCTGCCGGGTGTGGGCGAGATCCGCCGCGTCACCCAACAACTCAACGGCCTCAACGTGCTCCCACTGCACGGCAGGCTCGCCGCCAAGGCCCAGGACGAGGCGCTCAAGCCCGGCCCACGACGACGAATCGTGTTGGCGACAGCGGTCGCGGAGTCGAGTCTGACGGTGCCGGGCGTCCGCGCGGTGGTCGACGCCGGCCTGGCGCGCTCGCCCCGAGCCGATCACCGCCGTGGCCTCTCCGGCCTCGTCACCACGCGCGTCTCCGCCGCCGTGGCCGACCAACGCGCCGGCCGCGCGGGACGCGAGGCCCCGGGCCGGGTCTACCGGTGCTGGCCGGAGCACGAGCAGGCGACGCTGCCCCGCTACCCGGAGCCGGAGATCCGCACCGCCGAGCTGACCCGCCTCGCGCTGGAGCTGGCCTGCTGGGGCACGCCGGACGGCAGCAACCTCACTTGGTGGGACGCGCCGCCGGCGGGCGCCCTCGCCGCCGGCCAGCAGACGCTGAAGGCCCTGGGCGCCCTCGACGACAGCGGTGTCACCGACCGCGGCCGCCGCATCGCCGAGTTGGGCCTGCATCCCCGCCTCGGTCGCGCCCTCCTCGACGGCGCCCGCGAGCTGGGTGCGAAACCGACGGCCGAGGTCGTCGCGCTGCTCGACGATGATTCCCTGACGGCCTCCAGAGACGTGGAAAGCGCGATGAGCGCACTTCGGCGCGATCGGCCGAGCAGCTGGAAGAGGGAGGTCCAGAGGCTGTCCGCGCTGGTGGAGGGCTCGGCGGCGACCCGTGACGACCCGGCGCTGGTCGTCGCCCTGGCGCACCCGGAACGGCTGGCGAAACGGCGTCAACCGGGCTCGCGCAGCTACCTGATGGCCGGCGGCACCGCGGTCGAGACGGACGGCCCGACCGACAGCGAGTGGCTGGCGGTCGCCGTTGCCGACCGTGAACCCGGCCGCGCCCACGGCAAGGTCCGCCTCGCCGCCCGCGCCGACCAGGAGCTGGCCGAACGTGCCGCCCCGGCGCTGCTGTCCGAGGCCGACGAGGTGACGTGGGCCAACGGGGACGTCGTGGCCCGCCGCGTCCGCCGTCTGGGCGCGATCGTGCTCGCCGAGCGTCCGATCAAATCCCCAGACCCCGACCAGTTGCGCAACGCCCTCACCGAAGGTCTCCGCAGGGAAGGCGTAACCCTGCTGCACTGGACCCAGGACGCATCCAGGCAACGCCAAAGGATGGAATTCCTGCGCGTCCACTTGGGTGATCCCTGGCCCGATGTCTCGGATGACGCCATCATCCGGAATGTGGACCTGGCCACCGCCAGAAAACGGGCCGACCTCGCCAAGATCAGCGCCCAGCACATCCTGCAGACGATGCTGCCCTGGCCGGCCGCCACCCGCCTGGACGAGCTGGCCCCGGACCGCATCGAGGTGCCCTCCGGCTCCCGGATCCGCGTCGACTACACCGCGGACGGCCCGGTGCTGCCGGTCAAGGTGCAGGAGACGTTCGGCTGGACCGACACGCCCCGCATCGCCGACGGCCGCGTGCCGGTGGTGCTGCACCTGCTCTCCCCCGCCGGCCGCCCGGTGGCAGTCACCGGCGACCTGGCCTCGTTCTGGCGCCAGGGCTATCCGCAGGTGCGCTCCGAGCTGCGCGGTCGCTACCCGAAGCACCCGTGGCCGGACGATCCCGTGACGGCTGTGCCCACTCGCCGCACCAAACCACGGTGACCAGGGCATCCTGGTCACCGTGACGAACTCGACCACCACTGACAAGCTGTTCAAGGTCGCCATCGGCATCAAGGGGCTGGACGGGCTGGGCCAGCTCGTGCTCGGCATCGTGCTGATCTTCATCCCGCCCACGTTGATCACCGGCCTGGCCAACGAGGTCGTCACGCGCGACCTGCTGGGCGACCCGGGCGGCACGCTGTCCACGCATCTGCAGACCGCCGCGCACGACTTCGCCGACGGCAGCAGCCGCGCGTTCGCGATCGGCTACCTGCTGCTGCACGCCGTCATCAAGCTGGGCCTGGTCGCGGCGCTATTGCGCAAGGTGCTGCCGCTGTACCCGGTCGCCGCGGTCGTGTTGGCGGCCTTTGTCGTCTACGAGATCGTCCGGGCCGTGCACACCCATTCCATCGCGTTGCCGATCTTCGCCGCGATCGACGTAGTGATCATCATCTTGGTCATCCGCGAATACGTTCAACTGCGTCGGGAGCGGGCCGCGTCTGCGACGGATGCTCACATGTGAATGTGAAATACGAGATCAACACGAACTGTCAAGCAACCTGGCGCGTAGTGGAGTGTGACGAAGTCCGGGTCTGCCCGATTGGACTTGACGGCCCCGGATTTGTTAGGCAGTGCAGGCCGCCTCGACCTTAAGGGGACCTCACCATGCGCTTGCGGGGATCACTACGAGCGACCGCCGCACTCGCCGCACTGGCTCTGCTCGCCGCATGCGGGACGAGCGGACCCGCCGACACGCTGACCGCGGCCGCGGGCCAGGGCAAGCTCACCATCGGCATCCGGTTCGACCAGCCGGGCATCGGCGAGAAGACGCTGAACGGCCAGTTCCAGGGCTTCGACGTGGACGTGGCGAAGTACATCGCAGGCGAGTTGGGCGTCGACGCGAACAACATCACCTGGAAGGAAGCCGAGCCGGCCGACCGTGAGAAGTTGCTCACCACCGGCAAGGTCGACATGGTCGTGGCCGCCTACACCATCAACGACAAGCGCAAGAAGCTCGTCGACTTCGCCGGGCCGTACTTCACCGTCGGCCAGGACCTGTTGGTACGCCTGAGCGACACCACGATCACCGGCCCGCAGTCACTGAACGGCAAGAAGCTCTGCTCGGTGGCGGGCTCCACGTCGGCGCAGCAGGTGAAGGACAAGTTCGCGCAGAACACCACCCTGGTGGAGTACAGCCGCTACTCCGACTGCGTCACCGCGCTGCTCGCCAATCTCGTCGACGCGGTCACCACCGACGACGTGATCCTCGCCGGCTACGCGGCGCAGAACCCGGAGCTGCTCAGGGTTGTCGGCAAGCCGTTCACCAAGGACTCGTACGGCATCGGCCTGCGCAAGGGCGACGCCGGCGGCCGGGAGAAGGTGGACGCCGCACTGCAGAAGATGATCTCCACCGGGGCCTGGCGGTCGGCGCTGCAGGCCAATGTGGGCAGTTCCGGCTACCAGATGCCGTCGCCGCCTGCCATCACGGAGCGCTGACGACGTAGCGTACGTCACATGCGACTGCTGATCGGCTTCGACGAATACCCCCTGGACCCGTTCAACGAGCTGCTGCCGGGCTGGGACATCGAACGCACCACACCGGAGCGGTTTCCCGAGCTCGCCGTGGACGCGGACGTGGTGTGTCCCATCGCCGCCACCGTGGACTCGGACCTGCTGAAAGCCGGCCGGTTCGGCCTGGTGCAGCAGTTCGGCGTGGGCTTGGAGAAGGTCGACGTGGACGCGGCGACCGCCGCCGGGGTGTGGGTGTCCCGACTGCCCGGCGACGTCACCGGCAACGCGGACAGCGTCGCCGAGCTGGCCGTTCTGCTCACGCTCGCACTCGGTCGGCGGCTCGACGAGGCGCGCCAGGCGCTGCGGAACCGGGTCTGGGCCCAGCCCGTGGGACGGGCGCTGTTCGACGGCACGGCGGTGATCGTCGGGCTCGGCTCGATCGGCTTGGCGGTGGCGAAGCGGTTGTCCGGCTTCGGAATGCGGCTGGTGGCCGTGCGGGCACGGCCGGAGCTGGGCGGGCCGCCGGAGATCGAGCGGGTGGTCGGCGTCGACCGGCTGCCCGAGGTGCTGGGCCGGGCGGACGTGGTGATCAGCAGCTTGATGTTCGGTGAACACAACCGGAACTTCTTCGACGCCAACGCCTTCGCCGCGATGAAGCCGGGCGCGCTGTTCGTCAACGTGGCGCGTGGCGGCCTGGTCGACGAGGCGGCCCTGCTGGCGGCGCTGGAATCCGGCCACATCGGCGGCGCTGGACTCGACGTGCACGTCGTCGAGCCGGCCGACCCCGGCAGCCCGTTGGTCAACCACCCCAAGGTGATCGCCACGCCGCACGTCGCCGGCGTGACCGAGCAGATGATGCAGCGCTCGGTCATCGCCTTCACCGACAACCTGAAGCGGTACGCGGCCGGTCAGCCTCTACAGTGGACGGTGAACGAGCCGTCACAGGTTGCGCAGCGCCGGCCACAGGGTTGACCATGACGCGTCCCGATTGGTGGCCAGGTAGATCGGCGCGCCCTGGTAGCCGTTCTGGATCCCGAGCTTGTTGTCCACTGTGGCCACTCGGGTGACGTTGCCGAAGTGCGGCCGGATCTGCTCGATGTGGCCGTCGCCGATGTAGAGCACGTTCGTCGCGCTCTCCGGCGGCACTCCGAAGTACCAGTAGCCGCGGTTGGGGCTGTACGGCGCGGGCAGGCCGCGTTCCGGGCCGTAGTGCGCCATCGCGCTGGCCGACCAGTAGGTGTCGCCGACGATCGCCGTGTGCTCGCGAACGTCGTCGGGCAGCGCTCGGTACGCGACGGCGACCTCGTCGGCCATCTCCGGCCAGCCGACGCTCTCGAAGTCGATGAAGTCGGAGTATTCGTCGGAGTCCCGCAACGACTCCACCGGCCGCACCGGCAACGAGAACACCACCAGTGCGACAGACACGGCAAACGCCGGCCACGCCACCCAGGGCAGCCACCGTCGCCGGCCGTCGAGGCCGACCGCGCCGAACGCCCACAGCACCGGCAGGATGCCGCCGGCGTAGTACGGCCGGCCGCCAGTCGCGATGAACACGACGATCAGGCCGATCGCGGTGACGCCGAGGAACCTGAACCGCGGCAACCGAAGCGTGCGCCACAGGCCGAACAGTGCGAGCGGGACGCCGACAACTCCCGAGTACAGGGCGAGGACCAACAGGAAGCCGCCGGCGCCGCCGATCGACGCTTGTTCGTCGGCGGCGATCACGCTGCCCATCTGCAGCTGCGGCCAGCCGTTGCGGGCCTGCCACAGCAGTTGCGGCACGGAAGTCAGCACAGCGATCACGGCCCCGAGCCACAACATCCTGCTGCGCAACAGGTCCCGTGGCCCGGTGAACGACACGGCCACCCCGGTGATCAGCCAGAAGAAGACGATCAGCCACTTCACCTGCAGCGTGACCGCGGTGACAATGCCGGCCCACAGCAGCAACTTGTCGTCACGGAGGCGAACCCAGCGCACGAGCAGCCAGGTGATCACAGTCCACAAGAATGGGTCCACTGTGGACGTGGCGAGCAGATGCCCTCCGCCGGCCAGGAAGGGCGCGACGGCGTAGGTGGCCGCGGTGGCGATCTGCGCCCGCCGGCTGCCGCCGAGCTCCCGGGCGGTCAACGCCGCGACGAAGACGCCGGCCACGGTGACGAGCATTGCCGGAATGCGCAGCGCCACCAGCGAATCCGGTGCGACCGTGTCCGCGACCAGCGCCAGGAACGGCACCAGTGGCGGCTGGTCCGCATAGCCGAAGTCGAGATGGTGGCCGGCGGCGACGAAGTACAGCTCGTCGCCGAAATAGCCGTAGCGCCAACTGGTGGCCAGCAGGGCGATGCCCAGCAGGCCCGCGATGATCGCGATCGGCCGGGTGGCGAAGGCGACCGCCTCGGCCGGCCGGTCGATGGTGGTAGTTCCCCCGTACATCCGTGAATCCCCCGTTCCGTCGGCCACCATCCAACTCGGACGGACGCCCCGACCGACAGCCCGGAAAGTGCGCGGTGCATGCGACTTTCGTAGGTGCCCGGGCTACCAAAGGCGGATTGTCCGGCTGGGTATGGTCGGGAGGTGACCCGACCGCGGTGGCGCGACGCCTTCTTCCTGCTGGCGCCGTTCGCCGGCGTGCTCGGCGTGATGATCGCGATCTGGATCGGCTACGGGCCGCCGGCCACGTTCTCGGAATGGACGCAGACGCTCATTCAGCTGGTGCCGGCGGTGGCCCTGCTGTGGCACCGCAAGGCCCCGCTCGTCATCCTGGCGTTGTGCGCGGCCTGCGCGATCGCCATGACGGTGTCGGCGTACACCGACCCGCAACTGTTCCTCGGCGACGTGCATGAGGACACGCAGTTCGTGCCGCTGGCCACGCCGTTCGCGGTCGGCGTCGCGTTCAAGCGGATTCCCCGGTCGTGGCCGATGTGGATCTGTTCGGCGGTCTTGATCGCGATCTCCGTCCGCGCGTGGACGCCGACGTTCACGATGATCACCAGCGGCATGTTGTTCACGGTGTTCCCGGCGCTGTTCGGGCTGTACATCGCCAACCGCGCGTCGCTGATCCAGGCCCTGACCGACCGGGCCGAACGGGCCGAACGGGAGCAGGAGCTGCTGGCCGAGCAGGCCCGCGCCGACGAGCGGGTGCGGCTGGCCGGCGAGATGCACGACGTCGTCACGCACCGCGTGAGCCTGATGGTGCTGCAGGCCGGCGCGCTGCGGATCACCGCCACCGACGAGGCAACCCAGGCCGCCGCCGAGGAGCTGCGGGAGGCCGGCTGCCAGGCGCTCGCCGAGCTGCGGGACCTGGTCGGCGTGCTGCGGACGCAGTCCGGCGACGACGAGGAGGAGCAGACCGACGCCGTCCACCTGCCCGATCTCGCCGAGCTCGTCACGGAATCGCAGGGCGTCGGCATGTCCGTGGAGCTGATCGTGGACGGCAATCCGCTGCTGACCGCGCCGGTGGTCGGCCGCACCGCGTACCGGGTGGTGCAGGAGGCGCTGACCAACGTCCGCAAGCACGCGCCGGGCGCGAAGACCCGGGTGCACCTCCGCTACGGCGCCGACCGGGTGCGGCTCACCGTGCGCAACAGCCCGCCGCGCGAGACCGTCGACGACGAGCTCGGCGGCAGCGGCTCCGGCACCGGGCTGCTCGGCCTCAAGCAGCGGGTCGAGCTGGTCAGCGGCCGCTTCACCGCCACCGCGAGACCCGACGGCGGGTTCGAGGTCGATGCGATACTGCCCGCGTTCGTACCGACGGCGGAGAGTCATGGCGACTGACGAGATCAAGGTCCTGGTCGTGGACGACGAGCCGATGGTGTGCGCGCACCTGCGCACCATCCTCGGCTCCGCGCCCGACATCACCGTCGTCGACGCCGCCCACGACGGCGCCGCCGCGGTGGAAGCCGTTGTCCGCCACCGGCCGCGCGTCGTGCTCATGGACCTGCGGATGCCCGGCGTCGACGGCCTCACCGCCATCGAACGCATCGCCGGCCTGCCCTCGCCGCCGACCGTCGTCGCGCTCACCACCTTCGACGCCGACCAGTACGTGATCCGCGCGCTGCGAGCCGGCGCCGCCGGTTTCCTGCTCAAGTCCACGCCCCCAGAGGACCTGATCAGCCTGGTCCGGGTCGCCGCCGACGGGCACACCGTGCTCTCCCCCGCCGCCACCCGGCGGCTCGTCGCCGCCTCCGCCACCGAGCAGGCCGCCCGGGATCGCGCCGCGTCGCTGGTCGCCGACCTCACCGAGCGGGAGATCGAGGTGCTGACCTGTCTCGGCGAGGGCCTGTCCAACGCGCAGATCGCCACCCGGCTGCACCTCTCCGAGGCCACCGTGAAGGGCTACGTGTCCCGCATGCTGGTCAAGCTGGACTGCGCCAACCGCACCCAGATCGGCCTGCTCGCGTACGACGCCGGCCTGGTCACCCGCTGAGTCCGTCCAGCATCACGGACAGGAGCGGCTCGAGCGGCTCCGGGTCGTCCAGCGACCGGCTGATCTACGCCATCACCGCCGCCCTTATCCCACGTCCCGCCGCCTGAACCCGACCAGGCCGGCCGCCGTCAGCACGACCGTGACGGCGGTCAGCCAGACCAGCGGCGTCGCGGTGAAGGTGCCGCCGGGCAGCTTGGGCAGGTGCGTGAACGGGGAGATGTCCAGCGCCCACTGGCTGAGCTGGAACAGCGAGCCGAGCTGGCCGAGCAGCAGGAACACGACGAGCGCGGCCCAGGCCAGGGAGGTCAGCCGCGGCAGCAGCCCGAACAGGGCGGCGGCGCTGCCGGCCAGCACCCACACTGCCGGCACCTGAACCATCGCGGCGCCGAGCAGGCGCGGCAGCTGCGTGCCGACGTCGCCGTCGGAGAGCCCCTCGGCCAGCCCGGTGGCGGTGCCGGCGACGGCCAGCAGGAAGGCGCTGCCGAGCAGGGCGAAGGCCAGATGGCTTGCGGCCCAACGGAGTCGCCCGACGGAGCCGGCCAGCACGGGCTCCGCCCGGAAGGCCGTCTCCTCGGCCCGCGGCCGCAGCGCGGCCTGGATGGCGTACACGGAAACGGCCAGGCCGATCACGTCGAGGATGGCGGCCAGGAAAGAGTCCACAAGGGACTGCTGGCCGCCGATGTGGTGCAGCGCCTGGGCAACCTGTGGGCTGCTGTCGAGAATCCCCTTCAGGCTCTGGGAGATGCCGCCGAGCGCTCCGCCCATCACGGCGACACCGACGGCCCAGCCGATGAGGATTCCACGCTGCAGCCGCCAGGCCAGACCGAACGTGCCGAACGCGCCCCCGGCGCGGCCGGCGCGCTCGGGCAGCATGCCCGCGCCGATGTCGCGCCGGCCGACCAGGGCGTAGCCGACGCCGAGCAACACAACGGAAATCGCCACGTACAGCGCCAACACCCACCAGCGCTCGTCGGCGTACGGGCGCATCTGCTGCGACCAGCCGATCGGGCTCACCCATGACAGCCAGCGCGGCCCGTCCTCGGCCGACGAGTCGCCGGCCGCGCGCAGCAGGTACGCCGCACCGATGACCACCGCACCGCTTCCGTTGGCAGCGCGGGAACTCGAGCTCACCTGGGCGGCAACCGCCGCCACGGCCGAGAAGAACCACACGCAGCCGCCGATGCCGAGGCCCATCGCGAACGACCCGGCGGCCGGCAATCCCTGCCCCATCAGGCCGAGGCCGATCAGCAGCGCGTACACCAGGCCGGCGCCGAACACGACGACCAGCGTGGCGGTCAACTTGGCGTGCCGGCCGACGACACCGGAGCCGAGCAGCTCGTGCCGGCCGGTCTCCTCATCGGCCCGGGTGTGCCGCACGGTCGTGAACACGGCCATCAGCCCGACCAGAACACACGCCACGGCACCGAATTTCCACTCGGTCATGCCGCCGATCGTGTCCAGCCCCTGGGCCGGTCCGCTGAGCGCCAGCACCGACGGGTTGTTGGCGATCGACGCGGCGAACTCCACCCGTGACTGCACGGTCGGGTACAGCTGGTTGAAGCCGGACGCCGTGGCCACGATGATGCCCGTGATCGCCAGGATCCACACCGGCAGCTGGATCCGCTCCCGACGAAGCACCAGCCGCACCAGGGATCCGGTGCCCACCAACGTGTTCACGCCGTCACCTCGTAGTGCCGCAGGAACAGCTGCTCCAGCGTCGGCGGCTGGCTGACCAGGCTGCGGACCCCGAACTCGGTCAGCTTGCGCAGCACGGCATCCAGCTCGGCGGTGTCCACCTCGAACTGGACCCTGTTGCCCTGCGCCGAATAGTCGTGCACGCCGGCCATCGTGTCCACTCCGGACAGTGGAGACGCCAGCTCGGCGGTGATCGAGGTACGGGTCAGGTGCCGGAGCTCGGCCAGCGTGCCGGACTCGACGGTCCTGCCGTTGCGGATGATGCTGACCCGGTCGCACAGCGCCTCGACCTCGGCCAGGACGTGGCTGGACAGCAGCACGGTCCGGCCGTCCTGGCGCTCGCGGGCGATGCAGTCCCGGAACACCTCCTCCATCAGCGGGTCCAGGCCGGAGGTCGGCTCGTCCAGGATGAGCAGCTCCACGTCGGACGCGAGCGCGGCGACCAGCGCGACCTTCTGCCGGTTGCCCTTGGAGTAGGTCCGGCCCTTCTTGGTCGGGTCCAGGTCGAAGCGCTCCAGCAGGTCCTTGCGGCGCTTGGGGTCCAGCCCGCCGCGCAGCCGGCCGAGCAGGTCGATCACCTCGCCGCCGGACAGCGTGGGCCAGAGGGTGACGTCGCCCGGCACGTAGGCCAGGCGGCGGTGCAGCTCGGTCGCGTCCCGCCAGGGGTCGCCGCCGAGCAGCTCGGCGCGGCCGCCGTCGGCGCGCAGCAGGCCGAGCAGGACGCGGATGGTGGTGGACTTCCCGGCGCCGTTCGGGCCCAGGAAGCCGTGCACCTCGCCGGTGGTGACGGTCAGGTCCAGTCCGTCGAGCGCCTGGGTCCGGCCGAAGGCCTTGCGCAGGCCGGACACCGAAATGGCGGTTGTCATGCCGCCAAGCTACACTCATTTCACAAATTCGTGAAGACGGTGAACTCGGTTGGGTGAGAGGATGTGCGAGTGACCGAGCGTGACGACGAGGCCGTGTCGAAGTTCATCGAGCGGTTCGCCCTGATGCTGTCCGAAGCGGGCATCCCGCGCATGCCGGCCAGGGTTTTCGTCGGCCTGCTCGCGTCCGACTCCGGGCAGCTCACCGCCGGCGAACTGGCCGAGCTGCTGTCCGTCAGCCCCGCCGCCGTCTCCGGCGCCGTGCGCTACCTCACCCAGGTGCACCTGATCGTCCGCGAACGCGAACCCGGCTCCAAACGCGACCACTACCGGGTCCGCGGCAGCAGCTGGTACGAGTCCGCCGCTGACCGCTCACGGCTGCTCGCCCTGTGGTCCGACGCCCTCACCGAGGGCGTCACCGCCGTCGGTCCCGACACCGACGCCGGCGCCCGGCTGCGCGAGTCCGTCGAGTTCTTCGAGTACCTCCAGGTCGAGATCCCGCTCGTCCTGGATCGCTGGCGGCGGTCACGTAACGTCGCGAACTAGCCCGGCGATCATGCGGTGGTCCACCCAGTCGAGTGGGAGGCCACACCGGATGTCACGACTGCTCGCCGTCGTCGGCGCATTCCTCCTCGGGGGTGCGCTGCTGTCGGGCTGCGACCCGAATCCGCAGGTCACGCCGGCCAGTGACGGCACATCCGCGATCACGTCGACTGTAACGCCGACGCCGGTCGCGACGACACTGACCACGACCAGCACCACCGAGACGACCACCACGACGGTGGCCCCGCCGACGACGACCACCGTCGCGCCGCCACCGTCCGTAACCACGCATGCCGCCGCGCCGCCTCCCCCACAAACGCACACCCAGGCGGCGTGCGGCGCCGATCAGTACCGCAACGTCGACGGCGTCTGCGTGCATCGGCCGGTCGCCGCACCCGGACCTCCGGCCGGCGCGACCGCCAAGTGCAAGGACGGCACGTACAGCTTCAGCCAGCACCGCCAGGGCACCTGCTCCGGACACGGCGGCGTAGCCATCTGGCTGTGAGACCACCGAACAAGCGAGGGGCCAGTTCCCGCCCCCAGGAGCTGGCCTCTCGCACCTAAAAGCTCACCTCAGCCGCGGCGGCGCCGTCTCCACCCCGCCGCCGTCGGCGATCCGGTTCGCCCAGCCGACCAGGCCGGCAACGTCGATTCCGTACGGTCTCTCCCCGCGGTACGGCTCGATGTTGCCGGCTCCCCTGCGCAGCAACGACATCGCCCCGGCGCGGTTGCCACGGGCGGCGTGGGTGAGGCCGACGGCCAGCTGCGCCATGCCACGCCAGAGCTGCCGGTGCGGCTCGTCGGCCGACTTCCAGGCGTCCTCCAGCACCTCGTGGGCGTGGAACGGCCGCCCGCGGTCGAGCAGTTCCTGGGCCTCCGCAAGCGTTTGCGACGGCGTGCGGACGATGCCTTCCGGCTGGCGTTCGACGCCCGGGGCGCCGTGTGCGAGCGGCCGGCCGAGCCCGTCGCGCGGGCGCGCGTTGCGGGCCCGGCCGGCCGTGTCCCGATCCCTGTCGGCCATGAGCCGATTCTCTCAGGCGCGCATCACCGTCGCGATCGGGATGCGCGCCGCCCGCAGCGCCGGAATGCTGCCGCCGAGCAGGCCGGCGATCAGCCCGGCCGCCACGCCCGCGACCCCGGCCTGCCACGGGAACACGAGGTCGTGCAGGAACGACAGCCGGGAACTGTTGCCGAACAGCGTGCCCGCGATGCGCAGCCCGACCACGCCGGCGCCGATCGCCAACGCGGACGTGAACAGGCCCGTCAGCAACGTCTCGGCCAGCACGATGCCGGCCAGCAGCAACCGGGGCGTGCCCAAGGCCCGCCGCAGCGCGAACTCCTCGACGCGTTCGCCGACCGTGGCCAGGCCGACGTTGAGGATGCCGGCCACGCCGATCAGCAGCACCAGCGCCGCCATGCCGAAGAAGATCCAACGCGTCAGCGCCAGTTGCTCGGCGACGTGCTCCTTGGAGTTGATCGTCCGCAGGTGGAGCTGGTCCGCCGGCACGCCGGCCGCGGCCAGCCGGGCCTTGAGCGTCTGCAGCAACGACGTCTCCGTCGGCGCCGCCAGGAGGTTGAGCTGCACGTTCGGCCCGGGCGGCAGCCAGTTCGCCAGCTCGTCGTAGCGCACGTACGCGGCCGGTCCGTAGCCGCCGTCGTCGACAACCCCGATGATCTGCGGCGTCGCGTCCACCGGCGCGCCGGTGATCCGCATCTGCGCCGGGATCCGGTAGCGCTCGAACGCTTCCGCCGCCTTCGTGTTGATCACGATGCGCGGCGCGAGCGACGGCGACGACGTGAAGTCCAGCCACCGCCCCGATTGCAGCCGGTACGGCTGGAACTGTCGGACGTCGCCGGTCATCGCGGTGAGACCGAGCTCGATCGCCTGACCCGGCGGCCCTTGCGGCTGGCCCTCGTCCGGACCGCACGGCATGTTCGGCGAGCAGTAGTAGCCGCCGCTGAAGTTCTCGTCGATCGGACCGCCACCCTTGTTGATCGGCGTGACGTTCGGCTCGCCGATGAACGCCCGAGCCCCGACGAGCGCGACCGCATGCTGCTTGCCCTGTAAGGAATCCAGCACGATCCCGGGTGTCTTGTCGTTCTGCGGCAGGTACAGCTGCTGCGTGCCGTCGACGCCCTCGATGAGCTCGATGTTGCCGAGCGCGGCCTGCTCCGCGATCTGCGAGCCGGCCTGCACCGCGACGACCGCGAGCACGCCGAGGAACAGGCTCACCATGGACAGCAGCGTGCGCAGCTTGCGGGACCGGATGCCCTGCATTCCGATGATCAGTGCCGAACGCAGCCGGCCGGACAGTCGGATCACGCCGTCACCTGCCCGAGGACACCGTCGGACAGGTGCAGCACGCTGCCCATCTTGCTGGCGTGATCACGGTCGTGTGTCACGAGGATCAGGCCGCAGCCGCGATCCGTCGCCGACCGCAGCACCTCGACCACGAGGTTGCCGGTCTCCGCGTCGAGCGCGCCGGTCGGCTCGTCCGCGAGCAGGATCTTCGGGTCGCGGACCAGGGCACGGGCGATCGCCACCCGCTGCTGCTCGCCACCGGACAGCCGGGCCGGGCGGTGCTTGGCCAGGTGCGCGACGCCGACCTGCTCCAGCGCCGCCATCACCTTGGCCCGGCGCTTGCGGCGCGGCAGCCAGCCCTGGCCGTTGACCAGCGCCATCGCCACGTTCTGCGCCGCGGTGAGGTGCTTGAGCAGGAAGAAGCGCTGGAACACGAAGCCGAACTCGCTGCTGCGCAGCGCCGCCGCCCTGCGCTCGGAGATCCGGGTGATGTCGTTGTCCCGTAACAGGTACTGTCCCCGGTCCGGCCGGTCGAACAGGCCGATCAGGGACAGCAGGGTGCTCTTGCCCGAGCCGGAACGCCCGAGCACCGCGATGCTCTGTCCACTGTAGACCGTCAGGTCGACGCCGTTCAGCACGGTCCGCGGCTCTTC
Source organism: Kutzneria kofuensis (assembly GCF_014203355.1). Lineage (NCBI taxonomy): Bacteria > Bacillati > Actinomycetota > Actinomycetes > Pseudonocardiales > Pseudonocardiaceae > Kutzneria > Kutzneria kofuensis. The sequence continues at coordinate 2,933,577 of NZ_JACHIR010000001.1, forward strand.
CTGGCCCGTCAGCGTTTTGGTCACGCCCGCGAGCCGGATCAGCGGTGCCGTCATCGGGTGGGACCACCGGCCTGTTGCGGCGACGGCAGGTTCGGGCCCGGCACCGCGATCGTCTCGTCCCCGTTGAGGCCGGACCTGATCTCGATGACCTTGCCGTCGGTCAGGCCCAGCGTCACGTCCTTGGTCTGGCGGTGGCCGTCGACGACCACGTCCACCTTGCCGTTGCCCTGGCTGCCGGCGACGGCCTCCACCGGCAGCGTCAGCGCGTTCTGCGCGGTGGCGGTGACCACCTGCAGCGTCGCCGTCACCCCGTTGATCAGTTTCACGCCGGCCTGCGGCGTGCAGACCAGGCGCAGGCCGGTCGGCTCCGACTGCTGCTGTTGCTGCTGCGGCAACTCCTTCGGCGGCCCGCCGTCCGGGGCCGGCGCACCCGACGGCTGGCCCTTAGGCGGCTGCTGCTGGGTCGTCGGCGACGGCGGCGCCGGCGTGCCCGCCGGCAGGGCGGCGATGGTGCCGAGGACCGTGCACGGGAACGGGCCGGGGCCGTCCTTGATCTGCGCCTGCACCGTGCCCGGCGCGGTCGCGATCCGGTACGCCTGCGCGCCGTCGAGGTCGGCCACGATGCCGTAGCCGGCGAACTTGGCCGAGGCCACCGGCATGCCGCCGGTCACGTTCGACTTGTCGTCCACCAGCCGCCCGCTGAACGTCGCGCCGGCCGGCACGTCCACCCGGGTCGCCTTGCCGCCGGCCCAGATGTTGGCCACCGGCGTCGGGGTCGTCGGTGTCGCGGTCGGCGGCTTCACGTCCAGGTAGCGCACCTGGCCGTCGACCGGCGCCGCCACCCCGAACACCGGGTCCAGCGCCACCTTGCCGGTGAGGCTCACCTGGTTGTTCAGGTCCTGGCGGGCCGGCTTCACCGTGGTCATCGTGGTGTCGCGGGCGGCGAGGCCCGGCGGCTCCGGCGTGGGCCCGCCGGCGGAGCACGCGGCCGTCAGCAGGGCGGCGGCACACACGCAGGCGAGGACAGTTGTCCGCACTGATCCCCCATGGTCGGTTCATCGGAAATGGGTCAACCCAATCAGATGACGCCTACCGGTGGTGATGCGTTGCTCACATTTGCCGGTTCGTCACACCGCGAACCGGTCCGGATCGGCCGCCGCCCAGTCGGCTGCCCACCCCTGCGGGGCCTCGTTCAGCAGCTGGCCCGGGGCCAGCCATTCGTACAGCTCGGCGTAGGTGCGGACGGTCACCGGGTCGGTTCGGCGGCACAGCATGTGCGGGCGCAGGTCGCCGGGGCCGGCGAGTCCCATCGAGGACATGATCTGCACGGCGCTGTGCACCGTGGACTGCTGGAAGCGTTGCACCCGCAACGACTTGTCCTCGACGTCCAGCGCACGGGCACGGCGCGGGTCCTGCGTGGTGACGCCGACCGGGCAGCGGTTGGTGTGGCAGCGCTGCGCCTGGATGCAGCCGACCGCGAACATCATCGCCCGCGCCGCGTTGGTGTAGTCGGCACCCTGCAGCAGGCGCTTGACGATGTCGCTGCCGGTGGCGACCTTTCCGCTGGCGCCGACCTTGATCCGGTCCCGCAGGCCGGCGCCGACCAGGGCGTTGTGCACGGTGATCAGGCCCTCGGTCAGCGGCGTGCCGAGGTTGTCGGCGTATTCGAGCGGGGCCGCGCCGGTGCCGCCCTCCGAGCCGTCCACGATGATGAAGTCGGGGGTGGTTCCCTCGTCCAGCATCGCCTTGCACACCGCCAGGAACTGCCGGCGGGATCCGAGGCACAGCTTGAAGCCCGCCGGCTTGCCGCCGGCCAGCTCCCGCATGTGCGCGATGAAGCGGACCAGTTCCCGGGGCGTGTCGAAGACCTGGTGATAGGGCGGGGAGATCACCGTCTGGCCGACCGGCACGTCCCGCACCGAGGCGATCTCCGCGTTGACCTTGCTGCCCGGCAGCACACCGCCGACACCCGGCTTCGCGCCCTGCGACAGCTTCAGCGACACGCAGCGGACGCTGTCGTGCGCCGCCTTGTCCGCGAACTCCTTCTCGTCGAACCCGCCGTTCTTGGTGCGGCAGCCGAAGTAGCCGGTGCCGATCTCCCACACCACGTCGCCGCCGTGCCGCAGGTGGTACTCGGACAGGCCGCCTTCACCGGTGTCGTGGGCGAATCCGCCGAGTTTGGCCCCTTTGTTCAGCGCCAACACCGCGTTCGCCGACAGCGAGCCGAAGCTCATCGCCGAGACGTTCAGCAGCGCCATCTCGTACGGCTGCGTGCAGTCCGGGCCGCCGATGGTGACCCTCGGCGGGTGGTGCGGGATCGGCAGCGGGGCCATCGAGGCGGTGAGGAACTCGTGGCCGGTCGAGTACACGTCCCGCTCCGTGCCGAACGGCTCCTCCGCGTCCGTGCCCTTGGCCCGCTGGTAGACGATGCTGCGCACGTCCCGGTCGTACGGGCGGCCGTCGAAGTTCCGTTCGATGAAGTACTGCTGCAACTCCGGCCGCAGGGCCTCCAGCAGGAAGCGCATGTGCCCGAGCACAGGGTAGTTCCGCAGCACCGAGTGCCGGCGCTGGATCAGGTCGTATGCACCCAGAACCGCCACCGCGAGCAACGGGGCCGCCAGGTTCAGCCACCAGGGCGAGACCGCCACGACCAGCGTGACCGACGCCAACGCCACCAGCCACAGCACCGCCACCACAGTGATCCGCACGGGGGAAAGTCAACACCGATGGCGGCCCGGATGCATCCGCTGATGGAATAGTGCGGGCCATGCGGAGGAAGACCGCGACGGCGCGGCGGGCCGAGGTGCTCGAGGAGACGCTCACCCAGATCCGCGCGCTGGGCATGGCCGCCGTGCGGGTCGCCGACGTGGCCGAGGCGAGCGGCGTCAGCCCAGCCTTGATCATCTACCATTTCGGCACCAAGGAGAACCTGCTGTCCGAGGCCCTCGTGCACGCCTCGGCCCAGGACTTGTCCACTTTGGACTCCATCGTCGGCGCCCCCGGCTCGCCCGCCTTCCGTCTGCTGGCCGCCCTGGACTGGTACTCCCCGACCGGTCCGGCCCGGGGTTGGACGATCTGGATCGACGCCTGGTCCGTCGCCGTCCGCGACCGCGCCCTGGCCAAGGTGCTGGCCGATCTCCAGCGGCGGTGGATCGTCGCCATCGCTGCCGTCATCGACGACGGCGTCGCCGCCGGCCTGTTCCACACCGCCGACTCCTCGGCCGCCGCCGCCCGCCTCACGTCCTTCCTGGACGGTCTGGCCGTGCGGGCCGTCGTGCACAAGACCAGGACCTCCCGACGCGACCTCCGCTCGTGGTTGATCCGCCAGGTCTCCTGGGAACTCTCCGTCGATCCCGACGAGTTGAGCGGCTCTTAGCAAACCTTTTCTTGACACCCCTTCCACGGCACTCACATACTGAACCGCAGTTCAGTACGGGAGGTGTCCGTGGCTCCGCTGCTCGAAGTGACGTGGACCGATCCCGTCACCGATCGCAAGGGCTTCCTGGTCATCGACCGGCTCGTTCGGGGCGTCTGCTCCGGCGGCTTGCGGATGCGGGCCGGCTGCACCCTGGACGAGGTTCGCGGGCTCGCCGCCGGCATGACCCGCAAAGAGGCCCTCTACTACCGGCCTTCCAATCGCTACGTTCCGCTCGGCGGCGCCAAGGGCGGAATCGACTGCGATCCACACGATCCCCATATGCGAGGTATCCTCACCCGTTACCTCCAAGGCGTCCGGGCATTGCTGGAGCGCCACTGGACCACCGGCGAAGACCTTGGTCTACAACAGAAACTCATCGACGACGTCGTCACCGAGATCGGCTTGGAGAGTTCCATCCAGGCCGTCTACCCCCTTCTGCCCGACCGCGCCGCCGCCGTCTCCCGCCTGCGCCGTGCCTTCTCCCTGGATGTCGACGGCATCGGCCTGGCCGATCTCGCCGGCGGCATCGGTGTTGCCGAGGCCGTGCTGGCTTCCCTCGCCGAACTCGGCCTTCCTTTCGACGGCACCCGTGTCGTCATCCAGGGCTTCGGTTCCATGGGTGGCTCCACCGCCCGCTACCTCGCCCAGGCCGGTCTCCGGATTGTCGCCATCGCCGACGCCCTCGGCGTCATCGCCAACCCTTCCGGCCTGGACGTGGAGCTCCTTCTCCGCTCCCGCAACGCCTTCGGCGAGATCCCTCGCTCCGCCCTCCGCCCCGGCGACGTCCAACTCCCTCCCGACGCCTGGCTCTCCGTCGACGCCGACGTCCTCGTCCCCGCCGCCGTCAGCTACTGCATCACTGCCGCCAACCAGGGCCAGGTGCGCGCCCGACTCATCGTCGAAGCCGCCAACATGCCCGTCCTCCCCGCCGCCGAGTCCCTCCTCACCGCCCGGGGCGTGCATGTCGTCCCCGACTTCGTCGCCAACTCCGCGACCAACGCCTGGTGGTGGTGGACCCTCTTCGGCGACATCGAGGCGTCCGTTCCCCAGGCCACACACCAGATCCGCACCGAGATGCGCCGCATCCTCACCACCGTCTTCGCCCTCTCCCGCACCACCGCCACCTCCCTCCGCCAGGCCGCCCTCACGTTCACCCAGGCCCAACTCGCCACCATCTCCACGCTGTCCTGAGAGCACCGGGAGCTTGGAGTCGACGTCGTGCTGGATGGGCTCGTGGCGGTTGCCCCTGGCAGGCGAGCGAAGCGATGCCCACCCACCACGCCCGACTCACACCCACGACCGAAGGGCGATGCGCAGCAAGCCCGATTGCAACGTGCAGGCGGCCGAATCCCGCGCGCGGGCGATGCGCAGCGAGCCCGCCCGGTGGGCGACGGCGAAGCCGAGCCCGAAGGGGGGTGCAGGGGGGCGAAGCCCGCCCTGCCTTGGGGTGTGGGGCGAGAGCCCCACAAGGAACCCGGAAACGAGAAACGGCTCGCGCTCTTCGCGAGCACGAGCCGTCCCGAGTGGAGGTGCCGGGAATCGAACCCGGGTCCTCTGTCGCCTCATCAGGGCTTCTCCGTGTGCAGTCCGCTGTGTCTCTGCTCGGCCCCACCGTTCACGCGGACGAGACGGTGTGACGGGCCCAGTCGCTGTGGTTGTCCCGCAGTCCCCCGCGACCGGGTTCTGCGGTTTAGCCTCCTAGCTGATGCCGGCTACCGGGTCGGAGGCGGTCCCGGGCCGACAGACTCACTCAGGCTGCTCAGGCAGCGAGAGCGAAGTCAGCGCGACTGTTAGTCTTGGCGCTTATTGGTTTGCGGCGACGCTTGAAGGTGGTCTCTCGCCTGCACCTACACGCTTCCCCTGACTCAACGTCCAGAGTCGAAACCGTTCACCCCCTCGTCGTGGGTCTGACACTCAAAGCATAACGCTTCCGCGTGGTCGGATCATCCCGGTTCACGCGATGGCGGAGCCGCTGGCGATGAGGGTGACGGAGATCGCGGCGAGGGCGAGGCCGAGGCGTTGGACGCGGCCGGTGCGTTCGCCGAGGACGAGGCGGGCCATGAGCACGGTGGCGGCTGGGTAGAGCGAGGTCAGCACGCTGACGACGGCGAGCAGCCCGGTGCGCAGGGCGAGCAGGAACGCGGTGTTGCAGACGGCGTCGAGGAGCCCGGCGGTGACGGACAGGGCGACGGCGGACCGTTCCGGCATGCGGAATTGACCGGCGACCAGGGCCGCGGCCAGCACGAGGGCGGTGGCGGTGCCGCGGGACACGACGAGCGGCCACAGCCCGCTGTCGTCGGGCAACTGGTCGAGCAGCACGAAGTAGACGGCGAAGGCGGCGCCGGAGCCGACGGTGAGCCAGCCGACGCGGACGGTGAATCGCACGGGCCCGGCTTCGTCGACGGCGGTGCGTTCTTCGCGGCTGACGAGCACGACGGCGATGACGGCGAGCAGCGCGCCGCCGATGGCGACGGCCCCGAGGGGTTCGCCGGTGACGAGCCCGAACACGAGCGGCAGCCCGGCGACGAGCAGCGCGGTCAGCGGCGACACGACGTTCATGGGCCCGGTGGCGAGCGCGCTGTAGAACCAGATGATGGCGAGGCCGTTGGCGGCGCCGCCGATCATGGCGATGACCAGGTCGAACCCGCCGAGGTGGCCGCCGGCCAGCGGGGCGACGAGCAGCAGACCGGCAAGGCCGACGGGGTAGGTGACCAGCACGACCCGCAGCACGTGGGTGCGTCGCGACGCGAGCCCGCCGACAAAGTCGCTCAGCCCGTACCCCAGCGCCGCCACCAGCGCAAACACCATCGATCCCACGGTCACATCATCCAGCAACCGCGATATTTACGGAATCCTTGCCCACCTGCCGGACAGATCACACATCGAGTACTCCATTCGAGTGAATCTGACGGTTGCGCGTCAGAGTTGGCCGCGAAACCTGTCCAACACAGTGTGGCCGTCCACTCCCGCATCGGCGGCCCGCCGGAGGCCCCCGTTCACCCCCAGGTCTTACGGACGGGGGCTTCTTCACGCCCCGAGCCGGAGCAGCCGCGCCGGGGTGTCGTGCAGGACCCGCCGCAGGAAGTCGGTGCCCAGCCCCCACGACTCGATCGCCCGCAGCTGCGTCGCGTAGTCGTACGGGATGTTCGGGAAGTCGGTGCCGAGGGCCACCCGGTCACCGAGGTCGGCCAGCCGCGCCGACCAGTCCGCCGGCACCGGGGACATCCGTTCCGCGAACGGCGTCCCGACCATGGTGGTGTCCAGAAAAACGGTTTCATACGACGCCGCCAGCCGTAGCGCCTCGTCGAACTCGGGCATCCCGGCGTGCGCCAGCACGACCACCAGCCGCGGATGCCGCCGCAGGACCTGCTCGAACAGCGACAACCCGGTGAACTCCCCCGGCACCGGCCCGTGCCCACAGTGGATCACCACCGGCACCCCGGCCTCGGCCAGCAGCCCCCAGGCCGGCTCCAGCAGCTCGTCCCGCGGGTCGTACCCGCCGACCTGCACGTGCGCCTTCACGCACCGAGCGCCGGCGGCGACCGCGTCACCCAGGTACGAAACGACCCCCGGCTCCGGGTACAGCGTCGCCGTCGGCACCGCCCCCGGCGTCCGGGCGCCGAAGTCCATCGCCCACGACGTCAGCCACGACGCCATTCCCGGCTTGTGCGGATACACCAGCGGCGCGAATCCGGTCACGCCGAACGACCGCAGCGCCGAAAGCCGGTCGGCCTCGGGCAGCCGGTAGTGGATCGGCCACTCCACCCCGTAGTGCACGGCGGCGTCGTCGAAATACGCCCACACCTTGTCCATCACACGGGTGGGCAGGAAATGCACGTGCAGATCGACAAGGCCGGGCAGGCCCAGTGAACGGACCCACCCGGCGATCTCGGTGTCATCGACCGGCGGAGCGACCGAGGAGCCAATCCCGGCCGCGTCGCCTGCGGGGCGGTTAATCGCGGCGGCCCTTGGCCCAGCGCCCCATGGCGCGGCTGGCCTCGCGCTCCGCGTCCTTCTTGGCCAGCGCCTGCCGCTTGTCCCAGGACTTCTTGCCCTTGGCCAGCGCGAGCTCGACCTTGACCTTGCCGTCCTTGAAGTACATCGACAGCGGCACCAGGCTCAGGCCGCTCTCCTTGGTCTTGCCGATGAGCTTGAGGATCTCGCTCTTGTGCAGCAACAGCTTCCGGTTGCGGCGCGGCTCGTGGTTGGTCCACGTGCCCATCTCGTACTCGGTGATGTGCAGCCCGCGCAGCCAGACCTCGCCGTCGTCGACGGTGGCGAAGGCGTCCACAAGGGACGCCCGCCCCGCCCGCAGGCTCTTCACCTCGGTGCCCATCAGCACGACACCGCACTCATAGGTGTCCACGATGGAGTAATCGTGGCGCGCCTTGCGGTTGGTCGCGATGGCCTTGCGGCCCTGTTCCTTGGGCATGATCCGATTTTACGTCCGCGCGACAACCGGTTACTACAGCCGCACGTACAGGCGGAGGGTCACGTAGCCGGTGATGGCCGAGATGACCACGGCGACGCCGACCAGGATCGGCGAGATGGCCACCACGTCCAGCAGGTCCAGCCGCGGCAGCACGCCGGAGGCGATCGGCCCGGACAGCGCGCTGTCCAGGAAGAACACCTTGGCCAGGCCCAGGCCGACGATGCCGAGGATGGAGCCGATGATGCCGGCGACGACGGCCTCGATGAGGAACGGCAGCTGCGTGTACCAGCGGGTGGCGCCGACCAGACGCATGATGCCGACCTCGACCCTTCGGGTGAACGCCGACACCTGGATCGTGTTGGATATCAGCAGCACCGCGGCGGCGGCCTGCACCAGCGCGATCAGGAACACCGCGTACCGGACGCTGTCCAGGATGCCGAAGAAGCGCTGCAGGAAGACGCCCTGGTCGTCGACGGTCTTCACGCCGGGCTTGCCGGTGAACGCCTTGACCAGCACGTCGGCCTTGCTCGGGTCGGCCAGCCGGACCTGCAGCGTGGCCGGCAGCGACTCCGGCCGGGTCAGCCGCAGCAGCTCCGGCTCGGCCTGGAACAGCTGCTGGAAGCGCTGGAAGCTCTGCTGCCGGTTCTGGAAGGTGACGGCCTCGACGTTGCTCGAGCCCTGGAGGTCGCGCTGCAGGTTGGCGCAGATCGACGAGGAGCAGTTGTTGTCGTTGGCGCTGATGTCGTCGGTGAGGCTCACCATGACCTGCACCTTGTCGGAGTAGATCAGCTGCATCTTGTCGATCATGCGCACGATGAGCAGACCACCGCCGAGCAGGCCGAGCGAGATCGCCGTGGTCAGGATCATCGCGATGGTCATCGTGATGTTCCGGCGCAGACCGGTGATCACTTCGCTGAAGACGAAACTGGCACGCATCGGGGTTGACGTTCCTTGGCTCGGGGATTCATGGCGTCCGCGGGGGACGGGCGCCTGCGGGGCTAGCGGCCGATCCCGTAGACGCCCCTGGCGTCGTCGCGGATGACCCTGCCGTGGTCGAGCTCCACCACGCGGCGCCGCATGGAGTCGACGATCGAGTGGTCGTGGGTGGCCATCAGCACCGTCGTGCCGGTGCGGTTGATCCGCTCCAGCAGCAGCATGATGTCCTGGCTGGTGTCGGGGTCCAGGTTTCCGGTCGGCTCGTCGGCGATGAGCACCAGCGGCCGGTTGACGAAGGCGCGGGCGATCGCCACGCGCTGCTGCTCGCCGCCGGACAGTTCCGTCGGCATCCGGTCGGCCTTGCCGTCGAGGCCGACCAGCTGCAGGACTTCGGGCACGACCTTCTGGATGGTGTGCCGGGGCTTGCCAATGACCTCAAGGGCGAAGGCGACGTTCTCGGCGACCGTCTTGGTCGGCAGCAGCCGGAAGTCCTGGAAGACGCAGCCGATGGACTGGCGCAGCCGCGGGACGCGGCGCCGGGCCATCTTGGCGACGTCGAAGTTGGACACGTAGACGCGCCCCTTGCTGGGCACCTCTTCGCGCAACAGCAGTCGCAGGAAGGTCGACTTCCCGGAGCCGGACGGGCCGATGAGGAACACGAACTCGCCCTTGCCCATCTCGACACTGACGTTGTCGAGCGCGGGCCGGGTGGAGGTCTTGTAGACCTTGGTGACGTGTTCGAGCCGGATCACGGTCGGCGAGCTTACCCGCGACCGTTACCGGGTCGACATCTAGCCCCGTCCGGGTGAGTTTTCGACAGCGTCAGCTCACACGGATTTCATGACATCCGGTCACTGCCCGGAGCTGCGCCGCCACCGGATACCGGCCTCCAGGAAGCCGTCGATGTCGCCGTCGAGCACCGCCGAGGGGTTGCCGACCTCGTACTCGGTCCGCAGGTCCTTGACCATCTGGTACGGGTGCAGCACGTAGGACCGCATCTGGTTGCCCCAGCTGGAGCCGCCGTCGCCCTTCAGGGCGTTGATCTTGGCCTGCTCCTCCTGGCGGCGCCGCTCGAGCAGCTTCGCCTGCAGCACGGCCATCGCCGACGCCTTGTTCTGCAGCTGGGAGCGCTCGTTCTGGCAGGACACCACGATGCCGGTCGGGATGTGGGTCAGCCGGACCGCCGAGTCGGTGGTGTTGACGCCCTGGCCACCGGGGCCGGAGGAGCGGTAGACGTCCACGCGCAGGTCCTTCTCGTCGATGTCGACGTGGTCGGTCTGCTCGACCACCGGCACCACCTCGACGCCGGCGAAGGAGGTCTGCCGGCGGCCCTGGTTGTCGAACGGCGAGATGCGCACCAGCCGGTGCGTGCCCTGCTCGACGGAGAGGGTGCCGTAGGCGTAGGGGGCCTTGACCTGGAACGTCGCCGACTTGATGCCGGCCTCTTCCGCGTAGGAGGTGTCGTAGACCTCGGTCGGGTAGCCGTGCCGCTCCGCCCAGCGCAGGTACATGCGCATCAGCATCTCGGCGAAGTCGGCCGCGTCCACGCCGCCGGCCTCGGAACGCACCGTGACCAGCGCCTGGCGCTCGTCGTACTCGCCGGAGAGCAGGGTGCGGACCTCGAGCTGGGCGATCTCCTCGCGCAGCTTGGCCCGCTCGGCGTCGGCCTCGGCCACGCTGTCCGCGTCGTCGGCGTCCTCGGCCAGCTCGTAGAGCACGGCCACGTCGTCCAGCCGCTGCCGGACGCCGGACACGCGGCGCAGTTCGCCCTGCTTGTGCGAGAGCTGGCTGGTGACCTGCTGCGCCTTCTCGACGTCGTCCCACAGGTCCGGACGGGCCGCGTCGGCCTCCAGCCGCTCGATGTCCGCGCGCAGCTTGTCGAGGTCCATGACGGCCTCGACACTCGCCAGGGTCGCGGACAGGTCCTTGAGGTCGGCTTCGACGTCCGGGTTCACAACAAGCAAGATTACGTCAGGGGGGAGTAACACTGCTGGGCCGGTCCGGTCCAGCAGTGTCGACTCTCCCCATCAGCTCGTCGGAATGCTCTCCAGGAGCTTGAGCACGGCCTTGGCGTGGGCCAGCGCGAACTCGGCCACCGCCTTGGCGTACGGGTCCTCGGCGGACTTTGCGGCCGACCGGTGGGTCTCCTGCTCCGCCCCGTAGACCACCTTGGCCGACTCGACCAGTCCGGCACGCTGCTTGGGCGTCAGCGAGCTGGCGTGCACCAGCCGCAGGATCAGCGGCGAGCGCAGGTGGTCGGGACCGGGTTCGGTGGTCAGCCAGGTCTTGAAGGCCTTCTTGCCGGCAGCGGTGATCACGTACTGCTGGCTGGAGCGCGGGCCCTGCTTGCCCAACTTGAGCAGGCCCTGCTCGGCCAGCGCCGGCAGCTCCCGGTAGACCTGACTGCGGGTCACGCTGAAGAACGCGCCGAAGCGCTCACCGGCCGCCGTGACCAGCTGCCCGCCGGTCTTGGGACCGTCGTGCAGCAATCCGAGCAGTGCAGCGGCAGTTGCGTTCAGTTCAGACACCCCACTACGGTGCCACGGCAACGAGCGGCTGTCCACAATGGTCTGCCGTTCAGTCCACAGTGGCTGATCACCGAATGGCCTTGCCGTTGCGCCGTCCGGAGCAGCGTGCGAGCGGTTCGTTACCCAATCGGCGCAAGAATCCGGCCGGTGGAGGGTGGCGGGAACAGGGCGTAAGCCGCAGAATCCCCCGGGTGACCGCTCCGACCACCACTCGTTCATCCTTCCACCGACGGGCGCGGATCCGTTCCGCCGTTGGGAGGAGCTAGGCGATGTTCGGCTTCCTGGTTCGCCGACTGATCAATTACATCGTGCTCTGCGTGGTGGCGACATTCCTGTCCTTCACGCTGTCCTCGATCTCGTTCGACCCGTTGAGCCTGCTCAGGCAGCACAACCCGCCGCCACCCGCGGCCACGATCGAGGCCAAGCGCGTCGAGCTGCACCTGGACCAACCGATTCCGGTGCGCTTCCTGACCTGGGGCGAAGGCGTGCTGCACGGTGACTTCGGCGAGACCACCAAGGATCACGCCATCACCGACGAGTTGTGGCGCCGCGTGGGTGTGAGCCTTCGGCTGTTCCTGCTGGGCATCACCATCGGCATCGCCCTCGGTGTGTTGATCGGGGTGGCCAGCGCCGTCCGTCAGTACAAGTTCTTCGACTACATCTCGACACTCTTCTCCTATGTGATCCTCGCGACCCCGGTGCTCGTGCTCGGCCCGTTGGTGAAGCAGGTTGCCCAGGCGATCAACAACGCCACCGGCAGCGAGTGGCTGCAGTTCACCGGTGAGTACAGCGGAACCCTCGATCCCGACGCCGGCTGGCTGGCCGCCTTCGACGAGCGGCTGCGCTTCCTGATCGTGCCGACGGTGACCATCGTCCTCGGCCAGATCGCCTACTACAGCCGCTACCAGCGCAGCGCGATGCTGGACGTGCTGGGCAGCGACTTCCTGCGTACCGCACAGGCGAAGGGCCTGACCCGGCGGCGCGCGTTCTTCAAGCACGGCCTGCGCACCGCGCTGATCCCGATGGCCACGTTGTTCGCCTTCGGTTTCGGCCTGCTGGTGGTGGGCGGCGTGTTCACCGAGACCATCTTCAACTGGCAGGGCATGGGTGCCTGGCTGGTGCAGGGCATCAACGACCAGGACACCAACGTCACCGCCACGGTGACGCTGTTCGTGGCCGTCTGCGTGCTGCTGTCGGGTTGGCTCTCCGACGTCCTGTACGCCCTGCTCGACCCGCGGATCCGGGTGTAGGAGGCCAGAAGCACATGAGCACCACCGTGAACCCGGCCGCCGCCGACGAAGCCGCGGCCGACATCCCGCAGAGCAAGCCGGTCTCCCGCGGCGCCCTGGTGCGCCGCCGGTTCATGCGCAACCGCTGGGCGCTCGGCGGCATCATCGTCATCGCCCTGCTGTACGTCGTGGCCTTCAGCTATCCGCTGTTCTCGCCGTACAGCTACGAGTTCCACGACACCAGCCTCACCTACGACCCGCCGTCGCTGACGCACTGGTTCGGCACCGACAACATCGGCACCGACATGTTCGTGGCGTGCATGCGCGGCCTGCAGAAGTCGCTGACGATCGGCCTGCTCGTCGGCGTGATCTCGACCGCGCTGTCGGCGGTCGTCGGCGCGGCCGCGGGCTTCTTCGGCGGCATCACCGACCGCGCCCTGATGTGGCTGGTCGACCTGCTGCTGGTGCTGCCGTCGTTCCTGATCATCAGCATCGCCAGCCCGCTGTTCAAGGGATCGAGCTGGCTGATCCTGGTCGTGCTGCTGGTGCTGTTCCAGTGGATGATCACCGCTCGCATCGTGCGCGGCATGACGCTGACGCTGAAGACGCGGGAGTACGTGAGCGCGGCGCGATTCATGGGCCAGTCCCCGTGGCGCACCATCTTCAAGCACATCGTGCCGAACATGTCCTCGCTGCTGATCGTGGACGCCACGATCAACGTCGGCAGCGCGGTGCTGCAGGAGTCGGGCCTGAGCTACTTCGGCTTCGGCGTGCAGCCCCCGGACGTGTCGCTGGGCACGCTGATCTCCGTCGGCACCGGCTCGGCGCTGACCTTCCCGTGGCTGTTCTACGCGCCCGCGGTGCTGCTGATCATCACCCTGCTGTCGGTCGCCGTGGTCGGCGACGGCCTGCGCGACGCGCTGGACCCGACGGCATCCCGCGCCCGCCGCCGGGAGAAGCGAAAGGACAAGCTGGCATGAGCACCTCCGAGATCACGCTGGACGAGGGGCTCCTCGACGCCGGCGGGGACGGACCGGTGCTGGAGGTCGCCGACCTCGACGTCTCGTTCCCCAGCGAGTCCGGCCGGGTGCACGCGGTGCGCGGCCTGAGCTACGAGGTGGCCCGCGGCGAGGTGCTGGGCATCGTCGGCGAGTCCGGCTCCGGCAAGTCGGTGTCCTCGCTGGCGGTCATGGGCCTGCTGCCCGAACAGGCACGGATCACCGGTTCCATCCGCTTCCAGGGCCAGCAGCTGCTGGGGCTGTCCGACGTGCAGCTGTCGAAGATCCGGGGCCGCCGGATCTCCATGGTCTTCCAGGACCCGCTGTCCGCGCTGACGCCGGTGTACACCGTCGGCGACCAGATCGCGGAGGCGCTGCTGATCCACGGCAAGGGCAGGCTGTCCAGGCAGGCGGCCGCGAACCGGTCGGTGGAGCTGCTGGACCTGGTCGGCATCCCGAACGCGGCGGCGCGCTCGAAGGCGTTCCCGCACGAGTTCTCCGGCGGCATGCGGCAGCGCGCGGTGATCGCGATGGCGATCGCCAATGACCCGGACCTGATCATCGCCGACGAGCCGACCACCGCGCTGGACGTGACCGTGCAGGCGCAGGTGCTCGAGGTGCTCAAGACGGCCAAGGAGGTGACCGGCGCCGGCATCGTGATCATCACCCACGACCTCGGCGTGGTCGCCGGCTTCGCCGACCGGCTGATGGTGATGTACGCCGGCCGCGCGGTGGAGTCCGGGCACGTCAACGAGGTCTATCAGCAGCCGCGGATGCCGTACACGCTCGGCCTGCTGGGGTCGCTGCCCCGGCTGGACGCCGCCGAGAAGCTGCCGCTGGTGCCGATCAAGGGCCAGCCGCCGTCGCTGACGCACCTGCCGCCGGGCTGCCCGTTCGCGCCGCGCTGCCCGATGGCGATCGACGACTGCCTCACCGCCGAGCCGGAGCTGTCCGAAGTGGACAGCACGAGCGGGCACCGGGCGGCGTGCATCCGCAGCGCGGAGCTGGCCGCCACCGAGGCCGCCGTCGACGACGACATCGAGGGCGTCGAGGCCAGCAACGCGGCCGCGATCGAGGCGGCCGTCGAGGTGTTCGGCGCGGAACTGGTCGAGGAGCCCAAGGCCGCCCTGCGGCCGCGGGACGAGCGGCCGACCGTGCTGGCGGTGGACTCGCTGGTCAAGCACTTCTCGGTGACCAAGGGCGTTGTGCTCAAGCGCAAGGTCGGCACCGTGCACGCCGTGGACGGCGTCAGCTTCGAGGTGCGGGAGCAGGAGACCCTCGGCCTCGTCGGCGAGTCCGGCTGCGGCAAGACCACCACGCTGATGCAGATCCTCGGGCTGGAGCGGCCCGCGGGCGGCAGCATCTCCGTGCTGGGCAAGGATGTGTCCGGTTTGGACGGCAAGGGGCGCAAGGCAATCCGCCGGGACATGCAGGTCGTGTTCCAGGATCCGTTGGCCTCGCTGGACCCTCGGATGCCGATCGGTGACGTGCTGGCCGAACCCATGCAGGTGCACGGTTTCGACGCCGCGCACATCCGCAAGCGCATCCCGGAGCTGCTGGACCTGGTCGGCCTGCGGGCCGAGCACGCGGACCGCTACCCCGCCGAGTTCTCCGGCGGCCAGCGGCAGCGCATCGGCATCGCCCGGGCGCTGGCGCTCGAGCCGAAGCTGCTGGTGCTGGACGAGCCCGTGTCCGCGCTGGACGTGTCCATCCAGGCCGGCGTGATCAACCTGCTCGACCGGCTCAAGGCCGAGCTCGGGCTGTCCTACCTGTTCGTCGCGCACGACCTGTCCGTGGTCCGGCACATCGCCGACCGCGTCGCCGTGATGTATCTCGGCAAGATCATCGAGATCGGTGACGTGGACTCGGTGTTCGGCGCGCCGAGCCACCCGTACACCCAGGCCCTGCTGTCCGCGATCCCGATCCCGGACCCGGTCAAGGAGCGGGCGCGCGAGCGCATCATCCTGTCCGGCGACCTGCCCAGCCCGGCCAACCCGCCCTCGGGCTGTCGTTTCCGCACCCGTTGCTTCCTGCACGCCACACTGTCCGATTCGGACAAGGCGAAATGCATCGAGGTGGAGCCGCCCCGCGAGTCCCAGGGCGAGGACCACGAGGTGGCCTGTCATTTCGCCCGTACGAAACAGGTGGTCTGATACCGATGAACCGAAAGCTTCTGGGGGCGCTGGCCGTGGCGGCGCTGCTCGTCACGGCCTGCGGCGGAGGAAACTCCGGCGGCAACGGGCTGAAGCCCAACGAGTCCATCACGGGTAAGAACGACATCAACGCCCAGCCGGCGGACAAGATCAAGCAGGGCGGCATCCTGCAGTGGCCGATCGACCAGCTGTCGGACAACTGGAACCCGGCCCAGACCGACGGGTCGACCCAGACCGGCACGTGGATGATCAACGCCATGCTGCCGTGGCTGTTCACCGCGCAGCAGGACAACACGCTGGCGCTGAACAAGGACTACCTCACCTCGGCCGACCTGGTGTCGTCCAGCCCCGAGGTGGTCGAATACAAGATCAGCCCGAAGGCGAAGTGGTCCAACGGCCGCGCCATCAGCTGGGAGGACTTCCAGTCCAACTGGCAGGCGTGCAACGGCAAGAAGTCCGACTACCAGTGCAACAGCACGACCGGCCTGGAGAACATCGAGAAGGTCGAGCGCGGCAGCGACGACCAGGACGTGAAGGTCACGTTCGCCAAGCCGTTCGGTGAGTGGCAGAGCCTGTTCTCCCCACTGACTCCCAAGGAGCTCAACGCCACGGCGGACGAGTTCAACAAGGGCTGGGAGGACGAGCCGAAGATCACCGCCGGCCCGTTCAAGGTCGGCAAGATCGACCTGACCGCCAAGACGGTGTCGCTGGTGCCCGACCCGAACTGGTGGGGCGCCAAGCCGCACCTGGACCAGATCCTGTTCAAGGTGGTCAGCCGCAACGCGCTGCCGGACGCGCTGGCCAGCGGCGCGGTCGACTTCTACCGGATCGGCTCCAGCGTGGACCTGTACCAGCGGGCCAAGACGATCTCGGGCGTGACTATCCGGCAGTCCACCGAGTCCCAGTACAACCTGCTGGACTTCAACGGGGCCGACGGCACACCGCTGCACGACCAGGCCACCCGGGTGGCCGTGGAGCAGGCGGTGGACACCAAGAGCATCGCCAAGGCGCTGCTCGGCCCGATGAGCAGCGACCCGACGCCGCTGGGCAACCACTTCTTCGTCAAGGGCACCAAGTACTACAAGGACAACTCCGCGCCGATCAAGTTCGACCCGGAGGCGGCCAAGAAGAAGCTGGACGAGCTGGGCTACAAGCAGAGCGGCGACTTCCGGGCCAAGGACGGCAAGGAGCTCGACCTCAACTTCGTGATCGACTCCGGCAACCCGATCAGCACCGCGATCTCGGGTTTGGTGCAGGCCCAGCTGAAGACGGTCGGCATCAACGCGAAGATCAACTCGGTGCCGGCGGCGGAGCTGTTCAAGAACTACGTCCGCCGCGGCGCCTTCGACCTGGTGGCCTACGGCCTGTCCGCGCCGCCGCAGCCGATCTCGGCCAACGCGCCGACGTTCTACTACACGCCGGGCAACAACCAGTCGAACTACGCCGCGATCGGCAACGACACCATCAACAAGCTGCTCGACCAGGCCGGCTCCGAGCTGGACGAGAACAAGCGGATCGACCTGATCCAGCAGGCCGACACCGAGATCTGGAAGGAGGGGCACATCCTGCCCACCTACCAGGTCCCCGGCGCCTACGCGGTGCGCAACACGCTTGCCAACTTCGGCGCGTTCGGCTTCGCGCAGTACCCGTTCGACTACGTCGACATGGGTTTCCTCAAGTGAACAGACGGACGATTCCGTGACGGCTGGCCCGGCGACGACACCGTCGCCGGGCCAGTGTCGCAACTGGGGAGGAATCACCCAAGGTGCGCGCCGCGGCACAGCAGGTGACCATGGGCGGGCCGTGGGGCAGGGAGGCGACCGACCGACGACGTCGTCGGTCGGTTACGAGGAACAACGGAGGTCAGTTCGATGGGCAGAAGGAAGGTGCTGGCGCTCGCGGCGCCGGTGCTCGCGGCGGCGCTCACCCTCAGCGCCTGCGGCGGCGGAGGTGGCGGCGCGGGCCAGCTGCCGAAGGCCGACACCAAGGCCGGCGTCAACGACATCAACCCGCAGCCGGATGACAAGATCAAGGACGGCGGAACGCTGCAGTTCCCCATCGACTCACCGTCCGCGAACTGGAACCAGAACGAGGTCGACGGCAACGACGTCGCCAGCGCCCGGCTGTCCAACACGGTGGAGCCGTGGGTGTTCGTGGAGAACGCGGACGCCTCGCTCTCGTCCAACAAGGACATCGTGAGCTCGGTCGACGTGGCCTCCACCAGCCCGCAGGTGATCGAGTACAAGATCAACCCGAAGGCCAAGTGGTCCAACGGCCGAGCCATCAGCTGGGAGGACTTCCAGGCCCAGTGGAAGGCCCTCAACGGCACCAACTCGGCCTACCAGGTGGCCAGCACCACCGGCTACGAGGACATCGGCAACGTCGAGAAGGGCAGCGACGACCAGGACGTCAAGGTCACCTTCTCCAAGCCGTTCGGTGAGTGGAAGTCGCTGTTCAGCCCGCTCTACCCGAAGGAGCTGAACTCCGACCCCAACGAGTTCAACACCGGCTGGGTGGACGCGCCGAAGATCACCGCCGGCCCGTTCAAGATCGGCAAGATCGACCAGACCGCGAAGACCGTCGAGGTCGTCCGCGACCCCAACTGGTGGGGTAAGAAGCCGCACCTGGACAGCATCCTGTTCAAGGTGCTGACCCGCCCGTCCCTGCCGGACGCGATGGCCTCCGGCGCGATCGACGTGGCCGACACCAACGCGCTGCTCGACGCGATCACCCGCTACAAGACGATGCAGAACGTCAAGCTGCGCCAGGCCGTCGCGCCGGACACCGTGCACATGACGCTCAACGGCGGCCAGGGCCGCATCCTGGCCGACCAGAAGCTGCGCCAGGCCATCTTCAAGGCCGTCGACCGGCAGGGCATCGCCAACGCGGAGATCGGCAAGATCACGCCCAACCCGCCGCTGCTGGGCAACCACATCTACGCGCAGGGCACCAAGGAGTACCAGGACAACACCGGTGACCTGAAGTACAACGTCGACCAGGCCAAGAAGGACCTGGACGCGCTGGGCTGGAAGATGAACGGCCAGTACCGGTCCAAGGACGGCAAGGAGCTGGACGTGACCTACGTCAGCTCCAGCACGCCGGCCTCCGACGACACCGGCAAGATCCTGCAGCAGCAGCTGGCCCAGGTCGGCGTCAAGGTCACCATCAACGCGGTGCCCACCGCCGACTTCTTCCCGAAGTACATCAACGTCGGCAACTTCGACCTGTGCACGTTCCGCTGGATCGCCGGCAGCACGCCGATGTCGGGCAGCAAGGGCATCTACTCGCTCGACCTGCAGAACCCGGCCAACGTGCAGCAGAACTACGGTCACGTCGGCAGCCAGGCCATCAACGACGCGTTCACCAAGGCCGTCGGCGAGCTCGACGACACCAAGCGCGCCCAGATGGCCAACGACATCGACAAGCAGCTCTGGGACATCGCGGGCGAGCTCCCGCTGTACCAGCTGCCGGGCGCGGTCGCCACGAAGGCCAACGTCGCCAACTACGGCGCGATGGGCTTCGCGACCAACCCGATCGACTACATCAACATCGGTTTCACCAAGTAAGCGGACACAGCAAGCGGGGCTCGCGCGTCATGCGCGAGCCCCGCTCGTTTTGTGTCCGAAAGCGACGGTCGCTGGCGTCGGGCACAGCGCACGGACCGGGTGGGAGCGCTGCTTCGCACCGCGCTGACCCCCAGTTTTGGTCAGCGCGGGGCGAGCGGCTCGACCACCCGGCCCGTGCTGACCCTATTCAACCCAAGCCCACTGTCGCGTCGCTGTCTCCGTGCGACGGGACCCGGTTGACCTGCGCTTACTTGGCCCAGCCGATGTCGGTGTACTTGATGCTGGCCAGGCCCGAGTTGCCGAAGTTGGCCAGGCCGTTGCGGACGGCCACGATGGACGGCCGCTGGTAGAGCGGCAGCGAGTGGCCCAGCGCCCACACCTGCTTGTCCACCTCGTTGAGCAGCGCGTACCGCTTGTCCTGGTCCAGCTCCGACGACGCCTGGTCGAGCAGCTTGTTGATGCTCTCGTCGCCGATCCGGCCGGAGTTGCCCAGCGCCTGGTCACCGGTGGTGAACCAGCTCTGCGCGTTGTTGACCGGCGGCGCGCCGTCGCCCATCTGCGCGAAGTTGGCGATGTCGAAGTCGCCGGGCGTGATGTGCTCGTCGAAGAAGGTGTTCGGGTCGTCCTGCACGATCTGCAGGTCGACGCCGATCGCCGCGAGCTGCTGCTGCACCAGCTGGGCCTCGTCAAGGGCGGACTTCACGCCGCCGGGGATGGCGTTGCGAATGCTCAGCTGCTTGCCGTTCTTGCTGCGGACCTTGGCGCCGGGCGCGAGCGTCCAGCCGTCGGCGTCCAGCTCCTTCTTGGCCTCGTCCGGGTTGTACAGGTAACCGGCGGAGTTGTCCTGGTAGCCGGGGAAGCCGGGCAGGAAGATGTGGTTGCCCAGCGGCTTGGCGTCCGGCAGCAGCTGGCTGATCTCGGCCTTGGCGATCGGGTCGCGGTTGATGCCCTTGATGATGGCGACGCGCAGCTTCTGGTCGTTGAGGATGGAGTTGCCGGCGCCGTTGAACACGATCTCGCGGTAGTTGGGCAGGTTGGCCCGCCGCAGCGTCACGTTCTTCATCGCCGAGGTGCGCTTGAAGGCGTCGATGTTGGAGGCGACGCTCGCGAAGTCGAACGCGCCGCTGGCCAGGCCGTCCACCTCGACGTTGGCGCTGGAGTAGTACTTGAAGACGATCTTGTCCAGCTTGGGCTTGTCGCCCCACCAGTTCGGGTCCGGCACCACGGTCACGTTGTTGCCGGTCTTGTCCAGGTTGCCGACCTTGAACGGACCCGCGGTGACCTTCGGCTCGTCCTTCCAGCCCTTGTTGAACTCCTCCGGGTTGGAGGTCATCGACTTCGGGTAGAGCACGTTGAACAGGTTGGACCACTCGGCGAGCTTCGGGTTGTAGGTGACGGTGAAGTCGTAGTCGTCACTGCCCTTGCTGATGTCGGAGATGCTCGAGTAGCCGGCCGTGCTCAGCGGCTGGTACGCCGTGTTCTTGCCGTTGAGCGCCTGCCACTCGGACTTGTAGTCCTCCCAGGTGATCGGCGTGCCGTCGCTCCACTTGGCCTTCGGGTTGAGCTTGTACTCGACCTTCTGCGGGTCGGTGGACACCAGCTTGAAGGACTGCACGTAGTCCGGGTCGGGGCCCCAGTTTCCGGAGGCGTCGGCGATGGCCGGCGTCGGCTCGAACGACTGGACGACCGGCGGGATGTCACCGCTGCTGGCGTCGATGGCGAGCATGTTGAAGTTCGCCGGATAGGCCTGGACACCCCACTGCAGGATGCCGCCGTCCTTCACCTCGTCCCGCAACATCGGGTTGATGTCGTTCTGACCGATCTGCTTGGTGGGCGGCGGCGCGGAGGAACCTGCCGATCCCCCACAGGCAGACAACAGCAGCGCGGACGCGGTGACCGTGACGGCGACCGCGAGCAGCGCACGTGGCGTTCGACTCACGAGCTTGCCTTTCCCCTTGAAGCCCCCAGTTCCCAGTTCGTCACACTATGCAGGTGACAGTCGAGTCTCGCGCGTTTCCCACCCTGCGGGAACCTACGGAAGGCGGGCTGGGCAGGATGTGAGCTCATGGGCATCCGGACGCGCGCTGTACGACACGGCTTGGCCGCCACCGTCCTTGTGCTGGCCGTTTGCGCCATAGTGGCCGCGTTCTCCGCCGCCACCCTGTCCGCCGCGCGCGCCGAGCTGGCCCCGCTCACCGCCCGCACCACGGCCCACGTGACCGCCGTCGACCACGATGCGGACACAGCCACCGTCACCTGGACCCTGCCGTCCGGCGGTGCGGCCCAGGCCACTGTCCCGCTCGACTCCACGCCGCCCGCCGTCGGCGCGAGCGTCCTCGTCGGCTACGACCATTCCGCGCCGGCCCACGCCGTCATCCCCGGCGCCTCGGTGCTCATCGCCGCCGACCGCTCCAGCGGTGAGCTCCTGTTCATCGCCATCGCCGCCGGCCTGATGGTCCTGGTGACCTCGGTCCGCCTCTTGTCCCGCCTCGGTCTCACCCACCGCCCCCAGGTCCGGATTCCCGTCCGCCGGGTCCGCGTCCAGTCCGGCCTGATGGCCCGCTCATGGCTGGAGACCGAGGACCTGCCCCGCCGCTGGATCCCCGTCTACTTCGACCCGGTCCTGGTCACCCTGGCCACCCCCAGCACCGTCGCCCTGCACGGCGACCCTCGCCGCAACCGCCTGGTCGCCGCCCTCATCGACGGTGTCGTGCTCTATCCGTCGGGCCGGGTCGTCAAGGACGACCCGCAGGGCCGGCGGGTCGACAACCCGTCCGAGATCGACGATTCGGTCCGGGCACGCGCCGTAACCGTCCGCGGTCTGCTCCGCCAGCTCCGCGCCGATGTCGTCCTGATCGTTCCGGCTCCGATAATCGGCCTGCTCTGGGCGTTCTTGGATGGCAGCGGCTTCTGGAGTTGGCTCGGCGCCACCGTCATCACCGCGTCTCTGGCCCTCTGGCTGGCCGCCCTGCGCGGCTCCGATCCTTCGTGACGCACACCACACGTAGGCCTTGACCCGGTAATTGCTGTGTTCCGGGGTCCCCGGACGGCATGGATCGTCACCGGCCGTGATCCCGTACGCCCATCCCAGTGTCCCGATCATCCTCCGAATCGGTGGAGTTGGGCTCGCCCTCTTCGGGGTGCGCCGATGTCACGGGACCATCACCGCGGGTGGGCGGCTGTCCACCGGAGGTGATGGGCGGAGGTGCCGCTGTGGGCATGAAGTGGATGGAGCACAAGGTTGTGCAGCACGCGCGTGCGTGGGCCTCAGGAGGCATTCCCGGGCAGGCCGGCAAGGACGAGTGTGTGGTGTGCGGGAAGCAGATCCGCAAGCATCGCAAGGTGACCGGCGAGGGCCGGGTCTGCTCTGTGGCCTGCGCCCATTTCTGGGTAGAGAACATGAGCTGACCCCCACCGTGCGCCGGCCACCCCGGCGCACTCCCCAATCCACCCCACCCCAGCCACACACGCCGGGCGAGCGAAGCGCAGCCCCAACCGGGGGCGAGCGAAGCGAAGTCCCGAGGGGGCGTGGGGCGAAGCCCCACATCGGGGGTCTGGGGGTCGCCCCCCAGAACAAAAAGCGAAAGATCCCTGTTTGCCATCGGCAAACAGGGATCTCCCAATCTGTAGCGGGGACAGGATTTGAACCTGCGACCTCTGGGTTATGAGCCCAGCGAGCTACCGAGCTGCTCCACCCCGCGTCGGTAATAACTACCCTACCCGACCCGTCCACCCTATTACAAATCGCCCCCCGAAAACCCACCTGACCAGCACTTTCCCCACGAAGCCACCCGCGTGCGCAGGGCCTGGTTCGTTCGCCTGAGTCCAAGATTCCGCCGAGCACTCTCCCACCACCCCCAGGCGAGCGCAGCGAAGCCCTACCCCACCCACCCAGCACACACCACCCCCGGGACGAGCGAAGCGAAGTCCCGAAGGGGGGTGCAGGGGGGCGAAGCCCGCCCTGCCTTGGGGTCTGGGGGTCGCCCCCCAGAACAAAAAGCGAAAGATCCCTGTTTGCCATCGGCAAACAGGGATCTCCCAATCTGTAGCGGGGACAGGATTTGAACCTGCGACCTCTGGGTTATGAGCCCAGCGAGCTACCGAGCTGCTCCACCCCGCGTCGGTAATTACTACTGTACGGGGTGGTTGCCGCTGGATGCAAATCAGGTGTCCGTCACGTGACTGAGGTCATCTTCCGCCGCCGGTGGTGGTGGGGTTGGTGCTGGGGTTGTTGGCGGCGTTGAACTCCTTGGTGGCGTCGTCGAGTGCCTTGTAGGCGTTGCCGAGGGCTTGGAAGTCGCCGCTCTGCTGGGCGCTCTTGATGGCGGCGAGCGCGGCCTGGATGTCGGCGACGGCCTTGGCCATGTCGGGGCTGTTGTTGTTGGGCTGCCCGGTTGTGGTGGTGGGGCTGCTGCCGGTGGTTCCGGTGTTGCCGTTGCCGCCGTTGCCGCCGCCGGTAACCGGGGTGGCGCCGCTGAGTGCCTGGTTGAGGGCGTCGGTGAAGGTGGGTGCGAAGCCGACGCCGCCGTTGTAGCTGACGAGCACTCGGGACAGCTGCGGGTAGGACGAGTTGGAGTTGGCGCTCTGGCTCTGTTCGACGTAGACGGGTTCGACGTAGAGCAGGCTGCCGCCGACGGGCAGGGTCAGCAGGTTGCCGTACTTGATGTTGGTGGCCTGCTGCCGGAACAGGTTGAGCTGGTTGGCGTTGGTGGTGATGAACTGGGTCTGCATGAGCTTGGGACCCGGTGTCTGGGTGTCGGTGGGCAGCTGGAGCACGGTTATCTTGCCGTAGTTGGGCCCTGGGTCGGATGCCACGGACACGTAGGCGGACATGAAGTCGCGGCCGAGGAACACGAGCGGGCTGGTGAGCTGGAAGCTGGCCTTGCCGTCGGGGCTGGCCGGGCTGCCGGACATCACGTAGTAGGGCGGCTGCGGCGAGGTCTGCTGCTGGATGGCCTGCGTGCTGGTGGGGTTGTCGACCGCGGTGGGGTCGCTGGGCACGCTCCAGAAGCCGACGCTGGAGAAGAAGTTCTGCGGGTTGGTGACGTGGTACTTGGCGAGCAGGCCGCGCTGCACCTTGAACAGGTCTTCCGGGTAGCGGAAGTGGGCGCGCAGCTGCGGGCTGATGTCGCTGCTGGGCTGCACGGTGCCGGGGTAGACGGCTTCCCACGCCTTGAGCACGGGGTCGGTGTCGTCGACGGCGTACAGCTTCACCTGGCCGGTGTAGGCGTCCACTGTGGCCTTGACGGAGTTGCGGATGTAGGCGACGCCCTGGTTGGGCTGGCGCGGCGTGTTGGCGTTGGCGTTGAGCGAGTCGGTGGTGGCGTCGCCGAGTTGGGTCTGCTGCGAGTACGGGTAGTTGGTGAGCGTGGTGTACCCGTCGACGATCCATTCGATGTTGCCGTCGATGACCGCCGGGTAGGGGTCGCTGTCGAGGGTGAGCCAGGGCGCGACATTCTTCACGCGGTCGGCGGGGTCGCGGTAGTACATGATCTTCGAGTTGTCGGTGATGGCCGAGTTGAACAGGATGTTCCGCTCGCCGTAGTACCCCGCGAACACGAGCCGGTTGAACCAGTTGCCGATGGGGACGCCGCCGCTGCCCTGGTAGGTGTACTTGGTGGCGTCGGTGTCGTATTCCTGGCCGTCGCTGGGGTTCTGCCCGTCGGGGCCGCCGACGATGGCGTAGTCGTTGGCGTCGCCCTGCAGCTCGCCGTAGTAGATGCGGGGCTGCTTGACGGTGATCTCGCCCTCGCTGACCTTGCCGTCGGAGCCGAGCTCGCTGACGGTGAAGTCGGGGTAGCCGGTCGAGGTGACGGTGCTGGCCTTGGCCGCGACGAAGCCGTTTCCGTGCGTGTAGACCAGGTGCTCGTTGATCCAGTTCTTCTGGCTCTCGGCCAGCCCGTTGGTGTTGATCTCGCGGGCGGCGACGATGTAGTCGCTGGTGACGCCGTTGACCGTGTAGCGGTCGATGTCCAGCTTCGGCGGGAAGTCGTAGAAGTTGCGGCCCTGCCGGAACTGCTTGAACGTCGGGTACAGCACGCTCGGGTCGAGCAGCCGGGCGTTGGACACCGTCGGCACGTCGGTCTTGACCTGGTCGGTGGACGCGGTCGGCTTGTTGTCGTAGTTCTTGTAGCTGACCTTGTCGTCACCGAGCCCGAAGGCGTCCTTGGTGGCCGCGATGTTGTGCGTGATCGGGACCGATTCCTTCTCGTTCGCGTTGGGCGCGACCGAGAACTGCTGCAACACGGCCGGCCAGGCGACGCCGATCAGCAGGCTGGACAGCACCAGCAGCGCCGTGGCGATGGCCGGCAGCTGCAGGTTGCGCAGGAAGGCGCCGGCGAAGAAGGCGGCCGCGCAGAACACCGCGATGCACAGCAGGATCAGCTTGGCCGGCATGACCGCGTTGAGCGCGGTGTAGGTGGCGCCGAAGGCCTGCGGGTTGCTCTGCGAGAACAGCAGGTCGTACCGGTCGAAGAAGTAGGCGACGGCCTTGAACAGCACGAACACGCCGGCGATCACCGACAGCTGGATGCGGGCCGGGCCGGACAGCTGGCCGCCGCGGCCGGCGAACCGGATGGCGCCGAACAGGTAGTGCGTGATCAGCGCGCCGAAGAAGGACAGCGCCGCCGAGACGAACAGCCAGTTCAGCATCCACTCGTAGAACGGCAGCGTGAAGACGAAGAAGCCGACGTCGATGTTGAAGATCGGGTCGGTCTTGCCGAAGGAGGTGCCGTGCAGGAACAGCTGCGCCTGCTGCCAGTCGTTCATGGCGGTGACCGCGGACAGGAAGCCGACGATCACCGGGATGCCGATGCCGAACAGCTTGAGCCGGCGGCTGACGACCATGCGGTAGCGCGAGACGGGATCGTCCGGTCCGGACAGTGGCACGAACACCGGCCGGCTGCGGTAGGCGACGAGCAGGTTGGCCCACACCAGGCCGCCGACCACGACGCCGACGACGAGGAACAGCACGAGCTTGGTGAGCAGCGTCGTGGTGAACACCGAGCGGAAGCCGACCTCGCCGTACCAGAGCCAGTCGATGTAGGTCGACAGCACCCGGGAGCTGAGGATCAGCCCGATCAGCACGATCACCCCGACGACGATCAGGATGCGGCTGCGTCGGGACAGCGTGGGTAGTCCGACGGGAGGCCGGTTTGCCACGGGGCACGCTCCTACGGGTTGCGGTCGGCGTAACGCGGACGCGACCCTGCCGGGTCTCGCCACCTGTGACAACTCTACGGACGGTGTCCTGAGTTCCACGTCCGGGACACCCGCCGGCCCGGCGGGTGGGTGGGCGGAGGCATCGGGACCGGGCGGGCGGGTGTTTCGGGACCGGGCGGTCGCGTGAGCTGTCGGTCACGGATGGGACGATGGGCGGCGTGCCTTCTGTTGACGACGCCGACGAGACCCGGCCGACGCTGCTGCCCGCCCTGGCCCGCGAGGTCGAGGAGTTCGTCTCCGCCGCCGGCTGGGACCAGGCGCCGCAGCTGTTCGCGCTGGTACCGACCGCCGAGCTGATCGCCCAGCAGCCGGAGCTGCGCGAGCAGTTGGACCCGGCCGCCTCGCTCACCCCCATCGCGCAGGAGGAACTGCCCGGCGAGGACCTCGGCGACGCGCTGGCCAGCATCGTGTGGCCCGACGCCGTCACCGGCTGCGCCCTCGCCCAGGAGATCGTCGTGCTGCCGCCCGACGCCGAGGCCGAGATCGACTCCGTCGCCGAGGACACCACCGTGCTGCGTCGGGTTGCCGCCGAGCACCCCCAGCGCCGCGAGGCCCGCCTGGTCGCCGCCGTGCTGCGTGACGGCACCGCCGCCTGCGTCCTGCGCCTGCGCGGCGACCAGGACCGTCCCGATGAGATCGTCGAGCACCCCGAGCTCGCCCCCAACCTCACCGGTGCCCTCCTGCAGACCCTCCGCCCGTAGCCGGCGAGTCCTCTCGCGGGCACCGGCTCCGCTCGGCCACGAAGGCCGCCTTGGTCCCATCCACCGCGAGCAAGGCCGCCTTCGCTGGCACGCCCTCCCCAGCCCCGGCCTCGCGCCTCGCCCCTCCGGCGAACCCACCCCAGCCCCGGCCTCGCCCCTCGCCTCCCCGGCGAACCCGCTAGCCCAAACGACACGAAGGCCGCTTTCACCCCGTTTCGCGGGAGGAAAGCGGCCTTCGTCGCGTTCGAACTCAGCAGCCCGGCGTGGGCTTGCCCGCCTTGAGCGCCTGCAGCGCGGTGACGGCGTCGCCGAGGGTGCTGACCTTGATCAGCTTCAGCCCGTCCGGCGCGTGCTGCTTGGCCTCGGCGCAGTTGTCGGCCGGCGCGAGGAACGCGGTCGCGCCCGCCTCCTTGGCGGCGATCATCTTGAACGGGATGCCGCCGATCGGCTTCACGTTGCCCTGGTCGTCGATCTCCCCGGTGCCGGCGATGATGCCGCCGTTGTCCAGGTTGTCCGGCGTCAGCTTGTCGATGATGCTCAGCGCGAAGATCAGGCCGGCCGACGGCCCGCCGACGTCGGCGAGACTGATCTTGACCTGGAACGGCACGTCCGGCCGGTCGATCGGGCCGATGCCCATGAAGCCCCAGGTGCGGTCGTCGCTGTGCCCGAGCGTGATCGTCGCGGTCTGCTCGGGCGCGGTGCCGCGCTGGAACGTGACCGGGACGGCCTGGCCGGGCTGCGTGTTCTTGAGCGCGTCCTGCACCTGCTGCGAGGTGCTCACCTTCGCGCCGTTCACGGCCAGCAGCCGGTCGCCGGCGTTGAGCACACCGGTCACCGGGCTGCCCTTGCTGATCGTGCCGACCAGCACCTTCATCGGGTAGCCGAGGTAGCGCAGCGCCGCGACCTGCGCGTTGGACTGCGAGTCGTTGAACTGCTGGACGTTCTCCTTCTGCACGTCCTGCTGCGACTCGCCGGGCTTGAAGTACTCCTCACGCGGCGCCAGCGAGTAGCGGCCGGACGCCCACAGCCCGAGCGCGCCGAACAGGGTCACGCTGTCGGTCAGCGACACCGTGGTCATCCGCAGCTGCCCCTTGGTGGGGAAGGTGTTCTGCCCCTGTACGGAGATCACCGTGGTGCCCTCGACGCTGCCGAGCGTGTTGAAGGTCGGGCCGGGGCCGATCGCGACGTACGGGATCGACACGACGCCACCGAGCAGACCGATGACCGCCACGAGCACGAAGCTCCACACGAGTGTCCACGTGCGGCGACCGGGACCGCCGCGGCGGGGACGTGGAGGCTGCGGCTCAGCGGTGTCCTGGTCGGTCCGCTCAGTTTGCTGACTCACGACCCCAGAGGGTACGGCCTGGTCTGTATGGGGCTCGTTCGCCGTGTCCATGCCGCGCGTCCCGAGTGAGCGCGAGGCCGCGCCGGTGCCTGGACCGTCGCCGGATTTCGCCCGCCGCCACCCGACGCCCCGCGCGGAACGCGCGGCATGGACACAGCCGCGTACCGTGGAGACATGACCGATCTGCCGTTCGGGTTCAATCCGTCACCGAACCCTGACGACCGCGGCGAGGGCTCCTCCGGAGGCGGCAACACACCGCCCGGGGGCATGCCTCCCGGGGGCGTCCCCTTCGACATCGGCCAGCTCGGCCAGATGCTCAGCCAGCTGGGCCAGATGCTCAGCCAGGCGCAGACATCGGGCGGCGGAGGGCCGGTCAACTACGACCTTGCCAAGCAGATCGCGGTGCAGCAGCTCGCCCAGTCCGGTGGCACCGCGGGCGCCGACCAGTCCGGGGCCGTCGCCGACGCCGTGCACCTGGCCGAGATGTGGCTCGACCCGGTGACCACGCTGCCGGCCGGCGCGCGCGTCGCCAAGGCGTGGTCGGCCACGGACTGGGTGAACGAGACGCTGCCCACCTGGCAGCGGCTGTTCGACCCGGTGGCGCAGCGGGTGTCCGGCGCCTGGGTCGACGCGCTGCCCGAGGAGGCCAAGGCCGCCGCCGGGCCGATGCTGGCGATGGTCGGCCAGATGGGCGGCATGGCGTTCGGCTCGCAGCTGGGCAACGCCCTCGCGCAGCTGGCCGCCGAGGTCCTCACCTCCACCGAGGTCGGCCTGCCGCTCGGCCCCGAGGGCACGGCCGCGCTGCTGCCCGCCAACATCGAGAAGTTCACCGGCGGGCTGGAGCGCCCCGCCAGCGAGGTCATGGTCTTCCTGGCCGCCCGCGAGGCCGCCCACCAGCGGCTGTTCGCCCACGTCCCGTGGCTGCGCCAGCGCCTGCTGGCCACCGTCGAGGAGTTCGCCCGGGGCATCAAGGTCGACACCGCCGCGCTGGAGCAGCTGGCCACGCAGATCGATCCCAGCAACCCCGCGAGCATCGAGGACGCCATGCGGTCCGGCCTGCTCGAACCGCAGACGACCCCCGAGCAGAAGGCCGCGCTGACCCGGCTGGAGACCCTGCTCGCCCTCGTCGAGGGGTGGGTGGACATTGTCGTCGCCGACGCCGTCGGCGAGCGTCTCCCCGGCGCCGAGGCCCTTCGCGAGACGCTGCGTCGCCGCCGGGCCAGCGGCGGTCCCGCCGAGCAGACCTTCGCCACCCTCGTCGGCCTCGAACTCCGCCCCCGTCGCCTCCGCGCCGCCGCTGCCCTCTGGCGTCTCGTCGGCGACCAGCACGGCATCGAACGCCGCGACGGCATCTGGGCCCACCCGGACCTCATCCCCACCGGCGAGGACCTCGACGATCCCATGGAGTTCGCCGACCGCCTCGGCGCTGGCGCCGAGCTCGGTGACGACCCGATCGCCGAACTCGAGCGCACCGAGCGTGAGGAGAAGGAGCGGGGCGAGAGCGGCCCCGACGAGAGCTGACCCGTGACGGAGCCGGACCGACGGCCGGCTCCGTCCATCGGCAACGGCCACCCGCTCGGCTACTCAGCCCGGCTGAACCACTCGCCTCGTCACCACTCGTCTCATCCGCGGGGCCAGCCGCCCGGCACCGCGGGCAGCGAAGGCGCGATGCGTGGCCGCTGGCGCCGCGAAGGCGGCCTTCGTGTCACGGGCCGGCGTCAGTCCTCCTCGGTGATGCCCCAGCCCGCCGCCGCCGACAGGCCCTCCAGGTAGCCGACCGCTCGATCGGTACGTGGATAGTCACGCACCAGCTTCCAGAAGTTGGGCCCGTGCCCGGGCACCAACAGGTGCGTCAGCTCGTGCACCAGCACGTAGTCGAGTACCCACGACGGCACCTCACGCAGCCGCTCGCTCACCCGGATCGTGCCGTCCGCCGGCGTGCAGGACGCCCAGCGCGTCCGCATCGGCGGCACCCACCGCACGCTCTTGGGCACCGCACGGTTGCCCAGATGTCGCGCCGACAGCTCGGCGCACCTCGTCAGCAGCGCCTCGTCCGAGGTGCGCGCCGGCGACCTGCGGCGGGTCTCGCTCCGCTGCAGGCGGGCCAGCATCTCAGCCACCCAGTGTTCCTCTTCGGCCCTGGTCATCTGGGCCGGGAGCAACACGATGACCGTGTCACCCTCCCGATATGCCGTCACCGTGCGACGACGTCGCCGGCTGCGGCGAACCTCCACCTGTGGATCAGCCACGCGTTCACGGTAAGGCCAAGCACCGACAATTCGCCCCGGGTCGTGTCGGTCCGCACTGCGACCCGCCGCCGGTTCCCTCTCGGGGGTGGTTCCGACGCCTCGCCGACACCACCGCCCGCGACCACGTTTACGCAGCTGGGATGGGCTGTTCGGGGAATCGTCGCGGCGCCGGACACCACCTCCGGTGGACCTGTCAAGTGCCGTCAGCGAGCGGCGAACGCCGGTAAATAGTCCGATTTCGGACAGCTGTCAATCGATCGATCGTGAACTGTGGACTGCCCGCTCCACCGGTGGACAACCGTTTGGCGGCCGCCGTCACCCCTGCCAGCCTGCGTTCATGGACCAGACGCAGCCAGTGGACCAGACGCAGCCGGCCGTGGAACTGCCCCGCCGGCCCCGCGTGCTGCCCGGCCTGGCCGTGCTGCGGCGCGGCGACCACGAGGTGCAGATCGGCATCGATCCCCGGCATGGCGTGCTGCTGGACGGCATGTCCGAGGACCTCATCGAGATGCTGCCGGCGATGAACGGCCACGCGACGGTGCCGGAGCTGCTGGACCGGTTCTCCGACGAGCGGTCGCGGCAGGCGGCGATGGTGCTGCTGACCTCGTTGGCCGACGCCGGCCTGCTCGACGACGCGTCCCCACCGGACGGCGACACCGGTCCGCACACGCCGGCCCGGCTGTCCGCGGACGCGACGGCGTGGGCGCTGCGGACCGGCTACCCACGGCGTCGGCTGGCGCTCAACCGGCAGCAGGCCGCCGTCGCCGTGCGCGGCGAGGGCCGGCTCGGAGTGGCCGTCGCGTGCCTGCTCGCGGCGGCCGGCGTCGGCTGGGTCGACTTCGGCGCGCTGGGCAAGGTGCGGGCCGAGGACACCGGCACCGGATACCTCGACACCGATGTGGACAGGCCACGGCAGGAGGCCGGCCTCGCCGCCATCCACCGCTCCGTCTGCACCGCTCGGACCGGCACGCTGCCGCCGTCCCGAAAGCCGGACCTGGCCGTGCTCACCGACCTCGTGGTGCCGTCGCCGAGCATGATCGCCCCGCTGCACGCCGAGGGCGTGCCGTACATGCTGGTACGGATGCGGGACGGCACCGGCGTGGTCGGCCCGCTGATCGTCCCCGGCCGGTCGAGTTGCCCGAACTGCATGGACCTGCAGCGCACCGACCTGGACCCGACGTGGCCGCGGCTGGCCCTGCAGCTCGCCGGCCGACTGCAGCCCGGCGAGCTGGCCGCCACTCAGGCGGCCGCCGGCTTCGCCGCGGCGCAGGCGCTGCTGACGTTGGACTGGTGGCTGACCGGCGTGGGCACTCCAGCACTGTGGAACACCAGCCTGGAGATCGACACCGTGACCGGCACGGTGACGTCGAGGCCGTGGGAGCCGCACCCCGACTGCCGCTGCGGCGCGGCCAGGGCGGAGGAGGCTAGCGTGTAGGGCGCAGGCCGGGTGGACGAGATCACTCACGCCCACCCCCAGCTCAAGGGGAGAATCACCGGGTGACCGAGATCCCGCGCAACGCCGTCCAGCGGACCGCGAAGCTAGCCAGTCTCCCGATCGGGGTAGCCGGTCGGGTGGTCGGCGGCTGGGGCAAGCGGCTGATCGGCCAGAGCGCCGAGGAGGTCAGCTCGCAGCTGAACGCCAAGACGGCCGAACAGCTGTTCGCGGTGCTGGGGCAGCTCAAGGGCGGCGCGATGAAGTTCGGCCAGGCGCTGAGCGTGTTCGAGGCCGCGGTGCCGGACGAGCTGGCCGCGCCGTACCGGGACGCGCTGACCAAGCTGCAGGCCGCCGCGCCGCCGCTGGAGGCGCGCAGCGTGCACCGCGTGCTCGCCGAACAGCTCGGCGCCTCGTGGGCCAAGCGGTTCAAGGAGTTCGACGACGTGCCGGCCGCCGCGGCCAGCATCGGGCAGGTGCACCGGGCGATCTGGCACGACGGCCGCGAGGTCGCGGTCAAGGTGCAGTACCCGGGAGCGGACGAGGCGCTGCTGTCGGACCTGAAGCAGTTGCAGCGGTTCAGCCGGCTGTTCCAGGCGCTGGTGCCCGGCGCCGAGATCAAGCCGCTGCTGGCCGAGCTGCGCGAGCGCATGGTCGAGGAGCTGGACTACCGGACCGAGGCGTCCCACCAGCGCGCCTTCGCCAAGGCCTTCGACGGCGACGAGCACGTCCTGGTGCCGAAGGTGGTGGCCAGCGCGCCGATGGTGGTCGTCTCCGAGTGGGTGACCGGCCGGCCGCTGGCGTCGATCATCCGTGACGGCGAGCAGGAGACCCGCGACCACGCCGGCACGCTGCTGTCGGAGTTCCACTTCTCGTCGCCGGCCAAGACCGGGCTGCTGCACGCCGACCCGCACCCGGGCAACTTCATGCTGATGCCGGACGGCCGGCTGTGCGTGATCGACTTCGGTGCCGCCGCCCGGCTGCCCGACGGCCTGCCGCGCACCCTGGGGCTGATGACCCGGCTGTCGCTGGAGCACCGCTCCGAGGAGCTGCTCGACCTGCTGCGCGCCGAGCACTTCGTGCGGCCGGACAGCGAGGTCGCGCCGGACGACGTCGTCGCTTACCTCGGGCCCTTCGTCGAGCCCCTGCGGACCGAGCGCTTCAAGTTCACCCGCAAGTGGCTGCAGCAGCAGGCGGAACGGATCGGCGACCTGCGCGGCCAGGACTTCCGCACCGGACGGTCGCTGAACCTGCCGCCGCAGTACCTGCTCATCCATCGGGTGACGATGGGCGCGACCGGCATCCTGTGCCAGCTCGGCGCCGAGGTGCCGGCGCGGGCGATCGTCTCGAGGTGGCAGCCGGGCTTCGCGGACTGACCCGCGTTTCCCCCGAGTTGTCCACAGCCTGCGGGCTGGTGAGGGGCTCGTAGCGAGCAGTTGTCCACAGATACGAAATCGGTATTCCGCCGCACCGGGCTGGGTCCGACCATCGAGGTCATGACGCAAACCTCGCCGCCCACCCTGGCGTCGCTCGCGCGCACCACGCCCGACGGCGTGGTCCGCACCGCGGAACTGCGCGCGAACGGCGTCTCCGGCTCCGCCATCGTCGGCCGGTGCCGGCCCGGTGGACCGTGGCAGCGTCTGCTGCCGGGGGTGGTGCTGCTGTCCAGTGCGGAGCCCAGCAGGCGGCAACGGCTCCGGGCCGCGCTGGCGTACGCGGGCGAGGACGCCGCGATCACCGGCCTGGATGCCGCGAGTCTCGATCACGACCTCGGCGTGCGCGCCGGCACCGAGGTGCACGTGCTGGTGCCGGCGTCCAGGCGGACCACCGCCAACGGCTATGTCGTCGTCGAGCGCACCACCCGCATGCCCGCGCTGATCGAACGCGACGGCCTTCGCTACGCCCCGATGCCCCGGGCCGTAGTGGACGCCGCCCGTCGCGAGCGCGACGCCGTACGTCTGCGGACGCTCCTCTCCGGCCCCGTGCGTTGCGGCGCATGCAGCGTCTCCGAGCTTCGCGCCGAACTCGATTCCGGCAACCAACGCGGCTCCGCCGCCCCTCGGGCCGCCCTTCGCTCCGTGTCCGACGGCGTCGTCTCCCTCACCGAGGGCTTGGCCCGCCGCGTCGCCCGTGGCGCCGCTCTGCCTCTGCCTCGCTGGAACGTGCCTATTCGCGACGTCACCGGCAGATTCCTCGGCGTCGTCGACGCGTGGTGGGACGAGGTCGCCTTCGCCTGGGAGGTCGGCACGCACCACTTCCGCCTCGGCCGCACCGAAGCCCACCACTACGGCCGGAACCCTCACCTCGGCGCCGCCGGCGTCATCGTCCTGCGGACGCCGCCCGAACGCCTACGCCAGGATCCCAACGGCGTGCGCAAGGACTTGGTGCAGGCCTTCCACCGCGCCGCCAACCGCGTCCGGCCTCCGGTCCACGCCCTCTCCGACCGCGTCCCGGCCACCCGGCGGTAGCCGAGCCGCGACAACCCCAGCGGCAACGCCGGTCGCACAATGCGGCACCTGCGCCGAACTCCAACGCCGGTCGTGGCGTCGCACCCACACCGAGTCCCGTAAGACGCAACGCCCGGCCGAGACGGACCCAGGCATCACTAACCACTTCCCGTGAGAGCGCTCTCACATCGCCACTGAAGCCCGCCTGTTCACACCGTCGTCGATGACGGGTGGCCGCGGTCCGGGGACCGCGGCCACGATGCGACGTCACTGGTAGCAGTGTCACCAATACTCGGCGGGCAGCTTTCCTTCGATGTCCCGGACGTGAGCGCGGGCGCAGCCGGGGCACAGCCAGCGCTGGCCGCCTCGGTCCCGCTCGGACACCCAGGCGAGCGCCTCGGCGGGAGCGGCGGTCGGGTCGCGGCGGCGGCCGCAGATCGAACAGCTCACCAGTTCGTTGTCTGCCACGCCGTCGACGCTAGGACAGTTCCGCGCGCGGTGGGTGGCCAGTTCCACATCCGGGTGGACTCGACCCCCTTGGGCCATGCGCGCCCGGCCGGCGCACCGCCGAAGGGCGGCACGCCGGCCGAACCGAATCGTGTTCTGTTGTGTCAGACGGTGTAGCGGGCCGCGGCCCGCTCCGCACGCCTGGCGGCCCAACCGGCGACCTTGCGCCACCGCGCGGTGGCGCTCAGCCGGCGGGCCAAGCGTTGCTCCTCCGCTACCAGGCGTACTTCGTGCAATCGAATCCGTGCGAGTTCTTGGTCGAGCAACATGAACGAGGTCCCCTCAGGTTCGTAATCCGTGGTCATCGGGATGTCTGCGGTGTAGCGGACGGT
Organism: Kutzneria kofuensis; assembly: GCF_014203355.1. Taxonomy (NCBI): domain Bacteria; kingdom Bacillati; phylum Actinomycetota; class Actinomycetes; order Pseudonocardiales; family Pseudonocardiaceae; genus Kutzneria; species Kutzneria kofuensis. The sequence goes on from NZ_JACHIR010000001.1 coordinate 2,969,071, forward strand.
GTTCACGCGGCTGCCTCCTGATTTCCTGTGGTCCCGGCGCCCGCCTCGGCGAGGCGGTCACTCTTGCGCGGACGGCCACGCGGCCGCTTGCGCGGGATCACCGCGCCACGCTCGAAGATCTCGCCGCCCCACACGCCCCACGGCTCACGCCGGGCGAGAGCGGCGGCAAGGCACTCCGCCCGTACGGGGCAGGCGGTGCACAGGGACTTCGCCTGCTCCAGCTCGGCGGGAGCGTCGGCGAACCACAGGTCCGGGTTGTTGGCCCGGCAGGGAAGGTCGAGCCCGGCACCCGGTGCGGTGTCGAGCAGCTCCGCGACACCGGCGCCCGTGGGCGCGGCGAAGTCGGGCAGCACAGTTCCGTCTATCGGAACGGTGGCGGTGAACATGGTGGACTTCCTCCCGGTTTCGGTGGTGCTCATGCAGGTGTTGGCGGTGGTGCTGTCGTACGTCGGGGCGTGCATGTCCCTGCCGTTCGAGTTGATGCCGAAAAAACACGAAGGCCGCGGTCCCGTTCCCGGGTCCGCGGCCTTCGTGAGCCGTAGCCTGACACTCCTGTCAGGTACTTCGCTCCTGCGCGGACCAGAGAAGAACGTGCTTGCGGACCTTCACGAACGCCGGCTGACCAGTGGTCAGGGCGCGCTCGACCGAGCCGGCCGTCCACGGCCGCGCCTGATCGACGGAGACAACAGAGGTGCTTCCCTTGCCGCACATGGCAAGGGCCCCGGCCAGCGGATAGGCCGGTGCGACCAGAATGTTGATGCCGTTGCTGCCCATGCCGTCCGCCTCCCAACCAGGGTCTCGTAGTGGTGTGTCGGTCTCGTCTTGTTCGGGCGTCTCGCGCCCGGCCTATGCAGGCTATTGCCCCTGCGCAGGGGCGTGCAACCGGTTTTTGAAAAGTTCCGTCGGAACTTCTCGCGGGTCAGGTTGACCCTGCACCGGCATCGCCCTGGACCAGGGCGAGCACGTCGGCTCCGTACTTGTCGAGCTTGCTCGGACCGATGCCGGAGATCGCCACCAGGCCGCCGGTGTCCAGCGGCCGCTGCTCGGCGATGGCGGTCAGCGTGGTGTCCGTGAACACCACGTACGGAGGAACCCTCAGCTGCTTGGCCCGCGCCGCCCGCCACTTCTTCAGCCGGGCGAGCAGCTCCTCGTCCACATCGGACGGACAGTCGGGGCAGCGGCCCAGCTTGATCGCGGGGGTGCTCACCAGCACGTCGCCGCACACCCGGCACTCGACCCGCACGGCGCGCCGCGCCGGCGCGGCCTCCCGGTTCGCGCCGCCGACGGATCGCGCGGCCGGGTGATCCTCGGGCAGCAGTCCGTACAGGAAGCGGCTGCGCCGGCGGTGCCGACGCCCGCCCGCGGTCCGCGACAGCGACCACGACAGCCACAGATGTTCACGCGCCCGGGTGACGCCGACATACAGCAGCCGGCGCTCCTCTTCGATCGCCGCCTCGTCCGTGTCGGCGTGCTGGATCGGCATGGTGCCCTCGGTCAGCCCGATCAGGAACACCGCGTCCCACTCCAGGCCCTTCGCCGCGTGCAGCGACGCCAGCGTGACGCCCTCCACGGTCGGCGGGTGCTGCGCCTCGGCCCGCAGCTCCAGCTCGCCCACGAACCGCGCCAGATCCGCGCCCGGCACCACCGTGTCGAGCTCCTCCGCCAGTTCGACGAGCGCCAGCAGCGACTCCCAGCGCTCCCGCTGCGCGCCACCCGACGGCGGCTCCAGTGACAGGCCGTGCGGCTTGAGCACCTCGCGGACCACCGTCGGCAACTCCGCCTCGGGCGCGCCGTTGACGGCCGCGCGCAACGACACCATCGCCTGCCGGATCTCGGGCCGTGCGAAGAACCGCTCGCCGCCGCGCACCTGGTACGGGATCTGCGCCTCGGTCAGCGCCTGCTCGTACACCTCGGACTGCGCGTTGACCCGGTACAAGATGGCGATCTCGCTCGCCGGCACGCCGTTGCGCAGCAGCGCCCCGATCCGGTCCGCGACCGCCTGCGCCTCGCTGGGCTCGTCGTCGAACTCGGCGAACTTCGGCTCCGGCCCCGACGGCCGGTGGCCGATCAGCCGCAGCCGTGACCCCGACGGCCGGTCTCGCGCCGCCCCGATCACCCGGTTGGCCAGTGCCACCACCTCGGGCGTCGACCGGTAGTCACGCTCCAGGCGCACCACCACCGCCTCCGGGAACCGCCGCGGGAAGTCCAGCAGCGGGCGCGGCGAGGCGCCCGCGAACGAATAGATGGTCTGGTTGGCGTCGCCGACCACGGTCAGGTCGTCCCGGCCGCCGAGCCACGCGTTGAGCACCCGCTGCTGCAGCGGCGTCACGTCCTGGTACTCGTCGACGACGAAGCACCGGTACCGGTCCCGGAACTCGGTCGCGACGTCCGAGTGCTCCTCCAGGATCGCCGCGGTGTGCAGCAGCAGGTCGTCGAAGTCGAGCTGCCGCGCCCGCGTCTTCAGCTGCTCGTACCCCTGGTAGACGCGGGCGATCTGGTCGGCGGGCAGCGGGATGTCACGCCGCGCCTTGGACACCGCCGCCGGGTAGTCGTCCGGCGTCACCAGCGACGCCTTGGCCCACTCGATCTCGCCGGCCAGGTCCCGCAGCGACTCCGCGCTGGTCGGGGCCCCGATCCGATTGGCGGCCTGGCCGACCAGCCGCAGCTTTCCGTCGAGCAGCTCCCACGGGGCGTCGCCGATCACCCGCGGCCAGAAGTAGCGCAGCTGACGCAGCGCCGCGGCGTGGAAGGTGACCGCCTGTGCGCCGTTCACGCCGAGCGCCCGCAGCCGGGTCCGCATCTCGCCGGCCGCCCGCTTGGTGAAGGTGACGGCGAGCACCTGGCCGGGGGCGACGTGACCGCGCTCGACGAGGTAGGCGATGCGCCTAGTGATCGTCCTAGTCTTTCCGGTGCCCGCGCCGGCCAGCACGCACACCGGTCCCCTTGGCGCTGTGACCGCCCCGAGCTGGTCCGGATCCAGGTCTTCGAGGAGTCGACCTTCGGCGTCCATGGCCTGCATCCTCGCAGAGCCCACCGACACCAAATGCGGAGCAGGGCGTAACCGGTCCGTCCACCGGCCTTATCCTGGACACATGGCTGGTAAGCAGGACGACAAGGCGGCCGCCAAGGAGGCGGCACGGGCCAAGCGCGCGGAGTCCCGGGCTCGGCGCAGTCAGATCTTCGAGGCGTTCAAGATGCAACGCCGCGAGGACAAGGCCCTGGTGCCGCTCATGGTCGCGGTGCTGGTGGGCGTTGCCGCCGTCGCGTTCCTGGTCGGCCTGATCTGGGACATGCAGTGGCTGTTCCTGGGCCCGGGCGTCGTGCTCGGCGCGCTGGGCGCGGTGCTGCTGTTCGGACGGCGCGTGTCGCGCAGCGTCTACAGCAAGGCGGACGGCCAGCCCGGCGCGGCCGGCTGGGCCCTGGACAACCTGCGCGGCGGCAGCTGGCGAGTCACCCAGGCCGTGGCCGGCACCACGCAGCTGGACGCCGTGCACCGCGTGCTCGGCCTGCCCGGCGTCGTGCTGGTCGGCGAGGGCGCGCCGCACCGGGTCAAGTCGCTGCTCGCGCAGGAGAAGAAGCGGCTGTCCCGGGTCGTGGGCAGCACGCCGATCTACGACATCATCGTCGGCAACGGCGAGGGCGAGGTGCCGCTGCGCAAGCTCCAGCAGCACATGACCAAGCTCCCCCGCAACATCTCGCGGGCCGAGGTGGACCGGCTCGAGAAGGGCATGGCCGCGCTGGCCAACCGCGGCGCCGCGCTGCCCAAGGGCCCGCTGCCGCAGGGCGCGAAGATGCGCAACGTGCAGCGCACGCTGCGCCGCCGCTGACAACCCCCAGCCGACACGAAGGCGGCCTTGGTGGCGTAGTACGCCACCAAGGCCGCCTTCGCTCTGTTGTCAGCGGTCAGCGCATCCGGACCACGACGGTTCCGGCCAGCCGGTCGTGCAGGCCCCGGTATTCGTAGTCCCAGACGACGACCGGGATGATGAACCCGACCAGCAGCGTGCGCAGCATCGCCCGCGGCACGCCGACCATGGCCGAGCCGTCGATCCGGGCGACGCGCACACCCATCGCGTACATGCCGGGAGTGAAGCCGAAGAAGGACACCGCGATCACACCGATCAGGAACCAGGTCAGGATGCTCCAGTTCCGCGGCAGGTCCGGCATCGTGAACAGGCCCGTGATCAGGGCCGCGAGCACGCAGTCGATGAGCATCGCCACCGCGCGCCGCGCCGTCGACGGGATCGAGCCGACGCCGGACTCCGGCAGGCCGAGCCGCTCACCGCGGTATCGGTGCTGCGTCCCGTCGGCGGAGCCGCCGCCCGGCTCCAACGCCGCGCGAGGCCCGGACAACCACGAACCGGTCCACCTGTTCACCCCTCCAGGGTAAGGCCGTCGTCACAGCAAGGAGGCGGTCAGGTCCGCCACTACCCTGTTCGCGGTCTCGTTAACACCCGCGAAACACCCGGGTGACTGACGGGCAACACCACCCGCCTAGCTTCGTCACGAAAACAGCCGGCGACGTGCCGGGACGGGCTACGAGCCGAAGGAGCCAACGAGGGTGTTCACCAATCCCGACGAGGTCCTGCGCTTCATCTCCGACGAGGAAGTGAAGTTCGTCGACGTCAGGTTCAGCGACCTGCCAGGCATCATGCAGCACTTCACCGTGCCGGCGGCGTCGTTCGACGCGGATGCCATCGCCGAGGGCCTGGCCTTCGACGGCTCGTCGGTTCGCGGGTTCCAGCAGATCCACGAGTCGGACATGCTGCTGCTGCCCGACCTGGCGACCGCGCGGATCGACCCGTTCCGCATCGAGAAGACCCTCATCGTCAACTTCTTCGTGCACGACCCGCTGACCCGCGAGCCCTACAGCCGTGACCCGCGCAACATCGCGCGCAAGGCCGAGCTGTTCATCGCCGAGAACGGTGTCGCCGACCAGGCCTTCTTCGGCGCCGAGGCGGAGTTCTACCTGTTCGACTCGGTGCGCTTCGACAGCGCCGAGAACGCCTCCTTCCACGAGATCGACTCGATCGCGGGCTGGTGGAACACCGGCGCCGACGAGGAGGGCGGCAACAAGGGCTACAAGGTCAAGTACAAGGGCGGCTACTTCCCGGTCTCGCCGACCGACCACTTCGCCGACCTGCGCGACAAGATCACCCTGAACCTGATCGAGTCCGGCTTCACCGTCGAGCGGGCCCACCACGAGGTCGGCACCGCTGGTCAGGCCGAGATCAACTACAAGTTCAACTCGCTGCTGCACGCCGCCGACGACCTGCAGCTGTTCAAGTACATCGTCAAGAACACGGCGTGGCAGGCCGGCAAGACCGCGACCTTCATGCCCAAGCCGCTGTTCGGCGACAACGGCTCGGGTATGCACACCCACCAGTCGCTGTGGAAGGACGGCGCGCCGCTGTTCTACGACGAGTCCGGCTACGGCGGCCTGTCCGACACCGCGCGCCACTACATCGGCGGCCTGCTGCACCACGCGCCGAGCCTGCTGGCCTTCACCAACCCGACGGTGAACTCCTACCACCGCCTGGTGCCCGGCTTCGAGGCCCCGGTCAACCTGGTGTACTCGCAGCGCAACCGCTCCGCGTGCATCCGGATCCCGATTACCGGCAACAACCCGAAGGCCAAGCGCGTCGAGTTCCGCTGCCCCGACTCGTCCGGCAACCCGTACCTGGCGTTCGCCTCGATGCTGATGGCCGGCCTCGACGGCATCAAGAACAAGATCGAGCCGCCGGCCCCGGTCGACAAGGACCTCTACGAGCTGCCGCCGGAGGAGGCCAAGGAGGTCGCGCAGGTGCCGGGCTCGCTCGGCGAGGTGCTGGACAACCTGGAGCGCGACCACGACTTCCTGCTCGAGGGCGGCGTGTTCACGCCGGACGTGATCGAGACCTGGATCGCGCTCAAGCGGGAGAACGAGATCGACCCGCTGCGGCTGCGCCCGCACCCCTACGAGTTCGCGCTGTACTACGACGTGTGATCGACGGCGGGTTCATCCCGCCGGAGCTTGACGTCGCGCAGAAGCCGGGTCCGTCCGCACGGGCCCGGCTTTTGCTTGCGGCATATCGGGAAGTGACACACAGACGTAACAAAACGACCGGCCCGGTCGGGTTGGATGAACATCTGGTGATGCGCCGGCGGTGCAGGAGGTGGCGAGGTGGCCGAACCCGTTCCCGTGGACTCCACTCGTGAGGTTGTCGTCGCCGTCCCCGTCTACGACGCGGTCCGCGGCCTGAACCGGGCCTGGCCGGCGAACTACCGGCTCAGCTTCGACGTCACCCCGCACGGCGAGGTGGTCATCCGGGGCGACAAGGCCGGCCTACGGGGCCTGGCCGTCCAGCTGCTCGCGCTGGCGCAGGAGGACGTGCCGCAGCGGTACCACCACCGCATCGACGACTTCATGCTGGAGATCGACCGCGGCTCGTTACCCGTGCGGATCGAGCAGGCAGGCTGACAGCAGGGGCTTCGGAGCCACCCTCTAAGGTCACGCCCGTGGCCGAAAATGACGCGAACCTGCTGTCCACCCACTACTTCGACTCCGCCGCCGAGGCGACCGAGGCGGTGCGCGCCGCAGACCTGCTCGGTCTGGGTGTCGCCCTGTCCAACCGGCTCGTCCCGGACACCGACTCCGACGACGGCTCGTTCGTCGAGGAGTGGGTGGTCGACGTCTTCGCCAGCGTTCCCGAGGCGGAGGCCGACAGCGAGGCCGAGGTGGCCTGACCGCCGAGGTGGGGCGTGAAAGCACGCCCCACCCCAGCGCTCGTCAGACCGTGATGACGATCTTGCCGCGCACGTGGCCGCCCTCGGCCAGGCGCTGCGCGTCCGCCGCCTCGGCGAGCGGGAACACCTTCTCGATCGACACCGTGATCTCACCCGATGCGGTGCGTTCGCCCAGCCAGGCCAGCTGCTCGCTGTTCGGCTTGACGAAGACGTACTGCCCGCCGAACTCGCGGACGCCGGCGTCGATGATCGATCCGATGCGAGCCGGATCGCGTACCAGCTTCGGCGAGACCCGCAGCGCGTCGCCGCCGATCAGGTCCACCACCGCGTCCACCTTGCCGTCGCCGCCCAGCAGCGCCGCCACCCGATCCTCCAGGCCCTCGCCGTAGGTCACCGGCTCGGCGCCCAGCGAGCGCAGGAAGTCGTGGTTGCGTTCGGACGCCGTGCCGATGACCTTCGCCGCGCCGAGCACGCGGGCGATCTGCACCGCGAAGTGGCCGACCCCACCGGCCGCAGCGTGCACCAGCACCGTGTCGTCCTCGCCGACGCCGATCTTCTTCAGCAGTTGCAACGCCGTCAGCCCGGCCAGCGGCAGCGCCGCCGCCTGCTCGAACGTGATGCCCGCCGGCTTGTGCGCCAGGCCCCGTTCCGGCGCCGCCACCAGCTCCGCGTAAGTGCCGTTCTGAACGTGGTCCTTGCGCAGGTAGCCGAAAACCTCGTCACCGGGCGCGTAGCCGTCGACCGCCGGGCCGGCCTGCACCACCACGCCCGCCGCGTCCCAGCCCTGGATCAGCGGGAAGTGGTGCGGCAGCGCGCCCTGCAGGTAGCCGAGGCGGATCTTGAAGTCCACCGGGTTCACGCTCGTCGCCTTCACCGCCACCAGCACCTGGTCCGGCCCGACCACCGGGTCCGGCAGCTCCTGGAGCGACAGCACGCTCGCGTCGCCGAACTCGGTCTGGGCGATTGCCTTCACTCGTCCTCCATCACTGGGCGTCGTAGAAGATCCGCTCCACCACACTGCGCGCTCGGCGGGTGGTGCGCCGGTAGTCGTCGAGGAATTCGCCCGGATCGGTGCCCTGCGGGTAGCCGAGCGCCGCCGCGACCGAGGCCAGTTCGCGTCCAGAGGTTGGCACCTGGTCGGTCGGCTTGCCGCGGACCAGCGTCACCGCGTTGCGCGCACGCGTCGCCATCAGCCACGCCGACGTCAGCGCATCGGCATCCGCCGCGCTGATCAGCCCCAGCTCCGAGGCCAGCGCCAGCCCCTCGATCGTCGACGTTGTGCGCAGCTCCGGTCGGTCACCCGCGTGCTGGAGTTGGAGCAGCTGCAGCGTCCACTCGATGTCGGCGAGCCCGCCCCGCCCCAGCTTCGCGTGCGTCGCCGGATCGGCGCCGCGCGGCAGCCGCTCGGCGTCGACCCGGGCCTTGATCCGCCGCACTTCCCGGACCATCGCCGGCTTGAGGCCGCCCGCCGGGTAGCGGACCGGGTCGACCATCTCGCAGAACCGGCGGCCAAGGTCCTCGTCGCCGGCCACCGCGCTGGCCCGCAGCAGCGCCTGAGCCTCCCAGACCTCCGACCACTGCGCGTAGTACGCGCGGTACGACTCCAAGGTCCGCGCCAACGGCCCGTTGCGACCTTCGGGCCGGAGGTCCGCGTCAACCTGCAACGGCGGATCCTGGCTCGGCGCTGCGAGCAGACGTCGGACTGCCTCCGCGATCCCGGACGCGTACCGCACCGCCTCGGCGTCGGTCGCGCCGTTGCGGGGCTCGCACACGAACAGCACGTCCGCGTCCGACCCGTAGCCGAGCTCCCGGCCGCCGAGCCGCCCCATGCCGATCACCGCGATCGTCGCCGGCGGCGGCGTCCCGTCGGCCGACCGCAACGCCACGTCGAGGGCCGACTGCAACACCGCCAGCCACACTCCCGACAGCGCCGCGCACACCTCCTCGACTTTGACCAATCCGAGCAGGTCGGCGCAGGCGACGCGGAGCAGTTCGTGGCGGCGCAGCGAGCGAGCCGCCGCGACCGCCTGCGTGAGGTCGGCGTGCCGGCCGACCGCGCTGCGCAGCGATCCCGCCACCTCGACCGGGCTGCGATGCGCGAGCGACGCCGTGTCGGACAGCAGACGCAGCACCTCCGGCGCACGCACCAGCAGATCCGGCACCAGCTTCGACGTGCTCAGCACGACGGCCAGCCGTTCGACGACAGCGCCCTCGTCGCGCAGTAGCCGCAGGTACCAGGGCGTATCCGCCAGCGCCTCCGACACCCGCCGGTACGCCAGCAGACCGCCGTCCGGATCCGGCGTGTTCGCCAGCAGATCGAGCAGCACCGGCAGCAACGTCATCTGGATCGCCGCACGCCGCGAGACCCCGGACGTCAACGCCTCGATGTGCCTGAGCGCACCGTCCGGCGCCGTATACCCCAGCGCCGCGAGCCGAGCCGTGGCCTCCTTCGTCGTCAGTCGCATCGCCTCGGTCGGCACCCGTGCGACGGCCTCCAGCAGCGGCCGATAAAAGAGCTTTTCGTGCAGGCGACGCACCCTGTTGCCGTGCCGCCGGAACTCGGCCAGCAGCACGTCCGCCGCCGCCCGCCGGCCGTCCGGGTAGAGCCCCGCCGACCGCGCCAGCCAGCGCAGACCCGCGCGATCATCGTCGGCCGGGAAGGTGTGCGTCCGCCGCAGCCGCTGCAACTGGAGCCGATGCTCCAGTGTCCGCAGGAACCGATACGACTCCGCCAACCCGGCGGCATCGGCCCGCCCCACGTAGCCGCCCGAGCCCAACGCGGCGAGCGCCGCCATAGTCGTCGGCGACCGCAGCGCCTCGTCGGACCGGCCATGCACGAGCTGCAGCAACTGGACCGCGAACTCCACGTCCCGCAGCCCGCCACGCCCCAGCTTCAGCTCCCGTTCGGCAAGTCCCTTCGGCACGTGGTCCTCGACCCGGCGCCGCATCGCCTGGACGTCGACGACGAAGTTCTCCCGCCCGGCCGCCGTCCACACCATCGGCGCCAGCGCTTCGACATAGCGTCGGCCGACCTCCTCGTCGCCAGCGACCGGCCGTGCCTTCAGCAACGCCTGGAACTCCCAGGTGCGGGCCCAGCGCTTGTAGTAGGCGATGTGGCCGTCCAGGGTCCGGACCAGGGCGCCGGCCTTGCCCTCCGGCCGCAGCGCCGCGTCCACCTCGAAGCACGCCTCGCCTGCGATGCGCATCATCGAGCTTGCCAGCCGGGTCGCCGTCGGCAGGTCGTCGTCGTTGTCCGCGACGAACACCACGTCGACGTCACTGACGTAGTTCAGCTCCCGGCCGCCGCACTTGCCCATCGCGATCACCGCGAGCTTCGACGGCTTGCCGACCTGCCTCGCGGCCAGCGCCAGGGATGCCCGCAACGCGGCGATCGCCAGATCGGACAGCTGCTCCGCGACCTGCTCGTAGCCGGGCTCGGCAATCTCCGGCTGCACGAGGTGCCCCAGATCGGCCGCCGCGATGTCGAGCAGCAGTCCCCGATACGCGCGGCGCAGCTGCCGAACGTCACCGGCCCCTTCCTCGACCGCACGCAGCAGATGCGCCGTGTAGTCCGCGTCCGGCGCGGTCTCCGAGCTCAGCCGCGCGCACTCGTCGGGATTCGCGATGAGGAAGTCGCCCAGCGCCGTCGATGAGCCCAGGGTGGCGATCAAGCGCCCACGAAACCCGCCGTCGGTGTTCAACGCCTCGGCGATGGCCGGCCACTGTTTGCCAGCGGCCTCCCGCAGCCGGTCCAGGCTTTGCAGCGCCAGGTCCGGATCGGGACTGCGCGACAAGGCGCCGAGCACCAGCTCGGCGCCTTCGACCGGACCTCCGCGCCACCAGCCGCCGGCGTGGAGGATCTCCTCGGCACGTGGATCGGTGAGCCCGAACCGGGCTGGCGAGGACATGGACCGTGGATCTGTCATGACGGGCCCAACCGTAGTCCCACCGGCCTGGTCACGGTCATTGTCGGGCCCGTCAGCGTCAGCGCGAGATGATCAGGAACAGCCCGTAGAGCACCACGGCGGAGCACGCCGCGAAGCACACGACCGCCAGCGTCAGGGCGCCGGCACCCGAGCCGCCCTGGGCCCGCGCGGCCACGCGCTGCGAGACGCCGCGGATGCCCGTGGCGAACAACGCCACCACTGCGGCGACCGACACCAGGCCGACGATGAACACCTCGGCGAGCGCCGCCCAGTTCACGCTCATGCCGCCACCTTCAGGGGCTCGAGCGGCAGCTCGTCGTTGACGACGCTGTCGGGAGTGACGGGCTTGCGGCGCGACGCCACGTAGATGCCCGCCGCGACGATGATGCCGACGGCGGCCACGATGACCACACCGGCGGTGCCGGTGCTGGCGATCGAGCTGGCCACGGCACCCACGACGGCGGCAGCGGGCAGCGTCAGCACCCACGCGAGGACCATGCGGCCCGCGGTGTTCCACTGCACGTTCGACGCCCTTCGACCGAGCCCGCCGCCCAGGATGCCGCCGGACACCACGTGGGTCGTCGACAGTGCGAAGCCGAGGTGCGAGGACGTGAGAATGACCGCCGCGGCGCTGGTCTGCGCCGCGAAGCCCTGCGGCCCGTCGATGGTGGTGAGGCCCTTGCCCAGCGTGTGCGTGATGCGCCAGCCGCCGAAGTAGGTGCCGAGCGCGATCGCCGTGCCGGCGCTGATGATCACCCAGACCGGCGGGCCCGCATTGGCCGGCAGCGCGCCTGCGGTGATCAACGTCAGCGTGATCACGCCCATCGTCTTCTGCGCGTCGTTGGTGCCGTGCGCGAGCGAGACCAGGCCGGCCGACACGATCTGGCCGATCCGGAAGCCCGACGACACGACCTTGCGGTCCGCGGTCCGCGTCAGCCGGTAGGTCAGGTAGGTGGCGCTCATCGCGATCAGACCGGCGATCACCGGCGAGGCGACGGCCGGGATCAGGACCTTCTCGACGACCTTGCCGAAGTGCACCGCGCTCGCGCCCGAGGCGATCCAGGTGGCGCCGATCAGGCCGCCGAACAACGCGTGCGATGAGCTGGACGGCAGGCCGACCAGCCAGGTCAGGAGATTCCAGACGATGGCGCCGACAAGTCCGGCGAACACCACGGCCGGAGTGATCTTGAGGTCGTCCACGATGCCGCCCGAGATGGTCTTGGCGACCTCTACGGAGAGGAAAGCGCCGACCAGGTTCAGCACTGCGGACATGGCGACGGCGACTCGTGGTCGCAATGCGCCGGTCGCGATCGAGGTGGCCATCGCGTTGGCCGTGTCATGGAAACCGTTGGTGAAATCGAAGGCCAGAGCCGTCAGCACAACAACGGCGACCAGTAGGGGGACGTCCACCAAAATCCTCCGGCGGTGGGCAACTACGTGTAGAACGCTACCCCACGTCGGATGGGGTGACAGACCCCCGTGTGGGCGTCATGCCGCGAACGTACAGTGACGACGCGTTATCACACCAGTGGCAGCGTTCTGGAACTTCCCAGCGCCGGCTCAAGCTCCCCGGTGCTGAGCTGCACGAACCGCTGCGCAAACGGTTGCCATACCTCGGACAGCGTGACATGCGCCTCCGCGAGGTTGTCCGGTTCGAGCTGGCCAGGCCGTGCGAGGGCCGCCTCTTCGGGCGCGAGCTCCGCCCACTTCAAGACGATTTCCGGCGTCGTCTCGATATGAAATTGCACGCCGTAGGCCACCGAACCGACGCGGAATGCCTGATTCGGGTAACGCGGTGACGATGCCAGCAGTTCGGCACCGGGCGGCAACAGCGCGATCTCGTCGTGGTGGAACTGGAGCACATCCGGCGTCAACGGCAGCTCCGCGAACAACGGATCCCGCGCCGCGGTGTCCCGCTTGGCCACCAACAGCACCCCGACCTCCGGGCCCTGACCGCCACGCCGCACCTGGCCGCCGGTCGCCACCGCCAACAACTGCGCCCCCAGGCACACCGCCAGAGTCGGCATCTTCGTCGCCACCGCCTTCGACAGCAGCAGCCGCACGTCCGCCAGCCACGGGTACTCGCTGTCGTCGAGCGCGCCCATTTCTCCACCGAGGCAGACGAGGCCCTGGTAGCCGTCGAGCGCCGGCAACGGCTCTCGCGACGGCGCCACGATGTCGAGCTCGGCGCCAGCGGCCGTGAGCCATTCCCCGAGACGGCCCACCGGATCGGCATCGGAGGGCTGAACCACGAGCAGGCGAGGCAGAGTCACGCCATGAGCCTAATCCCGGTCCCGCTGCCGCCAAGACCGCGGCCGGCCGGCTGGCCGCACGCCACGGCGGCACTATCGCCGGCCGGGCTGGACTCCCTTGTGCGCCGGCGAGACCACGGCTGGCCCGATGGCCGAGCGCCTCTGCTCAAGTCTTATCCGGCTGGGCTGCCAAACAGGACCGCTCACCCGCTCGCCAACTCGTGCCGACCATCACGTCCGGCGCCGCAAGCCATCCCGCAAGCCACGTCAGCTTGCCCAGCCAAGGCCGGCGAAGCCGCACTGTGATGGCGGCGAGCCCTGACTGATCCCACCGGTGAGCCTCGCTCAGCTCCGTGTGTCGAAGGCCAGCTCGACGTAGTCGGCGACGGGACGGAAGCCGATCCGGAGGTACACACCGTTCGAGGTCGGGTTGGCGAGGTCTGTGTAGAGCAGAACCTCCTTGGCGCCGGCTTGCCGAGCCCATCGCGCGGCCTCGGCAGTGACCGCCGCCGCGTAGCCGCGCTGTCGGTGCTCCGGCGGCGTGTAGACCGGTCCGATCCGAGAGGCGCCGGCGTTCGGCACCTTCGCGGCAGCGCTGCTCACCGGGACGCCATCGGCCTCCCAGATCACGTACCCGGCGCCCAGCGCCAACAGCCGCCGCACACCGGCCTCCGCATCGGCCATGGTGTCGCCACGGTAGGGAGACGCTTCGGTCGAGAAGCCGAGCCAATGCTCCGACAGCAGCGCCAGGTCGGCCTCCGTTCCGAGCCGGGCCTCGCCCTCGACCACTGGGACTGTCAGCTCGCCCAGGCGATAGAGCCGGAGATCAAGCACGGTCCGCACATCACAATCGGCCGCGGCCGCCCAAGCACCGGCGAAGGATTCCGCGACATCCCGCGGACCCATCACACTGCCCAGGCCGGGGTACCGCGCGTGCAGCTCGTCCACGAACGGACCCACATCCGTGACGTCGACTCCGCTCAGCGCCAGTGGCCACGGCGGGGTACATAGCGCCGCCCCACTCAGGGCGCCCTCGTCGTCATGCAAACTCACCAGCACCGGCGGCGCCGCATCGGGCTGCGGCGCGTCGCTAAGCGCATGGACGACGCTGAGCACGGTCGTGTGCCTGACCGGCTCGGCCTCGTACAGGTCTTTGGTCACCGCCCAGAAGTCGGTGACATCGTCATAGAACCTGACCTCCATGAATCAACTGTGCCCAGCAGCAGGCCTACCCCGCGACCGGTTTTTGCCCTGAAACACGGGAAAGCCCCCTGTCTGCGAGATCGCAGACAGGGGGCTCCCAAGTTAAGTTCGGCGGCGTCCTACTCTCCCACACCCTCACGAGTGCAGTACCATCGGCGCAGGAGGGCTTAGCTTCCGGGTTCGGAATGGGACCGGGCGTTTCCCCTCCGCCAACACCACCGAAACACTATGAAAGAATCCCACAGCCAAGACCCAGAACCCATCACAGGTCCCAGCCCTCGCTGGTTGGTTCCTTCAGAACCACACAGTGGATGCGAAGCGTCTTTGTAAACAAGCCCTCGGCCTATTAGTACCAGTCAACTCCACCCGTTACCGAGCTTCCATCTCTGGCCTATCAACCCCATCGTCTATAGGAGGCCTTACCCTCTCAAGGAGGTAGGAGATCTCATCTTGGAACAAGCTTCCCGCTTAGATGCTTTCAGCGGTTATCTCTCCCGAACGTAGCCAACCAGCCATGCCCCTGGCGGGACAACTGGCACACCAGAGGTCCGTCCATCCCGGTCCTCTCGTACTAGGGACAGCCTTCCTCAAATCTCCAACGCGCACGGCGGATAGGGACCGAACTGTCTCACGACGTTCTAAACCCAGCTCGCGTACCGCTTTAATGGGCGAACAGCCCAACCCTTGGGACCTACTCCAGCCCCAGGATGCGACGAGCCGACATCGAGGTGCCAAACCATGCCGTCGATATGGACTCTTGGGCAAGATCAGCCTGTTATCCCCGGGGTACCTTTTATCCGTTGAGCGACCACGCTTCCACAAGCCATGGCCGGATCACTAGTTCCGACTTTCGTCCCTGCTCGACCCGTCAGTCTCACAGTCAAGCCCCCTTGTGCACTTGCACTCAACACCTGATTGCCAACCAGGCTGAGGGAACCTTTGAGCGCCTCCGTTACCCTTTGGGAGGCAACCGCCCCAGTTAAACTACCCACCAGGCACTGTCCCTGAACCGGATCACGGTCCGAGGTTAGACACCCAGAACGACCAGAGTGGTATTTCAACGACGACTCCACCAGCACTGGCGTGCCAGCTTCACAGTCTCCCACCTATCCTACACAAGCCGAACCGAGCACCAATACCAAGCTATAGTAAAGGTCCCGGGGTCTTTCCGTCCTGCCGCGCGTAACGAGCATCTTTACTCGTAATGCAATTTCACCGGGCCTGTGGTTGAGACAGTCGAGAAGTCGTTACGCCATTCGTGCAGGTCGGAACTTACCCGACAAGGAATTTCGCTACCTTAGGATGGTTATAGTTACCACCGCCGTTTACTGGCGCTTAAGTTCTCAGCTTCGCCCCGAAAGACTAACCGGTCCCCTTAACGTTCCAGCACCGGGCAGGCGTCAGTCCATATACATCGTCTTACGACTTCGCATGGACCTGTGTTTTTAGTAAACAGTCGCTTCTCGCTGCTCTCTGCGGCCGAAAAACCCTAGCCCGCAAGGGGCTTCAAGTCCCTCGGCCCCCCTTCTCCCGAAGTTACGGGGGCATTTTGCCGAGTTCCTTAACCACAGTTCACCCGAACGCCTCGGTATTCTCTACCTGACCACCTGTGTCGGTTTGGGGTACGGGCCGCATAAACACTCGCTAGAGGCTTTTCTCGACAGCATAGGATCACTCTACTTCGCCTCAATCGGCTACGCATCACGTCTCAGCCACACATCAGGACGGATTTGCCTACCCTGACAGCCTACACGCTTACACCAGTACTACCACTCACTGGCGGAGCTACCTTCCTGCGTCACCCCATCGCTTGACTACTACTAGATCGGATCCCGCGCACTCCGAGGATCATCCGAAGACTCTCCCCATCGCGGGCGGTTAGCATCACTAGCCTCACCATGGACGCGTTTACACGGGTACGGGAATATCAACCCGTTGTCCATCGACTACGCCTGTCGGCCTCGCCTTAGGTCCCGACTTACCCTGGGCGGATTAGCCTGGCCCAGGAACCCTTGGTCATCCGGCGGACGAGTTTCTCACTCGTCATTCGCTACTCATGCCTGCATTCTCACTCGCGTAGAGTCCACGGCTAGGTTCCCCTGCCGCTTCATCCCCCACACGACGCTCCCCTACCCATCCACACGACTGCACGCCAGCAAGCTGACGCGGATCACATGTGCGAATGACACAGCTTCGGCGGTGTGCTTAAGCCCCGCTACATTGTCGGCGCAGGACCACTTGACCAGTGAGCTATTACGCACTCTTTAAAGGGTGGCTGCTTCTAAGCCAACCTCCTGGTTGTCTGGGCGACCCCACATCCTTTCCCACTTAGCACACACTTTGGGGCCTTAGCTGGTGTTCTGGGCTGTTTCCCTCTCGACTACGAACCTTATCGCCCGCAGTCTCACTGCCGCGCTCTCACGTAATGGTATTCGGAGTTTGGTTGACTTCAGTAAGCTTGTAGGCCCCCTAGGCCATCCAGTGCTCTACCCCCACCACGAAACACGCGACGCTGCACCTAAATGCATTTCGGGGAGAACCAGCTATCACGGAGTTTGATTGGCCTTTCACCCCTAACCACAGCTCATCCCCCAGGTTTTCAACCCTGGTGGGTTCGGGCCTCCACACGGTCTTACCCGCGCTTCACCCTGGCCATGGCTAGATCACCCCGCTTCGGGTCTAGAGCACGCGACTAAAACGCCCTATTCGGACTCGCTTTCGCTACGGCTACCCCACACAGGTTAACCTCGCCACGTACCACTAACTCGCAGGCTCATTCTTCAAAAGGCACGCCATCACCCCTGCAAAGGAGGCTCTGACGGATTGTAAGCACACGGTTTCAGGTACTCTTTCACTCCCCTCCCGGGGTACTTTTCATCTTTCCCTCACGGTACTAGTCCGCTATCGGTCACCAGGGAGTATTTAGGCTTAGCGGGTGGTCCCGCCAGATTCACAGCAAATTCCACGAGCTCGCTGCTACTTGGGAGCATTGCAAGGAAGACAGCATGTTTTCGCGTACGGGACTATCACCCTCTACGGTCCAGTTTCCCAAACTGATTCCACTAACACACTGTTTTCTGACTTCCCGCCTGGTCAGCAGCCCAGACAAGCAATATCCCACGACCCCACAAACGCAACCCCTGCCAGGTATCACACGTCCATGGTTTAGCCTCATCCGCTTTCGCTCGCCACTACTCACGGAATCACGGTTGTTTTCTCTTCCTGTGGGTACTGAGATGTTTCACTTCCCCACGTTCCCTCCACACACCCTATATATTCAGGCGCGGGTGACCCCACATGACTGAGGCCGGGTTTCCCCATTCGGACACCCTCGGATCACAGCTCGGTTGGCAGCTCCCCGAGGCTTTTCGCAGCCTCCTACGTCCTTCATCGGCTCCTGGTGCCAAGACATCCACCGTGTGCTCTTCATAACTTGCCACAAAGATGCTCGCATCCACTGTGTAGTTCTCAAAGAACAACCAGGAAGTCCAACCCATTCACGAGCCACCTAGCTCCACACACTCCGTGTGGCCGGTTTGAACTCGGGCCGAACCCTGTGGTTCGAAGCAACACCGCTTTCGCGTGTTCCCTCAGGACCCAACAGCGTACTGACAACCCCAACCAGCCCGCACAGCATCGCGTTCCACGCTCCAAAGAGCAGTACTAACGAACCGGCCAACCAGCTCTGTTGCATCTAGCCAGCATCCACATCTATGAGCAATCACTCTGAAGACGGTCGCTCCAGTAAGTGATCCTCCACTCGGCCACAGGCCTCGTGTTGGGTGCTCCTTAGAAAGGAGGTGATCCAGCCGCACCTTCCGGTACGGCTACCTTGTTACGACTTCGTCCCAATCGCCAGTCCCACCTTCGACCGCTCCCTCCCTTACGGGTTGGGCCACGGGCTTCGGGTGTTACCGACTTTCGTGACGTGACGGGCGGTGTGTACAAGGCCCGGGAACGTATTCACCGCAGCGTTGCTGATCTGCGATTACTAGCGACTCCGACTTCACGGGGTCGAGTTGCAGACCCCGATCCGAACTGAGACCGGCTTTCTGGGATTCGCTCCACCTCACGGCTTAGCAGCCCTTTGTACCGGCCATTGTAGCATGTGTGAAGCCCTGGACATAAGGGGCATGATGACTTGACGTCATCCCCACCTTCCTCCGAGTTGACCCCGGCAGTCTCCCATGAGTCCCCGCCATTACGCGCTGGCAACATGGAACGAGGGTTGCGCTCGTTGCGGGACTTAACCCAACATCTCACGACACGAGCTGACGACAGCCATGCACCACCTGTACACCGGCCACAAGGGGGCCAATATCTCTACTGGTTTCCAGTGCATGTCAAGCCCAGGTAAGGTTCTTCGCGTTGCATCGAATTAATCCACATGCTCCGCCGCTTGTGCGGGCCCCCGTCAATTCCTTTGAGTTTTAGCCTTGCGGCCGTACTCCCCAGGCGGGGAACTTAATGCGTTAGCTACGGCACGGAGGACGTGGAAGCCCCCCACACCTAGTTCCCACCGTTTACGGCGTGGACTACCAGGGTATCTAATCCTGTTCGCTCCCCACGCTTTCGCTCCTCAGCGTCAGTATCGGCCCAGAGACCCGCCTTCGCCACCGGTGTTCCTCCTGATATCTGCGCATTTCACCGCTACACCAGGAATTCCAGTCTCCCCTACCGAACTCAAGTCTGCCCGTATCGACTGCAAGCCCACAGTTAAGCTGTAGGTTTTCACAGTCGACGCGACAAACCGCCTACGAGCTCTTTACGCCCAATAATTCCGGACAACGCTCGCACCCTACGTATTACCGCGGCTGCTGGCACGTAGTTAGCCGGTGCTTCTTCTGCAGGTACCGTCACTTGCGCTTCGTCCCTGCTGAAAGAGGTTTACAACCCGAAGGCCGTCATCCCTCACGCGGCGTCGCTGCGTCAGGCTTTCGCCCATTGCGCAATATTCCCCACTGCTGCCTCCCGTAGGAGTCTGGGCCGTGTCTCAGTCCCAGTGTGGCCGGTCGCCCTCTCAGGCCGGCTACCCGTCGTCGCCTTGGTAGGCCACTACCCCACCAACAAGCTGATAGGCCGCGGGCCCATCCTGCACCGCCGGAACTTTCCACCACCACAGATGCCTGTAGTGGTCATATCCGGTATTAGACCCAGTTTCCCGGGCTTATCCCAGAGTGCAGGGCAGGTTGCCCACGTGTTACTCACCCGTTCGCCGCTCGTGTACCCCGAAGGGCCTTACCGCTCGACTTGCATGTGTTAAGCACGCCGCCAGCGTTCGTCCTGAGCCAGGATCAAACTCTCCAATAAGGATTGTGTTTGATCGAGACTAGTACAAACTGGCAATCAAACCAGTTATAACCATCTCAAAGGAACCCACTAAGGGGTTATTCATTGTTACTGGCTATTACAGTACGCTGTTGAGTTCTCAAAGAACACACGCACACCATCTCGCACCGCAGTGAAGCGGGTTGATCCGGGGCTTTGGTGTTTCAAAGCTTAGCCGGTCCGTTCTCACCAAGCAAATCGGCTCTGAGAGTCGAAATTCTGGGTTTCAGGCCCGGCGGTCGCACACTCTACCACGTTCACACGGGAGCTTGTTTCGCGACCTAGGATCTTGGTGTCTTCGCTCGTCCTCGCCGGCCCTTGCGGTCCGGGGCGAGTCCGTGTTGCGCTGACAGAGAGAAAGTTACTCAGGTCGATCACCAAAGTCAAATCGCCTGGTCAGCGCGGTTAACAGCCGGCATCAGACCCCTTTGCCGCGCGGCCGCAGCCACAGCGTCGAGCTTCGCGAGTCGCCGGTTGCCTCCAGCACTTCCTCCGGACTGGCGATGCGCTGTTGGTCCACCGGCACCAGGTCGTAGCCCCAAGTGCGGAACTCTCGAAGCACGGTGATCGGGTCGTCGCCGAGGTCGGTGATCGCCGACGGCGAGAACGCGCACAGCACGTGCGGACGATCCCTACGCAGCAGCCGCACGAGACCGCCGAGAGCGCGATGCTCGCGCCCCGGCGCATCCACCTTCACCACCGACAAGCGCATCCCCGACAGGCTCGGGATGCTCTCCAGCTCCTTGTCCAAGCGCACGCCACGAACCGATCCGCCCAGCTCGGCCGGCTTGTTCTCGTCCATCGGCTCGAGGACCGGCGCGTTGGCGAACTGCACCGAGCCAGCCGGCAGCTGGTTCTGCGCCGGCGAAGCCGCGGCATGCACGGGCGGCCCCGGGTTCGGTCGGACCGCCACCCCACCGGTCAGCGTCGGCTCGGCGAGCAGGTCCGTCGCCTGGTCCCACGCCGCCCCTTCGACGACAACCAGTCGCTCCGCGATCTGCGGCGACAGGTTCACGCTGACGTTGTGCCTGAGCAGTCGCCGCACCGAGTCGCACGGCTCGACAGCGACGACCGCACCGCTGGCGCCGAGCAGGCTCAGCACCCTGATCGTGTGATATCCGACATGGGCGCCGATGTCGACGAAGACGCCGTCCGGCTCGACCAGCGAGTCGATCAGGCCCGACAGTTCCGGCTCCCACACGCCGTTGCTCGACAGCAATGGCAACATGAGCGCGTCCTCCGACGGAAGCCTGAGCAGGCCCACGTCACAGAGCACGAGCGAACTCGACACTCCTTCGACCGTTCCGCCGTGCCGTTCGTGCTCGCGTACGACGACCCGCCGCAGCGCATCGGACGTGTGCAGCGCCTGGTCCGCGGCGCGGAGTCCGGATTCGAGCCGGCCGTCGCGCTCGCGCAGGCTCTCCGCGACCTTCGACTCAAGTGCGTCGATGCGATCGAGTGTCTTGTCGAGCATCAATGTGAGGCGGTCGAGGCGATCGGCGAGCGTGTCCAGCTGCTTCGTCCGCTTGGCCGCCTCGCCGACGAGCGCGTCTTCCAGCTCACGCAGTCGACGCCCCTGACCTGCGAGATCAGCGCTGACCCGCACCACACCGTCGTCGGTGGAGACGAGTTGATCGCCGAGCTGGGAGTGCCTGTCGATGAGCCGCTCGAAGTCGGCTCGGAGACTCTCCAACTCGACGAGACCGCCGACCTCGCGGATCTCGTCCTGCCGGCGGAGCAGTTCGCCGGCGGTGCGCTCCATGCCGTCGAGGACCGTGCCGAGAACGTCACGAAGGTGGTTGTCGTAGTGGTTCAGGACACGAAGCACGCCCTTGCGCAGCGCCGGCGCCATCGGCATCCGGCTCGCGACGTCGACGTCCGGCTGGCGGAGCAGCGCGTGCTTCGCGGAGTGCAGCGGGCCGAGCGGATCGGTGTCGTTGCCGCTGCGTGATGCCGAACGTCGCGCCCGCCACGTGCGGTATGCGTGTTCGACCCGTTCCTTCAGCTGGTCGGCGACCTTCGGCAGGGAGTAGGCGCGCAGCAGATGCCAGCGGCCGGTTCGCGACAGACGATCGGCGACCTCTGGATCGTCGGCGACTTCGCGAAGCAGCTTCGACGCCACTTCGATGTCCGGTTCGGTGCCGCCGTGATGGCACGGCACGAGCACAGCGGTGTCCTCGTCGAACAGCTCCGTGACAACACCGTGCGCGCTGGCGATCACCGGCACGCCGCGGGCCGCCGCCTCCGTGAGACCCCACGCGAGCAGGTCGGATCCGCCGCCGCGGTGCAGCGACAGCGCCCAGTCGGCGGCGTCCAGCAGGAACGGCAGGCTGATGGGGTCTTCCACGAGCCGAATCCGAGGATCCGTCGCGGTCGCGAGCCGGAGACGTTCGGCCGCCTCCGGGTGCTCGGCCGATCCGGAGACGGCGAGCAGCAGGAGGACGTCCTGCCGATCCGGGAACGCGGCGAGGAACGCCGACACCGAGCCGAGCGCGTTGCCGACGCGTTCGGCGGCGTGATCGACAACCGTGGCGAAGACCACTTCGTCGCCGATGTTGTGCGCCGACCTCGACGCGGCCCGTGCCGCCTCTTCGCGTGCAGGACGGTCGAGAACCGGGAGGGTGATCGCCCTCACCGGAACGCTGACCGTCTGCTCGAGGGCGGCACGGGTGGTCTCCGAGGTGACCCACACCTCATTCACGTCCGCCGGGCCGCCGACCGGCCCGGGGCCGGTTCGGACGGCGACGACGTACCGCTCGGCCGGAGCCGAAGCTTCGTCATCACAGAGCAGAACGACCGGGTAGCCGGGTTCGGTCGCCGCAGGCAGACCCGAGGAGCGGGCCGAAGCTGCGACGAGGTCGGCGACCCAGCCGCTGCCGAGCACGGAGACGCCGAGCTGCTCGAGCAGCGTGGTCTCGCCGCCGGGTCGTTTCGGTACCGCGTCGAGGTGGATCCGGCCGCTCGCGACGCCAGGTCCGGCGCACCACTCGCGGAACGCCTGGCTGTCGGCGCCGAACGGCTCCGCGAACTGGCCACGGAGGGCTGGGTCGTCCTGCCAGACCGCGAGGGCCCATCGGGTGGAGCCGGGCAGACCGTCAACGGGTTCCGCCGCCCATTCGATGAACTCGGCCTGGGCGGTGCCGAACGCCGGCGCCGGTGGACGCTCGCCGGCGCGATCGGCTGCGAGCAGCGCTCGGCGGTACTCCGCGCGGAGCCCGGTGGGCAGGCTCGTGCCGTCGGCAAGCTGCCCGAAGCCGTATTCGGCACGCTCCTGGCCGAGGCCATGTCGTACCAGCTCGTTGCGATAGCTCGTGCAGAGCTCGGCGAGGAGCGTGTGTTCGGAGAGCAGGACGCGGGGACGGGCCGTGACGTCGGCGGACAGGAGCCACGGGCGCTGCGGGTCGAAGCCGTTGAAATGCACGGTCCGCAGCGGACGCCCGTCGATCAGCAGAGCTGCGTCGTCGTCCTTGGTGAGCTGGCGTTGGCCCGCGCTCCAAACCGAAAGACCGATGCCCGGGTCCCGGAGC
Source organism: Kutzneria kofuensis (assembly GCF_014203355.1). NCBI lineage: Bacteria > Bacillati > Actinomycetota > Actinomycetes > Pseudonocardiales > Pseudonocardiaceae > Kutzneria > Kutzneria kofuensis. Next base: position 2,992,033 of record NZ_JACHIR010000001.1, read on the forward strand.
ACCTCGTGATCGACGAGAGCGGGGGCGCTGTCGAGGAACGTCGCGGCGGCTTCCGGCGCTTGACGCACCGTGTCGAACCAGGAGTGCAGGAAGGCCTCGGCGCCTGGTGCCACCGCGACGAAGCCCGAGTCGTAGACGCCGGCGGCGGCCAATTCCTCGGGGGTGGGTCGCATGCCGTCGTCGGAAAGTGGGCGGAGCACCCTCGGCACGAGAACCAGCGGCTTGCGTGCGAGCGCGGGAACGACATGGTCGGCGACCGAGTCGACGACGTGCACCGACGGATCGAGGTAGAGGACGGGACCGCGGTCCGCGAGCAGGCGCTCCAGCAGCCGGGGTCGGAGGACCGCGCAGAGCTGCTCGGCGGTGCAGGCAGTCGCGAGCTCCGCCAGTTCGCGGTCGCCGATGCCAATGTCGGCCGGCGCGAGCACGCCCTGACCGGTTGTGGCCGGGTCCGCATCGACGATGAGTGCGACGAAGCGACCGTTGTTGTGCACGGTCAGGAAGGCGGCGCCCAGCGTACGGACCGCCGGTAGCTGCGCCTTTGTCGCCACTGTGCAGGCGCTGAGCACCGGCTGCTCGGCAGCCGGGAGTGCGATCGACGGCGGCACATCCGGCCCGCTCGAACCGGCGGGACCGATGCCGACCTTGATCACGGATGCGATCGGCTCGGCGGGCTCGTCGGCGTGTGGGCCTGTGGCAGGGACGTCAGTCACGGGCACAACCTAGCCCGATCCCGCGTCGGGTCGAAGTAATGCCGACCGTTGGTCGCCGGTGATGTTCACGCAGCCGGCAGAGACGGTCGGTACCGCGGCGCGCGTCGTGCGTCGCTGGCCTGCCCGAACGCGGCGGAGTAGATCAACATCTTGGCATCGGCCCTCCGCCGGGCCATGAACGACACGCCGACTGTTGTTGAGCGATTGGATCCGGACCTCGGGTTGCTACCCGATCGAACTCCGGACCGGGGTATCCCCCTCGTCACCGAGCCCGACGCAGATGTCGTCGCTCTCCGGGTTGCTGCGCTGTCGAGTGCCCCTCGGGTTGGGGCGCGACCCGGCGTCCAGGCCGAAGCCCAGGTCAAGCGGCCGGGACCCATCATCCCGGCCGGCCATCGTCGACCAGAGCATCGCGGGTAGCGGCCCCGCTCAGAGAATCGGCAGGAACGTGCTCAGCTCGAACGGCGTCACCTTGCTCCGGTACGCGTCCCACTCCGCCCGCTTGTTGCGGAGGAAGAACTCGTAGACGTGCTCGCCGAGCGTCTCAGCCAGCAACTCCGAGTGCTCCATCTCCCGCAGCGCCTCGCCGAGGTTCTGCGGGAGGCTCGCGTAGCCGGCCGCGCGCCGTTCGGACTCGGTGAGCGACCAGACGTCGTCCTCGGCGGCCGGTGGCAGTTCGTAACCTTCCTGCACGCCCTTCAGACCAGCCGCGATGATCACCGCGTAGGCCAGGTACGGGTTGCACGCGGAGTCGAGGCTGCGCACCTCCACCCGCCGGGACGACGCCTTTCCAGGTGAGTACATCGGCACCCGGACGAGGGCTGACCGGTTCGCGTGGCCCCAGCAGACCGCGGTCGGAGCCTCGCCACCGACGATGAGTCGCTTGTAGGAGTTGACGAACTGGTTGGTCACGCCGGTGATCTCGCGGGCGTGCTTGAGCAGGCCGGCGACGAACGCCTTGCCGGTGTCAGACAGCTCGTAGGGGTCCTCCGCGTCGTAGAACGCGTTGCCATCGCCTTCGAACAGGCTGACGTGCGTGTGCATGCCCGAGCCCGGCTGGTCGGTGAACGGCTTCGGCATGAAGGAGGCGCGCACGCCCTGGGTGATAGCCACTTCCTTCACGACGTACCGGAACGTCATGACGTTGTCGGCCATGGTCAGTGCGTCGGCGTATCGCAGGTCGATCTCCTGCTGGCCGGGCGCGCCCTCGTGGTGACTGAACTCCACCGAGATGCCCATCGCCTCGAGCGCCTCGATCGCGTGCCGGCGGAAGTGCGGTGCGGTGTCGTGGCTCGCCTGGTCGAAGAAGCCGCCGTTGTCGGCGGGCACCGGCTCGCGACCGTCGTTGTTGAGCTCGCGGAGCAGGAAGAACTCGATCTCCGGGTGGACGTAGCAGGTGAAGCCAGCCTCGCTTGCCCTGGAGAGCGTGCGGCGGAGAACGTGTCGCGGGTCCGCCCAGGACGGCGAGCCGTCGGGCATGGCGATGTCGCAGAACATGCGGGCCGAGTAGTGGCCGCCGTCAGCGGACTCCCAGGGCAGCACCTGGAACGTGGACGGGTCGGGCTTCGCGACCATGTCGGACTCGTAGACCCGGGCGAAGCCCTCGATCGCGGAGCCGTCGAACCCGATGCCCTCGGTGAAGGCGCCCTCAAGCTCTGCGGGCGCAACCGCCACGGACTTGAGATATCCGAGCACGTCTGTGAACCACAACCGGACAAACCGGATGTCGCGTTCCTCCAACGTGCGCAGCACGAACTCCTGCTGGCGGTCCATGAGCGCAGCGTAGGCAGCCCTCGTTAACGGCATGTTTCGGGGTGCCCGGGCAGGCCCGTGACCTGGAGTGAGGTTGCCCGAGCCGAGTACAGCGAGTACGACGTACCAGCGCCGTCAGTCACGGATCAGCTCGTCGGATCAGGGAGGGGCAGGCATGACCAGCAGCGCCACCGCACCCCGGCAACGTCTCACTCCAGACCAACGGAACTCGTTCACCGCGGCCCTGCTCGGCTGGTCGATGGACGCATTCGACTACTTCCTCGTCGTCCTGGTCTATGCCGACATCGGCAAGGAATTCGGCGTCTCGCTCACCCAGATGGCTTTCCTGACGACCGTCACGCTCATCATGAGGCCCGTCGGCGCCTTCCTGTTCGGACTGTGGGCGGACCGCGTCGGCAGGCGCATCCCGCTCATGACCGACGTCATTTTCTACTCGCTCATCGGCTTCCTCTGCGCCTTCGCGCCCAACTACACGATCCTGCTCATCCTGCGCCTCCTGTACGGCATCGGCATGGGCGGCGAGTGGGGCCTCGGCGCAGCGCTCGCGATGGAGAAGCTCCCCTCCAACCGACGTGGCTTCTTCTCCGGCGTCCTCCAGCAGGGCTACTCGATGGGGTACCTGTTGGCCTCCCTCGCCTACCTGGTCCTGCACGGCTGGCTCGGTCTGTCGTGGCGGTGGCTGTTCGCACTCAGCGTCATCCCCGCTCTCATCAGCCTGCTGATCCGGGCTCGGGTCAAGGAGTCCGAGGTCTGGGAGACCACCCAGCAGAAGCTTCGTGCCCACAACACGTCGCTTCGCACGATCATCTTCAACGGCCCGGTTCTGCGCCGGTTCGCCTACCTGGTCCTACTCATGACCGCCTTCAACTGGATGAGTCATGGCACGCAGGACGTGTATCCGACGTTCCTCAAGGCGACGGAGAACGGCGGCGCGGGATTGTCCGCCGCTACGGCGAGCTGGATCGCGATCATCTACAACGTCGGCGCCATGATCGGCGGCACCGTCTTCGGCACCCTGTCCGAGCGCTTCGGCCGGCGCTACACGATCGTGTTCTGCTCCCTGATCGGGTTGCCGATCGTGCCGTTGTTCGCGTTCTCCAAGACTGCGGCGCTGCTGTGTCTTGGCTCCTTCCTCATGCAGATAGCGGTCCAAGGGGCGTGGGGCGTCATCCCCGCACACCTCACCGAGATGTCCCCCGATGCCATCCGCGGCTTCTACCCAGGTGTGACCTACCAGCTCGGCAACTGCCTCGCCGCGTTCAACCTGCCCATCCAGGAGTCGCTTGCGTCCAGCCACGGATACCCGTTCGCACTGACAATCACCGTGATGCCGGTGCTCGCGATACTGGCGGTGCTGACGTGGCTCGGCAAGGAGGCCAAGGGCATCCAGTTCGGCACAACTGTCGGAGTGGCACCAACTACATAGCACACCTGGCGGCTAGCTCGCTGATCATGACTTTCCAGGGGCTCTGATCAGCGGGCCTTGCCAGGATTGTGCCCTAGCCTCGCATGCAGTCACCCGAACTGAGGACTGCACATGAGAGAACTGGATCAACTCGTAGGGGCCGTCGATGCCGTCGTTGCGACGGCGACCTCCGAGAAGGCGCAGCACGAGATCGCCGAGACCTTGCGCGTAGTCAGCTGCCAGATGAACCGGCTGCAGGCAGTCATTGCCGAGCACACCCTTGCGATGGAACGAACCGGTGCGCACAAGGCGACGGGGCATGGAAGTCCAGCCGAGTTCCTGAAGCGTGAATGCCACTACTCCGGCGCCCAGGCACGGTCGGTCTTGCGCTCAGGCACGGTTCTAGCTGAGTCGTTGCCGCGCACAGCAGAAGCGTTGAAGGCCGGAACCATCACCTGGCCGCACGCCACCAGCCTCGTGCGGGGCGTCGCAGCGCTGGGGCCTGAAGAGGTCTCGGCCAACGAGGACAAATGGATCAACAAGGTTGCTGTCCAAAGTGGTCCGGAACGCTTGCAGCGCGTCCTCCGGGCTCGTGTACATGAGAAGGTGCCGCAGGCGCAGTCCCCAGTTGATCAAGAAGGTGATGCTGCGAAGGGCATCTCACTACGTAAGCTCGCCAAGCGCGGCTACGAGGTCCACGGCTTCCTGCCTCTGGACGACGGAGCAGTTATCGAGCAAGCGGTGTCGAAGCTTCGGTCATTGGAGAACGCGCCGAAGGACTCCGACCCGATCGTGGCCATCGCGGATTGGTGGCTTCGGAATCCTTCAGGGCTCCAAGGTCAACCAGGCTCGGACAGTCGCGACCACGGCCTCGTTGAGTTGTTCGGTAGCGCTCAGACCAGCGTGACGGCTCCGACGCCGTTCCCCACCGTGAGGCCTTCCTGCGACTTCGACGCGGACCCCCTCGCGAGTTCGTCCGCGAAGTCACTGGCGATCGCCAAACGCGATGACGACGTCACTCAGACTCCAAGGACGGACGATCGCTGCAGGCAACCTGGCTGCTCGGCCGTCCCGCACTGGTGTGACTACCACGGCACCATGGATCGCTTGGCGTACAAGCTACTTACTGCGGCCTGATGTCGGCACAACCAAGACACGATTGGGCCATGAGCTTCAGGAGGAACACCGCGGATCAGCTGCCGGCAGCTTCAGGTTGACGAGATAGTTCACGCCGACCTGATCGACACAGTCACTTCCCTGGAGGAAGGCCGTATGCTGCGTGCTCTGGTAGGTCAGGAGAAAACCGCCGAGAGCACTGGCGAGATTGACGCCTGCCTGATACGGAGTGGCGGGGTCGTTCGTCGTGGAGACCACAAGTGTGGGCGGCAGGCCGCTGACCTTGGGCAGATGAGGCTGGCTGGTGTTGGGGACAGGCCAATAGGAACAAGCATCGCCGGCTGACGCAGTGGGAAGCGGTTGCCCGTTGTCCAGGAAGGGCGCGGCTTCCGTCGCTCGACGCTCGGCGTCGAGCTGCGCGGCCGGATCCTTGGACTGAGGATTGTCAACGCATTGGATGGCGGTGAATGCATCCTGCTCGTTCGAGTACTTCCCGTCGGTCCCTCGGCCGTCGTACAGGTCTGCCATGGTCATCAGCGTCAGGCCAAGGCCGCGCTTCAGCTGTACGAGGCCGCTGTTCAACGTCTCCCACAACTGCTGTGTGTACAGCGCTTGGATCGTCGCTGTGGTGGCGTCGGCGAACGTAAGCTTGCGCCCGTCCCCGGTGTCCACCGGGTTTTTGATCAGCGGGATCACGAGATCGTGGTACGCCTGTACGGCCTTGCTGGCGTCCCGGCCGAATGCGCAGTCCTGGCGCTGGGCACACCAGGCCGCAAACTGGTCGAATGCCTTCTGGAAGCCGGCCGACTGGGCGACTCCGGCATCGGTTGAGCTCTGGTTGGGATCGACGGCACCGTCCAGCACCAGCGCACGCACGTTTGCCGGAAAGCCCTCCGCATACGTGGTTCCGAGGAAAGTCCCGTACGAGAAGCCGACGTAGGAGAGCTTCTCGTCGCCCAATGCCGACCGCATGACGTCGAGGTCCTTGGCGACGTCACGAGTACCGATGTTTGCCAGCAGGTCGACACCGGTCCGCTGGGCGCACATGGCCGTGTAGTCGCGCAGTTGCGCGACCTCCTTGGCGACGCCGGCGGCCGACGTGTCCTCGATGTCGTCGGCTCGCTGCTTGTCGCGTTCCGCGTCGGTCAAACAGTGGACTGCCGGCTCACTGGATCCGATACCTCGCGGATCGAAGCCAACCAGGTCGAACCTCTTGCCGAGATCGTTGCCAGCCACCGCGGTAGCCAACGATGCGGCGGCGTCGACGCCCGAGGCACCCGGGCCGCCCGGGTTGATGAACAGAGTGCCGATGCGCTGGCCCGGATCCGTGGCCTTGCGGCGGAGCAGCCCCAGGGTGATCGTCTTGCCATCAGGCTTCGAATAGTCGAGCGGGACGGTCAGCCGAGCACACTTCAGATCGGTGCTGGACTCGAAGAGCTTCCGGTCGGTGTCCGATGTGGCGTAGTTGTCGCACGAGCCCCAGCCGAGCTGTTGGCCGTAGAACCGCTCGAGCCCTGCGGGAACAGGGCCGGCTGGACCTGGCCGTTCGAATGTGACGCCCGCTTCCGCTTGGCCGCCGAACACGGAGGTGCAACCGCCAGTCACCAGAACAACCACAGCGAGTAGCACTACCAACGGCACGGTGTGAGAACTACGAGGGCGCACACGTCGATCGTGCCATCTAGTGACTCCGAACGAGGGAAAGGTCGACCGTAGCCGCGGGACGTACGTGATCCTTGCGCCACAGATTCCGTCCGGTTGTCAGGGTTGTGAGGGAGGATGGACACATGCCGCAACTGCGCATCGCTCTCGCTCAGGTCAACCCACGCGTAGGCGACCTGGCCGGCAACGCCGACCTGGTGGTCGAATGGACGCGGAAGGCCGCCGAGTCCGGCGCCCACGTGGTGGCGTTCCCGGAGATGGTGCTCACTGGTTACCCCGTCGAGGACCTGGCGTTGCGGCAGTCCTTCGCCCGCGCGTCGCGTACCGCGGTCGACGAGCTCGCCGAGCGGCTGGCCGACCTCGGTTGCGGCGACCTGCTGGCCGTTGTCGGCTATCTGGACCGCGACGAGGCCGGGGTGCGCAACGCGGCGGCGATGATCCACCAGGGCAAGGTCGTCGCCCGGTACGCCAAGCACCACCTGCCGAACTATGGCGTGTTCGACGAGTATCGCTACTTCGTCCCCGGCACCAAGCTGCCCATCCTGCGCTGGCACGGCACGGACATCGGCGTCGTCATCTGCGAAGACATCTGGCAGGACGGCGGTCCGATCGCAGCCCTCGGGCAGGCCGGCGTCGACCTCGTCGTCTGTATCAACGGTTCGCCGTATGAGCGGAACAAGGACGACCACCGGGCTGAGCTGGCCGCGAGGCGGGCCTCGGAAGCGGGTGCGCCGCTCGCCTACGTCAACATGGTCGGTGGCCAGGACGAGCTGGTGTTCGACGGCGATTCGTTGGTCATCGACGCCGAGGGCAAGTTGCTCGCTCGGGCGCCGCAGTTCGTCGAGGAGCTCCTCGTTCTCGACCTCGACCTGCAGGCTGGTGAGAGCACTTCAGTCGAACCGGTCGACGGCTTCGAGGTAACGCGGATCACGCTGGACGCGGCGAAGCTGCCCGCTTACGAGCCGCTTCCAGCTCCTCGACCGGCGGCGCCGTTGTCGGATTGCGCCGAGGTGTGGGGAGCGCTGGTCACCGGTCTTCGGGACTACGTCCACAAGAACGGTTTCCGCTCGGTCGTCCTGGGACTCTCGGGCGGCATCGACTCCGCCGTGGTCGCTGCTCTTGCGGTTGATGCCCTGGGAGCCGACGCCGTGTACGGCGTCTCAATGCCTTCTTCGTATTCGTCGGACCACTCCAGGTCGGACGCGGCACTGACCGCGGAGCTGACTGGGTTGCACTACGACACGCAGCCAATCGAGAACATGGTGCGAGCGTTCGTAGGCCAGCTCAATCTCACGGGGCTTGCCGAAGAGAACATTCAGGCTCGGTGCCGTGGCATGACGTTGATGGCGCTGTCGAACGCGCACGGGCACCTCGTGCTCGCCACCGGCAACAAGACCGAACTGGCCGTGGGCTATTCCACGATCTACGGCGACGCGGTCGGCGGGTTCGCGCCGATCAAGGACGTGCCGAAGACGCTGGTGTGGGAGCTGGCGCGATGGCGCAACGCCGAGGCTGAGCGGCGGGGCGAGGCGCCTCCGATTCCGGAGAACTCGATCACGAAGCCGCCGTCGGCAGAGCTGCGGCCGGGCCAGGTCGACACCGACTCGCTCCCGGACTACGAGCTGCTGGACCGGGTGCTCGATCAGTACGTCGAGGGCGACCACGGCTACGCGGACCTGCTGGCTGGCGGCTTCGACCCGGAACTGATCGAGCGGGTGCTGCTGATGGTCGACCGCGCCGAGTACAAGCGGCGGCAGTACCCGCCAGGCACCAAGATCAGTCTCAAGGCGTTCGGGCGGGATCGGCGGTTGCCGATCACCAACGCCTGGCGGGAGCACACCGCAGCGCTCGTCTGAGCTGGAGAAACGACTGGTGCGGCTTGTCGGCTGGTGCGGCTCGTCGATGCGGTTTGCGGCAGCAAGCCGCTCTTCAGGTGAGCGAGGGTCGTCGGGCGCGGGCGTCGGGCGTTGAGGTGCTCGCCGAACGTTGCGCGGTGACTCCCACTGTTCAGCCGACGCCTCTGTTTGGGCTGTGGTCCAGTGCACGGTGGCGGTGCGGTGGCTGTGGGCCGGGGCGACGGCCGTCAGCGGGTTGCCGGGCGGAGAACGGCTGGTCGGTTGGCCGGCGGTGGCTCAGGCGAGGTCGGCCTGACCCAGATGAGCACCGGATGCCGCCGGGACGGCAGTGTCAGGGTGTGAAGCTGCTCGCAGGTGTGTGCCGGACCAGCCAAGACAGTGTCACCCTTGCCCCGTAACCATCCACATGACCCAGGGACCCGCTCGTCGCGGGCCTTGAGGGAAGGACGGTCGGGACAATGACGTCTGCCGAAATCACGGCGCCGTACGGGACCGGAGCCGGCGGCTCCGCCGGCACGCCGGCGCGCCGGGTTCGCATTCATCATCTGCAGGAGCTGAAGGACCGCGGAGAGCCGTGGCCGATGCTGACTGCCTACGACATGTACACGGCGGAGCTCTTCGACGAGGCGGGCATCCCGGTGTTGCTGGTCGGGGACTCCGCGGCGAACAACGTCTACGGCTACGACACCTCACTGCCGGTGACCGTGGACGAGTTGCTGTTCCTCACCAGGGGCGTGACGAGGGCGGTGAAGCGTGCCCTCGTGGTCGCCGACCTTCCGTTCGGCTCCTACCAGGTATCCCCCGAGCAGGCCGTCACCACCGCGGTTCGGTTCATGAAGGAAGGCCGGGCGCACGCCGTCAAGTTGGAGGGCGGTCGGCGGTTCGCGCCGCACGTCGAGGCGATCGTGGCGGCCGGGATTCCGGTCATGGGTCACATCGGATTCACCCCGCAGAGCGAGCACCAGCTGGGCGGGTACCGGGTCCAGGGGCGCGATGACAAGGCCGACGCCGTCCTGGCCGACGCGGTGGCGTTGGAGCAGGCCGGTGCGTTCGCGGTCGTCCTGGAGATGGTGACGGCCGAAGTGGCGAAGCGGGTAACCCACGAGCTGCGGATCCCCACGGTGGGCATCGGCGCGGGACCGGACTGTGACGCCCAGGTTCTGGTGTGGCAGGACATGGCCGGTCTTCGCCGCGGCAAGGCGCCCCGGTTCGTGAAGAAGTACGCCGACGTCGCCTCCGTGCTGGGGAACGCGGCGAGCGAGTTCGCCTCGGAAGTCCGGAACCGGGCGTTCCCCGGTCCGGAACACTCGTTCCACTGAGGCACTGACGCGAGCGAGGGGTGGACCGGATCGCGACCGGTCCACCCCTCGCCGTTTGTCGAGTTGCGTCTGTCGGGTGGTTCGCTCAGACGTCGGTGATGCGGAGGCCGGCGTGGGCCTTGTACCGGCGGTTGATGGCGATGAGGTTGGCGGTCAGCGCCTCGATCTGGCCGGCGTTGCGCAGCCGTCCGCCGTACACGCCGCGCATGCCGGGAACGGTGTCGGCGAGGGCGCGGACCAGGTCCGTGGCTTCACGGTCGTCGCCGAGCACGAGGACGTCGGTGTCGACGGCCTCGACTTCAGGATCCCCGAGGTGGACCGCCGAGACGTGGTGGAACGCGGCAGTGACGCGGGAGTCCGGCAGCAGGGCCTCGGCCTGCTGGGCGGCGCTGCCCTCCTCGATCTTCAGCGCGAACGGGCCCTGCTTGTCGAAGCCGAGCGGGTTGACGCAGTCGATCACGACCTTGCCCGCGAGTGCCTCGCGCAGGGACTCGAGCAGCGCGCCGTGGCCGTCCCAGGGCACGGCGACGAGGACGACGTCGGCCTGCCTCGCGCATTCGAGGTTGTCGGCGCCGGCTACGTGGCCGACACCGGCAGCGTCGCGCAGCTCGGCGGCCGTGGCCTCGGCCCGGTCGGCGCTGCGTGAACCAATGACCACCTTCAGACCGGCCTTGGCCCACCGGAACGCGAGCCCCTTGCCCTGGGGGCCGGTGCCGCCGAGCACGCCGACCGTCAGGTCACCGATTTCAGTCACGATCTTCCTCTCCGAAAAACCTCTCGAAGGACACCTTGCGTCGCGTGGTGTCCGCCTCGACGAGGCGCACCTTGATGCGCTCGCCCTCGGGTAGCTCCGCCCCGCTGCACTTGGCCATCACGGGCGGTTCGGCGACGAAGACCTCGCCGCTGTTGGCCTCGGACCGCAGCACCACGGCGTCGAAGACGTCGCCGACGCTGCCGGCGAGCACCCACGCCTCCACCTGGTCGAGGCAAGCACGTTCGACCTTCGCGGCCAATGCGTCTGAGACGGACATCAAGTGCGGTAGTTCCGGCAGCGCGGCGCGGACCCAGGCGGGGACTTCCGCGCCGCCGACGACGGCTAGACAGCATTCGGTCGCGAACCGGTCGACGAGCCGCCGCAAGGGGGCCGTGACGTGGGCGTATGGGGCGCCAACGCCGGCGTGTGAGGTCACGGCGGGGTCGTCACCGTCGAATGCGGTGTAGCCGGCACCGCGAAGCAGGCGGGTCGCGGCGACGTACATGGCGAGCGATTCGGGCCGGTTCGGGTCGAGGCCGGCGAGCAACTTGGCGGGGCTCTCGCCGTCCGGCCATTCGACGTGGGAGGCGGTCGCCGCCCGGTGCAGTCCCGACACGGCATCGACGTCGGCGGACGGGAGGGTACGGAGCACTCCGATCCGAGCATCAATCATGATCTTGGCCGCGCACATGCCCGTGAGCAGGGAGATCTCGGCGTTCCAGGCCTCGATGTCAGACCTCAGCCTTACCCTGAGGGTCCATTCGCCGTCGTCGGCAGGACTGACCTGTTGCTCGGGCAGCTGAAGCTCGACGGCACCCCGTTCCGCCGCCATGGCACGCCGCAGGCGACCGACCTCGGGAAGGAGCGCGACCGACGGGTGGGGAGTCCCCGCAGCCAGGCTGGCCTGCACGGACTCGTAGTCGAGCCGGGCGACCGACCGCACGAGCGCTCGCCGCACGACAACGCCCTCGGGGTTGCCATCCCGGTCGAGGTCGATCGTCCACAGCACCGACGGGCGAACCTGGTCGGGCAGCAGGCTCGCCGCTCCCTCGGACAACACGGGCGGATGCAGGGGGACGGTGCCGTCAGGTAGGTAGTGCGTCTGGCCCCGCCGCTTCACCTCCTGGTCGAGGGCGCCGCTGGGAGGCACGAACCCGCCCAGGTCGGCAATGGCGTAGTGGACGCGGTAGCCGCGCCGCCGGCGTTGGATCAGGACGGCCTGGTCGAGGTCCTTGGAGCCGGGTGGATCGATCGTGACCAGGGGTAACGGGGTGGCATCGAGGCGCGGGCCGCCTCGGACGTCGTCCAGTGCCTGCTCGGCCTCGACCAGTGCGGCTGCCGGGAAATCCTCACGCAGCCCGAACTCGCTCCGGATCGGAGCGAAGTCCCGCCCGGCGCCACTGGTTGTGAACGTCCTGGACACCACACCGGAAACCTTAGACAACAAAATACGGGTACGTCGTTTTCACAACGCCACAACGTCGCGTCGTCGAACCGGCGTGGTGTGGATCACCAGGACGGCTTCTCCGGCGCCGACGGGTATCGGTAGTGGTCCTGCGGACCGAAGCCACCGGGTGGCGTCGTCGGTCCGGGCTGGGCGGGGAAACCGCCGGGCGGCGTGGGCTGCTGGGACACGCCGGCGGGCTCGACGCGTTCATGGCGATTGTTCGGGATCGGATCGAGCACTGACACCAGCGCCGTGGTCTGTTCGGGGTTCTCGACCTGGGCGCCGTTGCGGCTGCGGTAGACGATCTCGCCGTCGGAGTCGATCTCCATGAGGTAGCCGGCCTCGGCCAGCTGCTCCTCGTCGAGGTCGATGAGCCGCTCGTAGCGGGACGGCACGACCCGGTAGACGGGCCACTGCAGGTGGGCATACGCCTGGTGGAACTGGGCCAACAGGGCCGCGAACTGCTGTTGCCAGGGCAGCGGCATGGATTCGGCCAAGGAACGTGGCAGCACGGCGTAACCCGCGTCGACGCCTTGGTTGGTCGCGTTCAGGTAGTCACGCAGCGGCGTGCTCGACGCGGGTCGACCGGCCGGCCGCGGGATGGGCTCGGGCGTGAATTTCATGACGCCTCCTGCTACACACCGGGCCGTACGGCCTGGGGGACGACCTCTGCCTCGGTGAAGCTGAACGGCCTGATGTGGATCGGGATGCCGAAGTCCTGCGCCTCGATGATCTTGTGGTCGCCGAGGTACATGGCCACGTGGTGGATGGTGGCCGGGTTGCTCTTGTCGGTGGCGAGGAAGACCAGGTCGCCGGGCTGCGCCTGCTCGACCGGCAGCATCGAGCCGGCGTGGTACTGGTCGGCGGCGACGCGCGGCAGCTGGATCCCCGCCGCGAGGTAGGCCTGCTGCACCAGGCCGGAGCAGTCGTAGCCGACCGGACCGTTGCCGCCCCAGATGTAGGGCTTGCCGAGCTGCTGCTGGGCGTACGCGATGGCCTTCGCCGCGGCCTGGTTCGCGGGCAGGATGGCGCTGACGGCCTGCTGCCCGCAGCCGCTCGGGTCGACGATGTCGCCGACGGTCTTGATCAGGTCGGCGGCCATCGCCTCCCACTTGTCGTAGGCGCCGGGAAAGGCGGAGCGCTCGACGGCCTGCGCCGCGTCGCCGGGCCGCATCTGCTGCCAGTTGGGGATCTTGGTCAGCACGTCGTAGAACTTGTTGATGGCGTAGCTGGGGTCGAGCAGCTGAGCCTCGGTGCCCCACCCCATGGTGAACCGCATCTGGAAGATGCCGCGGGAGTCGGGACCGGCGACGTCGCCGTGCGTGACGTTGGTGAGGCTGGACTCCTGCATGCCAGCCTGGATGGCGACCTGCCAGGCCAGCGGCGGCAGCTGCCGTTGCTTGCCGATCTGGATGATCTGGGTGGCGATGCCACGCTGGTCGGTGCTCAGTCGCTTGGCCTGGCCCTCGCCGGCCGCGGCGTCACCGGTGGCGTCGGCCCATGGCCCGATGGCGGCGTTGCAGTTGGCCATGCGGAACAGGCTCAGCGCCTGTTGCTGCGTGTTGACCACGGACGACACCGTCACGGTGACCAGGAACAGCGTGCACACCAGGCCGACCGCGACGCCGACGATGATCCAGACCTTCATGTCAGCTGGCCTTGTCGTACTTGGAGACCCGCCACCCCTGGTTCGGGGTGGTGATCACCGTGACCTGGATCGTGCCGCCGTCCGTGGACACGTCGGCGACCACCGAGCTGGTGGTCGAGTCGACGGACACGGCGGCGCCGGTGACCTTGCTGGCCGGCACGTTGGCCGGATCCACCGAGGCCATCTGCGGCAGGAACTCGTCGGTCGTGTACGGCTTGAGCTGCTCCAACCACTGTGAGTTGGTGATGCCGACGGGGTGGTTGACCCACGCCTTCACCCACTTCAACGCCACGTCGAGGGCTTGGGGAGACGGTGGCGCGGGTGTCGGGCTGAGCAGCGGCGAGGTGAGCCTGGTCTGCGGCGACGTGGTCGTCTCGCTCGTCGACTGCCCCGACGAGCCGGTCGAACCGGCGGTGTCGGAGGTCGTGTTGCCGGTCGGCTGCGCGGAACCGGTGGGGGTGGCCCGCGGGATGACCATGGCCACGATGATGCCGAGCGCGACGATGATGATCACGAATGTGATCAGGTGCCGCGGCGAGCGCAGCGGCCAGCCCCACAGCTTGCGATAGACCGCGGACCGGCCCCGGTTGGTGCGGATCGGCATCGGTTACCCCCTCTCGACCCTGCCGTGCGGCGGTCCGTCGGACTCGGCGACTTCGAGTCCTCGTGACGGGCGGTAGATCATGTGCACCGGTCGCCCGGCGATGACCTCCACCTCGGCCCGGCGCGGCTCGGCCTGCGGCCGCTGCCCACTGATCACCTGTGACGGCACGATCACGGCGTCCTCGCCACGCCGTTCCCAACTCCGGTCGACAACCGGCGGCGTGTCGATGGCCCGCGACGAGCCGGCAAGTGCCATCGGCCCGCTGACCCCGCCGCCACCCGACGGCAGCGCGGGTGCGCCGCCGACACCTGCCTGCAACGCTCGCGTGTTGCCCGCGGTGAGTTCGGTGCCGTTGACGTCGAGACGCTGCGCGGTGGCCAGCACGGGGTTCGCCGCCTCGGGCCGGTACCGGCGACCACTCCGCTGAGCTGCGGCGATCTCGGGCGGCAGATGCTCACCGTCACGGACGTGCTCCCAGAAGGCGTCTTGCGCGGACGTGTCTCCGGCCTTGCGCCCCCGCATCCGAGCCCACAGCCCACCACCCGCGCCGACCAGGTTCGACCCCATCGCACCGACCGACAACTGCACCATCTGCAGCATCCGTCGCCCCGGCTTGCCGATCATGAAGAAAGCGACCGTGACCAGCCCGGCAAGCAAAATCTGCGCCAGCAGAGGCAGGCCATGCGCCGGATCGAATATCCACATCAACACCAGGGTGTCCAGGCCAGCTAGTGCCGAGATGACCACGACATTGAGTAGTGCCGCACCCGCAGCCCGACCGATCCTGTGCAGCAGATCAGGGAACACAATCGACGCCAGGCCGATGAGCGGACCAGCCAGAACCACCATTCTCAACAACACCTGGGCCATCAAAATTGCAGCTTTGGCCAACAGCTGGAACAGCGAGAAGCTCAGCGCCTGAAAGAGCGCAAGGAAGCCGTCGCCAATACGACTCCCGTCACTACCGTCGAAGTATCCGGTGGCATTTCCTAGCTTGCCGCGAATATCAACGTACTGCTGTTTCTTGGCGTTGCTGTTGTTAGGATCGGCATCCTTGCCCTGGTTCTTCTCGTTGATGCTGAACGCCTGAGCCGCGACCAGGTCCTTGCCGAACTGACTCGCCTGCGGCGCATCCGGAGAGCCAAACTCTCCACGCAGCCAGTTGCGGTAGACAACATTCGTATGGAGCATGGTCGGCAACGCGTTCGTGCTGTTACCAAGGCCAACCTCACTTAGGAAGCCCGCCTGGATCTCGGACGTGCCGAAGATGAGGACCTTGTCCAGCACCTCGGTATATACCAATGGCGTCAGGTATGCGGCAGACGCCAGCCAGAGACCGGCAAGCGCCCAGAGCGTGCGTCTACTGATCGCAGCAAGGTCTCCGCGCCAGACCTGTCTGAAAAGCAAGATACCGAGAGCCAGTGCCGCCAGCGCGAGTAGTGGTGCGAAAACGCCATTATACAGTGCCTTGGTTCCACTGGCCACCAGATTGTCGAGCGGACCGACCAACAGATTGCCGGTAATGACGTAGTGCAGCCCGTTGGTCGCGGCGACTATGACCTTGGAAACATTGAAGAGCTGGTTCCCGAACCATGTGTCGATCTGCGTGTTCGAGCTCGTGATCGAGCTGATCGAGCCACAGTTCGGATCATAAGTATGCCAGGTGAGCCCCGCATACCGATAATCGTAGTAGATCGAGCCGTTCTCGCCGTGCACACCAAGCTCATTGGACGGATCCAATGCGCCAACCAGTCCCAGGTCGGGGCGCTCCGGGTTGGGGGCGCAGTCGGTCGGTGCGGCCATGGCGGGCGAGCCGATGAGGGCCTGCATCGCCAGCAGCGCGCCGACCACGAACACGGCGCGACCGCGTCTGGCACGACCGAGCAGACGCCACGTCAGCACGGAGACCGTGGCGAGTGAGAGGACGACCAGCAGGGCGGTCATTCCTCCTGGCTCCTCTGGTGCGGCGGCACCTTGACCAGGGCCTCGCGGGGCAGGTCGGACGGGGCCGGCGGCAGCTCGGCGGCGTCGTCGATGAGGCCGACCTCCAACTCGGCGGCAAGGTCGTCGTCGTAGGAGTCGTAGTCGATCGCGGCGACGCCCTCGGCGGGCAGACCGCTGTCCAGCCCCTCGGGCGATGGCACGGCGGGCAGCTCGGCGGGGGCACGGACGGAGTCGCGCTGGGCGTCCGGCGTGGTGTCCATGGCCTTGCGCAGCTGGTCGAGGTGCGGCCCGGAGAAGTCGATCCGGATCCGCTCGACACCGCCGGCGCCGTCACCGAAGACGAACTGCCGCGGGGCGGTGTCGCGCTCGGTGCCGGTGCGGTGCGCGCCGGGCCGGCGGCCGAGGCTGGCGATGACCTGCTCGTACCCGGCGCCGACGGGCACCTTGAGCAGGCGTAGCGCGTCGGCCTGGGCCTCGTCGTCGTCGAGCCGGCCGACGAAGACCGAGTCGAGCAGCGCCACGAAGCCCTGGATCTTGAGGAAGTCGGCCGGGATCTGGCTGGACAACATGACCCGGACGTTCCACTTCCGGGAGTCACGGGCGAACCGGTTCATCAGCACCCGGCCGGTCGGCACCTCGGACAGGAAGAACGCCTCGTCGATCCAGACGCCCTTGCGCATGTCCTTGGGCCGCTCGTAGACGGACCGCTGGGTGAGCCACGCCGCCAGGTTGAGCATCTCGACGCCCAGCGCCTCGGCGTCGGTCCAGTGCTCGCGGCCGACACCGTCCTTGGGCAGGGTCAGCCCGGCCATGGTGAGCACGGTGAGCCGGTCGTCGCGGACCTCCGAGTACGGGTCGGCGCCGAATTCGGGGATCAGCAGCGACATGCGCTCGCGCATCTCGTCGAGGAAGTCGGCGACGACGACGGCGTGCTCATGGTGCTCGCTGGCGTCCCGCCGCAGCGCGTCGAACACCAGCCCGGGGTGCGCGTCGGGACGGCCGCCGACCATGCGGACGGCACGCAGCAGCACGATCCGGGTCTGTGGCAGCCGAGCGACCTCGTACGGCAGCAGACCGGACAGCACGTCCAGCACGAGCCGCCGCCGGGTGGCCGCGGCGAGCGCCTTCTCCCGACGCCAGGCGCGCTCGGGGTCCTCCTCGTCCAGGAAGTGCTCGAGCAGCGGCTCGGCGACGACCCGGTACGGGTTGAGGATGCCGGGCTGCGCGTTGAGCAGGTTGATCGGACGCGCGTACGGCTTCAACTCCGGAAGCTCGCACAGCGCCGCCAGCGGCCCGGACGGGTCGAGCAGCGTCCAGTACGCGCCGGAACGCAGCGTCTTGTAGACGATGCCGCCGCCGAGGAACGACTTACCGCCACCGAGGCCGGCGACCATCGCGGTCAAGCCGGACCCGTCGCGGACCTCTTGCGCCATCCACGGGTCCCACGCCACCGGGCGCCGGGTCGCGGTGCAGGTCTCGCCGAGCAGGATGCCGCGCCGGTCGCCGACCTCGGCGGTCGCGGTCGGCACGGCGGACGCCGCCCACACCACGGAGCCGCGCCGCAGGTAGGCGGCGGAGGCGAGCGGCTCGCCGGGGATGAACTCCCGGGCCATCGCGTATTGGGCCTCGGGGTGCTCGATGGCGACCTTCGGCTTGTACAGCTCGAGCAGGCTCTGCGCGAGCCGCAGCGCCTCGCGCTGGCTGGAGCCGGACACGGCCAGCCGCCACCAGGAGCGCACGCGGGTGCCCAGCGCGGTGAAGCCGGATGTCATCTCGTCGTCGATCTCGAGCACCCGGCCGGCCTGCCGGACCAGGGACTGCGGCGGCTCGAGGTCGTGCTCGTCGGTGTAGTGCCGGACCTGGGAGCGGACCTTGTTCATCTGACGCTGCAACTCGCCGCCGACCTCCTCGGGCCGGCGGACGTAGATGCGGGCCGACCACTCCACGGACGCCGGCAGGCGGTCGGAGCGTTGCACCCACGGGTCGTCGATCTCGGGGATCTGCAGGCCGTGCATGGGGCCGACGGTGAGCACGCAGACGTGCCGCCCGACGCCGGCGTTCGACCCGGTGCGGCCGCGCACGGTGACGGTCGGCGAGTACGGCTCCTGGTAGAAGTCGGCAGCGTCGGTGAAGCTGGCCAGGTCCTCCGGTTCCCACGTGTCGGTGGGCACCGCCGGCATGTTGCGCGGCGCGGGCAGCCCCAGCGAGCACGACCGGTGCATCAGCCAGGACATCTCGTTCGCGGTGACCGGTCGGCCCTCCAGGCCGGCGGAGCCGATCACCTGGTCGAGGTACTCGACCTCGCTGTCCAGGGCGACCAGCTCGGCGTCGACGGCCGCGGGGAAGACGCGGCGAAGCACGGGCGCGGCGCGCTCGACCGCCCGGTCGACGACGTTGCGGGTCTGCACCTGGACGCCCAGGTAGACCTCCTTCTCCGCCATGGACCGGCCCATCAGCTGCTGCTGCTCGCCGATCATGTAGTCGTCGAAGGACAGCCCGCCGGGCGCGTCGGGCAGCCGGTTCAGCGCGTTGTGCACGTGCGCCTCGGCCCACATCCGGATCGGGTACGGCCGGGTGGTGACACGCAGGTGCATCCAGCGCCCCTGCAGCTCGGCGTACTGACCGGCGATGGCCGCGATCAGGTCCTGGCGTTGCGAGTCGGACCGGAACGACCAGCGCTGCGGCGCGAGCCGGTACCAGGCGTAGACGTCCTGGCCGGTGCGCACGAGGTGGCCGTCGATGCTGCGGACGGCGATGCTCGGGGTGTAGCTCGGGATCGCCTGCTCACCGGGGAGCCGTCGCCCTCGTGTGCTGTACGCCCGCCTGTCGACCGGTAGCTCGGCGGCAGCATGCTGCGCCACGTGCCGCACCGAGCGGCTGTCACGGTCTCGCCGGCGTCCGAACACCGCGAACCTCCCTGGTACGACTTGCTGCCTGCCGACGTGGTTGCTGGGTGTGCCGGCTGGGTGAGTTCTCCGCCGGCGGCAGTTGCCGCCGGCCCTGCTTGGCGGCCGGCCGCCGGCCGCTGACCTTGATCCGGGTGGCGGTGACCGCGCCGCCCTTGCCGGTGGTGACCTGTCTCGGGGCGGTCAGCTCCCGCACCCACATCGTCACCACGGCGCCGAGCGGGCGCTCGTGGCTGATCCGCGAGCCGACCAGGCGGGTGATGACGATCGTGATCACCAACGCCCACGCGACGCTGAAGAAGCCGAAGCCGATCCCGATCCGTCGCTCGACGGTGAGGGTGAGGAAGAACACGGCGAGGCCGATGCCCCAGGACACGTATCGGGCACGCCACGGGAACGTCGCCTTGGGCGGGCCGAGCCAGACGGCGTCGACCCGGTAGACCTCGTCGTCAGTGCGGATCCGCACGCCCGCTCACCCGGTGAACAGGCCGGCGAGCCACTTGCCGATGTCGACGCCCGCTCCCGTGATCGCGATACCGATGATGGCCAGCGCCACGATGACACCGCCGATGCGGCGCATGACACCCGCGTTGTCGCCCTTGCCGCCGCCGAGCCACAGCAGCAGCAGCGCGACCGCGAGCAACAGCAGCGGCACGAGGTTGCCGGTGATCCAGGATTGGACGTTGTTGGTCTTGAGGGGCGTGTCGGCCACAAGGGTGATGAGGCTGCTGGTGGCGGTCATGTCCTACTCCGGAGTGCGTGGAGCGTTACTTGCCGGGGGGCGCCCCCGGTCGGCGCTGGCGAGTACAGCACGAGTGGCGTCGCCCGGTGTAGGGGTCGTCAGCGCCCTGGGTTGATCCAAAACGTTCCCCTCGACCGCGTATTACGTCTAATCTGGCTCCACCCATCATCGGTGGCGAGGGCCGGATGGAGAACACGTGACACGGAATTCTCCCGCTTGCCGGAACAGTTCACCCGCTTGCGACAAAGCTCATCACACAGTGTGCGTCGACAACGGTAACACCGTGACAGACCTGACCTGTTCGGCTGACGGACCTGGCGACGCGGCCCGCGTGCTGCTGGACTTCCGTGACGGACGGCTCACCCCTCCTCAAGCAGGGATGTTCGCATGGCCCCGCAACCCGAGCTAGACCATGGCGAGGACGCCCCGCTGCACGCCGAACAGGCTACCGGCCGGGGGCGCGTGACCGGCCGCCGGGTCCAGCGCACCGTGAACTTCGACCAGGAAGTCCTCGACCGCGCCCGGGCCGCCGCCGCGCACCTGGCCACGCACGCCCCGGAGGCCGGCGTGCGCAGCCTCGCCGACATCGTCAACCCGGCCGTCGCGGAGCGGGTCGCCGAGTTGGAGGAGCGGTTCAATTCGGGCCAACCGTTCGAACCGGTCTTCCGGCTACCGGTCGGCCGCCCGCGCGAGTGGCCGGGCACCTGACACTGTGCCCTTGCCGCGCGTACCGCGCGGGCGAGAGCGCTCGTGACCGGTGCCTCCCCTGGCCGCGGCGCGGTCCGCACTCTTCGGGCGACCACGAGGTAGCCCGAACGGCCCCGCCGGAGGCGGGGCCGTGGGCGCGAACGAGTCGGCTTGTAAGCCGGATCCTGTACCCGGCTCGCGCCGGGCAGCGGCCATCCATCTCGACCTGCCGTTGCCGGCAGGCTCCAGCGGCCTACCCGCAGGCATCGGGCGGGCAGCCCTCGATCGCCTGCGCAGGCGCCGCACGCGGCGCCCTCTTGGCCTTGCTCCGGGTGGGGTTTACCGAGCCACCCCGGTCACCCGGGGTGCTGGTGGTCTCTTACACCACCGTTTCACCCTTACCCGGCCGCTCGAGAGCGGCCGGGCGGTCTGTTTTCTGTGGCACTGTCCCGCGGGTCGCCCCGGGTTGCCGTTAGCAACCACCCTGCCCTGTGGAGTCCGGACTTTCCTCGGCGGCGGACCGTGGTCCGCCGACGCGGCCGCCCCGCCGACTCGTCCGCGTCGACAAGCCTAGTACGGCGTGTCCCAGTGTCTGGAATGGGTTCGGGCACGCGTTGACCCCCTTTGGGCGTCGTGCTCTACTCGCTGCATGGTCGCGGTTTGCCGACTCACTCGCCGTCGTCACGTGGATTTCGTCCGCGTCGCGGCGAGCGGCTGTCGTTCCTGGTAGATCGTCCTCATTTCCCCGTGACCCCGAGCGGGTTTCTTCTGTGTACGACACAAATTTCTGGAGAAGCCTTGTCCGAACACGTCGGATACGAGCCCGTCAAATTCGCCTACTGGGTGCCGAACGTCAGCGGCGGCCTGGTCGTCAGCAAGATCGAGCAGCGCACCGACTGGGGGTACGACTACAACCGCGAACTGGCCGTGTTGGCCGAGAACAACGGTTTCGAGTACGCGTTGAGCCAGGTCCGCTACATCGCCAGCTACGGCGCGGCCTATCAGCACGAGTCGACGAGCTTCAGCCTGGCGCTGCTGCTGGCGACCGAGCGGCTGAAGGTGATCGCGGCGGTGCACCCGGGCCTGTGGCAGCCGGGTGTGCTGGCGAAACTGCTGGCCACGGCCGATCACCTGTCCGGCGGCCGGGCGGCGGTGAACGTCGTCAGCGGGTGGTTCAAGGACGAGTTCACCAAGCTGGGCGAGCCGTGGCTGGAACACGACGAGCGTTATCGGCGGTCGGAGGAGTTCATCAGGGTGCTGCGGGAGATCTGGACGTCCGATCACGCCGAGTTCAGCGGCGACTTCTATCGGCTCCACGACTTCGACCTGAAGCCGAAACCTCTCGCCGCCGAGGGCCGGCCGCATCCGGAGATCTTCCAGGGCGGCAACTCGACGGCGGCCCGAGCGATGGCCGGCCGGGTGTCCGACTGGTATTTCAGCAACGGCAAGGACTTCGACGGGATCACCGAGCAGATCGGCGAGGTGAACGCGACCGCGAAGCAGCACGGCCGACGGGTGCGATTCGGCCTGAACGGCTTCCTCATCGCGCGGGACACCGAGGCCGAGGCGAAGGAAGTGCTGCGGGAAATCGTGGCCAAGGCCGATGTCGAAGCGGTCGAGGGATTCGGTTCCGCGGTGAAGCAGGCCGGCCAGTCGACCGGGAACAGGACCGGCATGTGGCAGGACTCCTCGTTCGAGGACCTGGTCCAGTACAACGACGGCTTCCGGACCCGGCTGATCGGCACGCCCGAGCAGGTGGCGACGCGGATCGTGGAGTACCGGCGCCGTGGTGTGGACCTGCTGCTGCTCGGCTTCCTGCACTACCTGGAGGAGGTCGAGTACTTCGGCCGCAAGGTGCTGCCGATCGTCCGCGAGCTGGAGGCGGACCTGGATTCCTCGGCGGCGACGCCCCAGCCGGTACCCGTGGGCTGACCGCCGTCCCCCGATCCACTCCCCTGCCTCGGTGCAGCGGCGGCGGTCGCTGCACCGAGGCGACCCTGGAGGTCGCCATGTCGACAGTGCTCATGCTCTCCGGCAGCCCGTCGCCGGACTCCCGAACCGGCGTGCTGCTCGCGCACACCGGCGACTGGCTGGCATCGCGCGGGCACGAGGTGCAGACGCTGCACGTGCGCGAGCTGCCGACCTCGGCGTTGCTGGTGTCCAACACCGAGCACCCGGCGATCCGGGCGGCGGTCAGCCTGGTGCACCGGGCGGACGGCGTCATCGTGGCGAGCCCGGTCTACCGCGCTGCCTACAGCGGCCTGGTCAAGGCGTTCCTGGACCTGCTCGCGGACAACGCGCTGGCCAGGAAGGTCGTGCTGCCGCTGGCCACCGGGGGCTCCCAGGGCCACCTGGTCGCGATCGACTACGCGTTGCGGCCGATGCTGACGGCGATGGGTGCGGACCAGCTCGTGCCCGGCTGCTTCGTGCTGGATCGGCTGATCCAGCACGGCGACGACGGTGGCGCGATCGCACCGGACGCGCGTGCGGCTGTGGACAGCGCGCTCGAAGGCTTCGACGAGGCGCTGGGTGCGGTACGCGCCCGGCTGGCCGCCGCGTCGTAGTCGAGGGAGCCGGACGTCGGCCCGCCTGCCCCGCGCGGCTGCGCCGCTAGCCGAGATGCGAGGTGTCGTTGAAGAGCCGGACCGAGGCGTTGCCGTCGGGGTAGAACTCGGCGATCGACAGCGAGGCCGTGTCCAGGTGCAGCCGGTAGAGCAGTGACGGGCCGGCGTCGAGCGCCATCCGCAGCAGGCTCTTGATCGGCGTCACGTGACTGACGACGACGATCGTGCTGCCGCCGTAGCGGGCGATCAGGTCGTCACGGCCGCGGCGCACCCGACGGTGCACGGCGTCGAAGCTCTCGCCGTTGGGCGGCGCGACCGAGGTGTCGGACAGCCACCGGCGGTGCAGCTCCGGGTCGCGCTCGGCGGCCTCGCGGAACGTCAGGCCCTCCCAGTCGCCGAAGTCGGTCTCGATCAGGCCGTCGTGGGTGGTCAGCTCGACGCCGATCGCGTCGGCGACGGCCCGGGCGGTCTGCACGGTCCTGGTCAGCGGCGACGCGACGACGGCTGCGATGTCCGGCACCTTGGCCAGCCGCGCGGCCGCGGCGGCGGCCTGCTGCTCGCCGAGCTCGCTGAGGGCGATCTCGCCGCGTCCGGAGTAGCGACGTTCGACGGTCAGCGGCGTCTGGCCGTGCCGGAGCAGCAGGAGCTTGGTCGGCACGCCTTGCGCGCCGGTCCAACCGGGTGCGGCCGGCTTCCCCGCCTGCTCGGCACCGGTCCGCTCGGCACCCGCCCGCTCGGCTGCGGCCGGCTTCTCGACGCCGGCCTGGGCGTCCATCGCCTCGTTGGCGAGCCGGTCGGCATGTTTGTTCCGCTCACGCGGGATCCACTCGAACGTCACCTGTGCGAAGCCGGCGACCAGCGCCTTGGCCTCGGCGTTGAGCGGCTGCATCGAGGGGTGCTTGACCTGCCAGCGGCCGGACATCTGCTCGATGACCAGCTTGGAGTCCATCCGGACGGCGACCGTGTCGGCGCCGAGGTCGCGCGCCGCGGTGAGGCCGGCGATCAGGCCGCGGTACTCGGCGACGTTGTTGGTGGTGGTGCCAACGCCTTCCTTGCGCTCGGCGAGCACGGCGCCGGTGTCGGCGTCGAACACGACGGAGCCGTAGCCGGCGGGGCCTGGGTTGCCCCTGGACCCGCCGTCGGCCTCGACGATGACCTTCACAGGCCGGACTCCGAGGTGCGGACGAGGATCGCGCCGCACTCGTCGCAGGTGACGACGTCGTCCGCGGCGGCGGACTGGATCTTCGACATGGTGGTGCGGTCGATCTCGATCCGGCACGCGCCGCAGCGACGGCCGCGCAGCAGGCCGGCGCCGATGCCGCGCTGCCCGCGCACCCGCTCGTACAGGGCGAGCAGGTCGGCCGGGAACTGTTTGACCATGAGCTCCCGCTCGCCGACCCGCTTGGCCTCGGTGCTGTCGAGGTCGGCGAGGGCGCTGTCGCGGCGGCCCTGGGCGTCGGTCAGCGCGGACTGCGCCTTGTCCAGCTCGACGCGGGCGTGGTTGGTGTCGGCGTCGACGGCCTCGCGGCGTTCCATCAGCTCGAGCAGGTCGTCCTCGAGCACGCTCTGCCGGCGCTGCAGCGTGGCGAGTTCGTGCTCCAGGTCGGCGAGCTGCTTGGCGCCGACGTTGCCGTCCGCGAGCAGCTTGCGGTCCCGGTCCTCGCGGGCCCGGACCTGGTCGATCTCGGTCTCCTGGCGGCGCACCTCGCGGTCGAGGTCGCCGAGCGAGGTCTCGACGGCGACCAGCGCGTCCCGCTTGGCCTGCACGGTCTGCTCGGCGCCGGTGATCTCGGCCAGCTCCGGCAGCGTGCGCCTGCGGTGGTTCACCCGGCTCAGCTCGGCGTCGACCTCGGCGAGGTCGAGCAGCCTGCGCTGGACAGCGGCGTCAGCTTTCACTGGGTGCCCCCTTGAGGATCGTGCCGGTCGCTGCTCCGCGCGTGCAGAGTCCACGGGTCCGTCCGGCGGGTGGAGACGAAGGTGTCGACGGTACCCGGCAGCGCGGCGGACACGACGTCCGCCGCCTGCTGGCACCAGGGCCATTCGCTGGCCCAGTGGGCGACGTCGACCAGCGCGGGCTGGTCGGCACCGTGCTCGAGGTGCTCACCGGCCGGGTGGTGGCGCAGGTCGGCGGTGACGTAGGCGTCGACGCCAGCTCGGGTGGCGTGACCGAGGTAGGAGTCGCCGGCGCCGCCGGAGACCGCGACCGTGCGGATCATCCGGTCCGGGTCGCCGGCCGCTCGCACGCCCCACTCGGTCGCCGGGAGTGCGTCGGCGACGCGTTGCACGAACGTCGAGAAGGGTTCGGCGGCGGGCAGGGTGCCGATCCGGCCGATGCCGGTGCGGCCGCCCGGCTCGTGCGGGTCGAGGGGCCGGTCGACGGTCAGCCCGAGCGCCGTGGCGAGCGCGTCGGAGACGCCGGGGTCGGCCGAGTCGGCGTTGGTGTGGGCGCAGAACAGGGCGATGCCTGCTCGGATGAGCCGGTGCACAATTCGCCCCTTCGTGTCATTCGCCGGGACGCCGTGCACGCCGCGTAGCAGCAGCGGGTGGTGGGCGACGATCATCTGCGCGCCCTCGTCGAGGGCCTGCTCCACGGTCGCTTCCACGACGTCGACGCAGAACAGCACGCGCCGCACCGGCTCGGCGGGGTCGCCGCAGACGAGGCCGACGGCGTCCCACGATTCGGCGAACTCCGGCGGGTAGGCGCGTTCCAGCGCGGCGACCACCGCACCGACGGTGTTTGGGCGGACGGTCGAGGTCATGCCAGCACCTCACGCAAGGCGGTCAGCAGGGGCTCGGACTGTTCGGGCGTGCGGACGGCGACCCGGATGTGGTCGACGCCGAGCCCGGGGAAGGTGTCGCAGCGCCGGACGGCGACGCCGCGTTCGCGGAGTGCGGTCCGCACATGCAGCCCGTCCTTGACGGTCAGCAGGAGAAACGGCGCGGATGCGGGTTCGTTGACGCGCACGCCCGGCAGCTCGTTGAGGGCGCCGATCAGCTCGACTCGATTCGTCTCGAACTGGACGGCCGCGCGCTCGGACTCGGCGAGGGCGGCCGGCTCGCTGCACGCGCGGAACGCCTCCAGCGCGAGCGTGCCGACCGGCCACTGCGGGCGATGCGCCGCGAGCCGCGCGAGCAGGTCCGGCGCCCCGAGCACGTAGCCGGCGCGCAGGCCGGGCAGGGCCCACATCTTGGTCAGGCTCCGGAACACGAGCAGCCCGTCCACGTCGCTGCCGGCGAGCGATTCGCGCTCGCCCGGCACAGCGTCGATGAACGCCTCGTCGACGACGACGGTGCGGCCGGGCCTGGTCAGCGCCAGTAGGTCGGCGGCGGGATGCAGCACTGAGGTCGGGTTGGTCGGGTTGCCGACGACGACCAGGTCCGCGTTCTCCGGCACGAGGTCGGCGTGCAGCCGATAGCCGTCGTCCGCGGACAGTTGGACGCGGTGCACGGGGACGCCGGCGTCCGTCAGCGCCACCTCGGGCTCCGTGAACGAGGGGTGCACGAGCGCGGCGAGCCGTGGCCGCAGCTGCGGCAGCAGCGCGAAGCCCTCGGCGGAGCCGTTCAGCAAAAGCACCCGATCGTGTGGTTGGCCGTGACGGTCCGCGACCGCTTGCGCCGCGGCGGCGTGGTCGGCCGCGGACGGGTAGCTGCCGAGACGGTCGAGCGCGGCGGCGAGCCGATCGCGCAGCCAGCCCGGCGGGCGGGCCAGCCGCACGTTGACGGCGTAGTCGACCAGACCAGGCTCGGCGTCGACGTCCCCGTGGTGGCGCAGGAGCGCACGCGAGATCGATTGGCTGGTCATCGCGTGGAAGTCTAAGGGGGTGATGGTCAGCTTCATCTGCTCAGGCAACATCTGCCGGTCGCCCATGGCCGAGCTGGTCTTCCGCGAGCACCTGCGCGAGGCCGGGCTGGCCGACATCGTCGAGGTGAACAGCGCGGGGACCGGCCCGTGGCACGTCGGCGAGCCGGCCGACGAGCGCGCCCGGCGGACGCTGGCGCGGCACGGCTACCCGACCGACCACGTCGCCGCCCAGGTCGACAACCGGCACCTCGGCGCGGATCTGCTGGTCGCGATGGACAGCGGGCACGCGCGGACGCTGCGGCGGATCGCCGACGACCCGACGCGCGTGCGGCTGCTGCGCTCGTTCGACCCGGACGCCGGCGAGGACGTCGACGTGCCCGATCCGTACTACGGCGAGCCGGCCGGCTTCGAGGAGGTGCTGGCCATGATCGAGGCCGCGTCACCCGGATTGATGACATGGGTTCGCGACAATCTGTGACCGGCGCCGTGGCGGAGATCACCGGCCTCGAGCCGGTCTCCGTGCACGGGCTGTCGACTTCGGTGTGGGAGGTCGAGCTGGCCGACGGCGATCTTGTCGTCGCGAAGCTCACCGACGGGGCCGCGGCCGAGGCCGCCGGCCTGGCGTGGCTGGCGGAGTCCGGCACGGTGCCGGTGCCGGGCGTGCGCGGGCACGACGACCGCTGGCTCGTGATCGAGCAGATCGAACCCGGCAACGCCTCACCGGCCGCCGCCGAGCGATTCGGTCGTCAGCTGGCCGCGCTGCACGCCTCCGGCGCGGACGCGTTCGGGGAGGCCCCGCCCGGGGCGCCGCCGTCGGGCTGGATCGGGCTGGCGGCGATGGACTACGCGTCGGAGCCGAGCTGGCCTCGCTGGTACGCGGAGCACCGGATCGCCCCGTATCTCTCACGCGCAACCGCTCTGACCGGCGCCGAGAAGGCCGTTATCGAGCAGGTCTGCGAGCGCATCGAGGAGTTGAGCGGACCCGAGGAGCCGCCAGCGCGGCTGCACGGCGACCTGTGGAGCGGCAACGTGCACTGGGCGGCCGACGGTCGGGTGTGGCTGATCGACCCGGCGGCGCACGGCGGGCACCGCGAGACCGACCTCGCCATGCTCCACCTGTTCGGGTGTTCGCACCTCGATCAGGTACTCCTTGGCTACCGTGCGGAGTCGCCGCTCGCCGACGGCTGGCAGCGCCGGATTCCGCTGCACCAGCTCTTTCCGCTGCTGGTCCACGTCGAACTGTTCGGCCGTTCGTACGCACATCAGGCCGTGACGGCTGCGCGGCAGGCGCTCGAACTGTGAGGATCTAGGCATGATCGACGTGACCGGCTTTCAGTGGCTGAACGAACCGAAGTCGTGGTCGGCGGCGGAGACGCTGACCGTGCAGACGGACCCGGACACCGACTTCTGGCGCACCACGCACTACGGATTCATCCGCGACACCGGGCACGTGTTCGCCCGCGAGGTGAGCGGCGACTTCCGGCTGCGGACCTCGTTCGCCGGGGCGTACACGCACCAGTACGACCAGGCCGGCGCGATGCTGCGGATCGACGCGGAGAACTGGATCAAGACCGGGATCGAGCTCGTCGACGGCCACCAGCAGGCCAGCGTGGTGGTCACCCGCGGGCTGTCGGACTGGTCGGTGACGCCGATCCCCGACGCCGAGCGGATCTCGATCGAGATTGAGCGATCGGGTGACGCGGTGACCGTGCGCTACGGCTTGGACGAGGCCGAGCCGACCACCATGCTGCGGCTGGCCTATTACCCGCCGGCGGTGCCGACCCTGGCCGGGGTGATGTGCGCCTCGCCGGACGGTCCCGGCTACTCCGTCACGTTCGACCGGTTGGAGCTCACCACCGGGTGAGGCATACCGTGGGGTGGTGCGGTTCCGGTTCCTGCTACAGCCCAACTGGCTGCTGCTCACGGCGGTGGTGTTCGTGTTCGCCGCCGCGTGCTACGCGATCCTGGCCCCGTGGCAGTTCAGCCGGAACGCCGACCAGCAGGCCCAGAACACCGCGCTGACCTCGTCCTTCACCAGCAAGCCGGTGCCGCTCGACCAGCTGGTTCCGGCCGGCACCGAGCCGTCGAGCAAGGCCGTGTGGCGGCTGGTCACCATGACCGGCACCTACGAGCCGGCCGGCGAAGCGATGGCTCGCCTTCGCACCGTGCAGGGTGAGCCGGCGTTCGAGATCGTCACCCCGTTCAGGCTCACCGACGGCCGGACCGTGCTGGTCGACCGCGGCTACCAGCCGCCCGAGGCCGGCAAGTCGGTGCCCGACTACGCGGCCGCGCCCAAGGGCCAGGTCACCATCACCGCTCGGGCGCAGGCCGACGAGCCCGCCGACAAGCGCCCGACCTTCCTGGACAGCGGCCGGCGGCAGATCTACTCGATCAACTCCGGCACCGTGGCCCAGGCCGCGAACATGAAGATCGACCCCGGCTACTTCCAGCTCGACGCCAACCAGCCCGGCGTGGTCAAGGGCGCGCTGCCCCTGCCACAGCTCGACGACGGCCCGTACTTCTCGTACGCGATCCAGTGGCTGATCTTCGGCTCGATGGCGCTGTTCGGCTGGGGTTACTTCACCTGGCGGGAGGCGCGTCCCGGCGGCGCCCTGGACAACTCCGACAAGCCGAAACGGAAGTCGGTCGCCGAGATCCTGGCCGAGGACGAGGCCCGCGAGCGCGAAGAGGCCGCCGCCGCGAAGGGCTAGCGGCTCACCCTCAAGCTTTTGTACGTGAGTGGCTCACTTGGCCTCCAAAGGAAAGCGAGCCACTCAGGTGCGAACGGGTCAGTTGCGTCGGCGGCGGATGCCGATGGCGAATGCGAGCACGGCGGAGACGGCTGCGGAGGCGGCACCGACCACCCTCGAAAGTTCAACCGCTCGGGTGACGTGGCCGGCGTCCGGGCTCCGGCCGTGACCGAGGACGGGGCGTTCCTCGGTGCCGTGGGAGTACACGGTCCGGCCGCCGAGGCGGATCTCCAGCGCGCCGGCGAAGGCGGCCTCCACCTGGCCGGCGTTGGGGCTCGGGTGGGCGGAGGCGTCCCGCCGCCAGGTCTGCCAGGCGCTACGCGAGGAGCCGCCGACGACGGGGGCGCTGACCGAGGTGAGCACGGC
The DNA here is from genome assembly GCF_014203355.1 of Kutzneria kofuensis. NCBI lineage: Bacteria > Bacillati > Actinomycetota > Actinomycetes > Pseudonocardiales > Pseudonocardiaceae > Kutzneria > Kutzneria kofuensis. The sequence continues at coordinate 3,022,091 of NZ_JACHIR010000001.1, forward strand.
GGCGAGCCGGGACGGGACGAGGTTGGCCAGGTCGTCGAGCCGAGCGGCGGCCCAGCCGAACTTGGCGTAGCGGGGCGACCGGTGGCCGACCATGGCATCGAGGGTGTTGGCGGCGCGGTAACCGAGCAGACCGGGCACGCCGGCGACGGCGCCCCAGAACAGCGGGGCGACGACGGCGTCAGAGGTGTTCTCGGCCACTGACTCGACGGTGGCTCTGGCCAGACCGGCGGCGTCGAGGCTCGAGGGTTCGCGTCCGCAAAGGTTTGGCAGTCGCTCGCGGGCGGCGGCGATGTCGCTCGCGTCCAGGGAGCGGCCCATGGCGGTGCCCTCGGCGGCGAGGGACGCGCCGCCGAGCACGGCCCAGGTGGCGAGCGCGGTGGTGGCGACCTGCACGAGCGGTCGACGCCGGCCGAGCCGTTCGACGACGACGCCGGCAGCGACGGCACCGCCGGTGAGCAGGGCACTGTGCACGATGCCGGGCAGCTTGTGGTCGCGGTAGACGGCTCGTTCGAGCGCGGCGGCCGTCGAGCCGAACGCGGCAACGGGGTGCCATCGCTTCGGGTCGCCGAACACCGCGTCGGCAGCCGTTCCGAGCAGCAGGCCGACCGCCCTCGCCGCGTTCACTCCGCAGTCCCCCGTCTTCCCGCCTCGCTTGGTCATAGGACGTTATCGCCCGCTCATCACCCGTTCGGCGACAGGTGGCTCAGCGACCGGGCGCGGGCCGGTTAATGTGGCCGACCGTGGAGCAGGAGCAGCACGCCCAGGACACGCTCACGGCGTCCGGCCCGGGCTCGGAGTCGACCGATCGCAGGCTGCTGCTGTACGCGTACCTCCAGCCCCGCGAGCATCACCGCACCTATCTGACGACGATGCGGCTGTTCGCGTCGACGCTGCTGGCCGACCTGTCGGCCGGTGAGGTGGCGGCGAAGCTGGCGGCGGCGGAGCGGGAGGGGCTGATCGACCCGGGTGAGTCCCGGATCGAGACGGTGATCGCCCGGCTCAAGCAGCTGGTGGAGTGGGGCAACCTGGTGCCGGGCCGGCGCGAGGTGATCGCTGCCAGCATCGCGGAGTTCCAGCACGGCAGCGTCCGCTACCAGGTGAGCAAGCTCGCGGTGCGGGTGCAGCGCGACGTCGACGAGCTGCTGCGGGTTCCGGAGGGTGCCCGCGAGGTGTCGCGCGAGCTGCTGCCGGCGATCGAGCGCGGCCTCGGCCAGCTCGGCCGGTCGCTGTCGGACGCGGTGTTCACCGAGGGTGGTCCGGGCGCGAAGCGGGCCCGGGAGGCGCTGGCCGAGCAGGTCACGACGTTGTTCCTGCAGCACGCGGAGCTCGCGGTGACGGTCCGCGACTTCTACGCCTACCTGGGTCAGATCGTCACGCGACACCACCTGGCGCCGGACGAGATCTCCGGCTTCCGCAACCTGCTCGTCGAGTACATCCAGATGGTCGTCGAGGACGTGCTGCGGCACACGCCGGCGATCGCGGAGTCGCTCGGGCAGCTGGCGCGGGGCCGGAGCGAGCTGCTGCGGCTACTCGGGCCGGCCAACGCGCTCGGCTCCGACGACCTGCTCGCGGGGACTGCGATCGAACGGTCACGCGGCCGGACCGCGGCGGACTGGCAGGACCTGACCGACTGGTTCGTCGACCGTCCGGGTCGACCCAGTCAGGTCACAGCGCTACGCGAAGCGACCGGCCGCGCGATCGGGTCACTGCTCGCGAGCGTGAAACGGGCGACCTCCGGCGGCGGGCTGCTGCCGGGTCGCCGGGCCGAGCTGTTGAAGCTCGCCGGCTGGTTCGACAGTGCGACGCCGGACCAGGCGCACTCGCTCTACGCCGCCGCGTTCGGGCTTTACTCGGCACGCAATCTGCTGCCGTCGCCGGAACACGACGGTGACGACGAACACACCCCATGGCGTGACGGCCCGGTGCTCGACGTGACGGTCAGTGTGCGCAGCCGCGGGGACCGCGGCGCGCGGGGCCGGACGTCCCGGATCGTCGACGACCCGATCACCGAGCAGGCGCTGCTCGCCGAGGCGCGACATGTCGACAAGAAACGCTCGGAGGCGGTGACCGAGCTGGTGGAGGCGGCGCCGACGATCGAGGAGAGCCGGCTTTCCCATGGCGCCCTCGACGTGTTCTGCGAGCTGTTGACGATGGCGATGGCGCAGCGCGAGCGGGCCGAGGACGTCGGCTCGGCCGCCGACCCGGTGCGCGGGCTGAAGCTCACCGTCACCCCCGAGGAAGGCCGGACGACGACCATCAAGACCGCTGGCGGCACGCTGACCCTGCACAACGCGTCCGTGGCGCTGGAGGCCGGCGCATGAAGGACGTGCTCGACGGCCTCTCCGACATCGACGCCGCGAACGTGGTGCGCTGCGCTCGCGTGCTGCTGAGGCGGCCTTTGTTGCGTGCGGACGGACCAGATGGCGACTTGCTGCCGCTCGTCTACCGGCACCGCACCACGCTCCAGGACCTGTTCGCCGGGCTGCTGGCGTACCGGCTCGTGGTGGAGCGCCGCTTCGCCCGCCTCTACAAGCCGGGGCCGGGCTTCGACCCGACCCGCGGGGAGCCGACGCTGTCGCCGCGCGGCTACACCTACTTCGCGCTGACGATCGCCGCGCTGACCGGCGTCGGCCGCCAGGTGCTGCTGTCGCGCCTGGTCACCGACGTGCGGGCGGCTGCGGTCGAGGCCGGCGTCGCCGTCACGGATGACCTGCCGGACCGCCGCGCGCTGACGGCGGCGCTGCGTCACCTGCTCGCGTTGGGCGTGATCACGGAGACCGAGGGCACCGTCGCGCCGTGGGGCACCGAGGGGCCGGCCGAGGCACTGATCACCATCGACACCGATCTGCTCGGGCAGCTGCTGTCCGGCCCGTTGCTGGAGGCGACCGGCCCGGATCACCTGATCGAGCTCGCCGCCCGGCCCGGCCCGCGCGGCGCCGAGCACGCCGTGCGGCGCAAGCTCGTCGAGAATCCGGTCGTGCTCCAGACCGACCTGCCGCCCGACCAGATGGAATGGCTGCGGCGGAACCAGCGTCGGGAGTCGGCGCTGCTCGAACGCAACTTCGGGCTGGTCACCGAGACGCGGCTGGAGGGCGTCGCGGTCACCGACCCCGAGGACTACCTCACCGACGTGCTGTTCCCGGGGTCGGGGACGGTCGCCCGGATCGCGCTGCTGGCGCTGCCGGAGCTGATCGCCGACCCGGATCCGGAGTTGTTCGCCGACGACGTCGAGCCGCCCGAGCCGCGGCCCGACGGCCGGCACCCGGTGCAGTACGGGCAGGTGCGGCTGATCTGCGCGCAGCTCGTCGAGGACTATCCGGCGGCGTGGTCGCGGCAGGCCACCGAGGATCTCGACCGGCTCACGAACGACGTGCTGGACCTGCTGGTCCGCATGGGGCTGGCCGTCGACGACCCGGTCGAGGGCTGGCTGATCGCGCCCACCGCGCACCGCTGGGTGCCGCAGCCGGACGACACGCCGGCGCGCAGCACCCCGCCACCACCGCCGGCGGAACCCGAAGAGCCCGGCTGGTCCCTGTTCGACGGAGAAGGTGAACTGTGAGCGATCAGCGTTGGACGCTGCACCGGGGTGGCATCGTCAACGTGTGGCAGTACGCCGAGCAGGTCTTCGACTTCTCCGGCGGGCGGGCGATCTTCCAGGGCACCAACGGCTCCGGCAAGTCGCGCACGCTGGAGCTGCTGCTCCCGCTGTGTCTGGACGGCGACCTGCGGCAGCTGGGCTCGAAGGGCTTCGACACGGTCAGCATCCGGCGGCTCATGCTGGACGACTACGACGGCGGTCCGAACCGGATCGGCTACGCCTGGATCGAGTTGCGCCGGGGCGAGGACGAGTACCTGACCTGCGGTCTCGGCGTGAAGGCGTCGAAGACCTCGCAGCAGATCACCGACTCGTGGCGGTTCGTCACCTCGGCCCGCGTCGGCAAGGACCTGCGGCTGGCCGGGCCGGACCGGGTGCCGATCGGGCCGGCGCAGCTGCGTGACCTGGTCGGCGCGGACTGCATGTTCGAGGACGCGGCGTTCCGGGCGAAGATCGCCGAGACCGTCTACGGCGTGCCGGCGGCCCGCTACGCCGACCTGCTGCACCTGCAGCGGACGCTGCGCAATCCGGACGTCGGCCTGAAGGTGCTGGAAGGCCAGCTGGAGCAGATCCTGTCCGACGCGCTGCCGCCGCTGGACGTGGCGCTGGTCGAGCAGCTGGCGACGTCGTTCGACGACCTGGAGTCGATCCGCGAGAACATCACGCGGCTGACCACCGCCGACTCGGCGCTGACGGCGTTCCTCGGCACCTACTCCGGCTACGCGCTGGCGAGCCTGCGCGGCTTCGGCGACAAGGTGGTGAGCAGCCGTAAGAGCCTAACGGCGCTTGGTTCTGAACTGGAGTCGCTGGAGCGGAAGCTCGCGGCGGCGCGGGACGGCCGGGTGACCGCAGAGCAGGCGGTCGCCGAGCAGGAGGCGCAGGACAGCCAGCTCGACGCGCGTATCGAGGCGTTGAAGGAGCTGCCGGCGTATCGCGGGATGCGGGACCTGCAGGACCGCGAGCAACTGGTCGCCCGGTCGCGGTCGGCGGCCGAGGCGGCGCTGGACACCGCGAGCCGGCAGCGCGCGCAGGAGGACCGCGCGGTCGACTCCGTGCTGGCGGTGCTGCGGCGGCTCGGGCTCGACATCGACAGCGCCGACGAGTTGGCGGGGCACGCGCGTGAGCGGCTGGCGATCGCCGGCCTGGACGGCGATCTGTGTCCGAAGGTGCCGCCGATGCCGCCAACCGACGCGCAGGTGACGCAGGACCGGGTGCGGGCGAAGCCGGATCCGGAGGCCGAGGCGTTGACGATCGACCGGCGGCTGCTGCCGGCGATCGATCCGCAGTCGCTCCTCGACACGCTCAGCGACGCCGGTCGGCAGGCCGAGCAGGTCGCGACCGAGGCTCGTCGCCGCAATGCGCTGACGTTGTCGCTGCACGAGCGGGCGCTGGCGTCGGACCGTCAGCTGCGTGACGTCGAGGAGCTGCATCGCGCGGCGCGGCAGGCGCAGCTGACCGCGACCGAGGCGGCCGGGCGTCGCAACGAGGCTGGCCAGCAGTTGGCGACGGCCGTGGACGTGTGGCGTGAGCAGGCGCGGCGGTGGGCCGCGGAGAACGGGCCGCAGCCGCCGACCGCGGAGCGGTTGATCGAGGATCGCGGCGCGGCGCGGGCGGCTCGGGACAGCGTGCGGCAGTGGGCGTCGCCGAAGTCGCACGAGCTGCGGCAGCGGGTCGTGGGCGCCGAGCAGCGGCTGGACGACCTGCGGGCGACGATCACGCAGTACGAGGCCGAGGTCGTCGCGCTGCGTTCCGGCGGCGCGGACGAGCAGTCCGATCCGTCGGCGTTCCACCGGCTCGTCGACTTCGTGCCGACACTGCCGGAGGCCGAGCAGGCCGGCCTGGAGGCGGCGCTGCAGGCGAGCGGGTTGCTGACGGCTCGGGTCTCGGCGACCGGTCGTGTCTCCGATGCCGACCTGGCCGAGGTGATCGCGCTCGCCGGCCCGGCGGCGGACGGCCGGACGCTGGCCGACGTGCTGATCCCGGCGGCCGAGCCGGGCTGCCCGGTCCCGAGCGAGGTCGTGGCGAAGCTGCTGGCGGCGGTGGGTGTCGCCGACGAGCCGGCGTCGACCGAGACGCCCGGCCTGGTGCTGGCGACGAGCGGCGCGTGGCGGGCCGGCGTGCTGTGCGGGGCTCAGACGAAGCCGGTCGCGGAGTTCGTCGGCACCGGCGCTCGGGAGGCGGCACGGCAGCGTCGGCTGGCCGAGCTGAGCTCGGCGGTCGAGCGGCTGCACGTCGAGTTGGCCGACGCGGAGCGCATGTGCGACCAGGCGCGTGCGGCCGCGGCCGAGTGGGAGCAGCACGTCGAGACGTTCCCGGACGACGGCGAACTGATCTCCGCGCACGCGAAGCTGACCAGCGCGAAGGAGTCGGCGCAGGAGGCCGAGGAGCGCGCCTACTCGCTGCGCGCCGAGCACCAGGCCAGCGACGAGCGGTGGCATGCGGCGCGGGCCGAGCTGGTGCAGGCGGCGTCCGAGGCCGGCATCGGGCTGGGCGACACCGTCGACACGGAAGCACTCGATCGGGCGAATCGGGCGGCGTCGGAGGCGCGGGTAGCCGCCGAGCAGCTGGCCGAGGCGTTGGCCGGGCGGTGCGCGCGGACCGTCATCGACCTGATCGACGCGATGCAGCACCACCACGCGGCGCTGACCGACCGGACCGAGGCGGAGTCGGCGGCGGACGCGCTGTGCGTCGAGTACGCGGACCGGTCGCACGGGCTGGCCGAGCTGAGTTCGGCCATCGGCGGCGAGGCCGAGGAGGTCTCGCGGCAGCTGGCGACGTTGGACGCGGAGCGGCGGGCCCTGCGCAAGCAGCTGCCGCAGTCGCGGGAGAAGGTCGTCGAGCTGCGTGAGCAGGCGACGAAGCTGGAGACGTTGCTGGAGACGAAGCGGGCGCAGTTGACCGGTCGGGAGGGAGATGCCTCGGCCGCGGTGGACGCGTTCGAGCAGGCCCTGGCGGCGCCGGGTGTGTGGTCGGCGGCGTTCCCCGAGGTCGAGTTGCCCGCCGAGGTCGACGGCGCATTGGCGCTGCTCGACGGTGCCGGCGATCGCAAGGGTTCGACCGAGGGCACCGTCATCGGCAAGCTCCAGGTGCTGCAGACCTCGCTGGCCGGCACGCACGACATCGGCGCCGAGACCGCCGGCGGGGTGTTGACCGTGACCGTCACCGGGGAGGACGGGCCGCGCCCCGTCGCCGACGCCGCGCTGCGGGTGTCGCAGCGGCTGGCCGAGCAGCGTGGCTTCCTCGGCGAGCGGTACCAGTCGATCTTCGCCGACTACCTGATCCGGGACCTGGCCGAGCGGCTGCGCGGGCAGATCGAGGTCGCCGAGGACCTGTGCCGGCGGATGAACGACGTGCTCGACCAGGCTCGGTCCAGCCAGGGCGTGCACGTCCAGCTCGAATGGCGGCCGTCGGCGGCCCTCGACGACCGGACCAAGCAGGCCCTCGAGCTCGTGCGGACGCCTCTGGCCGACCGCACGTCCGAGCAGGACGACCTGCTCCGGCAGGTCATCACCGAGCGGATCGAGGCCGAGCGGGACGCCCATTCCAGCGGCTACGCCGAGATCCTGGCGCGGGCCCTCGACTACCGGACCTGGTACTCGTTCACCGTTCGGGTCCGCGACACCGGCCCCGACGGCAAGCCCCGGGTCCGGCGGCTCCGGCAGCTGTCCTCCGGTGAGACCCGGCTCGTGTCGTACGTGACCCTCTTCGCCGCCGCCGCGTCGTTCTACGACGCCGTCAGCAGCGGCGGCGAGGAGGCTCCCCTGCGGCTGGTGCTGCTCGACGAGGCCTTCGAGCGCCTCGACGACCCCACCATCGCCCGCATGCTCGGGCTGCTCGTCGACCTCGACATGGACTGGGTGATCACCTGGCCCAGCGGCTGGGGCGTGTCGTCCAAGATCCCGCGCATGCACATCTACGACGTCCTGCGCCCCAAGAACGGACGCGGCGTCGCCTGCACGCACACCACCTGGGACGGCGCCGGCCTGGACCGCGAAGACCCGTAAGCGGGGTGGGGGCCGTTGGCCCCCACCCCATCGGGTCGTCAGGCGAAGTAGCCGAACACGTCGGCGACGACGTCGACCGTGCCGGCCAGGTTGTAGAAGTCGACCTTGCCGTCCGGTCCGATCGGCACGATGACCTGCCCCTGGGTGATCTGCCCCGCGCCGAAGTTGAGGTTCGACGTGCTCGGCCGGTCGCCGCTCGGGAACACGGTCAGAAAGCTGCTGGCGGTCGGATTCACCACCGTCACGTTGAGCACTACCGACTTGGCGTACGCCGGCACCGAACCGACACCGGCCACGCTCAGGCCCAGGGTGCCGTTCGGGCCGACCGGCGTCGCGTGGTCTCTGGTATCCAGCAGCCGTGACGGCGCGAGGGGCATGAACGCCGTGCTCGGGGTCTGGGTGGCATACCACTCGTCGAAGGAACCCTCGACATCGGCGATCACGTCGGCGCTGCCGAAGTGGTTGGTGACGTCGATTTTGCCGCTCATCGGCACCGGCACGATCACCAGGTTCGAGGTGGTCTGCCCGGCGCGGTAGTTCAGGTTGGACGCCGTCGGCGTGGGCACGCCGTCCGGCGAGACGGTGAGGAAACTGTCGGTGCTCGCGTTGGTCACCGTCACGTTCAGCACGACCGCCGAGCCGAGGCCCATCACGTTCAGCACCTGGGTCCCGTGGACCGGGGCCTGCGGCACACCGCCCGTGCCGTCACGGGTGTCCATGACCCGACGGGGTTGGACCGTGGTGAGGAAGTTGCCGGTCCGCGCCGCCGGCGACGCCTGGTAGTAGCCCTGCAGGTCGACGACGACGTCCACCGAGCCGCTGTGGTTGGCGATCACAACCTTTCCGTCCGGACCCACCGGCACCGTCACCAGATTGGGCACGGTCTGCCCGGCGCCGAAGTTGACGTTGGACGTGCCGGGGTTGGCTCCGCCACTCGGGTACACGGACAGGAAGCTGTCCGCGGTGGGGCCGGTCGCCGTCACGTTGAGGACCACCGCCGTGACGCCGGTCGTCGGGACGCCATATGTCCCGGTCACCTGCACACTCGTCTGGCCGCCCGGGCCCACCGGGCCGCTGCCGTCCCGCGTGTCCAGCAGCCGCTGCGGTCCGGCGGGGACATAGGCACCACCCACGGTGACCTGCCGCGACGTCGTGGTCGCGTTGCCACCGCCGTCCCGCATGGTCATCGTGATCGTGTAGGTGCCGGGGGTGGCGTAGGTGTAGTCATCGGTGCCGTTGGGGCTCTTGATCACCGGGCTTCCGTCGCCGTGGTCGTAGTCGTACTCGGTGATCGCCCACGGGTCGGTCGAGTCGCGGGCGTCCACGTCCACCGTCAGCGGCCCGACCTGACGTACGGTCAGCTTGGCGACCGGCGGGGCCGGCGTCGTGACCTTGACAAGGTTCGCGGCGTGGCGCGTCACGCCGGCCGGGAGGTTGACCGTCACTTCGGTTTCGTAGCTGGAATCGGACGCGTGCTCGTAGGTGTGCTGGACCGCAAGCGAGCCGGTGGTCACCGGCGCGCTGCCGTCGCCGAACTCGAACGTGTAGGACGGCTGCGTCGACCACGGGTCGTCGACCTCCGCCTTGAGCGTGACCGGCAGCGGGGACGGGCCCTGGGTCGGGGAGACATCGAACTGCTTGAGCTGGAACGGATCCTGGAGCTCCGACGCGCCACGATCGGCGAACCCCGCGCTCGCGTTGGCGGCGAGCGGATCGTCCACGCGAGGGGCGTGGTTCAGGTCGGTCGGGAGCTCACCCGGCGCCGTCGGGTCGCCGGAGTCGATCGCCGGCGAGCCCTCGGCCAGCGCGAGCGTGGCGCTGGCCGCGAACTTCGGGTCGGCGGTCATCTCGTGCACGCCCTGGCCCGAAGCCGAGTGGAAGTCCGCCGATGTCTTGTACCCGACTCCGCCCCAGCTGTACGCGGAGCCCCCCGAGAGGGGGTGCGTCAGGTTGTAGTCGACGACGGTTCCGTCGGTCGAGCCGGCGGCCACCACGATCTCGGCGCTCGACGGGGAGCGGTGCACCTTGCAGTTCGGCTCGTTGGAGACGGTCGCGTCGTTGCTGCCCACGATGTTGTTCTCGACGGTCGCACCCGTGGTGGCGCCGCCGAGCGAGATGCCGGCCACGCAGTTGCCGAACACGGTGTTGCTCGAGACCACGGTGCCCGGAGCGTCAGTGGCGACGACGCCCGGACCGTAGTTGCCCCGGATCAGGTTCGTCGTGACGGTGCTGTCGGTGACACCCTGGCCCACGGAAACGCCGGTGGCGCCCCATCCGGTGATCAGGTTCCGGCTGATAGTGACCGCGCTGCTGCCGTTGGTCAGGCTCACGCCCGCCGTCGGCGCGGTCTCCAGGCCGTGGCCGACGCTGACATAGTTGCTGTCGACGGTCACCCGGCTCGAGTTGTCGATCACGAAGGCGCCGGCCGTGCCCACGGTGTCAAAGGTACTGATGACGATGTCGTGCGACCCCGTCACGGTGAACGCGTGCGGGGCCTGGTAGCCGTCGCTCGTGAAGCCCACCGCAGTCTGGACCGGAGCGCCGAGGAGCTGCTTCACGCTGACGAAGGTGATCGGCGTGCCGGGCGAGCCCGACCTCGTGATGGTCACCGGAGCGTAGTCCCCGGCGTCGACGTGCACGGTCTGCCCCGGTAATGCGACGTCGGCGGCGGCCTGGACGGTGCAGAACGGCTGGTTCTGCGTGCCTGGGCCGGTGTCGAGGCAGGACATGCTGCGCTGAGCGACGTAGAGGTCAGTGGCCGTGGCGGCGTTCGCGGGCACGGCGAGAGCGGCCGAGCTGACGAGCGTGAGCACCAGCGCCGAAGGCGCAAGGCGTCTTGACACGTGCTGTTCTCCCCTAATGCGGTGTCCACAATGGGCACTCGATTCCTGCACCGGTATCGACCATGCGTCGGCCGCCGTTACAGCGGAAAAGAATGTCGGAAAAGTGCCGTTTCTGCAGCTCAGGGCGTTAGAGACGGGAATGCCACGGTTGGGGCGTCGAGGGTGGTCGGCAGGGGCAGCGTGATCCGGAAGACGGCGCCGGGGATGCCTGGGGGCGGCGGCTCGCAGCGGAGGTCGCCGCCGTGGGCGCGGCAGATGCCGCGGGCGATGGGGAGGCCGAGACCGGAGCCACCGGAGGCGCTGGCGCGGGCCTCGTCGAGGCGGACGAGGCGGTCGAAGATCCGTTCGCGGTCGGCGTCGGGGACGCCGGGGCCGGTGTCGGCGACGACGAGGTGGGCGTAGCCGGCGGCGGCGCCGACGGTGAGGGAGACGGAGCCGGAGCCGCCGGTGGCCTGGCGGGCGTTGTTCATGAGGTTGGCGAGCACCTGGGCCAGGCGTTGAGGGTCGCCGGAGACGACGACGGAGGGGCCGTCGACGGAAATGGTGAGCTCGGGGGCGAGCACCCGGGTGCGGTCGGCCTCGGCGTCGGCGAGGTGCCGCAGGTCGACGGGCTCGTGCTGGAGGTCGAGACCGGCGTCGATACGGGCGAGGGCGAGCAGGTCGTCGACGAGGCGGCCGGCACGGCGGGACTCGCGAACGAGCAGCAGGAGCATCCGGTCCCGTTCCTCGGGATCGGTCTCGGGGTTCTGCTGGAGAACGGACTCGGCGACGGCCTGCAAGCCGGCGATGGGGGTGCGCAGCTCGTGCGCGGCGTCGGCGACGAACTGCCGGGTGCGGGACTCGGCCCGGCGGGCCTGCTGTTCGGCGCCTTCCAGCTCGTCGAGCATGTTGTCGAAGGCGGCGGCGGTGCGCCCGAGTTCGGTGTCGGTACGGGCGGGTGCGAGCCGACGGCCCCGGTCGCCGGCGGCGATGGAGCGGGCGAGGGTGGCCATGTGGTCCAGGGGCCGCAGCGCGAACCGCACGATGAAGATCAGGGCGACGGCGGTGACGGCCAACGCGGAGATGCCGACGATGATCAGCAGTCGGCGCAGGTTGGTCTGCGGCCGCGTCTCGGAGTCGGCGAAGAAAGTGATCCGGGTGCCGTTGCGATAGGTGACGGTCCGAGGGGCGGGTGTGGTGGCGGCCTGCGCCATCTTCGGCCCGAGCACGAGACCGCTGGGCTCGGTGATCCGCACGAAGATGTAGCCGCCGAGCGACAGCCGCGCGTACAGCTGCTCCGGTTGGAGGCGCTGCTTCTCCAACTGGTTGGCGAGCTGCACACGGTCCCGGATCAGGTTGGTCTGGTCCTGCACGGTCTGCCGGCTGAACAGCGCGTCGACGACGACCACCAGCGCGATGAGCACGACGGCGAGCGCGACGGTGACCCACAACGTGACCCGAAGGCGGAGCGAGCCGCTCTTCACGCGGCACCGACCCGCAGCACGTAGCCGAGCCCGCGGACGGTGTGCAGCAGCCGGGGACCGTGCGCCTCGAGCTTGCGGCGCAGGGCGCTGACGTGCACCTCGACCAGGTTGGGGTCGTAGTCCTCGTAGCCCCAGACGCTGGTCAGGATCTGGGTCTTGCTGACGACACGGCCGCGCTGCGCGGCCAGGTAGCAGAGCAGCCGCAGCTCGGTGGCGGTGACGTCGACGGTCGCGCCGGCGTAGAGCACGACACCGGAGTCGGCGTCGACGAGCAGGTCGCCGATCTGCACGGCGGACGGCGTGCGGCCGAGCCGGCGCAGCACGGCGCCGACGCGGGCGACCAGCTCGGCGAGCACGAAGGGCTTGAGCACGTAGTCGTCGGCGCCGCCCTCGAGCCCGCGCAACCGGTCGGGCACGCCGTCGCGAGCGGTGAGCATCACGACGCCGGCGTTGCTGGCCCGCCGGATCACCTCCAGCAGCTGGAAGCCGTCCCGGCCCGGCAGCATGATGTCGAGCACGACCAGGTCCGGCCGGAACTGGGCGAGGTCGGCCTCCAGCTCGCGGCCGTCCGGCCGGGCCAGCACCTCGTAGCCGCTGTCACGCAGGGCGGAGCGCACCGCGGCGCGAATCGCCTCGGTGTCCTCGACGATCAAGATCCGGGCGACCGACACGACCCCATTCTGGTCGGCCCGACCGCCGCACGGGTGGCGGCTGGCCGACGTTTCAGCCTCCGCTCAGCTGGGGCCGGGACGGTGGTCGTCATGACGCACTCCCTGACGCGAACCATCGGCGCGCTGGTCCTGACCGCGGCCGCCGGCCTGACCCTCGCGGCGTGCTCGACGGACGCCTCCGGCTCCCCCGCGCCGTCCACCTCCGCGACCGCGCCGTCGAAGAAGGCCAAGCAGCTGCCGGCCGGCGAGAGCCGGGTGACCGGCACGGTGGCCACGGTGTCCGGCGCGCAGCTCGTCGTCACCAAGAAGGACGGCAGCACTGAGACGTTGACCACTGACTCGGCGACGAGGATCCAGGGCGGTCCGCTGCAGCAGGGCCAGCGCGTGACCGCCGTGGTCAAGGGCGCGCAGGCATTGAGCGTGCGCGTCGCGCAGCCGCGGAGCACCAGCGCCGCGCCGACGACGACGCCGACTTCCTGACGGCCTGGGTGCCTCACGGCCGCGTGTCTGGGACGATGGTCGCGTGGCGGCTCGGCAGACCCAGGTGCGATGGGTGCTGATCCTGCTGGTCATCGGGCTGGTCGGGATCGGTGCGGCGGTGCTCGTGTGGTGGCCGACGCTCGGCTTCCCGAACACCGACGCTCCGTCGGCCGTGCACACCAAGGCGACGGTGGTGACCTCGGCGCAGTGTGGCAGCGCGAACGCGCACGACACGGTCGAGGTCACCGTCGACGGCGGCAAGAAACAGGTGCCGCTGGACGGCTGCGGGCAGGCCAAGGGCACATCGCTGGACGTCGTCATCACGGGCGAGAACGGCCAGCTCAGCGCCCATCCGGCCGACGCGGCGCAGGTCGGCGGCAACCGCGACGGCCGGTTGACGGCGGTGCTGCTGTGCCTGAGCGCCGTGGCCGGCGCGCTGTACGCCTACTTAATCCGGTACCAGCCAGTTCCGAAAACCGCTACGGCAGCGCCCGCGCCCGTGATCGGGGCGGACGAGCCGGAGGTCCTGCCCGAGGCGCCCGCCGAACCGGCGGCCGTGACCGACGAGGAGCCGGCCGGCGAGGACGACAAGGTCGAGGAGAACGCGGAGCCGAGCAACACGCCGGCCAGCTGATCACGACCAGCGGACCTGGACCTTGTCGGACCAGAGCGACGCGAGCCCCTCGTCCCCGGTGAGGCCGTGCCAGGGACGGCGGTTCCAGAGCGACAGGTACAGCTCCTCGGCGGTGCCCGCGACGGTGCTATCAGCGTCGACGGGTGCCGGAACACGTGAGGCGACCGGGCGCTCGGGGCCGTAGCGGACGAGCCAGTTGTCGCCGGTGTCGGTGGCGCTGACCAGCACAGACCGTTCCTCGTCGGCGTGCAGCCGGCGGTTGCGGGGCAGGAAGCCGCACAGCATCTCGTCGACTCCGTCGGCGGCCAGCGGGGACGGGATCGGCGAGCGCAGCCCAGCGGCGGCCTCGGCGTCGACGCTGTGGATGGTGGTCTCGTGCGCCTGTCGACGGGCCCAGAAGGACGATCCCGACGGCGCGGTCCGCATGAACTTCCAGCAGTCGAGGTCGGCGGGCGCCGCGGTCAGGACGTCCACCAACCCGGTCACGCCGTCACGGAACCAGGCGATCAGGCCGCCGTCGTCGGGCAGCTCGTCGGCGATGTCGTGCGGCTCGGCGAGATCGATGGGCTCGGTCCGGGCCTGCCCGACGATCGTGGCGGCCCAGCGGTGCACGCCACCGAGGTGCAGCAGCAGGTCCCGAACGACCCAGTCCGGGCAGGTCGGCACGGGTGCGGCCAGGCCGGCCCGCTCCGCGGCGGCGGCGAGCCGCTCGCCCTGGCCGCCGACGGCGGCGATCCACTCACGCGTGTCCATGACCGCGAGCCTGCCACTCAGGCGACGTCGGCGGAGCTGGCCAACCAGGTGTTGCACTGGGCGAGGCTGTTGCGCTGGAAGCCCGAATTCCACCAGCCGCTGGCGTGCTCGTCGGTTCCGTGGTCGCGCGGCGGGCCGTTGTGGTCGCCGCGGTCCTGCGTGGTCTGCGCCTCGTGCGTGATGTTGCCGTCCACGTCGCCACGGCCGGACGTGGACGCCAGGAACATGCCGGAGAAGCACTGCGCCTCGAGTTCGAACCGGCGGGACATCTCCTGGCGGTCGTCGTCGGTGCGCGCGTTGTTGGCCTCCCGCCCGTATGCGGTGTCGATGCCGGACATGTCCTGCACGTGATGCCCGTACTCGTGCGCGAACAACGCGAGGTAGACGCCGGGGTGGGCACCGTACAGATCGGTCTGGATGGCGGCGAAGGGCATGTAGATGGTGTTGTTCGTCGGGCAGTAGAACGCGGCGACCCGGCCGCTGGCGGCGGACTCGGAGCCGCAGGGGCTGTTCCAGGTGGCGCCACCGGGGAAGGCCAGGTTCGCCTCGAAGAACGGCAGGCCGGCGGCCTTCATCACGGGTGCCCACGCGGCGTCCAGGCAGGGCAGCGCGCTGCGGAAGAACCGCTCGGCACCAGCCGGATCGGTCGTCCACCGCGCGAGCTTGCAGGTTGTCGCCGGCAGGCCGCCGACGTCGAACAGCGGATTGTCGGCCAGCCTGGCCACCGGCTGCGGCCCGGCCGGCTGGGTGCTGGTGGCCGGCGGTCGGGACGTCTGCCGGCTGGTCGTCGGCAAGGGCGTGGTCGTGGTCCGGTGCGTGGTGGTCCGCTTCGGCGACGTGGTGGCTGTCGTCGGTTCGGGCGTCCACGTCGTGGTCGCCGAGGCGCCGGAGTTGGCCGCGGGCTGGGAGCCGCCGAAGTGGCTCAGGCCGATCGCCGCAATGACGACCAGGACGACCGCCACCAGCACGATCGCCACGATGGGGCCGCGCGAAGGCCGCCTTGGTGGCGGCTGGCCGTGCCAAGCGCTCGTTGGTGGCGGCATCACTGGTGCTACGACGGGCGGCCGCGACCAGTTCACCGGCGGCGGTGCGACCGGCGGAGGCGGTGGGTAGCCCGGCGCGTACGGACTGCCGGGCGGATACGGACTGGGCACCGGCGGCGGCAGCGGGCGAGCCGACGGGACCTGTGGCGGCACGCCGCCGTAGCCGGGTTGCCAGCCGGGCGGCTGGGTCACTGACGTTCTCCCCCTGGATGAGTCACTGCACGTCGGCGCTGCTGGCCACCCAGGTGTTGCACTGGGCGACCGTCTTCTTCACGAAGCCCTGGGTCCACCACGCCGACGCGTGCTCGCTGGTGCCGTGGTCGCGGCGCTCGCCGGGCTGGTCGCCGCGGTCCTGCGTGTTCTGGGCGTCGCGCGCGACGGTGTTGTCGACGGAGCCGCGGCCGGCAGCGGCGGCGAGGAACAGCCCGGAGAAGCACTGCGCCTGCAGCTCGATCCGGCGGGACACCTCGAGGCTGGCGGGGCTGTCGGGGTCGACGCCGTCGTATTCCTGTTTGTGGGCGGCCGTCAGCACGCCGCTGAGGTCCTGCACGAAGTGGCCGTACTCGTGCGCGAACACGGCGAGGTAGGCGCCGGGCCGGTTGCCGATCTCGTCGGTCTGCAGCCCAGACATCGGCATGTACAGCGTCTGGTCGCCGTTGCAGTAGAACGCCGCGGCCTCTTCCTGCGACACGGAGCCGCAGGGGCTGCTCCACGTCTTGCCGCTGGGGAACGCCAGCTTCGGCTCGTGGAACGGCAGGTTCACGGACTGCAGCACGGGCTGCCACGCCCGGTCCAGGCACGGCAGCGCCGCGGTGAAGTACGCGTTCGACGCGGCCGGCACGGACTGCCAGCGTGGCAGCGTGCAGGTCACCGGTCCGGGCCCGGCGGCGGTGAACAGCGGGTTGTCGCCGAGCTTGTCGACGCCGCCGTCGGTGCTGCCGGCGCCGGGCGAGTTCGTCGGCACGGAGGTCGGCAGGTTGGTCGGTGTCGGCGCGGTGCGCTGCCGGCTGCGGCCGTGCCCGCTCAGGCCGATCACGGCGACGCCGAGTACCACGAGTCCGATCAGGAACAGCGTGACGAACGGGCGCCGCGAAGGCCGCCTTGGTGGCGGAGGCGGCGGGTAGGGCGACAGTCGCTGCGGCGGACCCAGCGGACCGTGGGCGTGTACCGGCGGCGGCATGACGGGCCGTGCCGGCGGCATCGGATAGGGGTTGTAGCTGGGCGGCGGCTGCTGGCCGTAGTACGGGTTGGGCGGGGGCGGCGGCTGCATTCGCGGCGGGTACGGGCTTGGGAGCGGCGGCGGCAACGGGCCCTGCGGCACGTTGCCGGAGTTCCACGGATTCAACTGACGTCCCCCTGCGGCGCCGACCACGTGTTGCACGCGGCGGTCTTGTTCTCCTGGTACCCGATCTGCGCCCACCGACCCTGGTGCGCCGCGGTGCCGTGGTCCTTCTCGCCGCCACCGTCGGCGAACGCGGCGGCGCCGTCGCCGGCCATCGACCGGCTGATCGAGCCACGGCCGGCAACGCTGGCGAGGAACATACCGGCGAAGCAGTTCGCCTGCAGCTCTAACCGGCGAGAAAGCTCCAGCCCGGCCTCGGTGTCGCGGCCGGCGCTCTGCTCGCGGCGAGATTCGGCGAGCAGGATGCCGCTCATGTCCTGCACGTGGTGCCCGTACTCGTGGGCGAGCACACCGAGCACCACCGCCGGGATGCCGTCGGTGCCGTCGAGCACGGACTCCACGGGCATGTGCAGCTCGTTGTCGGCGCCGCAGTAGAACGCGACCGGGGTGCCGTCGCCACGTGAGCGGCACGAGCCGGAGTTGTCGTCCATGGTCAGCTTCGTCGGCTCGAACGGCATGTTCAGCTCGGTGATGACCGGCTTCCACGCGGCGTCGAGACAGGTGAGCTCCGCCGTCAGGTACGCGCGTAACTGCTCCACCGCGCGGCCGAACTTGGGGAGCGTGCACGTGTTCTGCGCGAGCGACGTGGAGTAGGTCAGCAGCGGGTTGGTCGCCAGGGCCACGACCTGTCGCGGCGCCTCCGGCTGCGCGACACCGGCGACCGCCTCGGTCGGACGGAAGTAGTCGACGCCGAACACAAGCGCCAGCACGAGTCCCAGAGCACCGAGCGAGACGAACCGTTCCACGGGTGTCCGCTGTGGAATCCGTTTCGGAGTGGCACTCGGAAGATGACCGGGTTCCCGCAGTGGATCGTCGAACGCGCCCCGGTTGTCCATCTACGCCCTCTGCTCGTGGGCCGCATTCGCCCCGATCGTGGATATCGCCGCAAGGATAGGCGGGCTGCACTATTGTCCGCTCCCGTGTTCACCAACTGGGGCCTGGCCGTGGCCACCCTCACGTTCTCCGCAGGCGCGCTGTTCGCCCCGCACGCCGCGGCGCCGGCCGACGGCGGCGTGCAGTCGCAGGTCGCGCTGAAGGTCGAGCGGGACGGCAAGCTCACGGTCAGCGAGAAGGTCACCGTGCCGGCCGGCAGGTCCGCGAACCGGACCGCGCCGCTGCGGCTGACCGCAGGCCCCGACACCGAACGCGTGTACACCGTCGCGCAGGCGAAGGTGACCGGGAACGGCAGCGTGTCGGCGGACGACCAGAACCTGACGGTGCACCTGGGCGCGGGCGAGTCGACCGTCAGCTACGTGGTCGACGGCGCCGTCGCGGACCAGGGGTCGCACGAGGACGTGCGCTGGCAGGTGGCCAGCGGTTGGGACGTGACGATCGATCGGCTCACGGTGTCCGTGGTGACGCCGGCTGAGCCACAGTCCATCACCTGCCTGGCGGGCGATCCGGACTCGACGACCGCGTGCGGGCTGTCGCAGATCGGCGAGGGCGGCGTGCCGACCGCCGAGCAGGACACGCTGACGCCCGGCCAGCGTGTCGACTTCGCGGTCGGCCTGCCGAACGGCACGGTGCCGGTGAACGAGCGCGTGGAGGCGACCAACGCGCTGGCGTCGGCGTTCGCGCTGACCCCGGAGACCGGCATCGGCCTGCTGGTGCTGGTCGTGCTGCTGCTGGCGGGCCTCGGTCTGCTCTGGTATGCCCGCGGCCGCGACGCGAAGGCGCTCGCCGGTGACGTGGGTGCGGTGGAGGTGCTGGCCAAGGACACGGGCGGCCGCGTGGCGTTCGCCTCCCCCGACGGCGTGCTGCCGGGCCAGGTCGGCACCGTGATCGACGAGCACGTGGACGTCGTGGACGTGACGGCGACCGTCATCGACCTGGCCGTGCGCAACTACCTGTGGATCGACGAGGTGCCCGGCGACGGCGTGCTCGACTGGCGCATCGTGCGCCGCAACCCGGCCGACGACTCGCTCACGGCGTACGAGAAGGCGGTGTACTCGTCGCTGCTCGGTGACGCCGACCAGGTGCAGCTGTCGCAGCTGCGCGGCAAGGGCGTGGACCTCACGGCGGTGCGCAACGCGCTGTACTCGGACGTCGTGGCCAAGGAGTGGTTCGCGCGCCGGCCCGACACCGAGCGCAGCCGCTGGTGGTGGGGCGGCATCGGCATCGTGGCGCTCGGCATCGTGCTCACGGTGGTGCTGGCGTTGACGATCGGCCACGCGCTGCTCGGCCTCGCCGTGGTCATCGCGGGCGCGGCGCTCGCCGCGGGCTCGCGGTCCATGCCGGCGCGCACCCGGCGCGGCAGCGCGTTGCTGCACCAGGTGCGCGGTCTGCTGACGTACCTGACGACCGTGTCGCCCACGGACATCCCGGACAGCGACCGGGAGATGGTGTTCTCCCGGTCGCTGCCGTACGCGGTCGTGCTGGGCGAGACCGACCGGTGGCTGGCGGCGTTCCGCGGCCTCGACCCGGACGCCGACGGCACACCCGGCCTGTACTGGTTCGGCGAGGCGGAGCAGGCCCGCGACCTGGACCGCTTCGCGACCCGGTTCCCGGCGTTCCTCAGCTCCCTGGACGGGGTGCTGGCGCAGAGCGGTCACCTTCGCTCGTTGAAGGCTTAGGCGTCCAGTCCGGGTGGCCCGGCATCGGCGGCGTGGTGCTGCCGTACAGCCAGTCCCGCAGGAACGGGCCCAGGTCCTTGCCGCCGACGCTCGTCGCCACCCTGATGAAGTCGGCGCTGGTGGCGGAGCCGTCGCGGTAGCGGTCCAGGTAGGTGTCGACGATGCGGTGGAACACCTGGTCGCCGACCTTCTCGTGCAGCGCGTAGACCACCAGCGAGCCCTCGCCGCGGCCGACCCCCAGCAGCACGTCCGGCCGGGTCGGGTTCGCCGGCGTGATGCCCAGGGACCGCGCCTTGGGATCCAGCACCTCGTACGCCCACCTGAACGCGTCCGCGAGGGACTGGCCGCCGTGCTCGGCGCTGTAGAGGTGGTCGAAGTAGCTCGCGAAGCCCTCGCTGAGCCAGATGTCGTTCCAGTCGGCGATGCCGGCGGAGTCGCCGAACCACTGGTGCGCCAACTCGTGCACGACCACGTAGCCGTTCTCCGGCCTGGTGAGCGCGTCCGCCTCGAACACGGGCAGTGTCTGCGTCTCCAGGGCGTCCGTCTGCATCGGCCGGGTCGCGGCGCCGAGCACGCCGACCGTCTCGAACGGGAAGGGGCGGCCGATGCGCTCCTGGAGCCAGTCCAGGAAGCTCGGCAGCTGGTCCAGCATCGGCTTGGCGGCGGCCGGATCCGGCACCGCGCTGCGAAGTGGGAGGCCGTTCGGTCCGGTTCCCGCAACCAAGGCGTACTTGCCGGCGGCCACCTGTGCGAGCTGGGGCGCGAAGGGATGCGACGAGGCGTAGGTGAAAGTAGATGCGGTTTTCGTGTCGTGACGTGAGACAAGGGGGCCATTCGCCACAGCGGTCCAGCCGGCCGGGACCGTCACGTGGAACGTGAAGTACGCCTTGTCTTCGACGGCGTCGTTGCAGGGGAAGAAGAGGTGGGCGCGGTCGGGCTGCCCGAACCACGCGAAGCCGCCGTCGGGGCTGTTCGCCCAGCCCGCGGTGTCGTCCACGGGCGAGGGCACCTTGGCGGCGCGGTCGGCGGTGAAGTCGACGGTCACGGTGAACGGGCCCCGGATCGCCGCCGCCGGTTCGACGACCAGCTTCTGCTTGTCCAGGTGATACGCGGCGTCGCGGCCGTCGACCTGGACCTTGCCGACCGTGCCGCCGGCGTAGTCGAGCCGGAACTCGGACAGTCGCCGATCGGCGACGGCGGTGATCCGGGCGATGCCGGGCAGTAGCGAGGTGCTCGGGTCGACGTCGTAGGTGAGGTCGTAGGCGGCGACCTGGTAGCCGTCGTTGCCGAGATCGGGCAGCACCGGGACGGGAGTCGGTGTGACCGCGGACACAGCGAGTGCGGTCACCGCGGCCATGCTTGACAAGCTCATGCGGCAACAATCGCCAGTTCAGCCGTAGGCGGACATCGCACCAGGGGTTGATCACCACGGTACGACCGGGGGCTGACCTCGCGAGGTCGTAGTCTCTTCTCATGGCCGCACCGGAACTGCACAGGTTCACTCTCCCCAACGGCCTGCGCGTGGTGCTCGCCCCCGACCGCACAGCCCCCGTGGTCGGCGTGAGCGTGCATTACGACGTGGGCTTCCGCTCCGAGCCCGAGGGCCGGACGGGGTTCGCGCACCTCTTCGAGCACCTGATGTTCCAGGGCAGCGAGAGCCTGGAGAAGCTGGCGCACTTCCGGCACGTGCAGTCGTCGGGCGGCACATTCAACGGCTCCACGCACCCGGACTACACCGACTACTTCGAGACGCTGCCGTCGGCGGCGCTGGAGCGGGCGCTGTTCCTGGAGGCGGACCGGATGCGGGCGCCGCGGATCACCCAGGAGAACCTGAACAACCAGATCGACGTGGTCAAGGAGGAGATCCGGCTGCGGGTGCTGAACACCCCGTACGGCGGATTCCCGTGGATCTGGCTGCCGCCGGTGCTCTACTCGACCTTCCCCAACGCGCACAACGGCTACGGCGACTTCACCGAGCTGGAGCAGGCCAATCTGGACGACTGCGCCCAGTTCTTCGACACGTACTACGCGCCGGGCAACGCGGTGCTGACGGTGGCCGGTGACTTCGCCGTCGCGCACGCGACCGAGCTGGTGAACAAGCACTTCGGCGACGTGCCGGCGCGGCCGACGCCGGCGCGGCCGTCGTTCGCGGAGCCGCACCCGCAGGGCGAGCAGCGTGCCGTGCACGAGGACCCGCACGCGCCGCTGCCGGCCCTCGCGGTGGGCTACCGCCTGCCGGACCCGGGCACGGACCTGGACGGCTACCTGGCGAACGTGGTGCTGGCGGCGGTGCTGTCCGACGGCGACGCCTCGCGGCTGCAGCAGCGCATGGTGCACCGCGAGCCGCTGGTCACCGACATCTCGGTCGGCGCCGGCCTGTTCGGGCCGCTGGACGCGCGTGACCCCGACACGTTCACGGTGACCGCCATGCACTCCCCCGAGGTGTCCGAGGACCGGATCCTCGGCGTGCTCGACGACGAGCTGGAGAAGCTGGCCGCGACGGGGCCGCAGGAGGACGAGCTGGCGCGCGTGGCCGCGCGGTGGGCGGCGTCGATGCACCGCGAGCACGACCGCATCACCTCCCGCACGCTCTCGTTCGGCGCCTCGGAACTGCTGCACGGCCGCGCCGAGCTGGCCTCGGAGCTGCCGGAGCGGATCCGTGCCGTCACCACGGAGCAGGTGGCGGCCGCCGCCAAGGCCCTGCGGCCGGATTCCCGGGCCGTGCTCGTCGTTCCCGCCGCCGGAGGCAACAAGTGACCACCACCAGCTACCGCACGGCCGAGCAGATCGGCCACACCGAGCAGGGGCCGCGCCCGCTGCCGGCGCTCGGCGAGCAGACCGCGGCCGCGCAACCGTCCCTTGTGGACACCGTGCTGCCCAACGGGCTGCGGGTCATCGCCGTGCGCAAGGAATCCGTGCCGATGGTGGAGGTGCGGCTGCGCATCCCGTTCGCCGGCACAGAGCGGCTGCACTCGGCGCGCGCCGAGGTGCTGGCCAACACGCTGCTGACCGGCACCGAGCGCCGTGACCGCGCGCAGTTCGACACCGACCTCGCAGCGGTGGGCGGTGACCTGTCCTCCGTGGTCGACCCGGAGCGGCTCAGCGTCGGCGGCAGCGCCCTGGCCAGCGGCCTGGACGTGCTGTTGGACGTCCTCGCGGACGCGCTGACCGGTGCGGTGTACCGGGACGAGGAGGTGGCCCGCGAGTCGGAGCGCCTGGTCGAGCGCATCACCATGGCGCGGTCGCAGCCCAGCGTGATCGCGCGGGAGGCGCTGCAGAAGCACCGCTACGGCGACCACCCGTTCGCCAAGGAGATGCCGGAGGCGGCGGAGATCGGCGAGGTGACGCCGGAGCAGGTGCGTGCCCTGCACAAGGCGTCCGTGCTGCCGCGGGGCTCGCTGCTGGTGCTCGTCGGCGACATCGACCCGGACGCCGCCGTGGCGACCGTGGGCACCGTGCTGTCCGGCTGGCAGTCCGACGCGAGCGCCGTGGAACTGCCGGCGCTGCCGGTGTTGACGCCCGGCGACGTGCGGCTGGTGCACCGCCCCGGCGCCGTGCAGTCGCAGATCCGGCTGTCCGCGCAGACCTTGCCGCGCACGGACCCCGGGTACTCGGCGCTGCAGGTGGCGAACCTGGTGTACGGCGGCTACTTCTCCTCGCGGCTGGTGGAGAACATCCGTGAGGACAAGGGCTACACCTACGGCGCGCACTCGTACTTCGAGTTCACCAAGGACAACGCGACCGTGCTGGTCGAGGCCGACACCGCCAGCGGCGTGACGCCGGCGGCGTTCTGGGAGACCCGGTACGAGCTGGGCCGACTGGTGCTGTCGCCGCCGAGCGCGTCCGAAGTGGACAACGCGCGGCAGTACGCGATCGGTTCGCTGCTCACCTCCACCTCGTCGCAGGCGGGGCTGTGCGCGACGCTGGCCGCGCTCGGCGCGCTGGGCCTGTCCTACGAGTGGCTGCGCGACCAGCCGATGCGGATCGCCGACGTGACCGTGGAACAGGTGACCGAGGCGGCCGAGAAGTACTTCGCGCCGACGAAGTTCACCGGCATCGTGGTCGGCGACGCGGACGTGCTGGCGCCGCAGTTCCGGGCGATCGGCGGCGTGGTGCTCCCGTGACCGCCTGCACCACGTCGGCCGGGTTCCAGCTCGACGAACTGCCGGCGCTGTCTCGCACTGCCGTGCCCCGCAACGATGTGCTGCGGGACGACGCCGAGCAGCTGGCGCGACTGTGGCCGACGGCGCGTTTGCTGCCCGTCGACCGCCGCGGCCGGGCGCCGATGCGGCGCTCCGGCGACGTGCCGGTGCTGGAGTTCCGGTCCACGGAGCCGCTCGGCCCGGTGCCGCCCGTGGATGCCGTGTTGCTCGGCGAGCAGGACGGCGTCTGCTACTGGGCCGTGCGCGCCGAGCCCGACGGCCCCGTGCAGGAGGGCATGGGCTGGGACGCGACACTGCCGGACACCGACGAGCCGGTGTGGCAGGACCTGCGGTTGGCCGGTGGCCTGCTCAGCGCCGAGGACGCCGGGCTGCTCACCACCGCCGTGGCCGTGCTCAGTTGGCACGACAATGCCGGGTTCTGCGCGAAGTGCGGTTCACGGACGGAGTCGAAGCGGGCCGGGTGGGCGACGCACTGCACCGGCTGCGGGCGTGAGGAATACCCGCGCACCGACCCCGCCGTGATCTGCCTCGTGCACGACGGCGGCGACCAGGTTTTGCTGGCGCGCCAACCGATCTGGCCGCCCGACCGGTACTCAGTGCTCGCCGGCTTCGTCGAGGGCGGCGAGTCGCTCGAGGCGTGCGTCGTACGGGAGATCTGCGAGGAAGTCGGCATCACCGTCGAGTCCGTGCGCTATCTCGGCAGCCAGCCGTGGCCGTTCCCACGGTCGCTCATGGTCGGCTTCAGCGCCATCGGCGACCCGAGCAAGCCCCTGGTGCTCGCCGACGGCGAGATCGAGAACGCCCGCTGGGTCCACCGCGACGAGGTCACCGCCGCTCTCGCCGCCGGTGGCACCGGCCCCGGCCTGATCCTGCCCGGAGTCACGTCCATCGCCCGCCGCATGCTGGAGTCCTGGGCCAAGGGCTGACAGCTCGACAGGCCATGGGCAGCCCGGGCCGAGGGGCCGGTTGTCCGGCCTGTCAGCGACAAATCGGATCGAATGGCCGGTTCCACCGTCGGAACCGGCCATTCGGCCGAGTCGGGCACTGTCCGTTGTGGAATATCGTCCTTCAGTCTGAACAGCTCCCGACTTTCGTTGGTTGACCCCGCAACGCCCGCCACAAAGAGTGGTCTGGCACGGGATTACAGCGATGTTCGGAGTTGTCGGAGATGCGTTCGAGCCCACTGGCCGCGGTCGTGCCCCACCTGGGCGACTTCACCCGGTTCGCCAACGCCGGCGACTCGCTGCAGGCGTTCCCGTACAGCCACACCGTCAGGTGATGCCCGGCGCGGGCGGCGCCTACCTGCCGCTGGGGTTCAGGTAGGGCCGCCCGCGCCGCTTGTCGGACAAGGAAAGAAGGGGGGCCGGCGGACCACCCGCACCGGCCGCCGGCAGGAAGATGCGGGCGGGGTTCGGCCCGTGAACACGAAGAAGGGGCGGAGGCCGCTCGGCTTCCGCCCCTTCTTCTCGCCGGTTGGTATCAGTGGTTCTGGTACGGCGCCTTCGCCTGCTGCGCGGCGTAGACGAGAGCGGGGCGCATCTTGGGCCAGAAGAAGCTGTCCTGGCAGGAGTACTTCGGCAGGAAGCCGCTGCAGCCGCGGCCGGCGTTGTCGCCGACCTCGATGGTGAAGCTGGCCACGCCGAGCTTGTCGTAGGACCAGTCGTCGGTGCTGCCGGACGCGTTGTAGAGCACCTGCCCGGCCTGGCCGTACGGGTAGCCGGTGATCGCGCCGAGCTGCTTGCCGATCGCCCGCAGCGAGGCGTCGTTGCCGGTGTGCACCGAGGAGCTGTAGTCCCACGGGAAGATGACCACGCTGCCGTCGCTGTGCATCGTCATCATGATGCCCTTGGTGTCGGCGGGCGCCGGGTCGGTGACGCCGGTGCCGGTGCGGCGGGCCGGCCACAGCTCGCGGAACAGCTTCTCCATCGAGGTGTTCTCGATCTCGGAGTCGGCCGACGGTCCCTTGTAGACCTCGCTGCACGGATCGGTGGACGTGCTCGCCCCGCCGAAGTGGGTGTTGTAGTTGCGGTTGAGGTCGACGCCGATCTGGCCGCTGAAGCCGCAGTTGCTGCCGTGGCTGTTGTCGGCGTTCTTGCGCTGGAGCTTGGGCGAGTTGCCGCCCTGCTGCACGATGTCGACGCCGTCAGGGTTGGCGATCGGCACCACCCACATCTCGGTGGAGTCGAGCAGAGCGGTCACCGTGCTGTCGGTGCCGTAGCTGTTGACCAGGTAGTCGATCCAGCGGTACGCGACGTCGCCGGTGGTGATCTCACGGGCGTGGATCTGCGCCATCAGGAAGAACCGGGGCTTGGCCGAGTTCGGGTTGAGCGCGCAGTCGCCGGCCTGCTTCTTGGTGATGCAGATGCCCTTGAGGTCGTAGCCGCCCTGGCCCTTGGACTTCAGCCACGACTGGCCGTAGGTGAACGCCGTGGCGAGGTCGGGGTGCTGCTGGGCGACCTGGTCCATGTGCGCGTACTGGCCGTTGACCGTGTGGTAGCCGCCGTAGTACGTCTCGCCGGCGTCGGCGGCGGTGGGGCTGTTCGTCGCCCGCGGCTTGGGCGGCGTCCAGCTCGGCGGGTTCATCGCGCTCTCGGTGCTGACGGTGAAGCCGGCCGCGCGCAGCCGGTCGCCCTCGGCGGCGGCGCCGAGCACGAACAGGTCGTTGCCGTCGCGCTCCTCGAGCACGTCGAAGCCGTAGGAGAACAGCTTCTCCGCGGTCGCGGCGGCGCCGGAGACCCGGTAGACGAAGGTGGGCTGGGCGGACTGCGTGCTCTCGGTGGCGGCCACGGTGCTCGTGGCGGCGGCCTGGGGCAGCAGCAGTACGGCCGCGGCGGCGAAGGCCGCCGCGACGCCGCTGATGGGCAGGGGCAAGCGCCGTGCCATGTGTCCTCCCGCAGGGTGAAGGGGCCAGCACGGACGGTAGCGCCGCCGTCTGACGGACATAACCCAACGAAGGGCGGGAATCAGGCGTGGTCGCGTCAGAGGCAGGAACCAGACGCCGGCGGGTCAGGCCGGGGTGACCTTCTTGACGTAGAGCAGGCGGTCGCCGGTCTCGATGGCGTCGGCCTCCGGGGCGTCGACCCGGTGGAGCACGCCGTTGCGGACGACGCCGAGCACGATGTCGGACAGGTGCCGCGGCGAGCCGCCGACCTCGCCGTCCTCGACCTCGCGCTCGGCAATGGCCAGGCCGACGTCCGGGGTGAGCAGGTCCTCGACCATGGCGACGACACTCGGCGTGCTGGTGGCCATGCCGAGCAGCCGGCCGGCCGTCTCGCTGGACACCACGACCTGGTCGGCGCCGGACTGGCGGAGCAGGTGTTCGTTCTCGGCTTCACGCACCGAGACCACGATCTGCGCCTTGGGCGCGAGCTCGCGGGCGGTGAGCGTGACGAGCACGGCGGTGTCGTCGCGGTTGGTGGCCACCACGATCGCGCGGGCCTTCGGCACGCCGGCGACCCGCAGCACGTCGGAGCGGGTGCCCGAGCCGGTGACGGTGACCAGGCCGCGCGACCCCGCGGCCTCCAGCGCCGCCTTGGTGGTGTCGACGACGACGATCTGGCTCGGCTCGACGCCCTCGCCGAGCAGGGTGACGACCGCGGCGCGGCCCTTGGTGCCGTACCCGACGACGACCACGTGGTCGCGCACCTTCGACCTCCAGCGTTGGATCTTGAACGACTGCCGGGAGCGCTCGGTGAGCAGCTCGAGCGTGGTGCCGACCAGCAGGATGAGGAACAGCACGCGAATCGGCGTGACGACCAGGACATTGACCAGGCGGGCCGCGGTGGTGACCGGCACGATGTCGCCGTAGCCCGTGGCGGTCAGCGAGACCGTCGCGTAGTAGAGGCAGTCCACCAGGCTCAGGCCCTGGGCGGCGCCGTTGGCGTCCCGGTAGCCCTCGCGGCCGAGGTAGACGACCACGACCGTGACGACCAGCGCCAGCAGTGCGAACAGCACGCGGCGGGTGATCGTCCGGACCGGGCTGCCGCCGGACGCCGGCATCCGCACCACGCCGACGAGGGCGTGCCCCGGGCGGTCCGCGAGCCCGTCGACGCTGCTGCTCATGCTGCCGCAGGGTAATGGGCGGCCCACTCCGTGATCACCTCCCCCGGATAGGTAAGTTTTCCACCGATCATGGGCACACCGTGGTAACTTCCCCACCATATCGCGTTCGACCTGCTAGGACCCGCATTGTCTCGCCGCGAAGGGACCCTTCGTGTCACTCTCGGTCCATGACTTCCCGCCGTCCGGCGCTCGCACTGTCCACCCTGTTGGCGATCGCGGGCGTGACCCACTTCGCCTGCCCGAAGCCGTACGACCGGATCGTGCCGACCGTGCTGCCGGGCGAGGCTCGGACCTGGACGTATCTCTCCGGCGTCGCCGAGCTGGCGGTGGCCGTCGCGGTCGCCGCGCCGCGCACCCGGCGGCTGGGCGGACTGGCGGCGGCCGCCCTGTTCACGGCCGTCTTCCCGGCCAACATCAAGATGGCCCTGGACGCCCGTGGCCTGTCCAAGGGCGAGCAGCTGGCCACTGTCGCCCGCCTTCTGCTCCAGGTTCCATTGGTGATTTGGGCCCTTCGGGTGAGCCGTTCGGCCGCCTGAGCCGTATGTTTCCTGCAATTGGCTATCTGCAAGACCCTGTCGCCGCGGCGACCCTGACCATAGGATGATCGCGTGCAGTCGCGAACCCAGCACGCTGTGTCCGCCCTCGGGTGGCAGGGCACGGTGATCTCGGATGTGGCCGTGCTCGGTCAACGAGTGTCGGCGGTGGTTCGGCTGCGCGCGGACGTGCACCGCTGGCGCACCGAGAACGGCTGGCCACCCGCGCCGGACCCGTCCTGGTTCCACTCCTGGTTCGAGCCCGCGTTCCACGACGTGGTGCCGGTGTCGGCCATCGAGCTGATCGGCATCCTGGTCACCGAGTCGACGGTGGAGCAGGCGCTTGAGGCCTGCGGCACGCTCATGACGCTCGCGCCGTGCGCGGTGGTGGTGCCCGAGAGCCCCGACTACGACCCGTGGCCGCTGATCGAGCTCGACTACTACGGCGTCGGCCTCGTCCGCGCCGGCGACGACGGCCCCGCCCGGGTCGAGGTGGCGCCGGAGGACCGGGCCAGCGAGTTCGGCCCCTCGCCGTTCAGCCGGTGGCTGCTCGAGGTGCTGTACGCGCACGTCACCGCCCCGGGCGCGATGCTGCTCCAGCACTGGGACGGCGCCGAGCAGCTGCCGTAACCGGGCGCCGGGATCGGCGGGCCCGGCGTGCGACGAGTTCGGCCTCAGGCGCGGGGCACCGGCTTGACGGCACCGCCGAGACCGACGGGCTCACCGTACGGCGAGTTCGACCTCAGGCGCGGGGCACCGTGCTCAGCAGGAGCTTGAGGCCGTCGGCGTCCAGAAGGTCGGCGGGTCGCAGGGTGTGGTCGTGCCGCACGTAGTGGAACGCTGCGCGGACCCGGTCCACCGGCACGTTCTTCAGCGCCGCCCACGCCAGGCGGTAGGCGGCCAACTGGACGGACAGCGCCGGCAGCTTGTCCTCGTCCGGAACGGCGCCGGTCTTCCAGTCGACGACGGTCCAACCACCGTCGGGGTCGGCGTAGACGGCGTCCATCCGGCCACGCACGGAAACGCCGTCGACCTCGGTCTCGAAGGCGACCTCGACGTCCACGGGGACACGGTCGGCCCACTGGCTGGACAGGAACGCCGAGCGGAGGCGAGCGAGGTCGGCGTCGGTCTCCTGACCGACGACGTCATCAGCGGCGCCGGGTAGCTCGTCGAGGTCGAACAGCCGGTTGGACTTGAAGCGCTGCTCCAGCCAGGCGTGGAACGCGGTTCCCCGGCGAGCCAACGGATTCGGGGGGAACGGGAGCGGTCGGCGCAGGCGTCGGGCGAGCGCGTCGGGGTCGTCGGCCAACTCGACGAGCTGGCTGACGGTGAGCTGGTCGGGCAGCGCCACGAGTTCACGCCGGCTGCGCGCGGCTTCCCGTTCCGCGAGCAACACGTCGACGTCGGCGGCCCAGCCCTCGGGGTCGTCTTCCTCCTCTGTGTCCTCCTCACGTTCGGCATCGGGATTGGAGAGATCAGCGAGCGCAGCGAGGACCATTGTGGCCCCTTCGGCGACCGCTTCGCGGCGAGCGGCCAGCGGATCGACCGGCCAGCGCGCGGTACGCACGTCGGCGGTCAACGGGTTGGACTCGTCCTCGGCCGGCGCGGGGGCCCAGTGATCGATCATGCCGGGCGGCCGGTCGCCGGTGCTGAGCACGGCGTGGACCTCGTCGAGGAAGTCCGACGGGCCGCGCGGCTTCTCCCCCGTCTCCCCCCACCAGTGCCCGGAAACGAGCAACACTCGCTCCGACCGGGTCAGCGCCACATAGCACAGTCGCCGCTCCTCGACCAGGCGCCGCTCCTCGAACTCCTCGTTGTGGATGGCGATGGCCTCCTCGACCTCCTTGCGGTTCGAGGCGCCGTCGAGGTTGAGCCGAGGCAGGTCCTGGCTGTCGCCGCGAAGGTCGGCCGGCAGCTCGGTGACGTTCTTCAGCCACGACGACGACTTCCGCGGCCCGGGAAAGACGTTGCGCACCACGTGCGGCACCACGACGATCTCCCACTCCAGGCCCTTCGCGGCGTGCATGGTGAGGATCTGCACGCGGTCCTCGGCGACCTCGACCTCGCCGGGTTCCAGCCCGTCCTCGGCGTTCTCGGCGGTGCGCAGATAGTCCAGCAGGGACGGCAAGGTCGCGGACGGGCTGGCCGAGGCGTAGTCGGCGACCACGTCGGCGAACGCGTCGAGGTGGGCGCGGCCGACGCGGCCGGGCCGGGCGGTGGCCTCGATGTCGAGCAGCAGCGTGCGTTCCACGTCGGCGACGAGGTCGGGCAGCGGCTGGTCCTGCCGGCGGCGCAGCGTCGCCAACTCGTTGCCCAGGCGGCGGATCCGCTTGTAGCCGGCCTCCGAGTAGTTCTCGGGATCGCCGGGATCGTCGATGGCGTCGACCAGCCCGGCCTGCTCGGCGTGCTCACCGGGCAACGCGTCGGTGATCGCCGCCAACGGGTCGTCGCCGCTGCTGGGACGCTGCCGGCCGGCCAGCTCGCCGGCACGCTCCCACAACGCGGCGATGTCCGCCGCGCCGAGCCGCCAGCGAGATCCCGTGAGCAGTCGTGCGGCGGCGGTGCCGGCAAGGGGTTCGATGAGCACGCGCAGTGCACTGACGAGGTCGCGCACCTCGGGCTCGTCGAGCAGCCCGCCGAGGCCGACGACTTCCACCGGCAGCCCACGCTCGCGTAGGGCATGGGCGATGGCGCCCATGTCGGCCCGGCGGCGCACCAGCACGGCGGCGGTCGGCGGCTTGCCGGTGGCGTCGTACTGCGCCTCCCAACGCGCGGCGAGCTCGTCGGCGAGCCAGGTGACCTCAGTGCGCACGTCGGGCAGCAGCGCGCAGTGCACATCGCCGGGGTTCGCGCCGGGTCGAGCGCGAAGCTCGTCCACGTCGAGACCGGCGGCGCGCAGCGGCCCGGACAGCGCGTTGGCCACGGCCAACACCTCGGGCGGGTTGCGGAAGCTGGTGAGCAGCCCGTACTTCGCGGCGGGCCGCTTGTCCGCCAGCGGGAAGTCGGTGGTGAACCGGGGCAGGTTGGCCGCGCTGGCGCCGCGCCAGCCGTAGATCGCTTGTGCGGGATCGCCAACGGCCGTCACCGGCATCGGGTCGCCGGTGCCGAACAGCGAGCGCAGCAGCACGCGCTGGG
Source organism: Kutzneria kofuensis (assembly GCF_014203355.1). Lineage (NCBI taxonomy): Bacteria > Bacillati > Actinomycetota > Actinomycetes > Pseudonocardiales > Pseudonocardiaceae > Kutzneria > Kutzneria kofuensis. The sequence goes on from NZ_JACHIR010000001.1 coordinate 3,053,445, forward strand.
CGTGGCCGGTGTCCTGGTACTCGTCGAGCAGCACCGCCCCGTACCGGTTGCGCTCGCCCTCGGCGACCTCCGGGTAGCCGCTGGCCAACTGCGCGGCGAGCGCCATCTGGTCGGCGAAGTCGAGCGCCGCCTCCTTGCGCTTGCGCAGTTGATACGCGTCGAGCAGCGGCAGCATCGCGACCCGGAACCGCTGCGCGGCGATGATCTCCCGCAGCGTCGTGGACAACTCGGCCCGCTGCCGGGGGCCCTTCGGGGCGGACTCGATCGTGCGCTGCAGCCACTCGGCGTGCCGCCTGATCTTGTCCGGGTCGACGAGGTGCTCGGCCAGCTCGCCGGCCAGCGCCAGCAGGTAGCCGGTGATGGTGGCCGGCACCTTGTCGGTGTCGAGGTCCTCGGTCCACGTCGACACCACGCGGTGCGCGAGTTGCCACGACGCCGTGCCGGTGAGCAGCCGCGCTCCGGGTTCGACCGGCAGCCGCAGGCCGTGCTCGCCGACCAACCGACCCGCGTAGGCGTGATAGGTGAGGACGGTCGGTTCGGTCGCCAGGACCAGCGCACGCCGGTCACCGCCGGGGTCGAGCCGGTCCAGCAGGGGTGAGCCGGCCAGCCGCCGCAGCCGGGCCCGGACGCGCTCGCCGAGCTGGCGGGCAGCCTTGCGGGTGAAGGTCAGTCCGAGCACGCGATCGGGCGTGACCAGGCCGTTTGCCACCAGCCACACCACGCGGGCGGCCATCGTCTCGGTCTTGCCCGCGCCGGCGCCGGCGACGACGAGCGCCGGCTGCGCCGGGGCCGCGATCACCGCGGCCTGCTCGTCCGTCGGCGGTGGCAGGCCGAGCGCGGCCGCCACCTCCTGCGGGCTGACCAGTTGCACGTGCACCACGCTAGGTCGTCGCACCTCAGGGACCGAAACGGACCCGCCGTGCGGCCGATCGGCGCAGCCATTGTCCGCGACCGACAATGAAGAAGTTTCACATTGGTCCGGTCGCGGCTATCCGGGTCACACCGATTTAACCCAAACTAGGCCGATGCCGACCGTGCGCATCCTCCTGGCCGCCGCGGTAGCCGCGGCTTCCGTCGCCGCCCCCGCGGCCTCCGCCAGCCCTGCAACGCCGCACGTCACCGGGCTCAAGAACGTGTTGCTCGTGGGCAACAGCCAGACGGGCTCGGTGAGCTTCATCGACGAGAACGGCTTCGCCAACCTGGGCAGCTTCAACGTCATCCCCGACCTGCAGCAGCGCATCAACGAGATGGACCCGATCCAGCGGATCGGCTACGAGACCGTGAAGGGCATCGAGGGCGGCGACCGCTTCGTCGACGACGCCGCGCTGTCCCCCGACGGTCGCCGGCTCTACGTCTCCCGCGGCAACCTCGACGACGTCGCCGCCTTCGACCTGGCCACCAAGCAGGAGCTGTGGCACACCCGACTGGAGGGCTTCCACGCCGACCACGCGGCGCTGTCCCCGGACGGCACCAGGTTCGTGGTGTCCGCGACCACGGCAAACAAGGCGCAGTTCATCGACACCGCCAACGGCAAGATCGTCAGCTCCGCCCCGACCGGCAACTACCCACACCAGAACGACTACACGCCCGACGGCAAGTACGTCTACAACTCCAGCATCGGCAACATCTCGCTGCCGCAGTCGATGGAGTGGGCCAAGGGCGCGTTCCAGCTGACCAAGATCGACGCGTCGACCATGCAGGTCGTCAAGACCTGGACGTTCCCGCACGGCATCCGGCCCAACCTGGTCGCGCCGGACGGCAACACCTTCTACGCGCAGCTGTCCTACCTCAACGGCTTCGTGAAGTACGACCTGAACGCCGGCAAGATCGTCGCCACGGTGAACCAGCCGTTCAGCGAGCACGCCAAGTCGCTCAAGCCGGACGACTACCCGAAGAACTCGGCGCACCACGGCCTCGCGCTGTCCGGTGACGGCAGCACGCTGTGCGACGTCGGCACCATCGACGACTACGTGGCGCTGGTGAGCACCGACGGCCTGGTGGACAAGGCGTTCGTCAACTACCCGACCAACAGCCTGCCCTACTGGGGCCAGACCAGCACCGACGGCAACTACTGCTACGTGTCGCTGAGCCAGGCCAACGCCGTGTCGGTCGTCGACTACCGCTCCGGGACCGAGGTCGCACGGGTGCCCGTCGGCACGTTCCCGCAGCGCGAGCGCGTGGCCAAGGTCGACCCGAGCGTGCTCGGCTCGCTGTCCTGAGGCGGCCATGACCGAGGAGACGACTGGGCGCGCCACGCTGCGCCGCATCATGGAGCAGATGCGGGCGGACCCGGACGTGCTCGACGGCGTGGTGACGGAGGTGCGGGCGCAGTCGCCGCAGGTGGCTGCGCTCCCCGTCGCCGAGGTGCGGCGGCACATCGCCGCGCTGCTCGGTGTCGCGTCGGCGGCCTTCATCGACTCCACCGGACTGGGCGTGGAGGTCGCCGACCGGCTCGCCACCGACCGGGCACTGCAGGGCGTTCCGCTGTCGGCGCTGCTCGCCGGCTTCCAGACCGGGCGCGCGCATGTGCTGCGCGAGCTCGGCGGCCGGCTGCGCCAGCACGAGATGCTCGCCGACGACTTCGTGGCGGCATTGCTCGAACTCGACGGCTACGCCAACAAGCTGCAGAACCGGCTTGTCGAGGCGTACCGGGAGACCGAGCTGCGGCTGGCCCGCACCGCCCAGGCGGCCCGTGTGCAGGCGCTGCGCGAGCTGCTCAAGGGCGGGCCGGTGACCGGCGTGGTCAACACCGGCCTGGCCGAGGACCGGCACTACCACGTGGTGCTGGCCGACGTGAGCGACCCGCGCCAGGCCCGCCGCGCGGAGGCGGCGCTGGCGGAGACATTCTGCGTCACCGTGGACGGTCTGGTGTGCGGCGTCGCCGTGCAGCTGCCGGACCTGGCGTCCGTGGCCGACGTGCTGGCCGTGGTGACGCCGCCGGTGTTGCCCAAGGACTTCGGCGCGGCGTACCAGGCGTGCCGAGCCGCCCTGCAGACCGGACGCTGCCGCGGCCTGGTCGGGCCGGTGCGCCTGGCCGAGCTGGCCGTCGATCTCGTCACCGACGGCTTCCCGGCGCTGGGCCGGATGCTCGCCGACGAGCTGCTGGCGGGCCTCGCCGGCACCGACGAGTTCCACCGGCTGCTGGCGTCGACCGCGTTGACCTACCTCGACCACGGCGGCCGGGTGGACGCCACGGCGCTGGCACTGCACGTGCACCCCAACACCGTGAAGCACCGCCTGCGCCGGCTCGGCGAGCTGACCGGCTTCACCCCGCCGGAGGGCTCGCTGGCCGAGGCGCTGCGCTGGCGCTGGGCCGTGGACACCTGGCTGCGGTCGACCGGGGCCTGGCCGACACCCGAGGCGGCGTCGTCGCCGCAGTCGTCACGTCATCGAGTCACCTCCTCTCACTCCCCGACCTGACGACCGGACTCCTGCAGCGGGCACGAGGTCCGCGCCGGGCAGCGCGGGCAGTCGGGGCTCTCGGTCGCGGTGTACTCGGGCCCGACGCAGGAGGACGCCGCCTCCTGCACCGTGGCCAGCCACACCTTGGACGAGTCCGGGTCCAGCGGCGCCTGGACCCGTTCCGCCGCACCGGTCTTCTTGTCCTCCTTGGACACGTAGAGCAGCCGGGCGCCGCCCGGCTCCTCGCTCAGCCCCAGCTCCTCGAACGCCCCCAGCTGGGTGGCCAGCTGGTACACCGCCAGCTGCGGGTGTTCCTGGGCGTCGTCCTTGCTGACCGGCTGCTTGCCGGTCTTGATGTCGACGACGACGGGCCGGCCCTGGTCGTCGACCTCCAGCCGGTCGACCCGGCCGCGCACCCGCAGCCACGGGCCGTCGGCCTGCTTGGGCACCTGCACCGACAGGTCCCGCTCGACCGCCACCTGGGTCAGCTCGGCGCGGCTGCGCTCGAACCAGGCCATGAACGTGTCCAGCATCTTCTGCACCCGGTTGCGCTCCCGGCGGGAGAACCAGGGCGCGCCGGCATCCACCGCCGCCCACGCCTGGTCCAGCCGGACCTGCAGTTCGAGCCGGTCCACGCCGCTGGCCGCGGCCTGAGCGAGCGCGTGCACGAGAGTGCCGGTGATCGAGGCGAGCTGCGCCGGGTCCTCGCCGCCGTGCCGCTCAACCATCCACCGCAGCGGGCACTTGCTCAACACCTCGATGGTGGACGGGGAGACGCTGACCGTCTCCTCATCCGTCCACAACGGACTGTCAGTGGAGACTTCCGGCAGCCCGTACCAGGACCCGGGGTGCGCTCCGGGCACCCCGGCCGCCGCCAGCCGGGCCAGCTGCTTGGCGGCGCGGCGGCGCCTTTCGGGCTCCGCCTCGCCGTCGCAGCAGACTCGGCGCAACTCCCCGACCAGCTCGGACAGCACCAGCCCACGCGGCGGCGTGAACACCGGGCGGACCGCCGCCTCGGGGTCGGCGGCGGTGCCCTCCAACTCGTCGAGGAACCGTGACGGCTGCTCGTCCTCGCCTCGCACGGCGCTCACCAGCAGCGTTCGCTTCGCCCGGCTGGCGGCGACGATCAGCAGCCGGCGTTCCTCGGCGAGCAGCGGCGCGGTCGCCGACACCACGTCACCGGGGACGACGCCGTCGAGCAGGTCCCGCATCCGTTCCACGCCGAGCAAAGTGCCGCGCATACGCAGGTCCGGCCAGCTGCCCTCCTGCACGCCCGGCACCGCTACGACCGTCCACTCGCGACCGGCCGCCGCATGCGCCGTGATCACGGTGACGGCCTCGCCCAGCGGCGCCGTCGGCGCCAACGAGTCACCGACGATCTGTTGCGCCGTAAGGTAATCGGTGAAGCCGGCGACGCTCGCGGCGGGCAATCGGTCGACGTATCGGGCAGCCGCGTCGAACAGGCCGACGATCGCGTCCAGGTCGCGGTCGGCCTGCGCGCCGGTCGGGCCGCCGCGGGTGGCCTGCGCGACCCAGCGCTGTTCGAGGCCGCTGTCCTTCCACAGCTGCCACAGCACCTGTTCCACGCTCGCGCCGGCCTCGATCGCGTCCCGGGCCGTCCTGATCAGCGTGCCGATCCGGCGGACCGGCGCCGCCTCGCTGTCCTCCAACGCGATCAACAGGTCGTTGTCGTTGATCACGTCGACGAGCAGCTCGCCGCTGGACCTATCGCCTCCGGCGGCCAGTTCCAGCCGGCGCAGACCACGGCGCAGTCGCCGCAGTGCCAACGTGTCCGCGCCGCCGAGCTGAGATTCGAGCAGGTACGCGGCGGTGTCCTGATCAAGCATGGAGGGGTCGTCCGCGCACCGGAGCAGCACCAGGAACTGCCGCACCGCCGGGAGTTGCGCCAGCGGCAGTTCGTCGACCGGAACGGCCAGCGGCACGCCGGCGGCGAGAAGTGCCCTGCGCAGCACGGGAAGCGAGTGCACGGTTGACCGGACCAGCACCGCCATCTCCGACCACGGCACCTCGTCCAGCAGGTGGGCGCGGCGGAGTTGATCGCCGATCCAGGTCGCTTCCTGCGCCGCCGAGGCGAGCAGCCGGATCTGCACGCTGCCGCGTTCCTCGTGCTCCCGGGGAAGAAGCTCCCGCTGCGGGCCCGCGCCCGGCAACCGTGCCTGCAAGCGGCCGACGGCCTTGCGGATCTCCGGCGCCATCCGGTGATCCACCTTCAGCACCTCGACCGGGCCGTCGCCACGGTCGGTGAACAGTGTGGGATCCGCGCCGCGGAAGGAGAAGATCGCCTGGTCCGGGTCGCCGGCGACGATGAACTCGTGCGCCGCCGCTCCCAGCGCCCTGACCAGCGCGAACTGCTGATGATCGAGGTGCTGGGCGTCGTCGACGAGCAGGTACCGGACCCGCGCGCGCTCGTCGGCCAGCAGGTCGGGATCCAGGTCGAACGCCAGCAACGCGCCGGCCACCAGCTCCGCCGCGTCGTAGGCCGGGGCGGCCGACTCCTGCGCCTCGCTGCCGGCAAGGAGCGTGACCTGTTCGTACTGGTGCCAGAAGGTGCCGGCCGCGGTCCACTCCGGCACGCCCTGTTCACGTCCTAGCCGCACCAGGTCCTCGGGGCCCTGACCCCGTTCGGCCGCGCGCAGGATGAGGTCGCGCAGCTCCGCCGCGAAGCCGGGAATGCCCAGCGCCGGCCGCAGGCTCTCCGGCCAGTACCCCGCGCCCATCTCGATGTCGCCGACGAGAAGGTCACGGACCATCGCGTCCTGATCCGGGCCGGCGAGCAGGCGTGGCGGCGGCAGACCCTCCTTTGTGGACACGAGGCGGAGCACCGCGAAGGCGTAGGAGTGGACGGTGCGAACCAGGGGCTCACGGGCCGTGCGGGACGGGCCGCGGTCCTTGAGCAGGCGGGTGATCTGCGACCGCAGCGCCACCGCCGACTTCCGGCTGGACGCCAGCACCAGAACGCTCTCCGGGTCCACGCCCGTGTTCAGGACGCGATCCGCCGCGACGCCGGCCAGCAGCGTCGTCTTGCCCGTTCCCGGGCCGCCGAGCACGCGCAGCGGGCCACCCTCGTGGTCGATGACCCGACGCGCGGTCGCGTCCCACCGCGGCCGGGGCGGCGGCTGCGCCGGCCGGCGGACCAGCGCGAGTGGAGTGCTTCTGCGTGCCACGCGTCGATAGAACCACGCGCCCCCGACAGTCTCTTTGCCGCCCGTTCCGGGCGGGGGCTCGGCCGCTCTGAGCCTCGCACCTCCGCATCATCGGGCCCTTCGCAGCAGTTGTAGGTAAAGAATAAGTAATGACATACTCAAGGCGAGGCCCCTTCTACACCTTGAGGAGGCGACCCCATGTCCGTCATCACGAAGCCCGCCCTGGGCAGCCCGTGCTGGCTTGAGATCGCCACACCCGACCCCGACGCCACCGCCCGCTTCTACGGCCGACTGTTCGGCTGGGAATTCGACGACACCACCGCCACCTTGTTCGGCGAGCCGGTCGCCGGCGTGCGCCGCGCCGCCGAACCGGCACTGGGCTGGACGCCGTACCTGGCCACGCCCGACATCGACACGACCGCGCGACTGGCCACTCGATACGGAGGTCGAATAGCGGAACGCCTGGGAGACAAGGCGATCCTGCTCGACCCGACCGGCACCGCGGTGGGACTGTGCCAATGCGACGAGGGCCACCACTTCACCGCCGGCGTGCCCGGATCGCTGGTGTGGGCCGAGCTCGTCACGTGGCGGGCGACGCTCGCCGACCGGTTCTTCGGGGCCGTCTTCGACTACGGCCAGAAGCAGTTCGGCGACGGCCGGCGCTTCGACCACATGGTGTGGTACGCGGGCGAGGATTCGGTCCTCGCCCGCGTACGGATGGCGCTGGACACGCCGGAGGACGTGCCGGCCCGGTGGATCGCGCAGTTCGCGGTCGACCCGGACCTGGGCTTCGAGGCCACGGTCGCGCTGGCCCGGCGACTCGGGGCGCGGCTGCGGTTCAAGCCGTACCGCTCGACGCTCGGGCGGGTCGCCGTGCTGGCCGACCCGCTCGGCACCCGGTTCGCGTTGATCGACCCGGACGACACCGACGAGTCCGAGTACGGCTCGGTCGCGGACGACCCGTACGACGACTAACCTTTGAAGCCGGCGAACACCTTGGCGAAGTCGAACGCCTTCTGCGGGACGTTGGTGCACTGGAAGAGCGCGCCGGTGCAGGCGTTCGCGTCCCGGCTCTGCTCCCAGTAGCCGAGGTAGCCGACGTGCTGGGAGTTGGCGAAGTTCACCACGGCCTTGGCGTCGGCCAGGCTGAACACCTCGGTCTGGGTGTCGTTGACGCCGAGCATGGGCGTGATGCCGAGCATCTTGAACGCCTGCGCGTCGGACAGGCCGGTGAAGATCGTCTTGAGCTGCTTCTCCGTGCTCTGGGCGGACTGGATCACCTGCGCGCCCATGTCCTTCTCGGCGGTGCCGAAGTCCATCGCCATGATGTTGACGACGTCCAGGCCCACGCCGGCGGCCTTGGCCGACTTGACCACGTTGAGGCCGTCGGCGGTGAGGCCGGTGGGCAGCACCGGCAGCGTCAGCGACACCTTCACGCCCGGATTCTGCTTCTGCACCAGTGCAAGCGCCTTGGACCGCCGGTCGACGGAGGCCTTGTCGGCGACTGCCGCGCCCTCCACGTCCATGTCGATGTGGGTGAGCTTGTACTCCTTCACCACCGACGTGTACTGCGCGGCGAGCTGGTTGACGTCCGTGCAGGCCTGGGCCAGTTCGATGCCGGTCGCGCCGCCGAAGGACACCTTCACGTCGCCGCCAGCGGCCCGGATCTTGTTGACCTGGTCGAGGCCGAAGCCCTCGGCGATGGTGTGCGCGTTGAACCAGCTGGCCTGGCAGCCGGCCGACGTGACGAAGGCGAGGCTGAACGACTTGATCCCGCTGGCGCTGGCGAACTGGGACAGCTTGTCCGCGGACAGGCCCATGTCCACGTACGGGGCGACGGCGATGGTCGTCGCCGCGGCCGGGCGGGCGACCTTGTTGTTCGAGGCGGCGTTCGCGTCGTTCGAGCTGGCGCCGAACACCGTTGCCATGCCGATCGTGACGGCCGCCGCCATCACACCGCCGACCATCAGCGCCTTGCGGCGGGCAGGGGGAATGGTCATCGGGGGTCCTCCAGGAGCAGTCGAACCGGGTCGAATATTGGTACGCACCAATTTCCGACCCGGTTCACCGCTGGGCCTCACCCGACAGGGTTGGGCGAGGCCCAGCCGGCTCAGCCGGTGTAACCGGCGAAGATCTTGGAGAACTGGTAGGGCGACTGCGGCACGTTGGTGCAGCGGTAGAGCGCACCCGTGCAGGCGTTGGCGTCCCGGCCGACCTCCCAGAAGGCCAGCATGCCCAGGTGCACCGACTTGGCGAAGTTGACCACCTTGGTCGCGTCGGCCGGGTAGAAGATCTCGTTCTGCGAGTCGTTCACGCCGAGCATCGGGGTGACGCCGACCTTCTTCCACGCCGCCGCGTCGGACAGGCCGTACAGCGACTTGAGCTGAGCCTGCGTCGCCTTGGCCGCCGAGACGGCACGGTCGCCCTGGTTGGCCGAGCCCATGTAGTAGTCCATGGCCATGATGTTGACCATGTCGAGGTTGACGCCCGCACTCTTGGCCGCCTTGACCACGTTGAGGCCGTTGGTGTCCAGGCCAGACGGCAGCACCGGCAGGGTCAGCGAGATCTTGATGCCGGGGTTGGCCGACTGCACCTGGGCCAGCGCCTGGGAGCGGCGGGTGATCGAGGTCGGGTCGGCCACGGCCGCGCCCTCGATGTCGAAGTCGACGTACTTCAGGCCGTAGGCCTTGATCACAGCGTTGTACTCGGCGGCCAGGGAGCTGACGCTGCTGCAGGCCTGGGCCAGTTCGATGCCGCTGGCGCCGCCGAAGGACACCTTCACGTCGCCGCCGGCGGACCGGATCTTGGCGATTTCGTCGCTCTGCCAGGCGGCTCGCGGGTCGTAGGCGTTGAACCAGCTGGCCTTGCAGCCGGCCGAGGTGACGAAGCCGAGCGTGAATCCCTTGAGGTTGCCGGACTTCGCCATCGTGGACAGGACGGGCGTCGGCCACTCGCCCATGTCGACGTAGGGCGCGACGGGGATGGGGGAACCGGCCGCCTGCGGCAGGGCCGCGGACTGCGGTGCGGAGGCGGCCGTGGCCGCGACTGGCGCGACGAATGCGCCCATGAGAGCGATCGCGGCGACGGTGAGGGAACGCAAGCGCATGACGGACCTCCAGAGGCGGGCAGGGAACCACGCGGCGGCCGGAAGAGCGTTCCCAATTGGTATAGACCAGATTGGGCAAGCGCCGCCATCAACCGTTCGGAGCAACAGGTTCAGGGCCGACCGGCGTAGAAATGCCTTCTGGACCGATCCCGATCGTCTACCTTCTTGACGGTTTCAACTGGTCTAGTCCAGTGTGGAAAGCGCTTCACCGAAGTGACCTGACTCACCCTGCGGAGGACGTCGATGAAGCTGACCCGACGCGGCCTGGCGGCCCTGCTCACCGCCGGCCTCGTGGGCACCGGGGCCCTGACCAGCACGGTTGCCGACGCGGCGCCGGCCGCGGTCAACCCGGTGACCGCATCTCCGTACATCTACCTCGGCGCCGGCTGGCAGCCGAACGTCGCGTCGACGATGTCCGCGACCGGCCTCAAGGCCTTCACCATCGCCTTCGTGCTGTCCAACGGCGGTTGCACGCCGGTGTTCGACGGCGGCGCGTCCGCCGCGTCGAACACGATCAACGCGGTCCGCAAGGCCGGCGGCGACGTGATCGTCTCCTTCGGCGGCTGGGGCGGCGCGAAGCTCGGTGAGCACTGCTCGAGCGTGTCCGCGCTGGCCGGCGCCTACCAGAAGGTGATCACGCAGTACTCGTTGAAGGCCATCGACATCGACATCGAGGCCACCGAGATGAGCACCCACTCGGTGCAGGACCGGGTGCTCGGCGCGCTCAAGACCGTCAAGCAGAACAACCCCGGTCTCAAGGTCGTGGTGACCATGGGCACCACCACCTCCGGGCCGGACGCGGACGGGCAGCGGCTCATCCAGCAGGGCAAGGCGCTCGGCGCCAACGTCGACGTCTGGTCGATCATGCCGTTCGACTTCAGCAGCGGCGGCGACATGTGGGCGCACACCAAGTCCGCCGCCGAGGGGCTGAAGGGCCGGCTCAAGAGCGCCTTCGGCTGGACCGACGCGCAGGCGTACACGCACATGGGCATCTCGTCGATGAACGGCAAGACCGACAACGCGGGCGAGACCGTGACGCTGGGCAACTTCAACAGCATCCTGTCCTACGCGCAGACCAACCACCTGGCCCGGCTGACCTACTGGTCGGCCAACCGGGACCGCGCCTGCGGCTCCGGTGGGGACGGCGACACCTGCAGCGGTGTTGCGCAGAACGCAGGAGATTTCAGCAAGGTGATCGGCAAGTTCACCGGCTGACCACGAGTTGCGGGGCCCCCGTCGAGCTGGCGGCGGATCGACGGTGGCCCCGCATCCCCCTTTATCGGTGGGAAGAAGGCGCTCCGCGCCGCATAATCCGCCCATGACACTTCACGTCCACGAGTTCGGGCCTGCCGACGGCAGGCCCGTCGTGTTTCTGCACGGGTTGACCGGCCACGGCGGCCGGTGGCGGTTGCTGGCCGAGCGTGAACTGGCGGATTTCCGTGTAGTGGCACCGGATCTGCGTGGTCACGGCGATTCGACACGGCTGCCGCCGTGGACGTTGGAGCAGCACGCCGCGGACGTGATCGATCTCCTCGACGCATTGGAGCTGGACCGGGTGCCGCTCGTCGGGCATTCGTACGGCGGGGCGACCGCGCTGCACGTGACCACCAGGGCGCCCGAGAGGGTGGAGCGGCTGGCGCTGTTGGACCCGTCGACCGGGCTGTCCCCGCTGAGGTGCCAGGAAGTCGCCGAGGAGGAGCTGGAGCCGGAGTTCTGGCCCGATCTCGACGCCGCTCGGGCCGAGTTCGCCGAGATGTGGCCGGCGGAGGGCGTCGACCTTGAGGTGCCGGCCAACTTCGTGCAGACGCCGGACGGCCGGTGGCGCCGGCGGTACTCCACCGTGATGGCCGTGACGGCGTGGAGCGAGATGGCTCGGCGGCCGATGCTGCCGCCGCGAGGTACGCGAACACTGCTGCTTCCCGCAACCAAGGCGGACTTCGTGTCACCGGAACTCGTGGCCGCGCTGCAGGACCGGCTCGGCGACGACCTGACCGTGCGCGAGGTGGACAGCGGGCACGTGCTGTACCTGGAACGGCCGGCGGAAGTCGGTGCGCTGCTGCGCGAGTTCCTCTGCGAGGCTTGACCGATGGATGCCGAGATCCTCGACCCGGTGATCGTCGAACAGGTGCGGGCGGTGATCGCCCGGATCCCCGCCGGGCGCGTCGCCACCTACGGCGATGTCGCCGACATCTCGCGGGCGCCGTCCGCCCGAATGGTCGGGCGGGTGCTGCAGAACGGGCACGACCTGCCGTGGCAGCGGGTGCTGCGCGCCAACGGGACCTGCGCCCCGCACCTGGCCGACGAGCAGCTCAGCCTGCTCGCCGCCGAGGGCGTTCCGTCCGTGGAAGGCAAGGTTGACCTGCGGAAGTACCGTTGGGAGGAGGCTGTGCCCGAGCAGCCGGACGAACCGCAGTTGGGACTGTTCTGATGTACGTGCCCGCGCACTTCGCCGCCACCGACGAGGACGTTCGTGAGCTGCTGGCCCATCACGGCGCCGCCGACCTGATCACCTCGACCCCCGACGGTCTCGTCGCCACCCTGCTGCCGTTCGTCTACGACGCTTCGCGGCACGCGTTGCTCGGGCACGTCGCCCGTAACAACGACCAGTGGAAGCAGCCAGTGCTCGGCGAAGCCCTTGTCATCGTGCGTGGGCCCGACGCCTACATCTCGCCCAGCTGGTACGCCAGCAAGGCCGAGCACGGCCGTGTCGTGCCGACGTGGAACTACGTCACCGCACACGTGTACGGGACGCTCACCGTGCACGACGATCCGGAGTGGGTCGACGATGTCGTGCGGCGGCTCACCTCCCGGCACGACAGCACCTGGTCCGTCGACGACGCTCCCCCGGCCTTCGTGGCCGGGCAGCTGCGGGCCATCGTCGGCGTCGAAGTGGCGATCAGTCGGGTGGAGGCCAAGCTCAAGCTGAGTCAGAACCGGCCTTCGGCCGACATCGACGGGGTTGTCGCCGGCCTGCGGGAACGCGGCGACGAGGCCAGTGCCGACGCGGTCGAACGGCATCGCCCCTGAGCCCGTGACACAGCAGGCCCCCGAACCAATCCAAGCAGATCAACCTGGCAGCGCCGGAGCGGCGACCGTCGGCGAACGGAAATCCAATGCTCCGGGTGCAGTTGGACCGATACATCGCAGCGGCCGCGACGACGTTCAACTCCAGTACCGTCATGGGTATGCCCGCACCGCCGCCCTGGACCATCCGTCCGGCGACGCGCGAGGACGGCGACTTTCTGGTCGACATGCTCGTCGAAGTGGTGAACTGGTCGCCGGAATGGAAGCGGAAGAGCCGACGGCGGGTGCTGTCGGCACCGGGCACCGCACAGTACATAGCCGATTGGCCGAGGGAAAACGACCTCGGCGTAGTCGGCCAGGTCGGTGACGAACGGATCGGCACGGCCTGGCTACGGTTCTTCCCCACGGCGGAGCCCGGCTACGGATTCATCGCCGCCGACGTCCCCGAGCTCACGATCGGCGTGGTCGCGCGGTGGCGTGGTCGGGGCGTCGGACGGGCATTGCTGCGGGCCGTCGAAAACGAGGCCCAAGTGGCGGGAATCCGGCAGGTCAGCCTCAGCGTCGAGCGGAAGAACCTCGCGCAGCAGCTGTACCGCGCCGAGGGCTACCGCGTCGTGCGCCCGGGATACGCGGGGTCGGACGTCATGCTCAAGGACCTCGTCCAGACCTGAGGCCGGCTCAGAGATCGGTGTCGGCGGAGCTGCGGTGCGCGAGGTGCTGGGGCTGCACGGTCGCCAGCCGGCCGGCCTGGAAGTCGTCCATGGCCTGGTAGATCTCTTCCTTGGTGTTCATCACGAACGGCCCGTAGCGGGCGACGGGCTCGCGGATGGGACGGCCGCCGAGGACGAGGACGTCCATGGCGTTGGCGGCGGCCTGGGGCTGGGTGTCGGCGGCACGGAGGGTGACGGCCTCGCCGTAGCCGAAGTCGGCGAGCTGCCCCTCTTCGATGGGCCGGCCTTCGCGGCCGACGGTGCCACGGCCGGACAGGACGTAGACCATGGCGTTGAAGTTGGTGGGCCAGCGCATGTCGAGCTGCGCGCCGGCGGCGACGGTGGCGTGCAGGTAGATGATCGGTGTGTAGGTGTCGCCGGGGCCATGGTGCCCGTCGAGGTCGCCGGCGATGACCCGCACGAGCGCCCCGCCGTCGGTGCTGGAGACGAGGGCGGCGTCGCGGGCGCCGATGTCCTGGTACCGGGGCGGGGTCCACTTGGCGGCGCGGGGCAGGTTGACCCACAGCTGCACGCCGTGGAACAGCCCGCCCTTGGCGATGAGCTCCTGGGACGGCAGCTCGCTGTGCAGCACGCCGGCGCCGGCCGTCATCCACTGCGTGGAGCCGTCGGTGATCACGCCGCCGCCACCGGTGGAGTCCTGGTGCTCGAAGACACCGTCGATCATGTACGTGACGGTCTCGAATCCCCGGTGCGGATGCCACGGCGCGCCCTTGGCCTCGCCGGGGCCGTACTCGACGGCCCCCATGTGGTCGAGCAGCAGGAACGGGTCGGCCAGCGGCATCTCGGCGCTGGGGAAGGGCCGGCGGACCTGGAAGCCCTCGCCCTCCAGGAACTTGCCGGCGGTGACAACCTTCAGCACCGGTCGCCACTCGATGGTGGCGGCGGGCAGCTCGGGCAGCCGCGGCAGGGTCAGCGTGTCGGCGGTGACGGCAGGCATGGGGGCCTCCTCGACGGGATGTGCCTACTGTCCCACCAACATGATTGAGCGGTCAACTATTCCGGCGGCCAGGGCGCGGCGGACCACCAGCTCGACCACGCGAGGGTGCGCGCCGATGGGCTCGGACACCAGGTCAGCTCCCATGTCGGCGAGCCGCTGGTGGAAGAGACCGGGCGCGAGCAGCCACGACGCGATGGCGACCCGGCCTCGGCACGAAGCCACCGCTTCCGGCACCGAGGGCCGGGCGGAGGTGATGAAACCGACCTGCACCGCCGAGCGGGTCAGCACCGACAGCCGGCGCGCCGCGCGGTGGACGTCGGCGACGGCCCGGGTATCCGACGAGCCGGCGGCGGCCAGAACCACCGGGGTGCCGTACCCCCAGCCGGCGGCGACGAGACGGTCGTACACGGCGTCGAGCACCAGGTCATCGGGCCCCAAAGCCGGGGTGACGGTGACCGACGGGCAGCCGGACAGGAGGATCTGCTGGGGCACGTCGACCCGCACGTGGTAGCCGGCGGCGAGGAAGGCGGGCACGACGACGGCGGGCCCGACAACCGACCGGAGCACCTCGGTCAGGGACGGGGAGCGGACGTCGACGTAGGCGACCTCGACGTCCACCCCGGGCAACCGGAGCCGCACGGCGGCGGCGATCTGTTCGACGGCGACGGCGCCGGCCGGGTCTCGGGTGCCGTGAGCGGCTAGCACCAGCGTCATCAAGCCTCCAGGGCCAACCGGTAACCGCGTTTCACCACGGTCTGCACGAGCTTGGGCTGCCCGAGCGCAGTCCGCAGCCGGCCGATGGCGGTCTCGACGGCGTGCTCCTGCACGGGCGTGTTGTCCCGCTGCAGCACGGACATCAGCCGCTGCCGGGACACGACGTGGCCGGGCTGCTCGGCCAGCGCGCGCAGCACGGCCATGGGGGCCGGCGCGATGGGCCGCAGGTCGCCGTCGATGACAACGGCCTGCCCCCGCACCTGGACTTCGGCCGTGGCGAACCGAATCCGCTGCGCCCGGGCCGGCAGCTCGACGGCGATGGACCGGGCCAGGGCTCCGATGCGGGCGCGGTCGGGAATGAGGCACGGCACGCCGTACGGAGCGAACGGCCCGGCGCAGATCTTCCCCACGCACGCAACGAGAATGTCGTCGCGCAGTGCGGAGACGACGGCCTCGCGCCGGCCGGTGGCCTTGGCCCGGGCCAGCGTCGAGGCCACCGCGGGCGCGCTGGTGAAGGCCAGGGCGTCGACCTGACGGCCGACGATGGCGTCCAGCAGCCGATCCAACGGGTTGGTGTCGGCGGGCGCGGTCCACCGGTAGACGGACACCTCGGTCACGTCGGCGCCGGCGTCACGCAGGGCGTTCACGAAGTCGGGCAGCGGCTCGCCGTGCAGCTGCACCACGACCCGCTTGCCGGCAACGCCCCGGTCCAGCAGGTACGCCAGCAGCTCGGCGTTGCTCTCCGACTCCGGCGCCCACGTCTCGCTCAGCCCGGCGGCCCGCACGGCGCCGCGGACCTTGGGCCCCCGCGCCAGCACCTCGGCGCCTTCGAGGTGCTTGAGCAGGTCCTCGCCGAGCCCCCATCCGTCGGCGGCCTCGATCCAGCCGCGGAAGCCGATCGCGGTGGTGATCACGGCGACGTCCACCGGCCCGGTCATCAGCTGCTCGGTGCTGGCCCGCAGCTGCGCGTCGTCCAGCAGCGGCACGATCCGGATCGCCGGCGCGTGCTGCACGGACGCGCCGCGCCGGACCAGCAGCGCGGCCAGTTCGTCGGCCCGTCTCGCGGCGGTGACGCCAATGGTGTAACCGGCGAGCGGGTCGACCTCAGTCACGGTGAGCCCACCCGGACGTACCCGTCCCACACCTCGACCGGGTAAGTCGCGACGGCGACGGCGGCATCGTCGACACAGCGGCCGGTGGCCAGCTCGAACGCCTGCTTGTAGACGGGCGAGACGACGACCGGAACACCGCCCCGGTCCCCGACGATGCCCCGGGAGAGCACCGCGGCACAGCTGAACGGGTCATGGTTGGACAATACGTGGAGGCCGTCGTGGGTGCGGAACACCGCGACCTGCTCGCCATCGGGCAGCAGCGCGGCCACGCCGCGCCCGGGCAGCAGCTCCTCCAGGCGGCACACGGTGGTCCAGGTGCGTTCCTGTACGGCGGTCATCGGGCCATCACCTCCGGAATACCCAGCTGAACGGGGACGCGCTGGCCGCGCTCCTCGCGGAACGAGATCGTCGGATCGGGCACTCCCGGCGCGTTCACGAAGGAGCTGAACCGCGCCAGCTTGACCGGGTCCTCCAGGACGCCACGCCACTCGTCCGCGTAGTCGCGCACGTGGTCGGCCATGGCGGCCTCGAGGTCGGCGCAGATGCCGAGGCTGTCCTCGACGATCACGTCCCGCAGGTGGTCGAGGCCGCCCTCCATGGCCTCGATCCACGCGGACGTGCGCTGCAGTCGGTCCGCGGTGCGGACGTAGAACATGACGAACCGGTCGATCATCCGAATCAGGGTCTCGGTGTCCACATCGGACACCAGCAGGTCGGCGTGCCGAGGCGTGAAGCCGCCGTTGCCGCCCACGTACAGGTTCCAGCCTTGTTCGGTGGCGATCACGCCGAAGTCCTTGCCGCGCGCCTCGGCGCACTCCCGGGCGCAGCCGGAGACGCCGGCCTTGAGCTTGTGCGGCGACCGCAGCCCGCGGTAGCGCAGCTCCAGCTCGATGGCCAGGCCGACGGAGTCCTGCACGCCGTAGCGGCACCAGGTGCTGCCGACGCAGGACTTGACCGTGCGCAGGGCCTTTCCGTACGCGTGGCCGGACTCGAAGCCGGCGTCGACGAGCCGGCGCCAGATCAGCGGCAACTGGTCCACGGTCGCGCCGAACAGGTCGATGCGCTGCCCGCCGGTGATCTTCGTGTACAGCCCGAAGTCCTGCGCCACCTCGGCGATCACCATCAGCTTCTGCGGGGTGATCTCGCCGCCGGGGATGCGCGGCACCACCGAGTAGGTGCCGTTGCGCTGCAGGTTGGCCAGGAAGTGGTCGTTGGTGTCCTGCAGCGCGGCCTGCTCGCCCTCCAGCACGTGCCCGCTGTTCAGCGAGGCCAGGATGGACGCGACGGCCGGCTTGCACAGGTCGCAGCCGCTGCCGCTGCCGTGCTCGGCGACCAGCCGGCTGAAGGTGCGGATGCCGGTCGCCCGGATGATCTCGAACAGCTCGGCGCGGGACTGGGTGAAGTGCTCGCACAGCGCCTTGGACTGCTCGACGCCGCAACTGGTGAGCAGCTGCTTGAGCGTCGGCACGCAGGAACCGCAGCCGGTGCCGGCCTTGGTGCACGCCTTCAGGGACGGAACGTCGGCGCACCCGGTCCCGATGGCCGCGACGATGTCCGCCTTGGTGACGGCGTGGCAGGAGCAGACCTGGGCGTCGTCGGGCAGCGCGGTGTTGGTGGCGGCGGCCGGGGCGATCAGCGAGCCGGGGTCGGCCGGCAGCGGGCGGCCGACGAAGGCGCGCAGCGTGGCGTACGCGCTGGCGTCGCCGACCAGGACGCCGCCGAGCAGCGTGCCAGCGTCGTCGGAGACCACGATCTTCTTGTACGAGCCGGAGACCGGGTCGTTGTGCACGACCTCGAGGGCGCCCGGCGAGGTGGCGTGCGCGTCGCCGAAGCTGGCCACGTCGACGCCGAGAAGCTTCAGCTTGGTCGAGGTGTCCGCACCGGGGAACTCCTTGCTGCCGCCGGAAAGCCGGTCCGCGACGACCTCGGCCATCGCGTAGCCGGGGGCGACCAGGCCGTACACACGGCCGTCGATGCAGGCGCACTCACCGATGGCGTAGATCGACTCGTCCGAGGTGCGGCAGCCCGCGTCGACGACGATGCCGCCGCGCTCGCCGATCTCCAGCCCGAACCGGCGGGCGAGTTCGTCCTGGGGCCGCACACCGGCGGAGAAGACCACGATGTCGGCGGGAAGTTCGCTGCCGTCGGACAGCACGACGCGATCGTCCTCGACCGACGCGACCGACACTCCACAGTGGACGTCGAGGCCGAGCCGGAGCACTTCCCGGCGCAGCAGCGCACCGCCGCCCTCGTCGACCTGCAACGGCATCAGCCGGGGCGCCAGCTCGACGACCTGGGGGCGAACGCCCATGAGCCGTAACGCGTTCGCGGCTTCGAGCCCGAGCAGGCCGCCGCCGATCACGACGCCGTTCACGCCCCCGTGGGCACGAATCGCGTCCAGGTCCTCGATGGTGCGGTAGACATAGCAGTTGGCGCGGTCATGCCCGGGCACCGGCGGCACGAACGGATACGAGCCGGTGGCCAGCACCAGGGCGTCGTAGTCCTGCACGAAACCCTGCTCGGTCACCACTTTCCGGGCCGCGCGGTCGATCTCGACGACCTTGTCACCCAGCCGGGTCTCCACGTCCACCGGCGGGAGCGACAGCTTGTCGGCGTCCCAGCCGTCCACGTACGAGGACAGCGCCACCCGGTCGTAGGCCGGACGCGGCTCCTCGGCCAGCACGACGATCCGCCAGTCGCCGCCGCGCTCGGTGAGCGTGCGCACGAGGTGGTGCCCGACCATCCCGTTGCCGATCACGACCAGTGTCCGCGTCATGAGGGCAATGCTGTGCAAGATCCGTGACCCCGCCGGGTCACCGGCGTTGCCTACGAGTTACGTGGTGCTCCCACCGCAGGTCAGAAACTGGTGCGCGTCACACGATGTCGAGGATCTGGGTCGTCGCCCGCTCCAGGCCGCGCAGCGACTGCGTGGTCGAACGCGGGTGCAGAGCGTGCACGGCCAGCCGGAACAGCAGGGCCCGCACCAGCGCCTGCGGCCACTCGGCCAGGTGCGCCCAGCGCTTGAGAATGCCCTGGTCGGCGCCGCCCCAGGCCAGCGCGTCCACCACGATCACCGCGGCCGCCCACTCCGGCGGCCGCCAGAACGGCGAGAAGTCGATCAATGCCGGCGCCGCGCCGCCGTCGAACAGCACGTTGCCGAACAGGTCGCCGTGCACCACCTGGGACTTCAGCCCGATCGGCACCCGGGAGGCGGTCACCAGCTCGAACAGCCGGCCGCCCTTGTCGTGGTCCAGGTCCACGAGCTCCTCGCCCCAGGCCGCCCGGTCGGCGGTGGCGAAGACGTCCTTGCGGGCGTCCAGGAAACGCGGCCGCGGGAGCGTGTCCGTGGCGCCGTGCAGGCGTACCGACACCGCGACGACCTCGTCGTGGCGGGGCTCCGCGCGGCCGGACAGGTAACGGGTGGCGGACCAGCCGCCGACGACCCAGCGGCCGTCCGTCGAACGCAGCGGGCGGCCCAGCCGGAGGTTGTCCACGGCCAGCCCGTCCAGCGTCTGCGCCACCCAGGCCGCCTCCGCCGGGTTGGGCGCCGGACGGATCGCCGCGTCGCCGCAGCGCCACACCGGTCCGCCGTCGATCAGCTCCGGCTCGCTGCCCCGAGCACCGAACGCCGCACACACGTGTGGCGGCGGAGGCTGGGGGGAGGTCGTCACAAAGCGCGACGCTACCTTGTGCGGCGGCCGAATTGGGGGACCGCCACAGGTGTCTTCATGTTGTGAAGGGGGCATTCCTGGCGTTGGACGCCAGGAATGCCCCCTTCCGAACGACTACTGTCAGTACGTGGGCAGGCTCGGGTCGACCTCGCGGGCCCAGGCCAGCACGCCTCCGCCGACGTGCACAGCGTCGGAGAAACCGGCCTGGTGCAGGGCAGCCAGCGCCTCCGCGGACCGGGCGCCGGACTTGCAGTGCAGCACCAGCGGCTTGTCCTGCGGCAGCTCGGCGAACGCCTCGCCGGACAGGATCCGGTCCTTGGGGATCAGCACCGAGCCCGGGATCTTGACGATCTCGTACTCGTGCGGCTCCCGCACGTCGACCAGCAGGAAGTCGTCACCCGCGTCGATCTTCTGCTTGAGCTCCAGCGGGGTGATGGTGTGGCCGGCCGCGGCGGACCGGGCGTCGTCGGAGACGACACCGCAGAACGCCTCGTAGTCGATCAGCTCGGTGATCGGCTTGGCCTCCGGATCCTTGCGGATCTTGATGGTGCGGTAGGTCATCTCCAGCGCGTCGTACACCATCAGGCGGCCGAGCAGCGTCTCGCCGATGCCGGTGATCAGCTTGATCGCCTCGTTCACCATGATCGAGCCGATGGACGCGCAGAGCACACCCAGCACGCCACCCTCCGCGCAGGAGGGGACCATGCCGGGCGGCGGCGGCTCGGGGTAGAGGTCGCGGTAGTTCAGGCCCTGGCCGTTCGGCGCGTCGTCCCAGAACACGCTGGCCTGGCCCTCGAACCGGAAGATCGAGCCCCACACGTAGGGCTTGCCCAGCAGCACCGCGGCGTCGTTGACCAGGTACCGGGTGGCGAAGTTGTCGGTGCCGTCCAGGATCAGGTCGTACTCGCGGAAGATGTCGAGCGCGTTCTCCGAGCTCAGGTGGGTCTGGTGCAGGTTCACCTTGACGAACGGGTTGATCTCGGCGATCGAGTCCCGGGCCGACTCGGCCTTGGGCCGGCCGACGTCGGACTGCCCGTGGATCACCTGGCGCTGCAGGTTGGACTCGTCGACGACGTCGAACTCCACGATGCCGAGCGTGCCGACCCCGGCGGCGGCCAGGTACAGCAGCGCCGGGCTGCCGAGGCCGCCGGCGCCGACGACCAGCACCTTGGCGTTCTTCAGCCGCTTCTGCCCGTCCACCCCGACATCCGGGATGATCAGGTGGCGGCTGTAGCGCTCGACCTCTTGTTTGGTCAGCTCCGCGGCTGGCTCAACGAGCGGCGGAAGCGGCATCTGCTCCTCCTCGACGCAGGGGGAATTCATCCTGCCCCCACTTCAACGTCCAGCCTGCCCCACTGTCTTCCCGGTGGGAAAGTCGTCTCACTGGTTGGACTGGCCGCCCGGCGCGCCCTGCGGGTTCGGCCACGCGTTCGGCCGGCAGACCTTGCCGTCCTTGGCCACCGCCGTCCTGTTGGACGGGTCGGCCTGGTTGAGCTGCCACACGTAGTCGTCGGACACGCCGAAGGTCTGCTGCATCATCACCGGCGCCAGCCCGCCCTCGGTGCCGCAGCCCACGTGCGGGTTGCCGAACACGTGGCCGACCTCGTGGTTGATGGCGTACTCGCGGTACAGCCCGATGTCGCCGTTGAACGCCATCGCACCCCGGATCCAGCGGGCCAGGTTGATCACCACACGCTTGTAGTTCGGGTTCCAGCAGGACGCCTCGAACTGGATCTGGTAGCCGCACATGTCCGGCCGGTGGTCGGTGTTCGGCGTGGTCAGGCTGACGATGAAGTCCGGGTTCTTGAACTCCGGCCCGACCCGCTGCAGCGACAGCGTGCCGCTGCCGATCCAACTGCGCGGATCGGACAGGATGTTCTCGACCGTCTTGGCGTACGCGTCGTCGCCGCCGTAGGCGGACTGGTCGATGCCGTCCTCGACGGCGATCGCGTAGTGGTACAGGTGCGGGCCGCTGCCGACCTTCTGCCCGCTGCCCGGCACCAAGTGCCAGGTGCCGCTGCCGGCCTGCGGGAACGGGTCGCCCTGCGGCAGCACGGCGGTGCCCGTCTTCGGGTCGACCGGCACGGCGGAGTTCTCCGTGGCCACCGGCGGGCCGGTGGTGGTGGAGACGGGGTTCTGCGCGGCCAGCCCATCCACGCCGCTGGTGTCGGACGACGGCGTGCGGGCGACGTTGAACACCACCAGCGCCGTCACCACGACCAGCACCGGCAGGGCGTACACCCGCCAGCCGTAGGTCGCGGCGAAGCCCTTCACGCCCTTGCGTGGCTTGCCCGCCTTGTCGCCCTTGTCCTCGCCGGACCGCTCCGGACGCCACGAGGCCGTCAGCGGCTGCGCCGCGGTGCGGCGGCCGCCGGCGCGGTAGCGCTCCTCCGGGGGGCGGCGGGTCACCGCGGGCCGGATCGGCGACACGTTGCTGGGCGTGGGCTTCGCGGGGCTGTCCTCGCTGCCACGGCCTTCCTGTGTCGTCCGGGTCACGGACTCAGAGTGCCACATCCGTGACGGCCCGCCACGCAGGCGGGGCTCACCACTGGTCCCGCTCCAGGGCCTCCCACATGCCCAGCACGGCCCGCGCGACCGTGACCGGGCGTTCGATCTGGGCACAGTGCCCCACCCGGGGCAGCACCAGCAGCCGACCGCGTTGCAGCAGCTGAGCGGTCCGTGGCGCCTTGCGCACGCTGACCAGACGGTCCTGTGTGCCCCACACCACCAGGGAGGGGGCCGTGACCTTCGGCACGACCCGCCACATCGACTTGTGGGCCGGCGCCAACCAAGATCGAATCAACCCGATCGTGGTGGCCGCCAGCGCCGCCCGGTAGTACGGCAGGCCGTTGCGCTCGATCGTCTCGCGGACGCCCTCGTCGACACGGTGATCCGGGACCACCGACGGCCGGGCGAAGCACAGGCGCAGGATCTGCAGCGACTGCTCACGCGGTGTCATCGAGGCCAGCCGGCGGCGCACCCCGTTGCCGATCAGCGGCACGAAGGCCAGCGGCATCATCGGGTTGGCGCAGCGCCGCGGGTCCGGGCGCAGGTCAGGGACCGCGGGCGAGACCAGCGTCAGGGAGCGCACCAGGTCCGGCCGCTGGGCCGCGACCGCCAGCGCGATCGCGCCGCCCATCGAGTTGCCGAACAGGTGCACCGGGCCGTCGAGGCCGGCCAGGAAGCGGACCACCGTGTCGGTGTGCGTGGCCATGCTGAAGTCGTAGCCGTCCGGGGGTGGCGTGCGGCCGAATCCGGGCAGGTCGACGGCGATGCCGTTGACCCGGCCGGCCAGCTGGCCCATCAGGTCCGTCCAGTTCGTGGACGAGCCGCCGAGGCCGTGTACGAAGACCGCGGTCGGGGCCGTCGGGCTCGGGCCGGGGGTGCGGCGGACGTGCAGCGTGACGTCGCCGGAGGTCATCATCTCGCCCGGCCAGGGCGGGATCGTCAGGTCGAGCGGGGGCAGCGCCGCGGTGGACAGCGGCACGCTGGTCAGGGCGTGTGTCCGGGGGCGCGTGGGCAGGGTCAGCGGGATGCCGGCTCCGAGTGGCGCGGCCGAGGACACGGTCGTCATGTCGTCAAGGATGCCTCTTGTTCACCTGGATAGCGAAGTCCCGACACCTTCCGTACACGTCAGGGCGTAGGAGGCTCACCACAGGCCGCTACCGGCGAGTAAGGTTTGTTGACCCGCCCGTCTGACTCGATCAGGACGGGCCGGGCGACGCTGGCGGGAGGCGAGATGACGGAGACGGCACAACAGGGCATCGGGCGAGGCGTGCGGCTGCCCAGGTCGGCACGACGCGCCCAGCTGCTGGCCGCCGCGCAGGACGTGTTCGTGGCGAACGGCTACCACGCCGCCGCCATGGACGAGATCGCCGAACGGGCGGGCGTCAGCAAGCCCGTGCTGTACCAGCACTTCCCCGGCAAGCTCGAGCTCTACCTCGCGCTGCTGGAGAGCCATGTCGACGCCCTGGTCGCCGCCGTGCGCGGGGCCATGGAGTCCACCACCGACAACAAGCAGCGCGTGGTCGCCGCCGTCAGCGCCTTCTACGACTTCGTCGACAACGAGGGCCAGGCCTACCGGATGGTCTTCGAGTCCGACCTGCGCGGCGAGCCCGCCGTGCAGCAGGCCATCGAGCGGGCCACCTCCGCCAGCGTCGACGCCATCACCGAGACCATCATGGCCGACGCCGCCCTCGACCGGGACCGCGCTCGGCTGCTGGCCGTCGGCCTCACCGGCCTCAGCCAGGTCACCGCCCGCTTCTGGCTCGACACCGAGCGGCGGGTGTCCAAAGAGGAAGCCGTCGCGCTGATCTCCACCCTGGCATGGCGCGGCATCGGCGGCGGCTTCCCACTCCAGCACTGAATCTCTGCCGCGCGTTCCGCGCGGGGCTCGGCCCCTTTGGGGCCTCGCGCATGCCCCCCTAGTCCGGCGATCGCGGCAGGTCAGACCAGGTGCACGGCCTGCCACACCCGTTTGCTGGGGCCGCCGATGAGGTCGTTCTCGGTGAGGAACGTGGTCAGCTTGGAGCCGGCCCAGCGGAGGGTCTCCCGGTAGTGCGGGTTGGCCCACGCCACCCGGCGAGCCTCATACGGATCGAGGCCGACGGAGCGGTAGACGCGCGGGTGCACGAGGGACCGCGTGACGACGAAGGCGGTCCGGGCGAGCATGGCGCGGTGGTACGCGAGGCCGGCGCGGGAGAGGCGAGGAGTGTCGCGAAGGACCTCCTCCCGGGCGTAGCGGACGTGCCGGGCCTCCTCGATGACGTGGATGCGGTTGACCATCCGCACCAGGGGCTGGACCGAGGAGTCGGCCATGGACTCGCGCTGGAGGGCGTCGGTGATCTCCTCGGCGACGAGGATGCCGGCGAACATGGAGGGCCCGAAGGCGATGGTCTTGAAGATCCGGCCCAGGCGCATGGCAGTCTGCCCGGGGCCGTACGCGGGGCAGCCGACCTTCTCGATGAGACGGGCGAACATCACCGAGTGCCGGCACTCGTCGGCGACCTCGGTGAGGGCGTACTGGGTGTGCCGGGTCAGCGGATCGGCGTCGTAGGAGTGCCGGACGAGCAACTCCATGAGGATGACCTCGAACCAGATGCCGACGCTGGCGATGCTGGCGAGTTCGTGCCGGGTGAGCTCGATCCGCTGCTCGACGGTGAGTCGCTCCCACAGCGCGGTGCCGTAGAGACTGCACCGGTGCGCGGGCAGGAAGTACTTGTCCGGCAACAGATCGGCGTCCCAGTCGATGTCGACGTGGGGATCGTAGGACCGGTCGGCGGACGAGTTGAGCAAGCGCTCGGCGGTCTTCTCCCGGTCGGCGATCATGCGAGTCCTCCGATCCTGGCGGTCACTTCCAGCCCCCGTTCGAACGGCAGCATGTGCCCGGCGCCGGGATAGATCACGAGCTCCGACGACGGCAGTTCGGCGGCGATGACGCGGGAATGCCGCAACGGGGTGAGGCGGTCGGCGCCGCCGGCGAGCACAACGGTTGGGATGTCACGGAAAACGGCCAGCGCGGCGCGACGGTCGTGATCACTCAGCGACGCCCGGAAGCCGACCATGGACGCGGGATGCACGCGGGCGACCTGCTCGGCCGCGGCGGCGACGTCCTCCCTGCGCGGCCGAGGACCGAACAGCAGCCAGCGCAGGCCGGGCTCGGCCAGCCGGGGCTTGGCCAGCAGCGCCCGGTGCTCCATCTTGGTCAGTCGGGAGTTCACGACGCGTTCGCCGCGCATGACGATCCGCGCGACTGGAGCCGGCAAGCCGAGTGTCAGCGCGTCCAGGCCGCCAGACGACGTCGCCACGAAGGCGGCCCCGGTCACCCGAGACGCAACCAGGGCGGGGTTTCGCTCCGCCAACGCCATCATCGTCATGCCGCCGATGGAGTGCCCGGCCAGCACGATCGGACCGGTCGGCACGCGGTCCGCGATCAACTCCGCCAGATCGTCGGCCAGCTGGCCGATCGTGGCCGTGCCGAACGGCGCCGGCGACGAACCGCCGTGCCCACGGTGGTCGAACCGCAGCACACGGACGGTTCGCGACAGCGTCGAGGCGACGCGGTCCCACGACGTGTGGTCCAGGGTCCACGCGTGCACGAGGACAACGGTTGTCGGCGCATCCACGGGACCTTCGTCGACCACGTGCAGCGCGGTGCCGTCGGAGGTGACGAACCGGCCGCGCGCGGCCGTGTCCCACGGCGTCACCGGACGAGGAACGACTTGCGCCACAACGACATCCCCGGATTGCCGACGAGACCCATCTCGCCGAGGAAGCTCATGATCCGCTCGCCCGCCCAGTGAATGGTGTCCCGGTAGTGCGGGTTGTTCAGCGCCGCCTGCTCGCCGACCTTCGGGTCGATGCCGACCGCGGCGTACACGCGCGGGTTGATGATGCTGCGGCAGATGAAAAAGCCGACCAGCGCGATCAGCTCCCGCTGGTACGCCAGTTCGGTGCGACCCACACGCTCCATGCCCCGCACGACTTCCTCACGGGCGAACCGCACATGCCGCGCCTCCTCCAGCACGTGGATGCGGTTGACCATGCGGACCAGCGGCTGCACCGACTCGTCCTGCATGGCCTCGCGCTGCATCCGGTCCAGCACCTCCTCGGCGATGAGGATGGAGCCGTACATGGCCGGTCCGTAGCCGATGGTCGGCAGCAGCTTGGCCAGCTGGTGCACGTAGCGCTTGGGCCCGTAGGCCGGGCAGCCGATGCGCTCCACCATGCGCGCGAACATCGTCGAGTGCCGGCACTCGTCGGCGACCTCGGTGAGGGCGTACTGTGCGTGCCTCGTGGTGGGATCCGCGTTGTAGACGGCCTTGACCAGCATCTGCATCAGGATGACCTCGAACCACAGGCCGACGCTGGCCACGCTGGCGACCTCGTGCCTGGTCAGCTCGATGCGCTGGGGTTCGGTCAGGCCGTCCCACAGCGCGGTGCCGTAGAGCGAACTGCGGTGCTGCGGGATGAAGTACTTGTCCTCGGCCAGCGGCGCCGCCCAGTCGATGTCCACCTCGGGGTCGTAGAACCGGTCGGCCGAGGAGTTGAGCAGCCGTTCGGCGGTCTTCTCCCGGTCGGCGACCTTCAACGATCGAGCCATCGCTCCTCCGCTCGGTCCAGCCGGATTTAGTGTTACCGGAAGTAACGGTAACTCTGGTAGCGTGGGTCACATGGGTCGAGCTGTCAAGAGGTCGCCGGACGGTGGGGACGCACGCCGCGAGCGGTGGCGGGCGCACCGCGAGGCCCGGCGCGAGGAGTTCGTGGACGCCACCATCCGGGCGCTGACCAAGCACGGCCCCGAGGTCGGCATGGACGAGATCGCGGCCGAGGCCGGCGTGACCAAGCCGGTGCTCTACCGGCACTTCGCCGACAAGTCCGACCTGTACCTGGCCGTCGGGCAGCGGGGCACCGACCTGCTGATGAACCGGCTCAAACCGGCGCTGGTCGACGAGGGCACGCCGTACGAGCGGATCTACCGCGCGGTGGACTCCTACCTGGCCACCATCGAGGAGTTCCCCGAGCTGTACCACTTCGTGGTGCGGCGGTCGTTCACCGACAAGCCGGTCGAGACCGACATCGCCACCGAGGACAAGCGGATCATCGCCAACACGCTGGCCCGGCTGCTCGGCGACTACCTGCGGGCGTTCGACATGGACTCCGGCGGCGCCGAGCCGTGGGCGCACGCGGCCGTCGGCATGGTGCAGAGCGCGGGCGACTGGTGGCTGGAGCGGCAGTCGATGACCAGGCAGAGCCTGAGCGACTACCTCACCAAGATCATCTGGTTCGCGGTGGACGGCCTGCTCCGCTCCGGCGGCATCACCATCGACCCGCAGGTGCCGCTGAGCCTGCAACCGAACCCGCCGCTGCGCCTCGTGCAGCCCAAGACGCCGGAGGAGACCGGGGATGACCGACGAGCACGCGGATGAGGGCTACACCGGCGACGCCGTGCTCCTGGACGGCGACCGCGAGGTGAAGGTCCGCGCGGTACTGCGCGGCTACTTCCAGCCCATCGACGGCCGCTACCACTGGTACGGCCGCCTCGACGCCGACCAGGCGGTGACCGACCTGGTCGAGGGCGGGCGACGGGAGCTGCTGCTGCGCACGCCCGAGGGCGAGGCGACGGCGACGCTGTCCGACCCGGACCCGTGGCAGCGTTACCGCGTCACCGGCACGTCCAGGCCGCCGTTCGCGGTGGAGACGGTCCCCGCGGGCGACTGAGACACGACAACGGCCCGGCCGGCAGTGATGCCGACCGGGCCGTACGCCGTTGTCGACCTAGGCGAAGCCGACCTTGCGCGAGTCGGACGCGCCGATCTCGACGTAGGAGATCCGCGCCGACGGGATGACGAAGCGGCGGCCCTTGTCGTCGGACAGCGTCAGCACCGGCTGCTTGCCGTCCAGCGCGCCGGCGACGAGCGCCTCGACCTCGTCCGGCGACAGGTCGCTGTTGACGAGGAGCTCCCGGGGGCTCTCGACGACGCCGATCTTGATCTCCACGCTGACCTCCGGATCCGTGCATGCTCTCGTCGACCAGGCTAGTAGAGCCGGCGACACCCCCGCCGCACCGACCCATCCGCCCACGGCGAAATGTGGCAGGACCGGCAACCGCGCGAGGCCGCGCCGGTGCTTCGCACGGTTGCTGGATTTCGATCGCCGCCACCCGACGCAACCCACGACCGAGCCGATGCGGCGTTCGAAATCCAGCAAGGGCGAGGCACCGGTCACGAGCGGCCTCGCCCCGCGCGGAACGCGCGGCAAAGACACTGTTCAGCCGAGGCCGAGGGCGGACATGCGCTTGGTGTGGGACTGCTGGAGGCGCCGGAACAGGGCGCCGATGCCGGCCAGGTCGCCGGAGCCGCGGATGATCAGCTCGGCCAGCTCGTCCCGCTCCGCCGCCACGTGCTGGGCCTGGGTGAGGGCCTCGCCCAACAGCCGCCGGCCCCACAGGGTGAGCCGGTCGCGCACCTTGCGGTCGTCCTCGCAGGCGGCCTTGACCTCGCGCTCGGCGAACGCGGAGTGCCCGGTGTCGGCGAGCACCTCCAGCACCAGCTTCTGCGTCGGCTCGTCCAGCCAGCCGGCGACCTCGCGGTAGAAGTCGGCGGCCAGCCCGTCGCCGACGTAGGCCTTGACCAGTGATTCGTGCCACGATCGCGGCGCGGTCGACGCGTTGAAGGCGTCGAAGGCGGCCGCGAACGGCGCCATCGCGTCCGCGACGGCCACGCCGTGCTCCCCCAGGTACCGCTCGAGCAGCTGGTAGTGGCCGATCTCGGCGGCCGCCATGCTCGACAGCGCCGCCCGCCCCGCCAGCGTCGGCGCGCTGCGGGCGTCCTCGGCGAGCCGGTCGAACGCCGACAGCTCGCCGTATGCCAACACCCCCAACAGATCCGCGACGCCGTCAGCCAGAACCTCGTCCGCCTCGCTCATGTCCGCAGAGCGTAGCCGCCGCCGAACGAGCCAAAACCACGTCCGGGCAGGTAGACTCCGGGGCTGACGCCTGGTAATGGCGGCGGCGCGACCTGGGCAGCCCCCACGAGTCCCACTGCTGGACCGGGCTGAACGAGCACGGCGGCCGGATGAGCCGCCATGCGGAACAGGGTGCGCGCACGACACCTCGTCGTCGCTCCCGCGGCCCGCCGGGCGACAGCCGTCCCGGGCGTGGTCGAGCGGCCAAGCCAGGCCGGTGCGCGCTGGTACGAGAGAGGCGATCACTCTGACCGTCAGCAACAACACCCGGCTGGACCCGGTGACGCTGGAGCACAGCGAGGCCGGCCTGCCCGAGGTCGACACGTCCCATCCGCTCACCGCCGGCGCGCCCGTGCGCACCGAGGCGCCGACCTTCACCGAGCTCGGTGTGCGCGAGGAGATCGTGCGCGCACTGGCCGAGGCCGGCATCGAACGCACGTTCGCCATCCAGGAGTTGACCCTGCCGATCGCGCTCGCCGGTGACGACGTCATCGGCCAGGCGCGCACCGGCACCGGCAAGACCCTGGGCTTCGGCGTGCCGCTGCTCCAGCGCATCGTCACGCCGGCCGACGGCGTGCCGCAGGCGCTGGTCGTGGTGCCGACCCGCGAGCTGTGCCTGCAGGTCACGCACGACATCACCGACGCCGGCAAGCACCTCGGCGTGCGGGTCGAGGCCATCTACGGCGGCCGCCCGTACGAGCCGCAGATCGCCGCCCTGCGCAAGGGCGTCGACGTGGTGGTCGGCACGCCCGGCCGGCTGCTGGACCTGGCCGAGCAGCGCCACCTGGTGCTGGGCAAGGTCCGCAACCTGGTGCTGGACGAGGCCGACGAGATGCTCGACCTGGGCTTCCTGCCCGACATCGAGCGCATCCTGCGGATGGTGCCCGAGCAGCGGCAGACGATGCTGTTCTCGGCGACGATGCCCGGCCCGATCATCAAGCTGGCCCGGACCTTCCTGAACCAGCCCACGCACATCCGGGCCGAGGAGAACGACGCCGGCGCGATCCACGAGCGCACCAAGCAGTTCGTCTACCGGGCGCACTCGCTGGACAAGGGCGAGCTGATCGCCCGCGCGCTGCAGGCCCGCGACCGCGGCCTGACGATGATCTTCACGAAGACCAAGCGGACCGCCCAGAAGATCTCCGACGACCTGGTCGAGCGCGGGTTCGCCAGCGCGGCCGTGCACGGCGACCTGGGCCAGGGCGCGCGTGAGCAGGCGCTGCGGGCGTTCCGCTCCGGCAAGGTGGACGTGCTGGTCGCCACCGACGTCGCCGCCCGCGGCATCGACGTCGAAGGTGTGACGCACGTCATCAACTACCAGTGCCCCGAGGACGAGAAGACCTACGTGCACCGGATCGGCCGGACCGGCCGCGCGGGCCGCGAGGGCGTGGCCATCACGCTGGTCGACTGGGACGAGGAAACACGCTGGAAGAGCATCTCCGACGCGCTCGGCCTGGACATCCCGGAGCCGGTGGAGACCTACTCCACCTCCGACCACCTGTTCACCGACCTGGACATCCCGACCGACACGACCGGCCGGCTGCCGATGAGCCAGCGCACCCGCGCCGGGTTGTCCGCCGAGGTCGAGGAGGACCTGTCCGGCGGCAAGAAGACCCGTAACCGTCGCCGCAGCGGTCGCGGTGGCGCGTCGGCGTCCACGTCGTCCCGCCCGGCCGGGCAGAGCCAGGCCAGCGGTGACGGCGAGCAGGGCGAGACGAAGCCGCGCCGCACGCGCACGCGCCGCCGTGCCGGCGTGGAGCAGGGCGAGGCCGCGCCGGCCGACGAGGCGCAGAGCAGCGCGAACGAGGACGCTCCCAAGGCGGACCGGCCGCGCCGGGTGCGCCGCCGACGCCGTTCGGGCGTCGAGGTGAGCGCGGGCGAGCAGGCCAACACGGGCGACACGGAGCGTTCGGCAGACTAGGGCCCGTGGAGAGCCCCGAGGAGAGCGCCCCCGTGGCCGCCGAGGTCGACGAAGACGTGCTCGACGAGTCCGCCGAGCACGTCCCGCCGCCCGCGCCCGTGGGCCCGCGCACGCGGTTCCGACGCAAGCGCGACTACGCCGTGGTCGTGCTGATCGTGCTGCTGGTCGCCGGTGTCGCCACGGTCTGGTGGCGGGGCAGCGACGCGGCCGCGACGGTGTCGGTGACCGGCTCCAGCAACGTCACCGTGCCGCCGAAGCCGGCGGCGGTGCCGGCCGAGTTCAAGCAGCTGTGGCAGGCCCGCAGCGGCGCGACGCCGGACCCGGTGGTGGTCGGCCCGACCGTCGTCACGGGCGACAAGCACACGGTGACCGGGCACGACCCGGTCACCGGCGCGACCCGGTGGAGCTACGACCGCGGCAACCTCGACCTGTGCACGGTCACCGCGGCCTGGGGCAAGGCGCTCACCGTCTACCACAAGACGCACAACTGCAGCGAGGTCACCGAGCTGGACGGGGTGACCGGCAAGCGGGGCGCGCAGCGCAACGGCGACGCCGAGCTGAACACCCAGCTCATGTACGACGGCACGTACGTCTCCACCAGCGGCACCAAGCTGATCGACACGTGGCGGTCCGACCTGGTGCAGACCCAGCAGTACGGCACCGTGACCGCGATGGTCAACCACGACAAGCAGCCCCGGCTGAACTGCGTGTACAGCTCGGAGCTGTCGGGGCCGAACCTGCTGGCCGTGCTGGAGCGCTGCCCGGACGAGCAGTTCAACCGGCTGACCGTGCTGCGCCCGGGCGGCACCGAGGGCGACGGCGAGAAGCCGAACGTGGTGTTCAGCGTGCAGGTGCCCGGCGACGGCGGCCGCATCGTGGCGCTCACGGACCAGCGGGCGGCGGTCGCGCTGCCCAACCCGAGCCGGCTGGTGATCTGGAACAGCACCGGTTCCCAGGTGGAGACGGTGCCGCTGGAGGGCATGGACCTGTCCGCGACCCCGAACTCGCTGGTCCAGCCGGCGGTGGCGTTCACCTGCATCCAGACGCCCGACCAGACCGGCGCCTGCGAGCCGAACAGCTGGACCACCACCAACTCCATCGGCGCGCGGGTCGTCACCTGGTTCACCGGCACCAAGACGATCGCGCTGTCCGGGTCCACCCTTGATCCACTGTGGACCGTGGACGGCTCGTTCGGCCCCGGAACGGTCTACGCCGACCGGATCCTGGTGCCCGTCCCGGGCGGACTGGCCGTTGTGGACCCGGCCAACGGCAACCGCGGCCCGGACGTGAAGGTGGACCGCAAGGGCTACCAAGGGCAGGTGCGGCTGGCCACGCTCGGCGACGTGCTGCTGGAGCAGCGTGGCGACACTCTCGTCGCCATGCGCTGATCCGGTACTACACGCTGCGTGCGGGGTGAGGCAGACTCCCAGCCATGAGCGCCGCGTCCCAGCTGACCCCCAACCGCGCCGGCCGGGTGGACCTGCCCGGCCGCTACGGCCCGATCGCCGCGCTGAGGGCCCCCGCCGCCGGCACGGATCTCGGCGCGACGGCGCTGCTGGTGCCCGGCTACACCGGGTCCAAGGAGGACTTCGCACCGCTGGTCGACCCGATCGCCGACGCCGGCATCGAGGTGCTGGCGATCGACCTGCCCGGCCAGTACGAGTCGCCGGGGCCGGACCAGGAGTCGGCGTACCGGCCGTCCGCGCTGGGCACGGTGCTGGCCGACCTGGTGGCCAAGATCGCCGCCGACGGCCGGCGGGTGCTGCTGCTCGGCCACTCCTACGGCGGCCTGGTGGTGCGGGCGGCGGTGCTGGCCCACGCTCCCGTCACCGGTCTGACGCTGATGGACTCCGGCCCGGCGGAGCTGCCGCCCGGTGACCGCCGTAGCGCCCTGGACGCCGGCGAGACGGTGCTGCGGGAGCACGGCATCGAGGCGGCCCACCAGGTGTTGGAGTCCCGTGCCGCGGAGGACCCGGCCTGGGCGGAGACGCCGATCGAGCTGAGGGAGTTCAAGCGCACGCGGTTCCTGCGCTCGGCCCCGGCCGGCCTGCTGGGTATGGCCGACGGCCTGCGTTACGAGCCGGACCTGGTGACCAAGCTGGCCGCCGCCCTGCGCACCGCCGGCGCGTCCGCGCTGGTGATCTGCGGCGAGCAGGACGACGCGTGGTCGGTGGCCTCGCAGCGGGACATGGCCGACCGGCTCGACGCCGACTTCGCCGTGGTCGTCGGGGCCAAGCACTCCCCCAACACGGAAAACCCGGACGGCCTGCTCGGCACGATCCTGCCGACCTGGCGCGCCTGGCTCGCCGACGCCGTCTGACTCAGGACCACCAGAACAGCCACAGGGTGACGGCGGCGTCGACGAGCACGGCCATTGAGGCCAGCGCGGAGACGACGCCGGCACGGCGGTCGGCGGCGCGCTGCAGCAGCACGCCGATCGCGGCGGCGAGCGCGTGACCGCCGACCGCGGCCCAGCCGAACCCGGGATATCCCTGTAGCTGGAAGAAGATCTGCGACCCCAGCACGACGAGCAGCAGGATCACCAGGCACGCGGCAACCGCGCCGCTGGCGCCGCGCAGGACGCTGCGCCGCGGCGTCGCCTTCTCGGGCTCGGTCATCGTCTCGGTCACGTCACCTCCTGAAGTACCCGTGGCTACGGCGCGAGCATCGACCACGGCTCGAGTTCCTCGGCCACCGCGGAGCCCTCGGGGCAGCTCCGCCGGAAGTCGCACCACGAGCACTGCCGGCCCGGCCGCGGTGGGAACAGGATGTCGGGGTCGCCGCCCGCGGCCAACGTGTCGCCGGCCACCGTGAGTTCGTCGGCGCTCTCCTCGGCGCGGGCCACGTGCCGGGCGAGCGAGTCGTCGGTGTGCTCCCATGCTGCCACCGACCGCGTCGGCAGGTGGTGAAGCTCCACCCGATGGCATGGTTTGCGCAACGTCCGCCGGGCCGCGATCGCATACAGGGCAAGGGCTTGCGAGCCGCGGGCGTCGTCGGTGGTGAGGGCGTGCCGGCCGGTCTTGTAGTCGACGATGACCAGTTCGCCGTCCCGCACGTCGATCCGGTCGACCCGGCCCTCGGCGATGATTCGCCCGGCCGGCGCGGAAACCCAGCGCTCCAGGCCGATCGGGTCGTCGCTGACGTCGGTGTCCTCGACGTAGTGCGCGACCCAGTCCCGGGCCCGGTCCCGGTATTCGGCCTGCTGGTCGACGTCGCGGAAGCCGTCACCCTTCCAGTTGCGGGTGACCAGCGCGGCCGCCTGTTCGGGGGTGCGCCGATCGACCGGTAGGTCGAAGAAGGCGCGCAAGGCGTTGTGCACCACCGCGCCCAGCGTGTTGTGCGCCCACGCGCCGGCCCGCGGCGGCATGGGCCGGTCGAGGTAGTTCATCCGGTAGCGGCGTCGGCAGTCCGTCCAGGTGGCGAGCTTGGCGGGCGTGACGCGCACCAGTTTGGGCGGCATGCTCTCGAACAGTCCGAGCTGATCTGGCACCGATCCACCGTAGCGGTCACGCCGCGCCCGTGATGAACCCCTTCACCGACTCGGCCACCAGCTGCACGGCGATCGCGGCCAGCAGCAGGCCGGCGATCTTGGCCACGAGCACGATGCCGCTGTCCTTGATCAGCCGGATGACCAGGCCGGAGTAGCGCAGCACCAGGTAGTTGATCAGGTGCACGGTCAGGATCGCCGCGGCCAGCGCCAGATAGCTGGCGACCTGCCCGTTGGCCTGCCGGACGAACACGATCGTCGCCGCGATCGCGCCGGGGCCGGCCAGCAGCGGCGTGCCCAGCGGCACCAGCGCGATGTTGACGTCCTCGACGGCCTCCGGCTGGGTGGTGCCCTTGCCCGTCAACAGGTCCAGCGCGATCAGCAACAGCAGCAGCCCGCCCGCGCCCTGCAGCGCCGGGATGCCGATGCCGAGGTAGGACAGGATCGCCTCGCCGCCGATGGCGAACGCCGAGATCACGCCCAGCGAGACCAGCACGCCCTGCCGGGCCGCCTTGTTGCGGGACTCGCGGCTGCGCCGGCCGACCAGGCTCAGGAACACCGGGATGTTGCCGGTGGGGTCCATGATCACGGTCAGCGTGATGGTCGCCGTGAGGTACAGCGTGACGTTGAAGATCACCCGATGACCACCTGGCTCCCGCTCGCCTTGTCGACCAGCGCGTCCAGCATCTCCGGCGCGGTCGTCTCCTGACCGAGCCTGACGACCTTGTTGGTGCCGTGGTAGTCGCTCGACCCGGTGACGACCAGCGACAGGTCGGCGGCCAGCGCCCGCAGCCGGGCCCGGGTCGGCTCGTCGTGGTCGGGATGGTCGACCTCGACGCCGGACAGGCCGCGGTCGGCCAGGTCGGCGATCACCTCGGCCGTCACGATCGGGCCCCTCGAGCGGGCGAACGGGTGCGCCAGCACGGTCACGCCACCGGCGTCGGCGATCATGTCGATCGCCGTCTCGACCGGGGTGTCCGTGCGGGGCATGTGGTAACTGCTGCCGGTGGCCAGGTACTTGGCGAACGCCTCGTCCACGGTCCGCACGACACCGGCCCGGATCAGCGCGCGGGCCAGGTGCGGCCGGCCGCCGGGCGAGTCGGCGGGCAGCCGGCCCATCACGTCGTCGGCGTCGACCGGGAAGCCGTCGGCCGCCATCCGCTCCGCCATCCGCCGCAGCCGGTCCCGGCGCTCCGCCCGCAGCCGGCTCTGCTCGGCCTTGAGCGCCGGCGACTCCGGGTCGAACAGGTAGGCCAGCAGGTGCACGGTCACGTGCCCGCCGACGCCGTCCGGTGACTTGCAGGACAGTTCGGCGCCGGGGACGAGCCGCATGCCCGGCGACACCGCCGCCGCGGCCTCCGCCCAGCCGGCGGTCGTGTCGTGGTCGGTGATGGCCACGGCATCGAGGCCGGCGGCGGCCGCGGCCGCCATCAGTTCGGCAGGAGAGTCCGTCCCGTCGGAACGGGACGTGTGAGCATGCAGGTCGATAACCACCCGGACAGTCTCGCCGACATCGCGACAACCGCGAAATCAGTGATGGGCCGGCGTGACCTGGGCCAATGAGACAGCCGATCGCGAGGCCCCGCCGATGCTTGGCCCGGTTGGCGCGTTTCGAGCGCCGCCGCACCACGCGCCCCACCACTCAGCCGACGCGGCGCTCGAAACGCGCCAAGGGCCAGGCATCGGCCCCCGAAGGGGCCGAGCCCCGCGCGGAACGCGCGGCGTGTTACGGCACCATCTTCTTGCCGCGGGCGGCCCGCTGCGCCTTGATCATGGAGAAGCGCTCGGCCTGCGCCTTCTTGTCACCGAAGACCAGCTCGGAGATGGCGTCGTAGACCTCCTCCGGGCGAGGCAGGTACTCGATCTTGTTGAGTGCCTGGATCTGGCCCGCCGACTCCACGATGAGCGTGCCGTAGCCGAACATCCGCCCACCGAGACTGCGCTCGTAGGTGAGGTCGGTGACCTTGGTGACCGGCATCATCGCCACCTTGGTCACGAAGACGCCGCTGGTGATCATGAACCGTTTGTCGGTCACCACGATCCGCTCCACCCACCACTCGATGACGAAGTAGGCGAACCGCAGCAGCACCAGCAGCGCCGCGTACCACAGGATGTTCTGCACGACCGCCGCGTCCGACGGCAGCAGGTGCGAGATCAGGACGGCGCCGGTGAGCAGCGCCGCCGCCTCGAAGATGTCCCAGAGCAGTGTGGCCCAGTGCCGACGCACCCGGATGACCCTGCGCTCGGTCCCGAGCAGGTACTCGTCTGGATCCCTGGGTGCGAACACGTAGGCGTTCTCCCCTCCCGCCGGGTGCTAGAACAGGTTCTGCACGAAACTGATCAGCGCCTCGGCCCCACCACGAAGTGTGCCAAGGACATTGTGCACCAGGGTAGCGGCCTGTGCGGGAGCGCTCACCAGGAAAAAGAGCACCAACGCAACGCCGGCCCAGATCAGGATCTTCTTCAGGTTCACGGCGACCAACCCCGTCCAAGTACTTTCCGCAGCCTTCACACCCTCGCTGCAAGGTTGTACCGCACCGAGGTTCGCTTCGGGAGGTTTGTACTGCGCTCGGGTCAGCGCTGGCCGCACAGAGCGGAAAGTCGCTACGCTCCGTGTTCATGGTCTCGGACGACGCTCAGCGTACTCGCTGCGTTGGCGGAATCGCACACGACTCGCGCGGCCGACTTTTGCTCGTTAAGCGCGGCAAACCGCCAGGTCAGGGCTTGTGGTCGATTCCGGGCGGCCGAGTGGAGCAGGGCGAGTCGGACGAGCGGGCGGTCGAGCGCGAGCTACTGGAGGAAACCGGACT
This sequence comes from Kutzneria kofuensis, assembly GCF_014203355.1. Classification (NCBI taxonomy): domain Bacteria; kingdom Bacillati; phylum Actinomycetota; class Actinomycetes; order Pseudonocardiales; family Pseudonocardiaceae; genus Kutzneria; species Kutzneria kofuensis. The sequence continues at coordinate 3,090,989 of NZ_JACHIR010000001.1, forward strand.
CAGAGTTATCGTCGGTCACCTGATCGGATCGGTGGTCCGTCCGGCCCCCGTGGGCGTTTTTGACATCAGTGACTACTCCTGCCAGGCAATAGGCGGCGCGCTGCGACCCGGTGACGACGCGGCCGACGCCGCCTGGGTGGACGCCGAGACCTTCGCCACACTCGAACGCCGCAATCTCCTCACGGAGGGTCTCGTCGAGGCTCTGACCTCGTGGAACGTCCTACCTAGATGATCACTGCTTGATCGACTGCACGAGGGTGTGCACCAACCCCGAGAACTGCCCGAAAGCACCAACATCCACTACCGCGATCACGCTGCGGGTGTCACCCGGTGGGTGGCAACCACTCCAGCCGCTGCCCGTGTCGCCCCGTCCGGGCGAGCGCCTGGGCCTGGGGATGCCCGTCCGACCAACGGACCAAACCGAGCACGCCCTCCCCCGGTTCACCCGGAAGATCATCCCGGCCGGGCATCAGCACGTGCAGCGCCGAGTCGTACGGCTCGTCGCTGGCCCACCACAGCGGCCGGCCCGCGGCCAGCTTGCCGAGCGCCGCCACGTAGTCGCCGGCCCGCTCCCCCAGCCGCAGCCCGCTGTTCACCACGACCAGCGGCAGCTCCTCGGGCAGCCGCCCGGCGGCCTCGGCCAGCCCGTCCACGGGATCGCCCGCGACCAGCTCCGGCGCCTCCTTGGCCAGCATCGTGGCGGCCACGCCCAGCCAGCGCACCCGCTCCGGCTGGTCGGCCCACACGCACGCCTCCAGCCAGGCGAACTCGTCCGGGTCGTCGGCGTCCACCGGAGCCCGGTCCAGGCCGACCTTCGCCTTGACGGCGAGCTTCTTCGGCAGCGCGGGCGGGTCGCCGCCGAGCACGCAGTGCAGGCCGAGCGGCGTCTTGGCCGGGCCGGCGACGAACTGCCCGGCGGCGCCGGTCTGATAGCGGTAGCCGAACTTGTCCATCAGCAGCAGGAAGCCGGCGCACGAACCGACCGTCAGCAGCGCGACGGGCCCACGGGCCTGCTTGGCCGCCAGCGCCACCGCCGGGTACAGCAAGGCCGCCTTGCGTACGTCATCCGTGCGCAGGGAGCGGTTCGCCACCAACTCCCGCACCCGATCGGCCCGCTCCAGCACGAACTGCCGCCACAGCGGCCACGTGCCGTCGTCCGGGCCGGAGGCGCCGCCGAGGGTGGCGTAGTAGGCCGACAGCGGATGGATCGGGTCGGCCTGCACCAGCCGGTGCGCCGCAGCGAACAGCAGCTCCGGGTCGCGGTCGCCGAGCAGCCCCGCCACCTCGGCGTCCTCGGCCGCCCGCCCGGCCAGCAGCTGGTAGAGCGGGGACACCGCGGCGGCGTCCCCGTCGGCGAACTCACGCAGCCGGGCCGCTGCCCGCTCGGCGCTCACGGCGTCAGAGCTTCGGCTCGGGGCGGCCGGGCTGCTCGCCGCCGCGACTGTCGCCGTAGGAGCGCTTGGGCACCATCACCTTGCGCCGGTACACGCACACCACCGTCCCGTCCTGCTTGTAGCCGCGGGTCTCCACGTACACGATGCCGCGGTCGTCCTTGGACTTCGACGGAGTCTTGTCCAGCACCTCGGACTCGCCGTAGATGGTGTCGCCGTGGAAGGTCGGCGCGATGTGCCGCAGCGACTCGACCTCCAGGTTGGCGATCGCCTTGCCGGAGATGTCCGGCACCGACATGCCCAGCAGCAGCGAGTAGATGTAGTTGCCCACCACCACGTTCTTGCCGAAGTCGGTGGTCTCGCCCGCGTAGTGGGCGTCCATGTGCAGCGGGTGGTGGTTCATGGTCAGCAGGCAGAACAGGTGATCGTCGTACTCCGTGACCGTTTTGCCCGGCCAGTGCTTGTAGACCGCGCCGACCTCGAACTCCTCGAAATAACGCCCGAACTGCACGTCCACCTCCAGGTGTGGCCCGGACCTCGGCGGCCGGGGACGACAGTGTGGCCCCGCGAGGAGTAGTCTCTGCAACGGTGTGTGAGCGACTCCACCGCCGCACCGTCGACCTTAGGAGGTGAGGGACGCCAGATGTCCAGTGCCAGTAGTAGGTACCGCGTCCCCACCGACCAGGTTCAGTCTTTCGTGTAACGGCCTGGCCCGGCCCGGACGCGTTCGCCCTGGTTGAACCGTCCATCCCTGGAGGCCGTATGCCCAGCCTGCCCTCGTTCAGCGGTCTGCGCGGACGGTCCGCCCGCACCAACGGGCGGGTCGCGCCGCCCGTCCCCGTGCCCCTGTCGGCGTACGTCGTGGACTGCGGCGTGTACCTCGACGGAAAGCGCCTGCCCGGGCGCTGGACGCACACCGACGCGGTGCGCGAGGTGCGCAAGCGGCGCGAGGGTTTCGTCTGGATCGGCCTGTACGAGCCGGACGAGGAGCAGATCCAGGGCGTGGCCGAGACCTTCGGGCTGCACGAGCTGGCCGTGGAGGACGCGGTGCAGGCGCACCAGCGGCCCAAGCTGGAGCGCTACGACGACACGCTGTTCATGGTGCTCAAGACGGTGCACTACATCGAGCACGACTCCCCGGACACGGCCAACGAGATCGTCGAGACCGGCGAGCTGATGGTGTTCCTGGGCAAGGACTTCGTGGTCACCGTGCGGCACGGCAAGCACGCCGGCGTCGGCACGTTGCGCCGGCAGCTGGAGGCCGATCCGGAGCGGCTGGCCATGGGCCCGGCCGCGGTGCTGCACGCGCTCGCGGACATGGCCGTCGACTCCTATCTCGCGGTCACCGAGGCCATCGAGGACGACATCGACGAGATGGAGGCGCGCGTGTTCGCGCCGCGCACCACCGTCGACGCCGAGCAGATCTACCTGATGAAGCGGGAGGTGCTGGAGCTGCGGCGCGCGGTGATGCCGCTCGCGGTGCCGCTGCGCCGGCTGTCCGAGGGCTACATCACGCTGGTGCCCGAGGACGTCCGCTCCTACTTCCGGGACGTCGAGGACCACCTGACCACGGTGTCCGAGCACGTCGCCGGCTTCGACGAACTGCTCACCACGCTGATCGACGCGGCCCTGGCCAAGATCACGCTGCAGCAGAACATGGACATGCGCAAGATCACCGCCTGGGCCGCGATCATCTCGGTGCCGACCATGATCGCCGGCATCTACGGCATGAACTTCGACGACATGCCGGAGCTGCACTGGCGATTCGGCTATCCGATCGTGGTCGGCGTCATCGTGCTCAGTTGTCTGCTGCTCTACCGAATACTCCGCCGCAACCGCTGGCTGTGACCTCACCCATCTGAGCGACCGGAGACCCCGTCATGTCCAAGATCTTGAGCAACCCGCTGTTCTGGGTCCTCACCGCGGTTCTGCTGTGGCTGGCGACCATCACCCTGATCATCGCCCGCCAGGGCTGACCACTTTCCCTTGGCGCTCAACGATTTCCCGCCGGACCGGCGGGAAATAGTCGAGCCGTACTCGGTGCATCCAGCGCGCCGCCGGCACGTCTTCTCTCATGTCGGACCAACCGGGTCCGAACATTGAGGGGGAAACCCGATGCTGCGCAACAAGTTCCGCATGGTCCTGCCGGTCGCGCTCGCCGCCGCCACCGCGGCGCTGACCATGGCCTCGCCCGCACAGGCCGCCGGCGACAACCCCGGTGACATGCAGCTGATCACCTCCGACGGCGTCGACCTCTCGCACACCATCCGCGACTTCTGGGGGAACTGGCAGCAGTTCGGCCACCTCGGTGGGTACACGGCCGTGCACGAGTTGACCTCGACCTACCACTTCGGTGAGGAGAACGCGTTCTTCCTGCACGACAACAACCAGCTGGCGCACCTGATCCGGCACAACAACGGTCAGTGGAACACGCTCGCCTCGGCGCCCGACGGCGCCGGCGTGATCCAGCTCACCAGCACCGACGTCGACGGCCACCTGACGCTGGTCGCGGTGCGCAACGGGACCGTGCAGACGACGCGCGAGAACACCGACGGCACCTGGGCCGCTTGGACGGACGTCCCCACCGATGGCCACGGCGTGGTCGACGTCGCGGCCGTCGCGGAGGGCGGCACGCTCAAGGTTGTCGAACTCGATCAGGACTTCCGCCACATCGGCGAGTTCGAACGCTCCCCGAACGGCACGTGGACGTCCGACGGCTGGACGTGGATCGCCCCTGACTCGGGCATGTCGGCCCTCTCGATCGCCGCGGCCCAGGTCGACAACACGCTGCACGTCGCCGCAGTGGAGACCGACGGCTTCACCAACGCCGTCTACCACACGGTCCGGCCCGACAACGGCCAGTGGCAGACGCTGCCCGGGAACCTCACCGGCCCGATCAGCGACCACACCGCCGGCGCTCCCTGGTATGTCGCCGTCGCGCCGTGGGAAGGCGCACTACAGCTGGTCTACAGCGCGAACAACGGCGACCTGAAGCACACCATTCGCCACACGGACGGCACCTGGCAGAGCTGGGGCTTGGTGCAGGCCGCGGCCGGCAACGTCACCGCCGGTCCGGTGACCATGGCCACCAACCCGCTCGGCTGACGCGGTCCGTGACGCCTGCCGTCCGCCGGCTCGGCCCCGCCGTCCCGGTGGGAAAAAAATGGACCAGACCAGCTGGCAACCGAACGAGTCCCGATCACGTCTCCTTTCCGTCAGACCACCACACAAGGGGGAAGAAAGTCATGCAGCGCAACGGAATCCGACTGCTCGCACCGGTCGCACTGGCAGCGGTCGCCACGGTCGGCCTGTCCGTTCTGGGGGGCGCGTCCGCACAGGCCGACACGCCGGGAACCGCCCAGCTGGTGACCATCGACCAGCAGGGCGACCTGGAGCACACCGTCCGCTCCGCGAACGGCGCCTGGCAGCCGCAGCTCGGCCAGCTTTCCGGCTACCACAACGTTTCCGCGCTCACGTCGGTGATTCGGGCCGGTGAGGACAACATCTTCGTGCAGTACGACAACGGCTCCGGGCCGCAGCTGGGCCACCTGGTCCGGCACGCCGACGGCACGTGGGACACCGCGGCGCAGACGCCGCCCACCCGCGCCGCGGCCCAGGAACTGAGCGTGACGAGCATCAACGGCCGGCTGGCCCTGGTGCGCCTGGACGCGTCGGGCACCCCCGAGGCCGCCGAGGAGAACGACGCCTACGGGAACTTCGGGCAGTGGTACCCGGTGCCGACCGACGGCCACAAGCTCCGGTCGATCGCTGCCGCCGGCGTCGGCGCCAGCACCACGCTGCGCGTGGTGGAGCTGACCGACGACGGCAAGTCCATCGGCGTGGCCGACGGCTCGCTCGGCGGCTGGACCACCGGCCGCTGGACGCCGAGCACGTCGAACCCGAACCTCAGCGCCACCCGGGTGGCCGCGGCCCAGGTCGCCGGGCAGCTCCAGGTCGCCGACGTGGTCAAGTCCGACACCAACGCGGACGCGATTCCGTCGGTCTGGCACGGGATTCTCGGCGACGCCGGCTGGTCCGGCTTCAACTCCGTGCCCGGCGTGTACGGCCGGCCGTACCACGTCGCGATGACCGCTGCCGGCAACGACATGCAGCTGGCCTACACCACCGAGGACGGCGGCCTGTTCCACACCGTCCGGCACACCGCCGACGGCAGCTGGCAGCAGGACGCGGCCATGGTGCCGGGCTCCGCGAACAAGGCGCTCGGCGGCTGGGTGTCCATCGCCGGCGTCTGATCAACAAACCGAGTACTGCTCCACAGAACCATCCGACAAGGGGAGGGATCGGAAGTGTTCACCACCAAGATTCGTGCGGCGGCCACCATGGCACTCGCCGCGACGGCGGCACTGGCCGTCGCGGGCTTCGCCCAGGCGGCGCCGCTCCAGCCGCACGCGGCGGACCCGAACGACGTGCAGGTCGTCACCACCGACGGCAACAGCAGCCTGGTGCACACCATCCGCCACGGCGACGGCACCTGGCAGAGCTTCGGTCGGATCGGCAACTACGACGGTGTCAGCGGCCTGACCTCCACGCTGGTCAACGGCGAGGAGAACATCTTCTTCCAGCACAGCACCGCCAAGGGCAAGATGCTGGCGCACCTCGTGCGGCACGCCGACGGCACCTGGAACATGGACGCGTCCACCCCGGCGCTGCCGGCCGGGACGACCGTGGACAACCTCGCGGTCACTACCGTCAGCAACCAGATCAACCTGGTCCGCCGCAGCGGCAACGACGTGCAGCTGTCCACGCTGGGCGCCGACGGCGTGTGGTCGGCGTGGTCGGCCGTGCCCACCGACGGTCGGGCGCTGCGCGGCCTGTCCGCCGCCGCCTCGCAGGAGAACGACTACCTCAACGTCGTCGAGCTCACCGCCGACGGCAAAACCGTCGTGGAGTACGTCCGCAACGGCGACGGCACCTGGACGGCCGGCAACGCGACGCCGTCCGACCCCAACGGGTACGGCGTGGCCACCGAGGTCAGCGCCGCGATGGTGGGCCAGGACCTCCAGGTCGCGGCCGTCGAGATCGACCGCACCTTCCCGGAGGTCTTCCACACGGTCCTGCACCACAACACCAACGCCTGGGACCCGTTCCGCCAACTCGTCGGCGCGGTGGGCGTCAGCTACGGCAGCCCGGCGCACGTGGCCATCACCAACGCCCCGAACGCCTTCCTGCCCACGCTCCAGCTCGTCTACACCACGAGCGACGGCGACATGTACCACACCATCCGCGACTACAACGGCAACTGGCAGCCGCTGGGCAACGTGGAGAACGCGGCCGGCAACGTGACCGCCGGCCAGGTCAGCATCGCCGGTCAGAACTTCTGATCCGCCACAAACTCAGCAGGGGGGAACGAACCATCATGAAGACCACGAAGCTGGTGCTGCCGCTGGTGCTGGCCGCGACGGCGGCGCTGGGCCTCATGCAGGCGGCGCAAGCCACGCCGGCGCCCGAGGGGGAGGTGCAGCTGCTGACCACGGACGGCAACAGCGGCCTGGCCCACACCGTCCGCGGTTTCTGGGGGAACTGGCAGCAGTTCGGCCACATCGACGGCTACAACGGCGTGACGGCCATGGCCTCGATCTACCACTTCGGCGAGGAGCACGCGTTCGTCCAGCACGACGGCGGGCAGCTCTCACACCTCGTCCGGCACCAGGACGGCAACTGGGACTACCAGGCCTCGACGCCGGCCGGTGACAAGCTGGACGGCCTGTCCGCCACCGACTACCAGAACCACCTCACGTTGGTGGGGCTGCGGGGCGGGAACGTCCAGATGACGAGCCAGCAGGACGACGGCTCCTGGGCGCCGTGGACCGCCGTGCCCTCCGACGGCAGGAGCATCCGCAGCGTCGCCGTGGTCAACGACGGCGTCGAGCTCAAGGTCGTCGAGCTGGCCGCCGACGGCAAGGCCGTGGGCGAGTTCGAGCGGTCGGAGGGCAACCAGTGGTCGAAGGGCAACTGGCAGGCGGCCAACCAGGATCCGGGGGCGGTCGCCTCCGAGATCTCCGCGGCCTACGTGGCCGGCCAGCTCCAGGTCGCCGCGGTGGAGACCCGCGGCGGCTTCACCGAGGTGGACCACGCCACGATGACGGACAGCGGCGGCTGGAGCATCTTCCGGTCCCTCACCTACGCGATCGGAGTCTTCTACGGCAACGCCGTGCACGTCGCGGTGGTGCCGTGGGTGGGCGCCCTGCAGCTGGCCTACAGCACCAGCGACGGCCGGCTGTACCACACCGTCCGGTACGAGAACGGCAACTGGCAGAGCTGGGGTGACGTGGAAGGCGCCGCCGGCAACATCACCGCCGGCCCATTGACCATGGCCTCGGCCACCTCCTGACCCGGGGGGGAGGAGGAACGCCCGTCGTCACGGTGACGGCGGGCGTTTCGCCGCTTTCGGGCAACCTGAGCCGCCTCGGCGGCGTGTAGAGGGAGATCACACCGAATCGGGGAGGGAAACGGAGTGAGAACCAGGATGACCGCCGGCGCGGTGCTCGTGGCGGCAACGGCGCTGGCATTCGGCCCGGCAGCCCAGGCGGCACCGGCCAAGCCGAACGCCGCGAACCCGCTCGACGTGCAGATCGTGACCACGGACGGCTACAACAGCCTGGCGCACACGATCCGGCACGGCGACGGCAGCTGGCAGAGCTTCGGCCGGCTCGACGGCCGCACCGGTGTCACCGCCTTGACATCCACGCTGGTCAACGGCGAGGAGAACGTGTTCTTCCAGGAGAGCGGCGGGCCGAACCCGCCGCGGCTGACCCATCTCGTCCGGCACGCGGACGGCACCTGGAACCTCGACGCCTCGGTGCCGGCGTGGCCGGACGGCGTGTCGTCGGCGGAGAGCCTGGCGGCAACCACGGGCCAGGGCCGGCTGAGCCTGGTGCTGCTGCAGGGTGGCGTGCCGCAACTGTCCACATTGGGCAGTGACGGCGTGTGGTCGGCGTGGTCGCCGGTGCCCACCGGCGGCCGCTGGGTGCACCGCATCGCCGCCACCGGCGACAGCAACACGACGACCGTCGTCGAGCTCAACATGGACAGCCAGACCGTGACCTCCTTCGTCCGGGGCTTCAAGGACCAGTGGTCGGGCGGCAGCAGCACGCCGGCCAACCCGAACCCGAACGCCTACGCGGTCGAGATCAGCGCCGCCCAGGTGGGAGCCGATCTGCAGGTGGCGGCCATCGAGTGGGAAGGCGGATTCCCGTCGGTCTACCACTCGGTCAAGCACCGGGACACCGGCTGGGACCCGTTCCGCAACCTGACCGGCGCGCTGCCGGCGGTCTACGGCGAGCCGTTGCACGTGGCCATCACCTACTACCCGGCGCCCTTCGACGACGAGCTGCAACTCGTCTACACGACGGCCACGGACGGGATGTACCACACCATCCGGCACGCCAACGGCAGCTGGCAGCCGCTGGGTGACGTGGAGGGCGCGGCCGGCAACGTGACCGCCGGCCAGGTCACCATCGCCGGCTACACCCGCTGAGGCAACCTCGGACGGCGGCCGGGCGTGAACGATTCGAGGCAGTTTTTCGGGGAGGGGAAACACAGTCATGTCACGCATCGTTCGCGCCCTGGTTCCGCTGACGGCCGGCGCCATGCTGGCCGCGGGTACGGCAGTTCCGGCGCAGGCCGCGCCACAGGCGGTCGGTGACGTCCAGCTCGTCACCGGCGCCGGTTGGCGGGACCTGCACCACACCATCCGCTACGCCGACGGCAACTGGCAGCGGTGGGGCTCGTTCGCCAGCTACAACGACGAGAACCAGCAGCTGGCGTCGGTAGTGATCAACGGTGTCGAGCACGTCGTCTCGTACGGCACCTACGTGCACATGCCCCCGCAGTCCACGTATGACCACGTCATGCGGGACGCGGCCGGCAACTGGTCCGAGGGCACGTTGCCGACCGGGATGGACGGCTCCGCGGAGGCCGTCGCGAACCTGAACGGCCACCTCGCGTTGGTGCGTAAGGTGGGCGACGGCCTCAAGCTGTCCGTCCAGCAGGACGACAACACGTGGTCGGCGGTGGAGACCGTGCCCACCACCGACGGGATCGGCAGCTTCTCCGTCACCGCCAACGGGGACGTGCTGCGGGTCGTGGTGTCCACTTCGGACGGAACGCGGATCGGCGACTACGAGCGGGCCGCCAACGGCACGTGGGCGCAGCCCAGCTGGGTTCCGTTCAACGGCGGCACTGCGACGCAGGTTGCGGTCGCGCAGGTCGGCACGGACCTACAGGTGGCCGCGGTGGCGCACAACGGGGACCGGTCCGAGGTGTGGCACGGCATCCGCCACGCCAACGGCTCCTGGGACCAGTTCGGCTACGTCGAGGGTGCGGCCGGCGACATCCCGGCGGTCAAGCAGATCGCCGTGACGAACTCGCGTGGCACGCTGCAGCTCGTCGCCTCGACCACGGACGGCGGGCTGTTCCACACGATCCGGTTCGCCAACCGCACCTGGCAGCGCTTCGGCGACGTCAAGGCCGCGGCCGGCCCGACGTCGGTCGGCGAGATCTCGCTGGCCGGGGAGTGACTAGCCCCAGGGCCGTTCCTCCCAGGTGAACGGCAGGCCGTGGCCCCGGCCATGGCCCAGCCGCAGCGACAGGCCCGCGGGCCACAGCTTCAGCAGCAGCTCGAAGTTCCCGTGGGCCCGCCGCGGCTCGTAGACGAGGAGCGCTAGCGGGGCGCTCCCGGTGGCGCGGGCCGCCGCCCCGGCAAGGGCGGCGCGCCCGCGTTCGCGTTCGGCGGGGGACGCGTACTGCCACATCACCGAGTGCCACACGACCGTCAGCACACCTTCGGGCAGTTCGGCCAGCTGCCGCTCCAGCCACTCGGCCCCGGGTGCCCGCTCGACCTGGACCGGATCGCTCTGGGCGAGGCGCATCGCCGCCCGCAGCCGTTCCAGCCGCTGTGTCATGTCCGCCCAGACGAACGAGGCGAGGTGCAGCTGCCCCGCCTTCGTCGACACGTCGACCGGGTTCACGTCGCAGCCGGCCCGGCTGTGCAGCACCAGCGGCCGGCTCAGGTCCGCCGGCGGCAGCCCCGTCCACTCCGGGTCCAGCTGCAGCTCGCTGTCGGGGTCGCCGAGCACGGTGCCGTCGGCCAGCCGGTAGGCGACCTTGTGCGGCCGCAGGTTCAGGCCGCCGCTGGCGCCGACCTCCAGCAGCCGCACCGGCAGCCCGCCGACCCGCTCCGACGCCACCAGCAGCCCGCCGTACAGCGGCCCGCTGCGGCCGGGCTCGTTGGTCTGCACGGCGTTCGCGCGCACCAGCTGGCGCACCTCGACCTCGTGCTCCTTCAACGTCGCCTCGGCGGCCGGCCACAGCGTCGCCAGCCGGGGCTCGCCGCCCACGCTCGGGTAGTGCGTGGCCAGTTCCGGGGCGCGGCCGTCGAGCACGACGTGGTGCAGCGCGGCGGCGAAGCGCAGCCCCGGCACGGTGCCCGGACGGTCCCGTTCCGAGCCGGCCATCGCGCGACCGGTGATGCCGCCCGCGTCCAGGTCGTCGGCGGCGGAGTTCAGCAGTGTGTAGGTCAGGGGGCTGCCGATGCGGCAGGAGGCCGAGATGTCGCGGAACAGCTTCGCCAGCACACCGTGCACGCTAGCCGCTCGTACGCTTGGCGGTCATGGCCAAACTGCTCGCTGTATCCGACGAGGTCGTCGAGAAGCTGTGGACCGACCAGGTCCGGCGGCTCGACGTCGACCTCGTGCTCGGCGCGGGCGACCTGCCGTTCGACTATCTGGAGTACCTGGCGAGCGCGCTGGACCGGCCGTGCGTGTTCGTGCCCGGCAATCACGACCCGGACCTCGGCGGCTACACGAACGTGCGCGGGCTGTGGACCCGGGCCGGCATGCCGGCGGACTGGCCGGGGCCGGCCGGCGGGGTGAACGTGGACGGGGCCGTGGTCGACGTGGCCGGGCTGCGGATCGCCGGCCTGGGCGGCTCGGTCCGCTACCGCGGCGGCCCCAACCAGTGGACCGAGCGGCAGCAGGCGCGGCGGGCCCGGCGGATGGCCCGGCTGGCGGGCTGGCGCCGGCTGCGGGACGGTCGCGGCGTGGACGTGCTCCTGACGCACTCGCCGCCGGCCGGCTGCGGCGACCTGCCGGACGACCCGCCGCACCGGGGCTTCGCCTGCCTGCACGACACCGTGCGGCGGCTGCGGCCGAAGTTGCTGCTGCACGGCCACATCCACCCGCACGGCGCCGCGACGCCGGACCGGCGGCTCGGCGACACGCGGGTGGTCAACGTGGTCGGCTACCAGGTGTTCGAGGTGGTGCCCGATGGCCCGTGACACCGGATTTCCCCGCGCCGACGCGGAGAACGACTTCCTGCGGGCCCGGCGCGGGCAGGTGCTGTCCCGCCTGGCGGCGTGGCTGCGGCGGGAACCCGACGACGTCAACATCATGCTGCCCTACGGCGAGGTCGTCGACGCCCTCGGCTATCTCGGTGAGCGGCGGCTGGGGATGCGGGTGATCCCGCTGGACTCGATCGTCGGCAGCGTGGACCGCACCCGCGACTTCGACCGCCGGTTCCGGCCGACCTCGGCGCGGGTGCGGGAGCGCTGGGAACGGCTGGCGCTGGCCCAGCGGCGCGGCGAGGCGGTGCCGCCGATCGAGGTGTACCGGGTCGGCGAGCTGCATTTCGTGCAGGACGGGCATCACCGGGTGTCGGTGGCGCACGCCCTCGGGCTGGACGTGATCGAGGCGTACGTGACGGAAGTGCGCACCCGGTTGTCGGCGCACGGAATTCGCTATCGCGGCGATCTGATCGTGAAGGACCACCGGCGATTGTTCCTGGAACGCGTTCCACTGGCCGGCGCGGCCCGCGCGGCGATAGTCGTCGGTGATCCGCTCGACTACGCGCGGCTCGGCGAACACGTCGAGGCATGGGGATTCCGGCTGATGCAGGACGAGAACACATTCCTCGACCGTTCGGTGATAGCTCGGCGCTGGTATGCCGAGGAGTACCTGCCGGTTGTCGCCATGCTCCGCGCCGCCGACCTGCTCGACGGCCGCACCGAGACGGAGACCTACCTGCGGGTGGCCGGCGAGCGGTATCGGCTCATGCGCACCCACCGCTGGGACGACGACGTGATCGCCGCCCTCCGGTCAGCGCGAGACCTCGGGTAGCGGGCGGACGTGGTCCATCACCCGATCCGCGTAGTTGTCGAGCAGCCGCGTGCCCACCTGCTGCGAGTAGCCGAGCAGCGCCGCCCACAGCAGCAGCGCCGCCTGCGACGTGATGCAGGTCAGGCCCTCGGCGACGCCGGCGCTGAGCGCGAGCACGCCGATCACCGCGAACGCGGCGCCGAGCAGCACCTTGATGGCGGCCTGGTAGCCGATCAGCACGTACGGGGACAGGCTCGGCCTTCGTCGCAGCAGTAGGACAACGGCCGCGACCATCGCCCCGAACGCCCCGAGCAGCTGCACCAGCCAGACGTCCAGTGGCCCCGGCGTCTTCGCGCCGGCGGCGCAGGCCTGGATGTGCTCGTTCGACGGCAGGTGGGCGCACATCGGCAGGAACTCCGGCCGCAGCAGGCCGACAATGCCCAGCGCGGTGTTGACCACGAACAACAGCACTGCCGCCGCGACCATCTTGTTCCGCAAAGCCCGCGCCGCCGCGTGGGCGTCGTCGGAGGCGTCGAACGCCGCCCGCAGCGCGTCCACCACGATCGCCCGGTCCGCCGTGTCGGCCGGCCGTCCTGGTTGCAGCATGTCCAACGCCTGCCGGCGCAGGTCGTCCTCGGGCAGGTAGGCCGCCACCCGCTGGCGCAGGCTCGGCATGCGGCCGGCCAGGTCCGGCAGCGCCGCCTCCGTGCAGACCTCGGCCTCGTGCAGGGCCCGCCAGGCCCGCTCGATGTGCCAGCCCGACCACCACGCGGCCGGCAGCCGCCACCACCGCTCCTGCAGCTCCAGCACGCGGTCCACCACCGCCAGCGACTCGGCCGCCGACCGGCGCTCCCGCTCCGTGCCGGCGATGCCGTCCAGCTCGGCCAGGTCCGCCCGGGTCCGCCGGGCCCTGGCCTCCACCGTGAGCTGCCAGTCCGTGAGCCGGGCCCGGTCGCCGATCGCCATGTGGATCACCCCGGTTCGATGGTCGCACCGGGACGGACCGGAAATCAGCGGCCAACCGGGGCTTTCCTCGCGGGAAAGCCCCGGTCAGCGCGGCTCAATCCGCCGAATAGGTGAGGTTCGCTCCAGAAGCCGGGTCGAACAGCTGCACCTTGTCGGTGTCGAACCAGACCTTCGCCGGCTGGCCCTCGGCCACGTTCGAGGCCGCGGAGAGCCGGGTGACCACCTGGTTGCCGCTGTCCGGCACGCCCGCGGAGCCGGCGTCGGCGGCCAGGTCGGCGAGGTCGCCGGCCTGTGCCCCCTCCCCCTCGACCGAGAAGTACGCGTACTTCTCCGAGCCCATCGACTCCAGGACCTCGATCTGCGCGTCGAACACCGCGCCCCGCGCCTGCGCCGCGGGGTCGAGCAGGGCGGCGTCCTCGAAGTGCTCAGGCCGCACGCCCATGATCACCTCACGCGGCGCGTTGGCGGCCTCGGCCGCTCGCCGCACCCGGTCGGTCAGCGCGACCTTGCCCAGCGGGGTGGACAGCGCCCCGTCCTCCAGCGTGGCCGGCAGGAAGTTCATCGACGGCGCGCCGATGAAGCCGGCCACGAACAGGTTCGCCGGGTGGTCGTAGAGGAACTGCGGGGCTCCGATCTGCTGCACGACCCCGCCGCGCAGCACCACGACCCGATCGCCGAGCGTCATCGCCTCGGTCTGGTCGTGCGTGACGTACACGGTGGTGGTGCCCAACTGCTTCTGCAGCCGCGACACCGACGTCCGCATCTGCCCACGCAGCTTGGCGTCCAAGTTGGACAGCGGCTCGTCCATCAGGAACGCCTTGGGGCTGCGCACGATCGCCCGCCCCATCGCGACCCGCTGCCGCTGCCCGCCGGACAGGTTGGACGGCTTGCGGTCCAGGTGCGCGGTCAGGTCGAGGATGCGCGCCGCCTCCTCCACCTTGCTCTTGACCGTCGCACTGTCCACTTTGGCCAGCCGCAGCGGGAAGGCCATGTTCTCCCGCACGGTCATGTGCGGGTACAGGGCATAGGACTGGAACACCATGGCGATGTCCCGGTCCTTCGGCGCCCGCTCGTTCATCCGCTGGCCGCCGATGCGCAGCTCGCCGCCGGTGATGTCCTCCAGCCCGGCGATCATGTTGAGCGTGGTGGACTTGCCGCAGCCCGAGGGCCCGACCAGGATGATGAACTCGCCGTCGGCGATCTCGATGTTCACCTCGGAGACGGCCAGCGCGCCGTCCGGGTACCGCTTGGTCACCTTGTCCAGAACGATCTCGGCCATCGCGGCCTCACCCCTTCACGGCGCCGGAGGTCAGCCCCGCGACGATGCGGCGCTGGAAGAACAGCACGAACAGCACGATGGGAATCGTGATCACCACGGCCGCCGCGCAGATCTGCCCGGTCGGGTCCTCGAACTGGGAGGCGCCGGTGAAGAACTGGAGCGCGGCGGGCACCGTGCGGGAACGGGTGGTCGCCGTCAGCGAGATGGCGAACAGGAAGTCGTTCCAGCAGAAGATGAACACCAGGATCGCGGTGGTGAACACGCCCGGCGCGGCCAGCGGCGCGATCACCCGCCGGAACGCCTGCCCCGGTGTCGCCCCGTCCATCTTGGCCGCCTTCTCCAGCTCCCACGGGATCTCCCGGAAGAACGCGGACAGCGTGTAGATGGCCAGCGGAAGCGCGAACGTGATGTACGGCAGGATCAGGCCCGGCCAGGTGTCGAACAAGCTCAGCGACCGCTCGATGGAGAACAGCGGCGACACCAGCGACACCTGCGGGAACATGGCCACCAGCAAGGAGAAGCCGACCAGTGCCGTCTTGCCGGGGAAGTCGAGCCGGGCGATGGCGTAGGCGGCCATCGTGCCCAGCACCACGGCGATCGCGGTGGCGATCAGCGCGATGCCGATGGAGTTCACCAGCGCCAGCAGGAAGTCGTTGGTCTGGAAGATGTCGAGGTAGCTCTGGAAGGACCATTCCTGGGGGATGAAGTAGCCGTCGCCGATCGTCGCCTTGGACTTGAACGACAGCGACAGCGTCCACAGCACCGGCACCAGCGCGTAGACGACCACGATGACGTCGATGACGGTCCACTGGACGCGCTTGCCGGTCGTGATGACTGCCATCATCGCCTCCCCGTGTCGGAGCCGGGCGCGGCCGTGCCGAACACCTTGATGAACACGAACGCGATGATCGCCACCGCGATGAAGATCAGCACCGACATGGTGGAGCCGATGCCCAGGTTCAGGCCGCGGATCAGGTTGTCGTAGGTCTGCATGGACACCGAGCCGGTGCCCTGCGAGCCGCCGGTGAGGATGAAGATGTTGTCGAAGATGCGGAACGCGTCCAGGGTGCGGAACAGCAGCGCCACCAGGATCGCCGGCTTCATCACCGGCAGCATCACCTTGGTGAACCGCTGCCACGCCCCGGCGCCGTCCATCGACGCCGCCTTGAGCAGGTCGTCCGGCACCAGCGCCAGCCCGGCCATCAGCAGCAACGCCATGAACGGCGTCGTCTTCCACACCTCGGCCAGCACGATGGCGCTCAGCGCCGACGCCTTCTCGGTCAGCACGGCGGTGTTCGGCCCGACCAGCGTGGCCAGGTAGCCGGTGCTCGGCGTCCAGGCGAACTTCCAGCTGAACGCGGCGACGACGGTCACGATGCCGTACGGGATGAGGGAAACCGTTCGCACCAGGCCGCGGCCGACCAGCGTGCGGTGCATGATCAGCGCCAGCGCCATGCCCAGGAACAGCTCGATCACCACGGAGATCACGGTGATCAGCGCGGTGGTGCCGAACGCGGTCCACCAGTAGCCGTTGGACAGCACGGTGGCGTAGTTGTCCAGCCCGACGAACTCCTGCTTGGCCGGGAACCTCAGGTCGTAGCGCTGCAGCGACAGCCAGACCGAGTAGATGATCGGCCAGCCGGTGACCGCCAGCATCACGATCGCCGCCGGCGCGCACAGCAGCAGGCCCAGCCGCCGCTCGGCCCGCTTTCCCTCACTCAGCACCGGTTTCGTCTTCGCGCGGTGGGTCGTCGCGGCGGGCCGCGGCGCCTCGGTGGTCTGACTCACGGGAGCACCCCCTTGGAGTCCAACGCGTCCTGGATCGCCTGGCGCATCTTGTCGGCGGTCGACTGCGGGTCGATGGCCGACGGCGGCGAGAGCAGGTTCTGCATGATGGTGGAGACGTTCTGGTAGGCGGGCGTGATCGGCCGGCTCGCCGCGGTGGCCAGCTCCGCCTTGATGTCGTCCTTCATCGGGTACGCCTTGGCCATGTCCGGCGCGTCGTAGACGCTCGCGACGGTCGGCGGCACGCCGTCGTTGACCGCCGAGTAGTCCTGCATCTTCGGGCTGCGCAGGCACAGCGCCGCCTTGAACGCCTCGTCCTTGTGTTGGGAGTAGGCGCTGATCGCGAGGTTCTCGCCGCCGATGGTGACCCTGGCCTGCCCGCCCGGCGTCATGCTCGGGTAGCGGGTCCACTTGAAGTGCGGGAACAGGTCCGGCTTGTCCTGCTGCATGGCCGCGTAGACGTACGGCCAGTTCAGCTCGAACGCCGCGTCGCCGTTCTCCATCAGCAGCGCGGTCTGCTGCTCCTGCGCGCTGGACAGGCCGGCGTCGGTGACGCCCGCGGTGGCGAACTTCTTCAGCATCGCCAGCGCCTGCACCGCGCCGTCGTCCACGACCGCCTTCGTGCCGTCGTCGGAGACGAGCTTGCCGCCGGCCGAGGCCGTCAGCGTGTTGAAGCCGACCACGAGGCCCTCGTACTGCGCGCCGGTGAAGCCGATCTTGTAGGGCTTCTTCTGGGCCTTGAGCTGCTGCGCGTCGGCGATCATCTCGTCCCAGGTGGACGGTGGCTTGGTCACCAGATCGTCGCGGTACCACAGCAACTGCACGTTGGTGTGCTTGGTGGCGGCATACAGCTTGCCGTCGTAGGTGGCCGAGGCCAACGGCCCGGCCAGCACGTCCTTTTTCGCCTCCGCCTCGTTCGCGCCGGTCCACGGCACGATCCAGCCGGCGCCGGCGAACTCCGGCGTCCAGGTCACGTCGACGCCGAGGATGTCCAGGCTGGTGTCCCCGGCGGCCAGTCTTCGCACCATCTGCTCGCGCTGGCCGTCCGCGTCACGGGGAGCCGTGAGGTTGACGATGTGGTAGGCGCCGCCGGCCTGCTCGTTGCACTGGTCGACGACGTTCTGGAAGTGCTGTTCCGGCGGGTAGTAGACGGTGAGCGTGACGCCCCCGCCGGCACCCGTCCCGCAGGCGGCCACCAGCGGTGCGGCCAGTGCCGCGGCCGCTGTCGCCACCGCGCCCCGACGCCACCACGGGCGTCGGGCGGTCGGCTGTGCCATCGGTCCTGCCTCCCTTCGATTCAGGGGGCCGAACCCGCGCGCCTACCGGCGGGCACCAGGAAGCCCGCCGATCAGTCCCGGCACCCCGATGTGCCCCGGCCCGTCGGTATGACCCGACGGGCCGGTGCAGGCAACCTAAGACCGGCGGTTTGCAGCCGCAAGCGATTGGGGCAACGATTCAGACACCGGGCGTGCCTATTCCCCGGATGTACCAATGCCCGGCTAGGCGGCGCCTCCCGCGGGCCGCATCGCCAGCTTGGCCAGCAGGTCACGGCCCTGCTCGGCGTTGCGTGGCTGGCAGAGCACGTCGTAGCGGCCGGCCACCAGCTGGCTGGAGGACTGGAAGTCCCGCCGGCCGCGGGTGGAGGCGTAGCCGACGGCGGCGAACACCATGAAGAACAGCACACCCAGCACCAGGCACACGGCGATCTGCAGCAGGCCGCCGGTCTGCTGGCCGCCGGTGAACAGGCTCAGCATCACGCCGACGAACAGACCGAACCAGGCGCCCGACGCCGCGCCGGCGCCGAGCACGCGACGCCACGACAGCCGGCCGGTGACCCGCTCGACCAGCATCAGGTCCACGCCGACGATGGTCACGTCCTGCACCGGGAACTCGCTCTCGGCCAGGAAGTCGACGGCCCGCTGCGCCTGCCCGTACTCCTCGTAGGAGCCGATCGGCCAGCCGGTCGGCTTGGTGGGCAGTCGCGGTGGGCCGGCCGGCCTGTCCTGCGATGAGAACGAACTCGTCACCGATATCACCCCGTTCGCGGTCGGTGGCCTCCCATTGTCCTCACCACCGATGAACCACGCGAACCGGGCGCGCCGGATCAGCCCCGGGATTGGTACTCCCGGAGCAGTCCCCGGCTGATGATGGTCTTCTGGATCTCGCTGGTGCCCTCGCCGATCAGCAGGAAGGGGGCCTCCCGCATGAGGCGCTCGATCTCGTACTCCTTGGAGTAGCCGTAGCCGCCGTGGATGCGGAAGGACTCCTGCGTCACCTCGGCGCAGTACTCGGAGGCGATCAGCTTGGCCATGCCGGCCTCGACGTCGTTGCGCTGGCCGGAGTCCTTGAGCCGGGCCGCGTTCACCATCATCAGGTGCGCGGCCTCCACCTTGGTCGCCATCTCGGCCAGCTTGAAGGCGATGGCCTGGTGGTCGGCGATCTGGTGGCCGAAGGTCTTGCGCTGCTGGGCGTACTCGATGGCCAGCTCGAAGGCGCGGATGGAGATGCCACAGGCGCGAGCGGCCACGTTGACCCGGCCGACCTCGACGCCGTCCATCATGTGCGCGAAGCCCTTGCCGGTGACGCCACCGAGCACCTGGTCGGCCGCGATCTCGTAGCCGCTGAACACCATCTCGGTGGTGTCGACGCCCTTGTAGCCCATCTTGGCGATCTTGCCCGGGATGGTCAGGCCGGGCGTCACCTCGCCGTAGCCGACCGGCTTGTCCACCAGGAAGGTGGTCAGGTTCTTGTGCGGCTTGTCCGCGCCCTCGTCGGTGCGGACCAGCACCGCGGTCAGGTTGGACGTGCCGCCGTTGGTCAGCCACATCTTCTGGCCGTCGATGACGTAGGAGTCGCCGTCCCTGCGGGCCCGCGTCTTGATCGCGGCCACGTCCGAGCCCAGGTCCGGCTCCGACATCGAGAAGGAGCCCCGGATCTCGCCGGTGGCCATCTTCGGCAGGTAGTGCGCCTTCTGCGCGTCCGTGCCGTGACGGGAGATCATGTGGGCGACGATGAAGTGCGTGTTGATCACGCCGGAGACGCTCATCCAGCCGCGGGCGATCTGCTCCACGACAAGGGCGTAGGTGAGCAGCGACTCGCCGAGTCCGCCGAACTCCTCGGGGATGGTGAGGCCGAACAGCCCCATCTCCTTCATCCCCTCGACGATGTCGGCGGGGTAGGCGTCGTCGTGCTCCAGGGCCTGGGCGTGCGGGATGATCTCCTTGTTCACGAAGTCGCGAACCGTGTTCAGGATCTCCTGCTGCACCTCGGTGAGACCGGCGGTCTGGGCGAGCCGGGCCATGGTGGTCCCCTTGTCGTCGCTGACTGGTTACCGGTGAGTATCCCCAACCCCGCGACGTCTCACCCTGTGAAGGTGCTCACCCGATCGGTTCAGCTGGCGCGCACCTGCACCGCGTCACCGCAGGACCGGCACTGCTCCGCGAACACGTAGACCGACTGGCCGCATCCCGTGCAGGACACGAAGCTGCGCTCCAGCAGATCGTCACGACGACGCCGGCGGAACAGGTGGATCCCCTTCGAGTGCTTGGACATGGCACCAGCCTGAACCGATACCGGGGGTCCGACGCAAACCAAGGTTGCCTTCTGTGTGTTATCTCACCGTGATCAAACACGTCCGGTAACCGAATACCGCGATTTCCGTAGTCTGATCTTTGATCCGGCTCACAAACGGTAACACGTTCCTAGCGGCGCGCCGAATGCCCGGCCCCGCTCGGAACGCGTTACACAACCGCCCATGCGGCACCGAAAGGCTGCCCCGAACACCATTGCGCAAACAAGATTCGAGGCATACGGGTGCCGTTGCCCCGGCGCGGGAAGGCGCCGGGGCACGACCGCCCGCCGGGGCATTCGGGTGTCGTTGCCCGGCGCGGGGAGGCGCCGGGGCATGGCCGTCCCGTCAGGGCCTCCGGTCATTCCGCCGGCGGCGTCCACTTGTCCGTGCGGGTCATGCCCGCCGCCCGGCCCTTTCCGGCGATCACCAGCGCCATCTTCCGGGACGCCTCGTCGATCATTTCGTCGCCGAGCATCACGGCGCCGCGCTTGCCGCCCTTGTCGGACGTGTAGAACTCGTAGGCGTCGAGGATGTTCTCGGCGTGGTCGTAGTCGGCCTGGCCCGGGCTGAACACCTCGTTGGCGGCCTCGATCTGGCCGGGGTGCAGCACCCACTTGCCGTCGTAGCCGAGCGCGGCGGCCCGGCCGGCGACGCGGCGGAAGCCGTCGACGTCGCGGATCTGCAGGTACGGCCCGTCGATCGCCTGCACGTCGTTGGCACGCGCGGCCATCAGGATGCGCATCAGGATGTAGTGGTAGGCGTCGCCGACGTCGTAGCCGGGCGGCTGCTCGCCGACGACCAGGGACTTCATGTTGATGGAGGCCATGAAGTCGGCCGGGCCGAAGATGATCGTCTCGACCCGGGGCGACGCGGTGGCGATGGCGTCCACCTCGACGAGACCGCGGGCGTTCTCGATCTGGGCCTCGATGCCGATGCGGCCGACCTCGTAGCCCATGGTCTTCTCGATCTGGGTGAGCAGCAGGTCCAGCGCCTGCACCTGCTGCGCGGTCTGCACCTTGGGCAGCATCAGACAGTCCAGGTTCGCGCCGGCGCCCTCGACGACCTCGACGACGTCCCGGTAGGTCCACTCGGTGGTCCAGTCGTTGACCCGCACCACTCGCGTCCGCTCGCCCCAACCGCCCTCGTTGAGCGCGGCCACGATCGTCTTGCGGGCGTCCGGCTTGGCCAGCGGCGCGCAGGCGTCCTCCAGGTCCAGGAACACCTGGTCGGCCGGCAGCGTCCGGGCCTTGTCGATCATCTTCTGGCTGGAGCCGGGGACGGCGAGACAGGATCGGCGGGGACGCGGCACGGCGGTACCTCCTCGTACTGACCGGTAACTTACGGCGATGCTGGCACGGCCGCGGGATGCCCGCCATTCGCTGAGTCACCCGTCACAGCCCCGTGCGAAGCTGAACCGGTGGAGATGACCCGCCTGCTCGACAACGCCCTACGCAAGGCCGCCGCCGTCTGGATCACCGTCGACGACCGCCCCCGGCTGGTCTGGGCGCTGTGGCGGGACGGCGCGCTCTGGGTCGCCGTCGGCGGCGACGAGCAGCAGGTCCCGGGCCTTCGTGACGGCGTGACCTGCACGATCACCGTTCGCTCCCCCACCACGCACTCGCACCTCGCCGACGTGCCCGCCACCGCCTCGCTGGTCGAGCGGGAAAAGGAGGTGACGGACGCGCTCCGGGCCGCCAGACTCAATGCCGAGCCGGCCTGGACTGAGGTGTACCGACTTGATCCGGATTCCCAAGGACTTCGCGGAGACGGTGCTGAGCTGGGGTGACGATCACGCCACCCGCTGGCTGCTCGGATTGCCCGAGCTGGCCGCCGAATACCTCGACCGCTGGGACCTGACCCCCGACGGCGCCCCGCTCAACGGCTTCGTCAGCGTCGTGCAACCCGTCCGCCGGGCCGACGGCACCCCCGCCATGCTCAAACTCGGCCTGACACATGAGGAATCCGAGCACGAGTGGTACGCGCTGTCCATCTGGGACGGTGACGGCGCCGTCCGCCTGCTCGACCACGATGCCGACGACGGCGTCCTGCTCCTGGAGCGGCTTCGCCCGGAAACCCTTGCCACGCAGCCGATTTCCGACGCGCTCACCATCGCCGGCACCCTGCGTTCACGCCTGCTTCGGCCGGCCCCTTCCCCCATGCGCACCCTTCGAGCCAACGCCGCCCGCTGGGCCGAGGAGCTGCCCCAGGCCACCGGAATCCCCTCGCGCATCCTCGACGAGGCCGTCGACATCTGCCGTTCCCTCGGCCCGCACGCCCAGCGCCAGATGGTCAACGAGGACCAGCACTTCCACAACATCCTCGCCAGTGACCGCGAGCCGTGGCTCGTCATCGACCCCAAGGTCATCGCCGCCGACCCCGAGTTCGGGCTGGCCACGCTGCTGTGGAACCGGTTCGAGCCGGACCGGATCGAGCACCGGCTGGACATGCTGGTGGAGATCGAGGGCCTGGACGCGGACAAGGCCCGGGCCTGGACGTTCGTCTCGGCCGTGGTGAACTGGGCCGACGCCGACAACGACAGCTGGACCGCCGAACGCTGCCAGGTGATCGCCACCACCCTGGCCACCACCTGACCCCCGCGAGTCCCGCTCAGCGGCACACCGAAATGTATGAATCGTGCAGAACTGAGCCTCGGGCCTCACTTCTGCACGAAACCGCATTTCGGTGTGCCTGAGAGCGGGACTCGCGGGGGTGTGTCAGCCGGTCCAGTTCAGCTGGCCGCTGGCGACGTGCACGACGTCGCCGCGGACCGTGGCGGCTTCCGGGGTGATCGAGCAGTACAGAGTGGACGGTCGGCCCATCTCCACGCCCTGACGCACCACGATGTCCGCCGTCTCACCGATCAACCCACGGTCGTTGGCGAACACACACAGGCCCAGCGCGGCGGACCCCGTTGCCGCGTCCTCGCCACCGTCGACGAAGACCCGAACGTGCGCGTGGTTGTCGACGAGCGAGAAGATCTGCAGACCGTGGTCGGCGCCAGCCGCGATCATGGCCCGGCGGTCGGGCACGGCCCGGCTCACGGCGTCCGGTTCGACCCCCAAATAGGCGAATTCGAGGCCGCAACCCGCGACACCGGAGTCCACATCGGACAGATCGTCGACGGTGAGGCCGACGGCGGCGGCCAGGGCGGCCCGGTCCAGCCGATGGCCGACGGTCCGCGCGCCGCCGCTGATCCGGGAGCCGCGCTCGTCGACCACCACCGGCAGCAGGCCGGCGCCACACTCCTGGACGGCCGGCCCAAGGCCGATCACGCCGTCGCGGGCCAGCAGCCACGAGGTTCCGACGCTGGGATGGCCGGCGAACGGCAGTTCCTCGGCGACGGTGAAGATCCGGACCCGGTAGTCGGCGCCGGGCTGCGTGGGCGGCAGCGGGAAGGTCGTCTCCGAGTAGCCGAACTCGGCGGCGATGGTGCGCATCGCCTCCGCCGACAGGTCGTCGGCTCCGTGCACGACGGCGAGCTGATTGCCGGTGAACGGAGTGTCGGTGAACACGTCGAGGACGTCGAAACGCAGCGTCGGCACGGGACAACGTTAGCCTTTGCGTGTGGCAGCCACAGACCGGATTTTTGTCGCCCAACTGGCCGGATTGCCGGTATTCGGCCCGGACGGTGAGCCGATCGGCAAGGTTCGCGACGTCGTGGCCAGCCTGCGGACGGACCGTCAGCCGCCCCGGGTGCTGGGCATCGTCGTGGAACTGGTGACCCGGCGGCGCATCTTCGTGCCGATGCTGCGGGTGGCCGGCATCGAGCCGCACGCGGTCGTGCTCTCCACCGGCTCGGTGAACATGCGACATTTCCACCAGCGTCCCAACGAGGTTGTTGTCGTCGGGCAACTGTTGGACGCCCGCGTCGGCATCGAGGGCGGCGGGGTCAGCGCGGTCGTGGTGGACGCCGCCATGGAGCCGACCAGGACCCGGGACTGGGAGATCAGCCGGGTCGCCGTGCGCGAGCGCACGGGCCGGCTCGGCCGCCGCGGTCCGGTGCAGGTGCTGCGCTGGGAGGACGTCGTCGGTCTCGGCATGGCCGAGCTGTCCTCACAACCGCAGGGCGCGCAGCAACTACTCGCCCAGTTCGACCAGATGCGCGCCGCGGACGTCGCCAACGCGCTGCGCGACCTGCCGGCCAAGCGCCGCTACGAGGTCGCCGACGCGCTCGACGACGAGCGGCTCGCCGACGTGATCGAGGAACTGCCCGAGGACGACCAGAAGGACCTGCTGGCCCACCTGGACGACGAGCGCGCCGCCGACATCCTCGAGGCGATGAACCCGGACGACGCCGCCGACCTGCTGGCCGAGCTGTCCGAGCCGGACAAGAACCGGCTGCTGGAGCTGATGGAGCCGGAGGAGTCCGCGCCGGTCAAGCGGCTGCTGGAGTACTCGTTCGACACCGCAGGCGGTCT
Source organism: Kutzneria kofuensis (assembly GCF_014203355.1). Lineage (NCBI taxonomy): Bacteria > Bacillati > Actinomycetota > Actinomycetes > Pseudonocardiales > Pseudonocardiaceae > Kutzneria > Kutzneria kofuensis. The sequence continues at coordinate 3,115,513 of NZ_JACHIR010000001.1, forward strand.
CATGACGCCCGAGCCCGTCGCGCTCACCCCCGACGCCACCATCGCCGAGGCGCTGGCCCGGGCCCGCAACCCCGAGCTCACGCCGGCGTTGTCGAGCATGGTCTTCGTCTGCCGGCCGCCCACGGCCACACCCACCGGCCGCTATCTCGGCTGCGTCCACCTGCAGCGCCTGCTGCGCGAGCCGCCGTCCGATCTTGTCGCCGGGGCCCTGGACACCGACCTGCCCCGGCTGCGACCGACCGCGTCACTCCTCGAGGTGACCAAGTTCTTCGCGACCTACAACCTGGTGTGCGCGCCCGTGGTGGACGACGAGGACCACCTGCTCGGCGCCGTCACCGTTGACGACGTGCTGGACCATCTGCTGCCGGAGGACTGGCGGGAGACCCTGCACCACGAGGAGGAGGGCGTCGCCAATGCCTGAGCTGACCTCACGACGGCGGCTCGACCAGCCCCGGGCGCCGCGCCGGTGGGCCATCGAGGTGGATCCCGAGGCGTTCGGCCGGTTCTCCGAACGGCTGGCCCGGTTCCTGGGGACCGGGAAGTTCCTGTTCTGGCAGACGCTCGTCGTGGTCGTCTGGATCGCGCTGAACCTGTTCGCCGTCAGCCTGCAGTGGGATCCGTACCCGTTCATCCTGCTCAACCTGGCCTTCTCCACCCAGGCCGCCTACGCCGCCCCGCTCATCCTGCTCGCGCAGAACCGGCAGGACGACCGGGACCGGATCTCGCTGGAGGAGGACCGGGCCCGGGCGGCCCAGACCAAGGCCGACACCGAGTTCATGGCCCGGGAGCTGGCCGCCCTGCGGCTGGCCGTCGGCGAGGTCGCCACCCGCGACTACCTGCGCAGCGAGCTCGACCGCCTGCGCGCCGAGCTCGCCGGCACCAAGAAGCGCGAGCGGACCCGCAAGTCCTCCAACCCCTCCGCCGAGCAGATCCGCGACGATCCGAGGTGGGACGACGAGGAGTCCGTCGCCCACAAGAGTTGACCTTCGATCGGAGCCGCGATGCAGGCGTCGGAGTTCCGGCGGGCGGTGGCGGTGGCCACGTCGACCGCCTCCGCACTCGGCCTGGCCGCCGATGACGCAGTCGTACTCAACAACTCGAACAAGCTCAGTCTGCGGCTGCTGCCCGGTGACGTCCTGGCCCGGGTGGCGCCGGTGGCGCAGCAGGTCGCCCAGTTCGAGATCGAGCTGGCGCAGCGGCTCGGCGGGAGTCCGGTGGCGGCGCTCGACCCGCGCGTGCCGGCAAGGGCCTATGAGCGTGATGGCTTCGTGGTCACGTTCTGGAGCTACTACGAGCCGGGATCGCCGGCCTCGCCGGAGGAGTACGCGGATGCGCTACGGAGGCTGCATGAGGGCATGCGCCGACTGGACATCCCGGCGCCGCACTTCACGGAACGGGTGGAGCAGGCCCGACGGCTCCTGGCCGACCGCGAGCGCACACCGGAACTGGCGGACGCGGATCGGGCGCTGCTCGGAGAGGTCCTCGACAACCAGGGCCGTGTGAACGGCCCTGAGCAGCTGCTGCACGGCGAGCCGCACCCCGGCAACCTGCTGACCACGGACAACGGACCGCTGTTCATCGACTTCGAGACGTGCTGTCGCGGGCCGGTGGAATTCGATCTGGCTCATGCGCCCGAAGACATGAGCCAGCACTACCCGGGCGTCGATCACGAGCTGCTGCGGCGGTGCCGGCTGCTCGTGCTGGCGATGATCACCACCTGGCGCTGGGATCGCGACGACCAGCTCCCGGACGGGCGACGGCTGGCCGCGCAGTGGCTCGGTGAGATCCGCACGGTTCTGACCGGCCGGGACTGAACCGGCCGGTCAGAGCCGGGTCAGCGGCCGGCGGGGCTCACCGACAGCAGCCGGCCGGCCAGGCCGCGGGAACGGACCGTGAGCTTGGCGGCCACGTCGGACAGGACCTTCGACGCCGGGGCCTCGGGATCGGCGAGGACCAGGGGCGTGCCGGCGTCGCCGCACTCCCGCAGGCGCGGGTCGAGGGGGACCTGGCCGAGCAGCGGCACCTCGGAGCCCACGGCCTTGGTCAGCGAGTCGGCGACGGTCTTGCCACCGCCGGAGCCGAACAGCTCCATCCGGCTGCCGTCGGGCATGTCCATCCACGACATGTTCTCGATGACGCCGGCCACCCGCTGCCGGGTCTGCATGGCGATGGCGCCGGCCCGCTCGGCGACCTCGGCTGCGGCCTGCTGCGGCGTCGTGACGACGAGGATCTCGGCGTTGGGGATGAGCTGGGCGACGGAGATGGCGATGTCGCCGGTGCCGGGGGGCAGGTCGAGCAGCAGCACGTCCAGGTCGCCCCAGAAGACGTCGGCGAGGAACTGCTGGAGCGCCCGGTGCAGCATCGGCCCGCGCCACACGACGGGGGCGTTGTTCTGCACGAACATGCCGATGGAGATCACCTTCACGCCGTTGGCCTGCGGCGGCATGATCATCTTCTCGACCTGGGTGGGCCGGGTGGTGGCGCCGAGCATCCGCGGCACGGAGTGGCCGTAGATGTCGGCGTCGACGATGCCGACGGACAGGCCCCGGGCGGCCATGGCGGACGCCAGGTTGACGGTCATGCTCGACTTGCCGACGCCGCCCTTGCCGGACGCGACGCAGTAGACCCTGGTCAGCGAGCCGGGCTGGGCGAACGGGATGACCGGCTCGGCCGCGTCGCCGCGCAGCGACTTGCGCAGTTCGGAGCGCTGCTGGTCGCTCATCACGTCCAGCTCGACCAAGACGGCGGTGACGCCGTCGACCTGGCCGACGGCGGCGGTCACGTCCGCGGTGATCTTGTCGCGCAGCGGACAGCCGGCCACGGTGAGGTACACCGCGACGGTCACCACGCCGTCTTCGCCGATGGTGACGTCCTTCACCATGCCAAGCTCGGTGATCGGGCGGCGGATTTCTGGATCCTGGACGCCGCCGAGGGCGGCCCGCACGGCGTCGGCACTCGGGAGAGAAGTCACGAGTCCCATGCTACGAGCCGTTGTTACCGGTCGGTCAGCCGGCGTTCGCCGGCAGCACGATAGGGGCACTGCGCGATCATCTGGACGCGTTCCGTAACATGGTGGGTCGTGCTGGACACAGGTAGGACCCGACTTCCCACCCGGACCGAGTTAGCCGTGTGGCGGTCATTCCTGCGGGCGCACGCCCGCATCGTCCGACATCTGGAGACCGAGCTGGTCGCCGAGCAGAGTCTGTCGCTGGCGTCCTATGACGTCCTGGTGCAGCTCGCCGAGGCGCCCGGGCGTCGGATGCGGATGACGGAACTCGCCGACGCCGTGCTGCTGTCCCGCTCCGGCGTCACCCGGCTGGTCGACCGCCTCGAGCGGACCGGCCTCGTCAGCCGCGAGCGGGCCGACGGCGACGGCCGCGGCGTCGTGGCCGTGCTCACCCAGACGGGACTGGACCGGTTACGCAGCGCGTCCGGCGTCCATCTGGCCGGCGTGGTCCGCCACTTCGTCGAGGCCCTGGACGAGACCGCCATCGCCGCCTTCGGCCGCACCTGCGAGCAGCTCGCGGCCGCGTCGCCGCCGCTGCCCGAAGGTCCCTGACGGGCCGTTCGCCGGGCTCCGCCCCCGGCCTCGCCCGCCACGAAGGCGTGCCTCCTGGCCGTCAACGCCAGCAGAGCCGCCTCGCCGGGCCCCGTCCCCGGGTGGTCGAAGTCCGCCAAGCAATCGTTCGCATCAGCCCAGGTCCGAGCACAGCACGTCAACCGAACAGAAGGGGCCTTCCCGCCGGGAAGGCCCCTTCTGTCATGTGGGGATCAGGTGGCGTCCGGGTCGAACGGGGGGCGCTCCCCCGGCGACAGGGGGCGCTGCTCCCGCTGGTTCGTCGGCGGGGTCGTCGCCGCCGGGAAGCCGTTGGGCTTGTAGCTGTTGTCCTCGGGATAGTCGTCCAGCAGGTGCCGGGTGATGGCGCGCTTGGGGTTGAACTCGCGCAGCTGGCGCAGGTCCTCCAGCGGCTTGCGCAGCTCGTCGAACTCGGGCCCGAGCTCGGAGCGGAGCTGGTCGCGGGCCCCGTTGGCGTAGTCCCGCACCTGACGAATGCCCTTGGCCAGCCAGGCGGCAGCGCCGGGCAGTCGCTCGGGCCCGAGGATGAACAGGCCGGCGACGATCAGGACGAGGAGCTCGCCCCCGCTGATTCCGAACACGTCTCCAGCCTAATCCGACTGCGTGGTGACCTGTAGCACCATCTGCCGCCCTTGCCTGACGATCTCCACCGGCACCGTCTCGCCGATGGCGCGTTCGATGATGGCGACGTTGAGCTCGTCGGCGGTCCGGATGGGCCGGCCGGCGAACTTGGTGATGACGTCGCCCTCGGCGATGCCGGCCTTGGCCGCGGCCCCGCCCTGCTTGACGTTCTGGACCTGGGCGCCGTCGGTGGAGACGGCGGACACCGAGCGGGCGTTGAGGCCGATGTCGGCGTGCTTGACCTGGCCGTCCCGGATCAGGCCCTCGGCGATCCGTCGGGCGAAGTCGATGGGGATGGCGAAGCCGATGCCGATGGAGCCGGTGTCGCTGGGCGACAGGATGGCGCTGTTGATGCCGACCAGCGCCCCCGTGCTGTCCAGCAGCGCGCCGCCGGAGTTGCCGTGGTTGATGGCGGCGTCGGTCTGGATGGCGTCGTAGGTGACGGGCGGGTCGCCGCCCTCGCCGGCGGCCTGCAGCGGCCGGTTGACGGCGCTGACGATGCCGCTGGTCACGCTGCTGGACAGGCCGAGCGGCGAGCCGATGGCGATGACCTGGTCGCCGACGGACAGCGAGCTGGACTTGCCGAGCTGGATCACGGTCGGGTTGGTCACCGACACCTTGATCACGGCGAGGTCGGTCTTGGGGTCCCGGCCGACGATCTTGGCGTCGGTCTTGGTGCCGTCGGCGAACACGACCCGCAGCGTGGCCGACGGGTCGGACGCGGCGGCGGACACCACGTGGTTGTTGGTCAGGATGTAGCCGCCGCTGTCGATCATGACGCCGGAGCCGAGGCCGCCGCCGTTGCCGACCTGCACCTCGATCTGCACGACGGCGGCCTGCGCCCGCTTGACGATGTCGGCGACCGAGCCGGGCACCTGCTCCTTGCCCGGCTCGACCTGGCTGAGGGTGACGGAGCTGGTCAGCGGGTTGCCGGACTGCGCGATGGCCCAGCCGGCGACACCGCCGCCGACGCCGATGAGCAGCGCGACACCGGCCAGGGTGGCCAGCGCGACGGGCTTGACCCGGCGGCCGAACAGCAGCTCGGGCACGGACAGCAGCGGGCCGGGGCTGCCGGCCGGCTTGCCCTCATCGTCGCCGTCCTTCTCGGACTCGCCGGCGGGCGGGCCGAGGATCGCGCCGGCGCCGGGGTCGCGCCACGGGTCGCGGTCGGCGGAGTCCTGCCAGAACACGGGCTCGACCGCCGGCTCCGAGCCGTACGGAAGCGAACCGGGCGCGCGCTGCAGCACCACGTCGCCGGCGCTGTCGGGGCGGCCGAAGGCCATGCTCAGGGCCTCGGGCGGCGGCGGGGCGAGCGCGATGGAGCCGTTGGTGGCGGGAGTGGTGGCGCGCGGCGCGAAGGCGCTGTCCACGCCCTGGGGGCGACCGAACTCGGCGGCCAGCGACGGATCGACGGCCGGCCGGTCCAGCGGCCGGGGACCGATGCGGCGGCCCTGACCGTCGTCGACACCCGAGACCGGTGTGGCCGGCGGCTGCTCGGGACTGGGCTGCTGCTCGTTCATCACCGCGAAGCGTGCCCCACCAGCGGTGAACTCACCGTGTGGGCAGCTGGGTGACGGTCGTCGGCGTGGTGGAGGTGGTCGGCTGCACCTGGGCGATCGAGTTGGCGTCCACCGGCACGCTGGAGGTGTCGTTGGCGGCCGGGGTGTCCCCGTGCATGGTCACGATGGCGATCGCGCCGAGCACGAGCCCGGACACGACCACGCCCGCGCCCTGCTTGGTCCGGCGGGACACCCGGTTGCCGAGCACGTTGTGGCCGCTACCGAGGGGCTGCGACGACCCGAACGCGGGAGCGCTGCCGAAAGGGCGGAGCTTCTCGCCGGCCTTGCCGGGGCGCTGCACGGTGACCAGCTGGCCGTCCTCGGTGACGGCGAGGTTGTCGGGGCCGCTGGGCAGCTCCACGTCCTGCGGGATGGACATCAGGGACGCGAGCAGGCCGGCGGGCGCGGACGGCGTGGGCGCGGCCTTCATCGCGGTCCGGGCGTGCCGCTGGGTGGCGGCCTCGGCGGCGCAGTAGGGGCAGCGAGCCAGGTGCGCGGCGGCGCGGTCGTGGGCGGTCGGCGACAGCTCACCGTCGACGAAGGCCACCACCGCGTCGGGCAGCAGATGCTGCTCCGGCAGGCTCGGCAGACTCCACCCGCGCAGCTCGGTCATCCAACGTCCTTCCGTGCGAGCTCGGCGCGGCGCTCCAGGCTCGCGCGCAGGGCCTGCCGGCCCCGGTGGATGCGGCTGCGGACGGTGCCCAGCTTCACCCCGAGCGTGGCGCCGATCTCATCGTAGGACAGGCCCTCGACGTCACAAAGCACGACAGCGGCACGGAATTCCGGCGGCAGCTCGTCCAGCGCGGCCTGCAGGTCCGGGTCCAGGTGGGTGTCCGAGTAGACCTGCTCGGGGCTCGGGTCGTCGCCCACGATGCGATCGGTGTCGTCGGGCAGGCCCTCCATGCGCAGCCGCGAGCGGCGGCGCGCCATGTCCAGGAACAGGTTGGTGGTGATGCGGTGCAGCCAGCCCTCGAACGTGCCCGGCTTGTACGAGGCCAGCGACCGGAACACCCGGATGAACGTCTCCTGGGTGAGGTCCTCGGCGTCGTGCTGGTTGCCGGACAGTCGGTAGGCCAGCCGGTAGACGCGGTCGGCGTGCTCGCGCACGACCTCGTCCCACGACGGCGGTGTCCAGGCGGCCTCCACCGGCGCAATCGCGACGGGAGCGGCGGCGACCGGCTCCGTGGCCGGTTCAGTCGTCTGCGTGCGCATCGGTGTAGCGGCACCTCCAGCGGGCGGCTGCCCTTCGGTGGGGACAACGTGGCGGACGTCCCCGTTGTTCCCCATAACTGTCGCGGCCACGCTTATAACCATCGTGAGAGACGCCTGAGAGCAGTCTGAGAATGCTCCGATGCGGGTTGTTCACCCAGAACGGCCCTCCACGCCGCTAACCTCGCACCTTGTGACGCTCCGGGAGTACGTGGACGGCTACGCCGTCGAGGACGAGGTCACCTCGGCCGCGCGGGCCCGGGGGCTCGAGCTGGGCTGTGTGCCCATCGGCGTCACCGGCGGGGCCGCGCTGCGCTTCCTCGCCGCGTCCCTGCAGGCCAAGGCGGTCGTGGAGATCGGGACCGGGGCCGGCGTGAGCGGCCTGTGGCTGCTCGGCGGGATGGCCCGCGACGGCGTCCTGACCTCGATCGACGTGGAGCCGGAGCACCAGCGGGTGGCCCGGCGGGCCTTCACCGACGCCCGGATCGGCCCCGGCCGCACCCGGCTGATCATGGGGCAGGCCCTGGACGTGCTGCCCCGGCTCACCGACGGCGGCTACGACCTGGTGTTCGTGGACGCCGCCAAGCAGGAGTACCCGAGCTACCTGGAGCACGGGGTGCGGATGCTGCGGCCCGGCGGCGTCATCGCGTTCGACAACGTCTTCTGGAAGGGCAAGGTCGCCGATCCCGCGGAGCGGGACGCGGAGACGCAGGCCATCCGGGAGACCAACCGGGCCGTCCGGGAGGACGACCGGCTGGTGTCGATCATGCTCCCGGTCGGCGACGGCCTGCTCGTGGCGGCCAAGCGCTGACCTGGCGGTTGCCCTACTCCGCCCGAGCGCCCTTGCCCAGCACCACGACGCCGCTGGCGCTGACGGTGTAGTGCTCGAGGTCGTGCCCGCGGTCCACGCCGATCATCGCCCCGTCGGCGACGACCACGTTCTTGTCCAGGATCGCCCGCCGCACCACGGCACCCTTGCCGACCCGCACGCCCGGCAGCAGCACGCTGCCCTCGACGGTCGCGCCGGACTCCACCACCACGTCCGAGCTGACCACGGACTCCCGCACCGAGGCGCCGGAGATGATCGACCCGGGGCCGACGATGGACTCCTGCGCCATGCCGGCGTTGACGAACTTGGCCGGCGGCAGCGGCGGCGTCGCGGTCCGGATCGGCCACGCCTGGTTGTAGAGGTTGAACACCGGGTGCACGGACACCAGGTCCATGTGCGCGTCGTAGTAGGCGTCCAGGGTTCCGACGTCCCGCCAGTAGCCGCGGTCCCGCTCGGTGGCGCCGGGCACGACGTTGTCGTCGAAGTCGTAGACGTAGGCGCTGCCGGCGTCGACCAGCATGGGGATGATGTTGCCGCCCATGTCGTGGTCGGAGTCGGGGTCGGCGGCGTCGGTGCGCAGCGCGTCCAGCAGGGCCTCGGTGGTGAACACGTAGTTGCCCATGGACGCGAACGTGACGTCCGGGTCGTCGGGCACGTGCGGCGGGTCGGCCGGCTTCTCCAGGAACCGGGTGATCCGGCCCTCGGCGTTGGAGTCGATGCAGCCGAACGCCTTGGCCTCGGCCCGCGGCACCCGGATGCCGGCGACGGTGACCCCGCAGCCGGACTCGATGTGCTGCTCGACCATCTGGCCGGGGTCCATCCGGTACACGTGGTCGGCGCCGAACACGACGATGTAGTCGGGCTTCTCGTCGTGCACGAGGTTGAGCGACTGGAAGATCGCGTCGGCGCTGCCGGTGTACCAGCGCGGCCCGAGCCGCTGCTGCGCCGGCACCGGCGTGATGTATTGACCGAGCACGCTGGACAGCCGCCAGGTGGTCGAGATGTGCCGGTCGAGCGAGTGCGACTTGTACTGGGTCAGCACGCACAGCTTGGACATGCCGGCGTTGACCAGGTTGGACAGCACGAAGTCGATAAGTCTGTAGTTGCCGCCGAACGGCACCGCAGGCTTGGCGCGGTCCGCGGTCAGGGGCCACAACCTTTTGCCCTCGCCGCCGGCCAGCACGATTCCCAGAACGTGGGGCTGCCCCTTCACGATCAGTGACCCTATCCGCCGGGCACTAGGTTGTCAGCTGTGCGGATCGGATTACTGACACGCGAGTACCCGCCCGAGGTGTACGGCGGGGCGGGCGTCCACGTCGGATTCCTCGTGCCACGGCTGCGCGAGCTGGTCGACGTCGACGTGCACTGTTTCGGTGGTGACCGGCCGGATGCGGTCGCGCACCAGCCGGCGCCGAACCTCAGGGACGCCAATCCGGCGCTGTCCACGCTGTCGGTCGACCTGGAGATCACGGCCGCGGTGGCGGGCGTGGACCTCGTGCATTCACATACGTGGTACGCCAACTTCGCCGGTCATCTGGCGAAGGTGCTGCACGGCGTGCCGCACGTGATCACCGCGCACTCGCTGGAGCCGCGGCGGCCGTGGAAGGCCGAGCAGCTCGGCGGCGGCTACCGGTTGTCCTCGTGGGTGGAGCGCACGGCGTACGAGGCGGCGGACGCGATCATCGCGGTCAGCGACGGCATGCGGGCCGACGTCCTCGACTGCTACCCGGCGCTGGATCCGGCCCGAGTGCACGTTGTCCGCAACGGAATCGACACAACGCTCTACGAATCCGTGACCGGCACGGACGCGCTGACCAAGCACGGCATCGACCCGTCGAAGCCGATCGTGGCGTTCGTCGGCCGGATCACCCGGCAGAAGGGTGTCGGGCACCTGGTCGCGGCGGCGCACCGGATCACCGAGGACGCGCAGCTGGTGCTGTGCGCGGGCGCGCCGGACACGCCGGAGATCGCGGCGGAGACGGAGGCGGCCGTCGCCGAGCTGGCCAAGGCGCGGCCGGGCGTGTTCTGGATCCAGGAGATGCTGCCGACCGAAGAGGTCAAGCAGGTGCTCAGCCACGCCACGGTGTTCGTCTGCCCGTCGGTGTACGAGCCGCTGGGCATCGTGAACCTGGAGGCGATGGCCTGCGGCACCGCCGTGGTCGCGTCCGACGTGGGCGGCATCCCGGAGGTCGTGGACGACGGCGTGACCGGGCTGCTGGTGCACTACGACGAGGCCGACGTGGAGACGTACCGGAGCGAGCTGGCGGCGGCGATCTCGCGGCTGCTGGCCGATCCGACCCGGGCGGCGGCGATGGGGCAGGCCGGTCGGGAGCGCGCGGTGCGGGAGTTCTCCTGGGGCGGCGTGGCGGCGCAGACGGTCGAGGTGTACCGCAGTGTGATCTAGGTCACACTTGGTCACGGCAACCCGGGACCCCGGCCGGCCACCTATCCCGATAGAGCGACTTTGATCGAGCTATCGGAGGACCGGTGTCACTCACGGTGCACGGGCCTGGGGGCCGTGCCGCGCTCCTGCTGTCGGTTGCCGCGCTGCTGCTGGGCGTGGCCGGTTGTTCGACGTCCCACGCGGGCAGCGCGAACGAGCCGACCCTGACCGTCGAGGGCAAGCAGGTCATCGACCCGGCGCGGCTGCAGGCCGAAGGGGAACGCGAGTTGGCCTACACGGTCGGCTTCGGCTACGTGTCGCCGTCCGGCACCGGGCTGCCCCGCTGCTGGTTCGCCGCGGTCGGACTCTCCGGCCAGGTGGACGGGCGGCTGTGGTGCGGCCCGGTGCAGGTGCCGGGCAGCCCGCCGACCAACGCGTGGGTGCCGATCGCGATGAAGAAGACCGGCGAGAACGCGAGCCAGATCCAGCTGGCGGTGCAGCCGCCCGACGTGCCGATCCCGGGCAACCGCAGCACGCCGGTCAGCGACACGCTGATCCGCGCCGACGGCACGACCACGAACCCGAAGGCCGTGGTCAACCGCACCGCGAGCGCCAACTTCGTCGCGGTGCTGGCCGACACCGAGCACAAGTCGAACGCCGAGCTGGGCCTCACCGACCAGGTGTCCGTCCGGGTGCACGACGACCTGCTCGCGGTGACCGCCACCGGCTACGGCCGGCCGAGCAGCTTCCCGATCGGCGACGGCGCGACCCTCGTCCCGGGCAAGGACATCGAGCTGCGGGTGCTGCGCCTGCACGTGGACCGTCCCGGCAAGACCGATCCGGCGTTCGGCGCGCAGCAGTGGGCCGGCTGGCGGCCGCAGCAGTCGACGTTGTCGCTGGTGGTCGAGGGCCGGCGGACCGTGCTGTCGCCGGACCGGCTGCCCGATTCCGGCGACGTGTTCCTGATCTACGCCGTGCCGGTGAAGCCGGATCCGGCGAAGTCGCTGGTCCTCGGCAGCGTCGGCGCGAACTCGCTGGAGCAGCAGGTGGACGTGCCCAGCGGCAAGCGGACCAGCCAGGCGCCGGACGCGCTGCTGACGGCGAGCGGCGTGAGCAAGGTGCCGGCCAACGCCAGCCAGAAGATCACCGTCAAGACGGCCGTGCCGTACGGCGGCGTGGCCGCCGGCGACCACGCCGCCGAGCTGGCCGTCACCGGCGTGCGGCTGGGCCGGCAGCGGCCGATCAAGCTGGACAGCGGCGACTACCAGCTCGTCACCGAGGCGGCCAAGGACAAGGCGCTGCTGGAGGTGGCGATCAAGGCCACCGGTCAGCTCCCGGCGATCATGGGCGGGCCGGTCACCAGGAACTCCTTCGCGCTGACGCTGCCGGACAACTCCAAGGCCAAGCTGGTCGGCGTCCGCTACGACGGCGATCTGCTGCCGGCCGCGCTGGTGTTCGAGGTGCCGGCGACCGTGAAGTCGGTGAAGATCGGGGTGAGCACCGGTTCCGTACAGGTCTCCGCCCTCGGCCGGGTGGACCTGACCGCCACCGGCGCGCCGATCGACCTGCCCCTGGACTTCGGATGACGCACGAGCAGCTGGCCGCGGGCCTGGCCCCCAGGCTCGCGCTGCTGCGGGCGCTCGCCGCCGAACAGCACGTCACCAGGGCCGCCGACCGGCTCGGCGTGCCGCAGCCGACGGTCAGCCGCTGGCTGGCCGCGCTGAGCGCGGAACTGGGCACGCCGGTGATCGTGCGCAACGGGCGCGGCGTGCGGCTGACCCGGGCCGGGCAGATCCTCGCCGAGGCCGCCGAGCAGGCGCTGGGCGTGCTGGAGACGGGCTGCCGGCGGGCCATCGGCGAGGCGGATCCGGAGCGTGGGCAGGTGGTGCTGGCGTTCCTGCACACCATGGGCGGCGTGCGGGTGCCCGAGTTGCTACGGGCGTTCCGCGCCCAGCATCCCGAGGTGCGCTTCGCCCTCGAACAGGCCGCGCACGAGGAGATGCTGGCCCGGGTCCGGGCCGGGGACGTCGATCTCGCGCTGACCGCGCCGCTGCCCGTCGACCAGCCCGACCTGGAGTGCCAGCCGCTGTACGAGCAGCCGCTGCTGCTGACCGTGCCCACCGGGCACCCACTCGCCGGCCGCCGCCGGGTGCGGCTGGCGGAGCTGGCCGACGAGCAGTTCGTCGGCATGAAGGCCGGCTACGGGCTGCGCCGCATCACCGACGGCCTGTGCGAGCAGGCCGGCTTCCTGCCCGTGCTGGCGTTCGAGGGCGAGGAGGTCGACACGGTGCGCGGGCTCGTCGCCGCCGGCCTCGGCGTCGCCCTGCTGCCACAGTCCGACACGGCGTTGAACGGCGTGGTCGAGCTCGCGCTCTCCCCTTCGGCCAGTCGCACCATCGGCCTCGTCTGGTCGGCGGCCGCGCCCCTGCCACCGGCGGCGGAGCTGTTCCGAGCTTTCGTCAGCGGTAGTTCTGAGCGAACCTGACCAAGGTTCGTGCCGCGAAGCCGGTGGCGCCGGGGACGACCTCGTCGTAGGTGGTCTCCGAGCGGGCCGGGCCGGCGATGTCGAGGTGCGCCCACGGCACGTCGCCCCGGAACTCCCGCAGGAACAGTGCGGCGGCGATCGCGCCGGGACCGCCGGGGGTCTGCTTGACGTCGGCGATCTCGCTGCGCACGGAGTCGGCGAGGTCCTCCAGCAGCGGCATCCGCCAGTGCGCCTCGCCGACCTGCTCGCCGGCGGTGATCAGCTGGGCGGCGAGCTCGTCGGAGGTGGCGAACAGGCCGCCGGTGCGCACGCCGAGGGAGACCTTCATCGCGCCGGTGAGGGTGGCGACGTCGACGAGCACGTCCGGGGAGTGCTTGCGCACGGCCCAGGTCATGGCGTCGGCCAGCACCATGCGGCCCTCGGCGTCGGTGTTGGCGACCTCGGTGGTCTTGCCGCCGTAGTGCCGCACGACGTCACCGGGCCGGTAGGCGGAGCCGGACACGTGGTTCTCCGCACACGGCACGAGACCGGTGACCCGAAGGGGCAGTTTCAGCGCGGCCACCGCAAGCAAGGCGGCGATGACGGCGGCCCCGCCGGCCATGTCGGTGCGCATGAGGTGCATGCCGTCGGCGGGCTTGATCGAGATACCGCCGGTGTCAAATGTGATGCCCTTGCCCACGAAAACCAGGTGTGGGGCTTTCGCGGAGCCACGTGGACGCCACGTCAACTCCACGAAGCGCGGCGGCCGGGAGGAACCGCCGCCGACGGCGAGCACGCCGCCGAAGCCCTGCTCGGCCAGCCACGCCTCGTCCCGCACCTCGGCGGTCAGCCCGGTGACGCCGGCGGCCAGCCGTGCGGCGGTGCCGACGAGCCAGGCCGGGTCCTTCACGTTGGACGGGGTGTTGGCGAGGTCACGGGTGAGCGCGGTCGCGGCGGCGAGCGTGACGGCCTCCGCGACGGCGTCGGCGACGGAAGCCGGTGTGACGAGCAGCACGGATTTGGTTCGGGCGGCCGGCGTGTCGCCGGTGACCTTGAACTTGTAGCCGCCCAGCGCCAGGCCCAGCGCGAAGGCGCCGGCCTGCTCGGCGGTCACGTTCTCGGGCAGCAGCACCTGGTAGCGGCCGACCTCACGCTCGTCGGCCGCCCGGACCAGCGCGGCGCCGGCGGACCGCCAGTCCCTCGCGGCGCCGTCGCCGACACCGACGAGCCAGTTGCGGCCGATCTGCCGCACCTCGCCGGTCTTGCCGGTCGGCTCGAACGTGGCCAGCGCGGCGTCGTCGAGACGGTCACGCCCCGGCCCGTAGTCGGGGCCGTCGGCGACCACCACCACGGCGGGGAGGCTGCGGTGCGGGGTCGCGGCGACCTCGATCGCGGGCAGCGGGGTGGGCACGGCAGGCGCCGTCGAGCGCACGGGAACCTCCAGCAGGGAAACGAATTCTGCCCCGGCTCCACGTGGGAAACCGGGGCTGGGAACACACGGGGCGGCAGCGTCAGTTCACGACGCCCTTGAGGGCATCGCCCAGTTCGCTCGCCTCCTCCGCCGACATCTCGACGACGAGGCGCCCACCACCTTCGAGGGGCACCCGCATCACGATGCCTCGCCCCTCCTTGGTGACCTCAAGGGGACCGTCGCCGGTCCTGGGCTTCATGGCCGCCATAGCGTGCTCCCTCCATCTGTCCAGCTCGGCCCGACCGCCTCCCAGCCTGTCGGGTCCCGTCCATTCTCCCCCATCCGTCATCGGGCGTGAAACCGAACCGATCTTTTCGGCCCCACGTCACCGACACCATCTTGGCAAGTCAGGCCCCCTGCCGCCGAGTCGGCACGCCGGTCGGCGGCGGGACGGTCCCGCGCCGGTCCCCTGTGGACGGTCAGCGGCGGGCCCGCCAGCAGGTGGCGACGTGGTCGTCGACCATGCCGGTCGCCTGCATCAGGGCATAGCAGGTGGTCGGGCCGATGAACACGAAGCCGAGCTTGCGCAACGCCTTGGCCATCGCCGTCGACTCGGGCGTGACCGCCGGCACGTCGGCCACGGTGCGCGGGCGGCGGCGCCGGCCGGTCGGCGCGAACGACCACAGCAGCTCGTCCAGCGGCTGGTCCAGACCGGTCACCACACCGGCGTTGCGGACCGCCGCGGTGATCTTCTGCCGGTTGCGCACGATGCCGGTGTCGGCCATCAGCCGCTCGACGTCGGCCTCGTCGAACGCGGCGACCTTCTTCGGGTCGAAGTGCTCGAACGCGGCCCGGAACGCCTCGCGCTTGCGCAGGATGGTCAGCCAGGACAGGCCCGACTGGAAGCCCTCCAGGGTGAGCCGCTCGAACATCTCGGGCACACCGCGCAGTTCGACGCCCCACTCCTCGTCGTGGTAGCGCTGGTAGTCCTCTGTGGAGTCACCCCACGGGCAGCGGACCAGCTCGGTCACCGCGCGTTCTCCTCCACCGACAGCCGCTCCTCCAGCTCGGCCACCCGGGCGCGCAGCTCGGTCACCTCGCGGCCGAGCCGGTCCAGTGCCCAGTCGACCTCGGACATCTTGTAGCCGCGGAACACCTGCTGGAACCGCAGGTCCTGGATGTCCTGCTCGGTGACCGCGTCGGCGGGCAGCCGCGTCGGCGACGCGCCCGGCGGCAGCGGGGCCAGTTCCTCGCCGCGGCCGAAGACCAGCGACGCGACCAGGAACACCACGCCGGCCACCACGGCCATCACGACGAGGTAGATGAGTACGGTGGTCACGGCATCGATCGTGGCACGTCCGGGGCCACCCGTGCACGGGGGTCGTCCGAAACCCGCCCGCCGGGCCCGCGCAGCGTCCGCATCGGCGGCCGGTCGGCGGTCGACACGGTGGTCGAATCCGGCAGCCATTCGCCGTCCACCTGCACGAACTGGGTCAGCACGGTGGCGTCGCCGACGTCCGTACCACATCTGGCCAGGGCCGTGCCGAGGATCTGGCTGGCCATCGCGCCCAGCTGCAGCAGTGATCGGTTCCGGTGCTTGCGCACGCCCAGATTCACCTGTGCCAGGCCGTCCAGCCCGTACGCCGCGTGCGTGTCGATCAACAACCCGATCTCCACGCCGTAGCCGGCGGCGAACGGCACCGACTCCAGAAGTTCGCGCGTGGCGGCGTACTCGCCGCCGAGCGGTTGCACCACGCCGGACAATTCCGGCCGTAGCGCGGCCAGCACCGGACGGGCCAGCAGCTCGGTCACGCGGCCGCCGCCGGTGCTCTCCAGCCGCAGCGGCCGCCGGTAGAAACCCTTGACCAGCTGCACTCCCGGCGCCGTCAGCAGCGGGCCGAGCAGTGCCGGCACGAACGCCGGGTCGGGGTCGACGAGGTCCGAGTCGAGGAAGACGACCACATCCCCGGCGGTCGCGGCGAGCGAGCGCCAGAGGACTTCTCCCTTGCCCGGTAACGGTTCCAGCTCGGGCAGCACGTCGGTGCGCAGCACCACCCGGGCGCCGGCGGCCCGGGCCGCCTCGACGGTCCGGTCGGTGGAACCGGAGTCGATCACGACGAGTTCGTCCACGAGCGAGCCCAGCAGCGGCCGAACGGCGGCCACCACACCGCCGACCGTCGCCTCCTCGTCGAGGGCCGGAAGCACCACGCTGACGGTGCGATCCCCCTTGGCGCGCACCAGTTCCGGCACCGTCCACGCGGGTTCCTGCCAGGTGCGGTCACGGAACCACCGCTCGGTGACAGGCAACATCAGGCGAGCGCCCGCAGCACCGCCGCCGGCGGTCGGGTGCCGGCGATGCTGGCGACCATCTCCAGCACCCGCCGGGTCTGCTTGACCTGGTGCGCGCGGAACACCCGCGCGCCGCCCCAGGCCGCGACGGCCGTGGCCGCAAGCGTGCCGTCGACCCGCTCCTCCAGCCCGACGCCGAGCGTCTCGCCGACGAAGTCCTTGTTGGACAACGCCATCAGCACCGGCCATCCGGTGCCGACGAGTTCGTCCACCCGGCGCAGCAGTTCCAGTCCGTGCCAGGTGTTCTTGCCGAAGTCGTGGGTGGGGTCGATGAGCACGCCGTCGGCCGGCACGCCCAGCGACACCATGCGCTCCGCGGCCGTGACGAGTTCCTCGACCACCGCGGCGACGACGTCTCGGTAGCGCGGGCGGAACGGGTCGGTGCGCGGCGGCAAGCCCCCGGTGTGCGAGCAGACGATGCCGACCTGGTGTTCCGCGGCGACCTCGGCCAGCTTCGGATCCGCGCCGGCCCAGGTGTCGTTGATCAGGTCCGCGCCCTCGCGGCAGACCTGCGCGGCGACCTCGTGCCGCCAGGTGTCCACACTGATCACGATGTCCGGGTGGCGCTCGCGGACCGCGGCGACGAACGGGACCACGCGGCGGGACTCCTCGGCCGCGTCCACGGTCTCGCCCTGGGAGCCGGCGCGCACGCCGCCGATGTCGATGATGTCCGCGCCGTCCGCGACGGCGGCGTCCACCGCGGCCATGGCGGCGTCCTCGGCGAAGGTGGCGCCGCGGTCGTAGAAGGAGTCGCGCGTCCGGTTGACGATGGCCATGACCAGCGCGCGGTCCGCGCCGACCTGCCTTGTTCCGAATCGCAACGGTCGCACAGCGGTCATCGTGCCACGACGCGCGGGCTCCACCTGTTCGGAGTAATGTCCATCACTGTTGCGGAAACAAACAAACGGGGTCGGCAACGCCGCAACCCTCCTGTATGCCACAGGCTCCCAAGGGCGGGCAAATCACGGCCGGATGATCATGATCCAGGAGGTCCCCCGGCCGGGTATTCCGTCCGAGTCCCTCACCCGCGCTTTTACCCGTTCGGTCTAGCAAATCGCCACCAGCGGGTGACACCGAGGACCGATTATTTGTCCACCCGAACGAGGGCACACCCCGTGACAGCGCCGTTTCCGGGGCTAGCCTCGGTCCGGCCGAGACGATCGACGAGCTGAAGGGGGCGCACCGTGGCCAGGAAGGCACTTGTCCTGACGGTGACCGCCACCGGAATGCCGACCATCGGGACATCGACATTCGCGGCGGCAGCGCCGGCGGACAAACCACTTTTCCACACGCCACTCGTTTCCAACGTGAATGTCCCCAGGCAGAACGTGGCGCCGACCGGCAATGTCAACGTCGGAAACGGAAACAACGCCGACCAGGGCAATGTCGACAGCAACGGAAACAGCAACGACGGTTCCGGGAACACGGTCGACGGAGGCAACTCCGGCGGCGTCGGAAATCGCCGAGGGATGACCTTCGGGGCATGACAAAGGGCGGTGTCACCGGCGCGGGCGGCGACACCGCCGTTCGGCCGTGACGCGCGTCACAGCCCATTGCTACTCCAGAGTAGGTCCAAGTTAACTGCCGAGTAGCCAAGTCGTGACCGAGGTCACTCTGGAGGGCAAGTGCGCAGGTCAATGGCGACTCTGCTGCTGGTGACGGCAACGATCCTGGGGCCGGCGGGCACGGCCGCCGCAGCCCCGACCGCCGGCTTCAGCACGAGCTATCAGGCGATCACCGGCGACGGCGGCACCACGCTGCACGCGTTCGTGGTCCGCCCGACCGGCCGCGGCGACGGGCCGTTCCCGCTCGTCGTGCTGCCGAGCAGCTGGGGCATCAACGACATCGAGTACGTGGGCGCCGCCGCGAAACTCGCGTACCAGTCGGGTTACGTGGTGGTCAGCTACACCGCCCGCGGCTTCTGGGACTCCGGCGGCCAGATCGAGGTGGCCGGCCCGGAGGACGTGGCCGACGCCAGCAAGGTGATCGACTGGGCGCTGGCCAACACGAACGCCGACCCGTCCCGCATCGGCATGGGCGGCATCTCCTACGGCGCCGGCATCAGCCTGCTCACGGCCGCCGCCGACCCGCGGATCCGGGCCGTGGTGTCGATGAGCGGCTGGACCGATCTGGCGGCATCGCTGTACCCGAACGAGACCGTCAGCTCGCAGGGCGTCGACCTGCTGCTGGCGGCCGGGCACCTGACCGGCCGCCCCGGCAAGGACCTCCAGGAGGCGGAGCGCGACTACCTGGCCGGCGACTTCGCCGACGTGCTGCCGATCGCGCCGCCGCGCTCGGCCGCAACCAAGATCGACGCCATCAACCGGCACGGCACCGCCGTGATGATGGCGAACGCCTGGGAGGACTCGCTGTTCCCGCCCAGCCAGCTCGTCGACTTCTACGGCAAGCTGACAGGCCCCAAGCGGCTCATGCTCACGCCCGGCGACCACGCGACGCCCGAGGTGTTCGGCGCGGCCGGACTGCCCAACGAGGTGTGGGACGCGACGGACCGCTGGTTCGACCACTACCTGCTCGGCGTGGACAACGGAATCGACCGCGAGCAGCCGATCCAGGTGAAGGCGGCCAACGGCGGCGGCTGGCAGGGCTCCGACGCTTGGCCCTGGCAGCAGCAGACGATTCCCTTGCCGGAGAACAGTTTTCACGCCGGCGTCGACACGGTCGCGAACAGCGGCACCGTGTTCGTGAGCGGCATCCTGCAGGGCTATCTGGGCATTCCCACCGGCGTCTCGGTCCCGCTGGTGTCCCGGTCCGCGGCGGCCGTGTGGTCGGGTCCGGTGGCGGGCAAGGGTTTTGAGGTGGACGGCGCGCCGCACGCCCGGCTGGCCGTCACGCCGAGCGCCGCCGACACGACGCTGTTCGCGTACCTCTACGACGTGGGGCCGCTCGGTCTCGGGTCGCTGATCACGCACAAGCCGTACTCGCTGCTCGGCGCGACTCCGGGCGTGGCAAGGACAATCGACCTCGGGCTGGAGCCCATCGCCTGGAACGTCCCGGCGGGGCACCATCTCGCGCTGGTCGTCGACACCGTCGACCCGCGCTACCTGACGTCCAGCAAGCCCGGCAGCACGGTCGCGCTGTCCGGCACGCTGACGGTTCCGGTGAACTAGGAACTCGGAAGGCGGGGGCCCCGGCGCGGGAGCCCCCGCCTTCTGGCCTACCTGAGCGCCTTCACCAGCGCCGGCACGAACTTCGAGGCGTCGAGCGTGCCCCAGCCGGACACGATGTCGAAGCCGGCCGCCGCGGTGTAGCCGGGGACGGCGCCGTAGCTGTTGTCACCGCTGGTCACGTCGACGATGCCGGACTTGGCCGCCTTCGGGCCGAGCTTGCCGTACAGCACCGGGTTGATCTGGCCGAGCCGGTGGCCGCCGTTGGCCTGCACGGCCAGCGCCAGCACGCCCGCGAACAGCGGCGCGGACTCGGAGGTGCCGGAGATGCCCTCCATGCTGATGTCCGGGAAGGAACGGAACTTGCTGCCGGTGATGGACTTCACCGAGTTCTGCCAGCTCGGGCGGGCGTAGGTCTTGGAGACGCCACCGCCGGACCGCGGCCACAGCACGTCGGGCGAGGTGCGGTTGCCGTTGGCGTCCATGCTGAGGATCGTGCCGCCGAGCGAGGTCACGTTCGGGTCCGACGCCGGCCAGCTGGCCACCCGGTACGGGAACGTGCCGTCGCCGATGAGCACCGGGTTGGTGGCGCCGTAGTCGCCGGAGGAGGCGACCAGCGTGATGCCGGCCTTGCTGGCCCGCTCCAGCGCCGGGTCGAGGGTCTTCACCGAGTCGATCGACGGGAAGGTGTCCTCGGCCGTGCCGAAGCTCATCGAGATGACGTCGGCGAGCTTGTGCTTGGCCACGTAGTCGACCGCGGCCATCATCTCCGGCAGGCCGGTGAAGCCCTGGGTCTCGGCGATCGGGGTCGCGATGATCACGATCTTGGCGGCCGGCGCCATGGTGTGGAACATGGCCACGTCCAGGTCGGTCTCGCCGCCCCAGCTCTGGCAGGTCGCGGTGTCCACGCCCGAGTCGGTGCAGCCCGGCACCGCGCCGGCCGGCGTGATCACCGAGATGTCGGCCGGCGGCAGGCCGTAGCGCTGGTCGTAGGCGTCCATCACGGCCTTGATGTCGGCGTCCCCGTAGGACACCAGCGTGGCCACCGTCGAACCGGCGCCGGTCAGGCCCTGGTTCCACAGCGCCGGCGTGTTGTACGCCTTGGCCAGTCGCGGCAGCGACGCCGTCGCCGCGGCCAGGCGGTCCACCTTCTGCTGGACCGTCGCCGCGCCGACGAAGGACGACGCCGCCGCGCTGAACACGTGATGCGCCTGCTGAGCAGCCTTCGGCTGCGTGCTCGCCGCCGCCGGCACCGCCGCCACGGCGGTCGCGGCTAACGCCGCCCCCACCACCACAGCCGCCAGAGATCTACCGCTCATCATCACTCCTAGTCACCATTTTGAGACGCGGAACGGACCATTCCTCAACTCCGAGTAGAGGAATGGTCCGTTCCCAAACTGTGCGGTTACGTTCAGCGAAGGGCCGCCACGAGGGACGGGACGAACTTGGCGGCGTCGATGGTGCCCCAGCCGGACACGATGTCGAAGCCCTTGGCCGCGGCGAAGCCGGTGACCCCGTTGAAGGTGTTGTTGCCGCTGGTCACGTCCACGACACCGGCCAGCTTGCCGGTGTAGAGGGCGGTGTTGACCTGCCCCAGCCGGCCGCCCTTGGCCTGCGCGGCCAGCGCCAGCACGGCGGCGAACAGCGGCGAGGACTCGGAGGTGCCGCTGGTGCCCTCCATGGTGATGTCGGGGAAGGACCGCTTGGTGCTCTTGGTGATCCCCGAGACGCTGTCCTGCCAGCTCGGCCGGTTGTACACCTTGGACAGGCCGCCGCCGGAGTCCGGCCACAGCGTGGTGTTCGGCACGTTGCGCACCGAGTTCGTCCCGCCGACGGCGGTCACGTTCGGGTCGGACGCCGGCCAGCTCGCGGTGCGAGTCGTGAAGTAGCCGCCGGACTTCTTGTGGTTGGTGGCGCCGGAGTCGCCGGAGGAGGCCAGCAGCGTGACGCCGGCGGCGCTGGCGCGCTCGAACGCCGGGTCGAGGCCGGTGATCTGGCTGTTGGAGTCGAAGTTGTCCTCGGCCGTGCCGAAGCTCATCGAGATGATGTCGGCGACCTTGTTGGTGGTCATGTAGTCGACGGCCCGCATCATCTCGGGCAGGCCGTCGATGCCCTCGGTCTCGGCGACCGGCGTGGCCGCCACGACGATCTTCGCGCCCGGCGCCAGGGTGTGGATCATCTCCACGTCCAGGTCGGTCTCGCCGCCCCAGGCCTGGCAGGTCGCGGTGTCCACACCGGCGTCGTGGCAGCCGGGCACGTGCCCGACCGGGGCGATCACCTGCACGTTGGCCTTGGGCAGGCCGTTGCGCTGGTCGTAGTCGTCGATGACGGCCTGGATGTCGGCGTCGCCGTAGGACACCAGCGTCGCCACCGTGATGCCGGCGCCGTTGGTTCCCTTGTCCCACAAGGGCTTCACGTCGTACGCGGCGGCCAGCCGGGGCAGCGCGGCGAGCGCCGTCTCCATCCGCTGGACCTTCTGCGCCACGGTGTCGGCGCCGACGAAGGACGCCGCCGCGGCACTGAACGTGTGGTGGCTGGGCGCGGGCGCGGCACCGGCGGGCGCGGCGGCGACGCCGCCCAGCGCCAGCGCGGCCCCGACCACCAGCACGCCCGCGGACTTGACCGTTCGTCGCCCCATGACTTTCCTCCTGCTCAGCCGACCCCGCCCATTCAAGGGGGTGGCGCGTGCCGGCCGTCAGGTCCGAAAGTTGGGAATTAGTGGACCTGTTCCCATGCCCGATAGGCGTCCTGGACCACCCGAACGGCGTCATCGATGTCGTCCGTCAGATGTAGCAGCTCCATGTCCTTGGCCCCCACCTTTCCACCGCCTTCCACCGAATCGTGTAGCCAGTCGTAGAGACCCTGCCAGTAGGACCGTCCGAACAGGACGACCGGGAACTTGGTGACCTTCTTGGTCTGCACCAGGGTCAGCGCCTCGAACAGCTCGTCCAGCGTGCCGAAGCCGCCGGGCAGGCAGATGAAGGCCTGGGCGTACTTGATGAACATGGTCTTGCGGGCGAAGAAGTAGCGGAAGTTCACCCCGAGGTCCACCCACGGGTTCAGGCCCTGCTCGAACGGAAGCTCGATGCCCAGCCCGACGGAGTAGCCGCCCGCCTCGGACGCGCCGCGGTTGACCGCCTCCATCGCGCCCGGCCCGCCGCCGGTGATCACCGCGAAGCCGGCCTCGGCCAGCGCGCCGCCGAGCTTGCGGCCGATCTCGTACTCGGGGTGGTCCTGCTTGGTGCGGGCGGAGCCGAACACCGTGACCGCCTTGGGCAGCTCGGCCAGCGCGCCGAAGCCCTCCACGAACTCGGCCTGGATGCGTAGCACCCGCCACGGGTCGGTGTGCACCCAGTCGGACGGGCCGCGGGAGTCCAGCAGCCGCTGGTCGGTGGTGGTGGACTCGCTGGAGCGGTCCCGGCGCAGCGTCACGGGGCCGCGCTGCCGTTCCTTCGGCGGCTGCTCCTGGTTCTCGTTCATCATGAAACCCTACTCAGGAAGCGACGCAGCACCTGCTCGCACCGCACGATGTGGGCCGCGGGCACGTTCTCCTGCTGGGTGTGGGCCAGGGTGGGGTCGCCGGGTCCGAAGTTGACGGCCGGAATGCCCAGCGCCGCGAACCGGGCCACGTCCGTCCAGCCCAGCTTGGCCACCGGCGTGCCGCCCGCGGCCTCGACGAGCTCACGGGCCGTCGGCGCGGACAGACCCGGCAACGCGCCCTCGGCCGAGTCGACAACCGTCAGGTCGTAGCCCTCGAAAAGCACCCGGAGGTGATCGGCCGCCTGCTCGGCCGTGCGGTCCGGGGCGAAGCGGTGGTTGATCGTCAGCACGCACTCGTCCGGCACCACGTTGCCCGCGACGCCGCCGGTGATCTTCACGGCCTGCAGGCCCTCGCGGTAGTGGCAGCCGTCGATGTCCACGTGGCGCGGCTCGTACTGGTCCAGCTTGTGCAGGGCTCCCGCCATCGCGTGGATCGCGTTCTCCCCCATCCACGCGCGGGCCGTGTGCGCGCGGATTCCCTTGGTACGCAACTCGATCCGCAGCGTCCCCTGGCAGCCGGCCTCGATCACCCCGTTCGACGGCTCGCCGACGATCGCCAGGTCGCCCTGGAGCCACTCGGGAAGCTCCCGCTCGATCCGCCCCAGCCCGTTGCGGGCGGCGTCGATCTCCTCGCAGTCGTAGAAGATGAAGGTGAGGTCGTGCACCGGCTCGGCGATGGTCGCGGCCAGGTGCAGGAAGACGGCGTCGCCGCCCTTCATGTCGACGGTGCCGCAGCCGTGCAGCACGAGGTCGTCCCGTGTTCCCGTACGGCGCAGCGGCAGGTTGTCGTTGATCGGCACGGTGTCGAGGTGGCCGGCCAGCACCACCCGGGACGGGCGGCCGAGGTTCGTGCGGGCCAGAACCGTGTTCCCGGACACGGCGAGCTCCAGGTGCGGCGCCTGCTCGGCCAGCGCCGCTTTGACGGCCCTGGCCAGCGCTTCCTCGTCGCCGGAGACGCTCGGCACGTCCACCAGCGCGGCGGTCAGCTCGACGGGATCGGCGGTCAGGTCCAGGCTTGTCGTCACGACCGGCACGTTACCGTTGTGCCGTGACCACCAGCGCTTACGGCACCGGCCTCGCCACCATCGCCGCCGACGGAACCGTCCTGGACACCTGGTACCCGTCGCCGACCCTCGGGTCCCCCGCCGCGGACAAGCCCGACTTCGCCGACCTCGTCGGCGAGGACAAGGCCCGTGGCGTGCAGGTCGTCGTGGTCGACACCGCGATCGAGGACCTGTCCGCCGCGCCGGTCGACACCCACGACGTGTACCTGCGGCTACACCTGCTCTCGCACCGGCTGGTCCAGCCGCACGGGCTCAACCTGGACGGCATCTTCGGCAAGCTGGCCAACGTCGTGTGGACCAACTTCGGGCCGTGCGCCGTCGCCGACTTCGAGGCCACGCGCCTGCGGCTGCGTTCGCGCGGCCCCGTCACCGTGTACGGCGTGGACAAGTTCCCGCGCATGGTCGACTACGTGCTGCCCGCCGGCGTTCGCATCGCCGACGCCGACCGGGTCCGGCTCGGCGCGCACCTGGCCGCCGGCACCACCGTCATGCACGAGGGTTTCGTCAACTACAACGCCGGCACCCTCGGCACCTCCATGGTCGAGGGCCGGATCTCCGCCGGTGTTGTCGTCGGCGACGGCTCGGACGTCGGCGGCGGCGCGTCGATCATGGGCACGCTGTCCGGCGGCGGCAAGGAGGTCGTCAGCCTCGGCGAGCGCTGCCTGATCGGCGCCAACGCCGGCATCGGCATCCCGCTCGGCGACGACTGCGTGGTGGAGGCGGGCCTCTACGTCACCGCCGGCACCAAGGTCACGCTGCCGGACGGCACCGTCGTCAAGGCCCTTGAGCTGTCGGGTCAGTCGAATCTGCTGTTCATCCGCAACTCGGCCAACGGCGTCGTCGAGGTTCGGCCCCGCAAGGGCCAGGGCATCGAGCTCAACGCCGCCCTCCACGCCAACTGACCTTGTCACTTTCCTCGTTAGGAACGGACCATTCCTAAACTCCGAGTAGAGGAATGGTCCGTTCCGAACGCTGGGGCCGGCCCATGGTCAGCCCACGGAGATGGCCGCCAGCTTCTCCTTCAGGTACGAGCCCCAGTTCGTCGGCGGGTAACTGCGGCGGCCGATCGGCGGTGCCAGCGACTCCACCACGGCGTCGTGGTTGGCCTCGTAGAAGAAGACCAGTGACACCAGGTCCTCGGCCGGGGCCTCGGCCGGCGGCGGCAGCACGCGGTGCCGGGTGGAGCGCCAGCGGTCACCGGTCCAGCGGGCCATCAGGTCGCCGATGTTGACCGTGAACGCGGCCGGGTCGTACGGGGCGTCGACCCACTCGCCGTCCAACGTGTAGATCTGCAGCCCGCCGAGGCCGGGCTCCCGGTCCAGCACGGTGACGGTGCCGAAGTCGGTGTGCGGCCCGATCCGGAACTGCCCGTCCGCGGCCGGTCCGACGCGGGTCAGCGGCGGGTACCAGTTGATGTTGAAGCCGTAGGTGGGCTCGCTCAGGAACGGCTCGAAGTAGTCGACGTCCAGACCCAGCGCGACGGCGCAGAGGGCCATCAGCTCGTCGGACAGGGCGTGCATCTCGTCCAGGTACTCGCCGACGACCTCCCGCATCCGGGGCAGCTCGGCGTCCGGCCAGACGTTGGGCGCGAACCACTCGGCGTCGACGGCCGGATCGCCGGTCGGGGTGTCGCAGGCCGCGGTGAAGGACTCCTTCATGTCCGGCGGCGTGGGCGTGCCCTCGGCGTAGCCGTTGGCCTCGGCGCCGGGCGGCAGCCAGCCACGGCCGCCGACGGCGGTGGCGTAGCTCTGCTTGACGTCCTCGGGCAGCGCGAAGAACTCCCGCGCCACGGCCCGGGTGTTGTCGCGCAGCTCGGTGCTCACCTCGTGCCCGGTGATCAGCAGGAAACCGGCGGTCTGCAACGCCTCGTCGACGCGGGCGGCCACCTCGGCGCGGTCCCGGTCGTCGCCGTGGAACCACGGCTGGAGGTCGATGCTGGGCACTGATTGATGAGCCTTGGCGCTCACGGAGTCTCCCCGATGTCCTCGAACCACAGCTGCGGTTCGGCCGCGATGAACTCGGTCATCATGTCCACGCACTCGGCGTCGTCCAGCACCGTCACGGCGACGCCGTGCTCGGCCAGCCAGTCGTGGCCGCCGTGGAAGGTGCGGGCCTCGCCGATCACCACGCGGCCGATGTTGAACTGGCGGACCAGGCCGCTGCAATACCAGCACGGCGACAGCGTCGTCACCATGACCGTGTCGCGATAGGTGGGTCGCCGGCCGGCGTTGCGAAAGGCGGCGGTCTCCGCGTGCATCGACGGATCGCCGTCCTGCACGCGGCGGTTGTGGCCGCTGCCGAGCAGCGTGCCGTCCACGTGGAACAGCGCGGCCCCGATCGGGATGCCGCCCTCGGCACGGCCCGCGCGCGCCTCGCGCACGGCGACTTCGAGCAGTTCAGCGTCCATCCGCATGCATCCCTTCGGGGGAGCCATCCATCCGCACGTCACCTACCATGCATCGATGAGCACGTCCATCGCCCGAGCTCGCCGGCCGGTGACGCCGCAGCGGCTCGGCCTGGCGCCGCTCCCGGTCCCGGCCACCGCGAAGGACCCGGTCGCCCGCCACGTCCGAGCGGCCCTGCACACGCAGACGTTGGCCATGCTGCACTACGAGCCCGGCACCCGCACCGGCGAGGATCCCGAGGACCTGCACCAGATGCGCGTGTCGGTGCGGCGGCTGCGAGCCGTGCTCAAGTCCGCGCCCGAAAGTGTGCCCGAGAGTGCCACCCTGCGCGTCGAACTGGGCTGGCTCGGCGGCGCGCTCGGGCCCGTACGGGACCTCGACGTGCTCATCGACCGGCTGCGCGCCGAGTCCGACGACTTCCCGGATGACGAACGCGCCGTCGCCACCACACTGCTGGACGGTCTCGTCACCGAGCGCCTCGCCGCCCGCGAGCGTCTGACCTCGGCCCTGAACAGCTCGCGCTACCGGACCCTGCTGACCCACCTCGCGCAGGCCGCCAACTCCGAGGTGAACGAGACCGTCCAGCCGAAGCTGATGGACCTCGTGCGGGCCCCGTACCGGAAGCTGCGCCGGGCGGTCCGGGCCCTGCCCGCCGACCCGCCCGACGAGCAGCTGCACCGCCTCCGCATCCTCGGCAAGCGTTTGCGGTACGCCGCCGAGCTGGTCAGGCCCATCACCGGCAAGCGGCTCCGGGAGCTGGTGCGGGCGACCAAGGAGCTGCAGGAGGTGCTCGGCGAGCACCAGGACGCCTGCGTCGCCGAGCAGGAGGTCCGGCGACTGGTCGCGGCCCAGGGCGACGTCGTCGACTGGGACCTGGTCTTCGTCGCCGGCCGCCTGGTGGAACGCGAGCACATCCGCCGGATGGCGACGCGCGACCAGTGGCCCGACGCCTGGCTCGCCGTCGAACGCCACGCCAAGGCGGCGCTGCGCTGACGTCAGGCGGCCAACCGAGCGGCCGCCGCGGCGACGCGTTCGTCGGTGGCGGTGAGGGCGATCCGGACGTGCTTGCCGCCGGCCGGTCCGTAGAACGTGCCGGGGGCGACCAGGATGCCGAGCGACGCCAGCCAGGCGACGGTGTCCCACGCGTCCTCGTCCCGGGTGGCCCACAGGTACAGGCCGGCCTCGGAGTGGTCGATGCGGAAGCCGGCGCCGAGCAGCGCCTCCCGCAGGACCTTGCGCCGGGCCTCGTAGCGGGCCCGCTGCTCGGTGACGTGCTGGTCGTCGCGCAGGGCGGCGGTCATCGCCGACTGCACGGGCCGGGGCACGATCATGCCGGCGTGCTTGCGGATCTCCAGCAGGCGCTTGACCAGCGCGGGATCGCCCGTGACAAAACCGGCGCGGTAGCCGGCGAGGCTGGACGACTTGGACAGCGAGTGCACGGCCAGCAGGCCCTCGGTGCTGCCACCGCTGACCCGCGGATCCAGCACCGAGACGGCGTCCGATTCCCAGGTCAGGGACAGGTAGCACTCGTCGGAGGCGACGATGGTGCCCCGCTCCCGCGCCCAGTCGACGACCTTGCGCAGGTGGTCGATGGGCAGCACCCGACCCGTCGGGTTGGACGGCGAGTTCAGCCAGAGCAGCGCCGGCCGGCGCGGGCCGAGCTCGGTGAGCCCCTCCACCCGCGCCACCTCGGCGCCGGCGAGCAGGGCCCCGACCTCGTAGGTCGGGTACGCCAGCCGGGGAATGGCCACCAGGTCGCCGGCGCGCACGCCGAGCAGCGTCGGCAGCCAGGCCACCAGCTCCTTGGACCCGATGGTCGGCAGCACCGCGGCCGGGTCGAGCCCGGTCACGCCGAAACGCCGGGCCATCGCCTCGACGGCGGCCTGGCGCAGTTCGGGAGTGCCGTGCGTGGTCGGGTAGCCGGGCTGGTCGGAGACGGCCGCGAGGGCGTCCCGGATCAGTTCCGGCACCGGGTCGACCGGCGTGCCGACGGACAGGTCGACCACACCGTCAGGGTGCGACCGCGCGGTGGCGGTGTGGTCGGCCAGCGAGTCCCACGGGAAGTCCGGCAGCGCCGGCCCCGTCGTGAAACCGGTCACTCGTGCGCGGCCTGCTGCGGCAGCGCGGCGATGAACGCCGGGTCGTTGCTGGTCTTGCCGATCTTCGCCGCGCCGCCGGGCGAGCCCAGCTCGTCGAAGAAGTCCGCGTTCGCCTTGGTGTAGTCCTTCCACTGGTCGGGGACGTCGTCCTCGTAGTAGATGGCCTCCACCGGGCAGACCGGCTCACAGGCACCGCAGTCGACGCACTCGTCGGGGTGGATGTACAGCATCCGGTCACCCTCGTAGATGCAGTCGACGGGGCACTCCTCGATGCACGCCTTGTCGAGTACATCGACGCAGGGCTCGGCGATCACGTAGGTCACTGCGTTCTCCTGCTTCCCTCTTCGTCCATCCGCCGCGGCACAACCCCTCAAAGTCCCGCGCGCACGTGGTCAGTATCCCCCGGCTGGCAGGTCAGGTTCGCACCTGGTCACCTCAAGCGCCACGGTACGTCCCGAGTGCCGGGAAAAATGCTGGATCGGCCATGTGGCCCCGGGCACAGTCACGGGGTGGACTCGATCACGGAGCTGGAGCTGCTGTGCGCCGACGCCTGGCCGGCGCTGGTCGACGAGGGCCTCGGCCAGTGGCGCCTGCGAGCCGCCGGCGGCTTCACCGGACGGGCCAACAGCGCCCTGACCACCGGCGATCCCGGTGTGCCCATCCCCGAAGCCCTCGCCACCACGTCCGCCTTCGCGGCGCGACACGGCATCGAACCGGCCGCTCATGTCACCCAAGGGACCGAGACCGAACGGCGTATTCGGGAGGCCGGGTGGCAACCAGCCGCCGACCACCCCGGCGGCGTCGAGTCGATGGTGATGACCGGCCCGCTGCCCGACGGGGATCCGCTGGGCGAGGTCCTGGACAAGCCGACCCGGCAGTGGTGGGACCTGGCCGTCGGCGAGCCCACCGCCGCCCAGCGACACGTCCTCGGCACCGGTCCCCTGCTCGGCTTCGGCTACGTCGAGGCCGCGGCCGTCGTCCGGGGCTGCATCGTGGACTCGACGCTCCACATCTCACGGCTGTCGGTGCGGCCCGCGCTCCGCCGCCAGGGCACCGCCCGGCGGCTTCTGGCGACGCTGGGCGCCTGGGCCCGGGACTGCGGCGCGCAGGATGCCGTGCTCCAGGTCGCCACGCACAACACCGCCGCGATCCGGCTGTACGAGGGGCTCGGCTTCACCGAGCACCACCGGTACGGCTACTGGCGGCCGTGAACCCGCCTCGCCCGGCAGCGGGTGGGGCTAGCGGCCCTGCGGCTTCTTCTTGTCGGTGTGACGAAGATCACCGACGATACGGAACTGGGGCCCGCCGGTGCTGGGCTTGGCCTTCTCGTTCTCGCCGTCGACCAGGGCCTTGATGGCGTCGACCGGATCGTTGGAGTGCCGGTCGTCTTTGCGCTGCACACTCATGACTGCCTCCCCCGCGGGTCCCACCGGACCGCGCTCTGCTCCCGCATCCACCGCCGCGCCCGCTTGCGCAGCCGCCACAGCACCAGCCTGCCACTGATCAGGGGCCCGGTGCGCCCGTCGATGGTCGCCAACAGGTCGCCGAGGCGCTGCATGGTGACGGCGAGAGCCCGGACGGTGACCCGGCTGTGCCGCCGCAGAGCCTCGGTGAGCTCGGCGAGCAGCCAAGCAGTCTGGCCGTCCTCGTCGCCGCCGACGGAGGCGGCATTGACGTCACGGTCGTAGAGCACGGCGGCGAGCACCCGCACCCGAAGCTCGACGGTGTCGGCCTCGGCGGAGACGACGAGGCTCTGCGCGGCAAGGGCCAGGGGGCGGCGGTCGACGCCGGTGGAGGCGACCAGCAGCGGCACGAGGGCGGCGACGCGGCTGGGGAGGTCGGTGGGCAGTGCGCCGAGGCGGGCCAGGAACTTGGGGTCGACGCCGTCGATGTTGGCCACGGCGCCGATGGCCCGGCCGTGCAGCCGGAAGGGATCGGGCTCGGTGAGCACGGCGAGTACCAGCGCCGCGGCACGGGCGAACGGCCGTAGCGCGGCGACGACCTCGGCGTCATCCACCGGCGGCGGGCAGCTTGGCCCGACCGAGCGCATTGCCGAGAACCACGGCCGACGGCAGCGTGCCGGCGGCGAGCAGCGCGAGGATCCGCCAGTCCGGGTAGACGAGGAAGTTGCCGCCGGGCCCGCCGACGGTGAGCCACAGCGTCACGATGAGCCACGCGAAGGCGGGCATGCCGCCGATCAACGTCACCGGGCGCAGCCGGGCGGCGGCCCGCACCAGCAGGGGCGTGGTCAGCGCGGCGATGACGATGGTGATCGGGAACGGGAAGCCGCCCAGGTCCGGCAGCACGGTGCCGTCGAACCGGGCGGGCAGGAACACGAGGTCGACGACCGCGAGCAGGATCGCGTCGAGCACCAGCACGACGAGCACCACCCAGTCGCCGGGCCTCATCGCGCGCGTTCCACGTCGTTCAGGCCGCCGAACAGGTCGGTCTCCGCGCCGTCGGCAGGACCGGCGGCGAGCACGTAGTACTCGGTGCCGATGACGGGCTGGGTGATGCCGTTGGACAGGGCGTAGCAGGCGGCGCCCTCGCCGTTCTCCCAGACGCTGACCTGGGTGGCATGCGCCCGCAGCGCGCTCAGCTTGGCCGGCACGTGGTCCTCGATGGCGACACGGGTGGTGATGATCTCGTCGTCGACCACGGGGAGCTCGCCGGGCTCGGGCATCCGCCACGGCACGCCCTCGACGCCGCGAAGCTTCTTCAGGCCGGCGGCGACGGCGTCGCGCGAGGTGACGGAGTGGAAGACACGCAGCACGTCGGGCACCAGGGCGGCGGCGGCAGTGGTGATCTCGTGTGCGCGGATGTGGTCGGGGTGGCCGTAGCCGCCGTTGCTGTCGTAGCTGACGACAACCTGCGGCTTCACCTCGCGCAGGACCTCGGCGAGCTGCTCGGTCTGCACGGCGATGTCGCCGCCGACGAAGGCCCGCGGGTGGTTGTTGGCCTCGACGCCCACCATGCCCGAGTCCCGCCAGCGGCCGATGCCGCCGAGGAAGCGGTGATCGTTGACGCGCAGCCGCGCGCAGGCGGAGCGCAGCTCGCCCACGCGGTAGCCGCCGAGCTGGTCGGCGGCCTCGGCGCGCAGTTCGTTCAGGCTGGCGGGGATGATCTCGCCCTCCTCACCGAGCGTGCAGGTGACGACGGTGACGTGCACGCCGAGCGAGGCGTAATGGGCGATGGTTCCCCCGGTCCACAGGCTCTCGTCGTCGGGGTGCGCGTGCACCAGCGCGAGCCGTGGTGGGGCGGTCAGGGTCACTCGACAAGCGTAGAGCGCGGGCCTGACAGGCACCGGCGGTGGGGAGGCCGAGACCGCGTCCGAGGACTGGGGAATCAGCGGACGCGGCCTCGTTTCCCCCCTTGTGACGTCCACGGCAAAGCGCGCCGAGTTCCCCCCTGCCGCGAGGCCGGCAGCGACTCGGTGCGCCCTGTCGTCGACAAGTCACAGCTAACCAAGGGGGCGTGACGTCTCCGTGACGCGAAGGTGGCTCAGTGGTCCAGACCTGACGTCGCGGCGTCACGAAAATGTCAGACCCCCTCGCTAGGGTCGAAGACACCGTGGGGAGGAACACCGGTGAACGGCTCGTGGGCCGTCCGACGAGGGGGAGTCGTCGAACGGCCCACGTGGCCAACACCTGCTCAGGCGACGGGCATCTCCTCGGCGAAGTGGCACGCCGACAGCAGCTCGCTCTCGCCGCGCTTCTTCAGCTCCGGGGCCTCGGTGGCGCAGATGTCCTGCGCCTTCCAGCACCGGGTCCGGAACCGGCAACCCGAGGGCGGGTTCACCGGGCTGGGCACGTCGCCGGTCAGCACGATCCGGTTGCGCTGGCGCTCCCGCTCCCGCTTGGGATCGGGGACGGGCACGGCCGACAGCAGGGCCTGCGTGTACGGGTGCATCGGCCGGCTGTAGATCAGCTCCCGCGGCCCGACCTCGACCAGCGACCCCAGGTACATGACGGCGACCCGGTGCGAGATGTGCCGCACCACGGACAGGTCGTGCGCCACGAACAGGTACGCCAGGTTGAGCTCCTGCTGCAGCTCCTCCAGCAGGTTGACCACGCCCGCCTGCACGGACACGTCCAGCGCGGACACCGGCTCGTCCAGCACGACCAGCTTCGGGTTCAGCGCCAGCGCCCGGGCGATGCCGATGCGCTGCCGCTGGCCGCCGGAGAACTCGTGCGCGTAGCGGTTCCGGTGCTCCGGGTTCAGGCCGACGATCTCCATCAGCTGGTTGATCCGCTGCTGGATGACCTCGGCGCTGCCGAAGCGGTGGATCCGCAGCGGCTCGGCGATGATGTCGTTGACCTGCCACCGCGGGTCCAGCGACGCGTACGGGTCCTGGAACACGATCTGGAGGTCCCGGCGCATGGCCTGGAGCTCCTTGCGGTGCATGGTGGTCAGCTCGCGACCCTCGAACTTCACCGAGCCCGAGGTGGGCTTGTGCAGCTGGAGGATGGCCCGGCCGGTGGTCGACTTGCCCGAGCCGGACTCGCCGACCAGCCCCAGCGTCTCGCCGGCGGCCAGGTCGAAGCTGACGCCGTGCACGGCCTGCACGTGCCCGACGGTGCGCGGGATGATGCCGCCGCCCCGCACCGGGAAGGACTTGTAGAGGTCCTTCACCTGGAGCAGGGGCGAGCCCGTGGTGCCCGCGCCGCCGGTCGCCGGCCTGGTCTCGGTGCCGGTGCTCACGACGCGGCCTCCTTCTGCTGGTCACCGCTGTCCGCGAGATGCTCCTCGACGACCACCTCGGGGTTGTCGATCATGAGCGCGGCGATCGGCTCCTCGGCGCCGATCTCCTTGCGGGCGAACAGCTTCTTCGGGTCCTCGTAGCCGGCCAGGTCGTTCCACCGGTGGCAGCGGGTCAGGTGCGCCGTGGCGCCGCCGCCCGCCTCCACCAGCTCCGGCTCCGACTCGTGGCACACCGGCGCCACCAGCGGGCAGCGCGGCGAGAACGCGCAGCCGGACGGCAGGTTGACCAGCGAGGGCGGCGCGCCGGTGATCGGGGTCAGCCGCTGGCCGATCAGGCTCGGGTCCGGGTTGGAGCCGAGCAGGCCGACCGTGTACGGCATGCGCGGGGTCTCGAACACCTCGTCCACCGAACCCGACTCGACGACGGTGCCGGCGTACATCACCTGCACCTTGTCCACCATGCCGGCCACGACCCCCAGGTCATGGGTGATCATGATGATGGCCGCGTTCGTCTCGTCCCGGATCCGCAGCAGCGTCTCCAGGATCTGCGCCTGCACGGTCACGTCCAGCGCGGTCGTCGGCTCGTCCGCGATGATCACGTCCGGGTCGTTGATGATCGCCATGGCGATCACCACGCGCTGCCGCATGCCGCCGGAGAACTCGTGCGGGTACTGCTTGGCCCGCCGGTCCGGCTGCGGGATGCCGACCTGCTCCAGCGCCTCGACGGCCTTGGCCCACGCCGCCTTCTTGGACACCTTGTGGTGCTCCAGGTAGGCCTCGGCCAGCTGGGCCCCCACGGTGAACACGGGGTTCAGCGAGGTCATCGGGTCCTGGAAGATCATCGAGACCGAGTTGCCGCGGAACTTGCGCATCTCGTTGTAGCTCAGGCCGTTGAGCTCCTGGCCGCGGTAGGCGATCGAGCCCGACACCCGGGCGGTCTTGGGCAGCAGGCCCAGGATCGCCATCGAGGACACCGACTTTCCGGAACCGGACTCGCCGACGACGCCGAGCACCTCGCGGGGCTTCAGCTCGAAGGACAGGTCGCGGACCGCGTGCACCACGCCGTCGTCGGTCGGGAACTCGACCGTCAGGTCGGACACCCGAAGCAGCGGCTCGTTCGTGTCGATCCCGTTGGTCATCACGCACGCACCTTCGTCTGCCGCGGGTCGAACGCGTCACGCAGTCCGTCACCGATGAAGCTGATGGTCATCGAGATCAGCACGATGGCCAGGAACGGACCCCAGAACAGCCACGGCCGCAGCAGCACCTGGGTGTAGTTGTCCTGCACGATCAGGCCGAGCGAGGTGTCCGGCAGCTGCACGCCCAGGCCGATGAACGACAGCGCGGCCTCGGTCAGCACCGCCGTGGACACCGACAGCGTCGCGTTCACGGTGATGGTGCCGACCATGTTCGGGATGAGGTGCTTGAACACGATGTGCCAGGTGCCGGCGCCGGCCGCGCGGGAGGCCTCGACGAACTCGCGAGCCGACAGCGACAGCGCCTCGCCGCGGGTGATGCGGGCGATCTGCATCCAGTTGAACAGTGCCAGCACGATGGCCACCACCCACCAGGTGCTCGACCAGGCGTGCACCAGGATCGCGGCCAGCGCGATCTGCGGCACGATCAGGAACAGGTCGACCAGCCGCATCAGGGCGTTGTCGACGAAGCCCTTGAGATAGCCGGCGACGGCGCCGACGAGCACGCCGACGATGGTCGAGCTGATCGCCACCGTGAACGCGATGGCCAGCGAGAACTGGGTGCCGCGCAGCAGCTGCGCGAGCGCGTCCCGGCCCAGCTGGTCGGTGCCGAGCAGGTGGCCGCCGCCGGGCCGCAGGTAGCCGCCCGCGCTGGTGTCGGAGTAGTTGTACTTCAGGAACAGCGGCACCACGAACGAGGCGATCGCCAGCAGGATGAGCACGCCGAGGCTGGCCATGGCCAGGCGGTGCCGCACGAACCGGCCGAAGATGATCGACGTCTGGGACCGGGCCTTGGCGTCGAACTCGTGGCGCACGGCGTCGGCGGCGGGGCCGTCGACGGTGGCGGTCTGGGTTGCGTTAGCCAAGGCGGATCCTAGGGTCGAGAAGGCCGTAGAGCACGTCGGCGATCAGGTTGAACACGACGACGACTGTCGCGGTCACCGCGAACCAGCCCATCAGTGTCGGCGGGTCGAAGTTGGTGACGGACTTGACCAGCACGGTGCCCATGCCGCTCCAGCCGAACACGTGCTCCGTGATGATCGCGCCGCCGATGATGGCGCCGATGTTGAGCGCGAACAGGGTCGTGACGGGGATGAGCGCGTTGCGCATGGCGTGCCGGAAGATCACCCGGCTCTG
Organism: Kutzneria kofuensis; assembly: GCF_014203355.1. NCBI lineage: Bacteria > Bacillati > Actinomycetota > Actinomycetes > Pseudonocardiales > Pseudonocardiaceae > Kutzneria > Kutzneria kofuensis. Next base: position 3,151,182 of record NZ_JACHIR010000001.1, read on the forward strand.
CGAGAGGCCCTTCGCCCGCGCGGTCCGCACGTAGTCGGCGTTGAGCGTCTCCAGCATGGAGGCGCGCTGGAACCGGCTGTACGCGGCGAAGCTGATGGTCATCAGCGAGATCGTCGGCAGCAGGAAGGTGCCGGAGTAGTTCACGATGATCTGGCCGAGGTTGTGGCCGAAGCCGCTGGTCGGCGGGCCTGCCGTGGTCAGCCAGCGCTTGAGGTGGAACGACTCCAGCACGTTGTTGAACTGGATGCCGTAGTTCTTGATCACGACGGCGACGCAGCTGATCGGCATCGAGAACATCAGGAACGCGATGCTGGTGGCGATGTAGTCGAAGATCGAGTACTGCCGGACGGCGGAGAACACGCCGACGGCGATGCCCAGCACGAGCGCGATCAGCTCGGCGCCGATCACCAGGCGCATGGTCACCCACAGCGCGTTGGAGATGGTGTCGATGACCGGCGTCTGCGCCTCGCCGAGGGCGACGCTGACCCCCCAGTTGCCGGTCACGAAGCCGGTCAGCCACGACCAGTACCGGGCCAGGATCGGCTTGTCCAGACCGAGCGAGACGGACAGCGTGTGGATCTGCTCCGGGGTGACGCCGGGCTTGCCTTTCAGGCCCGCCAGCGGGTCACCGGCCGAGGCCACGAGCAGGAAGAGGAGGAAGCTGCCGATCAACAGGATGGGTATGGAGATCAGCAACCGTCGAATCAGGTATTGGAACACGGGTTGCTCCTCGACGACCTCACCGGGAGCTGGTCGGGTAGCCGGCTGGAGCGAGGTCTGCCTGGACGGGTGGGGACGGGGTCAGTACTGACACGGGTGCGCCCCGGCGCCGATCGCGAGCCGCGACCGACGCCGGGGAGCCGACAACCGTGGTGCTGGAATCAGGAGTTCGGCTTCTGCCACTCGTTGGCGTTCCACAGGGCGCCGAAGTAGCTCTGGAAGTACGCCCGGTCGATGTCACCGGTGTACGCCCACATGTTCGGCGGCTGGAAGAGCGGGAACGTGGAGTACGTCTCCGACAGCGCCTTGTCCGCGGCCTGGTAGAACGGCACGGCCGCAGCGGGGTCGGTCTGCTTGACCGCCTGGTCGAACGCGTCGTCGGCCGTCTTGTCGCTGATGCCGTTCCAGTTCTGGCCCTGACCGGTGTGGTAGGTGGCCACCGAGGACGAGTGGAACGGCGGCACCGACCACGCGAACAGCGCCACGTCGTAGTCACCGTCGCTGACCCGCTTGTCCAGGAAGTTCGGGTCGGTGTCGTCCTGGACGTCGATGCCGGCCGCCTTGCACTCGCTCTGGATCAGCGCGACGGTCTGCTTGCGGCGGGGGATGTCGGTGTGGCTGATCTTGAAGCTCAGCTTCTGGCCGTTCTTGGCCATGATGCCGTCCGGACCCAGGGCCCAGCCGTCGTCGGTCAGCGTCTTCTTCGCGGTGTCCGCGCTGGCGGTCAGCTTGTCCGAGTAGTTGTCGGCGTAGCCGGGGCTACCCGGGAAGAACAGCAGGCTGTTGAACGGCTTGGCGTCCGGCTGCACCTGCTTGATCAGCTTGTCCACCAGCTCGTTGCGGTTGATGCACTCGCCGAACGCCTTGCGGACCGCGATGTCCTGGAAGATCGGCCGCTTGAGCTGCAGGTCGAGGTGCTCGAAGTTCAGGCCGGCGTTGGCGCCGTAGGTGATGCCCGACGAGCCGAGGCCCTGCAGCGTGGTCGCCGCGTTGCTGTCCGGCTGCGCCGAGGACAGCACCTGCTCCTCGTTGTTCTGCAGCGCCTGCACCTGGGCGTTGGAGTCGGGGATCGCCTTCAGGGTGATCTGCGACGGGCCGCCCGGGTTGCCCGCCCACTTCGGGTTGCGGACCAGCGTGATCGACGAGCCCTGGGCCCAGTCCTTGATCATGTACGGGCCGGAGGCCGGCGCGAGGTCCGCCTTGAAGCCCTTCCACCCGGTGTTCCAGAAGTCGGAGACCTTGGTCAGCACGTCGGCCGAGCTCTGCGGGGTCACCTGGGTGATGTCCGAGACGCCGGTCTGCTTCTCCAGGATGTGCGCCGGGAGCAGGTCGTCTGAGAAGCCGAACAGGCTCTTGTAGTCGGCGAACGGCGTGCTGAACGTGGTGACCATCGTCTGGTCGTCCTGGCACTTGGCCGAGCTGATCTGGCTGTACCCCGTGGTGCTGGCGGCGTTGAAGTAGGCCGTCTTGCCGTCGGGCTTCATGGCCAGGCCGCTGTCGGCCAGGTAGGTCAGGTAGAAGTCCTTGCAGTTCCAGGGCGCGCCGTCGGACCAGGTGACGCCCTTCTTGATCTTCCAGGTGATCGTCTGGGGGTTGGTCGAGGTGACGTCGACCGAGTCCATGACGTCCTTGTTCAGCAACACCTTGTTGTTGCCGTCAGGGATGAACGGACGGGCCAGAACCTGGATCAAGGCGAAAGTGTTGTATGACTGATTCGCGTCGGCCGTCGCGTTGTTGTACGCGGTGAACGGCTTGTCCGTCGAAACGGTCACCGGGCCAATGTCGCTGACCTTCGGCGCGGTGTACGTGTCACCTGATTCGCCCTTGGCAACCGCCGCGCCGGCGAGGCCACCGCCGTTGGACCCGTTGCCCTGATCGCCCCCACCGGAGCCACCACATGCGGTCAGCATGAGCGCGGCGCCAGCCATCACCGCGATCGCGGGGATCGCTTTGGATCTCCTCATTGACACGTGCCCTCCTAGCACAGGGCGGCCGCGACCGGATCAGTCGACGCGCACACCCGGGGACCATAGCGCGCCACAAGCTACTCGACCTGCGCGCTGTGCCAGGCACCGTAAGAAGAGGAATACCCACGGGTCACTGGTGACACGGCGATCGTGACCAAAGGGTGACACGGTGACAGCGCGTAGCGATTGAGCAGTTACCGGGCGGGATCGTTCGCTACCCGAACGGGGGAAAAATCTGTCAAGAGTTGAAATCGGCAGGTCGCGCCGAGTCGCCCGAATTAACAGCAATTAACAACACGAACGGGTCACCGACGAACTGCTCGGCGCCACGTCGGCGCGCCGGCAAAGGGTCCGACCAAGGGTGGCCCGCCGTTCACACCAGTGATCTCGGAACCGGTCGCGAGGACATCGGCGAGTTGGAACAACGGCATCGCGACATGGTGTTGCCACAACGCCGGCTCAACCGTCGACAGCGCGTCCGGCAGTGACATCGCGCCGGTCAGGGCCGCTTCGATGGTCGGCTGCAGGCCGGGGTCGCAGAACCCGGCCGGGTTGGCCGCCGGCAGCGCCGTCGTGCCGTCCGGCAGCGCGCCCCGGCAGCCGAACGCCGCCGCCAGCACGCTGGCCGGGTCACCCCCCACCGCCTGCGGGACGATCGCGACATCCACCGAATTGACGGGGTCGCCGCCCTGGTCGTTGGCCGGGGAGGTGGTGGTGGTCACGGTCGGCGTCGTGGTCGTGGTGGCCGGCAGAACCTGCCCGAACAGCTGGTCGCCGGAGGTGTTGAGGATCGTCGCGCCGATGCCGGCCGCCTCCAGCTGCTGCTGCAGCACGCCGGCCAGCTGTGAATAGGGGGCACGGTCGTTCGGCGCGCCGATCACGAGGTTGAGTGGCACGCCGTCACGGATCCACGAGCCGTTGGTCTTCGTGTAACCCGCCTGGGTGAGCAGCTGATTCACCAGGTCGTGGTTGGGCGTGCCCACGCCGGCCGGTATCGACGGCTTGTAGCCCGGCTGCGACGGGGCCAGCACCAGCGAGTCGGCGCGCAGCGAAGCCGACGGGCCGCCGCCCGAGCCGATGGAGATCAGGGCGTCCCGGTCGATCGCCGCGAACACCGCGGCGCGCAGCGTCGGGTCGGACAGCCGTGGGGCGGTCTGCCGCAGCAGCACCTCCACCACGACCGGATTGGGCACCGTGGTCAACGTGACCGACTTGCCCAGTTCGTTGAGCGCGCGCATCGTGCTGTCGCCCGGGTCGAGCACGGCCAGCTGGTCGTCGGCCGACTTGAGCGCGCCGACCAGGTCGGCCGGCCCGGCCTGGCGCAGCACGATCTGCTGCAGCTTGGTCGACTGGCCCCAGTAGCGGTCGTTGCGCTGCAACAGGATCTCGCCGCGGTCCTGGTCGATGTTGCGGATGGAGAAGGGCCCGCCGGCGGCGGGGAACGTCTCGCTGAGCGCGCCGGTCCAGCCGCCGGGCGCGTCCTTGAGCACGTGCGCCGGCAACAGGTCGTTGAACAGCGACCGCCAGCCCGGATAGGGCTGGCTGAAGGTCACGTCCGCGACGCGGCCGCCGTCGCGCGCCGACACGCCCGTGATGAGGCGGTAGCCGGCCGGGTCGACCACGCCGGGCTGGCTGCGCATGTTCTGCCACAGGTAGGCGAAGTCCTCGGCGGCGATCGGCGCGCCGTCACCCCAGGCCGCCTGCGGCTGGATGGTGTACGTGACCGTGTACGGATTGGCCTTGGTGACCTCGGCCGACACCATCAGCGTCCGGTCCAGCAGCGGGCTGCCGTCGACCCCGGTGTGGAAAACCGAGGGGAGCACGAGTTCGCCGAGCGCGCGGGTGACGGTGGTCTGGTTGGCGATCAGGTGCGGGTTGTAGCCGCCCTTCACGCTGTCCACACCGACCACCAGCTGGGTCGGATCCGTGGGACGCGTCGGCGTTACGGTGGTCGGTGGGGCGCTGACCAGCGGAGGCGGCGGCGAATCCGTGCACGCCGTCAGCAGCGCGCAGACCGCCGCCGTAAGGGCGAGCAGCGCCGACCTGCCGCGCACGAATCCGCCTCCAAGTGTCTGCGACCGGGGCGAAGCCCCGTGTGGTCCACAGCCGGGCTTCCGCCGTCAACTATGGACCACACGGGTGAATAGACGTGTGCGGGGTACTGCGGGTTGCTACTTGATGTTCGCGTCGCGGGTCTTGGCGCGGGACCGCTCGCGGCCACGGGTGGTGGAGTCCAGCACCAGCTTGCGCACCCGGACCACGTTCGGCGCGACCTCGACGCACTCGTCGGTGGCGCAGAACTCCAGCGCCTCCTCCAGCGACAGGGTGCGCGGGCGGGCCAGCCGCTCCAGCTCGTCACCGGTGGAGGAGCGCATGTTGGTCAGCTTCTTCTCCCGGGACACGTTGATGTCCAGGTCCTCGGCGCGCGGGTTCTCGCCCACGACCATGCCCTCGTACGCGTCGGCGCCGGGCTCCACGAAGAAGGTGCCGCGGTCGGCCAGCTGGATCATGGCGTACGCGGTGACCGGGCCGGTCCGGTCGGCCACCAGGGAGCCCGAGTGCCGGGTGCGGATCTCGCCGGCCCACGGGTGGTAGCCCTCGAACACGTGGTTGGCGATGCCGGTGCCGCGGGTCTCGGTGAGAAAGTCGGTGCGGAAGCCGATCAGGCCGCGCGCCGGCACCACGTAGTCGAGCTTGATCCGGCCGGTGCCGTGGCCGTCCATGTGCTCCATCCGGCCCTTGCGGTTGGCCAGCAGCTGCGTGACCGCGCCCAGGTGCTCCTCGGGGGCGTCGACCGTCAGCCGCTCGTACGGCTCGCACAGCACGCCGTCGATGGTGCGGGTGACGACCTGCGGCTTGCCGACCGTGAGCTCGAAGCCCTCGCGGCGCATCTGCTCGACCAGGATGGCCAGCGCCAGCTCGCCGCGGCCCTGCACCTCCCAGGTGTCGGGGCGCTCGGTCGGCAGCACGCGCACGGACACGTTGCCGACGAGCTCGCTGTCCAGCCGGGCCTTGACCAGGCGGGCGGTGAGCTTGGTGCCGCCGTTGCGGCCGGCCAGCGGCGAGGTGTTGACGCCGATGGTCATGGAGATGGCCGGCTCGTCCACGGTGATCCGGGGCAGCGGCTCGGGCGTCTCGGCGTCGGCGAGCGTGTCGCCGATGGTGATCTCCTGAATGCCGGCGATGGCCACCAGGTCGCCCGCGCTGGCCTGCTCGGCCGGCTGGCGCTCCAGGCCCTCGGTGATCAGCAGCTCGGTGATCTTGACGCGCTGGGTGGAGCCGTCCTCGCGGCACCAGGCCACGAACTCGCCCTTGCGCATGGTGCCGGCGTGGATGCGGCACAGCGCGATACGGCCGAGGAAGCTGCTCGCGTCCAGGTTGGTGACCAGCGCGCGCAGCGGGGCCTCCGGGTCGCCGGTCGGTGCCGGCACGTGGCCCAGCAGCACGTCGAACAGCGGGTCCAGGTTCTCGCTGTCCGGCAGCGCGCCGTCGGCCGGCTGGTTCAGGCTGGCCTTGCCGGCGCGGGCGGAGGCGTAGATGACCGGCAGGTCCAGCACGGAGTCGTCCGCGCCGACCTCGGTGGCCAGGTCCAGCAGCAGGTCGTGGGTCTCCTCGACGACCTCGGCGATCCGGGCGTCCGGGCGGTCGACCTTGTTCACCACCAGCACCACCGGCAGGCCGGCGGCCAGCGTCTTGCGCAGCACGAACCGGGTCTGCGGCAGCGGGCCCTCGCTGGCGTCCACCAGCAGCAGCACGCCGTCCACCATGGACAGCGCCCGCTCCACCTCGCCGCCGAAGTCGGCGTGGCCGGGGGTGTCGACCACGTTGATCGTGACGACCCCGTCCGGCGTGCTGCGCCGCACCGCGGTGTTCTTGGCGAGAATGGTGATGCCCTTCTCGCGCTCCAGCTCGCCGGAGTCCATGACCCGGTCGACCAGTTCGGCGCGGGCGGCGAAGGCGCCCGACTGCCGCAGCATGGCGTCGACCAGCGTGGTCTTGCCGTGGTCGACGTGCGCGATGATGGCGACGTTGCGAAGGTCCGTGCGGATCTGACTCGCGGTGGCCGTGGGCACGCGAAACTCCTAGAGCGTTGCGAGTGGGAGGTGGGCACCGGCGGCCGTCCATACCCGCGCGTGTCCCCAACCATCGTACCTTTTCCGGGCCGCGGGTTCCGACTTAGGCGAGCCTCACCTATCCTGGTCGGAGTCGAGGACGGGAGTGCGCCGGGTGGGCAAGGTCAAGGTGAAGAAGAAGTGCTGCCGGTCCAAGCCGAGGTGCAAGCGCTGCCCGGTGGTCGCCCTGCTCAAGGCCAAGAAGAAGGCCGCGTGACGCGGATCTCCACCGCGCTTTTCGATCTTGTTCCGCATCGTCGCCGACGGTCGTACTAGGCGTTTCCCTAGTGACAGGCTTCACACCTGATCAGTGCGTGGCTGCGATCACCTTCACGTCGTAGAAGACGCCGTTGTGGTCGGGAAAGACCAGCGCACCCGTCGCGTCCACCATCTTCCACAGGACATGGCACACGCCGACGGCCATCGGCGTCACCGGCACGCTCACGGCGACCATCTGGCCGGGCTCGGCGTCGGGCACCGGCACCCGCGACGGCGAGACGCACTGCATGGTGGTGCCGCCGGCGATGTCCAGGAACCGGCCGTGCCACGGCACCGTGCCGGTGTTCTTGATCCGCCACACCTTCGTGAAGGTCTGCCCCAGCGGCACCTGCGAGCCGTCCGGGTACGTCATGTCGCCGGACAGGCCGTCGCCGCCGAAGCCGGAGGCGTCGCCGGGCAGCGGGTACGGGTCGTGGGATCCCCAGGACGGCAAGTGCCGGAACAGGCGCGGCGCCAGCACGGCGGCGGCCACGAGCACCACCACCGCGGCGATCGCGAGAACCGCCCGGCGGGCCTTGTTCTTCGGAGCAGGCGGTTCCGCTACGGCCTTTTCTTCTTCCCGTACAAGGACATTCGACTGCTTCGACGCTTCGGCGAGTTCGGCGTTGGCCGTCTCCCAACGGAACCGCCACTCCCGGCGGACGTCGTCACCGGGACCGGCGAGACTGCGCACGAACTCCCAGGTGGTCTCCCAGGACGGCAGCACGCGGCCGCGGGTGGCCGCCGACAAGGTGGATTTCGACGCCGCCGCACCGAGTTCGGCGCGCATCCGGTCATAGGACGGGTTCCCGGCGAGTTCCTTGAGCTCCAGGAGGTCGCGGGCGAAGCGGGCCGCCGGACCGTCGCCGGCGTCGGGAACGATGTGCTTGCGCCCTCGTCGAGCCTGATTCTGAGGACCGGTCACGACGGGAATATAAACCACCCGGGGGTATGTCAACGATGCGTGACGGGACGTGCGAGGCGGGTGACCCCTCCCCCGGGGTCACCCGCCTTTCACCTCAGACGGCGCAGTCCCGCGTCAGAGGCTGCAGCCCTTCTGGATACGGACGACGGTCTCGTCGACACCGATGTCGAACTTCTTCTTGCCCGAGGTGCCGCCGTTGGTGACCATGCAGTAGACGGACAGGCGGTCGTCCTGGTCCTTCGTGACGATCCCGGCCGACACCTTGTGCGAGCAGTGGTTGTTGAAGTAGACGGTCACCGTGGTGAAACCGTCGCCCCACGAGTAGTTCGCCTTCGCGTCACTGGGCGAGGTGCACTTGATGCTCGCGCGGTGCGTGTCCGCCATCGCGGCCGGAGCGGCTGCGGCCATCAGGCCCAGACCCAGCGCGGAAGTGACAACAGCGGCAATTGCCTTGTTCATGTTTTCCCCTCATGACATGACCGGGACTCCGGTGCACACATCACAGCCCGGCGGCCGCATCCGGTTCAAGCCGGAAATGTGCGAAGTCTCGTTCGCGCAGGTCAGGGAATTGTTCGGCGGTCTAGCCGAACAGTTTCCGAAGGTCCGGAAGGAACGCCAGGTCGGCTTCGAGCCACGGCAGGTCGTCGAATTCCTCGATGCCGACCCACCTCACCGCGCTGTGCTCGACCGCCACCGGCTCCGCGTTGTCGTCGACAAGTGTGGCCGTATAGAGCCGCAGCACCATTCCATTCCGCAGCGGCACATCCGGCCCGACACTCGGCCCGGCTTCGACCTCCACACCCAGTTCTTCACGGCATTCCCTGACGACCGCCGCTTCTTCGGACTCGCCGGGCTCGACGCGTCCGCCGGGGAATTCCCACCGGCCGGCGTCGGCGCTGGGATACGCCCGCTGCTGGGCCAGCACCTGCCCGTTCCGCATGATCGCGGTGGCGACGACAATCTGGGTCACACTCAGATCCTGCCCCACATCGCCAGCCCGGCCGCCTGCCACCGCACCTCGAACCGCGCACCGCCCTCCGGCGAGTCCGTCACGCGCACGGTGCCGCCGCGCCGCCGCACGGCCTCCGCCACCAGCGCCAGCCCCAGCCCCGCGCCGCCGGTGCCCCGGCCACGGTCGTCCTGCACGCGGTAGAAGCGGTCGAACAGCCGGGTGCGGTGCTCCACCGGCACGCCGGGGCCGTCATCGTCGACGAGAAGCCGCACAGTCGCGCCCGCCGGCAGCACGGACACCCGCACCTGCACACGTGCGTAGCGGATGGCGTTGTTGAGCAGGTTGTTCAGCACGAGCGCCACTTCGCCGGGGGCGCACAGCACCACCGCGCCGGCGCGCGGGGCGTCCACCCGGATGCGAGGGCCGCCGTTGGTTGACAGGCGCTCCGCCGCGGCGATCGCCGCCTCGCTCACGTCGACACGGCCCACCGGCTGCGCTTCTCCGGCGTCGGATCGCGCCAGCGCCAACAGATCGTCCACGAGAGTCGACATGCGCTCCGACTCGTCCGTGACGGCCGCGAGGACCTCCTGCGCGAACTCCGGATCCGGGTGCGCCACCGCGACCTCCGCCTGCGCACGGATGGACGCCACCGGCGACCGCAGCTCGTGCGCGGCGTCCCCGGTGAAGCGCCGCAGTCGCTGGACCGCCTCGTCGCGCCGTACCAACAGGTCGTTCATCGCCTCCGCCAGCGAGCGCAGCTCGTCGTGCGCCTCCGGCACCGGCAGCCGTTCCCCCGGCGGGAGTGCGCCCGCCGCCGCGTGCATGCGCCGTACCGGCCACAGCGACCAGCCGACAACGAACCACGTCGCCACGCCGATCAGCAGCGACGCCAACACCGCCGCGACCGACAGCCAGTCCGCGCCCTCCCTTACCGCCTGGTTGTAGCCGACGAGGTCGGCGCCGGCCGCGACGAGCCGTGGCAGGCCGGTGGGGTCGTAGACGACCTGGCCGATCCAGCGGTGCGGCGGGTCGTCGTCGATGCGCAGCACGTCCCGTCCGGACATCAGCGCGTCGACGTCGTGCGGGCTCAGCATCGGCGGCGGGCCGCCGTCGGCCGGAGCGCCCTCGGAGTCCAGGACGCGCAGCTGCACGTCGACGAGCGCCGAGTGCACCGGCTTGCCCTCGGCCACCGCCGGCACGGCGTCGCCCAGGGCGTTGTGCAGCTCAGAATCCGCCGCGCCGACCAGCAGCTGCCCGATCGCGCCTCCGGCCAGGCGGGACAGCACCAGCAGGCACACCATCGCGAACAGCGTGGCGGAGACGGTGATCTTGGAGCGCAGCGATCGACGCCGCCACCACGCGCGAGGATTCATCGACGCAGCGCTGCGTCCAGCTCCGGAGAGCTGGCCATGTAGCCGTGGCCACGGATCGTCCGCACCACGTCACCCGCGCCCACGGCATCCAGCTTGCGCCGCAGGTAGCCCACGTATACCTCCACCGCGTTGCGGGTGGCCGCCAGCTCGTCACCCCACACCGTGCGCAGCAGCTCGTCCTTCGTGACGACCGCTCCCGCGCGGCTGGCCAGCACCTCCAACACCGCGAACTCGCGGGGGCTCAGCGCCACCGTCTCCCCGGCCCAGCGCACCTCCCGGCCCGCGCGGTCGATCACCAGCTCCCCCACCTTGAGCTGCGCCGCCGCCTCGGCCGACGCACCACGGCGCAGCACCGCCCGCACCTGCGCCACCAGCACCATGAAGGAGAACGGCTTCACCAGGTAGCCGTCCGCGCCCAGGTCCAGGCCGTCCGCCTGGTCCACCTCGCCGTCCTTCGCCGACACCAGCAGCACCGGCGTGTCCACCTGCTCCGCGCGCATGTGCTGCAGCACGCGGTAGCCGGACAGGCCCGGCAGCATGATGTCCAGCAGCACCACGTCGAAGCTGCCGGTCAGCGCCGCCCGCAGGCCGCTCGGGCCGTCCGCCGCGCACACCACGTCCATCCCCTCGGCCGTCAGTCCGCGTTCCAGCGCCCGACGCACCCCGATCTCGTCGTCGACTACGAGCACCCGTGGTCTCACCAGGCCAGTATGGCCACGGCGAAGGCCGCTCTCAGGCATCTCTCAGCAGCTCGGTCCGTCGGCCGGCGCGATGCGGCCCCCGTCTCAGCGTTCTCTCAGCTCCTCAGCCCGGTCTCAGCTGGCCTTCACCAAGCTCGAAGCGTTCACTGGAGACGTGACCGGGAGGGGACCCATGAACGGGAAGAAGGCAGGTCTGGTCGTCGGGGCGGCCGGCGTGCTGGCCGGCGTGGTCGGGCTGGGGGTGCTCGCGATGCCGGCCGGTGCGGGACCCGCCCCCGTGCTGCCGCAGGTCAGCGCTCAGGACCTGGTGCAGTCCGTGCTGACCACCAAGTCGGTGCCGGCGCTGGCCGGCACCGTGACCGCGACCAACAACCTGGGGCTGCCGGCGATGCCGTCGCTCGGGCAGGCGGCGCGGTTCCTCAGCAACGGCTCGACCAGCACGCAGGTCTGGACCGACGGCCAGGGCAAGGGCCGCATCTCGCTGCCCAACGGAACGTCCGAGGAGACCGTTGTGTTCGACGGCACCACGGTGTGGGACTGGACGTCGTCGAACAACACCGTGCGCAAGGAGACCGGCGCGCCGGACAAGGCGCACCCGGAGAAGCCCTCCAGCGGTGAGGTCGCCACCGACCCGGCGCAGGCGGCCAAGCAGGTCATCGCGCTGATCAACAAGGACAGCACGGTGAAGGTGGACGGCACCGCGACCGTCGCCGGCCGCTCCGCGTACGAGCTGGTGCTGGCGCCGAAGCCGACCGAGCGCACGATGCTGCGCGAGGTGCGCATCGCCGTCGACTCGGAGACGAAGATTCCGCTGCAGCTGAGCGTGCTGGCCAACGGCAACGCGCAGCCGGTGGCGCAGATCGGCTTCTCCAAGCTGGAGATCGGCAAGCAGGACCCGGCGCTGTTCACCTTCACGCCGCCGGCCAACGCCAAGGTCGTCACCGGCGACGCGCAGAAGCAGGCCGACAAGGCGGCCGGCGCGGCCAAGGACCTGCCGGAGCCTCAGTTCGTCGGCACCGGCTGGGACACCGTGCTGGTGCAGAAGCTGCCGGCCGGCACCCTGGGCTCCTCGGGCAAGGCCAAGGAGGGCCAGAGCATCGACCCGTCCAAGCTGCTCGGCCAGCTGGGCAAGCGCGTCAGCGGGCCGTGGGGCTCGGGCTACGAGATCAGCACCGCGGTCGGCACCGCGCTGATCCTCGACGACGGCCGGGTCGCCGTCGGCGCCGTGCCCCAGCAGGTTCTGGTCGACGCCCTGGCGAGCGTGAAGTGACCAGCACCTCCCTCGTGGAGCCGGGAGTGGGGGCGGCGCTGGCCGCCCCCACCCTCGCGGCGCGGACTCGGGGCCTGCGCAAGACCTACGGCAGCACGGTCGCCGTCGACCAGGTGGACCTGGACGTGCCCGAAGGCGCCGTGCTGGGGATGCTGGGCCCGAACGGGTCGGGCAAGACGACCACCATCCGGATGCTGCTCGGGCTCGTGCAGCCGACCGACGGCGAGGTGGAGCTGCTCGGGCATCCGATGCCGAGCGGGGCCCAGATCACGCTGCCGCACGTCGGCGCGCTGGTCGAGGGGCCCGGCTTCCACCCGTTCCTGTCCGGGCGGGAGAACCTGCGCCGCGTCGCCTCCGCCGAGCCGCTGATGGAGACGCCGGCGATCGCGTCGTCGGTCGAGGAGGCGTTGGCGCGAGTCGGCCTTTCCGACGCGGCCGACCGCCGGTACCGCGGCTACTCGCTCGGTATGAAGCAGCGGCTGGGGCTCGCCGCCGTGCTGCTGCTGCCCCGGCGGCTCGTCGTGCTGGACGAGCCCACCAACGGCCTCGACCCCGCCGGCACGCGGGAGATCCGGCGGGTCATCGCCGAGCTGCACGGCGCCGGCACCACCGTGCTCGTCAGCTCCCACCTGCTGGCCGAGATCGAGGCCACCTGCACGCACGTCGCCGTGCTGCACAAGGGTTCCGTCGTCGCCCAGGGCGAGCTGGCCGAGCTGCTCGAGGCCGGCGCTCCCGCGCTGATCGTGTCCACTCCGGACGTCGAGCTGTCGCTGGACTCGCTCCGTGACAACGGGATCGCCGCACGGTCCACAGAGGACGGACTGTTCGTCGAGCTGATCGGCACCACCGCGCCGCAGGTGGTTCGGGTGCTGGTCGAGGCCGGTGCCGGCGTGCACGAGGTGCGTCGGCGGCGGACCGGGCTGGAGGAGCTGTTCGCCCAGCTCACCGAGGGGGAGACGCAATGACCGCCGCCGTTGTGGACCGGCCCGCGCTGGACCGCCCGGTCCGGGCGCCGCTGGGTCGGCTGCTCGCGTCCGAGCTGCGCTGGGTGCTTCGCCGGCCTCGGACCATCATCGCCATCGTGCTGCTGTCCCTGGTGCCCGTGCTCATCGGCGTCGGCACCGTCATCGCCGGCAACGCCGGGGCCGGTCCCGGCGGGAACGGGCCCGGCTCGTTGTTCACCATCTTGATCGGCAACGGCTTCGTGCTGCCGGTGCTGTCGTTGACGCTGCTGCTGGCCATGCTGCTTCCGCTGCTCGGCGCCATGTCCGCCGCCGACGCCCTCGCCGGCGAGTCCGCCCACGGCACCCTTCGGGGACTGCTCATCGCCCCCGTCAGCCGGGCCCGGCTGCTCGGCGTCAAGGCCTTCGGCGTCGGCGCCGTCGTGTTCATCGCCGCCCTGTCCATCGCCCTCGTCGGCCTCGTCACCGGCGTCGTGCTCGTCGGCACCGACGGGCTGATCACCCTGACCGGCAACACCCTCAGCTTCGGCGACGCCCTCGCCCGCATCGGGCTCGCCGTCGGATGGGTCACCTTCCAGGTCTGGGCCGTCGCCGCCATCGCCCTGGCCGTGTCCGCCTTCACCGAGCACCCCCTGGTGGTCATGGCCGCCACCCTCGCCGGGGCCCTGGTGTTCGCCATCCTCACCGTCATCCCCCAGCTCGACTGGATCCAGCCGTACCTGCTCACCAGCAGCTGGGGCACCATGACCGACGTCCTCCGCGACCCCATGCCGTGGGACGGCCTGCTCGACAGCACCCTCAAGGCCGCCTGTTACCTCCTCATCGGCCTCTCCGTCGCCTACGCCCGCCTGTCAAGCAAGGACGGCTAGTTGTCCACAGGGTGGCTGGGCTGGTCCACAGCCACCCTGTGCGGAGATCACAGCCGGGCTCTCAGCACGTCGACCTCGCAGCCCGGCGCGGCCGGGTCGAAGCCGTGCTCGACCAGCCAGCGGACCGCCACCAGGCTTCGCAGCGACCACCAAGCGCGGATCACGTCGAGGTCGACGTCGGTGCCGTAGCCGGCGACGACGTCGCCAAGGCGCTCCTCGTGCCCGAGCGTCAAGATGGCGAGGTCGAACAGGGCATCGCCCTGGGCCGCCTCGGACCAGTCGATCACGCCGGTGATCTCGTCGCCGTCGACGAACACGTGGGTGAGCTGGAGGTCGCCGTGCGTGAACACCGGTGTCCACGGGCGGAGCGCGGCCTCGGCGACCTGGCGGTTGCGCGTGACCAGGTCGGCGGGGAGGACACCATTGGTGACGAGCCACGCGCATTCGCCGTCGAGCCGCGCCGCGATCTCGTCGAGGCTCCGACCGGGCCACGGCGGCAGCGGCGCGTCGTGCAGCATCCGTGCGGCGGCACCCGCCGCGGCCCACGCCGCCGACGACGCGGTCGACGGCTCGCCGAGGCGGCCGAGTGCCGTGCCTGAGAGGGCGGCGAGTGCGAGCACGGGCGGCTTGCGCCAGAGGACCTCCGGAGTCGGGATCGGCGCCATGGCCATCGCCTCGACCTCGACGTCGATGCGCGTCTGATCAGGGTCGATCTTCAGGAACACGTCGCCGACACGCAGGGTCGCACGCTCGTTGTGGGCGACGACGACCTCGACCTCTTCCATATCGGCGAGTATCGCGGGGACGATCAGCGGTGTCGCCGGGTTTATCGCGTACGACCGCGCGCCTGGCCGGTGAGGGCGATGCCGTCGGGGTCGAGGGCGAGGCGGATCGCGTCGCCGGGTTCGGGGGCGCCGGCGACGGGGGCGACGGCCTCGACGGGGGCGGTGGGAACGCCGTCACCGGTGAGCTGGACGAGCAAGCGGGCGTGATCGCGGCGGTGGAGGCGCTGGACGACCTCGCCGTGGACGAAGCCGGCCGGGTCGGTGCGCAAGGCGTTGGCACGAAGGCCGAGTAGCACGGAACCATCGCCGGCGCCGGGCAGCGGGACCGCGCCGAGGGGGCTGCTGACCAGGTCGTGGTCGGCCTCGGCGGGCACGAAGGTGGTGCAGCCGAGGAAGCCGGCGACGACGTCGTCGGCGGGCCGGCGCCAGACCTCGTCGGGCGGCCCGACCTGGCGGATCCGGCCGGCCTGCATGAGGGCGACACGGTCGGCGAGGGTGAAGGCCTCGTCGTGATCATGGGTGACGACGAGAGCAGTGGTGCCGGTGGCGCGCAGCAGGGCGGCGAGGTCGACGGCGAGCTGCTCGCGCAGGGCACGGTCCAAAGCGGACAGTGGCTCGTCGAGCAGGAGCAAGCGGGGCTTGGGAGCCAGGGCCCGGGCCAGCGCCACCCGCTGCTGCTCGCCGCCGGAGAGCTCGGTGACGCGGCGTTCGCCGTAGCCGGCAAGGCCGACGAGCGCCAACAACTCGTCGACGCGGGCGGCGCGCTCGGAGCGGTCGACGTGGTGCATGCGCATGCCGAACGCGACATTCGCGGCGACGTCCCGGTGCGGGAACAACTGCCCGTCCTGGAACACCAGCCCGAAGTCCCGCCGGTGCACGGCGACGCCGGCCAGATCGACGCCGTCCCAACGAATCGTGCCGGCGGCGGGCCGCTCCAGACCGGCGACGGCCCGAAGCAGCGTCGACTTGCCGCAGCCGGACGGACCGAGCAGCGCGACAACTTCGCCGTCGGCGACACTGAGGTCCACATCGGACACGGCGGCGATCGCGCCGTAGCGCACGGACAAGCCCTGCAGTTCCAGTGCCATCAGAACTCCCCAACCGCCGGCGTCAACCGCTCGATCAGCACGACGGCGAGCACGGTGACCAGCATCAACACCACGCACGCCGCGTACGCCATCTCGTTGTTCAGCTCGCCCGGCCGGGCGATGAGCCGCGCGATCGCCACCGGCAGCGTCGGCGCGTCCGGCCGCGCCAGGAAACTCGTCGCGCCGAACTCACCCAGCGCGACCACGTATCCGAAGCCGGCCGCGGCGATCAGCGACCGCCAGGCCAACGCCAGGTCGACCTCGCGCCACACGCGGAACGGCCCGGCGCCGAGCGTGCCGGCGGCCTGCCGCAGCCGCTCGTCGATCGCCCGCAGCACCGGCAACACCGTCCGCACGATCAGCGGCGTGATCACCAGGGCCTGCGCGAACGGCACGAGCAGCGGCGATGTGCGCAGGTCGAAGGGCAGATCGCCGAGCGTGACGAGGTAGCCGAAGCCGACCGTCACCGCCGACACGCCCAGCGGCAGCATCAGCGCCAGGTCCAGCGTCTCGCCCAGCACCGCACGTCCTCGACGGAGCTGCGACAGCACGACGGCCGCCGTCACGCCCAGCAGCATCGCAAGGATGGTGGCGTCGGTCGCCGCACGGATCGAGTTCCACGCCGCGTCCCAGGCCGAAACCTCCAGCGTGCCGGAATCGCCGGTGCCCGCCAACGCCCGCCAACCGTCCATTGTGGTCAGTGACCGGGCGACAAGGCCGACGATCGGCACCAGCAGCGCGATCACCACGACCAGCGCCGCGCCGACCACGATCCATTCGCCGCCGACCGGCCGCCGT
The DNA here is from genome assembly GCF_014203355.1 of Kutzneria kofuensis. Lineage (NCBI taxonomy): Bacteria > Bacillati > Actinomycetota > Actinomycetes > Pseudonocardiales > Pseudonocardiaceae > Kutzneria > Kutzneria kofuensis. Next base: position 3,167,962 of record NZ_JACHIR010000001.1, read on the forward strand.
GCCGTCTCCAGGCGACCCCGCAGCTTCAACGCCGTCTCACGGCGTCGACGCGCGAACGCGCCGATCAGCAGCACCGCGATCACCGCGACCACCTGCAGGATCGACAACGCCGCCGCGCCGGGCAGGTCGAACAGGTCGACCGTGCGGAGGTAGATCTCCGTCTCCAACGTCCGGTAGCGCGCCCCGCCGAGCATCAGAACAACGCCGAAACTGGTGGCACAGAACAGAAACACGACCGCGGCAGCCGACCCGATCGCGGGCGCGATCGCCGGCAGCACCACCGACGTGAACGCCCGCCACCGTGACGCGCCCAGCGCCCGAGCCGCCTCCTCGGCCCGCCGATCCGTGTGCGCCCACAGCCCGCCGACCGTCCGCGCGACGACCGCGACGTTGAAGAACGCGTTGGCCAGCACGATCGACAGGACGCCACCGTCCGGCAGCAGGGCCCGAAACGCCAGGCCCACCACCACCGTGGGCAGCACGAACGGCACCAGGATCAGCGTGCGCACCAGGCCCACACCCGGCAGTTCGCAGCGCGCCATGACGTACGCGAGCGGCATGCCCGCGAGCACCGCCACCAGCGTCGCCGCGGCCGCCTGGCCGAGCGTGAACGCGACGAGCCGCCAGGTCTCGCCGCTGGCCAGCACGTCCGCCGCGCCGCTGCCGCCGAGCCCGATACCCACGATCGACACCACCGGCCAGGCGAAGAACAGGCCAAGGAAACCGATCGGGACCAGCGCCAGCAGCGGCAGAACTAGCCTTGCAGCAGCGTTCGGCACTGCTGAACCCACTTCTCCCGGTTGGCGTCCACCTGGTCCGCCGGCAGCTGCGCCGGCGCGTCCGGCAGCGGCGCCGCCGTCTTCCAGGCAGCCGGCAGCGACACGCCGGACCGGGACGGGTAGACGTACATGCTGCCCGGCACCTGCTCCTGGAACTTCTGCGAGATCAGGAAGTCCAGGACCTTCTTGGCGTCATCCGGGTTCTTCGCGCCGGCCAGCACGCCCGCGTACTCGACCTGGCGGTAGCAGGTGTTCAGCAGGGCCTTGGTGCGCGGCTTGCCGTCGTCACCGATCTCGTCGGCGGGCGAGGAGGCGTAGGACACCACGATCGGGCGCGGCCCCTTGCCCGAGGAGCCGGAGAAGTCCTGGCTGTACGCCTCGTCCCAGCCCGAGTCGACCTTGACGTCGTTCGCCTTGAGCTTAGACCAGTAGTCCGGCCAGTTGTCCGCGCCGAACTGCTTGATCGTGCCCAGCAGGAACGCCAGGCCCGGCGAGGAGGTGGACGGGTCCTCCACCACGGTCTGGCCCTTGTACTTCGGGTCGGTGAGATCGGCATAACCGGACGGCGCCGGCCGGTTGTGCGCCGCGTACCAGCCCGTGTCCACGTTCAGGCAGACGTCGCCGACGTCGATCGCCGTCAGCCGGTGCGAGTCGTCGAACTGGTACCGCTGCGGGCCCTGGCTCGCGTCAGGGCTGGTGTACGGGGCGAAGACGCCCGCCGACACCGCCCGGGAGGCGAACGTGCTGTCCACTCCGTACGCGATGTCGCCGATCGGGTTGGCCTTCGTCAGCACCAGCTTGTTGGTCAGCGCGCCCGCGTCGCCGTTCATGCTGACCTTGACCGTGATGCCGGAGGTCTTCTGGAAGTCCGCCCACAGGGTCTTGTCGACCGCCCACGAGTCGTGGGTCACCAGCGTGACCGTGTGCTGGCTCGGGGCCTGTTCACCGCCGCCGACCAGCGAACAACCCGCCACCATCGTGGCCGTCAGCGCCAGCGCGGCCAGCCGTGCCGTCCGGGTCAAGTTCTCCTCCAGGTGACCTCGTCGCGCGAGGTCGCCCGTAGTGCCTCCCTCCACCGGCATGATCCGGATCAGGTGCTTACGGTCGAGAGCTCGCCCGCTCTCCTCTCAGCCCGGCGACACCGGACTCCCGTGGCTCACCCGGAGCTTACGCTGCGTTCCGGCGTGGTCGGGACCACCATGGACGGCATGGCGGAATTGCTCACGGACGATCAGGTGACCGAGGCGCTGGGGCGGCTGGCCCAGTGGCGGCAGGACGGCGATGCGATCATCCGCATCGTGGAACTGGGCAGCTTCCCGGAGGCGATCCAGGCGGTGAACCGGATCGCCGAGATCGCGGAGAACGACAACCACCACCCCGACATCGACATCCGGTGGCGGACCCTGACGTTCCGGTGCAGCACGCACAGCGCCGGCGGCATCACGGCGTTGGACGTGACGCTCGCCGGCGAGATCGACGGGGTGCTGGAGCTGCTCGGTCAGCCGAGCGAGTAGAGCAGGTTGCGGCCCGCCTCCGCGTTGCGCGGCTGGCACAGCACGTCGTAGCGGCGGGCCACCAGCTGGCTCTGCGACACGAAGTCGCGCTTGCCCCGGGTCGAGGCGTAGCTGATCGCCGCGAAGATCATGCTGGAGCCCACGCCGCCGACCAGGCCGATGACGATCGGCAGCCAACCGCCGCCGATCGTGAACAGCGACAGCAGGATGCCGACGAACAGTCCGAACCAGGCGCCCGAGGCCGCCGCCGCGCCGAGCACGCGGCCCCAGCTCAGCCTGCCCGCGACGCGTTCGACCAGCATCGGCTCCACGCCGACGATGGTGATGTCCTGCACCGGGAAGTCCCGGTCGGCGAGGAAGTCGACCGCCCGCTGCGCCTGCTCGTAGGTGTCGTAGGAGCCGATCGGCCAGCCGGTGGGCGGGGTGGGCAGCGCGGACGCCGCCGGGTTGTTGGCGAATGCAGTGGTCATGATGGCCCTCCTTGTCGGCCTTACACCCCCTTTAACGTCGAGCCCACCTCGGTTCGTGCCGGCCGGCGGAAGTCCACAGGGGAATCTCAGGTTGTGACCTGGGCTACCCGGCGACGATCACCGATGCCCACCCGCGCCATCCACCTGTCCGCGCCCACGCGCCATCCAGCGGTCCCCACCCGCGGCATCGGTTTGTTGTGACGTCGGCTACCCGGGCAACGATCACCCCTTCCCGTGCGTCGTTCGTAGTGAAGCCGTACAAGGGGATTCGAAGTGATCAAGTTCTGTCGCACCGCGGCCGCCAGCGCCGCCGCCGTCGTTCTCGCCGTGCTGTTCGCCGTGCAGGCCCAGGCCGCGTCGCCCAGCCCCCAGGTCGCCGCCCAGTCCCAGCAGGGCGACGGCGACCTGATCTTCGCCGGCGCCGCCGGCCTGCTCATCCTCGCCGCCGCCTTCGGCGTGATCATCTACGCCGCGCGGCACCGCAACACCGAGAACTGACGCCGTACCAACACGAAGGGGCCGCTGCATCCGCAGCGGCCCCTTTGTCATGCCGACAGGTCCAGCCACATCACATGCAGGCCGACCAGTCCGTGGTCGGGATGGTCGAAGGCCTCGGGGACAGTGCCGATGGTCCGGAAGCCGAGCGAGTGCCAGAGACCGACCGCGGTGCTGTTGGTCTCCACGACCGCGTTGAACTGGATGCTGCGGTAGCCGGCCGAGCGCACCCACTCGATCACGTGAAGGCCGAGGTTGCGTCCAACACCCCGGCCACGGTGACGGGGATCGACCATGAAGCTGGCGGTCGCGACGTGAGACCCACGGCCCGGACGGTTGGGCCCCATCTTGGCGCTGCCGAGGATGTCGTCGCCGTCGACGGCGACGACCGTGCGCCCCGGCGGCGTCTCCATCCACCAGCCACGCGCCTCGTCGAGGCTGAGGCCGTCGGGAAAGGCATAGGTCTTGTCCTCGGCGACGATCTCGGCGAAGAACGGATAGATCAGCGGCCAGTCGCCGTCCCCGGCGTCACGGATGAGCACCCGCGAACCGTAAACGCGACCGCCGGGACCTTCCACCCATATACGCCCCGGTGAACGCGACCCGCTGGCCGCCGACGACGGTCAGACGTTGAAGCGGAACTCCACGACGTCGCCGTCGGCCATGACGTAGTCCTTGCCCTCCATCCGGGCCTTGCCGGCGGCGCGGGCGGCGGCGACGGAGCCGGTCGCTACGAGGTCGTCGTAGGAGATGACCTCGGCCTTGATGAAGCCGCGTTCGAAGTCGGTGTGGATGACGCCGGCGGCCTGCGGGGCGGTGGCGCCCTGCGGGATGGTCCAGGCGCGGGACTCCTTGGGACCGGCGGTGAGGTAGGTCTGCAGGCCGAGGGTGTGGAAGCCGGCGCGGGCCAGGGCGTCGAGGCCGGGCTCGTGCTGGCCGATGGACTCCAGCAGCTCCCGGGCGGACTCGGCGTCGAGCTCGATGAGCTCGGACTCGACCTTGGCGTCGAGGAACACGGCGTCGGCGGGCGCGACGAGCTCGCGCAGCTCCTTGAGCCGGGCCTCGTCGGTGAGGATGGTCTCGTCGGCGTTGAAGACGTACAGGAACGGCTTGCCGGTGAGCAGGTTGAGCTCCCGCAGCAGCGACACGTCGACGTCGGCCTGCGCCTGGAACAGGGTCCGGCCGCCGTCGAGGATCTCCTTGGCCTTGGCGGCGGCCTCGAAGGCGGGCCGGCGGTCCTTGTGCGTCCGCCCCTCCTTCTCCAGCCGCGGCAGCGCCTTCTCCAGGGTCTGCAGGTCGGCCAGGATCAGCTCGGTGTTGATCGTCTCGATGTCGGACGACGGGTCGACCCGGCCGTCGACGTGCACCACGTCGGGGTCGTCGAACACGCGGATGACCTGGCAGATGGCGTTGGCCTCGCGGATGTTGGCGAGGAACTTGTTGCCCAGCCCGGCACCCTCGGAGGCGCCCTTGACGATGCCGGCGATGTCGACGAACGACACGGTGGCCGGCACGATCTTCTCCGAGTGGAAGATCTCGGCGAGCTTGTCCAGCCGCGGGTCGGGCAGCGCGACGACGCCCACGTTGGGCTCGATGGTGGCGAACGGGTAGTTCGCGGCGAGCACGTCGTTGCGGGTCAGCGCGTTGAACAGGGTCGACTTGCCGACGTTGGGCAGACCGACGATGCCGAGGGTGAGACTCACGACGGAGCAGTCTACGCGGCTCGATGCTGGTGTCCGAAAACCGCCAGCCATCGCCCGTGGACGCTGGCAGCATTCATACCGTGCTCATCGATCCGGAACGCGCCTACCGCGCCGTCGCCTCCCGCGACGCGCGGTTCGACGGCCACTTCATCACCGCGGTGCGCACGACCGGCATCTACTGCCGGCCGTCCTGCCCCGCGGTGCGCCCGAAGCGGGAGAACGTCGAGTTCTACCTGACGGCGGCGGCCGCCCAGGCCGGCGGCTACCGGGCGTGCCGGCGCTGCCTGCCGGACGCGGTCCCGGGCTCGCCGGACTGGAACGTGCGCGCCGACCTGGCGGCCCGCTCGATGCGGCTGATCGCGGACGGCGTCGTCGAGCGCGACGGCGTGCCGGGACTGGCCCGCCGCCTCGGCTACTCGGAGCGCCACCTGACCAGGGTCCTGACGGCCGAGCTCGGCGCCCCGCCGCTGGCGCTGGCCCGGGCCCACCGGGCGCACTCGGCCCGGCTGCTGATCGAGAGCACCGACCTCCCGTTCTCGGACGTGGCGTTCGCGGCCGGCTTCGCCAGCATCCGCCAGTTCAACGACACCGTACGGGCGGTGTTCGCCGTCACCCCGTCGCAGCTGCGGGAGGGCGCGGCCAGGCGCAAGCACCACGAGTCGGTGCCGGGCACCATCTCGCTGCGCCTGCCGTTCCGGCCGCCGATGGACGCGACCGGCATGCTCGCGTTCCTCGCCTCCCGGGCCATCCCGGGCGTCGAGGAGGCGACCGAGGACAGCTACGCCCGCACGCTCCGGCTGTCGCACGGCAGCGCGACCGTCCGACTGACGCCGACACCGCAGCACATCGACTGCACGCTGCGGCTGACCGACCTCCGCGACCTGGGCAGCGCGGTGACCCGCGTGCGCCGCCTGTTCGACCTCGACGCGGACCCGGTGGCCTGCGACGAGCTGCTCGCGGCGGACCCGAACCTGGCGCCGTCGGTGTCGAAGACGCCGGGCATCCGTCTGCCGGGTGCGGTCGACGGCCCCGAGATCGTGCTGCGGGCACTGCTCGGCCAGCAGGTGACGGTGGCGGCGGCACGCACCGCCGTCGCCCGGCTCACCGAGCAGCTCGGCGAGCCGCTGGAAACCCCGGACGGCACGCTGACCAGGCTGTTCCCCACCCCCGAGGCGATCGCCAAGGAGGGCGCCGCGGTGCTCACCGGCCCACGCCGTCGCATCGACACGGTGCTGTCCACCTGCGCGGCGCTGGCCGACGGCACGCTGACCGTCGACGTCGGCCGCGACCCGGAGGAACTGCGCGCCGAACTCGAAGCCCTGCCCGGCATCGGGCCGTGGACCGCCGGCTACGTGCTGATGCGCGTGCTCGGCGCGCCCGATGTCCTGCTCACCACGGACGTTGCCCTGCTCAAGGGCGCGGCCAACCTCGGCCTGCCCGCAGACCCGGACGGTCTGGCGGCACGCGGCCGGGCCTGGCGGCCCTGGCGCTCGTACGCCGGCATGCACCTGTGGCGGGCCGCCCAGTCGACGACACCGATTCCCAGGAGTTCGAAGTGACCACCGCGTACTCGTCCACCGTGGACACCCCGATCGGACCGTTCACCACAGTCGTCAACGACCAGGACGTCGTGCTGGCCTCGGGCTGGACCGCCGACCTCGGCGACCTGCTGCCGCAGGTCCAGCCGTCGCTGCGGCCGACCGAGGTCGAGCAGCGGGCCGAGCTGGGCCACATCACCAAGGCCGTCCGCGACTACCACGCGGGCGAGCTGCTGGTGATCGACGACATCGAGGTGCTGCAGCGGTCCGGCGAGTTCCGCGAGCACGCCTGGCGCGTGCTGCGCACCGTCCCGGCCGGCAAGCCGGTCACCTATCGGCAGTACGCCGAGCTGGCCGGTCGCCCGGCCGCGGTCCGGGCTGCCGCGGGAGCCTGCGCGTACAACGCCGCGACACTGTTCGTGCCCTGCCACCGCGTCCTGCGCACCGACGGTTCGATCGGCGGGTTCCGCTGGGGCGCCGAGGTCAAGCGCTGGCTGCTCGACCACGAGGAGAAGGCTGCCTAAGCGACCACCTCCAATCGCGAGCCGGCGCGGGCCTTGCGCACCCGCAGCCGGGTCGGGATCCGCTGTCGCAACTCCTCGACGTGCGAGACCAGCCCCACGACGCGGCCACCGGCACGCAGCTCGTCGAGGGTGTCCATGACCATGTCGAGGCTCTCCGGGTCGAGGGTGCCGAAGCCCTCATCGACGAAGAGCGTGTCCAGCAGCGCCCCGCCGGTCTCGGCGGCGACGACGTCGGCCAGGCCCAGCGCGAGCGCGAGCGACGCGAGGAAGGACTCGCCGCCGGACAGCGTCTTCGCCGGCCGGATCCGGCCGGTGTAGTCGTCGAGCACGTCCAGCCCGAGGCCGCCCCGGGTGCCGCGCGGGCCGGCGGCGTCGGAGTGCACGAACTCGTAGCGGCCCTGGCTCATCCGGCGCAGCCGGCGCGAAGCGGCGATGGCGACCTCCTCCAGCCGGGCGGCCAGCACGTACGACCGCAGCGACATGCCACGGGCGTTCTGGCCACGCCCGATGACGACGTCGGTCAGGGCGTCCAACTCGTCGTACTTGGCCAGCACCGGGGCGAGCGAGGCCCACACCGAGCGCAGCCGGGCGCCCTGCTCGGCCAGCTCGGTTCGCCGCTGCTGGGCCGAACGCAGCGCCGCGACGGCGACCTCCAGGGCCTCACGCGCCTGCGCCGCCTCGGCTTCGACCGTTGCGACGTCGACCTCGGTGGTCGGGTCCACACCGGCCAGCTCGGGCTCGGCGAGCACTCCCCGCGCCGAGTCCTCGACCGCTTGCACCTGCTCAAGCTGCCGCTCCAGGGCGGCGATGGCCTGGTCGGACCGCGCGGCGTCGATCGCCGCCGGCACGTCGTCGAACCCGGCCGCCGTGGCCGCCCGGGCGACGGCTTCCCGTTGTGCGGCAAGCCTTTTCTCCACTCCGACGGCCTCGTCCCTCGCGTTGGCGACGAACTCGACGATGTCGGCGACGGTGAGCAGGTGCTCGCGCCGGGCGGCGACGTCCGGGAACTCGCCGCGAGCGAGCCGCACGCGTTCGGTGCGCTCGTCGACGTTCTCCCGCAGCGAGGCCAGCTCGGCGACGACGACCGCGAACTCCCGCTCGGCCTCGGCGTGCCGCTCGGTCTGCCGCCGCGTCTCGTCCTCCAGCCGGCTCACCTCGGCGACCAGCCGGTCGACCCACGCGGCGACCGTGCGCAGCTCGTCCCGCTCGTCGGTGAGCATCTTCAGGTCGGCCTTCAGCGACTCGGGGTCCTTGCCGGCCAACCGATCCCGGAGCGTCAGGCACTCCTGTTCGGCGGTCCGCAGCCGCGCGGCGGCCTGTTCCCGGCGCTGCTTCGCCTCCTGCTCGGCCCGCTGCGCGGCGGCGTCCTGCTCCCGGGTGACCGAGCCGTCGGCGGCACGGGCCGGCACGGGGTGCTCGGTCGAGCCGCATACCGGGCAGTGCTGGCCGGGAACGAGCCCGGCGGCCAGTTCGGACGCCATGCCGTCCAGGCGGCGCTGCCTGATGTCCAGGAACCGGTCGTAGGCCGCCTGATGCTCGTCGACGGCCTTGCGGTCGCCGGCGATGGCCCGCTCCAGCGCGCGTTCCAACGCCGGCAGCCGGTCCGCGTCGACGGCGATCTCGGACAGCTGCCGCCACTGCTCCTCGACGGCGTCCAGCCGCGTCCGGGCGTCCCGGGCCTTGTCGAGGCGTTGCCGAGCGATGCTCAGCTGGTCCGGCAGCTGGGTGAGAACGCCGCCGAGCTGCCGGATGCCGACGGCGAGCTCCTCGCGGCGCTTCTCCTGCTGCCGGATCCGTCGCTGATCGGCCGCCAACTGCTCGGCCTCGGCGACGAACTGCCGGAGCGTTCCCGCTTCCTCACGAAGACGGCCCGCCTGACCACGGGGATCGTCCTCCAACACGACCGGGCCGAGCCGTCGGACACCGGCACGCTCCCGGTCCCGCACCTGAGTCAGTTCCTGCTCGATCTGCCGCTCGGTCTGGTGCGCGGCCTTGACGCCGACGGCCCGTCGGGCGGCCGCCAGCTCGGCTCGCCAGGCGGCGCGTTCCTCGGTCGGCAGGCCCGCGAGCTGCTCGGTCGCCCGGCGCACGCGGCGCACCCGATCGGCCAGCGCACGTCGCTGCGCCAGCTCGGCGTCCGCCTGCCGGGCGCGTTCCCGGCTCGCGGACTCGGTTGCCTCTGCCACGGACACCATCGTGGCGACCCGGTCCGACAATTCCGCGAGCCACTGCTCGTCGGCCTCGTCGGGCATCTGCTCGCCGGCCGCCTGCGCGGTGCGGGCGACCTGTTCGCGTACCTGCTGGCGATGCTGCTCGACCTTGCGGCCGGCCAGCTGGCGGCGGTCGCGGAACCACTGCTCGACGTCGTGGAAGCGCTGCGTGCCGAACAGCTTCTCCAGCAGCTTCTCCCGTTCGGACGTGTCCGAACGCAGGAAGCGGGCGAATTCTCCCTGTGGCAGCAGCACAACCTGGAAGAACTGCTCCGCGGTCATGCCGAGCAGCCGCTCCACGGTGCGAGCGACCTCGTCATTGCGGGTAATGCCTTCGGCGTCGGAACTCAGCCACGTCAGCGAGACCATCGCCTTCTGGGTGGTGAAGCCGCCGCCGCGGCGCTTGGGCCGGTCGTACTCCGGGCTGCGGACCAGTCGAAACCGTTGACCCTGAACGGAAAGCTCCAGTAAGACCTCGGTCGGCAGGTCCGGGTCGGCGTTGTCGTACCGCAGCCGCTTGACGTCACCGCGCGCGCCGGGAACCCGACCGAACAGGGCGAACGCCACGGCGTCGAGCAGCGTCGTCTTGCCGGCGCCGGTCTCCCCGTGCAGCAGGAAAAGGCCGTCGGCGCCGAGCTGGTCGAAGTCCACCGCCTCGCGGCCCGCGTAGGGGCCGAAGGCGCACAACTCCAAGCGGTGCAACCTCATTCCGTCTCCACCTCCCGGAAAGCCTGCTCCAGCAACGACGATTCCGACGCGGTCGGCGCGCTGCCCCGGACGTCGTGCACGAAGCCGGCGGCGATCTGGTGATCGCTGCGGCCGCGCACGGCGTCGGCGTAGCGCAGTTCGGCCGCGGCCCGGCCGCCGTCGGGACGCCACTCGGCGTGCACGGCGTACGGGAACCGCTCCTGCAACTTGCGTTGCAGGTCAAGGGGTCGAACCTCGTCGGTCACCGCGACCGACAGGAAGCACTCTTCCAGATCGGCGTGCCGAGGGTCGGAGAGAAGATCGTCGAGACGGCCGCTGAGGGTGGCCAGCCGGCGCGGAACAGGCAGCTCGACCTGCGTGACAGCATGCAGTCCGTAGCTGTCAATGTCGACCAGCAGGACCTGCTTGCGGTGTCGCGCCTCGGAGAAGGAGTAGGCCAGCGGGCTGCCCGAGTAGCGCAGGTTCTCGGCCAGCTTCTGCGCACCGTGCAGGTGGCCGAGGGCGACGTAGTCGACGCCGTCGAAGACCGCGCCGGGCACGTGGTCGATGCCGCCGACGCGAATGGAGCGTTCGGACTCGCAGGATTCGCCGCCCGTCACGAAGGCGTGGGCGAGAACCATGGTGCCAAGGCCGCTTCTGTTGCGTAAATCGGCACGAACTCGGCGCATCGCTTCACCCAGCACGGCCGCGTGACCGCGGCCGTCGACGCCGAGCGCGTGACGCGAGGGTTCCGGGTCCAGATAGGGCAGCCCGTAGAACGCGACGTCGTCGAGCACAACCGGCGTGTCCAGCGCGGACAGCTTCGTCCTGAGGTGCAGGCCACCCGCGGCGGCGAACGCGCCGAACACGCCGATGCGTTGGGCGGAGTCGTGGTTCCCGGGTGTGATCACGATGCGGGCCCCGGCCTCCCGGATCGCCGACAGCACACGCGCGCAGGTGTCGATGGACTCGGCGGACGGAACCGCGCGGTCGTACAGATCGCCGGCCACCACGACGACGTCCACCCGCTCGCGCTCGACCAGGGATGCCAGCCCGGTGAGGACCGTTTCCTGGTCGGCGAGCAGGTCGCGGCCGTGGAAGGTACGGCCCACGTGCCAGTCGGAGGTGTGCAGGACCCGCATGGCACCTCAAGCTAAGCCCCGGCACCGACAACCTCCGGTAGGCCGCTCGGCGAGTCTCGAAGGTGTGACCGAAGTCCTCGGGCGGCGACAACTCTGTCGGAGGGCAGTGGCACTGTGGGGTCGTGAGTTCCGAAGTGATCAGCACCGCGGCGATCGTGCTGGCCCTGCTGCTGGCCGGCGGCCTGGTGCTGCTGTGGCGGATGTACCAGGACAGCGTGCGTCGGACCGACGCCGCGTTCGCCGCGGTGGAGGCCGAACGCGCCCGGTTCGACCGGCAGCAGGCGACGCTGCGCCGGTACGAGGTGGCGTTCTCCTCGATCACCGGAAGGGGTGAACTCGGCGAACAGGTGCTCGTCGAGACGGCCCGCACCCTCGGGCTCCGGGAGGGCCTGCACTTCACGTTGCAGACGGATCTGGCCGGCGGCGGCACGATCCGCCCGGACCTGGTGCTCGCGGTCGGCGGCGGCCGGCAGGTGCCGGTGGACGCGAAGATGAGCATGGTCGTCTGGGCCGAGGCGATGGAGACCGACGACGCCGACGAGCGGGCCGACGCCCTGCGGGTGCACGTGCGCAACATCCGGTCCCGGGCGGCGGAGCTGGCGGGCAAGGGCTATGCCCGCTGGGCGGACGCCATCTACGGCACGGTGATGTTCGTGCCCTCGGACGCGGCGGTGGTCGCGGCCCTGGACACCGACCCCGACCTGCTGCGATGGCTGCTGGACCGGCGGGTGTTCCTGTGCGGCCCGACCGGGTTCGCGGTGCTGGCGTCGGCGGCGCTGTTCGCGGCGACGGAGCGTGCCATCGCCGCGGACGTGGAGCAGGTACGCAGCCAGGCCGCGGTGGCACACCGGGCGGCGAACACGGCGATCGACTCCGTCAACCTGTCCAGCACGCATCTGCAGCGCTTCCTGTCCGCTCGGCGGCGCGAGCTGGACGCGCTGGAGGGGTTCCGGGGTGCGGTGCAGCCGCTGACCGACGCGGCCGGCAGCCCGACGCCGCTGGCGACCGTGCGCCGTGCGGATGAGGTCACGGCCGGTCCGTTTACCCCGATGGCCGAGCCGCTTCACAGTGAGCAAACAGCGGACGGAGGGTGATCAACTGACGGTTTTGCCCGCTCAACGGGGCACTCCCCGCAGCCCGTAGGGGTGACTGCCGGGCGTTCTCACGGAGCGTTCACAAGCTTCGCGACACAAACGGGCTACCGTGTCGTCTCGTGACCGCCACGCGCGATCGCCGAAGCGATCTTGACACCGAGCCGCGGACCTCCTCGTGGGGGGACTCACCCGCCTTCGGCTCACGGGCCATGCCCTGGTGGGGCGCGGTGCTGACGGCGCTCGCCCTCACCGTGGTCGGCGCGCTGTTCGACGAGCTGACGAACAAGACCCTGGGGCTGCCGTTCCAGGTCCTGTACACGCTCGGCTGCGTGTTGGCCGTGACCTTCGTGCGGCGGCGCAGCCTGTTCGGGCCGATGGTGCAGCCGCCGCTGATCATGATCATCGTGGCCGGCCTCGTGCTCACGCTGTTCGCCGGCGGCGCGAGCGGCGGTGTCACGGCCAAGGCCATCGCGATCGCCCCGCCGTTGATCGGCAACTTCCCGGTGATGGCCATCGCCACCGTGCTGACCGTGGTGATCGGCGCGATCCGGCTGATCCTGCAGCGCAAGCCGCGGCTCGACGAGGACGAGGACTTCCCGCCCGCGGTCAGGTCCGTGCGCCGGGAGCCGCAGGGCCGTGAGGACCGCGAACCGGTCGGGCGTGACCGCGAGCCGCCGCGTCGCGAGCCGGCCCCGCGGCCGGCCGGTGGACGCTCGCGGCCGGCACCGCCGCCGCCCGCGCGTGACCGGGAGAGGGTGGATCGCGACCGGCAGCAGCCTCCGCCTCCGCCGCGGCAGGTGCCGCCGGGCCGGGGTGGCAATCCCGGGCGTCCCGCTCCTGGTGCCGGCGGCCAGCGCGGCGTGCCGCCTCGTCCGGCCGCACCGGGCCGTGGCGGCGGTGGCCGTCCCGGCGGTGGCGGGCAGGGCCGCCCGCCGCAGCCCCCGCCGCGCCGGCCTCGTCGTCCCGACGACGAATACTGAGACATGACACGAAGGGGCCCTTCGTCGCACCAACTGCGACGAAGGGCCCCTTCGTGTCAGCTGAGGATCAGCGCACGAGGTCCTTGCGGAGCTCGCGGGGCAGCTGGAAGGCAATCTTCTCGTTGGCGGTGGTGACCTCTTCCACGTCGCCCCAACCGCGCTCGGCGAGGTAGGCCAGCACCTCGTGGACGAGGATGTCCGGCACGGAAGCGCCGCTGGTCACACCGACCGTGCGGACGCCGTCCAGCCACTCCTCCTGGATCTCCTTGGCGTAGTCGATCAGGTACGAGGCCTGCGCGCCGTGCTGCAGCGCGACCTCGACCAGCCGCTTGGAGTTGGACGAGTTCTGCGACCCGACGACGATCACCAGGTCGCACTCCGGGGCCATCGCCTTCACCGCGACCTGGCGGTTCTGGGTGGCGTAGCAGATGTCGTCGCTCGGCGGCGCCTGCAGATCCGGGAAGCGCTGCTTGAGCTGCTCGACGCGGACCATGGTCTCGTCGACCGACAGCGTCGTCTGGGACAGCCAGATGACCTTGGACGGGTCGCGGACCTCGACCTTGGCCACGTCCTCGGCGGTGTCCACCAGCTGCACGTGCTCGGGGGCCTCGCCGGCGGTGCCCTCGACCTCCTCGTGCCCCTCGTGGCCGATCAGCAGGATGTCGTAATCCTCGCGGGCGAACCGCTTGGCCTCCTGGTGCACCTTGGTCACCAGCGGGCACGTGGCGTCGATGGTGCGCAGGTTGCGGGCGGCGGCCTCGTCGTGCACCGCCGGTGACACGCCGTGCGCGGAGAACACCACGAGCGCCCCCTCGGGCACCTCGTCGGTCTCGTCCACGAAGATCGCGCCGCGGTCCTGGAGGGTCTCCACGACGTACTTGTTGTGCACGATCTCCTTGCGCACGTAGACGGGGGCGCCGTAGGTCTCCAGCGCCTTCTCCACCGTCACGACGGCACGGTCCACGCCCGCGCAGTAGCCGCGTGGCTTGGCGAGGAAGACGCGCTTGGGCCGGTCAGCAGCTGGGCTCGACGTGGTCATGGCCCAAGGGTAGCGGCGGCGGGCCGGCCGCTCCGCGTGAGCGGCGTTGGTTTCGTCACCCGTTCGCCATGCAGAACTGTGCAGGACGGGCCGACTGGGGCAGGCTAGACGCCATGAAGTCGTCACTGCCGCTGCCGGTGCGCATCGCAGCCGGACTCGCGGTCACCGCGGTCGAGCAGGCACGCAAGCTCCCCGAGCAGCTGACCGGGCTGCCGGTGACGGTGGTGAGCCAGGCGCTGCAGCTGTCCATGCGCGTGCAGCAGCGGGTCACCGAGCTGGCGATCAAGGGTGACGACGCGCTGGCCTCGCTGCGGCCGGTCGAGGAAACCCCCGATTGGGCGACCTTCGACGAGGACGAGGACGTCGCCGCCGACGGCCAGGTGCAGGACCTCGACCCGTGGCTGGCCGAGGAGCGGGCGGTGTCCGAGCACGAGGACACCGCCGACGAGGACGAGTTCGCCGCGGGCGGCCCGGCCGCGCTGCCGGAGTACGACGAGCTGTCGGTGCCGCAGCTGCGGGCCCGGCTGCGCCGGCTCAGCCTCGACGACCTGGAGCAGCTGCTCGGCTACGAGCGCGAGCACGCCGCCCGCCCCGCCTACCTGGGCATGCTGACCAGGCGCATCGCCACCGTACGGGCCCAGGAGAACACCGACTCGTGACCGCACCCGGTCCGACCACCGCCGAGCAGCCCTGGCCGGTGCGCACGGTCACCCGCAAGATCGCCGATTGGATCAACCGGCTCGGCGCCGTCTGGGTCGAGGGGCAGGTCACCCAGATCTCGGCCCGTCCGGGCACCGCCACCGCGTTCCTCACGCTGCGTGACACCAGCGCGGACGTGTCGATCTCGGTGACGTGCTCGACGCAGCTGGTCCGAGGCATGGAGCCGCCGCTGACCGACGGCAGCCGGGTGGTGGTGCACGGCAAGCCCAGCTACTACACCGGCCGCGGCACGCTGAGCCTGCGGGTGGACGAGATCCGCGCGGTCGGCATCGGCGAGCTGCTAGCCCGGATCGAACGGCTGCGCCGGCTGCTGGCCGCCGAGGGCCTGTTCGACCCGCGCCGCAAGCGGCCGCTGCCGTTCCTGCCGCGCACCATCGGCCTGATCACCGGCCGCGCGTCGGCGGCCGAGCGGGACGTGCTGACCAACGCCCGCGGCCGCTGGCCGGCGGCACACTTTCGGGTGATCAACGTGGCCGTGCAGGGCACGACGGCCGTGCCGCAGGTGATGACCGCCCTGAAGACCTTGGACGCCGACCCGGACGTGGACGTCATCGTGATCGCACGCGGCGGCGGCAGCGTCGAGGACCTGCTGCCGTTCTCCGACGAGACGCTCTGTCGTGCGGTGTCCGCCTGCGGCACGCCGGTGATCAGCGCCATCGGCCACGAGCCGGACACCCCGCTGCTGGATCACGTCGCCGACCTGCGGTGTTCCACGCCGACCGACGCCGGCAAGCGGGTCGTGCCGGACGTCGCCGAGGAGACCCAGCGGATCCGCCAACTGCGCGACCGCACCCGGCGGGCGCTGCACGGCTGGGTGGACCGGGAGCGGCGGCTGCTGGACGCGCTGCGCAGCCGGCCGGTGCTGGCCGACCCGTTCACGCCGCTGCAACGGCGCGCCGACGACGTGACCACGCTGCGTGACCGAGGCCGTCGGGAGATCAAGTCCCTGCTCGGCAGCGAGGAAAGTGCACTATCGGCCATCCGTTCACGCTTGACGACCCTCGGACCAGCCGCCACGCTGGCCCGTGGATACGCCGTGGTGCAGAGCGTGGCCGAGGACGGGGCCACCTCGGTGCTCCGGTCCGTGGACGACGCCCCACCGGGAACGCATCTGCGGGTGCGGCTCGTTGACGGGGCGATCCGTGCCGTCGTGCCCGACGACGACACCCGTGAGCGGAGGTAGGGGTGCCATACCCGGCGCGTGAACCCACGTTCCTCCCGTTGACGGTGGCCACGGCCAGAGCGGCGGCCGACAACACCGACCAGTCCGAACTGACCCGCGGCGCGCGGGTGGTGCAGTACTGCGCCGAGGCGGCGAACGCGGCCGCCGTCGACACGTGGACCGCCATGCTGGCCGGCTGCGACTACCCCGGTCGCCGGGCGTTACCCTCGCGTCTCCATGAGCTGACCGAGGCCACCTCGGTCTACGTGGGGACGCAGTGGTGGTACGGCGACGGCTCCGTGCACCGGCGCCGCGTGGCCGATGCCGAGGACCGCATCGGCGAGGCGGTGCAGGACGGCGACGGCGCCGAGTTCGCCGAGGCGTTCGTCGGGTACGACCAGGCCGTCGCGGCGGTTGTGGTCCGGGTGCAGAGCCAGATGGGAACCAGCGCGTCATGACGGAACCGACGCTCGGCTACGAGGCCGCGCGCGACGAGTTGGCCGATGTCGTCCGCAAGCTGGAGGCCGGCGGCCTGTCCCTGGAGGACTCGCTGGCGCTGTGGGAGCGTGGCGAGGCCCTGGCCAAGATCTGCGAGGGGCACCTGGCCGGCGCCCGCCAGCGGGTGGAGACGGCGCTGGCGGTCGTCGAGGAGGACGTCGCCGAGGGCTAGGACTTCTTCGGCAGCGGCGCGGCGGTCTGCACGGCCTGCGCCAGCGTCCGGAACTCGGCGTCCTTGCCGCTGCCGGAGATCAACAGCCGTACCCCGCCGACATTGGCCAGCCACGACGTCTCGCTGCGCCGGGCCGGATAGATGGTCCAGTTCACGCCGGCCACGTCGACGGTGCCGGTGGCGGCCGGCTCCGACTTCGGGTCGTCCGTCTCGGAGGCGATGAGGTCCCGAGCCGCGCCCTGGGTCTGGGACAGCCGCAGGTAGCCGCCGCCGGGCGTGAGCCAGCCGACGCGGACGACCGGCCGGGCCTGGTCGCCGGTACCGATGGAGATCGTGTCCGTCGAATTGGCGTGCCAGTCGGCGGGCACCTTCGGCTCCCGCACCGGAACGTCCGTGCCGGCCGCGATGCCCTTCAGCGCGCTGTCCACGTCCACGGTCGGCACCGCGCTGGTGTCGATGGTCGGCCCGCCCGGGCTGAACGAGCAGCCGCGGCTGAAGCCCAGCACCGCGAGCAGGATCAGCAGCAGCGCGGCCAGCGACAGCACCATGTCGCGGGCGGTCTGCGAGCCGCGTCCGGACCGCGGTGGGGTGGGCGTCTGGGTGTCGGGCACCCGGCCATCGTCTCAAGCTGGCCCGACGTGGGCGCACGGGGTGCTGTTTCTCACCGCGGAATCGATCACGGGCCGGGCCCGAGCGGGTGATCTGCGAGGATTTCCGGGTAGTCCTGCCACGAGCAGAACAGGGAGGCCGCCATGACCACCACCGAGCCCCGGCGCACGCCGGAGGCGCCCGACCGCAACCTCGCGATGGAGCTGGTCCGCGTGACCGAGGCCGCCGCGATGGCCGCCGGCCGCTGGGTGGGCAGGGGCGACAAGAACGGCGGCGACGGCGCCGCGGTGGATGCCATGCGCAAGCTCATCGGCACGGTGTCGATGCGTGGCGTGGTCGTGATCGGCGAGGGCGAGAAGGACGAGGCGCCCATGCTGTTCAACGGCGAGGAGGTCGGCAACGGCGACGGCCCGGACTGCGACGTGGCCGTCGACCCGGTGGACGGCACCACGTTGATGAGCAAGGGAATGCCGAACGCCGTCGCGGTGCTCGCGGTGGCCGAACGCGGCGCGATGTACGACCCGTCGGCCGTGTTCTACATGGAGAAGATCGCCGCCGGCCCGGAGGCGGCGGACGTGATCGACCTGACCGCGCCGGTGGCGGAGAACATCCGCCGGGTGGCGCGGGCCAAGCACAGCGACGTCGAGGACGTCACGGTGTGCATCCTGGACCGGCCCCGCCACGAGCAGCTGGTCAAGGAGGTCCGTGAGGCCGGCGCCCGGATCCACTTCATCGCCGACGGCGACGTGGCCGGCGCGATCTCGGCGGCGCGCCCGGGCACCGGCGTGGACCTGTTGCTGGGTATTGGTGGCACGCCCGAGGGCATCATCACGGCGTGCGCCATGAAGTGCATGGGCGGCGCGATCCAAGGCCGGTTGTGGCCGCGTGACGACGCCGAGCGGCGGAAGGCGCTGGACGCTGGGCACGACCTGACCCGAGTCCTCACCACCGACGACCTGGTGCGCGGCGACAACGTGTTCTTCTGCGCCACCGGCGTCACCGACGGCAGCCTGGTGCGCGGCGTGCAGTACCGCGCGGGCGGCTGCACCACGCAGTCGATCGTGATGCGCTCCAAGTCCGGCACCGTGCGCGTGATCGACGGCTTCCACCGGCTGACGAAGCTGCGCCAGTACTCCTCCGTGGACTTCGACCGGCTGGCCGAGTCGGACGTCGAGGACGTGCTTCCGCCGCTCCCGTAGCCAACCGGAGTCCCAACCGTTACGAAGTAACGGAAATCCCGTGGCAACCCCCGCATACAGTGTCGCGTCGTTGCTGGTGATCGGCGTTGTACCGGGGATTGCAGGGGAGAATTCCGTGCGGGTGAACAGAATTGTGCTGGCGCTGGCCGCGGTGGGGGCCGCGGGGCTGATGGCGGCGTGTTCGACCGGGGTGGATCTGGCGTCGAACGCCTCGCCGGCGAGCACGTCGGCCAGCGCGACAACGACGACCACCACCACAACCACGACGACGACCACGGTCGCGCCGACGACCACCACCACGACTCCCCCGCCGACCACGACCACCACCACGGTGAGGCCGACCACCACGACGAAGCCCAAGCCGGTCGGCAAGGCGCCGGGCACGCCGTGCCTGGCGACCATGGCGGCGTGTGTGGACAAGAGCAGCGGGCAGGCGTGGCTGATCATCGACGGCAAGGTCAGCTACGGGCCGGTGCCGATGATGCCGGGCAAGGCGTCCGAGCCGACCCCCGTCGGCTTCTTCCACGTGGAGTGGAAGGACAAGCACCACAAGAGCAGCGAGTTCAACAACGCGCCGATGGAGAACTCGGTGTTCTTCGCGCCCGGCGGCATCGCCTTCCACGAGGGCAGCCTGACCCGGCCCTCGGCCGGCTGCGTGCACCTGACGATGGCGGCGTCCGCGAAGTTCTACGCGGTGCTGGAGGTCGGCGACCCGGTCCAGGTCGTCGCCTGATCAGCCGTCGTTGCTGGAGTGCCCCGGGAACAGGTGCGCCTCGGGGTTCAGCTCCACGGCGAGGTTGTTGACCGCGGTCGCGGCCTCGCCGAAGCCGGTGGCGATCAGCTTGACCTTGCCCGGGTACGTGGCGACGTCGCCGGCGGCGTAGACCCGGGGCCGCGCGGTGCGCATGGTCGTGTCGACGGCCACCGCGCGGTGGTCCAACTCCAGGCCCCAGGACTCGATCGGGCCCAGGTCGGCGGTGAAGCCCAGCGCGGCGACCGCCGTCTGGGCCGGCAGCACCTTGCGGCCACCGCCCTTGATCTCGATCTCCACCTCGGCGAGCAGCCCGTCATCGCCGCCGCGCAGCTCCGTGACCTGGGCGTCGGTGATGATCGGCACGCCCAGTTCGCGCACCTTGGTGACGGTGGCGGGATGGGCCCGGAAGGCCGCGCGGCGGTGCACGAGGGTGACGCTGTTGGCGATGGGGTGCAGCGCCAAGGCCCAGTCGAACGCGGAGTCGCCGCCGCCGACGATCACCACGTCCTGGCCGAGGTGCGCCTCCAGCGACGGCACGAAGTACACGACGCCCTTGCCGACCCAGCCGTCGCCGGCGGGCAGCGGGCGGGGGTTGAACTCCCCCATGCCGGCGGTGATCAGCACTGCGCCCGCGCGCACGGTCGTGCCGTCGGCGAGGCCGACGACGAGCCCGTTCTCCCCGTCCTCGACCGTGCGGGCCTGGCGGCCCAGCAGGTAGCGGGGCTTCCACTGGGCGGCCTGCTCGACCAGCGCGTTGATCAGGTCGCGGCCGCGCACCGCCGGGAAGCCGGCGACGTCGAAGATCATCTTCTCCGGGTACATCGCGGTGACCTGGCCGCCGGGTTCGGGCAGTGCGTCCACCAGCGCGGTGGACAGCTCCCGGAAACCCGCGTAGTAGGCGGCGAACAGCCCGACCGGGCCGGCGCCGACCACCAGGAGATCGACCTCGATGTCGTCCGGAGAACTCATCGCTTGGGCCCCGCTTTCCGCCTGTGGTGGGAGGCAGTGATCGCGAACACGTCCGACTCTAGTGCGGTTCGCGCCGGGCGCGTCAGGACATCGCAGGATTCAGGGGGTGATCTCGGGGGTGCCGCACGCCACGCTGCCGGCGGTCGCTTGTAGGTCCAGACTCGAACTATGGGTGAGCAGCAGTACCGGATCGAGCACGACACGATGGGCGAGGTCAAGGTCCCCGCCGAGGCGCTGTGGCGCGCGCAGACGCAGCGCGCCGTGGAGAACTTCCCGATCTCGGGGCGGGGCCTGGAACGATCACAGATCCGGGCGTTGGGCCTGCTCAAGGCGGCCGCCGCGACCGTGAACAAGCAGCTCGGCGTGCTGCCCGACGACATGGCGGACGCGATCGTCGCCGCGGCCAAGGAGGTCGCCGACGGGGCGCACGACGAGCACTTCCCGATCGACGTCTTCCAGACCGGATCGGGCACCTCGTCGAACATGAACGCCAACGAGGTGATCGCCACCCTCGCCACCCGTGCCCTCGGCCGTGACGTTCATCCCAACGACCACGTGAACGCCTCCCAGTCGTCCAACGACACGTTCCCGACGACCATCCACGTCGCGGCCACCGAGGCCGTCGTGCGGGACGTCGTGCCGGCGCTGGAACACCTGGTTGCCGTGCTGCGCAAGCGGGCCGCGGAGTGGGGCGATCTCGTGAAGTCGGGTCGCACGCACCTGATGGACGCGGTGCCGGTCACGCTCGGGCAGGAGGCCGGCGGCTGGGCGTCGCAGGTCGCCTATGGCGTCGAGCGGCTGCAGGCGAGCCTGCCGCGGCTGGGTGAGCTGCCCATCGGCGGCACCGCCGTCGGCACCGGGCTGAACGCGCCGGAGGGCTTCGGGGCCGCGGTCGCGGCGGAACTGGCCTCGCTGACCGGACTTCCGCTGACCGAGGCCCGCGACCACATCGAGGCGCAGGCCAGCCGGGACGGCGTCGTGGAGATCTCCGGCCAGCTGCGCACCGTCGCGGTGTCCCTGTTCAAGATCGCCAACGACCTGCGCTGGCTGGGCTCCGGGCCGCGCACCGGCCTCGCCGAGCTGGCGCTGCCGGACCTGCAACCGGGCTCGTCGATCATGCCCGGCAAGGTCAACCCGGTGATCTCGGAGGCGACCATGATGGTCGTCGCCCAGGTGATCGGCAACGACGCGGCGGTCGCGTTCGCCGGCACCCAGGGCAATTTCGAGCTCAACGTGATGCTGCCGGTGATCGCCCGCAACGTGCTGGAGTCGGCCCGCCTGCTCGCCGCCGTGGCGCGACTGCTGGCGGACAAGGTGATCGCGGGTGCGGTGCCGGACGCCGACCGGATGCGGGAGTACGCCGAGTCCTCGCCGTCGGTGGTGACACCGCTGAACCGCTACCTCGGCTACGAGGAGGCGGCCGCGATCGCCAAGCAGGCGCTCAAGGAGCGGCGCACGATCCGCGAGGTCGTGCTGGCCCGTGGGCATGTGGACGCCGGGCGGATCACCGTCGAGCAGCTGGATGAGGCATTGGACGTGCTTCGGATGGCTCGCGGCGGGCGCTGACCCGGCGGCGGTACAGACCGAGGGTGCAGCCGGCGGCGACGGCGGATGCACCCACCGCTGCCGTGACGGTCAAGGCCTGGGCGTGCAGCAGCACGGAGACGACGAGGCCCGACACCGGCATCAGCCCGACGAGCACGCCGGCGCGGTCGGCGCCGATCCTCGCCACGCACGTGTACCAGCCGGTGAACGCGACGGCGGTGACGAAGACTCCCAGCACCACCAACGCCGTTCCCTCGGTCGGCGTCGGCAGCCGCCACGCGGCACCACCATCCACAATGGACGCGATGCCGGCGCCGCCGATGGCCGCGATGAAGCTGGCCCACGTGGACGCTTCCATGGCTCCTAACCGCTGCACCGGCCCGATGCCGCACAACGTGAACAGCACCTCGCCCGCCATGCACGCCAGGGCCAGCAGCAGCCCGGGCCCGTGCCACGAACCGCCGCCGGTGAGCACGGCGACGCCGCCGACCACGATCCCCGCGCCGAGGACAGCCGCCATCGCCGGACGTCGCCTTCCCAGCAGCGGCACCGCGATCGCGAGCACCAGCGGCGTGCAGCCGACGACGGCCGTGACGAATCCCGGCGTGGCATAGCGTTCGGCGACCAGGATGGCCGCGTTGAAGCCGAGCATGCCGGCCACGACCATGCCGAGGATGCCGGCCAGGTCGCGCAGGCCCGGCAGCGGCAGCCGGCGGCCACGCGCCAGCAGCACGCCGAGCAGGATCAGGCCGCCGATCGCGTACCGGACCGCCTGCCCGGCCAGCACCGGGTAGCCCTGCAGCAGCCCGGTCACCGGGAAGGACGCGCCGACCAGCAGGATGCTCCCCCCGCCGAACGCGACCGCCCTGATGTCCCCCGTCTTCGCCATGCCCTCCAGTCTGCGGGCAACTGGTCCGCGTACCTGCTCCACTTGATGCTCCGGTTGCCGGACCACTTGAGGAGTTTCCGCAGTCCCTCCGATGAGTTTCCGCAGTCCGTGCATTTGAGCGTTTGGCCAACTCGCGATGACTGACCATGGGAACAGGGCATCTCGGCGACCGGTTCGCGCTCTTGCTTGATGGGGGTGTGGCTGCCGTCACACGGCGGCCACCGCACTGGGAGGACTGACATGACCACACCGCTCGCGACCTCACAACCGCCCGCGGTCAACCACCGCGTGCTGGCCATGCTGCGTGCCGTCGCCGCCGGCCGAGCCCAGCTGGCCTGCAGCGCCGAGCCCGACCTGTTCGTGGACGGCGTCCCGTGCTGCGACCAGTTCACCGCGCACGTGCTCGCGCACGAGGGCCTGGTCCGCCCGGGCCAGCCGGGCACACCCGGCCAGCGCGTGCCGGCCGTGCTGACCAGAGCCGGCCGCGCGCTCGTGACCGGCGCCCAGGCGGCCGCGTGAACACGTGCGGGACCTAGCCGGCGGGTGGTTCTCGGGCATGCTCGACTGGTGACCCCAGTCGACCGACCACCGCCCGGCGGCGGACCGCCGTATTCATGACCTCGAACACGACAGCGTCCACACGTGAACTGCTGCTCCCCGCCGTCTCGGCCGAACCCGTACGCACCCGCGGTCGAGCCCTCGAGTCGGCACTGCGTGAGGCGATCCGAACCGGCCGACTGCGGCCAGGCACCCGGCTGCCGTCCAGCCGCGACCTCGCCGGCCAGCTCGGGCTGGCCCGAGGCACCGTCACCGCCGGATACGCCCAACTGATCGCGGAGGGCTACCTGGTCGCACGGCACGGCTCCGGCACCATGGTGGCCGACACCGAGTGCGGCGCCGCGCCCGTCACGACCAGCCCGAGCCGACCGGTCCGCTGGCGCTACAACCTGCGGCCCGGCATCCCGGCGCTGGGCGCGTTCCCCCGCGCCGAGTGGATCGCGGCGACCAAGGCGGGCCTGGCCGAGCTGCCCGACGAGGCGCTGGGCTACCCCGACTACGCGGGGCTGCCCGAGCTCCGGACCGAACTGGCCGGCTACCTGGGCCGGGTCCGAGCCGTCGCGGCCGGTCCCGAGGACGTCGTGGTCACCCACGGCGTCGCCGAGGGCATGGGCCTGGTGGCCCGCGTCCTGCGGGCCGCCGGCCACACCAGCATCGCCCTCGAGTGCCCCGGCCACCTCGGCCAGGCCGACCTGTTCGCGGCACACGGGCTGCGTCCGGTCCCGGTCACCGCCGACGATCGCGGCATCCGCGTCGACGAACTGGCCGCGACCGGCTGCCGCGCCGTGCAGGTCACCTCGGCGCACCAGTTCCCGCTCGGCGTCGTGCTGCACCCCCAGCGCCGACGGGCGCTGATCGCGTGGGCACGCGAGCGTGATGGCCTTGTGCTGGAGGACGACTACGACGCCGAACACCGGTACGACCGGCACGCCATGGGCGCGGTGCAGGCGCTGGACCCGACGCGGGTGGCCTACCTCGGCAGCGTCAGCAAGGTGCTGTCGCCGGCGCTGCGGATCGGCTGGCTCATCCCGCCGCCCGCGCTGCGCTCGGCCGTCATCGACGCCAAGCACTACAACGACCTCGGCGGCAGCCCGATCCCCCAGGCCGCCCTCACCCACCTGCTGCGGACGGGCGGGTACGAACGACACCTGCGGCGGACCAGGGCGCTGTACCGCCGTCGTCGGGACGCGTTGCTCGCAGCAGTCGCGGAACGGCTGCCCTCGTGGCAGGCCGTCGGTGTGGCGGCGGGTCTGCACGTGGTGCTGCGGTTGCCGGACGGCACCGATGATCTCGCGCTCCAGCGGGCACTCGCCGCGAGCGGGGTCAACGCGCTGGCACTGTCCGGGTACGTCCCGAGTGGACGGATCGCGCCCTACCCAGGTCTGGTCGTCGGCTATGCGTCGCTCGGGCCGGATCGTCTCCGGTCAGCGGTGGACGTCATCGCCTCCGTTGCGTCATAGATCGCCTCCCCTCCGTGTCGGGCATGGGCCTCACTATGCACCACGTTCCTGGCAGTCCGAGGCCGCTCGGGACGCGCTCCACTCTGCCTTGCACCACTGACAATTTCGTGCTCCCGCAGGTCGAGGCGCACTTTTCCGTCGAACCGAGTGGTGCTCACCCGGCCCCGAAATCGCACGCGAAGAAATTGTCAGGGCGCGGGCGCAAGATGGCCCCATGCGCTTCGCCGAAGTCGTAGCGACCTCAGCAGCCGTGACCGCCACCAGGTCCCGGCTGGCGAAGGTGGCCGCGCTCAGCGAGCTGCTGCGGCAGCTCGAAGACCCCCGCGAGGTCGAGGCGGCCACCGCGTTCCTGGTCGGCCTGCCCAGGCAGGGCAAGGTCGGCGCGGGCTGGCGCACGCTGGTCTCGATCGAGGTGCCGGCGGCGACCGAGCCGGACCTGTCCATCCTGGACGTCGACGACCTGCTCACCCAGGTCGCCGGCACCAGCGGCAAGGGCTCGACCCAGCGCCGCACGGAGTTGTTGACCGCCGCGCTGGCCCGGGCGACCGCGCCGGAGCAGGACTTCCTGCTGCGGCTGCTCACCGGCGAACTCCGGCAGGGCGCATTGGAAGGAGTGATGACGGACGCGGTCGCGGCCGCGTTCGACGTGCCGGTGGACGCGGTCCGCCGGGCTTTCATGCTCAGCGGTCGGCTGCACACCACGGCCGAGCAGGCGAGATCCGGTGGCGCGGCGGCACTTGCCGCGTTCGGGCTCGAGGTCGGCCGGCCGATCCGGCCCATGCTGGCCTCGCCGGCCGAGTCGCTGGAGTCGGCACTGACCGAGCTGGGCGCGGTCACCGTCGAGTACAAGCTCGACGGGGCGCGGATTCAGGTGCACCGCAACGGATCCGAGGTGCGCGTCTACACCAGGACGCTGCGCGAGATCACCGCGAGCGTGCCCGAACTCGTCGAGCAGGTCCGCGGCCTGCCCTGCGAGTCGGTCGTGCTCGACGGCGAGACGCTCGCGCTCAACGACGACGGCCGGCCCCGTCCGTTCCAGGAGACGATGAGCAGGTTCGGCGCGACGAGCTCCCGGGAGCTGTTGCTCCATCCCTACTACTTCGACTGCCTGCACCTGGACGGCGACGACCTGCTCGACCTGCCCCTGCGCGACCGGTTGGCCGCGCTGGAGCGGGTCGCCGGGCCGTTCCGCATCCCGGGCGCGGTGGAGCCGGACGCGGACAAGGCCGCGGAGATCGCCGCGGCGGCGCACGCCGCCGGGCACGAGGGGGTGATGGTCAAGGCGCTGGACTCGGTGTACGCCGCCGGCCGGCGTGGCAAGTCGTGGCAGAAGGTCAAGCCGGTGCACACCCTGGACCTCGTGGTGCTGGCCGCGGAGTGGGGTCACGGCCGCCGCCGTGGCTACCTGTCCAACCTGCACCTCGGCGCCCGGGATCCGGACGGCGGCCCGCCGGTGATGGTGGGCAAGACCTTCAAGGGCCTCACCGACGAGCTGCTGGCCTGGCAGACGAAGGCGTTCCAGGAGATCGCGGTCGATTCCGGTGACTGGGTCGTGCACCTGCGGCCCGAGATCGTGGTGGAGATCGAGTTGGACGGTGTGCAGGTCAGCCCGCGCTATCCGGGCGGTGTGGCGCTCCGGTTCGCACGGGTCCTGCGCTACCGCCCGGACAAGGAGGTGAGCGAGGCCGACACCATCGATCAGGTCAGAGCGCTGCTGCCGGGCTGACCGACCCGTAGTCTGGAGTCTCGTGCGCTTCCTAGACGGGCATGAGACCCACTACGACCTCACCTACGACGACATCTTCGTCGTCCCGGGCCGTTCCACCGTGGAGTCGCGGTTCGACGTCGACCTCGCGACCTCCGACGGCACAGGCGCCACGATCCCCATCGTGGTGGCCAACATGACCGCGGTCGCCGGCCGGCGGATGGCCGAGACGGTCGCCCGCCGGGGCGGTCTGGTGGTGTTGCCGCAGGACGTGGCTCCAGACGCGGTCGCCGAGATCACCGCCTGGGTGAAGACCCGGCACACGGTCTGGGACACCCCGCTGGTGCTGCGGGCCGGCGACGCGGTCGCGGACGCCGTCAACCTGCTGCCGAAGCGGGCCCACGGGGCCGTGGTCGTGGTGGACGGCGAGGGCCGGCCGCTGGGCGTGGTCGATGAGGCCGCGTGCCACGGCGTGGACCGGTTCACGCGGGTGGGCGAGGTGGCCAACCCGGACGTGGTGACGCTGCCGATGGACACCGCGCCGCGAGACGTCTTCGACCGGCTGCACGGGCGGTCCACCAAGGTGGCGCTGGGTGTGGACGACGAGGGCCGGCTGGCCGGCGTGCTGACCGAGGTCGGGGCGCTACGGGCGGAGATCTACACGCCCGCGCTGGACGCCGACGGCAGGCTGCGGGTCGCGGCCGCGACCGGGGTGAACGGCGACGTCGCCGCCCGGGCGGCGGAGCTGCTCGACGCCGGGGTGGACGTGCTGGTCGTGGACACCGCCCACGGGCACCAGGAGAAGATGCTCAGCGCGCTGCAGGCGGTGCGCAAGCTCGACCTGGGGTCGGTGCCGGTGGTCGCGGGCAACGTGGTCACCGCGGCCGGTGTGCGGGACCTGGTGGACGCCGGGGCCGACGTGATCAAGGTCGGTGTCGGGCCGGGCGCCATGTGCACGACGCGGATGATGACCGGCGTCGGCCGGCCGCAGTTCTCGGCGGTCGCCGAGTGCGCCGCACAGGCCCGTGCGCTGGGCAAGCACGTGTGGGCCGACGGGGGCGTCCGGCACCCGCGGGACGTGGCGCTCGCCCTCGCGGCCGGCGCGTCCAGCGTCATGGTCGGGTCGTGGTTCGCCGGTACCTACGAGTCGCCCGGCGACCTGCAGCGCGACGAGGCCGGGCGGCCGTACAAGGAGTCGTTCGGCATGGCCTCCAAGCGGGCGGTCGGCGCGCGGACGCGCAACGACAACGCCTTCGACCGGGCGCGCAAGGGCCTGTTCGAGGAGGGCATCTCGACCTCGCGCATGCGGCTCGACCCGCTGCGACCGGGCGTCGAGGACCTGCTCGACTCGATCTGCGCGGGCGTGCGGTCCTCGTGCACCTACGCCGGCGCGCACAGCCTGGAGGAGTTTCACGAGCTGGTGGTGCTGGGTGTGCAGTCCGCGGCGGGCTTCGCCGAGGGCCGCCCCCTGCCCGGCGGTTGGTGAGCCGCGGCTGAGGGCCACGGCTGGGCGGCTGCGCGGCCGGCTGGTGCATAGGGGCCACACGGGTCGGGAATGCGGACCGGGCGATTCAGGCTGCTGGCGATTCGGCCGGCGGTCCGATGGTCGGTGACGTGATGCGCGCCGCGCACCCGGAGGGCCGCGCGGCGGCGATCAGGGCCGCTCGCGACCCGGCCGCCCGCGACCCGACATCCGCCGCCCGCCGTCCGGGCCAACCACGACCCGGGTCACCCGCGGCCTGGGCGCGCGTGGCCGCGCGTGGCGGGTGAGCTGTGCGGCGGCTCGCGCTGCCACGCTGGGTCGCGGCCTCATCGGGCAGAGATCGGCCGGGAGCAAAGAAATGGGTTGCTCCCATTAACTAGCGGTCCTAGGGTTGCGCCGTGACTGACGCGGTCGTGGTCGAGGAGCTGGTCAAGCGGTACGGCAAGAACCCGAGACCGGCAGTGGACGGCCTGGGCTTCACGGTCCATGGCGGCGAGGTGTTCGGCCTGCTCGGCCCGAACGGGGCGGGCAAGACAACGACGGTCGGAGTGCTGACGACGCGGGTGCTGCCGACGAGCGGTCGGGCTTTGGTGCACGACGTGGACGTGGTGGCGGACCCGCAGCGGGCCCGGCAGGTGCTGGCGGTGGTGCCGCAGCGGAACAACCTGGACCGGTCGCTGAACGTGCGGCAGAACCTGCTGTTCCACGCCGCCTACCACGGGGTGGCGCGGGCGGAGCGGACGAAGCTGGCGGACGAGATCCTGGAGCGGATGGGGCTCACCGGCCACGCGAAGGCGGCGATCGACACGCTGTCGGGCGGCCAGGCCCAGCGGGTGATGATCGCCCGGGCGCTGATGCACCGGCCGAAGGTGATGTTCCTGGACGAGCCGTCGACGGGGCTGGACCCCCAGGCCCGGTTGTTCGTGCACGACCGGGTGGCGCAGCTGCGGGCCGAGGGCGTGACGGTCGTGCTGACCACGCACGACATGGACGAGGCGGCGAAGCTGTGCGATCGGGTCGGCATCGTCGACCACGGCAAGCTGCTGGCGCTGGACACGCCGGCCGAGCTGACGAAGTCGTTGCCGGGCAGCTCGACGATCACCTTCACGGTCGATCTCGCCGGGGTGGCCGGCAGCGAGATCGCGGCGAAACTGTCCGCTGTGGACGGTGTGGAGCGGGTGGAGCAGATCGCCGCGGCCAACAGCGGGTTCCCGGGCGGGGGTGCGCCGTGGGCCGGCATGGCGATGGGCGGCGGCGCGCCAGGCGGCGGGGCAACAGGGGGCGGCGCGGCACGCGGCGGGGTGACAGGCGGCGCGACAGGGGGTGGCGCGGCAGGCGGCGGGATGCCGGGTGCCGGGGCGAAGGGCGGCGGGATTCCGGGCGCCGGAGCGGCGGTCGGGGCGCCGCAGACCGAGGGCAACCAGTTCCGGCTCTACTCCGACTTCGACGCCGCCGTGGTGCTGCCGCCGGCGTTGAGCGCGCTGGGCGCGCTCGGCTGCGAGGTCAGCGACCTGGCGCTGGGCAAGCCCAGCCTCGAGGACGTGTTCATCCACCTGACGGGAAGGGAACTCCGGTGACGGCCCTGCGCACCTTCAACGCGGTACTCGGGCGGGACGTGTTCGTCACCGGCCGGGAGCTGCCCAGCTTCCTGGCGCAGGTGATCATCCAGCCGTTCTTCACGCTGTTCATCTTCGGCAAGGTGCTGGCCCAGATCGGCTTCGTGCAGGGCAACTTCGCCGAGGTGCTGCTGCCGGGTGTGGTGGCGCTCAACGGCTTCCTCGGCGCGCTGCAGAACACGACGCTGCCGCTGGTGCTGGACTTCTCGTGGACGCGGGAGATCGAGGACCGGCTGCTGGCGCCGATGCCGATCGCCTTGGTGGCGGTGGAGAAGATGGTGTTCGGGGCGCTGCGCGGACTGCTCGCGGCGGTGCTGATGATCCCGATCGGGTTCATCATCCTGGGCCTGACCTGGCCGGTGTCCAGCCTGCCGCTGGTGCTGGTCGTGCTGATCCTCGGCTCGCTGGCCGGGGCGGCGATCGGCATGGTGGTCGGCACCTCGGTGCCGCCCCGGCGGATCAACATCATGTTCGCGGTCATCCTGACCCCGCTGATGTTCACCGGCTCCACCCAGTTCCCGTGGTCCTCGTTGAACGACGACCTGCTCTGGTTCAAGGTGGTCTGCGCGCTCAACCCGCTGACCTACGCCAGCGAGGCGATGCGCGCGGTCCTGCTCCCGAACGGCCAGAACATCGCGCTGTGGATCTCGCTGCTGGTGATGGTCGGCGCGATCGCGCTGTTCGGGGCGATCGGGATCCGGGGCTTCATGCGCCGCGCCCTGGACTGACCCGCGGCGCAGGCCGTGGCCGATGCGGCGCCAGGGCGGAAACACAACCGGAGGCCCGGGACGCGAGAGCGTCCCGGGCCTCCGGTGTCAGCGCCTCAGCTGGCGTAGTCCTCCAGCATCTCGGTGACCAGGGCCGCGATCGGGGAGCGCTCCGACCTGGTCAGGGTGACGTGGGCGAACAGGGGGTGGCCCTTCAACTTCTCGATCACGGCGGCGACGCCGTCGTGGCGGCCGACGCGGAGGTTGTCGCGCTGCGCCACGTCGTGGGTGAGCACGACGCGGGAGTTGGCGCCGAGGCGCGACAGGACCGTGAGCAGGACGTTGCGCTCCAGGGACTGGGCCTCGTCGACGATGACGTAGGAGTCGTGCAGGGAGCGGCCGCGGATGTGGGTCAGGGGCAGCACCTCGAGCATGCCGCGGTCGAGCACCTCATCCAACACGTCCTGGCTGGCCAGGGCGCCGAGGGTGTCGAAGACGGCCTGGGCCCAAGGCGCCATCTTCTCGCTCTCGGAACCGGGGAGGTAGCCGAGTTCCTGGCCGCCGACGGCGTAGACGGGGCGGAAGACGACGACCTTCCGGTGCTGACGCCGCTCCATGACGGCCTCGAGACCGGCGCACAGGGCCAGGGCCGACTTGCCGGTGCCGGCCCGACCGCCCAGCGACACGATGCCGACCTCGGGGTCGAGCAGCAGGTCGAGGGCGATGCGCTGCTCGGCGGACCGGCCGTGCAGGCCGAAGGCCTCCCGGTCGCCCCGGACGAGCCGGATCTGCTTGTCGGGGGTCACGCGGCCCAGGGCTGAGGCGGAGCCGGAGAGCAGGCGCAGGCCGGTGTGGCACGGGAGCTCGGCGGCGTCGCCGAGGTCGAACAGCGCCGGCTCGATGCTGCCTTCCTTGTACAGGGTGTCGATGACCTCCTGCGCGACGTCCAGATCGGCCATGCCGGTCCACCCGGACGGGGTGACGTCCTGGGCCCGGTACTCGTCGGCGTCCAGGCCGCACGCACCGGCTTTGACCCGCAGCGGCATGTCCTTGGTCACGAGGGTGACCGCCAGCCCGTCGGCCTTCAGGTTCAGGGCGCAGGCGAGGATGCGGGCGTCGTTGGAGTCGGTGCGGAAGCCGGCGGGCAGCACCTCCGGGTCGGTGTGGTTGAGCTCGACGTGCAGGGTGCCGCCCTGGTCGCCGATCGGGACCGGGGAGTCCAGCCTTCCGTGCCGCAGGCGGAGCTCGTCCAGCAGGCGGAGCGCCTCCCGGGCGAACCAGCCCAGCTCGGGGTGGTTACGCTTGCCCTCCAGTTCACTGATCACCACGAGCGGCAGCACGACCGAGTGCTCGGCGAACCTGGTCAGCGCCCACGGATCGGACAGCAGAACCGAGGTGTCGAGCACGAAGGTGGGGGTTGTGCGCCTTTTCGCGGCACTACGGGCAGAGCCTGAGGAACGGCTGGCGGGACGTCGTGCAGTCACGGCAACTCCCTCGCGAGTGCGGCACCCGCACCCGCTTCCCTCGATGGGCCAGGCACACCACCCAGCTGGAACGTTCGTCCGACGCCGATCCGGCGTCAGCTTCCCGCCCCAAGAGGGCCGGGTGCCGGCCCCCTCGCGCTCACCGTCACGACCAGGGCCTCCCGGGACGGTTCGCATTGGACACGACCCGTCACTTCGCAAGCTACCTGCGGGGTGCCCCTGTTTGCAGGCTGCCACACAGGTGATTCACGCACTCGTCATCTAAGTGCCACGGACGGTCAAGATCGCCGGCACCGCGCCGAGCACCGGTGCACCCCATCTGACCTGCGGCGATGCTGGATCCGGGTGATCACCGGAAACTACTGGGCGTAGTTGTCAGCTCTGCGCGAAGCCCGGCCGGCACAAGGGGCTCGTCCAACAGCCGGGAGTACCGGGTGGCCAGGTCGACCGGGCCACGAGCGGCCAACCATCGCCGCACCAGCCGCGAACCCTCCACATAGGTCGTGGTGTACGCCCGCCAGAGCGGGTCGGTCAGGAACGGCAGCAGCCGGTACGCCCGGAACTCGGGCACGAGCAGCCAGCGGGACAGGAAGCCGACCACGTCGTCCTCGTCGGCGCCGCGGTCGTGCAGCATCAGCATCGCGTCCTGGCGGACGGCCTGCAGCGTGGTCGTGGCCAGGTCGACGGCCTCCAGCAGCTCCCCGTCGACGTGCACGCCGGCCTCGGCGAACAACGCGGTGGCCCAGGCGCCCCAGTGCGGCCCGACGGCGGCGTACACGCCCAGCTCGGCGAGCCCCTCGGCGACCACGCACTGCGGCGTGTTGAGCACGAACATGCTCTGCTCCCACTGCCCGTCGACGCGGATCGCGCCGGCTTCCTTGCGGCAGTGCTCGGTGTGGTGCCCTGGGTACGCCTCGTGCGCGATGAGATGGGCCAACGTGGACACTCGGTGCCCCTGCGCCACGTTCAGCGACACCCGCGACCGGTAGCCGCCGAGGTAGCTGTTGAACCCGCTCCACGCGCGGTTGTCGACGATCTCGTACTGCACGGACTCACCGGCCGGCAACCCGAACCGCTCCGCCGCGCGGGCGCGGAGGTCGGCGGAGAGCACCTGAACGCAGTCGCCGATGCGCTCCTTCGGGATCTCCTCACCCGATCGATACCGCGCGACCCGGCGGCGCAGTGAGCCGAGGCCCGGCAGCAGCCGGCGCAGCTGCCGGTGCGCCTGTGCGTAGACGTCCGGGTCGCCGAGCCCGATCGTGGTCTGGAAACACGTCTCGACCTCGGCGACGAAGCCGATGGGCCGGCCGGCCAGCCGCGCGCACGTGGTCTCCATGGCGACCAGCTGGGCGGTGAGGAACTCGCGTCGCTGGGGACTCAGGTCGGCGTCGGCGACGGCGCGCCGCAACTCGGCGGCCCCCAAACGCAATTCGCCCGGATCGGGGACGGGCTCCCCGGCGACCTGGGCGCGCAGCGCGGCGGGCCCGGTGTACGCGTCCACCGCGCCCGGCAGCAGCCGGTCCATTCGCAGACCAAGCGTCAGATATTCGCGCACGACCTGGAGTTCCATGAGAACTGCGAGCCTAGGCGGCGGCGCGCGGTCGCACCTACCACCGTCCGGAGCAAACTGCGAACCGAGAAATGCAGTCACCCGAAAGAGCGCCGGAACGTGCCACGCGGCCGAGCGAACCGATCACACAATGGTGTTAGCGCGGTGGGCAACACCTCCGCGATCCGAGTAGGTTTTCGCTGCGAAGGGCCCCGAGCCCGGAGCCGAAGTTTCGGAGTTCCGGGTATTTCCCCGGTACGAAGGAGAGTGTTGGAAGTGCTGAAGAAGGCTGGCGTAGTCGCCGCTGCCGCTGCGGCGGGCGTGATGGTCCTCAGCGCGCCCGCGTTCGCCGGGACCCCCGGCGAGGGCCACTGGATGGAGGGCCACCACCACCCGCACCAGGTCGGTGTCGTGAACGTCGACGACGTGCACGCGCTGAACGACGTGCACGTTCTGGAGAACGTGAACGTCCCGGTGTGCGCCACGAACAACACCATCGCCGGCGGTCTGGTCGCGGTCGCGGTCAACGCGCTCAACCCGACCTTCGTCAAGGACTGCGTGGACGGCGCCGCGATCTCGCACAGCGGCGACCACCACGGCGGCTGATCTCGGCCGAGCCCTGACCGAAAGCACCGGAGCGCAATTGACGCGCGCCGGTGCTTTCGGCTGTTTTAAAGCGTCCGAACGGTCGCGACACGCCGAGATGATCACACAATGGTGTTAGTCGCCCGGTGTCGACCGGAATCGGCGAGTAGGTTTCGCTACCGAGCAGGACCGGTGGCTGCACAGTTCGCCGGAAATTCCCCGAGAAGGAGTGAGCAGACGTGCTGAAGAAGGCTGCCGTCGTCGCCATCGCCGCCGCCGGCATCACGCTGGCCGGCTCCCCGGCGTTCGCGTCCCCGATGCACGACGGCCCGGACCAGGCCGGCACCGTCAACGTCAACGACGTGCACGTGCTGAACGACGACCACGTGGCGGAGAACGTCGACATCCCGGTGTGCGCCACCAACAACACCATCGCCGGCGGCCTCGTCGCCGTCGCGGTGAACGCGCTGAACCCGACGTTCGTCAAGGACTGCGTCGACGGTGTGGCCGCCTCCACGAGCGGTGACCACCACGGCGGCTGAGCCAGCCCGCCAAGCCGAGGGCGCCGGGACCGATGGTCCCGGCGCCCTCGGCGTCTCCTACGGGGTCTACGAGCCGTAGCGGCGGTGCCGCCAGGCGAAGTCACGCAGTGCGCGCAGGAAGTCGACGTGCCGGAACTCGGGCCAGTACGCCTCGGTGAACCAGAACTCCGAGTGCGCGGACTGCCAGAGCAGGAAGCCGGACAGCCGCTGCTCGCCGGAGGTGCGGATCAGCAGGTCCGGGTCGGGCTGCCCGGAGGTGTAGAGGTGCTCGGCGATGTGGTCCACGTCCAGGACCTCGGCCAGCTCCTCGATCGGCGTGCCGGCCTCAGCGTGCTGCAGCAGCAGCTTGCGCACCGCGTCGGCGATCTCCTGGCGGCCGCCGTAGCCGACGGCGACGTTGACCTCCATGCCGTTGCGGTTGGCGGTGCGCTGCCCGGCCGCAGTGAGCCGGTTGGCAATGTCGGCGGGCAGCAGGTCGAGCGCGCCGACGATGCGCAGCCGCCACGGGTTGCCGGGCTCGGCGAGCTCGTCGACCACATCGGCGATGATCAGCAGCAGCGCCGACAGCTCGTCGCTGGAGCGCTTCTTCAGGTTGTCGGTGGCCAGCAGCCACAGGGTGACGACCTCGACCTCGGCCTCGCGGCACCACTCCAGCAGGTCGGCGATCTTGCGGGCGCCCGCGCGGTGACCGTCGGCGACGTCCTCGAAGCCGGCTTCCTTGGCCCATCTGCGGTTGCCGTCCAGGATCACGCCCACGTGCCGCGGTCGCCGCCTGGCCGCGGTGATCTGTTGGTTGAGGCGCATCTCGTACAGGCCGTAGACGATCCTGCTCAGGCGCTTGCGAAGACCCACGCCACCGGAGGGTACGCCGGGACAAGGGATCGGGTCACATCACGGTGACCGCGCAACCTACGGTGCCGTAACCTCGGTCGCGTGACCGCTGCGACCCTCGACCACACCCCGCCCGCACCGCCGAAGCCGCGGCTGCGGGGCTGGCTGCACTTCTGGTCGTTCTTCGCCTCGCTGGCCACCGGCGTGACCCTGGTGTCGGTCGCCGCGGCCACCGTGTCGGCGACGGCCGCGCTCGCGACTTCCGTGTACGGCTTGACGATTCTCGGCCTGTTCGGGGTCAGCGCGCTCTATCACCGGCGGAACTGGCTGAGCGTGCGGGCCAGGACGGTGATGAAGCGGCTCGACCACTCGATGATCTTCGTGTTCATCGCCGGCACCTACACGCCGTTCGCCGTGCTGGCCCTGCCGGGGACGACCGGGACCATCGTGCTGTCGGTGGTGTGGGGCGGCGCGCTGCTCGGCGTGGCCCTGAAGATGGCCTGGCCGCACGCGCCCCGTTGGCTTGGCGTGCCGATCTACATCGCGCTCGGCTGGGTCGCGGTCTTCGTGCTGCCCGATCTGTTGCACCACGCGGGAATCACGTCGTTCGTGCTGCTGCTCGCCGGCGGCGCGCTGTACACCGCCGGCGCCGTCTTCTACGCCACGAAGTGGCCCGACCCGTGGCCGAAGGTGTTCGGGTACCACGAGTTCTTCCACGCGGCGACGGTGCTGGCCGCGCTCTGCCACTACATCGCCATCTGGTTCGCGCTCTACCCGTGAGCGGGCCCTGCCCACGGGTAGCAACGCTCAGCCCAAGTCCGGACCCTGGTTGCGGACGTCGTTGACCTTCTGCATCGCCTGGCGCAGCTCGGTGAGCCAGGCGTCGGCGTGCTCGCCGACCAGTCGCACCGCCCAGGCCAGAGCCTCGGAGCGGGATCGGGCCACGCCGGCGTCGACGAGCGTGTCCAGCACCAGCCGCTCGGACTGGCGCAGCCTCGTCATCACCGGCGCGGACAGCGTGGTGAACAGTTCGGTGGTGCCGCCGAGCTTCGCGCCCCAGGCGACCTTGCGGCCGTAGCGGTGCTCGGCCTGGCGGGCGATCTCGATCCGCTCGTCGCGGGTCTGCTCGCGGAACCGGCTGATCCGGCCCGACTCGGCGGCGGCGCGCGCCGCGTCGTCGGCGAACTCGCCCTCCAGCGCCGGCAGCTCGCCGACGATGACGATCTCCTCGCGGTCCACGGTGATCTGCGGCGCGCCGGTGAACCAGCCGTCGGGCAGCCGCCCGGCGAACCAGCCCGGCGCGTCGTCGGCGGACGGCACCTCGGCCTGCTGCCAGCCGCCCCGGCCCCGTGCGAAGCGTCCGTGCATGACGACCTCCTTGATTACATGATTACACCGCTACACGGTACGCGCGGCAACGCCACTTACAAGGGTCGTTCGCCGGCGGCGGAAGCTCCACGTGAGTGGCTTATTTGCGCTCAGGGCGCACCTGAGCCACTCAGGTAGGGCAAAAATTGAAGGGTGTTAAGGAAAGGGCTTAACGGCGTTCGAGGGCTACGAGTAGCTCGTCGGTGGAGCCGACGGGGCGGTCGCAGACGTAGCCGCGGCACACGTAGGCGGCGGGGGCGTCGTAGATGAGCGGACGGTCGGCGAGCAGCGGCGCGGAGTCGGGCTCGCCGGCCAGCACCACGGCACCACCGGGGGCGTGTGCCAGGGCGGCGTCGCGGAGCGATTCGCCGCGCGGGTCGCCGTGAGTCGTGGCGATGGCGACCTGGATCGGCCCCTGCGCGATGGCTTCGGCCACGGTCAGCCAATGCCCGGCGAACCGAGGCGCCCGTGCCACGAGCAGGCCGGCACGGGTGACGGCGGCCTCGGCGGCCTCCCGGTAGCGCGATGCCTTGTCGTAGCCGACGAGCGCGGACGCCGTGAGCAGCGCGCCGGCCAGGGACGACGCACCGGAGGGGCTGGCGTTGTCGCTGACGTCGGCGGGCCGCCCCACGAGTTTCTCGGCGTCGTCGGCGGTGTCGTGGAAGACGCCGGCCTCGGTCGGATCGGCGAACCGCTCCAACGCCGTGTCCAGCAGCTGCACGGCGACCTCCAGCCACTCCGCCGCGCCGGTGGCCTGGTGCAGCGCCAGCAGCCCCTCGGCGAGGCAGCCGTAGTCCTCCAACACGCCGGCAGCGGTGCCTACAACGCCGTCACGGGAGGTCCGCCGCAGCCGACCGTCGACGAGGTGCACGCGCACCAGCAGCGACGCCGCCGTGGCGGCAAGCCCGATCCACGCCGGCTGCCCGAGCGCTGCACCGGCCTCGGCCAGCGCCCCGATGGCGAGCCCGTTCCACGCCGTCACGATCTTGTCGTCACGGGCGGGTTGCGGTCGCTCCGCCCGCGCCTCCAACAGCCGT
The DNA here is from genome assembly GCF_014203355.1 of Kutzneria kofuensis. Lineage (NCBI taxonomy): Bacteria > Bacillati > Actinomycetota > Actinomycetes > Pseudonocardiales > Pseudonocardiaceae > Kutzneria > Kutzneria kofuensis. The sequence continues at coordinate 3,205,579 of NZ_JACHIR010000001.1, forward strand.
TCCCGCACGGACGCCAGCCGGTCCACGTCCTCCACGTCCCGCAGGTACTGCAACGTCGAGGCACCCTCCTCGAAGGTGCCCTCTTCCGTCACCGTGAAGACCTCAGCCGCCCACGCGCCGTCTTCCTCACCGAGCACCTCGACCAGCTGCGCAGGCGTCCACACGTAGGTCAGCCCCTCGACGCCGTCGGTGTCGGCGTCCAACGCGGCCGCGAACCCGCCCTCCTCGGTCCGCAAGGCGCCGGCGAGGAACTCCGCGGTCTCGATGGCGATCCGTTGCGCCAGCGCCGATCCGGTGCGCCGCGCGAAGTGGGCGTACGCCCGCAGCAGCAACGCGTTGTCGTACAGCATCTTCTCGAAGTGCGGAACCACCCAGCCGGCGTCCACGCTGTAGCGGGCGAAGCCGCCGCCGAGCTGGTCGTACATGCCGCCGCGGGCCATCGCCTCGAACGTGCCCTCGGCCAGCGACAGGGACTGCACGGAGTCGGTGCGCTCGTGGTGGCGCAGCAGGAACTCCAGCGCCATCGACGGCGGGAACTTCGGCGCGCGGCCGAATCCGCCGTGGGCACGGTCGTACTCGGCCAGCAGCGACACCACGGCCCCGTCCAGCACCTCGGCATCCACAGTGGACTCCGGCAGCGGCCGGGCGTTCTTGTCCAGCTCGGCCACGATCTGCCCGGCGGCCTGCCGGACCTCGTCGCCGCGAGTGGTCCACGCGTCCACCACGGCGGCCATCAGCTGCCGGAACGAGGGAATGCCCGGCCGCGGCTCGGGTGGCGAGTAGGTGCCGCAGTAGAACGGCTCGCCGTCGGGCGTCAGGAAGCACGTCATCGGCCAGCCGCCCTGGCCGGTCATCGCCTGCGTGGCGGCCATGTACACCGCGTCGACATCCGGGCGTTCCTCGCGGTCCACCTTGATGTTGACGAAGTTGCGGTTCATGATCTCCGCGGTCGCCTCGTCCTCGAAGGACTCGTGCGCCATCACGTGACACCAGTGGCAGGCCGCGTAGCCGACGGACAGCAGCACCGGGACGCCGCGGCGGCGGGCCTCGGCGAAGGCCTCCTCCGACCATGGCCACCAGTCGACCGGGTTGTCGGCGTGCTGCAGCAGGTAGGGGCTCGTGGCATCAGCGAGGCGGTTGGCCATGCGCCCCAGCCTGCCACTCCGAGAATCCACATGCGCGTCCCCGTGACCATCCGGGACACTGGCGCGTGTGCTCCTGACCCTGACCACCACCATGCCGCAGGCCACTGACCTGGGCTTCCTCCTGCACAAGCACCCGGACAAGGCGCAGACGTTCCCCGTGTCCGCGGGTTCCGCGCACGTGTTCTACCCACGCGCCACCGACGCCGAGTGCACCGCGGCGCTGCTGCTGGAGGTCGACCCGATCGCGCTGGTTCGTGGCGACCGAGGTCAGGGGCTGTTCCAGTACGTCAACGACCGGCCGTACGCCGCCAGTTCGATGCTGGCGGTGGCGCTGGGGTCGGTATTCCGGACGGCCATGAACGGCCGCTGCGACGTGAAGCCGGAGCTGCCGGGGCGGGAGATCCCGCTCAGCGTGCACCTGCCGGTGGTACCGGCGCGCGGCGGCGCGGATCTCGTGCGGCGGCTGTTCGAGCCGCTGGGCTGGGCCGTGGGCGTTGAGCAGATCGAAAGCTCCCGCTACGTCGACCTGAGGCTGGCCGGCACGCTGCGGCTGGCCGACGCGCTGAACCACCTGTACGTGCTGCTGCCCGTGCTCGACGACGCAAAACACTACTGGGTGTCCCACGACGAGGTCGACAAGCTGCTGCGGGCCGGCGAGGGCTGGCTGGCCGCGCACCCGGAGCGGGAGCTGATCAGCCGCCGATACCTTGCGCACCAGCGGGGTTACGTCCGATCGGCGCTGGAGCGGCTGGGCGAGGTGGACGAGTTCGACCCGGAGGACGCCGAACCCGGTCCGGAAAAATCGACACTGCGCCGAGAGTCCCTCGCGGAGCTGCGGCGCGCTGCCGTGCTGGCGGCGCTGCGGCAGTCCGGGGCCCGGCGCGTGGTCGACCTCGGCTGTGGGCCCGGGGCGCTGCTGCGTCTGCTGGTCAAGGACCCGCAGTTCGAGGAGATCCTCGGTGTGGACGTGTCGACGGCGGCGCTGCGCACGGCTGCCGACCGGCTCAACGACCGGGAGCTGCGGCGCGTCACCCTGCGGCAGTCGGCGTTGACGTACAAGGACGCGGAGCTGGCCGGTTACGACGCGGCGGTGCTGATGGAGGTCGTCGAGCACCTCGACCCGCCGCGGCTGCCGGCGCTGGAGCGGTCGGTGTTCGGCGCGGCGAAACCGCGGACAGTGATCGTCACTACCCCGAACGTCGAGTACAACGTGCGGTACGAGGGCCTGGCGGCGGGCGCTTTCCGCCATCCGGACCACCGGTTCGAGTGGACCCGGGCGCAGTTCGCGGCGTGGGCGGAAGCCGTTGCCGCCCAGCATGGTTACCGCGTCCAGTACCTTCCCGTCGGAGAGCCGGACCCGGAGCTGGGTCCGCCGACGCAGATGGCCGTCTTCAGCCGGGAGGAGGAGGCGTCATGACCGAGCTCGTCATCCCGCAGCTGTCGCTGGTCGCGCTGGTCGGCGCCTCCGGCTCGGGCAAGTCCACCTTCGCCCGCAAGCACTTCCGGCCGACCGAGGTGATCTCCAGTGATCACTGCCGCGGCCTGGTGTCCGACGACGACAACGACCAGTCGGCCACCGGCGACGCGTTCGACGTGCTGCACTACATCGCCGGCAAGCGGCTGCACAACGGCCGGCTGACCGTCGTGGACGCGACCAACGTGCAGCGCGAGGGGCGGGCGTCGCTGGTGCGGCTGGCCCGCGAACACGACGTGCTGCCGGTCGCCGTCGTGCTGGACCTGCCGGAGTCCGTGTGCTTCCAGCGCAACGAGGCCCGGCCGGACCGAGACTTCGGTGTGCACGTGATCCGGCGGCAGCGCAACGACCTGCGCCGGTCGCTGCGCTTCCTGGAGAAGGAGGGCTTCCGCCGCGTGCACGTGCTGCGCACGGTCGAGGAGGTCGAGGCCGTGACGATCCGCCGCGAGCCGCTGGTCAACGACCGGCGCGGCGAGACCGGGCCGTTCGACATCATCGGCGACGTGCACGGCTGCCGCGCCGAGCTGACGGAACTGCTGGCACGGCTGGGATATCACGTCGAAGGCGACTTCGCGTCGCACCCGGCGGGGCGCCGCGCGGTGTTCGTCGGCGACCTCGTGGATCGTGGACCGGACACGCCGGGCGTGCTGCGGCTGGTGATGAACATGGTCGCCGCCGGCACGGCGCTGTGCGTGGCCGGAAACCACGAGAACAAGCTGGTCCGGGCCCTGCGCGGGCGCAACGTGCAGGTGACGCACGGGCTGGCGGAGTCGCTGGCGCAGCTGTCCGAGCAGCCGGAGGAGTTCCGCAAGCAGGCCGAGCAGTTCTGCTACGACCTCGTGTCGCACTACGTGCTGGACGGCGGCAAGCTGGTCGTGGCGCACGCCGGGCTGCCGGAGCGGTACCAGGGGCGGGCGTCCGGCCGGGTGCGCAGTTTCGCGCTGTACGGGGAGACGACCGGGGAGACCGACGAGTACGGACTGCCGGTTCGGTATCCGTGGGCCAACGACTACCGCGGCAGCGCGACCGTGGTGTACGGGCACACGCCGGTGCCGTCCGCCGAGTGGGTGAACAACACCATCTGTCTGGACACCGGGTGTGTGTTCGGCGGCCGGCTGACGGCGCTGCGGTATCCGGAGCGGGAGCTCGTTTCCGTTGCGGCGGAAAAGGTCTGGTACGAGCCGGTGCGGCCGTTGGCGCCGGTGGAAGCGGTGCGGCCGCCGGACGAGCTGGACCTCACCGACGTGATCGGCAAGCGGACCGTGCAGACGGCCAACCACGGCCGGCTGACCGTGCGCGCGGAGAACGCGGCGGCGGCGATCGAGGTGATGAGCCGGTTCGCGATCGAGCCGGCGAAGCTGCTGTACCTGCCGCCGACGATGGCTCCGGTGGCGACGTCGCAGCGCCCGGAGGTGTTGGAGCATCCGGAGGAGGCGTTCGCCGGGTACCGGCACGACGGCGTGGATCGGGTCGTGTGCGAGGAGAAGCACATGGGCTCACGGGCCGTTGTGTTGGTGTCGCGCGACGGCGGTGCCGTGCACACACGGACCGGTCGGTCGTTCTTCGACGAGGAACTGACCGGGCAGCTGCTGGAGCGAATCCGTTCTGCCATCGCGAAGGCCGCGCTTTGGTCTACTTTGGACACTGACTGGCTGCTGCTCGACTGCGAGCTGCTGCCGTGGAACGCCAAGGCGGGCGCGTTGATCCGGGAGCAGTACGCGGCGGTCGGCGCGGCGGCCCAGGGTGCTCTGCCGGCAGCCGTCGACGTCCTGCGCGAGGCGTCCCACCGGGGCGTTGACGTGACGGAACTGTTGGCGCGCACGGAGTCCCGGGCCTCGAACGCCGCCGCCTACCGCGAGGCGTACGAGCGGTACTGCTGGCCGACCGAGGGCCTGAACGGCGTGCGGATCGCCCCGTTCCAGCTGCTCGCGTCGGAGAAGGCCACGTACCACGACCGCCCGCACTCCTGGCACCTCGCACTGGCCGACCAGCTCTCCGCCGCCGACCCGGAGTTGTTCGCCAGCACGGCAAACCTGACCGTGGACACGACCGACCCCGAGTCGGTCAGGGCCGGCGTGCGCTGGTGGGAGGAGCTGACCGCGGCCGGCGGCGAGGGCATGGTCGTCAAGCCGATGGCCAACCTGACGCGCGGCCGGCGCGGGCTGGTGCAGCCGGGGCTGAAGGTGCGCGGGCGGGAGTACCTGCGGATCATCTACGGGCCCGACTACACCGAGCCGGGCAACATCGACCGGCTGCGGCAGCGTGGCCTCGCGGCCAAGCGGTCGCTGGCGGCACGGGAGTACGCGCTGGGCATCGAGGGACTGGAGCGGCTGGCCCGCGGCGAGCCGCTGTGGCGCGTGCACGAATGCGTGTTCGCCGTGCTGGCGCTGGAGTCCGAACCCGTGGATCCGAGGCTGTAGATGATCGAGCACACCGTGTTGTCCGTGATCGTCGGCTCGCACGCGTACGGGCTGGACACCGACGAGTCCGATGTGGACCGCCGGGGCGTGTACGTGCCGCCGACGCGGCTGTTCTGGACCTTCGAGAAGCCGCCGACCTCGGTGGACGGGCCGGAGCAGGAACGGGTGAGCTGGGAGGTCGAGCACTTCCTCGCGTTGGGGCTGAAGGCCAACCCCACCGTGCTGGAGGTGCTCGCTTCCGACCTCGTCGAGACGTGCACTCCACTGGGCGAGGAGCTGCGGGCCCTGCTTCCGGCGCTGCTGTCCCAGCGGGCCGCCGACAGCTTCCGTCGGGCCACCGCGCAGCAGTTCGCACGGGCCGCCGCCGCCATGGCCAGCGGCGGCACGCCTCGGTGGAAGCAGGTCATGCACGTGATCCGACTGTTGACCCTGTGCGACCGGCTACTGACCACCGGAGAACTGGTGATCAAGGTCGGCGAGCACCGGTCGCAGCTGCTGGCCGTGCGCGAAGGCGACGTGCCGTGGAAGGACGTCGTGAAGTGGGTGGAGGATCTGCGCGACCGCACCGCGCGGGCCGTGCTCCGCTCCCCGCTGCCCGCGGTGCCCGACACCGCCGCCGTCGAGGACTGGCTGGTGTCGGTGCGCCGGAGATCCGCTTTGGAGGAACTGTGACCGCCGTGGACGTTCCCGGGCTGCGTGAGGTCGTCGCCGAACAGCCGTACCGGCTGCTGTTCGCCACCGTGTCCGGCGCGCACCTGTACGGCTTCCCGTCCGCCGACTCCGACGTGGACCTGCGGGGCGTGCACCTGCTGCCCGCCGACGAGGTGATCGGGCTGCGGCACGGACCGGAGACGCTGGAGCGGATGTGGCTGCGGGACGGGGTCGAACTCGACCTCGTCACCCACGACCTGCTCAAGTTCGTCCGACTTCTGTTGCGCCCCAACGGTTATGTTCTCGAGCAGCTGCTGTCCCCGCTGGTCGTCCAGACCTCCGACGCCCACGCCGAGCTCGCCGGCCACGCCGCCGGGTGCATCACCCGGCGGCACGCCCACCACTACCGGGGCTTCGCCCACACCCAGTGGCAGCTGTTCGGCCGTAACAACGAGCTCAAGCCCCTGCTCTACACGTTCCGGGCCCTGCTCACCGGCATCAACCTCATGCGCACCGGCGTGATCGAGGCGGATCTGTCCGTGCTGGTCGAAAGCCTCGACGGGCCGTCGTTCCTGCCCGAGCTCATCGCCGCCAAGGCCGCTGGCGAACACCTCACCCTGACCGGCGGCCCGTCACCGGAGCAGCTGTGGCAGACCTACGAGCAGTGGCTGGCGGAGTTGGTCGCCGCGCAGGAGAAGTCCACGCTCCCCGAGCAGCCCTCGGCCGAACCCCAGCTGCACGACTTCGTGGTCCGACTCCGACTCACAGCCTGAACCCCCGGCGAGTCCCGCTCACCGTCACACCGAAAGCGCGAAACCGATTCACGCATTCGGTGTGACGCTCGGCGGGACTCGCCGGGGTCGGGTGCGGGCCATCAGGACGATGCTGACGATCAACGTGGTCAGGATCAGCCCGTGGTAGGTGAGGTCGGGCACCGACTTGGGGCCGGGGCCGCTGCTGATGGCGGTGATGCCGACGACGGTGCCGAAGGCGGCGAAACCGCTGGTCCACAACGCCACCGCGCGGCGGCCGCGCAGCGCGAAGAAGGCGCCGACGGCCATGACCACGCCGATCAGGGCCTCGGGCCCGGCGGCGCCCGGCTCCCACTCGACGGTGAGGTGCAGCAAGGACGCGACCAGGAAGGTGGCGGCCTCGACGATCATCAGGTAACCGAATCCCCGTGGCATGCGGCCAAGCCTCCCCGCAACGCCCGCGAACCGCGTCGGCCCGGAGGCGACACCCGTACGTACGCCCGAGCGCGTATCAGCCGAGCAGCTTGAGCCACGGGTGGTCGGGGTGCTGGCGGCTGATCAAGTCGGCGCAGCGGTGCCGCCCGGCGGCGTCCAGCCACGGCAGGGTGGCGACCAGGTCGGCCTCGTCACGGGCGAGGGCGTCCCGGGCCTTGAACAGGATCACCAGCTCGGGCCGCAGGTAGCGGATGCCGCGCCCTTCCCAGGTCGCCTCGGCCAGCGGCAATGCCAGCGACGGATCCCGCTGGTAGACCCACTTGCCGTCGCGGTCGTCGGTGAGCTTGATGTCCAGCAGCCACGGCGCGGACGCGTGCTCGCGGATCCACAGCTGGCCGGCCCACGACGGCAGGTCCTCGCCCCAGGTGACCGGCTTCAGGGCCCCGTCACCGAAGGCCCATACGTGGAACCGGGCGGAGAAGTGCTCGATCACGGCCGGCAGGTCGCGGCGGAAGACGCCGAGGTCGATGTCGCGGTGCTCCCGGCGCACGGCCGCGTACGCCTCGATCGCCCACCCGCCGCAGATCCACCACGGCACGTCGAGGCCGGCACACAGCGCCGCCGCGTCGTCGGGCTTGACCATCCCCCAAGGCCCGTACCACGCGGCGACGTCCGACCCGCCCACCTACTCCCCGGTCTTCGGCGTCGGCTCGTCCGGCGGGTCGAAACTGGCCGGCACCCGCTTGAGGTGCTTGGTCATCGACCGGATCAGGAACGCGACGGCGACGAAGAAGAGGATGAGCACGACAAAACCGACGGGCGTGGACTTGCCGAAGTCCTCCCCCTGACCGCCCTGGTCGGTGTTGGCGGGTGTGGTGGTGGCGGTGGTCGTCTCGGCCAGCGCCACCCCCGGGACCGGAAGACCGGTCACACGTGCACCTTCTCTCGAACTCCGGCGAACAGGTCGTCCTCGGGCAGCGTGGTGTCCACCAGCGACCGGACGAGCTCGTACTCCTCGGTCGGCCACACCTCGCGCTGCAGGTCCAAGGGTACGGCGAACCACCGGGAGGTGGGATCGATCTGGGTGGCGTGCGCCCGCAGCGCGGCCAGGCCCTGCTCGAAGTAGTCGGCGCAGTCGACCTGGGTGGTGACCCGCTCCATGTTGTCCTTGCGGTTCGGGTCCCAGTTGGCCAGCCACTCCTCGTACGGCGACTCCAGGCCCCGGGCCAGCAGCGCCTCGTGGAACGCGACCAGCTTGGCCCGGGAGAAGCCGTGCGAGTAGTACAGCTTGGACGTCTGCCAGGGCTCGCCGGCCTCGGGGAACTGGTCGGGGTCGGCGGCGGCGTCGAAGGCCGCGACGGAGACCTCGTGGCAGCGGATGTGGTCGGGGTGCGGGTAGCCGCCGTTCTCGTCGTAGGTGACGATGACGTGCGGCCGGAACTCGCGGACCACCCGGACCAGCGCCTCGGTGGACTCCTCCAGCGGCACCAGCGCGAAGCAGCCCTCGGGCAGCGGCGGCTTGGGGTCGCCCTCGGGCAGGCCGGAGTCGACGTAGCCGAGCCAGCGGTGCTGGATGCCGAGGATCTTGGCGGCGGTGGCCATCTCCTCGCGCCGGATCTCGGCCATGTTCTCCAGCACGTCCGGCCGGTCCATGGCCGGGTTCAGGATGCTGCCCCGCTCGCCGCCTGTGCAGGTCACGACCATCACGTCGTGGCCCTCGGCGACGTAGCGCGCCATTGTGGCGGCGCCCTTGCTGGACTCGTCGTCGGGGTGTGCGTGCACTGCCATCAGGCGCAGCTTCTCGGCCATGGTCCCCTCATCGTCGTATCCACCCTGCCCGCCGGCCTCACCGGGGGCCCAGGGATACTCAACCGGGCGGTCAGAGCCATTGTTCCAAAGGGGTCCGACAGTCCCGAGCGAGGAGGCGACATGGTCACACAGCGTGAGCTCCCGGCCGGCCGCTACGGCTCCCGGGACAAGCGTCGTGGCCCGCGCTGGGCGTACTGGGCATTACTCGGCGTGTTCGTCGTGGCCGGCCTGGTGGTGGCCTACGTGGCGTACGTCAACCTGGGCGACGGCCCGATCACGACCGAGGCCGCCCGGTACACCGTCGTCGACGACGGCTCGGTCAGGTTCGGCTTCACCGTCACCCGCGACGACCCGTCCAAACCGGCCGACTGCATCGTCCGGGCCCGCGCCGGCGACGGCGACGAGGCCGGCGTCCGTGAGGTCTACGTGCCCGCGGGCGGCGCCCAACGCACGGTCGACACGGTGGTGCACACCTCGAAACGAGCAGTGATCGTGGAGGTGTACGGCTGCTCGTACCAGGTGCCCCCTTACCTGAAGAACAACTAGCCGCCAAGCGGGTGAACCGGCCCGCAAGCAGTCGTGGACCTGCGAAAATTCCGACGCCGGGCACTGGCGGCGTGCTAGAATCGTTCGACAGCACGGCCCCTTTCCACGGGCCGTGTTTTTCCGTTCCGGGCCTCACGGCCCGGAAGTTCCCGGCATGCCATTGGCATGTCGGTGCCCGCGTGTCCGACATGGGCCCGGAGTACGACGAGGAGTTGGTGACCGTGAGCGAGACCCAGGTGACCTGGCTGACCCAGGAATCCTACGACCGGCTCAAGCACGAGCTTGACGAGCTGATCGCGAACCGCCCGGTCATTGCCGCCGAGATCAACGCTCGGCGTGAGGAAGGCGACCTCAGGGAGAACGGCGGGTACCACGCCGCCCGCGAGGAGCAGGGCAAGCAGGAGGGCCGGATCCGTCAGCTGCAGGAGCTGCTGCGCGCCGCCAAGGTGGGCGAGGCGCCCGCCAACGACGGCACCGCCGAGCCCGGCAAGGTGCTCACCGTCCGTTACGAGGACGACGAGGACACCGAGCAGTTCCTGCTGGCCACCCGCGAGGAGGGCGCGGAGGGTCCCCTGGAGGTGTTCTCGCCTGCGTCCCCGATCGGCCGCGCGCTGCTGGGCGCCAAGGAGGGCGAGACCCGGGAGTACGAGCTGCCCAACGGCAAGAACATGAAGGTCACGCTGGTCAAGGCGGTGCCCTACACCGGCTGAGCCACGGCCTTGCCGCCCTGGTCGCCGCTCACGGTGACCAGGGCTTTTGCTCGTTCGCGACCCGCTGCAGCAGCGGCCGGACCCGCGGCTCGATCGGCGTGGACAGCGCGATCGCCGTCGACGTCCGCTGCACGCCCGGCACCGCGACCACCTCGTCCACGACCCGCTGCAGGTCGTCGTTGGACCGCGCGACCATGCGCACGTGCAGGTCGCCCTGCCCCGTGGTGGCGTGCACCTCGCAGACCTCGTCGATGGCGGCCAGCTGCGCCGCCACCTCGGAGCGGCGCCCCTGGGCGATCTCCAGCACCGCGAACGCCGTCAGCCCGTAGCCCATCGCGGCCAGGTCGACCGCGGGCGGGAAGCCGCGCAGGATGCCCCGCTCGGCCAGCCGATCCAGCCGGGCCTGCACGGTGCCGCGGGCCACGCCCAGTCGGCGCGAACATTCCAGCACCCCCAGCCGGGGCTCGTCGGTGAGCAGCAGCAACAGCCTCGCGTCGAGCGCGTCCATCGGTTCCCGGTCCATCTGGTCAGTCTGCCCAGTTCTGCCGGCGATATCCACGGTTGACTGGACATCATGTCCAGTGAAATCACCGGCTGTTGCGCACGATGTCGTCGCGAAGGATCCTTCGGCTAGCTGATTGCACACCGCCACGGGGAGGGTTCCGCCATGACCGAGATGTTGGACGACGTCAGCTTCGAATCGCTCAGGCAGCTGGTCGGGCTGGTCGACTACGACGCGTCGAAGGACCCGTTCCCGGTCAAGGCGATGGACGCGGTCGTGTTCGTGGCCGGCAACGCCACCCAGACCGCGTGGTTCTACCAGGTGGCCTTCGGCATGCAGCTGGTCGCCTACTCCGGCCCGGAGACCGGCAACCGCGACCACAAGTCGTTCGTGCTGAAGTCCGGCTCGGCCCGCTTCGTGATCAACGGCGGCGTGTCGCCGACCAGCCCGCTGCTCGACCACCACCGCAAGCACGGCGACGGCGTGGTCGACCTGGCGCTGGAGGTCGGCGACGTCGACCAGTGCATCTCGCACGCCCGCGCCCAGGGCGCGACCGTGCTGGAGGAGCCGCACGACGTCTCCGACGAGCACGGCACGATCCGCCGCGCCGCCATCGCCGCGTACGGCGAGACCCGGCACACCCTGATCGACCGCTCCCGCTACAACGGCCCCTACCTGCCCGGCTACGTGGCCAGGACCAGCACCGTGAAGCGGCCCGAGGGCGCGCCGAAGCGGCTGTTCCAGGCCATCGACCACTGCGTCGGCAACGTCGAGCTCGGACGCATGGACTACTGGGTCGAGTTCTACAACCGGGTGATGGGCTTCGTGAACATGGCGGAGTTCATCGGCGACGACATCGCCACCGACTACTCGGCGCTGATGAGCAAGGTGGTGTCCAACGGCAACCACCGCGTGAAGTTCCCGCTCAACGAGCCGGCCATCGCCAAGCGCAAGTCGCAGATCGACGAGTACCTGGAGTTCTACGACGGCGCCGGCTGCCAGCACATCGCGCTGGCCACCAACGACATCATCGCCACCGTGACCGCGATGCGCGACGCCGGCGTCGAGTTCCTGGACACCCCGGACTCCTACTACGACGACCCGGAACTGCGGGCCCGGATCGGCGAGGTGCGGCTGCCCATCGAGGTGCTCAAGCAGCACCGGATCCTGGTCGACCGGGACGAGGACGGCTACCTGCTGCAGATCTTCACCGCGCCCATCGGCGACCGGCCGACCGTGTTCTACGAACTGATCGAGCGGCACGGCTCGCTGGGCTTCGGCAAGGGCAACTTCAAGGCCCTGTTCGAGGCGATCGAGCGCGAGCAGGAACGCCGCGGCAACCTGTGACGCCGCTTCGGAGCCCACGTGAGCCACTCACGTGGGCTCCGAAACGCACGCGAGCCACTCACGTGGGCTCCGAAACACACGCGAGCCACTCACGTGGGCTCCGAAACACACGCGAGCCACTCACGTGGGCTCCGAAACACACGTGAGTGGCTCATGTGCGCTTCGAAACGCACGTGAACCACTCACGTAGAGGAAAGAGGGGCGCCGTCAGCGAAGGACGGTGAAACCCGCACTGCGCAGGGCGGTGACGAGTTCGGCGCAGTGGTCGACGCCGCGGGTCTCCAGGTTGAGGGAGACCTCGGCCTCGCCCAGCCGGAGCTCGTCGGACATCCGGGTGTGCTCCACGTCCAGCACGTTCACGCCGAGGTCGCCGAGCATGGTGAGCAGGCCGGCCAGGCTGCCGGGCTTGTCGTCGATGCGCAGGCGCAGCGCGAGGTAGCGGCCGGCGGCGCGCATGCCGTGCTGGATGATTTGCAGTAGCAGCAGCGGATCCACGTTGCCGCCGGACAGGACGGCGACGACCGGCCCCTCGAACCGGCCGGGATGCTGCATGAGCGCGGCGACGGTGGCCGCGCCGGCCGGCTCGACGACCTGCTTGGCCCGTTCCATGCACAGCAGCACCGCCCGGGCCAGCGAGTCCTCGGTGACGGTGACGACGTCGTCGACCAGGTCGCGGACGTGCCGGTAGGTCAGCGCGCCGGGCTTGGCGACGGCGATGCCGTCGGCCATCGTGCGCACGCCCGGAAGCTTCACCGGCGAGCCGGTGCTCAGTGACTCCGGCAGCGCGGCGGCGTTCTCCGCCTGCACGGCGACGACCTTCACGTCCGGCCGGGTGGCCTTGATCGCCGCGGCGACGCCGCCGACCAGCCCGCCGCCGCCCGCGGCCAGCAGTACCGTGCCGACGTTGGGCAGCTGGTCCAGGATCTCCAGGCCGATCGTGCCCTGGCCGGCGATCACGTCAGGGTGGTCGAACGGGTGGATGAACACCGCCCCGGTGCGCTGCGCGAAGACGATCGAGGCGGCCAGCGTCTCGTCGAAGGACTCGCCGGTCAGCTTCACGTCGGCGCCGTAGCCGCGGGTCGCCGCCAGCTTCGGCAGCGGGGCCCGGCGCGGCATGAACACCGTCGCGGGAATGCCGAGCAGCGAGGCGCCGAGGGCGACGCCCTGGGCGTGGTTGCCGGCGCTGGCCGCGACCACGCCGCGCGAGCGTTCCTCGGCATCGAGGCCGTGCATGCGCACGTAGGCGCCACGAATCTTGAACGATCCAGTGCGCTGGAGGTTCTCCAGCTTGAGGTACACCTCGCCGCCGTGGATGTCGCCGAGCACCCGGGAATGCTCCATCGGCGTCTGCCGCACCACGGTCGAGAGCAGCTTCCGGGCCGCGTGCACCCGCTCGACGCTGACCAGCTCCATGGCACCCGATCCTGCCAGTGTGCTGTCGGCTGCCACACCGGCGGCCCGTTACGGGTACGCTTGACGCATTCTCACCCGGCGACGGTGACCACTGAACCACGCGCGGTCATCGGCACGTAGAGGACAACTACGCCGGGACGTGGACATCGTGGAGGTGGCATGGCACGCGTGGCCCGCATCGCCGGGGTGCTGCCGCTGATCGGGGCGGTGGCGTCCGCCGCGGCACTGGCTGGGGCAGCCGTGTTCACCGTGTCGCAGGCCGGCTGCGCCGACGCCGGGCACTACGTGGTCAACGGCAACGTGGTGGAACTCGTCGGCAGCTGCGTCGACAAGCAGGACTTCCCCGGCGCCAAAGACGCCGCGACCGGCCTCCGTCCCTGACGGCAAGCTCTGTTCGGAAGGGGGCATTCCTGGCGTTGGGCGCCAGGAATGCCCCCTTCCGAACGTCTAGGCCAGGGCGGCCAGCAGGTCCTCGACCAGGTCGTCGGCGGACTCGATGCCGACCGACAGGCGGACGAGGTCGTCCGGCACCTGCAGGGCCGAGCCCGCGGTGCTGGCGTGGGTCATCTTGCCGGGGTGCTCGATCAGCGACTCGATGCCGCCGAGCGACTCGGCCAGCGTGAACAGCTTGGTGCGGGCGCACACGTCCAGCGCGGCCTGCTCGCCGCCGGCGACGGTGAACGACACCATGCCGCCGAACCGGCGCATCTGCTTGGCGGCGACCTCGTGACCGGCGTGCTCGACCAGGCCCGGGTAGTACACCCTGGTCACCTTCGGGTGGTTGACCAGCGCCTCCACCACGCGCTCGGCGTTGTCGCTGTGCCGGTCCATGCGCACCGCCAGCGTCTTGAGGCCGCGCAGCGTCAGCCACGAGTCGAACGGGCCGGGCACCGAGCCGGCGGCGTTGCGCAGGAAGGCGAACTTCTCGTGCAGCTCGTCGTCGGAGGTGACCAGCGCGCCACCGACCACATCGGAGTGCCCGCCGAGGTACTTCGTGGTGGAGTGCAGCACGATGTCGGCGCCGAGGCCCAGCGGCGACTGCAGGTACGGGGTGGCGAAGGTGTTGTCCACCACCAGCCGAGCCTCGGCGTCGTGCGCGATGCCGGCCAGCGCGGCGATGTCGGCGATGCCCAGCAGCGGGTTGGTGGGCGTCTCCACCCAGATCGCCTTGGTCTCCGGGCGAACCGCGGCCCGGACGGCGTCCACATCGGACAGATGCACCGGCGTGTGCTCGACGCCCCACTGGCTGAGCACCTTGTCCACGAGGCGGAAGGTGCCGCCGTACGCGTCGTCCGGGATGATCACGTGGTCGCCGGGGCGGACCAGCGCGCGCAGCGTGATGTCGGACGCGGCCATGCCGGACGCGAAGGCCAGCCCGTGCCGGCCGCCCTCCAGTGACGCGAGGCACTCCTCGAGCGCGCTGCGGGTGGGGTTGGCGGTACGCGAGTACTCGTAGCCGCCGGCCCGCAGCCCGCCGACGCCGTCCTGGGCGAACGTGGAGGTCTGGTAGATGGGCACGATGACCGAGCCGGTGTGCGGGTCAGGCTCCTGCCCGGCGTGAATCGCCCTGGTCTCGAAACCGTGTCGGGCGGTGCTGTCCGTCATGTACAGAGCCTACGTTGCGAAACCGGCCGGCCCGAGAGGCCGGTGACGACCGCCACCGGGCCCCTTCGCACGTAGGTAGCCGCCGGTCACGGGGGCCGAGGCCAGCACGATCAAGACGATCGCCAGCACCCGTCCGGCGCGAACCCGAGTGAGTATCGGATTGCCGAGTCCTCTCACAACAGAACGCCGCCGGGAGGTTCACAGTGGAACCTCCCGGCGGCGTCCGGAACGGGTGACCTCAGGGGCCGTACGGGCCGGGCTGCTGGCCCGGCTGCGGCGGCTGCCCGAAGCCGGGCTGCTGCGGCGGCTGGCCGTAGGGCGAGGGCTGGCCGAACTGCTGCTGCGGGGGCTGGCCGAAACCACCGGTCGGCGGCTGCTGCGGCTGACCGTAGGGCTGGCCCGGCTGCGGCTGGCCGAACTGGGGCTGGCCGAACTGCTGCTGCGGCTGACCGAACTGCTGCTGGGGCTGCTGACCGAAGGGCGGCTGGCCGAACGGCTGCCCGTACTGGCCGTAACCGCCGGCGGCCTGCGGGGCCGCGCCACGCTTGGCGGCCATGTTGGCGCTGGTCGACGGCATCCACCACAGCACGAGCAGGCCGATGAACAGCACGATCTCGATCAGCGAGACCACCGGGCTGCGCCCGACCTGCAGCAGAGCGCTGATGACGCCCAGCCCGAAGAACACGCTGAGCACGATCCGGCCCCAGTTGGCGCCCTGGCCGGCGAACCACGCACACGCGCCCGCGCCCAGCGCGATCACCAGTCCGATGATCGGGCCGATGAACAGGATGCCGGCGCTGTACCGCAGGCTCAGCAAACCGATCAGCGAGATGATGCCGGAGATCAGGCCGATGGCCATCAGGCCGATCGTCACCCACATCGCGATCGGCAGCGTGTTCGCGCTGCCGCCCGCGGCGCCGCCGCCCATCGGCTGGGCGCCGAAGCCGCCCGGGGCCTGCTGGGTCGCCCACGCCGGCTGCTGCGGCGCGCCGAACGGCTGCTGGCCGAACTGCCCCGGGGCCCCGGGCTGGCCCGGCATCGGCGGCTGGCCCGGCTGCTGCGGGAAGCCACCGCTGCCGGGGGCGCCGAAGGGCTGCGGCTGCTGGCCGAACGGGCTCGGCGTCGGCTGCTGCCCGAACGACGGCGTGGCCGGCTGCACCGGCATCGGGCCGCTGGGCGGGTTGGCGTAGCCGGGCGGGCTGTAGACCGGCCCGGCCGGCGGCTGCTGGCCGGGCGGCACCACCTGGGTGGAGTCGGCGGGCGGCGGCGGTGGCGTTGTCGCGCTCGGTGACGACAGGTCGCCGGGACGCACCACCTGGGTGGCGTTGGCGTCCGCCGGGCTGCCGGCAGGGGGCTGGGATCCCGCCCCGACCACCTGCGTGGCCTCCGGGTTCACCGCGGAGTCACCGGTCTCCGGCGGCTGTGGATCACTCATCGGGTTTCCAACCCCCTTGGGCCCTTGACGTCACGTCGCGGGTAACGCTAGCCCATACGCCGCAGCGCCGCCGCACACCTGGCGAGACTCATCGACCAGCGAGAAATCCGAGGATGTCGTGCCGGGTGACCACGCCCGCCGGCTTGCCGTCGACGAGGACCATCGCGCCGTCCGCGGCGGACAGCGCCTCCATCGCGACGCCGACCGGCTCACCAGCGCCGATGGTCGGCAGCGGCGGCGACATGTGCTGCTCGACGCGGTCGGCGAGCTGCGCCTTCCCGGTGAACAGCGCGTCGAGCAGGTCCCGCTCGTTGACCGCCCCGGCCACCTCGGCGGCCATCACCGGCGGCTCGGCGTTGACGACCGGCATCTGGGACACCTCGAACTCGCGCAGGATGGCGACGGCCTCCGCCACGGTCTCGTTCGGATGCACGTGCACGAGCTCGGGCATGGTGCCGTCCTTGCGGCGCAGCACGTCGCCCGCGGTCGCGCCGGAGTGGTCCGGCGACAGGAAGCCGTAGGAGGACATCCAGGTGTCGTTGAAGACCTTGGACAGGTAGCCGCGGCCGCCGTCGGGCAGCAGCACCACGATCACGTCGTCCGGGCCGCAGCGGCGGGCCAGTTCGATCGCGGCGGCGGCCGCCATGCCGCAGGAGCCACCGACCAGCAGGCCCTCCTCGCGGGCCAGCCGCCGGGTCACGTCGAACGAGTCGGCGTCGGAGATCGGGATGATCTCGTCGCAGATGTCGCGGTCGTAGGTGGTCGGCCAGAAGTCCTCGCCGACGCCCTCGACCAGGTACGGCCGGCCGGTGCCGCCGGAGTAGACCGAGCCCTCCGGGTCGGCGCCGATGATCTTGACCCGGCCGCCGGAGACCTCCTTGAGGTACTTGCCGGTGCCGGAGATGGTGCCGCCGGTGCCCACGCCCGCGACGAAGTGGGTGATCTTGCCCTCGGTCTGCCGCCACAGCTCGGGACCCGTGGAGTGGTAGTGGCTCTCCGGGTTCTGCGGGTTGGCGTACTGGTTCGGCTTCCAGGCGCCCGGGATCTCGCGGACCAGCCGGTCGGAGACGTTGTAATAGGAGTCCGGGTGCTCGGGGGCGACCGCGGTCGGGCACACCACGACCTCGGCGCCGTAGGCCTTGAGCACGTTGCGCTTGTCCTCGCTGACCTTGTCCGGGCAGACGAAGACGCACTTGTAGCCCTTGCGCTGGGCGACAAGGGCCAGCCCGACGCCCGTGTTGCCCGAGGTCGGCTCCACGATCGTGCCGCCCGGCTTCAGCTCGCCCGACTTCTCGGCCGCCTCCACCATGCGCAGCGCGATGCGGTCCTTGACGCTGCCGCCGGGGTTGAAGTACTCGACCTTGGCCAGCACCAGCGGCGCCAGGCCATCGACGAGCGCGTTCAACCGCACCAGCGGGGTGTTGCCGACGAGGTCGACTACGTGATCGACGTACTCCACCGGAGGCCCTCTCGATTCCGTCTTGTGAACTGGCCGCAGCCTAACTCGTTCCGGGGAACCATCGTGGCTGCGTGGTGTTAATCCCAATGAACCAGCCGACGATCTAACCGGTGGGACAATGGATCGGGGGAGGTTGACCATGGGTGTGATGCGGGGACTTCGGTTCGTCGCGCTGGCCGCCGGCACGCTCGGCGGCGTCTACGGCGCGGCATACGGCCTGCTCACGGGGCAGGCGCGGCGCGCGGAGCGGATCATCGGCCCGCCGGTCGCGCCCCCGCACCTGGCCGACGGCCTCTACCTGCCCGACGGTTCCGGTCCGCTGCCGCCCGTCGAGGAGGGCGACCCGCTGCGGTTCGCCATGTTCGGCGACTCCATGGCCGCCGGCCTGGGCGTGGACACACCCGACCAGCTGCCCGCCGTGGTGCTGGCCCGTGGGCTGGCCGAGGAGGCCGAGCGGCCGGTGCGCCTCGACACCTACGCCGTCGTCGGCGCCGCCACCCGGGACCTGCCCGCGCAGGTGGAACAGGCGTTGGTGACTCCCCCTCATGTTGCCGTGATCATCATCGGCGCCAACGACGTCACCACGCTGACCACCGTTCCCGACGCCGTCGAGGGCCTCGAACGGGTGATTCGCACGCTCCAGGACGCCGGCTGCGGCGTGGTCGTCGGGACCTGTCCCGACCTCGGCGTGATCCGCCCCATCGCACAGCCGTTGAAGTCCATCGCGCGGGTGTGGAGCCTGCTGCTGGCCCGGGCGCAGCGCAAGGCCGTGCTCCAGCTCGGGGCCATCCCCGTGCCGCTGGCCGACCTGCTCGCCCCCGAGTTCCTGGCCCGGCCTCGGGAGTTCTTCAGCTCCGACCAGTTCCATCCCAGCGCCGTCGGCTACGAGGCCGCGTGCTCGGTGCTGCTGCCGGCGCTGTGCACCGTGGCCGGCGTGTGGACGGGCGGGCCGCTGCCCCGGTTGCCGTTCCGCTCCCCGCTCTCGGTCACCCGGCGGCCCACAGCGAAGTTCATCGCCCGCCTCAACCTCCGCTTCGGCCGCCCGGTGCGCCAACTGGCCCAATAGCCCCCCAGTAGCCGCTGCCGGCGGTTCGAGGAGAGCTGGACCACAGTCACGGGGTGGGTCCGGTCGCTAGACTCCGCAGGTTACCAATCAGTAGCGAACCGAAGGAGTTTCGCGATGCCCGAGGCCGTGATCGTCTCCGCAGCCCGCTCGCCGATCGGTCGGGCCGGCAAGGGATCGCTCGTGTCCATCCGCCCCGACGACCTGGCCGTGCAGGTGGTGCGGGCCGCGCTGGACAAGGTGCCGGCGCTGGACCCGACCCAGATCGACGACCTGATCATGGGCTGCGGCCTGCCCGGCGGCGAGCAGGGCTACAACATCGGCCGCGTGGTGTCCGTGCTGATGGGCTTCGACCACCTGCCCGGCTGCACGGTGACCCGCTACTGCGCCTCCAGCCTGCAGTCGACCCGGATGGCCTTCCACGCCATCAAGGCGGGCGAGGGCGACGTGTTCATCTCCGCCGGCGTGGAGACCGTCTCCCGGTTCGCCAAGGGCAGCTCGGACGGCCTGCCCGACACCAAGAACCCGCTGTTCGCCGACGCCGAGGCGCGCACCGTCGCCACCGCCGAGAACAGCGGCGGCGAGTGGCACGACCCGCGCCAGGACGGCAACGTCCCGGACATCTACATCGCGATGGGCCAGACCGCCGAGAACCTGGCGCTGGCCAAGGACGTCAGCCGCGAGGAGATGGACGAGTTCGGCGTCCGCTCCCAGAACCTGGCCGAGAAGGCCATCGCGGACGGCTTCTGGCAGCGGGAGATCACCCCGGTGACGCTGCCGGACGGCTCCGTGGTCTCCGCCGACGACGGCCCGCGGCCGGGCGTGACGCTGGAGAAGACCGCCACGCTCAAGCCGGTGTTCCGCCCCGACGGCCGGGTCACCGCCGGCAACTGCTGCCCGCTCAACGACGGCGCGGCGGCGCTGGTGGTCATGAGCGACACCAAGGCCAAGGAGCTCGGCCTCACGCCGCTGGCCCGCATCGTCGCCACCGGCGTCTCCGGCCTGTCGCCGGAGATCATGGGCCTCGGCCCGGTGGAGGCCTCCCGCAGGGCGTTGGCCAAGGCCGGCATGTCCATTTCGGACGTCGACCTGGTCGAGATCAACGAGGCGTTCGCCGCGCAGGTCATCCCGTCCTACAAGGACCTGGGCATCCCGCTGGAGAAGCTGAACGTCAACGGCGGCGCGATCGCCGTCGGCCACCCGTTCGGCATGACCGGCGCCCGCATCGCCACCACGCTGATCAACTCGCTGCAGTTCCACGACAAGCAGTTCGGCCTTGAGACGATGTGCGTCGGCGGCGGCCAGGGCATGGCGATGATCCTGGAGCGCCTGAGCTGACACCGGTCCCCCAGCGGTGACGATCACAGGCCGGCGTCGACCACGACGCCGGCCTTGTTCGTCACCACGTGCACCGGGTTGCGCATGTGCAGCAGCTTGCCGCAGCCGAGGTTGTCGAACGTCCCCTGCAACCGCTGGGCCAGGAACGTGAACAGGTTGCTGGCGGCGGCCGGATCCGGTGACGGGCCGGCCTTGGTGAAGCGCGCGTCCAGCTTCGTGCGCTGGACGCCGGTGGTCACCAGCGATCGGCAGTAGGCCTGCGGCGTCTCCGTCCGGGTGTTGATCTGCGGCATGTCGACGCCGACCCGGTACAGGTTGGTCTTGGTGACGCTGGTCCTCGTGCCGTCCATGGTCATCGGGTCGCTGCTGGGCACGAGGGCGATCGGCGCCGCCTGCCGGGTCGCGGCCTGCAGTTCGTCGAGGGCGAGCGAGGTGACCGGCCGGCCGCTGGCCAGGTCCGGCGCGGTGAACGGCGTGCAGCCCAGCGCGGGGTCGACGAAGGCGTCCAGCAGCACGTTGTCGCTGCCGTTGGTCAGCTTGGCCCTGGTCTTGCCGCGCAGCTTGGTGAAGCCCAGCTTCGCCTCGGCCGCCGGGGTGTCCTGGGCGACCCGACCGTCCCGGGCCTGGAGGTAGGTCGTCGTCACGTTGTCGCTCTGGTCCTGGTCGACCAGGCCGAAGTCACGGGTGGTCATGCACGGCCTGCCGTCCTTGCCGGTGCCCAGCGGCGGGACGACCAGCTTCCTGGCGGCGATCGCGTTGTTCGCGGCGGCGAAGAACGGCTGGGCGTTGCAGTAGGCGTACTGCCCGAACACGGAGTTGTGGTCGCCGTTGACGCACGTGCCGGTGTCGCCCCGCAGCGTCAGGTTGCTGCCGTTGAAGCCGAACCAGATGCCGACGACGGCGCCGCGGGGCAGCGCGGGCGGCGTCGGGGCGATCGCCGGCCGGCTGCCCTTGTCGATCACCAGCGGGTCGTACACGGACAGCTTGCCGGTCGCCGGGTCCAGGATCGTCGCCTGCACGAACGCCGACTGGTCGGCGTTGGTCTCGTGGCAGTGGCCCTTGGCCGCGCTCAGCAGGTACGGCGTGGCCAGTCCCTTGGCGGACAACGGATTGGCCGGCACCTCGAGCGTGCAGTCCGGGTTGACGATGTCGGCCTGGTTCGCCGCCAGCTGCGGATCCCCTTGCACGGCAACGGATGCCACCACGGCCACCGCCGCGGCGAACACCGCCAGCGCCGGCACGCCCAGCGCCAGCCGGCTGCGCACGGTCAGTTTCTTCAGCTGGGGCAGCACGAACGTCGGTCTGATCGTCTTCCAGCGCATCGGCCTGTCGGTCACGGGTGCCTCCTCGATGAGCCCACTCCACCGGTCCGCACTACGCGCCCCGGTCGGTTCGGGTTCACCTGGATGAGAAAGCCACCCGTTACAGGGGAAAGCGCCGACATCCTCACGGATGCCGGCGCTTCTGGCAAGACGGTGTCCGCCTTGGTTGACTAGTTGCGCTGCAACTGGGCCAGCAGGTTCAGGATCTCGATGTACAGCCAGACCAGCGTGACCATCAGACCGAACGCGATGTACCAGGCGAACCTGGCCGGCGCGCCGGCGCGGATGGCCCGGTCGGCCTGGTCGAAGTCCAGCAGCAGGTTGAACGCGGCGATGCCGATGAACAGCAGGCTCACGACGATCGCCAGCGGGGTGTTGCCGCGGACGCCGAGGTCGAGATGGAAGAACGACAGCAGCAGGTTGAGCACCAGCAGGGCGGCCGCGCCCATGGTGGCGCCGATGATCCACTTGGTCAGTCGCGGCGTCACCTTGACCGCGCCGGTCCGGTACAGGACCAGCATGGTGGCGAACACCACGACGGTGCCGACGACGGCCTGCACGGCCACGCCCGGCACGAGGAAGTCGATGAGCCTGGTGATGGTGCCGAGGAACACACCCTCGGCGGCGGCGTACGCCAGCACCAGCGCCGGGTTGGTCGACTGCTTGAAGGTGATGACCATCGCCAGCGCGAACCCGACGATCGCCGCGAGCAGCGCGAAGCCGGGCGCCAGCCCGACGTAGGCGGTCAGCCCGCCCACCACGACGGTGGTGCCCAGCGCGGCCGCGGTCTTGGTGACCACGTCGTCGATCGTCATCGGCCGGTCGGCGGCGGTGGGCGGCGCGGCCGGGTAGCCGTACCCGGTCTGCTGCGCCTGCCCCTGGTACCCGAAGCCCGCGTAGCCGCCCTGGCCCTTGCCGGACAGCGCGCGGAACGCCGGGTTGCTCGATGTGCGCACCTGGTCCTCCTGGAACGTGTGGCGCCTACAGCCCGTACAACGGTAACCGTGGTCGATCAGTTCCCATTGGGGCAAAGCTCACTTTACCAATGTGGATGAACGCGCACTGATCCGTTCGGGCTAGCGATCAACTTCTTCACACCGTATTGACACTCTCGGTGTCCTCGGACATCCTCCCGCTGGCGGCTTGCCCGCCGCCCGCGCGCCCGCCAGGCTCGCAGGGCGGCCTACCACGGCTTTCTCGTTCCGTCGGGGGAACGAGCCCGGACCGCCGCCGTTGAAGACGTCCGACCTAACGAAGGGCACCGCGCCGCGGGGAAGCGGCACGGCGCCCATGAGGGAGCGCAGGACCGTTATGGGACTGAGCAAACTGGTCGCTGGGGTGACCGGGATCACGATGTTGGCCGGGGCGGCGATGCTGGCCGTGCCGGTCACCGCCGCCGCCAACACGGGCAACCCCGGCATCGGCCACGGCGTGACACCGGCCCAGCAGTACAGGGACAACAAGGACCCGTCCGACTGGCTGGGGTCCTACGTCGTGGGCGGCAAGGACGTCTACTGCGTCCGCTTCGCGCTCAACGCGCCCGACAGCGACACCCAGTACAAGCCGGGCGAGCCGCTCAAGGACAAGTGGGGCAACGACCTGAAGCCCGAGGTCGCCGCGAAGATCTCGTACCTGCTGCTGCGCTACGGGGGCACGAAGAACCCGGACGAGGCGGCGGCGCTCGCGCACCTGCTGCACAGCTACACGTCGGGGGTGCCCGCGGGCGACCCGAGGCTCGACCCGGCCAACGACTTCAACCACATCGGCTACGACATCGCAGGCCACCTGGCCAAGCTCCAGGCGCAGTTCCCCGACGCGGCCAAAGCCGTGGCGGCCGAGGAAGCCGACGCCACGGCGAACCAGGGCCCCTGGGACGTCGCCGTCGTCGCGCCGACCGCGGCCCAGGTCATCGGCACCGCCGACAAGTGGACCATCAAGGTCACACACGCGGGCACGGACAAGACGGTCACCGGCGTGCCGGTGAAGCTGACCGTCACCGACGGCAAGGTCGACAAGGACGCCGTGACCACGCCGGCCGACGGCAGCCCGCTGGTCGTCAACGTCACGCCGACCGGTCCCAAGCCGACGGTCAAGGTCGACCTGAGCGCCCCGGCCGACCAGCCGGTCGTGCAGGCGCCGGTGAACGCGGGCGGCAACATCCAGTGGATCGTGTCCACCGGTGGCGAGAAGGCGCTGACCGGGACCGCGAGCACCACGGCTGTCACCGCACCCGGCAGCGTCAAGGTGACCAAGGTGGACAGCAAGACCAACGCCGGCCTCGCGGGCGTGCAGCTGCGGATCACCGCCAAGGACAAGACCGCCGCGGCCGTGAAGCAGGACGGCACGCCGCTCAACGGCACCGACGGCAAGCCGCTGGTCGTCACAACCGGGGCCGACGGCACCGCCACCATCGACAACCTCCAGACGCCTCAGGACATCTGTCTGGTCGAGGTGGCCGCGCCGAGCGGCTACGACGAGAACTTCAACTCCTCGTCGCCGCCCAGCGTCTGCGGTTCCATCGAACCCGGCAAGACGCTGGCACTGCAGCTGGCCAACACGCCGAACACGCCGACCGTGCCGGTGAAGATCCCGGCCGGTGGCTCGCCGATGGTCGCGGACGCGGCCACCGTCACCGAGCTGAACCCGGGCGCGCTCGCCGGGGTCGGCGGCCTGCTCGTGATCGCCCTCGGCGGCCTCGGCCTGCTGCTGCGCCGCCGGAGGCTCGCCTCGCGTGGCTAAGCACCGGGCATCGGGCGCCCGCTGGCCGGTCACGGCCGGCGGGTTCCCGGTCGCGGGCCGGTCCCGGTACCGCAACCCGGCCGCCGCCGCGGGCACGGCCGTCAGCGGCGCGGTCGGGTTGACGATGATCGTGGTGGCCGCCGGCGCGACGCTGCTCGGCCAGCCACAGCACATCCCGGGCTCGCCGTTGCCGGTCGGCCACACGCAGACCGTCGACCCGCAGGCCGGCCCGGCCCCTGTGACCTCTCCTCCCGGTACCACGACGTCGTCCCCGGCGCCGCCGCCGGCCACGTCATCGACCCCGCAACCGCCGGGGCCGAACACAGTGCTGCTGCCCAAGGGCGGGCGCTCCTCGCTGGTACGCAGCGCCGTCGCCGGCGACGGAACGCTCCAGATCCCGAACGGCGTGAGCAAGGCCGCCCTGTGGGGCGCCGCGCTGGACGCGCAGACCGGCGCGACCCTGATCGCCGGGCACATCAACTGGGAAGGCGTCGCCGGGCCGTTCGCCGAGCTGTGGGGCGCGCAGGCCGGGCAGAAGGTCACCGTCGTCGACGGCGGCGGCAAGCAGCTGACCTTCGTCGTCGACCAGATCCTGACCGTGGACAAGGACAATCTGCCGCAGCACGCGGACGAGCTGTTCGGCCAGACCGGGCCGCACCGGCTGGTGCTGGTGACCTGCGGCGGCAACTGGGTCGGCGGCGCGCTGGGCTACGACCAGAACCGGGTCGTGATCGCGCGCCCCGTGCCCTGACGACAACCGACCCGGGGTCTGCGTCGTCTCACCCGGCATGGGGCTCAGGCAGAGGTGGGGTTGGCTGACGACCGCGGTGGCGCTGGTGCTCGCCGTGGTCGTCGTGATCGTGATGGGACAGGGATCGGGACAGCAGACGGCGTCGCAATCAGGACCCTCCACGACCACCACGAATCCCGGGCCGCTCACGCCCGCCGGCCAGGCCACGCCGGCCGGCCCCACCCCGACCCTGCCCGCGCCGAGCGGCGCCCAGCCGGCGTGGATGCACAAGCTCAGGCCCGGCGAGAAGCCGCCGCAGTTCATCCTGTTCTCCTTCGACGGCGGCGCGTCCGGCGCGCACTGGTCGCGGGTGCTGCCGATCGCCGAGCGGACCGGCGCGAAGGTGACCGCGATGCTGTCCGGGCTGTACCTGATCCCGGACCGCGAGAGCAAGGAGTACACCGGCCCGGGGCACCCGACCGGGACGAGCGAGATCGGCTTCGGCGGCTCGGACGCGGACATCACGTCCCGCGTCGAGTACCTGAACCGGGCGCTGGCCGACGGCATGGAGTTCGGCACGCACTACAACGGCCACTTCTGCCAGGGCGTCGAGCCCAGCGTCGGCTCCTGGTCGACCGCGGGCTGGAACTCGGAGCTGGACCAGTTCTTCTCCTACCTCAGGGAGATCGACGGCAAGGGCCTGAAGATCACGCCCGACATGATCAAGGGCGGCCGCACACCGTGCCTGGAGGGCAACTGGGACCAACTGTTCCCGTCGATGAAGTCGCACGGTTTCGTCTATGACACCAGCCACGTCTCGTTCGGCGTCACCTGGCCGACGGTGGACCGCGGGCTGTGGGAGTTCCCGCTGCCGGAGGTGCGCGTGCCGGCGCTGGACAAGAACGTCGTGATGATGGACTTCAACTTCTGGTACCTGCTCGACGGCGCCAAGGAGGGCGACGACGCGCGGGCGCCGGAGTTCACCCCGATCGTGCTGGACACGTACCGCTCGGTGTACCAGAGCGTGTTCAACGGCAACCGGGCGCCGATGGTGATCGCGAACCACTTCAACGACTGGGCCGGCGGCGCCTTCTCCGGCGCGGTCGAGCAGTTCATGGGCGAGACGTGCGACAAGCCGGAGACGGTGTGCGCCACCTACAGCCAGGTGATCCAGTGGCTGCAGCTGCAGGATCCCGCCGTGCTGGACTCGCTGCGCGGGCTGCCGGCGGCGCACAACTGAGCCGGTGATCCTACGAAAGATCCATGTGGACGCGTCGGAAGGTGTCTAGCCGCGACCCGTAGAAAGGGCTTACTGTGGAGATCCGCCGCGGCCTTGCCCAGTTCGTACAAGGAGTGAGCGATGTCCGCACCGAAGACCGTCAAGCGCGCCGAGAAGTCCGTCCGCAAGCCCGCCCGTCGCAGCTGGGTCAAGCCCGACTTCAGCGAGTACGACACGCCGATGGAGGTCACCGCGTACGCCGCGCGGGTCTGACCTGTCAAGCACTCGTGTTCGGAAAGGACCATTCCACGCGTTCAACGTGAGGAATGGTCCTTTCACCCACGTCCATCGAGGAGTCGATCATGCTGGCGGCCGAGGACTTCATCGCCGAGCTGCGGGCGCTTGCGCCGCGGTACTGGCACGACCACCCGTTCCACCTGCGCCTGCACGCGGGCGCCCTCAGCCGCGAGGAGCTACAGCTGTGGGCGGCCAACCGGTGGTACTACCAGCGGAGCCTGCCGCAGAAGGACGCCGCCATCCTGGCGAACTGCCCGTTGCCCCAGGTCAGGCGGTACTGGATGGAGCGGATCGTCTATCACGACGGCAGTCGCGACGGCGAGGGCGGCGCGGAGAACTGGCTGCGCATGGCCGAGGCCGTCGGCCTTGACCGGGCGGAAGTGCTGGACGAGCGGCATGTGCTGCCGGGCGTGCGGTTCGCCGTGGACGCTTACGTGAACTTCGCTCGCAACAAGCCGTGGGTGGAGGCGATCGCGTCGGGGCTGACCGAGATGTTCTCGCCCGGGCTGATGCGTCGGCGGCTGGCCGACATGCGGGAGCAGTACCCGTGGATCGGGGAGGACGGGTTCGCCTACTTCGTGTCCCGGCTGACCGTGATCGCCGGCGAGGGCAAGTCCACTCTGGACATCGTTGTGGAGCACGCCCGCAGTCGCGAGCAGCAGCAGGCGTGTGTGGCCGCGCTGGCGTTCAAATGCGATGTGCTGCAGGCGATTCTGGACGCCGTGGATTACCACTCATGACATCGCTGGACTCCGTGCCGCGGGTGCGCCGGGGCGTGCGGTGCACGTACGACAAGACCCGGAACAGCGATGTCGTGCTGTTTCCGGAGGGCGTGCTGCTGTTGAACGAGACCGCCGCCGCGGTGGTGTCACGGTGCGACGGTTCGTCGAGCGTCGGCGACATCGCCTTGGCGCTGGCCGACGAGTTCGATGGCGTGCAGCCCGACGACGTGATCGAGCTGGTGGACCGGCTCGTGGCTCGACGGGTGGTGGATGTTGACTGAAGCACCGCTGGGCTTGCTGGCCGAGCTCACGCACCGATGCCCGCTGCACTGCCCGTACTGCTCCAACCCCGTCGAGCTGGTCCGACGAGCCGACGAGCTGGACACCGTTGCGTGGCAACGGGTTTTCGACGAGGCTCGCGAGCTCGGCGTGCTCCAGGTGCACCTGTCCGGCGGCGAGCCGCTGGCCCGTCCGGACCTGCCCGAGCTGTTGGCGCACGCCAGCGGTCTCGGCTGCTACACCAATCTCGTCACCAGCGGCCTCGGGCTGACCGCTTCGCGGCTCGCCGACCTGGTCGACCGCGGGCTCGACCACGTGCAGCTGTCCGTGCAGGACTCGGATCGCTCGAACGCCAACCTGATCGCCGGCGTGAAGGGCTACGACCGCAAGCTTCTCGCGGCGTCTCTGATCAAGAACGCTGAGCTGCCGCTGACCGTCAATGCCGTGCTGCACAAGGCGAATCTCGACCACATCGGCGGAATCATCGAGCTGGCCGAGCAGATGGGCGCGGACCGCCTGGAGCTCGCCAACACCCAGTACTACGGCTGGGCGCTTCGCAACCGCGCCGCCCTGCTCCCCACCCGGGAACAGCTCGCCGCCGCTTTGCCGATCGTGCAGCAGGCGCAGCAGCGGCTCGCCGGGCGGATGGAGATCGTCTACGTCGTCGCCGACTACCACGAGGCCAATCCCAAGCCGTGCATGTACGGCTGGGGTTCCCGTCAGCTCACCGTCGCGCCCAACGGCGATGTCCTGCCCTGCCCCGCCGCCAGCGTGATCACCGACCTTCCCGTGCAGAACGTCGCGCGGTCGTCGCTTTCGGCGATCTGGTACGACTCTCCGACCTTCAACGCCTTCCGCGGCACCTCCTGGATGCAGGAGCCGTGCCGGTCGTGTCCCCGCAAGGAGATCGACTTCGGCGGTTGTCGCTGCCAGGCCTTCCAACTCACCGGCGACGCCGCCGCCACCGACCCCGTCTGCACCCTGTCCCCCGACCACGGCCTCGTCCAGTCCATCCTTGCTACGGAGATCACGCCTTCGCGGCCTTCCTTCGCCATGCGGCGGTCCGTGTGAAGGTTGTCGTTCTCGGCACCGCCGCCGGCGGTGGCTTCCCCCAGTGGAACTGCGCCTGCTCCCTCTGCGCCAAGGCCCGCAACGGTTCGCTGCCGTCCCGGGCCCAGGATTGCGTCGCCGTCAGCGGCAACGGCTCCGACTGGTGGCTGCTCAACGCCTCCCCCGACATTCGGGTGCAGGTGGTGGGTTGCGCCGCCCTCACCCCCGGCCCCGGCCGCCGCGACACCCCTGTCCGCGGCGTTCTGCTCACTTCCGCCGAGCTCGACCATTGTTTGGGCGTGTTCTCCCTTCGTGAGGGCGGCGGCCAGCACCTCTACGCCCCCGCCAACGCGTTGGCCGCCCTCCGTTCCCACCTCGGTTTGCGGGACGTCCTCGACCTCTACGCCGGCTGGTCGTGGTCGGAGGCCGTGCCCGAGAAGTCCTTCGCGCTGGCCGGCGGCCTGATCGCCACCCCTCACGCCGTCGGCACCAAGCGCCCCAAGTACGCCCCCGAGCTGCCGGGGCCTTGGGTGGTCGCCTACCGCGTCCACGACCCCTCGACCGGCGGCACCCTGCTCTATGCCCCTTGCCTGGCTTCCTGGTCTGCGGGGTTCGAGGCCCTGTTGGACGGCGTCGACTGCCTCCTGCTCGACGGCACCTTCTCGGCGCCGGACGAGATGGGCGTCAGCACAGGGCACTCCAAGGGCCAGTCCTCAATGGGCCACGTACCGGTCTTCGGCGGGGGTGGCAGCCTGGCGCAGCTCCGCCGGTTCCCGGTCATGCGCCGGATCTACACCCACCTCAACAACACCAACCCGCTGCTGGACCCGGCCTCGCCGGAGTCGGCCGAGATCACCGCCGCCGGCATCGAGGTGGTCCCGGACGGCACCGTGATCACGCTCTAAGCCATGAGAGTTGAGTCCAGGCGACTAAGGTTTGTGCATTGAGTGGAGCGGTGCCTGCATAGTTGACTCCAGGGTGCTCAAGTCTGGAGGGTGGCCATGGGGCGTGCGGTGGGGATCGACCTGGGGACGACGAACTCCGTGGTGGCGGTGCTCGAGGGTGGGGAGCCGAGGGTGATCGCGAACGCGGAGGGGTCACGCACGACGCCGTCGGTGGTGGCCTTCGCCAAGAACGGCGAGGTGCTGGTGGGGCAGCCGGCGAAGAACCAGGCCGTGACCAACGTGGAGCGGACGGTGCGGTCGGTGAAGCGGCACATCGGCACGGCATGGACGCAAGAGGTCGACGGCAAGGGCTATACGGCGCAGGAGATCTCGGCGCGGGTGTTGCTGAAGCTGAAGCGGGACGCGGAGGCCTATCTGGGGGAAGAGGTCACCGACGCGGTGATCACGGTGCCGGCGTACTTCGAGGATGCCCAGCGGCAAGCCACCACAGAGGCGGGGCGGATCGCGGGCCTGAACGTGCTGAGGATCGTCAACGAGCCGACGTCGGCGGCACTGGCGTACGGGCTGGACAGGGGCGGGAAAGAGCAGACGATCCTG
Organism: Kutzneria kofuensis; assembly: GCF_014203355.1. Lineage (NCBI taxonomy): Bacteria > Bacillati > Actinomycetota > Actinomycetes > Pseudonocardiales > Pseudonocardiaceae > Kutzneria > Kutzneria kofuensis. The sequence goes on from NZ_JACHIR010000001.1 coordinate 3,235,543, forward strand.
GTGTTCGACCTGGGCGGCGGCACCTTCGACGTCTCGCTGCTGGAACTGGGCGACGGGGTGGTGGAGGTCAGGGCCACGAGCGGCGACAACCACCTGGGCGGCGACGACTGGGACCAGCGCATCGTGGACTGGGTGCTCCAGAGGTTCGCCGTCGATCTGTCGAAGGACAAGATGGCGATGCAGCGGGTCCGCGAGGCGGCGGAGAAGGCGAAGATCGAGCTGTCGGCGTCCACGACCGCGACGATCAACCTGCCCTACATCACGGTCGACGGCGACAAGAACCCGCTGTTCCTGGACGAGACGATCAGCCGGGCGGAGTTCGAACGGATCACGAAGGACCTGCTGGACCGCTGCCGCGCCCCGTTCCACAACGTGATCAAGGATGCGGGCGTCGAGGTCGGGGACATCGACCACGTGGTGCTGGTGGGCGGCTCGACCCGGATGCCGGCGGTCAACGAGCTGGTCCGGGGGTTGATCGGCAAGGACCCGAACAAGGGCGTGAACCCGGACGAGGTCGTGGCGGCGGGCGCGGCGCTGCAGGCGGGCGTGTTGAAGGACGAGGTCAAGGACGTCCTGCTGCTGGACGTCACGCCGCTGTCGCTGGGAATCGAGACGCTCGGCGGCGTGATGACCAGGCTGATCGAGCGCAACACGACGATCCCGACCAGCCGCACCGAGGTCGTCACGACCGCGGGCGACAACTACACGTCCATCCCGGTGCAGGTCTACCAGGGCGAACGCCCGATGACGGCGGACAACAAGCGGCTGGGCATGTTCGAGCTGACGGGCCTCGCGCCGGCGCCGAGAGGGGTGCCGCGCATCGAGGTGCGCTTCGACATCGACGCCAACGGCATCGTGCAGGTGTCGGCCAAGGACCTGGACACGGGCGCCGAGCAGTCGATGACGATCACGGGCGGCTCGGCGCTGCCGGAGGACGAGATCGATCGCATGATCCGGGACGCCGAGGAGCATGCCGAGCAGGACCGGCGGCGCCGCGAGGAGGCGGAGCTGCGCAACACGGCGGAATCGCTGCTGCACAACGCCGACGCGTATCCGCCGGACCAGATCGCGGCCGTGCGCAAGGCGCTCGACGACGGCGACATGGACGCACTCAAGGCCGCCTTCGCTGCGATGCGGCCGTGACTGCGGGCCCTGACACCACGCCGGTGTACTCGATCTCGGCCGCCGCTGAGCTGGTCGGGCTGCACCCACAGACGCTGCGCACGTACGAGGCGCACGGCCTGGTTCGGCCGTACCGCGCGGACAACGGCCAGCGGCGCTACTCGGCGCGCGACATCGAGCGGCTGCGCCAGATCCGGGACCTGTCGCAGCGCGAAGGCATCAACACGGCCGGCATCCGCCGCATCATCGAACTCCAGGAGCTGTTGCTACGTCTGCAAACCGCACTCGGCTGCCGGTGAGCTGTGGTTAGCTCGAAACCGTGCGTGTTGTCATCGCGGAAGACCTGCTGCTGCTCCGGGACGGCCTGATCCGGCTGTTGCAGGCGCACGGCTTCGAGGTCGTCGCCGCCGTCGAGTCCGGGCCGGAGCTGCGGGCGGCGCTCACCGAGCACAAGCCGGACGTGGCCGTTGTGGACGTACGGCTGCCGCCCACCTTCACCGACGAGGGGCTGCGCGCCGCCATCGAGGCTCGCCGCACGATGCCGGGGCTGCCGGTGTTGGTGCTGTCCCAGTACGTCGAGCAGCTCTACGCCCGCGAGTTGCTGTCCGACCGCAGCGGCGGCGTCGGCTACCTGCTCAAGGACCGGATCTCGGACGTGAGGCAGTTCGTGGACGCGGTGCGGCGCGTGGCCGACGGCGGCACCGCGATGGATCCCGAGGTCGTCGCCCAGCTGCTGACCAGCCGAGAGCGCGACGCCCCGCTGGGCACGCTCACGCCGCGGGAGAAGGAGGTGCTCGGGCTGATGGCCGAGGGCCGCTCCAACGCCGCGATCGCCGGCCGGATGTTCGTCACGGAGAAGGCCGTGGGCAAGCACACCAACAACATCTTCACCAAGCTCGGCCTGCACCAGCACGAGGACGACAACCGCCGGGTGCTGGCGGTGCTGGCCTATCTGAACGGTTGATCCACCCGATCGGGTGGCGCGCCGGGTAGGGTCGAGGACGGTGTGCCGGGAAGTCTGGTCGGCGGTGTTCGGCGACCCCGACGAAAGGCGTGCCAGCGATGCGAAGCGTGGAGACCGTTCTACTGCTGGTCGTGCTGGCGACGGTCGTCGCCACGTTCGCCCGGCGACTGAGCATTCCCGCGCCGTCGCTGCTGGTGGTGGCCGGCGTGGTGGTGGGCCTGCTGCCGGGGGTGCCGGAGGTCCGGGCGACGCCGGAGATGGTCAGCCTGGTGGTGTTGCCGCCGCTGATCTACGCGGCCGGCGAGGAAATGCCCTGGCGGGACCTGCGCGCGGTGTGGAAGCCGGTGACGGTGCTGGCGATCGGCCTGGTGCTGGCGTCGGCCGGCGTGGTCGGGCTCGTGGCGGCCGTGGTCGCGCCGCTGCCGGCGAGCATGGCGTTCGTGCTGGGGGCGGTGTTGGCCAGCACCGACCCGGTGGCGGTCAGCGCGCTCGGTAGACGGTTGTCGCTGCCGCCCCGGATCCAGGTGCTGGTGCAGGCCGAAAGCCTGTTCAACGACGCGACGAGCCTCGTGCTGTTCCGGCTGGCGGTGTCGGCCGCGATCGCCGGCGGGGCGATGTCGTTCGAGTCGATCGGCGGCGAGTTCCTGCTGCTCGCCGGCGGCGGCCTGATCGTCGGCCTGGTGGTGGCGGCCGGCATCTGGCTGATCCGGCGACGGACCGTGGATCCGGTGCTGGAGACGGTGATCGCGCTGGTCAGCCCGTACTCGGCCTACGTGATCGCGGAGACGGTCGGCGGCTCCGGCGTGACGGCGGTGGTGGTGTGCAGCGTCGTGCTCGGCGCGCAGACATCGAAGATCACCACCGCGCACATCCGGCTGCAGGTCGACGCCGTCTACGGCACGGTGATCTTCATCCTGGAGAGCGCGGTGTTCGCGCTGATCGGGCTGCAGCTGCCGTATCTGGTCCGCGCGCTCGCCGGCTCGGATCCGGGCTGGCCATGGCAGGCGCTGGTGATCACCGCCGCGCTGATCGCGATCCGGTTTCTGTGGGTGTTCCCGCTCGGCTGGATCATGCGGCTGCGGCGCGGGGATCGCCGCCTCAACTGGCGTACGTCCACTGTGGTCTCGTGGGCCGGCGCACGCGGCGTGGTGCCGCTCGCCGCGGTGCTGTCCATTCCGCTGCTCACCGACGACGGCCAACCCGTGCCGCAGCGCGACCTCGTGCTCGCCCTGGCCACCACCGTCATCGTGATCACGTTGGTGGCGCAGGGTTTCACGCTGGCGCCGCTGGTCAAACGGGCGGGCATCGCCCGTACACCGGATGAAGCGCGCAAGGAACAGGACATCGCCAACATGCGGTTGGCCGAGGCCGGCCTCGCGCACCTGGAGCAGCTCTACGACCTCGAAACCGCGCCGCACGACGTGCTCGACCGGCTGCGGCAGGGGTTGCTGGCCCGGATCGACCACGGCAACGCCACGCCCGAGGCGCCCCCGGGCTCGTCTGCCGCGGCCGCCTATCGGAAGCTGCGCCGCGAGCTGCTCGCCGTGGAGATGGCCGAGCTGGCAAGGCTTTTCGAGGACGGGACCATCGACGACAGCACCCGCCGCCGGCTGCAGCGGACGCTGGACCTCGAAGACGCCCGCCTGGGCGACGATCCCTAGGCCCCGATGTAGGTCAGCAGGAACTCCGCGACGCCGAGTACGGCCGCGGTGGACTCCGGGACGTCCGGCACGAACAGGTGCCAGAAGTGCATCAGGTCCGGCCAGATCTCCAGGTTGGCCCGGCCACCGGCGGCCAGCACGCCCTCGACCAGGGCACGGGCGTCGTCCACGAGCACCTCGCGGTCGGCGGCGTGCACCATCAGCGGCGCCAACCCGGAGAGGTCCGCGAACAGGGGCGAGGCCAGCGGCTCGCGGGGGCTCGCGTCGCCCAAGTAGTCGGCGGCCGAGGCGAGCGCCTGCGCCCGGCTGTAGATGGGGTCGTCCTCGGCGAACTTCTCGTACGACTCGCCGCTGGCGGTCAGGTCGAACAGCGGGCTCAGGCACGCGGCCGCCGCCGGCTGCGGTAAGCCGAGGTCACGGGCGGCGAGCATGGCGGCCACCACCAGGCCACCGCCGGCGGTGTCGCCGAGCAGCACCACCCGCCCCGGCGAATATCCCTCGGCCAGCAGCCACTTGTACGCCTGCACGGCATCCTCGACGGCCGCCGGGAACGGGTGCTCGGGCGCGAGCCGGTAGTCCGGCAACAGCGCCGGCATGCCCATCACCGCCGCGAACTGCGAGGCGAAGCCGCCGAACGCCGCCGCCGAGCCGGCCCGGTAGCCGCCGCCGTGCAGGTAGAGCAGCACGCGGTCGATCGCGCCGCCCTGCGGCCGCACCCACACCGCCGGGCAGCCGCCGGCGTCGGTCTCCCCCGTCATCACGCCGTCGGCCAGGGGAATCGCGCCCAGCGCCAGGTCCATCGACTCGCGTGCCTGACGCACGCCGTCCGCACCAGCGGCCGGCTCGGGCCGTGGACTGGCCCGGATCGCCGTGAGCAGCGCCTCGAACTCGGGACTGGGCATCGCGTCATCTCTACGGGAGCAGGGAGACGAACCTACATCAGACCGGTTCCAACTCCGTGACGCCCGTCACCAGGCCGAGCGAAAGTCCAGGACACGCGGCGCGTCCGCTTGACGTTTCACGTGAAGCACACTTGCGAGTATCGAAAACTGGCCCCATAATCGGTAGTCGAACCCAGGGAGGTTGTCATGTCGGTGGCCGCCGAGAAGGAGCAGACCGAGCGGCTGCTGGCCAACGTCGAGGCGATCGAGGAGGTCGCCGGCACGCTGCCCAGCGGCGCCCCCGGGCGCAGCAAGCTGTACGACGTGGCGGACAACCTGCTGGCCAGCGCCACGCCGATCCGCCCGGTGGTGGCGGCCGACCTGCTCGACCTCACCGAGAAGACGGTCCGCGCCTGGGCCAGCGAGGGCGTGCTGCTGGTCAGCGAGCAGGAACCGACCATGCGGCTGGAGCCGCGCCGCGTGCACGAGGTGATGCACCTGGTCCGGGAGATCCGCCGGATCGGCCGCACCCGCGGGCTGCTCGACGAGGTGCACCGCCGGCTGAGCGACCAGGCGCTGCTCGAACGCGACGACCTGGCCGAGAGCCTCGACCAGGTGGTCCGGGGCGAGGGAACGGTCGTGCGCTCCGGAACGACGATCCCTGAGTGATCGAAGTAGTCGAGACCCGCGTCGCCTCGGCGCAGGCCGCGCTGCTGCGCGGGCCGGCACGCAAGGCGTACGAGTCCTTCCTTGACGACCTCGCCCACCGCGGCTGCGCCGCCCTGGGATACCGCGTCACCGGCCCCGCGCCGCTGCCCCGGCTCTGCGTGCGCCACCTGCGCGACAACGATCGCGTGGTCGTCGCCTTCGAGGGCGCCGGGCGGGCGTGGATCGTGCTCGTCGGCCCGCACGAGCAGACCGACCCCGGCCGCAACGTCTACGACGCGCTGTACGAGCTCGCCGGCACCTGGCCGACCGACAACACCCGTCGGACCAAGCCCAGTTGCTGCGACCCGCACACCGGCACGCCACCTTCGGCCGACGCCGAGGTGATCGACGATCTGGTCCGCCGGGCCCGCGCACTGGCCCGCGGCAGCCGCCGAATCTGGTGAATTCGATAAATGTGAGCGCGCGAACACGGCCCGACACAGTTCAATGCGCCGAGCCGCGTCCAACGGAATAGAAGGGCAGTATTCGCGGTACGTCAGTACGCGGCCGCCACGTTCGACGTATCTGCGACGCCGCGCTCCCCCGCGTAGCGCGCGTCGCTGAAGCCGAGAATGGCGAAACCGATGACACTGAACAGCCAGAGGCCGACGATGCCGAACGCCCTGCTCTTGCCGAAGTTGCGCGCCACGTCCATCGCGACGATCGCGTGGATCACGATGTTCACCACCGGGACCAGGTACAGCAGCACCCACCAGCCGGGCCGGCCGGCGACCTTGACCAGCAGGTAGAGGTTGAAGATGGGGATGATCGCGCCCCAGCCGGGCCGGCCGGCCTTGCTGAACACCTGCCAGAGCCCGACGATGCCGATGAGCGCGACGACAAGGCCGATGCCGGAGCTGACGGTGGAGTCCATTGTGCGAACCGCTTTCTATACACGAAGAATTGACAGGTCGTCGACGAGCGCCATCGCGACACCGGTTCGAAACTATTTCGAAACCGTGCACACAAGGGCGAGCGATCGACGTGCAGGGACAATAGCGGACACCCCCGACTACATCCCTCCAATGCGACGCTCACGCGCAGACGGGCAGCAACCAGTGTCCGTTCACGCCCATGAACGACAGTTGTTCAGCCCCTGTCTCACGACACGACACCGGCGACCGGTACCGAGACTCGAGTCTCACCACATGAGCGGCCGGCGCCCGCCCAGACACGGCCCGCACGCCACCGAACCCGGGGGCCAGAGTCCCCTGACCGGATTAACCCTGATCAGGGGGCTGCTCTCTTGATCACTCTCTGTGCCCCCGATCGGACTCGAACCGACACTCTGACCCTTTTAAGGGGCCTGCCTCTGCCTGATTGGGCTACGGGGGCGTGGGGAGCCTAAGCCGTCCGACTGCTCAAGGTCAGGTACTTACAGCCAATTGAGACCCTGTTCGCCCACCCGGCGGATCGCTCGGGCATCCGGTGGAGGTACGACCACATGGATCAGCGGCCCCGATCGGCGGCCAGGAGCTCGCCGAAACGCACGGCCACCCAACCGTGCACGGCATCGGAGACGTCGGTGTCGCCGGCGCGGTGCTCGAACCACCGCCAGTCGCAGTTCACGTTCACCTCGAGGAACACGTGCTCGCCGTCGACCACGAGCAGGTCGAAGGCGGCGACCTGGAGCCGCCAGTGCCGGGCGAGCGCCAGCAACCGGTCGGCGAGCCCGGGCGGCACGTCGGTCGGCCGCACGGAGACGTTGTCGGGGTCGACCCACAACTGCGCGGGGTCGTACTTGTCGACCTGGTAGCCGATGAGCTTGTCGCCGACGACAAAAACCCGCAGCTCGGTGTCGGCGGCGAGGTACTGCTGCACGATCACCGGCGCGGCCTCGGGGACGTCGCCGGCGCGGGAGGTGTCCAGCGGCCGGGGGAACAGACCGTGCTGCACGCCGGGGCGCGGCTCCACGAGGTGCCGCCCGGCCGTCTTGACGATGCACTGCCCGCCACCCGGCCTACTCCGCCCGGGCTGGGTCGTCACGGCCGTCCTGGGCGTCCTGAGGCCGAACGCGGCGGCATCGGAGAGCTGGGTGAGCCGGTTGAGGTGGCCGGTGGCCCGGGCCGGGTTCACGTGCGCCCATTCGGTCCGCTCGGTGAGCCAGCCGGCGACGGTGTTCCACTGGTCGAGTGCGTAGGCGCCGCTGATCGTCCGCGGGTCGACGGGCATGGCCGCCAGCTCGAAGTGCCGGCGCCAGACCAGCAGCGGCCGCAGCAGCCAGCGGTTGAGCTCGATCAACGGGGTGTCGGTGTAGATCGTCAACGCGAGGTCGAGGCAGCGGTCGACGTCGATGCGGGCCATCCGGATGCCGCGCTCGGCCAGCGCGATGGACAGCTCGTTCATCTCCATGTCGGCCGACCGGGCCAGCACCAGCACGCACGGCGACGGCTCGCCGGTGTCCTCGACCATCTCGAGGCGGTGGATCTGCTCCTGGAAGTCGTAACAGCCGCTGGGCGCGCGGAAGACGTAGTCCTGGCCCTGCAGCAACAGGGGTGTCGGGCGGGCGGGGAGCATCGGCTGGGGCGGGCCGTCCGACTGGGCCCGCCCAGCGCCGATCATGCTCAGTCGTCCTTCTTGCTGCGGGAGATCCGCTCCGCACGCGCGTACTCGGCAGCGAACTCCGCGAGCGCCTGGTCCTCGATCTCGCCGCTGCGCAGCTGCGCGGCCAGGTCCTCCATCGACATCGCGGTCACCTCTTTCCCCGAAGGCGCATCACACGTTCAGGCGATCCGCCCCGGGTAGTTTCGGGACCCGCCTAACGCAATGTCAAGACGACTGACACCGATCATAGCCCATTCGGCGGATCAAGCTCGGCGTGTCGCGCGCCGATAGCTACGTTCTCAGCTCTTCGTGACCCGGTCGAACTCGGCCCGCGGGTCGTTGATCTGACCGAGTGACACGACCTCGCGCTTGAGCAGCCACGAGCCCAGCCAGTCGAAGGCCACCCGCACCTTGCGGTTGAACGTGGGCATCCGGGACACGTGGTAGCCGCGGTGCATGCCCCACGCGATGAAGCCCTTGGCCTTCATGCCGTAGACGTCCGCGACACCCTTGTACAGGCCGAGGCTGGCCACCGAGCCGGCGTACTTGTGCACGTACGGCTTCGGCTTGCGGCCGCGCAGCACCGCGACGATGTTCTTGGCCAGCTGGTTGGCCTGGCGCACGGCGTGCTGCGCCGACGGGCTGCACGTGGCCGCCGGGTCGACGTCGGTCTTGGACAGGTCGGGCACGGCCGCGTTGTCGCCGGCCGCCCAGACGCCGTCGAGGCCCTGGACCTGCATGGTGGCCGTGCAAATCACCCGGCCGCGCTGGTCAAGCGGCAGGTCCGTGTCGGCCAGGACCGGGTTCGCCTTCACGCCGGCGGTCCAGATGATGGTGTCGCAGTCGTACTCGGTGCCGTCGTCGAGGACGACGTGGCCGTCCTCCATCGTCTTCACGCGGGTGTCGAGGTAGACCTCGATGCCGCGGGCCTCGAGCTGCTTGACGGTGTAGACGCCCAGGCTGTCGCGCACCTCCGGCATGATCCGGCCGGTCGCCTCGACCAGCACCCAGCGCATGTCGGCCGGGTCCAGGTTCTCGTAGTAGCGCAGCGCGTAGCGGGCCATGTCCTCCAGCTCGGCCAGCGCCTCGATGCCGGCATAGCCGCCACCGATCACCGTGAAGGTCAGCAAGCGCTTGCGGATCTCCGGGTCGTCGGTGGTGGACGCCAGGTCCAGCCGCGACAGCACGTGGTTGCGCAGGTAGATGGCCTCGCCGATGGTCTTGAACGCGATGCCCCGGTCGGCCAGGCCCGGGATCGGCAGCGTGCGGGCGACCGAGCCGAGAGCGACGACCAGCACGTCGTAGGGGATCTCCTCGACGTGGCCGTCGGTCATCGTGACGGTCGCGACCTTGTCGGCGTCACTGATCTTGGTGACCCGGCCGGTGAGCACGTGGCACTTGCGCAGCACCCGGCGCAGCGGCACGACCACGTGGCGCGGCTCGATGGAGCCGGCGGCGGCCTCGGGCAGGAACGGCTGGTAGGTCATGTGCGGCTGCGGGTCGACAACCGTGACCGACGCCTCCCGGGACCTCAGCTTCTTCTGCAGGCCCAACGCGGTGTACATGCCGACGTAGCCACCGCCGACGATCAGGATCCTCGCGGGTTCCGACTTCACTGCCGCCATACGTGCAATGGTCGCACCCGTCGCCAGGGGCCGCTGCCCACAACGGGCCCGATGTGACGGCCGTCCCCCGTGAGCATGATCACGGTGTGTGGTCACGATGCCGGAGTTGACGGGTCCATCCCGGTTGGCCGAATCGGTTCACCGACCGAACGGGGCAGGATCGGCGCACCCTACCGTCACTCTTGGTCATCGGCGACCACGATCGCCCGGCGGAACACGTCCCGCACCATCTCCTGCGTCAGTCGACCGGTGAAGGTGTTGTGCGGGCTGACGTGGAAGCAGCCCAGCAGGGTGAGCGGCGCGCCGCCGTCCGTCGCCGGCAGCACGATCTCGGCGCCGTGCGCGAACACCGGCCGCGGCTTCGGCACCTCCCAGCAGGCGGCGCTCAACACCGGCAGCAGCGCCTGCCAGCCGAACGCGCCCAGCACGACCACCGCCCGCAGCGTCGGCCGCAGCAGTTCGAGCTCCTGCGCCAGCCACGGTCGACAGTTGTCCCGTTCCTGCGGTGTCGGCTTGTTCTCCGGCGGCGCACACCGCACCGGCGACGCGATCCTCGTGCCGAACAGCGTCAAGCCGTCGTCCCGTGAGACCGCGTGCGGCTGCGACGCCAGGCCCACCGCGTGCAGCGCCTCGAACAGGAAGTCGCCGCTGCGGTCCCCGGTGAACATGCGGCCCGTTCGGTTCGAGCCGTGCAGCGCCGGGGCCAGGCCGATCACCCCGATGCGGGCGTCCGCCGGTCCGAAGCCCGGCACCGGCCGTGACCAGTACTCCTCCGGCCGCGCCCGGTGTTGCAGCGGGGCCGACTCGCGCCAGGCCACCAGCCGCGGGCACCGTCGACAGCCAACCACCGCGTTGTCCAGATCTTGTAGATCCACGGTGGTTAGGGTTCCACCCATGGCAGGCAACGACGAGCAGAAGCCCAGCGAAGAGCCGACCGACGACCTCGTGACGAGCCGGCACTCGATCACCGTCGACGGCCGGGCGCTGGAGTACACCGCGACCACCGGGCGCATCGTGCTGCGGCAGGAGAAGCACACCGACGGCGCGTTCGACGGCAACGTGGCCAAGGCCGAGGTGTTCCTCACCGCCTACACCCTCGACGGCGCCGACGCGTCCAGCCGTCCCGTGACCTTCGCGTTCAACGGCGGCCCCGGCTCCGCGAGCGTGTGGCTGCACCTCGGGCTGCTCGGGCCGCGCCGCGTCGTCAGCGGCGACGTCGGCGCGATGACGCCGCCGCCGTACGAGCTCGTCGACAATGCCGAGACGCTGCTGGCCGAGAGCGACCTGGTGTTCATCGACCCGGTGTCCACCGGCTACTCGCGGGCCGTGAAGGGCGGCAAGCCCGAGGAGTTCCACGGCTTCGCCGCCGACATCGAGTACATCAGCGAGGTCATCCGGCTCTGGACGTCCCGCAACGACCGCTGGATGTCGCCCAAGTTCATCGCCGGCGAGTCCTACGGCACGACGCGCGGCGCCGCCATCGCCGAGCGGCTGCAGTCCACGTACGGCATGTACTTCAACGGACTGATGCTCATCTCCACCGCGCTCGACTTCAACGCCCTGGACTTCAGCGAGGGCAACGAGCTGCCGTACGTGCTGTTCCTGCCGACCTACGCGGCCATCGCCCACTACCACGGCCTGCACGGCGACCGCGCGCTCGCCGACGTGATCGCCGAGGCCACCGAGTTCGCCAACCGCGACTACCTGTGGGCCCTCGTCCAGGGCAGCCGGCTGTCGGCCGCGGACCGTCAGTCCATTGTGGACCGCACCGCCGCGTTGACCGGCCTGTCCACCGACTACGTCGACCGGGTCAACCTCCGCATCGAGCACATCCGGTTCTTCACCGAGCTGCTGCGCTCGCGGCGGCTCACCGTCGGCCGCATCGACGGCCGGTTCACCGGCTGGGAGGCCGACTACGGGCGCGAGCACTTCAGCCACGACCCGTCCATCAGCGCCATCACCGGCCCGTACGCCTCGGCGTTGAACCACTACCTGCGAGGGGAACTCGGTTACCAGAACGACCTTCCGTACGAGGTTCTCTCGAACCGCGTGCATCCCTGGTCGTACAAGGACTTCGAGAACTCCCACGTCACCGTCGCCGACAAGCTCGCGTCGGCCATGCGCGTCAACCCGCACCTTCGGGTGCACATCGCCGCCGGCTACCACGACGGCGCCACCCCCTTCGCCGGAAGCGACTACGTCGTCGCACACCTCACCATCCCCGAGGAACTGCGCGGCAACATCGACCTCGCCTACTACGAGGCCGGCCACATGATGTACATACACGAGCCCAGCCGAATCCAGCAGTCCGCCGACCTGGCCGCCTTCATCCGCACCTCCTCCAACCGCTGACCCCCACCTGTCAACCCCCTGATGTTCGGAAAGGACCATTCCTCACGTTCAACGTCAGGAATGGTCCTTTCACACAGGACGGGACGGAACTGTCAGGGGGTCGCGGCAGCATCGAGGCATGAAGCGAGGAACCTGGGCAGTCCACACCGACGAGTTGGTGCGGGCAAGCCGCGACGGTGTCATCCGAGTCCAGAGGCTGCAGACGCTAGGCGTGCCCGAAGCAACTTCGTACCGACGATGTCAACCCGGTGGACCATGGCGGTGGCTGCTACCCGGCATCGTCCTGTTGTCCAACGGGCAACCAACCAGACGGCAGCAAATCGAGGCGGCGCTGCTCCATGGCGGGCCGGAGGCGCTGCTCACCGGCTGCGAAGCCGCTCGCCTTCACGGACTGTCCCGGATCCCGGACAACGGCCGCTTCCACATCCTGGTACCGCAGGCCAGTCACATCCGTAGCGCACGCTTCGCCGTTGTCGAGCGCACGATCCATATGCCTGACGCAGTCCAGAAGCATGGACTTCGCCTGGCACCTCTCGAACGCGCGGTCCTCGACGCAGTCCGTAGATGGCGAAGAATCGATCCTGTCCGAGCGTTGCTCGCGGAAGCCGTCCAGCGCGGGCGTTGTCGGCCGGCGGAACTGCTGGCCGAGCTGAACAGCGGGAGTCGCCGCGGGTCCGCCTTGCCGCGCCGGGTGCTTGCGGAGATCGACGAGGGTGCACGATCGGTTGCAGAGGCAGAAGGCCTGCGAATCTGGCAGGCATCGGGCCTGCCGACGGCCGTCTGGAACGTGCCGGTCGTCAACAACGACGGTCGCTTCATCGCCGTTCCGGACGCATGGTGCGACGAAGTCGCGATGGCCTGGGAGATCGACTCGTTCGAGTGGCACTTCGACGCCCATGGCTACGCCAGAACAGTGGCGCGGAACACCAGGTACGCCGGGGCAGGGATCGTGGTGGTCCAAACGCTGCCGTCTCGCCTTCGCGATGATCCGGCCGGCGTGATCGCCGAACTCCGCGCTGCCTACAAGGCTGCCAACGCGCGTCCTCGGCCACCCGTCCGCCTGAATCCCGTCCACGCCGCCTAGCTGCGACCTCATGTTGTGAAAGGACCATTCCTCTCACTGAACGAGAGGAATGGTCCTTTCCAAACGACGAGGGGTTGACCAACGGGGTGGGTGGGTTAGGGGGTGGTCAGGGAGAGGGCGATACCGTCGAGGATGTCCTTTTCGCTGACGGTCAGCTGGGTGATGCCGGCGTGTTCGGCGAGGTGGTCGGCCAGGACGCGCAGGATGATCGCGCCGCCGCCGATGACGTCGACCCGGCCGGGGTGGATGGTCGGCACGGCGGCGCGCTCGTCGTGGCTCATGGCGAGCAGGCGGTCGCCGACGGAGTGGATCTGGTCCACGGTCAGCGTGGAGAGGTGGGTCGACAGCACGTCGTACTCGGGCAGGTCCTGGGCGACGGCCGACAGGGTGGTGACGGTGCCGGCGACGCCGATCCAGGTGCGGGCCTTCGCCACGGGAACGGCGTCGAAGGCGTCGGCCAGCACGGAGGCGGCGACCTTGGCGGCCTCCTCGATCTCGGACGCGGTCGGAGGGTCGGAACGCAGGCATCGCTCGGTGATGCGCACACAGCCGATGTCGACGGACTTGGCCGCCTCGACGCCGTCTTCGGAGCCGAGCACCAGTTCGGTGGAGCCGCCGCCGATGTCGACGACGAGGAACGGACCGTCGGCGGGGTCGCAGTCGCCGACGGCGCCGGTGAAGGAGAGCCGGGCCTCCTCGTCGCCGGTGATGACCTCGGCCTCGACGCCGAGGACCTCGCGGGTCATGGCGAAGAAGTCGTCCCGGTTGGCGGCGTCGCGGGTGGCGGAGGTGGCGACCATGCGCACGGCCTCGACGCCCTTGCGGCGCAACAGGGCCGTGTAGTCGACGAGCGCGGCACGGGTGCGGTCGAGCGCCTCGGGGGCGAGCCGGCCGGTGGCGTCGACGCCCTGCCCGAGCCGGACGATGCGCATCTCCCGATGGACGTCCCGGAGCGAACTCGACCCGTCGTCCCGGACGGTGACGTCCGCGATGAGCAGACGGATCGAGTTCGTCCCACAGTCGATGGCGGCCACCCGCGAGTGCTTCATGCCGCCAACGCTAGCCGGTCAGCTGGCCTTCGTGGTCCCGCTGGGTGTCGGCGAGGGGGTGGTGGTCGGCGCCGGGCAGCCCGGCGGCACCGGCGTCGTGCTGGTCGGCGCCGCGGTGCTGGTCGTCGTCGACGTCGGGGCCGTCGGACACGTCGGCGGCGTCGTCGTCGTGGTGGTCGTCGTCGTCGTGGTCGTCGTTGTGGTGGTGGTTGTCGTCGTGGTCGTGGGCGACGTCGACGTCGTGGTGCCGGTCGGCGACGTGGTCGTCGTGGTGGTGCTGGTGGACGTCGGTGTCGTCGTCGTGGTGGTGGGCGACGTCGGGTTCGTGGGGTTGTTCGGGGGCGGAGCCGGGGGCCCCGTCGGGCCGACGAACGGCGGCTTCGGGATCGGCTGGATCACCGGAACGTCGGTGTTGTTCGGCAGCGTCTCCACGCCGGTGGCGTACGAGGAGGCCCACGCCAGCACGTTGGCGACGTACGCGTCGGAGTGGTTGTAGCCGAACACGGCGGCCGACCGCTGCGCGGGATTGCGCATGTCACCGCCGCTGGCGCACAGGTAGTTCGCGGCGGCGTACGCGGCGTCGTAGATGTTGTTGGGGTTCGCGGTGCCGTAGCTCTTGGCATTGGAGATCGACGCGTACTGGGCCCACGTGGACGGGATGAACTGCATGGGCCCGACGGCCTGGTCGTAGACCTTGTTCAGGTCCCACACGCCGCCGTCGGTGTCGTAGATCAGCGCGAAGCCGCCGCTGCCGTCGAGCACGGGCCCGAGGATGGGCGAAAGCGTGTTGCCCGCGGCGTCCACGGCGCCGCCGCGCGCGTGGTTGGACTCGATACGCCCGATGCCGGCCAGCAGCGGCCAGTCGAGGTGGCAGTTGGGGTTGCGAGCCGCCTCAAGCTGCTCGGCGCGCTGATAGGCCTGCAACGCGGCCCCGGGAATGCCGAGCGGGCCGTTGGGCAGGCCACCGAGCGCGGAGGCGCCGGGCGTGTTGGTCGCGTCGCCGAGGTTGGTGTCGAGACCCGGGTCGACGGTCTCCTGCTGCGGCAGCTGCCCGGTCGCGCCTAACGGGTTCTTCTGCCCCTGCGGCTGGCTGGGCGTCGAGTGGGCGGTGTTCACCCACGTGAACGTGGCGTCGCCGGCGAGCACCATGGGCGCGAGCATCGCCGTCACGGCCGCCGCCGCGCGCCATCTCCGCTGGGGTGCGACTCGCGCGGGCTTGGGAGCTCGGGCTCTGACGCTGTGCACACCCACGCGGATCCACGCTCCTCGTCTCGATCACATGACCCAGATGCGATCGTTGCCTACACGCCGTTAGCTCACGGTCAGCCTGCCCCACACCCGGTCGAGTGTCACTGCGTTGACGGAGATTTGCACCTCGGGGAGGCAGCACTAGCCCGAATGGTGCACGCAGCGTCACCAAAGCTGTCACCACCGTACAGATCCGGCGGGTTGACGTCAGGCGCAGTCGCCGGCCGGCCAGTCCCCGGCGAGCGCGGCGAGGGCCTCGTCCCCGAACGGGTTGACGCCCGGCCCGCAGGCCAGGGCGTGCGCGATGTGCACGTGCAGGCACTTGACCCGACCGGGCATGCCGCCGGCGCTGACCTCGGTGCCGAGCGGCTCGATGGCGTCGCGTTCGGCCAGGTAGGAGCGGTGCGCGGCGAGGTACTGGGCCGCCAGCTCCTCGTCCTCGGCCAGCCGAGCGGTCTGCTCCTTCATCATTCCGGCCGCCTCCAGCCGGCTGGCCAGCGAGGTCAGCCGGGGGCAGGTCAGGTAGTACAGCGTCGGGAACGGCGTGCCGTCCTCCAGCCGTGGCGCGGTCTGCACGACGGAGGGGTGGCCGCTGGGGCACCGGTGCGCGATGGCCCGCAGCGCGCGCGGCGGCCGGCCGAGCTGCTGGGCGATCACCTCCCGGTCCAGTTCGGTGATCGGTTCCCTGATCCCCGCCGTCACGAGCCACTCCCGGTGATCGAATTCCACAACTGGTCGAACCATGGTCGGTTGGCCGCCTGCTGCTGCGGCGACCCGTGCTGATCGCCCTGCTGCCCGTCGCCGGGCAGCTGCACGGTGTAGGGCGTCTCCCCCGGCATCACCATGCCCAGCCGGCTGCGCGCCTCGGCCTGGATCTGCGCGGGGTCGGACAGTTGCTGCTTGCGCTGCTCCAGCTGCTCGGCCTGCTGCTGCAGCTTGGCCTGCTGGGCCAGCTCCTGCTCCACCTGCGCGTGCTGCGTCAGGTACGTGCGCAGCGGCACCGCGACGGACAGCGCCAGGGCGCAGACGACCATCGCCAGCACCGCGGCCTGCCTGGTGGCGGACAGGCCGAACGCTCCGCCGGTGCGGGCGCGCCCCGAATCCTGTCGTGACGTGCTCTGCCGCGCCCGGGGCGGCCGCGGCGCCGGCTGGTCCTGCTCCGAGGCGGCCGGCTTGGCCGCCGCCCGGCGGGCACGGTCGGGCGCGCGACGCTGGCTGGACGTGTCCTGCCGGCGTCGCGACTGCCGACCGTGCTCGCGCTCGGGCACGACCGTCAGGCCTCCGCGGTGAACCGCGGGAAGGCCAGCTCACCCGCGTAGCGGGCGGCGTCGCCGAGGGTCTCCTCGATGCGCAGCAGCTGGTTGTACTTGGCGGTGCGCTCGCCACGGGCCGGGGCGCCGGTCTTGATCTGGCCGACGCCGGTGGCCACCGCGAGGTCGGCGATGGTGGTGTCCTCGGTCTCGCCGGACCGGTGGCTCATCATCGACCGGTAGCCGTAGGAGGTGGCCAGCGCGACCGCGTCCAGCGTCTCCGACAGCGTGCCGATCTGATTGACCTTCACCAGCAGCGCGTTGGCGGCCCGGCGGGAGATGCCCTCCTCCAGCCGCTCCGGGTTGGTGACGAACAGGTCGTCGCCGACGATCTGCACCTTGTCGCCGAGCTCGGCGGTCAGCTGCACCCAGCCGTCCCAGTCGTCCTCGGACAGCGGGTCCTCGATGGACACCAGCGGGTAGGAGCTGACCAGCTCGCTGTAGTACGCGGTCATCTGCTCCGCGCTGCGCTTGGTCTGCTCGAAGGTGTACGCGCCGTCGGAGTAGAACTCGGTGGCGGCCACGTCCAGCGCCAGCGCCACGTCCCGGCCCAGCTTGTAGCCGGCCTTCTCGATGGCCACGGCGATCAGGTCCAGCGCCTCGCGGTTGCTGGACAGGCTCGGCGCGAAGCCGCCCTCGTCGCCGAGGCCGGTGGCCAGGCCCTTGCCCTTCAGCACGGACTTGAGCGCGTGGTAGACCTCGACGCCCCAGCGCAGGCCCTCGCGGAAGGACTCGGCGCCGATCGGGGCGATCATGAACTCCTGGATGTCGACCTCGGTGTCCGCGTGCGAACCGCCGTTGAGGATGTTCAGCATCGGCACCGGCAGGATGTGCGCGTTCGGGCCGCCCAGGTAGCGGAACAGCTCCAGCCCGCTGGACTCGGCGGCGGCCTTGGCCACCGCCAGCGAGACGCCGAGGATGGCGTTCGCGCCCAGGCGCCCCTTGTCCGGGGTGCCGTCCAGGTCGACCAGCTTCTGGTCGACCACCCGCTGCTCGACGGCCTCGATGCCGACCAACTCGGGCCCGATCTCGTCGAGGACGGCGGTGACGGCCTTCTCCACGCCCTTGCCGTTGTACCGGGTCGTGTCGCCGTCGCGCAGCTCGACGGCCTCGTGCTCGCCGGTCGACGCGCCGGAGGGCACCGCGGCCCTGGCCAGCGTGCCGTCGTCCAGCGCGACCTCTACCTCGACGGTCGGGTTGCCTCGCGAGTCCAGGATCTCGCGCGCGCCGACCTGCTCGATGACCGCCACAACAGCTCCTATCCAGCGTTCAGGGGCTCATCCCGCAACCAGCCTAGCCGGGTGGACAGATCACCCGGAGGCGGCACGCTCGCGTGCCGAAACGAGAGCGTAATCATTCTGAATCGAGGGAGAAAGGGGTCAGCTTGGCGAGCACTTCCGGCAGGGCTCCGGTATGGAGCACGCCGAGCCGCTTGGTGGCCCTGGTCATGGCCACGTACAGGTCGTTCGCGCCGCGCGGGGACTCCGTCAACATCAACTCCGGCTCGACGAGCAGCACGGAGTCGAACTCCAGGCCCTTGGCCTGGCCGACGGTCAGCACCACCACCGGGCTCTCCAGGTCGTCGCCGCCGACCGCGAACTCGCCGGCCAGCGACCGCGGCACCAGCACCGCGAGCCGGCCGTCGTCCAGCCGCGCGACCTCCCGGTCGACGGCCTTGGCGACCGCGTCGGACAGCCCGTCGGCGGGCACCTTCTCGTGCCACGGCGGCAATCCGGAGTCGCGGACCGAGCTGGGCGGCACCGCGTCCGGGTCGAGGCTGGCGAGCACGTCCGTGGCCACGGCCATGATCTCCGCCGGGGTCCGGTAGTTCACGGTGAGTTCGGCCAGCCGCCACCGGTTGGCCACGTACGGGCTGAGCACCTCGTCCCACGAGGAGGTGCCGGCGAGGTCGCCGGTCTGCGCGATGTCACCGACCACGGTCATGGACCGGCTGGGGCAGCGACGCATCAGCACCCGCCACGCCATCGCCGACAGCTCCTGCGCCTCGTCCACGATCACGTGCCCGAAGGTCCAGGTGCGGTCGTCGGCGGCGCGCTCGGCGGCGGTCAGGTAGTCGCTCTGCGCCACGCGGGCGACGAGGGCGTCCGCGTCCAGCACGTCCATGGCCATCAGCACGTCGGGGTCGGACTCGTCCTGGAGATCCAGGATGTCCAGCACGCCCTGGGCGTAGGCGAGGTCCTGCCGGCGCTTGGCCGCCGCGGCGGCCTTGATCGCCCGGTCGTCCTCGCCCAGCAGCTCGGCCGCCTCGTCCAGCAGCGGCGCGTCGGCCGGCGTCCACTCCGCGCCGGGGTCGCGGCGCAGCAGCTGGCGCTCCTGCGGGGTCAGCGCGCGGCCGGCGGCGTTGAGCCGCTTCTCCGACGCGTACAGGTCGGTGAGCAGCTGCTCGGGGGTGAGGATCGGCCACAGCCTGTCGATCGCGGCGATCACCTGGTCGTCCTCGCGCAGCTCGGCCCGGATGTCGCTGACATCGTCGGCGTCCAGGAACTGCGCGCCGAGCTTGTTGGCGACGAGCCGGGCCAGCGCGCCGATGATCTCCCGCTCGAACACCGGCCGCGCCGCGTTGTGCGGGCGGCGCGAGCGGCGGGCCCGGCCGCGGGCGTCGGCCACCGTCTTGCGGTCCAGCACCAGCGTGTCCCGCTCGTGCGGGATCTCGATGCCGTCGCGCGGCACCCACTGCCGGTCCCGCACGGCGGCGGCGAGCACGTCGGCCATCACCAGGCGGCCCTTCACCGCGCTGACCTCGACCGGCTCGCTGCCGACCGCCTTGAGTCCCGGGTAGAGCTCGCCGACGGTGTTGAGCAGCACGCCGGTCTCGCCCAGCGACGGCAGGACCTGGCTGATGTAGTTGAGGAAGGTGGCGTTGGGGCCGACCACCAGCACGCCGCGCTTCTCCAGCTGGCGGCGGTGCGTGTAGAGCAGGTACGCGGCGCGGTGCAGGGCCACCGCGGTCTTGCCGGTGCCCGGGCCGCCCTGCACGACGAGCACACCGTTCAGCTCGGACCGGATGATCTTGTCCTGCTCGGCCTGGATGGTGGCGACGATGTCGCCCATCCGACCGGTGCGGCTGGCGCTGACCGCGGCCAGCAGCGTCGCCTCGCCGACCAGGCCCTCGTTCCGGCCGGGCACCGCCTTGGCCAGGTCCAGCACCTCGTCGTCGATGCCGACGACGGTGCGGCGGCGGGTGCGGATGTGCCGGCGCCGGATCACGCCGTCCGGCGACGCCGCGGTGGCGAGATAGAAGGGGCGGGCGGCGGGGGCGCGCCAGTCCATCAACAGCGGTTCGTAGTCACCCTCGGTGCGGAAGATGCCGATTCGCCCGATGTGCTGGTGTTCGCCGTTCTCGAAATCGAGCCGCCCGAAACACAGGCCGTTCTCGACCGCGCTGTACTGGGCGAGGTCGCTGGAGTGCATTGCCGTCGCCGCGTCGCGCTCGGACCGGGCCTGCGGCGTGCCGCCCGTCTCCAGCAGCACCCGGGCCAGCCAGCGCGACGTCTGTTCCCGGAGGTCGTCGAGGCGGCCGTAGAGCATGGAGACGTATTCCTGCTCTCGGTCGATTTCCTGACTGTCCGGAATACTCGCAGGGCTTGACAACTGACCTCACTCACCGTTATTGTCTGGCGCAGACACGTTTTTTCGTGCTGTTTTACTTGTGCGTTCAGACCGCTAAATCTATCAAACCGCTGGTCGCGCGCGCCACCTGTCACCGGTGTTGTGCCCGGATGGTCCATCGAACTCGCAGCCGATCTTGCGTACTGTGGGAACGACCATGAGCGACAGCACCTTCGAGGCGTTCCGACGGGCCGAGGCGCTGGTGTCGAACGGCCGTCCGCTGGACGCGCTGCGAGAACTGCGCCCGGTGCTCGAGGCCGAGCCGGACCTGCCCAGCGTGGTGCAGCTCGCCGGCCGCGCCTACCTCAACTCCGCCCAGTTCCGGCGGGCCGAGGAGGCGTTCAGCCGACTCGTCGAAATGGACCCCAGCGACCACTACTCGCTGTTCGCGCTGGGAAAGACCCTGCAGCGGCAGGGCCGGCTGTCCGAGGCCATCGCCAAGCTGCGGCTGGCGGTGGCGATGAGCCCACTGCCCGAGTACCAGGAGGCGCTCGGCGAGGTCAGCGCCCGCCTGGCCTTCCGCAGCGACCCGCAGGCCGGCGACTGATGTTGGGAAAGGACCGTTCCTCTACTCCGAGTAGAGGAACGGTCCTTTCCGAGCGTCAGAGCTTGCCGAGGCTGACCTTGCCGTAGGCGTCGGCGTTGCTGAAGACGTCCTGGCCGTAGGCCGTGGAGTTGTTGTAGGTCAGCACCGCCGACCACCAGTTCTTCGGCACGGACAGGTCGCCGCCCATGGCGCACAGGTAGCGGGCGGCGGTCATCGCGGCGTCGTCGATGTCCTGCGGGTCCGGGGCCTTGCCGTCGTCGCTGGCCCGCACGCCCCAGCGGTGCCAGGTGGCCGGCGCGAACTGCATGGGGCCCACGGCGTGATCCCACTTGGTGTCGCCGTCCAGCGCGCCCTTGTCGGTGTCCGGCACCGCCAGGAAGCCGGGCGAGCCGTCCAGCGCGGGGCCGACGATCGGCCGGGACTCCTCGCCGCTGTCCAGCACGCTGGCGCCGCCGTAGCGGCCGTGCTTGGACTCGACCCGGCCGACGCCGGCCAGCGTCGCCCAGGTGAGGTGGCAGCCCGGGTTCTTGGCCTGGTAGGCCAGGTCGGCGTTGGCGTACGCGACGAGCACCCGCTCCGGCACGTCGCTGTAGTAGGAGACCCGCTTGATCCAGCCCTGGAAGTTCTCCTTGGGCACCGCGGCCGTGGCGGCCGGCGGCGGCGTGGCCGGACCGGGGATGGCGGAGTCCTTGGCCACCTCCAGCGGCGGCACCCGGAACGGCGGCGGGCCGGTCGGCCCGGACGGCACCGGCGGCCCGGGGTGGCTCAGCCAGTTCACGGCATAGATCGCGCCGGCGCCCAACGCCAGCACCAGCGCGATCAGGAAGACCTTGCCGAAGATCTCGCCGCCCCGGCCGCGGCGCGGCGGGGGCGGCGGTGGCAGGGATGGCGACTCGGCCTGCGAGCGCGGTGGGGTCGAGAAGGCCATACGACCCAGGCTACGTGGCCGACGGCCAGTGCCGGCGCCAATCGTCCGCGGTCAGCCGGGTGGGGTCCAGCCCGGCGGCCCTGGCCGACCGCTCGGCGGCCCGCACGTCCCGCTCGAACTGCCGGGCCACGGCCCGCAGTTCGCTCTCCGGGTCCTCCCCGGCGAGCTTGGCCACGGCCGTCACGCCGAACAGCGTGGCTCCCGTGTCGTCACCGGACGGCAGCAGGTCCACCGGCAGGCCGACGCGGGCCACCCGCTGGGTGAGCTTGGCCGCCAGCGACACCGCGGGCTGGCCGAGCGCGACACCGTCCACGCTGGACTCGCGCTTCTTCTCGGCCTGCTTGAGCTCCTCCCACCGCCGGTCGTGCCGGTCGAGTTCGAAGCCCTCCTCCTCGGTGGCGAACACGTGCGGATGCCGGCCGACCAGCTTGTCCACCAGGTCACCGGCGACGTTGTCGATGTCGAACGGGTCGTCACCGTGCTCGGCCGCCACCCGGGCGTGGAACAGCACCTGCAGCAGCACGTCGCCGAGCTCCTCGCGCAGCGCCGCCCGGTCGCCGTCCTCGATCGCCTCCAGCAGCTCGTAGGTCTCCTCGACCAGGTACTGCCGCAGCGACTCGTGGGTCTGCTCGGCGTCCCAGGGGCAGCCGCCGGGCGAACGCAGCCGGTCCATCACCGCCGCCGCGTCCAGCAGCCGCGACCCGGCCGGCTCCGGCGTGTCGATCCTGGTCGCACCGGCCGCGAGCAACGCGGCCGCCGCCGGCTCACTGGCGTCGGCCGCGATCAGCACCACGTCGTCCTGCGCGGACAGCTCCTCGGCCGCCACCTCGCGTGCGCCGAGGGACTGCCGCAGCTGCTCCGGCACGTCCTTGCCCGCCCACACCTCGGCGGCGGCACGCAGCGCCGGCAGCGCCGCCGCCGGCAGCACGCCGGGCAGCCGCGGGCTGAGCAGAACGACAACCGTCACGGGTTCGGCTTCCGCACGGTCGCGCTGATGCTGGACGACTCACCGTCGCTCGGCGAGACGTAGCCGGTCAGCGGCTCCCAGACGCCGAACCTCGGGTTCAGCGTGACGCCCACCTGCTGGGCGGAGCGGATCATCTGCGCCTGGCCGAAGGTGCCCGCGACCTGGGAGACGTCCTGGCCGCCGCTGGTGTCGCCCGCGTTGTCCGAGCGCTTCAGCACGTACACGACGACCCAGATGTTCTCGTCCTGCACCGGGAAGGCGATGACCGAGCCGGCGTTCGCCTTGAACATCGGCGCCAGCTCCGGCGGCACGGTCGCCAGGCCGCCCGTCTGGTTGGTGGTCGGCCTGCTGCTGCCGGCCGACGCGGCGTTGAAGATCGCCACGTGCTGGTCGGGGTTGGCGACGACCTTGTCCACCAGCGCCTGCGCGGAGTTGCGGTCCTGGGTGACGCCGAAGTCGTAGGTGAAGCTCGCCGTGCCGGCCTGCTTCATGCCGATCGCGTTCCACACCAGGTTGTCGTGGATGAAGTCCTTGAACATCTGGCCCTTGATCGGGATGGTCGCGGGCCCCGGGAACGTCGGGAACTGGTTGGCCGCGACCGACTGGTTGTAGGCCTGGTCCACCTGATCCTCGTTGACCTTGACGCCCGCCTTCGCCGCCAGCTGGTTGCTCAGCTCGTGCCACACCGCCAGCTGGACGACCGTCCGGGCGATCGGCGGGAACGTGCTCGGCTTCTGCTGCTGCAGCTTGCGCGCGTCCGCGCTGTCGGCCAGCACGCTCGTGATCTGCTGCTGCACGACGTCGAGCGGGATCGTGTGGCCGCCGACAACCGCGGCGGCGCCGATCTGCTCCGGACCGGCACCACAGCCGGTCACCATGGCGCCTACTGCGGCGCACGCGGCCAGGACTGCGATGGGACGGCGAATGGCGATCGTCACAGTGCGCACTCTCTCACAGCGACCAAGATCTCAACCAGCCGCTACCGGCTTGGGTTTTCCGACCAGTGATTCCACGAAGTGGGCGCACCAGTCCAGCAGCTCGGTGTCCCGCAGCGGCGGCGCGCCGATCCGGCCGCCGGCCGGGCCCTCGGTCGGGCGCGGCACCGAGACGATCCGGGTGGCCGCCTTGTACACCGCCTTCGGGTACAGCCGCCTCATCCGCACCAGCTGCGAGTCCAGCAGCTCCATCGGCGCGAACCGGATCGAGCTGGACTGGGTGGCCACCTCGGTCACGCCGTGCCGGCGGCAGGTCTGGCGGAACCGCGCCACCGCCAGCAGCCGCTCCACCGGGGCCGGCGGCTGGCCGTAGCGGTCCTGGAGTTCTTCCTTGACGGCCTGCAGCGCCGCGTCGTCGACCGCCGCCGCGATCTTGCGGTACGCCTCCAGCCGCAGCCGCTCCCCCGGCACGTAGTCGTGCGGGATGTGCGCGTCCACCGGCAGGTCGACGCGGACCTCCGCGAGGTCCTCGCCGTCGTCCTCGGTCGGCGCGCCCGCGTGCTTGCGGAACGCCTCGACCGCCTCGCCGACAAGACGTACATAGAGGTCGAAGCCGACGCCGGCGATGTGCCCGGACTGCTCGGCGCCGAGGATGTTGCCGGCGCCCCGGATCTCCAGGTCCTTCATCGCCACCGCCATGCCCGCGCCCAGCTCGGTGTTCTGGGCGATGGTGGCCAACCGGTCGTGCGCCGTCTCGGTCAGCGTGCCGTCCGGCGGGTACAGGAAGTAGGCGTAGCCCCGTTCGCGGGCCCGGCCGACGCGGCCCCGCAGCTGGTGCAGCTGGGCCAGGCCGAGCAGGTCGCCGCGCTCCACGATGAGCGTGTTGGCGTTGGAGATGTCCAGGCCGGTCTCGACGATCGTGGTGCACACCAGGACGTCGAACTCGCGCTCCCAGAAACCCTCGATGATCTTCTCGAGGCGGTCCTCGTTCATCTGGCCGTGCGCGGTGGCGATCCGGGCCTCCGGCACCAGCTCACGCAGCCGGCGGGCCGCCCGCTCGATCGAGGACACCCGGTTGTGCACGTAGAACACCTGGCCGTCGCGCAGCAGCTCGCGGCGGATGGCGGCGCCGACCTGCTTGTCGTCGTAGGCGCCGACGTAGGTCAGGATCGGGTGCCGTTCCTCGGGCGGGGTGAGGATGGTGGACATCTCGCGGATGCCGGCCAGGCTCATCTCCAGCGTGCGCGGGATCGGCGTCGCCGACATGGTCAGCACGTCGACGTGCGTGCGCAGCGCCTTGATGTGCTCCTTGTGCTCGACGCCGAAGCGCTGCTCCTCGTCCACGATGACCAGGCCGAGGTCCTTGTAGCGCAGGCCGGTCTGCAGCAGCCGGTGCGTGCCGATGACGATGTCCACCTCGCCGTCGGCCAGGCCCGCCACGACCTTCTCCGACTCCTGCGGGTCGGTGAACCGGGACAGGCCCTTCACCACGACCGGGAACTGCCGCATCCGCTCGCTGAACGTGTTCAGGTGCTGCTGGGCCAGCAGCGTGGTCGGCACCAGCACGGCCACCTGCTTGCCGTCCTGCACCGCCTTGAACGCCGCCCGGACCGCGATCTCGGTCTTGCCGTAGCCGACGTCGCCACAGATCACCCGGTCCATCGGGACCGCGCGCTCCATGTCCCCCTTCACCTCGTCGATGGCCGCCAGCTGGTCGGCCGTCTCGGTGAACGGGAAGGCGTCCTCCAGCTCGCGCTGCCACGGCGTGTCCTGGGCGAACGCGTGGCCGGGCGCGGCCTGCCTGGCCGCGTAGAGCTGCACCAGCTCGGCGGCGATCTGCTTGACCGCCTTGCGCGCCTTGGCCTTCGTGTTCTTCCAGTCCGAGCCGCCGAGCTTGTTCAGCGTGGGCAGCTCGCCGCCGACGTAGCGGGAGACCTCGTCGAGCTGGTCGGTCGGCACGAACAGGCGGTCGCCGGGCTGGCCACGCTTGCTGGCCGCGTACTCCAGCACCAGGTACTCGCGGGTGGCGCCGGCGACCGTGCGCTGCACCATCTCCACGTACCGGCCGATGCCGTGCTGCTCGTGCACCACGTAGTCGCCGGCCTTGAGCGCCAGCGGGTCGACCGCGTTGCGGCGGCGGGACGGCATCTTGCGCATGTCCCGGGTGGACGTGCCGCCACGGCCGCCGGTCAGGTCCGTCTCGGTGACCACGACCAGGCCCAGGCCGCTGGCCAGGAAGCCGTCCTCCATGGAGCCGCGGGCGACCGTGACGACGCCCGCCTCCGGTGCCGTGGCGAGGCCGTTCTCCGCCAGCCGGGCCGGCACCTCCGCGTCGGCCAACTGCTCCACGGCCCGTTGCGCCGTACCGGCTCCCGGGACGACGAGGATCGCCGTGCCGCCCGTCGCCGTGTGGGCGCGCAGGTCGGCGAAGGCCCGCTCCACTTCGCCCCGGTACGACTCCACCGGCGCGAAGTCCAGGCGCAGCACGCCTTCCACGTCGGTGGTCAGCTGGCTCAGAGTCCACCAGGCGCGGCCACTGTCCACTGTGGTCGTCGCTACGTCCGCCAGCGACCGGTAGGCCGACGCGCCCAGGTCGATCGGGGCCTTGCCGCCGCCGGCCGCCGCCATCCAGGAGGCCTCCAGGAACTCCTGGCCCGTGCGGACCAGGTCCTGGGCCCGGGTGCGGATCTTCTCCGGGTCGTTGACCAGCACGATCGTGCCCTTCGGCACGACTTCCGTCAGGAGCTGGAGCTCGCCCTCGCACAGGGCCGGGATCAGCGCCTCCATGCCCTCCACGGCGATGCCGTTGGACAGCTTGTCCAGCATCTCCGCCAGCTGCGCGTCCGCCTGGTGGTCAGCGGCCAGCGCCGCCGCCTTCGCCTTGACGTCCTCGGTCAGCAGCAGCTCCCGGCACGGCGGCGCCGTGAAGCCCTGGATCTCCCCCGGCAGGGAGCGCTGGTCCGCCACCGAGAAGGCGCGGATCTCGCTCACCTCGTCGCCCCAGAACTCCACCCGGACCGGGTGTTCCGAGGTCGGCGGGAAGACGTCCAGGATGCCGCCGCGGACCGCGAACTCGCCGCGCTTCTCCACCATGTCCACGCGGACGTAGGCCAGTTCCGCCAGGCGTTCGACGAGTTGGTTGAAGTCGTGCTCCGTGCCCACTTCCAGGTGCACCGGCGCCAGTTCGCCCAGGCTCGGGGCCATCGGCTGGATCAGGCTTCGGACCGTGGCCACCACGACCTTCAGCTGGCCCGCCGGGTGCTCCTCCGGGTGCGCCAGCCTCCGCAGCACCTCCAGCCGTCGGCCGACCGTGTCCGCCCGGGGCGACAGGCGCTCGTGCGGCAGCGTCTCCCAGGACGGGAACAGCTCCACCGCGTCGTTGCCGAGCAGGTCGGCGGCGATCGCCCCCAGCTCGTCCGCCTCTCGACCCGTCGCCGTGATCGCCAGCACCGGCCGCTCAGTGGCCAGCGCCGACACCAGCAGCGGCCTACCGGCCGGCGGTCCCTCCAGCTCAAGTCGGGGCGTGTCCACCGCCGCCAGCGCCTCACGCAGCGACTTGTCCGCGAGCACGGCGGTCAGCAGACCGGACAGTCGGCCGGGCTGGGTCACTTCGACAGTCCCCCTCGGGTGCACTTCGACACGCCGTCAAGCCTAGGCCGCCACCCCGACAAGAACCCGCCGTGGTTCGAAGTCCCTGGTCAGCCGCGTCCAGCCGTCACAGCGTGGTCCAGGCGGTGAGAACGCGAGGGCCGGCGGGTCGGGTCAGTTCGAGGCGGAACATGCCGGTGGGGCAGGGGCGGACGGTGAAGTAGCCGAGGGCGTCCACACGCACGGTCTGGACGTGGCCGTCGGCCTGGCGGACGAGGAGCTCGCCGGCGGCCGGTGGGGCGATCTGGCCGAGCAGGGCGTCGGCGGTGAGCTCGACCTCGATGGTGACGTGGCTGGACACGAAGGTCATCGCCCGCAGGGTGGCGGTCTCGGCCCGGGTGCCGGCGGGCTCGCCGGCGGAGTCGAACGCGAGGGCGGCGAGTTCGGCGTCGACGGTGTGCCAGGCGAAGGCGGCCTTGCCGGCGTCGAGCAGACGCTGGGGCACATTCCGTGCCGCCTGAACGGCCTCGGCGAGGTCGGCGAGCAGATGCTCGTCGCTGTCCCAGTAACTGGTCACGACGTCTCCTCGAAGGGGGCGAGCGCGGGGTTGCGGCGAAGCGCGTCGAGACAGCGCATCCGGCTGGGCCCGATGCTGCCGACGGGCAGGCCGACCTGGGCGGAGATGGTGGCGTAGCGCACGGTCTCCTCGGCGAACAGCAGGCCGAGCAGCCGCCGGCACCGCTCGGACAGCTCCCGGAACGCCACCCGAAGCGCGATGTGCCGTTCCTGGACGAGCAGCCAGGCATCCAGCTCGGGACGCTCGTCGGGCCCGTCGATGTCGTCCACGCTGACCTGTTTCTTCTTGTCACGCAACAGATGCAGGCACTCGTTGCGGGTGGTGGTGGCGATCCAGCCGGGCAGCGCGGCGGGCTCCCGCAGCGTGTTGAGCCGCTCGACGAGCCGCAGCCACACGGTGGCGTTGACGTCGTCGGTGTCGGCCGCGGACAGGTTGTGCCGGTTGCACACGGCCCACACGAGCGGCGCGAACCGCTCGACGATCTCGTCCCACGCGGCCTGCTCGCCGCGCCGGGCCCGCACCACCAAGTCGCCGACGTCAGACACCGGGTACCGCCACCATCGAGTCGGGATCGCGTAGCAACAGCTGATACGCCTCCGCCGCGGAAACGCCGGCAGTGGACATCCGGGCGGCGACGGCACCGCTGACGAAGGCGGCCGCGAACGAGGTGCCGCGCCAGGACGCGTAGCCGCCGAACGAGGTGCCGTCGATCGCGGCGTACAGGAAAGCGCTGCGGACATCGTCCCCGGGAGCGGCGGCGTTGATCCAGGCGAAGCTCGGGCCGCCGGTGGAGCCCACGTCGATCACGGAGCCGAAAGCGCCCGGCCAGACCCGGTCGGTGTGGTCGTTGCCGGCGGCCGCGACGACAAGCACCTCCGGCCGCAGCCGGGACAGCGCACGGGCGATCGACGGCGGCACGGCGTCGTCGGCCGTCTCGAAGCCGAGCGAGAGGTTGAGGACCTGGATGTCCTGGGCCGCGAACGCCCCGATGTCCTTGGCCAGCTGCCAGCGGCTGCACCGGCCCGTCTCCGACGCCAGTCCGGCCCGCATGTGGATGGTCGCGGCCGGGGCGTGCTGCCGGATGATCCCGGCGACGAACGTGCCGTGGCCGGCCCAGAGAGTCACGTGCTCGTCCGGTTCGTAGAAGGTGTCCGCCAGCACGTGCGTCGGCGGCAGGTCACGGTGGTGCGTCGGCGCCGTGTCGATCACGCCGATGTGCACGCCCTGCCCGTCGGTGGTGTCCGGGATCGGCACCGGATAGGCGGGATACGCCGGTCCGACCGACTTGTGCTGCGGATTGCCGCACACGTCGTCGGAGTTGCGGTCGAGCACCGGCACGAAGCCGTGCCGGTCGGCGAACCGCCGCCCCACGTCGTAGAAGAGCAGGTCGAGGCCGTCCAGGTCGGTCTCGTCGGAGTACTGCCGGCGGGCGGCCGGCGCGTAGTCGCCGAGTTCGAGTGGGCCGACGAGCGTGAGGCCCAGGGCCTCGTCGGCGTCGGTGTGGTGGTTGTCGGGAAGCACGTGCAGCCGGTCGGCCAGGAGTTCGACGACCTCGTCGCGGTGCCGGCTGTCGACGATCAGCTCATCCATGGGTGTCCCCTCGGTCATGCCCCACGGAGCCACCGGCGGCACCCGTGATACATCCCGGTTAATCGCATTCTCGCGACGGGTGTGACGGGTTCATCCTTTTTGCTGTGAACAGCGGTACCGCGCTCGCGGTGGCCGAGGAGGCGCTGCGGCTGGCCGACAAGGCCGCCGGCCGCGCCGGGCCGACCTGCGCGGCGGCGGTGCGGCGGGCCCGTCACGACGGTGACGCCGACGCGCTGTCGATCGCGGAACGGGCGTGGGGACGGTCCCTGTTGCAGTGCGGGGACGTGGCCGCCGCGGCAGTGCACCTGCGGCGGTCGATCGCCGCCGCCGAGCGACCTGAACTCGCTGGTGAGAGCCGGATTCCGCTGGCGGCCGCGTTGCTGCAGCAGGGCCGCCCGGGGCCGGCGCTGCGGGAGATCGACCTGGCCGTGCGCGATCTTGACGGCGCCGGCCGGGCTCGGGCCCGAGCGCAGCGGGCGGACATGCTGCACCAGCTCGGGCGGCTGTCCGAGGCACACGCGGAGTATCAGGCCGCGGTGCCCCTGCTGCGCCGAACGGGTGATCTGCTGAATCTGCAACGGACCCTGGTCAACCGGGGCATCCTGCACACCGAACGTCACTCGTTCGGCGCAGCCGAGGCGGACCTGACGGCGGCCGACCAGTTGGCCCACAAGCTGGGCCGGCAGCTGGCCGCCGGCATCATCGCGGAGAACCTGGGCTTCCTGGAGACACTGCGCGGCGACGTGCCGGCCGCGCTGGCGCACCTCGACCGCGCGGAGCAGGCGATCGGCGCGGAGGGCGGGCAGCTCGGGCCGGTGTTCATGGACCGGGGCGAACTGCTGCTGGCGGTCGGATCGGCGTCGGAGGCGCAGGAAGCGGCGGAACGGGCCGTGCACGCGTTCGAGCGCGAGCGGCGGGGCCTGTTGCTGCCGGGCGCACGGGTGCTGCTGGCGCAGGCGGCGCTGCTCGCCCGTGACTGGCCGACGGCGCTGACACAGGCGCAACGGGCCCGGCGGCAGTTCCTGCGGCAGCAACGCGGCGAGTGGGCGGAGTTGGCGCGGTTGATCGTCGTACGGTCGTCGATGGCGCTCGGCCGGCCGGTTTCGCGGCGCGGCCTGCGGGACATGGTGACGGCCCTGGTGCGTTCCGGCTGGCCGGCGGCCGCCCTGGAGGCCCGGCTGGCGGCGGCTTTGGTGTTGGGCGACGGGGAATTGCTCGGAGAAGCGGCTTCGGCGAGGCGGCGCGGTCCCGCCGGCCTGAGGGCCCGCGGCTGGTACGCGGAGGCGTTGCTGCGGGAGCGGGCCGGCGACGCACGCGGTTCGTCACGGGCGCTCCGGCGTGGGCTGCGGGTGTTGGACGAGCACAGCATGTCGTTGGGAGCGACGGATCTTCGCGCGTATTCGGCCGTGCACCGGGTGGAGTTGACCGAGCTCGGGTTGCGGACGGCGCTGCGGGACGGTCGCGTGCCGCAGGTTTTCGAGTGGGCGGAACGAAGCCGTCGCCTGCTGCACCAGCCCGTGCTACCGCCGGACGACCCCGTGCTCGCCGATCTGTTGGCACAGCTGCGAAGCGTCGTCCGCAACGCCCGGCACGCCCAGCGACAGGTCGGGTTGGAGCGTCGGATCCGGGATCATGTTCGCCTGCATCGCGGCGGCGATTTCCATGTCGTGGAGCCGATATCGCTGCGGGAGCTGGATCTCGGGGCCAGCGCGTTGATCGAATACGTTCAGCTCGACGGGCAGCTGCTCGGCATCGGCGTGGTCGACGGTGTCTCACGGCTGGTGCCGCTCGGGTCGGTCGCCGACGTCTTCGGGCTCGTCGAGCGACTACCGTTCGCCCTGCACCGCCTCGCCCGGCGCTCATCGTCGGGCGCGCAGTCTTTGCTGACGGATGCCGCCTCACGGCTGGACAAGCTGTTGCTCGAACCGTTCCATGTGGACGATCGTCCGCTCGTTGTCGTACCGACCGGGCCGCTGCACGACCTCCCGTGGTCGGTGCTGCCGGGCCGGGTCGGCCGCCCCGTGACCGTGTCGCCGTCGGCCACGCTGTGGCAGTCGACCCGCTTCGACAACCGCCCCGGCGTCGCCGTTGTCGCCGGCCCCGGCCTTTCCGGCGCACGCGACGAGGCCCTCGCCGTCGCCAAGCTGTACGGCGTCGACCCGTGGCTGGATTCTGCTGCCACCGTGGACCGGGTGCTCGGTCTGCTCCGCAGCTGCGGCGTCGCACACCTGGCCGCACACGGCCGGTTGGCCCTGGACAATCCTCTGTTCTCCAGCCTTCGGCTGCACGACGGTCCACTCGTCGTGCACGACCTCGAACGCACACGGCAGGTTCCACACACCGTTGTGCTCGCTTCGTGCGACATCGGGCGGTCCCTCGTCTGCACCGGCGACGAACTGTTGGGCCTGTCCGCCACCTTCTTGTCCCGCGGCACCGCCACGCTCATCGCCTCCGTGGTCCCGATTCCCGACCTCGAGACCGCGCCGCTGATGACCGCCTTCCACCGCGGACTACTCGCCGGCCTACCCGCACCCGCCGCACTCGCCGCCGCCCAGTCTTCGCTGGCCGGCGGCAGCCCGCGCGACCTCGCCGCCGCTGCTGGTTTCGTGTGCCTGGGCGGGAAATCCGTCTAGCGCAGCAACCGGGACAGGCCGTCGACGAAACCGTCGTCCACCGCCGCGAAGTACTCCGTGTCGGCCTGCTCCACGTCCCGCAACGCCGCCGCGAGCACCTCCCGTCCTTCCGGCGTGACGACGATTCGCAGCGCCCGCGCGTCATGGGGATCCGGCGAGCGGTTCACCAGCCCCCGGTCCGCCAGCTTGCGGACCACCTGGCTGGTCATCATCGTGTCGGCGCCGGCCTGCTCCGCCAGGCGCTGCTGCGTCGGCGGCTCCTCGTGGTCCCCGAGCCACCAGGCCGAGGCCAGCAGCACGAACTGCACGTGGGTGAGGTCGTGCGGGGCCAGTGCCGCCCGCATCGCCCGCTGCCAGGCCAGGGTGACCCGCCAGAGCAGGAATCCGGGGCTGCGCCCGGGGCCCGTCCAGCGGGACCGCGGCTCGTCGTTCATTCGCACATTCTCGCCAAGGCGCCGACCGCGTCGGGGAAGTCCTCCGTGATCATCGGGCCCATCGCCTTGAGTTCGTCGCTGCCGTCGATCTCCAGTCGGTGCGTGAGCAGCCACCGGCCGTCGCCGGCCGGCTCGATGCGGTGGCTGAACCGGAGGATGCCGCCCGGCATCTCCGTCTCGTCCGTGAATCCCTCGTTCGGTCTCACCTCCGTCAGCACGTACGGCAGGGGTGGCTGGCCGGTGACCGTCAGCTCTCCTCTTGCGCCGACCACGAATTCCCCGTCCAGCGTCACCTTCTCCAGGCCCTCGTCCCAGCTCGGCCAGTCCGCCGGGTCGCTCCACCGCGCCCAGACCGCCGCCGGGGTCGCCGTTGTCGTCACCGTGTGCTCGAACCCGTAAGTCGTCATGCGTGCATATTATATGCGCGATTACTACCTCGCTACCCTGGTTCCGTGACTGCTGCCGAGGCACGTGCGAGCTTCCGGTCCGGTCTGGTCACTCCGACCGCCGGCATGGCTCCCGGCCACACCCAGGCCAACCTCATCGCCGTGCCCGCCGACTGGGCGTACGACGTGCTGCTGTTCGCGCAGCGGAACCCCAAGCCCTGCCCCGTCCTCGACGTCACCGACGCCGGCGTTCCCCACACCGCGCTGGCCCCCGGCGCCGATCTCCGTACCGACCTGCCCGCCTACCGCGTGTGGGTTGACGGCTCTTTGACGGCGGAATGCCCCGATGCCAGCGAGTTCTGGCGTGACGACCTCGTCGCCGTGCTCATCGGCTGCAGCTTCACCTTCGAGTCCGCTCTGACGGCCGCCGGCATTCCCCTTCGGGGTTCCAACGTCCCCATGTACGTCACCAACCGGTCTTGCCGCCCCACTCCCCGCCTTCGCGGGCCGCTCGTCGTCTCCATGCGGCCCATCCCCGCGGAACTGGTCGCCAGGGCGGTCGAGGTGACTCGACTGATGCCCGCGGTACATGGGGCGCCGGTGCATGTCGGTGATCCGTCGGAGCTGGGCATCACCGACCTCTCCCGCCCGGATTTCGGTATCTCGGTTGAGATTCGGCCGGGTGAGGTCCCCGTGTTCTGGGCCTGCGGCGTCACCCCTCAGGCCGCCGTGATGGCATCCAAGCCGCCGTTCGCCATCACCCACGCACCCGGCCACATGTTCATCACCGACGCCCTCGACACCGACTACCGGATCTGAAGAAGGAGGCCCCGGAACTGAGTTCCGGAGGCGACTCACTCAAGTCACTCGATGACACGGTCAGCGAACTCGTGAGCCTTTCAGAGCATGGGGACTTCGAGGGCATCAGGGAAGTGGTCGAGGAGGTTCACGATGCCGTCCACACGATGCTTGCCTCGTACGAGATCATGATGCGTACACATGACCTGAAGCTTCCGTACACAACGGACGACTAGCGAACGCTGCCCGGTGGACAAGAGGACCGCAAGGCGAACGACGGCGGCCGTCTACCGAGTCCGCAGTCGGGGCTTGCCTTCCAGGTGGGACAGGCCGTTCCACGCCAGGTTGACCAGATGCGCGGCGACCTCGTCCTTCTTGGGCTTGCGAACCTCCAGCCACCATTGACCGGTCAGCGCGACCATCCCCACCAAAGCCTGGGCGTACAGGGCGGCGAGCTTGGGGTCGTAGCCACGGGCGTCGAAGTGCAGGCCGAGGATGTGCTCGACCTGGGAGGCGATGTCGTTCAACAAACTCGAGAAGGTGCCGGTGGCGCTGGCGACGGGGGAATCGCGGACCATGATGCGGAAGCCGTCGCTGGAGCCCTCGATGTAGTTGAGCAGGGCGCGGGCGGCCTTCTCGAGGAGCTCACGGGGATGCCCGCCGCCGACGCCCAACGCCGTCACCACGGAGTCGAGCAGGTACTGCATCTCCCGGTCGACGACGACGGCGTAGATGCCCTCCTTGCCGCCGAAGTGCTCGTACACGACGGGCTTGGAAACGCCGGCCCGGTGGGCGATCTCCTCGATGGAGGTGCCGTCGAAGCCCTTTTCGGCGAACAGCTCCCTGGCCACGTCGAGCAGCTGCTGCCGGCGCTCCTTGCCGGTCATCCGCACGCGCGTCACAGGGGCGACGCCGTCCGCGTCGCCCCTGCTGTCACGTGTCCTGCGCCGGGCGGCCATGGGCAGCCACGATATGTCACCTACTTGGCGACGCTGATCCTGGCCAGCCGCTGCGGGCTCGGCCAGCGCACGTTCCACGCCCAGCCGAGCTTCTCGAACAGCCAGATGGTCCGCGCCGAGATGTCGATCTGTCCCCGCTGCACGCCGTGCCGGGCGGAGGTGGGGTCGGCGTGGTGCAGGTTGTGCCACGACTCGCCGAACGACAGGATCGCCAGCGGCCAGAAGTTGGCGGACTTGTCCCGGGCGGCGAAGGGCCGCTCGCCGATCATGTGGCAGATGGAGTTCACCGACCACGTGACGTGGTGCAGCACGGCGACCCGGACGAGGCCGGCCCAGAAGAAGCCGGTCAGGACTCCCCACCAGGACCAGCTGATGAGGCCGCCGAGCGCGGCGGGCGCGAGCAGGCTGACGACGGTCCACACCGGGAACAACTTGTCCACTCGCTCCAGGTCCTGGTCGGCGACCAGGTCCGGCGCGAAACGGTCGCGGTTGGTCAGGTCACGCTCGTACAGCCAGCCCATGTGCGCGTGCCAGAAGCCCTTGGCGAGCGCGATCGGCCCGGTGCCGAACAGCCACGGCGAGTGCGGGTCGCCCTCACGGTCGGAGAAGGCGTGGTGCCGCCGGTGGTCGGCGACCCACTTGATCACAGAACCCTGCAGCGACATGCTGCCGGCGATGGCCAGCCCGACGCGCAGGCCGCGCTTGGCCTTGAAGGAGCCGTGCGTGAAGTAGCGGTGGTAACCCACCGTGACGCCCATGCCGCTGATGCAGAAGAACACCGCGCCGATCGCGATGTCCACCCAGCTCAGACCCCAGCCCCAGGCCAGCGGGACGGCGGCGACCAACGCGACGAATGGCACGATGGTGAAGATGTAGATGAGAGCCTGCTCGACGCGGCCGTGTTGGCCGTCCAGCATCGGCTTCGGCCCCCCGCCGGTTGCTTCCCTTGGCTTCTCCAGGGCTGTGGTCATACCGTGACTCCTCGCGGTCAGTTTAATTTGCTTGACTTAGGCGAACCTCGCCTACGGAACCGTAACTTACGCAAGCGTAGGTTGTACCGGCCGGGAATACCAGCCCCGAGCACGGACGTTCTATCCATCTTCACAGGATCGACAGGCGGTCAGCTCTCCGTGCCGACACAAGGTGTTCGCCGCTCCCGGGCCCTCCGGATCACCCTCGTCACGACGTCGATCGCGCTGGTCGTCGCCGTGCTCACGCTGCTCGGGATCGGCTGGTACTACAGCGGCCAGTTGCTCGATCCGACGCAGGCGCGACCCGGTTACCCGGACGTCTCACTGGGTCCAACGTCCGTGGGCGGTGTGAGTTCCGTCGCACTGCGAAAAGCGAGCGACACCACAGACGCCGGCACCTGGGCGCTGCTCTGGAACGGCGGCTACGCCCAGGTCGGCGAGGTCCTCACGGATCGTGACGGCCGGGTTGAGCGCCGGCTGCTCAAGGGCCAGGCGCCACCGGCCGGCACGCATGTCCGGTTCAGCCCGCAGATGTGGCCGGGTGACCCGAAATCCGCGCTGGGCCAGGATTTCCAGAACGTGGACGTGCCGACGGAGCTCGGGCCGGCGCCGGCCTGGCTCGTCCCCGGCGGCGACACCTGGGTGATCGCCATCCACGGCCGCGGCGGCACCCGGGAGGAGACGCTGCGAGCCATCCCACCTCTGCACCAGCTGGGCCTGTCGGTGCTGTCGATCACCTATCGCAACGACGCCGGCGCGCCCCGCTCCCCGGACGGCTTCTTCCACCTGGGCGACTCCGAGTGGCGGGACGTGGAGTCGGCCATGAAGTACGCGACGGGGCGCGGCGCCAGGCACTTCGTGCTCTACGGCTGGTCGATGGGCGGCGCGATCGCCGAACAGGTGCTGGTCCAGTCGCCGCTGGCCGACAAGGTCGACGCCGTCGTGCTGGACGCGCCGGCGGTCAGCTGGGGCAAGACGCTGGTGCTGCAGGCCGAGGACCGCGGCCTGCCGCTGACCGGCCTGCTGACCTGGGACGCGGAACTGGTGTCGGGCTGGCGCAGCGGCATCGACTTCGGCCGGATGGAGCTGGCCGACGCGCCGCCCGCGCACAAGCCGCCGACCCTGCTCTTCCACGGCTCGGTCGACACCACCGTTCCCGTGCAGGCCTCACGTGATCTCGCCGCCGCGGCGGGCCGGCTCGGCTGGCCGATCACCTACGTGGAGGTGCCCGGGGCGGAGCACACCGCCGCCTGGAACGTGGACCCGAGCGGCTACGAGCGTCATCTCAGGGACTTCTTGGGTGGTCGCCCTGACCTGACGAGGTGAGACGTGACAACATGGGGGCACACACAGTCCGCTGTGGTGTAACGGCAGCACCTTGGATTTTGGTTCCAATGGTTCAGGTTCGAATCCTGGCAGCGGAGCGATCGAGAAGGAGTCGAAGCTGCACGAGGACACGGTCGACCAGCACGAGGACGGCGCCCCGGCGCTGGCCGAGATGTCGGACGCTTGGCTGGTCGGGCGTGCCCGCGAGCTGGCGATGTCCTCGGGCGGCGACGTCGAGGGCCAGTCCGACGCCGTGGTCGCCGAGGCCGACCGCCTGCTGGCCGAGGCGCAACGTCGGGGCGAGCCTCGCATGGTCGCCCAGGTGCTGCGGACGAGCTGCCTGGTGCGGCTGTCCGGGGCGCACTCGCCGAACGAGACCGACCCGCTGCTCGACGAGATGATCGCGCACACCCGCCGGCACGGCCTGACCGTGATGGAGGCGGGCGCGC
The DNA here is from genome assembly GCF_014203355.1 of Kutzneria kofuensis. NCBI lineage: Bacteria > Bacillati > Actinomycetota > Actinomycetes > Pseudonocardiales > Pseudonocardiaceae > Kutzneria > Kutzneria kofuensis. The sequence goes on from NZ_JACHIR010000001.1 coordinate 3,272,809, forward strand.
ACGCGCTGCGCGGCCGCCGGTTCTTCCTCGGCGGTTACGAGGACGAGGCGCTCACCTCCGCGGCGCGGGCGCTGGCCATCCTCGACGAGGACCTCACCCCGGACACGCTGATCGGCGTCCGGTCGTGGACCCGGCTGCTGTCCGCGGTGCTGGTGGACATCGGCCAGCTGCTCAGCCAGCTCGGCGTGTACGAGATCGCGGCCGGCGTGTTCAACCGGGCCGGCGCGGCGATCCGCGGCGACGGCGGCCCGTACGAGATCGCCGAGCACATGATCAACCAGACCCGACTGCTGCTGGGTTGGGGCCTGCGGCTGGAGCGGGTCGGCCAGTACGACAAGGCGGCGGAGAAGTTCCTCACGGCCTCCGCCATCGCCGCCGCGGCCGAGATGCCGTGGCGCAACTCGCAGCCGACCCGGCTGTCCGAGGCCCCGGCCGCCGACCAGCTGCCGGTGGTGGGCGCCGCACACGCGCTGGCCCGGCCCGGCGCCGAGCACATCGACCGGCTGCGCTCGCTCGGCGACATCGCCGCCTCGCCCCGTGAACTGATCATGGTGTCCATCGCGCTGGCCCGCTGCCTGGAACGCGAGGACCGCTTCTCCGAGGCGATCCACGTGCTGGCCGGCGCGGCCGACCGGCTGCTCAACGACACCACCGAGAACACGCTCCGGCTGTGCCTGATGCGCGAGTTCGCCCGACTGTCCGGTTCGGAGCAGACCGAGGTCGGCGCGAACGCCCTCGAGCAGTACGCCACCGAGCTCGAGCACGAGATGTGGCAGATGGGCGAGTCCAAGGTGACGAGCCTGCAGACCCGCCGCGAGCACGAGCGGCTGTCCCGTGAGCACGGCGCGATCTCGCAGCAGGCGCTGCAGGACCCGCTGACCGGGCTGCCCAACCGCCGCGCCCTCGACGAGCGGCTGGAGGCCCTGGTCGCCGCGCCCGGCGAGCAGCCGCTGGCGGTCGCGCTCGTCGACCTGGACGGGTTCAAGGGCGTGAACGACCGCGCCTCGCACGCCGAGGGCGACGACGTGTTGCGGGTGATCGCCAGCACGCTGCGCAGTGCCGTCCGCGGCGACGACATGGTGGCCCGCTACGGCGGCGACGAGTTCGTCGTGCTGCTGCCCGGCGCCCCGCTGAGCGCGGCCGAGGCGGCGCTGGGCCGGGCCGTGGACGCCGTCGCCCGGCTGCCCATGGACCTGTCCCGCGGTGTGACGCTGTCGATCGGCGTCATCTCGCTGCGTCCACAGGAGAGCGCCGCCCAGGCCCTGGCCCGTGCGGACGCGGCCATGTATCTGGCCAAGCGTGGCGGCGGCAACGGCGTCGCGGCCGTGGCCGGGGACACTGTGAGTGAGCCCAACAGCCGGTCGGCCGTGGCGGTGGAGGGCGCACCGTAGGATCGTCGTCATCCAAGGCGTCGACTCCTAGGGAGCAGGTCCATGCCTCAGGGCGGACAGGTCAGCACCATCGTGCTCGCGGCGGGTGAGGGAACCCGGATGCGCTCGGCGACACCGAAGGTGCTGCACCGGATCGCCGGCCGAGCACTCGTCGAGCACGCGGTGCGGGCCGCCGTCGGCGTGGACCCCGACCACCTCGTCGTGGTCGTCGGGCACGGCCGGCAGGCCGTCGCCGAGTACCTGGACGGGCTCTCCGGCGACCTCGACCGCAAGATCACCGTTGCGGTGCAGGAGGAACAGCGCGGCACCGGGCACGCCGTCGGCTGCGCGCTGGCCGCGCTGCCCGAGGTGGAGACCGGCACCACCGTCGTCACCTACGGCGACGTGCCGCTGCTGGACGGCGAGACGCTCACCCAGCTGCTGGCCGAGCACCACTCGGCCGGCAACGCCGTGACGGTGCTCACCGCCGTGGTGCCCGAGCCGCACGGCTACGGCCGGATCGTGCGCGACAGCGACGGCAACGTGCTGGAGATCGTCGAGCAGAAGGACGCCACGCCGGAGCAGGCGGCCATCACCGAGATCAACTCGGGCATCTACGTCTTCGACACCGCCGTGCTGCGGGACGGGCTGTCCCGGCTGACCACCGACAACGCGCAGGGCGAGCTGTACCTGACCGACGTGCTGGCCATCGCCCGCCGCGACGGCCGCCCGGTCGGCGCCCTGATCTGCGCCGACGAGTGGCTGGTCGAGGGCGTCAACGACCGCGTGCAGCTGGCCCGGCTCGGCGCCGAGTTCAACCGGCGGCTGGTGGAGAGCTGGATGCGGGCCGGCGTCACCATGGTCGACCCGGCCACGGTCTGGCTGGACGCGGACGTCGCGCTGGCCCGGGACGTGCTCATCGAGCCGAACGTGCAGCTGCGCGCCGGCACCGCGGTGTACGAGGGCGCGGTCGTCGGCCCGGACACCACGCTGAGCAACTGCGTGGTCGGGGCGGGCGCGAAGGTCGTGCGCACGCACGGCTCGGACTCCGAGATCGGCGAGCGGGCCAGCGTCGGCCCCTTCGCGTACCTGCGGCCGGGCGCGAAGCTGGGCACCGCCGGCAAGATCGGCACCTTCGTCGAGGTGAAGAACTCCGAGATCGGCGACGGCAGCAAGGTGCCGCACCTGACCTACGTGGGCGACGCCACCATCGGCGAGCAGAGCAACATCGGCGCCGCGTCGGTGTTCGTCAACTACGACGGCGTGCGCAAGCACCGGACCGTGATCGGTTCGCATGCGCGCACCGGATCGGACACCATGTTCATCGCCCCCGTGACCGTCGGGGACGGCGCATACACCGCGGCCGGCTCGGTGATCACCCGCGACGTGCCGCCCGGCGCGCTCGCGGTGGCACGGGCGCCGCAGCGCAACGTCGAGGGCTGGGTCACCCGACGTCGCGAAGGCACCCCGGCGGCCGAGGCCGCCCACAAGGCACTCGCCGCCCAGCAGGACGGTGAGACAGGCACACCTGACCCGAAGGAGCAGTGACCGTGGCCTCCATCTCCGGAACTCCGAAGAAGAGCCTGATGCTCTTCAGCGGCCGCGCCTACCCGGAGCTCGCCGAGGAGGTCGCGAAGTACCTCGACGTCTCGGTGGTTCCGCAGGCCGCGTACGAGTTCGCGAACGGCGAGATCTTCGTGCGGTTCGAGGAGTCGGTCCGCGGCTGCGACGCCTTCGTCGTGCAGTGCCACAGCGCGCCCATCAACCAGTGGGTGATGGAGCAGCTGATCATGGTGGACGCCCTCAAGCGGGCCAGCGCCAAGCGCATCACCGTGATCATGCCGTTCTACCCGTACGCGCGGCAGGACAAGAAGCACCGCGGCCGCGAGCCGATCTCGGCCCGCCTGATCGCGGACCTGTTCAAGACCGCGGGCGCCGACCGGATCATGACCGTCGACCTGCACACCGCGCAGATCCAGGGCTTCTTCGACGGACCGGTCGACCACCTGTGGGCGATGGCGCTGCTGGCCGAGCACGTGCGGACCAAGTACGGCACCGAGCCGCTGACCGTCGTCTCGCCGGACTCCGGGCGCACCAAGCTGGCCGAGAAGTGGGCCGACATGCTGGACGGCTGCCCGATCGCGTTCATCCACAAGACCCGTGACCCGCTCAAGCCCAACGAGGTCGTCGCCAACCGGGTCGTCGGCGAGGTGCGCGACCGGATGTGCGTGGTCATCGACGACATGGTGGACACCGGCGGCACCATCGTGAAGGCCGTCGAACAGCTGGTCGAGGCCGGCGCCAAGGGCGTCATCGTGGCCGCGACGCACGGCGTGCTGTCCGGCCCGGCGGTGGAGCGCCTGCAGAACAGCAGCGCCCGCGAGGTCGTGCTCACCAACACGCTGCCGATCCCGCCGGAGAAGCAGTTCGACAAGCTGACCGTGCTGTCCATCGCCCCCCTGCTGGCCCAGGCGATCCAGCAGGTCTTCGAGGACGGCTCCGTCACCAGCCTCTTCGACGGAAACGCGTAAGCACCTGTAAGGTAGGGGGCCGATTCGTCATCTGCGAATCGGCCCCCTACACTGTCTTGGTTGCCTCGGCGAGGGTCGTCCTCGTGGCTCCGTGATCGACGCGGCGGCGTGGTTGCCGCGCGCTGTTCATGGGTCCGCGCGCCCCCGTCGCCGCAGGCCGCTTCCCCACCCCGAACCTGAGAGCTACAAGGAGTACCCCACCGTGTCCGAGGTACGTCTCGCCGCCGAGTCGCGCACCGAGTTCGGCAAGGGCGCGGCCCGCCGCACCCGTCGTTCCGGCAAGATCCCCGCGGTGCTGTACGGCCACGGTTCCGACCCGAAGCACCTGGCCCTGCCGGCGCTGGAGTTCGCCCGTGTGGTCCGTGAGCACGGCACCAACGCCGTCCTGTCGCTGGAGCTGAACGGCGGCAGCGAGCTGGCGCTGACCAAGACCGTCACCACGCACCCGATCAAGAACTACATCGAGCACGTCGACCTGCTGCTGGTGCAGCGGGGCGAGAAGGTCACCATCGACGTGCCGGTGACGCTGGTCGGCGACGCCGCCCCGGCCACCCTGGTCACCCAGGAGCTGTCCACCATCCAGGTCGAGGCCGACGCCCTCAACCTGCCCGAGCACGTCGAGGTCTCGGTGGAGGGCAAGGAGGCCGGCATCCAGATCCACGCCGCCGACATCGAGCTGCCCGCCGGCACCACGCTGGTCACCGACGGCGAGGCGCTGGTCGCCGCCATCAACGCCGCGCCGACCGCCGCGCAGCTGGACGGCGGCGAGGCCGGCGAGGCCGAGTCGGCCGACGACGAGAGCTGAGCCATCACGGCAGAGCACCGCGACGGCGCCCAGCCCCCTAACCACGGGGGCCGGGCGCCGTTCCCGCGTTCGGAGCCGATGCCACCGCCCACCCTCACGCCCGCCGACGTGCGGACCGTGCGGTTCGAGCGGGGGCCCGGCTACGACGTCGACGAGGTGGACGCGTTCCTCGCCCAGGTCGCGCAGGCGCTGACCGGGCGGGGCTCGCTCACCGCCGAGCAGGTCCGTGACGTGGTGTTCGCCTCACGCAAGCACGGTTACCGGCCTCGGGACGTGGACGCCTTCCTGGAGCGGGTGGAGCGGCAGTTGAGCACCGGCCGGGTCGCGTCGACGCGGCTGCGGACCGGGGCCGACCTGTTGGCCGTGCGGCTGCCGAAGGCCTCGCACGGCTATGATCCCGGCGAGGTGGAGGCGTTCCTCGCCCGGGCCGCCGCCACATTGGACGGCCGGGCCGCGATGACCGCGTCCGAGGTCTTCCACACCAGGTTCACCGGCACCACCGGGCTGCGCCGCGGGTACCGGGTGGCCGCCGTTGACGCCCTGTTGGACGAGTTGGAGCAGGAGTTGCGCTCGCGTGGACGGTAGCGACGTCGTTCTTGTCGTCGGGCTGGGCAATCCCGGCCCGCAGTATGCCGGCAACCGGCACAACATCGGCTTCCTCGTCGCCGACGAGCTCGCCGCCCGCGTCGGCGGCAAGTTCAAGGGACACCGCAGTGGCGCCGAGGTCGTCGAGGGGCGCCTGTCCGGCCGCCGGGTCGTCCTCGCCAAGCCCCGCTCGTTCATGAACCTCTCCGGCGGCCCCACCGTCGCCGCCGCCCGCTTCTACAAGGTCGCCCCGGCCGACGTCATCGTCGTGCACGACGAGCTCGACCTGCCCTTCGCCACCATCCGGCTCAAGCTCGGCGGCGGCGAGAACGGCCACAACGGTCTCCGCTCCATCTCCAAGTCCCTCGGCACCAAGGACTACCTCCGCGTCCGCTTCGGCATCGACCGGCCCTCCGGCCGCCAGGATCCCGCCGACTACGTCCTCAAGGACTTCTCCACGGTCGAGCGCAAGGAACTCCCCTTCGCCATCGACCGCTGCGCCGACGCCGTCGAGGCCCTCATCGGCAAGGGCCTGGAAGCCGCCCAGAACGCCTTCCACTGATCAACGGGCGGATCCCCGGGGCCGTGGGTAGCGTCGGCTGCCATGAGCCCCGAGGACGTCCGCGACATCACGTTCAGCCTGGCTTTGATGAGCAAGAACGCCTACGACGAGGCCGAGGTCGACGCCTTCCTCGACCGCATCGAGGCCACCCTCCGCGGCGAGGACTCCCTCACCGCGCGCGACCTGCGCGAGGTCGCCTTCACCCACCCCGGCCTCGGTCGCCGCGGGTACACAAAGGACGAAGTGGACAAGTTCCTCGACCAGGCCGCCGCCGCCCTGGAAGCCCGGTAGCGGCGCGGCGGGTCGCCGACGAAGCCGGGTGCGGGGTTTCCTTGCCCCGCACCCGGTTCCGCTCAGTCCTTGGCCAGCATCCTGGCGACCTGCTCGCCGGCGGCGGCGCGGCGGAGCTTGCCGGAGGGGGTCTTGGGCAGGTTGCCGGGCGGCAGCACGATCACGGCGTAGGGGCGGACGCCGGCGGCGTCCACGACCTTGGCGGCGACCTCGTCCTTGATCACCTTGACGGCCTCGGGATCGTTGGCACGGTTGGACTCCAGGGCGACGGCGAAGCGTTCGCGGCGGGTGCCGGCGTCGAGGCGGACGGCGACGGCGTTGCCGGCGCGGACGCCGTCGACGGAGGTGGCGGCGCGCTCGATGTCGGTGGGGTAGATGTTGCGCCCACCCATGATGATGACGTCCTTGCGCCGGCCGCAGACGACGACCTGACCGTCGATGAGGTAGCCCTCGTCGCCGGTGTCGAGCCAGCCGTGTTCGTCCTGTGTGGACACCGGGCCGTTGACGGTGAGATAGCCCGGAGTCACGGACTCGCCGCGCAGCATGATCAGGCCGACCTCACGGTCGCCACGGACGTCGCCGTTCTCGTCGACAATCTTGATTTCCAGGCCGGGCAAGGGATATCCGAGCAGCGGGAAGGAGCGGGTCCTGCCATCGGTCGCGGGCACGGCCCGCTTGCCGGCCTCCAACTCGTCGGCGTCGATGACGTCGACGGCAAGCCCGTCGCCGGGGGCGGCGAAGGAGACGCCGAGCGTGGTCTCGGCCATTCCGTAGGCGCAGAGCACACACCCGGGGTTCATGCCGAAGCGCGCGCCGGCGTCGGTGAACGACTTCACCGCGGCGGAGTCGATGGGTTCCGCGCCGTTCAAGGCGATCCGCAGCCGCGACAGGTCGTACTTGCCGTCATCCTCCACAGAGGACAGTCGCCGGCCGGCGATGGCGTACGCGAAGTTCGGCGCGGCGGTGACGGTCCCGTGGTAGCGGCTGATCAGGTCGAACCAGAGCAGCGGGCCGCCGAGGAACTCGACCGGGCTGACCTTCACCAGCTCGATGCCGAAGGTCATCGGCAGCGTCAGGAATCCGACCATGCCCATGTCGTGGAACAGCGGCAGCCACGACACCATGGTGTCGGCCTCGAAGTCGAACTTGGACGCCGTGATCATCGCCGTCATGTTCGCCATCAGGTTGCGGTGCGTGATCCGCACCGCCTTCGGGTCCGCTGTGGAGCCGCTGGTCAGCTGCAGCAGCGCGGTGGCGTCCTCGTCGACGTGGACCGGCTCGGACAGGGGCTCGCCGGCCAGGTCGGTCAGCTTCCGGTACGTGATGCCGTGCTCGTCGAGCACCCCGGACAGCGCGTCGAAGGGGCTGCCGAGCAGCACCAGGCCGGCCTCGATCATGCCGAGCACCTTCAGCGTGTCCTGGGCCCATTCGCCGAGGTCGGTGCGCGGGGTCGGCTGGTGCAGCATCGTGACGCTGCCCCCGGCCAGCCAGACGGCCTGCACGGCCGGCGCGATCACTGCCGGGTCGGCCGCCAGCACGGCGACCGCGGTGCCCGGGCGCAGGCCGCCCGCCACCAGCCCGCCGGCCAGCTCGGTCGCGGTCACGTGCACCTCGGCCCACGTCCGGCGCAGCGGCGCGTGCGGCTCGCCGGTGATGAACCCCTTGTCGCGGCCACCGGTCCCGGTGGCCCGCAACGTGTCGACGAACTTGCTCATGCCACGGAGCCTAGGCTGTACTTTCGCCGCGCGTGCCGCGCGGGGCGAGGCCGCTCGTGACCGGCGCCTTCCCTGGCCGGATTTCGCCCGCCGCATCAGCCACGTGGTGGGGCACGTCGAGTGGCGGCGACCGAAATCCGGCGACGGTCCAGGCACCGGCGCGGCCTCGCGGACTCCACAGCTCATTCGGCGGCGTCGGCGGCGAGCATCCACTGCTCCTCGATCTCGTCCTTCTCGGCGAGGACGGTGCGCAGCTCGGCGTCGAGGGCCAGCAGCCTGTCCGGATCGGTCGCCGCCTCGGCCAGCTTGGCGTGCAGCTCCCCCTCCTTCTTGGTCAGCACGTCCAGCCGCCGCTCCAGCCGGGCCAGCTCCTTGCGGGCGGCCCGCTGCTCGGCGGCGTCGCTGACCTTGGGCGCCGCGGGAGCGGCCGTCACCGCGGCAGCGGCCGCCAGCTGCTGGTCGCGGCGGCGCAGGTAGTCCTCGATGCCGCCGGTCAGGTCGGTGATGCCGCCCTCGCCGAACAGCGCCACCACCTGGTCGCAGACGCGTTCGATCAGGTACCGGTCGTGCGAGACGACGACCATGGTGCCCGGCCACGAGTCGAGCAGGTCCTCCAGCTGCTGCAGCGTGTCGATGTCCAGGTCGTTGGTGGGCTCGTCGAGCAGCAGCACGTTCGGCTCGGCCATCAGCAGCCGGGCCAGCTGCAGCCGCCGCCGCTCGCCGCCGGACAGGTCGGCCACCGGCGTCCACTGCTTGGCCTTGGTGAAGCCGAACTTCTCCGCCAGCTGCGACGCCGACAGCTCCACCTTGCCCAGCACCACCCGGCGGGCGACCTCCTCGACCGCCTCCAGCACCCTGAGCTCGCCCGGCAGGTCGTGCAGCTCCTGGGTGAGGTGCGCCAGCCGGACCGTCTGCCCCTGCACCCGCTTGCCGCTGTCCGGCTCGCGGTCGCCGGCCAGCAGCCGCAGCAGCGACGTCTTGCCCGAGCCGTTCACGCCGACCAGGCCGATCCGGTCGCCCGGCCCGATCCGCCACGTCACGTGGTCGAGCAGGGTGCGGTCGCCGAGCGTGAACGACACGTCCTCCAGCTCGATCACCGTGCGGCCGAGCCGGCGCTTCGCGAACGCCATCAGCTCGACCTTGTCCCGCGGCGGCGGCACGTCCGAGATGATCGCCTCGGCGTTCTCGATCCGGTACCGGGGCTTGGATGTTCGGGCCGGCGCGCCGCGGCGCAGCCAGGCCAGCTCCTTGCGGGCCAGGTTGCGGCGCTTCTCCTCCGCCGTGTCGGCCAGCCGCGCGCGCTCCGCCCGGGCGTACACCCAGTCCGCGTAGCCGCCCTCGTACTGCTCGACGTTCCCGCCCACGACTTCCCAGGTCCGGGTGCACACCGTGTCCAGGAACCACCGGTCGTGGGTCACGACCACGAGGGCGCTGCGCCGGGCCAGCAGGTGCTCGGCCAGCCATCGCACACCCTCGACGTCCAGGTGGTTCGTCGGCTCGTCCAACACCAGCAGGTCCAGCTCGCGGATCAACGCCGCCGCCAGCGCCACTCGGCGCCGCTCGCCACCCGACATCGTCGCCACCGGCGAGTCCAGGCCCAGCGCGGTGATCCCCAGGCCGTCGAGAATCGACCGGACCCGGGCGTCCGACGCCCACTCGTGCTCCGAGGCGTACCCGTGCGGATCCAGCACCGCCGCGCGCACCGTGTCCCCGATCAGTTCGGTGCGCTGCGTGACGACCGCCATCCGCAGGTCCCTCGTCTGGCTGACCCGTCCCTCGTCCGGCGGCTCCAGCCCGGTCAGCACCTCCAGAAGGGTGGTCTTCCCGCCGCCGTTCAGACCAACGACGCCGATGCGATCACCCTCGTTCACGCCCAGGGAAACGGCGTCGAGCAGCGCCTTCACGCCATAGGACTTGCTCACGGACTCGAGGTTGACCAGGTTCGCCACGCGAAAAGGGTACGTAACGGCGAAGTGGCCGCCGGTGATGCGTCTGGCACCAGCGCGAGATGACCGAAAGTGAGCACCATGTCCGCCCCGTACTTCCCGCCACCGGCCACCGACGTCCAGCCGCAGGGGCAGCCGCCCCGCAACGGTCTCGGCACCGCCGGCTTCGTTCTCGGGCTCGTCGGCCTCCTGCTCAGCTTCATCCCGTTCATCGGCGTCGTGGCCTGGCCGCTGGTGATCGTCGGCCTGGTGCTGTCGATCATCGGCATCGCCCGGGCCAGCAGCGGCAAGGCCACCAATCGCGGCCTGGCCATCACCGGCGCCGTGCTGTCGGTCATCGGCCTGGTGATCTGCATCCTGTACGTCGCCGTGTTCACCAAGGCCGTCAACGACGTGAACCAGCAGCAGAACGCCGTCTCCACGATCACCTACGAGGTGACGGGAGACGCCAAGGGCGCGACGGTCACCTACAGCTCGTTCGACGGCAACGGCAGCTCCATGAACCAGGAGACCGCCAGCCAGCTGCCGTGGCACAAGGACCTTCAGGCCAAGGGCCTGTTCAGCGGCGGCTCGCTCACCGTCAGCGCCGGCGCCGACGGCGGCTCCGTCACGTGCAAGGTCACCGTGAACGGCAAGGAAGCCAAGACGGCGACGGCCAGCGGGCCGTTCGCGACCGCCAGCTGCGGCGGCTTCTAGGCGTGCACCTCGGGCGGGGTGGGGCGGGCCGCGTCGTCGCCGGTGATCACACGGGCGCCGGCGACCGGGCCCTGCGCCACCCGCACGGTCCGGCACACGCCGGCGCCGGACAGCTCCGCGGCGACCCGGACGGCGGCGTCGCCGTCGGAGCAGAGGAAGGCGCAGGTGGGCCCGGAGCCGGAGACGATGCCGGCCAGCGCCCCGGCGTTGACGCCGGCACGGAGCGTGCGGCGCAGGCCGGGGCGCAGCGAGACGGCGGCGGCCTGGAGGTCGTTGCCGAGCAGCAGCGCCAGCTGGTTGGGGTCGCCGGAGGCCAGGGCCTCCAGCACGGGCTCGACGGCGCCGACCCGAGGCGGGTTGCCGTCGGCGCGCAGCCGGTCCAGCTCGCGGTACACCTCGGGGGTGGACAGGCCGCCGCTGTCCAGGGCGATCACCCAGTGATAGGTGTGCCGGGACAGCACGGGGACAAGCTGCTCGCCGCGCCCGGTCCCCAGCGCCAAACCGCCCTGCAGCACGAACGGCACGTCGCTGCCGAGTTCGGCGGCGACAGTCGCCAGCTCGTCGCGGCCCATCTCCAGCCGCCACAGGTGCGCCAGCGCGACGAGCGTGGCGGCGGCGTCCGCGCTGCCGCCGGCCATGCCGCCGGCCACCGGGATGCCCTTGTTGATGGTGATCCGCAGCTTGGGCTCATCCGGATCGCGGCCGACGTGCGCGGCGAGCGCTCGCACGGCCTTCCAGACCAGGTTGGACGAATCGGTGGGCACCGACTCGGCGCCCTCGCCCCGCACGTCGAGGCCGGCCTCGTCGGCGACGGCGACGGTCACCTCGTCGGTCAGCGACAACGACTGGAACAGCGTCGTCAGGTCGTGATAGCCGTCTGCGCGCAGGTCACCCACCGCGAGATGCAGGTTGACCTTCGCTGGGGCCCGGACGGTCACTGGTGTCGGTACGACGGCTAGCACCCGTCCAGCCTACGGGCTGTTGCTGTGCTGGCTAGAACGCCGGCAGGACCGAACCGTGGAACGTCTGCTCGATGTAGTCCTTGACCTGCGGGGAGTTGAGCAGCTCGGCCAGTTCCCTGATGCGCTTGTCACCCGCCAGCTCCGGCCGCGTGACCAGGCCGTTGGCGTTCGGGTTGCCCTGGGCCTTTTCGACGAGCACCGCGTCGCGGACGTCAAGACCGGCCGACAGCGCGTAGTTGCCGTTCACGATCGAGGCGTCGGTGTCCTCCAGGCTGCGCGGCAGCTGCGCCGCCTCCAGCTCGACGAACTGAAGGTGCTTCGGGTTGCCGGCGACGTCGCGCGGGGTCGCGGTGGTCTCCGTGCCGGGCTTGAGCTTGAGCAGGCCGTTGTCGGCGAGCAGCTTGAGCGCCCGGGCCTCGTTGCTGGTGTCGTTGGGCAGGCCGATCTTGGCGCCGTCCGGCAGGTCGGCGGCCTTGTGCGCCTTCTTCGAGTACAGCCCGAGCGGCTCCAGGTGCACGGCGGTCACCCAGGACAGCTGCGCGCCGTGGCTCTGCTCGAAGTCGGCGAGGTAGGGCTGGTGCTGGAAGTAGTTGGCGTCCAGCGACTTGTCCACCAGCGACGTGTTCGGCGTGACGTAGTCGGTGAACTCCTTGACCTGGATCTTCAGGCCCTTGGCCGGCGCCAGCTTGTCGGCGACGTAGGACAGGATCTGGCCGTGCGGGGTGGGGCTGACGCCGACGACGAGCGGGGCGTTCGGGTCTGCGGCCGCGCCGCCGCCCGTCCCGCAGGCGGCCGCGGTGGCCGTCACGAGGGCAGCAAGGAGCGCAACACGGAGCTTCATGGGACTGTGGTTCCTCGAGTTTCAGGCGGTGACGCGGCGACGGCGGTCGATGAGCCGTGACGTCACGTCGAACAGCAGTTGGATGAGCATGGCGATGGCGCCGAGCACGAGCACCGTCGTCCAGAGCACGCGGTCGTCGTAGCGCTGGTATCCGTAGCGAATGGCGAGATCGCCCAGGCCCTCGCCGCCGACGACCCCGGCCATGGCGGAGAAGCCGACGAGGGTGACGGCGGTGACGCCGACCGCGGACACCAGCGCGGGGGCGGATTCGCCCAGCAGCACGGACCGCACGATGCGGGTCCGGCTGGCGCCGGTGGTGACGGCCGCTTCGACGACCGTCGCGTCCACCTCACGCAGCGCGGACTGGACGAGCCGGCCGAGGAAGGGCACCGCCCCGATGGCCAGCGGCACGATCGCCGCGGTCGGGCCGATCGAGGTGCCGATCAGCGGGCGGGTGACAACCTGTTGCAGCAGCACGATGAGCACGATGAACGGCAGCGATCGGCCGAAGTCCACCACGGTGCCCAGGATCCGGTGCAGCACCGGGACGGGCCGCAGCCCGCCCGGCGCCGTCACGTGCAGCAGCACGCCCAGCGGGATCCCGAACACCGTGGCGAACAACGTCGCCACGCCGACCATGTACAGCGTCTGGCCGAGCGCGGGGTGGAGCAGGTCGAACACATCGGACCACGGAGTGGTCTGTCTCACGCAGCGACTCCCTGCGGACCCTTCGGGGTCCGTCGAACGAGGGCGCCGGCCTCGGAGATCCACTCCAGCGCGGAGTCGGCCCGCTCGCCGGTCAGGCCCAGTCGGAACCGGGCGACCGGGGTCTCGCCGAGGCGGGTCAGTCCGCCGCCGAGCACGGCGAGGTCGACGCCGAACCGGTTGGACGCCTCCGGCAGCAGCGCGCCCACCGCGGCGAAGCCGACCAGCACCACGTCCGCGACGCGGTCGTGGTCGCCGGCGATGCCGTCGGTCTGGTCGAGCGCGGGCAGCAGCGCGTTGGCGGTGCGACTGTCCACATCGGACACGAGGTCGAGCAGCCTGCCGTTCTCCACGATCCGGCCGCCGTCGAGCACGGCGACGTCGTCGCAGATCCGGCGGACGACCGCCATGTCGTGTGTGACAACAACAACCGTGACTCCGAGCTCCGCTCGGGCCCGGTCGAGAACGGTGAGCACGGAGCCGGTGGTCTCCGGGTCCAGCGCCGAGGTGGGCTCGTCCGCGAGCAGCACGGACGGGTTCGCGGCCAGCGCGCGGGCGACCGCGATGCGCTGCCGCTGCCCGCCGGAGAGCTGGTCGGGGTAGGAGGCGGCCTTGTCGGTCAGGCCGACCAGGTCGAGCAGTTCGCCGACGCGGCGGCGGCGGGTCGGGCCGTCGACGCCCGCGGTTTCCAGCGGCAGCGCCACATTGCCGGCCGCCGTGCGCTGACGCAGCAGCGAATCCCCTTGCGGCACAACGCCGATCTGCCGGCGGGCCGCGCGCAGCCGGTTGCCGTCGAGCGTGACGAGGTCGGTGCCGTCGACGCGGATGGCGCCGCTGTCCGGGCGCTCGAGCAGAGCGATGCAGCGGGCCAGGGTCGACTTGCCGGAGCCGCTCGGGCCGACGACGCCGCAGACGGCGCCGGCCTGGACCTCGAGGGTGACGCCGTCGAGGGCGCGCACGGCGCCGCCCCGGGCGGGGAATGACTTGACCAGATTGTCGACAGTGATCACTGTTTGCTCCACGGCACGCGCGGCCACGCGCGCTGATGGCGCGCGAGGGCCGTCCTTTTTGGACCGTCCTATCGGGACGAGACGAATGAGGGTGAACCGACAGCAGGCGGCGGTAGGGGTGTTACCGGCCGGCCCGACAGCCCGTCGCGGTGCGGCGGCACTGATCGACAACTCGACGGCGAGTGAGCAGCCGCGCTGCGCACACTCGGGCGAGGTCCATGACGTCCTCCATCGGTCCTGGCTGTAGCACCTGCCCGGGGTCGGGTGGTTGCTGCGGCTTCGTCGATCCAGGTCTCTCGGCCGCTCGGGATGGATGCAAGTAGCAGTACACCTGACCGGTATGTGGAAAATCAAGCCGTGCCCGGAAAGAACCACGGATCGTTCGGTATGTCACACAGATGCCCGACGATTGCTCGGTCCACGACGTATCGCACGGTAGGTTCCCCGGCACCCTCGGTCATCCGGAGGGGTCCGGGTTGTCCACGGGCTGGACGTCCGGGAAGAAGCACGACCGGCGGGGCGTTGGCCCGGACATGGGGGTACTACGCGGCGGCTACCTCGGCGATGCGGGCGAACTCGGCGATGCCGAGCTGCTCACCACGGAGCGACGGGTCGACACCGGCGGCGGTGAGCAGCTGACCGGCCCGGTCAGCCGAGCCGGCCCAGCCGGCCAAGGCAGCCCGGAGGGTCTTGCGCCGCTGGGCGAAGGCGGCGTCCACCAGGGAGAACAGCGCTTCCCGTGACACCGAGGACGGGGGCTCGCGGCGGGTGAAGGCGACCAGGGCGGAGTCGACGTTGGGCACGGGCCAGAACACCGATCGAGGCACGGGACCGGCACGGCGGGCGTCGGCGTACCAGGCGAGCTTGACGCTGGGCACGCCGTAGACCCGGCTGCCGGGCCCGGCGGCCATGCGGTCGGCGACCTCGGACTGCACCATGACGAGCCCGGTCCGCAGCGAAGGCAGCTCGGCCAGCAGGTGCAGCACGATCGGCACGGACACGTTGTACGGGAGGTTGGCGACCAGAGCGGTCGGCGCGACCCCGATCTCGTCGGCGGTGACGCGCATGGCGTCGGCGCCGACGACGGTGAGCCGGGAGGCGACGTCGGGCGCGAACTCGGCGGCGGTGACGGGCAGCCGAGCGGCCAGCACGGGATCGATCTCCACGGCAACGACGGCCTTGCACGCCGGCAGCAGCGCCAAGGTCAGCGAACCGAGCCCGGGGCCGACCTCAAGCACGACGTCGTCGGCCGTGACACCGGAGGCGGTGACGATGCGCCGCACGGTGTTGGTGTCGTGCACGAAGTTCTGGCCCAGCTTCTTGGTCGGACGGACGTCCAACTCCTTGGCGAGGGCACGGACCTCGACGGGTCCCAGCAGTTCGGGCACGAACGGGGATTCTAGGCTCAGGTCAGACCGAGGATCTGGGCGCACTGCCACGGCTGCAGGCCGCGAGCGGCGCGCACCCGGTTGGCGATGGCGATCTGCTGCTCACGGGTGGCCAGGTCGGCCCGCGGGGCGTACTGCCCGCCGCCGTTGGAGGTCCACGTCGGGATGTCGAACTGCAGGCCGCCGTAGTAGCCGTTGCCGGTGTTGGCGTGCCAGTTGTTGCTGGACTCGCACTTGGCGATGCGGTCCCAGATCTCGTCGCCCGGCAGCGGCTTGGTGCCGTTCTTGACGATCTTCGGCTTCATCGGCGTGATGACCTGCACGCCGATCTGCTGCTTGTCGGCCTGCTTGCCGTTGTGCATGGTGACCCGGTAGGTCACGGTCTGCTTGCCGACCACGCCCGGGTCCATGACCTGGGTGACGCCCTCGTCCAGGGTCGGGTCGTTGACGATCTGCGTCGTCGGCTGGATGTCCTGGTTCTCCTGGACGACCGTGACGCCGTTGCGGCTGACGGTGATCTGCGCGCCGCTGGCCAGCTTGGTGTCCGCGGCGGGCGCGACGTTGTCGTCGGCGCCGAGGGTGATGTTCAGGGACTTCAGCAGCTCCTGGATGGTCACCGCGTAGGTGGTGAGCTGCTTGGGGGCGTTGCCGCCGTCGCTGATCGTGACGGTCTTGGCCGTCCTGACGTCCATCGACATGCCGGACAGCGGGATCTGCTTGGACGGGTCGACCGAGAGCTTGGCGTTGTCGGTCTTGACGCCCATCTCGCGCAGCGCGTCGGCGACGGTGAGGGACTTGACCCACTGGGTCTTCGCGACGCCGTCCACGGACACGGTCATCGTGCGGCCGCGCTGCAGGACGATCTTGCCGCCGTCGGCGATGGACGAGCTGGCCGAGGGCATCAGCGAGTCGTGGGCGCCGGCCGACAGGCCCTGCTTGGCCAGCACGTCGCCGACGGTGCCGGAGTAGGTGTGCACGGTCATCTCGTGACCGTCGACGTCGACGGTGACGGCCTTGTCCATGGCCAGCGCGGTGGCGCCGCCACCGGCGAGGCTGACCAGGGTGGCCATCACGGCGGCCTTGATGAACCGGCGCTTCCACGGCGACCGGGTGTCCTGCTCGGTCTTGACGACCGCCTTGCGCTGGGGCTCCGGGACGAGGTTGGCGTCCTCGAGTCCCTCCTCCAGCTCCTCCCAGCACTGCGCCAGGCCCTCGGTGAGCGGGCCGGCGTCGTCGCGGATGATCGGCAAGACCGTGGTCTTGGCGTTCATCAGCTCGAGGAGCTGGTCGAGCTCCATGTTGACGGAGTTGAGGATGTCCTGGGCGTCGGGGCCGAGGACGTCCATCACGTCCTGGGTGGAGACGTACGCCCCGCCGGGCACGAACTGGCGGGTGGCCTCGAGCTCGGCCTCCCAGTCCCAGTCCCAGTCGAGGTCCGGCCGCACTGCGGTCCAGGCCGAGGTCTGGCGCTCGGCGACGGCGACCCCGGTGTGGGGTGCCCAGAAGCTCTGAGCGCTCTGCGCCTGGGTGGGCGCTTCCTCGGACACGCGCGGTCTACGGTGCCTACCGGTCCCAGTCACGGGGTCGTTACCTCCGAAAAGCCGATGGTCCGCGAAGAGTTCCGCGGCTGTTTTCGCCACTAGCCGACGTCAGCCGCTGGTACTTCTCCTCGCTTCGCTCGGGTCTCGTGCTCCGACTGCCTTGCTTGGTCCCGTAGCCAACGCCGTCCGGCTGGCCTCCCTTGCGGAAGCCGGCCGTCCCCGACGAACGCCGACCTGACTGCGGGCCGGTGGTGGACCACTGAGTCCGACGCACCGATCACGGGACCGTAACGGAGGTCGGGCGTGTGAGCAAACATTCCCGGGGTTGTTGTGTCTCCAGTCACACCACGGGGTGATTTCTTTGCGGCACGGAGGGTCATACGCCCAGGCCGAAGACTCGGTTCACCGTTGCGGTGACAATTGTTGCCAGCTCACCGACGTGCACTCCGCGTAGATCAGCGAGTTCACGGAGCGTGTACGCGGCGCAGTACGGCTCGTTGGGACGGCCGCGGAACGGGTGCGGCGTCAGGAAAGGCGCGTCGGTCTCCACAAGCAACTGTTGCAGCGGCACAACCATTGCCGCCTCCCGCAACGCGCCTGCGTTGCGAAACGTGACCGTGCCCGAGAACGACAGCACGTAACCGGCGTCCACGCAGCGTCGCGCCATGTCCACGTCGCCGGAGAAACTGTGGAACACCACGGTGTCCGGGGCGCCCTCTTCGTCCAGGATGCGCAGCACGTCCTCGTGCGCGTCCCGGTCGTGGATCATCAGCGGCTTGCCGAGCCGCTTGGAAAGCCCGATGTGCCAACGGAAAGCGTCCTGCTGGGCGTCGTGCGGGGCGTAGTCCCAGTAGTAGTCCAGACCGGTCTCGCCGACCGCGACCACCCGCGGGTGCGCGGCCAACTCGGCCAGCTCCTCCCGCTCGGCGTCGCCGAAGTCCTTGGTACGCGTGGGATGCAGCGCGACGGCGGCGAACACGCGATCATCCCAGGTGGACGCTTCCACGGCCCAGCGCGCGGCCGCCATGTCGTCCGCGACGGTGATCGCGTGCCCGATGCCGGCCGACTCGGCGCGGTCCATCATGGACCGGACATCGGCGGAATCCTTGGCGCCACAGGCTTCCAGATGCGTGTGGGCGTCGACCGCCGACACCGGAAGACGCTCCGGTATCGGCGGCCGCGCACCCTTGCGTGGAGTCACTTCTCGATCGGAGCCCACTCCGGACCGGTCTCCGCCAGCTCCGGGTCGAGCTTGGCGAACAGCGGCGTCGGCTTGCTCAGCGGCACGCCGACCTCGATCGGCGTGGACTCCCACTTGGCCTGCTCGGCCTTGTAGTCACCGGTCAGCACCGGGTACTCGCGCGACGGGTCGTCCAGGTCCGTGACCTCACGCATCTCCGGCTGCGACGCCCACAGGCCGGTGCCGCCGAGCAGCTCGTGGATCTTCTGGGCGGAGTGCGGCAGGAACGGCGTGAGCAGCGTGTTGGCGTCCTTGACCACCTGCAACGCGGTGTGCAGCACCGTGTCGCGGCGGGCCGGGTCGTCCTTGAGCTTCCACGGCTCCTGGTCGGACAGGTACTTGTTGGCCGCCGACACCACCCGCATCGCCTCGCCGATGCCGGCGCGGAAGCGGGAGTGGCGCAGGTGCGTGCCCACGGTGTCGAACGCGGCCCTGGACAGCGCCTTCAGGTCCTCGTCGGCCTGGGTGGGCGCGGTCGGCGCCGGCACCGCGCCGACGTTCTTGTGCGCCATCGAGACCGACCGGTTGACCAGGTTGCCCCACTCGTTGGCCAGCTCGAAGTTGATCCGCCGGACGAACTCCTCCCAGGTGAAGTCCACGTCCTGGGTCTCGGGGCCGGCCGCCGAGATGAAGTAGCGCAGCGCGTCCGGGCCGAACTCGGCCAGGAAGTCCCGCACGTAGATGACGCGGCCCCGGGAGGTGGAGAACTTGGAGCCGCTCATGGTGAGGAACTCGCTGGAGGCGATCTCCGTCGGCAGGTTGAGCGTGCCGTAGCGGCCGGGCTTGCCGCCCTTGTCGCCGGCCCCGTTGTGGCCGAGCAGCAGCGCGGGCCAGATCTGGGCGTGGAAGGTGATGTTGTCCTTGCCCATGAAGTGCACGATCGGCGTCTCGGGGTCGGTCCAGAAGCGCTTCCACGCGTCCGGGTCGCCGCTGCGCCTGGCCCACTCCACGCTGGCCGAGAAGTAGCCGATCACCGCGTCGAACCACACGTAGAACCGCTTGAGGCCCTGGTCGCGCCAGCCGTCCAGCGGGATCGGCACGCCCCAGTCCAGGTCGCGGGTGATCGCCCGCGGCCGCATGTCGTCGACCAGGTTCTTGGTGAAGTTGACGACGTTGGGCCGCCAGTCGGTCTTGGACGCCAGCCACTCGCCCAGCGTCCGGGTGAACGCGGGCAGGTCCAGGAACAGGTGCTCGGTCTCGACGAACTTCGGCGTCTCGCCGTTGATCCGCGACTTGGGATTGATCAGGTCGGCGGCGTCGAGCTGGTTGCCGCAGTTGTCGCACTGGTCGCCGCGCGCCCCGTCGTAGCCGCAGATCGGGCAGGTGCCCTCGATGTAGCGGTCGGGCAGGGTGCGGCCGGTGGACGGGCTGACCGCGCCGGTCGTGGTCTTCGGGACGATGTAGCCGTTGTCGTTGAGCGCCAGGAAGATCTGCTGCACGACCTCGTAGTGGTTGCGCGTGGTGGTGCGCGTGTAGAGGTCGTACGTGACGCCGAGGGCGCGCATGTCCTCCGCGACGACGCGGTGGTACTTGTCCGCGGTCTGCTGCGGTGTCAGGCCCTCCTTGTCGGCCTGCACCAGGATCGGCGTGCCGTGCTCGTCGCTGCCGGAGACCATGAGCACGTCGTGACCCGACATTCGCATGTAGCGGGCGAACAGGTCGGAGGGGACACCGATACCGGAGACATGGCCGATGTGACGGGGGCCGTTGGCGTAGGGCCAGGCCACCGCCGTCAGCACGGAGGCACTCATGGGCGTAAGGGTACGGGGGCGCACCCATCGCTTACTTCTTGGCCGCTACCACACTGTCGTACAGCGCCTTCTTGCTGACGCCTGCGGCCGCCGCGACCTCGGCAACCACGTCCTTGAGCCGTTGTCCAGCGGCCACCCGCTGCTGCACCGCCGGCACCAGGTCGGCCACATCCGTGACGTCGACGGCGACCGGGTCGGCGCCGGCGAACACCACGGTGACCTCGCCGCCGACGCCGCCGGCCGCCCACTCGGCCAGCTCCGCGAGGGTGCCGCGCTCGACCTGCTCGTCGGACTTCGTCAACTGGCGGCAGACCGCGCCGCGGCGGTCGGCCCCCAGCACCTCGACGGCGTCGGCCAGCGTCGCCGCCACCCGATGCGGTGATTCGAAGAAGACGCAGGCCCGGGTCTCGGACGCCAGCGTGGACAGCCACTTGCGGCGCTCCCCCGGCTTGCGCGGCGGAAAGCCGTCGAAGCAGAACCGGTCGACCGGCACCCCGGACAGCGCCAGCGCCGTGACCACCGCCGACGGGCCGGGCAGGCACGTGATCGGCAGGTCCTCGGCGACGCAGGCGGCGACCAGCCGGTAGCCCGGGTCGGACACGCTCGGCATGCCGGCGTCGGTCACCAGCAGCACCGTTTGTCCGGAAGCGACCGCCTTGACCAGTCCGGGCAGCCGGGCCGCCTCGACCGCGTCGTAGAAGCTGACGACCTTGCCGGCGGGCGTGACCCCGAGCCCGGAGGCGAGCGAGCGCAGCTTGCGCGTGTCCTCCGCGGCCACCAGATCGGCCGTGGCCAGGGCATCCACCAGACGCCGGGTCGCGTCGCCGAGGTTGCCCAGGGGCGTCGCCGCCAGCAGCAGGCGGCCGGTGCCCGATACGGTATTCACGCCACTCACCCTACGATCGACCCCCGTGACGACGATCGTGGAGCGGACCGAGCCCGAGCCCGACGGCGTGGTGGATGTCGGCGAACTGCCGCCGGCGACGCAGCCGTCCACCGCCGGGCCGCTGGACCGGCTGGCCGTCTGGCGACCCACGGACACCGTCCGCGGGTGGCTCGTCACGCTCAGCGTCACGCTGCTCGGCGGCCTGGTCCGGTTCTGGGACCTGGGCTGGCCCACCGACCGCGGCACGCCCGTGTTCGACGAGAAGCACTACGTGCCGCAGGCCTGGCAGATGCTGCGCAACGGCGGCTACGAGGACAACCCCGGCTACGAGCTGGTGGTGCACCCGCCCGTCGGCAAGTACCTGATCGCCGTCGGCGAGTGGCTGTTCGGCTACGACGGCTGGGGCTGGCGGTTCTCCTCGGCCATCGCCGGCACGCTGTGCATCTTCCTGATCGTCCGGATCGGACGCCGCCTGACCCGCTCGACGATGCTGGGCGCGCTGGCCGGTGTGCTGCTGATCTGCGACGGCGTCAGCCACGTCCAGTCGCGGCTGGGCATGCTCGACATCTTCGGCGCGCTGTTCGTCGTGATCGCCTTCGGCTGCCTGCTGGTGGACCGGGATGTCGTGCGCAACCGTCTGGCGGTCGCGGTCACCGAGGGCTGGGTCGGCGAGTCCGAGTTCGGGCCGCGGCTCGGGTTCCGATGGTGGCGCTTCGCGTGCGGCCTCTCGCTGGGATTGGCGTGCGGGGTCAAGTGGAACGGCATCTACTACATCGTCGCCTTCGGCCTGCTGTCGGTGATCTGGGACGCGACCGCGCGGCGGGCCGCCGGTGTGGAGCGGCCGTGGGCCGGCGCGATCGTCCGGGACGTGCTGCCGGCGCTGTGGGCGATCGTCGTGATCTCGGTGGCGGTGTACTTCGCCTCGTGGTGGGCGTGGTTCGGCAGTGAGACCGGTGTCGACCGGCACGCCGCCGGCAACCAGGTGGCCGTGTCGAGCTGGCTGCCCGACGCCTTCCAGTCGTTCTTCTACTACGAGGGGAACGTGCTGCACTTCCACGAGAACCTGATCACCGGGGCGCCGGGGGTCGGCACCCATCCGTGGGAGTCGAAGCCGTGGACGTGGCCGATGGGGCTGCGGCCGATGCTGTACTACATCGAGCAGAGCCCCAGCCCGCTCGCCGCCGGCTGCGGCGCGTCGGAATGCGTCAGCGCCCAGATGCTCGTCGGCACCCCGGCCATGTGGTGGCTGGCGTTCCCGATGATCGGCTGGTCGCTGTGGCGGGCCCTGGTCAAGTTCGACTGGCGCCACGCCGCCGTCATGGTCGGCTACATGGCCGGCCTGCTGCCCTGGTTCGTCAACATCGACCGGCAGATGTTCTTCTTCTACGTCACCCCGATGGCGCCGTTCCTGGTGCTGGGCCTGGTGTTGGCCTGCGGCGACATCCTCGGCCGGGCGAAGGCCGGCTCGGAGCGCCGCGGCACCGGTCTCCTGGTCGTGGCGATCTACACGGGCCTGGTGGTGGCCAACTTCGTCTGGCTGTGGCCGATCCTGAACGGCGACCCCATCAGCGCCGCCCAGTGGCAGGCCGAGCTCTGGCTCCCCAGCTGGCGCTGACCGGACTTGTCAACCCCCTCATGTTCGGAAAGGACCATTCCTCTCATCCAACGTTAGGAATGGTCCTTTCACAGAGGTCAGGTCAGTTGGCGAGGGCGGTCGTGAGGGTGGACTTCCAGGGGTTGTCGCAGCAGGGGCGGTCGATCCGGTCCCCGGCCTCCAGGTCGGCGACGACCTTGCGGATCCGGGCGGCCGTGTCCGCATCGGCTTTGCCCACGACGGCGGCGATGGCGTCCAGCACGAGCGCGGCCTCACGCAGCGCGGGCGCCGGCACGACGCGAGCGTCCTGAAGGGACGGAAGCGGGGCGGTGACGGGTTCGGTGGCAGCAGTCGACACGCGCCGAGGTTAAGGGCATCCACGCACCGTCACAGCGGAGATCACCCGATCGAGTCGGCGACCGGCTGGCTAGGTTGAGGCCCATGACGGCGACTGCGCGGTTCCTTGCGGTGGCGGGGATTCTGACCCTGCTGGCGACGACGCCCCCGGCACAGGCGGCGGCCCCGATGCTGCTGCCGGACCTGCGCCAGGCGCCGGTCGGCTGCGCCGGCGGCCACCGCGGCAGCCCGATGGACTGCAAGGACTGGGACGTCTGCATGGTCACGGACGCCAACGTCCCCAACGCGCCGTGCGTGACGTCCGGTGACATCAAGGCGGTCCGGCTGCGGTTCACCTCGTCGGAGGAGAACATCGGCGACGGCCCGCTGCTGTTCTACGCCCACCGCGACAGCACGCTGTTCCCGACGATGTCGGTGCGGCAGGCGTTCCAGAACGGCGAGCACGGCCCGATCCCCGACACGTACCGGACGGCCCAGAAGCCGTCGGGCACCAGCGCCTACTACGAGCCGGCGCCGGCGCACGTGCACTGGCACCTGCTGAACTTCGAGCGTTTCCAGCTCCGGACGTTGAAGGGCAGCGCCGTGGTGTCCGACCGCAAGAACGGCTTCTGCCTCGGCGACCGCTACGACGTGCCGGACAAGGCGTCGCTGCAGCACCGCGTGCACGATGACGACCAGCCCGAGGCGAAGCTGCACCAGTTCCTCATCTACAACATGTGCGGGCACCAGCAGCCCCAGGCCACCGACGTCACCGAGGGCATCTCCGTGGGCAGCGGCGACGACTACCGGTTCGACGTTGACTTCCAGTGGCTGGACATCACCTCGGTGCCCTCCGGCGTGTACGACGTGGTCAACACGGTGAACCCGGACCGGACGCTGACCGAGAAGAACTACGACAACAACTCGTCGTCGATCGCGGTGTCCATCCAGTGGCCGGGGTCGGGGGCGCCGTCACGGATCACGGCGCCCCCGGTGGTGCGACTGCTGCGCAGCTGCCCCGGCAGCGACACCTGTTCGGCCTGACGGTGGTTCGCGCGCTCCCCTCTGGCGCGCGAACCACCGGTCAGACGCGAGCGGAGTCCCGCCGGTAGCGGAGCGCGACGAGCGCGCCCGCCACCACGATCCAGACCGCCATGGTGATCACGCCCTGGACGCTCACAGCGTTGCCTGCCAACGCGTCATGTCCGAATTCCGCCAGCCAGTAGCTCGGCAGGGCCTTCGCGACGATGGTCATCACCGCCGGCAGGTTGCTCAGCGGCAGCCACAGGCCGCCGAGCATGCTCAGCGCGAGCATCAGCACCGTGCTCATCGCCTGGGCCGAGTCGCCGGTGGCGAGCAGGCCGATCAGGAGGCCGAGCACCGCCGTCGGCAGCACGCCCAGCCAGCAGAGGACGATGAGCTGCGCCCACGTACCGGCGCCGAGGTTCACGTGCTCGACCAGCACGCCGGCGGCGTACACGAGCAGCATGCTCGGCAGCGCGACCAGCATCGCCGCGGCGACCTTCGAGGCCAGGTAGTTCACGCCGGTCAGCGGCGTCAACCGAAGCTGGCGGTTCCAGCCGACCTGCCGTTCGATCGCCGTGCGGGAGCCGGTGCTGACCGACGCGGCCACCGCGCCGAAGGCCGCCATGCTCACCATCAGGAAGGTGACGGCGTCCGGGTCGTTGCGGCCGTACGCGGAGCTGAACGCCAGGAACATCGCCAGCGGAAACGCGACGGTGAAGATGAAGAACCGGGGTGAGCGGACCAGCCGGCGCACCTCGAACGTCAACAGCGCGCCCATCAGGCGGCCTCCTGCCTGGTCAGCGTGACGAATGCGGCTTCGAGGCCGGCGCCGCGAACCTCGATGTCGTGGGCCTGGGGATGGTTCGCGAGCAGTTCACGCAGGGCCACGTCGGAGTCCGCGCAGGCCAACTCGGTGGACTCGCCGCGAACCAGCACGGAGGTGACGCCCGGCAGCATGGCCAGCACGCCTTCGTCGGCCTGCGGAATCCTGGCCGTGATCACCCGGCCGGCGGCGAGGGAGCGGACCTGGCTCACCGAGCCGTCCGCGACGACCCGGCCGGATCGCAGCAGCACCACCCGGTCCGCGTAGTCCTCGGCCTCGGCGAGGTAGTGGGTCGCGAACACCACCGTGCGGCCGGTGTCCGTGTAGGAGCGCATCGCCGTCCAGAACTCGCGGCGGGCCTCCACGTCCATGGCCACCGTCGGCTCGTCGAGGACCAGCAGGTCCGGATCGCTGACCAGCGCCACCGCGAACCGGACCCGCTGCTTCTCCCCGCCGGACAGCGCGCCGACCTTGCGTCCGGCCAGCTCCGCCAGCCCGGCCCTGGTCAGGGTTTCCTTGAGCGGCAACGGCTTCGGATACATCGCACGGAACAGCGACACCGTCTCCGCCACCGTCGCGTCGTCGAGCAGGCCGCCCGACTGCAGCATCGCGCCGACCAGCCCCGACGCGACGGCCTCCCGCGGCCCCCGCCCGAACACCGACACCGTGCCCCCGGTCGGCTCGGCCAGGCCCAGCAGCATGTCGATGGTCGTCGACTTGCCGGCCCCGTTCGGGCCCAGCAGCGCCACCACCTCGCCCGGTGCGATCGTCACGTCGACCCCGTCGACCGCGTGCACGCCGTCGAAGTGCTTGACCAGTCCACGAAGGCTCACCGCGGCACCCCGGGTGACGGTGTCTGTGCTGTCCATGCCCACAGCCTGTCGTCACCCGGGGTCCGGGCCCCGGCACACCTGTCAGGACCCCGACATGACAACTGTCACGGGCTAGCCGGCCGCCAGGAGGAGGCGGGCTCGGGTGACGGCCGTGGCCGCCGCGCCGTACAAGGCACCGGCGTCGATGCCTGGCGGCGGTTCGATGCTCAGGAGGCGGAGCTCCTCGGTGGCGGGCGGCGGCGGTTCTGGCAGCGGCGGCACGGGCCGAGCAAAGGCCTCAGCGGCGAGGGTGGTTGGCGTCGGGTCGTCGGGATCAGTCAGGCAGACGGGCGGGTTCGCGCGGTGCTCGGCGATGGCCGCGGTGAGCTCCTCCATCGACCGGCCGCGCAGCAGGAGTAGCAGCGACGGATCGCCGTCGAGCAGCCAGGCCGTCTGGTAGCAGAGGGCCGCGGCGTGCTGGCACGGATTGCCCCAGTCGTCGCAGCTGCACTGGGCGTCGAGGTCGCCGATGCCGGGCACCAGGCCGCTGAGGGCGTGCGGCAGGTAGCCGTCGAGCAGGGCGGCGAGGTGTCCCGACTGGACGGACGCCTCGGCGACCAGCGCCGCCCATGCGTTGCCGGACAAGGCTTCGACGGTGACGGCCGTCTGACAGGCCCCGTCCAGCACCGCCGCGACCCGGCCCGGGCTCACGGTGATCGGCCCGATCCGTCCGTCGGCGGCAATGCGCCGTCCGCGCTTGGTCAGTCCGGAGTCGACGGCCGTGTCCTCCATGGCCTGGATCCACTCGGTGCCCCACCAGGTGTGGTGGCGCCGTCGACTGCGGACGGGAAAGGCGCGAAACCCGCGGGCCTCGGTCATCGCAGCTCCACCAGGTCGGCCAGCTCGGCGTCGGTCAGCTCGGTGAGCGCGGCCTCGCCGCCGGTGAGCACGGCGTCGGCGAGGGCCCGCTTGCCGGCGAGCATGGCGGCGATGCGGTCCTCGATGGTGCCCTCGGTCATCAGGCGGTGCACCTGCACGGGCCGGGTCTGCCCGATCCGGTAGGCACGGTCGGTGGCCTGGTCCTCGACGGCGGGGTTCCACCAGCGGTCGTAGTGCACGACGTGGTCGGCCCGGGTGAGGTTGAGGCCGGTGCCGCCGGCCTTGAGCGAGATGAGGAAGATCGGCACCTCGCCGTCCTGGAACCGGGCGACCATGGCCTCGCGCCGGGCGACGGGGGTGCCGCCGTGCAGGAACTGGCTGGGCAGGCCGCGCTCGGCCAGGTGCCGGGAGAGCAGCTCGGCCATGGCCACGTACTGGGTGAACACGAGCACGGCATGGTCCTCGGCGACGATGGTGCCCACGAGCTCGTCGAACAGGGCGAGCTTGCCGGAGCGGCCGGTGAGCCGGGCGTCGGTCTGCTTCAGGTACTGGGCGGGGTGGTTGCAGATCTGCTTGAGCGAGGTGAGCAGCTTGATGATCAGGCCGCGGCGGGCCATGCCGTCGGTCTCGGCGATCTCGGTCAGGGTCTCCCGGACGACGGCCTCGTAGAGGCCGGCCTGTTCCCGGGTGAGCGGCACGAGCTGGTCGGTCTCGGTCTTGGCCGGCAGCTCGGGCGCGATGCCGGGGTCGGACTTGCCGCGCCGCAACAGGAACGGCCGCAGCAGCCGGGCCAGCCGCCGCGCGGTCTCCTCGTCCTTGTCGGCCTCGATGGGCTTGGCCCACCGCCGCCGGAACGCGGCCTGCGAGCCGAGCAGGCCGGGCGTGGCCCAGTCCAGGATCGCCCACAGCTCAAACAGGGTGTTCTCGACGGGCGTGCCGGTGAGCGCGACCCGCACGCCGGACTTGATGGTGCGCAAGGCTTTCGCCGTTGCCGAGCGCGCGTTCTTCACGTGCTGGGCCTCGTCGGCGACGACCAGATCCCACGGCACGGCACCGAGTTCCTCGGCGTCCAGACGCATGGTGCCGTACGTGGTGAGGACGAAGCCGTCGACATCGGCGAGGTCGCGGGCCGAGCCGTGGAACCGGCGGACGGGGACGCCGGGCGCGAAGCGGCGGATCTCCCGCTCCCAGTTGCCGAGCAGCGAGGCCGGGCACACCACGAGCGTGGGACCGGCGGCGCGGTGCAGGTGCAGGGCGATCACGGTGATCGTCTTGCCGAGGCCCATGTCGTCGGCGAGGCAGCAGCCGAGGCCGAGCGAGGTCATCCGGGCCAGCCAGCGCAGGCCGCGCAGCTGGTAGTCGCGCAGCAAGCCGGCCAGCGCGGGCGGCTGCGCCAGCAGTTCGGCGCCGCCCTCGGCGTCGGCGATCCGGTCCCGCAGGGCAGCCAGCCAGCCGTCGGCGACGACCTCGATCTGCTCGCCGTCGATCTCGGCGGTGCCGGTGAGCGCGAGCCCGAGCGCCGCCAACGGGTTCAGCGGCGTCAGTTCCCGCTGCTGGACGCGCCGTGCCAGGTCGGCGTCGACGAGCTGCCACTGCTCGCGTAGCCGCACGATCGGCCGGTGGGCCTGCGCCAGCTGCTCCAGTTCGTCCTTGGTCAGCGGGTCGTCGCCCAGGGCGACCTGCCAGTCGAAGCGCAGGGCCTCGTTGCCGCCGAGGAAGCCGGGCATGTCCCGGGGCGCCGAGCCGCCGCCGATGGCGACGCGGGCGACCAGCTGCCGGGCGAGTTCCTTGGGCCAGTGCACGGGCACGCCCTTGGCCGCCAGCCGGTCGGCCGCGCCGGCCAGGAGCTGCCGCACCTCGTCGTCGAGCAGGATGATCTCGTCCGGGATCTCCTTGTGCAGCAGGGAGTTCAGCGCCGGCCACACCCGGGCCGCCCGGCGCAGCGCGACCAGCGCCTGCGACTGGGCCCGGGCCCGGCCGGCGCCGGCCCACACCTCGGCGGCGTCACTGACCACGCCGGGGTCGGACACGCTGTGCAGCTGAACGATGGCCCGGAACCGGCCGTCGAACTCGATGCGCAGCGACACGCTGACGCCGTCGGCCCAGGCCCGCAGCTGCGGCACCCGCTGCGGCGCGGCGGCCAGGAACGCGGCCTCGCTGCCGCCGCGGGGCATGCCGTCGGCAACCGCGTCCAGGAAGCCCTCGACCAGCTGGTGGGCGTCCGGCAGCTCCAGCGGCAGCCGGTCGGGCACCGGCACGGCACGGGCCTCGGCCGGCATCGCGGCCACCAGCTCGGCGATCCGGTCCTGGTCGGCTGGGTCGAGCGGGCCGACGCGCCACGCGTCGTAGTCGCCGGGCGAGACCGTGGGCTTGAGCCGGCCGCGGGCGACCAGTTGCAGCGCGACCACGGTGGCCGCACCCCAGAACGCGGTGGCCGGGTGGGCCCGGCGGTCACGGCGGGCCCGGCTGAGCAGCGGCACCGCGTCCGCGACCGGCAGCCGCAGCGCCGGCACGGTGCGGACCCGGACCTCCTGGTCCTGGGCCTCGACGATGTCCAGAGCGCCGAGCTCCCCCATCCCCGTGGGGAGCTCGGCACCCCAGAAGGCCATTCTGCCCAATCGCGGCGGATCCGCGGGCTCGAACACGACGGGACAGCGCGTCAGTTCGTCCACTATCGGCTCAACCTCCGAAACGTTCGTACCGACAGTGGGAAGAACACCGCCACCAGGAGCAGCGGCCACGCCACCGCGACGCCGACCCACCCGCCGGCCAGGCCGGGGTTGCCGAACAGGTCGCGGGTGGCGGCCGCCGTCGCGGACAGGGGGTTCCAGGTGGCGATCGCGCCCAGCCAGCCGGGCATGGTGTCCGGCGCGACGAAGATGTTGGACAGGAAGCTGACCGGCCACACCACGACCTGCACCAGCGTCACCGCGCTTGGGTTGGCGATGACCAGGCCCAGGTAGATGCCCACCCAGAGGAAGGCGAACCGGAGCAGGAGTAACAGGCCGAACGCCGCGAGGGTGGCGCCGGGACCGCCGTGCGGCCGCCAGCCGACGGCCAGCCCACAGGCCGCCATCACGACCAGCACGAGCGCCGAGTTCAGCATGTCCGCGCCGCACCGGCCGACCACCACCGCCGACGGCGCCATCGGGATCGACCGGAACCGGTCGGTGACGCCGCGCGAGGCGTCGGTGGTGACCGCGAGCAGCGTGCTCTCCACGCCGAAGCCCATAGTCATCACGAACATGCCCGGCAGCAGGAACTCCCGGTAGTCCCCGCCGCCCGGGACGGCGATGGCCCCGCCCAGCAAGTAGCCGAACATCAGCACGAGCAGGATGGGGAACAGCAGGCTCACCACGACCGGCGCCGGCTGGCGGACCCAGTGCGCGAGGTCGCGCCGGGTCATCGTCCAACCGTCGGCGACGGCCCACCGGATGCTGCTCACGCGGACACCTTTCCATCGGTCAGGGTCAGGAACACCTCGTCGAGGGTGGGTCGGCGCAGGGCTATGTCCTCCACCGGCACGCCGGCGGCGTCCAGAGCGCGGACGGTCTCGGTCAGCGCCGCGACGCGGTCCCGCACCGGCGCACTGAGCCGGCGCAGGTCGACGTCCCGCTCGGGCTCGGCGTCGGCGACCTTGCGCAGCACCTCCGTGGCGGCGGGCAGGTCGGCGGCGTTGTGCACGACAAACTCGACGCGGTCGCCGCCGATCAGGGACTTGAGCTCGGTGGGGCTGCCGCCGGCGATCACCCGCCCGGCGTCGATGACGGCGATCTGGTCCGCCAGCTGGTCGGCCTCGTCGAGGTACTGGGTGGTGAGCAGCACCGTTGTGCCGTCGGCGACCAGCGACCGCACGGCGTCCCAGACCTCGTTGCGGCCACGGGGATCCAGCCCGGTGGTGGGCTCGTCCAGGAACAGCACCTGCGGCGCGAGGATCATGCCGGCGGCCAGGTCGAGCCGCCGTCGCATGCCGCCGGAGTACTGCCGGACGGCCTTGTTCCCGGTGTCGGCCAACCCGAACCGGTCCAGCAGCTCCTCGGCCCGGGCCCGGGCCGAAGCGGCGCTGAGGTGGTAGAGCCGGCCGAACAGCTCCAGGTTCTGACGACCGCTCAGCACCTCGTCGACCGCGGCATGCTGGCCGACCAGTCCGATGCGTCGCCGCACCTCCATGGGTTGCGCGGCGACGTCGAAGCCGGCGACCTCGGCGCGGCCGCCGTCGGCGCGCAGCAGCGTGCTCAGGATGCGCACCGACGTGGTCTTGCCGGCGCCGTTCGGCCCGAGCAACCCGCACACCGTGCCGGGACGAACCAGCAGGTCGAAGCCGTCGAGCGCGGTCTTGCCACCGAACCGCTTGCGCAGCCCGTCAACGAGAACTGACATTCATTCCCCCTGGTCGAGTACTAAAACTTGAATACCCGCGGCTGCCAGTGTGCACCCTGGGGCGCCGGGTATGCAAACTTGAATACCGATCAGGCCGGATGCGGCCAGCTGCCGGCCTTGCCGACGCTGCCGGGGTCGTCTGCCATGGCGTACTCGCCGGCCCGCAACCGGTCGATCAGTTCCCTGGTCCAGGCCGCATCGCCGGCCGCGTTGGCCACCCGCAGCCGGTACAGCTCCCGCACGTGGGGCGGCTCCCGCCAGCCGGTCAACTGGTGGTCGGCCTCCTTGCGGATGGACTCCTGGACGGCCAGCCGCAGCTCCAGCAGCGACAGCGCCTGGTCGCGGGTGAGCGCCGGCAGCATGGCCACGCCCGCGGCCAGCATGTCCGGCCGCGGCTCCGGCTTGCGCAGGGCGTCCGCGAGCAGCCGCTGGAACTCGAACTCACCCTTCTCGGTGAGCTCGTAGTCGGTGCGGCCCGGCACCGTCCAGTCCTCGTTGAGGAAACCGGCCTTCACGCCCTGCTTCAACGCGTGGTAGATCGAGCCCCACTTGACGTTGGCCCACACGTCCGCGCCCCACGACATCAGGTCGTTGCCGATCAGGTAGCCGTGCGCGCGCCCGTAGCCCCGCACCACCCCCAGCACCAACAACCGCGTCGCCGACATGGGGTGCAGCCTAAGGCGGCCCGTAGATCACCACTGAGTGCCGGGTCCCCACGACCATCCGCCCGTCGGCCAGCGGTCACGCCCGTTGTTACAGGTCTTGCCGCCGTCGTGGACCAGCCGCAGCTCGCGCCGGAGTGGGCCCCACTTGCGTAGGCCCCTCAGTTCCTACCCCTCGACGACGCGTCAGGGATGACGTGACTGCCCGATGCCTGAGGGGTCGCCTCAGTCCGAACCTCATGGTGGCCGAAAGGGGAGGTTCGTCATGTGGCAGATCAACGACTCGCAGTACCAGTACGTGGTCGACCAGCAGAAGGCGCAGCGGCAGGCGGCGGAGCAGGCGCGGATGGCCCGGCGGGGGCAGCGTCGCCGCTGGTGGAAGCGGGCGAACCAGCCGCAGAGCCGGTGAGGGTGTGCAACCATGCGATGTGCCGCGCATCGGATCCGGGATTCCGCTGGTGGCTCGCCGGACCGAGCTGGCGGCGCTGGAGTCGGCGCTGGCCGCCGCGGCGGACGGGCGAGCCGGGGCGGTGCTGCTGGCCGGTGACGCCGGCGTCGGCAAGTCGCGGTTGCTCACGGAACTGACCTCGCGGGCCCGAGACGACGGGGTCAAGGTTCTGACCGGGCGGTGCCTGGACGTCGAACGCGCCGGCCTGCCGTATCTGCCGTTCGTGGAGGCGCTGGGCCGGTTGCCCGAGTCCGGCGCCTCCCGGCTGGACGACGCGATGGAGCAGCTGCGGCTGTTCGAGGCCGTGCACACCGAGTTGGCGGACCTGTCCGCCGACTCGTGTGTGCTGCTCGCGCTGGAGGACCTGCACTGGGCCGACGCGGCGACCCGGGACCTGTTGCTGTTCCTCGTTTCCCGGCTGAACAGGCAGCGGTTGCTCGTGGTCGCCACGTATCGGCTGGACGACCTGCACCGCCGGCATCCGCTGCGGCCGTTGCTGACCGAGCTGGCCCGGTTGTCCACTGTGGACCGTATCGAGCTGCGACCGTTCGACCGGGCCGATGCGATGGCGTTCGTGTCGGCCCTGTCGGACTCCGCACTGCCGGACGAGACGCTGCGGGGCATCGTCGACCGTTCGCAGGGCAACGCCTTCTTCTGCGAGGAGCTGATCGCCGCCTACGGCTCCAGCGTTCCCGCCGGGCTGTCGGACCTGCTGCTGGCCCGGGTGGAGCGGTTGGGGCGCAACGCCCAGCAGGTCGTCCGCGCCGCCTCCGGGGCTGGTGGCGAGGTCGAGCACTCGGCGCTGCAGGCCGTCACCCAACTCGACGATCTCGACGAGGCGCTCCGTGAGGCCGTGCAGCACAACGTGTTGGTCGCCGCCGACCACGGCTATGCGTTCCGGCACGCCTTGCTGCGCGAGGCCGTGTACGAGGATCTGCTCCCGGGAGAACGGGTTCGCCTGCACGCCCACTACGCACGGGTGGTCACCTCGCCGGCGTCACTGGCGTATCACGCGCTGCAGAGCCATGATCTGCCGACGGCGTTCAAGGCGTCGGTGCAGGCGGCCGAGGAAGCCGTGGAGCTACGCGCTCCGGCCGAGGCCCTGCACCACGTCGAGCAAGCGCTGCAGCTGTTCGGCGCGGTGCGGGATCCGGGCGTTACCGAGTATTCGTTGCAGCGCCTGGCTTCTCGAATGGCCTCGGCCGCCGGAGAAACCGAGCGGGCCATCGCCTACGCCCGGTCGTCGATCGCCCTGGCCGACGACCCCGAATCCGGGGCCGAGGCTCGGCATCAACTGGTGGTGACACTGATACCGTTGGAGACCGCGTCGGCGGAGATCGCCGCAGCGGTCAGCGAGGCCTGGGACCTGGTGAAGGACCGGCCGCCGAGTGTCACCCGGGCAAAGATCCTCGCGCTACGGGCCCGAGAGTGGGCGTGGTATGGCGGCGCAGTGCTCGACGTGGAGGGACTGGAGCGGCTGGCCCAGCAGGCCCGCGCGGCCGCCATCGAGGTCGGGGCCGAAGACGTCGCCATCGACGCGCTGGCCACGATGGCCATCTACGCGGAGTGGCGAGACCGCGTCGAGGAGGCCCATGAGCTGGGCCGCGCCGCGGCCGATCGGGCTGCCACGATCGGCGCGTACAACGTCGAGCTGCGCGCACTGAACAACCTGACGGTCAACCTGGCCCAGCGCGGGTTGTACCGGGAGGCGGTCGCGGTGGCCGACGAGATCGTCGAGCGTGCGGCCGAGGTCGGCCTGACCTGGTCGGAGCTCGCGGTGGAAGCCCGCGTCACTTCGAACGGGGTGCTGTTTTCCCTGGGCGCGCGGACCGCGGCTGACGCCATCACCGACCACTCCGCCGCGCCACATTGGGCCGCGCTGCGGATCGAGGCGGCCAACCTGTTCCCACTGGCCGCCGCCGGCCGGTTCGCCGAGGTCGACGAGGCTGCCGCACGGATCCTGGCCAACGCTCCCGACGCCCGGACCGTCGTACGCGTGCGGCTCGCGCTGGCCGAGGTGGCGCTGTGGCGGGGCAATCTGCGGCAGACCGCCGACGAGAGCATCCGAGTCATCGACTGGCTCACCGATCTCCCCCTGCCGTGGGTGGCGTTGGCGTGGCGGGTCGGCGCGACCGCCCTCTGCGCACTTGCCGACACCGCGGAGCATGCCTGGCGTCGACGGGACGAGAAGGCGGCTCGTGACGCTGTCACCGAGGGCGAGCGCCTGCATGATCGGGTGTTGTCGCACGGCCGGTATGCGCTGGAAGGACAGTGGCGGGAGGAGATGCGTAATCCGGAGACCATCTGCATGGAGGCCCGGATGTACGCGGAGCTGACCCGCCTGCACGGCGAGAACGACATCGAGATGTGGCGGACCGCGGTGGCCAAGTCCGCCGCGTTCAAGTACTGGCAGATCTCGGCGCGTTGGCGGCTGGCTGAGGCGCTGCACAACGACGGCCGACGCGATGAGGCCATTGCGGAGCTTCGGACCGCGCATGCCGATGCCGTCCACATGGGAGCACTGCCGCTGCGTGACGCCATCGAGGCGTGGGCGAAGCGGGCACGCATCGCCGTCGGCGACGTGGAACCGGACAGCGATGACCTGTTCACCCCGCGGGAGCGGGCCGTGCTGGAGCTGGTCGCCAGCGGACTGACCAACCGGCAGATCGGCGAGCGTCTCTACATCAGTGAGAAGACCGCCAGCGTGCACCTGTCGCGGGTGATGGCCAAGCTGGGGGCCGGCAGCCGCACCGAGGCCGTCTCCCTGGCCTACGACCGGGGGCTGCTGGCATAAATCCCCCATCGAGGTGGTTGAAGGCTCACATACACCCGATGAGGAGGCACTGCCATGCCCAAGGCGGTCAGGTACAACCAGTTCGGCGGCATCGACGTGCTGGAAGTGGTCGAGGTGGACCGGCCGGTTCCCGGCCCCGGCGAGGTCCTCGTGCAGGTCAAGGCGGCCGGCATCAACCCCGGCGAGGCGGCCATCCGCACCGGCGCGTTCCACGAGGTATGGCCGTCGACGTTCCCGTCCGGCCAGGGCAGCGACCTTGCCGGCGTCGTCGCCGAGCTGGGTGACGGCGTGTCCGATGTGTCGGTCGGCGACGAGGTCATCGGGTGGACGGACAACCGCGCCAGCCAGGCCGAGTACGTCGTGGTACCGGTGACGCAGCTCACGCCGAAGCCGGCCGGGGTGACGTGGGAGCAGGCGGGCTCGCTGTTCGTCGCCGGAACCACCGCCTATGCGGCGGTTCGCGCGGTCGCATTGTCCAAGGGGGACACCGTGGTGGTGTCCGGCGCGGCCGGCGGCGTCGGATCCCTGGTCGTGCAGCTCGCCGTCGCCGCGGGCGCGAAGGTCATCGGCATCGCCGGACCGTCCAATGGCGACTGGTTGACGGCACACGGCGTGACGCCGGTCGAATACGGCGATGGCCTGGCCGACCGCGTGCGCGAAGCCGCCGGTGGGACCGTGGACGCCTTCATCGACACCTTCGGCGCCGACTACGTGGAACTGGCGCTGGAACTGGGCGTCGACAAGGAACGGATCAACACGATCATCAACTTCGCCGCCGTCGAGAAGTACGGCGTCAAGGCCGAGGGCAACGCCCAGGCCGCGAGCGCCGACGTGCTGGCCGAGCTCGCCTCGCGGATCGCCGCGGGCGAACTGGAACTCGTCGTTGCCCGAAAGTACCCACTGGCTCAGGTTCGCGACGCCTACCGGGACCTCGAGCACCGGCACACCCGGGGCAAGATCGTGTTGATTCCCTAGTGCTGACCAGCGGCGAACGGTTCTGTCGAAAATTCTTTGAACCGTTCGCCGCGGGCTCCCGTGTAGATCGCGAACGGCTTCCGGACGACCCGGAACCCTGTCGCCACACACTGGAGAATCCCATGTCTCGCAAGCATGTTGTGTCCTTTGCCGCCCTCGTTGCTGGCGCCGCCGCGATGCTGGCCGCCTGCGGGACCCCGGAAGCGCCGCAGGCGTCGCCGGCCACCAGCAACGTCGCCGACGCCACGCCGCTGAACCTGTTGCAGGGCACCGCGAAGTCCAACAACGCCACGCCCGGCACCGGCGACTGGGCACCGCAGGGCGCGCCCGCCTCCGTTGTGCAGTCGTGGGTGCAGCTGCGGGCCGGCAAGGCCGGCAACCTCGACCCCGTCGTTCTGAACGCCGCCAACAAGGTGCTGTACGTCTTCGACAAGGACGAGAAGAACAAGTCCAACTGCACGGACCAGTGCAAGGTCACCTGGCCGCCGGTGGAGATCGCGAACAAGAGCAAGGTGTTCATCGCCGGCATCAATCCGAAGGACCTCGGCACCATCCGGCGGCCCGACGACGGCAACCTGCAGCTGACGCTGAAGGGCAAGCCGGTCTACACGTTCAGCAAGGACGTGAAGCCGTTCGACACCAACGGTGAGGCCGTGGGCAACACCTGGTGGGCTGTCGAGCCCGACGGTTCGCGCAACTTCGGTGGCCACACCCCGCCCGGATCCACCCCGCCCGCGACCAGCACCCCCGCGCCCACCGGCAACCCGAACGCCGCGCTGACCGGCAAGAGCGCGATCCTGTTCGATGACGCCAACTTCTCCGACAACGGCGCCTCCCAGGGCCTGGCCGGCCCCGGCTGCCAGCCCGTGTTCCGCCCGAACGTGACGTCCTCCATCACCACCGACGGCGCCATCAAACTGTGGACCGGCCCCAACTGCACCGGCAAGTCCGTCGTCATCAACGGTGACGTGAAGGACCTCGCCTCCCTCGGCTTCGACAACGCCATCCGGTCCGTGCGCTTCGCCGACGGCGGTGGCAACGGTGGTGGCACCACTGCGCCGACCACCACCACGCCCGACAACAGCAACCTGACCGCTACCAGCGCCATCCTCGACTCCGGCAAGAACCTCTCGGAGCCCAACGGCTCGCAGGCCATCTCCGGTCACAAGTGCCAGAACGTCGGCGACCCGACCAACGTCTCCTCCATCCAGGCCGACGGCGTCTACAAGCTGTGGACCGGCAAGGACTGCACCGGCAAGTCGATGGTCGTCACCGGTAACCAGAACGACCTCAGCGCGATCGGCTTCGACAAGATGGTCGCCTCGATCCGCTTCGCGGACTGAACCCGCCAACTCCCGAAGGGGACCGGCTTCGGCCGGTCCCCTTTTTTGTCATATGGACAGCGCCCACCACACACGACTTGCCGCTCGTCATCGTCCACGCACCAACAACAAACGGGGCCGCCACCCGGCTGGGTGGCGGCCCCGAAAACTGCCGGAACTACAGCTTCACCGACACGAACTGCTTCCCGGCGGTGCTCTCCAACCGCACGCTGGCGATGTCGGCGGGATCCATCAACGCGCTGGCGTCGATGGTGGACTGCGCGGCGGTCACCTTCCAACCGGCGGCGACGGTCCGACGTCCGTCCTTGCCGACGAGCACGAGTTCGCACCGCTCTCCCACCGGAACCCCGCTCACGGCGGCGGAAATGTGCGACCATCCGGAGGTCTCGGCGAACGAGACCGAAAGCCCCGCGCCGGTGCCGGTGTCGGTGGCGCTGGCGCGAACGGGGCCGACGGAATCACCGGATCGTCCTACGGCCACGCCGCCGGTCAACGCGACGCCGACGACAACAGCGGCGGCGGAAGCCAGGAAGGCGCCGCGACGCCGGCGTTTGGCGGCGGACTCGGCGCGGATCTGTCGAAGGGCCCGTTGCAGCACAAGGTCGCCGTCGGGCGGGGGACCGTTCAGAACGGTGTCGACGATGCGCTGGAATTCGTGGAACTCGGCGACGTCGTCACTGCACTGCACGCATGTCCGGAGGTGCCGCTCCAACAGCCGCGACCGTTCCTCGTCCAGCGTGCCGGCGAGGTAGCGCTCCACATCAGGGTTTTTCATGACACCGACCGTTCCAATCCCGCTTCGACCCCAGGGAGTGATCCGCGCAGCGCGCGAAGTGCGTGGTAGCACCGGGACTTCACGGTCCCGAGCGGAATGCCCAGCGCCTGCGCGGCCTCGGAGGCGGTGCCGCCGAGCAGGTAGATCTGCTCCAGCACGTCACGGTGCTCGGCGGAAAGCCGGCGCAGCGCGGCCCCGACGACCATCGAGTTGACGATCCCCTCGGCGTGGTCGTGGGCAACGGCGACATCGACGGGCGGCTCGGCGACTTCCCGCGGCCGCGAGGCGCGGGCGCGAGCCTTGTCCGTCACGAGATTGCGCACCACCGTCAACAGCCAGCCACGGACCGATCCCCTGCCGTTGACCAGGCTGTCCGGGTGCTGCCAGGCCCGCACCAGCGTCTCCTGCACGACGTCCTCCGCCGCGGCGCGGTCCCCGGTCAGCCGATACGCGTACGCCAACATGGCGCTGCCGTGCTCGCGGTACAGCGAGCGCAGCAGCGCCTCGTCGGCGACGTCCTGGCGGGCGCGCCTGCTCAGCCCTGCCATCAGCACCACCTTCCGTGTCACCCCCGTGCACCGACCGGAAAACCCGATCGGACTCATCGAGGAACACGGCCACGCCGCGCGGTCGGCCGACCGTGGGGCGGCTCCAGCCGCCGACCCTTGCCCGTTCGGTCACACGTCCACAGTGGAGGGCGGCCGGGTCCGTGCGACGCCCTGCAACACCGCACGGGCCCGGCCTAGGTGACACACGAGCGGATCGGCACCCCGGTTCAAAACAATTTCGCACTGAACCGTCGCACCGGCCGGACCGTGTTTGCGGCAACCCGACAAGACGACTCACGGAGTTGAGTGCCATGCGGCTGCCCAAGCTGATCCTTTCCGCGTCCCTCCTGGTCACGGCCATGATCACGATGACGGCCTGCGGCGTACCGGGCACGCCGCAGGCGGCCGACGTCAAGCCGGCGGAGAAGGTGGTGACGCTGCCGAGCCCGGCCGCGGTCCCACCACCGACCGTGGCCAAGACGCAGAAGCTCGTCCAGATCTACAGCGGCCCCTCGGACCAGCCGGTGGCGCAGACGGCCAACACCGCGCCCGGCAGCCACGACGTCGAGTTGCGCGCGACGACGTCCGAGCAGATCGGCACGTTCCTCACCGACGGCAACGGCATGACGCTGTACATGTTCACCAACGACAGCAACAACCCACCGAAGTCGACGTGTAACGGCGACTGCGCGAAGACCTGGCCGGCGCTGCGCATCGCCTCCCCGGGCAAGATCTTCCCGACCGGCGTCGACCCGCAGCTCATCGGCTACGTGGAGCGCGCCGACGGCACCTGCCAGGTGACGGTGAACGGCCAGCCCGTGTACTACTTCTCCGGCGACAAGGCGCCGGGTGAGATCAACGGCCAGGGCGTGAAGGGCACCTGGTTCGCGGTCAGCCCGACGGGCGGCAAGACCCCGCCGCTGCCGGGCAAGTGATCAGCAGTGCCGTCCGGAGTTGACGCAGTCGACGACGGTCTGCATCAGCGAGTCGGGCATCACGTCGACGTACATCGCGTGATCGGTGATGGAGCTGTAGTGCTCCTCCGGGAAGGCGTCGATCGCGTAGTGGGTGCCGGGCGGCAGCGTGTACGACACCTCGATGTGCAGTTCCGGCACCGGGAAGGTGCCGATCCGGCAGCCGCCGCCTGCTTCCGGGAACACGAGGTGGCTGCGGTGGTCAGGGCTGTCGGTGGTGGTGCCGTTCCAGCAGCTGGGGAAGTCGAACACGCGAATGGTCTGCTGCCCGGCCCCGCACTCCGGGTAGTCCTTGGTGACCTTGTCCCGGGCCCCGGAACACGTCCACTGCACGTGCTCGGTGTTGACGCCGCCCTCGCTGGCGCCGTGCGGATTGCCGGTGGTGGCGCGCAGGAATCGCGGCATCGCGATGACACTGCTGACGGCACTGCCGCGGTATTCGATACGCACGGAGGACGGCACAACGATGGTGCTGTGGTTCATGGACATCCCGTCCATGCCGTCCATCTGCGTCTTCGCCGACGGCAACAGCGCCACGGGCCAGTAGTACGTGGACTTGTCGCCGAACTGGCACGTGGTCTCGGCGGCGGCCAGGCTCTCCTCGGTGGACAGCGCGTTGGTCGATTTGTTGCCGACGTAGTCGTGCACGTGATGCGCGCCGCCGACGACGCCGGGCTGCGCGACCAGGTTGTCGGAGTTGTACATCCGCCCCTGGTTGCGCCCGCAGTCGACGTGCCAGCTGCCGCGGGAACCGGTCGAGGTGAACGCGGCCGGCGTCGGCGCCGGGTTCGCGTCGGCGATGTCGATGTAGGTCGCACCGGCCGGCGTGCTGAGCCAGCGGTAGGCCACGACACCACCGGCGACCAGCGCCAGGCACAGCACAGGCAGCGCCACCTGCCAGAGCCGCTTGCGCGCTCGTATCACCGTCGCAGCATCACAAACGGTCACGCCGGCGGACAAATCAGGTCCATGAACGGGCAGACGTACAGGTCCGTTCGGCCGAATCAGGCGTAGGCCGTCAGAAACTCGCGTAGGGACGGGTTGACCGCGTCGGCGTCGGTGAGGCTGAGGAAGTGCGCGCCGCCCTCGACCAGCACGAGCGGCTCGGCCTTGGGCACAGCCGCAACGATCTCCTCGGCCCGCTCGACGGGATAGGCGGCGTCCGCGGTGCCGTGCAGCACCAGCGTCGGGCAGGAGATCTCACCCAACCGGTCGACCACACCATCCCGGCTGACCAGCGCTTCCAACAACAGGGTCACGAGGTCGTACGGCAACGCGCGCAGCTTGACCCGCCACGCGGAGGCATCCATCGTGCCGACGCAGATGGTGGCAACCATGTCCAGCAGCTGATCGGTCGGCCCCTGCGTGGTCCACAGCGCGCCGAGCCCGCGGTACGCCTCGGCGACCTGTGGATCCTCGGGCGCCGCGGAGCTGCCCAGCACGGCGAGCGCGGTCACCCGCTCGGGGGCGAGTAGCGCGAGCCGCAGGCCGACGAAGCCGCCCTGGCTGGTGCCGACCACCGCGAACCGGTCGATGCCCAGCTCGTCGAGCACGTCCACCACGTCATGCGCCACGTCCCAGTAGGTGAAGGGGCCGTCCACCGGCGTCTTGCCGTGACCGCGTTCGTCGATCGCGATCAGTCGGAATTCGTCGCCGAACGCGGCGACCTGCGGCGCGAACATACCGCCGTCCATCAGGAAGCTGTGCAGCAGGACGACCACCGGTCCGGTGCCGCCGTGGTCCACGTAGTGCGTCACGCCGAGCCTCCCCTGTGAGACAATCACCGTATTTGTCTCACAGGGGAGGCCCGGTTGACAAGGAACAGCGCCGAGGAC
The DNA here is from genome assembly GCF_014203355.1 of Kutzneria kofuensis. Lineage (NCBI taxonomy): Bacteria > Bacillati > Actinomycetota > Actinomycetes > Pseudonocardiales > Pseudonocardiaceae > Kutzneria > Kutzneria kofuensis. The sequence continues at coordinate 3,313,838 of NZ_JACHIR010000001.1, forward strand.
GTGGTGCGGGCGGCGACCGCCGCCTACCTGGCCGGCCGGCCCCTGGACATGTCCGCGCTCGCCGCCGACCTCGGTCTCAGCCGCGCCACGCTGTACCGGCGCATCGGCAACCACGACGCACTGGTCGGCATGGTGCTCGCCGAGCAGACCGAACGGACCTTCCGGGCCTGCGCGGACAGCGTCTCCGCCGAGGGGCTGGACCGCGTGCGAGCCGTGTTCGAGCGCTTCATGTACGCCGTGATCGGCGCCGAGCCGTTGCGAGCGTTCATCGCCCGCGACCCGCTGCTGTTCATCCGGATCGTGCTCGCCCCGGGCCACGTCGAGCAGCGGGCGACCGCGCTGTTCGCCAAGCTGCTCGCGGAGTCCGGTGTGGACTTCGCCCTTCCGCCGGCCGCGCTGGCGCAGGCCATCGTCCGCATCGGCGACTCGTTCATGTACACCCATCTGCTCGGCGGGCACGAGCCGGAGACCGACAACGTGATCACGCTGGTCAACCTCCTGCTGGACTCGGCCCGGGCTGGGTCTGGACGGCGGTGAGGGCCTCCAGCGCGCTGGCCTGCGTACGCCAGTCGACGGCGTTCGGCGTGCCGCCGGCCCAGCGCAGGCCGAGGTGGTTCAGCGAGTCGCGATCGTTGGCCCACAACGAGTCCGCCTGTGTCCGCAGGTACGGCTGGTAGCCCGGCTCGGACAGGTAGCGGACGAGAATCCCCTTGAACTGCTTCTGGTTGTCGTCGCAGTTCGGCTCGCACGACTCGGCGAGAACGCCTTGGCCGACAGCGTTGCCCAGGCGAGTCGCAGCGTCCAGCCAACGCCGGTCGCCGGTCGCACGGTAGAGCTCGTCGAAGCCACCGATCGCCAGACCCTGGTTGTACGTCCAGACGGTCTGGCCGTTGTTGCGGCAGTCGGCGGTGAGACCGTCGTTGACCTGGTTCGACGCGTTGATCAGCCCGCTGTTCAGGTACCAGTTGCCCGCGATCAGAGCGCGTTGTCCCCACACGGTGTCGCCGGGAGTGTCGACGTGCAGCGCGGCCGTCAACCGCAGGTAAAGACCGCTCGTCACGGCGTTCTTGTACGTCCGCTCGCGGTTCCACCACACCCCGCCGCCACACGTGCTCGGGTCCCAGAACCCGTTGACGTAGTTGGCAATCGTGGTCGCCTCGGTCAGGTAGCGGGAGTCGCGCGTGTACTCGTAGGCGGCGATCCACGCCAGGCCCCACCACGCCGAGTCGTCGATCGCACGGCTGATGAAGTCGCCCTCGATCGGGTCGCTCGACTTGGTTCCGGCCGGGAACGACCCCCTGTTCACGTCGAACGTGCGTCCGACAACCCAGTCGTAGTCATGGGTTCCGGTGCGTTGGGCATAGTTGATCAACGCCGTCAGCGTGGCCGCCGAGTTCCACCAGCTGCTCGGCCACCACGCCTGGTACGTGTCGTAGGAGTACATCAACGCGTCGGCCGCGGCCCCGGCCCTGGTCGGCGCCGGCCGCGCCCAGGCTGTGCAACTTCCGTTGGCATGGCTGGCTTCTCGTCCACATGCCCGTACCGCACCGCCGTACAGCTTGGCTCTCGGGTCCCGGGTCGCGAACATCGTTGTGCGGCCGCTGGTCGTGCGGCCGAGCGACGATCCGTCCGGCCAGCTCGCCCCCTCGTTCCAACTCCGGTCGAGCCAGACCTCGTCGCCGGGTCCGTTGTTCTCGATCGTCGCCCACGCCATGCCGTTCACGTCGGTGTGCAGCCGGATCGTGCGGCCATAGATCGTCGTGGGGGCGACAGGCTGCGTGTCGCCGTTCGGTGTGTTCGCGCCGTCGCACATCTTGTCGCAAACCTTGGGGTACAGCCAATCGGTGCACCCCACCGCGTTCGCGTCGCCACACGCCCGAATCACGCCCCGGCGATGCCCGACCGGGTCGTAGATGTTGTACATCAGCGTTCTCGTGCCGGTCCACGTGCCCGGGATGCCGGCCTTGCCCAGCAAGCCCTCCCAGGTCGCGCCGCCGTCCCAGGAGCGGTCCAGCCAGACGGAGTCGCCGGTCGTGCCCAGGTCGATGCTGGCCCAGGCCATGCCGTCCGGCACGGAGACGTGCAGCTGGATCTTGCGGCCGTTGATGTTCTTGTCCGGTAAGGGGAAAGTCTCCTGCTGTGCCCTCGACGGGTCGAGGGTGTCGCAGGACAGGGCGCAGACGGTCGTCGTGGCCGCCGCGGCAGGGGCGGGCGGCAGCGCCAGGACGATCAGGAGAAGCGGCAGGAGCCTGATCACCCTTCGCAGGATGACAGCGCTCTCACGGCTCGGACACCCCTCGGCCCCGATTCTGACCCGAACCGGACACCGCCCGACGCTCGGAACGGACCATTCCCAAACTCCGAGTTGAGGAATGGTCCGTTCCGAGCGGTAGGGGGTTGACTAGCGGCCGGGGAGGCGGTAGTTGGGGCCGAGTGCCGCGCCCCGATCCGGCTTGTACTGGTCGAAGCCGCGCGAGTCGCACTGCAGGCCGCCGTTGATGCAGTGCTTGACCAGGGCGGCCAGCGTCGGCGGGTCCCAGGCGTTGAAGAAGTCGTAGTGCCAGGAGTAGCCGCGGCCGCTGGCCAGGTGCACCTGCGACATGTCGCCGCTCACCGGGAACGCGATCTTGAACTCCAGCATGGGCACCGGCACCGGGTGGTCGGCCGGGCAGGTCAGCGTGGCCCGGTCCGGATACGCCATGTGGCTCTTGTGGTCCGCCGAGTCCAGGTGCACGCCGTCCCAGCAACTCGGGGCCTGGTAACGGATGTTGGCCTGGCTGCCCACGACGCAGTAGGACGGGAAGTCCCAGTTGTGGAAGCTGTCGCCGCACTCCCAGCCCTCGATCGCGCCGGGAGCGTGCTGGAACTCGTCCTGGGTGGCCATCATGTCGCCGGTGACGAACCTGAGCCCCTGCGGGAACGGCTGCACCTTGGTGTAGTCGAGAATCCCGGACTTGTAGTAGACGACCTGCGACCACGTGGACAGCACCGGCTGGTTTCCGTTGTACAGCGTGGGGAACCAGTACGCGGACAGGTCGTCCGGAGCGAGGCACGTGGTGGCGCCGGTGCCGGCGGCCAGCAGCGACTGCAGGGTTGTCGCCGCGTTCGTGGTGGTGTTGCCGAGGAAGGTGTGGTCGTGCGACGCCCCCGGCTGGTTCGGATAGACGATCGGGTCGTCCGGCTGGTGATGGGTGATCGTGCAGTCGGCCTGGAACTCGTGGTGGGTCACGGTGTCGTCGGCGCGGGCGGCCGGCGACAGCGCGAGCACCAGTGCCGCGGCGAGGAGCAGGGCCTTGCGGGACACGGGCTTCTCCCTACTGGTAGATGCCGAACTCGAACAGCGAATAGCCGTACGGGGTGCCGCGCTGGGTGCCGGTCAGCCGGACGAACCGGCCGGAACCGCTCACATCGAAGTCCTCGACGCCCCCAGCGCCCGCTGTCGTGCTGTGGATCGTGGTCCAGTTCGAGTTGCCGTCCGGCGACACCTGGATGGTGTATGCCTTGCCGTACGCGGACTCCCAGACCAGTTGGATGTGGTGGATGGCGGTGTTCTGCCCGAGATCGACCTGGATCCACTGTGGATCGCTCCAGTCGGTGGCCCACCGCGTGCCGATGTTGCCGTCGACGGCGTTGCCCGGCGGGAACGGAGCGCCGTTACCCGTTGACTGGTAACTGGACGCGGTGGTCGGCTTGCCCCGCGCCACGTTGGTCCCGTTGACCGGCGGCACCGTCACGTTGATCGACTTCGTCTCGACGGCGACGTTGCCGTGCCCGTCGTAGGCGTACACGTACACCTTCCAGACGCCGAGCTGGTTCGGCGCGGTGACGCTGAAGGAGTTCGCGCCGGTCTGGGTGAAGGCGGCGTACCGCAGGGTCGTGTTGTTGTCGACGTACTTGCTGGTGTACATCAGATTGTACCGCACGGACCCGGTCACGTTGACGCTGACATTGAACTGCTTGCCGGCGCTCACCGTCTGCGGCACGGACATGTCCGTGATCACCGGGCCGGCCGGGGTGGCCGGCGAGCCGCCGTACAGCTGCGCGACCTGGTAGTAGGTCGGGAACTTCCAGCCGCCCGGCTCAAGGTTGAACCAGATGCCGCCGAAGTCGTTCTCGTTGCCGTAGTTGAACAACGTGGCCCCGAGGGACACGCCGGTGTGGCCGTGGACGCAGTTCCATGCGGTCGCGTAGCCGGTCACCTTCTGCTGATCGGTCGGCTCGGTCGGCACACCGTTGGCGTCGTTGGGAACCTCCCACTCGCCCGCCTCGCCGGACTCGGTGACGATGTACGGCTTGGTGTAGCCACCGTTGATCCAGTCCTGCTTGACGTTGCAGACGGCGCCGTAGGAGTTGACCGCGTACAGGTCCAGCGACGGCGTGTTCGCCTTGTAGTACGGCCAGGCGCCGGTCCACGCGTCGGTCGAGGTCACCGGGTGGTTCGGGTCGGCGGCGTGAATGGCCTGGGCGACCCGCTCCACGTACCTCGCGTAGGCGTTGCGCTCCGCCTCCAGCTGCGCGCCGGAGTAGGTGTTCTGCAACGTCAGCAGGACCTCGTTGCCGACGTCCCACATCAGCACGCCCGGATGGTTCTTGTACGCGTTGACCTGCTGCACGATCGAGTTGAGCGTGCTGTCCTCGTACGCGGTGTCGTTGACGAAGTCGGTGCCCTGGTTGAGCCAGAACCCGTTGATCACCTTGATCCCGTTGGCGGCGGCGCGGTCCAGCAGCGGCTGACTCGAGGCATCGGTGCCCCAGGTCCGGACCGTGTTCACGCCGAGTTCCTTCAGGTCCTGCATGTGCGCGTCGGCGGTCGCGCTCTGCGGCCCGAACGTCACTCCCTTGATGTAGTACGGAGATCCGTTCACCGACAGCCCCCAGTTGCCCTGCCCACCGGTCACCTTCACCACGCTCCCGCCGGCCGGCACTGGCGGCGCCGTCAGGGTCGGCGGCACCGGTCCGGTGCTCTGGTAGACGCCGACGGAGCCGATGCTGAGCACGCCGCCGGACGACGTCTGCGGGCTCGGCGACGTGCAGCCGCAGACCGTGTTCGGGTAGCCGCCGCCGATCGCGAGGTCGAACACGAGGAAGAAGCCGTGGTCCACGGCGGCCTGCCAGGTGCTGATGCCGACCTGGCTTTCCCTTACCTGCCAGACCTGTTGGCCGTCGATGGTGAACCGGATCTGCTCGTCGCTCAGCGTCCGGTCGATCACCTCGGCGTACGTGTGGTAGGCGGTCTGGCAGTCGCCGCAGGTGCCAAGGCCACTGGTGACACCGTTGTACTCGTTGCAGTTTCCGCCCGGCACCGTGCCGCAGTGCAGGGTTTCCGACGACTGCGCGCGGCCGTTGACGCCCTCCATGATGTCGGTCTCGCCGACCGCCGGCCACGCCCCGGTGTTGCCGCGGTAGGCGGAGCCGTAGGTGCGGAAGGCCGGCCAGTAGCCGAGCGCGTTGGGCACGTTGGGCTGCTTGATGGAGGCCGTGATCATCAGCTGCCCGCCGGCCGGGGCGGCGAAGTCGGTGCGCTGCGACTCGATGCGACCGGACGTCCAGTTGCCGCCGGTGTTCAACGCTGTCAGGTTGACGTGCCCGTTGCCGTCGAGGGCGACGTTCGCGGCGGTGTTCGTCTCGACCTCGCCGCTGGACGGGTTCGGGCCGGTGTCGACGATCCAGTTCGCCGCGCTGGGCTGGCTGCCCGCGGCGCCGGGGAAGTTGTCGGTCCAGACCGGGGTCCAATCACCGCCGCCAGGCTGCGAGCCGCCGCCGTAGACCTGGAACTCCCACAGCGAGTAGCCGTAGCCGTTGGCGCGCTTGGTCCCGTACATGCGGACGTACCGGCCGGTGCCGGAGACGGAGAGCGTTTGCCGACCACCGGTGCCGGTCGTGGTCGAGTAGATCGGATGCCAGTTCGTGGTGCCGTCGTCGGACACCTGGATCTCGAAGCTGGTCGCGTACGCGGCCTCCCACTGCAGGACGACCTGGCTGATCGCCTGGGTCGAGCCGAGGTCGACGCGGAGCCACTGCGGGTCGCTCCACTCGCTCGACCAGCGGGTGTTCGGATCGCCGTCGACCGCAGCGGACGCCGGCGTCCCGCCGCCCTCGGAGGACGACGCGAGCGCCGGTTTCCCCTGGGAGAGCAGGGTTCCGGCGGCATGGGCGGGGGGCGGGTCGAGCACCGGTGCGCACAGGCCGAGCACGAGCAGCAGCGCACAGGAGAGAGCCTTCATCGGGTCTCCAGAGGGTACGTCGTGGCAGCGGACCGAGTAGCCCCTCTGGCGGGAGAGCGCTCTCCGTACTGACAGCCAGTTTTACCCCGCGTTCACACCCGGGTCAAGAGAGCGCTCTCCAAACTCAGGAGGAGCCGCGGACCACCAGCGCCGGTTCGAAGATCACAGACGTCACCCGCTGGCCCTCGCCGCTGATGCGGTCCACCACCAGCCGGGCCATCTCCGCGGCCATGTCCTCCACCGGCTGGCGGATCGTGGTCAGCTGCGGCCGGCAGCTCAACGCCGCGCCGCTGTCGTCGAACCCGACCACCGAGACGTCCTCGGGAACACGCTTCCCGTGCTTGCGCAGCACGTCGAGGGCACCCATCGCCATCAGGTCGTTGGCCACGAACAGGCCGTCGAACGGCTGGGTGAGCAGCAGCATCTCCGTGGCCCGCTCGCCGCCGGTCTGGGTGAAGTCGCCCTCCGCGCTGGGCACGTACGCCTGGCCGTGCCGGGCCATCGCCGACCGGAAGCCGGACAGCCGGTCCTGGCCCGCCGGCGTGTCCAGCGGGCCGCTGATCGTCGCCACCTGCTTGCAGCCCCGGGCCACCAGGTGGTCCGCCGCCAGCCGCGCGCCGTCCTCGTGCGCCACGTCCACGTAGCTGATCGGGGTCGACCGCGCCGGGCGGGCGAACATCACCGTGGGCACCCCGGCCTGCGTGAGCTGGGCCGGCAGCGGATCGCGGGGGTCGATGGAGATCAACAGCACGCCGTCGAACCGGTCCTGACGCAGCCGGTTGATCAGCTGCGCGCGGGCCTTCTCCGAGTCCACCAGCATCAGCACCGGGTTGACGTCCATCGGGCCCAGCACGCTCAGCACCCCGCTGACCACCCGCCCGAAGAACGGGTCCGCGAACACGCCGCCGGCGAAGGCGTCCGTGTGCTTGGTCGGCTCCGAGACCACCAGCGCCACCGCGCCCGTCCGGCGCGTGACCAGCGACCTCGCCGCCCGGTTCGGGACGTAGCCGGTCTGCTCGATCGCCCGCTCCACCGCCTCGCGCAGCTCCGGGTCCACGTTGCGGATGCCGTTGACCACTCGGGACACCGTCGCCCGGGAGACACCCGCCACCTTCGCCACGTGCTCCAGGGTCGGCGGCGCCTGATCGGTGCTCATGCAGCATTTGTAGCACGCCCAGAGAGCGCTCTCCCTGGACGCAACCCAGTCGCCCCCGCCGCCGTCTGTACCTGCGACCGGGGCGCGTGGCTCGACGGACGGAGGTTGCAGTTGATTCGTGCGGACCGCGAACTGCTCGCCGAACTCATGAGCGTCAACGACGCCGTGCCCGCGATAACCCTGGCCATGCTCGACGGCACCTTCAGCCGCCGGCAACATGCCGAGTTCGGCGCCCGACTGGTGGCGTTGGGCAATGCGCTCTGCGCCCGCGGCCGCCAGCAGCCCACCGTTGTCGTCGACGGCACCGTGGCCTGACCGCCGCGCGCGGCCCCCTGTGCCCGGATCCATCCGCCCAAGCGGCGGGTCTCGCCGCCACCACTCGCCGCCCGGCGGCGGCCAAGCACCGCCATGGTCGCCCCGGTCACTGCCCGCCCCGGTCACCGCCCGGCCCGACCGTGGCCAGGCCGTGGCTCGGCCCGGTCATGGCGGGGCCCGATCGTGGCCAGGTCGTGGCTCGGCCCGATCGCGGCTCGGCCCGGTCGCGTGCGGAGGTGCCCGGATCCGGGCCTGATCGTGCCGTCTTCCCTTGACCGGTCCGGAAGGCCGTCCATCGCGCCACTTCCCCGTGGGAGCATCGGTGAATGGGGAGCTTTCGGTCGCTCGACGGCCTGCGCCTGGCCGGAACCTTGACGTCACCACCGTCGGGCGAGCCGCATCGGGCGGTGGTGCTCGCCCACAGCGAGGGTCTGGACCGGGACGAGAACGGGTTGTTCCCGCTACTGGCCGACAAGCTGGCAGCCGAGGGAGTGGCGGCGCTGCGGTTCGACCACCGTGGGCACGGCGAGAGCGACGGGACCCAGGAGGAGCGGACCCTCACCGAGCACCTGAACGATCTTCGCGCCGCGGTCGAGCACGTCCGGGCCGAGACCGGGGCCAGGCGGGTGTCACTGCTCGGCACCCGGTTCAGCGGCGGGTTGGCCGCCTTCTACGCCGCGCGGCGTCCGACGGAGTTGGACCGCCTGGTGCTGCTCACTCCGCAGCTGAACTTCAAGGGCGACTACATCGACCAGAACCCGAACTGGGCCGGTGGGCGGCTGGCGTCGCCGCTGCTCGCCGAGGTCGGCTACCTGGAGCACGGTCCCGGGGTTCGGCACGGGCGGGCGTTCCTGAACGAGGCGTTCTGGGTGCGGCCCAGCTTCGTGTTCGGCGAGATCCTGCCGCCGACGCTGATCGTGCACGGGACCAAGGACGACCGGGTGCCCGTCGAGTCGTCGCGGGCCGCGGCCCGGCGACTGAAGGCGGACGACGTTCTCGTGGAGATCGACGGCGTCTGCGAGGAGAACGAGGACTTCGTGGCGGAGCGGGTCGTGGAGTGGATCACGTTCAGCGAGTGAACGGCACCAGCGACCGCGGCAGCAGCCGCGGCCGGGCGTGCCGGCCACGACGGGACTTGAGCGCCACCTTGTTGATCACCTGAACCGTCGCCCCCACCGTCTCCCGCCGGCTCAACCCTCCGGGCCTCGGTCTGACCAGCCCCCATAACGCCGCACCCCCCACCGCCAGCAGGTACGCCACCGCCGCCACGGTGATGAGCACCGCGATCGCCACCGCCGTCAGCAGGAAGAAGACGATCATGAATGGCAGCAGGATCGGGTTGAGCGAGCGGTCGCGGCGGTAGTGGACGGAGTCTGCGTGCTTGTCGGCACCCAGCTTCATGATTGCTCCCGGTGTGCGAATTCCATTCGGATCTTGCTGGAGCAAATTGCAACTAGTTTACCCGAAAACCATCCACATCTCATCCGATCTCGTTCCGTGTTCGGCCACACCACCACTATCGACCTAGGAACACCCCACGCAATGGCTCCCACCGACACCGCTCGCACCGTCCACACCAGACTGTTGATCATTCAACCGCCATCCCCCCAGCTCACACCCACGCACACCAGCGCAACCCCACCCCCGACATCACCCAGTTGGCCTAGTCAATATTGACGATGCCACCCCGAGTACCCCTGCCCCGTGATCCATTCCCCACCCCACCGAGCCCCCCGCGCCCCCACACCCCCAGAAGTCGATCAGAAAACCTTTTCTACCCACCGCCTCGAAGACGGCGACCACTTCACAAGATCACCGTCAAAACAAAGCACGGAATCAAAGGGACCCGCCCCACTGCCCCCGTTTTACGTGGCCTGACAATTCAGCCCCAAGCCCCCCATTCCCCCTAACTCAAATACCCCCACCCCCACACGCACAGTCCCCACCCCGAAAATAACGCAGACCACCCGACCCAACACCCGCATTGGGGGCGTGGGGGCGAAGCCCCCACCTCGGGGGTGTGGGGGTCGTCCCCCACAAACAAAGACGAGGGGCCCGCGTTCGCGCTTTTTGCGAACACAGGCCCCTCGGATCCCGAGTGGAGGTTAGGGGACCTTACTCGAACATAAAAGACCAGATCAGGGCCCTGGAAGAGCTTCGCGAGAAGCTTCCCAGTATCGATACGCCCGAGCCGACCTTGATCAAGCGCGACCGACCTCGCCGGGCCCGGCAACTCCGTGCCGATCAAGTCGAGCAGCTGATCACCGACTACCAGGCCGGCGCAACCGTGTACGAACTCAGTGACCGGTTCGGCATCGAACGGCGGACGGTCAGCACCATCCTCCACCGGCACGGCGTGCCAATGCGCCGCCGCGGCCTCACGCCCCAACAGGTCGACCACGCCATCCACCTCTACAACCTCGGCTGGTCCCTGGCCCGCGTCGGCGACCACCTCGGCGTCAACCACACCACCGTGCTGAACAAACTGCGCGAACGCGGCATCCCCACCCGAGACACCCACGGCCGCCCACGCATCGAAGCAGGTGGTGCCCGATGACTCGACCCGGAACTGCATTAGCTCGACCAGGTTCGGACGGAGCCGCCGTCGTTAAGGCCGTCACTGTCATCATGGGCAGCGTCGTCGGCCTCACCTTCATGTTCGGCTTCGGCAACATCCTCAATCTCGCACTCCGCCTCGGCGTGCCCATTTGGGTCGCTCCACTCGTCGCACCCGCTGTAGACCTCTCGATCCTCGGACTTCTGCTCGGCACCCGGCACCTCGCGCTCACTGGCGCCTCTGCCGAAGTACTGAGGCCGGCCCGCCGGCTGCTGATCTTCGCGAGCGTGGTCACGTTGGCATTGAACGTTGCGGACCCGCTCGTTGCCGGCGAGTACGGTAAGGCGGCGTTCGATGCCGTCGGGCCGCTGCTGCTGGTCGGGTGGGCGGAAGTCGGCCCGGACCTGCTCAGGGCGCTGGCTACCACACTTCAGCTGAGCGAAGCAACGCCCGACGGCGTGAAGCGGATGGATGCCTGGTTGGCTGACGAACCGACCGCTATCGGGCAGCCGGCGCCGGAGTCGCGCAGAGAAAACACGAAGCCACGTGGCGCTCAGGTCGATGGCCAGCGCAGCCTTGCCGCTTCCAGCATGGTTGACGACGACCTGCTTGAGCGGGCGAGGCAGGCGGACGCGCGTCATTGGGACGAGCATCGCCGACCGATCTCCGCAGACACACTTCGCAAGAAGTTGCGCATCGGTGCCGCCCGCGCCCGGCTCCTCGTCACGATCATCCGGGCCGACTCGCAACAACGATCAGCTCCAGACGAGATGGCAGCCCACCTTGAGGGGGTGAAGTCAGATGATCGACACGTCGATACCTGCGACACCATAAGGTGGCAGCTGGCGACTCACCAGTCCCCGGATGTCGGCGGGCCCATGCCAGAACCGCCAGGTTGGTAGCTGGTCCGGCGCGACCAGCAGTTCGGCGCCTCTGTTTAGAGTTGCGTCGATCGCCGAGGTCAAGGTACTCGTCTCTGCCGTTTGCTGCTCACCAGGCGTGACAGGCTAAGTGCAGGTGGTGTCCACTGCGAGCCATCGGCCCACAACCGTCCGGAACTGCGGCCGTCCGTCCTGGTCTACTACCCTCAAGTTCCGCCGCTGGTACTGGGAAGACCGGCGATCCACACTCTGGAGGTCGTAACGCAAGGGCCGAGCCTCTCGATCGAACGTAGGTGGGCTGTTGGCGAGGAGGGCAATAGGTGCGGCTTGAGGAGGTCAAGCCTGGGTTGCGGCTTGACGGGCTCATTCCAGCCGAGGTCATCACCGTCGTCGCGGCACAGTGGCATGGTCGCAACGCTCTGGAACTGACCTACAAGACCACCGCAGGCGGGCTCGCGCAACAGGTCGTGTTCCGGAAGGACGAGGACGCGCTTTCGATCGCTCAGGCCGGGAGCCGCGCCTTTGACGCTCCAGCCAGCGAGTTCAAGCTCGTCGCCGAAGCCCAGCGGATCACGCTCGCCGGCCTGTTCGACCCCATGCTCGCGGTAGCGACCAGCGACGTCCGACCGCTGCCGCACCAGATCCGCGCCGTCTACGGTGAACTACTCTCACGCACGCCACTGCGGTTCCTCCTGGCCGATGACCCCGGCGCCGGCAAGACGATCATGGCCGGGCTCTACATCAAGGAGCTGATCCTTCGCGATGACGTCCAGCGGTGCCTCATCGTCGCGCCGGGAGGCCTGGTGGAGCAGTGGCAGGACGAGTTGTTCTTCAAGTTCGGCCTGCGCTTCGATCTGCTGACCAACCAGCTCATCGACGCGAACGTCAACTTTAACGTCTTCGAGACCAACCCGCTGTTGATCGCCAGGATGGACCAACTCAGCCGCAATGAGGAGCTGCGAGCGCGGTTGAAGGAGACCGAGTGGGACCTGATCATTGTCGACGAAGCCCACCGGATGGGGGCGCATTACTTCGGCGGCAAGCTGGAGAAGACGAAACGGTTTCAGCTCGGCGAGCTCCTGGGTGACCTCACCCGCCATCTGCTGCTGATGACAGCTACCCCTCATTCGGGCAAAGAGGAAGATTTCCAGCTCTTCCTCACCCTGCTGGACCCGGACCGCTTCGAAGGCAAGCAGAAGATCAGCGCCGACACCAGCGGCATCATGCGCAGGATGGTCAAGGAAGACCTGCTCACCTTCGAGGGCAAGAAGCTGTTCCCCGAGCGGATCGCCGAGACCGTTCCCTACGAGCTCACCGCCAGCGAGTACCACCTCTATGAACAGGTCACCCAGTACGTCCGTACTGGGATGAACCGGGCAGACAAGCTCGACGGCAAGCGCCGAAACACTGTCGGCTTTGCCCTCACCGTGCTCCAGCGCCGTCTCGCTTCCAGCCCCGAGGCGATCTACCAGAGCCTGGTCCGCCGCTCCCGGCGGCTTGAGCGCAAGAAGCAGGAGATCCTCAACGGCACCTACCAGGAGTCAGAGCCCACGATCGACCTCGACGACCTCGACGCGGACGAATACAACGCCGAACAGGTCGAGGTGCTGGAGGAAGAACTCCTCGACGCGGCCACCACGGCACGCACCGTGAAAGAACTCGACGCGGAGCTGGTCGAGCTGACCGACCTGACTGCCCTCGCCAAGCAGGTCCGAGACGCGGGTACCGACCGCAAATGGACCGAGCTGTCGACGATCCTGCAGGACAACGCCCTGACTACCGACCACGACGGTTGGCCACGGAAGTTCATCATCTTCACCGAACATCGTGACACTCTCGAGTACCTCCGGGGCCGCATCAGCTCGCTGCTCGGCCGCCCGGATGCCGTCCGCACCATCCACGGTGGCGTGCGCCGCGGCGAGCGCCGGCAGATCACCGAGGAATTCACCAAGAGCCGCGACTGCCAGATCCTCATCGCCACCGACGCCGCAGGCGAGGGACTGAACCTTCAAGCCGCCCACCTTATGGTCAACTACGACCTGCCCTGGAATCCGAACCGGATTGAACAGCGCTTCGGCCGGATCCACCGCATCGGCCAGGAAGAGGTCTGCCGACTGTGGAACCTGGTCGCTTCCAACACGCGTGAGGGCGAGGTCTTCACCCGCCTGCTGGTGAAGCTTGAGGAGATGGGCAAGGCCTACGGCGGGAAGGTCTTCGACGTGCTCGGCGAAGCCTTCACCGAGACCCCGCTCCGGGACCTGCTGAAGGAGGCGATCCAGTACGGCGAGCGTCCCGATGTCCGTGCGAAGATGCACAAGATCATCGACGCCAGCGTCGGCGACGGCGTCAAGGAACTCCTGGAGGAACGGGCACTGGCCGCCGAACACCTCGCGGAGGCCGACCTCGCAGCACTGCGTGCCGCGATGGACGAGGCCCGCGCCCGTCGTCTGCAGCCGCACTACATCGAATTGGCCTTCAAAGCAGCGTTCACCCGGCTCGGTGGCCGGATCGCCCGGCGCGAACGCGGACGCTACGAGGTCGCCAACGTGCCAGCTCAGCTCCGGGCCAGCAAGTATGGGCCGATCGCGACCCGCTATGACCGCGTCACCTTCGACCTGGCCCGGGTCGCTCCGGAAGACGGCCTCGTCCGCGCTGATCTTCTCGCCCCCGGTCACCCGCTGCACGACACGGTCATGGACGAGGCCATCAAACAGTTCGGTGGGGTCCTCAACTCGGGCACCGTGCTGGTGTCCTCGACCCTCGAGGAGCCGCACGTGCTGGTGGGCGTCATCGAGGAGGTCACGGACGCGACCGGCGCCAGCGTAGCCCGTCGTTTCGGCTATGCGTTCGTCGACAGCCTCGGCACCGTGACCGCCGCCGGTCCCGCGCCCTACCTTGACTGTGTCGCCGCCCCCGAAACACCCGCCGTCGCGGTGGCTCGTACCCTGCCGTGGCTGGCGGAGGCGGAAGACAAGGCTACTAGCTGGATCATCGCCCACCAGTTGCCGGAGCATCTGTCCGAGGTTCAGCCCCGGCGCTTGGCCGAGTTGACCAGGACACGGACGTTGGTCACCAAGCGGCTCGGGTCCGAAAACGAACGCCTGCTCCTGGAGGCCGCGGTCGCCGCCGAGAAGGAGCAGAAAGGCGAGAAGCCCAGGGAATCCTCCGATAGTCTCAGCCGTAAGGCTGCCGACCTCGAGGTGCGGCTGCGTCGTCGACTCGCCCTGCTCGATCAGCAGAGCCTCATGTCGACGAAGCCGCCGCTGATCGTCACCGCAGCACTCGTCCTGCCGATCTGCCTACTTGAAGACGACCTCCCGGCTAACGCCCCCATCCACGCCAAGGAGACCAAGGAGGTCGAACGACGCGGCGTCGACCTCGTGCTGGCCCGTGAGCGGGAACTCGGTCGGCGACCGGTCGAGCAGCCGTTCAACAACAAAGGCTTCGATATCTTGTCCACGGCACCGAACGGTGACACCTACCGGATCGAGGTGAAAGCCCGGTTGGATGGGGCCACGGATTTCTTCGTTACCCACAACGAGGTGATGACCGGCAAGAACGCCGTGCCCCGGTACCGCTTGGCTCTGGTGCGAGTCGACCCGCGCGGGCCTCGGTACGACGAGGTCCGTTACCTCGACAACCCGTTCGCCGCTACCGACCTCGGCAATTTCGAGGCCACCGGAATTCGTGGCGACTGGGCCAAGATGTGGGCCAAGGGCACGGTGCCCTTCTGATGCCGACTGCTTCGAGCGGAACTCTGGTCGCGGTTCTGGCCAACCCGCCCCTGACCGATGGCAAGCGGACCCTGCGCCGGGTGACGCTTGCCGCCGAACTGCTCGGCTTCGACAACGTCGCGGTGGCGAACCTCTTCTCGGTGCCGTCACACCGGACCGGTGCCATCACTGAACTGGGGGCAGCCGAGGACGGATGGCTGGCGGCGAGAGGATCGCTGGAGACCTGCCTCGGGGCGGGGGACGGCGTCCTACTCGCGTATGGAGCCACCTCACCGTCCGGAGAGGCGCGAGTTCAGTTTCGTCAGCAGGTCGCGTGGCTTCACCACCGAATCGCCGCCGAAGATCTGCCGATCTGGCACGTCGGCGACGGGCCGAGGCATCCGTCGCGGTGGCAACGATGGACCTATCGCGCACACCCTGACGTTCCTTTCACAGAGGCTCTGCGCGACAGTCTTGTCCTGGTTCAGGTCGATCGCGTATGGCCGGCCACTAGGTTTGAACGAGCAAGTCGCGGTGGCGAGACGCCGCTTGGTCGAGCCAACTCCAAGGCTCAGAGGGTCGAGAAGGTAGATGTACAAGCGCAAGTTGATTGAGGTGGCCCTGCCGCTGGAGGCTATCAACCGGGAGTCGGCCCGCGAAAAGTCGATCCGGCATGGACACCCGTCGACCCTGCATCTGTGGTGGGCACGCCGCCCGCTCGCGGCGGCTCGGGCGGTGCTGTTCGCCCAACTTGTCGACGACCCGTCATCGCGGCCTGACGAGTTTCCGACCGAGGAACTGCAGCGCAAAGAGCGGGAGCGCCTGCACAACCTGATTGAGCGGCTCGTCGTATGGGAGAACATCCGCGACGAGAAGCTGCTGGCTGAGGCTCACGCGGAAATCCTGAAGTCCACCGACGGCAATCCTCCACCGATTCTCGACCCATTCGCCGGTGGCGGCACCATTCCCCTTGAAGCGCAACGGCTTGGACTGGAGGCACACGCCTCCGACCTCAACCCGGTCGCCGTCCTCATCAACAAGGCGCTCATCGAGATACCGCCAAAATTTCGTGACCAGTCGCCAGTCTTCCCCGGCCTGGCCGATTCCCAGATCCGGCAGTGGCATGGCGCCGAGGGCCTCGCGGCCGACGTCCGCGCCTACGGCGCGTGGATGCGCGACGAGGCCGAGAAGCGAATCGGCCACCTCTACCCCAAAGCCGCGCTACCCGACGGCACCCAGGCCCCTGTAATAGCCTGGATCTGGGCCCGCACCGTTACCTGCCCCAACCCCGCCTGTGGTATCGAGACGCCGCTAGTCCGGTCATGGTGGCTGGGCAAGAAAAAGGGCAAGGAGGCTTACATTGTCCCCTCCGTCGTCACCGACCCCAGCCTGCCTGCTGGACGGCGAGTGAAGTTCGAGATCGGCCACGATGTGGGACGCATCCCACAAAATGTCGATCAAGGAACCGTCGGACGGACCGGTGCCACGTGTATCTCAGTCTCGTGTGAAGCACCAATAAAGCTTTCCTACATTCGTGACGAGGGTCGAGCTAAACGGCTTCGAACCCAACTCATGGCCATCGTTGCTGAAGGAAATCGTCGGCGCAACTACGTTCCGCCAGATCAGCACCACATTGCCGCCGCCGCCGTCGCGCCCCCAGCTGACACCATTGTCGGTTCGCTTGGCTACTACCCGCGTGACCTGAAGGCACCGACCTACGGGCTCACAGAATTTACCGACCTTTTCACCAATCGCCAGCTTGTGGCGCTGACAACCTTCAGTGACCTGGTCTCCGAGGCTCGTGCCCGCGTCCTCGTCGACGGCAACTCCGCGACATACGCTGACGCTATCGCCACTTATCTCGGAATGGCGATCAGTCGAACCATTAACAAGTCGACCTCCATCTGCTCTTGGGACAGCAGTCCCAAGATGGAAGCAGTACGTGGGCTGTTCGCTCGCCAGGCGATTCCCATGTCATGGGACTTCGCCGAAGCGAACGTCCTCGGCTCATCGTCTGGCAACTTCGCTGAAGACGTAGAGTGGGTGGCGCGGTCACTAGAACGCCTGCCGATCAAAGGTACTTCCGGCGAGGTCAAGCAGGCCAATGCCGCTAATCGCGATTACTCGTCGCTACTCATCAACACAGACCCTCCGTATTACGACAATATCGGTTACTCGGATCTTTCCGACTTCTTCTACGTATGGCTGCGCCGTTCCCTGCGCTCGATCCATTCGGACTTGCTCGCCACGATGCTCGTGCCGAAGGCAGAGGAACTTGTTGCGAACCCCTATCGCCATGGCGGCAAGGACGGTGCGCGGGAATTCTTCGAGGGTGGCTTCCGTAGTGTATTCGCCCGCGCCAGGGAGACAGCTTTCGATGACTATCCAATCACGGTCTGGTATGCGTTCAAACAGAGCGAGGATGATGATTCCGGCGAGGCATCGACAGGTTGGGAGACGCTTCTCGAAGGGATGATCCGCTCGGGCTGGAGGATCACGGCCACATGGCCGAACCGCTCCGAGTTGGGCAACCGAATGATGGCCAAGGACATGAATGCGCTCGCCTCCTCGATCGTCCTATCGCTCCGGCCGCGACCGGAGGGGGCACCGATGGCTGACCGCCGTGGGTTTATCGCGGCGCTGGAGGCCGAACTCCCTGACGCGCTTCGCAAGCTTCAGCAGGGACAGATTGCGCCGGTTGACTTGCCACAGGCTGCGATCGGCCCCGGAATGGCTGTGTACAGTCGCTACAGCGGGGTGATCGAAAATGACGGGTCGAAGATGACCGTCCGGTCCGCGCTGGCGCGGATCAACGAAATCCTCGACCAAGTGCTGGCCGAGCAAGAAGGGGACTTCGACGCGACGACGCGGTTTGCGATCGCGTGGTACCGACAGCACGGTTACGGCATCGGAAAGTTCGGGGACGCCGATAGTCTCGCTCGGGCGCGGAACACCAGTGTGGTCGTGATGGACCGGGAAGCGATCTTGACTAGTCGGGCGGGCAACGTTCAGCTCCTCAAGCCGGCGGATCTGCCATCGGCGTACGACGTCCTCA
The DNA here is from genome assembly GCF_014203355.1 of Kutzneria kofuensis. Lineage (NCBI taxonomy): Bacteria > Bacillati > Actinomycetota > Actinomycetes > Pseudonocardiales > Pseudonocardiaceae > Kutzneria > Kutzneria kofuensis. The sequence goes on from NZ_JACHIR010000001.1 coordinate 3,331,739, forward strand.
AAGACAGCCACACCAGCAACTGGGAAGCACTGCACCACCTGATCAAGGTCGTGGAGCGCGATGGCATCGCTCACGCCGGTGGCTTCCTCCAGGCCGCGTTGAGCCGTCCCGACGGGGCCGTTGACGGTGATCTCGTCAAGGAACTCGCCCACTTGTTGTTCCGCATCGCCGAGGGAAATGGCTGGACCAAAGATGCGCTGAGCTTCAACAACCTCGTCACGAGCTGGCCCGAGATTTTCGAGGTAGCGCGGGCCGTGCAAAAGCCGGTCCAAGAGCAGGGCGCATTCGACTTTACTGAGGGGGACGATTGACATGGCAGTGAGCAACCGAGACCGCATCGGCCAGATGTTCGACTTGCTGGCCCCCAAGTTGGACGCCTTCCTGTCCCAGATCCTCGATCCACAGCTCGAGGCCGGTCGCACCTGGGTAGACATCATCACCGCGGTTGACAACAGCGACGGCAGGGAGGTCCACCGTGGTGATCCGTCGGTCCAGCTCAAGCTGATCACCCGGGACTATACTCACCGGTATCGGCGTAACTGGCGTCCGTTGAACTCCCACTTGAACCGCACGCATCTGGCTTACGCCGCGGAACTCCTACAGGTGCGGCACACGTGGGCGCACATGAGGTCGTTCACCGATGACGACGCGTACCGGGCTCTCGACACCGCTCAGCGTTTCGCGGTCGCGATCGGCGCCGTCGACACCGGCGAGGAGATCGCGCGGATTCGGCTCAACCTTCGTCGCGTTACCGCGGACAAGGACGACAAGAAGGTCCTGAAGTCCGCGGTCGACAACCCCGAGGCATCCGGGCTCAAGCCGTGGCGTGAGGTGCTGCCACCGCACGATGATGTCGCGACCGGCAACTTTCATGCCTCCGAGTTCGCCGCCGACCTGTACAAGGTCGCTACGGGCGGCGAGGCGGACTCGGACTACGCCGACCCCGTGGAGTTCTTCAAGCGCACCTACCTGACCGAGGGCCTACGTGACCTCATCGGCCGGGCGGTGCGCCGGCTGTCCGGTGACGACAACGCCTCGCCGGTGATCAATCTGCAGACCAACTTCGGTGGCGGCAAGACCCACTCGATGCTGTCCCTGTGGCACATCGCCGCCGGGCTCCCGGTGGGCGACTTCCCACAAGACACCCAGGAATTGCTGAGCGCCAGCGGCTATACCGGCGCAAAGGTCAACCGTGTCGCGATCGTCGGCAACCACCTCAGCCCGTCCGGCGCGACCAAGGACGACGGCACCCAGGTCAACACGATCTGGGGCGAACTCGCGTGGCAGCTCGGTGGCGCAGAGGGTTACGCGATCGTCGCCACCGCTGACACCAACCGGACACACCCCGGCAACGCTCTCCACGAGTTACTGGCGAAGTACGCCCCGGCAGTGATCCTGATCGACGAGTGGGTCGCTTACGCCCGCTCGCTCATTGACCGTGACGATCTCGCCGGCGGCACCTTCGATGACCAATTCACCTTCGCCCAGTCGCTCACCGAGACGGCCAAGGGCACCTCAGGCGTCCTGCTCGCGATCTCCATCCCCGCCTCCGAGAGCGGCGACGACTCCGAGATCGTCGCCGGTAACGCCGAGGAGGTCGGCGGCGCCAACGGTCTCGAGGCGCTCAAGCGACTACAGAACGTTGTGCGTCGGGTCGCCGACCAGTGGCGGCCGGCGTCCTCGGACGAGGCATACCACATCGTGAAACAACGGCTATTCAAACAACCTGACGCCGCAGCACTTGCCGCGATCGGCGCTACCGCGCGTGCCTATGTGGAGATGTACCGCAAGTACATCGACGATTTTCCACGGGAAGCTCGGGACTCGGCGTACGAGAACCGGATCAAGCGGACCTATCCGATCCATCCGGAGCTGTTCGACACCCTGTACGAGGAGTGGTCCTCGCTAGAGCGGTTCCAGCGCACCCGTGGCGTGCTGCGGTTGATGAGTACGGTCATTCATACCCTTTGGACAGGCGAGGACGCCGCGCCCTTGATCATGCCCTCGTCGATTCCACTCGCCACGGCGAACGTGAACGCCGAGCTGACGCAGTACCTCCAGGACTCCTGGAAAACGATCATTGACGCCGATGTGGATGGTCCCAACTCCGAACCTGCCCGCATCGACCGGGAGAAGCCTCTGTATGGCCAGCGAGCCCTGACCAAGCGCCTCGCCCGTGCGGTGTTCTTCGGTGCCGCGCCGACCATCGCCCCCGGCTCGGTCCACAAGGGGATCGGTACCCAGCGGGTCTTCCTTGGCACCGCTGTCCCCGGCGACGTGCCCGGCAACTTCCACTCCGCACTCACCCAACTTGGCGACCGGGCGACCTACTTCTACTCCGGCTCTGGCAAGTACTGGTACGACCTCCAGCCCAACATCACCCGCACCGCCAAAGATCAGGCCGAGCGCTTGCACAAGGAAGATGTCTGGGCAGAGATCAGGCGTCGGCTGCAGAGCCAGGCCCGCACTCCCGGCGACTTCGCGGGCGTACACGTGTGCCCAGAGACCAGTTCCGACATCCCCGACACAGACGAAGCCCGGCTAGTCATCCTCCACCCGAAGGTCGCCCACAAGCGCGGTACCGAGTCAGCGGCGAAGGAATTCACCCAAGAGGCGACCGAACGGCGCGGAAACGCCAACCGAACCCATCGCAACATGCTCGTCTACCTCGCGGCCGACGAGGCCCGGCTCGAAGAGCTCGACACGGCGACCCGTGACTACCTCGGCTGGCGCCATGTGCTTGACAACGAGGCAGACCTCGACCTGACCCAGAACCAGAAGAACCAAGCCGCACAGCGCCAGGCTCAGGCCGACCAGACGGTGACCGCGCGCCTGCTGCAAACCTTCACCTGGGCGCTCATCCCCGCCCAGCCCGACCCCGGAGCGCCCTTCTTCCTTCGGGAGACCAAAGTGGAAGGGCAGTCTGACGCATTGGCTGAGCGGGTCTCGCGACGCCTCGGCAACGACGGTGACCTGTCCACTCGACAAGCTGCCGCGACGATCCGTCTGGCCCTGGGCAAAGTTCCACAAATCTGGAAAGACGGCCACGTCGCTCTGGGCTCGCTCTGGGGACTTTACAGCCAGTACCCGTACCTGCCGCGTCTGCGTGATCGCCGTGTTCTCGACGAGGGCGTGGTCGATCTGCCGATGATCTGGCAGACCGATGCCTTTGCCCTGGCGACCGGCTACGACGAGGTCGCTAACCGGTACATCGACCTCTGGACACCGGACGATGAGCGGCCCGCTCCCCCCACCTCGGATTCGCTGCTGCTCGTCCGTCCTGACGTCGCCACCCAACAGCGCGAGGCCGAAGTCTCTGCGGCGCCGGGAATCTCCCCTGGGTCTACCGAGAGCAGTGCCGAGAAACACTTCGAGCCGGCCCCTGACTATCCCGGCGTCTACCGCCGGAAGTTCAAGACGCGATTCTACGGCGTCAAGACTCTAAACACCGAGAAAATCGCACTGGACTTCAAGAACATCGCCGAGGAAATCATCACACCCCTCCGAGCCGACGAGAGCACGAACCTGACTGTCCGCATCGAAATCGAAGCAACTGATACCTCCGGATTCGAGGAGGGCAAGGTGCGCACGGTCTCCGAGAACGCCCAAACCCTCAAGTTCGACCAGTCCGGTTTTGAGGAGAATTGAGAGTTAAGCGAGAAACGAAAAAAGACCTAGTGTCCCGTGATCCTGGTGTCTTTACTTGGCGCTGTTGTCGACCAGCTTCTTGACGTTGACCTGCACCAGCCTCACCTTGGCCAGGATCTCCTCGGCGGTCGCGGTCCAGACGAACGGCGTGGCGGTGGCGTTCCAGTGCGCGATGTACTCGCGGATCTGCGTGACCAGGACCTTCACCGAGCTGAACGTCCCAACCTTTGGGAGTGAAGTGAAACCGCACGTGCGGGTTGTCGGCCAGCCAGGCCATGACCTCCGGCGTGTGTGGGGCGACAGGTTGTCCAGCACCACATGCACGTCCTTGCCGGCGTGCGGCTTCACCGCCTTTTCAGGAACGCCAAGAAGTTCGCGCCGTCACGAGCCTGCGCGCACTCGCCCAACACCTGCCCGGTGCCCACGTTCAACGCGGCGAACAGGCTCTTGGTGCCATGCCGCACGTAGTCGTGAGTGCGCTTCTCGGTCGCGTCGAACGTGATCGGCAGCAGCGGCTGGGTCCGGTCCAACGCCTGAATCTGCGTCTTCTCGTCGATCGAGCACCACGGCGCCACCGGGCGGATCCAGGTACAACCCGACGATGTCGGCGACGTTCTCCGCGACCTCCGGGTCCTCGCTGATCTTGAACGTGCCCTGGCGATGCGACACCGACACCCCCTCTGTCCGGGTGATGAACCCCGCCATCTCCCGGCTCGATCAGCCAGACAGCCCAGTGCAGGCAGGCGGGCTTGTCCGGCTCAGCGCCAAGATCCGGGCCTGGACACGGGCGGTAACCTGCTCACGCCCGGCGCCGCGTGGCCGATCGAGCAGCCCGGCGAACCCGTTCGTGGCGTAGCGCGACAGCCACAGATCCACGGTCGGACGCGACACCCCAGCCAGCGCGGCGATGTCCTTCCTCTGCCGACCCTCGTTCTGCCACAACACAATCCGCGCCCGGGTCGAGACTGTCGCCGCAACGTCCGGGCTGTAGACCAGGGACTGCAACTCGGCTTCCCCCTGCGGCGTCAGCTCCACCCGGGCCGGTCAACACCATGACCATTCCACCCCGTGTAAACTAAACAGCTTCACGGGACACTAGCGACAGTTGCTGCAGATGCCATCCTGAAGATCATTCTTTGGAGATTGCGCGAAGCATTCTTTGCAGGTTCCGGTCAATGACTGTCGTCGCTGGCAGTCGCATCGCCCGCATCGTGGGCAGAACGGCTTCCCGCAGTCGGGGCAGGGAAACCCTGTTGTGGCGCCGGTGAAGCCGCATCGGCAGGTGAAGGTGGTCCTCGGGCGGTCGGTTCTCTGGTGTTCCGGGCCGGTTAGGTGGAGCTTGTCGACGTTCCAGAGATCTAGCTCGGCGAGAACAGCGTACGTGCGCTTCGGAGATGCTGCGGCATTCAAGTAGAAGGTGTTCCGAGTACCCCACGGAGTGGACCAGAATGACTTTCGGACCAGTTGCTGGCCGGGTTGCAGGCGGACCAAAGGGTGGTCGCTGGGGACGCCTTGCCCAGAACTGGGGTAGACCGCGGGGCGGTCGACCAACCGCGCGTGAACGACCTTTTGGGTGGCACGGTCCGTGATGACGACCGCGCCTGTGCAGGTGAGACGACGGGCCAGGGCGATGGCGCATACGATTTGACTGGCCTCGGTCGTCTTGAACAGCTCGAGCAGGTGCTGCCCGGTGATCGGCCCTTTGCCGACGATCGTGTTCAGGACTTCGTCTGGCACGAGGAGCATGGCGGCGATTTCGTCGCAGAGTTTCTCGAGTTCGATGGCCGGTTCGTCCTGGTCGGCGACCCAGTTCACGGCTTCCTCGTCCTGAAGCACCAGTATGTGCCCGTACTCGTGCAGGAGGGTGAAGTTCTCGCGGCGTGAGTCCGTGGGCGAGTACAGCACGGTGTTGTGCTCGCTGAACGACATTCCGTCGCACATCCCGTTCGCGCCACGGCGAGAAGTCAACTGCTCAACTGCGCGAACGGTGAGACCGGTCCCGGTCATCGCTTCGAAAGGTGCTCGGCGAAGTGCCTCTCGAAGCGGTGGAGGGAGTGCCCGCACCAGCCTGGTGGCCTGGCTTCTCCTTGTCATGATCTGTCCAAAAATCCGGGGATCGACCGAAACTGGCGGAGGACGCCGAGCAATGCCTCGACCGAGCCGCCGGTGCGGTTCCGATGGGCGGCGTCGGCCAATGTGGACGAAGCGCGCTGGCGGAGCACCGCGGGCTGAACGCCGGCCTCGGCTGCCCAGTCCGAGAGAAAAGCTTGGATCCTCTGGTCGTCGAAGAGGTCGTCCATGCCACCGGTCGGCTGCACCGCGGTGAGAAGCGCATCGTCTCCGACAGAGAGCTCTTCGGCGATCGCCGTGATGAGCGCGGGGGCCAGGGCAGGACGGCCGAGCTCCCACTTAAACGCTTCCTGCATGGTCACCTCCCACCCGCGAGCGTTGAGGCGGGTGACGAGCTGACGGAGGTCCAGCCGTGACCGTTTGCGCGCGGCCGCGAGTTTGCGGCCATCGACGAGTACCCCCGGATCGGGCACGAGGCCGAGCATCAGGGCGACGGGGTCGTCGTGCCTGACGGGTTCGCGAGTTGGAGGCCCGGATCGGTCCTGCTCTTCCGCGGCCAGTTCGGCGGCGACGTTCACGGCGTCGAGCCAGGGATCCATCGCGTCGTGCATGTCCGGAGCTTGGCCGTCGTCGGTGCGTTGCCTGGAACCGTCATCAGGGTTGCCGGTCACGCGGACGATTCACCTCCTCCTTGAGCCTCTTAAGTGCTTCCTTATGCAGCTGGCTTACTCGTTGGCCGGTCAGGTTCAGCTCTTCGCCGATTTCCTTATTGGTCCGGTGGTGGGCGTGCTTAGCGATGACGATCGCACGGGAGCGCTCGTCGAGTGCGTCCAGCGCAGTCTTGGCGCGGTCTGCGCGCTCTGCCTGTTCGAGGTACTCGTCTTGCTGGAGGACGGAGTCGCCGGTCGGATCGTGCGGTACGTCGCGGTGAATCCGCGGATCACCGTCGTCGACCTCCTCATGCTGCCGCGCCAGTGCCAGGGTCTTGCAGGCGTTGCCGACCGCAACGTGCAAGTAGGCCTCCCAGTTGGACGGCCGGGGCATCCGGCCCTCCTTGCGGTAGTTCACCAGCCGCTCGAAAACGATGCTGAGCGCCGTGCCGGCCTCGCTCCGCAACCTGAAGGGAAGCTTTCCCTCCGCGTAAGTTTTCAGGGTTCCGTGGTAGCGCGCGTAGAGCGCGCCGGGGTCGGCCACCGGGCCGTCGGTCGACCCCGGCGCCTCACCCGCTTCCTGACCAGCGCTCACAGCAGCAGTATGCGCCGAATGCCCGCGCGCCAGCTCATGACGCACCGTGCGCGACCTCGACCGGCACCGAGGCGTCGCCGTACAGCTGCTGGTACCACCAGAGCCGCGTCCCCGAGCGGCACAAGCACCGGCCCGTGCGGTCGGCCGGCACTCGGCGGACCAACCCGGGCGGCAGTCCACTGAGGTCGACATCCACCCGGCCGGTCAACACCGGTAGACCGTGAATCTGTTTCACAACTTCCGCCGCTGCCAGCACTCCGGCGAACCAGGACACCTGCGGCGCGGCCACGGCAACCACCTCCTCACCGCCGGCCGAGGAGCCCATACGGACCTCGGCTTCGGCGTACGCCTGACGGACCAGGTCGTTGATCGTCCGGCCGACGAGCGCGTCGCGCCGATGTGCGGGCAGTTTGCCCGCCGCGATGGCCTGGTCGACGTCCGCGGCGGTCAGCTGGGCTCCGTCCTGGAGCAGCGCGAGTACCCGCTGGACGGACAGACCGGTGGTCTCGGCGTAGACGCCCGCTTGGGTGGCCGGGGGCTGGGCGCTGACGAAGCCGCAGAACGGACACGCGAACCCGTCGCCGAACCCTTCCCGCTGGGCGTGCAGGGAGAGGCCGGACACGCCGAGGGACAACGTCGACCGGGCCAGCACGTCGGTTACCTCCAACCGGCCCGTAAGGGTGTCGACCGACGACAACACCAGCCCGTCGAAGCCCGGGTTTTCCCGGTTGACGACCCAGTCGGCGACGCTCTTGGCGACCGGACGTGCGCTCAACCCGAGCTCAGTGAGTTTGGAGGCCATGTAGTCCGCCTTCGGCCCCGTCTCGATCCCGAGGAGCGCCGGATAGCGAAAAGGGTTTCGCGTCCTGTCGAAGATGTCGGAGTCGATTACCGTGATCTCCTCGAGAGCGCCCGCGCTCGACGTCCCGGTGAGCTGTGGCGCGAACACCGTCGCGAGCAGGGCGAGGCTGCTCGTGCCCACCGAGCCGACTCCCGCGACGGCCAGCTCCAGGCGATCCCGGGTCGGTGGGAGCACAGGTATCTCCGACGCTGCGGTCAATTCGTAGTCGATCAAGTTGGTCACGTACGACGCGTCCACGGCAACGCCCGAGAACCCGAGGGGGCCGAGCACGCGGATTAGGAGCTGGCTCACCGCCAGGCACGCCGCCGCGTGCACGCCGAGCGCGTGGGTCGTTACGACGCCCCAGGGCTGCGGAATCCGGCCGAGACGGACGGTGTAGTCGTCGCCACCCACGCCGAGGTCGCCGGCCTCCACCTGGATCCCGAAGGTCACCACGAGGGTCCGCTGCGGTGCGCGCGCAGGATGAGGACGTACGTAGGCCAGCGCGGTCAGCAGGGCGGTGCTGTCGCTGGCGCCCCACCAGTTGGGTGCCAAGGCGACCGGATGCTCGAAGGCGACGTCACCGAACAGGCGTGCCGCCATGCCGGTGAACGCCGCCAGCGCGGTGGCGGCCCCGCCGGTCACGTTCGCCTCGGCGCGGATCACCACCCGCACGTCGTCCAGGGCGCGCAGGAGCTCGGCCGCGGCCGATTCGTCGGCGGTGCCGAGGAGCCTCAGGCGCGGATCAGTCATCGGGCTTCCGCCTCCGGGTCCACACGGAGGCGAAGATCCCGTTCGCTGCCCGGGGGCAGGGAACGCCACCGATCGCCTTCGCGGCGCAGAACCGCACACGTGTCGAGGCCGAGGCGCAACCCGAGCCCGAAGAACGGAACGACGATGGAAAGTGCGCCCTCGTGGGTCAAGACGGGGTTCGCGTCGTCGGCGGGTGAGTGGAATGCCTCTGCCGGGTGGGAGTGGATCCGGGCGACGTAGAGCTCTTCGGGTTCGAGGGCCAAGGCCAGTTCGATCTGCCCGGCCCGGGTGACCTCCACGGAGACGCCGCCGCCGGTGCCCCGCCACGGCCGCTGCTGCGGAACGACGAGCGCCGCGCCGTTCGGGCCGCTTTTGATCATGGCGGTGCCCTCGTGACCGCGGGCCCCGCGATCTTCGAAGAACATCCGCGCGTCGGCCAGCAGTTGCGTCGGCAGAACCAGGGGGCTCATAGCCCCACCTTGGTCAGGAGGCGGTCCAGGAGGCTGTCCGCCCGGAGTGCGTATCGCACCGCGTCCCACCTTTCTCCGTAGTGGCTCTCGTGGGCGTAGTAGGCCCGGGTGCCGCTGACGCAGACCCAGGGCACGCCGAGGCTGCTGTGGATGCCGTGGGCGAACCCAGGGATCCACTGGTCGAGCGGAAGCACGTCGCCCGCGTCGTCGACGAGGGCGACGTCGAACGGCTCCGCGTCATATTGAGAGCCGTCCAACCGCAACGTCCACATGCCGCCGACGGGCGGCCGCAGCGTCATCAACAAGCTGGAACCCTCACGGCGGAGGTCTCCTGCGCGAGGGCCCAGCCGTGCCCGCGCCTGCTCGACCTCGATGTCGAGCAGGTCGGCCAGCACCCGCGGGTGCAAGGCCATCAGCCGTCGACCTGCGGCTTGCGGTTGATCAGCACGAGCACGTCGTCCTCACGCACGCCCGCGTGCCGGAGGGTCGATGTGGGGTCGAGCTCGCCTTCGCCGCCGCGGGGCAGGGTCAGGGCATACTCGCCGTCGACGAGCTCGCCCTTGTTGATGAAGTACTTCACCGCCTTGCGGGTCAGATCCGCGACCTTGTCGTCCGGCTTGACCGTCTCCCGTACCTGGTGGCCCGCCAGCGTCCGGACGGTCACGTGAAACGGGTGGCCGCCGCCGTGGCCAGCCTGCTCGTCGTTCGGTCCCTGCGGGACATTGGTGGTCGGCATCGTTCTCCTCCTCGGTTTCGTTGCCGTGTACCGAGTAGACGATCGAGCTCACCAGAATGAAAATGTCCAGGTCAACGACGCTGTGCTGTCTAGGTTGGAGAGTGCTGAGTGAGCGATGGCCGCCGCAGGCAACTGCTCGACTCGTCCGGCTAGCGGACTGAGCCCGGCACAACTGCTGGCCCGCATGCACGAGCCGTGGGTAGTGTCACGCGCTGGAACGCCGCACGGGCGATGCCAGCCCGCCGACTGCGACGTCGGTGACCTGCCAGCGCTCGTGCCCGTTGATGGTGTTCGCTGCAAGGGCTGCCGTCGGCGTTCTCGGTGGGCTGGTCGGCTTCGCCGCGCACTCAACCTCAGCGTTGGGCAAGGCACCCTACAATATGACATTCCAACGGTATATAACGAAACCGACTCAATCCGGCATCGCATGTCCAAAATACGTCGGTGGAGGTTAGGGGACCTTACTCGAACATAAAAGACCAGGTCAGGGCCCTGGAAGAGCTACGCGAGAAGCTTCCCAGCCTCGATATCCCCGAGCCGACCTTGATCAAGCGCGACCGACCTCGCCGGGCCCGGCAACTCCGTGCCGATCAAGTCGAGCAGTTGATCGCTGACTACCGGTCCGGCGCGACGGTGTACGAACTCGGTGACCGGTTCGGCATCGAGCGGCGGACGGTCAGCAACATCCTCCACCGGCACGGCGTGCCGATGCGCCGCCGCGGCCTCTCCCCCGAGCAGGTCGACGACGCCATCCACCTCTACAACCTCGGCTGGTCACTGGCGCGAGTCGGCGACCACCTGGGCGTCAACCACACGACAGTGCTGAACAAGCTCCGTGAACGTGGCATCCCCACGCGAGACTCCCACGGGCGTCCGCGAGTCGAAGCCGGTGGTGCTCGATGACCAGGCGTTCAACTGTGTCGACGCGTTCAGGTTCGGACGGGGCTTCTGTGATTCAGGCTGTCACCGTGATCATGGGCGTCGTCGTTGGCCTCACTTTTCTGTTCGGCTTCGGCAACGTCCTCAATCTCGCGCTCCGGCTCGGCGTGCCCGCCTGGGTCGCGCCGCTGGTGGCTCCAGCGGTTGACCTTTCGATCCTCGGTCTTCTGCTCGGCACGCGGCACTTGGCTCTCACCGGTGCGTCCCCGGAGGTCCTACGGCCGGCTCGCCGGCTGCTGATCTTCGCAAGCGTGGTCACGCTCGCGCTGAACGTGGCGGAGCCTCTCGTTGCGGGCGAGTTCGGTAAGGCAGCGTTCGATGCGGTAGGGCCACTTCTTCTGATCGGATGGTCGGAAGTCGGCCCCGGCCTGTTGCAAGCGATCGGCGCCACGAGTCGTACACCGGTCGCACGCGACATCGAGCAGCCGGAGCCAACTGTCGATACGAACTCGGATGACGGTGTGCCGGAGGCTCAGGTCCAACTTGACGACGATGTCCCGCAACAAGGTGGCGAGCAGGCAGTCGTCAAGCGCACGCCGGAGGCACTTTTGGCTCAGGCGCGGCGAGAAGACGCGGCCCACCGTGCCACTCATCAGAAGCCGATCTCGGCGGACACCCTCCGTGTACGGCTCGGGATTGGCGCGACTCGGGCGCGACGGCTCGTCAAGGCCATCCGAGAGGAGTACCAGGTTCAACGCGATCAGATTGAAGTGGATGCAACGAGTGAGGAGCAGCGTGCCTCAGCGAGTCTGGCGGCGTGAGGAGGGCAGCGAGCGCGTCGGGTTGCCCGCCGCCCCGCCTCAGTCGCCTGGACAAACCATCGGCCGAGGCGACGAGGGCCAGGGGAAGGAGATGGTCATCGTCGCAGCGGAGGGCGGCGAGTAGGGCATCGGCATCTGAGGCCGCTGGGGAGCGAACGGCGGTGCACGGGCCTCCCGACGAACCGATCACGACATTTCGGACACAGCTGGGGCCAACCAGATCCAGCGCGGTACGCCCACGGTCGGCGGACGGTGTGGTGGGCACAACCAGGGACGGTAGCCACGAACGCCGTGACACGAACGGGCGATACCACCCGGAACAGTCAATTCGGACAGCGGCTAGTCCTGCTGGCCATGGTCACAAGAAGGGTGATCGACGAACACGCCGGCCCCGTGCGAGCAGGCGCATCTGGATCGCGGACGGGAGCTTGTCAGCCAGGGTGCCGGCCCATCGAGGCCACCGCCGTGCAGCGGCGTAGTCCTGCCAGCTCACGCGTATCGCGGCTCGGGCATGGTCGGCGGCAGGGACCGCGGCACTGTGGGTGGTGTCGGGTAGGTAGCGTCCCCTGACCGGGCAGTGCTGCACTTCGGCGGCGCGCAGGGCGCAGAGGCGGTGCTGGCCATTGGTCAGCATCTGGTCGCGGTCGTCCCATTCGATCGGATCGATCAGCAAGGTCTGCAGCCACTGCTTGTCTTCGGCCGAGAGCAGGACGTAGTCCGGGTGCCGCTGTGGCTGAGGGTCCTGCCCGTTGGCGGTGTCAAGGATTTCGGTAAGGATGCGGACCAAGCGCGGCCAATCGGGCTGATGGTACGAGCAGGAAGACATCGTCTCGCGGCCTTCCGCCGACAGGAAAGCTGCGGCGTGGGCGGTCTGCTCGTCGGCCACGACTGCCTTGTAGGTGTCGGCGATGCGGCCCATCCGGCAGTTGGACTGGCCATGTGGCCAGGGCAAAGCCGATAACGGCACGGTGCGCAGCCCGTACCGGGACTCCAGCGCCAGCCGGCGCTGAAAGGGGTCGCTGAACCGGCTCGGATACCAGCCGGCCTCGTCGGCCTGCGGTCGGCACGCCGCGTCGATCGCCTCGGCGGCCTGTCGCTCGGCGTCGGTGGGCGCGTGGCTGTCGATGAACACCATCGACGGCTGGCCCGACCACCGGTTGCGGGCCTCCCAGGCGGCTCGCTCCGGATTGGGCACTGCCTGGACCTCGACCGTGTCCTCGCCGCGCAGCATCAACACGCCGGGCAGCCCGTACACGCTGGCCACGACAACGGTGCCACCCCAGACCAAATCGACGAACAGCTGCTGCGTCAACTCGGGATTGAGTAAGCGCAGGTGCTCTACTCGGGCGAAGCCCTCGTCGACATCCTGGTCACACTCAGGCCAGCGATCGCGATGGATCCGCAGATAGTCCCCCACGAGCAAAGCCGCGGCGGACTTGGTGAACCCGGTCGCCCGATACGGCGCACGGGGCGGCCAGTCTGCGTCCGCCCAGGTGACCTGTCCGGTCCACGGTATGGGTTCACGGCGCCACCGGTAGGGCTCGTGGCCCGCGGCCACGGCGCCCCGCAGGAGGACCTTCCCGGCGGGCGGCCACCACGGGTGCGCTTCATCGTGGCGAACACGGCCGGGATTGGCGTGATCGAGAACGTGCACGTCACCACCGCGCAGCACCAGCGGACCAGGAGTGCCGTGACACCACACCACCGGCACCGGGCCAAAGTCGACGGACTCGCGCGTGAAGATCTCCCGCGCAAGGTCTTCGGCGAGATGCTCAATCCGTTCAATACGGGCGAAGCCCTCGTCCGCGCCCCGGCCCGACACCGCCGGACGATCAGTAGTGACACGAAGGTAGTCGCCGATCAGCAAGTTGAACGAGTTTTGCGGCCCCTTCGGCACCACTGCAGCCCTCTCCCTTCAGCCACCCACACTGGCCGACACAAGCCTCGTTCCGCCGAGTGAAGCGGCAGCCAGCTCTCACCTGTTTACCGTGGGACGGACGTTCGGGCTCGGTGCGACACGAGGCTGTGGAGCTGCAATGTCAGGCGGAGTAGCGCTCGGCTAGCCGGTCGAAGAACGCGGCAAGCCGCTTCTCCGTGGCCGGGCCCTCGGCGAGCTCGGCGCCGCCGAAGCGGTAGACCTCATAGCCGCGAAGCCGCAAGTCGCGGTCCTCGGTGACCATCTCGGCGTACCGCTGTGGGTCGGCGCGCCCGGACTCGTCGGCGTAGTGCTGCCGGCCGTCGCACTCGATCACGATGCGGATTCGCTGTGGCAGGAGCAGTAGGAAGTCCATGCGCTGGCGGGGCAAGGGCGCATCACCGAGAACGTGATGTGCTCGGGTGTACGGGTCGTAGTGGAGGTACACCTGCGGGAGCAGGGCCGGGATGTCATCGCCAAGCCGGACGTAGCGCTCAGCGTATGTGCGCAGGATCCGCCGTTCCGCGTCATTGCCTCCCAGTGAGCGGTCGAGCCGCCGGTACAAGCCACGCGAGACTTCGCGCGCAGGTGCCGCCGTCAGTCCTTCGCGCTCGGCCCACCAGCTGGTCAGGTCGGCCCAGGTGAGGCCGTGCGCCGCCAGCGGCCGGTCGTAGATGAGGCAGAACTGTTCGTTCTTGACCACCTGGACGTCGTTGTTGAGTGCATCGGTGAACACGATCTCCGGTTTGGGGCCGTCCGCGGCGAAGATCAGGTTCTTCATGGAGCCGGGCACACCGGTGCCGATCCTGCGGCCGGCGAAGACGGGCGCACCGCTGATGGCGTCGACCTGGACGATCTCGTAGCCGTCGTGAACCAGTGTCTGGTTGAGGAAGTTGTGCAGCTGCTCGACTTCGGTGAGGTTCGTCCGGACCGTTGGGTGGAGCATCTCCGCCAGGAAGCGCAGGAGCGCGTCATCGTTGTCGGCCAAGCCGAACCGCTCGTCGTTGAAGATCCAGTCGTCGGGCCAGTCCAGGTTGGCCATGCAGTGCTGGATGATGTCCTCGCGCGCTGTGGGGAACTGCGTGGACCTGGAATCTGTGGTGGGCAGCGTGTCGAGGTCGTAGAGGCGCACGAGGAACTCGACTTCGTTGAGCACGCCGAACCAGGCCGTGGTGGCGAGACCCTCGATGAGGCGCCGCCGGGTGACATCGGTGATGCGGCTCGCCGGTGCGATGGGTGCCTCCTGGGAGTCGGCTGCAGGCGGTGAAGAGGTCGTCAATCAGGCTGGCGGCGGCTCACCGGCGGTGCAGCGAAGTCGCTGTTCGTTCTGGGCAATCGCCTTTCTCGCTTCATCGGTCGACATACCCCAGAGCCGTGCCAGGTGATCAAGTGTTCCGAGGACATCGGAAGGAACGGCTGGGCGACTCCCGGAGCGGGCAAAGGGGCCATCGGTTTCTAGTAGTACCCGTTGCGGCGGAAGCCGTTGGAGCAGCGGAACAGCTTTCTTCGACCGGATCATGGCCGGGTTGATCGAGAACCAGAGTCCTGCGGCAAGTGCGTCGTCTACGGCCGACAGCGGCCCGGTGTACCAGTGCAGGATTGCCGGCACGTGCGCTTGCGCAAGTCGGGTGATGGTCTCCGGCTCGGCGCCCCGGCTGTGGACGGTGACGGGGCGGGTTCGTAGCTGGGGGTCGGCCAGGATTGCCTCGAATACGCGGATTTGCTGCTTGCGCGTTGCCGCTCCGGTTCGAGAGAAGTCGAGCCCGATCTCGCCGATCCACTTCGCCTGTGGCAAGAGCCGGAGAAATCGAGCGAGATCGTTTGGGGATGCACCCCCTGCGCGAAGTGGGTGGAAGCCCAGCGCGACGTCGACACCATTGCGTCGGCCCAGGCGGGTACGCAGGAGGCGGTACTTGCCGGGGTCTTCGGTCACGGCGATCACGTGAACTCCGGCGGCGTGGGCGCTATCCAGGATCTCGATCGGGTTATCGTAGGCATCGATGTGACAGTGGGTGTCGGTTAGCGCTGGCGTAGTCACGATCGCGGTTCCATCAGTTCGGTCAAGGCCCCGCGGGCCCCGTTGGCAAGCCAGGTGCGAAGCTCGGCGAGTCCGCGTCGCCAGACTCCGGTGAACGCTGCGCGTTCGCCTTGTGGGAGCGGGCCGTTTCGTAGGACGTCGCGATCTGGTCGATCCGCAAACGCACCGGCTATCACGGCCCGCAGGTCTGCTCCGCGGCGGCTGCGGCGGTTGAGGAGGATCGTGATGTCGTGCTCGTCGAACACGTCGTAGGCGTACTCGTCATGGTCCCATCCGACGTGTGCCAGGGAGGCGCGGCGGATCAGACAGGGAAAGCAGTATCCACAGTTGCCTTGCTTGCGGCCGACATACCGCGCAGTTTCGGGGTGCGAGCAGGAGACGCTGAGCGGCGCCAGCCGGCGCAGCAGTTCGGTGTTCCGGGATTCGGCGAGGATCTCGCCCTTGGTGCGCAGCCGGTACGGGTTGAGTATCGGGTTCGGCACGCCGATCGCGGTGGCGGCGGCGCCGAGCTCATTCATGAAGTGTGGGTGGGTGGTGCGGGTGCTCGCACTGCCGACGCGGGATCGGGTGAGGGGCACGTTGATGCCGATGAAGCCGTTCTCCGGCACGTACACCGGCGTCTCGGTTCCTTCGGCCGCGGCGATGGCCAGAGCGGCGGTCAGGAAGAGGAGTGACCGAGATCGAGTGGTGTTCTCGCGTGGCTTGGGCAGCGCGCGTGCCTGATGGCTATTCGCGGGAGCAGGGCGCAGGTAGAGACGCCGGGAAATGATGCGCTCGGCGCCGTACTGCTCGTTGAGTTCGTCGAGGAGGAGTTGTTGTGCGGTGGATGCCTGTCCGCCTTCATGGTGGGACAGCAGGCACAGCCGCCGATGGGGATCTTCTTCGAGAAGATCGATGACGCCGCACAGCGAGTCGAGGCCGCCGGAGAACAGGCACACCCCGTCCACGTCGAGCCCGATCGACCGGTCAGCAGTGGGAACGCCGGCCACATGAGCGAGCGGGTGGCGATCGAACTTGTAGGGGCTGATCTGCCAGTGGTCGCCGGTCAGGAACCGCAGGGCCGCGTCAAAGCCGGCACTTTGCCAGGCGGCATCGTCTTCGACGGGAAGCCGGAGGTTGAGCTCCCTCGTCCAGGAGTCCAGTGTGGCGCGTCGCCGGGTGGTCTTGTCGGCGCAGTACACGGCTGCTCCGAGCAAGAGCAGGTCGGCAGCTGGGCGGGGCGGTCGCCAGCCGGCGAAGAACTCGGGGCCGGTGTCGCCGGTTTGGATGGTGGCCGCGGTCCGCGCTGGGGCCCAGTCGAGGAGGCGGACGTCGTCGGGTTCGGTCACCGAGGTGGTGAGATCGGTGCGCACCAGGTAGGTGGTCACTGTGCGTCTCCGTCCAGTCCTTGCAAAGCTTCGTACGTTATGCGGACGGTGTCCTCGGCGATCTGGCGTCCCTCGGGGCCGGCCCAGTCGACCGTGTAGGGGTCGTCGGGGATGCGGAGCGAGACGAGGACCTGGATGATCTGGCGCATTTCCTCGTCGGCTTGGCGCACCGCGTGCGGGTCGGTGATGCGGCTGAGGCGTTCCGCGATGACCGGAACCCGGTTGTAGACGTACTGGGCGAGGAATGTTTCGAGCAGGGTGGGCAGGTTCTCCCGCGAGACGGCCGTCTCGGCGGTGTCGGTCAACTCGGTCCAGGTATCGGCGTCGCCGAAGACCTCGTCCAGCACGTCGCACGCGGCGTCACGGGCGGCTTGGGAGTCCAGGTCATCGCCGTCTCCCGCGATGAAGGTGATCAGTTCATCCAGGACGTCGAACCTGGTCCGGCCAACGAGAGTAGCCAGTCCCAGCGAGGTCAGCGTGTTTTCAAGCCCGGTTCCGCCGACTCCAGCGAGCAAGGCGCCGAGACGTTGGACGCCGCTGCGTCCGGCACGGGCGCCGGCTGCGGCACCGCCGGCTCCACCCAGCACAGGGACGTGACGAGCGAGCACTCTCTGGGCGTATGTGCGGGTGCTCGGCGATCCGGAGGTCAGCCCGCGCACGTAGGACGCGGTCGCGTGTTTGAGCGGAGTCCACGCTCCGCCGCTACCTGCGGTGCGATCGGCCGAGGTCCCCATCAGCGTCGGCCGCTGAGTCGTTGTGCTTCGCGGGCGGTGCTGATCATGGTTTTCAGACCGGGGGCGTCGCTGTTTTCCCACTGGTCTAGCAGCGCGGACACCGTGGGGTTGTTGGCAGGGAGGCGACGGACGGCGTTCACGGCCTGTGCGCGTGGGACGGCCGCGGGTGGGATCCGCATCAGGGCGTCGCAAATGGCCGACAGCGTGTCGGGCGCCCGCTCAGCGAGTTCGAGCGCGGCGACGAAGGCCGGCCCGCCTGGTCGGCGCGTCAGCACCTCCACCAACGCCTCCACCAACTGGACACGCTCGTCGTCAGGCAGCTTTGCGATCTCGTCACACGCCAGCCGCCGCACACCGGCGACCTCGGCCTGCACCCTGGTGAGCAGCTCCTGCAGGTGGGGAAGCAGCCGGGTGACGGCGACGCCGAAGGCGAGCTTGTCCCGGGAGTAGGTGAAGTATGGCCCCAGGTCCAACTCACCGAGCGGAGGCTCCAACCCCAGCCACGCACGCACGTGCGATTTTTCCGCCCATGCCCGCACCTCTTCGGCGATCGGCGGCTGTTGGGCCGCCCGCCGCCCCCGCTTGGCAGCGGGTGATCGGCGGGCGCCCGAAGACCTGTCGGCGGTCTCGCCCTCGTCAGGCTGGGGCGTGTCCCCTTCGTCGTCCGGCTCAGAGGTGGCTGATCCGGCCCGCGCGAGGGACTCTGCAGCCGAGAGCTCCGGGATCGGGCCGGGCGAGGTGAGTTGCCAGTCGAATAGCCGCTGGAAGTCGCTGAAGTGTTGTTCCTCCAGGACCATGAGCTTGGCTAGCACCGGCAAGTCGAGGGAGATCTTCCGGCGCT
This sequence comes from Kutzneria kofuensis, assembly GCF_014203355.1. NCBI lineage: Bacteria > Bacillati > Actinomycetota > Actinomycetes > Pseudonocardiales > Pseudonocardiaceae > Kutzneria > Kutzneria kofuensis. The sequence goes on from NZ_JACHIR010000001.1 coordinate 3,350,097, forward strand.
GGGCGCTGCGGTGCTTGAGCATCAGGTTGTTGAGGAACCGCTTGAGTTGCCTCGGATTCCCGCGCAGTCCGCCCCCGAGCACTTCTGCGATACTCGCCGCCCAGTTCAGGTCGCGCACCAGGTCGGCCGGCACGTCGCCGAGGATCTCCCCGGCCACGCCGACATTGAACGCTACCTGCAGGTTGCCGGCTTCGCGGCGGTGCCGAGTCTCGCCCAGGACCTTGGCGAACTGTTCGTTGTCGAGGCGCAGCTCCGCCAGCAGCAAGTTGACGTACGTGTCGGCCTCCGGAGCGGACAGCGGCGGGATGGCCACCTTGAGCTGCAGCATCTTCTCCAGATAATCGGCACCGATCCCAGCGCCGTCGGGTCGCCGCAACTGCGGGTACCGCGAATCGATCGCGGACTCAACAACCGCCTGGTTGGCCGCCAGGACGTAGGCCGTCTTGGGCGTGTTGAGGAACAACCGAATCGCCTCGAAAGTGTCCACCACGGTCTCGGGCAAGCACCGGTCAAGGTCGTCGATAAACACCACGACGGCATCCACGTCGTCCAACGTCTTGACGACTTTCGCGAACTCCGCCCGGAACCGCCCCGCGTCCGCGATCGCCTCGGCCGTGTCGTTACCCGACGCGACCTGCTTGGTCTTGGGATCCTCCAGCAGCTTGTTGGCCTCGCTCGCGGCGGCGTTCACCGCGGCCTTCGTCACGTCCAGAACCTGCGGATCAATGCTCGGATCCATCGCTTGGATCACGAAGGGAGCCGCGGTCTGGGCGCCGGCTACCGCGACCCGTCCGCCCCTGCGTCCCCACCGGCCGAGGCTCTGGGCGAACCGGCGGAGCCTGGACACCTGTTCCTGCTCGTCGGGGGCGACTCGCTGGCCGACCGCGTCGAGCACGGTCGTCATCAGCGCAACCTTGACGTCGTCGTAGTCCTCGTACTGCCATGGGCTGAACTCGACGCACACGTAGCGTGACAGCGACTCCTCGCCGTCACGGATCTTCAGGAGCTCCTGCCGGGTGATCCGCATCAGGCTGCTCTTCCCAGAGCCCCAGTCCCCCAGGAGGCCCACCGTCAGCGGGAGCAGCCGCGGCTCGGTGAGCGCCACGAACAGGGTGTCCACCAGGAAGTCGAAGCCGAGAAGGTCGACCTCGGTTTCGTTGTCCGCCCACATCGCCCCGCTCCGTTCGACGCGGCATGGTGACTGTCCGCTCCTCGGTGGCCGCCGGCCGAAGGCGAACATCGAGGATAGGATCGGTGATCAGCGTCGATGGTCATTTGACGGACGTGTCGCCGACGACCACGTACTGTTACTGACAGTTACCAAAGCGTGATAGGCGCGTTACGATCACGATGCGGCGGCCGGTGCGCCATGGATGTGGTCGCCTGCTCGCGTCGTTGCAGGACTCTGGCCGGAGCCAGCTGGTCAACGAGGTACAGCCCTGCGCCGAACCGGTGCTGCGATCCCGGCTCGGATGGCGGACAGACTTCCTGGACTTCGCAGGCGAACGCCGGACGGAAAGGTCCTGCTCGCCCCGAGCACCGAGGCCGCGGTGCTCGACAATGTCCGGTCATGTGAACTCCACGCTGGCGGCGTGATCATGAGGGGGCCATGAGGGCCGATGCGGCCTTACTGATGCGATCGGCGAGGATGAACAGGTGGTAGACGACCTAAGCGGGCTTGGTCCGCAGGGCTTCGAGCGCCTGAGTCAGGCTCTGGCCGTGCGTGTCCTGGGGCCGGGCGTTGAGGTGTTCGGCGAGGGACCGGACGGAGGGCGCGAAGCGACCTTTCGCGGTCGGCTGCCGTATCCAAACCCCATCGAGCCCTGGGACGGCTACGGCGTGCTGCAAGCCAAGTACAAGGCGAAGATCATGGGGACCGGATCGGATGCGGCCTGGTTGCGACAGCAGGTCTCCGCTGAGTTGAAGGCGTGGTCCGACCCCAGCAAGAAGCGTGTACTCGACGGGCGAGTGCCCGAGTATCTGATCTTTGTGACCAACGTGTCACTCTCTGCTGTACCCGGCAAGGGCGGCAAGGACCAAATCGATGCCTTGATCGGAAGCTACGCGACAGCGCTGGGTCTGAAGGGCTGGGCAGTCTGGGACGGGACCACCGTCTGCACCTTGCTCGACAGCTACCCCGATGTCCGGCGGGCGTTCAGGGCCTTGATTACGCCGAAAGAGGTGCTCGCGGCGATGCATGATCGTCTCACGGCGCCCCCCGTTCCCTCGCGAGTCGATGTCGTTCTTACTGGCCCGCAGTATCGCCCTGGTCAGCCCGGACACGAAGCGACCTTCCAAACCGCCTACGACGTGGCCGGAGGCCCCGGACGGTTCGGTGAGGCGATGGGCGAAGTGCAGGAAGCCGGGCCTGGCTGGGTTCAGCACTTCGCTGGCGGACCCTATGGCGAGCCCGCGGTCCTGGTCGAATTGCCCGGAAAACCTGCTTCAGTCCTCGCTCGCACCGTGTGGAACGACCTGCAGGCGATTGGTGGCGGGCTGCCGAATTCCGGAGTAATCGGGATCGGTTTTCCTGCTGCTAATCGCGCCGACCCGGATCCATTCATCGACTCGGACCGCCAGGAGGTCGAACTGGAGGGCGGGCAGTGGGGCCGTAGAGGTCGTGGTCGCCTGATTCGCCGGCCCGGCAAGACCCCGGTGTGGCAGCCGGAGATCGTCTTGGACAGCGAAGCCAGCCGGGACAAGGACTCCTGGACGAACTTGTCGGACAAGCGTGACCTTCGGCTACGGGTTGCCGGAAGAATTCCGCTGGCAGTGGAGGACTGGGAAATCACCGACCGCGGTCGGGCGAAGATGCTGACCGCCCTCCAGGAGGCCGGACTGGGTGAGGTCTGCCGTCACCTTGCAGATCGATACGGACTCGACGCTGCCGGGATGGAATGGCAAGAGATCGACGAACCTGACGGTCACAACAACAGCCGGTTCGGCGCGTATCACCTCACGGCGACCGGTGCCGACGGCCGCCCGGCGGTGTCGATCTGCTTGTACATGGTGCTGCCTGACGGTTACACCACGGATTTACGGACCGTCGTCGACTTGCGCGTCGACTTCTCGGCGCTTGCCCCTCATGCGGAATCGACAGCTCCCTCGCTGATTCCCGCCGCTCTTCGTGTTTCGATGACCGAGTTGATCGAGTTCTTCACGCAAGCGTGGCATGTCGCCACGATGGTGGTGCCGCTGGCGGCCTTGGACGACCCGATCCGCACGCAGCCTGCAGGGGCACCGAGGCTGGAGCTTTACATCCAGAGTGAACGTCCGGAATACGGTGGAACAGATTGGACTGTCAGGCCCTTGGACATGGTCGATCTGTCTTGTTTTGGCGCTCCACGCAGTGGCCAGCCACGAGATCTCTCCGTGGCTGTGACTACTCCCTTGGGGCTAACGGGCCAGGACATCGACAGGTGGATCCACCAGGCGCTGGACAAGATGGCCGCCGACTTCGGGTTGGTCGTCCGCCCTCCGAGTGCGAAGTAGTCGAGCGCTCCTTGGCCGGCTGCCGTGCGACAGCCCTTTTCGGTGATCGAGCTGACACGCTCCGTCGGTGAACAACCAGAGGGACCTGCGAGGCAGTCCAGTACCTGTGCGGGACCTCTGGGACGATTTGCGTCATGACGGCAAGGGAGCGCGGGCGTCACCGACGGCGCACTGGACTGCTTGCCTTGCTGACCGGGTTGAGCGCCCTGCTCGTAGCTCTGCTAGCTGTATGAGGCCATGACGTTGGTGACGCGAGTGCGGAGCCGGGAGGCTGGTGGCTGATCTCCGGCGGCGGTGTGTGGTCGATGGTAGTTGTAGTGGATGTTCCAGACGGTCAGGGCTGCTGACCGCTGGTGTTCGCTGGTCCATTCCCGGGCGTAGAGGAACTCCTCGGCCAGGATCCGGTTGTAGCGCTCGACTTTGCCGTTGTGGCGTGGGGTGTAGGGGGTGATGCGCTGGTGTCGGGCTCCGCGCAGCACGGTGGCGAAGTCGCGGGCGCGGTAGCAGGCGCCGTTGTCGGTGACGATGCGGTGGATGTGGGTGATGCCGTGTGCGGCGAAGAACGCCCGCGCCCGGTGGGTGAACGCGATCGCGGTGGCGGCCTTCTCGTCGGGTAGGGCCTCGGTGTAGGCCAGCCGGGAGAACCCGTCGATGGCGGAGTGCAGGTAGGTGTAGCGGGGACGTTGGCCTGGCTTCTTGCTGCGGGCGACGCGTTTGTCCTGCTCGCTGCCCTTGCCGTGGATCCGCCAGCCGCCGCCCTCGGGGATCTGGCCGGTCTTCTTCACATCGAGGTGGACCATGTGGCCGGGCCAGCGGGCGATGATCGGCCTGGGTTGCCGGTTGTTCTGGCCGGTGGGGTCGAGGAACCGGCGCCGGTTCAGACCCAGGTGGGCCAGGTGCCGGCCCACGGTCCGTGTCGAGATGGTGATGTCCTGGGCGGCCAGCTCGGTGGCGATCCGGCGTGCGGAGTACTTGCGGGTCCGGCGCAGCTGCTCGATCCGGGCCACCACCTGGGCGGGGGTGGCCGTGGGCTGGCGGTGCGGGACGCTGGGGCGATCGGCCAGGCCGGTCTCGCCGAAGCGCCGGTAGCGGTTGACCCACTTGCTGGCGCACTGGCGGGAGATGCCCATCTCGGCGGCGACATGGGCGATCGGACGGGTCCGGCAGCGCTGCACGAGACGGCGACGGCCTTCGACAGACAGCGGGGCGTTACGGTGGAGCACGGACGGGTCTTTCTGCTCGGCGGACGAGTGGGTGGTACTTCTCATCCTGCCGCTGAAAGACCCGTCCCCTTCACCAGGCCCTCTGCCGCGTCAACAACCTCATGACCCGCAACAGCTAGCTGTGGCCACCAATCTGGCCACCAACGCAGTTCCACAGCGGTTCGCACGCTGGACCCAGGATCCCTGGTGGACCTGGGGTGCAACCACGGTTCTCGCTATGTTGGTCATCCTCGTTGGTGTTGCTCTCCAGCGGCTGTCCTCCGACGAACCTGGCCAGCCTGCTGCCTCCCGCACCGTTGAGCTCGCCACCGCCAAGCCCGTCCATAACCTGCCGCCGCGCAATCCGGCCTTCATCGGCCGCGACGCCGTGTTCGAACGCATCGAGGCCGAGCTCGCGGGCGGCCCCGTCGCGGTGGTGGCGATGCACGGACTGGGCGGCATGGGCAAGTCGGCCATCGCCCTCGAACTCGCCCACCGGGGACACGAGTCCGGGAGGTACTCCATCGCCTGGTGGATACGGGCGGAGACGGAATCGACGCTCGTCGAAGACATCGCAGACCTGGCCCCCACCCTGGGCCTGAGCGTGTCGGACGACCAAGACCAAACCGTGAAGGACGTGCGCGCGGCACTTCAGGAACGAAGCGGCTGGCTGATCGTGTTCGACAACGTTGCTGGTCCTGACGCTGTCCGCCCCTGGATCCCAGTCGGCTCAGGAGCCACCTTGATCACCAGCCGGTTCCGCGGCTGGGGCAAGCTGGCAGCGCAAGTCGACCTCGATCGGTTCACACGCGAGGAGTCCCTGGCCTATCTGGCCCGCACTGTTGTGCGCTACAACCCGGTCGCCGCCGATGACTTAGCCCAAGCGCTGGGCGACCTGCCGCTGGCGCTAGTTCAGGCCGCTGGCTACCTCGACCTGCGGGATCTGCCGATCGAGAGGTACCTGGAGTTGTATCGGGATCGCGACGCGGCCGGCCGTCTACTTGCCGAGGCAATCGACGGATATCCGGCCAGCGTCGCCACGACCTGGCTGCTGCACTACGACCAGCTCGCCGAGGACGAACCCGCGGCCCTGCAACTGCTGCGACTGTGTGCCTTCCTCGACCCCGAGGACATCGACCTACACCTGCTGCTGTCCCTACCCAAGCTCCTTCCGCCCGAATTAGCGGCCACCGTTGCCCAGCCGATCGACCACGAGCGTGCGGTAGGCGCCTTGGTCCGTACTAACCTCTTTACCAGGATCGACACCGATCGAATCAGGTTGCACCGGTTGGTGTCGCAGGTGACGCGGTTGCACCTGGGCGCCAGTGCCGGAACGTGGGCGACGCGCGCTGCCACGTTGGTGAACCAACTGTTCCCTATCCGCCCAGACGACCCGGCCCAATGGCCGCGCTGCGCGATGCTCGCAGCACACGCCAGCATGGTGATCGAGCACACCGAGAGCCTGGCGGTGTCCGACGCACAGGCGAACGCGTTGTACGACCGACTCGCGGTATACCTACAAAGCCAGGTCCAGGGCGACGTGGAGATCTACTCGCTCGACGCCCCAGACGCTGCAGTGGACTGGCGCACCTCGCCGGTCCGCTCCCGCTACTCATCCCAGATCCAGCGCATCGCACCTCAGATGCTCGCTGACCGCGACCGCGAACTCGCGGAACTGGCTGCCTTCGCCACAGACGACAACGAACCTGGCTACCTGTGGCTGCGAGCCGGAGCCTGGTCAGGCAAGACCGCACTGTTGTCCTGGTTCGCACTGCACCCACCAGCCGGCGTGCAGGTAGTGTCGTTCTTCGTCACGGGACGCCTGGCTGGGCAGTCCGACCGGTCGGCGTTCGTCGACAACGTCATGGAGCAGCTACTGGCGGTGTTAGGCCAGCAAATTCCACCGCTCTTGACCGAGGTGACTCGCGAGGCCCACTTGCTTGCCCTCCTGGAGGAAGCGGCGCAAGCCTGCAGCAGCCGCGGTGAGCATTTGGTCCTGCTCGTCGACGGCCTGGACGAGGACCGAGGAGTGCACGCGGGACCTGACGCCCACAGCATCGCCGCGCTACTGCCAACTCACCCACCGCGAGGATTGCGGATCATCGTCGCGGACCGATCGAACGCGGCACTCCCTACCGACGTACCGGCCCACCATTCCCTACGCCACCCAGGCATCGTCCGCCCGCTGAACCCGAGTACCCACGCCAGAGTCTTGCAAGCCGAAATGCTCCGGGATCTGCAGAGGCTGCTGGGCGAGGGTAGCAACCGTGACCTGCTTGGTCTGATTGCCGCCGCATGCGGCGGCCTGACGGTGCATGACCTCGCCGAACTCACCGACACACCCGTGTGGGCTGTCGAAGACCTCATGGACGAATGCAGCTTCACCAAGCGCAAGGGAAACGGCGCACCCGTCTACTTTTTGGCCCACGAGGAGCTGACCGTAACTGCAGTGCAGATGCTTGGACCGAGGCGCCTTTCGGAGTACCGCGATACCCTGCACAGTTGGGCGGATCGGTACCGAGCACGGAAATGGCCCGAAGACACGCCTGACTACTTGTTGTCTTCATACCCACGAATGCTCCTGCAGTCTGCGGATGCCGCGCGCTTGGTTGACTGCGTCACCGACGTGGACCGCCACGATCGAATGCGCCAGCGATTCGGGGACGACGCGGCGGCCATCAAAGAGGTGGATACGGTGATGGGTGCCATTGTCGCGTCAGATAACGGCGACCTGGTCAAGCGACTCGCCGTTCATCGGGCGGCCTTGCAGCGGCGGACGTTCCTGCAAAGGTGGCGTTCCGTGCTCCGTCGCGTACGGTGGCGTTGAACATCGCAAGGTCTGGCAAACTCATTGAGTGATCAAGCACTTCACATCGAGCGTGTTCGTCTTCGGGCTGGTCGGTGAAGTATGGAAGCTGGGGCTGATCAAGCATCCTCGGCTGCGGCGCTGGATGATCGCCGGTGGCCATGTCGAATCGGGTGAGTCGCCGGTTGATGCCGCACTTCGCGAGGTCGAAGAGGAAACGGGCCGACGGGTTCGGTTGGTGCGGCCTCCTGGTCCAGCGGTCCCACCCGCGTTTCCGCGCACGGTGCTGACGATGCCGTGGTGGATTACCGAGCAGCCGGTGCCGCCGGATGGGCACTGCGGGGATCGTCACGTGCATATCGATCACCAGTACGTCGCCTTCGTCACCGATCCGGACGAGGTGACCCGGAAGCCGGAGCACCCGTTCCGCTGGGCTGGGCAGGATGAACTCGACGACCTGGCGATGTTCGCCGACACGCGGCTGCTCGCGGCCGGCTTGTTCGCGGTCGTGCCGATGCTCGGAGTTGGCGCCTTCGACGCGATGTTCATTCTGACGTCGCTGGCGGGCGATGGGCAGTCGTGATTCAGCCTTGGAGAGAGCGGACTCGCTCGTGCAAAGCAGCGAACTCCTCGACCCGCTTGGTGCGCTGCTTCCACAGCACAGCGAGCCAGCGCAGCGCGATGGTGCGCCGCGCGGCCTCGAACCGAGCCCGGTTGTCCGGTGTGACGCCGAGGTCGGCTTCGGCGCTGGCCCAGACGTCGTCGGGAATGACGCGGGCGCTGATGTGCTCGATGTGGTCGGCGGCGTCGACGGCGATGTCGGAGTAGCCGCTGAACTCGAAGTCCGCGACGTAGGTGGACTCGCCGTCGTGGAGCCAGTTGAGCAGGTTCGCGTCGCCGCGGGAGTAGACGCGGGTGGCGGGCTGCCCGAGCAGTTCGGCGTCGCCGCTGTTCTCCCAGCGGTGCAGGAGAGCGAGCATGTCCGGGGTCTGGGGATCGTCGGCGGCGTCGGCGAGCTGGCCGGGCCAGACATCGGTGAGCCGGGCGATGTAGTGGCCGATGGAGTCGACGCGCTCCAGGCTGGCCAGCGGCTCTTTCAGCGGAACGCTCTGTAGAGCGCGGGTGGTGGTGGCCAGCGACTTGATGGCTGTCACCGGGTCGAGAACGTCAAGGATCGGTGCGCCGGGCAGCAGCGTCATGCCGAGGGCTGGCTGTTCGGGGTCCTCGTCGAGCCACAGCGGTTCCGGTGCGCTGCCCAGGCCGGCGACATGGGTGAGGCCGTGCCACTCGCGCTCGACGCGCTGCCGGTCGGTCTTCTTGTAGAGCTTGATGCAGATCGGCGTGGGGGCCGCGGTCCAGGCGAAGACGTCGTTGTTTCGGCCACCGTCGAGTGGGTGCAACCCGTGTTCTTCGAGCGTGGCGGCCAGTGCGTCGGCTCCGGCCGCACGCGCGGCGCGCAGGGCGCTGAGCAGGTCGGTGGGAGCGGAGTTCTCGCGGTTGCAGGCCAACGTGGTCATCGTTTCGGGCTCTCGGTTTCGGCTCGGCACGGATGGGCGGGTTTCAGCGTAGGAGACAGGCCCGGCGGACTCGTGGTGCCCCGCACATGGGCCTAGGTCGATGTCGCCCGTCTGGCTGATCTGACGCAGGGTGGCGTGAATAGCGAGGTGGGTGTCGAGCAGGTCGAGTTCGTTGACATCAAGGACGGTGAGCTGTGGGTCTCGTTCGGCGAGCAGTGCGTAGGCGTGGTCAACCCAGACGAGGTGAGCGCGTTGTTCGCCGGTGAATGCGGGGCGGCGGTCTCCACTGCGTTGGTCGGCGCGATGGGCGGCGACCTCTGGGGGTACTCGCAGCCATAGCGCTCGGGTGGGGCGTGGCCCGGCCAGAGCTGTGAGGGCGTCCAGCCAGTCGAGCGCGACGTCGGCGGGTGCGCGGTGCTGGCGGAGTAAGGCGGCGATCGCGTAGGAAGCCATCGTGTGGATGCCGCGGTCTTCGATCACGACGCCGGCAGGGTTCGCGGCCAGCGCCGGATCGAGGACGGTGGCGACGAGGTCAGCCCGGATCGCGGCGGTATTCATGGTGTCGGTGATGGCGTCGCCGGTGCGCAGGAACGGATCGTCGCCGGTGCGCAGCAGGTCGACGAGGGCAGCCGAGATGGGCTCGGTGTCCAGGGTGGCCAGGTCGGGGAGGACGGTGACGTGGTGGCCGTTGGCTTCCAGGCACCTCGCGAGCATCCGGCTCTGTGTGCTCTTGCCGGCTCCGGGCAGCCCTTCGAACGTGATCAGCACGCCATGACCTCCTTGCCGGTGAAGCCGTTGATCGCGCTCGCACGCTGGACGATGTCGAGGATGTCCTCAATCAGGGCGGGTGCGGCGGCGATGGTGCAGCGTGAGGCGGTGGTGTGGTCGGTGCCGTCCAGATCGGTCACGTGGGCGCCGGCTTCGCGGGCGATGACCGCCCCGGCGGCCATGTCCCAGGTGCGGTTGCCGAGGGTGATCGACGCACCGAGGGCAGAATCGGCCAGCAACGCGAGGTCGGCCGCGGCGGTTCCGAGCATGCGGATGCGTTGCGCTCGGGGCGCGAGGGCGGCGTGGATCGCCAGCATCGCCGCATTTCGAGCGGCGGCGCCGGGTCCGGTGCCGTAGTCGCCGATCGCGATGATCGCCTCATCCAGCCGCTCCGGACCGGCGATGCGGATCGGGTTGCCGTCCCGGCAGGCGCCGAGGCCGTCCGCCGCCCAGTACGTGCGGTCGAGCTGGGGTAGGGCGATGACTCCGAGCAGAGGATCCTCGTCAACGACCAGGGCAAGGGAGATGCCGATCAGCGGGATGTCGTGGGTGAGGTTGGCAGTGCCGTCGACCGGGTCGATGACCCAGCGGGTGCCGCTGGTGGGGCCGCCTTCTTCTTCCCCTTGGACGCCGATACCGGGAGTGGCGCGGCTCAGCTCGTCGCGCAGGATCCGTTCGATGGCGAGGTCGACGTCGGTGGCCATGTCCCGGTCGCCCTTGCCAGTGCAGGTACGAGGGCGGTGGGTGCGCAAGAACTCCGCGCCGTGCGCGACGGTCGCCTGGGCGAACAGCAGCAGTCCTGGCAGTTCGGTGGTCACGAGGTCTCCACGGTGGTCGGGGCCAGCGGATGAATCACGGCGTCGGAGGGCGCGAGGGTGTCCAGGTGCCGAAGGACGATGTCGACGTTGGTCACGACAGGCTTTCCGGTGTCCAGCAGCAGTTTCGGGCCGGTAATCGGCACGGCGGTGGCAGCGAGTTCCTGGTGTAGCTGCGGGGTGCGGTTGGCCGCTGGGTGCCGGCCGTGCTGGTGATCGACGGTCAGCCGGGCGTGCGTGACCTCGACCGGGCAGACGCATTCGAGCAGCAGCAGGGGTTGGTGGTGCGTCGCGGCGAAGGCGCGCAGGTCTTCGATCTGGCCGGGGGCCAGCCAGGTTCGCCCGTCGAGCACGACGGTCGTGGCGGGAGCACGCATCCACTGCCAGACCGCGGTGGCGAACAGGACCTGGACGCAGTGGTCGTCCTGGTCGCGGGTGTAGGTGGTGTGCTCGGTGCCGAACAGCGCGTGTCGGACGGTGTCTTTGCGCAGCAACAGCGCACCGGTGATGTGGCTGGTGAGCTGCTCGGCCAGTGTGGTCTTGCCGACGCCGGGTAGTCCGGCCAAGGCGATGATCATCGGTGCGGCTCCTCGTCGATGGCGCAGCGGGCCGGGTGGGCGGGCAGCAATGGCCAATGCGAGCGCAGCACCGACCAGCCGGCGAGGACGTCGGCGTGGTGCGGGGCGGGCGGCGACGTCGTACGTACCTGGCGGATCGCGTCGGCGGCGAGTGCCCAGCCCGGCTGGGTCGCGAGCCGGGCCAGTGTGTGGTTGACCGCGTCGGACGGGGCGAGGACGGGGAGCGGATGGTCGTGCGGGGGAACCTTGACGCTGGTGCGGCGAGCCAGCAGATCGGGGACGTCGTCTTCGGTGCCGCGGCGAGGCAGGGTCGTGGCCAAGTCGACGACGATGAGCGGGACGATCGGGTCGCCGGTCGGCCGCGTCCAGGTCCCGCTGTCCCGGCTGGGCTGGTAACCCTGGGAGCGGAGGACGGCGTAAGTGCGTTCGGCGTCGCCAGGCGCGGTAAGCAGGTCGATGTCGCTGAACTGCCGGGCACCGGTGCTGGCGTAAAGGGAATGTTCCACGCTGAGTCCCCCGAGCACGACGGCGGCTACGCCAGCGGTGCGCAACTTCGCGGTGTCGGCGAGCGCGGCCACGCGGCAGGTATAGGTCTTGTACCGGTTGGTTCGCAGCGTGCTGTCGAGGAATCGCGTCACCGTGCGATCCAGCTCGGCGACGGGGTGGTCGTGCAGGTACGCGGCCAGTAGGCAGAGGGTCTTCGACCGCACCGACTGCCCAAGTACCGCGCCCAGTTCGGCCACCACGGCACGGGCGATCGTCTCGTGGTTGTCGGCGCCGGTGCCCCAGCACAAAGCCCGGACGGCGTCCTCGGCGAAGCGGCATGCCCGTCGGTCGGTCATCCCCAACCACCCGGCCTGGCCGCTTGGGTCGCTGCGTGGTCGAGGAGGGCAACTACACGGGCTGCCAGCGCCGCGGGCGAATCGGTAACCGGGATCCGAACACACGGCACGGTTCGAGCGAGCTGGTCTGCGACGGCGGTGAGCGAGAGCGCGGTCCGATCTTGGTCGGGCGGCAGCAGCCAGTGGTTGCGGTGCGAGGTGGTGCTGGTGACCGGTTCGTGCATGAAGAACTGGGTGCGTACCAGGACGTCGCGGACCTCGGCCGCAGGTACCGGCTCGGGCGGGAGGTCGCTGGCACTGCGGTAGGGCCAGAGCATCAGCGTGGGCCGGACCTCGCCAACGATCCGCATGTCGGGCAGCGTGGCCCGTAGCTCGTCTGGCTCGATCGCGATCTTGCCGCTGAGCGCGGCCTGGCCGGCCAGGCCGTTCTGCTGCTGTTCTGCGGACAGGAACCTGCTCATCCCCGGAACGGCGTGCAGCGTGCTGGCGGTGGCGCGCAGGTGCATCGGCCAGGCGTGGCCGACCGTGCCGCCGTCGGGGTCGCAGTGGAGCAGAAGCCGGTCGTTGGTGACGAAGTCCCCGCCCACCAGCCGCAGCGCGCTCAGCAGGGTGGTGGTCTTGCCCGCGCCCTTCGGCCCGGCGATCAGCAGGCCGTGCCCGGCGTGCACGAGCGCGGCGGCGTGCGCGTAGACCGCGTCGTGCTCCAGAAGCTGGGCGGTCATCGCCTGTCGCACGAGTCGGGCGGCGAAGAACCGCGCGGCGTCCAGGTCGCTGGCGTGCACGGTGATCGTGCCGAGCAGGTGGTCGAGGTGCACGAGGGTGGCGTGTTCGCGGATCCAGAACGCTCTCCCGCCGGGCATGCCGATCGACTGCGCCTGCAAGTTCGGGCCGATGTCATGGTCGTCCGTGTCGGCGAACAGGGCGGTCGCGCCGGCCTGGTCGACGGGAACGCCCGTGTGCAGGGTGATGGTCCACCGGCTGGCCGCGGTCCTGGTGCGCGCGTAGGAGTAGAGCGTGGTCTCTGCGTCCCTGATCAGCTCGCCGCGGTCTGCGCGCAGGGTGACGCTGGCCGCTCCCTGGGTGAAGCGGCGCGTCGCGCGAGCGGGTGCGGCGTAGCCGATCAGCGGCCGGATCGGACAGGAGGCATCGGTGGGCGCGGGTTGATGCTTGCGCGAGCTCGTCATGGCGCCGTGGCGAGGACTGGGCGGTGGCCGAAATGCGCGGCGTGCTCCTGCAGCCGAGCCAGTTCGGCGGCCGGAGCATGGCGGTAGAGCGCGGCCAGTCCAGAGGGCATCAGCAGGGCCTCGGCCCAGCTCGGGAATTCACCGCGCCGCAGAGGTCGCTCGGTGAGCTCGCGGCTGGAGCCGACAACGGCGATCTCCGAGGCCGTGCGCGCGATGGTCAACTCGGGAGCGGGCGCCGCCCGGTACTTCAGGTCACTGTCGACCGCCTCCCGGCTGGTGTGTCCGGTCCGCAGGTCAGCGACATCGGTGTAGATGTTGAACACCACCGCCGGGGCGTCGAGCACGGCGGTCAGGTGCCAGGCACCGAAAGGGATGACGACGTGATCACCGGCCTGACATACGTGATAGTCCATTGTGGAGTTACCGTCGTCGTCGATGTTGGTGTGCAACACGAGAACCCGGCCGGACAAGCACTGGAAGATTTCGACCTGAGCCGCGGTGTTCCAGTGGCCGAGCGACCGGCCGAGTTCCGGGCTGTGGCCGAGGTTCGCCGCGGTGTAGACGACGAGGTCGGCGAACCAGGCGTGCGTGCCGTCCGCGTCCGCGTCCGTCTGGTCGGTCTTGGGTCGGGGCGCGGCGATGTCGCGATAGGCGAGGTAGAGCTGCGGGTCGGTGCCGTGAAGAAGCATCGCGCGCACCTCGTCGGGGTTGGCCAGGTAGACCGACCCGTCGGCGTCAGCGCCCGCCAGCAGGTCGCGGAGGTGGCGGGCCCGGCCTTCGCAGGTTGATGCCGCGACGAGCAGGTCCAGGCCGCTCGGCGGCAGCAGGCGGGGAGCGACACGGGCCGTGGGGATGTCCAGCGGCGTGATCATCAAACGGGTTCCTCGGTTGGGTGATGGGCTCAGGAGCAAGTGGCCAGGACGGCGATCGGCATCTGGTCGAGGCTGGTGATGGCCCGCACGCCGGCAGGACAGGGCTTGCCAGCCGGGTTGAACAGCACCGCGCGGCATCCGGCGTTCAGCGCGCCGTGGATGTCGGTGGTCACGCTGTTGCCGACGTGCACCACCCGGCTCAGATCCGTACCTGCGGCGGTGGCGACCGCGGCGAACATCTCCCAGCGTGGTTTGGCCAGCCCGACGTCAGAGGAAAAGACGGTCTCGTCGAACACGGTGGTCAGGTCGTGGTCGTCGAGGATGAGCCGGGATACCGACGCCGGAGTGGCCAGGGTGTTGGAGGTCAACACGAGCCGAGCTCCGGCCTGCCTCAGTGCCCAGAGCGCGCTGTGCGCGCCGGGGATGATGTCGGGGCAGGCTCGCAAGACCGCATGAGTGTGCGGGACGAGCAGGGTGTCGATCAGCCGCGTGTCGAGGGGCAGGCCCATGACGGTGAGCATCTGCTCGACTTGGCCACGCACCGGAGGTTGTTCGCCAGTTGTACGTTGACGTCGTTGGGTGTCCGCGCGCACGGCGAGGATCGCTTCACGGACCTTGCCGTCGGGAAGGTCGTGACCGAACTCGGTGAGCACGGTCTCGAACTCGCGAATCCGCCAGGCGGCTTCGGCCTCGCGATCGCCGTATGTGATCAGCGTCGCCCACAGATCGACGCTGACCACCCAGCCCTCCAACGGATCTGCCGCGACCGGTGTCACGTCCGCTCCTCGACGCGCTCTCCGTCGAACGCCACGTCGCTCCGTTGGCGGTGAAGCCAGGTGGTGGTGGCGGCGAGGTCGTCGCTGCCCAGCAACAACGATCCGGCGACCACAGCGTCGGCACCCGCGTCGGCGAGCTCGGGAACGGTGTTCTCGCGGATGCCGCCGTCGGCAATGACCGGAAGCTGGTCTTGGCCGGTGCGGGCGGCCAACGCCCGCAGCTGCCGCACACGATCCGGCGCGGCCGGATCCATCGTGGTGCCCTTGGTGCCCAGCGGTGTGCCGATGAGAACCACGAAGTCGATGTCGTCGAGGTGCGCTTCCACGGTGTCGACGGGCGTGTCCAGGCGCAGCGCGAGGCCGGCGGCACCGCCCCGCGTCCGGATCGCTTGCAGGGCGTCGGCGACGTCGTCGGCTTCCGCGTGGACGGACAGCAGGTCTACCCCGGCGCGGGCGAAGTCCTCGACCAAGGGCAGGGCGTGCTCGGCCATGACGTGGACGTGGAAAGGCACCTGCGTGTGCGAACGCAGCGCCGCGACGAGGTCGGGGAAGAACAGCGGGCTGGGCACGAACCGGGTGTCGGAGGCGTCGATGTGGAAGACGTCTGCGTAGGGGGTCAGCCGGGCGACCTCCGCGCCGAGGTCGGCCAAGTCAGCCGACCACAGCGACACCTCGACCGCGAGCCGGTCGCGCGGGTACAGGTCAGCCAGCGGCAGCATTGCTGACCACCTGGGTGGAAACGGGGAAGTGGGCGCGGCAGTGCTCGACGGAGCTGGCGATCAGCTTCAGCACCTCGGTGGAGTCGTCCTCGAACCGCGGGTACACCTCCAGAATTACCGAGATGTCGGCCAGGTTGTTGTCGACCAGGCAGGTCGCGAGCGCGCCGACGTCGAAGGTGCCCTGCGGGTGCGGCCAGCCCCAGTGCGGGTCGCCGTGGCCGTCGGTGTTGTCCAGGTGGATCTGCCGGATGCGCGAGCCGAGGTTGTGGATCCAGCTCTCGATCCCAGCGTCGGCGCCGTGGAGCCGCTGGAACAGTGCGTGTCCGGTGTCCAGTGTGAGTCCCACGTTGTTGACGCCGCGCCCGCGCAATGTGTTCAGCAGGGTCTGGCAGTGGTCGATGTAGGCCGGGTACTCCCGCAGGATCGGGGTCGGCTCGACCAGCAGCTCGCGGACTCCGACATCGGTGGCGCGGCGGGCGAGTCGTTCGAGGTGGTCGACGAGTTCGTCCTGGCGGTCGGCTCGGCGGGCGGGATCGGCTGCGTCGGTCTCGCTGATCGTGCCCATCGGGCCGCCGACGGCCGGAGCGCCGAGTTCGGCGGTGAGGTCGATGGCGCGTTGCCACCAGGTGAGGGCGGCGGCACGGGCGTCGGCGTCCGGGTCGAGCAGGCCGCTGGGTACGTAGTGCGCGAGCCCGACGAAGCACGAGTCGATGATCAGGTCGTGGGCTGCGGCGGCGTCGCGCACCCGGCGGGCCAGCCGGGCGCGCTGCTCGTCGGGCCACCAGGGGTCGAGCAGGTCGAAGGTGAACTGCACCCGGTCGAGGCCGAGGTCTTCGCGGACGAACGCGGCCCAGCGTTCCGGTTCTGGCATCCGCTTGACGGCGAAGCAGAGGTTGACGCCCAGGGGCATGACGGCTCCTTGTCGGATCGGTGGTGGAGTGGAGGGCTTGGTCAGGAGACGGGCGTGAGCGCGTCGAGGTGGGCGCGTAGGAGCGCGCTCAGCTCGTCGATCGAGTGGGCGATACCGCCGTTGAGCGAGTAGTCGATCATCAGGTTGTTGGAGTCGGTGCCGCCGAAGCGGCGCGAGTCGGTCTGCACGCCGAAGCAGTCGGCGCCGCGGGCGCGGGCCATGCCAAGTTCCACGCAGCCGCCTTCGTCGGGGACGCGGCCGTCGAGGATGAACACGAAGATCGGGCACTCCGCGATCGCGGCGCAGTCCAGCTCGTAGAGCCGGCGCCGGACGGTGTCTTCATCCAGACCCTGGCGGACCAGCGGGGCGGCTTCGCCGCCGTCGCGCTGGGGAAGAAAGGTGGCGAGGCCCAGGGCGCGGACCGCGGTGTCGACCTGAAGGTTGAACGCTTTCTCCGCGTCGCAGAACAGTGGTGCGGCGATGTATGCCTTCATAGGGATGCTCCTCATTCGAGGGTCGGCGGGGTTGGGTCAGCTCGCCACGGCCGCACCGACGGTGGCCAGTGCTGCGAAGAACTCATGAGCCCGGTGGTCGGGGTATCGGCCACCGCGCATGGCCGGGATGTAGAACTCGCGGACCCGATCCCAGGTCCAGGGCTGGTGCTCGAACTCGGCTTCGACGCCGTTGTTGACCAGGGACGTCCAGCGGCGCAAGCAACTGGAGCAGCGGCCACAGTGGACGGTGCTGCCGTCGGTGCGACTGCAGGAGAACGTCAGCAGCAGGTGCTCGACCGGCAGGCCCTGCGCCAAATACCAGGCGATGATGTCGGTCTTGGTCATGTCCCAGAAGGGGCTGTCGACTCGGGTCGGTTTCTCCGAGAAGCGGGCGATGAACCGGCCCATGTCGGCGAACGCGTCGCGGCTCTTGTCGAGGGTGTGGTCGCCCTTGACGCCGATGCACCACACCATTTCCGCGCGGTTGGAGGCGTGCATCGCCAGGTGCACGTTGCGCAGCGGGATGATCGCGTCCTCGGCTTCCCACGCTCCCAGCCGGAGCTCGTCGCTGATCTCGATCTCGATACCGGCGGCGTCGGACAGCGCGGCGACGGCGGCGCGTTCCTGGCTGGCGTAGCGGTGACCGAGGTCGAAGTACAGGCCCGGTGGGCGGCCGAGATAGTGCCAGGCGGGGTAGGAGTCCAACCCGGCGGAGAACAGCAGGACCTCGGGGATCCGGGGCTCGGTCATCGCAAAGCTCCTGTCTGGATGTGCAACACGGGCGCGAGCAGTTCGTCGATCTCGGCCAGCACGCTCGGCGTGGTCCGGGTGCCGACCCGGATCCGCCGAACGCGGTCGGGGAGGGCGTCGGCGAGCAGGCGGTAGGCGTGGCTGTAGCGAGGCAGGAACAACAGCCGTTCCACCGAGCCGGGATTGCCTCCGCCGCGACCTCGGGCGATGGCGCGTTCGCGGGCCAGCGGCCAGGGAGTGTCCAGCCACAGCGCGACGTCGGGGTGTAGAAACCACGGAGCGACTACCTCTCGAAGCTGGTCCAGCAGCAGCGTCGGGTCGACGTCCGGGTGTTGCTCAGACAACACCGCCAGGGCGTAGGCGAGCTTGGAGTACACGCCGTGGTCGATGACCACGACGTCATGCTCGGCCAGCGCCGGCCGGTAGAGGACGCGGTGGTTGTAGGACTCCCGACACAACCGCAGCAGGACATCAACTGTGGCGTGGTGCGCCGAGTCGTAGCCGCCAATACCGTCGCGGCGACGCAGCGGAGCTGTGTCGAGGATGTCCGAAAGGCGTTCGATGACGCCGTGGCGGGGGCCGTAGTGCAGCACGCGCGTGGAGAACCCCGCGGCGGTGAGCCGCGCGCTCAGCGCGGTGGCGGTCGTGGTCTTTCCGCCGCCCCAGATTCCTTCGACGGTGATCAGCACACCGCGGGCGGCCTCGTATGGCGGCACTTCGGCACGGCTGGCGGCGGGGTCAGCGGCCACGCTGGTCTCCCCACGTGAGCAGGTGCAACCGCGTGCTGAGGTGGAAGCCCCGCTCGATGGCCGGGTCGGCGATCTCGGCCAGGCGTCGGGTGACCTCTTCGGCGGTGCGGCCTTCGGGCATCACGTAGACCGGCGCCAAGTCGTGGCTGGAGACGAGCTCGGTGATCTCGTCGAGGTCGGCGATGCTGGAGACGACGAACTTGAACACCGCCCGGCCGCTGACCGCGAAGTGGCCAAGCACCCGTCGCTTAATCCGTTTGGAGGCCGGCATTCCGGCTCCGAACGTCGACAGCTTCGGCGACACGTTGAACTGGCTCACCCAGGCGAGCAGGTCAGGTGCGGGCGCGATCGTGCCGTTGGTCTCGATCTCCACCCGCAGCCCGGCGTCCACGAGTCCCTGAGCGAGGGCGATGAGGCGACGTTGCTGGATCAGGGGTTCGCCGCCCGTGATGACCACGAGGTCGACCGGCTGGGCCGTCGCCCAGGCCAGGAGATCGCTGACCGAGGTGACGGTGGCTTCGGCATCCAGGTCGAACCGGGAGTCGTCCCAGGTGTAGGGGGTGTCGCAGGTCTTGCAGGTCAAGTTGCAGTTCATCAGCCGGACGAACACGGCACGTCGTCCGGTCGACGGGCCTTCGCCTTGCACGGTCGGGCCGAACCTCTCCGCGACGAGCAGTTCGTCATCGGCCAGCGTGATCGTCACCGGCCGCTCCGCTCGTCCTGGGTGAACTCGGCCCATCGGCGCGGCGACTCCCAGACGCGAAGCGCCTGGACCGCGGCGGCCTCTTGTCCTTTGGCCTGGCTAAGGGTCCAGGCATACAGGTGCTCAGCAACCAGCTCCGACGTCGGCTGGAACTGGAGCACGGCGTTCAAGTCGCGGTGGTCCAGTTGACGGTCGAGATACTCGGCGAGCAGGGCGCGAATCCTGGCGCGACGGCGGGGGCTTGTCTGCTGGTCCAGCCGGAGGTCCACCCGATAGGAGTGACCGTGAGGCCGGCCGCACTTATGTCCGTCCGGCAACCCCTCCAGGTGGTGAGCCGCCTCGAACGCAAACGAGTCGACCGCGGTGTGCTGAGGCGACCTGGTAGTTGTGCCGATGTTGACGTGGATGGCGTGGAGCTGCTTCCCACGCTCGGACGGCATGTGGGCCAGGAACCACGCGGTGATGTGCTGTGCGAGCGCGTCGGTGGTGGTGTCGAAGGTGAATATGGCATTGAGGTCGCGATGATCCAGTTCGCGCTTGAGGTATTCGCCGAGCGTGGCGAGTTCGGCGTAGTCCGCCACGAAACCGGGTGCCCGCAGTTCGGTGTCTGTGAGCTCGACCTCGACAGTGAAGGTATGACCGTGGGACCGCCCGGCCTTGTTCTCGGCGTCAGGAAGATCGGTGAGGTGGTGCGCCGCGGCGAACGAGAAGGTGCCGTCGCCGATGCTGTAACGTCCCCGAGCCAGGTCGCTCACCGCGACTCGGGTTGAGCTCACTGGATGGGGTTTCACATTCCGTCCTCTCGTTGCGAACCGCTTAAGACCAGCTCTTATGGAATCGCGATGTGGATCGGGGCGGGAGGGCTCACGAGGGGGCTCACGAATCACCTGGCGGATGGCAGCGTGCGCTCCCAGCCGGCCTGACGGGCTACGAGGTGGATGGGCAGGCAGTGGGGCAGCCGTACGCGCAGTTCAGCGCCGACCCGCGTGCGGACCTGCGTGTTCGCTGGCGCAAGCCGCGCGTCGAGCGCCACATCGGCGGCAACACGTGCGATGAATTCCCAGGTTGGCCGTGTTTCGGCGAGAACGGCGGGGTGGCGCCGGAGTTCGTCGACAGGGTGGCGGAATACCCATTCGTGCGGGCGAAGTTGCTCGACCTCGAACCAACGATCCGGGTCAGAATCGTCAGGCAAGGCGTGCTCGAACCCGATTGACTCCGTTTGTTGACTGTCCAGGCGAAACACCCAGGAATAGCCTTCGTTGTCAATGTCGCGAAGCGTTTGTTTGAACAGTTCGACGTTCTGAGCAAGGACGTCATCGCGTATGATGCTAGCCCGACTATCAATGCGCGCTCGACACCACTCCGCGCTGGCGGTGAACACCAGGGCGACTGTAGGTATCTCGAATTCTGCTGCGATGTCGAGGAGTTCCGCGCGCCGATCCCCGCGGAGATTGGTGGAGTCGACTACGGTAGTGACCCTGTTCCGGAGACGCTGACGGAGCATGTCAAGCAGTTGCCTGCGCGCCGCGGAGCTGTTCGACTGACTGGCCGGGTCGTTGCACATTCGGGCACGAAACTCATCCATCGAGAGGATTTCAACAGGGGCGAAGTGCCGGTACGCCAGGGTGCTCTTACCGCTCCCTTGCAGGCCGACTAGAATTATCAGAGCGGGATTCGGGATGTTGATTTTAAAAGCGTCGAAGGTCTTCATGATCAGGTTCTTTCCGCTCTCAAGCCGTAGATATTTCGGTCTTTATCCGACGTGTCAGTTCGACAACGCCGGGTTCGGTGCGCCAGCGTGACATCCGGGAAATCAGAGCCTGGAGGTAGTCCACAGCGCGGGCCGAACTGACGATAGCGAGAGCGGAGACGGCGCGGTGGCCGTGGTCCAGTGCCTGTTCGAGGTCGGGCTGGTACCCCTGCAAGTAGGTGCTACCGAGGACGCTTTGGCGGATGGCGTACGCCCTGACGAAGGTGTCGATAGGCATGGCGGCGAACTCGTTCCACCGTTGCGCCTCGCGCGGCCGGCCCAGATCGCGGTGGATCTCGATTGCGTCCGAGGCGAGCCGGTGCTCGTCGAAGAAGTCGATCCAAGCGGGGTCGTCGCCGGTACAAGAGCGTGCGGCGTCGAGCAGGCGCTCGGCTGTGGTCAGGGCGCCGTCGGCCATGCGGGCGTTGCCGCTGCGTGCCCAAATGCGGGCCTCGATCAGCTTGAAGAAGCCCTTCACGCGCGGCGTGGCGTGCCCACCGACGCGGTGAAACGCGCTGTCGGCCATGTCGATCGCGTCGTCGTGGAAGCCGCCGAGGCTGCACTGTAGGGCGATGCAGGTCAGCACGTAGCCGCCGAGCTGGACATCCCCCGCAGCGCGAGCTTGACGTAGCGCCTGGATGTAGTGCCGTTGGGCGTTGGCGTGGTCGCCGTTGTCGAACGCGGTCCATCCGGCGAGCCGGGCGAGTTGCGCCGTGGCGGTGAACAGCCGGCGCCCGACGGTGTCGCTGTAGGAGCCGTGCAACAGCGGAGCCGCCCGCTCCTTCAGACAAACAGTGAGCTGCGAGGTTCGCCAGTTCCCGCCCCCGTACCGGGAATCCCACTGCCGGGCCTGCTCGGCTGTTTCGAGCAGCTCGACGACATCCGCCTTTCCAACGCGCCGGAAGGCCGCCGGTGACTGCGAGGCTGCGCTGGCGTCAGCGGGGAGCGCCAGCCAGCGACGAACCGGGGTGTTGTAGTTGACCACTGCGACGCCGGGGCCGCGGACGTCGCGGCTGTCCACCTGGCTCCAAAACCTGGTCGCGACTTGCACGGCGGTGCCGAGCTCGCGTGGGAACTCCAAGCCGCTGCCTGAGTCCACGCCAGGGTCGTGATCAAGGTCGATCTCTGCCAGGCTGACCGGCCGCCCGAGTCGTTCTTCCAAGACCTGGGCGATGAGCGGGCGTACCGCCTGTGCCGGGCGCGTTCCCCTCTTCATCCAGTTCGTCCAACTGGTGTGGGTGTAGTGCGTCTCCAGGCCGGCGGTCTCTGCAAGCTGGTTGAGCCGGAAGGCCAACGACTTCTTCGCCGCACCAGACGCCTCCACCAGGCGGGTCAAGGCGATGTTGGGCCGGGCCGTGGCGCTCATCGACCGTGGTGAGCCGAGCGCTCCCGCCAGCTCGCCCGCGAGCGGAATCTCATCGAAGTGGAGGTCGATCTCACCACCACTCTCCCCTCAGCGGCGTGTTTCCGTGAACGGTTCCGGAGACCTGGGCTGCGTCGAGCGGATCTCCGTTGGGGCGCCGCATGCGCACCACTGCGCGGCGACTCGTCGTTGTCATCGCTCCTGTTCCTCCCGGCCGAACCAGTCGCCAGGGTTCTGGGTAGAGGATGGTGGCGTTCGCGCCCTCTTTAGCGGCCATAGGCGTTCGTGCAAGTCGAGAGGAACCAGATCGCCGAGCCGCAAGCCGGCTGCCAGCACTCGGTGTGCGGCATCATCGAAGAGGTCGCAGGGCCAGGATCGATCCGAGCACAACGGGCACGCCCGCGGCTCATCCGGTGCCGGCAGATGCGCCGCCAGGTCGTCGACCGCTTGACTCACTCGACCAAGTGGGCTGTCTGCCGCAACGATCACGGCGCGAACCTCGCGGACCTCCACCTGTCACCTCGCCGCGCCTTGAGCATCGCGCCATCGCACCTGCCCTTCGACCAGGTACGCCTCTACGTCATCCACCGAGCCTTCGTCTGCCTGCCATGCGATGCAGCCCTTAGCTTCCATCGCATAACGCCCACGCTGGACCGCGCCGAACAGGAAAGCCCCCGCTGCACCACGCGGGCGTTGCACGACCCAGGCGGGAAACTCAGCCAGGGGTAGTTCTCGCTCGATCCAAGTCTGCGCATCGCGCGACGAGGAGAACTCCCTCTCGGCAAGCGTGTCCGCGGTGTCGTCGTCGCCGATACCCACCCCGATCGTCGCCAAGAAGGCCGTTGCTCCGACAACGCGTTTTCTTGCAGGCCGCGCAGTCGAGGCTGTCTCGCCTTCGGTTGCTGAAATCGGCCAGTATCGAGTACCGCGAAGGATGCGCAGAAGCGGGAGCAGTGCGTCCCCCAAGCTCGGTGTCACCGCAACGGCACAACGCGAACTGGTGTTGTGCTGGCTACCGTCCGCGTCAACGACGAGTGCGCCGGCTTCGCGGGCGATGATCGCTCCAGCCGCCGTGTCCCAACTGCGGTTGCCAAGCGTGAGACTGGCATCGAGAGTGCCGTCAGCCACCCAGACCAACTCGACCGCCGACGACCCGATGCGCCGAACTCGTTGTGCGCGTTGAGAAAGCGCCTGATCGAGCCTGGCGGACGCCCCCGTTCGCGCTACACCTCCCTCTCCTGCTCCGTAGTCACTGAGCGAAATAAGTGATTCCTCAAGGGTTTTCGTGCGCGAGACAGCTATGGGGTCGCCGTCTCGGAATGCCCCGTGGCCTCTCGTTGCCCAGTACCGGTGGTGAAGGAAGGGCGTGTCAATGACGCCGAGAAGGGGTTGATCAACGTGGATGAGCCCGAGAGCCACCGCACACAACGGAACCCCGTGGACGAAGTTGACAGTCCCGTCAACAGGATCGAGGACCCAGTACACCTCCGGGTTGCCGGTCCCCCCGGTTTCCTCACCGACGAAGCCGACGTCCGGCGTCTGCTCCTGGAGGTGGTCTCGTACAAGTCGTTCGATGGCCAGCTCGACCTCGGTCACCAGATCGCGATCACCCTTGGCCTGAACTTCGCCGGCCCGGTTGCGCATCAGGAGGTCGATCGCTTTGTCCATAGCGCCATGCGCAACGTCAAGCAGGCGTGTTGTGTCGAACGTGCTCATCGAGATCGCGATTGCCCTTCTGAGGAGACGTGTACCCGGAACGAATGCAGGGCGTCCTGCGTCGTCGTTCCGATGGGCAACCGGCCGCGGCAAGGTCGGGGGGCGTCCCTCGCCGCAGCCGGTGCGTTCGTGAGAGCATGACCAGGCACGATGTGGTCCGATGACCTTCGACGACACTCGCAAAGGACCAGGCGAGCGTGGCGCGACACGTGACGATCACAGGTACCTGCTCGGTCCCAGCCGAGTTTGAGGCGCAGCTCGCTGCGTTGTTCGACGACTACGTCCGGCCGTTCGCCGGTCCGGACGCTCACTTCTACCTCGGAGGCGCCGGACAGTTGCGCGGGCGGCACGAGTACCGGGTGCTGACCAGCGACGGCGCGATCGGTGCGCACGATCGCGGGCCAGGACTGCCACCAAGGCCGGGGACTCTGCGTGTCCGACACGTCAGCACCTTCTATAACCATGCGTGCATGAACCGAGACGCATAGTCAACCCGCCAAGATCGTGACGAGGTACCGTCCACAACCCGTCCGCTGGACGTCCGCAGGACAGCCTGCTGAGCATCGCGGCATCCACGTCGGGCACCATGGCGGTGACCGTCATGCAGGACAGGGAGGGACCTTCACGTGGCAAGGATCGAAGCGGTCTTCTTCGACGTCGGTGAGATACTGGTCGACGAAACCCGCGAGTACGGGACCTGGGCCGACTGGCTCGGAGTTCCTCGCCACACGTTCTCAGCTGTTTTCGGCGCCGTGATCGCTCAGGGTAAGGACTACCGGGAGACTTTCCAGGTCTTCAAGCCTGGCTTCGACCTCGCGGTGGAACGCGAGCGACGGGCCGCTGCCGGCCAGCCGGAGACCTTCGCCGAGGAGAACCTGTACAGCGATGTGCGGCCGTGCCTGCGGGCACTCCAGAATTCCGGCCTTCGGGTCGGCCTAGCCGGCAACCAAACCGCGCGGGCGGAGGAGATCCTCAAAGCGCTAGAACTGCCGGTCGACGTGATCGGCACTTCCGACGGCTGGGGCGTCGAGAAGCCGTCGCCCGGATTCTTCGACCGGGTCATCGAGGAGGCCGGGGTCGCAGCGAGTTCGGTCCTCTACGTCGGCGATCGGTTGGACAACGACGTCCGGCCGGCCCAGGAGGCCGGCATCTCGACTGCGCTCGTCCGCCGCGGGCCGTGGGGACACATCCTTCACATGCCCGAGGTTGAAGAGCGCTGCCTGTTCCAGTTGACGAGCCTCGCCGAACTACCTGCGCGCGTTGCCGCCCACAACGCCGAGTTCAGCTGATCAAGCTTTAGCAGTCGGGCCGGCCAGCGCTCGGACTCGTTCGTCCAGCTCGCGGACGTAGGGAGTGGCGCTCAGAGCCGCACGAACTTCGGGCACGCGTTGGAGTGCGGTGCTGTAGGGAGCCCTACTGACCACGTCGCATGCTTGTCGGACGGTCGTGACGGCGCGTTCCGGATCAGTCGGTGCGTGCGCCGCGGCGAGGTCGAACAGCAGGACAGCCCGCTGTTTCGTGGCGTTCTCGGAGAGGTTGTCCAACGCGCGCTGGAGCCGGCCTGCTGCCTCGCGGGTTCGGCCCGCCAGCAGTAAGGCGTTGCCGGCAAAACCGTCGAGTCGGGAGGTGTCGAAGAAGTCGAGCCAGGCGGGGTCGGTTCCGGCGCTCGCCAGCGCATCCTCGGCCGAACGGACACGAGTAAGGCTCGTATCCGACTGCCCGACGCGAGCGGATACCTCGGCGTCGACGCAGTGCAGCCACGACCGCAACAGCGGGCCGGCCCCGTAGCGTCCGTGGGCATGCGCGGCCGTCAGGTATTCGCGGGCCGGTTGTTCCTGTCCGGCGAAGCCGGGAACGAACGCCCGGTGCGCCAGTACCGCAGCCGCCAATGGGTGATCTTGCGAGCTGGCTGACGCGTCCTCGGCGAGCTGGAAGAACGGTTCGGCCGCATCTACCTGGGCCAGGTCGAAAAACAGTAGTCGGGAAGCGAGGAGCGCCGACTCAGCGACGGCAGGCTTCGCACAGCACATCTCCGCAGCACAGCACTACGCGCGCTGCCTGACACCCTGCCCTGTTGAAGGAGGTGGCTCGTCGTGACAACGTCGACCACTCGCGTTACAGCTACAGCCTCGGGCTCGACTCCCGAAGACCGCTGCGACTTCTACCGCAGCGAATACGGACTACCAGCTGCTCTCGATCGCGCGACGGAACGCATCCTCATGCCCGTCGGCGGTCTCGTCGGCGCCGTCACGATGCCTGTCGAACTCGGTCGCCGCGTCCAAGCGCGGTCCACACTGGTCCGCGGAACTGCTGCGCCCCGATGTGGTGCACTTGCAGGAAACCGAAGATGGGCAGCCAAGGCGAGTCGCCATCGACAACCAGATCGCTCGGACTGCGCCGGCACCTTGCCGCGCCTTGCTGACGGATCATGAGCTCACATCACCTTTCGGTGTCGGAATCGACGTCTGCCCGGAGTGCAGGTCGATCGCCGAGCTCATGCACGGGCAAGCCTGGGCAGGATTCCAATGACAGCAACGTCTTCCGGCAGGCGCCGCTATCACTGTCCAATCAGGTCTTCTCGGTGAGCCATGCCCGAACCGTCGAACCCGCCTCAGCCGCTGCTGTACTGGGGCACGAACCAACCGGGCGGCACAGCGGATCGCTATGCCGGACGTGTTCACGTGGTCTGGCCATCCAACGAGTGCGTGGGCCTATGCGGACTACCAATCGAGGAGATCTGGGAGCAGCGGCCTCCGGTGCCAGACAACTTGTGCACGTTGTGCTGCGTCCGCGCGATGGCTGCCCTGTTTCCAGCGTTCTCGGAGTCCCTGCTGGTCCTGCAGCCAGCGCCCGGCAAACACGAACTGCTCGCTCAGGAGCACCGCGCTCCGCCAGAGCACTCCACGGAGCGAACCATGTTGATCCCGGCCGTCAGACCCGAGGATCCGCTTGTCTGAAAGGAATCTGACTGAAACCGCGGGTAAGCCCCGCGCTCTATGGGCGTAGAAAAGACTTGGAGTGGGTTATGACCATCAGTCTCGTCGACGGTGGCAGCGAACCGGATGGTCAGCTCGCCACATTTGACGGTCCACGACGTAGCTGCTCGGTCAGTCGAGCCCGTGCTCCCCGGCGACAGTCTCGCGCGCACGAGCTGCTTTCGTTTGCGCGGCCGGCAAAGCCATCCGAACCACCCGGTGCCACCGAGGAAACCGTCGCACCGATCTACCAGGTTCGCGAGCGCGACGATGCAGAACTGCTTGAGGCCGTCCGGCAGGGGGACATCGAAGCGTACGGCGACCTGTGGGCACGTCACGTCAGCTCCGCTTGCAATCTTGCTCGCCAGCTGTCCCGGACAGCGGCAGAAGCCGACGACCTTGTCTCAGAAGCCTTCATCAGAGTTCTCCACACGCTACGTGCTGGTGGCGGCCCGGACTCAGCCATCCGTGCCTACCTGCTCACGGCGCTTCGTCATGTGGCCTACGACCGGACTCGAAAAGAACGTCGCATCGAACTGTCCGAGGACATTGGGCAATCGGTCGACCCTGCTCTGATCAGCATCCCCTTCGACGACACGGTGACGGCAACTACGGAGAGGGCCTTGGCGAACAAGGCGTTCGGGCAACTGCCCGAGCGTTGGCGGACAGTGCTCTGGCTGACCGAGGTCGAGGGGCGGACGCCAGCTGAAGTTGCGCCCAGCCTCGGACTCACAGCCAACGGAGTGTCGGCGTTGGCATACCGGGCTCGGGAGGCTCTCCGTCAGGCGTATCTGCAGGCTCACCTGGCTGCTGCTCAAGCTGAGCAGTGCGCCCCGACGATCAAGGTCCTCGGCGCGTGGACAAGAAGTGGCCTGCCGAAACGGCAGGCCAAGAAGGTCGAGGCTCACCTGGACGAGTGCGCTTCCTGCCAAGCGCTCTCCACGGAACTCACTGAGATCAACAGTTCGTTCCGCGCCACTACGAAGGCGCCTCCGAAGCGTTCAGCTGGGAGCAACGGCGTCAGTCAGTCTGCCTCTCGTCAACAGTGCCTCGTGATCGAGACGGGGCGCGGCCTCCTCAGCATGAAGTTGGCGAGCTAACGGACGCCCAGTCGCGCCACAACTCCCTCGATTGGGTTGCTTCACTCGCGGCTTGCGGTGAGGGCCAGTCACCGGCGTACCGTTGACTACTTCGGCGGTGTCGACCCTCCCCCTTGCGACGCCGTCCAGAGCCGCCGGCCGGCGCAGTACCCCCGCGGCGAACCGGTCGGCGGCTTCATTCAGGTCATCGAACTGACCAGCACGGCAGCGAACGCCCCGATGATCAAAAAGGGGCCGATGGGGATGTCCTGGCTCGCCTCAGATCCTCGAACGAAACGAAGTACGAGCAGTGCGAGTGCCGCGGTGAGCCAACCGAGGAGGGTTCCCGTCAGGATGGGCATCCATCCAGCCCAGCCCAGTGCCAGCCCGAGAACTCCGCCGAGTCGGAGGTCGCCGCCGCCGAGCCCACCAGGGCGAAGGACGTACAGCACTCCGTAGAAGATGAGGAGTGCAAGCATGCCGGCTACGGAGCGGACGAGCGGGTAAGCGTCACGGTGGAGCACAGCGGCCAAGCCGAAGAGCACGACCAAGAGGAACCCGGTTGGCCAGACCAACCTGCTGGGTAGGGCGTGGCTCTTCCAATCGATCGCGGCAAGCAGGACGCCGGCTGCGGCCAGCCAGGAGTAGGCGAACAAAGCAGGTTCCGTGCCGATGCGCCAGGCCAATGCAGAGAACAGGACCGCCGTGGCCGCTTCGAGCACGACTGGTGGCGCGAGCCGACCGGTCTCTGCGGGGAGGATCGAGCTTCGCTTGACGGCGACGCGTAGAACGCTGGCAAGTACGAGCCCGATCAGACCCCAGCCGATCGTGCCGAGCGTGGTCACCGTCGAACTCGCGCTGTTCATCTGCTCACGAGAGTGACAGACCTGGCCACGCTGTACCCCCTCTGCCCGCCGGTTGCGGCTGTCCGGTGTAGCGAACCTACTACTCAGCGGCATTTGGACACGGAGTTGTTAACCCATTCGGGTGAACCTTGTCCAGTTTTCCCAGTTCCGACACCGGTGTCCCCTCATAGGGACATTGCAGTCTCCTGGGGGACGGCAGGTAGACGTGGGGTGTAACACAGTAGATCGAAAGGAATTTTCGCAGATCTGAGGGGGTGCACGTGGTCGGGGGGAATGTACAAGGCCGCAACGGCTGGCGCAGGGTGGGACTAGCGCTTGGTGGACTCGCAGCGCTGACGTTGGCGGCCTGTAGCTCGAATCCGTCTTCGACGCCTGGGGGCACCACTGGGGTGGCACCTTCGTCGCCGACGAGCAGCGCTCCGCCATCGTCGGCGTCTCCGGCTGACAACGCTCGGCAGCAGGCTTTGGCTGCCTACACCGGCATGTGGCAGCAGATGGTCAAGGCCAGCGAGACCTCGGACTGGCAATCGCCCGCGCTTGCGAACTACGCGACTGGCGACGCGCTCGGGGTGATCAACCGCAGCCTGTACACCGACCATCTCAACGGCGTCGTCTCCAAGGGACAACCGCTTACAAATCCGCATGTCACGAAGGTCGACCCGGAGAGTAACCCCAATACGGTCATGATCTCCGACTGCGGAGATGACTCGAACTGGGTGAAGTACAAAAAGGACGGCTCACCGTTCACCGACGCGCCAGGAGGGCGGCGGTCGATCACCGCGGAGGTCAAGAAGCAGGCGGACGGCTCGTGGCGGGTCACCCGCTTTGCAGTTGAGGGGGTCGGGTCATGCTGAAGCGTGCACTAGCGGTAGCAGGTTTGACGGCGTCCGCCTTGATTCTTACGGCTTTGCCCGCGATGGCAAGCGGTTGGGGCTATACGGACTGCACTCAGTACCCCAACCCTGGTTGCGAACTCGGTGCAGGCACCAACCCTCAGCCAGGGAACGGTAACCAGGGCAACGGAAACAGCAAGCCAGGAACCCACGGCAACGGAAACCCCGGTACGGGGCAATCCAACGCCAACGGCGATACGATCATCGGTGGCAACACCAACTTGGCCCAGTGTGCGTACGAGCTCAGCGACTACCAGGGGCCTCCGCCTGGAGGCGCGCAGCCGGCGGCGTTCCATGTTCCGCCGAAGACTGGAGAGGTCACGGCGGTGCCCGCGGTGTACCGGCCACAGAGCGAGCCGGCCACGGTGCAATTCGCAGTTGCGCAGCCGCGACTCGCACAGGCCCAGCCACCATCCGGCGCCTGGTACGTCTACAAGTGCACTGGGCCTGGGTTCCACGACGCGTTGTACCGGCCGCCGGTCTGGATCGCGAACGGCCAACCTGGTCCGGCACCCCTACCGTCGCCTGCCGAACTCGCGGCACAGGCGCGGAGCCAGCTGCGCCTGCCCGCACCGAAGATCAAGGCGAATCCGGCCGGGGACCAGTTGGTTACCTTGCCGACGTGGTTGTGGCTGGACCGCGGCAGCTGGGGTGACGTGTCGGCGACCGCGTCGGTGCCAGGCGTCTCGGTGACCGCGGTCGCGAAGCCGACCTCGGTGACTTGGTCGATGGGTGACGGTGGCTCTGTGACCTGCACCGGCCCCGGTTCGCCGTTCCCTGCCGGTGGTGATCCGAAGAGCGCGTCACCGGATTGCGGCTACACCTACAAGACCTCCTCAGCCGGTCAGCGTGCCGATGCCTTCCCCGTGACCGCCACGGTGAACTGGACCGTGACGTGGGCGGGTGCTGGCCAGGCCGGCACATTCCCGAACATGACGACCTCGGCCACGGTGGCGTTCCGTGTGGCGGAAAGCCAGGGAATCGCGACCGGCTGAACCGAAGCCTCCCGCCTCACGAGGGCGGGCGTGCACAACGCAAAACGACCCCGTTGAGACCAAGGCACGTCGAACACCCGAATCGACGCGTCGCGATGGCGTCATGCCTGAAGGAGGTCGGTGGTGACCACTACCGCAGGTTCGACCAGCACGGACGCGACGACGCAGAAGCCCGCGTCGCCGAACGCGTGGGCCGGCCGTGACGGCAAGACACCGTCGCGTCTGAGTGGCGGTGGCCGGCGTCGCAGCGTGCCTTATCTGCTGCTCGGCGTCTTGCTGGTCGTTGTGTGCGCGGCCGGCGGCGTGTTCGCTGGCATGCAGCTCGGTGACCGCGAGAGCGTCATTGCGCTGGCTCGCCCCGTTGCCGTCGGCCAAGTTCTGACGGCGCAGGACCTGAAGCAGGTCAGCATCGCCGCGGATTCCGGGATGGACGTGTTGCCTGCATCGACTGCGTCCACAGTGGTGGGACAGCCGGTCGCTTTCAGCCTTCCCGCCGGCGCGCTGGTGACCCGTTCGGTGCTCGGCGCACCGCAGATTCCCGTCCAGGGCAAGGCAATCGCCGCGGTCGGGCTCAAACCGGGACAGTTCCCGCCCGACTTGTCGCCCGGCACCACCGTCGCGGTCCTTACCACGCCAGGACAAGGCACGGCGACCGGAACGACGACAGGCTCCGGGCAGACGTCGTCGTGGACCGCGGTGGTGACGGGCGTTGCCACACGCGAGACCGAGCAGATCACGGTGGTGTCCTTGCAACTGTCCGAATCAGACGCTCGCGCGTTGGCTTCGGCCCCGGCAGGGCAACTGAGTCTGGTCGCAATCGCAGGAGGCCGCTGATGCTCATCGCCGTCTGCTCGCTGAAGGGATCGCCAGGGGTGACCACCCTCGCGACCGCGCTCGGGGCTCGCTGGCCGGGCCACCAAAGCCCGATTGTGGTCGAGGTCGACCCGGCCGGCGGTGACCTCATGGCCCGCTTCCGGCTACCCGACACACCGGGCCTGGTCAGCTTGGCCGCAGCGGCCCGAGGCCGCGGCGGGACCGACCCCACCCTGCTGGCCCAGCACACACAGCTGCTGCCGGGCGGCCTGCGGGTGGTGCTCGGCCCGGTCGGTGCCGAACAAGCCCGCGCCGCGCTGATGGTGCTGGCCTCGGGCCTCTCGTCGCCGCTGCGGCGGGCGGCCGACCACCCGGACACCACGGTCATCGCCGACTGCGGCCGGGTCGATCCCGACTCTCCCGCGCTGCCGATCATCCGCAGCGCGGACGCGATGTTGCTGCTCGCCCGCCCGCACGATGACGAACTCGCGCACGTGGCGCTCAAGCTGCAGGCCGCCCAGCAGTGGTCTCGCCGCCCATGCTTCATCCTGGTCGGCGACGGCTACCCAACCGCAGAGGTCTCCCAGGCGCTGCGCATCCCGGTCATGGGCCGAGTGCCACGCGACGCCAAGGGCGCTGCCGTCCTGTGCGGCCAGGGCACCAGCCGACGCGGGCCGGACAAGTCCGCACTCGGTCGGGCCGCCGCCACGATCGCGCTCAACCTCGCCGCGCACGGGCTCCAACCAGCCACCGCCAACAGTCCCCAGGCCCCGCATCTGCGGCTGGCGGTCGCAGGCGAGCCGGTCTCGGGCGCGAGCCTGCAACCGCTCGGTCCGCAGACCCGAAACGGGGTGACGCCATGACCCGCCCCGAACTGAGCGATCCCCGCCTGACCACCTCGACCAACGGCACGGGCCCGCACCCGCTTCCTGCTCAGCACCTACCCGGCCCGGCCGAGCCTCCGCACCGGCCGGCCGGTGAAACCGCGGCCGTGGAACGGCTGCGCTCTCACCTGCGCACCGAGTTGTCCTCCCAAATTAGCCAGCGCATCCGAGCCGACGAAACCGCCGGTCGCCCACCGATGGACGCACCGGCGCGCCGCCGGCTGGCAGAGGTCATCCTGACCGATGCGGCCGAGGCGCACGCCCAAGCCGAGCTGCGCAACTCCGCCTCGGGCGGCATGCTGCTGCACCCCGAGGTCGAGCAGCGCGTGATCGGCCAAGTTCTCGACGAGGTCTTCGGCCTCGCCGGCCTGGAGCCGCTGCTGGCCGATACCGACATCGAAAACATCAACATCAACGGCGACCGCGTCTTCGTCAAGTACGCCAACGGCCGCCGCAAGCGTTTGCCGCCGGTGGTCGGCTCGGACACCGAGCTGATCGAACTCATCCGCGACCTGGCCACCCGTAGCGGCGTGGAGGAGCGCCGCTTCGACCGCGGCAGCCCGATCGTGAACTTCCAGTTGCCCGGCGGTGAGCGCGTCTCGGCGGTCATGGCGGTGACCGCGCGGCCATCGGTGTCGATCCGCCGGCACCGGTTCACCAAGGTCACGCTGGCCGAACTGCGCGAGAACGGGACGATCGATCTCGCCCTGGAGAGCTTCCTGAAAGCCCTGGTGAAGGCGAAGCGGAACATTCTCGTCACCGGCGGCACGGCGATCGGCAAGACGACCATGCTGCGGGGCCTGGCCTCGGCCATCCCGCCGTGGGAGCGGCTGGTGACGATCGAGGACGTCTTCGAGCTCGGCCTCGGTGAGGACGCCGATGCGCACCCGGACGTGGTCGCGCTGCAGGCCCGCGAACCGAACATCGAAGGTCAAGGGGAAATCTCGCTGTCGGACCTGGTGTGGCAGTCCCTGCGCATGTCGCCGGACCGGGTCATCGTCGGCGAGGTCCGCGGCCCCGAGGTCATCCCGCTGACCAACGCGATGTCCATGGGCAACGACGGCAGCATGGGCACCCTGCACTCCTCCAGCAGCCAGGGCGCGTTCACCAAGCTCGCCGCCTACGCCGTCCAAGGCCCTGAGCGCCTGCCCATGGAGGCCACCAACCTGCTGGTCGCCGCCGCGCTGCACTTCGTGGTCCACCTGGAAAAGCCCCGCGACGACCCGAGTAAGCGCGTCGTGTCCTCTATCCGCGAAGTCGTCGGCGCCGATGGCGCCCAGATCATCAGCAACGAGGTCTGGCGCCCGGACGCCACCCTTCGTGCCGTACCGGGTGCGCCACTGCGCACCGACACCGTCGACCTGCTCGTCGAAGCGGGCTACGACCCGGACCTGTTCGAGCGGCGCGAAGGGTGGTGGACCCCATGACCACCACTGCCGCCTTGTTCGGCCTGCTCGGTGCCGGCGTGGCCGTCGGGGCCCTGCTCATCGCCGTCGGGCTGCGCGGTCGGCCCGCTCGTCCGGCGACGCCGTCGCGGCTGAACACCTGGTTGGCCGCACGGCACGACCGTAAACAGGTCGGCCTGCTCGTCGTGGCCGTGCTCGCCGGGCTGGCGCTCGGCGCGGTCACCGGCTGGGTGGTCGGCGCCATCCTGACCGTGGTCGCGGTGATTGGCCTGCCGCGGATCCTTGGCTCGAACGTCGACTACAAGCGTCAGCTCGAACGCATCGAGGCGATCGCCGGGTGGACGGAGATGCTGCGCGACACCCTGGTGGCCGCGGCCGGGCTGGAGCAGGCCATCCTCGCCACCGCCCCGGCTTGCCCGGAGGCGATCCGCGAGGAGATCACCGAGCTGGCCGTCCGGCTGGAGCGCGGCGAACGCCTCGCGCCGTCGCTGCGTCACCTCGCCGACCAGCTGCGGGATCCGACCGCCGACCTGGTGATCTCCGCGCTCGTGCTGGCTGCCGAGCACCAGGCCCGGCAGCTGGCCGACCTGCTCGGTGAACTGGCCGGCGAGGCCCGTGAACAGGCGTCGATGCGCATGCGGGTCGAAGCCGGCCGCGCCCGCACCCGGACCAGCGTGCGGGTCGTCGTGATCACGACGCTCGTCTTCGCGATCGGGCTGGTGCTGCTCAACCGCGGCTACCTCGCCCCCTACGACTCCGCGTTCGGGCAGATCATGCTGCTGCTCGTCGGCGCGCTGTTCACGGCCGCTTTTGCGTGGCTCGCGCGGATTGTGCGCCTGCGTGAACCCGAGAGGTTCCTGACCGAGCTGACCACGATCCGCCCGCACGGCGCCGAGGTGGACGTCGATGACCTGCTCATCGGGAAGGAAACGTCGTCATGATCAGCGCGTTGGTGTGGGGCGCCGGGCTCGGCATCGGCCTGTGGGCACTGGTGGTCTACGTGTTCCCGCCACGGCCACCACTGCGGGCCTTGGTCGACCGGCTGCACGCAGCTCCCGCACGGCCGCCCATCCTCGCTGCGGACTCCGATGGCTGGGCACTGCGCGTGGGCCGTCCGTTCGTCAAGCCCCTGGCCGCGCTCGGGTTGCCCAACCGCAAGCTCCGCAATGATCTCGCCGTCACCGGCAAGAGCGTCCAACATCACTTGGCCGAGAAGGCCACGTTGGCGCTGACCGGTCTGCTGTTGCCGATCCTGATGCAGCTGCTGCTTGTCGTGGTCGACGTCGGGCTCTCCTGGGAGGTTCCGGCGGTCGCCAGCCTGCTCTTCGCGCTCGGCGGGTTCCTGTTCCCGGACATCAACGTCCGGCAGGAAGCCGAGCGCCGTCGCTCCACCTTCCGGCACGCGCTGACGGCCTATCTCAACCTGATCCGGGTCCTGCTGGCCGGCGGCGCTGGTGTCGATGGCGCGCTGTCGGATGCCGTCGGCATCGGCAAGGGCTGGGCCTTCCAACAGCTGCGCCGCGCGCTGGTCACCGCCAAGCTGACCCGCACCACACCCTGGTCGACCCTCGGCCAGCTCGGCACCGAGCTCGACGTGCACCAGCTCTCCGAGCTCGCCGCCTCAGTCAGCCTCGCGGGCACCGAAGGCGCCCGCGTCCGTGCCAGCCTCGCGGCCAAAGCCGCCGCCCTGCGCACTCGTGAGCTCACCGACGCCGAAGGCGACGCTCAGGCAGCCACCGAACGGATGAGCCTTCCCGTGGTGATGCTGTTCATCGGATTCCTGATCTTCATCGGGTTTCCCGCTCTTGCCAGCGTGTTGGCCGGCCTATGACAGTTCCACAAGAACTGTCCATACAGGACTCCGAACCCTAGGGAGAAGCTGATGCTCACCGAAGTCCAGATCCTCATCGCACGTATCCGTGTCGAGCTGCAGCGCCTGCACCGCGACGAAGGCGGATACTCCACCGAAGCCGTCGTGGTGACCGCCGCCTTGGTCCTCCTGGCGATCGCCGTCATCGCGATCATCGTCACCAAGGTGACCCAAAAGGCCAACGGCATCAACCTGTAGGTCGGTGACCACGATGCCTCGTCCCGACACGGCACACCACCTGCCCGACCCTCCGCGCTGGGCACGGGTGCGGGCCGCGCTGCGCCGACTTCGAGCGGATCAGCGAGGCGCCGGCACGGCCGAACTCGTCGTCGCGACCCCGCTGCTGTTGTTGCTGATTTTGCTCATCGCTCAGTTCGCGCTGTACATGCACGCCAGCCACATCGCCCAAGCCGCCGCGTCCGAGGCGCTGTCCGCGGCGCGGGTCTCCGGTGGCAGCGCCGCCGCGGGCAACACCGAAGGGCAACGTGTCCTCGCGCAGCTGGGAAGCGGCCCGTTGCAAGGAACGTCAGTGAACGTCCAGCGCGGAGCCACCCAAGCATCCGTGACGGTCACCGGGACCGTGATCAACGTAATCCCGTTCGCAACCTTCACGGTCCACGCCGAAGCCGTTGGGCCCGTGGAGAAATTTACTCCGCCGAGCGGAACCGGGGCGGTGACACCATGACCGCAGCCTACGGTCTCCCAGCGTTCGCAGACGCCGCCCGTCGGCGAATTCGTACGCTGCACCGGGACGAACGAGGCTCCGCCGCGGCCGAACTCACGCTCCTGACGCCGCTGCTGATCGTGCTGTTGTTGTTCGTCGTGTTCTGCGGCCGGCTGGCCGACACCAAACTGCGGATCAACGACGTCGCCCACCAGGCTGCCCGTGCCGCCACCCTGGCCCGCAGCCCATCGCAAGCAACCTCCAACGCCCAGGCCACCGCCAGCGCAGCCTTGGCCTCCGCTGGGATCACCTGCCAATCACTGTCGGTGTCCACCGATACCCAGGGACTCAAGCCCGGCTCGACGGTGACCGTCACCGTGTCGTGCAGCGTCGGTCTGGGGGACCTGACCTCGCTGGGCGTGCCCGGCAGTCGGACGTTCGAATCCAGCTTCTCCTCACCGGTCGACGTGTGGCGTGGCACCTCGACGCTGGCCCAAGCGGGAGGCGCGCCATGAGGCCAATCGCTGTGCTGCGACGCCGGATGTACCGGCTGCACGAGGATGAGGACGGCCGAGTGACTGCCTTCGTCGTCGTCATCGCGATCGCCGCCCTGCTGTTCGCCGGGCTCGTCCTCGACGGCGGACTTGCCCTGGCCGCCAAGGTCCGCGCGATCGGCGAGGCGCAGGAAGCCGCCCGAGCCGGCGCCCAGGAAATCGACCTGACTGCCTACCGCGCCGACGGCACCCTGCGTCTGGTCCCACAACAAGCCAGTACGGCGGCCCGGAACTACCTTGCCGCGGCAGGCCACACCGGCACGGTGTCCGTCGCCGGCAACACGGTCAACGTGACGGTCAGCATCACCCAGCCCACGCAGCTGCTGGGTCTGGCCGGCATCGGCTCGATCACGGTCACCGGAGCCGGGCAAGCCCAACCGCAACGCGGAATCTCCGGAGTACTCCCATGACACCTCCCGCACCATCGCGCCCAGCTCAGTACACCCACGGGAAAGGAGACCGGGATGGCGACGACTGAAGAGATCGAACGCCGCGTGGAAGAAGCCGACGCTGCCCGCAGCGCGAGGAGGGCCGCCGCGGCCAAGCGTGTCGGCGAGCTCGCGCAGCGGCGGGCCGAGGTGGCCGAGACGCTCGCCGACATCGAACGCGAACTTGGCGATGTGCTCGCCGAGTCCAGCGACGTGATCGGTGTCGACGAACTAGCCAAGTTCACGGACGTGCCGGCGGCCGATCTCGACCAGTGGCTCACCCATCGCAAAGCGGCCCGCCCCAAGCGCAAGCGGGCGACGACCACGTCCGCGACGAGAAGCGAGACGCGCGCAGGAGCGCCATCAACGAAGAAGCCGTCGGTAGGCCAGCCGGCAACGCCACCGGAGGTCGCGCCGCCCCGCACGGCCGTGGAGGAGTCCACTCGCACGCCCGTGCCGGTGACATGACCTCGCAGCGCCGACGTGACCGGCATGTCGTCGGCTCACGTGGCGACTGCTGAGTCATAAGCCTGTACACCCCAGGGAATCGAGCTCATCGTGACCGCACACTCGCACTTCTCGCGCCGGAAGCTGACGCAACCGAGCCCAGGCCGCCCCGCCTGGTGGCTGCTGTCCGCCACGATCCGGTTCGTCCGCGGTCTGCTCGCGCTCGTCGTCCTCCTTGCGCTCGTCGCCGGCCTGCCCTGGGCACTGGTGCGCTTTGTCGGCTGGCCACTGCCCAACCACGTACCGACCTGGGATGAGATCCAGGCCATCCTGCTCAACCCGATGAGCGCGGAGTTTCTGCTCGACACCTTGGCGGTGCTGTGCTGGATCGTCTGGTTCTTCTTCGCCCTGGACGTCGCGCGCTGCACCGTCGACGCGGCACGCGGGATCACCTGGCCGCAGGTCCGTCCGCCCGGCCCGCTGCACGGGCTGGCCGCGGCGCTGATCGGCACCATCGTGCTGACCCTGCTCGGCAGCCGGACCTCGTCCACGGCGCCGACCACCGCCATTGCCACGCTGGCCGGCGACCTCGCCCCCGTCGCCGTCGTGGCACCGCTCACGCCAGGCCCCGCCACGGCAACCACCGTGCACCTGGCCACCGCAGTCCAACCAACGACCACGATGGTCATCGATCGGAACGCGCCCGCCCCGCCGGGCATGGTGCAGGTCACCGAGGAGGTCCTGCTTCCCCACGACGGGATCTACGACAGCCTGTGGCGGGTCGCCGAACGCATCTACGGTCCTGGCGGCGGCAGCCGCTGGCCCGAGCTGTTCCAGCTCAACCGCGGCGTCGAACAACCCGACGGCCGCGCGCTCACCAACCCGAACCTCGTGCGACCCGGCTGGAAGATCACCGCCTACGTCCCAACTCCGCCCGACGACCATCCGCCCGGCGAGCAGCAGCAGGTGCCGCCCCAGCAACCCCCACCGCCGACGAGCACCGCACCGACCACACCACCGCCATCAACCCAGCCAGCGCCGGCCACCACCCAGACACCGGCCGCGACGAGGGATGCCGGCGACCACGGCAGCAGCAACCAGTCCGGATCGGGGCTGGACCTGCTGACTGGGGCGTTCGTCGGCCTGGGCCTCGCCGGAGCGATCACCACCGCCATGGTGTCGGCTCGGATGTGGCGACGCCGCCGCTACCGCGTAGGCAGCGGCGACCGCGCCGACCTGCAGCGCCCCATCGCGCCGGTAGTTCGCGCCCTGCGCGCCGCGCACGACGACGACCAGCAGTCGGGCGACGACGTGGAGTTCGTCGACCTCGCACCGGCCCCGCCACGGATCCATATCACGGCCGCCGGATCCCTGGAACCCGACGACGAACCGATCCCAGTCCCCACGCGGATCGGCGTGCGGGGTGGGCATGAGCTCGCCCTGAACCTCGCCAGCACCCGCGGCTCTGCCGCATAAACCCACAAAATTGCATTACCGCGACGAGCTGTCCGCTGGGGCCTCCGCCGTGCCGGTCGCGTCCGCTGGGGCCTCCGCCGTGCCGGTCGCGTCCGCTGGGGCCTCCGCCGTGCCGGTCGCGTCCGCTGGGGCCTCCGCCGTGCCGGTCGCGTCCGCTGGGGCCTCCGCTCGCTTCCCTATGCAACCGCATGTTGCCGGCACGAACAGCGCCTGACCAGCACTCGCACAAGATCATGTAACGGCAAGGTCACGGCGGAGGCGTACCCTCTTGCGAAGTGTCCTACTTGGGTGTCTAATAGACATGTCAGCAGGACAGCCACCGAGGAGGCGACGAGGACCAGGGCACGGCGTCCCTGCGAGTCGATCACCACGGCGTCTTTCCTAACGACAACAACCATAAGTCCCGTATAGCGCGGGCAGCGGCTTGGGCCGTGCGGACAGCAGCGAATCCGTGCAGAGCAGCGTGAAGAACGACGCGTAGCCAAACGCGCATTTCTATTCTGGAATGCGTAGTAACTGCGCTTGCAGCTTCGCGACGTAAAGCTCTTGCTATAAAGCGGAGAAGCGCGCATAAATGGCATGCCTGCCACAGGTGTGTCCCCAAGATAAGTCAATGGTGGTCTAGCACCGACAAACGTCGCAATGTGTAGGCGTTCGGGGTTGTCTTAGGCGGTTGCCGACATTGGGTTTCTCTGGCTTGAGAGCGTCGCTCTCGCCTACCCATAGCACGCCAAACCCATACGGGCATGGTTCCTTGCGTTGCGCGCTAGACATAACGGCTTATCCCAACAGTGTTTTAGAGATTCAGGGAATGTGCCATCGGGACGCGCAACCCTCACCGCGCGAGTAGTGCCGTATTGCCCGGATGCAGGATGTGTCCCCTTTGCGGAGATCTCGCAACGGCGAGGGTTGCGCGTTTCGGTGCCAGTTCACAACTGGCCTGAATCACTGCCAAGGAACCACTTTCGTACACGAAACGGAGTACCGCCATGACTATGACTCTGATCGACTGGTCCGCCCGGATTAACGCCATGGCGGACGCTCTGTCCGTTCCCGACGGTGGCTTTTCTGTCAAGCCTGACGACGGTTCCGACGTCCGTACCGGCTACGCGGTTGCCGTACACCCGGAACACGAACGCATTTTTGATGGTCCCGTGACCAGTAACGACCTGCACGAGTACATCGGGCAAGCGAAAGACGCGCTCTCACTGCCCGGTCGCGTTCTCGGCGGGTGGCGTGACCCTGCGACCGGTCGCGTCTACCTGGACGTTTCCGTCGTGACCCCAGACCTGTCCGAGGCAATGACGCTCGCACGGGAAACCGCCCAGCTCGCCATTTTCGATTTTTCCGCCATGGAATCCATTCCAGTCACGATCGCGGCGTGAACCAAGGGGCAAACCATGAGTGCAGTTATCGTCATGATCAGCGACGGGCAAGCGCGACGCATTGCGCCCGAGTGGCACGGCGGCATGTCGTCCGCTCTGTATTCACTCGCGTCATCGGGCGCGATTGACCTTGACCGCGTGCGGGACGAGATCTCCCGTGAACTGTGGCAATTGGACGTCGGAGAAGTACGACGCGAATTGCTCGCCCTGGACAAATACGTACGGACGGCCGCCGCACGTCCCGCGCAATCGGGATGGTCCCGCTTGTGGGACGACTCGCCGGTGACCGTGAACCACACCTAAAGGATTGAATTGTCATGCCTGCCCCCAGCGATCACCCCTGGTTCCGGGCACACCCCGTGAGCCACGAAAACATCGTGTGGCACTGGGAACAGGCCACACCCGACGAAATCGCGCAAGGAATGCGCTGGTATGCCGACGCGCACCACGTGGCAACCGCCATCGCGAACGGCGACGCCCATCTCGGCGCCGGAATGCTCGCGATCTACTCACCCCAGCAAGGATGGATCGGCAACGTCCTTAATGCCGCTCGCGTACTGCGCGAGGGTAAGGGAATCGGCGGGCCCGGTTCCGGCATGTTCGCCACAACCGGCCAGAAACGCGCCGCTGACCGGTTGCTCGCCGGTGAGCGGTACGAGGACATCCTGAACGGTCCCAAGATCCGCGACTTCGCCCACCTGATCGAGTTCGGCGGAGATCAGGACCCGGACAACCCGCGCGTGGTGATCGACCGGCACGCGCTGTCAGTGGCGCACGGTCGCGCGCTCACCTCCGAGGAGTACGACTCCGCGCCGGTCAACGGGTTCCGTCGCAAGGACGGAACGGTTTCCCGGCGGCAGTACGACCACGTGGTGAGCCTGTACCGCCGTGCCGCGGAGCTGATCTCCGCACGCACGGGACAACGGGTCTCGGCACACCAGGTGCAGGCCGTGACCTGGCTCGCCCGTCAACGGCTCAACCAGGAAGCCGAACAACGGCGCGGCCCCAACCGGCTGGACCGGGGACGCAACCGGGCCCGCGCGAATTCCGAACGCGCGTGGAACGACTTCCGAACCGTCTACCTGCCCCATCTGGCCAACTTTCCCGGCACGGGCTACCAGTCAGCCGCCTAACGCATCCCGAGCGAGGTCTCGCAATGACTGACACGCAACGCCATTCGATTCGGACGACCGTTATTCGGATCGGTGATCTTATCTTCCTGGACAGTTTCTCCGGACTCGTGCCGGCCAAGGTGACCGAGTACGCCACGCGCGGCGAACTCGCCGTGTTGGTCACCGCTACACGCGGCGCCTACCGCCGTGGCGAACACACCACGTTCACCCCAAGCGGTTGTGTCCCGCGCGGACACGTGCGCGTGCGTTGTGGACAGTTCCGCATCTTTGGGGCGTGGACCTTTGACGGACTGCGCGAGGAATTCCAACCGCGCTGGGCCTGAACCCGCGCACGCGACCTACCCAGACCGGACAACGCCAAGGGAGAGCACATGTCCACCGACACGGACAACGTCGTTGAGCTCCACTTTCAGTACGCCCAAAACGGCTACGTCATGACTGACGACACCTACGGCGAACAGGACGCCGATAGCGCGGTCGCGTTCACCCGTGACGGGTGCGCGTTCGTCGCCTGCGAACGCGCACCGCGCGGACGTTGGCGCATCGATTCCACCGACGGGGCGCCCACTCCGGTGCCGCTGTCCGCCTACCGCTACCGATTCTCAACCCTGGCGGACGCTGCGGACTACGTCGCCAAGAAATGCGGCGCCACCGTCCACCGCGTCGATTCCTGGATCTAACTACAGTCCAACTCGCCCGGACATGTCACCGATAGTCAGCCCCGTTTCTCGGCGCCCGTTCACGACGGGCGCCGCGCAGCTCTCACCCGCGCGCAACGGTTGCAACGGCCTGATTTTCCGTTGCGGATTGTTCGACTCATCCGCGCGCACGTCATCACCACCGTTGCCGAATCAGTAAAGGAGCTCAACCATGTTCGTGTACGGCGTGTCCCTCACCGATATTCACCACGTCGTACGCGACGTGTCCAGCGCGCTCTACGACGGAAACATCACCGTGCGCACGGGCGAGGATCGCAGCAACCGCGCCGGCCCCCGCGCCACGTTCACCCTCCGCGCCACCGACACGGCCGGTTCCGGTGCCAAGGGAAGCGCGTCCGCGTTCGGCAAGGGCACCGGCCCGAACGGCAGGCGCCGCACGATTTCGGCGTGTTGGCACGCCCACTACGACGTGTTGGCCGAGTTGTTCGCCCGATTCCCGGCCGCTCGTGTGGTCACCGCGATTGCCACCTACACCGCGCCAACCTTCCGTGACCGCGCGCTGGCTACCGCGTCCCGGAACGTCGGCAGTCAGTTGTACCCGGTGACCGCGCCGGACTGCTGCGAATGCGACCACTCCGACTACGTCGACACCTTCGACCAGGCCGCCAGCACCGGTTACGTCGACGACTTCGACTGGATGCCGTCGGGCGACGCGATGCGCCCGAACACGGACGTCGACTACTTCCTTGATCAGCTCGACCGCGTGCTCGCCGAACAGTGACCCCCTTTCCCATCACCTCCGCACATTCACGCAATTCGACCGACGAAAGCGAGCACCCACAATGACCACCGACCACCCGACCACACTGGACACACTGCGCGCGGAACTCGACCGGGAACGCGCACGAGCCGAGTCTCTGGAGACGGTGAACCGCGTGCAGGCCGCCAGCCTCACCAGCGTCGCCAGGCTCGCGGAGGAACTCCGCTGCCAGGTCGCCGACCTGCACGACGACGCACTGAGCTCGCACCCCATGCCGGTGCAGGGCCTGCGCAACGTCACCGGCCGCATGAACGGCTTGGCGGACACCTTGAGCCGCGCGGCACGCGGCTACTCCGGCGCCCGGACCACAGACATGATCTACCCGACCGTGGACGACGACCTCCGCGCACACGGGTGGACGCCCCGACCGGACCGGGGCCTGGACGGCGTGTTGCCGCCGATCCCGATCACCGAGCTGGGCGACCGGCGCGGCTATGCGCGCGGCTGGCATCGCGGCCCGCAGTGGATCACGTTGTGGTTCACCGGGCCGTGCGCACTGGCCTACGCGGACAGCAGCGACCACGGCCGGCTCACCGACGCCGACGCCGTGCGCGCCGTGATCACCTCCCGCCGGCCGTTGTCCGCGGACGCACTGGCCGAATGGGCAGCGACCCGGCAGGAAGCACACACCGCGCCGTTCGACGCCTCGTACGTCCGGGTGTTCGCGCACCTGCGGTCGTCCTGGGGCGGGGGCCTGGTCGTCGATGACCGATGCGACGAACACGGCGCCCCCGCGCCCA
Source organism: Kutzneria kofuensis (assembly GCF_014203355.1). Classification (NCBI taxonomy): domain Bacteria; kingdom Bacillati; phylum Actinomycetota; class Actinomycetes; order Pseudonocardiales; family Pseudonocardiaceae; genus Kutzneria; species Kutzneria kofuensis. The sequence goes on from NZ_JACHIR010000001.1 coordinate 3,394,190, forward strand.
ACGGGCCCGGTCAGCGCTCCGTGTGGGCCTGCCCAAGCGACCCCGATTTCCGGCTCTCCGTCTGGGGAATCGGCAACGAACCGGCCCACGTCCGCTACTGGGCCGGGCCCGTGGCCGACATGGCCCACCTGGTCCAGATCACCGGCCACTGCCGCTGACCTCCGTCTCTCCTTTCCCGCCGGTCGGCCGTCCCCGTCGACGGTCGGCCGGCGCCCCGTCGTGCGCCGGTTGCCGCCGCACCTCACCACCAGTTCGGCCGGCGCGTCTCGGGCTGGCCGCCGACCCACGGGAGAACTCCATGACCACCCTCGACCTCGCGCACACCGTCGCCGAGCACCTCGGAACCGGGTGGCGCGCCTACACCGGCAAGGCCGACGACGGCTCGGAAGCACACCTCGCCGGACCGAACGATCAGGTCCTCGACCTGATCGACGGCACCACCACCGGCCGCAAGACCGACCAGGGCCGATTGATCATCACCGGTCACCTCGGCTTCCTGCGCAACCACGTCCCACAGGACCACAAGCAGGACCACAAGATCACCGTCGACCAGGGCAAATCGCCCGACATGATCGCCCACGAGATCCGGCGCCGGCTGCTGCCGAACTACGAGGCCGCGCTGCACGCGGCCTGGGACGAGAAGCACGCCAGCGACGGCATCGCCGCCGCCCGCGAGCAACTCGCCGCGACCGTCGCGGCCCGCCTGGGCGTACAGCGCCGAGACCAGGCCACCGACTTCCACTTCGGCACGGTCGACGCAGGCGTCCACGGACGCGTCTGCGTGCGCTCGGGCGCGTCCGACTCGGTGTTCACCGTCCGCGTCCCGCACGACCGGGTGGCCGAGTTCGCCCGGCTGCTGGCCACCTTCGGACACCTCACTTGATCACCTCCGGCCGTTCGAGCCGCCTCCGGTGGCCGAACGGCCGGCCTACGCATTCCCGATTCCGCTCGTCACCGGCCTGAAGGGACCGATGCCGCCATGACCACCTCCTTCACCGCCCCCGTGGCGGACATCCTCGACTGCGGCCACCCGCCCACCCCGGACCCCAGCGGGGTCGGCACCGGCCGCGCGATCGACCCCACCACCGGCGCCACGAGCTGCTACCCGTGCTCGGACGAACGCGAACGCCACGCGATGACCCGCGCAAACACGTTCGTCGCCTACGTGTCCTCGACCGGTCACGCGCTGACCACATGGCCCGGCGGGCACCTGGCCACGATCGACCCCCACGACGTCCACCAGGTCGGCCGGCGCACCTACACCCCGTCCGGCGGGATGTGGACCCGCTACGTCTGGCACGCCACCGACGTCGACGGAGGCCGCTGGGCCGGCGTCAACGGCGGCCCTGGCCTCGTCATCCGCGTCCACCGGTTGCGCGCGTGCACCTGGCAAACCGAGTTCGGCGACGGCCGACCCCCGCGCTACTGCCACCGCCGCGCCACCCACGCCGGCCAGGGCGGCGCCTTCGACCTCTACTGCCGCTCCCACGCTCGCCAGGTCTTCGACCTCTACGGCTGGACCACCACCGCCCTGCCACCCCGCGCACTCGCCCAGACCCGCGCCTGAACCCGCGCCACCACACCGAAAGGGGAGTCCTCGTGTTCGTGAAGTTCTACGACCGCCTCGACCTGTCACGGGCCCACCTGGACGACGTGCTCACCGTGCCCGCCAACCGCGCCAAGGCGCTCGACGTGGCACGGGCCCGCCACCTTCCGCGCCAGTCGCTCACCCGCGCGACCACCCGCATGGGCCTCTGGGTCTACGTCTTCCAACTCGGCGCCGACGCCCAGCTCGGCACGGTCACCCTGGCCGGCGCCGAGCCCGGACCCGAGAACGTGGTCACGCTGCCGGTCCGCCAGCTCGACCACTACACCACCCCCGGCATGCCGTTGACCGAGATGGCCGGGCTGCTGGCCGCGGTCGCCGAGGACTACCCGCCCACCGCGCTGACCGCGCTGCTGGCCGACAGCCTCACCAAGGTCCTCGACCTGTGGGCCGACGCCCGCCGCACCGGCCGGCCCACGATCGACATCCGCGACCTCGACCGCGCCGTCACCAGCGAACTCGCCCCCGCCATCCGCGCCTGGCGCACCGGCGACGCCTTGCCACGCCCCCGCCTGGCCGACACGGCCTGGCCCGAACCCGTTCCGAGGTGAACCACCATGCCCATCGACGACCCCACGACCGCAACCCCGTCCGAGATCGACGAAGAGCTCGCCCGGCTCGGTATCGAGCACGCCAAGGCCACCGACACCGTCAACGGGCTCACCGCCCGCGTCCGCCGTCTGGTGAACGACGGCATGGACGAGTACGCGACCGAGTTGCAGCCCCGGATCGAGCAGGCCCGCCAGACGATCGCCGAGTGCGAGGCCGCCGCGCGCCCCCTCGATGCGGAGTTCGAACGCCGAGGCGGCTGGACCCGCGCCTGGCTGGTCCTCAACACCGGCGGCCACGTCCACCGCACCATGCAGTGCCGAACGTGCTTCCCGTCCACCCGATTCGCCTGGCTCACCCAGCTCTCCGGGCACGACGAGACCGAGATCGTCGAGCAGGCCGGCAAGGCCGCGTGCACCGAGTGCTACCCCAGCGCGCCGGTCGAGGTCCGCAACCGGCCCAGCCGGATCAAGACCCCCGAGCAACTCGCGCGGGAAGCGGAGAAGGCCGAACGCGCGAAAGCCAAGGCCGCCAAAGCGATCACCGCACCCGACGGAACGCCCTTGCGCACCAATCAATACGGGCAGATCGACACCGAGTTCACCGCGCGGCGCTCCTACATCGACGCGCTGTCCTACGCCCGGCTCCTGACCAAGCGCAACGTCGCATTCCACCGCGACACCATCGCCGAGTACCACAAGGATGCGCAGCTCATCCTGGCCGCGCTCGCCGCCAAACACGGCCGGACCGAGGACGACCTGCGCGCCGAACTGGCGCCCAAGGTCGAAGCCAAGTGGAACCGCGAACACCGCAACTGGAGCTAATCACTCCCGGCAGGCAACCCGTTCTCGCGAAAGGACTCACCGATGCTTCTGGTCGAAACGCTGGAAGACCTGGTGCACAACTACCTCGAAAACCCCACTCGGCCCGGCTCGGCCGTCGGCAAGGTCAACGCGCAAGACCTGGTCAGCCACGTCGTGCAGCACCTCGCCGAGCGCGGGGTCGACGTGGGATTTCACGACGGCTCACGCCTTACCCTGCCGGGCAACGCGCCCCGGCGGCCGGAGCCCGAGCGGCACCGCCTTCCCCTGGTACTCCAGGAAAACGACGACGGGCACGTCCGCATCTACTGCGACGGCCGCGACTGCGTCTGGTCCTGGCCGCTCTACCAGCAGGCGAGCGCGCAGACCAACGGCGACACGATCACCACCGCTGTCGAGCATGCCATCCGGCGACACCGCCACTCCTGACCACTCCGGCAACCAGCTACGCACCTCAGCGCGATGCCCTCCCCAGCACCAACTCACCACGGGGACGGCATCGCGCTGCATGGGCTGATACACATCCGAAGGAGCCCGAACCGCCATGACTACCAACGACATTCACGATGCCCGGCAACTCATCGCCGAGATCGACGTCCCCACGGAACGCCCGCGATGGGCGTGGTGGGCCCCCGGTGACGCCACCCGGTACCACGCCACGCTGATCAACGCAGCACCCAGCGCCAGCATGATCGGTCCCGCATCTGGCGGCACCTTCCGCGCTCTCGTGATCACGATCGACCTGTTCAGCTTGAGTCCCACCTCGATCGTGATCCCGCGGCCCAACGCCGACCTAGACCGTTACACCGCCGAGGAATGGCTTTTCCGGCGGTTTCCTGGTGGCTGGTGGGCCGGTATCCGGCCGCTACTGGCCGCACTGGGCTGGACGCCCACGAGCGACCGCGACACCAACTACCGCAGCACGGACCACCGCGACATCACCACGGCGCAGCGCGGCCCAGACGCCGCCCGCTAGCACCAGGCACCGCAGTTCACCGGCCACGCGGTCGGACCACCTACCCGCATCCACGCCACACCGGCCCGCGTCCGCGCGGGCCGGCGATGAGGGCCGGCCGCCTTCCGAGGAGATCATCATGAACAGCACCGCCAACACCGATCTGTCTGTCGTCGCCGATACAACCAACCGTGCAGCCACCTTCGAGCCGATGACGAACGAGGACGAACGGCCGACGATCACCGTCGCCGGAGTCCACGTCGCGCTCTACGTCGACCCGGCCAGCCGGCAGGTCCGAGTTTCGATCGATCTCGACGACACCGAGTCGTGGCTGCTGCGCAACGACAAGGACAGCACCGTTCCATTGCGCGTCTGCGTCCAGGGCGACGTCACGTTCGAGGGCTGACAAACCGATCGCGCGAAGGTGGCCCGTGCTCGCGCCTTTCGCGCATTACCGGACAGCGCCACTGTTCGTCCACTCAGAACACCGAATCGCGTCACGTTGATGAAGGGGTGACTCATGCACGCGTCAACCATCGAAATGCCGGACCTCGCCGCCTATGACGTCATCCTCGTCAACAGCAGCGGCGGTAAGGACTCACAAGCAATGCTCGACGAGGTCTGCGTTCTCGCCGAGTCCGCGGGAGTTCTCGATCGCATCACGGTCCTGCACTGCGCGCTCGGCCACGTCGAGTGGCCCGGTACCAGTGAACTCGCCCGCGCCCAGGCTGAGCACTACGGGGTGCGCTACGAACAACGCCACCGCGAGCAAGGGCTGCTCCTCGACCAGGTTCGCCGCCGCGGGCGTTGGCCTTCGGCCTCGGCTCGCTACTGCACTTCGGACCAGAAGCGAGGTCCTGCAAGGAAACTCATCACGCAACTGGTCGCCGAGCTCGGTGATCTGGGCCGTCCGGCCCGCGTGCTGAACTGCATGGGCCTGCGCGCTGAGGAATCGCGGGCACGGCTGAAGAAGGCTCGTCTGAGCCGTGACGAGGCCGCCAGCAGCGGCCGACGCACCGTCGACACCTGGCTTCCGATCCACGACTGGACCGAAACCCAGGTATGGCAACGCATCCATGCGTCCGGCGTGCCGTACCACCCAGCCTACGACCAGGGCATGACCCGGCTGTCGTGCTCCCTCTGCGTACTTGCCAGCCGCGCGGATCTCGTTCGCGCCGCGCAACTACGCCCGGAACTGGCTGCTGAGTACGCCGAGCTGGAAGCCGAGATCGGGCACCGGTTCCGCAACGACCTGTCCATGGCCGACATCATCACCGCCGCCGCGCAAGCCACAACCGCGGAACGCACCGAGGAGGCAGCCACGATCGACCTCGGCGAGGGCCGACTGTGGTGGCCGAGGTTCGAGCGCCAGTCCGACCGTTACGGCACCGTGTTCCTGCTCACCGGCCCGGACGCCGAGGACTACGTCTCGTTCGACAACGCACCCGTCGGACAGCCGGGACGACTCGTCGCGATCGTGGTCGAGACCCGCCGCTCCGGCCACTGTGGCGACATCGCGCGGTCCCTCGCACCCGTCACGCCCTCGGTCGGTGAGGAGATCACGCTCGGCGCCGGTACGTTGTTCACCGACGCTGATGATGATCTCGGCGTACGCACCGCCGTCGGCCTCGTGCCGGACGACGGCCGGGACACCGACTGGCTCGACCCGCGCGCCTTGTACCGCTGCCACAACCAGACCGTGCGGCTCGAACTCCGCATCGGCAGCCACACCAACAAGCGCGCACGTGACACGACGTCACGCGCAGCCTGACAGGCCGGCAGTCGAGTCCGACGCGGGCTAGTCGCCTGGCCGTCATTCACCCACCTTCAGCGTCGCGCACGGGCTTTCGCGTGCGTGCGCGACGCCATAACCCCATGGAGACAGGAGAAAGGATCATGAACGACGTCACCGTGCCCCCGATCCCGTTGTCGCTACAGCACCTCCCGACCGTGGGCGGTCTCGTCGTGCCCTGGATCACGCCCCGCACGACCGACGGTCGATACCTGTTCGGCTCGGTCGACCGCGAACGAATGGGCCGCGCCTTGCTCAACCGGTGGTGCGGAGTATGTGGCCTGCCACTGGAGCACCGCGCCGTGCTGATGATGCGACTGTCCGACCTACCACGGCAGTGCACGAGCGAGCCAGCGCTACACCCGTGGTGCGCCGCGTACACCAGCGAGTCCTGCCCGATGATCGGCGGACGACTGGAGCACTATCGCTCGTCCCTGCCGCGGCTGGACACGAACATGCTGTCAGCGCCCGACGCGGCGGCCCGCCAAGGCGCTGCTGCCGAACCGTGGTTCGCCGTGTGGCTCGCCGGCTATCGAGTCATCACTGACCACGGCAACCTTGCCGCCTCCTACGCCGGTACGCGACCCCTGCGGATCCGGCCTATCACCTGGCGTCTGCCCAGCATCTTCTAACCACCGCAACCGACCCACGCCGACTGTCCCGTAACGACATCATCACGGAGGACTACATGCAAAGGAGGACAACAACAACCGCCGAACCCCTCGACCTGATGCCCTACGTCTGGTCGTACGGGATGGGCGCGGAATCAACAGCCGGGATCCTCCGCATGCTCACCGACCCGCCCGCTCGACCTGACACGATCGCGTCGGACTTCTCCAACCTGGTCGTCGTCATCGCCCAAACCGGAGACGAGTGGAGCACGACCGGAAGACTGGTCCAGCACTACATTCTTCCCTTGCTCCGCAAGCACAACATCCGCCTTGTCGAAGTCGCCCGCAAGGGTCCGACCAAAAAGGATGGAATCGCCGTACTTCAGGACACCAGGCAACCGTACCGGCTGCACCTCGACGGCGTATACAAGCTCTCCCGCGAGAACCGCGTCACCGGCACCATGCCGCAGCTCGGCGGAGTCCGCAAGTGCAGCCAAAAGGCGAAGGGCGCACCGCAGGATGCGTGGCGGGCCAACGAGTTCGGCGACAGGCCCTACATCCATGCGATCGGGTTCAACGTCCACGAGGGAACCAGGATCACGCGCGACTCCGCGTATTCCATGGGCGGACAACGCATCCCCACGTACCCGATCTACGACTGGGGATGGAGCCGACAGGACTGCCTCGACTACCTGTACCGCAAGCTCGGCGTGGCATGGCCGAAAAGTTGCTGCCGACACTGTCCCTACGCTGGCAACAAATCCGGGTGGCCCGAGCAACTCGCACGGTTCGCGGCGCTCCCAACCGAAGCGGCACAGCACATCATCGACGAGTACGTCTGTCTGGCGCTCAACCCTCGATCCGGCCTGTTCGGGCCCGGCAAGTCACTGATCACCCGACTGCGCCGTGACCAGGTGACCGAGCCCATCGCCCTCGCCGTCAACCGCATGAAGACGATGCCGTGGGCCATCTATCGCGTCCGCCGGCTCTACTACGCGCCGGCCAACGCGGCCCGATCCGTGGACAGCGTGCTGCTCGGTGGACACCGCACCGTCAACACCGCGCTGACCGAAGTCAGCCGGCTCGTCGACATCTCGCTGACGAAGAACGAGGAGATCGCCGGAGCACCGACCCGCGATGGCGATCGAGATACCCACCCCCGGCTGTGGCTCCGCAGGCGCGGCGACGGGACCTATCCGACCCAGGAGGAGTTCTACACGGTCGCGCCCGCCCAGGCGCAGGACAAGGAGCTCGACAGCTTCGCCGACGCCTGGACCGACCACACCGACGAGCCGCTGGCCTGGCTGGAACGCCGCGTTGACACCGCCGTCGCCGTTGTGCAGCAGGCGCTCATCGAGGGCCAGTGCCGCAGCAACGCGGCCTGAACCCCTCACCGAAATTTCTGTTCTCTTTGAAGGGATATAGCCATGTCTCGGTTCGACCTGCACCCTGCGCACATCGACGGACTCGTCAACGCCGGACTGCAATTCGGCCTGATCGGCGTCTTCGACAACCTCACCCCGGTCGGCCAGATGCTGCTCCAGCAGCACCAACCTCACCGCGACGTCGAGCACGAGCGGGGCGAGCCGCCGGACTACGCCGCGACGGTGACCGACCGCGCGCTGCATCCGATCGCGGTGCTGTGCCTGCTGGAGTGCTACGAGTACCAGACCAGCGGAACGATCGGCTGGCACGCCAGCGAGGCGCACGCCTGGATACAGCGCCTGCGCGAGACGGTGCTGACCCGGCTGCCCGCCGAGGCCAAAGCCACTGTGCGCCATGGTGCCAACTACCTCCCGGCCTACCGGCTCCTGGATGCCTACACCGAGACACCCTGGGGCATCACGGAACTCGACCAGATCCCCGAACTCGGGGACGGCGTCATCGACGTCCCGGTCGTCCGGAAGGGACTGCGCGCGGAGATCCTGACCGGCCCGATCCACTGCCCGAACAACGGCCTGTCCTCCCACGTCCGCTACGTGACCATCCTCGGCGTCGGGGAAGACCGGACACTGCCCGCCTTCGCCCGGATCTCCGAACCGTCGGACGACGCGCCGGGCGTCTACCTGCTGTTCCAGTACGGCCGCTACGTCGCGCGCCCGGCCGATGCCCCGCCCGGCACGTGGTTCATGGCCTCCGGTGCTCACATCCACACCGGCGATTCCCGCTGGCGCGAGCTGATCGGCCACCGCCTGCCCATCCCACTGCACGACCGCACCGAGCCCTAACCGGACCAGCACCGGCCAAGGCTCGGAACCCCATCGACCAACCAAACCGACCGATCCAGGAGTGTGACCATGCCTTCACTCGATGAACTGCACGCCAGGCTGTTCCTGCTGCGCGCAGCCGAACCACCAGCACCCGCCATCCACCAGTACGTCGCCGTCCACGGGCCGGTCGACGCCCTCGCGCGCATCCGGCACGGCACCGCCCCCGGCGCCGTCCTCGGCGAAGTCACCCGGCCCGAAGCCCGGATCGACGACGACCTGCGGGCCCTCGACGACGGCACGGCGCGCTTGCTCACGCCCGAAGACGGCGACTGGCCGCTCGGGCGGCTGACCGGCCTGGCCAGCCTCGGCGTCCCGCTCGCGCTGTGGGTGCGCGGTAGCGGCTCGTTGGCCGAGCTCACCAGCCTCGCCGTCACGGTCACCGGCGCACGTGCCTCCTCGGCGTACGGAAACACGATCGCCGCGGACCTCGGCTACGAACTCGCCCGCGTCGGGGTGACCGTCGTCAGCGGCGGCGGCCTCGGCGTGGACGAGGAAGCGCACCGCAGCGCACTGGCTGCTGACGGCCGGACGATCGTCGTACTCGCCAACGGCGTCGACCTCACCCATCCGCACCAGCACGCACGGCTCTACCAGACCATCATCGAGAAGGGCGGATTGCTGGTCAGCGAATACCCAATCGGCACACCACCCGCCCGCATCCGGTTCCACGCGCGGTGCCGGCTGCTGGCTGCTCTCGCCGCGGCGACCGTCATCGTCGAGGCAGGACAGCGCAGCGGCGCCCTCGCCGTCGCCCGTGCCGCTGGAGAACTCGGCCGCCGGGTCTACGGCGTGCCGGGCCCGATCCACTCCGTGACGTCGAAGGGCGTAAACGAGTTGCTCCGCACCGGCGCCGCCACGGTGGCCAGCTCGGTCGAGCACATCAACTACCAGGAGGGAGTGCGATGACCGGCCCTGACGCCTTCCGGGCCGCCCTGGCCGCCCTCGACCTGCCGCACGAGTGGCAGGTCGAGGTGGCCATCCGCCCACGACGGCGCAAGACCGGCATCCAGGTCAATCCGGGAGGCGGTGTCGCCGTGCTGATCCCACCGACGGCCGCCCCCGAGCAGGTTGCGCGGTTCGTCGGCAGCCATCGTCGATGGATCACCGAGAAGGTCGAGAGCGCCACCCGGTTGGCCCCAGATCACGCGGTCAAGCAGTTCGTCGACGGCGAGGAGTTCAACCTGCTCGGCCAGCGCTACCGGCTCCATCTCGTCGATGCCCCGCCCGCGGGCACCGCACAGCTGCCTCTGATCACGTCTGACGGCATCCTCTCCGTGCGGAGACAGCGGCCAGAGCTGGTCCGCCGGGCGGTGATCGGGCTGTACCAGCAGGTCGGCCTCGCCTGGTTGCACCGCGAGGGACGCCAGTACGAACTGGATGGCCACATCACCGGTCTGACCTACGCAGTTCGCGACCTCGGCCGGCGCCGCTGGGGCATCTACGAGGGACCGCCGAAGCACGCGACGACGTTGCACTGGGCCGTGTTCGGCCTGCCGACACGGCTCATCGAGTACGTGTTCGCGCACGAACAGGCTCACGCCACCCGGCCCGGCGGACAACCCCACGGCCGCGCTTGGCAACGGCGGATGTACTTCTGGATGCCCGACTGGCGGCAGCGACAGGCCGAACTCGCCGAGGTTGGCCGTCACTGCTGGCTCGGGGACCACCAGGAGCGCACCGGTGGTTAGTCGATCGCTTCCCTGACTTGCAGGCCAATCGCGAGCATCGGCGAGGGTGACGCCACCTCACCCAGCGTCACCCTCGCTATGTCCTTCCAAGGAGAGTGATAGACATGTGTGATAGACATACCCTGACGACGTCGTGTCGTCGCGTACACAACGACGCCACGCGAGAGAGGCTTCCTGATGAGCGACCCCGAGGAAGTCCTTCAGCTTCGGGCCAGCCGGGCCGAAGTCGAGGGGATCAAGAAGGAACTGGACGCCGCCCGCACTCAGCAGGCCGAACTTGAGGAGAAGATCAACGGGCTGCTTGCAAAGCAGAGAGAGGCACGTGCGAAGCGCCGCAAGGCTGTGCTCGCGGCGGACGCTGCGGGGGTGCCCCGCCTGCGGATCTCGAAGGAAGTCGGCATGCAGCGCAGCAACGTGTACAAATTGCTCGAAGGCGACGACAGCGACGAATCCTAGGAACCACTACGACAGTAACGGCCGATCGAGGCGGGGAGTGAGCAACGCTGAATCCGTGGCTCCAAGCGGCAGTCAGCTTGATGACGGCATTGGTTGCCGCGGCCGGGGCGTTTTTGGGCGTGCGCCTGTCCGTACGTGGCGGCGACCGAGCCACGGTACAACGAGAGAAAGCCGCCCGCCGCGAGGAGTGGTGGCGCCGCTTCACCTGGGCTGCTGAGCTCGCTCTTGACGAGTCACCCGCCAAGCGGGCAACCGGACTACGAATGCTGACGCAGCTTGCCCAATCGGAGCTTGCTCAGCGCGACGAGTACCTCATTCTGGATGCGTTCCCTGGGCGCGTGCTGGACGAGATGGCAAGCGGTCCCGTCGAAACGACAACCCAGGAACAGATTGCGGCGGCACAACTGCGATTGGTTCTTGATCGAAAGCTAGGACATGACACGCCGGACTATGTCAGACGCATAGCCGGCGAAAGTCGCTTTTATCGGACGGCAGCACGGCGGAGCCGGCGCATACATGCCGCTCTTCAAGCTAGCGCCCTCACTGGCGCGATTATTGCCGCAAGTCTCGCCGGTGCTGGAGCGGGCAATTCATCGCTTCTCCGGGTTGCGGCGGTCATGATGACCTTGACCGCCGCCATCCTCGGGTTCATGACCTGCTACAAGTTCAGAGACAGAGCGATAAATCTCGCACAGACTGCCGATAAATTGGACACTGATTCTTCTTCCGCCAATTAAGGCGTAGGATCCGAATGTGCACCTTACATCCGTGAATCGACAGCCGGGCGTGACGCCGCTAGGTAGTCGTCACCGTTCCAGCGGTAGTCGCTGACCTGAATAGGCTGTCCGAAATCTGGTGCGTGCACCATCTTGCCGGCACCAATGTACAGACCGACATGGTGGACGTTGCCTGGTGTGCCGTAAAAGACGAGATCTCCCGGCAGTAGCGGCTGCCCAGCGGGCACCAGCGGGCCGGCGTTGTATTGGGTCTGGGCCGTTCTCGGCAGCGAGATGCCGGCTGCGTTGTAGGCCGCCATGGTCAAGCCGGAGCAGTCGAAGCCCTTGTCGCCCTGGGCTGGTCCATTGCCGCCCCACTGGTAGGGCAGTCCGAGTTGGCCGCAAGCGAAGTTGATCGCCCTGATGGCCGCGGGTGTCGGTGCCTGGATGTTCTTGCAGTCGCCGGTTCCGACCATCGCGTCGCCGTACTTCTTCGCCTGCGCGAGAACTTCGTCGACGTACCAGTCGGCGTGGTTGTAGGCGAAGATCGCCTTGCGAAGGTCCTTGGGCGCGCCCGAGTCGCAGAGGTAGTACGCCGCGGCGTAGATCGCGTCATGCGGGTTGTACCGCGACGGCGGTGTGGCACCACCTGCCGGCAGCGGATGCCGGGCGACAACACCGTCGAATGTGGACTGCAGAAACTGCATAGGTCCGCCTGCGCCAGCATAGTTTTCTCCGCTGGAGACGCCCGGCAACGCTGAACGCCCGTGGTTGGTTTCGATCTTGCCGATGGCGGCGAGGATCGACCAGTCCAGGCCAGGGCACGCGCTGGTGGCTTGCCGATAGAGGGCGAGGTAGTCAGCGGGGATGTCGGCGAGTGCTTCCTGGCTGGGTTGGGTGCTGCTGCTGCCGAAGAGGGCATTGACGACGGCTTGGCCGATGCCGCCGATGAGCATCAGGATGGCGATGACAGCCGCGACGGCGGCGGCGGCGATCTTCACGGGTCACCTCCGGAAGCGGCTGGTTGGTGCGGCTGGAGGAAACGGATCCGGCGCGGTGAGCTCCGCAGGTGCCTGCTGGGCGGGGACCGCGGTCGAGGACGGCGCCGTGCTGGGTGGGTCGGTCTGTGGCCAGAGCTGGGCGAGCTCGACGAGGCGGAGCCGGCCGGGGCGATGTGGTGGCGGGCCGGAGACCGGCAGCCATCGTGCGACGGCGGGGTTGTTCTCGCCGGCCATGCCCGCGACGTCCGCTGCGCTGGTAGCGACCGGCACGAGTGCCGGGCGGTCGAGCTGGGACAGTGCGTCACTGAGCGCCCGTCGTGCCGTAGTTTCGCGGCGGTTGGTGGGCAGCCACACCAAGACCGGGGTGGTGATTCCCGTTGCGGTGGCGAGTTTCTCGTAGCCGTAGAGCTTGCGGCCGAGCGTGGCGAGATCTTCGGTGCCGAAGTCGAATTCAAGGAAGAACTCGATCTGCTGTCCGTCCTCGCGCCACCGGCCGTAGGCGTCGGGTCGGACCATGTCGCCGAACAACCGGCCGCAGCGCAGCTCGGACCACCACGCGGTCAGCCGCCCGCGGGCGCCGGGTCGCCGGCTGAGCGCGATCAGGGTGGTGAAGAAGCCGTTGACCCCGACGGTGTGGGCCAGGCGCAGGGAGTGCGCGATCCCGATGGCGTCTTCGTGCCGGTAGCCGATCTTCTTCGGGTCGAGACCGTCCTCGTAGGCCAGGGCGACCGCTCCGGCGATGTCAAGCACGTAGTGCATTGGCGCGGTGCCGGAGCTGACGAATGGCTGGAACCGGTCGATGACACGCCACTTGAACAGGTCGAGCAGCCGGTGGTTGGCCGCGCGCATGCTCGGGTAGCACAGTTCGACGATCTGCTGAGTGGTGAAAACCTTGTGCTCGTGCAGCATTCGGGCCAGCCACCGGTCCCGGAGCGTGAGCCGGCCAGCGAGCTGGGCGTGGTGCTCTCCGGTGGTGGCGGCTCGTGGGGTGGGGCGCTGCGGCATGTGGCCGCGCAACGCTCGCTGAGGGGTGGGGTTCGAAATCATGGGTACGCACCTCCCGGAGACGGGCAGCAGTGGCAAATGGCAAGGGCAACGCATGCGGTCCCACCGAGACGTGTCGTCCCTACGATTGATGAGTCCGCATGCGTTGCGCGAAAAGACAATTGGTCTCGCTAGGCCGCGCGGCGCGGGTCCACAGTGGTCTGCGTTGTGTGACCCGCGACCGCGTTGGAGTCGGTGGCGGGCGGACAGGTGTTGACTCTGGCGGCCTTGCGGATTGCCTTAGCGCGTCCGGGAATCGCGGGCGGAAGTTTCTCGGTGACCGCGGTGAACGGCGGTGCTTCCTCACCGCCCAGGACGAGCCGGGCTGCGACGTGGTAGACGCCGAGGTTGGACAGGTCGTGATCACTCAGCCGCGGCATGGTGTGCCGGGCCAGCTTCTTCGCGTCCTCGGGCGAGGCGTTAAAGAAGATCTTGCTGCGGGCGTTGGTGCTGATGCCCTCTTCGAGCTCCTTCGGTAGCTGCCCGAGGTACTGGTGCGCCAACGCCATAGAGAGCCGGTAACCACGGGCCTCGGCGAGCATGTCCTCCAACGGATAGGCCAAGTTCAAGAAGTTGTGGCACTCGTCGATGTACAGCCCGCAGTCGCGGCGTTGACGCTGCGGGACGCGAGCGCGGCGAGTCGCGGCCTGCCAGGTGCGCGCCACGACGATCGAGCCGACCAGCCGCGCGGTTTCCATTCCCAGTGCGTCACGAGCGATGCGCACCAGGCAGATGCCGCCGGTGTTGAGCACTTCGTCCATGTCCACCGTGGACTGACCGCCGGCGATGGCAGCGCGGACGAAGGGACGCAAGAGAAAACCGCGGACCTTGTTCATCAGCGGCGCGATCACTTGCGCCCGGCTGGCTTCGGACAGGTCGTCGTACCAGGACCAGAAGCCCTTGAGGACCTCGTCGTCGATCTGGTCGCAGGCTCGTTGCCGGAACGCCGGCACGGTGAGCAGCTTGGGCAGGTCGACCAGGGTCGGCGTGCCGGGCATCGCGGTCAGCGTGAGCAGCCCGGCGCGGAGGATGTCGTCGGTGCGCGGCCCCCAGGAAGAGGCGTAGATCCGGGAGAAGATCGACACCAGGTTGTCGACTGCGCGGGCCTTGTCCGCACCCGCCAAGGGGTTCAGTACCGGTGGGCGGGCTCGGGAGTCGGCGTCGAACAGCACGACCTTCTCGCCGAGTTCCTCGGGCAGGCGCATGAGGATGTCGCTGACCAGGTCGCCCTTGGGGTCGACCACGACGACACCGCGGCCGGCCTCGGCGTCGGCCAGGATCATCCGGGCCATCAGCTCGGACTTGCCGGAGCCGGTGGCGCCGAGGATGTGCAGGTGGTGTCGGGCGTCGGCGACGTGCAGGCCGACCGGGCGGGAGTGCCCGGAGTCCGACAGCCCCAGGGGCTTGATCTGCTCGCCGATGGTGGCGATGCCCGGCGGAGGCGGCACGGCCTTCGCGCCGGCCCGCTGCAGGCCAGGAGTCGACTCGTCGATCGGCAGATGCGCGATCGCGGCCAACTCGGGGATCGAGAGCAGGTCGCCCTTGCCGAGTCGGCGTTCGGCCAGCACGGCGACCGGCTCGCGGCGCAGCCGAACCCGGCGGTAGTAGTTGTGCTCGGAGTAGGCGGCGAACGCCGAGGCGATCGCGTGCCCGCGGCCCCGCAGCACCTCCCGCACCGCCTGAACCTCGCCCGAGGTGGCGTCCTCGGGCACCGTGGTGGCCACCGCGTAGCGGATGCGGGTCTCGAACTGGTTCGCCCGCAGCTTCTCCACGACCGCGCGGTCCTGGGCTGCGTACTCCAGGCTGGTCTGCCGATCCAGCTGCGGTGTCCGCGTGCTGGTCGACGGCTTCGGGGTCTTGCCCGGCGTGATGGCGTCGAGCAGCCGCCCGACCAGGTGGACCGAGCCGCCCGCGTGCACTCGCCGGGCCGCGCGGCGCGCCTTGGTCACCCGGTGGCCGGCGACGGGGCGGGCGAGGATCTGCACGCAGGCCCGCTCGTGCGGGCCGAGCCCGACCGGTGCGCCGAGCATCGCCCGGATGGGGTCAGCCGGGTGCTCGGTGCGGATCGGCAGGGCTTCCGAGCGGGCCAACCGCAGCTCGCCGCCGACGGCTTCGACGCGTCGGCCTGCTGCCGCCGTGGTCGGGATCGGGGGCTTGGCGGGGGTGGTGCGGGTGTGAGCGCCGGGCCAGGCGGCCTCGATGGCGCGTTCGACCATGCCGGGCGGCACCAGGCCGGGTACCCACAGGCGGATCTGCACGCCGTCGTCGGTGAAAGTCAGCTCGAAGGCCAGGTGCGGTTGTCCGCCGAAGCGGCGCAGCCATCCTGGTCGCAGGAGGCCGACGAGGTTGGACCACACGGTGATCGCGCCCGTGGGGTCGACTGTGGGCGGCGCGAGCACGGTGACGAGGCGGGCGTCGGTCATCAGGCGCTGGTGGTAGCGGCGGCGCCACCGCCGCCGCGCGATGACCGCTGCGGCGACGGCGACCGCGAGCACCGGCCCGACGACCGGGCCCCAGGTCAGGGCGAGGTCGCGCAGGTGCGCCAGCACGTTCTGGAATGCGCCGAGCGGGTCACGCAGGTAGTCGCCGACCGGTGAGGCGAGGACCTCCGCGGCCTGCTCGACCCGTGGAGGGACCAGGGTGGACAGGGGTGTGGTGGTGATTGGCCAGGACATCGGGGACCTCCCCACGCAAAGCGGTCGACGGGACGGGCGCGAGCGGCGGTCAGGCCGCCCGTGGCTGGTCGCCCGGCATCGAGCTGGGCTCGGCTGTGGGCGGATGGCGGTGGTCGGAGCGGGTGTTGTCGACGACGAGCCGCAGGTGCTGGCGGCCTCGGCGGGCGGCGCGTTCGGCGTCGACCTCGGCTTGCCACTCGGAGAACCGGCGCCCGGCCAACCGCTTGAGGTAGGCGGGAATGCGGTTGGCCGGCACCCCGACCAGCCGCGGGCCCAGGACCGCGAGCAGGTCGCTGGCTTCCTGCGAGGCCCAGCCCGCCTCGGCGATCGCGGACTCGTCGGGAAACACATCCGCGACCCGATCGACGGCAGGATTCAGCGCGGCATCCTGTGTCCCGCCGTAGGAGTAGACCCACAGAAAATTCGGCGGCGGGTCAGGCTCGACAAGTGCCCGGAAGCGAGACACCTCTTTGGTGTAGGCATAGAAATTCGTATCGGGGCGTGCACGGCAGATATCCAGCCATGCCTGAAGATAGGAGTCGGAAAAGAAATCGCCGCTGTCATGAATTCTGATCCACGCGCCGCGGAACTTGGTCGCGCTGAGTTCGGCGACCATCGCGGCCTGCCAGCCTGCCAGGTCGTCGAGGACATAGGTGAGGTTCGCCTGATGCTTGGCCCGGACGACCGGCCAGGTGTAGGTGCCATGCCGCGCGTAGCACGCTTGGGCGCAGATTCCGGCGCTGGGACAGGTGTTGTAGGTACGACCATCGGGCAGTCGCCCGGCCCAGGCGGGCAGCGACCAGTTCCATACGCCGATCTGGCGCATCTCGCTGTTTTGCGTCAGGAGCCGAGCGGGTCGCCGGACTGTGGCGGAAATGGGCAATGATGTAGACATGGGTATCCCCTGAGTGTGATTCGGTGTAAACGGATTAGCGCTTGCGATGAGGGCGGTCAGGCGGCGTCGAGTTCGATGTGCGACGCGTCGCCGTCTCCGAACGAGTCCGCGATCCCCGCGGCGTCTCCTGAGCCGAGTTCGACGAAGGAGTTCTCGATTCCCGACGCGGCGTCGGAATATCCGGCGATTTCCGCGGGGTTCGACGTGACCAACTCGTGCTCGACCGGCGAGGCGATGGACTGGAACGCCACCCGCTGCGTGCCGGTCGACAGGAGCCCTTGGCCGCGGTCGGCTGAGAGCAGGAACTGGCGTTCACCCATGGACAGGTCGAAGGTGCGGGTGATCTCGTCGATCGCCTGGGAGGCTTGCCGTAGCAGGATCTGTGTTGCCGCGTTCGCGACGACGGCTTTGCCCAGGTCCGAACCCAGTACGTCCGCGGTGTCCTGGGTGGCGACCGTGAGGCCGGCCCACTGCTTGCGGCTTGCCTTGGCCATCCGGAACAAGAACTCGGCCCCGGCGGGTTCCTTCATCAACAACCAGGCTTCGTCGACCACGACCAGTCGGGGTTTGCGGATGGCCGGGTTGGAGACCTGCCGCCAGACCGCGTCGAGCGTCAGCAGGGTGCCGATCGGCTTGAGCTCGTCGGGCAGGTCGCGCAGCGAGAACACGACCAGGTGCCCTTCCGGGCGGGTCGAGGTCGGGCCGGAGAACAGGCCGGAGAACGCGCCGGTGACGTACGGGTGCAGCCGCGCCGCGAGCTCGACCCCGGCGTGGTCACCGGTGTCGGCGAGGACCTCGGCGAGGTCGGCCAGCAGCGGCGCCGGGCGGGTCCAGGTCCGCGGATCGGACGTGATGCCGGCGCGTTGGTAGGTCGCGGTGATCGCCCGGTCCAGCGCTGCCCGTTCGGTCGCCGACAACTCCGCGCCGAGTAGTACTGAGATCACGGTGTGCAGGAACAGCGACCGGCGGATCAGCGCGTCGCGGGGCGCGGTGCGGCGCCCGTCCGGGCGCGTGTGGATCGGCAGGTCCATCGGGTTGAGGCGGACCTGCTCGGCGCCGAGGTGCACGTACGTCCCGCCGACCGCGGCGGCCAGCCGGGCGTACTCGTCCTCGGGGTCGATGACGTGGATCTCGATCCCGCGGTACAGCGACCGCAGCAACTCCAGCTTCACCAAGTAGCTCTTGCCCGCGCCGGAGCGGCCGAGGATCACGCTGTTGTGGTTGTCCAGCGCGAACCTGTCGTGATGCACGAGCCCCTGGCTGCCGACGTTGAAGCCGTAGAGCACGCCGCTCGGCGCACCGACCGAGGTCGGGTCCGGCGGCGGCAGGTCGGGCGAGGTGAACGGGAACGCCGCGGACAACGCCGAAGTGTCGAACGTCCTCCTCATTCCCACCAGATCGAGGCCCATGGGCAGGCTGGTGATCCAGCCCTGCAGGCTGCGATACGTGGTCGGTTTGCAGTCCAGCAGCAGCGACGCCGCCAACGACCGGATCGCCGCGACCTCGTCGCCGAGGGCTTCCTCGGTGGGGGCGTGCACGGTCAGGTACAGCCCGAGCCGGTAGAGCTTGCCCTCACCACGAGCGACCCGTGCGGACAGGTCGTAGGCATCCTCGGTGGCTGCTTCGACGTGCGGGTCGATCAACCGTCCCTTCTCGCTCGTGTGCCGGCGACCGGACTCCAGTTTCGACAGCTGCTTCTTGAGCCGGTTGGCCGCGGTGACCGGGTCGATCGGCTCGATGTGCAGCGAGACGTCGACCCGTCCGGGGTAGGTCAGCAGCGGCTGCAACCAGCCGGGGTGGACCTCGCGCGGGTAGCCGACGACGGCGAAGCTGGCGACCCATTCGCCGCCGACTTCCAGCGCGCGGGGGCGCACGGAGATGGCGTCCGGGGTGAACGCGCTGGCCCGCCCGAGCGGCGGCTGCACGGCCTGGGCCTTCCGGCCGCGGCGCTTGGCCGTGGTCTTCATGAGCGGTACCTCCCCGCGGAGTTGGCGTAGTCGTCGGGGTCCTCGGCGGTGTCGTCGAAGCCGTCGTCCCAGGCGTCCTCGGCCTCGCCGAACTCGGCGTCGGTGGGGAACGCGGCGCGGCCGAACGCGCTTGCGTCCCAGCCGTCGTCCGGGGCGGTGGTGATGACCTCGTCCGAGCCGGCGAGACCGGAGTTCGGCGGGATCACGCTGTCGGGGTTGCAGGCCGCGGCGAGCACCGCGGTGGCCTGTCCGGCGTCCAACGGGGTGACCACGATCCCGGACGGGGACAGCAGCTCGACCGCCTCGCCGAGCCGGCGGACCAGCCGGGCTTCGGCGGCACGGCGGGTGGCGTCGTCGACCGAGGCGGCTTGCTTGGCGGCCCGGCGTTTCGCGGTCAACGCGGCCAGCGGTGAGGCGTCGCCGAGCCCGTCAGTCGGCGCCGTGGTCAGCAGCGGTTCGCGCAGGATCAGCAGGACCTGGCGACGCAGCAGGTCGGTGGCGCGGCCGAGCTGGTCGAGGTACTCGGCGTGCTCGCGCGCAGCCCGTTCCAGCGCCGGGTGCGGCAGGCCGCCGGCCTGGTCGCGGAGCTCGGCGATCTGCCCGGACAGGTCCAGCCGTTCCGCCCGCACCAGCACCTGCACCGGTGCCGTCAAGCTGTGTAGGTAGCGTCCGAAGGAGGCGACGAGGGACTCCTGCTCGGCCGGGGTCCGCAGCCCGAAGTTGATCGTGGAGCAGACCGCGACCACGGCGACGCCGTCCTTACCGAGGTCGATGACACCGGTGTCGGTGACCGCTTCGGCGGGCAGCCGCAGCGCGGCCGGCGAGACCGTCGATGCCGCG
Source organism: Kutzneria kofuensis (assembly GCF_014203355.1). Lineage (NCBI taxonomy): Bacteria > Bacillati > Actinomycetota > Actinomycetes > Pseudonocardiales > Pseudonocardiaceae > Kutzneria > Kutzneria kofuensis. The sequence goes on from NZ_JACHIR010000001.1 coordinate 3,414,076, forward strand.
GCATCCGTGCCGCCCGCGCTGTCCTTCCGCTTGGCGCGGCCCGTGCTGCTGGTGTTCGCGACCTGGCTGCCCAGCCACTCTGGGGCCGGGCGGATGCCTTCCGGCGCGGCCACCCGGTGCTGCGGGCTCATCCGCTGCCGCAGCGCCGCCAGCACCAACCGGTCCATGGTGATGCCGTCGCGCTGGCCCAGCGCGAGGAACGCGGCGGTCACCCCGATCGGGATGGCGACGATGAGGAACGCCACCAGCGGCACGAACTCGCGGGTGAGCGTGTACGCCCCGTACAGCACGATCCCGGTGACGGCGAGGATGAGCAGCTGCCGCGCGGTCAGCGGACCGATGACGCGGTCCTCGCGATCGACGTCGGCGGGAATCCTTACCGGCTGGCTCATTTCCCTTCACCTCCTGAAGTGGGCTTCGGTGCGCGGAACACCGGCGGCGGAACGGACTGGGTGCGCCGGTAGGCGTCACCGATGCGCGGCTCGGGCTGGGCTTGCCGGAACACCGGCGCGGCAGGAGCGGATGCCGGCCTGGGTGGCGGCGACGGCTGCGGCGCGGGTGGCGTGGCTGGCCGGAACTGCAACTGCGGGGGCACCGACGCGGTGCGGATCGGGCGGGCCGGCGGTGCCGTGGCGCCGCGACGACGCGGCCCTCCGGCGGCCTGAAACTGCGGTGCCGATCCAGGCCGCGACCCTCGCCGCGGCGGGGAGATCGGCGTGGCTGGCGTGGGTGCGGAACTGAACTCAGGAGGCATGGCTGGTCCCTGGTTCGCCGGGGTGACGGCGGGGTCGTGGGTGGTGTCTTGGGGTGAGGGCTGCAGGAACTGCGGCGCCTGCGACGGCAGCCGCGACCGGCGGGCCGCGCGGGCGCGCTCGGCGTCATGGGCCGCCTTGAGCCGCTTGTTGACCATCTCCGGCGTGGGGGCGAGGCGCGGCTGCGCGGGCCACGGCGGATCCGCCGAGCCGCCTCCGCGGCCCCCTCCGCCTCCGCCTCCGCCGCCCCGGCCGCCGGTCTTCGCGGTGCCTGCGGCACCGGCCTTGCCAAGCGCGCCGGTCTTGCCGGCGACCATGCCGAAGGTCTTCGCCGCGATGTAGGCACGGGCCAAGCCACCGAGGAAGGAACGGCCAGAGCCGACCTTGACCGCCTTCAACAGCCAGAAGGGGATCTTGAACAGGATGAAGAACAAGGCGATCGCGGCGACCAGCGTGCCGAGCGCGGACAGGGTCGAGCCGAACAAGTGCACGCCGCCGGACAGGAACGTGCGGACCGCGGTGATCAGCACCAGCGCCTGGGCGAACTGAATGGCCAAGGTCGCGGTCAGGGCCTTCCACCACCAACGCGCGAGCGGGTCGGTGTGCGGTAGGGCATGGCACATCAGGAACAGCGGTCCACTGATGATCAGAACCAGGGTGATGACGATCCGGACGACGTAGACGACCAACAGTGCGAGGCCGACCACGACCAGCACCAGTCCGACCAGGATGATGAACAGCCCGCCGCTCGCGATGCCCTGGACGGCGTCCTGGAGCGTGTTGCCCAGCGAGGGCGCGTTCACCCCGTCGCCGAGCACGCCCAAGGTCAGCGCGTTGGCCAGCTTGATGAACTTGTCAGCGAAGAACAGCGACAGGGCCGAGGCCAGGAACGCGATCGGGATCCGCGGGCCGATCTCCTTTATGGAGTAGCGCGCTTGGACGCTCTCGTGACCCATCAGCAGGATGCCGCCGCCGAGGATGAAGAAGCCGTAGAGGGCGAGGACGAGCTCCCAGGAGTTGTTCCAGAGCTCACCGATGCCCGGCAGGTCGCTGATGGCCGGGGTGGACAGTGCGGTGTGACCGATCAACTCCAGGATCGGGGAAAGTGCGGCGTCGACGATGCTGCGGAACGCCGAGTTGATGGCCTCGGTGATGCACGCGCCGATGTCGGTGATGCCGCAGTCCGAGTCGCTGTCGCCGTTGCCGGCGCCCGGCTGTTGCGGGCCGGTGTTCGGTGGCGGCGTGGTCGGCTGCGGGATGCAGTCCTCACCGGTGCACGGCTTGCTCGGCGCCGTGGTCGGTGAGGACGAGGTGCAGCCGATCTGGCCGGGGAAGGTGCATGTCGTTGGCGCGGGCAGCCCAGTCGGCAGCGGCAGTGGCGCGGTGGGAAGCGGCTTGGTCGTGGTTGGTGCGGGCAGGTGGCAGACCGGCAGCGGCGAATCCGGCGTGCACGGGTCGACGGTCGGGAGCGGCAGCGGCGGCGGAGGCTGCTGCGGCGCGGCGGGCGAGGCCCACGCGCTCACCGCGAGGACGCCGACCAGGAGCACGACGATGCTCAGCGCCAGCATCCAGCCCGCGCGCCAGCGCCGCCGCGGACCGGCCGGCGGCCGGTCCGCGCTGCCGTCGGAGACCGGGGAGAGCGTCGCTCGGTCTGCGGCGGCAGCGGTCGCGACCGGGCCGCCGGACCGGCGGTGCGGGCGAACCGTGGGCGGGGTGCTGACGGCCATCGGTCAGGCCCCCACGATCCCTTTGAGGATCTCCACGACCAGCGGCGCGAGCGCCGCCAGGCCGTAGCCCCAGCCCGCGGACTTGAACGCGGTCTTGGCCTTCTCGATCTCGCCGGGGTCGCCGCCGCCCATCACGTAGCGGACGCCGCCGATCGACAGGAACACCGTGGCCAGACCGGCCAAGATGCCCATGATCCAGTTGCGGACGTTGTTCAGGACGTCGGTGACCGAGCCGGCGAGGGCGACGACCATCGTGTCGGCGTGCGCCGCCGACGCCGACGCCAGCAGCGCGAGGATCGCCAGCTCGGCGATCAGCGCTACGTGCGACCACCGCCGGGGACGGACCGGAGTCCAGTCCTCCGGCGAAATGATCGGAGCATTCGACGGCCCGCCGCTGGTGAGCTCGTCCGGCGTACGCGCCTCCGTGTGCTGGGCCAACGGCTGCGGATTGCCGTCGAGACGGGCGCTGTGTGGCCCGCTCACGGCGGGGAGGAAACGATCGATCAGGCGCATTGAGGCACCTCCGAAGGTCGGGCTGAGCGCGGGTGTGTCCCGCAGCCCTGAACTCCGGATTTCGCGTCCGTTTTGGACACGCGACCCTGAACTTTCTGCTCCGATCCAACCTCGGCGACGGATACGGACAGTGACGAACGTGGCAAGTCGCGGGTCGGCGTGACCGGGCGCGCCAGGGCCACCGCAGTGGCCACCTGGTCGGTCAGCGGGTCGGTCGGATCGGTCTCGGCGGCGCCGTCGCGCAAGTACGCGGCGAGCCGGAGCTCGGCGCGTTTGCGCGTCTTGTAGACCGCCCACTCGCCGATCTGGTGCGCCGCGGCCCAGTCCGCGACGGGCACCTCTTCCAACCGGGTCGCACCGATCAGCGCGGCCTCGGTCTGGGTCAGGACTCCGTCCGCGACCGCGCGAGCGAGGACCAGATCCGGGTGTCCCCACGGCGTGTGCGGCGGGGTGGATCGGAAGCCCGGCGCGACCGGAGTCGGACCCGCCAGCGCCTCGGCGAGCGCGTCATATCCGGACCGGTAGGCGGCCCACCGAAGCCGCAGCATGATCCGCGGCGGACGCAGATCGATGGTCGACAACGCGGTCAGAAAGCCGCGCAAGACCTCGGCGTGAACATCGGCCGGATCGCCGGCGAACCGATCGGACAGGGTGGCCGCGACCGAGGTCAGCGCGGGCAGCGCGACCCCGACCGCGGCGACCGTCCAGGTCGCCCCTTCAGTACGGGAGCGCAGCACCAGATGCGCCCATACCGCGTCCCGCGTCGCCTGCGGGCACCGGCGCGCCAGCAGCCGGTCGCGGACCTCGTCCAGCGGGATGTGTCGGTCGGGCAGGCCAGGGAAGAGCCGGCCGTTCAGCGACACCGGGTGCGGCCCGGTCACCAGCCAGGTAAACGTGTCCCGCGCGATATCCAACGAGTTCGGGACAGCCTCGTCGCCACGGCGACGAAAAACGAATTGTGCTGCCATGTCGTGACTCCCACGGCGTCGATGTGAACAACAACGACGTCAGGAAGCCACGACCGATACCACGGAAATACCACGGCATTACTAGGCGCCAACTAGCAAACCGCGCCGAGGCTACTAGCGAACTACTATTTCGCCCCACGAACGGGGTCGATCAAGATCAACAAACCGGCCCCATGAAGCGAGCGCCTTGATCGACGCTAGTAGCCGATTATCTGCGGTTATAGTCGCTCGCTAGTAGTGCGCTAGTAGGCGCGCGGGCGCCGGTGCGAGCCAGGAGTGAAGATCAACCTGGTGGCGGCGAAAAAATCTTAAAAATTTGACTCAGGGCCGGTCCAGAGGACAGTTCTGGGCGGGCCCGGAGTGACCGAACCGGTAACTCTCAAGCCGTAGCTTTGACAGAACTGTTCGAGCCCTTTTGAGGTGCGAGCAACGCGGGCAGTCGTGATGCAGAGAAATTTGACGAGGCGTGTCCAAAACGGGGTCGAAATACGGAGTTAAGGGGCGTCAGAACGCACAGCACCCCCTCGCCGGAGGAGACCCGCGATGACCCCGACACACGGCAACGACTCACCAGGAGACGGCTCCCAGGAGCATGGCCCGACCGACCCGCCGACCGTCCCGATCCCGCTCCCACAGAGGCGGCGAACACCGCGTCTGCGAGCCCTGCGCCTCACGCTGCGCCATCCGCGTCCGGTCCGGCCGAGCACCGTCTGGCCGTGCGCTCAGGACGACCTTCAGGAAGGCACCGGACTGCTCGCCAACTGGCTGCTGACCGCAGTCATCAAGCTCGTCACCACCTACACCCAGCCCGGCCAACGGGTCCTTCTGCTCGACCCCGCGCCCTACCTCGCGCCACCCGCGTCGTGGTCACCCACCGGGAGCCGCAGCCAGTCCCGGCCCGGCCCGTACGCCGGACTGCACGAAGCCAGCTGGACCGTGGTCCGACTCGGCCGCGGCGTCCAAACCCAGACCGCCGTCGCGCACCCCGACCCGGTCGACGAACCCGCCGATGCCGCGGCAGCCGAGTCCGAGTCCGGACCCCGACCGAACCCCGACAGTCCGACCACCGACCAGCCCGCCGGACCGTCGACAGGCCGCCGGACCGGATCCGATCCGACTGCAACCGGCGTCGGTCCGGACCGCTACGACCTCGTCATCACCGCGGCCGACCGGCGCACCCTCGACTGGTTCCGCCCCGCCGACTGGGCAGGCTTGCTCACCCCGACCGGCACCCTCGCCGTCATCACTCACGGTGACCGTTCCCGTGATCGACTCACCGACCCCGCCGGCTCGCTAGTGCGCGCCGCGCACCGCACTGGACTGCGCTACCTCGATCGCATCGCACTGCTGCGTGTCCCCGTCCGCGACGGCGCGCTCGCGGTCGCGACCCCCGCCCCGCACCCCCGGCCGCAGGGCCCAACGCCACCGCTCGCGACCCCCGCTCGGCACACCCAGGTGCATGACGACCTCCTGGTGTTCACCCGCCAGCCGGCCCTGACCGACACCGCCGACGGGGAGGAGACCTCCGATGCCTGACCGTCCCACGTCGCCCTGGCCGCTCCCCCTACCGCCGGGGGAGGAGCCGCTGATGCCGCCGCTGTCGGTCTGGCCGACCGGCCAGCGTGACCCGCTCGCGCAACTGCGCGACGCCGGCTGCGTGCCCGGCACCGAGACCGACACCGAGCGGATTCCGCCCGCCGTCGCCGCCCACGCGATCGCCCTCTACTCCCGTCCCGGCGACCTCGTTCTCGACCCCGACTGCGGCGCGGGCACCGCCCTCGTGGAGGCGCTGCGCGCCGGCCGTCACGCGCTCGGACTGACCGCCCGCACCCGGTGGTGGACGCTCACTCGCGCCAACGTCACCGCCGCCAAGACCGCGGGCGCCTGGCGCGACGGCTCGGTCCTCGACGCTCGCCCGAAAGTCCTCGCGACCGTCCGGGCCGCCGGGTTGATCGGCCGAGTCGGACTCGTCCTGACCGCCCTGCGCACCGCGCCAGCCGACCCCAACAACCAGGCGAGCGGTCCGGACCGCGACCCGGTCGAGTCCACCCTCGCTGACCTCGCCGCGACGCTGCTCTACTGCGAGCCGCTGCTGCGCTCCGGCGGGCACGTCGCCGTCATCGCGCGACCGTTCCGGCACCCGGACGGCTCGCTGGTTGACCTGACCAGTCGGCTCATCGCCGCCGCCACCGCGGCCGGGTTGGCGCCGGTCGAGCGGTGTATCGCGCTGACCGCCGGCCTGCGCGGCAGCCGATTGGTCACCCGAGCCTCGCTCGCCGAGCGTCGCGCTGCTGCCCGAGCCCGCGCCGCCGGTGCGCCGACCGCGCTGACGGCGCACCACGAGGTGCTCGTCTTCCAACTCGCCCACGACGCCGAACTCGCCGCCGCGACGGCAGCCGGCATCCCGTGGCCGACTGAGGACGACGTCATCCGGCCCGCCGTCAACGGCGTCACCTACCCCGGCTGGAGGCGAGCGGCATGACCACCCGCCTGTACTGCCGCGAGTGCGGCTGGCACCCCGAGTTCCGCCGCAAGCGCGCTGCCCTCCGTGCCGCCGCCCGGCATCAGTGCACTGGCACACCGGTGGCGGAGATCCGTCCACCGTGGTGGTCCCGATTGTGGACAAATCTGTGGACAACTAGGTCGGATGCATCCGTCATCGACACCGAAGACGGGGCGGTCGACCAGGCCGGTGACGACGTACTGGCCGACGCTCACGGCAACCGGATCCAGTGGGCTGCGCTCTCGGCGCACCACGCCGAGACCACTCGTCGCGCCCGCGCCGCGATGGTCGAACTCGTCCTGGCCGGCTACCAGATCGGGCCGCCGCCCTACGGCTACCGTGCCTTGCGCATCCGGGTCACCGACCCCAGCGGACACAGCAAGCTGCGGGCGGTCCTCGTCCCGGACTGGCAGACCGCCGCGGTCGTCAAGCAGATCTTCATCTGGCGCGCCGACCACGGCCTGACGTTCGCCGTCATCGCCGCACAGCTCAACAACGACCCCCGCCAGTACCCGGCTCCGGTGCCCAACGGGCGGTGGACCGCCAAGGCCGTCCGGCGGATCGTCACCAACGTCAAGTACACCGGGCGCCAGGTCTGGGCCCGCACCGTTGCCGGCCGCCCGGCACCGGTCGAGCAGTGGGTCACCTCGGCGCCGAAGGTGCACGAACCACTGGTTGACGAACGCACGTTCCACCGCGCCCAGCCCGGCGCCGCCGACAGTCCGCCCGATGCGGAGAACTCGGCCGATACCCGGCCGAGTGCGGCATGACCACCCGCCGGCGGCGCGTCGCCGCCGGGATCCTGGTCGCCGCGTACGCGGCGACGATCGCCGGAGCGAACTGGGCAACGACGCTCTGGCCGGCGGTGGCGGTGGCGGGCCTGCACGTTCCCGCAGGCTCGCTCCTCGCCGGGCTCGCGTTCACCGTCCGAGACCTTCTGCAGGACGCTGTCGGCGCCCGGACAACGCTGCTCGCGATCTGCCTCGGCGCGGCGTTGTCCGGCCTGGTCGCCGAGCCGCGCATCGCGCTTGCCAGCGCGGCGGCGTTCGCCGTCTCGGAACTGGTCGACCTCGCCGTCTACACCCCGCTGCGCGACCGGAGTCGCCTTGCCGCCGTGGGTGTGTCGAACGCGGTGGGATTGCTCGTCGACAGCCTGCTGTTCCTGCCGATGGCCTTCGGCTCGCTGACCTACCTCACCGGCCAACTCGTCGGGAAGACCGCCACCACGCTCTTGGCGGTCGCTGTGCTTGGTGTTGTCCGCGCTCGCCGGAGGGCGGTGCCGGCGTGAAGTTCTACCTCGGCGTCCACCAGCCCATCTGGCTGACCCGCGTGCCGGACATTCCCCTGCTGGTGTCGCACCGGCGGCTCGGCCACCGCCGCACCCTGCCCCGCGCCACCACGGAATGGGCCCTCGACTCCGGCGGCTTCACCGAGCTGCAGCTTCACGGGCGTTGGCAGATCGAGGAGAAGGACTACGTCCGGGCGGTCCGGCGCTACGCCGACGAGATCGGCAACCTCGCCTGGGCGGCGCCGCAAGACTGGATGTGCGAACAGCGCATCCTGAAACGCACCGGCTTGACGGTCCGCGAGCATCAACGGCGGACCGTGCGCAACCTCGTCCGCCTGCGGGAACTCGCGCCTGAACTCCCGTGGGTGCCGACGCTGCAAGGTTGGACTCTGTCGGACTACGAACGCTGCGCCGACCTCTACGAGCGGGCCGGGATCGACCTGGGCGCCGAGCCGCTCGTTGGGATCGGCACGGTGTGCCGGCGGCAGAGCAGCGCCGACGTCGAGCGCATCATGCGCGCCTTCGCCACGCGCGAGTTGAACCTGCACGGTTTCGGCATCAAGATCACCGGCCTTAGCCGGTACGCCGAAGCTCTCTCCAGTTCGGACTCGATGTCCTGGAGCATGCGCGGTCGATACGTACCCGGATGCGGTCCGAGCCATCGCACCGAGTCGAACTGTCTGCGCTTCGCGCTCAGCTGGTATCGGCAGATCCGAACCACGCTGGGGTCGGCAGGACTGTCCGCGGACAACGTGTCCCCGCAGGTATCGAGGAGGGCTGCGTGATGGCCGTCGCCGCGTCCGCCGCCGCGAGCTCACTGCTCGCCGCGGGACTCCGTGGTGTCCGGTTCGACGAGCGAGACATCGCGTGGCGTGTCGATCCCGAACAACTCGTTGGGCGTGCACCGCAGCGTCGTGCACAGCGCCTGCAAGGTAGCCACCTTCACCTGGATCGGCTGCTTCTTGATCAGCACGTCAACCGACTGGAGGGACAGTTCGAACCCAGCGCGCTGGATGAGGAGTTCGCGCAGCTGGGTCGCGGTCCAGACGTCGCGGGAGGCCATGACCTTCCGCAGCCGCCACTCGATCTCCACCCGCTGCCGCCCGTGTTCGTCGCTCCGAGGCGCTTCGCGCCGTCGCCAACCGACGCTCAGTGTCCCCGATGGCGACGAATGCCGGCCGCCGTACGTCCGGCGTGTTCAGTAGCCACGCACGATCAACAGGCAAAGAATGAGCTATTCAGGCTGTACCAGATTTACTCAGGTGCTACCTTAGTTGAATGACAGACCTATCCCCGGTTCGGGAGAGAGGAGGTGCTTCGGCGCACGTCACGTTCATCGCCATGCCGACGCGCCGCCGTCCGCGGCCAGCGCCGGTAGAGATCTTCTGGACTCGCGTCGACCGCTCATCTCGCGCTGACGAGGTGACCCAGTACCCGTTCGGCCAGGCTCACGGTCCTGTCGAACGGCAAGAGTCCAGCACGGCCACGAGCGCCGGCCCCGCACACGTGCACTCGGGGAGTAGAGGCCCGTTGGTCGTGACAGCTTCGGCGGTCCCAGCTCATTCAACGCATGTCATGGTGCGTGCCCGCGTCGCCGCGAAACCCGCCTCGCGCGGACCGGCGACCGCAGGTGTCGGCGGCTGGGAGTGCCCGCTGTGTCGACGGTTCCTGTCGCCGACCAGCAGTCCCATGAACCCCCGCCAACCGCGGGCTTCATGGGCACGAAGGGGGCGCTCATGTGCGCTCAACCTCGCACCCCTGACCAGCCCAACGACAACTGCGCCGACGTTCCTGCTCCGGCCAACCAGGAGCAGGAAAGCCCCATCAGTGCGCCGAACAGGCAACCCCGACGACGCGTTGGCGCGGGCCGAGCCGTGCGCAATGTGGTGGTGCGCGGCGTCCGCCGCGATCCACCCGACATGCACAAGCTCGCGCGTGTGGTCGCCAGCCTCGCAGCTGACTTGGTGCAGGCCGAAGCCGGCGAACAAACGCTGCCCGCCGAGCCAGGCACTGCGGGCGTCGACCACCGCGACCACCGCCGCGACGCGGCATGACGCCGCGCATTCGCGCTTGCGCAACGAACGCAACAGATCGAAGCCGCACGCCATCGACTCGAAAGGACGGTCCAGCACAATGCCGCCTGTCACTTGCGATCCCCGCAGTTCTCGCGACACACACCCGCGGGCTCGATGCTCGATACGCGTCGGTCTCTACCAGCGGTGGCCCACTCTCCGCGAAAGTGACCACCTGCAGACCTACGTCGCGTCTCAACCCGGTTGGTACATCGCTCTCCGCGGCAGCGATTACGCATCAGGCGGCACGCTGAAACGTCCAGGGCTGCAACGGATATTGGCAGCGGCCCGATCCGGTGACATCGACGTGCTCGTCGTCAATCATCTGTACAGCCTGTCCCGCAAGACGCAGCACCTCGCCTTCGTTCTCAGCGAGCTGACGTCCCGAGGCGTGCGGGTCGTCTCGGCCGCTGATCCCGCCCTCGACACAGAGACCGCGCACGGCCTCTTTCTCGTCCGCGTGGTGACTGCCGTCGCGGAGATCGAGCAGACCGGGGCAGTCGCAGATCGACGCGACCGTCGTCGGCACGAGCAGCGATCCGGCGACGAGTCGCCGCTCGCGGGCTAGCCGCAATCCCGCCGCGGCCCACTCCGCCGAACAACACCATCCAATCCGAACGACCCACAACGAGGTGTCATGACCAGCGCCTACGCCAACTCGGTCAACGAAGGTCAGCAGCGCTGTCCTGTCCCTACACAGCGACCGTCGGATGCCCCCGCGACCGACGCCCGAGCCGTGATCTACAGACGCGTGGCCTCCGACCGGGCCGAGAGCGAGCACAGCGTCACGGCCCAGCGTGAGGCATGTCTGCGCAGGGCCAGGGAACTGGGCTTGTCGGTCATCGACGAGTACGTCGCCCCACGCGCTCGACTCTGGCCCTGGCCGAAGTGCCAACCGTTCCGACGCATCCTCGCGCGGTTCCGCAGCCGGTGAGACACAGCAACCCGTCATTACTTCGCCGCTCGTCGGTAGCGCGCGATCCAGCCGCCAGGACCCACTCGCCGGTTGCCCGGTCCTCCGTCCAAACCGCCCCCAGAAGGAGTTTCAATGATCGTGTCAAGCGGCATCGGCCGTGAGTTGTGGTGAGCGATGGAATTCTCGGCCGTCGCGCAGCAGTGCCCAGATGACGTCGACAAGTCGGCGTGCCAGAGCGATGAGAGCCTGCGTGTGAAGCTTGCCTTCGTCTCGTTTGCGCAGGTAGAAGCGCCGGGATGGGCTGTCCTGGACTTTGATCGAGGACAGGGCTGCCAGGTAGAAGACGCGGCGCAGGCCGCGGTGGTAGCGCTTGGGCCGGTGCAGGTTGTCCCGTACTCGTCCGGAGTCGTGCGGGACCGGCGCGAGCCCGGCGTAGGCGGCCATGCGGCCCGAGTTGCCGAATGCCGCGCGCAAGTCGCCACCGGTATCAGCGAGCAGCTGTGCGCCCAGAATCGGGCCGAACCCGTCAACGCTGGTGATCGGGCCGGCGTGCGGATGCTCGCCGAAGCGTCCCGCGATGTGCTTGTCGAGGTCCTTGATCTCGCGGTTGAGGTCAAGCAGCTGCCGAGCCAGCCTCATGGTCAGCGGTGCGGTGGCGGTTTCTCCCGGCAGGGCAACGGTTTGCTCGCCCGCCGCGGCGATGGCTTTGTCCACTATGGACGGGATGCTCTTCGGCCAGGCGCCGCCGGAACGCAGGTGCTCGGTCAAGCCTGCCCGTCCCGCGTCCCGGATGCCGTCAGGGGTGCAGCAGCCGGTCAGCAAGACCAGCGCCGAACGGGTGGAGTAGTCGAAAGCACGTTCCAGGGCAGGGAAAATCGAGGCGAGCAGCTCACGCAGCCGATTGATCCCGCGCACCCAGTCACCCATCAGGTCCTCTCGCCGCGAGGTCAGGATCCGCAGCTCGGCCACGAGCTCGTCCGGGTGCGTGACCGGAGCCAGGTCACCACGCAGGCGCGCGGTCTCGGCGATCGTGCGCGCGTCCTTGGCATCGGTCTTGCCCTCGCCGGGGAACGCCCCTGCCATCCGGTTGACCAACCGGCCCGGCACATACAGCACCGGCTGACCCGACCCGAGCAGCAACGCCAGCAACAACCCGGCAGAGCCCGAGGTCATGTCCACCGCCCAGACCACCGCGCGAGCCTTACGGCCGGCGCGCATGATCAGCTCCTCGATCGCGGACTGGCCGTTGACCACCTTCTGGCTGAATACGACCTTGCCGGTGTCGTCGACCGCGCACGCATGGTGGCCGGCCTTGCCGACATCGACGCCCACCCAGATCTTCTCGCGCACCGCCACGCGGTCCGCCCTCCCGTTCTCGCAGCTCAACCCCGTGGACGGCCCGCCAGCAGCTCCATAAACAGCGACACGCAAGGAACACGCGCACAGATCTCAATCAGCGGCAGGGCGTCCAGGACGACGAGGCGGCCACTCCCAAGAAGCCACCCGACGACAAGGAATCATCAGCCACACCTCACCGTCCTGGGCATTCAGAACATCCCGTTCTGAACATCGACAAGCTTATGGAGGTGTCATGACCAGCGCTTATGCCGACCTCATCGATGAACTGCAGCAGGACGTCACCATCCCCATCCAGCCACCGATGGACGACCTTGCCCCCGGCACCCGCGCAGTGATCTACCTGCGCGTGTCCTCGACCGGGCAGGTCCGAACCGACTACAACCCGGAAGGCATCTCCATCCCGGCCCAACGGGAAGCGTGCCTTCGCAAGGCGCGCGAACTGGGCGTCACGGTCATCGACGAGTACGTCGAACCCGGACGCTCGGGAACGGAGATGACCAAACGCGAAGCATTCCAACAGATGCTCGCGCGGGTCCGCAGCCAGGGCGACGTCGACGTCATCATCATCTACCAGCTCTCGCGCATGGCGCGGAACCGCTACGACGACGCGATCGTCATGGCAGACCTGCGCAAGCGCGGCGTCACCCTGGTCTCGGCCACCGAAGCCATCGACGACACCCCGGTCGGCCAGCTGATGCACGGCATCCTGGCCACGTTCAACGAGTACCAATCCCGCCAGTCCGGTGCCGACATCGCCTACAAGATGGGCCAGAAGGCCCGCAACGGCGGCACCCTCGGCCGCGCGAAGCTCGGCTACCTCAACCACATCGACCACTCCGACGGCCGCGTGATCCGCACGATCATCGTCGACCCCGACCGGGCGCACTTTGTACAGCTGGGTTTCGAGCTCTTCGCCACCGGCGACTACACGCAAGAAGAGCTGGCTGACGAGCTCTACGACCGCGGCCTACGCACCAGGGCCACCCGGCGACACCCCGCCAAGAAGGTCTCCGAGAACAAGATCTCGCAAATGCTGCGCGATCGCTACTACCTCGGATACGTCGAGTACGACGGCGAAGAAATCCAGGGGCGGCACGAGCCCCTCATCGACGAGGACCTCTTCGACACCGTCCAGGAGATCCTCGAATCTCGCATGACGGCACAAGAACGCCGTCGCGTCCACCACCACTACCTCAAGGGATCACTCTTCTGTGGACGCTGCCAACGCGACGGCATCAAGCGGCGGATGATCATCCAACGCACCATCAACTCGAAGGGCGCCGAGTACCTGTACTTCTTCTGCCGCGGCCGGCAGAAGGGGCTGTGCCAAGCACCCCACGTCAACGTCACGCTCGTCGAGGACGCGGTTGAGCGCCACTACTCCGCGATTCGCTTCAGCCAGCCGTTCATCGCTGACATGCGCGACCAGATCGATGCCGTGCTCGGCGAGCAGGAAAAGGCCGCACGGCTGCTGCGCAAGCAGATCACCGCACAGCTCAAGGAACTCGACACGAAGGAGGAGAACTTGATCGACCTCGCTGCCGACAGCACACTGCCTCGGACCAAGGTCAAGGAGAAGCTACGCGACATCGCCCGCGAACGCCGCCGGCTGGAGGAGCGCCTCGACACAGCCAACGCCGACCTCACCGACAGCGCCCAACTCGTCAACGCCGGCCTTGCCCTCCTCGAACAGCCCGACCAGCTGTACCGACGCTGCAACGACCAACAGCGACGCCTACTCAACCAGGCGATCTTCCACGCCCTCTACATCGAGGACGACAAGATCACAGACGGTGAGCTTCGTGAGCCCTTCGGCGAGCTCCACGCCATCCAAGATCAGCGGGCCGGAGCAACCGGCGCGGAGGGTGCAAGCAAAAGGACCACCCGCGATGCGGGTGGTCCTTGCACGCCTTCAGGCGTCGCGGTCCTACTTCGTGGCCTTCATTCAGGCACTTGTTCTAGTAAGACCTCTAAGGTGGAGCTGAGGGGAATCGAACCCCTGACCTTCTCGATGCGAACGAGACGCGCTACCAACTGTGCTACAGCCCCGTCGTACTTCCGCTGTCGCTTCCGTACGTGGAGAACTATAGCAGGGCCGGCGGGGTGGTTTTCACACCCCCCTGGTTCAGCCGGCGACGCGTCGGTAGCCGCGGCGGTGGGGCAGGTCGAGGTCGTCGAACGCGGGGTCTTCGTCGTCGATGTCGACGAGGGTGGTGCCGTTGCGGAGGGGCTGGGGCCGGTAGGGAGCGCGCGCGGGGGTGGAGCGGGGCGCGTCCTCGTACTCGGACAGCTCGGGTTCGGCGGGTTCGGGCGCGACCGGCTCGACGGACTCGACGACGGGGGCGGGCTCGGTGTAGTCGGCCTGCTCGTAGTCGGTCTGGTCGTACTCGGTCTCGACGAATTCGGCTTCGTCGGCGACGCGGCCGCGGATGCGGGCCTGTCGGCGCTCGCGCACGTCGGCTTCGATGCGCACCTGCCGGCGCAGGTAGACGAGGTAGCCGACGAGCAGGACGTCGACGCCGCCGTGGCCCCACCAGACGATGGGCATGACGAGCCCGGCGAACAGGGCGCTGAGCACGGAGAGCACGAGCAGCAGCAGCACCATGCGCTGCCGGAACGCGTACTTGGCCCGTGCGGCGCTGGCGGCGGCTTCGGGGTCGTACCCGCCGCGTCCGGGCCGGTAGGGCCGGGACGTGTCCCGGTCGCCGCGGTAGTCGTCGTCCGTGATCGCTGTATCGGACTCGTCGACGATCATGTCGAACTCCTCCTCAACATCCTCGGGACCACCGCCGTGGACCACGCGGGCGGCCATCGCCGACTCGGAGGTCTTGGCCACCTCCTGGCGCTTGCGCGCGATCATCGGGACCAGGACGACGAGCCATGCCACGACCAGGGCGACGATGATCAATGAGCTGGGCACGTTCGTCACCTCCCCCGTCAGTTCGATGGGCGTGCGCTGACCGCAGACGCCACGTTAGTCACAACAGTCACACGTGTCTCCGAGGCGCGCCGGGGATACACCGTTCCGCAAGTGTGGCGAAAAGCGCACTATCGGGTGAACTCGATTACCCGTGCTGGGCGCGTCCGGCTGCGACCAAACGGTCTACCAGGCCGTCGGTGACCTCTTCGGCCGTCAGGGCGAAGCAGATGTGGTCCCGCCAGCCGCCGGCCACGTCCAGATAGCGGCGGAACAGGCCCTCCTCGCGGAACCCGAGCTTGGTGAGCACCCGGATGCTGGGGGTGTTCTCGGGCCGCACGGTGGCCTCGATGCGGTGGAGTGCCGCGTGACGGAAGCAGTGGTCGACGACGAGCGCGGTGGCGGCGGTGGCCACGCCCCCGCCGGTGACCTCGCTGTCCACCCAGTAGCCGACCCAGGCGGAGCGCAGCGATCCCCGCAGCACATTGCCGACGGTGACCTGGCCGGCCAGCACGCCGTCGACCAGGATCATGAACGGCAGGGTCTGCCCGCGCCGGGCCAGGCCGCGCAACGCCGACCACTGGCTGGGCCAGGCCAGCACGCCGTTGCGCTCCTCCCAGCTGCCGGGCGCGGTCGGCTCCCAGTTCTCCAGGTGCGAGCGCTCCCGGATGCGGATACGGGACCAGGCGCCGGCGTCGAACAGCCGGGGCGGGCGCAGCTCGACCACGCCGGCGGCCACGGTCAGCGGGCCGAGGCGCACCGGCCAGCCCGGGTGCCGACCGCCGCCGAACTCGGCGATCTCCACGGGCTCACCCACGCTGGGCGAGGAAGCACACCTGGATCTCCTCCCCGACGCCGACGTCGGTGACGTCCTCGTCGACCACGGCCAGGCAGTTGGCCTCCGCGAGCGACGCCAGCAGGTGCGAGCCGGACGTGCCCAGCGGTTGCAGCAGGAAGTCGTCGGTGCCGCTGTCGCGCAGCAGCTGCCCGCGCAGGAAGCCGCGCCGGCCCTTGGTGGACGTCAGCGGCGACAGCAGCCGAGCGGTGACCATCCGCCGGTACGGGTTGGCCTTGCCGAGGGCGGTCCGGATGAGCGGCCGGACGAACACCTCGAACACCACCAGCGCGCTCATCGGATTGCTGGGCAGCAGGAACGTCGGCACGGAGTCCGGCCCGAGCCGGCCGAAGCCCTGCGCGGAGCCGGGGTGCATGGCGACCCGGGTGGTGTCCAGCTCACCGAGGTCGGCCAGCGCCGTCCGCACCTCGTCGCCGCCGGTGCCGCCGACCCCGCCGGCGATCACGACGATCTCGGACAGCAGCAGCCGGCCCTCCACGACCTCGCGCAGCCGCCGCGGGTCGCCGGGCACGATGCCGACCCGCGACACCTCGGCCCCGGCGTCCCGGGCGGCGGCGGCCAGCGCGTACGAGTTGACGTCGTAGACCTGGCCGGGGCCGGGTGTGCGGTCGATGTCGACCAGCTCGTCACCGACGCAGATGATCGACACCCGCGGCTTGGGGTGCACCAGCACCTTGTCCCGGCCCACGGCGGCCAGCAGGCCGACCTGGGCGGAGCCGATGGTGGTGCCACTGCGCACGGCGACGTCGCCGGTCTGCACGTCCTCGCCGGTGCGCCGGACGAACGCCGCCGACGGCACCGACATGTTCACGGTCACCTTGGCCGGGTGGCCGTCGGTGTAGCCGAGCGGGACCACGGCGTCGGCCAGGGTCGGCAGCGGCGCCCCGGTGGCCACCCGGACCGCCTGCCCCGGCTGCAGCCGGCGGGGCTGCCGGGAGCCGGCGGCGATCTCCCCGACCACCGGCAGCGCGACCGGGCTGTCGTTGGCCGGCTGCACGTCGACGCTGCGCACCGCGTAGCCGTCCACGGCGGCCTGGTCGAAGCCGGGCAG
Organism: Kutzneria kofuensis; assembly: GCF_014203355.1. NCBI lineage: Bacteria > Bacillati > Actinomycetota > Actinomycetes > Pseudonocardiales > Pseudonocardiaceae > Kutzneria > Kutzneria kofuensis. The sequence goes on from NZ_JACHIR010000001.1 coordinate 3,430,998, forward strand.
GGCGCGTTCGGCCACGACCTCCTCGGCACACAGCAGGCCCTGTGCCTCGGAGATCGCCACCCGAACGGGCGAGGGCCGGACCGCGGCCCCGAGTACCCGGGTGAGCTGCTCGTCTACTGACCTCATCGTCGTCCGCTCAAGCCTTCCCGATTCGACCCTCCAGCCAGTTGCGCAGGTCAGCGCCATACTCCGGGTGGTCGAGGGCGAAGTCCACCGCGGCACGCAGGAAACCACCCGGGTTTCCCAGGTCGTGCCGGCCGCCACGATGGACCACGACGTGCACGGGGTGACCTTCGTTGATCAGCATCGCGATGGCGTCGGTGATCTGCAACTCGCCGCCCGCGCCGGGGGTGATGCGCTTGATCGCGTCGAAGATCGCCCGGTCGAGCAGGTAGCGGCCGGCGGCGGCGAAGGTGGACGGGGCGTCCTCGGCCTTGGGCTTCTCCACCATGCCGACGACCTGCTTGACGTCGTCGTCGCCGGTGTCGCGGACGTCGAACACGCCGTAGGCGGAGATCTCCTCGCGCGGGATGTCGAACGCGCACAGCACGGTGCCGCCCAGCTTGGCCCGCACCTCGGCCATCTTGGTCAGCACGCCGGTGGGCAGCACGAGGTCGTCGGGCAGCAGCACGGCGACGGCGTCGTCGGAGCCGTCGAGGTTGCCCTCGGCGCAGCCGATGGCGTGGCCGAGGCCGAGCGGCTTGTCCTGGATGGCGGTCTCCACCGACAGCAGCCTGGTGGCGCGCTGCACCTTGGCCAGCAGCTCGGTCTTGCCGCGGGCCTCCAGCGTCTCCTCCAGCTCGGGCTGCGGCCGGAAGTAGTTGGCGACGGCGTCCTTGCCGGGCGAGGTGACGATGACGAGCTTCGTGGCGCCCGCCTGCGCGGCCTCCGTAGCCACCAGCTCGATGCCGGGTGTGTCCACCACGGGCAGCAGTTCCTTGGGGACGGCCTTGGTCGTCGGCAGGAAGCGGGTGCCCAGGCCGGCAGCGGGCACGATGGCCGTGTGGAAGGCGCTTGGCGAGCTCATGGACGAAAAGACTATCCGTCACTCTGCGAGGTGGGATCGTGACACCGACGGGCCGCGACCCCGAGAAGGATTCCTGGCGGAAACGCCTGGTCAAGGCCCGGGCCGAGTTGTCAAGCGAGGTTCGGGAGGCGGAGGCGCAAGCGCTTGCCGAGGCGGTGCCGGCGGTGGGCTGGCCGGCCTCGACGGTGTGCGCGTACGTGCCGGTCGGCACCGAGCCCGGTTCGCTGGCGCTGCTGGACGCCCTGCGTGCGGCCGGCCGGCGGGTGCTGCTGCCGATCGTCACCGGCAAGGAGCCGCTGGACTGGGGCGTCTACTTCGGTCCGGACAGTCTCGTGCCCGGTCCGTTCGGCCTCCGCGAGCCGGCGGGGCTGAGGTTGGGACGGGGCGCGGTGGCCAACGCGGACGCGGTGCTGATACCGGCGCTGGCGGTGGACCGTCGGGGTGTGCGGCTGGGCCGCGGCGCCGGGCATTACGACCGGTCCCTGGTCGGCGTGACCGCCCCGCGCATCGCCGTCGTCCGCGCGGAGGAGTTCGTCGACCGCCTGCCGGCGGAGCCCCATGACGTGCTGATGACGGCGGTACTCACCCCATCGGGTGGTTTTGTGCGACTGTGACGATTCCCCTTGCTGTTTGCATGGTCACGCCGTCGTGGCGCATCATCGTCTTGGCACTCTCCGCTCCCGAGTGCCAAAACTGACTGCCCGCGGAGGAACCCGTGCCGACCTACCAGTACGCGTGCACCGCATGTGGACACCGCTTCGACGCGGTCCAGTCCTTCAGCGACAGCGCGCTGTCCGAGTGCCCCGAGTGCGGCGGCAAGCTGCGCAAGCTGTTCGGCTCCGTGGGCGTGGTCTTCAAGGGCAGCGGCTTCTACCGCACCGACAGCCGCAACGGCTCCACCGCGTCGTCGCCGGCCGCCAGCAGCTCGGAGTCGAAGTCCGAGACCAAGAGCGAGACCAAGTCGGAGTCGAAGCCGGCCGCGGCGAAGGCGGAGAGTAGCTCATCCGCGCCGGCGAAGGCCGCCGTCAGCTGAGTTGTCCACAGGGAACACCGGTTGTCCACAGGTCGTGGACAACCGGTGTTCTTGCTGTTCACGGCCCCCTAGCGTGGATCGCATGGGCGCCAAGCGCACGACTCGACTCCGCCGCCTGCTGACCACGTCCAGCTGGGCGCGCACCATCCTGTTCCGCCGCGCCGCGGCCGCGCTGCTGGCCGTGCTCGCCGTCGCGCTGGCCGCGGCGACGATGCTGCACGGCCGCGAGAACACCGTCCCCGCGCTGGTCGCGGCGCGGGACGTGCCGGCGGGAGCCACGCTGACCCGTGACGACGTGCGAATACGCGACCTGCCGGCGGCCTGTGCGCCGGCGGGGACGCTGCGCGACGTCGGAACGGCGGTCGGGCGGGTGCTGACCGGGGCGGCGAGAGCCGGCGAGCCGATCACCGACGTGCGGCTGGTCGGCCCGGAGAACACGCTGCTGGCCACGGGCAATCCGGACGCCGTCGCGGTGCCGGTGCGGCTGACCGACGCGGCCGTGGCCGACCTGCTGCGGCCGGGCAGCCGGGTGGACGTGGTCGGCGATCCGGCGGTGCTGGCGAACGACGCCGTTGTGGTGGCGGTGCGACCGAGCGAGGGTGCGTCGGCGAAGGGCCGGCTCGTGGTCGTGGCGCTGCCCCGGCAGGCCGCGGCCAAGGTGGCGGCCGCGTCATTGGCGCAATCGGTCACCGTTACTCTGCGCTGATCGTTCGTCCCACCGAGGAGTCGCCATGCTGAAGGGTTTCCGGGACTTCCTGTTCCGCGGCAACATCGTCGACCTGGCCGTCGCCGTCGTCATCGGCACCGCCTTCACCGCGCTGGTCACGGCGCTCGGCAACGCCTTCATCAACCCGCTGGTGAAGGCCATCACCGGCGGCAAGATCGGCGGCACGTTCACCGTGGTCGGCGTGACCTTCGACTACGGTCTGTTTATCACGGCGGTGATCAACTTCGTCATCATCGCCGCAGTGGTCTACTTCCTGGTCGTGGTGCCGGTGCAGCGCATCACCAACCGGTTCAAGAAGCAGGAGGAGGAGAAGCCCTCCGCGCCGACCGACATCGAGCTGCTCACCGAGATCCGCGACCTGCTGCGGGCCCAGCAGGGCCAGCGCTAGCGGTCCTCGTGGTGGGGCGGTCGGTTCTCCTCGTACCAACTGTCGCGGCTGTCCGTCCGGCGCTCCGGATCGCGCTCGTCGGAGGTGGTCTCGGGCAGCACCTCGCCGAACACGTCGTCGAGGCGGCGGGTGGGTTCGCGTTGTTCGCGTGGCTCGCTCACCCGACCATCGTCCATCATTGACAACAGAGGCTGTCAGCGAGCAGGAAACGGGGGAACCCCACGTGAGCTTCTTCGACAAGGCCAAGGAGATGGCCAACGACCTGGCCGACAAGGCCGCTCCGCTGCGGGACAAGGCCGCCGAGGTGGCCAACGACCTGGCGGAGAAGGCCGAGCCGCTGCGCGAGAAGGCCGCGCCCTACCTGGAGCAGGCCAGCGAGGCGATCAACAAGGGCGCGGACGTCGCCGCGACCAAGATGGACGAGCTGACCGGCGGCAAGTTCAGCGAGGGCGTGCGCGCCGTCGGCGACAAGGTCGAGGAGCTGTTCAACCGCGACAAGAAGTGAGCGGACGCGGTCGGGGCCCGCGGTGACGGGCTCCGACCGGCCGCTCGACGGATCAAGGCGCTGCCCGTACCGACCGAGCGCGATCAGCCATTGTCCGCGCGGCACTACCGACCACGGACCGATGTTCCGTCGGGCGGGGTCGATCGCGGCGGCGTCGATGGATACGGTCGGAGGCCCGCCGGGTGGCGGGCCCTCGACCGGAAACAGGTCAGTCGTCCAGGCTGGACAGTTGCTCGATGACGTGCGGCACCAGCGCCGACAGGGTGGCCATGCCGTCGCGGACGGCGCCGCGGGAGCCGGCCAGGTTGACGACGAGGGTGCTGCCGGAGACGCCGACCAGGCCGCGGGAGATGCCGGCGTCCACGGCGCCGGCGGCGAGGCCGGAGGAGCGGAGCGCCTCGGCGATGCCCGGGATGGGGCGGTCCAGCACGCCCTGGGTGGCGTCGGGCGTCTGGTCGCGCGGCGACACACCGGTGCCGCCGACGGTGACGACCAGGTCGACGCCGCCGATGACGGCGGTGTTGAGCGCGTTGCGGATGCCCACCACGTCGCCGGACACCGCGACGACGCCGTCGACGATGAAGCCGGCCTCCTCCAACAGCTCGGTCACCAGCGGCCCGATGGTGTCCTCGTGCTCGCCGTGCACCACCGCGTCGTTGACGATCACGACGAGGGCACGGCCGAGACGCTGCGCACTGCGTTCCATGGCACCAACCTAGCGGTCGAGTGGATCTGACGGTTCTGTGACGTACCGGGTCACGGACGACCACGGCGGCGGGTCTGCCCATAACGTCGGCACGGTGCGAGTCCTCATCACCGGCGGGGCCGGTTTCATCGGCTCCCACGTCGCCGACGAACTGGCCGACCGCGGGCACGACGTGATCCTCCTCGACGCGCTGCTGCCGAAGGCGCACGGCACCGCGCAGCCGCCGCCGTGGACGGAACGGCACGACATCGTGCTCGGCGACGTGCGGGACGGCGAGTTGCTGGACAGCGTGCTGACCGGCGTGGACGTGGTGTGCCACCAGGCGGCGGTCGTCGGCCACGGCGTCGATCCCTCGGACGCCCCGGAGTACGCCGCCCACAACGACTACGGCACCGCCGTGCTGCTCGCCGCCATGCACCGCGCGGGCCTGCGGCGGCTGGTGTTGGCGTCGTCGATGGTCGTGTACGGCGAAGGCCGCTACTTCTGCGCCGAGCACGGCATCGTCCGGCCGCTGCCGCGGCAACAGTCCGATGTGGATGCCGGCCGCTACGACCCGCGCTGTCCGTGCTGCGGGGCCGAGCTGGGTTGGCGCAAGGTGCCCGAGGACGCGCCGCTCGATCCCCGCAGCACCTACGCCGCCACGAAGCTGGCGCAGGAGCACCTCGCCGCCGCGTGGGCGCGACAGACCGGCGGCAGCGTGTGGGCGCTGCGCTACCACAACGTCTACGGGCCGCGGATGCCGCGCGACACCCCGTACGCCGGCGTCGCTTCCCTGTTCCGGTCCGCGCTCCGCAACGGGCAGGCGCCGACCGTGCTGGAGGACGGCCGGCAGATGCGGGACTTCGTGCACGTCACCGACGTGGCGCTGATCAACGCCCTCGCCACCGAGCAGCCCGCCCCGGACGGCGTGCTGGAGGCCGTCAACGTGTGTTCCGGCGATCCGCACACTGTCGGCGAGCTCGCCGCGGAGCTGGCCGCCGCCTGCGACGGTCCCGCCCCGCGGATCGTGGGCGGCGCGCGGCCGGCGGACGTGCGGCACGTCGTCGCCGATCCGGCGAAGGCGGCTGAGCTGCTCGGCTTCAAGGCGCGGGTGGAGTTCGCCGCCGGCGTAGCCGACTTCGCCACAGCCCCGCTGCGAGACCCCGTCCGCCTCTGATTTGCCACGCTGGGGTGTCAGACGGCGATGGGGAGCTTGACCTCGAAGCGGCAGCCGGGCCCGTGGTTCTGGGCGGCGATCTGGCCGCGGTGGGCCTCGACGAGGCCACGGGCGATGGCGAGGCCGAGGCCGGCGCCGCCGTCGCCGGAGGGGGTGCGGGCGGAGCTGCCGCGAAAGGCGACGTCGAAGACGCGGTCGAGCTCGTGGTCGGGGATGCCGCCGCAGGCGTCGTCGACACGGACGACGGCGTGGTCGTCCTGGGCGTCGACGTGGACGGCGACGGTGCCGTCGGCGGGGGTGTGGCGGATGGCGTTGGAGAGCAGGTTGCGGATGACCCGGGCCAGCTCGGGGTCGCTGCCGAGCACGACGGGCCACGCCTCGGCGTTGGCCTCCAGGTGCACGCCCTTGCGCGCGGCGACGGGGCCCTCGGCGGCGACGGCCTCGCTGATCACGTCCCGCAGCGGCACGGCGGACATGGTGAGCCGCAATGCGCCGGCGGTGATCTTGGAGAGCTCGAACAGGTCGTCGACCATGCCGGACAGGCGCTGCGTCTCGGTGCTGATGCGCGAGGCGTAGCCGGCGACGTCCTCGGGTGAGGAGACGACGCCGTCGGACAGGGCGTCGGCCATGGCCCGGATGCCGGCGAGCGGGGTGCGCAAGTCGTGGCTGATCCACGCGACGAGTTCGCGCCGGGACGCCTCGGCGGCGCGTTCCCGGGACCGGGCCTCGCGTTCCCACACGGTCCGCTTGGCGATGCCGCGCCCGAGCAGCAGGGCGGCCGGCACGGTGACCAGCGCGACCCACAGGTAGACGAGCATGGTGGTGTTGAGCATCGGCGTGAACATGAAGCCGCTGACCCCCAGCACGCCGACGGCGGTGGCGATCAGCGGCACCAACACCAGCACGGTCATGGACGTGGCCAGAGAGCGCTCTCTGAGCCACTGGAGCAGCACCAGGCCCAGCAAAGCGATCGGCAGCGTGAAGGCGATCGCGTACGGGGCGATGTGCATCAGCTCGACGAGCACGGGTCACCTCATCCCGTCGAAGCGGTAGCCGACGCCCCAGACGGTGACGATCCGCTTGGGGTTGGCCGGGTCCTGCTCGATCTTCTCCCGCAACCGTCGCACATGGACGGTCACAGTGGACTGATCGCCGAAGTCCCAACCCCACACGCGTTCCAGCAGCTGAGGTCGGCTGAACGCCTGGCCGGGGTTGACCATGAAGAACACCAGCAGGTCGAACTCCCGTGTGGTCAACGACAACGGGGAGCCGTTCAGGGTCGCGCTGCGGGCTACGGTGTCCAGCCGCAGATCTCCGTCCTCGATGACGCCCATCGACGGCCCCGACGGCACGCCCTTGGCGCGCCGCAGCACCGAGCCGACGCGCAGCGCCAGCTCGCGGGGGCTGAACGGCTTGGTGACGTAGTCGTCCGCGCCGAGCTGGAGCCCGACGACGCGGTCCTCCTCCTCGCCGAGCGCGGTGAGCATGACGATCGGCACCGAGTGGCGCTGCCGGAGCCGCCGGCACACCTCGAGGCCGTCGATGCCGGGCAGCATCAGGTCCAGCACGATCAGGTCGGGCAGCTGCTTGGCGACCAGTTGGAGAGCGCTCTCTCCGTCTCCGGCGACGACCACCTCGTGTCCGTCGCGCTCCAGGTAGCGGCGCACCACGTCGCGCACCGTCTCGTCGTCGTCGACGACCAGGACCCGTCCAGTCATGTCCTCACCAGTTCGTCAGCACCAGATGGTTGACCGCGAGCGCGGTCAGCGCCTGCGCCGCCAGCCACCACCGGCGGGTCGACGCCGGCAGCAGCGCCGCCGCCGGCACCAGCCACACCGTGAACGGTAGCCAGATGCGTTCCACTTCCGCCTTGCTCAACCCGGTGACGTCGGCCAGCAGGATCGCCAGCACGGCGGCGCCGGTCAGCAGCAACAACGGCGATCCCGGCAGCCGCCGCAGCCCGGCGATGGCCGCCGGGCCGGCCGCGAGCACCAGGGCGGCCAGGTCCGCCCATACCCAGTAGGAGTACGGCCGCAGGGCGCCGATGCCCTGGTAGTAGCGCTCGACCACCAGGTGGTAGCCGTCGAACCACCAGAACCCGGACGCAGCGAAGGCGGCCATGACTGCGAGTGCCGCGACAACGGCCACTCCCAGTGCGACCCAGCGTCGGCTCATGACCAGGGCCGCCAGCGCGACCAGACCGAACAGCAGCAGCCCGTAGGAGAGGAACACCGAGTAGCCGAGCAGCAGCCCGCCGGCGACCCAGGCGATCCAGTGCCGCTGCACCAGCAGCGCGACGGCCAGCGCTGTGACGCCTGCGAACAAGCCGTCGGCGGAGACGCCCATCCAGACGGCTCCCGGCAGCAACACCGAGAACGGCACGACGGCGGAAGCCAGCTCGCCGGTGCTGACGGAGCGAGTCGTCGAGGCGGGATCGGCACGGCGCCACGGCCACGGCCACGGCACCACCGTCGACGCCAGCTCGGTGTTGCCGAGGGATCGGATCGTCCACGGCACGGCGAAGGCGGTGAGGCTGCCGATGAGGATCACGAACACGCCGGCCCACGCGCCGCCGCCGAGGCCGAGCCGGTCCAGCCACACGAAGATCAGCAGCGCGCCCGGTGGGTGTCCGGCGACGTGCGTGGTCCACGAGTCGGGCTGGAAGTCGAGGATCCGGCCGCTGAACGACCGGAGCATCGCCGCGATGTCGTGCACGCCGGGCACCTCGTGCAGGTACTCGTCCCTGGAGGTGAGCCGGTCGGCGATGCCGCGCTGCCAGCCGTCGATCAACGCCAGCGAGAAGGTCCAGGCGACCGCGAGCGGATAGGCGAATCGCAGCGGCGGCCGCCAGGCGATCACCACGACGGCGACGAGAATCGCGAGCGGGGTGCCGATGCCGACGTGCGGCATCCATTGCGCGAACAGCGGGGGCGCTGCCGCGAAAACGTTCGGCACGGCGAGTCCGACCGCCGTGGCGATGCCCACGAACACCAGTGCCGCGCCGCCCACGACGAGATCAAGGCGCAAGCCGGTGCGTTGGGCCACGGAGGACACGGTAGCGGCCACGCTGGCCGAACCCGTGGTTCGCAAGAACTCCGTAAGACTTTTCGAGCCGTCAGCTTTCGGTAAGCAGGCAAAGGGTTCTGCCGGTTCCGGCGCGGTCCTAACTTCGGCCGGGTGGATACCGTCGATGTGGTGCTGCCGTGCCTGGACGAGGCATTGGCGCTGCCGGCCGTGCTGACCGCGCTGCCACCGGGATATCGCGCGATCGTCGTCGACAACGGATCGTCGGACGGCTCGCCGGAAGTCGCCGCGGCGCACGGCGCAATGGTCGTGCGTGAATCGCGGCGCGGTTATGGCGCCGCCGTGCACACCGGCTTGGAGCACGCGACCGCCGACATCGTCTGCTTCCTGGACGCCGACGGGTCGTTGAACCCCCGGCAGTTGCCGGCGCTCGTGCGCACAGTGCAAGGCGGCGCGGATATGGCCGTGGGACGGCGAATTCCGCAGGGACGTGGCAGTTGGCCGTGGCATGCCCGTCTGGGCAACCGAATTCTCGCCGCGCTGATGCGGAAACGGGGACTCAAGGTGAGGGACATCGCGCCGATGCGGGCCGTCCGCCGCGAGCGACTGCTGGCTCTCCAGGTCGAGGACCGGGCCTTCGGCTATCCGCTCGAACTGCTCATCCGTGCCGCCGAGGCGAACTGGCGGGTCGTCGAGTCGGACGTCACGTACCGGCCGCGGACCGCCGGCACGAAGTCCAAGGTTTCCGGTTCGGTGCGCGGGACTCTGCGGGCCGTGCACGACATGGCGGGGGTGCTCCGATGACCGATCGTGCCTGCGTGCTGGTGGTGGCGAAGGCCCCGGTGTCGGGTCTGGCCAAGACCCGGCTGACTCCGGCCGCGACGCCGGAGCAGGCCGCCGAGGTGGCCGCCGCGTCGTTGCTGGACACGCTGGATGCCGTGTTGTCGGTGCCGCGCGTCCGGCGAGTCGTCGCGATGACCGGCGACCTCGAGAAGGCGGCGCGGTCCGCCGAGCTGCGCCGGATGTTGCGTTGGTTCGACGTGATTCCCCAGCGCGGCAACGACTTCGCCGAACGACTTGCGAACGCGCATCACGACGTCGCCGACCTGCCGGTGGTGCAGATCGGCATGGACACGCCGCAGGTGACGCCCTGGCTGCTCGGCTCGGCGGTCGTCAGCACGCTCGCCGGCGACGCCGCGCTCGGCCTCGCCGAGGACGGCGGCTGGTGGGCGCTCGGTCTGAAGGATCCGTTGCACGCCATGGCCCTGCGCCGTGTCCCGATGTCGCAGCCGGACACCGGGAGCCGAACCCTGGACGCGTTGCACGACCTGGATCTGCAGGTCTCGCCGCTGCCGGTCTTGTCCGACGTGGACACGATCGAGGACGCGAGAAGGGTGGCGGCGTTGTTGCCGCGCAGCAGGTTCGCGGCCGCGGTCAGTGTGGTGAGGCAGCCCGTCTCGTGACCACCACCGAGTTCGATCCCGGGCTGCTCGGCGAGCACTGCTGGCTGGAGTGCGCGAACGGGGAGCGAGTGATGCTGCCGGTGACCAGGTGGCAGGAGCTGGACAGCACGGACGAGCCGCTGCTGGCCGCGTGTCTCGGGCCGACGCTGGACGTCGGCTGTGGGCCGGGTCGGCTGGTCGAGGCGCTGACGCGGCGCGGCGTGATCGCGCTCGGCGTGGACGTCTCGCCGATCGCCGTCGAGCTGACCCAGGCCCGCGGCGCGCCCGCGCTGTGCCGGGACGTGTTCGAACGCATCCCCGGCGAAGGCCGCTGGCGGCATGTTCTGTTGGCCGACGGCAACATCGGCATCGGCGGCGACCCGGTCGCGTTGCTACGCAGGGCCCACGAGCTACTCCGGCCCGACGGCAGTGTGCTGGCCGAACTCGATCCGCCCGGCACCGGCCTGCGCCGCCAGCAGGTTCGACTGTCCAGCGTGGACAGCAGCGGCGGCTGGTTCGACTGGGCCCGGCTCGGCCCGGACGGGTTGGAGCGCACAGCCGGCGAGGCCGGCTTGGAGATTCGATGGTTGACGGAAAGGGGCGGCCGGTGGTTCGCCGAGCTCCAGCGGCACTGATGCGGCGGCGCGGTGTGAAAAGCCTCCGGGAGACCGTGAGCCGGCTGCAGGACAAGGCGTTCGGGCTGCTGAGGTTCAAGAGCCTGGTGCACGATCCGCGGGTCACCTCACGCATCGGAACCTGGCTGGGCATCGCCTTCACGGTCTGCTTCGTCACGGGCGTGATCAGCCACTTCATCCAGCACCCGGCGAGTTGGTTCTCCTGGCCGAGCCGGCCGGTCAACCTGTACCGGATCACGCAGGGGGCGCACGTCATCTCCGGCGTGGCGGCGATTCCGTTGCTCATCGCCAAGCTGTGGACGGTCTACCCGAAGCTGTTCGAACGGCCGGCGGTGAAGTCGGTGCTGCACGCGCTGGAGCGGATCTCCATTCTGGTGCTGGCCGGCGCGGCGTTCTTCGAACTGGCCTCCGGCACGTTCAACGCGGCGCAGAACTACCCGTGGAGCTTCTTCTTCACCACGGCGCACTATGCGGTCGCGTGGATCGCGTTCGGCTCGCTGCTGGTGCACATCGCGGTGAAGCTGCCGCTGATCCGGGAATCGCTGGGCAAACGCGAGATCGACGTGAGCCGCCGGGCGTTCCTGCGCACGACGTGGCTGACCAGCGGCGTCGCCGTGCTGGTGTTCGGCGGCAGCACGATTCCGTTCCTGCGCAACGTGTCCGCCCTGTCGGAGCGGTCCAACGGCGGCCTGCAGGGGCTGCCGGTGAACCGCACCGCCAAGGAGGCCAACGTGAACACGGTCGATTCGAGCTGGCGGCTGGAGGTCGTCGGCCCCAACGGCACCTCGACGTTCTCCCGCGAACAGCTCCAGTCGATGCGGCAGACCACCGCTGAGCTGCCGATCGCGTGTGTCGAGGGCTGGAGTCAGACCGCCACCTGGACCGGTGTGCCGGTGATGGACCTGCTCGCAGCGGTCGGGGCGCCGGCAGGGGCGTCGATCCGGGTCAGCTCGCTGGAGAAGGGCGGGCTGTACAACTCGACCACGTTGCCCGGCACCCACACCTCGGATCCGTTGACGCTGTTGGCATTGAGGCTGGAGGGCAAGGTGCTCGACCTCGATCACGGCTACCCGTGCCGGATCATCGCCCCGAGCCGGCCCGGTGTGCTGCAGACCAAGTGGGTTCGCCGGCTGGAGGTGATCACGTGAGGACCACGCGGGCGATCCTGAGCCTGCTCGGGCTGGCGGCGCTGGTCTGGGGCGGGTGGATGGCGTATCCGATGGCCAAGGACATCTACCAGTGGTTCATCGGCCCGCCGCTGCTCGACGACGCCATCGTGCTGCCGATCGCCGGCCTGCTCAGCCTGGCCGTGGCCCGGTTCACCAGCACCGCCTGGCGCTGGCCACTGCACTTCGGCATCGCGGCCACCGCGGTCATCGCCTACCTGGCCGTCACGGAGATCTGGCGGCCGTACGGCTTCCCGCCGAAGCCGGGGCTGCACGACCGGGACTACGTCACCGGCACGCTGATCACGCTCGCTGTGCTGTGGGCGGTCGTGCTGCTGGCGGGGCTGCTGCGGACCCGGTGGAACCGGCGAATACAACGGGACCAGATGCCAAGCCGGTGAGGGGGAGGCCGGCGAGGCGTCTGGTCCCGTTGGCCCGACCCGAGGGCGGGGGGTCGGGGGCGGTCCGGACGGGCGACCCCACCCCGAATGGGGGCCGGCCCGTCCAGGTCTGTGCTCAGTTCTGCACGTCGATGGTCTTCCCGGTCAGGGTGGCCTTGACGCTGGAACCGTTGGACAGCGTGATCGTCACGGTGTCGCCCGGCGCCTGGGCGTGCACGGCGGCGACGAGGCTGTCCGAGTCGGTGATCACCCGGTCGTTGATCTTGGTGACCACGTCGTTCTTCTTGATGCCGGCCTTGTCGGCGGCCCCGCCGGCGACGATGTCGCTGATCACCGCGCCGCCCTGGCCGTTGGTCGGGTCGGTGACGCTGACGCCGAGCTGGGCCTGGGTGGCCTTGCCGGTCTGGATGATCTGCTGCGCGGTCCGCTTGGCCTGGTCGATCGGGATGGCGAAGCCGATGCCGACCGAGCCGCCCTGGCTCTGCGCGCTGGAGTTGGGGCTGGAGATCGCCGAGTTCATGCCGATCACCTGGCCCTGCATGTTCACCAGCGGGCCGCCGGAGTTGCCGGGGTTGATGGCGGCGTCGGTCTGGATGGCGTCCAGCACGGTGTCCTGTCGCACCTGCGGGCCCTGCTGCTGTTGCTGCTGGCCGCCGCCGAAGCCGGGGAAGCCGCCGAACCCACCGCCGCCCTGGCCCTGGCCCGGTCCCTGGCCCTGGTTCAACTCGTCGCCGACGTTGACCGGCCGGTGCATCGAGGACACGATGCCGGTGGTCACGGTGCCGGCCAGGTCGAACGGCGAGCCGATGGCCACCACCTGCTGGCCGATCTGCAGGTTGTTGGACGTGCCGAGGGTGGCGGTCGGCAGCCCGGAGACGTTCTGGGCCTTGATCACGGCCACGTCCGTCGTCGGGTCCCGGCCGATGATCTTCGCCGACGCCGTCTTGCCGTTCTGGAAGTCGACCTCGATCTGGCCGCCGCCGGCGGCGGAGGCGATCACGTGGTTGTTGGTGATGATCTGCCCGTCGGAGGAGACGATGAAGCCGGAGCCCTCGCCCTCCTGCGTCTTGATCTCGACGACGGTCGGCAGCACCTTGTTGGCCACGTCCGTCACCGACCCCGGCGTCACGTTGGACGCGTTGGCCGCCGGCGGCGCGGCGAACACCGAGTTGTAGCTGCCGGCGCCGTTCGAGGCGGCCAGGTAGCCGCCGAGCGCGCCGGCGCCGCCGCCGACGAGCAGCGCCAGCACGGCGACGCCGACCACCAGCTTGGTGCGGGTGGGCTTGCGCGGCGTGGTGTACACCCCGTGCGGCTGCTCGGCCGTCAGGTTGTACGGGTTCGCGCCGGGCGGCATCTGAGCGTAACCCGGCTGCGCGAAGGCAGCCGTCTGTTGGGGGCCGCCGACGGGCTGCTGCGCGGCACCCTGCTGCCACGGCTGCCCGGTCGGCGGTTCCTGACCCGGCAGGCCCTGCTCCTGCGCGGGTCGCTCCTGGCCCTGCGGAGCCCACGGGCTCCACTCGGGCGCGCCCGGGTGGCCGGTCGGCTGGGCGGCCACCGGCGGGGTCGCCTCGTGTTGGGCCGCCGAGTCGTGCTGGGTCGCCTGCTCAGCGGGCTGTTCGGGCCGCTCGGGCGTGGGCCCAGCGGCACCCGGGATGTTCTCCGTCATGGCAGTAACTGTGCCGGGTCAGCCTGAGAGCTGCCTGAGATGAGCCTTGGGGTGTTGTGAGGATCGAAACCCCAAGATCAAATGGCCCGCAGCCGCTCGGCCACCTGTTCCGGCGCGGTGTCGTTGATCCACACGGCCATGCCCGACTCCGACCCGGCCAGGTACTTGAGCTTGTCCGCGGTGCGCAGCACCGAGAACACTTCCAGGTGCAGCCAGGCCAGGTCCCGCCCGGTGCGCACCGGCGCCTGGTGCCAGGCGGCGATGTAGGGCAGCGGCCGGTTGTACAGGCCGTCCAGCCGTCGCAGCACCTCCAGGTACAGCACCGCGAAGTCGTCACGCTCCACTTCGGACAACGCGGGCAGATCGGGCACCTGGCGGTGCGGCACCACGTGCACCTCGACCGGCCAGCGGGCGGCCGAGGGCACGAAGGCCGTCCAGTGGTCGGACGACGCGACGACCCGAGCCCCGGCGGCCCGCTCGGCGGCCAGCACGTCACCGAGCACGTGAGTGCCATGCGCCGCAAGGTACTCCCCGGCGACCTCCAGCATGCGCGAGGTCTTCGGCGTGACGAACGGGTAGCCGTAGATCTGCCCGTGCGGGTGGCTCAGGGTGACGCCGATCTCCTCGCCGCGGTTCTCGAACGGGAAGACCTGCTCGACGCCGGGCAGCTTGGCGAACGCCTCGGTGCGGTCGGCCCACACGTCCACCACCGTGCGCACCCGGCGCGGGGTCAGCGCGCCGAAGGAGCTGTTGTGGTCGGAGGTGAAGCAGACGACCTCGCAGCGACCCCGGCCCGGCCCGCGCGCCACCATCGGCATGCCGTCCACAGTGGACGGGACGTCCGGCACCGACTCCGCGAACGACGGGAACCGGTTCTCGAACACCACCACGTCGTAGCTGGACTCGGGCACCTCGGTCGGCCGGCCCGGCGAGGTGGGGCACAGCGGGCACAGGTCGGCCGGCGGCTTGTAGGTGCGGGTCTGCCGGTGCGCCGCGATGCCGACCCACTCGCCGGTCAGCGGGTCACGGCGGACCTCGCTGTGCGGCGCCTGCTCGGGCAGGTCACGGGTGTCGACGGCGACACGCTCGGGCGCGCCCGGGGTGTCGTCGAAGTAGATGATCTCGCGGCCGTCCGCCAACCTCCTTGACGTGCGCCGGATGCTGCTGGTGGATGCCTCGGTCACGCACCGACTCCCTGTTCCTGTGCCTGCTTCACCTGCTCGGCCAGCCGAAGCTCGCCCACGCTCTCGCCCAACACCTGCCGCGCCTGCTCGGACAGACCGCTGTCGCTGACTAACACGTCGGCCTCGTCGAGATCGGCGATGGTGGAGATGCCGACGGTGCCCCACTTGGTGCTGTCGGCGACGACGACCACCCGGCCGGCGGCGTCCACCAGCGCGCGGTTGGTCTCGCTCTCGTTCAGGTTCGGGGTGGTGAAGCCGGCGCGCGGGGCCATGCCGTGCACGCCGAGGAAGACCACGTCCAGGTGCAGCGAGCGCAGCGCCTGCACGGCGACCGGCCCGACCAGCGCGTCCGACGGCGTGCGCACGCCGCCGGTCAGCACCACGGTCCGGTCGGTGCGGCCGCGCTGCTGGAGCACGTCGGCGACGCGGATGGAGTTGGTGACGACGGTCAGGTCCGGCACGTCGTCGAGGAAGCGGGCCATCGTCCAGGTGGTGGTGCCGGCGGACAGGCCGATCGCGGTGCCCGGCCGGACCAGGTCGGCGGCCAGCCGCGCGATCGCCTCCTTCTCCGGCAGCTGCCGCACCGACTTGGCCTCGAAGCCGGGCTCGTCGGTGCTGCGGCCGCCGACGGTGGTCGCGCCGCCGTAAACCTTTTCCAGCAGTCCCCTGCCGGCCAGCACGTCGAGGTCGCGCCGGACGGTCATGTCCGAGACCCCGAGCCGGACCACCAGGTCGCTGACCTTGACGGCGCCGATCCGCCGGATCTCCTCCAGGATCACCGCCTGCCGCTGCCGTGCGAGCACCTCACACCTCCCGGACCACGGCGACCCCGCCCGCCGGGACCGGCAGACCGCCGGACGTTTCGACACCGGAGATCAGTTCCACGCCTTCCACCGGCAGGACCACGTCCGTGCCGGTGTGGTTGATCGCCACCAGCCAGGATATCCGTTCCCCGCGTCGCCGCACGACTTCCACCCCGGACGGGGCAGTCGTGACCGGCTCGACGCCGGCCCCCGCGAGGACGTCGGCGAACATCGTGACCGCGCTGTCGGGGTCGAGCGTGGTCGCCAGGTACCACGCGACACCGTCGCCGAAAACGTTCCGGGTCACGGCCGGCACGCCTCGCAGGTCACCGTCCACATAGGAGGAAATGACCTCGCAGCCGTTGGGGTGCAGCAGTTCCGACCAGGTCGTCGCCGACAGCCCGCCGGTCAGCTTCACGTTGTCGCCGACCGGCAGCGGGAAGAACTCCTCCACCCTTACGCCGAGCAGCTCACGGAACGCGCCCGGGTAGCCACCGAGCCGGACGCGGGAGTTCTCGTCGGCGATGCCGGAGAACCACGTCACCACGGCATGACCGCCGGCGCGGACGTAGTCCTCCAGCCAGCGGGCTTCGTTGTCGGTCACCTGGTACAGCGACGGCGCCACGACCAGACGGTAGCCGGACAGGTCGGCCGACGGTGGCACAACGTCGACAGTGACGCCAACCCGCCACAGCGCCCGATACACGCCGAGCACCGTGCCGTAGTAGTCGAAGTCGGAGGTCGGGTGGGCCGGCTGCTCGGCCGCCCACGCCGACTCGAAGTCGTAGACGAGCGCCACCTGCGCGTCCACAGTGGACCCGAGGAGCTCGGACAGCCGCTGGTACTCCTCGCCCACCTGGGTGACCTCGCGGAACACCTTCGTGTCCTCGCCGGCGTGCGGCAGCATCGCGGAGTGGAAGCGCTCGGCGCCGGCCCGGGACTGCCGCCACTGGAAGAACAGCGTGCCGTCGGCGCCGCGGGCCAGGTGCGAGAACGAGTTGCGGCGCAACTCGCCGGCCAGCTTGGCGAAGTTGCGCGGCTGCCAGTTCACCGCCGAGGTGGAGTGCTCCATCAGCAGCCACGGCTCGCCGCGGGACAGCCCGCGCACGAGGTCCGCGGACAGCGCGAGCTCGATGTGCCGCTCGGGGTCCTCGGCCCGCGTGTAGTGGTCGTTGGAGACGAAGTCGACCTCGGCGGCCCAGTGCCAGTAGTTGAGCGCCTTGAACGTCCAGTTGGCCATGAAGTTCGTGGTGACCGGCACGTCCGGCGTGACGTCGGAGAGCACGTCCCGCTCAGCACAGAACAGGTCGAGCAGCGCATCGGAGCAGAACCGAGCAAAGTCCAACACCTGCCCGGGATTCTGGAACGTCGGCGTCACCCGCGGCGGCAGCACCTGCTCCCACGACGAGTAGTGCTGGCTCCAGAAGTCGGTGCCCCAGGCCCGGTTCAGGCCGGCCAGGTCGTAGCGGGCGCGCAGCCAGTCGCGGAACACCTCGGCGCACCGGTCGCAGTAGCAGCGCGACACGTGGCAGCCGTACTCGTTGTTGACGTGCCAGGCGGCCAGCGCCGGGTGCTCCCCGTAGCGCAGCGCGATCTTCTCGGTCAGCGCGATCGCCCGGTCGCGGTACACCGGCGAGGTCGGGCAGTACGCCTGGCGCGAGCCGTGCGACAGCCGCACGCCGTCGGCGCGCACCGGCAGCATGTCCGGGTTCGCGCTGGTCAGCCAGGGCGGCGGGGACGCGGTGGCATTGGCCAGGCACACCCGGATGCCGCCCTCGTGCAGCTGGTCGAGGATCTGGTCCAGCCAGCCGAAGTCGAACCGGTTGTCGGCGACCTCGATCCGGGCCCAGGCGAAGATGCCGACGCTGACCAGGTTCACCCCGGCCCGCTTCATCAGCTCCACGTCCTGCGTCCAGACGTGCTCGGGCCACTGCTCGGGGTTGTAGTCACCACCCCAGCCAGGTCCCTGCAGTCCGGTCGGCCATCCGGTCACGGCAGAAGCGTGGACTACACACCCACCAAACGTCAACACACTCAAACAGGCTACGACTTGATAACTGTTATCCCCATCACCCGCCATTGCCGCCTGAGCGGACCGTTCCGACTGCTCTACAGGGAGCAACCAGGTGAAACTGGGGCTTGACATCTGTTGTGACGGGTACAACATTGTGCGCAACTTTGTTTGAGTCCGTTGGTTCATACTCGACACGGGAGGGGCCCGATGGCGCGCCCAAGACCAGGCCAACTGCCCACACTCGACCGGCGGTCGGTGCTCAAGGTGCTGCTCGCGGGTGCCGGTCTCGCGGCCGTGCCCGGCCTCGCCGCCTGTGGCTCCGGCGGCTCGACCGCCGCCGACCCGAACACCGTCACGTTCGGCTCGAACGGCTCCGACGCCAAGCCCAAGCAGGCCTACCAGGCGGTTCTCGACGCCTTCGCCAAGCAGTCCGGCGGCCTCAAGGCCAAGCCGAACGTGCAGGACCACCAGGCGTTCCAGCAGAACATCAACAGCTACCTGCAGGGCACGCCGGACGACGTGTTCACCTGGTTCGCCGGGTACCGGATGCAGTTCTTCGCCAACAAGAACCTGCTGAGCCCGATCGACGACGTCTGGGACAAGATCGGCGCCAACTTCCCGCAGGCCGTCAAGGACCTGTCGAAGAACCCCCAGGACGGGCACTACTACTTCGTGCCGATCTACAACTACCCGTGGGGCGTGTTCTACCGGAAGAGCCTGTTCCAGGAGAAGGGCTACACGGTCCCGAAGACCTTCGACGACTTCATCAACCTGGCCAAGAAGATGCAGGGTGACGGCCTGTCGCCGTTCGTGCAGGGCTTCGGCGGCGGCGAGAGCTGGATGCTGCTGGGCACGTTCGACTACCTGAACATGCGCACCAACGGCTACCAGTTCCACATGGACCTGATGCACGGCAAGGAGTCCTGGTCCGACAAGAAGGTCAAGGACGTGATGGACTCCTGGAAGCGCATGCTGCCCTACTACCAGGCGGGCGCCTCCAGCAAGAAGTGGGAGGACGCGTCGGCCGCGCTGGTGAACAAGACCGGCGGCATGATGGTCATCGGCATGTTCGTCGGCCAGTCCTTCACCAACCAGGCCGACTACGAGGACCTGGACTTCTTCGCCTTCCCGGAGATCAATTCCCAGTACGGCACCGACGCCGTCGAGGCGCCGATGGACGGCTTCCTGCTGTCGAAGAACCCGAAGAACCCGGACGGCGCCAAGAAGCTGCTGGAGTACCTGGGCAGCGCGGAGGCGGAGAACACCTACCTGTCCATCGACTCGTCCAACCTGGCGGTCAACGACAAGGCGGACACCAGCAAGTACGGGACGCTGCAGAAGAAGGCCGTGCAGTTCGTGGCCGACGCCAAGCAGCTGTCGCAGTTCGGCGACCGGGACAGCGACCCGGGCTTCATCCAGAACGTCGTCGAGCCGGCGTTCGCGCAGTTCGTGCAGAACCCGAACACCTCCGATTCGCTGCTCACCCAGATCCAGTCGCAGAAGTCGCAGTACTTCCAGTCCTGAGGTAGGCCATGACCGTCATCACCGACGCGGCCGAGAACGTCGCCGGAGCCGGGGTTCCCGGCTCCGGCCGCGTGCGCCGGCTCACCGGTCGGGACAAGATCGTGCTTGGCCTGATGGTCGGCATCCCCACCCTGCTGCACGTCGTGCTGGTGTGGGTGCCGACCCTGGTGTCCGTGCTGCTGTCGTTCACGCGCTGGGACGGCATCGGCGGGCTGGCCACGATCAAGTTCATCGGCGTCCAGAACTACAGCACGATGTTCACGGTGTCGCCGACCTTCTGGCCGGCCGTCCAGCACAACGTGATCTGGCTGGTGTTCTTCGTGCTGCTGCCGACGCCGTTCGGCGTGTTCCTGGCCTACCAGCTGGACAAGAGCATCCGGTTCACCCGCTTCTACCAGACCGCGATCTTCCTGCCCGTGGTCATCTCGGCCGCGGTGACCGGGTTCATCTGGCAGACGATCTACGACCCGGACAACGGTCTGGTCAACAGCATCCTGGGCACCAACAAGCCCGGCGGCACCTACATCGAGTGGCTCGGCAACTCGCACCTGAACCTGTGGGCGGTGCTGGTCGCGGCCAGCTGGAAGCAGGCCGCGTACATCATGATCCTGTACCTGGCCGGGTTGAAGGGCGCCGACCCGTCGCTGCGTGAGGCGGCGGCGCTGGACGGCGCGAGCGAGTGGCAGACGTTCATGCGGGTCACGTTCCCGGCGCTCAAGCCGATCAACATCATCATCCTGGTGGTGACGATCATCGAGTCGCTGCGCGCCTTCGACCTGGTGTACGTGGTCGCCGGCACCAACGGCACGAAACCGGGCCTCGAGCTGCTGTCCATCCTGATCGCCAACAACATCCTCGGCGAGTCCAGCCTGGTCGGCTACGGCTCGGCGCTGGCCGTGGTGCTGCTGGTGATCTCGCTGGCGCCGATCCTGTCGTACGTGTTCCAGACCTTCCGCAAGGAGCAGCAGTCATGACGGCCGTCGCAGAAGTCCCGGCCGCGGCGGAGTCCTCCCGGCCGGTCGCCGTGCGGCGGCGCAAGCGGGTCCGGCCCGCTCGCGTCGTGCTGCACGTGTTCCTGACCGTGACCGCGCTGGTGTGGCTGGTGCCGCTGGTGTGGGCGGTGTACACGTCGCTGCGCACGTTCGCGGACACCTCGCAGCACGGCTACTTCTCCCTGGCCACCGCGCTGACGTTCGAGAACTACGAGAACGCGTGGGAGCAGGCGGGGCTGCCGCACTACTTCCTCAACTCGGTGATCATCACCGTCCCGGCCGTGCTGCTGACGCTGCTGTTCTCCGCGTCGGTGGCGTTCTTCGTGTCGCGGTTCAACTTCAAGGTCAACCTGTTCCTGCTGATGCTGTTCACCGCGGGCAACCTGCTGCCGCCGCAGGTGATCATCACGCCGCTGTTCCGGATGTACCTGCTCATCCCGCTGCCGGACTGGCTGTCCAACGGCTCCGGGCTGATGTACAACTCGTTCTTCGGCGTGATCATGATCCACGTGGCGTTCCAGAGCGGGTTCTGCACGTTCGTGCTCAGCAACTACATGAAGACCATTCCGCACGAGCTCACCGAGGCGGCGCTGGTCGACGGCGCGTCGGTGTTCCGGCAGTTCTGGCAGATCATCCTGCCGCTGTGCCGGCCCGCCTTCGCCGCGCTGGCCACGCTGCTGACCATCTGGATCTACAACGACTTCTTCTGGGGCCTGGTGCTGTTCCAGACCGGCGCGGACCGGCCGATCACCTCGGCCATCTCCAGCCTGCAGGGGCAGTACTTCAGCAACCAGAACCTGATCGCGGCCGGCGCGCTGCTCACCGCGATCCCCACCCTGGCCATCTACCTGGCGCTGCAGCGGCAGTTCGTCAGCGGCCTCACGCTCGGCGCCAACAAGGGCTGAGCCGCTCCCCCAGTCGCCGGCCGGCGTCGGGTTCTCACTGTGGCGGCGGGAAAGCCCGACCCGGCCGGCTCCCCTGCGTTACCCCGGCGAGTCCCGCTCAGCGTCACACCGAATGCATGAATCGGTTTCGTACATTCGGTGTGACGGTAGGCGGGACTCGCCGGGGCTTTTCTTATGCCGGGCTTGGGCGGCCGGGGAGCCGCAGGGTCATCAGGGCCCCGCCTTCCGGCGCCCGGCCGGCGTAGGCCCGGCCGCCGTGGCGTTCCACGGCCTGGGCGACGATCGCCAGGCCGAGCCCGGAGCCCGGCAGCGTCCGCGCCTCCGAGGACCGGTAGAACCGCTCGAACACGTGCGGCAGGTCGGCCTCGGCGATGCCGGGGCCGCTGTCGGCGACCTCGATCAACATCGTGCCGTCGCCGACCGGCTTCATCTCCAGCCGGACCACGCCGTCCGCGGGCGTGAACTTGACCGCGTTGTCGAGCAGGTTGAGCACGGCCCGCTCCAGCGCGTGCGCCTCGCCGAGCAGGTACCACGGCTGCAGGCTCACCAGGAACTGCTGGCCGGCGGCCCGCCGGCGGGCCCGGTCCAGCGCCCGCTCGACCAGCTCCACCATGTCCACGGGTTCGTGCACGGCCTGCGGAGCGTCCTCGCGGGCCAACTCCACCAGGTCGCCGATGAGCGTGGTCATCTCGGCGATCTGGGCCTGCACGTCGTCGTAGATCTCCTGCCGGTCCTCGGCGGACAGCTTGGGCGCTCCGGGTTTCTCCGACGCCAGCAACAGCTCCAGGTTGGTGCGCAACGAGGTCAGCGGCGTACGCAGCTCGTGGCCGGCGTCGCCGACCAGCCGTCGTTGCCGTTCCTGCGACTCCGCCAGGGCGCCGAGCATCGTGTTGAAGCTCGTGGTGAGCAGCGCCAGCTCGTCGTCACCGGTGACCGGAATCGGGCGCAGGTCACCGGTGGCCGTGATGTGCTCGGTCGCCTGCCGCAGCCGGGTCACGGGCCGCAGACCGCCCTGGGCCACCGCCGTTCCGGCCAGCGCCGCGACGAGCACACCGCCGATGCCCACGAACACCAGCACCAGCGCCAGCTTCTGCAGCACGCCCTGGGTCGGCTTCAGCGACTGGGCCGCCACCACCGCCTTGCCCGGGGCATAGGTGCAGCCCATCACCAGCACCGTCGCCGCGGTGTCGGTGCGCTGCGGGGAACAGGTGCCCGGCGGGCTGTCGACCAGGTCCTGCTCGGTCGTGCTGAGCCTGATCGGGGACCGGTTGGTCTCCGTGGTCATGCCGCTCTCGTCGAGCAGGGCGAAGGTCAGGTCGGTCGGACCGATGGGCGCCAGACCCCGGTACTGCCCGGACTGCAGGGTGCCGGCGGCCTGCTTGACGGTGATCTCCAGCGACTCCGCCACCTGGCTGTTCAGGTTGCTGCTGACCACCATGAACGCGCCGATCGAGGCCAGCGCCACCGCCCCGGCCACGCACACCGCCGTGAGCAGGATCACCCGCGAGCGCAGCGAGACGTTCCGCTTGCCCTCGGCCTGCGGCATCGTCACGGAGGGGTCTCCCTGAGCACGTAGCCAACTCCGCGCACCGTGTGCAGCAGCCGCGGCTCGCCGTCGGCCTCGGTCTTTCGCCTCAAGTAGCCGACGTAGACCTCCAGGGCGTTCCCGGAGGTCGGGAAGTCGTAGCCCCATACGTCCTCCAGGATCCGGCCCCTGGTGAGGACCTGCTTGGGATGGGCGAGGAACAGTTCGAGCAGGCTGAACTCGGTGCGGGTGAGGCTGATCGACCGCTCGCCGCGGCGCACCTCCCGGGTGCCCGGGTCCAGCTCCAGGTCGGCGAAGCGCATCACGGCCGACGGGGCGTTGGCCGCCGCGTCGTCGGCGACCGCGCGGCGCAGCAGCGCCCGCAGCCGGGCCAGCAGCTCCTCCAGCGCGAACGGCTTGGGCAGGTAGTCGTCGGCGCCGGCGTCGAGGCCGGCCACCCGGTCGGACACCGCGTCCCGGGCGGTGAGCACCAGGATCGGCAGGTCGTCACCGGTGCCGCGCAGCCGCCGGCACACCTCCAGGCCGTCCAGCCTGGGCATCATGACGTCGAGGACCATCGCGTCGGGACGCTGCGCGGTGACGGCGTCCAGCGCTTGCTGACCGTCGCCGGCCAGCTCGACCTGGTAACCGTTGAACTGCAGCGAGCGACGGAGCGACTCGCGCACGGCCCGGTCGTCGTCCACTACGAGGATGCGCATAAAGGAAGTGTTACCTGCGGGCCTGAGAGGTGCCTGAGAGAGGCCCAAGGACAGGCACAATTTCACCGACCGGGTGAGCTGCCGCCCGACTACCCCTCGTGACGGCTTGACCTCTACTTAACCAGAGGTTCCATGCTGGCCCGCATGGACCTGCCCGACCTCGCCCGCCCGGACGTCGCGGGCATCGTGATCCGCACCTGGCGGACCGACGACCAGCTCCGCGCCGCCGACGCGGCCATGAAGACCTGGCGGTCGCGGCCGTGGCCGGCCGACTGCCTGACCCGCAGCGTGCTGCTCGGCGTGGACGGCCGGCTGGTGCTGCACTACGAGCAGTGGAGCAGCCACCAGCTCGGCTACCGTCTCGTGCACGCGTCCGAGCCCGTGTCCTCCTCGGAGATCATGATCGTCTCGTTCGGCGTGAGCAAGGTGGCCCAGCAGCGCCGGCTCGTCGACGTGATGCGTGCTCATGTCACGCCCGGCACCTACCTGCACGCCAGCACCGACGGCACCGGCGTGGTCGCCTGGACCACCCGCGACACGTGGCAGCACCTCGACGGGCTGCCGTGGGTGGAGCGGCTCAGCTCGCAGCGGTTCCGTCCGCACGCGGCACTGGCGCATTCCAGTGCCGCCACAGCGCGATCAGCCTGATCGCCACCACCAGCGCCGAGCCGATCACCGTGCCCCACAGGTCCGGCAGGCCCAGCCGGGCCGTGAGCGGCACCACCACCGCGCCGGCCAGCGCCGCCACCGCGTAGATCTCCTTGCGCAGCACCATCGGGATCTCCCGAAGCAGGACGTCCCGGATCGCGCCGCCGCCGATGCCGACCGTCATGCCGATCAGGCAGGCCGTGTACGCCGGCACCTGGTGCTGCAACGCCGTTGTCGTGCCGGCCGTGACGAACACGCCGAGGCCGACCGCGTCCGCCAGCAGGACCGCCCTGCGCAGACGGGCAACCTGCGGGTGGAAGAAGAACACCACGATTCCGGTCAGCGCCGCCGTGAGCAGGTAGGGCCAACTACGCAGCGTGGTCGGCGGGTGGATGCCGAGCAGCACGTCCCGGATGATGCCGCCGCCCAGCGCCGTCGTCAGGCCCAGCACGACCACGCCGAACAGATCCAGCTTCGCCCGCACGGCGGCCAGCGCTCCGGACGCCGCGAACGCCACTAGACCGATCAGCTCAATGACCACGGTTGCGCAGCGTACGGGTCCTACTATCCGTAGAGATGGATGCTCCGGTTGGAGCCGACCGGAGAATGGGAACCATGCGGATCATCCTGGTACGGCACGGGGAGAGCCTCGGCAACGTCGACGAGCTGGCGTACTGCCGGATCCCCGACCACGCGCTGCCGCTGACGCCCCACGGCGAACAGCAGGTCGCCGACACCGCCCCGGAGATCAGGGCGCTGCTGGCGCCCGGGCCGGTCGCCGCGTACGTGAGCCCGTACCTGCGGACCAGACAGACCCTGGAGCTGCTCGGCGTGCGGGACCTGACCGAGCGGATGATCGCCGAGCCGCGGCTGCGGGAACAGGACTGGGGCAACCTGCAGGACCCCGTCGAGCAGGAGGTGCAGAAGCGTCTTCGGCACGAGTTCGGGCACTTCTTCTACCGGCTGCCCCACGGCGAGTCCGGCGCCGACGTCGACGACCGCGTCGCCAGCTTCCTCGCCGAGCTGGAGCTGCGGATGCTCCAGCAGGCCAGCCACCCGACCACCGTGCTGGTGGTGTCCCACGGCCTGGCCATGCGGCTGCTGTGCCGGCGGCTGTTCTCGTGGAGCATCGAGCTGTTCGAGTCGCTGTCCAATCCCGGGCACTGCGAGTACCGGGTGCTGGAGCGGGCCGCCGACGGGGAATGGACGATCGACCGTCCGTTCGGCCAGTGGCGGCAGTCGCCGGACGGCTCCACCCAGAAGACGTCCGTGCGCTGAGTCAGGTCGACGCACGGTCGGCGGGCACCGACAGTCCGGTGCGCGCCAGCTTGTGCCAGGGCAACCGCGCGCCCGCCAATGCCGTCATCACCGACTGCAGCACCACCAGGTACATCAGCTGCCGGTACACGAACTGCTGCAACGGCAGCGCCAGCAGTGGCCCGAGCCGCTCGCGGTCCAGCCGGAAGGCGATGATCGCCGGAACCACCTGCATCGCCAGGAAGGCCAGCCAGTACACGAGCGTCGACAGCCAGTCGCCGGTGACGATCCCGAAGACCGCCGCCACGTCGACGAACGGCCCGAGCACCGGCAGCGCCACCTGGAACAGCAGCAGGTACGGGATGCCGCGGCGGCCGAGCCGCCCGGCCGGGCCGCGCTCGACCACCGCCCGGCGGTGCTTCCACACCGCCTGCAACGTGCCGTAACACCAGCGGTAGCGCTGCTTCCACAGCTGCCCGAGGGTGGCCGGAGCCTCGGTCCAGGCCAGCGCCTGCTGTTCGTAGACGACACGCCAGCCGTCCCGCTCCAGCGCCATGGTGAGGTCGGTGTCCTCGGCCAGGGTGTCGGTGGGCATTCCGCCGAGCGCCAGCACGGCGTCGCGGCGGAACGCGCCGATCGCCCCCGGCACGGTGGGCATGCACTCCAGCACGTCGTACATCCGCCGGTCGAGGTTGAAGCCGATGACGTACTCGATGTGCTGCCACTTCCCGAGCAGCCCGCCCCGGTTGCCGACCTTCGCGTTGCCCGACACGGCGCCGACCCGCGGGTCGGCGAAATGGCCGACCACGGTCCGCACGGTGCCGCGTTCGAGCACCGTGTCGCCGTCCACCATCACGACCAACTCGGTGCGCGCCGCCGCCAGCCCGGCGTTCAACGCCGCCGGCTTGCCGGCGTTGGCCTGCCGGATCAGCACGACTCGGCGCAGGTTCAGCCGCTCGACGACCTCGGCCGTGCCGTCGGTCGAGCCGTCGTCCACGACGATCACCCAGACCGGATGGTCGGAGGCCAGCACCGAGCGCACGGTGGCCTCGATGCCCGCCTTCTCGTTGTAGGCCGGCACGATCACGGTCACCGGCTCGTCGGGAGCCCACAGCGGCCGGCCCCGGGCGCGCCGGACGTGGGCCGCGGTGGCGACGAGCACCAGGATCGTGCGGAGCACGGCGAGCGCGCTGGCCGCCAGCAGGACGAACCGGAGGGTCGCGGCGAGCCAGTCGCTGAGCTGCACGGCGGCGACGAGGAGCCAGCCGCCGAACCGGGTTTGCGGCTCGGCCGCCGCGTTGGTGCCGCTGATGCCCACCGTGTGGCTCACGGTGTCCAGCTGCCAGCCGGCGGCCTGCATCGCCGGCACGAACCGGTCCAGCGCCGCGACGGTCTGCGACCTGTCCCCGCCCGCGTCGTGCATCAGCAGCACCGCGCCGTGGCCGCCCCGCGGCGTCGCGTTCGCGATGATCTTGTCGACGCCCGGCAGCCGCCAGTCCTCGGAGTCCAGATCGGACAGCACGACCAGCCTGCCGTCGGCGCCGATCCGACGGATCGACTGCCACGCCAGGTCGTCGACCGAGTCGGGCGTCGCCGAGTAGGGCGGCCGCACCAGGGACGTCGCGACGCCGGCCGCACCGGCCAGGGCGAGATCCGTCGCGTGCAACTCGACGCCGGTACCGGTCGGGCCGGCGTCGCGCAGGTCCGCGTGCGTGGCGGTGTGGTTGCCGATCTCGTTGCCGCGCGCCAGGATCTCGCGAATCAGGTCGGGGTGCTGAGCCGCATGCGCGCCGGTGACGAAAAACGTCGCGTGCACGTGGTAGCGATCGAGCACAGCCAGCACCTTCGGTGTCCACGTGGGATCCGGACCGTCGTCGAAGGTCAGCGCGAGCGTGTGGTCGCGGGGACCGCGCGTGGCGGGCGCCGCTCCCCGGGGGTCGATCACCGCCTGGCCGGTGCGCACGGCGGTCGGCACCGCATTGGTCGGCCCCTGCGGAGTCGACTCGTCCGCGTGGAACTCGCCGAGTACGAGGCCGTGCAGCGTGAGCAGAGCCGTGGTCGCCAACAGCAGCGCGCCGAGGAGCACCCAGTGCGCCCGCGGTGGCGGGGTGCGGTGGTGCGTCGGCAACGTCGGATTCCTCGCTACGGGCTGGGCGCGGTGGTGTCGGTGTGCTTGCTACGGCCGGGAGGCGTGGTCGGGGCGTGCGAATTGCGGTTGCCCGTGGTCGCGGTTGTGGTGGCAGTCGTCGTCACGGACTGCGTGTTCGTCCGTGTCAGCGACGGCGTCGCCGTTCTTGTTACACCTGGGGTCGCGGTGGTGGTCACCGCCCCGCCGGCCTGGGGCCGCTGCTGGCCCGGCTGGTTGTCGGCGGTGGTCGACGTGACGGTGTCGGCCGGGGACGCGGGCAGGGGAAGCAGCGCCGACGGCGGGATCGGGGCGCCGGAAAGCGCGGCGCACAACAAGATCACGTACACGGCCAGCGCCGAGCAGGCGCCGATGGCGATGCGGCGGACGACCCGGCGGCGGCGGCCGCTCGGGTCGACGAAGACCGGTCTGTCGGAGAGATCGCTTGGGGTGGGCATCCTCTGACTCCGTTGGGGGCGGCCCACCCTAAGCCACGCTGCCCGGTTTGCCGAACATCTCACGCACGGTCATCCGACCGCTACCCGAGAGGACGGGGCCGGCCGCCGGGCGGCCGGCCCCGTCGAAATCCGATCAGAACGCGCCGGTTCCGTTGGGAGTGCCCAACCCGGTCGGGCCGTCGAAACCGCTCACCGCGGTGCAGAGGTAGGTGCCGCCGCAGCTTCCGTTGCTGCCGCCCGACACGTCGTACAGCGCCGAGGTGTGGCTGTAGATCGACGAGGCGTAGGTCAGCGAGGAAGCGTTGCCCGCCAACGCATAGATCGATCCGATGATCGGCGAGGCGACGCTGGTGCCGCCGAACACCAGCCAGCCCTTGCGACCCTGGTACGACGTGCTGTCGTAGACGGCGACGCCGGTGTTGGGGTCGGCCACCGCGCTCACGTCCGCGACGGTCCGCCGGGCGCAGCCGGAATCGGTCTGCCACGACGGCTTGGTGACGTAGCCGGAGCAGCCGCTACCGGCGCCGCTCCACGCCGTCTCGCTCCAGCCACGGGAGTTGCTCGCCTTGGCCAGGCTGGTGCCGCCGACCGCGGTGACGTAGCGGGACGCGGCCGGGAACTCGACACCGTAGCCACCGTCGCCGGAACTGGCCGTGATGGCGACGCCCGGGTGGTTGTAGTACGTGCTTTCCGAGCCTGTTTCCGAGGATGACTCACTTCCGCCGTAGCTGTTGCTCACCGCGTTCGCGCCGAGCCTGACGGCGGTGTTCACCGCGGTGCCCAGGTTGGTCAGCGACGCGCTGCTCGCCTCGACGAGCAACACGTTGCACTTCGGACAGATCGCCGACGCCATGTCCAGGTCGAGCGAGATCTCCTGGGCCCAGCCGCCGTTGGCGCGCGGGTAGCTGGTGCCGCCGTTCTGGTCGGCCTTCGCGAAGCACGCGGTGGTGCTCGACTTGATCGTCGACGGGGTGCACGAGCCCAGCGCGGCGATGCCGTACTGCGCGCGGTAGACGTTGACGTCGGCGAAGGCTGTCGGGTCGTCGTAGGCGTCCACGATCGCGATCGTCTGGCCGGCGCCCGCGGTCGTCGACGTCGTGAGGTTGTAGGCCGACCGCAGGTCGGACGGCCCGTAGCCGGACGGGGTCGCGTTCGGCGTGACGCGGTCGCTCAGCCACGCCTCGCAAGCCGCCTGGCCGGCGGCGGGCCGGTCGCACACGCGGTGCGCGGAGTGCGTCGCGGCCGCGCCGACGGCGGTTCCGGTCAGGGACATCGCCAGCACCAGGCCGGCCAGCAGGGGGATTGTTCTACGCAAAGCGGACCTCCACTTTGGCAGGGACCGGGTCTGCGGAACCCGGTTTGTCCGCGCATCGTGCATCCCCACTGGACGGATGTCAGCTCTGGACCGATACCGGTGAATTTCAAAGCAGCGGCTTGATCACTGTTGACGGGGCCGCAGGAAGCCCCTGTGGTAGGCGGGAACCAGGTGGCGCGGCACCAGGATCCGCCGCCCTTCCAGCACGATCGGCACCAGCTCCGGGGCGGTCGCCTTCCACTGCGAGCGGCGGTGCCGGGTGTTGCTGCGTGACGTCCTGCGCTTGGGCACGGCCATCAGCGGATCCTCTTTCCGTAGCGGCGGTTGAACTTCTCCACGCGACCGGCGGTGTCGACGAGCCGCTGCGCGCCGGTCCAGAACGGGTGCGAGTCGGCGGTGATGTCGACCACCAGCAACGGATAGGTGTTGCCGTCGTGCCATTCGACGGTCCGGTCCGAGGTGGCGGTCGACCGGGTCAGGAACGACGTCCCGGTCGAGGAGTCCTGGAACACCACGGGGTGGTAGTCGGGGTGGATGCCCTTTTTCATCGCAGTTCGTCCTCACGGTCGGTGAACAGGAACGGGTCGCGGTAGCCGTCCCAAGCGGACAGTCCGGCGGCGAGTTCGGCGTCGGTGACGAGCGCGTGCCGCAGCGCGGCGGTGATCTCGGCGTGGTCGGCGCCGTCGGTGAGCACGACGATCTCCTGGCCGCGGTCGCCGTAGTACGGATCCCAGTTGAGGGCGGCCATGGCTCGGCGGTCGTCGTCGATGCCGTCCCACTCGTCGATGGCGGCCAGCCACGGGCCGGCATGCCCGATCTGGAGTCCGCCGCCGGCGGATTCCAGCCACAGCGCGATGTCGGGACGGCTGGCGACCCAGAACCGGCCCTTGCCGCGCACAACGCCGTCGAGGAGCACATCGATGTTCGAGTGGAAACGTTCTGGATGAAACGGCCGGCGCTCGCTGAACAGCAGCAGTTCGAAGCCGTCCTCCCGGTGCAGCGGCGGCTCGCCGCGCAGCAACGGCCCGTGCGCGCTGTCGGAGCGTCCCCGCCGGGCGTTCGCCGGCAGCTTCGACAGCCACCCGACGCCGCCGAGCGGAACCTGCAGCGCGGTCGGCGCGAGCCGCCGGAACGCGGCGTCGAGGCGGCCGGCCGGACCGGTGAGCACGAGCACGTCGGCGAACTCGGCCTGGCCGACCGCGACCTGGGCGACCGTGCGCTCGTCGTCGGCGCTGCCGCCGAGGCCGCGTTCGTACATCGCGTCGTCACCGGTGGCGTCTTCGAGCCAGCGTTCGTGGTCGACGGCGGTGATCACCGCCTGGATCCGCGACCGGTCCAGCGCCCAGCAGACCGGCTCCGGCTCGATGCGGGGGTCGAGGTGCAGCACGATCCGGCTGACGTCGTCACGCTCGGACAGGCGAGCCACCAGCGGCAGCAGGTCCTCGCGCAGCGTGCAGGACACGCAGCCGTGGCCAAGCTCCAGCACCGTCCAGCTGTCCTCGCCGCGGTGCCGCAGCCGTCGCCGCACCACCCCCTCGGTCACCCGGCACAGGTCGTGGTGCACGACGGCGGTGCCGCCGCCGGCCAGTTCGTCGGCTATCGACTCGGCCGCCGTCGCCGCCAGGCCGCCGACCAGCACGATCGGTACGGACACGAGCCCTCCTATCGAGAACGATTTCCATCTACGGCGTCCGCCACGCTACCCTGCCGAGGGAATTTTTGAAAACGAATGTCGTTACAAGGAGGTGCAGCATGGCCAAGCGCTGCCAGGTGACCGGCAGCGGCCCCGGCTACGGCAAGCAGGTGTCGCACTCGCACCGGCGGACCTCCCGCCGGTGGGAGCCCAACCTCCAGCGCCGCCGCTACTGGGTGCCGTCCCAGCGGCGCTGGGTGACGCTGCGACTGTCCGCCAAGGCGATCAAGACCATCGACCGCAAGGGGATCGACGCGGTCCTGGCCGGAATGGGTGTTCCAGCCCGAAAGGAGTCGTAATGGCTCGCAACGAGGTTCGACCGATCGTGAAGCTGCGTTCCACGGCGGGCACCGGCTTCACCTACGTCACGCGCAAGAACCGCCGCAACGACCCGGACCGTCTGGTGCTGCGCAAGTTCGACCCGGTGGCCCGCAAGCACGTCGACTTCCGCGAGGAGCGCTGAATGGCGAAGAAGTCCAAGATCGCCAAGGACGCGCGGCGCCGGGAGACCGTGGCCCGCTACGCACAGCAGCGGGCCCGGCTGAAGGTCGTCGTCTCGTCTCCGACGGCGACCCAGGCCGAGCGCGAGGCCGCCGGGCTGCTCCTGCAGAAGCTGCCCCGCGACGCCAGCCCGACCCGGCTGCGCAACCGGGACGTGGTCGACGGCCGGCCGCGCGGCTTCTTCCGCAAGTTCGGGCTGTCCCGGCTGCGGCTGCGCGAGGCGGCGCACCGCGGCGAGCTGCCCGGCGTGAGCAAGTCGAGTTGGTGAGGACATGCCCAGGACCGATCGGCGCCCGGCACGGCGCAAGGTGAACATCCTCCGCCGCGAGGGCGTGACCCGAGTGGACTGGACCGACGTCTCGCTGCTGCGCAAGTTCATCTCGGACCGCGGCAAGATCCGCTCCCGTCGCGTGACCGGGCTGACCCCGCGGGAGCAGCGCGAGGTCGCCACCGCGATCAAGAACGCGCGCGAAATGGCCCTCTTGCCCTATCCGGGGCCCTCGCAGCGCTGAGTTATGTCACATGCGCTTCCTACTTGACCGCTGGAGTCAAGTAGGAAGCGCATGTGCATCCTCTCTACGACGTGCTGTACCGCCGGCGCGACACCCGGCGCGAGTTCACCGGCGAGCCGATCGACCCCGCCGTGCTGGAACGGGTGCTGGGAGCCGCGCATGCGGCGCCGAGCGTCGGGCTCTCCCAGCCGTGGGACTTCGTTCTCGTATCGGACGAACGGGTGCGGCGGGAGTTCCGCGATCACGTGCTCACCGAGCGCCGGGTGTTCGAGGCCTCGCTCGATCCCGAGCGGGCCGCGGTGTTCGACCGGATCAAGATCGAGGGTGTGCTGGAGTCCAGCCTCGGCGTCGTCGTCTGCTACGACCCGTCGCGGGGCTCGCCGGCGGTGCTCGGCCGGCACGCCATCGCCGACGCCGGCCTGTACTCCGTGTGCCTGGCGATCGAGAACCTGTGGCTGGCGGCCACCGCCGAGGGCCTCGGTGTGGGTTGGGTGAGCTTCTATCGTGAGGACTTCCTGCGCCGGCTGCTCGGCGTGCCCGCGGGGGTGCGTCCGGTGGCCTGGCTGTGTCTCGGCGGGGTACGCGACCTGCCCGATGTTCCCGATCTGGAGCGACACGGGTGGCGTGAACGGTTGCCACTCGATGACGTTGTCCACCATGAGCGGTACGGTCAGCGGCCAGGCCGGTAGCCTGGCCCGAGTCGAACCGCATCGAAGAAGCAGGGGACGTCGAGGACCCAGTGGAGCAGGACGATTCGCTCGTAGGGGGACAGCTCCCGCAGCAGGATCAGCGCGTGCGCCTGCTGCTCAACGCTGGCCGCCTCGCGGAGGCGAACACCCTCTTCGAACAGGTCGTCTCCCGGGGGCCGACCAGCGCGGACCGGTGGGGCCGGTCCTATCTGCTCGTGCACCGGGCGACGATGGCATGGCGGCTGCGCCGGATCCCGCTGGCGCTGGAGCTGGCCGCCGAGGGCTGGACCGAGATGGACTCCGAGCGGCCGACCGGCGTGCTCGCGTCCCGTGCGCTCGGGCAGCTCGGCTACCTGTTGGAGGGCATCGGCCATCGGCGGGCGGCGCTGGACATGGTGCGGCTGGCGCTGCACGTGGCGAGGGAGGCCGGCGACCCGTCGGCGCTCGCGCAGTGCCTGCAGCGGCTCGGCGGCACGCTCAACTTCCGTGCGGTCGACGGCACGCCCGTCAACGCGCACGAGATCTTCGGTGAGGCGCGGCAGCACCTGGGCGAGGGGCTCACGCTCGTCGGCAAGGACGACGTGAGCTACTGGCCGCTGCTCGGGGCGTACTCCCGCTCGCTGGCCGGCACCGGCGACCTCGAGCTGGCCGCGCGCCACGCCACCGAGGTGCTCGCCCACGGTCTCGAGGTCGACGATCTGTGGACGGTCGCCGTCGGCAACTGGGTGCTCGGCTGCGTGCACAGTGGCCTCGGCGAGCTCGTGCAGGCCCGGACCTTGGCCAGCCGGGCCGTGAACGCGGCCAACAAGATCAACGACAACTCCTTGCTGCTGCGGTTCTCCCTGGACCTGGCCGACATCTGTGCGTCCATGGAGGACGAGGTCGGCGAGGCCGCCGCGCTGCGGTGCAGCGTGGCCGCCAGCCGGATCGCCACCGAGACCCTGCAGGAGGGGCTCGGGCAGGCGCTGGAGCAGCGGCGGCTGGCCGTGCAGGCGCAGAAGCTCGCGATGGCCGCTCAGGAGGCCGCCGCCCGGGATCCGTTGACCGGCCTGGCCAATCGGCTCGGCTTGGAGCGCAGCGCCCAGCAGCTGTTGGAGGGCACCGCTTCCAAGGGCAAGGTGCCGTGGCTGGTGCTCGTCGACGTCGACTGGTTCAAGGACGTCAACGACGATGCCGGGCACGCCGCCGGCGACGCCGCGCTGCGGGAGATCGCCCGGCTGCTGCGGCGGGAGTGCCGGAGCGGGGATCTGGTTGCCCGGTGGGCCGGCGACGAGTTCGTTGTGCTGCTCGGCGATGCCGGTCCCGGCACCGACGTCGGTCCGGCCGTCGCCGAACGGATTCGGGCCGCCGTCGACCAGCACGACTGGCGGATCGTCCTCGGCACCGCGCGGCGGCCCACGGTGTCGATCGGCGTCGCCGGCGGCCCCGCCAAGCTGGACCAGCTGTTCGCCGCCGCCGACATCGCGCTGTACCGGGCCAAGCGGCAGGGCCGCAACCGCGTCGAGGTGCACGAGACGATGGCCCGGTTGGGCGAGCTCTCGGAGAGCTGACCCTCCACTTGCAACTTGCAGTCCGCAAGCATCGCTCGATTGTTCACGGTTGCGCGTGATGATCTTCCACCCGATCGGCGCAAGGGACCGTCGAGCGCGAAGAAGGGCCCCGGCCGATGCCGAGGCCCTTCCCGAGAACAACGACTCAGGCGATGAGCCCGCCGCGGTAGGCGACCAGCGCCGCCTGCACCCGGTTCACCGCGCCGATCTTGCCCAGCACGGACGACACGTAGCCCTTCACGGTCGCCTCCGACAGGTGCAGCGCCCCACCGATCTCGGCGTTGGACATGCCCTGGCCGATGAGCTGGAGCACCTCCCGCTCACGCTCGGACAGCGACGTCAGCAGCCGGCGGGCGGGCTCGGCGGCACGCTCGCCGTCGGCGACGGCGGCCAGCACGCGGGCGGCGACGCCCGGGTCGAGCACGGCCCCGCCGCGGGCGAGATCGCGGACGGCCTTGACGAGTTGCTCGGGCTCGGTGTCCTTGAGCAGGAACCCACTGGCGCCCAGCCGGAGCGCCTCGGACACGTACTCGTCGACGTCGAACGTGGTCAGCATGGCGACGCGCGGCGGCTCGGGCAGCGTGCGCAGCCTGCGCAGCGCGACGAGCCCGTCAGCCGAACGCATGCGCACGTCGAGCAGCACGACGTGCGGCCGGTGCTGCCGCGCGAGATCGGCGACGAGCAGGCCGTCATCGCACTCGGCGACCACCTCGATGTCGCCGGCGCTGCTGAGAATCATCCTGAGGCCGGATCGGACGAGATCCTCGTCGTCAGCCAGCATCACTTTGATCACCGGACGCCTCCCCGATTCGGCGCTGCGTGCTCGCATTAGCCAAGCATCACTCATCTTGACGCAACCACGGGTTACCGCGGTGTTATCTCATCATGTGGTCCCGGTTTTGCCTAGAAGTTCCGGTGACTTGACGCCCGCACCGAAATATCAACGGTTTCCAAACCTGTGAATCGGCTTGCACGATCAGGGGAGGCTGTGCCGTCCGGCGGCACGCAGACTGCGCGCGGCGACGAGTGTCAAGCCGCCGAACAGCCACCCGCCGACCGTCCAGAGCACCGCACCGGTCAGCCCGGCGCCGTGCAGCATGGCGACAAGACCACCGGCGCCGCCGCTGGCCCGCATCTGCCATCGCCCCTGGTCACGGGCGAGTTCCTCGTCGATCCACCGCACCACGGCTCCGGCCACTCGCTCACCCTTCAGAGTGAATGTCTAACGTGAAGCTCTTTCGCGTTGACCTACTCGGAAGTAACGTGCGTCACGTTCCCTCCCGGAGAGGACCCCTGCGCATGTCGCGAAGCTCTCGCCTCGCACTCGCCGCGACCCTGATCGTGGCGACGTCGACCACCCTGCTGTCCGCGGCACCGGCCAGCGCCGCCCCGGCCAACAACGACTACTGCCTCGGGCAGTGCAACGACATCCTGCCGCCGGGTGAGAACGGCAACGCCACGCTGGCACAGATCCTGGCCAACAAGGCCTTCGGCAGCCGTCCCGCGCACACCGACGACCAGCTCGGCAAGTACGCCAACCTGGTCAACGGCTACACCGGCCTGACCAACGGCCAGCTCTCGAACTTCTTCGACGACTCCTCCTTCGGGGTTCCCGCCGCCCAGGTGGAGTCGACGATCAAGCCCCGGTCGGACGTCACCATCGTGCGCGACAAGGCAACCGGGGTGCCGCACATCACCGGCACCACCCGCTCCGGCACCGAGTTCGGCGCCGGCTACGCGGCGGCGCAGGACCGGCTCTGGCTGATGGACGTCTTCCGCCACGTCGGCCGGGGCGAGCTGACCTCGTTCGCCGGCGGCGCGGTCGGCAACCGCGGGCTGGAGCAGACGTTCTGGCAGGCCGCCCCGTACACCGAGCAGGACCTGCAGAACCAGCTGACCTCGGCCGCGGCGGCGCACGGCGCCCGCGGCGCGCAGGCGCTGCAGGACGCGACCGACTACGTGGCCGGCATCAACGCCTACATCACGCAGGCGTACAACAACCGGACCTTCCCCGGCGAGTACGACCTGACCGGGCACATCGACCCGGTCACCAACGCCGGCGGCATCGACCCGTTCAAGCTCACCGACATGGTGGCCATCGGCAGCGTGGTGGGCGCCCTGTTCGGCTCGGGCGGCGGCGGCGAGGTGCAGTCGGCGCTGGTGAAGCTGGCCGCTGACGCCAAGTACGGCGTCACCGATGGCGACAAGGTGTGGAACGCGTTCCGGGAGCAGAACGACCCCGAGGCGGTCACCACCGTCCACGACGGCAGCTTCCCGTACGGGAAGGACCCGGCCAACCCGCAGGGCGTCGCGATGCCCGACCCGGGTTCGGTCACGCCGCAGCAGCTGGTGTTCGACCCGACCGGCTCGGCCCAGTCCGCGGCCGAGGTCAAGGCCGCCGACCAGCCGGCCGCGAAGACGGCGGACGAGGAGAAGGCGCGCGGCATCTTCGATGACGGCGTGCTGCCGGCCGACCTGATCTCGGCCAAGCACGGCATGTCCAACGCGCTGCTGGTGTCCGGCAAGTACACCGACACCGGCAACCCGGTCGCGGTGTTCGGCCCGCAGACCGGCTACTTCGCGCCGCAGCTGCTGATGCTGGAGGAGCTGCAGGGCCCGGGCATCAGCGCCCGCGGCGCCGCGTTCGCCGGCGTCAGCCTGTACGTGGAGCTGGGCCGCGGCCAGGACTACTCGTGGAGCGCCACGTCGGCCGAGCAGGACATCACCGACACGTACGCGCTGCACCTGTGCGACCCCAGCGGCAAGCCCGCCACCAAGGACTCGAACTTCTACCTGTACCACGGCCAGTGCACCGCGATGGAGCCGCTGGAGCGGGACAACTCGTGGAAGCCGACCATCGCGGACGGCACCGCCGAGGGCTCGTACAAGCTGATCGCGTTCCGCACCAAGTACGGCATCGTGCAGTCGCGGGCGACCGTCGGCGGCGCCCCGGTGGCGTACGCCAGCCTGCGGTCCAGCTACCAGCACGAGGTGGACTCGATCATCGGGTTCCAGGAGTTCAACGACCCGTCCGCGGTGCACGACGCGGCCAGCTTCCAGAAGGCCGCCCAGGACGTGAACTACACGTTCAACTGGTTCTACACCGACTCCAAGGACATCGCGTACTACAACTCGGGCAACAACCCGGTGCGGGCCGCGAACACCAACCCGAACCTGCCCATCTGGGCCGACCAGCAGTACGAGTGGCAGGGCTGGGACCCGGCGACGAACGTCGCGACCTACACCGGCCCCGCGCAGCACCCGAACTCGATCGACCAGGACTACTACGTCAGCTGGAACAACAAGCAGGCCAAGGACTTCAGCGAGGCCATGTACGGCGACGGCTCGGTGCACCGGGTGAACCTGCTCGACAGCCGGGTGAAGAAGCTGATCTCCAGCGGGCAGAAGGTGACGCGGGCGGCGCTGACCTCGGCGATGGCGGACGCGGCCAACGTCGACCTGCGGGCCGAGGACGTGCTGCCCGAGGTGCTGCGGGTGCTGGGCAGCGCGCCCATCACCGACCCGACGCTGGCAGGAGCGGTCAAGCAGCTCACCGCGTGGCAGCAGGCCGGTTCGCACCGCCTGGAGACCTCGCCGGGCAGCCACACCTACGCCAACGCCGACGCGATCCGGATCATGGACGCCTGGTGGTCGCCGCTGGTGCAGGGCGAGTTCCAGCCGGCGATGGGCAACGACCTGTTCACCAGCATGACCGGCGCGATCCAGATCAACGAGTCCCCGTCCGGCGGCCAGAACATCGGCACCACCGACGGCAGCGCGAACAACTCCCAGCCGCACAAGGGTTCCTCGTTCCAGTACGGCTGGTGGTCCTATGTGGACAAGGACCTGCGCGCGGTGCTCGGCGACAGCGTGCAGGGCGGACTGTCGCGGACCTTCTGCGGCAACGGCAACCTGGCGCAGTGCCGGCAGTCGCTGCTGACCAGCCTGCAGCAGGCGGTCGGCCAGACGGCGGCGCAGGTGTACCCGGGTGACGCGGACTGCTCGGCCGGCGACCAGTGGTGCGCCGACTCGATCATCCAGCGGCCGCTCGGCGGCGTCACCGACGACAAGATCAGCTGGCAGAACCGGCCGACCTTCCAGCAGGTCGTGCAGTACCCGGCACACCGCGGCGACAACGTGGCCAACCTGGCGCAGGGCCGGACCGTCACCGCGACCAGCCACGAGACCGGCGCGTACGACTCGCCGCCGGCCTACGCGGTGGACGGCAAGGCGGACACCCGGTGGGCGAGCGACTGGAGCGACAACCAGTCGATCACCGTCGACCTCGGCTCCGTGCAGACCGTCGGGCGGGCCATCCTGACCTGGGAGTCCGCGTACGCCAAGGGGTACCGGATCGACGTCTCCACCGACGGCGCCACCTGGCGCACGGCGTGGTCGACCACGGCGGGCGACGGCGGCACCGACAACGACGCGTTCACCCCGACCGACGCGCGCTACGTGCGGATGACCGGGGTGCAGCGCGGCACCAAGTACGGCTACTCGCTCTACGAGTTCCAGGTCTACTCGCTGTGAGCCGGGCGGGGGCGGTCCCGGCCGCCCCCGTCCAGCTGCGGCAGTTCGCTGGCCAGATCCGGGCTGCCGTAGTGGGAGAAGACGTCCGCCAGGTTGCTCAGCAGCCGCCAGCGGGCCCCCTCCGGCAGCCGATCGACGAAGCGGTCCACAAGGGACGCCACGGTGTCCGTTGTGGACCGTTCGTCGTTCTCGGTCATGATCTGGGCCAGTTTGCGCAGCTTGGCCGACATCTCGACGGCCTGGTCGACCTGGTTGTCGTTGTTCTGCAGCCACCACACGGTGGCCATGGCCGGGTCGCTGAGGATGTCGTCCTTGAGGTGGCGCAGCTCGTCCAGCTTGAGGTCGCGGTCCCAGCCACGCACCAGCCGACGCCGTTGCAGCTCCTCGAAGAGCTCCGTCGCCGCCTTCGCCTCGTCCGTGCAGGTCAGCTCGATCTCCACCAGCTGCACGGCGATCCGGGCGTCGTCGAGCTTGGTCACGTAGCCGAGCTCGGCCTCCAGCTTGTGCTGCAACTGCTCGCACTGCGTCACCCGGCCGTTGGCCAGGATGGCGGCCGCGCGGCGTTCGATGTCGCTGCGGGCAATGGATTCCGGCTTGGCATGGGTGGTCTCGCCGATCGCCTCCCACGCGACCGTGCAGGTCGCGGTGAACTCCGCGTGCGGCACGGCGCTGGGCAACACCGCCGTGAACACCACCGTCGGCCGCTTGGGCGCGGGCGGCGGCTGCCGCAGCTGGATCGTGGCGCCCGGCTGCTTGCCGTAGATCCAGTCGTGTTCGGCCTGCTGGCGGCGTCTGAGGAAACGCTGCCACCAGCCGCCCATCTTGCCGCGCACGGTCGGCTTGACCTCCGACCACGGGTCCGTCGCCATCGTTCCCCTTGTTTCAGCTCGAGATCGCGGACCGCAGCAGCGGGTCCACCCCGTTCAGCTTCGCCTGCAACTGGTCGTGCACGTCGCGGGAGCCGCCGTCGCGGCGCCACTCGAAGGCCGCCAGGTCGAGGGCACCCAGCTCGGTCGGCCGACCGCCGGCCGCCTGCACCAGCAGGTTGAGCAGGGTCTCCCGGTGCTGCGGCTGCGCCGCCGCCTCGTCCAGCAGCGCCCGCACCGCCAACGCCCTTCGCGCCTCGTCGGTTTCCCGTAACCAGCGCGCCAGTCTCGTCACCACTTGGGCGAACTGGCTTTCACCAGCCATTGTGGACAGTGCCGCGGCGACCTGGTCCGTCAGCTCCGGCCGTTTGACGAAACTGCCCAGTCTGGTCAGCGCCACGTGCGGGAACCGGCTCCCCAGCTCACCGCCGCAGACCGCGATCACCACTTCGCTCAGCGCCGTCGGCAGATCGCGCCGCCTGGACCAGTCTCGGATCGTGCGCCGGATCTCGGATCCTCTCGCCGGGTCCAGCGCGGCCGCCGCGAGCAGCCCACGCGCCAATGGGAGAGCGTTTTCCGACCACACCGTGACCGCTTCGACGACCGGCCCCGTGCCGAGATCGAGCAGTCTGAGCGCCACACGTTTGCCGTCTTCGTCCGGGAGTTTCGGGGCCAGCGCGATCAGCCAGGCTACGAGGGGTTCCCGCAGCGCCGGGAAGTCCGTCCAGACATGGTTGATCACCGCGTCCGCGTAGCCCGGCTTGTCGAAGGTCACCGTGCCCGCTGACGCCCCGACCGCCGCCAGCCGCGCCGCCAGGCCCTCCCCCGCCAGCGGATGCGGTTTCGGGCCCTCGTAACGGCTTTCCTCCAGCAGCTCATCCGCCGCCGCGTGCACCACGTCCTGGTGCGCGCCCTCCAGGAACGCCGCCGCCAGCAACAGCGCCCGCCACGGCACGTCCTCGTGCCGCTTGAACTCCTCGCACAGGTGGCTCGACCAGTTCGTGTACGCCCCGAGCACGTCCTGCCGGTCCTCCACGCTCACCAGCAGCTCCGCCAGCCGGGCCGCCTGCGCCGGCGTCGTCGGCAGCTCCTCCAGCGCCGGGTCCATGCCGTCCAGGTGCGCCGTGAGGACCTCCGCCG
Source organism: Kutzneria kofuensis (assembly GCF_014203355.1). Classification (NCBI taxonomy): domain Bacteria; kingdom Bacillati; phylum Actinomycetota; class Actinomycetes; order Pseudonocardiales; family Pseudonocardiaceae; genus Kutzneria; species Kutzneria kofuensis. Next base: position 3,471,827 of record NZ_JACHIR010000001.1, read on the forward strand.
GCCTCGGCGTCCCCAGGCGCACCGCGTCGAACCCCGCCGCCCGATCGTCGTCGACGATCACCACCAGCGAGCTGTCCTCCTGGTCCAGCGCCTTCGTGAACTCCGCCAGCGATGCCCTGACCTGCTCCACCGTCGCGTCGTCCGCCGCCGTCAGGTCCAGCAGGTAGCCCTCCTTCGCCGCCACCGGGTGCCTCGCCAGCGTCGCCTCGTCGTCCACCGCGATCTCCACCAGGTGCAGGCCGCCCAGGCGGTCCAGCAGCACCGTCGCCGCCGTGCGCCGGCCCGTGCCGCTCGGGCCCGCCAGCACCACCGCCCTGCTGCCCAGCAGCTTCGCCAGCGCTTCCAGGAACCCCTCCGGCTCCACGAACCGCCTCGCCGCCCGCCTGGCGTCCAGGCGGGTCCGCTCCAGCAGCCGGGTCGCGTCGGTGGTCAACAGCCCCTCCTCGCATCGTCGTGCCCCTAGCGACTATGCGGGACGATGTGCTCGGCTGGGGGAAAGTTCAACTGTTCGTCGGCCTACCGCCCCGCCCCACCTGCACCGCCTGTGACCGTTACTACTCCACCCGGCGTATCCACCCACCGCCGCGCGCCCCCGTCCACGCCCGGTATGCTGCTCCCAGCGCCTTCGTAGCTCAGGGGATAGAGCATCGGTTTCCTAAACCGTGTGTCGTAGGTTCGAATCCTACCGAGGGCACCACCTTTCACCGGGTGAAATCGGCCCCTCACCAGCGCAAGCAGGTGAGGGGCCGATCTTGTTCAGTCCGGGCGGACACCGGCGCGCTCCGGAGTCGCTCACACCTGCAGCTCGACCTCGATACGCTTGAGCTGGTGCCGGGCCAGCGCGAGGTTCGACGACTCCCGCTCCAGCACCAGGTACAGGAACAGGGAGCTGCGGGTCTTCATCGAGTTCATCAGCCGGATCAGGTGGTACTGCCGGTGCAGGGTGATCAGGATGTCCTCGATGCTGTCGTTGAGCGCGAGCGTGGACATCACCCGGAGTTTGGACCGCACGACCTCGGTGTTGCCGGCGGCGGCGAGCTCCAGGTTCAGCCAGTCGCCGCCGCCGCTGGTGCCGAGCGACATGCCGCTCTCGTAGTCGACCAGCGCGACGCCGACCGCGCCGGCGATGCTCATGGCTTCCTTCAGGGCGGTATCGATGTTCATCGGACACACTTCCTTAGCTGACGGGGGCTATCGGGGGACAAGGGGCTACGGGGTGAGGATCGAGCCGATGCGTTCGGTCACGGGACGCGACTCGTAGAGGAGGCGGCCGAGATTCAGGCCGCTGTCACCGAGCACCACCAGCAGCGCGATCCGACCGATGGCGTAAACGGCCATGTAACCGCCGCTGCTGAACACGACGGTCTGGTTGAGCGTGCCCTGGCGGGTCACCTCGGCCGCCTGCCGCGCGATCCCGAGATTGGCGGCGGCGAGCGCGGATATGTTCAGTGGATCGACGCTGTCCGCGACGTCCGAGATTATCGGAATTCCGTCGACCGCCGCGATCACCGTGTCCGTCACGCCGGCGACGCTTTCCCTGAGCTTGCGAAGCTCGGCGGCTAACGCGTCGTAATCCACGATTTTTCTCTTCCCTTTCAGAAAGGCCGGCCGACGCCGGGGGAAGCGCGCCACCGCTAAGGCCCCGGGCCCGGTCCGGCGCCCGCCGCGGCCCGTCCCGGACGGCGCACGGGCAGTGGATCCGTCCACTCGGCGACGGCGGCCGGCGGCGACGCAGCCCTGGGACGCAGCGCGGCGGACGCGTGGTGCACACGGCCGGCGAACATCGAGGAGGGAACGATCGCCAGCACGTCCTCGCCCAGCATCCGGGCGATGTCCACGGTGACCGGATGGACGCCGCGGCCGATCGCGAACGCGATGTCCCGCGCGGTGCGCCTGCCGGTCGCGTGCGCGACGATCTCCCGGAAATCCGTGGTCGGCTCAACGCGGCCCGTCGGCACCAGGCGCTCACGGTAGGGCGACACGGGGCAGGGCGATGCGGCTAGCACGGCCAGCCGGACGGCGACCTGCCCGAGCAGCCGGCCCGGGGAGGCACCGTCCGACGCGGGCGACAGGACGTCCACGGTGTCGTCGACGGCGTAGTGCGCGATGCTGCCGACGGCGATCGCGAACGCCGCGTCCGCCATGGCCGCTCTGGCCAGGTCCGGCATTTCCAACGCGCCCACACGCAGAGCCTCCACCCCGGGCGCGCCGGGACTGTCTACCGCGATTACCGCACCATCACGGAAGTGGATCGCCCCACCGGGATCACCGGCGATGACCAGAGTCGCGGTGATTCGGTCGGCATGGCACTGCGTCAGCGCATGCGCGAGGACGTCAAAGGATGTTCGATAAGCGCGTCTCAGGACTCACTCCGCGTGAACTCGGGACCGAAAGCCGGCGACAGTGGCACGTCGATCAGCCGATCGGACTCCCCTTCTGTCACGGGGAGCCACCACCCGCCGTACTTTGTACCCGCCTACCCACCATTTGCACATCAACCTTCACACGATCGTGTGAAGGCATTCCACTCAGTGTAACAGCGCAGGTTGATCAACCATTTTCACCGACGGTTTAGGCCGAATGCAGCCATTCGACAATGATCGTTTGACGATGAAAAGGACTACAGATGGGCAGCGAAAACGACCGCCGTGAATGGCCGGAGGCGGCGGCCGGCCCCGCAGGGCGCGGCAGGGCGCCGGAACGTGGTCCGCCCCGGGGACGAGCCGGCCGGGTCAGCCGCCGCAGGTGATCTTGGGAGCGGGGTCGTAGACCTTCTTGCGGGTGTGGCGGGAGACCTCGCGGCCGGCCAGGTCCTTGATCACGCGGGTGTCGGTGGCGGTGAAGCCGGGCCCGCCGGCGGAGGGGTGGCAGTTGGTGGCGGGGCCGGGGCGGGGCTGCGGGTCGACGAAGTTGGTGCGTTCACCGGGGACGGACTCGACCTGGTAGCGCTTGGTGCCCCAGAGACGGACCGTGATGTTCTGGGGAGTCCAGATGGTCTGGATGGCGATGCCGGTGGGCCCGTCGTTGGTGAACTTGAGATCGATGACGCTGCTGCCGTCGGGGTTCTGGAAGACGGTGGCCTCACGGGCGGCCGGGTAGCGACTGATGTAGTAGCTGTGCTCGGTGTGCCCGGCGTCGGCCATGCCGGCGAAGTAGGAGGCGTTGTAGAGGGTGGTGGCGAACTGGGAGATGCCGCCGCCGACGGCGGTGCCCGGGGCGCCGTTCTCGATGATGCCGGCCTCGACGTAGCCCTGCTTCGCGGTGCGCGGGCCGGTGTAGCCGTTGAGACTGAAGGTCTCCCCCGGCTTGACGACCGCGCCGTTGACCTTTTCCGCGACGACACGGATGTTGACGCCGGAATCGGCGGCGAAGCCGCCGGTGGTGAACTCGCCGACGACTTCCTTGATGCCGAGCTGGTTGGCCTGCTCGGTGGTGAGCTTGGCGGGCTGCTTGGCGTACTGGGCAGTGATGACGCGGTTGTCGCGGTGCGGCAGCAGGTCGGTGAGGCCGGCCAGGCTCTTGTCCCAGTCGACGCCGCGGCCGTCGACCGAGGGCTTCACGGAGGGCGTGTTGCCCTCGATCACGACCTGGGCGTCCTTGCCTGGCTGCTCGGTGCTGGCCAGCTGCGGCTTGAGCGCGTCGACAACCTTGCCGCGGTCGAGCTTCGGCACGAGCTTGCCGTCGTCACCGGGGGCGAACCCGAGCGCGGCGGCGATCGTGGCGGGCTGGAGCGTGGCGTCCTTGCCCTCGCCCTTCACGGTGACGGGACCGGAGACTGCCGGCTGGGCGTAGTTCTCGACGGCGGCGCGCACCGCGTCGGCGCTCACCTTGGCCGGCGTGCTCGTCACCGGGAGCGCCACGGCAGAGCCGCCGATCCACTTGTCCACAATGGACTTCTTGGCCGTGGCGGCGTCCAGCTTCTGCCCGGACTGTGGGGTGACGGCGTTCGGGGTCGTGCCGTCGAAGCGAATGGAGCCCTCGACCGGGTCGCGGTCCACCTTGGGCCGCAACCCGTCCAGCGCCTTGCCGAGCTTTGCGTCATCCACAGTGGACACGAAGGGCGAGTCGTGCCGCTCGAAGAAGGACGTCAGTCGCACGAACGGGTTGAGGGGCTGGGACGACGCCTGGTCCAGGGTGGCCGACCAGTCCGGGGCGAGCCCGGCCTGCTTGGGGTCGAGGGAGGCGTCCACGTCGCCGGCCCGGACCTTCACCGGCTGCGTGAGACGTGCGTCGAGCGCGGAATGCAGCCGCTGCTCGGCGTCCGCGCGGCTCAAGCCGCCGACTTCCACCCCGGCGACGGTGGTGCCGCGGGGCATCGCGCCCCGGGAGATCAGCAGGTCCAGCCCGTACAGGACGACCAGCACGCCGACAACCGCGCCTGTCCCGATCAGGCCGCGCCGCAGCAGCTTGCGGCGGTCCGGCCCGTCCTCTGACGGCGGTTCCAGGCTGCCCGAGACCGGCGCGAAGCTCGCGGCGCCGCCGAAGCGGATGGTCTGCTGGCTGTGGTTCTCCTCGGACACCTGGCCGAGTTTACCGATTTGTCCGCGACGCCCCGGTCACGGTGTCCGTCGCGGCGCGTGCCCGCCCCAACACGGGCCGGATCGATCCCCTCGGGCCGAACGAGTGATTTTTCCGATCTGTCGCGGTCGCATTGTTATTTTGAACGACACGGTGCTGCCGAAATGGATCAGTGGGCTCAATTCGAAGGAGCGGCTGATGATCGAGGGTGGCGTGGTGGTGGCCTATCTCGTCGCGCTGCTCGGCGGCGCGGCCAAGCGCTTCATGGAGGGGCGCGCGGAGGCGGCGATGACGGGCCTCTACAACGTGGTGGCGCGCAAGTTCGGCGGCATCGTCGGTGATCTTCGAGCGGACCCGGCGGACCCGAACGCGCAGCGCAGGCTGGCCCGGGCGGTGGAGAACACGGCGACGGTCGACCCGCATTTCGCGGAGCAACTCGCCGCGCTTGTCGATCGGCTGGATCGAGTTGGCGGCCGGCAATTCCTCAACCAGGTCCAGGCGCACACGAACGTGCAGAACTTCGGCGGCGATCAGGCCGTGTACGGCGGCGTGATCAACAAATCGTGGTCGCGCACCTCCGAACACCCCGAGAACTATTCGGGCGCGCCGGGCTGGGTGAAGGTGGCGACGGTGCTCGGCGTGCTGGCGTTCCTCGGCGGTTTCCTGCTGATCGTGGTGCGCGTCGCCCTGGTGATGTCGTCCGGGGAGGACGAGTTCGGCCGTCCGCTGGCCCCCGGCCTCGCCGACCTGGCGCCGGGCGGCGTCCTGATCGCCATCGGCCTCGTCCTCGGGGTCGCCGGTTCGCTGGGGCGGTCGATGTCGCGTCGCGGTTGGTGACGAAGGAGTCCGCCCCGCGCCGGTGAGGTGCGGGGCCGATCGTGGAACTCCGTCGCCGACGGTCGTTGTCGTTGCGCCACGCAAACTCTCGATGCGCCGGCGACGGAAGTCAGGAGACGCGAGGAAGGCCGGTCCGTCCGGGGGTCGAGGACGGCCGGCCTGCGCTCGCCTTGTCGATAGGGATCCTCACTTCGTCGTCAGGCGGTCACTGCCTCGAACACCTCGGTCTTGTCCTCCTTCTCCTCGGTCTTGTTGTTGTCTTTGGGGGTGGGTGGGGTCGGCTTGATCCGCCGCAGCAACGCGATGGTGAACACCGCCGCGCCCACCGCCACGACCCCACCGGCGATCGCCGAGTAATGCAGCGAGCTGGTGAACGCCTCACGGGCCACCGCCAGCAGCGAGTCGGCCTGGGCCCGCGGCAGGCCATGAGCGACCGTCGAGGCGGTGGCCAGGGTCTGCCGGGAGGCCTGCACGGCGGCGGCCGGCACGTCGTGCGGGGTGTGGGCGTCGAAGGTCACGGCATACACCGCCGCCCCGATCGACCCCAGGATCGCGATCCCCAACGCCCCGCCCAACTCCTGACCGGTCTCCAGCAACGCCGAGGCGGCGCCGGCCCGCTCGGCCGGCGCGGCCGCCACGACCAGGTCGGTGATGCAGGTCAGCACGATCGCGATGCCCAGGCCGATCCCGATCGCCCCGCCCATCACCGTGACCATGCTGCGGGCCACCTCCAACTGCGTCATCACCACGAAACCCACGGCGGCGACGAGGAAGCCGGCGGCGATGATGTAGGCCGGGCGGACGGTGCGGGCGATGATCGTCACGAACGGCACCACCAGGGTCACCACCACCGGGGAGGCCATCGTCCACAGCGCGGCCTCCAGCGTGCTCATCCGCAGCACTTCCATCAGGTACTGGGTGGTGAACACGCCGAACCCGATCAGGCAGAACGAGCAGGCGACGGACACGGTCATGGAGGCGCCGAAGTCGCGGTTGCGGAACAGTTGCGGGTCGATCATCGGGTGCGACAGGGTCTTCTGGCGGCGGACGAAGACGTAGCCCAGGGCCAGGCCGGCCGCCAGCGCCGCCGCGGGCAGGGCGGAGAACCCGTTGACCGCGGTTTCCTTCAGGCCCCAGATGATCGCCAGCACCCCGGCCAGTGACAGCAGGCCGGAGGCGAGGTCGAAGCGGCCGGCTTGGCCGCGGGGCAGGCGGTACTCGGGCACGAGGGCGGGGACCAGGATCAGCAGCAGGACCATGACGGGGGCGTTGATCAGGAAGACCGAGCCCCAGGGGAAGAACTGCAGCAGCACCCCGGACACGATCGGGCCCAGGGCGGCGCCGACGGACAGGCCGGTGGACCACACGGCGATGGCGGAGCGGCGCTGCTTGTCGTCGTGGAACATGCTGCGCACCAGGGCCAGGGTGGAGGGCATCAGGGTGGCGCCGCCGATGCCCTGGATGGCGCGGGCGGTGATCAGGGTGGTGGGGTCGGTGGCGAAGGCGGCGGCGACCGAGGCCAGGCCGAACACGGTGGAGCCGATCAGCAGCAGGGTGCGGCGGCCGATGCGGTCGCCGATGTTGCCCATGGTGATCAGCAGGCCGGCCAGGACGAAGCCGTACATGTCGATGATCCACAGCTGTTCGGTGCCGGAGGGGGCCAGGGCGGCGGAGATGGCGGGGATGGCGAAGTACAGGACGGTCATGTCCATGGAGACCAGCAGCAGTGGCAGGACGAGGACGGCCAGGCCGGTCCATTCGCGTCGGCCGGCGAGGCGGGGTGGTTGCGTGGCGTGTGTCATGCCCCGAACCATACACGCGTCCCACACGCTTGTATAGAACGTACGTTTAAGACACTCGATGGCTAGGGAAACCCCCAGCCGTCGCTCGCCAACCCCAGCCCCGGTGCACGTGAGTGGCATACGTGGCTCCTGCGGCCACACAAGCCACTCACGTACGGCCGGCCACGGCACGTGAGTGGCTTATATGGCTCCTGCGGCCACACAAGCCACTCACGTAGGCCAGCACCCGGGGCCGGCCACGGCACGTGAGTGGCTCAGGTGGCCGCCGAGGCCAAGTAAGCCACTCAGGTGAGAAAAACCGGGGGGACGATGTCCGGATGGGGCGGGCGGCGCCGACGTCTCGGGTGACAGGCCCCTACGAGAGGAGCGGCACCATGAAGTACCTGATCCTGGCCTACGGCTCGCAGCGTGACTACGACGCGATGTCGGGGCGGCCGACGAGCGGTGGCCCGACGTGGACGCCGGAGGAATTCGAGGCCATGGGCGCCTACATGGAGAAGCTGAACGGGGACCTGGCGGAATCCGGAGAGCTGGTGGAGACCCGAGGGCTGACGGCGCCGGTGCACGCGCGACGGGTGCACCAGCGGGACGGCGAGATCGTGGTGACGGACGGTCCCTACGCGGAGACGCAGGAGGTGCTGGCGGGCTACTGGGTGGTGGACTGCGACAGCTACGACCGGGCCACGGAGATCGCCCAGCGGCTGATGCACGTGCCGGGGCCGAAGGACGCCTACGGGGACGCGGTGATCGACATCCGGCCGATCGCGGAGAGCCGGCACGAGATGGACCTGTGACGAGCGGCTTCGAGGACCTGCTGCGGGAACTGGCGCCGCAGGTCCTCGCCGCCCTGGTCCGCCGCTACGGCAACTTCGACACGGCCGAGGACGCGGTACAGGAGGCGCTGCTCGCGGCGGCGCAGCAGTGGCCGGCCGGGGGCGTGCCGGACAACCCCAAGGCGTGGTTGATCACGGTGGCGTCGCGCCGGCTCACCGACCTTCTGCGCAGCGAAAGTGCCCGCCAGCGCCGGGAAAGCACGTGGGTCGTGCCGGAGCACTACACGCCGGCGCCGACGGCTGACGACTCGCTGGTGCTGCTTTTCCTGTGCTGCCACCCGAGTCTGTCGCCGCCGTCGCAGATCGCCCTGACGCTACGGGCGGTCGGCGGCCTGACCACGGCGGAGATCGCACGGGCGTTTCTCGTGCCCGAGGCCACGATGACGCGGCGGATCAGCCGGGCCAAGCAAGCCGTGAAGGCCAGCGGCGTGCCGTTCGGGTTGCCGGCCGACGACCGGCTGCCGGTCGTCCTGCACGTGCTGTATCTGATCTTCAACGAGGGGTACGCCAGCACGGCGGGCCCGTCGCTGCACCGGGTCGAGCTGTCGGCGGAGGCGATCCGGCTGACCCGCATGGTGCACCGGCTACGGCCCGACGACGCCGAAGTCGCCGGGCTGCTGGCGTTGATGCTGCTCACCGACGCCCGCCGACCGGCTCGTACGGGCCCGAACGGCGAGCTGGTGCCGATGGCCGAACAGGACCGGAACCTGTGGAATGCCAAGGACATCGCCGAAGGCGTCGGGCTCGTCACGGCGGCGTTGTCACGAGGCGAGCCCGGCCCGTACCAGCTGCAGGCGGCTATCGCGGCTGTGCATGACGAGTCGCCGAGCTATGCGCAAACCGATTGGCCGCAGATCGTCGGCCTGTACGAACTACTGCTGCGTTTCTCCGACAATCCCGTGGTGGCGCTGAACCACGCGGTCGCCGTCGCGATGGTCGACGGTCCGCTCAAGGGCCTGGCGCTACTGGATGATCGGCTCGGCGACGACCACCGCCTGCACTCCGTGCGGGCACATCTGCTGGAGATGTCCGGTGATCACGCGGCGGCGCGGGCGTCCTACCGCGAGGCGGCCCGACGGGCGACGAGCCTGCCCCAGCAGCGCTATCTCAACGCCCGCGCCGACCGGCTCACGGACTGACCCGGTCGCCGGCTTGACCAACGGGCGGTCTGCAGTAAACATTTACTGTATGGACAGCCGGGACGCGTTGCTGCAGGCCGCCGCCGAGGAGTTCGCCCGCAGCGGGCTGAAGGGCACCCGAATCAGGGAGATCGTGCAGCGCTCGGGCGTGAACGAGCGGATGATCTACCACCATTTCGGCAGCAAGGAGGGGCTGTTCCGGGCGGTCGTCGAGCACGAGTTCGGCGGCATGGGCCAGGCCTGGCACGACGTGCTGGCCCGGGCCCGCGAGCTGGAGCCGTACGAGGGGATCCGGCTGGCGTTCGCCACGCTGTTCGACATCGTGCACAGCCGCCCGCTGCTGGTCCCACTGGCCCTGCAGGAGGGCCTCAGCGGCTGGAGTGTGCGCCCGCCGCTGCCGGCCGACGAACTGCCGGCGGAACTGCGTGAGCTGCACGAACGCGGCGTGGCGAAGGGCGTGTTCCGCGCGGACGTGGCGTTCGAGGTGCTGTACGCGACGGCCGTGATGACGCTGATGGGGACGCCGGCCATGGCCGGGCGGATCCCGGCGGTGCTGGCCGACCGCGACATGGGGCGACTGCGCGACCAGATGATCGCGCTGCTGTTGGACGGACTGACAGGGGGAGACCGATGACGGTGCTGGTGGTGGGCGCGGGCCCGACGGGCCTGGCGCTGGGGGTGGACCTGGCCCGGCGGGGCGTGCCGGTGCGGGTGATCGACAAGGCGCCGGAGCACTTCCCCGGCTCACGGGGCAAGGGAATCCAGGACCGGACCCTGGAAGTGTTGGCGGACCTGGGAATTCGGGACGCGGTGCTGGCCGAGGGCCGGCACACGACCATGCGCGTGTACGTCAACCGCGAATTCTCCCACCAGGTCGAGAGCGGCTCGTTGATCACTCCGCAGTGGAAGCTCGAGGAAGCCCTGCGGGACAAGCTCGCCGAGCACGGCGTGAAGGTGGAGCTGAACACCGAACTGCTCGACCTCGACGGCACGACCAGCCGCGGCAAGATCGACGCGGACTACATCGTCGGCTGCGACGGCGGCCGGAGCACGGTCCGCAAGCTGCTGGGCGTCCCGTTCGAGGGCGTGAGCTCCGACGGCAGCCAGGTGATGCTGCTCGGCGACGCCGAGGTCAGCGGCCTGGACGCCGGCTGCGGGCACATGTGGACCGGGCAGGGCCTCTACGCCCTGACGCCGTTCCGCACGGTCCCGCAGTGGCAGGTGCAGATCGTGTCGGCGGCCACCGCGACCATGGAGCCGTCGCTGGAGTCGTTCCAACGGCTGTTCGACGACATGGTGGGGCTGCCCGGCGTGAAGCTGAGCAACCCGACCTGGCTGTCCACCTACCGTGTGAACATCCGCATGGTGCGGAAGTTCCGTGTCGGCAACGTCTTCCTGGCCGGCGACGCGGCGCACGTGCACCCGCCGGCCGGCGGGCTCGGCCTGAACACGGGCATCCAGGACTCCTACAACCTGGGCTGGAAGCTCGCGGCGGTGATCAACGGCGAGGCCGGCGACGCGCTGCTCGACACCTACGAGCTGGAGCGGCGGCCGATCGCGGAGTGGACGCTGGGCACCAGCTCGGAGGGCCTGCGGAAGATCACCGCGGCGATGGCGAACGGCACCGGCGCGATCGAGGCGGCCGCCAGCCCGGAGCACAAGCAGTTGGGCCTCGGCTACCCGGACAGCCCACTGTCCCGCAACCTCGTCGACTGGGACGGCCCGAAGGCCGGCTTCCGCGCGCCGTGGCAGGAGTCGTTGCGACGGCAGGACTTCACCCTGTTGACCTTCGACGACGTGCGGGTGCTCGTCCGGCCGGACGGCTACATCGGCGTGGTCGGCGGCCCGGGCGACGACCTGAGCGTGCCGACCTACCTAATGGATAAGTAACGGCAAGACCGTTTGACAGGGCCGCCCACGCGTGCCACTATCGGTTCAGATTCCGAACCGTCAGGAGGGCGTGATGGGCGGCTTCCACAGCGGTGAGCTGGCCGTGCAGGAGCGGGCCGGCGTGCGGCAGCTGGCGCAGCGGCTGAGCCCGATGCTGGCGCCGCCCGACCTGTCCGGCGGCGCGGGGCGCTTCCTCGCCGGGCGGGACCTGGCCGTGATCACGGCCCGTGGGCAGGACGGCCGGTTGTGGACGTCACCGTTGGTGGCCAGGCCCGGGTTCCTGACCGGCTACAACGCGTCGCTGCACGTGAACGCCGTGCCGCACGAGGGAGATCCGCTGCACGATCTGCCGGCGGGACAGCAGGTCGGCATGGTGGCCATCGACTTCGCCGCCCGTCGGCGGATGCGCGTCAACGGCCACCTGACCCGGGTCGACGGCGGCCTGCACATCGAGGTGGAGCAGGCCTTCGGCAACTGCCCGCAGCACATCAACCCGGCGCACCGCTTCCCCGCCGGGCCGCCGCGGTCGATCACCGACCGGTCGGCGCTGATCGCGCGGGCGGACACGTTCTTCCTCGGTACCATCCACCCGTTCCGTGGCGCGGACGCGTCGCATCGGGGCGGGCCGGCCGGCTTCGTCCACCTCGACGGCGACGACCTGTGGTGGGACGACGTGCCCGGCAACAACATGTTCAACAGCCTCGGCAACATCGCCGCGAACGACGAGGCGGCGCTGCTGTTCCTCGACTTCGAGACCGGTGCCCGGCTGCACCTTTCCGGCCGCGCCCGCATCGAGTGGACGGGCACGGACCGCCGCGTCCGCTTCACCACCGAGGCCCGGGCATAGGGTGAGCGGCGCAGGCCCTCGGACCTGCGCCGCCGTCTTTCCTTTCACCCCATGGACTTCTGGCCGTCGATGGTCTCGCGGATGATGTCGGCGTGGCCGGCGTGCTGGGCGGTCTCGGCGATGACGTGCATCAGCACGCGGCGGATGGACCAGCTGGCGCCCGGCTTGAACCACGGCGCCTCGGGCAGCGGCCAGCTCTTGTCGAGGTCGACGCCGGAGGCCACCAGCTCGTCGGTGCGCCGGGCCGCCTCCTCGTACGCGGCCAGCAGGCCGGCCAGGGTCTCGCCCGGCTCCATCCGGAAGCTGGCGATGTGCCCCTCGATGTCCTGGCCGGAGTGGGCCTCCGGACCGGCGACCGCGAAGTCGTACCACCCGCTCTCGGCCCGGGTCACGTGCTTGATCAGGCCACCGAGGCAGAGCTGGCTGGCGGTCGGCGTGAGCGCGGCCTGCTCGTCGGTGAGGCCCTGCACGGTGTAGCGCAGGAAGTGCCGGTGCTTGTCCAGCGCCTCCAGCAGCTCGGTGTGCTCGCCGGTCAGCGTCTGCTCGGTGGTGGTCATCTCGGGCCCCTCTCGGTGTCTCTTCCCTGTTGAGAACCACGTTAGGAGGCATTGCGGACAGCTTCGGCCCTCAATTCAGAACGAATTTCCGGACGAGTTTCCGGCAGCTCGACAGCGTTGGAGACGTCGCGGATCTCGGCGCGAACCTTCTCCATGATCTTGGCGGTGCCCGGGAGGTAGGGCATCAGCCGCATCATGGTGCGGTTCAGCCACAGCGTGAACCGCGAGCCGGCGACCATGCGCTTGATGTTGCTGGCCTGCTTCTGGTTGACGGTCACGAAGTGCCGCATCCGTTCCTCGTACGCGGCGAAGGCGGCCTCGTGGTCACCGTCGGCGGCGGCCAACTCACAGGCGAGCACGTAGGCGCCGACCAGCGCGAGGCTGGTGCCCTGTCCGGACGCCGGGGACGGCCCGTAGGCGGCGTCGCCGACCAGCGCGACCCGACCGGTCGACCATCGCTCCATCTCCACGACGCTCATGCCGTCGAAGTAGAAGTCGGGCGAGGCCGGCATCGCGGCCAGCAGCTGCGGCGCGATCCAGCCGTGCGGGGCGAAGACCTCGGCAAGCATCTGCTGCTGCCGGGCGGTGTCGCGGCGGTCGTAGGACAGTTCCGGCGATGCGAACAGGAACGCGGCCTTGGCCTGGGAGTCCTGCTTGGTGCTGTAGACGTTGAGGGTGCGGCCCTTCTCCGCCTGGATGGCCTCCCAGCGGTCCAGGTCGAGCATGTTCGGCACGCTGAAGATGGCGACGTAGTGGCCGAGCGAACGGAGGAAGCGCTCCTCCGGCCCGAAGGCGAGGGCGCGGACCGTGGAGTGCAGGCCGTCGGCGCCGACCACCAGGTCGAACCGGCGCGGCAGGGAACGCTCGAAGGTGACGGTCACGCCGGCGGCGTCCTCGGTCAGCGAGGTGATCGAGTCGCCGTAGACGTACTCGACGCCCTCGGTGGCGGCGAGCAGGATGCGGGCCAGGTCGCCACGCAGGATCTCGACGTCGGTGGGCTCGCGGAAGCCGACGGTGTCGGCGTCCATCTCCACCACGGACCTACCCTTGCGGTCGAGGAACGAGCCGCCGCGCATGTCGGTGTGGTGCTGGCGGACCTCGTCGGCGATGCCCATCCGGGTCAGCACCTCCATGGCGCGGCCACGGACGTCGATCTTGTAGCCGCCGGGGCGGGGCTGGGGAGAGCGCTCCACCACGGTGACCGTGTAGCCGTGCTCACGCAGCCAGTAGGCGAGGGCCGGGCCGGCGATGCTGGCGCCGGAGATCAGGATGTTCTTCGTCATGCCGCAGACTCTGCGGCCGGCGGTTCACCACATGCTCACGAAGCGCTCACGGAGTCGGTGAAGGGCCTGCTCCCAGGTCAGCTCGCCGCCGGACAACCCCTCATCGGCAAAGGCCGCCATGGGCAGGTTGTACCTGGTCAGAGCCTCGTCACGGGCCTGCTCGTAGCACTCACGGGCCCGGTCGGCGTCGCCCTCCGCGGTGGCGATGGCGCCCAACCCGCACAGGATCCGGGCCCGGATCTCGGCGGCGATGACCGGCCCCGGCAGGTACTCGGCAAGCGCTCTCTCATGGAGGTCGCGGGCCGTTTCGAGGTCGCCGGCGAGCCGGGCGATCTCCCCGAGCCCCCGGTGCGCGGCGGCCAGTGTCGGCTGTGTGCCGTGCTCCGCCACCCGCTCGTAGATCGCCCGCGCGGTGGCGACGTCGCCGATGCGCAGCAGGTTGTCGGCGCGTCGGCACTGCAGCTCGGCCGCGTCCTCGACGTCGCCGAGCTGGCCGATCACCTCGATCGCTTCGTCGTTGAGCGCCAGGGCCGCGGTCGGATTTCCCTCCAGCGCCTCGATCCCGGCGAGTTGGTCGACCACGTTGGCGATGCCCCACCGGTCGCCGACCTCCCGGAACGACGCGAGCGCCTGCCCGAAGGCCGCCCGCGAGGCGGCGAGCTCGCCGTAGTACAGCGTCCGCAGCCCCTCCGCGGTCTGCACGAACGCGCGTGACCAGGGATCGTCGCCGAACACCTCCATGGTGATCACGTCGGCGGTGCCGATCGCCGCCCACAGCATCACCAGGTACGGCCGGCGCAGCCGGATGCCCGGCTCCTGCATCACGGCCTCGACCCGGTCGATGTGCATGTCGGCGTTGATCCCGCAGAGCGCGTACTCCTCGCCGAGCCCCGGCGGAACGTCCTTGCCCAGCTTGGTCATCAGCTCCGCCGCGAGCGGGATGCCCTCGCTGCGCAGGCCGCGCAGGTAGAGGTACCAGGCGGTGTTCGCGGCCAGCCGGAGAGCGATCTCCACGTCGGCGCCGACCGCCCACCGCAGGGCCGACATCAGGTTGGCGTGCTCCGCGGACAGCTTGGCCAGCCACTCCAGTTGCTCGCCGGTGCGCAGCCGCGGCTCGGCTTCCTCGGCCAGCCGCAGGAAGTACTCGGCATGCCGGCGTCGGGTCGGCTCCTCCTCGTCGCCGAGCTGGTCGGCGCAGAACGCGCGGACCGTCTCCAGCATCCGGTAGCGGCCGGCGTTCACCTCGACCAGCGACTTGTCGACCAGGCCGGCGAGCACGTCGGCGGGCAGGCCGCAGACCTCCTCGGCGGCGGAAAGCCTTGCCCCGCCGGCAAAAACCGACAGCCGCCCGGCCATCGTGCGCTCGTCGGAGCCGAGCAGGTCCCAGCTCCAGGCGACGACCGCGCGCAGCGTCTGGTGCCGGGGCTCGGCCGTCCGGTCCCCGTGCGAGAGCTGCCGGAGCCGCGCCTCCACCTCGTCCAGCTCGAACGACCGCAGCCGGGCCGCCGCGAGTTCGATGCCCAGCGGCAGTCCGTCGACCGCAGCGCAGATCCGGCCGACCGTGCCGGCGTCGAGTTGGTAGCCGGGACGGACGGCACGGGCCCGATCCTCGAACAGCCGGATCGTGTCGGAGGCCGGCAGCGGCGGCAGCGGGCAGAGCGACTCCCCGGTCAGGCCAAGGGCTTCCCGGCTCGTCGCCAGGATCCTCAGGCCGGCGCAGGCGGCCAGCAACTGCCGGGCCAGCCGGGCGGCGCCGCCGATCACGTGCTCGCAGTTGTCGAGGACGAGGAGGATCCGGCGGTCGGTGAGGCCGGAAACCAGTCGTGCCACCGGATCCGGCGCCTCGCCGACGGCGAACAGCCCGGCGTCGCGGAGCCCGAGCGCGCCGATCACGGCTTGCGGAACCTGCGCCGCGTCCCCGAGCTCCGCCAGCTCGACGAAGCACACCTCGGCCACCCGGCGGGCCGACTCGATGGCCAGGCGGGTCTTGCCCGCGCCGCCCGGGCCGATGATCGTCACGAGGCGGGACCGGGACAGGGCCTCGGTGACCTGGCGGATCTCGGCGTCCCGTCCGACGAAGCTGGTCAGCTGCGCGGGCACCGGTCGCACGGGGTTGGCGCCGCGGAGCACGGCCAGGTGCGCGTCGGCCAGCTCCGCCGACGGGTCCGCGCCGAACTCGTCGGCCAGCGTCCGGCGGGCGTCGTCGAAGCTGGCCAGGGCCTCGGCCTGCCGGCCGTCCGCGGCGAGGGCCCGCATCAGCTGGCCGCGCAGGCGTTCCCGGTAGGGGTGTTCCTCGGTCAGCTGCCGCAACTCGGCGATGTCCGGCCGCCCGAGGGCCAGGTCGGTCTCGACGCGGTCCTCGATGGCCGCCAGCCGGAGGTCGTCCAGGCGGACCGTCGGCGCGGCGCCGCGCCACAACTCCAGCGCCTCGGTCAGAGCCTTCCGCGCCTTGGCGTGATCACCGAGCGCGAGCAGTTCTCGTCCCGACGCCGCCAGCCGCTCGAACCGGTGCGCGTCGACCGCGTCGGGATCGATGGTCAGCAGGTAGCCGGCGGGATGGCGGGTGACGCTGCCCGGCGGCAGCAGCGCGCGGATCCGGGACACCTGGGACTGCAACGCGTGCTGAGCGTTGCCCGGCGGCTCCTCGCCGTACACGGCGTCCACGAGCTGCTCCAGCGGCACCGGTCGCCCGACGTTCAACGCCAGCGCCGCCAGCAGGGCACGCGGCCGCGGGCCGCCCAGGCTCACTGGGCTCCCGTCAGTCCCCCACAGCTCGACCGCGCCGAGCACACCGATCCGCACCCGGACATTCTGCCGGGTGCGGACCGGTCGAGCTCACGGATTGACGGACGTGCCCACGGTGTAGCCGTAGGGCAGGGTGGCGATCGTCTGCGCACCGTTGGAAACGCTGGTGTTGCTGAGCACGCTCACCACGCCGCTGACGGCGGCGCCCGGGGCGGCGGTGGGGGTGAGGGTAGCGGTGAACAGGGCGGAGGTGCCGGCGGCCAGGTAGGTCGGCGCGCCGAAGGTGATGTCGTTGGCGGTGGACGTCAGCCGGAAGGTGCGGCCGACGCCGGTGGTGTTGGTGACCCGGAAGTACAGCGTCCGACCGGACTTCACGGTGGTGCCGGCGGCGGGCAGGTTGTAGGCGACGGCGTCGGAACGGTCGTAGCCGACGGTGCCGGTGACCTGCTGCGTGAACTCCTTGCCGCTCACCGTCAGCTTGAGCATCACGTCGATCTCCCACCGGCCGGGCTTGGGATTGACGGTCACGAGCGAGGCGTCGGCGACGGGCTTGTCCGAGCCGATGCCCTGCACGGTGGTGGTCGGCGTGGCGTCGGTGGTGACGACCTTGCCGTCCGGGTCGATCAGGTAGTAGGTGAAACCGTTGTCGGCACTGGCATCGGCGGTGTGGAAGGTGACGTCGAGGTCCTTCTTGCCGGCCGGCACGTCGACGTTGAACGTGCTGATCTGGCCGACCTCGCGGCCGACCGTGCTGGTGATGGTGGTGGCGAACTTGCCGCCGGCGGCCGGGATCAGCGTGCGGCGCTGCACGGGCAACGAGGTGCGGGCACCGTTGCTGGCGACGAACTGCACCGACTCCGGGTGGTCACCGGGCGCGGCGGGCATGCTGACGGTCAGCGGCACATCGACGCCGGCATGCGCCGGAATGGTCACCGGGCCGGTGGCGTCCTTGGTGACGTAGTGCTGGCCGGTGGTACGGAAGGAAATCGTGCCCCGGTAGCTGCCCGGCACGTTCGGCGGGGACTGCAGGTGCGCCCGGCCGTTGGCCCAGAGGATCTTCGCGGTCCACGTGCCCGGGGTCGGCGCGGCCACCTCCACGTGCTGGATGTTCGGCACGGAGCCGAACTTGGCGCTGCCCGACGGCGGAGTGCCGTAGTCGTAGGAGATCTGGCTCAGCCGGCCCTTCGGGTCGACCAGGGTGAACGACAAGATGGTGCCGTTGGTGGGATCCGGGGTGATCATGTCGGCGCTCATCCGGTCCAGCCCGGCCGGCACGGTGAACGTGATCGGCGTGGCGGCCGTCGCACCGTAAGCCGGCACCGGCAGGCTCGGATCGGGAGCGCTGACCGGCTCGGTGACGGTCGAGCCGAACTGCTTGGCGGCGCCGAGTTCCCGGTACTTGCCGGTGACGGTGGTCGGCGTGCTGCTGGCGTTGAAGAGGTTCACGGTCTGCGCGCTGTCGCCGGCATTGGCCGTGATGTCCAATTGCGACGGTGACGGGACCAGGGCCGGGGCCTCCGGCGCGGACGCGGTGCCGCCCGGCGCCTGCTGGGCGGCGCGCACGGCGGCGTACACGTCGAGCAGGCCGGCGCCCTGCTGGTCGGCGGGCGCGCCGACGTCCTTGGCGGTGCCGGTGAGGATCTGCTTGACCAGTGCCGGGGTCGGCTTCACGCCGTTGTGGGAGTCGGCGTACGCCTGGATGACGTCGGCGGCCGCGCCGGCCACCAGCGGGCACGACTCGCTGGTGCCGCCGAAGGCTTCGGTGATCGTGTTGGTCGGGCAGTCCGAGCCAGTCGGGCTGCACGCGGCCATGCCGCCGTAACCGGGCGCGACCAGGTCCACCACGCGGTTGTCGGGCGCGGTGCCGCCGGAGGACAGCGGCGTGATGTCGTTGTTGATCCAGTCGCTGTAGCCGTAGGCCTGGCTGATCATGCGCAGCGTGTTGGTCGCGCCGACGGCGATCACCTGCGGGTCGGTGGCCGGCGAGGAGACCGTGCCGGAAACGCCGCTGTCGCCGGAGGAAACCACCACCGTGACGCCGGCCGCGACGGCGGCGTCGTTGGCCGCGTAGAACACCGAATACCGGCCGGGGCGCGGGATGTAGCCGTACGATTCGGAGATCACGTCGGCGTGCTCGGTCACCACCGCGTGGTCGATGCCGGCCACCACCTCGGACTCGTACCGGACGTCACCCGAGCCGCTGGGCGGCGTGTCGATCAGCAGCGAGTCGACGAGCGACGCGTCCGGGGCGACACCCTTGATCCGGAACGTGCAGCCGGCCGGCAGCCCCGAGTAGGGCAGCTCCTTGCTGAAGTCGTAGGTGACAAGCCCCTGCCCGGCGACGGAAGAGGCGTCGCCGTAGTACTCGCCGTCGCTGTCGTCCTCGCTCGGGTTCGGCGCGTCGACGACCACGTGCGAGCCGTCGGGGCGGATGAAGTTCGGGTTGCCGGCCAACTCGTTCATGCCGTCGATGGCGACCAGGACGCCCTTGCCGGTGGCGATCTTCGATGCCTGCTCGGTGTCGCCGGGCCGGTCGGTCTCGACCTTGTCGACCGCCAGCGCCTCCGGTTCGAGCAGCGGCTTCGCCGGATCGGACGGGCACAGCTCGGAACTCAGCTTGGCCGCCTGCGCCTGCGGCACCCGCGCCGGGCTGTCCACCGGCATCGGCTCGTCCGGCACGATCTCCTGCACGGCCGGGTTGGCACGTAACCGGTTCACCTCGGCGGCGGACAGGTGCGCGGCGACCGCGTTCACGCTGACCAGCTGCGTGATGTCGCTGCCCCCGTTGGCCTTGATGTCCGCTACGACCGACTGTTGGTCGGCCCGAGTGGTCGCGGTCCGTTGCGAGCTCTGCGCCCGCAGCTTGAGATCGCTGTGCTGGTTGCCGAGCACCACGATCACCCGCCCGCCGGCCGCGGCGCCGTCGAGCGCGGGCGCGAGCGGGGCCGGCGCCGCCGATGACGGGCCGTTCCCCAGCAGCGCCAACGCCGCGCTCATGGTCAGAGTGGTCGCCACGGTGAGCAGGCGAGATCTATTCACGGGACACACCTCGGGCAGTCGTCGCCGATGATCGTCACCGGCCAGTCAATCCCTCACGACGGCGGCGGGACAAGCGACGAACGTCCGCCACCGGCCCGACCAAAGGCGGCTGGTTTTGTTGGCGGGCAAGGACTACGGTGACGGTCCCGAGGTGCTCTTTTCGCCCTTGACGGAGCAAAACGGCCGAACCGGCCTGGGGGGCCGGCTCGGCCGTTGGTCAGGTGGCTGCGATCGATTGGTGCGATCCGCTCAGCGGCAAGACGAACGACAACACCCGTCGCGCGATCCGCCCGGCGGCGGAATCCAAGCAGTGTCCCGCGCTGTCAGTGGTCTCGCCGGGTGATCAACCTTGCCAGGGCGGTCAGCTCGGCGGTGGCGCGGGCGACGGGGGCCGCCAGCGTCAGCTCGGCCAACGCCAGATCGAGCTGGTCGGCGGCCTCCCGCTGGGTCCACGACCGTCCACCGGCCAGCTCCACCAGCTCGGCGGCGCGGGAAAGCTCCCTGTCGGACAGTGGGTCCTGCCGGCCGTACAAGGCAGCGAGCTCCTCGGCGGCCGCCTCGCCCGAGGTCAGGGCGGCGACCACGGGCAGGGACTTCTTGCGGCTGACCAGATCCGAGTGCACGGGCTTGCCGGTCACCTGCGGATCTCCCCAGATGCCCAGCAGATCGTCGACCAGCTGGAAGGCCAGCCCCAGGTGCTCGCCGAACACCCGCATGTGCTCGGCCTGGGCGGCGCTGCCGCCGCCGAACAGCGCCCCGACGGCGGTGGAGCAGGCCAGCAGCGCGCCGGTCTTCTCCCCCGCCATGGACAGGCATTCGGACAGGTCCACATCGGACCGTTCCTCGAAGGACACGTCCTCGCACTGGCCCTCGACGAGGTCCTGCACCGCGGCGCTGACCATCCGCATGGCGTCCTGCGACCGCGGGTGTCCGCTGCCGGCGAGCACGTCGAACGCCAGCGTGAGCAGCGCGTCACCGGCCAGGATCGCCGGACTGACCCCGAAAACGGTCCACGCGGTCGGCCGGTGCCGCCGGCTGACGTCCCGGTCCATCACGTCGTCGTGCAGCAGCGAGAAGTTGTGCACCAGCTCCACCGCGACCGCGGCCGGCACGGCGTCCACGACGGACCCGCCGACGGTCTCGGCGCACAGCATGGCCAGCGTCGGCCGGATCGCCTTGCCGGCGTCGCCGGTGCGCGGCGTGCCGTCGGCGTCCCACCAGCCGAAGTGGTAGCCGGCCACCCGGCGCATGGACGTGGGCAGCGTGCCCACCGCCGCGCGCATCGCCGGATCGACCAGGCCACGGCTCCAGGTCAGCACCTCGGCGGCGGAGCGGGGCTGCGAGATCACATCGATGGGAACCACTCCCTGAAGTCACGGGGCGAACATCCGCACCGCGGACGTGCCGAAGCCGGTGGGCAGCGCGAAACCGTGCCCGCCCCTGGCTCGGGCCAGATCGGCCTCCTCGTACCGGACGGTCTTGCGGTGCCAGTTGAGGACCGCGGCCATCCAGTCCTGCAGCTCGCACACGTACGAGTCGACGGCCCGGCGCTGTTCGGCGGTGAAGCCGAACTCCTCGCACAGCGCGGGAATCTCGTGGTCGCGGGTGCGGATGAACTGCTCGACGCGGGCGGTCATCAGGTCGTTGACGATGCCCACCGCCTGGTCCTTCGAGCAGTTGAGGAAGTTCTGCACGACCAGGACCATGTTCAGCAGCTCACCCTCGTACTCGATCTCCTTCTGGTACGAGAAGATGTCGTTGAGGAAGCAGGCCTGGTCCTGGGCGGAGTCCTCCAGGCCGCGCACCTGGCTGGTGGCGAAGAACTCGTCCGGGATCAGGTCGGCGCGAGCGAACCGGGCCAGGCTCATGGTCAGGTCCGAGCCGAAGGTGCCGCGCCGCATCTCGATGTAGTCCACGGGGTCGGGAATCCGGTTCTGCTGGTGGCAGTCCGCCTCCCACACCCACGCGTCCAGCATCGTGGCCACCGCGCGCCGGAACTGCGTCCGGTGGTTGTCCGGCATCGGCAGCGCGGTCCGCACCCACAGGTCGGCCAGCCCGCGTTCCCACGCGTTGGTCGGCGCCGGCATCGTCACGCAGTCCAGCGGCATGAACTCCTTGGTGCGCTCGGCGAACGCCCGCGGGCCGGCCAGGTCCCGGCCGTGGAAGAACAGCTTCGGGAACATGTCGTCCCCGTAGGTGCCCCAGGTCAGCCAGTCCGACGCCAGGTTCAGCTCCTCCTGGGTGCCGTCCGGGTCGATGCCGGCGGCGCAGATCGGCAGGTCGTAGCCGACCATCGCCCGGTCGGTCCACACGCCCTCGCTGGTGTAGCCCATCACCCGGGCCCACTCAAACGCGTGCTGCCGGGCCTTGTCCAGCAACGGGTTCAGCGTGAGCTTGAACGGCATCGTGAAGTCCGGCAACGCGACCGGCCCCACCGCGTGTGGCGTGTGCGTGAACCGCTTGAACCGTCCGGGAATGCCGAACCTCGTGCCGAGCGTGCCCAGCCCGGTGGGGCCGCCGGGCACCCAGCCGGCCTTGTCCGCGTTCTGGTTCATGTACCGGCTGGAGCGCATGTGCCACTCGTGCCCGCCGGACTGCCAGTCCTGCAGGCCGCGGGCGTACACCAGCACGGCCATCCGCTCGTCCGGCCGCAGCCGGTACTGCTCGAACATGATCGGCAGCTCGGTGAACACGGTGTGCTCGAACTGCTGCATGCGCGAGGTGATCAGGTCGTTGGTGGCCTCGGCGGCTTCCTGGGTCGTACAGCCCAGAGCCGTTTCCAGCACCAGGACGAGGTTGGCGTTCTCGCCCTCCTCCTCCACCTCGCGCTGGTAGGAGAAGACGTCGTTGCGCAGGTGCACGCCGTCGGCGAAGGTGTCCCGCAGCACCCGCATCGGCCGGGTGCGGGCGACCGGGTCCGGCACCTCGGCGCCGACCGCGACCTCGACCAGGTTGGCCGACCACGGCGCGCCGCCGACCTTGCGGCGCATCTCGATGTAGTCGATCGGGTTGGCGACCCGCCCCTCGTCGATGTTGATGATCTCC
Source organism: Kutzneria kofuensis (assembly GCF_014203355.1). Lineage (NCBI taxonomy): Bacteria > Bacillati > Actinomycetota > Actinomycetes > Pseudonocardiales > Pseudonocardiaceae > Kutzneria > Kutzneria kofuensis. The sequence continues at coordinate 3,494,362 of NZ_JACHIR010000001.1, forward strand.
CACATGCACTCGACGAGCAGGTTGAGCGTGCTCTCGATGAAGCGGACCTTCCACTCCTGGGACATCATCGGGATGGTGCGTTCCCACAGGTCCTTCAGCCCGGCCTCGACCGGGTTGGCCGGCTTCGCCGTGATCTCGCCGTGCAGCGGCATGAACGCGCGCAGCCCGTCGAGGTACACCTTGGCGCCCTTGATGTCCTTGGGCTTCTTGTACAGCTCCAGGAAGTGGTCGTCGAAGAAGAAGACCCAGACGTACCAGTCGGTGATCAGGTTGAGGATCTCGGCCGAGCACTCGGGATGGGTGTACGCGCACAGCAGCGCGTAGTCCATGGCCTCCAGCTTGGCCTCGGTCCAGATGATCTCGCCGCCGGCGTAGGCGGGCGTGTCGACCATGTCGAAGTCGCGGGCCCACTTTCGGGTGTGGGCGCGCGCGACCTCCAGGTTCGGGTTCAGCCGTGCAGGGTGAACCATGTAGAACTCGGGCAGTTCGAACGGCTGCGGCATCGTGGACGGACCTCAGTTCCCCAGCTCGACGTCTTCCAGCACGCCGAGTGCGTCCGGCACCAGCACCGCGCACGAGTAGTAGGTGCTGACCAGGTAGGACAGGATGGCCTTGTCGCTGATGCCGGTGAAGCGCACGGACAGGCCCGGCTCGCGCTCGTCCGGAATGCCGGTCTGGTGCAGGCCGATCACGCCGTTGTCGTCCTCCCCGGTGCGCATGGCCAGAATGGACGTGGTGTTGTGCTCGGGGTCGATCGGGATCTTGTCGCACGGGAAGATCGGCACGCCGCGCCAGGACTGCAGCGGCCGGCCGTCGACGATCACCGGCGACGGGTAGAGGCCGCGCGCGTTGAGCTCCCGGCCGAACGCGGCGATCGCCTTGGGGTGGGCCAGGAAGAACTTCGTCTTGCGCCGGCGGGAGACCAGCTCGTCCATGTCGTTCGGGGTGGGCGCGCCGTTGCGGGTGTGCAGCCGCTGGCTGTGGTCGGCGTTGTGCAGCAGGCCGAAGTCCCGGTTGTTGAGCAGGTCGTACTCCTGGCGCTCGCGCAGCGCCTCGATGGTCAGCCGCAGCTGCTCCTGCACCTGGTCGTGCGGGCCGTTGTAGAGGTCGGCGACGCGGGTGTGGATGCGCAGCATCGTCTGCGCGACGCTGAGCTCGTACTCGCGCGGGGACAGGTCGTAGTCGACGAAGGTGCCGGGCAGGTCGACCTCGCCGGCGTGGCCGGCGGACATCTCGATCGCGGCCTCGCCGTGCTTGTTCTGCGACTTGCCGCCGCGCTCGCGGAAACCGTCCACATGGGACCGGAGCGCGGGCGATCCGTCCGCCACTTCGAGGAACGCTCCGCGTGGCAAGGCCAGCACGACGCAGCCGGTGCTGGCGCGCACGGAGAACGGCCAGTCACCCTCGCCGAGCAGCACCTGCTCGCCGAAGTGGTCGCCGTCGGCCAGCGTGCCCAGCGCGGAGTCCTCGCCGTACTTGCCGACGCCGACCTTGTCCACCCGGCCGTGCACGATCAGGAACAGCTCGTCGGCGGCGGCCCCCGCCTGCACGATGGTGTCGCCCGCGGAGTAGCGGCGCTGGGTGAACCGGCCGGCCAAGGCGGTCAGCGCGTCGGCGTCGGTGAAACCGCGCAGCGGGGCCAGTTCGCCGAGCTCGGCGGGAATCACCCGGACGTTGTCGCCCGTGCTGACGAACTCGATGCGGCCGTCGCCGACGCTGTAGGTGAGCCGGCGGTTCACGCGGTAGTTGGCGCCCTTGGCCTCGACCCACGGCAGGTTGCGCAGCAGCCACCGGGGTGTGATGGCCTGCATCTGCGGGACGGACTTGGTCGTCGTGGCCAGCTGCCGCGCGGCCGCTGTGCCAAGACTCAGCTGGGTGGATGCCGGGTCCAGGGTCTCGGTCACGACGAGGTGCTCCAATCACGAACGTGTCGACACAGGGGAAAGACCTTGAGAAGAGCGGCGTCCCGCACGCCGGCGGGGGATCGTCCCCGGCGGCGTGCGGGCGGTGATCACCCGGCCGGCCGCGGGCGGGTGGGCCGGCGGCCGGTGCGGGCACGCGGTCGGCAGGTCAGCTGGCGCCGAGCTGGACGTCCTCGAGGATGCCGAGCGCGTCCGGCACCATCACGGCGCAGGAGTAGTAGACGCTGACCAGGTAGGAGATGATCGCCTTCTCGTTGATGTTCATGAAGCGCACCGACAGGCCCGGCTGGTACTCGTCGGGCAGCCCGGTCTGGTGCAGGCCGACGACGCCCTGGTTGTGCTCGTCGCCGGTGCGCATCAGGATGATCGAGCTGGTGCGCTGCTCCGTGATCGGAATCTTGTTGCAGGGCAGGATCGGGATGCCGCGCCAGGCCGGCACCTGGTGGCCGCCGAAGTCGGTGTTGCCCGGGTAGATGCCGAGCCGGTTGCACTCCTGGCCGAACGCCGCGATCGCCCGCGGGTGGGCGAGGAAGATCGTCGGCTCCTTCCACACCGTGGCCAGCAGGTTGTCCATGTCGTCCGGGGTGGGGGCGCCGGTGCGGGTGTGGATGCGCTGGCTGAAGTCGGCGTTGTGCAGCAGGCCGAAGTCGCGGCTGTTGACCAGCTCGTGCTCCTGGCGCTCGCGCAGGGCCTCGATGGTCAGGCGCAACTGCTGCTCGGTCTGGTTCATCGGCTGGTTGTAGAGGTCGGCGACGCGGGTGTGCACCCGCAGCACGGTCTGCGCGACGCTGAGCTCGTACTCGCGCGGCTCCGCGTCGTAGTCGACGAAGGTGCCGGGCAGCTCGGGCTCGCCGCTGTGCCCGGAGGCGACGCTGATCTCGGCCTCGCCGCTGTCGTCGGCCCGGCCGAGCGCGGCGTTGGCCTGGAACATCACCACCTGCTCGCGCAACTCGGCCGACTGGTCGGTCAGCGCCTGGAAGTCGGCGCGGGTCAGCGAGAGCAGGGTGGCGCTGGTGACCGCCTTGGCGGTGAAGTTCCAGCTGGCGTCGGGGTCGACGAGCGCGTCGGCGCCGAAGTATTCGCCGTCGGCGAGCGTGTCGAGCACGGACTCGTCGCCGTACTTGCCTTCGCCGACCTTGTTCACCTTGCCGTGCGCGATCAGGTAGATCCGGTCGGCGGCGTTGCCGGCCTCGGCGATCACGTCGCCGGGCGCGAACTCGTGCTGGCGGAACCGGCCGGCCAGCGCCTCCAGCACCGCCATCTCGTCGAAGCCGCGCAGCAGCGGGAGTTCGCCCAGCTCGGCGGGGATCACCCGGACGTCGGCGCCGGTGTTGACGAACTCGATCCGGCCGTCGCCGACGGTGTAGCTCAGCCGCCGGTTGACCCGGTAGACGCCGCCGTTGACCTGCACCCAGGGCAGCACCCGCAGCAGCCAGCGGGAGGTGATGCCCTGCATCTGCGGGACGGACTTGGTCGTGGTGGACAGGTTCCGCGCGGCGGCGGTGCCCAGGCTCAGCTGGGACTGCCCTTGCTCAACTCCGGCTCCCGGCTCCAACGTCTCCGTCACGACGGACAACTCCTCACCAGATCGACGTAGAGGAAAAGAGAGGAAAAGAATAGGGGGACCACATTCGCCCCGTTCTCGTTCGCCACCATTCAAGAACGCCGCGCGAGACAATGGCGAATTGACCGCAGGCCGATATGGACGCCGACAGCAGCGAAACTAGCACCGCCGTTCAGCGGACGTACAGTCGCCCGAGCGGGTGACTATTGCGCGGCCACAAGTTTGGTTATTTGTTCACCCAACTCGCCTAGTAACGACCCACCGTCCGTAGCACCGTTCACCGATTTCTCCCGACCATCGGGATGCAATAGGACAGCTGTGTCGGATCGCACCGCCATCCGGGTTCTCTTTTTCGGCGACCCTCGCTCACCATTGCCGGACGGCGGCGCGAGCGGACCCGGGCGATCGGGTCATAGGACGTCCGGCAAACCACTCGAAAGAGACATCGGCCGGCAGCACAGGGCCGACTTTCGGCCATCCGGGTGGCGGGCGGTCACGGCGCGCGAGCCCGGATCGTTGCCACAACGCGAAACAAGACGTGACAGATCACTTACGGAGTGTCACCACATCGCGGGAATTATCTGACCGAAACCCCGCTATCCGTCAACAACCGGAATCGGTGATCCAATCACCGGCAACGCGCCGGCCGCGCCGCATTCGGCCGCCGTTTGACGTCCGACCCGGTGACAAAACAAGACATCGACCGCCAGGCCTGCGCGTCCTTACCACGGCCACTGCCCGGATGTTCGTGACAGTTCGTCAAGTCACCGCGTGACCTCGTTAGCTCTTCGCGGTCACGTACGCGCAGCGGGTAACGTCGGTGCCCCCAGCCTGACGGGAGCACAGCGATGCGCGACGGCGGCGGCACCGGCCGACGGTTGATGCCGCGCGAACAACGGGCCGCGAGCATCGTGGCCGCCGCGGCCCGGGCGTTCGCCCGCGGCGGCTACGCCGGCACCTCGATGGACGACGTCGCCGCCGAGGCCGGCGTCACCAAGATCATCCTGTATCGGCACTACAACACCAAGAAGGACATCTACACCGCGGCGCTGGACGCCACCTGGCAGCGGCTCGTGGACAGCTCCCAGCTCGGCTACGACACCGAGGCCGGACTGCGCGCGCTGCTCGCCGCCGCCCGGCGCGACTCGGCCGGCTTCACCCTGCTGTTCCGGCACGCCGTCCGGGAGCCGGAGTTCGCCCCGTACGCGCAGCAGCTGGTGGCGCAGACCGTGCAGGTGGCCGAGCAGACGCTGGCCGACTCGGTGCGGGACCCGCAGCTGCGGGCCTGGCTGGCCCGGGGCGTGACCGATCTGGTCCTCAACTCGGTGCTGGAGTGGATCACCACCGGGGATCCGGCGCGGGACGACGAGGCCGCCGGCCTGCTGTTTCAGACCGCGGCGGCGGTCATTGTCCACCACAGGTCAAGGGCGGTCCCCCGGCCGGTTGCATGACGATCGGACGGACTTCGCGAAACTGTATACTGACGAGTTGCTCAGGGAGTACTGTCGGGCCTCCACGGTCAAATCTGGGGAGGTGACAATGGCGACTGGCCAATTCCCGGCGGATGACGCCGAGACCGCCGCGAACGTCTTCGCTGGAGAACTCAAGCGTTGGCGGACGCTGCGCGGGCTGTCGAGGACCACACTCGCACGACGGATGGGCTATGACCGCTCATACGTGTCCAAAGTGGAGAGTGGGGCCAAACCGCCGTCCCGGGACTTCGCCTTTCACGCAGAGAAGGCGTTGCACTCGGGAGGCGCGCTGTACAACGCGTATCGGGAGCACAGCAGCTCGGTCGAGCGGTCCAAGGCCGACGGCCAGCTGGTGCGCGCCGCGTCGAGGCCGACGCAGCCGTACGCGGATCTGATCGCCGGCGGCGTGCCGCCGGTCGGGAGGTAGATCGGGTCGACACCGCCGACCGGGAGAAAGTGGCGCGAACCCCCGCCGTGCCGACTAGGTTCCCGAGACGCAGCCAGGCGGGCCACAGCCAGTGGCCCGCCTGGTTTCTTTTTCAGTGCCTTCCCCGCGCGGGGCGAGGCCGCCCACGAGGCCGGCGCCTTCCCTTGCCGCAGTCAAGGAACCGGCCTCGCGCGGCTGATGACGATTCAACCAGTTGCCGGTTCAGGAAAGGTTCATCGGCTGAACGAAGTCAGCGAAGCGATTCGACTGGGGAACACCGACCAGATCTCCGGCGTGTAGAAGTGGCCGCCGGGCAGTTCGTCGACCCGGACCCGGCCGGCGGCCAGCTCGGTCCACCGCTGCGCGTGCCCGGCCGGCGCCTTGCCGTCCTCGGCGCCGTAGACGACCTGCATCGGCGCCTGCACGGTGGTGCCCGGCCGGTACTGGTAGCTGGCGCTCACCGTGAGATCGGCCCGCAGCAGCGAGACGGCCATCTGCACCAGCTCCGGCTCGTCGAGCAGCGCCTGCGGCAGCTGGCCGACGGTGCTCATCCAGTGCACCAGCTCGTCGTCGCTCTGCCCGAGGTGGGGCGGCGTGCCGTCACGCAGCGGCCAGTCCGTCGGCGCCTCGCTGGCCGACACGGTCAGCGCCATCGGCCCGCGGCCCCGCCGCTCCGCGCGGGCGGCGACCTCGAACGCCATGACCGCGCCCATGCTGTGCCCGAACAGCACGTACGGCCTGGTCGCGACGTCCGTGACGACGGCGTCGACCACCTCGTCACACAGCGGGTCCCACTCCGTGGCGTACGGCTCGGTGAACCGGCCCTCCCGCCCCGGGTAGCAGACCAGCACCAGCTCCGTGTCGTCCGGCAGCTGCGTCGCCCAGGGACGGAACGGGGCGGTGCCGCCGCCGCTGTAGCCGATGCACACCAGCACCCGGCTCGCCTGGGGCCGCGGCCGCGGCCGGACCAAGATCTTGGCTCCCGTGCTCACGGCCTCAACCTACCCGGGCCCGTAGCCTGGTCCGGTGCGCCTGCTGCCGCCCCAGGCTCGCCGACCCGTGGTCGGCCTGATCGTGCTGTGTGCCGCCGTGGTCGCCGTGGGGGCGGCGCTCTACCACGGGGAACTGCGTGCCGGCCGGCTCGACGACGCCGTCGACGACCGGCTGTTCACGATCTTCGGCCGATATCGGGTGTTCCTGTACCAGCTGCTGCACGTGGCCGACCTGCAGGTGGTGGCCACGGTGCTCGCCGTCGTGGCCGTGACGGCAGTGCTGCGGGCCCGGCCGGACATCGCGGCGCTGGCGGCGATCGGCCCGCTGGTGGCGATCGGGTTGACGGAGCTGGTGTTGAAACCGTTGGTGCGGCGTAGGTACACCGGCTGGCTGTCCTATCCCAGCGGGCACACCGTCGGCATGCTCTCGACGTGCACGGTGCTCGGCGTGATCCTGCTGGGCGCCGGCGGGCTGACCCTTGCGCTACGCGTGGCAATGGGGGTGCTTCTGTTGGCGGCGTCCGTCATCGTGGTGCTGGCGCTGATCGTGGACGGGTTCCACTACTTCACCGACACCGTCGCCGGCACGGGCCTGGCCGTCGGGATCGTGCTGCTGGTGGCCATGGCCGTGGACACGGTCACTGGGCTGGTCGCGCGCCCGCCGGCACGGGTCTGAGACCACCGAACGGCGGAATTGCCGGAAGTTGCACTTAGGCAGTTCTTTACACCGTCGCCTTCCATCGCGAAAATCCTTGACCAGGGCGACGAGCGAGGTGACGGCGTGCGAAGGCTCGCGATTGCGGTGGCGGCGCTACTGACCGTGTTCATGGCGCTACCGGCGGCGGCCGCCCCGTCGGTCACGGCCTCCCGTGAACTGCGCGGGATGTGGATCGCCAGCGTGGCCAACATCGACTGGCCGGCCAAGCCGGGACTGCCGGTGGCGCAGCAGAAGCAGGACTACGACAGCCTGCTCGACCGGGCCAAGGCGCTCGGCGTGAACGCGGTGTTCGTGCAGATCCGGCCGACCGCGGACGCCTTCTACCCGTCGACCCTGGAGCCGTGGTCGCAGTACCTGACCGGGACGCAGGGCCAGGATCCCGGCTACGACGTGCTGCGGTTCCTGGTGTCCGAGGCGCACAAGCGGGACCTGGAGTTCCACGCCTGGTTCAACCCGTACCGGATCAGCCTGCAGGGCGACGTCACCAAGCTGGCGCCGAACCACCCGGCGCGGCTGCACCCGGACTGGGTCGTCGGCTACGGCGGGCAGCTGTACTACAACCCCGGCATCCCGGCCGTGCGGCAGTTCGTGGAGAAGGTCATCCTCGACACGACCCGCCGCTACGACATCGACGGCGTGCACTTCGACGACTACTTCTACCCGTATCCCGTTGCCGGGCAACAGTTCCCCGACCAGCAGACGTTCGCGCAGTACGGCGGTGGCTTCTCGAACATCGCCGACTGGCGGCGGGACAACGTCGACAAGCTGATCGGCGAGCTGTCTTCGCGGGTTCACTCCCTGAAGCCGTGGATCGCGTTCGGGGTGAGCCCGTTCGGCATCTGGCGGGACGCCCGCACCGACCCCACCGGCTCCGACACGCAGGGCGGCGTGCACGACTACGACGACCTGTACGCCGACACCCGCACCTGGATCCGCAACCGCTGGGTCGACTACATCGCGCCGCAGCTGTACTGGCCGGTCGGGTACACCATCGCCGACTACGGGAAACTGCTGCCGTGGTGGGCCCACGAGGTCGCCGGCACCGGGGTGTCGCTGTACATCGGGCAGGCCGTGTACAAGATCGGCACCTCGAGTCCGGCCGCGTGGCTGAATCCCGAGGAGATGCCGCGGCACATCGCGCTCAACCGCGCCACCCCCGGGGTGAACGGCGACATCCTGTACAACACCACCACCTTGCTGGCCAACCCGCTCGGGTTCGCCGACCGGCTGCGCACGGATCTGTACGCCAAGCCGGCGATCGTGCCGGTCCGGCCGACCGTCGCCGGGCATGCCCCGCTGCCGCCGCTGCTGCTTCCGTCGCACGGGAACACGCTGCGCTGGATCGGCTTCGGCACGTCCTATGCCGTCTACCAGGACGGCCAGCTGCTCACCACGCTGCGCGGCACCAGTTTCACCCTGCCTCCGGGCCGGCACAGCTACGCGGTCACCGCGCTGGACCGCACCCACCACGAGAGCCGTCCGAGCATCACCGAGGAGTACCGATGAGCCCTGTGCACAACAGGTTGACCAGGCTCGCCATGGTGGGCACCGTCGCCGGCGCCCTCATCGCGCAGCTCACCGCCGCCCCCGCCACCGCCGCGACCACCACGGCGCCGGTGGACTTCCACCAGTGGAACAGCGACTCCCAGTTCCACAGTGGACACTCCGACGGCCTGCTGGTCCGCAACGGCATGGTGATCGGCCGGCCCGCCGGGACCGTGCAGCACACCGAGCCGGCGCTGGGCACCACCAAGACGTACGACTACGGCACGTGGACCTCTCCCCGGTACAGCCAGCGATTCGGGGCCACGCAACTGATCGCCTCGTGGAACGCGACCACGCCGGCCGGCACCTGGCTGCAGGTGGAGATGCGCGGCACGTCGTCCACCGGCGCGCAGACCGGCTGGTACGTGATGGGCCGCTGGGCCTCCGGCGACCAGGACATCCACCGCACCAGCGTGCCCGACCAGACCGACGCCACCGGCACCATCGACGTCGACACCTTCGAGGCCGCCGACGGCGTGCGGCTGATGTCGTACCAGCTGCGGGTCACCCTGTACCGGCTGCACGGCACCGTCGCCTCGCCGCACCTGCGGATGGTCGGCGCCATGACTTCGGCCGTGCCGGACCGCTTCTCCGTGCCGACCAGCCCGAGCGGCGGCGCGTGGGGCATCGAGCTGCCGGTGCCGCGCTACTCCCAGGACGTCCACAAGGGACAGTACCCGGAGTACGACGGCGGCGGCGAGGCATGGTGCAGCCCCACCTCGACCCAGATGGTCGTCGAGTACTGGGGCAAACACCCCACGGCGCAACAACTTTCCTGGGTCGACCCGAGTTACGCCGACCCTCAGGTGGACTACGCCGCGCGTAACACGTACGACTACGACTACCAGGGCGCCGGCAACTGGCCGTTCAACGCCGCCTACGCCGCCAGCTACGGGTTGGACGCGCACATCACCCGGCTGCACTCGCTGCAGGAGCTGGAGGGCTACATCCGGCGGGGCATCCCGGTGATCACCTCGCAGTCCTTCCAGGCCAGCGAGCTCGACGGCGCCGGCTACTCCACGTCGGGGCACATCATGGTGGTCGTCGGCTTCACCAAGACCGGCGACGTGATCGTCAACGACCCGGCGTCGGCCGACGACCAGGCGGTGCGCAACGTGTACAAGCGCAGCCAGTTCGAGAACGTGTGGCTGCGCACCGAACGCCCACTGCCCAGCGGCGGCGTGGGCAGCGGTTCAGGCGGGGTCGTCTACATCGTCACCCCGCACGGGATGCCGTGACATGCCGCGCGTGCCGCGCGGGGCGAGGTCGCTCTGAAGCCGGTCTCTTCCCTTGGCATTCTTCGATCGATGGAAAGACTCGATCGAAGAATGCCCGCGGTCCAGAGACCGGCGCGACCTCGCATCCAACCGTGCAGCGGCGGTCTCATGCCTTCCTAGCGATCAGCCTGGTGTTGTGCGGGTTGAGCTGGTTCGCGGCGATCATCTCGGTGGCGACCTCGATGACGAAGTCGTCGGCGTCGTCACCGAGCTTGTCGGCCTGGGCGGCGAGGCCGGCGGCGCGCATGATCCGGGCCAGGGCAACGGGTTCGGCGACGAACTGGGCGTCGAGCTCGGTCGGCGGCAGCTCGATGGCCAGGCCGCTGCTCACCAGCCGGGCCACGACCTCGTCGGCGGGATGCTGGTGCATGGCGAACGGCGTGTCGGCCAGCCGGTCCCGCCAGCGGGGCCGGTTCATCACGCCATGGAGGATGGTCACTCCGTCTTCGGAGCCTCTGGCATTGGCCCGGCTCCACTGCAGGATCAGCGCGCCGCCGGGCTTGACGGCCCGGGCCATCTCGTTCAGCGCATGGTCGATGTCGTCGAGCCAGTGCAGCACCCAGGAGCAGTGCACGATGTCGAAGGCCGCCGGTTCGAGCTTGAGCTCACGGGCATCCCGCACCTCGACCGTCACCGGGAATCCCTCGCACAGCCGGCGGGTGGCGGCCACCATCGACGGCGAGAAGTCGCTTGCCGTCACGGCGAACCCGCGTTCGGCCATGTTCCTGGTGATCTCGCCGCTGCCGCAGCCGACGTCGGCCAGCCGCCCGCCGTGCAGCCCAGCCAGTTCCAGCGCCTCGACGGCCGTGCGGTACTGACGGCTGTTCGACCGGCGGTAGTGCTCCGCCTGCCAGACGTGGCGCTCCATCGGGTCACCTCCCCAGCGCCGCCCGCACCGCGTGGTCGGCCCGCTTGTACGCGCTGTCGTCCCCGTGCAGCAAGGATGCGGCATTGGCCGCGTGCACATGGGCGTTCAGTTCGAACGCCAGCTGTTCGGGATCGGCCTTCAGGCCCGCCTGCCCGATGGCGTCGGTGATCACCTTGAGCCACGTGCGGTCCAACTCCGCGATCGCGTCCCGGACCCGGCCCGGCTTCGCCCCGAACTCCGCGCTGACCGCCGCGAAGAAGCAGCCGCCCGGGAACACCCGGCTCTTCGAGTACTCCAGCCAGCCACTCATCAGCTCGTACACGCGATCGACGCCGGGCGCGGTGGACAGCGTCGGGGCGATCACCTCGTCGTAGAAGATCCTCGACGCCTGCTTCACGGTGTGCAGCTGGAGCTCCTCCTTGGAGCCGAAGTGCGCGAAGACACCGCTCTTGCTCACGCCCAGCTCAGTGGCCAGCCGCCCGATCGACAGCCCCTCCAACCCCTCCACCGAGGCGATGTCCACCGCCCGCGCCAGCACCGCCTTCCGCGTCTCGGCCCCGCGCAACGTCCTGCCGTCCACACTCGCCGCCTCTCGACCCCGATCCCTGCCTCTGCTTCCCGCCCCGGCGCCGAACCGCAGAAAATCGGGCCGCCCGCCGCCCAACAAATAGTACGATCGTTCGTGCAGTTTTCGAGCGAAGGGGGACCCATCGTGGATCTGCGTGCACTGGACCGGCGGGCGGTTGAGGACACGGTTCGGCTCTGCTCGGACATCACCGCCGACCAGCTGCGGTTGCCGACGCCGTGCGCCGACTGGACCCTGTACGGGCTGCTTCGGCACATGACCAGCCAGCACCTCGGCTTCGCCGCCGCGGCTCGGGGCGAGGTGCCTGACCTGGCCGTCTGGGACAGCGGGGACCTCGGCGACGACCCGGCCGGCGCCTACCGCGCCGCCGCCGCGCAAGCGCTTGCGGCGTTTGCCGATCCCCAGGCCACGGAGCGTTCCGTGGAGCTGACCGAGCTTCGGCGCACCCTGCCCGGCGGCGTCGCCCTGGCGTTCCACTTCATCGACTACCTCGTGCACGGCTGGGACGTCCGGGCCACGCTCGGCCTGCCTCGCGACCTCGACCCGGAGCTGGTGGACGCCGCGTTGCGCCTGTTCGCCAACGCCGGCACCGCGCCCACCACCTCACCGCTGCGGATCCCCTTCGCCAAGCCGCTGCCCGTGGCCGACGATGCCCCGCCGCTGGACCGCCTGCTGGCCCGGGTGGGGCGGCGGGCGGACTGGAGCTAGCCGCTCACCACCGCATGGCGGTGAAGTCGACGGGTCGCGGCTCCGCGAGTGCGGTTCGGTCGGCCAGTGCCGCCAGCCGGGCGGCCATCTCATCGGCGGGGCGGCGCATGCGGTCGCCGTGGCCGGGGAGCACCCACTCGAACCGGATCAAGGGTGCGGTGCGGGCGAGGGAGGCCGCCAGCACACGGATGTCGTACCAGGTGATGGCTTCGGCGACCGCCAGATCGCCGGTGCTGCGGGACCAGTAGAAGGAGTCGCCGGTGAAGCAGTACTTGTCGTCGGCGACGTAGAGGACGCTGCCCTCGGTGTGGCCGGGGAACGGATGCGCAACAACGCCGGGGGTGATCTCCACCGGGTCGAGGCCGCGGATGACCTGGTCGGCGTCGGGGGAAGCGTCGAGATCGGCCTCGTGGATCCAGAGGCGGGCCCCGTACCGGTCGGCGTACTGCCGGCCGTGGGCGGCGTGATCGCGGTGGGTCAGCAGCACGTCGCTGACGGGACCGAGCCGCTCGTACCGGTCGGCCAGCTCGGGGCTCCACCTCGGCGTGTCGATCATCAGGTTGCCGGTGGAACGCCGCAGCAAGAACGAGTTCGCGCCGGCGGTGTGGCGCGAGTTGTGTCCACAGTGGAACAAGTCATCATCGAGAGCCATCGGGAACGGGTCGAGGTCGGGGTCGAGCCGGTCCGAGGTGTGCCGGATCGACCGGGTCAAACAGGCGAACCCGGCGGCGTGCAGGTCCCGGAGCTCGGCCTCGGTCTCGGGCTGTCGGATCACCGCGGACCGCCCGTCCACCTCGCCGATCAGCTCCGGCGCGAACTGCCGGGCCACATCGCAGTTCGTGCAGCGGTCGTCGACGTACCAGGTCATGAGCATCCCCCAAGGAAGTCGGTAATCCAGGAGTACCAGTCGATTCCGGGGAAAAGAAAGCGTTGACTTTCGCGGGGACCTGCTATCGGACAAGATCGAGAACCGCGGGTTTCCTTGCCCTGCAATAGAAAGGTCGACCCCGACAGTGTCGGGGTCGACCTTGGAAGAGGATTTGTCGGCTAGCGCCCTCAGGGATCAGCCGGCCCAGACGTCCTCGACGTAGCGGTCCTCGGCGATCAAGCCGTCCAGCCAGGCCTGGTCGTCGCCGGTGCCGTGAGCACGGTGAATGGACTTGAAGGCTTCCCGAACGGCGGGGGCCATGCCCTTGCCGTCGCCGCAGACGTAGACGCTGCCGCCGGCCTCCAGAGCCGCCCAGATCTCGTCACCGTCGGCGGCGATGCGGTCCTGCACGTACTTGACGCCGTCGACCTCGGCGCGAGAGAAGGCGGGGCGCATGGAGATGACGCCGTCCTTCTCGGCGGCCTCAAGCTCGGCGCGGTGCAGGTAGTCGACGTCGGGGTGCCGGATGCCGAAGTAGCAGAGGCCGGGACCAAGAGGCTTGCCGGCGGCCGACTGCGAAGCGCGGTCGCCGATGAAGCCACGGAACGGGGCGAGGCCGGTGCCGGCGCTGACCATGATCACGGGAACGGTCGTGTCCTCGGGGGCACGGAAGGCCTCCCGAACGGGGTCGACCCGGGCCCGCAGCTGGTCGCCGGCGGCGAGCCGGGACAGGTAGTAGGACGAAACGCCGTGGTAGGTGCCGGATCCGGTGCGAGAGGGGCCGGAAACGACGCCGACGATCAGCTCGACCTCGCCGGGACGAGCGAGCGCCGACGACGAGATGGAGTAGTGCCGGGCCTGGATCGGCGACAGCATCTCCAGGAAGTCCTCGGGCGCCAGCTGGCAGGCGGGGTTCTGCTCCAGCAACTCCAGCAGGCTCAGGTCCGTCTCGGTCAAGGCTTCCAGCGCGGCCTTCTCCGGCGGGCACGGGTTGCCGTCGGCCAACACCTTGATCTGCGCGGGCGTCGCCGGGTTCTGCAGCTCGACGAAGTGCGTGAGCAGCTGGCGAATCGTCACGGGACGGTCCAGGGGAACGGCCCGCCGGGTCTTCTGCCGGGGATTGATCGACACGACCAGGTCCAGGTCGAGCCCGAACCGCGCGGCGACCCGGTCGACCAGGTCGGAAGGGTTGTCCGGGACGACGGTCAGGTGGTCGCCGGTGCGGTAGGTGACGTCCGGGGGCAGCTGGATCCGCAGGTGCCGCTTGGACCGGCCCAGCGGGTTGTCGACGTCGACCAGCTCGTCATTGGCCAGCACGGTCATCGGCACGACCTCGTACCGGGCGTCCAGCGCGGCGGTCACCGGGCCGGTGATCACCCGCACGTCGTAGAGCCGGTCGGAAGCGTCGGTGACCACCGGCTCGGCGTCCGGGTCCCCGTACCGGGCAAGGAGTTCCGTCCACAGCAGGTCGCTCCACGACTCGATGTCGCCGGTCAGGTCGCCGGAGGCGTCGGCCTCGCACCGCTGCACCAGCCGAGTGGCGCCCAACGCAGCCAACCGGGCGTCGATCCGGGTCGGCACGTGCTGGTAGGTCGCCGCCCAGTTCCGGTCGCCGACACCCAGCACCGCGTACGACACTGCGGACAGGTCGTCGGAAGCGGAATCCAGCCAGGCCACGAACTTCGCGGCATCGTCGGTCGGCTTTCCGTTGTACGAGGCGGCAACGACAACCACCGGGCCGTCGGACGGCAGCTTGCCGGTGAACTCGTCCAGCGGCGCGGCGACGGCGGTGAACCCGCGGTCCTCGCCCTCGTCGGCGAGCTGGCGGGCCATCGCCCGGCAGGTGCCGAGGTTGGAGCCGTGCAGCACGGTCAGCGTGGTGCCCTGCCGCGCCCGCCCGGCGGCCTTCGCCGTCTCCCGCGTCGCGGAACCCTGCGTCACCTGAACACGTTCCACCCGGCGGGCCAGGTCCAACCGGAACCCGGTCGGCTTCAGGGTCAGCGTCTCCTTGATCTTCAGGTCGTAGTTGAAGGTGTCCAGCAGCCGGTACCGGTGAATGATCATGCCCAGCAGCAGGGTGGCCTCGTGCAGGGCGAACTGCCGGCCGATGCAGGCCCGCTCGCCGGTGCCGAACGGCTTGAACGCGTGCACCGGCCGCGCCTTCTCCCGCTCCGGGTCGAACCGGCTCGGGTCGAACGCCTCCACGTTGTCGCCCCACACCTTGTCCCGGTGCAGCATCGGGGCGAGCACGACGACCCACTGCCCCTTCTTGATCGGGTGGCCGCCGATGGTGGTGTCCACGATCGCCTCGCGGGAGAACGCGGCGGCGGTCGGCCACATCCGCAGCGCCTCGTTGAGGACCTGCCGGACGTAGCGGAGCTTGCCGACCTCCTCGTACGTCGGCTGCGGGCTGTCCTGGTCGCCCCACAGCGCGTCCACCTCGGCCTGGGCCCTTGCCAGCACGGCCGGGTTCTTGACCAGGTAGTACAGGGCGAACGACAGCGCGCCGGAGGTGGTCTCGTGCCCGGCGATCAGGAAGGTGATCACCTGGTTGCGGATGTTGGTGTCGTCCAGCACCGTGCCCTCGGTGGGGTGCGGCGCGTTCAGCATCAGGCCGAGCAGGTCGTCGGTGGAGTCGTCGCCGGATTCCTTGCGCCGGCGGATGACGTCGTCGACGACCTCGGCGAGGTAGCGGGCGTCCTTGGCGAACTGCTCGTCGGCCCCCTTGTTCAGGATCGGGCCGATCCACGGCAGTTCCCGGGACTTGGCCTGGGCGTGGGCGAGGCCGCGGACCAGGGCCTGCACGAACGGGTGCGGGTCGGGGCGCTTGAACGACTCGAAGTCGAAGGCGAAGCCGGTCAGGCCGATGGTGTCCAGGGTCAGCCGGGTCATGTCGTCGGCGACCTCGACCGGGCGGCGGCCGATGTGGGAGTCCCACGAGGCGATCAGCCGGTTGGCCACCTGCAGCATCGCCGGGTGGTAGCCGCGCATCGACTGCAGCGAGAAGGCCGGCAGCAGGATGTCGTGGGCCTTCTGCCAGTTCGGCTCGTCGTTGAAGGCGGTGAACAGGCCGTCGCCGGCGATGGCGCGGATGCGGGCCAGCGACGGCGCGACGTGCTTGGCGAAGCGGTCCTCGTCGGCCACCTCGGCCACCAGGTCGGCGCCGGACACGAACACCACGTCGTTGCCGAAGAAGGTGCGCGTGAAGATCGGTCCGAGTTCGCGGGACTGCCGCATGGCGTCCTGGATCGGGGTGCTCGGCGACATCCCGACCACGTCGCCGACCACGGGAATGCGGTTGGCCGGGTGCGGGAGGCCCGTGGTGTCCATCGAGGTTGTCATCGCTCTTCCCCAGGTCGCTACGTCTTGATCGCTCCATCTCAGCGTGGCAGCGGCCAGGGCCGTTCGCCACGAGTAGGACTACAAGAACCTGTAGGTTTGCCCTGTGAGGGAAGCGACGCCGGACCTGCGCGCGGAGCAGCGTCGCGCCGGCATGTGGCGCAACCGTTTCCTCGCGCTGCTCGACCGCACCCCGGTGCCCACCGCGATCTGCCAGTTGGACGGCACGATCACCGTGGCCAATCCGGCGTTCGCCGAAACACTGCGGACCCGGCCGTCCCAACTGCGCGACCGGCACGTGCTGGATTTCTTCCAGGCCAAGGTGCGTCGCGACTACGAGAAGCTGGTGGCCGGGCTGAAAAGTGGGGGCCGGGCCCGGCTGGTGATCGCCGTGCAGTTCGCCGGCGGCACCGGCGAGCTGACCGTGCAGGCGGTTTCCGACGACGACGGCTCCGGCCTGTTGATGACACTGCGGACCACGCCCGTCCCGACGGACGTGCAGCTTTCCGACCGGGAGAGCGAGATCCTGCGGCTGATCGCCGGCGGCGCGACGTCCGCGGCGGTGGCCGCCCAGCTCGGCATCACGGGCGACGGCGTGAACTACCACCTGACGCGGATGTCCGACCGGTTCGGCGTGCCCAACCGAACCGCGCTGGTGGCGCGGGCCTACTCGCTCGGCCTGCTCGACCCGACCTCGTGGCCGCCGCACTGACGTGTGAACCGACCCATGTCACCGG
Organism: Kutzneria kofuensis; assembly: GCF_014203355.1. NCBI lineage: Bacteria > Bacillati > Actinomycetota > Actinomycetes > Pseudonocardiales > Pseudonocardiaceae > Kutzneria > Kutzneria kofuensis. The sequence goes on from NZ_JACHIR010000001.1 coordinate 3,511,385, forward strand.
AACGCCGGTACCGTCGGATACACCAGCCCACTACGCTTTTCGGACTAGCCGACCAGGATCGTGCCGACGCGCAACGTGTGCGACCCTGGCCGGCTTTCCTATGCCCGCTGCTCGGCGACCCGGCGCAGCTTCTCCAGCGTCCGCTCGATGTTGCGGCGGTTGTGCTCGGACCGGTCCCACACGCCGGTGGCCAGCGGCGCGACGACGTACCGGAAGAAGGCGTTGCGCCGGTCGTACGTGGTCTCGGTGACCTCGCAGCCCCGCTCCCCCGGCTCGATCAGGTACTCCCACTCCGCCACGTCGGTACCCAGGCTGCGCACCAGATACCGGAACCGCCGGCCCGGCTCGGCGCTGACCACCTCGGACGTCGTCGCCCAGCGGAACGGGCCGTTCCTGTTGCTGCCGCGGAAGACCGCGCCCACCTCGGGGCCGGTCGCCGGGTGCACCCACGCCGACCGGGTGCACTCCTCGGTGAACCGGTGCTGGCCGGTGACGTCGCTGACCAGGTCGTAGACGACCTCGGCCGGCGCGTCGACATGCACGGAGACTCTGACGGGATCCGATGTCACATCGGGCACAACGAGGCGGCGTCCGGACGGTTTCGCCGAGGGTCACCCGTTCCGGTGATCACAACTCGGACCCGTGCGGGGGTCGCGATGTGTGCATGGAAGTGCGAGGCTGCCGATCAAGAGGCGACGAGGCCGGAGGGTGATAGCCGATGCCGTACGAGGTCAACGGGGTGGTGGCGACCGGGAAGGGCGCCCCGGTCAGCGTCCAGCGCATCATCGTGCCGGATCCGGGGCCGGGTGAGGTCGTGGTGCGGGTGCAGGCGTGCGGGGTCTGCCACACCGACCTGCACTACCGCGAGGGCGGCATCACCGACGAGTTCCCGTTCCTGCTGGGCCATGAGGCGTCGGGGATCGTCGAGGCCGTCGGCGCCGGCGTGACGAACGTGGCGCCGGGCGACTTCGTGATCCTGAACTGGCGCGCGGTCTGCGGCGACTGCCGGGCCTGCCGCCGGGGCCGGCCCTGGTACTGCTTCAACACGTTCAACGCGAGCCAGCCGATGACGCTGGCCAGCGGCCAGCCGCTGAGCAACGCCCTGGGCATCGGGGCGTTCGTCGAGAAGACGCTGGTGCACGCCGGCCAGTGCACGCCGGTGGACCGCCGGGTCGCGCCGGACGTGGCCGGCCTGCTGGGCTGCGGCGTGATGGCCGGCCTGGGTGCGGCGATCAACACCGGCGGCGTGACCCGCGGCGACACCGTCGCGGTGATCGGCTGCGGCGGCGTGGGCAGCGCGGCGGTCGCCGGCGCCCGGCTGGCCGGCGCGTCGAAGATCATCGCGGTGGACGTGGACCAGCGGAAACTGGACTGGGCCAAGGACTTCGGGGCGACCGACACGGTCAACGCCCGCGAGGCCGACGTGGTCGAGACCATCCAGGAACTGACCGGCAGCTTCGGCGCGGACGTGGTGATCGACGCCGTCGGCCGGCCGGAGACGTGGAAGCAGGCCTTCTACGGGCGTGACCTGGCCGGCACGGTGGTGCTGGTCGGTGTGCCCACCCCGGACATGACGCTGGAGATGCCGCTGCTGGACTTCTTCTCCCGCGGCGGCTCGCTGAAGTCCTCCTGGTACGGCGACTGCCTGCCCTCGCGCGACTTCCCGATGCTGATCGACCTGCACCTGCAGGGCCGGCTCCCGTTGGAGAAGTTCGTCACAGAGCGGATCGGACTTGACGACGTAGAGCAGTCGTTCGAGCGCATGGGGCGAGGAGACGTGCTGCGCAGCGTGGTCGTGTTCGACTAATACTGGAAGGGTGCGACCACCGTTCGGCGACGAGGAGTTCCCCGCAGCGCCCTACCCGGGCGCCCGGCCGGACGTGTCGTTCGCACACCTGAACGGGGTCGGCGCGCCGCTGCGCCCGGACCGGCACAGCCCGTCCGGCTGGCGCGTCGACCACACCGGGGACGACCTGGACGACTGGCTGGCCGAGCGGGACGCCGTCCCGATGAGCGGGCGTGTGCCGGTGCTGGCCTACGGCTCGAACGCGTGCCCGTCGAAGATCACCTGGCTGCGTGAGTCGCTCGGCCTGACCGGGCCGGTGGTGGTGCTGCGGGCCCGCTGCGAGGGCCTGGCCGCGGTGTGGGCGGCGGGCCTGCGCGTGGTGGACGACCAGCGGCCGGCCACGCTGATGGCCGACAAGGACGCGGTCGAGGAGCACGCCGTCTGGATGGCCGATCCGGAGCAGGTGCGGGTGCTGGACGCCTGTGAGGGCCGCGGCCGCCGGTACCGGCTGGCCCGGGTGCGCAGCGGCCACGTGGTCCTTGACGACGGCGCGGTGGTGGATCGGGTGCTGGCCTACATCGCGGCGGACCGGGTGCGCCGGCCGATCCTGGTCCGCGGCAAGCCCGTGCGCTGCGCCGACATGGATCAGGCGGCCGCGCAGGGCCTGGTCGGCAAGCGGGCCGGCAGCGACGGACTGAAGGCGTCCACTGTGGACGGCGAGCCGAATCCGGACACGTGGCCGAAGCGCGTCTTCGTCTACGGCACGCTGCAGCCCGGCCACGAGGCGTGGCACCTGCTGGAGCCGATGGTCACCGGCCGTCCGCGCAGGGCGTCGATCCGGGGTTCGCTCTACGACACCGGAATGGGCTATCCGGCGCTGCAGCTGGACGGCGACGACGAGGTGCCGGGCTGGGTGGTGCCGATCCGCTCCCCACGCCGGACTCTGTCCACTTTGGACAAGTACGAGGGGCCGGACTACCGGCGGATACGCCACGTGTTGCCGGACGGCGTCGTATGTTGGACCTACGTGTGGACCGAGCCGACGCACGGCATGGACCTGCTGCCGGAAGGGTGGCGCGTTTCGGCGTGACCTCGTGAGGCAACCTCAACCATCCCGCAGACGTCTGCGGGGTGGAGGTGGTCCAACCATGTTCATCAACCGCGTTGTGGTTGCCGCAAGCGTGCTCGTCGCCGTCGGGGCGGCCCTCGCCCCGGTCGCCTCGGCGAGTCCGGCCAGCACCCGCTGCAACGCCGGCACGTTAACCGCGAGCCTGCAGAATCCCGACGCCGGCGCGGGCCAGCGCTACGCCCAGTTCGTCGTCACCAACACCAGTTCCGGCACCTGCACGCTCTACGGTCACGGTGGATTCGCGCTGGTGGGCGCGCCGACCCAGCTGGCGTGGACGTCCAACCCGGGCGCCAGCCTGGTCACGCTGGCCCCGGGCCAGCGGGCCGCGATGACCCTGCACTGGGCGGCGATCCCGGCCGACGACGAGGCCGGTGACCAGTGCGAACCCGTCGCCGCGTCGGCGATCTCGATCCCGCCGGACGAGACCGCGCCGCTGTCGGTCGGCTGGCCGTACGGGCCCGTCTGCCAGCACGGCCGAATGGACGCCAGCGCTTACTACCGGTTGTGAGTGCGGGTGTGCTGAAGTGGACGGGTGATCCCACCGATCGAATGGACCCTGTCCGGGCACGGCGGCGAGCTGGCCGCGCGCACCTGGCCCAATCCTGACGCCCGCTGGCTCGCCGTCCTGATCCACGGGTACGGCGAGCACCTCGGCCGGTACCAGCACGTCGCCGACGCGCTGGTCGGCATGGGCGCGCTGGTGGTCGGCGCCGATCACGTCGGCCACGGCCGGTCCGGTGGCGAGCGGGCGCTGATCGGCGATTTCGAGGCGGTGGTGTCCGATGTGGACACCGTGCTGTCCGCGGCCCTCGACGGGCACCCCGACCTGCCGGTGGTGCTCGTCGGGCACTCGATGGGCGGCGCGATCGCCGTCCGCTACGCGCAGCGGTACCCGGACCGGGTGGCGGCGATGGTGCTGTCGGCCCCGGTGCTCGGCAGCTGGCACGTGCTGGATCTGTTGGAGTACGAGGAGATTCCCGACACGCCGGTCGACCCGGCGACGCTGTCGCGGGACACCTCGGTCGGCGCGGCGTACGCGGCGGACCCGCTGGTCTGGCACGGCCCGTTCAAGCGGCCGACGCTGGCGGCGCTGGAGGAACTGTTGCAGACGATCAGCTTCGACCACCCGCTCGGCGACGAGCTGCCGGTGCTGTGGCTGCACGGCGACGCCGACGACCTGGTCGACCAGGCCGACACCCGCGCCGGCACGGATCGGGTGCGCGGCCTCGGCTTCGAGGAGCGGACCTACCCCGGCGCGCGGCACGAGCTGTTCAACGAGATCAACCGGGACGAGGTGTTCGCGGACATCGCGGCCTTCACAGCCCGGGCGGTCAAGGGCTAGCGTCGGCGCTCGTGCAGCTGACTGTCTCCACCCCGAACGGTCTCATCGACGCCTACCTCGCGGTGCCGTCGGTCGAGGTGTCCGGCCCGGGTCCGTGGCCCGGCGTGGTTGTCGTGCACGACATTCTGGGTCTCGGCGACGACATCAAGCAGATCACCGGCCGCTTCACCAGCGCCGGACATGTCGCCATTGCCCCGAACATGTACGCCCGTGGCGGCGCCGTCCGCTGCGTGCGCGGCATCTTCAAGGCGCTGAACAGCGGCCGCGGGCCGGCGTTCGACGACATCGAGGCGGCCCGCGAGCTGATCGCCGGCCGCGGCGACTGCACCGGCAAGATCGGCGTGGTCGGGTTCTGCATGGGCGGCGGCTTCGCGCTGCTGGCCGCGCCGCGCGGGTTCCAGGCCTCGGCCCCGTACTACGGCATGGTGCCGAAGGACCTGGCGATGATCGACGGGGCGTGCCCGGTGGTGGCCAGCTTCGGCGCCAAGGACCCCAGCCTCAGGGGCGCCGCCGCCCGGCTGGACGCCGCGTTGACCGAACGGAATGTCCCCCACGACGTCAAGGAGTACCCGGACGCCGGGCACAGCTTCGCCAACCGCATCTCGCCGGCCGCGCTGACCAAGGTGCTCGGCTTCGGCTACAAGCACGAGGAGTCAGAGGACGCTTGGCGTCGTGTCCTTGCGTTCTTCCGGCAGCACCTCGGGAGTTGACGCGGCGGCGGCCCTCGTCGGCGGCAGCGCCACGTTGCGCACGCCCGAGGCCAGCTCGTGCAGGCCGAGATGCTTGTTGTGCAGCTTGGCGAACAGCCCGAAGCCGATCGGCAGGGCCACGCTGACCAGCACCGCGAACGCGGCGAAGGCGACCTCGCCGGGCCGGTCCTCGATGATGCCGACCAGCGTCGACAACCGCAGGCCCTGCATGGCCTCCACCAGCCGCGAGGCGGAGACCACCAGGAAGATCACGCCGAGCATGGCGACGAGGGACAGCGGCACGAAGGCGATGGCCAGCAGCACTTCGCGAATCAGCAGCCGCCACACCGGCGGCCGGTTGCCGTCGGAGTCCACCAGCCGCAGCCGCAGCACGTGCTTGCCGACGGTCGCGCCGGTCACCCACGGCATGAGCACGAACCACAGCACGAACACGAACAGCGCCACCAGGAACGCGCTGGTCGGCGACTCGCCGCCGAGCAGGTACCAGATCGCCGCCAGGAACGGCAGGCAGAACGTGAAGCCGACGGCGTCCAGCAGCAGCGCGATCAGCCGGCGGCCGAACGGCACCGGGACGCGTTCCAGCACCCGCACGTCGATGCTGTCCAGCGTGGGCAGCCAGCGGGTGATCGGACCGGCCAGCGACCAGCCCAACAGGCAGCCCAGCGAGTTGACGATGATGTCGTCCACGTCGAACAGCCGGTACGGGCACGGGTAGATGCCCCACAGGCCGGTCAGCTGGGTCAGCTCGAAGAAGCACGCCACGCCCAGCCCGATCGCCGCGCTGGTCCAGCGGCCGCGCCGGAAGTGGTAGCGCAGGTACATGCCCAGCGGCAGCAGCAGGGCCAGGTTGAACGCCGTCTCCCAGACCGCGGGGTTGTGCAGTATCAACGCGTTCGGGTTGAGGGAGCCCTTGGCTTCCTTCCAGATGTCGTTGAACGTGTTGCCGGGCACCAGCTGCGGGTGCGAGAAGTCCGCGTACACGCGGCAGACGTCGATCTCGCGGCTCGGCAGCGGCACGATCACCAGGCAGAACGCGGCCAGCGAGTAGTAGAGGAAGCTGGCGAACGACAGCCCGCGCCACCGGCTGAGCACGCCGTGCCGGCGGTACAGCACGATCGCCGTCGGCACGAACAACACCATCGCCAGCAGCGGAAACAGCAGCGCCGCGGTTCGGATCGGCAGCAGGTAGGCGTTCACCACCCGCCGCACTATACACACGGTGAATAGTGTCAACGAAAGCGCGTGGGCCTCAAGTTGACCCGGACGAGTGACAGTAGCTCGCATCGCCGGCCGGCGGGCCGCCGAGGGTTCGCCCATACCCGAAGGGCTGCCCGCGAAACCACCGACAAGTGCCGGCCGGCCGACTGCGCAGCGCAGCCGCCGTCATGATCGTTCCGCAGCGGCGCCACACATGTGGGTGACCCTCGTGTTTCCCTCCGACCGCTCCGGAAATCCCCTTGCCCGGCAGGAAATCGACCACGAAAGGGGAGCACTCATGACCAGCATCGCCAACCCCCGCGACCTGATCGGCACCGAGGTCGTCGACCGCGACGGCGAACGGGTCGGGCGGGTCGGCAACGTCTATGTCGGCGACGACAACCGGCAGCCGCAGTGGGTGACCGTCCGAACCGGACTGTTCGGCCAGAAGGAGAGCTTCGTGCCGTTGCAGGGAGCCCGGATGGCCGACGGCGGCCTGTGCGTGCAGACGACGAAGGACGCCGTCAAGGAGGCGCCGCGGATGGATGCCGACGGGCACCTGTCCGACGCCGAGGGGCGCCGCCTGTACGAGCACTACGGCCTGACCGGCATGCCCGGCCAGCGCGGGCGGACCACGCCGAGCGCCGGCCGGAAGGGTTCCGACGAGCAGGCCATGGTCCGCTCCGAGGAGCAGCTGCGGGTCGGCACCGAGCAGACCGAGACCGGCCGGGTGCGCCTGCACAAGTACGTCGTGACCGAGGAGCAGCAGGTCACCGTGCCGGTGCGGCACGAGGAGGTCCGCGTCGAACGGGAGCCCGTGCGCGGCGGCGAGCGGGCCCGCATCGGCGAGGACGACCAGGAGGTCGTGCTGCACGCCGAGCGCCCGGTCGTGGAGACCGAGGCGGTGCCGGTGGAGAAGGTCCGGCTGAACACCGAGACCGTGACCGAGCAGCGCACGGTCCGCGGCAAGGTGCGCAAGGAGCGCATCGAGGTCGACGACTCCACCAAGCACGGGAAGTAACGGAGTGTGGCGCCGGTCCGACCTCAGCCGGGCCGGCGCCACCCCGGACGGGACCGCTGAGCCGGGTGGACCACGGCACGACTCCGACCGCCCAACCCGACGCGACACCACCCGCCCAGCGGGCCGCCACCACGTCTGGGGGACAATTGGCGGCGATGGTGGAGCAGGACCTCAGGCTGCTGATCTCCGTGGTGGTCAGCGCCGAAGACGAGCGGCAGGCCCATGACGCCTGCCGCGACCTCGTGGACCGGATCGGCGGCCGGGTCGTTGAGGCCGCGGACTGCTCCGACGAGGAACCCGGCTGCTGGTCGGTGACGATCGGCAAGGACCTGCCGTCGGTGCAGGTCCACAACGACGCGGCGGCGCTGGCCCGGTCGGTCCGCACCTTCATCCGCGAGCTGGCGCCGGACTCGCCGCTGCCCCGGGTGTGCTGCGAGCCGCCGACGGCCTGGACGGTGCTGGACGACCCGGAGCTGATCGGCAAGCTGGTCGAGGGCGCGGAGCGGCTGCTGGTGGAGGCGTGGTCGGAGCAGGCCCCGTTCCAGCCGGTCAGCTACCAGGAGCCCGACACCCCGGAACCGGTTCCGGCGGAGCACACCACCCGGCTGCGGCTGCGCGTGGACGTGGCCGTGCAGCATCCGGCCGGCGCGCAGTGGCAGGCCCGGGCGCTGGCCAGCCGGATCACCGAGGCGGCCACCATCACCGAGGTCACGCAGGGCGGCGACGGCGTCTCCGTGCACCTTGATCTCGGACGATGGCCGCAGCCGCCGCAGCAGGCCGTCGCGGACGCGGCCGAGGCGCTGGGCCGCCCGGAGTGGTCGCCGATGGAGCTGAGACCCGACGGCACGGCGGTGCAGCGCTGGCTGGACGTGCTCCGGCCGACCTCCGGCATCACCTCGTTGGAGCTGGTCGCGGACCGGGCCGACATCGAGGTGGCGTGGCCGACCGAGGACGAGCCCCCGGTGTGGCGGGAGCCCGGAAGTTGATCGTCTACAGTGGATGGACACGGACCGCCGCGACCGAGGCCAACCGTGCACTCTAATGCGCGGAAATACCGCTCGATCAGCCGATCCTGGTTGCACGGGCGTCGTGTGACAGTACTAAGTTCGGGAGCGTTGGACTGCACGGTCGGGCAGTCACGTTACTGGGAGGGACCGGATCAGCGATGGCTAGCGTCGAGCAGGTGAGGGGCCAGATCGGTCTGGCCAAGGAGCAGGCCGAGCGCGGTGCCCAGGCGTTGCAGGAAGCGGAGACCCAGATCGGGCAGGCGCAGCAGGCCTTCCAGGAGGCGGCGCAGGGCAGCAACCAGTCCGAGGCCAGCGACGTGAACAACATGTTCACCCACGCCCTGCAGAAGATCGGTGAGGCCCGCGACGCGGTCATGGCCGCGACGAGCAACGCGGAGTCCTACGCCGGCCGGTTGTGACCGGTGGCCTCCGTCGAGCAGGTGCGGGCGTCGCTGGCGCTGGTGGGCGAGCATCTCCGGACCGCGCACCAGCAGCTGGTCGAGGCGGCCGAGCGGCTGTCGGAGGCGCACGCGATCCTCAGCGAGGCCAGCCGGATGCACCCCCGTTCACTTGTGCCCCCGGAACTGACCAAGGCGTGCGACCATGCAAGGGAGCAGCTGACGCTGCTGCTGGGCGTCATGGAAGCCGTGGAACGGTTCTCCGGTCGCCTGTGAACCGACCGTAGAGGTGGGCGTTGAACAGGCGAAACGATCGCCGGCAACGGATACAGGACGCGTTCGCCGCCTTCCACGACGCGGTCGCCGCGGCCCGCGGCGCCGCCAAGCGTGCGCATGACGCTGCCGCTTTGCAGCAGGCCCGCGAGACGTTCGAGCAGGACCTGCGGGCCCGCGGCATCGACCAGGCGCTGCGTGATCCCGACTACGCGCAGTCGCTGACCGATCCGCGGCTGGCCCGGATCGTGGCGCAGGCCAAGGAGGACTGGGAGCAGGCGTTCGCCAAGTGGACCAACAACGGCCCGCGGGCGCTGGCCGACCTGGTCGCCGAGGCCGCGCCCGGCAGCGCGTCCGAGGACTACGAGAACTGGCTCGGCGAGATCGGCACCGTCGACGGCCGCGGCCCGGTTCCGAGCCTGTGGCGGATCGGCAGCGCCGTGGCCACCAGTTCGCCCGTGCCGGTGTCGTTCCCGGTCGCGGTGCCGCTGCTGGACCGGTCGCACCTGGCCGTGTTCACCTCGCCCAGCAGCCGCACCCAGGCGGAGAACCTGGTCGAGTCGCTGCTGCTGCGGGTGCTCAGCCACTTCGCGCCGGGCCTGGTGCACGTGCACGTCTGGGACGTGGGCCAGCTCACCGGGTCGCTACCCGGCCTGTACCCGTTGACCCGGGCCGGTTTGCTCACCGTGCACGATCCGGCGCGGCCGGCGGAACTGCTGGACGAGCTGGCCGAGCACATCCGCAAGGTGCACACGTCGGTGCTGGTCGGGGGGCACGACTCGCTGCGGTCCATGGAATCCGACGCCGGGCTGCGCACCGAGCCGTGGCGGATCGCCGTCATGTTCGGCCGTCCGGACGCGTTGAAGGACGAGGAGCTGCACAAACTGCAGCGGATCGCCCGCAACGGCCTGGCCGCCGGCGTGCAGCTGGTGCTGGTGGACATCCCGATCACCGTCAACAGTCCTATCGAGACGGTGAAGCTGTTCGACGACAAGCCGTGGCGCACGACCATGTCCGGTGAGCACGCGGCCTTCCACGTGGACCCAGCGCTGCCGCGGGAGATGGTGCCGCGGGCGTGCGCGGCGATCGCCGCCGCGCTGGAGGAACGCCGCAACCGGGTGTGCACGTTCGAGGAGCTGTTGCCGGAGCACTACTGGTCGTACCAGTCGTCCTCGGGCGTGCAGACTCCGATCGGGCACCGGGACGGCGTCGCCGTGCCGATCACCATCGGCGACAGCTCGCCGCACGTGCTGATCGGCGGCCCGAGCGGCTCCGGCAAGACGAACTTCCTGTACGCCATGCTCGGCGGCCTGGTCGCCCGGTACTCGCCGGCCGAGCTGGAGCTGTACCTGCTGGACTTCAAGGAGGGCGTGTCCTTCGCCCAGTTCGCGCCGGGCCGCAAGGACCCGACGTGGCTGCCGAACGCGCGGCTGGTCGGCGTGAACGTCAACCAGGACCGGGAGTTCGGCGTCGCGCTGCTGCGCTTCCTGGCCGACGAGATGCGCCGCCGCGCGGACGCCGCCAAGCAGCACGAGGTCACCAAGCTGGAGGAGCTGCGCGCCGAGGATCCCGGCGGCCGGTGGCCGCGGGTGATCGCCGTGATCGACGAGTTCCAGTACCTGTTCGCGGAGAAGGACGCCGTCACGCGGGAAGCGGTTGCCCTGTTGGAGGACGTGGCCCGGCGCGGCCGGTCGCAGGGCATCCACCTGGTGCTGGCCAGCCAGGACGTGTCCAGCATCGAGGCCTTCTGGGGCAAGCCGGCCATCTTCGAGCAGTTCACGGTCCGCGTCGCGTTGCCCAAGGCGCGCCGGGTGCTCGTGGACGGCAACAACGAGGCCATCGACCTGCCGCGCTGGCACGCGATCGTCAACCACGAGTCGGGCGTCAAGCAGGGCAACGAGATCGCCCGCGTGCCGGACGCCACCGGGCGCGGCACGTTCGACCGGGTGCAGGCGCGACTGTTCGAGATGATGCCGCCGGACCTGTCCGCGCCGCGGCTGTTCGACGGCAGCCGGGTGCCGGTGCTCGCCGACATGCCCGGCTTCCAGGCGCTGGAGCCGATTTCCGGCGGCGCGCCGACCGTCCTGTTGGGACAGGTCATCGACGTGGAGGATCGGGCCGCCCGGGTGTCGCTGGCCCGGGCCCCGGGCCGCAACGTGGCCGTCTTCGGCTCCGTGTTGAAGGAATCCACCAGCGTGCTCGCCGCCGCTGCGCTTTCCCTGGCCCGGCAACACCGGGCCGGCGAGGCCCGGTTCACCGTCGCGCCGATGATCGACGACGCGATGCCGGCGGCCGATTCGCTGGCCGCACGGCTGCGGGGCATGGGGCACGAGGTCGCCACGGTCGGCCTGGATGGCGTCCGCCAGTACCTGGCCCAGGTCGCGCGCGGGTTGGAGGAGCGGCTGTCCGGCGCGGTGATCGACCAGCCGGTGCCGCACTACCTCGTGCTCTACGGGATGGACGCGGCCAACGCCGTGCTGGAGGCCAAGGACCCGGAGACCCGGGTGTCCGGTGTGGACAGTTTCCGGCAGGTGATCAAGAGCGGGCCGGAGCACCGCACCCACCTCATCGGCTGGTGGCGCAGCCCCGGCCGGCTGAAGAACATGCTGATGATGGGCGCGTCCGCCGACGACATCGGCGCTTGGGTCGGCTTCGACGTGCAGGGGCAGGACCTCAACACCTTCGCGCCCGGCCAGATGATCACCTGGTCGCCCCGCCCCGGCCGCGGCCTGTTCTTCGACCGCTTCGAGCACGCCCGGCCGCAGGTGGTCATCCCGTTCGACACCGAGGGGGAGCGCTCATGACCGACCCGATCGGCGCCGTCGAGCGCTACAAGGAGATCACCGCCTGGATCGGCGACGCCATGCAGGAGATGCGGGAGCAGGACTCCGAGCGCGGGGAGGCGGTCACCTCGCGGCTGGCCAGCGCCATGGACGCCACCAACGAGATGCTCACCCGCGCCGACCAGAGCATGGACCGCATCGACGAGTTCTGGCAGCAGGCGGTCGGCGAGCTCTTCCACGAGCGCTGGATGAAGGTGACCCCCATCCCGCGTCCCGACACCACCGTCGCGCCGCGCCCGCTGGAGTTCTACGAGGCCGAGGTGGAGAAGGCGTACGAGGCCCTGATCGAGGCGATCAAGAAGAAGGGCATTCTCGGTCGTTAGGGCGGTTCCGCCAGTGACGGTCACCACTCGCGGGAACAGCCGGCGCGGTCCATGGTGTTGACGATGGTGAACACCAATTACTGAACTAATCAGTCTCGAAAATGGAGGCGCTCGCCATGTCCGTTCCGACCACCGTCCGCGAGATCAGGCTGGCCGCCCGTCCCAAGGGCTGGCCGACGGAGGAGACCTTCGAGCTCGCCGAGGCCCCGCTGGTGGTCGAGCCCGGTCACATCGTCGTGCGCAACCAGTTCATGAGCGTGGACCCGTACATGCGCGGCCGGATGAACGACGCGAAGTCCTACAGCGCCCCGTTCGAGGTCGGCAAGGTGATGGAGGGCGGCGCGATCGGCGAGGTCGTGCAGTCCGACGCCGAGGGCTTCGCGGTCGGCGACACCGTGCTGCACTTCAAGGGCTGGCGCGACTACGCGGTGCTGCACCCCAAGCAGGCCGTGAAGGTCGACCCGAAGGCCGCCCCGATCAGCACCTACCTCGGCGTGCTGGGCATGCCCGGCCTGACCGCCTACGCCGGTCTGCTGCGCTCCGGCGAGTTCAAGGAGGGCGACACCGTCTTCGTGTCCGGCGCCGCCGGCGCGGTCGGCCAGGTCGTCGGCCAGCTGGCCAAGCTCAAGGGGGCGAAGCGGGTCATCGGCAGCGCCGGCAGCGCCGACAAGGTCCGCTACCTGATCGACGAGCTGGGCTTCGACGCCGCCTTCAACTACAAGGACGGCTCCGTCACCGAGCAGCTGGCCCAGGCCGCGCCCGACGGCATCGACCTGTACTTCGACAACGTCGGCGGCGACCACCTCGAGGCCGCGCTGAACAGCCTGAACGTGCACGGCCGCATCACGGTCTGCGGCATGATCTCCGGCTACAACGCCACCGAGGCCTCCCCCGCCCCGCACAACCTGGCCCAGATCATCGCCAAGCGGCTGACCATCCGCGGCCTGCTCGTCGGCGACCACTACGACCTGCAGCCCGAGTTCGTCGCCGAGGTGGCCCCGCTGGTGGCCGGCGGCAAGCTCCGCTACACCGAGACCGTGGTGGAGGGCCTGGAGAACGCGCCGCAGGCGTTCCTCGGCATGATGCGCGGCGAGAACACCGGCAAGATGCTGGTCAAGATCGCCGACTGAGCAGCGGCGGAAACCCCGCCTGGGTAAGCACTTTCCGCGGCCGCGGGGCCGGGACTGGCTGCGCGGGTGGAGGCGCCGCCTCGCGACGCGCCTCCACCCGAGCCTCCCCCCGGGCGAGTCCTTCCACCCCTCTGACACCGGCCGGCCGTCTCCACGCCCCCGCATTGAGATCAACCAACCGGCGACCATTCATGCTGCCCGTTCAACCCCTAGTTGAACGGGCGCGCTCAGTCTAGACTGACCCGAACCACTGTTGTCAACCACTGGTTGAGGTGTCCGGATGCCCGACAGCGAGCAGTCGCTACTGGCGGACCGGCTGAACAGGCTGTTCGAGGACGTCCGTCCCGAGGGTCGTGCCGGTCGCCGCTGGACGAACGACGAGGTCGCCACCGCCGTCAAGACGGCGGAGCCGACCATCCGGGTCAGCGGCGCCTACCTTTCCGCGCTGCGCACGGGGGCCAAACGCCGGCCGTCCACCGAGCTGCTGGCGGCGCTGGCGAAGTTCTTCGGGGTGTCGGTCGACTACTTCGTCACCGGCGAGATCCGCAACGACGCCGAGGCGGAACTGGCCCGGGTCGCCGAGAACCTGGGCGTGCGGCGGCTGGCGCTGCGCGCGCTGGAGCTGTCGCCGGAAGGCCTCGCGGCCGTCACGAAGATCATCGAGCAGGTCATCGAGCTGGACACCAAGGCGGCCGACGAGAAGGACTGAGCCGGCCGCTAGACCACCTTTCCCTGGTGCACCACCACTGTCGGGTCGCGGCGTTCCCGAATCACCTCGGCCACAGTCTCCCCGGGCAGCACCACGAACTCCGCCCGATCGCCCTCGACCAACCCGTGGTCGCGCTCACCCAGAACGGCCGCCCCACCACGGGTGGCGGTGTCGGCACACATCTCGATCATCGGGTCGGCGGTGTAGCCCTCGGCCTCGGCCAGCTCCCACAGGTCGCAGCCGCCGATGCCGACGCGCACGCCGCCCCAGCGGAGCTTGCGCAGCGGCAACGGTTTGGTGGCGATCACCGCGACGTCCGACTCGGCGAGGCGGTCGATGAGCTCGTCCTGCCGGTCGGGATCCACAGTGGACAAGGCGGACGCGTGAGTGATGGTGACCCGGCCGCGCATGTCCAGAGCCGAGGCGCGGGCGCAGATGAGCTCGATCTCGAACGCCCCGAGCTCGCCGGGATCGTCGAGCTGGATGTCGATGCCGCACTGGTGCTTGTCGGCGAGCCCGAACACGACGTCGAGGTGCCGCACGGGATCCCGGTCGACACGCGCGGGATCGATGCCGCCGACAAGATCGGCGCCGGCCTCCAGCGCGGCGTCCAACGCGTCCATGCCGGTGATGGCCCCGGTGGGCGACACGGCGACGAGCTGCACCTCGACCCGACCAAGCAGTTGCTCACGCCGGGCCAGCGCCTCCTCCATCGCGGCTACCGGGATGTGCGCGCGGGCCATGGTGGTGCCGGGCCGTAACGCGTCCAGCCGGGCATGCGCGTCGACGAAGGACGGCAGCAGCACGCCGCCACCGCCGTCCACGACAGGTGTTCCGGCCGGCGCGGCCAGCCCGACGCCGATCTGGTCGATCCGGCCAGCCACGCAGAGCACGTCGACCGCGGGCAGCTCCGTCGCGCTCGGCCACGGCCGGACGGAGGTGATCAGCAGCTCACCGCTCATCACGGGAGGTTAACCCCGATCGGCCGCCGGCAACAGCTTTCCGGGGTTGAGCACACCGGTCGGGTCAAGTGCGCGCTTGACCGAGGTCATCACGTCGATACCGAGCGAGCCCACCTCGCCCGCCAGGTACGGCGCGTGGTCGGTGCCGACGGCGTGGTGGTGGGTGATCGTGCCCAGCGGCGCGATCGCCTCGGACGCCGCCCGTTTCGCCCGCTGCCACTGGCCGATCGGGTCCTCGTCGGCCCGCGCGGCCAGCACCGTGAAGTACAACGAGGCTCCCGTCTCGTACGCATGCGACACGTGGCACATGACAACCGCGCGGTTGAGCGAACGTTGCAAGGCCCCTCGCACGGCCGTCCGAAGGGTGCTCAACTGCGACCAGTGCGTCGCAGTCTCCAGCGTCTCCACGCACACGCCCACGTTCAGCAGCGAATCCCGTTGCCGGGGGCCGGCAAACCGGCCGTGCCGCCACGACTCCCCGATCGGCTTGCCCAGCCGTATGGCCTTGTGTGGGCCCAGCGCCCGCATCGTCGCGGCGCGCCGGACGGCCAACTCGCCGGCGGATCCGGCCTCCCAGCCCAGGATCAGCAGGCATGGATCGGCGATCCGCCGCGCCCGCAAGTACGTCTTGACCGCGCCGGCCTTCACGCCACCGGTGAGCGAGAGCTGCACCTCGGTCTCCTCGGCGTCGGACAGCCGGGTGACGTCCGCCAAGACGCGGTGCTGCGCCAGATCCCGCACGGCGGCGGTCGCCGCGTCCCAACCGTCCAGGAAGTACCCCTCGTACCGGGTGTGCGTGGCGACCGGCCGGACCCGCAGCGTCACCTCGGTGATCACACCGAAGGCCCCCTCGCTGCCGATCACGAGTTGCTTGAGGTCCGGGCCGGCGGCGGTGGCCGGGGCCACGCCGAGGTTCAGTTCGCCGACGGGAGTCGCGAGCCGCACACCGTCCACCATGTCCTCGAACCGCCCGTAGCCGGCGGAGGCCTGGCCGGCCGAGCGGGTGGCTGCGAAGCCGCCGATGGTGGCTCGCTCGAAGGACTGCGGGAAATGGCCGAGGGTGAAGCCGTGCGCGGCGAGCATCCGCTCGGCGTCGGTCGCCCGCACACCGGCCTGCAACACGACCAGCCGGGACAACGGGTCGATGGACACCAGGCGGTTGAGCCGGGCCAGGTCCAACACGATCACGGCGTGCTTGCCGCCGCGCAGCGCGGTCACGCCGCCGACCACGGAAGTGCCGCCGCCGAAGGGAATCACGCCGATGTCGTGCTCGCCGCAGGCCCGGAGCACGGCGACGACCTCGTCCGGGTCGGCCGGCAGCACCACCGCGTCCGGCACGGCCAGCTCGCCGCAGCCCCGGTGCCGCAACAGGTCCACATAGGACATGCCGCCGGACCGGCCGAGCCGGGATTCCCGGTCGAGCAGCACGTTCTCGGGGCCGACCACGGCCTCCAGCGCCGCCCGGCCGACGATCGACAGCTCCGGTTCGGGCACGGTCAGCACCGAGTCGGGCGCGATCGGCGTCGGGTGTTCGCCGAGGCCGGTCCTGGTCCGCAGCCAGCGCAGCGCGTGCGGGGGCAGCGCGTGCTCGCCGTTCGTCCAGCCGCCGCGCAGGGTGTGATCGATGCCCGGTTCCATTGCTACAGTGTTACACATGTCGTCACAACGTCACAGCGCCCGAGTCGGGGACGACGTCCTGCTGGACGCCGCGCACAAGTGCGTCCTGCTGGTCGGTGTGCGGCGCACCACGCTGACCGACGTGGCCCGAGAGGCCGGCGTCAGCCGGATGACGCTCTACCGGCGCTTCCCGGACGTGCGCAGCCTCGTCGCGGCCCTGATGACCAGGGAGTTCGGCGCGCTGCTCGGCGAGGTCGGCCCCGGCGAGACGGCTCGGCAGCGGCTGGTCAGCGGGGCCGTCGGGACGGTGCGGCGGCTGCTGGCCAACCCGCTGATGGCGGCCGTCCTGGACCGGGACGCCGAACTGCTGCTGCCGTACGTCGTGGAGCGCCTCGGGGCGACGCAGCGCATTGCCGAGCAGTTCCTGCGGGTCGAACTGGCCGCCGGGCACGAGGACGGCTCCGTCCGCGCCGGTGACCTGGACGTGCAGGCGCGGACCCTGCTGCTGATGGTGCAGTCGTTCGTGCTGTCGGTCCGACCGGCGGTCGCCGGTCTGGCCCCGGACGCCGTCTTCGACGAGTTGGCGACGATGCTCGAAGGAGCGCTGCGACCGTGAACACCTCCCTGAACGCCGGCCGCCGGCTGCGCGAGCTGGCCGAGATCTCCGCCGGCTCGGCAGTCGACGTCCTCGTGGTCGGCGGTGGCGTGACCGGAGCCGGTGTCGCCTTGGACGCCGCCTCACGAGGATTGTCGGTGTGCCTGGTCGAGGCGCACGACCTCGCCTTCGGCACGTCCCGGTGGTCGAGCAAGCTGGTGCACGGCGGGTTGCGGTATCTGGCCCACGGCGAGGTCGGCCTGGCATACGAGAGCGCCGTCGAGCGGGGCATCCTGATGACCCGCACCGCCCCGCACCTCGTCCGGGCGCTGCCGCAACTCGTTGCCCTGCACGGAAAGCAGCGCGGCTCGCTGGTGATGGCCGGGCTCCGGGCCGGTGACGTGCTGCGCCGCGCCGCCGGCACGCCGAAGACGGTCCTCCCGCCGCCGCGACGGATCTCGGCGGCGGAAACCCTTGCCCTGGCGCCGGGCCTGCGCGCCGCGGGGCTCACCGGCGGGCTGTTGTCGTTCGACGGCCAGCTGATCGACGACGCCCGGCTGGTCGTCGCGCTGGCTCGGACCGCCGCCGGCTTCGGCGCCCGCATTCTCACCCGGGCCAAGGTCACCGAGCTGGCCGGCGGCGGCGCGCGGGTCCGCGACACGCTGACCGGCGACGAGTTCGAGGTCAAGGCGCGCAGGGTGATCAACGCGACCGGGGTGTGGGCCGGGCAGCTCGTGCCGTCGGTGCGGCTGCGGCCGTCCCGCGGCTCGCACCTGGTGTTGAGCGCCGACGCCGTGCGGGTCGGGTCGACGTCGCTGACCGTGCCGATCCCGGGCGAGACCAACCGGTTCGTGCTGGTGCTGCCGCAGGCCGACGGCCGGGTCTACGTCGGCCTCACCGACGAGCCGGTCGACGGCCCGCTCCCGGACGTGCCCGACGTGCCGCAGTCCGATGTGGACTTTCTCCTCGATGTCGCTTCCTCGGTGCTGCAACGCCCCCTGACCACCGACGACGTGATCGGCGCTTACGCCGGGTTGCGACCGCTGATCGAGCAGGCGGGTTCGCGCAGCGCCGACCTGTCCCGCAAGCATGCCGTGCTGACCTCCCCGGACGGCGTGATCACCGTCGTCGGCGGCAAGCTGACCACCTACCGCCGAATGGCCGCCGACGCCGTCGACGCCACCGGACTGACGGCAAAACCCTGCCGTACCAAGGACATCCCACTCGTCGGAGCCACCAGGTCCGCCGTCGACGCGCCACCCCGGCTCGTCGCCAAGTACGGCGCCGAGGCGCCGCAGGTGCAGGCGCTGAACCGCCCCGAGCCGGTGTTCGGCGAGGTCACCGCGGCCGAGGTGGTGTGGGCGTACGAGCACGAGGGCGCGCTGGACGCCGACGACGTGCTGGACCGCCGAACCCGGATCGGGCTCGTGCCCGCCGACCGCGAGCGCGCGCTACCCCACCTGACCCGCTGACCCCGCCCCACCCTCCCCTCCTTGTACCTGAGTGGCTTACTTGCTCCCCAGGGCGAAGTAAGCCACTCACGTAGCCCAAGGGTCGCCAGGTTCCCGCCGCGCCTCTTCCCGCCCCGGGCGCGTATCCCGTTGACGATCCGTTGGGTTTTTGCAACACTTCGTTCCGTGAGCCCAGTAAGGCGCGGTAAAGAGCTGCCGATCCACAATCGGCTGCAGGTGCTGCGCGCGGAACGGGGGCTGACCCGGGCACAGCTGGCGGAGCTGGTCGAGGTGAACCCGCAGACCATCGGCGCGCTGGAGCGCGGCGACCACTACCCCAGCCTCGACCTGGCCTTCCGGATCTGCGAGGTGTTCTCGCTGCCGGTCGAGGCGGTGTTCAGCCGCACCCCGTTCCAACCGCTGTCCACCCAGCTGTACGGCAAGGGGGAGTCATGAACACGTTCAAGGATCATTACCACGCGCACCAGGAACGCAGCGCCACGGCGTATTCGACCGCGCTGCCCGGCATGCGCAACCGCCGCACCCGCCGAGTGGCGGTGTCGGCCTGGCTGGTGACCACGATCGCCTTGCTGGCTGTGTGCCCGTTCGCCGGCACGCCGTCGGTGACCTTCGCGGTCTGGGCGGCGCTGCTCGGGATCACGGCCCTGTTGCAAACAGTGCACAAGGTGCTCACGAACAACATCGGGGAGCGGACGGCGCGGCTTTTGGACGAGCGCGAACTCGCGCTGCGCGGCCGGTGCGGCTACGTTGGGTTCCTCGTCGCCGCCTGGAGCCTGGTGATCGCCGCCATGGTGCTCGCGCTGACCCCGCTCAGGGAACAGCAGTTCGGTCCGTTCGCACTGCTGGTCAGCCTCGTGGCACTGGCCAGCAACGTGCCGACCGCGCTGCTGGCCTGGCAGTTGCCGGACGACGAGCCGGACCCGATCGCCGAAGGAGACAGCCGTGGCTGAGGGGGTGCTGGAGATCGACCGGATCTCCAAGCGCTACGGGACCGTGCGCGCGCTGCACGAGATGACCTTCGACGTGCGCGCCGGGGAACTGTTCGGCTTCGTCGGCAGCAACGGCGCCGGCAAGACCACCACCATGCGCATCGCGCTCGGCGTGCTGGCGGCCGACGCGGGCGAGGTCCGGTGGGCCGGCAAGCCGGTGGACCTCGCCACCCGCAGGCGAATCGGCTACATGCCGGAGGAACGCGGGCTGTACCCGAAGATGAAGGCACGCGAACAGCTCGTGTACCTGGCCCAGCTGCACGGCATGTCCGCCGGCGACGCCCGGCGCGCCACCGACGCCTGGATCGACCGGCTCGGGCTGACCGCGCGGCGCGACGACGAGGTGCAGAAGCTCAGCCTGGGCAACCAGCAGCGCGTGCAGCTGATCGCCGCGCTGGTGCACGATCCGGCGGTGCTGGTGCTGGACGAGCCGTTCTCCGGGCTGGACCCGGTGGCCGTGGACGTGATGAGCGAGGTGCTGCGCGAGCAGGCGGATCGCGGCGTGCCGGTGCTGTTCTCCAGCCACCAGCTCGACCTCGTGGAACGGCTGTGCGACCGGGTCGGAATCGTCCGAAATGGACAGATGGTGGCCAGTGGCGGCGTCGCCGAGCTCCGCGAGAGCGGGCCGGTGCGGCTGGTGGTGGACGCCCCCGACGCCGCCGCGGACTGGACAGCCGGGTTGGCCGGCGTGCGCGTGGTCGCCGCCGACGGCGGCCGCACGGTCGTCGAACTCGGCGAGGGCGGCGACGACCAGGAAGTGCTGGCGGCGGCGCTGAAGACCGGGCCGGTGCGGGAGTTCACCCGGCTGCGGCCGAGCCTGACCGAGTTGTTCCGCAACGTCGTGTCCGAACAGGGGGCATCGTGACCACCTCGCGCGTGATCGGCCTGGTCGCGGGCCGCGAGTTCACCACCCGCGTGCGCAGCAAGTCGTTCGTCGTGAGCACGCTGGTGATCCTCGCCGTGATGGGGATGTACGTGGTGCTGTTCACCGTCATCGGCAAGGAGAGCACGGCCAAGATCGGGCTCACCGGACAGGCCACCGCCATGTCCGCGCCGCTCTCGGCCGCCGCCAACCACCTCGGCAAGCAGGTGCAGATCAGCACCGTGGACGACAAGGCCACCGGCCTCCAGCAGGTCCGCGACGGCAAGCTGGACGTGCTGGTGGAGGGCCCGCTCGGCGCGCCGACCGTGGACGTGAAGTCCACTTTGGACCCCGTGTTGCAGAACGTACTGGAGCAACTGGTGCGGGCCCAGGCGATCCAGGCGGTGCTGGCGCAGGCCCAGCTGCCGCCGACCGCGC
The DNA here is from genome assembly GCF_014203355.1 of Kutzneria kofuensis. Lineage (NCBI taxonomy): Bacteria > Bacillati > Actinomycetota > Actinomycetes > Pseudonocardiales > Pseudonocardiaceae > Kutzneria > Kutzneria kofuensis. The sequence goes on from NZ_JACHIR010000001.1 coordinate 3,532,188, forward strand.
TGAACGCGGCGCAGAACGCCAAGGTGACCGTCAACGCGCTGGAGCCGCCGGATCCCGAGCAGGCGCAACGGATCGCACTGTCGCTGATCACCGGCATCGTGCTGGTGTTCTCCATCATGGCCTTCGGCACCGCCGTCGCGCAGGGCGTGGTCGAGGAAAAGTCCAGCCGGGTGGTGGAGATCCTGCTGGCCACGATCCGACCATGGCAGCTGCTGGTGGGCAAGGTGCTCGGCATCGGCGTGGTCGGGCTGATGCAGGTCGTGATCATCGCCGCGGTCGGGCTGACCCTGGTCAACACCAGCGGTGTGTTCGCGGTGCCGGCGGTCGCGTTCGGCACCGTGCTCGGCGCGCTCGTCTGGTACGTCCTGGGCTTCTTCCTCTATGCCGCGCTGCTGGCCGCCGCCGGCTCGCTGGTGTCACGGCAGGAGGAGCTCCAGTCGGCGATCACGCCCGTGTCGCTGCTGCCGACGATCGCCTTCGTGGTCGGCGTGAACCTGCTGATTCCCAACCCCACCAACACGGTCAGCACCGTGCTGTCGCTGATCCCGCTGTTCACGCCGACCCTGATGCCCAGCCGGATCGCGCTCGGCGTCGCCCCCGCGTGGCAGGTCGCGCTGGCGGTGGTGCTGATGATCGCCGCGATCGCGCTGGTCACCTGGCTGGCCGGGCGGATCTACCGCAACGCGGTGCTGCAGACCGGCGGGCGGGTCCGACTGCTGGACGCGCTCAGGTCGTCCTGATCGCGTCGTACCGGTCGAGGGACACCCGGCGCTCGTGGGCGTGGTCCACGATGGGCGCCGGGTAGTCCTTCGGCAGCTTGTCCAGCTTGTGCACGGCTTTTCCTTGGACACCACGGAGTTCCGGCACGTACTTGCGGACGTAGTCGCCGCCCGCGTCGAACTTCTCGCCCTGGGTGACCGGGTTGAAGATCCGGAAGTACGGGGCCGCGTCGGTGCCGCAGCCGGCCACCCACTGCCAGTTGAGCTGGTTGGAGGCCAGGTCGCCGTCGACCAGGTGGCGCATGAAGTGCCTCGCGCCCCACCACCACGGCACGTGCAGGTCCTTCACCAGGAAGCTGGCGACGATCATGCGGACCCGGTTGTGCATCCAGTCCTCGGCCAGCAGCTGCCGCATGCCGGCGTCCACGATCGGGTAGCCGGTGCGGCCCGCGCACCAGGCCTCGAACCGTTCCCGGGCCGCCTGTCCGGTGTCGTGCTCGAACCTGTCGAACTTGCGGTCGTAGTTCTCGCGGGCGGTGTTCGGCTGGTGCCACAGCACGTCCGCGTAGAACTCCCGCCAGGCCAGCTCGGAGCGGAAGGTCTCGTTGCCGGGCCTTATATCCGCCAGCAGTGTGCGCGGATGCAGGCACCCCCAGTGGAGGTACGCCGACAGGCGGCTGGTTCCGTTGCGGTCCGGCCGGTCCCGGTCCGTGTCGTAGTCGGCCAGGACGCCGTCGCGAAAGTCCTGCCAGGCCTCAAGAGCGGCTTCCTCGCCGGCGTGGTGTTTCGACTTGCCGGCCGGGATCTTCTCGCCGCCCTTGAGGGACATCCACCGTGCACTGTCCACACCGGACTGTGCCGGCTTGCGCCAGCCGTGGTCCAGCCAGGCCGTCCGGAACGGCGTGAACACCCGGTACGGCTCGCCGTCCTGCTTGCGCACCCGGCCCGGCGTCACCGCGTACGGCGATCCCGTGCGGACGAAATCGATGTTCCCCAACGCCTTGCGCACTCGCTCGTCCCGCTCCCGCCCGTACGGCCCGGCGTCGGCCGACACGTGCACGCTGCCGGCTTCGATCTTCTTCGCGATCTCCGGCAGCACTCGCTCGGGGTCCCCGCGCGCGACGTGCAGGCGGCCGCCGAGGTCGTGGTCGAGGGCGCGCAGGCAGTCGTACAGGAACCGGCGCCGCGGCTCTCCCGCCGGCTTCAACAGCCGGTCGTCCAGCACGAACAGCGGTAACACCTCACCGCTGTCGGCGGCCGCCAGCAGCGCCGGGTGATCGGACAGCCGCAGATCGCGGCGGAACCACATGATCGCGGGCGGGCTCATGCCTTCCGACGCTACGGTGATGGCGTACTGGCCGCAGAGCGGGGAGGGACATGGGCGTCGCCGTCTCCGACCGGCGCACGGTGTACACGCACTCCACCGCCGGCCTGCTGTTCGGCCTGTTCGGCGGGGTCGTCAGCGCCTTCTTCGCCTACTTCGTGACGATCACCCCCGGCGGGGCGTTCCTGCTCGACGTCGGCGCCACGTTCGGCGACCTGACCCGGCTCGCCGACATCCCACCGCTGCGCTGGCCCGTGGTCGTGCTGGACCCGGCGCTGCCGGTGCTGGAGCTGATGGTCGTGCCCCTGTGCAGCCTGTCCGCCGCCCGCCACGTCGGCCCGTCCCTGATCAGCCGCCCCCGGCTGCTGTGGATCGGCCTGTTCGGCCTGGTCCTGGCGTTGGGCGTGCTGACCACCGGCACCGTCCCCGAGCAGGCCCACTGGCTCGGCCTGGTGATCGTGCTGGTGGCGCTGTCCCTCCCCCACCACCCCGACCCCCGCTGAGTCAACCCCCTGATGTCAGGAAGGGACCATTCCTGACGTTGAACGTCAGGAATGGTCCCTTCACGCAGCTCCGGTGGACCGGTTCAGCGATCGATTCAGCCCAAAAACGATCAGCGCTCGTCGATCGGCACGAAGTTGCGCTCGGCCGGGCCGACGTAGAGCTGGCGCGGGCGGCCGATCTTGGTGGCCGGGTCCTTCATCATCTCGCGCCAGTGGGCGATCCAGCCGGGCAGCCGGCCGAGCGCGAACAGCACCGTGAAGAACTTCGTCGGGAAGCCCATCGCCCGGTAGATCAGGCCGGTGTAGAAGTCCACGTTCGGGTACAGCTTGCGCTCGACGAAGTAGTCGTCCGCCAGGGCGGTCTCCTCGAGCTTCTTGGCGATGTCCAGCAGCTGGTCGTCGCCGCCCAGCTTGCTGAGGATCTCGTCGGCGGTCTTCTTGATGATCGCCGCGCGCGGGTCGTAGTTCTTGTAGACCCGGTGGCCGAAGCCCATCAGGCGGACGCCGTCCTCCTTGTTCTTCACCTTGCGCACGAACGACTCGACGTCGCCGCCGTCCTGCCGGATCTTCTCCAGCATCTCCAGCACCGCGCTGTTGGCGCCGCCGTGCAGCGGGCCGAACAGGGCGTTGATGCCGGCGGAGATGCTGGCGAACAGGTTGGCCTCGGACGAGCCGACCAGCCGCACCGTCGAGGTGGAGCAGTTCTGCTCGTGGTCGGCGTGCAGGATGAACAGCAGGTCCAGCGCGCGGACCAGGGCGGGGTCCACGTCGTAGTCCTCGGCCGGCAGGCCGAAGGTCATCCGGAGGAAGTTCTCCACCAGGCCCAGCTTGTTGTCCGGGTAGAGGAACGGCTGGCCGATCGACTTCTTGTACGCGTACGCGGCGATCGTCGGCAGCTTGGCCAGCAGCCTTATCGTGGAGATCTCGACCTGGTTGTCGTCGAACGGGTTCAGGCTGTCCTGGTAGAACGTGGACAGCGCGGACACCGCCGAGGACAGCACGGGCATCGGGTGCGCGTCGCGCGGGAAGCCGTCGAAGAACCGCTTGAGGTCCTCGTGCAGCAGGGTGTGTCGACTGATCTGCCGGCTGAACTCCTCGACCTGGGCCTGCGTCGGGAGCTCGCCGTAGATGAGCAGGTAGCTGACTTCGATGAAGTTGGACCGCTGCGCCAACTGCTCGATCGGATAACCACGGTAACGCAGAATGCCGGCGTCACCGTCGATGTAGGTGATCTCGGAAGAGCATGAAGCGGTGTTCACGAATCCGGGGTCGAGGGTTACCATCCCGGTTTTCGCGAGGAGTTTGCCGAGATCTATGCCGGGTGCGCCCTCAGTCGGGAGCGACACACCCATCTCGTGCTCTCCGCCCGCATAGTGCAGCGCGACGGTACGGAGGTCGGTATTCGGCGCAGTCGTCGCGTCGGGCATCAAAATCCCTCTCACGCTCAGACGGGGCAGCCGCTGGGCTCACAGCGAAGGTGTCGAGCGAGCGCACGGAACCGGGGTGACCGCACCGCAGCACCGCCCCGTTGGGGTCCTGTCGACTGCCACGCTAGTAGCCCTCGAGCCCGGCGCACAGCGCGGCGGGTGTGCTGTTGCGTGCGATGGGACAGGTATCACACGATGTCCGGAGCCATCCGGGTCACGATCGGGACACATCGCCGCCGCCGCCGTGGCGTGCGACACGTCGGGCCCGGTCCCACCCGCTGACCGCACCCGCGCGGGTTTCCACCGGACGGAGGAGCCAGCTGGGCCGTCCGGGTGAGACTGTACACCCGCTGTGCGGGTTACCGACACGTCTCGTGACGACATGTCGACACATTCGTGTAGCCACGAAAGGCTGGCATCGGAGTTACTTTTGTTCTAGCGGCCGCGTTTGGCAGAAAACAATTCTCCACACGAGGCGGAGGTTTGAGAAATGATCGTCATCGGTTTGGGTCTCGGTCTTTCCCTCGGCGCGTGGTGGTGGCATCACCACTGCTGGTGAGACATTTCCGCGCTGCGGGGCGGTTCGGCCCCGGCACGGGAAACGGTGATCGCGGCGGCGGCTCCGGCAAAGGCCAGGGCCGTCCGCCACTGGAGGTCGGTCAGCGCCGCGACGCCGTCCTTCGACAGTGCGCCGTGACGGTGCAGCCACGCCAGTAGCGCGCCCTGCACCGTGTCGCCCGCGCCGATCGTGTCCACCACGTCGACGCGGACCGGCGGCACCTCGACGAGCTGGCCGTCACCCGACAGCACGGCCAGCCCGTCGCCGCCGCGGGTGATCACCACCGCGGCCGGCCCGATCTTCTGCCACGCACGGATTTCCGTCATCACGTCGGCGTCGCCCGCCAGCCACTGAGCGTCCTCGATGGACACCTTGAGCAGGCCCACGTCCGGCAGCCACGACCGGAACCGCTCACGGTAGGCGTCGGCGTCCGGGATGAGCACCGGGCGGATGTTCGGGTCCAGCGCGGTCAGTCGGCCGAGGCCGGATTCCCGGCGCAGCAACGATTCGTACACGGAGGCGCCCGGCTCCAGCACCATCGACAGCGTGCCGAAGGAGACCGCCTGCGCCGCGGCCGGCAGCGGACCGGGGTCGGTGACCAGGCGGTCGGCGGTTCCTTCGACGTAGAAGCCGTAGCGGGCGGAGCCGTCCGGCGCCAGGCCGACGACCGCCAGCGTGGTCGGTTCGGGGCCCCGCTGGACGAGGCTCACGTCTACCTGCGCGTCCTTGAGCCGGGCCACCAGGGCGTCGCCGAAGGTGTCGGTGGAGACCCGGGACAGGAAGGCCACTGGCGCGTCCAGCCGGCCCGCCGCGATCGCCACGTTGTACGGGCCGCCGCCGAGCTGCGGCAGCATCGCGCCACCCGTCGTCGGAACCAGGTCGACCAGCGCCTCACCAGCGACGACGATCACGCGTACTCCTCTGTCAACGTTGTCACGGCCGCGAGCCGGCTCATGCTAACGCCGTGAAAGCGCCCTTCCTACACTCCGAGTAGAGGAACGGTCCGTTCCGAACCTCTCAGGCGCTCGGGGAGAGGCCGCCGAGGAGGAACTCGGCGAGGGCCTCGAACGCCTCCGCGTCCGACAACCCCGTGCGCTTGGCGATCACGCCGAGGTGGATGTGCTCGATGGTCAGCCCGACCATCTCCGACACCAGGGCGGCGTGCACGTCCCGGAACTCGCCGAGCTTGACACCCTCGGCGATCAGCGACCGGATGCGCGCGGCGGCGGCGCGGGCGTTGAGCTCGTAGACGGCGCGGGCGGGCGGGAAGGCCGCGATGTCGGCGATGAACTCCCGGCTGGCCGGCCGCAGCTCGTCGGCGGCGGCGGACAGGTAGTCGCCGATGCGGGCGCGCACGTCGGCGACCTCGGCGATGCGCTCCTCGATGCGTGAGGTCGCCTTCTTGAAGAAGTGGCTGACGACCTGCACGGACAGCTGCTCCTTGCTGGGCGCGAGGGCGTACAGGGTGGACTTGGAGCAGCGCATGCGGGCGGCCAGGTCGTCCAGGGTGAAGCCGGCGAAGCCCTCCGCCAGGAACAGCTCCTCCAGCCGGTTGAGCAGGTCGGACTGGCGCGCCGTGAGGGTTCGCCGGCGCGGCAGAGCGGTGACTTGGGACCTGGTCATGGTGTGGAGACTGCCACAAACTCTCCAGTAGTACTCCAGTACGTCCCAGAGTACTGTTTTGAGTACCGAACCCACGACCTGGGAGCGTGCCATGCCCGCCGAGCGCCTGCTGCCCACCACGGAGGCCGAGGACCTGATCTCACTGGTCAGGGAGATCTGCCGGGACGAACTCGCGCCACGAGCGTCCGCCGACGAGGAGGCGGGCCACTTCCCGCGCGAGGCGATCCGGCTGCTCGGCAAGACCGGTCTGCTCGGCCTGCCGTACCCGGAGGAACTGGGCGGCGGCGGCCAGCCGTACGAGGTGTACCTCCAGGTGCTGGAGGAGATCGCGGCCAGCTGGCTGACCGTGGCCGAGGCGATCTCCGTGCACGTGATGTCCTGCTACCCGCTGGCCACGTTCGGCAGCGACGAGCAGCGCGAGCGCTGGCTGCCGGACATGATCGGCGGCGACCTGCTCGGCGCGTACGCGCTGTCGGAGCCGCAGGCCGGCTCGGACCCGGCCGGCATGACCACGCGGGCGGTCCGCGACGGCAACGACTACGTCCTCAACGGCACCAAGGCGTGGATCACGCATGCCGGCGTGGCCGACTTCTACACGGTGATGGCCCGCACCGGCGAGGTGTCGTGCTTCCTCGTGGACGGCAAGTCGGAGGGACTGTCGGCGGCCGAGCGCGAGCGGACCATGGGCCTGACCGGGTCACCGGTGGCGCAGCTGCGTTTCGACGACGTGCGGGTGCCGGCCGAGCGCCGCATCGGCAACGAGGGCAGCGGCCTGAAGTTCGCACTGTCCGCTTTGGACTCCGGCCGGCTCGGGATCGCCGCCTGCGCGGTCGGTCTGGCCCAGGCGGCGCTGGACGAGGCCGTCAACTACGCCCGCGAGCGCCGGCAGTTCGGCCGGCCGATCATCGAGTTCCAGGGCATGGAGTTCCTGCTGGCCGACATGGCCGCCGCGGTGGAGTCGGCCCGGGCCACCTACCTGGAGGCGGCGCGGCGGCGGGACCGCAAGCTGCCGTTCAGCCGGCAGGCCTCGATCGCCAAGCTGGTCGCCACCGACGCCGCGATGAAGGTGACCACGGACGCCGTGCAGGTGCTCGGCGGGGCCGGGTACACCCGGGACTTCCCCGCCGAGCGCTACATGCGCGAGGCGAAGGTGCTGCAGATCTTCGAGGGCACGAACCAGATCCAGCGCATGGTGATCGGCCGGCACCTGGCCCGGGTCTGAACGGATGGTCGCCATCGCCCGGAGAAGCGCGGGTTCGCGCGGCAAAGGCGCTGCTAGCCGCGGTAGTACGGGTTCTCGGTGACGCCCTCACCGGTCGCCTCGTCGAAGTGGTAGACCGAGCGGCCCTGGATGAACACGCGCAGCGCGCGGCTCATCACGTCCAGCGGGTCGCCGGACCAGATCACCACGTCGCCGTCGAGGCCGGGCTTGAGCGAGCCGACCCGGTCGTCGAGGCCGAGGATGTGGGCCGGGTTGGCGGTGATCGCACGCAGCGCGGTGTCGCTGTCCAGCCCCTCCTTGACCGCCAGCGTCGCCTGGTGCACCAGGAAGTGGATCGGCACCACCGGGTGGTCGGTCATGATCGCCAGCTCGACGCCGGCCCGGGCCAGGATGCCGGGGTTGCGCAGCGACCGGTTGCGCAGCTCCACCTTGGACCGGCTGGTGAACAGCGGTCCGATGATCACCGGAATGTTCTTCTCCGCCACCAGGTCCGCGATCAGGTGCGCCTCGGTGCCGTGGTTGATCACGAGCCGGTAGCCGAACTCCTCGGACAGCCGGATCGCGGTGGCCACGTCGTCGGCGCGGTGGGTGTGCTGGCACCACGGCAGCTCGCCGTCGAGCACCCTGACCAGGATCTCGTTGTTGGCGTCCCGCTCGAACGGCTTGTTCTGGGCGGCCGCGTGGTCCCGCTTCGCCTTGTAGTCCTGCGCCTTGGTCAGCGCCTCGCGGATCACCGCGGCGACGCCGAGGCGGGTGCTCGGCGTGACCTTCTTGTCGCCGTACACCCGCTTGGGGTTCTCGCCGAGCGCGCTCTTCACGCTGACCGGCTCGCGCAGCACCATCTCGTCGACGGTCCGGCCCCAGCACTTCACGGCGACGGTCTGGCCGCCGATCGGGTTGCCGGAGCCGGGCTTGATCACCGCCGTGGTGACGCCGCCGGACAGCGCGTCCGCGAACGCCAGGTCGGCCGGGTTGATGCCGTCCAGCGCGCGGAACCGGGCCCCGACCGGGTCGGTCATCTCGTTGGTGTCCTCGCCGGCCCAGCCCTCGGACTCCTCGGACACGCCGAGGTGCCCGTGCGCCTCGACGAACCCGGGCAGCACCCAGGAGCCGGCCGCGTCGACCACCTCGACGTCGTCGGGCACGTCGACGTCGGCGTCCGGGCCGACGGCGGCGATCCGCCCGTCCATGATCAGGACTGTTCCGCCGTCGATGGGATCGCCGTCGACCGGCACCACGTATCCGCCTGTGATCGCCACGTTCATGATTCGCAATGCTAACGGTCTCGGGCGGGTTGACCAGGCTTACTTCGGCAGCAGTCCCCAGCGGGCCGACCACGCCTCGCCGGGCGCGATCGTGATCAGGTCGACGCCGGAGTTCAGCGCGTCCGGCGGGCAGGTCATCGGCTCGATCGCGACGGCCCGGCCACGGCCCAGGAAGTCGTCCGCGGTGTAGACCTGAACCCATTTGAAGGCCGGGTCGGCCCACACCTCGACGCTGCCGTCCGGCCCGGCCAGGCGGTGCCGGACCAGGCCGTCCGCGCCGGGCTCACAGCCGCCGAACGCGTCGTCCAGGTCGACCCCGCGCAGCGACTTCGGCTTGGTGAAGTCCAGCTCGGTGCCGGCCAGCGGCACCGGCGGACCGTCCGGGGTCATGGTCTGCGGGCTCAGCGGCAGGTGCGTGCTCGCGCCCAGGTGCAGTGTGCAGTCGTCGGTGGCCGAGCGGCCCGCCCGCGGGTACGGGTGCGTGCCCACGCCGAACGGCACCGGGCGATCGCCCACGTTCGTGACTCCGTGCGTGACGGTCAGGCCGCGCTCGTCCAACGCGTAGCTGATCGTCACCCGGAGCGGCACCGGCCAGCCCGGCTCGGCCGGCAGGTCGATGCCCAGCGAGATCAGCGAGCCGGTGTGGTTGATCACCTGCCAGGGCAGCTTGCGGACCAGGCCGTGGATGGCGTTGCCCCGCTCCGGCTCGGTCAGCTCCAGCTGCTCAGTGCCGCCCTCGAACGGCCAGCTGCCGCCGCGCACCCGGTTGGGCCAGGGCACCAGGACCGCGCCCGAGCCCATCGGCGGGTGCGTGTCGTCGGGATAGCTCTCGACATAGTCGACGCCCGCGACCGTGTAGGTCCGCAGGCTCCCCCCTATCTCGGTGACGACCGCGCGGGCGTGGCCGTAGGTGATCTCGAACTGGGCGCCTGTGGGACCGCTCACCCGTGCGAGCTTAGAGGTCCGACGCGGGACCTCGTAACGATCGGCTCACCGATCGGGGCCGAACACAACACGGTTCGGCTTCACCCGACCGGCGTATCTAGGGTTGTGCACGTGGCGATCAGCATCGTGGACGCACCGACGAACCTGGGCCTGCGCCCACCTGCGCCCGGAGTGGTGCCCGGCTGCGCGAAGGCGCCCGCGGCGCTGCGCGAGGCCGGGCTGCTCGACCGGCTCGCCGCCGCCGACGCCGGCGCCCTCGTCGCTCCCCGCTACGACCTGGGCGGATGGCAGCCCGGGGACGGTGTTTTCCACGCGCAGCAGATCGTCTCGTACTCCCGTCGCATCGCCGACCGCGTCGCCGGCCTGATCGGCCACACCTTCCCGCTGGTGCTCGGCGGGGACTGCTCCGTGCTGCTCGGCACCGGCCTCGCGCTGCGGGAACGGGCGATGGCCGAGGGTCGCCGCTACGGGCTGGCCTTCGTCGACGGGCACAGCGATTTCCGGCACCCGGGCAACTCGTCCGACATCGGCGCGGCCGCCGGCGAGGACCTTGCCCTGGCCACCGGCCGTGGCCAGGCCGACGTGGCGTCCCGGCTGTTCGAGGACGCCGACGTGGTGGTGCTCGGCATCCGTGAGGACGACGAGGGCCGGGCCGAGCTGGCGTCCTCCGGCATCGGCCACCGGACCGCGCTGGAGATCCGCAAGGCCGGCGCGGCCGAGTCGGCGGAGTGGGCGCGGCGGCGGCTGGACGAGCTGGACGGCTTCTGGGTGCACCTCGACGTGGACGTGCTGGACCCGGCGGTGATGCCCTGCGTCGACTCGCCCGATCCGGACGGGTTGGAACACGCCGAGCTGGCGGAGTTGCTGGCCGGGCTCACCGTCGCGCCGGGCTGTCTCGGCGTCGAGGTGACGGTGTTCGACCCCGACTTGGACCCCGACGGCACCTATGCCAAGGCCCTCGTCGACACCCTCGCCCGCGGCTTGGCCCCACGCGTCTCCTGAACCCCCGCGAGTCCTAACCCCGGCGAGTCACGCTCTCAGGCACACCGAATGTCACTCTGAGACAGGTGCCCGGTAGCGCCACATCGCCGGCAGCGCGACCGCGGCGACGGCGATCGCGATCAGCACGGCGACGCCGCCGCCGGAGACCGCCACGGTCGTGCCGACGGCGGCGCCGGCGGTGCCGTGCAGCACGTCGGCGAGGCGAGGTCCGCCTGCGACGACAACCGTGAAGACGCCCTGCATCCGCCCCCTCATGTCGTCCGTGGCGGCGGCCTGCAGGATCGCGCCGCGGAACACCATGCTCACCATGTCGGCGGCGCCGGCCAGGGCCAGGAACACCACGGCCAGCCACAGAGACGACGACAGGCCCAGGCCGATGATCGCCACGCCCCAGGCCGCGACTGCGGCCCAGACGGCGACACCGTGCCGGGTGATCCGGGACAGCCAGCCGGACATCAGCCCGAACAGCAGCGCCCCGAGCGGGATGGCGGCGAACAACCAGCCCAGCGCCGGCCCGCCGCCGGCCGGGTCGTGGAAGGTCCGCTCGGCCATCTCCGGGAACAGCGCCCGCGGCATGCCGAACACCATCGCCACGATATCGGCCAGGAACGACGCCAGCAGCACGCTTTTCGTTGACAGGTAACGGAATCCGTCGATGACCGAGCGCAGGCCGGCGGTGCGGCGGACGCCGTCCAGCGGCGGCAGCGCCGGCAGCTTCCACACCGCCCACAGCGTGGCGGTGAGGCCGATGGCGTCGATCAGGTACAGCGTGGACAGTCCCAGCACGGGGATCAGCGCGCCGGCCAGCATCGGCCCGAGCACCGCGCCGAAGGACTGCACGGTGGAGCCGAGCGCGTTGGCCGACGGCAGCATCTCGAGCGGCACCAGCCGGGCGATGGACGCGCTGCGAGCCGGCATGTTGACGGCGAAGAACGCCTGCTGCAGGCCCAGCAGCACGAGCACGACGGTGACCGAGCCCATGGCGGTGAGCGCTTGCAGCCAGAGCAGCACGGAGACCACGGCGATGCCGGTGTTGGTGATCAGCAGCAGCTTGCGCCGGTCCATCACGTCGGCGACGGCGCCGCCCCACAGGCCGAACACCAGCAGCGGGACGAGCGCCACCGCCCCAGCCACTCCGACGTACGCCGACGAGCCGGTGAGGTCGTAGACCTGCTTGGGCACCGCGACGGCGGTCAGCTGGCTGCCGATGGCGGTGATCACGGTGGACAGCCAGAGGCGGCGGTACGCCAACACCTTGAGCGGCCTGGTGTCGAGCACCAGTTTGGCCAGTAGGCCCCGTCTCGGGGGCGCGGAGGTGGTGTCAGCAGCCGTCACGGGTCGTTAGTTTAGAATAACTAACGACCCGTGCGAGTGTGATTCTTCACGGCGCCAGCCGCTCGACCTGCCAGGCGTCGCCGACCAGGTGGTAGCGCAGCCGGTCGTGCATCCGGTCCTGCCGGCCCTGCCAGAACTCGACCATCTCCGGCCGGATCCGCCAGCCGCCCCAGTGCGGCGGCACCGGTACTCGCTCGGCGTCGGCGAACTGCCGGTTGATGTTGGCCAGCGCGCTGTCCAGCACCGCGCGGTCGCGCACCACCCGGGACTGCGGCGACGCCCACGAGCCCAGCTGCGACCCGCGCGGCCGGGTGCGCCAGTACTCGGCGGTCTCCGCCGGGTCCACCTTCTCCACGGTGCCGCGGATCGTGGCCTGCCGCTGCATCGCCAGCCACGGGAAGGTCGCCGACGCGTAGCGGGTCGCTCGCAGGTCGTGGCTCTTGTTGGAGGTGTAGTTCGTGTAGAACACCAGCCCGCGCGCGTCCAGACCCTTCGCCAGCACCGTGCGCGAGGACGGCCGGCCCTCGGGGTCGGCGGTGGCCAGCACCATCGCGTTCGGCTCGGCCAGACCGGCCCTCGTCGCCTCGTCCAGCCACTGCCCCAGCTGCTCGTGCCAGGTGCCGGCTAGATCGAGTTCGGTCAGCGAGCCCTGCTCGTAGGACACGCGCATCGCGGGAAGCGCGATGTTGGTCTCGGACTGGGTTTCCGGCATAGCGGCCTCCGCGCGGAAGAGCACTCGTGGTACCAACCGTGTTCGTCGGAAGGTACGGGGTTTGTCGGCAAACCGGAACCGCTCGCGAGGTGACGGTGAACACCCGGCGAAGTGATCACGAACGGGAATTGGCCACGCAGCGGTTCGGGATCGAAAAAGTGATCAATTCAGAAGCCGGCGTCCACTGTGGAAAGTCCGGGATGACCGGCCACCGCCGCGGCCAGCCGCCGCTGCGCGGTGACCGCGTCCCGAGCCAGCGCCGTCGCCAGCGAACCGCCCCGGGCCAGCGGAGCCAACGACCACCAGTCGCCGCTCCGCGCCGCGGCCGCGTCCTCCCCCCAAACCAGCAGCTCAGTGGCCAGAACGCGGTGCCCGGCGAGGTACGCGGCACTGGCGCTGAGCGCGGGATCGCCGACGTCGATGCGCTGCCGCAGCAGCGGCGTGCCGCCGCGGACGACCTCGACGGTGCTGTCCAGATCGCCGGGCGGCTCGCCGACGCGGCCGAGCACCAGAACCTCGCGGCAGCGCAGCCGGGCCGAGTCGGCGAGGTCGGCCGCGAAGGCCGAGCTGTGTGACGCCCGCGACGTGACGACCGTCGGTTCGGGCAGGAATTCGAGAGCTGCGTTGACATCGATGTCCACATGGATCGAGGCGTGGCTCCGCTCACCGCGATGGCCGGGCAGCGCGAGCGTGGCGGCGATGCCGCGCAGCTGCAGCTTCGCGCCGGGGCCGACGCTCACCGCCAGCGAGAGGTCGTCGCCGCCGAGCGGGGCGGTGGCGGAGCTCACCAGGTGGACGACGGCGGTGTCGGCGCCGCGCCGCAGCAGGTTTCGTTGCGGCAGCAGCGTCCACGGCGCGGCGGAGCGCAGTTCCGATAGGACGGTGCGGCCGTCGCGGAGCTCGGCGACGAGCCGGGCGCGGGCCCGCATCAGGGCAGCTGCTTGCGCACCCAGTCGGCCACCTCGGGCGCGTCCGGGGTGCGGGTGAGCGACTGGGTGATCACCGGCAGCCGATGGTTGCGCATCCGGTGCGCGTCGGCGGTCATCACGTCGAGATCCGCGCCGACCAACTCGGCCAGGTCGATCTTGTTGATCACCAGCAGGTCCGCGGTGGTGACGCCGGGCCCGCCCTTGCGTGGCACCTTGTCGCCGCCGGCCACGTCCACCACGAACACCTGCCGGTCCACCAGGCCGCGGCTGAAGGTGGCGGTCAGGTTGTCGCCGCCGCTCTCGATGATCACGAGATCGAGGCCCGGGAAACGCTCCTCCAGCACCTCGACGGCGTCCAGGTTGGCGCTGATGTCGTCGCGGATCGCGGTGTGCGGGCAGCAGCCGGTCTGCACCGCCTCGATCCGCGCCGGGTCGAGCACACCGGCCCGGCGCAGGAAGTCGGCGTCCTCGGTGGTGTAGATGTCGTTCGTCACGACGGCGAGTTCGAGCTCACCGCCGAGCGCCCGGCACAGGGCGGCGACCAGGGCCGTCTTGCCGCTGCCGACCGGGCCGCCGATGCCGATCCGAACGGCGCGGTTCGCGGCCGGCGGCGCCTCGTGGTGGTCGTGCGCGGTGACCGTGGGGTCGAACGAGACCGGGTGCTCGTGGTCAGCTGACAAAGAGACGCACCTCCTGCTGGTGGATCCGGGCGTGGGAGTCGGCGAACAGGTCCAGCGCGGGCGCGCCGAGCATCGGCAGCCCCTTGACCGCCTCCTCGACAACCGCGGCAAGGTCCATCCGCGCGACAACGGCGTTGACCCGGAACGGATCGAGTCCGAGCAGCCGCACCGCCGCGCTGGCCGGCCCGCTCACCGAGAGGTAGGCGGCGCATTCCGCCGCCTCCTCAGCTGTCCCGCCGGCGACGTGGACCAGCGCGCCGATGGCAATGGCGTGGTGTGGCTGGGAAAGCGCGTCGAGCCGTGGCGAGGGCCAGGCCACCCGGCCGGCCCGCAACGTGCTCTTGCCCTGGGCGCGGGAGGCGGCCCGCTGCGCCGGCGACGGTGTCCGAGCGTCCAGTTCAACGTCCAAAGTGGACCAGTCGCCGTCCACCGCCGCGGCGGCAAAGGCCGCTGACACCAGGCCGTTGGTACGCAGCCGGCCGGCCAGGAACGACTCCAGGCTGTTCTCGTCGGTGATCAGCCCGCGCGCCGCCGCCTCCTCGACGCCGCCGGAGTGCGCGTGCCCGCCGCCCGGGAACCGGGAATCGGCCAGCACGAGCAGCACGGCCGACATCAGAACAGGAAGTAGCGTTGGGACATGGGCAGTTCCGTCACGGGATGCGGCTCGACCAGCTCACCGTCCACGTGCACCGCGAAGCTGTCGGGGTCGACCGTCACCCGCGGCAGCGTGTCGTTGCGGATCATGTCCGCCTTGCCCCGCCGCCGCGTGTCGGCAACCGGGAGCAACGGCCGTGACAGCCCCAGCTTCTCCGCCAGACCGTCGTCGATAGCCGCCTGCGACACGAAATGCACGCTGCTCGCCGCCGCAACCCGTGGCGCCGCACCGAACATCGGCCGCGCCAGCACCGGTTGCGGCGTCGGGATGGAGGCGTTCGCGTCGCCCATCGCCGCCCACGCCGCGAAGCCGCCCTTCAGCACCATGTGCGGCCGCACGCCGAAGAACTTCGGCTCCCACAGCACGAGATCCGCCAGCTTGCCGACCTCCACCGACCCCACCTCGTGGTCGATGCCGTGCGCGATCGCCGGGTTGATCGTGTACTTGGCCACGTAGCGCTGCGCCCGCTCGTTGTCCGCTCTGTATTTCCCTCCCTGGGAAACACCGCGCCGCGACTTCATCACGTGCGCGGTCTGCCAGGTCCGGATGATCACTTCGCCGATCCGGCCCATCGCCTGCGAGTCGGAACTGATCATCGAGATGGCGCCGATGTCGTGCAGCAGGTCCTCGGCCGCGATGGTGGTCGGCCGGATCCGGCTCTCCGCGAAGGCCAGGTCCTCGGGCACCGACGGGTTGAGGTGGTGACAGACCACCAGCATGTCCAGGTGCTCGTCGAGGGTGTTCACGGTGTGCGGCCGGGTCGGGTTCGTCGACGAGGGCAGCACGTTCGGCTCGCCGACCACCTTGATGATGTCCGGCGCGTGCCCGCCGCCGGCGCCCTCGGTGTGGTAGGCGTTGATCGACCGGCCACCGATCGCGTCCACTGTGGACTCGACGAAGCCGGCCTCGTTCAACGTGTCGGTGTGGATCGCCACCTGCACGCCGGACGCGTCGGCCACCCGCAGCGCCGCGTCGATCACCGCCGGCGTGGTGCCCCAGTCCTCGTGCAGCTTGAAGCCGCCGGCGCCGCCGCGAAGCTGCTCCCACAGGCCTTCTTCGCTGACGGTGTTGCCCTTGCCCAGCAAGAGAACGTTGACCGGCTGGTAGTCCATCGACGCCAGCATCCGCGCCAGATTCCACGATCCCGGCGTCACCGTGGTCGCCTTGGTTCCCTCGGCCGGCCCGGTGCCGCCGCCGATCAACGTGGTCAGGCCGGCGGCGAGGGCCTGGTCCACCAGCTGCGGGCAGATGAAGTGCACGTGGCAGTCGATGCCGCCGGCCGTGAGGATCTTGCCGTTGCCGGCCACGACCTCCGTCGACGGGCCGATCACCAGCGCCGGGTCGACGCCGTCCATGGTGTCCGGGTTGCCGGCCTTGCCGATGCCGACGATGCGCCCGTCGCGGATGCCGACGTCCGCCTTGACCACGCCCCAGTGGTCCAGGATCACCGCACCGGTGATCACCACGTCCGGCGCGCCCTCGGCGCGGGTGGCCATGCCCTGGCCCATCGACTCGCGGATCACCTTGCCGCCGCCGAACACCACCTCGTCGCCCGAGCCCGCGCCCCGGCTGCGATCCTCGGTGACTTCGATCAGCAAGTTGGTGTCGGCCAGCCGGATCTTGTCGCCGGTCGTCGGGCCGAACAGCTCCGCGTACCGGTGCCGGTCGATGCTCGTCACAGTGCCCCCGACCATTCCCGGCGCAGCCCCGGCACCACCCGGTTGCCGGCGATCGGCACCAGCGTCACCTCGCGCTCCACCCCCGGCTCGAACCGGACAGAAGTGCCCGCCGGCACGTCCAACCGCTTGCCCCAGGCGGCTTTCCGGTCGAACTCCAGCCCCGGATTGACCGCCGCGAAGTGGTAGTGCGAGCCGACCTGCACCGGCCGGTCCGCCGTGTTGACGACCGTCAGCACCGTGCGCTCCCGCCCCGGGTTCAGCGCCACCGGCTCGTCGCCCGGAATGATCTCGCCTGGAATCATCGGCACCTCACGCGATCGGGTCGTGCACGGTGACCAGCTTCGTGCCGTCCGGGAACGTGGCCTCCACCTGCACCGAGTCCAGCATCTCCGGAACGCCCGGCTGGACCTGGTCGCGGCGCAGCACCTGCCGGCCGCTGGCCATCAGCGCCGACACCGACTCGCCGTCCCGCGCGCCCTCCAGCACGTGGTCGGTGATCAGCGCGACCGCCTCCGGGTAGTTGAGCAGCACTCCGCGGTCCAGCCGCCGGCGGGCCACGTCCGCGGCGACGTGCACCAGCAGCTTGTCCCGTTCGTGCGGCGTCAGGTGCATGGCAAGAGATCTAACACGCGGTGAGCGTCCTGTGGCGACGGCTACATGATGTTTACCTGCGATTGCCGATCAGCCGCCGGAGGTGCAGGGTTGCGCCATGGAGGACGGATTCCGGCCGGGGCTTGAGGGTGTTGTCGCTTTTCGGACGGAGATCGCCGAGCCCGACCGCGACGGCGGCGCGCTGCGCTACCGCGGGGTGGACATCGAGGATCTCGCCGGACGCGTGACGTTCGGCAATGTGTGGGCGCTGCTCGTGGACGGCCGGTTCGGGCCGGGGCTGCCGCCGGCGGAGCCGTTCCCGATCCCCGTGCACACCGGGGACGTCCGGGTCGACGTGCAGGCCGCGCTGGCCATGCTCGCGCCCATCTGGGGCTACCAGCCGCTGCTGGACATCACCGACGAGCAGGCCCGGGAGCAGCTCGCCCGCGCCTCCGTCATGGCCCTGTCGTACGTGGCGCAGTCCGCCCGTGGCATCGGGCGGCCCGCCGTGTCGCAGCGGCGGATCGACGAGTCGAGCACCATCACCGAGCGGTTCATGACCCGCTGGCGCGGCGAGCCCGATCCCGCGCACGTCAAGGCCGTCGACGCCTACTTCGTGTCCGCCGCCGAGCACGGCATGAACGCCTCCACCTTCACCGCCCGGGTCATCGCCTCCACCGGCGCCGACGTGGCCGCGTCCATGTCCGGCGCCATCGGCGCCATGTCCGGGCCCCTCCACGGCGGCGCCCCCGCCCGGGTGCTGCCCATGATCGAGGAGGTCGAACGCGTCGGCGACGCCCGTGCCGTCGTCGCCGGCATCCTCGACCGGGGTGAGCGGCTCATGGGCTTCGGGCACCGCGTCTACCGCGCCGAGGACCCTCGCGCCCGCGTCCTCCGCCGTACCTGCCGTGAACTCGGCGCCGCCCGCTACGAGGTCGCCAACGCCCTGGAGCAGGCGGCGTTGGCCGAGCTCCGCTCCCGGCGTCCCGACCGGGCCATCGAGACCAACGTCGAGTTCTGGGCCGCCGTGATCCTCGACTTCGCCGAGGTCCCGCCGCACATGATGCCCGCGATGTTCACCTGCGCCCGGACCGCCGGCTGGTGCGCCCACATCCTCGAGCAGAAGCGCACCGGCCGCCTCGTCCGCCCCTCCGCCGAGTACATCGGCCCCGCCGCCCGCACCCCCGAGGAGGTCGAGGGCTGGGACTCCATCGCCCACGCCTGACGTCCCCAGATCACCCCATCCGGCGACTTCCTTCCGCCCAGCCCTTGCATGTGACGAAAAGGGTGGGCCGTTCGGGTGTACGGGTGGCTGTGGGAACCACTCTCTGAGGTGGAGTTTGGTCACGCTCTCACCGGCTAGCCTCCGGGAATGCGGGACGGGAGGGCCGCAGCCAGGGCCGCGGAGGCCGCTGAGGCCGAGCGGCTGGCGGCGCTGATCCCGGAGGAACGGGCGCAGTACCTGGTGGAGGCGGCGGAGAGCTGGGCGGCGGCCGGGTGGCCGGAGCGGGCCGGGGAGCTGTTCGCGGCGGCGATCGCGGACGGCGGTCACGTGATCGGCGACGCGAGGACGTACTACGCGGGCTTCCTGTTCGACACGGGCCGCCCGGAGCGGGCGCTGAGCACGCTGGCGGAGCTCAAGAGCTCCCGACCCGACGACCCGTTCGCCTACGTCTGCGCGGGCGAGGTGCTGGAGGAGGCGGCGGACCTGGACGGCGCGCTGTGCTGGTTCACGGACGGCCTGACCAGGTTCTACCGGCACTTCGAGATGCCGGACGCGGTGAACGACGCGACGCTGATGCAGCTGCTGACCAACCGGCAGCGGGTGCGCCGGCTGCTGGAGCTGCCGCCGGACTGCTGGGACGACATCGCCAGCAGCGCGCAGGCGGTGCTGCTGGCCGATCTGACCGATCCGTGAGACGCAAAGTGTGGCGCGGAACACCCGGACGTCACGTGCCGGACACCGGTTTGCAACACTGGGCCCTTCCCCGGCAACGGCGCCGGCATTCCTTGCACTTGCTGACACGTCCGGAGGCGCCGGCATGACGCAGACCGCAGACCCCGCCACCCTCATCCTGCCCGCCGAGCTGCGCCCGTCCGACGGCCGCTTCGGGTGCGGCCCGTCGAAGGTCCGCCCCGAGCAGCTGGCCAAACTGGCCGCCGAGGGCGCGGCGTTCATGGGCACCTCGCACCGGCAGAAGCCGGTGAAGTCCCTGGTCGGCCGGGTCCGCGCGGGCCTGCGCGAGCTGTTCGCGCTGCCCGAGGGCTACGAGGTCGTGCTGGGCAACGGCGGCACCACCGCCTTCTGGGACGCCGCGGCGTTCGGCCTGGTCCGGGAGCGGTCGCAGCACTTCACGTACGGCGAGTTCTCGTCGAAGTTCGCCACGGTGACCAAGGGCGCGCCGTTCCTGGCCGACCCGATCGTGGTGAAGGCGGAGCCGGGCGACGCCCCGGAGATCGTCTACCAGGCCGGCGCGGACCTGGTCGGCTGGGCGCACAACGAGACCTCGACGGGTGTCGCGGTGCCGGTGCGCCGGCCCGAGGGCTCCGAGGGCGCGCTGGTGGCGATCGACGCCACCTCGGGCGCCGGCGGCCTGCCGGTCAAGGCCGAGGACTTCGACGTCTACTACTTCGCGCCGCAGAAGTCGTTCGCCTCGGACGGCGGCCTGTGGCTGGCCCTGATGAGCCCGGCGGCGCTGGAGCGGGTCGCGGAGATCGGCGCGTCGGACCGCTGGGTGCCGGAGTTCCTGTCGCTGACCACGGCGCTGGACAACTCCACCAAGGACCAGACCTACAACACGCCGGCCGTGGCCACGCTGTTCCTGTTGGCCGACCAGATCGAGTGGATGCTGGAGCAGGGCGGCCTGGAGTGGACGACGGCCCGCACGGCGGACTCGTCGCAGCGGCTGTACTCCTGGGCCGAGGCGACCGAGTACACCACGCCGTACGTGGCCAACCCGGCGCACCGCTCGCAGGTCGTCGGCACGATCAACTTCTCGGACGACGTGGACGCCGCCACGGTGGCGAAGGTCCTGCGCGCCAACGGCGTGGTCGACGTGGAGCCGTACCGGAAGCTGGGCAAGAACCAGCTGCGTGTGGCAATGTTCCCGGCGATCGAGCCGGACGACGTCACCGCGCTGACCAAGTGCGTGGAGTGGGTCGTCGGTCAACTGTGAAGCCCGTCACAGATCGATATCACCGTCCGTGACGGTGAACCTTCTCCCCTCACCATGCGTCTTAGCTAGTAAATCCGGCAGGATCGTGGTCGGATGTCGATAGACTCGGCGCGCCTACGGCGTCAAGTAGGCGCGCCGAACTATCGTTGGCATGTGGCGAGGTGACAGATCGGGGAGGCCGTGATGCGAGCGCTGCGAGTCGTCGGGCTCGACGACGACGGCACATCTGTCATCTGCGAGGACCCCGTTCGCGGCGAGCGCTACACGATCCCCTGCGACGAGCGGCTGCGCGCCGCCGCGCGGGGCGACATCGCCCGCCTCGGCCAGATCGCCGCCGAGGCCGACGTCCAGATGCGTCCCCGGGAGATCCAGGCCCGCATCCGCGCCGGCGAGTCGGTGGAGCAGGTCGCCGCGGCGGCCGGCATGCCGACGCACCGCATCGAGCGGTTCGCCTACCCCGTGCTGCTGGAGCGCTCCCGCACCGCCGAGCTGGCCCAGCGCGCCCACCCGATCCGCGAGGACGGGCCGGACGTGCAGACCCTCGGCGAGGTGATCGCGCACTCCTTCGGCCTGCGCGGCCAGGACTATACCGCCGTGAACTGGGACTCCTGGCGCGGCGAGGACGGCAAGTGGATCATCCAGCTGCACTGGCAGGCCGGCCGGTCGGAGAACCGGGCGCACTGGACGTTCCACCCCGGCGCGCACGGCGGCACGGTGTCGCCGATCGACGACCACGCCATCGACCTGCTCGACCCGTCGCCGAACCGGCCGCTGCGGACCGTGCGGCCGGTGACGGAGCTGGCCCGGCAGGCGCTGGAGCTCGAGCACCAGGCCGCGGCCGTCCCGGCGCCCGCGCCGGTCGTGCCCGAGCAGGCGCCGGAGCCGCCGCCGGTGGTGCCCGAGCCGGAGACGGCACGCGTCGAGCAGCCTCCCGCCCCGGAGATCACCGATCCGGAGCCGGTGGAGGAGCCGCCCGCCGCGCAGGCGCCGGCCCAGGCCCAGCCGGAGCAGCAGCCCACCCGTAAGGCGGAGGCGCCGCCGCGGCGCGGCAAGAAGAACCACCCGATCGTGCCGTCCTGGGAGGACGTGCTGCTCGGGGTTCGCTCGCAGCGTTGATTCTTTTCGGGCCAGCTCACAGCTGCTCGAAGGCGTGCCAGTCGATGCCTTCGCGCTCGCACCAGTCCTCCGCCTCCTGGCGGGTCAGCGGCTTGGCGTCGATCGGACGGTCGGCGCCGAGCCGCGTCCAGCCGTCCGGCGCCAATAGGTAGAGCTGGCGCTGCTTGCGGGCCAGCAGCCGGCCGTCGGGGAACGCCATCGTCGGCTCCGTGCGGAGGTAGTGCACGGACTCGGGTCGCGTCATGTCTGCATCATGCGCCGACTTCGCGCGCCCCGTCACCCCTCACCCGAGCCCCGCCGTCAAGCCGTGTGACCTGCCACAACGTGCTCGACCTCCACCGCGCTGGAGCTCGCACACTCCCGGAAATTCAGATGTCCTCGTCAGGGGTCCTACGTATGGTCGAGGTGAAACTCGAAGGGGGATTGTCGAATGAGTGACGACGGAGATCAGTCCGTCACCCACCGCTCATCCTTCGCCACGCTACGCAGGCTGTGGCCCTATGTGCGTCCGGTGCGGCTGGAACTGCTCGCCTCATTGGCGGCGGCACTCGTCGCGATGCTGGCCGGACTGTCCATCCCGCTGGTCATCCAGCAGATCGTCGACGGCCCGGTCGCCCGCGGCGAGCTGTCGAAGCTGCCCTGGCTGGTGGGTCTGGTGCTGGTGCTCGGTGTGACCGAGGCCGTCCTGTTCTACGCGCGGCGCCGGTTGAACGTGCGGCCGAGCACCACGGTCGAGATGCGGCTGCGCGAGGACATCTACCACCACCTGCAGCGGCTGCCGGTGGCGTTCCACGACAGGTGGCAGTCGGGGCAGTTGCTGTCCCGGGCCGTGAACGACCTGAGCACGTTGCGCCGGTTCATCGCGTTCGCGGCGGTCTTCCTGGTGGTCAACAGCACCGTGCTGGTGGTCGGCGTGGCCGTGCTGCTCACGCTGTCGCCGCTGCTGGGCCTGATCGTGATCGCCTGCGGCGCACCGCTGATGGTGCTGTCCTACCTGTTCGAGACGAAGTACAAGATCTACGCCCGGCGCGCCCAGGACCTGCAGGGCGACCTGGCCAGCACGGTCGAGGAGTCGGTGCTGGGCATCCGCGTGCTCAAGGCGTTCGGCCGCGGCCGGGACATGACGAAGTCGTTCATGGCGCAGGCCCGCTCGCTGCGTGGCGCGGAGCTGAACAAGGTCCGCGTGATGTCGGCGCTGTGGGCGGTGCTGGTGAGCCTGCCGGAGCTGGCGATCGGCGGCGAGCTCGCGGTCGGCGGCGTCGGCATCGCCAACGGCACGCTGACCGCCGGCACGCTGGTCGCGGCGATCACCGTGAGCACGTACCTGCGCTGGCCGTTCGACTCGATCGGCTGGCTGCTGGCCGAGACCAACATGGCGGCCTCGGCCTGCGACCGGTACTGGGAGGTCCGGGATGAGATCAACACGATTGTCGAGCCGGAGCATCCTCGGGAGCTCCCGGAACACGTCCGCGGACACCTGGTATTCGAGGATGTCCACTTCGCCTACGACGGCGGCACGCGCGAGGTTCTCAAAGGCATCGACCTCGACGTGCGTCCCGGCGAGACGGTGGCGCTTGTCGGCGGCACCGGCTCGGGCAAGACGGCGCTGACCGCGCTGGTGGCCCGGCTGGCCGACGTCACCGGCGGCCGCGTCACCGTGGACGGAATCGACGTCCGCGACCTGCGGATGAACGACCTGCGGCGGATCGTGGCGACGGCGTTCGAGGAGCCGGTGCTGTTCTCCGCGAGCGTGCGGGAGAACGTGGCGCTGGGCACCCCGGAGGCGACGGACGACGACGTGCACGAGGCGCTGCGGGTGGCGCAGGCCGAGGAGTTCGTCGAGAAGCTGCCGTGGGGCATCGCGACCCGGGTCGGCGAGCAGGGACTGTCGCTGTCCGGCGGCCAGCGGCAGCGGCTGGCGCTGGCTCGCGCGGTGGTGGGCAGGCCGGCGGTGCTGGTGCTGGACGATCCACTGTCCGCTTTGGACGTTCACACCGAGGGCGAGGTGGAGCGGGCGCTGCGGCGCGTGCTGCACGACGTGACGGCGCTGGTCGTCGCGCACCGCCCGAGCACGGTGCAGCTGGCCGACCGGGTGGCGATGCTGGTGGACGGCCGGATCGCCGCCGTGGGAACGCATTCCGAGCTGATCGCCAACAACGCCGAGTACCGGCGACTGTTGTCCACTTTGGACGAAGACGAGGACGAGGAGGTGGCGGTCTGATGAGCGCGCCGACCGCTACCGACTGGCGCGGCGTCGCCGCCGAGGACGTCGAGAACGTCGACAAGGTCGTGACGGCCCGGCTGCAGGCGCGGTCCCGCCGGCTGCTGGGTTCGCTGCTGCGGCCGCACAAGTGGGGCGTGGCGTTGGCGCTGGTGTTCGTGCTGCTGGAGAACGGCGCGCAGCTGGCCGGCCCGCTGCTGGTCGCGGCGGCAATCGACCGCGGCGTGGCCGGCGTGATCGCCGGCCAGCCGGCGACGCTGGTGTGGTGCGTGGTCGGCTACGCCGTGTGCGGGCTGGCCAGCGCGGGCGCGAAGTTCTCGTTCGTGCGGCTGTCCGGCCGGGTCGGCCAGGACCTGCTGCTCGACCTGCGGCACCGGGTGTTCCGGCACGTGCAGCGGCTTTCCCTGTCGTTCCACGAGTCCTACACCTCGGGCAAGATCATCTCGCGGCTCTCGTCCGACGTGGAGTCCATCGACGACCTGCTCGACATGGGCCTGGACGGGCTGCTCAGCTCGGTCCTCACCGTGGTGGGCGTCGCCGTCACGCTGCTCGTGCTCGACCTGCGGCTGGCCGTGGTGGTGCTGTTCGGCTTCATCCCGTTGCTGATCGTGGCCCGGTGGTTCCGGCGCAGCTCCCACAAGGCGTACCGGGCGACCACCACCGCCGTGGCCAAGGTGATCGTGCAGTTCGTGGAGACCATGAACGGGATCCGCGCGGTGCAGGCCTACCGCCGGCACGGCCGCAACGAGCAAATCCTGCACGAGGTCAACGTCGAGTACCGGGATGCCAACAACCGGGCCTTCAAGGTGATGGCCCGGTTCACCGCGACCGTGCGGCTGGTCGGCAACGTGACCATGGCCGTGGTGCTGGCGTGGGGCGCGCTGCGGGTCGTCGACGGCAGCCTGCAGCTGGGCGTGCTGGCGGCGTTCACGCTCTACCTGCGCCGGCTGTACGACCCGTTGGACGACTTGGCCATGTTCGCCAACTCCTACTCGGCGGCCGTCGCCGCGCTGGAGAAGATCTCCGGCGTGCTGGAGGAGGAGCCGTCGGTGGCCGAGCCGGCGGAGCCGACGCCGCTGCCGCGCGAGGGCCGGCGCGGCGACCTGCGCTTCGACCGGGTGGAGTTCCGCTACGGCCCGCAGACGCCGGTGGTGCTGCCGGAGTTCGACCTGCACGTGCCGGCCGGGCAGACCATCGCCGTGGTCGGCGCGACCGGCGCCGGCAAGTCGACGCTGGCCAAACTGGTGGCCCGGTTCTACGACCCGTCCCACGGCACGGTGACACTGGACGGCGTGGACCTGCGGGACGTGGCCGACGTCGACCTGCGGTCCGCGGTGACGATGGTGACGCAGGAGAACTTCCTGTTCGCCGGGTCGGTGGCGGACAACATCGCGATGGGCCGGCCGGACGCGACGCGGGAGGACGTGCAGCGGGTGGCCGCCGCGGTCGGGGCGCACGAGTTCATCAGCGCCCTGCCGGAGGGCTACGACACCGACGTCCGCAAGCGCGGCGGCCGGCTGTCGGCGGGCCAGCGGCAGCTGGTGGCGTTCGCGCGGGCCCTGCTGGCGGACCCGTCGGTGCTGGTGCTCGACGAGGCGACGTCCAGCCTGGACGTGCCGACCGAGCGGGCGGTGCAGGCGGCGCTGGAGACGGTGCTGGCCGACCGCACGGCGCTGATCATCGCCCACCGGCTGTCGACCGTGCTGATCGCCGACCGTGTGCTGGTCGTCGACGGCGGTCGCATCGTCGAGGACGGCTCCCCCGCCGACCTGATCGGCCAGCACGGCCGCTTCGCCCGCCTCCACCAGGCCTGGCTGGAATCACTGGCCTAACCCGAACCCCCGCGAGTCACGCTCTCAGGCAGTGCGAATGTAGGTTTCGGGCATCTGCCCGAAACCTACATTCGGTGGGTCCCAGAGCGTGACTCGCCGGGGGTCAGGTGGCCGGGCCGAGCAGGCTCAGCAGGAGGGCGATCCAGGCCAGGCCCAGGCCGCTGGCGACGCCGAGGGCGACCCAGCGCCACACCGGCACGTCCCGGGCCAGCCACACCGACGGCGACAGCCCGCCGATGATCACCACGTTGGCGATCACCGCCAGCCAGAGACTGGCCTGCGCCAGCGCGAACGACAGCGACGTCACCGCCACGGCGATCATCGCCGCGACGACGAAGGTCACCGTCAGCCCGGTGGCCCAGGGCGTCGGCTCCCGCTCCGGGAAGTCCTCGACGGCGTCCTCGGCCGGCTCGACCGGCGGCTCGGCGACGACCGCCGGCTCCACCTCGTACATCCGCCCGGACACCGGATCCGCGTAGTCGACGGGCAGCCCCAGCTCGGTGGCCAGCCGGCCGGCCAGCTGCCGGCCCCGTCGGGTGACCAGATCACCGGCCGTGCCGCCGACCGGCTCGTGGTCGTTGGGCACGAGCGCCCGCGCCACCTCGGCCCACTCGTGCAGCGCCGCGGTCAGCTCGGACGGCAGCGCCAGCGACCGCGGGTCGACCTCGCGCAGCTGCGTGCCGTCATGGCCGACGAGCACGGCCTTGCCGGCTCGCGCGTGAAGCTGCACGATCGTCTCCTCCGACCCGTCGGCGTCTGCCTGGTCGACGGTACTCACGAGACCCCCAAGGCGTGAAACGCCACGGCCCCCGCGGTGGCGACGTTCAGCGAATCCACACCCGAGGCCATGGGGATCCGGACCGCGATGTCGGCCGCGTCGATGGCCTCATCGGTCAGACCGGGCCCTTCGGACCCCAGGAGCAATGCGACCTTCTCGCCCGCGAGCTTGCATTCACGCAGGTCGACGGCGTCCGCCCGCGGCGTCAGCGCGGCGACGGTGAAGCCCTTGGCCCGCAACAGGTCCAGCCCCGACGGCCACGGCCGCAGGTCGGCGAACGGCACGCGCAGCACGTGCCCCATCGAGACGCGGACGCTGCGCCGGTACAGCGGATCCGAGCATCCCGCGCCCAGCAGCACCCCGTCCACGCTGAGCGCGGCGGCGTTGCGGAACAGCGCGCCGAGGTTCTCGTGGTCGCCGACGCCCTCCAGCACGGCCAGCATCCGGGCGCCGTCGACGAGCGCCGCCGGATCGGGTTGCGGGGCGCGGTCCGCGGCCGCCAGCACTCCCCGGTTCAGGTGAAATCCGACAACCTGGGCCATCACGTCGGCGGACACCGCGTAGGCGGGACCGTCGAAATCGCCCAGATCGGGGACCAACTCCTGTATCCGACGGGGGATGCCGAGCAGGCCGCGCAGCGGATACGGCGAGTCCAGCAGCCTGCGCACGACGATCACGCCCTCGGCGATCACCAGGCCGCGCCCGCCCGGCCGGTCCGGCCGCCGATCGGCGGTGGACAGGTCGCGGAAGTCGTCCAGCCTGGTGTCCGAGGGGTCGTCGATCTCGATCACCTGCGGCACGACACGCAGTGTCTCACTGTTCGTCCATACCATGTTTCACGTTCGCCAGGGGTGGTAATCCCAGGCCTCCTACCAGCGCGTTCTCACCGGAAGTTATGCCAATGTGACAGAGAGCACCGTTTTGGCCGATGGGCAGGGCCAAACCCGTTGTGTCACGGTTGGCATTCGCTTCAGGCGCCCGGGGAACCCGGGCAGACCGAAGTGGGAGGCGGCATGGGCAAGGACGTGTCCGACCGAACATTCACCCGGGAGGACCGCCAGCGTTACCGCGAGAAGGTGCAGCGCTGTCTGGACGCGTTGGCCAGGATGCTCACGGATGACGTGTTCTCGTTCCCCCAACAACAGATGGGGCTGGAGATCGAGCTGAACCTGGTCGACGAGAAGCTGCGGCCGGCGATGGCGAACTCCGAGGTGCTGGAGAAGATCGACGATCCCTCCTTCACCACCGAACTCAGCCAGCACAACCTGGAGATCAACGTGCCGCCCCGGCCGCTGGCCGGCAACGAGGCCGTTGATCTGGAACAGGAACTGCGCCGAACGTTCGACAACGCCGACACCAAGGCGAAGGACGCGGGCGCGGCGATCGTGCTGATCGGGGTGCTGCCGACGCTGCGGCGCGAGCACTTCGACCCGCGCTGGCTGACCAGCAACCGGCGCTACACGGTGCTCAACGACGAGATCTTCGCCGCCCGCGGCGAGGAAATGGTGCTGCACATGGAGGGTTCGCCGATGCCGGGCGGCGAGCCGGAACGACTGCGCAGCTACGCCGAATCCATTCTGCCGGAGGCGGCCTGCACGTCCGTGCAACTGCACCTGCAGGTGCAGCCGGACCATTTCGCCGCGCACTGGAACGCCGCGCAGTGCCTGGCCGGTGTGCAGGTGGCGCTCGCCGCGAACTCGCCTTTCCTGTTGGGCAAGGCGTTGTGGCACGAGACCCGGATCCCGCTGTTCCAGCAGGCGACCGACACCCGGCCGCAGGAGCTGCAGAACCAGGGCGTGCGGCCGCGGGTGTGGTTCGGCGAACGCTGGATCACGTCGATATTCGACTTGTTCGAAGAGAACGTGCGCTACTTCCAGGGCCTGCTGCCGGTGATCGACGACGAGGACCCGATCGCCGAGCTGGCGGCCGGCCGGGCCCCGCGCCTGTCGGAACTGATGCTGCACAACGGAACCGTGTGGCGGTGGAACCGTCCGGTGTACGACCTCGTCGACGGCGTGCCGCACCTGCGGGTGGAGAACCGGGTTCTGCCGGCCGGACCGACCATTGTGGACGTCCTGGCCAACGCGGCGTTCTTCTACGGCGCGCAGCGGGCGCTGGCCACCCAGGAACGTCCACTCTGGACGCAGATGTCGTTCCAGGCGGCCGAGGAGAACCTGTACTCGGGCGCGCGGCACGGCATGGGCGCCCAGCTGTACTGGCCCGGCATCGGCTGGGTGCCGCCGGACGAGCTCGTGCTGCGGCGACTGCTGCCGATGGCCCACGAGGGCCTGCGCGAGCTGGGCGTCTCCGACGCGGCCAGGGAGCGCTACCTCGGCATCATCGAGCAGCGCTGCGTGGCCCGGCGGACGGGTTCCTCGTGGCAGCGGGAGACCGTCGCGCAGCTGGAGCAGCGCGGCGCGGACCGGGAGGCGGCTCTGGTCGGGATGCTGCGCCGGTACGTCGACCTGATGCACGCCGGCAACCCGGTGCACACCTGGCCCGTCTGGTGACGACGTCCTAGTTGCCACTATCTGGCAATTGCTAGATAGTGGCAACTATGGCCCAGTACGTACTGCCCGACCTCGACTACGACTACGGCGCGCTCGAACCGTCGATCATCGGCGAGATCAACGAGCTGCATCACAGCAAGCACCACGCCGCCTACGTCAAGGGCGCCAACGACACGCTCGAGCAGATCGACGAGGCCCGGGACAAGGCCGCGTTCGGCTCCATCGTCGGGCTGGAGACCACGCTCGCGTTCCACCTGGCCGGCCACGCCCTGCACCAGGTGTGGTGGAAGAACCTGAGCCCGAACGGCGGCGACAAGCCGACCGGCGAGCTGGCCCAGGCGATCGACGAGTTCTTCGGCTCGTTCGACGGGCTGCGGGCCCAGCTGGGCGCGGCCGCCAGCACGATCCAGGGCTCCGGCTGGGGCATCCTGGCCTGGGAGCCGGTCGGCCGGCGGCTGATCACCCAGCAGCTCAAGGACCACCACTCCAACCTGTCGATCGCCACCACGCCGCTGCTGGTGTTCGACATCTGGGAGCACGCGTACTACCTGCAGTACCGCAACCTCAAGGCGGACTACATCGGCGCGCTGTGGAACGTCGTGAACTGGACCGACGTCAACGAGCGCTTCGAGGCGGCGCGCGCCGGCAAGAACGGCCTGCAGCTGACCCCCTGAACCCGGCAGTGGATGCTCCGACAGGCCGAGCTGCCAGGAGAACACCGAGACCCCGTCGTTTCGGCGGGGTCTCGGTGCGTCCTCACGCCGTGTAGGCCTGCACCGACGTCGTCAGGCGCGTCAGCAGGTCGCGCAGGACGTCGAACTCCTCGTCCTTCAGGCCCATCGCGGTGCCGACCACCGGCGGCACCGACAGCGCGCGGTCGCGCAGCGCCCGGCCCTCGTCGGTGAGCGCGACCCGCACCGAGCGCTCATCGTCGGCCCGCCGCTCGCGGCGCACCAGCCCGTTCGCCTCCAGCCGCTTGAGCAGCGGCGACAGCGTGCCGTAGTCCAACTGCAGCGCGGCGCCGAGGTCCTTGACCGGACTGTCGCCGTGTTCCCAGAGCACCAGCAGGACCAGGTACTGCGGATAGGTCAGCCCCAGCTCGTCCAGCAGCGGCCGGTAGAGGGCTGTGACCGAGCGGCTCGCCGCGTACAGCGAGAAGCACAGCTGGTCCTTCAGCAGCAACGGGTTGCTCGTGTCTTCCATACCACAATCATAACTTGCCAACTTAAGTTGTGCACGATCTAAGTGTGCGCTAGTGTTCCAGTCGTCAGGTCAAGGGACCAAGCAGGAGGAGGAAGCCATGAGCGTCGTTCTGGAGCCGGCCGCCAAGGAGTTCGCCGAGGCCACCGCCAACCCGCCGTACCTGTTCGACCTGGGTCCCGTCGAGGGCCGCAAGACCGTCGACGGGGTGCAGGCCGGCGAGATCGACAAGCCCGAGGTGGACGTCGAGGAGTTGACCGTCGGCGACGTGCCGGTGCGCATCACCCGGCCGGTCGGCGCCAGCGGCCCGCTGCCCGTGATCATCTACATCCACGGCGCCGGCTGGGTGTTCGGCAACGCCCACACCCACGACCGGCTGGTGCGCGAGCTGACCGTGAAGACGGGCGCGGCCGTGGTGTTCCCCGAGTACAGCCTGTCGCCCGAGGCCCGCTACCCCGTCGCGATCAACCAGAACTACGCCGTGGCCAAGTGGGTGGCCGAGCACGGCGCCGAGCACAACCTGGACAGCAGCCGCGTCGCGGTGGCCGGCGACTCGGTCGGCGGCAACATGACCGCGGCGCTGACCCTGATGGCCAAGGAGACCGGCGAGTTCTCCTTCAAGCAGCAGGTGCTGTTCTACCCGGTGACCGACGCCGCGTTCGACACCGAGTCGTACCACCAGTTCGCCGAGGGCTACTTCCTGCGCCGCGACGCCATGCAGTGGTTCTGGGACCAGTACACGACCAGCGAGGAAGATCGTGCGCAGATCACCGCTTCGCCGCTCCGGGCCACCGTGGAGCAGCTCCGCGACCTGCCGCCGGCCCTGGTGATCACCGGCGATGCCGACGTGCTGCGGGACGAGGGCGAGGCCTACGCCAACAAGCTGCGCGAGGCCGGCGTCCCCGTGACGGCCGTGCGCTACCAGGGCATCATCCACGACTTCGTGATGCTGAACGCCCTGCGCGGCACGCACGCCGCCGACGCCGCGATCAACCAGGCCGCCGAGTTCCTGGCTCGCGCGCTGGCCTGACCGGTCACGCGAAGAGGCCCCGGGTCTGCCGGACCCGGGGCCTCTTCTGTTCCCGAACTGACTGCCGCTCCCACCACGAAGCGGTTGAGATTAGGTTAGCCTTACCTTCGCTGTCGGTCAAGGCGGCTGACCCGACCGTGGGCGACGAGCTCCACCACGATCACGATGGCCAGCGACTCCACCGCCAGCAACCCGAGCAGCACGACCAGCTGCAACGCCCCCGCCAGCCACACCGGCGAACCGCCGAGCAGCATGCCGACAAAAGCACCCGGAAGGGTGACGAGGCCGACCGTGCGGGTCTGGTCCAGCGCCGGCAGCAGGGCGTCGGCCGCCGGCTTGCGCACCAGCTCCCGGATCGCCACCGGCTCGGTGAAGCCCAGCGCCAGCGCCGCCTCGTACTCACCGTGCCGCTGCTTGAGCGTGTCCAGCGCGCGGCGCACCGACAGCGTCGTCGCCGTCATGCCGCCACCGATCAGGATGCCGCCCATCGGCACCAGCGCGATGCCCGTCGGCGGCAGCAGGCCCGTGCCCAGCAGCAGCGCCAGCGCCGGGATCACGCCCGCCACGATCGCCAGCCCCACCCAGGCGCCGCGCCAGCCCACGCCGGTTCGCGCCGCCGACGTCGCCGTCGCCACGACGGCCATCAGCAGCAGGAAACCGCCGGTCAGGCCCAGCGAGGCCAGCACCGCCGTGATGACCGCGGAGACGACCGCCAGCTGCAACACCGCCCGTCCGGCGGCCAGGATGATCGGCCACGGCTCCCACAGCCGGCCCGCCTTCACCACCACCGCGGCCGCCGCCGTGAAGACGAGGCAGACGATCAGTAGCGGCAGCCACCCCACCGAGCTCGAGATCACGAGCCCATCCTGGGTTCGGAACGGACCATTCCTCTACTCCGAGTGTAGGAAGGGCGCTTTCACACCTTTTCCGGGACCGTCCGCCGCCACAGCAGCGACCGCAGGCTGATGTTCGCCCGTCGCATCAGGACCAGGGCGCAGGCGGTCGTCGCCACCAGCGACAGCACGCCGCCGGCGATGAACGGGGCCCGGCCGCCGAAGGCGTCGGCCAACCAGCCGGTCAGGGGACCGCCGATCGGGTTGCCGCCGAGGAAGACCAGCATGTACAGGCCCATCACCCGGCCCCGCATCTGCGGCGACACCGACAGCTGCACGGTGCTGTTCGCCGTCGTCGTGAAGGTCATCAGCGCGGCGCCGATGGGGATCAGCATCAGCCCGAACGCCAGGTACGTCGGCATCACGCCGAGCACGACCTCCAGCGCGCCGAACACCAGCCCGCCGATGAACAGCATGCGCAGCCGGGGTCGGCCGCGCGTGCTGCGTCGCGCGGCCATGGTGGCGCCGCTGAGCGTGCCGACGGCGAGCATCGTGGACAGCAGTCCGTAGCCGTCGGCGTCCTGGTGGAAGACGTTGGCCGCGGCCACCGCGAGCGTCGTGAAGAAGGTCATGCCGAAGGTGCTGACCAGGAACACCAGGACCATCAGCATCACCAGGTCGGGCCGTCCCCGCACGTAGCGCAGGCCCTCCAGCAGCTGGCCGCGCTCGCGCGGCGCGGGCGTGCCGCGGTGCAGCCGGGACGGGTCCATCAGGGCCAGCCCGGTCAGCACGCCGACGAAGCTGACGAAGTTGCCGATGAACACCCAGCCGGTGCCGATCAGCGTGATCAGCACGCCGGCGATGGCCGGGCCGACGATCCGGGCCAGGTTGAAGGTCATCGAGTTCAGCGCGACGGCGTTGGTGACCTGGGCCTTGCCGACCATCTCGACCACGAACGACTGGCGCACCGGTGTCTCCACCGCGGAGAAGCAGCCCAGCACCAGGCAGAACAGGTACACCTGCCACAGCTGCGCGACGCCGGTGACGTCCAGCAGGCCCAGCCCCAGGGCGCACAGTCCCATCGAGGCCTGCAGTAGCATCAGCAGTTTGCGCTTGTCCATCCGGTCGGCCAGCACGCCGGCCCACAAGGACAGGAACAGCGTGGGTAAGAACTGCAGCGCGGCGGCGACGCCCAGCGCGACCGGGTCCTTGCCGGACAGCTCCAGGACCAGCCAGTCCTGGGCGACGCGCTGCATCCAGGTGCCGATCAGCGAGACGATCTGCCCGCTGGCGAAGAGCCGGTAGTTGCGTTCACGCAGCGAACCGAACATTCCGGTCGTGCGCGGGGTCTCCGAGGTGTGCTTCTGCTCTGTTCCGGTGCTCCCCGCGTATGCCGGCACTCGTCCGCCGCCCCCTTTACTGGCCCGCCATCCGGTCGATGATCTCCGCCGCCCTGGCGAGCAGCTCCCGATCGTCGGAATCCAAATCCGCGAGGCGCGAGTCCAGCCAGGCTTCCCTGGCCGACACCTCGGCCCGCAGGTAGGCGGTGCCCTGTTCGGTCAGCTCGACGATGGCCTGCCGGCCGTCGGTGGGGTGCGGGCGCCGGGACACGAAGCCGTAGTCCTCGAGCGCCGCGATCACCCTGGTCATCGACGGGGGCTGGACACCTTCCTTCGCGGCCAGCTCGCCCGGGGTCAGCGGCCCGCACTTGCGCAGCGCGGACAGGGCCGAGACCTGGGTCAGCGTGACCGACGAGTTGGTGCGCTGGGCCCGCAGCCGACGGTTGAGCCGCACCACGGCCAGCCGCAACCGGCTGGCCAGCGACGGCTCGGTCGACTCGGGTTCCGCCATGTAGTTAGCATACCTCACTAACTACCGGCCAGGGCCGTCTCGATCGGGCCCACCGCGAAGTACGCGACGAACGCCACAGCCACCACCCACATCAGCGGGTGCACCTTGCGCGCCCCGCCGGTGGCCACGGCCAGCAGGACGTAGCTGATGAAGCCGGCGCCGATGCCGTTGGCGATGGAGTACGTGAACGGCATCACCACGATGGTCAGGAACGCCGGCAGCGCGATCCGGAAGTCGGTGAAGTCGATGCCGGTGGCCTGCCTGATCATCAGCGCGCCGACGATCACCAGCGCCGGCGCGGCCGCCTCCACCGGCACCACCTGGTACAGCGGCGTGAGGAACATCGCCGCCAGGAACAGCACGCCCGTGACGATGTTGGCCAGGCCGGTGCGCGCGCCCTCGGCGATGCCGGACGCCGACTCCACGAACACCGTGTTCGAGCTGGCCGAGCCGAAGCCGCCGGCCGCGCCGGCCAGGCCCTCCACGAACAGCGCGGGCCCGACCTTCGGCAGCTGGCCGTCCGCCCGCAGCAGCCCGGCCTCCTTGCCCAGGCCGGTCATCGTGCCCATGGCGTCGAAGAAGTCGGCCAGCACCAGCGTGAAGACCAGCAGCAGCACGGTGATCGCCGGCAGCCGGGTCCAGGCGCCGAACGAGACGTGACCGACGAGCGACAGGTCGGGCAGGCCGAGGATCTGCTGCGGCAGCGCCGGGTAGCCCAGGTCCCAGCCCTGCGGGTTGGTGCCGTTGGACGGGCCGGCGTGGAAGATCGCCTCCACCACGATCGCGAGCACCGTCGAGGCGAGCACGCCGATCAGGATCGCGCCGCGGACCTTGCGCGCGACCAGGATGCCGGTGATCACCAGGCCGATCACGAAGACGAAGGTCGGCCAGGACCCGATCGAGCCGTTGATGCCCAGGCCCACCGGCACCGTCGTGTGCGCCGCGTCCGGCAGCCGGCGCACGAAGCCCGCGTCGACCAGGCCGATCAGCGAGATGAACAGGCCGATGCCGACCGCGATCGCCGACTTCAGCTCCGCCGGCACCGCGTTGAACACCGCCGTGCGGAAGCCCGTGAAGACCAGCAGCACGATGATCAGGCCCTCGACCAGGACCAGGCCCATCGCCTCCGGCCAGGTCACCTGCGGGGCGATGGTGACCGCGACCAGGCTGTTCAGGCCGAGGCCGGTGGCCAGCGCGAACGGATAGTTGGCCAGCAGCCCCATCAGGATCGTCATCACGCCCGCGACCAGGGCCGTGACCGCCGCCACCTGCGGCACCGGCAGGATGCCGCCGAGGACGTCCTTGTGCGCCCCCGGGTCGTTCGCCGAGAAGCTCCCGATGATCAGCGGGTTGAGCACCACGATGTAGGCCATCGCGACGAATGTCACCAGCCCGCCGCGGACCTCCCGTCCGATCGACGAGCCGCGTTCGCTGATCTTGAAGAACCGGTCCAGCGCGTTCGCCCTCATGGCGCGGTAGCCTGCCTGACGTGGCCGAGAAGTCCAAAGAGGAGCACGGTAACGACCTGGTTACCGCACCCACCCCGCCGCCGCTGCCCCGGGCGCTGACCGACCCGGTGCCGGTGGTCGTCGTCGGCACCGTCGCCTTCCTCGTCGCCTTCGTGATCATGCTCTTGGTCGGCGCCCCACCCCTGTGGACCTGGTCCTGCCTCGCCGGCTTCGGCCTGGGCTTCGTCGGCTACGGCGTCTTCCGCTGGCAGCGCTCCGCCGCCCGCCGTGGCTCCCGCACCGCCCAGGAGGGACTGCTCTAGAGCGGCGTGATTTCGGTGTTGTGGAGCCTGGCCGTGTCGGCGATCACGTCGTACCCCGCCACCCGCCCGCCTTCGACGGTGATCGCCAACACCAGCTGAAGCCGACCGTTCGGCGCGACGACCGCGCCCATCTTGCCGCCCACCAGGGCAGGCTCGGCGTAGATCGCGCGCTTGCCCAGGACGAGCATCTCTCGCGCCACCGCGTCCCGGCCGCGGACCAGGGTGCTACGCCCCTTCGGCAGCGCAACCGCGTCAGCTCTGCGCACCACGTCCGGGTCAAGAACCTCGAGCAAGGCCTTGAGGTCGCCCTCCCGTGAGGCTGTCAGGAACGCCTCGACCACGCTCTTCTGCTCGGGGGCATCCGGCGGCGGTTCGGAGCCGCGTACGCGCTGTCGCGCCCGGCTGGCCAACTTCTTCGTCGTCGCCGTCGTCCGGTCCACGATCGGGGCGATCTCCTCGAACGGCACGGCGAACATGTCGTGCAGCACGAACGCCACCCGCTCCGCCGGGCCCAGCCGGTCCAGCACCACCAACATGGCCCGGCCGACCTCGTCGACCAGCACGGCCTCCCGCTCGGGGCCGTCGACCTCGGCGGGCGGGTGCCAGTCGATCGGCTCCTCGCGCTTGGCCCTGCGGCTGCGGAGCATGTCGAGGCTGATCCGGGAGACGACCGTGCGCAGCCAGCTCTCCAGGTTGTCGATGCCGTCGGCGGCGCTCAGCCGCATCCAGGCCTCCTGCACGGCGTCGTCCGCCTCGGCGGTGGAGCCCAGCATCCGGCCGGCCACCGCGCGCAGCAGCGGCCGGTGCGCCTCGAACCGTTCGGCGAGCGCCATGTCGTCGGGCATCGGTCACCTTTCCCCGTCGCGATCCGTCTGTGTCGTGCCACCGAACGACCGACGCGACGAGGAGTGGGGCTGATGAGCCAGGGTAGCGCGTTGCTGCGCCCCGTGACCTTGGGTGACTTGGTGTTGCCCAACCGAGTGGTGATGGCGCCGACCACCCGCTGCCGCGGCTGCGTGCCGTCCGAACTGCACGCCCTGCACTACGCCCGGCGGGCCGCCGCCGGCTTGATCATCGCCGAGGGCACGTGGATCAGCCCGCAGGCGATCGGCGCCTATCCGAACGTGCCCGGCTTGTTCGCCGAGGAGCAGGTCTCGGGCTGGCGTCGGGTCACCGACCTCGTGCACGCCCTCGGCGGCCGGATCATGGTGCAGCTCTGGCACGCCGGCGCCACTCCACTGACGCTGCCGGAAATCACCGCCACCATCGCGGACTACTGCACCGCCGCCCGGAACGCCCGGCGTGCCGGCTTCGACGGAGTCGAGATCGCCGCCAACGGGACGTACCTCATCGCGCAGTTCCTGAATCCGCGGCTCATCCGCCGCACCGACGCCTACCGCGCCGGCCCTCGCCTGCTGCTCGACGTTCTCGACGCCGTGCTGGGCACCGGCTGCCGCGTCGGCGTTCGCCTCTCCCCGTACTGGACCGCCACCGACAGCACGCCCGCCTGCCCGGACTACGTTCCCGACGAGGAAACCCTTTCCCGCTACGACGACCTCGTCCGCCGGCTCGATTCCCTCGCCTACCTACACCTTCGCGGGCCCACGCGCTTCGACCTCGACGCCTTCACCCGCTACCGCAAGCTCTTCGACGGCTTCCTCATCGCCAACAACGGATTCGGCCGGGAGTCGGCCGAGGCCGCCGTCGAGTCCGGCCTCGCCGACGCCGTCTCGTTCGCCCGGCACTTCATCGCCAACCCCGACCTGGTCACCCGCTTCGCCCTCGACCAGGAGTTGTCCGTGGCCGACAAGGCGTTCAACTACACGGGAGGACCCGCCGGCTACGTCTAGGACAGGTACGTCGCGGCCGTCGGGTCGTCGAGGAGGGCGGCGAGGAGGTGTCGGTCGTGCCAGCGATCGACGGCCCACGCGAGCGCCCGGGACAAGCCGGCGGGAGTGTCCTCGGCGTGCACGACACCGTCCTCGGTGACCCACCACGCGACGTGGTAGCGGGTGTCGCCGCGTCGGACGGCGAGCTCGTCGTAGACGACGACCAGGCCGTCGGGCACCGGACGGTCGAGGAGCTCGCTGGCGGCGACGACGGCGCCGAGGTCGGACCAGCTCACCGGCTGCCCGTTGCCGATCAGCGCGTCGGCGTCGACCTCGTCGGCGGCGAGCGGCAGGTCGAGCAGCTCGGCCAGCGGTTCGGCGTCGTCGGGATCGGCGGCGACGACCTGGTCGGGCGCGAAAGCGGCCAGCAGCCAAGGGGAATCGAGCACAACGGTCTGCTCGCCGGAGACGGAAGCGCCGCTCAGCGCCCGAACCCGCTCGTCGAGCTCGACGTCGCCGGCGTCGACGACGCCGGAGCGAACGGCCTCGGCCAGCACGCCATGGGCCCGCATCGCGACGCCGGGCGGCACAGCCCGCTCGGGATCTCCCAAGCGCCGCAACACATCCGTGACGTCGGCGGCATCGGTGACGACGAGCTCGGCGCGAACACCGATGGCGGCCAACAGATCCGTGCGCACGCCGACATCGGGAATCGGGTCGTAGACACCGGCGAGCGCGTCGGCGTCGGGCAGCCGCCACGACCGCGGCGACTCCCCGGCCAGCCGCGCGTTGCGGGCCAGCCACCACGAGGTGTAGCCGCCGGGCAGCAGAATCGCCTGCCACGTCTCGGGTTCCGCGGCCAGCAGCCGCAGCGCGTCCGGCCACTTGTCGTCGGCGACAAGATCGAGGTCACGCACGCCGGCGAACGTCGACGGCGGATTGAGGTCGCCGTCGACGGCGGCCCACCACGCCTCCTCGTCGGCCAGCTCGTGATCGGGGCCGCCGGGCGAGTCGTCGAAGACGACCACGAACGAGTCGATCACGCCGACCGCGGCCAGCACGTCCGGCGTCCAGCGCGACGCCAGCTCGTCGGCAAGCACGCCGAGCGGCGCGTCCTTGCCGATCACGTCGTCGGCGAACACCTCACGCAGCGGGCTCGACGGCAGGATCAGCTCGTCGGCGTGCCGGAACTCGCCGTCGGAGTCGGGCAGCGCCAGGGTGCCCAGCCACGGCCGCTCGCCGCGCCGCGCCCCGGTCGACTCGGTCAGCCACAGCACGGTGTCCACCAGCGACGTGGTGTCCACACCGGACTCGGCGTCGTCCATGCTCCGCTCGACGGCGGTCCGCATGGCGTCCAGCAGGTCCGCCGGGCCGGCCGACCGCGCGCCGAGCCGCTCCAGCAACCGGTGCACGGCGTCGGGATGTGCGACCCGCAGCCCAGTGACGTCCATTGTGGACAGCTCGGCCAGCGTCTCCTGGTCGAAGTCCGGCAGCAGCACGTCCCGGGGACCGGTGACGGTCCGGCCGTCGATCAACGGCACCGGCAGGCCGCCGAGCTCCTCGCGGGCGGTGGAATCCTGCTCCGCCACGGGATCGAGCGCCGCGTACAGCCGCGCCCACCACGCCGGCTCGCGGTCCTGACCGGAGACGATCGCGACGATCTCGGACAGCCGCAGCCGCGGAACCTCCAGCGCGGCCAGCTGTCGGGCGTGCGGAACGCCGGAGAGTTCAGCCTTGGCCAGGCCGTCCACGATGTCGGCAAGCATGTCGGCCAGCTCCGGGGCCAGCACGTCCAGCACACGCGAGCGCGCCGGAGCACCGAAACCGCCCTCCTGCAACGGAAGCCACACCGATGTGCGCAGCTCGGACGTCACCAGCGCACGCAACTGACCGTCCACTTCGGACTTGGGGAAGTCCGGCAGCGGCACCAGCAGCGTCCGGTGTTCCGGCTTGACGGCCAGCACCAGCTCGGAATACGCCCGCGCGGCGGCGGCCAGCACGGCGTCGGTGGCGGCGCCGGGCATCAGCCGGCGACGGGAAGCTTCGACCGGAATCGTCGCCAACAGCCTTGCCGGCAAGGAAAGTCGCTCGTCCGTGGGCGTCGGCGCGTGCAGCACGTCCTCGTCCAGTGGACGCGGCACACCCTCGTCGTCGATCGGCACGGCCCAGCACACGGACCACTCCGGCCGCTGCCGCGCCTCGACGCCGAGCCCCTCGATCACGGCGGCGTCGAGCTCGCCGGAGGCACGCCGCAGCAGCCACCGGACGCGGCCGGTCGGCCCGTGCAGCACAACGGTGCCGTCCTCCGCGTCCTCACGCCACCACGCGCGATCGCCGACCTCGATCCGGCTCAGCCCGGGCAGGGCGATCAGCAGATCCGGGGTCTCCGCGGCGCATTCGGCCAGCAGTTCGGCGGCGTCGACCTCCGGACGCAGCGGCAGCCGCACCTCCGTGTCGAAGCCCTCGGGCACCGGCGGCTCGTCGTCCGGCACCGGCCAGGCCAGGCGCAGCACCGGCACCGCGCCGTCGCGCTCGGCCACCTCGGGCAGGTCGCCGACCAGTTCCCGGGTCTTGGCGGCGGAGAAGGCCACGCCGCCGGTCGTGGACACCACGCGCGGCTCGTCGGTGACCGCCAGCACGGCCGCGAAGCCGACGCCGAACTGGCCGACCGTGCGGGCGCCGCGCTTGGCGGAGGCCCGTAACGACGCGAGCGCCGCCACGCCGGCCTCGGTCAGCGGCGCGCCGGTGTTGGCCGCGCGCAGCTCACCGTCCACAACGGACAGTCGGAGCACGCCGCCGGAGCCGGCCGCGTCCGCGGCGTTCTGCGCCAGCTCGACCAGCAGCCGGTCGCGGTAGCCGCCGAGGCGCAGGTCCTCCTCGGCGTTCGCGTCCTCACGGAACCGGGTCGGCGAGCCGCGCCAGGCCTGGAGGACGGAGGTGCGCAGGTCGGTGACGCCGAAATCGCTCACTGCTCGACTTCGAGTTCGCTGTCGTCGTACACCAGCTCGGCCACCGGCACCGGCGATCCGGTGTCGACCTCGGCTTCGGAGTGCGCGCCGCAGCCGTACTCCACGTGCACGACATGGCCGTCCGCGGGCGTGATCTCGTTGGTGCACACGCCGAACGCGCCGCCCAGGCTGCCGGCCAACTGCTGGTAGAAGCCGCACGTGCCGCAGGCGGCCGGCGCGCTGCGGGCCATGTCGCTGCGCGGCCCGAAGTCGCCACCCTCCCAGCGGCGGGCCGACTCCAGCCGGCCGAACCGGGACAGCACCCGCACCCGGCCGAGACCGACCTCGCGGGCGACCTCCTCCACCGCCGGGTCGTCCGACTCCAGGTAGCCGGGCACCAGCCGCGGGTCGTCCGGCGTCGTCGGCATCAGGTCGCCCACGCCGAGGTCGCCGGCGCGGACACGCTCGCCCCACGGCACCCAGTCCGGCGCCACCAGCGAGTCGGGGCCGGGCAGCAGCACGACCTCGCTGATCGTCACCGGGTCCTCGTCGCCGCCGGTGGTCGCGATGGTCACGGCCCAGCGCCAGCCGTCGTAGCCGGGGTGCGAGGCCTCGAACAGGTGTGTGACCGACGCCTCATCCTCGGCGAGGACGCCGGCGTGCGCGCCGATCGGCTCGTCGCCGGCCTCCTGCTGGGCGGCGGCCCTGGCCAGCTCGACAACCGATGCCAGGACCGGGTTCGGGGGCTGCTCACTGGTGGTCGGTGCGGTCACCCGTCGATTGTGCCGCACGCGGGGAACGCCGATGCACACGTGTCACGCTCTTGAGATGCGCGCAGCCCTGCTGTCACTTGCCGTGGTGTTGGTCACGGCCTGCGCCGCGCCCGGCGGACCCCCGCACCTGCGGGTCGAGGTGCTCGGCACGATCCCGCACGACACGTCGGCCTTCACGGAAGGTTACGAACTGGCCGACGGAGTGCTCTACGAGAGCACCGGGCTGACCGGTTCCTCCACGCTGCGCGCCGTGGACCCGCGGACCGGGCGGGTCGTCAAGAGCGTCGCCCTGCCGCCGGACTACTTCGGCGAGGGCATCGCCGTGGTCGGCGACAAGATCTGGCAGCTGACGTGGCAGCAGAACGTGGCGATGCTGCGTGATCGCGCAACGCTTCAGCAGGTCAGCACCGCGTCGTACCAGGACGAGGGCTGGGGCCTCTGCTACGACGGCAAGCGCCTGGTGATGAGCGACGGCACGTCGCTGCTGACCTTCCGCGACCCGTCGACGTTCGCCGTGACCGGGCACGTGCAGGTCGACTACCAGGGCCGGCTGAACGAGCTGGAGTGCGTCGACGGCTCGGTGTGGGCCAACGTGTACCCCACGAAAACGATCATTCGGGTGGATCCGGCCAGCGGCGCCGTGCAGGGCGTGGCCGACCTGTCGAAGCTCGGTCCGACCGGCGACACCGCCCCTGACGACGTGCTGAACGGCATCTCGGTGGCGCCGGACCCCGGCCAGTTCCTCGTCACCGGCAAGCGTTGGCCCCTTGCGTACCGGGTGAGGTTCGTACGCGACGGCTCCTAGTGCGGCAGGATTGAGGGGTGACCGCCGACCACTCCGACCCCGGCCGGCCCCGGCGCGGCTGGGGCGGGGCCAGCCGACGGCGCCAGCAGTCCGGGCAGAACGACCCGGATCTGGTCGCCGAGTGGTCGCACGCGCCCAAGCCGCCGACGCGGCCGATGCGGCGGTACCCGTGGCAGGAGGAGGAACCTCCGACCTATCGCACGGCTCCCCCGCGGCGTGAGGAACCCACGTACCGGCAGGGTCCGCCTGAGCCGCCGCCCACGTACCGGCAGGCGCCGCCGCCTCCGCAGCAGGGGCACCGGTTCGTGCCGCCCGAGCAGCCGTCGAGCGGGCCCCGCACGCCGAAGAAGCTGACCGTGACCCGGGTCGCGGTGTTCCGCAGTCGGCAGCTGGGACAGCGTGGCGTCGAGGCGTTCCGGCGCGCCCTGCACGCCGACGGCGCCGACCAGTCCGGGCTCGCGGCGCTGACGTGGGCCGTGATGCTCAACTACGCGACCGACGCCACGCTGGCGGTCGCGCTGGCCAACACTCTGTTCTTCTCCGCCGCGACCGGCGAGAGCCAGGGCAAGGTCGCCCTGTACCTGCTGATCACGGTCGCGCCGTTCGCCGTGATCGCGCCGATCATCGGTCCGATGCTGGACCGCATCCAGCACGGCCGACGGCTCGCTCTGGCCGTCTCCTGCTTCGGGCAGGCGCTGCTGGCCGTGGTCATGGCGCTGCACTTCGACGACTGGGGCCTGTACCCGGCGGCGCTGGGCGTCATGGTGCTGTCCAAGTCGTTCAACGTGCTCAAGGCGGCCGTGACGCCGCGGGTGCTGCCGCCGGACATCACGCTGGTCAAGACCAACGCCCGGCTCACCGTGTTCGGCCTCGCCGCCGCCGGTGTGTTCGGCGCGCTGGCCGCCGGCTTCGCCAAGCTGTTCAACTCACCGGGCGCGCTGTGGTTCACGGCGATCCTCTGCGTCGCCGATGCCGTGCTCTGCCTGCGGATTCCCGCCTGGGTCGAGGTCACCGAGGGCGAGGTGCCGACGTCGCTGCGGGCCGAGCCCCGGCAGAAGACCCGGCAGCCACTGGGGCGTCAGGTCGTGATGGCGCTGTGGGGCAACGGCACGATTCGCGTGCTGACCGGGTTCCTGACCCTGTTCGCCGCCTTCGTGATCAAGGCGCAGACCGAGCGCGACCACGCCCCGCTCGAACAGATCCTGCTGCTCGGGCTCATCGGCGCCGCCGCCGGCCTCGGCAACTTCCTCGGCAACGGCATCGGCGCGCGCATACAGTTCGGCCGCCCCGACCAAGTGATCATCAGTTGTCTCAGCGCCGTGCTGGGGATGACCGTGATCGCCGCCCTGCTCCCCGGCGTGCCGACAGTGGTGGCCCTCGCCCTCGTCGGCGCCGTCGGCAGCGCGCTGGCCAAGATCAGCCTCGACGCCACCATCCAGGACGACCTCCCCGAGCAGTCGCGGGCGTCGGCCTTCGGCCGGTCCGAGACGATCCTCCAGTTCGGCTGGGTCTTCGGCGGGGCGCTCGGCGTGCTGCTGCCCGCCCAGTACTGGATCGGCTTCGCCGTCATCGGGCTGTGCCTGGCCGCCGGGCTGGCGCAGACCGTCATGGTCAACCGGGACAGCACCCTGCTGCCGTGGCTGGGCCGGCGGCGGCCGCTGAAGTCGGATCCGGTGACTCGCCCCAACCACCACCGACCCGCTCCCGGCGCAGCAGCACCCGGTCCGCCGCAGTAGCGAGGCAACCGACGCCCACGTGAGTGGCTCACTTGCCCCTGGCAGCCACCTGAGTGGCTCACTTGCCTCTGGCAGCCACATGAGTGGCTCACGTGGCGCTGGGGCAGCCATATGAGTGGCTTACGTGGCGCTGGTAGCCACATGAGTGGCTCATGTGCGCTGGGCCGCCCCGGTGGCCAAGGGACCGTCTCCCGTAGGCTCGGCGGATGTGAGCGTGAAACGCCTTGTCCCGCTGGTGTTGGCCGGAGCGGGGGTGCTGGCCTCGGCGTGTTCGGCGCCGCCGCTGCCGCAGGTGACCTTCTTCGCGGTGAACACCACCGCCGTCACGGGGCCGTCCGAGTACTGCGACCTGCGGGTCGACAAGTGCGCGGTCGACCCGTCCGCCGGCGCGACGCTGGCGGTGCCGCCGAACAAGCCGCTGCAGATCTCCGTGCCCACCGAGGTCGGCGACGCCGCGTGGCAGGTGGTGTTCAAGTACAAGCTGAACGGCCAGGAGCAGCAGGAGCGCAGCAGTGTGTTCGCCCGGGGCGAGCGGCTCGCGTACACGCTGGCGGTGCCGGCCGGGGGCCAGCTGGAGACCGCCGAGGTGCAGCGCTACGCCGGCGTGATGACGCTCAACCCGAACACCGGTGAGCCGCAGTTCGTCGTCGGCGCGAGCTGGGTCCTGTCGGTGGCGGGTCAGTCCGGCTGAGCGGAACCGGCGGGAGGCTCGCCTCCCGCCGGGCGACCCGGGTTTACGGGTCGAGGTCCCTGGCGACGCCGCGGACCAGCTCCGCGATCAGCTTCGACGTCTTGCGGTCCGGGTAGCGGCCGCGACGCAGGTCCGGCTGGACCTTCGCCTCGAGCACCTTGATCATGTCCTCGATCAGTCCGTGCAGCTCCTCGGCCGGACGGCGCTTGGCCTCCGCCACCGACGGCGGGGCGTCGACCAGCCGCACCGACAGCGCCTGCGGACCGCGCCGGCCCTCGGCCATGCCGAACTCGATGCGCTGGCCGGTCTTCAGGCCCGCGACCCCGGGTGGCAACGCGGACGCACGAACGTAGACGTCCTCGCCACCGTCCTGGGTGACGAAGCCGAATCCCTTTTCCGTGTCGTACCACTTGACCCTGCCGGTCGGCACTGTCCTCACCTCTCCGCTGCACACAACGAACGCGCCCGGGGACCGTGCC
Source organism: Kutzneria kofuensis (assembly GCF_014203355.1). Classification (NCBI taxonomy): domain Bacteria; kingdom Bacillati; phylum Actinomycetota; class Actinomycetes; order Pseudonocardiales; family Pseudonocardiaceae; genus Kutzneria; species Kutzneria kofuensis. The sequence goes on from NZ_JACHIR010000001.1 coordinate 3,576,937, forward strand.
CAGGGCGCGAACCTCAAGGGTAGGGCATCGACGGCGGCGTCGGGGCCTCGTCGAGTTACGCTGACGGCATGACGAGGTCTGCGCCCGGCGGCAAGCTGATGCCGCTGTCCATGGTGATCTTCGCGCTGGGCCTGGTGGCGCTGGCGGTGATCTTCGCCCTGTACGCCAGCGGCGCACGGGACCTGCCGCTGTGGCTCAACCTCGCCGGCGTCGTGCTCACCCCGATCGGCCTGGCCCTGGGCCTGGTCGCGGTGTTCCTGCAGAACCGCCGCCGCGCCTGACGTCAGCCGGCCATCGGTTCCACGAACCGGCCCGCGTTGTCGGCCAGCCAGGCGGGGAACTGCTCCAGGCTGGTCAGGACCACCTCGGCGCCGGCGTCCACGAGTTCGCGCCGATCGCACGGCCCGGTCGTGACAGCGACCGAAACGGCGTCGGCGTCCAGAGCGCCGTGGACGTCACCGACGTGGTCGCCGACGTAGATCGACGCGCCCTGCTCGCGCAGCACAGCGCCCTTGGCGGAGGACCACAGCTCCCCGCGAAGGTGGTCGACGTGCCAGCCGAGGGCCTCGACGTGCAGTCGGGCATTGGGTTCGAACTTGCCGGTGACAACGACGACGCGGCCGTCACGTTCGCGGACGGCGGCCATGGCCTCCTCGGCGCCGGGCATGGCGACGGTGGTGGCGATCACGACGGTCGGGTACAGCGCCCGGTAGCGGTCCATCAGCGCGGGAATGATCGCCTCGTCCATGCCGGCGTCGCGGAACATGTCCTGCAGCGGCGGCCCGAGGCGGGACGCGAAGTCCGAGCCGTCGAGCGGGACGCCGAACTCGGCGCCTACCTGGTCGATGGCCGCGGCCACACCGGGCCTGGCGTCGATGAGGGTCATGTCCAGGTCGAATCCGACGGTCAGCGCCACGCTTCGCACCCTAGCTGTTGACACGAGCCCTTTTCGTGTCCAGCCACTTGACATGACGCCGACAAATGTCAAGCTGAGGACGTGAACCAGGTCACACCCTTCGTCGAGCGGGTACGGGAATCGCTGCGGACCCAGCTACTCGACGCCGCCGCGGACCTGCTCGCCGACCGCGGCTTTCGCGGGCTGCGGATGGCCGACGTCGCCGCGGCGACCGGCGTGAGCCGGCAGACCGTGCACAACGAGTTCGGCACCAAGGAGGCGTTGGTCAACGCCGTCGCCGCGCACACGGTCGCCGATTTCCTCGAGGGCGTGGCGCAGCGCTTCACCGACGCCGACGACGTGCACAGCGGCATCGCAGCGGCGGTGCGTCACACCTTGACCCACGCCACGGAGAACCGGCTGGTCAACGCCATCCTCACCGGCACCGACGCCGAAGACCTGCTGCCACTGCTGACCACCAAGGGACGGCCGGTGCTGATGCCCGCCGTCGATCTGCTCACGGAGCTGTGGCGGCCTCGCATGCCGTGGTTGCCGGACAGGGAGATCCGGCTGCTGGCCGAGGCCGGCATGCGGCTGACGGTCAGCCACCTGCTGACGCCCACCGGCACGGTCGACGAGGCCGTCGCCACGATCACCGCCCTGATGCGCCGACTGATCCCGGAGGCCCCTGATGACTGACCTGCGCCGGACCGGATTCCACTCGCTGCGCGGCCGCTTCGACTGGGACCACCTGCCGCTGCGGCTGTTCGCCAAGGGCAACGCCAGGTTCTGGAACCCCGCCGACATCGACTTCGGCCAGGACGCGCACGACTGGGCGGAGCTGACCGACGCGCAGCGGGAGAACGCCACCTACCTGGTGGCGATGTTCGTCGCCGGCGAGGAGGCCGTCACCGAGGACATCCAGCCGTTCATGCGGGCGATGGCGGCCGAGGGCCGCATGGGCGACGAGATGTATCTCACGCAGTTCGCGTACGAGGAGGCCCGGCACACCGAGGTTTTCCGGCGCTGGATGGACGCCGTCGGCCTGACCGAGGACCTGCACGCCTACGTCGCCGACAACCCCGGCTACCGCACGATCTTCTACGAGGAGCTGCCGGCGGCGCTGCGGCTGCTGGAGCACGACCACAGCCCGGCGGCGCAGATCAGGGCCAGCGTCACCTACAACCACATCGTCGAGGGAACGCTGGCGCTGACCGGCTACTACGCGTGGAACAAGGTGTGCAAGAGCCGTGGCATCCTGCCGGGGATGCAGGAGCTGGTCCGCCGCATCGGCGACGACGAGCGCCGGCACATGGCGTGGGGCACCTTCACCTGCCGCCGGCACGTCGCCGCCGACGACGCCAACTGGGACATCGTCACGCAGCGCATGGGCGAGCTGGTGCCGCACGCGCTCGGCGCCATCCAGTGGGTGCTCGACCACGTCGACCAGACCGCCTTCGACCTCGAGGTGACGGAGTTCGTCGGGTACGCCGGCGAGCGCGCGCAGCGCCGGCTGGGCGCGATCGACTCGGCCCGCGGCGCCGACGTGTCCAAGATCGACCTGGACTACATGCCGGAACGCCTGGAGGACCAGTTCGGCGCCGAGGACGCGGCGGCGCTGGCGGAGATCTAGCCCCCGGCGGCGGGGCGACGCTGCTGCCGGCGATCCTCGTGCTGGCCGTCGGCGCGGATCCGACCAGGGCCCTGGTGCTGTTGATCGCCGGGGTCGTGATCACCCTCAACGTGGCACTAGCCATACTTACGGCGTGACCCGGCGTATCACTCGTCGAGCCGCGCTCGGAATCGCCGCGACCACCGCCCTGGCCGGGTGCTCCGGACCGCCGACTGCCGCTCCCACCCCCAGCGCGACGACGCGTTCCACGACGACAACGCCGCCGGTCACCACCACCACGACCACCACCGCCACCCCGGGCGGACCGGCGGTCGAGGTCGTGCGGGCGTCGAGCGGCCGGCCGGAGGTCGCGTTGACGTTCCACGGCGCCGGCCCGCTGGACATCACCCGCCAGGTGCTCAAGCTGCTGGCCCAGCACGACGCCAAGATCACCGTGTTCGCCGTCGGCACCTGGCTGCAGGCCACCCCGGACGGCGCGCGCATGGTCCGCGACGGCGGCCACGAGCTCGGCAACCACACCTGGAGCCACCCGGACCTGGAGAGCTACCAGCCGGGTCCGATGCTCACCGAGATCGAACGCTGCCGGGACGCACTGTCCACAGTGGCCGGAACACCGGGCACGTTCTTCCGCCAGTCGCAGGGACAGCATGCCACCGCCCGTGAGCTCGCGGCGGCCGGCAAGGCCGGCTACGCCAGGACCCTGTCCTACGACGTGGATTCCCTGGACTGGACGGATCCCGGCGCGGCCGCGATCCGCCGGGCGGCGGGCGCCGCCAAGGCGGGCAGCGTGGTGAGCATGCACCTGGGCCATCCCGGCACCGTGCAGGCGCTGCCCGGCATCCTGACCGATCTCGCCGCCCGGGGCCTGACCCCGGTGACCGCGACCGAACTGCTGAGGTGAGAAGTTGCCCATCCCCGGACGGGCGCTGCTCGCGCTCGCCTGCGTCGCCGCGCTGACCGCGTGCTCCTCGGCCCCCGCCGCCGAGGAGCCGCCGCTGACCACGACGACGACAACGCCGCCGACCACCACAACCACAGCGAAGTCCCTTGTGGACGGTCTGGCCGGCATGCCGCCGGTGTCCGATCCGCACGACGTGTACGCCGACGCGGGCGTGAACATGGTGCAGGACGCCGTGAAGCAGGACAAGCCGCTGGTCTATGTGCCGCACAGCGGTTCCGGCGACGTGTGGGTGATCGACCCGGCGACGTTCCAGGTCGTCGCGAAGTACCCGGCGGGCAAGGAACTTCAGCACGTGGTGCCGTCGTACGACATGCGGACCCTGTACGCCACCGACGACGAGGGTGATCACCTCCTGCCGTTCGACCCGCGCACGGGCCAGCCGGGCAAGCAGATCCCGGTGATCGACCCGTACAACATGTACTTCACGCCGGACGGCAAGTTCGCCATCTCGGTGGCGGAGCGGATGCGCAAGCTCGTCTGGTACGACCCGCATACCTGGCAGAAGCACGACGAGACGGCCGTGCCGGACTGCGCCGGCATCGACCACGCCGACTTCAGCCCCGACGGCAGGACCGCCGTGTTCACGTGCGAGTTCGCCGGCCGGGTCGCCGTCGTCGACATCGCGTCGCACCGCCTGCTCCGCATGATCGACATGCCGCAGCGGCACACCGTGATGGGGCCGCAGGACATCAAGCTCGCGCCGGACGGCTCCGTGTACTACATCGCCGACTCGGACGCCAACGGCCTGTGGGTGCTCGACGGCGCGGCGACGAAGGTGCTGCGCTTCATCCCGACCGGCGGCGGCGCGCACGGGATCTACCTTTCCCGTGACGCCAAGCAGTTGTACGTCACCAACCGGCACGAGGGCTCGATCAGCGTGCTCGACTCCTACACCGGAGCCGTGCAGGCCAAGTGGCGGATCCCCGGCGGCGGCAGCCCGGACATGGGCAACGTGACCGCGGACGGCTCGCAGCTGTGGCTGTCCGGCCGCTACGACAAGGCGATCTACGTGCTGTCCACCAAGGACGGCTCGCTGCTGAAGAAGATCCCCGCCGGGAACCAGCCGCACGGCCTATGCGTGTGGCCGCTTCCGGGGCGGTACTCGCTTGGGCACACCGGCATCACTCGTTGACGTTTTTGTCGTCGGCGCGACGGTGGTCGTGGTCGTTGCCGTCGGCACGGCGGTGGTCGTCGTGGCGGACGTCGGCGGCGGCGTGGTCGTGGTCGTCGGCGCCGCCGTGGTGGTGGTCGCCGGCGTTGTCCGGCCCGTGCACGGTGTCGGCGGGCCGGCGACCGCGCTCGTCGAGGAGGACGCCACGACCGTCGACGGCACCGTGACGGTTGTCGTCGGCCCGACGCCCGGCTTGCCGGTTGCGGGTTTGTGCAGGGCGAGCGGCTGCTCGGCGATCGTGACGCCGGGCTGCTCCTCGCTGTCGTCCGTCTCCAACGGCGTGGTCTCGCTGACCCTTGTCGCGTGCGGCAGCCCGAACACCGGACCGCCGGCCTGGTCGTCGTGTGCCGCCAGCAACGTGGTGAGCGCCATCAGGCCGGCGAACGCGGCGATGGGCGCGATCATGACCGCGGCGAAGCATCCTCGACCGCTGGCTGGTAGCTCCCGATGAGTCACACCGTGATCATGGTGTAGCCCGAGCGAGACGGCAGCCGATTCTGTATCGCTAGATCGGGTGATCAATCCATTTCGGACAGTGAACGGCCCCGGCGCCTGGTGGCGCCGGGGCCGTTCGACGGTTCGGGCTACTGCTTGTACGGGGCCGCGGCCGCCTGCGCCGCGGCGGTGAAGGCGCCCTTCATCTCCGGCCAGAACTTGCTGTCCAGGCAGGAGAACTTCGGGAAGAAGCCGCCGCAGCTGCCGCTGTCCGGGCCGACCTCGATGGTGAAGCTGGCCACGCCGAGCACGCCGTAGGTGAAGTCGTCGGTGGTGCCGGGCGTCGAGTAGCCGACGGTGCCGCCGTTGGTGTCGACGACGTATCCGTTGGAGGCGGCCATCTTCTGGCCCAGCGCCCGCAGCTGCGCGTCGTTCGGGGACTTCTTCTCGGTCCAGCCCCACGGCACGATGATGTCGTTGCCGAAGCTGTGCAGCGTGATCATCGTGCCGCGCGCGGTCACCGGCGCCGGGTCGTTGTCGCCGGTGCCGCGCTGCACCGGGTAGATCGACCGGAAGAACTTCTCCAGCCCGGTGACCTCGGGCTCGCTGCCCCTGGCCGTCCCCTGGTACGTCTCGGCGCACGGGTCGTTCGAGTCGCCGCCCCACTTGAACGTGGAGTTGCGGTTGAGGTCGATGCCGATGTTGACGCCGCTGCACCCGCGGGCGTTGTCGACGTTCTTGCGCTGCATCTTCGGCGAGTTGCCGCCGGAGGCCACCACGTCCACGCCGTCCGGGTTGGCGATCGGGATCACCCACACCTCGGTGGTGTCCAGAATGGACGTTGCCGTTGCGTCGGAGCCGTAGCCGTTGACCAGGTAGTCGATCCAGCGCTGGGCCAGTTCGCCGGTGGCGATCTCGCGGGCGTGGATCTGCGCCATGAGCGTGAACTTCGGCTTCGGCGAGGTCGTGCTCAGCGTGCAGTCGCCGGACTTCTTCTTGGTCAGGCAGATGGCCTTGATGTCATGGCCGCCCCGCCCCTTGGTCTTCAGCCATGAGTCGCCGATGTCGTACACCGTGGCGAGGTCGGGGTGTGCGCTCGCGACCTGGCTCAGGTGCTGCTCCTGATCGGGCACGGCCCGGTAGCCGCCGTAGAAGGTGCCGGCGGCCAGGGCGCGCTGCTGCGGCAGGTCCTTGTAGATCGTGTCGAACTGGGTGGGCCGATATCCCAGTTCCCGCAACGACTGCGCGGTCTGGTTGGTGCCGGTCACGTAGGCCACCCCGTCGGCGCCGCTCTCGGCGACGTCGAAGCCGGCGGCGACCAGCCGGCTGGCCTGGTCGCCACTGACGGGCACCCGCCACATCACGGGTGTGTCGTCGCCGGCGGCCGCGGACGCGGTCCCGACGAGCAGCAGTGCGGCGACCGAAGCGGCAATGCGGATCAGGGCGCGTGGCCTCATGGCGGCTCCTCCCATCGGATGGCGCCGCGTAACCATACCGACACGGTATGTGCGCCTGACTACCCGCCGTTCGTCTGGTTCGCCCGGAGGATCTCCGCCGCCCGCTCCCGCATCTCGACCTTGCGGATCTTGCCCGTCACCGTCATCGGGAACTCGTCGACCACGTGCACGTAGCGGGGAATCTTGTAGTGCGCCAGCTTTCCGGCGCAGAAGCCGCGGACCTGCTCGACGGTGATCGGCTCGGCGCCGGGGCGCATCCGGATCCACGCCATCAGCTCCTCGCCGTAGCGCTCGTCCGGCACGCCGATCACCTGCGCGTCCAGGACGTCCGGGTGGGTGTAGAGGAACTCCTCCACCTCGCGCGGGTAGATGTTCTCGCCGCCCCGGATCACCATGTCCTTGATCCGGCCGGTGATCGCGACGTAGCCGTAGTCGTCCATCACCGCGAGGTCGCCAGTGTGCATCCAGCGGGCCGCGTCGATCACCTCGGCCGTCTTGTCCGGCTGGGCCCAGTAGCCGAGCATCACCGAGTAGCCGCGGGTGCACAGCTCCCCCTGCTCGCCGCGGGCCGCCGTGAGGCCGGTCGCCGGGTCGACGATCTTGACCTCCAGGTGCGGGTGCACCCGGCCGACCGTGGACACCCGGCGGTCGAGCGTGTCGTCGGCGCGGGTCTGCGTGGACACCGGCGAGGTCTCCGTCATGCCGTAGCAGATGGTCACGTCCGCCATGCCCATCCGGTCGATGACCTGCTTCATCACCTCGACCGGGCACGGCGAGCCGGCCATGATGCCGGTGCGCAGGCTGGACAGGTCGTAGTTCTCGAAGTCCGGCAGCGAGAGCTCGGCGATGAACATCGTCGGCACGCCGTAGAGCGAGGTGCAGCGCTCGGCCTGCACCGCGTCCAATGTGGACTTCGGGTCGAACGCCGGCGCGGGCACCACCATGCACGCGCCGTGGGTGGTGGCGCCGAGGTTTCCCATCACCATGCCGAAGCAGTGGTAGAAGGGCACCGGGATGCAGACGCGATCATGCTCCGTGTACCCGCAGAGCTCGCCCACGAAGTAGCCGTTGTTGAGGATGTTGTGGTGCGACAACGTCGCGCCCTTGGGGAAGCCCGTGGTGCCCGACGTGTACTGGATGTTGATCGGGTCGTCCGGCGAGAGCTTGATCAACGTCAGCGACTCCCGCTCCGCCGCCCGCCCGCGCTCCACCATGTCCGTCCACTCCGGACGTCCGATCAGCAGCACCGTCCGCAGCGCCGGGCAGTTCGGCCTCACCTCGTCGATCATCGCCTCGTAGTCCGACGTCTTGAACGCCGGCGTCGCGATCAACGTGGCCACTTCCGCCTGGTTCAGCACGAATTCCAGCTCGTGCACCCGGTAGGCCGGGTTGATGTTGACCAGGATCGCCCCCAGCTTCGCCGTGGCGTACTGCGTCAGCACCCATTCCGCGCAGTTCGGCGCCCAGATCCCCACCCGGTCGCCCTTGGCCACGCCCAGCCGTTGCAGCCCCAGCGCCACCGCGTCCACGTCCGCCGCCAGCTCGCCGTACGTCCACCTTCGACCCGAGGCGCAGTCCACCAGCGCCTCCCGCTCGCCGAAGGTGGCCACCGTGCGGTCCAGGTTGGCGCCGATGGTGTCGCCGAGCAGCGGCACGTCCGAGGTTCCCGAGGCGTAAGCAGGCAGCGCGACCATGCCGCCATCCTCGCCTGTGACGCGCACCACTGCCACCCCCGAGCGGGGGTGACGGCGGGAGGCGGGTCACTCCCCGATACGGCTCAGAGCTCGACCACCAAGCACGGCCCGCCGTCGAACAGGCCGCCGTCCACCGCCAGCACCTTGCCGTCGGCGTAGGACAGCGGCCCGTCCACCTGCTCCGGCTCGATGCCCAGCTGGTCGGCGATGATGCTGTGGCCGTGCACGATCCGCTTGCCGCCGAACTTGCCCATGATCTCGTCGGCGGTCTGGGCGCCGGTGGCGCCGCGGAAGGCGAAGCGGGTGGTCATCTTGTGCCAGCAGTCCCACCAGTCGGCGAGGTCCCGGCTGTGCAGGATGGCCCGCACGGCGGCGTTGACCTCGTCGACAGAGTCGCCCCAGGAGAGATACGCCGTGGTGTCGGAGTGCAGGAGCAGGTGGTCGTCGACGACTACGGCCACGGGCCGGTCGGTGAGCCACCGCACGTGCCGGTCGGTGAGGCGAGTCTGGTCGTTGAGCTGCCCGCCGTTGAGGTGCCAGCTGCGCGCGAAGCTGCGGAAGCCGTAGTCGGAGGGCACCGGGGTGTCGCCGAACAGGTGCATGCCGAGCAGCAGCACCTCGTGGTTGCCGAGCAGCGAGCCGACGAAGCCGCCGGCGCGGTCGGCCTGGTCGGCCAGGCGCATGACGAGTTCGATGACGCCGATGCCGTCCGGGCCCCGGTCGACGAAGTCGCCGAGGAACCACAGGCGGTGCCGGCCGCCGGACCACTGGCCCTCGGGGGTGGTCAGCCCGGCGGAGTGAAGTGCGGTGATGAGCTCGGAGAGGTGGCCATGGACATCTCCGACCACGAACACCGACCCGTCTCGTTCGTCGTCGCCCACAGTGAGAGACGATAGGCGGTCGGCGGGGTGCACCGCCGACCAGCCCGGTCACCGGAGCGTATCGAAATGATCTCCGTGAGCTGCGGATTCACGGTTTCGAGCGGTCCGCGAACGACCGACCACGCAGCGTGACTAGTCGCGCTTGAACGGATCGGCGGCGCGGCCGACGAGCTCGGCGATGGAGTCGATCACCAGGGTCGGCCGGTACGGGAAGCGTTCGGCGGTGTCCGCGCCGGAAATGCCGGAAAGGACCAGAATGGTCTGCAGGCCGGCCTCCAGACCCGACCGCACGTCGGTGTCCATCCGGTCGCCGATCATGAGCGTGTTCTCGGAATGGGCGCCGATGGCCCGCAGCGCGGAGCGCATCATCAGCGGATTGGGCTTGCCGACGTAATACGGCTCACGGCCGGTGGCCCGGGCGATCAGCGCGGCGACGGAGCCGGTGGCGGGCAGCAGCCCCTCCCGGCTGGGCCCGGTCTCGTCGGGGTTGGTGGCTATGAACCGCGCACCGCCGTCGACCAGCCGAATGGCCTTGGTGATGGCCTCGAAGCTGTACGTCCGCGTCTCGCCGAGGACGACGTAGTCCGGGTCGCTGTCGGTGAGCACGTACCCGATCGAGTGCAGCGCGGTGGTCAGCCCGGCCTCGCCGATGACGTACGCGGAGCCGCCGGGCCGCTGGGTGTCCAGGAACTTCGCGGTGGCCAGCGCCGAGGTCCAGATGGACGACTCGGGCACGTCCAGGCCGGTCCGCAGCAGGCGGGCCCGCAGGTCGCGAGGGGTGTAGATGGAGTTGTTGGTCAGGAGCATGAACGGGATGCCCTGGTCCCGGAGCTCGCCGAGGAACTGGTCCGCGCCGGCGATGATGTGCTCCTCGTGAACCAGCACACCGTCCATGTCCATCAGGTAGTTCCAGGCCATGCCCTCATGATCCCCCGGCGACGGGGTGCAGGGCCACCTCAGCGGCCTTGACGGCAAGCCAAACCCTGGTGCCGGGCTCCAGCCCGAGGTCGGCGACGGAGGCGGCGGTCAGGTCGGCGGCGAGGCCGTCCACCCAGGACGGACCGTCCACGCTGCGGCCGGCGCGCAGCCGGATCATGTCGCCGTGCGGTTCGAGGCCGCCGACGACGGCGCCGAACACGTTGCGTGGGCTTCCGCCGGGCGGTTCGACGTGGACGGCGACGGCGGACGGCGAGAACACGGCGACGGCCGGCGAGCCCTCGGCAATAGGCTCGGGGACATGCCCGCTGATCACGAAGTCCCCGACGACCAGCCCGGCCGGCCGGTAGACGCCGGAAACGAGGTCGAGGCCGGCGATCCGGGCGGTGAAGGCGGTACGGGGACGGCTCAGCACAGCCCTGGTCTCGCCCTGCTCGACGATCTGGCCGTCGGAGAGCACGACAACGCGGTCGGCGAGAACAAGGGCGTCGAGCGGATCATGCGTGACGAGCAGCGCCGTGCGAGCCGAGTCGCGGAGCACCCGCCGGAGCATGGTGCGCAGCGCGGGGGCGGCGTCGACGTCAAGCGCGGCAAAGGGTTCGTCGAGGAGCAGTAGTTCCGGTTCGGACGCCAGCGCCCGGGCGACGGCGACGCGCTGCGCCTGACCGCCGGAAAGCTGCCCCGGCCGGCGGGCGGCGAACTCCGTAGCGTCCACATCGGACAGCCAACGGCGAACCAGATCATCGGCAGCGGAGCGGGAGACACCACGCGAGCGAGGGCCGAAGGCGACGTTGGCGGCGACGGTCATGTGCGGGAACAGCAGTGGATCCTGGGCCAGCATGCCGACGCCACGCAGGTGGGGCGGCACATGGACGCCCTTGGCGGCATCGGTCAGCACCCGCCCGGCCAGCTCGATCCGTCCCTCGTCGGGACGCAGCAACCCGGCCAGCGCCGACAGCAGGGTGGATTTGCCGGCGCCGTTGCGACCGAGCACCGCAACGACTTCGCCGGGGGCGACGGTCAGCCGCAGAGACAGCGAAAAAGCGTCACGGCGAACGGTGATGTCGACGGCGAGAGTCACAGGCGGCCCTCGATCGACCGGGGTCGGGCCACCGCGATCACCACGATCGCCAGCACCACCAACAGCAACGACACCGCCACAGCGGCGTCGACATCGGACTCCGACTGCACGTAGACCAGCAGCGGCAAGGTCTGGGTGGTGCCTTCGAGGTTGCCGGCGAACGTGATCGTGGCGCCGAACTCGCCGAGCGACCGGGCGAACGCCAGCACGAGCGAGGATCCCAAGGCGGGCAACAACAACGGCACGGTCACCCGCCGGAACACCGTCCACGGCGCGGCTCCCAGGGTCGCGGCCACGGCCTCGTAGCGCTCGCCGGCGGTCCGCAGCGCGCCTTCGAGGCCGATCACCAGGAACGGCATGGCGACGAACGTCTGCGCGATGATCACCGCGGCCGTGGTGAACGGCAGCCGGAGCCCGAACAACGCCAGCACCTGGCCGCCGAATCCGTTACGCCCCAACAGATACAGCAAAGCCAGGCCGCCGACGACCGGCGGCAGCACGAGTGGCAGCAGCACCACCGCCCGCAGCAGCCGCAGCCCCGGCAGCCGCCCGCGGGCCAGCACGACCGCGAGCGGGCCGCCGAGCAGCAGCGACAACACGGTGGCGGCCGCGCCGGTCCGCACCGAGAGCCACAGGGCCTCCAGCGCGGTCGGGCTGGTCACCAGCTGCGGCAGCCGGCCCAGGTCGCTGCGCGCCACCAGGCCGATGACCGGCAGCACGACCAGGGCCAGCGCTATCGCCGCCGGCACCCAGAGCAGGGCCGGGACCGGCCGTCTCACGGCAGTTGGAAGCCGACCGCGCCGAGTTCCTTGCGGCCCTGGTCGCCGCGCACGAAGGCGACGAACTCCTTGGCCAGCGCGGCCTGCGGCGCGTTCTTCAGCACGGTGATCGGATAGTCGTTGATCGCCTTGTCGGCCTCGGGGAACGGCACGCCCTTGACCTTGCTACCGGCCGAGTTGACATCGGTGAGGTAGACCAGCCCCGCGTCGGCGTCGCCGGACTCGACCTTGGACAGCACACCGGTGACGGCGGTTTCCTTGCTGGCGGGCGTGATCGTGATACCGGTGGCCTGCTCCACCTTCAACGCCGCCGCGCCGCACGGCACCGCGTCCGCGCAGACGACCACGACGACGCCGGGCTTGGCCAGGTCGGCGAAGCCGGCGATGTTCTTGGGGTTGTCCGGCGGAACCGCGATCTCCAGCTTGTTCCGCGCGAACAACTGCGGCGCGCCGTCGTTCAGGCCGGCCTTGGTCACCTTGGCCATGTTGGCCTGGTCGGCGGAGGCGAACACGTCGGCCGCCGCGCCGTTGGTGATCTGCTGCACCAGCGCGGACGAGCCGTCGTAGGTGACCTTGACGGTGACGCCGGGGTGCGCCGCCTCGAACTCGGCCTTGATCTTGTTGAAGGAGGTGGTCAGCGAGGCCGCGGCGAGCACGGTCAGGGTGCCGGACTCCTTGGCGGCGCTGCTGCTGGTGGTCGACGTGCCTGGGGACGACGTCTGCCCACCACCGCACGCGGTCAGCAGCAGCGCGGCCGACCCGACGGCGACGACCAGTTTCCTCACGACATGCCTCCCGGCGTTTCAATGATCACCTGGGTGGACTTGACCACGGCCACCGCGAGCATGCCGGGGGTCAGGCCGAGTTCGCGGACCGCCTCGGTGCTCATCAACGACACCACGCGGTGCGGCCCGCTCTGCAGCTCGACCTGCGCCATCACCTTGTCCTCGACGATCTCGGTGACCAGGCCGACGAACCGGTTGCGGGCCGAGCGGCCCACCCCGGACGGGTCGGGCACGGCATTGGCCTGGGCACGGGCGAACGCGGCCAGCTCGGCGCCGTCGACGACCTTGCGGCCGGCCGCGTCGACGCCGGCGGTCAGCTGCCCGGAATCCAGCCAGCGGCGCACGGTGTCGTCGCTCACGCCGAGCAGCACGGCCGCCTCGGACACCCGGTAGGTGGGCGCGTCAGGTCGAGTCACACGCCGAGGTTAACTCCGCTCGTGCGGCACGAACAGAGGTAGCGACCCGCGGATGCGGATTCGCGCCCCGGGCGGCTCAGTCCTTGGCGCCGATCTTGGAGATTTCCTTGCGCATCTCGGTGACGACCTCGCTGCCGTACTCGTAGAGCAGTTCGCGCTGCTCGGGCGTGTAGTGCGCGAGGATCCGGGCCATCATCTCGGACAGTCCCTTGAACAGCACGCTGAACCGCGCCGGGTCCTGGTCGCTGAGGGTGACCTCGACGAGCACCTTGCGACGGTCGTGCGGGTCGCGGACGCGGCGCACGTAGCCGGCGCGCTCCAGCCGGTCGATCACGCCGGTGACCGCGCCGGTGGACAGCCCGGACAGCTCGGCGATGCGGCCGGCGGTCATCGGCTGGCCGCCGCGGGCGGCGAGGTCGAGGCACTTGTGGTCGGTGGCGGACAGCCCGAGCTGCTCGGCGATGCGGGCATGGAACATCACCGTCACAAGGCTGCTGTCCCGGCCCAGCCACGAGAAGCGCTCCAGCTCCTCGTCGCTGACCGGATACGCCGCCCTGGCCTCGGCCGTCTCCGACATCGCCACCACCTCAACCTGCTTACTTGCTAAGACACTCGGCCCTAGAGACATCATAACCGCCGAACGCCCGTTGTCGGCGTTCCAGCGTAGGGCGTCCCAGCGACTACCCTGATCGCGATGGCACCCGTCGAGCTAGGCATTCCAGGCGTGCGGAGCACCCCTGACACCTCGACGCGTCCCGATCTGCCAGGCTTGATCGACAGCTACGGCCGCGTGGCCACTGACCTGCGGGTTTCCCTCACCGACCGGTGCAATCTGCGGTGCACGTACTGCATGCCGGCCGAGGGTCTGGAGTGGCTGCCGGGCGATGATCTGCTGACCGGCGCCGAGCTGATCCGGCTGATCCGCGTCGCGGTGGACCGCCTCGGCGTCCGGGAGCTCCGGTTCACCGGCGGGGAACCGCTGCTGCGTAAGGATTTGCCGCAAATCCTCGCGGCCGCGGCGGAACTGCGGCCACGGCCCCGCATGTCCCTGACGACCAACGCGGTCTCGTTGGCGCGCAAGGCTCGTCAGCTGGCCTTGGCCGGACTGGACCGCATCAATGTGTCCCTCGACACACTTCGGCCGGACCGGTTCGCCGCGATCACCCGCCGGGACCGCCTCGACGACGTGCTGACCGGCCTCGCCGCCGCCCAGGACGCGGGCCTGGCGCCGGTGAAGGTCAACACCGTGCTGATGCGCGGCGTGAACGAGGACGAGGCCCCGGACCTGCTCCAGTTCTGCCTCGACCACGGCTACCAGCTGCGGTTCATCGAGCAGATGCCGCTGGACGCCCAACACGCGTGGGACCGAGCCAAGATGATCACCGCCGAGGAGATCCTCGACCGGCTGAGCGCCCGGTTCACCCTCACCCCCGAGCCGACGGAGCGCGGCGCCGCGCCGGCCGAGCGCTGGCTGGTCGACGGCGGTCCGGCCACCGTCGGCGTGATCGCCTCGGTGACCAGGCCGTTCTGCGCGGCCTGCGACCGGACCCGGCTGACCGCCGACGGGGCGCTGCGGACCTGCCTGTTCGCCACCACCGAGACCGACCTGCGCGGGCCGCTGCGCGCCGGCGCCTCCGACGAGGAGCTCGCGCAGCTGTGGCGGGCCGCGATGTGGGGCAAGGCCAGGGGGCACGGCATCAACGACGACGGCTTCGCGCAGCCGGACCGTCCGATGAGCGCGATCGGAGGCTGACCGCGTGGTGTTGACCATCCGCTACTTCGCCGGCGCCAAGGCCGCCGCCGGGGTCGGCGACGAGCAGCTCACCCTGCCGCCCGAGTCCACCGTGGACGATGTGCTCCAGCTGGTGCGGGACCGGCACGGCGAGCGGCTGGCCCGCGTGCTCACGGCGTCCAGCCTGCTGCTGGACGGAATCGCCGTGCGGGACACCAGGACTCCGGTCGCCGGCGGTGTCGAGCTGGACGTGCTGCCGCCCTTCGCCGGCGGCTGACGGGCCCTTCCGAGGTTCGGAACGGACCATTCCTCTACTCGGAGTTTGGGAAAGGCGCGTTCCCAGCGTCAGGCGGTGACCGCCGCGCGGATCCGTTCGGCCCAGGCCATGCCGTTGCCGTCGATGATGCGCAGCGCCTCGCGGTTGAGCGAATCCGCGGTCTCCCCGTCACCACGGTATTTCCACACCTTGGCCATGGCGTGCAGGGACCAGGCGCTGCCGGTGGGGTTGCCCGCCTGCTGGTAGATCTCCCGCGCCTGCACGGCAACCGTGTAAGCGTCGGCCATGTCCTGCTCCCCGCCGCGGGCGATCAGCAAGTGCGCCAACAACAACAGCGCCCGAGCCCGGTACAGCGGCAGCGGGGCGGCGAGTTCCAGCGCGCGGCGGCCGGTGACCAACGCCTCCTCGATGCGGCCGACGGGGAGCATCGCCATCGCCGCGCCGATCAGGATCCACAGCCGGGTGCGCAGATGCCGGATGTCGTCGAGCATGTTCAGCGTCTCGTCGAAGCACCGCATGGCCTCGGGGAACTGGCCGGCCATGTGCAGCGTGAGGCCCAGCGCGGACAGGCTCATCGCCTGCGCACGCCGGTTGCCGGTGCGGCGGGCGCTCTCCAGCGCCTCCTGGGCCAGCTCCAGCGCGGGCTCGACGCGTGCGGTCATCTGGTACGCGTTCGCCAAGCGGTGCAACACTTCCAGCCCGGCGGTGACCTCGCCGAGCACCCGGAACATGCCGAGCGCGGTGGTGAGCTGCTCGATGGCCTCGGCCGGATTGCCGCGTTCGAGCAGCGCGGCGCCGAGGTTGGCGACGCTGTGCGCCTCGCAGTGCCGAAGCCCGGCTTCCCGGCACAGCTCGATGGACCGCCGGCAGTGTTCGATGGCCTCGCCGAGCCGGCCCAGCTCCAGCAGCACGAAGCCGATGTTGGCCTGCCCGATCACCTCGACGTCCCGCAGCCCGGACCGCTCGGCCAGCTCCAGCGCCTCGTCGAAGTAGCCGGCGGCCTCGTCGAACTGGCCGAGTTCGAGGTGGGAGTTGCCGGCGTTGTTCAGCGCCGCCGCGGCCCCGTCGTCGGCGCCGAGCTCGCGGAAGATGTCGGCGGCGGCGAGGAAGCTGTCGATGGCCTCCTCCTGCCGGTCCATGTTCCACTGCGCGGTGCCGAGGTTGAACAGCATCGCCGCCTCGCCGCGACGGTCCCCGGCCCGGCGCGCGACCGTGACGGCGGTCGACGCGGTGGCGAACCAGTCCACGTTGTACTGGTGCGCGAGGAAATACCCGCGCAGCGCGTCGGCCAGCCGGACGGCCTGCTCGGACAGGTGGTGTCGGGCCGCGTAGCCGAAGGCGGCGATCAGGTTGAGCCGCTCGGCGTCCAGCCAGGCCAGCGCCTCGGCCTCGGTGGCGAACGCCCGGCCCCGCTGCCGGCCGACGACCAGCCGCACCAGATCCCGGTATGCCACGTGCGCCGCGCCGATCGCCCCGGCGAGGTAATGGTCGAGCAGCCGCCGCACGACGATGTCCCGCTCGGTGCGGGTGTTCTCCTCGTGCTCACGCTGCGCCGCGTAAAGCCGGATCAGGTCGTGGAACTGGAACCGGCCCGGCACCGCCTGCTGCACGAGATGCACGGCGGCGAGCTGGTCCAGCAACTCGGTGGCGTCGGCGGCATCGGTGGCCATCAGCGCCGCGGCGGCCTGCGGCGTGAAGTCCGGCCCCGGCACGAGACCCAGCAGCCGGAACAGTTCGCGGGCCCGTGGCTGCAGCGTCGTGTAGGAGAGGTCGAAGGCGGCCCGCACGGCAGTGCCCTCGTCACCGGCGATGCTCAGCGCCGACAGCCGATTCCCGTTGCGGAGCTCGGCCACGTAGTCGGCCAGTCCGGACGGCGGCGACTTGGCCAGGTTGGCGGCGGCGATGCGCAGCGCCAGCGGCAGGTACGCGCACAGCCGGGCCAGCTCCGTCGAGGCCGGGAGGTCCTTGAGGTCCGGCCCGAGCACGGCGCTGAGCAACTGTCTGGACTCGTCGGGGGTGAGCGGCTCCAGTAGCACGGTGTCGACGCCGGCCAACCGGTTGCGCAGGTCGTTGCGGCTGGTCACGAGCACCGCGCAGCCGTCGGCCGGCGGCAGCAGCGGCCGGATCTGGTCGGCCGCGGCGGCGTTGTCCAGCACGATCAGCATCCGCTTGCCGTCGACCAGGGCCCGGAAGGTGGCCGCCTGGTGGTCGACGTCGATGGGGATCTGCTCCGGCGGCACGCCCATCGCGCGCAGGAACCGGGACAGCACCTGGGCGGTGCTCAGCGCCGGGCCGAGGGCATAGCCGCGCAGGTTGGCGTAGAGCTGGCCGTCGGGGAAGCGAGGGCGCAGTTTGTGGGCGAGATGCACGACGAAGGCGGTCTTGCCGACACCCGGCGGCCCCATCACCGTGACCGGCCCGGTCGGCGTGCCCCGGTCGAACCGGGCCACCAACTCGTCGATCAGCTCCTCGCGGCCCACGAAGTCGGCGATGTCCGCGGGCAACTGCGAGGGCACGACCACCGGCCGCGCCGCCTCGGACGCGATGGGCGCGAGCAGCTCGGGGTCGTTGCGCAGCATCGCCTGGTGCAGCCGGCGCAGCGGCTCGCCGGGGTCGATGCCCAGCTCGTCGGCGAGATAACCGGCCACGCCCTGGTACGCGGCCAGCGCGTCGGCCTGCCGGCCGCTGCGGTGCAGCGCCAGCATCAGCTGGCCCCAGAACGGTTCCCGCGTGGGGTGCTTGGCCGTCAGCGACTGCAGCTCGGCGATCAGCGCCTGGTGCCGGCCGCGCTGCAGGTCGATGTCGATGCGCCGCTCCAGCACCTGGAGATGCTGCTCGACCAGCTGCGGAACGACGTTGCGCTGCAGCTCCTCCGATGGCACGTCGGCCAGCGGGGCGCCCCGCCACAACTGCAGGGCCTCGTCCAACGCGGCGGCCGCGGCGGTCAGGTCGCCGGCGTCGCCGGCCCGCGTGCCCTCGTCGGACAGTTCGCGGAACCGCTCCAGGTCCACGGATCCGGGCGGCACCTCGATGTAGTAGCCCTCCGGCGCGGTCCGCACCAGCGCCGGGTCGCCCAGGGTCTGCCGCAGCCGCAGCACGTACGTCTGCAGCGTGCCGCGGGCCCGGGCCGGCGGGTTGCCTGCCCACAGCCGCTCCACGAGCGCGTCCACCGGGACCACCCGGTTCGCCCGCAGCAGCAGGCTGGCCAGCAGCGTCCGGTGCTTGGCGGCGCGGATCGGCACCGGCCGGCCGGCCAGCGACACCTCCAGCGGGCCGAGGATGCGGAAGCGCATGTCGGTGGACATGCCAGCCTCCTCTCGGCCGTGCAGTTGTCGTTCAGCCTAGGAGCGTCCCGCGGTGTCCACTACCGAAAATGGGACTTCCCGGCGGTGATCGTTCAGTCTAGTGGCTCGTCTCAGTACGTCGACCCGGTAATTGATCTTCACCAGCGGTAGACCAGGCTGGTCCCGTAGATCGACTGCGGGAGGTGGTTGTGGCTCGTCGACCCGAGGTGTTCGTCCGGGCACTGTCGATGGAGGAAGGCCGCAAGCTGCAGCGAGTGACCCGGACCGCGAAGGACCCGGTCAAGCTACGCCGGGCGATCGTGGTGCTGATGTCCGGCCAGGGCCAGGCCGTCCGGGACATCACCTCGTTGCTGCAGGTCAGCCCCGATTACGTGCGCGATGTGATCCACGCGTTCAACGAACGGGGGTTCGCCGCGCTGGACCCAAAACGGAAAGGGGGACGACCGAGGACGATCGGTGAGCAGATCCGCCAGCGGATCTGCCTGATCGCTCGGACGTCCCCCGCCGACTGGGGCATCACCGCGTACGCGACCTGGTCACTGGCCAAGCTGCGGGAACATTTACTCGACCGCGGCACCGTGGTGGCCATCAGCCGGGAGACGCTGCGCCGGATCCTGCGCGCCGGCGGCGTCTCGTGGCAGACCACGACCACCTGGAAGGCCTCCACGGACCCGGACTTCATCACCAAGATGCACCGGATCCTGGACCTCTACGACCACCCACCCACCGACGGGCGTGTGGTCTGTGTCGACGAGTTCGGGCCGCTGAACCTGCAGCCCCGCAAGGGAAAAGCCTGGCGACCGGTGGGCAGACCGCTGCGTCAGCGGGCCACCTACAACCGCTACGACGGCGTGATGCACATGCTGGCCGCGCTGGACCTGGCCACCGGCAAGATCTTCTACCGTATCCGGGACCGCAAACGCCACCGCGAGTTCCTCGGTCTGCTCAAGGTCCTGCGCGCCCGGTGGCCTGGGGAGAAGTTGTACGTCATCGCGGACAACTTCTCCCCACACCGCCATCCCAGGGTCCGTGCCTGGTGCGCCGACAACCAGGTCGAGTTGGTGTTCCTGCCGACCTACGGGTCCTGGTTGAACTGGATCGAGGCGGAGTTCGCCGCCCTGCGCTACTTCGCCCTCAACGGCACTGATCACCGCAGCCACGCCGAGCAGAACGCCGCGATCGAGGCCTACATCCGCTGGCGCAACGCCCGCGCCCGACCCAAGACCGGGTTCGCCACCGACTCACCGATCAGGACCTGGACCCATTACCCGCCCAAGGTTGCATGACACGCCACTAGTTCGGTGACGGCGCGAGTCCCATCGCGGACAGCAGCGTGGCGGCCTCGACCTCGTGCCGATCGGCCGCGTCCGGATGGCCGGTGGCCCGGTACGCGGCCGCGAGCAGCGTCAACGCGCGGGGCTCCCACAACCGCAGGCCGGTCTTGCGCAGCATGGCCAGGGCCCGTTCGCCGAAGTCGATCGCCGCGCCGTGCTCGCCACGCCGCAGATGCACGTGCGCCTGCGCGAGAAGCGCCCGTCCCTGGCACAGCCGCAGCTCATGCCGGCCGGTCAGCGCCACCGCCTCTTCCGCGTGCGCCAGCGCCCGCTCGTCGTCCCGCATCGCGTACGTCAGCCCGATGAGCGCCTCGACCTCGCCGAACCGGAGGTCGCGCTGGCGGCTCAGGTCCAGCGCCTGCCGGTAGTGCTCGATCGCCTCGGCCGGCCGGCCGCCGACAACGGCGACGTCGCCGAGGGTGTTCAGGGCGTCGATGCGGGACCGGAACATGCTCGGCGACGCGGCCAGCTCCAGCGCGGTCGCGGCCATCCGCTCGGCCTCCTCCTGCCGACCGAAGTCCAGGCGCACCAGCGCCATCGCGTTGACCAGCCCCGACTCGCTCTCCTGGTTGCCCAGCCGCCGGCTCATCGCGACGCCGCGCTCGAAGTACTCCTCGACGTCGGAGAACCGGCCCATGTGCCGGCTGAAGTTGAGCAGGTTGTTGAGGCAGTTGACCTCGCCGTGCTCGATGCCGAGCTCGGCGCAGATGGCCCGGGCCCGCGCCAGGTAGCCGAAGCCCTCCTCGGTCTCGCCCAGGCTGACCTGCACCAGGCCCAGGTTGAACAGCACCGGCGCCAGCCTGGTCGGTTCCCCCTCGGCGAGTGCGAGGGCGTCGGCGAACCGCGTGGCGGCTCCGTCCAGATCGCCCATTTCGGACAGTGCGATGGCCAGGTTGGTCAGCGCCGAGTACTCGCCGGCCCGCAAACCCGCGCGGCGGAACACCTCCAGCGCGCGGGCGAAGCTGTCGGCGGCCTCGTTGGCCCGGCCGCGACTCCAGTCCAGCGCGCCGCGGTTGTAGCGCATCGCCGCCTCGGCGACCTCGTCGCCGGCGGCGCTGGCGGCGGTCAGGCCGGCCTGCGTGACCAACTGCCACTCGGTGGCCAGCCGCTGGGCGTAGAAGAAGCCGCGCAGCGAGTCCACCAGCTGCCAGACGATCTCGCCGCTGCCCTGCTGGATCAGCGGCACCAGGTTGGGCAGCTCGGTGGTCATCCAGTCCAGCGCCTCGTCGCGGTCGCCGAACCGGTCCGGCCCCGGGCGCGGCGGCAGCGGCACGAGGCTCGGCACCTCCGGACCGAGCAGATCGGCGGCCTCCGCGACGGCGTGCAGGTAATAGGTGTGCAGCCGGGCGAGGGCCTGGTCCTCCGGCTCGGCCAGTGCCCGCTCGTGGGCGTACACGCGGAGCAGGTCGTACGCCTGGTAGCGGCCGGGCACCAGTTGCTGCACCAGGTTCGCGGTGGACAGCTGGTCGAGCAGCCGGCGGGCCTGCTCCGGCAGGCAGTCCGCGAGCGCTCCCATCGCCTCGGGGGTGAGGTCCTGGCACGGCGCGAGGCCGACCAGCCGGAACGCCCGCTTGGCCGGTTCCGCCAGCGCCTCATAGGAAAGGTCGAACGCGGCGCGGACGGTCACCGTCTCGTCCCCGTCGGCGGCCAGCGCGGCCAGCCGGTTGCCCTCGCGCAGCCGGCCCAGCTGCTCGGCCAGCCGCGGCTGGCCGCCGCCGATCATGTTCGCGGCCGCGATCCGCAGCGCCAGCGGGAGATGCGTGCACAGCTCGGCCAGCTCCGCCGCGGCGGTCGGCTCGACCCGAACGACCTCGTCGCCGAGGATCCGCGCCAGCAACGTGTTCGACTCGGCCGGGGTGAGGCCGCCGACGTGCACGCGGCTCGCGCCCTGCTCGGCGACGAGCCCGCGCAGCGCGTCCCGGCTGGTGATCAGCACCGCGCAGCCGGGGTCGCCCGGCAGCACCGGGCGGATCTGGGCGGGGCGGGCCGCGTTGTCCAGCACGATGAGCATTCGCTTGCCGGCCAACAGGGATCGCAGCGCGGCCGACTGCTCGTCGAGCTCCGTGGGCACGTCGTCGGCGGCGACGCCGAGCGCTCGCAGGAACCGGGCGAGCACCTGATCGGGGCCGAGTGCCGGGACCCTCGCGTGGCCGCGAAGGTCGACGAACAGCTGGCCGTCGGGGAATCGGGCCCGCAGCCGGTGCGCCACATGCACGGCCAGCGCGGTCTTTCCGGTGCCGGGCGGGCCGGTCAGCACCACCACCGGCGCGGCAGCCGGCGGCTCGGCCGGCGCGAGCCGCTCGGCGACCTGTGCCGCGGCCGCCTCCCGGCCAACGAAGTTGATCACCTCTGGCGGCAGCTGTGCCGGTACGAAAACCTTGGCGCTCAACGAGATTCGCAGGCTCGGGTGATCGGAGAGCACGGCTTGGCGCACGCGCAGCAACTCGGCGCCGGGGTCCACCCCGAGCTCATCGGAGAGGTACTCGTACACCTCTCTATATACGTGCAGCGCGTCGGCGCGGCGCCCCGACCGGTAGAGGGCGACCATCAGCTGCGCCCACACGCGCTCGCGGGCGGGGTTCGCGTCGGCCAGCTCGCGCAGCTCCGGCACCAGCTCCTCGTGCCGGCCGAGGGTGAGGCCGGCGTCGATGCGGCGCTCGCGGGCGTCTAGCCGCTCCGCCTCCAGGCGGTTGATCTCGTCGTGCCGCAAGGGATTCAGCGGAACATCGGCCAGCACCGGGCCGCGCCACAGCGCCAGCGCCTCGGTCAGCAGGGACCAAACGGTCGCCGCGTCGTCGACCGCGCGGGCCCGGACGAGCAGCTCGCGGAACCGGGCGGCGTCGAGCGAACCGGCCGGGACGTCGAGCGCGTAACCGTCCTGGGCGGTGCGCAGCGCGCAGGCGGGGCCGAGTTGCTGACGCAGCCGCATGACGTAGGTGCGCAGCGTGTTACGGGCGCCGGCCGGTGGCCGCTCGCCCCACACCACGTCGACCAGCTCGGCCGCGGACACCGCGTGGTTGGCCCGGAGCAGCAGCGACCCGAGCAGCAGCCGCTGCTTGGCCGCGGGCAGCGGGCGGGGCCCACCGTCGATGAGGACCTCGAGCGGGCCGAGCACCCGGAACTCGATCTCGCCCGCCATCGGCGCCCCTCCCCTCGACCGTCGGTGTGGGAGAGAGCCTAGCGGTCCGTGACTTGGTGCTGTATCGATACAGAACGGTGCCGCGCAAGGGTTTTCCGGGCAACTTTTCGGTTGCGCAAACCCCATCGCTTTTGGCCTAAACCACGTGACACACACCTCACGTTAGGTGATCGATCTCGACTTGGAAACGGCCAGATAACGACGCTTTGAGCTGCGCAAACAGGCGGAATCGAGGTTCGTTGCGTCGCGTTACTGTGATTACGGTCACACACTTCAGCATTTGGCGATCCCGTCGCCGTTACGTACGGTCGCTTCTCGGTCGGACCCGAACCGACCGGCAGTACCCGAGGGACCGAAGCGCCAAACCCTGTTCGGCGGTCTCCCGGCACCAAACCCCGAGCGAAGGACAACTACCGAACAGGGGCGGGGGAACCACCCCTGGGCGCCCGAGAACCGCCCAGCGGGACGTGCACCACCGGTACCCATGCCGGCCACTGTGCGGGGCACCCATGTGCCTTGTGCGGCCGGTGAGCTCGTGACGCAGGCGCTGTAGGCGAGAGGTCAATGAGTTCTTATCGCGGTAAGCACCGTCAGCAGTCCACCGTCGCTCGTACCGCCACCCAGGTCGTCCTGGCCGGTGCGATTGTCGCCGCCCCGATGGCGCTCGCGGCTGGTACCGCCAACGCGACGACCGTGAACTGGGACGCCGTCGCCAAGTGCGAGAGCGGCGGCAACTGGGCCATCAACACGGGCAACGGGTTCTACGGCGGTCTTCAGTTCACCGCCAGCACGTGGCGTGCCTACGGCGGCACCGCCTACGCGTCGCAGGCCAACCTGGCCAGCCGCGAGGCGCAGATCGCCGTCGCCGAGCGCGTGCTCGCCGGCCAGGGCATCGGCGCGTGGCCGGTGTGCGGCCAGCGTGGCCTCGGCGGCGTGACCGCCGGTGGCACCGGCGCTCCGGCCCCGGCCCCCAAGAAGGCCCCCGCCCCGCGCAAGGCCACCCCGGCCCCGCAGGCGCAGGCCCCGGTGCACCAGGAAGCCGCCCCGAAGCTGGACGGCAACGGCGACTACACCGTCGTCGCCGGTGACACCCTGTCGGGCCTGGTGGAGAAGCTCCACCTGAGCGGCACCTGGCAGGACCTGTACAACAAGAACAAGGACGTCGTGGGTTCGAACCCGAACCTGATCATCGTCGGTCAGAAGCTGACCACGAAGTGAGCTTGACGTTCGCGTAGTCGCGACGGGCGGAGTGCCTGTCGCCTGAGCGCCCCATGTTCGCAGCAAACGCGAACATGGGGCGCTAGGCGTGTTATTGGGGGCCGAGCCCCCAAACCCCACGCCGGGGCTCCGCCCCGGACCCCGCTCCAGCCTGTCGGCCGCTTTACGGGCAGTTGACCCATTCGTCGGTGCCGTCGGTGAAGACCTGGCGCTTCCAGATGGGGAGCTTGGCCTTCACCTCGTCGACCAGTTCGGCGCAGACCACGAACGCCTCGCGCCGGTGGGCGGCGGAAACCGCGCACGCCAGGGCCACGTCGCCGATGGCGAGATGGCCGAGGCGGTGGCTGACGGCCAGGGCCCGCACGTCGGGATGACGCGCGGCGACGGATGCGGCAACCTCGGCGATGACGTCCTTGGCGCTGGGGTGGCCGGAGTACTCCAGCTCCGTGACGTCCCGGCCGTGATCGTGGTCGCGGACCACGCCCTCGAACGTCACGACCGCGCCGGCGGTGCGGTCGGCGACCAGCGCGGCGTGCTCGGCGGCGGAGACCGGCGTCTCGCTGATCTCGGCCCGCACCACGACGGCCGGCAGTCGGCCCGCCGTGGCGCCCTCCACAGCGGCCGCTGAGGCGGCCGGCACGTGGTCGCCGCCGGCGAGCTGGTCCACGGCGTGGTCCAGCACCCCCGTCAGCACGGCCAGACCGTCCTTCACGCCCCCGGTCGAGCCGGGCAGGTTCACGACGAGCGTCGTGCCCGCCACGCCGGACACGCCCCGCGACAGCACGGCGGTCGGCACCTGGGGCAGCCCGGCCGCTCGAATGGCGTCGGCGATGCCGGGAATCTCGTAGTCCAACACCGAGCGGGTGGCCTCCGGCGTCCGGTCGGTCGGCGTCACGCCGGTGCCGCCGGTCGTCAGCACCACGGCCACGCCGTCGACGACGGCATCCCGCAGCGCGGCGGCCACCGGGTCGCCGTCGGGCACCACCACCGGATCCGGCACGTCGTAGCCGCGCTCGCGCAGCCAGTCGGCGATCACCGGCCCGGTCCGGTCCGGGTAGACTCCGGTCGCGGCCCGGTTGGATGCCACGACCACACGCGCCCGCCTGCTCATCGGTCCTCCGGTCGCTTCCAGCTGCCGGTCTTGCCGCCGTCCTTGCGCTCCACCCGCACCGCGTCCAGCACGGCCGCCGGGTCGACGGCCTTGACCATGTCGTGCAGGGTCAGCCCGGCCACGGCGACGGCGGTCAGCGCCTCCATCTCGACGCCGGTCCGGTCCGTCGTCTTGACGGTGGCGGTGATGCGCACAGTGTCGTCCTCGAGCCACAGG
Organism: Kutzneria kofuensis; assembly: GCF_014203355.1. NCBI lineage: Bacteria > Bacillati > Actinomycetota > Actinomycetes > Pseudonocardiales > Pseudonocardiaceae > Kutzneria > Kutzneria kofuensis. Next base: position 3,602,393 of record NZ_JACHIR010000001.1, read on the forward strand.
TCCACCTTCACACCGGTGATGGCGATCGGATGGCACAGCGGCACGAGGTCGGGGGTGCGCTTGGCGCCCATGATGCCGGCGATCCTGGCGGTCGCCAGCGCGTCGCCCTTGGGCAGGCCGTCCCGCCGCAGCAGGCCGACGACCTCGGCGGTGGTGCGCAGTACCCCGGTCGCGACCGCGACCCGGGCGCTGGCTTCTTTCGCCGAGACGTCGACCATCCTGGCCGCGCCGGCGGAGTCGACGTGACTCAGCTCGCTCACGGTCGAATGTTAGTTGGCCTGGGCCGCGTTCTTGACGGCCTCGGCCACCGCGGGGGCCACGGCGTTGTCGAACACGCTCGGCACGATGAACGAGGCGTTGAGCCGCTCCGGCTCCACCACGTCGGCGATGGCGTTGGCCGCGGCCACCAGCATCGCGTCGGTGATGGAGGTGGCGTGCGCGTCCAGCAGGCCGCGGAACACGCCGGGGAAGGCCAGCACGTTGTTGATCTGGTTCGGGTAGTCGCTGCGGCCGGTGGCCACGATGGCGGCGTGCTGCTGGGCCTCCACCGGGTCGATCTCCGGGTCCGGGTTGGCCAGCGCGAACACGATGGCGTCGGAGTTCATGGTGGCCACCTGGGCCGCGCCGAACAGGTTGGGCGCGGAGACACCGATGAACACGTCCGCGCCGACCAGCGCGTCGTGCAGGGAGCCGGCCTTGTGCTCCACGTTGGTGGTGGCGGCGATCTGCTCCAGGTTGGAGTCCAGGCCGCCGCGGTCCGGGTGCACGATGCCGTGGATGTCGACGGCCAGGATGTCGGCCGGCTTCTGGTGCTGCAGCAGCCGGATGATGGCCGAACCGGCGGCGCCGACGCCGCACACCACGATCTTGCACTTGGTGATGTCCTTGCCGACCACCCGCAGCGCGTTGCGCAGAGCGCCGACCACCACGATGGCGGTGCCGTGCTGGTCGTCGTGGAAGACCGGAATGTCCAGCTTCTCCCGCAGTCGGGCCTCGATCTCGAAGCAGCGCGGGGCGGCGATGTCCTCGAGGTTGATGCCGCCGTAGACCGGGGCGATCAGCTCGACGGCGCGGATGATCTCCTCGGTGTCCTGGGTGTCCAGGCACACCGGCCAGGCGTCGACGCCGGCGAACTTCTTGAACAGCGCGGCCTTGCCCTCCATCACGGGCAGCGCGGCGGCCGGGCCGATGTTGCCGAGGCCGAGCACCGCGGTGCCGTCGGTGACCACGGCCACGGTGTTGCGCTTGATGGTGAGCCGGCGGGCGTCCTCGGGGTTGGCCGCGATGGCCTGGCAGATGCGGGCGACGCCGGGCGTGTAGGCGCGGGAGAGATCGTCACGGTTGCGCAGCGCGACCTTGGAGGTGACCTCGATCTTTCCGCCGAGGTGGACCAGGAATGTGCGGTCGGACACCTTTCGGACACGCACGCCCGGAAGTGCGTCCAGTCCGTCGGTGATGTCCTTGGCGTGATTCGCCGACATCGCGTTGCAGGTGATGTCGAACACGACCCGATCCGCGTGCGACTCGACCACGTCGAACGCGGTGATCACACCCCCGACCCGGCCGACTGCGCTGGTCAGGTCGCCGGCAGCGCTCGCCGTCGGCGGCGCCTCGACCCGAATGGTGATCGAATATCCGGGTCCCGGAACCGGCATGGCTTTCCTCCAGATTCGACGCGGCCGACGGCCGATGAAACGAGCGTAAACCGCGTCGAATTCCGGAACGTGCGCGACTCGAAAAGCCTCAGCGGTTGATCTCGGTGACCGGGTGCGTGTACGGCAACGTCTCGGGGTCGACCGGGAACGTCACGTCACCGAACGGGGACAGCGCACCCTGCATGTCCGTGGCCAGCTCGCTGACCGGGTGCTTCTCACCCTCGATGTGCGGCCAAGACGGGTCGATGCGCTCGGGGCGGCCCTTCGCCACGATTCCTCCTCGGTGAGACGGTCCAACATGCACAGTGTGCCCGACGCCCGATCGGCGGCACAGCTAACGTGGTGCATGATGGCCGGCCTCTCACTCGCGGACTGGTTGCGGGCGCTCGACGACGACGCGCTCGTCGCGCTGCTGCGCGCCCGCCCCGACCTGGCGACACCGCCGCCCGCGGACAGCACTGTGCTGGCCACGCGGGCGGGTATCCGCGCATCCGTGGCCCGGGCCTGTGAGGAACTGGACACCTTCACGCTGACCGTGCTCGAGGCGCTGCTCGTGCTGGACGCTGACGCCGAACCGGTGTCGGTCCGCGAGGTGGCGAAGCTGCTGGCCGCCGACGCGACCTTGACCCGCGTGACCGGCGCGATCAGGGCGCTGCGGGCACGGGCGATCGTGTGGGGCCCGGACGACGCCGTGTCGGCGGTGCCGGCCGCACGGGAGGTGGCGCCGCAGTACCCGGCCGGCCTCGGCCGCTCGTTACCGCACCTGGCCGGCAAGGACCTGACCGAGGTGCTCGCCGGGTTGGAGGAGCCGGAGCGGCGGCTGCTGTCGGCGCTGGCCGGCGAGTCGCCGATCGGGTTGACCAAGGACGCGGGCGTCGTCGTGCCGCTGGAGCGGGCCAAGACGCCGACCCAGCGGCTGCTGGCGATGGGGTTGCTCGCCCGTCGCGACAACGAGACCGTGGAGCTGCCGCGCGAGGTCGGCATGGCCGTCCGCGGCCGCCGTCCACTCGGGACGGTCCAGGTCAAGGAGCCCGAGCTCACCAGGATTTCCCGCGATCCGTCCGTTGTGGACACCACGGCGGCCGGCGAGGCGTTGGAGCTGGTCAGGCACGTCGAGGCGCTGCTGCGACTGTGGTCGGACGAGCCGGCGCCGGTGCTGCGCTCGGGTGGGCTGGGCGTGCGGGAGGTCCGCCGGATCGGCAAGGCGCTGGACGTCGACGACACCCGCGCCGGGCTGCTCGCGGAGCTGGTGGTCGGCTCGGGGCTGGTCGCCGACAGCGAGGGCGTCGAGCCGGAATGGGTGCCGACCACGCTCGCCGACGGGTGGCTGGTGGCCGCGCCGGAGCAGCGCTGGGCCACCATCGCCGCCGCCTGGCTGGAGCTGCCGCGGCTGCCGGCGCTGATCGGCACCCGTGACGAACGTGACAAGGCGATCGGCCCGCTCACCGACGACCTGCGCCGGCCGCTGGCCCCGCGCGAGCGCCGCCGGGTGCTGGAGACGCTCGCCGAGCTGCCGCCGGGCACTTCGGTGCCGAACGTCGACCAGGTGGCGGCGCTGCTGGCGTGGCGGGCGCCGCGCCGGGGCGGGCGGCTGCGGGACGACGTCGTGCGCTGGACGTACACGGAGGCGGCGACGCTGGGCGTGATGGCCCTGGGCGCGGTCAGCTCGGCGACCCGGGCGCTGCTGACCGAGGGGCCGGCGATGGCCGCCAAGCGGATGGCCGACGCGATGCCGGAGCCGCTGGACCACGTGCTCGTGCAGGCCGACCTGACGGTGGTCGCGCCCGGGCCGCTGGAGCCGATGCTGGCCGCCGACATGGCGCTGGTCGCCGACGTCGAGTCGGCCGGCGGCGCGACCGTGTACCGCGTGGGCGAGGCATCCGTGCGCAGGGCGCTCGACGCCGGCCGCACCGCCGATGAGCTGCACGAACTGTTCCGCACCCGGTCGCGGACGCCGGTGCCGCAGTCGCTGACGTACATGATCGACGACGTGGCCCGGCGGCACGGCCGGCTGCGCGGCGGCGCGGCCGGGTCGTTCCTGCGCTGCGACGACCCCGTGCTGATCACCGAGGTGCTGGCCAACCCGGCGGCGGCGCGGCTGGAGCTGCGGCGGATCGCGCCGACCGTGCTGGTCAGCCCGCTGCCGCTGATCGAGGTGCTGGACGAGCTGCGCGCGGCCGGCTTCGCGCCGGCCGCCGAGAGCGCCGACGGCTCCGTGCTGGACCTGCGGCCGCCGGGCCGTCGCATCCCGGCCAAGGCGCGGGCGTCGCGGCGGGGTCAGGCGCCGACGGCGGTGGCCGACGAGCAGCTCGGGGCGCTGGTCGACCAGCTGCGGGCCGGCGACCGGGCGGCCTCGACGCCCCGTGGCACGGCCGTGGCGGCGACGCTGGAGCTGCTGCGGGCGGCCGCCAGCGAGGGGCGCAGCGTGTGGCTGGGCTTTGTCGACTCACGCGGGGTCGCGACGCAGCGCGTTGTCACGCCGGTGAGCGTCGCGGGCGGCATTCTGGAGGGTGTCGACGGCGGCGAGATCCGCCGCTACCCGGTGCACCTGATCACCTCGGCCGCACTGGTCGAGAGCCCCTGACCGGCCCCGGAAATGCCACATGCGGTCCGGACTTGACCTCTGGGGGCAAGTCCGGACCGCATGTGCCAGAAAGACGGGGGGTGGGTCAGCCGGCGCGGACGGACATCCACTGGCGCATGGCGTGCTCGACCAGCGTGATCAGCGTCTGCTTGGTCGACTCCCGGTTGCGGGCGTCACACGTCACGATCGGCACCGACTGGTCGATCGTCAACGCCTCCCGCACGTCGTCGATCCGGTGGTGCAGCATCCCGTCGAAGCAGTTCACCGCCACCACGTACGGCAGCTGCCGGTCGTCGAAGAAGTCGATCGACGCGAACGCGTCGGCCAACCGCCGGGTGTCCACCAGCACCACCGCGCCGATCGCACCCCGCACCAGGTCGTCCCACATGAACCAGAACCGGTGCTGGCCGGGCGTGCCGAACAGGTACAGGATCAGGTCGCTGTCCAGCGACACCCGACCGAAGTCCATCGCCACCGTCGTGGTGACCTTGTTCGGCGTCGCCGACAGGTCGTCCACACCCAGACTGGCCTCGGTCATCACCGCCTCGGTCGTCAACGGCACGATCTCGGACACCGACCCCACGAACGTCGTCTTGCCGACACCGAACCCACCGGCGACCACGATCTTCGCCGATGTCGTCGCCTGCCGGGCGATCTGGGGACTAGAGCCTGCGGAGCCCACTGAGCACCCTCTCCAGGAATTCAATGGACGGCCTGTCCCCCACGACCAGGCCGCTTTGGTGAATCAGGACTAGACCCATGCTGGCCATGTCACCGATGAGCACCCGGACCACCCCGAGGGGCAGCCGCAGGTGCGCCGCGATCTCCGCGACCGAGCGGGTCTCCACACACAGACCGCAGATCGACCGGTGCTCGGCGGTCACTGCGGCATCCCTGTCACGGCCGTGGTCGCTGGTGGACACCAACGCCTCGATCGCCAGGTCGTAATCGGGTCGGGTCCGGCCGCCGGTCCTGGTGTAGGGACGGACGAGCGATCCGGTCTCGACCACGGGCTCGTGCTGTGCCGGCTCCGGTTCGGGTTCCGGGTCCGGCGGCTGCACGAAGTGCACCTCGTAGCCGTCGGCATCGTAGAGCGGTCCGGACATCGGGTCCGAAATGGGTCCCGACGGCGGCCCGCCGCGGTAGCCGGGTGCGCTGCGCTCGGCCGGCCGCTCGTCGGCGAAGCCGAAGGCGTTTCCGCCCGGCATCTCCTCCGGCAGGCCGTACGCCCCGCGGCTGCGCGGCGGCCCCTCCACGAAGCCGTGCTCACCGAACAGGTCGGCCCCGGGCCCGCCGAACAGGCCGTTGCCGTACCCGTCGATGTCGAACCGGTTGGGCACCTCGTCCAGCCCGTGCTGCGGCGGGTCGTCAAGACCGTGAGCTGCCATGTCGCCTAGACCTCGTCCCGCGGTGCCGAAGGCCCGGCCAGCACCGGGTTGTCGGGGTGCGTCGTGCAGCTGGTGTCGTGGCGGGTCATCCAGCACCTCATCCAGCTCGTAGTGCGCGTCGTCCTCGGCGTCCGAGGAGCCCTCCGAATCGGGATCGGAGAAACTGAAGCCCTCGGCGGCCCAGGCCTGGTAGTCGAACTTCTTACCGAACCGGCCGCCGGGTACGCCAGAACCCTTGGCCATCACTTCTCACCCCCACCCGGGCCTATCTGCGGACCACGCCTTGCAGCTGCGCCCGTAGTTCCGGCGTCAGCTGCTGGCCGACCCGCTCGACCAGCAGGGTCATCTCGTAGGCGACGAGACCGATGTCGCAGTTGGGCGCGGCGAGGACGGAGAGGCACGAGCCGTCGCTGATGGACATCAGGAACAGGTACCCCCGCTCCATCTCCACCACGGTCTGGTTGACCGAGCCGCCCTCGAAGCAGCGCGCGGCCCCCTGCGTCAGGCTGATCAGCCCGGACGACACCGCCGACAGTTGCTCCGCGCGGTCCCGCGGCAGGCCGTGCGAGCCGGCCAGCAGCAGACCGTCGGCGGAGACGACGACGGCGTGCGCCACGCCGGGGACCCGGCGGACGAAGTCGGTGATCAGCCAGCTGAAGCTGCCGGGCTGCTGTACAGACGCGGTAGTCACTCCTGCTCCTCGTCTTCACTGCTCTGCGGCGATGTGGACGCATCACCAGAGTAGGCGTCTATCAAAGCGTGCCGGCCACGGCGCACGCCCTGCTGGAAGCTTGACATGCGACCCCGCACCGAGTCAGCCGACCGCGGCGCGGCCGGGGCCCGGTTGGGCACCGCCGCCGGGTTCTTCGGCGCGGCCGAGCCCGGGATGAGGTGCGCCTTCGGGACCCGTTTCGGCAGGCCGGCGTTGGTCTGCGTGTCGGGGGCCTGGTTCAGCAAGGATTCAGCAGCCTGCCATCCTTCGTCGCCAGGTGATGTCCATTCGTTACTCCGGGCCGCTGCCGGCCGGGCCGGTCTGGTGGGCAGCGGGGCCGAACCGTTGCGGGCCGCCGGGGTCTCCGGCTGCTGCTGGCGGGCAGGTTCGGACTCTACGGCCGCGGCGGGCGCCGGCGCCTGGCGCTGGTCGCTCGTCGAGCGCGGCGTGCGCTTGGGCAGCGGCATCGAGGCGGCCGGCCTGGCCGCGGCGGGCGGCTCGGCCTGCGCCTCGGGCGCGGCGGGTTCGGCCTGCTCAGCGGCCTGCGGGGCGGCTTCCGGCGCGGCGGCCTCGGCGGCGGCCTGGTCGGGCACCTCGGGCAACGGCAGCGACATGGTCGCGGTGGCCGGGCCGGCGGGCAGGTCGTCCGCGCCGGAAGCCGGCACGCCGAACGGGCCCTCCAGGTCGGGAGTCTCCTCCTCGACGGCCTGGAACCACTGCGACAGGACGGCCTCGTAGATCGGCAGCCGCTCGGTCGGCGCATCCAGTTCGTGATCTAGATCACGTGACGGGAAGGCGTTGGCCTCGGGCTGGGCCGGCGCCGGCACGGCGGCCGGCGGCGCGGCGTGGCCGTTCAGGCTGCCGTTGCCGTTGATGCCCTGGGTGAGCTGCTCCTCGGGCATCTCCTGGAAGCTGGTGCTGGCGAACATGTCCACCGGCTGGCCGGCGGCGGAGTCCTCCAGCGACGGGAACCAGGTGGCGGTGCTCTCCTGCGGCGCCGGCGCGGCCGGGGCGTTCGGCGACCAGCGCGGCACGCCGGTGACGCCCAGCTCCGGGCTGCCCGCGCTGGACACGAACTGCACCGGCACGCCGGGGTCGCCCGCCGGCTCCTGCACCTGCAGGGGCTGCTGCTCCTGCACGGGCGGGGTGGCGGGGCGCCGGGACATGCCGAACGCGTTGGCGATGCCGCCGCCGACCTGCGAGGCGGGCCGCTCGCCGCCGGACGGCGGCGTGCTGACGTCGGCCCCGGGGGCCAGCACCAGCGAGGACGGCACCACGACGAGCGCGGTCATGCCGCCCTCGATGTCCTCGTTGCCGCGCAGCCGGACCTTGATGTCGTGCCGCTTGGCCAGCCGCGCGACCACGTACAGGCCCATCCGGCGAGACACGGCGACGTCGACCTCGGGCGGGTCGGCCAGCCGCTGGTTGGTCTCCTCCACGTCCGCGGCCGACATGCCCACGCCGCGGTCGTGGATCTCGATGGCCAGCTCGCCGCGCCGCGTCTTGGCGGTGCGCACGGTGACCTTGGTGTTCGGGTCGGAGAACGCGGTCGCGTTGTCCAGCAGCTCGGCGATGAGGTGCACGAGGTCGTTGACGGCCCGGCCCTGCACGGTGAGCTCCGGCGTCGGCGCGACCTGGATGCGGGCGTACTGCTCGACCTCGGACACGGCGGCGCCGACGACGTCGCCGGCCGGGACCGGGCGGGTCAGCCGGCGGCCCAGGTCGGTGCCGGAGAGAACCAGCAGGTTCTCGCTGTTGCGCCGCATACGGGTGGCCAGGTGGTCCAGCTCGAACAGGTTGGCCAGCTGGTCCGGGTCCTGCTCGTCCTGCTCCAGCCGGTCGATCAGGCCCAGCTGGCGTTCGACCAGGGCCTGGCTGCGCCGGGACAGGTTGACGAACATGGCGTTGACGTTGTCCCGCAGCAACGCCTGCTGGGCCGCCATCCGCACCGCCTCGCCGTGCACCGCGTCGAAGGCCCGGGCCAGCTGGCCGACCTCTTCCTTGGTGTGGATCGGGACGGGGTCGACCACTTCCCGGGCCGCCTCGGCCGGGTTCGGATCGGTGAGGATGCGCTGCACTTCCTCCGGCAGGCGGTGGTCGGCGATGTCCAGCGCGGTGCGCCGCAGCACGCGCAGCGGGCGCAGCAGCGAGCGGGCCACGAACAGGGCCGTCACCAGGGCCAGCAGCAGCGCGCCGAGCACCAGCGCGGAGTTGCGGATCGCGGAGTCCTGCGAGGTGTTGGCCAGTTCGTTGGTCTGCTGCTGGAGCTGCTGCAGCAGGGCCTGCTGGACCTGGTTGGTCAGGTTGACCGTCAGCGTGGAGTCGATGTCCCACTGGGTCGTGGTCAGGCCGTCCAGCGTCTGGCCGTTGGTGCCGCGGATGAGTGCGGACTCCTCCAGCTTGTTCGCGTCGTCGACGATCAGGCCGGTGACCGTGTCGTCGAAGATGCGCTGCTGGTCGGGGGTCGCCGACTTGGCGAAGTCGTTCTTGGCGGCGTCCAGTTCGGCGTCCGCGGCCAGCAGGGCGCGGTACTGGTCGAACGGGAAGTTCTTGTTCTGGAAGACCTGCAGCAGGATGCCGCGCTTGCGGGAGTCCTGCTCCTTGGCCCGGGCCACCGCGTTGACGGCGAGCTGCAGCCGCACCAGGCTCGGGTCGGAGATCGTGGAGATGGCCTGCTCACCGAGGTCGAGCAGGTTCTGGATGGAGTCGCTGTAGGCGTTGAACGTGGCGCTGGCGGGGTACTGGGACTCCTGCACCGCCTTGCGCAGGTTCGTCAGCCGGGACAGCTGGTCGGCCGCGGTGCTGAAGCGCTGCTCGACGTCGGGTGACAGGCCGGGACCGAGCGTGTTGACCAGGTTGCGGAACGCGGTGATGTCCTGCACCACCCGGTCCCGCTCGCGGTCCAGGCTGACCTGGTCGCCGGTCCGGTTGGCCGCGACGAACTGCGCGGTCAGGTCGCGCTCGCGCTGGAGCTGCTGCACGAGGTCGGCGACCGAGCTCTGGAGCTGCACCTGCTTGGCCAGGCGCTGGGCGTCGGTGAGGTTGGCCACGTCGGCGCGGACGCGGATGCCACCGAGGATCAGGGCCAGGATGGTCGGGATCAGCAGGACGACCAGCAGCTTGGTGCGCAGTCGCCAGTTCTGCAGCCGCCACCGCGATCCGGTGCCGCCGGCGGTCCGGTCGGCATCGGATCTGACATCGCCGGTCTGTCCGTTGTGTGTGGTTTCTTCGCTCACGTCCGCATCACGCTGCGCAGCCAGTCCTTCACCCTTTTCGGGGCCACCCGAACGCGCCGGACCAGCGAGGCCTGGTCGGCCGGGGCCTTTGTCTCGACGGGCCACCCTGGGCTTCCTCATTCCAGCAGCAGTGTCTCGGTCCCTCCCCGGACCAAGTTGGTTCCGAAGTGGGCCGAATTGCAGCACAACCACGGGGCGTAATGCCAGACGGCCCCGCCGCCTCCTTCTTCTGTGGTCCGCGCCGACCACATCCACTAGCCCAAGAAGCGTAGTGGCGGATACCTCGGACGGGAAGACTCCAGATGCACTCACGGTATCCGCCGTGGGGGATGCCTTCATACGTCCGGGTGGCTACCATCCCCGCATGTTGGTATCGGTCGTGGTTTGATGCCAGCGGCCCGGTTGGGGGGCCCGTAGATCAAATTAATGAGGTGCGCATGGCCATCGGAGCGGTACGACGGACCGCTGTGGCGCTCGCGGGCGCGCTGGGTCTGGTCGCTTCCGCGGCCGGCTGCAGCATGCTGCCCGGATCCGGATCTTCCAGCTCGCCGAACCTGGAGCACCCCTCGCTGCGGGTGGGCTACGAGGCGCAGGTCGACGTGGCCCCGCTGTACATGGCGGTGAAGAACAACCTGTTCGACAACGCCGGCCTGAAGATCGAGCTGGTGCAGGAGAACAACGACCAGGACGCGATCAAGCAGCTGCAGGGCGGCCAGCTCGACATCGCGTTCGCCACCCACGTCAGCTTCTTCAAGGCCGAGGCCGGCGGCGCCCAGCTGGAACTGCAGGGCGAGGCGTACCAGGCCGGCACCAACACGATGGCCCTGGTCACGCTGCCCTCGCTGGGCTACAACAACCCGTCGTCCAAGAAGGACCCGAAGATCGCCGTCAACGCGGAGAACGATCTCGGCGTGCTGACCACCAAGTCGGTGCTGGACACCGCGGGCGTGCAGCAGAACAAGATCCAGTTCTCCACCGTGCCGTTCAACGACATGATCACCGCGCTGCAGAACCGCACCGTGGACGCCGCGTGGATGGTGGAGCCGTTCATCACCAAGGCCCAGCAGCAGCTGGGCGCGACCATCCTGACCGACGCCGCCCGCGGCGCCACCCAGGAGTTCCCGATGACCGGCTACGCGTCGTCGAAGAAGTTCGCCGACGCCAACCCGAACACCATGGCCGCGTTCCGCAAGGCGTTGCAGCAGGCCCAGGAACAGGCGTCGGACCGGCTCAAGGTGCAGAGCGTGCTGAAGGACTACGCGGGCGTCGACGCCGGCACCGCGGACCTGATCTCGGTCGGCAACTTCCCGACCACGCTCAACGCCGTCCGTCTCCAGCGCGTCGCCGACATGATGGAGACGTCCGGAATGCTGCAGAACCGCCTGGACGCCCAGTCGATGCTGCCACCGTCGCAGCAGAACAGCTGATCGAGATTTTCTGACGAAATAAGCGACGGCCGGGTCGGGATTTCCCCGACCCGGCCGTTACAACGTTGCCGCTACGGAAATATCAAGACCCGCTGGGCTTCGCGAAGCAGTAGGTGAGCTTCAGCGGCGGGAAGGCGGCAGCGGCAGACGGGTCGTCGCACACGCTCTTGTCCGCCTTGTCCTTCACGACCTTGACCTGAACCGCGCTGGGGTCGGTACACGCCAGGGACGGATATCCCATGTCCGTGCCGCCCTCCTTGAACTCGTAGCACTTGCCGTCCTGGAAGACTGGCGCCAGGCACAGCTTCACGTTGTTGAGCGTGCCCTCCTCGTAGTACTCGTCGTAGTCGCTGTCGCCCGGGCAGCTCTCGGTTGCCTTAAGCACGATGCCGACGGTGTAGTTCTCCTTGCCGGAGCCGCAGTCGACCTTGTCGTAGTTCGGCTTGGTCGTGGTGCCACTGACGGTCGCGCACTCGCCGACCGCGGTGTTGTGCGCGTCGTCAGCGCTGCTCACCGCCGTGCCTACGCCGAGGCTGATGACCACCCGCACGATGATCGCCACGACGATCACGCCGACCACGCCGCCGATGCTGGCGAGCACCTTGCGCCCCTTCTTCGGCGGCGTGCCCATCGGCGCCTGCGGGAACGGCTGCGGCTGACCCGGGCCGGGCTGGAAGCCGCCCTGCGCCGGCATCGGACCCGTGCCGGGCACCGGACCCGTACCAGGGACCGGGCCGGGCGCGCCGCCCGGGAACTGGCCTTGCGGCGCCTGGGGGTACGGCTGTCCCTGCAGCCCCTGCGGATACGGCTGGCCCTGAGGCTGCTGCGGACCCTGCGGTCCGGCAGGAGGCATGGGTGGAGTGCTCATGGGTGTCCCTCTGTGGTGTTTCTCGTGACGAAACGCCTGGCCTCAGGCGTTGACCAACCCCCGAAGGCCCGGACTGTAGCCACGGCCGGGCACGCCCCGCCGGGTATTTACCGGTTGGTTATGTGACCACGAGATTCGGGAAGATCCATTGCCCGCCAACGCCCCACTGCGCTACCGTCGGCAGCCGCACGGTCACCATTGGTGAAGGGGAGATTCAAAGATGCGTCAAACGATGCTGCGTGTCTTCGGCTCCGCAGTTGCGACCGCAGTGGTCGTCGGCGGGCTCGCTCTGACGACCGCAGGTCCGGCTCAAGCCACTGCGCAGCAGTGCTACGCCTACCTGACCGATCACGGCTACACCGCCCACCCGGATACGGAACTGGACGCGTGCTACGCCGGTGAGAACGGCTTGGGGGCGCGCTGCCACGCAATGCTCAGTCTCGGCCTGGCTATTCCAGCCGTCTATGTGAACCAGGCCTGCGAATGGGCCGCGTGGAAGTGACGCCCCGGTGATAGTCGGGCACAGGTCCCATCGTCCTGTGCCCGACCACCGCTGTCTGATTGGCAATCCGCTCACCCGGCTCGGCACACTGGTCTGACCACGATGTGAGGAGCACGAGCGGTGACCGACGGACCACTGATCGTCCAGTCCGACAAGACGCTGCTGCTGGAGGTCGACCATCCGCTCGCCGACGAGACGCGGACGGCGATCGCGCCGTTCGCGGAGTTGGAGCGGGCCCCGGAGCACGTGCACACGTATCGGGTGACGCCGCTGGCGCTGTGGAACGCCCGGGCGGCGGGCCACGACGCGGAGCAGGTGGTGGACGCGCTGGTCCGGTACAGCCGGTACCCGGTGCCGCAGCCGCTGCTGGTCGACGTGGTGGACACGATGGCCCGGTTCGGCCGCCTGCAGCTGGTGAACAACCCGGCGCACGGCCTGACGATGGTGTCGCTGGACCGCGCCGTGCTGGAAGAGGTGCTGCGCAACAAGAAGATCAGCCCGATGCTGGGCGCGCGGGTCGGCGACGACACGGTGGTCGTGCACCCGAGCGAGCGCGGCCGGCTCAAGCAGGCGCTGCTGAAGGTGGGCTGGCCGGCCGAGGACCACGCGGGCTACGTCGACGGCGAGGCGCACCCGATCGCGCTGGAGGAGAACGGCTGGCAGCTGCGCGACTACCAGCGCCTGGCGGCGCAGTCGTTCTGGGCCGGCGGCTCGGGCGTGGTGGTGCTGCCGTGCGGCGCGGGCAAGACGATGGTCGGCGCGGCGGCGATGGCGGAGGCCCAGGCGACGACGCTGATCCTGGTGACGAACACGGTCGCGGGCCGGCAGTGGAAGCGCGAGCTGGTGGCGCGGACGTCGCTGACCGAGGACGAGATCGGCGAGTACTCGGGCGAGCGCAAGGAGATCCGGCCGGTCACCATCGCCACGTACCAGGTGATCACCCGCAAGACCAAGGGCGAGTACAAGCACCTGGAGCTGTTCGACTCCCGCGACTGGGGCCTGGTCATCTACGACGAGGTGCACCTGCTGCCGGCGCCGGTGTTCCGGATGACGGCGGACCTGCAGTCGCGCCGGCGGCTGGGGCTGACGGCGACGCTGGTGCGCGAGGACGGCCGCGAGGGCGACGTGTTCTCGCTGATCGGCCCGAAGCGGTACGACGTGCCGTGGCGGGACATCGAGGCGCAGGGCTGGATCGCGCCGGCGGACTGCGTCGAGGTGCGGGTGACGCTGACCGACAACGAGCGGCTGACCTACGCGACGGCCGAGCCGGAGGAGCGGTACAAGATCTGCTCGACGGCACGCACGAAGCTGCCGGTGGTGCAGGCGATCCTGGACAAGCACAAGGGCGAGCCGACGCTGGTGATCGGGGCGTACCTCGATCAGCTGGACGAGCTCGGCGAGGGCCTGAACGCGCCGGTGATCCAGGGCTCGACCAAGAACAAGGAGCGCGAGGAGCTGTTCGACGCGTTCCGCCGCGGCGAGCTGAAGACGCTGGTGGTGTCCAAGGTCGCCAACTTCTCCATCGACCTGCCGGAGGCCTCGATCGCCGTGCAGGTGTCGGGCACGTTCGGCTCGCGCCAGGAGGAGGCGCAGCGGCTGGGCCGGCTGCTGCGGCCGAAGGGCGACGGCCGGCAGGCGCACTTCTACTCGATCGTCTCCCGGGACACGTTGGACGCGGACTACGCGGCGCACCGGCAGCGGTTCCTGGCCGAGCAGGGCTACGCGTACAAGATCGTGGACGCGGACGACCTGCTGGGGCCGGCGCTGCCCGAGGTCGGCTAGATACTGATGATCGACATGGGGCGGTCGACGTCGTCGACCGCCCACATCAGCTCCAGGGCGTTCACCTCGGTGGTCACCACGATCGCCCGGTGCGCCACGGCGGTGGCGGCGACCATGGCGTCCACCCGGCTCGCCTTGCCGGTCACCATGAAGTCGATCATGTACTCGTGGACGACGCCGGTCTCGTCCTCCCACTCGGTCCGGCACGCCTTCAGCACGGCCGTCGGCTCCTTGCCGCCGGGTCGCAGCCGCAGCTCCGACCGCACCGCCGAGGGCACGATGAGCCGGCACTCGTCGAGCAGGAAGCACTTGTGCAGCGCCATGAACCTGCGGTCGTTGGCCAGCGCCGCCTCCAGCGCGCCGACGGCGTACACCACCGGCGGCCGGTAGGTCCCGGTCACTGCTGGGGCGGCCGCAGCCGGGCGCGGGCGGCCTCGATGGCCTCGTCCGCGCTGGCCATCTCGGGCTTGGTCAGCGGGCCGTACCGGCTCTCCCAGTACTCCATGGCCGTCAGCCCCTCCTGGTTGAGCACGTGGTGCTCGACGATCCGGGTGACGTAGCTGGCCAGCGCCAGCCGCGCGTCGTCGGCCAGCTCCTGGACCCGGGGTGCCAGGTCCTCGGGCAGCGTGATCGTCACTCGCTTGCTCGGCACGCCGGACAGTATGGCTGGTTCCGCCTCACCGCCGCCGCAACCACGCCACGATCACGATCAACAGCACGACGGCGCCGATGACCATCGCCGCCCGCTTGGCCACCGGGACGCCGGCGGCGTCGAGGAGGTCGAGGGGCTCGGCCTCCCGGGGCGGCAGCGGTGGGGATACCGCCGTCGGCCCTTGCGGAGCGCCCGGCCCGGTCGCGGCGGCCGATTCTTCCTCCGCAACGGGTTCCTCGGCGACCGGCTCCTCGGCCGGCGCCAGCTTCCCCGCCAGGCACTCCGCGAACCGGTCGAGGATCTTGCCGCCGACCTCGCTGATCATGCCGCGGCCGAACTGCGCCGGCCGGCCCGTCACGCTCAACTCCGTGACGACCGCGGCGACCGTCTCGCCGCCATCCGCCGCAAGGGTGACCTCCACGGTGGCCGAGGCGGTGCCGTTGCCGCGGCTGTCCTTGCCGGACGCCTTGATCACCGCCCGCCGGGCCGCCGCATCCGTCGACTCGAACGACCCGGCGCCCTTGTACAGCAAGGCGACCGGCCCGAGCTTCACCTTGACGGTGCCGGCGAACGACTCCCCGTCCACCGAGGTCAGCGTCGCCCCCGGCATGCAGGGGGCGACGCGCTGTGGATCGAGCAGCGCCGACCACACCTCGTCGATCGGCGCCGCCACCCGGAACTGATGTTCCAACCGCACCTGTCAGCCTCCGACCGCCATCGTCAACGCCCGTCCGGTCAGCACCTTCGCCAGCTGGCTCCGGTACTCCGCGTCCCCGTTGCCGTCCGTGCCGGGGCTCGTGCCCTCCGCGGCGTGTTCGGCCGCCGCCCGCAACACATCCGCACCGGCCTGCTGCCCGATCAACGCCTGCTCGACGCCGACCGCCCGCACCGGAACCGATGCCATGTTCGTCAGCCCGATCCGCGCGTCGGCGATCTTGCCGCCGCTGACCTGCAGCGAGACGCCGACGGCCACGATCGACCACGCCTGCGCGACACGGTTGAACTTCTCGTAGTGCGACAGCCATCCCGTGTGCTTGGGGACCTTCACGGCGACGAGCAGTTCGTCCGGCGACAACGAGGTCGTGAAGTAGTCCACGAAGAACTCGCTCGCCGGCACATCCCGCCGCCCCGCCGGGCCTTCGACCACCATGACCGCGCCCAGCGCCAACGCCGGCGCGAGCAGGTCGCCGGCCGGATCCGCGTGCGCCAGCGAACCGCCGAACGTGCCGCGGTGCCGCACCTGCGGATCCGCCACGGTCTCCGTGGCCCGCGCGATCAGCGAGGCATGGTCCTGCACAAGGTGATCACGTGACACGTCGTAGTGCGTGGTCATCGCGCCGATCACCAGGTTGTCGCCGTCCTCGCGCACGCCGCGAAGCTCAGGCACCCGCCCGAGATCGACCAGCACCGTCGGCGCGGCCAAGCGCATGCGCAGCACCGGAAGCAGGCTCTGCCCACCGGCCAGCACCTTCGCGTCCTCGCCGGCGTCGGCCAGCGCGCGAACCGCTTCCTCCACAGTGGACGGTCGGACGTAGTCGAACGCGGCCGGGATCATCGGATGCCTCCTTCGATCGAGCCGAGGCCGCCGCCGGCCTGTCCGCCGCCGGTGTCCGCCGCTCGCCCGTGGATCGCGCTCCACACCCGGAACGGCGTGCACGGCATCTCGATGTCGTTGACGCCCATGTGCCGCACCGCGTCCACGACTGCGTTGACCACCGCCGGCGTGGAGGCGATCGTGCCGGCCTCGCCAACTCCCTTGACGCCCAACGGGTTTGTCGTCGACGGCGTCTCCGTCCGGTCCGTCACGAACGACGGCAGGTCCGCCGCCGACGGCAGCAGGTAGTCGGCGAAGGTGCCGGTGGTGAGGGTGCCGTTCTCGTCGTGGACGGCCTCCTCGAACAACGCCTGGGCGATGCCCTGCGCCAGCCCGCCGTGCACCTGGCCCTCGACGATCAGCGGGTTCACGACCTTGCCGACGTCGTCGACGCAGACGTACTTGCGGATAGTGATCCGGCCGGTCTCGGTGTCCACTTCAGTCGCACAGAGGTGGGTTCCGTGCGGGAACGAGAAGTTCTCTGGGTCGAAGGTCGCCTCCGAGTCCAGACTCGGCTCCACGCCGTCGGGCAGGTCGTGCGCGGCGAACACTGCCAGCGCGATGTCGCCGATGCCGGTGCCCTTGTCCGTGCCGCGCACGGTGAACCGACCGTTGGCGAAGTCGAGGTCGTCCTCGCTGCACTCCAGCATGTGCGCGGCGATCTTGCGCGCCTTGGCAATCACCTTGTCGGCCGCCTTCACGACGGCGATCGCGCCGACGGTCAGCGAGCGGGAACCGTAGGTGTCCATGCCCTTGTGCGACGACTGGGTGTCGCCGTGCAGCACCTCGACGTCCTCGAACGGCACGCCGAGCTGGTCGGCCACAATCTGGCTCCACGCCGTCTCATGTCCCTGCCCGTGCGGCGACGATCCCGTGACGACCTCGACCTTGCCACTGGGCAGCATGCGAATCGCCGCGTGTTCCCAACCGCCGGCCCCGTACGACAGCGAGCCCAGCACCCGGGACGGCGCCAGTCCGCACATCTCCGTGAAGGTGGAGATCCCGATGCCCAGCTGCACGGAGTCGCCGCGGTCGCGGCGCTCCGCCTGCTCCCGCCGCAAGCCGTCGTAGTCGAACAGCTCCTTGGCCTTGTCGGTGGCGGCCTCGTAGTTGCCGGAGTCGTAGGTCAGGCCGCAGACCGTGGTGAACGGGAACTCCTCGTGCTTGATCCAGTTCTTCTCCCGGATCGCCATCGGATCCATGCCCAGCTCCGCCGCCAGCTCGTCCATCAGGCGCTCGATGGCGAAGGTGGCCTCGGGGCGGCCTGCGCCGCGGTAGGCGTCGGTCATCACCTTGTTGGTGAACACGTTGGTGCAGCTGAACCGGTAGGCCGGGATCTTGTAGATGGCGTTGTACATGAACGCGCCGAGGATCGGAATGCCCGGCGTCACCAGGCTCAGGTACGCGCCCATGTCCGCGAGCAGGTCGACCTTCAACCCGGTGATCGTGCCGTCGCGGGTGGCCGACATGGTCAGCCGCTGGATCTGGTCGCGACCGTGGTGGGCGGTCGCCAGCGACTCGGTGCGGGTCTCGGTGTACTTCACCGGTTTGCCCAGCCGCCGGGCCATCAGGAAGACGAGCATCTCCTCCGGCGTCACCTGCAGCTTGCCGCCGAAGCCGCCGCCGACGTCCGGCGCGATCACGCGGACCTTGTGCTCCGGCACACCCAGGGTCAGCGCCAGCATCAGCCGCAGGATGTGCGGCACCTGGGTCGCCGACCACAGCGTGAACTGCTCGCCGGTCGGATCGCACAGCACCGACCGCGGCTCCATGAACGCCGGGATCAGCCGCTGCTGTCGAAACTTTCGCTCGATGACGACCTCGCCCGCGGCGATCGCCTCGTCGACGTTGCCGCCGGTGCCGGCCTCGGCCGAGTCGAACACCCAGAGCGCGTTCTTGTTGGTGCCCAGGGATTCGTGCACGAGCGGCGCGCCGTCGGCGACCGCCGCCTCCATGTCCAGCACCACCGGCAGCTCGTCGTAGTCGACGTCGATGGCCTCCAGCGCGTCGTGCGCCTCGGCCGCCGACCGGGCGACGACGATCGCCACCGCCTCGCCCGCGTAGTTGACCGTGTCGACGGCGATCGACGGGTGCGGTGGGGTCTTCATGTCGGCGGTGATCGCCCACGCACAGGGCAGACTGCCCTGCTCGTCGGCCAGATCCGCGCCGGTGACGACGGCCAGCACGCCGGACATGCCGCGCGCCGCCTCGGTGTTGATGCCGGTGATCCTGGCGTGCGCCACCGGGCTGCGCAGAATCGCCATGTGCACCAGGCCGGGCAGCGTGATGTTGTCCGTCCAGCGGGTACGGCCGGTGATCAGGCGGGCGTCTTCCTTGCGGCGCCGGGACTTTCCTACCTCAGGCTCGGCGGTGGCGGTCATTCGCCACCCCCGACGGTCTCGTGCTCCGGCTGCCGCTCCCCCGCCGGCTTCAGCCGGTGCGCCGCGTCCTGGACCGCGCGCACGATGTTCTGGTAGCCGGTGCAGCGGCAGAGGTTGCCCTCCAGCCCGTGCCGCACGGTCCGCTCGTCCGGATCGGGATCGTCGGCGAGCAGGTCGATCGCCTGCATGATCATGCCCGGCGTGCAGAACCCGCACTGCAGGGCGTGGTTGTCGTGGAACGCCTGCTGCACGGGGTGCAGCCGGCCGTCCCGGGCCAGTCCCTCGATGGTGGTGATCTCACAGCCGTCGGCCTGCACCGCGAGCATCGAGCACGACTTCACGCTGTGCCCGTCCACGTGCACCGTGCAGGCCCCGCAGTTGCTGGTGTCGCAACCGACGACCGTGCCGACCTTGCCGAGCGTCTCCCGCAGGTGCTGCACCAGCAGCGTGCGCGGCTCGACCTCGTCGGTGTAGCTCACCCCGTCCACGACCATGGTGATTCGCATGTCGCCTCCAGGCAGCGTCGAGCCCGGCCGGCGGCCCACCACCGCGTCGTGACCGGGCTCACAACCCGAGCCTGCTCCGGTCGACCGGAGGAGACAACCATCCACGCAGATGCGGCAGAGCCGCAGGATTCTCCCCGCACCTACGGCATTCCGCCACCAGGCGATGTTGGGAAAGGACCATTCCTGACGTTGAACGTCAGGAATGGTCCTTTCCCAACGTCACATCGGGGTCAGGCGGTGCGGTGGATGGGGCCGTCGGAGTGGGCCAGTCGGTCGCCGCGGCCGCCCCAGCGCAAGGCGATGATCTCCGCGGCGATCGACACCGCGGTCTCCTCCGGGGTCCGGGCGCCGAGATCCAGGCCGATCGGCGAGGACAGCCGGGCCAGGTCGTCGTCGGTCAGCCCGGCTTCCCGCAGCCGGGCCAGCCGGTCGTCGTGGGTGCGCCGGGACCCCATCGCGCCGACGTAGGCGACGTCGAGTCGCAGCGCCACCTCCAGCACCGGCACGTCGAACTTCGGGTCGTGGGTGAGCACCGCGATCACCGTGCGGTGGTCGATCCGGCCCGCCTCGGCCTCCTGCACCAGGTACCGGTGCGGCCAGTCGACGATCACCTCGTCGGCGTCCGGGAACCGGCCCTTCGTGGCGAACACCGCCCGCGCGTCGCAGACCGTCACGCGGTAGCCGAGGTACGCGCCGAGCCGGACCATCGCGGCGGCGAAGTCGATCGCGCCGAACACCAGCATGCGCGGCGGCGGCTCGAAGGAGTTGACGAACACCGCCATGCCCTCGCCGCGGCGCTGCCCGTCGGGGCCGTAGTGCAGCAACCCGCTACGGCCGCTGGCCAGCATGCCGCGGGCGTCGTCGGTGACGGCGTCGTCGATCCGGGCCGAGCCGAGGTCGCCGGCGCGGCGGTCCGGCCACACCACCAGGTGCCGGCCGATCAGCGCCTCGTCGGGGTGCTCGACGACGGTCGTCACGGCCACCGGCTCCTCGGCCCGCACCGACGCGACGACGTCGGCCAGTTCGGGGAAACGCTTGCCGTCGACCCGTTCGACGAACACGTCGAGGATGCCGCCACAGGTCAGGCCGACCGCGAAGGCGTCGTCGTCGCTGACGCCGTAGCGCTGCAGCACCGGCCGCCCGTCGGCGATCACCTGCTGCGCCAGCTCGTACACCGCGCCCTCGACGCAGCCGCCGGACACGCTGCCGGACACCTGGCCGTCGTCGGCGACGAGCATCGCCGCCCCGGGCTGGCGCGGCGCTGAACGGAAGGTCGCGACCACCGTGCCGAGCGCGGTCGGCCGGCCCTCCTGCCAGTTCTCGTCGACCTTGTCGAGAACGTCACGCACGCCGCACCTCCGTCAGCAATTCGTCCAGCGTGGCCAGGCTGTGCCCGGCCAGCAGCCGGTCGACGTGCGGCAATGCCGCGCGGATACCGGACTGTACCGGGGCGTAGCCCGCATGGCCGACATGCGGGTTGACCCACAGGACGGCATGGGCGAGCCGGCGCAGCCGGGCCAGTTGCTCGCCGAGCAGCCGCGCGTCGCCACGCTCCCACCCGTCCGAGAACACCACCGTGACAGCCTGCCGCGCCAGTCCCCGCTGCCCCCAGCGATCGAGAAATGCCCTGAGGGTCTCGCCGAGTCGGGTACCACCGGCGAAATCGGGCACTGCCTTGGCGGCCGCGGCGAGCGCCTGGTCGGGATCGCGCATTCGCAGCTGCCGACTCACGCGGGTCAGGCGGGTACCGAGCGTGAACGCTTCGGTGCTCGGCGGGGAGCGCCGGACGACGGCGTGCGCGAACCTCAGCAGCGCGTCGGAGTACGGGGTCATCGAGCCGGAGACGTCGATCAGCAGCACCAGCCGCCTCGGTCGCAAGCGCTTGCGGCGGTAGCGCAGGCGGACCGGTTCGCCGCCGGATCGCAGCAGTTCACGCAGGGTCTCATCGGGATCGAGCCGGCCGGTGCGCGATCGTCGTGTTCGGACGCTTCGCCGCAGCGGAGGATCGGTTCTCAGTGTCGCCAGAAGTTCCCTCAGCGCGGCGCCGTCCAGGGTGGTGACGTCCCGCCGGCGCAGGATTTCGGTGTCGCTGGCGGCTACTTTCAGTTCCGGCACGTCCGCGTCGCCCTCGCCCGACACCGGGGCCACCAGCGGCGCGCTGGTCGCCGTCCTTCGCCGGGTACGGCCGTTGCTGGCGGTGTGCACCGGGACGGCGCCGAACCAGGCGGCGAAGGCCGCGTCGTAGCCGGGGATGTCGTCCGGTTCGGCGCACAGGCTCAGCCGCCCCGCCCAGTACACCTGGCTCGGCTGCGCCACGTCGACATGGCTCAGCGCCGCCAGATACGCCTGCACCCGCACCGGGTCCGCCCGCAGCACCGCGGCGAACCCCGCCAGGCCGGGCAGCGGGTCCGTCATCTTCGAATAATGCGACTCAGGCCAGCAGCGCGTCCAACCCCTTGGCCACCACCCGGTCCGCGTCCTCCCGGTACTTCAGCACCGCGCCGAGCGTGACGGCCGCCGACTCCACGTCCAGGATCGGCCGGTCCAGGGCCAGCAACGCCTGCGCCCAGTCCAGCGACTCGGCCACCCCCGGCGGCTTCAGCAGCTCCGCCGCCCGCATCCGGGACACCGCCGTCGCGACCTGGGTGGCCAGGGACTCCGTCAGCTCCGGCAGCCGCCGCCGCAGGATCGCCACCTCGCGGGCCAGGCCCGGATGCTCGAGCCAGTGGTAGAGGCAGCGCCGCCTCACCGCGTCGTGCACCTCGCGGGTCCGGTTGGACGTCAACACCACCACCGGCGGCTCCTCGGCGCGGATCTCCCCCAGCTCGGGGATGCTGACCGCGTGCTCGCTGAGCACCTCCAGCAGGAATGCCTCGAACTCGTCGTCGGCGCGGTCGATCTCGTCCACCAGCAGCACGCAGCCCGGCGTCTCCAGGGCCTGCAGCAGCGGCCGGGCCAGCAGGAACCGCCGCGTGTACAGCTCCGCCTCGGTATCGTCGGTCCGGCCCTGGGCCTCCATCGCCCGCAGGTGCAGCAGCTGGCGCGGGAAGTCCCAGTCGTACAGCGCGCGGGCGGCGTCGATGCCCTCGTGGCACTGCAGCCGGATCAGGGAGGTGCCCAGGGCGTCGGCCAGGGCCTTGGCCAGCGCCGTCTTGCCGGTGCCGGGCTCGCCCTCGCAGAACAGCGGCCGGCGCATCCGCAGCGCCAGGAACGCCGCGGTGGCCAGCCCCTCGTCCGCGAGGTAGCCGACCCGGTCCAGCGCCGCGGCCAGCTCACCCGGGGTGTCCATGGCTTGAAGGGTAGGCCCATCTCCGGGTCGAACCAGGGACGAACCCCGATGGCACGGGCCCGCCGCGGCGGCAGTCTGGTGGCATGACGACGACGAACAACATCCTGAACGAGGCCGGCGACAAGATGCGCACCTTCCGCCGCAGCCGGGAGAACCGAATGCTGGCCGGCGTGTGCGGCGGCGCCGCCGAGCTGCTGGGCGTGGACGCCGCCCTGCTGCGGGTCGGCATGGTGGTCGGCACCGTGTTCTTCGCCGGCGCCGGCATCGTCCTCTACGCGGCCTGCTGGCTGTTGGTCCCCGAGGCCGAGAGTGAGTGAGCCGGGCGAGTGACCCGGGACCTTCGAGGGGTAGATCCCGGGTCACTCCCATGAGCGGTACTCGGTTCTAGGCCGCGTCCCGCTTGTCCACAGTGGTCACGACGCGGTTCCGCCCGGTTCGCTTCGCCCGGTACACGGCCGTGTCGGCGGCCAACAACAACCGTTCCATCGTCGTGCCGCTGCTGCGGTGCACGGCGACGCCGATCGAACAGGACAGTCCGGCGATCGGCACACCTTCCTGCGGCGCCATCACGTACAGCGCGCCGACGGTCTTGCGGATCCGTTCGGCGACCACGAGCGCGCCGGCCTCGTCGACGCCGGGCAGCAGCACCACGAACTCCTCGCCGCCGAACCGGCCGACGGCGTCGTCCGCCCGCACCTGGTTCTTCACGGCCGTGGCAACGGACTTCAGCACGGCGTCGCCGGCGAGATGCCCGTAGGTGTCGTTGACCCGCTTGAAGTGATCGAGGTCGACCATCAGCACGCCGACCGTCGCCCGCTGATCCTGCTTGCTGCGGGCCAACTCCTGCGATGCCAGGTGGTGCCAGGTGATGGCGTTGAGCAGACCCGTCTTCACGTCGATGGTCGCCGCCGCCTCCAGCTCCTTGACCAGCACGCTGCGGTGCAGCACGACGATCGGGCAGAACAGCAGCACCGTGAACAGCGGCTGGTACACCAGGGTGAGCGCGGTCAGCCCGCCGAGACAGAGCGTGGTCAACTCCAGCGCGTTGTCGTCCCAGCTGCCGAACAGCTCGGTCAGCGGAGCGTTGCCCCGGTTGCGCAGGTTGATGGACACGGCCAGCAACAGGGCGTCCACCAGCTCGAAGGTCAGCCCGCCCAGCAGGCACGCCAGCGTGACGCTCCAGCTCCACTCCGGCAGCCGCTCGGCCAGCGGCGTGCCGGCGACGGTGCTGGCGGCGAGGCAGGCCACGATCGCCGCGCTCGCGCCGAACACCGTGCGGTAGAGGGTGACGTTGTGCAGGTGCTGCCAGATCCGCAGCCACATGTGCGTGTACAGCGCGACGCAGAGCACGGCGACCAGCTGCGGCGGCAGCATCAGCACCGCGGGGATCAGCCAGATCGACGTCATGTTGATGTGCGTTGAGCCGCTCATCCGGCGGCGGTCCCGCTCGATCCGCCGGGACAGCTCGGCCTGCACCATGCCCAGTGCCAGCAGGACGGCGAAGCGGACGAGGGCCACGTCGGTGATCTCGCCGCGGGTGAAGGAGGCCAGGGCCGCGACGAGCGCTATCGCCTCCACCAGAACGGCGTAGGCGATCCAGCGCGCCGGCAGCTCCCACAGCTCGAATCCGGCCATGCGGTCTATGAGCCCGTAACGATCGACCCCTTTCGGAGAGGATCTGGACTGGCTCATACTTGACACGTCGCCCCCTTATTTCGACCGCCGTGTCCAGTGTTCAGCCGGGCACGGCAGATTCGCTAGGTTCATCCGGGTGAGTTCACAACCGTGATCGGGAGGGTTCGCCATGGCCGCAACGCGAAAGACACGCGACTAGCTCCGTCGGGTGTCCGCTCCGGATTCCGGTGCGGGCAACCAGATATCCGGCCGGCTGGTGGTGGCGCGGCGCCATGCCACCGCCACCGGCACCGCCACGAGCAGCCCGATCAGCCCAAACCAGCCCACCGCGTCGGCCGCCCCGACACGGTCCGCGACCACACCCCCCACGAATGGGCTCAACCCCTGCGCGGCCATCATTCCCGCATATGCCAGACCCAAGACCTGAGCCCGCCGGGAATCGTGCACGCCGCGAACAATCGACGCCGTTGTCTGCATGTACGTCGCCGTGCCGAATGCGCCGGCAACGACGAATAACGCCGCCGACGCGATGAGTCCGGGATGGAGCAGGCACAACAGCAACGGCACGCCCGCGGCCACGCACATCAGCGCCAGCCCGCGGGCCTGCGCGGTCCCCGGCACGAATCGTCCGAACACGAACGCGCCGATCACACTGCCCACCGGATCCGCGGCCAGCAGCAGGCCGAGCGTGGCGGTGGTGCCGCCGAGTTGGTCGTTGTACGGGCCGGCCAGTCCCTCGTACACGATGAAGACGCCGGTGAGCCAGCCGATCAGCAGCAGCGCCCGCAGGCCGGGATCGTTGCGTAGCAAGGAAAACCCGCCGGGGGTGGCGCGGTGGGCCGGGTTGAGCGCGGCCGGCCGGGCCTGGACGCCGACGCGCAGCAGCACGGCGGAGACCAGGAACGACAAGGCATCCAGCGTCAACGCCCAATAAGGACCGATGACCGCCAGCAGCAGGCCGCCGCCGGCGAAGCCGAGCACCTGCGCCGACTGGTTGGTGATGTTGCGAACGGCCATGCCGGCGAGGAAGTCCTTCTGCGGCAACACATCCGCGTAGAGCGCGCCTTCGGCGGCGCGGAACGGGGCGTTCAGCAGCGACACGCCGGCCACCAGCACGCACAGCACCGGGAACGGCATGCCCGGGATCGCGACCGGCACGATCATGGCCGCCCGCAAGAGATCCGCGGTCAGCATCACGCGGCGCCGGGGCAGCCGGTCGGCCAGTCCGGACAGGAAGACGCCGCCGACGAAGGACGGCACCAGGGTCAGCGCGAAGGTCAGCCCGGTCAGCGCCGCCGAGTGCGTGTTGCCGTACACCAGGACGACCAGCGCCACCCGGGCCAACTGGTCGCCGACCATGGACAGCCCGCCGGCGGCCCAGATCGCCCTGAACTCGGCGACCGCGAAGGCCGCCCCGAACCGTCCCGCCATACGCACCGCCCCCACCGTCCGTGCTCGCACGGTAGCGACTGGTGAGCGGAACGGGTGGTGGTCGCGGGCTTTTCACCCGCGTCGCCTAACGCGGCCGGCCGGGCACCCCCGGTCGGGTCTGCCACGGGTGCGGGCCGGCCAGCGGCCGATACTCCACACCGATCGCGTCCAGCCTGGGCAGATGGTGCTCGGTGAGGCGGCGGGTGAAGTCGGCCAGGTCCCGGTTGCTCCGTTCGGTCCAGACCACCTCGGCGAACGCCGACAGCCGCGGGAAGGCCGCGTAGTCGACGCGGCGGGGCGAGTCCAGGTGCTCGGTCCAGACGTTGGCCTGCGCGCCGAGGACCCGCCGCACGGCGTCGCCGGTGAGGTCGGCCGGGATCGGGTCGTACTCGTACACATCGGACACCGTGTGCACCGTGCCGACCGGGATCGGCTCGTCGCGGCGGTCGGACTCGCGGTGGTCCAGGTACACCTTCTGTTCCGGGCACATCACCACGTCGAAGCCGGCGCGGGCGGCGGCCACACCGGCCCGCTCGCCCCGCCAGGAGGCGATGACCGCGCCGCCGGGCAGCGGGCCGACCTCGGCGATCTCGTCCCAGCCCATCGCGCGACGTCCATGCGTGCCAAGGTGTTCCGCGATCTGACGGATGAACCAGCCGTGCAGCTCGGGGACCGTCTCGAGACCTCGCCTCTGCGCCTGTTCCGGTGTCCACTGCACCGTCGGCACCTCGTCCCCGCCGACGCAGATGATCTCCGACGGGAACACGTCCACCAGCTCGTCGAACACGTGCCGGTAGAAGTCCACAGTGGAGTCCTCGGTGTTGAGCACGTTCTCGTTGACGCCCCACAGCGGCCATACCGGCAGCGGGTAGTCGAGGTTGCCCAGCTCAGGGTAGGCGGCGATGGCCGACTGGCTGTGCCCCGGGATGTCGATCTCCGGCACCACCACGACGTGCCGCCGCGCCGCGTACGCCACGACCTCGCGGAGATCGTCCTGCGTGTAGAAGCCGCCGTGCGGGCGGCCGTCCGTCACGTCGTCGGTGCGGACGCCGACCCGCGACCCCTCGCGCCAGCCGCCGATCTCCGTCAGCCTCGGGTAGCGCTTGACCTCGAACCGCCAGCCCTGGTCGTCGGTCAGGTGCAGGTGCAGGCGGTTCAGCTTGTGCGCCGCCAGCAGGTCGACGAACCGGAGCAGGCCGTCCTTCGGCATGAAGTGCCTTGCCACGTCGAGCAGAGCGCCCCGCCAGCCGAAGCGCGGCCGGTCCTCCACCACCCCACACGGCAGCCACCAGTTCCGGTCGCCGATCGGCGCCTTGCGGAACGCCGCCGGGCCCAGCAGCTGCCGCACCGACTGCGCCGCGTGGAACGCGGCCTCCTCGTCCTGCGCCTCCACCAGCGCCCCGTCCGGGAACACCCGGATCAGGTGGCCGTTCAGCCACGGCACGATGCGGAACCGGATCGTCGGATCTGCCGCCGGCCGCAGCGGCAGGCCCGTCGCCGCCACCAGCACCTCGCGCAGCCACGTCACCGCCGCCGGATCACCGTCCAGTGTGGTGTTCTCGTCCAGCGGCAGCCGGCCGCCGGTGGCGTCCACTCGCGACGGTCGGGGCAGCAACGTCTCGAATCCGCTCACGCCCGGATGCTAGGCGAGACCCCAGGTCTAGACCAGCCTGTCGCAATTTCCAATCAACTCCACCCATTTCGCCACCGCCGCGGCGTCGACCGGGTAGTCCCAGCCGCCGGGACGCACCGCGCTGCCGACGTGGAACCTCCGCACCCCGTCGGCCCGCAGCCCCGGAACGTGTTCGGCGCGCAGGCCGCCGCCGGCCATCACGGCGACGCCGTCCGTCTCCTGCATGGCGGCCAGCTTGCGCAGCACCGGCAGCCCGTCGGCGACGCCCTTGCCGCTGCCGGCGGCGAGCACGGTGTCGGCGCCGAGCGCGACGACGTCCTTCCACGACGTCAGCGGGTCGGCGGCGTTGTCGAGGGCCCGGTGAAACGTGAACTTGCAGCCGTCGAGCTCGTCGATCACGGCCTGGCAGGTGGCGACGTCGACGGTGCCGGCGTCGGTGAGCCAGCCGAGCACGAACTCGGTGATGCCGACGTCCCGCAGCGCCACGGCCTCGGCCCGCAGCTGGTCGAGCGACCACGGCGCGAAGCCGGCGTCGTCGCGCAGCATCGCGCGCACGGGCAGGTCGGTGGCGGCGAGCACGCGGCGCGCGGTGGCCACGGCGGGGGTCAACCCGTCCGCGGCCATGTCGCTGACGAGCTCGAGCCGGTCCGCCCCGCCCTCCTGGGCGGCGTGCGCGTCCCGGGCGTCGAGCGCGATGACTTCCAGCAGCAGGTCCGACATGGTCTAGACCATAGGGCCAACGAGCCGGTGATCACCACCGCCGATCAGGCAAGATCGAGAACCGGGAGAAAATTTTCGTGACCTTGTATCTCCCGGCCGACCTCTCACTCCTGTCCTGGTGTCTGGCTCGTTCACCCACGCCATGGGGGACGACAACGGCGGACCGGGCGTCCCACAGGCGCCGGTCGGGGGTGGTGGACCCGTCTGGGGAGGCGGTTCCGCCAGGTCGAGAAACGCGCGAGAGGCGCCGGCCCACGGGGTGTCGGCCGGCCCGGTGTCGAGGGGGCATCGGTTCGGCCGTCGGGAGGCGGGCGCCGCAGCGCGGTGGACCCTTCACGTCAGCGGGGGTGTGAAGGGTCCGGGCCGGAGGCGACTACGCCGGCGTCGGACGGGGAGACCCGACGCCGGGCCGCCACAGTCGCCTCCGGCCCTTTCGCGCGCCCGATGAGCGCATTCCCTTTGCCTTGTTGATCACGCGCTGGCGTGTATCTGGTCCGTTCGAGCGATCCCTTGTTAAATCGTTGCGCTGTTCGAGGCGACTCGGCGGCACAATGAGCACGCATGGTGAACCGGGAGGGGCCGGCCACCGTGTTCGCTCCACGACAGGACGCGGCCGCGCGGGGGAAGCAGTAGGCGCGGTCCGTCACCGGGGAACCGACAGAGGGGACCGATTCATGAGCACCACGGACGACACCACGTCGACCAGCACTCCGGACGCGACCACTCTCGACCCCGCGATGCTGGACGAGGTCGAGCAGGCGCTGCACGCCGCGGCGCAGGACGGTGGCGGGGACACCACCGACGGTGGCATCCCGCACGCCGAGGACCACCCCGGCGCCGTCGCGCTCGCCGACGTCGAGGGCGGCGTCGCACATCCCAACGGGGGCATCCCGCACGCCGAGACCACCAAGCCGGGCGGCGGCGTCGCCCACCCGAACGGCGGCATCCCGCACGCGGAGATCGTCCGCCCGTGAGATTCGGTCGCGCCGGTGGCGGCCGCGCCGCCGGCGCGATCCGCGTCGTTATCGATTCGTGAGTATCTGAGCCCGAGTTCGCCGCTCTTAATCACGTCGGGGCCCGTCCGGGGGTCCGCTGGAGTGAATGGGGCGGCGGTGGCAGCACACGGAAACACGCCGGGGGGCGTGGCCGTCATCGAGCACGATTGGCCCGACTGGCTGTGGACGACTACACCAGGTAGGGCAGGATGCAGGCACGGGGTGCGTCCCCGTGGTGGGGGAACCGGGGCGCGCCGACGTACCTCAGACCCGGAGGTGCATCGAATGGCCGTTGACACGTGGGACGGGCTGACCGGCCACGACCCTTGGGAGGGGCTGACCGGTCACGACCGCCACGCGGCGTGTCTCGTAGCGGCCAGAGCCGGCAACCGCAAGGCGCTGGACGTGCTGGTCGCCGACCTCACGCCGCTGGTCTGGCACGTCACCCGCAGCCAGGGCCTGGACAAGGTGCACGCGGAGGACGTCGTGCAGACCGTCTGGCTCGCGCTGCTGCGCCACCTCGACCGGCTCCAGCAGCCCAAGGCGCTGGCCGCGTGGCTGATCGTGACGGCGCGCCGCGAGGCGCAGCGCGCCAAGACCACCGGCTTCGACCGGGAGACGCCGGTCGCCGCCGAGGACCTCGTCGACATTCCCGCCCAGGTGGACGGTCCCGAGCAGCACGCGCTGCGCGACGACCGGGACCGCCGGCTGTGGGCCGCGTTCAAGCAGCTCACCGACCGTTGTCAGAAACTGCTCACGCTGACCGTGCTGTCCGGACGGGCGCAGTACGACGCGGTCGCGGAGGCGCTGGAGATGCCCCGCGGCAGCATCGGCCCGACCCGGGGGCGCTGCCTGATCGCGCTGCGCGAGCTGCTCGACAAGGAAGGGGGGCCGCAATGAGCCACACCGACGGCGAGAACGAGTTCGAGGCCGGCTTGGACATGGACCACCTCACCGAGCAGGACCTGCTCCTGCTCGCCGAGCTCGACGTGCTGTTCGACAAGGTCGACCCGGTCCCGGCCGACCTCGTCGAGCGCGTGCAGTTCGCGATCGCGCTGGAGGACCTCGACGTCGAGGTCGCGCGCTGGGAGCGCGCCGAGGAGCTGGCCGGCGTCCGGGGCGCCGGCCCGAACACCGTGACCTTCACCGTGGAAGACCTGACCATCATGGTCAGCTTCGCTCCGGCCGGTGCCGGGTACCGGTTCGACGGCTGGCTGGTACCCGGAGGCCCGCACACCGTCGAGGTCCGCGTCGCCGGGCACTCGTCGACCACCGCGGAGGCCGACGAGGGCGGCCGGTTCGCGGTCGACGACGTGCCCAAGGGCACTACGCAGCTCGTGGTGCACATGGCCAACGGGACCGGTTCGCGGCCGCGGACGATCGTGACGCCGACGCTCATGCTGTAGCCACTCGATCTTTCCCCGGACGGTGGACACCACACCTTCGGCGGGGTGTGCTGGTATGTACGAGTGCCTCCGTCGTCCACTGCCGCTGCCGCGCGCCCACGCGCCGTCGCGGCCGTGCTGGACCGGGTGGCGAAGCTGCACGCCGGCGCGCACAAGACCGCGCTGTCCCAGCAGTACGCGGAGGCGTCCCGGCTGCACCGCCGGGCGCTGAGGCTGCTCGACCGGCTGCCGGCCGACGACCAGGAGCAGCAGCGGCTGCGGGTGCGGGTGCTCACCTCTCTCGCGCACACCGACGCCGAGGCGTACGGGCTGCGTGAGGGCATGCCGTCGCTGGTGCAGGCCGGCAAGCTGGTGTCGTCGATGCCGGCCGGCACCCAGCGGATGACGCTGGAGGGTCTGATCGAGCGCCAGCGCGGCAACCTGCTCTGGCGGGCCGGCCGGCTGCCCGAGGCGCTCGACGTGCTGGACAAGGCCGTGGTCGCGACCGACAAGGCGCTGGCCTCCGGCGCCCCCGTCGAGAACGGCCTGATCAGCGCGCTGACCGCCCGTGCGCTGGTGAACAGCGCCATGGGCAACCCGCACTCGGCCGGCGACGACCTGCGCCGCTGCCTGTGGCTCGGCCACACCTACCACTCCCCGCTGACGCTGGCGATCACCACCAACAACCTCGGCGAGATGCACTACCGGATGGGCGATGCCCCGACGGCGCTGCGCTACTACGAGGAGGCCGAGCGGCTGATGTCCCGCGTCGCGCCGACGGCCGTGCCGAAGGTGCGTACCGACCGCGCGCAGGTGCTGCTCTACGCCGGGCTGTCCGAGGAGGCCGCCAACGCCCTGGACGAGGCGTTCGGCAGCCTGCGTGAGCAGGGCGGCAACCGCGACCTGGCAGAGGCGGAGACGCTGCGTGCCGCCGCGGCCGTGATGGAGGGCGACTACGCCACCGCTCGGGCGTTCGCCGACCTCGCGCGGCGGCGTTACCTGCGGCAGGAGCGGCCCGCGATGGCCTGGCTGGCCTCGCTGACCGGGCTGCACGCCGCCGCCGCGGCCGCGCTGAGCGGTCCTCGCAAGCCGTCGAAGGCGTTGGTGCGGAAGGCCTTGGAGCTGTCCGAGGGGCTCGGCGAGGTCGCTCAGGCCGACGAGTCCGCCGTCGCCAAGCTGCTCGCCGTGCGCCTCCAGCTGCGGCGCGGCGAAGCCGCCGACGCCGCCCGGCTGCTGGCCGAGGTGCCCGCGCCGCGCCGGTTCACGTCCATCGACCACCGGATGCTGCGGCGGCTGGCCCGCGCCGAGGTCGCCGTGGCCATGGGCGATCGCCGTACCGCGTTCAGCCAGGCCCGGGTCGGGTTCACCGAGCTGGGCCGCACCCGTGATCGCATGGGCGGGCTGGAGCTGGTGTGCGGCACCGCCGTGCACGGGCGGGAGCTCGGGGTGCTGGCCGTGCGCCTCGTGCTCGACGGCGGCCGGTCCGCTGCCGTCGCGCGACGGCTGTTCGGCTGGCTGGAGCGGACCCGGGCGCAGGTGTACCGGTACGAGCCGCAGCCGTCCATCGACGATCCCGAGCTGGCCGACCGGGTCAGCGAGATCCGAAACCTGACGCGGTCCATGCAGCTGGCCAAGGCCGAGGGCCGGCGGGTGCGGGAGATGGCCGCCCGGCACGCCGCCTTGCAGCAGGAGGTCACCCGGCTCGGCTGGCAGACGACGGTGTGGGGTCGGCCTCGCCCCGTCGCCGACCTCGCCGAGGTCGGCAAGCGGCTCGAGGACCGGGCGATGATCAGCTTCGCCGCCGTGGACGATGCGCTGGTCGCCGTCGTCATCGTCGACGGGCGGCCGCGGCTCGTGCGCCTCGGCAGCGTCACCGACGCCCGGCAGAACGCCAAGATGCTGCACGCCGACCTCGACGCCCTGGCCCCCGACCACCTGCCTGCGGCCCTGGTCGAGGTCGTCTCCGCCTCCGCCCGCCGCCGTGCGCAGTTCCTCGACGACCAACTGCTGCGGCCTCTCGCCGGCATCGTCGGCGACCGGGAGCTCGTCGTCGTGCCCACCGGTCCCCTCTATCCCATCGCCTGGGGCGCTCTGCCGTCCCTGCGCGGGCGGCCCGTCGTCGTCGCCCCTTCCGCCACGGCTTGGCTCGCCGCCTCCGCCGACCAGCAGCTTCCCGGCACCGGTCGCAGCGTCCTGGTCGGCGGGCCCGACCTGCCCGCGGCCGTCGGTGAGGTCGCCCAGCTCACCCGCTACCTGCCCAGCGCCCAGGTCCTCGACGGCCCCCGTGCCACCGTCGAGGCCGTGCTGGAGGCCCTGGACGGCGCCCAGCTCGCCCACATCGCCGCCCATGGCATGCACGAGCCCGGCAACGCCCTCTTCTCGCGGCTGGATCTTGTCGACGGCGGCCTCTTCGCCCACGAGACCGCCCGCCTGCAGCGGCCGCCCGAGCAGGTCGTCCTCGCCGCCTGCGAGCTGGCCCTCTCCCGCATCCGCCCCGGCGACGAGGCCCTCGGTTTCGCCGGCGCGTTGTTGGCGACCGGCGTCCGCACTGTCACCGCCGCGGTGTCCCGGGTCGGCGACCACACCGCCGCCGACAGCATGGCCTTCTATCACCGGCGGGTCGCCGAGGGCGCCCGCCCCGCGGTGGCCCTGGCCGACGCCACCGCCGCCGACCCCCTGCGGCGCCCCTTCATCTGCCTCGGCGCCAGCAACTAACCCCGGCGAGTCCCGCCCACAGTCACACCGAATCCGTGAAACCGATTCATACATTCGGTGTGACGCTGAGCGGGACTCGCGGGGGTCGGGGTAAGCAAAAGCCCGGCTCCGCGGGTGCGGAGCCGGGCTTTCTGCCTTGCCTGTAGCGCAGAACCTCTAGATCAGAAGTCCATGCCGCCGGCGTCCGGGGCGCCGGCCGGGGCCGGGTTCTTCTCCGGCTTGTCGGCGACGACGGCCTCGGTGGTGAGGAACAGCGCGGCGATCGACGCGGCGTTCTGCAGCGCCGAGCGGGTGACCTTGGCCGGGTCGATGATGCCCGCGGCCACCAGGTCCTTGTACTCGCCGGTCGCGGCGTCGAGGCCCTCGCCGGCCTTGAGGCCCTTGACCTTCTCCACCACGACGCCGCCCTCGAGGCCGGCGTTGACGGCGATCTGCTTCAGGGGCGCCTCGACGGCGACCTTGACGATGTTCGCACCGGTGGCCTCGTCACCCGACAGGGTGAGGCCGGCGAACGCGGTCTCGGCGGCCTGCAGCAGGGCCACGCCACCACCGGCGACGATGCCCTCCTCGACGGCGGCCTTGGCGTTGCGCACCGCGTCCTCGATGCGGTGCTTGCGCTCCTTGAGCTCCACCTCGGTGGCGGCGCCGGCCTTGATCACCGCGACACCGCCGGCCAGCTTGGCCAGGCGCTCCTGCAGCTTCTCGCGGTCGTAGTCCGAGTCGGACTTCTCGATCTCGGCGCGGATCTGCTTCACGCGGCCCTGGATCTGCTCGGCGTCGCCGGCGCCCTCGACGATCGTGGTCTCGTCCTTGGTCACCACGACCTTGCGCGCCTTGCCCAGCAGGGTCAGGTCGGCGTTCTCCAGCTTCAGGCCCACGTCCTCGGAGATGACCTGGCCACCGGTCAGGGTGGCGATGTCCTGGAGGATGGCCTTGCGGCGGTCGCCGAAGCCCGGGGCCTTGACGGCGACGGACTTGAAGGTGCCGCGGATCTTGTTGACCACCAGGGTCGCCAGGGCCTCGCCCTCGACGTCCTCGGAGATGATCAGCAGCGGCTTGCCGGCCTGGATGACCTTCTCCAGCAGCGGCAGCAGGTCCTTGACGGAGCTGATCTTGGAGCCGAACAGCAGGATGTACGGGTCCTCGAGGACCGCTTCCTGGCGCTCGGCGTCGGTCACGAAGTAACCGGAGATGTAGCCCTTGTCGAAGCGCATGCCCTC
Source organism: Kutzneria kofuensis (assembly GCF_014203355.1). Lineage (NCBI taxonomy): Bacteria > Bacillati > Actinomycetota > Actinomycetes > Pseudonocardiales > Pseudonocardiaceae > Kutzneria > Kutzneria kofuensis. The sequence goes on from NZ_JACHIR010000001.1 coordinate 3,636,703, forward strand.
GGTGAGCTCCAGTTCGAGCCCGAGGGTGTTGCTCTCCTCGACGGTGATGACACCTTCCTTGCCGACCTTGTCCATCGCCTCGGCGATCAGCTCGCCGATGGTGGAGTCGGCGGCGGAGATGGACGCGGTGGCAGCGATCTGCTCCTTCGTCTCGATCTCCTTGGCGGTCTTCAGCAGCTGCTCGGCAACCGCCTCGACGGCCTTCTCGATGCCCCGCTTGAGGCCCAGCGGGTTCGCGCCGGCCGCGACGTTGCGCAGGCCCTCGCGCACCAGCGCCTGGGCCAGCACGGTGGCGGTGGTGGTGCCGTCACCAGCGACGTCGTCGGTCTTCTTGGCGACCTCCTTGACGAGCTCGGCCCCGATCTTCTCCCACGGGTCCTCGAGCTCGATCTCCTTGGCGATGGAGACACCATCGTTGGTGATGGTGGGGGCGCCCCACTTCTTCTCCAGCACGACGTTGCGACCCTTGGGGCCGAGCGTCACCTTGACGGCGTCTGCGAGGGTGTTCATCCCGCGCTCGAGACCGCGGCGGGCGTCCTCGTCGAACGCGATCATCTTGGCCATTGCGGTGTGGTCCTCCGGATTATGGATGACACGGTGCTCGGCCAGGCTCGGTGCCCGCGACGGACGACCCTCCGGGATCTCCCGGACGGCCTCACCGTCCCGACCTAACGTGTTGGCACTCGTAGTGCCCGAGTGCTAGTTCGTGTTTAGCACTCGGGGCGGCCGAGTGCAAGCAAGCGGCACTCAGGCGGTCAGCCACACGATGAACACGACGAGAATGACGAGCAACGCGGTGCCGGCCAGGACGGGCACGGCCCAGCGGGCGGCGCCGCCGTCCTCGCGGAAGGCGGTGTTGTTGATCGGCGTCGGCGGGCGCAGCCGGACCGGCTGGTCGCCGGCCTGGGGATAGCCGTACTGCGGCTGCGCCGGCTGCTGGTACGGCCGCGGCTGCGGCTGGCTGGGGAACGGCTGCGACGACGGTCCCTGGGCGGTCTGGGCGGCGGCCTGCACGGGAACCGGCCCGCTGGCGGGCTCGGTCCGCACGGTCGGTTGCTGCGTCACGGGCGTCGGCGCGGGCACGCCCGGCTGCGCGACGGTGACCAGCGCCGAGCGGGCGGCGGCGACCAGCTCGCGGCAGTTGGCGTAGCGCTGCTTGGGATCCTTGGCCATGCCCTTGCGGATCACGTCGTCGATGCCGGCCGGCAGGTTCACCAGCTTGGTCACCGACGGCGGCTGGCTGCCCAGGTGGCCCTGGATCACCTCGGACACGCTGCCCTGATAGGGCGGGCGGCCGGTGAGGCACGCGAACAGCACACAGGCCAGGGAGTACAGGTCGGTACGGCCGTCGACGGGCTCGCCGCGCAGGTGCTCGGGCGCCGCGTACGTGGGCGAGCCGAGGAAGTCGCCGCCGCGGGTGCGGTGGCCGGTGGCGCCGCGCCGGGTCAGGCCGAAGTCGGCGAGGTAGACGTGCTCGCCCGCGGACTCGCGGCTCGTCACGAGCATGTTGGCCGGCTTGACGTCCAGGTGCACGAGGCCGCGCCCGGCCAGCATGTCCAGCGCCTCGCCGGCCTGGCTGACCAGGATCAGGGCGCGCGAGGGCGGCAGCGGGCCGTCCTTGATCAGGCTGGCCAGGTCGGACCCGTCCACCAGCCGCATGGCGATGTAGAGCAGGCCGTCCAGCTCACCGAAGTCGTACAGCGGCACGACATTGGAGTGGTCGATGGCCGCGGTGTTGCGCGCCTCGTCGACGAAGCGCTCCCGGAACTCCGGGTCCTCGGTCAGGTGTTCGGAGATGACCTTCAGCGCGACCTTGCGGCCCAGCCTCATGTCCGTCGCCCGGTACATGACGCTCATGCCGCCGCGGCCGAGCACCGCGTCGATGCGGTAGTGGCCCAGGCGCTTCCCGGTCAAGTCGTCCGACACGAGGTCAGCCTAACGTCCGCGAGTTTTGCCTCGCGGCCGGTTGGTGGGAAAACGGCGGCGGCCGCGCGGGCCGCCGCCGTCACTGGTGACTCGTTCAGACCTTGCGGACGTCCGCGGCCTGGCTGCGGCCATCGCGGCCGGCCTGGACCTCGAACTCAACCCGGTCGCCCTCGGCCAGTGCCCTGAATCCGTCCATCTGAATCGCCGAGTAGTGGACGAACACGTCCTGACCACTGTCCTGAGCGATGAAGCCGTAGCCCTTTTCCGAGTTGAACCACTTGACCGTGCCGACTGCCACGGCGTCCTCCTTGAGATGTGGCGCGCGGCGCTGTGGGCGCCGAATGGATCTCACGTCAACGTTAGCGGCCACAGGGCGTCACGCCATCTGCTTGTTGGGTGCTCTTGTTGCGACAGGTTCGTTGCCGCACAGCAATTTCTGATGACTCGAACGGCGGTACCGCCGACAGCGGCGGGCATGCGGGAGGATGGGGTCCGTGTCCACTTCAGCTACCCGGTTGGCGAGCGTCGACGAGCACCTTTCGACTGTGTTGGGGCTGGTCGGCAATACGCCGGTCGAACGCATTCCCGTCGCGGACTGCCTCGGTTTGGCCATCGCCGAGGACCTCCGCTCCCCGGTTGCCCTGCCGCCGTTCGACAATTCGGCGATGGACGGTTACGCCGTTCGGGCGCGAGACATCAGGGACGCCCCCGTCGAACTCCCCGTAACCGACGACATCCCCGCCGGAAAAACGGAACTGACCGACCTGGCGCCCGGAACGGCGCAGCGGATCATGACCGGCGCCCCGGTTCCGCCCGGCGCGGACGCCGTCGTCCAGGTCGAGCTCACCGACGGCGGCGTCGAGCGGGTGCTGGTGCACGGCGAGGTCGAGCCGGGCGCGCACATCCGCCGGGCCGGCGAGGACGTCCGGGTCGGCGACGTCGTGCTGCGCGCGGGCGCGGAACTCGGGCCGGCGCAGCTGGGTCTGGCCGCCGCGGTCGGCGCGGGCGAGCTCCCGGTGCGGCGGCGGCCGCGGGTTCTGGTGCTGTCGACCGGGTCCGAGCTCGTCGCGCCGGGGAATCCGTTGCTGCCCGGGCAGATCTACGAGTCCAACGGCGTGATGCTGGCGGCGGCCATCCGGTCCGCGGGTGCGCTGGCCGAGGTGCTCAGCTTCGTGCCGGACGATGTCGAGGCGTTTCACCGGGCGCTGGAGGACCGGCTGGAATCGGCCGACCTGATCGTCACATCGGGTGGGGTCAGCGCCGGCGCCTATGAAGTGGTGAAGGACGCGTTCACCGGCAACGGCGTGGAGTTCCGCAAGGTGGCGATGCAGCCGGGCATGCCGCAAGGCGCCGGCAAGTACCGGGGCGTGCCGGTGGTCACGCTGCCGGGCAACCCGGTCAGCGCACAGGTGTCGTTCGAGGTGTTCCTGCGGCCGGCCCTGCGCTCGGCGATGGGGCACGCGGTGATCCAGCGGCCGACCCGGAGCGCGGTGATCACGGAGGCGCTGCGCTCGCCGTCCGGCCGCCGGCAGTTCCGGCGCGGCCTGCTCGACCCGGCCGCCGGCACGGTCGAGCTGGTCGGCGGTCCCGGCTCGCACCTGCTGAGCGCGCTGGCGGTGGCGAACTGCCTGGTCGTCGTGCCGGAGGGGGTCAGCGAGGTGGCGGCGGGCGAGGCCGTCACGGTTGTCGGACTCGATGCGTAGAGTCGTGTCGTGGGACTCATCGGATGGATCGTGCTGGGCGCGATCGTGGGCTGGGCCGCCAACCTCGTCGTCGGCGGCCGGGACCGGCGACCGCAGGGCTGCATCGTCAGCATCCTGGTCGGCATCGCCGGCGCGTTCCTGGGCGGCTTCCTGTTCCAGCTGGCCACCGGGCATCCGCAGGACTTCGGCTTCAACTTCACCAGCTTCGGCATCGCGCTGGTCGGCGCCGTGCTGCTGCTGGCGGTGCTGAGCCTGTTCCGCAACGCCGGTCGCGGCCGGTAGCCCACGCCGGGGCCCGTGCCGGGTGCCCTATCGTGTGCCGCGATGAACGCCAACTCGCCCGAACCCGCCGGGTTCTCCGTCAGCCACTTCCTGGACCTGGCCCGCAAGACCGTGCCGCCGATGCACCCGGGCGGCCGGCCGATCGTGGCCGGCTTCGCCGTCGGGGCGCTCGTGCTGCGGCTGCTCAACCGCCGGCTGGGCTTCCTGGGCTTCCTGGCCACGGCCTGGTGCGCCTGGTTCTTCCGGGAGCCGGCCCGGGTGACGCCGACCCGCCCGAACATCGCGGTCGCCGCCGCCGACGGCACGGTCGCGGACGTCACCGAGGCGGTGCCGCCGGCCGAGCTGGGCCTGCCGTTCGGGCGGATGCTGCGGATCAGCACGTTCCTCAACATCTTCGACGTGCACGTGCAGCGGCTGCCGGCGACCGGTGAGATCACCGCCGTGCACTACCGGCCGGGCAAGTTCCTGTCCGCCGACCTGGACAAGGCGTCCGAGGACAACGAGCGCAACTCGCTGGCCATCCGCACCGAGGACGGCCACGACCTGGTGGTCGTGCAGATCGCCGGCCTGGTCGCGCGCCGCATCGTGTGCGAGGTCAACCAGGGCGAGCAGGCCGTGGCCGGCCGCACCTACGGCCTGATCCGGTTCGGCTCCCGCGTCGACCTCTACGTGCCGCTGGGCAGCCGGGTGCTGGTCGAGCCGGGGCAGCGGACCATCGGCGGCGAGACCGTGCTCGCCGAACTCGGGGGCTGACCAGATGCCCTCGGGTCCGGGTGTGCGGCTGCTGCCCAACGCCATCACGGTGCTGGCGATGTGCGCGGGCCTGTCCGGCGTGCAGTTCGCCCTCACCAACAACTACGCGGTGGCGATCGGCGCGATCGGCGCGGCCGCGATCCTGGACAGCCTGGACGGCCGGATCGCCCGGCTGCTGGACGCCACCAGCAAGATGGGCGCCGAGCTGGACTCGCTGGCCGACGCCATCTCGTTCGGCGTCTCGCCGGCGCTGATGCTGTACATCTGGGCCCACGGTTCCGACAACGGCCTGTGGATCGTCTCGCTGATCTTCGCGGCGTGCATGGTGCTGCGCCTGGCCCGGTTCAACACGCTGCTCGACGACACCGAGAAGCCGCCGTTCACCAAGGAGTTCTTCGTCGGCGTGCCGGCACCGCCGGGCGCGCTGCTGGCGCTGCTGCCGATCGTGCTGTGGCTGGCGGCCGGCAGCGGCTGGTGGACCTCGCCGATCGTGGTCGCGGTGTGGACGGTCATCGTCGCGGCTCTGATGATCAGCCGGGTCCCGACGCTGTCGCTGAAGACGATCAAGGTGCCGCCGCGGTTGGTGGCGCCGCTGCTGGTCGGCGTGGTGCTGGTGGCCGCGACCGTGCTGCTGTACCCGCTGTGGGCGCTGGTCGCCGCGATGCTGATCTACCTGGCGCACATCCCGTACTCGATCTACCGCTACTACTGGCTGGCCCGGCACCCCGAGGCGTGGTCGGTGCCGTCGCGGGAGCGGCGGGCGATCCGCCGCGCCGGCAGCGCCGCCCGCCGGTTCGGGCTGCGGCCGCCGCTGCGCCGCCGGGTGGCCGGCGCGGCCAGCCGGATCAGCCAGGTGCGGCTGCCCCGGCGCAGCGAACCGTCCACCAACGGCGACGGCCGCCGCCGGGGTTGGCGTCAACTGGGGCTGCGCCGTCAAGAACGCCGTTGAGTCACGGCCGCGTGGCTAAGCTGGCCGCGTGATCTCGCTGACCGCCCGGTTGTCGCCGTCCGCGTTGGACACCCGGCGAGGTGTCGTCCGGCTGCACCCAGAAGTGCTCGACGCGCTCGGCCTTCGCCAGTGGGACGCGGTGAAGCTGACCGGCGCCCGGGTCAGCGCCGCCCTGGCCGCGGCGCACGACGGCGAGAGCCCGCACGGCATCGTCTACGTGGACGACGTCACACTGTCCAATCTGGGCATCGTCGAGGGCTCGGAGATCGCGGTGGCGCCGGTCGAGGTGTCGGCGGCGCGGTCGATCGTGGTGTCCGGTTCACGGCTGGCGTCGGCATCCGTGCACCCGGACACGCTGCGGCTGGCCCTGACCGGCAAGGTCCTGACCACGGGCGACGCCGTGTCACTGCTGCCGCAGGACCTCGCCCCGCCGCCCGGCTCGGACGTCTCGCAGGCGCGCCGGCAGCTGGCGCTGGCGATCGGCACCACGTGGACGAACGAGTTGATCACCGTGACGGCGACACAGCCGCCGGGGCCGGTGACCATCGGCCCGAGCAGCGTGCTGACCTGGCGCGGCGCTGAGGTAGTCGCCGAACCGGAGCCCGAGCCGGAACCGGTCGTGGTGCCGGTGGAGGCGCCCGAGGTCGCGCCCGTGCCGGTCGCGGACCTGGTGGGGCAGCAGGACTCCGCGAAGCTGTTCGGTGAGTGGCTGAACCTGGCCTTCCACCGGCCGGAGCTGCTGGCCCAGCTCGGCGCGTCGGCGCAGCTGGGTGTGCTGGTGAGCGGCCCGGAAGGCGTCGGCAAGGCGACTCTGGTGCGCGCGGTCGCCCACAGCACCGGGGCCTCGGTGGTCGAGCTGTCCGCGCCGAGCATCGCCGCGTTGGAAGCGAACGCCGCCGCCAAGCAGCTGTCGGCGGCGATTGCCAAGGCCACCAAGCCATCCGTGCTGCTGATCTCCGACATCGACGCCCTGCTGCCGGCGGCGACTCCCCCGCCGGTCGCGACGATTGTGCTGGACACGCTGCGCGCGGCCGTCCGCACCGAGGGCCTGGCGCTGGCCGTGACCAGCGCACACCCGGAGGCGATCGACCCGCGGCTGCGCGCGCCGGAGCTGGTCGACCGCACGCTGTCGCTGCCGTTGCCGGACGGCAAAGTTCGCGTCGAGCTGCTGCGGGTGCTACTGCGCGAGGTACCGCTGGAGTCCGATGTGGACCTCGGCGAGGTTGCCGACCGCACCCCCGGTTTCGTCGCCGCCGACCTGGCCGCGCTGCGTCGGGAAGCCGCGCTGCGGGCGGCTATGCGGCACCAGGGCGGCGTGCTGCAGGTGAGCCAGCAGGACCTGCTCGGGGCGCTGGAGACCGTCCGCCCGATCTCTATGTCCACTTCGGACACTCTGCGGACCGGTGGCCTCACCCTGGACGACGTCGGCGACATGAGCGAGGTCAAGCAGGCGCTCACCGAGGCCGTGCTGTGGCCGCTGCAGTACCCGGATTCCTTTGCCCGCCTGGGGGTTCAGCCGCCGCGCGGGGTGCTGATGTACGGGCCACCCGGCTGCGGCAAGACGTTCCTGGTGCGGGCCCTGGCCGGCAGCGGGCGACTGAACGTGCTGTCGGTCAAGGGCGCGGAGCTGATGGACAAGTTCGTCGGCGAGTCCGAACGGGCCGTGCGGGAGCTGTTCCGCCGGGCCGCGGAAGCCGCGCCGACCCTGGTCTTCCTGGACGAGGTCGACGCCCTCGCGCCGCGCCGGGGCCAGTCCTCCGACTCCGGCGTCGCCGACCGGGTGGTGGCCGCCCTGCTGACCGAGCTGGACGGCGTCGAGCCGCTGCGGGACGTGATCGTGGTCGGCGCGACCAACCGGCCGGAGCTGCTCGACCCCGCGCTGCTGCGGCCGGGCCGGCTGGAGCGGGTGATCTACGTGCCGCCGCCGGACGCGGCGGCTCGGACCGAGATCCTGCGGTCGTCGTCGAAGAACATGCCGCTCGGCGCGGACGTCGACCTCGCCGCGCTGGCCGAGGAGCTCGACGGCTATTCCGCCGCCGACTGCGCGGGGTTGGTCCGGGAGGCGGCTCTGACCGCCATGCGGGAGTCCCTGGCGGCGGCCGAGGTCACCGCCGCGCACCTGGCCAAGGCCCGCACCGCCGTCCGCCCCTCCCTGGACCCGGCGCAGCTGGCCGCCCTAGCCGCCTACGCCGACTCCCGCAAGCTCTGACCGCTCGGAAAGGACCATTCCACGCGTTGGATGCGAGGAATGGTCCTTTCACGCAGCTCAGGCCCTTCCCAACGTCCGATCAGCCCTTCTTGGGCGGGTTGTAGTCGTCGGTGACGATCACGATGACACCCGGGTCGGCGGCCTGGATGCCGTCGAAGCGGGGCATCACCCGCATGTGGAAGGCCTGGCCGAGCGCGTTGGCGGCGGCTTCCTCGTCGGTGCCGGGCCGGAAGTACACCGTGGTCGTCGCGATGATGCCCTGCGAGTAGTTGCCGACCTGGGTGACGTTGAAGCCCGCGCTGGTGAAGTCGGAGGCGGCCTGCTGCGCCATGCCCTTGATGGTGCCGTTGTTGTACACGCGCACCGGCACCGACTGCGGGTTGTTCGCGGGCGGCGGCTGGGCCGGCGGGTTGGTGGTCGTGCTGGCCGGCGGCTTGGCCGTGGTCGTGGTGGGCGGCGGCGCCTGCGTGGTGGTCGTGGGCTTGGCCGGCGCGGACGACGACGTGGTGGTGGCCGGGGGCGGCGTGTTGCTGGTGGAGCCGCCGGCCTCGTTGCCCCCGCCGCCGAGCGGCAGCAGGCTGATGATGCCCATCACCAGGGCGATGGCGGCGACGACGAGCAGGACGATGCCGGCGATGCGGGCGGGGCGGGCCGGGCCGCCGGTGGACTCCGGCGTGGTCATCGCGGCTCGAACCCCAGTCGGCGCGCGGCGCGGGCGCGCTGCCTGCCGGCGCGCAGCCGACGCAGCCGCTTGATCAGCATCGGGTCGGCCGCCATGGCTTCCTGCTTCTCGATCAGGCCGTTGAGCACCTGGTAGTACCGGGTCGAGGACATGTCGAACAGCTCCCTGATGGCCTGCTCCTTGGCCCCGGCGTACTTCCACCACTGACGTTCGAACGCCAGGATGGCGTGCTCGCGTCGGGTCAGGCCGTCGGCAGGCTCGTCCACCTGCGTGATGGCCTTAACGGCGTCCATCTGGCTCCTCGCCCCTCACGGTCGCGGATCCCTGCGGTCGCAGGAATCACACCCGTGTGATTCCCCGCGACCATTCAATCACGTGATCTTGCTCCGGGCCGTGCCCGACCCCGGCGCGTCACGATCCGGTGAACCTTACCGACCACCCCTGACATTGATCTTGCCGAACCGGCCCCTAGGGTCGGCGCATGGCGATTCACCCGATCCGCGTGGTGGGCGACCCGGTGCTGAGCACCCCTACGCGCCCGGTCACGGACTTCGACGACGAGCTGCGCACCCTGGTCGCTGACATGTACGAGACGATGGCCGCGGCCAACGGCGTCGGTCTCGCGGCCAACCAGATCGGCGTCGACCTGCGGGTATTCGTCTACGACTGCCCGGACGACGAGGGCGTGCGACACAAGGGCGTCGTGGTCAACCCGACGCTGACCACCTCGGAGCGGCCGGAGGGCATGCCCGACCCGGACGACGACTTCGAGGGCTGCCTGTCGGTGCCGGGCGAGACCTACCCGACCGGGCGAGCGACCTGGGCCAAGGTGACCGGCTTCGACGACAGCGGCGAGCCGGTCGAGGTCGAGGGCACCGGCTTCTTCGCCCGCTGCCTGCAGCACGAGACCGACCACCTCGACGGCCTGCTCTACCTGGACCGACTGGTCGGCCGCAATGCCCGGGCGGCCAAGAAGATGGTCAAGCGCAACGGCTGGGGCGTGCCCGGCCTGTCCTGGGACCCGGCGGTCGAGCCGGATCCGTTCGCGGACGACGAAGAGGCGTAGCCGACCGCCCGGCCGAGCGCGGCCTCGGCGCGGCTCGCGGCGGTGACCACGGTCGTGGGCACGCGGGTCGTTCTGCGTGCCCGTTCGTCCGCCCCTTGATCCTCTCCCGGTGAACGCACGTCTACTTACCGTAGGCGGAGATCTCGGGAGGACACAGCCATGGGCAGGGTCGTCGTCACGGCCACCACCTCGCACCGGCGCGCGATGCGCACGATCGCCGGCGCGCTGACGGACCGCGGCCACGAAGTGGAGTTGATCACCGGCCTCGAGCCGCCGACGGGCCGGGCGCTGGTCGACCAGCACCGCCGGCTGTGCCGGCTGCTGGCGGAGTCGGACAAGCCGACGGTCGTGGTCGGCGACGTGGCGTTCCAGGGCACGTTGCCGCTCAGCTACGGCGCGCCCGGCCCGAAGCCGGCGGCGCTGATCCTGGTCGGCACGGAGCCGTACTCGCTGAGCAGCATCGACACCGCGCCGGCCGGTCTCGGCCTGCCGCCGGACCGCACGGCCGCCGGCCGCGAGCGCAACCGCCGCGCCTACGAGTACGTGCGGGACGCGCTCGGCGGCGTGCAGGCGGAGTTCGTCGAGGCCATGCGGTCCGTCGGCGTCACGCATGATCCGCTGCCGTTCGTGCTGGACGCCCCGGTCCTCGCGGCGGACCGGTTCCTGCAGCTGTCCGTCGAGGAGCTGAGCTACCGGCGCAGCGACACGCCTTCGCACGTGCGCTTCATCGGCACGTTGCCGTCCAAGCACATCGCGGACGAGGTGGTGATCAGCGACGGCGCCTTCGACACCGTCCAGCAGGCGTTGCGGAACGCGAAGCCGCTGGTGCTGACCGGTCGTTCGGCCGAACAGCTGGAGAGCAACACCCGGGCCGCCGCGACGGGGGCGGCGCTGTACCTGGCCACGGACAAGCCGTCGGAGGACGACATCGAGAAGGCGGTGCGGATCGTGCTGACCGATCCGACCTATCGGGGCAACGCCAAGCGCCTGGCCGCGGAGTACGCGCGGCTCGATGCGCTGGGCAGCATCGCCGACGCGGTGGCGGGTTACCTGTCCTGAGGCACCAGCAACAGCTTTCCCGTGGTGGCACGGGATTCGAGGTCGGCGTGCGCCTTGGCGGCGTCCCTGAGGGCGTAGCGGCCGCCGATGCGCACGGTGATCTGTCCCTTGCGGACCATGTCGAACACCTCGCCGGTGCGGCGGATCAGCGCCTCGCGCGTCGGCACGTGGTCGGCGACGACGGCGTACGACAGCAGGATGCTGTTGGGCAGGTCCATCGGCGTCAGCGTGGGAACGCCCATGAACGGTCCGTAGTAGACGTGCACGCCGTGCCGGCGCAGCGACAGCTGCGACGAGCGGAACGTCGGCGCGCCGCCGCCGTCGTAGACCACGTGCGCGCCCTCGCCGCCGGTCAGCTCGCGGATCTTGTCCTCGAAGCCGCCGCCGCTGGACACCAGCACGTGGTCGGCCGTTGCCGCGGCGACCTTATCCGGCCGTGACACCAGGCCGATCGAGGTGCCGCCGCGGGCCTTGATCATCTGGGTCAGCATCAGCCCGACCCCGCCGGCCGCGGCGTGCACGACGGCGGTGTCGCCGGGCTTGATCGCGTACGTCTCCGTGGTGAAGTGGTTCGCGGTCAGGCCCTGCATCATCACCGCCGCCGCGGTCTCGTCGTCGATGTCGTCGGGCACCTTGACCAGCGACCCCGCCGGCGCGAGGACCAGCTCCGCGTAGCTACCCGGCACGTAGTACCAGGCCACGCGGTCGCCCACGGCGAGGTCGTCCACCCCGTCCCCGACGGCGACCACGCGGCCCGCGCCCTCCACGCCCAGCGTCACCGGCGCACCCCAACCGCCCATACCGGTTTCCCGGGCGCCGATGTCCATGTAGTTCACGCCGATGGCGGTCGGCGCGACCACGGCCTGTCCGGCGCCGGGTGTGGGGTCGGGGAGTTCGGTCCAGGCCATGACCTCGGGACCGCCGTGCCGGTCGATGTGAATTGTTCGCATGCCATCGAACGTAGGCGGCGAAAAATGGACCAGCAAGTACAGAACGTCAGCTCAGCAGGCGCTGCACCTCGGCCATCTCGTCCGGCTTCAGCGGCCCGAACTCCAGTGCGCCGACGTTCTCCTCGACCTGGGCGACCGTGCGGCAGCCCGGGATCGGCACGGCCCGGTCGCACCGCGCCCAGATCCACGCCAGCGCGCCCTGCGTCAGCGTCCGACCGCCCGAGGTCAACACCTCGCGGACGGCTTCCACCCGCTTGGCGAACTCCGGTGTCGGCTTGCCGTCACGGAAGAACTGCATCCAGCCCGGCACCTTGTTCCGCACGTCGTCGTCGGGCAGCGCCGCCGTGGCCCAGTCGCGGCCGGTCAGCAGCCCCATCGCCAGCGGGCCGCGGCACAGCATCGTCAGGTCGTGCTCCTCCAGCACCGGATACATGTCCGGCCGGTCGTGCAGCACGTTCATCTCCGCCTGCACGTACGAACCGAACACCTTGGCGCGTTCGGGGTCGTCCGTGCTCCACCCGTACGCCCTGATCAGCCCCTCAAGGACCAGGTCGTCGAGGGCCCCACGCAGCTCGGCGGCCTGGTCGAACGGCAGGTCACCCAGGTGCAGCTGGTAGATGTCCACGTGGTCGGTGCCCAGGCGCCGCAGCGAGTCGGTCAGCGCCCGGCGCATGTACGCCACGCTGCCGTCGCCGCCGGTCATCTGCCGCGTCGCGGAATCGAAGGTGTTCCCCCACTTCGTGGCGATCCGGATCTCGTCCCGCCGGCCGGCGAAGACCCGCCCGAGCAGCTCCTCCGCGTGCCCGGTGCCGTACACGTCGGCGGTGTCGAACAGGTTCACCCCCAGCTCGACGGCGCGCCGCAGCGCCCGCGCCGACTCCTCGTCGTCCGTCGGCCCCCAGCCGACCGCCTGCGTGCCGTCGAAGAACGGCCCGCCCATCGCCCAGGTCCCGATGCCCATGTTCGCCATGGAGCCGATCCAACTAGCTGGAGCGCACTCCAGGTCAAGCGGAATGCGGGTTCGCCGCCGGTGCCTGGACCGCGGGCAGTTGTCGATCGAGTCTGTTCATCGATCGACAACTGCCAAGGGAAGGCACCGGCCTCGTGGGCGAACCCGCCCCGCGCGGAACGCGCGGCGTAGACACGGTCAGACTTCTTTCCGCCAGGGCACGCTCGGCAGCCCGGCCAGCTCCCGCAGCGACCGGCACCGCGCCAGCTCGTCGTACCGCTCGGCCAGCACATGGGCCCGGATCCGCTGCGCCTGCGAGGTCGTGGGCAGCTCGCCGAGCAGCAGGAACGGCATGGTCAGCCGCCAGCCCTGGACGATCGTCTCGCGGTGCCGGTGCGGCGCCCGCAGCACCATCCGGGCCACCCGCATGGCGTGCTCGTTGCCGGTCATCCGGGTCGGGTAGCCCATGTGGTCCCACGCCCAGCGGTTCTCGTCGGCCACCCGGCAGCGCAGGCACGGCAGGTCGCCGGTGCCCAGCTCCGCCCCGCAGGCCGGGCAGCGCAGCAGCGTCATGGCCACGTCGGTGCAGGTCCACGGGAGCTTGCCGACGTCCTCCAGCAGCACCAACTCGGCCAGCTCCAGCTCGGGCAGGCCGGCCACCTCCACCAGCGGCCGCCAGTCCAGCGTCCAGAACTGGTCCACCAGTTCGGCGCAGACCAGGCACGTCGGATAGCCGCGGCCGGCCAGCTCGCCGCAGGCCGGGCAGTCGATGACCGCCGTCGGTCGAACCGCCCGTCGGGCGCCGGGTGGAAACGGTTGATCGTCTGCCACCGGCACAAGGTACGCGACTCGAGGCTGGCAGGAACCGCCCGCATTCGCTAGCGTCGGGACCCGACAACTGAACACCGCGGGAGCTCGCGCCACAGCGGGCTGAGAGGGCGGCTGGGTCAACTGCTGATCCGGCGCCGCCGACCGCCTGAACCTGACTGGGTAATGCCAGCGTAGGGAGGAATCGCCATGACGTCCCTTGACGACCGCGTCCGGCCCACCGTGACCACGGGCCCCATCCAGGGTTCCCGCAAGGTCTACGTCGACGGCCCGGACGGCATCCGGATCCCGATGCGCCGGGTGGAGCTCACCAATGGCGAACACCTTGACCTGTACGACACCTCCGGCCCGTACACCGACGACAACGCGACCATCGATGTCCACAGTGGACTGTCACGGCTGCGCGCGCCGTGGGTCGCCGAGCGGGAACCCGTCAACGGCGCGGTGACCCAGCTGGCCTACGCCAAGGCCGGCATCATCACCAAGGAGATGGCCTTCTGCGCCGCCCGCGAGGGCGTGGACCCCGAGTTCGTGCGCAGCGAGGTCGCGATCGGCCGCGCGGTGATTCCGGTCAACCGCAACCATCCCGAGTCCGAGCCGGCCATCATCGGCAAGAAGTTCCTCGTCAAGATCAACGCCAACATGGGCAACTCGGCCGTCTCCTCGTCCATCGAGGAGGAGGTGGACAAGATGGTGTGGGCGACCCGCTGGGGCGCGGACACCATCATGGACCTGTCCACCGGCAAGCGGATCCACGAGACGCGGGAGTGGATCCTGCGCAACTCGCCGGTTCCGGTCGGCACCGTCCCGATCTACCAGGCGCTGGAGAAGGTCGACGGGGACCCGACCAAGCTGTCCTGGGAGGTGTACCGGGACACCGTGATCGAGCAGTGCGAGCAGGGCGTGGACTACATGACCGTGCACGCCGGCGTGCTGCTGCGGTACGTGCCGCTGACCGCTCGCCGCGTCACCGGCATCGTGTCCCGCGGCGGCTCGATCATGGCCGCCTGGTGCCTCGCGCACCACCGGGAGAGCTTCCTCTACACCAACTTCGAGGAACTCTGCGACATCCTGCGCGCCTACGACGTCACGTTCTCGCTCGGCGACGGGCTGCGGCCGGGGTCCATCGCGGACGCCAACGACGCCGCCCAGTTCGCGGAGCTGCGCACCCTCGGCGAGCTCACGCACATCGCCCGGGCCAAGGACGTGCAGGTGATGATCGAGGGCCCCGGCCACGTGCCGATGCACAAGATCGTGGAGAACGTGCGGCTGGAGGAGGAGGTCTGCGGGGAGGCGCCGTTCTACACGCTCGGCCCGCTGGCCACCGACATCGCGCCGGCCTACGACCACATCACCTCCGCGATCGGCGCCGCGCAGATCGCCTGGGCCGGCACCGCGATGCTGTGCTACGTCACGCCCAAGGAGCACCTCGGCCTGCCCAACCGGGACGACGTCAAGACCGGCGTGATCACGTACAAGATCGCCGCGCACTCGGCCGACCTGGCCAAGGGGCACCCCAAGGCGCAGGAGCGGGACGACGCGTTGTCCAAGGCGCGCTTCGAGTTCCGCTGGACCGACCAGTTCAACCTGTCGCTGGACCCCGACACCGCGCGGTCCTTCCACGACGAGACGCTGCCGGCCGAGCCGGCCAAGACCGCGCACTTCTGCTCCATGTGCGGGCCGAAGTTCTGCTCGATGCGGATCACGCAGGACGTGCGCAAGTACGCTGAGGAGCACAACTTGTCCTCTGTGGAAGCGATCGAGGCGGGAATGGCGGAGATGTCGCAGGAGTTCGCGGCCCACGGCAAGCAGGTCTACCTGCCGGTTGTGGAGGGTTGATGGGGGCAACTCCCCCTCGGGCACTGACGATCGCCGGCACCGACTCCGGCGGCGGCGCCGGTGTGCACGCCGACTGCCGGACGTTCTTCGCCTGCGGCGTGCACGCCACCACCGCGGTCACCGCGGTCACCGTGCAGAACTCGGTCGGGGTCTCGGGTTTCCACGAGATCCCGCCCGAGGTGGTGGCCGCGCAGATCGAGGCGGTGGTGACCGACATCGGCGTGACCGCGGCGAAAACCGGCATGCTGGCGTCGGCGCCGATCATCGAGGCCATCACCGAAGCGATCGACAAGGTCGGCATCGGCCGTGACCGGCAGATCCCGTTTGTCGTCGACCCGGTGTCCGCGTCGATGCACGGCCACCAGCTGCTGCACGACAATGCCTTGGCGGGCCTGAAGAAGCTGCTGTTTCCGAGGGCCTGTCTCGTCACGCCCAATCTGGACGAGGTGCGTCTGCTCACCGGCATCGACGTCACCAGCCGGGACATGATGCTCGACGCCGCCAAGGCCATGTTCGACCTCGGACCGCAGTGGGTGCTGATCAAGGCCGGGCACCTGCGGTCGGATCCGGAGTGCGTGGACATCCTCTACGACGGCGTCGCCGTGATCGAGCTGCCCGGTCCGCGCTTCGACGTCACCGACACGCACGGCAGCGGCGACACCCTGGCGTCGTCGATCACCTCGGCCCTGGCCAAGGGCGCGACCATGCCGGCGGCGGTGGAGTTCGGCAAGCGCTTCATCGTCCACGCGGTGAGGAACGCCTACCCGCTGGGCCACGGCGTCGGCCCGGTCTCGAACTTCTGGCGGCTCTCCGACGAACCGATCTGATCAGCTCACCGGCTGCGGCGCGGCCTCGGCGGCCGCGTCGTAGGCGGCGCGGGCCCGCCTGATCTCGTCGAAGTTGGCCTGGGTCCAGTTGTTCAGCGCGATCAGGTGCACGCTGATGCTCTGCCCGAGCGGCGTGAGGGCGTACTCCACGCTCGGCGGCGTCGTCGGGTAGACGGTGCGGCTGATCAGGCCGTCGCGCTCCAGGCTGCGCAGGTTCTGGGTGAGCACCTTCGGTGTGATGCCGGCCACCTCACGGCGCAGCTCGCCGAAGCGGTGCGGGCGCTGCGCCAGCCGGCCGATCATCAGGGCGGTCCACTTGTTGGCCACCAGATCGAGCACGTCCCGGCACGGACAGGCGCGAAGGTACACGTCCCAGGCAGTATCCATCAGGTACCTACTTTACAAATTAGTGCGTACTAGCGATTGTGTACCGCTTCCCACAGGATGACTGAGCAATCGTTCGATGGGAAGGGACAGATCGAGATGCGAGTCGTGCGCCAGACCGAACTGGGCGGGACCGACGTGCTCAAGGTGGTCGAGGTCGAGCGACCCGAGCCGGGGCCGACGGAGATTCTCGTCCGCGTGCACGCGGCCGGCGTGAACCCGGTGGACTGGAAGACCCGGGAACACGGCGTGTTCCTGGGCACGCCGCCGTTCGTGCTGGGCTGGGACGTCTCCGGCACGGTCGAACAGGTCGGCTTCGGGGTCAGCTGGCTCAAGCCCGGTGACGAGGTGCTGGGCATGCCGCACTTCCCGAAGGAGGCCGGCGGCTACGGCGAGTACGTCGTCGCCCCGTCGCGGCACTTCGTGCGCAAGCCGGCCGGACTCAGCCACGTCGAGGCGGCCGGGCTGCCGCTGGCCGGCCTCACCGCGTGGCAGGCGCTCGTCGACGACGCCGACGTGCGGCCGGGCCAGAAGGTGCTCGTGCACGCCGCGGCCGGCGGCGTCGGCCACCTGGCCGTGCAGATCGCCAAGGCGCACGGCGCCTACGTGTACGGCACCGCCCGCACGGTGAAGCACGACTTCCTGCGGGACATCGGCGTCGACGAGCCGATCGACTACACCACCACCGACTTCACCGAGGTCGCACGGGACGTCGACGTCGTGTTCGACCTGATCGGCGGGGACAACGCGCTCCGCTCGGTGGACACGCTTCGCCCCGGCGGCACGGTGTTCGCGGTGCCCGGCGGCGTCAACGACGAGCTCGCGGCGAAGGCCCGGCAGCGCGGGGTGCGCGCCACCGGCATCCTCGTCGAACCGGACCAGCGCGGCCTGCTCGCCCTGCTGGACCTGGTCAACGCCGGCAAGCTGACCGTGCACGTCGAGCAGGTGCTGCCGCTGGCCGACGCCGGCAAGGCGCACGAGATCGGCGCGGCGGGCAAGCTCACCGGCAAGCTCGTGCTGGACGTGGCCGGCGACTGACGTCGCTAGATGTCCTCGGACACCAATGCCTCCAGCGCCGGCAGGGCGGCGGCCAGCGCGGTCCGCTGCTCCTCGGTCAGCCGCTCCAGGCGGTTGTGCAACTCGTGCAGCCGCTCGGAGCGGACACCGGCGATCACCTGCTCCCCCTGCGGCGTCGCGCGCACCAGCGATGCCCGGCCGTCCTGCGGGTCGGCCTCCCGCATCACGTAGCCGGACTCCACCAGCGCGGCGATGATCCGGGACAGGGTCGGCGGGGCCACCCCCTCGCGGCCGGCCAGGTCGCCCAGCCGCATCGGACCCTTGTACGCCAGCGTGGCCAGGGCCGAGATCGAGCCCTGGCCCAGGCCGGGCGACCCGCTGCGGCGCAGGATCCGGGACAGCCGGCCGACCGCCAGGTACAGCCGCGTGGTCTCGTCGACCGTAGCCGTCGTCGTCGACATCGCCACGACACTCACTCCTCAGGTAGGTGGCACCTACCGTTCATGATGACTCAGCGCGCCGGGCTGGACGCCTGTGCCCAGAAGCGTTGCGGGATTCTCCCGGCAAGTAGGGCCGAACGGCCGGCCTCCACTGCGCCACGCATGGCCGCCGCCATCCGCTCGGGGTCCTGGGCCCTGGTGACGGCCGTCGCCAGCAGCACCGCCGAACAGCCCAGCTCCATGGCCTGCGCGGCGTCCGAGGCGGTGCCGATGCCGGCGTCCAGGATCACCGGCACCGAGGCCCGGGACACGATCAGCTCGATGTTGTGCGGGTTGCGGATGCCCAGGCCGGTGCCGATCGGCGAGCCCAGCGGCATCACGGCGGCGCAGCCGACCTCCTCCAGCCGCAGCGCCAGCACCGGATCGTCGTTGGTGTACGGCAGCACCACGAAGCCGTCGTCGACCAGCTGCTGCGCGGCGTCGAGCAGCTCGACGGAGTCCGGCAGCAGCGTGCGGTCGTCGGCGACGACCTCCAGCTTCACCCAGTTCGTCTCCAGCGCCTCGCGGGCCAGCCGGGCCGTGAGCACCGCCTCCGCGGCGGTGCGGCAGCCGGCCGTGTTGGGCAGCGGTTCGATTCCCAGGCGGCGCAACAGGTCCAGCACGCCGGTGCCGCCGACGGCGTCCATCCGCCGCATGGCGACGGTGGTCAGCTCGGTGCCGGCGGCCAGCAGCGCTCGTTCCAGCACGGCCAGGTTGGCCGCGCCACCGGTGCCCATGATCAGCCGCGAGCCGAACTCGCGGTCGGCGATGACCAAAGGATCGTCCACGTTCAGCCTCCCTGCACGGCGGTGAGCACCTCGACCGAGCCGCCGGGCGGCAGCACCGTGCCGGCCCAGTCGGCACGCCGCACGACCTCGCCGTCCACAGCCACCGCGATGCCCCGCGGCGGGGCGTCGATGGCGGCGAGCGCGTCCGCGACGGTGGCCCCGTCGGCGAGTTCGCGCTCGGTCCCGTTGACCACGACCAGCAATTCAGCCTCCCCCGTTCGTGACGGCGAGCAGTCGGCCCGGGTCGGCGGCGCGCGCCGGCTCCGGGGGTTCACGGCCGGCGAGCAGGTCGACCACCGCCTCGGCGGTGATCGGGGCGAGCAGGATGCCGTTGCGGTGGTGGCCGGTCGCGGCCAGCACGCCCGGCTCCAGCCAGCCCAGCACCGGCAGGTTGTCGGGGCTGCCGGGGCGCAGTCCGGCGGCGCACTCCAGGACCGCGTACTCGCCGATGCCCGGCAGCACGCGCTCGGCGTCGCGCAGCAGGTCCCGGACGCCGCCGACGG
Organism: Kutzneria kofuensis; assembly: GCF_014203355.1. Classification (NCBI taxonomy): domain Bacteria; kingdom Bacillati; phylum Actinomycetota; class Actinomycetes; order Pseudonocardiales; family Pseudonocardiaceae; genus Kutzneria; species Kutzneria kofuensis. Next base: position 3,655,896 of record NZ_JACHIR010000001.1, read on the forward strand.
TCACCTCGGTGTCGAAGCCCGCCTCGTACTGGGTGGCGCCCAGCACCAGGCCGCGGCCGTCCCTCGGCACCAGGTAGACCTGTCGGCCTTCGACCAGTGCTCGGACGGTTCGCGTCGGCGGGTCCAGGGCCCCGTCGCGGGCCTTGAGCCGCAGCACCTCGCCCTTGACCGGCCGGACGACCTTCGCCAGCCCGTTGTAGAGGCCGCCGCTCCAAGCACCCGCGGCCAGCACGACAACGTCGCACTCGACCGTGGATCCGTTGGCCAGAGCCACTTCGCCGGCGCTGACGCTGGTCGCGGCGACCGCGATCGGCTGCGTGCCGGCCTCCACCGCCGCCTTGCGCAACGACGAGAGCAGCACCCTGTTGTCCACGGCCAGGTCCCCGGGCACCAACAGTCCACTTCGGACGGACGTGCCGAGCGACGGCTCCAGCCGGCGGACCTCCCGCGCGGTCACCCGCGTGACCTCGCGGCCGAGCTTGGCCAGGAAGTCCGCCACTCCGTCAAGTTCCGCCCGGTCCGCGCCGTCGACGGCGACGACCAGCGTCCCCTCCGTGCGCAGGCCGCCGTTCTTGTCCAATCTGGCGGCAAAATCCGGCCAGCGGTCCAGCGACGCGCTGCCCAGCGCCAGCACGTGCTCCTCGCCCGGCCACGCCTCCGTGACCGGCGCGAGCATGCCGCCCGCCACCCAGGACGCGCCCGAACCCGGCGCGGCATCGATCAACTGCACCTGGTGGCCCGCCACGGCGGCCGCCCACGCGACCGACAGACCGACGACCCCACCACCGACAACGGCGACCTTCAAGACACATCACGCTCCCTGCGCCGGCATGACCCGGATCAGGTTCGACGGTCGGGGCTGGTAAGCCCCCTCTCAGCCCGGTTCCTCCAGGCTCCCGTGCGGACCGGGTTCTACCGTAGCACCCGTGCCAGGACTGGATGGAGAACAGATCAGGAAGCGGCTCGCCGACGCACGGCTCTACCTGTGCACCGACGCCCGCACCGGGACCGGCGATCTCGCCGAGTTCGCCGACGCCGCCCTCGCCGGCGGCGTCGACATCGTGCAGCTGCGGGACAAGGGCATGGAGGCTCGGTTCGAGCTCGCCGCCCTGGAGGTGCTCGCCGAGGCCTGCGCCCGCCACGGCGCGTTGCTCGCCGTCAACGACCGGGCCGACGTGGCCGTGGCCGCCGGGGCCGACGTGCTGCACCTCGGCCAGGACGACCTGCCCGTGCCGCTGGCCCGCCGCATCGCCGGCGACGACATCGCCATCGGCCGGTCCACCCACGACGTCGCGCAGGCCGACGCCGCCGCGGTGGAGGCGGGCGTGGACTACTTCTGCACCGGCCCGTGCTGGCCGACGCCGACCAAGCCCAGCCGGCCGGCGCCGGGGCTGGATCTGGTGCGCCACGTGAAGTCGGAACGGCCCTGGTTCGCCATCGGCGGCATCGACCTGCCCCGGCTGGACGAGGTGCTGGCGGCCGGTGCGCGGCGGATCGTGGTCGTCCGGGCCATCACGGCCGCCGAGGACCCACGGGCCGCGGCTGAGGCCTTGAAGGCTCGCCTGCTTTCCGCCACGTGAGTGGCTCACTTCGCCTTTTCGGCCACCTGAGCCACTCAGGTGGCCCCTGGATGCGAAATGAGCCACTCACGTGGAGCAAAAGCGCCCCGGCGGCCGGCGTTGCAGGGAGGGGTGCCGGCCGCCGGGGCGGGTTGGTGGGCTTGCAGGGGGAGCCCACCTGGGAATCAGCTCGTGACGAGCCGTAGTCCGTAGGCGCTCAGCGCCGGGTTCACCGGGCTGAAGTACGTGGTGCCGCCGTGCGTGCAGTCGCCGGAGCCGCCGGAGGTGACGCCCTGGGCCTGGTTGCCGCTGATCCAGGCGCCACCGGAGTCGCCGGGCTCGGCGCAGACGTTGGTCTTGGTCAGGCCGGTGACCGTGCCCTCGGCGTAGACCACGGTCTGGTTCTTGGCCTGGATGGTGCCGCAGTGCCAGCCGGTGGTGGAGCCGGAGCGGCAGACCGCCGCGCCGACGGCCGCCTCGGCGGAGCCCTTGACCGCCACGGCGCCGCCGCCGTCGGCCACGGTGCCGGACAGCGTCCACTGGCCGCTGGTGACGTCGACCCGGCCGTAGTCGCCGCCGGAGCCGAAGTGGCTGCCGTTGATCCGACCGAGTGAAACTTGGTTGTACCCGGATGCAGTACCGCCGCCGGCCGTGCAGTGCCCGGCGGTGACGAAGTGCTTGGCGCCGGAAGCGTCGGTCGCGCTGAATCCGACCGAGCACCGGAAGTTCGATCCGTACCACGCGTCACCGCCGCGAACGGCGTACAGCGGCCGCGGCCGGGCGGCCACGGTCTCCTCGCGGGCGGCCGCGCCGGCCGTCGCCACGAAGGCCTCGGTGGCCGGCGAACGGTCCAGGACCTGAACCACGACCTGATCGGTCGGCAGGTCGACGTACCACCCGACGACCCCCGCGGGCACCGGCTTGTGCCGCAGTCCGTCGGCGACGGCGCTCAGCTGCGCGTCCGTACGGGTGACAACCCTTGCCTCAACGCCCGCCGCGCGCACCCGCGGCACAAATGTGACGTCAGTCACCGCGACCACGGCCTGGTCGGCCGCCGCGTCGAACCAGGAGCCGGCGAAGATCGGCCCGAGCAGTGTGCGCAGGGTTGCGACCTGGGCATCGGCGCGATCCTGCCGGGCGAACAGACCTATCGCCCGTGCGGGTGACAACCCCAGATCACGCTGCAGCGCGCTCGCTACATCGGGTGATATGACCACACCATTCGTGGACGTATCGACAGAGACGGGCGCAGAAGTCGCCGCTGCCGGTACGCTGACAGTAGCGGCGAGGCCAAGGGACAACAGGGCAGCGCCGGTGATCCGAGCCGCACGAGTGCGGTTCATCAGACGTCTCCCTCATCTTCGGATGCGGGGACTCGGGAGTGGCGGTTGCAGGGACCCCTTCCCGAGCCTTTCAGGGGGACGGGCGGTGGGGCGGCGGCAGGGGTCGCCCCACCTTCCCCCCACCTCTGACTCTTCGAGTCCCGGTGGTCGCCGCCACTGCCGCCAAATTCGCCTCCCCCAGTGCCGAACCCGTTGGGGCACGCCGCCGAATGACCTTCGGCGGAGAGTCCGATCGGGCGCAAAGCGTGTCACATGATCCGACCGCGTGGGTACGACGCGTAGCGGTTAACACTTGACGTTTAGGTAACGCCCCGCAGAAATCGTGTTCCATACCGCCGGCCGCGATCCGTTGCCCGTCCGTACGCCGCCGTGACCGTTCGGCCGATCGGCATCGCCCGTGCTACCCGAACCGGTGGCAGCCGGCTTGGCCCCTGGCGAGCAGCGCCGCCAGGGGGCTAGTCAGTTCACGCCCGGCGGCGGCCCGCCGCTGGTGCCGGTCGGCTGCTGCGAGGTCGTCGTGGTGGTCGTCGACGTGCTCGTGCCGGTGGACGAGCTCGTTGTCGACGACGGTGGCGTTGTGCTGGACGTGGTCGTCGGCGTGCTGGTCGACGTCGTCGTCGAGGACGTGGTGGGCGGCGGTGTGCTGGTCGGATGCGGCGTGCTGCTCTGGGCCGGCTGCCCGAACAGGGCGCCGACGGTGGTGCGGTTGCCGTTGCCGGAGGTGGCCTGGCCGCCGAGCAGCTCCACGGTCGTCAGCACGCCCATGCCCAGCACGAAGGCGACCACGACGGCGGCGGCCACCATCGGCCACCGGCGCTTGCCGGGCTCCTCCTTGGGCGGTGCGACCTTCAGCCGCACGGTCTCGGCGTCGTGCGACGCCCCGACCGGCGGCTGCTCCTGCCTGATCCGGGTCGTCACCCGCTCCCGCGCGGCCTGGATGGAACGCTCGTACATGGCCGTGCCCACGGTGCCGACCACGCTGGCCAGCCCGGCGCCGGTCACGGTGCCCGCGACTCCCAGTTTCGACCCCAGTACGGCCGCCGTCACGGACGCCAGCGCGCCCGCCGCGACCTGCGTCGGCTTGATGTCGAGCCGAATCGTGCTCTTCTCCTTGCTCATCGCTCCCAATCCCCTACCGCACTACCAACGCACAAGACGTGGCGCGCACTCCCGGGGTTGGGCGATCGTGAGCACGAACACCCCGTTCAGTCCACTGTGGACGAATGGTGCGGCACCACGTGCGTCGGCGGTCCCTCCACACCGCAGTGCAGGCAATCCCCCGGATGCGGGGAATCCTCGACAACCGCGGGCGTCGGCGGCTCACCCAGAACCCGGTTGTCCACCCAGAAAGCGATCAAACCCCCGAGCACCGCCGCGATCGCGCAGATCAGCAGCGCCATCTGCCAGCCGGCGGTCAGCGCCGCCGGATCGGCGTACTTCTCGCCGGTGATGCCGGCCGCCGCGGGCAGCACGGCCACCGCGAGCAGCGACCCCGTCCGCGCCACCGCGTTGTTCACGCCGGAGGCCACGCCCGCGTGCCGGTCGGGGGCGGCGGCCAGCACCGTCGCCGTCACCGGTGCGACGGCGATCACCAGGCCGAGGCCGAACACCACGACACCCGGCAGCACGCCGGTCAGATACGAGGAGCCGGGCACGGCCCAGCGCAACATCAGCATGCCGACGCCGACCAGGATCGGGCCGACGATCAGCTGCAGCCGCGGGCCGATGCGCTGGGCCAGCTTCCCGGACTGCGCGGAGCCGAGCAGCATGATCACCGTGATCGGCAGCCCGGCCAGGCCGGCCAGCACCGGCGGGTAGTTCATGGACACCTGCAGCTGCATCACCATCAGCATCATCACGCCGCCGAGGGCCGCGTAGAGCAGGAACGTCAGCAGGTTGGACACGGTGAACGTGCGGTTGGCGAACAGGTCCGGCGGCACGAGCGGGTCCCGCTGCCGCAGCTGGAGCACGCAGAACCCGGCCAGCGACAGCACGCCGACCACCGTCGCGACCAGCACGATCGGGTCGGTCACGCCGCGTGACGGCCCCTCCACCAGCGCACCGGTGACGCCGGCCAGGCCCAGCGCGCACAGGACCGTGCCGAGCACCTCCGGGTGGCCCTTCATCTCCGGATCCCGCGATTCCGGCACGTAACGCCGGCACAGGTAGATGCACAGCACCGCCACGGGCACGTTGACCAGGAACGCCAGCCGCCACGACCAGGCCTGGATGAGCAGGCCGCCCACCAGCGGCCCGACCGCCGTGGCCACGCCGCCCAGGCCCGACCACGCGCCGATGGCCCGGGCCCGGTCGTCGTGCGCGAAGGCCGACTGCAGGATCGCCAGCGAGCCCGGGGTCAGCAGCGCCCCGCCGATGCCCTGGAGCACCCGTGCGGCCACCAGCACCCCGGTGGTGGGCGCGACACCGCAGAGGACCGACGCCAGGCCGAACCAGACCACTCCGATCTCGAACACGCGGCGCCGGCCGTAGCGGTCACCGAGCGAGCCGGCGACGAGGATCAGCGACGCCAGCGACAGCAGGTAGCCGTCCAGCACCCACTGCAACCCCGTCACCGACGCGGTGAAGTCGGCGCCGATCTTGGGCAGGGCGATGTTGACGATCGTGCCGTCCAGCATCGCCATGCCGGAACCGCAGACGGTGGCGGCGAGCACGCCGCGGGCCTGCGGACTGCCCCAGTGCACGCCGCTCGACACATTGCCCGTGGTGGTCATGGCAGCACGGTGCTCCCGCCGCCCCGGGCGACGCAAGCCGAGGTGGAACGAGGCACGACTTCGTGTCACTTCTGCCGGGAAATCCACGCCTTCGCTCGGATCGAGCTTCCCAGCCGGCCCCGGGTGTGGCTAGGTTCCGCCAATGGCCGAAACGCGCTCACTCCGCAGTCACGGCTGGTTCGCCGACCAGGGTGTGCTGGGCTTCACCCACCGGTCCTGGCTGCGCAACCAGGGCCATCCCGACCACGCCTTCGACGGGCGGCCGGTGATCGGCATCTGCCAGACCGCCAGCGATCTCACGCCGTGCAACGCGCACCTGCGGGAGATCGCCGAGCACGTGAAGCGGGGCGTGTACGAGGCCGGCGGGCTGCCGATGGAGTTCCCGGTCACCTCGCTCGGCGAGGTCCTGATGCGGCCGACCACGATGCTCTTCCGCAACCTGGTCTCGATGGACGTCGAGGAGACGCTGCGGGCCAACCCGCTGGACGGCGTGGTGCTGCTGACCGGCTGCGACAAGACCACGCCCGCGCTGCTGATGGGCGCGGCCAGCGTGGACCTGCCGACGATGGTGGTCGGCGGCGGCCCGATGCTCAACGGCCGGTTCCGCGGCAAGCAGCTGGGCTCCGGCACCGATGTCTGGCGGTTCGCGGACGCCCGTCGCACCGGCGCGATGTCGCAGGCCGACATGAACGCCGCCGAGGCGTGCATGTCCCGGTCGGCCGGGCACTGCAACACCATGGGCACGGCGTCCACGATGGGCTGCTGGGCGGAGTCGATGGGGCTGTCGCTGCCCGGCATGGCCGCGCTGCCGGCGGTGGACTCGCGCCGTCGGGCGATGGCGCACGTGAGCGGCATCCGGGCCGTGCAGCTGGTGCGTGAGGACGTGCGGATGTCCTCGATCGTCACCCGACAGGCGCTGGAGAACGCGGTCGTGGTGAACGCGGCGATCGGCGGCTCCAGCAACTTCGCGGTGCATCTTCTGGCCCTGGCCGGGCGGCTCGGCATTTCTTTCGGCCTGGACGACCTGGACCGGCTGGGCCGATCGGTGCCGCTGCTGGTGGACCTGATGCCGGCGGGCCGGTTCCTGATGGAGGACTTCTGCTACGCCGGCGGCCTGCCCGCGGTGCTGCGCGAGCTCGGCGACCTGCTGCTGCATCCGGACGCGGTCACCGTGACCGGCGCCACGATCGCGGAGAACGTGGCCGACGCCGAGGTGTTCGACCGCGAGGTGATCCGGACCGCGGTCGATCCACTGCGGACGGACGCCGGACTGGCCGTGCTGCGCGGCAATCTCGCGCCGGACGGAGCGGTCATCAAGCCCGCCGCCGCGTCACCGTCGCTGCTGCGGCACGTCGGCCGCGCGGTGGTGTTCCACGGCGTCGAGGATCTGCACGCCCGCATCGATACTGTCGAATGCGACCGGGACAGCGTGTTCGTGCTGACCGGCGTCGGCCCCCGCGGCTTCCCCGGCATGCCGGAGGTGGGCAACTTCGGGCTGCCGCGCCGGCTGCTCGAGTCCGGTGTGGACGACGCCGTGCGCATCTCCGACGGCCGGATGAGCGGCACCGCGTTCGGCACGGTGGTGCTGCACGTGGCGCCGGAGTCCGCCGTCGGCGGCCCGCTGGCGCTGGTCCGCGACGGCGACGTGATCGAGCTGGACGTCGAGGCCCGGCGGTTGCACCTGGCCGTGGACGACGCCGAGCTCGCGGCCCGCAGGGCCGCGTGGACGCCGCCGCCCCGCGCCGCCGAGCGCGGGTGGGTGCGGCTCTACGTCGACCACGTCGGCCAGGCCGACCGCGGCGCCGACCTGGACTTCCTCGTCGGCGGCTCGGGCGCTCCGGTGCCGCCCGGCAACCACTGATGAACCCGGTCAGTCGTGCGGCCGGTTCAGCGTGGCCACGAACTTGTACCGGTCGCCGCGGTAGACCGAGCGCACCCACTCCACCGGGTTGCCCTCGGTGTCGAACGAGTGCCGGGACAGCAGCAGCATCGGCAGGCCGATGTCGGCGCCGAGCAGCTCCGCCTCCTCGGGCGTGGCCAGCGCGGTCTCGATGGTCTCCTCGGCGTGGCCCATCTCCACCCCGAACCGCTCGCGCAGCACCTGGTAGAGCGAGCCGCCGGAGCTGACGTACCGCCGCAGGCCGCGGAAGCGGCCCAGCGCCAGGTGCGTGGTCTCCAGCGCCATCGGCTCGCCGTCGGCCAGCCGCAGCCGGTGCAGCCGCAGCACCTTCGCACCGGCGCGCACGCCGAGGTAGCGGGCCAGCTCCGCGTCGGCCGCGTCCTCGGAGGCCTCCAGCAGCCGGGACGAGGGCTGCCGGCCCTGCGCCCGCATGTCCTCTGTGTACGAGCTGAGCTGCAACCGCTGCGCCACCTTGGGTTCGGCGGCGAACGTTCCCTTGCCCTGCACGCGCAGCAGCCGGCCCTCGACGGTCAGCTCGGCAAGCGCTTGCCGAACGGTGGTGCGTGAGACGTCGAAGTCCGCCGCGAGCGAGCGTTCCGTCGGTATCGGCGACCCCGGCGGCATGGACCGCAGGAGGTCGAGCAGATGCCGCTTGAGCCCCCAGTACTTGGGCTCACGCTGCGCACGCGATCGCAACCCGGCGTCGTTGCCGCCGGCCGGCGAGGTTTCGAGCATGGCCTCCTCCTAAGCTCCGCCCACTCCCCAGCGAACAGGATGCCTTGTCAACCGCTGGCTGCGCGATCACACCCCCGGTCATTCGTCGGATGACTTTGCAACGGTCTCGCAACGACCTTGACATCGAGTGTGGCACGGCACACCCTTTTTCCTCATTGGTCTACACCAAATTGGTCTGCACCAGATAGGACCAGACAAGCTCGTCCGGCAGGTGAGCCGGGGTGGAAGGGCGGAGACTGTGCTCCCTCAGAGTGGGCTGCGTAGAAAGATGATCGTGGCGGCGGTGGGCGTCGCGGCGGTGTCGATGGTCGCAGCCGGTTGCGGCGGCGGTGGTTCCAGCAGTGGCAGTGGCGGCGACAAGACCCTGACGGTCTGGCTGATGAGCGGCTCCGCTCCGGACGCCACCGTCGCGGCGATCAACAAGGACTTCGAGGCCGCGCATCCGGGCGTCAAGGTCAAGTACGAGGTCCAGCAGTGGAACGGCATCGGGCAGAAGCTGACCACGGCGCTGACCAGCGGCGGCCCGGACGTCATCGAGCTGGGCAACACCCAGGTCGCGCAGTACAGCTCGCAGGGCACCCTGCTCGACGTCAGCGACGCCACCAACGACCTGAACGGCAGCCAGTGGCTGTCGGCGCTCAAGGACGAGGGCGCGTGGGGCGGCAAGCAGTACGGCATTCCGTTCTACGCCGCCAACCGCGTCGTCATCTACCGCACCGACCTGTTCCAGCAGGCCGGCATCACCGCGCCGCCCACCTCGAACGACGAGTGGCTGGCCGACCTGACCAAGCTCAAGGGTGTGCAGGGCGTCGACCCGCTCTACCTGCCGGGCCAGGACTGGTACGTGTGGCTGTCCTTCCTCTGGGACCAGGGCGGTGAGCTGGCCACCAGCAGCGGCGACACCTGGAAGTCGGCGATCAACTCCGCCGCCGGCAAGGCGGCCTTCGACTTCTACAAGAAGCTCGTGGACACCTCCGGCACGTCCGCGCCCAAGGACGCCGACGAGGCCACCCCGCAGCAGTCCGACGTGGTCGCCAAGGGCAACACCGCCAGCTTCATCGGCTTCGGCTACGAGCTGGCCGCGGTGGAGAAGGCCAACCCGGCCCTGAAGGGCAAGTTCGGCGCCTTCCCGATCCCGTCCAAGACCGCGGGCCAGACCGCGCCGGTCTTCCTGGGCGGCTCCGACCTGGCCATCCCGGGCAACACCAAGAACGCCGACCTGGCCAAGGACTGGCTGAAGCTGGAGACCAGCGCCAAGTACCAGTCGCAGCTGGCCGCCAACGGCGTCGTGCCGGGCACCTCGACCGACACCAGCGCGCTGGACAGCACCACCACCGGCAAGGCGATGGCGGCGGGCGCCAAGAACGGCAAGGGCACCCCGGTCACCCCGAAGTGGGCCGCGGTCGAGGCCGACAACCCGATCAAGGCCGCGCTGACCGCGTACCTGACCGGTCAGAAGAGCCTGGACCAGGCGGTCTCCGACGCCGACGCCGCGATCACCAAGACGCTCGGCAGCGCGAGCTGATCTGGTGTCGGTGACGACGAAGGCCGCGGTGCCGGCGGGGACCACCCCGCCGGCACCGCGTTCCACTGTCTCGGACGGTGAGTCGGGCATCGGCACGTTCGTGCGCCGGCTGTTCAGCCAGCGCGCGCTGCCGTACCTGCTCCTGCTGCCGGCGACCGCGACCATCCTGGTGATGCTCGGCTGGCCGGTGGTGTCCGTGGTCCTGACCAGCTTCCGCAAGCTCGACCTGGGCGAGCTGTTTCAGGGCAAGATCGTCTGGAACGGCCTGGACAACTACCGGGTCATCCTGACCGACCCGCAGTTCTGGCAGATCACCCTGCGCACCGTGCTGTTCACCGCGGCCTGCGTGATCTGCACCGTCGGCGGCGGCCTGCTCGTGGCGCTGCTGATGAAGCACGTGCACGGCTGGGTGCGGGTGGTGCTGCAGCTGGCCCTGGTGCTGGCGTGGGCGATGCCGATCCTGGCCGCGACCACCGTGTTCCAGTGGATGTTCGACCAGAACTACGGGATCCTGAACAAGACGCTGGTCGAGCTGGGTTTCACCGGCTTCCACCACTACTCGTGGTTCCAGACCGGACTGAGCACGATGACGGTGATCGTCATCCTGATCACCTGGCAGGGCATCCCGTTCGTGGCCTTCACCCTGTACGCCGGCGTGCTGGGAGTGCCGGCGGACCTGTACGAGGCAGCGGGCCTGGACGGCGCGTCCAACTGGCAGACCTTCCGCTCGGTCACCTGGACCGCGCTGCGGCCGCTGGTCAACGTGGTGACGTTCCTGTCCCTGCTGTGGGACTTCAAGGTGTTCACCCAGGTGTGGGCCATCCGCCAGGGCGGCCCCGACGGCGGCAGCCAGACGCTGCCCACGCTGCAGTACCTCAAGGGCATCGCCACCAGTCACTTCGGCGCGGCCGCCGCGGTGAGCGTGATCATGATCCTGGCGCTCGTCGTGCTCACCGCCCAGAACCTGCGGCTGATGCTGCGCACCGAGGAGGTGGACTGACATGGGGCGGACCAAGAAGCGACTGGCGTCGGTGGTCGGCCTGCTGGTCGCGGCCGTCTTCGCGTTCCCGATCTACTGGATGGTCACCACCGCGCTCAAGCCCGCCAACCAGCTGCTGTCCGACGACTACGACCTGGTCCCGCTCGGGGTCACGTTCCAGCACTTCATCGACGGCGTCAGCAAGAAGGGCTTCCTGAACTCGCTGGAGAACAGCCTGATCGTCGCGCTGGTCGCGGTGGCCTTCGCGCTCGTGGCCGGCCTGCTCGCGGCGGTGCCGCTGGCCCGGTTGAAGTTCCGTGGACGCAAGGGCTTCCTGCTGCTGGTGCTGGTGGCGCAGATGGCGCCGTTCGAGGCGCTGCTCATCCCGATGTTCCTGATGATCCGCTCGTTCGACCTGCTCAACGTCCTGCCCGGCCTGATCCTGGTCTACTTCGCGGCCGCCCTGCCGTTCACCGCGTGGACGCTGCGCGGCTTCGTCAAGGGCATCCCGGTGGACCTGGAAGAGGCCGCCATGGTCGACGGCTGCGGCCGGTGGGCGGCGTTCCGCCGGGTCACGCTGCCGTTGCTGGGCCCCGGCCTGGTCGCCACCTCGGTGTTCAGCTTCGTCACCGCGTGGAACGAGTTCCTGTACGCGCTGACGTTCCTGCAGGACACCAGCAACGTCACGCTGCCGGTGTGGCTGTCCAGCTTCGTCTCGGTGTTCGGCGTGGACTGGGGCGGCGCGATGGCAGCGTCGACGGTGTTCACCGTGCCGGTGCTGATCTTCTTCCTGGTCGTGCAGCGCAACCTCGTGTCGGGGGTGACGGCCGGCGCGGTCAAGGGCTGAGCCCAGGACCGTCGATGGACTACCGTCAGGAGCACGTCGGACCTGGGACCGCCGCCACAGGACCCAGAGATTGAGGAGCACGATGACCCGCCAGACCGAGCCTTCGGCCGGGCAGCACATGAGTGCCGAGGTCGCCTCGCAACCCAAGATCTTCGCGGACCTCGTCGCGCGGCGCGGCGAGATCGCGGAGATCGCGGCGCAGGTGTCCGCGCGGCGACCCCGGTTCGCCCTGCTGGCCGCGCGCGGTTCCAGCGACCACGCCGCGCTGTACGCCAAGTACCTCATCGAGGTGCTGCTGCAGCTGCCCGCCGGGCTGGTGTCGCCGTCCACGACCACCTTGTACGGCGCCCAGCCCGACCTCACCGACGTGCTGCTGATCTCCGTCAGCCAGAGCGGTGGCTCCCCCGACCTGCTGGAGGTCACCGAGTCGGCCCGGGCCCGCGGCGCCCTCACCGTCGCCGTCACGAACACGCCCGACTCGCCGCTCAACAACGCCGCCGAGCTGTCCGTCGACGTCGGCGCCGGTCCCGAGCTGGCCGTCGCCGCCACCAAGACGTACTCGGCCACCCTGTTGGCCCTCTACCTGCTCATCGACGCCGTCCGCGGCGGCTCCGGCGAACACGCCGCGGCGCTGGGCGAGCTGGCCCAGCAGACCCTGGACGAGTCCGCCGCCGCCGTGCAGGAGGCCGTGCAGCGGTTCCGGTTCGTCGACCGGGTGCTCACCACCGGTCGGGGCTACTCGTCGGCCACCGCCGCCGAGGCCGCCCTCAAGCTGGCCGAGACCAGCTACCTGTCGGCTCGTTCCTACAGCGGCGCCGACCTGCTGCACGGTCCCGTCGCCGCCGTCGACGCCGAGACCGGCGTGCTGGCCGTCACCAGCGCCGGCAAGGGCGGCGCGGCCATGAGCGAGGTTCTCGACGTCATCCACTCGCGTGGCGCCGACGTCTTCGCCGTGGGCTCCGCCGCCTCCCGTGTGTCGGCGGCACTGCGGATCCCCGTCGCCGAGACCGCCGAGGAGGTCGCCCCCGTGCTGGAGGTCCTCCCCATCCAGCGCCTCGCCCTGGGCCTGTCGCTGGCTCGCGGCGGCGACCCCGACAGCCCCCGCGGCCTCAACAAGGTGACCAAGACCCGCTGAGCACAAGGCGAGTCACGCTCTCAGGCACCCCGAATGTAGGTCTCAGGCAGCTCTGCCTGAGACCTACATTCGGTGGGTCCCAGAGCGTGACTCGCGGGGGTTCAGGTGCCGGCGGTGGCTAGTTCGGCGTAGTCGTCGATCTCGGCGTCGAAGACGACCTCGCCGTCGACCCAGACCTTGCGGGGGCGGAGGTCGTCGTCCCACCACACCAGGTCGGCCACGGCGCCGGGGGCGATGCGACCGAGCCACTTCTCGCCGATGACGTCGGCGGGAGTGCGGGTGGCGGCGATGAGAGCGTCCCGTTCGGACACTCCAAGGGAGACGATGTTGCGGACGGCGCGATCCAGAGTCAGCGCGCTGCCGGCGATGGTGCCGTCGGGCGAACGCGGCACGCCGGCCTCGGTGAGCAGGACGTCGGCGCCGCCGAGACGGTACCGGCCGGGCGGCATGCCGGCGGCGGCGACGGCGTCGGTGACGAGGGCGACGCGGGGGCCGGCGGCGGCGAACACGAGCTTGCAGATGGGGCCGACGACGTGCGCGAGGTCGGCGATGAGACCGAGGGTGAAGCGCTGGTCGGTCAGGGCGATGCCGGGGACGCCGGGTTCCCGGTGCGTCAACGGGCTCTGCGCGTTGAACAGGTGCGTCACCATCGAGGCGCCGGCGTCGGCGGCCTCGACGGTCTGCTCGGCGGTGGCGTTGCTGTGGCCGACCGACACCACCACGCCGGCGGCGACGAGCCGGCGCACGGCGTCCATGCCGCCGGGCAGCTCGGGCGCCATGGTGACGACACGCAGCGCGGCGGCGACGGTCTCGTCGGCGAGCAACTGGTCGAGGTTCGCGGGCTCGGGCGTCACCATCAGCCCGGCGTCGTGCACACCGTGCCGCACCGGGGACAGGAACGGCCCCTCCAGGTGCAGGCCGAGCGGCCGGGCCACGCCGGCGGACGGCAGCGCGGTCGAGGCGGCGACGACCGCGTGGGCCTGGCGCAGCACGGTCGCCACCGGCGCCGTGATCAGCGTGGGCAGGAACCGGGTGACGCCGGTGGACGGCAGCGACTCCGCGACGGTGCGCATCGCGGCGGCGTCCACGTCGGCGAAGTCGACGCCGAAGGCACCGTTGATCTGGACGTCCACCAGGCCGGCGGTGAGCAGCCCGGTGGTCAGCACCTCGGTCGCGTCGGCGTGTCCCTCGGTGACGTCGACAAAACGGCCGCCCCGGATCCGCACCGCGACCGGGCCGGTCATGGCCCCGCCGACGAGTGCTCGTGGCGCTGCGACTACGGCGTCCAAATTGCCCTCCATTGGTCCAGACCATTAGACGGTACGGGCAGTGGCGACCAACGTCCAGTCAATTGTCCACCAGATGATATTAATTCTGGTCAGTTTCTGACACGATACTCCGATCGGCGGATGGCCGCAGCCCGGCGCGATCCCGACGATCACGATTCGACCCGGCATGACGCATACTGTGGTCCGAAACATCCGAGGTCTGGCGAGACGATTCGAGGCGGTCGTGGCAGTCACCGACGACGCGATCCTGCGCGTGAAGGAGATGATCGTCTCCGGGGAGCTCAAGCCGGGCGACCGGCTGCCCCGGGAGGCGGACCTGGCCGAGCGCCTCGGCCTGTCGCGGAACTCGCTACGCGAGGCCGTGAAGGCGTTGTCGCTGGTCAGGGTGTTGGACGTGCGTCAGGGCGACGGCACGTACGTGTCCAGCCTGCGGGCCGACGACCTGCTCGGCGCGCTGTCGTTCGTGCTGGACCTGCACCGCGGCGAGGACTCCGTGCTGGAGGTGCTGGAGGTCCGCCGCATCCTGGAGCCGGCCGCCGCCGCGATGGCCGCGCAGCGCATCGACGACCAGGAGGTCTCGGCGCTGCGTGAGCTGTGCGACGCCGCGGCCGCCGCCGAATCGGTCGAGGAACTGGTCGAGCACGACCTGGAGTTCCACCGCCGCGTGGTGCAGGCCTCCGGCAACGCCTACCTGGCGCAGCTGCTGGACACGCTGGCCGGGCCGACCGTGCGGGTGCGCATCTGGCGGGGCATCACGCAGGCCAGCGCCGTCGACCGCACCGTCGCCGAGCACCGGGCGATCGTCGACGCGCTGGCCGCGCGCCAGCCCGACCTGGCCCGGTCGTGGTCGACCGTGCACGTGGCCGGGGTCGAGCAGTGGCTCAAAGACCTGGCGTGATCCCGTAGACGCGGGCCGCGGTGCCGCCGAACACGGCGGCCCGCTCGGCCTCGGACAGCCCCTCGACCAGCTCCTCCGCGGCCTCGACGACCTCGGCGTAGGTGGCGCGCAGCAGGCAGACCGGCCAGTCCGAGCCGAACATCAGCCGGTCCGGGCCGAAGGCGTCCAGCACGACCTCGACGTACGGCCGCAGGTCGGCCACCGTCCAGTCCTTGCTCGCCTCCGTGACCAGGCCCGACAGCTTGCACGTCACGTTGGGCAGCGCCGCCAGCGCGCGCAGCCTGGTCTCCCACGGCTCAAGCTCACCGGTAGTGATCGGAGGCTTCGAGCAGTGATCAAGCACGAAACTCGTGCCGGGTAGCTCCGCCGCCGCCCGGATCGCCGCCGGCAGCTGGTGCGGATACGTCAGCAGCTCGTACAGCAGGCCCGCCTCGCCGACCGCCTTCAGGCCGCGCAGCACGTCGTCGCGGATCAGCCACTCGGGGTCGGACTCCCCTTGCACGAGATGGCGGATGCCCTTCAGCCAGCGACCGCCGTGCCCCTCCTTCAGCGCCGCCAGCGTGTCCGCCACGTCCGGCGCGGTCAGGTCGGTCCAGCCGGTCACCGCCTGCACCAGGCGCGACTCCTCGGCCAGGGCGAGGAACTCCGGCGTCTCCTCCGGGATGGTGATCGTCTGGACCAGCACGCTGGCGTCGACGCCGGCCGCGCCGGCCAGCGGCGCGAGGTCGTCGAGGGTGAACGTCCGGTTCAGCGTGTCGGCGACGTCCGGGGTCGCCAGCCACTCCATCTCGCGGACGGCCAGGTCCCACATGTGGTGATGCGCGTCAACCCTCACGAAGCCACTCCCGGCGTCGGTACGTCAGGACCCAGCAGGCCCTCGGCCTTGAGATCCGCCCACAGCTCCGCCGGCACCGTGTCGGCCAGCAGCGAGGCGTTCTCGGTGATCTCCACCGGCGTCCGGGCGCCGACGGCAATGGCCTTCACGGCGGGGTGGCCGAAGGGGAACTGCAGAGCCGCCTGGGGCAGGACGGCGCCGTGGCGCTTGCAGACGTCGGCGATGCGGCGGGCGCGGTCGATGACCTCGGGCGGGGCCGCGGCGTAGTTGTAGGTGGCGTCGGTGGGGACCTCGGGGCGGGCGAGCAGTCCGGAGTTGAACACCGCTACGGCGACGACGGAGACGCCCCGTTCCTGGCAGAGGGGCAGGAAGGACGCCAGGGATTCCTGTTCCAGCAGGGTGTAGCGGCCGGCGAGCATGACGTAGTCCAGCGACGCCTCGCGGATGAAGCGTTCGGGCATCTGCCACTGGTTCATGCCGACGCCGACGGCCCGGATGACGCCCTGCTCCTTCAACGACTGCAGGGCCGGGAGGCCCTCCCGAACCGCCTGGTCCCAGTGGTTGTCGGGGTCGTGCAGGTAGACGATGTCGACCCGGTCGAGGCCGAGGCGTTCCAACGACGAGTCCAGGGACCGTCGAACGCCGTCGGCGCTGAAGTCCCAGACGCGGCGGTGGGTGGCGGGGACGAGGAAACCGGCGTCGTCGAGACCGCCGCCGTCGTGGGGCTCGAGGACGCGACCGACCTTGGTGGAGACGACGAACTCGTCACGGGGACGAGAAACCAGAGCCGCGCCGAGGCGGCGCTCGGAGAGACCGAGGCCGTAGTGCGGAGCGGTGTCGAAGTACCGCACGCCGGCGTCCCAGGCGGCGTCGACGGTCGCGCGGGCGTCCTCGTCGGACACCTCGGCATAGAGGTTCGCGATCGGCGCGCCGCCGAAGCCGAGGCCGGAGATCACGGCAGCGCCCAGACGAGCTTCACGTCGGGCTCGGAGCCGGAGTAGTCGTCCTGGACCTCCAGCAACTCCGCCATCCGGGCCTGCCACGGCACGTTGGCGGGATGCTCGGCCAGGAACGCCCGCATGGCGGCGTAGTCCTCGACCTCGACGAGGTGGAACAGGTCCCGGCCGCTGCGCCAGATCCGCCACGAATGGACGCCGGCCTCCCGCAGCGCGGAGTCCAGCTCGTCGGGGATCACGGCGTGCACGGCCTCGTAATCGGCCTCCCGCCCCGGCTTGAGCCGGGTGTGCAGAGCGACGGTCTCCACTAGTCCTGGGCCTTTCCGGTCGTCAGCCGCGCCAGCACCAGCGCACCGATGATGATGGCCCCGTTGATCGCGCCGAGCCAGTACGGATTCACGTGCGCCAGCGTGAGGATGTTCTGCACCAGGCCGAGCATCAGCACGCCGCACATGGCGCCGAACAGGGTGCCCTTGCCGCCGTTGAGGCTGACCCCGCCGAGGACGGCCGCGGCGAAGGCGTTGAAGATCCAGCCGGAGCCCTGGTTGGCGGTGATCGAGCCGTAGTGGCCGACCATCATGGCGCCGGCCAGCGCGGCCAGCACGCTCGCGACGATCAGCACGATGGCGGCGACGCGGGTGGTGCGGATGCCGGCGGCCTTGGCCGCGGCCTCGTTGCCGCCGATGGCGTACAGCGAGCGGCCGTGCCGGAAGTAGCCGACGAACACGATGGCCACCACGAACAGGGCCAGGAAGATCCAGATCGACGCGTGCACGCCGAACCAGTCGGCGCTGCCCAGGTAGTACAGCGACGGCATGTTCGGGCTGGACAGCGACTGGCCGACGGTGAGGCCCTGCTGCACGCCGCGAATGGTGATCAGCATGCCCAGCGTGATGATGAAGCCGGACAGCTGCAGGCGCAGCACCAGGAAGGCGTTGATGGCGCCGATGATCACGCCGGCCAGCAGGCACACCGGCAGCGCGGTCCACTCCGGCAGCCCGATGCCGAGACCGTGCTCGGAGCTCGGCAGCACGAACACCATGGCCAGCGCGGGCGCGAAGCCCAGCGTCGACTCCAGCGACAGGTCCATCTTGCCGACGATCAGCACCAGCGCCTCGCCCAGCACGACCAGCCCCAGCTCGGACTGCTGCTGCACGACGTTGAGCAGGTTGCCGCCGGTCAGGAAGATCGGGCTGGCGATGAAGCCGACCACCAGCAGCACCAGGATCGCCGGCAGCAGCGCCAGGTCGCGCAGCTTGGCCACTTGCAGCCGGGGCCGGGCGGCCACGGCCGGGGTGGACACGTCACTCACCACTGCTCTCCCCGATCCCTTCGATCGCGCTCACCAGCTCGTTGTCGGTCCAGCCGGCGGGGAACTCGCCGGCGACCGAGCCGTGGAACATCACCAGCACCCGGTCGCACGGGCGCAGGTCGTCCAGCTCGTCGGAGATCACCAGCACCGCCGCGCCGGCGGCAGCGGCCCGGTCGACGGCATCCAGCAGGTTCTCCTTGGACTTCACGTCGACGCCCGCGGTCGGGTCCATCAGCACCAGCAGCTCAGGGTCGCTGGACAGCGCCCGGGCCATCACGACCTTCTGCTGGTTGCCGCCGGACAGGTCGGCCACGTCCTGCTCCGGCCCGGACGTCTTGATCGCCAGGTCGCCGATCATCTTCTCGGCCACCTCGGTCCGCCGCCGGCCGGAGATCGCCCCGAACCGGCCGAGCCGCGCGGCGATCGGGAACGTCGCGTTCTCCGCGATGCTCATGCCGGGCACGAAGCCCTCCTTGTGCCGGTCCTCCGGCACGAACCCGACGCCGCCGGCCAGCGCGGCCGGCACGCTGCCCGGCTTCAACGGCTTCCCTTGCACGGCAACGGTTCCGGTGTCGGCGGCCCGCAGCCCGACGATGACCTCGCCGAGCTCGACCTTGCCGCTGCTGGCCGAGCCGGCGATGCCGACCACCTCGCCCTTGCGGATCGACAGGTCGATGCCGCTGAAGTGCTTGCCGAGAGCCAGCCCTTTGACGTCCAAAATGGACTGTCCACCGACCGCCGGCCGGGCCGAACCGGAGCCGAGCCCGACCGCCTCGCCGGTCATCGCCTCCACCAGCTGGTCCTTGGACAGGTCGGCCACCGGACTGGTGACGATGTGCCGGGCGTCCCGGAACACCGTCACCGTCTGGCAGATCTCGAAGATCTCCTGGAGGTGGTGGGAGATGAACAGGAACGTCACGCCGGCGGCCCGCAGCGAGCGCATCCGCTCGAAGAGACGCTCGATCGCCGGGCCGTCCAGCTGCGCGGTCGGCTCGTCCAGGATGATGAACTTGGCCCCGAACGACAGCGCCCGGGCGATCTCGACCAGCTGCCGCTGCTCGACCGTGAGGTCGGCGGCGTCGGCGTTGGGATCGACGTCGACGCCGTACTCGGACAACAGGTCGCCCGCCGTGCGACGCAGTCGGGACCAGCTGATCACCGGTCCGCCGTCGAGATTCTGCCGGTTGATGAACAGGTTCTCGGCGACGGTCAGGGTCGGGATGATGGTGGACTTCTGGTAGACGCACGCCACCTTGGTCCGCCACGCCTGACGGTCGGACAGCGGCGGCGCCGGCTCACCGCGGAACGTGATCTCCCCGCTGTCCGGTCGGCTCAGACCGGTCAGCATGGAGACCAGGGTGGACTTGCCGGCGCCGTTGCGTCCGACCAACGCGTGCGTCTCCCCGTCGGCGACGGTGATGTGCACATCGTCGAGCGCGACGGTCTGCCCGAACCGTTTGGTGATGTTGCTGGCCTCGACTGCGTTCATCACTTGGCTACCTGGTTGCCCCAGAGGCTCTTGTCGTCCACGTTGTCCTTGGTCACCAGCGGGGCCGGCAGCTGGTCCTCCAGCTGGCCGCCGCCGACGTCCAGGATCGTGCTGTTGTGGTCGGTCGCGCCCGGCTTGAACGTCTTGCCCTCGACCGCGGCCTTGGCGTAGAACAGCGCCCACTTCGCGTACAGGTCGGCCGGCTGCGACACGGTGGCGTCGATCTGGCCCTGCCGGATCGCGTCGAACTCCTGCGGGATGCCGTCGTTGGAGACGATCGTGATGTGGCCGGGCTGGCCGGCCGGGATCAGGTGGTTGGTGGACTTCAGCAGCTGCAGCGTCGCGGCCAGGAACGCGCCGCCGGCCTGCATGTAGATGCCGTTGATGTCCGGGTTGGCGGTGAGGTCGGTCTGCAGCGCGGCCGACGCCTTGGCGCCCTCCCAGTTCGTCGGCTCGGCGAGCACGGTGATGCCCGGGTAGTTCTGCTTCATGCAGTCGCCGAACGCCTCAGAGCGGTCGCGGCCGTTGATCGAGGACAGGTCGCCCTCGAACTCCACGACCTTGCCCTTGCCCTGGAGCTTCTCGCCGAGGTACTTGCAGGCCTTCTCGCCGTACGCCTTGTTGTCCGCGCGGACGACCATGTAGGCGCCGCCCTTGTCCGGCCGGGTGTCCACCGTGACGACCGGGATCTTCTGCTGGTTGAGCTGGGTGATGGTGCTGGCGATGGCGCCGGTGTCCTGCGGGGCCATCACGATGGCCTTGGCCCCCTGCGCGGTCAGCGCCTGCACGTTGGACACCAGCTTGGTGATGTCGTTCTGCGAGTTGGTCGGGGTCATCAGGTTGATGCCAAGGTCCTTGGCCATCGTCGGCACGTACTTGTTGTACGAGTTCCAGAAGTCCGTGTCGGCGCGGGGGAAGTCCACGCCGATCGGCCCGACGCTGCCGCTGTCGCCGCCACCGGCGGCGTCGCCTCTGTTGCAGGCGGCCAGCGTGCCGGCGAGCGCTACGCACACCGCGACGGTGAGGATGCTGCGCTTGTCCATCGTTCCTCGTTTCGTTCTAGCTCGGCGGCCGAAGGCGCAGGCCGTACATGCCGCCGTCCACCGCGAGCACGGTGCCGGCGGTCGATCCCGACAGGGGGCTGGCGAGGTAGCAGATCGCATGTGCGACCTCGTCAGCGGAAACGAGCCGCCCGGACGGCTGGCGCGCCTGTAGCGCGGCCCGTTCGGCGGCGGGGTCGGGCGCCGCGTCGAGCAGCCGGCCGACCCAGGGTGTGTCCACGGTGCCGGGCGCGACGGCGTTGACCCGGATGCCCTCCCGCACGTGGTCAGCGGCCATCGCCAGCGTCAGCCCGTACACCGCGCCCTTGCTGGCGGAGTACAGGGCGCGCTGCGGCAGCCCGGCCCACGCGGCGATGGAGCAGGTGTTGACGATCGCGGCCGACGGCGACTGCCGCAGCCACGGCAGCGCGGCCCGGCTCACCCGGGCCATGCCGATCACGTTGACGTCCAGCACCTGGTGCCACTGCGCGTCGTCGTTGGCGGCGACGTCACCCTGCGCGCCGATGCCGGCGTTGTTGATCACGATGTCGATCCGGCCGAAGCGCTCGGCGGCGTCCGCGACCGCGGCCCGCACCGAGGCGTCATCCGTTACGTCGCACCGGATTCCGACCAGCGGCTCGGTGACCTGGTCGGGATTGATGTCCAACGCCGCGACACGGGCGCCGCGGGCGGCCAGCAGTTCCGCCGTCGCGCGGCCGATTCCGGACGCGCCGCCGGTGACGATCGCCGCCAGGCCGGCAAAATCCGTCATGCCACAACCTCCGTCCACACGGGACCGTCCGGATACACGTACCGGCTCAGCGTCTCCTCGTGCAACCGTGCGGAGAAGCCCGGCTGGGCCGGCGCGAGGTACCGGCCGCCGACGACCGATGCCGGATCCGTGAAGTGCTCGTGCAGGTGGTCCACCCACTCGATGACCCGGCCGTCCAGCGAAGCGGACACCGCGGCGTAGTCGAAGAAGGACAGGTGCCGCACCAGCTCGCACAGCCCGACGCCGCCCGCGTGCGGGCACACCGGCACACCGAACTTGGCCGCCAGCAACAGGATCGCGATGTTCTCGTTGACGCCGCCGACCCGGCAGGCGTCGATCTGCACGACGTCGATCGCGCCGGCCTGCAGAAGTTGCTTGAACACGACGCGGTTCTGCACGTGCTCGCCGGTGGCGATCTTGATCGGGGCCAGCGCGTCGGCGATCGCCCGGTGCGCCAGCACGTCGTCCGGCGAGGTCGGCTCCTCGATCCAGTACGGCGAGTACGGCGCCAGCTCGCGCATCCAGCGGATCGCCACGTCGGTGTCCCACCGCTGGTTGGCGTCCACCGCGACGCGCACGCCGGCCCCGACGACCTCGCGGGCCAGCTTCATCCGCCGCACGTCGTCGTCGAGGTCGCCGCCGACCTTGAGCTTGATCATGTTGAAGCCCTCGGCGATGGCCTGCTTGGCCAGCCGGGTCAGCTTCTCGTCCGAATAGCCCAGCCAGCCCGGTGACGTGGTGTACGCCGGGAAGCCCTGCTCGGTCAGCTGCGCGATGCGGCCGGCCCGGGTCGGCTCGGCCTTGCGCAGGATGGACAGCGCCTCGTCCGGGGTCAGCGCGTCGGACAGGTAGCGGAAGTCGACCAGCCCGACGATCTCCTCCGGCGTCATGCCGGCCAGGAAACGCCACAGCGGCAGGCCGGCGCGGCGCGAGGCGAGGTCCCACGCGGCGTTGACCACCGCGCCGATCGCCATGTGCACGACGCCCTTCTCCGGGCCGAGCCAGCGCAGCTGCGAGTCGCCGATCAGTTCGGCGGACAGCGCGGCCAGCGCCGCGGCGTCCTCCGGCACCGGCCGGCCGACCACGTGCGGGGCCAGCGCGCGGATGGCGGCGGCCTGCACGTCGTTGCCACGGCCGATGGTGAAGGCCAGGCCGTAGCCGTCGGGTCCCTCGTCGGTGCGCAGGGTTACGTAGGCGGCCGAGTAGTCCGGGTCCGGGTTCATCGCGTCGGACCCGTCCAGCTCCAGCGACGTGGGGAACCGGATGTCCAGCACGTCGAGTGCGACGACGCGGGCCATCTCAGGCCGCCCCGAAGGTCTGCCGCTGCTTGCCGAGGCCGTCGATCTCGAGTTCGACGACATCGCCCGCGCGCAGGTACGGCTTGGGGTCCGGCTGGCCCAGCGCGACGCCGGCCGGAGTGCCGGTATTGATCAGGTCGCCGGGGCGCAGCACCATGAACTGGCTGAGGTAGCGGATCACCTCGGCGACGGGGAAGATCATGTTCTTGGTGGAGGAGTCCTGCTTCAGCTCGCCGTTCACCCACAGCCGCAGCCCGAGGCGCTGCGGGTCGCCGACATCCTCGGCGGGCACCAGGTACGGTCCGAGCGGGTTGAAAGTTTCACAGTTCTTGCCCTTGTCCCAGGTGCCGCCGCGCTCGGTCTGGAACTCCCGCTCGGAGACGTCGTGCGAGAGCACGTAGCCGGCGACGCAGGCCAGCGCCTCCTCGTCGGTGTCGAGGTAGCGGGCCGTCCGGCCGATGACGACGCCGAGCTCGACCTCCCAGTCCGTCTTCACGGACCTGCGCGGCACGAGCACCTCGTCGTACGGGCCGACCACGGTGTCCGGCGTCTTGAGGAACACCACCGGCTCCGCGGGCGTGGCCGCGCCGGTCTCCTCGGCGTGGTCGGAGTAGTTCAGCCCGATGCAGACGATCTTGCCGATGCCGGTCAGCGGCGGGCCGACCCGCAGGCCAGTGTCGTCCATGACGGGCAGCTCACCGGCGGTGAGGGCCGCTCGGACCCTGGCCACGCCGTCGCCGCCGAGGAAGGCTCCGTCGATGTCCGCCGTCACCGGGGTGAGGTCGTGGATGACGCCCTCCTCGGTGCGGACGGCGGGGCGCTCGCTACCGGGAGCGCCGAGGCGCAGCAGCTGCACGGAGGGTTCCTCCTCGCTCGTACCAAAAGACCTCCGATGTATATCCGCTGAGTCCGGGGAAGTCCAGACTCGTGCCGGGAACATTGACCTAACTGATCCGATGACTCCATGGGGTGGCTGTGGCGAATACCGAGGGTTACCTGGTCGGCGTGGACGCCGGGGGGACCACGACGCGGGCCCTCGTGGCCGACCTGAGCGGGGGCCGGGTGGGCACCGGCCGAGCCGGCGGGGCGAACCCGAACTCGCATCCGCCGGAGGTGGCCGCCGAGCAGGTGGCGGCATCCATCGCCGCCGCGCTGGCGTCCGCGGGCGTGCCGGCCGACCGGGTGCGTGCCGGCGTCCTGGGCTTGGCCGGCGCGAGCAAGCTGGCCGACGACCGGGTCGCCGCGCTGTTCGACGCCGCCTGGCACGGAGCCGGCCTCAAATGCGGCCTTCGTGTCGTCACCGACGCGGAGGCCGCCTTCGCGGCGGGCACGGCGTCGTCCGACGGCACGGTCCTGGTGGCCGGCACCGGCTCGGCGGCGGCCCGGATCGTGAACCGCCGTCAGGTGGCGATCGCCGGCGGCTTCGGCTGGCTGCTCGGCGACGAAGGTTCGGCGTTCTGGCTCGGCCGGCAGAGCGTGCGGGCAACACTGCGGACGCTGGCCACCGGCGCGGCGCTGGGCGTGTTGGCGCGGAGCGTGCTGTCCAGCGTGCTGGCGATCCAGGACGTGAGCGGCGATCCGGTGCTGCGGCGCTCGGTGGTGTCACGGCTGATCACCGCCGTGAACGCCGAGCCGCCGATCCACCTGGCCCGGCTGGCGCCGCTGGTCGCGGCGGCCGCCGAGGCGCACGACCCGCTGGCCGGCGAGATCGTCGACGAGGCGGTGGAGTGGCTGGTGCGGACCGCCCGTGACGCCCGCTCCGCCGGCGAGCGGACGCCGGTCGTGGTCATCGGCAGCGTCGCCGCGAGCGGCGGGGTCCTCGGGGAACGGCTCCGCACGGCGTTGGAGGAGGCCTGCGGCGGCGAGGTGTCGGTGGCCCAGGACGGAGCCGCCGGGGCGGCGTGGCTGGCGTCGCTGGAACTACTCGGCCCGGCGGCCCTGTCGCTACGGCCCCAACTACTAGACGAGTAAGTCCTAAGTCCGGGCGGTGGCTGAAGACGGACGAAGGGTGTTCAAGATCAGTTTGTGACGACCGACCTGAACACCCTTCTGACCGCACTCTACGTCAAGATCGACGACCACCTCGGCAGGCCCACCCGGACCGGACGCCCACCCCGACTCACCGACGCCGAACTGCTCACCCTCGCCGTCGCCCAAGCCCTGCTCGGCATCCGCTCCGAAGCCCGCTGGCTGCGGTTTCTCCCTCGCCACCTACCCGGCGCTTTCACTTACCTGCCCCAGCAATCCGGCTACAACAAACGCCTGCGCAACGCCGTCCCACTGCTCAAACACGTCATCCGCATGCTTGCCCTCGACACCGACCTGTGGACCGACGCCACCTGGATCGTCGACTCCACCCCGGTCGAGTGCGGCCGCTCCCGCGAAACTGCCAAACGCTCCGAACTCGCCGGCTGGGCCGGCTACGGCTACTGCTCATCGCACTCACGGTTCTTCTGGGGACTGCGTCTGCACCTGATCTGTACCCCGCCCGGGCTCCCGATCACCTGGGCGCTGGCGCACCCGAAACTCGACGAACGCCAGGTGTTGATGGCGATCCTGGACCACGACCCCACCGTGCTGGCCGACCGACCGGGCCTACTGATCATCGCCGACAAGGGCTACGTCTCCCGCGAACTGGACGCCTACCTGACCGAACGCGGGGTGCGGCTGCTGCGCCCGTCCTACCGCAACCGCACCCCACACCCGGCCCAACACCTGCTCAAACCCGTACGACAACTCATCGAGTCGGTCAACGACACCCTCAAAGGCCAGCTCGACCTGGAGTTGCACGGCGGCCGCACCATCGACGGTGTGACCGCCCGCATCGCCCAACGCCTGCTCGCGCTGACCGCCGCGATCTGGCACAACCGGGCCACCGGCCAGCCCGTCACACGATTCCTGATCGCGTTCGACCACTGATCAGTTAGGACTTACTCGTCTAGGCGCCTAACTTCTCCGGATCGGCCCTGGCCTGCAGGGCAGCCGCCCGGGCGGGGTCGCCGATGTCCTCGTACAGGGCCTTGGCGGCGGCCCAGGCCTGCCGGGCCTCGGGCAGGCGGTCGAGGTCGGCGAGGATGTCGCCGATGCGGCTGAGCGACTCCGCCTCGGCCCAGCGGTCGCCGGCGCTGCGGCAGGCGGCCAGGGCGAGCCGGAGTTCCCGCAGCGCGGTGTCGCGGTGACCGCGGTCGGCGTGCACGGCGGCCATCTTCATCAGCACCCACGACTTCGCGCCGAGGGCGCCGAGGCTCTCCTGCACAGCGAGCGAGCCGGCCATCGCGCTCAAGGCGTCGTCGAAGCGGCCGCGGGAGCGGTGCACGTCGCCGATGGTGGCCAGGGCGACGCCGACGCCCTCCTGGTCGTCGAACTCCCGGAACAGCTCAAGAGCCTGGGCGGCGTACTCGTCAGCGCGGGCCATGTCGCCGGTGTCGACGGCGAGGAACGCGGTGCAGGCCAGGGTCCACGCCTCGCCGAGCCGGTCGTCGCTCTGCCGCCGCAGCCGCAGCGCCCGCATGTACAGCTGGGTGGACTGGACGAAGTCGCCCATCCGCCGGTACGCCTCGGCCAGGTTGATCGACACGCAGCCCTCGGCGTGCGGGTCGCCGGTCTCCTCGGCGGCGGCCAGCGCGAGTTGCTGGCTGCGTACCCAGATGGTCCACGGCTTGCGGTGCAGCCAGTAGTTCCACAGCGCCACCGCGAGCTTCCACGACGGCGCGCAGGCCCGGTGTTCCAGCCCGAGCTGGATCACCGGCACGAAGTTGGGCAGCTCGGCGTCGCACCAGCTCAGCGCGGCGTCGTGGTCGGCGAACTCCAGCGCCTTCACGGGCGACGGCACGGGGTCGGGGGTCAGCGCGTCGACCCGGAACGGGGCCAGCGCGAGCCCGGCGGCGTACGCGGTCGCCTGGTACCAGGTGACCATGCGGGTGACGGCGGGCCCGCTCTCGTCGGCGGCCACCAGCTCGGCGGCGTACTCCCGGAGCAGGTCGTGCAACCGGTACCGATCACGGCCGATGGTCTGCACGAGATGCACGGCGGCGAGCCGGTCCAGCGTCGTCCGCGCGGCGGCCAGCGGCAGCCCGGCCAGTGCGGCGGCCGCGCCGGCGCCGATGGTCGGCCCCCGGTGCAACCCGAGCAGCCGGAACATCCGCGCGCACTTGTCGTCCAGCCGCCGGTACGACCAGTCGAAGACGGTCCGCACGGCGATCGAGTCGAAGGTCGACAGCACGTCGAGCCGGCCGTCGGCGTCCAGCTCCTCGACCAGGTCCCGAACCAGGTAGTGCGGCTGCGCCAGCACACGTTCGGCGGCGATTCGCAGCGCCAGCGGCAGAAAGCCGCACCGGGCAGCCAGATCGGTGACGGCCTCCGGCTCGGCTTCGGCCCGCTCCTCGCCGATCACCCGACGGATCAAGGCGATCGAGTCGGCCGGGGTCATCGGGCCGAGGGTCACGCGCAGCGCGTCGGTCTGCACGGCGATGCTCGACAGCCGCTCCCGGCTCGTCACCACGACCACGCAGCCCGGGGCGGCCGGTAGCAGCGGCCGGACCTGGGTGGCGTCGGCGGCGTTGTCCAGCACCACCAACAACTTCCGGTCCGCGACCAGCGACCGGAACAGCGCCGAGCAGCGCTCCAGGCTGCTCGGGATGCCGTTGGCCGGCACGCCGAGCGCGGCGAGGAACTCCTCCAGCGCCACCCGCGGCTCCACCGGCCGCTCGTGCGGCGAGTGCCCGCGCAGGTCGATGTACAGCTGACCGTCGGGGAAGCGGTCCACGGCGTGATGGGCCCAGCGCAGCGCCAGCATCGTCTTGCCGGTGCCGGGCGGACCGTCGATGATCACGGCCCGGGCGTCGGCGGTGTCCAGCAGGCTCAGCTGGTCGCCGCGACCGACGAAGCGGCGGATGCCGGCGGGCAGCTGGGCCGGTCGCACCGCGGCCTCGGCGTTGGCCAGCGCGACCAACGCGCCGTCGGCGCCGAGGGTGTCGTCGCAGGCCCGGGCCAGCTCCGGCGACGGCGGCCGGCCGTTCTCGACCTTGCTCAGGTAGCCCGGGGTGAAGCTGATGATCTTGGACAGGTCGCGCAGGGACAGGCCGCGCTGCTGGCGCAGCCGGCGCAACTCCGGCCCGAACAGCGCCGCCGCGCCCTCGGTTCTGCCGCCTCGCCCCATGTCCCTACCCCGGGTCGGTACCGGACACGAGTCTACGTCGCGGATGCCGTAAACCGGGGTGGTCCGAGGGCAGGGTCGCGCGGAAGACCCACCAGGTCGGGGCGAGCATCAGCACGTAGAGCGGCCAGGACAGGGCCACTCGGGCGATGCCGGACGCGACGACGTCGCCCTGCCACCACAGGAACCCGAACACGAGCACCCGGATGCCGTACTGGACGGCGTAGACGAGGGTGGCGCGGCCGTAGGCGCGCAGCAGGTCGGGGTCCTGCCGCCAGCGGGTGCGCTGGCCGAGCAGCGCGCCGATGATCACGCCGAGCAGCGGCCACCGGATCGCCCAGCTCACCACGAACGCCAGCCCGCTGGCGGCGTTGCTGAGCAGCTGCACCAGGAAGAAGTCGATGGCCCGGCCGGTGTACAGGGCGACCAGCGCGGCGATGGACACCACGAAGGCGCCGACCAGCACCGCGCGGATCTTGCCGCCGCGGGCCAGCCGGATCGCGCCGACCACGACGGCGGCGGCCACGGCGATCAGTGCCGCCCACCCGACCGAGTGATTGGTGAGCAGCCAGCCGGCCACGAACGCGATGGACGGCAGGGTGGCGTCCAGGGCCGCGCCGCGCCCGCCGAGCAGCTGCGCGAAGGTCTCTTCCCGCTCGATCACTCCCCCAGCCTGCCAGGTTAGGCATACCTAATGGGTAACTAACACTCACGGTTACGACCTGAATACGGGGTGAACGACCCATTGACCTGGGTGAGCGCGGTCACTACGGTGGCACGAAATCGTCTGGAAAGTTAACAGACAGGAGTTTCCCAGTGCGTGCCGGAAGCCCGAGACTGCTGCGCGAGATCAACGATCGTGCCGCGATCGACGCGTTGCTGCGCAACGGGCCGCTCACCCGGTCCGAGCTGGAGGGCATCATCGGGCTGTCCAAGCCCGCGACCGCCCAGCTGCTCACGCGCCTCGAAGCACAGGACATCGTCCGCCGCGACGGCCTGCGCGGCGGCGGCCGCGGCCCCCGCGCCCAATTGTGGGCCGTCAACGGCGGCCTCGCGCACGTCGCCGCCGTCGACCTCACGCCCGACTCGGTCGACGTGGCCATCGCCGACATCTCCGGCGCCACGCTGACCGAGCACCACGCGCTGATGCCCAAGGGCAGCGACGTGCTGACGGTGTTCGCCGAGGCCATGGGCAAGGCCGCCAGCGACTGCAACCTTCAGGTCAGCGACCTGCACCACGTCGTGGTCGGCAGCCCCGGCGCCGTCGACCCGGCCACCGGGCAGCTCGGCTTCGCGCCGCACCTGCCCGGTTGGGAGGGCTTCGACGTGGTCGGCCGGCTCCACGAGCTGCTGGGCACGTCGGTCAGCATGGAGAACGACGTCAACCTGGTCGCGCTGGAGGAGATGATCACCGGCCGCGCCGTGGACGTCCGCGACTTCGTGCTCGTCTGGCCGGTCGACGCCGTCGGTTCCGCGGTCGTGATCAACCGCGTGCTGCTGCGCGGCGCCACCGGCGGCGCCGGCGAGATCGACTGGATGCGCGTCCCCGACCTGTCCCGCCAGGACACCGGCATCGACCGCGCCGGCACCCGCTACGGCGACCTGCTGTCCAACTCGTCGGTGACGAAACTGGCGCGCTCCCACGGGATCGCCGCCCGGCACGCGCTCGGCGCGGTCACCAAGGCGCTGTCCCACGGCGCCCCGGGTCGCGAGTTCCTCACCGACCTGGCCCGGCGCATCGCCGTCGGCATCGCCAACGTGGTCAGCGTCGTGGACCCGGAACTGGTGCTGCTGTCCGGCGAGGTCGCGCACGCCGGCGGCTCGGTGCTGTGCGAGCTGGTCGCCGCCGAGCTGCGCCGCCTGGTCATTCCCCGAACCCCGGTCGAACTCGCGTTGGTCGCCGGCCACGCGGTGCGCGCCGGGGCCATGCACTCCGCCCTGGCCGTGGTCAGGGAAGAGGTGTTCGGCCTACCGGCCAACGACATGCTGCCGCCGCTGCATTCCGCTCGATGAATCCGCCGATGAAACTCCCTGTCCTTGGAGGGCCCATGCGCACCC
This sequence comes from Kutzneria kofuensis, assembly GCF_014203355.1. Taxonomy (NCBI): domain Bacteria; kingdom Bacillati; phylum Actinomycetota; class Actinomycetes; order Pseudonocardiales; family Pseudonocardiaceae; genus Kutzneria; species Kutzneria kofuensis. The sequence continues at coordinate 3,685,753 of NZ_JACHIR010000001.1, forward strand.
CCAGACGCGCCGCCCTGTCCCGAGCAGCCACCTGCTCGGCCGGAGCATTAGTCCTGCTGCTCTCAGCGTGCACCGCCGGCGGCGGCGGTTCGAACGGCGCGCAGGACGCGCCCAGCGCCGACCAGAAGGTCACACTCACCGTCTACAGCAACTTCGCCGACCGTGAGCTGGGCATTCTGAACAAGGCGCTCGACGGCTTCCACGCGGCGCACCCGAACATCACCATCAACAGCCAGGGCAGCCAGGACGACGACAAGATCACCCAGTCGATCCGCGGCGGCAACCCGCCGGACGTGGCGATCTCGTTCTCCACCGACAACATCGGGCAGTTCTGCTCGTCGGGCGCCTGGCAGGACCTCAAGCCCTACATCGACCGGGACAAGGTGGATCTCACCCAGATCCCCAAGGCGGTGCAGGACTACACCCAGTACAACGGCGTCCGCTGCGCGATGCCGATGCTGGCCGACGTCTACGGGCTGTACTACAACAAGGACCTGTTCGCCGCCAAGGGCATCACCGCGCCGCCCAAGACGATGAGCGAGCTGTTGGAGGACACCAAGAAGCTGACCGAGCTCAACCCGGACGGGTCGATCAAGGTCGCCGGCTTCATCCCGCAGTTCGGCTTCTACGCCAACCACCCGCAGATCTGGGCCCCGCAGTTCGGCGCCAAGTGGCTGGACAGCAACGGCAAGTCCGACCTGGCCAGCGACCCGGCCTGGACGGCGATGTTCACCTTCCAGAAGCAGCTGGTCGACTTCTACGGCTGGGACAAGCTGCAGAAGTTCACCGCCGGGCTGGGCCAGGAGTACTCGCCGGACCACGCCTTCAACAAGGGCCAGGTCGCGATGATGTTCGACGGTGAGTACCGCACCGCGTTCCTCAAGTCGGACGCGCCGAACCTGAACTACGACACCGCGCCGTCCCCGGTCGCCGACGACAAGTCCGACCTGTACGGCGGCGGCTACACCACCGGCACGATCATCGGCATCCCCAAGGGCGTCAAGAACGCCGGCGCCGCGTGGGAGCTGATCAAGTACCTGTCCACCGACACCAACGCGTTGGTGCAGCTGGCCAACGGCCTGGGCAACGTGCCGAGCACCAAGGCGGCGCTGCACAGCCCCGACCTGAAGCTGCCGGCCCAGTTCAACACCTTCCTGAAGGTGTTCGACAACCCGAACCTGGCCAACAACCCGGCCAGCCCCAACGGCGGCGCCTACCTGAAGACGGCCGAGGACCTGGGCTCGTCCTGGCAGAGCGGCCAGGTCAAGGACCTGCACGCCGCGTTCGCCCAGGCGGACAAGACCATCGACGACGCCAAGGCGCTCGGCGGCAACTGATGACAGCGACGCTGCTCGGCTCGGCCGACGCCGCCGCCGCGTCCGTCCCCTCCCAGGGGCGGGCGCGGCGGCGCAGCCGCCATCGGTTGTGGGTCCTGCTCTTCCTGGCCCCGTGGGCCGCCGGCATGGTGCTGTTCTTCGCGTACCCGCTGCTGGCGACGGTGTACTTCTCGTTCACCAACTACGACGGGTTGAACACCGCCGACTTCGTCGGCCTCCGCAACTACGTGTTCATGTTCACCAGCGACCCGATCGTGCGCACCGCCGCGTGGAACACGCTCTGGCTGGTGGTCGTGCTGACCGCGTGCCGGGTGCTGTTCGCGCTCGGCGTCGCGCAGATCCTGACCAAGGTGCGCAACGGCTCCGGCTTCCTGCGGGCGCTGTGCTACCTGCCGTCGCTGGCGCCGCCGGTGGCCGCGACGCTGACGTTCGTGTTCCTGTTCAACCCGGGCACCGGCCCGGTGAACACGATCCTGCACTGGTTCGGCATCGAGGGGCCGTTGTGGTTCAACGACCCCAACCTGTCCAAGCCGTCGCTGGCGCTGCTCACGCTGTGGGGCTCCGGCGAGCTGATGATCATCGTCCTGGCCGCGATGCTGGACGTGCCGGCCGATCTCTACGAGGCGGCGCAGCTGGACGGCGCCGGCCCGTGGACCCGGTTCCGCCGGATCACGCTGCCGTCCATCTCGCCGGTGCTGCTGTTCGGCATCGTCAACTCGATCATCTTCGCGCTGCAGTACTTCACGCAGGCCGTCGTCGCCGGCTCGGTGGCGTCCGGCTCGGCCGACGCCGTCGGCAACTCCAAGCTCATCGGCTACCCGAACAACAGCACGCTCACCTTCCCGGTGTGGATGTACAACGAGGGATTCCGCTCGTACCACATGGGTTACGCCTCGGCGATGGCCGTGCTGCTGTTCATCGTCTCGTTCGCGTTCACCGCGATCCTGATCCGGCAGCTGCGCGCCGGCAAGGCGGAGGCATCCTGATGGCGACCCTGACCGCGACCGCGGCGCCGGCCCGCCCGGCGCCGCGGCGAAAGAAGCGGCACCCCAAGGACATCCTCAACTGGATCGCGGTGCACGCCGTCGCCCTGGCCCTGGGCATCGGCTTCGCGCTGCCGATCGTGTTCGTGGTGCTGACCGCGTTCATGTCCGACCAGCAGGCGCTCACCTCCAACCTGTGGCCGACCTCCTGGCACCCCGAGAACTTCCTCACGGTGTTCCAGAAGGCGCCGATGCTGGAGTACTTCGCCAACAGCCTGCTGTACTCGGTGCTGGCCACCGTGGGCATGCTGCTGTCCAGCATCCCGGCCGCGTACGCGCTGGCCCGGCTGCGTTTCCGGGGCAGCAACCTCATCTTCATGCTGGTGATCGCCGCGATGATGCTGCCGCCGCAGGTGGTGGCCGTGCCGATCTACAGCATGTGGGCCAACCTGCACCTGACCGGCACGCTGTGGCCGCTCGTGGTGCCGTACTTCCTCGGCGACGCCTTCAGCATCTTCCTGCTGCGCCAGTTCTTCGTGACGGTGCCGCAGGACTACTTCGACGCGGCCCGGATGGACGGCTGCAACGAGTTCCAGATGCTGTACCGGGTGCTCGTGCCGATGACTCGACCGGGTCTGGCCGCCGCCGGCCTGTTCACCTTTCTCTACACCTGGAACGACTACTTCGGACCGCTGCTGTACGTGGGCGAGAAGCAGGACAGCTGGACGCTCTCGGTGGCGCTGGCGTCCTTCCGGGGCATGCACCAGGTGCAGTGGAACCTGACGATGGCCGCGACCGTTCTCGTCCTGGTGCCGGTGATCGTGCTGTTCCTGTTCGCACAGAAGTCCTTCGTCAAGGGGATCACTTTCACGGGAGTCAAAGGGTGAAACTCACTGTCGTAGGGGGCGGTTCCACCTACACCCCGGAGCTGATCGACGGCATCGCCGGCCGGCGCACGAGTCTGGACGTGGACGAGATCGTGCTCGTCGACCCGGACGCCGATCGCCTGGCCGTCGTCGGCCCGTTCAGCCAGCGCCTGCTCGACCACGCCGGGCACCCGGCCAAGGTTCGCACCACCAGCGTTCTCGAGGAGGGTGTCGAAGGTGCGTCCGCCGTACTGTTGCAGCTGAGGGTCGGCGGCCAGTCGGCCCGCCGCTCCGACGAGACGTTCCCGCTGGTCTGCGACTGCGTCGGCCAGGAGACCACCGGCGCCGGCGGCCTGGCCAAGGCGCTGCGCACCGTGCCGGTGGTGCTCGACATCGCCGACCGGGTGCGGGAAATCGCCGGCGAGGACACGTGGATCGTCAACTTCACCAACCCGGTCGGCATCGTCACGCGGGCGCTGCTGCAGGCCGGCCACCGCGCCGTCGGGCTGTGCAACGTGGCGATCACGTTCCAGCGCTGGACGTCCGCGCTGCTCGGGCTGCAGCCCGATGACGTCAAGCTGGAGCACGTGGGGCTCAACCACCTCACGTGGGAGCGGGGCCTGATCGTCAACGGCGAGAACGTGCTGCCCAAGCTGATCGCCGAGCACTCCGAGGAACTGGCCGAGCACATCGGCATTCCCGGCGCGCTGATCCGCCGGCTCGGCGTCGTGCCGTCGTACTACCTCAAGTACTTCTACGAGCACGACGAGGTCGTCGCCAAGCAGAAGCACGAGCGGCCGCGCGCCGACGTCGTCACCGAGGTCGAGAACGAACTGCTGAAGATCTACCAGGACCCCGCCGTCGTGACGAAGCCGGAGGCGCTGTCCCGGCGCGGCGGGGCGTACTACTCGGAGGCCGCGGTCCAGCTGGTGCACTCGCTGACCAGCGGCGCCGCCGGCGAGGAGCACGTGGTCAACGTGCGCAACAACGGCACGCTGCCGTTCCTGCCGGACGACGCCGTGATCGAGGTGCCGGCCATTGTGGACAGTCGCGGTGCGACACCGCTTCCGGTCAAGCCGGTCGAGCCCGGGTTCGCCGGGCTGATCTCGCACGTGACCGGGTACGAGTACCTGGCGCTGGAGGCGGCCGTCCACGGCGGCCGCGACCGGGTCGCCGACGCACTGCTCGCCCACCCGTTGATCGGCCAGTACTCGATCGCCGAGAAGCTCGCCGACGAGCTGGTCGCGGAGAACAAGGACCTATTGCCATGGGCCAAGGCGTGAAGGCCGCCGTGCTCGCCATCGACGGCGGGAACAGCAAGACCGACGTGATCCTGATCGACGACGGCGGGACCGTGCTCTCGCACGTGCGCGGGCCCGGCGCGTCGCCGCAGAACATCGGTCTGCACCCCAGCCTCGAATCGTTCAACCGGATGGTGCACGAGGCGGCGAGCAAGGCCGGGCTGGCGACGAACAAGCCGTTCGCCCGGCACACGGCGGCCTACCTCGCCGGCGCCGACCTGCCGCGGGAGGAGGAGATCCTCCAGCGCGAGTTCGGCAAGCTGGGTTGGTCGGACAGCACAACGGTGGGCAACGACACCTTCGCGCTGCTGCGGTCGGGCACCTCCGACGGCGTCGGCGTGGCCGTGGTGTGCGGCGCCGGCATCAACTGCGTCGGCGTGGCGCGGGACGGCCGGGTGCACCGGTTTCCCGCGCTGGGCCGGATCTCCGGCGACTGGGGCGGCGGATCGCAGATCGGCGGCGACGCGCTGTGGCATGCCGTCCGCGCCGACGACGGCCGTGGGCCGCAGACCGCGCTGCTGCCGGCGCTGCTCGCGCACTTCGGCGTCACCAACATCAGCGAGGTCGTCGCCGGCCTGCACTTCGAGGAGATCAGCGGCGACGTCGTGCACGAGCTCTGCCCGCTGCTGTTCCGGGTCGCCGCCGAGGGCGACGAGGTCGCGGCGGCCGTGGTCGAGCGGCTGATCGAGGAGGTCGTCGTGCTGGCGACCGTGTCGCTGCGCCGGCTCGACCTGCTCGGCGAGCAGGTCGACATCGTGCTCGGCGGCGGCGTGCTCACCAACGCCGGCCCCGCCATGATCGGCGAGATCACCCGGCGCTGCCACGAGGTGGCGCCGCTGGCCGACGTGCACCTGGTCGAGCTGCCCCCGGTCGCCGGCGCGGCATTACTCGGGCTGGACGCCATCGGCGCCAGCGCCGAGGTCGAGAGCCGGCTGCGTTCCCACTACGCCCCCGAGGCCGAGGAACGGCTGGTGGCGGGCTGATCCAGACCCCGTGGGTGGGGAGCTGACGGCGGCGGCGCTCTCCATCCGCGGTTCCAACGTTGTCACGACGCCCGAGCCGGGCATCCGGCTCGGGCGTCGTGCTGCCAGGTGGTCGGATGGGGGCGCTCAGCGGCCCGTCGGCGTCCCGGTGTCGGTCGTCGTGGTCGTGGTGGCCGCCGGCGTCGTGGTCGTGGTCGGCGACGGCGTGGTGGTCGTCGTGGGGGCGACCGTCGTGGTCACCGTCGCGCCGACGACCTCGGCCTGGGTGCTGGGCGCGGGCGCCTTGCTCACCGTCACGGTCTTCACGGTCGGGGTGCCGTTGACCGTCACCGTGGAGGCGATCACGGTGACCGGGAAGCCGTCGCCGTCCATGGGCTCGCCGTCGATGCCGTCCTGCCCGCTGGTCGACAGGGGCTGGCCGCCCCGGTCGATGGTGCGGGCCGGAGCCTGACCGTCCGAAGTGGACGCAAGCTGCACGCCGACAACGATCCCGATCACGGCGGCAATGGCCGCGCTCGCGGACACCGCCGATCGCAACGACAAACGCACGGGCTGACTCCTGCTCCATCGACCAGTCGGTCGGACCATCGGGGAGCACACCATGTGCGCTACCAGATGGAGCAGTTACTCACCCGTTCGTGTCAGATATCTCCGCCTTTCGGGGGGTAACCGTCAGCGGCGACCGGCCATCCTGATCATGTCGCCGAGCCGGTGGATCAGGCCGCTGGTGTCGGCGGGCGACAGGGTGGCCCAGTCCTCGCCGTCCCGGCCGCGACCGGACACCCCGAGATACCGCCCGGCCTCGGTGTCGAACCAGCTCAGGCCGGGCATCCGCCGAGCGGTGCCGTGCTCGTCGAACATCGCGCCGGCGAACTGGCCGAGCCGCAGCACCGGATCGCCGAACATGGTGGTCAGCGTCTGCGCCTCGGGGCTGTGCCGGTTGGGCTGCGCCAACTCCTTGGCCGGCACCGACACCTGCTGCCCGGGGCCGGGCTGGTGCGGCGGCAGCAGCGCCACCAGCGACGCCGCCAGCGCGGTGTCGCGGATGTACTCCAGCCGCATGGTGCCGCCCTGCTGCACGGCGAGCAGCGCCCGCTGCCCGACGGCGACGGACGCGGCGTACACCATCAGCCCGCGCTGCCGGTCCAGCGTGGAAATCGTGTCCAGCTGGATGTGCGGGCGGGCCAGCAGCCGCAGCGCGTCGTGCAGGTTGGGGTCGGGCTGGCGGCCGCGCGCCAGCCCGTTCCGCTCCAGGTCCTCGTACACGGCCGTGCGGATCCGCGCGCGCTCGTCCAGGGTCGCCCCGTGGCTGGGCACGTCGAACGGATAGGGCACGGACCCGAGTCGCAGGTCCTCCCACACGATGTCGAACGCGGCGAGCGGGAGGATCGCGATCGGCGGCATCAGTACCCGCCGGCCGGATTCTCACCGATGACGGTCGGCGCGACCATCTGGCCGTCGCCGAACACGTCGTCGGTCTCGACCAGGAAGGTCGGCCGCTTGTGCTCCTTGTCCTCTTCCTTCTTGCCGCCGCGGCCGGCCGCACCCGGGCTCATGCCGGACTGGCCGGCGCCGCCCGTGGCGCCCATGCCGCCACGCGCGCCCGCGCCTTCCGCCGCGCTGCCGGCGCCGGTCGCCGGACCCGCGCCCGGCTTCGCCGCCGAGGACGTGGCCGAGGAGCCCATGCCGCCCGCACCGCCGCGGTAACCGGTGCCGCCGCCACCACCGCCGCCGCCCGGGCCGAAGCCGCCGGCGAGACCGGGGTTGCCCCCGCCGCCGGGGCCGTACGGGCTGTTGCCGCCGGGGGTGTTGGTGTAGTTCGGGGCGTTGTAGCCGGGGTTGCCCAGGCCCGGGTCGTAGCCGGAGATCCGGGTCGGGCCGCCGCCACCGCCGCCGACCGGGCCGGGCGTGTACGTGCCGCCGCCGCCGGGAACCGAGGCCGCCGGGTGGTAGCTGCCGCCGCCGCTCGGGGTGTACGAGCTGCCGCCGCCGTAGCTGCCGCCGCCCGAGGTGCCGTGGTACGCCGCGACGCCGCTGCCCGAGCCGACCGGGCCGGCGCTGGCGACCGTGGTGCTGGCCGTGCTGCCGTCGCTGATGTCCGGCGGCGGCGTGAAGGCCGGGATGGACGCCGACGCCGCCTGCATCGAGGCGTCGCGCGTCTGCACCACCTTGACGGCCTTGTCCTTGGCCTCGTTGGACGCCTGGTAGGTCGTGTACATCTCGACCGGCAGCGTGATCATCGCGATCGGGTTGCCGGCCGCCTGCTCGATCATCTTCGCCGGGTCGAAATCCACCGGGTCCGGCATGTCGGTCTTGGCCTTGGCGGCCGCGTCGACCTGGTCGTGCATGGCGGTGCCGGTCGCGTTGAAGAACTCCGCGGTGTCGGCACTCCAGTCCCGGACCTTGGCCAGGTGCGCGCGAGCGAGGTCGGCGGCCGCACCCTCCCAGTGCGACTGCGACCCGTTGATCGCGGCGTCGAGCGTGATGGCCGCCTCGCGCAACTGCCCGGCCAGCTGCTTCCACTCGTCGCCGGCGGCGTACGCAGCACCCGGGTTGACGTTGACCGTCACGAGCTTCTTCAGCTCCTCGTGCGGCAAGCCCGGGTAGTTCGCGTTCGGATGGGGAACCGCGGGGTGCTGTCCCGTCATCGCTCCATACCCCCTGTTTCGAGAAAACTCATGATGTCGGCAGCTTGGGTTCGGCGGCGGTGGCCAGGTCCTGGACGGACGAACACGCAGTGTCCATCGACTTGGAGTCGGCCGCGACCACCGTGATGTCGAAGCTCTGCGCCGCCCCCAGCGCGACCTCCACGCTGCACCAGCCCGCGGTGTTCGACCGCCACAACTCCGCCTTGTGGCTGCCGACGGTGAGCTGCGTGATGGTCGGGTTGTCCTTCTTCGGCCGCTGCCCCAGCGGATAAGGCAGGACATGCGTGCTGACATCGAAGGTTCCGAGCCATTGGCAGGCACCGGAGTCTGGGTCGATCTTCGCCTGGCCGCTGATGCCCAACTTCGCCAGGCCGTCAGCCGGCAGCACCGCGCACGGATCGAAGCTCGGCGCGGTCGACGCGGCCGCACTCGTCGTCGTGGCCGAGCCGGTGTCGGTCGCCGGCGCTGCGGTGCCGCCCGCAGCCCCGCCACAGCCGGCAGCCGCCAACGCGACACCGGCCGCGACCAGGGTCAGTAGCAAGGAACGACGCACTAGTAGTTACCCGCCCGCTTCACGCCGCCGTGCGCATCCTGGTCGGAGCTCTGGTAGCCGGCGACACTGGAATTGATCACGGCAATGAGCTTGTCCAGATTGTCGGCGAACGCCAGCATCTGGCCGCTGGCCGAATCGGGACCGCCGGACTGGATCAACACATTTCGCTGCGAGATCTGCTGCGCGTAGCCCCCGCCGATCGGCATCTGATCGACGTCCCTGAGCTTGAGCCGGGCCTGCTGCGCGATGCTCTTGATCTCCGCCAACTTGTCGTTGATGACCTTGGCGGTGTCGCCGTCGACGGCGAACTGGCCGGCCTGGGCCGCGCCGGACAGGCCTTCCACCATCGAGAAGAGACCACCGAACAGCCCGCCCCCACCGCCGGACTGCTGGTTTACCCGCTGCGCATACTCGTACGTCGCTTGCGCCGCCGGGTCCATCGACGGCTGGTCCCCTGGTGTCGACATGCCTCTCCCCACCCTGAGTGCTGACGGCTCCTGATGCTAGCGAATCGTCCACTCGGACGCGGAAACCTTCGCCAAGGTTCCCCCGTTGAGAAGAATTTCAGCGCAGTCGGGCGACCACCGTCCGTGCGACCGGGGTGAGCAGGCGTTTCACCGTCTCGCGGTCACCGGCGACCACCCCGCCGGTGGAAATCGTGATCACCGATCGGCCGGCGCGGAAGGACAGATTCCAGGTCGACGGCCCTGAATCGGTCAGGCACGCCGCGCCGTCACCAAGAGTCACGCCAAGAGTCACGGCCGACCCGCCGCAGTCGGTCCGATCATGTTGGACAGTCCACTGTGGTTTGTCCCACACGGTCATGTCCAGCCGGATCTCCCGGTACCGCGGCCCGAGCGAACCGTCGGGCACGACGTTGGACCGCACGCAGCTGGTGCTGGTGCGCAGCCCGGTCTCCCCGTTCCCCTGCGGCACGGTGGCGAAGCCGGCGTCGGCGTACTCCAGCACCAGCGCGGACGGCCCGCCGGGATACGCCTGCTGAAAGGCGTCCGAGGACAGCAGCAGGCACGGGCTCTTCACGCCGGTGAACGGCCCGGTGTGCCGGTACACCGCCGGACCGGCCGGCCCGGCGACCACGGCGTCCACCACGGCCCTGGTCACGTCGAGCACGAACTGGTGCTGGTCCCGTTCGCCGTACACCGGCCGGCGCAGGTCGAAGTTGATCGCGACGGCCAGCTTGGGCCGGCCGATCACCGTGGTCCAGCCGGCGCCGTCCCGATAGGACGACACCTCCAGCCCGCGGTCGTGCCGGACGACGGCGTTGTTCTGCAGCGGCCACGCCCGGGTCTGGTCGACCTTGTCCGCGGTGGTGAACGGGGTCTGCTGCACGGTGACGTTGAGCTCGTCGCCGCCGATCAGCGTGTACCGGCAGTTGCTGATCGAGTCCAAGCCGCCCTGCGGCACCGCGGCGTCGGCCGGCACGTCGCCGTCGAGGTGGCTGTCGATGAACGAGGACCCGGGGTCGATACGCACGCCCTGGTCGCCGAGGGTGCGGGTGGACAGCAGCGCGCACGCGTCGTACGCGGCGGTCTCGCCGTAGTTGAGCGGCTCCCCACCGCCGGGCTCCTGCACCACGACCGGCTGCCCGAGCGGCGGCAGGTCGCCGGGCTGCGCGTGCGACTCGGCGTCGCTGCCGCCGGCGACGACCGCGACGAGGACCATCACCACGCCGGTGGCCGCGGCGGCGACCAGCCACCCGTTGCGCTGCATCACCAACTCCAGGGGCACCGAGAGCGACAGGTTCGACGCAGACAGTAGCCCTTGACGATCACGGCGTGGCCGGCAGCCGCCCGTCGGCCAGGAAGGCGACCTTGAGTGCGTCGTAGCACGCGATCTCGGCGTCTTTGCCCTGGTCGACGTCGATCTGGACGGCGGAGTGGGCGGTCGCGGCGAGGTAGAGCGAGCAGCCGGGATCGGCGGTCTTGATGATCTTCTTTCCGGCCCGGCCGCCCACCGAGGTGGCCGTCGTGCCGGCGGGTAGGGCCAGGTCATCCAGGCCGACCTGGGTGAACAGGCTGACGGTGGCGTAGTAGTCGTCGCCGAGCAACCAGCCGCACGAGCGGGTGGCCGACACATTCACCCCATTGTGTGGCGCGGTGGTGATGCCGAGCGCCGCGCGCCCGCGGTCGTCGATGAGCGTGCACGGATCGACCCCGTCCAGCGACGCCGGGCGCTCCGGTGAGATCCCGGACACGCCGGGGGTGCCGTCGGCGGCGGACGTGGTGCCTCCCGAGGAGCAGGCCGTGAGCAGGAACAGGCCGGCGACCAGCAGGACGACGCGTGGCGACATGGCGCCGACCCTAGTGGGTGCCGATCACCTACGGCGCCGTAACCGACGGTGGCGTAGGTCGAGGTCAACGCGGCATCCTGACTGGTTGGTTGGCCTGTCCAACCATCTGGGGCCAGAGGGAGGAAAGGCAGTGCCGCACCGTTTCAGCACGTTCGTGGCCGTGGGCGACAGCTTCACCGAGGGGCTGGAGGATCTCGGCCCGGACGGCCTGGTCTACCGGGGCTGGGCCGACCGGCTCGCCGAGCTGCTCGCCGCGGACGCGCCCGAGTTCCGCTACGCCAACCTGGCCGTGCGCAGCCGCAAGATGCTGGAGATCCTGACCGACCAGGTGCCGGTGGCGGCCGCCATGAAGGCGGACCTGGTCTCGTTATGCGCCGGCACGAACGACATCATTCGCCCCGGCAGTGACCCGGACCGCATCGCCGGGCTGTTCGACGAGGCCGTCACGCAGCTGGCCGCGGCCGGCAGCCACATCGTGATCTTCACGGGGATGGACACCAAGGGCACGCCGGTGCTGGGCCGGCTGCGCGGCAAGATCGCCACGTACAACGGACATCTGCGCGCGATCGCCGACAAGCACGGCGCGACGGTCGTCGACCTGTGGCCGCTGGAGATGCTGCGCGACTCGCGGGCGTGGGCGGCGGACCGGCTGCACCCCTCGCCGGAGGGCCACCGGCGGCTGGCGCTGCTGGTCGCGGACCGGCTGGGCATCGAGGCCGAGCCGTGGAACGAGCCGTGGCCGCAGATCCCGCCGCTGGCGCGCTTCGCCAAGCGGCAGGAGGACCTGCGCTGGGCCAAGGACTTCTTCGTGCCGTGGATCGGCCGGCGGCTGCGCCGCGTGACCTCCGGCGACGGCCTGACGGCGAAGCGTCCGGAACTGAGCCCGCTGTAGCGGACCCGTTGTGTGGTTCCTACCTGACCCCCAGGTGCAAGTAGGAACCACACAACGCGGTTCAGCCGGCGCTCTCCCCCGAGCGCCGGCTGAACCGACCGGGTGACAGACCCCCCTCTGGGTCCCCCAGCATCACCCGCACACAGCCCGCCCGTAGACAGCGTCGGTGGTGTCCGCCTTCAACGTTTTCACATCGCGCGACGCGCGGACTAAACGTCGGCTAAACCAGCCAGCAGGGCCTCGACGGCGTCCGCGTACGGGGATCGCATCCGCCGGTAGACGGCCAGCGCGAGGTTGAGTTCGAGGCGCGCGGCCTGCGTGCGCCCCTGCTCCAGATGCAGCTCGCCGATCTGGTGGTGCAGCATCGCCTCGACGTAGGCCATGCCGTAGGTCTGGGCCAGTCGCAGGCCGTCCCGGGCGTAGCCCTCGGCCTCGGAGTAGCGGCCCAGCTGCCGGCTCACCCAGCACAGATTGGCCAGTGAGCGGGCGCCGTCCTCGTGGTTGCCGCCGGACCGGTGCAGCTCCAGCGCCCGCCGGTAGTAGTCGTACGCCTGCTCGTTCTCGCCCCGGTCCTGGGCCAGCACGCCGAGGTTGTTCAGCGCGATCCCCTCGCCCTGGCAGTCGCCGTTGCGGCGGTACAACTCCAGCGAGGTGTGCAGGTACGTCTCGGCCTCGTCGAACCGGCGCTGCTCGGCCAGGATGCCGCCGAGGTTGTCGCCGGCCAGCGCGATCAGCGCCGGGTCGTCCAGGTGCACGGCGATCTGGTGGGCCTCGCGGTAGCGCTCCAGCGCGAGGTCGTACTCGCCGACGAGTTCGGCGGCGTTGCCGAGGCCGCGCAGCATCCGGGACTCGCCGTCGCGGTCGCCGGCCGCCCGCGCGCCGCGCAGGCCCAGGTCGAACACCGCGGCCCAGTCCGATGTCAGACCCCTCAGGTACACATAGGTCCGCAGGCACAGCGCGAGTTGCCAGGTGTGCCTGTGCAGTCCGGACGTCGCGCCCAGCCGCACGGCGGCCACCAGGTTCGGCCACTCCGTGTCGAACCAGCGCAGCGCCTGCTCGGCCGAGGCGAGCATCGGGATCTCGACGATGTCGCCGGACACCGTCGGCACGTGGGCGTCCCTGGGCGGCCGGACCAGCCGGTGCGCCCGGTCGGCGACGAGGAGGTAGTAGTCCACCAACTTCTCGGCGGCCCGCGCCCGCTGCTCGGCGGTCAGCTCGGCGGCGGCGACCTCGCGGGCGTGCAGCCGGATCAGGTCGTGCAGCGTGTAGCGGTCGGCCCTGGTCTCGGTGAGCAGGTGCGCGCTGGCCAGCTCGCGCAGCCGGCGCCGCGCGGTCACCAGGTCGACGCCGGTCAGGGCGGCGACCACGTGCGGCGACACCGACGTGCCCTCGTGCACGCCGATGGCGCGGAACGTCTCGGCCAGATCAGGGTGCAATGTCCGGTATGACACGTCGAATGCGCCGCGCACGCTGGTGTCGGCGTCTTCGAGATCCAACGCGCGTAACCGGTGCTGCTCGTCGGCCAGCTCAGCCACCAGGTCATCGACAGTCCACTGTGGACTGGCGGCGAGCCGGGCGGCGGCGATGCGCAACGCGAGCGGCAGATGTCCGCACAGCGCGGCCAGCCGTCGCAGCGAGTCGATCTCGGCGCTGCGGCGCTGATGTCCGGTCGAGACGTCCAGCAGCCGCACGGACGCTTCGCTGGACAGCGTGGTCAGCGCCAGCAGCCGGGCGCCGCCGCGGGCGACGAGGCCGTCCAGGCGGCGACGGCTGGTGACCACCACCAGCGAGCCGGAGCCGGCCGGCAGCAGCGGCCGCACCTGCTCGGAGTCACGGGCGTCGTCCAGCAGCACGAGCACGCGGCGCTCGGCCAGCAACGACCGATACAGCCCGGCGCGCTCGTTGAGGTCCAACGGGATCGCTTCGGACGGAACGCCCAGCGCCAGCAGGAACTGGGTGAGCACCTCGGCCGGCGACGTCGGTTCGTGGCCGGGGTCGAAGCCGCGCAGGGCCGCGAACAGCTGGCCGTCCGGGAACGCGTCGGCGTTGCGGTGCGCCCAGGTCAGCGCCAGCGCGGTCTTGCCGATGCCGGCCGGGCCGACCACGCCGGCGACGGTGATCGCGCCCTCGACGCCACCGCCGTGCTGGAGGCCGTCCAGCCAGGCCAACTCCACGTCCCGGCCGGCGAACGCGCTGGTCGCGGCGGGCAGCTGGGCCGGGATGACCGGGCCGTAGGCCTGCCGGCCGGCCCGCGCCGGCGTCGGCAGCCGCAGCGCCGGGTCGTCGCGCAGCACCTGCTCGTGCAGCTGGCGCAGCTCGGGGCCGGGGTCGATGCCCAGCTCCTCGGTGGCGTAGCGGTGAAAGCGCCGGTACGAGACCAGGGCGTCGATGCGCCGCGCGGACCGGTACTGGGCGAGCATCAGCAGGCTGAGCAGCCGCTCCCGGAACGGGTGGTCGTCGACGAGCCGGCGCAGCTCGCCGATGACCTCGGCGTGCCGGCCCAGCTCCAGGTCGGCGGCGATGCGCTCCTCGACGGCGACCAGCCGCAGCTCGTCGATGTCGGGCTGGCCGGTCTTCTGCAGCTGCGCGCCGGCCAACACGGGGCCACGCCACAGTTCCAGTGCACGGCCGAGCAGCTCGGCGCGCTCGGCGGCGGGCCGGCCGCTGGCGTCGCCGATGAGTCGCTTGGCGCGATGCAGGTCGACGAGTTCGGGCTGCACCTGCAGGACGTAACCGGGCGGCTGGGTGCGGATGGAGGCGGCGCCGCCGGCCTTGGCCAGGATGCGCCGGAGCTTGGACACGTAGCCGTGCACGATGGTGCGCGCGGTCTCCGGCGGTTCGTCTCCCCAGAGCGCGTCGACGATACGGTCGAACGAGACGACCTGGTTGGCGTCGAGCACCAGCAGCGCGAGCAGGCTGCGCACGCCGGACCCGCCGAGCGCCGCCGGGCGCCCGTCGACCAGCAGCTGTACCGGACCGAGCACGCCGAACTCGAGCGTGGCACCTGCTCGCTCGACGGTCGTGGACGGCAGCATCATGCGGGGCAGCTCCCTGAGGCGAGCGATGCGTCCAACTTACGGGAACCTGTTAACCGTTCGTGAGGCGTCTCCCCGGAACGGTCTAACAAAACACTACTTAACGTAGTCGTCAATCACGCTGCTAGGCCGATCGTGTCACCCGTCTGGCATGCAGCTTGTGACGCGTGACCGGGACCCCGCGTTCCCTCAGCCGAGCAATTTCGCCAGCCGCGCCCGCACGCTGGCCACCCACGGCGCGCCGATGTGGCCGAACGAGCGCAGCGCCTCCTCCCACACCGCGCGGGCGGCCGGCTTGTCGCCCCGGTCCAGGTACACGTCGCCGAGACCGCGCACCGCATAGCCCTCACGCAGCGCGGTGCCGCTGACCCGGGACAGCCGGACCGCCTCGGTGAAACACGCCTCCGCGTGGTCCAGCCAACCGGCGGCGCGGTTGGTCTCGCCCAGGTGCACCCGCACCCACGCCTGCCGCTCCTGGTCGTCGAACTGCTGGTAGATGTGCAGCGCCTGCTGGTTGTAGGCCAGCGACGCCTCGTAGTCCCCGCTGAGCCGGGCCAGCTCGCCGAGCGTGCTCAGCGGCTGCGCCTGCCGGTAGCGGTCGCCGAGCAGCCGGTACAGCGCGAGCGCCTGGCGGGACAGCGCCATCGCCTCGTCGTGCCGGCTCAGGTGGAACAGCGCCGACGCCGCGTGGGCCGAACCCAGCGCCACCACCGGCAGGTCGCCGTCGCCCTCGGCCAGCCGGCGGCACGCCTCGTGCTCGGCGAGCGCCCGCTCGTGCTCGCCGAGACGGCCGTAGAGCAGGCCCAGGCCGTGGTGCATGAGGGCCTCGCCGTTGCGGTCGCCGGCCGCCTTGGCCGCGGCCAGCCCCAGCTCGTGGCTGGTCCGCCAGTCCTCCCACGGGCAGTGCGTGGCCAGGAAGTCCAACTGCAGCCGGGCCAGCTGCCACACGCGTGTGTTGAAGGCGGCCTGGTGCGCGCCGCGCAGCACGGAGAGAAGGTTGCTGCGCTCGCGTTCGAACCAGGCCAGCGCGTGCGCGCGAGTCTCCAGCCGGGGCGTAGCCACCGACGAGCACAGCGACGGCGCGAGCGAGTCGGCCGGCGGACGGATCAGCCGGCGCGCGCGGTCGGAGACCACGCAGTAGTACTCCAGCACTCGGGTTCCGACGGCGAAGGCCTCGGCCTGCGTGAGCTCGCTGAAGGCGACCTCACGGGCGTGCAGCCGGACGAGGTCGTGCATCGTGAACCAGTCCTGGCTGGTCTCGGTGATCAGGTGCGCCGCGCTCAGCGCCCGCAGCGCCGTGCGGGCGGCGCTGACCGAGCCGTCGCTCAGCGCGGCGACCAGGTGCGGCCCGAAGTTGGCGCCGGGGAAGAAACCCAGCAGCCGGAACACCGACGCGTACTCCGGCGGCAGCGTGCGGTACGAGACGTCGAACGCCCGCCGCACGCTGACCTGCATGTCGTCGTCATCGTCCTCGATGTCGAGCACCTGCAGGCGGTGCCGCTCGTCGGCCAACTCGTCGGCCAGCCGGGCCAGCGTGCCGTTCGGGGCCATCGCCAGCCGCGCGCCCACGATGCGCAGCGCCAGCGGAAGATGACCACAAAGGTTTGCAATTCGTGACGCATTCACCGGATCGCGCTGCGACCAGCTGATGTCCGACACCTCGTCGAGCAACCGCACCGCCTGCGGGCCGGGCAGCGTGCCCACCGGCACGTACGCGGCGCCGTCCCGCGCCACCAGTCCGTCCAGGCGCCGACGGCTCGTCACGATCGTCAGCGGACCGCGGCCGCCGGGTAGCAGCGGCCGCACCTGTTCCGAGTCGCGGGCGTCGTCGAGCAGCACCAGCACCCGGCGGCCGGCCAACAAGGACCGGTACAGCGCGGCCCGTTCGGCCAGATCCACCGGCACCGCCTGAGGTGCGACCCCGAGCGCGATCAGGAACCGCCGCAGCACGTCCGCCGGCTCGGCGGGCGGGCGGTTCTGGTCGTAGCCACGCAGGCAGACGAACAGCTGGCCGTCCGGGAACTCCCGGGCCACCTGGCCGGCCCACGTCACCGCGAGCGCCGTCTTGCCGGTGCCGGCAGCGCCGACGACCACGCCCAGCGTGGACGTGTCCTCCTGCAGCAACCGGTCCAAGCTGGACAGTTCCTCGTGCCGGCCGGTGAAGCCGGTCGGGGCGGGCGGCAGCTGCGCCGGCGCGACCACGCCGGCGATCTCCACACTGGACGGCTCCGGCGGCAGCAGCGACGGGTCGTCGTAGAGGATGCGGTCGTAGAGGGCGCGCAGCACCGGGTCCAGCGGCTGGTCGCGGCGGCCGGCCTGGATGCGCTCGTACACGGCGAGCGCCTCGGCCCGGCGGCCCTGCCGGTGCAGCTCGGTCATCTGCCGGCCGACCAGGTCGCGGCGCAGCGCGTCCGGCAGCAGCGCGAGATCGGCGGCGGAGATGGCCGTCGGATCGTGCACGTCGATGCGCTCGGGGTCGATGCGCAGCCGGTAGCCGAACCGCTCGGTGATCAGCTCGGTGCCGCCGCCGGGGTCGGCCTTGTCCAGCAGCACCCGCAGCTCGTCGGCGGCCTCGGTGTGCTCGGTCAGCACGATCTCGTTGGGGTGCAAGGCGATTCTGGTCAGCAGCGTGCACGCTTCGGCGGAGTCGACGGGTAGTGGACCGTCGACCCCGAAGATCTCGGGCCGGCCGAGCAGGCGGATCAGGACACCGCCGCGACGGACTGCCGGATGCGCGCTGGTCACGAGCTTCCCCCGCCCCATCAGGTGGTTCTGACGGGCAAGCTACCGCCACCCCGGGTGCACGGTCGCGGGCAGGTCGGGCCACAGGTCGAAAAACCCGGACATCTTTGCCCGATTCGTGGCCGGACGGCCGGCGGTCGCATGCGAAGCGGTCCCGCCGTCCGCTCCCGATTGCGGACGGCGGGACCGCGCTGCGCCAGGTTGACCGCCAACAGCTCGGAACCCACCCCGAGCGGGGGTCCCGACCTGCCGGTGATCAAGGTCTGGCGAAGCGGAAGTGGCCTTGCGCCAACGGAATTGGCAAACCCGGCCGCTCCCCGGTTTGCGCGGCAACCGTAACAGAGCGCGTGTGACCGGTCACAGCCACCCCACCCTATCGGAGCATCACCCGTGATCAGGGCCGCCGAAGCAGGTCCGCAGCGCACCGACGGCACCGGCGGCCTCCTCTCCGACCCACACCGCGTGCCCATCGGGCCGCGGCAGCAAACCCGGTTCCCGTACTTGATCGGTTCGGGCGATGGCGACGTCCACCCGGTCGGCCCACGGCCCAGCGGCTGCCACAAGCTTCCCGCCGGCCAGATCGAGCAGGATGCCGCGTCCGTTACGGGAAAGCACGCAGAGCGTGGTGTCGCCGGTCGCGGTCTTGAGTGACAGCTGTCCAACAGGCCGTCCGAATCCCTTAACGTCGTTAAGCATCAGTAGAACGACGTTAAGCTGTCAGTCGTGAAACTCAGCCGGGACGCCGTCGTCCGCACCGCACTGGAGCTGCTCGACGCGGTCGGACTGGACGATCTGACGCTGCGCGGCGTGGCCGAACGGCTGCACGTTCAGGCACCCGCCCTCTACTGGCACGTCCGCAACCGCCAGGACCTCGTCGACCAGATGGCCGCCGCGATGGTCCGCGACGGGCTCGGCGACCTGGTCACCGCCGGCGCGTGGATGGACCAGCTCGCCGACATCGCCCACGCCTACCGCCGGACCCTGCTGTCGCACCGCGACGGCGCCCGCGTGGTGGCCGAGGCCCGGGTCACCGACCCGGCGATGAGCCGCCTGGTCGAGCTCGCCCTGCGCACGCTCACCTCCGCCGGCTTCACCACACCGGACGCGATGCGGGCTCTCGTTTCCGTGCTCACCTACGTCGCCGGCTTCGTCGCCGAGGAGCAGTCCCCTCGACCCCCGTCGGACGCCCCCGATCCAGCGTTGTTTCCGCTGCTCACCGCGGCTGGGGACCCGTCGCGGTACTGCACCGTCGAGACCTTCGAGTACGGCCTGGAGCTCCTGCTCAGCGGCCTGCGGCTGGCCCGGCTGTCTGCCTGAAACCTACATTCGGTGTGCCGCTGAGCGTGACTCGCGGGGGTTCACGACACGTCGGCGACGAGGTAGGCGTCGAGGGCGGCCGAGCGGTGGACGACGAGGTCGGCGTCGACGACGAAGACCAGGCAGCCGGGTTGGGCGTCGGCCCAGGCGATGCCGTCCCGTCCCATGGCGAACGCGGTGGTGGCGACGCAGTCCGCCGTGGTGAGGTCGGCCGCCACGACCGTCACGCTGAGCAGGCCGCGGGCCGGCAGGCCGGTGCGGCCGTCGAGGATGTGCTCGCCCCGCTCGTACGTCGCCGAGGTCGCCACGGCAAGGTCGCGAACGCCCAGCACAGCGCACATGCGGTCGGCCTGCTGCGGGTGT
This sequence comes from Kutzneria kofuensis, assembly GCF_014203355.1. NCBI lineage: Bacteria > Bacillati > Actinomycetota > Actinomycetes > Pseudonocardiales > Pseudonocardiaceae > Kutzneria > Kutzneria kofuensis. The sequence continues at coordinate 3,705,084 of NZ_JACHIR010000001.1, forward strand.
CTGATGCCGACCAGCCAGGGACGACCCGGCTCAGGCTCGCCGGCCGCCACGACGTCGCCGCCGGCGTTCACGCAAAACCGTGTCGCTCCGCTGTTCCGCAGCTGGTCGGCGGCGCGCTGCACGGCCCAGCCCTTCACCACGCCGCACGGGTCGAAGGACCGCCCGGGCGGCGTCGCCGTGAACGCGCCGTCGCTGATCCGCTCGTAGTGCCGGCAGATGCCGAGCACCTCGGCCAGCTCCGCCGACACGTCGGCAACCTCGCCGCGGCCGTAGCGGCTGACCTCGCTGTCCGGCCGGAACGGGCTGAACCGGGCGTCCACCCGCCGCAGGCCGGCATACAGCGGCGCGATGTCGACCGGATCCCGGACGTCCACCGAGACCGGCATCCCCATCACCTGCTCGACGTGCCGCATGAACCCCAGAATGGGCCGCGAGCCTGTGCCTCACCTGTGGGAGTTCTGTCGGCGAGCTGTCGACCGGGGCGTCGAGTCGTCACATGTCGCCGCGCTGACGCACCATGGTCACGTGCGAGCTGACAAGGCCGAAGCCCCGGTCCGACTGCTGGTGGTCGACGACGAGCCCCACATCGCCGACCTGGTGGCCACGGTGGCGAAGTACGAGGGCTGGCAGGCCCGCGTCGCCAACAACGGCTCGGCGGCGCTGACCGAGGCGGCCGCGTTCAACCCGGACATCGTCGTGCTCGACCTGATGCTGCCCGACCTGGACGGCTTCACCGTGCTGGACCGGCTGCGGTCCAGCGGCGCGATGGTGCCGGTGGTGTTCCTGACCGCCAAGGACGCCACCGCCGACCGGGTCGCCGGCCTGACCCGCGGCGGCGACGACTACCTGGTCAAGCCGTTCGCGGTGGAGGAGCTGATGGCCCGGCTGCGGGCCGTGCTGCGCCGCACCACCGGCCCCGGCTGGAAGCGCTCCGTGCTCGCGGTGGAGGACCTCGAGCTGGACGAGGACACCCGTGAGGTGCGGCGGGGCGACCAGAACGTGTCGCTCACGCCCACGGAGTTCGAGCTGCTGCGCTACCTGATGCGGCGCTCGCCCGCCGTGCTGACCAAGGCCCAGATCCTCGACCACGTGTGGGACTACGACTTCGGCGGTCGGTCCAATGTGGTCGAACTGGTCATCTCACACCTGCGCCGCAAGCTCGACACCGGCAACGAGCCGCTGATCCACACGATCCGCGGCGTCGGCTACGTGGTCCGCCGGGCCACCTGATGACCAGACTGACCGCCGCCTGGCGGCGGCTGCGTCTCGGCACCCAACTCGCACTGGCCCTGGGCGCACTGGCGCTGGTGGTGTTCGGGCTGGTCGGCGTCGTCACGACATCGCTGCTGCACCAGTACCTGGACAACCGGCTGGGCGAGCAGCTGTCCACGACGTTGGGCCAGTTCAAGTCGACCAACTACATCAACCTGCAGCCGGGCAAGTTCGGGCACGGCAGCGCGTCCGACCACGACCCGCCGATCGGCGTGATGGTCGAGTTCAGTCCCGGCAACAACGTCAAACTGACCGACAGCACCGTCCATCCGCCGGTGGACGGTCAACTGGTGGTCGCGCTGGCCGCGCGGGCGCTGGTCAGCGGTCCCGTGCATCCCGAGCAGGACATCGTGGCCGGCGGAATCCGGTACCGGTTCATGGCGGCGACGGTCACGAACAGCCCCGTGCTGAAGAAGGTCGCCGTCGTCGGGCTGTCCGAGAGCGACACCGAGGCCACCATCCGCCGGATGATCATGGTCAACCTGGTGACCTTCGGCATCGCGCTGGTGGTGCTGGTCGGCGTCGGGCAGCAGGTGCTGCGGCGCGGGCTGCGGCCGCTGGCCGACATGTCCTCCACCGCGCACACCGTCGCCTCCACCGACCTGACCGCCAACTCCGTCGATTTGTCCGTGCGGGCCAAGGGCGAGGGCGGTGGCATCGAGGTCGAGGAACTGCGGTCCGCGTTCAACGTGATGATCGATCACATCGACCACTCGCTGGCCGCGCGGTCCGCCGCCGAGCAGCGCCTGCGGCAGTTCGTCGCCGACGCCTCGCACGAGCTCCGCACCCCGCTGACCTCGATCCGCGGCTACGCCGACCTCTTCGCGTACGCCGCGGCCAACGAGCCGGCGGAGCGGGAGCGGCACCTGGCACGGATGCGGGAGGAAGCCGGCCGGATGAGCCTGCTGCTCGACGACCTGCTGCTGTTGGCCCGGCTGGACGCCGCCGAGGCGCCGCTGCGCCCCGAGCCCGTCGACCTCGTCGAGATCGCCGTGGCCGCCGCCGACGGCTTCCAGGCCGGGCACCCCGACCACCCGTTCACGCTGGAGGTCGAGCCGTCGGCGCTGCCCCTGGTCGGCGACCCCATGCGGCTGCGGCAGGTGCTGGACAACCTGCTCACCAACGCCGCCGTGCACACCGATGCCGGCACGCCCGTGTGGCTGCGGCTGCGGTCCGAGCCGGGATGGGCTGTCGCCGAGGTCGCCGACGGCGGGCCCGGCATCAGCCCGGAGAACCAGGCCCGGGTGTTCGACCGGTTCTACCGGGTCGACGACTCCCGCACGCGGCGCAGCGGCGGCACCGGACTCGGGCTGTCCGTCGTGCACTCGCTCGTCACCGCGCACGGTGGCGCCGTCACCCTGCAGAGCCGGCCCGGCGCCACCGTGTTCACGGTGCGGTTGCCGCTGTCAGCCGGCCAGGTGTGACTGCGCCCAGAGGTCGATGCCCGACTCCACCGCGTGCTTGTCGATCGCCGCCAGCTCGTCGTCCGTCAGCGGCGGGGCCGACAGCGCCGCCACGTTGTCCTCCAACTGCTGCACCGAGCTCGCCCCGATCAGCGCCGACGTCACCCTCGGGTCGCGCAGCGCCCAGGTCAGCGCCAGCTGCGCCAGCGACTGGCCGCGCTGCCGGGCGATCTCGTTCAACGCCCGCACCCGGGCCAGGTTCTCGTCCGACAACAGGCCCGTCGACAGCGACTTGTCCTGCGACGCCCGGGAGCCCTCCGGCACCCCGTTCAGGTACTTGTCCGTCAGCATGCCCTGGCCCAGCGGCGAGAAGGCGATGCAGCCCGCGCCCACCTCGTCCAACGCGTCCAGCAGCTCCGACTCGATCCACCGGTTCAACATCGAGTAGGACGGCTGGTGGATCAGCAGCGGCACCCCCGCCGTGCGCAGGATCTCCGCCGCCTCGCGGGTCTTCGTCGCCGAGTAGGAGGAGATGCCCACGTACAGCGCCTTGCCCTGCTGGTAGGCGCTCACCAGCGCGCCCATCGTCTCTTCCAGCGGCGTGTCCGGGTCGAAGCGGTGCGAGTAGAAGATGTCCACGTAGTCCAGGCCCATGCGCTTGAGCGACTGGTCCAGCGACGCCGTCAGGTACTTCCGGCTGCCCCATTCCCCGTACGGGCCCGGCCACATGTCGTAGCCCGCCTTCGTCGAGATCACCAGCTCGTCCCGGTACGGCGCCAGGTCGTCGGCGAGCATCCGCCCGAAGTTCCGCTCCGCGCTGCCGTACGGCGGTCCGTAGTTGTTGGCCAGGTCGAAGTGTGTGATGCCCAGGTCGAACGCCCGGCGCACGATCTCCCGGCCCGTCTCGTACGGCCGGTCGTCGCCGAAGTTGTGCCACAACCCCAGCGAGATCCCCGGCAGCCGCAGCCCGCTGCGCCCGCACCGCCGGTAGGTCATGTCCTCGTAACGCGCTCCCGCCGCCTCGTACGGCACGGTCTCGCCTCCCCGCTCTGCCAGCCCACCCGAACGGACGCGAGTCTAGGTCCGTTCGAGGTCACGGGCTGAGCACAGCGCGGCGCCCCGGCCCGACACAGGAGGCGCGGACCGGCCCGGGGCGGGACAATCGAGCTGAGGGCCGTGCGGGAAGGATTCCCAATGACGTTGTCAAGCGGTAGCGGTGATAGGCGGTGAGCCTGTCAGGCTGCTGCGCTGCCTGGTCGTGGCACGTGGGGCTGGAACGTTCGTTCGTCGCGGACGAGCGCCCACACGACGTTGAGGCGTCGACGCGCCAGGGCCAGTACGGCCTGCTTGTGGACCTTGCCCTCGTGCCGTTTGCGTTCGTAGAAGGCCTTCGACTCCGGACACCGGACGATGGCGTACTGCGCGGACAGGTAGAACGCCCGCAGCAGCCGCCGGTTGTAGCGGCGCGGACGGCGCAGGTTGCCCTGAACCCGGCCGGAGTCACGCGGGACCGGCGCCAGGCCGGCGACACCGGCCAGCCGGTCAACGCTGCCGAACGCGGCCGGATCCCCGCCGGTCAGAGCGATGATCTCGGCCCCGAGCAACGGCCCGATGCCGGGCATGCTCAGGATCACGGCGGCGTGCCGGTGCTGGCGAAACCGGCCCTCGATCAGGGCGTCGGTCTCCGCGATCTCCTCATCCAGGGCCATCACCCCCTTGGCCAGCCGCGCCGTCATGGCCGCGGCAGTGGACTGTCCGGGAACGGCGGTGAGCTGGGCCCGGGCTGCGGCGATCGCGGTCGCGGCGATTGCGGCGCCGTTGCGGACCTTGCGGGCCCGCAGCCAGGTGGCCAGCTCGGCCTGGCCGCACTCCCGCAGCGCGGCGGGAGTCTGAAAGCCGGTCAACAGCACCAGCGCGGCTTTGGAGGAGCTGTAGTCAAAGGCTCGTTCCAGGGCGGGGAAGTACTCCAGGATCTGGGCGCGCAGCCGGTTGATCGCCCTCGTGCGGTCGGCGGTCAGGTCGTAGCGGCGGGCGGTCAGGATCCGCAGGTCCACGGCGATCTCGTCGCCGGCGGTCATCGGGTGCAGGTCGCGGCGCATGCGGGCCTGGTCGGCGATGATGAACGCGTCCTTGGCGTCACTTTTGCCCGATCCTCGGTAGCCGGCCGAGGCGTGGTGGACGGTGCGGCCGGGGATGTAGAGCAGGGCCTGGTCGTGGTTGACCAACAGGGCGATCAGCAGCGCGCCGCCGCCGGCGTTGAGATCGATCGCCCACAGCACGTCGGGCGACAGCGCTCGGACATCGGCGATCAGCTCCAGCAGTTCGGCCTCGTTGTTGGGCACTCGCCGGGACAGGATCTTGTCGCCCTCGGCGTTGATCACCACGCAGTGGTGGTGGGCTTTGCCCGCGTCCACACCGGCCCACAGTTGCGGCACGGCCACCTCCCGTCGTCGTTCGTGCCAGACACCCAGCAGACGACCTCGCCGTCACGTCCTTATGCAGCGATTGTTTCGCTCATCCCAATCAGCGGCCGAGTCGTCGCAGGACCCCGGGCGGCCAATCCTTCCCAGCCACACCAACGGCTCCGTCATGACAGCCACACCCGAGGTCCCCGGGCCTTCCTGATCTTACGACTGACCAGAACCGACCCGACTCAGAAGATAAGGACGCGTGATGACCGACAACGACACCCAGATCCGGGTCGACGCGGGCAGGTTGTGGGCGGGGGCGGTGGCAACGGCGCTGGTGGCGGGGCTGATCGCGGTGGTGGGCATCCTGATCGCCCGGGGCATCGTGCACGTGGACGTGCTGGCCCCGAAGGGCGAGGGGGTGTGGGGCAACGCCAACACGGTGACGTACGCGCTGGTGTCGGCGGCGGTCGCCCTGGCGGCGACGGGGCTGCTGCATCTCCTGCTGCTGACGACGCCGAGGGCGACGACGTTCTTCACCTGGATCATGGTCCTGCTGACGCTGATCGCGGTGGTGCTGCCGCTGAGCCTGCCGGTGGACCTGGCCAGCCGGGTGACGACGGGCCTGATCAACCTGGCCATCGGGCTGGCGGTGACGAGCATCCTGACGAGCTTCGCGCCGGGCACGGTCCGGATCGAGCCGCCGCAGCACCAGCAGCGGCACATCGGCCCGTACGACGAGACGGTGGAGTGGCGCGAGCAGTGATCAACGCGGGGGCAGGTGCAGCGACACCCGGATGACCCGGGCCTGGTCGGTGCCGTCATGGCTGTCGGCGTCGTCCAGGGCGTCGTCGAAGCTGTCCTCGTCGGTGGCCGCGGCGGCCCGCTGCCGGGCGGCGAGTTCGAGCTGCTTCTCGGCGACGAGCTTGTCGAACACCGGCTGGATGTCGGCCGGCCACGGCCCGGCCTTCAACACGTCGATCTCCTTCTGCACAACGGGAACCGACCGCGCGACAACGTCCCGCTCGGCGGTCCACGTGTCGGTGTCGGCCTCCTCGTCGACGATCTGGTTGTACGGCGCGACGGCGGCCAGGTACCGCTTCTGGTCCTCGGTGTAGGGGCTGCCGGAATCCTTGGCGTGGCCGGTCATCTTGGCCCCTTTGACGTCGGCGTAGTAGCACTTCACCGACCGGTCGCCGCGGGCCCAGGAAGCCTGCTGCGGGTACAGGTAGTGCACGTCGATGTCGGGGTAGTTCAGCCCGGGCGTCAGGAACCGGTCGGAGTCGGCGGTGCACTTGGACCGGCCGACGGCCTGGACGGCGGTCACGCCGGGGTAGGACGTTCCCGACAGCGGCTCGACGGCGAACACCTCGGCGTCGTGCGGTTGGACGCAGTCCCGGACGGTCACGGCCTTGCTGGTGTTGTCCCGGTCGAAGCACTGCCCGGGCTGGAAGTTGTAGCTGACGTTCGCCCCGGACGACGCGGCCTGCTGGGAGGCGGCCTGCTGGAACCCGTACACGAAGGCGAAGCTGATGAATGCCACCCAGGCCAGCGCCCACACGCCGGACAGCACGATGCCGGAGACGGCGAGGCCCTTGCCGCGCTGCCGGGTGCGCCGGATGTCGGCCAGCGCGACGATGCCGAAGATGACGCCGAGCACCGCGCCGACGAAGCCGACAATGCCGAGCACGAAGGACGTGATGGCGAAGCCGTTGACGCCGGGCTTCACGCCGACCAGCGGGCCGGGCTGGGCCGGCGGCATGGCCGGATAGTTCTGGTACGCGGGCTGCTGCTCGTGCTCGGTGGACATGTCCGAATTACCGCCGTTCTCCCCTTAACGGACAGGCAGAGGTTACCGCCCGCGCCGCCCGCCTCTGCTGTGAAATACCACTAACAAGCGAATTCAGAAAGTCGCGATGGACTGCACAGCGGCAGGGGTTCAGACTTCGGCCATGAAGGCACTGGTCAAGGCCGACGCGGCGCCGGGTCTCGAGCTCACCGACGTGCCGGACCCGCAGGTGGGGCCCGGTGACGTGGCGGTGCGGGTGCTCCGCACCGGCATCTGCGGCACCGACCTGCACATCGATTCCTGGGACGACTGGGCGGCCCGCAACGTCACGCCGCCGCTGGTCCTCGGGCACGAGTTCGTCGGCGAGGTGGTGGAGACCGGCCGGGACGTCACCGGCGTCAAGGTCGGCGACCTGATCAGTGGCGAGGGCCACCTGGTCTGCGGCACGTGCCGCAACTGCAAGGCCGGCCGCCGCCACCTGTGCGCCAACACCCGCGGCCTGGGCGTGCACAGCAACGGGGCGTTCGCCCAGTTCGCGGTGCTGCCGGAGCAGAACGCGTGGGTGCACCGCACCGAGGTGGACCTGGACGTCGCGGCGATCTTCGACCCGCTGGGCAACGCGGTGCACACGGCGCTGTCCTTCCCGGTCATCGGCGAGGACGTGCTGATCACCGGCGCCGGCCCGATCGGCATCATGGCCGCGGCCATCGCCCGGCACGCGGGCGCCCGCCACGTCGTGATCACCGACGTCAGCGAGCACCGGTTGGAGCTGGCCCGCAAGGTGGGCGTGGACCTGGCGCTCAACGTCTCGGAGGCGACGCTGGCCGACGCCTACGACCGGCTGAACATGTCCGAGGGCTTCGACGTGGGCATGGAGATGTCCGGGCAGCCGAGCGCGCTGCAGGAGATGATCGCCAACATGTCGCACGGCGGCCGGATCGCCATGCTGGGGCTGCCGGCCCGCGAGTTCCCGGTGGACTGGGGCTCGGTGGTGCTGAAGATGCTGCACCTGAAGGGCATCTACGGCCGGGAGATGTTCGAGACCTGGTACTCGATGTCGGTGCTGCTGCAGGCCGGCCTGGACGTCGCCCCGGTGATCACGCACAAGTTCCACTACACCGAGCACCGCGCGGCCTTCGACACGACACGGGCGGGCCGCTGCGGCAAGGTGCTCCTCGACTGGACGGAGAAGTGATGTACGGCGCGATGCGGGACGACCTGCGGGCCGGACTGGCCGAGATCCGCGAGGCCGGGCTGTACAAGGCGGAGCGGGTGCTCGGCAGCCCGCAGGCGGCGCAGGTCAGCGTCACCGGCGAGAACGTGCTCAACTTCTGTGCCAACAACTACCTGGGCCTGGCCGACCACCCGGTGCTGGTCGAGGCCGCGCACGAGGCGCTGGACCGCTGGGGCTTCGGCATGGCCTCGGTGCGTTTCATCTGCGGCACCCAGGAGCTGCACAAGCAGCTCGAAGGCAGGCTGTCGGAGTTCCTCGGCACCGAGGACACGATCCTGTACAGCTCCTGCTTCGACGCCAACGGCGGCCTGTTCGAGACGCTGCTGGGCGAGCAGGACGTGGTCATCTCCGACGAGCTGAACCACGCGTCGATCATCGACGGCATCCGCCTGTGCAAGGCCAAGCGGCAGCGCTACCGCAACCGGGACATGGCCGACCTGGAGCGGATCCTGCGGGAGTCCGCCGGCGCCCGCTACCGGCTGATCGCCACCGACGGCGTGTTCTCCATGGACGGCTACCTGGCGCCGCTGGACAAGATCTGCGAGCTCGCCGAGCGCTACGACGCCCTGGTCATGGTGGACGACTCGCACGCGGTCGGCTTCACCGGCCCGACCGGCCGCGGCACCCCGGAACTGTTCGGCGTCACCGACAAGGTGGACGTCATGACCGGCACCCTGGGCAAGGCGCTGGGCGGCGCGAGCGGCGGCTACGTGTCCGGTCGCGCCGAGATCGTGGAGATGCTGCGCCAGCGGTCGCGGCCGTACCTGTTCTCCAACTCGCTGGCCCCGTCCATCGCCGGCGCGGCGCTGGCGGCGCTGGACCTGCTCAGCTCGTCCGGCGAGCTGCTGGACCGGTTGCGCGCCAACACGGAGCTGTTCCGCCGCCGGATGACCGAGGAGGGCTTCGACCTGCTGCCCGGCGAGCACCCGATCATCCCGGTGATGATCGGTGACGCGGCCAAGGCCGGCCGGATGGCGGATCTGCTGCTGGAGCAGGGCATCTACGTGATCGGTTTCTCCTACCCGGTGGTGCCGCACGGCAAGGCCCGGATCCGCACCCAGATGTCCGCGGCGCATTCCACCGAGGACGTCAACCGTGCCGTCGACGCGTTCGTCGCGGCGCGGTCCAAGATGGACGGATGATCGATCCTCGACGGCTGCGGGTGCTGCGGGCGCTGGCCGACCACGGCACGGTGACCGCGGCGGGGCGGGCGCTGCACCTGACGGCGTCCGCCGTGTCGCAGCAGTTGGCGGCGCTGGAGGCGGAGACCGGGCAGCAGTTGCTGCGGCGCAAGGGCCGGCGGGTGTGGCTGACGCCCGCCGGCGAGTTGCTGGTCGTGCACGCCAACGCCGTCGCGGCCGAGCTGGAACGGGCCGAGGCCACGCTGGCGTCGTTCGCCGCCGGCGTGCGCGGCCCGGTCCGGCTGGCCAGCTTCGCCTCGGCGATCACGCAGGTGGTGGCCCCGGCCGTGGCCGAGCTGCGGGCGAACGCGCCGGACGTGACGCTGCTCGTGCAGGACGCCGAGGGGCACGCCAGCGTTCCGCTGCTGCTGGACGGTGAGATCGACGTCGCCATCACCGAGGAGTACCGGCCCGCGCCGCAAACCGACGACCGCCGGCTGAAGCGTTTTCCCCTGTACGCCGAGCCTTTCGACGTTGTGCTGCCGGAGGACCACCGCCTGGCGGATGAGTCCGAAGTGGACGTTAGTGCGCTCGGCGGCGAGGACTGGATCGCTCCGCTGCCCGGAAACCCTTGCCGCGACGTGCTTTTGCTCGCCTGTTCCGACGCACGGATCCGCCACACGTCCGACGACTTCAGCGCCGTCGTCGCGCTGGTCGCCGCCGGCGCGGGCGTGGCTTTGGTGCCGCGCAACGCCTTCACGCGGACACCCGGCGCGGTTGCCGTCCCCGTCAAGGGGAACCAGTCGTTGCGCCGGGTGTTCGCCGCCGTTCGCAAGGGAAGCGAGGACCACCCGCTGATCCGGCTGGTCCTCGCCGCCCTGGTGCGCGGTCAGGGAGTCGCGACCACCCCGTAGCCGCCGTCGCCGATGGTGGTGACACCGGTGATGATCCCGCTACCCGGGAAGTCGATGTCGTACACCGTGCTGTTGGTGCTCAGCACCCGGTCGGGGTGGCCGGCGGCGATCTCCCTGATCGGGCCGATCTTGGGGATCTCCGCGCCGGCCATGCTGTTGGTGTACATCTGACCGTCGTTCCACTGCCAGGGCGTGCCGTCGGCCAGGATGCCCCGGGCGCCGTCCACGTCGGTGACATCGCGCTGCACGTGAGCCACCGTGCCGGTCGCGGCCGGCAGCGAGACCGGCCCGTCCTTCTCGTCGTTCAGGCCCAACGCGCCCCAGCGCCACACGCTGCCGTCGCTCTTGCAGAGCACGACCCGGGAGCCGAGTTCGTCACACCCGAACAGGCCGAAGACCTGCACCGGCGCCGCGGAGGCGCAGGACGGGTCGGCCCCCGGGGTGGGCCCAGCCGTCCCGAAGCACTTGCCCAGGTCGGCGTGGGTCCCGATGCCCAGTGCGCCTCGGGAGTTGTCACCCCAGCTCCACACCTTGCCGTCACCAGTCATCGCGTACCGCGCGACGCCGGCGCTGTTGCTGGTCGACCGGGACACGGCGATCGCCTTCACGTTGTCCAGGTTCGGCACCTGCACCGGCGAGCCGGCGATCAGGTTGCCGTCCGTGGACCCGGTGCCGAGCTGCCAGGTGGAGTTCACGCCCCACGTGTAGACGTGGCCATCGGCGCTGAGCGCCATCTCGTCGGCGATGGCGACGATGTTGCTCAGCCCCGGAATCCGCACCGGCAACGCCGAGTAGAACGCGGGCGGCGGATAGGCGTACGGGTAGCCGGTCGGCCCCTCGGCGTGGCCGAACTTGCCGATGCCCAGCTGTCCCTCGCCGTTCTCGCCCCACGACCACACGGTGCCGTCGGACTTGAGGGCGTAGACGACCTTCCCGTCCGAGCCGCCGACGATCGACTTCACGTCGCTGAGCCCGTACGTGAACGCCGGCCCGGACTTGTAGTTGGCGTCGGTCGTCCCGTTGCCGAACTGGCCCGAGTCGTTCTGCTCGATGCCGAACGCGCAGTTCGCGGTGCACGCGTGAAGCGACGGCGCGAAGTAGCCGGCCAGGTCGACGATCATGTCCAGCTGCCCGGACAGGTTGTTGAGGTCGATCGCCCGATCGCCGCTGACCGGCACGATGGCCAGGTTCGCCGACGTCTGCCAGGGCACCAGGTTCAGGTTGCTGACGCCGGGCTGCGGCGCGCTGTCGGCCCAGGCCGTGACCACAGTGGACTGGCTGACGTTGGTGCCGGTCAGGTTGGTCACCGCGGCCGTCGCTCCGGCCGGCAGCCAGCCACTCAGGTCGAGCTTGCGGGTCTGCCCCGACAGGATCGGGTGGTTGGGACCGCCGTACATGTCCCGGGTTTCCAGCACCCGCGCCGGGTACAGCGAGTAGAAGGCCTGGGTGGACGTCGGCGAGTAGTAGCCGGCCAGGTCCGCGATCAGGTCGACCGACCAGTAGGAGTTGGTCAGCTTGACCTTCCGGTCCGGGCTCAGCTGCACGGTGACGAGATTGGGCGTGTTCTTGCCGGCCACCAGGTTCAGGTTGGACGCGTCCGGCCGGCTCTGGTCGGCCGGATAGGCCGTCACGAAGGTCGGGCCGGTCACGTTGGTGGCGGTCAGGTTGAACACCGCGGCCGTCGCACCCGCGGGCACCTTCGAGGACAGGTCGAGGGTGACGGTGCCGCCCGCGCCGAGCGGCGAGGAGTTGCGGGTGTCCACCATGCGCTGCGGGGTCAGCGGCGTGTACTTCGAACCGGTGCCCGGTGCGTAGTAGCCGGCCAGGTCGACGATCGCGTCGACGGCGAAGGGGCCGGCGCCGACCCAGATGCCCTTGTGGTCGCCGTGTCCCATCGCGACGGTCACCAGGTTGGCCCGGGTCTCGCCGCTGTCGAGGTTGAGGCTGGACGTGCTCGGATCGCCTTGGTCGCCCGGTCCGGTGGCCAGGAAGGTCGCGTCGTCCGGGTTGGTGCCGGTCAGGTTGAACACCACCGCGGTGGCGCTGTCCGGCACGAGACCCGCCGGGATGTCGACGTGCCGGCTGGAGTACTTCGGGATCTTGCTGCTGTTCCGGCTGTCGAAGATCCGGGTCGGCGGCAACGGCGTGAAGACCGCGCCCGAGTCGGGCAGCGCACCGGTGTCCTGAGTGGACAACGGCGTCGCCGCCTGTGCCGGCGCGACCACGGACAGTGCCACGGCGGCGGCCGTGGTGAACAGGATGGTGATTCTGCGAAGTGACACACGTACCTCATTCGCCGTGCGGGTGGTGGCGGGACCACCGTCGGCCCCGCCACTACCCGCCTCATCGCCAGCCGATACCGGCATCGTTACTGGTCAGCCGCGCACCGCGGCACCGGAGTCGCCGATGGACACGATGCCCGCCAACGACTCGATCTTCCTGGGCGTCGGGACGGTCTCGAACCGGTTGCCGTCGCCGAACTCGCCGGTGGAGGAGTGGCCCCACGCCCGGACCGTGCCGTCCGAGCGCAGCGCAAAGCCGGACGTCACACCGCCGGCCAGCTGCGTCACGGAGTCCAGGCCCTGAATCTGTTCAGGATTCGCGCGCTCGCAGTCGGTCTGGCTGCACCCCGAGCCGTCGCCGAGCATGCTGTCGGCCTCGTAGCCCCACGCCCACACGGTGCCGTCGGACTTGAGGCATAGTTGGCGTAGACCGGGAAGGCGGTCGTCCGTGCCACCGCGGCCACCCCGGTCAGACCCGGCACCGCCGCCGGGCGATGTTCTGGTCGGAGGAGTCCTGACGATGGCCCCACTGCCAGACCGCGCCGTCGGCCGTGAGCACGAGCCCGCCGGCGATCGCCTTGACCGTCGGCAATCCGGGCACCTTGACCGGAACGGACGATCCGCGACCGCTCGTGCCGGTGCCCAACTGGCCGATGGTGTTGTCGCCCCAGACCCAGACGCTGCCGTCGGATTTGAGGGCGTAGCCGTTGCGCTCGTCGCCGACGATCGCGGTCACGTGGCTCAGAGCGTCGATGCGCTCCGGTGTCTTGGCGATGTAGCTCTCGTCCGACTTGCCAGAGCCGAGCCGGCCGTTGGTGTTGCGACCCCAGGCGTACACGTTGCCGAAGTTGTCGAGCGCCAAGCCGTGCGAGATGGCCACGATCTTCACACTGGACAGGATCTGCACCCGCTCCGGGATCGGGTTGTAGTACCCCTGCGCCGTAGCCTCGGAGCCGACGCTGTCCGGCGTGTCGGCCCGGCCGGCCAGGCCGTTGCCGAGCTGACCGGTGGTGTTGTCGCCCCATGCGTAGACCCGGCCATCCGAGGTCAGCGCGTAGGTCACGCCCTCATACGCGGTCACCTGCGTGACATCGCTGAGGCCGTAGACCGTAGTGGAGCCGTGCGCGATCCACCGGTCGGTCGTGCCGTCGCCGAGCGAGCCGGTGTTGTTGTAGCCGGCGGTGACCGCGCACTTCGCCGTGCAGGTGGGGAAACTCGGCGCGAAGTAACCGGAGATGTCGACGATCGCGTCAACCTGGCCGGCCAGGTTGCCGATCTCGAGGCCGTGGCTCGGGCTGAGCGCCACTACCGCGGCGTTGGCCGAGATCTGTCCCTCTTCCAGGTTGAGCACGCTGGTGTCGGGTTCCTGGGTGAGCGACGACCACACCTTCAGGAAGGTCGACTCGGTCACGTTCGTGCCCGTCAGGTTGAGCACAATGCTGGTCGACCGATCGGGCAGCCAGCCCCGCAAAGTCATGTCGTGCACGCCGCCTTCGGTGATCGGCTCACGCGGATTCCCGTTGGCGTCCCTGGTGTCCAGCGCGCGGAACGGGATCAGCGGGTAGAACCGGCTGCTGGCGTCCGGCGCGTAGTAGCCGGCGAGGTCGGCGATCAGGTCGACCCGGCCGAAGGCGTTGGTGAGATCGACCTTGCGGTCCGCGCCGAGCTTCACCGTGACCAGGTTCGGCGTGTTCTTGCCGGCGGCCAGGTTCAGCGTCGAGGCATCCGGTTTCGCCTGTCCCGTCGGATATGCCGTGACGAAGGTGTCCCGGATGACGTTGGTGCCGGTCAGGTTGAACACCGCGGCCGTCGCGCCGGCCGGCACCGACGACGACAGATCGAGAGTGACAGTCCCTTGTGGACCGACGGGACCGCTGTTCCTGGTGTCCAGCACGCGTTTTCCGGACACCGGCTGGTAGTTCGAGCCGTGCGCCGAGTAGTAGCCCTCGACGTCGACGACCAGGTTCAGGCCGGCCGGGCCGGTGCGCAGTTCGAGCCGGCCCTTGGCGCTGGTCGCGGTGACCAGATTGGCCCTGGTCTCGCCGCCGGCCAGGTTGAGACTGGAGGTCGAGTTGAAGACGTCGCCGACGGAGACCCAGGTCGAGCCGTCCGTGTCGGTACCGGTCAGGTTGAACACCACCGCGGTGGCGTCAGCCGGCACCAGATCGGTCGGCGCCGGCACGAAGACGTCGCCGTGGGCAGCGATCTTGTGGCCGGTGGTGCGGCTGTCGAAGATCCGGGTCGGGTTGACCGACGTGTAGCCCAGGCCGGCCGGCGGCTGGGCCTCGGCGGCCTGCGCGGCCGGCGTGGTCAGACACAGTGTGGCAACGGCTGCCGCCGTCAACGTCACGAGCAAGCGTGACATGCAAATCCCCCTTGCACTACACGGAAAGTAGGCCATGGAGGTAACGCCGCCGCGCCCCGCCGCGGTTGCCTGCCGAAGGGGCAACTTCGGTGCGGGACGCGGCGGTCGTGATCAGGAGTTGGCCACGTAGGCGCCACCGGTGCCGAGATAGGTGGCCCCGGAGACGCCGGCAATCAGTGCGGGCGTTTCACGGTCGCCCTCCGACAGCCGGCCGTCGCCCAGCGCGCCACCATTGCCATTGCCCCAGGCATAGACGGCGCCGTCGAACATCAGCGCGTAACCGGTGGAGAAGTTGCGGTTGGAGATGGCGCGCACGCCGGAGAGGTTGCCCACCCGGCTCGACGCCACCCGGCCGTATTCGTCGAACTGCCAGACGGTGCTGTCCTTCTTCAGCACGTACGGACCCGAGACGGTCGACGCGTCGGTCAGACCCGCGACCTGAACGGGCACGAACGTGTTGTCGTCGAAGCCCCAGTGCCACACCGAGCCGTCCGACTTCACCGCACTGTGGACGGAGATCGACACCACGTCGGTCATCCCCGACACCTGGACCGCCGTCGGGTCCGCGCACCCGGGCCGGGACGCGTTCCAATCGGTGCCGTCGAAGCAGTTGTCGAAGCCGCCGTGCTCGCCGTCGCCGAGCTCGTTGTGGAAGTTGGAACCCCAGCTCCACACCGAGTGGTCGGCCTTGAGCGCGACGTGGCCCGCGATGGCGACGATGTCTTTGAGCCCCTTGACCTGCACCGCAGACCGGCTGAACAGGGACGTGTCGAGGTCGCCGGTGCCGAGCGCGTACCCCCGGTTCGAACCCCACGACCAGACCGTGCCGTCGGACTTCAGCGCCACGTGGTCGCCGATGACCTTGACGTCGGTCAGACCCGGTACCTGGGTCGGCATGGCGGTGACGTATCTCGGCACATCAGGGGTGTCGCGGTCGAGGATGACCGGCGTCTCCCCCACCACGTCAGCGCCCCAGGTCCACACCGTGCCATCCTCGGCCAGCGCGGTGTAGCCGTCGTCGTACCGGTTGCCCTCGATCGCCTTAACGGCAGGCAGACCGTAGACGCCGGCCGGCTTGCGCGGCTGCGACGAGGTGGTGCCGTCACCGGCCTGGCCGAACGTGTTGTCGCCGAACACATGCGCGCAGTACTGCTGGCACGACGGGACCGACGGCGCGAAGTAGCCGGCCAGGTCGATCACCACGTCCTGACTGCCGGCCAGGTTGAACACGAGCATCTTGGTCTCGGGGCTGAGCGCGACCACCGCCGCGTTCGACGAGGTCTGGCCGGGAACCAGGTTCAGGATGCTCGACGCCGGCCGGGTCTCGTTCTCCGGATAGGCGGTCAGGAACGTGTTCTCCGTGCCGAACGTGCCGGTCAGGTTGAACACCGCCGACTTCGCCGTCGGCGGCAGCCACTTGCCCAGGTCGAACAGCAGGTTCTCGTTGGCGCCGAACGGGATGCGCGACTCCCAGCCGTTGCGGGTGCGGGTGTCCATCACCCGGATCGACGCCATCGGGTAGAAGGACTGGGCCGAGTCCGGCGAGTAGTAGCCGGCCAGGTCCGCGATCAGGTCCACCGAGTAGTAGGCGTTGGCCAGCGTCACCCGTCGGTCCGGGCCGACCGGCACGGTGACCAGGTTCGGCGTGTTCCGGCCGGGCGCCAGGTTGAGGTTGGACGCGCCCGGCTTCGGCTGCCCCGCCTGGTAGGCGGTGACGAACGTCGACCCGGTCACGTTGGTGCCGGTCAGGTTGAAGGTCGCGGCCGTCGCCCCCGCCGGCACCTGTGAGGACAGGTCGAGCGTGACCGTGCCGCCGGGCCCGACCGGCGCGGAGTCGCGCGTGTCCAGCATCCGGTGCGGCGACACCGGCGTGAACTTCGAGCCGTGGCCGGGCGCGTAGTAGCCCTCGACGTCGACCACGACGTCCACGGCCCACGGGCCGGCCCAGATGCGCACTCCCGGGTACTGGCCGGGAGTGATCGCCGCGGTGACCAGGTTGGCCCGGACCTCGCCCTGGGCCAGGTTCACGTTGGACGTGCTCGGCTCGTAGTCCTGCTCAGCCGGCCCCACGGACAGGTACGTCGCGTTGTCGGGGGCGATGCCGGTCAGGTTGAACACCACCGCGGTGGCGTCCGACGGGACCACGCCGTTGAGGGTGATGGGCACGAAGCCCCGCGCCGGAATCCGCCCGTGGCCTCGGCTGTCGTACACCCGGGTGGGCGCGATGGCCGTGTACTGACTGCCCGAGGGCGGCTGGGCGGTGGCAGCCTGCGCCACGACCGGCACGGCCAGCGCCGCGGTGGTGGTCAGCGCGGCTAGCACCGCAATCCGTTTCAGTGCCACGGTTTCAGTCTCCAATGATCGCAAAGCCGTTGGTACCCAGGGCAGCCACACCGCTCACGCCCGGAATCCGCACCGGCGTAGGCTCTTGCTGAAGTACTCGCCGTCGCCGAGCTGGCCGTCCTGGCGCCAGCGGCGATCATCCGCACGTCGGCCAGGTCCTTGCCCCGAACCGGATTGTCCACATGGGACGACGGTGTCGAGCTGTCACCCAGTTCGCCGTAGGAGCCATGGCCCCAAGCTCACACGTGTGGTCCGACCGCAGCACGTGGTTGGCGCCGTTCGCGGCCACCGTCACCGCGTCGTTCACGCCCGGCACCCGCACCGGGGCGTTGTCCTGGTTCGGGTATTCGCGCCGGCCCCATCGCCACACGGAGCCGTCGGATGGCTCGGGGTCTCCCCGGCGCGCAGGTTCACGGTGGGCGTCGCCGTGAAGACGCCGCCGGACTGCTGCACGCTGCGGAACGTCGGGCCGTCCGGGTTCGTCCCGGCCACGTTGACCAGCACCGCGACCGCGTCGTCGGACACCGGCGGCACCGTGAAGCTGACGTTGCCGCGCGCCGCGATCCGGTCTCCCGGGACCCGCGTGTCGTGCAGCCGAGTCGGGCTCACTGCCGTGAACGACAGCCCCGACGACACCTGCGGCGCTGCCTGCGCCACCGGTGCAAGTACTGAAGATGCCGCGGCGACCGCGACCACGAGCACGCCGATCCCGGCGAGCGACATGACTCCCCCTGCGATGGACCCTCCCCGACCCGCCGCGAAGTGTCGCACGGGGACGATGCCCCCACCAGCGTTTCCGCAGGGCAACCGAACAGAACCGAACGCGATGCTGAGGATGTGGGGGGCGTGGGAGCGAAGCCCCCACCTCGGGGGTCTGGGGTCGTCCCCCAGAACGAAAGGCCGGCGACCCGGCCCGCGCTCTCCGCGGGCACACCTGGCCCGGAGCCGGCGGCGGGACTTGAACCCGCAACCCCTCGCTTACAAGGCGAGTGCTCTGCCAATTGAGCTACGCCGGCATGGCCGCCTCGACAGCCGCGGCTAATCGTAAAGGCCTCACGCTGGCATCACCTGCGTCTTCTGGTCTGCTCAGGGTAGAACCGGATTCCTCCTTCCGGAGGTCGACTCAGCCTCCCGGGTGGCGCTCACCGGCGCTGACCAGGGCAGAAGCGGCGGGCACGGCCGGTGGTCGGCGTCCGCCGATCGGGGTAACCCGGCGGAGCGTGTCGGAGACCACGTCGCCGCCCTTGCAACGGTTGGGTGAATGGGGCCGATCCTGCGTACGGACGATCGAGGAGGGAACGGGTAGTGCGGCACACCCCGGGAGTGCGGGCGAGCTTCTGGCGACGGCGGCGGGTGCCGGTCCCGGCGCCCCAGCGGCAGCCCGCGGAAGTGGGCCCCGAGCTGCCGTCGGACGCCACCGTGAACATGGTGCTTGATCTCGCGCTGCGGATCGGCGAGGTGCAGTTGGCCAGTGGCGCGGCGGCCGCTGACGTGGCGTCGACGCTGCTGGCGGTGACCGCGGCGTACGGACTGCCCCGCTGCGAGGTGGATGTGACGTTCATCTCGATCTCCGTTTGCTGCCACCGCGGCACGGCCGCGTCGCCGGTCATGTCGATGCGCGTGGTCCGCTCCCGTGGTCTCGACTACACGCGGCTGGCGGGCCTGGAGGCGTTGGTCCGGCGGGTCATCGCCGGCCGGACGACGGCCGAGGAGGCGTCGGCCGAGCTGGACGCGATCAGCAGCGCCAAGCACCCGTATCCGCGCTGGCTGGCCACATTGGCGTGGGCGGCGATGGCGGCGTCGGTGGCGCTGCTGCTCGGCGGCGGCCCGATGATGGCGCTGGTCGCGGCCGCGGTGACGGCGGTGGTGGACCGGGTCGGCCGCATCCTCAACCGGCACAACCTGCCGTTCTTCTTCCAGCAGGTGGCCGGTGGTGCGCTCGGCGCCGCCGGGGCGCTGGTGGCGACGGCGACCGGGCTGGTGCCGCCGAACCAGCTGTCGCTGGTGGTCGCGGCCGGCATCGTGGTGTTGCTGTCCGGCCTGTCGGTGGTCAGCTCAGTGCAGGATGCGATCAACGGCTACAACGTCACGGCGTCCGGGCGCACGATGGAGACGTTGCTGATGTCCGTCGGCCTGATCACCGGCGTCGCGTTCGCGCTGCGCATCGGCGTGCATTTCGGCATCGGCTCCACGCTCGCCCCGGTGTCGCCGCTGAGCTTCGGCACCGTGCCGATCCAGATCGTCACCGGCGCGGCGGCCGCGGTGTTCTTCGCCCTCGCCAGCTACGGGCAGCCGCGGGCGCTGCTGGTCGCCGGCGTGTCCAGCGCGATGGGCGTCGGCGCCTACAGCACCCTGCAAGCCGCCGGCGCCGACGTGCTCACCGGTTCCGCCCTGGCCGCCGTGCTGATCGGCTTCTGCGGCCAGCTGCTGTCCCGCCGGCTGAAGGTGCCGCCGCTGGTGGTGGGGATCTCCGGCCTGACGCCGCTGCTCCCCGGTCTGACCACGTATCGAGGGCTGTACCAGCTGACCGTGCAGGGCGACGTGGCCGGGCTGTCGACGCTGGTGCTGGCCATGGGCATCGGCCTCGCCCTGGCCGCCGGCATGGTGCTCGGCGAATTCCTGGCCCACCCCGTCCGGACGAGGCTCGGCCGCCTCGAACGCCGCCTGCGCACCCAGAACTGATCGCACCCGATCCCCGCCCACGCACCCAGAACCGACCGGACCCGATCGCCGCCCGCCGAACCAGTCCCGCCCCGCACCGCGAACCGACCCCTGCCGCCCGCCCCACCCGCCGAACCAATCCCCGTCTCCGCCCCCACCAACACCCTTTGGAAAGGACCATTCCAGACGCTGAACGTCAGGAATGGTCCTTTCACTAGTTCCGGCCCGCATACCATTGCCCCATCGCGAATTGGGCCCGGGTGACGGTCGCCACTGCGGGTAGCCCCGTCGGCAGGACGCGCCTACCGCCGAAGCTGGTTAGCCTCGGAAGGCGCAGCGCCGCGAGCACCTGTCGAGGAGGCGTCACCCCGTTGAGCACCAACGGCTCGGATTTCATCGTCGTGGCCAACCGGCTTCCGGTCGACCTGGAACGCATGGAGGACGGCACCCAGCGGTGGAAACACAGCCCCGGCGGCCTGGTCACCGCGCTCGAACCGTTCCTCCGCTCCCGCAGCGGCGCCTGGGTCGGCTGGCCCGGCATCGCCGACGCGGAGGTGGAGGCGTTCGAGGAGGAGGGCCTGCGGCTGCACCCGGTGGGCCTGTCGGCGGCCGAGGTCCGCGACTACTACGAGGGCTTCTCCAACGGCACTCTGTGGCCGCTCTACCACGACGTGGTGGCCCCGCCGGTGTTCGACCGGTCCTGGTGGGAGAGCTACGTCAAGGTCAACCGCCGGTTCGCCGACGCCTGCGCCTCCATCGCCGCCAAGGGCGCGACCGTGTGGGTGCAGGACTACCAGCTCCAGCTGGTCCCGCAGCTGCTCCGGGAGCAGCGGCCCGACCTGCGGATCGGCTTCTTCCTGCACATCCCGTTCCCGCCGGTGGAGCTGTTCATGCAGCTGCCCTGGCGGACCGAGATCATCCGCGGCCTGCTCGGCGCCGACCTGGTCGGCTTCCACCGGCCCGGCGGCGCGCAGAACTTCCTGTGGCTGGCCCGCCGGCTGGTCGGCCTGGAGCCCAGCCGCGGCGCGGTCGGCGTGCGTACCCGTCCGGGTGTCGTCCAGGTGGGTGACCGCACGGTGCGGGTGGGTGCCTTCCCGATCTCCATCGACGCCGCCGGGCTGGACGCGATCGCCCGCAGCCGGGAGACCCAGGCGCGGGCCAAGCAGATCCGCGAGGAGCTGGGCAACCCGCGCCGGATCATGCTCGGCGTCGACCGGCTCGACTACACCAAGGGCATCGACGTGCGGCTGCACGCCCTGCACGAGCTGCTGGCCGAGGAACGCATCACCGCCGAGGACACGGTGATGGTGCAGCTGGCCACCCCCAGCCGGGAACGCGTCGAGCACTACAAACAGATGCGCGGCGAGATCGAACAGGTTGTGGGGCGAATCAATGGCGAGTTCTCCCGCGTTGGCCACCCGGCCGTGCACTATCTCCACCAATCAGTGGACAGGCGGGAACTGTGCGCGTTCATGAGCGCCGCGGACGTCATGGTCGTCACGCCTGTCCGAGATGGTATGAATTTGGTCTGCAAGGAGTACGTGGCCTGCCGATACGACCTCGGCGGGGCACTGGTCCTCAGCGAGTTCGCCGGCGCGGCCTCGGAGCTCACCAGCGCGTTCCTCGTCAACCCGCACGACCTGGACGGGGTGAAGAACTCGTTGTACGCCGCCCTCACCGTCGATCCGGCCGAGGGCCGCCGTAGGATGCGCGCACTGCGCCGTCAGGTCCTGACCCATGACGTCGACCGCTGGGCGCGGTCGTTCCTCGAGGCTCTGGGATCCGCGTCGCCCAACTGATTCAATTCAGTACCAGTGTGGCCCACAGTTGAATACCCCGAAAATCCCCCGAAAGCCTGAGGAGGAGGCGCGTGACCGCCGAGGCCCTCCCCGCGGAGCTCCGTCGCGCGCTCGTGCAGCTGGCACGAACGCCGCGACTGCTCGTCGCGTGCGACTACGACGGAACGCTCGCCCCGATCGTGTCCGACCCCGAACAAGCCCGCCCGTCCACCGAGTCGGTCGGCGCGCTGCGTTCGCTGGCCGGGCTCCACGAGACCACGGCGGCGGTGATCAGCGGTCGCGCCTTGCGCGACCTTGCCACACTGTCCCGCCTGCCCGGTGAGGTGCACCTGGTCGGCAGCCACGGCTCCGAGTTCGACGTGGGCTTCGTGCACGCCCTCGACGCCGACGCCAAGGCGCTGCACCGGCGCATCGAGCAGGCCCTGGACACCCTCGTCGCCGACGCGGAGGGCGTCCACCTGGAGAGCAAGCCCGCCAGCATCGCCGTGCACGTCCGCCGCGCCGCCCCCGAGGTGGGCGAGCGGGTGCTGGCCGCCGTCCGCTCCGGGCCGGCGACCTGGGACGGCGTGCAGGTCACCGAGGGCAAGGCGGTGATCGAGCTGGCCGTCGTGCAGACCGACAAGGGCCACGCGCTGGACGTGCTGCGCCACCAGGTCGGCGCGACCGCCGCGATCTTCCTCGGCGACGACGTCACCGACGAGAAGGCGTTCGCCCGGCTGACCGGCCCCGACCTGGGCATCCACGTCGGCGACGGCGACACGCTGGCCGGCTACAAGATCGCCGACACGGTCGCGGTGGCCACCGTGCTCGCGTTCCTGCTGGAGGAGCGCCGCACCTGGCTGTACGGCGAGCAGGCGCCGCCGATCGAGCGGCTGTCGATGCTGGCCAACGAGCGTTCGGTGGCGTTGGTGACGCCGGACGCCAAGATCACCTGGCTGTGCCACCCGGAGCCGGACTCCGCCGCGGTGTTCGCCGACCTGCTCGGCGGCCCCACGGCGGGCGTGTTCTCGATCAAGCCGGAGCGCAACGGCCTGCCCCTGGGCCAGCGCTACCTGCCGAACACGATGACCGTGGAGACGCGCTGGTCGCGGCTGCTGGTCACGGACTACCTGGACCACTACAGCGCGCCGCACCGCACCGACCTGATCCGGGTCATCTCCGGCGCGACCACCGCGAAGATCGAGTTCGCGCCGCGGCCCGAGTTCGGGCAGGTGCCGGTCGCGCTGGTCGCCGAGGACGACGGCCTCCGCGTGGTCGGCACCAGCGACCCGATCGTGCTGCGCTCGCCCGGCGTGACCTGGGAGATCAGCTCGGACGGCATGCACGAGACGGCGACCGCCATCGTCTCGCCCGGCCCCGACGCCCCGGTCGTGCTGGAACTGCGCTGCGGCACCGACGACCTGTCGCCGAACCCGGTCAGCGAGGCGGAGCGGCGCGCCCGCAGCGGCCGCTACTGGTCGGAGTGGGTGGACACGCTGACGCTGCCGCCGGTGGAGAAGGAGCTCGTCGCCCGGTCCGCGCTGACGTTGCGCGGGCTGGTGCACACCGAGACCGGCTCGATCATGGCCGCGGCCACCACGTCGCTGCCCGAGGAGATCGGCGGCGTCCGCAACTGGGACTACCGCTACTGCTGGCTGCGGGACGCGGCGCTGACCGCGCAGGCCCTGGTGTCGCTGGGTTCCACCAGCGAGGCCGAGGCCTACCTGGGCTGGGTGCACCGCGTGCTGGCCACGCTGCCCGGTCCGGAGCGGTTGCACCCGCTGTACACGCTGCACGGCACCACGCTCGGTCCCGAGGCCGTCATCGACACGCTGCCCGGCTACGCCGGCTCGCGGCCGGTGCGCGTCGGAAACCTGGCCAACCAGCAGGTGCAGCTGGACGTGTTCGGCCCCGTGGTCGACCTCGTCGCCCAGCTGACCGAGGCCCGCGGCAAGCTCACCGACGACGACTGGCGCATGGTGCAGGCCATGGCCGAGGCCGTGTCGCGCCGGTGGCACGAGCCTGACCACGGCATCTGGGAGGAGCGGCACGCGCCGCGGCACAACGTCTACTCGAAGGTCATGTGCTGGATGACCATCGACCGGGCGATCAAGCTGGCCGAGGGCTACGGGCGCGAGCTCGACCCGTCCTGGCCGGCGTTGCGCGACGCGATCGCCACCGACGTGCTGAAGAACGGGTGGAACGAGGAGGTCGGCTCCTTCACGACCGCCTACGACGGCACCGACCTGGACGCCGCGTCGCTGCACGTGGGGCTCACCGGTCTGATCGACCCGACCGACGAGCGCTTCCAGTCCACGGTCACCGCCATCGAGGCCGAGCTGCGCTCCGGTTCGACCGTCTACCGCTACCACCGGGACGACGGCCTGCCGGGTGACGAGGGCGGCTTCCACCTCTGCGCGGCGTGGATGATCGAGGCGTACCTGCTGTCCGGCCGGCGCACCGAGGCCGAGGAGCTGTTCGCCCAGCTCGTCGACTGCGCCGGCCCGACGGGCCTGCTGCCCGAGGAGTACGACCCGATCGCGGAGCGTTCGCTGGGCAACCATCCCCAGGCCTATTCACACCTCGGCCTGATCCGCTGTGCCCAGCTGCTCGCCAGTCACCAGTAACGGTCAGTAGCAAGAAGAAGGGGCCTTCCCTGGCGGAGGGCCCCTTCTCTGCACTTCGTCCACTATCGGGTCACCACTGCTCGCTACGCTGCGTGTCAGCACACATGGCGCTCGATCAGACGCTCACGCAGTCGAACCCCGAGTTGTCCACAGGGTTGTGCACAGAGCTTGTGCACAACTGTGGATGGCTGTGCACAACTCAGATGTCCAGCTTGATGGGGCCACCGAAGGGCTTGAGCATGGCCATCGCCATGGTGGGCACGTCGGCCTCCGCGCCGTGCTGGTCGGCGTGCGTCTTGATCAGGTTGACGGCGTGCCGCTCCCCCTCCGACCACGTCGACCACCGCTCCCGCGCCTGCGCGTCGAGGGCGGCGAAGTCGGGCGAGTCGACGGCGGTGACCTCGAGCAGCCAGCTCAGGTACGCCCGCAGGTCGGCGACGGCGGTCGAGCCGGTGCCCTGCATGGGACCGTGGCCGGGCACCAGGTGCCGGTGCTCCAGCGTGGTGAGCCAGTCGAGGGCCTGGATCCAGCCGGCGGCGGCGCCGGCCATCACGAGCGGCACCACGCCGACGAACACCAGGTCGCCGGTGAACAGCACGCCGTCGGCGGGCACGTGCACGACGAGGTCGCCGGCGGTGTGCGCGACCCACGGCACGGGCAGCAGGTCGGCGCTGACCCCGCCCAGCTCGACGGTGGTCGGCTCGGCCACCACCTCGTCGATCTTCGCCGGCGTGACGTCGCCCCAGCCATCGAAGGCGAACACCATCTCGTACAGGTGCGGCCCGGCGGCGATCATCTCCGCGGAGTGCCCGGTGGCCAGCACCCGGCCGCCGGCGCGGGCGATCTGGTTGGCGCCGTGGGCGTGGTCGCCGTGCCAGTGCGTGATCGCGGCGAGCAGCCGGTCGCCGTCGTGCCCGGTGTCCTCCCGGACGGCGTCGAGCAGCCGGGCCGAGCGGGCCTCGGTGGCCAGGGTGTCCACCACGAGCGTGCGTTCGCTGCCAGTGACCCAGCCGGCGTTGTTCAGGAACCAGCCACCGGTCGGCTGCTCGTACGCGCGGGTGGCCGAGCCGAGTGCATGCACCAACGGGGAATGCGACATAACCGCAGTCTCCCAGCCGTGAACGCGCGCGACCGCTTCGGGCAACTGGTGATGTGACCACGATGTCGAAAGACGACACGGGCGGACACGGGCGGCCGGATCCGAGGCATCCGATGACGGCGGACGTGATCGCGCGGCTGTACGACGAGCACGCACCCGCGCTTCGGCGCTACCTCGCGCGCCGCATCGGCCCGGAGACCGCGGACGACCTGGTCGCGGAGACCTTCCTGACGGCGATGACCCGGCACGCCGGCTACGACCCCGAGCGCGCGCCGATCCGGCCGTGGCTGTACGGCATCGCCACCAACCTGCTGCGCCGGCACCTGCGCCAGGAGCGCCGCCGCTACCAGGCGACGGCCCGGCTGGCGGCCCGCAACCTGCCCGGCGCCAACCATGACGGCCTGGTCGCCGACCGGGTCGACGCGGACGCCCGGGTGCGTGCGCTGGCGGCAGCGCTGGCCACGCTGTCCGGCCCCGATCTGGACGTGCTGCTGCTGACCTCGTGGGCCGGCCTGGACTCCAACGAGGTCGGCGAGGCCCAGGGCATCCCGGTCGGCACCGTGCGGTCGCGCCTGCACCGGGTGCGGAAGTCACTGCGAACCTGCCAAGGAGGATCCGATGCGCCGACTGTGGACTGACGACGAGCTCGATCAGGCCCTGGCCGAACTGCACGCCGACGTGCGCCCCACCCCGAACGGTCTGGCCGCTGTGCGGGAGCGGGTGCTGAACCCCGTCGCCACGCGCCGATTTCGCCGGCCGTGGCTGCCGATCGTCGCCGCCGCGGCGGCCGCCGCGCTGGTGACCGGTGTGCTGGTGCTGCTACCCCACACCGCGCAGCCGGCCGCTCCCCCGCGGCCGCCGAGCCCGGCGCCGGCCGGCCACCCGATCGGCCTGCCCGATCTGCTCGACCAGATCCGGTACAGCGACCCGACCGTCGCCCCCGGCCAGTACCGCTACGTGAGCTACCGGGAGTGGGCGAACAACGCGCACGGCGACCCGACCTCGGCGCTGACCGACCAGACGACCACGACCTGGCAACCGGCGAAGTGGACCGACGAGTGGCTGCGCCGTTCGTCGGTCTCGGGCCAGGTGCGCGCCAAGTACACGGACGGCGTCATCGAACTGACCGAACCGGAGAAGACCTTCACCATGGCCTTCGGCGACGGCCGGGCCGGCTGCGCCGACTTCGACGCGGCCAGCCCGAACTCCAACAGCAAGCCGTGCGTGAACCAGCAGGGCAGCTGGCTGCTGCCGACGCCGGACGGCTGGCGAGCCTGCCGAGGGACCCGGCCCAGCTGGCGGCCAAGCTGGCGGCCGACACGCCGCCCCAGGTCGGACCGCTGTACATGGCGATCCACGCGCTGAAGACCGGCGTCTTCCCGGCGAACATCCGCAGGACCCTGTGGCAGGCGGTCGCCCTGCTGCCCGGTGCCTACGGCCTCAGGGACGTCGCCGACCTGGACGGCCGCCCCGGCTACGCGATCGGTGTCCCCGACCACGGCGTCGACGACGAGATCCTGATCGACCCGGCCGACGGCGCCTACCTGGGCGAACGGCAGTTCAACGCGACCACCGGCTCGGTGCTCGTGTTCTCCGGGATGACCTATGGAGTTGTTGGCGGACAAGGGGTCACGCCCCGGTGATCACTTCTTCGCCACGTCGTAGAGCACCTGCAGGGCCGCCCCCAGGTCGTTGACGACCAGGGCCCGGATCTCCGGGGGGAGGGGGCCGGAGTCCGGCGGGACCAGCGCCCGGGTGAAGCCGAGCCGAGCAGCCTCGGCCAGGCGTCGCCCGACGCCGGTGACCCGCCGGATCTCGCCGGCCAGGCCGACCTCGCCGACCGCGACGACGTCCGCAGGCAGGGCCGCGTCCACCGTGGCCGAGGCGACCGCGAGCGCGATGGCGAGGTCGGCCGCCGGCTCGGTGATCCGCATGCCGCCGACCGCGGCGGAGAACACGTCCTGGTCGGTCAGCCGGACCCGGCCGCGCCGCTCCAGCACCGCGAGGATCATCGCCAGCCGGGCCGAGTCGAGGTCGCTGACCGCGCGGCGCGGCGCCGGCAGCCCCGTCTTCGACACCAGCGCCTGCACCTCGGCCAGCAGCGGCCGCTTGCCCTCCATCACCACCGTGACGGCCGTGCCCGGCACGCCCACGTCCTTGCGGTTCATGAACAGGCCGGACGGGTCCGGCACGCCGACGATGCCGTCGTCGCGCAGCTCGAAGCAGCCCACCTCGTCCGCCGGCCCGTACCGGTTCTTCACGCCCCTGACCAGGCGCAACGTGCTGTGCCGGTCGCCCTCGAACTGCAACACCACGTCCACCAGGTGCTCCAACACCCGCGGGCCGGCGATCGAGCCGTCCTTGGTGACGTGGCCCACCAGCACCACCGGCAGCGCGTTCTCCTTGGCCAGCGCGATCACCGCGGACGCCACCGCCCGCACCTGGGTCACGCCGCCGACGACGCCGGTGTCCTCGGTCGACTGGATGGTCTGCACCGAGTCGACGATCATCAGGCCCGGCTTGACCTCCTGCACGTGGCTGAGCACCGCCGACAGGTCGCTCTCCGCCGCCAGGAAGATCTCCGGGTGCAGGTTGCCGGTGCGCTCCGCGCGCAGCCGCACCTGCCCCGCCGATTCCTCGCCCGTGACATAGAGAACCGACCCCGCGCTGCCCTGTTCGGCCCAACGGTGGGCCACCTCCAGGAGCAATGTCGACTTGCCCACACCGGGTTCGCCGGCCAGCAGCACCACCGCGCCCGGCACGATGCCGCCGCCCAGCACCCGGTCCAGCTCGTCCACGCCGGTGGGCCGTGCCTTGCTCTCCTCGACGTCCACCTCGGAGATGCGACGGGCCGGCGAACTCGGCGCGCCCGCGGCGATCCGGGCCAGGCCGGACCGAGCCGGCGCCCGCTCCTCGACCGTGCCCCAGGCCTGGCACTCCGGGCAGCGGCCGACCCACTTGGCGACCTCGAAGCCGCACTCCGCGCACCGGTAGCTGGCCTTCGCCGGCTTCGTGTTCTTGACCACGAGCCAACGCTAGCGATCAGGTCTGACAGTTTCTTCGCCGCCCGTGCCGGGCGGGGCTCGGCCGCTCTAAGCCGGTGCCTTCACTTGCCAGCTTT
Organism: Kutzneria kofuensis; assembly: GCF_014203355.1. NCBI lineage: Bacteria > Bacillati > Actinomycetota > Actinomycetes > Pseudonocardiales > Pseudonocardiaceae > Kutzneria > Kutzneria kofuensis. The sequence continues at coordinate 3,733,501 of NZ_JACHIR010000001.1, forward strand.
CGCCCGCCGCGTCGGCCGGGTGGCGGGGCGCGTCGGGTGGCGGCGGTCGAAATCTGCCAACCACTCCAGGCACCGGCGCGGCCTCGCGACTGGTGGGGCCGGCGTGGTCAGAAACTCAGTTGTCGGAGCGCGGGGAGCGGTCCGCGGCGATCGGCAGGTTCAGCGTCAGGTCACCAGCGTTGGCGAAGGTGAAGGTGACCTGCACGGTCTGGCCCGCCTGCAGCTTGTCCAGGTTGAGGCCGACCAGCTGGATCCGGATGGTGCCGACCGGCAGGTTCGGGTCGCTGCTGACGGCGGTGGTGGTCGTCGCCGACGTCGCGCTCGTGCCGCTGGTCGAGGTGCCGCTGGTGGACGTCCCCGTGGTCGACGTGCCGGTGGTGGAGGTCCCGGTCGTCGAGGTGCCCGTGGTCGAGGTCGGCGCGGCGGACGTCGTGGTCGCCGGTGAGGCGGCGGTGGCCGACGCGGCGATGGCGTGGAAGCCCGGGATGGTGGCATCGCCGACGATCTGCGCGCCCGAGCTGAACTGCGGGCTGCTGACGGAGGTCAGCTTGTCCGCCGTCTGGCCGGAGTTGGCGATCGTCACGATGAGGGACGCGCTGTCGCCCCGGCTGTAGTAGCGCTTGCCGGTCGGGTAGGCCAGCTGGGCATCGCGCACCGCGATCTGCTTGACGGTGCCCATCGACCCGTTGACGGCCGGCACCTGGCTGGCGGTCTGGGTGATCTGGCCCGCTCCGCAGCCGGCCACGAGGAGGGCGGCGCCGATCCCCAGCACGGCGGGAAGCAGGCGCAGTCGCGTGATCAGGTTCTGCTCAGCGCTGCTCACTGTGGCGGGATCCTTCCTTGGCGCACCTCAAACTCCGACACGTGGCCCGAAGCCTAACCACTGCCCTCCAGCGTCCGCGCACTCGGTGCCCGTTCGCGCTGTCCACTGTGGATCAACAGGGGGTGGGCAGCACGTCGAAACGGGGTTTGTCAACCCCCCGTGCGGCCGCTGACCTGCGGTAACGGATCTTCGGCCCGGGGCGCGCGAGTTGCCGGACGTGTTAAGCTAGGGTCAGCGAAAGGGGCAGAGGACACATGGTTTTCAAGGTCGGAGAGACCGTCGTCTACCCGCACCACGGTGCCGCTCTCATCGAAGCGATCGAGACCCGTCTGATCAAGGGCGAGGAGAAGAAGTACCTCGTCCTCAAGGTCGCCCAGGGCGACCTGACGGTCCGCGTGCCTGCTGACAACGCCGAGATCGTGGGTGTGCGGGACGTCGTGGGCCAGGACGGGCTGAACCGGGTCTTCGAGGTTCTGCGTGCTCCCCACACCGAGGAGCCGACCAACTGGTCCCGGCGGTACAAGGCCAACCTGGAGAAGCTCGCGTCCGGCGACGTGAACAAGGTGGCCGAAGTGGTGCGTGATCTGTGGCGGCGCGAGAAGGACCGCGGGCTGTCCGCCGGCGAGAAGCGCATGTTGGCCAAGGCACGGCAGATACTGGTCAGTGAGCTCGCACTGGCCGAAGGCACTGACGAAGACAAGGCCGAGGTCCTGCTGGACGAGGTCCTCGCTACCGCATCCTGAATTCGTTGAACACTCCGGTGGCCGCGGACGCGCGCGTGGTGGCGCTCGTGCCCGCGGCCGGCCGGGGAGTACGCCTCGGCGCTCCCATCCCGAAGGCGCTGGTCCCCGTGTGCGGGGCTCCCCTCCTGGTCCACGCCGTACGCGGCCTGCTCGCCGCCGGCTGTGTCGACCAGGTGGTCGTCGCGGCCCCGCCGGACATGGTGGACGTGGTCGTCGACGCGCTGAGTGAGTTCGGTCCCACCGTCCGTGTCGTGCCCGGCGGTGAGGAACGCTCCGACTCGGTGCGGCTCGCCCTCGACGAGGCCGTGGCCGTCCATCCCGACACCCGTGTCGTCCTCGTGCACGACGCGGCCCGTTGCTTCACCCCGCCGGAGGTCATCCGCGGGGTCGTCGACGCGGTGCGGGCCGGCGCGCCGGCCGTGATTCCCGTGCTGCCGGTCGCGGACACCGTCAAACAGGTCGATTCCGAGGGCCGTGTGGTCGCCACCCCGGATCGGTCGCGCCTGCGGGTGGTGCAGACCCCGCAGGGCTTCGACGTCGACTTGCTGCGCCGGGCCCATGATCAGCAGGATGCCCCGGTGACCGACGACGCCGGTCTGGTCGAGCGGCTGGGCGAGCCCGTCGCCACGGTCGCCGGCCACCCCCATGCGCTGAAGATCACCACTCCGTTCGACCTGGTGGTCGCCGAGGCGCTGTTCTCAGGAGCCGAGCTGTGACATTCCTCCCCCGCGTAGGCGTGGGCACCGACGTGCACCCGATCGAAGCCGGCCGTGACTGCTGGCTGGCCGGGCTGCACTGGCCGGACGCCGACGGCTGCGAGGGCCACTCCGACGGCGACGTCGCCGCGCACGCGCTGTGTGACGCGCTGCTGTCCGCCGCCGGGTTGGGCGATCTGGGCGCGGTGTTCGGCACCGGCGACCCGCGCTGGGCCGGCGCCAGCGGCGTGACGCTGCTCACCGAGGTGCGCAAGCGTCTCGACGAGGCCGGCTTCACCGTGGGCAACGCGGCGGTGCAGGTCATCGGCAACCGCCCGAAGATCGGCAAGCGTCGGGACGAGGCGCAGCGGGTGCTGTCCGACGTGATCGGCGGCCCCGTCTCGGTGTCCGGGACGACGACGGACGGCCTGGGGCTGACCGGGCGCGGCGAGGGCATCGCCGCCGTCGCCACGGCTCTGGTCGTGCCGACCGCCGGGTGATTCGCCTCACGACGCGGTAGGTGACCGGCTGCGCCGGCCGCGTCACCGTCCACTGTGGACATCGGGCGACCGCGTCACTTTCCCTTGGGCACAGCGGTCCAGACCAACTACGTTGGAAACGTGGCTGACATCCAAGGTGTCCTGTTCGACTTCTCCGGCACGCTGTGCCGCCTCGAGTTCGGCTCCGGCGTGCTGGACGGCCTGATGGACGACGCGGGCGCGCCGCTGGAGATCACCGACCAGGTGGAGCTGATGCGCCGGCTCACCGCGCCCGTCGGCATCTCCGAGGGCCTGCCGCCGGAGCTGCACGAGGCGTGGCACCGCCGCGACCTCGACACCGAGGTGCACCACACCGTCTACACCGCCGCGCTGCGCGCCGCCGGGCTGCCCGACGCCGCCGCGGAGGTCGTCTACCGGCGGATGTGCGACGGCGAGAACTGGACCCCCTACCCGGACGTGCTGCCGGCGCTGCGGGCCGTGCGCGACGCCGGCCTGAAAAGCGCCGTCGTCAGCAACATCGGCTGGGACATCCGCCCGGTGCTCGCCCAGCACGGCATCGCCGATCTTGTCGACGAGATCGTCATGTCCTATGTGGAGGGACACGTCAAGCCGGAGCCGGAGATCTTCGCCGCTGCGTGCGAGCGGCTCGGCGTCGAGCCGGCGCGGGCGCTGATGGTCGGCGACAGCGAGGAGGCCGACGGGGGCGCCGCGGCGCTGGACTGCTCGGTGGCCATCGTGGACCCGCTGCCCACCGCCGAGCGGCCGGACGCGCTGCTGTCGGCGCTGTCCGCTTACGGCATCTCCCAAACTCACTCTTTCCGGGGATAATCCCAACGGGCCCGGCGGCTACCGGTGACAGCCGTTAGCCGCCGGCCGAGATTAACTCCCACGGGTGAGAAAAAGGCGCGAAAAAAGGCCTTTCTCAGCGGGTCGACACTGGCCTCACCTGCGAGTACACGGTCTCCCCCTTCCAGGGATACCAGTCACGATCTTCGGCTAATACGGTCGCGAGGAATTCTCCTGCCAGCGCAACCGAGGAGCCGTCAGGTGAGCAGGTCACGCGCCAAATCAACGTCGATACTGGCCGCATTCACGTCGCTAGCACTGGTGGCCGGTGGCGCCGTGCTCGCGCCGACGGCGGTGGCCGCCGGGCCGACTGTGCCGGCCGGCTGTGTCGGCGGCATCGCGCCCAACCCGAGCGTCGAGCAGACGGGTAGCGGCGGCGCCCCCGCCGGCTACACGTTCGCGCCGGCCTCGCCGGTGCCGTCGGGCACCCCGAACAACAAGCAGCCCAAGCTGTACACCGACGGCACCTACCCCCAGGACGGCAAGCTCTACGCGCTGATCTCCACGCCGGACGGCAACGTCAGCACCGCGTACGCGAGCGTGCCGAAGGTGTTCCCCGGCGGCATCTACACGCTGACCGACTGGACCGGCACGCACGCGTCCAACCTGGCCCAGAACGGCAACGACCAGTACACCGGCCTGCGGTTCTACGACTCCGGCGGCAAGCAGCTGGCGCAGACCCAGTTGAAGGTCACGCACGACGTCAACACCGACAACAAGGTCGGGCGGCAGGACTTCGCGCCGTACACCGCGCCCGCCGGCACCGCGGCGGTGAAATTCTTCGCGTCCACCAATTACAACTGGGTGAAATGGGACTGCGTCTTCCTCCAGCTCGCCGCGTACAGCGTGCAGAAGGAGGTGCAGAACCCGGCCACCGGCGCCTGGGGCCCGAGCGCCACGATTCCGGCCGGCGGCACCGCGAACTACCGCATCACCGTCACGAACGAAGGCACGCAGCAGCTGACCGGCATCACGGTGAACGACCCGTGGTGCACGACGCAGCCCGCTGGCAGTCCCTTCACGCTGGCCGCGGGCGCGAACAAGCAGCTGACCTGCTCACACACCAACGTCGCGGCCGGCGATGACGGCCACGTCAACACCGCCACGGTGTCCGGCGTGACGTCTCCCGGCGGCAAGTTGCCGGACCAGACGGCGAAGGCGACGATCACCGTCTCCACGCCCACCCCGCCGGTGACCAACAAGCTCGGCGACTTCGTCTGGGCGGACACCAACCGCAACGGCATCCAGGACAACGGCGAGCCGGGCCTCCAGGGCGTCACGGCGACGCTGAAGGGCCCGAAGGCCGGCACCACGACCACCGATGCCAACGGCAAGTACCTGTTCGACAACCTGCCCGACGGCACCTACAGCGTCTGCTTCGACCTGTCCAAGCTGCCGACGCAGTACGCCGACTACAAGCCGACCAAGCAGAACGCGGCCGGCCACAACGGCACCGACTCCAACGCCGACTCCGCCGGCTGCACCGCGTCCACCACGCTCGGCGCGGCCAAGCGGCAGGACCTCACGCTGGACGCCGGCATCTCGGGGCCGCCCAACCAGCTCGGCGACTATGTCTGGGTCGACACCAACCGCAACGGCCTCCAGGACAACGGTGAAGCCGCCGTCCAGGGCGTCACAGCGACCCTGAAGAACGACCAGGGCACGACGCTGGGCACGACGGCCACCGACGCCAACGGCAAGTACCTGTTCGACAACCTGGCCGACGGCACCTACCAGGTGTGCTTCGACCTGGCCAAGCTGCCGGCGAAGGTCGGGGGCTACCAGCTGACGCAGGCCAACGCCGCTGGTCACAACGGCACCGACTCCGCCGCCGACCCGTCGACCTCGTGCACCACCACGACGACGCTGGGCACCGGCAAGCGGCAGGACCTGACGCTGGACGCCGGCCTGGTGCCGCCGACGAACAAGCTCGGCGACTTCGTCTGGCTGGACAGCAACAAGAACGGCATCCAGGACGGCGGCGAGCCGGGCGTTCCGGGCGTCACCGTGACGCTGAAGGGCACCGCGTACAAGACGACCACCGACGTGGACGGAAAGTACCTGTTCGACGAGCTGCCGGACGGCACCTACACGGCGTGCTTCGACGTGAGCACCGCCCCGGCGCAGTACGTCGGCTTCACCCTCACCAAGCCGAATGCCGCCAACCACAACGGGACGGACTCGACCGCCGACGCGGCGACCAAGTGCGCCGCGCCGGCCACGCTGGGCCCGGACAAGCGCCAGGACCTCACCCTGGACGCCGGTCTCGTCAGCCCGCCGAACAAGCTCGGTGACTTCGTCTGGGTCGACACCAACAAGAACGGCATCCAGGACGGCGGCGAGCCCGGTGTCCAGGGCGTTCCGGTGACGGTCAAGGACAACTCCGGCAAGGTCGTCGGCACGGCCACCACCGACGCCGATGGCAAGTACGTCGTCGACAACCTCAACGACGGCACCTACACCGTCTGCTTCGACCTGTCCAAGCTCCCCGCGAAGTACGGCGACTACCAGCTGACCAAGGCCAATGCCGCCAACCACAACGGGACCGACTCCGCGGCGGACCCCGGCAGCGCCTGCACCGCGCCGACCACGCTCGGCTCGGGCAAGCGGGAGGACATGACACTGGACGCCGGCATCCAGCCGCCGGTGAACCGCCTCGGCGACTACGTCTGGGTGGACAGCAACCGCAACGGCATCCAGGACAGCGGCGAGCCGGGCGTGCCGGGCGTCACCGTGACGTTGAAGGGCACGCAGTCGGCGACGACCACCACGAACGGCAACGGCAAGTACCTCTTCGACAACCTGCCGGACGGCACCTACAACGTCTGCTTCGATCTGGGCAAGCTGCCGTCGCAGTACGGCGACTACGCGGTGACCAAGCAGAACGCCGTCAACCACAACGGCACCGACTCGGCGGCGGACAACGCCGGCTGCACGATGACCACCACGCTGGGCGCCGGGCACCGGGCCGACATGACCTTGGACGCGGGCATCGTGAACCCGCCGAACAAGGTCGGTGACTACGTCTGGGTCGACACCAACCACAACGGCATCCAGGACGGCGGTGAGCCGGGCCTGTCCGGCGTGACGGTGAACCTGACCGGCACGCAGACGGCGTCGACCACCACGGACGGCAACGGCAAGTACCTGTTCGACAACCTGCCGGACGGCACCTACCAGGTGTGCGTGGAGTTGTCGAAACTCCCGGCCACATATGGGGATTACATCTTCACGCAGCAGAACGCCGCCAAGCACAACGGCACCGACTCGGCCGTCGGGACCAACGGCTGCACGGCGGAGACGACGGTCGGCCTCGGCCACCGCTCGGATCTGACGCTGGACGCCGGCATCTCCGCGCCGGCCAACCGGCTCGGCGACTTCGTCTGGGTGGACGGCAACCACAACGGCATCCAGGACGCCGGTGAGCCCGGCGTGCCGGGCGTCTCCGTGACGCTGAAGGGTGCCACCACGGGCAGCACGACGACCGACGCCAACGGCAAGTACGCCTTCGACAACCTGCCCGACGGCACGTACACGGTCTGCTTCGACGTCGCGAAGTTGCCCGCGCAGTACGGGGATTACGCGCTGACGAAGCAGAACGCCGCCAGCCACAACGGCACCGACTCCGCGGCCGACACCGCCGGCTGCACGATGACCACCACGCTCGGGGTCGGGCACCGGCAGGACCTCACGCTGGACGCCGGCATCTCCGCGCCGCCGAACCAGCTGGGCGACTTCGTGTGGGTGGACGGCAACCGCAACGGCATCCAGGACGCCGGTGAACCCGGCGTACAGGGCGTCGCCGTGACGCTCAAGGGCACCGCGTACGCCACGACCACGGATGCCGGCGGCAAGTACCTGTTCGACAACCTGCCCGACGGCACATACACGGTCTGCTTCGACGTGGCCAAGCTGCCGGCGCAGTACGGCGAATACCAGGTGACCAAGCTGAACGTCGCCAACCACAACGGCACCGACTCCGCGGCGGACCCGGCCAACGGCTGCACGAAGTCGACGACGCTCGGCGTCGGCCACCGCAAGGACCTGACCCTGGACGCCGGCATCGTGGCGCCGGCCAACCGGATCGGCGACTTCGTCTGGTCGGACAAGAACGGCAACGGCATCCAGGACGCGGGCGAGTCCGGTATCCCGGGCGTCACCGTCACGCTGAAGGGCACCTCGTACAGCACGACCACGGATGCCAGCGGCAAGTACCTGTTCGACAACCTGCCCGACGGCACATACACGGTGTGCTTCGCGGTGACCGGCAAGTACGCGGTGACCAAGCAGAACGCGGCCAACCACAACGGCACCGACTCGGCGGCGACGCCGGCCTCGGGCTGCACGCCGAGCACCACGGTCGGGGCCGGGCACCGGCAGGACCTGTCGATGGACTGCGGCGTCGTGCCGCAGGCCGCGCCGGTCACCCCGGGCGTGCCGACCGACCGTGAGCCGGCCGAGCTGGCCTACACCGGTGCGGACAGCGCGGGCCTGGTGGCGCTGGCCGGATGGCTGCTGGCCATCGGCGGCGGGCTGGTGCTGCTGACCCGCAGGAGGAGGACGAACAGCTGACGCGAAGGGGCGCCGTCCGCACGGGCGGCGCCCCCTCTTACGCTCCGTGACCTGGGCGAATGTAAGGGTGGCGCGGGGGTGCGTACCATTTGCGTGTGAGCCTTCACCTCTACGACACCGCGACCCGCAGTCTGCGGGCGTTCCAGCCTGCGCGCAGTGGAACCGTGTCGATCTACGAGTGTGGGGCCACAGTGCAGGGCGTGCCGCACATCGGCCACATCCGTGGCGCGATCAACTTCGACGTGCTGCGGCGCTGGCTGGCGCACGACGGCACCGACGTGCTGCACGTGCGCAACGTCACCGACATCGACGACAAGGTGCTGGCGAAGGCCGCCGCGGCCGGTCGCCCCTGGTGGGAGTGGGCGGCCACGCACGAGCGCGTGTTCCTGGACGCCTACGAGTCGCTGGGCTGCCTGCCGGCCTCGGTGTCGCCGCGTGCCACCGGGCACGTGACGCAGATGGTCGAGCTGATGCAGCGGCTGATCGACGCCGGGCACGCCTACGCCGCCGACGGCGACGTGTACTTCTCGGTCGCGTCGTTCCCGGAGTACGGCGCGCTGTCCGGGCAGAAGCTGGACGAGGTGGCCCAGGGCGAGTCCGCGGCCACCGGCAAGCGGGACCCGCGCGACTTCACCCTGTGGAAGGGCGCCAAGCCCGGCGAGCCGTCCTGGCCGACGCCCTGGGGCGCCGGCCGGCCCGGCTGGCACCTGGAGTGCTCCGCGATGTCCACGTACTACCTGGGCCCGGAGTTCGACATCCACGGCGGCGGGCTGGACCTGGTGTTCCCGCACCACGAGAACGAGCAGGCGCAGTCCCGGGCCGCCGGCGACCCGTTCTCCCGGTACTGGATGCACTGGTCATGGGTCACCATGAGCGGCGAGAAGATGTCCAAGTCGCTGGGCAACGTGGTGTCCATCCCGCAGATGCTGACCAAGGCGCGGGCCGTGGAGCTGCGCTACTACCTGGTCGGCCCGCACTACCGGTCGACCATCGAGTACTCGGACGCGGCGTTGGACGAGGCCGTGTCGGCGTACGGGCGGATCGAGAACTTCCTGCAGCGGGTGGTGCAGCAGACCGGCAGCGTGGAGCCCGGTGTGCTGTGCGCCGACTTCACCGCCGCGATGGACGACGACCTGGCCACCCCGGCCGCGCTCGCCGCCGTGCACAGCACCGTGCGCGAGGGCAACGTGGCGTTGGACGCCGGTGACCAGGACGCGGCCCGCGGCGCGGCCGGCTCGGTGCGCGCCATGATGGACGTGCTCGGGCTGGACCCGTTGTCCGACAAGTGGTCGCGATCGTCCACTGCGGACAACTCGATGCAGCAGGCGCTCGACGTGCTCGTCGGCCACCTGCTGGAGGAACGGCAGCGGGCCCGGGCGGAGCGCGACTTCGCGACCGCCGACCTGCTGCGCGACCGGCTGTCCAAGGCCGGCATCACCGTCGAGGACACCCCCGGCGGTCCTAAGTGGAGCTTGTGAGGAACTGACTGATGGCGGGTAACTCCCAGCGGCGTGGCGCCATGCGCAAGGCCGGCACGAAGAAGGGCGCCGTCGTCGGCTCGGGTGGCCAGCGCTCCAAGGGCCTGGAGGGCAAGGGGCCGACGCCGAAGGCCAAGGAGCGCACCGGGCATCCGGCACAGCGCAAGGCCAACGCCGCCGCCGCGCGCCAGGAGCAGCAGCAGAAGCGGCAGAAGAAGGCGGCCAACTCGGCCGAGACGGTCGCCGGCCGCAACCCGGTCGTGGAGTGCCTGCGGGCCGGCGTGCCGGCCACCGCGCTGTACGTGGCGATCGGCATCGACACCGACGAGCGCGTCGCCGAGTCGATCAAGCTCGCCGGCAACCGGGGCATCTCCGTGCTGGAGGTCGCCCGCGGCGAGCTGGACCGGATCACCGCCGGCGCCATGCACCAGGGCCTCGGGCTGCAGGTGCCGCCGTTCGAGTACAGCCACCCCGACGAGCTGCTCCGGCAGGCGCACGACAGCGGCGAGCCGCCGCTGCTCGTCGCCCTGGACGGCGTCACCGACCCCCGCAACCTCGGTGCGGTCGTGCGCTCCGCCGCCGCGTTCGGCGCGCAGGGCGTGCTGCTGCCGCAGCGGCGCAGCGCGAGCATGACCGCCGTGGCCTGGCGGACCAGCGCCGGCACCGCGGCCAAGATGCCGATCGCGATCGCCACCAACCTCACGAGGACGCTGAAGGACTGGGCGTCCGAGGGCCTGATGGTGATCGGTCTCGACGCCGACGCCACCATCTCCGTCGACGAGCTCGAACTCGCCACCGGGCCGCTGGTCGTCGTCGTCGGCTCGGAGGGGCGCGGGCTGTCCCGGCTGGTGCGGGAGACCTGCGACCAGACCGTGTCCATCCCGATGGCCGCCGGCGTCGAGTCGCTCAACGCCTCCGTGGCCGCCGGCGTCGTGCTCGCCGAGGTGGCAAGGCGCCGAAGGGTGGCCGGCCGGATCTGACGTTCGGCCGTTCGGCCGCTCGGTCTTGGGTTAGGGTCGACCGTGGCGTCCCTGACCCGAGGCCGAGGATGAACTTCGTCAGCCCGCTGTTCCTGTGGTACTTCGTGCCGGTCGTGCTGCTGGCCGTGCTCGTCACGCCACGCGGTTGGCGCAACGGCGTTGTCGCCGTGGCCAGCCTGGTGTTCTACGCCGCGGGCGCCGGGCCGACGACGGTGCTGCTGCTGTGCAGCATGGCCATCAACTACCTGGCCGGCCTGGTGCTCGAACCGGCGACCAGCCGGCTCGGCGAGAACGACCGCCGGGTCGTGCTGGCCGGTGTGATCGCCGTCAACCTCGCCGCGCTGGTGGTGTGGAAGTACGCCGGATTCCTCACCGAACAGGCGAACAACATCGCCAAGCTGTTCGGTGGCGGCGTGCAGGTGGCGCAGGTCGCACTGCCCATCGGCATCTCGTTCTACACGTTCCACCACATCTCGTACCTGGTGGACATCCACCGCGGCGAACGCACCGCCGCGCGCAATCCCGTGGCCTTCATCGCCTACATCGCGATGTTCCCGCAGCTGGTCGCCGGGCCGATCGTGCGGTACCGGGAGATCGCCGATCAGTTGCCGCAGCAACGATTTCACCGCCTCGACGACTTCGCCGCCGGCTTTCCCCGGTTCGCGCTGGGGCTGAGCAAGAAGGTCATCGTCGCCGACCAGCTCGGGCCGGTCGTCGCCACCTGCTTCGACACCTCGCCGCACGAGATGACCTTCGGCATCGCCTGGCTCGGCGCGATCGCGTACACCCTGCAGCTGTACTTCGACTTCTCCGGCTATTCGGACATGGCCATCGGTCTCGGACGAATGCTCGGTTTCCGGCTGCCCGAGAACTTCGCCCGCCCGTACTCGTCGGTCACCGTCACCGAGTTCTGGCGGCGCTGGCACATGTCCCTGTCGCGGTGGTTCCGCGACTACGTCTACATCCCGCTCGGCGGCAACCGCCACGGCGTGGCCAAGACGTACCGGAATCTCGGGATCGTCTTCGTCCTCACCGGTTTCTGGCACGGCGCCAACTGGACGTTCCTGGTCTGGGGCCTGTACCACGGGGCCCTGCTGGTGATCGAGCGTGGCCTCGGCACCGGCAAGGCCCCCGATGTTCCCCTGCACCGCCTGCTCCGCCGCGCCGGCACCCTGCTGCTCGTCGTCTTCGGCTGGGTGCTCTTCCGCGCCCCCGACCTCGGGCAGGCGCTGGTGATGATGGGGCACATGCTCATCCCCGACTTCGCCGGCCTCGGTGACGTCGTCGGCCCCACCCTCAACAACCAGCGCACCCTCGTCCTGCTGCTGGCGCTGCTCATCGTCCTGATGCCCGCCCGCCCCGCCACCGGCCGCTTCCTCGAGTCCGCCCGCAGCCGCCCCGCCGTGGCCCTGCGCGCCGCCGTCATGGTGCTCGGCCTGCCCTACGCCGCCATCCTGTTGGCGTCCGGCACCTTCAGCCCTTTCCTCTACTACCAGTTCTGACCGACCACGGCATCGATCTCGATCTCGACGAGCCAGGCGGGGTCGATGAAACCGCTGACCTGGACGAAGGTGCAAGCGGGGCGCACGTCGTGGAAACGCTCGCCGTGGGCCCGGGCGGCGTCCTCCCAGCGGGCGATGTCGGTGAGCATGATCCTGGTCCGGATGACGTCGTCGAGCGAGGCGCCGACGTCGGCCAGAGCCTGCTCGGCGATGTCGAAGCAGCGCACGGTCTGCGCGTGGAGGTCGTCGGTGACGACGCCGATCGGGGCGGTGCCGGCGACGGCCACCCAGGGCCCGATGCGGACCGCACGGGAGAAGCCGATTCGCGGCTCCAGGGGTGAACCGGAGGAAGCGGACCGCCGGTTCACTGCGCGCCGTCGACCGGCAGCAGTCCGCGCTCGGCGAAGACCTCCTTGGCCACGTTGGTGGCGTTGAGCGCACGGGGAAAGCCGCAGTAGCCGGCGGCCTGCAGCATCGCCTCGATGATCTCGGCCGGCGTGAGGCCGACGTTGAGCGAGGTGTTGACGTGCACGCGCAGCTGCGGTTCGCAGCCGCCGAGCGCGGTCAGCATGCCGATGGTGACCAGCTGCCGGTCCCGCGGCACCAGCTGCGGCCGCGAGTAGATCTCGCCGAAGCCCCAGGCGACGAGCTGGTGCCCCAGTTCGGGAGACACGTCGGCGAGGGATTCGACGACCGCCGGTCCGATCCCCCCGCTGACCTCGTTCAGCAGCGCCATTCCCCGGTCGAACCGGGCCTGCCGATCATCGTGCTCGGTCATAGGCCCACCTTACGGCGTCACCCATTAGGATCATGCGGTGATGGCGTTCGACGGTCACGTCTGGATCCACGACGGCCAGCTCTACCTCAGCGGAAACCCCCACGGCAGCCCCGACTGGGACCGGTGTTTCACCGCGAACCCGGTCGGCATCGTCGGCGTCTACGGCGGCGAGGCGATCCTGCTCACCGGCCTGCACACGGGCCACGTCGGCGTCCGCGTGGACGTCGCCGAGGCGGACCCGGGCGCGCAGCTGGAGCGCTACGAGGACGTGGTGGAGATCGACTTCGTCCCGACCGAGGACGAGCTGCACCTGGTCGAGTGGGCCGGCGAGGACAGCCACCCGCTGGGCGCGCTGCCGAAGGGCCCGGGCAATCACCGTTTGCGTTACCACGCAAGGGGAATGGACGCGGGGCACGATCTGGACACGGCGGATGAGCACGACGACGAGCCGGTGGACGAGTACCTCGTGCAGGTTTGGCCGGCACGCCCGTCCATGCCGGCCACCCTCAAGCTGACGAGTGCCTACGCACGGGCGTGCCAGAGCAGCTAACCCTTGCGCCCCACCGTGAGGAGGTGCGAGGAGACCCCCAGCACACTGGGCTCGGTCTCGACGAGTCGCAGCGCCCACAGCAGCCGTTCGCGCCGCTCGGGGTCGGCGAACCGGGCCTCCATCTCGTCGTCGGACAGCGCCCGCGCACTGCCCTCGATGGCGAACACCTGCGGCGCAAGGAATCCCGCTTCCAACGCCTCCTGGACGGACTCCTCGGGGCGATGGAAGTACGTGTGCGTGAACCAGTTGAACGGCCGGTCCTCGGGCGGGCGGTGATGTCCATCGACCACAGTGGACTTGACCAAGTTCCGGAATTCCTCGTGCTGGAACAGATCCCGATAGAGGCCGTCGTGGAAGGACGAGAACCGCGAGATGGTGGCGGCAGCGACATGTCCGCCGGGCTTCAGGACCCGGTGCGCCTCACGCCAAGCGGCCAGCCGGTCCTCAAGAGTCAGCAGGTGGTACAGCGGCCCGCACATGAGCACGAAGTCGTACGACGCGTCGGCGGCGTCCAGCTTACGCGCGTCGCCGAGAACCGCGTTCACACCGGAGATGTCGGCCGCCTTACCCACGTGCAGCGGCACGGCGTCGACGAGGTCGACCCGGTGGCCCAGTTCGGCCAGCCAGCGCGCATGCACCCCGGTCCCGCCACCGACGTCCACAACGGACGCGGGCGCCGCCGGCAGGTAGCGCTGAACGAGTTCCTTGGTGCGCAACAGTTCCAGCAGCCCGGCGCCCCCGCCGAGCCGCCCGTCCTCTTCGTCCCGCTCGTAATAACGCTGCATCTTTCGACGGTAGCGAGCGGGACCAGCGATTATCTCAGTCGGCGTAGCGGATCTTGATGTCGCCGGCGCTCACGCTGCCCTCGACGTGCAGCACCGGCAGGTTGGGACGGCCGGGCGAGTTGACCTTGTTGGTGAGCCGGCCGCTGCCGACCGACACCGACTCGACCACCACGGTCCAGCCGTGCGGCACCAGCACCTTGATGTTGCCCCAGCCGCACTCGGCGTGCAGCCACACGTCGCGGTGCCGGCAGATCGCCTCGCTGAAGTCGATCTTCACGTTGCCCATCGAGCAGCGCGCGTTGATCCGGCTCGGCACGATCCACTCGCCGACCTGGTTGACGTTGCCCATGCCGGCGTTGAGCTCCAGCGGCCGCTCGGCCTCCGCCCCGGCGCCGGGCGTGGTCAGCGCGACGGTGCCGTTCTGCACGGCGGCGGGCAGGTCGGCCAGGATCGCGGTGAGCTCGCCTCTCACCTTGGCCGACGCGGCGATCGCGCTGCGCTCGCCGAACTCGTCGATGGTGATCATCCCCTGGTCCAGCGCGTCCTGGAGCAGCACGCCCGCCCGCTCACGCTCGACGTTGGACACACGGAGGTTGGCCGGGTCGATCGGGGTGATCTCGTCAGTCATGGTTCAACGCTAGTACGGATCGACTGGCGTTCTCTTGGGGAAAGTCCCCGATTTCGACTCAGGGACGGCCCGCACCTACGGCCAGATGGGCCGACGCGAGGCCACGCCCGCTGCCGATCCGCCGCGCCCGGAGCACGCCGACCAACCGGCACACCAGGTAGATGAGGAACGAGATGGCCGTGACGAACGCACTCACCGGCTTGCCCGGCACCAGCGACAGCACGATGCCGCCGAGCACTGCCAGCTCCGCGAACACGATCGACAGCACCGTTGCCACCACCGGCGACGCCGTCACCCGCGACGCGGCCGCCGCCGGCGTGATCATCAGTGACAGCACCAGCAGCGAGCCCACGGTCTGCACGCCCAGTGCGGTCGCCACACCCACCAACACGGCGAACACCGGCGACAACACCCGCAGCGGCACCCCGCGTGCGGCGGCGACCTCCGCGTCCACGCTGGCGAACAGCAGCGGCCGGTAGATCAGCGCCAGCACCACCAGCACTCCCACCGCCGCGCTGACCAGAAGCACCAGGCTGCCGGGGTCGACGCTCGCGATCTGCCCGATGAGCAGGCCGAACTTGTTGGCGGAATTGCCTTCGTAGAACGACAGCAGCAGCACGCCCACGCCCAGCCCGAACGCCAGCACCGCGCCGATGACGGAGTCGTGCTCCGACACCTTGCGGGTGAGCAGGCCCAGGATCACCGCCGCCACCACCGCGCCGATCAGTGATCCGTAGCCGACGTTGATGCCCGCCAGCAGCGCCGCCGCCCCACCGGTCAGCGCCAGCTCGCTGGTGCCGTGCACGGAGAAGGCCATGTTGCGGGTGACGATCAGCGGCCCCAGCACCCCGGCCAGCACGCCGAGCACCGCCGCGGCGACCAGCGCCGTGCCGACGAAGGGAAGGAGGAGGAGGGTGGTGGAGATGTAGTCGGACATCAGGACTGCGCCTCCCGACGCACGGCGACGACGAGCGGAAGGGCCTGCGCGATGTGGTCGGACATCAGGGCCGTACCTCCGGCGACGGCGTCGTGTCGGCGCAGTGGTGCGACTCCTGGTGCGCGCCGACGACGACGATCTGCCCCCGCACGCGCAGCACGTCGACCGGCGTCCGGTACAGCTCGGACAGGTTCTCCGAGGTCATCACCTCGTCCGGCGTCCCGATCCGGAAGCGGCCGTTGACCAGGTACAGCACCCGGTCCACCAGGGGCAGCACGGGGTTGATCTCGTGCGTCACGAACAGCACGGCGGTGCCGGCGGCGCGGCGGCGGGCGTCGATGAGGTCGCTGACCACCCGCTGGTGGGCGAGGTCGAGGGAGAGCAGCGGCTCGTCGCACAGCAGCAGCTGGGGATCGCCGACCAGGGCCTGCGCCACCCGAAGCCGCTGCTGCTCGCCACCGGAGAGCAGCCCGACGGGGTGATCGGCGTAGTCGCTGGCGCCGACCTCGGCCAGCGCGGCCTCCACCCGACGGCGGCGCTCGGCCCGGCCGCGCAGGCCGAGGCCCCAGCGGTGGCCGTCCAGCCCCAGCCCGACGAGATCGCGGCCGCGCAGCGTGAGGTTGGGGTCGATGGCCCGCTGCTGCGGGATGTAGCCGATCTTGTTGTTGGCCTTGCCGGGCGCGCTGCCGGCGATGGTCACGGTGCCGCCGGACAGCGGCTGCTGGCCGAGCAGCACGCGCAGCATGCTGGTCTTGCCGGAGCCGTTGGGGCCGAGCACGGCCAGGAACTCGCCGGGCCTGATGTCCAGGTCGAGGCCGTCCCACAGGACGCGGCTGCCATAGGCGAGCCGGGCCCCGCGCATGCGCAGCGCCGCCGCCGGTGCGGTGACCGGGGCGGCGTCGACGAGCGCGTCAGTCGTCACTGCTTCACGAGCGCTTTCGATAGGGCGTCGACCTCCTTGCCGATCCAACCAACGTAGTCGGTCGTGCCGGCGGGCAGCGTCTCGGTCACGTCCACGACGGGGATGTCGGCCCCGGTGGCCTTCGCCTTGAGCTGATTGGTCACGTCGGTCTCGGTCTGGGCATTGTTCACCAGCGCGTCGACCTGGCGGTTGGCGATCAGCGCGGTGGCCTCGGCGACGGCGGAGACCGGGATGTCGGTGCCACCCTCGACGGCCTTCTCGAACGCCTCCGGCGTGGCGTCGGCGATGTTGCCGGCGGCCAGCAGGTAGTTGGCGACGGGCTCGGTGACGACAACCTTCCTGCCGGCCGGGATCTTGCCGATCCGCGCGATCAGGTCGTCGATCTTGGCGTCGAACGCCTTGGCGTTGCCGTCGAACGTGGCCTTCTTGGCGGCGTCGATGCCGCCGAGGTCCTCGGCGATCTTGTCGGCGACCTTCTTCACCGTCGGCAGGTCGTAGAAGACGTGCTCGTTGGTGTCGTCGGTCTTCTGCTTGCCGGAGACGTCGAACGCGACCACGCTCGGCTTGCCCGCGCCGACGGTCGCGATCGCCTTGGCGAAGAACTCGTCGTAGCCGATGCCGTTGGAGACCAGCAGCTGCGCGCCGGCGACGGCGGCGGTGTCCTTGGGCTGGACCTCGTAGTCGTGCGGGTCCTTGGTGGGGTCGTCGATGATCGAGGTGACGGTCACGTCGTCCCCGCCGACGGCCTTGGCCACGCTGCCCCACACGTCGGTGGAGGCGACCACCTTGATCTTGCCGTCGGCCGGGGTGGCCGAGCTGTTGCCGCACGCGGCGGCCGTCAGCGCCGCCATGGCCAGCGCGGCCACACCTGTCCATCGGGAACGGACCGTCATCGAACACCCCTCGACAGCGTGAAAGATCGTGTAATGGAAACCGTTGTCGTGTGCAGCCTAGGTGAGAAGAGTGATCAACTTCCCCGTTGGAGTGAAAATCGTTATCACCTAGACGGGTGATTTCAGGTCCGGACGCCAACGAACCGGCAGGTCGAGGCCCTGCCGGTTCGATCGGGTGTGTTCTTCGCCGCAGTCGGGCGGTTACCGCCTGCGCCAGCCGCCGAGAGCCAGGGTCTCCTGGTCCGGCCGCCTCAGGGCGACGGTCTCACGGTCCGGCCCGGACTGGACCGGCACGGTGGGGCCGACGGGGCTGACGAGCCATCCGGAACCGGTCGGCCCGATCGGATGGCTCGGGCCCGCCGACGGCTCCTGCTTCCGACGCTGCTGGTGCCGGCCGCGGCCGAAGGCCAGCAGGAGCAGCCAGCCGGCCAGCGTGGCCAGCACGCCGCCGACGCTGTTGTTGACCAGGTCCTGTCCGTCGCACACGCCCAGCTCGAACACGGCCTGGGCGATCTCTATGCCGGCGCTCACCGACACACAACCCGTGGCCACCAGCAGCGGTCGCTTGGTGGCCAGCACGCCGAAGAAGCCGAGCGGCATGAGCATGACGAAGTTGAGCAGCGCGCCGCCGGCGGTCAGGGAGAACGAGCCGGGCACGCACACCCGCAGCGGGTCGTCCAGTCGGAAACCACCCCAGAAGGGCCGGATCAGCGTCACCGACAGCGCCAGGGCCAGGCTGAACCCGGCCGCGACGGAAGCGAGTTTGCCCCAGCGGAACAGATGGGCCGCGACCAGCGCCAACGCCCCCAGGACGAGGCCGCCGAGCAGCAGGGCGGCCGTGACGTCGGGCCTCGAGGTGAGGTAGTCGAAGCCATCCCGGTAAAGATCGCGCATACCGGGTGAGACGACCGGCCCCACCGGCCGGTTGTTCCACACAGCTGTGGGGCCCGCCCCGAGCAACGGGCGGGCCCACAGCTGAAGCGGGATCAGACGTCCAGGCGGGCGCCGCTCTCCGGGTGGAACAGGTGCACCTCGCTGGTGTCGCGGACGGCGACCTTGACGTTCTGCCCGAACGCCGGCGGCGTGCGGCCGTCGACCCGGACGATGAAGCGCTCCGGCTGGCCGCCGATGCGCACCGAGCCGTAGACGTACGCGTCGGCGCCGAGCTCCTCGACCAGCTCGACGGTCATGTCGACGCCGGGCTCGTCGGAGCCGGCCAGCCGCAGCGACTCGGGCCGGATGCCGAAGGTGACCTCCTTGAGGCCCTCGGACGAGGCCTTGTCCAGGGCGGTGCGGCTCAGCGGCACGGTGAGGCCGTCGAGCTGGGCGCCCTCGGCGGACAGCGGCACGGTCTTCAGGTTCATCGCGGGCGAGCCGATGAAGCCGGCCACGAAGGCGTTGGCCGGGCGGTCGTACAGCTCGCGCGGCGAGGCGCACTGCTGCAGCAGGCCGTCCTTGAGCACGGCGACCCGGTGGCCCATGGTCATGGCCTCGACCTGGTCGTGCGTGACGTAGATGGTGGTGGTGCCGAGTCGCTGCTGGAGGGCGGCGATGTTGGCCCGGGTCTCGACGCGCAGCTTGGCGTCGAGGTTGGACAGCGGCTCGTCCATCAGGAAGACGCTGGGCTCACGCACGATGGCGCGACCCATCGCGACGCGCTGCCGCTGGCCACCGGACAGCGCCTTGGGCTTGCGGTCCAGGTACTTGGTCAGGTCCAGCATCTTGGCCGCCTCGGCGACCTTGTCCTTGATCTCCTGCTTGGGCGTGCCGCGCAGCTTGAGCGCGAAGCCCATGTTCTCCGCGACGGTCATGTGCGGGTACAGCGCGTAGGACTGGAACACCATGGCGATGTCGCGGCCCTTCGGCGGCACGTTGGTGACGTCCTTGCCACCGATCTGGATGGCGCCCTCGTCAACGTCCTCCAGACCGGCGAGCATGCGCAGGGCGGTGGACTTGCCCGAGCCGGACGGCCCGACCAGCACCAGGAACTCACCGTCGGCGACGTCGAGTTCCAGCTGGTCGACCGCGCGCACCGGCGGGCTGCCGGGGAAGACCCGGGAGGCACTGACGTAGGCGACCTCGGCCATGTGTGGTCCCTTTCACTGCGGAACGTGTCACGACAAAGTAACCCGAGAAAGCGTTTACGTCAGCCCCTCGGCGTACACCGACTACCCACCGTTTCTGAATCGTCACCCCTTGACCGCGCCGGCGGCCAGCCCCGTCACCAGGAAGCGCTGTACCAGGTAGAACACCGCGACCGCGGGGATCGCCACGAGTATCGACGCAGCGGCCAAATGGCCCCATTCCACCCGGTTCTGCTGCACGAACACCTGGAGCCCGACCGCCAGCGTCTTGGACTCGTCCGAGGCGCTCAGGAAGGCCGACGCGAAGGCCACCTCGCCCCACGCGGTGAGGAACGCGTAGAACGCCGTCACGGCCAGTCCGGGCCGGGCCAGCGGCAGCACCAGCCGCCAGAACACGCCGAACGGGGACAGCCCGTCGACCCGGCCGGACTCGTCGATGTCGCCGGGGATGGTGTCGAAGTAGCCCTTGAGCATGTACGTGCAGAACGGCACCGAGGTCGTGCAGTAGACCAGCACCAGCCCGATGCTGGTGCCCTGCAGCCCGAGCGCCAGCAGCACGTTGAACAGCGGCACGATCAACACCGCGAACGGGAACATCTGCACCAGCAGGAACGACATCAACAGCTTGCGGCTGCCGGGAAAGCGGAAGCGGCTCACCGCGTAGGCGGTGGTGGCCGACAGGAACACCGCGATCACCGTGGTGAGCAGCGCGATCTCCACGGAGTTCGCCACCCAGGCCAGGAAGTCGCCCTGCTGCCCGGAAAGCACGTCCGCGTAGTTCGCCAGCGACGACTCGTCGAACAGCCGGATCGTCGGCGCGACCGCCCGCGCGTCGGGCTTGAACGACGTCACGAGAACCCAGAACACCGGGAACACCGCGATCAGCGACGCCACCGTCAATGCCGCGTGCAACCCGATGCTTCGACCGCGGGAACGCTTGCCCCGCAACGGAACCCGGGCGACAACGGGCTGCACCGGAAGGGTTTCGATGGTCACGCGAACGCCTCCTGACGACGCAGCGCCCGCCGGTAGAAGGCGGCGAACACCAGCAGCACGGACAGGATCAGCACGCCGTACGTGGACGCCACCGCGTAATCCCTCGAGGCGCCGGAGAAGAACCGCTCGAACGCGTACGTGACCAGGATCCGGGTGTTCGGGTTGGCCGCCGGCCCGGTCACCAGGTAGATCACCGGGAACATGTTGAACGTCCAGATGATGCCGAGCAGCACCACCGTGCTGGACACCGACCGCAGGCCGGGCAGCGTGATGTCGCGGAACCGCTGCCACGGCGTCGCGCCGTCCACCTCGGCCGCCTCGTAGAGGTCGGCCGGGATGGACTGCAGCCCGCCGAGCAGCGCCAGCATCATGAACGGCACACCGACCCAGACGTTGACGATCACCACCGCGACCAGCGCCAGGTCGGTCTGCCCCAGCCACACCGGCTGGCCCAGCCCGAGCGCCCCGAGCAGCTGGTTGATCACGCCGAACTGGCTGTTGAACATGAACTTCCAGGCGAAGGCGCTGATGAACACCGGCACCGCCCACGGCAGGATGAGCAGCACCCGGTACAGCGCCCGCAGCCGCATCGGCCGGTTCAGCAGCATCGCCAGCCCGAGGCCGACGCCGTACGTCAGCACGACGCAGGAGCCGGTCCAGATGACCGTGCGCAGCAGGGTCGACCAGAACGAGCCGAAGCTGGGGTCGCCGGACAGCACGTTCAGGTAGTTGCGCAGCCCGACGAAGGAGTAGCTGGCCGGGCGGTCCAGCACCGGGTTGGCGATGGTGGACTCGTTGATGTCGGTGAGGGTGAACCAGATGCCCTGCACCAGCGGGTACAGCACCAGCACCGCGAGCACCACCACGACCGGGGCGACCATCGCGTACGCGTACCAGTGCCGTTCGAGGGTTCGGCGCACGTCAGCCCACCGAGTAGTCGGTGACGACCTGGTCCTTGTACGTCTTGGCGACCTCGTCCAGCGCCGCCTTGGCGTCCTTCTGGCCGGACAGCACGTAGGCGTAGTCGATCTTGAGCTGGTCGAACAGCTGCGCGCCGGCCGGCACCCACGGCCGCGCGTGCGCCTGCTTGATCGCCGGCTCGAACGCCGTGACGGTCGGCTGCGACTTCACGTCGGAGCTGTCGTAGGCCGACTTGCGGGTGGGCATCAGGCCGAGCTGCTTGGAGATGGACACCTGCGACTCGGTCGAGCTCATGCACTGGATGAACTTCACCGACGACGTCTTGGCCTTGGTTCCTTGCCGCACAACGTAGTCGTGGCCGCCGATGGGGCCGCTGCCCTTGCCGGCCGTCACGCCCGGCAGCACCGCGACGCCGAGGTTGGCCGGGTCCTTGAACGCGTCGCCCTTGAGCAGGTCGACCACCGTCCACGGGCCGTCGATCTCCATCGCGACCTGGCCGGCGGAGAACGCCGCCTTCATGTTGTTGTACGAGTTGGCCTGGTCCAGGGCGGTCGTCGCGGCCTTGGCGTCGAGCAGGCCCTTCGCCGTCTGCAGCGCCTGCACGTTCTGCGGCGAGTTCACCACGATCTTCTTGTTCTGCACGTCGAGCAGGTCGCCGCCGGCGCCGTAGATGAAGGGCAGCGCGTAGTAGGCGTCGTTGTTGAGGAAGATCGCGTTGGCGCCGCCCAGCTTCGGGGCGTCGGCCTTCAGCTCGTCCCAGGTCGCCGGCGGCTGCACGCCCGCGTCGGCGAGCATCTTCTTGTTGTACAGCAAGGCAAGCGTGTCGGTGACCTGCGGAACCGCGTAGGTCTTGCCGTTGTACCTGGTGGAGCCCAGCGGCCCGTCGAGGAAGTCGGAGGTGTCCTTGGCGGCGTCGGTGTCGGACAGGTCGGTGATCAACCCGTTCTGCGCCAGCTGCGCCACCCAGCCGACGTCCGAGCGCAGCACGTCCGGGCCCTGCCCGCCCTGCGCGGCCGTCTTGTAGTTGGCCAGCGCCTGGTCGAAGGAGACCTGCTGGACGTCGACGGAGTAGCCGCCCTTCGACGCGCAGTCCTTGGCCACCTTCTCGAACACCGGGTGCTCGTTCGGCCCGCTGGTGTCCCAGAAGACGACCTTGCCGGAGTCGGCTCCGGAGTTGCCGCCACCGCCGCACGCTGTGAGTAACAGCGCGCCGGCGATCACGAGGGCAGTGCGTCGCATGGTTGCCGTCCGTTCCCTCTTGCTCACCTTGCAAAGATTTGCCGGGGATTTCACATGCGTGACCGGAAGTCGAGCAAGGCCGCGGGCGTAACCACACCGTAATGGCCCAGTGACTCGGCGGGGTCGTTGCAAAACGTTGCCGGCACGGGCAGGCTTCCCCCGTCACACCCCTACCGAGGAGGACGCGGGTGCCGGGTCTGGCCGAGATCGCGAGGATCGCGGGCGTCAGCGTCTCGACCGTGAGCAGGGTGCTCAACCGCCGTGCTGGTGTGAACGAGGAGACCCGGCAGCGCGTGCTGGCGGCACTGTCCGACCTGCCGTACTCGCCACGCGGGCTGGGTGCACTGCAGCGCACCGGGGTGATCGGCCTGCTGCTGCCGGAGCTGTCCAACCCGGTGTTCCCGGCGTTCGCCGAGGCGCTGGAAACTCGTGCCGCGGCGGCGGGCTACTCGTCGCTGCTGTGCAACACGCGGTCGGCCGGCATGCGCGAGGAGGAGTACGTGCGCATGGTGCTGGCGCGCGGCGTGGAGGGGATGATCTTCGTGTCGCCGGCGATCACCAACGCGCCGCCGGGCGAGGCCCCGGACGCCGGCTACTACACCCGGCTCGTGGCCGACGGCGTGCACATGGTGTTCATCAACGGCGCGACCCCCGCGCTGGACATCGCCGACATCGCCGTGGACGAGCAGCTCGCCGGCTACCTCGCCACCTCGCACCTGATCGCCCTCGGGCACACCCGGATCGGGTTCGTCAGCGGGCCGGCGCGGGCCCTGCCGTCACGGCTCAAGCGTGCCGGCTGGGCCGCGGCGCTGGAGGAGAACGGCTGTTCCGCGCCGGCCGAGCTCGTCGCGCACGGCCCGTTCGAGCCCGCCGGCGGCGCCGCCGCGCTGGCGCACCTGCTCGACACCGTCGCGCCGACGGCGGTGATCTGCTCGTCGGACCAGATGGCGATCGGCGCGCTGCGGGAGGCCGCGCGGCGGGGCCTGCGGGTGCCGGCGCAACTCTCCGTGGTCGGCTTCGACGACATCCCGTTCGCCGCCCACTGCACCCCCGCGCTGACAACTGTGGCGCAGCCCATCCATGAGATGTCCGCCGCAGCCGTGGACGAGCTGGTGCAGCGATTGGACCCCGATTCCCGACGACGGTCGGCGGCCTCGCACACCCGCCTGTTCCGGCCAAGACTGGTGGTCAGAGAGTCGACGGGACCGATTCCGACGGCGTGACTTGGTCTACACCAAGCTGGCTTGACGGGAAAGACCTGTTGACGTGCCGGGATAGTGCTTCAGGGGGACACGCCTGTCGTCGGCTTCACGAATTGGTTCTTGACCGTTACGGTCACTCCATGGCGCGGTCAATGCATGTGCGACGGCCGGCGACGCTGGCATCCCTCGCCGCTGAGCTGGGCGTTTCGCGGACAACGGTGTCCAACGCATACAACCGGCCCGACCAGCTCTCGCCGGAGCTGCGGCGGCGGGTGTTGGAGACGGCACGACGGTTGGGCTATCCGGGCCCGGACCCGGTCGCACGGTCACTGCGCACCCGCAAGGCGGGCGCGGTGGGGCTGCTGCTGACCGAGAACCTGTCGTACGCGTTCCGTGACCCGGCCGCGGTGGGCTTCCTGGAGGGACTGGCGCTGGCGTGCGAGGACGCCGGCCAGGGCCTGCTGCTGGTGCCGGCGAATCCGGAACGCGAGGACGTGGCCGCGGTGCACCGCGCCGGCGTCGACGGTTTTGTGGTCTATTCGGTGCCCGACGACGACCCGCACCTCGCGGCCGTGCTCGAACGGCCGGTGCCGACCGTGGTGTGCGACCAGCCCGAGCTGGACACGGTGGACCGGGTCGGGATCGACGACCGGGCCGCCATCACCCAGATCGCCGACCACCTGATCGAGCTGGGGCACCGCCGGGTCGGTGTGCTCTGCATGCGGCTGGCGCGGGACCGCAACGACGGCTTCGTCAACGCCGACCGCCAGCACACGGCGCATTTCCACGTGCAGCGGGCCCGGCTGGAGGCGCTGGCCACCGCGTTCACCGCGGCGAACGTGGACTGGACGACCGTGCCGGTGGTCGAGCGCTTCGACCACAGCATCGCCTCCGGCGCGTCCGCCGCTGCCCAGCTGCTGGACCGGGATCCCCAGGTCACGGCCCTGATCTGCACCTCGGACATCCTCGCGCTGGGCGCGCTGGCCGAGGCCCGGCGGCGGGGACTGCGGGTGCCGCAGGACCTCACCATCACCGGCTTCGACGGCATCACCGAGAGCGAGCGGGCCGGGCTGACCACCGTGCGCCAGCCCGTGCTGGAGAAGGGCCGGGCCGCCGGCAAGCTGCTGGTCAACGCCGCCGACCACAACCGCCCGCGGACCGTGACGCTGGCCACCGAGCTGGTCATCGGCACCACCTCCGCGCCGCCCCGGATCACCGAGGAACGCTGGTTCGGTCCCTGATCCGACATGACAACGGCCCCACCTTCGCGCGGAAGGTGGGGCCGTTTGTGGGTTACGGCTCAGATGCCGTTGATCGGCAGACGCGGCGCGTGACCGAGCACGCCACCCAGAACGTCCGCGGTGTTGGGCAGGCCCGGCACGACGGTGCGGGCGGAGTCGTCGGCCGGCATGGTCGTGGTGAACGACGGGCCGAGGGCCGGGATGCCGTGGAAGCCGCTGACGGTGGCGCCGGGCACGGCCGGCACGGCCAGGGGCAGCTTCGGCAGGACGGAGTCGACGACCGGCAGCTCACGCTGCTGGCCGGCCAGGCCCGGCAGCGGCAGCTTCGGCAGGGCGGGGACGGCCGGGACCGGCAGCAGCTCGCGGCCGGCGACGGAGCTCAGCGGGGTGCTGGCCAGCAGCGCGGCGACCGGGGTGGTGGCGATCAGGCCGTACACCATGTCCAGGCCCGGCAGCGCGGGCAGCGCCCGCTGCTGGCCACCCAGCATCGGCAGGGCCGGCAGCGCCGGGAGACCCGGCAGCGAACGCTCGGCGGCGACGCCACCCAGCAGACCGTTCACCGGCAACGCGCCCAGCAGGTTCAGACCCGGCAGATCACGCTCAGCCGCAACCCCACCCAACAGACCGTTCACCGGCAACGCGCCCAGCAGGTTCAAGCCCGGCAGATCACGCTCAGCCGCAACCCCACCCAACAGACCGTTCACCGGCAGCGCACCCAGCAGGTTCAGACCCGGCAGATCACGCTCAGCCGCAACCCCACCCAACAGACCGTTCACCGGCAGCGCACCCAGCAGGTTCAGACCCGGCAGATCACGCTCAGCGGCAACGCCACCCAGCAGACCGCCGACCGGCAGCGTGCCGAGGAGGTCGGTGCCCGGCAGCGAACGCTGGCCGAGGCCCGGGAGCGGCAGCGGCAGCTGCGGCAGCGCCGGCAGGGAACGCCCGGCGGGCACGCCCGGCAGGGTCAGCGGCAGCTTGGGCAGACCCGGAAGGTCACGCTCGGCGGCGACGCCACCCAACAGACCGCCCACGGGCAGCGTGCCGACCAGGTCGGTGCCCGGCAGCGAACGCTGCTGCTCGTCGTCCAGCGGCAGCTGCGGCAGGTTCGGCAGCTGCGTCGGGTCGGACAGCGTGGTGAGGTCGGGCAGCTTGGTCAGGTCGTGCAGACCGGCGGTCGGCACCTGGCCGCCGTAGGTGACGTTGGGCAGCGACCGCGAGGTGGTCACGTCGGGCAGCGCCGACACCGGCAGGCCGGTGAGCAGGCTCGGCACCTTGGGCAGCCGCGGCACGTCGGAGATGGCGATGTGGCTGGGGTCGATGGACCGCTGCTGGTCGCCGCCGAGGGCGGGCAGCGCGGACAGGCCGGGCAGCTCCGGCTTCGGCAGGTCCTGGCCGTTGAGCTGGACGTTGCTCAGGGAGAGGCCCCCGCCGGCGAGGTCCTGCGGGTCGAGCGAGCGCTGCGTCTGACCGATCGGCATGGTCGGCAGCTGGATCTGGCTGGTGTCGGGCAGCGGCGGCAGGCCCTTGTGGCCGACGAGGTCGGTCAGGCGCAGCGCGGTGTCCGCGACACCGGTCGGGTCGCCGATCGGGGCGGGCGCGGCGGCGGCGTTGCCGGCGGTCATCGCGAGCACGCCGCCGGCGAGCAGGGCGGCCGGAATTCCGCGCCTCATCCAGGTACGCATGGGAAATGTTCTCCTTGTCGAATTTCCCGGGTCACGGGAGTAGACGGGTGATCCCACGAACAAGCGATTCGGGGCAGGGATCACCCACAAAACGGGGATGAAGAGAAAAGGGGGACTGCGGACCGTTCGCTGAAGAAACGCGAATCAGTCGGGGGTGATGCCGGGCTGACGACGCGCGGTCATCGGGACGCGGCGCGAGGACGCCTGCGTGAACAGGGCGGGCACGGCCGCGGGCACGGCGGTCACGCCGTCACCCAGGCACATGCCGGCGTTGCCGGACGGGCCGTCGTGGCCGCAGGCGCCGCTGGGCAGCGCCCCGAACGGCATCGCCTCGGACTTGGGCGTGCCGTCCGGACGGAGCGGGGCGACCGGGGTGCCCAGGTCGGCCTGTGGCCGCGCCGCGACCGCGTCGGCCGGGTGCTCGACCCGGCTCACGACCGGCGACGAGATGGCTCGCTGAGCGACCGGAACAGCTGCGACAGGAACGAAAGTCCTGTTCACGGCCGTGCGTGAAACCTGCTCCTCGGACCCGGCGGTGGCGATGTCGTCCAGCCGCTGCTCGACGAGGATCACCGGGGCGACCAGGTGCGGCACCGGGACCTCGATGGCCGGCACCGAGGGCGCGGCCGCCGGTAGCGCCTGCGCCGCCAGCCTCGCGTCCTGCCCGATGTGCACGGTGTGCGCGACCGAGTTGTCGACGACGTCACCGGCCGCGGACAACAGGGTGGAGACCGGGGCCGGCTCGGCGGCCGATGCCGTCGCCGAGGAGAGCAGCCAGGCCAGCGCGGTGCCGGCCAGCACGCCGCCGATCAGAACGACGGCACGCAGCAGCAGCGACCGAAAACGGTCGGCTCCCACCACTGCTTGCTCGTCCATGACCGGAAACGGATCCTCTCGAACGACTTCCCGTGGATCCACACCGTACTGGATTCGCGTTGTCGAATAGTACGTCCAGCCGTTACACCATCGGGGGAATCAGGTGAGCTTGAACGGCGTCGGCCGACTCGTGAGGTTACCGAGCTTTCCGACGACGACGTAATCACCGGCGGGCAGCAGCGCCCCGCTGGGCGCGCAGTTCGGCGACGACGTGCGGCCGGCCCAGGCGATGCTGAAGGTGGCCTGCTCACCGGGCTGCAGCAGCCGGGTGTCCGGCGGCTGCTGGTAGTAGCAGTCGGAGCTGGACCACAGCCGGGTGTTGCCGTCGGCGGTCAGCACGAGCAGCTCGCGGAGCTGCCGGGTGACCTCCCGCTTGCACGCCACCGGGCCCGAGTTGGTGATGACCAGCGTGAGCAGCGGCGCCTGGCCGACCCGGTAGCTGGGCTGCGCGACGCGTCCCTCGACGGTGATCGAGGTGTCCGGGCACGGGCCGGGCGGGGGCGGCGGTGGCGGCGGCCCGGTCGTGGTGCTGGTCGTCGGCACGGGCGAGGCCGACGAGGAGGAGGACGCCCCGGCGGCCGCGATCGTGCCGCTGGTCGGGGGCGAGGACGTGAGGCGCTTGCTGGAGGTGGTGGCGACGCTCTGCTTGTTGGCCACGCCCTGCGGGTCGGCCTGCGTGCCGCCGCCGAGCCAGCTTGAGATGATCACCGCGAGCAGCACGACCACCAGGATCGAGCAGCCGAGCGCGACCGCCCGGCGGCGCCAGTACACCGACGGGTCGAGCGGACCGGTGGGCTCGATCATGCACCGACGGTAACGCCGCCGACACCGACCGCCAGGGATTCTGGCGGTCACCCAATCCGGTTGTGTCTTTGCTCAATAGCCCTTGTCAGGGATCACTCGACCAGGTGCCATAGACATCGGACGCAGGGAGGTGCGACATGACCGCCATCGACGAGTTGCTCGAACGCAATGCCGCACTGGTCGACCGGACCCGTGGGGACCGCTCGTCGGCCAGCCCGTCGCTGCACATCGCGGTGCTGACGTGCATGGACGCCCGGATCAGGGTGTTCGAGCTGTTCGGCCTGCAACAGGGTGAGGCGCACGTGCTGCGCAACGGCGGCGGTGTGGTGACCGACGACGTGATCCGCTCGCTGGCGCTGAGCCAGCGCAAGCTGGGCACCCGGGAGATCATGGTCGTCCAGCACACCTCGTGCGGGCTGTCGATGACCACCGATGACGAGTTCAAGGACGAGCTGGAGGCCGACACCGGCCTGCGGCCGACCTGGGCCGTCGAGGCGTTCCGGGAGGTCAAGGACAGCGTGCGGACGTCCATGGCCCGGCTGCGGCACAGCGTGTTCCTGCCGTACACCGACAACATCCGCGGCTTCGTCTACGACGTGCACAACGGTGCCCTGCACGAGGTGTTGTCACCCGGCCAGGGATAATCGGGGGCGATGCTTGCCGCCGACACACTGCTGAGCTGGTTCGACGACACGGCGCGGGACCTGCCCTGGCGGCGCCCCGAATGCACCGCGTGGGGCGTGCTGGTCAGCGAGATCATGCTGCAACAGACCCCGGTCGCCCGGGTGGAGCCGATCTGGCACGAGTGGATGGCGCGCTGGCCGGTGCCGTCGGCGTTGGCCGCCGCCAGCCAGGGCGACGTCGTCCGGGCGTGGGGCAAGCTCGGCTATCCGCGGCGGGCGCTGCGGCTGCACGAGGCTGCTTCCGCCATCGCCACGCTGCACGGCGACGTCGTGCCCGACGACGTGGAGACCCTGCTGGCGCTGCCCGGCATCGGCGCGTACACCGCTCGCGCCGTCGCCGCCTTCGCCTACGGCAAGCGGTGTCCCGTCGTCGACACCAACGTGCGCCGGGTCGTCGCCCGTGCCGTGCACGGCACCGGTGACGCCGGGCCGCCGTCCACCAACCGGGACATGGCCGACGTCGAGGCCCTGCTCCCAGGCGCCGACGCCGTCGCCGCGCGCTACTCCGCCGCGCTCATGGAGCTCGGCGCCATCGTCTGCACCGCCCGTGCGCCGCGCTGCGCCGACTGCCCCGTCTTCGACACCTGCGCCTGGCAGCTCGCCGGCCGTCCCGCGTACAACGGGCCCGCCAAGGCCGTGCAGAAGTTCGCCGGCACCGACCGCCAGGTGCGCGGCCGGCTGCTCGACGTGCTCCGCGGCGCCCCCGGGCCGGTCGCCCGTCCGCTGCTCGACGCCGCCTGGGCCGACGCCGCGCAGCGGGACCGCTGCCTCGACTCGCTGCTCGTCGACGGCCTCATCGAGCAGACCGACTCCGGGCTGTTCGCCCTGCCGGGTGAGCACTGACGCTCCGGTTGCCGGGTCCGGTGCGACCCCGCACCCTGTCGCCATGGCGACCTGCGATGTCTGCGGCAACGACTACTGGATGGCGTTCGAGATCCGGACCGTGACCGGCGAGAGCCACTGGTTCGACTCGTTCGAGTGCGCGATGGAGAAGCTCGCGCCGCGCTGCGAGCGGTGCAACTGCCGCATCGTCGGGCACGGCGTCGAGGTCGAGGGCCGGTTCTACTGCTGCGCCCACTGCGCCCGGACCGTCGCCGAGCTCGGCAATCAGATCCGCGACGCCGTCGGGGTCCGTCCGTCCTGAGGCGTGTTGGATGGCTCCATGGCACAGGCCCTGGAGTTCTTCTTCGACGGTGAGGCCGACACCGCGGTGCGGGCGCTGTGGCAGCGGCTGGAACGGGCCGGCGTGCCGAGCCTGGCCACCCGCAGCCACCGCCGGCACCGGCCGCACGTCACCTTCGCCCTCGGCGGCGCCTTCACCCGGCAGACCCGGGCCGACCTCGCCGCCGAGCTGAGCCTGCTGGCGCTGCCCAGCATCTGGCTCTACACCCTCGGCACCTTCCCCACCACCGACACCCACCTCGTGCTCACCGCCGTCGTCGACGCCGAGCTGCTGGCCGTCCACTCCGCCGTGCACGACGTGCTGGCCAAGAAGGTCCGCAACCCCGTCGCCTACTACCTGCCCGGCTCGTGGGTGCCGCACTGCACGCTGGCCCAGGAGATCGACACCGCCACGCTCGCCGCCGGCATCGCCGCCCTGCACCCCGCGGAGCCGATCCGGGCCGAGGTCGACGAGGTCGGCATCACCGACACCGTCACCGGTGAGGTGGACGTGCTGTTCAGCCGTTGAGCAGCTCGGACAGGAAGGCCTCCACGGCGCCGCGGTAGACGCCGGGGGCGCTGAGCTGGACCAGGTGGCCGGCGCCTTCGACGACGATGTGCCGGCCGTCGGCAACCCGGGCGGCCATGGCGGCTTGCTGGTCCGGCGGCATCAAGGTGTGCTCGGCCTCGATGACCAGCAGCGGGGCCCGGACGCGATCGACGAAGGGCCAGTAGTCGCGCCGGCCCCATTCGGCGGCGATGCGGTAGAGGTCCTCGATGTCGGCGATGAGGTGGTAGCCGTCGGGACGTTCCTCGAAGCACTCGACGAAGTAGTCGCCGACCGGGCCGAAGAAGCTGCGGACGTGCGCCAAGGACTGGAATGGCACGGGCCAGCG
Source organism: Kutzneria kofuensis (assembly GCF_014203355.1). Lineage (NCBI taxonomy): Bacteria > Bacillati > Actinomycetota > Actinomycetes > Pseudonocardiales > Pseudonocardiaceae > Kutzneria > Kutzneria kofuensis. Next base: position 3,764,918 of record NZ_JACHIR010000001.1, read on the forward strand.
GGAGAACTCGGCCCGCCAGGGCTCGACGGTGCGGCCGCGCTGGTCGGGGGCGAAGTCCTCGACGACCACGCCCCGCACGAGGTCGGGTTCGAGAGCGGCCAGGACCAGGGCGTGCAGGCCGCCCATGGAGTGGCCGATGACGACCGACGGGCCGAGGTCGAGGCGGCGGATCGTCTCGGCGGCGTCGAGGGCGAAGTCCTCGGTGCGCCAATCGCCGCCGCGACGCGTATTACGACCGTGTCCCCGCGCATCGAGACCGACCACCCGCCCGTACCGGACCAGCCACCGGGCGACCGGCCACCAGGTGGTGGCCCGGCCCATCAGCCCGTGCAGCAACAGGATCCCGGGGCCGGAGCCGCCGAACTCGACGACATCGAACACGGAGCACTCATACCACCTGGTACACACTTCGGCATGCGGGTTCGGAAGGTGGCGTCGCTGCTGGCGGTCGCGGCGTTGTGCGTGGCCTGCAGCCCGGCGACGAAGTCGGCCGAGGACGGCGTCCAGGGCACGGCGGGTGCCCGGACCGCGGGCGATCCGTACTACCCGACCAGCGGAAACGGCGGCTACAACGCGTCGAACTACGTCGTGGCGATCACGTACGACCCGAACTCGCACCACCTGGACGGCGACACGACGATCACGGCCAAGGCCGAGCAGTCGCTCAGCGAGTTCAGCCTCGACCTGGCCGACCTCGACGTCCGCACGGTGACGGTGGACGGCCGGGCGGCCGACGTGGACCACAGCGACGGCAAGCTGGTGATCACGCCGGCGGAGGGCATCGCCGAGGGCAGCACCTTCACGGTCGAGGTGCAGTACGGCGGTGAGCCGAACCCGGTGAAGTCGAAGAAGCTGGGGTCGGAGGGCTGGCAGATCTCCAGCAGCGGCGGCGCGTTCGCGGCGGGCGAGCCGCATTCGGCGGCCACCTGGTACCCGGTCAACGACACGCCGACCGACAAGGCGGCGTTCCACCTGGCGGCGCGGGTGCCGGACGGCTGGAGCGTGATCTCCAACGGCCTGCCCGGCCGCAACGAGTCCAAGGACGGCTGGACGACGTTCCGGTGGGACGAGCCGGACCCGATCGCGTCCTACCTGACCACGGTCGGCATCGACCACTGGACGATGGTCAACGGCAAGCTGACCGACGGCACGCCGGTGGTGTCGGCGTTCGCCCCGGGCACCGACGACAAGAAGGCGCTGGAGGCCCGGCTGCCGGAGATCCTGGACTTCCTGTCGTCCAAGTTCGGCAAGTACCCGCAGGACGCCGCCGGCGGCATCTTCCTCGCCGACAAGATCGACTTTTCCTTGGAGACGCAGACCCGGCCCACCTACGCGAAGTGGACCGACCTGAGCACGATCGTGCACGAGAACGCCCACCAGTGGTGGGGCGACTCGGTGTCGGTGCGGCAGTGGAAGGACGTCTGCCTCAACGAGTGCCTGGCCAGCTACGCGCAATGGCTGTGGGCCGAGGCCAAGGAGGGCGCGAACCTCGACGACACGTACCGCAAGGCCGTGCAGAAGGGCCAGCAGGTCTTCGGCGGCAAGCTCTACGACATGGGGGCCGGCAACGAGTTCGGCGCCGTCTACAGCAAGGGCCCGATGGCCATGCACGCCCTGCGCCGCACCATTGGCGACGACGCCTTCTTCCAGGTCCTCAAGACCTGGCCGGCGCTGCACCGCGACGGCAACGCCAGCTGGCCCGAGTTCGAGTCGTACGTCACGCAGGTCAGCGGCAAGGACCTGCGCGGCTTCTTCGACGCCTGGTTCCGCGGCACCACTCAGCCCGCCGACCAGTACCTCTGGCCGGGCAGCCTCAAGCCGTGACGAACTGGGTCAGCACGGCCTTGTGATCGCCGCCGGGCACGTCGAAGGTGGCGAACGAGTCCACGGGACAGCGCTTGTCCACCAGCACGTGGTCGATCGGCAGCAGCGGCGGCAGGCTGCCGTCGGTGGGCCAGGTGGGCTGCAGGCCGGCGCCGGCCTGGGATGCGGCGTCGACGAAGCCGCTGACCAGCGCGGACCGCAGCCCGGCGTGGTCGAGGGTGGCATTGAAGTCGCCGGCCAGCACCATCGGCGGCACCCCGTCGACGGGGTCGGGCAGCGCGTCCAGCTCCCGCTTCCACGTGTCGGTGGTGTTGTCGTCGGTCGGCGGCCGCACGTGTACGGACTGCACCTGGATGGCCCGACCCTGCGGCAGCGACACCTGGGCGGTCACCTGCGGAAACGTCGTCGGCACGACAACCGGCACGGCCTGCAGCGGGTACCGGGAGGCGATGCCGGAACCGACGGGCCCGTCGCCGGGCTGGAAGAGCTGGTTGGGCATCTCGGTCTGGAGCCCGGCGGCGTTCAGTGCGGCGACGGACTCCGGGGTGAGTTCCTGGAACGCCACGACGTCGACGTGCTGATCCCTGACCAGCGAGACGACGGCAGCGGCGTTGGCCCTGCCCTGGGCCAGGTCGAGGCTGAGCACCCGGACGGCCGGACCGGTGCCGAGCGGCCGGGGCGCGGTGAACGCCCGCGGGGCGACGGCGGCGATCAGGCAGGCGGTGAAGGCCAGCGCCACCACGGCGACAGCCCACCGCCGGAACAACATGGCGAACAACACGAGCAGCGCCCCGCCGCCGGCGGCGTACGGGGTCCCGGCCAGCAACACCACCATCACGTGGTCGCCGTCGATGCCGAGCAGGCGCAGCGCGACCATGGCAATGACGGCGGCGGTCAGCAGGGAGAGCAGGAATGTCAGCGGCGCGCCGCCCACCCGCCGCCGGCCCTCGTCCAGACGGGCGGGCAGCCGGGTCGCGCGGGTTCGCACACTGCTGGCCACCCCTCCCATTGAACACGACAAAGGGCGGTTCCCCGGCGAACCGGAAAACCGCCCTCGTCAGCGCGTCAGCTCACTCGCCGTCGAACTCCTGCGCGGTGTCACCACCGTGCGCGGCCAGGCCGACCGGCGGCGCGTCCGGGATCCGCAGGGGACGGGCCTCGCCGCGGAACACGAAGTGCGCCTTGTCGTCGGAGCCGGTGCCGTCCCAGCCCTCCACGTCGCAGAGCACGATCTGGCCGGGCTGCAGCTCCCCGAACAGGATCTTCTCCGACAGCTGGTCCTCGATCTCGCGCTGGATGGTCCGGCGCAGCGGCCGGGCGCCCAGCACCGGGTCGAAGCCCCGCTTGGCCAGCAGCTGCTTGGCCAGCGGCGTGAGCTCGAGCGACATGTCCTTGTTCTTCAGCTGGGCCTCGACCCGGGTGACCATCAGGTCGACCATCTTGATGATCTCGTCCTGGGTCAGCTGGTGGAACACGATGATGTCGTCGATGCGGTTGAGGAACTCCGGGCGGAAATGCTTCTTCAGCTCGTCGTTGACCTTGATCTTCATCCGCTCGTAGTTCGAGCCCTGCTCGCCACCACCGGAGAAGCCCAGGCCGACGGCCTTGGAGATGTCCTGCGTGCCCAGGTTGGAGGTGAAGATGATCACGGTGTTCTTGAAGTCCACCGTGCGACCCTGACCGTCGGTCAGGCGGCCGTCCTCCAGCACCTGCAGCAGCGTGTTGTACACCTCCTGGTGCGCCTTCTCGATCTCGTCGAACAGCACCACCGAGAACGGCTTGCGGCGCACCTTCTCGGTGAGCTGGCCGCCCTCCTCGTAGCCCACGTAGCCGGGAGGCGCACCGAAGAGACGGGACGCCGTGTACCGGTCGTGGAACTCGCCCATGTCGATCTGGATGAGCGCGTCGTCGTCGCCGAACAGGAAGTTGGCCAGCGCCTTGGACAGCTCGGTCTTACCGACACCGGACGGGCCGGCGAAGATGAACGAGCCGGACGGGCGCTTGGGGTCCTTCAGACCGGCCCTGGTGCGGCGGATCGCCTTGGAGACGGCCTTGACGGCCTCCTCCTGACCGATGATCCGCTTGTGCACCTCCTCCTCCATGCGGAGCAGGCGGGTGGTCTCCTCCTCGGTGAGCTTGAAGACGGGGATGCCGGTCCAGTTGGCCAGCACCTCGGCGATCTGCTCGTCGTCGACCTCGGCGACGACGTCGAGGTCGCCGTCCTTCCACTGCTTCTCACGCTCGGCCTTCTGCGCGAGCAGCTGCTTCTCCTGGTCCCGGAGCTTGGCCGCGCGCTCGAAGTCCTGCGCGTCGATCGCGGACTCCTTGTCCCGGCGCACGTCGGCGATCTTCTCGTCGAACTCGCGCAGGTCCGGCGGCGCGGTCATCCGGCGGATGCGCATCCGGGCGCCGGCCTCGTCGATCAGGTCGATCGCCTTGTCCGGCAGGAACCGGTCGTTGATGTACCGGTCGGCCAGCGTCGCGGCGGCGACCAGCGCCGAGTCGGTGATGGAGACGCGGTGGTGCGCCTCGTACCGGTCGCGCAGACCCTTGAGAATCTCGATGGTCTGCTCCAGCGTCGGCTCGCCGACCTGGATCGGCTGGAACCGGCGCTCCAGGGCGGGGTCCTTCTCGACGTACTTGCGGTACTCGTCGAGCGTGGTCGCACCGATGGTCTGGAGCTCGCCGCGGGCCAGCATCGGCTTGAGGATGCTGGCGGCGTCGATCGCACCCTCGGCGGCGCCCGCGCCGACCAGGGTGTGGATCTCGTCGATGAACAGGATGATGTCGCCGCGGGTGCGGATCTCCTTGAGCACCTTCTTCAGGCGCTCCTCGAAGTCACCGCGGTAGCGGGAACCGGCGACCAGCGAGCCCAGGTCGAGCGTGTAGAGCTGCTTGTCCTTGAGCGTCTCGGGCACCTCGCCCTTGACGATCATCTGGGCAAGGCCCTCGACGACGGCGGTCTTGCCGACGCCCGGCTCGCCGATGAGCACCGGGTTGTTCTTGGTCCGGCGCGAGAGCACCTGCATGACCCGCTCGATCTCCTTGGCCCGGCCGATGACCGGGTCCACCTTGCCCTCGCGGGCAAGCGCGGTGAGATTGCGGCCGAACTGGTCCAGCACGAGCGAGGAGGACGGAGTGCCCTCGCCGCGGCCGCCGGCCTCGGCCGGCTCCTTGCCCTGGTAGCCGGACAGCAGCTGGAGCACCTGCTGGCGGACACGGTTGAGGTCCGCGCCCAGCTTGACCAGGACCTGGGCGGCCACGCCCTCGCCCTCGCGGATCAGCCCGAGCAGGATGTGCTCGGTGCCGATGTAGTTGTGGCCGAGCTGCAGCGCCTCGCGCAGCGACAGCTCCAGCACCTTCTTGGCCCGGGGCGTGAACGGGATGTGCCCGCTCGGCGCCTGCTGACCCTGACCGATGATCTCTTCCACCTGCTGGCGCACGCCCTCGAGGGCAATGCCCAGCGACTCCAGCGCCTTGGCGGCGACACCCTCACCCTCGTGGATCAGACCCAGGAGGATGTGCTCGGTGCCGATGTAGTTGTGGTTGAGCATCCTGGCCTCTTCCTGAGCCAGGACGACCACCCGCCTCGCGCGGTCGGTGAACCTCTCGAACATATGCACTCCCTGACAGCTGCGTCGGCGGTCCTCCACCCACCCATGACCTCGCCGGTGGGGTCAGCACCTGGGGTCCACTGTAGTAGGCGGACCCGTCGCTCTCAGTGCCGCTCGCAGCCGCAGACCCCGCGAGCGCCCTGACGCTTGGCACAACGTGGGTTCTGACAGGGAGATTCCCACTGTCCGCTGAGCGCGAACAAGCCACCATCAGCTGACATTCACTGTGAGCGGGGTCACCAAAAGGGTGAAATCTCCCCGCTACGCCAGATTGGCGGCGAGCACCGAGCGGTGCGTCGGGGCCGCGGCGGCGTGCCGGGCCCGACCCTCCTCCGTCAACTCGACGTAGATGCCGCGACGGTCGTCGGCGCACAGCGCGCGAGTGACGAGGCCGTCGGCCTCCAGCCGGGCGACGACCCGGGACAGCGCGCTCTGGCTGAGCTGGACGCTCTTGCCGAGCTCCTGCATCCGCAGCGCCGGCTTGTCGCAGCAGCTCTCCGTGAGCTGGTCGAGCACCTCGAACTCGCTGGCCCCGAGGCCGTGACCCTCGCGCAGCTCACGGTCCAGCGCACACCACGTCGCGTGGTAGCGCCCCAGCAACCCGCGCCAGGCGTCGACGAGCTCGTTCTCGGTCACGCCCCGCATCATAGTCCCCACCGTCATAAAATTCCAACGCATTAAATCCGCTTGCATTAGATGCAGCTGCATGTAGTCTTGGCCCTCGTGACCACAACGGCAACACCCGTCCTGTCCGCCCAGCCCGGCACGCGCTGGCCCGCGAGCCTGTGGGCGGCGTTGATGCTGCTGTGCGGCGTGCTGTTCCTGGACGGCCTCGACGTCTCCATGGTCGGCGTCGCGCTGCCCTCGATCGGTTCCGAGCTGCACATGTCCACCTCGTCGCTGCAGTGGGTGATCAGCGGCTACGTGCTCGGCTACGGCGGCTTCCTGCTGCTCGGCGGCCGCACCGCCGACCTGCTCGGCCGCCGCCGCGTGCTGCTGGTCGCGCTGGGCGTGTTTGCGGCCGCCTCGCTGCTCGGCGGCCTGGTGGACGACCCGACCCTGCTGATCGCCGCCCGCTTCGTGAAGGGCGCCGCCGCCGCGTTCACCGCGCCGGCCGGCCTGTCGATCATCACCACCACGTTCCCCGAGGGCCCGTCCCGCAACCGGGCCCTGTCCATCTACACGGCGTTCGGCGCCAGCGGCTTCTCCTCCGGCCTGATCCTCGGCGGCCTGATGACCGAGGTCGGCTGGCGTTGGACCTTCCTGATGCCGGCCCCGATCGCCGTCCTGGTGCTGCTCCTGGGCATCAAGCTCATCCCCGACCACGGCCGCCCCGACGGCCCGCGCCAGGGCTACGACGTGCTGGGCGCCGCCACCAGCACGCTCGCGCTGCTGCTGCTCGTCTACACGGTCGTCTCCGCGTCCTCGGTGGGCTGGGCCTCGCCGATCACGCTCGGCTCCTTCGCGGTGGTGCTCGCCCTGGCGGTCGCCTTCGTGATGATCGAGCGCCGGGTCGCGCACCCGCTGCTGCGGCTGGGCATCCTGCGCAACAAGAACGTGCTCGCCGCCGACCTGACCGCGATGGCCGTCTTCGGCTCGTACGCCGGCTTCCAGTTCATCGGCACCATCTACATGCAGTCGCTGCTGCACTGGTCGCCGCTGAGCATGGCGCTGGCCTTCCTGCCGGCCGGTCTGATCGTCGCCTTCGGCGGGCCGCGCACCGGGGCCCTGGTCAACCGCTTCGGCGCCGGCCGGGTGATCGCCCTCGGCCTGGCGGCGTTCGTCGTGGCGTACGGGCTGTTCCTGCAGATCGACGCCAACCCGAACTACGCGCTGGCCATCCTGCCCAGCATGGTGCTGCTCGGACTGGGCTTCGCACTGTCGTTCCCGGCGCTGAACATCCAGGCCACCACTGGCGTCTCCGACGACGAGCAGGGCCTGGCCTCCGGCCTGGTGCAGACGTCCTTCCAGGTCGGCGGGGCCATCGCGCTGGCCGTGGTGACGGCGGTGCTCAACGCCGCGACGCCGCGGACCACCGCTGAGGTGATCGCCAGCTACCACCCGGCACTGGCGGTGGTGACCGGCGTCGCGCTGCTCGGCCTCATCGCCACCGTGACGATCAGCGGACTGCGCAAGCCCAAGGAGGACACGGCGGTCGAGCCGGCCCCCGAGCCGGAGCTCGCCCAGGTCTGATCACCCGGCTCGTCGGTTGGTCGAGGGGAGTCGACGAGCCAGCGGCCCACGTCCCGTCCGGGGCGTGGGCCGTTCCCTATTTCCGGTGCCTCGTGCCGACCGGGACGACCAGCGGCGTGCCGGCCACGGGGTCGTCGATGACCTTGGCCTCCAGCTCGAAGACCTCGCGCAGCAGCTCCTCGGTCAGCACCTCGTGCGGCCGGCCCTGGGCGACGACCTTGCCGGCGCGCAGCGCGACCAGCCGGTCGGCGTAACGGGCGGCGAGGTTGAGGTCGTGCAGAACCATCACCACGGTCCGGCCGAGCTCACTGTGCAGGCGCTGCACCAGGTCCAGGACGTCGACCTGGTGGGCCAGGTCGAGGTACGTCGTCGGCTCGTCGAGCAACAGCAGCTCGGTGCCCTGGGCCAGCGCCATCGAGATCCACGCCCGCTGCCGCTGGCCGCCGGAGAGCTGGTCGAGGGTCCGGTCGGCGAGGTCGGTCATGCCGGTCATGGCCAACGCCTCGTCGATGGCGGCGTGGTCGTCGGACGACCACTGCCGGTACCAGGCCTGGTGCGGATGCCGGCCACGCGCGACGAGGTCGGCGACGGTCAGGCCCTCGGGGGCCTGCGGCGACTGCGGGAGCACGCCGAGCAGCTTCGCGACCTCCTTGGTCGGCATCTTGTCGATCCGCTTGCCGTCCAGCAGCACCTGCCCACCACGCGGCGCGAGCAGCCGGCCCATCGCGCGCAGCAGGGTGGACTTGCCGCAGCCGTTGGGGCCGATCACGGCGGTCACGGTGCCGCCGACGACGTCCAGGTCGAGGCCGTCGACGACAAGCGAGTCGCCGTAGCCCAGCCGAAGCGACTCGGCCCGCAGTCGCGGCGTCACGCCCGCACCTCCCGGCGCTTCCGAATGATCAGGAACATCAGGTAGGGCGCGCCGAGCACGGCCGTGACGACGCCGACCGGCAGCTCGATGCCGAAGGCGGTCCGCGCGATCAGGTCGGAGACGCTGACGAGCAGCGCGCCCAGAACCGCCGACGCCACCAGCGGCGGCCGGGCCGTGCCGGCGAGCCGCTGGGCGATCTGCGGCGTGGCCAGCGCGACGAAGAACACCGGGCCCGCCGCGGCGGTCGCGACGGCGGCCAGGACGACCGCGATCAGGATCAACACGAACCGGCTCAGCTCCACGCGGGTGCCGAGGTTGCGAACGGTGTCGTCGTCGAACTGGAGTGCCCCGAGCACGTGCGCGCCGACCAGCGACAGCGGCAGGAACACGGCCAGCGCGATGGCCACCGGCACCAGGTCGGCCCAGCTGCGGCCGTTCAGGCTGCCGGTGATCCACACCAGCGCCTGGCCGGCCTGGGTCACGTCCCCGATGGTGAGCAGCCAGTACGTGAGGTTGAGCATGAACGCCTGCACGCCGATGCCGACCAGGACCAGTCGGTAGCCGTCCACGCCGCGCCGCCACGCCAGCACGTACACCAGCGCGGCCGACAGCAGGCCGCCGATCAGCGCCGCCACCGGCAGGCCGATCCCGGCGATGACGCCGGCCACGCTGCCGTAACTGCTGGCCAGCACGATCACGCCGACCGCGCCGGCGGAGGCCCCCGGCGTGACGCCGAGGACGTCCGGGCTGGCCAGCGGATTGCGGGAGATCGCCTGTGTGATCGCGCCGGACACGCCGAACGCGGCGCCGATCAGCAGGCCGGTCAGCGTCCGCAGCAGCCGCAGGTCGAAGACGATGTACTGCTCGGCCGCGTCACCGCCGCCGACCAGCACGCGCAGCACGTCGCCGACGGACATCGGGAAGTCGCCGATCCGGATGTTCAGCGCCACCACCAGCACCGTCAGCGCCAAGGCGGCCAGCGGCACCACCAGCGGCCGCAGCCGGAACCGCAGCCCGACCGGACCGATCCGCAGGCCCTGCAGTGCCGTCACAGCCGCACCAGCCGCTTGCGCCGGACGATGCCGACGAACACCGGTGCCCCGATCAACGCCAGCACGATGCCCACCTGGAGTTCGCTCGGCCAGGCGATCACCCGGCCGATGATGTCGGCGACCAGCAGCAGCACCGCGCCGATCAGCCCGGAGTAGGGCAGCAGCCAGCGGTGGTCGGGGCCGGTGACGAACCGGGCGACGTGCGGCACCACCAGGCCGACGAAGCCGATCGGCCCGCACGCCGCGACCGCGCCGCCGGTGAGCAACGTGATCGCGACCAGGCCGAGCAGCCGGGTCCGCAGCACGTGCTGGCCGATGGAGCGGGCCACGTCCTCGCCGAGCGACAGCGCGTTCAGGCCGGGCGCGTTGGCCAGCGCCAGCACCAGGCCCGCGGCCAGGAACGGCAGCACCTGCCCGATGACCACGGGGTCGCGGCCGGCCACCGCGCCGACCCGCCAGAACCGGAACGCCTCCAGGCTCTGCTGGTCGATCACGGCCATTGCCGAGATCAGGCCGACCATCAGCGCGCTGACCGCGGCCCCTGCCAGCGCCAGGGTCAGCGGCGTCGGCCCGCCCCGGCCGGCACTTCCGAGCAGGAACACCAGTCCGGTGGTCGCGATCGCACCGATGAACGCCAGCCAGACGTAGCTGTACAGGCTGGTCATGCCGAACGCGAAGATGCCGACCACGACGGCGAACGCGGCGCCGCTGGTGACGCCGAGCAGGCCGGGATCGGCGAGCGGGTTGCGGGTGTGCCCCTGGATCAGGGAGCCGGCGATGCCGAGCGCGACGCCGGCCAGCACGGCCAGTTCGGTCCGGGGGACGCGCAGGGACCGGATGATGATGTCGTTCTCGGTGCCGGTCGGCGCGACCAGTCCGTGCCACACCGCGTCCAGACCGATCGGCTTGGAGCCGATGGCGATGCTGGCCAGGCCGGCCAGCACGGCCAGCCCGAGCAGGACGAGGAGCCCGACGATGCGGCGACGACGTCGCCGCGCGAGTGCACCCACCAGCCCTCCTCTCCGACTTTGGTTAGCCTAAGCGCAGTCGGGGGAGGGTAAGCGAAGGGGCGGCGGCGGGGGTCCGGGCAAGCGAAGGGGCCGCCCGGCGGGCGGCCCCTCGCGACGGGAAAACCGGTGTTCAGGCCTGCTGGTGGTAAGCGTCCAGCACCTCGGCCGGGATGCGGCCCCGGTCGGACACCTTCATGCCCTGCTTGCGGGCCCATTCCCTGATCGCCTGGTTCTGCTCGCGGTCCGCCGCGGCCGGGCGGGCCTTGCTCACGCCGCCCAGCGCCCGGCCGGCCACCCGCTTGCGGCCACCGGAACGGCGGGCCGACGCGACGAATGACGCCAATCCGTCGCGCAGCTTGTTCGCATTCGCCGAGGAAAGATCGATCTGGTACGACACGCCATCGAGTGCGAACTCGAGAGTCTCACTGGCCTCGGACCCGTCCAGGTCGTCGATCAGGGCGACAGTCACCTTCTGCGCCATGAGCGGCCTCCTACACCAAGTACGCCGCGGAAAGGTATCGGCGGCTGCCCGGAAATCTGCCTCGGGGACAGATTAGCGCATATGTATCGCGCCCCGTCAATGGCAGCCGCCGAAACACCTCATTCGGGTCGCACGAGTGGGAACAGGATCGTCTCCCGGATACCGAGACCGGTGAGCGCCATCAGGAGGCGATCGATGCCCATTCCGACACCACCGCTCGGTGGCATTCCGTACTCCAACGAACGCAGAAAGTCCTCATCCACCGGCATCGCCTCGGCGTCGCCGGCCGCGGCCAGCCGCGCCTGGTCGGTCAGCCGCTGCCGCTCGACCACCGGATCGACCAGCTCGGAGTAACCGGTGGCCAGCTCGAATCCGCGGACGTAGAGGTCCCACTTCTCGGCAAGTCCCGGCGTATCCCGGTGCTCACGGGTCAGCGGCGAGGTCTCCACCGGGAAATCGCGCACGAATGTCGGCGCGTGCAGGTGGTCGCCGACGAGGTGCTCCCACAGTTCTTCGACGAGCTTTCCGTGGCCGAGCTTCGGATCCACCTCGAGGCCGCGCGAGTCGGCGTGCTTGCGCAGCAGCTCGGCCGGGGTCTGCGGGGTGATCTCCGAGTCCAGCGCCTCGGACAGCGACCCGTACATCGTCAGCGACGTCCAGTCGCCGGACAGGTCGTACTCGGTGCCGTCGGCCAGCGTGACGACCTGCGTGCCCAGCACCGCCTGCGCGGCCTCCTGGATCAGCTGCCTGGTCAGCACGGCCATCGAGTCGTAGGTGCCATAAGCCTGGTAGAACTCGAGCATCGCGAACTCCGGCGAGTGCGAGGAGTCGGATCCCTCGTTCCGGAAGTTCCTGTTGATCTCGAAGACCTTCTCGATACCGCCGACCACACAGCGCTTGAGGTAAAGCTCCGGCGCGATCCGCAGGAACAGGTCAATGCCGAGCGCGTTCGAGTGCGTGACGAACGGACGAGCGGTCGCGCCGCCCTGCAACGTTTGCAGCATCGGCGTCTCGACTTCGAGGAAACCCCGGCTGTGGAACGATTCACGTAGCGATCGCACAACGCCGGCCCTTGTCCGCACCGTCTCCATGGCCTGCGGCCGCAGGATCAGGTCGACGTAACGCTGACGAATGCGCGTTTCCTCGGCGAGGTCCTTGTGCGCTACCGGCAACGGGCGAACTGACTTGGCCGCCATCCGCCACTCGTCGGCCATCACCGAGAGTTCACCGCGGCGGGAGGTGATGACCTCGCCGTGGACAAATACGTGATCGCCCAGGTCGACGGTGGACTTCCAGTCGGAAAGGGCCTGTTCGCCGACCTGCGCGAGGCTCAGCATCGCCTGCAGTTCGGTTCCGTCGCCCTCACGCAACGTGGCGAAGCAGAGCTTGCCGGTGTTGCGGATGAACATCACCCGGCCGGTCACGCCGACGATGTCGCCGGTCGCGGTGTCCGGCGGCAGATCTGTGTGCGATTCACGCACCTCGCGCAGCGTGTGGGTGCGCGGCAGCTCGACCGGATAGGGCGACACACCCTGTTCCAACATCCGCTCACGCTTCTCCCGGCGGATGCGGAGCTGCTCGGGAAGGTCGTCGTCCGTGGCGGAATGGGGAGGGTTGTGTTCGACCACGGCTCACAAGGTTACGGACCCACCGCCCGTTACCACGAACCGGATAACTTCGAGGGCATGGCAGGCGATGAGTTGATCTCAAGGCGGGCGTCGTCGTTCGGCAGCCGGGCGGCCGACTATGCGGAGCACCGTCCCGACTACCCGGTCGATGCGGTGCGCTGGGCCCTGGCGCCGGTGGACGAGCCGAAGGTGCTGGATCTCGCCGCCGGCACCGGCAAGCTGACCGCGGTGATCACGTCCCTCGGGTACGAGGCCGTGGCCGTCGAGCCCGACGACGCGATGCGGGCGGAGCTGACGGCGCGGATGCCGGAGGTCACCGCTTTGGCCGGCACCGCCGAGCAGATCCCGCTGCCGGACGCCTCCGTGGACGCGGTGCTCGTAGGGCAGGCCATGCACTGGTTCGATCACGAGCACGCGCTGCCCGAGATCGGCCGGGTGCTGCGGCCCGGCGGCGTGCTCGCCGGGGTGTGGAACGACGACGACTTCAGCGTGGAGTGGGTCGCCGGCATGGACCAGATCCACACCGCGGTCCGGCCCGGCACCACCACCCGCGGCATCTCCATCGCCGTGGAGTTCGGGCCGTTCGCCGAGCTCGAACGGGCCGAGTTCCGGCACAGCCAGCGGCGGACCGCCGAGTCGCTGGTCGCCACCGCCAAGACGCACTCGCTGTTCCTGACGATGGCGGAGCCGGAGCGCACGGAGACGCTGAACCGGATGCTGGCGTACCTGAAGTCCCGGCCGGAGACCGCCGACGGCGAGTTCGACTACCCGCTGCGCACGATCGTCCTGCGCACAATCCGCGTCTGACTCCCCGCCTCGCCCTGCCACATGCGGCGCGCATGTGACGCCTGGAGGCAAGTATGTGGCACAACTAGGCCATGTTGCGTTCGTAGGCCAGGCGCAGCCCGAGCAGCGTCAGCTCGGGGACGTGGTGCTTGATCGTCTCCGACTCGCTGACCACGAGCGGGGCCAGGCCGCCGGTGCCGATCACGTTGACCGGCCCGGACCCGCCGGCCTCCAACTCGGCGGTGATCCGCCGGACCAGGCCGTCGACCTGGCCGGCGAAGCCGTAGAGGATGCCGGACTGCAGGCACTCCACCGTGTTCTTGCCGATCACCGACCGGGGCCGCACCAGCTCCACCTTGCGCAGCTGCGCGGCCCGCGCGGCCAGCGCGTCGACGGAGATCTCGATGCCGGGGGCGAACGCCCCGCCGATGAACTCCCCCTTGGCGGTGGAGACGTCGATGTTGGTGGACGTGCCGAAGTCGACGACTATGCAGGCGGTGCCGAACAGGTGGTGAGCGGCCATCGTGTTGACGAGACGGTCACCGCCCACCTCCCTCGGGTTGTCCACCAGCAGCGGCACGCCGGTGCGCACCCCCGGCCCGATCACGATCCGCGGCACGTCGCCGTAGTAGCGGCCGAGCATGACGCGTAGTTCCCGCAGCACCGCCGGCACGGTCGACAGCGCGGAAACGCCGGTCACCTTGTCGGCCAGCGGGCCGAGCATGCCGCGCATGCCCAGCGCCAGCTCGTCGGCGGTCATCCGTGCGTCGGTCCGCATCCGCCAGTCGCGCACCAGCTCCTCGTCCCGGTACATGCCGAGCGAGATGTTGGTGTTGCCGATGTCGACGCACAGCAGCACGGGTGGTTACGCCTCCGCCTGCAGCAGCGCGTCCAGGCGGGCCGCGTCGGAGGTCTCGGCGTGCACCTCGGCGCCGGAGCTCAGGCCCGAGCCGGCCGGCGCGTGCGCCGGGTCGTCGCCCCGGTCCAGCACCTTGTTGTCGGCGTCGACGAACACGATCTTCGGCCGGTAGGCGATGGACTCGATCTCGTCCATCACCCCGTACGAGATCAGGATGACCAGGTCGCCGGGGTGCACCAGGTGCGCGGCGGCGCCGTTGATGCCGATCACGCCGCTGCCCCGCTCACCGGGGATGACGTAGGTCTCCAGCCGCGCCCCGTTGGTCACGTCGACGATCGCCACCTGCTCGCCGGGCAGCAGGTCGGCCGCCTGCATCAGGTCCTCGTCGATGGTGACGGAGCCGACGTAGTTCAGGTCCGCCTGGGTGACGGTGGCTCTGTGGATCTTGGACTTCAGCATCGTGCGGAACATGTCGTCCCTCCCCTCCTACTGGTTCGCGACCACGGCGCCGAGCTGCACCGCGGCGTTGTCGATCAGCCGGGTGTCCCCGACCCTGGCGGCGACCAGCAGCCGCGCGTCCCCACTGGCCGGCGCCGGGCCGAGGTCGGGCGAACGCAGCTCCAGGTAGAACACGTCCACCCCGTCCTGCGCGGCCAACACGTCGCCGGCCGCCTTCAGCACCGCCTCCGCTCCGTCGAAGCCGGCGTGCCGGCCCGCGGCCAGCGCGGCGGACAGCGCCACCGCGGCCTCCCGCTGCTGCTCGGACAGGTAGACGTTGCGCGAGGACAGGGCCAGGCCGTCGGCCTCCCTGATCGTCGGCACGCCCACGACCTGCACGTCGAAGTGCAGCTCGCGGACCATCCGCCGGATCAGCGTCAGCTGCTGGTAGTCCTTCTCCCCGAAAAAGGCCATGTCCGGCCGGACGATGTTGAACAGCTTGGCCACCACCGTCAGCACGCCGGCGAAGTGGCCCTTGCGCACCTGGCCCTCCAGCTCGTCGCCGAGCGGACCCGGGTGCACGGTGATCTGCGGCGTCTCCGGGTAGATGTCCTCGACGCCGGGCGTGAACGCCAGCTCCACGCCCTCGGCGCGGAGCTTGTCCAGGTCCGCCTCCAGCGGTCGCGGGTAGCGGTCGATGTCCTCTCCTGCCCCGAACTGCAACGGGTTCACGAAGATCGACACCACCACGACGGTGCCGGCCAGCCGGCGCGCCCGCCGGATCAGCTCCAGGTGGCCCTCGTGCAGCGCGCCCATGGTCGGCACCAGCACCACCTTGCGGCCCGCGGTGCGCAGCGCCCTGGTGACCCGGCCCAGCTTCTCCGGGCTGGAGTGCACGGTCAGCTGCCCGGGCGCGTAGTCGGTCCGGGTCAGGTTCATCTCTCGGTCTCCTCGTCGAGCACGGAAAGGATCTCGGGCACAGCGTCCGCCCGCAGCACGCCGGCGTCGGCGGCCCGGTGCGCGGTGCGGCGGGCCAGCGCCAGGTAGGCCGGCACGGTGTCGGGCGACGTCTCGCGCAGCACGGCGACGTGCTTACGCACGGTGCCGACGTCGCCGCGGGCGACCGGACCGGTCAGCGCGCGGTCGCCGTGCCGCAGCGCGTTGTCCAGCGCCGCCGACAGCAGCGGGCTGATCACCCGCTCCGCCGGCTCGATGCCCGCGTTGCGCAGCAGGTCCACGCATTCGGTGACCAGCGTGGCCAGGTGGTTGGCGCCGTGCGTCAGGGCCGCGTGGTAGAGCGGGCGGACCGGCTCCGGCACCCGCACCGGCTCCGCGCCCATCTCCACGACCAGCGCCTCGCCGACGTTCCAGCCGGCCAGGTCGTCCTCGTTCGCCGTGACGCCGACGCAGCAGGCCACGACTCGGTGCAGGTCCTCGGCGCGGCCGGTGAACGTCATCGCCGGGTGCAGCGCCAGCGGCAGCACCCCGACCTCGGCGGCGGGCTTGAGCACATCGACGCCGTGCGCCCCGGAGGTGTGCACCACGATCTGCCCGGCGCGCAGCGAATCCGTCGCCACCAGGCCTCGAACCAGGCCGCCCAGCGCGTCGTCCGGCACGGCCAGCAACACGAGGTCCGCCCGCGCCGCAACCTCGTCCGGCGGCAGCAGCGGCACGTCCGGCAGCAGCTCCTCGGCCCGGCGCACCGACGCCTTGGACACGCCGGACGCCGCGACGACGACGTGGCCCGCCCGGGCCAGCGCGGCGCCGAGCACCGAGCCGACCCTGCCGGCGGACACCACGCCCACGGCGAGTCGGGCGGGGCGGGTCATGGCAGGAGCTCCCTTATTGCTGTTCCAGGCCCGATCAGACGCCGGGTACCGGACCGGACGAGGCTAACCGCAGTTTCCGGCTCAGCTTCGCGGCCGTGACTAGTTTCACGGGTGGCGCCGACAGACGTGAGGCCGGGTCGGTCAAGCGCGCAGACCGTCCGGGCCGTTCTCTCGCCGGTCCAGGTGATGGCGGGTCGCCCGCAGCGCGTCCGGCGCGTTCACCGCCGCCTGCCGTGCCTCCAGCATCGTCTCCAGCAGCCGCCGCTGCCGCTCGTCGGCGTCCGGGCCGGCGGTGCCGTGCTCGACCGCGTTGCGCAGAAACGCCAACTCCGTCGCGGCGGTCTGGTACTCGTGCACGGCCTTGGCCGCGTGGCTGCCGGCCCGCTTGCGCACGGCCGTCCGCCAGCCGCGGCGGCCGGTCAGGCTGGACAGCAGCGACACCTCGCTGGCGGCGATCCAGCCCGCGGCGGCCATGCCCGGCAGCTGCGCGGCGACCACCCGCTGCTCGCGCCGCCGCTGCCACACCACCACCGCCACCATCGCGGCCAGGATCGGCAGGATCACAAGGAAGTACACGACCAGGAACGTGTTCGCGCCGCCCAGCGTTGCCGACGAGTTCCACAGCGAGTGCAGCAGCACCGCGCACAGGTAGCCGACGAGCGGCGCGATCACCCGGACCTTGCTGCTCCGGGTGCGCGCGGCGACGCCGATCCCGATGCCGGTCATGGCCGTGAACAGCGGATGCGTGAAGGGCGCGAGCACCCCGCGCAGGATGAACGCGGCGATCACGCCGGTGGTCGCGCTGCCGAAGCCGAACGTCGCGAACACCCGGCCGAAGTAGTAGATGTTCTCGGTGAACGCGAAGCCGGCCGCGGTGAAGCCGGCGTAGACGATGCCGTCCACCAGGCCGTCGAACTCCTGCCGCCGCCACACCAGCAGCCCGAGCAGGAACACGCCCTTGGCCGCCTCCTCGGCGATCGGGGCGGAGATCGTCGCCGCGATGGTGTTGCCACCGCCGTGCCCGAACGCGAGGTCGCCGAGCGCCTCCGCGGTGCTGTTGATCAGCAGCGAGCAGATCGTCGCGCCGCACGCGCCCCAGAGGAAGGCCAGCCACAGCAGCTTCGCCGGCTCGGGCTCCCACCGGTCGATCCACAGGAACGCGGCGACCACCGGCCCGACCGGCAGCAGGGCGGCGCCCGCGCCGACCGCGACACCGAGCGGGCCGACCTTGCCCACGCCGAGTCCCAGCAGGACGAGGGCGGACAGTCCGAGGGCGATCAGTCCGACCACCGGGGCCAGCACGGTCCAGGTCCGTGGCGCTGCTGTCGTCACGGGGATGACGATAGGGCCATGGAGTTGACGTGATGGAACTCCCCGACTGGCATTCGGCTTGGCGGGCAGCCCTCTACGGCCCCACGGGCTTCTTCGCCCGCGGGGCGCGGCCGGCCGACCACTTCCGCACTTCCCCGTTGGTCGGACCGGAACTGGCCGAGGCGGTCGTCGAGCTGCTCGACCGGGTGGACCGGGCCCTGGACCGGCCGAATCCGCTGGATTTCGTGGACGTCGGGGCCGGCGGCGGGGAGCTGGCCGCGCAGGTGCACGCCTTGTCCGGACGGTTCGGCGGGCGGCTGCGGGTGCGGGCCGTCGAGCTGGCCCGGCCGGCGCTGCCGGCCGGTGTCGAGTGGTCGTCGGAACTGCCCGATCAGGTGACGGGCTTGGTCATCGCCCACGAGTGGCTGGACTCGCTGCCGTGCCGGGTCGTGCAGGTGCACGGGAGCCGGGTCGTGGAGGTCCACGTGTCCGCCGACGGCACGGAATCGTTGGGCGATCCGGTGTCCTCGGAGTGGCTGGACGCCTGGTGGCCGCTGTCGGCCGAGGGCCAGCGGGCCGAGATCGGGTCGGGGCGGGACGCCGCATGGGCGGACTTGGTGGCACGAGTCGCCGCCGGGGCCGCCTTGGCCGTCGACTACGGCCACTTCGCCGGGGCCCGGCCGTTCGCGGGGTCGCTGACCGGTTACCGGTCCGGCCGGCAGGTCGCGCCCGTGCCGGACGGCAGCTGCGACATCACCGCCCACGTGGCCTTCGACGCCGTCGCGGCCGCGGCCGGACCGTGTGAGCTGCTCACCCAACGGGAAGCGTTGGCGGCGTTGGGAACGAGTGTCGAGCCGCCCGCCGCCGGGCTCGCCGCGCGGGATCCGCTCGGCTGGCTCGCCGCCTCCGCCCGCGCCGGCCGGGTCGCCGAGCTGCGCGATCCCGCCGGCCTCGGCGGCTTCCACTGGCTGCTCTGTCCCCGGTCGGCGCCGATCGGCCTCGTGCGAGCATGAGACCCGTGCAGATCACCGTCGGCGTCGGCGCGGGCGCCAAGTACCTCGGCGTCGACCACGTCATCGACCTCGGCCCGCTGCACCCGTCGGCGCACGGCGCGTACCGGCTGCGGCTCGTTGTCGACGACAACGTCGTCACGGAGGCCGAGCCGCTCGTCGGACACCTGCACCGCGGCGCGGAGAAGCTGTTCGAGGTCCGCGACTACCGGCAGGTGCTCACCCTGGCCAACCGGCACGACTGGCTCGCCGCCTTCTGCAACGAGCTGACCGTCGCGCTGGCGGTGGAGCGGATGACGGCTATGACCGTGCCGCCTCGGGCCGTGCGGCTGCGGATGATCCTGTGCGAGTTGAACCGGATGCTGGCGCACCTGGTGTTCCTCGCGCCGCTGACCCGGCAGCTCACCGGCGAGCCGACTCCCGGCACCACGGCTGCGCTGCGCGGCCGCGAGGCCGTGCAGGCGGTGATGGAACAGGCCTCCGGCGGGCGGATCCACTTCATGGCCAACCGGATCGGTGGCCTGCGCGAGGACGTGCCCGCCACGTGGATCCCGAACGTCCGGGAGCTGCTCGGCTTGGTGGAGTCGCTGCTGCCGGCGATTCGATCGGCCACTGTGGACGATGACGCCTTCCGGTCCCGGCACGCCGGCCTCGGCGTTCTGACCCGCGACGCTGCGCTGGCGTTGGGGGTCACCGGCCCCACCGGACGGGCCAGCGGCGTCGACGTCGATCTACGACGCGACGGCGAACACCTTGCCTACCAGGACTTTCAGCCCGTCCTGGGGTCCACCGGCGACGCGCTGGCCCGGGTCGAATGCGTCGTCGGCGAGGTCGAGCTGTCGCTGCGGCTGATCGCGTCCACCCTGGACGACCTGCCGTCCGGGCCGGTGAACCTGCGGCTGCCCAAGGCCGTCAAGGCCCCCGAGGGCTCCGTCTACGTGTGGACCGAGGCCCCGCTCGGCATCTCCGGCGTGCACCTCGCCTCACGCGGCGAGAAAACCCCGTGGCGGCTCAAGCTCCGCACCCCGTCGTTCAACAACGTGCAGGCGCTGTCCGCGCTGCTGCCCGGAACCCCGGTCGCCGACCTGCCCGCGGTGCTCGGGTCCTTCGCGGTTGTCGTCGGCGACATCGACAAGTGACTAGTCGTCCGAGCGGCGGCGGCGACGGCCGCGCGGCTCTTCCTGCCCCAGCGACGCCAGCAGCTCGCTGACGGACTTGCCGGCGGCGTGCGCGCCGGAGTCCACCACGGGCGGCGGCGGGGCGGCCGGCGCCGGACCGGGCGTGGGCACCGGCGCGGTCCGCACCGGAATCGGCAGCTCCAGCGAGTTCGGCACCCAGTCGCCGAGTTCCGGGTCCCAGACGGGACCGTCCACCTCGGGCGGCGGCCCCGCGACCACGGGCGCCGGCTCGGGCTCGGGGCGACGGCGACGCCCGGAGGTCTCGGCCGGTGTCGGCCTCGGGGCCATCGCGGTGGCCTCGGCCTCGGGGCGACGGCGGCGGCCGGAGGTCTCGGCGGCGCGCGGCGGCTCCGGCTGACGGGCGGCCGGCTGCTTCGCGTCCGGGTTGAGGCGCATCGCCATCGTCGCCGGCTCGGGCCGCTGGGCCGGCTGCGAGCGCTGCTCGGGCTGCCTCGGCTCGGGCCGGCGCGGCTCCCGCGGCTCGGGCGCGCGCATCGGCTGCGACATGGCTTGGGACACCGGCTGCGCCATCGGCTGGGACGGCTCCGGCGGCCGCACCCGCATGCCGACCACATTGGGCACTCCGGTCGGGCGGGCCTCCGGCTGACGCGGCTCGGGCTGGCGCGGCTCCGGCTGCCGGGACTCGGGCCGGCGCTCGGCCGGCCGGGCCTCGGCGGCCTTCGCGGCGGCCGGGCGGCTCACGAACTGGGTCGCGGCCGGCTGCGCCGGGCGCTGCGGCTCACGCCGCGCCTGCCCCGTCGACCGGCTCAACGCCTCGGTCTGCGCGTTGCTGCGGCTGGCCTGGCGCGCCTGCTCGGGACGGCTCGGCTCCGGCCGGCGCGGCACTTGCTCCTTGGCGTTGGTGCGCAGCGGCTCGTGCGGGATCCGCTCGATCAGCTCGGTCGGCAGCACCGACTTGTCCGCCGGCGCCTCCTTGCGGACCGAACCGACCGTGATCGGCTTGCGGTCCTCCTTGGCGATGATCCGGTCCTCGCCCACGGCCAGCAGCCGGGACTGGTCGGACAGCGACCGCATCCGCGTCGACTCCGCCCGCAGCGCCACCCGCTCGACCAGCACCTCGCCGCCCAGCAGCGCCTCGAGGTTCTCCCGCAGCGCCCGCAGCTCGCCGCGCAGCGCGTCCAGGTCCTCCCGGGACTCCTCCTCGACCCGGCGCCGCGTCTCGGCCTCGATCTCCAGCTCGTACTCGCGCCGGGCGGCGACCTCACGCTCCAGCTCGAGCTCGTAGACGGCCTGCAGGTCGGCGACCTCGTCCTCGCTCGCCGCGGCCTCTCTGCGGTACTTGACCGCCAAAAACGCGCCCACGAGGGCAGCCCACAGCGCCGCGAGGACGCCCAGGCGCAAGAACCTCGCGTCGTTGCTCAGGACAAGCACGGCGGTCGCGGCGATGGCCAGGACGAGAACCGCTACCAGGAGTAGCCGACCGTATCCACGACTGTCACCGCGCTCGCCTTCGGTCAAGCCGCTGCGGCCGGTCATGGGCTCTACGGTACCGGTCAGTTACCCGAACGAGACCTACCCGGACCCGATTGGCCCCTCAACGCAGTCCGACGCTGTCATCCTGCTGCGGCGGATCCGGCGTCTTGCAGCAGTGCTCCAACCACAACGCCGCGGCGACCAGCGCCGCCGAACCGACCAGTCCGACCAATGCCGTCGTCCGGTCCTCATTGGCCGCCGAGGACACCGCCAGCAGCGGGAGCACCGTCAGCAGCACCCCGGCCCACACCCCCGCCATGAGCGCACCCACCAGCGACGACGCCTTCGCCAGCGCGACCGCCCGAGCGGCGGTCAACGGCTGCACCGGCCGCACCCCCGGCTTGCCGGCGATGCGGTTGCGCAGCTGCCAGGCCAGGATCGCCTCCACGATCGCCAGCACCCCGAAGGTCACGCCGGCCAGCCGCGGCAGCGTCGGCAGGTCCGCGTACACCAGTCGCAGCACGATCGCCGTCAGCAGGCCCGCGACCAGCGCGACGGCGACCAGGTCCCGGATTCGCGTGAACTTCATCACCACTCCAGCCGGAGATCGTCCCGGCGGCGCACCCCGTCGGCGCTCAGCCCGGCCATCACGTCGGCGATCCGGCCGTGCCCGGGCAGCACCGCGTCGGGCTCGACGTCCAGCCACGGAATCAGCACCGTGGCCCGCTCCGGGGTGCCCGGATGCGGCAGCAACAAATCCGGGTGAGTCGAGCTCACGCCGTCCACAGTCACCACATCCACGTCCAACGTGCGAGGACCCCAGCGCTGCTCCCGAACCCGGCCGGCCTCGTTCTCCAACCGCTGTCCCAGGCGCAGCCAGCCCCACTCGTCGACGTCGCCGGCCTGGACGATCACGATCGCGTTCAGGAAGTCCGGCTGCTCCTCCACGCCCCACGCGGCCGTCTCGTACACCGGGGACACCGCTTCGAGGTGCGGCCGCAGGCCCGTCACCGCGCCCTGCAGGAACGCCAACCGGTCGCCCAGGTTCGACCCCAGCGACAGCACCGCCCGCGTCACCGGCGGCCTCTCCGGACCGTCACGGCGACGTCCTGGAAGGACAGTGGGATCGGCGCCGACGGCTTGTGCACCGTCACCTCGACCTCCCGGACCCGCTCATCGGTCAGCACCTCGTCGGCGATGTCGCCGGCGACCGTCTCGATGAGATCCCGCGGATCGCCGGCCACGATCGCCGCCACCCGCTCCGCCAGCTCGCCGTAGTGCAGCGTCTGCGTCAGGTCGTCACTCGCGGCCGCGGCCGTCAGGTCCATCCACACGGTGACGTCGACCAGGAAGTCCTGGCCGTCCCGCTTCTCGTGCTCGAACACACCGTGATGGCCGCGCACCCGCAGCCCGGTCAGCGTGATCCGGTCGCTCATTCGCCGCTTCCCCTCTGCCAGGCCCGCACCACCAGCGCCGCGTCCAACGACCGGCGGACATCGTGCACCCGCACGCCCCACACCCCGGCCGCGGCCGCCAGCGCCGTGATCGTCGTCGTCGCCACCTCGCGGCCGTCCGGCGGCCTCGGGTTGCCTTCGGCGTCCGCCAGCAGCGCGCCGAGAAAGCGTTTGCGGGAGGCCCCGACCAGCAGCGGGAAGCCCAGCCCCAGCAGCTGGTCCAGGCCGTGCAGCAGGGCCCAGTCGTGCTCACGCTGCTTGGCAAAGCCCAGGCCCGGGTCCAGTACCAGGGCGTCGGCCGACACCCCCGCCGCCAGCGCCGCGTCCACCCGGGCCGACAGCTCGTCGCGCACCTCGGCCACCACGTCCCGGTAGGTCGCCAGGTCGTTCATGTTCTTGCTGTGGCCACGCCAGTGCATCAGGATCCACGGCGCGCCCGCGGTCGCGACCACCTTGGCCATCTGCGGGTCGGCCAGGCCGCCCGAGACGTCGTTGATCACCGCCGCGCCCGCGTCCAGCGCCGCGTCCGCCACCACCGCCCGGGTCGTGTCCACGCTCACCAGCACGCCCTGGGCCGACAGCCGCTCGATCACCGGCACCACCCGAGCGATCTCCACCTCGGCGTCCACCCGGTCCGCTCCCGGACGGGTCGACTCCCCGCCCACGTCCACCAGGTCCGCGCCGCTCTCCCACAGCTCAAGGCCGTGCTCGACGGCGTCGTCCGTGCGCAGGTACCGCCCGCCGTCCGAGAAGGAGTCGGCGGTGACGTTCACCACGCCCATCACGACGCAGCGGTCGGGATTCGGCAGCCGGCTGTGCACCTAACGTCCCTTGATCAGTTCGATCGCCTCGGCCCTCGACGTCGCCGAGGTCTTGAATATCCCCCGCACCGCCGACGTCGTCGTCCGCGCCCCCGGCTTTCGCACCCCGCGCATCGCCATGCACAGATGCTCCGCCTCGATCACCACGATCGCCCCGCGCGGATTCAACTTCGCCATCAACGCATCCGCGATCTGCGACGTCAACCGCTCCTGCACCTGCGGCCGCTTCGCATAGAGGTCCACCAGCCGGGCCAGCTTCGACAATCCGGTGACCCGCCCGTCCACATTCGGGATGTACCCGACATGAGCCACCCCATGGAATGGGACCAAATGATGCTCACAGGTGGAATACATCGGAATATCCGTGACGAGAACCAATTCCTCATGGCTTTCGTCGAACGTCTTTTCCAGAACGGATTCCGGGTCGGTGTAGAGGCCGGCGAACAGTTCCCGGTAGGAGCGGGCGACGCGGGCGGGGGTGTCGCGCAGGCCCTCGCGGTCGGGGTCCTCGCCGCAGGCGATCAGCAGCTCGCGGACGGCGGCCTCGGCGCGCGCCCGGTCGAACCGGCCGTGATCGGCCGAAGCGGCCCCGCTCAGGGGGCCGCTTCGGCCAACAGTGCTGGTCATGCACACCTCCGCGGGATCGCGGACCGTCTCAACGGCCGCTGTCCCGCTCAGTGTCACCCGGATTGCCGGACGGCGTGTTCCCGCCCTGCCCGGCCGGACGGTTCTGCTCCCAGTTCGGCGTCCACGAACCGTTGGGCTGGGTCGCGGGCGTCCACCCGGGGGGCGCGCCGTAGTTGGGCGGGCCACCGGCGTTGCCGCCGGGCCGCGCGGGCGGGTAGGCGGCGGAGCCGTTGGTGCCGGGCAGCTCGCCGCCGCCTGGCACGGTCGCGACCGGGGTGGGCGCGGGCTCGGGCTCCTCCTCCTTGACCGGGGGCCACGGCTCGCCGCGCTCCTTGGCCAGCTCGCCGGGGGTCTTGATCGGCGGCTTGTCGGACGGGGTGCGGTTGCCGAAGTTGTTGAACTCGGTGATCCGCGGCCGCTTCTGCACCCGGGCGAAGATCCGCTCCAGGTCCTTCTGGTGCAGGGTCTCCTTCTCCACCAGCTCCAGCACGAGGTCGTCGAGCACGTCGCGGTAGGTGTTGAGCACCTGCCACGCCTCGTCGTGCGCGGCCTCGATGAGCTTGCGCACCTCCTCGTCGATCTCGTGCGCGACCTCGAGCGAGTAGCCCGGCGCGTGCGACATCTGCCGGCCGAGGAACGGCTCGCCGTCGTGCTCGCCGTACTTGACGGCGCCGAGGCGGGCGCTCATGCCGTAGTCGGCGACCATCGCGCGGGCGATCTTGGTGGCCTGCTCGATGTCGTTGGAGGCGCCGGTGGTGGGCTCGTGGAAGACCAGTTCCTCGGCGGCGCGGCCGCCGAGCGCGAACACCAGCCGGGCGATCATCTCGGACCTGGTCATCAGGTCCTTGTCCTCCTCGGGCACCGACAGCGTGTGGCCGCCGGTGCGGCCGCGCGCCAGGATGGTGACCTTGTAGACCGGGTCGATGTCCGGCATGGCCCACGCGGCCAGGGCGTGCCCCGCCTCGTGGTAGGCGGTGATCTTCTTCTCCTTCTCGGAGATGATCTTGCTCTTGCGGGCCGGGCCGCCGATCACGCGGTCCACCGACTCCTCGAGCGCGGCGCCGGTGATGATCGTGCCGTTGTGCCGCGCGGTGAGCAGCGCCGCCTCGTTGATCACGTTGGCCAGGTCCGCGCCGGAGAAGCCGACGGTCCGCTTGGCCAGGCCGTCCAGGTCGGCGTCCTGGGCCAACGGCTTGCCCTTGGCGTGCACCCGCAGGATGGCCTTGCGGCCGCGCAGGTCGGGCGCGCCGACGGGGATCTGCCGGTCGAAGCGGCCGGGGCGGAGCAACGCCGGGTCCAGGATGTCGGGCCGGTTGGTGGCCGCGATCAGGATGATGCCGCCGCGCGAGTCGAAGCCGTCCATCTCGACCAGCAGCTGGTTGAGGGTCTGCTCGCGCTCGTCGTGGCCGCCGCCCAGGCCGGCGCCGCGGTGTCGGCCGACGGCGTCGATCTCGTCGACGAAGATGATGCACGGGGCGTTCTGCTTGGCCTGCTCGAACAGGTCGCGGACGCGGGAGGCGCCGACACCGACGAACATCTCGACGAAGTCCGAGCCGGAGATCGAGTAGAACGGCACGCCCGCCTCGCCGGCGACGGCCCTGGCCAGCAGGGTCTTGCCGGTTCCCGGCGGCCCGTAGAGCAGCACGCCCTTGGGGATCTTGGCGCCGAGCGCCTGGTAGCGGCCGGGGTTCTGGAGGAAGTCCTTGATCTCGTGGAGCTCCTCGACGGCCTCGTCCGCGCCGGCGACGTCGCCGAACGTGGTCTTGGGCATGTCCTTGGACAACTGCTTGGCCCGGGACTTGCCGAAGTTGAGCACCCGGTTGCCGCCGCCCTGGACGTTGTTCATCATCCACATCAGCACCAGCAGCAGCAGGCCGATCGGCACCAGGATGATCAGCATCTGCAGCAGCGGCGACTCGCTGGTGACCTTCACGTCGTAGGAGCCGACCTTGTTGGCCGGGTCCTGCAGCATCCGGAAGATCGCGTCCTCCGACCCGTTGGCCGGGATGGACGTGATGATCTGGGTGTGCCCGTTGAACGGCGAGTTCAGGTCGAGCCGGAGCTGCTGCTCCTTGTCGTCGAGCCGGGCTGACTTGACATTGCCCTTCTGCACCTGACTAATTGCATCCGAGGTCTGCACGGGCGTGTACCCGCGCGTGTCGTCGGTCAGTGTGCTGATGGCAAACCAGACAACAACCGCTGCCACGATCCAGATCAGCGGGTTGCGGAGAACGCGCTTGCGGTCCATGCACCTACGGCCGTCACGCGGCCTCGACCCTCCCTGCGTTTACGTCAAGCCCTGCCTCACGACACTGCTCAACACCTCGAGCGGTGGCGTCACGCACTCGGCGGGACAGCCCCGTCCAGCTAGCTTACCGCCCGCCGCCGACGGACCACGGCCGGAAGTTCGGCGCTCGGCCGGCGGCGGCCTCACGTCGCTCCCAACGCTCGGAGCTGGGACCGGGTTCCCCGACATGACCGGCGACACGCCGGGGCCGTTCGGGATGAACCGGCGCGGGGGCGGCCACGTACCTCCCGGAGCCGCTCTGCACCGGAAGAAGGAGGGCGACCGGGTGCCAACGCCACCGCCACGCTGAGCCGTTCGGCCTGCAGAAATACCCCGTTCGACCCAATCCGACCGGACCGGGCCTTCGGCTGTTACGGGCCGGGGCCGCCATGTCGACGATCCGAGGAGACCAGCCCGCGCCCACTGTGGACGCCGACCAGGAGGTTCGCGCACCACCATGTCTACGCCTACAGGAGCCCACCGGCCGCCCTCCCGGCCGGAGAGGGGTCGAAAGTGGCACTTCTTCCTGCCCATTCTGGTCGCCGTGTTGGCCGTGGGCGGTGTTGTGGTGGCCAACACCGCCAACTCGGTGCGGTGTGCCGGGCAGGTGCCGCTGCGGGTGGCGGTGACGCCGAGCGCGGCGCCCGCGGTGCAGTCGGTCGCCGACGCCTTCGAGCACGACCAGACGTCGGTGAACGGGCAGTGCGTGCACGTGACCGTGGTCAGCGAGGGCTCGGCGGATGTGGTGCAGTCGCTGCCGACGAGACCCGTCGACCCGCCCGCGCTGTGGATTCCGGACTCGTCGCTGTGGGTGTCGACGGCGCAGGGGCTGGACAGCCGGGACCCGGTGAACAGTCCGAAGCTGGCCGAGCACCCGTCGCTGGCGTCGTCGCCGCTGGTGGTGGCGGCGAGCACGGCGCAGGCGAACAAGCTGGGCTGGCCGAAGTCGCCGGTGAGCTGGCAGCGGCTGGTCACCGGGCAGACGCCGATCGCGATCACGGATCCGCTGACCAACACCGAGGGTGTCGCGACGCTGGGGCTGGCGCAGGGCCTGCTGCCGGCGCAGTCGAACGGGGTGCCGCCGCAGGAGCTGATCGCGATCCTGCTGCGGCTGCGGAGCACCACCCTGAACTCGGTGAACTCCGGGTTCGACAACATTCGCAAGGACGCGGCGAACGCCCTGCTGTTCACCACGACGGAGCAGTCGGTGGTGTCGTACAACGTGGCGACGGTGGCGGCGTCGAAGGCGGTGGCGATCTATCCCGCCGAGGGCACGGTGCTGTTCGACTATCCGGTGGTGCGGGTGACGACCAAGAACGAGGTCACCGGCACCGACCAGGCGGCGGCCGCG
Organism: Kutzneria kofuensis; assembly: GCF_014203355.1. Classification (NCBI taxonomy): domain Bacteria; kingdom Bacillati; phylum Actinomycetota; class Actinomycetes; order Pseudonocardiales; family Pseudonocardiaceae; genus Kutzneria; species Kutzneria kofuensis. Next base: position 3,792,976 of record NZ_JACHIR010000001.1, read on the forward strand.
TTCGAGCAGGAGCTGCGGTCGGCGCGGTCGTCCGGCATCTTCAGCGCCGCCGGTTTCCGTGACCCGAAGGGCACCGCGTCGGCGGCCTGGGGCGGCAAGGACGGCGTGCAGGCCGCGACCCCGCCGCTGCTGCCGGCGCCGTCGGCGGCGCAGGTCAACACCGTGCTGCGGGCGTGGAACGTGGTGCACCTGGACGGGCGGACGCTGGCCGTGATCGACGTGTCGGGGTCGATGACCTCGCCAATGCCGGACGGGCAGAAGCGGATCGAGGTGGCGCGGGACGGGGCGCTCGCGGCGATGTCGTTGATGCCGGACAGCACGTACGTGGGGCTGTGGGCGTTCTCGCAGCAGCAGGGGCCGCCCAACGACTGGAAGGAGCTGGTGCCGCTCGGGCCGCTCGGCGGCCAGGTCAACGGCATCAGCCAGCGGTTCGCGCTGCAGCAGGCGGCGACCACGCTGCCGGCCCGGGTGCGGGGCGGCACCGCGCTCTACGACACCGCGTTCGCGGCGTACGAGACGCTGCGTGACGACTTCGATCCGACCAAGGTCAACGCCGTCGTGCTGATCACCGACGGGAAGAACGAGAAGAACGGCGGGCTGGACCTCAACGGCCTGCTGCAGATGCTGCGGGCGCAGGCCGACCCGTCCAAGCCGGTCGAGGTGATCGGCATCGGGCTGGGGCCGGACGCCGACATGAACGCGTTGCAGCAGATCGCCGCCGTGACCGGCGGCAAGGCGTACCAGGCGATCGACGCCGCGTCGTTCCGCGGCGTCCTGTTCGACGCCCTCAGCCGCCGCCCCTGCACCACCAGCGCCTGCTGACCTGTTGTTCGGAAGGGGGCTTCCCTGGCGTTGAACGCCAGGAAAGCCCCCTTCCGAACTTCTCAGCTCGAGTAGACCTTCGGGTCGAGCGTGCCGATGTAGGGCAGGTCGCGGTAGCGCTCGGCGTAGTCCAGGCCGTAGCCGACGACGAACTCGTTGGGGATGTCGAAGCCGACGTAGCGGACCGGCACGTCCACCTTGACCGCGTCCGGCTTGCGTAGCAGGGCGCACACCTCGAGCGAGGCGGGCCGGCGCGAGGCCAGGTTCTTGAGCAGCCAGGACAGCGTCAGCCCCGAGTCGATGATGTCCTCGACGATGACCACGTTCTTGCCGGCGATGTCCCGGTCGAGGTCCTTGAGGATGCGCACGACGCCCGAGGAGGACGTGGACGACCCGTAGGAACTGACGGCCATGAACTCCAGCTGGACGGGCACCGGGAGGGCCCGCGCCATGTCGGTCATGAACATCACCGCGCCCTTGAGCACGCCGACCAGCAACAGGTCCGAGCCGCCGTCGGTCGCCGGGTGGTCCGCGGCGACCTGCTTGGCCAGTTCCTGGATCTTGTCGCTGATCTGCTGCTCGGTGATGAGCACGGAGGCGATGTCGCCCTCGTACACGGGCAGCTTCCCCTCTTTCGGCCTGGTTGCGTGCGCCCTGGTCAGGGCGACGCTCGGTCTAGTTGCAGCCTGCCATGTGCGCGCTGTGCCACCAAGCCGCCTCGGAGCAACACGCCACCCTGACCTCGCCATTCACCGATCAGTGCGTCGACGTCACGCAGCTGGGCGTCGGTGAGTTCGGTCACACCCCGTCGCCGAAGCCAGCTTCTGAGCACCCTGCGCCGGATCGCCGCCGGCGTGGCTTCGAGCGCTTTCGCCTCCAGTTCCTCGGGGTCGTCCACCAGCAGTTCCGCCGCGATCGCGTCCAGGGCGTCGTTGTCCTCCCGCAGCTGCGCCGCCGTCCTGGCCAACGCGTCCGCGACGCCCCCTTGCAGCACGTCCTCCAGCAGCGGCAGCACTTCCTGGCGGAGCCGCACCCGGGTGAAGGCCGGGTCGACGTTGTGGGGATCACTCCAGTACGTCAGCCCTTGCGCCGTGCAGGCGCGCTCCGTCTGGGCTCTTGTCACGCCCAGCAGCGGACGCCCCCATGGCGGGTCCAGCGGCCTCATCCCAGCGATCGAGCGGGGCCCCGAGCCGCGGCCCAGGCCCAGCAGCACCGTCTCCGCCTGGTCGTCTCGGGTATGCCCCAGCAGCACGATCGCGTCCGGCGCCGGCAGGGCGTTTCTCAGCGCCTCGTACCTGGCTCTGCGCGCCGCCGCCTCCATGCCGCCCGGGCCCTCGACCTTCGTCGTCAGCACCCTCACCTGCGGCAGTCCCAGCTCCGTCAGCTGATCCGCCGCCTTGGCCGCGATCTTGTCCGAGCCGGGTTGCAGGCCGTGGTCGACGATCAGGCCGTGCACCGTCAGGTTCAGCCGGCGGGCTTGGTGCTGCGCCGCCGCGGCCAGAGCCAGTGAGTCCGCGCCCCCGGACACCGCCACGGCGAGTTGGCCACTGCCCAGGTGGCCCGCCTTTCGCGCGGCGACGACCAGGCGCCGCACGGCGGTCCGAACCGCCGACACCGCCTCGTCCGGACGCGGTGTCAGGGCCGGACCCGGCGGAGCCAGGCGTCGGGGTCGGCGATCTCGGCGCGGGAGGGCAGCGTCTCCGGCGACGTCCACACCTCGTTGAAGCCGTGCATGCCGACGGCGTCCACGACGTGCCGGGTGAAGGCGGCGCCCTCGGCGTACTGGCGGATCTTGGCCTCGACGCCGAGCACGGCCCGCAGCACCCGGTCGAGCACGCCGCCGCCCTTGCGGCGGGCGGTGAACCGGGTCCGAAGCGTCGCCACGGACGGCACGACCACCGGCCCGACGGCGTCCATCACGTGATCGGCATGGCCTTCGAGCAGGGTGGACAGCGCGACGAGCCGGTCGAGCACGGCCCGCTGCTCGGGCGACTGGATGAGCTCCATCAGCGCGGTCGGCCCCTCGGCGGGGCGGACGGTCTTCAACCGGTCACGAGCGGAGCGGACCATCTCGGGAATCCGGTTGAACGCCCCCACGGCAGTGTCGTCCATGACGGAAAGCAACTGCCCGACCTGCGACGAGAAGTAGCCCCGCAGCCAGGGCACGGCGGTGAACTGAAGCCGGTGCGTGACCTCGTGCAGGCACACCCACATGCTGAAGTCGCTGGCGGGCACGTCCATCGCCTGCCGCGCGGCGACGATGTTGGGCGCCACGAGCAGCAGCCGCCCACCGCCACCGAACGGGTCGTACTGGCCGAGCACCCGGGAGCTGAGGAACGCCAACACCATGCCAGCCTGCACGCCGGCGGTGCCGGCAAGCACTCCGGCCAGCGGACCGGGCAGGGTGGCGGGCATCGCACCCTCGGTCAGCAGGGCCAGCCCCTCGCTGGCGGCGCGCACCCAGCCGTGCCGGTCGACGACCTGGCCCTCGTGCAGCGGCAGGCCGTGGCCGAGATGCGTCAACTCGCGCACATGCAGCTCGGCGGTGCCGGTCATGTCGCGCAGCTCGCGCACGACGGCGTCCGCCTCCGCTCTGGGCACGGTCGGGCCGGACCGGATCAACCGCTGGGCGGTTGACGCGGCGACCGACCAGTCCACCGGTGACGGAGGGCCACCGTCGGGCAGGGACCTGGCTGCGTTTCCCGCGTTCACGACCCCGACGCTACCTTGGGTGACGCGGTGTTGGCAGCGCCCGAATCAGCGGCATCCACACCCGCGCAGCGCGGCGGCGACGTCGTCGAGCGCGGCCCGCCCCTGGTCGATGGCGGATCCGTTGGACATCAAGGCGAACGCGAGCACCTTGCCGTCGCTGTCCTGGACGATGCCGGTCAGCGTGTTCACGCCGTCGAGGGTGCCGGTCTTGGCCCGCACCCAGCCCTTGCCCGGCGTGGACGAGGCGTCGTTGTACCGATCGGACAGAGTGCCGCTGCCGCCGGCCACCGGCAGCCCGTTCAGCAGTGGCCGCAGCTTGGCCACCCGCGGATCGCTGCCGCCGTCCGGCCCGGCCGCCACGGTCATGATCGAGCTGAGCAGCTTGGCCGTCACACGATCCTGAGTGGACAGTCCGCTGCCGTCCACCATGGTCACACCGGTCAGGTCGAAGTTGTTGTTACGCAAGATGTTCAGCACGCTGCTGGCGCCGCCCGCGAATGTGACGGGGGCTCCGGCCTGCTTGGCGACCTCGCGGCCGATCGCCTCGGCGAGCACGTTGTCGGAGATCTGCAGCAGGTTGCTGACCATGTCGGTCAGCGGCGGCGACTGCACGCTGCCGAGCACCTTCGCGTCGGCCGGCGCTGTCGTCCGCCCGACGGAGTTGGGGTCCGCGCCGAGCCGGCGGGCGAACTCCTTGGCGGCGTCGGTGTCCGGCGTCCCGGTGCGGGCCGGCTCCGACACGGTCGGCCTGCTGCGGCCGCCGTCCAGCATGATCGGCGTGATCGGGGCGACGGAGCCGCCCGCGATGTCGCCGTTCTCCCAGCCGGGGGCCATCGGGTCGCCGCTGTAGCGGCTGGTGTCCAGCAGCACCTTGTGCACGGCGCCGCCGGTCGCCTTCTTCACCTGCGCCACCAGGTCGTCCAGCCGCGCCGCGCCGGGATAGACGGTCTCCTTGCCGGCCGGCAGGGACGACAGCGACGGGTCGCCGCCGCCGACCAGGATCACCGTGTCGGGATCGGGTCCGGCGACGACGTTGGTGGTGAAGCGGAACTGCGGGTCCAGCGACAGCAGCGCGGCCGTCATGGTCAGCAGCTTGCCGGCGGACGCGGGCGTCAGCGGCGTGCTGGAGTTGTGGTCCCACAACGTGGTGCCGGTCGCCGGGTCGACGACGCTGCCGGTGAGCGTGCCCAGCGCGGGCGACGACGTCGGGCCGGCCAGCTTTGCGGCGATACCCGCCGCGGACGGGCCCTGCACGTTGCCCAACGGCTTGAGCAGCTGGTTCGGGGCCGCCGGCGACGGCGGCGCGGCGGTCTCGATCGCCGTCGCGCCGCCGAATCCGAGGCCGGACGAGCCGAAGTAGACGACCGAGCCGAGCGCCAGCACGACCACGATCGCCAGGCCGACCAGCACCGGCTTGCGGGACCGGCGGGGCGCCGGCTCGTCGATGTCGTTCTCGTCGGACGTCCGCGGCGGCGGGGGCAGCTGCGGAGCTGGCTGCGGAACGTCGTCGCCCAGTTCGGGGCGGCCGGCGGCGGGCGGGCGCGGCACCTGCACGCGGATCGTCGGCGTCTCGTCGCCGGGCTGCTGGTCGGCGGGGTTGGGCAGTTGCACGGTCGGCGGGTCGAGCCGAGCCCGATCGTTGTCCACCGGCATCGAGACCGTGTCCTCGAGCGGCGAGACGGGCGGTTCGACCTTCTTGTTCTCGGGCTTGGCCGTCGGAATGTCGGCCAGCTTGATCCGGAGCGTCTCGGGCTCCTTGACCGGCGGCCGCACCGGCGGCGGAACCGGTTTCCCGACCGGCGGCTTGACCGGCGGCGGACCCGATCGCCCAACCGTGGGCTTCACCGGAGGCGGACCCGGTTTCCCGATTGGGGGCTTCACCGGAGGCGGAGCCGATTGCCTCACTGGGGGCTTCGGGTGCTCCGGAACCGGTTCCTGGGCCTGAGCCTTCGGCGGTTCCGGCTCCTTCGGCGGCTCCTTGGGCTGCGCCTTCGGCGGAGTCGGCACCTGCACCCGCTCCGTCGGAGGCTCCGGCGCCTTCGGAGGCTCCGGCGTCGTCGGCGGGGCCGGTGTCTGCCCGCGCTCCGTCGCGGACCCCGGCGCCTTCGCCGGTTCCTTCGCCGGAACCGGTACCTGCTGCGTCACCGGCTCCTGCACCGGCGCCGTGTCCTGCTCCTCGGCCGGCTCCGGCGCCGGGTCCTGCTTCGCCACTTTCACCTCATCGGGTGAGGGCGGCTCGGCGCTCGGCCACTGCGGCTGCGCGGTGTCGTCGTCGGCCGACGGCCAGCCGACCTGGTCGGCCCCACCTGCGGCGACGGGCTGCTCCGGGGTACCGTCCGCCGGCTGGGTCGGCCACGCTGGCGCCGGTTGGCCGGATTCGGGCACAGGGTCCTCCTCGACGGGGCCCGTGGCCGACACGGACCAAGCTCACACAGCTCACCGGCCACACGGATGCCGGAGACGCACGACTTGTGGTCCACACTAGTGGCGTAACCGGAGTGCCAACCCCGACGCAGCGCGCCGACCGTGGAGCGCGCATGCGCAAAGAGGCGAAACGAGCGAGGACAGTGGAGTTCGACGTCACCATCGAGATCCCCAAGGGCGTACGGAACAAGTACGAGGTCGACCACAAGACCGGCCGCATCCGGCTGGACCGGACGCTGTTCACGGCGACCCAGTACCCGGCCGACTACGGGTTCGTGGACGACACGCTCGGCGAGGACGGGGACCCGTTGGACGCCCTCGTGCTGGTCCAGGAGCCGACGTTCCCCGGCTGCCTGATCCGGGCCCGCACCATCGGCATGTTCCGGATGACCGACGAGAAGGGCGGCGACGACAAGCTGCTCTGCGTGCCGGCCGACGACCCGCGGTCGGAGCACCTGCGTGACATCCACCACCTCAACGAGTTCCACAAGCTGGAGATCCAGCACTTCTTCGAGGTGTACAAGGACCTGGAGCCGGGCAAGAGCGTCGAGGGCGCGACCTGGGTCGGCCGCACCGAGGCCGAGGCCGAGGTGGAGCGCTCGTACCAGCGCTACCGCGACGCCGTCGCGAACGGCAGCATCGAGCCCTTCGCCAAGCACTGATCACACGAAGAAGGGGGCCTTCCGGATCCGGAAGGCCCCCTTCTCACTGCGGCCGATTCAGTCCATCACGGGCATCAGCGGGCGCTCGTCGGCGTTCTCGCTCTCGGCGGCGCGCTGCAGGCCGGACTTGGTCGACAGCGGCACCTCCTTGAGGAACCAGATCAGCACGAAGGCGACCGCCGCCGTGATGCCGCCGACCACGAACACCGTGTCCATCGCGGACGAGAAGCCCTCCAGCAACGGCCGCGCCAGCCGGCCGTCCAGCAGCTGGATGAACGAGGTGTTCTCCAGGTCGATGTTGCTGCCGCCGCCGGCGAGGCCTTTGAGGAAGCCGGCGTCGACGGGGTTGGACAGCACCTTCGGGTCCTGCGTCGCCGCGATGAACGACGGGTCGGTCCGGGCGCTGGAGAACGCGGTCCCGATCCGGTCGCCGACCACGCTGAACAGGATGGACAGCGAGATCGCCGTGCCGGCGGTGCCGCCGATGCCGCGGAAGAACTGGGTGGACGCGGTGGCCACGCCCATGTCCTGCGGCGCGGCGACGTTCTGCACCGCCATCACCAGGGTCTGCATGCACAGGCCGAGGCCGAGGCCCATCAGCGCCATCACCAGGCCGGCGACGACCAGGCTGGTGTCCGGCGTCAGGCCGCTGAACAGGAACAGCGCGACGGCCATCGCGGCGGTGCCGATGATCGGCAGCATCTTGTAGCGGCCGGTCCGGGCGATCACCTGGCCGGAGCTCAGCGACGCGATCGTGATGCCGGCCATCATCGGCAGCGTGAGCAGGCCGGCCGCGGTCGGCGACTCACCCTTGACGATCTGCAGGTACAGCGGCAGCGCGACCAGGCCGCCGAACATGGCCATGCCGACGATGAAGTTGAGGGTGTTGGCCAGGCTGAACACGCTGTTGCGGAACAGTCGCATCGGCAGCAGCGCGGCGTCGCCCAGCCGGCGCTCGACCAGGATGAACGCCACGATGCCGACGGCGGCGACGACGAACGTGACCAGCGACGCGGGCGAGCCCCAGCCCCACTCCCGGCCCTGCTCGGCCACGATCAGCAGCGGCACGACGCCGAGGCACAGCGTGACCGCGCCCCAGTAGTCGACCTTCTGGTCGACGCGGCGGTGCGGCAGGTTCAGCACCCGGCTGACCACGATCAGCGCGACCACGCCGATCGGGATGTTGACCAGGAACACCCAGCGCCAGCCGTCCACGCCCAGCAGCGTCGGCAGGCCGGCGAAGAAGCCGCCGACCACCGGGCCGGCCACGCTGGACAGGCCGAACACGGCCAGGAAGTAGCCCTGGTACTTGCCCCGCTCACGGGCCGGGATCATGTCGCCGATGATGGCGAAGGCCAGCGACATCAGGCCGCCGGCGCCGACGCCCTGCAGCGCGCGGAACGCCGCCAGCTCGTACATCGACGTGGAGATGCCGGACAGCACGGAGCCGACCAGGAAGATCGAGATCGACGCCAGGTAGACCGGCTTGCGGCCGTAGATGTCGGAGAGCTTGCCGTACAGCGGCGTCGCGATGGTCGAGGTGATCAGGTACGCGGTGGTGGCCCAGGCTTGCAGCGACTGGCCGTGGAGCTGGTCGGCGATGGTGCGCATGGCCGACGAGACGATCGTCTGGTCCAACGCGGACAGCAGCATTCCCAGCAGAAGACCCGACAGCACGGTCAGGATCTGCCGCTGGGTGAACCCCCCACCGCCGGCGGCGGTCCCCGGTGCCGCCGTTGAAGCGGTCTGTGACATTACTTCTCCCCTCCCACGCCCGCCTTGTCGGCGAGCGCGGCGATGAACACCGGCAGATGACGCTCGTAGTCGGTGATGAACCGGTCGAAGAGCTCGGCGAACCGCGCCCGGTCGCCATCGGGCCAGTGCATGATCATTTGTGCGATCTGCGCGTTGCGCCGACCGCGCACGTCCGCGAGCAGGGCCAGGCCCCGCTCGGTCGCGGCCAGGACGGTCGCCCGCCCGTCCTGCTTGTCCACCTGACGCTCGACGAGACCCGTCTTGACCAGCTGCGCCACCTGGCGGCTGACCGTGGACGGGTCGGAGTGCAGCGTCTCGGCCAGCGCCCCCGACCTGCGCGGACCGTGCTTCGCAAGGGTGGCCAGCAGCATGAACGTGGGCCGGTCCATGCCGGCCTTGCTGCCCTGGGACGACACGCACGCGAGCAACCTGTGCAGGCGCGCGATCGACATCCCGATGCCGTCGGCCACCTCCAGGTCGTCGGTCGCGATCTCACCCAGCGGAACCACGGGCTCCCCCTGTTGCTTGCGTCATCCAAGTAGTTGCCGAGTACAAGCATGCATCTCGCGCCAATGTCTTAGCAACTGAAATACCTTGTGAGCTGAGTCATGGGGACCGGGTTAAGTTACCGTCGAGTAGCATCGGCCCATGAGCACTGACTACGCACTCATCGGCGAGGGCATGAAGCGGGCCGTGCCGTGGGTCGGCAGCAACGGCGTCGAGTTCGAGCACATCGGACCGGACAAGGTCGTCGCGACCATCGCCGACGACGCCCGTCAACACAACCACGTCGGTGGCTTGCACGCGGCCATGATTTTCGGCGTCGGCGAGACCGCGTCCGGAGCGCTGCTGCTGACCGCGTTCGCCGACCAGCTCAGCCGCGCCACCCCGCTGGTGGTCAGTGCCGAGATCGGCTACCGCAAGGTGGCGCTCGGCCCGCTGCGCGCCGAAGCCGTGCTCGGTCGCGACGCCGCCGAGGTCGTCGCCGAGCTGGACGCCGGCCAGCGCCCGGAGTTCCCCGTGCACGTGACCATCAGCAACGCCGACGGGCTGACCACCACCGAGCTCACGGTGCTGTGGACCCTGCGCCCGAACCGGTCGTGACAACTGTCATGGCAGACCTCGATTGTTCGGCACCCGTGCGGGAAGGCCGGCGTTCGTAGCGTTTCAGCCATGACGACGACGCAGCAGATCGCAGCCCAGCAGACCATCGGGTCGAACGACAAGGCGCAGAGCCCGCTGAGCCGGCTGCTGCCGCTCATCCTCGACATCGGCCTGCCGCTCGGCAGCTACTACCTGCTCAAGAACGCGTTCGGCGTGGACACCATCACCGCGCTGATCGTGAGCGGCCTGGTGCCGGCCGCGCGCACGATCTGGACGACGGTGCGGGCCGGTAAACCCGACCAGTTCGCGCTCGCGATTCTGGTCCTGACCGTGGTCAGCATCCCGATCACGCTGCTGACCGGGTCGCCGACCTTCATGCTGGCCAAGGACGGCCTGGGCACCGGGGTGCTGGGCATCTACGTGTCCGTGATGGCGCTGCGCAACCAGCCGGTGATGACCAAGGCGTTCAAGCCGTTCATCGCCGATACCACCGCGAAGATCCGCGCCTGGGACGACCTCGCGGCGAACTCGGCCGAGTTCCGCGGGCTGCTGACGCGGGCGAACCTGGTGTGGGGCATCGGTTTCGTGCTCGAGGTGGCACTGCGGCTGCTGATCGTGTTCACGCTGCCGTTCGACACCGCGGTGTGGGCGACCAACCTGCCGCTGTTCGCGATGATCATCGGTTGCTCGGTCGTGCAGCGGCGCTGGCTGGTCCCGGTGGCCCGGATGGTCAACGCCGCCGCCGGCGAGAAGTGAGTGCTCGCAAAGCGGAACGGCCCGGCCTGGAAAGGCCGGGCCGTCTGGCGTGTGCCGGTTCAGGTCACGACGCGGATGGTCCAGAAGTCCGAGGACAGGCTGCGCTCGGTCAGGTACGCGTACGGCATCGTGAAGTGGCCGTTCTGGCCCCAGCCGGTGCCCCACGAGTTGCGGACCAGGAAGCGCTTGCTGGCGTCGTCGTAGCCGACGGCCAGCACCGCGTGGCCGCCCAGCAGCTGCTCCGACGGGGCCGGCATCGGCACCACGCCGGTGTCCGCGACCTGCTGGCTCTCGAAGCTCTCGTACACGCTGAAGCCGAAGACGAACGGGTAGCCCGCGGCCAGGCAGCCGCGCAGCTGGTCCAGCGTCGTCGTCACACGCTGGTAGGTCGTCACCCGGTTCTTCAGAGCGTCCTGGTAGCAGGCGTCGGACGGCCTGGTGGCCTCCCGCGAGCCCGGCGGGAAGTGGCCGTTCGCGTCGGCCGGGATGGCCTCGTACGGCCACTCGGTCTCCGGGCAGACGCCCTGCTTGGCGACGCTCTTCATGCCGTCGCGGATCATGGCCCCGGAATCGGTGCCGATGTTTCCTTCCATCGCCCGCTCGTTGTAGTAGATGAACAGGCGTGACGGCATGAAATCGGCGAGGGCCTGCTTGCGCAGCGAGAACTCGAATGCGCCCGCGATGGCGTTCGCGGTGCAGCTGCCGATCTGGCCCTGGTCGTAGCACTCGGGCAGGCCGGCCTTCAGGTCGACGCTGGCGGGCAGGTTGGCGACGGCGGCGCGAGGCGCGGCGTACATGTGGTCCCTGGCGTCGGGAAGGTCAGGAACCCATCCGTAGCGGGCCACGCTCCTCGGTGTCGGACTGGTCATGGCGATGTCCCCTTCTAGGCCCGCCGTAAGCCGGCGGGTACCGCTGACAGGAGCATCGGTATGGCCGACTGATACGAAACTCGGCCATTAGAGTGGAGGGCGGGAAGTCGCAGCGGCGGAGGGCCGGAAGTCACCGGAGTGGCGGTTCGGGAATCACTCGAACACACCAAGGGGCGTCCAGCGGAATGCGCTCTCCGGTGGACGCCCCTTTTTTGACTTCGTCAATTTCTTCGCCGTCAGGCCGGCGGCAGCCAGCCCGCGAAAACCCGGCGGACCAGCGTGGGCAGCAGGCCCGAGCTGGCCCGACGGTGCGCGCCGCCGCGGCCGCGGCCCGAGGTCGCCGGCTGCTGCGGGCAGCTCGGCGGCCGGTTCGCCGACCGGGTGCGGTCCGGGAACGCGTGCACGATGATCTGCACTCGGTCGTGTGACCCGTCACGCTGCGGTGGCGGTTCTACACTCAAAGTCGGTCCTCTCTCGGGCGACGACAGGGGAAGGGCTGCGCCGCGGTTCCTGCTGCCACAGGACCGCGGCTTTTTTGGTGCGGAAATCATGCTCCCGTCACCGCCCGCTGACACGATCAGCCGAGGCCGGACCGCCCGATCATCGACGACCGGTCACTCACGGGCGACGAGCGGCGCCCCGATATCGGCTACCGTGATCATCGAAACGCTTCGGTTCACACTATCGAGTGACTCAAGCACGACGCGCAGATGCACGTGCGCCGGAAATTCCACAAATCCCGAACGGCACGACACTAACGAGTGACCCTCAAATGAGACGCCCCGTCACGCTCGGACCAGCGCTTTGCAATCGATTGCCGCGCTCCCCGGCTCAGCCTAGGCCTTGCGACCCATCGCCCCGTACATCATCGTCCGGGCCGAATCCCTCGGCTCCTCGTCCGGTCGCCAGTCCGGCAGCCACACCTCCCCCGGCCGCCACCGCCACCGGGTCGTAATCCACGTACACCGGCCCACCACACGGTCGGAGCAATCCCCTCATCGTGTTGTTCACGCCCCGGGCTGGTGCCGGCTCGGGGCGTGACCGTCAGACCGGCCGCCGGGCAATGGGCATAGTGTCCTCGACGCGCTGGCGCACCGTCGGCGCGTCCCAGATGGTCGGCGGCGACTGGCGGCGGCCGCGCTGCTGGCGGAGCTTGGCGGCGGCCGCGTCGACGTGCTGGTCCACGGCTAGGTCCAGCTCTGCCTCGTGCAGCCGCAGGTTCTGCTCCGCGGTGGCCCGCCGCTTCTGGAACTCGTGCTCGGCTTCGATCTGGTCGCCGCGCAGGCGGCTCGTCTCCGCCGTCTCACGCGTGCGCACCTTCTGTTCGAACACCCGCTTCGCGCTGACGGTCTGCATGTCCACCAACTCCTCGTACGTGGTGACGCCGCCGAACAGCTTCACCAGCACCGGCAGGCAGTCCACGCCGATGAAGAACAGGCGGATGAACCAGGTCGCGGTCGTCAGGAAAAGGTTCGCCGAGGTCAGCTCGTCCAGCGCGCGGAACCGCTCCAGCAGGCCGATCGGCCCCTGGTGCGCGACCAGCTCGTCGACCTGCTGGCGCACGGCGGCGTCCCGTGCCGCCTGGTAGGTGCGCTGGCTGGTGTCCAATGTGGCGCGCAGCTTGGTGATCTTGTCGTTCAGCCCGGCGAGAGTCGCCTGCTTGTCGGCGGTCGGGTGGGTCGAGCGGTAGTCGTTCGCTTCCTTCTCCCGCTCGATGCACTCGCGTCCGCGACCGGCCTTGCCGGTCGTACCGGGCCCCGGCGTGCCCGCGCACTCGTTGCGTGCCAACTCGTCCCGGGCGGACTGTTCCTTGTTCGTGGCGTCGATGTCCTGGCGCAGCTGGTCGGCCTGGTTCTGGTAGCCGGCGAGTTCCTGCGCCATGGCCGCCGGCGCGGCCTGCAGGTCGAGCTGGTGGTGCGCACAGTCCGCGCCCTGGGCGGCCTGCCGGGTCTGGGCGTCGGCGGTCGGATCCGGGTTGCACCGCAGCAGCAGGCTGGTCAAGTTCCGCGCATCCTGCTGCCGCTGGTCGTTGATGTACTGCTCGATGGCGGGCTCGAAGACGCGCAGCACCAACGGTTCCGCGATGACAACGCCGAAGAAGAACGCCAGCACCAACCGCGGCAGCAGCACGGTGACGCGTCGGTGCCAGCGCGTGCCGACCGAACTCGTCACCAGCCACCGGTCCAGGTTGAGCACAAACGCGCCCCAGACCAGGCCGAAGGCCAGCAGCGACAGCTGGAAGCCGCCGACGACCTCGCTCAGCGCCATGGTCATCGACAGCGCGGCGATGGTTGCCGTGCCGAACACGACACCACCGAGCGCGGTGTATTTGGGTCGCTCGGTCGGCACCAGGTCGAGTAGCTGCTCGTCCGCACCGGTCAGCGACCGCGCGGCGCGACCGAACCGGCGGCCGAGCACGGGTAGGCCGGTGACGAGGTCGGCCGCCTTGGGGAACCTACGCACGCGGCCCACCCCGTTCGGCGCCGCCCTCGATGCTGTCCGGAGCGCGGTCACCCCCGAGCGCGGTCGGGTTCGGGCCGACGATCTCGTCGAAGACCGAGTTGATGATCCGGTCGGCGTCGATGGCGACGGTGTCCCGATAGGCCTCCGGCAGCGACTCGAACAGCCGGAGCAGGTCGGCCCGCTTGCGTTCCAACTGCTGGTACTCGCGCTCCGCAGCCTCGGCGAGGTTGAGCTGCCCGCGCCTGGCGGCCAGCGCCGACACCGCCTGGGCGCCGCGTTCGAAGTAGCCCTGCAGCCTGGTCGCGTCCCGGTCCTCGAAGTCGTTCTCCAGCCCCTGCTGCGCATGCCGCCACTCGGTGTCGCGCATGGTGCGGGCGTGCTGGCTCAGGTCCTCCGGCGTGAGCACGTCGACGCCGGCCAGCTTGACCGACATGCCCGACAACCGCGGCGCGCGCAGGGTGCAGTAGGCCCGCACCCGGGCGTCGACGTCCTCACGCACCTCATTGATCTCCTCGACGCGGTGGCCGGCCCCGAGCTGTCGGAGCGCCGCGTCCTGGGACAGATAGGTGTGCAGCGGCTCGGCCAGGTCCGTCCACCCGGCGGCGGCGACTGCCTGTGGGTCCTCGACGCAGCAGTTGAAGTCGACCACCACGGTGAACTCGTCCGCGGCGCTGCGCGACGGGATGGTCAGCCGCACCGACACCGACCGGGGCCGGACGTCGACCACGCTCACCGACACGGCGTTCACCACCAGGTCCTCGCGGCCGGTCAGGTGGCGGCGCTCGGTGAACGCGACGTACCCGGACTCGACCTCGAACACGAGAACCGTGCCGGGTTCGGCCCGCGGGAGCTCGGTCTCCGTGCGCTGCCGGCCGAGCAGACGCCGTTGCGCCCGGTCCAGCCGCTGCTCCTGAATGACCGGGTAGCGCCTTGTCTCCATGGGTCTAGCTCCTCGATTCGGTTGTGTCGCCGCCGATGGCGGCCAGGAGGGTGGTGACCAGCACCCGCGGCACCTGCGGCCGGACCCGGCCGTCGGTCATCGCGCGCTTCAGTTCGGGGATCCGGAGCCGGCGGTGCGGCTCCGGCATCTCGGCCCGGATGGCCGCGCCCAGTCGGGCTACGACCGGGGCGGCCGCGCTGTCGTGCTCCAGCGCGCGCAGCGTCCGCCGCAGGGCGTCGATGGCGCCGGCCCGGTGCGGCGCGCTGCACAACACGTCCGCCCAGAGCTCGCCCAGCACCTCGACGTTGGCCGGCTGGGTGCGCAGCACCAACGCGGAGACGGGGTCGTCCGAGCTCAGCTGTGGTGCGCCGAGCACGGCAACGACCATGTGCCTGGCCGCGCGGGCGACCCGGATCGTCCAACCACGCTCGTAGCGCTCGTCGCCGCTGGCATCGTCATCGGACTGGCTGTCGATGAGCGGGTCAGCGACCGTGACGGCGGGCGCGGCGCCGGTGTGCCGTGACACCCGTGCGCCGGGACCCGCGGCCTTCGCGAGTTCGTCCCGGACCATGGTGAGCACCTCCGCCGCGCTGGTGGTGTCGCGCTCGGCGGCGTTGGCGAACAGGAACGCCAGCGACATCCGGGCTACCGCGCCGATCCGTTGGGCACGCAGGGCGAGGAAACACAGCCGTCTCATGGATTCACCGGGAAAGCGCAACCCCAGCGGGCCACCGAGGGCGACGGCCGAGGTGATCGCCCGGTTGAGGCCCCGGTTCTCGCCCCAGTTCATCGCGGTCCGCAACGCCAGGGAGGCGATCCGGTCGTCGTCGCTCATGAACCACAGCGCCATCGCCGCGGTGGAGCGTTCGAGGGCGACACCACCGGCCCAGCGGTCGAGAAAGGACCCGTAGACATCACCGAAGTCGCAGCGGGCCAGCCGCGCCAGCCCGAACGCCAACTCGCCGGTGACCTCAGGGCCGAGCCCCAGCTCGACCAGCCCGCCGAAGAACCGGCGCACCGGCTCCCACAGCTCGTAGGCGAAGCGCTCGTGCAACTCCGCCAGCGTGAGGTCCCGCAGTTCCGGCGACCGGAAGCGCAGCCGCCTGCCGTATCCGGACTCGGCCGGCGCCACCGTGTACAGGTGGTGATCACGGTTGCGCTGCACCATGACCTCGGTGTGCGGGTCCGTGTGGGGCGCCTGCTCCCGATCGGCCACCGCGACCCGGGTCTGCTCCAGCAGCATCGCGACCAGCACGTCGAGCACCGGCTCCGGCTGGGCGCCGACCAGCGCGAGCGTGACGACGGTGAAGACGTCCTTTTTGGTCAGCTGGCCGCTCGTCCAGTCCTCGAGTTGTCGGCGCGCCGTCGATCGCAGCGCCTCGAACGCCTGCGACGGGTCCTGCCGCAGCCGGTCGGCCAGCTGCACCACGTCCCGAGGCGAGCGCAGTCGCGACACGTGTTCCCGTGCCTGCGCACGGACATCGTCGTTCAGCGCCGCGGACTCCAGGCAGCCGTCGAGGACAGCCACCGGTGACGGCGGCCGCACCGTGACGGCGAGTTCGGGGAGACTACGCGGCCCCATCGCCGTCTCCGTGGTTGTGATGACCAGATAACCGTTGACCTGCTTGAGCTTGTCCACCAGCAGCCGGGCGTCGTAGGCCCGGACCTGAGCCTGCGAGCCGTCAAGCACGTGGTCCCGGACCAGGTAGCCGCCACGCGCCGTGAAGGCGAGCCTGGTCAACTGCTGGAGCGAGGTCGCCGGGGACACGCTGGTCATGTCCGCGCCGACCAGGCCGGCATCGCGCAGGTCCGCGAGCAACTTCAGCGCGGCCGTCCGCTTGCCGATCCCCTCAGGGCCGTGCAGCACCACGCAGTGATGCCGCAGCAGGGATTCCCACGCCTGGTCGAGACCGTCCACGGCGACGAACCACCGCAGCGCGGCCCGCACCTCGGCGTCGCCGATCGGCCCGGTGGCGCGGCGGGAAGACTCGGCGCCGTCGGTGACGCCGAAGACCACCTTGTCGGCGTGCACGTTGCCGGTGATCTTCGTGTATACGGTCTGCGCGGTGCGAATGCCCTCAAGGTCGTCGTGCTCGGCAGGAGGGGGTGGTTCGGCCGGCGACTCGTCGGCGGTCGGAGCCTCGGCCCCGTCGGTCGGCTGCTCGTCCTCGGACAGCTGGGTTGTCATTGCCGGCGGCCCTCAGTTCCTGATGCCGAAGACGATGTCGGTGCCGGTGACTCCACCGTGGACGGTCGTCTGTACCGACGGCGCCGGACCGGCCGGGGGCGTGTCGGAACCGGTCGGCGGGGGCGTCACGGCCGACCGTGGGTCGTGACCGGGTACCCAGAGCCAAGCGTCTGCGCGGAATTCCTTCTCCAGCACCTCCACCTTGCGGAAGCTCGTAGCCGGCACGGTGGTGTGGTGCTGGGCGACGGTGTCGGTGAACACCTGGTCCGACAGCAGCACCGCGATGGCGGCATCGGGGATGTCGACCAGCGCATCGCGTAGCGGTCGCGCGTTGAGCAGCCGCGCCACCTGCACCGGCGCCGGACCGGCCCAGCCGTTGGCGCCGGGAACGAGGCGGCCGAAGTGGATCGCCACCCGCAGCCGCAGCCGCGCCTCGGGCAGCATCATCGTGTTGTGCCGGCGCAGGCATGCGTTCAGCGCCGGAATGAACGTGTCGATGACGGCGGCCTCCGGCTCGTCGGCCGGCAGGATGGCGAACTCGCCGTCGCCGCCGGGCTGGCGCGCCCACTCCGCGCGCCGCAGCCCGGCCGACTGCCCGGCATCGTCGAGGAACTCGACCAGGTGGCGCTGCGCGGCGAGCTGACCGATGTCGGTTTTGCTGCCGTAGCCGGTGGCATCCACGGCGACGCAGAGTCGCCTCAGGACGGTAGCGGCGGGGGTCATTGGCGTGAACCTTTCGCATTCGGGGGACGTACTGAGGAATCGTCGGACCACGACGGTCACGTGACCCCGCATCAGTGCGGGTTTGTGCCGCCATTCGCGATAAGGCGGAGCGCGTCCCGGTCGGCGACCTCGGTTGCCCGGTACCGCCGGACCACCACGCCGTCCTGTTCGAGCTGGCCCAGTTCCTTCTCGGCGGTGCGCAACGCGATTCCGGCGAGGGAGGCGATTTCGGCCTGCGTGAGCGGGACGCCGAGGCTCCAGGTCGAGCCGTGCCGCGCCCCGTACGTGTCGACGATTTCGTCGAGCACCCGACAAACCCTGACCCGCGCGGGCTGACCTGCGAATTCGAGCCGCCTCCTGTTCGCCCAGCGCAGCCGCCAGCTGATCATCGCTGCGACCTCGACACTGAAGTCGGGACTTCGCCGCATGAGGTCGAGGAACTCATTGCGGTGCACCACTCGGGTCCACACCGGGGTGCACGCGGTCACCGTGGCCGAGCGCGGGGCTTTCTCCAGAACGCCCATTTCGCCGACCAGATCGCCGCCGACCCTGATGGCCAGCAGCGCCTCACCGGTCTCCGTCGCCGCCGTCACCTTCACAATGCCGCGGACCAGGACAAACGCGTATCCCTCCAGCTCGCCCTCTCTGATCAACGGCCGTCCCGAGCACAGTTTCCGCTCGACACCGGCGGTCAGCACCTGGTCCACGACCTTGGCCGGCAGCCGGCCGAGCAGGGTGGCGCGCGGCCATACACCCGCGCGAAACTCCTGTCCGTTCCCCATTGGCCTCGACCAACTTTCCGGGCATACAGCAGCGAGCCGGCCGAGTTCGACACGGAACCGCCGGACCATTCTCGTTACCGTCGAGTATTTTTCGGGCAGCCTTCAGTACCGGGAGGAGCTGGCAGGTAAACCCCGCAACCCCATTGCCCCAACGACCAAGCACGGTACCACCCGAACGGGTGACATGATTCACCAATTAGCGCGGGTTCAGCAAATTGATCATGGCTTAGCGAATTTTTAGTCGATACTCCCAGGCCATCCCGCATCAACGTCCACAAAGGACCAGTTACGGGGAACCTCTTTCATGTTCCCCCCACTGCTGCGCCCTCGACCGTTCGGCGCAGCAGCGTCGGCGTTGACCAAGGGTTGACATTTGCGTTTTCAACAACAAACAGCTGTTCGGGGCCATAGCCGGCCGGCCATGACCCCGACAACTCCACCCGCGAAAATCGCCCGTCACAGCTCCCGCGGCGGGTAGCCGAGCACGTGATGCACCCCCGGAAGCGCACTGCCCGAACTGTCGGAATTGGGATTGGGAGTGACAAAGGCAGTGACAACCGTCGCCAGCACGACGGCCGCGGCGCCGGCGAGCATCAGCAAGTACGGCGGCGCCGACGACGTCGGCAGGTCGACGCCTCTCTTGGAGATGACCATCGCCCGACCGCCTCCGGGTTGGTCCAGCGGGACATGCGGGGCCGCCATGAGTTGCGGGGCTCCAGGCGTCGGGCTCGGTGGCGTCCCGTTGACGACGCTCGGCCGCTTGGCCAGCCAGTCGTTGACCTTGTCGAGCCGGTCAGCCAGGTCGGCGCGGTTGTTCTGGACGGGGGACGGCGGCGTTGCCCTGGTGCCGAATTCGACCAGATCGAGGTCCGCCTCGGGCAGTCCCAGCCAGGACCAGCCGAGCTGCACCGCGGCACGGAAGTCGTTCAACGTCTTCTCCCGCAGGCCCTCCGCGTGTTCGCTGTGGGTACGGGCGTCGTTGAGCGCCGTGATCGCCCGTTGGCGCGCCGCGGAGACCACGCCGATGGCGTACCGGTGGCGGTTGGTGAGCACCGCCAAAGCCTTGCGCTCCTTGGCAAGCCGGTAGCCAAGCAGGTTGCCCCGGCAGTACATGCGGGCCATCAGCACCACCGCGAGGCCCAAGATCAGCCCGATCGGCGCCCCGTACAGGACCGCCTGAAGGCTCACGAAATCGGCGAGCCGGGCCAGCACGGCGATCCGGACGCCACCGATCATCGCGACGAAGGTGGCGACCAGCACGAGCAACCAGTAGGCATGGGCCAGGTGCTGCTCGGCCTCGGCGATCTGCGGGGCGCTCGGCGCTGATCTGGCGGCCGGCTTCGTGCGCAGCATGCGGTTGTAGTCGCCGGCCGCGGCGCGGCGGTCGACGCACACCCGCTCGGCCTTCACGAAGGTCCGGGCCGACCACTCGATGCCGAAGACCTGCAACCCGGTCGCGGCCGCCGCGATGAGCCACCGGAACACGCTGCCCGAGCTCGCCTCGAAGCTGAGATTCAGCAGGGGCTTCCACAGCAGGACCAGGTCCAGTCCACCGAGCAGCATCGTCGCGAGAACCCGCCAACTGCCCGGCCATGGGCGCTCGGTGTGCCGGGAGTCCCCCTCCTGGACCCGCTGCCGGGCCAACTCCTCGTCCTCGCGGTGCAGTTGCTGCAACTGCAGCCCGTCGAGGACCCCGCCGTCCGGCCCGGTCAGCGGCTCGTTGAGCACGCCGTCGGCGATCTGGCTGTGCTCGACGGCCTCGGCCAGGTGCTTGGCCACCGCCAGCTCGCGGTTGGTCGCCTGCTCGTCGGAGTTGGCCGAGTACTTCGTCGCCAGGCCCTGACACGTCACCGCCGCCACCCCGACGCCGCCGCGCGCCACGTCCTCGAGCGCGTGGCCGTGGTACGGCTTGCCGGTGGTCGGGTCGATCACCGTGAGATACAGATTGACCGCCGCCGACCAGACGCCGTCGTCGATACCACCCTTCGTGGCGATCGCCACCGGCGGCAGGTGTTCCGCGAAGAAGGCGCCCGGCGGCAGGCCGGGATAGGGGTCGAGGGTGATTTCTGGTTCAGTTGCCACGGGGCTCTCCATCCAGCGTCAGGGTTTTTTGACAAGCCGGAGCACGACCACACGCTGCGCCGCCGAGTACGGGTCCTGTTCGGGATCGGCGCGGTCTTGAAAGCCAACTCCCCGCGCACTGATATCCGCGTCAGGCACGCCCCGGTCCCGCAGCATCGCCGCAATAGCATTAGCACGGTCGGACGAGGTCTGGTTCGCTCCGGCGGCATCACCGAAGCGTGCGCAATATCCCGTGACTTCGATCCGATACCGGCCGAGGCTCTGCCGGTATGCCGCCGCTACCGTGTTCACTACCTGCTCGGCCGCTGGCGGGTCGGCCAGTTCCGCGATATTGGGCTTGAACGCCGCGTTGTCGATGCGCAAGTCCCCGGTTGGCGGCGGTGGCGGCGGCTTGACTCCCTCGATTACCGGGACTGACGCGGAGTGCGGCCAGGCGGCCTTGATCGTGTTGTCGTGCACCGGTTCGCTCACCGTGGCGTGCATGCGTTCGGCCAAATCGGTGATGAAGACCGCGCGCCATGCCTCAGAAGCCGGGCTCAACGCCCGCTGGCCGTCGCCGACCGGCGTCATCAGCACCGGGTGCAGGCGCACCCCATCCAGGTCCAGGCGGCCCAGCGAGCCCTTCATCAGCTCGTCCACGGCCTGTTTGGGATCTGTCCCAGTCAGCATGCTGATAGTCAGCGGGTCCACCGATCCCGCGAACACCGTCGTGGACAGCCACACCTCCACCGGTCCGCCGGCCGCTCGTTCCTCGTCCGCCGCCGCCTGCAGCGCCGCGAACAGCGCGAACCCCTGCTCTTCCACCGCCGTTTCGCCCACTTTCGCCACCGCTTTGTCGAGCCGTGGTCTAAGCGCCTTTTCGACCTTGTCCTTGTCGGTGACCTGCTCCCCTTCCACCGTAAGCTTCAGGTCTTCGGTGTCCACCAAACGCGCCCGCTCACCCACGACCCAGGTGGCCAATTCCCCGCCGCCCGAGACCCCGATTTCCTGTGCCCGTACTCGAACCGACGCCGGCATCGCCGCCGACACCCTCGTCGTCTTCTCCGCGATCCACACCATCTTCGTACTACTCGGCACCCGCCCCGGCCCCAGAAGCAACAGCACCGCAAAAACAATTCCCAGCCCCGCCATCGCACCGGCAAAGACCTTGGCATTGGTCGACCACCGCCTGGGTTCTTCACCCAAACCGATGTGCTCGTAGTACCCCGCCATAAGGATCTCCACCGGGCTTTCACTCGCCACACAAGCGCGCCCTAATGGTCGCCACCCCGCGACTATTCGTTACCCGGATCAACCCCCATTCGGACCACACCCTTGCCCCTCCGCTTCCCTTCGAGTGAATCCTTCCATTTCCTGTAACAGGCGAGGGTGCGGTCGAGGCGAGCAACGAGGTGGAGAAGGCGCAGGCCAGGCCGACTCGAGCCCCATCCGAGCAACGCGACCCGAGTTGGCCGAGGGGCAAAGCGAGCCCGAGCAGACAACCGAGCGCACTGACAACACCCAACAGCGGGCGACACACACCGAGCCCGACTCAGGCGGCGACGCGACCGAGCACTGATCCAAGGGCGACGCGCAGCGAGCCCACCCCGGGGGCGATGGCGGAGCCGAGCCCGAAGGGGGTGCAGGGGGCGAAGCCCCTCCTGCCTTGGGGTGTGGGGCGAGCCCCACAAGCTCCGCGAAAGACAAAAGGCGAGCGCTCTGTGCGAGCACTCGCCCTCCATGTCTGGAGCCGCCTGTCGGAATCGAACCGACGACCTGCTCATTACGAGTGAGCTGCTCTGGCCGACTGAGCTAAGGCGGCGTGGTGCGTGACCACTATAGCGGGCGGGGGACGTGGCTCGCGCCGGGGTTGTGGGATGGGCGGGGTGACGGGGGTCTCATCCGGGTGGGTTCGCTCGTTCGCGCTAACGACGGGGGCGTCACCTGCGGTTACGTATGTCGTTAGCCCCTACGTGACGCCGGTCTCAGGCGCCGGTCACTGAGGAGGAAGCAGCAGATGCGTGGTCGCCCGCCGCTCGCCCTGGCACTGCCGGCCGCCATCGCCATGCTGGCGGTGGGCACGGGCCCGGCGTTCGGGGTGCCGACGACGACGCCGGTGCCGGGACCGGCGGATCCGAACCAGCCGCCGGCGTCGGCGGCGAACGGGCCGCAGCCGCTGGGGCACGCGGTGGGGGACGCGGGCGGGGGGCTGGCGGTGGTGCGACTCCTGCCGAACTCGGTGCCGACGTCGACGATCCTGCCGAACCTGCAGGACGAGCTGCCGAAGCAGCCGGCGGCGGAGGCGGGGTTCGGGCTGTCGAGCGCCCAGGCGAACTCGGAGGCGTACCTGTCGTACGAGCGGGCGATCGCGCAGGCGTCGCCGCTGGGGTTCGCGATCGCGGGCAACGCGCCGCAGACGCCGGGGGCGCTGTCGCAGACGGCGCTGCCGGACAACCCGCAGGCGACGACGGGTGGCCTGAACCCGCCGTCGACGCCGTTGGATTCGCTGGTGAAGGTGGGCCTGCTGAACGGCAGCGTGCACGCGCGCTGGAGTGAGACGACGGGCCCGTGCGTGGACACGATCGCGGACGCGCAGACGTCGCTGGCGGATCTGTCCGTCCTGAACGCGATTCCGAACCTGCCGAAGGTGACGGACCTCACGGGCCTGATCAACCCGAGCGCGAAGCTGGACGCGGGCACGGCGACGCAGGTGGTGGACTCGCTGAAGACGATGACGGCCCCGCTGAGCCAGCTGGGCGGCCTGTTGTCGGGCAAGCAGACGTCCGACGGCAAGGGCTCGCTGGTGAGCCTGCCGAACACGCTGAGCTCCCGGTCCGTGGTGAAGCTGGTGGACATCCCGGGCTCGCCGAACAAGGCGGTGCAGTCGACGTCCACGATGCAGGTGGCCGGCCTGAAGATCCTGGCGGGCACGCCGATGGAGCTGGACGTGAACGTGGTCAGCCAGCCCACGCTGCAGGTGACCTCGACCGGTGACCCGAAGACGTCGTCGGTGAACTACACGGCTCCGGTGCTGCAGGTGGTGCAGGGCGGCAAGACGCTGGGCACGCTGGACGCCGCGAACCCGAAGCTGGACGTGCCGATCGGCGTCCCGCTGCCGGGCGCGGACCAGCTGGGCAAGCTGCCGATCATCGGCGGTCTGCTGCCCAACGGCAGCGCGCTGCCCGCCGACCTGAAGAAGATCGACATCGGCGTGCTGCGGCTGCAGATCGCCGAGCTGGACCAGAAGACGCAGGCGATCAAGGGCCAGCCGTTCGACGGTTTCCAGCTGGGCGCGACGGCCCGGCTGCTGGACCTGCAGGTGTTGCCGACGGACGCGCTGGGCCTGCCGAACCTGCCGTCGGCGCTGGCGCAGGTGACGCTGGGCGAGCAGGTGGCCCGGGCGGTGGCGCCGACGGGCGGCGTGGTGTGCGGCTCGACGACGCCGGGCGCCCCGACGACGAACCCGGCCCCGCAGGGTGCGCCGCCGCTGGCCTACACGACCGCCGCGTACGCGACGATCCCGCTGTTCTGGACGGGCACCGCGTTGCTGCTGACCGGGGTGGTCGTTGTCGCGGCGCTGCCTTACCGCAGGCGGCGCCGCGACAACGGGTGACCTACCTCAGATGTCCAGCGCGAGCTTGGCCCGGTCGGGCCGCAGCACGCGCAGGATCGCCTCCATCATGTAGTAGTCCGCGTACGGCAGGCCGATCTCGACGCCGTCCTCGGCGGGCCGGTTCCGGGTGCCGCGCGACAGAATGGCGTCCGCCCGTGCGGACTTGGTGGTGAGACACGTCCGGCCGAGCGCGTCGAGGAACCGCAGCGCGGCGGCTTCGTAGCGCGGGTTGCCGGTGAGCTTGGCCAGGTCGAGCATGCCGGCGGCGTTGACCGTCGCCGCGGACGAGTCCTTGACGTCGTACGGCGCCAGCGGCGACCGGTAGTCCCACACCGGGATGTAGTCGTCGGTGATGTGCTGGATGGTCCAGTCCGCCAACCGACGTGAGGTGTCGAGGAACGCCCGGTTGCCGGTGCGGAGGTACATCCGCGCGAAGCCGTACACCGCCCACGACTGCCCGCGTGACCAGCACGACGTGGCGCTGTAGCCCTGCACGGTGTTCTGCCCGATCGCCGCGCCGGTGTCGGGGTTGAAGTCGAACACGTGGCAGGTGGTGTTGTCCGGCCGCACCATGTACTTCTGCGCGGTGGTCGCGTGCGCGACGGCGATGTCCTGGTACTTGCTGTCGCCGGTGACCTTGGTGGCCCAGCACAGCAGGTCCAGGTTCATCATCGTGTCGATGATCATCCGGCCGGCGTTGTCGGGCGTGCCCAGCGCGCCCCAGGCCCGGATGAACTGGCCCTTCTCGTTGAAGCGCTTGATCAGCTCGCCGGCCGCGACCAGCGCGCCGTCCCGCCAGGACGTGTCGCCGGTCAGCCGGTACGCGGTGACCCACGACGGCGTGAACAGGAAGCCCAGGTCGTGGTCGGTGTTCTTGGTTTCCCTGGGCGCCAGCTTCAACGCCCACGACTCCGCCAGCTGCCGGAAGAAGTCGTCGTTGGTGTAGAGGTAGGCCATCCACAGCTGACCGGGCCAGAAGCCGCCGACCCAGCCGCCGTCCGCGGCGTAGGTGTACTTCTCGAACTTGGTCCCGGTCGGGAACGCCGTCACTGTGGGCGCGACCGCCCGCAGCTTGGCCACGGCGTAGTCCATGGCCTTGCGCAGATTGCCGATCCCGTTGGACGAGGCGTCGGCGGCGGAAGCGGCGGGGTTGGCTACCAAGGCTCCTCCAGCGGCGACTGCGGCGCCGGCGATCAGGGTCCGACGTGACAGGGTCATCAGGGCACCATCCATCCGAGCACGGGGGTGGACTGCAGGTAGACGAGCACGCACAGGACCAGCAGCAGGCCGATGCTCCAGCCGAAGACGCGGCGGAACAGTTCGCCCTCCTTGCCCACCAGGCCGACCGCGGCGGTCCCGATGGCGAGGTTCTGCGGCGAGATCATCTTGGCCATGACGCCGCCGGAACTGTTGGCGGCGCCGAACAGGATCGGCGACGCGCCCAGCTGGTGCGCGGCGGCGAACTGGGAGCCGCCGAGCAGGGTGTTGGAGCCGACGTCGGTGCCGGTGATGGTGACGCCGAACCAGCCGACGACGGGCGAGAGGAACGCGAAGAACGCGCCGGTGCCGGCCAGCCACGAGCCGAGCGTGGTGATCTGCCCGGACAGGTTCATCACGTACGACAGCGCGAACACGGCGAGGATGGCGATGATCGCCCAGCCGAACTGCCGCACGGTCCGCCCGTAGATCTTCACCGCGGTGCCGATGCCGATCTTCAGCACGATCAGCGACAGCAGGCCGGAGACGAGCAGCAGGGTGCCGGTGGCGCCGAAGAAGTTGAGCGTGTAGCTGGTGTCCACCTTCTTGCCGGCGGCGTTCTGGACGCTCAGGCCCGGCCAGGCGAACTTCCACACGATCGCGTTGAGCGCCTTCTTGATCGGCGCGATCTGGGCCAGCGAGAAGACCACCACGATGATCGCGTACGGGGTGAAGGCCTTGATCACGTCCGCCCGGCTGTCCCGGACCTCCTCACCGCCGGTCACCGTCGCGACGCCACCGCCGCCACCGCCGCCACCCCGGCCGGTGGTCACGGTCGCGGTCGCCGGCTGCCAGACCCGGACCAGCAGCAGCACGGCGCCGGCCGAGACGATCGCGGCCAGGATGTCGCACAGCTGGTACGAGAGGTAGCTGGACACCAGGAACTGGGTGAGGCCGAAGCTCACGCCCGCGACGAGCGCGGCCGGCCATGCTTCCTTGACGCCCTTGCGCCCGTCGCAGATGTACAGCAGCACGAACGGCACGATCGCGGCCAGGAAGCACACCTGCCGCCCGGCCATCGCGCCGAACTGGTCGACCGGCAGGCCGCTGATCGGCCCGAGCGCGGTGATGGGGTTGCCGAGGCCGCCGAACGCGACGGGCGCGGTGTCGGCGACCAGCGTCAGCGCGGCCGCCTTGAGCGGATTGACGCCGAGCGCGATCAGCATCACCGAGCAGATGGCCACCGGGCTGCCGCCGCCGGCGAGCGCCTCGAGCAGCGCGCCGAAGGAGAAGGCGATCACGATGGCCTGCACGCGCGGATCGTCGCTGACCGAGCTGAACGCCCTGCGCAGCACCTCGAAGTGCCCGCTGTGCACGGTCAGGTTGTAGACCCAGATCGCGTTGAACGTGATCCACAGGACCAGCAGCACGCTGTTCGCGATACCGAAGAGGCCCGCGTCCAGCGTCTGGCCGACCGGCATGCCGAAGCCGGCGACGGCGATCACGATGGAGATCACCAGCGCCGCGATGCCGGCCCAGTGCGCCTTCCAGCGCAGCCCGCCGAGCAGCACGAGCACCGCGATCAGGGGTATCAGCGCCAGCAACGCCGACAGCGTGAGCGAGCCTGCCGGGTCGAGGGTCTGTCTGAACACTTCTCACCGCCTTTTTCCCAGGTTGCAGCCCGAATGGAGACCGGACCCCGTAACCGGCGGCGGTGGCCACGGGGGCACTTGTTCCGTAGGACGGAACGTAGTTCCATAGGTGGCGACATCGTGTCATCTGCATCCGACAATCGCCAGGGGTCAACCGCCGCTGCCCCCGCTAGCCCAGCAGGAGCACCACATGGAGGTCAGGCACCACACCAACCCCGCCCAGCTGCGCGGCTTCGACACCGCCCAGCTGCGGGAGAACTACCTGGTGGAGGACCTGTTCCGGACCGGTGAGGTGCGCACTGTCCTCACCCACGCGGACCGGGTCGTGCTCGGCGGCGCGGCGCCGGTGCCCGGTCAGCCGCTGGCGCTGCCCAACCCGGAGCAGCTGCGTTCGACGTCGTTCCTGGAGCGCCGCGAGATGGCCGTGGTCGTGGTCAGCGGCGCCGGCAGCGTCGTGGTCGACGGCGACAAGCACGAGCTCGGCCACCGCGACTGCCTGTACATCGGCCGGGGCGCGGTGGACGTGCAGTTCCACGCCGGCGACACGGAGACGCACTTCTACCTGTTCTCCGCGACCTCGCACGCCAGCTACCCGACCGCGGTGGCCCGCTTCGACGAGGTCGAGTTCGCCCAGCTCGGCGAGCAGGCAGGCGCCAACGTGCGGGAGCTGCGCAAGTACATCCACGCGGACGGCATCAAGTCCAGCCAGATCGTGGTCGGCGTGACCAAGCTGGCCGACGGCAGCGTGTGGAACACGATGCCGCCGCACACCCACGACCGCCGCACCGAGTGCTACCTGTACTTCGACCTGCCGGCCGAGGACCGCATCGTGCACCTGTGCGGCGAGCCGCAGGAGACCCGCAACATCATCGTGGCCAACGAGCAGGCCGTGGTGTCGCCGAGCTGGTCCATCCACAGCGGCGCCGGCACGCACTCGTACGCCTTCGTGTGGGCGATGGCCGGCGAGAACCAGGCGTTCACCGACATGGACCAGGTCGCCGTGACGGAGCTGCGCTGATGTTCTCGCTCAAGGGCAAGACCGCCCTGGTCACCGGGGCCCGCACCGGCATCGGCAAGGCGATCGCGGTCGGCCTGGCGCAGGCCGGCGCCGATCTCGTGCTGCTCGGGCACAGCCCCGACTTCGCCGAGGTCACGGCCGAGGCGGAGGCCGCGGGCGCGGCCGTCGAGACGATGATCGTCGACCTCGCGGACCCGGCGGCGGTCGAGCCCGCTCTGGCTGAGCTGCTGGCCCGGCGCGAGGTGGACGTGCTGGTCAACAACGCCGGCATCATCCACCGGCAGCCGGCGACGGACGTTTCGCTGGGCGACTGGCGGCGGGTGCAGGCGGTGAACCTGGACTCGGTGTTCGCGCTCAGCCAGGCCGTCGGCCGGCAGATGACCGCCCGCGGCTCCGGCAAGATCATCACGATCGCGTCGCTGCTGAGCTTCCAGGGCGGCATCAACGTCAGCGGATACACCACCAGCAAGCACGCGGTGGCCGGCCTGACCAAGGCGCTGGCCAACGAATGGGCGCCGCACGGCGTGCAGGTCAACGCCATCGCCCCTGGTTACATCGCGACCAACAACACCGAGGCGCTGCGGGCGGACCCGGACCGCGAGCCGGCGATCCGCGGCCGCATCCCGGCCGGCCGCTGGGGCACGCCCGAGGACCTGGTCGGCGCGGCGGTGTTCCTCGCGTCGCCCGCGTCGGACTACGTCAACGGTCACGTGCTGGTCGTCGACGGCGGGTGGATGTCGCGTTGACCGAGGGCGCGGTCGAGAAGGCTCTCGTCGTGCTGGCGGCTCTCGCGCAGCACTCCCGGATCAGCGAGCTGACCCGGGTGACCGGCTTCCCGAAGTCGACCGTGCACCGGCTGCTGCGCACGCTGGTGGACACCGGCTTCGCGGTGGCCACCGCGGACGGTGACTACCGCATCGGCCCGAAGGTGTTGGTGCTGGCCGGGAACGTGCTGCAGCCGGTGGACTCCGTCGAGCGGGCGCGCCCGGTGCTGGAGCGGTTGCAGGCCAGCACCGGGTGCGCCGTGCACTTCGCGATGCTGCTCGGCGACGAGCTCGTCTACGTGGACAAGGTGGAGGGCGGCAAGCCGTATCGGATGGCGTCCCGCATCGGCGGTCGATTGCTGTTGCACTGCACGGCGATCGGCAAGGCCGTGCTGTCCACAAGGGACATGGGCGGCCTGGAGCTGGTGGCCCGCACGCCCGGCACGATCACCGATCCGCAGCGGTTGCGGGCGCAGCTGGACCGGGTCCGCAGCTGCGGGTTTGCCTTGGACGAGCAGGAGAACGAGCCCGGGGTGCGCTGCGTCGGCGCCGCCGTGCGCAATCACAACGGGACCGTGGTCGGTGGGCTCAGCGTGTCGACGCTGGCGCTGGAACACACGCTGCCGGAGCTGATCGCGCTGGGGCCTCGGGTGGTGGCCGCCGCCCGTGACGTCTCCCGCGCGCTGGGGTACACGCATTAGCCTCGACGGATGGCAGTCCACGAGCTGTCCCGGACCGACGCGCGGCGCATCGCCGTGCGCGCACAGCTGCTGGGCAAATCCCGGCCGGCCGATCTGCACGACGTCGTGCGCGGGCTGACGTTGCTGCAGGTCGATGCGACCGCCGCGGTCGCGCCCAGCGCGGATCTGGTGGTGTGGAGCCGGCTCGGCTCCGCGTACTCGCCGTCGGAGCTGGCCGACGCGTTGGCCAAGCGGTCCCTCGTGGACCTGCGGCAGATGATCCGGCCGGCCGAGGACATCGCCCTCTACCGCGCCGAGATGGCGGTGTGGCCCGGCGAAAACGCCTCCGACTGGCGCAAGTACCAGCACAAGTGGTTGCGTGCCAACGAGATCTGCCGGCAGAACATCCTCAACCGGCTGGACGCCGAGGGGCCGCTGCCGGCCCGCGCGTTCGAGGACACGTGCGTGGAGCCGTGGAAGTCGAGCGGCTGGACGAACAACCGCAACGTCACGCAGATGCTGGAGTTCATGGTCCTCGCCGGCGAGGTCGCCGTGTCCGGCTACGAGAACGGCGGCCGGGTGTGGGATCTGGCCGAGCGCATCTACCCCGACCAGCCGGCCGTGCCGCTGGCCGAGGCCCTGCGGCTACGCAACGAGAAGCGGCTGCGCGCGCTCGGCATCGCCCGCGCGAAGGGCCCGGAGTGCCCGGTGGAGCCGGTCGACGTGGGCGAGGCCGGCGAACCGGCCGTCATCGAGGGCGTTCGCGGTCAGTGGCGGGTCGATCCGGCCCAGCTCGGGCAGCCGTTCGCCGGCCGGACCGCGCTGCTGCCGCCGCTGGACCGGCTGATCCACGACCGCAAGCGAATGACCGAGATCTTCCAGTTCGAGTACCAGGTGGAGATGTACAAGCCGGCGGCCAAGCGCCGGTGGGGCTACTACGCGCTGCCGATCCTGTACGGCGACGAGTTGGTCGGCAAGGTCGACGCCATCGCCGACCGCAAGGCGGGCGTGCTGCGGCTCAACGCCGTCCACGAGGACGAGCCGTTCACCAAGGCGATGACGGCGGCCGTGCGGCGGGAGATCAGGGATCTGGCCAGGTGGCTGGAGATGGACCTAGTCGAGAAGGACTGACAGCTCCTCCAGCAACCGCAGCACCCGCTCCGCCTTCTCCGTTCCCACCACCTCGGCGATGGTGTCGTCGGCCGGCCTGCCGGCCCGCCGCATGATCGCCCGGTGGGCGATGTCGGCCAGTGTCAGCCGGGTACGGCGGCGGTCCTCGGGGTCCGGCGCGGCGACGATCAGGCCCTGCTCCCGCAGCCGGGACACCGACGCCGACACGTGGCTCTGGGCGAAGCCGGTGCGGGCCTGGATCTCGGTGACCACGCTGCCGGGGTGCTTGAGCACGTCCTCCAGCACGGCGACCTCGCCGGGCGTCAGCGCCGTGTCGCCGGCGTCGGTGGTGACCTGGCGGGCCAGGTCGATGAGCCGCTTGCCCAACCGGTGCAGCCGCACGCCGTCCATGGTCCGACAGATTACATCGTTGGCGATTCATCGGTAGCGATGTAATCTGCCGGCATGGACGAGGTGAGCAAGACGGCGCTGGGTGTGGCCCGCGTGCGGGCGGTCGAGAGCGAGCGGCCGGACCGGCTGTTCGACGATCCGTGGGCGGCGAAGTTCTGTGCCGCGCGGCCGGATCAGGTCCCGGCCGGCGAGCGGACGCCGCTGTCGCTGGCGTTCGCGTTCCACGCGATCATCCGCACCCGGTTCTACGACGACTACCTGCTCGCATCCGGTTGCCGGCAGGTGGTGCTGCTCGCCGCCGGCCTGGACAGCCGCGCGTTCCGACTGGACTGGCCGGCCGGCACCAGCCTGTACGAGTTGGACCTGCCGAGGGTGTTGGCGTTCAAGGAAACCGTGCTCGCCGACGCCGAACCCCGTTGCCGACGGACGGTCGTGCCGGCCGATCTCCGGGAGAACTGGGCCGAGGCCCTACAGGACAGGGGTTTCCGGCCGGAGGAACCGACCGCCTGGCTGGCCGAGGGGCTGCTGATCTACCTCACGCCGGAAGACGCCGACCGGCTGTTGTCGACCGTCACGGCGTTGTCGGCCGAAGGCAGTCGGATCGCGTTCGAACGCGGCGACCGGTCCTACCAGGACCAGGCGCTGAATTCTCCGTCCATGCAACGGTATTCGGCGCTCTGGAAGGGCGGTCTCGACCGGCCGGCGCGGGAGTGGCTGACCGAACATGGTTGGCAGCCGACGGAACACGCCCTGGGTCCGATCGCCGAGTCCTACGGGCGGCCGATCCGCAAGGAGACCGCCAGCGGATTCGTGACCGCTATCCGCGGTGCATCGACGTGATCATCGCTTCGATGGCGAAGCGCGGCTTCACGTTCTGCTGCAAGGCATCCCGGCACGCCAGCACGGCCTCCAGCCGCCGCAGCGTCGACTCGGACGTCCACATCGACGCGGCGTTGGAGATGTCGTTGGCACGGTCGGGATGCATCAGCGGCACGTCCGCCTGCGCCCTCGTCACCAGCACGTCCCGGTAGAAGCCCATCAGGTCGACCAGCGCCAGGTCCAACGAGTCGCGCTGGGTCCGGGTGGCCCGCGACTTCTGCCGTTTTTCCAGTTCCTTCAAGGCGCCCGCGGCGCCTCGGGTGGCGGCGGCGGTGCCCTTGCCGGTGCCGCCGGCGCCCATCGCGGTCTTCAACGCCTCGGTCTCGGCGACGTTGCGCTCCTCGTTCGCGGCGACCGCGTCGGCCTCCGCGGCCTTCACCAGGGCGTCCGCGCTGCTGAAGATGTCGCCGAACCGCCGCAGCCCCAACGGAATCGCCAGCACCGACTCGCGCCGCTGCCGCGCCTCCGGATCCGTCGCCAGCCGGCGGGCCCGGCCGATGTGGCCGCCGCAGACCGACGCCGCCCACTGCGCGGTCGCCGGCTCGATGCCGTCACGGTGTTCCAGCACCTCGGCGATGGCCGCCGTCGACGGCGTGCGCAGGCCGATGGCGCGACAGCGGGACCGAATGGTCACCGAGATGTCGTCGGGGTGGTCGGACGGGGCGCAGAGCAGGAACACGGTCCGGTCCGGCGGCTCCTCGACCGCCTTGAGCAGCGCGTTGGCCGCTCCCTCGGTCAACCGGTCGGCGTCCTCGATGATCACGACCTGCCAGCGCCCGGTGGTTGGCCGCTTGGCCGAGACCTGCACCAGCGCCCGCATCTCGGCCACCGAGATGGACAACCCCTCCGGCACGACGAGCCGCACGTCGGCGTGCGTGCCGTGCATGGTCGTGCGGCAGGCCTGGCACTGGCCGCAGCCGCGCGGGCCGGCCGGGGCCTCGCACTGCAGGGCGGCGGCGAAGGCGCGGGCAGCGGTGGACCGGCCGGAGCCGGGCGGACCGGTGAACAGCCACGCGTGCGTCATCGCGCCCGGCGTGGTCGGCCGGCCGGCGACCAGGTCGGCCGCGGCCTCGGCGGCGGCACTGAGCACCTCGACCGCGTGGGGCTGGCCGACGACGTCGGCCCACACCGTCATGCCTGCACCTTCTCGGTCACCCTGTCATGATGCCGCGCGGCCAGCTGCCGGTGCGCGAAGACCCCGGCCAACGCGGCGACCACGGCCGCCACCACCAGCGCCGGCCGCACGCCGACCAGCTCCACCAGCACCGGCGCCATCGTCGTGGCGGCGAACAGCACCACCTTCACCAGCGCCTGCACGAAGGCGTTGACCCGGCCGCGGACCTCGTCCGGCACCTGCGCGCCGATCAGCGTCAGCCCCGTCACGAAGGCCACGCCCGCGCACGCGCCAACCGCGCCGACGGCGGCCAGCGCGAACCACAGGTGCGGGGCCGCCGCGACGGCGAGCAGCAGCGCGCCGGCGGCGACGATCGCCACGCCGAACGGCAGCCGCAGCCGGGGCGTGCCGACCACGCCGATCACCAGGCCGATGAACATCGCGATCACCAGAGTGCCGAACGCGGCCTCGCCGCCGCGCAGCTCGTTGGCGTACGGGCGGGCAATGGCGATCACAGTGCCGCCCGCGGTCAGCGCCCCGACGATGCCGATCACCAGTCCGCGCACCAGCCGGCTGCCGCGCACGTAACGCAGGCCGTCGCGGGCCATGCCCGGCTCGCCGGTCGGCGGCGCCTCCCAGCGACCGGACGCCTCCGGCAGCCGGGTCGCGATCACCAGCGCCGAGCTCAGGTAGAGCAGGCCGTTGATCACCACGATGACGTGCACGTCCGAGTGCGGGGCGATCGCCGTGATCACCGAGTACAGCCCGGCGCCGGTCAGCAGGGCCAGCCCGTAGGTGGTGACGAGGGTCAGCTGGCTGGCCGTCTGCACCTGGTCCGGGCGGTGCAGCAGGGTCGGCAGCGCCGAGTCCTTGGCCGGGATCCACAGCATCGAGCAGCAGCCGACCATGAAGTTCGCCGCCAGCAGCCACCATGTCGTCCCCACGACGGCGATGGACAGGAACAGGGCGCAGCGGACCAGGTCGGTGGCGATCATGACCTTGCGGCGGTCGAAGCGGTCGGCCAGGTGGCCGGCCAGCGGGGCCAGCAGCAGGCCCGGCAGCAGCTGGGTGGCGACGACACCGCTCAGCGCGAATTCACTCGATCCGGTGAGCGTCACCAGCAGCGAGGACAGGCCCAGCAGCGACAGCCAGTCCCCGACGCAGCACAGGTACGCGGACGTCCAGAGCCGGCGGAACGCCGGGATGCCCAACACCTCGGCGGTACGCCTCATCGCTGCATACCCACGACCACGACGACCGCCATCAGCGCGATGAAGAGCAGCACCACCGCGCAGCCGACGCAGCCGGCCGCGGAGTTGCGGCGCTGCGCCTGGATGGCGGCCGGCGCGGGCGGCAGGCCACCCGCCGCCTGGAGCCCGATGGCCGGGGCCGTCCGAGTGCGTTGGAGGCCGGGCGCCGGCGGCAGCGGCGCCGGTTGGACCGGCGGCGCGGCCCGGCGGGCCCGATCCCGGGCCAGTTCACGGCGGGCGGCGGCGCGCACCTGCTCGATGTCGACCGTCACCGGCGGCACGGGCGGCGGCACCACCGTGTCCGGCACGTCCTCATAGGACTGCGAAGACGAGCCCAGGGGATCGGTCATCGCCGCCGGAGCGAGCCCGCCCAACGCGTCCGGATACACCGGCAGCGGCGGCAACGCCTGGGTGCCGTCCGGCCCGAACTCGCCTGCCATGCCCCAAGCGTAAACCGCCTGCGCCCGCTATCCCTTCGCCTTGGCCGGGGCCTTCTTCGCGGCGGGCTTCTTGGCCGCCGCGGTCTTCTTCTCGGCCGTCGGCTTCTTCTCCGCCGCCTTGCGCGTGGTCGTCCGCTTCGGGGCCGGGCCCTTCGCCCGCTTCTCCGCCAGCAGCTCGGCCGCACGCTCGTCGGTCAGCTCCTCGACGCTGTCGCTCTTGCGCAGCGACGCGTTGTACTCGCCGTCGGTGACGTACGGGCCGAACCGGCCGTCCTTGACCACCATCGGCTTGCCGGACACCGGGTCGTTGCCCAGCTCCTTCAGCGGCGGCGCGGACGCGGCCGACTGGCGGCCCCGCTTCTTCGGCTCCGCGTAGATCTTCAGCGCCTCGTCCAGCGTGACGGTGAAGATCTGGTCCTCGTTGGCCAGCGACCGCGAGTCCGTGCCCTTCTTCAGGTACGGGCCGTAGCGGCCGTTCTGCGCGGTGATCTCCGCCCCCGACTCCGGGTCGGTGCCCACCACGCGCGGCAGCGACAGCAGCTTGAGCGCCTCGTCCAGGGTCACCGTGTCCAGCGACATGTCCTTGAACAGCGAGCCGGTCCGCGGCTTGGCCGCCTTCTTGCCGTTCGACCCCTCCGGCGGCTCCGGCAGCACCTCGGTGACGTACGGGCCGAAGCGGCCGTCCTTGGCCACGATCTCGTGCCCGGTCACCGGGTCGTTGCCCAGCGAGCGGCCCTCCATCGGGGTGGCGAACAGCTTCTCCGCCACCTCCTGGGTCAGCTCGTCCGGCGGCATGCCCTCGGGCAGGTTGGCCCGCTGCGACTCGCCGTCGACCTCGCGCTCCAGATACGGCCCGAAGCGGCCCACCCGCACGACCACGGTGTGGCCGTTCTCGTCGGTGAACATCGGGATGGAGTTGACCTGGCGCGGGTCGATGCCCTCGACGCTGGCGTCGATCAGCTTCTTCAGGCCGCCGCCGCGGCCGACGGAGCCGTCCGGGCCGATGTCGCCGCCGAAGTAGAAGCCGGTCAGCCAGCTGGTGCGGTGTTGGTCGCCGGCGGCGATCCGCTCCAGCTCGTCCTCCATGGCGGCGGTGAAGTCGTAGTCCACCAGCCGCTCGAAGTGCTGCTCCAGCAGGCCGACCACGGCGAAGGCCACCCAGGACGGGATCAGCGCCGAGCCGCGCTTCCACACGTAGCCGCGGTCCTGGATGGTCTTGATGATCGTCGCGTACGTGGACGGCCGGCCGATGCCCAGCTCTTCCATCGTCTTGATCAGGCTGGCGTCGGTGTAGCGCGGCGGCGGGCTGGTGGTGTGGCCGTCCGGGGACAGCTCCACCGCGGTCACCGCCTGGTCCTTGACCAGCTGCGGCAGCCGCCGCTCGGCGTCGTCGGCCTCGCCGCCGGCCTCGGAGTCGATCGACTCGACGTAGGCCTTGAGGAAGCCGGCGAAGGTGATCGTGCGGCCGGAGGCGGCGAACGTGCACTCCTCGCCGGTGCCGGAGGTGCCGGCGATGCGCACGCTCATCGTGGTGCCGCGGGCGTCGTTCATCTGCGACGCGATGGTCCGCTGCCAGATCAGCTCGTACAGCCGGAACTCGTCGGCGGCCAGCTCGTTCGCGACCTCGCCGGGGGTGCGGAACACCTCGCCGGCGGGGCGGATCGCCTCGTGCGCCTCCTGCGCGTTCTTGACCTTGCGGGCGTACTGGCGCGGCTTGTCGGAGACGTACTGCGCGCCGTAGAGCTGCGTGGCCTGGGCCCGCGCGGCCGCGATCGCCGACTCCGACAGCGTGGTCGAGTCGGTACGCATGTAGGTGATGTAGCCGTTCTCGTACAGCCGCTGCGCGGTGCTCATCGTGCGGTCCGCGGAGAAGCGCAGCTTGCGGCTGGCCTCCTGCTGCAACGTGGACGTCATGAACGGCGCATAGGGTCGCCGGGTGTACGGCTTCTCCTCGACCGAGGTGACCTTGAGGGTGGCGTTGGCCAGCCCGTCGGCCAGCCGCCGGGCCTCCGCCTCGGTCAGCACGCGCACGTCGCCGGAGCTCTTCAGCTTGCCGTCCGGGCCGAAGTCGCGGCCGGTGGCCAGCCGCACGCCGTCCACCTGCACCATCCGGGCCGCGAACTGGCGGGGGTCGGCGTCCGCGCCGGCATCCAGCTGCGCGCCGATGTCCCAGTACGAGGCCGTGACGAAGCGCATCCGCTCGCGCTCCCGCTGCACCACGATGCGGGTCGCCACCGACTGCACCCGGCCCGCCGAGAGCTTCGGCATGACCTTCTTCCACAGCACGGGTGAGACCTCGTAGCCGTAGAGGCGGTCCAGGATGCGCCGGGTCTCGTAGGCCTCGACCAGGTCGGTGTCCAGGTCACGGGGGTTGGCCGCGGCGGCGAGGATGGCCGGCTCGGTGATCTCGTGGAAGACCATCCGCCGGACCGGCACCTTGGGCTTGAGCGTCTCCAGCAGGTGCCACGCGATGGCCTCGCCCTCGCGGTCGCCGTCTGTCGCCAGGTAGAGCTCGTCGACGTCCTTGAGCTTCTCCTTCAGCTCGGTGACCGTCGACTTCTTGTCCGGCGTGACGATGTAGACCGGCTCGAAGCCGTGCTCGATGTCCACGGCGAGGTTGGCCCAGGGCTCGCCCTTGTACTTGGCCGGGATCTCCGCCGCCTTGCGCGGCAGGTCCCGGATGTGCCCCTTCGAGGACTCCACGACGAAGTTGCGGCCCAGGTAGGAGGCGATTTTACGGGCCTTGGCAGGCGACTCGACGATCACCAACCGGCGGTGGCCGGACCCGTTCGCCCCGGCACCGCTCTTGTTCGCCTTTGTCGATCCAGCCACGCCGTCCCGCTCTCTTTTCTACCTGTGTCCCCAGCCCGCCACTATGCACCGTCGCACGCCGGTGCCACGCAACACCGTGACGGACAGAGTGACATAACACAGCGCCGGCACCCATCAGGAGTAGTCCCCGACACCTTGTTGGAGGACAAACCCTGCCGAAACGGCCCGTTCCGGAGGATACCCTCCGAAACGGGCCGTACCGGTTTCGTAAATCAGCCCACGCCGTTGGCCACGGTCTCCGCCGGGGAGTCCGCGATCGACGTGCTGCGGCGCTTGGACACCACCACCGCGGCGATGATGACCACGACCGCCGCGATCGAGATGACGATCCGGATCGCCTGCGGGGCGTCCGGGGCGGCCAGCGCCACGATCGCCGGCGCGATCAGCACCGAGACCAGGTTCATGACCTTCATCAGCGGGTTGATGGCCGGGCCCGCGGTGTCCTTGAACGGGTCGCCGACGGTGTCGCCGATGACCGTCGCGGCGTGCGCGTCGGAGCCCTTGCCGCCGTGGTTGCCGTCCTCGACCAGCTTCTTGGCGTTGTCCCAGGCGCCACCGGAGTTGGCCAGGAACACCGCCATCAGCGTGCCGGTGGCGATGGCGCCGGCCAGGTAGCCGGCCAGCGGGCCGACGCCGAGCCCGAAGCCGACCGCGATCGGCGCCAGGATTGCCAGCAGGCCCGGGGTGGCCAGCTCACGCAGCGAGTCGCGGGTGCAGATGTCCACGACCTTGCCGTACTCCGGGCGGACGGTGCCGTCCATGATGCCGGGGTTGTCCCTGAACTGGCGGCGCACCTCGAACACGATCGCGCCGGCGGCCCTGGTCACGGCGTTGATCGCCAGGCCGGAGAACATGAACACCACGGCCGCGCCGATGATCAGGCCGACCAGGGTGCTCGGCGTGAACACCGCGAACGCCGCGTTCACGTTCGAGGCCACCACGTCCAGTCCGGCGCCGTTGACGTACGAGCCGAACAGGGCGGTCGCCGCGAGCACGGCGGTCGCGATCGCGATGCCCTTGGTGATCGCCTTGGTGGTGTTGCCCACCGCGTCCAGCTCGGTCAGGATCTTCGCGCCGTCCTCGCTGACCTCGCCGGACATCTCGGCGATGCCCTGCGCGTTGTCGGAGACCGGGCCGAAGGTGTCCATCGCGACGATGACGCCGACCGTGGTGAGCAGGCCGGTGCCGGCCAGCGCCACCGCGAACAG
This sequence comes from Kutzneria kofuensis, assembly GCF_014203355.1. Classification (NCBI taxonomy): domain Bacteria; kingdom Bacillati; phylum Actinomycetota; class Actinomycetes; order Pseudonocardiales; family Pseudonocardiaceae; genus Kutzneria; species Kutzneria kofuensis. The sequence continues at coordinate 3,831,405 of NZ_JACHIR010000001.1, forward strand.
CGCCACCGCGACGCTGCCGGAGAGCAGGAACGCGCCGTACACGGCGGCGCCGATGACGATCGCGGTGTAGACGGCGGACTCGAAGCCGACCGAGATGCCGGACAGGATCACCGTGGCCGCACCGGTCAGCGAGGTCTCGCCGACGGTCTTGACCGGCTTGTGCTCGGTGCCGGTGAAGTAGCCGGTCAGCCACAGGATGATCGCCGCAAGCACGATGCCGATGATCACCGCGACCGCCGCGATCAGCGCCGGGTTGCCGCCGTCGGAGATTCCGTGGTTGAGCTTGGCGAAGGTGCTCGGCAGGTAGGCGAAGGCCGCGATGGTGCACAGCACCGCGGAGATCACCGCGGAGATGTAGAACGAGCGGTTGATCGCCGACAGGCCGTTCTCGCCCGGCCGGGCCTTGGTGATGTAGACGCCGATGACCGCGGTCAGCACGCCGATGGCCGGCACGATCAGCGGGAACAGCAGGCCCTGCGAGCCGAAGGCGACCGAGCCGAGGATGAGCGCGGCGACCAGCGTCACCGAGTACGACTCGAACAGGTCGGCCGCCATGCCGGCGCAGTCACCCACGTTGTCGCCGACGTTGTCGGCGATGGTCGCGGCGTTGCGCGGGTCGTCCTCGGGGATGTTCTGCTCGACCTTGCCGACCAGGTCGGCGCCCACGTCCGCGGCCTTGGTGAAGATGCCGCCGCCGACACGCATGAACATGGCGAGCAGGGCGGCACCGAAGCCGAAGCCCTCCAGCACCTTGGGGGCCTGGCCGGCGAAGGACAGCACGACGAGGGAGGCGCCGAGCAGGCCGAGGCCGACCGTGCTCATGCCGACCACACCGCCGGTGCGGAAAGCTACGCGCATCGCCTTCTCGCGACCGCCCTCGGACTCGTTGGCGGCGGCGGCCACGCGCAGGTTCGCGCGGGTCGACAGCCACATGCCGAGGTAACCGATGGCCGCGGAGAACACGGCGCCGATGATGAAGAAGACAGAGCGGCCGATGCGTTCGCCGATACTGTCCGCGGGAAGGAAGAACAGCAGCACGAAGACGATGACCACAAAGATGGCCAGCGTGCGGAACTGCCGGTTGAGATAGGCCGCGGCGCCCTCTTGAACGGCCTTCGCGATGTCCTGCATCTTCGGGGTGCCCTGGCCGGCGGCCAGCACCTCCTTGCGCAGCACGAACGCGATGGCCAGGGCGATGATGGCGACCACGGCGACCACACCGACGATGGTGTAGTCACCCCCGGACAGCGTTAGACCGCTGTCCGCGAGTTGAAGCCGGGACATCCGTCCTCCTGGTGACGTCATGCGTGTTACAGCCGTCAGCGCCAGGAGCCGGTGTCGTGCGTCGGCTCCGACGCAGCGTGTGCACCCTCACACAAGGGTGCGATGCCGGCGGAGTCTATTGGTACGTCAAGGCGGCCAGACGATCAGTCCCGATCCGTTCACAGTCCGTTATCTACTTCGGGCTCTGTGAATCGATACAGGACACATCTGCGCCGCCTGGCGCGATGTGGCCGTGACCACCTTCCGTGAATGCCCACTCGGCCGGTCGAGTGGTGTCGCACCTGTGTGCGAAGCTCGGGGCTGTGGGCGGAACCGAGCGTGGTCGCGAACTGCTGCGGCGCGTCCTGGCCGGGGTCCCGGCGGGCGAGTCGCCGCTGACGCACGTCACCGACCAGCCCGAGCGGCGCGGCCGGCACGCCGACTGGCCGGCGTGGGCCGATCATGGGCTGGTCAGCGCGCTGCGCGAGGGCGGCGTCGAGCGGCCGTGGACGCACCAGGCGCGGGCCGCCGAGCTCGCCTGGTCGGGAAAACATGTGGTCCTCGCCACAGGGACGGCGTCCGGGAAGTCGCTCGGGTACCAGCTGCCGGTGTTGAGCCGTCTGGCTGAAGACCCGCGGGCGACCGCGTTGTACCTGGCCCCGACCAAGGCGCTCGGCGCCGACCAGCTCCGGTCCGTGCGGGCGTTCGACATCGAGGGAGTGCGCGCCGCGTCGTTCGACGGCGACACCCCGATGGTCGAGCGGGACTGGGTGCGGGCGCACTCCCGCTGGGTGTTCACCAACCCCGACATGCTGCACCGGGGCGTGTTGCCCAACCACGCCCGTTGGGCGACGTTCTTCCGCCGGCTGACCTACGTGGTCGTCGACGAGTGCCACTCCTACCGCGGCGTCTTCGGCTCGCACGTGGCGCTGCTGCTGCGCCGCCTTCGTCGGGTCGCCGCCAAGTACGGGGCCTCACCCGTCTTCGTGCTGGCTTCGGCCACCGTCGCCGACCCGGCCGGCTCCGCCGAGCGGCTCTGCGGCCTCTCGTTCGAGGCCATCGACGAGGACGCCTCGCCTCGGGGTGAGCGGACCGTCGCACTGTGGGAGCCGCCGCTGCTGGAGGAACTCGCCGGCGAGAACGGCGCCCCCATCCGTCGGGCCGCCGGCACCGAGGCCGCCCGCATCCTCGCCGACCTCGTCATCGAGAAGGCCCGCACCCTGGCGTTCGTGCGCTCCCGTCGCGGCGCCGAGCTGACCGCGCTGGCCGCCCGTCGCATCCTGGCCGAGGTGGATGACGATCTCGTCGGCCGCGTCGCCGCCTACCGCGCCGGTTTCCTGCCCGAGGAGCGCCGAGCGCTGGAGCGTTCACTCGCCGAGGGCCAACTTCTCGGCGTCGCCACCACCAACGCCCTGGAACTCGGCGTCGACATCGCGGGGTTGGACGCCGTCGTCGTCGCCGGCTATCCCGGCACCCTCGCGTCGTTCTGGCAGCAGGCCGGTCGCGCCGGCCGTACCGGCGACGGTTCGCTGGTCGTGTTCGTGGCCAGGGACGATCCGCTCGACACGTACCTCGTGCACCATCCCGCCGCCGTGCTGGACAAGCCCGTCGAGGCCACCGTGCTCGACCCCGTCAACCCGTACGTGCTGGCCCCACAGCTCGCCTGCGCCGCCTCCGAGCTGCCGCTCACCCCGGACTGCCTCGCCACCTTCGGCGGTGCCTCCCGGGAGATCGTCGACGACCTGGTTCGCGACGGCCTGCTCCGGAAACGCCCCACCGGCTGGTACTGGACCTCTCGGGAGCGTCCTCACGCCGGTGTCGACATCCGCGGCTCCGGCGGCGAGCAGATCGCCGTCGTCGAGGGCGATTCCGGGCGCATGCTCGGCACCGTCGACCCCGGCTCCGCCACCTGGCAGGTCCATCCCGGCGCGCTGTACCTGCACCAGGGCACCTCTTACGTCGTCGACGTGCTCGACCTGGAGGACGGGTTGGCGTTGGTGCACGCCGAGGACCCCGAGTGGACCACCCAGCCCCGCAACGTCGTGGACATCTCCGTCGTCCACACCGCCCAGCAGGAGCGCTTCCCCGACGGCGTCACCGTCTGCCTCGGCGAGGTCGACGTCACCTCACAGGTCGTCGGTTACCTGCGCAAGCTCCCGTCCGGCCGGGTCATCGACCAGGTGCCGCTCGACCTACCGTCGCAGACCCTGCGCACCCGGAGCGTCTGGTACACCGTCAGCGAGGACCTGCTCGCCGCTGCCGGCATCGATCCGCCGCGTGTGCCCGGCGCCCTGCACGCCGCCGAACACGCCGCCATCGGCCTTCTGCCCTTGTTCGCCACCTGCGACCGCTGGGACATCGGCGGCGTTTCCACCGCCATGCACCCCGACACCGGCGCTGCCACCGTGTTCGTCCACGACGGCCACCCCGGCGGCGCCGGCTTCGCCGACCGCGGCCACGCCGCGCTGGTTCCCTGGCTCACCGCCACCCGCGAGGCCATCGCCTCCTGCGAGTGCCTGATGGGCTGCCCCTCCTGCGTCCAGTCCCCCAAGTGCGGCAACGGAAACGAGCCCCTGGACAAGGAAGGGGCCGTAGCGGTCCTGACCGCTGTCCTGGATGTGATCACGCCGAAGTAGTCGGGCCGGGGAGATAGTCGGGCCGGCGATTGCGCTTTTCGGCTGTCCGTAACGTCATGGGGCACCGGGGGGCGCCTTTCGGCGCGCACCCCGGTGCACTCCATACCGCCGAACACTCGGCCATCGCCTGCGACCGCGTTGTGTGAGCGACCGTCGAGGGTGGTGTGCCGACCGCGGTGCGCTCGCGGACACCAGGGAGGCGGTGGTGTCCGGCGCGGCGGTCGCCCTCGGGGACCGGCGGGTATGGTCCCGTCCCGGTCGCTACCGGGAGGCGATCTTTCGGTGCTGGTGTTCGGCTGTGCACCTGTCCCGCGTCCGCGTCGCCCACGAGCGGGAACGGCGGGCGGACGGTCGGGCAGGGTTGGTGCGGTGGCTGCGTCGGGTCCCGCGCTCGGGGTAGTCGCGGGAGGACGTCACGGGGCCCGGCGCAGCCGGCAGGGCGATCAGAAGGAGTCGGCCGCCACGAGACGCTGGGCGGAGGTACCCAGCATCTCGCCGACGTGATCCGGTCGGGTGGCCTCGACGAGGGCCTCCTGCACGACCTGGGAATCCGGCAGCGACCAACCGCAGACCTCGGGCTTCACCCGCCAGTGCACGACACCGTGCTGGAAGGGCGTGGGCGGCAACGGGATCCAGCTGTTCAGGCCGTGCAACACGACATCGCCGCGTCCGGCGAGTTCGGCCGACAGCTCCTGGCCCGAGTTGACCAGGAACATCCACTTGCCGGCAGGGGTGGCGGCGATCGGCACCGGCACGCCGGTCGTGCGGAGCACGCTCGCCACGCGACGGCCCAGCTCGGCGTCCACCTCGATGGCGTCCACCACGTAACCGGTGGCGACCAGCAGGCTGTACCGACGCCCGGTCCACCAGGCGGCGACCTGCTCGGGCTTGGTGCCGACCCGGTCGACCCAGTCACGGTGCACCGGCACCGGGCCGGTCTGCTCGACGCCGTCCCTGCCCGCCCACTGCGAGCCCGTCGGATAGGTGCCCGGCAGCACCGGCCATCCGCGCCACGCGAGGCCCATCGCCTCAGCACGCAGCTCGATGCGGAACGCGCCGCGCCAGCTATCCGACCAATCCATCTTCTGTCGCCTCCTTGACTGTCAGGCGCCGTGTCGGCGCCCACAACACACTCAACGGCATCCGGTACCGGGTCCGTAACCCCGCGTCGACCACTGGTAGCTGACGGACGGCGAGTGATGTGTCGAACAGCGATGGGCTGAACGGTGGACGGCAGCCCATCCCGCGCCGACGGGGCAGCGCCGAAGAGTGACGACACGCGGCCAACCGGGTGTGACACCACTCACCGCTGCTGAACGACCGCTCGTCGTGTCATCGCCGGTCAACGGCCGCCGGGCACTTCAGCCGGACCTGCGCGGGCATGGGCGTTGGCCGTGCCGGACAGCACCGCCCATCCCGGCGGGCGGGCCGACACCTCGACGTACGCCTCCCACCCGGCGACGCGACAAGCGGTCGTCGTGGCCGACATCCGCTCGGCGACCCAGCGGGCCCGCTCGCAGGCCCCGTCGGTCCCGGCGGCCAGTTGACCGGCCGCCGCAAGCGCCGCCAGGTCCGCCGCCGCCGCGACCCGATGCCGGGTCAGCACTGCCCCGCCGACCTGGATCCCGAGCACCACGAGCAGCATCAGCGCCGCGATCACCCCGGCGCCGAGCACCGTGGCCACGCCTCGGTCGTCCCGCAACCGCTCGCCCCAGGTTCCCGCGCCACGCCTGCTCTCACCGGAAGCACCGCGACCGCGCTGCCGACCACCCAGACCGCGTCCCCGGCCAGCCAGACCGCGCTGCCGGTCATCCGTCATCGACTCGCCCCGGTCCAATCACTACGACCTCCTCACTGTCGGGCCCGCACACCTGCCGGCCGTCGCACAACGGCGGTGCCGGTAGCGCCGCAGCCACGCCACTCGCTTCGAGCACGCCGCCTCCCTGGTCCTCCGTCAGCCACTCGCCCCCGGTTCAAGCACCGCATAAGCCGTGCCCGACGGGCGCAGCCCGAGCAGCAGCGGCACCGGCTTCGCGGTGACCGTCACGCTGACCTCGTCGCCGTCGACCTTGATCGACACATCGGCACCGTCGGGGCCGAGTTGCTTGGCGGCTTCCTCGCCGCGGCCGCGATCACCCCGGGCGACCAGGCGGGCGACCTCGGCGGCGGCGTCGATGGATCGCATGCCGGCGACCACCGCTCCGATCGCCGAAAAGCCGAGCGCGAGCATGGCGATCACGCCACAGATGGCGATCGCGGCCTCGACGGTGACCGCGCCCCGGTCAGGGCCGAAGCGAGAGCGCACGGTCGATCAGGCCCTCGAGGGCCGAGGCGATCGATTGTCCGCTCACGATCGAATAGAGCGCGATCGCGAACACGGCGGCGGCCACCGTGACGAGGGCGTACTCCGCAGTGGCCGAGCCGTCGTCGGAAGCGAGCAGTGCACGGATCCGGCGCATCAGGGGCCGCATCATTCCTCCTTGTCCGTTGTCACCAGCTGATGAGCAGTCGACCGGCCAGTCCGACCACCACGGGCACCACACCCAGGCAGAGGAAGGCCGGCAGGAAACACAGTCCGAGCGGGCCGGTGATCAACACCGCCGCGCGCTGCGCCCGGACCTCGGCCGTGTCGGCGGCCGTCGCCCTGATCCGTTGCGCCAGCCCGTCGGCGACCTCGGCCAGCGCCGTGCCGGATCGGGCGCTGCGGCGAGCACCCCTCGCCAACGGCTCCGTCGCCGGGTCCGCCAGCGCCGGGGCCCACGCCTGCACCGGGTCCGACCCCAGTGCAAGCAGTTCCGCCGTGCGTCGCAACACGTCCGCACAGCCCGGCGGCGCGACCGAGGCCACGGCTCTGATCGCCGTCGGCACCGGCAGCCCGGCCCGCAGGCTGGCGGCGAGCAGATCCCACGTTGCCGCCAGCGTCAACGGGTCCGGCGGCGGTGGTCCTCGCCGGGTCGTCCGACGGCACCACAGGAATGCCACCACCGACACCACCAGCGCAGGAACCCAGCCGAACAGCATTCCCGCCGGCACCCCGGCGGAGATTCCGACCAGCGCCGGCAGCCACTCGGCCGGCAACCGCGGGCCGTGCCGCGCGGCGGCCTCCGACGGCCCGAAGACGAGCGCCAGCCGAACGCGAGCGGTGATCGGCCCGGGCAGCACCAACAGTGCAAGAGAAAGAAGGAAGGCGGACGCGGCGTACCCGATCATCGGCGGCCCGCCGATTCCGGACCCGCCGCTGACCGCTGTCTCCACACGGCAAGCGCAAGTGTGGTGCATACGGAATCCAGCATCACGGCATACACGGCACGCCGGTGATGACGCCCGGTCCCTCGGCGGCGCACCACCAGCGTCACGATCGCCGAGACCTCGAATACGGGCTCCGGCAAGTCCGAATGCTCCACGGCGCGATGTCTGCCCCCGGACGTCGCTCGCCGACGAACGAGGCGGGCGGCAATGGTCAAGGGACGGAGGGGCTTCGGTGTGACGACCGAGGCGGACTGTCGCACTACTGGATACGTGTTCGGCTGAGTTGAAGCCGTTGTCGTGTGGCTGATCTGGGTGGTCATGGCATCACCGCGTGGTCGGTCAGCTTGGCGCTCCACAGCACGCCGCCGCAGATGAGCAGCGCACCGGTGGCGAGCAGGACCTGGCCGATGGGAGTGTCGGCGAGGACGTGCAGGGGACGGGCGTCGATGGCCTCGCCGAGCAGGACACCGAGTTCGGGCAACACAGCCAGCACGGCGGCGCTCGCCCTGGGGCCGGCCATCCGGGCGTGCACCTGACGGCTGAACTGGAGTCGCTGATCGAGGTCCCGGCGAACCGAGTCGAGCACCTCGGCGAGTGGAACGCCGTGCCGGCCGGCGAGCCGCCAGGCCCGGCCCACCTGTCCGAGCACTCCGGCAAGAGAAGGTTCGTCGGCAGCGCTGCGGACCAACGCGCGGTCGACGTCGCCGCCGAGTCGGGCGGTTTTGGCCACGGCGCTCATCGCCTTTGCCGCCAACGGATCGGCGTCCATGGCCGCCCGCTCGGCGGCGGTGGCCGGATGGGCGCCCACGCGGAGTTCGGCGACCAGAGCGCCAAGCGCGCCAACCATGCCCTCGGCCACCTGCGTTCGCCGCCGACGACTGCGGCGCGAATGCCAACGCCGCCAACAAGTCACGCACAGCACCGCATTGGCCACCGCGCCGCCCGGTCCCAGCACACACCACCCCACGCCCGCCCCGACAACGGCGAGCACAGCATTGGTCGGCCGAGGCAGCCGCCAACGACGCTTGGGTTGCCGTTCCACTGGCATCAGGGCCCGCAACCGGCGCTGCGCGTGTCGCACGGGCCAGACCAGAACGGCGACGGCCAGCAGCGCAACGGAGATGCTCAACACGAGAACCCCCACTCCGCCACCAGATCGACAAGGAGCGACTGCGATGCAGCTTCGCGATACCGGGAAAGGCGGGGTGCCTTCGAGGCAGCAGGCGATCGGTGCGCTGAGGCAGGTGCGTAGCGTGGTCGGGCGGGAGAAAGGCGAGGGATGCCGAGCAGCGGGGCAGGATCGTGATGGCACGCGGCGGTCAGCATGGGAAACCCCGTTCCGCGAGGAGGTCGGCGAGCAGTGACCAGGCCGGGGCCGGTTGGCCGGCGTGCCAGGCGGTGCGGACGACGACCTCGTCACGGTCGCGGGTGACGACGCCGATCTCGGCCAGGCGGCGGACGCCGTCGTGGTGGCGCTTGAGGTGCAGGACGACGTGGATGGCGGCGGCCAGTTGGCTGTGCAGGGCGGACCGGGAGATGCCGCCGAGGGCGGCGAGCGCCTCCATGCGGGCGGGGACCTCGGACGGGGAATTGGCGTGCACGGTGCAGGCGCCGCCGTCATGGCCGGTGTTGAGGGCAGCCAGCAGCTCGCAGACTTCCGCGCCGCGGACCTCGCCGACGACGATCCGGTCGGGGCGCATGCGGAGGGCTTGGCGAACGAGTTCACGAGAGGTGACCTCGCCGGCGCCTTCGACGTTGGGAGGACGGGAGACGAGGCGGACGATCTGGGGGTGATCGGGGTTGAGCTCGCCGGCGTCCTCGATGCAGACGACGCGTTCATGCGCGGGCACCTTGGCCAACAGGGCAGCGAGCAAGGTCGTCTTGCCGGAGCCGGTGGAGCCGATGACCAGGAAGGCGAGGCGGGCTCGGACGATCCGGACGAGCAGCTCCTCGGCGGCGGCGTCGAAGGCGCCGAGGTCACGGAGCGCGGACAGGTCGTGGCCGGCGGGACGGATGACCCGCAGCGACAGGCAAGTGCCGTCGGCGGCGATGGGCGACAGCATGGCGTGCAGCCGAATACCGTCGGGCAGCCAGGCGTCGACGAACGGTTGGGCGTCGTCGAGCCGCCGCCCGGCCGTGAGGGCGAGGCGTTGGGCGAGCTGCCGGACGGAGTCGTCGTCGCGGAAGGCGATCGCGGTGCGGCGGAGGCCGTCGGGGCCGTCGATCCACACCCGGTCGGGACCGGTGACGAGCACGTCGGTCACGCCGGGATCGCGCAGCAGCGGCGCGAGTGGGCCGGTGCCCGAGAACTCCTGGCGCAGCTCTCGAACCGCGCCCAGGGTGTCCAGATCGCTGGCCACGCCGCCGGTTTCGGCCCGGAACGCGTCGGCGACCTTGGCGTCAGTGAGGCCGCCGCCGACCGTGACGAGGCGCTCTCGCACGCGTTCCACCAGGTCACGCCGCATCGGGCACCCCGCACAGGACCTCGACGGCGAGGTCGGCCGCCTCGGCGAGCGGGCCGCGCGGGCGGGCCGGCGGTCGGCCGGCCTCGAGCGCCATGGCCAGGCCGGGTTCGGCCAGCATGCCGGTCAACAGATTCAGGCCGACGGTGCTGGCCACCTCGTCGGCACGCAACCCGCCGGGCGCGGGCCCGCGCACGACGAGCTGCGCTTCCCGGCCCTCCTCGACGAAACGGTCGACCAGCCGGCGCGCGGCGGCGCATGCCCGTAGTTCGGCGGGCATCACGACGACGATCAAGTCGGCCCGGTCCAGCACGACCCGGGACGATTCGGTCTGATGTCGGGGGAGGTCACAGATGACCAGTTCGCCGCTGCGCTTGGCGGAGCTGACCACCGTCGCCACGGCCTGCGGATCGAGGTCGACGTTGGCGCGGTCGCAGGACAGGATCGTCAGCCGGGACTGGCCGCGTTCGCTGCCGGGCAGTGCGGAGTGCAGCGAGGATGCGGCGACCCGACCGGCGCTGAGCTTGAGTTCAGGCCAGCGCAAGCCGTCCAGCCGTTCCGCGCCGAGCACGAGGTCGAGGCCGCCGGCCATCGGATCGCAGTCGACGAGCAGCACTCGGCGACTTCGGCGCAGCGCCGCATAGCCGACCGCGGCGGTGAACACGGAGGCGCCGGCGCCGCCACGACCGCCGATCACGGCCATCACGCGCCCGGTGTCCTTGGCCGGACCCTCAACGGCGTCCGCGATCGCCCCGGCCAGCCAGGACTCCGAGTCCGGCAGGCCCACCACGCGTTCCGCGCCGACGGCGACGCCGTGCTCGAACAGCACGGGCGGCGGCGGCCCGGCGGCGAGCAGCACCACCCCCGGCCTGCGCGGCAATCCGGCCTCGCCGCAGCGCCGCGCGGCGTGCTCGTCCAGCACCACCATCGGCGCGTGCGCCCAGCCGGCCCGGACCGCCGCCACGTCGGCCGCGCGCTCCACCTCGCAGCCGGCGGCCGCGGCGACTCTGAGCAGGTCGTCGAGCAGGTCGTCGTTGTCGACCAGGGCCAGCGGCCGTGCTCGGTCCACGTTCTCCCCCGTCCTCGTCCTGCGGCACGGACGTGCGCCGCGGGACCAGACTCGCCCGGGCGGCGGGCGCGGCGGGGCGGTCGGAGATCCACATGTGGACAACTCGAGGGCTGTGGACAACTCGGCCGTTGTTGATCTCTGCGACCGGAATTGTCAGACCCGCCGGCCATACTGGAGCCGGGCGATACCCGGGCTCCGGACCGTAGATATGGGACGACCCCCGCCAGGGGGGAGGGACGGGGGTCGCCTAGGTTCAGTCCCGGGGGGTTGGACTGAACACGTCCGGATCTGTGGCCGGACCTCTCTACTGTATCCCCCCGAAGGCGTCTCGCGCTCCCCATCCCCGCAACAGACACGCCATATTTTCGTGACGACACCTATGCTGGCGCCGTGGATCCCAGCACCGGCGCTCGTGTGGCGGCCTTTTTCGACCTGGACAAGACCGTCATCGCGAAGTCGAGCCTGCTGGCCTTCAGCCGGCCCTTCTTCCAGGAGGGCCTGATCAACCGGCGAGCGGTGCTCAAGAGCGCATACGCCCAGTTCGTGTTCATGCAGTCGGGCGCGGACGCCGACCAGATCGAGCGGATGCGCCAGCACATCACGGCGCTGTGCGCGGGCTGGGACGTCGGCCAGGTGCGGGCCATCGTCGAGGAGACGCTGCACGACATCGTGGACCCGCTGGTCTACAAGGAAGCCACCCAGCTGATCGCGGACCACCGTGCCGCAGGTCACGACGTGGTCGTCGTCTCAGCGTCCGGGCACGAGATCGTGGCGCCGATCGCGGACATGCTCGGCGCGACGCAGTGCCTGGCCACCCGCATGGTGGTCGCCGACGGCCGCTACACCGGCGAGGTCGACTTCTACTGCTACGCGGAGAACAAGGCCGTCGCGATCAAGCAGCTGGCCGCCGCCAACGGCTACGACCTGGCGCAGTGCCACGCGTACTCGGACTCCGCGACCGACGAGCCGATGCTGGCCGTGGTCGGCCACCCCACCGCCGTCAACCCGGACCGGGCGCTGCGCAAGGTGGCCGCGCAGCAGGCCTGGCCGGTGCTGACCTTCTCCGACCCGGTGTCGCTGCGGGGGCGCATCCCGACCCCGTCGGGCACCGCCGTCGCGGTCACCGCGGTGGGACTCGGCGCGGTCGCCGCGGCCGGTGTCGCCTGGTACGGCATCCGCCGCCGGCGCCGGGCCTGAACTCCACCCGAAGAGGGCATCGGCGCAGGTCATGATCTGTGCGGTCGACGTGATCGGTCACGCAGCGCCACTTGACCGGTGCACCCGACTGTGCCCTTGATGTGGCCGCCGTCACGCACTACAAAGGAGATGCGGACATCGAGTCGGCCAGGGACGGAGCGGAGGAGAAGCCCCGTCCACCCCGAAAGATCTCCGTGCGCGAACCTCGGGCACCCACGCACAGCACGCCGCGGGAGGCATGTCGTCTGGGGGCTGCGTACCGGGACGCCGGACGCCGAGCACCCCGCCGATACGACACCAGTTGCACGCCTGGTAACCCGACAGTTCGCGCTGAGACTAGCGGCTCCCCAGCCTCATCGAGGCTGGGGAGCCGCTGTGCACTGGGCCGATCCGGCGAGGCGCGTTGACCCGCCGACCGTGACGTCAGTAACTTGCCGATTGATCTGCATAGTCGGTGAGAAGATTTCCGGTCGCGGGAGGACGCCGTGCGCAGGACACTCGTCGCCCTACTGGCAGGGTTGGCCGCGATGGCCACCGCAGTTCCCGGCGCCGCCGACGCCCGACCCGACCAGGTCAACGCCCTGATGGGCGGCATGACGCTGGCGGAGAAGGTCGGCCAGCTGTTCATGACCTACGGCTACGGCCCCACCGCCGACACCGTGGACGCCCGCAACCAGACCGAGTTCGGCGTCGACACGCCCGCCCAGTTGGTGCAGAAGTACCACCTCGGCGGCGTCATCTACTTCGCTTGGTCGGACAACGTGCAGAACCCGACCCAGATCGCCGGGCTGTCCAACGGCCTGCAGAAGGCGGCGATCAGCTCCGGCGCGCACATCCCGCTGCTGATCTCCACCGACCAGGAGGAGGGCCTGGTCACGAGGATCGGCGCGCCGGCGACCACGTTCCCCGGCAGCATGGCCCTCGGCGCGAGCCGCAGCACCGACAACGCCGAGCAGGCGGCGGCCATCACGGGCCGTGAGCTGCGGGCGATGGGCATCAACATGAACAACGCGCCGGATTCCGACGTGAACGTGAACCCGGCGAACCCGGTGATCGGGGTGCGGTCCTTCGGCTCCGACCCGACGCTGGTGTCGAGCATGGTGTCCGCGCAGGTCAAGGGCTACCAGTCGAGCGTGGTGACGACCGCGAAGCACTTCCCCGGCCACGGCGACGCGGCCACCGACAGTCACACCGGGTTGCCGGTCATCGACCACGACAAGGCCACCTGGGAGAAGATCGACGCGCCGCCGTTCCGGGCCGCCATCGCCAGCGGCGTCGACGTGATCATGAGTGCGCACATCGTGTTCCCGAAGATCGACCCGTCTGGGGACCCGTCGACGCTGTCGCCGACCGTGCTCACCGGCATGCTCCGCGACGAGCTGGGCTACCGCGGCATGGTGATCACCGACTCGCTGCAGATGGCCGGTGTGCGGCAGAAGTACACCGACGCCGAGATCGTGGTGAAGGCGCTGCAGGCCGGCGCGGACATGCTGCTGATGCCGCAGAACGTCGGCACCGCCGTCAATGCGGTGATCAACGCCGTGCAGACCGGGCAGTTGTCGGAGCGGCGGATCGACCAGAGCCTGGCGCGCATCCTGGCCGTGAAGCTGCGGCGGGGCGTGCTGTTCAACCCGTTCGTGGACGTCAACGCCGTGGCCAAGAAGGTCGGCACGGCCACCAGTCTGGCCACCGCGCAGCGCATCACCGACTCGACGATCACCGTGCTGAGCAACGACGGCGCGCTGCCGTTGAAGGCGAAGTCCGTGCTGGTCACGGGTTGGGGTGTGACGACGACCCAGACGCTGGCGGATGCCCTGACCGCGCAAGGCATCCCGGCGAGCAAGACGGCCACCGACTACGACGCGATCGTGGTGCTGACGAACGGCGCCGCGACGGATCCCTCACAGCGGCAACGGGTTCGCGACCTCGTCGCCACCGGCAAGCCGGTGATCGCCGTCGGCGTCGGCAATCCGTACGACCCGGGCGCGGTTCCCGAGGCCCGCACGTGGATAGACACCTACTCGTACACCGCGGTGTCGATGCGGTCGCTGGCCAGGGTGCTCACCGGCGCGGTCGGGCCGCGCGGCAAGCTGCCCGTCGACATCCCCAACTCGTACTCCTTCGGCGCGGGATTGACCTGGTGAGCCTGTCCCGCAGGGGTTTCCTCGCCGCGTCGGCGTTGACCGCGGCGGTGCCGGCCGTGCCCGCGCAGGCCGAGGCGCAGCGGCGGATGAACGGCGCGGACGTGCTCGCCGCCGAGGGCTACCGGCGGCTACGCGGGCGCAAGGTCGGCGTGCTGACCAATCCGACCGGCGTGCTGGCCGACCTGACGCACCTGGTCGACGACATGGTGGCGCACCAGGTCCGCCCTGTTGCCGTGTTCGGCCCCGAACACGGCTTTCGTGGCACCGCCCAGGCCGGCGGATCCGAGGGTGACTACACGGATCCGCGGACCGGGATCCCCGTGTACGACGCGTACAACGTCACCGCCGAGGCGCTGGCGGCGATGTACCGCAAGGCGGGCGTGGACACCGTGGTGTTCGACATCGCCAACGTCGGCGCGCGGTTCTACACGTACACGTGGACGATGTTCATCGCCATGGAGGCGGCCGCCGCCACGGGAGCGTCGTTCATGGTGCTGGACCGGCCGAACCCGATCGGCGGCCAGGCGTACGGGCCGCAGCTGGATCCCGAGTTCGCCACGTTGGTCGGGCTGAAGCCGATCGTGCAGCAGCCGGGCATGACCGTCGGCGAGCTGGCCCGGCTGTTCGACGCGGAGTTCCTGACGACCCGGCTGTCCACCCTGGAGATCGTCAAGTGCACGGGGTGGCGGCGAAACGACCTGTTCAGCGGGCAGTGGGTGCCGCCGAGCCCGAACATGCCGACGCCCGACACGGCTTTGCTCTACCCCGGCACCTGCCTGTTCGAGGGGACGCTGCTGTCCGAGGGCCGCGGCACCTGCCGGCCGTTCGAGACGATCGGCGCGCCCGGCATCGACTGGCGCTGGGCCGAGCAGCTGAACACACTGGGGCTGCCCGGGATCGAGTTCCGCGAGGCCTACTTCGTGCCGACGTTCAGCAAGTTCGTCAACCAGACGTGCGGCGGCGTGCAGGTGCACCTGACCGACCGGCCGCGGATCGACGCCATCCGCACCGCCGTCGCGATGATCGTGACGGCCCGGAACCTGTACCCGAAAGTGTTCGGTTGGCGGCCGGACAACTGGGTCGACAAGCTCAGCGGTTCGGCCCGTATGCGCAGCATGGTGGACGCGGGCGCGGGGGTCGACGACGTCGTGGGCGCATGGGCGGGCGAGCTCGCCGCCTTTCGCCGTGATCGCAACCGGTATCTGCTGTACAGATGAGGTGGCCATGCGCATTCGTGCCCTCGCTCTGCCCGCCGTGCTTGCGCTGGCGTTCGCGATGACAACCAGCGCGGGCGCGGCGCCGAACTCGGCTCGGTTCGACCGGCCGTACCAGGGGTTCGCGCTGGCCGGCACCGTGCTGCACGCCGGGCCGCCCGCCGCGGCGGGGCTGAATCCGGCGCCGATCGACGCGTTCAACAAGCAACTCGCCGCCTGGGTTCCGTCCATCTACCCCGGTGCGACGGTGTTGTTGGCGCACAACGGTGTCGTGGTCGACCGCACGGCGACCGGCGAGGCCGTGAAGTACAAGGACGCGACCACGCAGTTGCCGCCGGACCAGCAGGTGCCGGCCCGCACCGACACCATCTACGATCTGGCCTCGCTGTCGAAGCTGTTCACCTCGATCGTGGCCGTGCAGCAGCTGGAGGCCGGCCGGATCGCCCTGGACACGCCGGTCGCGCACTACCTGCCGGAGTTCGCCACCAACGGCAAGGCCGCGATCACCATCGAGCAGCTGCTCACGCACACCTCCGGCCTCGCGCCCGACCCGGTTCCCTCGCTGTGGCAGGGATATCCGGACATTCCGTCCCGGGAGAAGGCGATCCTGGACGCGACGCCGGAAGCGCCGGCCGGCACCAAGTACGAGTACTCCGACCTGAACATGCTGACCATGCAACTGGTGTTGCAGCAGGTCACCGGCAAGCCGCTGGACGAACTCGTGCGCAAGGGCATCACCGAGCCGCTGCACATGGTCGACACCGGCTACAACCCGCCCGCGTCGAAGCTGGACCGGATCGCCGCCACCGAGTTCGAGGCCTCGCCGCCGCGGGGCATGGTCCGCGGCTCCGTGCACGACGAGAACGCGTGGGCGATGGGCGGTGTCGCCGGGCACGCCGGCGTCTTCTCCACGGCCGACGACCTGGCGGTGCTGGCCCAGGCGATCCTCAACGGCGGTGTGTACCGCGGGCACCGGATCCTCAGCGAGCACGGCGTGCACCTGATGCAGGTCAACTTCAACCAGAAGTTCCCCGACGACTCGCACGGGCTCGGCTTCGAACTGGACCAGATCTGGTACATGGGCGGACTGTCCGGACCGGACACGATGGGCCACACCGGGTTCACCGGCACGTCGCTGGTGATCGACCCGCGCTCGCGGTCGTTCGCGATCCTGCTGACGAACCGGGTGCATCCCACGCGGAACACGCCGTCCACCAACGGCGCCCGCCGGGCGGCGGCGGAGGCACTGGCGCAGGCCATGACCGTGCAGGCGCCGGGCGGCGGCCGGTCGTGGTTCTCCGGCCAGGGCGGGGGCACGACGAGCACGCTGACCACGGGAACGCTGCACGGATCGGTGTCGGTCTCGTACGAAGCGTTCGTCAACACCGAGTCGACGGACCTGCTGACCCTGGAGGCCAGCACGGACGGCGGCGCCACCTGGACCGCGGTGCCGGTGACGGTTCGTGGCCAAGGCGCGCCGGCCGGTGCGCAGACGGCGTTGTCCGGGCAGTCCGTGCGGGCCTGGTGGCAGGTTCGGGCACAAGTCGCCGGGTCATCGAACGGTCTGTTGCTGCGCTGGCGTTACACAACTGACCCCTCGTACGAAGGACGGGGCGTGAACGTGGCGGACATCCGGCTCAGCTGCGGCCCCACCACGTTCACACCGGTCGGTTGGCAGCTGGCGTAACCGCAGGTCAGGGGCAGTCATGTTGACCGAAACAGTTACTGTTAGTAAGTTTCCCACGTGGCACCCGCCAAGTCAGGCAATGAGATCAGCGAGGCGAGCCCGCTGGTCCGGATCCGTTCGCTGCTGCCCGGCCTCGCGCGGGCCGAGCAGCGCGTGGCCAAGGTCGTGCTCGACAACCCGCAGGTCGTCGCGCATCGCAGCATCACCGAGGTCGCCGAGGCGGCCGGCACGAGCGAGACGACGGTGACCCGGTTCTGCAAGGCGATCGGCGTCGGGGGCTACCCCGAGCTGCGGATCGCCCTTGCCGCCGACACCGCGCGGACCGCCGCCCGGATCGACCGCGACCTTGGCAGCGACATCGCGCCCACCGACGACCTGTCGCAGGTCGTCGGCAAGGTCGCGTTCGCCGACGCGCGTGCCGTCGAGGAGACCGCCGAGCAGCTCGACATCGCCACGCTCAACGCCGTCGTGGACGCCGTGGCCGGCGCCGGGCGGGTCGACGTGTACGGGGTCGGCGCCAGCGCCTTCGTCGCCGCCGATCTCCAGCAGAAGCTGCACCGCATCGGTCGCGTCAGCTTCGCGTGGAGCGACACCCACATCATGCTGACCTCCGCCGCGGTGCTCAGTGAAGGCGATGTCGCCTTCGGCATCTCCCACACCGGCGCGACCGCGGACACCGTGGAGGCGCTGCGGGTGGCTCGTGAGCGCGGGGCAACGACCGTGGCACTGACGAACTTCCCGCGGTCGCCGATCTCCGAGGTCGCCGACCATGTGCTGACCACCGCCGCGCGGGAGACCACTTTCCGCTCGGGCGCGATGGCCAGCCGGATCGCCCAGCTCACTGTCATCGACTGCCTGTTCATCGGCGTCGCACAGAAACACCTCGACAGCGCGCGTAACGCGTTGGAGTCCACCTACGAGGCCGTCGGTGGGCATCGGCTCGGTCCGCGTCCCGACGGCCGCCGGAAGGCACGGGAGACAGGTAAATGACGTTGCCGCAGCCACGCGAGTCGATCGTGCGTGTCGATTCCCCCACCGAGCAGCGCAATCCCCGAACGGAGGAGATTGACAGACTGCCGACGGTGGACGTGCTGCGGATGATCAACGAAGAGGACCGGCTGGTCCCGGCCGCCGTCGGCGACGTGCTGCCGCAGGTGGCGCGGGCCGTCGACTACGCCGTCGCCACGCTTCGGTCCGGTGGCCGGGTGCACTACATCGGCGCCGGCACGTCCGGACGGCTCGCCACCCTCGACGCCGCCGAGCTCGTGCCCACCTTCAACACCCCCGCCGAGTGGTTCGTCACCCACCACGCCGGCGGCCCCACCGCGCTGCGGATGGCCGTCGAGAACGCCGAGGACGACTGGGAAGGCGGCGCCGCCGAGATCCGCGGCGCCGTCCGGCCCATCGACCTCGTGTTCGGGCTGACCGCCTCCGGCCGCACCCCGTACGTGATGGGCGGGCTCTCCGCCGGCAACGAGATCGGCACTCGGACCGTGCTGCTGTCGGCCAACCCCGCCGGCGCCCCGGCCGTGCCCGTCGACGTGCTCATCGCCGTGGACACCGGCCCCGAGGTGATCGCCGGGTCCACGCGGATGAAGGCCGGAACCGCGCAGAAGCTCGTGCTCAACGCCTTCTCCACCGCCGTGATGATCAAGCTGGGGCGGACCTACTCGAACCTGATGGTCAGCATGCGGGCCACCAACGCCAAGCTGCGTGGGCGGACCTTGCGGATCCTGCGGGAGGCCACCGGGCTCGACGAGGCCGAGTGCACGGCCGCGTTGCTGGAGGCCGACGGCGACCTGAAGGTGGCGCTGGTGCGGCTGTTGGCGGGCATCGACTCCGTACAGGCCGCTGAGGCACTGTCCGCCACCGGCGGTCACGTCCGCAACGCTCTGGTTGCTCTTGGCGCTGCCGCTAGCTAAACCAGCCCCCGACCCAACCCTCGGGGGGCGTCCCCGGACCCATTCTACCCGGCACAGACCGTGGACGATCTTGAACGGCGTGGGCTGTGGACAGACGGGAAGTTGTCCACAGCGGGGTAATCAGCCTTGCCCGACCGCGTCGGCGATGCTGCGGGCCTCGCGGGCGCCGGCTTCCAGGGCGGAGCAGCTGAAGAGGAGCCAGCCGCCGACGCCGTCCGGGGTGCCGGCGGAGAAGCCTTCCAGCGCCGAGCGGTATTCGCCGGCACGCCGCAGGTACGCGACCTCCGGAACGGCCAAGCCCTTGGTGTCCAACCCGGTGCCGATCATCGTCAACCGGGCGGCGGCGCGGGCGATGACGCCGCTGACCGGACCGAAGGGCGCCAGGGAAAGCAGCTCGCCGTGGACGATGGCGACCAGCACGGGGGCGGGGACCTTGGTGCCGCCGGCGACGAGGGAGGCGAGCAACTCGAGACGATCGCCGCCGGAGGTCGGCCGGCCCAGCTCGGACGACTCGACGAGGTCGGCGGCGGCCAGCACGTGGAGGCGGGCAAGGGCCTGCAGAGGGGCCTTCTGCCAGGTCCCGAGGAGGGGACCGATGGCCTCGGCGACCCGCAGAGATCCCGCCAGAACGGGGTCGGTGACGGAGCCGTCGGAGGGGATCTCGGCGGCGCCGCCGTCCAGAACAGCGGAGGCGCGGGCGGCGCGGACGGAGGCCTCGGCGGCGGTGGTGGGCCAGCCACGGCGGTTGGCGGGGTGGCGGTGCACCTCGGCGACGGAGTCGCGAGCGGCCTCGACGGCTGCGGCGACACCGGGCAGATCCAGCAACGGCGCCAGCGGGTCGGTCACGGACGTTCCTCGCCAACGCTCGGGACACGAAGGTCCGCGACCACGGTCGCGGTGCTGGATGGTTCCCTCGCAAGCTCGGTCACAGCCGGCGACCCTACCCGCCGGTATGGTCTAGACCTTACGGCACTGGTACGGCGTTGCCCGTAGCACTACGGTCAGCAGCACTACCGCAGGAGATTTCCAGGAGGCCACGCACCATGACAGAGTCGTCCGCGTTGGACAACCTGCTCTCCGAGAGCAGGTCGTTCC
Organism: Kutzneria kofuensis; assembly: GCF_014203355.1. Classification (NCBI taxonomy): domain Bacteria; kingdom Bacillati; phylum Actinomycetota; class Actinomycetes; order Pseudonocardiales; family Pseudonocardiaceae; genus Kutzneria; species Kutzneria kofuensis. Next base: position 3,851,343 of record NZ_JACHIR010000001.1, read on the forward strand.
CGCCCAGCGAGGAGTTCGCAGCTCAGGCCAACGCGACCGCCGCGCTGCAGCAGGAGGCGGACGCCGACCGCGAGGCCTTCTGGGCCGCGCAGGCCGAGCGCCTGACCTGGGCGACCAAGTGGGACCAGGTGCTGGACTGGTCGAACGCCCCGTTCGCGAAGTGGTTCGTCGGCGGCAAGCTCAACGTCGCCTACAACTGCGTCGACCGGCACGTCGAGTCCGGCCACGGCGACCAGGTCGCGATCCACTGGGTCGGCGAGCCCGGCGACACCCGCACGATCACCTACGCCGATCTCAAGCGTGAGGTCTCCAAGGCCGCGAACGCGCTGCTCTCCCTCGGCCTCTCGACCGGCGACCGGGTGGCCATCTACATGCCGATGGTGCCCGAGGCGATCTTCTCGATGCTGGCCTGCGCCCGCCTCGGCCTGGTGCACAGCGTGGTGTTCGGCGGCTTCTCGGCCGAGGCGCTGCGCTCGCGCATCGACGACGCCGAGGCCAAGCTGGTGATCACCACCGACGGCCAGTACCGCCGCGGCAACCCGGTCTCGCTGAAGGCGGCCGTGGACGAGGCCGTCGCCAAGACGCCGACGGTGGCCAACGTGCTGGTGGTCCGCCGCACCGGCGGCGAGGTCGACTGGACCGACGGCCGCGACCTGTGGTGGCACGACGTGGTGGACGGCCAGTCCGAGGAGCACACGCCGGAGGCGTTCGACTCCGAGCACCCGCTCTACATCCTCTACACCTCGGGCACGACGGGCCGGCCGAAGGGCATCCTGCACACCTCGGGCGGCTACCTGACCCAGGCGGCCTACACCCACTTCAACGTGTTCGACCTCAAGCCGGACACGGACGTCTACTGGTGCACCGCCGACATCGGCTGGGTCACCGGGCACAGCTACATCGTCTACGGCCCGCTGGCCAACCGGGTCACGCAGGTCGTCTACGAGGGCACGCCGAACACCCCGCACGAGGGCCGGCACTGGGAGATCATCCAGCAGTACAAGGTCTCCATCTACTACACCGCCCCGACGCTGATCCGCACCTTCATGAAGTGGGGCGCGGACATCCCGGCCCGCTACGACCTGTCCTCGCTGCGCGTGCTGGGCAGCGTCGGCGAGCCGATCAACCCCGAAGCCTGGATGTGGTACCGGGAGCACATCGGCGCGGGCAAGACGCCGGTGGTGGACACCTGGTGGCAGACGGAGACCGGCGCGATCATGATCTCCCCGCTGCCAGGTGTGACGGCGGCCAAGCCGGGTTCGGCGATGGGCCCGCTGCCGGGCATCGGCGCGAAGGTCGTCGACGACACCGGCACGGAGGTCGGCAAGGGTGGCGGCGGCTACCTCGTGCTGGACAAGCCGTGGCCGTCGATGCTGCGCGGCGTCTGGGGCGACGAGGAGCGCTTCCGCGAGACCTACTGGGCGCGCTTCCACGACCAGGGCTACTACTTCGCCGGTGACGGCGCCAAGTACGACGAGGACGGCGCGATCTGGCTGCTGGGCCGGGTCGACGACGTGATGAACGTGTCCGGCCACCGGATCTCCACCACCGAGGTGGAGTCGGCGCTGGTGTCGCACAGCCGGGTGGCCGAGGCGGCCGTGGTCGGCGCCACCGACCCGACCACCGGCCAGGGCATCGTGGCGTTCGTGATCCTGCGCGGCGTCAAGGAGGACGAGGACGCCAGCGCGCTGATCAAGGAGTTGCGCGACCACGTGGCCAAGGAGATCGGCCCGATCGCCAAGCCGCGCCAGATCATGGTGGTGCCGGAGCTGCCCAAGACCCGCTCGGGCAAGATCATGCGCCGGCTGCTGCGCGACGTGGCGGAGAACCGCCAGGTCGGCGACGTGACGACGCTGGCCGACTCGACGGTGATGGACCTGATCTCGAGCGGCCTGCAGTCGGGCAAGGCCGAGGACTGACACCCCCGGGAGCGGCCCGCGCGATCACGTTCGCGCGGGCCGCTTGCGTGCACCGCACAGCGAACCCCCGAGGGTGCATGGCACGATGACCACCGTGACAGGCCCAGGACAGAACCCGAACGGCCCCGGCGCTGGGCTGCCCCCGGTGCCCTCGATCCCGCTGACCGACGAGACGGCCCGCGACGTCGCCGGCGAGCAGTCGGTCGGCGGCCTGGTCAAGGACGTGATGACGCAGGTCTCGACGCTGCTGCGCGCCGAGATCGAGCTGGCCAAGATCGAGGTCGGCGCCGAGGTCAAGAAGGCGCTGCGCGGCAGCGTGTTCTTCATCCTGGCGCTGACGATCGTCTGCTTCAGCCTGTTCTTCCTGTTCTTCGCGATCGCCGAGCTGCTCGCCGACCTCGGCCTCTACCGGTCGGCGTCGTTCGGCATCGTGTGGGTCGCGATGCTGGTCACCGCGGGCCTGTTCGGCTTCCTCGGTTACCGCAAGGTCCGGCGGCTGCGCGCCCCGGAGCGGACCATCGAGACGATCAAGGACACGGCCGCGGCGCTGCGTCACCCCGGCGAGCACTCGTAGACCTGCGCCGACGGACCGTCTCGGCCAACGGCATCAGGCTGCACGTCGCCGAGGCCGGCAGCGGTCCGCTCACGCTGATGCTGCACGGGTTCCCCGAGTTCTGGTGGACCTGGCGGCACCAGCTGCCCGCGCTCGCCGCCAACGGCCGGCACGCGGTCGCGGTGGACCTGCGCGGCTACGGCAAGTCCGACAAGACGCCGCGCGGCTACGACGGCTGGACGCTCGCCGGCGACGTCGCCGGGCTGATCAAGGCCCTCGGCGCGCGGCGGGCACACCTGGTCGGGCACGGCTGGGGCGGCCTGCTGGCGTGGACGACGGCGGCGCTGCATCCCCGGCTCGTCGAGTCCGTCACGACGATCTCCGCGCCGCATCCGCTGGAGGTTCCGCTGCGGCCGCTACTGGCGGCTCAACCGCCGTTCTGGCCGGAGCGTCGCCTCGTCGCCGACGACGCCGCCGTGGTCGAACGAATGCTGCGGACGTGGGCCGGTCCGCAGTGGACGCCTGATCCCGAGGTGCTGCGCTGCAACCGTGAGGCGATGCTGATCCGCGGCGTCGCGCACTGCAGCATGGAGTACTTCCGCTGGGCGTTCCGGTCTCGGCTGCGCGGCGACGGTCGTGAGTTCAAGGCCGCCGTCAGCCGCCCGCTCGAAGTCCCGGTGCTGCGGCTGCGTGGCGAGCACGACGCCCGCACGTCGCCGATCACCCGCTTCGCGCCGTACCGGGTGATCGACGGCGCCGGGCACTTCCCGCAGTGGGAGCGGCCCGACGCCGTCACCGCGCTGCTACTCGGCGCAGGAACCCGTTGACACCGGCCGGGACAGCGTCGGCGCCTGCTGCACCACCCGGCTGACCTCGGCGGTCGTCAGGGCGAAGCCGGTCTCCGGGTCGTCGACCGCCGCGCCGAACACGACGCCGATCACCTGGCCGGACGGGTTGATCAGCGGGCCGCCGGAGTTGCCGCTCTTCACGGTGGACCGGATCGTGTAGACGTCCCGGGTGACCTTCTGGGTGCCGTAGATGTCCGGCCCGTTGAGCTGGATGCGCTGCCGCACCCGGGCCGCCCGCGCGTCGTACGGGCCGTCCAGCGGGTAGCCGAGCACGATCGCGTCCTGGCCGGAGGTGTAGTCCTGCTGGCTGAACGTCAGCGGGCGGGCGTCGAGGCCGGGCACGAACAGCACCGCGACGTCGGCCTCCGGGTCGTAGTAGACGACGTGCGCGGTGAGCTGGCCACGGCCGACCTCCACCACCTCGTCGTCGGTGCCGGCGACAACGTGCGCGTTGGTCATGACCCGCTCGGGGGCGATCACGAACCCGCTGCCCTCCAGCGCCCGCGAGCAGGACGGCGCCCGCCCGCGCACCTTGAGCACGCTGGGCTGCACGGCCTTCACGACCTGGCTGTTGTTCAGCGCGGTGTCGGGCGGGTCCACGTCGGTGATCGGGGTCCGGGTGAACGGCCCGGTGGCGGTGAGCAGGCCCGAGCTGAGCAGCTTGCTCACGTCGTTGGGCAGCTGCTCGGCCTCGGCCGGCATCAGGTTGTTCACGGTGCCGAGCACCACCGAGCCGCGGATGGCCGAGGCCAGCCCGGGCACCGGGACCGAGGTCAGCGGCAGCGCGAACACCCAGGCCACCACGAAGACCACCGCGCACTGCACCAACGCGCCCAGCGTGTGGTCGACGCCGGTGAACGGGCCGAGCCGCACGTGCTGGCGGATGGACCGGCCCAGCCACACGCCTAACGTCTCGCCGAGGGCGACCAGCAGCACCAGCGCCCCCATCCAGACCGCGATCCGGGTGACGTTGCTGTTGAAGTTGGCCATGATCATCGGCGTCACGATCAGGCCGAGCACGGTGCCGCCGAGCACGCCGATGGTCGCCGGCAGCGTGGTGATCAGGCCGTGCCTGGCCCCGGACACCGCGGCGATCACGGCCAGCAGGACCACGACCAGGTCGACCCAGTTCACGCCTGCACCTCCGCGTTCGCCGCCCGCAGCGACTCGTCCAGATCACGCACGTCCGCCGCGTTCCAGGGGCGTTCCCAGCCGGCCAGCCGCAGCAACCCGGCGAGCAGGCCGGCGGTGAAGCCCCACACCAGCATGCCCGGTGCGGCGAACGCCGGTCCGGTGAAGCCGGAGGGATGCTTCACCCGGAACCGGTTGGCCGGATCGGTCAGGTGTGCGATCGGCACCCGGGCCACCGCGGCCGTCTCGGCCGGGTCGACCACGCGGACCGGCGATGGCCTCTCCCAATGGGCCAGCACGGGTGTCACCATGAAACCGGAGACCGGGACGAACAGCTCCGGCAGCAGCGCGACCGGCCGGACGCCGTCGGCGAGCACGCCAGCCTCCTCCTCGGCCTCACGCAGCGCCGTGTCGACCGGGCCGTCGTCGCTGTCGTCGGCACTGCCGCCGGGGAAGGCCACCTGGCCGGGATGGGAGTTGAGCGTGTCGGCGCGGCGGGTGAGCAGCACGTCGGGGCCGTCGGGGCCGTCACCGAGCAGCATCAGCACCGCGGCGGGCCTGGTCGGCAGCCCGGTCGGCGGGCGCACCCTGGTCAGCTCGGAGGCGTCCAGGTCGGCGGTGGCCGCGACCAGGCCGGACAGCCAGCCGGGCACGTCCGCCGGGTCCACCAGGGGGCCAGGACTCATCCGGTGACTCTCCCGTCCGCATACTGCCGCACCGCCTGTTCCACCTGGTCCGCCGAGTCGAACGAGGCCGGTGTGGTGATCCTCTTCGACGTGCCGTCCGCTGCAACTACGTAGCTGACAGGGAAGACGTTCGGCTTACCCAGTGCGTTGGCCACGGATGCGTTCGGATCCCAGACCGACGGGAGCCGCACGTGCAGCGAGCCGAGCAGGTCCAGGCCGCTGGCCTGGTCGCTCTGGGCCGGGATCTCCACGAGCAGCACCGGGACCGCACCGGGTCGAGAAGCGTAGTCCTGCAGCGCGGGCAGCTCGGTGCGGCACGGCACGCACCACGGCTCCCAGAAGTTGACGAGCATCGGGCCGCCGCCGAGCGTGATCTCAGCGCCGTCGGCCATGCAGGTGACCTTGATGCCGGCGAGCGTGCCCTTGCCGCTCGGCTTCGGGCACGCCGGCAGCGCGGCCTTCTGCCGCAACGCGGTCACGTCCGGCGTGTGCACGGCGGGGTCGGCGTGGGTGGGCGCCTGGCCACGGGGCCACACGGCGACGGCGGTGGCCACCGCGAGCACCACCGCCACCAGCACCCACCGCCACCGAACGGTCATTTCGCGGCGCCGACAGTCTTCTCGACCTTCTTGGCTTTTTTGGGCATCTTGGCCCGGACCTGCTCGGCCAGGGCCAACAGGTGCGGGGCCTCGTCGCCCTTGACCAGCTTCTCCGCCACCGCCGGGTCGGTCGGGCCGTCGCCGAAGGAGGGGCAGTCCGGGGCCAGGAAGCAGGCGCCGCAGGCCGGCTTGCGGGCGTGGCAGACGCGCCGGCCGTGGAAGATCGTCCAGTGCGAGAGCATCGTCCAGTCCTTGCGCGGGACGAGTTCGCCGATCGCGTGCTCGACCTTGACCGGGTCGGTCTCCTCGGTCCAGCCCCAGCGCCGGACCAGCCGGCCGAAGTGGGTGTCGACGGTGATGCCGGGCACGTTGAAGGCCTCGCCGAGCACCACGTTCGCGGTCTTGCGGCCGATACCGGGCAGCCGGACCAGCTCGTCCAGGGTGCCCGGCACCTCACCGCCGTGCTTGTCCACCAGCGCCGCGCCCAGGCCCATGATCGAAGTGGCCTTGTTCCGGTAGAAGCCGGTCGGCCGGATCATCTCCTCCAGCTCGACCCGGTTCGCGCCGGCGTAGTCGGCGGCGGTCTTGTACCGGGCGAACAGCGCCGGTGTGACTTCGTTCACCCGCTTGTCGGTGCACTGGGCCGACAGGATGACGGCGACCGTCAGGTCGATCGGCGTGACGAAGTCGAGTTCGCAGTGCGCGTCTGGGTAGCCCTCCCGCAGCGCGCGTGTCATCCGCCGCACTCGGCGGACGAGGCTGAGGTTGTTCGCGGCGGCGGTCGGTGGCACTCACCCAGCGTACGGACCCCCACCGACATCGCCGACACGCCGGGGTGACCCCCCGATGCACGCGCCTGTGGGGCCATGGGAGAGGATGGGGACATCATGACTGCCTGGTTGGTGCTTGTCGTACCACTTCTGATCATGTTCTTCGCGCTCTTCATGGAGCGCGTGGAAGCTCGCCTGCGCCATGTGGCCGTGCAGGAGAACGAGGTCGAGGAATTCCTGGAGCAGGCCCGACCGGACGAGGTCAGGGCGCTGTACGGACACGGCATCGGCCGGGCGCTGGAGCTGTTCCGTCTGCGTAGGCTCGGCGGACGCGCCGCACGGCTGCGTCCCCGGCGGACCAGGGGCAACGGGTCCTAGACTGGCACGCTAGTGATCGGCGGCACCGGCCGCCGCGTCTCGACAGGAGGGACGAGGTGGACGAGACCCTGGCCCGCGCGGGCATCTTCCAGGGTGTGGACCCGTCGGCGGCGGAGGCTCTGCTCGTCACGCTGGAGCCGATCGACTTCCCGCGTGGACATGTGATCTTCGCGGAGGGCGAGCCCGGCGACCGGCTCTACATCATCCACAGCGGCAAGGTGAAGATCGGCCGCAAGTCGCCGGACGGGCGCGAGAACCTGCTCAACATCATGGGCCCGTCGGACATGTTCGGCGAGCTGTCGATCTTCGACCCGGGGCCGCGCACGTCGACCGCGACCACCGTGACCGAGGTCCGGGCGCTGTCGATGGGCCGCCCCGAGCTGCGGGAATGGATCAGCAAGCGGCCCGAGATCGCCGAGCAGCTGCTGCGTGTGCTGGCGCGCAGGCTGCGCCGGACGAACAACATGCTGGCGGACCTGATCTTCACGGACGTGCCCGGCCGCGTGGCCAAGGCGCTGCTCCAGTTCGCCCGCCAGTTCGGCAGCCAGGAGGCCGGCCTGCTGAGGGTCACTCACGACCTCACGCAGGAGGAGATCGCCCAGTACGTCGGTGCCTCCCGCGAGACCGTGAACAAGGCGCTGGCCGACTTCGCCCACCGCGGCTGGCTGCGGCTGGAGGGCAAGAGCGTCCTGATCCTGGACCCGGAGCGCCTCGCGCGCCGCGCCCGCTAGAAGCGCAGGAGCACCGAAAGGCCCTCGTCCCGCCGCGGACGGGGGCCTTTCTGCTGCCCAACCAGGCAGTCTTTCCGCGTCCAACGACCACACTTCAAGATCGGTGGCGGCGCCGCCCCGAGCGCGAACGACGAAAGGCCGGTTGTGGCCCCCGACGCCACCAACCGGCCTTTCGTGTTGCGCGGGCCATCCCCCGACGGGCCGCGCACCCCGTCCCCCCGGATGTCAGGCCCCGAACCCGACACCTGGGGAGCTCTTGCCTGGTCACTGTGACATGGAACCGCCCGTCACGGACAACCGGATTCACTCTCAAGGACTCCAAATTGGGTCTTTACGTTGCAGCGGTTCACCCACTCATCGCAACGCCGTGACTACATCGTGACTTACGCCTCCGCTCTGGTACGTGGGTACCAATCTTTGGCATACTGGTACGCATGTCCCAGTCCGCGTCCCTCTCCGACTACCGCACGGCCCTGACCGCACCCGGCGCCAAGCTGCCGGTGCTCGCCTCCGCGCTGGCCCGGCTGCCGGTCGCGATGATCGGCCTGGCGCTGCTGCTGTACGTGCAGCGCGCCACCGACTCGTTCGCGACGGCCGGCCTCACCTCGGCCGCGGCGCTGATCGGCGTCTCGGTCGGCTCCGTGATCCAGGGGCGGATCGTGGACCGGATGGGCCCGACCCGGCCGATGTGCGTGACGGCCGGCCTGACGCTGCTGTTCGTCGCCGGCAAGGTGTGGGCGGTCGAGACCCACCAGCCCGAGTGGCTGATGGTCCTGCTGGCCTTCGGCATCGGCCTGACCGAGCTGGCCGTCGGCTCCGCCTCCCGGTCCCTGTGGGTGCGCCTGGTGCCGCCCGGCCCGGCGCGGCAGGCGGCGTACGCCTACGAGGCGATCAGCATGGAGGTCTTCTTCATCCTGGGCCCGGGCCTGGCCGGCCTGATGACGGCGCTGCCCTGGGCCGGCACCGGCCTGGTCGCGGGCACGCTGTGCATGGTCGTCGGCGGCCTGGCCTTCGCGCTGACGCCGACGGTCCGCGCCTGGCGGCCCAGCCGGGACGAGCTGCGCCCGGCCAGCCTGCTCGGCGCGCTGGCCAGCCCCGGCATGCGCACGGTGGCGCTGGCCGCGCTGGGCTTCGGCGTGACGATCGGCTTCGTCGAGGTCGCGGTGCCGGCGTTCGCCACCGAGGCGGGCGCGCCGTCGGCCGGCGGCCTGATGCTGAGCCTGTGGTCGGTCAGCTCGGTGGCGTTCGGCGTGCTGTACGGCGTCCGCCCGTGGCCGCGGGCCATGCACCTGCGGCTGCCGGTGCTGCTGGCCGGCTTCGCACTGCTGTTGCTGCTGCTGATGCTGCCGTCCGGGATGTTCGGCCTGGGCCTGGCGCTGCTCGCCGTGGGCACGCTGATCACGCCGCAGTCGACCGCCCACTCGGCGGCGATCGAGCTGGTCGCCCCGGCCGGCACCACCACGGAGGCGTTCGGCTGGGTGATCACCTCGGTGACGCTGGGCCTGGCCATCGGCCAGTCCACCAGCGGCCAGCTGGTGCAGAACTTCGGCACCAGCTGGTCCTTCCTCGCGGCGGCCGGCGCCGGCCTGGTGATCGCCGCCCTGGTGTGGGCGTTCCGCGGCACCGTCAAGCAGTCGACGCTGACCACGGCGGCCCTGGTCAACGTCGAAGAAAAACTGGGTTAGTCAGCGCGACCATCTGCTCGCCCCGCCGCACCTCGACGCGGATCCAGTCGGAGTCGGCGGGGCTGGTCGCGAACTCGACCGACCCGGCGCCGGCGTGCACCACCCCGGTCTGGTTCAGGACCCGGGTCTGCGTGCCCGGCACCCCGTCCACCTCGACATGGACGGTCACCGGACGGCCCGTGCGCAGCGTCTCCCCGATACCGGCGCTGCGCCGGCCGTCCGTCACCATCAGCGACAGCTGGACCTGCGCCGACTCGGCGATCCAGGTGTGCCCGGCCTTCAGCCCGGCGAACAGGAACGGCCCGAACAGGTCCTCGGCCAGCACGACGTTGTGTGGCAGGCCCACCACCTGCGGCTCGGCGTGCGCGTCGCTGTCGCCGACCGCCGGGATCCAACGGCCCTCCCGCAGCATCGCGTCCCAGGCCTGCAGCGTCTTCTCGTCGTCCTCGGTCCACGGGCCGTTCCACACCTCGATGGCGTCGACCAGGTCGTAGCGGAACTCGAAGGAGCAGCCGATGCACGGCGCGTACGGGTGCGCCGCCACCACCAAGCCGCCGACGGAGTGCACCTCGTTCACGAAGCGCCGGAAGTCGTTGGGCTCGGTGTCGCGGTAGCGCCAGTCGATCCAGCGGCCCATCGGCAGGTTCCACGCCGGCCAGTGCCCGGACCGGGTGGTCACCTCCTCGCCGTTGAGGATCAGCAGGTCCTCGGTGGCGTGCCGGCCCCACTGCAGCGAGGCGCTGGGCGAGTTGTGCTCGGTGGAGATGATGAAGTCCAGGCCGGCCGCGCGGGCCGCCGCGACCAGCTCGTCCGGGGTGCGCTTGCCGTCGGAGTAGACGGTGTGCAGGTGGCCGTCGCCGCGGTACCAGTCGCGGCCGCGTCGACGGGCCGGGGCGAACGACGGCGCCGGCTTCACCTGGAACGGGGCTCCCGGCGGCCCGAACCGCAGCGTGATGTCCACCCGGTAGTTCAGGCCCTGCTCGGCGACGGTGTACGGACCGAGGATCACGTGCCAGGTGCCCGGATCGATCGGGCCCGGCAGGTAACCGGGCGTCGCGTCCGAGGCGCTGATCGTGAACCGGTCGCGGGCGCCGCCGGACCAGCCGCGGAAGCCGTGGTGGTTGCCCAACTCGTGGCCGGCCGGTCCGAAGACGCCGAAGTCCAGCGCGTTGCCGAGCTGGCCGGGCGGCACCTGCGGGCGGTCGTAGCTGTAGACGACGGTCAGCTCGGCGACCCCGCGTGGCACGTCGACCGGCAGGTAGTACCAGTCGGGAGCACCCGGCTCGAACCGACCGGTGACGGTGATGGTCTGCTCGCTGCCGTCCGTGCCTTCGGCGAACGCGATACCCGGCAACATCGTGCCGACCGCGCCGGCCGCCAACGCGCCACCCGCCCTGAGCAGCGCCCTCCGGTTGATGCTCATGCCCCCGGACGCTATGCGGCGGAACGTGACTCGAACACCACCTCCAGATGAACGGTGTTGCTCGTTAACTCCGAACCCCGTCGCCCGCGCGGAACGCACGGCATCCAAAACTGTCAGGGGTGCCGCGTAGCTTGCGAGCCATGGACCTCACCGCCACCACCACGCAGCTCGCCGGCACGCTCGCCGACCTGGTCCGGCTGCTGCCGGCCAAGATGTACGACCCGGTGCTGGCCGGCGTCCTGATCACCGCGGACCGCGACGGGGTGCTGGTCCGCGGCACCGATCGGGAACGCGGCGTGCGGCTGCGCTGCGCGGCGACCGTGCACGAGGACGGCCAGGTCCTGGTGCCGGCCAAGCCGCTGGCGGAGACGCTGCGTGCGTTGGACGCCCCGCAGGTCCGTCTGGTCGTGGAGGGTTCGCGGCTCGCGGTTCGAGTGCCCGGCGCTCGCTTCGCGCTGCCGCTGCTGGAGGCCGACCTGCACCCGGGCGTCGCCGAGCCGCCGGCCCGGGTCGGCGAGGTCGACGGCCCGGAATTCGCCGGCCTGCTGTCGGTGGTGGCCTCCGTCGCGTCCCGTGACGACGCCCTGCCGATGCTGACCGGCGTCCGGCTGCGCGGTGGTCCGAACCGGCCGCTGTCCATGGTCGCCACCGACCGGTACCGGCTGGCGATCGCGACGCTGCCGTGGACCGGCGAGTCCGAAGTGGACGCCATGGTGCCGGCGGCGCTGCTCGTGGAGGCCGCCAAGCAGGCGGCGTCGGCGGAACGGGTCGCCCTGCACGTCGACGGTGACCGGGCCGGGCTGGTCTGGGGCGACTCGGCGATCGTCACCTCGCTGCTGGCCTCGACGCTGCCCGACGAGGGCAAGCTGCTGCCCACCACCGTCGACGCCGCCGTCACGGTCGACGCCGACGCCCTGGCCGGCGCCGTCCGCCGAGTCGGCCTGTTCAGCGAGGGGCCCCAGATCGTGCAGCTGGACCTCGGCGACGGCGAGATCCGCGTGCACGGCGGCGGCCAGCAGGTCGGCGAGGCCGAGGAGCTGGTCAAGGCCGAGATCACCGGCGGCCGGCCGAACCCGGCCTACCAGCTGCGCTACCTGACCGACGCCCTCAAGGCGTTCGCCGGAAAGCAGGTGACGCTCTCGATCCAGCCCGGCCGCCGCGGGACCATGTTCACCACCGATTCGGGGCAGCTGCAGTACCTCGTGGTGCCGATCCGGACCCAGGGGTGATGCCTCAGCCCAACGAGCGCAGGTACTCCAGCTGGGTGCGCACCGACCACTCGGCGGCGAACCAGAGCGAGCGGTCCACGTCGGCGTAGACGACCTCGACCACCTGGCGGGCCGTCGCGCCCGGGCCGAGCTGGGCCAGTGCGGCTCGCACCTGGTTCAGGCGCTGCTCACGGTGGGCCAGGTAGGCACGCGCGGCGGTGCCGGCGTCGGGAAGGTCGGGGCCGTGGCCGGGGAGTACGGCGGTGCCGGGCGGCAGTTCGGCGAGCCGGCGCAGCGAGTCGAGGTACGGCCCTAGGTCGTCGGTGACGGTGGTGCCGCGGCCGAGCACGGTGTCGCCGGTCAACACGGCCGGCGGCGCGTCGTGTTCGAGCCAGAAGCACAGGGAGTCCGCGGTGTGGCCGGGGGTGGCGAGGACGCGGATCTCCAATCCGGCTTGGGCGAGCACGTCGCCGTCGGAGAGGCCCTCGGAGCCGAGCCGCATGGCCGGGTCCAGCGCGTACACCGGAGCCTTGACCATGTCGGCGAACCGGCGGGCGCCGGCGGAGTGGTCCGGGTGGCCGTGGGTGAGCAGCACGGTGCTGACCGGGCCGTGCGCGGCGACCAGGCTCAGGTGCTGCTCGTCGTCCGGCCCCGGGTCGACGACGACGCACGCCTCGGAGTCGGGGGCACGCAGCACCCAGGTGTTGGTGCCGTCGAGCGTCATCTCGGACGGGTTGTCGGCCAGCAACACCGCGGCCGTGGGCGTGACCGGCCGCAGGATGCCGTAGGCGGGGTGCTCGGCGCGCTCGCCGACGGCAGGACGGTCGCTCATCGGCCCGCCACCTCGTCGCCGGGAGCCGGATCCAGGTGCAGCGGCGCACGGTCGTACTCCGGGTCGCCGGGCAGCACCGCATGCAGCGTGCTGCCCCGACGGACCACCTTCGGAATGATCTTGTCGGTGGCCCGGTCCATCGCCATCGCGGCGGCCACGGTGCCGGCCTCGCGCAGCTCGGCCAGGGTCATCCAGGTCGGCGGCAGCAGGCCGACCCGGCCGGCCTTCCAGTCGTCGATCGCGTCTTGCGGGCGCTGCCAGCCGGCGTGGTCGGCCTCGCTGGTCTGCCCGTCGGCGTGCTGGCCCTCGGGCAGCACGGCCAGGAAGAACCGGGTGTCGTAGCGGCGCGGCTCCTCGGCCGGCGTAACCCAGTTCGCCCACGGCCGCAGCAGGTCGGCCCGCAGCACCAGGCCGGCGTCGGCGAGGAACTGGGCCAGCGACACCTCGCGGTTGACCAGCGCGTGCCGCACGTCGGCGTACTGCGCGGCGTCGGCGACCACCGAGATGTCGTCCCTGCCGGCGAGCAGCACGCCGGACTCCTCGAACGTCTCGCGCACGGCCGCGCACACCAGGGCGCGGGCCATGGTCGGGTCGCAGCCGAACCGCCGTCCCCACCAAGCCGGCTCGGGCCCGACCCAGGCGACGGAGGTGTCCGCGTCACGGCGGTCGACGCCGCCGCCGGGGAACACGGTCATGCCGCCGGCGAAGGCCATGCCGGCGACCCGGCGGAGCAGGAACACCTCCATGCCGGCGCTGCCCTCGCGGACCAGGGCCACGGTGGCCGCGTCCTTGGGCGTCACGGGCGGATTCGGCGGGATGGCCGGCACCATCGCCTCGGGCAGCGTCAGTTCCTCGGGCAGCTGGGGCACGTCCACGAGCCTAAGGGCGAATCGGCGTCCCGCCCCGTGGAGAATCGTCACGTGGAGGATCAACTGCGTGTGGGACTGATCGGCGCCGGGCCCTGGGCCACCACGGTGCACGCACCCGGCATCGCCGACCACCCCGGCACCCGGCTGACCGCGGTGTGGGCACGCCGCCGGGACGCCGCCGCCGAGCTGGCCGGTCGCTACGGGGCCGAGGTCGCCGACGACCCGGACCAGCTGATCGACCAGGTGGACGCGGTCGCCGTCGCGGTGCCGCCGGCCGTGCAGGCGGACCTGGCGCTGCGCGCGGCGCGGGCCGGCAAGCACCTGTTGCTGGAGAAGCCGCTGGCCGGCACGGTCGAGGACGCGCGCAGGATCGCCGGCACGATCGCCGACAACGACCTGGCCTCGCTGGTGATGCTGACCCTGCGGTTCTCCCCCGAGGTCATCGACTGGCTGGCGGAGCTGGGCAAGGTCGGCGGCTGGACCGGCGGCAGCGCGCAGTGGCTGTCCGGGGCGCTGCTCGGCGGCCAGTACTCGACCTCGCAGTGGCGGCACGACCAGGGCGCTCTGTTCGACGTCGGCCCACACGCCTTCGACCTGCTCGACGCGGCGCTGGGCCCGATCACCGAGGTGATCGCCGCGCACAAGGCGGACAACGACCTCTGGCACCTGATCCTGAGCCACGAGAACGACGTGACCAGCACGGCGACGCTGTCCATGCGGCTGCCGACCCGGCCGACGGTGGTCGACTTCGCGGTGTACGGCTCGCACGGCCACCGCGCGCTCGGCGGCCGGCAGACGTCGGCGCAGCAGGCCTACACCGCGATGCTTGACGACTTCGTCGCCATGGTGCACAGCGGCGTGCACACCCACGCCTGCGACGCCCAGCGCGGCCTGCGCCTGCAGACCGTCCTCGACCAGGCCATCCGCAAGCTCCCCTGACGTTCGGAAGGGGGCATTCCTGGCGTTGAACGCCAGGAATGCCCCCTTCCGAACGTGAATCGGGGCTTTACTGCTCGCGCTGGGCGAGTTCCTCGTGCAGCTGGCGGAGCAGGTCACGCTCCACGTCGCTGAGCTTGTCCTCGGCGATCGGCTTGTAGTCGACGAGCCCGAGCGCCGACGGGTCGGCCGAGGGCTCCAGCACCGGCGGCTGCGCGGCCTTCTCCGCGGTCACCGGCTCCACCGGTTCGGCCAGCTCGACCTGCGTGACCACGTCCGGTTTGGCCTCGGCGTGCGCGACCGGCTTGATCGGCACGACCGAGCCGCCGCTCTTGGCACGACGGCCACCGCCCGAGGTCGGGGCGGCCGCGTGCTGGCCCGATAAGTTGATCGGCTTCGCGTCCGAGGCGGCCAGCCGGTGGTAGTCGCTGCGGTCAGCGCCCGTCTTCAGCACCTCGACCACGGCGCGGATGCCGGCGGCCTCCAGCGCCTGGCCGATCCGGTACGCCGTCGCCGGCGCGAACCCGTCCGGACCGATCTCGACCAGCACCACCCGCTGCGGCACCGCGCCCGGCGTCGCGCCGGCGGGCGTCACCCGCCACACCGCGTGCACCGACTGGACGCCGATCAGGAAGTCCACCACCGGTGCCAGCGCCGCGCCGATGCCCGCGCCGGCGTCCGGCTCGTAGCTGAACCGGTGCGGCGGGGCGTACCAGGTGTCGCGGACCTTGAGCCGGTCGGCCAGCGCCGGGTCCGAGCGGGACTGGTCCAGCAGTGCCCGCAGCTGGCCGTTCTCCGCCGGGGTCACCGGCACGCCGCCGGCGATCAGGCAGCCGACCAGCAGCTCGACGGCGCGGTCCGACTCGGCGATGGCGACCAGCTCGCGCGCCGAGGTCAGCGCGTCGTCGTCGACCCGCCCGGCCATCCGAAGCAGGATGTCGTGGAGCCGATCGGGCAGTCCGTCCCCAGTCGCGACGTCCGACACGACGGGTCTCCTTTCAGGCGTGGGCGAGATCGGCAGCGCCGAAGCACAGCAGTTCGGACACGTCGAGCGCGGCGCGGTGGTACGGCGGCAGGTCGAAGTCCGGCGCCAGCACCTCGACGCACGGCTCGTGCTCGCCCAGCGCGCGCAGCATGCGCTGGAGCTCACCGGCCAGCCGGTGGTGATCGGCGACGGCCGACACCAGCACCACGCGGTGCGTGCGGCCGTCGGCGGCGTGCCGCCACGCGCAGCGCACCTCGCCGAGGCCCTCGCGGCCGCGCAGCGTCGCCCCGAGCACGACGCCGACCGGGTCGCCGCTGGCGGCCTGGTCGGCGGACTCGCCGGCGAAGGTGAAGGCCGGCTCCGGCACCGCGCCGATGCCGAGCACCGAACTGGTCAGCGCGGGGTCGGCGCCGATGCCGCGGAGCAGCACGTGCTCGTCGGCGGTCAGGCCGATCCGGTCGTGCAGCAGCGCACGCGGCAGGGCCCGGCCGAGCACGGGCAGCGCCCCGCTCGCCAGCCAGTCCCGGAACCGCCACAGCTGGGCGTCGGACAGCCGTCCGGCCAGTCTCAGCAGCAGCTCATGCGCGTTCAGCTCGGCGTTGTCCCGCACGCCCACCGCCCCTTCCAGTGGCGAAGGTGACTCTCGCGGTCTAGCAGACCAGGAGACGCCACCTTAGCGCCACCCGAACGGGGGACAGAATTAGCCGATTTCGACGATCAACTCGACCTCGACGGGTGCGCCGAGTGGTAGCTCGGCCACCCCAACGGCTGACCTCGCGTGCACGCCGGCGTCACCGAAGATCTCGCCCAGCAGTTCGGACGCCCCGTTGACCACGGCCGGCTGGCCGGTGAAGCCTTCCGCGGAGGCCACGAAGCCGACCACCTTGACGACCCGGGTGATCGAGTCCAGTCCGACGAGGGCGTCCACCGCCGCCAGCGCGTTCAGCGCGCAGGTGCGGGCGTAACCCTTGGCCTCGTCCTGCCCGATCTCGCCGCCGACCTTGCCCGTGGCGGGCAGCGCGCCCGCCACGAACGGCAGCTGGCCCGAGGTGTAGACGTGCGAGCCGGTGCGCACCGCCGGCACGTAGGCCGCGACCGGCGCGGCCACGCCGGGCAGCTCGATGCCCAGCTCGTCGAGCCTGGCCCGCCAGCTCACGCCTTCTCCCGCTTGAGGTAGGCGACATGCTGCTCGCCGCTCGGGTTGGGCAACACGGTCACCAGTTCCCAGCCGTCCTGGCCCCACTGGTCCAGGATCTGCTTGGTCGCGTGGATCAGCAGCGGGACCGTGGCGTACTCCCACTTAGTCATGCCGGCAGCCTATCCGGCGCGCTATTTTCGATCACGTGGAGACGTGGCGGATCATCGCGACCTGCCTGATGGCCTTCGGCGGCATCGTGATGACCCTGCTGATCACCGGCAAGGTCCGGGACGACCGGAACCGCAACGCCGGGGACGTGGCCCGCGCCGCGCTCTGGTCCTCGTTGGTGTTCGCGGTGCTCTGCCTGCTCATCGCCACCGTGCTGCCCGGGACCGTGGTCTGGGGCGTGGTCGCCGCGCAGTACATGATCTTGATATTGATGCATCACATCGGTTGACCGCGTGGGGGAAGCCTCAGCCCCGTCGGCGGCGAATCGTCCGCATCGACGCCTAGGCTTGGCCTTGTGACCACACCCATCGTCGGCTGGACCGAGGAACTCAGCCGGGCCCGATTGCACGTGGTCACCGGCAAGGGCGGCACCGGCAAGACCACGGTGGCCGCGGCGCTGGCGATCGCGCTGGCCACCGGTGGCCGTCGCGTGCTGCTCGTCGAGGTCGAGGAGCGGCAGGGCATCGCCCAGCTGTTCGACCGCGCCCCGCTGCCCTATGCCGAGGAGCGCATCGCGTCCGCCCCGGACGGCGGCGAGATCCGCGCGCTCGCCGTGGACGCCGACGCGGCGTTCATGGAGTACCTGGCCATGTTCTACAACCTGGGCTTCGCCGGGCGGACGCTGCGGCGGATGGGCGCGATCGAGTTCGTGACGACGCTCGCGCCCGGGCTGCGGGACGTGCTGCAGACCGGCAAGGTCAAGGAGTGCGTCGGCCGCACCGACGCCGCCGGCCGCCACATGTACGACCACGTGGTGCTGGACGCGCCGCCGACCGGCCGCGTGGTGAAGTTCCTCGACGTCACCAAGGCCGTGCAGGACGTCGCCAAGGTCGGGCCGATCCGCGGCCAGAGCGAGGGCGTGGTCCGGCTGATGCACTCCGGCGACACCGCCGTGCACCTGGTGACCCTGCTGGAGGAGATGCCGGTCCGGGAGACCCTGGACGCCGTCGCCGAGCTGGACGGCGCCGACCTGCGGCCGGGCGCGGTGTTCGTGAACCGGGTGCGGCCGGCCCGGCTGGCCGACCGCTCGGTGCCGGCCGCCGCGAGCGGCCGGGTGGACGCCGCCCGGGTGCGCGCCGGGCTGGGCGCCGTGGGCCTGAAGCTGCCCGAGGACGAGCTGGCCGGGCTGGTCGAGGAGACCGTCGAGCACGCCGTCCGCGTGCAGGCCGAGCAGCGGGCCCGCGAGCTGCTGGCCGAGGCCGACCTGCCCGCGCTGGAGCTGCCCGAGCTGGTCGACGGCGTCGACGTCGGCGCGCTGTACGAGCTGGCCGAGACGCTGGTCGACCAGGGGGTCCGCTGATGCCGGCAAAGCTTCATGTCGACAAGTTGCTGGACGACCCGGCGACCAAGGTGATCGTCTGCTGCGGCTCCGGCGGCGTCGGCAAGACCACCACCGCCGCGGCGCTGGCCGCGCGGGCCGCCGAGCGGGGCCGGCGCACCGTCGTGCTCACCATCGACCCGGCCCGGCGGCTGGCGCAGTCGCTGGGCCTGCGGGAACTGGACAACACCCCGCGTCGGGTGGTGGTCGAGGGCTTCGACAGCTCCGACCGCCTGCACGCGATGATGCTGGACATGCGCCGCACGTTCGACGACATGGTGCTGGCGCACGCGGGGCCGGACCGGGCCGAGCAGATCCTGGGCAACCCCTTCTACCAGACCATTTCCTCGTCGTTCTCCGGCACGCAGGAGTACATGGCGATGGAGAAGCTGGGCCAGCTGGCCGCGGACGGGTCGTGGGACCTGATCGTGGTGGACACCCCGCCCAGCCGGTCGGCGCTGGACTTCCTCGACGCCCCGCAGCGGCTGTCCACCGTGCTGGACGGGCGGATCATCCGGCTGCTGTCGGCGCCGGCGCGGGCCGGCGGCCGGGGCCTGCTGAAGATCGTCGGCGCCGGGTTCGGGCTGTTCACCAAGGCCATCTCGACGATCATCGGCGGCCAGCTGCTGGCCGACGCGTCCGCGTTCGTGCAGGCCTTCGACAGCATGTTCGGCGGCTTCCGGGAGCGGGCGCAGAAGACCTACCAGCTGCTGCGGTCGCCCGGCACCGCGTTCCTGGTGGTGGCCGCGCCGGAGCCGGACGCGCTGCGCGAGGCGTCCTACTTCGTGGAGCGGCTGGCCGCCGAGTCGATGCCGCTGGCCGGGCTGGTGCTCAACCGGACGCACCCGGTGCTGGCCAGCCTTCCGGCGGGCAAGGCGCTGGCCGCCGCCGAGGAGCTGGACCGGACCGGCGAGGCGCCGCTGGCTGCCGCCGTGCTGCGGGTGCACGCCGACCGGGTGGCCGTGGCGACCCGGGAGCAGCGGCTGCTGGCCCGCTTCACCAAGGCGCACCCGTCGGTGGCCGTCACCGGCGTGCCGGCGCTGGCCGAGGACGTGCACGATCTCGCCGGGCTGCGCGAAATCGGCCGCCGGCTCGCGGGTGAGTGAAACGGCGCACGCTTGTTTCGCCGAAGGCGATTGCCGCCTTCGGCGAAATTCGCATTGATCATCGGTTAATTTTTTGAGCCCTCAACAAAGGGCGTAGATCAACTGACCTTGTACTCGCCAAGATCGGCATGCTCGCGCCGCGCCGACTCCAGCAACTCGAACCACGAGTCCACATCCGGTCGGCGACGCAGCAGAGCCCTGCGCTCACGCTCAGTCATTCCACCCCACACGCCGAACTCGATGCGATTGTCCAGCGCCTCGGACAGGCACTCGGTCCGCACCGGGCAGCTCAGGCAGATGACCTTGGCTTTGCGCTGCTCAGCGCCCCTGACGAACAACTGTTCCGGATCTTCATCCCGACACGAGGCGCTGACACGCCAATCCCCCTGAACGAACTGCATGACCCCCGCTCCCCTACGTCTCGTCCAAAACCGATACCCCCCGGTACCGGCTGCCGTAGGCTGACCGCGGGTGCGGACTGCCGTCGGGCGTTGTCATGAGACGTTGACGGACTGTAGAGCCATCCGGTTCCCCTGCCAACACCGGGTTACCCGAATGTGAGCTTCACCCACCCGAAGTGGTGAATGAACGTCGCGGTGAGCGCTCACACGGAAGCACCACGTGATGGCGCGTACTGTGGCTGTCGTGCGTGTCGGCAACGGTCTCGTGAAGTTGGTTGGTCTGTGCCTTTTGGCCGGGGTTCTGGTCGCGGGCATGCTGTTCCCCACCGTGGGTGCGCTGGGCGTGGTGTCCAACCGCGCGAGCGACACGGTCGACGCCACATCGGCGGACCTCGTCACCACCGATCCGCCGCTGATGTCCGTGGTCGAGGACCGCAACGGCAAGCCGATCGCGTACCTCTACCAGCAGTACCGCGTCAACACGCCGTCCGACCAGATCGCGCCGGTGATGAAGGCGGCGATCGTCGCCATCGAGGACCGGCGCTTCTACCAGCACTCCGGCGTCGACTGGCAGGGCACCTTCCGCGCGCTGCTGACCAACCAGGTCAACGGCAGCGTGTCCCAGGGCGCGTCCACCATCACGCAGCAGTACGTGAAGAACTACCAGGTGCTGGTCGCCGGCCGGGACGACAAGGCCGCCCAGGAGCAGGCCCAGGCGCAGACCGTCGCCCGCAAGCTCAAGGAGGCCCGGGTCTCGCTGCAGCTGGAGAAGAAGCTGTCCAAGGACGAGATCCTGACCCGGTACCTCAACCTGGTCACCTTCCTCGGCCGGGTGGACGGCGTCGGCACCGCGGCGCAGGTGTTCTTCAACACCACCCCCGACAAGCTCACGCTGCCGCAGGCCGCGCTGCTGGCCGGCGTGGTGAACAACCCGGTCAGCTTCTCCCCGTGGGACCACCCGCAGGCCGCCAAGCAGCGCCGCGACCAGGTCATCGACGCCATGGAGTCGACCGGCAAGATCACCTCCGACATCGCGGCCGCGGCCAAGAAGACCGACCTGGGCGTCGGCCCCGAGCCGCAGCTGCCCGGCTCCGGCTGCGTCGGCGTCGCCCCCGAGGACGGCTTCTACTGCGACTACGTGCAGGGCTACCTGCAGGAGGCCGGCTTCACCTCCGACCAGCTGCAGACCGGCGGCTACGTGATCAAGACCAACCTGGACCCGGACATCTCCAAGATCGCCAAGCAGGCCGTCGAGCACAACGTGCCCAAGACGGCCAACGGCATCGCCAACACGATGGTGATCGTCAAGCCGGGCACCCAGACGCACGACATCGTGGCCCTGGTGGCCAACCGGGACCTGGGCGTGGACGCGGCGGCGGGGCAGACCCTGACCAACCTGCCCGCCGACGTCAGCGACAACTTCGGCGCCGGCTCGATCTACAAGCTGTTCACCACCGCGGCCGGCATGGAGAAGGGGCAGGTCGGCCTCAACACCCCGATCCCCAACCCCAAGAGCACCTGCTTCCAGCTGCCCCGGCACGACCAGAACACCAAGTGCTACCCGGTGTCCAACGACGACTCCATCAACCCGGACCCGATCAGCCTGCGCCAGGCGCTCGCCATCTCGCCGAACACCTCGTTCACCAAGGTCGAGCTGGACGCCGGCATGCCCGCCGTGCTGGACATGGCGTCCCGGCTGGGCATGCGCAAGACCATGCAGACCAACCAGGCCGGCAAGACGCCCGACCCGAGCCAGCAGAGCGAGCTCTACAGCGTGCCGCAGAGCCAGTCGTTCCTGAACAGCCCGTCGTTCACGCTCGGCGTGAGTCCGCTCAGCCCACTGGAGCTGGCCAACGTCGGCGCCACCCTGGCCAGCGGCGGCGTGTGGTGTCCGCCCAACCCGATCGCCAGCGTCGTCGACCACACCGGCAAGCCGGTGCAGATCAACACGCCGCCGTGCGAGCAGGTCGTCAACAAGGCCGTCGCCGACACGATCATGAACGGCCTCAAGGACGACACCATCAGCGGCACCTCCGCCGCGGCCGCCCGCAACGCCCACTGGACTCGCCCGCTCGCCGGCAAGACCGGCACCACCGACGCCAGCGAGTCGGTCGGCTTCCTCGGCATCCTGCCCAACTACTCGACCTCGTCGCTGGTGTTCAACGACGGCTCCAACCCGTTGCCCATCTGCGGCTCGCTGCCCATCCGCACCAGCAAGAGCTGCGGTGGCAACGTCGGCGCCTTCGGTGGCACCATCGCCGCGCCGCCGTTCTTCAACGCCTTCAACCAGATCCTCGGCAACTCGCCCGTGCTGCAGCTGCCCAACGCCGACCCGGCGTACCTGGACAAGAACAACCACGGGCCGGCCATCCCGTACGTCGTCGGCCGCAACGTCGGCGACGCCACCAACGCGTTGAAGGCCGCCGGCTACTCCGGCGTGCAGACCGCCGACTTCAACTCCACCGCCCCCAAGGGCACCGTCGTCGGCCAGACCCCCATCGGCTCCGCCCCGCACAGCCAGAACGTCACGCTCTACGTGAGCACCGGCTTCGTGCCCCAGGCGCCCGGCGCTACATCACCGGCACCGACAACGGGAGCCAACACACCGGGCGGCTGACCGCTGACACGGAAAGTGGGCGGGGAGCACTGAAGTGTTCCCCGCCCACTTTTGCGGCACCGACTAACCGAGCCCCAGCGTCCGACTCAGGTCACGTGGATTACGCACCCACACGTCCACCTCCGCGCCATCGGCGTTGGTCAACGTGAGGCAGCCCTGACTTCCCGGGCCCCACAGCGGGACCACCGTCGGCCTCCAGGATCGGTCCCAGGTCACCGGTTCGGTGCCCTTCGCGCGCAACGCCTCGCTGGGCTCCCAACGCAGTCGATCACCCAGGTACCGCAAGCGACCGAACAGCTCGCCGACCTCCTCACGACCGTGCCGGCCGGGGGTGACACCGCCGAACTGCCGCGCGACCACGACCGGCAACTGCGCGGACCACGACGGCGGCTCGCCCGCAGCCCGCCGACGCAGCTCCGCACGCCGATCACGCCAAACAAACAGCGTGAGCACGGCGTAGATCACCATCGCGATGGCCCCGACACCGGCCAGGGCCACCCATGGCCCGACCCGCAACGCCAGGACAACACCCATCACCACGAGGTAGCCAAGCCAGAGCAGGGAACGCTGCCTGCGCCTGCGTTCGCGCTCGCGGCCGTACTCGGTCATGCCAGGACCCTCGGGTACAACCTCTGGAACACCGGTGCGAACTGCAACTGAACAGGGTCCGCGGCTGGATAGGCCGGCAGACGGTGACGAAGACGTCGCCATCCGCCAGCTCGCACCCGTAGTCGAAGATGCTCGACGATGTGAACCGAAATGCCTTCAACCCGGATCGCCGTCAGCTCGTACGACGAGAACGGGGCCTCAGCCATCAGCCCAGCAGCTTGGCCTTCACGACGGCGGCGACCCGGCCACCCTCGGCTCGGCCGGCGACCTTCGCGTTGGCCAGCTTCATGACCTGGCCCATCTGCTTCTGGCCCGGCTGCTCGCCGATCTGGTCGGCGACCGTGGCGATGGCGTGCGCGACGACATCGGCCAGCTCGTCGTCGGACAGCTGCGCCGGCAGGTACGACTTGAGCACCTCGGCCTCGGCCAGCTCCGCGTCGGCCTGCTCCTTGCGGCCCGCGCCCGCGAACGCCTCGGCGGCCTCGTTGCGCTTCTTCACCTCTCGGGTCAGCACCTTGAGGACTTCCTCGTCGGACAGCTCCCGCGCGACCTTGCCGGCCACCTCCTCGGTGGTCACGGCCGCCAGGGCCATCCGCAGGGTCGCGACCACAGTGGTCTGCCGGCCCTTCATCGCCGCGGTCAGATCGCTCCGCAGCCTCTCCTTCAGCTCCGCCATGAGCGCAAACGCTACTCCGACAGGCACCCCGACCCCGATCGAGTAAACCGCCGTACCCTGGAGGCGTGAAGACGTTCGGTCGGATAGTCCTGGGCACGGCCGCCCTCGGAGCAGCCACGGTCGGCTACGCCGCCGCCATCGAGCGGACCAGGTGGACGCTGCGCGAAGCCACCGTGCCGGTGCTCGCCGAAGGCGCGACGCCGCTGCGGGTGCTGCACATCTCCGACCTGCACATGATGCCTGGGCAGCGGTCCAAGCAGCGCTGGGTCGCCGAGCTCGCCAAGCTGTCGCCCGACCTCGTCGTCAACACCGGCGACAACCTCGCCCACCGGCACGCCGTGCCCGCCGTCGTCCGGGCGCTGGGTCCCCTGCTCGACCTGCCCGGCGTGTTCGTGTTCGGCAGCAACGACTACTACGCGCCCAAGCCCAAGAATCCCGTGCGCTATCTGCTGCCCAAGGCCCGTAAGAAGCGCATCCACGGCATCCCCCTGCCCTGGCGGGACCTGCGCGCCGCTTTCGTCGAGCACGGCTGGATCGACCTCACCCACAGCCGGCACAGCTTCACGGTTGCCGACCAGACCATCGTGGCCGCCGGCGTCGACGACCCCCACCTCAAGCGTGACCGCTACGAGGACATCGCCGGCCAGCCCGACCCCACCGCCGCGCTGCGGCTCGGCGTCACCCACTCGCCCGAGCCCCGTGTTCTCGACCAGTTCGCCGCCGACGGCTACGACCTCGTGATGGCCGGCCACACCCACGGCGGCCAACTCCGCGTCCCCGGCTACGGCGCCCTCGTCACGAACTGTGAGCTGGATCGCACCCGTGCCCGTGGCGTCTCCCGCTGGGGGGCACACACCTGGCTCAACGTGTCCGCAGGCCTCGGGACCTCGCCTTATGCGCCCGTCCGCTTCGCCTGCCCGCCCGAGGCCAGCCTGCTCACCCTCGTGCCCCGCAGCAACGGCGCAGGTCAGGACGGGTCCGGCCGCCAAAGCAGGACCCGATTCGGAGCTGGGGCCGACATCAGCTAGACTTCTCCTCGTTCGATCAACCGGGGTGTGGCGCAGTTTGGTAGCGCGCTTCGTTCGGGACGAAGAGGTCGCAGGTTCAAATCCTGTCACCCCGACGAGATACGAGATCCTTGTCTGCCGATGGCAGACAAGGATCTCGTCGTTTTTGTTCTGGGGGACGACCCCCAGACCCCCGGGGTGGGGGCTTCGCCCCCACGCCCCCACGGTGGGTTGAGGGCGGAATGGGCGGCAGTTCTGCGCGCCTAGCTTTCCCGGATTCGGCTCCACTTCTTCTCGTGACCTTTTCCTTCTCCGTCCCCACCGACGTCGGGGTTGTCAGACCTGAGTAGGACTCGCGAGTGGGTCGAAAGGGCGACGTGGGATGATCCATTTAGGCCATATGGTCGGGCTTTCCGTTGTGGGACAAGGGAGAGCTCTGTGCGAACGGGCGTGGCGGGGGCAGTTGTGGCGACGGTGGCCGTGATGGTGGGGGTGGCGGCGCCGGCAGGCGCGATCGTCGGGGGCGAGACGTCGAAGGCGGAGCACTCGTGGATCGTGGATTTGGGGCACGAGGACAACGGGCACGGGTGCGGGGGCGGGTTGGTGGCGCCGAGGTGGGTAGTGACGGCGGGGCACTGCCTGGAGACGGTGCACGTGGGAAGCCGGGTGCGGGTGGGGTCGAACGACCGGGAAGCCGGCGGGGAGATGGCGACGGTGGCGGCGACTTATCAGGGGGATTACGGGGATATCGGGTTGATCGAGCTGGCGGAGCCGGTGGTGGGGAAGGCGCCGTTGAAGGTGGGGGCGATGCCGGTGAGTGGGCCGATCCGGTTGCTGGGGTGGGGCATGGACAAGCAGGAGGGGGCTACAGCACCGAGGCTGCTGAAGCAGTTGGACACGGAGGTGCTGGGGCAATGCGGAGGAAACGACGAGATCTGCGTGAAGGCGTCGACCGAGGCGACGGCCTGCCACGGGGACTCGGGGACGCCGGCGATGGTCGGGGATGACGTGGTGGCGGTGACCAGTCGTGGACCCATCGGGGCGTGCGGCGGCGAAGGCTGGACGATCTACACGGCCATCGCGCCGCATCAGGGGTGGATCGAGCGGACGATCGCGGCCGGCTAGGCGATGGAGAGGGCCTCGCGGAGGTGCTCGCGCAGGGTGCGGATGGTGGCGCTGAGGTGGCGAGAGGCCTGGACGGGGTCGGCGGTGGCGGGGGACCTGCGGACAGCGGCGGCGGTGGCGAACAAGTCGTCGACAGCGGCGGTGGCGGCGGAGCGGATCGAGTCGGTGCCGATGAGTTTGAGGGTCGCCAGCTGATCGCTCATGGCGATGACGGTGTCGTGCAGCTCGGCGAGGATGGCCTCATCAGGGCTGTCACCCCAGGTGTCGACGACGAGTTCGCGCCACGCGTTCATGGTGACCAGGAGCGCGAGGCAAGCGTCCAGGCGCTTGTCCCGCCAGTAGATCTGGTCGGCGCGGCGGAAAGCCGCGGCCTCACGGGTGCGCTCGCGCCAGGTGGTGACGAGCTGGCCGGCCACGACGCCCAGAACGCCGATGAGGCCGACGATGATCGGTACCCAGACGGAGACCTGCATGGTCCGGCAAGATAGTGGACGAAAACGTTTACACGAGACGTGGCCGGTGGCACTCTGGGACCGCGGATCGGGCCCGGCCGCCACCGGGGCCGGTCCGCACCTCCGGAGCCGGCGAGTGCGACCCAGGGGCGACATCTCGTGACAGGATCGGGGGGTGACCACTCATCCCGTTGCTCCTGTGCCGGAACGGCTGTTCGAGGACCCCGAGGCGGAAAAGCGCTGGCGCGCGCGGTTCACGGCGCGGCGGGTGTCGCTGCCGGAGTGGGCGCTGCACGCCCCGGAGCGTTCCCTGTACGTCTCCAACGCCAGCGGCGTGTGGGAGGTGTACGCCTGGAACCGAGCGACGGACGAGCACCGGCAGGTCACGGACCGCCCGAACGGCACGATGCACGCCACGCTGAGCCCGGACGGCGAGCAGATCTGGTGGTTCAACGACACCGACGGCGACGAGTTCGGCAGCTGGGTGGTCGAGCCGTACGCGGGCGGCGAGGCGCGGCCGGCGCTCGAAGGCGTGCACGACGGCTACCCGGCGGGCCTTGAGGTCGGCAGCACCAGGATCGCGGTCGGGGCGTCGACGGATGACGGCACGACGATCTGGGTGACCCGCGACGGCAAGCCCGAGGTGATCTACGTCAACGAGAACGACGGCGGCGTGGCGAGCCTGTCCCGGGACGAGCGGCTGCTGGCGATCTCCCACTCCGAGCACGGCGACAGCCGGCACCCGGCGCTGCGCGTGCTGAAGGCGGCCGACGGCGCGGTGGTGGCGGAGAAGTGGGACGGCAAGGGCAAGGGTCTGGACGGCATCGCGTTCAGCCCGGTCGCCGGCGACCCCCGCCTGCTGGTGCTGCACGAGCGCCGCGGCAAGGAGGAGCTGCTGATCTGGGACGTCGAGGCGGACACCGAGACGGAGATCCACATCGACCTGCCGGGCGAGCTCGCGGCCGACTGGTACACCGACGGCCAGGCGCTGCTGATCGTGCACAGCCACCGGTCGCGGACCACGTTGCACCGCTACGACATCGCCACCGGCGAACTGTCCACGCTGGACACTCCACGGGGGACGATCGGCGGCGCCGGCGCGCGGCCGGACGGGGCCGTCGAGTACTCCTGGTCCTCGGCCGAGCACCCGTCGGCGGTGCGTGTCCTGTCCGCCGAGGGCGACCGCGTGCTGCTGCAGCCGCCGGGCGACCGGGCGCCGTCCTCGCAGCCGATGGAGGATGTCTTCGTCGGCGACGTGCATGCGCTGATCTCCCGCCCGAGGAACGCCGGAGATGGCCCGCTGCCAACGGTTTTCGCCATCCACGGCGGTCCGCACGCCAACGACGAGGACCGGTTCTCCGCGTACCGCGCGGTGTGGCTGGACGCCGGCTTCGCGGTGGTGCACGTGAACTACCGCGGCTCGACCGGCTACGGCTCGGCCTGGCGGGACGCCATCGAGGGCCGCCCGGGCCTGACGGAGCTGGAAGACATCGCCGCGGTGCACGACTGGGCCGTGGAGTCCGGCCTCGCCGACCCGGCGAAGTGCGTGATCAACGGCGCGTCCTGGGGCGGCTACCTGACGCTGCTGGCGCTGGGCGTGCAGCCGAAGCGCTGGGCGGCCGGTGTCGCGGGCGTGCCAGTGGCGGACTATGTCGCCGCGTACGAGGACGAGATGGAGCCGCTGCGCGCCTTCGACCGGGCGCTGTTCGGCGGCTCGCCGGAGGAACTGCCGGACCTGTACCGGGAGTGCTCGCCGCTGACCTACGTGGACGAGGTCGCCGCGCCGGTGATCGTGCTGGCCGGCGAGAACGACCCGCGCTGCCCGATCCGGCAGATCGACAACTACCTGGACCGGCTGGCGGCCCGGAAGGCGCCGTACGAGGTCTACCGGTACGAGGCGGGCCACGGCTCGCTGGTCGTCGCCGAGACGATCAAGCAGACGGCCATCGAGGTGGACTTCACCCGTCGGGCCCTGGGTATGTGACACGAGGCGGGTGGGGCCGAAAGCCCCACCCGTCAATGCTTCACGCCAGCTGGGCCTGCCACATCCAGTGGGCCTCCTCCAGCTTGGCGGTGAGGCCGATGATCAGGTCCTGGGTGACCAGGTCCGTGTCGTCGGTGGTCTTGATCCGGGCGCGCATCCGCTGCACGACCTCGCCCAGCGTCGCGGTGATGGTCCGCGCCACGTCCTCGTCGTCACGCCAGCCGGTGGCGAAGTCGGGCACCCCGGAGTTCTTGGCGACGGTGGCGGCCCGGCCGTCCGGGGACACGCCGATCGCCGACGCGCGCTCCGCGACCTGGTCGGTGTACTCGCGCGCGGCCGCGACGAGCTCGTCGAGCTGCAGGTGCACGCTGCGGAAGTTGCGGCCGACCACGTTCCAGTGGGCCTGCTTGGCCACCAGCGACAGGTCGATCAGGTCGACGAGCGCCTCCTGGAGCACCCGGCCGGTCGTGTCCTTCGCCCCGGCTTCGAGCGGGCTGGTGATCGGGGCCTTGCCCATTGCTGCCTCCTCGGGGATTCGGTTACGGGGGCGAGTACCCCGAGGAGGCGTGGGATAACGGCGGCTCGGTCACACGGTCGCGTTGACGGTGACCTCGATGTTGCCGCGGGTGGCGTTGGAGTACGGGCACACCTGGTGCGCCGCGGCCACGAGCTGGTCGGCAGCGCCCTGCTCGAAGCCCGGGAAGTGACCGGTGAGCTCGACGGCCAGGGTGAAGGCGCCACCGTCCAGCGGCAGCAGGCTCACCTTGGCGGTGATGGAGGTCTCCGGCAGGGTGATCTTCTGGCGGCGGGCGACGGCCTGCAGCGCACTGTGGAAGCAGGCCGCGTAGCCGGCGGCGAACAGCTGCTCCGGGTTGGTCTTGTCACCGCCGGGGCCACCCAGCTCGGTCGGCACGGCCAGCACCTCGTCGATCACGCCGTCGGAGGAGCGGACCTCCCCGTTGCGGCCCTCACCGATCGCGATCGCCTCGGCGGTGTACAGCGCTGCCATCGTCTTCTCCTCGCCTGCGTCGATGTTACTGACCGGTACAACGCATCGACCGGGCTCAATGAAGCCGGTGGTGACCGACCTCACCGAGGGCGAACTCCGCCACCTGCCGGCCGACCAGCCGCAACGAGTCGTACGCACGCTGGTCGGAACAGGTGCCGTCCGCGTCGAAGCGCACCTCCGCAGTGTTCAGCGGCACGCCGAGCGGCGTCGGCCAGCCACGCAAGGAGTGCACGATCGAGCGAAGCGCGGTGAGCGTGCTCACCGCCGCCTGCCAGCCCATCGCGCTGGTGACGCAGCCGACCGCGCGGCCGTCGAGGTACGGGTGCGGGTCGTCGCTGAGGTCCTGGATGTAGTCGAGGGCGTTCTTGACCAGGCCGGACAGCGACCCGTGGTAGCCGGGCGAGACGAGGACGACGCCGTCGGCCTCGCGCAGCAGCTCGATCAGCCGCCGCGCGGACTCGGGGCGCTCGGGCACGGCCGGGTCGTAGAACGGCAGCACGAGTTCGGTTCCGGTGACGGCGATCGTCTTCGCGCCGGCCTCCTCCGCGCCCGACAACGCCACGTGCAGCGCCCGCTCGGACTGCGAGTCGGCCCGCAGGGAGCCGCCGATTCCCACCACCGTCACCGTCATGCGTCCACCGTACGAGCTACAGCGCGCTGGAGGTCAAGATCTCTCGCACCGGTACCTACCGACCGGTAGTGTCCTGGCCATGGCGAGCCTCGTGCAGTCCGTTCCGCTCAGGTGGCAGGCCAGGGTGCTGCAGGCGCTGTTCGCGCTGCCCAGGCCCGTGCGACGGCTGATCGCCGGCGCGCCGATCCGGATCGACGGGCAGACGCTCGACCTCGACGCGCAGTTGCTGCTGAGGATGCAGCAGCTGTCCGGCACCGAACTGCACGGCACGGACGTGAAGCAGGCGCGGGCGGCGATCCGCGCCGGCCGCGAGCTCGTCGGCGGCGCACCCATCGAACCCGTCACAACGAAGGACCTGCAGCTGCCCAACGACATCCCGGCCCGCCTGTACCGGCCGGGCGACCTGCCGGAGGGCTCGCCGCTGCTGGTCTTCTTCCACGGCGGCGGTTTCGCGATCGGCGACATCGACAGCCACGACCACCTGTGCCGATTCCTGGCGCGCAACGCCGGCGTGCGGGTGCTGTCCGTCGGCTACCGACTGGCACCTGAGGACCCGTTCCCGGCGGCGGTCGACGACTGTGTGACGGCGTTCAAGTGGGCCGCCGCCGAAGCCACGTCGCTCGGCGCGGACCCGAAGCTGATCGCCCTCGGCGGCGACAGCGCGGGCGGCAACCTCGCCGCCGTCACGGCGCTGCAGGTGGGTACGGGCAATCCCCGACCGGTGTTCCTGCTGCTGCTCTACCCGACCGTGGACGCGACAACCCGGCGGCGGTCGCGGGAGTTGTTCGGCTACGGCTACTTCCTCACCGACACCGGCATGGACTGGTTCATGGAGCGCTACGTCCCGGATCCGGAGACCCGGTCGGACCCGCGGGTGTCGCCGCTGCTGGCCGAGGACCTGAGCGCGCTGCCGCCGACGTACATCGCGACCGCCGGCTTCGACCCGCTGCGTGACGAGGGCGAGCTGTTCGCCCGCCGGGTGGCGGAGGCTGGGGTGCCGGTGGTGCTGCGTCGGCACGAGGGCCTGTTCCACGGCTTCGCGAGCATGACCGGCGTCGGGCACGCGTTCAAGGAAGCGACCCTGGAGGCGGCCAGCGCGCTGCGGACCGGGTTGGCCATCGGCCGCAACGGCCGGCCGCGACGCAAGTCGGTGAACGCGGAGGAGCTGAACGGCTACCCGGTCGGCAGCTGGCTGTCCTGAACCCGCTTGCAGTCCGGGCAGTAGCCCCAGAACACGACCTCGGCCTCGGCCACCTCGAAGCCCATCGTGTCGGACGGCTCCAGGCACGGCGCGGGTCCCACGACGCAGTCCACGTCCTCGGTCCGGCCGCAGCTGCGGCAGACCAGATGGTGATGGTTGTCACCGGTGCGCGTCTCGAATCGGGCCGGCGAGCCGGCGGGCTCGATCCGGCGCACCAGATCCGCCCGCACGCAGGCGTTGAGCACGTCGTACACGGCCTGCGTGGACACCGACCCGATCTGGTCGCGAACGCCGGTGGCGACCTGGTCAGCGGTGGTGTGCGGGTGACCGGAAAGCCACTCCAGCACGGCCAGCCGCGGCGCGGTCACCCGCAGCCCCGCGGTGCGCAGGCGGCGCCGCAGGGTCTCCACGGTTGATCCGTCGGTAGCCATGTCCGGACCAGGACACCACGCTTTCTGGAATCAGACAAGAAATCGGTTGACCGGCGGCCGCCCACCAAGTGACATCGGGGGGTGGTCCTGACGTCCTACGGCCGGGTGGCGCGCCTGCCCGGTGTGCGCACGCTGTTCCTGGTCACGGGATTCGCCCGCATCCCGCAGGCCGCCTCGGGCGTGACCATCACCCTGCACGTCGTGCTCGGCCTGGGCCGAGGCTACGGGGAAGCCGGCGTGGTGGCCGCCGCCACGACGATCGGCATCGCGCTGGGCGGTCCGCTGATCGGCCGGTTGCTCGACCGTCGCGGCCTGCGGCGGGTGGTGTTGCTCACCACCGTGGCCACCGGCGTGTTCTGGGCGGCCGCGCCGTGGCTGTCCTACTGGGGGCTGATCGCGCTCTCGTTCGTCGGCGGCCTGCTGTCGCTGCCGGTGATGTCCATCGCCCGGCAGGGCATGGCCGCGCTGCTGCCCTCGGACGACAGCTACCGGCGGCCGGCGTTCTCGCTGGACTCGGTGCTCACCGAGATGTCGTACATGGTCGGTCCGGCGTCCGGCGTGTTCCTCACCACGGCGTTGTCCTCG
Source organism: Kutzneria kofuensis (assembly GCF_014203355.1). NCBI lineage: Bacteria > Bacillati > Actinomycetota > Actinomycetes > Pseudonocardiales > Pseudonocardiaceae > Kutzneria > Kutzneria kofuensis. The sequence goes on from NZ_JACHIR010000001.1 coordinate 3,883,414, forward strand.
ACGGCGGCGATGCTCGTCGTCGGCGCGGCCATGGTCTTCTCCGGCGTCTGGCTCTACTTCTTCGACCCGCCGATGAAGTCCGGCGACGCCGAGCGGGCCGAGCACGTGCCGGTGCTGTCGTGGCTGCGTGGGCCGATGATCGCGGCGCTGGTGATCGCCGCCGCGATGGTGCTGATCATGGCCGGCTCCGAGGTGGCGATCGTCGCGGCGCTGCGCCAGCACGGCCAGGTCGACTGGTCCGGGCTGGTGATCGCGGTCTGGTGCCTGGCTTCGGTCGTCGGCGGCATTCTGCACGGCGCGGCGCGGCGGCCGATCCCGCTGATCGTGCTGATCACGCTGATCGGCGTGTTGACGCTGCCGGTCGGCCTGTTCGCGGGCCAGTGGTGGACGCTCGCACTGGCCCTGGTGCCCAGCGGACTGTTGTGCGCGCCCACCTTCTCGTCCACCTCGGACGTGGTCACGCGGATGGCGCCGGAGTCGGTGCGCGGCACGGTGATGGGCGTCTACAGCTCGGCGTTCACCGCGGGTGCGGCCGTCGGGGCGCCGCTGATCGGCTTCGTGATGGACAGCTCGGCCCCGTCCTGGGGTTTCGTCGCGGCGGGCGCGGTCGGTCTGCTGGGCACGGCGGTCGGGGTCGCGCTGGGTGGGCGCCGGCTCAGCCAGCCTCAGCTGTCCAGTTCCCTCAGCGCCTCGTAGATCCGCTCCAGGGCCGGGCGGTTGCGGGCCATCCGCCGGCTCGCGATCTCGTCGGGCGCGACCGCGCCGACCGGCGCCACCAGGTCCGCGGCCGCATCCAGGGACGGCAGCTCGCCGAGCGCCCGCCAGCCCAGAAGCGCCGCCCCCACACCGGATCCCTCATTTCCGTCCACGAAGGACAGTTCCTGACCGAAGGCCGCCGCGATCACCGACGTCCACAGTGGACTACGGAAGGCGCCGCCGGTGGCGCGGATCTCGTGCACGGTCGCGCCGGCGTCCCGGACGGCGTCGAGCACCAGCGCCAGCTGCTGGCCGACGCCTTCGATCATCGCCCGCGTGATCACGGCCCGGCCGTGCTCCCGGCGCAGCCCGACCAGCACGGCCCGCGGGTCCGGGTCCCACCACGGCGCCCGCTCACCCAGCAGGTACGGCAGCGCCAGCAGGCCGGCCGCGCCCGGCGGCTCCGCCTCGGCCTCCGCCAACAACTCCGGCACCGGCACGCCGAACACTTCGGACGCCCACTGCGCCACCACGCCACCGTTGCTCACCGAGCCGCCGAGCACCCAGAGCCCGTCGGCGAGGGCGTAGCAGAAGACGCGGCCGCGATCGTCGACGCCGGGGCGGTCCCGGACAACCCGCAGGGCACCACTGGTGCCCAGTGACAGCGCCGCCATGCCCGGCCGCACCGCGCCGACGCCGAGGTTGGCCAGTGGACCGTCGCCGCCACCGGCGATAACCGGCAGGCCGCTGGGCAGGCCGGCGATGTTGCCCGTCAGCGCCAGCGCCTTGGTCGGTTCGACCAGCAGCGGCAGCTGGTCGTGGTGCACGCCGGCAATCGCCAGCGCCGGCTCGTGCCAGGTCAGTCGGTGCATGTCGAACATGCCGGTACCCGACGCGTTGGAGTGCTCGGTGACCAGCCGGCCGGTGAACTTGGCCAGCACGTAGTCCTTGAGGCCCGCCCACTTCACGGCCCGCTCGCACAGCTCCGGCTCGTGCTCGGCGAACCAGGCGAGCTTGGTCAGGGGGAACGACGGGTGCACCGGCGCACCGGTCGCGGCATGCAGTTCGAGTGCCAGCTCCTCATCGGCCCGCAAGCGTTTGGCGATGTCGGCGGCACGGTGGTCGGCCCAGCTCAGGGCCAGGGTGAGCGGCTCGCCGTCGCGGTCGAGCGCGAGCAGAGTGTGCATCGCGGAGCTGAAGGACAGCGCACAGATGCCGCCTTCGGTGCGTTCGACGCACTCAGCCAGCGCCTTCGCGGCGGCCGCGAGCACCGACTGCGGATCCTGCACGGCTTCGCCGTGCTCGCCGGTCTGGAGTGGGTAACCCTGCTCGGCGGTGGCCACCACCCGGCCGTCCAGCCGGGTGGCGACCACCTTCGTCGCCGTGGTGCCGAGGTCGACACCCAACACGACCTCGGTCATGTCAGCCTCAGCCGAACTCGGGCGCCAGGGTCTCGGCGATCTCGTAGGTGTTCAGCGCGGCGCCCTTGCGCAGGTTGTCGCCGCACACGAAGAAGTCCAACGTGTTCGGGAAGTCCAGCGCCTGCCGCACCCGGCCGACGTAGGTCGGGTCCTCGCCGACGACGTCCGCGGGCGTCGGGAACTTCTTCTGCTCCGGCTCGTCCACCAGCACGACGGTCGGCTGCTCGGCAAACACCTTGTGCGCCTGCTCCACCGTCGCCTCGCGCTCGAACACCGCGTGCACGGCGAGCGAGTGCGTGGTGATCACCGGGACGCGCACGCAGGTGGCCGACACCTTCAGGTCCGGAATGCCGAGGATCTTGCGGGACTCGTTGCGGACCTTGAGCTCCTCGGACGTCCAGCCGTCGCCCTTGTAGGAACCGGCCCAGGGCACCACGTTCAGCGCGAGCGGCGCTGGGAAGGGCGAGTTCTCGAAGTCCAGCCCGGCCGCGAGCAGCGCCTCGCGCACGTCGCCGGCCTTGACGCCCAGCTTCTTGTCCGCGATCGCCACCAGCTCCGCGTACAGGCGGTCGATGCCGGGCGCGCCCGCGCCGGACACGGCCTGGTAGGAGGCGACGACCAGCTCCTTGAGGCCGAACTCCCGGTGCAGCGCACCGAGCGCGGCCATCATGGACAGCGTCGTGCAGTTGGGGTTGGCGATGATGCCGCGCGGCCGCTCGGCGACCTTGTGCGCGTTCACCTCCGGCACCACCAGCGGCACGTCGTCGTCCATCCGGAACGCGCCGGAGTTGTCCACCGCGACCGCGCCGCGCTCGGCCGCGATCGGCGCCCACTCGGCCGAGATCTCGTCCGGCACGTCGAACATGGCGATGTCGACGCCGTCGAACACCTCGGGCGCGAGCGCCAGCACGGTGATCTCCTCGCCGCGCACGGTCAGCTTGCGGCCGGCGGACCGGGCCGACGCGATCAGCCGGATCTCGCCCCACGGCACCGTCTCACGCGCGTTGATGATGTCGATCATCACGCTGCCGACGGCGCCGGTCGCTCCGACCAGCGCGAGTACAGGTCCGTTGGTGCTCATCGACCGCTCCCCGCGTAGACGACGGCCTCTTCGTCGCCGCCGAGTTCGAACGCATCGTGCAGGGCACGGACCGCGTCATCCAACTGAGTATCCCGGCAGATGACCGAGATCCGGATCTCCGAGGTGGAGATGATCTCGATGTTGACGCCCGCCTGGGACAGCGCCTCGCAGAAGGTGGCGGTGACGCCGGGGTGCGAGCGCATGCCGGCGCCGATCAGCGACACCTTGCCCACGTGGTCGTCGTAGAGCACACCGCTGTGGCCGATCTCCGGCTTGGCCTTCTCCAGCGCGGCCACCGCCTTCGGGCCGTCGGCCTTGGGCAGCGTGAAGGTGATGTCGGTGCGGCCGGTGGCGACCTGGGAGACGTTCTGCACGACCATGTCGATGTCGACCTCGGCGTCGGCGACCACGCGGAAGACGCGGGCCGCGATGCCCGGGTGGTCCGGCACCGCCGTCACGGTGACCTTGGCCTCCGACCGGTCGTGCGCGACGCCGGTGATGATCGCCTGCTCCACGGGAAGGTCCTCCATCGACCCGGTCACCAACGTGCCCGGCTTGTTGTTGAACGACGAACGGACGCGCAGCGGCACGTTGTACCGGCGCGCGTACTCGACGGAGCGCAGGTGCAGCACCTTCGCGCCGCACGCCGCCATCTCCAGCATCTCCTCGTAGGTGATCTGGGGCAGGTGCTTCGCGTCGCGCACGATGCGCGGGTCGGCGCTGAACACGCCGTCCACGTCGGTGTAGATCTCACAGACGTCGGCCTTCAGCGCCGCGGCCAGCGCGACGGCGGTGGTGTCCGTGCCGCCGCGGCCGATCGTGGTGATCTCCTTGCTGTCCTGGCTGACGCCCTGGAAGCCGGCCACGATCGCCACCGCGCCGTCGGCGATCGCGTCCTGGATCCGGCCCGGCGTGACGTCGATGATGCGCGCGTTGCCGTGCACCGAGGTGGTGATCACGCCGGCCTGCGAGCCGGTGTACGAGCGCGCCTCGAATCCCAAGGAGTGGATCGCCATCGCGACCAGCGACATGGAGATCCGCTCGCCGGCGGTCAGCAGCATGTCCAGCTCGCGGGCCGGCGGCACCGGGGCGACCTGGGAGGCCAGGTCGAGCAGCTCGTCGGTGGAGTCGCCCATCGCGGAGACGGCCACGACCACGTCGTTGCCGGCCTTACGGGTGGCGGCGATCCGCTCGGCCACGCGTTTGATCCGCTCGGCACTTTCCAGTGAGGAGCCGCCGTACTTCTGCACGACCAGTGCCACTGATCGAACCTCCTCGCAGACCGGGCCAGAGCGTGTCCGGACGCAGCGTACCCTCGGCTGCGGACCCGGTGGCCAGACGAAGGGATCGGGGTGTCAGCCATCACGACGGCCCGGCCCGAGGCCAGTTCCGCGACGTCGCGGCAGGTCGCGTACCTCACCGCGCCCGCATTGGCCTTCCTCGGTGTGCGCGCCGTGGGCCTGGTCGTGCTCGCCTGGATGGCCGCACGGAACGGCCGTTCCATCACCACCGCTCTCACTTCGTGGGACGGACACTGGTTCCTCGGGCTCGCGCAGGGCGGCTACACCGGCGCCGGCGGCGACCTGGTGGACGCCCACTTCCAGCACGACCAGAGCAACCTGCTGGCGTTCTTCCCCGGCTATCCGGCGCTGACCAGTCTCGTCGCTCATGTGCCCGGGGTGACGCTGGTCGACGCCGCCTTCGCGGTGACCGTGCTGGCCGGCCTGGCCTGCTCGTACGGCCTGGTTCGGCTCGGCGAGCAGGTGCCCGGCGGCTCCCGCCGGCTCGGTCTCGTGCTCGCCGCGCTGTTCGCCGCCTCGCCGATGGCCGTCGTGCTGTCGATGACCTACTCCGAGGCCCTGTTCTGCGCCCTGGCCGTGTGGTCGCTCGTGTTCCTGCTGGACCGCCGATGGCTCTGGGCCGGTGTGTTCTGCGCGCTGTCGGGGCTGGTCAGGCCCACCGCCGCCGCCGTCATCGTGGCCGTCGGCATCGCCGCCGTGATCGCCATCGTGCGTCGTGAGGACGGCTGGCGGCCCTGGGTCGGCGCGTTGCTGGCGCCGGTGGGTCTCGTCGGCTACCTGGCCTGGGTCGGGGTTCGGACCGGGCGGTGGGACGGCTGGTTCGAGGTGCAGCAGCGGGGCTGGGGCTCCCATTTCGACGGCGGTCTCGCCACGTTCAAGTTCGCCCTCGACGCGCTGGCCTCCGGCCGCTCCGTGCTCGAGGTCCTCACGGTCGGCCTCTGCGTCGCCGCCGCCGTGCTCGTCGTGCTGTGCATCCGCCAGCGCGTGCCGTGGCCGTTGATCGCTTACGGCGTCGCCGTGCTGATCATGGATCTCGGCTCCAACGGCCTGATGAACTCCAAGGCCCGGCTCATGCTGCCCGCGTTCGTGCTGCTCATCCCGCTCGCCGCCGCCCTGATCAAGCGCCGGGCCAGCACTCTGGTGTTGACCTTGACCGCCGTCGCCGTCGTCAGCGCCTGGTTCGGCGCTTATTCGATCACCGCGTGGCCCTACGCTATCTGAGGTGCATCCCCTCATCAGCCAGCGCTGGAGCCCCCGCGCCCTCGACCCCGCCGCCGAGGTCACCGACGAGCAGCTCGAGTCCCTGTTCGAGGCCGCGCGCTGGGCCGCTTCCTCCGGCAACACCCAGCCCGGTCGCTGGCTCGTCGGCCGCCGTGGCGACGCTTCGTTCCAGCGGATCTTCGACGCCCTCCGCCCCGGCAACCAGACCTGGGCCGGCGCCGCTTCCGCCCTGCTGGTCGGATGCGTGATCACGGAGGACGAGACCGGCCGCCCCATGCCCGTGCCCGACTACGTGCTCGGCCTGTCCGGCCAGAACCTCGTGCTCCAGGCCGTCGCCGAGGGCCTCGTTGCCCACCAGATGGGCGGCTTCTCCCGCGAGGCGATCGCCTCGTCCTTCGGGCTTCCGGCCACCGCCCGCGCCGTCGTGGTGATCGCCGTCGGCGTTCTGGGCTCCCCCGACCTGCTGCCCGAGGACCTGGCCGCACGCGAGATCGCCCCTCGCGTCCGCAAGCCGCTGTCCGAGCTGGTCTTCACCGACACCTGGGGCACCCCGGCCTTCTGACTCAGCCGAGGCGGCGGACCAGGCGCACGACGATGCTGGTGACGATGAGCCAGAAGATGGCGGCGAGGCCGTAGTCGGCCAGCACCCGCAGCTTGGCGTCGGCCGGCGTGAACAGGTCACGGAAGGCCAGCGCCAGCGGATCGGCCCAGGACCGGACGAACGTGGTGATCGGGTTGTCCGGATTGGCGCCGAACACGGTGAGCAGCACGTGCGCGACGAGGATGACGGCGATGATCGTGCCGACCCAGCGCAGGACGGCGGCGACGATGCCGACCACCCTCCCGCGCGCGTGCGTCTCCGTCTGTTCCGCCATACGGGGCAGTCTGCCACGCCCGCCGACCGGCGTCGATCAGCCGGCGCGGTAGAGAACCCGGGCGATCAGACCCGTCACGACCAGCCAGAACACCGCGGCCAAGCCGTAGTTCAAGATCACATTGAGAGCATCGCTGCCGGTGGCGAACAGGTTGCCGAACCACAACGCCAGCGCACCCGCCCACTGCGCCACCCACACCACGAGCGGGTTGCCCGGGTTGGCGCCCAGCAGCACGAACAGAATGTGCGCGACCAGGATGACCGCGATGATCGTGCCGATGACGCGGACCACCGTTCCGGCCGTCGCGCGACCGCCACGAACGTAGGTAGCCATGACCGACCTCACCTCGCTCGATACAGGGGCCACCCGATCGGGTGGCGTCGAGCGGTGAATACCCACGCCCGGTGATCGCTACACAGTCAGCGCAGCACCCGGGCGACGATGCGGGTCACCAGCAGCCAGAACACGGCCGCGAGGGCGTAGGTGATGATCACGCTGGCCGGCGCGCCCGGCGGCTGGACGATGTTGCCCCACCACAGGACCAGCAGGTCGGACCACACCTTGACCACGGCGAACAGCGGGTTGTCCGCGGTCGATCCGGACAGCGCCAGCAGCATACGAATGATCATGATCAGGGCGGTGAGCACGCCGAACAGGTTGATCACCGTGGACAGCACGCCCGACTTCTTGCCCCCTGACGCCATGCGTCCACCTAACCACAGCCCCCGACCACCCGAAGGTGCCCACCATGTGGGTTCCGGGTTTCACGATCCGGCGATAGCGGTTACGCTCCGCCCGTGCGTTTCGCCCTCCTGCTTCGCTGCCGTGGCGGGGTCTGATCCAGACCGGCCCCCCGTCGCGGAGTTCAGCGCTGCCGCCGGTCGAGTCATCCCGGTCAGCAGGAGTTCACATCCATGAGCGAGTCCAGCAAGATCCGCACGCCGTCCCGTCCCGCGCCGGCCGACCAGCCGTCCTGGAACACGCAGCGCGGCAGCTCGATGCCGGTGCACCGCTACCGGCCGTTCCACGAGCTGGTCGAGGAGATCTCGGTACCCGACCGCACCTGGCCCGACAAACGCATCACCAAGGCGCCGCTGTGGTGCGCGGTCGATCTGCGTGACGGCAACCAGGCGCTGATCGACCCGATGTCGCCGGCCCGCAAGCGCAAGATGTTCGATCTGCTGGTGCGGATGGGCTTCAAGGAGATCGAGGTCGGCTTCCCGGCGGCCAGCCAGACCGACTTCGACTTCGTCCGCGAGATCATCACCGACGGCGCCATCCCGGATGACGTCACCATCCAGGTGCTGTCGCAATGCCGGCCGGAGCTGCTGGACCGCACCTTCGAGGCGCTGCGCGGGGCCCGCAAGGCCATCGTGCACATCTACAACTCGACCTCGATCCTCCAGCGCCGCGTGGTGTTCCGCGAGGAGCGCGAGGGCATCAAGAAGATCGCCACCGCGGCCGCCGAGTACGTGGTCGAGCTGGCCGCCAAGCAGCCCGACACCGACTTCCGCTTCGAGTACTCGCCCGAGTCCTACACCGGCACCGAGCTGTCCTACGCGGTCGAGGTGTGCAACGCGGTCACCGAGATCCTGGGCGCCACCCCCGAGCGGCCGGTGATCATCAACCTGCCGGCCACCGTCGAGATGGCCACGCCGAACGTGTACGCCGACTCCATCGAGTGGATGAACCGCCACCTGGAGCGCCGCGACTCGGTGATCCTCTCGCTGCACCCGCACAACGACCGCGGCACCGGCGTGGCCGCCGCCGAGCTGGGCTACCAGGCCGGCGCGGACCGGATCGAGGGCTGCCTGTTCGGCAACGGCGAGCGCACCGGCAACGTCTGCCTGGTCACGCTGGCGATGAACCTGTTCAGCCAGGGCATCGACCCGCAGCTGGACCTGTCCGACATCGACGAGATCCGGCGCACCGTCGAGTACTGCAACCAGCTGCCCGTGCCCGAGCGCCACCCCTACGGCGGCGACCTGGTCTACACCGCGTTCTCCGGCAGCCACCAGGACGCCATCAACAAGGGCCTGGACGCGCTCAAGGCGGACGCCGACCGGGCGGGTGTGCCGGTCGAGGACTTCCAGTGGGAGGTCCCGTACCTGCCGATCGACCCGAAGGACGTCGGCCGCAGCTACGAGGCCGTGATCCGGGTCAACTCGCAGTCCGGCAAGGGCGGCGTCGCCTACGTGATGAAGACCGAGCACCAGCTCGACCTGCCGCGCCGGCTGCAGATCGAGTTCTCCAAGGTCATCCAGGGCGTCACCGACGCGCAGGGCGGCGAGGTGTCGCCGCGGCAGATGTGGGACGCCTTCGCCGGCGAGTACCTGGACCGCGTGACGCCGCTGGAACTGGTCCGGCAGCGGGTGGACGACGTCGACGAAGGCACCTACCGGATCACCGCCCAGGTACGGGTGGAGGGCGACCAGCACGAGATCACCGGCGTCGGCAACGGCCCGCTCGCCGCGTTCGTGGACGCGCTGAGCACCGTCGGCTACGACGTGCGCGTCATGGACTACGTCGAGCACGCGCTCACCGCCGGCGACGACGCCCGCGCCGCCTCCTACGTGGAATGCGCGGTCGGCGACACCGTGCTGTGGGGTGTGGCGGTGGACAGCTCCATCGTCGCCGCCTCGCTGCGTGCCGTCGTCTCCGCGGTGAACCGCACCGCCCGCTGATGCAGTGAAAGGACCATTCCTGACGTTGAACGTCAGGAATGGTCCTTTCCGAACGTCAGGTCAGCGGAGCTCGGCGGGCTCCTCCTCGGCCGGGGCCGCCATCGCCTTGCCGGCGCGGTGCTTGACGTACAGCGAGACGCACACGCCGGCGATCAGCGCGACGCCCAGGCCGACCCAGGCGAAGCCGCTCAGCCACTTCTCGGCCACCTCGCCGACGTAGTGGATCAGCGCCGTGGTGCCGGTCGCCCACACGATGCCGCCGAGCGCGTTGGCGATCAGGAACTTGGGGTAGCGCATGTGCAGCGCGCCGGCCAGCGGGCCGGCGAAGATGCGCAGCAGGGCGATGAAGCGCCCGAAGAACACCGTCCACATGCCCCACTTGGCGAACGCCCGCTCCGCGGTGGCCACGTGACTGGGCCCGAAGTGCTTCGGGAACTTGCGGCCGAGCCACTCGAACAGGGGTTTGCCGCCCTTGCGGCCGATGGAGTACCCGATCGAGTCACCGATGATGGCGCCCGCGGACGCCGCGATCGCGATGTACTCCCACTCGACGGCCGAGCTCGGGTGGATGGTCAGCAGGGTGGCGCTGACCAGGGCGATCTCCCCCGGGATCGGGATGCCGAGGCTCTCGATCATCACGATCAGGCCGATCGTGACGTACACGGCAAGCGGTGGAATGGCCGCGATCCACTGGGCGATGTGCAAGGCCGTCGGTCCTTCCCCTGTCCCGTACGTTGTGTCCAGTGTGCCCGAAGAAGCGCCGACTGTCGGGCCGCTGTCGAATTCCTGAGGAGTCCATGTGATCTGGCATCACGCGGGCGATCAGGATGTTGACTGTGGACATGAGCGTTCCGGACAGTGTCACAGCGGCGTTGGGGCTGGTGTTCCTCGTCGGCTTCGTGCCGCTGCTGCCCACCGAGCCGGTGCTCATCTCCTGCGGCGTGCTGGCCGCGTCCGGCAAGCTCCCGCTGCAATGGGTGATCATCACGGCCATCACCTCGTGCGTGCTGGCCGACCTCGTCAACTATGGCATCGGGCGGCGGATCGGGCAGCCAGCCATCGCCAAGTTCGCCCAGCGCCGCACGCCCGCCCTGGTGCTGGACTGGATCAAGGAGCGGCTGGCCCGCAACGCCGAGCCGATCCTGGTCGCCGGGCGGTGGCTGCCCGGCGGCGGCACCATCGGCGCCGTGCTGTGCGGCTCGCTGCGCTTCCCGCTGCGCCGGTTCGCGCTGGCCTCGATGATCGGCTGCACGCTGTGGTGCCTGTACGCGACGCTGCTCGGCTACCTCGGCGGCGAGCTCGCTGACGACGACATCCCGCTGGCCCTGGGCGTGTCGCTGGGCATCGCGGCCGTGCTCAGCCTGCCCGCCAGCATGTTCCTACGGGCGCAGCGGCGGCGTCGGGCCGTCACCGCCGTCGACATCGACGACGACCCCGACCTGGAGCCCATCGCCGGCTGACTGGCCGTAGCCGATGAAGTTCCGGACGGCCTGGCTCATCTCGTGCTCCGTGAGCAGCCGCGGCTCGCGGCCGGCGCCGAGCACCTTGAGCGCCACCTCGCAGACCCACTCCAGGTAGCCGGCCCGCTGGTACGCCTGTCCCAGGTCGTCGCCGGTGGCGACGGCACCGTGATTGGCGAGCAGGCACGCGGACCGGTCGCCCAGCGCTTCGACGAGCACAGTTGCCAGCTCGGGCGTGCCGAACGGGCGATACGGCGCCACGAGCACGCGACCGCCGAGCAGCGCCAGGTAGTAGTGCACGGCCGGCACCTCGTCCACGACAACCGACAGCGCGGCGGCCGCGGTGGAGTGGGTGTGCACGACCGCCCTGGCATCGGTCGCGTTGTACACCGCGAGGTGCATCGGCAGTTCGCTCGTCGGCTTCAACGGCGCCTCGACGGCCGTGCCGTCCAGCTCGTGCACGCCGACCAGCTCCGGCGTCAGGTCGCCGTAGTCCAGGCCGCTCGGCGTCACGGCGACGAGGTCGCCCACGCGGACGCTGACATTGCCGGCGGTGCCGATGACCAGCCGGTCCTCGACCGCGCGCCGGCATGTCTCGACGACTTCCCGCCGGGCGTCCGCGAGCAGCATCACGGGGCCGTCAGGACGATCGGGTCACCCTCGGTGATGGCGATCGTGTGCTCGAAGTGCGCCGCTCGGCTGCCGTCCTCGGTGAGCAGCGTCCAGCCGTCGTGGCCGGTCCAGTACGTGTCCTGGCCGCCGCCGGTGAACATCGGCTCGATCGCGATCACCAGGCCGGGGTGCAGCTTCATGCCCTTGCCCGGCTCGCCCTCGTTGGGCACGTGCGGCAGCTCGTGCATGGCGTGACCGACGCCGTGACCGCCATGGTCGGCGAGGATGCCGTAGCCGGCGTTGCGGGCGATCGGGCCGATGGCGTGGCCGATGTCGCCGAGCGTGTTGCCGGGCCGGCAGACCTCGATGGCCGCCCGCAGGGCTCGTTCCGTGGCCTCGACCAGCGCGATGTCCTCTGGCTGCTGCTCGCCGATCAGGATCGTGATCGCCGCGTCGCCGTGCCAGCCGTCGACCTCGGCGCCGAAGTCGATGCTCAGCACGTCGCCGTCGTTGAGCCGGTAGTCGTTCGGGATGCCGTGCACCACCGCATCATTGACGCTCGTGCACAGGACCGCCGGATAAGGCGTCGGCGCGAAGCGCGGGTGGTAGTTCAGGAAGGACGAGCGGGCCCCCATGCTGGCGAGGACCTCCGCCGCGACCGCGTCCAACTCCTTGAGGCCGACACCGATGGCGGCCCGTTCCTTCACGGCCGCGAGCCCCGCGGCCACCACCGAGCCGGCCGCGCGCATGGCCCTGATCTCGGCTTTTGTCTTCAGCTCGATCACACCAATAACTTTACCGGTATTAGTATGACGGTTGTGGTGCGCGTCCCCCTGACCGAGTCCGAGCGAGCCCGCGGCGAGCGGCTCGGCCGGCTGCTGCGTACCGCCCGTGGCGGCCGCAGCATGGTCGACGTCGCCGCGCACGCGCGTATTTCGGTGGAGACCCTGCGCAAGATCGAGACCGGCCGCGTGCCGACCCCCGCGTTCTTCACCGTCGCCGCCGTCGCCGATGCCGTCGGGCTGTCACTGGACGAGCTCGTCGATGCGACGGTCGAGCAGCTTCGCTGAGTCCTCCTCTGGCAGCGCCGCCTCGGTCAGCCGGCGAAACGCCAGCTGGTAGGCGTCGACCTCGTCCGGCGAATCCGCGTACGAGACCGCCGTCAGGCTCTCCGTGTAGACCGTCGTGAACGCCGGCACCGCCAACGTGAGCAGCGTGAACGCCGTGCCGAGGCCCGCATGCTCGCCGCGGTCGATCGGGATCACCCGGAACGTCACGTTCGGCCGCTCGATCAGGCCGCGCAGGTGCTCCAGCTGCATGCGCAGCACCAGGCGGCCGCCGACCGGCCGCAGCAGCGCCGGCTCGCCCGTGACGATGTGCAGGTCCGGCGGGGTCGCCGAGGTCAGCGGCCGCTGCGCCTCCACCCGCTCACGCGCCTCCCGACCCACGTCCGACGGCGCCGTACGCAGCGACGTCGACAGCAGCGCGTTCGCGTAGTCCACCGTCTGTGTCAGATCCGGCAGCAGCTGGTCCGTGTACGTCTTGATCACCGACGACTCGGCGACGTACGCCCGGAACGTGCTCTCGCTCGCCGTCACCCGGGACGGCCGCTCGCGGGCCTTCATCCCGAAGAACCGGATCTTCTCCGCCTCGCCGTCCGGCACCTCGTAGAGCTCGAGCATGCGCTCCAGCTCGCTCTCCGGGACCTTGATGGCGCCCGCCTCGAGTCGGGCGATCTTGACGCTGCTGTACCAGTTCAACAGCTTCGTGGCCTGGGTCGGCGACATGCCGGCCTTCTCACGGCAGCTGCGCAGCACTGCACCCAGCAGCTCGCGGTACGCCGCGACTGCGGCAGACCCCATCGGCACATCCCTCCTCGTCCGCGGCCACCCATCCTGCCCGCCGCCACGGCCCCCACACCCAACCCCACCCGATCGAGGGACATATTCCTGATAGCTTATCAAGAATCCTGCCCGCTAAATTGAGCTCATGCCCATCACCCCCACCCTCCGCACCCGCCTCCAGGAGGCGGCATGCGACTACGCGCACCTGGCCGGCTGGAAGATCGTCCCCGGCTCCGTGTGGACCGGCTCCGAGTACATCCGCGGCCACACCAACCGCATCGCCGGCGAGTTCGAACCCGTCTTCCCCCGGCCCACCCGTGACGTTCGACGCGTGCACTCCCTGTGGAAGATCGCGCCCTACTCCGTGCTCGCCCCCACCGGCACGGCGTTCGACGTCATCTCCGTGCCGCTCGTCCTCGGCGTCGCCGCCACCCGGACCGCCCCGTTCCGACGGCGCATCGCCCCCGCCGCGCTCTCCCCCGACCGCATCCGGTTCCTCGTGTTGCCCGGCATCCCCGTCGCGCCCGACCTCCCCTTCGCCGAGCTCTGCACCCACGGCGAGTGCGTCCCCCTGCCGCCCACTCCCGTCGCCGGCGGCGCACTCACGTGGTGGATCTCCCCCGTCGCCACCGACTGGCAGCCCGGCGACTCCCTCGCCGTGCAAGCCGCCCTCCGCGAAGCCTCCGCCGACCTACTCCAGCCATGCTCGCGCTAACCCTGTTGGCCGCTGTCGGCAGCGTGCTCCTCGCCCTGGCCACCGTTCTCCTGCGCCCGCACCTCTTCGGCCCCAAACCCCAACACGCCGGCGCCCACCACGGCGCCGCCCTCACCGTCACCGACCTCCGCGTCCGCCTCGCCTACGAAGCCGGCCAACGCTCCGTACAGACCGCCCGCCATCACCTCGTTACCCACCGGCTCTGATCAGCGAATATCCAGTTGTATCGGAACAGCGTCATCCTGCCGAGCAACACATAGCAGGCATCCCGTTTTCAAGATCGATCCTGCACTCACGATGCAATAGCGGCACCAATCCGCGACGGTCACATCACCGAGCCGTGCGACACATTCACCTTTCTGCCGCAGCTACGTCGGGCCACACCTGGGTCGTGACTTCACGAAGATTTTCAACCTCAGACTTAGGGAATTTGCCCGTTGCAACAAACCGCTCCTCGATAGTGAGCCCAAGCTCTCGCGCCTTGGGCTCACTTCTCCCGAGGTAGTAGACCAACAAACTGTCAGCATCTTCACCCGTCACCAGAAATGGTTCGTTGCGATATTCGCAACGCCACTCGACACGGTAGACACCACACGTCTCCGAGATCGGCGTGTGTCTGATGTACAGATCGGGCGCATACTTCTCAAAGCCCACCATCGGTGGGTTGTCATCAAACCAGTAGAGGTCGACAACATCCGGATCCACCGTCAATGCGGTTCGGAATTTCCGCCCGCCAACAACGGAGAAGTAGTACTGTCCATGGGAGTCTGCCACTTTTCCCCTTTACCCAAGCAAGGCCATCAATATAAGCGGGTAATCCTTCTTGAAACACCATCCACGCCAGTCCCACCCGACATCAAATGTCTGCCAGACCCGGTAAACCCGCTTCCCATGAAGGAATCACCTCAGTCAACGGAGCCGCCAATATTCGCGCGGCCGGCCTCGGCCGACCACCGGACGGGACCATCGACGGGCGATGCGCCATGAACCCCTGCGCCACCCTCCGCAGCACCAGCAGGAGGAACCATCTACACCGAACTAGGCATTCCCCCTTTGGGCCAGTAGCGCTTCTTCACCTCACGAAGATTCTCCGCCTGCCCCCGAAGAATCTCACCGGTTGCGACGAACCGCTCGACCACGTTCATGCCAAGCTCGCGAGCCCCGGTTTCACTGTCTCCAACATAAGTCGCATCAAGGTTTTCACCGTCCTCACCGTTGACAATGAATGGCTCACCCCGGATACTCACATCGCCACTCGACAAGCAAGAGAGATTCCAACTCCTCCAAGCGGACCGCCATCTTGTAGGAGCCCGGGGTCGTTTGCGTGAAGCCAGGAACGGGCGGCTCAGAGCCGCTCCAGCGAAGATTGAGACTCGAAATTACGAACCATTTTCACGTGGCCAGATCTGGCGACGAACCTCTCGCAGATTGTCCACCTGATCCCGCGGGAACACACCAGTAGCCACAAGAGGCTCCTGAATCTTCAAACCAAGCGATTCAGCAACGCTGATGTCTCCACCGACATACTGCACCGCAAGGCGGTCCCCCAGGTCGGTGTCGACAATGAAGGGATGGCCTTTATATTCACAGTACCACTCCACGTTGTACAGGACGTCAAGTTCGTCCAACCGCACAGATCGCGTCCGAATCCCCGGCGCAAGCTCCGTAAACCTTTCATCGGAAGGACTTTCGCCTTCGGAATAAAGGTCGACAACATTTGGGTCCTGCGTCAGCGCTGCTTCATACTCGTGACCGTGGAGATATGCTACGTATGCCACTCGACCATCAACCCTTCTTCGTCGGAACCCAGCCCGTCTTCCCATTGAAGGTAGCGACAGGATACTCGCGGCCGTCACTGTCGATCCGAACTATACGGTCACCATTTCCCAGGTCGCTCGGCATACGCTCCCATTCTGGAACGAAATATTCATCCGACCGAGTCACACCATTGCCATTGAACGGCTCGCTCCACAGTCGACTTCCTTCAATGTTGGCGACACCTTCCCGCGTGGTCCCACCAAAGGGAATCTCATACTTCTCCGGGTCGGCAACCGTAGACCGCAGGACATAAACAGACTTCATGTCTTCAGAGAACGGCGTTCCAGGGTAATTCAACGCCAATGCCCGATAGTTGGACGCAGGTGTGGTCAACTGATCAGTATCCACACTGCGCGCGAAACAACCCCTCACCCTCTTGTAGCTGAAGTCATCGCTCTCGACGTTACCGAGATAGTTCTCCACCGCTTTGGGACTGAGCACCTTCTGTACGGGCATTCCAGCTTCTAGAGGAATTTCCTCGCGGATGGCTCGCCACTTCATGGCCTCGTCATGGGTGACGTTCGCGGTGCCGCCGGGCTGGTTCATACGGTGCCGCATGGAGTCGAACTCCGCCTTCGTGACGCCGTGGCGCTCGAGCAACTCGGGAAGCTGAACCTCGGCGGAGTGTGGACCGGGGAGCCGCCCCTTGAGGCGAGCGGGTTCGCCGCCACCTCCTGGGATGGTGGGTGCTGTCCTGTCCTTGCCGCCATGGCGTGACCCAACCTTCTCGGCTGGATGAGTACCGCCACCGGGAGCACGCTTCGGCTTCTTGCCAGAGTCGGCAACGCCCTTGCCGACGGGAGAACCGGAGCGTTTGGAGCCGCCGGGCGGGTCGACCTTGCGTTTCGCGTCGGGATGATGCTTGCGGAGGTTCTTGGCGGCGGTGGTGTCGGCTTCTTCGTAGAGGTCGGCGGTTTTGCCGAGGCGATGGCCTGCGGAACCGGCGACGCGGCCGCCCTGGTCGAAGACCTTGCCGGCGAGCTCGGTGGCCCGGCCGGTGAACTTGGCGACGACGGAGCCGACGCCGGAGCGGTCGCCGGAAGCATGGGAGACGAGGTTCTGGCCGGTCTGCTCGAGCTTCTGACCGGCCTGCTGGATGGTGTCGCCGAAGTTCTTGAGCTTGCCTCCCGACTTCCGCAGATGAGCTGGATGGATCTTGGCCTTGCTCACGTCGCCCCCAGGTGACGGTCAGAGCGTCTCAACCCATCGGGCAGGGTACGGCAAGTCGAGAGACGATTCTTGGTAACTACTCGGTCGGGCTACGGGGCAGCACTCCAGGTCAGACCAGCAAGAACCTGAGAGTATGCGAGACGGCCGAGCAGGTAGTTGCACGCCTGGTTCTCCGAGGCGGCAGGACGACCTCGCTACGAGGGCACAAAATACGCACCGCCTATTCTTCCATCTCGTCGGCAAACTGGAAGCGATCGCGGGTGATTTGCAGGACGGTCATGCGACCAAGAAAGGCGTAGCAAGCGTCGGCCTCATTGTAGAAGACGGACCACCGACCGGTGCCTCGAAGAACGATGCACCACCTGTTGTCGGCGGTCTCGCCGATGGACACGTCGTGATCGTCGATACCGATGGCTTCCAACGCGCTCGGGAGGCTGTCGACTGAGATGATCACGATATCTCCGGTTCGCTGACGCCGATTCGAGAGACGGCCTCCGGACCTGCCGTAGAGGCAGGTCCGGAGGGAACCAGGTCATTGAGCGGCGTCGCCCCATGAGAGGCCGGCGAGGATCTGGCTGTAGGTGAGGCGGCCGAGGAGGTAGGTGCAGGCCTGGTGCTCGGTGGAGAAGCGCTCCAGGTCGTTCTTGTCACCGCGCTCGAGCCAGTACACCTCCCAGGCTCCGTCCTCGGCCTGTTCGAGGGACCATGAATACTGGGCATGTCCGCCGAGGGCGACCATGCGAGCGGGAATGCCGATGGCGGCTACGGCGGATTCCAGTTCCTGGATGTTCACAGCTTGACCTCCCGGAGATACCCGGCGTTCACAAGATCGATGACGGAGTGCGGCATGTAGTACTGGGTTCCGCCACCGTCCTGGCCCATCGCGGGCGCGATCGGCCCCTCCCACACGGGAATGGGGTGAACGACCTCGTACTGGTGGTACCCGTCGGAAAGGTTGTTGGGCGGCAGGCCCCGCTGCGGGAACGGAGTGTCGGTAGGCGAGGTGAACCGGCCGAATCCGGGACCGAAACGGTCGATGGTCTGACCAGGCTGCAGGACGCTTGGCTGGCGCGATTCGGGGCTGTCGAAACCCTGGGGATGCTTCTGGGGATCGGGCCACACGAGGTCAGGGTTGCCGTGCGCATCCTTCTGCCCGCTCGGCCAGTACTTCTTGTTCCATTCGGCCTGCCCGAGCCCACCGGTGGGGTCGTATTCCTTCGGCACGATGTCCTTGACGGCCGGATGATTCCGGTCGGCCCCCGGCGTCAACGCGTCCTGCACACGGTTGGGATTTGCCTGCGCTTTCTTGATGAGATTGTCGTCGAGCAGGTTCTTGTGAGGATGGGTCAGATCATCCGTCGGCACCGTCTTGCCGTTGGCGTCGTAGTCGCGAGTGGACTTCGGCGGGTCGTGAAGGTCACCGCTGAGCGACGGGACCTCGTGGTCCTTGCCGCCTTTGCCGTTGCCGACGGCACTGGCTGAGCGCTTGCCGCCGCCGGCGACGGGCTCGGCCTTCTTGGTCTTGCCGCCACCGCCACCGCCGACCGGAGAGCCGGAGCGCTTGCCGCCGCCTGGGACGGACTTGCCCTTGCGGCCCTCGTGGACGTTGCGAAGGCCCTTGGCGGCGGCGCCGTCGGCCTCCTCGAACAGGTCGCCGGTCTTGCCGAGGCGGCCGCCGGCCTCCTCGGCGACCCGGCCACCCTGCTCGAACACCTTGCCGGCGAGCTCGGTGGCCCGGCCGGTGAACTTGGCGACGACGGAGCCGACGCCGGAGCGGTCGTTGGAGGCGTGCTCGACCAGGTTCTGGCCGGTCTGCTCCAGCTTCTGCCCGGTCTCCTTGACGGTGGTGCCGAACTTCTTGACCTTGCCGCCGGACTTGCGCAGGTGGTCGGGGTGGATCTTGACCTTGCTCATGTCGGGATGCCCTGGTTCGTCGCGACGGATTCGGCGGTGCCGAAGGGATCGTTGGCGACGCTGTCGGCCATGCCCTCGACCTGGTCCACGGAGTCACTGACGCCCTGCTTGAACCCGTCGGCGCCGGCGCCGGCCACGGCGCCGAGGTCGATGCCCTGGTGGGTGCCGAGCGCGTCCCCGACGAGCTGCTCGGCGAGTTCGGTGCCGGCGCTCTCCAGCGCGGCGAAGATGGGTCCCTCGACGACGGACAGCAGCTGCTGCTCGACGGTCTGGATGGCCTGCTGAATGGCCTGCTTGACGATCTGCTCGGTGAACTCGGTCTGGGCGACGGCCAAGGCCTCGGAGGCGCCGAAGGTCTCGATGGCGGCGGCCTGGTCGGCGATGAGCTCGGCGGCGAGGATGACCAGCTGCACGATGGCGGCGAGCTTCATGGCCATGATCACGACGGCGGCTATGTCCAACCCGGTCGCGAGCAGGTCCATGCCCTCGCCGAGCTGCTGGAGGTGCCCGTCGGCCAGCTTCTTCCACAGCGCCTCGAAGATCTGCAGCGACTCGGCGGAGTTGACGCCGAGCATCTCCTCGATCTCGGACTTGGCGTCGCCGTTGTTGCTGGACAGCTCGGAGCCGAGCTCGCGGAGCTGGTCGGCGGCGGAGCGGAGCTCGTCCTCGTCGATGTTGGGCCACTCGACGCCGATCAGGTCGAGCACCCAGGTGACCTCGGAAGGGAGGGTGACACCCATGCTCACCACGACCCTTCGTTGAGCACGGAGCCGCCGTCGTCATCGTCGTAGTCACGGCCGGACGGCGCGGTGGGGCGCTGCTGCTGCGGAGGCTGCTGGGACGGCGCGGGCCGGGCGGCCGGCGGCGCGGCGGGCGGGGGCGGGCTGTACGACGGCGGCGCGGCCTGGGCCTGGCGCCACGGGTCGGCCTGGTCGGAGGCGTCGGTGGCGGTCCGCGGCACCTCGGGCGTGCTGAGCTGCCCGGCGTCGATCCCGACGGCGCTGCCGGCGGCGGCGAGCACGTTGGCGCTCTGCGCGCGAACCGGCGCGAGCGTCTCGGACACCTTGGCCCGGGCCTTGGCGGCGGCGGCCTGGATCGTGGCGACGACGGTCTGCGCCAGCTTGTCGGGGGTGGTCCGCTCGAAGGCGTTCGGCGACAGCTTCAGCGACGTCACCACCCCGGTGGCGTCGACGGCGACCTGCACGCTGCCGTCGCGCGACGTCGCCTCCCCCGTGCTCGACAGCGCCTGCTGCTGCGCCTGCTTCACCGCGGCCATCTGCGCACGCAGCCCCGCCAGCGCGCCGTCGGCCTGTTGCCGCAGCTCGGCGACCTTCGCCGCCCGCTGCTCTGGACTCAAGTCCGGCTCAGTCATTGCCAACACCCCTCACGTCAGGCACTACGACGCCGACCGCGTCCCACCGGTTCCCGTCCGATTCGTGACCGGACCGCTCGGGGGACATCTTCGAGCCACCCCGATCCGCCGACCAGTCGGGGGGTGTGACCAGCGCGGGTGACGCCCGGTAGCCGATTCACCGGACACCTTCCAGTGCCCGCTTGTCGCAATAGGTCAAGAACGCCGCCGAGTACGTGCACAATCTGTACTTGTCGTGTACGCGGGCGAAGAAGGGGTGCGACCGGGTTGGCCGTGGAGTTCCGGATCCTCGGGCCACTGGAGGTCGTCGTGGACGGCCAGGTGGTGCCAATCGGCGCTGCCAAGCACCGCACGCTCCTTGCCTGCCTGCTGCTGCGGGCCAACCGCGTGGTGTCGGTCGACGAGTTGGTGGACCGCATCTGGGACGGCGACACGCCACACCGCTCGAAGGCGACCCTGCAGACGTACGTGATGCGTCTGCGTCAGGTGCTGGGCGACCCGTCGATCATCCGCACGGCGGCCGACGGCTATCTGATCACTGTCGACGCCGACCACCTGGACCTGCTGCGGTTCACGGAGCTCGCGGCGGCGGCGCGGGCGACGCAGGCCGGCGGGGACCTGTCGACGGCGGCGGAGCTGTTCGGCCAGGCGTTGAGCCTGTGGCGGGGCCAGCCGCTGGTGGACGTGCCGTCGGACGTGCTGCACCGCGAGGAGATCCAGCGCCTGGTCGAGCAGCGGCTGGAGGTGCTGGAGCGCCGCATCGAGGTGGAACTGAGCCTTGGTCGGCACACGGACCTGATCCCGCTGCTGCGCGCCGTCACGGGCGAGCACCCGTTCCAGGAGCGGTTCTGGGGCCAGCTGATGCTGGCGCTGCACCGTTCGGGCCGGCAGGTGGAGGCGCTGGAGGCGTTTCGCCAGGTCAGCCGCCTGCTCGGGGAGGAGCTGGGGGTCGGCCCCGGGGAGCGGCTGCGGGCGATGCACCAGGCGGTGCTGCGGGACGACCCGGGCCTGGCGCCGCCGGAGCGGGCGCCGCGCCCACCGACCCGCGCGGTGCCGTCGGAGTTGCCGGCCGACCTGGTGGACTTCGTCGGGCGGCGTGAGGTGTCGGACCGGATCGCGCAGCGGCTGCTGGCCGGCGACACGAACACGGCGGTGCCGCTGGTGACGCTGTCGGGGCCGCCTGGCGTCGGCAAGACCGCGCTGGCGATCCACGTGGCGCACGAGGTGAGCAGCCGCTTCCCCGGCGGCCAGCTGTATGTGAACCTGCGCGGCTACGCCCCGGGCCCGCCGATGAGCACAGTGGACGCTCTGACGAGGTTCCTGCGGGCGCTCGGCGTGCCGCCGTCGCAGATTCCGCTGGACGTCGAGGAGCAGATCACGCTGTACCGGTCCTGCATGGCGGGCCGGCAGGTGCTGGTGGTGCTGGACAACGCGGCGGCGGCCGAGCAGGTCCGCCCGCTGCTGCCGGGCAGTCCGGGCTGCGCGGTCCTCGTGACGAGCCGGGACACGCTGCTGGGGCTGACGGCGTTGCAGGGTGCGCGGCCCGTCGGCCTGGACGCGCTCACGCCGGACGAGGCGCACGGTCTGCTCACGGAAATGCTGGGCGCACGGGCGGTCCTGGCCGAGCCGAAGGCCGTCAGGGAGTTGGCGCAGCTCTGCGCCTACCTGCCGTTGGCGCTGCGGATCGCGGCGGCGAACCTGGCCAACAGCCCGGGCGTGGCGAACTATGTGGCACGGCTCCGGGAGGGCAACCGGCTCGACGCGCTCGTCGTGGACGGAGACGACGAGGCGGCCGTGCACGCGGCGTTCGACCTCTCCTACCACGCGCTGAAGCCGGCGGCGCGGCAGCTGTTCCGCCTGCTGGGTCTCATCCCCGGCCCGGACTTCACGGTGGAGGCGGCCGCGGCGGTGGCGTCGCTTCGCCTGGACGAGTCGCAGCGGCTGCTGGATCGGCTCGCGGCGGCGAACCTCGTGCAGCAGCACTCGCCGGGCCGCTACCACCTGCACGCCCTGCTCCGCCTGTACGCCGAGCAGCGCACGGAGGTGGAGGAGAACCCGGGTTCGAAGGTGATCGCCCGGTCGAACCTGGCCGCCTACTACCACCACGCGTCGGCGGCGGCGTCGAACCGGCTGTCCCCGGGCAGTGTGCGGTTGCCGGTGCCGGGCGCCGGTTTTGTCGTGACGACGCCGTCGTTCGCCGACCACTTCGAGGCGCTGGCCTGGCTGGACACCGAGCGGGCGAACCTGATCGCGGCGGTGGCGCAGGCGGAGGAGACGGGCCCGCTGCCGGCGGCCTGGGGTCTCGCGGACGCGCTGCACCGGTACTTCCGCGGCCACCGGCACGGCGACGAGGGCGTCCGGACCGCGCGGATCGGGCTCACCGCGGCGCTGCGGTCGGGCGACCGGCGGGCGGAAGCCGTTATGCGGCAAGCACTTGGCGCGCTGGCGTGGGATCAGAGCGACTACGACGAGGCCGTCGACCAGCTGTCGCTGGCGCTGGCCTACTACCGCGAGATGGGTCCGGACGACGCGCTCATCGAGGCGCTGACCGATCTCGGCGGTGTGTACGGCGAACGCGGTGACCTGGCGAAGGCGGCGGACTGTTTCCAGCAGGCGCTCAAGGTCGCGGAAGCGGTCGGTTCTCCGGCCGGCCTTGCCACCACGCGGTTCAAGTTGGGCACGCTGAAGCAGGCGTTGGGCGAAACCGAGGCGTCCCTTCCGCTGCTGGAGCAGGCGCTGGCCGGGCACCGGGCGCTCGGGCGCCGCTACGACGAGGCGTCGTGCCTGACCAACCTCGGGCTGAGCTATCAGGAGCTGGGCCAGTACGAGAAGGCGCTGGCATGCATGCACGAGGCGCTCGACCTGCGCACGGAGCTGGGCTCGTCGGACGGTCGCAGCAGTCTGCTGGACAACATCGCCGCGGTGTACCTGGACATCGGCGACTTGGCGCAGGCCGATGAGTACGCGACGACGGCGCTTGTGCATGCCCGCGAGACCGGCGCCCGCCGCGCCGAGGCGCACGCGCTGATCTCGGTGGCCTGGGTGGCGGCCCGTCGCGACGACCCCGAATTGGCCGTGCGCCGTTTCGAACAGGCGCTGAGCATCTTCCGGGAGATCGACAGCCCGGCCCTGGAGGCGTTCACGCTGATCCAGATGGCCACGATGCACCGGATGCGGGGCGATCGGCAGCGGGCGGTGGAGCTGGCCCGGCGGGCGATCGCCGTGTGCGTGCCGGAGCAGCATCCCACGACGCTGGAGCAGGCACGGAAGGCGTTGGAGCTAGCGCTGAACGATTAGGTCGGCCCGCTCGCGCGTACCGTCCACTTGGAACCAGCCGAGCTCGAATTCCTTCCACCGCACCAGATCAGCGCGGCTGGCCTCGCCGTCACGGGCGACGGCGCGCTCGAGCGCGTCCTTCGCCTCCACCCAGACCAGCTGCGACAGCCACGGCGTCGCCGCCCGGCGACCGGCGGAAACCCCTTCCACGACAAGGACTTCCGTCGGCTCGACGACAACCTCCGGGCCGAGTGCCGGCACGCCGCCGCTCCAGTCCATCCGCCGGTACCGGCCCGGCTCGCCACGCAGCAGCGGCTTGATCACGCCGTCGACCAGCCGCGGCCACCACGCCACCGGGTCGTCCCAGGTGGCGAAGTGGTCGGTGGGCACGATCGGCAGGCCGAGCGTCGCCGCGTAGCTGGACTTGCCGGCGCCGGACGGCCCGTCGATCGCGATGATCCTCACACCGTGCGACGCCCCGACAGGGCGCGGCCGAGCGTGAGCTCGTCGGCGAACTCCAGGTCGCCGCCCATCGGCAGGCCCGAGGCCAGCCGGGTGACGGTCAGCCCCGGGAAGTCGCGCAGCATGCGGATCAGGTAGGTCGCGGTCGCCTCGCCCTCGGTGTTCGGGTCGGTGGCGAGGATGATCTCCTTGATGTCGTCGGCGCCCATCCGGGCCAGCAGCTCGCGGATGCGCAGCTGGTCCGGGCCGATGCCGGACAACGGGTCGAGCGCGCCGCCGAGCACGTGGTAGCGGCCCTTGAACTCGCGGGTCTTCTCCACCGCCACGACGTCCTTGGGCTCCTCGACCACGCACACCACGGTGGCGTCGCGGCGCGGGTCCTTGCAGATGCGGCAGGTCTGCTCCTCGGAGACGTTGCCGCAGATCTGGCAGAACTGCACCCCTTCGCGCACCTTCTGGAGCGCGTCCTGCAGTCGCCCGATGTCCGCCGGATCGGCGGCGAGCAGGTGGAACGCGATGCGCTGGGCGCTCTTCGGACCGACGCCGGGCAGCCGCCCCAGCTCGTCGATCAGGTCCTGGACCGGTCCCTCGTACACCGTCAGAACCCGGGCAGGCTCAGGCCACCGAGGTCGAACCCGCCGCCGAGGCCACCGGCCAGCGGGCCCATCTTCTGCGCGGCCAGCTGCTGCGCGTTGTTGTTGGCGTCGCGCACGGCCGCGACGACCAGGTCGGACAGCGTCTCGACGTCGTCGGGGTCGACCACCTTCGGGTCGATGTTCAGCGACTTGAGCTCGCCGGCGCCGGACACGGTCGCGGTCACCAGACCGCCGCCCGCGGTGCCGGTGACCTCGGCGGCCGCCAGCTCCTGCTGGGCGTTGACCAGCTGCTGCTGCATCTGCTGGGCCTGTTGCAGGATCTGTTGCATGTTGGGCTGGCCGGGCTGCACCGCGGCTCCTCTCGTCGGTTTGACCAGCACCAGCGTAGTCGCCGGGTGTGACAGGGTGGATCCATGGGGCTGGACGTGAGGCGACTACTGGAACTGCACACGTGGCGGGCTTTCGACGTCGACGACGAGGGGCGGGTGCTGGCCGGCTCGGACGAGTCGGGCCGGGTGCAGCTCGTCGAGCTGGCGCCGGACGGCACGGCGACGCCGCTGCCACACCTGACCGGCGTGAGCAATGCGAAGTACGTCAGGGGCGAGCGCGCCGTGGTCGTCGAGCACGACAGCGGCGGCAACGAGCGCGGCCAGCTGTCGCTGCTGCGGCTCGGCGCGTCGGAGTTCGAGCCGATCGTGCACGACGAACGGCACATCCACCGGCTGGGGGGCATGCTGGACGGCCGCGTCGTGTACGCCACGAACCGGCGCAACAAGGTCGACTTCGACGTGGTGGTGCGCAACCTGTTCAGCGGGGCCGAGGAGGTCGTCTACGACCGCGGCGGCTACTCGGCCGACGCGGCGCTGTCCCCCGACAGTCGGTACCTGGCCACCACGGTCGGCACCGACCAGGCGAACTCGACCCAGCTGCTGCTGGTCGACACCATGCCGGCGACCGAGGCCGACCAGGTGGTCGAGCTGACCGGCGCCGACGAGCCGACCAACATCGGCCATGTCGGCTGGCTGCCCGACGGCTCCGGCCTGATCGCCACCAGCAACCGGGACCGCGAGTTCAAGGCCGTTGCCCGGTACGACCTGGCCAGCGGGCAGTGGACGTGGCTGGTCGCCTCCGACCAGCACGACCTGATCGGCTGGCTGTCGCCGGACGGGCAGAAGCTGCTGGTGATGACCAACGTCGACGGTGTCGCCCGGCTGACCGTGCACGAGGGCCCGACCGGCCGCCAGCTCGACGAGATCCAGCTGCCCGCCGACGGCTGGACCTCGTATCCGCTGCTGGATCCGGTGTTCTCGCCGAACTCCCGGTACGTGGCGGTGACGTTCAGCTCGCCGACCATCCCGATGGACGTGCTGCTGGTCGACCTGGAGTCGGCGAAGGTCACCCCGCTGACCGACACCGGGTCGCAGCTGGCCGGCATGGTGGAGCCGACGCACGTCCGCGCCAACGGCCAGATCCCGTGCTTCGTCTACGGCAGCGGCAAATCCGCGGTGTTGTTCCTGCACGGCGGCCCCGAGGGGCAGTCGCAGCGCCGGTTCGATCCGCTGGTGCAGGGGCTGGTCGCCGCGGGGCACGTGGTCGTGGTCCCGAACATCCGAGGATCCATCGGCTACGGCAAGTCGTACTACTCGGCCGACGACCGGCGCAGGCGGCTGGACTCGGTGCAGGACCTGGCGGTGCTGCACGACTGGCTGCCGTCGATCGGGGTCGATCCGGCGAAGGTCGCGCTGTGGGGCCGGTCCTACGGCGGCTACCTGGTGCTCGCCGGGCTGGCGTTCCTGCCGGAGCGGTGGGCGGCCGGCGTGGACATCGTCGGCATCTCCTCGCTCGTCACGTTCCTGGAGAACACCTCGCCGTACCGGCGGCGCCTGCGGGAGCGGGAGTACGGCTGGCTGGACTCCGACCGGGACTTCCTGGAGGAGGCGTCCCCGATGAACAAGGTCGACCAGATCCGCGCGCCGCTCTTCGTGGTGCACGGGGCGAACGACCCGCGGGTGCCGCTGAGCGAGGCGGAGCAGCTGGCCGAGGCGGTGCGCCGCAACGGCGTCGAGTGCGAGCTGGTGGTGCACGCCGACGAGGGGCACCAGATGGCCAACCTGGCGAACAAGCTGGCCACCTATCCCCGGGCGATCGAGTTCGTCACCCGCCGGCTGGCTTGACGCGCTTCTCGATCGGCACCGCGCCGAGTTCCTCGGCGAGCATCTCGAGCAGGACGTCGTGCGGGTCGCGGCGGTCGACGAGCTCGCCCGGCTCCGGCGCGCGTGCCGCCTCGGCCATCATCGACTCTTCGCTCTCCGGCTCCGGTTCCGGCTCGGGTTCGGCGGGCTCGTCCGGCTCCGGCGGCAGCGGGATGTCGTCGACCGGGGACGCGGCCGCCGGCGGTGCGACCGGCGTCGGCCGCGACTCGGGCTGCGGGCGGGCGGCCTGGCTGGGCCGGGTCGGCGCGGCGGGCCGCTGCCGAGGCGGGGCCGCCGCCGGGGCCGCCATCGCACCCGGTCCGCCACCCGCTTCGCCGTGCACGCAGCGGACCTGCCAGCTGCCGCCGACGACCTTGCCGATGGCGGCGGCGATGGCGTCCTGGTTCTGGGCGGCCGCGAGGCGGCGGGCCAGCGGGGCCGAGGTGTGGGCGATGGTGACGGTGTTGCCGTCCACGGACTGCACGGCGGCGTTCATCAGCATTGCCTGCGTGGACTTGCTCGGGATCGCCGCCAGCAGCTGGGACCAGAGCCGTCGCAGCGTCGCCACGTCCACTCCGCCCTCGCCGGCGGGCGCGGCGGCCGCCGGGGCCGGTTCGGGCTGCGGCTCCGGCTGGACCGGCGGCTGCTGGACCGGGGCTTGTTGCACCGGGGGCGGCTGGACCGGCGGCTGCTGGACCTGAGGTTCGGGCTGCCTGGGGGCCGGCGCCTGGGCAACCGGCTCCGGCTGGGGCTCGGCCGGCTGGGGTTCCGCGGGCCGCTGCGACGGCCGCTGGAACTTGTTCGCCACCGGAGCCGCGGCGTCGACCGCGACTGCACCGGCGGCTGCGACCGGGCGGTGCTCCAACTGCTCGATCCGTTGCAGCAGTGCCGCGTCGGTGGCGCTGGCGGCCGGCAGCATCATCCGGGAGCACAGCAGCTCCAGCACGAGCCGCGGCGCGGTCGCCCCGCGCATCTCGATCAGGCCGGCGTGCACGATCTCGGCGTACCGGGTGAGGGTGGCCGGGCCCAGCCCCTGGACCTGCTCCTGCATCTGCGCCAGCTCGTCCTCCGGCGCGGTGATCAGCCCGCGCTGGCCGGCGTCCGGCACCGCGGACAGCAGCACCAGGTCGCGCAGCCGTTCCAGCAGGTCCGCCGCGAAGCGGCGGGGGTCGTGGCCGGCCTCGACGACCCGGTCGAGCGTGCCGTACACCGCCGCGCCGTCGTTGGCGGCCAGGCCGCGGACCATCTCGTCGATCAGGGCGATGTCCGTGACGCCGAGCAGCGCGATCGCCCGCTCGTAGGTGACGCCCTCGTCGCCCGCGCCGGCCAGCAGCTGGTCCATCACCGACAACGTGTCACGGGCCGAGCCGCCGCCCGCGCGCAGCACCAGCGGGTAGACGGCCGGCTCGACCTTCACGCCCTCGTCGCCGCAGATGTTCTCCAGCAGGCCGCGCAGCGTGCCCGGCGGGATCAACCGGAACGGGTAGTGGTGGGTGCGGGACCGGATGGTCGGCAGCACCTTCTCCGGCTCGGTCGTGGCGAACACGAAGATGAGGTGCTCCGGCGGCTCCTCCACGATCTTCAGCAGGGCGTTGAAGCCCTGCGTGGTGACCATGTGCGCCTCGTCGATGATGAAGACGCGGTAGCGGGCCTCCGCCGGCGCGTAGAAGGCGCGGTCGCGCAGCTCGCGGGCGTCGTCGACGCCGCCGTGGCTGGCCGCGTCCAGCTCCACCACGTCCACCGTGCCGGAGCCGCCCGGGGCCAGTCCGATGCAGGAGTTGCACACCCCGCACGGGTTCGGCGTCGGTCCCTGCGCGCAGTTCAGCGACCGGGCCAGGATGCGGGCGCTGGACGTCTTGCCGCAGCCCCGTGGACCGGAGAACAGGTAGGCGTGGTTGACCCGCCCCGCGGCCAACGCGGCCCGCAGCGGCTCGGTGACGTGGTCCTGGCCGACGACCTCGGCAAAGGTCGCGGGCCGGTACTTGCGGTAGAGGGCGAGCGCCACGGGTACGACCCTACTGCGGTGGTCCGACAGTTCCGTGCCGGACCTCGTCCGGGCAAAAAAAGGGGACCCCGCGCACCTGTCAGAGCCCGCTTATCCTTGCTGCCTTCCGGCCCTGGGGAGGTTCACAGGATGGACACCGCACGAGGTCCGTGTCTGAGTGTAGCGGGTCCCTCGATCCGGTGCTTCGGGAGGCGGGGTCTTCGGGAGCGGAGCAGGATGCCGGGCCATGGCGGAGGACACACGGCTTGAGATCGACATCGAGCTGTTCGGCGGTCCCGAGGACGGCCGGACGATCAAGGTCCCGGCGCAGCGGGACGGGGTTCCGACGTTGCCGCGGTGGGAGTTCCCGCAGCTGCCCAAGGAACGCAACCGGGAGAAGCTGAAGGCGGCGCTGGCCGCGTTGCCGGTCATCGTCTACGAGCGTCCCGCCGAGCCCGTCCGTGGCCGATGGAAGTACGTCTACGCGGGCACCCGCGCCCGCAGCTGAGCGCTGCCCCGCCCGACCGGCCCGCAGGCCCCTCACCAGCCGTTTTGGCTGGTCAGGCACCCCTCCGGTAAGCTCCCACGCGGAGGATTCGCCTAGTGGCCTAGGGCGCACGACTGGAAATCGTGTTGGGGATTAAACCCCTCACGGGTTCAAATCCCGTATCCTCCGCAGGTCAGAGGCCCCGCCGACACGGCGGGGCCTCTGCTGTTCCCGGGAATGTCAGACCGGCGTGCCAGGCTGGTGGGGTGACGGATCCGCTGAGCGCGCTCCTGGAGGGGACGGCATCCCAGGCCCGGCGACGGTTCGACCAGCGCAACGGGCGGCTGGGCAACTCGTCGACGGTGCACGCGGTGCATTTACAGCGGTGGTTGGGCGACATGCTGATCCCGGCCCCGGGCTGTCACGTGGGCACGGGCACGTGGGACTTCACCCGGTTCGAGCCGACCAACGACCCGGTGACGTGCGGCCGCTGCCTGCGCTCCCCGCAGGTGAGGCAGGCAGCGGCCGATCACGTGTCGCCGCAGCTGGAGCTGGAGCTGGTCAGCCCCGAAGACAGCCGCTGACCCACTCCTCGATGCCGGCGGCGGTGATGGGCAGCGCGGAGGAGAGCACGTCGGCGCCGGTGTCGGTGACGACGAGGTCGTCCTCGATACGCACGCCGAGCCCGCGCAGCTCCGGCGGCACGGTGAGGTCGTTGGGGTGGAAGTACAGCCCCGGCTCGACGGTCAGCGCCATGCCGGCGGCCAGCGTGCCCTCGTGGTACGCCTCGGCGCGGGCCCGGGCGCAGTCGTGCACGTCCAGGCCGAGGTAGTGGCCGACGCCACAGACGATGTAGCGCCGGTGGTGCTGGCCGTCGGGGTCCAGCGCCTCGTCGACGGAGACGGGCAGCAACCCCCAGTCGTGCAGGCCCTCGGCGAGCACCCGCATGGCGGTGTTGTGGAACGCCCGGTACTCGACGCCGGGCCGCACGTCGGCCATGGCGGCCAGGTGCGCCTTGAGCACGAGTTCGTACACCTGGCGCTGCGGGTCGCTGAACTTGCCGTTGACGGGGAAGGTCCTGGTCACGTCGGCGGTGTAGTAGGTGTTGACCTCGACGCCGGCGTCCATCAGCAGCAACCCGTCGGCGGGCACGTCGCCGTCGCAGCGCACCCAGTGCAGCACCGGGGCGTGCGGGCCGGCGGCCAGGATGGAGGCGTAGCCGGGGGCGTTGCCGCTGGTGCGGGCCCGCCGGTCGAAGGTGCCCTGCAGCCAGCGCTCGCCGCCGCCCTTGATCGCCATCGGCAGCTCGGCGGCCACCTCGGCGAAGCCGAGCACGGTGGCGTCGACGGCGGCCTGCAGCTGGCCGATCTCCCAGTCGTCCTTGAATCGGCGCAGCTCCGCCAGAACTGTGCGCAGGCCGGAGCTGTTGCCGTAACCGAGCGCGTCCAGCATCGGCTCGACGCCGCCGGTGGCGTTGACCGCCGGGTGCTGGCCGCGCAGCAATCCGGGCAGGTCCTCGATACGCCGGCACGTCAGGCCGAGCGCCTCGCTCCACTCGGCGAGGCCGGGCACGGGCCCGATCCACAGCTCGCCGTCGCGGGCGCTGCCGAAGAACTCCGGGTCGCCGGGGCGGGCCGGCTCGCGCAGCAGCAGCACGGCCTCGTGCCCGCCGGAAACCGGCAGCATCAGCAGCACGGCGCCCTCGGCGTTGCAGCCGGTGAGCCAGGAGAAGTCGCTGTCCGGACGGAAGTCGTAGTCGGTGTCGTTGGCCCTGACCGGGGCCCGTCCGGAGGCGACCGCGATGCGCTGCCCGGGGAACTCGGCCGACAGCCGGGCCCGGTGCGCGGCGGCGGCCTCCCGCGCGCCCGGGGTCAGCCGGACCTCGCGGGCCGCATCGCCCCAGCCTGTTCCGACCGAGGACCGGAATCCGGTCGCCTCGACCAGCCTGGACGGGTCTCGCCTCGCCGGCCGATCAGTCATCTGGAGCACTCCTCACAGCGTGAACCCGTTCGGGAACGGGTCGGTTGGGTCCAGCAGGTACTGTGCCATGCCGGTCAGCCAGGCGCGGCCTTCGATCGTCGGGGTCACGCCGTGTGACGTCTCGGCCACGAGGCGCCCGGTGAACCTGGTGCCCAGCAGCGATTCGTTCACGAAGTCGGTGTGCAGCGCCAGTTCGCCGCGGGCGTGCAGCTGCGCCATCCGCGCGCTGGTACCGGTTCCACACGGCGATCGGTCGAACCAGCCGGGGTGGATGACCATGGCGTTGCGCGCGTGGCTGCCGTTGTGGCCGGGCGCAACCAGTTGCACGTGCTTGCAGCCGGCGATGCCGGGGTCCTCTCGGTGCACGGGCCGCCGCTGGGCGTTGATCGCGTCCATTATGGACAAACCGGTGGCCAGAATCCGGTCCTTTTCCTTGACGTCGAAGACGATACCCAGCGAGTCGATCGGCAGGATCGCGTAGAAGTTGCCGCCGTAGGCCATGTCGTAGCGCACCTCGCCGAGCCCCGGGACGTCCACCACGGCGTCGAGTTCGTGCGCGTATGCCGGCACGTTCTGGAACCGCACCGACTCGGCGTGGCCGTCGCGCACTTTCACCTCGGCGACGACCAGGCCGGCCGGGGTGTCCAGCCGCACGGTCGTGACCGGTTCGACGACCTCCACCATGCCCGTCTCCACCAGCACGGTCGCGACGCCGATGGTGCCGTGCCCGCACATCGGCAGGCAGCCGGAAACCTCGATGTACAGCACGCCCCAGTCGGCGTCCGGCCTGGTCGGCGGCTGCAGGATCGCGCCGCTCATGGCCGAGTGCCCCCTCGGCTCGTTCACCAGGAACTGCCGGATGTGGTCCATCTTCTCGACGAAGTGCTGACGCCGCTCGGCCATGGTGGCGCCGGGGATCGGACCGACGCCGCCGGTGATCACCCGCGTCGGCATGCCCTCGGTGTGCGAGTCGACGGCGGTGAAGTACCTGCTGGCCCGCACGTCAGATCACCCGGGCGAGATCGGCGTCCAGCCGGGCGCGGTTGGCGTCGGTCAGCGGCCCGCGCGGCGGGCGGCAGGGGCCGCCGTAGCGGCCGACCTTGTCCATGGCGTACTTGATGGCCTGCACGAACTCGGTGCGCGAATCCCAGCGGAACGCGGCGACGAGCCGTTCGTACAGCTTGCGGGCCTCGTCGAGCCGGCCCTGCGTGGCCAGCGTGAACAGCTCGACCGACTCGGCCGGGTAGGCGTTGGGGAAGCCGGCGAACCAGCCGGTCGCGCCCATCAGCACGGCTTCGAGCAGCACGTCGTCCGCGCCGGCGATCACCGCGAGCCCCGGCGCCTGCTCGCGGATCTCCAGCACGCGACGGACGTCGCCGGAGAACTCCTTGACCGCCACCACGTTGTCGATCTGGGCGATCTCGCTCAGCAGCTTCGGCGTGAGATCCACCTTGGTGTCGAACGGGTTGTTGTAGACCATCACCGGCAGGCCGACCGAGGCGACGGCGGCGAAGTGGTCGACCACCTCGGCGTCACTGGCCCGGTACATGGTCGGCGGCAGGCAGAGCAGGCCGTCCGCGCCGTCCTCGGCGGCGAGTTCGGCCCAACGCTTGGCCTGGTGCGAGCCGGGGGCGTGCACGCCGACGACCACGATGCCGTCGTCACCGACGGTCTCGATCGCGGTGCGGGCCACCGTCCGGCGTTCGTCGTCGGTGAGCGACGAGTACTCGCCGAGCGAGCCGTTGGGGCCAACGCCGTGACAGCCGCTGTCGATCAGCCAGCGGCAGTGCTCGGCGTAGCGGTCGAGGTCGATGCGCAGGTCGGCGTCGAAGGGCAGCGCGGTCGCGACGACCACTCCATCGAAGATCACTGTTCCTCCACGGGGTTGGCGGCGAGGTCGCCGAGCGGGATCGGGGTGGCGATCGGCCGGCGGGCGAACGTGGTGGGGTCGAGGTCGAGCAGGTCGGCGACGGTGGCGCCGCAGATGCGGCCCTGGCAGACGCCGAGTCCGGCGCGGCTGGCGAGCTTCACCGCCCGGGTCGCGACCGCGCCGCGTTGCTCGGCGGCGGTGCGCAGCTTGCGGTGGGTGACTCGTTCGCAACGGCAGATGATCGTGTCGTCGGCGAGCCAGCTCCGCCAGCCCGGTTTCACCGCATACACCCTGGTCAGGGCCTCGGCGAAGCGCCGATCGACGGTGCGACCGACCTGCACGCCCGCGGCCGCGGCTCCGGCGATGATGCCTTCGTGGGCGGCGAGCTCCGCGCCGCCGATGCCGGTGATCTCGCCGGCCGCGAAGATCCACGGCACGGAGGTGCGCTGCTCCTGGTCGACGTCGACGAATCCGTTGCGCAGGCGGCAGCCGGCGGAGATCGCGAGTTCGAGCTGCGGCACGAAACCGTAGCCGACACAGACGGCGTCGACCGGGATTCTTTTGACCTGCAAGGGATTCCAGTAACGGTCGAGCCTGGCGACGGTGACCTCGCGGACCCGGTCGTCGCCGTGCGCGGCGATCACGGCGGTGCGTTCACGGTAGTGGCGGGCGACCTTGGCGTACTGGGCCAACTCGATCAGCTTGCGGCGGCCGGCGATGAGCGCTTCCGGTTCCCGAAGCCACTCACGCGACGGGGAATTCGCCTCGAAGACGCGCACCTTGGCGCCGACGTCCAGCAGCGAGCTCGCCACCGGCAGCAGGAACGGCCCGGTTCCGGCGACAACCACGTTGTGCCCCAACGCGATTCCCTGCCCCTTGGCCATCGCCTGCGCCGCACCGGCGGTGTAGACACCGGGCAGGTCCCAGCCCGGGAACGGCAGCGTCCGGTCGTACGCGCCGGTGGCCAGGACCAGCGCTTCCGCGGTGACGACACGCGATCCGGTGAGGTGCAGGCGGTTGCCCTCGATCGCCCAGACGGTGGTGTCGGGCAGGTGCCGCACGCGGTCATGGGCGACGCGGATTTTCTTGGCGCGGAAGGATTGCCGGTGATACTGGCCGCCGATCCTCGCAGCGGAGTCGATCAACAGCACGTCCTTGCCTGCCCGTGCCGCCGTGACGGCCGCGTTGACACCGGCCGGTCCCGCGCCGACCACGACGACGGTCATCGGGTGCTCACCTCGTCACCCTCGCGCAGAACCCGTTGGCATGCACGAACATCCGGCGTGCCGTTGACCGCGACCAGGCAGCCGTGGCAGACGCCGATCGCGCAGAACACGCCGACGTTCGGCACCACCGCCGCGATCGTCCGCCCGGGTTCGACCGTCCTCGGCTCGCCGTCGATCGTGACGTTCATGCCGCCAACCCCTGTCGGTCGACGCGAAACGGCTTCGGGTCGACGTGCGGCTCCTTGCCGGTCATCAACTCCGCGAGCAGCCGGCCCGTCGCCACGGCGAGGCCGATGCCGGCGCCCTCGTGACCAGTGGCGTGCCACAGGCCCGGCACGCGTGGATCGGGCCCGATGACTGGCAGGTGATCAGGCAGGTACGGCCGGAACCCGCCGTAGGCGCGCATCACGTTCACCTTGGCCAGCAAGGGAAAGAGCCGGATCGCCTTGCGGGCCAGCTCGCGAAGGACGTCGACCTGGATGGTGTCGTCGAAGCCGACGCGCTGCCGGCTGGAGCCGATCAGCACCGTGCCGGCCGGCGTCGACTCCACCACCGTCGACGTCTGCAGGTCGGCCTCGCCGCTGGCCACCGCGCCGACGTAGTCCGCGTCGTACACCTTGTGCCGCACCAGATCCGCGACCGGCGTCGTCACCAGGATCAGGCCACGGCGGGGCAGCACCGGGATCGGCGCACCGGCCCTCGTGGCGAAGTCGCCGGCCCACGGTCCACAGGCGTTGACGACGTGATCACACGGAATGGTCCCGCTGTCCGTGACCAAGGCGTTCTTCGTGACGCCGGTCGCGGTCACCCCGGAGAGGAGCCGGCCGCCACGCTGCCGCACGGCGGTAAGCAGCGTGGTGGCCAGCAGCACGGGTTGCACCTGGCCGTCCTCGGGGTACAGGACGGCCCCGGTGATCTCGCGGGTCAGGTTCGGCTCCAGCTCGAACGCCCGCTCCGGCGTGATCTCCTCGGCAAGCACGCCGGCAGCTCGTTGCCGTGCCGCGAAATCGTGCAGCGGTCCCGAATCCGTGGTCGCGACCACCAGACCGCCCTTGGGCTGCCACTCGACATCGGCTTGTTCGGCCCCGAGTTCGTCCGCCAGCCTGGCGAGCAGTTCCGGGAGTTGGCGGCGGGACGCCTGGGCCAGTTCGAGTTCCGGGCCCGGTTCCTTGTCCGAGACGAGCACGTTGCCCTCGCCCGCGCCGGTCGTGCCGGCGGCCGGGCCGCTGCGGTCGACCACGGTGACCGTCGCGCCGGCCGCGCTGAGCGCCTCGGCGCAGGCCGCGCCGATGACCCCGGCGCCGACGACAACAACGTGCACGGCCACCTCCGTTCGTTAAAATGAACGCTACGGGTCGGAGGTGGCGCAGGTCAAGGCCGGCGGTCCGGCATCGGCGGGGTACTGCAGCAACAGCACCGACAGCACCGGCTCGTCGACGGCGCGGTAGATGTGCGGCCGGTCGGCCGGGAAGCTCACGTAGTCACCGGGGCCCAGCTCGTACGGGTCGTCCGGCGGGCCGATCAGCAGCCGGCCGGTGACCACGGTGACGTGCTCGATTCCGGCGTGGCCGTCGGAGTGCTGCTGCTGGCCGGGGCGGACCCGCTGGTCGTAGACCTCGAAGACGGTCTCGGTGACGTCCAGCCGGCGCAGCATCCGCAGGTCGACCGCGTTGCTGCTGAGGACGTCCAGGTCGGCCGAGCGGACCAGCACCACGTCCGGGTCGCTGCGCAACGTCAGCAGGCTCGACACCGGCACACTCAAGGCGTTCGACAAACTGAACACGGTCTCGATGGTGGGGTTGCCGGCGCCGGACTCCAGCTGGGACAGCGTGCCCTTGGCGATGCCAGACCGGCGGGCCAGCTCCGACAGCGACAGGCCGCTGCGTTCACGCAGCACCTTCAGGTTCGCCGCCAACACCTGGCCGGCCCTCGGCTGAGTCACGCCCCCACGATGTCATGAAAGGACCATTCCTGACGTCCAGCGTCAGGAATGGTCCTTTCACAGCGGTTACTTGGCCGGCGGCGCGAAACAGTGCGCCAGGTCGAGCAGCTGGTCCAGCAGCTCGTTGCCGGTGCTCGGCCGGAACCGGACCACCTGCGGGTCGTGGTCGCTGGCCTGGTCGGCGAACTCGGCGTTGACGTGCACCACGTCGTACTGCACGCCGCGCGGCGCGGTGCTGACCAGCAGGTGGTCGAGCACCTCGGAGTTGCCCTGGTAGACGTAGCTGTAGCGCTGGTTCGCGGGCAGCTCGTTCACCAGGTCACGCAGCTTGCCGCCGGCGGTGAGCGTGGCCACCGTCGGGGAGAACTGCATGTCGTTGAAGTCGCCCGGGATGACGATGTTGGCCTTCGCGTTCACCGCCAGGATCTGGTCGACGAACGCGCGCAGCGCCGCCGTCTGCTGCCCGCGCTGCACCTCCGAGCTCCGTGTCGGCGGCTGGTTGCGGCCCACGTCCGGCTGGTCGCCGAGCTTGGACACCAGGTGGTTGCCGATCACGATGACCTCGCGGCCCTGGAACCGGAACTCGGCGGCCAGCGGCTTGCGGCTGGCGTTCCAGGCCGGGTTGGTCGGGTCGACGCGGCCCGGCGAGACCGACAACTCCGCCTGCCCGTGCTTGTTGACGATCGTCGTCGCGGTGGTGGCGTCACCGCCCGGGCGGTCCACGAAGGACACCCGCTTCGGGTTGTAGAAGAAGGCGATCCGGATGTTGCCGCCCGGCTGGCCGCCGTCGGCGTCGTTGGTCGGATCGATCTCCGTCCACCTGTACTGCGGTCCGCCCGCGGCCACCACGGCGTCGGCGAACTTCTGCAGCGTCTGGTCCGCCGCGACGACGCCGTCGTCCTTGGCGCCGGAGTTGTCCTGGATCTCCTCCAGCGACACGATGTCCGGCGCGGCCAGGTTGTGCACCAGGTTGCCGGCCAGGCGGTCGAACTTGGCCTGCGGATCGGTCGGCGCCAGGTTCTCCACGTTGTAGGTGGCCACCGCCAGCTCGTCCACGGTCTGCTTGGCCGTGGTCTCCGGCTGGATGCCGCCCGAGACGTAACCGCCCAGCTGCGTCGCCTGGATCACGTAGCCGCCGAACTGGGTGTAGTCCAGCGGGCCGGCCGTGGCGCCCGCGAGCTTGTCGCCCACGTTCGCCTTGGGGAAAGGCACCTGGGAGAACGGGATCAGCGACTGCACCTCGAGCCGGCCCGAGTTGTTGTCGTCGTAGCCCAGGTAGACCGTGCCGCCGCGGACGCTCGGGTTCTGCGTCGGCTTGGTCGTCACGTACAGCTCGTTGTACTTGTCGGTCGGGCCGACCACGCGGGCGTCGTCCACCTCGACCCGCATGCCCTCACGCGACTCGAAGAAGTCCAACGCGTACTTGTCCGGCTGCAGCGGGAGGGACTCGATGTTGCCGCCGGTCGGGGCGAACGCCGTCGGAACCGTGTCCGGGCCGAGCACCTCGGCCGCCGGCAGCGGGTTGCCCGAGGAGACCACCGTGACCGTGGCCGAGCCGAGCTCGGTGTTGGACTGGTACAGCGAGCTCGCGCCGGACTCGTCCGGGTAGAACTCCGACACCTTGCCGGAGACCTTGACCGAGTCGCCCGGCTGCACCGCGATCTTGGCGGAGCCGGTGTAGACGAAGATGCCCTCGCTGGTGCGGGGATCGCTGTCCGGGTTCGGGTCCTGGAAGAAGAAGCCCTGGCTGTTGCCGAAGGAGCGGACGCCCGTCACGATGCCCGGCACGTCGCTGACCTGCTTGCCGACCAGCGGCGAGAGGCGGGTCGTGCCCTGGATGTCGTGGATGCGGGCCGGCACCCCGGTCGGCGGGGTGGGGCCGCCCGGCGTCGTCTCACCCTTGCCGTTCGTCGGGGCCGGCGCGCCGGTGGCGAAGTCCTTGCCGTTGTCGTCGGTGTCGCCCGCCGTGCGGGTCACCGCCGTCGTGTTGCTCGGGGCCGCGGCCGACGTGCCCTCGACGACCACCGCGCCGCCGAAGCCCACCAGGTCGTGCACCCGGGGATCCGCCGCGCAGTCCGCCGCCGTCAGGCAGGTCAGCGGGTCCGTGCCCGAAACCAGGGCCACCGTGCCCGCCGTCGCCGACATGTTGATGTTGCCGGTCGCGTCCGGCGTCGGGAGCGCCGTCGTGCCGCCGGTGCCCTTCGCCTCGCCCACCAGGTACTTCGTCCCCGGGGCGATGCTGCCCGTCAGCGGCGTCGCCTGCCACACGCTCGTCGGCTTCGGCGCCGCCGGCAGGTACTGCACGCTCCAACCGGCCACCGACACCGCCGTCGCGGCCCGGTTGGCCAGCTCGACGTAGTCGGAGGTGAGGGTGGCGCCGGCGTTGCCGCCGCCCCCGTACACCTCGGCGATCAGGGCGTCGGCACTCGGCGTCGCCGACGCCGGGGCCGCCGTGACGACCAGGCCGGCCGACAGCAGCGCGGTCACCGCCGTGCCGGCCATGGCTCTGCGGCGGTGTGGAGATGGGGTCACCCTCGTCCTCCTACTAGCTCAGTGGTCGGGGCATCCTCCCCCGGTTGAGTGAACGCCGGAAGGCTTTTGCGCAACGGTTACCTGGTAGTACGAACGGCGGCAACTTCCGGTGTTCAGCCCATACCGGGCGGATCACCGATCTGGCGTTGACCTCGTGAGACGGTGGGCCCTCGTGCTCATGGCGGACGCCGGATGCTGCGTCCTGGCCATCGTGGTGTCCCTGATCCCCGGCATCCAGCTGCCGATCGTGTGGCCGGAGCTGGCGCTGTTCGCGCTGCCCGGCGTGGTCGCGGGGGTGTTCGTCCTGCTCCGAGCCCGCAAGCCACAGCAGTTGCTGACCGGCATCGGGGCCGTGCCGCCGAACCCGCGCGTCGCGTTGATCATGTTGGCCATCGCCGCCGGGACCTTCAGCTGGGGCACCTGGCCCGGACTTCACCCGCAATACGCGAACGGCCAGCACTCCTACGACAGCCATGGGTACAAGACCTGTTTCACCACCGCCCGGCACGAGGAGACGGTCGCCGCCCTGCCGAGGGCCGCGGCCGCGCTCGTGGTGTTCTTTCTCGCCGGGATGGCCCTGCTGTGCCTGGCCGTGGTCGATCGGAGGAGCGAGCCGTGAAGCGGTTGATCGTCGCCTCGCTGGTCGGCGCGGCCTGGGCCGTCACCGTGCTGGTGCTGTCCCTGGCCTTCGGCGCCGCGCTGCCGATCGGCGTGACCGCGATGTGGCTGTCCGCCGTGCTGATGGCGGTCGCCAGCCGATTCCTGACCACGCCCGCGAGGACGGCACCTACCGAACCCTGCACCGCTGCGACCGTCCGGCCAAGCGCCTGCTGTACCTCGCGCTGGCCGCGCTCGGCTTCGGCGCCTTCACCGACGCGCCCCGCCCCGGCGTCAAGATCCTCGCCGGCGACAACCGCACCGGCCTCGCCCTCACCGGCGTCCCGGCTGGGCCAGTCTCTCCGTCGCCTTCTCCGCCGGCCCCGGCGCCGTCGTCACCACCGCCCCAACAGCTCACCCCGCTGGCGACAACGAGCCTCGGCACCTCTGGTGCCGGGGCTCCTCCGTTCAGCTTTCCCAACCGGCGCTCGCGAGGGCGTGGTGGTCCGCCAGCGCCGACCGGTCCGGTTCCAGGCCCTCAGGTACGCACAGAGGCCTTCCGTCCAGGTCCGCGTACTGCTCGTACCGCAGCAAGCCGGGATCGACGACGATCACCAGCCGATCCGGGTCGACCGCCACCATGCCCCGGTCGAACAGGGAGTGAATATCGGCTCGAAGCAGGAGCCCCTGGTCCCTCCGATGCTCCTGGTGCTTGGCGAAACCACGGAGGTGCGCGGCCTGCAACGCCTCTCGCGGACACGGTCCGGTCACCGCACAGCTGCTGCCGTAGCTGTCGAACAGCATCTGTCGGACCCCCTGCTGGCCGGTCCGCACCCGGACCATCGCCCGCCTGGACCCACCTTTGACGCTGTCCCGGCCTCCTCCGTTCGACGGCAGCGAAGCCGGCATCTGCACGGCCAACCCCTTGAGCCGCGCGGTGACCTGCACGACGTCCATGGGTCGTATCGCGTTCTGGACCGCCCTGTCGGTCGTGAGCTCCGCCAGTTCGTCTTTGTCTATGACCGGGTCGAGCGGTGTCCAGGTCCCCCCGTAGTGCGCCCTGAACACGGTGGTGGGGATCAGCTCGGTGGCCGGTTCGTCGAACGTGTGTCGGCATCTGCGACAGCGGTACCTCGGCTCCAAGGTCTCGCGAGGTCTGAATCGTACGAAGCCGCAGCTCGGGCAACGCTTCTGCGTCTTCACCTGATTCGGCTCGGCGTCGATGCGTTCCACCGTTGCCGCACCCAATGCCCAGTTGCTGTCGCGAAGGATCACCAAATGCCCCTCGGCGAGGTTCCTGTAGTGGGGCACGGTCGCGTCGTACGCGTAGATCTTGCCGGTGATGTCGTCGTATCCGCCGTTGCCCTGGAACTCCCGGTCATCCTCCTTCGTCAACAGCGACCAGGCTCGCTCGCTCGTCACGATCGGCGGTCGGACCGCCTGCAGCAACTCGTCCACACGGATGTCGTGGAGGTACATGTCCACCAGATGGCCCGCGAGCGCCTCGGCACAGCGGTCGTCGGTCAGCGACAGCCGCGCCTGCTCACTCAGGCTCGCCGTGTCCTCGGTCCTCGCCCACATCCAGTCCGCACGCAGGTCCGCGAACACCGTTTCGGCCGAACCGACAACCTCGTACTCGCTCAGCAACTCGGCCAGACGGCCCTCGTCCAGCTCGGCCAGCTCGCCGTGCCGGAACCGACTGACCACCCACAACAGGCCGATGGCCTCCGCGCTGGTCAGCCCCCGAGCCGCAGACAACAATTCGGCTGCGGTGTCGTCGAACGCCTCATGCTCGACCTCGAAGCCCAGCTGTTGGAGCACGAGCGCGATCGTCTCGTCGCCGCTGCGAAATTCCTCCGGCCGCAGCGGATCGCCTGCCCCTTCACCGTGCGCCACCCCCACGATCGCCCGCGCGTCATACCGTCGGTCGTCGTGAACCAGCGGAAACGACCGCGCGGTCAGAAATCCGTGGTCGCGCAGGAAAGCCGGCTCGCCGATGCGGTCGCACTCTGCGACGGCAGCCAGCACCGCCGCGCGGGAGATGTCAGCAAGGCTCACAGCTGCAGGGTAGGCGCCACCACCGACAGTTCCGGGGAAACGTCAGAGCCCCGGCAACCAGGTTCGGTTGCCGGGGCTCTGAGCAGCGGTGGCGGTGGGATTTGAACCCACGGAGGGTCTCCCCTCACACGCTTTCGAGGCGTGCTCCTTCGGCCGCTCGGACACGCCACCGGTAAGAACATTACAGGAGCCGCCGCGGCCGGTGACACGCGGGGTCACTTGCGGTCGAGCCTGGCCTTCAGGTCGTCGACGACGTGGCCGGCCTTGTCGAGCAGGTCGTGCCCGACCTCCTTGGCCTTGCCGACCATCTGCTCCTTCTGGCCCTCCGCCTGCAGGCGCTCGTTGCCGGTCTGCTCGCCGACCTTCTGCTTGGCCTGGCCGATGATCTGCTCGGCCCTGTCCTTGACCTTGTCGAACACGCTCATCAGTGCCTCCCTTGGCTCGCGCACCCTAGGGATGCCCCGTTCGGGGATGTCCGAATCACGGTCGGTGAGCGGCGAAGAACTCGTCCATCAGGGCGGCGCACTCCCGTTCGAGGACGCCGCCGCGCACCTCGGGGCGGTGGTTGAGCCGACGGTCGCGAACGACGTCCCAGAGCGAGCCGACGGCGCCGGTCTTGGGCTCCCAGGCCCCGAACACGACGCGGTCAACCCGGGCGAGGACGAGGGCGCCGGCGCACATGGTGCAGGGCTCGACGGTCACTGCGAGGGTGCAGCCCTCCAGGCGCCAGCCGTCCCCGTGACGGGCGGCGGCGGCGCGCAGGGCGAGGATCTCGGCGTGGGCAGTGGGGTCGCCGAGGCGTTCCCGGGCGT
Organism: Kutzneria kofuensis; assembly: GCF_014203355.1. Lineage (NCBI taxonomy): Bacteria > Bacillati > Actinomycetota > Actinomycetes > Pseudonocardiales > Pseudonocardiaceae > Kutzneria > Kutzneria kofuensis. The sequence goes on from NZ_JACHIR010000001.1 coordinate 3,925,612, forward strand.
TGCAGGCGGACGCCAACTCCACGCCGTCACGGTCCACGACAACGGCGCCGATGGGGATGTCGTCGCCGGCAGCGCGAGCGGCCCGGATCGCGGCCCGGACCAGCTCCTCGTCACTGCTGGACACGGTCGACGACGGCGGCGAACTCGCTGCTGAAGCCGCAGCGCTGGGCGATCATCTGCAGCTGCTCGTCCGGGTAGAGGTCGACCTCGTCGACGATCACCTGCAGCTCGCCGTCGGGCAGTCCCAGGTCGGCGAGAATGCCCAGGTCGCCCTCCGGCCACAGGCCGTCGTCCTCGTCGTCCGGCGGCTCGACGCGCAGCAGGTCCAGCACGTCGGCGGCGATGTCGTAGTCCAGCGCCGCGGCGGCGTCGGACAGCAACAGCGACACCCCGCCGGGACTGGGCCGCAGCAGCACGAAGAACTCGTCGTCGACGTTGAGCATGCCGAACAGCGCGCCGGTCGATCTGATCTTCCGCAGCGCGGTGATGGCGGCGTCGAGCTCGTTCAACGTGGCCAGTTCGAGCGAGCTGCAGCGCCATTTGCCGTCCTCGCGGACGACGGCGACACCGAAACCACCGACCGGCTCGTGCACCGACATGTGCACACCGTATGCGCCCGGGCCGGTCACCCGGAAGCACCATCCCCCAAGCCGGCCCCGCGGAGATCGGCCGGACGGTGGCTCCGGTGGGACCATGGCTGGATGACCACTTCAGCGGCACGCCCAGCAACCACCCAGTCAGGTGACCCCAGGCTCGCTGGTCTCATCGAGGCCGCCCGCGCGCTCCAGCCACGCACGGTGGCGTTGCGCCGACAGGTGCACAAGCGGCCTGAGCTGGGGCTGAAGCTGCCACTGACGCAGGCGGCGGTGCTGCACGCGCTGGAGGGTCTGCCGCTGGAGATCACCACCGGCAAGTCCACGGACTCGGTCGTCGCCGTGCTGCACGGCGCCCGGCCCGGCCCCACCGTGCTGCTGCGGGCCGACATGGACGCGTTGCCCCTGACGGAGCAGACCGGCTGCGCCTTCGCCTCCGAGGTGCACGGGACGATGCACGCGTGCGGGCACGACACGCACGTGGCGATGCTCGCCTCGGCGGCACGGCTGCTGTGTGCCCGCCGGGAAGCCCTCAACGGTCACGTCGTGTTCATGTTCCAGCCCGGCGAGGAGGGGCACCACGGCGCCAAGCACATGATCGACGAGGGCGTGCTCGGCGCGTCCGGACTGCTCGCGAACAAGGCGTTGGCCCTGCACATCACCTCGACCGTGCGATCGGGCGTGATCACCAGCCGACCCGGTCCGATCATGGCCGCCGCCGACGTGTTCCGGGTGCGGGTGGTCGGCCGCGGCGGTCACGCCTCGCAGCCGCACAAGGCGCTCGACCCGGTGCCGGCCGCGGCGGCGATGGTCGGCGCGCTGCAGACGATGATCACCCGCCGGGTCGCGACGACGGAACCGGCCGTGCTCACCGTCGCCAAGATCGCCGCCGGCACCACAAACAACATCATCCCGGAGATCGCCGAGCTCGAAGGCACCATCCGGACCCTGTCCGAGACCACCCGCTCGCAGGTGCACACCGAGGCGAAGCGCATCTGCGAGCACACCGCCGCCGCGTACGGCTGCTCGGCCACGTTCCAGATCGAGCGCGGCTACCCGATCACCGTGAACGACCCCGAGGTCGCCGCGAACGTGCTCGACCTGGCCACCAGCGTGCTCGGCGCGCGCTACAGCGAGCCGATGGCCGAACCCATGATGGGCGCGGAGGACTTCTCGTACGTGGCCAGGCAGATCCCCGGCACGATGGCCTTCCTCGGCGCCTGCCCGCCGTCGATCGGACTGGACGAGGCCGCCCCCAACCACTCCAACCGGGTGCTGTTCGACGAGGCCGCGATGGAGCACGGGGTGGCCATGTACGCCGCATTCGCGCTCGACGCGCTGCGTTAACACCCGGGGTGGTTTCGCCAGGTTCGCCCGTGGCGGCAGGATGGGACACGTGCTGCCTGTTTGTGTGATCGGGTTGGGTCTGATCGGCGGGTCCGTCATGCGCGCCGCCAGCGCGGCCGGCCGGGCGACCTGGGGTGCCACCGCGTCCACCACGGACGCCGAGGCGGCGCGGGCCGCTGGCTTCACAGTCGAGGCCAGCGTCGACGACGCGCTGCGCCGGGCGGACGAGGAGGACGCTCTCATCGTGCTGGCCGTGCCGCTGACAGCGCTGGCCGAGGTGCTGCGGTCGGTGTCGGCGTACGCGCCCGGCTGCCGGCTCACTGACGTCATCAGCGTCAAGGGCGCCGTGTCGGAGGCCGTACGCAAGATCAACCCATACGCCCGGTACGTCGGCGGGCACCCCATGGCCGGCACCTCACGGTCCGGGTGGTCCGCCGGCTCGGCCGAGCTGTTCCGGGACGCCGCCTGGGTCGTCACGACCGAGGACGACAGCGATCAGGAGGTGTGGACCGAGGTCGTGCAGCTCGCCCTGGCCTGCGGCGCCCACGTCGTGCCGGCGTCCGCGTCCGCCCACGACGACGCCGTCGCCCGCATCTCCCACCTGCCACACCTGCTCGCCGCCGTGCTGGCCAGCGTCGGCGCCTCCGGCGGCCCGCTCTCCCTCGCCCTGGCCGCCGGCGCATTCGGCGACGGCACTCGCGTCGCCGGCAGCCGCCCCGAGCTCGTGCAGGCCATGTGCGAGGGCAACCGCGCCGCCCTCCTCGACGCCGTCGACGACGCCCTCGGCCGCCTCGGCGCCGCGCGGGGCTCCCTCGCCTCGACGGGCGGGCTCGCCGCCACCGTCAACGCCGGCCACCTCGCCCGCCGGGAGCTCGAGCAGCACCGCTCCGGCACCCGTCACGCCGTCAAGGTCGACCTGGAGGCCCGGGACGCCCTCACCAACCTCCGCGACCTCGGCAACAAGGGTGGCCGCCTGACCGCCCTGGACGGCACCGTCGCGATCGTGCAGATGCTCTGATCAACTGCGGTCGACCGCCCTGGAGTCGAGTCTCCGACAGCCGAGCCGCGATGTCTTGCTGCACGACGTCCCGTTCGTGCTTGAAGTGGAGCGGGCCAGGTCGGCGGGCTCGGGAAAGGCCGCAGTGCACACTCACCCGGCTGATCATTCCGCACTGTTTACTCAGCGCAGCGATCGGCCACGGAAAGTGATGTCAGACGCGGCGGGCCAGGCCGGGGTACTCGACGACCAGGCCGTCGCGGTCCACGACGAGCTCGACGGTGGCCTCGCCGCGGTCGAAGGCGAGCACGCTGCCGCGCTCGTCGACCGAGACGGTGCGATAGCGCTCGCGCACGAGGCTGACCGACAGGTCCGGCAGCGACACCCAGACGACGGGCAGCTCGTGCTCGCCGGCCTCGCGGTGCAGCCCGAGCCGACGCACCGGCAGGGCGTTGAACAGGACGCTGCTCTGGAGGTTGACGTCGAGCGCGCCCTCGAAGTCGCGGCGCTCGGCGCCGCGGCCGCGGTCGACGATCCACATGCCGTCCTCGGTGCGGCTGAGCGACATCGTGCGCTCCTCCTCGGCGGTGGTGCTGCGCAGCAGCAGCCGGCTCACCACACCGTCCTCGCCGACGGACAGCTCGAAGGAGGCGTTGTACGCCTCGTTGCCCTCGATGGCGGCCGCGACGACCCGGCCGCTGCCCTTGATCCGGTTCTCGGACAGCACCAGCCGGGCCGACTCGAGGCGGGGGCCGGTGAGGCCCTCCCACGTCACCATCACCGGCCGGCGACCGGCACGGGACGTGCTGTCGGACTGTGCGGGCTCAGTCGCGTTGGGGACGTTCACTGTCCACCTTTCGAGGTCAGGGTCGACAACGGAGCGTACCTAACCGAAATGACAGTGGGGCCTCCCGTTCCCACGGGAGGCCCCACATGGCTCAGCGGATCAGCTGGTGTCAGCTGTGGTTGGCCTTACGGCGACGCACGAAGAACAGCGCGCCCACGCCCGCGCCGATCAGCACGATGCCGGCGATCACCGGGCCGATGACCGAGGCGCCGGTGTAGGCGAGCTCGTTGGTGTCGGCCGAGGTGGTCGGGGTCGGCGTGTTGCACGACGGCGGCATCGGGGTGCTGGTGGTGGTGCCGCCGTTGCTCGTGGTGGTGGTGCGGGTCGTCGTGGTCGGCGACGTGGACGGCACGCACGGGCTGGTGCTGGTCGTCGTGGTCGTCGGCGACGTGGTCGTGGTGGTGGTCGTCGTCGTGGTGGTCGTCGACCCGACGGTCCAGGAGACGCTGGCCTCCTTGTGGAGCTTGATGTCGGTCGGCTTGGCCACGATCAGCGACTGCGTGATGGCCTTGGCGCTCGGCTTGCCGTCGGCGTTCGCGCCGACGAACAGGCGGCCGGCGTTGAGGTGCGCGGTCGCGTCGATGGCGAAGGAGCCGTTGCCGGCCTCGGTGCCCGCCGGGACCTTCACGTAGATCTGGGTGCCGTTCTTGACGTCGCCCAGCGCCTTGCCGTCCTTGTCGGTCAGCGTGACGCCGTTGGGCAGCTGCGTGGTGAGCTTGACCGAGTCGGCGGTGGTGGTGACGGTGAACGGACCGATCAGGTCACCGGCCTTGCCGGACTGCGAGGTCGGCGCGAGGTCCAGCGACGGCGTCGGCTGGTCGACCGGCGTGGCGTGGCTCAGCAGGTAGTTGTAAGCGGCCAGCACGTCCGCGCCGGAGTCCTTGTTGAACGGCGTCGGGTTGTTCTCGTCCAGCTTCGCGCCGTCGGACAGGTGCCAGATGGCGGACTGGGTGGCGCTGATCGCCTCGGCCTCGCTCAGGCCGTTGTTCAGCTTGACGCCGGCCGCGGTCAGCTCCTGGGTCAGCTTGGCGGCGCCGACGTTCGGGTAGCTGTTCTGCAGAACCCAGTTGATCTTGCCGGCGTTGGCCTTGAAGCCGCCGTCCTTGTCACCCGGGGTGGCCTCGTAGGGGTACTTGTCCCACGGGACCTCGACCATCTTGACCTTGCCGTCGATCTCCACGTTCAGCTCGACGCAGTACGTGTAGACCTTCTGGCCGTCGACCGTGATCGGGATCAGCAGCGTCCGCTCGCTCGCGAACTTGTCGCCGACGAGCTTGACGTTGAGGCCGGTGGTGGTGCCGATCTTGGCGTCCGACTGCGCGGAGGGCGCCTGGTCGCGCGGACCGCGCGGGGTGGCGTAGCCGCCGTGGTTGTCGTTGCCGTTGTCCGCGAACGCCAGCGGCGCCGCCGACATCAGGGCGATCGAGGCGCCGAGCACAGCGGCGGCGATACGACCCGGGTGGAACCGGTTTGCCATGACTCTCCTCTTTGACTGCCTGCTAGCGCTGGTCCCCGACCTCTGACCTGCCCTGCGGTGTCACGGTCCGAGCGACGCTCACCCGAAAGGACGCATTCGAAGCTCGTGACACATAGTCCGAACGGGCGATTTGCGCCGCGTTCGGTGAAAGTCCTGTGTGGAACGCCGGGCCACACTACTCGATAGAGTGACGCAAGCCGCGCGGGACTCACCCCATAGGGATGACCTGCGGAAACGTCACGGCGTGGTGACACGACACGAAGATCGACTAGACGAGCCGAGCTCGCTTATCACGCTGCGTCACGAAATTCGCCAGCTGGCGCCATGAATCACGATCGTGTCGAGTTATCCACAGGCCAGCGTTTCCGCTGGTCACATCGACGCAAACGATTACGCCAACCTGAAACGGTTGACATTCCGCGATAAGATCGTTATCCAACGGAGACAACATGATCTCCGCCGTTACTCCGTTCGTGGCAAGCCGTCAACCGCTCGGCGTCGTCAACATCACGTGTCGTAGGGGTGAACGAAACCAGGACCGGCGGGGACACTGTGGTCGTGACGCGAGCCCGGGACCTGACCCCGTACGTGGAACTGGGGCGCGAGCACTGGCGTGAGCTGCGAGCCGCGACGCCGATGAGCCTCACCTCCGACGAGCTGCACCGGCTGCAGGGTCTCGGCGACCGGGTGTCGCTCGACGAGGTCGCCGACATCTACCTGCCGCTGTCGCGGCTGATCAACCTCCAGGTCGCCGCCCGGCAGCGGCTGCACGCCGCCACCACCACGTTCCTCGGCGAGCCGTCCGAGAAGGTGCCGTTCATCATCGGCGTCGCCGGCAGCGTCGCCGTCGGCAAGTCCACCACCGCCCGCATCCTGCAGGCGCTGCTCGCACGGTGGAGCGACCATCCGCGCGTCGACCTCATCACCACCGACGGCTTCCTGCTGCCCAATGCCGAGCTGGAGCGACGGGGCCTGATGACCCGCAAGGGTTTCCCCGAGAGTTACGACCGCCGCTCGCTCGTCCGCTTCGTCGCCGACGTCAAGGCCGGCGCCCCCGAGGTCGAGGCGCCCGTCTACTCCCATCTCAGTTACGACATCGTGCCCGGAACCCGGCAACTGGTGCGGCAGCCCGACATCCTCATCGTCGAGGGCCTCAACGTCCTCCAGCCCGGCGCCCGCCTCGCCGTGTCCGACCTGTTCGACTTCTCGATCTACGTCGACGCCCGCACCGACTGCATCCAGCAGTGGTACGTCAGCCGCTTCCTCAAGTTGCGCGACACCGCCTTCGCCAATCCGGCTTCGTACTTCCACCGCTTCGCGTCGCTGACCGACGAGCAGGCCGTGGCGCGGGCGACCCAGATCTGGCAGGAGATCAACGAGCCGAACCTGGTCAACAACATCCGCCCCACCCGCGGCCGGGCGACCCTGGTGCTACGCAAGGAAGCCGACCACTCCATCAGTCGCGTCCGGATGAAGAAGCTCTAGGCCCAACGCTGGGCGATGGCCTGGCACTGGAGCCGAAGGGCGTCCAGCACGATGGGCAGCAACGGGTTGGTGTTGCTGGGACGGTGCAGCGCGAGGATCCGCCGGAAGACCTCGGCGTCGGAAATGCGCAGCACGCCGAGCCCGGCATCGATACCGACGGCCAGCTTGGGCACGACGGCGACGCCGAGACCACGGCGCACGAGTGAGCACACGACGCCGTAGTCGTTGCTACGCAAGGTGATCCGCGGGACGAAGCCGGCGGTGGCGCAGAGCCGTTCCAAGGACTTCGAGCCGGCGGTGTCGCTGCGGGTGCAGATCCACCGCTCGTCGGCGACCTCCACAAGGGACGCGTCGCCGCGTGTGGCCAGCCGATGCCCGGGCGCGGTCACGAGAACGAGCGGTTCGGACAGCAGGGGCGTGGCGATCAGTTCCCGGGGCCACGTCCGAGGATCGAGGTCGTAGGCGAACACGACGGCCACGTCCCGGTCGCCATCCAGCACGCCGGCGAGCACCTCGTCGGGTTCGCCCTCGTCCAGCAGCACATCGGCGCCGGGTCGCCGTTCCACAATGGCGGCGAGGGTCGAAGCCATGATCCGCGCGTTGGCGGTGGCGAAACTGGCCAGCCGCAGCGTGCCGGCGTCGCCACGGGTCAGCGCCCGCACCTCACGCTCCAGTTCGGACAGTGCGGCGAGCGCATCTCGGCTCAGCAGAGCCATCCGCTCGGCGATGGCGGTCGGCCGGACGCTGCGTGCCGACCGCTCGAACAGCTGGGCGCCGACGGCCCGTTCCAACATCGCGATCTGTTGCGACACCGCCGAAGTCGTGTAGCCGAGCAGGCGCGCGGTCTCGGCGAACGAGCCGGTCCGGACCGCCTCGGTCAGCGTGCGCAGATGGATGGGGTTCAGCATCAGACGCAGTTCAGTTCGGGACGATCCGAACTGGTCGCGAAGCGATCAACGGACAACCCGGTCACGTCGACCACGGGCGGCACGCCGAGCACGAGGTCACGTAGCACCTCGCCGACCGCCGGCCCCTGCAGGAACCCGTGTCCCGAGAATCCGGTCGCGTACAACAGCCTGCTGACATCGCGGGACTCGCCGATCAGGGCATTGTGATCGGGGCTGATCTCGTACAGGCCGGCCCACCGGTGCGCGATACCGACGTCGGCCAGCGACGGCGCACGCCGTTGCACGGCCTCCGCGAGGCCCGGCAGCCATTCGTCACCAGTGCTGAGATGGAAGCCCGGTTCCTGGTTCGGATCGGACATTCCGACCAGCAGCCCCGGCCCCTCGGGGTGGAAGTAGAACGAGGTGCCGAAGTCGATGGTCATCGGCAGGTCGGCGGGCAGATCGGGCAGGTCGGACGTCACGATGATCTGCCGCCGCAGCGGCACCACCGGCAGCGGCACACCGGCCATTTCGCCGACCGCCGCCGACCACGCCCCGGCCGTCACGACAACAGTTGACGTGTCGACAAGTCCCTCTGTCGTCCGGACGCCGGTGATCACGCCGTTCGCGACCTCGATCCCGGTCACCGCGCAATGCTGACGGATCCGAGCGCCCAGCGCTCGGGCACCGCGGGCATAGCCCTGCACCACGGCCTCGGGCGTGCAGTGACCGTCCGTCGGCGAGAATGCCGCGGCGAGCAGCCCATCACCGACGACCAGCGGCGACAGCTCGAGCGCCTGCTGGACGGTCAGCATCCGACTCGGCACACCGAGCTCGTTCTGGAGCCGGACACCCGCCTCGAACGCGGCCACGTCGGCCTCGTCGTCGAGCAGGAACAGGTAGCCGTGCTGGCGCAGGTCGATCTCGGCGCCGGGCCGCTGCCCGAACCGTTCGAACGCCGCGAGCGAGCGCCGGGCCAACTCGATGTTGGCCGGGTCGGAGAACTGCGCGCGCACCCCTCCGGCCGCCCGGCAGGTGCTGCCGGAGCCGAGTTCGTCCCGTTCCACCAGGAGGACGTCGACGCCTGCCTCGGCAAGGTGGAAGGCCGCGGACAGGCCCATCACACCACCGCCGACGACGATCACCTCGGCTCGCTCGGTCATGTGATTCACGCTAAGCCAGGATCGCGGCGAGCACGCCGGCAAACAACCCAATTAGCGCACACAGCGCAGCGCCGATGCGGGGGTACGGCCGACCGGGCACCCACCGCAGCACCGGCACCAGGAGCTGCGAGACGACGAGCGACGCGAGGACGAGCACGCTGATCGAGCGCAGCCCGCCGCCGGTGAAACTGGCCGGCACCTGGGGCAGGAACAGGGCGGTCGCCGCGATCACGGACAGCCAGATCGACACCACCGGCCCGGCCGTCACCACGAGCACCAACAGTGCGAACAGGTGCGCGGCGCGTTGCTCCTTCACGGCTCCAACCGTAGTTGTCGTGAGCGGGGCGGGCGCCCATCCCCGCCGCCGCCCACGTCCTACTTCGCCCGGCCGGTCCCACTGTGGCATCGGGGCCGTCACACGCTCGGGTGAAGCTTGGCCGCTCGAACCGGTGAAAATATATTGTTCAACGGTTATCGCCGAAAGGGGTCCCGTGGCCGATCCGACCGGCGGACCGGTGGAGCTGCTCGCCGCCGACCGCATCCAGCTGGACCGCGTGAGCACCGCGGAACGCGTCGCAGACGTGCTGCGCACCAGGATCACCGTCGGCGACCTGCCGCCGGGCACCCGGCTGTCCGAGGAAGCGATCGGCTCGGCGCTCGGTGTCTCCCGCAACACGCTGCGCGAGGCGTTCCGGCTGCTCACCCACGAGCGGCTGCTGGTGCACGAACTGAACCGCGGCGTCTTCGTCCGCACCCTGACCAGGGACGACGTCGCCGACCTGTACCGGCTGCGCAAGGTCGTCGAGTGCGGCGCGCTGCGCTACGCCGAGATCACCGACGAGGACCTCCGCCGCGTGCACCGCGTCGTGGACGAGGCCGTCGAGGCGGCCGAGCGGGCCGATTGGGTCGCGGTCGGCACCCACAACCTGCGGTTCCACCAGGCGTTGTGCGAGCTCGCCGGCAGCCCGCGGGTCGTCGACATGATGCGCGGCATCCTCGCCGAGCTGCGGCTGGTGTTCCACGTGATGGGCGATCCGCAGCGCTTCCATGAGCCGTACATCAAGCGCAACCGGGAGATCCTGGTCGCGCTGGCCGAGGAGGGGCGGGAGCGGGCCGAGCAGATGCTCGCCGAGTACCTGGACGACGCCGAGCGGCAACTCACGCAGGCTTATCTGTGACGCGGCGGAGCTGATCCGGCATCTCGACGTGCTCGCCGGTGAGCAGCGCGCTCGCCGTCATCAGGTCCACGGTCAGCGGCCGGTCCTCGGTCTCCGTCGGCAGCATGCCCACCGCGTTGTCGAAGGCGGCACGCAGTTCGGCGCTGTTGTTCGGGTGCATCTGCCGCATCCGGAGCACACGGACACTCGCGATCAGCTCGCACGCCAGCACGATCACGAAGTGCGGCACCACCTCGCCGGTCATCCGCGCCGACTGGGCCGAGAAGCTGGCGTGCTCCTCGACGCCGCGCGACAGCGTGGCGTGGCCGAGCACCGCCGGCATCGCCATCGACCGGAAACTCGCCAGCGAGGCCGCAGCGGTGTACTCGATCACCATCAGACCCGAGCTGCCGCTCGCCTCGTCCGCCGCGAACGGCCGCAGGCCCGTGTAGTTCGGCTCGCACAGCATCGCCAGTCGGCTCACCGACAACTGCGCCGTCTGCAGCGCCGACAGCCGCGCCTTGTCCAGGGCGAGGCTCAACGTGATGCTGTGGAACCCGCCGTGGTGGTAGACGTCGCCGTCGAGCACCGACACCAGCGGGTTCTCCGCGCCGGCGTTGATCTCCACGCTGAGCACCTGCTCCAGCGCCGCCAGGCCGTCCACCGCCTCGCCGTGGACCTGCGGGAAACACCGCAGGCCGAACGGGTCCTGCACCCGTGCCGGCGTATGCGTGATCTCGCCGAGCAGGTCGCGGATGCGTCGCGCCACCAGCTGGCTGCCGTGATGCGGCCGCGACTGGTGCACCACCTCCGCGAACGGCTCCGGCGAGCCGTCCACCGCCAGCAGCGACAACGCCGCCGACGTGCACGTCTGGTCCAACAGCGCCGACAGTTGGCCCTGCGCCAGCACCGACTGGCCGATCGTCAGGGCGTTGCTGGACAGGAAGGCCAACGCGTCCGAGGTCGCGAAGTCGATCGGCGGCAGCGGGTGCGGGCCCATCCACGGCTGCTCGCCGAGCAACGTCAGCGCCAGTTCCGCCAACGCCGTCAGGTCGCCCGTGCCGATCGCGCCGATGGAGTGCACCTGCGGGTAGCAGCCGGCGTTGAGGGCCAGCGCCAGCGCGTCGAGCACGTGCTCCGACACCCCAGAGTGGCCCGCCAGGATCTGGTTGGCGCGGACGACCATCATCGCCCGCGCCTCCGTCTCCGGAATCAGCGGTCCCGTACCGCCCGCGTGGCTGCGCAGCAGGCGGCGGCCGAACGCCGCGACCTCCTGTTCCTCCACGCTGACCATGCGGTTGGCGCCCACACCCGTCGTGCGGCCGTAGACCGGACGGCGGCCCGTGACCTCCTGTGCCAGGTCCGCCGCCCGCCGCACCCATTCCCGGGCCGTCGGGTCGATGCTCACCGGTTCGCCGCGGACGGCGACCGCGATCACCTCCGCACACGTCAACGACTTGCCGTCGAGCACAACTGCCACGTCCCGAAGGTTAACTCCTCAACAACCGCAGTCCAGTGCCCGAACCGGCGCCGTCAGCGGGTCGGGTTCGGCCAGCTCGTCGCCGGTGTCCGTACGGACCGGGAAGCCTTCCCTGATCCAGTACTCGATGCCGCCGATCATCTCCCGCACCTGGAACCCCCGGTTGCTCAGCTGCGCCGCCGCCTTCGTCGCCCCGTTGCACCCCGGTCCCCAGCAGTACGTCACCACCGGCACCGTCGGATCCAGCTGCGCCCCTTCGAGCCTGATCGCCCCCGGGATGCGCCCCTGCTCCCACGCCTCCTCGTTTCTCGTGTCCACCAACACAAATCCCGGGTCCCCGCTGCTCAGCGCCTTCCGCACGTCGCTCACGTCCGTCTGGAAGGCCAGGCGCATCTCGAAGAAGTTCATGTCCCCAACGCTATGAACCCGCCCGTCCTTTCTGAACCCGAGTTCCACGCCACTTCGGCACTCTGGTCACGGAATCCATGGCATCCTCCCCTTGTGACCATGGATTCCCTGGACTCCACCGATTGGCGCATCCTGGAGGCACTCCAGGCCGACGGCCGCGCCAGCTACGCCGAGTTGGCTCGCGCCGTCTCCATGTCCCCCAGCGCCGTCACCGAACGGGTCCGCCGCCTCGAGGAGTCCGGCGTGATCACCGGCTACTCGGCCGTTGTCGACCCCGACCGCCTGGGCCTGTCGATCATGGCCTTCGTCCGCCTTCGCTATCCCACCAACAACTACAAGCCCTTCCACGCCCTCATCGACACCACGCCCGAGATCACCGAGGCCCACCACGTCACCGGCGAGGACTGCTTCGTCCTCAAGGTCCTCGCCCGCTCCATGCGCCACTTGGAGGAGGTCACCGGCCGCATCTCCACCCTCGGCCCCGTCACCACCACCATCGTCTATTCGAGCCCGCTGAAGTCCCGGCCCCTGACGCCTTAGTTGCCCAACGTCAGTGACACCCGACCGGCCTTGGCGTCGTCGGCCGTCACCGTGACCTTGCCCCGATGGCTGATCTCGATCTGGTAGAACTTCTCGTCGTTCGGCACGGCGGAAACCACGATCGAGAACGTGCATCCGAGCCCATCCAGCCCTTGCGGCTTCGTGATCGCACCGACCGCGTCGACCTTGCCCGCTGCGTCGTAGACCGTCACTGATGCCCCGTCCGCGATGTCGCTGTACCCGCCGCTGCCATGGCATGTGCCACCGATGCTGGACGAGGATCCATAGAGGCTGAACGTGCCGACCAGCGTGAACGTCGTGGGCGATTTCTCGGCATCCGCCGTCGACCCGATCGCCGACTGGAACAGCACTCCAGGCCCCGGCCCTTTCGGCTGGCTCAATCCCCACACCACACTCAACAGCAGCGCTCCGACGGCGACGCCGCCCACGAACGGCGCCACCCACCGCCGCCGCTTCCGTGCAACGGCAACGACTCCTTGCTCCTGCACCGGCTCGCTCGAACCGGCGCCTTCGCTCTCATCCACCTTGCGGCCCTCCAGACTCGCCGTCCCCCGGACAAGTCCGCCATTCGCCGCGTTCCGTTAGCCCCTTCCCCAAACCGCAACTCGCCGCCGTCGACCATGCCAACGCCAAGCACCCGCCCCAAGAGCGACGCGAAGCGAGCAACCACTACGCCCGACGCACCCACCCCGACCCGAGGGCGACGGCGAAGCCGAGCCCGAAGGGGGTGCAGGGGGGCGAAGCCCGCCCTGCCTTGGGGTGTGGGGCGAGAGCCCCACAAAACACAAAGCAAGAGGCCTGTCGACGTTTTCCGCCGACAGGCCTCTCCCACTCTTGCGCGTGCGCCCGAAGGGATTCGAACCCCTAACCTTCTGATCCGTAGTCAGATGCTCTATCCGTTGAGCTACGGGCGCGTGTTCAGTTGTCATCCTACCCTAGCAGGATGTTGCGGAGGCTCCGGGATTTGAACCCGGGATGGGGGTGAACCCAAACCGCATTAGCAGTGCGGCGCCATAGACCAGACTAGGCGAAGCCTCCCCGGAGCCCTCGGCTACCGTCGATAAGACTACACACTCGGCCCGCAGGCTCCAAAACGGGGGGTCAGATGGGGTGTGACCTGCGGGTTCGCCCTGCCGGGTGTGGCGGGAGCCACCCCCGGTCGGAGGTGGACGGCCGTGGCGGGCGGTCACTAGCGTGAACGGGTCCACATCGACGTGGCCGGGGAGTGAAAATGGACAAGGTTCGGCCGTCCGCGGCGGACGCGGTCAGTGATCTGCCGGCGGGGGCGACCCTCGCCGTCGGCGGATTCGGGTTGTGCGGGATTCCCAGCGATCTGATCAGGGCGGTGCACGATCTCGGTGTCGACGACCTGAAGGTCGTGTCCAACAACTGCGGCGTGGACGACTGGGGCCTCGGTGTCCTGCTCCACGACCGCCGGATCTCGCGGATGACCTCCTCGTACGTCGGCGAGAACAAGGAATTCGCCCGCCAGTACCTGTCCGGCGAGCTGGAGGTGGAGCTGGTCCCGCAGGGCACGCTGGCGGAGCGCCTGCGAGCGGGCGGCTGTGGCATCCCGGCATTCTTCACGCCGGCGGGCGGCGGCACGCAGATCGCGGAGGGCGGCCTGCCCTGGCGGTACGGCCCGGACGGCGGGGTGGCGGTGGCATCGCCACCGAAGGAGACCCGCACGTTCGGCGGGCGCGACTACGTGCTGGAAGAAGCGATCACGACGGACTTCGCACTGGTCCGCGCGGCGAAGGGCGACCGGCACGGGAACCTGGTCTTCAACAAGTCGGCGATGAACTTCAACCCGCTGTGCGCGATGGCGGGCAAGGTGACGGTGGCCGAGGTGGAGGAGCTGGTGGAGCCGGGCGAGCTGGACCCGGAGCACGTGCACCTGCCGGGCATCTTCGTGCAGCGCGTGGTTGTGGTGACGGACAACGAGAAGCGGATCGAGCGCCGGACCGTGAGGGAGGCCCAGTGATGGGGTGGAGCAGGCAGGAGATCGCCGCCCGGGCCGCGCGGGAGCTCGAGGACGGCCAGTACGTGAACCTGGGCATCGGCCTGCCGACACTGGTGCCGAACTACCTGCCCGAGGGTGTGACGGTGGTGCTGCACAGCGAGAACGGCATCCTGGGCACGGGCCCGTATCCGACGGACGACGCGGTGGACCCGGACCTGATCAACGCGGGCAAGGAGACGGTGACGACACTGCCGGGCGCGGCGTTCTTCGACTCGGCGCTGTCGTTCGGCATGATCCGCGGGGGTCACATCGACACGGCCATCCTGGGCGCGATGCAGGTGTCGGCCGCGGGTGACCTCGCCAACTGGGCCATCCCCGGCAAGCTGATCAAGGGCATGGGCGGCGCGATGGACCTGGTGCACGGGGCCCGCCGCGTGATCGTGATCATGGAGCACACCGCCAAGGACGGCTCGCCGAAGATCCTCAAGGAGTGCACGCTGCCGTTCACCGGTCGCGGTGTGGTGCAGCGGATCATCACGGACCTGGCCGTGCTGGACGTCACGCCGGACGGCCTGCGGCTCGTTGAGCTGGCGCCGGGCGTGTCGGTGGACGACGTCCGGTCGGCCACCGAGCCGGAGATCTCGGTGGCCGCCGGGGTCGCCTGATCACCGCAGGTGTGAGTCGAACCAGTTGAGGGTGCGCTGCCACGCTTCGGCACTGGCCTTCGGGTCGGTGTCGAAGCGGTGGTTGCCCTGGGCCACCCGGACGACGTCGGTGGCGACGGGCGCCGACGCGGCGGCGTCCCGCAGCTTGTCGACCTCCTCGGCGCTGACGTGCTCGTCCCGCTCGCCGTAGAGGCCGAGCCAGGGGCAGCTCAGTTCGTGCGCGACCTCGACCAGCGAGGGCAATCCGTCCGACAGCGGCGTGAGGATGCCGCGGCCGGACACGCTGACCGCCGCGCCGATGGCGCGCCTGGTCGCCACGATCAGGGCGGCGGCGCCGCCCAGATCGAAGCCGATGACGCCGGTCCGGTCGGGGGTGATGCCCCGCTCGGCGAGCCATACGCAGGCCACGTCGATGTCCGCCAGCACGGATTCGACGGGCAGCTGGGAAAGCTGGCCGTCCACGTCCTGAGCGGCCAGTTCGTCGGCGTCCGGGTAGAGGTGCGGCGCCACCACGAGCCAGCCCTCGGCCGCCAGCGATCCGGCGAGCAGCCGGACCGTGTCGGTGACCCCGCGGGCCTCGTGCAGCAGCACCAGACCGCCCCGCGCTGCACCCTCCGGTTCCGCGACTGTCACCCGCAGCTCGCGTCCGTCGGTCAACGGCAGGTTTTCGGTCCTGGTTTCCGTCATCTCACCACCCAATCACGCCGGGGTGAACTCCAGTCAACGCGACCGGCCCCCAGACGCAGCGAGCGTTGCGTACCCGTTGTGATCGGCTCTCAAACCTGCCTGGGGCGTCGCATCACGTGCACCAGGGCGGGCGGCACATTGCCCCAGATCGTCCGGGTGAGCACGACTTCCTCGAAGCAGCGCCGAAATCCGGCGAGCTGACGCTTGGACGGGCCGGCCCACCGGGTCCAGGTGTAGGTGAACTGCGTGAAGACGCCGGCGGGGTGCATGGCGGCCGCGACGGCCTCGGTGAGCCTGCCTCGGTATGCGGCCCACGGCAGGCCACTGATCACCACGTCGGCGAAGACTCCCCGCTCCGCCAACAGTTCCGGCAGCCGCTCGGCGTCGGCGACGATGACTTCCACGTCGGGGAAACGCTTGGCCAGCACGTCAGCCAGCCGCGGGTTGAGCTCGACGGCGAGGTGCCGGCCGCGACCGTCCAGCCGGGATCGGATCACCTCGGTGAACGCGCCGGTGCCGGGTCCGAGTTCGACGACAACCGGCTCGCCCTGTTCGGGAATCGGCGCGACCATCTGGTCTGACAGCGCTCTCGAGCTGGGAATCGCGGACGCCGTCGTGAGCGGCGAGCGGATGAACTCCTGGAAGAAGAGCTTGGCGTCGCTCACTGCGCGGCCCCCGTCAGTCGTCGGTCGGTGCGGCGCACACCGTACGGACCGATCGCGAACAGGAAGCAAACTGCGGCCACCGGAATCAGGTTGAGGCTGAACAGTGTCAGGCCGGTGCCGACGGCCAGCAGCACCGGACTCCACCAGCCCAGTTCTCGCCAGTTGAGCACGGCGAGCGTGATCAGGCAGAGGTAGAACAGCGCCGGCCCGATCACGTAGACGCCGGGCAGCAGGCCGGGCACGGATTGCACCTGCTCGAACAGCGCGTTCATGCCGGCGCGGTCACTCGCGACGACACCGGCGACGATGTCGATCACCACCTGGGCCACGGAGGCGGTCACCCCGAGCAGCCCGACCGCGGCGACCACCGGCGCCGGGCCGGGCCGGTCGCCGAGCGTCAGCATCACCGGCACGAACAGCATGAGCCCGGCCAGGAACAGCAGGTGCCCCGCCGTCCAGCCGATGCCGGGCCCGTGCCCGCTGAGCAGCCGCACCACGCCGTAGCCGCCGAGCAGCGCCGGCGCGGCGACGAACGCGATGTCTCGTACCTTGACCATGCTTCGAGCCTGCGCCGGGCGCAGGCTCGAAGCATCAGGGTCGAACCCTGGCGTTGCCCTGGTTCAGCTGGTCCGACGGCGCAGGGACATCAGCACCAGGCCGACGCCCAGCACCAGTGCCGCGATCGCGGCGATGGTCATGGCCTGAACGTCGGCGGCACCGGTGTTGGCCAGCCTCGGCGAGGCCTGCGGCGTCGGCGTGGTCGGGGCGGTGGTCGGCGCGTACGGGTCGGGCTGGTCCGGCCCCGGCTCGACCGCGATGTCACGGCCGGTGAGGTCGCCCTCGGTGAAGTTCCACACCGGCGACTGCCCGTCCATCAGCTTCCACGGTCCGACGCCCTGAGGGCACCCTCGTCGAAACCGGCGTTGAGCTGGCCGAAGTCGCAGCGGACCACCACATAGCCGTAGCCACGGGCCCCGTCGGGCACGACTTCGGTCACGTCGAGCGAGATCGTGCCGTGCGCGGGCACGGTCACACCGGGGCGGGTCCACTGAAGATCGCCCCAGCCGCCCGTGCGGCCGTTCAGCTCATTGCTGTTGCCGATGCGGTTGCACATCACCGTGATACCGCCCAGCGCGCGGTCGCCACTGTTCTTCAGAGTCACGGTGACATGCGCGGCGTCGCCGACCAGCACGTGACTGCGGCCATGCGGGACGACGTTGCGGCCAGGGTGAACGGCTTCCTCTGGAAGCCCAACTGAGGCGAAGAAGCGAAGGGGGTCTCCCGTTGGACCGGGAGACCCTCTTCTGAGCAGGGCGGTTGTATTTGCCCCTGAGCCTGCTTGCGTGCTGGTGTTAGCGGCGACGGATGTGGCGCAGTTACGCAGCGCGCGACTGGTGGCGTTGCCTAGACTCCGCACATCATATTCCCTATTACGGGTAGATGGCATACCAGTTCTGGTACACGTTGCTGTACTGGCAGGTCGGTAGGCCGAAGGTCGGGTAGATGTTAGACATGTTGCCGTCGAGGCACGCCCGGTTTCCGCCATTGTAGAACTCGTATTGGTACTGCCCGCTGAGCCACGACCATGTGAGGTTGCTGGGAGCCGAGCCGCACGACTCGGTACCGATGTAGTACCCGGTTCCGTACTCCTGCATAACCGCAAGGCAGCGGCCGGTCTGCACGTCTACGATGTGGACGCCGCCGGATGCCGATACAATGTTCCACTCTTGGTAGGTGTTGCCGTGCTGGCACGGATTGAAGTAAGCGTCTCCATTACTGTTGCTGTCAAGGCAGTATCCACCGTGCGCATGCTGCAGATGCATCCCGTACGCGTCGGCGTGGGCAGCACCCACATCGATGCCGAAGAGTACGACAGCGGAGATCAGCACCGCCGCAAGCCTCGCGACAAGCTTCTTAGCCACGTTCCCTCCCATGTTCCCCCACAGTCTTCGATGAGCCATGCGCCGCTTGTTGCGAATTGCGCGTAACAACCTCATGGTTTCCTCTGCCGTGAAGACGACCGGCTCGATGTCGACCTACAACCGTCAGCTTGTCCGTGCTCGGTACCCTTTCGGTACCCGACGGTTTCCCTCAGCTTGGCCGCGTGGGCCTATGGGCCGGTAGGTTCGCGGTCAGTCGTGCGGCGCAGGACGACGGCGACGGCTGATCACCGCCCCGGCAGCTATGCGCTGATCTCGTCCCACGTCGGCAAACACGGCACCGCACTCGGCGAATAGGCCGTCGCACTGGGTCTTGTCACGCCCGGTTTGCCGACGTAGCACCAGACCACCGCGTTGCTGACCGGGATCGGCGCGGCGGGCCAGGTCGACCGGTGGGCACACGTCAATGGCCGCGCAAGCTACAGACGGCGATGCCCGAGGTCGTCGACGACACGGCCGACGTCCGCGCCGGCGATCCGGTCATGCGCAAGGAGTGGAACCGGTATCAAGGCAGCCACAAAGATCGCTGGAAGCCCAACTGAGACGAGGCCGAGACGGGGTGTCTTTCCATGATCGGGAGGCACCCCGTCCGACCTGGGCGGAAGCGGAGGGATTTGAACCCCCGGACCCTTGCGGGTCTTCCGCTTTCAAGGCGGATGCATTCGGCCGCTCTGCCACGCTTCCCTGGGGTGTCAGGGTAGCCGGTCAGTCGTCGGGCGTCTCGGCCAGCATGGCGCCGATGCGTTCGAAGATCTTGGCGAGGGTGGCCTGCTGGCTCTCGGTGGTGAGGTCGATCATGTGTCGGCGGACGCCGTCGACGTGGGTGGGGGCGGCTTCGCGGAGTTTGGCCATGCCGCGTTCGGTGAGCACGGCGTAGACGCCGCGGCCGTCGCTGGAGCAGTTGTCGCGTTCGACGAGGCCGGCGCGTTCCATGCGGGCGATCTGGTGGGAGACGCGGCTCTTGGAGGAGGCGACTTCGGCGGCGAGGACGCTCATCCGCATCCGCTGGTCGGGGCGTTCGGCGAGCCGGACGAGGACCTCGTAGTCGGCGAGGGTGATGTCGTGGGCGTCCACGAGTTCGCGGTGCAGCTGACCTTCCAGCAGGATGCTGGAGACGCGGTAGGCCCGCCACGCGGCCATCTCGCCGGCGTCGAGCCACTTGGGTTCGCTCACTTGTCAAGGCTAACCGTCACGTTGCGTTCAGTCGCTGACCCTGGCGTTGTCGCGGGTCACGGGGCACACTCCTGCGCCGAACGCCCGTACGGGGAGTTGGGCGCAGTCCGGAAGGATCCACATGATCGTTTTGGCTAGACGGCTCGGCGCGCTGGCGGTCACCGCCGCGGCGGCGCTGACGCTGACCGGTGTCCCGGCGCAGGCGGCGCAGGCGCCGATCGACGTGCGCCTGATCGCGTTCAACGACTTCCACGGCAACCTGGAGCCGCCGGCCGGCTCCTCGGGCCGCGTGACGCTGTCGGACGGCACGTCGGTGGTGGCGGGCGGCGCCGCGTACATGGCGACGCACGTCCAGCAGCTGCGGACGAAGAACACGCTGGTGTTCTCGGCCGGCGACAACGTGGGTGCTTCCCCGCTCGCCTCGGCGCTGTTCCATGACGAGCCGACGATCGACTTCATGAACGACATCGGCGTGAACGCGTCGGCGATCGGCAACCACGAGCTGGACAAGGGCTACCAGGAGCTGCTGCGCAAGCAGTTCGGCGGCTGCGCCTCGGACGGCTGCCAGTTCGAGAAGTCGTTCAAGGGCGCGAAGTGGCCGTACCTGGCGGCGAACATGACGTTCGACAACGGCCTGCCGGCGGCGCTGCCGTTCACTGTGGACTTCAGCGGCGGTGTGCCGGTGGGTGTGATCGGTGTGCCGCTGAAGGACCTGCCCAGCGTGACGTCGGCCGACGCGATCAAGGGCCTGAAGTTCGGTGACGAGGTGCAGGCGATCAACAAGTCGGCTGACGTGCTGGACAAGCTGGGCGTGAAGACGATCGTGGTGCTGCTGCACCAGGGCGACAACACGGAGGGCGGCGGCCCGAACGACTGCCGGACGACTCCGGGGCCGGCGCTGGCGATCGCGAAGGCGGCGTCGCCGAAGGTGGACGTGATCTTCTCCGGGCACAGCCACCAGCAGTACGACTGCACGGTGACGGACCCGGCCGGCAACCCGCGACCGCTGATCCAGGGCGCCTCGTTCGGCCGGCTGCTGTCTGTGGTCGACCTGAAGATCGACCCGCGCACCCGGGACGCGATCCGCGGCCAGACGGTGGCGCACAACGAGGTCGTGACGCGGGACGTGACACCGGACCCGACGGTGCAGGCGCTGGTGTCGAAGGCCGTGACGGAGGCGGCGCCGATCGCGAACAAGCCGGTCGGCACGATCACCTCGGACATCGTGGCGGCCCAGCAGCCGTCGGGTGAGTCGCCGCTGGGTGACGTGATCGCCGACGCGCAGCTGGAGTCGACGAAGTCGGCGGGTGCGCAGGTGGCGGTGATGAACCCGGGCGGCATCCGGGCGGATCTGAACTTCAAGTCGTCGACCGCCGGCGTGCCGGACGGCACCGTGACGTACGCGAACGCCTTCACGATCCAGCCGTTCGCGAACATCCTGCAGACGGAGACGCTGACCGGCGCGCAGCTGAAGGCGGTGCTGGAGCAGCAGTGGCAGCCGCAGCCGAACGGCTCGGTGCAGACGAAGATGCTGCAGATCTCGTCGAGCCTGCACTACACGTGGTCGGCGTCGGCCCCGGTGGGCTCGCGGATCACCTCGATCACCGTGGCCGGCCAGCCGGTGACCCCGGACGGCAGCTACAAAGTGACCGCGAACAACTTCCTCACCGGCGGCGGCGACGGCTTCACGGTGTTGAAGCAGGGCACCGGCATCGTCGGCGGCGCGATCGACCTGGACGCGTTCACGGCGTACCTGACGGCGCACCAGAACCTGGCGCCGCCGGCCGCCGACCGCATCACACAGACGCCCTGACCCTGTGTGACCAGCACAATCAACCGATTCAGGTATCCAAGGGGGGTTGTGATCAAGGTCACGTAGGGGCAAGCTCGGGACACGGATGGCCCAGCGGGAAACAGGTTTCGCGGACTGCCGGGAAGGGACCAGGTGGTTGCATGGCGGAAGATCTTCGCTGTGACGGTCGGCGTGTCGGCTGCACCCCCGCGGCCGGGTTGGTCGGTGCCTGTCCGGTCGCGACTGTGAGCAGCGCCAGCTAGGTCTCGGGTGCGCAGACGCCGAGGGCGTTCGTCCTTCATTCGCGCACGTCGACGATGTTGAGCCCCACATCGGATGCGTTTCAGGGCGCACCTGGTGAGGTTCCACGCCAACCTCGCGACGACCGCGACCGTCACTTTTTCTGGTAGGACCTGGGTGCGGTGGCCTTCGGGGGCACCGCACCCAGGCATGTTTGGGGTCCGCCTATGGTGGAAGCCGTCGATGGCCTACCCGGGAGGACTACCGTGCAGTTCAACGACGACGCCGACCTGGACACCTCACAGGTACAGGACTACCGGGGCTCGGGCGGCGGCGGTGGCGGTGGTTTCGGCTTCCCGCTGGGCGGCCTGGCGCTGGGCGGCGGCGGGCTGGGCATCGTCGGCCTCGTGCTGTGGCTGGTGATCAGCCACCTCGGCGGCGGGGCCAACCAGCTGTCCGGGCAGCCGAACAACTCCCAGATCAACCAGTGCAAGACCGGCGCGCAGGCCAACGCCAGCCAGGAGTGCCGGGACGTGGCCCTGGTGAACTCGATCCAGGCCTACTGGTCGGACCAGTTCTCCCGGTCGGGCAAGACCTACAAGAAGGCCACCACGATCTTCTTCACCAACCGGCAGCAGACCGGCTGCGGCACCGGCACCACCGGCATGGGCCCCTTCTACTGCCCGGCCGACCAGCACGTGTACATCGACCTGAGCTTCTTCAAGGAGCTGCAGACCCGGTTCGGCGCCACCGGCGGCCCGTTCGTCGAGGGCTACGTGCTCGCCCACGAGTACGGGCACCACGTGCAGAACCTGCTCGGCACCTCACGCAACATCGGCAAGGGCAGCGGCGCGACGTCCGGCTCGGTGCGGCTGGAGTTGCAGGCCGACTGCTACGCCGGCGTGTGGGCCAACCACGCCACCAGCACGCCGGCCAGCAACGGCAAGCCGCTGATCACCAACGTGTCGCAGCAGGACATCAACAACGCGCTGGACACCGCCTCCCGCATCGGGGACGACTTCATCCAGAAGAACCTCGGCAACGGCCAGGTCAACTCCGGCTCGTTCACCCACGGCACGTCGGCGCAGCGGCAGCACTGGTTCACCACCGGCTACCAGAGCGGCAACCCGGCCGCCTGCGACACCTTCAACACCGACAACCTGGGCTGATGTCCGTTCCGTTCAAGACGCCCGGACGCGGGCCCGGCACGCTGGGGCCATGACCGTTGACCTTTCTCGCGCGGCGGCGTTTCTGGCCGGGCACGGACGGGTGCTGGATCGCCGCCGCTTCGAGCTGCTCCTCGGCCGGGCGGATGCCGACGCGGTGCTGGCCGCCGTGGACGGCTACCGCAACCCGGACGGTGGTTACGGCTGGGGGCTGGAACCGGATCTACGCGCGCCGGAGAGCCAGCCCGCCGGTGCCTTGCATGCCTTTGAGGTCTTCGCCGACGTCGCGCCGGCGACGACGCCACGCGCGGTCGAGTTGTGTGACTGGCTCGACTCGGTGACGTTGCCGGACGGTGGTCTGCCGTTCGCGCTGCCGGTCGCCGACCCAACGGCCTGCGCCCCGTTCTGGGCACAGGCAGACCCGACGGTCTCGGCCTTGCAGAGCACCGCGTTCGCCGCCGGCGCCGCCCATCGTGTCGCCGCGCATGACCCGGCGGTCGCTGAGCACCCATGGTTGGCCCGTGCGACGAGGTACTGCCTGGACGAGCTCGCGGCAGTGCAGACGCAGCCGCACGCGATCGCGCTGGCGTTCGCCATCGGGCTCCTCGACGCCGTCCATGACCGTTATCCGGAGGCGCCGGGCCTACTGGCGCGGCTGGGCGAGTTCGTGCCGGCCAGCGGCCTGGTCGCGGTCGAAGGCGGCTCGGAGGGCGAGACCCTGCGGGCGCTCGATTTCGCGTCGGTGCCGGACAGCCCGGCGAGCGCGCTACTGGGTCCCGGTGTGCTCGCAGCCGAGTTGGACCGCCTGGCTGATCGGCAGCAGCACGACGGTGGCTGGACGGTCGACTTCGCCAGCTTTTCCCCGGCCGCAGCGCTGGAGTGGCGCGGTTATGCGACCGTGCGAGCCGTGTCGACGCTGCAGCGGGCCGGCTGGCTGCGTTAGGCGATCAGCATCGGCAGGCAGTCGTCCAGGCCGGCGACCTCCAGCTTCCAGTGTGGACGGAAGGTGGCGAAGCGGTCAGCGGTGACCAGCATGCGCAGCTGCACGGCGGGTTCGCCGCGGCGGTTGTCGCGCATGGTGCCGTCGTCGACGTAGCCGAGGGAGCGGCTGACGTGCAGCGAGGCCTCGTTGTCGACGTACGCCGAGGTACGGGCCTGCACGGCGCCGAGATGGTCGAAGGCGAAGCTCAACACGGCGGCGCGCATCTCGGTGCCGTAGCCATGGCCCTGGAACCGGCGGCCGAGCCACGAGCCGGTGCTGACCTCGCGGGTGACGGCGAAGTCGCGGGCGCTCATGGTCTGCTCGCCGATCACCTTGCCGTCCAGGCGAATCAGGAAGTTCAGGTGCCAGTCGTCGGGCCTCAGCGCGGCCCGCTGCGACCAGTGGTAGCGCAGGCTGTTGACGCCCAGTTCGGCGTCCGGCACGTCGGTCCACGGGACACCGAACGGCATGTACTCGGGCGGGTGCACGCCGGCCCGCGCGACCTCGATGAGCTCGAACAGGCCCGCGTCGTCGTCGGGGCGCAGTTCGAGGCGCTGGGTGCGTAGCACCAGGTTCCGCAGTGGCCAAGGCTCCATGACGTGATGGTGCCCGCACGGCGTCGCGGCAGCCAGCGGATTACGGTCGAGGCCATGCAGGCGATCACGATCAGGCAGCCGGGCGGGCCGGAAGTGCTCGAATGGGCGGAGGCGCCCGATCCCACGGTGCGCCCCGGCGAGGTGCTGCTGGATGTGGCGGCGACGGCGGTGAACCGGGCGGATCTGTTGCAGCGTCAGGGTTTCTACCCGCCGCCGCCGGGTGCGCCGGAGATTCTGGGCCTGGAGTGCTCGGGCACGGTCGCCCAGGTCGGCGAGGGCGTCACGAGCTGGCAGGTAGGCGACCAGGTGTGTGCGCTGCTGGCCGGCGGCGGCTACGCGGAGAAGGTGGCGGTGCCGGCGGAGCAGCTGCTGCCGCTGCCCAAGAACGTGAGCTTGGTGGAGGCGGCGGGCCTGCCCGAGGTCGTGTGCACGGTGTGGTCGACGGTCGTGCAGACGGCGGGTCTGTCCACTGGGGACGTGCTGCTGGTGCACGGCGGCGCGGGCGGCATCGGCACCTGCGCGATCCAGATCGGCAAGGCGCTCGGTGTCACGGTGGCGGTGACGGCGGGCTCGGACGAGCGGCTGGCCCTGTGCCGCGAGCTCGGTGCGGATATCACCATCAACTACAAGACCCAGGATTTCGTCGAGGAGGTACGGAACGCGACCGACGGCCACGGCGCGGACGTGGTGCTGGACAACATGGGCGCGTCCTACCTGGCCCGCAACATCGACGTGCTGGCGATGGACGGCCGCGTGGTCAACATCGGCATGCAGGGCGGTGTGAAGGGCGAGCTGAACATCGGCGCGCTGATGGCCAAGCGCGGCGGCGTGCTGTCGGCCGGCCTGCGGGCCCGCCCGGTCACGGGCAAGGGCAGCAAGGCCGACATCATCGCGGACGTCCGCGAGCGGCTGTGGCCGCTGGTGGAGTCCGGCGCGGTGAAGCCGATCATCGGCCGCACGCTGCCGATGTCTCAGGCGGCCGAGGCGCACCGGGCGCTGGAGGCGTCGGACGTGTTCGGCAAGGTCGTGCTCACGGCGTGAGCAGCGCGTAGCCGATCGTCTCCTCGGTGCGGAAGCGCAGCGCGAACTCCCGCCGCCAGCGGTCCATGACGGTCAGCTCGCCGGGGCGTCCGATGTCGTCGAGCAGCACGGCGGCGCCGGGCGCCAGCACGCCACGAAACACCGGCATAGCCGGGTAGCGGATCAGGTCGTCGCCGGACGGGCCGTCCACCAGCAGCAGGTCGACCAGCCCGAACCGGTCGACGTACTCCGACACCTCGTCGTGCACGACCTCGGGCGCGTACCAGCCGGCCTTGCCGATGGCGGCGGGATGCGGCTGGAGCGGCACGTGCACGACCCGGGCCACGTGCCCGAGTCCCTCGCGGCGAAGCTGGCTCGCGACGAAGGCGGCCTGCCGCTCGTCGTGTTCCAGCGACAGCAGGTGCCCGAAGCCGCGGCGGTGCAGCAGCCGTGCGATGAGGACGGATGCCGCGCCACAGCCGCATTCCACCAGCACGCTGCGCGCCCCTAGCAGCACCTCGTCGAGCAGCACGGTGATGCCGGACGGCCGCAGGTCGCGGCGGGTGAACGGCAGGTACTCGGTCAGCAGCGGCGTCAGCCGGACCCAGGCGGAGACGTCCGCCAGCGCGCGGCTATCCAATGTCGGCCAGCGCGCGGATCAGCTGGTCGACCTCCATCTGGTTGGTGTAGTGCGCCAACCCGATGCGCACTGCCCCGCCGATCTCGCCGACGCCGAGCACGGAGAAAACGCCGTTCTGGCCGGGGTCGGCGAAGGCGCACACCCCGCGTTCGGCGAGGTGCTCCACGGCCTCGACGGCCTTCACCCCGGTCACGGTGAACGCGAGCGACGGCACGCGGCGCATGGCGTCGCCGATGACCATGGCGTTGCGGGACCACCGAAGCTCGTTGATCAGGTGGGCCAGCAGCCCGGCCTGGTACGACTTCATCGAGCCGAGGGAGGCGAGCAGCCGCTCCCGGCGCGGCCCGACCGCCGCGTCGTCCAGCGCCGCGAGGTAGTCCACGGAGGCGACCAGCCCGGCGAGCAGCGGATACGGGTGCGGCCCCAGTTCCAGCCGCTCCGGCCCGCGGGCGCCGGCCTCCAGCGCCACGGACGGCAGCCGGTCGAGCAGCTTGGCGTCGCGGAACACCAGTGCGCCGACCGGCGGCCCGCCCCAGGCGTTGGCCGACACGGCGACGATGTCCGCGCCCATGGCGACGATGTCCAGCGGCATGAACGGGGCCGCCGACGAGGCGTCCACGACGACCAGCGCGCCGGCGTTGTGCGCGGTCTCGGCGATCTTCGGCAGGTCCGGCCGCGTGCCGACCGCGCCGGAGGCGGCGGTGATGGCGACCACTTTGGTCCGCGCCGAGACCAGTTCGTCGTACTGCCAGGCGGGCAGCTCGCACGTCTCGATGTCGATCTCGGCCCACCGGACCGTCCCGCCGGAGCGCTGCGCGGCGCGCTGCCACGGCGACACGTTGGCCGGGTGATCCAGTCGGGACACCACGACCTCGTCACCGAGCAGCCAGCCGTCGCCGAGCGCGTCGGCCAGCCGTTGCAGCAGCACCGCCGAGCTTGTCCCCAGCACCACGCCCGCGGGGTCGGCGCCGACCAGGTCAGCGACGGCTCGCCGGGCCGCGTCCACGATCGCCTCCGCGCGCTGCGATGCCGGGAAGATGCCGCCCGGTCCGGAGACCGGGGCCCGCAGCGCGGTGGAAACGGCGGTCGCGACCTGCTCGGGCACCTGCATGCCCGCCGGTGAGTCGAGGTGCACCCAGCCGTCGCCGAGAGCGGGGAACAGCCCACGGACCCGAGCGACGTCGAACGCCATGGCACACACCGTAGGCGAGCACGCAGCGAAGCGGCACTCCCGGGTGCCAGGATGGAGGTATGACAGCGCCCAACGACAGCGAGTCCAACGGCACGGGACCGCAGCACATCGTGGTGGTGGGCCCGGACGGAGCCCAGCTCGGCTCCGCGCGGGTGCCGTCTGCCGACGAGGCCGAGCCCGGCGGCCAGGACGTGAGCGGCCTGGTCGAGCAGCCGGCCAAGGTGATGCGGATCGGCACGATGATCAAACAACTGCTCGAGGAGGTGCGGGCCGCTCCGCTCGACGAGGCCAGCCGCAACCGCCTGCGGGAGATCCACAAGGCGTCCATCACGGAACTGGAGGACGGCCTGGCGCCGGAGCTGCGGGAGGAGCTGGAACGGCTGTCGCTGCCGTTCACCGACGACTCCACCCCGTCCGACGCCGAGCTGCGCATCGCGCAGGCCCAGCTGGTCGGCTGGCTGGAGGGCCTGTTCCACGGCATCCAGACCGCCCTGTTCGCGCAGCAGATGGCGGCGCGGGTGCAGCTGGAGCAGATGCGTGGCCGCGCGCTGCCGCCGGGCATCGGCGGCGCCGACGCGGACCCGCAGCACGTCCGGGGCAGCGGCCAATACCTGTAGCTACGGTGGTCCGGCGTCATCACCCGACAGTGCCCGCCCAGGCGTAACACCACGGAATGACGCCGGTACCCTCGTTCCTCGTGCATCCATCAAGCACCATCGACCGCCCCGCGGAACCGCTGGCGCCCTCGACCCGCAGCTGGTCGCGCGCCTTCGCGGACATCCGCACCGGCCTGGCGAACCGGCAGCTGTGGGCCCACCTGGGCTGGCAGGACATCAAGCAGCGCTACCGCCGCTCGGTGCTGGGCCCGTTGTGGATCACCATTGGCATGGGCGTCACCGCGTTGGGCACCGGCCTGCTGTACGGCTTCCTGTTCCACGCGAACACCGCGACATTCCTCCCTTATGTCACGGTCGGCTTCATTGTCTGGAACTTCCTGAGCGGCTGCCTGCTGGAGGGGCTGCAGACCTTCATCTCCAACGAGGGTCTGATCAAGCACCTGCCGGCGCCGCTGTCGGTCTACGTGCTGCGCACGATCTGGCGGCAGACGCTGCTGCTGGCGCACAACCTGATCGTCTACGTGATCGTCACGCTGATCTTCATCGGCCAGCTGGTCGAGCCGTACTCGCTGGCCGCCGACGGCGGCGGCACGCTGCAGCCCGGCATCGGCTGGTCGATCCTGCTGGCGATCCCGGGCTTCCTGCTCATCGCCGTCAACGGTGGCTGGGTGGCCACGCTGCTGGGCATCATCAGCACCCGCTACCGGGACATCCCGCAGGTCATCAACGCGATCATCCAGCTGCTGTTCTACGGCACGCCGATCGTGTGGACGCTCGACACCCTCGGCAAGGCGAACCGCGAGCTCGGCCAGCTGGTGCTGGACTGGAATCCGCTCTACCACCTGCTGCAGGTGATGCGCGGCCCGCTGCTCGGCCAGGAGGTCACCCCGCTGAGCTGGATCGTCACCATCGGCATGGCGGTCGTCGGCTGGGCGCTGGCCCTGCTGTTCATGAAGAACTACCGTGCCCGCATCTCCTACTGGGTGTGAGTGAGGCTTTCTGCATATGGTCAGCATCGACGTCTGGAACGCCTCGGTCGACTTCCCCATCTTCGACGCCAAGACGCGCTCGTTGAAGAAGGCGGTGCTCGGCAAGGCGGGCGGCCGGATCGGCACCGAGAACCGGGTGCCGATCATCGAGGCGCTGCGTGACATCACGCTGTCGCTCAAGCACGGCGACCGGGTGGCCCTGGTCGGCCACAACGGCGCCGGCAAGTCCACGCTGCTGCGCATGCTCGCCGGCATCTACGAGCCCACCCGCGGCTCGGCGCGGATCAACGGCCGGGTCGCCCCGGTGTTCGACCTCGGCGTCGGCATGGACCCCGAGCTGTCGGGCTACGAGAACATCATCATCCGCGGTCTCTTCCTTGGCATGACCCGCAAGGAGATGGAGAAGCGGATGGACGACATCGCCGACTTCTCCGAGCTGGGCAACTACCTGTCGATGCCGATCCGCACCTACTCGACGGGTATGCGGGTCCGGTTGGCGCTGGGCGTGGTGACCTCCATCGACCCGGAGATCCTGATCCTGGACGAGGGCATCGGCGCGGTCGACGCGGCCTTCCTGGACAAGGCCCGGACCCGGCTCAACGACCTGGTGCGCCGCTCCGGCCTGCTGGTGTTCGCATCGCACTCGGACGAGTTCCTGATGGAGCTGTGCAACACGGCGATCTGGATGGACCACGGCCAGATGAAGATGCAGGGCGGGCTGCGCGAGGTGCTCACCGCGTACAAGGGCCGCGACCCGTTCGAGCACATGTCCCAGGAGACGCTGGAGCGGCTGGGTCTGGCCGGCGACCCGGTGCTGCCGAACGGTGAGTCGGCATGAGCTCCCGGCGCCTGCCCAAGGGCGCGGTGGTCGCGGTCATCGTCACGCACAACCGGCGTGAGCTGCTGGCCAACTCGCTGAAGGTGATGGCGGCCCAGACCAAGCCGATCGCGCACCTGGTCGTGGTGGACAACGACCCGGAGCACCCGGCCAAGGAGCTGGTGGAGTCCTGCGGGATCCCCACCACCTACCTGCTGTCGCAGCGCAACCTGGGCGGGGCCGGCGGCTTCGCGCTGGGCATGCTGCACGCCCTGTCGCTGGGCGCGGACTGGGTGTGGCTGGCCGACGACGACGGCCGGCCCGCCGACGAGAACGTGCTGCAGATCCTGTTCGAGGAGGCGACCAAGCGCCGGCTGGCCGCCATCTCGCCGGTGGTCGCCGACATCGACGACCCGGACAAGCTGGCCTTCCCGCTGCGCCGCGGCCTGACCTGGAAGCGCGACGCCGGCGAGCTCGGCGACGACTTCCTGCCCGGCATCGCCTCGCTGTTCAACGGCGCGCTGTTCAAGGCCGAGGCGCTCGACGTGGTCGGCGTGCCGGACTACCGGCTGTTCTTCCGCGGCGACGAGGTCGAGGTGCACCGCCGCCTGGTGCGCAGCGGGCTGCCGTTCGGCACCAGCCTGCGCACCCAGTACCTGCACCCCAACGGCAGCGGCGAGTTCAAGCCGATGCTGGGCGGCCGGTTCCACGCGCAGGACCCGGAGAACGAGGTCAAGCGCTACTACACGTACCGCAATCGCGGCTACCTGCTGTCCCAGCCGGGGCTGCGCCACCTCGGCCTGCTCGAGGTGGCCCGGTTCGGGCTGTACTTCCTGACCGTGCGCAAGGACCCGAAGCTGTTCGCGCAGTGGCTCAAGTTGGTCCTCCAGGGCCGGCACGAGCGCTTCTACCGCAGGTAGACGGCTAGGAAGCCGACTCTTCAGACCCCCGCCCGGTTCGCCGGGCGGAGGTTCTTGTGTTGATGGGGCAGGGCCGTTCCGCAGGTCGGCGGGCCCTTCCGCGGCCGGCCGGCGGCGACCTCAAGGTTTTCTCAAGGTTTCCCCACGGACGTTCCGTACTCTTTGCCGCATAAGGCGCGACAAGGGCCGTTCCGGTTCTAGAGGGGAGAACCGGAACGGCTTTTTGTGTTTTCGTTGCGGCACACCTGAAATTCGACCCGAAGATTGCCTCAAGGTTTTCCCAAACGACCTTCCCTAATGTCGTCTCCGTCAGCAGGACACGACAGGGGGTAAGCGGGAGATGTCCGGCTTCAAGGCTCATGTCAGCCGCCCTCACGTCCTCGACAGCACCACCGGCGGCACCGCCCGTATCGGCTGAGAGGCACCACCGGTGGTGTCGGCGCGCAGAGGGGACGCGCCGACCCTGCCGAGCCGCCACCGACCAGAGAGGGGACTCACCATGGCTCGCCGCACGTTCACTCCCGCCCAGGTCACCGAGATGCTGGCCCGCTGGCACCGGGGCGACTCCGCCACCGACGTGGCCGCCGCGGTCGGCGTCGACCGCAAGACCGTGAAGAAGTACGCCGACTGCGCGCTGGCGGCCGGCATCCGGCCGGGCGGCCCGCCGCTGACCGCCGCGGACTGGACCCGGCTGATCGCCCGCCGCCACCCGGTGATCGCGCAGCCGCGGCTGCGCCGCACCACCTGGCTCGAACTGGACGAGAACCGGGACTTCATCGCCCAGCTGCGGGCCGCCGGGGTGCCGCAGGAGCGCATCTGGCGCCGGCTGCGCGCCGAGCGTGGCGTCCTGTCCAGCCTGGCCACCCTCAAGCGCTGGGTCGCCGAGAACCTGGCGCCGGCGGAGCTCGTCGACGTGAGGTAACGAAAGCAACGCCCACCGCCGATAAGCCGGTAAGGGCGGGAATTGTGTGAGCGGGCGTACTTGACCACTCCTCGACCTGCCGGCGACCCTGTACCAGGCAGGCGGCGAGGGGGGATCGGGTTTGCGGTTTCGGCTACTCGGCCCGGTCTGCGTGCTGTCCGGTGACACCACGGTGGAGGTGAGCGGTCGCAAGCCGCGGGCACTGCTGGCGGTGCTAGCGCTCGACGCCGGCCGGGTGGTCCCGGCGGACACGCTGATCGACGTGCTCTGGGGCGAGAATCCGCCGGGCAGTGCACGCGCGGGTGTGCACTCGTACGTCTCGACCCTGCGCCGCACGCTGGGCGAGGGCACGATCCAGCGCCGACCGGCCGGCTACGAGCTGACCGTGCCGCCCACGGACGTCGACGTGCACGAGTTCGGCGCGCTGGTGACGCAGGCGCGGCAGGACCTGGCCGCGGGCCGGTTCGGCGTGGCCGAGCGGGGCCTGGAGGCGGCGCTGGCGCTGTGGCGGGGCGCCCCCCTGGGTGGGCTGGACGGCGAGTGGGCCGAGCGCGAGCGTGACCGGCTGCTGCAGCTGCGGCTGGCCGCCGTCGAGGACCGGATCGAGGCCCAGCTGCGGCTCGGACAGGGTCCCCGGCTGATCGCCGAGCTGTCCGGGCTGGTGGCCGACGACCCGCTGCGGGAGCGGTCCCGCGGGCAGCTGATGATCGCCCTCTACCAGGCCGGCCGGCAGGCGGACGCCCTCGCGGCGTACGAGGCCGGCCGCCGGCTGCTGATCGACGAGCTCGGGGTGGAACCGAGCCCCGAGTTCCAGGCGGTGCACGGCCAGATCCTGCGCGGCGAGGTGCCGACCCCGGTGGTGGACGAGCCGCCGCCGGTCGAGCCCGTCGTTCCCCAGGCACGAACCGAGGCCGCGCCGGCCGCGCCGCGGCAGCTGCCGTCGGACCTTCCCGACTTCACCGGCCGCGAGGCGCAGATCGAGCGGCTGGTGGGCCGGCTGGCCGCCGACACCAACGCCACCAAGGTCTGCGTGATCGCCGGCCAGCCCGGCGCCGGCAAGAGCTCGCTGGCCATCCACGTCGCGCACCTGGTGCGTGAGCAGTACCCGGACGGCCAGCTGTACGTGAACCTGCGCGGTGTGCACGCGTCCTCGCTGGACCCGGCCGAGGTGCTGGCCCGGTTCCTGCGCGCCCTGGGAACGCCGGCGCAGTCCGTGCCGGACAGCCTGGAGGAGCGCGCGGACCTGTACCGCACGATGCTGTCCAACCGCCGGGTGCTGGTCCTGCTCGACGACGCCGCCGACGAGCGGCACGTCCGCGACCTGCTGCCGGGCGGCCCGGGCTGCGCGGTGCTGGTGACCAGCCGCCGCCGGCTGCCGGCGCTGGCCGGCGCGACGCACGTGGACATCGAGGTGTTCGCCGAGACCGAGGCGACGGCCCTGCTGGAGACGCTGGTCGGCGCCAAGCGGATCGCCGAGGACCCGGCGGCCGCCGCGGACATCGTGCAGCTGTGCGGGCAGCTGGCGCTGGCGGTGCGGATCACCGGCGCCCGGCTGGCCGCCCGGCCGCAGTGGCCGCTGCGGCTGCTCGCGACCCGGCTGCGGGAACGGCACCAGTTGCTGGACGAGCTGTCCGCCGGCGACCTGGAGGTACGCGGCAGCCTGCTGCTCAGCTACGAGGGCCTGGACGAGACCGACCGGCGGGCCCTGCGGCTGCTGGGCTGGCTGGGCACCATGGAGTTCGCGTCCTGGTTCGTGGCCCCGCTGCTCGACCTGACCGTGCCGGCGACCGAGCGCATCCTGGAGCGGCTGGCCGACAGCTACCTGCTGGACACCATCCTGGTCGACGCCGCCGGCTCCCCCCGCTACCAGCTGCACGACCTGACCCGGGCGTTCGCCGTCGAGCGGGCGGAGGCCGAGGAGGCGTTGCCGGACGCGACGGCGGCACTGGAGCGGGTCATCCACTGCGCCGTGACGATGATCGACGAGGCGACGGCGCGGATGCCGCGCGGCAGCGCGACGCACGTCAGCGGCCGGCCCCGCTGGCACGCCCCGGACCCGGCGACCATGGCCCGGCTGGTGGCCGACCCGGTGGGCTGGTTCGACGCCGAGCGCACGGTGTTCGTGGCGCTGGTCGAGCGGGCCAGCGAGCTGGGCCTGGTGATGTCGTCGACCAGCCTGGCCGCGGCGCTGTCCTCGTCGGCGTTCACCGCCCGCAACCAGTTCGACCAGTGGTGGCAGACACACTCGGCCGCGTTGCAGGCCGCCGACCTGGCCGGCGACGAGGCGAGCAAGGCGTCGCTGTACGTGGGCCTGGGCCGGCTGCGGCTGGAGCAGGACCGGTTCGACGAGGCCGACGACTACTACGGCCGGGCGCTGCAGATCTACGAGCGGCTGGGCGACGACAGCGCCGTCGTGCTGACCAAGCTGGAGCTGGCCAGCGTGCAGCGGGAGCGCGGTGAGCTCAAGGACGCGGAGCGGACGCTGGTCGAGGTGCTGCCGGCGCTGGCGAACGCGCACTCGTCGCAGATCGAGGCGCGGGCGTGGCACAGCCTGGGCATGACGCTGACCGAGCAGGGCTGTTTCGAGGCGGCGCTGGTCGAGCACAACCGCGCCCTGGCCCGCTATGAGGAACTGGCCGACCGGTTCGGCCAGGCCCTGGTGCTGCGGTCGATCGGCATCGCCCACCGGGCGGCCGACGAGCTCGACGCGGCCGAGCGGTTCTGCGGGTCGGCGCTGCGGCTGATGGTGGAGCTGGGCGACACGCACATGGTCGTCTACGCCGCGCAGTCGCTGGCCAAGGTGCGCATCCGGCAGGGGCGCGGCGCGGCCGAGCGGCAGGGGCTGCTCGACGGCCTGGAGAAGTGCGTGGAGCTGCAGGACGGCTTCGGGCAGGCGCTGCTGCTGCGCACCCTGGGCGAGCTGGACCTGGCCGCCGGCCGGTTCGACGACGCCGAGCAGCACCTGCAGCGGTCGCTGCAGTGGTGGACCGCGCTGTCGCTGCCGCTGTGGCAGGCCCGCACCATGCGCGACCTGTCCACGCTGCTGGCGGCGACCGGCCGCACCGACCAGGCGGACGCCACCTGGTCGGCGGCGCGGCGGCTGTTCGAGAAGCACGGCAGCCACGAGGCGAACGAGCCGCGGCCTCGGCTGTCCGGAGGGATCACCCCGGCGCGATCGCCGCTGTAGGGTGTCGCCCCGGTGACCTCGCCGTCGCCGGGACCCACGCCCGCTCGGACGTGCCGCCGGACGGCGTAATCAAGGGTGGGAAACGGATGCAATCACGAAGGTTCCTGGCGCTCGCCGCCGCCCTGGCCGTCGGTGTCGCGGCGATCCCGGCTTCCGCGGCGGAGACCGCGCCCCAGCCGCACGCCGTGCCGTCGGCGTCTGGTGCGGCCTTCACGCCGATGAGCCCGACCCGGGTGCTCGACACCCGGGACGGCACCGGCACCGGCGGCGTGGTCCGCCCGGTCGGCGACAACTCCACCATCCGGCTGGACCTGTCGGCGGTGATCCCGGCCTCGGCGACTGCGGTGGTGTTCAACCTGACCGCCGCCGACGTCACCGCCAGTACGAGCATCACGGCATGGCCGGACGGCGAGACGCAGCCCGTTTCCTCCAACCTGAACCTGGTCGCCGGCGATGTCCGCCCGAACCTGGTGACGGTGGCGGTCGGCGCCAACCGGGCCGTGGACCTGTTCAACCACTTCGGTTCGGTGGACCTGATCGCCGACCTCGCCGGTTACTACGCGACCGGCGGCGGCTCGCTGTTCACGTCGATGAGCCCGACCCGCGTGTTGGACACCCGTGACGGCACGGGCACCGGCGGTTCGAAGACCCCGGTCGGCCCGAACGGCGTCGTCACCCTCGACCTGTCCGCGGTGCTGCCGACGACCGCCACCGCGGCGGTGTTCAACCTGACCGGCACCGACACCACGGCGTCCACCGTCGTGATCGCCTACCCGGACGGCACGAACCGGCCGAGCGCCTCCAACCTGAACCTCGTCGCCGGGCAGACCGCGCCGAACCTGGTGACCGTCGCGGTCGGCGCCAACCGCAAGGTGGACCTGTTCAACCTGTCCGGCAGCGTGAACCTGATCGCCGACCTCGCCGGCTACTACGCCACCGACCGCGGCAACCCGTTCCACTCGCTGACGCCGGTTCGCGCGCTGGACAGCCGCGACGCCAACGGCAACTCGGTGAATCCCTACGGCCCCAACACGGCCCGCCCGCTCGACCTCACGCCGTGGCTGCCGCAGACGGCTGCCTCCGCGGTGTTCAACCTGACCGGCACCAACACCACGGCGTCCACTGTGGTGACGGCCTATCCGGACGGCGCCGCCCGGCCCGGCGCGTCCAACCTGAACCTGGTCGCCGGCCAGACCGCGCCGAACCTGTCCATCGTGGCCCTCGGCGACGACGGTGCGATCCAGCTCTACAACCTGTCGGGCACCGTGGACCTCATCGTCGACGTGGCCGGCTACTTCGGCCCCGCGCCGAAGCCGTGCGACACCGGCTGCGTCTACGGCAGCGGCGACAACACGCATGCGCAGCTCGCCAACGGCAGCATCGGCGGTTCCACCACTGCGATGACGCCGATCGCCGGGCTGAACCACGTGACCGCCGTGACCGGCGGCCAGTACAACGGCTTCGCGCTGCGCGCCGACGGCACCGTGTGGGGCTGGGGCGACAACTCCGTGCGACAGATGGGCAACGGCAAATCCACCGGCTACTCCACGGTGCCGTATCCGGTGTCCGCTTTGGACGGTGGTGTGAAGGCCATTGCCGGCAACGGTTTCACCACGTACGCGCTGCGGAGCGACGGCAGCGTCTGGGCGTGGGGCGACAACACCTACGGCCAGCTGGGCAACGGCACCACCAACCCGACCACCGTGCCGAGGCGCATCCCCAACCTGACCGGCGTCACGCAGATCGCCGCCGGACAGGCCAGCGGCTACGCGCTGCTCAGTGACGGCACCGTGTGGGCCTGGGGCCGCAACGCCAACGGCGAACTCGGCAACGGCGGCACCACCGACCAGAGCGCGCCGGTGCGAGTGGGCACCTTGACCGGTGTCACGTCCATCGCGGCCATCTGGACCGGCGGCTATGCCGTGAAGTCCGACAACACGGCGTGGGCCTGGGGTTCGAACGTCTACGGCGGACTCGGCACCACCGCCACGACCGGAAACGCCACCGCTCCGGTGCAGATCACCCTGTCCGGCGTGAAGTCGGTCGCCGGCGGCGCCGGTTTCACCGGCTACGCAATCAAGACCGACGGCACGGTATGGGCGTGGGGGGACAACACGGACGGCCAGTTCGGCAACGGCACCTCCGGCGCCGTTTCCGCGAACGCCGTCCAGGTGTCCAACCTGAGCGGTGTCACCGCGCTGGTCGAAGGCAACGGCGGTGCGCTGGCGCTGAAGCCGGACGGCACCGTGTCGGCGTGGGGCGCGGGCGTCGGTCCGACGCCGGGACCGGTCAACGGCATCGCCAAGGCGACCGCGGTCGGCGCCGGCGCGACGTCGAACTACGTGGTGG
This sequence comes from Kutzneria kofuensis, assembly GCF_014203355.1. Classification (NCBI taxonomy): domain Bacteria; kingdom Bacillati; phylum Actinomycetota; class Actinomycetes; order Pseudonocardiales; family Pseudonocardiaceae; genus Kutzneria; species Kutzneria kofuensis. Next base: position 3,962,536 of record NZ_JACHIR010000001.1, read on the forward strand.
TTTCGTCCCCCTGACACCAGTGGTGACCAGGAGCCCCGCCCGACCCTCGGGCGGGGCTCTTTCGTTGCAAGACAAGAACCCGGCTGGCGGTGTCCGCGCGTCACCGACTGGCTACCGTGGGACATGCGTATGGTGATCCATCTCACCCGACCCGCCGGAGGCGATCATGACCGAAGCGCAGGCCGCGGACGCCGGTGGACTGCCCCTGATCGGCGGCCCGGACTTCCCGATCGGGATCTTCTGGCCGCCACCGCCGGACCAGACCACCCAGGCCCGGTACCAGGAGATCCGGGACGCCGGGTTCACCTTCGTGATCACCGGCAACTACCTGGACGACGGCAACATCATCGGCTGGGCCCTGCAGCAGGCCGACCAGGTCGGATTGAAGGTGCTCATCTCCGACGACACCCAGCTGCGCAACCTCACCCGCTGGTTCACCATCAGCGACGACCGCTCGGTGCCGATGTCCATCACCACCGCGGACGGCCGGACCCTGGTGCAGCGCGCGCTGGACGCCTACGGCGGGCACCCGTCGTTCGCCGGCTTCAACATGTTCGACGAGCCGTGGGCGGACCTGTTCCCGACGCTGGGCCGTGCCCTGGCCATCGCCCGCTCGCTGCGGCCGACCATGCTGCCGTACACGAACCTGCCGCCGGACCTGGGTTTCCCGCCGGGCGGCTACCAGCAGTTCGTCGAGCAGTTCATCCAGACGGTGCAGCCGGCGCTGCTGTCGTTCGACCGCTACCCGATCCTGTCGTCCGGATTGGACGCCGGCTACTTCTCCAACTGGGCCACCATCCGACAGGCCGGCCTCAACCACGGCCTGCCCACGTGGACGTTCATCCAGTCGGTCGGCAGCAACACCTTCCGCGCCACCAACGGCGCCGAGATGCTGTGGCTGATCAACGTCAGCCTGGCCTACGGCGCCAAGGGCATCCAGTACTTCACCTACTGGACGCCGGATCCGGCCCGCGGTGAGGGGTTCGGCCCGGCGATCATCGACCTCAACGGCCGGCGCACCGAGCGCTACCGGGCGGCGCAGCAGATCAACACCGGCTGGCTCTCGCCGGTCGGCCGGCAGCTCAAGCCGTTGGTGTCCGAACAGGTCGTGCACTTCAACGACCCACAGAACCCGGGCGGCGTCACCCCGTTCGCCGCGGACGACGTGCTGTCCGCGGTCAGCGGCGACCCCGTCATCATCGGCCGGTTCCGCAGCGGCGATCCGAACGACCGTACCCGCTGGCTGCTCGTGGTCAACCGGCAGTACGACCGGCACTCCTCGGTGACGGTCTCGCCGGTGCCGGGCCGGTTCGGCGGCGTCAGCCAGTTCGACGCGCGCAGCCAGAACTACCGGCAGGTGCAGAGCGACCGCATCAACGTCTCGCTGGACGCGGGCGCGGCCGCGCTGTACCGACTGAGCTGAGTCCGAACGCAGCGGCGCCCGCCCCGGAATCCGGGACGGGCGCCGCCCGCGCGAACGCCTGTTACTTGGTGAAGACCTTGCCCCAGGACTCGACCGAGGTCAGCTCGGGCAGCGCGTCCCGGTAGACCCGCTTCATCCGCGGCCACTCGGCGGCCAGCCGCCGGTAGTTGGCCAGCACCCGCTTGCCCAGCTCGCGGAACTCCTTCGGGTCGCGGTGCCGGAACGACACCCCGCTGCCGTCCGCGTTGGACACCGTGGCGCTGTCCAGGTTGCCCAGCAGGAACCAGCGCGCGTTGGTGGCCGGCACGTTGATCTGCGGCCGGTTCACCGCGTCCGGGTCCGGGTCCTTCAGGTTGTGCAGCAGCGCCTCGAACGCCTTCACCATGATCACCGCCGGGTTCACCGGCGGCCGCAGCATGTGCTCGGCGCGGACCATGTCGAAGGTCGGCGGCGGGAACTCCCGGGCCGACGGCACCGTCTTGGCGTCGCTGTAGTTCTTGCGCAGCGCCTGCACGTCCGGCAGCGCCGTGCGCAGCGAGTCGAACAGGCGGTCCGGGCCGGCCAGGAAGTCCTCGATCGCCTTCTGCTGCAACGCGACCGTGGAGTACTCCATGGACAGCAGGTGCCGCAGCGACAGCTTCAGGCCCTGCTGCACCAGCGTCTTGCGCACGTCGTACGGGCTGTGCAGCGCGGCCAGGATCAGCCGGTTGCGGGTGTGGAAGTAGGCCTGCCAGTCGGTGGCGTCGTTCTTGTCCGTCCACGGCATGTGCCACACCGCGGAACCGGGCAGGCTCACCGTCGGGTAGCCGTTCTCCTGCGCCCGCAGCGAGTACTCGGCGTCGTCCCACTTGATGAACAGCGGCAGCGGCATGCCGGTGCGCTGCACGACCTCACGCGGGAACAGGCACATCCACCAGCCGTTGTAGGTGACGTCGATCCGGCGGTGCACCTTCTTGGACTTGCGCAGCGTCTTCGAGCCGAAGTCGTGGTCGGTGACCGCGCCCGGCGCCGCCCGCCAGTAGCAGGAGCCGAGGTCGATGACCTCGCCGAAGCTGTGCAGCCGGGACCGCGCCTGCAGGTTGAGCATGTGGCTGCCGACGATCAGCGGCTGGGTGGCGGCCCGCGCGAACGCGTTGGACCGCAGCAGCGCGTCCGGCTCCAGCCGGATGTCGTCGTCCATCAGCATGATCTGGTCGACGTCGCTGTTGACGATCGACTCGTACATGCCGCGGCCGAAGCCGCCGGAGCCGCCCAGGTTCTCCTGCTCGATGACGTGCAGCCGGTCGCCCAGCCCCGCGGCCGCCTCGGCGAAGCCCTCGGTGTCACGCACCCGGACGTTGCCCTGGTCGGCGACGAACACCCGGTCCACCACGGACAGCACGGCCGGGTCCTCGCCGAGCGTGCGCAGCGCGATCACCGCGTCCACCGGGCGCATCGTGGTGATGGCCACCCCGATGGACTGCCGCGGCAGCTCCAGCGGCGTGGTCCAGGCGCCGTCCTTGATGTCCACCGTGGAGTCGTCGGTGAACACGTCGAACCACAGCCAGCCGCCGTCCTCGAACGGCGTCAGCGCGACCTTCACCTCGGCGGTGGTCCACGCCTTGGGGCTGCGCACCGGCAGGCCCTCGATGTGCACGGTGTCGCCATTGGGCTTGGACCGGTACACGTCGATACGGCCGGAGCCGCGCACGGTCAGCCGCAGCACGACCTGGTCGACCCGGGTCCACCGCTTCCAGTAGCTGGCCGGGAAGGCGTTGAAGTACGTGCCGAAGGACACCTTGGCCGACCGCGGCACGGTCACCTCGGTGCGGCCGCTCACGTGGCTGTGCGAGTTCTTCGACTCGTCCAGGTACAGCGGCCTGACGTCGAGCGGGTCCTCGTCGCGCGGCAGGATGACCCGCTGCAACACCGTGCCGGTGCGGACGGCGGGCTTCTCGGCGGAACGCTCCGCCGAGCCGCCCCGCTTGGCCGCGGGCGCCTGCTGCCCGATGGTCGTCTGCTCGGTCACGTCAGTCCTCCAACGAGCCGTTCGGGGTACGGCCCTCGACGAAGTACGGGGTGATCTTGTTGTCGAACATGCTCAGCGCCGAGCCGATCGCCATGTGCATGTCGAGGTACTTGTAGGTGCCCAGGCGACCGCCGAACAGGATGTTCTTCTCGGCGGCCTCGGCCTTGGCCAGCTCCCGGTACTGCAGCAGCTTTGCCCGGTTGTCCTCGCTGTCGATCGGGTAGTACGGCTCGTCGCCGCTCTCCGCGAACCGCGAGTACTCGCGGACGATGACCGTCTTGTCCGTCGGGTAGTCGCGCTCCGGGTGGAAGTGGCGGAACTCGTGGATGCGGGTGTAGGGCACGTCCGCGTCGTTGTAGTTCATCACCGAGGTGCCCTGGAAGTCGCCGACCGGCAGGACCTCGGTCTCGAAGTCCAGCGTGCGCCAGCCCAGCTCGCCCGCGCTGTAGTCGAAGTACTTGTCCAGCGGCCCGGTGAAGATCGTCAGGGTCTTGGCCGGGATCTGGTCGCGCACGTCGAAGTAGTCGGTGTTCAGCCGCACCTCGATGTTCGGGTGGTCGGCCATCCGGTTCAGCCAGGCGGTGTAGCCGTCGACCGGCAGACCCTCGTAGGTGTCGTTGAAGTACCGGTTGTTGAACGTGTAGCGGACCGGCAGCCGGGTGATGATCGACGGCGCGAGCTCGGTGGGCTCGGTCTGCCACTGCTTGATCGTGTAGCCCTTGATGAACGTCTCGTAGAGGGGGCGACCGATCAGCGAGATCGCCTTCTCCTCCAGGTTGCTGGCGTCGGCGGTGTCGAACTCCGCGGCCTGCTTGGCGATCAGCTCACGGGCCTCGTCGGGCGTGTGCGACTTGCCGAAGAACTGGTTGATCAGACCCAGGTTCATCGGGAAGGAGTAGACCTGGCCCTTGGCCCGCGCGAACACCCGGTGCTGGTAGTTGGTGAACTCGGTGAACTGGTTCACGTAGTCCCACACCCGCTTGTTGGAGGTGTGGAACAGGTGGGCGCCGTAGCGGTGCACCTCGATGCCTGTCTCGGGCTCCGGCTCCGAGTAGGCGTTGCCGCCGATGTGCTCGCGGCGCTCGAGCACCAGCACGCGCTTGTTCAGCTGCGTGGCGGCACGCTCGGCCACGGTCAGGCCGAAGAATCCGGAACCGACGATGATCAGGTCATAGCCCGAGAAGCTCACAGCGAGCCAGGGTACCCGGGTCACCGCGGGTCACCGAATCGGCGGGGGCCCCGGGCATCTTACCCCTACCGACCTCGGGTGAAGGCACGATCGAGCTAACTCCTAGACTGCGGCCGAGTGCCTGAGTGACGACGTGACGAGGTTCTTCGATGAACTGGTGGGACGCCGTTCCGGTCGCATTGGCGTCCGCCGGCTGGTTGATCGTGCCCGGACTTCTGATGACGTGGCTGGTCGGCCTGCGCGGGACAGCCGCGTGGGGCATGGCCCCCACGTTGAGCGTGGCCGTGGTCAGCACGGCCGCCGTGGTCGCCGGCAAGCTGGGGATCGACTGGGGGGTCGGCACGGCCGCCGTGGCCGTCGCGATAGCGGTGGTCGTCACCGGCGTGGTGGCGCTGCTGCTGCGCGGCCGCTCCCGCGGCGCCGTGCTGTCGGACCCGCGGCCGGTCACCCTGGCCGGCCTGCTCGGCGTGCTGCCGGCGGTCCTGTTCGGCGCGGCCGTCGTGGTGCTGGGCATGGGCCGTCCCGACGAGCTGTCGCAGACCTTCGACGCCGTCTTCCACTACAACGCGATCGCCTACATCCTCGACGCCCACAACGCGTCGTCGCTGACCATGGGCACGCTCGGCAACCCGATCGCGCCGGCGACCTTCTACCCGGCCGGCTGGCACGACTTCGCCTCGCTCGGCGTGCTCAGCACCGGCACCTCCATCCCGATCGCCGCGAACGCGCTGACCGGGGTGCTCGCGGTGCTGATCTGGCCGTTGTCCTGCGTGTTGCTGGTCCGCCAGATCGTCGGCCGCAATCCCGTCGCGCTGGCCATGACCGGCCTGTTCAGCCTCGCCTTCAGCCAGTTCCCGTGGGGCCTGCTGTCCTTCGGCGTGCTGTGGCCCAACACCCTCGGCCTCGCGCTGGTGCCGGCCGGCATCGCCGTCGTGCTGTCGCTGTCCGGCCTGGCCCGTGAGGACCTGATCGGCCGCGGCCGGGCCTGGGTGATGGCGCCGTTCGTGCTGCTCGCCGGCGGTTTCGCGCACCCCAATTCGCTGTTCAGCATGGTCGTCATCGCGGTGTTCCCGCTGTTCACCGGCATCTGGCGGTGGTCGCGGCGGATGCGCTCCGAGGGCCAGGGCCGGCGCGGCACCATCGGCCTGACCGCCGCCGTCGTGGTGTTCCTGCTCGGCTGGGCGTTCGTCGCCACCTCGCCGGCGTTCAAGACCGTGCGCACCTTCTACTGGCCGCCGTTCGAGACCTCGTCGCGGGCGCTGGGCGAGGTGCTGCTCAACGGCACCAACGGCCGCAGCTCGCTGTGGGCGGCGTCCATCGCCGTGCTGGTCGGGCTGGTCCTGGTGTGGCGGATGCGGGACCAGCGCTGGCTGGTCGGCGCGTTCACCGCCATCGGCGCGATGTTCATCCTGACCGCCTCGGTGAACCGCACGTACACCCAGTTCATCACCGGCTACTGGTACAACGACTCGTTCCGGCTGGCCGCGATCCTGCCGGTCGTCACGGTGCCGCTGCTCGTGGTCGCCGTCGTGACCACGGCCGGCTGCCTGAAGACCTGGCTCGCCGAGCGCCCCCGGCCGCGCCTGGGCCGTCTCGGCGCCTCCGCGACCGGCCTGGCCATCGTGCTCGCCCTGCTGGTGATCGTCGGGGCCAAGGGCCTGTACTTCCGCAACCAGGTCGAGACCGTCGCCTTCACGTACACGAGGGTCGAGAACTCCCCCAACGACACCATGGTCGACCCGCGGGAGCAGGCGTTCTTCACCCGCATCTCGTCCGAGGTGCCGAAGGACTCGGTCATCGCCAACAACCCGTGGGACGGCAGCGGCCTGATCTGGGCGCTGGCCGACCGGCGGCCGCTGTTCCCGCACCTGGACATCGCGTGGAGCGCCGAGCAGCGCTACCTGGCCCAGCACCTGGTCAGCGCGGCCAGCGACCCCACCACCTGCAAGGACGCCCGGCTGCTGCACGTGGACTACCTCGTGGTCGGCGAGCTGCACTTCTGGCCCACCGACCCCCGGATCAAGAACTACTCCGGCATCGTCGACCCGGCCGGCCGCCCCGGCTTCCAGTTGGTCGACTCGGACGGCGACCTGAAGCTGTACAAGCTCACCGCCTGCTGACGCCGGCGGGGCGCCGTCCACTTCGGACGACGCCCCGCCGGTGAGATTCCGTCCAGTGCGGATCGATCAGGTGTCGATGTGCCGGCTCGGCCCGAAAGCGTGCCGTACCAACGTCTTCACACCGGCGGCGTTGCGCTGCTTGAGCACGGCCGGCAGCACGGTCAGCGCGTGCAGCCGGGAGGACAGGTGCGCCCGGGCCGCCTTGGCCGCCCGCGGCCAGCCACGCCGCTCCATGCGCTCGGCGGCCTCCACGAAGAAGTTGCGCGCCTCCACGAACCGCGAACCCTCGATGGCCGTCCAGCCGGACGCGCTGGCGTTGTGCCGCCGGTAGCGGAAGCTCAGCGTGTCGTCCACGACCAGGCTCTCGCCGCGCTCCATCAGGTCCAGCACCAGGGCCAGGTCCTGGATGATGCTCAGGTCGTCCCGGAAGCCGATCTCCTTGACGGCCTTGGCCTTCCAGGCCACCGACGGGAAGTACAGCCAGTTGCCGCGCAGCAGGCTGACCGCCAGCTCCTCGCCGGCCATCAGCCGGCTGCCGGTGATCTTCGGGGCGTACAGCCGGCGCTTGGTCTCGTCGGCCAGCGTGCGCACCGGGTTGCCGTCGCCGTCGATCACCTCGACGCCGGGCTGGATCATGCCGGCGTCGGGGTAGCGCTGCTCCAGCGCGCGAATCGTGCGCACGTAGTTGGGCAGCAGCAGGTCGTCCGAGCCGAACAGCACCATCCGGTCGTGCTCGGCGAGCTCGACGCAGCGGTTGAAGTTGCCGGTGACGCCCAGGTTGCGCTCGTTGCGGAAGTAGCGCACCCGGTCGTCGCCGAGCCCGGCGAACCACTCCGGCACGCCCTCGGCCTTGCCGTCGTCGACGACGGTCAGCCGCCAGTCCGGGTCGTCCTGCGCGAGCACGCTGCGCACGGCGTCCTGCATCAGGCCGACGTCGCCGTAGTACGGCATCAGGATGTCGATGGTGCCCATCGCCGGCTCAGCCGTCCGCCTTCTGCTTCAGCTTCTCGTCCATCTCCAGCCGGAGGATGGCCACGTCCTCGGCCAGCCGCCGGGTCTCGTCCTCCAGCCGGGACAGCTCCCACGACTGGTGGATGGAGACGCCGACCAGGAAGACGATGGCGACGAAGAACATCAGGTTGGTCGGCACCTGGATGCCGATCACCTGGCTGAACCAGGTGAGCAGGCCCGGGAAGACCGTGAGCACCAGGATCAGCACGCCGACGACCAGCCACAGCACCGCGTACTTCTCGCTGAGCTGGCGGCGGCGCAGCATCTCGATGATGCCGAGCAGCACGATGACGCTGCCGACGATGGCGAAGATGTGCGCACTCAGGCTCATACCGAAACCTCGCTCACAACCGGAGTGGCGGCCTTGACGGAGACGTTCCAGCGGCGGATCAGCGCCAGCAGCAGCGCGAACCCGGCGCGGAACAGGTAGATGGACGCCTTCCACGGGCTGTGGCTGGGCGTGCCGGCCCGGCGCTCCCGCATGTGCGCCGGCACCTGGACGACCTTGCAGCCGGCCCGGCAGGCGATGACCAGCGACTCGATGGTGTCGCCGAGGTATTCGACCGGGTAGTTCTCGGCGAACAGCGGCAGCGCGCGGCGGCCGGTCGCCTTGAAGCCGGAGGTGGTGTCGGTCAGCTTGGTGCCGGCCAGCCGGGACAGCACGAAGGCGAGCACCTTCATGGCCCACTTGCGGGGGCCGCGGACCTGGTAGTCGCCCTCGCCGGCGAACCGGGCGCCGATGACGATGTCGGCCTCGTCCAGCTTGGCCAGCAGGTCCTTGACCTCGAGCGGGTTGTGCTGACCGTCGGCGTCGCACTGCACGGCGGCGTCGTAGTCGTGCCGGACGGCGTAGCGGAAGCCGGCGCGCATGGCGCCGCCGACTCCGAGGTTGATGGGGAGTTCGAGCACCTTGGCGCCGGCGGCGCGGGCGACCTGCGCGGTGCGGTCGGACGAGCCGTCGTCGACCACGAGGACATCGGCTTCAGGCAGCGCGGCGAAGATCTCCCGCACGGTGTCGCCGACGGCCTCCTCTTCGTTCCAGGCGGGCACGACGATCAGCGCGCGACGTCCACCAGTGGATTCACTCGACACGGTGCACAGGGTAGCGGCCACCGCGGCGGATCCCGATTCGGGCCGTTCGCCCCGGTCAGACCGCGGCCGAAGCGGGCGCTGCCGGCCGGGAGCCGGCCGTCCGCAGCCCCCTGGCCAGCGACAACAGCACGCCGGCGGCCACGACCGCCGGCCCGGCCAGCTGTGCGGCCACCGCCACCCAGAGCACGTCGCCGGGCACCAGGAACAGCACCCCGCACAGCACCGCGGTGCCGGCCGCCCACGAGACCGTGACGGCGTGGTGGCGGCCCATCGCGACCAGCGCCGGCTGCAGCGCCTGCACGGTCATCAGGAGGATGGTGCTGACCCCGAGCAGGCCGACGATGCTGCCGGGCAGCGTCACGTCGCCGCCGAAGAACAGCTTCGCCGCCCACGGTCCGAGCAGCCACGACAGGATCGCGCCGGGCACGCCGACCGCGATGACGGCGGCCATCACCAGCCGCACGCGGGACCGCACCGTGTCGAAGTCGCCGCGGGTGACGGCCGCGGTGAGCGCGGGCAGCAGCATGGCCTGCACCGGGGCGAACAGGAACAGCGGCACGCGGACCAGCACGAACACCGAGGCGAAGGCGTTGGCGTCGGGGTTGTCGGTGCCCAGCCGGCCGCTGACCACGAGCGGCAGCAGGTTGGCCACCAGCTGGGTGAGCAGGATCGCGCCGACGAGCAGCAGCAGGCCGCGGGCCATGTCGGACAGCCGCTCGCCGCCCTCGGCGTGCCCCTCCGGGGCGTTGCGCGTCCACGGCAGGCCCAGCAGCGCGCCGATCAGCGTGCCACCGGCGAAGATCAGGCCGTACGTGCCGGCCGCGGCGACCCCACCGATCGCCACCGCCACCGAGGGCAGCAGCCGGAACAGGCCCTCGCCGGCCAGGGTGGCCGCGTAGCCGCCGAACCGCTGCATGCCGCCGAGCAGGCCTCGCATGAGGTAGATGCAGGCCGCGGTGAACGCCGCCAGGAGCACCGCCCACAGCAGCGGCCAGTGCCCGCTCAGCTCCACGTCGACCAGCACCGGGGACAGCGCCGCCAGCACGGCCAGCACGACGACCAGCAGGCCGCCGCCGAGCAGCACGGCGTTGCGCACCACGTGCCGCACCGGGCGGCCGGCGGCGATGGTGCTGGTGGTGGCCCGGCTGGTCTCCTGTTCGAGCGCGAAGAACAGGCCGGGACCGATGATGTTGATCAGGAAGTACACCGACTTCACGGCGGCCTGGTCCGGCACCGAGAGGGTGTGGCCGGCCACGATGAGGAACAGGTAGCCGGCCGCGCCGAGCACGACCAGCCCGCCGCCCATGAGCACGGCCGAGCCGATGTTGCCCCTGCCGTTTGCCTTGGCGGCGCCCGTCGACGAAGTCACCCGGCCAGGGTAATGACCCGGTCGGTCAGCCCCGGAAGTAGTCCACCGTGCGCTGCACGCCCTCGTCCAGTTCGACGGTCGGCCGCCAGCCCAGGTCCCGCTCCGCCGCGGCGGCGTCCAGCGCGGACGCCCGCAGGTCGCCGAGCCGGGACGGGGCGAACTCGGGCGCGTCGGCGCTGCCGACGGCCTTGGCGACGAGGGTGTGCAGCTCCAGGTCGGAGGTCTGGATGCCGGTGCCGATGTTGTAGCGGCGGCCGCTGCCGACGGTGCCCGCCGCCGTCACGAACGCGTCGACCACGTCGTCGACGTAGACGTAGTCGCGGGTGTTGCCGCCGTCGCCGAACACCTTGGTCGGCTGCCCGGCCAGCAGCCGCTCCGCGAACACCGCGACCACGCCGGCCTCGCCGAACGGGTGTTGCCGCGGCCCGTACACGTTGGCCAGCGCGAGGTGGGTGCAGTCCAGGCCATGTAACCGGCGATAGGTGTCGAGGTAGACCTCGGCGCACACCTTCGCCGCCGCGTAGGGCGAGCGCGGGTCGATCGGCGCCGTCTCGGCCACCGGCAGCCGGTCCGGCGCGCCGTAGATGGCGCCGCCCGAGGAGGCGAACACGATCTTGCGTGTGCCGTGCCGGCGGGCCGCCTCGGCGACGTTGAGCGCGCCGAGCACGTTCTGCTGCGCGTCGACCAGGGGCTGGCAGACGCTGAGGCGGACGTCGATCTGCGCGGCCAGGTGGAAGATCACCTCGGGCCGGGCCGCGGCCACCACGCTGTCGACCTGAGCACTGGTCACGTCCAGCTCGACCAGTTCGGCGGCCGAATTCGCCAGGTTTTCCTTGCGGCCACGGCGAAGGTCGTCGATGACCACCACCTCGTGCCCGTCGCACAGCAGCCGATCCACGAGGTTCGAGCCGATGAAGCCGGCGCCACCGGTGACCATCACACGCATGGCGGCAGCCTAGAGAAGCTGGTCCAGCACCTTGTCGGCCACGTGCTCGGCGATCTGCAGCGAGCTGGTCGCGGCCGGCGACGGCGCGTTGAGCACGTGCACCTGGCGCGGGGCCAGCTCGAACAGGAAGTCGTCGACGAGCGAGCCGTCCGGCAGCATCGCCTGCGCCCGAACGCCCGCACCGGCCCGGACGATGTCCTCGGGTCGGATCCGGGGCGCGAGCCGAGCCAGGCTCGCCGCGAACCGGGCCCGCGACAGCGACCGCAGCACCTCGTCCACGCCGGTACGGGCGTACTTGCGGGCCAGCCGCCAGGTGCCGGGGAACGTCGCCGTGTCGAGGATGTCGGTGAGCGAGATGTCGCGCCAGCGGTAGCCCTCGCGGCGCAGCGCGAGCACGGCGTTCGGGCCGGCGTGCACGCTGCCGTCGATCATCCGCGTGAGGTGCACGCCGAGGAACGGCAGCGCCGGGTCGGGCACCGGGTAGACCAGGCCCCGCACCAGGTCGCGGGCCTCGGGACGGAGCTCGTAGTACTCGCCGCGGAACGGCACGATGCGCGCCGCCGGACGCCGGCCGGCCAGCCGGGCGACCCGGTCGGCCTGCAGGCCGGCGCAGTTGACCAGCACCTTGGCCCGCACCACACCGGTCGGCGTCGCGACCTCGACGCCGCTGGAGGACTCCCGGATCGCCAGCGCCGGGCTTCCCCCGCGCAGCTGCGCGCCGTGGTCGACGAGCCGGTCGGCGAGGACCTGGCAGACCTGGCCGTAGTCGATGATGCCGGTGCTCTCCACCCGCAGCGCCTGGACGCAGGCCACCTCGGGCTCGAACTCGCGGGCCTGCTCGGCGCTGATCATGCGCGCCGGGACGCCGTTGGCGGCCGCCCGCTCGGCCAGCACCTGGAGCCGGGGCAGCTCGTCCGGCGTGATGGCCACCACCAGCTTGCCGCCGATTTCGTGCTTGATGCCGTGCTCACGGGCGAACCGCACCATCGCCGCGTTGCCGGCGACGCACATCCGGGCCTTGAGGCTGCCCGGCTTGTAGTACAGCCCGGCGTGGATGACGCCGCTGTTGTGCCCGGTCTGGTGCGCGGCCCAGGTGGTCTCCTTCTCCAGCACCGTCACCGACCGGCCCCGGTTGACCGCCAGCTCGTGCGCGGTCGCCAGACCCACGATTCCGCCGCCGACGACCACCACATCCGATTCGCGCACGGCTGCGCAGCCTAGCCGCCGGCCGGCTCAGAACCAGCGCTCGAGGACGAGGGCCACACCGTCCTCGGAGTTGGGGCCGGTGACCTCGTCGGCGACGGCCATCGCCTGCGGGTGGGCGTTGGCCATCGCGACCCCGTGCCCGGCCCAGGTCAGCATCGACACGTCGTTGGGCATGTCGCCGAAGGCGACCACGTCCGCCGCCGCGATGCCCAGCCGATCGGCCACCTCGGCCAACCCGGTCGCCTTGGTCACGCCGGCGGTGGCGATCTCGATCAGCCCGTCGCTGCTGGAGTACGTCACGGCGACCTCGTCGCCGAGCACCGCGTCCGCCGCCTCGGCCAGCTGCTCGCTGGTCATCTCCGGGTGCCGGGCCAGCAGCTTGATCGCGGCCTTGCCCAGCACCTGACCGCGCGGCGCGGCCGCCGAGTCGGGGTTGGGCCACGGGTGCGTGTAGCCGGGCTCGGCCAGGAACTGCTCGCCGGCGCCGTCCATCGCCGTCTCGCCGACCCGCTCGGTCGCCAGGCGGCAGCCGGGGATGGCCGTTGTCAGTGCACGTGCATATTCCTGGAGCGCGATCGCGTCGAGTTCGTGTTTTCCGATCACGCGATCGGCGCCGATGTCGTAGAGCACCGCGCCGTTGGCGCAGACCGCGTAGCCGGTCACGCCCGCCTTCTCGGCCACCCGCGGCACCCAGCGCGGCGGACGTCCGGTGACCAGCACGAACGGCACCCCGTCGGCCAGCACGCGGGCGATCACGGCGGCCGTGCGGGGACTGATGTCCTCGCCCGGCGTGAGCAAGGTGCCGTCCACGTCGGAGGCGACAAGTAGGGGCTTCTGCACCCCATCATCGTGCCCTGCCTGCGGGCTCGAATGCGCCCCGTTACTGTCCGAAGGGTGCGCGTTGGCATTGTGATCCTCCCCGAACACCGCTGGTGGGTGGCCGAACCGAAGTGGCGGACGGCCGAGGAGTACGGGTTCGACCACGCCTGGACCTACGACCACCTGGGCTGGCGGTCGCTGGTGGACGGGCCGTGGTTCGGGGCAGTTCCCACGCTCACCGCGGCCGCGATGGTCACCTCGCGGATCCGGCTCGGCATGATGGTCGCCTCCCCCAACTTCCGGCACCCGGTGGCGTTCGCCCGGGAGCTGACCACTTTGGACGACGTCTCCGACGGGCGGCTCACGCTCGGCGTCGGCGCGGGCGGGCTCGGTGGTTACGACAACGAGGTGCTCGGCCGGGAGCCCCTGACCGCCGGGCAGCGGGCCGGTCGGTTCGAGGAGTTCGTGGAGCTGCTCGACAAGCAGCTGACCACGCCGCTGACCACGTGGGCCGGCGAGTGGTACGAGGCGGTGGAGGCGCGGTCCGCGCCCGGCTGCGTGCAGTCGCCGCGGGTGCCGTTCGTGGTCGCCGCGAACGGGCCGCGAACCATGCGGCTGGCCGCCCGCTTCGGCAACGGCTGGGTCACCACCGGCGGCGACAGGCGGGACGACGTCGAGCAGTGGTGGCGGTCCGTCGCGGAGGCGTCGGCCCGCATGGACGACGCTCTGGCGGCCACCGACCGCCGTCTCGGCAAGCTGGATCGATACCTCCAGGCCGATGCCTGCCCGACGTTCGTGCTGTCCAGCCGGGCGCTGTACGAGGACACCCTGGGCCGGGCGGCCGAGCTGGGCTTCACCGACGTGGTCGCGCCCTGGCCCCGGCACGACGGCGTCTACGCCGGCGCGGAGGCCGTGCTGGAGGACGTCGCCGCCGAGGTTCTCCCCAAACTTGTCACCTGATCGGGTGACACGCGGAACGGTCCGCCGTCCCCTCGCGTCGTAGGAGATGCAGACCGGGGCGAGGGGAAACCGGGACCTCCGCGGCGCGTCGTTCGGGGCGACAAGGCGACGCTGAGGGCTGGATGACCACGTGCGGCCCGTACCTGATCTCGGGGACCAGGTACGGGCCGCACGTGTTTCGCCGTCGGCTACGGCTTGAGCACCTCGACGCCGCCGACGTACGGACGCAACGCCTCGGGCACCCGCACCGAGCCGTCGGCCTGCTGGTGGTTCTCCATGATCGCGACGATCCACCGGGTCGTCGCCAGCGTGCCGTTGAGCGTGGCCACCGTCTGCGGCTTGCCGTCCGCGTCCCGGTAGCGGATGTTCAGCCGCCGCGCCTGGAAGGTGGTGCAGTTCGAGGTGGACGTCACCTCACGGTAGGTCTGCTGGGTCGGCACCCACGCCTCGCAGTCGTACTTGCGGGCGGCCGAGGCGCCGAGGTCGCCGCTGGCGGTGTCGATCACCCGGTAGGGCAGCTCGACCTTGGCCAGCATCTCCTCCTCCCACGCCAGCAGCCGCTGGTGCTCCTCGGCGGCCAGCTCGGGCGGGCAGTAGGAGAACATCTCGACCTTGTCGAACTGGTGCACCCGGATGATGCCGCGGGTGTCCTTGCCGTACGAGCCGGCCTCCCGCCGGTAGCAGGACGACCAGCCGGCGTAGCGGCGCGGCCCGGCCGACAGGTCCAGGATCTCGTCCGCGTGGTAGCCGGCCAGCGGCACCTCGGAGGTGCCGACCAGGAACAGGTCGTCGTCGCGCAGCCGGTACACCTCGCTGGCGTGCGCGCCGAGGAAGCCGGTGCCCTCCATGATCTCCGGGCGGACCAGCGACGGCGTGATCATCGGCGTGAAGCCGGCCGCGACCGCCTGCTGCACGGCCATGCTGAGCAGGCCGACCTGCAGCTGGGCGCCGATGCCGGTGAGGAAGTAGAAGCGCGAGCCGGAGACCTTCGCGCCGCGCTCCATGTCCAGCGCGCCGAGCGACTCCATCAGCTCCACGTGGTCGCGCGGCGTGAAGTCGAACTCCCGCGGCGTGCCCACGTGCTTGAGCACCACGTAGTCGTCCTCGCCGCCCTCGGGCACGCCCGGCTCGACGATGTTCTGGATCCGCTTCTGCGCGTCGACCAGGGCGGCGTCGGCCTCGGACTGCTCGGCCTCGGCCGCCTTCACCTCGGCGGCGAGCTCCTTGCCCTTGGCCAGCAGCGCCGCCCGCTCGTCGCCCTGGGCCTTGCCGACCTGCTTGCCCAGCGCCTTCTGCTCGGCCCGCAGCGAGTCGGCCCGGGACACCGCGGAGCGGCGCCGCTCGTCGGCGGACAGCAGCGCGTCCACCAGCGACGGGTCCTCGCCACGTGCGCGCTGGGACGCACGGACCGCTTCCGGGTTCTCTCGCAGTGTCCTGAGGTCAATCACCCGGAGAAATCTACCGTGTACCCAGGTCAGGCCCCTCGCGGATATCCGCTCAGCTGACGGAGACCGCCACCACCAGCCCCAACGCCACATTGGCCGCGGCCACCACGATGCTGGCCGGGGTGAACTTCTCGGCCGCCAGCATGGCCCCGATGTCCAGCCGCATGGCGAACTCGAAGATCCGCATCACCACCACCTGGGCGATGATGCCGACCAGGCCGAACACCAGCGAGGTGAGCAGCCCGTCGGACAGCTTGGCCGGCGAGTAGTAGATCGCCACGACCACGATGAAGGCCAGGCTGAACAGGCCGGACGCGGTCACCACGGCCGCGTTCGGACGACCGTCCCGGACCAGCTGCGACAGCTTGCCCGGGGTGGTCCAGTCGATGACGTAGAAACCGGCGAGCATCAGCACCAAACCGATCACCGCGTACGCCGCGATGGCCCCGATGCCCTGACCGAGTGAAGCGATCGTCATGGCCAGGCAGTATTCACGACTCGATGATGCGATGCGGCACGAAAGCGGCCCCGTCGTCGGTCACAAGTCCGACACTTTCCCTGATGCCGAGCCCGGCCGCCGCGTCGTTGACGATCCATGCCCCCAGCACCGGCCGGTAGCCGCCGAACTCGGGCAGCGGATCGAACAGCTGGTAGACGTAGCCCTCACGGCCGTACACGCCGCCGGTCTGCGTCTCGTAGCCCGGCGCGACGATCTGCACGTTGGCGCCTTCCCGGCCCAGCAGCGGCTTGCGCACGTACTCGGTGAGCATGCCCGGCTCGTGCAGGTAGGCCGGCAGCAGGTTGGGGTGGCCGGGGTACATCTCCCACAGCACCGCCAGCAGCGCCTTGTTGGACAGCAGCATCTTCCACAGCGGCTCGACCCACAGCGTGCCCGGCAGCGACTCGACGGCGTAGCGGCCGAACTCCTCCTCGGTCACCCACTCCCACGGGTAGAGCTTCACCACGGTGCTCATCGGCGCCTCTTCGAGGTCGACGAACCGCTTGAGCAGCCGGTCCCAGCCGATGTCCTCGATGGCCAGGCCGACGGTGTCCAGCCCGGCCTCGGCCGCGGTCTCCTGCAGGTAGGCCACGGTCACGTGGTCCTCGCCCGTGGTGTCGCCGCCGGACCAGGTGAAGTGCAGCTCGTTGGACGGCAGCAGGTCCTTGATCTCGCCCCAGCGCTCCACCAGCTTCTCGTGGATCGAGTTCCACTGGTCGTCGTCCGGGTGCAGGTCGGTCTTCCAGTTCCACTGGATGATCGACGCCTCCACCAGCGAGGTCGGCGTGTCCGCGTTGTACTCCAGCAGCTTGGCCGGGCCGGTGGCGTCGTAGCGCAGGTCGAAGCGGCCGTAGACGTGCGGGTCGCGGCGCTTCCAGGACTCCGCGATGGCCGGCCACAGCCATTCCGGCAGCGCGAAGTCCCGGTACCGCTCGGTCGTCACCACCGTGTCCACGGCGGCCAGGCACATCGAGTGCAGCAACTCCACGTCAGCTTCGAGGGACAGGATCTCGTCCATCTCGAAGACGTAGTGCGCCGACTCGTCCCAGTAGGGCCGCTGCGCGCCGTTCGCGCCGGCCGACGGCGAGCCGAACACAAGACCCTGCTCCGCCACGGTCTGCTGCCAGTTCGCCCGTGGCTGTGAGGTTTCCCGCCGCACCGCTCAGCTGCCCCCGCTCTTGCCCGAGCTCCCGTGGCTGGACGACCCGCTGTCGCCGCCGCTGCTGCTCCCGCTGCTGCCGCTCTTCACGCCGAACCCGCCACGCGAGATGGTCGAGCCGCTGGCGGTCTTCACCGTGGCGTTGCCGCTCGGGGCGGTGGTCGTGCCGCCGACCGCCCGCTGTCCGATGCCGCCGGAGCCGCCGTAGTAGTAGTGGTACTGCCGGCCGCCGGGGAAGATGAAGAACCCGCCGCCCGAGTTGTAGTAGCCGCCGTTGCTGGCGAAGTAGGCGGAGTTCGTGTCGCAGTACTGGTCGTCGACGACCACGCCGCTGTCGTCGGTGCAGCGCGCGGTGACCGTCTCCGACGGGGTGGACAGCGCGTACGCGGCCGCCACGATGCCGACGAGGCCGACCGTGACGCCGCCGCCGATCATCACCCGCTTGCGGATCTTCTTCTTGCGCTCGAGGGCGGCCTGCTCGGCCTCTTCGCGCTCGCGCTCCTCCTCGGCCGCCCGCTCCCGCGCCCTGCGCTCCGCGAGCGTGGGCTCACGCGGCGTGGTCGAGCCGTCCTGGAACCGCATTCGCCCCTGTTTCGGCTGCTCAGCCGCGTCGGGCTGCTCTTCGTCCGCCATGGTCGCCCTCCTGCTGTGCACGGTACCTACTCCCGGCCCGCCGGTCCGCACGGGCATCATGGTTGTGATGCCTGAAATCGCTGAGTGGTTTCATCCGAAACGGCGGACCGGCCAGACCCGGCTGCTGATGGTGGGCGCCGTCCTGGGCGCCCTGGTCGTGCTGACGTCGAGCACGCTGTTCTCGTGGCCGGTCAAGGGCCTGTCGGCGACCGCCGCGGCCGACGACCCGAACGTGGCGTTCGACGCGCCCGACGGGAGTTGCCTGACCTGGCCGGCCGGCAGCGCCGACATCACGAAGGTGGACTGCTCCGCCAAGCACCTGTTCGAGATCGCCGGCACCGTCGACCTGACGTCGAAGTACCCGAGCGGCGCGCCGTTCCCGGACGCGACCCTGTGGCAGAAGATCGCCCAGGACAACTGCGGGCCGGTCGTGTCCAAGTACATGAACGGCAAGCTCGACCCGAACGGCAAGTACACCGCCAACGCCCTCAACCCCACCGCCCAGCAGTGGTCCGGGGGCGCCCGCACCATTCGCTGCGGAGTGCAGGCCGCCGGGCCCGCCGGGGGCCTGCAGCCCACCACCGGCTCGGCCAGGACCGCCGACCAGTCGGCGATCTACCCCGTCGGGACGTGCCTGGGCATCAAGGACAAGGCCGTCAGCGACCCCGTGCCCTGCACCTCCGAGCACGCGTACGAGATCGTCGGCATCGTCGACCTGAAGTCTCAGTTCCCGGACGGCTTCCCGGCCGAGGACAAGCAGCAGACCGCGCTGTCCGAGCGCTGCGTGAAGGCGGCCAACGACTACACCGGCGGCTTCGACCTCAGCAAGAACAAGCTTGGGCTGACCTGGGACAACATCAAGCAGGAGAGCTGGAACCTGGGCTCGACCAAGGTCAACTGCAAGATCGGCCAGAAGCTCGAGGACGGCAGCGGGCTGCAGAGCATCACCAACTCGGTCAAGGGCGTCGGCGGCGGCGCGGCCGCCACGTCGACCAGCGCTCCCCCGGCCGGCGGCTGATGGCGTTCACCATGACCGACCGCCGCTTCGACGAGCTGGTCGGCGACGCACTGGACCTCGTCCCGCCGCGGCTGGCCGAGGCCATGGACAACGTGGTGATCCTGGTCGAGGACCGCAATCCCGAGGAGCCGTCCCTGCTCGGGCTGTACCACGGCATCGCCCTGACCGAGCGGACCAGTCATTACGGATTCGCCCTGCCGGACCAGATCTTCATCTACCGGCAGGCGATCCTGGACATCTGCGAGACCGAGGACGACGTCGTCGACGAGATCGCGGTGACCGTGGTGCACGAGATCGCCCACCACTTCGGCATCGACGACAACACCCTGCACGACCTCGGCTGGGGCTAGTCAGTTCACCGTGGCGCCGGCCCATTCCAGGCAGCGCCAGCCGGTGGGCGACGAGTCGTCGGCCTCCAGGACAACCCGGCCGCCGTTGTGCAGCAGGTGCTGGTCGGCCAGTTCGGCGTCGACGTTCGGGGAAAGGGCGAACGAGGAGATGCGGATGGCGGCGCCGTGGCTGACGAGCACGACAACGCCGTCCTCGTGACGGGACCGAATGCCGGCGACGACGGGCAGGAACCGGTCGAGGACCTGCTGGGCGGACTCGCCGCCGGGCATCGGCACGTCGAGCTCGGCGGAGCGGGTCCAGCGGTGGAACACGGCGAAGAAGGCGGCCATGGCGTCGGGGTCGTTGCGGCACTCGAGGTCGCCGACGAAGGCCTCGTGCACGCCCTCGACGACCTGAACGTCCAGGCCGTGGGCGGCGGCGATGGGGGCGGCGGTCTGCTGGGCCCGGACGGCCACGCTGGCGTAGACGGCGACGACCGGCAGGGCGGCGAGCGCGTCGGCGACGGCGGCGGCCTGCTGGCGGCCGAGGTCGGTCAGCGGCGGCCCGGGCGGGCGGGAGTCAAGCGAGTTGACGACGTTGGACGGGGTCTGGCCATGCCGGACGAGCACCAACCGCAGGGCGGTCACGCGCTCTCCCCGCGCCGGATGGCGGCCAGCCACTCGCCGGCGGCCTCGAAGTCCGCGTCGGTGGTGGGGCTGCCGACGACCGTCGGCTCCTTGTCCGTGCGCGGATACGACCCGAGGAACCGCACCTCGATGCAGCGCCGGTGCAGCGCGGCCAGGGCATCGCCGATGCGCTGCTCGGCCACGTGC
The DNA here is from genome assembly GCF_014203355.1 of Kutzneria kofuensis. NCBI lineage: Bacteria > Bacillati > Actinomycetota > Actinomycetes > Pseudonocardiales > Pseudonocardiaceae > Kutzneria > Kutzneria kofuensis. Next base: position 3,982,596 of record NZ_JACHIR010000001.1, read on the forward strand.
CCCTCGACGTCGAGGTAGAAGCGGTAGGTGCCGAACAGCTCCCGGGTGGGCCGCGCCTCCAGGCGGGTCAGGTTGATCTTCCGCAGCGCCAGCTCGTGCAGCACGTCGGACAGCGCGCCGACCTCGTTCGGCGTGACGGCGACCAGCGAGGTGCGGTCCGCGCCGGTGGGCGCCGGCACGTTGCCGGGCTTGGCCAGCAGCAGGAACCGGGTCTTCGCGTCCTTCACGTCGCCGAGCCCCGTGACCAGCTCGGTGAGCGGATAGTGCAGCGCGGCCACCGGCGCGCTCACGGCGGCGTCGAACGCCCCGGCCAGCACCTCCTTGGCCGCGGCGGCGGTGGAGCCGGTGGCGATGGCGGTGGCCTTGGGCAGGTTGGTCTCCAGCCACTCCCGGACCTGGGCCAGCGCGTGCGGGTGGCTGGCCACGGTGCGGATCTCGTCCAGCCCCGTGCCGGGCCGCGCCAGCAGGGTGAACTGCACCTGGAGCACGTGCTCGGCGACGGCCACGACGGGCTCGCCCAGCGCCAGCGCGTCCATGGTCGCCGGCACCGCGCCCTCGACCGAGTTCTCCACCGGCACGCAGCCCCGCTCGACCTCGCCCGCGCGCACGGCGGCGACGACCGCCGGAATGGTGCCGAACGGGACGAACTCGTCGGATTCGGGATCGGCCAGCCGGCGCACGGCCTGCTCGGTGAACGTTCCCTGCGGTCCGAAATAGCCGATGCGCGCCACGGCGACACCCTACGACGCGCTGGCGAGCCGTTGGCGTTGAGGCATATATCACCCACTCGGACGGTGGCCTCCCCAGTTACGCGGCGTGTCGGTCGCCTGCAATGCTTGGGCTGTGACCGACGACCCGGAGGGCGACCTGGCCACTCCGCCGCTCGAACTCGTGCTCTGCGCCGTGGAGGCGCCCCTGGCGCGGGCGTGGCTGACCGTCGCCGAGAACCGCCCCGGCATCCGCGTGCATCCCGGATCCGTGCTGGACATCGAGGCGCAGGCCGTGGTCAGCCCGGCGAACTCGTTCGGCTGGATGCGCGGCGGCATCGACGCGCTCTACTCCCGGGCCTTCCCCGAGGTGGAGCAGAACGTCCGCAGCGGTGTGCTCGCCTACCACGGCGGCGAACTTCCCGTGGGTGAGGCCATCATCGTGCCAACGGGTGAAGCCGCGCCCGAATGGATGATCAGCGCACCCACCATGCGTGAGCCCGGCGAGCAGCTGCCGGCCGACACCGTGAACCCGTTCCTGGCCGCCCGCGCGGTGTTCCGGCTGTGGCTGCACGCCCGGCTGGAGACCGGTGTCCCGGTGCGCGAGGCCGTCCGCACGATCGCCATGCCCGGCCTCGGCACCGGTGTGGGCGAGGTGGAGCCGCAGACCTGCGCCCGGCAGGTGGCGGCCGCGTGGGACGAGGTCTTCAGCGAGCTGCCGACGGGCAGCTAGGTCTGTTGACTGCCCAGTTCCCGGGCCAGTTCGAGCTCGTCGTGCAGCGGGATGTCGTAGTGGCCGATCTCGGGGATCTGCGGCTTGAGCCGCCGCGCCTCGTCGGCCGCGCCCGGTCGCACGGCGATCAGGCGGAAGTCCCGGCGCTGGTAGAAGCGCAGCGCGTCCAGGTTGTCGTTGGTGGTGGTGACGACCAGCCTGCGCACCTGCCGCCGCCGCGCCTCGTCGGCGACGGCGGTGACCAGCGCCGAGCCGACGCCCCCGTTGGGCGTCACGGCGTCGATGGTGACGATCTCCAGCGCGTCGCCGCTGACGTCGTAGGTGAGCAGGCCGGCGAGCCGGCCGTCCCGCACCGCGACCAAGCCCGGCAGCTCGGCCGGCCGGAACACGGTGCCGTGCGCGACGGCGGTGGCTGCTCCCCAGCGGCTGGCGATGAACCGGCCCAGCGCCGGCCGGTCCGTGTTCACGACGGGCTTGATCCGCAGCGTGTTCTCGGCCACCCGTCAACGGTGTCACACGGAATCGGCCTTCGGGCTACCTTGTGTGGGTGACGGTCAGCGTGTTGCTCGTCGACGACCACGAGATCGTCCGGCGCGGCCTGCGGGACCTGCTCGACAGCGAGGCCGACATCGAGGTGGTCGCCGAGGCCGGCGGCGTCGGCGAGGCCCTCGTGCTGGCCCAGGCCCGCCGTCCGGACGTGGCGGTGGTCGACATGCGCCTGCCCGACGGCGACGGCGTCACGCTGTGCCGGGACCTGCGGGCGCTCACCGACGGTCCCCGCTGCCTGGTGCTGACCGCGTTCGACGACGAAGAGGCCCTGGTCAACGCCATCCTCGCCGGCGCGTCCGGCTATCTGCTCAAGCAGGTCCGCGGCCAGGACCTGGTGCAGGCCGTCCGTGAGGTCGCTGCCGGCCGGTCGCTGCTCGATCCCGTGACGACCGCTCACGTGCTGGAGCGCATGCGCCGCCCGGTGCCGACCGACGAGCTGGCGGCGCTGACCGAGCAGGAGCGCAAGGTCCTCACGCTCATCGGCGACGGCCTGACCAACCGCCAGATCGCGGAACGGCTGTTCCTGGCCGAGAAGACGGTCAAGAACTACGTGACGGCGGTGCTGGCCAAGCTGGGCATGGAGCGCCGGACCCAGGCGGCGGCCTGGGTGGCGAAGAGGTCTAGGGACTAGAGCGGCCCAACAGCGCCCGCCCAGTCCGGCTACAACGGCACTTCCCAGCGCACCGACGTCCCCGTCCGCGCGCTGGATTCCACCACGCAGGTGCCGCCGGCGGCCTCGGCGCGTTCCTCCAGGTGCAACAGCCCTCGGCGGGCGACGCCGGGCGGGATGCCGCAGCCGTTGTCCACGACCTTGAGCCGCAGGCCCTTGTCGTCCCGGCACAGCGACACCGTGACGGCGTTAGCCCCGGAATGCCGCACGACGTTGGACAGCGCCTCCCGCAGCGCGGCGCGGGCATGGTCGGCGACCGTGGGGGGCACGTCGGTGAAGTCGCCATGGATCTCGAACGACGGCGCGAACCCGAGCAACTCGCCGGCCGTGGCGACCTCGGCGCGGGCGGTCTCCAGCAGCGCCGGCGACGGGTAGAGCGGGTCGGTGTTGCGCAGCGACCGGACGGTGGCGCGCACCTCGGCGATGGTCTGGTCGAGCTGGTCGACGGCGTCGGCCAGGCGTTTGCCCTCGGTCGGCGAGAGCTTGTTGCCCAGCTGCCGGCTGAGCAGGTCCAGTTGCACGCCGGCGCCGTAGAGCCGCTGGATGATCACGTCGTGCAGGTCGCGGGCGATGCGCTCGCGCTCCTGGTAGACGGCGACCCGCTCGCGCGCGGTCGCGCCCTCGGCCAGCACGAGCGCCAACCCGGCCTGGGCGGCGAACGAGTTGAGCACGTCGACGGTGGCCGGCCCGAACGGCTCGTGCCCGCGCCGCCGGTACACGGCCAGCGCGCCGAGCCGCCGCTCGCTGGTGCCGAACGGCACCACCGCGAACGGCCCGTACAGCCGCAGGATCGGCGGCACGAACGGGGCGGTGCTGGGGTCGGAGGTGAAGTCGTTGACCATCACCGGCTCGCCGCCGCGGGCCACCCGAGCGGCGACCGAGCGCGAGGACAGCACGGTGCCGACGGGGTCGACGCCGCCGTACGCCGCCTCCACGGTCAGCTTGTCGTCCTCGCCGCGCACGCCGACCAGGCACAGGTGGGCGCCGGCAAGGTCGGCCGCGCCCCGAACCACCAGCGGCAGCACGGCGTCGGGGTCCTCCCCGGACAGTGCGGCGTTGGTGATCTCGGTGGCGACCTGGAGGGTGCGGCTGGCGAGTGCGGGATCCATGATTCGCATTCGAGCCTAGACCGCCTCTCGCTGGCGCAGCCGGATCGTGCCGTCGCTCACCTCGATCAGCAGGTCGGCCTCGGCCGCCTCGTCGAGTCGGTGGGTGACGTGCACGACGGTACGGCCGGCCAGCCGGGTCCGCAGCCGCTGCCGCAACGCATCCGCGGTCGGCTCGTCCAGGTGCGCGGTCGGCTCGTCCAGCAGCACCAGGCCGGCGTGGTCGGCGCGCAGCAGGGCACGGGCCATGGCCAGCCGCTGCGCCTCACCGCCGGACACCGCCGCGCCGCCGGTGCCGACGACCACGTCCAGCCGGTCGGTCCAGGCGTCGAGCTGGGCGTCGCGCAGCGCTTCGCGCAGTCGGTCGTCGTCGGCCTCGGGATCGCCCAGCCGCAGGTTCTCCCGCACGGTCGTGGACACCAGCTGGGGCTCCTGCGGGCACCACGACACGATGTCCGGCACCTCGGCCACGCCGCGCTCGGGGGTGAGGAAACCCAGCAGCAGCGCCATCAGCGTGGACTTGCCAGCGCCGGACGGCCCGACCACGGCGACGTGACTGCCGGCCGGCACGTCCAGGTCGACGCCGCGCAGCGCCGGCCGCTCGGCCCCAGGCCAGCGCACGTCCACGCCGGCCAGGTGGATTCCGTACTCCGCCCCCGGCTTTCGCCCGTCCACTCCGGCCGGACGAACTTCCCGCTCCGTGCTGGTGTTGCGGGGAGAAGGGCTCTCCCGACGAGTCGAGCCCCCCTCCCCGCAAGTCCCGGTCAGCTCAGTGACCCGCTGATGGGCGGACCTCAGGGCACCCCACTGCTGAGCTGCCGGGGGGATGGCCGCGACCGCCTCGGTCGTGGCCAACGGCACCAGTGCCAACAACGGCACCAGCACCGGGTCGAGCCCGGTGGCCGAGGCGGCCAGCCAGGCGCAGATCAGGGTCGCCACACCGATCGAGCCGGTGACGAGAGCGTTTGCCGCGCCCGCGCCGAGCGCCTGCCGGCGGGCGGTGGCGGCCAGCTCGGCGTCCGCGGCGGCGAGTTCGGCGCGTCGGCGGCGGACCGCGCCGAAGGCGATCAGGTCGGGCGCGGCGTCGAACAGGGTGAGCACCTTGGCGGCGACATCTCGCCGGCCGGCGGCCAACGCCGAAGTCGCCCGCCGCTCCACGAGCAGGGCCACGGCCGGCCCACCGACGCCGGCGACGAGCAGCGCGACCGCCAGCACCGCGCCGGCGGCGGGCAGCACGGCCGTCTCCAGGGCGACCGCGCCGACGGCGATGAGCAGGCCGACCAGCGGCGGAACCAGCACGCGGGGCACCAGGTCCCGCACGGTGTCGGTGTCGTCGACCAGCCGCTGCACGCCGTCGGTGCGGCGCAGTGCGGTGGTGCGGGCCGGGCCGATGCGGACCAGGGCCGCCCACAGCTGCCCGCGCAGGCTGCCGCCGAGCCGGAACGCGGCGTCGTGGGTCACCAGGCGCTCCACGTAGCGCAGCGCCCCCTTGCCCAGGCCGAAGGCCCGCACCGCGACCACGGCGACCGCGAGCGCGGCCTCCGGCGGTTGCTGGGACGCGCGGGCGATCAGCCAGGCTGCGGTGGCGGTCAGCGCGATACCACTGCCCACGGCCAGCACACCGAGCAGGACGCCGATCATGGACCGGCGGTTCACCAGGTCGGCGATGCGTGCCTTGGGCGGTGCCAAGGCCGCCTTGGTGGCGTTCGCGACCGTGCCGGCGACCACGGCGGCGTCCTCCGGCGCGGCGATCCGGTGCGTGGCCAGCAGCACGCCCACGCCCTTGTCGGCGGCGTCGGCGACGGCCGTCATGACCAGGCCGGCGGTGGCCGGGTCCAGGTGCGCGGTCGGCTCGTCCAGCAGCAGCCAGCGCGCCCCCTGTTCCACGCGCAGCAGCGCGCGGGCGATGGCCACCCGCTGCCGCTCACCCGTGGACAGCTCCACGATCGGGCGCTCCAGCAGGTGCGCCGCGCCCACCCGGGCAGCCACGCCGGCCACGTCGCCGCCGACCAGGGCCAGCTCGTCCGCGACGATCTCGGCGCTGAAGGCCGGGCGCTGCGGCACCCAGGCCACCTGCCGTCGCCAAGTCGACAAATCCACTGTAGACAGATCGACACCGCCGACCGTCACCCGGCCCCGCGTCGGCCGCACGAAACCGAGCAGCACGGCCAGCGTCGTCGATTTCCCCGCGCCACTGGGCGAATCCAGCCGGGTGATGTGTCCTGATCGGACGGTGAACGAGGCCCCGTCGGGCGCGAGTTGGCCGCGCCGCTCCACCGAGAGCCGGTCAACGGTGATCTCGCCGTCGGCGATCTCGCCGCGGTGATGGTCGACGGCTTCGATCTCGGCGACGCGGCGCACCGCCTCCAGCCCGTCCTCGCTGGCGTGGAAGGCCGCGCCCGCGGAGCGCAGCGGCAGGTAGCACTCGGGCGTCAGCACCAGCACGAGCAGCCCGGTGGCCAGGCCGAGCGTGCCGCCGACCAGCCGCAGCCCGATGTCCACGGCGACCAGCGCGACCGACAGCGTGGCAATGGTCTCCAGCGCGAACGCCGACAGGAAGGCCACCCGCAGCGTCGCCCCGGTGGCCTTGCGGTGCTGCTCCCCGACCCGGCGCACCGCCTCGGCCTGCGCCTCGGCCCGGCCGAACGCGGTCAGCACCGGCAGCGCGCGCACCAGCTCCAGCAGGTGCCCGGACAGCCGTGCGGTGGCATCCGCCGACTTCGCCGTGCGCTGCTCGGTGTAGCGGCCGATGAGGATGGCGAACAACGGGATCAGCGGCACCGTGACGGCGATCAGCACCGCCGACTGCACGTCCGTGTACAACACGGCCAGGCCCACCAGCAGCGGCACCACGGCGGCGGTCACCAGCGCCGGCAGGTAGCGGGTGAAGTACGCGTCCAAGGCGTCCAAACCCTTGGTGGCCAATACGGTCAGCTCGGCCGGGCCACGCGTGGCAATCCACTCCGGACCGTGCGCCATGGCCCGGTCCAACGCCCGCGCCCGCAGTTCCTCCTTGGCCCCGGCGGCGGCCCGGGCCGACATCGTGTCCAGCGCCCACACCAGCGCCGAGCGGGCCACCACCGCGCCCGCCAGCAGCGCGAACGGCCGGTCGCCGTGCCCGGTGACCACGGAGGCGAGCACCGAGGACAGCGCCCACGCCTGCGCCACCACGGCGACGGCGTTGAGCACCGAGAGCAGGCCGCACACCACCAGCGCGCGGCGTGTGGTCGGCGACAGCGCCGGCAGATCTCCCAGCGGTCCGCGGCGGCTCACGGCACGTGCACCGGGGGAATGTGCGCGGCGCTGATGCGGCGGCGGAACACCCAGTACGTCCAGCCCTGGTAGACCAGGACGGCCGGCGTGCCGAAGGCGGCGACCCAGGTGATCACGCCCAGCGTGTACGGGCTGGACGCGGCGTTGGCCACGGTCAGCGAGTAGCTCGGGTCCACGGTGGACGCGATGATGGTCGGGAAGTCCGAGCCGAACAGCGACACCACCACGCTCGCGATGAGCACGCCCAGCAGCGCGAACGCCTGCCCCTCCCGGCCGGCCGCCAGCCGCACCAGCGCCCCTGCCCCGGCGAGCAGCCCGACGGCGGCGATCACGATCGTCACCAGCCCGCCCTGGCGCACCTGCACCAGCACCATCAGCACCGCCATCGGCAGCAGGCAGAGCGGCCCGACGCGCAGCGCCAGCGCACGCGCCCGCCGGCGGATCTCACCGTCGGTCTTGAGCGCCACGAACACCGATCCGTGCACCAGGCTGAATCCGGCCAACGCCAGCGCGCCCAGCACCGCCGGCCAGGTGAACAGCGCGCCCAGGCCGCCCTCCAGCACGCCGTCCTTGCCGATCGGCAGCCCGGTGGCGACGCCGGTGATGACCAGGCCCCAGCCCAGCGGCGGAATCCACGAGCCGAGCAGGATCACCAGGTCCCAGCCGTGCCGCCAGCGGTCGCTGTCCACCTTGCCGCGGTACTCGAACGCGACGCCGCGGCCGATCAGCGCGAGCAGGATGAGCAGCACCGGCAGGTACTCGGCCGAGAGCATGGTGGCGTACCACGGCGGGAACGCGGCGAAGGTGGCGCCGATGGCGACGATCACCCACACCTCGTTGCCGTCCCAGACCGGGCCGATGGTGTTCACCAGCACCCGGCGCTCGGTGTTGTCCCGGGCCAGCAGGCGGGTCAGCATGCCGACGCCGAAGTCGAAGCCCTCCAGGAAGAAGTAGCCCGTCCAGAGCGCGGTGATCACCCAGAACCACAGGGTAGGCAGGTCCACGGCAGGCTCCTCAGTACGCGAACGCGAGCACGTCGTCGTCGGGCTTCTTCTGGTCGGCGTCGCCGTCGCCCGGCGGCGGCATCACGCCCGCGACGCCCGCCTTCGCGTAGCGCACCAGCAGGAACACCTCCACCACCGCCAGCACGCCGTACACCACGGTGAGCGCGATCAGCGAGGTCAGCACCTGGCCGGCGGACACGCCCGGCGACACCGCCTGCGCGGTGTACATGAAGACACCGTCCACACCGGTCGGATTGGGTACCACCACGAACGGCTGCCGGCCCATCTCCGTGAAGATCCAGCCGAAGCTGTTGGCCAGGAACGGGGTCGCGATCGACAGCAGCGCCAGCCGCGGGAACCACTTCGTGCGCGGAACGCGGCCGCGCCTGGTCAGCCAGAGCGCGAGCAGCGCCGCCCCGGCCGCGATGGCACCGAACCCGATCATGAAGCGGAAGCCCCAGTAGGTGACCGGCAGGTCGGGCACGTAGTCGATCGGCTGGCCGGACAACGCGCCCAGGCTGGGGTCGACCGGGTAGTTGTGCCCGTACTTCTGCTCGTAGAGCGTGGTCAGGTCCTGCACGCCCTTGACCTCGGTGGAGAAGTCGTTGTGGGCCAGGAAGGACAGCAGCGCCGGCACGGTGATGCTCTTGACGTTCTCGCAGTCCGGCCGGGACACGTCGCCGTAGGCGAAGATCGAGAAGCTGGCCGGCGCCTCGGTGTGGCACAGCGCCTCCGCCGCGGCCATCTTCATCGGCTGCTGCTGGAACATCAGCTTGCCCTGGGTGTCGCCGGTGAGCGCGACCGCGGCGAACGCGACCATGCCGATCCAGGCGCCCAGCCTGAGCGAGGCCGACCACACCTTGCGGTCCGGATCGTCCACAGCGGACAGCTTGTGCTTCTTCCACAGGTGCCAGGCCGAGATGCCGACCAGGAACGTGCCGGCGACGGCGAAGCCGCCCGAGACGGTGTGCGTGAACGCCGCGATCGCCGTGTTATTGGTGAGCACCGCCCAGATCGAGGTGAGCCGGGGCCTGCCGTCCACCAGCTCGATGCCGACCGGGTGCTGCATCCACGAGTTCGCGGACAGGATGAAGTACGCCGACGCCGTCGAGGCCAGCGACGCCGCCCACAGGCAGGCCAGGTGCACCCGCTTGGGCAGCCGCTCCCAGCCGAAGATCCACAGGCCCAGGAAGGTCGACTCGACCATGAAGGCGACGATGCCCTCCATCGCCAGCGGCGCGCCGAAGACGTCGCCGACGAAGCGGGAGTAGGCCGACCAGGTCATGCCGAACTGGAACTCCTGGACGATGCCGGTCACCACGCCCATGGCGAAGTTGACCAACATCAGCTTGCCCCAGAACTTGGTCATCGCCAGGTAGTGCGCCTTCCCCGTGCGCACCCAGGCCGTCTGCATCACGGCGACCACAATGGACAGCCCGATGGTCAACGGCACCATCAGGAAGTGGTAGACGGTGGTGATCGCGAACTGCCACCTGGCCACATCGAGTACGTCCACGCTGGAAACACTGCCACCGGGCGGGGGTCCCCGCTCAGGTCCCGGCGTCCCGACCGCACGGGACCTTGGTCCTGGGTGGGCAGGGACCCTGTGACGCGGCTCGCGGCCCCCGAACGCATGCGCACGCTACAATGAGAGCTGCCTGAGGGGAGTAGTTCCCGGGGTCCGCCCTTCATCTCGGCGGCCCGGCGAGGCCATCGACATACTGGTTCCGCCATCGGAATCCGGTGCCTCACCCGCTTGACGCGGGCGAACGAGACCTCCGGCCGGGTGACTTCGCGCCCGGTCGGGGTCGCGCGTCTCCCCGTCCGGGCCACACGTGGGAGGGATCGGACCCCTGTGGCCGCAACGTTTCTGGTGCTGTTGACCGCCTTCGCCGTGGTGCTCGCGGTGGAGCTGCCGGACAAGACGCTCGTCGCCACCCTCGTGCTCACCACGCGCTACCGGGCCTGGCCCGTGTTCGTCGGCGTGTGCGTGGCGTTCCTGGTGCAGTGCGTGATCGCCGTGTCCTTCGGCAGCGTGCTGACGCTGCTGCCCGAACGGGTCACCACCGGCGTCGTCACCGTGCTGTTCGCCGTCGGCGCCGTCATGCTGCTGCGCGAGGGCTTCGGCGCCGAGGAGGACAGCGAGCAGGACGCCGCCCGCTCCGGCCCCGACGAGGTGTCCTTCCGCCGGGCCGCCCTCACCTCGTTCGGTGTGCTGTTCGCCGCCGAATGGGGCGACGCCTCGCAGCTGGCCACCGCCGGCCTCACCGCCCACTACGGCCACCCCTTCGCCGTCGGCCTCGGGGCGTGGCTCGCCCTCGTCGCCGTCGCCGGGGTCGCGGTGCTCGTCGGCCGCAAGATCCGCGCCCGCGTCCGCCCGCAGCTGATCCAGCGCATCGCCGGCTTCGTCTTCGCCGCCTTCGCCGCGTTCGCCCTGTACCAGACGATCGTCGGCTGACGGTCAGCTCAACGCCTGGGCGACGGCCGCCGCGGCGGCGACCACGAGCGGGCCGACGACGCTCTGGTCGAGGGGCTCCATGGAGATGACGCCGACGCTGGCCCGCAGCCCCGGCACGCCCCGCACGGGGGCGGCGACGCCGTAGGCGCCGGGCTGCAGCTCGCCGGTGCTGTCGACCCACTCGGGGCCGCCCGGCGGCAGGGACATGGCCTTGCCGCCGGCGCCACGGCTGACCGGGTGCCTCGTGCCCACCCGGTAGGCCACGTGATACGTCGTCCACGACGGCTCGATGACGGCAACCGCCTGCGCCTCGTGCCCCTCGGCGACGGTGAGGTGGGCGGTGGCCCCGACCCCCTCGGCAAGCTCGCGAAGGGGCGGCGTTGCGGCGTTGCGGAGCTGCGGCACGACCTTGGCGGCCAGCTGCAGCACACCGAGCCCCAGCCGCACCTTGGACCCGTCACGCAGCACGAGACCGCGGGCCTGCAACGGCACCAGCAGCCGGTAGACGGCCGCCCGGGAGGCGCCGATGGCGGTCGCCAGGTCGCTGATGCTCGGCGCACCCGTGTCCGAGTCCGCGACGGCCTGGAGCAGGGCGAGGCCCCGCTCCAGCGTCAGCGAACTCTCACGGGTGGCCGGCTCGACCATCTCAGACCGCCGGCCTCACGGTGCCGGCCACCTCGGAGATGCCGACCACGGTGCCGTCCTCGCCGGGCGCGGTCGCCGTGATCACAACGGTGTCGCCGTCCTCCAGGAACGTCCGCGAACTGCCGTCGGAGAGCTCGACCGGCTCCTTGCCGCCCCAGCTGAGCTCCAGGAAGCTGCCGCGCTGGAACTTGTCCGGCCCGGACACGGTGCCGGAGGCGAACAGGTCGCCGGGCCGCACGGTCGCGCCGTTCACGGTCATGTGCGCCAGCTGCTGCGCGAACGTCCACGACATGCTCGCGAACGGCGGGGTGGTGACGACGGTGTCGTTCCACGACACCCGCAGCGCCAGGTCCAGCCCCCAGTCGACGTCCTCGACGAGGTACGGCAACAGCGGGTTGGGCGGCGCTGGCGGCGCGACCCGGGCCCGGGACAGCGCCTCCAGCGGCGTGATCCAGGCGCTCACCGACGTGGCGAACGACTTGGCCAGGAACGGCCCGAGCGGCTGGTACTCCCACGCCTGGATGTCCCGCGCCGACCAGTCGTTGACCAGCACGACGCCGAAGACGTGGTCGGCGGCCGCGGACGTGTGGACCTCGCGGGCGACCGGGCCGCCGCAGACGAAGCCGACCTCGGCCTCGATGTCCAGCCGCACGCTCGGCCCGAACGCGGGGCCGCGCTCGCCCTTGCGCTGGCCCTTGGGCCGCACCACGTCCGTGCCGGACACCATCACGGTGCCGGCGCGGCCGTGGTAGCCGACCGGCAGGTGCGTCCAGTTCGGCAGCAGCGCCGCCCCGTCGGGCCGGAAGATCTTGCCGACGTTCTCCGCGTGGTGCCGGGACGAGTAGAAGTCCACGTAGTCGCCGACGGTGAACGGCAGCCGGGCCGTCGACAGCGGCGCCAGAACGGCCCCCTGCGGCGCCCTGGTGGCCGTGACGAGCTCGAGGAGCCGGGCCCGCAGTTCGCTCCACAGCGGCCGATCTGCGGCCAGCAACGGGTCGAGGCTGTCGGCCGACACCAGCTCCGCCAGCCGCTCGCCGAATGACGACGCGATCGGCCGCAGCGGCAGCGCCTGACCACCGACCCGGACCGCGACGCCCTCGTCGATCACTCCGTACGGCAGCGTCTGCGGCCCGAACGGGTGGTCCCCGGTGAACTCCGGGTCGTCGATCCAGGTCACAGCAGCCCCAGCTTCTCCAAGTCGGTCACCGGATCCGTCAGTGAGCACGACCCGTAGGACGCGAACACGCCGCGGACCGCGTGCGCGGCCGGGTCGGACAGCGCCTTGGCCTCCTCGGCCAGCTTCTCCCCGTCGGTCTCGGCCAGCGCCTCGCGCACGTCCTTGCCGGACAGCGAGCGCGCGGTGGCCACCAGCAGGTTGAGGAAGCCGTGGTGGGTGAAGCCGGTCTCCTCGGAGGTGTGCCGGACCGCGTTGTGCAGGCCGGCCGTGGCCTTGAAGGACACGCCGCCGCCGGAGACCACGGACAGGAAGTCCGCCACCTGGTCCACGCTGGGGAACGCCTCGTGGCTCAGGCCGCCGCAGCGCAGCTTCGGCCAACTGCCGTGCTCGATGACCCGAGCGACGCCGTCCAGCCATTCCGCGCCGCCCCGGCGCGGCTCGACGACGCGGATCACGTCCTCGGGCACGAACTCCGACACCCGCTCCAGCCACACCTCGTCGACGTCGGACGGGGCCGGCATCTCCACCATCCGCAGCGACAGCAGCTCGCTGCGCGACTCCACGATGGAGACGGCCTTCGGCACACCGCCGAGACCGGTGTCGATGACCAGCGAGATGGCCACCGGCTTGACCGGCTTCGCCTTGATCAACTCGGTGATCAGTTCCGGCAGGCGGGACGCCGGGCACAGGAAAAGGCCCAGCACACCGGCCCATTCGCCGGAGCGCCCGTCGAGGTGCCCACGGACCGCGTCGGCCATCGTCGCGTTGCCCGGCGGGAACAGCGCCGCGTCGTCGACGAGCCTCGCGAGCAGCGGCGGCGTGCCTCGTGGACCGGGCGCACGGAGTTCTACAGCGCTTGACACGGGTGACACGCTAGCGGTGTCACGGCAGCTGAACAAAGATGTCCGACTATCGGACACCTCGGAGAGCCCAATGCCTTACTACCGACAGGTCGGGGAGATCCCCCGCAAGCGGCACACCCAGTTCCGCACGCCGGACGGCGGTCTGTACGCCGAGGAGCTCATGGGCGTGGAGGGTTTCTCCTCCGATTCGGCGCTGCTCTACCACCGCCACCTGCCCACCGCGATCGTCGACGCGCAGACCGTCGAAGATCGTCGCTGCGGCACGAAACCGAACCTGCCGTTGAAACCCCGCCACTTCAAGACACCCGACCTGACCTGGGAGGACGCCGACGCGGTCACCGGCAGGCGGGTGCTGTTCGGCAACTCCGACGTGGTGATCAACTTCGTCGCGGCGACGGCCCCGAGCCCGCTGTACCGCAACGCCACCGGCGACGAGCTGCTCTACGTGCAGACCGGTTCCGGCGTGGTGGAGACGATCTACGGGGCGCTGCCTGTCGGTGACGGCGACTACGTCGTCATCCCCACCTCTTGCACCTATCGGGTGGTGCCAACCGCCGGCGAGCCGATGCGCATCCTCGTGCTGGAGGCGACCGGCCACATCGGCCCGCCCAAGCGCTACCTGTCGGCCAAGGGCCAGTTCCTGGAGCACTCCCCGTACTGCGAGCGGGACGTGCGCGGCCCGGCGGAGCCGCTGCTGGCCGACGGCGAGGACGTGGACGTGCTGGTCCGGCACCGGGCCGGGCTGACCCGGTTCACCTACGCCAACCACCCGTTCGACGTGGTCGGCTGGGACGGCTGCCTGTACCCGTGGGCGTTCAACATCCGGGACTTCGAGCCGATCACCGGCCGGCTGCACCAGCCGCCGCCCGTGCACCAGACGTTCGAGGGGCCCAACTTCGTGGTCTGCTCGTTCTGCCCGCGCAAGGTGGACTACCACCCGCTGTCCGTCCCCGTGCCGTACAACCACGCCAACGTCGACTCCGACGAGCTGATGTTCTACGTCGGCGGCAACTACGAGGCCCGCAAGGGTTCCGGCATCGGCATCGGTTCCCTGTCGCTGCACCCCTCCGGCTGCACGCACGGCCCGCAGCCGGGCGCGGTGGAGGCGTCGCTCGGCGCGGAGTTCTTCGACGAGACCGCTGTGATGGTGGACACGTTCCGGCCGCTGGAGCTCGGCGAGGCGGCCCAGGCGTGCGAGGACGACGCGTACGCCTGGACCTGGGCTCGCCGTCAGCGGGCCTGAAGCTCCTGGAAGCGCACGGCCGCGACGTGCGGGTGGCCGGGCAGCCCCACGGCGGCTGCCTGGCCGTGCTTCGGGTTGCCGGCCACCCACAGCGTGCCCGTGGCCGCGATGTTGGCCACCAGCCACGCCGGCCCGAACCGGGCGCTGACCGGCAACTGGCTACCGTCCGGCAGGGTCAGCGCCAGCCGCAGCCGCCCGACCAGCGCGGGATTGCCCGTCCACGACAGCAGCTGCACCGGATACGCCTGCCACGGGCCGTTGCGCAGCAGCTTGACCATGCGGTGCTGGTCACCGCGCCGGAAGAAGCTCGCGACGAGCGCGACGACCAGCACGAAGACGAACCCGATGGTCGCCGGGAGCCAGCCGTCGATGGTCAGCAACAGGTCGAACACCACACTGGCGCCGCACAGCCCGACGACGGCGAGGCCCAGGTACACGGCCCGAGCCGTGTTGGCCGCGGCCCAGCGTGACAGGTCCTCGTCCGTCACCGGCACGGGCTGCGGATTCGGCGGCGCCGGCACGACCTTCGCCGGCAGCGGGACGGGCAGGCTGTCGAGCATCACGGCCGCGACGCCGTCCGCGTTCGGGCCGATCAGCGACACCTCACGCTGCCGAGCCGCGAACTGCCGAACCGCCCGCTCCGTGTTCGTCACCCGCAGGTACAGCCGCCCGCCGTCGACGGACAGCAACGTCCACGCCCCCGCGCCGCCGACGACCTGGCTTCTCACCCGCACCGGCGGCGCGCCGTCCAGCACCGACTCGGCCGCCGGGAGCCACCAGCCGACCCTTGAGCGGAACTGGACGAAGGCGGTCACCGACACCGCGGCGAGGCCCAGCAACACCACTCCCAGCATGCTGAAGCCGCGATGCAGCACGAACATCAGCACCGCCAGCACGAGGCACACGACGACCGGCTGCACCAGCTTGCGCTTGCGCCAGTAGTTCAGGTGCAGCAGCACCGCCGGGTCGTTGAGCATCGGCGCTCCGACCTGCGGTCTCCACATGTCGTTCACGCGAACCTCACCATCCGTTCCCCCCTCTAGTTGAACCGGACGACCCCGGCGACGGGGAAGTCCGGCACGCCGACTCCGAGCGTTGCCCCGGGCAACGGCGTGCCCGCGATCCACAGCCGCCCGGAAGCGCGCACGTTCGCCACGACGTCCCGCTCCCAGGCGATCTTCGCCACGAGCTCGGCGCCGTCGTCCAGCCTCACGGCGAACGACCGGTCGGCCACCAGTCGCGCCGGGTACTCGACCAGCGGGGCCGCGAGCAGTCGACCGGCCCGCAACACCCGCTCGGGCCGCAGCCAGTCCCGGGCCATGCCGATCGCGATCACGATGCCCGCGACGGCGTACAGCCAGGCCAGCACCTGCGGCTGCGGACCGAGCTCCAGTCCGATGCAGATGGTGATCACGATGGTGAAACCCCAGCGGCAGACGAACAGCCGGAACGCGGCGTCGGCCACGGCGGTCGCCCGGCCTCGCGGGTCCCTGGGGCGGTCGGCGAGGCGGCGTTTCGAGAGCGGCCGGGTCGTCACCCTGGTGCTGTGCGGATACGGGCTGGCCTCGTCGAACACCGCGACGAGTCCCTTGGCGTCCGGTCCGACCAGCCACACCCGCTCGCCGCGAAAGCCTCCGTACCCACGCAGCATCATCTGGTCGGCACGGATCACCGCCGCGCCGGCGAGCTCGATGTCGGCCAGCCGCGCGGGCGCGGCGTCGAGCAGGTCGACCAGGGTCCGGTCCATGCGCAGCCGGTAGTGCAACATGAAGGCGCTGATCACCAGCACGGCCAGCGCCGCCAGGACCGTGCTCACCGGCAGGCCGAACAACAGGCACAACAGCGCCAGGAACACGTGTGTGCCCCACAGCCGCGCGATGCGGTCCCGAGACCAGGACTGCTCCCGCACCGCCCGTCGCACATCGGGATCCCGGCCGACCGGACCGTCCGTCGGCGGCTGCCAGACGGCAGTCCTCACCTTCTCCACCAATCCCCCCTCGGCTGACGCGGTGATTCCTATCAGGGGCGAACTCACCGCGGATACCGGGTTCATCCGACTGTGACCTGCACGAACGCACCAGTGCGAGCCGTGCCGCCCGATCTACCGCCGACACAGGAGAGCACGAGGCCCCCAAGTGGCCGAGCCGCGCGCGGAACGCGCGCCATCCAAAACTGTCAGGGGGTGCCCATATGGTCGTCGCATGGACGTGGAAGCAGTGCTGGCGCAGGCGCCGGACCGCCAGGTGGCGACCGGGGCCAGCAAGCTGGCGGCGCCGGCGAAATGGCCGGAACTGGGCCGCGACGACGCCGCGCTGTGGGGGCTGTGCCAGGGCAGCGGCAAGAGCCCGTACCAGGTCTGCGTCGACCTGTCGGACCGGGCGACGAAGTGCTCGTGCCCGTCCCGCAAGTTTCCGTGCAAGCACGCGGTGGCACTGCAACTGTTGCACGCCAACGGTTCCACCCAGGAAGGCAGCCAGCCGGAGTGGGTGGGCAACTGGCTGCGCGCCCGGCACAACCGGGCCACCACGGAGCGGAAGCCGGCGCAGCCGGGCAAGCGTCGCGAGGAGTCGGTGCGGGCCGGCATCGCCGGGCTCACGGACTGGCTGACCGACCTGTCGGCCGGTGGTCTGCACACGTTGCCGTCGCGGGAACCGTTGTGGTGGCAGGGAATCATGGCCCGGATGGTGGACGCGCAGGCGCCGGGCATCGCCTCGGCGATCGGCGAGCTGCGGTCCGTGGTGGCGGCGAACCGGCCCCGCTGGTACGACGAGGCGACCGACCACATCGGACGGCTCTACCTGCTCACCAAGACCGATTTCTCCGACGCGGCAAGGGTTCGGCTCGGGTTCACCACCACCGAGCAGGAGGTCCGGGCCGGTGAGAGCTGGTCGGACGACTGGGTCGTCCTACTCCGCATGGACAGCGACGACGGCAAGGTCCGCACGGTGCGGCAGTGGGCTTGGGGGCGGTCCCGCAAGCAGTGGGTGTACACGGCGCGGCACGCGGCCGGCGGCGCGATTCCCGTGCCGGCAATGACTCCTGGGGCGGAATTGACGGCGGTGATGCATCCCTACCCGGGCGGTTTGCCCCGGCGGGTGGCGGTCGGCGAGGTGACGCGGTCCGGCCCGGCGGGCCCGATCCCGTTGCCGGACACGTGGGAGCAGGCGCTGGCGGCGGCCGAGCCGCTGCTCGTCAGCGACCCGTGGCTGCGGCTGGTTCCGTTGTGCTGCAAGGCGACGAAGCCGGCGCGTGACGACAAGTCGCTCTACCTCATCGACGCCACGGAACGCGCGCTGCCGGTTCGAGCGGGCGCGTCGCTGGCGCAGGCGCTGGCCCGCACGGGTGGCGAGCCGTTCGACGCGATGGGGTTGTGGGACGGAAACACGGTGCAGCTGTGCGCGATCGCCGAGCCGGGGGCGTTCCCGGAGGTGGTGTCGTGAGCATGGAGCAGCGGTGGCAGGACACGGTGCAGCAACTGCTGGTCGGCACACGGCGGGGCAACGTCGACCGGGACACGCTGCTGACCGACTGTGCGGCGCTCGGGCTGGCCCGGTTCGGGGCGCGGCTACCGATGACGCCGGACGACCTGGCGCCGATTCCCCTTGCCCCGCCGGAGGATGTGCAGCTCGCGGGCGAGTCCGCGCGCAACGTGCTGGCGCAGGTGCTGGGCTGGGACGACGAGGCCCTGCTGACGGAGTGGTGCGCGGCGGCCAGTCGGGCGCAAGTCGTTGCGGCGCATGCCCAGTTGCCGCAGCTACTGGCCCTCGGCGGCGCACGTCCGACGCTCCGGCCGGCGATCCGGCTGGTGCTCGGCGCTCGCGGCCAGTGGCTGGCGCAGCTGAGCAAGGACTGGGCGTGGGCGGTCGGCATCAACGAGCAGGAGCCGTACGACCCGGACGCGCCGGCGGGCAAGCGGCTGACCGCGCTGCGGCAGTGGCGGCGCGCCGATCCGGCGGCGGTACGGGCTTTGGTCGCCGAGCGGTTCCCGGAGGAGCGCCGGGCGACCGACCGGCAGCTGCTGCTCAACGCGCTTGAGGTCGGGCTGTCCATCGAGGACGAGCCGATCCTGGAGGCGGCGCTGGACGACCGCGCCGCCGGCGTGCACGACCTCGCGCTGCGGCTGCTGCGGCGGCTGCCCGGCACGGCGCTGGCGCAGCGGGCGGAACGCCGGCTCTGGGACGGACTGCGCGACGCCGACGTCATCCCGGACGGCCGGTTCGAGCTGGAGCCGGACGCCGCCGAGCAGCGGGACCTCATGCACGACGGCAACGCCGAGACCGGCATCGCCGGCCGGCTGCGGGCGGCCGCCGCGTCGGTGCCGCCCGAGTTCTGGGAGCTGGAGCAGGTGGTGGCCAGTCCGTGGGCGAAGCCGTTGCTGCAGGGCATCGCCGACGCGCTGCCGCTGGCCGCCGACCCGGTGCCGTGGGCGTTGGCGGCGTCCGAGGTGCTGACCGGCATGGCGTTGCTGGACGCGATCGACTCGCTGCCGGCGCGGACGGCCGCCGAGGTGCTGGTCGCCGTCTCCCACGACTGGAAGTACGACCTGCTCGACCACGGCTGCTCGCAGCTGCCGGGCCCGTGGTCGGCGGCGACCACCGAGGCGCTGCTCAACCGCTTCATCGTCGCGGTCACGCCGGGTTGGCGCACCGGGCGGCCGCCGCCCGTGCTGCTGACCAGGGGCGATGTCGGAGTGCTCACGGAGCAGTGGGCACGGATCGCCGAGCGCTGGCCGGAACACACCAACGAACAAGCAGTGCTGCATTTGCGCGTCCAACTGCGGGACGCGTTCGATCGAAGGGGCGATCAGTGACCGAAACAGTGCTGCGGCCGTCAGCCGAGCAGCAGTACGCCAACGAGTTGACCGCCCTCGCGGCGGTCGACGACCGGCCGAAGCCGCCGATGTGGCGGCTGTCCCCGCAGGCGGTCGTCCGCTACGTGCTCGGCGGCGAGCTGCCCGACGGCACCGCGATCACCCCGAAGTACGTCGGCGACCGGCGGATCGTCGAGGTTGCCGTGGCGACGCTGGCCACCGACCGGGCGCTGCTGCTGGTCGGCGTGCCGGGCACCGCGAAGTCGTGGCTGTCCGAGCACCTGGCCGCGGCGATCAGCGGCGACTCCACGCTTGTCGTGCAGGGCACGGCCGGCACCAGCGAGGAGTCCGTCCGCTACGGCTGGAACTACGCGCGGCTGATCGCCGAGGGGCCGAGCGAGGCGGCGCTGGTGCCGAGCCCGGTGCTGCGGGCGATGCGGACCGGGGCGATCGCCCGGGTCGAGGAGCTCACCCGGATGCCGTCCGAGGTGCAGGACTCGCTGATCACGGTGCTGTCCGAGAAGGCGCTGCCGGTGCCGGAGCTGAACTTCCAGGTGCAGGCCGTGCCCGGGTTCTCGGTGATCGCCACCGCGAACGACCGGGACCGCGGCGTGAACCAGATGTCCTCGGCCTTGGCCCGCCGGTTCAACACCGTGGTGCTGCCGCCGCCGGCCACCGAGGACGCCGAGGTGGAGATCGTCTCCAGCCGGGCCGCCCAGCTCGGGCGGGCGCTGCAGCTGCCGGCTGAGCCGCCGGCGCTGGAGGAGGTGCGCCGGGTGGTGCGGGTGTTCCGCGAGCTGCGCAGCGGATCCACTGTGGACGGTCGTACCCAGCTGAAGAAGCCCAGCGGCAGCCTGTCCACGGCCGAGGCGATCTCGGTGATCACCAGCGGCATGGCGCTGGCCGCGCACTTCGGCGACGGCCGGCTCGGCGCCGACGAACTCGCCTCCGGGCTACTCGGCGCCGTGGTGAAGGACCGGGTGTCGGACACCGCCGCCTGGCAGGAGTACCTGGAGGCCGTGGTGAAGGAGCGGCCGGACTGGCGCGACCTGTACCGCGCCTGCCAGGACCACGACCTCGCCGGTTACGCCTGATGCCCAAGCTGCCCGACCGCGTCACGCTGCTCGGCATCCGCCATCACGGGCCGGGATCGGCGCGGATGGTGGCTGCCGCGCTGGCGGCCGTCCAGCCGGAGCTGGTGCTCGTGGAGGGGCCGCCGGAGGCCGACGGCCTGGTCGCACACGTCGGCGGGCTGACCCCGCCGGTCGCCTTGTTGCTGCACGACGAGTCCGATCCGGCGACGGCCGCGTTCTGGCCGTTCGCCGGCTTCTCGCCGGAGTGGCAGGCGCTGCGCTGGGCCGACGAGAACCAGGTGCCGCTTCGGTTCTTCGACCTGGCCGCGGCGGCCACGCTGGGCGAGGACGACGAGCCGGACCGGGTCGCCATCGACCCGTTGGGGCTGCTCGCCGAGGCGGCCGGCTTCGACGACCCGGAGCGCTGGTGGGAGGACGTCGTCGAGCACCACGCGGCGGCCGACCCGATCGGGCTGGCGCAGGCCGTCGCCGAGGCGATGACCGCGCTGCGCGACGAGTTCGCCGACCACGTCGGCCAGCGCACGCTGCGGCGCGAGGCGGCGATGCGGCAGGCGCTGCGCAAGGGCCTCAAGGACGTGCAAGGCCCGATCGTCGTCGTGTGCGGCGCGTGGCATGTGCCGGCCCTGCTGGAACTGCCTACGGCTACGGCGGATTCGGCGCTGCTCAAGGGCCTGCCGAAGAAGAAGATCAGCGGCACCTGGGTGCCGTGGAGCCACGGCCGGCTGGCCAACGCCGCCGGTTACGGCGCCGGCATCGCTTCCCCCGGCTGGTACGCGCACCTGTGGGAGACGGCCGCGGCCGGCGACGCCGTGCCGCGCTGGTTCGCCCGCGCCTGCCAGGTTCTGCGTGAGGAGGACCTGCCCGCGTCGACGGCGAGTGCTGTGGAGGCCGTGCGGCTGGCCGACGCGCTCGCCGCCATGCGCGGACGGCCGTCGCCGGGGCTGGCGGAGGTCAGCGAGGCGACGCTGGCCGTGCTGTGCGGCGGGGACGACACGCCGCTGCGGCTGGTGCACGAGAAGCTGGTGGTCGGCGAGGAGCTGGGCATGGTCGGCGAGGGCGTGCCGCGCTCGCCGCTTGCCGCCGACCTCGAACGCCTGCAACGGCGGCTGCGCATGCCGGCCGCCGCGATCGAGAAGCAGATGCGGCTCGATCTCCGTAAGGACATGGACCGCGAGCGGTCGAAGCTGCTGCGCCGGCTGCGGGTGCTGGACGTGCAGTGGGGCGAGCCGGACAGCACGTCGAGCACCGGCACCTTCGCCGAGGCGTGGCGGGTGCGGTGGGATCCGAGCCTGGCGGTCGCCGTCGCGGCCGCCGCCAGGCACGGCACCACCGTCGAGGCCGCCGCCGAGCAGGTGCTGCGGCAGCGGGCCGAGGAGGCGGACCGGGTCGCCA
Source organism: Kutzneria kofuensis (assembly GCF_014203355.1). Lineage (NCBI taxonomy): Bacteria > Bacillati > Actinomycetota > Actinomycetes > Pseudonocardiales > Pseudonocardiaceae > Kutzneria > Kutzneria kofuensis. The sequence goes on from NZ_JACHIR010000001.1 coordinate 4,004,320, forward strand.
AGGCCGCCGAGGTGCTGTGGCATTCCGTCGGCTGTGAGTCGCCGGTCGCCGTGGCCGCCGCTCGGCGAGCGCTGGACCGCTGCGCCGCCGCGGCGACCGATGCCGCCGAGCTGTTGGCGGCGTTGCCGTCGCTGGCCAGCACCGTTCGGTACGGCTCGGTCCGTGGCACCGATCCCGAGCTGCTGCGCTCCGCGCTGCATGGCCTGCTCGCCCGCGGCGCGGTCGGGCTGCCGTTGGCCTGCCGCAACGTGGACGACGACACCGCCGACCAGTTGGTCGCCGCGCTCGACGCCGCCCAGGACGCCGCCGGCCTGGCCGCCGATGACGATCATCGGGCGGTGTGGCGGGACGCGCTGCTCCGGCTGGTCGCCCTGCCCGACGCGCACGGTCTACCCGCTGGCCGGGCGACCCGGCTGCTGTGGGAATCCGGCGATTTGGACACCGATTCCGTGGCGGCGCGGCTGCACCGGGCGGTGTCCGCCACCGCCGGAGCGACGGCGTTCGTCGCCGGCTTCCTGCGCGGCTCGGCCGCGTTGCTGGCCGCGGACGACCGGCTGTTCGCGCTCATCGACACCTGGCTGACCGGCCTCTCCGGGGAGGCCTTCGCGGACGCGCTGCCGCTGCTGCGCCGGGCCGTCGGCGAGTTCAGCACGGCCGAGCGCCGCACCCTCGGCGACCGGGTGATGGCCGGCGACAGCCGGGCCGTCACCGTGCCCACCGGCGACTGGGACACCGAGCGGGCCGAGCGCCTGGCCGCCCACGTCCGCGACCTGATCGGAGCGACCGCATGACCGACGAACGGCAACGGCGGTGGCGGCTGCTGCTCGGCGGCGCGGCCGGCGAGATGGGCGGTCTCGGCGAGGACGACCAGCGCCGGGACGGGGCTCTGACCTCGCTCTACGGTGGCGGCGGCGAGGGCCAGGACGGCAAGCGCAGCGCCGGCCTCGGCAGCAGTTCGCCGGTGCTGCACCGCTGGCTCGGCGACGTCCGCACCTACTTCCCCACCTCCGTGGTGCAGGTGATGCAGCGGGACGCCGTCGAGCGGCTGGGCCTGAACAAGCTGCTGCTGGAGCCGGAGCTGCTGTCCACGGTGGAGCCGGACGTGCGGCTGGTCGGCACGCTCGTCTCGTTGTCGAAGGCGATACCGGCTCGTACGAGGGAGACCGCGCGGGCGGTGGTGCGCAAGGTCGTCGAGGACGTCGAGCGCAAGCTGGCCGACCGACTGCTGGCCGCCGTGCACGGCGCGATCGACCGGTCCAAGCGCACCCACCGGCCCCGACTGTCCGATGTGGACTGGGCGACGACGATCCGGGCCAACCTGAAGAACTACCAGCCGGCGCAGAACACCGTGGTCGTCAGCGACCTGATCGGCCGGCAGCGGCGGTCCCGCACCGCGTCGCTGCGGGACGTGGTGCTGCTGGTCGACCAGTCCGGCTCGATGGCCGAGTCGGTGGTCTACTCGGCGGTGTTCGGCGCGGTGCTGGCCTCGATCCGGGCCGTGGACACGAAGCTGGTCGTGTTCGACACCGAGGTCGTGGACCTGACCGAGACCCTGGACGACCCGGTGGACGTGCTGTTCTCCACCCAGCTGGGCGGCGGCACGGACATCAACCGGGCGGTCGCGTACGGGCAGTCGCTGATCAAGCGGCCGGCCGACTCGGTGATGGTGCTGATCAGCGACCTGTTCGAGGGCGGCGTGGCCGGCGAGCTGCTGCGCCGGGTGCGGGAACTGGTGGCCAGCGGGGTGACCGTGGTGGTGTTGCTGGCGCTGTCGGACAGCGGCGCGCCGGCGTACGACCACGAGCTGGCGGCCCGGCTGTCCGAGCTGGGGGCGCCCGCGTTCGCGTGCACACCGGACCGGTTCCCCGATCTATTGGCCGCTGCCCTGCGCCGGGATGACGTGGCAACCTGGGCTGAGGAGGCGGGCATGGCCGTCGGCAGATGAGTCGGCGCTGGTCAGGGTGCACCCGAACGTGCGCTTCCCAAGACCGACCGCCAGAGGTTAGGTTGACCTAACTTGGAGGTGAGCGATGAGCCAGGCCACGTACCGGCCGCCGGCGCCCACCGCGGCGGAGCGGGCAAGGACGATCGCCGCGCGTGGTGGCCGGGCGGCCGTGCTGCCCGGCGCCGACGAGGCCTCGGCCTCGGCGTCCCGCACGGTGCCGATGCTGCACCACGTGCACCCCGACGGGGTCGCCACGCTCCTGTTCCGCGACAACGACCCACTGGTCGCGCTGGCTGCGCAGGCCCCGCGCGGCGAGCTGACCGGCATGCTCGAACTCGCCGACACCGCGCCGGTGCCGTTGCGGGAGCCGGTCCGCGGGCTGCTCTGGATCACCGGCTGGCTGCGTGCGCTGGACGGCGAGCAGGCCAGGGCGGCGGTGCTGGAGGTGGCCGAGAGCAAGCCGGACCCGCGGCTGCTCGACGCCGGCCACGGCGCCACCGTGCTGCGGCTGACGCCGGCCTCGATGGTCGTCGCCGACGCCGAGGGCACCAGCTCGGTCCGGCCGAGCGAGTTCGGCGACGCCGAGCCGGACCCGTTCCACCAGCAAGAGGACCAGTGGCTGCGGCACCTGGAGCTGTCCCACCGGGACGTGGTCGAGCTGCTCAGCCGGCACCTGCCGGAGCACCTGCGCGGCGGCCACGTCCGGCCGCTCGGGCTGGACCGGTTGGGGCTGCGCCTGCGGGTGGAGGCCGTCGAGGGTGATCACGACGTGCGGATCGCGTTCGCGCATCCGGTGCACACGGCCAAGGAGTTGTCCGGCGAGCTGCGCCGGCTCATGGGCTGCCCGTTCTTGACGCAGGCCCAGCGGGGGTAACGGGTAGCGTCCGCCGGCATGGCGAGCACTTTGCGCAGCTGGCTGGCGCCGGCCCGGGTGACGGACGCGATCACCGATCCGGTGCAGCGGCGCGGCTACACCTGGGAGCTGCTGATCGTCTTCAGCGCGACGCTGGGGCTTTCCGGGCTGCGCAGCCTGATCTCGCTGCTGAACGCGCTGCTGCAGCCGAAGCCGCTGAACCAGCAGAGCGTCGCGCTGAACGTGCAGCAGGCCACGGTCAGCCTGCTCGACCTGCTCGCGCAGCTGGCCGGCGTGCTGCAACTGCTGGCCTGGGGCGCGCTGGGCGCCTACCTGCTGTGGCGGGCGGGGATCGGGCCGCGGCTGGTCGGGCTGGACCGCACGCGGCCGGGCCGGGACCTGCTGGCCGGCTGCGGGCTGGCCGCCCTGATCGGCATTCCCGGGCTGGGCTTCTACTTCCTGACCAGGGCGATCGGCATCAACCTGAACGTGGTGCCGTCGGCGCTCGGGGACACGTGGTGGCGGGTGCCGGTGCTGATCCTGTCCGCGTTCGGCAACGCGTGGGCCGAGGAGTCGCTCGTCGTCGGTTACCTGATCACGCGGCTGCGCAAGTTCGGCTGGGCCGAGAACTCGTCGCTGGTCGCCGCGGCCGTGCTGCGCGGCTCGTACCACCTCTACCAGGGCTTCGGCGGCTTCCTCGGCAACGTCGTGCTCGGACTGGTGTTCGGCCGGGTCTGGCAGCGCTACAACCGGCTGTGGGCGCTGGTCGTGGCCCACACCATCCTCGACATCGTGTCCTTCGTCGGGTACGCGCTGCTGCACAGCGTGATCCCCGGATTGTGACAACAACGTATCGATGGTCGGATGGCGCGTTTGTTTAACGGATCGCTGCTACAACGGGCGTTCCGTTTCTGAAATCGCCGTCACACCCGGTTGAGGGGCGACAAATCCACTGTCGCGTGGTTACCCTCGGGGCCGTGACCTCAGACATCAGTTCTGCCATGGACTTGTCGCCGGCGCCGAGGGTCGACAGCGAGGTCGGCCCGCTGCGCACCGTGCTGCTGCACCGCCCCGGCCGGGAACTGAAGCGGCTGACCCCGCGCAACAACGACCAGCTGCTGTTCGACGGCATCCCCTGGGTCGGCCGCGCCCAGGAGGAGCACGACGCGTTCGCCGAGACGCTGCGGTCGCGCGGCGTCGAGGTGCTGCTGCTGGCCGACCTGCTGCGGACCTCGCTGGAGGACCAGCGGGCCCGGGCCGCCGGCATCTACGCCGCCGTCGACGAGCGGCAGCTCGGCATCGACCTGGCCGACGCGCTGCGGTCACACCTGTCGACGCTGGTCCCGTCCGAGCTGGCCACCGTGCTGATGGCCGGCATGACGTTCGAGGAGCTGCCGGCGGCCGAAGGCGCGTCGCTGGTGCGGCACATGCACCAGCCCCACGACTTCGCCATCGCCCCGCTGCCCAACCTGCTGTTCACCCGCGACTCCTCGGCATGGGTCGCGGACCGGGTCGCCGTGTCGTCGCTCGTGATGCCGGCCCGCCGCCGCGAGTCGTCGATCACCGACCTCATCTACGCGTACCACCCGCGCTTCGCCAAGACCTCCCGTGCGTACGGCGCGCACTCGGCGCCCTTGGAGGGCGGTGACGTGCTGCTGCTGTCGCAGGGCGTGCTGGCCATCGGTGTCGGCGAGCGCACAACGCCCGCCGGCGCCGAGTCGTTCGCCCGCTCGGTGTTCCTGGACGGCCTCGCGCACACCGTGCTGGCCGTGCCGATCGCGCAGGAGCGCGCCACCATGCACCTGGACACCGTGTGCACCATGGTCGACCGGGACGCCGTGGTGATGTACCCGGCGATCCGCGACTCGCTGTCCGCCTTCACGCTGCGACCCGACGGCGCCGGCGGCGTCAGCGTCGACGGCCCGTCGCCGTTCCTGACCGCGGCCGCCACCGCGATGGGCATCGACCGGCTGCGCGTCATCGACACCGGGTTGGACTCAGTGACCGCCGAGCGCGAGCAGTGGGACGACGGCAACAACACGCTCGCCGTCGCGCCGGGCGTTGTCGTCGCATATGAGCGGAATGTGGAAACCAATGCACGGCTTGAGGACGCCGGCATCGAGGTGCTCCGGATCAGCGGCTCCGAGCTGGGCTCGGGTCGCGGCGGCCCGCGCTGCATGTCCTGCCCCGTGCTGCGGGATGCGCTGTAAGAAAAATACTCCGCAAATGGAGTAACTCCAGGGCCAGAATGGAAAAGCAAGCCATTCCATGCCCTGGGAGTCCATTGTGGAGTATCGAAAGCTCGGCGGTAGCGGCTGCGCGGTGTCCGCGCTCGCGCTCGGCACCATGACCTTCGGCGCCGCCACCGACGAGGCGGGGGCGTACGCCCAGCTGGACGAGTTCGCGGCGGCGGGCGGCACCCTGCTCGACACCGCGGACGTGTACGTCGGCGGCCTGTCCGAGACGATCGTCGGCAAGTGGCTGGCGTCGCGGCCGAACGAGGTCACCGACTCGATCGTGATCGCGACCAAGGGCCGGTTCCCGACCGCCGAGGGCGACCCCAACGCGGTCGGGCTGTCCCGCCGGCACCTGGACATCGCCCTGAACGCGTCGCTGCGGCGGCTCGGCGTCGACGCGATCGACCTGTACCAGGTGCACGCCTGGGACCCGATCACGCCGCTGGTCGAGACGCTGGAGTTCCTCGACAACGCCGTGCGGGCCGGAAAGATCCGCTACTACGGCCTGTCCAACTTCACCGGCTGGCAGGTGCAGAAGGCCGTCGACCTGGCCGAGGCGCGGGGCTTCGTCAAGCCCGTCACCCTGCAGCCGCAGTACAGCCTGCTGTGCCGGGAGATCGAGTGGGAGATCGTGCCGGCGTGCGCGTCCACCGACCTCGGGCTGCTGCCGTGGTCGCCGCTGGCCGGCGGCCTGCTCACCGGCAAGTACCAGCGCGGCGCGGAGGCGCCGGCCGACACCCGCCTGGCCGACGCCCGTATCGGCAGCTTCTTCGCGCCGCGGACCGCCGAACAGCGGACGTGGGACGTGATCGAGACCGTGCAGGCCATCGCCGCCGAGCGTGAGGTCACCGCCGCCCAGGTCGCGTTGGCGTGGGTCAAGGGCCGGCCGCAGGTCAGCTCCGTGATCATCGGCGCCCGCACGCACGAGCAGTTCACCGACAACCTGGCCGCGGCCGACCTCGTCCTCACCGAGAAGGAGATGGACCGGCTCAACGCCGCGAGCGAGGTGCCGATCGACTACCCGTACGGCGGCATGGCGCTCGGCCAGCGCAACCGGGTCATCGCCGGCGGCTGGGGCCGCTGATTCTTGTTGCCCCGGCTCGTCTTTCAGCGGGCGAGCCGGGGCAGCAACGCCGACGCCACCGCGATCCCCAGCACCGCCGTTCCCACCAGCACCGCGAAGTCCGCCGGCAGCTCCGCCGGCGTGCCGAGCAGCAGTCCCCGCAGGGCATCCACCTCGTAGCTCAGCGGGTTGACGTGGTTGAGCACCTGGAGCCAGCCCGGCATCAGGTCCACCGGGTACAGCGCGTTCGAGGCGAAGAACAGCGGCATCGTGATCGCCTGGCCGATGCCCATCAGCCGCTCGCGGCTCATCACGATGCCCGCGATCGTGATCGACAGGCAGCAGAAGAAGGCCGAGCCGAGCACCACCGCCGCCAGAACCCCCAGCAGCTTCAGGGGATTCGCCGTCAGCGTCACCCCCAGGATCGCCGACAGCACCAGCACCACCACCGCCTGCGCGATCGCCCTGATGCCCGCCGCGAACGCCTTGCCCGCGATCAGCGCCGCCCTCGGCGTCGGCGTCACCATCAGCTTCGACAGCACCCCCGCGTCGCGCTCCCAGATGATCTGGATGCCGTAGAAGATCGACACGAACAACGCCGACTGCGCCAGGATCCCCGGCGCCAGGTAGTCCAGATACGGCAGGTTCCCCGTCGGGATCACCCGCAGCCGTGTGAACGTCTCCCCGAAGATCAGCAGCCACAGCGCCGGCTGGATCGCCCTGGTGATCAGCTCCGTCCGGTCGTGGCGGAGCTTCTGCAGCTCCACCAGGCACATCGTGCCGATGCGGCGGAGCAGCAACACCGGCACCGCCGGCCCCGCGCCCGATGCCACGATTGGCGCCGACATCACGATCTCCCTTCGCCGAGCCACTCCCCTAACCGAGCCGCCGGGCCGTGCGACGGGTCGCGCGGATCTCCCTCATTCCCTTGGCCGCGTCGCCGTCCAGGTCACCGCCGGTGCTGGCGCGGAACACGTCGTCCAGCGTCGCGTCCGGGCCCAAGGCCGCCCGCAGCTCGGCCGGCGTGCCCATGTCCGTGAGCTTTCCCTTGTGCATCAGGGCGATCCGGTCGCAGAACTCGTCCGCTTCGGCCATGTAGTGCGTGGTCACCAGCACGGTCATGCCGGTCTCGGCCCGCACCTGCTGGATCCGTTCCCAGACGCCGGCGCGGGCGATGGGGTCCAGGCCGATGGTCGGCTCGTCCAGCACCAGCAACCGAGGGGCGCTGACCAGCGCCTGCGCCAGTTCCAGCCGGCGGATCATGCCGCCCGAGTAGGTTCCCGCCTGCCGGTCAGCCACGTCCAGCAGCCCGACCGAGTCCAGCGCACCATCCACTTTGGACTGGCGTTCCCGCCTCGGTACGTCGAACAGCCGCGCGAACAGCGCCACGTTCTCCCGGCCGGTCAGCGTCGAGTCCGCCGAGAGTTGTTGCGGCACATAGCCGATCAGCCGGCGCACCGCCATCGTGCCACGGGCCACGTCCCGGCCGAACACCGTGATCCGCCCGGGCGGCGAAGGCAGCAGTGTGGTGATCATCCGGATCGTCGTCGTCTTGCCGGCGCCGTTCGGCCCCAGCAGGCCGAACACCTCGCCCGCGCGGACGTCCAGGTCCACACCGTCCACCGCCACCGTGTCCCCGAAGGCGTGCCGGACGTCCGTGCAGCTGACTGCCAACTCCGTCATGCACCCGCCCCTTCCCCGCCCAGCTCCGCCAGCAGCTTTCCCAGCGCCGGCAGGGCTTTCTCGATCGCCGCCACGTCCTCCGCCGACAGCCCCTTCAGCGCCCCTTCCACCAACTTCGCGCGTTCCTCGCGCCACGCCTCCTGCCGCTTCACCGCCGCCGGCGTCAGATGCAACCTCGCCGCCCGTCGATCGTTCGGATCCGTCTCCCGGCGCAGCAGTTCCTTGTCGACCAGCTGATTCACCAACGTGCTCACCGTGTTGCCGGCCAGGTGCAGCTCCTTGGCCGCCGCCGCCACCCCGATGCCCGGGTTCCGCCGCACCACCCGGAGCAACTCCGTATGCGCCCCGCGCAGCCTCGGCCCCGGCTGCGCCGCCTGCAGCCTCCGGCGCACCACCCGCCGCAGCCCCACCACCGTGGCCATCAGCTCGTCAGCGATCACCTTTCGAATGTATCTCCTATTGAGAGCCAATCTGAGTAAGAGTTACCTGAGACTTGAACACTTTCACTCGAACGTGTTGGCGATTCCCGGCCGCTACGCTCGTCAGTTGAGCAACAAGGGGATCAGGTGGAGATCTACGCCCACATCGACGAAGGCGGCGGGCCATTGCCCAACGGCCGCGTGTACGGCATGGCCGCTGCCCTGTCGACCAGTTCCGACGAGGCGACACTGCGGGCGGGTCTGCGGGCGACACTGTTGCCCAACCAGGACCACCTCCATCACCGGGAGGAGGGGGTGAAGCGCCGGATCGAGGTCGCCAACGCCATCGCCGACCTGTCGTTCAGCGGCGCGGTCGTCGTGACCAAGACGACTACCAACACCCAGCAGGAAGCCGCCCGCGCCCGCCTCCTCACCTGGCTGCTGCCCCATCTTCAACACGTCGAACACGTCGACCAGATCGTCTTCGAGTCGCGGCACACTGGCGACAGGCATGATCGCCGCACCAGCGGATGGCTGCGCCAGTCGCATCTCATCACGGCCGAGATGCGCATCGACCACGAACGCAAGCGCGCCGACGAACGACTGTGGTTGGCAGACTTCCTGGTGGGCAGCTACCTGGCCGCCCAACTTCACGACGATCCCGAACCCTGGCACATCATCACTTCGGCGCATGTCATCGACGTGATCACGGACCCCAGATAGCGCGAAACCCGGGCTCCTGCTATCCCGCAGGGGGTCCCGGGTTCACTTCCGTACGTGTCCGCAGACCGCCGGCTCACTTTCAGGTTACCAGGCATCGAGTGCCGCGTGCAGCGTCACGATCGAGTGATCAAGGCGCGAACAGCGCGAAGCTGGGCTCCTGCTATCCGGCAGGGGTTCCGTGCTCACTTCCAGGCGCGCCCTAGGGCCACTGGCTCCTTGATCGGCCTTAGCGGCTGGGCCGCCCCGCGGTGAACCCTCGTGGGGGCGAAGGGGTAAACATGGCGGCACGGCAGCCGAGAGAACGAGGAGCCATCGGGTGAGCGGTTTCATCCACTGGTACGAGAACGGCTGGTCGGCCGCTCGGGCCGACCGGACCGTGGCCAGGATCGAATCACTGGGGCTGACGCTGTCCGACCCGCAGACGCAGCGGGCGGGCCTGCTGGAGCGGCTGGCGCTGACGGACTGCGCCGCGGTGGACGTGGAGTACTGGCTGGACGAGGAGACGGCCCTGTACTGCCGGTTCCGCCGGGTGAGCGCGGACGTGGTGGCGCAGGAGTTCGACCTGGACGGGCTGTCCACGGTGGAGCAGCACCAGCTGGTGGCCGGCATCGTCGAGCTGTTCAACGAGGACGCGGCGAACACGGTCGGCTTCGTGGTGGACCGGTCGGGCGGTTCGCAGGACGTGGAGTGGGACGACGTGGTGCTCGGCCACCCGAGGATCGTGACGGTGCGGCCGGACGTGCTGGCGCTGCCGGCCGAGCTGGTGGACCGGCTCCACCCGGAGCTGAACCGGCTGACGGGCCGGCCGCTGGGCGCGCTGACGTTGTTCGACCGGGTGAGCGCGGCGGCGTCGGCCTGAGTTGTCCACAGCCGGTGGGCAACCCCCGTGCACAGCGAACCCCGGCGGATCGGCGCTCAAATGCGCTGCTCACCGGGGTTTTCACAATCTGGACACGATTGCTGTCCACCGGCTGTCACCAGGTTGTCCACAACCATCCCCAGGTTGTCCACAGGTCCTCACCAGGGCGGGGGACAACCGGCTCGCCGACCAATTTGTCGTGGGCCGTTCGGGGTACCGTTCTTGACATGTCCCCGAACACCACCACCAAGTTCCACGAGCTGCTCAAGGCGCAGATCCGCAACGAGTTCACGGCTTCGCAGCAGTACGTCGCGATCGCGGTCTGGTTCGACGACCAGGACCTGCCCCGACTGGCCGGGCACTTCTACCGGCAGTCGCTCGAGGAGCGCAATCACGCGATGATGATCGTGCAGTACCTGCTGGACAACGACGTGCGGGTGGCCATCCCCGGCGTCGGCGAGGTGCGCAACGACTTCGAGAACGTGCGCGAGCCGGTCGAGCTGGCCCTGCAGCAGGAGCGCACGGTCACCGAGGAGATCACCACGCTGGCCCGCGCCGCCCGCGACGAGGGCGACTACATCGGCGAGCAGTTCATGCAGTGGTTCCTCAAGGAGCAGGTCGAGGAAGTCTCCTCCATGTCGACCCTGCTGCACACGGTGGACCGCGCCGGCACCAACGTGTTCCACATCGAGGACTTCCTCAGCCGCGAGAACGTCGGCGCCGAGGGCGCCGACCCGACCGCGCCCCGGGTGGCCGGCGGCGCGATCTGAGCAACGGAGAGCAGGCCGGCCCACCCGGACTGCCGGTGGGTGTGCCGGTCTGAACGCCGGGCGCGTGTGGTGAATCGCGGCCGGGCGGTCGCGGACGTCGAATGCGCCTACTGGTAGCAGTCCTGGCTGGCCAATTCCAGCCGGATGTCGGTGACCAGGTGGTTCCTGAGCGTCAGCCAGTAGTGCGCGCTCGGGTTGCCGGGCACCGGCGTCACCCACTCGTCGTGGCCGATGTGCGGCTTGGACTGGTCGGGGTACACGGCGCGGACGTCGTCCTCGGACGACCCGTCGTAGATCCCCTCGGGGGTCTCGGCGTTCGTCCGGCCGCCGATCCGGACCAGTCCGTACTTGGGCGAGAACACCAGCGAGTAGTGATACCCGGCAGCGGGGTGGCCGGCCCAGTCGTAGCCCAGGCAGCCGGCCGCGTTCTGGGGCTCGGAGTTGGCCTGGATCAGGCCGGTGGCCTCCGCCTCGTCGACGGTCATGCCCAGCCGCAGCGGGCCGACGGTGGTGGGGCCGAACGCGAGCGGATTCGCGGGCGGCTTGGCCTTGGTCGGCGTTGAGCTGGACGTCGTGGTAGTCGACGTCGCCGTGGTGTGCGTCGGCTCCTCGGTGGTGGCCGGGGGCGGCACGACGGTGGTGCGCGGCGCATCGGTGGTCGTGGTCGAGCTGGGCGGTGGCGTCGTGGTGGTGGTCAGCCCGGAACTCTCGGCGGCGGCCAGCGGCGTGCGCTGTGGAGCGTCACCGCTGACGCCGAAGGCGGTGCCGGCGACCAGCATCGTCGCCACGGACAGCATGCCGCCGCCGAAGACCACGCCGGCCCGGCGCCGACGAACGCGGCGTGCCCCGGTGACGATGACGCGGTCGGCCTCGGGCCGGACGGGCACGTCCAGGCGATCGTCGGCGAAGAGCTTGCGCAGCTCGTCGTCGAGGTCCACCGGTCACCTCCCCTCCAGGCTCGATCGCAGCGTGACCAGCGCCTTGCTCGCCTGGCTCTTCACCGTCCCCTTGCTGATGCCGAGCGTCTCGGCGATCTCCGCCTCGGACAGCCCCTCGTAGTAACGCAACACGATGACGGCTCGTTGCCGCGGCGGCAACCCTCGCAGAGCCTGCCACAGCGGCTCGTTGTCCAGCCGGTCGAACTGCTCGAACGCGTTGTCGGGCAGCTCGGCGACCAGGCTTTCGCGGCGGGTCCGCCGCCAGAGGCTGACGTGCGCGTTGGCCATCGCCTTGCGCACGTAGGCCAGCGGCTCGTCACAGAAGGCCCGGCGCCCCAGCCACCGCGAGCCCACCTTCTCCAGCACGGTCTGCACGAGATCGGCCGCGTCGTGCGGATTTCCGGTCAGCGCGTGGCCGTATCTGAGCAGGCCGGGCAACGCGATCCGAACGAACTCGGCGAAGTCGGTGTCGGCCGCGGTGGCGGTTGCCCGCACCTCCCGCTGCGCCGGCACGACCGTCCATGTGCCGCTGCTCTCCGCCCCCACAACACTGAGTGGTGCGCCCACTTCGTGATCCCCTCCCCTGTGACCAACTGTTAGAAGGTCGCGTGGGAGGGGCGGAGGTTGCGGCGTTGAAAGGTTACAATTCAGCCAACTCCTTGGGCAGGCGGAAACCGCCTTCCGCCGTTCGAGGGAACTCCATCGCGGCCACCACGGCGCCGACGTTGACCGGTCCGTACACGTGGGGGAACCAGATGCCGGCGGGGTGCGGGGGCACGCCGGCCTCCCAGCGCACCGGGGCGTCCAGTGCCGCCGGGTCGATGACCAGCAGCAGCAGGTCGTCCCGGCCGGCGAACACCGCCTCGGCCGGCAGGTGCACGGTGCCGAAGTCGGAGCAGTGCACGAAGCCGACCTCGTCCAGCGAGGCGGGCACCAGCGCGCCCTCCTGCTCGGCCGCCTCCCACTCGTCCCGCGAGCAGATGTGCAAGATCACGAGTTATCCACATCCTCCTGTGGACAGCCGTTATCCGCTGTGGACAACCGGCCGTCGCTGTGGGCAAAGGCTTTCAGCGCAGCGTGACCTGGCGTCCCCGCAAGCCGTCGAGTGCCCGCCGCTCGGCGTCGGTCAGCTGGCTGTCCACAGCCAGCGCCGCGTCGAGCCGGCTGCCGAGCGCCTCCGCGCCGGGCTCCCACTCGCGCACGTGCAGCTCTGAGTCGAGGTCCCAGACCGGCACCAGCAGGCCGTGCGCACGGAACGAGCCGGCGTACCGGGAACCCTCGCCGAGGTGCAGCTCGTCGCGGGCGGCCAGCCGGGCCATCGCCTTGAGCAGCTGCTCCTCCGGCTCCGGCCGCACCCAGCGCAGGTGCGCCTTGTCGCCGGCGTCCACCCAGTACGCGGCGTTGAGGCCGGCGCCGGCGAGCCGGGCGCTGGGCATGATCGCGGCGTTGGCCCGCTCCAGGGAGAGCGCGACGTCGCCGGTCGGCTGCGTGTCCTCCGGCAGCCACCAGGCGAAGTCCTCGTGCAGCGTCGGCAGCAACGGCTCGTCGACCTTGAGCACGTCCTGGAGCCGGCCCGGCTCGGAGCCGTCGTCGACGCCGACGACCGGCAGCGCGTCGCCCGGCTCGGCGGTCAGCACCCAGCGGATCGCCCGGGCCAGGTCGCGGGACAGGTCGCCGGAGCGGGTCTGCACCTGGAGCCCGACGAACGCCGTGCCGTCGGCGCGGACCAGCGCGGCCGCGGCCATCGGCAGCACGGTGGCTAGCGTGACGCTGCGGTCGTGCGGCTCGGCCAACGTGAGCGGCGCCGTCGCCGACGGCACGAACTCACGCAGCGCGATCAGCTCCGGCTCCGCGGCCAGCCCCTCGAAGGGCCGCGCCACCATGACGTCCGCCGGCCCGCCCGCCATACCGTGGCACGCCTTGTACCGCTTGCCCGAGCCACACGGACATGCCTGCCGCGGGTTGATCCCGTCGGCCGTGGCCGTTGTCCTCGCCGCGCGCTTGACAGCCGTCCGCCTGGACACGGTTCCTCCTCGCAGTGGGGCCCGGGTCACTCCCCGGGTAGGGACTGGGCGACCGTAGCCGACGGCCCGGACTCCAGGTGGCGACGGGTGTGCGCGGGGGCGTTGGTGGCGAGGTAGCGCACGCCGGCACGCCGGCACAGGTCGATGTCGGCGGGCTCGTCGACCGTCCAGCAGTAGGTGTCGTGGCCCTGCTCGGCGCAGCGGGCGACGTAGTCCGGGTCCTCACGCAGCAGATGTACGCCCGGACCGGTGATGTCGGCCCAGTCAGGCAGCGCCCCGCCGCGCAGGCCGGGCTGGAACCGGTCGAGCAGCAGCACGGTCGGCAGCTTCGGCGCCTGCTGGCGGACGCGGCGGACCGCCATGCGGGAGAAGGACATCACGACCACGCGCGACTCCTCCTTGCTGACCGGCGTGCTCAGGCCGTGCCGGCGGAGCTGGGCGACCAGCTTCGCCTCGACCAACCCCGTGTAGCGAACCGGGTGCTTGGTCTCGATGAACAGCTTCACGTGCTTCGGGCTGTCCTTGAGCAGGCCGAGCAGGTCGTCGAGGGTGAGCAGGCCGCGCTCACGGAGGTCCGCGGAGGGCTGGCCGATCGGCTCGTGCATCAGGTCGTCGGCGGATTCCGGCAGTTCGTGGTGCCACTGGCCGAAGTCCAGCTCGGCCAGCTTGGCCAGGGTGAGCGTGCTGACCACGCCGCGGCCCGTCGACGTGCGGTTGACCGTGCGGTCGTGCACGCACACCAGGTGGCCGTCCCTGGTCAGGCGGATGTCGCACTCGAGGCCGTCCGCGCCCTGCTGGAGGGCGAGTTCGTAGGCCGCCCGGGTGTGTTCGGCGCGGTGCTCGGAGGCGCCGCGGTGCGCGACGATCTCGGGTCTCACGGCCGCATCATGCGGCAATCGAGTGAACGCCGGGTGACCGGGTCCACGCTGGACCACGGACGGGTGAGCGAATTACCGTCGGTCACCATGACGACGTTCGACCCGAAGGACCCGGCGTTCATCGCGGATCCCTACCCCGTGTTCGCGCAGATGCGGGCCGAGGGCGAGGTGCACCGGCACGCCGACTTCGGGCTGCCGGTCACGCTCTCGCATGCGGCGTCCGCCGCCGTGCTGCGGCACCGGGGCCTCGGCCGGATCTGGTCGGACGCCAAGCCGGTGGACGCCTTCGCCGCGTTCAACCTGCTGCACCGCAACTCGCTGCTGGAGAACGAACCGCCGACGCACACCCGGCTGCGGCGCTTGGTGTCCGGCGCTTTCGGCCGTGGCCACATCGAGCGGCTGCGGCCGTGGATCGGCGAGCTGGCCGGCCGTCTCGTGGACGACGTCGTCGCGCACATCGATGCCGACGGCGACGCCGACCTGCTCGAACTGGTCGCCGCGCCGCTGCCCGTCGAGGTGATCGCCGAGCTGCTCGGCGTGCCGACCGAGGACCGGGCGCTGCTGCAGCCGTGGTCGAACACGATCGTCAAGATGTACGAGTTCGGGCTGCCCGAGGAGCAGCGGGCACGGGCCGAGCAGGCCGCCGCCGAGTTCGTCGGCTACCTGCGTGAGCTGATCGCCTTGCGGCGCAAGAACCCCGGCAGCGATCTCGTCAGCGATCTCGTCGCCGAGACCGACGCCGACGGCGGCAAGCTGACCGAGGACGAGTTGGTCGCCACCGCCGTGCTGCTGCTGATGGCCGGGCACGAGGCGACCGTCAACGTGATCGGCAACGGCGTGCTCGCGCTGATGCGGCACCGCGACCAGTGGCAGCGGCTCGTCGACGACCCCGGCCTGCTCGCCACTGCCGTCGAGGAGCTGATCCGCTTCGACTCGCCGCTGCAGCTGTTCGAGCGAACCGCCACCACCGAGGTCGAGATAGCCGGTGTCACCCTGCGCCCCGGCGACAAGATCGCCGCCCTGCTCGGCGCCGCCGCACGGGATCCACTCGTGTTCGCCCAGCCGGACGTGCTGGACATCGGCCGCTCGCCCAACCCCCACCTCGGCTTCGGCGCCGGCATCCACTACTGCGTCGGCGCGCCGCTGGCCCGCATCGAGGTGTCGGCGACGCTTCAGGCACTGGCCCAGCGGCTGCCCAAGCTG
This sequence comes from Kutzneria kofuensis, assembly GCF_014203355.1. Taxonomy (NCBI): domain Bacteria; kingdom Bacillati; phylum Actinomycetota; class Actinomycetes; order Pseudonocardiales; family Pseudonocardiaceae; genus Kutzneria; species Kutzneria kofuensis. The sequence goes on from NZ_JACHIR010000001.1 coordinate 4,019,915, forward strand.
GAACTCGCCGCCGAACCCGTGCGGCGGGCCGAGTTCGTCATCCGAGGGCTCAGCTCACTGCGCCTGACCAGCAATTAGCGCGGTGAGGCCACGGTGCGCACGGCGCGCAGGGGTGGTTCGGGGGCGTCGGCGACCTTGACCACGCGGAGTCGGTGCACGGTCGCCGGGTCGACGGGTTCGAGCAGCTGGGTGACGCGGCTGACGAACAGGGCGCCGGAGCCGGCGACGAAGGCGGCCACGAGGTCGGCGAGCAGGTGGAGTTCGACGCCGTTGGCGAGGGCCTGGACGCTGGTGCCGAAGATCGTCACGAGCCAGACGACGGCGAACAGGAGCTCGCCGGCGACCCAGGCGATCCACCAGAGCAGCAGCAGACGGGAGGGGCTGGGGCGCTGGTCGACGGGCTTGCGGGCGGCGGCGTGTTCGAGCTCGGCGAGGACGGAGCCGGCGACGGCCAGGTTCAGGCCGGGCACGAGCAGGCCGATGAGCACGTCCCGGACGGAGCGGGCGGGCCGCTGGCCGGAGACGACGGAGGCGACGTCGCGGGCACGGAGCACCCAGAGGACGGCGAGCACGAGGGAAGCCAGGGCGGCGAGCCCGGAGACGACGCCGGCGGTGACGACGAGGGCGTCGGAGAAGGCGACGACGGTACGGGACAGGGCGCCGCTGCGGCTGAGGATGAGCAGCACGTACCGCCACCCCTCACCGACGACGGCGACGCCGAGCGCGGCGGTGGTGACCCAGAGGGTGGCGACGAGGTTCCGGGCCAGCATCCGCAGCTGGTCGAGGGGCTTGGGCTTGGCCTTACGCCCCAACGAGACCGGCCAACGCCAGCTGAGCTGTGGAAATCCCCACCGGGGCGGCACGGGGTAGGACGGCGGCCCGGTGTACGGCAGCGGCCGCCGGGGCACGGACCGGGACGCGCCGGGCTGCGGTGGCGGGGTCGCCACCCACTGCCACCGCCCGGCCATCGTCAGATCACCTCGGGAACGACGCCCTCGGCGGCGACCAGCGGCAGCCCCTGCTGGTGCCACACCTGCATGCCGCCGGCGACGTTGACGGCGTCCCAGCCGCTCTGGTTGAGGTACATGGTGGCCCGAGCGGACCGGCCGCCCATGCGGCAGACCACGTACACCTCACCGCTGTCCTGTGGCACCTCGCCGATGCGCTCGGCCAGCTCGCCGAGGGGGATGTGGATGGCCTGCGGGGCGTGTCCGGCCGCCCACTCGTCGTCCTCGCGCACGTCGAGCAGCACGGCGTCGACGGGCACCTGGTCGACCGACGTGGTCGGCACCTCCTGCGGCATCATGCCCCGAATGCTGCCACGCGACGGCGTGGGACAGGCGTGAACCCCACCTCAGCCGAGCGCGGCGATGCGCTCCCCGACGGTGGCGAGCTGGTCCTCGGTCAGCGGCAGCGAGTGCCGGCCGGCGCCTTCCGGCACGGCGAGGGTGCCGGGTTCGGCGTTGGCGACCTGGGTCCAGTCGGTGCTGGCGAAGCCTTCGGCGGTGATCACGTACAGCCGGTGCGCGGGCGTGTACACCCGCAACGCCTGCGACGGATGCCCGGGGTCGTAGTCCAACGGGGCGTAGAGCTGCATGACGGTGCCGTCGGGCAGGGACTTGCGCCGCGGCGGGGTGCATTCGCCGCCGACGAACTGGTCGTTGTCGGCGGCCTGCGCCGGCGTGCCGCTGAAGCCGTGCACCTCGACGTAGACGCTGCCGCCGCCACCGGAGTCGACGACGTCCGCCCAGGTGCTGGCCAGCACCGCGTCGGCGGTGGGCTTGTTGGTGGTGCGGGTGATCTTCATGGTCGCTTTGGGCGAGACCTCGTGCAGCGACGCGAGCAGCGTCTTGTTCACGCGGTCCAGGTCCACAGGGGAGTTCTGGGGAGTGCCGGGCACGCTCAGCCCGCTGGTGCAGTCCTTGCCGTCCGCCGCGGTGGCCCGTGTGGAAGGGATCACCCAGCCGGACAGCGTCGACGTGCGCGAGGCGCTCGAGGTCGACGCGACGCCGAGTTGGTTCGCCGGCAGCCCGCCGCCGGGCAGGGCGCCGCGCAGCACCGACGTCGCGACACCGACACCGGCCACGACGGCGACCACGCCGAGGGCGGCCCCGATGCGACGGGTGCGCAGCCGGCGGCGGCCGCGCCGCACGACGTCGTCCAGGGCGGTATGCACCGGTGGCGGCGTCTGGGCGGAGACCTCGGCGCGCAGCAGGGCGAGCAGTTCCTCGTCCTCGGTGTCCACGCTGCTCACCCCGCCGCCTGCAACAAGCCGGTCACGGCACCGTACGCCTTGCGGAGGGTGGCCAGGCCACGGGAGGTCTGACTCTTGACGGTGCCGGTGGTGCAGCCCAGGGCGTCGGCGACCTCCTCGACGGATAGGTCCTCGATGAACCGCAGCACGAGCACGGCCCGCTGCCGCGCCGGCACCTCCTGCAGGGCCTTCAGCAGCGACGGCCGGTCCTCGACGCTGGAGGTGTCCTGCTCGACGACGACTTCCGGCGGCTCGGCCATCACCTGCTCACGCCGCCGGCCCCGGCGTTTGGTGTCGAGGAACGCCCTGGTCAGCACGGTGTGCAGGTACGCGTCGGCGCTGTCGATGCGCACCTTGTTCCAGCGCCCGTACATGCTCACGAACGCGGTCTGGGCGATCTCCTCGGCCTCCAGCCAGTTGCCGCACAGCGCATGCGCCATTCGCCGTGCGCTGTCGAAGCGGCTGGTGAAGAAGTCGGCGAAGCCGTCGTCGCGGTTTGCCACCACGTCTGGGGGGACGCTCCGTCCCCCGAACGGGTTGCGCACGGGCGTCAGGCCGTGGAGGACGAGCGCCGTGACCGCAACCGCGGCCGGATGGCCAGCCGACGGTGCCGGCCGTCGGTCTGCCCATCGCCGAACCGCAGCACGTCCCGGTCGCGGGTGAAGCCGAGCGGGTCGGGGGCGTGCAGCCGCAGCATGATCCGGTTGACGTCCTCGGGCCGCCGCCGGTGGGTGGCCTTGCTGACGATGATCATGGTGATGAACGCGGCCGGCACGGTGATCAGCGCCGGTTGCTGCAGCACGGCGGGCGCCCAGTTGCCGGTGTAGCCGCTGACGATGTTGCCGATCAGCGCCAGCGCGACCAGGGTGCCGCCGAGCACCATGCCGGCGCCGGCGCCGACCCAGGTCAGGCCCCGCCACCAGATGCCGAGCATCAGCACCGGGCAGAAGGTGGACGCGGCCATCGCCAGCGCCATGCCGACGCCGAGCGACACGTCGTTGCTCCGGAGCAGCAGCGCGCCGACCAGCGGCGCGACCACGACCAGCACGGTCGACCACCGGAAGTCCCGGACCCGGCCGCGGGAGACGTCGGTGGAGACCACGCCGGCCAGGCTGACCAGCAGCCCGGACGAGGTCGACATGAACGCGGCGAACGCGCCGGCCGCGACCACGGCGCCCAGTATCTGGCCGACGATGCCGGGCACCATCGCGGACGGCAGCAGCAGCACGGCCGCGTCGGTCTTGCCGGTGACCAGTAGCTGCGGTTCGTAGATGCGGGACAGCGCGGCCAGTAAGGCCGGGAACAGGTAGAAGGTGCCGAGCAGCAGCAGCACGTGCAGCGTGGTGCGGCGGGCCGAGCGGCCGTCGGGGTTGGTGTAGAAGCGGGCCAGCACGTGCGGCAGGCCGAGAATGCCCAGGAACGTGGCGAAGATCAGCGAGTAGGTGTCGAACAGCTCGGGCAGCCCGCCGGACTGCGGCCGCAGCCAGTCGGCATTGCTCTGCACGGCGCCGTCGACCATCGGCACGGCGCTGCCGGCGCTGAAGGTCAGCTGCGTCTTCGGCCCGATGTCCTGCCTGCTCACCCCCCACACGGCCGGTCCGTCCACCCGCTGCCCGTTCACCCAACCGTGCACCGCGGGCAGCCGGACGGGGTGCTCGACGCGCAGCTTCACGGACTGCTCCAGGGTCACCGTGGTGTCCCGGGTGAACATCGGCGGTCCGTCGGCGGCCAGGCTCTGCTGCCCGTCCGGCGGCCCGCCGCCGGCGAACACCACGCACAGCACGAACGCCGGCACGGCGATCGCGAACAGCTTCACCCAGTACTGGAACGCCTGGACCAGGGTGATCGCGCGCATGCCGCCGCTGAGCACGTTGACCACGACGACAACCGTGACGACAACCATGCCGAGCCAGTCCGGCGCCCACGGCAGCACGCTGTTCAACGTCAGCCCGGCGCCCTGCAGCTGCGGGATCAGGTAGATGTAGCCGATCGCCACGGTGATCACGGCGGCGACGCCGCGCAGGCCGCGGGAGCCGAGCCGGGCCTCGACGAAGTCGGGCAGCGTGTACGCCCCCGAGCGGCGCAGCGGGGCCGCCACGAACAGCAGCAGCGCCAGGTAGCCGGCGGTGAAGCCGATGGCGTACCAGAGCTCGTCGGGCCCGTTCTTGAGGACGAGGCCGACGATGCCGATGAACGAGGCCGCGGACAGGAACTCGCCGGCGATGGCGGCCGCGTTCTGGTGGACCGACACGCGGCGGCGGGCGACCAGGAAGTCGCGGGTGGTGTTGGCCGAGCGGGAACCGTGATAACCCAGGTAGAACGTGCCGAGCACGATGATCGCGATGCTCACGCACGCCAGCGCGTTGATCCCCATGTCAGTGGTCGACCATGCTCACGAAGTCGCGCTCGTGCCGTTCCGCTCGCCGCACGTACCACACGCCCAGCCCGTAGAGCAGCGGATACGGCAGCGCGCCGAGCAGCACCCACGGCAGCCGGACGCCGAAGACCGTCAGGTCGCCGAAGGACGGGAACAGGAAGAACAGCAGCGGCAGGCTGGCGATCGTGACGATGAGCAGCACGGCCATCCAGAACGAGGTGCGGAACTGCGCCCACACCAGGCTGCGCACCAGGTGCTCGCCGACGCTGGTCTGCTCCTCCAGCTCGACGATCGTGCGGGCGACCGTCCGCGAGCCCTTCGCCTCGGCCAGCACGACCTTCTTGCGCCGCGGCGGCTTGCGGGGCGCCTGCGGCTGCTCGACCGGCACCAGCTCGGTCGAGGGCTCCCCGGGCGTCCGCTCACCCGTCATGTGCCGGCGCCCCAGCCGTGCTTGGGCTGTCGGACCAGCCGGTCCTTGAGTTCACGGGTGTGCCGCCGGCTGACCGGCAGCTCCTTCTCGTCGGTGCCGGCGCCGACCACCACGGTGTAGCCGGACGAGCCCATCCGCAGCTCGGTGACCAGCGGCAGGGACACCAGGAACGACCGGTGGATGCGGATGAAGCCGGCCTCGGCCCAGCGCTCCTCCAGCTGGGCCAGCGGGATGCGGACCAGGTGGCTGCCCTCGGCGGTGTGCAGCCGGGCGTAGTCGCCCTGGGCCTCCACGTACCGCACGGTGGAGCGGGGCACCAGTTTGGTGGTGCCGGCCAGCTCGACCGGGATCACCTCGTCGTCGTTCTGCTGCTCGACGACGCCGCCGACCGGGGCGGGCGGGACCGCGGTGAGCAGCCGGAACTTGGCCACCCGGTCGATGGCCATGTCCACCCGGGCCTGCTGCGGCGGCTTCACGATGTAGTCCAGCGCGCCCAGCTCGAAGGCGGTGACCGCCTCCTCGGACAGGCCGGTCACGAACACCAGCTGCGGCTTGTCCCGGAACGCGTTGATGACCTGGGCCAGCTCCAGGCCGGACAGGCCGGGCATGGAGATGTCGGCGAACACGGCGTCGACCGGGCACAGCCCGCGGTCCAGCCGCTGCTTGGTCTCGGGGTCGCTGCCGCGGATGACGCGCAGCGCCTCCGCCGCGTCGTACGCCCCGATCACCCTGCGGACCTGCGGATTCTGGCCGAGCAGGTAGGTCAGCTCGTCGAGCCCGTGCGCCTCGTCATCGACGGCCAACACGAGGAGACCTGGCGTGGTGTCCTGAATGCTCACTGTGCCGCGCAATCTTGCCGATCGACCGGTGGGTGTGTCCATCTTCGACCACCGTTCGATCGAGGTGAAGCCGGCCCCACCACACGGGCCACGCACGCTGATGTACGTGGCCGGTGGGCTGGTCGGTTCAGAGCCCGAAGCGGGACCAGGCGGCGCGCTGCTCGACGGCGTCGATCGCGGACAGCACCTTGTCGCCGGCGGTGCCGAACACCGAGGCGCCGCCGCCCGCGATGCCCAGCCGGGCCAGCAGCGGCTTGCGCGGCTCGGCCACCGAGATCTCCGCCTCCGGGTACTTCTGGCCGACGATCTCGCGCAGCGACCCCAGCCCGTCGACCAGGCCGAGCTCGAGCGCCCGGGCGCCGGTCCACACCTCGCCGGTGAACAGGTCCGGGTCGTCGGCCAGCTTGTCGCCGCGGCGCTGCTTCACCCAGTCGGTGAACTGGGTGTGCAGCTCACCCTGCAGGCCCTTCAGCCAGGCGACGTCCTCCTCCTTGACCGGGCTGAACGGGTCGAGCCGGTGCTTGTGCTCGCCGGCGGTGTAGACCCGGCGCTCGACGCCGAAGCGCTCCAGCAGGCCGGTCAGGCCGAAGCCGGCGGTGATCACGCCGATGGAGCCGACCATGGACGTGCGGTGCGCGTAGATCTCGTCGGCGGCGCAGGCCAGCCAGTAGCCCCCGGAGGCGGCCACGTCCTCGCAGAACGCCAGCACGGGCACGTTCTTCTTGGCGGCGAGCTCCCGGATCCGCTCGCCGACCAGCGCGGACTGGGTGGGTGAGCCGCCCGGGGAGTTGATCGCCAGCGCCACCGCGAGCAGCCGGTCGTGGCCGAACGCCTTGGCCAGGGCGCTCTCCACCGTGTTCAGGCTGATCGAACCGCGGCTGACCGGCGACGGCGTCGGCGTGATGACGCCGTGCAGCCGCACCACGGCGACCACCGGGGACCGGTCCACCCGGTCACCGATCAGGGGCAGCCTCGCGGCCAGCTTGTCGGCCAGTTTCTCCGGGACGTTCATGGTCACGACCCTACGCGTGAACGGTGTTCAACGGGCGGCGCTGCGCCGTCAGCGAACCGGGCTCAGCTTGGCCCGCCGGTCGTCCGGGCCGGGGCCGTCGTCGGCGCCGTCGTCGGGCACCACGGCCAGCACCGGCCGCACGCCCGGGCTGAACTTGGGCACCCGCATGGTGACCTTCATGCCGGCGTCCGGCGCGGTCTCCACCATCAGCGCGTAGTCCTCGCCGAACACGGTGCGCATCCGGTGGTTGATGTTGCCGATGCCGACGTGCGCGCCGGACTTGTGGGCATCCTTGAGGTCGTCCAGCAGCAGGTCGGCGTCCATGCCGACGCCGTCGTCCTCGACGCTGATCAGCGCCTCGTTGCCGTTGTCCTGGGCGATGATCGTGACGGTGCCGCCGCCGGGCTTGTTGGCCAGTCCGTGCTGCACGGCGTTCTCCACCAGCGGCTGCAGCACCAGGAACGGCACCACCACGTTGAGCACCTCGGGCGAGATGCGCAGCCGCACGGACAGCCGCTCGTTGTAGCGGGCCCGCTGGATGGTCAGGTACCGGTCGATGTTGCGCAGCTCCTCGGCCAGCGTGGTGAACAGGCCGTTCGCCCGGAAGGAGTAGCGGGTGAACTCCGCGAACTCCTGGAGCAGCTCGCGGGCGTGCTCCGGGTCGGTGCGCACCAGCGAGCCGATCGCGTTCAGCGCGTTGTAGACGAAGTGCGGCGAGATCTGCGCGCGCAGCGCCTTGACCTCGGCCTGCGCCAGCCGCTGCCGGGACTCCTGCAGCTCGCCCAGCTCCAGCTCGGTGCAGACGAAGCGGGCGACCTCCTGGGACATCCGGTAGAGCCGCTTGCTGCCGACGCCGCCCACGATGATCAGCGCGCCGCGGGTCCGCGACTCCACGATCAGCGGCACGATCACCGCCTGGCGCATCTTGCAGTTGCTCTTGTCGGTGCACTCCAGCTCGTCGTGCTCGACGAACTCCTTGCGTTCGCCGCTGATCGCCTTGACGATCGCGTCCTGCAGGTCGACGTAGTGCTCGTTGGCGTCGCCGTCCCAGGACAGCAGCGCGCCCCGCTCGTCGGTCATCCCGACCGCGACGCACTTGAGCAGCTCGACCAGGTTCTTGCACGCCTTGTCGGCGGCGTCGGGGGTCAACCCGTCCCGCAGGTCCGGCGCGGCCTTGGACATGCGGTGCAGCGCGTCGGCGACGGCCTCGTCCACCGACGTGCTGACCCGACGCGCTCGGCACAGCAGAACGAACAGCCCGAGCACGGCGAGCGTCGCGATGATGCCGAGCACTGTTTGCTCGGTCAGGAGCTCGACCACCCCGCAATGCTCCGCCGAACAGGGCCGATGGGCAAGCTCTCGTCAGGCTGACGGACGGGTACATCGGTGAACGGTCCACTACCGCCAGCGACGGGTAGACATCCGATGAATCACCAGGCAGGGTGGTCGCGTGCCAGCTCCACGTGTAGGCCTGTTCGCCACCTGCCTCACCGACACGTTCTACCCGTCGACAGCCCGCGCGGTGGTCCGGCTGCTGGAGCGGCTCGGCTGCGACGTCGACTTCCCGATGGACCAGACGTGCTGCGGCCAGATGCACTACAACACCGGCTACCGGGACGAGGCGCGGTCGCTGGCGGCCAAGTACGCCACGGTCTTCGCCGGCTACGACGCGATCGTGGCGCCGTCCGGGTCGTGCGGCGGCATGGTGCGGGAGATCCACCCCGAACTGCACGGGTCATCGGATGCCTTCACCCGCACCTACGAGCTGTCCGAGTTCATCGTCGACGTGCTCGGTGTGACGGATGTCGGCGCGTACTTCCCACATCGAGTGACCTATCACCCGACCTGCCACTCGCTGCGGATGCTCGGCGTCGGCGACAAGCCGATGCGGCTGCTGCGCGCGGTGCGCGGGCTCGACCTGGTCGAACTGCCGGCGGCGGAGACCTGCTGCGGCTTCGGCGGCACGTTCGCCGTGAAGAACGCCGACACCTCGACCGCCATGCTCGGCGACAAGATGCGCTGCGTGCTCAACACCGGCGCCGAAGTGCTCTGCGCCGGCGACAACTCGTGCCTCATGCACATCGGCGGCGGCCTGTCCCGGCTGCGCACCGGCGTGCGCACCGTCCACCTGGCGGAGATCCTGGCCAGCACCGAGGAGGAGCCGTGGGCAGCAACCCCGTGATCTGGCTGGGCAGCCCGGTCTTCCCGAAGGCCGCCCGAGCCGCGCTCGCCGACACCCAGCTGCGGCGCAACCTGCGCAAGGCCACCCACACCATCCGGGACAAGCGCGCCCGCGTCGTGTCGGAACTGCCGGACTGGGAGGCGCTGCGGCAGGCCGGCGCGGCGATCAAGGACGACGTACTGTCCAATTTGGACACATATCTGGAACGGATCGAGGCGGCGGTCACCGCCCGCGGCGGAGTCGTGCACTGGGCGCGGGATGCCCGTGAGGCCAACGAGATCGTGCTGCGGCTGGCGCGCGAGGCCGGCACCGACGAGGTGGTCAAGGTCAAGTCCATGGCCACCGCGGAGATCGGCCTCAACGAGGCGCTGGAGGCGGGCGGCATCCGTGCCGTCGAGACCGACCTCGCCGAGCTGATCGTCCAGCTCGGCAACGACCGCCCGTCGCACATCCTGGTGCCGGCGATCCACCGGAACCGCTCGGAGATCAGGGAGATCTTCCGCCGGGAGATGACCGAGCAGCCGGTCTCCGACGAGCCGCGGGAGCTGGCCGAGGCGGCCCGGCGGCACCTGCGGCGCAAGTTCCTCTCCGCCCGGGTCGCGGTGTCCGGGGCCAACTTCGGCGTCGCCGACACCGGGTCGATCGTGGTCGTGGAGTCCGAGGGCAACGGCCGGATGTGCCTGACCCTGCCGGAAGTGCTGATCACCGTGATGGGCATCGAGAAGCTGGTGCCGACCTGGCAGGACCTGGAGGTGTTCCTGCAGCTGCTGCCCCGGTCCTCGACCGCGGAGCGGATGAACCCGTACACCTCGGTGTGGACCGGCGTGACGCCCGGCGACGGCCCGCAGCAGTTCCACCTGGTGCTGCTGGACAACGGCCGCACCGAGGCGCTGGCCGACCGGGTCGGGCGACAGGCGCTGCGCTGCATCCGGTGCTCGGCCTGCCTGAACGTGTGCCCGGTGTACGAGCGGACCGGCGGAAAGGCGTACGGGTCGGTGTACCCGGGGCCGATCGGCGCGATCCTGTCGCCGCAACTGGTCAACGACATGCACGACAAGCAGGCGGCGTCGCTGCCGTACGCGTCCTCGCTGTGCGGCGCCTGCTACGAGGTGTGCCCGGTGCGGATCAACATCCCGGAGGTGCTGGTGCACCTGCGGGCCGAGGCCGTCGAGGCCAAGGGCCGCACCCCGGAGTCCGTCGGCATGGCGGCGCTGGGCTGGATCTTCGCCGACGCGCGCCGGTACGAGAACGCCCAGAAGGTGGGGTCGCTGGCCCGGCACCTGGCGCCGTCCGGGCGGATCAGCAGCCTGCCGTGGCCCGGCTCCAAGTGGACGTCCACCCGTGACGTCCCGACGCCGCCGGCCGAGTCGTTCCGGATGTGGTGGAGGCGCAACCGTGGCTGACGCGAGGTCAGTGGTTCTCGGCCGGATTCGTCGCGCCCTGGCGGACCGGCCCGCGGCGCGGGAGATTCCCCGCGCGTACGACGTGAGCCGGCCGCTCGGCGACCTGGTGGAGCTGGCGGCCGAGCGGATCGCCGACTACCGGGCCGAGGTGCACCGGGTCGCGTCGGCCGACGTGCCGGCGAAGATCGCGGAGCTGCTGGCGGAGCGCGGCGTTCGGCGAATGGTCGGACCTGTCGACCTGCCGTCGAACTGGCGGGTTGACGGCGCGGAATGGTCGACCGACTCCCCGCCGCTGTCAATCGATCAGTTGGACGCCGCCGACGGCGTGCTGACCGGCTGCGCCGTGGCCATCGCCGAGACCGGCACCATCGTGCTCGACGGCGGCGAGGCGCAGGGCCGTCGGGCGCTGACGCTCGTGCCGGACTACCACCTGTGCGTGGTCCGGACCGACCAGATCGTCGGCATCGTGCCGGAGGCGCTGGCCCGACTGGAGCCGACCCGGCCACTGACCTTCATCAGCGGGCCGTCCGCCACCAGCGACATCGAACTGGACCGGGTGGAGGGCGTCCACGGCCCCCGCACCCTGCACGTGATCATCGCCCACTGACTACTTGAGCAGGCGGGACAGGCGGCGGTCGGCCAGCGGCTTGCCGCCGGTCTGGCAGGTCGGGCAGTACTGGAACGACTTGTCGGCGAAGGAGACCTCGCGGACGGTGTCGCCGCAGACCGGGCAGGGCAGGCCGGTCCGGCCGTGCACCCGCAGGCCGGAGCGCTTCTCCCCCTTGAGCGTCGCCGAGCCCTGGCCGACGGACCGGGTGACGGCGTCGGTGAGCACGCTGCGCATCGCGGCGTGTAGCCGGTCCAGCGCGTTGTCGTCGAGCTTGCCGGCGGTGGCGTACGGCGAGAGCTGCGCGGTGTGCATGATCTCGTCGGAGTAGGCGTTGCCGACGCCGGCGAGCAGGGTCTGGTCGGTCAGCGCCGTCTTCAGCCGCTCGGTCCGGCCCTTGAACAGCGCGGCGAGCGCGTCCCGGTCCAGCGACAGGGCGTCCGGCCCGAGCCGGGCGATGCTGGGCACCTCGGCCGGGTCCTTGACGATCCACACGGCCAGGCCCTTCTTGGTGCCGGCCTCCGTGAGGTCGAAGCCCGGGCCCTCGCCGGGCGGCCCGAGGTGCACGCGCAGCGCCAGCGGCCCCTTGCCGGGCTTGGGCGGGGTGGCGGACAGCGTGTTCGCCCAGCGCAGCCAGCCGGCGCGGGCCAGGTGCACGATCAGGTGCAGCCCGCCGCAGTCCAGGTCCAGGTGCTTGCCGTGCCGGCCGGCGCCGGTGACCTCGCGGCCGTGCAGGTCGGTCCACGGCGGGCTGGCGGTCTTGAGCACCGACAGCGACGCCACGTCGACCCGCGCCACCGTGCGGCCGACAGCGAACTCGCGCAGGTGATGCGCGAGCGCTTCGACCTCGGGCAGTTCAGGCAAGGGCTAGTCCACCGGTTGCAGCGGCCCGTCCACGTTGGGCAGGGAGTACACCTCGATGTTACGCGCGACCTTGCTGGTCTCCTGCCGCACGTTGAACACGCCGCGGACGGTTCCCACCCACCGCTCCGGCGGGTGTTCGTCCAGGTCGCCGGGGGTCTCGGCGACGATCGTCCAAGGCCGGCGCAGCGCCCAGCGGGCCGGGAAGAACAGGAACAGCAGCACCAGCGCGAGGATCAGCCAGCCCGGCACGACAACACCGGCCGGCCGCCAGACCAGCAGCACGACGGTCAGGATGACCAGGATGGAGATCATGCCGATGCCCGGGCCGTGGCCGCCGGCCACGTCGTGCTCGAAGTCGTCGGCCCCGTCCATGTTCGCCCACGACATGCGGCCCCGAACGGTCCACATCCGGCCGTCGGCACCACGTACCAACCGCGTCATCACCGCCTCCTCGCGATCGCGAACCGGTCACCGGAGCGTGTGTTCACGGTATCGCGATGGGACTGGACCCGGCGGGTGAACCTGTGCACGCGGCAATTGTGACGGTTCGCACCCGCCCGCGCTCAACGGGGCGTTCGGGGCGCGGTCGGACCGGTCGCGGTTTCGGCCGGCATGCTGGTCGAGGTCGGTGTGGTCGTCGTCGGCGTGGCGGTGCTCGAGGACTGCGGCGGCTTCTTCGGGGCCGTGGTCCTGGACGGCGTGCTCTTGCTCGGCTCGGTGGTCTCCGGCGTGGAGCTCTGCAGCACGGCGATCGTCGGCGTGCTGTCGGAGCTGCTGGTCACCGGGTCGTCGAGCACTCGCCCGGAGGTGCCGGTCGGCGCGGTCGACGTCACGCTGGTGCTGGTCGGCGTGGGGTCGGCGGCGACGCCGGTCTGCTGCGGCGGCGCCAGCTGGCCGCCGTGCTGGGCCGGCTGCTTGCCGAAGAACGCCGTCTTCGCGCCCTCGGCCGCCTGGAACTTGCCGGACGCGGGCTGGCCGCTGGCGAACGTGCTGGTCGGCATCGCCGACGTGCCGGCCTGGCCGTTGCCCGGGGTCGGTTGCCCCGGCGACGGCGCGCAGTACGTGGACACGACCTGGTTGTCGCTGGGGTTGGGCAGCGCCTCGTGGGTGTGCGACAGCCACGGGCCGATGGCGATACCGAAGACACCGACGGCCGCGACCGAGCTGGCGGTCAGCGCCAGTTTCACCCGGGTCGCGAGCAAGGCGCCCTTACCGACGACGGCGGCGCCGAATCCGCCTCCAGTGGCGGCTTGGCTGGCGACGGCGGCGGTAGCGCCGAGGCCGACCACCGGCACGAGCACGCCGGCGTGCGCACGCAGCGCGGAGCAGACCTCGCGTAGCTCACCCTGCAGCGACTTGCACTGGGCACAGCCGCGCAGGTGTGCCTTGATCCGACGGCCCTCAAGGCCCTTCACGGTGCCGGCGGTGTAGCCACCGAGCTTCTCCCGCACCGACTGGCAGGCCGTCGCGCCGAGATCCTGCGTCAGATGCGCCTGCAGGTAGGCCGCGCGCAGACCGTCACGGGCGCGGCGGGCCAGCGCCGCGGTGGCGTTCGCGCTCAGGCCGAAATGCGGCGCGACCACTGCCGGCCGCTCGCCCTCCACCTCGACCTGCCACAACACCGTCCGCCAGCGCTCCGGCAGGCTGCTGAACGCCTGGCCGATCAACGTGCTCTCGGCCAGCCGTGACGAGTTGTCCGTGTACGGCTCCGCCCGGCGGTCCAGCTCCGCGTCCTCCACCGGCACGTCCCGCCGGCGGGCGCTCCACTCCCACGACACCCGGCGGGCCACCGTCAGCAGGTAGGTCCGCACGTGATCGGTCGGTCCGTTGCCGCGGCGCACCGCCTGCAACACGCGGAAGAAGGCCTCCGCGGTCAGGTCGTCGGCCTCCGCCGCGTCCCGCACCTGCTGCATGGCGAACCGGCGGACCGCGTCCGCGTGCCGCGAGAACAGCAGGCCGAACGCGCTGTCGTCGCCGGCGCGAAGTCTGTCGAGCAGGGCTTGGTCGTCATCGGCTCCCGCCGACACCGGGCGGCTGAACTCTGCCATCCCCGCCCCCTCCCCAGCCGACGCCACCGAGTGGGTGACGATAATCCCACGAACAGGTGTAACCAAACGTAACAGGACAGGACAACCTGAGTCGTTCTTACAAGGTCGCCGACCACCGCTGATACCGCCGATTGGCCTCAGCCAGCCGTAATAACGCCTGGTGTCGGACCGGTCACGGCTCGGCGTCAGGTGGTCACGGCCGTGTCCTGCGACCCGCCCCGCTCCAGTAACCTTCAGCCGTGGTGGAGTGGCGTGGAGAAGCGTCGGCGCGGTTCCCCGAACTGCGTCCCTACCTCGAACGCGACTCCTGGTCCTGCCACGTCTTCCTGTTCGAGGTGCTGCAGCTCGCCCTCGAAGCGCACCGCTCCGGCGACGAGGAGCTGCTCGGCCGGGCCTACGGCTTCGCCCGCTGGTGCTTCGAACAACCCGGCCGGTTCCTGTCCAACGCCGCCGTCGTCAGCTTCTACGAACACGTCTTCGACGACTGGGACCTCCGCCACGACGTCGCCCACCGGCTCCCCACGGAGGTCATGGCCCAGGTCCGCCCCCTGTGGGAATGGCGCCTGCCCGCCGAGAAGTTAGCCGAGGTGGACCGGCTGCTGGGGGTCGCCGACCACCCCGCTTGAAACCCCCTCCCGCGCATGGGATATGCTGTGCGCAGCACGGCGTTGCGGACGTAGCGCAGTTGGTAGCGCATCACCTTGCCAAGGTGAGGGTCGCGAGTTCGAGTCTCGTCGTCCGCTCGGGGTTGAGGGGTCTGTGGTCGCAAAAAGCGCTCCCACAGACCCCTCGCCATTATTTTGGGGGGCCGAGCCCCCCCACGCACTAGCTGGGCGGTGTTCTGAAGGCGGCTGGCCCTTCCAACCCCTGGCTTCCTGGCCCTTCTGGCGGCTGCTGGTCCTTGGCCCGGGTTCTGCTTCGTCAGGCCGTTTCCGACTTCCTCCTGGTGCCTTCAGACTTCCAGGCGGTACATGCCGAAGATCATGAAGGCGGTTTCGAAGCGGATGGCGAGATCGCTGAAGCCGTTGCCCCAGACGCGGACGGAGAGGACCTCGGTGCCGGGGCTGGTGGCGAAGGCGAGGGTCACGTCGGAATCACCCTCGAGGGGGAACTCGTACCAGCCGTCCTGGGCGGTGGAGTCGCTGGTCATCAGGCCCAGATCGACGTTGCGCCAGTCGCCGTCCTCCAGCTGCTGGCCGGCGAAGGTGCTGGCCACCTCGACGAAGGCCTTCGCGTTCTGGGCCAGGATCCAGCCCTCGGCGAGCAGCTCACCCTTGCTCTTGCTGATGACGGCCTCCCGGGGTGGGCCGGCGCTGCGCCCACCCCGGAAGGGTGCGGTCAGCTGCCGAAGTACGAGGTGAAGTTGGTGGCGAACTCCCAGTTGTTGAACTTATCCCAGTTGATGGACCAGGTCATCAGGCCGCGAAGGTCGGGATGGCGGCCGTGCACGGCATAGCCGCCGCAGTTGGAGCCCTTGGTCAGGCAGTCAAGAGCCTGATCGAGAGTGCCGGTGGGGATCCAGCCGTTGCCGGCGTTCTGGTTGGCGGGAACGCCGATGGCGACCTGGCCGGGGCTCAGCGCCGGGAACATGCGTGAAGTGTTGCCGGCCACCGGGAAGCCGGTCAGCAGCATGTCGGTCATGGCGATGTGGAAGTCCGCCCCGCCCATCTGGTGGTACTGGTTGTCCAGGCCCATGATCGGCCCCGAGTTGTAGTCCTGGACGGTGAGCAGTGTCAGGGAGTCCCGCAGCGCGTAGATCACGGGCAGGAAGGCGCCGGCGCGCGGGTCCTGGGCGTTGTTCGGGCCGGGACCGTAGAACTGGTAGCCGAGCTGCACGAAGAACGTCTCCGGCGCCATCGTGAGCACGAACTTGGTGCCGTAGCGGGCCTTGAGCTGCTTGAGGGCCGAGATCAGGTTGACCACGACCGGGGTGGTCGGGCTGCGGAAGTCGGAGTCGCCGGCCTGCAGCGACAGGGACTGGTTCTCGAAGTCGATGTCGACGCCGTCCAGGCCCCACCGGTCGATGATCGCGCTCACCGAGTTGACGAAGTTCGTCGCGGCGGCGGCCGAGGTCAGCTTCACCTCGCCGTTGGCGCCGCCGATGGAGATGACCACCTTCTTGCCCTTGGCCTGCTGCGCCTTGATGCCGGCCAGGAAGTCGGCGTCGCTCTCCACGCCCGCGCACTCGCTGGCCGAGCAGCGGTTGAACACGATGTTGCCGTTGCCGGCGGAGTCCGCGAAGGCCAGGTCGATCACGTTCCACGCGGCCGGCACGCTCGCGATCGGCTGGTAGCCGGAGCCGTTGGCGAAGCTGGAGTGCAGGTAGCCGACGAGGGCGTGGGTGGGCAGGCCGGAGCTGGGCGGGGTGGTCGGCCCGGTCGTGGTCGTGGTGGTCGTCGTCGTGGTTGTTGTGGTGGTGGTCGTCGTGGGCGGCGGCTGGTTGCCAGCCGGGCCGGTCAGCGACACATCGTCGAGGTAGTAGGTCGGCTGCCCGTACCAGCCGTGCACGTAGATCGTGACGCTCGTGGTGGACGCGCCGGTGGTGAACGACGTGGACAGCTGCTGCCAGCTGGAGCTGGACGTCCAGGTCTGCGGATCCGTCGTGCCGGTGCCGGTGGCGCCGAGGTAGACGTAGCTGCCCTGGACCCAGGCGGACAGCGTGTACTGCGAGTTCGGCTGCACGCTGACCTGTTGGGAGCACTGGGCGAAGTTCTGGCCGGCGGGCGTGCCGGCGACGGCGCCGGAACCCGAGTGCGTCGGCGCGCCGGCGGCCGCGGCCGCCGAGCAGGTCCAGCCGGACAGGCCGGACTCGAAGCCGGGATTGGCCGCCAGGTTGGCGGTGGCGCCGGTCGCGGGCTGGGCCACGATCGCCAGCGTGACCAGGGCGGTTGCGGTGAGACCGGCTAACACGTGAAGCAGGGAGCTGCGGGTCATGCGTGCCTCCACAGGGTGCGATCCGCGGTGCCCGAAAGTGGACTAGACCACATTTTCGGTGTCAAGGTCTAGACCAAAATCGGTGGAGCGGTCCTGGGCGGCGGGCGAGGCCCGCAAGCGCGGCCGGCCGGCGGCGGCCCGACGCCGATCAGCCCGACGGGCGCGGGCTGTGGCTGGTCAACGGGTCGTCGCCGGCCGGCACGGTGGTGCGGGTACGGATGTCACACGGTCGCTGAGGACCCCGCGCGGGCGGCGTTGTCGGCGATCGCGTCCACGATCTGTGGCCAGGCCGGCGCCGGGAGGTCGTGGCCCATGCCGGGGATGACCAACAGCCGCGAGTTCGGGATCGCGGCCGCGGTGGCCTTGCCCCCGGAGACGTTGAGCAGCGGGTCCGCCTCACCGTGGATCACCAGTGTCGGCACCGTCACCGAGCGCAGGCCCTCCGTGCGGTCGCCGGAGGCGATGATCGCGGCGAACTGGCGGACGAAGCCCATCGGCCGGCGGGCCCGCTCGAACGAGGCCTTGCCCGCGGCGCGGACGCGTTCCTCGTCGAACGGGAAGCCGGTCGAGCCGATCACCCTGCTCGCCCGGACCGCGGCCTCCCCGGCCTCCTCGGCGGTCTGCGGCGGCGGGGCCTGCAGCGCCGCCATCGCCTCCGGCGTGGACGCGCCGACCGTGGTGTCGCCGGTGGTGGACATGATCGAGCAGGCGGACAGCAGCCGGTCGGGGTGCCGGATCAGCAGCTCCTGGACGATCATTCCGCCCATCGACGCGCCCACCACGTGCGCCCGGTCGATGCCCAGCTCGGCCAGCAACGCCGCGGCATCGTCGGCCATGTCCGCCAGCTTGTACGGAGCCGAGGAGGCGTCGCCGGCCATCACCGCGGCGGCGTCCACCGGGTGGTCGTCGAAGGACTGCGACAGGCCGGCGTCGCGGTTGTCGAACCGGATCACGTGGAATCCCTTGTCCACCAACAGCTGGCACAGCCCCGGGTCCCAGGCGGTCATCTGCGCGCCGAGGCCCATCACCAGCAGCAGGGCGGGATCGGCCGGGTCGCCGAAGGTGTCGTACTCCAGCGTGATCCCGTTCGCGGTCAGTTGCGGCATCGAGTGTCGTGTCCCTTCACAGATCCGGCAGCGGGTCCGGCGGGAGCCCGGCCCGGTCGGCGTGCGCCGCGTCCGCGGCCCGCGCCACCGGCACGTACTCCTCGTCGATCTCCAGCCGCATCGTGCCCAACTCGATGATCTGCCCATCCGCCATCGGCTCCGGCGAGAGCCGGACCGAACGCGGGAAGGTCGCCCACACCGACTCGGGCACGTGCCGCTGGAAGAACTTGCAGGCCAACAGAGTGACCCCGGAGGTGCCAACAACGACGAGCAAGCTGATCATCCCCGGCTGGCCTACCGACAGCGCCGGGAACACGTACTCGATCTGCTCACCCGGCGGCAGCAGCGCCCGGCACAGCTGCCTGACCTCGGACGACAGGGCCACGAATCCAGTCTGCCATCAGTCGACCCGGAACGGATCGTGCTCGGCGATCAACTTGTCCACCCGGGCCCGGTCGACGCGGTGCGCGAGGCTGGTGTCCTCGTGCCGGTCGCGCACGACCTTGGCCAGCGTGAACGCGGACGTCACGGTGTAGAGCACGCCGACCGCCAGGAAAGCTCTGATCCACGGGTCGACCGGCAGCAACGCGACCCCGACCGCCACCGCCAGCAGCGACAGGCCGAACGAGATCGCGGCCTGGGCGAAGAAGGCGGGGGTCGGACCGGACGCGGGAGGCGAGGTTGTCATGGAAGAGAGGGTCCCGGGCCGGGACCCTCCCGTCTTGAGTACAGCTACTCAGTTGACGACCATTCCCGCAGGGTCGCCGCCACCGTATCCAGGTCGTCCGATTCGCCGGCCGCCGCCGCGAGCACGAATTCCACGGCCCGATCCTCGTCCGGCGTGAAATCGATGCCGTTCAACGCCAGGAACACCCGGGCCGCGACCCAGGCCAGCCGTTTGTTGCCGTCGATCAGCGGGTGGTTGCGCAGCACGGAGTGCATCAGCGCGGCCGCCTTCCGGTGCGGATCCGGATAGGCCTGCTCGCCGAACATCGTCGTCATCGGCCGGGCCGCCGCCGAGTCGATCAGCCCCGCGTCCCGGACCAGCGCCTCGCCGCCCATCGTGGCGTGCGCGATCGCCAGCAGGTCGGCCGTCGTCAGGTACCTGGTCATGCCGTGCCCAGCCGGTACACGATCGCCGCGTCCTTGGTCAGGACCCGCTCCGCGATCGCCATCACCTCGGCGTGCCGCCGCGCGTCCAGCGCTTCCGCGATCACCGATGCCGCGAATTCCGCCTCCGTCGCGCCGGCGGCGTCGGCCGCCGCGCGCAGTTCGACGTCGAGTTCCTCAGGCAGATGCACGGTCAGGGTGGTCACCGCACGACCTTAGCGACCGGCGGCGACAAGCCGGACCTCGTTCATCGCCGGGGCATGACAGCCGAAAGGCAGCTCGGCATCGTTCCGGTTCACTATGTTGTGACGAGCGGACACGCCTGGTAGCAAGGCCGGACACGTGCCGCGGACCCCGGAGGATGATCGTGACCTGGCAGGAGGAACTGCGCGCACTGGACGCCGAGCTGGCGGACAAGGGCATCACACCCGCCGAATACCGGCGTCGGCGTGACAACCTGCTCGCGGCGGCGTCGGGCGGCTTCCCACCGGCCGGCCAGGTCGCGCCGCAGCGCCCGGTGTCGGCTCACCCGGACCAGCCGGCGCAGCCGACGCCACCGGTCCAGCAGCCCCCGGTCCAATCACATCAATCCCATTCGCCCGCCCAGGCGCAGGCTCCGAGCCAACCGGTTCAGCAGCAGGCCCCGCCGTCCCAGCCGGTTCCCGGCCCGCCGTCCCAGCCGTTCGCCAATCCGGCGATCCAGCCGATGCCGTCCGCTCAGCAGCCGAACAACCACTCCGTGCCGCCCTGGTCCGCGGTCACCGAGCTGCCGATGTACCAGCCGCTCGCCGACCAGCAGGCGCCCGCGCCGCAGTACGCGCCCCGCCCGCCGCTGGACGAGGACATCTTCAACGCCCGCATGACCAAGAAGAAGTCGCGGGCCGCACTGCTGGTCGTGGTCGTCGTCGTGGTCCTGCTGCTGCTTGCCGGCGGCTGGTGGTTCGGTGTCCGGCCGCGCACCGAGGCCGCCTCCACCCCGCCCGCGCCGAAGGCGCTGCACCTGGAGGACATTCCCGCGCTGCCCGGCACCGCCCGGCTCGACCGCGCCGAGCTGTCCGTCTTCGAGGGCCAGAACCGGGGCCTGTTCGACGCCCGCGAGGGCGACTTCCTCCAGGCCGACAAGGTGAGCCAGGTCACCTTCACCGGTTCGGCTGACGGCAAGGTCAACTACGTGGTCTTCGCCTTTGTCACCGACAGCACCGCGGCGGCCAAGAAAACCAGCGCCGACCTGCTGGAGTACCAGGACCTGGGCGGACTGCACCCGGTCGACGGCAGTGGCCTGCCGGACCAGGTGAAGGTGGTCAAGCTGGTTGCCGGCGACCAGGTGCAGTACCGCGCCATCTACGCTTCCGGTCTGAACGCGGTGATGGTGGCGGTCGCGCAGGCGCAGCCGGCCGACGAGTCGTCCGTCGCCAAGGCGCTGCACGACGCCGTCACCGCACTGTTGACGAAGGCACCGGCGAGCTGAGCCGGCCGAGCGGGGGAACCGGAGCTCGCATGACCACCACGGAATTCCCGCGGGTGACGGCCGAGCCGGCGGCCGAGGCCGCTCGCTCGCGCTGGAACTGGCCGGTCGTGTTGCTGTCGCTGCTGGCCGCGGCGCCGGTGGTCTCGATGATCGTGGAGGTCGTTCGCTCGCCGCGGCTGAACTTCCTCGACTACTGGTCGGTGCTGAGCCTGGCCAGCTACCCGACCGGCCAGTACCACCTGGCCGGCCTGTTCGTCGTCTACAACCAGCACCCGGTGGTCGTCGCGGGCACGCTGTTCTGGCTGGACGCGAAGTTCTTCGGCGGCTCCAACCACGCGCTGGGCGCGCTGGTCGTGGTGCTCAGCCTGATCGTCGTCGCGGCGATGGCCTCGATGCTGCCGCGCCGGCTGAGCCCGACGGTGCGGGCGGCGGCCCTGGCCGGCTTCACCCTGCTGGTCTTCTCCGCGGGCAACCTGGAGAACTTCGCCGAGGGCATGAGCGGCACGCACTGGCTGTCCGGGCTGGCGCCGGCGATCGTGGCGGTCGCGCTGGCACACCGCGGCCGGACCGTGCCGGCGCTGGTGCTCGGCGTCATCGCCTGCCTAGGCCACGGTGCGGCCTTCCCGGTGTGGGCGGCGCTGGCGCTGATCCCGTGGCTGCGCGGCGATCGGCGGTGGAAGATCATCGCGCCGATCGTGATCGCGGTGCTCGGGCTGGTCGGCGCGGCGATCGCGTACACCACGTTGCCGGGCTCGTCCTCGATCCCGCCGCCGACGCTGACCCTGGACCGGATCCTGGCCGTCACCTCCGGCGTGGTCGGCCAGCTGTGGTCCTCGCAGGTGCCGGACATCGCGATGCTGGCCGGCACGCTGACGATCATCCTGCTGGTGACGGCGATCGCCCTGGTCGTGGCGGCCAGGGTGCGGCCGCGCGACGCGGAGCCGCAGGCGGTCGAGGCGGCCGGCTGGACCGGCTTCGCGGTGCACGCCCTGCTGGCGGCGATCATGATCGCGGTCTCGCGTTCGGGCGTCGCGGACAACATCGGCGAGTCCGGCCGGTACGCGCTGCTCAGCGGTCTCGCCATGTGCGCTCTGCTGGCGCTCGGCGTGATCCTGTGGCGTCGCCTCGCGGTGCTGCCGGCCGTCGTGCTCGCCGTGTCCATCGGCCTGGTGACGTACACGCTCGGCAGCGGGCAGGCGACCAATGTGCGCAACCAGTACCCGAATCAGGCGGTGCTGGCGGTCGCGATGCAGCTGGACGCCAAGAACGTGATGCTGTCGCTGCGCACCAAGGACAGCGTCCTGCCGGCCGTGAAGGGCCTCGGCGCCTATCCGTTCACCAGCGACTTCACGCTCGGCTGCGGCGGTCCCGAACTGGGCGCCAAGCTGGACGTCGCCACCGCGCCGCAGTTGGTGCCCGGAACAGGAAACGCCCCCAGCGGCGGCTACGTGGAGTCGGGCAAGGTGACCGGCGACACGATGCTGTCCGGCTGGGCCGTGGTGGACGGCAAGAGTGCCGACTGCGTGCTGGTGGTTGACGACCACGACAATGTCGTCGGCGGCGGTTACGTCGGCCTGCCGAGGCCGGACGTGGCGGCGGCGATGCACACCACCGTCACCGGCACCGGTTGGCACGCGGTGGCCGCCCCGAACGCGACGAACCCACAGGTCGTGGTCATGTCCGGGGGCAAGGCGTACCGGCTCCCGGTGGCGCCGAAGCAGTGATGCACGGGGTCGGGTCACAACCCGATCTCTCAACGACCCAGTCGAGTACGGCGGCCGAGGGGCCTCCGGCACAATGGCCCCCAGACGCGAGACGTGATCCGGAGGGTGTGGAGATGTCCTGGCAAGAGGAGCTGCAGCAGCTCGACAGCGAGCTGGCCCAGGGCCGGGTGACTCCAGAGGACTACCGTCTGCGTCGGGACCAGCTGCTGGGCGTCGCCCAGGGGCAGCAGCCGCAGACGCCGCCGGGGGGCCAGCCCCAGCAGCCGGCGGCCGAGCAGCCGCCGCAGCAGAGCAGCCCGTTCGGCCAGCCGTTCCGCTGGCAGCCGCCGGCCAACCAGCAGAACCAGACGCCGCCGGAGACTCCGTCCGAAAGCACCCAGGTGCTGCGGCCGATCACCGACCCGCCGGCCGGCGACAACGCGGAGCGCACGCAGGTGGTGCGCAACACCGGCGGTGACAACGCCGAACGCACCCAGGTGGTGCCCAACACGGGCGGCTTCGCGCAGGGTCCGCAGACCCCGCCGCCGTGGCAGTCGATGCCGCAGCAGCCGGGCATCGGTCAGCAGCCGCAGGAGTACGGCGCGGCGCCGTGGAGCAACGAGCTGCCGCCCGACTTCGGCAAGGCCAGCTGGCCGCTGCAGGGCCCGGAGGTGTTCGACAGCGGCAAGAGCGGCAACAAGACCGGCAAGATCATCGCGATCGCGGTGGCGGTCGTGCTGGTGCTCGGCCTCGCCGGCGGCATCTACTTCTTCACC
Organism: Kutzneria kofuensis; assembly: GCF_014203355.1. Lineage (NCBI taxonomy): Bacteria > Bacillati > Actinomycetota > Actinomycetes > Pseudonocardiales > Pseudonocardiaceae > Kutzneria > Kutzneria kofuensis. Next base: position 4,043,028 of record NZ_JACHIR010000001.1, read on the forward strand.
GCCGGCTCGAGCAACAACGCCACCACCACGACGTCGACCAGCGCGAAGCCGACGACCACCACGTCCACGCCGCCGCCCCTGCCGGCCGGCCCGTTCGTCCAGGTGCCGGGCAAGCAGGTCTACAACGTCAACTACTCCATCGCGGACGCGGTGACCAACCACGCGCCGACGGAGCAGGAAGTCGCGCTGCTCAGGAACAACGGCGCCATCCAGGTGGCCGGCGTCGTGACCCAGAACGACGCCATGCACGAGGGCATCTGGGCGTTCCAGGCCGGCACCGGCGTCGACCCGAAGGCGATCCTGAACGCGATCGACAACTTCTACGCCCAGTCCAAGTACACGCAGGTGACCAGCGGCATCCCGACCGGCGTCACCGCCCGGACGCTGCCGGCCAGCGGCCCGGACGGCCAGACGGCGTTCCGCGCGCACTACATCACCAACGGCTACGTCGTCCGGGTCGAGGCGTACGGTCCCGACGCGGCGGCCGCGGAGAAGGCGTTCCGGGACCTGCTCAAGACCGAGACGCAGAAGTACGCGCCTGCCTCGTGATGTCGGGTGAGATCGGCTATGCCGACGGCGCGGAGTCCGAGGTCCTGCTCGCGCTGAAGGCCGCGGAGGACATCAGCGCGGGGTCGACGGAGCTGGCGGCGAAGGTCGACTCCTGGGAGACGGCCTACCACTTCTCGCCGCAGCGGCTGGGCCTGCTGGCGCCGCTGCGGCTGCGGCCGGAGCTGCGCGCGGTCGACCTGGGCTGTGGCACGGGCGTGCTGACCCGCGCGCTCGGCGAGGCGGGCCTGGATGTGCTCGGCATCGAGGGCACGGAGGATCGCGCGGCGGCGGCTCGGGAGCGCTGCCGGGACCTGCCGAACGTGCGAATCGTGCGCGGCGAGATCGAGGGCGAGCTGGCCGCTGTGAGCGGCATGGACCTGGCGGTGCTGTGCGGGGTGCTGGAGTACAGCACCCGCTTCGGCGCGGGTCCGGAACGGTTGCTGGCCGGCGTTCGCAAGGCGCTGTCCGACCGCGGCGTGGTGGCGCTGGCGATCGAGAACCAGCTCGGCGTCGGCTATTTGCTCGGCCGGCCTGAGGATCACCACGGCAAGTCCTGGGTGGGCGTCGCCGACTACCCGGGAGCCCAACCGCAGGCCCGCACGTGGACGCGACGGAAGCTGGCTTCGCTGCTGGCCGACGCCGGCCTCAAGGCGCAGCGCTGGCTGCTGCCGTACCCGGACTACAAGCTGCCGCGCGTCGTGCTGAACACGGCGTTGTTCGATCGTCCGGACGCCCCCGAGCTGGTGGAGAAGCTGGTCCGCGACCCGCTGCGCGGTGCGTTCGGCGGTGGCCGGATGGCGGCCCCGGTGCGTGAGCTGTACCGGGCGGCGGTGGCCGAGGGTTTCGGCGTGGAGGTCGCCCCCTCGTTCCTGGTGCTCGCGTCGGCGTCCGAGGAACCGCTGGACGAGTTGCTCGACCCGAGCCTGGCCTGGCTGGTGAGCGCCGGCCGCCGGCCGGAATGGCGGCGCACCCGCGGACTCGGCCGCGACCTCGTGCTGACATCGGGCACTGCCCGCAGCTCGAAGCGTGACTGGTTGCGGCAGCAGACCGTCCTGACGGAGTCCTGGCTCGCCGGCCGTCCGCTCGACGCCTGGTTGCTGGATGCCCTGCGGGTCGGTGACCTGGCGGAATGTCGCCGGCTGGCCGCATTGTGGCAGCGGACGGTGCTCGCCGAGGCTCGCCCACTGGCCGCCGATGACGAGTTGCACCCCTACCTGCCGGGGCGCGAGGGCGTGGCGGTGCTGCCACCGGATCACCTGGACGTGCACCCGGGCAACCTGATCATCACCCCGAACGGCCGCGTCGGGCGGGTGGACCGCGAATGGTTGGCCGGCACCGGAGTGGATGCGGAGTTGGCGCAGCTGCGGTCGCTGCTGGAGTTCGCGAACGATCTGTACGACAGCGGCGCGCCGCACGTCTGGGGCGACGCGGCCACCGTCCGCGATCTCACCCGTGGCCTGGCCGGACTGGTCGGGCTCGAAGCAGTGGCCGATGAGCGTTGGACCGAACTGGTCGAGGCCGAGGGCGTGCTCCAGTGGCTGGTCGCCGGCACGTCCGCGGCGGCGACCGTCAAGGCGCTGCACGAGCGGGCGAGCCGGCCTCGCCCGGAGCCGCTGTGGTCGGTCGAGGGCGGTCTCGACGGACTCGTCGCCGAGCGCGATCATCGCAAGCGGGTCGAGCAGAGCCTGCGCGACGTCACCGCCGATCTCGAACGCCACCGCCAGGTTCTCCTCGACGTCACCGCCGATCTCGAACGGCACCGCCAGGCGCTGGCCGACGCGCATGCCCACGCCGAGGACCTCGGGGGACGGCTCGGCATCTCCGAGCAGGAGCTGTCCGTGGCCCGTGCCGAGGCCGCGCGGCTGGACCGCCGGCTGGGCCTGGTCTTCGCGGAACTCGCGGATGCGGCGCTGGAGGCCGAGTGGTCGCAGGCGCGCGCCGCGGAGTTGGAGCAGCAGGCGGCGCAGGTCGCCGATCGCCTGTCGAAGACCCGGGCCCGCTTGGACGCGTTGGAGAACGCCAAGATCGTGCGCGCGGCGCACCGCTACCTGTGGCCGTCGGCGCGGATTGCCCGGGGCATGCGGGACATCGCGCTGGGTCGGGCCGGCGATGAGGGCGACGCCGTGCTGCGGCGGTCCGGTCCGCTGGCCGGTGTGTTCGGGGCCCGGATGCGCGAATCGGCGCGGCCGAAGCGTGAGGCGGAACTCCTTTACCTGGTGAACGTGCCGGAGAAGCCGGTCGCGGTCGGCCGCGGTCAGGTGGTGGACCTGGACGGCTGGGTGGTCAACGCCGGCATCGCGGTGAAGGACGTCCGGGTACTGTTCGAGGGCACCTGGCACGTGGCGAGCCTGGGCCACTCACGGCCGGATGTCGTTGCCGCGCTTGGGCCTTCGGTCGTGCGCACGCCCGAGGGCTGCGGCTTCCGGGTCCGGCTGCCGCTCTCGCCGGTCGCCGCGCCGGTGGACAAGCCGCTGGCGCTGGGCGTGCTGCTGGTGGACGGAACGCTGCTGCGGCGCGAACTTCCGCCGCTGCGACTCGTTCCGTCCAATTTGGACCCGGTGACGGTGTCGTGGCCCGGCAGCGGTCCGAAGGTCGCGGTGTGCATGGCGACCTACCGGCCGGATCCGGCTTTCCTTGCCGCGCAACTGGATTCCATCAAGGCCCAGACGCACGACAACTGGGTGTGCGTGCTCAGCGACGACAACTCCGGTCCGGAGTCGGTCGCGGTCATCCGCCGGCTGATCACCGGCGACGACCGGTTCGTGCTCGTGGCCCACGAGGACAACGTCGGCTTCTACGCCAACTTCGAGCGCGCTCTGGCCGCCGCGCCGTCCGACGCGGACGCGGTCGCGCTGGCCGACCAGGACGACGTGTGGGACCCGGACAAGCTGGCGACGCTGCTCGCCGCGCTGGAGGGCCACGGGCTCGCCTACTCGGACATGCGGCTCGTCGACGAGGACGACACCGTGGTGGCCGGCTCGTTCTGGCAGGACCGCCGCAACCAGTGGACGGACCTGGAGGCGTTGCTGCTGCTCAACACCGTCACCGGGGCGTCGAGCCTGGTCGACGGTCGGACGCTGCGTGAGCTGGTGCTGCCGTTCCCGCCGGGCACGCCGTCGGCGTTCCACGACCAGTGGACCGCGGCAGTCGCGCTGGCCGACAGCAAGCTGGCATTCGTGGACCGCGCCCTGTATTCGTACCGGCAGCACGGGCAGGCCGTGACCGGCCACCGTCAGGAGCGGCTGGACAAGGGGTTGCCCGGCCGTATCGGCATGGCGCTGCTTGCCTTGGGACGCAACGAGGTGCTCACCGCCGAGCAGGAGGCACAGCTGGAGGCCGTCGCCGAGTACGAGCTGCGCCGGGTCGCCCAGTTCGCGACGACGCTGCTGCTGCGGGTGGACGGCATGACCGCCGAGGACCGCGAGCGGCTGACCGAGCTGAGCGAGGTGGAGAACCGCCGCGCGCCGCTGCTGAAGCTGGCTGCCCGCGCTCGGGAGGAGACCGCGGGCGCCGAGCGGTTCCTGCTCAGCGCCGCCCTGCGCTGGCACGCGCTGCGCCGGTCCCGCGCGAAGATCCCGCCGCTGGTGCCGCCGAGCATCGACTAGCTGGTAGCGCCTGCTTTGTGGGCCGGCAGCGCCCCGCAGTCGGCGATCACGCCCTCCATCTCGGCGCGGAACGCCGCGGCGGAGAACTTGGTCCGGCACACCTCGACGAGCGCCTGCTGGATCTCCGCCCAGAGCACGTCGTCGGTGAGCATCCGGTCGCACAGCTCGACGATCTCGGCCGGCGACTCGCCGACCAGGTGCCGGGCCATCCAGCCCAGGTGCAGGCCCTCGCCGCCGACCGGGGTGGTGACGAACGGCAGTCCGGCCGCCATCGAGTCGACGAACTTGATCTTCACGCCGGCGCCGTAGCGCATCGGCACCACGTGCAGGCGCGCCTTGGACAGCCACACGCCCGGGTCCGGCACCTTGCCCAGCACCTCGATGTCGTCACGGGCCAAGGCACGCACGGCCGGCGACGGATCCGCGCCGATGACCCGCAGCCGGAGGCCGGGGTGCCGGCGTGACAGCTCCGGCAGCACGTCGTCGACGAGTTCCAGGACCGCGAACTCGTTGGGCGTGCGGGGCGTGTTGTCGAAGCCGCCGAAGAACGCCAGCCCGTCACGGCCCTCGAGACCGGGCACCTCGCCGGGCAGGTTCGCCGGGTAGCAGGCGACGTGCACGGAGGTGTCCGGCGCGATGCCACGGGCCCAGCGCGCCTCCTCCTCGCTCACGCAGACGGCCACGTCGGCCCAGTTGAAGGCGTGTTCCTCCTGCTCACGCAGGTGCCGCGCCTCGATCGCCAGCCGGCGGCGCTCCGCCGACGTCAGCGCCGTCTCGAAGTACTGGCCGGGGCGGCGGTAGAACAGCGCCTCGGAGTCGTAGACCTTGACCGCCTGCGGCTGCGACTTGGAGATCGTCAGGCCGACCTGGGCGAAGTTGTGCGGCCGGAACACCACGATCACGTCGTACAGGCCGGCCCGCTCGGCCGCCCAGCGCCGGGCGTCGGTGACACCCCACACGACCTCGATTCCCTTGGCCTGCAGGCCCGGCGCGTACTCCTCGGCGCGCTCGGGCGAGTAGGCGTAGAAGGTGACGCGGGCGTTCGGGTCGGCCAGCCGCCAGGCGTCGACGACGGCCATCGTGCGGGGGTCGCCGCGGCCGCGGTCGGCCTGCGGCACGCGGTCGTCGATCAGCAGCACCCGATAACCGGCGTTGCGGTCGCGCAGCCAGAACTTGTGGTGCGCTCGCTCCGGCTCGTCGAGACCGACGACGTCCGGGCGGTCGACCAGTTCCTGCGGCCAGCGGCGGAGGAAAACCTTGTGGTTGAGCCGCATCAGCTCCATGGCACGGTCGGTGGTGCTGCTGCCGTGGCGGGCGTGCACGACCTTCGACCGCGGGTCCAGCCACACCGTCCAGCCCAGGGCCTTGAGCTGGACCTGCAGGTCGACGTCCTCGAAGTAGGCGATCTCGTAGTCGGCGCTGAAGCCGCCGGCCTGGTTGAAGGCGCTGCGCCGCATCAGCAGGCAGGCCGCCGACGCGTAGTCCACCTGGCGCGCGAACATCTCGTGCTCGGGACCGTCCCAGGCACGGCACCAGCCGTCGCCGCCGATGATGCTGCCGGCCTCCTGAACGGTGCCGTCGGTGTTGAGCATGACCGGCGCGACCGCCGCCACCTCCGGCCGCTCGTCGAGCACCGCCAGCAGCGGCTCCAGCCAGCCCTCGGTGACTTCGACGTCGGCGTTGAGGAAGCACACCAGCTCGGTCTTCGCCTGCCGCACGGCCAGGTTGCAGCCGGCGCCGAAGCCGAGGTTGCGGTCCATGCGCAGCACGGTCGCGCCGGTGAGGTTCTTGGCCAGCCACTCGCCGGTGCCGTCCGGCGACGCGCTGTCGGCGACGATCACCTCGTACGGCTGCGGGGTGTGTTCGGCCAGCTTCCGCAGGCAGTCCACGACGAGCTCGCGGCCCCCGTAGGAGACCAGGACGAACGTGATCCTCATGCCCGCCTGATCTTCCCGTAGGTGTCCCGGAGCGGCTGCGACCAGCGCAGCAGCTTGGTCTGGCGCAACGCGTTCAGCTCGCGGTGGTCCTCGGCGGCGCGGGCCAGCGCCTCCCGGTGCAGGTGGCGTTCGTGCTCCAGCTCGGCCCGCAGCCGCTCGACGGCCTCGGAATCGTCGGCGGCCATCAGCTTGTCCACCAGGATCTGGCGCTCGTGCAGCATGCGGTGGCGCAGCCTCGCGTGGGCGTGCCGGAGGGCCGCGTTCTCGGCGGCGAGGTCGGCGATCCGCCGCTTCAGGTCGCCGCCACGTTCGACCAGCGCGGCCTCGGCGGCCTCGGCGAACTCGTCGATCTGGGCCCGCGCCTGCTTGGCGAGCATGCGGACGTCGATGACCGGACCCTGGACGGGCGTGCCCAGCGCGGCGGCCGTGGCGGCGACGTACGGGTCGTCGGTGACGACCTTCTTCGCCGAGGCGATCGCCGCCAGCTTGTCCTCGACCACCACGTCCTCGGGCAGTTCGATGCCGTCCGGGCCGATGACGTAGTCGCCCTCGGGCAGCTCGCCGAGCTGGCGGAGCTGAAGTGTCCGTGCCGCAAGGATTTCCGCCGGCACCAGGGTGTCCGCCAGCACCGCGAGATTGACCGTCACGGTCGGGAGGTCCATGGCGAAGAACGGCTCGGCCGCCGACGTCCCGTACAGGGCGGTCAGGTTGGTGCCACGGGAAAAGGTCGCGCACAGGATGCTCAGGTGCACCGCGTCGGCGATCTGCTGGAGGCGCTCGGGCGTGTGCTCGCCCAGCGGCTCCGCGACCAGGCCGCCGTCAGCCACCGAGGGCCGGCTCCAGCCCAGCGGGGCGTAGTGCGTGACGCGCCAGCCGGGCAACCGGGTCAGCAGCTCGCGTTCCAACACCCGGGGCACCACCTGGTCGCCGAGCCCCGGCAGGTCGCTGCTGCCCCACAGGGCGATGGCGCCGACGGTGGTCGGTCGGGACTCTGCACGCACGTCGGGCACTGTACCGAGTGGCCTTTCAGCGTTTGGGATGCGCGGCCAACTGCTGGACGATCGTGTTCAGCACTGCCGGCTGGGTCAGCGGGCTGATACCCGAGGCGACGTTGCGCTCGACGACCTCGAGCACCACTGTGTCGCTGTCCACCATGCGCTGCGCCTCCGCGCTCGGGTCCTGCTGCACCACCGCGCTCGGCGTGAGGGTGATGTCGCCGAACGCCGCCGCGAGGAAGGGCATCGCGTAGTTGGTGAACGAGTCCGTGACCATCGCCGTCTTGCCGGCGACCATGCCGTTGACCGGGTTGTCGGTGTGGAAGGTCAGGGTGTTGTGGGTGTCGAACGGCCCCTGCTGCGTCCGGTCCACGCCGCCGTCGGGGGCCAGCCGGTAGGTGTGGCTGGTGTCGGTCCCGGTGCGGGTGATCATCGGCGGCAGGTCGGCCGGGCCTTCCACCTTGGCCCCCTCGGTGACCCGCCACGGCACGTCGATGCCGGGGCTGATGGCGCCGGCCAGCGCCCTGGTCATGATCAGGCCGCCGGCGTAGGTCCAGTGCGTGTCCTGCGGGAAGTACGCGGACGAGCCCAGGCGGGCCAGGGCCGGCCTCAGGTCGACGGCGCCGGCCTCGGCCGTCACCGCGGACCAGAACTTCGCGCTGTAGGCCAGCGCGCAGGACTTGCCCGGGTATTGGTCGGGCAGGTTCTCGGGCACCGCCGTCGACTTGTCCGGCGGCACCAGCAGCACGAACTTGCGTCCGGACTGCTCCACCGCCGCGCGAAGCTTGACCAGGCTCGAGATGACGTCGTCGAGCGGCTGCTGCGGCTGGCACTTGCCCTGCGTGTCGTAGCCGAAGTACAGCCAGTTGTTCTTGCCCTCGATCACCCGTGGGTAGCCGGCGATCGGCGGCGGCTCGTTGTCCAGCGGCTGCGATCCCGGGGTGGACGAGCCGACCGTCGGCGGGGGCCCGGCGGCGATCGGGCCGCTCGTCGGCTGCGACGGGTCGCCGCTGTCCTGGTTGGGCGGCTCGCCGAAGATCGAGCGGCTGATGCCGTCCGTCAGCTTGATCGCCTGCTCGCGGAAGGAGAGGTGGTCGGTCGCCCACGGGCCCAGTTCGGTGAAGAAGGACCAGCCGTCTCCGATGCTCGGGAACGGGTGCAGGGCGCGGTTCTCGATCGACGGCGGCGTGCCGAAGATGGTGAGGCCGAACAGCGGTGTAACGAAGAAGACGACCGCCGCGATCAGGGCGAAGCGCTGCTTGCCGTGCCGGGGGCGGTAGAGCGGGTGGTCGTCCGGCAGCCACGACTCGTGTCGGCTGATCGGCTGCGTGTCCTCGCCCGGCTCCCCCACGGCCAGCACGATAACCCAGCGCCGGCGGCCGCCGGGGCCGGTACGGTGACCCATCGCACGCGACGTTCTCCCGTGCAGATGGCGGCCCTAGATCGCTCGACGGGTGGTCACGTATTACCGGCAAATATGTGATCCCGATCACTTCAGAATGGGTTCAGCAGCCGAGCGTGACAGGAAACGTCCAAGACGGTCAAACCGCGCTACACACAGTGTTTAACTGTGAATCTGTCAACGACCACTGTATTCCCCAAACGGGTGAATCCCTGTCACCTTGATGTCGAAGGTTCGTCGGTGCCAAGGGGCCGGCGAAGGTGGGGGCCACACCTTGGAGGCAGCTGTGGCGTTGCAGGTGGCAGCGTTGGTGGCGGTCGGTTTGGTGCTGTTGGTCCGCGTAGTGGTCGCCACGTACGACCGCCCGTCCAACCCGTCCGACCGGTAGCCCACCATGGACGGCGTCCTGGGCAAGCTCGCCGAGCTGCGCGACCGCGGCTTCCAGTTCATGAACATCCCGGACGAGGACGGCCGGCTGGACCGGATCATGGGATACCGCCAGCTGCGCGGCTTCGTCGACACCATCCTGTTCCGCTCCGAGCACGACGCCAAGGCCGGCCGTATGCCCGCCGTGCACGACTCCACCCAGCCCGGCAAGGCCGTGTGGCTGTTCGAGGGCAGCCTCGCCGAGGCCATCGACCGTTTGCTCGAACTCCCCCCGCCCGGCGCCCCGGCCGCGCCCACCCTGTCCGGCTCCGCCGCCGCACCGGACCTCGTGCCCACCCACCTCAACCCGTTCCGCATCTGGACGTCCCAGGAGGGCATCGCCTGACGCTAGGTTCGGCGGCATGTCGTCTGGGCAGGTGCCGTTGTGGGTGCCGGTGGTGGTGGCGTTACTGGGCCTGGCCGGTGTGCTGGGGGCGCAGCTGATCGCGGGGTGGCGGGAGAACCAGCGGTGGCGTCGCGAGACCGAGCGCGAGGAGCTGCGGTGGAGCCGGGAGCGGGAGAAGGACCGGGAGAACCGTAGCTACGAGGGTCGGGCCAAGGCGTATGCCGAGGTGATCGGGGCGATCGAGTCGTTCGACTGGGTGCTGTACGACGCCCGCCGCGCGTTACGGGAGGGCGGGACGGTGGACGAGGCGTCGGCCGCGGACCTGCGGAAGGCGACCGCGCAGGCCCGGAGCGCGCTGGGGGCGGTGAACGTGCACGCGCCGGAGCGGATCCGGGCGATGTTGCGGGAGTCGCTGGTGCGCAGGTCGACGCTGGCGACCAAGCTGCTGGCCAACCGGCACGGCGAAGAGGAACGGGTGCTGTGGCGGGAGGCCCAGCGCGAGTACAAGATCATGCGGCGGGCCATGCGCGAGGACCTGGGGCTGGACGCGGAGCCGTCACCGGGAGATGTGCAGGACGCGGCCGGTGGTCCGAAAGCCGACACGGGTGTAGACGCGGGCGGCGTGGTCGTCGGCAGCCATCAGGAAAGGGACCCGCACGTCGAGGTCGCGGGCGGCCAGGACGAGGCGGGCGGTGATGGCGGCGGCGATGCCGCGGCGGCGCCAAGTGGGGACGACGCCGATGCCGGCGAGTTCGGCGACACCGTCGATGGGCACGGTGACGAACCCACCGCCGATCGGCTCGCCGGTGGCTGACCGGGCCAGCAGCGCGAAGCCGCCGCGGTCCCGGGAGCTGGCGTGGCTGGCGACGTCGGCCGGGGTGGGCGGCGGCTCTCCGTAGGCGAGGTTCAACGCGGTGGCCATGGCGAACACGGTGTCGTCGGAGTCGGCGGGAACGAGCTCGACACCGGCGACCAAGGGCGGCTCCACCAGGTCGGACATCGTCATCAACGGCAGCAGGCCCTCGGCGACGAAACCGGCGTCCTCCAACAAGGGCCGCACATGGGGGCTGACGCTGGGCAGGTATTCCAGGCGCGGCTTACGGTCCCGGTCGAGGAAGGCGCCGATCAGCGCGGCGACGTCGGAGGCGGTGGGCCGGGCGTCGTCGTCGGGCACGGCGTAGTTGGCGTACGGATTGGCGCGGTCCGCCGAGAACCCGGCGACGAACGGGCCGATGCGGACGCCGTCGCGGCGGCCGGCGCGCAGGTAGGCGGCGATCTGGGTGTCCATCGGTTCCACAGTATGAGCGCTGGCCTTCACATCGGCGTCAAGGTTTACCGTCGCTGGCATGCGCATCGGCGAGCTTGCGGACCGGGCCGGCACCACGACACGCTCGCTCCGCTACTACGAGGAGCAGGGCCTGCTGCCGGCCCGCCGCACGGCCAACGGCTACCGCGACTACGACGAGGACGACCTGCGCGCGGTGAACGAGATCCGCTCGCTGCTGGCGATCGGCTTCGCGCTGGAGGACACGAGGCCGTTCGTGGAGTGCCTGCGGGCGGGCAATCCGACGGGCGACGTCTGCCCGGCGTCGGTGGCGGTGTACCGGCGCAAGCTCGACGAACTGGACGACTGCATCGCACGGCTGCAGGCGGTGAGGGCGCAGGTCGCCGCCGCGGTCGAGCGGACAACCGGGGAGGAACCATGCTGCAAGAGGTCACGGACGTGAACTTCGCGGACCGGGTGCTGACCAGCGACAAGCCGGTGCTGGTGGAGTTCTGGGCCACCTGGTGCGGCCCGTGCCGGATGGTCGGGCCGGTGCTGGAGCGGCTGGCCGACGAGCACCCGGAGATCGGCATCGTGAAGATGGACCTGGACGCGAATCCGGCGACGGCTCGCAACTACCAGGTGATGGCCGCGCCGACGATGCTGCTGTTCGAGGGCGGCGAGGTGGTGAAGACGATCGTCGGCGCGAAGCCGAAGGCGGCCCTGGAGCGGGAGCTCTTCCAGCCCGTCGGCTAGTCCCGCGGGGTCACCAGTTTCGACTCGTACGCCAGCACGACGAGCTGGGCGCGGTCCCGCGCGCCCAGCTTGGTCATGATTCGGCTGACGTGGGTGCGGGAGGTCGCCGGGCTGATCACGAGATGCTCGGCGATCTCCTCATTGGACAGTCCACCCGCGACCAGCGCCAGCACTTCCCGTTCCCGCTCGGTCAGCTCACGCAGCGCGGCCGGGTCGGGACGCCGGTGCTCGGGCCGGTTGGCGAACTCGGCGATCAGCCGCCGGGTCACGGTCGGCGCGAGCAGTGCCTCGCCGGCGGCGATGACCCGGATGGCGTGCAGCAGGTCCACCGGCTCGGTGTCCTTCAACAGGAATCCGCTGGCTCCGGACCGCAGCGCCTCGAACACGTACTCGTCGACGTCGAAAGTGGTCAGCACCAACACCTTCACGCCGGCCAGCGAGGCGTCGGAGGTGATCTGCCGCGTCGCCACGAGCCCGTCGACGCCGGGCATCCGAATGTCCATCACGACCACATCCGGCCGGTGCGCCCGCGCCAGCTCGACGGCCTGGGCGCCGTCGGCGGCCTCGCCGCACACCTCGAAGCCGCCCTCGGTCTCCAGCAGCAGCCGGAAGCCGGCGCGCACGAGCGCCTGGTCGTCGGCCAGCACCACTTTGATCGTCATAGCGGCAGCTCCGCCCGCACCACGAATCCCCCCTCGTCCCGCGACTGCGCCAGCAGCGTGCCGCCGAGCGCCAGCGCCCGTTCCCGCATGCCGCGAACCCCGTTGCCCGGCTCGGTCTGCACGGGCCGACCGTCGTCCCGCACCTCCACGGTCAGACAACCGTCGTCGCGCGAGAACCGCACGCTGACGGTACGCGCGTCCACGGCGTGCCGGACGGTGTTGGTGAGCGCCTCCTGCACGATCCGGTACGCCGTCGAGTCGACCGGCGCCGGCAAGTCGCCGGGTTCGCCGCTGACCTCCACGGACAGCCCGGCGCCCCGGGCGGAGCCGAGCAGCTCGTCGAGCCGGGACAGGCTGGGCGCGGGCGCCCGGTCCTCGCCGGAACGCAGCACACCGAGCGTGGCGCGCAGGTCGACGAGCGCCGCCCGGGAGGCCTCCTTGATCGCCAACAGCGCCTGCTTGGCCTCCTCGGGCCGCCGGTCGGCGACGTGCGCGCCCACCCCGGCCTGCACGTTGATCATCGCCAGGCTGTGCGCGACGACGTCGTGCACCTCGCGGGCGATACGCAGCCGCTCCTCCTCGGCGACCCGGCGGGCCCGTTCCTCGAAGACCTCGTGCTGCGACCGGCGACTGGCCCGCACGTATCGCGAGGCGACGCCGATCGAGACCGCCACCGGCACGAAGAACACGTACCGAACGTCGGTCATGTCGCCGCCGGTGACGAACTGCGCGGCCACGAAGCCGACGATCAGCACCAGCCCGGCGATGCTCGACCGCAGCGGCCCCACCCGCTTGGCCAGCGTGTACAGCGCCAGCGCCGGGAACAGCGGCGTCGGGGCGAACGGGTTGCCGGAGTAGAGGTAGCTGAACGCCAGCACCGTCGAGATCACGTACACCATGTACGGCCAGCGGTTGCGCCAGAACAGCGGCACCGCGCCGGACAGCATCCACGCCACGCCCAGCGCGTCGAACTGCGGCGGCGGCTGGCGCCAGTGCGCGGAAGCCCCCGCGATCAGCAGGCAGCCGATCGCGAGCGGAACGGGAAGCAGCACGGACTTCCGCCGGTGGGGCACACCCGGACGCTACGACATCGCACGCCGCTCCGCGTACGTCACGAAGCGGCAATGCGAACTACGTTCCACGTGGAACCTTGATCACCGCCCGACGGCGTATCCCTGCATGCCACGGGCGTTGGCGCCGGCCCGCAGCAGCCCGCTCTCCGGATCACGGGACACCGCGGACAACCGCCCCAGCGCCCATGGCCCGGCATCGACGACCTTGTGACCACGGGCGCGCAGCTCGTCGAAAGCCGCAGCGCCGAGTCGCGACTCCGCGACCAGCTCACCGGGCTGCCAGCTGCGCGGATAGAACGACAGCGGGAACGCGGCGGAGTGCCACATCGGCGCGTCGATCGCGGCCTGGAGGTTCAGCCCGCCGATGGTGTGGGCCAGCCAGAAACACAGCTGCCACTGGTCCTGCTGGTCACCCCCGGGCGTGCCGAACGCCAGCGGCGCGCCGTCGCGCAGCGCCAGCGACGGGCTCAACGTGGTGCGCGGCCGGCGACCGGGCACGAGCGACGCCGGCAGGTTCTCCTCCAGCCAGAACATCTGAGCCCGGCTGCCGAGGGCGAAGCCGAGCGACGGGATCGTCGGCGAGGACTGGAGCCAGCCGCCGGACGGCGTCGCGGAGATGACGTTGCCCCAACGGTCCACCACGTCGATGTGCACGGTGTCGCCCCGCATCTGGCCCTCGCGGGTGACCGTCGGCTCGCCGACCGCCGCGTTCATCGGCGAGTCGTCTCCGCCGATGCCCCGGCCCTCGGCGATGTACGCCGGCAGCCGCGGCGCACGGCCGCCGGGCGAGCCCGGCCGCAGCTCCAGCGACGCCCGGTCGTCGATCAACGCCAGCCGCGAAGCGGTGTACTCGGCGGAAAGCAGGTCCGCCATCGGCACATCGGCACTGTCGCCGTACCAGGCCTCGCGGTCGGCGAAGGCCAGCTTGGCGACCTCGATGGCCAGGTGCACCGTCTCGGCGGTCGGCACGCCGTCCACGTACGCGAGCCGGTCGCGCAGCTCGTGCAGCATCAGGGCCTGCTGGGCCAGGGTCGGGCCCTGGCTCCACGGCCCGCACTTGGCCAACGTCCAGTCCCCGACCTGCACGGTCACCGGGTCCTCGTACGTTGCCGACCAGGAAGCCATGTCCTGCCCGGTCAACACGCCGGCGTGGTCGCGGCCGGAGTCGTCCCGGTGCGGCTTGCGGCTGAACGCCTCGATCTCCGCGGCGACGAACCCCTGGTACCACGCCTTCCGGGCCGCCTCGATCTGCGCTTCCCGGTCGCTGCCAACGGATTCCGCCTCGCGCAGCAGCCGCTCCCAGGTGTCGGCCAGCACCGGGTTGGGGAAGAGGGTGCCGGCCTTGGGCACCTCGCCGCCGGGCAGCCACAGCTCGGCCGATGTGGGCCAGTGTTCTGTGAACAGCTGCCGGACGCCCTCGATCGTGGTCGGGATCCGTTCCACCAGAGGGAAACCGTTGCGGGCGTAGCCGATCGCGTAGTCCAGCACCTCGCGCAGCGACTTGGTGCCGTGATCGCGCAGCAGCGTCAGCCAGCCGTCCCACGCGCCCGGCACCACCGCGGCCAGCAAACCGCTGCCCGGAACCAGGTCCAGGCCGAGATCGCGATAGTGCTCGATGGTCGCCCCGGCCGGCGCGACCCCCTGGCCGCACAGCACTCGCGGCGTCGGATCGGCCGCCGTCGAGAAGATCGCCGGCATGTCGCCGCCCGGGCCGACCAGGTGCGGCTCCACCACCTGCAGCACGAAACCGGCCGCCGTGGCGGCGTCGAACGCGTTGCCGCCGGATTCCAGCACCGCCATGCCGGCGGCGGACGCGAGCCAGTGGGTGGACGCAACCATGCCGACCGTGCCGGTCAGCTCCGGGCGAGTGGTGAACATGACCCCATCAGATCACGGCGGCGAGGCTCTGGCCCACGTCCAGGTGCCCGCGGCCGACGCCCCACCAGGTCAGGCCGTGCCGGCCCAGCGCGTCGGGGTCCAGGTGGTTGCGGGTGTCGACGACAACGCAGCCGGCGGCCAGCTCGCGGATCCGGGACCAGTCCAGGCCGCGGAACTCCGGCCATTCGGTCAGCACCACGACGGTGTCGGCGTCCTTGGCCGCCTCGTACGCGTCCGACACCACCCGGATGCCGTCGACGTCGTGGTCGATGCCCGGGTCGTAGCCGGTGAGCTCCGCGCCTTCGGCCCGCAGCAGCGCCGCGACGGCGAGCGCCGGCGAGTCGCGCAGGTCGTTCGTGCCGGCCTTGAACGCCAGGCCCAGCAGTCCGATCCGACGTCCGCGCAGCCGGCCACCGGCGGCCTCGCGGATCTTGGCCACGATCAGCTGCCGCTGGTGGCTGTTGGTCTCGATGGTGGCCTGCAGCAACGAGAAGTCGTAGCCGACGGCGGCCGCGACCTGCAGCAGCGCCTGCGTGTCCTTGGGCAGGCACGAACCGCCCCAGCCGGGGCCGGGCTGCAGGAACGACTGGCCGATGCGGCGGTCGTAGCCCATGCCCTCGGTGACGTCAGCGACGTCAGCGCCCAGGCGTTCGCACAGCTCGGCGATCGCGTTGACGTAGGACAGCTTCATCGCCAGGAAGCAGTTCGCGGCGTACTTGACCATCTCGGCGCTGGCCGCGTCGGTGAGCACGGTCGGCGCGCCCAGGCGCGCGTACAGGGCGGCGACCCGCTCGGCCGCGTCCTGGATGTCGCAGCCGACGACGATCCGGTCCGGGTTCAGGAAGTCGTGCACCGCGGTGCCTTCGCGGAGGAACTCCGGGTTCGACACCACCGGCACGTCCTTGCGCTTGAGCAGGCCCGACACCCGGGCCGCGGTGCCCACCGGCACCGTCGACTTGTTCACGACGATGCTGCCGACCGGCAGGATCGTGCGCACCTCGGAGATCACCGACTCGACCGCGGCGAGGTCGGCCGCGCCGCCCTGGCCCATCGGCGTCGGCACGCACAGGAACACCACCTCGGCGTCGCCGACCGCGGCCGACGCGCCCACCACGAACTCCAGCCGGCCGCCGGCCATCCCCTCCGCGACCAGCTCGGCCAGCCCCGGCTCCAGGATCGTCACCTTGCCGGCGCGCAGCCGTTCCACCTTGGCCACGTCCACGTCCGCGCACACCACGTGGTGCCCGAGCGAGGCCAGACAGGCCCCCGTGGTCAGACCCACGTACCCGGTCCCGATCACCGCGATTCGACGAGCGAACACCTCGCACCACCCCGACCTGGTCGCAGGAGCTTCCGGTCCCGACGGTCGCAGGCGGAGTTGACGGGCCCGCTGGCTTAGGCCGTACAGGTGGTGAACACCCGGTGGCGCTACCCGAGGTTTAGGGTTTCCGCCCGTGGAGCAACGTCGCCTGGGTGATTCCGGTCTTGTCGTCAGCGCGGTCGGCCTGGGGTGCAACAACCTCGGCCGGCCCGGCACCTCGACGGAGACGCTGGCCGGCGCCCGTGCCGTGGTGGAATCCGCGCTGGACAACGGGATCACGTTCTTCGACGTCGCGGACGTGTACGGCGCGCCGCGCGGCCGCAGCGAGGAGCTGCTCGGGCAAGCGCTCTCCGGGCGTCGCGAACACGCCGTGATCGCCACCAAGTTCGGCGTGGACATGCAGGGCGTCAACGGTCCCGACTTCGGCGCCCGCGGGTCCCGGCGGTACGTGCGGCGGGCCGTCGAGTCGTCGCTGCGCCGGCTCAACACCGACTGGATCGACCTGTACCAGCTGCACCGGCCGGATCCGCGGACGCCGCTGGCGGAGACGCTGTCCGTGCTGGACGACCTCGTGCACGAGGGCAAGATCCGCTACGTCGGGCACTGCAACCTGGCCGGCTGGCAGATCGCCGACGCGGCGTGGACGGCCCAGACCGAGCACGTGGCCGCGCCGGTGTCCGCGCAGAACCACTACTCGCTGCTGGAGCGGGAGGTGGAGCGCGAGGTCCTGCCGGCGTGCCACCGGTTCGGGCTCGGGCTGCTGCCGTACTTCCCGCTGGCCAACGGCTTGCTGACGGGCAAGTACCGGCAGGACGCCGAGCCGCCGATCGGGTCCCGGCTGTCCGGCCGGGAGCGGCTGCTGTCCGAGGCGCCGTGGGACCGGATCGAGAAGCTGCGGGCGTTCGCCGAGGAGCGGGACGTGCCGATGGTGCGGCTGGCGATCGGCTGGCTGGCCGCGCAGCCCTCGGTGGCGTCGGTGATCTGCGGCGCGACGAGCCCCGAGCAGGTGCGGACCAACGCCCGCGCCGGCGAGCTCACGCTCACCCCCGCCGACCTGGACCTGCTGGACGAAATATGTCCGCCGGGTCGTCGCTGAGTGTGATGCTCGTCATCCCCCGGTAGGAGGCCGGAACAGCACCTGCGGCCGACGCGGGATCCGACCGCCGGCGCGCACCCTGGTTGACATGGAACTTCTGCAGATCGCGGGACTGTTCGTGGGTGGCGCGCTGGTGGTGTCCCTGCCGCTGCTGGTGATGCTGCGCCTGTTGCAGGACCCCTCGGACCGACACGACGTCTGATCGATCCAGCAGGTTAGCCTCGCCGGATGCAGATCTCTGACAACGCGGCGATCGTGACCGGTGGGGCGTCGGGGCTGGGCGGGGCGACCGCGCGGGCGCTGGCCGCCCGGGGCGCCAAGGTGTTCGCCCTCGACCTGCCCAAGGCCGTCGCCAACGCCGATGCCGTCGACGGCGTGACCTACGTCGAGGCGGACGTCACCAGCGCCGAGCAGGTGCAGGCCGCGGTGGACACCGTGGTCGCCGCCGGCGCGCCGCTGCGCATCACCGTGAACTGCGCGGGGGTGGGCACCGCCGGCCGGATCGTCGGCAAGAACGGCCCGCACGACCTGGACACGTACCGGAAGGTCATCGAGGTCAACCTGATCGGCACGTTCAACGTGCTGCGGCTGGCCGCCGACGCCATCGCCAAGACGCCCGCGCTGGACGACGGGCAGCGCGGCGTTGTGATCAACACGGCGTCGGTCGCCGCGTTCGACGGCCAGATCGGGCAGGCGGCGTACTCGTCGTCCAAGGGCGGCGTCGTCGGCCTGACCCTGCCGGCCGCCCGCGAGCTGGCCTCCTCCGGCATCCGCGTGATGACGATCGCGCCCGGCATCATCGACACCCCGATGCTGGCCGGCGTCTCCGAGGACTTCCGCGCCGGCCTCGCCGCCGGCGTTCCGTTCCCGAAGCGCCTCGGCCGTCCCGAGGAGTACGCACAGCTGGCCGTCGCCATCGTCGAGCACGACTACCTCAACGGCGAGGTCATCCGCATGGACGGCGCCCTGCGCATGGCGCCGCGCTAGTCAACCCCCCAACGCTCGGAAAGGACCATTCCACGCGTTCAACGTCAGGAATGGTCCTTTCACGCAGCTCAGAGGTCGCCGGCGAAGGGCAGCTCGTCCATCGCCGGCGAGCTCATCCACTCCCGCAACGCCAGCGTGGCGCGGACGTCGTCCTCGTTGTACTCGAGCAGCCGCTGCCGCTGGGACACCTCGGCGGGCGCGCCGTCCATGCCGACCGCGTCGCGGTACCAGCGCATCGAGTTCTCGCCGCCCGCCTCCGGGTCGCGCCAGTGGAAGCCGGCGACCGGCGCGATGATCTTCAGGCCCTTGCCGTGCGCGCACAGGAACTGGTCCCGGACCACACCGAACACGTCCACCCAGGCGGGGTCGCGGATGAAGGCGTTCACCTGCGCGACGGTCGGCACGCCCGGCTTGCCGGCGAAGCGCTCGGCCGAGGACAGCAGCCAGCGGTTCTCGGCCAGCTCGTTGTAGCAGTAGGCGCGGAAGGTCAGGCCGTGCGCGAGCGCCTTGTCCCGGATCCGCATCAGCCACGTCCAGAACTCGCCGAAGGACCGCGCCTCGTCGTCGTCCGGCAGCGGCTCCCAGCTGACGAACGGCCGGTAGCCCTGCCGCTCGCCGATGTCCTTGCCGGTCAGCAGGCAGCCCCACATGTACGCGCCGGCGTCGCCGAAGCTCTCCATGTCGATGTCGACCTCGACGTCCGCGCGCGGCACGCGGACCTTGCGCACCCGGCGGACCACGGTCAGGTCGCGCAGCCAGGCCCGGGCCAGCACCACGGCGTCCGACAGCGGCATGCCCACCAGCGGCGTCGCCAGCTTCGTCGCCGGATCCATCGCCGCAAGCTCGTCCACCGTGGACACGCCCAGCTTGCGCAGCGCGAAGGCATCCTCGCCGCGGACCACCAGGCTCACGTCGCGGGCCTCGTTCAGGGCCACGTCGCAGACCGGCCACCACGGGCAGCTGCGGCATTCGACGATCCGGGACGGCCTGGCCAGCGGCTCGGCGCCGGAGGCCGCCGCGTTCGCCACGGCCAGCCGGTCAGCGAAGCGCATGTCGTACTCGGACAACGCGGTCCGCGCACCCGGCCAGGTCGGGGCGTCGAGGTCGTGCCAGAGGACGACATCGGCGTCCATGCCGACCACGCCGCCGTAGGACCGACCGCTCGCGGCGAAGCCGCTCGACTGCAGCATCCGCTGGGCGTGGGCGAGCCGGAGCTGGTCACGGGGCTGCGGGCGGACCTTGCGCAGCGGGTCCGAGCGGATCCCCATCGGCGTCGGCTCGCTCAGCGGCGACGTCCGGGCGCCCGTGCCGGGGTCGGTCACCTTGTGCCGGACCACCAGCACCGGGACGTATCCCGTGCTCACGCGGACCAGCAGGTCGATGCCGCCGCGCCGGCCACCGGCTGGATCCCGCGGCAGCTGCGGCGCCCACACGAACGGCGCGCCCGCCGAGAGGGCAGCCACCGTCGCCCGCTCCCGGTCGGCCGTCTTGGCGTCGAGCGGGATCTCCGTCCAGGCCGAGCCGGCCATCGTGGCCATCCGGTCGGCGACGGCCCGGCGGTGCGCCATCGCGTCGGCGCGGCGCTGCTCGCCGGTCGGGTCCGGCGGCGCCTTGGGCGCGTCCGCCATGGCCGGGTCGTTCTCCAGGTGCACGCGCCGCCGGCAGCGGGTCACCACACCGGCGTCGAGCAGCACCGAAGACGTCACGATGAGCAGCCTAGTTCCGCCCGTCGGGCTGCGTGTCGACGGCCGGTGGATCTCCACCGGCCGGACTAGAGTCCACCTGTGGCACGCAACCGGTCGAAGCCTCGGCTCACTCCCGCTCGCGCCAAGAACCTGATCGGCCTGGCCAAGGTGGTCGGCCCGGCTGTCGTGCCCGTCGTCGCGCCCTACGCGCTGCGCGCCGCCTCGATGGCGCGGGACGCCGTGGACAAGATGCGCGCCCGCCGCCTCGGTGTCGAGGTGAAAGACCTCGCCACCTACTCCGGCCGCGGCGGCGCACTGCACGCCCGCATCGCCGGCGCCGCGCAGGCGGCCGCCGACCTGCGCGCTTCCGACGCCGCGTTCGCCGACGCGAGCGAAGCTCGGCTCACCCAGCTCGCCGCCGCCGTACGGGCCGCCGAGCGGATGCCGAATGCCCGTCGCAAGGCGGCGCACAAGGCCGTCAGCCTGGAGCTGGACCGGCTGGAAGAGGACATGCTCCGCCGGCTCGGCCTGAACTAGACCGTCCTGCGGTAGCCCACGAGCGGCAGGACCCGGCTGACTGCCGTCACGGTGACGGCCGCGACGACCACGTGCATCACCAGCAGGCCGGCGACGTTGATCGCGTCCGCCGCCCCGGTGAGCAGCAGCACGATGTCGGGGATGAACGTCAGGACCGTGACGACCGGCACCAGCACCCGCAGGGTGGCCCGCGCCCGGGCCGCGTAGCGGCGGACCGCCGCCCAGCCGATCGTGCCGGCGAGGACTCCGATCACCGTCAGCGGCGCGTATGCCACCAGGTCGAGGCCGGTTCGGGTGCCGTTCGGGTCCAGGGCGAGCGCGCCGAGCGCGACCACGGTGTTCACGGCGATCGAGACGACCGCCGCGGCGGCGATGCCGAGCGTGACGCGGGCCGCCGAGGTGTCGGCATGCGGGTGGGCATGTGTGCTCATGATCGAACTCCCTAGAAGTGGATAGCTCTGCTCCGTTTCCCCACCCGACGGTAGCAGCGAAAACGGATACGAGCTATCCACATGGACAACTCTGATCCGTTTGACAGCTACGATGAGCCCATGGTCGGGTCGAAACCACTGCGCCGGGACGCCGAGCGCAACCGGCAGCGCATCCTCGCCGCCGCGAACGCGCTGGTCGCCGAGGTCGGCCTGGACATCACCCACAACGACATCGCCCGCGCCGCCGAGGTCGGCGTCGGCACCGTCTACCGGCGCTTCCCGGACCGGCAGGAGCTCATCGACGAGCTGTTCGACGAGCGGGTGGACCGGATCATCGCCCTCGTCGACGAGGCTCGTCGGATCGAGGACCCGTGGCAGGCCCTGTGCGCGTTCGTCACCGGCAATCTCGAACTCCAGGCCGGCGACCGGGGCCTGAAGGACCTGATGGTCGGCAACGGCCGGGCCACCGAGCTGGCCAAGCGGGCCCAGCGCCGGATCGGCCCGGCGGTGCGGGAACTGGTCAAGCGAGCGCACGCCGCCGGGCAGCTGCGCCCCGACGTGGGCGTCGAGGACTTCCCGCTGATCCAGGAGATGGTCGGCGCGGTGATGGAAGCCGCCCGCCACATCGACCCCGACCTGTGGCGGCGGGCGCTGGCGCTGGTCCTGGACGGCTATCGGGCGGACGCCCGGCAGCGGGAGCCGCTGCCGGGCGCCACGCCCACGCCGGAGCAGATCGAGCAGGTGCTGACCCACTCCCGCCCGGCGCCCCGCCGCTAGGCGTTGCTGTCCGGCACGTCCCTGCTGGTCACGAAGCCTTCCCGGACCAGCCAGTCCCGAGCCACGTCGGCCGGGTCCCTGCCCTGCACGTCCACCTGGGCGTTCAGCTTCTGCATGGTCTCGTTGTCCAGCTTCGCCGACACCGGCTCGAGCACCTGCTCGATCTGCGGGTGCTCGGCCAGCACGCTGGACCGAACCGTCAACGCCGCGTTGTACTGCGGGAAGAAGTGCTGGTCGTCGTCGAGCACCTGCAGGTTCAGCGACAGGATCCGGGCGTCGGTGGTGAACACCTCGCCCCAGTTGCACGCCTTCGCGTCCTTGGTCGCCTGGTAGACCGCGCCGACGCCGAGGATCTTCACGTTGTCCGACGGGATGCCGTACTTCTTCACCATGCCCGGGAAGCCGTCGTTGCGGCTGGCGAACTCGGTCTCCAGGCAGAACGTCACCGCGGCCGGGTCGAGCCTGGCCAGCTGCGACAGCGTGTGCACGCCGTACTTCTTGATCACGTCGGTGTTGGCGGCGATGGCGTACTTGTCGTTGACCGGGGACATCGCGATCCAGCTGACGCCGTTGGCCTTGTCGGCGTCGCGCACCTTGTCGAACTGCTCCCGCGGATCCACGATCACGTCGTTGTGGCCGAGGTAGCTGATCCACGCCGTACCGGTGTACTCCCAGGACAGGTCGATCTGCCCGGCCAGCATCGCGTTGCGGGCCGAGTTGGAGCCCTGGATGTTGGTCAGGTCGCTGACCTGCGCACCGGCCGCGGACAGCGCCAGCTCGGCGATGTAGCCCAGCACGATGTTCTCGGTGAAGTCCTTGGACCCGACGGCCAGGTGCACGCCGGACAGCACGGGTTTGATCGATCCCGGTCCGACCGCGACCGGCACGGTCGAGCCGGAGCTCAGGCCGCATCCCGTGAGCAGCGTCCCGACCAGGGCCAACGCCACCAGCTTCCTCATCGCAGCCCCTTCGGTCCGAGAAACTCCTCCGCCAGCCCGCCGAGCCAGTCGACGAGCAGTGCCAGCGCCATCGCCAGCACCGCGCCGACCACCAGCACCGAGTAGCGGGCCAGCTTGTCGCCGGTGTCGATCAGCACGCCGAGGCCGCCGCCGGCGACGAAAAACGCCAGCGTCGCGGTGCCCACCGCCAGCACGAGCGAGGTGCGCAGGCCGGCCAGGATCAGCGGCACGGCCAGCGGCAGCTCGATCCGGCGCAGCACCGCCGAAGCCGACATGCCGATGCCGCGGCCGGCCTCGATCAGCGCCGGGTCGACCTGCCGGATGCCGACGATGGTGTTGCGCAGCACCGGAAGCAGCGAGTACAGCGCGATCGGCAGCGCCGCGACCCAGAACCCGGTGCTGGCGGTGGCCAGGAAGAACAGCACCAGCACGCCGATCGCCGGCGCCGCCTGCCCGATGTTGGCCAGCGTCAGCACGACCGGGGCGGCGAACCGGGCCCAGCGCCTGGTCAGCACGACGCCGAGCGGCACGCCGATCAGCACCACGATGGCCGTGACGGCGACCGCCAGCAGCAGGTGCTGCCAGGTGAGGTCCAGCAGCGTCGAGAGGTTGAGGTTGCGCTGCTCGATGTCGTCCAGCCGCCGGGTGGCCGCCCACACCAGCACGCCGGCGACCACCACGAGCACCACCACCGGCTGCGCGAACATCCGGATCCGGTCGGAGCGGTCAGCCATGCTCGTGCTCCTCGCGCAGCTTGCGGACGGTGTCCATCACGGTGTCGATGCCGACCGCGCCGACGTACTCGCCGCGCGTGCCGACGACCGGCACCGAGCCGCCCTCGGCGAGGATCGCCTCCAGCGCGTCCTGCACCGTGGACTGCCGGGTGACCAGGTCGTTCACCGGGCGGCCGACCGTGCCCAGCGACCCGTCGTTGAGGTCCCGGAGGTGCACCCAGCGCTTCGGCCGGCGCCGGCTGTCCAGCACGAGCGCGTACTTCCGGTTCTTCGCGTCCAGCCGAGCCCGCACGTCCTCGGGCCGCTCGTCGATGATCGCGGTCTCGGTCTCGTCCAGCTCGATGTCCCGAACCCGCAGCAATGTCAGCTGCTTGAGCGACGCGCCGGCGCCGACGAAGCCGGCCACGGTGTCGTTGGCCGGGGCGGCCAGGATGGCTTCCGGGGTGTCGAACTGAAGGATGCTCGACCGCGGCCCCAGCACCGCGATCCGGTCGCCCAGCTTCACGGCCTCGTCGAAGTCGTGGGTGACGAACACGATCGTCTTGTGCAGCTCGGACTGCAGCGACAGCAGCTCGTCCTGCAGGTTGCCGCGGGTGATCGGGTCGACCGCGCCGAACGGCTCGTCCATCAGCAGCACCGGTGGATCGGCGGCCAGTGCCCGCGCGACGCCGACACGCTGCTGCTGGCCGCCGGACAGCTGCCGCGGGAACCGGTCGTGGAACTCGCCCGCGTCCAGCCCGACCAGCTCCAGCATCTCGTCCACCCGCGCGGACGTCTTCGCCTTCGGCCAGCCGAGCAGGCCCGGCACCAGGCCGATGTTCTGCCCGACGGTCAGGTGCGGGAACAGCCCCGCCTGCTGGATCGCGTAGCCGATGCCGCGGCGCAGCTCGTCCGCGTCGAGCGAGAGCGCGTCCTGGCCGCCGATGGTGATCCGGCCGGACGAGGGCTCGATCAGCCGGTTGATCATCTTCATGGTGGTGGTCTTGCCGCAGCCGGACGGTCCCACGAACACCACGATCTCGCCGGCCGCGATGTTCATGCTGAAGTCCTCGACCGCCGCCTTCCCGGCGCCCGGGTAGCGCTTGGTCACGTGTTCGAGCTGGATGTCGACGGCCTGGTCAGTCACGGATGCCCCTCGATGTGGTCAGCCGGCCGACGAGCACGTAGACGCCGTCCAGCAGCAGTGCGATCACGATCACGCCGACGGTGCCGACCAGCGCGAGGTCGACGGCGTTGGCGCTGCCCACCCGGGACAGCCCGCTGAAGATCAGGTTGCCGAGCCCGGGACCCTTCACGTACGCGGCGATGGCCGCGATGCCCATCAGCAGCTGGGTGCTGACCCGCATGCCGGCGAGGATCGCCGGCCAGGCCAGCCGCAGTTCGACGCCGGTCAGCACGCGCAGCCGACCCATGCCGATGCCGCGCGCCGCGTCCACCACGGCCGGGTCGACCCCGTTCAGCCCGA
The DNA here is from genome assembly GCF_014203355.1 of Kutzneria kofuensis. Classification (NCBI taxonomy): domain Bacteria; kingdom Bacillati; phylum Actinomycetota; class Actinomycetes; order Pseudonocardiales; family Pseudonocardiaceae; genus Kutzneria; species Kutzneria kofuensis. Next base: position 4,067,913 of record NZ_JACHIR010000001.1, read on the forward strand.
CGACCGTGTTCCGCACGATCGGCAGCAGCGCGTACAGGACGAGCGCGACCATCGTCGGCGGCACGCCCAACCCCAGCACCGGGATGAGCAGGCCCAGCAGCGCGAACGACGGGATTGTCAGGATCGCGCTGGTCAGCGCCGTCGCCACCGCGGAGCCGACGGGACTTCGGTAGACGGCGACGCCCAGCCCGACCCCGAGCACGGTCGCGAGCAGTGTGGCCTGAACCACGGCACTGGCGTGCAGGTAGGAGTCCATCAGCAAGGCCTGCCAGCGTGCGGTCACGTACGTCCACAGAGCCATGACATGACGGGTACCCAAATGGAGTAGTGGTAAACCACCATTCGGAACGAAGCCGAGGAGCCCTTACGCTCACCCACGTGTCCCGACGGCAGCAACTCACCGGCCCCGTGCGCGTGCTGCGCGGCGCCATGCTGGCCGTCAGTTCGACCACCCTGGCGGTGACCGCGCACGGCGTCGCGGGCGGGGGCTGGCCGGAAACGCTGCCGGTGCTGCCGTTGAGCCTGCTCATCGCGCTGGCCGGCACCGCACTCGCGGACCGCTGGCGCAGCAGCTGGACGATCATCGGCGCGCTCGGCGCCACCGAGTTGGCCCAGCACGTGTTGTTGTCCGTGATGCACGGTGAATCGCTGTTCGGCTCCGGCCTGATGACGTCCGCACACGGGGTCGCGCTGGTGCTGACCGCCGTGCTGCTGGCCAAGGCCGACGCCGCGATCGTCGCGGTCGCGGGCGCGGTGCGCCGGCTGCTGCCGGTCGTGCCGTCCTTCCCGCATCCCGACCGGATCGCCGCCGCGCCGGTGCCTGCCCTGCCGGCCGGTCACGTCCTCGACGTGCTGCTGCGCCGGGCGCTCGGCCGCCGCGGTCCCCCGGTTCTCTCCTGAATCCCCTACACCCCAGTCATTTCCCATTCAGGAGAGAACACAGCCATGTCCACAACTCGCTTCGCGCTGCGTGTCGGCGGCGTGCTCGCCGCCGCCGCGGTGGTCGCGCTGGCCGGCGCCCCGGGCGCGTCCGCGCACGTCACCGCCAACGTCACGACCGCCGTCCAGGGCAGCTACGCCAAGATCACCTTCCGGGTCCCCAACGAGGAGGACAACGCCGGCACCGTGAAGGTGCAGGTCACCTTCCCCGACTCGTACCCGATCCCGGGCGCGTCGGTGAAGCCGGTGCCCGGCTGGAAGTCGCAGATCGACGTCGAGCCGCTGGCCAAGCCGGTCAAGGAGAACAACTCCGACGTGAAGAACGCGGTCAAGACGATCACCTGGACCGCCGACCCCGGCACCCGGGTCAACCCCGGCGAGTTCCAGGAGTTCGACGTGTCGGCCGGGCCGATGCCCGACGACACCGACGAGCTGCTGTTCCCGGCCGTGCAGACCTACGACAACGGCGTCGTCGTGAACTGGACCGACCAGCCGGCGGCGGCCGGTCAGCCCAAGCCCGAGCACCCGGCGCCGTCGATCAAGCTGCAGACCAAGCCGAACGCTCCCGGCGCGATGGACATGTCGTCCATGGGATCGACCGGCGGCGTCACCGACACCGCGTCCAGCACGACCGTCTCCGACAACACCGCCCGCTGGCTCGGCGGCGCCGGCCTGCTGGTCGGCGCGATCGGCGTCGGTTTCGGCGTCGGCGCCGTGCTGCGCAGCCGTCGCCCGGCGACGGCGTCCGTGGCCACCCCCAAGGAAGACGGAGGCAAGTCGGAGTGAAGCGGCTGCTGGCGTGCCTGCTGCTGGCGGCAGGCGGCATGCTCGGGCTGGCCGGGCCCGCGTTCGCGCACAACGTCCTGGTCGGCAGCGACCCGAAGGACGGCGCGTCGGTCGAGGTCGGGCCGTCGACCGTGAGCCTGACCTTCGACCTGCCGATCCAGCAGGGTGACTTCGACGTGATCACCGTCAACGGGCCGGACAACACCCGCTGGGAGGCGGGGTCGGCCAAGGTGGACAGCAACGTGATCACCGCGCCGGTGCGGCCGCTCGGCGCGGCCGGCGTGTACACCATCGGCTACCGGATCCTGTCGGCCGACGGGCATCCGGTGTCCGGCTCGGTGAAGTTCACCCTGACCAAGGCCGGCAACGGCACGCCGGCAACGCCCACCGCCGCGCCCGGTCCGCAGTCGTCGGGCGGCTCCGGCGACGGATCCGTGCCGGTGTGGCCGTGGATCGTCGGCGGCGTCCTGCTGCTCGGCCTCGGCGTCTTCGTGGCGCTGCGGATGGGTCGGGTGCCGGAGGACAGCTCGAAGTGACCACTCCCCGGACCATCGCGCGGCACAACTACGGGCTCGCCGTCGGCCTGCTGCTCGCGGCCGTCGCCGGCGCGCTGATCGGGACCTCGCTCACCGGCGAGGCCGCGGCGCCCGGTGTTGTCGAGCCCGGCGCGATGGTCCGGTTCGGGCTGCCCGTCGTTCGGGTGCTGCTGGACGTGTCGTCCCTGGTGACGGTCGGGCTGAGCCTGCTGCCCATGCTGCTCGGCTTCGACCGTCCCAAGCAGACCGAACCCGTCCTCGACGTCGCTCGGCGGGCGGCCGTCGTCAGCTCCGCCGCCTGGGCCGTCACCGCCCTGCTGTCGCTGGTGTTCGCCGCCGCCGACCTTCGTCCCGGCGAGATCCCCACCGTCGGCGCCATCGTCGAGTACGTCTCGTCCATCGGCGCCGGCCAGGCTCTGGTGATCAGCGCCCTGATCGCCCTCGTCTACCTGTTCTTCGCCTTCTTGGCCCTGCGCCACGGCGAGAAGGTCCCCGCCGAGCTTCGGATCGTGCTCTCCGTCTTCGGCCTGCTCCCCATCCCCGTCACCGGCCACGCCTCCAACTTCGGCCTGGCCTGGGGCGGCCATGGCCTGACCATGGTGTCCATGGAGCTGCACGTCATGGGCGCCGCCGGCTGGACCGGTGGTCTCCTCGCACTCGGCGTGCTCGTGCTCACCAACCGGTCGCTACTCGCTCGCGCCCTGCCCAAGTTCTCCCGGCTCGCCACGGTCTGCCTCATCGCCGTCGGCCTCACCGGCCTGGTCAACGGGGCCATCACCCTCGTCGAGACCCCCGGCGTCAGCATCTGGACCGGCCTGTTCGTCACCCACTACGGCTGGATCGTCCTCGGCAAGATCCTCTGCTTCGCCGCCCTGGGCCTGCTCGGCGCCAACATCCGCTTCCGCCTCATGCCCCAGGTCGTCCAGCACCAGCGGGTCCCCGCCCTGCTCGGCTGGTTCACCTTCGAGATCGCCGTGATGGGACTCGCCTACGGCCTGGCCGTCGTCCTCACCCGCGCCCCGGTCGCATGACCTCGGCGGCTTCCTCGGCGCAGGCGGCGGCCTCGTCGTCCAGGCCGATTCCGGCGTAGTAGCTGCTCAGGGTGGTCAAAGCGTCGGCGAGCTCGGAGCGGTGGTCGGCGACGAGGCGCCAGGTCTCGACGGCTTCCTCGGCGGTCGCCACGGCGTCGGGGTATTCGCCGTGGTCGTTGTAGGCGACGCCGAGCCGGGTCAAGGCCGTGGCCAGGTCGGTGCGACGCGAGGGGTCCTCGGCCGCGCGGGCACGACACTTCTCGACCGTCTCCTGCAACGCCGCGACCGTCTCCGCACTCATGCCGGCCTCCCCGCGACGGATCATAGGGTGCGTAACCCGCCGGGCGTCCCGCAAAACCGGGGCTGGGATGTCGAATGCGTCGAAACCTCAGGCGCTGCCTTGCAGCAGGACGGCGGCGACCTGCTCGGGGTCGTCGCTCATGGGCACATGACCACAGCCGGGAAGCGACAGGTGTCGGGCGTTGGGAAGGGCCCGGCGAGCGCGTTTGGCCTGGTACGGCGGAAGCATGGCGTCCTTGCTGCCCCAGGCGACGGTGATGGGGATGTCGTCGGGGATCTGCTCGGCGAACCGCGTCCCCTCCCGCACGATGAGCTTGTACGAAGGCCAGGCGACCTTGAACGCCTCGAAGTCGCCGAGGGCCTGGGAAGGGTCGAGCCTGCTGGGGCGGGCGACGATGGCGGCGTACATCAGGCCACGGCCGGCGGTGTGGTGGACAAGGCGCGGCACGGCGGGCTCGAGGGCCCGGCCGACGCCACGCATGGTGCCGAAGACGGCCCGCGTGTAGGCGAAGTCCCAGCTGGCACGCCAGAAGCCGGCGGGCGACAGGGCGGTCACCGAGCGGACGGCGTTCAGGGCGGCCAGTTCCAGGGCCAGGCGGCCGCCGAGGGAGTTGCCGGCGACGTGCGGGCGCGGCACGCCGAGCCGGTCGAAAAGGTTGATCAACTCGTCCAGCGTCTGGGCGAGGGCGGTGCGGCCGTCGTGGGCCAGCGGGCCGGACTCGCCGTGACCGGGCAGGTCGATCAAGATCAGCTCGCGGTGCGGGGCGAGCAGGTCCACCACCGGCGCCCACGCCTGCCGGCGATGGGTGACACCGTGCAGCAGGACCAGCGGCGCGCCGGATCCGACGCGGTCGTAAGCCAGGCTCACAACACCCACCTCCCCAGAACCTACTGACAGTAAGAATACCTATCGGTAACTCGATTGCCAGACCCCGTTAGCGTGGACCCGTGCCCCCGACAGCCGAATCAATGCTCCGCGAGGCCAAGGAAAACGGCCTCGACCTGCACGATCAGCACGAGATCGACGAGTCGGGCTGGGACTTTCTGGTCCTGCACGCGACGGCGACGGACGGCACGAGGTGGATCCTCCGCGCGCCCCGCCGGCCGGGTGAACACCTCCACGCCGAGGCTGCGCTGCTCGACCACGTCCGCCCGGTGCTGCCGGTCGCGGTGCCGGACTGGCGCATCCACACCGACACGTTGATCGCCTATCCCCGGCTGCCCGGCGACCAGGCCGACGAGTCGTGGCTGCCGACCGACGACACGCTCGGCCGGTGCGTGGCGATCCTGCACAGCCTGCCGACGGAGCCGATCGAAGACCTCGGCGTCGAGGCGTTCGACCCCGACCGCCAGCGGTCCTGGCTGGCCGGCAAGCTGGCGACGGCGGTCCGCGAGTTCGACATCCCGGACGACAAGCTGCGCCGCTGGCGGGACTGGCTCGACGCGACCGACCGCTGGCCGCAGGACATGGTGCTGGTCCGCGGCGACCTGCATCCGCAGCACATGCTGGTGGACGACGGCCGGCTGGTCGGCCTGATCGACTGGGCGGACGCGACGATCAGCGATCCGTCGCTGGACTTCGTCGACCCGTACCACCACCTGTCGACGGCGGCGTTCGAACGGCTGCTCACGGACTACGAGCGGCACGGCGGCCGGGTCTGGCCGGGCATGCGGGAACACATCGCGCTGCGCGCGTCGGTCGGGCCGGTGATCGGCGCGGTGTTCGGGCTGGAGAACGGTCGGGACGACCTGGTGGCGGAGTCGCTGGCCGAGCTCAGTCGCAGTCGGTGACCTGAGCGGCGGACGGCTGGGCGCGCAGTTCGCTGAGCCGGTCGAGCACGCCGTGCCCACGGCGGTCGAGTTCGCGGCGGTCGATCCAGCCGGCGGCGTAGTGCCGGTAGGCCTGGGACAGCATGACGAGTTCGGCCAGGTAATCGGCGGAGCGTCGGCGACGGTCCTCCGGCAGCGCGGTCAGCAGCGGCAGCTGACCGTCGACGACCTCGTCGAGCAGTTGCGCCGTGCGCAGCGCGCGTCGGGTGCGCCACCCCGTCCACGCGAACATCCGCGTTCCAGCCAGGCCCTTCACCGTTGCCGCCCACCTCGCCAGCGTCAGGACACGATGCCGGTTACGTCGTCCGGGTTCGGCACCGCGTTACCGGGATGTGACGCTACCGGTAAGGGACCCACCTGGTGAAGGTGTCGCCGACACGAACCGAACGAAGTCGGCGGCGCAGCTCGGAACGGATGTTCGGGTTGCTGCGGGCGATCGGCAGCACGGCGGCGGTGAGTTTGAGCTCACGCACCTCACGCAGCACCGGGAAACCATCCCACCGGGTGACGTCGAAGCCGTAGGCCTCGGCGAGGATCTCGTGCTTGTTCACGGTGTGGTGGAAGCGCAGCTGGCCGACGGCGATCGGCACCAGGTCCCACTCACGCGGCCCGACGCAGGTGGTGTCGAAGTCGCACAGCACCGTGCCGCCCGGCGTGGTGATCAGGTTGCCCAGGTGCGCGTCGCCGTGCACGACGCCCGGCGGCAGCTCGTAGCGCACCTCGGCCAGCCGGGTCTCCACGTCGTCGCACCGGCGGAGCAGGAACTCCACGTCGTCGGGGTCCCAGCCCTCGGCGTCACGGATGCGGCGGCGCAGGTCGTCGATCGGGTTCCACTCCGGCAGGCTGGCGTCCTCGACCGGGATCTCGTGCATCTGCCGCAGCAGGTCGGCGAGCTCGACGGCGGTCGGCTCGTCGCCGGTGTCGGGCACCTCCTGCCAGAACGTCGCCGAGTGCTCGCCGATGTGCAGCGGCTGGCGCACGTCGGGCAGCAGTTCGACGGCCGGCACGCCGTAGTCGGACAGCAGCTGGGCGGCGTTCACCACGTTGTCGGCCCGGTGCCGCAGCCCCGGGGTGAGCACGATCCGCACCACGACCGGGTGCCGGGCCAGCCGGAAGACAGCGTTGTTCACGAACCGGATGAGTTCCGCACCGGTCGCGTCCAGCCCGACCTCCGCGCACGCCTGACCGAGGACGGCACGTAGCCGGTCCCTGGTGGAGCGTCCGTCCGACAGCGAAGCAGTCACTTGGTCATACCGTCCGATACACCTTGATCCGCTCGGCGAGGTCGAGCGCCGCCGAGTTGTTCTTGCGCCGAGCGGCCTCCAGCTGGAGCGGCATCAACCGGTCCGAGATCCGCTTGGACTTGATCGACTCACCCAGCCTCATGGCGTGGTTGCCGATCTTCACACCCTGGTCTACGTCTCCGACGCGCATGTGGTTCTCCGCCAGCATGCTCAGTCCGAAGACGTGGGTGCGCTGCATGTTGCTCTCGTAGCCCTCGGTGCACTTGATCAGCTCGTTCACCGCGAGCGGCGCGTACTTGACGCGGTTGTCCTCGAACTTGCTCAGCGCCGACAGCGCCGAGCCGATCATCCCGTGCAGGTCGTTGACGTCGAAGAACTTGACCCAGCTCGGCGCTTCCTCGCTCTGCGCCCGCTCGAACTCGTCGCGGGTCCGGCTGATCATGCGCTGCACCTGGTCGGGGCGGTCCAGCATGCCGTAGGCCCACGCCTCGTTGGCGCACAGCACCGCGACCGTGAGCGCGGAGCCGGACCCCTGGGCGGCGATCTGGCCCAGCTGGAACATCTTCAACGCCTCGCCGGCGGCGTCGTTGTGCAGGTAGACGCGGCCCATCCGGTACAGGATGTTGGCCACCAGGCCGTTGTCGCCGCCCATCTTGGCCAGCTCCAGCGCCTTAGCGAAGTGGGTGCGGGCCGAGTCCAGCAGGCCGGTGTCGAACGAGGTCCAGCCGGCCAGGCTGTGCATGTCGGCGACCGCCTTGAACAGGCGGTGCTTGACCGGCTCGGCCGCCTCCACCTCGAGCAGCTGCCGGGTCCAGGACAGCTGGGCGACCACCGCGTCCCGGCAGAACCCGCCGCCGTACTGGTAGTCCAGCGAGCGCAGCGCCCTGGTCGCGGCCTCGATCTGCCGCACGTCGGTGGTGCCGATCCGGTTCGGCGTCGGTGTCTGGGCCGCGGTCGGCACCCACGCGCCGCTGTCCGGGCCGAGCACCTGGGCGCCCATTGTGACGGAGGCGGCGTGCTGCAGGAAGCGGCGGCGCTTGACCTCCTCGTCCTCGCGCTGCTCGGCCTCGTCGACGGAGCCGGCGACCTTGAGCGCCGTCGCCTCGTCGTAGGCGAGGCCCATGTAGCCGCGCGGGACCCCGAGTCCGTCCGCGATGCGCGCCAGCACGTCGTAGGCCATGACCTGGCGACCCTTGAGGATCTCCGAGACCTCGGACTGCGACTGGCCGGTCAGCGCCGCGATCTGCCGCTGGGACACGCCGACGCGACGCAGCTGCCGGTAGACCGAGCTGATGTCCCGGCCGGCCAGCGCGTCGCGCATCTCCTGGCGCTCCCAGTTGTCCGGCGTAACGGGCGAGCTCTGGGAACCGATGGTGTTCAATTGCGCCCCCTCACGGTCCGTTGGGCGTCCTCCGAAGAGTAAGGGCTGCTCTGCCCGGCCGAGAAGTGCTGATCGGCGAGGCTGATCGGTCGCACCGAACCCGGCCGACCGCTCATCGTGCATCTCCCACCGATCAGCGCTGTGACGCCCCACAACGTTTGATGTCGTCGCAATCTAGTTTTCCGTAAGCGGCTGCACACGGAGGGACACAGCAGGTGGAACTGATCGGACGAGTCCAGGGGCTCACCCCGGACGGGGTCGCCGACCAGACCGCAGGCGCTCTCGACGGGCGGCGCGCATGGCAGGTCCATTGCAGCGACGTGGTGAACCGGGAACGGCACCTGACGGTTGTGGTGGACAAGGGCAGGGTGGTCCTGATGGGCCCTCCTGGGGAGACCGCGGTCCTGTCCGCAGGCCAGCTCGGCCAGCTGCGGACGGTCCTGCGCGAGGCCGCCGACCAGGCGGAAAGGTGACGGTGACGTACAGGTGGACGAGATACTCGGCCAGGTGCTCCGCAACGCCGTGTGGGAACGCTTGGACATGCTGTCCGAGCTGGCCAACCGCGCGGACGCGCCGTCCCTGCTCTCCGTCGCCCGCTCCGAACTGCCCCGGCTGACCGACGGCTGGCGTGCCCTGCTGGCCGCGCACGAACCCGACGAGAAGGGCAACTGCCCGGAGTGCTCCACCCGGTGGCGGCAGCAGAAGTCGCCGTGCTCGGTGTGGCGCGCCGCGTACGAACACCTGGTCGCCGGCGGACTCGCGCCGCGACCGGCCCGACACATGCTCAGCCCGCAGCAGCCCGCACCGGCGCCGCGCGGGTCTCGTCACCGCAGCACGGTTGCGGTGGCCCACTAGCTGGCGGCGTCGGCTTCCCGGACACCCCGACCCGGGAACGCTGATCCTCCGCCACCGGCCGGCGACCCGGGGACGTCCGAACCCCCGACCGCGACGTACCGGGTCGCTGGCCAAATAACTCCACAGATTTCCGCGGGCCGGCGCTGAGTGGCGCCGAGCGCCAACCCCGAACCGGTGACGGTCCGCGGCCACCAACCCCGGTTGGGGTGCCTGTTTTCCCCGGACAGGCACCTCAACCGGTCTGTGTTCATGGCGCGCGTTCCGCGCGCAGCTCGGCCCCTTCTAAGCCCGTGCCTCTCAGCTCACGGCCTTGATCCTGGTCACCATCACGCCGCCGGCGATCGTCGCGATCGCGGACAGCACGAACAGCGCGGCGTAGCCGCCGGCCATCTGCAGCGCCAGGCCGGCCACCACGGGTGCGATGACCTGCGGCAACGCGTTCGCAATGTTGATCACGCCGACGTCCTTGGCCCGGTTCGACGCGGCCGGCAGCACCTGGGTGAGCACGGCCAGCGCGACCGCCCAGTAGACACCGAAGCCGACGCCGAGCAGCGGGGAGGCGATCAGCGACGCCACCCAGGTCGGCCAGATCGCCAGGATGACGGCGGCGGCGGCCATCACCACGGCGGAGGCGACCACGTACGGCTTGCGCCGGCCGGAGCTGTCGGACATCTTGCCGGCGACCAGCGCGCCGATGGTGAGCGCGATGCCGTAGAGCACCATCAGGATGAGCAGCCCGTCCACCGGGTCGCCCTGGTAGTGCACCGCGTCGGCGAGGAAGTACAGCAGGTAGAGCGTGCCGAGCGCGTTGCCGAGGTTGACCATGAAGTGGGTGCCCCAGCCCCAGCCGAAGTCCGGGTACTTCGCCGGGGAGATCCACAGCGCGCCGATCATCTGCCGCAGGCCGCCGCCGGGCCGGAACCGCCTCGGCAGCACGGCGTCCGGCGTGAACCGGACGAAGGCCAGCGCGCCGAGCACGACCAGCACCGCGCACGCGGCGTAGCCGCCGGCCAGGCTGGTGATCACCACCGACACCAGCGCGGCGCCGGCGACCGTGCCGAGCATCTGGCTGATGCCGATGAAGCCGCCGACCTCGGCCCGCTGCTCGACCGGCACCCGGTCGGGCAGCGCCGAGGTGAGGCTGGCCAGCATGCCGTTCAGCCCGGCCTGCACCAGCGACCAGCCGATCACCATGATCACGACGTTCGGCGCGATCGCGAGCACGACCAGGCCGACGGCGCCGAGCACCGAGCCGGCCAGCGTCCACGGGTGCCGCCGGCCCCACTGCGAGCAGGTCCGGTCGGACAGCGCGCCGATCACCGGGTTCGCGATCAGTGCCACCAGCGCGCCGATGCCGGTGACGATGCTGAACACCGCCTCCTTGTCGGCGCTGGCCAGCAGCTGCGCCTGCTCGGGCAGCAGCACCTGGATCGGCGCGTAGATGGCCAGCCACAGGCCGAGGTTGGCCAGGAACAGCAGCGTGGTCCAGCCACCGCGCACCCGAACGACGGGTTCGGTGAGCGCGCCCGGTTCGTCGTCGAACGGTCCCGGCCCGTCGACCTCAGCGGCCTGCGCCATCAGTGCTCACCTCTGATCAGGTCCCGGTACCAGGTGAAGGACGCCTTGGGGGTGCGTCGCTGGGTCTCGTAATCGACGTCGACCAGGCCGAACCGGGGCTGATAGCCCTTGGACCACTCGAAGTTGTCCAGCAGCGACCACACGAAGTAGCCGCGCACGTCGACGCCTTCGTGCATGGCCAGCCGCAGCGACCGCAGGTGCTCGGCGAGGAAGTCGATCCGGGCCCGGTCGTCGATGCCGTCGAAGCTGCACCCGTTCTCGGTGATCTGCACCGGCGGCAGCCGGTCGCCGTGCCGTTCCCGCAGCTGGACCAGGAACTGGCGCAGCCCGTCCGGCACCACCGGCGACCCGTTGGTCGTCATCGGGTAACCCTCGACCTCGCCGAGGTCGAACGGCAAGGGGTTGCCCTCGGACGGGGCGGAGACCTGGGTCGGCTCGTAGTAGTTGACGCCGTAGAAGTCGATCGGGGTGTTGATCGTCGGCAGGTCGTCGGCGAAGCCCGGCGGCAGCAGCGGGTGCATCGACTCCGGGTAGGTGCCGGCCAGCACCGGGTCGGCGAACAGCCAGTTGATCAGGTCGCTCGCCCGGGCCGCGGCCTCGTGGTCGCCGGGCACGTCGGCGGCCGGCCAGATCGGGCCGTGGTTGTTGGCGGTGCCGATCTGCCTGGCTCCGGCCGCCCGCAGCGCCTGCACCGCGAGGCCGTGCGCGAGGTTCTGGGTGTGGGCGGTCGGCACGGCGTCGAGCAGCAGGAACTGGCCGGGCGCGTACTGGCCGATGCCGTAGCCGTAGACCGTGGTGACCATCGGCTCGTTGATCGGGATCCACATCGGCACCCGGTCGGCCAGCTTGTTCCCGACGATCGACGCGTACTCGGCGAAGTGCTTGGCGGTGTCCCGGCTGAGCCACCCGCCGGCGTCCTCGATCGGCTGCGGGGTGTCCCAGTGGTAAACGGTGGCGACCGGCGTGATGCCGGCCTCGCACAGCGTGTCCACCAGCCGGTCGTAGAAGTCGAGGCCCTCGGCGTTGACCGCGCCGGTGCCTTCGGGTTGCACTCTCGGCCAGGCGATCGAGAATCGGTACGCGCCGACGCCGAGGTCGCGCAGCAGGCCGATGTCCTCCGGGTAGCGGTGGTAGTGATCGCAGGCCACCGCGCCGCTCTGCCCGGAGAACACCCGATCGGGTGTCTCGCAGAACGTGTCCCAGACCGACCTGCCCCTGCCACCCTCAGAGACGGCACCCTCCACCTGATAAGCCGAGGTGGAGACCCCCCAGAGGAAGTCATCGGGGAAGGATGGGAGGACGGGCTCGCTCATGGCACCACCTCTGAGACTTGCACTACCGCCGAGTAGACATGAAATTTGTTCGGATCGTAGGCGTGCGCGGGGTCACAGGGAAGTGCCACGCACCCGTCACGGGCGAGAATGCCTGCCACAGCCGTCAGCCAAGGAGTCCGCGTGTCCGCCGACCTGACCACCGACGTGGGTCCGCTGCGTCGCAAGCCCGTCCAGCAGCGCAGTGCCCAGCGGGTGGAGCGCATGCTCGAGGCGTGCGCCTCGCTGATCGAGGAGTTGGGCTACGACGGCGTGACGACCACGCTGATCGCCGAGCGGGCCGGCGTCGCGGTCGGCTCGCTCTACCAGTTCTTCCCGGACAAGCGCGCGGTCGTGCAGGCACTGACCCTGCGCAACCTCGAACGCTTCATGGCCAACGTGGTGCAGCGCTTCGACTCCGCCGAGCTGGAGCACTGGTGGGACGCCGTCGACTCGATGTTCGACGTGTACGTGGAGATGCACCGCTCGGTGCCCGCGTTCAGCCGGCTGCACTTCGGCGACGTGGTGGACACCCGGCTGCTCGACGAGGGCAAGGACAACAACGCGGTCATCGCCGAGGGGCTGGCCGCGCTGATCTCCGAGCGGTTCGGCCGCTCGATGGAGGAGCTCCAGCTGCCGGTCGCGGTCGCCATCGAGGCGGCGGACGGCGTGCTGAAGTTCGCCTTCCGCCGCAACGAGCGCGGTGACCAGGTGGTGGTCGACGAGGCGAAGGCCCTGATCAAGGGCTATCTGTCGACCCGGCTCGGCGACCCCGAGTGACTCAGCCGAACGCCTGGCCCTCGCCCCGGTAGGTGGGGGCCGAGCGCTCCACCTGGTAGCCCCGGATCAGATGGAACTCGCGGAACCGCTCGGCCAGCTCGCCGGCCTTGGCGTGCCGCATCCAGACCCGGTCACCGATCCGCAGCCGGTCGGCGGCCTTGCCGGTGACCGGCGTCTGCACCTCGCCCGCCGCCTCCAGCTTGGTCAGCTTCAGCCCCGCCGGCAGGTACGGCGAGGGCAGCCGGTCCTCGCCGATCGGCCCGGACGCCGGATAGCCGCCGGTGAACAGCGTCGCCACGTTCGGGCCGGGGCGGCGGACCACCGGCAGCGCGAACAGCGCCGCCGGCCTCGGTTGGAACGACCGGTAGCCGTCGAACAGGGTCGGCCCGAGCAGGCCGGATCCGGCCGCGACCTCGGTGACCGACTTCTCGGCGGACGTCAGTTCGAGGCTGCCGGTGCCGCCGCCGTTGACGAACTCCAGCGGGGCCAGCGCGCGAACCGCCGCCACCACCGCCGCCCGCCGTTCGGCCAGTTCGGCGGCCGACTTCCCCTGCATCCACCGCACCGCCATGCCGCGCAGCGGGTTGCCGGGCGGTGCGTCGCCGATGCCGGCGATCTGCCCCTCGTAAGCCATGATCCCGACCAGTGTGAAGCCCGGTCGGTCGATGATTCGCCTGGTCAGCTCGGTCGCCTGGGCCGCGGTGTGCACCGGCGAGCGCAGCGGGCCGACGTGCAGGCGGCGCGATCCGTTGAGCGGTCGCCAGGACGCGTCGAGCTCCAGGCAGACCCGGATGTCCGGGTGGCCCGGGCCGAGCGCGTCGTCGACCAGGTCGAGGTGGTCCACCGAGTCGACCATGATCGTGATCGCGCCGCGGGCCGCCTCGTCGACGGCGAGCTTCTGCAGCGTCGCCCGGTCCGTGGTCGGGTAGCCGACCAGCAGGTCGTCGCACGTGCCCTCGGCGAACAGCCACATCGCCTCGGCGAGCGAGTAGGTCATCAGGCCGGCGTATCCCGGCACCGCCAGCACGCGTTCGAGCAGCGCGCGACAGCGCACGGACTTGCTGGCGACGCGGATCGGCGTGCCGCCGGCCCGGCGCACCAGCTCGGTGGCGTTGTGATCGAAGGCGTCCAGGTCGACCAGGGCGAACGGCGGATCGAAGCCCTCGGTCGCGGAGTCGAACCGGACGCGCTGCTGCTGCGGTGACACAGTTGAACGGTACGTCGGGACGCATTGAAATGTGAATACTTTTCACCTAGCTTGTGTGCAGCGCATCACAGGGTCGCGGAGGACAGCGATGGTCGGACGTCTCCGGTTGGGCACCGATACGGCACGCCCGGCGCCGTGGCGTAACTGGGCGGGTACCGCACGGTCGCAGCCGGTGCACGTGGCGAGGCCGCGTGACGTGAGCGAGATCGCCGAGGCGGTGACCGTCGCCGCGAAGGACGGCTTCACGGTCCGGCCGCGGGGCAGCGGCCACTCGTTCACCAGCATCGCCGCCACCGACGGCGTCGCGATCGACCTCGGCGAGTGGTCCGGCGTCGTGCGCGCCGACCTGGAGAACTGCCTGGTCACCGTGCGATCCGGCACGCCGCTGCACCGGTTGAACGCCGAGCTGCACCGGCTCGGGTTGGCCATGGCCAACCTGGGCGACATCGACGCGCAGACGATCTCCGGCGCCATCTCCACCGGGACCCACGGCACCGGCGCCAAGCTCGGCGGCCTGTCCACCCAGGTCAGGGCCCTGGAACTGGTGCTGGCCGACGGTTCCGTCGTGACGTGTTCCCCGGACGAGCGCCCCGACCTGTTCAGCGCCGCCCGCGTCGGCCTCGGCGCCCTGGGCGTGATCAGCACCGTGACCCTGCAGTGCGTGCCGGCGTTCGCCCTGCGTGCCCGGGAGTTCCCGCAGCCCTTGGACGGGATCCTCGAGAAGTTCGGCGACATGTGCGACTCCGAGGACCATGTCGAGTTCCACTGGTTCCCGCACAGCGACCGGGTGCAGGTCAAGCACAACGTGCGGCTGCCCGCGGACGCGTCGATCGCGCCGCTGTCGAGGGCTCGGCAGTTCTACGAGTACGAGGTGATGGAGAACAGCGCCTTCGGCCTCGTGTGCAAGCTCGGCCGGGCCGTGCCGTCCGTGGTGCCGACCCTGAACCGCGTCTGCGCGTCCCTGTGGTCGGAGCGGTCCTACAGCGACCACTCGTTCCGTGTGTTCACCACGCCCCGGCGGGTCCGGTTCGTCGAGACCGAGTACGCCGTTCCACGTGAATCACTGCACGACGTGCTCCGCGAGTTCCGCGCCGCGATCCCCCGCCTGCGGCACCCGGTGATCGTGCCCGTCGAGGTCCGGGTCGCCGCCGCCGACGACATTCCGCTGTCCACCGCCTACGGCCGGGACAGCGCGTACATCGCCATCCACCAGTACGTCGGCATGCCCTTCCGGGAGTACTTCGACTGCTTCGAGAAGATCGCCGGCGCCGTCGGCGGGCGGCCGCACTGGGGCAAGATGCACACCCTCGACGCCTCCGTGCTGGCCCAGCGGTACCCGAAGTTCGAGGAGTTCCGCGCCGTGCGGGCCAAGGTCGACCCCAACGGCGTGTTCCGCAATGCCTATCTGGACACCGTCCTCGGCGCTCCGTGACTTTCGGTCATGGGGGCAACCCGCCCCGTGAGGCTTTAAACCTGCCCCATTCCCGCAGCTCAAGCCCTACGCAAACGCTTGTCCACAACTCGCCGAGTTATCCACAGGCAACCTCCAGTGAAGATCAACTACACCGGGTCGCGGGTAGACTGGCCGTGGGGACGCCCCCCAGGGATGGGTCGGGGGCTGTTTTGGCTAAGGACGGGTCCGGTCGGGACCTGGCAGGTCTAGGAGCGGGTGGCAACCACGGCGTCCGGGATGGGGTCGTCGCCGGCGATCAACTCCAGGGTGAGGCCGGCGGTCGCGGGTGCGTCGAGCAGCGAGACCAGCACGGCGGCGACGTCGGCACGGCTGATGGTGCCCCGCATCGTCGACGGAGTCTCCAGCCGCACCCGACCGGTGGGCGCGTCGTTGGTGAGTCCACCGGGACGCAGCACCGTCCAGTCCAGGTCGTAGCCACGCACCGCCTCCTCGGCGGCGGTCTTGGCGGCCATGTACGCGGCCCACGACTCGTCGGAGCCGGCGGCGAGCGGTCGGCCGACGCCCATGGAGCTCACGAGCAGGTAGCGGCGAACCCCGGCGAGCACGGCGGCATCGGCCAGCAGCACGGCGGCGGCGCGGTCGACGGTGTCCTTGCGGTCGGTCCCGCTGCCGGGCCCGGCGCCGGCGGCGAAGACGACGGCGTCGGCGTTCTTGAGGTGGCCGGCGAGCTCGTCGGCCGCGATGGACTCCAGGTCGCACACCACGGACTCGGCGCCGGCGGCGCGAAGGTCGTCGGCGTGGGCGGGGTTGCGCACCAACCCGACCGGACTGTCACCTCGGGCGGAGAGAAGCCGCTCCAGCTCGAGGGCGATCTGGCCGTGCCCGCCGGCGATCACTACGCGCATGTGGTCCGACACTAGTTCAGCTGGCGGTGGCCAGCACCTGCTCGTAGACGACCTCGTTGACCCAGCGGGTGACGGCGGTCTGGTCGAGGCTGACGTGCTCCGGGGTGCCGGCCAGGTCCATGGAGACGGTGCCGTCGGGGTCGGCGCTGACGATGGACAGGCCGTAGCGGCGGGCCCGCGGCAGGCAGTTGCTGAGGTAGTCGTCGGTCAGCGCGACGGAGGAGGGCAGCACCACCGCGGCGTCGCCGTGCAACGCGAACGGGACGGCGGAGGCGAGGCCGGTGCGCCAGTGCTTGGCGACGGCGAGCACACCGACGATGCGCACGGCGGCGGGCGGCACCTTGCCGGCGAGCTCGGGCCACACCCAGGTGGCGACGGTGGTGCGGTCGACGACGGGACCGACGCCGAAGCACAGCCGTTCGGCGTGCGCGTCGGGCAGGAGCTCGGCGACCACGAAGACCTTGCGGCCGAGCAGGGTCAGCTGCGGCAGCAGCACGCCCTTCCAACCGAGCCGTTCGACCGCCTTGGCGGCGAGTTCTTCGGACGGCGCCGGAAGTTCGACCGCGGGGACCGCGCGCGACGGCAGGGTCTTGGCGTTCTTGTGGACTGCTGCCGTGTTGCCAGCGGAGCGGCTCACGAACTTCGCCTCCTCATCAGCCTCGACGACTGGGCCGTCGCGATTTCTTCCGGTTACTGGAGTACCAGGTCTGACCGGCGCGGATTCAGCTGTACGCCGCTGTGTGCGGTTGGCGGCAACAAGCGGTCGGTGACCGGTCGCCAGCCCGGAATGGGACTTCGGCCCGGCGGTGCTGCCGTTCGTGTGAACGGCTCCGCCGGACGGTCGGCGGTCGGTCAGTGGTCGTTCCCAGGCCGATGCACGTGCATCTGCGCAGGAATCGGGCCCCGGTAGCGTTCACGCGAGTGGTGGAAGGCAGGCCGCTGACCAGCCGCGCAGGCCGCCGGACGGGTGAACGGCGACCGTTCGTCGCACGGCGACGGGCCCGCGCTGCGACGAACGGTCGGCATGGGCGTGGACAATCCAGCTGACCGAACCGGTACAGTCCGTCACCGGCATTCACGGATGCCAGGCCGGTCAACCTTCCGTACCCGCACCCGGCTTGCGGGTGGGGCGATCGCCGAAGGGTCACTCGGCCCACTGCTTCTTGCGCACTCGTCGAAAGTTGCCACGCGCCTTCGCCGAGCCGGGCGGTGAGGGAGCGAGGTTCCCGATGCCACACCGAATGTCCTTGGTCCGACGCCTGGCGCTGCTGCGCCGCATGTACACCGGCGAGACCGATTCGAGCCTGCTGCCCACGGTCACCTCGGGCGTCCAGCAGCTCGCCCCGGACGACCGGGCGCAGCTGCACGCGATCCTGGACAACGACAACGTGGGCCGGCTGTTCGGCGACGACGAGCTGACCCCGCCGCCGACCCACGTCCGCCGCACGATGCTGGCCGACGCCCCGACGGAGGGCCAGCGGGAGTTGGAGTCGGGCATTCTCACCGCCGCCGGCCGCGCGGTGAACTATCTGCACCTGCGCATGCCGGCGGATCTCCTCCGCCCGGCCCGCGTCTTCCGGATGGTCCGTCCGCACGCCCACGAGCTGGTCCTGCACCTGGAGGGCGGCGCCCTCGGCCCGCTGCTCGTCGAGCTGATGCCCCGCATCACCCCCGACGAGCTACTGGGCGTCCCCGGCCTCCGCGCCCGCCTGCACCGCCGCCACGTCGAGCTCTATCTCGTCGACGACGTCTCGGCGGCGGTCCACCTCTCGAACGTGTCCTACCGCCAGTGGACCGCCGCTCTCGCCTTCGCCGAGTCCCTGGTCGACATGGGCGAGCTCCGCTGGCTCGGCAACGACCCCACGCCGCTCACCGACGCCGAGCGGTCCGCCCTCGACACCCGGCACCGCTCTCCGGGCCCCGCCGCCCTGAACAGCGCGCTGCTCCGCCGCGCCTGCATCTTCGGCGACGCCCTGTGGCTCGTCCCGTGGTCCCGCGGCTGCGAGACCACTCACGTCGAGTGGGCCGGCCAACCGTCACTCGGTCGGGTGGCTCGTCTGCTTCTGCACCCGCTTTTCGGTCTGCCCGGCGACGGACATCACGTCCGCTACTTCGACGCGGCCGGTCTCACCGTCACCGATCCACACGCTCCGCGCTGCCTCATGCACCCAACGTCGACCTCGCCCGTCCTGGCCCTGCGCCCCGAGCCCGTCCCGGATGGTCCACTCGAGTTGTCCTCCCCAGGCTGGCGGGCCGCCGCCTCCCCCTGGGCCGCCTGGCAGCGCGTCCTCGCCAGGTCCAATCCCACCTTCCCCAAGCAGGCCACCGCCCCCACCCCACCCATCAATAAGTGACCGACATCACCCATTAGTAGGTTCGCGAGGTGGCAACGGGCCGCATTTTGGATGGCGGATGCCAACTAACCGAAAAAGCGCACGTCAGCGCGCCGAAGAATGAGGCGATGCGCATCGGGCGGATCAGGGGCGCACAACCAGACGCCCAGCTCAGGGGCCCGCCACCCCATCTTGGGGGTGCAGGGGGGCGAAGCCCTCCCTGCCTTGGGGTGTGGGGCGAGAGCCCCACAAAACACAACGAGAAAGCCCCGTTTCCTGCTTGCAGGAAACGGGGCTGCCCCACTTTCGAGTGGGCGAGGGGGGAGTTGAACCCCCACGTCCTTTCGGACACACGGACCTGAACCGTGCGCGTCTGCCATTCCGCCACTCGCCCTCGGTGACGGGAGAAACAGTAGCACGGGTGTGGCTCGGTCTCCTAATTGGGCCGTGTCGCACCTCGCGGGCCCGGATACGATCGAGTCAGGAAGTCCGTAGCGAGAGGAACAGCCGTGGGACGCGTGCAGCGCTTCGAGCGCCGCCTTGAGGGCGCTGTGGGCAACGCCTTCGCACGCGTGTTCGGCGGCAGCGTGGTGCCGCAGGAGGTGGCACAGTCGCTGCAACGCGAGGCCGAGCTGAACGTCAAGGAGCTCGCCGGTGACAGGCTGCTTGCGCCGAACAGTTACCGGGTGCTGCTCGGTGCAGCGGACCACGACCGTTTGGCGGGCGCGGAGCAGGACGAACAGCGCATACGGGAGCTGCTCGAGGACTGCGTTCGCGAGCACCTCGCAGAGCACGGATGGGATACCTATGGTGACGTCGTAGTCTCCCTGGAGCGCTCCGA
Source organism: Kutzneria kofuensis (assembly GCF_014203355.1). Classification (NCBI taxonomy): domain Bacteria; kingdom Bacillati; phylum Actinomycetota; class Actinomycetes; order Pseudonocardiales; family Pseudonocardiaceae; genus Kutzneria; species Kutzneria kofuensis. Next base: position 4,087,183 of record NZ_JACHIR010000001.1, read on the forward strand.
CGCGCTGCACACGGGACAGTTCCGAACCAACTCGTCCGTCGACCCTGACGTACGACGGCCAGCACCACCTCGCACCGCAGGAGACCGATCCATGAGCCAGCCACCAGGCCAGTACCCCCCGCAGGACCCCTACGGTCAGCACCAGGGTCAGCAGGGTTACGGCTATGACCAGGGCTACCCGCAGCAGGGCGGCTACCCGCAGCAAGGCGGCGGGTACGACCAGTACGGCCAGCAGCAGGGTGGCGGTTACGACCAGCACGGCTACCCGCAGCAGGGTGGCGGTTACGAGCAGGGCTACCCGCAGCAGGGCGGCGGCTATCCGCAGCAGGGTGGCGGTTACGAGCAGGGCTACCCCCAGCAGGGTGGTGGCTACGAGCAGGGCTACCCGCAGCAGGGCGGCGGCTATCCGCAGCAGGGCGGCGGCTACGACCCGTACGGCCAGCAGGGCGGCTACCCCCAGCAGGGCGGCGGCTACGACCAGTACGGGCAGCAGGGCGGCTACGGCCAGCAGGACCCGTACGGCGCCCCTCCCGGCCCGCCGCCGGGCCCCCGCCAGATCACCGCGATGCTTCAGCTGGACGACGGCTCGAACCGCACGTACAACCTGAAGCAGGGCGGCAACGTGGTGGGTCGCGGCCAGGACGCGGACTTCCGGCTGCCCGACACGGGGGTCTCCAGGAGGCACCTGGAGATCACCTGGGATGGTCAGAGTGCGATGCTCGCGGACCTCGGCTCCACGAACGGCAGCACGGTGAACGGCACTCCGGTGCAGACCTGGCAGCTCGCGGACGGCGACGTCGTCCGGGTCGGCCACTCGTCACTCGTGTTCCGCACGCAGGGCTGAGGCGGTCGCGGGCGGGTACGAGGTCAGGCAGGAGCGGTCACTACAGGTGCCAGAGCTGGTGTTGCAGCTGACCAGAGCAGGGTTTCTCGCCCTGCTCTGGTTGTTCGTGCTGGCCGCGCTGCGCGTGGTCCGATCAGACATCTATGCCGCGTCGGGGTTGAGAGTCGCGGTGCCCGGCGGGTTCCGCAAGGGTGGCAAGCAACCGGCCAAGGGGAAGACGGCTCGGCAGCTCGTTGTCACTCATGGGGCGCTCACGGGCACCCGCATCTCACTTGACGGGAGACCGATCCTGATCGGCCGGGCCGACGACTCGACCCTCGTTCTCGACGACGATTTCGCCTCGACGAGACACGCGAGGCTGTCGCTGCGAGGCAGCGACTGGTACGTGGAGGATCTTGGCTCCACGAACGGAACATACCTAGACCGGGCGAAGGTCACGGCACCCCTCCGGGTCCCGCTCGGTGCCCCGATCCGCATCGGCAAGACAGTGATCGAGCTGCGCACATGACCCTCGTCCTCCGCTACGCCGCCCGCAGTGACCGGGGCCTGGTTCGAGCCAACAACCAGGACTCCGTGTACGCGGGCCCGCGTCTCCTCGCCCTTGCCGACGGCATGGGCGGCCACGCCGCCGGTGAGGTGGCCAGCAAGGTGGTTGTCGCCGCCCTGGCCCCGCTCGACGACGACGAGCCCGGCGACGACCTGCTCGACCAGCTCCGCGGCGCGGTGCTGGAGGGCAATGGCGCCATCGCCGAGCTGGTGTCGCACGACCCGGATCTCGACGGCATGGGCACCACGCTGACCGCGGTGCTGTTCTCCGGCAACCGGCTCGGCCTGGTGCACGTCGGCGACTCGCGGGCCTACCTGCTGCGCGGCGGCCAGTTCACCCAGATCACGCACGACGACACGTTCGTCCAGTCGCTGATCGACGAGGGCCGGATCACCGAGGAGGAGGCCAACGTGCACCCGCAGCGCTCGCTGCTGCTGCGCGCGTTGACCGGCCACGAGGTGGAGCCGAGTCTGGCCGTCCGCGAGGCCCGCGCCGGCGACCGGTACCTGCTGTGCTCGGACGGGCTGTGCTCGTACGTCAGCCACGAGACGCTGGCCGAGGCGATCCTGATCCCGGACCCGCAGGCCTGCGCGGACCGGATGATCGAGCTGGCGCTCAAGGCCGGTGGCCCGGACAACGTGACGGTGATCATCGCCGACGTGGTGGACGTCGACTACGGCGACGACGCGCCGATCGTCGGCGGGGCCGCCGGGGACGGCAGCAACGACCAACCGCCGCCGGATTCACCGGCGTCCCGCGCCGGCGCGATAACCGCGCCACGGACGCCACCGCCACAGCCAATGGCGCAGGTAGCACCGACACCGGACCCCAAGGCGAGGAATCGCAAGCGGGTCCGGTTACTCGTCTGGATCGTGGCGGTCCTGATCGTGCTGGGGCTGGGCGCGGGCGGCACCGTGTGGTGGGTGCTCGGCCAGTACTACGTGGGCGCCACCGAGGACAACCATGTCGCGATCTTCGAGGGTGTGCGCGGGGGCCCGGTGCTGGGCATTCCGCTGCACCGGGTCGCGGAGAGCTCGTGCCTGGACCCGCAGGAGGCCGGCTGCAACTCGCTGACGCTGGACATGCTCCAGGAGTCGGCGCGGGAGGACGTGCGCAAGGGCGTCATCCCGGAGAAGCCGGGTGTGGACGGCGCGCGGGAGGCGGTGCGGCGGCTGTGGCTGGGCGCGCTGCTGCCGGCGTGCACCGCGGACACCGCCACCACGGGCACGTCCACGACCACGACCGCCGCGGCGGGCACCAGCGCGTCTGGTGCGCCGGGTGGCGCCGGCCCCACGTCGACGACTACCACGGCACCCACGCTGACCAGCGCACCGCAGCAGCCGGGCAAGAACTGTAGGAAGGTGGGCTGATGGCCCTCCCGCCCGGTGTACTGGGCGCGGCGACGACGCACATGAGTGCGCCGGGGTCGTCGCCCGCCACACCGACCCGCCGCGGCACCGAGCTCGCGCTGCTCGGTTTCGTTGCGGGGCTGGTCGCGCTCGCGTTCGTGCTGATCTCGGAGAACCAGTTCCAGACCCTCAAGCCGGAGGTGCTGTTCTACGTCGCCGGCTACGCGGCGCTGTTCGGGGTGGCGCACCTGGCGGTGCGCAAGCTCGCGCCGTACGCGGATCCGCTGATCCTGCCGTGCGCGTCGCTGCTCAACGGCCTGAGCATCGCCATGCTGTACCGGCTGGACACGCCGCTGGCCCAGCAGGCCTTCCAGGCCGGGCACGGCTACTCCAACGCCGCCCCCAAGCAGCTGATCTGGACCGCGCTGTCGCTGGCCGCGATGGTCGCGGTGCTGTGGGCCGTGAAGGACCACCGCACGCTGTCCCGCTACGGCTACACCTTCGGCCTGGTCGGCCTGGTGCTGCTGGTGCTGCCGGGCGTGCTGCCGTGCAGCATCTCGTGCGTCGGCGGCGCCAAGCTGTGGATCATCATCGGCCCGGTGTCGATCCAGCCCGGCGAGTTCGCCAAGGTGCTGATCATCCTGTTCGTGGCCGCGTTCCTGGTGGCCAAGCGGGACCTGTTCACCATCGCCGGTCGCAAGTTCCTCGGCCTCGAACTGCCCCGGCCGCGGGACCTGGGGCCGCTGCTGATCGCGTGGGCGGTCGCGATCCTGGTGTTGATGATCGAGACCGAACTCGGCGCCTCGCTGATGTTCTTCGGCACGGTGCTGGCCATGGTCTATCTGGCCACCGAGCGATCCGCCTGGGTGTGGATCGGCGTAGTGCTGTTCATGGGTGGCGCCACGCTGGCCTACCGGCTGTTCACACACGTGCAGACGCGCTTCGCGAACTGGCTCGACCCGTTCGCCGACGCGCAGGGCGACGGCTACCAGATGGTGCAGTCGCTGTTCAGCCTGGGCAGCGGCGGCATCGCCGGCGCCGGGCTCGGCGCCGGCCACCCGGAGCTGGTGCCGGTGGTCAGCAGCGACTTCATCGTGTCCGCGTTCGGCGAGGAGCTGGGCTTCATCGGCCTGGCCGCGATGCTGATCGTCTACATGATGCTGGCGATGCGGGGCCTGCGCAGCGGCCTGGCCGTCCGCGACACCTTCGGCAAGCTGCTCGCCGGCGGCCTGTCCTTCCTGCTGATGTGGCAGATGTTCGTGGTCATCGGCGGCATCAGCAAGCTCATCCCGGAGACGGGCCTGACCGCGCCGTTCCTGTCCGCGGGCGGCTCGTCCCTGCTGGCCAGCTACATCATGGTGGCGCTGCTGCTGCGGATCTCCGACGCCGCGCGCCGCCCGCAGGCCAGCCGTCCCAAGCCGCAGGCGCCGATCGCCGAGGCAAGCACCGTCCTCGTGGAGCGACCGACGTGAACAAGCCACTTCGCCGGGTCGGCCTCACCATGATGGTGATGGTCCTGCTGTTGCTGGCCAACCTCACGTACGTGCAGGTCATCAACGCCGACACGTACGCGAACAACCCGGCGAACCGGCGCAGCGTGATGGAGGAGTACGGCCGGCAGCGCGGCCAGATCGTCAGCGCCTCCGGCACCATCCTGGCCAACTCGGTGGAGACCAAGGACGCCCAGCACTACCTGCGGGTGTACAAGAACGGCCCCGAGTACGCGCCGGTCACCGGCTACTACTCGTCGATCTTCGGCGCCACCGGCATCGAGCGGGCCGAGGACGACGTGCTCAACGGCTCGTCGTCGAAGCTGTTCGTGCGCCGGCTGTCCGACCTGATCACGGGCCGGGACCCGCGCGGCGGCAACGTGCAGCTGACCATCGACCCGAAGGCCCAGGACGCCGCCTACGCCGGCATGACGGCGAAGAACTTCACCGGCGCCGTGGTCGCGATCAAGCCGTCGACCGGCGAGATCCTGGCGATGGTGAGCACGCCGTCGTTCGACCCGAACCCGCTGGCCGCGCACGACAACACCACCCAGCGCGACACCATCACCAAGCTGGACGACGACCCGAACAAGCCGGCGCTGAACCGGGCCACCCAGGAGACGCTGCCGCCGGGTTCCACGTTCAAGCTGGTGGTGGCGTCGGCGGCGCTGGCCAACGGCATCGACGACGCGAACACCAAGAACCTGCCGGCCGATCCGACGATCACGCTGCCGGGCACCAGCACCACGCTGTCCAACTTCGCGAACGAGACCTGCCCCGAAAGCACGAACGGCCAGGTCTCGGTGTCGATCGCCATCGAGTACTCCTGCAACACCGCGTTCTCCACGCTGGCCGGCAAGGTCGGCAAGGACAACCTGATCGCGCAGGCGGCCAAGTTCGGCATCGGGCAGACCGACCTGACCGTGCCGCTGCCGGTGGCCACCTCGACCGTCGGCTCCATCCCGGACGAGGCGGCGCTCTTCCAGAGCGGCATCGGGCAGCGGGACGTGAAGCTGACCCCGCTGCAGGACGCGATGGTGGCCGCGACCATCGCCAACGGCGGTGTGCGCATGCAGCCGCAGCTGGTGAAGAACATCCTGGCCCCGGACATGTCGCCGATCTCCACGTTCTCGGCGCAGGAGGCCCCGGGTGGCCCGGCGCTGTCCAAGGACGTCGCCGAGCAGGTCAAGCAGATGATGCTGCTGTCCGAGCAGCACACCGCGGGCGGCGGCAAGCAGGCCAACGTCAAGATCGCGTCCAAGACCGGCACCGCCGAGCACGGCACCGATCCGAAGAACACGCCGCCGCACGCCTGGTACGTGGCGTTCGCGCCGGCGGACAACCCGCAGATCGCCGTGTGCGTGGTCGTGGAGAACGGCGGTGACCGCGGCCTCGCCGCGACCGGCAGTTCCGTGGCCGCGGGCGTCGGCCGTGCGACCATCAACGCCTACCTTGCCGGGGGAGGCTGAGGATGCTCACCACCGGGCAGTTGCTCGCCGACCGGTACCGGCTGGCACGGCGCATCGCCGTCGGCGGCATGGGCGAGGTGTGGGAGGCGACCGACTCCCGGCTGGACCGCGCCGTCGCGGTGAAGGTGCTCAAGCCCGAGCTGTCCGGCGACCCCGAGTTCCTGCACCGGTTCCGCACCGAGGCGCGGACCACCGCCTCGCTCAACCACCCGGGCATCGCGGCCGTGCACGACTACGGCGAGACGGCGTCCGAGCCGGACGGTCCCGAGGACACCGCGTACCTGGTGATGGAGCTGGTGAGCGGCGAGCCGCTGGCGGCGATCCTGTCCAACCACGGCCGGCTGGCCCCGGACCGGACGCTGGACATGCTGCAGCAGTGCGGGGCGGCGCTGCAGGCCGCGCACGAGCGGGGCTACGTGCACCGGGACGTGAAGCCCGGCAACATCCTGGTCGGCCCGAACGGCAAGGTGAAGCTGACCGACTTCGGCATCGCCAAGGCCGCCGACGCCGCGCCGGTGACCCGGTCCGGCATGGTGATGGGCACCGCCCACTACATCGCCCCCGAGCAGGCCGTCGGGCAGGAGGCGGAGCCGGCGAGCGACGTGTACTCGCTGGCCGTCGTCGGTTACGAGTGCCTGGCCGGCCGGCGGCCGTTCCTGTCGGAGAACGCCGTCACCGTCGCGATGATGCACATCCGGGAGGTGCCGCCGCCGCTGCCGCCGGACGTGCCGCCCGGCGTGCGGGCGCTGATCGAGGCGACGCTGGTGAAGGACCCGCGGCAGCGCTACCGCAACGGCGGCGAGTTCGCCGCCGCGGTCGGCGCGGTGCGGGCCGGGTTGCCGCTGCCGACCCCGTCGGGTCTGGTGATGGCGATTCCGATGCAGCAGCAGCGGCCGTTGCCGGGCGGTCCGCCGACGTATCCGCCGGGGGCCATTCCGGTGGTTCCGCCTCAGGTCCCGCCATCGGGTGCTCCGATGGGGTCCGGCACCGGTACCTTTCTGCTGGGACCGCAGCCTCAGCCCAGACCGAACCGGACCGGGCTGTGGGTCCTGCTGGCGTTGTTGGTGGTGATTCTGGTGGGCCTGCTCGCGGTCTGGGGGATTCGCGAATGGCAGCGCTCGGGTGCGGGGACCGAGGGCACCGGAAGGCCGACCACGGCCAAGCTCACGGGCGACCGCCCGGCACAGGACCGATGTCTGGGGACGGTCACCTGTGCGGGGCGGGGTCCTGGTGGCTGAGGCGGGCGGCAGGAGCATGATGGGACGACTGTTGACGAGGAACGAGACGACGCACCGATGAGCACTCCGCGACTGCTCTCCAACCGTTACGAACTGGGCGAGACCCTCGGCTACGGTGGGATGTCGGAGGTCCACAAAGGCCGCGACGTCCGTCTCGGCCGGGACGTCGCCGTCAAGGTGCTGCGCGCCGACCTCGCCAGGGATCCGCAGTTCCAGGAGCGCTTCCGCCGCGAGGCGCAGAACGCCGCCGCGCTCAACCACCCCGCGATCGTCGCCGTGTACGACACCGGCGAGACCAAGACCGAGTACGGCCCGCTGCCCTACATCGTCATGGAGTACGTGGACGGGCGCACCCTGCGGGACATCATCAAGACCCAGGGGCCGCTGTCCGGCAAGCGGGCCATGGAGGTGATGGCCGACGTCTGCGCGGCGCTGGACTTCAGCCACCGCCACGGCATCATCCACCGCGACGTCAAGCCGGCCAACGTCATGATCACCAAGACCGGTGCGGTCAAGGTGATGGACTTCGGCATCGCCCGTGCCATCCATGACGGGCAGGCCGCCGTCACGCAGACCGCCGCCGTCATCGGCACCGCGCAGTACCTGTCGCCGGAGCAGGCGCGGGGCGAGGCGGTCGACGCCCGGTCCGACGTCTACGCCGCCGGCTGCGTGCTGTTCGAGCTGATGACCGGCCAGCCGCCGTTCACCGGCGACTCCCCGGTCGCCGTCGCCTACCAGCACGTGCGGGAGGAGCCGCCGGCGCCGTCCTCGGTGAACCCGCAGGTGACGCCCGCGCTGGACTCGATCGTGCTCAAGGCCATGGCCAAGGGCCCGGCCAACCGGTACCAGTCGGCCGCCGAGATGCGCGCCGACCTGGTGCGGGTGCTGTCCGGGCAGCGACCGTCCGCACCGGCCGTGATGACCGCCGAGGACCGGACCGCGTTCATGGGCAATGCCGCGGGCGCCCGCACGCAGGTCGTCACCGGCCGGCACCGGCCCGCCCCGCCGGCCGAGGAGCCCGAGTACGACGCGTACGACTTCGAGGCCGACGAGGAGGCGGAGCGCAAGGCCCGCCGCAAGCGCGCCCTCACCATCGCCGGCGTGGTGCTCATCTGCATCGCCGTGCTGGCGCTGGCCGCGTGGCTGACCACGATGTTCCTCGGCGGCAACAACAGCGGCAACGCCAACAACGCCGACGTGCCCAAGGTCGAGGGCATGCAGCTCAGCGCGGCCCAGGCGGCGCTGCGGGACAAGGGCTTCGCCAGCCCGCAGATCTCCTATGTCGTCTGCGCCCCCAACTCGGACGGCACGCCGGCGCCGTGCACGACCGACCAGATCGGCAACGTCATCAAGCAGGACCCCCCGGCGGGCTCGAACGTGGCCAAGGCGACCACGATCAAGCTGACGGTCGGCAAGTCGCCGAACACCTTCGCGCTGCCGGACGAGTCGGGCAAGTCGCAGGAGGACGCGACCAAGGACCTGCAGAGCCGCAAGCTCGTGGTCTCGCCGAACACCACCACGGAGACGGTGGACAACCCCGACCTGATCGGGAAGGTCAGCTCGACCAACCCGCCGGTCGGCTCGCAGGTCGCCGAGGGCGCGACCATCACACTGATCATCGGCAAGGGCCCGGACCAGGTGAACGTGCCCGACGAGACCGGCCAGCCCTACTCCGTGGCCAAGAGCAACCTGGAAGCCGCGGGCTTCAAGGTCTCGCAGGCGACCAAGTCCAGTACCCAGACGAAGGACCAGGTGCTCGACCAGAGCCCGAAGGGTGGCAGCAAGGCCGCCCCGAACAGCACCGTCACGCTGACCGTGTCGCTCGGCGACCAGTTCACGATGCCGAACCTCACCGGCCTGACGGTGTCGACCGCGCGCAGCACCCTGCAGCAGCTCGGCTGGACCGGCCAGTTCAGTCAGACGGAGGGCGACTTCGACCTGACCAAGGCCGGTCAGATCGAGTCCTTCAGCCCGGACGCCAACCAGGTCGTCGGCAAGAACCAGACGATCCAGATCCAGGTCTACCGGGGACCGGGTGGGGGCACCACCACAACAACCACCCCACCAGGCGGCGGCCACTGACACAGACGAAGGGCCCGGCACCTCAGGTGCCGGGCCTTTTCGTCTGTGTGGGCTCAGACGGTCGCGGCCGCCGCGGCGAGGCGGCGCATGCCGGCCTCGAGTTCGTTGACACGCTCGGGGGCGACGGGGAAGCCGGCGGCGCCCATCCAGTTGGCCAGCATCCGGTGCCCACCGTCGGTGAGCACGGACTCCGGGTGGAACTGCACACCCTCGATGGGCAGCTCCCGGTGCCGCATGGCCATCACGATGCCGGTCTCGGTGCGGCCGGTGACCTCCAGTTCGGCCGGCACGGTCTCGGGCAGCACGGTCAGCGAGTGGTACCGGGTCGCCACGAACGGCGACGGCACTCCGTCGAGTACGCCGACGCCGGCGTGCTCGACGAGGCTGGTCTTGCCGTGCAGCAGCTCGGGGGCCCGGTCCACGGTGCCGCCGAACACGACGCCGATGGCCTGGTGGCCGAGGCAGACGCCGAGCACCGGCACCCGCTTGTCGGCGCAGTACCGGATGACGTCCATGCTGGCGCCGGCCCGCTCGGGCGTGCTGGGGCCGGGACTGATGAGCACCCCGTCCACGGCGTCGACGTCGGACAGCTGCACGACGTCGTTGCGCCGCACGACGCACTCGGCGCCGAGCTGCGCCAGGTACTGCACGAGGTTGTAGACGAAGCTGTCGTAGTTGTCGACGACCAGGACGCGCATGATGTGAAACTACCCCGTCGTCACCTGGTTGAAGGGCAGGAGCGGCTCTACCCACGGGAATACGACGAGCATCAGCAGCGCGACTATGCCAAGTACGAGCACTACGGCCTCGGCGACCTTGGCCGCGGTCGGTCCCGGCAGGTGCCGCCAGATCCAGCCGTACACGTCAGTCGGTCTCCTTGAGCTCCGGCGGGACCTTGTCCGGTTGCTTCGGGTCCTTGGCGTACTGGTTGGTGAGCACGGCGTGCAGGATCAGCCGGTGTGACGCGGAGAACTTCGGGGTGCAGGTGGTCAGCGTCATCAGCGAGGCCTCCTGCCCGGCCGGCAGCTGCAGGTCCTGCTTGTGCGGCACGGGGGCGATGACGTCGCCCCGGGACGGCAGCACGGTCTCCTGCCCGACCAGGCCCGCGTACGGGCCGCCGAGCGGCGCCACGCCCTTGCACTGCGGCTGCGCGCCCTTGCCGGCGGCCCAGCCGGAGACCTCGTCGCTGGTGGGCAGCATCCGGTAGACGAACCAGTCGGTGACCGTCTCCACGACGATGGCGTCGCAGGAGCTGATCAGGTCCAGGTCGTTGAACGGCGCGCCCTTGCCGACCCGGTGGCCGGCCACGGCGAAGTCGCCGGGCTGGCCGGGCAGCGCGCTGCCGATGTAGTGGCCGGGGCCGATGTCCAGGTCGGCGTCGGTCGTGCCCTCGACGATGGTGAAGTGGTAGTCGGCGCCGAGCGCGGGCACGTAGAGCTTGGCGAAGCCCTGGCCCTCGGCGAGGTCGTAGTGGGTGCCGCGCTGCGGCCCGCCGACCGTGTCCTGGTCCTTCCACTTGGTGTCGAGCGAGGACGTGGCCTGGTTCTGCTTGCCGGCGGAGATCAGGTCGGTCCAGTACACCTCGTAGACGACGAACAGCAGGATCACCAGGCCGGCGGTGATGAACAGCTCGCCGAACGACCGGACGACCGTGCGCGCGGTGTCCTTGGGCGGCGGGGGCGACTCCAGCGGTTCGTCATCGATGCGGCCGGTGTCGTCCTCCTCCGGCTCGTGGGCGAACCGGCCGCCCAGCGGCTCGGTGTCCAGCACATCGATCTTCGGGAGGAACGTGGTGGGCTGTTCGGGGGCAGGCCGGGGACGCCAGCCGGGTGGGCGTCCCGCTGCCGGCGGCGGGTCGTAGCTCACGTGAACGCCTCCTGTGCCCCTGACCTCAACTAGTGGTTCGCTGGCATCCTCGTTTACGTTAACGTGTTACCCCTGGCAGTGGTTGCCCGCGCAGCCACCGATGCCTCAGCGCGCGAGGTCAGGCGAGGAAAGATGCCCAAGTCGAAGGTCCGCAAGAAGACCGTCTACACGCCACCGACGGATCGGCGCACGCCGGTCAAGGTGAAGGCGGTCGGCCCCTCCCACCCGGTGTACGTGACGATCATGCTCGGCATGATGGTGCTGGGTCTGGCCTGGTTGGTGGCCTATTACCTGGTGCCGACCGGCATCCCGGTCATGGAGTCGCTGGGGTCGTGGAACTTCCTGATCGGCTTCGCGCTGATGATCATCGGGCTGCTGATGACGATGCGGTGGCGCTGACCGCTCACCACCTGTGACCACGACCCGGGCGTGACACGTCCGGGTCGTTGTCTGTTACCCCGTCGTTCAGCCAGTTCACCGCACGGTCATCGAACGACACGCGTGTAAGTCATCCCCAGTGGGGACAACTCCTGTGGACAACTTTGCGCAAAAAAGCACAAGCGCCGGAGCATGCACATGACCGAGCCCACGACGACCGAACACCGCTGGGCCCCGCAGACGCCGCTGGTCGGCATCGGCTGGGTGCTGACCGCGATCGCCGTCCTGCTGGTGGTGGTGGTCGGCGAGGACCCGGGCGGCCGGGTGCTGCTGACCATCGCGGCGCTGGGGCTGGCCGTGATCTCGCTGTTCGGCACGGTCGCGCGGCCCCGGCTGCGCGCCGACGAGCAGGGCGTGACGGTCCGCGGCCTGTTCTCCAGCCGCAGCTGGACCTGGCCCGAGGTGCGGATCCGGCTCGCGCACGGCCGGCGGCTCGGCCGCGTCACCTCCACGGTCGAGCTGACGGTGCTGCACGACGACGGCCTGATCGTGTTCGGCAAGCTGGACCTCGGTGAGGACCCGGCTGACGTCGTCGAGCAGCTCCAGGCGCTACGCCCCTGGCCCCAGGGCTGACGCCAGCTGCGCCACCCTGGTCACGTAGATCAGGACGAGCACCACGAACAGCGCCGCCAGCACGCCGCCCTGCCACCACGCTCGGTTCTTCTGGGGCGCGTACACGATGGCGGCCATCGCGATCGCACCCACGACCAGGCCACCGAAGTGTCCCTGGATGGAGATGCCCGAGATGCTGAACGTGAGGAACACGTTCACCGCGAGGGTGATCAAGATGGGCCGCGGGTCCAGCTTGAGTCGCAGCACGGCGACCAGGTAGCAGCCCATCAGGCCGTAGAGCGCGGTGGACGCTCCCGCCACCGGGCCGTTCGGGTCGGCGAACAGCATCACGCCGATCGAACCGCCGAACAGCGACAGGAAGTACACCGCGGCGAACCGGATCTTGCCGAGCACCCGCTCCATGTCCCGGCCCAGCATCCACAGCGACAGCATGTTGACCGCGATGTGGATGAAGCCGATGTGCATGAAGCCGGCTGTGAGCACCCGCCACCACTGACCGCCGGCGGCGGCGTTCGGCCACAGCACCCACTCGTCGAACAGCGGCGAGTCGTAGTTGAAGGCGAAGCTGCCGGCCTGCACCGCGGTGACCGCGTAGAGCAGCACGTTGGCCGCGATCAGCAGGTAGACCAGCACCGGCCGGCGGGCCAGCCGTGCCCCCGCGACGGTCACCGGGGCACGGGTGGTCCGGTTGCCCTGGTTGACGCACTCGACGCACTGCTGGCCGACGGCCGCGTCGCGCAGGCACTCCGGGCAGGTCGGCCGGTCACACCGGGTGCAGCGCAGCCCGGTGTGCCGGCCTGGGTGCCGGTAGCACGCGGGCAGCGCGTCGATCGGCTGCCCGTACGGCGCGGTCATGTCAGCCGCGGTCGATCGTGATCTTCTCGATGGCGATGTCGGTCAACGGCCGGTCGCTGCGGTCGGTGGCCGCGTTGGCGATCGCGTCGACGACCTTGCGGGACTCCTCGTCGCGCACCTCGCCGAAGATGGTGTGCCGGCGGTTCAGGTGCGGGGTCGGGCCCACCGTGATGAAGAACTGCGAGCCGTTGGTGCCGGGCCCGGCGTTGGCCATGGCCAGCAGGTACGGCTTGTTGAACACCAGCTCGGAGTGGAACTCGTCCTCGAACTGGTAGCCCGGGCCGCCGCGGCCGGTCCCGGTCGGGTCGCCGCCCTGGATCATGAAGCCGGAGATCACGCGGTGGAAGACGGCCCCGTCGTAGAACGGGCCCGACTTCTCGCCGCGGGCGTTCTGGGTCGAGTAGTCCTTGGTGCCCTCGGCCAGCCCGACGAAGTTGCGGACCGTCTTCGGGGCGTGGTTGGGGAAGAGGTAGAGGCGGATGTCGCCCTGCGTGGTGTGCAGGGTCGCCCCGACGATGTCGTTGTCAGCCACGACGCCATCGTGCCATCCACGGCGGGATCGCGGCGGGAGGGGCAGACTGGATCGGTCAGATCGGTACCGATCGGCAGGGCTTGGAGCAGCAGATGGACGAGGTCGAGACCATGGCCGAGGCCGGCGCGAAGGCTGGCGAGGCGGTCGGCCGGGCGGTGCGCGCCGCTCGTCGCCGAGCCGCCCGCGCGGGCCAGGCCGGCATCGAGAAGACACACGAACTGGTGGAATTCGCCAACGAGGAGTTCAAGCCGACCCGCAAGGCCGCCCGGAAGATGGCCAAGCAGGCGCGCCGGGACCTCAAGCGCACCACGGGCCAGGCGCGCAAGGATCTCAAGCGGACCACCGGCAAGGCGCGGGCCGAGGCCGTGCGCAACGCCAACCAGCTCCGCAAGCAGGCCCGCAAGGTCGCCGAGGACCTCGCGAACACCATCGATCCGCGGCCCAAGCGGCGACGGCGCTGGCCGTGGCTGGTCGGGCTGGTGGTCGCGGGCGGCGCGGCGGCGTTCGTGGTGCTGTCCCGGCGGCCGCGCGAGGTGCGGCTGCAGGACGTGCGCGACGAGTCGCCGGGCGCGGTGCACGTGCCGGAACCGGCCCGTAACGGCCAGGAGGCCCCGCGGACCGCGGACAAGTGAGCCGGGCGGCGTCCCGCCCCGGCGGGACGCCGTTCGTCGCGGAAACGACACCGTTCCCGGGCCTGGGCCGGCCCGCTGGTCGCTTATGCCCGATTGTGTGCTGCCTATGTGACCTGCATCTCCTAGGTTGCGGCGGGTAACTACCCCCGTCCGGGAGGTTGCCGTGGGCACCACCGAAGACTCCGCCGCCGCGCCGACGCCGCCGGCCGCGACCGACTGGAGCGAGGTCCAGGCCAGTCCTGACTTCGCCGAGCTGCGCCGCCGGCTGCGCGGCTTCGTGTTCCCGATGGCCGGGCTGTTCCTGGCCTGGTATCTGCTCTACGTCCTGCTCGCCGACTACGCCCACGGCTTCATGTCGACAAAGCTGTTCGGCAACATCACCGTCGGCCTGCTGTTCGGCCTGCTCCAGTTCGTCTCGACGTTCGTGATCACGGGTCTGTACGTCCGGTTCGCCAACCGGGTCGTCGACCCGGCCGCGGAGAAGATCCGGCACGAGATCGAGGGGGAGCAGTGAGGACTTCCGTGGTGGCGCAGGGCGTCGAGGGCAGCAACTCGACGCTGAACATCTCCATCTTCGCCGTGTTCGTGCTGATCACGCTGGTGATCGTGTTCCGGGCCAGCCGGAGCACGAAGACGGCCACCGACTTCTACGCGGCCGGCCACGCGTTCACCGGCCCGCAGAACGGCATCGCGCTGTCCGGCGACTACCTGTCGGCCGCGTCGTTCCTCGGCATCGCCGGCGCGATCGCGATCTACGGCTACGACGGCTTCCTGTACTCGATCGGCTTCCTGGTGGCGTGGCTGGTCGCGCTGCTGCTGGTCGCCGAGCTGCTGCGCAACACCGGCCGGTTCACCATGGCCGACGTGCTCAGCTTCCGGATGAAGCAGGGCCCGGTGCGCACCGCGGCCGCCATCTCCACGCTGGCCGTGTCGTTCTTCTACCTGCTGGCGCAGATGAACGGCGCCGGCGGCCTGGTGGCCCTGCTGCTCGGCGTGTCCAGCACGGCCGGCCAGGCGCTGGTGGTCGCCGTCGTCGGCGTCATCATGATCGTCTACGTGCTGGTCGGCGGCATGCGCGGCACCACATGGGTGCAGATCATCAAGGCGGTCCTGCTGATCGTCGGCGCGTTCGTGATGACCGTGTGGGTGCTCGGCCGCTACGGCTTCAACCTGTCCGCCCTGCTCGGTGACGCCGTCGCGCACGGCGGCAAGACCGGCGAGGCCCTGCTCGGCCCGGGCAAGCAGTACGGCGCCACCGGCACCTCGCGGCTGGACTTCCTGTCGCTGGGCATTGCCCTGGTGCTCGGCACCGCCGGCCTGCCGCACGTGCTGATGCGCTTCTACACCGTGCCGTCGGCCAAGGAGGCCCGGCGCTCCGTGGTGTGGGCGATCGTGCTGATCGGCGTGTTCTACCTGTTCACCCTGGTGCTCGGCTACGGCGCCGGCGCGCTCGTCGGCCCCGAGAAGATCAACGCCGCCCCCGGCAAGGTCAACTCGGCCGCCCCGCTGCTGGCCCTGGCCCTCGGTGGCCCGGTCCTGCTCGGCCTGATCGCCGCCGTCGCCTTCGCCACCATCCTCGCCGTCGTCGCCGGCCTCACCATCACCGCGTCGGCGTCGTTCGCCCACGACATCTACGTCAACGTCATCAAGAAGGGCGACCGCGAGAGCGCCAAGGCCGAGGTCAAGGTCGCGCGGTGGGCCGCCGTCGTCATCGGCCTACTGGCCATCGTCGGCGGCATCGCCACCAACGGCCAGAACGTGGCCTTCCTGGTGGCGCTGGCCTTCGCGATCGCCGCCGCCGCCAACCTGCCGACGATCCTCTACTCCCTGTTCTGGAAGCGTTTCACCACCGCCGGCGCCCTGTGGAGCATCTACGGCGGTGTCGCCATCACCGTCGTGCTGATCGTCTTCTCTCCGGTGGTGTCCGGCGCGAAGACGTCGATCTTCCCCACCGCCCACTTCGACTGGTTCCCGCTCAGCAACCCCGGCCTGGTCTCCATCCCCCTGTCGTTCCTGCTCGGCTACCTAGGCACCGTCCTGGGCAAGGACAGGGCCGACACCGGCAAGTACGCCGAGATGGAGGTCCGCGCCCTGACCGGCGCGCACGCCGCCCAGGCCGTCCACCACTGATCCGGACCCGGCTACCCGATCGCCGCCCTCACAACCCGAGGGCGGCGATCGTCTGCTTCACCACCTGCTTGGCCTTGATCGTCTGCTTCTGGTCCGTCACCGCGACGACCGCCGTGCCGCCCTTGGACACCGCGTACACCGCCCCCTTGGCCGTCGCCTCCGACCCACCAGCCCATCCCCCGGGCAGTTCCGCCTTGTCCGACGTCTCGATCGGCGCCGCCTTGTTCACCAGCGCCGTGGCGGAGCCGGCGTCGCCGACGTAGACCTGCACCGTCAGCTGCTTGTCGTTGCCGAAGCTGTAGAAGAAGCACGCCGGATGCGGCTTGTCCGCCGAGATCTGGACCTTCGTGACCTTCTCCCCGTTGGCATCCGCCACGAAGTCCGAGCTCAGATACGGACACTGCCCCGTGCTGGCCGGCACCGGATCCCCCGGCGCGGTCGCGCTGGTCGAGGTCGGCGCACTACTGGTTGTCGACGACGGTGTTGTCGTGCTGGGGGCCGCCTGCGGCTGCGGCGACGAGCACCCCCCGAGCACCACACCAGCGGCTAGGACCCCAATGCACAACGCAGCGTTCCTCATAGGGCCGACAGTCAACCAGAGCCCCCACGGGCACTTGCGACCCGTCCCGAGGGCGACGGCGAAGCCGAGCCCGAAGGGGGGTCCAGGGGGGCGAAGCCCCTCCTGGCTTGGGGTCTGGGGCGAGAGCCCCAGAAAGCAGACGAGCGAGGTGGCGAGAGCGGGAACCGCTCCGCACACCTCGCCCACTCGCGAGTGGAGACAAGGGGAATCGAACCCCTAACCCCCGCCTTGCAAAGGTGCGGTTCCACCACGCATTTCACTGCTCGTGCAGGTCAGAGCGCACCATCCCGTGCCTGTCGTGCATCGGACGGCCTCAAACGAGTGACTTTCGCAACCATGGTGATTGCCAGCTGGTTCACCGAGGACGACCTGATCGACCACTAAAGATGGTCAGCAAGAGAAGCACGCCGGGCAGTACTACACAGTGGATCTTGGGTAACTTGCAAGTCTTCGTTCGGCTAGGGAGTATGGCCCTGCGTCGCCGGCACTGCCCGGCGAGGCGAGGCTGGCTCGATGCTAGGCACCGAGCCAGCCAGCGCTTATCGACTCAGCACGTCCACGAGCTTCGACGCCAAGCGGACGAGCTGGATCAGCAGGTCGACGGTCCTGGACGGGGCAGAGTGGCTGCTCTCCCCGCCAGGCCGTTGAGACCTCGATCTGCGTTGCTGGTTGTGCTGCCTGTTAGCACGTTCTGACACTGCTACCTCCCCTTGTGCCGGCTGTTCGCGGAACGGGCCAGGCTCGGCACTTGTTCTGACCCGTGCACCCGGTCAGAACAAGAGAGGTGAAGCCATCTGTCGTGCGCCTTCTCTGACTGGCTGCCAGAGCTGATCGGAGAGTACAGCGCAGGCGCGACAAGGGCGGCGGGCCTAAACGCCCCGACTTGACGACGAGCGACTTACCGCCCGTTAAGACGTCCATAGCGGACCTGTTTCCGCAGCTCAGACCGTATTTAACAACATTAAGCATGGTCTAAACCATCGATCCGAGTTGCCCACATGCCATCGAGTCGAACCTATGTTCGAGTTATCCACAGATGTGGATCAACTTGTTGACAACCGCAGCCTGCGCCGACGCCTCGCGCTACGTTCGTCCGAGCGTGTGCAGGGCGTATCCAATAAGGACGGTCCGGCCTACGCTGGATCGAGCTTGCGACGGTCGATCCCGCTGCTCGGAGGTGGGCCGATGAATGCGAGTCGGACGTTCTTCCGGGAACGCCGGGCCCAGGCCGTGTTCAAGCACGGCATCCTCTCCCGGTACCCCGTGGTGTTCGCGGCCAAGACCGGCTGGCGCGGACGCCCGGTGGCCTATCTCGACGGCTACGCAGGCCGCGGCGAGTACGAAGACGGCTCCCCCGGATCCCCCTTGCTGCTGTCCGAGAAGGCCGAAGGAGTAGCGGCGTTCCGCGATGTGACCGGCATCTACGTGGAGAGGAACCACGCGGACTTCCTCAACCTGCAGGAGGTCATGGCCCGACGCGGAAGGCCGGGAGACGTCGTCCTTGAGGGAGACCTGCGGGACCTTCTGCCGGAAATCGTGACCAGGTGCCAGGGGCACGCAC
Source organism: Kutzneria kofuensis (assembly GCF_014203355.1). Taxonomy (NCBI): domain Bacteria; kingdom Bacillati; phylum Actinomycetota; class Actinomycetes; order Pseudonocardiales; family Pseudonocardiaceae; genus Kutzneria; species Kutzneria kofuensis. The sequence continues at coordinate 4,105,369 of NZ_JACHIR010000001.1, forward strand.
TGTTCGCGTTCCTGGACCCCTTTGGCACGGCGCTGGACCGCTCGCAGCTGGTCAACCAACTGCTGAACCGGCCGGGTCAGGCGCCCACGGAGGTCTTGCTGCACATCAGCGTCACCACCGTGGCCCGTATCGGTGGCCTGCTCCGCAAGCGCCGCGAAGGCGGCCAGCAACTCAAACCGGCCGAACAGAAGACCATCGAGCACGCGGACCGGTTCCTGGGCGGCACGTGGTGGCAGCACGACTTCGAGCCCGTCGAAGGCAGTGCTGACCGGGGAAACGCAACCGAAGCGGCGCTGCGCGTCGCCGCGACCTACCAGCAGGGCATACGCGCCGCCACTGGCTGCATGTCGGTGAGCATGCCGATCCGCCACAAGCCGAACCAGCTGCCGAAGTACCTGCTGGTCCTGTTCACGAGGCACCCTGACGGGTTGTGGTACTTCGCGGACGCGGTGGGTAAGGCTGGTCGGGAGTGGGAAGCCGCGTGGCGCAACACCGAGTACATGCAGGCAAAGGCACGGGTCAACGAGTCCGAGCAGCAGTCGCTGTTCGGCGCCGACGACTTGCTACCCGATCCAGAGCCGTTCGACATCGATGCATACGTCCGCATAAACCGGGCGTCGTGGGAACGGATCATTGAACAGAACATCCAGCGGCTGCTGGAGGCCGAGGGGCCGTTCGTGCTCGCGAAACGCCTCGACGAAGTGTATGCTGGGGTGTTCGGCGCCGCTGATGGCCCGCAGGTACGAGCAGCTGTGAAGTCGCTGCACCGAAGCGGAGTCATCCAGAACACCGGTGTCGGCGACACCTTCCACCGTCAGACGATCCTCCCGGCCAGGCCGCCCTCGAAAGCTACGGCCTGACGAGCCTTGGGGTACTCGCTCCAGGTGCGGCCGTCGAGCACCCGGCCGCCCGACTTCGCGGTACGGCCGCCCCACTGCTTGAAGAAGAACGGCACGCCAGCCTTAACGGAGACGTCACGCACCGAGCGGACCCAGCCGGCGTCGACGGGACGCGCGTTGCGGCCGCTTTCCCCGCCGGCGATGACCCAATGGATGTCGGTGAGGTTGAGCCCGTCCAGCGGGCCCAGCAGCGGCTCGCAGGAAAGGAACCGCACCGCAGCCGGCACAGCACGCAAGTCGTCAACGCGGTCGAGAACCTCGTTGTTCTCCACACTGACGCCCATCCACAGATTGGGTGGCCAGTCCAGCTGGTCGGCGAGCCGCCGCAACCGGTGCGCGCGCTTGGTTAGCAGTTGGTAGGTGTGCTGCGGCGTGTCGGCAATGACAGCGAACACGTCCCGCACGAACGCGAGCGGCACCTTCGCGTGGAACAGGTCGCTCATCGAGTTCACGAAGATCATCCGCGGCGCTCGCCAGTGTCGAGGCACGTCAAGGGCCGCAGGGTGCAGCGCCAGCCCGAACCCAGCTCCGGAGGTCCGCGGGTCGCCGTCGTGCTGGTACTTGCTAGCGCCCATCCGCTTCAGCCGACTCGCGAGGGTGAGCGCGTAGCAGTTGTCGCAGCCAGCGGAGACCCGGTCGCAGCCCGTGGTCGGGTTCCACGTGGCCTGCGTCCACTCGATAGGGGATCGATCTGACATCGGGGTTCATCCTCTCGCATCACTGACTGCGGTGCACAGAGCCTGTCTGCCCTCGCCCAAGCGGGTGCACTGCCGCACACGCAGTGCTCCGTGGCGTTGGGCTGGCCTCCACGTGCCGTGACGCCCCGCCCGGAGGTGTGCCAGGGTCTCCGAGCGGGGCGGCGAAGAATGTCGTCGTCTGCGGCTACCGCTGAGGAAACGGGATGATCTGCGCGGTGCCGTCATCACCGTCCCGCGTGGGCTCGCGGGGTTCCAGTCGACGGGCCATCCGCAGGGCGACCTCGTAGGCGTCGCGTGCGGCACGCAGCACGGCCTGGTCCTGTTTCTGCCGGTCGCCTATCGTCGCGTCGATCGCGGAAATGATCTCCGTGAGCTGGGCGCGGTACTCCGGCACCGTCAAGTCGTCCTCGCTGGCCACCGCACTATCTTGGCGGTGGCTCAGCCGACGCCGCCGGCAGCCTGCCGCCAACGCTCGCGGTGCGCCGCCGCGATCTCGTGGTAACCGCTGCCCTCCGCCCGGTCAATCGCCGTCATCTTGTCGGCCAACGCCTGCACACGGTCGAAATCGCGGTCGACGATTGCGTCAGCCAACTGCGCCTGCAACTGCTTCTTGGTCGCCATGACGTCGTGTCCTCCGGCCTCGTCAGTGGCGCCGGCGGGCGCGGTCGCCGTGGGTGTTGGCGATGGCCTGGCGCTGGTCGTCCGTGCCGTTGACGAACAGGTCGACGAGCTGCTGGGCGGCCTCCTGCTGCCGGTCGATGGGCTCGGGGGTGTACACGTGGTCAGAACTGGTAGACATGGTCTGCTCCTGCTGAGGGAGTGGCCCGGTCGGTGTGCGGTTCTTCGCGGGATTGGCACGCCGGCCGGGTGGCCCGGATAGGCCCGGCAACCCCCGAAACACCAGGTCTCGGGGATCACCGAGGGCTCAGCCGGACGTGTTCAGCTCGCGGACCTTGGCCGCGAGGAACGCGGCGGGGTCCTGAGCACGCAACGCGAACGCCCGGTCATCGGCATCCAACGCCTGCAGCACCTCCACGGGCGACAGACCAGTAGCTGCGGCACACTCCTGGATCCGATAGACCAGCGCCCCGAACGCGTCACTGCCGTGCACCTGCGCGGCGAACTCGGCGGAGAACACTTCCCGCAGGGCGCCCGCTTCGCTCGGGTCGCTGCTGGTCGGTGTGGGCTCGGTTGCGTCGGTATTCGCGGTGTCACCGTCGATGGCCTGGGGCTGGTCGTCGGGGTCCACGGCGGCGTCGCGCAACAGGTCACTAAGGGCGTGACTGCGCAGGTCGGACAGCGCGAAGTCGATCTCCTCGACGGCACGCAACAGCTCGGCGGCTTCCCGGCTCCGCAGCGGCCCGCGGCGGCCGTAGTGGAAGGTGTCCTCGGTGGCCTGCAACAGGTACACGGCCAGCTGGATGGCGTCGGTGCGGGTGAGCCGCACAGGGTGCTGGCCGGTGCGGGTGGCCTTGTAGTTGGTGTCGATCTCCACCAGTTCGCGCTCGCCGTGGCTGTCGGCGTAGTAGACGTCCTCGCCGTCGGGCTCCGTGTCGGACGCCTGCACGCTGATCGTGCTGACGGTGACGGTGTTCGGCCAGTCGTCGGGGCTGCCGGTGGTCCAGCCCTCCAGCGATGCGGTGAACGGCAGGATCGGTTGAGCAGAGGGCGTGGTCGGGTCGAACGGGTTCATGACGTGGGCTCCCTTGCGCGACCCTGCGGTCAGGGCTCGCCGTCGGCGGCTGGTCGTCTAGCTCGCTGCTGGGTGGTCGGTCTGCGGGTCGCTGAGGTAGGCGTTGACCCGGCGGAAGTCGGTGTGCAGGGTCCGGGCGATCTCGGCCCTGGTGCTGCCGGTGGCGTGCATGCGGCGGGCGGTGTCGCGCTTGTCGGCGTCGCGCAGCTGAGCGCGGCTTGGCAGGTTCCGGTCGCGGCGAAGCTTGCGGCGCTCCCGTTCGGACAGTCCTCCCCAGACGCCGTGGCGCTCGTCGTGGGACAGGGCGTAGGCCAGGCACTCCGGCTTCACGTCGCAGCCCTGGCAGATCCGCTTGGCGTCGCGGGTGGGTCCGCCCTTGGCCGGGAAGAACGCCTCGGGATCGGTCTGGGCACACAGCCCGCGGGCCATGAACTCGTCGCCGCTCATGGCCGATCCTCGGCGGGTGCGGTGTCCTGCTCGAACGCGTCCCGGTCAGTCACGCCCCACAGCTCGATGTCCACGCCGTCGACCAGGCCGTGGTAGGTGTCGGTGCCGGCAACCGCCAGCGAGTGGGCGGTGAGACCAAGCAGGTCGGCCCACGCCTCCAGCGCCTCGGCCGCCTCGTCGTCGGAGTACTCGGCGCCGGCTTGCCCGCTGATGTGCCAGTCCTCCAGTCGGATCGACCAGGTCAGCGGGGCGCATCCGGCCGCCTGGCCGAGCTGGTTGAGCTGTGCGGTGATGCCCGCGATCATGCCGGCGTGGATCGCCTCGGTGACGCGGCTGTGAATCCTGCTCATGACATGCCTCCCCTGAGGGCCTTGGGCTGGCCGCCCCCGCGCGGGAGGCGGCCGGCCCGGGTGCGGGTCAGTACTCGTGGTCGAAGTCGCGGATGAGCTGGACGGCGAACAGCAGCCCGGCGCGGAAGTCCTCGCTCACACCGTCGGCGGCGAACCGGTCGCGCAGCTGCTGAGCCCGAGGGTCGGTCGCCGTGGCGAGGTCCTCAACGATGTGCTCGTCGGCGCTGCTGGTCGGGAACCACCCCGACTGCCGGGACTCAGCGAGGTAGTGGGCCTGGATGCCGTAGGCCAGGTACTCGCGGGTGTCGGTCACGACCTGCGACTCGAACTCGATCAGCGCCTTGTCCTCGATCGTCGCCACGGTGCCGGCTCCCTTCGCGGTCAGTGCCTGCTGGTGGTGTTCGGCTGAACGGTCAGGTGGCCGGCGGTGAACGCGGCAGCGATGGGCATCACGCTCGTGACCTCGACGGCGCGGGGCCGGGCCGCGGCGAGCACCAGCACACCGTCGGGGGTGTCCAGCGCCTCGGCCACGGCTTGCCTGGCGACGTGCTGGGCGTCGCGTTCGTCCAGTCCTTCAGCGATCACGAACACCGTCAGCGCGACCTGGTAGCGGCTGATCTCCTTGTTTTGGGCCATCTCTCGTGCCTCCCGTGTGGACGGTGGTTCCGCCTGGGTCGGGGTGGTTGTTCGTGGCCCGATAGGCGGGGCGACGGCTGTGCCCGTCGCCCTTAAAGGCGCCGCGCGCGGCCCGAGAGGCTCGCCGTCAAGGGATCAGGCCGAAAGATCTTGGACGCACGCTTTTCGCGGCCAAGATGTTTTGGACCCCTTGACGGGGAGACGGGCCGTGCTAAGCCGGGCCACGAAAAGAACAGGGCCGACCGAAGGGAGGCACCTTCATCCCTTCACATGGCCGGCGCGGCCTTGAGCGCGAACCCACCCCCGCGCGTGACGCGAGATGGCTAGTCCCCGGGCTGATACTCGGTCGATGACGTCGTGGTGGAAGCCGGTGACACCGGAGTGGGTCAAGCCAACCAAGGCGCAGGTCGACGACCTGCACTGGTTGTCGTACCGCGTGTTCCGTGAGCAGGACACCCCGGCGACCGCGGGCATCGTCGCCACCCTGGCGTGGGTGCGCGGCGGGCGGCCCGCGCCGATCACCGAGCGGGACACCCAGCCGGTGTCCGCTGGCGCGGCCCAGTTCGAGCAGTGGGCCGCCGTCGCGGTGATGGATCCCGACGGCCCCTGCCCACCCCTGGAGCTGCTCGCCGCCCAGTCCGGCGTGCCCTACCTGCCGCCGCAAGCGACCAACCCCAAGTGGGCCCACAGCACGTGGCGGACGCTGCTGTGGCTGGCCGGCGCCACCAACGCCGCATCCCCGATCCCGGTGCCGCGCCGGCATCCGGACGGCACGGCCCTGACCGAAGACGACTTCCTCCGCGAGTTGCTGGCCGACCCGCGCTGCTCGCTGCCCGAGGCCCGTGCCCAAGCCCGAATCGACGCGGCCGCCCACGCCCAGCGCAACCGTGGCCTGGTCGCCCTGATCGACCAGACCCAGCGCGAGCTCGGCGCGCAGGCCGGCCCAACAGAACAGCTCTACACCTACCGGCCCAACCGGCACTGACGTCCACACCGCCCGCTGACGGGCGATCCCCCGGCTACCCACGGCGCGCCGCCATGTCCAGGGTCGGCTCGTCCTCCACCGCCCGCTGCGCCGCGGCGTCCAGCTCGGCGGTCTGGTCGTCGGCGTGCCAGCGGGTGACCTGCTCGGTGTAGGCGTCCTCGGCGGCACGCTCGTGGTCGTCGGCCTGGCGGGCCGCGATCTCCGCCAGGGCCCGCTGCGCCTGCGTGATCGCGTGCGCGGTCTCCTCCGCGCTGGGCACCCGGACCGTGTCCTCCTTGATCGGGGCTGGCTCGGTCGCGGCGATCTCCCGCAGGTCCGGCACGCCCGTCTCGGCCGCATCCTCGTTCGGGACCGGCTCGACCGCGGCCAGGTCCTCGGCGCGCTCGGCCGTGACGTCGGCCAGGTCGTGCTCGTCGGTGACCTCGCGGTGCGGGTCCTCGGCCGACATCGCCTCGTGGTGGGCCGCCAGCCACTCCTCAGCCGTCACGAACTCGTCGACGTGCCCGGACTCGGCGTGCCGCGCGGACAGCTCCGCCTGCGCCCGGTCCTTCGCGGCGCGCGTCTCGGCGGTGTGCGCCAGCCACTGCGCCCGCGCGTAGTCGACCTCGGCCAGCTGCGCGGCGCGCTGCTCCAGCGCCTCGGCCAGTGCCTCCGCCTCGGCGGCCTCCCGCTCCACCTGCTCGCGCTGCTGCTCGTCCTCGATGCCGGCGGCCTCGGCGTGGCGCAGCGCGGCCTGCTGCCGCTGCTGGGCGATGGCCTGGCGGGTGCCGGCCAGCTCGTTGGCCACATACCGCGGGGCCCACGCCTCCTCCCGCGCGTGGGCACGGATCCGCAGCCGCAGCTGGCCGTCGCTCATCTCCAGCTCGTCCCTGTCGGCCTCCGGCCGGCCCAACGCGCGCCAGGCCGCGCGCCACGACGCGTACGCCTCAACCTGGCCCGGCTTGGGTGCCGGGCCCAACGCGTCGGCCGGGTCGTCGTGCCCGACCAGCTCCCGGTGCGTGGCCACCGTCGCCGCCTTGCTCGTCCACACCGCGCGCTCGCGCGGGTCCTCCGGCAGCGGGCCGAACGCCTCCACCGCCCACTGCGGCGGCTGCGCAGCAGCCTGGTTGCCCAACTCGACACGGCGGGCGTCGGCCGCGGCGGCGAGGGTGTCCACGTAGCGCTGCCATTCCGGGTCCTCCACCTTCGGAGCCCAGTCGGCGAACCGATTCCCGCGCGGGTCCAGCGTCACCGCCGCGGTGATCCGGTGGTGGATCACGTGCGTGAGCTGCCGGGCCCCGTCCAGCGACCGCTCGGTGACCGCGTCGGCCAGCACTCGGCGCGGGTCGTGCCCGGCCAGCTCGGCGCGACGCAGCAGGCGGCCCAGCGCGGGTCCGCTGTCCTCGGCGGCCAGCCGGGCCCGGTCCTCCTGCGACAGGTGGCCCTCGTCGACCAGCTCGTCCAGCCACCGCACGGTCCGATCGGCAGTCGCCAGCTCACTGGCGTAGGCCAGCAACTCCGCCGGTGTCCGAATGTTGCCGGCTTCCCTTGTGGACTCCACAGCGGTGGCCAACGCCGACTGCTCCGGCGCGGCCGCCTCCAACGTCGCGGCCAACACCGCCTCCGGTGTCCGCCGCACCTCGTCCTTCGCTGAGCCGTCCGCCTCGTCAGCGGGGCGGGTCACGGTGGTGACGTGCGCGGTGTTGCCGTGCCGGCCGCGGCTCATCCCCACATACAGCGCGCTCGCGGCCGTGCCCGCGGTGACCACCGTGTGGCAGGTGTCCACCGTCATGCCCTGCGCCGAGTGCACGGTGGAGGCGTAGCCCAGGGTGAGGTGCTCGGCCACGTAGGAGGCGGGCAGCGTCATCCGGTCGCCGAGTTGCTCGCCGGCCGGGCCGCGCCCGAGCAGGCGCGCGACGACCATGCTTCCGTCCTCCCGGGTCTCCACCACGCGGTACTGCTCGCGGTTGATCGGGCCGCGCCGGTTGCCGGCGTAGCCGGCCAGATGCCAGCCGTTGCGGCGGGCCTGCACCAGGTCACCGACCCCGGCGTAGGTGCCTTGGGCGGCCAGCGGCACCCCGGTTTCGGTGACCTTGCCCAGGCGTACCAGCTCGGCGCGGATGCTCGCCGACAGTCGGGCGGCCTGCTCGTTGCTGTCGACGATCAGCAGCGAGTGGCGGCCGCCCAAGGTGTCCGCGAGCCACGCGCGGGTCGCGGAGGCTTCGGCGTCCTCGGTGCTGCCGCCATCGATCAGACGGCCCTGCTTGTGGTATCGCTTCAACACGGTGGCGTCCCCGGAGCGCAGCCGCAAAGAAGCGATCCGCTCCCACCCGGCGGAGAACCGGCGGGCCTCTGCCAGCTCGTAGCTCGCGCCGGCTTGCGCCAACAGTTCCATGCCGCCGGCCGCGCCGACTGCGGCCAACTGCCGGTGGTCTCCGGTGAGCAGCAGCTTCGCGCCGGCGGTGGTGACGTGCCGGTGGATCACCGCGAGGTCGGCGGTGTTGGCCATCGCCGACTCGTCGACCACCACCAGGTCCCCGTTGCGCAACTGCCACTCGCGGTCCTGCTCGCTGGCGCGGCCTTGGCCGATGCGGTGCTGAACGCCCAGCCACTGCGCGATGTTGCGGGCGGAGACTCCTTCCCCAGCCAGCACTTCGCTGGCGACCTGGCTGGACGCCAGGCCGATCACGCGCCGCTGCTGGCCGTCCCACAACGCGGGGTCCTGCCATGCCTTCGCGAGGGCACCGACCACGAAGGACTTCCCCGTCCCGGCCGGGCCGACCAGGCTCTCCACGTTCGCGCCGGACGTGAGCACGCCGCGCACCGCGGCCGCCTGGTCCACGCCGAGCTCGATCCCGGTCTCGGCCAACCCGGTGACGAACGCGTCCACCGAGACCGACGACAGCGCCGGCGCGTCCCGCTTCACGGTGGCGGCCAGCAGCGCCCGCTCGCTGCGCACGTGCGCGGCGGTGGCGTACAACTGCTGTCCAGGGGCCTGGAACGAGGACTGGCCGTTGGCCAGCCGCAACTCGCGCGGGATCACGTCATCGCCCGGGCGGTCGGCGTCCAACGCCACCGCCGACTTCAACGCCTCCATGGTCAGCCCGTCCAACAGCTCCGTGATCTGCCGCCCGGTGAGGGAACCCAGGTGGTCGGGCAGGGCGTCGCTGATCGCGCGGGTCAGGTCCGGCGCCGTCCAGGCGGCTTTCTTCGACTGCACGTCGGCCAACGCGGTCTCGATCACCGCGTCCCGCGACCAGCGCTGCGGCTCCCGCTGCTGCCCGGACTGGTTGAGCACCTGGCGGGCGACGCCCGCGAGGCCGCCGGCGACCTCGGCGCGCAACTCCCGGTCCCAGCGCTCCAGGCGCTGCTCGACGGTCTCCCCGTCGTGCGACTTCGCCTTGCGCGTGGCGAACGTGGCTTGGCGCTGCAACCGGTCCAGCTCCAGCGTGTTCGGGGCGCGCCCGAACTTCGTCTCGAACGCCTGCACCAACTCGGCGGTGCGGCGGGTGATCGCGCGGCGGCGGGAGCTGAACAGCTCCATCACCTCCGGCGCCACCCCCACGACCTCGCGGGCCTTGCCGTCCGGGCGGGTCGCGAACTGCACCCCGAGGGCACGGGTGAGGTGTTCTTCCATCGTCCGCTCGCCCACGGCGGCGGCCGCGCCTCGGAACTTGTGGATCCCTTTGGAGTCCAGCGTCCGCCACACCCCGTCCGGGCCTTGGACGCGGTTGAGGATCGCGTTGTGGATGTGCAGCTGCGGGTCGTGCTCGCGGGAGTCGTGCTGGAAGAACGAGGCCACCACCCAGTCGTGCGCGTCGGCGAACCGGCCCGCGGCTCCGCCGTGGTGCCCGATCCGCACATAGCCGGCGTGCTCGGCCAGGTAGTCCAGGGCGGCGCGGTTGCCGGCCCAGATCGCGTCCTCGACCGCCTGCTTGTGCGCCGCCCAGGACTGCACGGCCCGCTCGGCGTCAGCGCGGCGGCGCTGCCACACCTCGGCCTGGTCCGGGTCGGCGTCCGCCAACTCGGCCGCCTGCCGCGCGGCGTTGCCGGCCCGCACCTCCTGGGCCTCGAACGCGGCGTGCAGCACGGTGACCGACTTCTGGACGCTGAACGTCGCGTCCAAGAACGGGACGTTCCGGCGGGCCCGCTTGGACGCGTCCAACCGGAGCTCGGCGCGGCGTTCAGCGCTGGCGTTCGGCTCGGCGTCCAACGCCGCGTTGTACAACTCGTCCTCAGACAAGTACTTACGCCCGGTGTGTCCAAGCGTGGACGCCTCCGTCCACTTGGACGGGTCCTTGAACGCCGGGTCACGCGGGTCGATGAACCGCTCGTACACCGCGGTCATGTCCTGCTCGTCGACCAGCCCGGTCAGGCCCAGCGCCTCGGCCCCGGCGCCGTGCCAGCGGCCCGGCGGCTCCCCGTCGGCGACCGCGCCCGTGTAGTAGTTCTCCCGCCCGGCGGCGACCTGCTCGGTCAGGTACTTCGGCGAGTAGCCGGTGGCGATGCTCAGCACCACGACCACCCCACACCCGTGCTCGAAAACGACACCGCGAAGATCAACACCAAGGGCGCGGTGGCCGCGCCCGGCGTCGCCGGCAACGCCGGCGCGCCACACCTTCGGATCGTGATGCCTAGGTGTGCACGTTCTTTGGTGGTGGGTTCTTGATACTGAGAGTGATTGATAGGTGACTGACTGGTGATGGTGACTGGTGAGCTGATGGTGCTGAGATGTGGGGTGGTCGTGATCATGACTGGGTGCTCGCTTGCTCGATGTCGTGCACGATCTGGAGCTGACCGGGTTGCTCTCGGAGCTCCTTGAGCGCGTTGCCGGCGGTGCCGCGCGAGGTGCCCGCCAGGGCCATCAGCTCCGAGACGGTGGGCAGCTGGCCGCCATGGGCGGCGGCATGTCGGCGGGCGGCAGCCCGCGCCCGGTCCTTCGCCAGTGCGCCCGCGTGCGGCGACGCCTCGTGTTCACCGTCCGTCCCGACCGGCAGCGGCAACCACCGCGCCGACCGCGCGCTCGACGGCATTGGACGGTCACCGCTCGCCGACGGCCCCGACGGCTGAACACCGCCGTGGACAACTACCGGCTGAACAGTTGGACGCTGCTCGTCGTTAGACACCGTGGACGCCTCGTCTACTCCCCCGGCCGTACGGAACGCGTCCACTCGCGTTGCCCCGCGCGCCACGCCGTTCCCCGAGCGCGGTCGAGCGTTGCCGGTAGCCGGCTCCCACGGCGACGGCGGCGTCAGCTTGGTCAACGCGTCCAAGCTCTTCAACGCCGCCAGCTCCGCCAACATCCGCTCCCGGGCGTCCTGGTCGTAGGCGACGCCGGCCACCCGCACCGCGCGGGCCAGCCGCTGCTGCCGGAACCGGCCACCTTCGGCGGCGGCCAAGCGGGCGGCCCGCACCGCCGCCCGGTGCCGAGTCCTCGTGGCCGCGTCCCGGTCGTCGTTGGCCAGCCCGAACCGCGACAGCACGCGCTCGCGCATCTCCTTGACCAGCTGTGCCCACCCGGTCGACGCTGACGGCGAGGCGTGGCGGATTTCCACCCCGAGAGCCAGGTGCAACGCCACGATGCCCAGCACCGGGCCGAGCGCCACGCGGGCGATGCCCTCCCAGAAGTCGGACTCCGCGATCGCCATGTACGCCGAGAGCACCGTCAACATCCACGCGACCGCGCGCGGCGCGCCCGGCTGCCCGTCCGGCTGGCGCACATTGGCGCGCATCCCGTAGGCGCACGCGACGAACGCGGCCTCCAGCACCGCGAACATCACCACGCGCTCGGGCACGTCGGTGATGTGCAGCCGCTCCCCGAAAAACCGCCACGACGTGTTCACCGACACCCCGGTCGACATGCAAGCGACCACGTAGAACAGCGGCGCACCCGACGTCGGGTCCTCACCGCGACGACGCGCAACCGCGGCGGCCAGAGCCCGAACCAGCCGCCGCAGCACCACGACCACGACGACCAGCACGACGACGGCCACAGCCGCGCCGGCGGCGGTCACCAGCAGCGGATTGCCCTGCCACAACCTGATCAGCCGATCAAGCATCGCCCAGCACCTCCCCCGCCAGCACGCGGTCGGCTTCCCGGAGGGACTCCTCGGCGGCCAGGTCCTCGGCCTGCCACCGGGCCAACTGCTCTGTGCTGGCCTCCTCGGCCACATCGGCCTCCACCTGGGCATCGGCCAACTCGTGCAGCTCACGCACGGCCTCGCCGGCACGCTCGACCGCACAGCGCGCGCGCCACCGCGCCTCCCACGCCTGCTCGGCCGCGTACTCGGCACGCCACTGCTCGGCCTGGAGTTCCGCGCTGGCGTCGGCCAGCCGGGAGAACTGCTCGGGCGTCACCCCGACACGGGCCAGATCGGCATCAGTGATCATGCCCTCCGGCAGCTGCTCAACACGGGCGCAGATCGCCACGGTCGCATCCGCATCGGCGTCGGCTGTAGACCTGGTGGCGGGCACCGCATGCGGAGGTCGCCACGGATCAGGCCCCTCGACCGATACAGCCTCGTCGTCGATGTGGCTGGCAGCCCTCACGCGGTGGCCGTCTCCCGACTCCAATTGGTGTGGCCAGATGACATCTGCCTCGGCTTCGATCACGGCGTCCAACTCGGCCTCAAATTCAGGCCGCATTGCCTCAAGTCGTGCCGACTGCTGCTCCCGCCACTCCCGCCAGAACGCGGAATCCTGCGACCCGAACGGATCCACCACCGTGTCAGAGTCCGCGTCTGGGCTGGGCATGGTACGGCTGGTTGCGTCGGCCGGTTCTGCCGCGACCGGCCGCCACGGGTCGGGCCCTTGCCGGTCGATCGTCTCTGTCTGGCCGACGCTGCTCGGTGGAGCCTCGGGAACGACGGGCTCGTAGTACTGCGCCGACCAATCCGACACGGGTTCGGTCACCGTCAACGTCGCTCCGGTGCGGCGATTGCGTACGACGTCACCGACGTTGAACTCGGCCGCCGCTTCACTACGGATACTGGCGGCCTGCCTGCGGAGCAGCTCCCCGCGCAGGCTCCGATCGTGCGGAGCCAAAGCGTCCGCGTCCGCCAGGATCTGGTCGGCCCACACGGGATCGCGCCTGCGGAGCTCGGCCCACCGCGGGCCGGTCCGCCCCTCGAACTCGCCGTTCATCGCCTGCCACCTCCCCAGCCATGCCGGGTGCTCGCCTGCTCCAAGTTGCGCTCGCTCGGCTCCGGCGCGGGCTCACCACGACGCATCGCCCACCACGCCGCGATCGGCTCCATCGCCTCGGCCACCGGCACCACCGGCTGAGACTGCTGCTGGGCGCCGCGCGGCAGGTGGTTCTCCAGGGAGCACGTGCCCACGATCTGCTTGATTCGCCGCACCACACCCGGCCGGTACCGGTCGTGCCAGTCCCCCGCCCGGTTCACCGTCGCGTCCTCCGCCCGGTAGGCCAGGCACCAGGAGGCCATCAGCCACAGCAGCTCCTCGACCACGTCGGGGTGCCACAACCAGCAGTCCGGCAGACCCTTGGCGGCGTCGGCATAGCGCAGGTACACCTCCCCCATCCACTCCGACAGGTCCCGCAACAAGCCGTTGGCAGCGGCGAAGTCCTGCGGCATGTCCAACCAGGACGGCGCCGGCGTCGGCTTCGGCCGGCGGATCTTGGCCTGCACCTGCTCGGCCAACTCCCCCACCACCCGGGCCAAGTCCTCGACCTGCGCGGCCAGGCCGTGCATCGGCTGCACGATCCGGCGCAGCGCCTCGACCTCACGGGCCAGGCCGGCCACCGACGCGGCCGTGGCGAACTCCTGCTCGGTCGGCTTGGCCTCCTCGGCGGTCTCGCGCTGGCGACGCTCGCAGGCATCCCGGTTCGCGCACTGCACCTCACGCGGCGCATCGGCGGACTCGTAATAGACGCCCGGCACCGGCTCGAAGTCCCGTACACCTCGGCGTCCACACAGGACGCACGTCATGATCTCGGTCATGCCGTTCGCACCTCGTCTCCGGTGATGGCCTCGACCACGGCAGCGATCAGGTCACGCGCGATCGGCGGCGTGACCGCGTTGCCACACATGCGGACCTGTTCCCGCTTGTTGCCCAGCAGCACGAACTGCGCAGCGAATCCCATGCCGCGCTTGACCTCGTCCGGCAGCATCATTCGGAACACGCAGTCGTTGATGTCCGGCAGCGCCTGCACCACCGCGTCGCCGGCCACGGTGGTCTGCGTCGGCAACGGGCCGCGCAGGGACCGGAACATGCCGGTGTCGTAGGCGTAGAGCACGTTCGGGTCCCACAACCGGGTGTCCGCCTCGGTGCCCTGCCACGGCGTGAGCGAGAGCAGCCCGTGGTGGTTGCCGCCGGCGGCGAAGGTGTCCAGCGGCTCCGTGCTCGACTTCGACCGGTTGTTGTTGCGCAGTGGCACCAGCACCAGCGCCTCGGACTCACGGGTCGTGCGGGTGCGCATCGGCTCCCACAAGGGCTGGCTGTCGTCGTTCCAGGTGCCGCCGGCCGGCACGAGCAGTCCGGTCTCGTTGCGGGCGGTCTGCGCTCGGTGCGGCTCCAGCGCGCTGCGGGCCACCTTGCCGTCACGGCCCTCGGCCGGCACGAGGAACAGGTAGCGTCGCACCGCGCTGCGCAGCGCGTCCACCTGGGACTGCGGGCCGAACTGGTTGAGGGCAGTGGCGATACGGGCCATCGTCTTCGGGAACAGCGGCCGCTTGCGGTCCCCGATCCGGGTGCCCGGCGTGCCCAGGTCGATCGCGGAGATCGCCGGCAACGTGTACGGGTGCACGATGCCGTGCCGACACGAGACCTGCGGGCAGCGGTAGGTGTACTGCTCCCAGTACGAGCCGTACGGCCGGCGCGGGTCCTTGGGCGCCGTCATCGCGTTGACCGGCCGGTCGCAGGTCGGGCACCACGCGGTCGGCCTGGTCCACTTGTCGAAGTCCGGGTCCCGGTACTTCTCCAACCAGAACACCACGTACACGCGGTCACGCAACTGTGGAGCCGGCGCGCCGAGCTTGTGCGCGAACGCCGAGTTCAGCGTCAGCACCTTGTGCCGGTACCCCAGCTTGCGCATCCTCGCGATCCACTTGGGGAAGTACCACCACTTCAGCAGTTCCGGGGTGTTCTCCACGATCACGGCCCGGTACCTGTGGTGCTCGGCGAACCGGGGCACGTCGTGCATCAGCGCCCGGGACCGCTGCTTGGCCTCGGCCGGCAGCGCCTGCTTCTCGTCGTCCTCGTCATCGGTGTTGTCGAGGTCAAACAGGGTCGGCCGGGTGGCCTCCTCGGTGAAGTCCCGCCGCTCACCACGCGCGCCGGACCAGAACGTGCAGCTGGGCGAGGCCCACAGGAAGTCGGTGCGTGGGTAGCGGCGGGGGTCGACGTCGTGGATGTCGGCCACGTCGTGGTCGACGTGCGGCATGTTCGTGTTGTGGGTCTCGACCGCCAACGACCAGTGGTTGCTTGCCATCCGCACGCGGACACCGGGCACGGCCTCGGCACCGCTGGAAGAGCCGCCGGCGCCGCAGAACAGATCGGTGACGGTCCAGTCGCCGCCGCCGGGCCGTCCTTGGGCCGCGAACTCCGGGAACTCCAACAGCACATAACGGAAGAACTCGTCGTCGACTGCCTGCTGGTTGGGCTGCTCGAACAGGAGCGTGGTCATCGCCGACCACCCGCCTGCGCGATCACCTGCGCCACCCACGCGCGCAGGTCGGTGCTGGGCAGCCGCCGCGCCTCACGGGTGTACCGCTCGGCGACCGCCATGTACTCCGGGCTCGCCGGCCGCGCGGTGTTGAAGGTCATGCCGATCAGCCGCTCGGCGACCAGGTCGTAGAGCTCCCAGTGCTCCAGGTCCAGCGTCACCGTCGCACCGGACAGCGCGGTCACGGGGATGGCCGCGACGCGCGTCTGGCCGTAGAGGTGGAACGGAACGTTCAACGAGACGTGCCGCTCGGCGTCGGACAGGCCCACGGTGACCGCGCTGATGCTCAGGGCGTGTCCGTTGACCCACCGTTCGTGGCCGATCAGGTTGAGGTGCATCATCGCGACCGGCTCCCCTCGTGCTCGTCGACCGGCTGCTCGTTGATCGGCGCGGCCGGCAGGGCCGGCGGCTGCTCCAGTGCTGTCGCGGCGGCGTCGACCACAGCGGACACGGCGGAGCGCATCGCGGCACGACGGGCCCGAGCCGCGCTCCATCGCGTGGTCATTCCCGTCACCCACGCGCCCACATGGTCGCTGGCGGTCACCCCGGCCGTGATCCAGGCGTTGAGGCGGGCCGACCAGATCGCGGCCAGCCGGGCCCGCCACACCTGCCGCTGGTACGCCTTGACGTCGCGGCGCTTCCACGCCATCTGCACCCGCCCGATCGCCGGCGCCATCCCCCGACGGATGATCACCACGCGGCCAAACGGCAACTGCGCGATCTGCCCGGCCGACAACACCGGCACCCGACGCGTGGTGTGCGACTGGCGGTCACCGTCCACATCGAACGTGTCGACCTTCTCGTCCCGGTCCCCCGTCAACGTCGAGTAGGCGCCCAGGTCGTCCGGGTCCCGACTCCCACCGAAGATCATCAGCGTGGCGACGTTGTTCAAGATCGCGGCCGCGCCGGTGTCGCCCCACCGCTGCCGCAGCTGCGCCCGCGACTGCGCCGCGATGTGGATCGTGACGTTGCGGCCCCCCATGTCGGCGGTCCAGTTGTCCAACGGGATCGGGCAGATCAACGCCGCTTCGTCCAACGCCAGCGTTAGCGGCGGGTCCAGCCGGCCGCCCGGCATGGTGCCGGCGATCCGCCGGGACTCCCGCGCGATGTGCCCGGTCAGCGCGGTGACCAGCGGGGCGACCACGCCGTCCTCGGCGCCCAGCATGTAGACCGTGCCGCGGGTGTCCAGCAGCTGCTGCACGTCGAAGCCGTCGCCGGTCGCCGACGCGGCCGCAGTCGAGTCGGTCAGCCAGCCCAGGGCGGGCATGATCGTGGCGCAGATCGACGAGCGGGTGCGGTCGTTGGTGCCCAGGAACTGCTGCGCGTCCGACTCGAACGCCGGCTCCGGCGACCGCCGCAAACAGCGCTGCACGTCGGTGGCAGCCGCCTCCGGGTCGGCGACCCAGGCCAGCACGTCGCGCATCGTCGCGCCGCCCAACGCGGCGGCGTGCATCAACGCGGCCAACACGCGGCGGGCCTGCCCGGCCCAGAACTCCCGATCCCCACCCGCCCCTGGGGCGGACACCCCGGACAGCAGGTCGGTGGCCCGGGTGGTGGCGGTGGTGGGGTTGTCGCAGCCAGCCAGCGGGTCGAACGTGATGGTCGAGGGCAGCCCGCCCATGCCGCTGGGGTTGAACACGTGCACCGGGCCCAGCCGGCGGCGCAGCGGGCCGGTCGTGTTGAGCAGGTCGGTGCGGGTGCTGGTGGCGATCACCGCGCCCGGGGCGTCCAGGATCCGACCGGCCAGTTCACCGGTCTTCCCGCTACGCGGACCACCGATCCGCAGCGTCACGTCCTCCACCGGCGACCAGATCCGCAGCATCCCGACCCGGGCCAGCGGGGTGGCCAGCTCCCGGATCGGCACCAGCAGCCGCCGCCACCAGGTCACCTCACGCAGGCTTGGCCGCAGCACCGACGCCTTGCGGCGGGCGGCGAACCACGACGACGTGCGGAAGATCGACCAGGCCGAGGCCACGCCGTCGTTGCGGCGCCCGCGCGCGGCCCACCGGTTCACGGTGCCAGCCGAACCGCCCTGGCGGTGCCACCACCGCGCCACCGCCAGCAGCACCAACAGGCCGCCGATAACCAGCGGGTACGGCCAGTACTCCCGGCCCGGCGTTGTGGTGGGCAGATCACCGGTCGCGAACCACACCGACCAAGCGACCGCACCAGCACCGAGCAGACCGAGACGGGCCAGGGGCCGCTGCCCGATCGAGGCGATTAGAGCCAGCAGCACGATGACGCCACCGATCGTGATCAGCCAGGGCCACGCCTGCGTCGGGAACTTGCCGGCGGGCAGGCCACGCAGCAGCCAGCCAGCGGCACCGATCACGACACCCACGAAGGCGACGGACAGAAGGTCTCGCGACTTACTCATGCCGCACCTCCAGCGCGCTGAGCGGTCCACTGCTGGGTCCAGGTCTCGGCGTCGATGCACTCCGCCGTCTCGATCGCGTCGTTGAGCAGCTGCTCAACCGCCTTCGCCGGCACGACGTACCGGCCCTGTCGGCCACCGATCCGCAGCTGAACGGCCGGGAATCCACCGGCCTGGATCAGGCGGTAGAGGTACTCCTGCGAGATGCTCAGCAGTACGGCCGCCTCCGACACCGAGTACGTCGGAACACCAGCCGACCGCTTCTGCAATGCGGTGCGCATCGCGGCAGTACGAACAAGTTCACGGGCGGCGGTGCGCTGCACCGGAACGCCGCCAGCGAGATTCGGCCGCTCGGTCATCGGACACCGCCCGCCGGCTGCGCGGTCTTCGCGCCCGGGGTC
This sequence comes from Kutzneria kofuensis, assembly GCF_014203355.1. Classification (NCBI taxonomy): domain Bacteria; kingdom Bacillati; phylum Actinomycetota; class Actinomycetes; order Pseudonocardiales; family Pseudonocardiaceae; genus Kutzneria; species Kutzneria kofuensis. The sequence continues at coordinate 4,123,516 of NZ_JACHIR010000001.1, forward strand.
TCGCACGCCGCCAGGTACTCCAGGAACGCGTCGCCCGGGATCCGGACCGCACCCTTGCCCGTTCCCACTCGAACGGCCCGCAGCGCACCGGACTCGACGGCCCGGTAGATCGTCGTCAGCGAGACATCCAGCGCCTCAGCCAGGAACTTCACCCGATACAGCCGGGTAGGCTCAACCTGCATCGTTGCTCCCAAGTTTTCGATGCGGGCCCCGGCTGGTGTTGCAGCACCGGTCGGGGCTTCTTGCTGTGCGGCGGTCGCTCCCGCGACGCGGGATCGGAGCGCCAACAAGGACAGCTTAGACGTCTTAGATGCCTCGGGCAATGCAGCGAAAGGAGCAAAGACAGCTCGGATGGCCAAGCTCGTATGCTTGTCAACATGGAACGGCTCGACCTGGACGACTCCAGCCCGTCGTACATGCAGGTGGCCGCCCGGCTGCGCGCCGCGATCGACGCCGGAACTCTGCAGCCGGGCGAGCAGCTGCCTACGCACAAGGCGCTTGCGGATCAGTACAAGGTGGCTGTCGAGACCGTGAAGCGGGCGCTTGGCGAGTTGCGAACCGCGGGCCTCATCGTCACCAGGCAGGGAAAAGGCTCCTTCGTCCGCAGCGATAGGCAGCCGGAGCGCCGCACCCAGTCGACGGATCTCGGACGGCAGGTTGAGGAACTGACCCGCGAGTTGAGCGCGGTCAAGGAACGGCTGGCCGCTGTCGAGGCGCGGTTGGAGCCGAGGTAGTCGTTCGGCGTTGCAAATGGGCGCGGTAGTCGCCCATTCGTCTGGTGGTGCTGCGTTTGCTGTCATGTCACCAACGATCGGCTTCGCAGCATGGTGCTCGGCAGTGTTAGTGCAGGTGACAGCGTTGCCGGCCGGTGATGTGACCGGATCACCAGCGCGACACCTCCCGTGTCACCACCGCGCAGTGGGAGACTGGAGGAGAGCGAACCAAGGGCGCTGGAGGTGTCATGAGCGACGGAGTGCCGGAGTGGGCGCGGCGCATCAAGGCCCTGCGCGATGCCCGAGGGCTCTCGCAGACAGCGGCAGTCGCCCGGATGCGGGAGCACAGCGATGACGAACTTCCGGAGTCGGATCACCTCGTTCGCCGCTGGAAGGCGTGGGAGCGTGGCGACAACAAGCCGAGTCCGGTCTATGCACCGCTGATCGCCGCGGCGCTCGGCACTGTGACGGCTACGATCTTCCCGCCAGAGCAACGCCATGATTCAGCTGACATTCTTGCTGTTACCGGTATGACGACGTTCGATATCGTGAGTCGGATCGAAGTCTCCGACCTCAACGACGCGGCGTTGACCGGGCTCCGAATGACGGTCGATCGTTTGTGCTCCGAGTACGCATCACAAGATCCGCTCAATCTGATCGTCGAGGGCCGACAGTGGTTGCGCCGAATGGTCGAAGTTCAGAACGGCCGGCTCACCTTCGCTCAACGCCGCGAGACGCTTGAGCTCATGGGTTGGCTCGCCCTTCTGGTCGGATGTCTCGAATACGACCTTGGCGACCGACGCGCGGCCGAGGGAACTCGACAGTCCGCGCTTCGCATCGGACTGGAAGTCGGTAGTCCAGGTATTGTTGGCTGGGCACACGAGATGCGCGCCTGGTTCGCACTCACGTCCAATGATTACCGAGGCGTCATCGCCGCGGCCGAAACTGGGATCGAAGCAGCACAGCCCCACAGTGTCGCCGTACAACTGCTGGCGCAGCAGGCCAAGGCTTACGCCCGTATGGGCAGGAAAGACGACATGAACGCCGCGTTGGAGCGCGGCCGACTGTTGCTCGACAGGTTGCCCTATCCCGAAAACGTTGAGAACCACTTCGTGGTCGACCCCGCTAAGTACGACTTCTACGCGATGGATTGCTACCGCCACGTCGGCGAAGACAAGTTGGCGCGAGCATTGGCCGACGAGGTGATCCGGTTCGGCACGGACATACATGGCGAAGAACGCTCGCCCATGCGGATAACCGAGGCGCGTATAACCCTTGGCGTGGCCGCCGCACGCGAAGGCGATCTCGAAGAGGCACTCAGCCACGGTCAACGTGCAATCGCGTCCGGAAGGCGTTCCATCCCGTCACTGGCGATGGTGTCGCGCGACCTAACGGACGTTCTTACCGATCGCTTTCCCCGCGAAGCGGATGCCATCGCCTACGTCGACGAAATCCGCAACATTCAGCGCCCGCCGTTGGCGTGACGGCCGCAGCTGGCTGATGCCGGCCCCACCGCGCCTGCACTTACTTCGGCCGCTTCAGCCGGTTGCCGAGGATCTCGGCTGCCCGCTTGTCGGCTTGGTCGGTCCAGGCGCTGTATACGCGCAGGGTGGTGCCCGGCGCGTGGCCAAGCCGACCGCCGACCGTTCGGACATCGACGCCAGCGGTGAGCAGCTGGGTGGCGGAGTAGTGGCGCATAGCGTGCAGGTGACTGTCGATGCCCAGGCGCTTGCAGAGGCGGGCATACCGGTGGGTGATCCCGCTGCCGTTGCAGGGGCGGTCATGCGTCGGGCTGTAGGAGAACACGTAGGCGTCCGCGGTCGTGCTGACATCGAGGTCGCGGCACGCCTTCTCGTAGCGCTCATGGTGCTCTGTGAGCAGCTCGACGGTGACCGGGTCGAGGGAGACCCGACGCATGGTGCCGGTCTTGGTGTCCCAGCAGTAGAGGGCGGAGTCGGTGAGGTCGACGTCCCGCCAGCGCAGGGCGACCAGCTCCCCGCGGCGCAGGCCGGTGACGTTGACGAGCCACACCAGCGTGCCCCACGCAGGGTCCTCCGCCCAGGCGCCGTCCACGATGCGCGCGGCCTGGTCGACCGTCGGCGGCTTGGGTTGGGGCTTGGGCTGCTCGGGCTTCTTGGCAACCTCGGCGGGGTTGCGGTCGATCCAGTCCCACCGCACGGCGGCCGACAGCGTGCCGGCGATGATGAAGTGGATTTTCAGGATCGAGGCGTTGGCCAGGGGCCGGCAGGCGTGCGGCTTGCACTCGGTGACCTGGCAACTCGCAGTGGCGCAGTCGTGATCGGGGTAGCCGCCAGCTGGCGGCCGACCGGGCGGGTACTTGTGGCGCACCACCCGGCACTCATGGTCGCCCTCGACGCGGTGATCGACTCCTGGCCGTCCGTCGCAGCGAGCGCGGCAGCGTCGCAGCTCGGCGTAGAGCTTCTCCAGCACCCGGGCCGACACCTTCGACATCGGCTCCTCGCCGAGTCCAGGCTTGCCGTTCACCGTGGCGTTGATGTACCGGCGGACGTACATCTCGTAGGTCTCGCGGGTCGCCTGCTCCAGTTCCTGGACGCGCAGCCACTCCTCGATCGCGTAGCCGAGGGTGCCCTTCGTGCGGGCCTGGTTCTGCTTGTCGACTTGGGCCAGCAGGCGGGTGAGGATGCGCTGCGCCTCGGCCTCGTCGGTGGTCGACTCGTCGAGGTAGACGCGCTTGCCGGTGACAGGGTCGGTACCGGCGTAGACCAGCACGCGGAAGGAGTTCCCGCGCTTGACGATGGAGCCTCGCTGGCGCCTCTTACGACCGGGTTGCCGCACGCTCCGAGCGTACTCGCAACCACTCTGACAGCCAGTGATCAACTAATGTGATCATGAAAGCTGGCGTTGTCGCTGGTCAGATACCGTGGAGACAAGGGGAATCGAACCCCTAACCCCCGCCTTGCAAAGGCGGTGCTCTGCCAATTGAGCTATGTCCCCGAGGGGCCGCGACCGTCAGGCCGTCGTACCCCGGTGTTCGCCCAACCTCAGTCGGTCGGAGCCGTCGCCTCGCGCCACAGGTCGGCCTCGGCCTTGGCGGAACGCTGCCGCCGCACGAAAAACAGCACGACCCCAGCCACAGCCGCGAGCGCGATGAGCTTCTTCACGTCGAGTCGCCTCCTTGGCGCTTGCCACCCCTACACAGGACAGGTAGTCCCAACATACACGTGCTTCCCGACCAGGCACCCGGCTCCATCGCACCCCCACGGTCCGAAGGGCGACGGCGAAGCCGAGCCCGAGTCGGGGGTTCGAGGGGGCGGAGCCCCCTCTGCGGGGCGTGGGGCGGAGCCCCACAAGACACCGGAAACGATAAAGGTCTGGAAGCTGCGCTTCCAGACCCACTACACCCAATCGGTTCCGTGGGCCCAGGAGGACTTGAACCTCCGACCTCTTCGTTATCAGCGAAGCGCTCTAACCGCCTGAGCTATGGGCCCTTACGGGGGAGAAGATTACCGTACTCCTCTCCCCTGATCCAAACCGGGTCTACTCCCGCTCGGAGAGGGTCACTTCGACGCCTCCGGCCAGGTCAGCGGACACGTTGTAGATGAACGCGCTGACGGTGGCCATCGCAGTGAACAGGATCACGTTCACGAGTCCGACGACGGCGGCGATGCCGAAGACGCGGCCGGCGCTGATGAGGTCGCCGCCGCTGTTGTCGCCGCCTTGCACCAGGTCGTTGTAGGTGCCGTTGAGCTTGGTCCACACGTTCATGCCGCCGAGCACGCTGTACAGCACGCCGACGGCGACCATCCAGACCAGGAACATGGCGAAGCCGAGGACGAGCGCCAGCTTGAGCACCGACCAGGGGTCGACGCGCTTGATCTGGAGGCTGGCCCGCCGGGGCCCGCGGCCGGGGCGGCGCAGCGCGGTGGGCGCGGCGGTGCCCCGGGGCGGGGTGGGCGTGGGCCCGCCGAGGTTGACCGACGTCCGGGTGGACACGGTCGGCGAGTCCAGCGGGGACGCGGCCGGCTCGGGCGGCGTGACCGGACGGAAGTTGGTCGTGGCCTGCGAGCTGGTGTCGACGGGCTCGTTGTCGTACGCCGTGGACGCGATGGTGCCGGCGTTCGCCGCGGCGGCGGCCGCGGCGTTGTCGGCGGTGACCCGCTGCCAGGGCGGCGGCGCCGAGGAGGCCGCCGGCTCCGCGGCGGCGGCTTCCCCGGCACTGAACTTGGCGGTCTCCTGCTCGTGACTGGCGGTGGCGCCGTTGGTCGCCGGCTCGGCCGCGTCCGCCGCCTCTTCCGGCTGCTCCGGCTTGGCGGGAGCCTCCTCGGTCGCGACGGACTTCTTCTCGACCTCGCCGTCCTGCTCGGTCTTGGCGTCCGGCTGTTCCGGATTCTCCGGAGTTGTCACGAGCGGTCCTCAGTCAGCTTGTTGGTGTGTTCCCTGCCGCGCCTGCCTACTCGGCCACGTCCGGAGCGGAGGTCTGGTCGTCCTCTCCGGAGACGTCCGTGGGCTCGTCGGCGTTGCGTGCCACACCCATCAGGGTGCCGCCCTCGTCGAGGTTCATCAGCCGCACCCCCTTCGTCTGTCGGCCGGCCTTGCGCACCTGTTCGACGCTGGTACGGATCACTCCACCAGATGATGTGATGGCGTACAACTCGTCGTCCTCGTCGACGATCAAAGCACCGACCAGCCGGCCGCGCTTGCGGTCGTACTGGATGGTCAGCACGCCCTTGCCGCCGCGTCCCTGGATCGGGTAGTCGTCGATCGGGGTCCGCTTGGCGTAGCCGCCGTCGGTGGCGACCAGCACGAACTTGTCGGGCTGCACGACGCCCATGGACAGCAGCTCGTCGCCGTTGTTGAAGCGCATGCCCAGCACGCCGGAGGTGGCCCGGCCCATCGGCCGCAGCGTCTCGTCGGTGGCGTGGAACCGGATGGACTGCCCGTCGGCGGAGACCAGCAGCAGGTCGTCCTCGGCCGCGCAGAGCACGGCACCGACCAGTTCGTCGCCCTCCTTGAGGTTGATGCCGATCAGGCCGCCGGACCGGTTGGAGTCGAAGTCGGCCAGCCGCGACTTCTTCACCAGGCCGGTCTTGGTGGCCAGCACCAGGTACGGCGCGACCTCGTAGTTGGGGATCTCGATGACCTGGGCGATCTCCTCGCCCGGCTGGAACGCGAGCAGGTTGGCCACGTGCTGGCCGCGCGCGTTCCGGTTGGCCTCCGGCAGCTCGTACGCCTTGGCCCGGTAGACCCGCCCCATGTTGGTGAAGAACAGGATCCAGTCGTGGGTGGAGCACACGAAGAAGTGGGCGATGATGTCGTCCTGCTTGAGCTGCGCGCCCTGGACGCCCTTGCCGCCGCGCTTCTGCGAGCGGTACAGGTCGGTCTTCGTCCGCTTCGCGTAACCCGTCCGGGTGATGGTGACGACCACGTCCTCGACGGCGATGAGGTCCTCCATGGAGACCTCGCCGTCGAACGGCAGGATGCGGGTGCGCCGGTCGTCGCCGTACTTGTTGACGATCTCCATCAGCTCGTCGCGGACGATGGCGCGCTGCCGCTCCGGCTTGGCCAGGATGTCCTGCAGGTCGGCGATCTCGAGCTCGATCTCGGCCAACTGGTCGACGATCTTCTGCCGCTCCAGGGCGGCCAGCCGGCGCAGCTGCATCTCGAGGATGGCGTTGGCCTGGATCTCGTCGACCTCGAGCAGCTCGATCAGGCCGACCCGGGCGTCCTCCACGGTCGGCGACCGGCGGATCAACGCGATCACCGCGTCCAGCTGGTCGAGCGCCTTGACCAGGCCGCGCAGGATGTGGGCCCGTTCCTCGGCCTTGCGCAGCCGGTACTTGGTCCGGCGGACGATGACCTCGACCTGGTGCTTCACGTAGAGGCGGATCATCTGGTCCAGCCGCAGCGTGCGCGGCACGCCGTCGACCAGGGACACCATGTTGACGCCGAACGTGTGCTGCAGCTGGGTGTGCTTGTACAGGTTGTTCAGCACGACCTTGGCCACCGCGTCCCGCTTGAGCGTGACCACGATGCGCATGCCGGTCCGGCTGTTGGACTCGTCGGCGATGTTGGCGATACCGGTGAGCTTGCCGTCGCGGACCAGGGTGGCGATGTTCTCCACCAGGTTGTCCGGGTTGACCTGGAACGGCAGCTCGGTGGCGACCAGGATGGTGCGCCCCTTGCTGTCCTCCTCGACCTCGACGACGGCGCGCATGCGCACCGAGCCGCGGCCGGTGCGGTAGGCGTCCTCGATGCCGCGGGTGCCCAGGATCAGGCCGTGGGTCGGGAAGTCGGGGCCCTTGATCCGGGCCATCACGGCTTCCAGCGTCTCCTCGTCGGGCGCCTCCGGGTTCTCCAGCGCCCACACCACCGCGTCCGCGACCTCGCGCAGGTTGTGCGGCGGGATGTTGGTGGCCATGCCGACGGCGATGCCGGCGCTGCCGTTGATCAGCAGGTTGGGCACCCGGGACGGCAGGACGATCGGCTCCTGGATGCGGCCGTCGTAGTTGTCCCGGAAGTCGACGGTCTCTTCCTCGATGTCCTGCAGCATGTGCATGGCCAACGGGGTGAGCCGGCACTCGGTGTACCGCATGGCGGCGGCCGGGTCGTTGCCCGACGAGCCGAAGTTGCCCTGGCCGTCGACCAGCGGGTAGCGCATCGCCCACGGCTGGGCCAGCCGGACCAGCGCGTCGTAGATCGACGAGTCGCCGTGCGGGTGGTAGTTGCCCATCACGTCGCCGACGACGCGGGCGCACTTGTTGTAGCCGCGGTCCGGCCGGAAGCCGGAGTCGTACATCGAGTACAGCACCCGCACGTGCACCGGCTTGAGGCCGTCGTACACGTTGGGCAGCGCGCGACCGACGATCACGCTCATCGCGTACGCGATGTAGGAGTTCTGCATCTCCTGCTGGATGTCGACCGGCTCGGTCCGCCCGTGGTTGTCGGGCGGCAAGGTTTCGGTCACGACTAGGAGTTCCTTTCACACAAGGGCGAGGAGGCGGAGGGCCGGGACGTCACACGTCGAGGAACTTGACGTCCTTGGCGTTGCGGGTGATGAAGGACCGCCGGGCCTCGACGTCCTCGCCCATCAGCACGCTGAACAGCTCGTCGGCGGTGGCCGCGTCGTCCATGGTCACCTGGAGCAGCACCCGGTTGGCCGGGTCCATCGTGGTCTCCCACAGCTCCTGCGCGTTCATCTCGCCGAGACCCTTGTAGCGCTGGATGCTGTCGTCCTTGCCGATCTTCTTGCCGGCGGCCAGGCCGGCCTCGAGCAGCCCGTCGCGCTCGCGGTCGGAGTAGGCGTACTCCGGCTCGACGCCGCGCTGCCACTTGATCTTGTACAGCGGCGGCTGCGCCAGGTAGACGTGCCCGTGCTCGATCAGCGGCCGCATGAAGCGGAACAGCAGGGTGAGCAGCAGGGTCCGGATGTGCTGGCCGTCGACGTCGGCGTCGGCCATCAGCACGATCTTGTGGTACTTGAGCTTGCTGATGTCGAAGTCGTCGTGGATGCCGGTACCGAAGGCAGTGATCATGCTCTGCACCTCGGTGTTCTTCAGCACGCGGTCGATGCGCGCCTTCTCCACGTTGATGATCTTGCCGCGGATCGGCAGGATCGCCTGGTACATGGAGTCCCGGCCTTCCTTGGCCGAGCCGCCCGCCGAGTCACCCTCGACGATGTAGATCTCGCACTCCTCCGGGTCCGTCGACCGGCAGTCCTTGAGCTTGCCGGGCAGGCCGCCGATGTCCAGCGCGCCCTTGCGGCGGACCAGCTCGCGGGCCTTGCGGGCGGCCAGCCGGGCCTGCGCCGAGGACACCGCCTTGTTGATGATGATCTTGGCCTCGGCCGGGTGCCGGTCGAACCAGTCGGCGATCCACTCGTTGCACGCCTTCTGCACGAAGGACTTGGCCGAGGTGTTGCCGAGCTTGGTCTTGGTCTGGCCCTCGAACTGCGGCTCCTTGAGCTTGACCGAGACGATGGCGGCCAGACCCTCGCGGATGTCCTCGCCGGAGAGGTTGCCGTCCTTCTCCTTGACCAGCTTCTTGTCCTTGGCGTACTCGTTCACCACCCGGGTGAGCGCCGCGCGGAAGCCCTCCTCGTGGGTGCCGCCCTCGTGGGTGTTGATCGTGTTGGCGAAGGTGTAGACCGACTCCGAGTAGCCGGTGTTCCACTGCATGGCGATCTCGACCTCGAGGTCCTCGCCCTTCGCGTCGAACGCGACGACCTTCTCGTGCAGCGCCTCGCGGGACCGGTTGATGTGCCGGACGAAGTCCTCAAGGCCACCCGGGTAGTGGAAGGTCTGCTCCTTCACCCGCGCCACCTGGCCGTCGGCGTCGGCCTCGGCCTCCTCGTCGGCGACCCGCTCGTCGCGCAGCACGATGGTCAGTCCCTTGTTCAGGAACGCCATCTCCTGCAGCCGGCGGGACACCGTCTCCAGGTTGTACTCGGTGGTCTCGAAGATCTCCGGGTCGGCCCAGTAGGTGATGGTGGTGCCGGTCTCGGTGGTCGGCTCGCCCTTCTCCAGGGGACCGGTCGGCACCGAGTTCACGTAGGTCTGGCTCCAGTGGAAGCCGTCGCGCTTGATCTTCACCTCGAGCCGGGTGGCCAGCGCGTTGACCACGGACACGCCGACGCCGTGCAGACCGCCGGACACCGCGTAGGAGTCGCTGTCGAACTTGCCGCCGGCGTGCAGCGTGGTGAGCACCAGCTCGACCGCCGGCTTCTTCTCCACCGGGTGCTCGTCGACCGGGATGCCACGGCCGTCGTCGATGCACTCCACGCCGCCGTCGGCGCGCAGCACCAGCACCACCTTGGAGGCGTGGCCGGCCATCGCCTCGTCGACGGAGTTGTCCACGACCTCCCAGATGAGGTGGTGCAGACCGCGCTCGCCGGTGGAGCCGATGTACATGCCCGGCCGCTTGCGGACCGCCTCGAGGCCCTCGAGCACGGTGATGGACTTGGCGCTGTACTCAGCGTTGTTGTTGGCAGCCACGAGCTTTGCTGTCTCCCTCTGGGACGCCACGCAGGACTGGTGTGCGAGCCTGCGCGGACGGACCGTCCAGCGCTGCCGTGCTCACATCCTCCCGAAAGTATACCGGGCGACCCCGCCGAAAAGGCGGCTAGGACCCGCCTGAGAACGTCACAGAAGCCCGGAAGTGAGTGAACGAGGGTCCGCCGGGCTGCGGATGTCACTCGGTCCGGCTACGTTCGTCTCCGTAAGCCGTGATTTCCCCGCTGCCGTGTTTCACATGAAACATGGTGTGTCAGCCGTAGGTGTCGCGTGGCCCGCGACCTGGGGCATGTAGCGGCCCGAATCGCCAGTTGGGCGCCGACGGGCCCTGCACCTTGAGGCGCTTGACGACGTTCGGGCCGACGCCCTTGGCGATCTGCTGCAGCAACTGGCGCTGGAGCAGCCGCAGCTGGGTGGCCCACGCCGTCGACTCGGCCTGCACCACCAGTTCGCCCTCACGCAGCGTCACCGGCTTGGCGTGCTGGGCCACCTCGGCGCCGACCAGCTGCGGCCACTTCGCGAACACCTGACCGCCGGAGAGCTGCTCGCTCCAGCCGCGGTCCATGGCCATCCGGGACACCAGGCGGCCGAGCGGCTGCGGGTCGCGGTCGTCCGCCCCCGCGCCCGACCACCGCCGCCGGCGGCCGCGGTTGACCGCGGCGGTGGAGCGCCGCGCCGGCTTGCGCGACTTGGCCGCCTCCCGGGCGGCGGCGAGCGCCGCGCGGGCGAGGTCGGATCCGGTCAGGCCCTCCGGCAGCCGGTCGATCACTCGTTCGGGTTGTCCACCATCAGGTGACGGATTGGGGGTAGATCCCGCCCGATTTGCGCCGTTTGCCGCATTATTGGCCGGTTTCGCTGTGGATCGACGCCCCGGAGTCACCGAGTTATCCACATCATCCACAGGTTTATCCCCAGATGTGGGGTAAGACGGGCCGGAGATGCGTACCCCTTGTGGCGGATTGCCCGCGGGTTCATCGGACACGGTTCACCTCACCGTCGCGGACCTGGTACCGGGCGCCGGCCAACTCCTCCGGCACGTCCTCGGCGACGGCCGCGGTCACCAGCACCTGCTCCGCGTTCGCCGCCACCTTCGCCAGCTGCTGCCGGCGCCGGCGGTCCAACTCGGCGAACACGTCGTCGAGCACGAGCACCGGCTCGGCCCCATCATCGCGCAGCAGGTCGTACGCGCCCAGCCGCAGCGCCAGCGCGAAGGACCATGACTCTCCGTGACTCGCGTAGCCCTTGGCCGGGTTGTCACCGAGCGTCAGCTCCAGCTCATCCCGGTGCGGGCCGACCAGGCAGACGCCGCGCTCCACCTCCTGCGGCCGAACCCGGGCGATCTCCGCGAGCAGCGCCGCCTCCAGCTCCGCGACGTCGGCCCGCTCCCGCCGGGGCAGCGCGTCACCGAGCGTGGACCGGTACCGGATCGAGACAGGCCGCGATTCGGGGGCGACCCCCGCGTAGTTGGCCGCGACCAGCGGCGCCAGGTCGTCGATCAGGTCGAGCCGGGCGGCGAGCAGTTGCGCGCCCTGCGCGGCCAGATGGCCGTCCCACACCTCCAACGTGCTCAGATCGCCCCGACCGCCGGCCCGCCTCGCGGCACCCGCCGACTTCAGCAGGGCGCTGCGCTGCTTGAGCACCCGCTCGTAGTCGGAGCGAATGCCGGCATACCTCGGCGCGCGGGCGACCAGCAGGTCGTCCATGAACTTGCGGCGCTCGCCTGGGTCGCCCCGCACCAGGGCCAGGTCCTCCGGCGCGAACAACACCGTGCGCAGAATGCCCAGCACCTCGCGCGGGCGAGGCACCGGGCCGCGGTTGATCCGTGCCCGGTTGGCCTTGCCCGGCGTGATCTCCAGTTCGACCAGCAGCTCACGGCCGGCGTTGACCACCGCGGCGCGGATCACCGCGCGCGGGCTGCCGGTGCGGACCAGCGGTGCGTCCGTGGCCACCCGGTGCGAGCCCAGGGTGGCCACGTAGCCGATCGCCTCGACCAGGTTCGTCTTGCCCTGGCCGTTGGAGCCGACGAACACGCTCACGCCCGGGTCGAAGGCCAGATCGGCCTGCGCCCAGGAGCGGAAGTCGACGACCTGGAGATGCCTGACGTACACCGGTCAGTGCGTGGAGCCGCCGCCGGACGACGGACCGGCCATGTGCACCGCGTGACCGCCGAACTGGTTGCGCAGCGCGGCGACGGCACGCATCGCGGGCGAGTCGTCCTGGCGGGAGGCGAACCGGGCGAACAGCGCGGCGGAGATCACCGGCGCCGGCACCGAGTGGTTGATCGCCTCCTCGACGGTCCACCGACCCTCGCCGGAGTCCTCCACGTAGCCGCGCAGGTCGTCCAGCTCGGGGTCGGAGTCCAGGGCACGGACCAGCAGGTCCAGCAGCCAGGACCGGACCACGGTGCCGCGCTGCCACGCCTTGATGGTCGCCGGCACGTCCGTGACCAGCTCGGACGCCTCCAGCAGCTCGAAGCCCTCGGCGTAGGCCTGCATCAGGCCGTACTCGATGCCGTTGTGCACCATCTTCGAGAAGTGGCCGGCGCCGACCGGACCGGCGTGCGCGAAGCCCTCCTCGCGCGGGCCCTCGGGGCGGAGCGCGTCGAAGATCGGCATCGCCTGCTCGACCCACTTGTGCTCGCCGCCGACCATCAGGCCGTAGCCGACCTCGAGACCCCAGACGCCGCCGGACACGCCGCAGTCGAGGTAGCCGATGCCCTTCTCGGCCAGCGAGGCCGAGTTGGCCGAGTCGTCGGTGAACCGCGAGTTGCCGCCGTCGATCACGAGGTCGCCCTCGCTGAGCAGCTCGCGCAGTTCCTCGACGGTCTGCCGGGTCGGGTCACCGGCCGGGACCATGATCCACACCGTCCGCGGCGCCGCCAGCGCGCCGACCAGGTCGGCCAGGCTGGCGACGTCGGTGACGTCCGGGTTGCGGTCGTAGCCCACCACCTCGTGGCCGGCCTTGCGCAACCGCTCCCGCATGTTGAAGCCCATCTTGCCCAGGCCGATGAGTCCGAGCTGCACGATCGCGGTCCTCTCCGTGTTGCAGGCTGCAGGTAGGTCAGCCGGGCAGGCGCACCGGCATCAGCAGGTAGAGGTACCCCTCCGCCACGCTTCCATCCTCGCCCACCGGCTTGATCAGTGCGGGCCTGCTCGGTGTGGTGAACGACAAGTGGGCACGATCCGTGCGCACCGCCGCCAGGCCGTCGAGCAGATAGCCGGGGTTGAACGCGATCGTCACCGGGTCGCCGGTGAACTCCACGGGCAGCTCCTCCTCCGCGCTGCCCTCGTCGTCACCGCCCGCGGACAGCCGCAGGCCGCCGTCGCTGAACTCCAGCCGGACCTGGGTGCCGCGCTCGGCGACCAGCGACACGCGCTTGATCGCGTCCTGCAGCGAGGACACCTCGATGATCGCAGCCGCGTTGTGCTCGGCGGGGAGAAGTTGCCGGTACTTCGGAAACTCGGCATCCAGAAGTCGGCTGGTGGTCCGCCGCCCGGTGCCGGACAGGCCGAGCAGGCCGTCGCCGGAGGCCAGGGACAGCTCGACCGTCGAGCCGGCGCCGCCCAGCGTCTTGGCCGCCTCGGCCAGGTTGCGGGCCGGGACCAGGACCGCGGTGTCGACCTCGTCGGCCGGCTCCCAGTCGAACTCGCGCATCGCCAGCCGGAACCGGTCGGTGGCGACCAGGGTCAGCTTGCCGCCGTTGAACTCGACCCGGACGCCGGTCAGCATCGGCAGCGTGTCGTCCTTGCCGGCCGCGACCGCCACCTGGCCGACCGCCTCGGCGAAGACCTCACCGGCGAGCGCGCCGGCCCGCTGCGGCATCGCCGGCAGCGCCGGGTAGTCCTCGACCGGCATGGTCGGCAGGCTGAACTTGGCGCTGCCGCACGTGATCGAGACGCGGGCCCCGTCGACGGCGATCTCCACCGGGTGGTTGGGCAGCGCCTTGGTGATGTCCGCGAGCAGTCGGCCGGAGACCAGGGTCTTGCCGCCGGCCGCGATCGTGGCCGGCACGCCGACCTGGGCCGAGACCTCGTAGTCGAAGCCGGAGACCGTCAGCGCGTCGCCGGTGTCGCCCTCGTCCGAGCCGGCGTCCAGCAGGACACCGCCGAGGACCGGGACCGGCGGCCGCGACGGCAGGCTTCGGGCGACCCAGGCCACGGCGTCGGCTAGACCGTCGCGCTCGACGCGGATCTTCATGAGGGCGTCCTTTCCTTCGGCACGACCTTGGTCGTCCCCGTGTCGTCCGGGCTCGGCACACGACCGGGTCCTAGGGGAGCCCAACGGTAGAGCGTGCGGGGCCGCTTCGTCATGTCGGGGCTTCCCCGGCCGGACCGCCGCTGTCCCCAACTTCGGCCACCCCCTGTTTTTCTTCTTTTCATCTCTTCGAAGAGATCCCCAGTAACAGCAGTAAGGGTTGTGGATTGTGTGGACAACCGGGGTTTGCGCTGTTCAGGTGATGGCTGGGGGTGTGGGCAAGTACCCCGGGTGACCGGTGGACAACTTGGGGCCCCCGTGGACAACTTCTCGGCTGCTCCGTTCGGTCCACAGATCGGTCGAGTTGTCCACATCCCCATCCCCAGATGTGGGCTGGTTCGTCCCCAGGCGTTGCACAGGGTGAAAGTGGCCCAGGTCTCCCCGATGTGGGTGACTGTGGACAACTTTTCTGGGATCCGGGGCCGATCGGGCACCCCGGGCCGCCAGAAAAGTTCATCCGCCGAGGGTTGCGGCCGGCGAGTTTTCTGAGGGCGGCCGGCCCGCGACCGGGGTCGGTGGTCAGAAAGATCACGGAGGCCGCGCCCAGGTCGATGGGCGGATCCGGGCCGCGGGCGGGGCGGGAGCCGCCGGCGCAGAGCTTCTCATCGAGGGGCGGACCGGCCCGCAACCCGGTCAGCGAGTCGGCGACTTTTCCCGGCCGGGGGTGGGGCGCTCCGGCGGGGGCAGTGAGAAAGGGGTCGGCGGCGGCCGGGGCGGCGGGCCCAAGGGCTGACCGGCGGCCGGGCGGTGAGCTCCGTCGACTGGTCGGCGGGCGTGGCCGACGCCGGCTTTCTGGCCGAGGTCGATGGCGGCTCCGCGAGGCCGACCAGAAAGGTCGCGCCTCTCTGATCAGAGCCCGGCCGGCTGGCTCGCGACCGCGCCGCCACCCGCTGCCGATCTGGCCGGCACCGCGTCCGGTCGACCTGGTGTCGGCGGACCGTCAGTCTTTCTGGCTGGGCTCGGCGCCGGGCGCGCCCCCTCAGTCAGAAAGGTCGCGCCGTGGACCGGCGGCCCCGCGGGCCGAGGTGGTCCGGCGCGTAGATCAGTAAGGTGCGGCACCGCGGACGCGGCCGCCATCTTTCTCACTGGCTTGGGTGACCGCGCCGGGCACGTGGTGAGAAAGGTCGGCCAGGGGGCAACCCGGCGGCGGGAAGGTTTCTCACCGGGGCCGGCGGCGGACCGGGGTGCCTCGTGAGAAAGAAGTCGGCGTCGGGCGGCCAGGGCCGGACAGCCGCGAGCGGCCCACCGGGATGCGGGGGCCGCTCAGGGACGAAACGGGGGTCAGCCGCGGGCGCGCTGCTTGATGCGGGAGGTCAGCTCCTGCACCTGGTCGTAGATCCGCCGGCGCTCCGCCATCTCCTTGCGGATCTTCTTGTCCGCGTGCATGACGGTGGTGTGGTCGCGGCCGCCGAAGGTCTGGCCGATCTTGGGCAGCGACAGGTCGGTCAGCTCCCGGCACAGATACATGGAGATCTGCCGGGCCTGGGCCAGCGCCTTGGTCTTGCCCGGGCCGCACAGGTCGTCGATGGTCACGCCGAAGAACTCGGCGGTCACGGCCATGATCGTCGGGGCGGTGATCTCCGGGGCGTGCGAGTCCGGGATCAGGTCCCGCAGCACGATCTCGGCCAGCTGCACGTCGACGGGCTGCCGGTTCAGCGACGCGAACGCGGTGACCCGGATCAGCGCACCCTCCAGCTCCCGGATGTTGCGCTCGATCCGGGCGGCGATGAACTCCAGCACCTCCGCCGGCGCGGCCAGCCGGTCCTGCGCGGCCTTCTTGCGCAGGATGGCGATCCGCGTCTCCAGCTCGGGCGGCTGGATGTCGGTGATCAGGCCCCACTCGAACCGCGTGCGCAGCCGGTCCTCCAGGGTCTCCAGCCGCTTGGGCGGCCGGTCCGAGGACACCACGATCTGCTTGTTCGAGTTGTGCAGCGTGTTGAAGGTGTGGAAGAACTCCTCCTGCGTTCCTTCCTTGCCCTCCAGGAACTGGATGTCGTCGACGAGCAGCACGTCGATGTCCCGGTAGCGGCGCTGGAAGGCGATCTTGCGGTCGTCCCGCAGGGAGTTGATGAAGTCGTTGGTGAACTCCTCGGTGGACACGTACCGCACCCGCATCCCCGGGAACAGCCGCTGCGCGTAGTGCCCGACGGCGTGCAGCAGGTGGGTCTTGCCCAGACCGGACTCGCCCCAGATGAACAGCGGGTTGTACGCGCGCGCCGGCGCCTCGGCCACCGCCACCGCGGCCGCGTGGGCGAACCGGTTGGACGCGCCGATGACAAAGGTGTCGAAGGTGTACTTCTCGTTCAGCCTGGTCTGCGAGTTGGTCTGCTGGCTCGGCTGCGCCGCCGGCGGCCCGCTGAACGTCGGCCAGATCTCGTGCACGGTGGCCAGCGCCTCGCGCTCCTCGTCCACCTCGTCCTCGGACTCGCCGTCCTCGGACAGGGTGATCGCCGGCATCGGCGCGGTCTGCTCCGCGGGGGCGACGGCCGGCGGGCGCGGAGCGGGCGTGGTGATCAGCGGCTGCGGGGTGGGCGCGGGCGGCGGGCCGGCGGCGGCGCGCGGCACCACGGTGTCGACCTTGACGGCCAGCGACACCGGGCGGCCGAGCCGGCGGGACAGCGCGGCGGTGATCGGATCGCGCAGCGCCCGCTCGATGGCCTCCTTGGCGAAGTCGCTCGGCGCGCCGAGCAGGACCGTGCCGTCCAGCAGCCCGATCGGCCGGGTCACCCGCATCCAGGCGCGCTGCAAGGAGGACAGGGCCCCTGCGGCGAGCAGTTCCTGGACGACCTGGTCCCATACCTGACCGAGGTTGGTCTGGTCGTCGGACACGCCCTGCTCCCCTCCCCTCGCCTGTTTCGCCGACGCCGGGTCGGCGTGCGAATGCGCAGCAGCCCCAGAGCGTCACGTCCGGTTGCGCTGTGGACACCGGACCGTGTAGTCCACAGGTTGTCCACAACTGTGCACGAAGGTACGCCGGGACACATCGGCGCCTCGCACTGGGTCGGCCAGCGGCGGGGTCCGGGTTCCGCGCGGACGGTTCGGCGCCACGTGTGGGGAGCCCCGGGCCGGGCCCGAGGGCGAAACCGCGGAGGAGCACGCTAACAAGGCGTGGCAGCCGCCACAAGACGAACCGGCCGGTCACTCCCCCACCGTGACCGTCTGTCCCCTGATGGGGTGGCTGGGCTGCCGATTTGAGAACCGGCGCGTAGCTGCGTACTCTCGAATGGTCTCCCGCTGGCAGCGGGCGTCTTCGCGCGCCCGTGCCAATGAGCGCCGGAACGTGATCCGGCGCCCACGACTCTCGTCCGGTGTGGCCGTGTAGTGCGGTGACCGTGTGAGTGCGGCTGGGGGACACCACCAGACCTGCTTGCAGTGAGCACCGGGAGACCCAGAAGTGAGCAAGGGTAAGCGCACCTTCCAGCCCAACAACCGTCGTCGCGCCAAGACCCACGGGTTCCGGCTGCGGATGCGTACTCGCGCGGGCCGCGCGATCCTCGCCGCTCGCCGCGGCAAGGGCCGCGCCCGCCTCTCGGCCTGACCCCGACGCGCCGTGCTCCCCGCGGCCGCCCGGCTGACCAGTAGCCACGACTTCGGCCTGGTCGTCCGCCGGGGTCGCCGAGCCGGCAGACCCCGGCTCGTCATGCACGCCCTGACGAGCCCGGCGGACACCACAGCACCGACGTCGCCCACCCGGACCGAGCTCGCTCGGACCAGGGTGGGCTTTGTCGTGAGCAAGGCCGTCGGCAACTCGGTGGTGCGCCATCGGGTCAGCCGGCGGTTGCGGCACCAGATGGCGCAGCGGCTCGAACAGCTGCCGGCCGGCACGGCGGTCGTGGTGCGGGCGCTGGCGCCCGCCGCCACCGCGACCAGCGCCGAGCTCGGCCGGGACCTGGACGCCGCGCTGCGCCGCCTCGGCCTGGCCGGTGGTGCCTCGTGACCGTCGCCGCGAAGGTGCTGGTGGCCCCGATCCGGGGATACCAGAGGTGGATCTCCCCCCTGTTCCCCCCGAGCTGTCGCTTCTACCCGAGTTGCAGTGCATATGCGGTGGAGGCGCTGACCGTCCATGGTGCGGTGCGCGGCAGCTGGCTGACGATTCGCCGGCTGCTGCGCTGCGGGCCCTGGCATCCTGGAGGCTTGGACCCGGTGCCGCCACGGCAGCCGCGGACCGGCGCCAGTTCCAACACCGCTGCCGAGGAGTAGCTCAGTGCTCAACTTCATCTATTACCCCGTGTCGGGGATCTTGTGGGTATGGCACAAGGTCTTCGGCGCCATCTTCGGTGACGGGGCCTTCGGCGGTGCGGCCAGCTGGGCGCTCTCAGTGGTGTTCCTCGTGTTCACCCTGCGAGTGATTCTGTTCAAGCCGTTCGTCGCGCAGGTCAAGTCCATGCGCAAGATGGCCGAGTTCCAGCCCGAGATCAAGAAGCTGCAGAAGAAGTACGCCAACGACAAGCAGAAGCTCGCGGCGGAGATGCAGAAGCTCCAGTCCGAGCACGGCGTGAACCCGCTCGCCGGCTGTCTGCCGATCCTGCTCCAGGCGCCCGTCTTCATCGGCCTTAACCACGTGCTGCGGTCGTTCAACCGCCCCGGGCTGTCCTACGACCAGAACATAAAGATCGCGAACTACTGGATCCCGACCGAGGACGTGCAGTCGTTCCTCCAGGCCCGCCTGTTCGGCGCGCCGTTGTCGTCGTACATCGCGATGGCCGACAACGAGCTGAACGCGTTCGTCCCGCACGTGGGTCGGCTGGACGTCATCCTGGTGTCGATCCCGTTGATGATCGTGGCCAGCATCGCGACGCACCTGACCGCCCGGCACAACGTGGCCCGGCAGACCGCCGCGGTGACCGCGAACCCGCAGACCGCGATGATGAACAAGCTCACCCTGTACTTGTTCCCGCTCGGCGTGCTCGCCTTCGGCGCCTTCCTGCAGATCGGTCTGCTGTTCTACTGGCTGAGCAACAACGCCTGGACGCTCGGTCAGCAGTACTTCGTCTACCACCGGATCGACCGGGAAGAGGCCGAGGCGAAGGCCAAGAAGGTCGAGCAGCGCAACAACCTCGCGCCCAAGCCCGGGCAGAAGCCGATGCAGCAGGTGCGCAAGGTCGGCAAGTCGGCCGAGCCGGCGGACACCACTGACGCCGCCGAGACGGCGAGCGCGGAGAGCGAGTCGACCGGCAACGGGTCGAGCGCGCCGGCCAACGGCAGCGCCGTCAACGGCAGTGGCGACGCGTCCACCAAGATCCCCGGTCTGGCCCCGGACCGAGCCCGCAAGAAGCAGAGCCGTAAGCGTCGCTGACGCCGAGCTGTTCTGGAGAGGAGAGAACGTGTCGGAGACGTTGCAGGCGGCCGATGCCGACCAGGAGACGACCGAGGAGCGGTCGTCGTCGAACACCGAGGATCTGCTCGTCCAGGAGGGCGACATCGCCGGTGACTACCTGGAGCAGCTGCTGGACGTGCTCGACTACGACGGCGACATCGACCTGGACGTGGAGGCCGGCCGCGCGATCGTGAGCATCGACGGCGGCGAGGAGCTGGAGAAGCTCGTTGGCCCGCGCGGCACCGTGCTGGAGGCGCTGCAGGAGCTCACCCGGCTCGCCGTGCAGCAGGAAACCGGTGTGCGCAGCCGGCTCATGCTGGACATCGCCCGCTGGCGTGAGGGCCGCCGCAGCGAGCTCCGCGAGCTCGGCCGCTCCGCCGCCGAGAAGGTGCTGTCCACCGGCGAGAAGGTTCGGCTCCAGCCGATGACCCCCTTCGAGCGCAAGGTCGTGCACGACGCCGTCGCCGCCGTGAAGGGCACCTACAGCGAGAGCGAGGGCGAGGAGCCTCAGCGCCGCGTGGTGGTCTTCAAGGAGCAGTGATCGAACGCTCGACCGGCGCGGCCCGTTTCACGTGAAACGGGCCGCGCTTTTTTGTGCCCGGAGTCGGGTAGGCGCGTCCTTCGAACGGGTGCCACACAGCGACGGGAGGCGTTTGTTGGTCGCTGTGTTTCACGTGAAACGGGGTCGTCGGGGAAGATGGGGCGGACACGGTTTCACGTGAAACGTGCGGACGGATTGGGAGCGTATGAGCGAGGCGTTGGAGCCGTCGGCGGACCTCGTGGAGCGGGTGTTCGGCGACGGGGCGTCGGGGGCCATCAAGTTCGCCACGCTCTTGGCCGACCATGGAGTGGAGCGCGGTCTCATCGGCCCGCGTGAGGTCGAACGGCTCTGGGAGCGCCATCTGTTCAACTCGGCCGTACTTGCCGAGTTGGTGCCACAGAATTGTCGGGCGGTGGACGTAGGCTCGGGGGCGGGACTTCCCGGCATCCCGCTGGCGATCGCCCGACCCGACGTCCGGCTGACCCTGTTGGAACCGATGGCTCGGCGCGTCGCCTGGCTCCAGGAAGTCGTGGACACCCTCGGCCTCGACGTCGAGGTGATGCGTGGCCGGGCGGAGGAGCCCGAGGTGCGACGCCGGCTCGGTGGCAGCGACATTGTCACCGCCCGTGCGGTCGCGCCGCTGGAGAAGCTGGCGAAGTGGTGCCTGCCGCTCCTTCGGTCCGGCGGGCAGTTGCTGGCGCTCAAGGGCGCCAGCGCGGCCGAGGAACTGGAACGCGATGCGGCAGCGGTGGCGAAGGCGGGTGGCCGCCGCCAGTGGGTGGCCACCTGTGGCGCCGAGGTGCTTGAGGTGCCGACGACCGTCGTCGTGGTGGAACGAGACGAACAGGTGGGGCGTCGTGACGGCGGGCGTCGGAGACGGAAGGATGGGTGAGCGTGTACTCGGATCCTCAGATCGGAGCACCGCATGTTCCACGTGAAACAGCGCGACTCGCAGAGGCACACGACGGGCCCGTCGGAGCCGGAGAGGTACTACGCCCGATGAATCCAGGAATGAGCGAGTCGGTCATGGCCGGCGAAGGCGCGACTTGGACTCCGATCGAAGCCGAGGCTCAGCGCGCCGCCAAGGTGCTGCACCCGGATTCGTTGAAGCTCCCTCGACCGGCGCAGCGCCGCATCATGACCGTGGCCAACCAGAAGGGCGGCGTCGGCAAGACGACCAGCACGGTCAACCTCGCCGCCGCACTCGCCCTGCACGGGCTGAAGACGCTCGTGATCGACCTCGACCCGCAGGGCAACGCCAGCACCGCTCTCGCCATCGAGCACCGGTCCGGCACACCGTCCGTCTACGAGGTGCTGATCGGCGAGATCTCCATCGCCGACGCGGCGGCGGTCAGCGAGCAGTCCCCGAACCTCTACTGCGTGCCGGCCACCATCGACCTCGCCGGCGCGGAGATCGAACTCGTCTCCATGGTCGCCCGCGAGTCCCGGCTCAAGGAGGCGCTCTCCAGCGAGGCGCTCGACGAGCTCGGCATCGACTACGTCTTCATCGACTGCCCGCCCTCGCTCGGTCTGCTGACGGTCAACGCGCTCGTCGCGGCCAAGGAGGTGCTGATCCCGATCCAGTGCGAGTACTACGCCCTGGAGGGACTCGGCCAGCTGCTGCGCAACATCGACCTCGTCAAGGCGCACCTGAACCCGGCGCTGGATGTCTCCACCATCCTGCTCACCATGTACGACGGCCGGACCAAGCTGGCCGACCAGGTGACCAGCGAGGTGCGTGGGCACTTCGGCGACACCTGCCTCCAGACGGTCATCCCCCGCAGCGTGAAGGTCTCGGAGGCGCCCGGCTACGGCCAGACGGTGCTCGCCTACGACCCGGGTTCGCGCGGCGCGATGAGCTACCTGGACGCCGCTCGTGAGATCGCCGACCGCGGCACGGAAATGGAGCGCGCATGACCCCGCCGGAACGCAAGGGTGGCCTGGGCCGCGGCCTCGCGGCGCTCATCCCCCAGGGTCCGCCCCCCGGCGAGACCAACGGCGCCGGCGTGAAGCTCGGCGCCGCCACGGACGAGGCTCCCCCGGCGGTCGTCGGGGGCAACACGGTGGCCGGCGCGGTGTACCGCGAGGTGCCGATCACCGAGATCAAGCCGAACCCGAAGCAGCCCCGCCAGGTCTTCGACGAGGACGCACTGGCCGAGCTGGAGCACTCCATCCGCGAGTTCGGCCTGATGCAGCCGATCGTCGTTCGCGAACTGGGTCGCGGCTCCTACGAGCTCGTGATGGGTGAGCGCCGCTGGCGCGCCTCCCAGCGCGCCGGCCTGGACGCGATCCCCGCCATCGTGCGGCAGACCGCCGACGACGCCATGCTGCGCGACGCGCTGCTGGAGAACATCCACCGCGCCCAGCTGAACCCGCTCGAAGAGGCGGCCGCGTATCAGCAGCTGCTCGACGAGTTCGAGGTGACGCACGAGGAGCTCGCCTCCCGCATCGGCCGCAGCCGGCCCGTCATCACCAACACCATCCGGTTGCTCAAGCTCCCGCTCCCCGTCCAGCGCCGCGTCGCCGCCGGGGTGCTGTCCGCCGGCCACGCCCGGGCGCTGCTCGGTCTGGAGGACTCCGGATCGCAGGAAGACCTCGCCGCGCGGATCGTCGCCGAGGGCCTCTCCGTCCGGGCCACCGAGGAAGCCGTGACGCTCGCGAAGAACGAGGCCCCGGCCAAGCCGAAGCCCGCTCCCCGCAAGCCCATCCACGCCCCCGGGCTCCAGGACCTCGCCGACCGCCTGTCGGACTCGTTCGACACCCGCGTCAAGGTCGAACTCGGCCGCCGCAAGGGCCGGATCGTCGTCGAGTTCGGGTCGGTCGACGACCTCGAACGCATCGTCGGCCTCATCGCGCCGGATGCGGCAAATCGGACACAGATCGGGGACATCCCATCACCTTGACCACTTACGTCACGGTGACGAAGGGCTTGGAGCGGCCCCGAGCGGTGTTCTGTGGGCCATGGGAGGACGAGCGGCGACGGTCGCGTTCGGAGACGAAAGCGACCGCGGCGCCCGGTGTCCCGAGGAGTGGTGAGGCGCGGCTCGGCCGAGCGAGCGGCGGCCGGGAGATCGACCGCGGCGGAGTCGGCGCTAGCGGGGACCGCGGGCGACGGCGCGTTCGATGAGGGCGGCGAAGGTGTCGCCCAGGGACCGGCCGGCGGCTTCGATGGCCATGGGCAGTAGCGACGTCTCCGTGAGGCCCGGGGACACATTGACCTGGAGGAAATTCACCGTGCCGTCGGGGGCGACGATGGCGGTGGTGCGAGAGACGTCTCGAAGGCCCAGGAGGCGATGGGCGGCGACCGCGAGCTCGCCGACCTCGGTGGCGACAGAGGGGTCGAGCCGCGCGGGGGTGTGGAAGTCGGTGAGGCCGGCGGTGTACCGGGCGGTGTAGTCGTAGGTGCCGGTGGTGGGGCTGATCTCGACGGCGGGAAGGGCCTCGGGGCCGGCAGGACCCTCCAGGACGCCGACGGCGACCTCGACGCCGTCGACGAACTGCTCGGCCAGCACGGTGTCGCCGTAGGCCAAGCAGCCGACCATGGCGGCGGGAAGCTCGGCGGCCTCGCGGACGACCTGGGTGCCGAGGGCGGAGCCGCCCTGGTCGGGCTTGAGGATCAACGGCAGGCCGATGCGGTCCACGAGGGCGTCCAGGACGGCCTGGGCGCCCAACTCGCGGAAGGTGCTGTGCGGCAGCACAACCCAGTCGGGGGTGGCCAGACCGACCCGGGCGAGCTCGGCCTTGGCGGTGGGCTTGTCCCACGCCCGCCGGCAGGAACGGGAGTCGGTGCCGACGTAGGGAACGCCGAACATCTCCAGGATCGACTGGATGGAGCCGTTCTCGCCCTCACCGCCGTGCAGCGCGACGACAACGGCGTCGGGGCG
This sequence comes from Kutzneria kofuensis, assembly GCF_014203355.1. NCBI lineage: Bacteria > Bacillati > Actinomycetota > Actinomycetes > Pseudonocardiales > Pseudonocardiaceae > Kutzneria > Kutzneria kofuensis. Next base: position 4,147,215 of record NZ_JACHIR010000001.1, read on the forward strand.
GTTGCTGCGCAGGCGTTCGAGCAGGCCGGCGTCGGCGTCCCACTCCTCGACGGTCAACCCGACCGAGCGAAGGGCAGCCGACAACCGCCTACCCGAGCGCAGCGACACGTCCCGCTCGTGCGACAACCCACCCGACAGCACGGCGACCCAGCGATCCGACATGGGAGCCACCGTAGATGACGGTCAGGCGGTGTCCGGAGTCGGCGTCTGCGCGCCGGACAGCCGGCGGTGCTGGACGGTGCCGAAGGTGTCGAGCAACTCCAACTCGCCTTCGAGCACGGCGGCCAGGCGCCGAACGCCCTCCCGGATCCGCTCCGGGGTCGGGTAGCAGTACGACAGCCGCATCTGGCGGCTGCCGAAGCTGTCGGCGTAGAACGCGGTGCCGGGCACGTAGGCCACGCGCTGCGTGACGGCCCGCGGCAGCATCGCCTTGGTGTCCAGCCCCTCGGGCACGGTCAGCCACACGTAGAAGCCGCCCTCGGGCTTGGTCCACGTGCACCCGGCCGGCAGTTGCTGCTCCATGGCGGCCAGCGTGGCGTCCCGGCGCTCCCGGTACGCCTCCCGGTAGGTCTTGATCTGGCCCTTCCAGTCGTGCTGCGACAGGTACCGGCTCACCACGGCCTGGGTGAACGCCGGCGGGCACAGCGTGGCCGACTCGGCGGCCAGGACGAGCTTCTCGCGGACGGCGTGCGGCGCGAGCACCCAGCCGACCCGGAGGCCGGGGGCGAAGGTCTTGGAGAACGAGCCGAGGTAGACCACGTTGGTCGGGTCGGCGGAGCGCAGCGCCGGGTAGGTCTGGCCGTCGAAACCGAGCAGCCCGTACGGGTTGTCCTCGACGACGAGCACGTCGTGCTGGGCGCAGATCTCCAGGATCTCGGCCCGTCGCTGCACCGACAGCGTCACGCCGGCGGGGTTCTGGAAGTTCGGGATGGTGTAGAGGAACTTCACCCGGCGGCCGCTCGCCGTCACGGCGGCCAGCGCCTGGCGCAGCGCCTCGGGCACCAGGCCGGCGTCGTCCATCTCGACGTGCACGACCTGAGCCTGGTAGGCGGAGAAGGTGCCCAGCGCGCCGACGTACGACGGGGCCTCGGCCAACACGACGTCACCCGGGTCGCAGAAGACCCGGGTGACCATGTCGAGCCCCATCTGGGAGCCGACGGTGACCACCACGTCGTCGGGGTGCGCGGTGATGCCCTCGAGCGCCATCACCTCGCAGATCTGCTCACGCAGCTCGACGGTCCCCTGGGCGGAGCCGTACTGCAGCGCGGTCAGCCCCTCGCTGGCCATCAGCTGGCCGACGTCCGCGGCGAGCGATTCCAGCGGAAGTGCGGAAAGATAGGGCATGCCACCGGCGAGGGAGACAACCTCGGGGCGGCTCGCCACCGCGAAGAGCGCTCGGATCTCAGATGCCGTCATGCCCGCCGTGCGCGCCGCGTAGCGGCCGAGGTGCGGGTCGAGGCTGCGTCCGGCCTGGTGCGCCGGCTGAGATCCGGTGTCGCTCACGCCTGCCTCCCTCAACTTGTGAGGCGTGGTAGATCAGATGAGTGTAACGGGCGTCCCGATCGGGGCTGAGTCCTTCCGACGCTCGTCACACCGGCCTATGCTGGTTCGGTTCCCGTGGGGTCACGCGGGGTTCAGGTCTGCGCGTGGGAGGTCGGGTGTCGCGGCGCGTTGTGGGCGTCACTCTGGACAACCTGGAGCACCTCCCCAAGCGGTGCCGGAAGTGCGTGTTCTGGGAACTCGCCCCGCACCTGAAGGAGCAGGCCGAGGAGTACGGGCAGACCGACTTCGAGAAGGAGGCCTGGGTCTCCAGCGTGCTGCTGGAGTGGGGCTCCTGCGGCCGGATCATCTACGTCGACAACGTGCCCGCCGGTTACGCCCTCTACGCGCCGCCGAGCGCGGTGCCCAGGGCCGTCGCCTTCCCCACCGCCCCGGTGTCGGCCGATGCGGTGCTGCTGACCGCGCTGCGGGTGCTGCCCGAGTTCGAGCGCGGCGGCCTGGGCCGCGTGCTGGTGCAGGCGGTGGCCAAGGACCTCACCCGCCGCGGCGTGAAGGCGATCGAGGCGTTCAGCGACGCGTCCATCGACGACGAGTCCAGCTGCGTCATCCCGGCCAACTTCCTGCTCTCCGTCGGCTTCAAGACGGTCCGCCCGCATCCGCGTTGGCCCCGCCTGCGCTTGGAGCTGCGCACGGCGCTGTCGTGGAAGGAAGACGTGGAGGCGGCGCTGGAGCGGCTGCTCGGCACGGTGACGATCACCGGCGTCGGCAGCGCCGAGCCCAGCCTGCGCCCCGCATGAAAAATCGCCCCGCTCGCAAGCGGGGCGATTTGTCGATCTCCTCGCCTACTCGGCCTTGGCCAGCTCGTGCCGGATCAGGTCCGCGAAGGTGAAGGTGCCGGTCGGCTGGTCGTTCTCACCCAGCAGGTAGAGCCGCTTCACCGCGACCAGGATGCCCTCGGCCACGGTGTCCCGGAAGGCCGGATCCGCCAGCTTGGCCCGGTCCGAGACGTTGGTCAGGTAGCCGACCTCCACCCGCACCGCCGGGCAGCGCGTCATCCGCAGCATGTCCCAGGTGCGGCCGTGGGTGCGGCAGTCCGGCAGCCCGGTGCGGGCCACCAGCTCGCGCTGGATGAAGCCGGCCAGCGTCTCCCCGACCGTCGACGTGGTGGTGCCGTTGCCGGTGCCGTAGTGGAACGTGGCGACACCGCTGGCCAGCGGCGAGGCGTTGGCGTCCGTGTGCAGCGACAGGATCAGGTCCGCGCCCGCCTCGTTGGCGAACCGGGCCCGCTCCCGCTCCGGCGGGCACTGGTCGGGGCCGCGGGACAGCAGCGCCTCCATGCCGGTGGCCTGCATCCGGCCCTCCAGCCGGCGCGCCAGGTCCCACACCAGGTCGGCCTCGCTGTGCGTGCCGACGACAACACCGCGGTCCCGGCCGCCGTGACCCGGGTCGATGACGATGCGCTTGCCGCGCAGCCGCGGCCCGGCCCGGCGGACCTGCTCCTGCTCGCGCAGCAGCACCGGCCGGCCGCCGCGCACCTTGGGCGTCAGCTGGCGCAGCGCGCGCACGGTCTCCGCGCCGCAGATGCCGTCCACGGTCAGGCCGTACTCGCGCTGGAAGTTGCGCAGCGCCAGCTCGGTCTGCTGGTCGAACACGCCGGTGTGGCGGCCCGCGTCGAAGCCGAGCTCCAGCAGCCGCTCCTGCAGGGCGGCCACGTCGTCGCCGGTCATCGGGTGCGAGACCAGGTAGGTCAGGGGTCGGTCGCCGAGCTGGTAGGTGGCGGCACGCAGGGACGCGTAGGTGGCCGAGCCGACCAGACCGTCGGTGATCAGGCCCCGTTGCTGCTGGAAGGCACGCACCGCGTGCTCGACCTCGGCGTCGAAGACGACGTCGCCGTCCTGCGGGTTACCGGACAGCAGCCCCAGCGCGATGAGAGTCGACCTGATCTCGGCAACTGCCGGACCGACGTCACCGCGACGGAGAACCTGCATACACCCTCGCTCGTCTAGGGCGCCGGATACTCCGGCGCGGTGTGTGACGCTTCATTGTGCCCTGTCCGTGACAATGCTCAGAACGGGGCTACACAGAGCGTTCGGCCCACTACGCAACTGGTCCGAACGGCCCAGACGAGCGCGGCCCGCGCGTCGAAGAGTAAGACGCGCGGGCCACACGAAAGGGTTGCCTCTCGGCGTGTCACAGCACGCCGGACAGCTCCGCCAGCATCGCGGCCTTCGGCTTCGCGCCCACGATCTGCTTCACCGGCTCGCCGCCCTGGAACAGCATCATCGTCGGCACCGACATGATCTGGTACTGCCGGGCGATCGCCGGGTTGGCGTCGATGTCCAGCTTGGCGATGGTCAGCTTGTCCGAGTGCTCGGCCGCGATCTCCTCGAGCACCGGCGCGACCATCTTGCACGGGCCGCACCAGGTCGCCCAGAAGTCGACCAGCACGGGCTTGTCGCTCTTGAGCACGTCCTGGTCGAAGGACGAGTCCGTGACGGTGACGGTGTTGCCGGCCATGGTGATCTCCTACGTGGGTGGAAGGGGGATGTCAGTTGACGGGGACGGCGGTGGCCTCGGGCTCGGGCGCGGCGCCCGCGTGCTCGGCCAGCCAGCGTTCAGCGTCGATGGCCGCCGCGCAACCGGAGCCGGACGCGGTGATCGCCTGCCGGTAGGTGTGGTCGACCAGGTCGCCGGCGGCGAACACGCCGTCGAGCTTGGTGTAGGTGGAGGGCGCCAGCACGCGCACGTAGCCGTCCTCGTCCAGGTCGACCTGGTCCTTCACCAGCGCGCTGCGCGGGTCGTGGCCGATCGCCATGAACAGGCCGGTGACCGCCAGCTCCGACTCCTCGCCGGTGCGCGTGTCGCGAACCTTCACGCCGCTGACCGTCGTGTCGCCGAGCACCTCGAGCACCTCGGTGTTCAGCTGCCACTTGATCTTCTCGTTGGCCCGGGCGCGCTCCAGCATGATCCGGGAGGCGCGGAACTCCTCGCGCCTATGGATGATCGTCACGCTGCGCGCGAAGCGGGTGAGGAAGGTGGCCTCCTCCATCGCCGAATCGCCGCCGCCGACCACCGCGATGTCCTGGTCGCGGAAGAAGAAGCCGTCACAGGTCGCACAGGCCGACACGCCGCGGCCGAGCAGCTTCTGCTCGCCGGGGATGTTCAGGTAGCGCGCGGCCGCGCCCATCGCGAGGATCACCGCGCGGGCGGTGTAGCGCACGCCGTTGGCGGTGACGTACTTGACGTCACCAGTCAGCTCGACCTGCTCCACGTCCTCGGTGCGCAGCTCGGCGCCGAAGCGCTCGGCCTGGGCCCGCATCTGCTCCATCAGCTCGGGGCCCATGATGCCGTCGCGGAAGCCGGGGTAGTTCTCGACCTCGGTTGTGGTCATCAGGGCGCCGCCGAACTGCGTGCCCTCGAACACCAGCGGCTTCAACTGCGCCCTGGCCGCGTACACCGCCGCGGTGTAGCCCGCGGGGCCGGACCCGACGATGATCAGGTTCCGGACTTCTGATTCCGCCGCCACTGACACGACCTCCGTATCGCGCTCGCCAGACGTTCTGTTGAACGCGATGGTAGGTGTCCGGCATTCCGCACCGGAGAGTGACGGCCGGCACCGGGCCGGCCGCCTCCTCCCCGGTCAGCCGCCGATGGTGGTGTTGGCCAGGGTGGCGGGGTTGCCGGCCGCACAGTCCGTGCCGACCACCAGCAGCTGGTAGTGGACGGCCTTGCCGGTCGGCAGCAGCAGCATCACGGCGGGCTTGCCGTCGACGGTGGCCCGCCGGCCGAAGATCGGCTTGGCACCGGCGTCCAGGCCGTTGGCGACCAGGCAGGCGCGCAGCTTGCCGGCATCGGTGAACGGCCCGTAGTCCTGCGCCCCGATGGCCTTGGCGCCGGCGCCGGGCAGGTCACCGCTGTGCAGCGTCAGCGGGCCGTTGTTCTGCGGATCGGTCTGGATGCTGGTGTTGGGGATGGCCTGCGGTGTCCCGCCGGTGCTGCCACCCGGCACCGTGACGACCACGACGCCGACCGCGACCGCGGCGGCGGTGAGCAGGCCGCCGGCGATGCCGAGCAAACGGTTGCGCCGGCGACGGGCCTCGGCGAGGTCGACGACGGGAGCAACCGGCGCGGAGGCGTGCGGCGGGGTCATCGGCCCGGCGGCCGGCCGCAACGGCACGGGCGGCTGTGGCGAGGTCCCCGGCGGCATGGCGCCGGTGGTGGTGACCTGCGGGACCACGGGTGGCACGGGGCCGGCCGCGGGTGCAGGGAGCTGGTGCGGTGTCACCGGCGACTGCGTGGCGCTGCGGGCAGCGGCCTCAGCGGCCAGGGCAGCGTCGATACGGGCGGCGACGTCGTCGGGCATGCGCATCGGCGGCAGCGCGGCCAGCTCGGCCTGGGTGGCGTCGAGGGCGGCCAGCACCGCGAGAGCGTCGGCGTCGAGGCGCGACCGGTCGCCGCCGTCCGCGTGCAGGTCGGCGAGCAGGTCAACGGACCACGGCTGCCCGCCGTGGGGCGAATCCCCGTTCATCGGCCCTCCCAGTGGCGTTGCGGATGCGAACCCGGTGCACTACCTGGGACGTTCGCATCTGCACTTGGGTTCCGCAGGTGCCCGAGAAGTTTCGCCAGCTTCGTCCGGCCCCGTGCGCAGCGGCTCTTCACGGTGCCCTCGGCGATGCCCAGCATCTTGGCGGTCTCCGCCACCGAGTATCCCTCGACGTCGACCATCACGATGGGCACGCGCTGCTCGGCGGGCAGCTCGTGCAGCGCGTCCTGGACGACCATCCGGGTCTGCAGCTCCGACACGGCGTCGCGGGGCACGCTGGGCTCGTGCCCGCCCTCCTCCGGCAGCGGCACGGTGGGACGGGCCTGCCGGCGGCGGATCCGGTCGAGGCAGGCGTTCACCACGATGCGGTGCAGCCAGGTGGTCACCTGCGACTCGGCGCGGAACGACCCGGCGGCGCGGAACGCCGAGATGAAGGCCTCTTGGAGCGCGTCAGCCGCCTCGTCGGGATCACGCAGGGTGCGAACGGCCACCGCCCACATCCGGTCCCGATGTCGCCTGACCAACTCCCCGAAAGCATGCGGATCGCCGGCGGCATGAGCCGCTATCAGGTCGGCATCCGAGCTGGCGGCTGCGGTCACCCGGTGAGGATATCGGTCCTGCGTTCAGGCTCTTTGACGCGGCCGAACGGATGATCACGGACGGGGAGAGAAGAGCAGCGGCCAGGAGGAGGGACAGGGTGGGACGAAGCACCGGCGGGTCACCGCGCGCCGATGAACTTCACCTCGGAGATCTGCGACGCGAACAGCTTGCCGCTCGGGCTCATGCTGGTGATCCAGACCACGATGCGGTCGCTCGGCGAGGCCATCTTCACCGGGATGGTGGTCTCGCCCGAGGCCAGCGTGCCGCTGCCGACCACCAGGGTCTGCTGCAGCTGCGGCTGGCCGCTGGCGGCGGTGCGGATCTCCACCTTGGTGCCGGCGCTGGGCGAGGTGATCACGACCTGGGCCAGCTTCACCGGCTGGCCGAAGGTGGCCATCAGCCCGATGCCGGGCTTGAGCGCGGGGAAGTTGGACAGGTACTTGTCCGTGCGCCACGAGGTGTTGGGGTCGCCGTCGATGGCCAGCCCGCCCTTGTTCGGGCTGTCCGGGTCGCTGGCCACGTTGAACACGCTGACGCTGGCCGGCTTCACCGGCCCCGAGGTCGGCGTCGGCGCGTTGTTGACGGACTGCTTGGTGTCGCTGGTCGGCACGACCTGGCTGATCACCAGCGGCGGGCCGCCGTCGCCCTTAGTGTTGGACTCGTTGAAGAAGCCGACCACCTGCATGGCGATCCAGCCCAGCACCAGCAGCGTGGCCACGGCCAGCGCGCTGACGCCGATGGCGAGCTTGCGGGTCCGCTTCTTGTCCTTGACCGGGCGCTGCGTCGTCCAGACGACGTCGTCCTCGGGCTCCTCGGCGACCACCGGGATCAGCCCGGTCTCCGCCTCCGCCTCGGCGATCTCGTCGAGCACCTGGAGGATCGCGGCGCCGGTGCGGATGCCACCGACGCTGGTGTCCTCCAGGCTGCGCACGGCCACCGTGGACAGCGAGTGCGGGACCATCGGGTGCAGGCTGCGCGGGGCGACCACGCTGCCGTTGGGGCCGATCGGCGCGACCGGCAGCCCCTCCGGCCCGCCGGGCAGCGCCCACCGGCCGGTCAGCAGCAGGTACAGGATCGCGCCGAGGCCCTTCACGTCGTCACGGGACGTCGCCTCGGCGCGCGGCCCGGGGAACGCCAGCCGGAGCTGTCCCTCGGGGGTGACGCGAATCCGCTGCGGGTGCTCGGTGCCCAGCACGAGGCCGGCGTGGTGCGCGCCCTCGACGGCGGCGGCCAGCGGCTCCAGCAGCCGGGACGCGGTGGCGGCCGGCAGCGGCCCGTCGGCGATGAGGTCGATCAGGTCGGTGCCGTTGGTCCACTCGGCGACGACGATGCCGAGGACCTGCTCCCGCGGCGCGATGCCGTTGCCGGGGCTGAGCACGTCCAGGATCCGGGACACGCCGGGATGCGCGTAGCTGGCGGCGTGCATGGCCCGTTCGATGGTGCGTCGAACCCTGGCGGCCGCGCGTGCGTCAGCCTGGTTACCGAGCAACACGGTGAGGGCGACGTCCCGGCCGAGCTGTCCGTCGCGGGCCCGCCACAGCTGCGCGTTGCAGCGGGCGTCCGTGCCGGAGTAGCTGAGCAGCCGATAGCGGCCGTCGCCGACCATGCCGCCCGGTAGGAGGGCAGGACTGGGCGGCCCGGCAGTGCCTCTGCCGGGCGGGGCCATCTCGGTCGGCCAGGTGCTCACCGCGTGCTTCTCCCGTCCCGCTCGGGGTCGAGGGTACGTGAAACCGGTCGGTCGGGCCCCGGGTGAACCCTCAGGTCCTGCGCACGAATCGGGTGATTCGGCTCAGCGCCGGCTGAAGTTCGTGCACCCTGAGCAACGTCATCATGCCGAATGCGCACGCGAGACCGAGCAGCCCACCACCGACCAGGGTCAACCATGCACCGCCCGCGCGGTGGATACCCCCGGGAATGTAGTGGGTAACCACCAGAGCCACGGCGAGTGCGGCGGCCGCGCCCCAGACGGAGCTGACGCCGGTCTTGACGTAGGTCTTCACCACGCGGCGGCTGCCGAGCTTGCCGAACCGGCGGCGCAGCCAGAGCTCCCCCATCACCATGCCGACGGTGTAGGTGAGGCCGTTCACGCAGGCGATGCCGTAGACCACGTCCTGGGCCGGCAGCAGGAACGGGCAGGCGAAGGTCAGCGGGACCTGGAAGATCACCATGAGCAGGCGCAGCACGGTCGGCGTGCGCGAGTCGTTGAACGCGTAGAACACCCGCAGCTGGAGCAGGGTGACGGCGTAGGGCAGCAGCAGGAAGGCCGACGCCGTCACGCCTAAGCCGAGCTCGAACGCGCCCGCCGACTCCGAGGACTTGATCGAGAACAGCGCGACGCCCATGGCCGGCCCGAGCACGGTCATCAGCGCGCTGATCGGCACCAGCATCACGGCGGTGAGCCGGCTGCCCTGGGACAGGTAGTCCAGCACGCCGGGCACGTCGCCCTCGGCTGCCGCCTGGCTCATCTTCGGCATGATCGCCGTGAGCAAGGACACGCCGAGCACGCCGTAGGGCACCTGCAGCAGGTTCCACGACTGCAGGTAGATCGACAGCCCGCCGCCGGCCGCGCCGGTGGCGACCCGGGTGGTCGCCCACACCGTCACCTGGCTGACCAGCACGTAGCCGAAGGCCCAGCCCATCAGCCCGCCGAACTGGCTGATCCGCTTGTCCCAACCCCACCGCCAGCGCAGCTTGAAGCCGCTGCGCAGCAGCGCCGGCACCAGCACCAGGGCCTGCGCGGCCACGCCCAGCGAGCTGCCGATGCCCAGCACCAGGAACTTGGCGTCGGTGAAGTGGAACGGGTTCAGGTCCCGGTCCCCCGGCACGATCATGTACGCGGCCAGCGTGCCGAACATGATCACGTTGTTGGCCACCGGCGCCCAGGCCGGCGCCTTGAAGATGTTCTGGGCGTTGAGGATCGCGCTGAACAGGGCGCTGATGCCGTAGAACAGGATCTCCGGCAGCACCAGGTAGCCGAACGCGGTGACCACCTCGGGCCGGGACTGGCCGGTCGAGCTGTCCACGAACACCCGGGTCAGCAGCGGCGCGCAGGCCACCGCCAGCAGCGTCACCACGAGGAGCATGACGGTGCCCATGGTGACCAGGCGCTGGGTGTAGGCGACGCCCTTGTCCTCGTCGTCGTGCCGGGCCTTGATCAGCACCGGGATCATCACGCTGGTCAGCACGTTCCCGACGAACAGCTCGTAGATCATGTTCGGGAAGTTGTTGGCCGCGTTGTACGCGTCCTGGGTCGCCGTGATGCCCAGCAGCACGGTCAGCGCCAGCCGCCAGCCGAACCCCGTGACCCGGCTGATCAGGGTGGCGATGGCCATCGAACCGCTCGCCTTGGCCAGCGACGGGGTTTCCTCGGCCTGCAGGTCGGCCGCTCTGATGACGATCGTCGCCGGCTCGCTCAACTCTCGCTCGACCTCTCGTCGCCGGGCACGCCGGCGGTCAGCTTCTCGGGTACGGGCGCGTGCACCGGCTCGGTGGCCTCGGCGGGGGCCTCCGGCGGCTGTGCCCTGCGCTTGCGGGACGCGGTGATCCGGCGGTAGATGCGCCGGCCGGACAGGCCGAACAGCGCGGCGGCGGCGACGCCGGTGATCACCAGGTTGACGGTGCCGAACGCGGTGGACGCCAGCTCGATACGGGCCGGTCCGCCCAGCGCGGTCCGGCCGGAGGTGGTGGTCAGCGAGACGGTCACGGTGAACCGGCCGCTGCGGGCCACGGTCGAATTGATCAGCACGTCGCGCGGCAGGCCGGCGGAGATCCACTGGTACGAGGGCTCGGCGTTGACCCCGCTCAGCGACTGCAGCCGCACCTCGACCTTCACCCGGACCGGCAGGTTGTTGAAGACGCGCACCGGCAACGGGCTGTCCTCGGACGCCAGCGTGATGGGGCTGTACGGCTGCTGGATGCCGACCTGGCCCTCCATCGCGCCCAACATCCCGGACGGCACCGACAGCGCGGCGGCGGCGCCGGCGTCGTTGCCGCGCCAGGCCCCGGACCCGGCGCGCAGCAGGGCGTCGAACGTGGGCGACATCACCTGCTCGGGGGTGACCTTCGAGGTCGTTTCCTGCTCCAGCGAGTCGTAGAGATCCCACGCATGGGTGGTCGCCTCGGCCACGTTCTGGGCGGCGACCGCGGACAGCTCGGCGCCCTGGGCGGAGTACCCGGGGGCGACCTTCGCGGTCGGCGTCGGGCCCGAGGCCAGCGTCGCCAGCCCGGCCGGGGCCAGGTACTGCTGGTCGGCCAGCGTCTGCACGCCGTTGAGCAGCGAGACGGCGTCCGCCTCGGACGCGGCCCACTGGTGCGGCGGGGCGATCACGATCGGCGCCGTCGAGCCGGCGTGCATCACCAGCGCGGACAGCGCCGCCGCCGGGCCGGTGGGCAGCGCGGCCGTCACCAGGTCATCGATGCGGATCACGCGGGGGCCCTTGTCGCCGAGCTGCGTCGGGTCCGAGCCGGGAACGGTCGCCGCGGACAGCAGCACGCTGCTCACCTTGGCGCCCTTGAGCAGGTCGCTGTCCAGCGTCTTCTGCGAGTTGTCGGTGAAGGCGGCCAGCGTCTTCGGGTCCAGCTGGCCGTCGATCGGCCAGGCCATGCCGGTCAGCGGGGCGACGCCCAGCACGTCGTGCAGCTCGTTGCCGGCCAGCGCGTACTGCACCAGCGACGTCGCACCGGCGCGGGCCAGCGCGTTCAGGTCGGTGTCGGCCCCGGGCAGCGCGAACACGCAGCGGCCGGGAACGTCCTGCTTGAGCCGGTCCAGCCAGGCGTGCGCGGCGGCCTGGCCCTTGCCGGCCACGGTGCCGCCCGGGACCTGCACGTGGTAGCCGGCCGACATCGCCTGCACGGTCGCGACCAGGTCGGGGTCGATGGCCAGGCAGATGGCCTGGGTCAGACCGACCGGGGCCGTCTCGTACGCACCGAGCAGACCGTCCAGGCGACCGCCCGCGGCCAGCTCACCGGCCAGGTCGTCGTCGGTCAGCACGGCATTGCCGTTGGTGTCGGCGTTGATCAGGCGTGGCCGGTCGGACAGCGGCCACAGCACGGTGGCCTTGGCCGGCGTCGGCGGCTTGGCCAGCGTGTCGCCGCCGGGCAGTGCCAGCACCGGCAGCACGGTGGTGGCCTGGCCGACCTTGGCCAGCCCGCCGAAGTCCGGCACGCCGTTGACGTTGACCATCAGCGGGTACACGCCGGGCGCGTCGACCTCCAGGCTGTTCGCGCTCACAGCGTGCAGGGTGACGGCGATGGTGAAGTTCACCGACTGACCAGGCGCGATGGACGGCGCCGCCGGCTGGAAGTCGCTGAACTTCACGCCGTTCTGCGGCTTGGACAGCGCAGTGCGCAGCCCGTTCTCGTCCAGCTTGGCGCCGCGCTCCAGGCGGATCTGCGCCTGCGACACCCGCCGGTCGCCGACGTTGGTCAGCCGGCCGCTGACCGTGACCAGGTCCGGCGTGCCCGCGGTGACGGGCTCCGGTGTCACCTGGCTGATGTCGATCCTGATGCGGTTCTGCTGGTCGGACTCCTGTGCGGTGGCGCTCGACGGGGCCAGCGTCAGCGTCGCGATACCCGCAGCCGCCACGGCGGCCAGCAGCTTCCTCACGCCGTCTCCGCCCCGGAACGCTCGCTGGAGGCTGACCCGTCGGAGAGCAGGTCGAGCGCCAGCCGCACCAGGCGGCGCTCGTCGGCGTAGGCGAGCAAGTCGTCCAGCTCGCCCAGCGGCACCCATGCCACCTCGGTGACCTCCACGTCCTCGTCTGACAGTTCTCCGCCCACCGCTTCGAGCAGGAAGTGGTGGACCGTCTTGTGCACCCGGCGGTCCTCGGCCACGAACCAGTAGTCGATCGTGCCGAGGGTGCGCAGGACCTTGCTCTCGATGCCGGTCTCCTCGCTGACCTCCCGGATGGCGGTCTGCTCGGATGTCTCCCCGGCCTCGATGTGTCCCTTGGGCAGCGACCACAGCAGCCGGCCCCGTCGGTCGAGCCGGCCAATGATCGCAGCGGCCGCGTGCGCCTCGTCGAGGACCAGCCCGCCCGCGGAGGTCTCGTCGACGGTCCGCAGCCGACGGCCCCGGCGCCGGTTGCGGCGCCCCGGCTTGGTTCCGCCGGAACGACCGGTCGACGGGGACATGCACGCGATGGTAGTGGTCAGCCCCGTGTGCTGGCCGTTGCAGGGCGATCGCGCTCCGACACCGAGTGTCGATACCGATACGCTGCCTTGCCGTGCCCGGTTCGAAATCCCCCGTCCTGTCCGACTCCGTGCGTGAGAATGCCGTGGTGGAACTGCTGCGTGTCGCCCCAGTGGCCGAGGAGCTCGCCGCCCGCTTCGCCGCCGCCGGCCACCAGCTCTACCTGGTCGGAGGACCCGTACGGGACGCGATGCTCGGGCGGATGGGCAACGACCTGGACTTCACCACCGACGCCCGGCCGCAGCAGGTGCTGTCCCTGGTCCGGTCCTGGGCGGACGCGGTCTGGGAGACCGGCATCGCCTACGGCACGGTCGGCCTGACCAAGCACGGCCACCAGCTGGAGATCACCACCTTCCGGGCGGACGCCTACGACCGGGTCAGCCGCAACCCCGAGGTGACCTTCGGCGACTCCATCGACGCGGACCTGCTGCGCCGCGACTTCACCGTCAACGCGATGGCCGTCGAGGTGAGCGAGCGTCGATTCGTCGACCCGTACGGCGGCGTGCAGGCGCTGGCGGACAAGGTGCTGGACACGCCGGCCACCCCGCAGGAGTCCTTCGCCGACGACCCGCTGCGCATGCTGCGGGCCGCCCGCTTCGTCAGCCAGCTCGGCTTCACACCCGCGCCACGTGTGGTCGAGGCCATGACGTCGATGGCCGACCAGATCACCCGCATCACCGCGGAGCGGGTGCAGACGGAGCTGTCCAAGCTGCTCTGCGGCGCGCACCCGAAGCTGGGCATCGAGCTGCTGGTGTCGACCGGGCTGGCCGCGCACGTGCTGCCGGAGCTGCCGGCGATGCGGCTGGAGATCGACGAGCACCACCAGCACAAGGACGTCTACCAGCACTCGCTAGTGGTGCTGGAGCAGGCGATCGCCCAGGAGGAGGACGGCCCGGACCTGATCCTGCGGCTGGCCGCGCTGCTGCACGACATCGGCAAGCCGGCGACCCGCCGGTTCGAGGACGGCGGCGGCGTCAGCTTCCACCACCACGAAGTGGTCGGAGCGAAGATGGTGCGCAAGCGCCTGCGCGAGCTGAAGTACAGCAAGGAGATCGTCACCGACGTCGCCCAGCTGGTGTTCCTGCACCTGCGCTTCCACGGCTACGGCAAGGGCGAGTGGACCGACTCCGCGGTGCGCCGCTACGTCACCGACGCCGGCCCGCTGCTCAGCCGGCTGCACAAGCTGGTCCGCGCCGACTGCACCACCCGCAACAAGCGCAAGGCCCAGCACCTGCAGCGGACCTACGACGAGCTCGAGGAGCGGATCGCCCGGATCGCCGCCGAGGAGGACCTGGCCCGGGTCCGGCCGGACCTGGACGGCAACGAGATCATGCGACTGCTGAACGTGCCGCCCGGTCCGATCGTCGGCAAGGCCTGGAAGTTCCTCAAGGATCTCCGGCTGGACCGCGGGCCGCTGGAGCACGACGAGGCGGTGGCCGAGCTGCTCGCGTGGGCCCGGGAGCAGGGCGTCGACGTCCCGGAGTGATGTTTCATGTGAAACGTCAACGGGGGCTGTTGGGGTGCGCCCGCAGCACGAGCACGTAGCCGGCCAGGCCGACCAGGTAGACGGCGGCGGTGCCGATCACCACGCCCGGAGACCGGCCGTCCATCGGCACGATGGTGGCCACCACCGCCACGCCGATGACCATCGCCGCGTTGAACACCGTGTCGGAGACGGCGAACACCCGGCCCCGCGACTGGTCGGCCACGTCGCGCTGGATCGCCGCGTCCACGTTCAGCTTCACCGTCTGCCCGCACAACGTGACCACGAACGCCGCGGCGAGCAGCGTCGGCACGGTCATCGGCAGGCCGAAGGCGATCAGGCCGACGCAGGCCACGACCAGGCCGCTGCTCACCACCGTCGGCCGGCCGAAGCGGCGGACCAGCCCCGGTGTGAGGAAGCCGGCGACGACCAGGCCGGCGGCGCCGGCGGCCACGGCCTCGGTCAGGCCGCCCGCGCCGGCGCGCATCACGCCGTTGCTGTGCAGCGTGTACTTCATCAGCAGCACGATGACCAGCAGGGACGCGCCGTACGCGATGCGGTGCGCGGTCAGCGCGATGAAGCCCGCCGCCACGCTCGGCACGCGCAGCGCCGCCCGCCCGCCGTCGACCATGCCCTTGGCCACCGCGACGAACGCCTCGCTCGGCTCGTCCACCTCGTCCGGACCGAGCACACCCGGGGCGAACTGGGCGGCGAACAGCGCCGACACCAGCGCGCCGACGATCGCCACCGACGTCACCTGCGCGGAGCCGACATTGCCCGCGCCGAGCACGTTGCGCAGCCCGAACGCCGTCGCACCGCCGATCGCCGCCGCCGCCGACGCCAGCGTGGCCACCATCGAGTTGCCGGTGACGAGATCCCTCGGTTCCACCAGGTGCGGCAACGCCGCCGACAGGCCCGCGCCGATGAACCGGCTCGCGCCCATCACCAGCAGGGCGGCGGCGTACAGCGGGCCGTTGCTCAGCCCGAAGCCGTCCGCCGCGGCGGCCAGCAGCACCAGCAGCACCCGCAGGACGTTGGCGACGATCAGCAGCCGGCGGCGGTCCCAGCGGTCCAGCAGCGCGCCGGCGAACGGGCCGACCACCGAGTACGGGACGAGGATCACGGCGAAGCCGCCGGCGATGGCCAGCGGGTCGGCCTGTCGTTCGGGGTTGAACAGCACGGCGCCGGCCAATCCCGCCTGGAACAGGCCGTCCGCCCATTGCGATGCGAGCCGGCAGAACAGCAGCCGCCGGAATCCCGGATCACCCAGCATCCTGCGCACGGCGTGTCCGTCTGCGACCACGGCAGCAGACTACGTCCCGGAGATCGGCGCGGTCCCCGATATCGCGCCCTCGCTTAGTGGGATCATGGCGGCGTGCGCCCCGACCGCGACGTCGAGCCCGGTTCACTGCTGGTGGCCTCGCCGAAACTGCTCGACTCCAACTTCCGCCGCACCGTGGTCTACGTGATCGACCATCGGGGCGCCGGCACGCTCGGTGTGGTGCTGAACCGGCCGAGCGAGGTCGCGGTGCACGACGTGCTGCCGGCCTGGGGCCCGTACGTCAGCCGGCCGCAGGCGGTGTTCGTCGGCGGCCCCGTGGACCAGAAGACGGCGCTGTGCCTGGCCGCGCTGAACACCGGGGAGGACGTCGGCAGCACCGACGGCGTGATCGCGGTCCGCGGCCCGGTGGCGATGGTGGACCTGGACTCCGACCCGGAGTCCCTGGTGCCGAAGGTGCGTGGTTTACGGGTGTTCGCCGGCTACGCCGGCTGGGACGTCGACCAGCTCGCCGGCGAGATCGAGCGCGGCGACTGGTACGTGGTGGCCGGGCTGCCCGGCGACGTGCTCACACCACCGGGCGTCGACCTGTGGGGTCGGGTGCTGCGCCGCCAGGGCATGCCGCTGGCGCTGCAGGCCAGCCATCCCGGGGACGTGCTGCGGAACTGACTGTTCGTGCAGGCTCGTGGTCAGCGCTTGACCAGGCTGCAGCCGCCGCAGGCGCAGCCGGCGCAGCCCGCCGGTAGCGTCGGCTCCGGTTCAGGCAGGGCGTCGGCGGCCTTGGTGCCGGTGGCCGCGCCGGCGACCACGATCGCCAGCATGCCGACGACGCCGACGGCCAGCGGGATGATCGAGTCGTGCAGCGCCAGGGAGGTGGCCGCGCCGATCACGCCGACCAGGCCGGCGACCACGGTCGGCAGCCCGGCGACCCGGTTGGCGAGGGTGAACGCCTCCTCGCTGCGCATCGCCGCCTCCGTGCGCACGCCGAAGAACCGGTTGCGGCGGAGCGTGCCGCGCAGGCCTAGCCCGCCGATCACGCCGAAGGACACGCCGACGAGCAGGACAACCACCGATACCGTCGTGACTGCGAGGTTCACACCGTGGAGGGTAGGCGTTATCCGATGTCCACCAGGACTTCACCCCGGTCGTATGTGCTGCACGCCATGTTCAGACGCAGCCTCACCATCGCGGCCGCAGCCCTGCTGGCGACCGGCCTGACCGCGGGCGCCGCCGTCGCGGGCCCGGCCGAGGTCCGCCTGCTCGGCGAGCAGATCGTGCCGTTCAACCTCCCGTTCCAGGGCACGACCGTGGGTGGCCTGTCGGCCATCGACCGCGACCCCCGCACCGGCCAGTACGTGCTCATCAGCGACGACCGCTCCGCGATCAACCCGGCCAGGTTCTACACCGCCAGGATCGACGTGGACGCCGCCGGCATTCACGGCGTCGAGTTCACCGGCACCCACCCGTTCCAGCGCCCGGACGGCAAGACCTACCCGACGATCAAGGACTGGACCGCCACGCCGTGCACCGCCTCGCGTGAGGTGTGCGACCGGGACGGCACCGTCGACCCGGAGGAGCTGCGGGTCGACCCGTGGACCGGGAACATCACCTGGAGCCAGGAGGGCGAGCGGATCCTGCCCAGCACCCTGCTGGACCCGTCGATCCGGCAGGCCCGGCCGGACGGCAGCTACGCCGGCCAGTACCCGCTGCCGGCCAACGAGCGGATGAGCGCGGACGCCGTCGGCCCCCGCCAGAACCAGACGCTGGAGGGCATCACCTACGCCGGCGCCGGCACGCTGCTGGTCAGCGAACTGGAGGACCCGCTGCAGCAGGACGGCCCCGACCCGACCGCCACCTCGGGGGCGCTGACCCGGATCACCGTGCAGAGCCGGTTCGGCCCGGTGCTGGCCCAGTACGCGTACCCGATCGACCCGCTGTTCGCGCCGTCGCCGAGCGCCGCCGACACCAACGGCGTGTCCAGCATGGTCGCCTACGACCCGATCGACCCGACCCGCTACCTGATGGTGGAGCGGGCCTTCGTCACCGGCGTCGGCAACAAGGTCCGCGTGTACGAGATCGACACCAAGGGCGCCACCAACATCAGGGACGTGGCCTCCATCGCCGGCAAGAAGATCAAGCCGGTGGCCAAGAAGCTGCTGGTCGACCTGGACACCCTCGGCCTGCCCAAGGTGGACAACATCGAGGGCATCACCTGGGGCCCGACGCTGCCCGACGGCGAGCGGACGCTGCTGCTGGTCAGCGACAACAACTTCAACTCCGGCCAGATCACCCAGGTGATCGCCCTCGCGGTCCGCTAGGCGCCGGCCACCGACACCACGCCGTCCATCGTGCCCACGTACGCGTGGTCGGTGGACAGCGTCGGCGAGGCGAAGCGCGGTGTGGGGCCGATCTGGACCTGGCCCCGCACCGTCCCCTTGCTCACGTCCAGGGCGTACAGCACTCCCCCGGCGGGATCGACCACCCAGACCGCGCCGTTGCCGACCGTCGGCGAACCGGCGGCGGCGACCGGGGAGGTCCACAGCGGGGTCAGCTGCCCGTGGCTGTCGTAGTCCATCGCCTTCGGACCGTTGGCACACGGGATGACCACGAGGTTGGCCGACACCGCCGGCGCGCCCTGCGACGGGCAGGTCTCCAGCTGCGAGACCACGTGCGACAGGTCGGTCTCGTCCAGCACGTAGGAGATGCCGCGGTTGCCGGTCACCAGCACGTGCGAACCGATCATCGCCGGGCTGGTCGCACCGAGATCCAGGCCGTTGGCGTTGTCGTCGCCCCAGTTCGGCGGCGTGAAGATGTCGACCCGGTTCAGCTTGCCGGCGGCCAGCACCAGCACCGAGTCGCTGTCGTCGTACTCGCCGCCGGTCGACGCACCGGCGCCGGCGACGTAGAGCAGTCTGGAGTTGTCGACCACGCCGCCCGCCGGTCCCGAGAAGCCGGCTTTGCGTCTGGTCGGCACCGTGTAGCTGTGCGCGTCGGTGCCGTCGGTGCGCATGGACATCACCGTGCCGACGTAGTTGCCGCAGTCGCCGGGCAGGCCGCCGTAGCTGAAGAAGACGCGGTCATCGTTCACAGTGAGTCCGCCGCTCTGCAGGTAGGCGACGGTGTCCCCCTTCGGCGGGTCCGCCATCGCCCGCACCACGACAGTGCCGGTCGCCACGTCCAGGCCGACCAGCGTGTGACTGCCGCCCGCGGTCTCGGCCACCGCGAACACCCGGCCGGTGACCCGGTCGTAGGCCATGGTGCCGGTGATGCCGACCGTGTCCATGTCGCCGCAGGGCACGCCCTTCTTCGGCATCGGCGTGCCTAAGTGCGTGTGCCACTGCACCTGGCCGGTCGCGGGGGCGAGCGCGTAGACGGTGTCGTTCTGGGTGGCGGCCAGGATGCGACTGCCGACGACCAGCGGCTCGCCGTAGACGGCGCCGTCGAGCTTGGTGTGCCAGGCCAGTGAGAGCGTGCCCGGCGGCGCGAGGCTGTACTGCTCCCCGCCGCGCTGGTTGTCCCGGTGGTAGGTGAGCCAGTCGCCGGCCGCGACGGGCTGCAGGACCGTGGTGGTCGGGACAGGGAGTGGCGGGGGTGTCGCGGTGCAGGCCGCCACCGACAGAACCAGGCCGATCCAAACCCAGCGCATGAGCTAAAGAGTGTGCGCTAAACTCGCCCCATGAGCACGGTCCGCCTGCTCCTTATCTAGCCGCGTTGGCCTTCTGACGAAGCGGCCGACGCGGCAGCCCTCCATGCCCATCCGGGCTGGAGGGTTTTGTGTTGTCAGGGGCAGGTACGACGAGAGGGACTTCGATGACCGAGACCGCCGAGGCGGCGCCGGCCCACCGTTACACCGCTGAGCTGGCCGGCGAGTTCGAGCGGCGCTGGCAGCGGTACTGGGACGAGCACGGCACCTTCCACGCGCCGAACCCGGTCGGCAAGCTGAGCACGGACGCGCCGCTGCCCGCCGACAAGATGTTCGTGCAGGACATGTTCCCGTACCCGTCGGGCGCGGGCCTGCACGTCGGCCACCCCCTGGGCTTCATCGGCACCGACGTGTTCGCCCGGTTCCACCGGATGAACGGCCGCAACGTGCTGCACACCATGGGCTTCGACGCGTTCGGCCTGCCGGCCGAGCAGTACGCCGTGCAGACCGGGCAGCACCCGCGCAAGACCACCGAGGACAACATCGCCACCTACCTGCGGCAGATCCGCCGGGTGGGGCTGGGCCACGACGAGCGCCGCCGGATCTCCACCATCGACCCGGAGTACTACCGCTGGACGCAGTGGATCTTCCTGCGCATCTACAACTCCTGGTACGACACGAAGGCGGGTCGGGCCCGGCCGATCGCCGAGCTGGAGGCGGAGTACGCCAAGGACCCGTCCTGGGCGACGCTGTCCGCCGACGAGCGCCGTCAGAAGATCGACTCGCAGCGGCTGGCCTACCTGTCCGAGGCGCCGGTGAACTGGTGCCCGGGCCTGGGCACCGTGCTGTCCAATGAGGAGGTCACCGCGGACGGCCGCAGCGAGCGCGGCAACTTCCCGGTGTTCCGGCGCAACCTGCGCCAGTGGATGATGCGCATCACCGCGTACGCCGACCGCCTGGTGGACGACCTGGACCGGCTGGACTGGCCGGAGAAGGTCAAGTCCATGCAGCGCAACTGGATCGGCCGCTCCTACGGCGCCCGGGTGCGGTTCGCCGCCGGCTCGGAGTCGATCGAGGTCTTCACCACCCGGCCGGACACCCTGTTCGGCGCGACCTATCTGGTGCTGGCCCCGGAGCACCCGCTGGTGGACACGCTGACCACCGCCGCATGGCCGTCCGATGTGGACGCTCGGTGGACCGGCGGCGCGGCGACGCCGGCGGAAGCCGTTGCGGCGTACCGGCTGGCGGCCTCCCGCAAGTCCGATCTGGACCGCCAGGAGAACAAGGAGAAGACCGGTGTCTTCACCGGCGCGTACGCGGTCAACCCGGTCAACGGCGCCAGCATCCCGGTGTTCGTCGCCGACTACGTGCTGATGGGCTACGGCACCGGCGCGATCATGGCGGTGCCCGGCCAGGACACCCGCGACTGGGACTTCGCCGAGGTGTTCGGGCTGCCGATCATCCGCACCGTCAAGCCGACGGAAGGCTTCGAGGGCAAGGCGTTCACCGGTGACGGCCCGGCGATCAACTCCGGGTTCCTGGACGGCATGGACGTCGTCGAGGCCAAGAAGACGATCATCGAGTGGCTGACCGAGCAGGGCGCCGGCGAGGGCACCGTGCAGTACAAGCTGCGCGACTGGCTGTTCTCCCGGCAGCGCTACTGGGGCGAGCCGTTCCCGATCGTCTACGACGAGCACGGCGTCGCCCACGCCATCCCCGAGGACCAGCTGCCGGTCGAGCTGCCCGAGGTGGACGACTACTCGCCGCGCACCTTCGACCCGGACGACCCGAACACCGAGCCGTCGCCGCCGCTGTCCCGCGCCACCGAGTGGATCAACGTCGAGCTGGACCTGGGCGACGGTCCGAAGATGTACCGCCGGGACGCCAACACGATGCCGAACTGGGCCGGCTCCTGCTGGTACCAGCTGCGCTACGTGGACCCCGAGAACAGCGAGCGCTTCGTCGACGCGGTCAACGAGAAGTACTGGCTGGGCCCGCGCCCCGAGATCCACGGCGCAGGCGATCCGGGCGGCGTCGACCTGTACATCGGCGGCGTCGAGCACGCGGTGCTGCACCTGCTGTACTCCCGGTTCTGGCAGAAGGTGCTGTTCGACCTGGGCGAGGTCAGCTCGGACGAGCCGTACCGCCGGCTGTTCAACCAGGGCTACATCCAGGCGTACGCCTACACCGACGAGCGCGGCGTGTACGTGCCGGCGGCCGAGGTGGAGGAGCGGGACGGCAAGTTCTTCTGGCAGGACCAGGAGGTCAACCGCGAGTACGGCAAGATGGGCAAGAGCCTGAAGAACGTCGTCACCCCCGACGAGATGTGCGAGACGTACGGGGCCGACACCTTCCGGCTGTACGAGATGTCCATGGGGCCGATGGACGTGTCCCGGCCGTGGGCCACCAAGGACGTCGTCGGCGCGCAGCGCTTCCTGCAACGGCTGTGGCGCAACCTGGTCGACGAAGAGACCGGGCAGCTGCGGGTCACCGACGCCGAGCCCGACGAGGACACGCTGCGGGCGCTGCACAAGGCCATCGCCGGGGTCCGCGAGGACTACGCGGAGATGCGCTACAACACCGCCGGCGCGAAGCTGATCGAGCTGAACAACTTCCTGACCAAGGCCGGGTCCACGCCGCGGTCGGTGGCCGAGTCCCTGGTGCTGATGCTGGCGCCGCTGTGCCCGCACATCGCCGAGGAGCTGTGGCAGCGGCTGGGCCACACCGAGTCGCTGGCGCACGGGCCGTTTCCCGTCGCCGACGAGCGCTACCTGGTCGCCGACACCGTGGAGTACCCGATCCAGGTCAACGGCAAGGTGAAGGCCCGCGTGACCGTGCCGGCCGACTCCGACCAGGAGCAGGTCAAGGCGGTCGCGCTGGCCGACGCCAAGGTGGCCGAGCTGCTGGCCGGCAAGGAGCCGCGGAAGGTCATCGTGGTGCCGGGCCGTCTGGTCAACATCGTGGCGTGACGTCTGCCTGAGGGGTCTCGGTCGAGACCCCTCAGGAGGCGTTGGCCAGGCCGATGTCGTCGAAGAGCTCCGTGAGCATGGACTCGAACAGCGGCTCCGGGTTGGACACCGCGAACGGGAAGCGGCCGAAGACCTCCAGCGCCACCTGGCCGTACAGGCGGACCCAGAACTGCAGCATCAGGTAGACCACGGAGAGGTTGAGCGCCTCCTCGGGCAGCTCGATGCCCTCCTGCTTGATCTGCGCCAGCAGGTGGCCGCGGAACGCCGCGAGGTCGGTGCGCAGCTCGTCGGGAACCCGCTCCTCCTCCGGCACCAGCAGCTTGTGCGTGGCCAGCAGCCGGCCGGCCATGTTCAGGAAGATCCGGCCGAACTGGTCCTTGGCCGGGCGCATCATGACGCCCGTCGACTCGTCGATCTCGCAGGTGGCGGAGTCGTCCGGCGAGGCGAACACGAGGGTGAACTCCTGCGGGTGGGCCAGCGCCCAGCGGCGGAAGCCGCGGCAGACCGCCAGCACGCCGCCGATCGCGTCGTGCTCGTCGATCCGGGTGAGGTCGGCGGTCAGGTCCGCGCCCAGGTCGACGCAGATGTCGTCGATCACGCGGCGCAGCAGGTCCTCGCGCGAGTCGTAGTACCGGTACAACGCCGGGGCGGTGATGCCCAGCTCACGGGCGATCGCGCGCAGCGTGACGGCCTCGCGGCCCTGCTCCACCAGTAGCCTGCGTGCCTGCTGGCGGATTTCCCGCTCGGTGTCGGCGCGGGGCCGATCACGTCGCGTGGTCTCCGTCATAGTTCACCCCATCGTGTTGTAAACACCGTTAACTGTCCCGTACCGTCGACCGGGTTAACGGTGTTTACGGGTGCCTGTCCTAGGGGAACGGTACAACGACGGAGGGGTTGATGTTCGCGTCCTGGGGAACGGTGGCGTATCGACGCCGCTGGATCGTGATCATCGCGGTGCTGTTGCTGACCGTGATCGGTGGGGCCTGGGGGTCCGGCGTGAGCGACCGGCTCACCCAGGGCGGCTACGACGACCCCGGCAGCCAGGCCGCACAGGTCGACAAGATCATCGAGGACTCCATCGGCAAGCAGGGCGGCGACGTCGTCGTGCTGTACACCGCGCCGGCCGGCACCACGGTCGACGACCCGGCGCTGGCCAAGAAGATCACCGACAAGCTGGCGGACCTTCCGAAGGACGACGTCAGCAAGGTGGTGTCGTACTGGAACACCCACCTGCCGGCGCTGGCCGACGCGAGCAGGACCCACGGCCTGGCCACCATCACGCTGGCCTCCACCGACCAGACCAAGCAGAGCGAGCAGTACGCGGCGATCGCCGACAAGCTCGCGGTCGACGGCGTGCAGACGCAGATCGGCGGGCAGGCGCCGCTGCAGAAGACGATCACCGACAAGTCCATGACCGACGTCGAGTTCGCCGAGCTGGTGTCGCTGCCGCTGGTGCTCGCACTGCTCGTGGTGATCTTCGGCAGCGTGGTCGCCGCGTTGATGCCGGTGCTGGTCGGCGGCCTGTCCATCCTCGGCGCGCTCGGCGTCCTGCGGCTGATCTCCCTCGGCCTGGACGTGAACACCTTCGCCGTCAACGTGGCGTCGCTGCTGGGACTCGGATTGGCCATCGACTACGGCCTGTTCACCGTCGGCCGGTTCCGTGAGGAACTCGCCGCCGGCCGGGACACTGCCGAGGCCGTGCGCCGCACCGTCGCCACCGCCGGGCGGACCGTCGCCTTCTCCGCGACGCTGCTGGTGATCGCGCTGGCCGGGCTGATGGTGTTCCCCCTCGACTTCCTCAAGGCCGTCGCCTACGGCGGCATGTCCGCGGTGGCCATCGCCGCCATCGTGTCGCTGACCCTGCTGCCGGCTCTGCTGAGCGTGCTCGGTCCCCGTATCGACAAGCTGGCCGTGCCGTGGCGGCGGGGCAAGACCGCCAACCCCGAGCCGCGCTGGCTCAACCGGGTCGCCGGCACCGTGATGAAGCGGCCCGCCCTGTTCGTCGTGCCGATCGTCGCCGTCCTGCTGGTGCTCGGAGCGCCGTTCCTCAACGTCAAGTTCGGCGCCGCCGACGAGAAGCAGCTCCCGCCGAGCGACCCCGGCCGGCAGGCCATCGAGTCCATCACCAAGGCGTTCCCGTCCACCGGCAACTCCGTCGCCTCCATCGTGGTTCGGGGCAAGACCCTCAGCCAGGCCGATGTGGGCCAGTTCGTGTCCGACGCCGGCAAGATCGCCCCCGACGTGCACCCCGTCGGCGCCAAGGGCGATGTGTACGTGTTCAACGGCAACCTGCCCGGTGATCCCCTCGGCGACCAGGCCAAGGACGCCGTCACCGCCCTTCGGGCGCTGCCCCACCCCGCCGGCACCGAGGTTCTGGTCGGCGGCTTCACCGCCAAGCTGGCCGACAGCACCCAGTCGATCTTCGACCGGTTGCCATGGATGGTGGCCATCCTGGTCGGCGCCACCCTGCTGCTGATGTTCCTGGCGTTCGGTTCCGTGCTGCTGCCGGTCAAGGCCGTGCTGATGAGCGCCCTGAGCCTGTCCGCCACCTTCGGCGTGCTGACGTTCGTCTTCCAGGAGGGGCATGGCGCCGGCTGGCTCGACGTCACGCCGCAGCCGATGCAGGTCGGCGTCATGGTGCTCATCGGCGCCCTGGTGTTCGGGCTGTCCACCGACTACGAGACGTTCCTGCTGTCCCGGATGGTCGAGGCCCGGAACAAGGGCCTGTCCACCCCCGAGGCCGTGCGCACCGGCCTCGTCCGCACCGGCCGCATGATCAGCGCCGCCGCCCTGCTGCTCATCGTCGTCACCGGCGCCTTCGGCCTGTCCAGCATCGTCATCATGCGCTTCATCGGCGTCGGCATGATCGTCGCCTTGGTGCTGGACGCCACCGTCGTCCGTTTGATGCTCGTGCCGGCCGTCCTCCGTCTGCTCGGCAACGCCGCTTGGTGGGCCCCGGGACCGCTGCGGCGGCTCCAGGAACGCGTCGGCATCCAGGAGTCCGACGAGCTGGACGAGGAGCCCGTGCGCGAGCCCGAACTGGTGCACTGACCTGGGAATTCTCCGGTTGTCCACAGGGGCGGAGTTATCCACATCTGGATCTCCGCCCCACCCGGCGAAGGCCCCTGCTCGGTAGAATGGAGTCGGGCTGCCTCCCCAGGGAGAGGTGGGGGCTGTGTGTGCCGCCGGGTCGCATCGGCCGTCTGCGGGGTGGGGCGTTTGCGGTATGGCAACGGTGAGAACGCTGGGGACGGAATAGCGGGATTGTGGGAGAGGTTGGCTTTCAAGTGACCACTGAAGTGCTTGTGCACGTGCGGCCCGGCTGCCCGTTCTGCGACATGCTGCGCTCCAACCTCAAGCGCAGCGGCCTGCCCTACCGGGAGCTGGACATCTGGCAGGACCCGGCTGCTGCGGCGGCGGTCAGGGCCGCGGCGAACGGGAACGAGACGGTGCCGACGGTGAACGTCGGCAGCACGTGGATGGTCAACCCCTCGATCCAGCAGGTGCTGGCGGCGGTGAAGGCCGAGGCGCCGGAGCTGTTGCCGCAGAAGTGACTCAGCCGGCGACGGCGATGACGGTCGCGGGATTGCGGCTGTTGGCCAGGTCGATGGTGGACGTGGTCTGGCCGGTGCCGCCGTCGAGGACGGTGATGGCAGGGCCGGTGGCCAGGTAGACGCTGTGGTCCCGAGGTGAGACGGCGATGCCCCGCGCGGTCAGGACGAGGGTCTGGACCGGGCGCCGGGTGGTGGTGTCCACAACGGACACGGTGCCATCCTGCAGGTTGGTGACATAGAGACGGTCGCCGCCGACGGCCAGCTCGCACGCGCCGACGCCGACGGGGATGTGGCCGACGACCTGGTTGGTGCGGTTGTCGATGACGCTGACGGAACCGTTGGTGTCAGCCAGCCGGCTGGTGTGCGACACGTAGGTGGTGGCCCCGTCGGGACTGACGGCGACGTACTGCGGCAGCACGTCGAGGGGCACGGTCCGGGTGGCGGTGGCGATCCGGGTGTCGATCACGGTCAGGCTGGCGCCCTGGTTGTTGACCACGTACAGGTGCGAGCCGTCGGGGCTGATGGCGATGCCGGTGGGCGAGGCGCCGACCTGGATGACGGCGGCCAGCGAATCCGAGGCGGTGTCGAAACCGAGCACCACTCCCTGCCCGTTGGCGGTGCCGGTGATGTAGAGCCGCTTGCCGTCGGGCCGGACCACGGCCGAGTCGAGCTCGGCTTTCACCCGGATCCGCTTGACCACCGTGGCGTCGGCGACGTCGACCACGGCGACGGTGCCGGACCAGCCGTTGACGACGAACGCGGTCCGGCCGTCCGGGCTCAGCGTCAGGCCGGTGACCATGGCGCCGGTGTCGACCACGGCGCTGACCTGGCCGGCGGCGACGTCGACGATCCGCAGCTCGCCGTTGTCCCCGGCGACGAGCGCGTGCACGGCGGCGGCGCTGACGGCGGGTCGGATCTCCACCGGTTGCTCGGCCACCACCCCGACGGCCAGCATCGCGGTCGCGATCCCGGCCGCGACCAAGGCCCGCATTCGCCGAGCGCCGAACCGACGCTGGCAGCGCGTGGTGGTCACAAGCCGCATGGGAGCATTTTGACCATGCTCCCGGCCACTCGCGCACCCGGGACGGGTGAACGTTTCCGTCCGGCCGGGAAAACGTAGATGCCCTGGTGCCGAGTCGCTCGGGGGGCTACGCGACCGGCGCCAGGGCACCTCACCGGCGGACGAATCGACCGGTACACCTCTGTGTATCAGTCCGGCACCTGATTTGTTACGTCTCGCGACTCATCCGTTATGACTCCTCCATGTACGACCAGACGGGCGTATCGGGTACCGGCCAGGAGCAGTAGCAGGCCGGCGACGAGGAACGCGATCACCCGGGCCAGCCCGTCCAGCGCCGCCAGGTCGAACAGGATCAGCTTGACCACGGACGCCCCGACCAGCACCAACCCGACCGCACGCAGCGCCGCGGAGCGGATCCCGCGCAGCAGCAGGGCGATGGCGGCGACGGTCCACGACACCGTGATCACGGTGTGGCCGAACAGGAATCCGGAGCGGTCGGGCGAGACCAGCAGCGCGGTGGCCAGCACAGCGCCGGTCGCGCCGTAGAGCATCACGAGGCCGGCGACGATCCACGGCCCGGCGTTGCGGGTGGGCGGGCCGATGACGTCCATCCGGTACGCGACCAGCGGGATCGCGATGGCCACGAGGGTCATCAGCAGCCCGGTCAGCGCGGTGCTGACGGTCATCTCCGCGCCCGGCCGGTAGAGCACCAGCGTCACCGGCGTCACCACGGTCAGACCCCACAGCAGGCCGCAGATCGCGGTCAGCAACGAGGCGAGCAGCGCGGCCCGGTGCCGGACCAGGTCGGCGGCCAGCACGAGCACCAAAGCTTCACCCAGAAGTGTGATCGCCTGGGTGGGGCCGGTCAGCGCGTGCATGGTCGCGTCGACGACGGCGATCGAGCCGAGGATCGCGGCGGTGACCGTGACGGGGGTGCTGAGCCAGCGGTCGCACACCGCGACCCCGAGCATCAGGGCGGCCACGATCACGGCCAGCCACGCCGCCTCCGACCGCGTCAGCGCGAACCCGGCGACCAGGGCAGCGACGGGGGCGGTGGCCAGCAGGATCACGGGCGTCGCCATGTCCTGCTGGTTCCGCACGGTGACGATGACGGCGATGGCGACGCCGACCACCGTGGCGGCCAGCGCCGCGCCGGCGGTCTGCAGCGGATCGCCGGACCGGAGGGTGAACACCGTCGTCACGAGGCTGGCCAGCACCGGCGGGATGCCGGCGACCAGGGCCAGCGACGGCCAGCTCCGCACCAGCTGGACCGGCATCGCGCCGATCTGCAGCACGACCAGGAACGACACCAGCAGCGGCGTGAAGCCGTGCGTCAGGAACGGGTCGCACAACGCGCAGCCGATGATCACCCAAACGGCGATGAACTGGGCGTTCCATCGGGCCGACAGCAGTAGCCCGCCACCCGCGACCAACAACGCCACCAGCAGGCCGGCCCATTGCGGCATCAACTCGTACAGCGAGGTCGCGGCGGCGATGTCCAGGTAGAGCACGGCGATGCCGGTCGCGGCCAGCGCGTAGGCGCCGCTGCGGCCGGCGGGATTCCGGTGCACCCACAGGCCGCCGGCGATCAGCGCCAGGCCGAGGCCGCCGCCGACCAGGACCCGAGGCTCCGGTCCGAGCCAGCCGCGCTGCACGGCCAGCACCATCAGCAGCACGATGCCGAGCAGGGTGACGGAGCCGCCGATCCAGGCCACCACCTTGCTGCCGGCACCCTCGCGGCCGAGGCGTTCGGGCAGCGGAGGCGGGGGCACGTAGGTGGGCAGCCCGGACTGGGGCCAGGTCGGCCCGGCCGGCGGGGAGAGCGGCGGCGGTTGGGACGCGGGTTGCTGCGGCGGGCCCGGAATCGGCGCGCTCATCGCTGCCGCGATCGGCTGCATCGGCAGCTGCATCGGAGCCGGCATTGACGGCTGCATCGGTGATTGCATGGCCGCGGGCATTGCCGCCTGCGTCGGTGGTTGCATCGGCTGTGCCGTCGGCGCCGGGGCGGGCGCGGGTGGCGTGGCGAGCTGGGCGTGCTGTAACTCCTGGCTGACGACCTGGAGCCGCCGGCCGATGAAGTCCAGCTCGGCGGCCAGTCGCGCCAGTGGTTCCGAGGTGGTCATGCCGAAAGGATGAGTCCTGACCTCGCCGAACGGATCCGTAGCACTACTCACGTGGCAGGGTTGTGATGTGACTGTTGAGGTGGTGGTGGTCGGGTCGGCGAACGCCGACGTCGTGGTGCGGGTGGAGCGGCGGCCGGGGCCGGGCGAGACGGTGCTGGGCTCGGACACGGTGCTGGCGGCGGGCGGCAAGGGGGCGAACGCGGCGGTGGCGGCGGCACTGCAGGAGGCCCGGGTCGCGCTGCTGGGGGCGGTGGGCGACGACCAGCACGGGGAGCT
The DNA here is from genome assembly GCF_014203355.1 of Kutzneria kofuensis. Taxonomy (NCBI): domain Bacteria; kingdom Bacillati; phylum Actinomycetota; class Actinomycetes; order Pseudonocardiales; family Pseudonocardiaceae; genus Kutzneria; species Kutzneria kofuensis. The sequence continues at coordinate 4,176,396 of NZ_JACHIR010000001.1, forward strand.
GCTGCGAGAGTCGATGAGCGGGGCGGGCGTGCAGCTGGACCTGGTCCGCACGACGGATCGGCCGACCGGAGCCGCCTACATCACGGTCACCCCGGACGGGGAGAACACGATCGTCGTCTCCCCCGGCGCGAACTCGGCGGTGGACGTCGACCAGGTGGAGGCGGCCAAGGATGTGATCGCCGGCGCGAAGGTGCTGCTGGCGTCGCTGGAGGTGCCGCTGCCGGCGATCGAGCGGGCGGTGGCGCTGGCGAACGAGGCGGGCACGAGGGCGGTGCTGAACCTGTCGCCGGTGGCGAAGCTGTCGCGGCAAACGCTTGCGGCGCTGGACCCGCTGGTCGTCAACGAGCATGAGGCGCAGTGGCTGATGGACGGCGCGACCGACCTGACGAAGCTGCTGGACCTGGGCCCGAAGTCGGCTGTTGTCACGCTGGGCAGCCGGGGTGCGCTGGTCATCGAGAAACACGGCACGACCGAGGTGGAGTCGCCGCGGGTGACGGCGGTGGACACGACGGGTGCCGGCGACGCGTTCGTCGGTGCGTTGATCACGCAGCTGGCGGCCGGGGACGACCTGGCCGCGGCGGCACGAAGGGCGGTACGGGTGGCGGCGGTGTCGGTGACGCGGCCGGGCGCGCAGGCGTCGTACCCGACCCGTGGTGAAGTCGATTCAGCGAGGGGTATGGTCTAGACCATGTCGAGCGCGCGACTCAAGGGTGTCGGAGTGAGTGCGGGCCGGGCCTCGGGCCCGGTCGTGCGGGTCGCGGACCCGCTGCCGGAGCCGGCGGCGACGCCGGAGCCCGCGGATCCGGCGGCCGAGGCGGCCCGGATCCGGCCCGCGGCCGAGGCGGTCGCCGCCCGGCTGACCGAGCGCGCCGACGCGGCCACCGGCGAGGCCAAGGCGGTGCTGGAGACCACCGCCGCGATGGCTGCCGACCCGTCGCTGGCCAGCCAGGCGGAGAAGCTCGTCACGGCGAAGTCGCTGCCGGCGGCCCGCGCCGTGTTCGACGCCGCCGAGACGTTCGCGGCCGCGCTGGCCGCGGCCGGCGGCTACATGGCCGAGCGGGTCCGGGACATCCGGGACGTGCGTGACCGCATCGTCGCCGAGCTGATGGGCGTCGAGCCGCCCGGCGTGCCGACGCTGACCGGGCCGTCCGTGCTGATCGCCCGCGACCTCGCGCCGGCCGACACCGCCGGGCTGGACCCGGCCAAGGTCCTCGCGCTCGTGACGGAGGAGGGCGGGCCGACCAGCCACACCGCCATCCTGGCCCGGTCGCTGGGCATCCCGGCCGTCGTCGCCACCACCGGTCTGCTGTCGCTGGGCGAAATCGCCGGCCTGATCGTCGACGGCGACACCGGCGTGGTCGAGGTGCCGGCCGGCCGCGTCGAGGTGCTGGCCGCCAGCTCGGCCAAGGAAGCGCACTGGAACGGCGTCGGCATCACCTTCGACGGCAACCGGATCAAGGTTCTGGCCAACGTGGGCTCCGCCGCCGACGCGACGACCGCGGCGGCCAACGGCGCCGAGGGTGTCGGCCTGTTCCGCACCGAGTTCTGCTACCTGTCGGCGACCAGCGAGCCGACCGTCGCCGAGCAGACCGCCGCCTACAGCGCTGTACTCAAGCCCTTTGCCGGCAAGCCCGTCACCGTCCGGACGCTGGACGCCGGCGCGGACAAGCCGCTGGCGTTCCTCGCCCCTGACCCGGAGCCCAACCCGGCGCTGGGTGTGCGCGGTCTGCGCGTGGCGTTCACCCGCACCGACGTGCTGGACCGGCAGTTGGAGGCGATCGCCGCGGCCGCCGCCGAGACCGGAGCGCAGGTGCAGGTGATGGCGCCGATGGTGGCCACCGCCGAGGAAGCCGGCTGGTTCGCCGAGCGCGCCCGCGCCGCCGGCATCCAGAAGGTCGGCGTGATGATCGAGGTGCCGGCGGCCGCGCTGACCGCCCGCGAGATCTTCGACGCCGTCGACTTCGTCAGCCTCGGCACCAACGACCTGGCGCAGTACACCTTCGCCGCGGACCGGCAGGTGGGCGCGGTCGCCGCGCTCAACGACCCGTGGCAGCCGGCCCTGCTGCGGCTGATCGCCCTGGTCGGCAAGGCCGCCGGCGAGGTAGACAAGCCGGCCGGCGTCTGCGGCGAGGCGGCGGCGGACCCGCACCTGGCGGCGGTGCTCGTCGGCCTCGGCATGACCAGCCTGTCGATGAACGCCGGCGCCCTCAACCGGGTCGGCGCGGGCCTGGCCGAGGTGCACTTCGACCAGTGCCAGCTCGCCGCCAAGGCGGCCCTGGCCACGCACGACCCCGAGCACGCGCGGCTCGCGGCCAGGGCGGCGCTCACCCCGCGCCGCCAGCACTGACCGGACGCCCGTCGGCGCCGATCGCGCCGGCGGGCGTCCGGCGGTCAGTGCTGTTCCGCGTCCAGGCCGTGCTCGATGGCGTAGCGGGCGAGCTCGACCCGGTTGTGCAGCTGGAGCTTGCGCAGCGTGGACTGGACGTGGTTCTCCACGGTCCGGTGCGATATGCCCAGCCGGGTGGCGATCTGCCGTGACGTCATGCCCTTGGCCACCAGGCGCAGGACCTCGGTCTCGCGGTCGGTGAGCTCCGGCGTGGGCTCGGCCCCGGCCGGCTGCGCGGCCATCCGCCGGTACTCGCCGAGCACCAGGCCGGCCAGCCCGGCGGTGAACACCGCCGCGCCCTCGGCGGTGCGGTTGACGGCGTCGACCAGCTCCTCGACGGACGCGGACTTCAGCAGGTAACCGGAGGCGCCGGCCTTCACGGCCTCCAGCACGTCCTCGTGCTCGCCGCTGGCGGACAGCACCAGCACCCGCGTCTCGGGCCGGGTGGCGACGATCTGCTGGGTCGCCTCCACGCCGGTCTGCGCGCCGAGGTTGAGGTCCATCAGCACGACGTCCGGCCGGACGGTGCCGGCGATCCGCACCGCGGCCGCCGCGTCGCTGGCGGTCGCGACCACCTCGAAGCCCCGCTCCTGCAGGTCGCGGGCCACGCCGGCCCGCCACATCGGATGGTCGTCGACGACCATCACCGACACGCTCACGCTTGTCCCCCCGTCGGCACGTGCAGTTCCCACTCGGTGCCCTCGCCGGGCCCCGTCGTCAGCTCAACGGTGCCACCCAGGTCGGCGATCCGTCCTCGAATCGACTGCGAGACGCCCAGGTGGCCCTCCGCCTCGGCGATGGCCAGCCGCCCGTCGGGAATGCCCACGCCGTCGTCACGGACGCTCAGCACCACCTCGTCGCCGAGGTCCTCCAGCAGCACCCACGCCCGCGCGCCGGGACCGGCATGGCGGTCCACATTGGACAGCGCCTCCCGTACGGCGGCGCTCAGCTCGCCCGCGGTCACCTGCGGCACCAGCACCGGAGTTGCCGGTGCGGCCACGGAGATCGTCGACGTGGCCATCAGCTGTATCCACTGCCGCAGATCCGTGTCGCCATCCACAGTGGACTCCAACGGCCCGGAGGCGATCAGCGACCGCAGCGCGATCTCCTGCTCGCCGGCCAGCTCCGCGATCTCGGCGGCCTCGCCGCCGACCTCCAGCCCGCGCTTGCGCACCCGGGCCAGCACCTGCAGCACGCTGTCGTGAATGGACCGGGCCAGCCGCTCCCGCTCGGCGGTCGCGGCCTCGGTGCGCAGCGCCTGCCGCACCCGGGCCGCGGAGTTGCGGGTCGCCTCCGACGCGACGCCGACCACGAAGCTGACGCCGATCAGCAGCACGGTGTCCTCGGCGAGGTAGATGTTGAAGTAGCCGCGCGGCAGTACGTTGGCCACGGCGGTGACGCCGCCGAACAGCAGCCCCCAGTACCGGCCGCCGTAGATCGCGCCGCCGACCGGCGCGCCGCTGGACCACAGGGTGGTGATCGTCTGCGCCCCGGACTGCATCTGGGCCGGGCCGACGATCGGCGCGGAGCTCAGCATCAGCACGGTGTTCAGCACCAGGTCGGCGATCACCAGCTGCGGTCGCCGACCGGCCGGCGTCAGGTAGAAGTACGTGAGCACCCCGGTCCACACGGTCATCACGGCCGCGACAACCCACGCGGCCCACTCGAGCCGGAAGGTGTGCAGGTTGAACCAGATGCTGGCCAATGCGAACACCCAGGTCACGATGCGTAGCACGATCACACCCCGCCAGAACGGCGTGGCCGGATCGTCGTCGGGCCTGATCCCCGGAATGGCTGGTCTGCGGTTCACCACCTGCTCCCTCCCCGCCGACATCCTGCCGTGACCGGGTGGTTGTCGGTATCCCTGACCGGTGGACTTCTGCTCGCCTGACGGTGTGTGCGACGCTCAAGACATCGGGTGACGATCGGATTGGCATTGCGCGACTGGTCGATGTGGACCCTGCCGAGGCCCGCGTTGGTCTACTGGATGTCGGTGGACCTCGCCGCACTGGCCGTCGGCGGCTACGTCATGGCCGCGACCGCCCCGCCCACGCTGGAGGACCTCGGGCGGTTCGGCGCGATCGCCTGCACCGGGCTGGTGGTCATCGTCATCACGGCGATCGCGACGCAGCTGTCCAACGAGACCCGGCGTAACCCGTGGGCGCTGCACATCTGCTACCTCTCGGCCGGCCTGCTGGTGCTGCCGCCGAACCTGGTGCTGCTGCTCCTGCTCGGCCCCGCCCTCTACGGCGTGCTGGGCCCCGGCCCGGACGCGCACCGCTGGCTGTTCACGCTGGCCGCGACCACGCTGTCGGTGTTCGCCGCCCGCGCCACCATCGGCTGGCAGCACCCGAACTGGGACTTCGGCATGCTGGTGCTCGGCGGCATCGTGCTGCTGATGACCAGGGCCGTGCTGGTCGCCGTCGGCCTGCGGCTGCGCGCCCCGTCGGCCGGCGCGGACGAGGTGTTCGGCGAGCCGATCGACGTGGTGCTGGGCATCGTCGCGGCGAGCACCGGCGCGCTGATGGCGCTGGCGGTGCTGTCCGACCCGATCCGGGCGCTGCTCGCCGGGCCGCCGATGTTCCTGCTGGAACGGGCCGCGCAGCTGCCGCAGTGGCGCCGCTCCGCGCAGCGGGACGCCAAGACCGGGCTGTCCAACGCCGTGCACTGGGACCTGCGGGCCCGCGACGAGCTGGCCAAGGCCAGCGCGCGCCGGCGGCCGGTCGCGATGATGCTGCTGGACCTCGACCACTTCAAGCGGGTCAACGACCGGGTCGGCCACCTCGCCGGGGACGCGGCGCTGGCCGCCGTCGCCCGCGAGCTGCGCGGCAGCGTCCGCAGCGGCGACGTGGTCGGCCGGTTCGGCGGCGAGGAGTTCGTGGTGCTGCTGCCGGACACCGGCCCCGGCGTCGCCGAGTCGGTGGCCGAGCGGGTCCGGCACGCCATCTCGCTGCTGCGGGTGGCGACCACCGCCGCCGACGGCCAGGCGCACGTGCTGTCCGGCCTGACCGTCAGCATCGGAGTGTCTACTTCGGACCGTTACGGCTACGACGTGTCCGCGCTGCTGGTCGCGGCCGACTCGGCCCTGTTGTCGGCCAAGGGCTACGGTCGCAACCTGGTGGCGATGGCCTAGCTACTTGCCATGTCCCGGTTCCACCTTGGGCGGCCGGGTCGGGTCCACTTCGGACGGATCGATGCCCTGGTCGTGCAGCAGCGACCGGATGCCCGAGTTCAGCACGGCCAGGATCGGCACGGACATCAGCGCGCCGGCGATGCCGCCGAAGGTGAAGCCGGCGGCGATCACCAGCACCACCGCCAGCGGGTGCAGCTGCACCGCCCGGCCCAGCAGCAGCGGCTGCAGGATGTGGCTCTCCAGCTGCATCACCGCGATCACGATGGCCAGCACGATCAGCGCCGACACGAAACCCTTGGCCACCAGGGCCACCAGCACCGCGACGGTGCCGGCGATCACCGCGCCGACGATCGGGATGAACGCGCCGAGGAACACCAGCGCGGCCAGCGGCACCGCCAGTGGCACGCCGACGATGGCGATGCCGACTCCGATGCCGACAGCGTCGACCACCGCCACGGCGGCGGTGGCCCGCACGTAGCGCACCAGGGAGGCGAAGCCGCGACGGCCGGCCAGGTCCACCCGCGGCCGCACGTCGGCCGGGATGATCCGGATCAGGAACGACCAGATGCCGCCGCCGTCGTGCAGGAAGAAGATCGTGGTGAACAGCACCAGCAACACGCCGGTGAGCAACTCGCCGAGGGTGGCGGCGGTGCTGAGCGCGCTGGTGGTGATGGTGAGCTGGTTGTCCTGGATCAGCTTGACGAGCTGGTTGGGCAGGTCGGTCAGCTGGGCCTCGGACAGGCGCAGCGGGGGGCCCTCCAGCCAGTCGGTGATCGCCTTGACCGACTGGGCCACCTGCTTCTGCAGGTCCGGCAGGCCACCGACGAACGCGCTGATCACGCCGTACAGCACGCCGCCGACCACGGCGATGCCGCCGACGACGACGATCGCCGTCGCCACCCCGCTCGGCACCCGCCAGCGCACCAGCTGGGCGACCGCCGGCGCCAGCAGCGCGGCCAGCAGCAGCGCCACGGCCACCGGGATGATCACCACCGCCAGGTAGCCGACGATCCACGAGATGAGCCAGACCGCGCCGGCCACGGCCAGCAGCCGCCAGCTCAGCGCGGCGCTGACCCGCAGCACCTTGGGCACGGACTGGCTGACGTCCTCGGGGCGGCCGGGCCGGGGCGAAGTCACACGATCACCGTAGCCGCCGCGCCCACCCGCGGCACTGTTCACACCTTCAGGGGATCTTGCGGTGTCAAAGGTGCGGCGGCCGTTCGGAACTGACAATCTCTCGGCGTCGACATCACGGACGCCTCTCGCGCCCCTTCACCGATGTCGGTGTTTCCCCAGGCGAGCGGAAGAGGATCTTCATTTGTCGACGGACGGGCACGTGATCACGGGGGGCGGCCGGCTGCGCCGCGCGCTCTCCCGTGCGCTGCTGACCGTCGGCGGCGCGGCCGGCCTGACGGCCGCCGCGTGGTGCCTCTCCACCGCCTGCGCGTCCGCGGGAACCCTCGGTGACCACCTCCCGGTGGCCAACCCGGTCAACCACGCGGTCGTGACGCAGGGCCACTCGCCGGAAACCGCATCAGCGGACAACGGGGTGCACGAGATGGCCCGCGCGGTCGCGACCGCCAGCAAGCCGGCCGTGAGCTCCCTCGACGAGCACCAGACCCTGGCGAGTGGGGCGAGCCTGCCCTCCTCCGCCGATTTCGACCGGTTCGCCCACCAGGTCCAGGACGACTTCGTCCGGGTGGGGCGGCACGTGGCCACGCCGGCCCCGTCCGCTCTGGTGGGAGACTCGGTGACCCTGGTGCGCCACGTGGTCCAGTTCCCGCTGGCCACGCTCCCGGTGCGGCTGCCGATCCCGGTGATCGGCGATCTCTCCGGCGCGTCCACGTCGACCGACGGCAGGCAGCAGCCCGTCTCCCCGACCGGGTCCGACCCGGCCGGCGCGACCGGCTCCGCCACGTCCGCGGCCTTCGTCGGCGCGTCCGCCGCCGCGTCCACCGTGCGGCACCCGCTGCCGCCGTACCGGAGCTCGGACCTGTCCGGCCCGAGGAACTCCACGCCGCTGCCGGCCGTGCCCGCCCAGGCGCCGTCGGCCCCCTGCTGCTTCGGACACGGTGGCCCCGGCACGCCCGGCGCCCCGACCTCCGGGCAGCTTCCTTTCGGCTCCACCCTCGGCGCCGCTGCGTACAGGTCCGTCGTGGCCACCTCGCAGTCGGTGTCCGTGTTGACCGGCAAGCAAGCCGGCATCACGCCTGACTGATTTCCGCGCGCGGCTGGCGGTCGCAGGGCAGTTCGCCCGCACCGTTTCCGGTCCGTGCGCGTTCTTCTGCGCCCGTCCAGCCGCGCTAACGACCCGGGATGCACCCACCCCCCTCAGCTAGGTGCATCCCACTTCCCCGGGTGGCCGTTGCCCCCGGTCACCCGTTAGCCCCGCAAGGGACATACCCGAAGGAGAAGTAATGCAGACGTGGGCGAAGCGCGGACTTCAGGCCGCGCTCCTCACCGGTGGCTTGATCGCCGTCGGCACCGGCGTCGCCAACGCCTCCGAGTCCGGGTCGGCTCACCCGCTGGGTGTCCCCGCCGCCGACCTGGTCGACGTCAACGTCAAGGTGCCGATCCACGAGACCAACAACCAGTTGGGCACCGTGCTGGGCCAGACCACCCTGCCGGGCATCAGCCAGACCGTGGGCACCCGCGAGCTCACCGGCAAGCTGGCTCCGCACCCGCTGGCGACGCAGGCGAAGAACATCCCCGTCGCCGTGCCGCAGAACATCAGCCGCGGCAACACCATCCCGATCGACCTGTGCGTGCCGGTCGACGTCTCCGGCAACGCCATCGGCGCCACCGGCGACGCCGCCACGTACAACCGGTCGAAGGTCGGCTGCGAGGCCCAGTCGGTCACCGAGACCGACGGCAAGCACGGCTCGATCGCCGGCAACATCATCGCCGTCGACTACGGCCTGCCGATCCAGCTCGACAACAACGCGATCGCCGCCCTCGGCAACGCGGCCGCCGCCGGCACCGCCGACGCGTACACCGCCACCGGCACCACGCCGTACGTCAGCAACGGCGACAAGGGCACGCTGGCCGGCAACATCGTCGACGCCGCCCTGGGCACCCCGGTCCAGCTGACCGGCAACGCCATCGGCGTCGGCGGCAACTCGGAGACCGCCTCCAAGGCGGGCACCGACGTCGCCACCGGTGGGTCGCTGCAGAGCAGCGGCAACGGCGGCACCCTGTCCGGCAACCTGGGCGGCGTGCCGCTGGGCCTGCCGATCGAGGCCAACGGCAACGCGATCTCCTGGGTCGGCAACGCCGACGCCAAGAACGCCAGCCACGGCGCCGTGCAGGCCGGCGACACCAGCGACGGCTTCTACGCGCTGACCTCGGGCGACCCGAGCACGCTGTCCGGCAACATCGCGCAGGCGCCGATCGTCAGCAAGGTCCTGCTGGCCGGCAACGCGGTGTCCTGGATCGGCAACACCACCGCGCTCGGCGTCACCGAGAACGACCTGGTGTCCGGCGGCAAGGCCGGCACCACGGGAGTGAAGTCCACCGGCTCGGGCAACATCGTCGACCCCGAGGTCGCGCTGCCGGTCGAGGTCTTCGGCGACGGCGTCACCTGGATCGGCACCGCCGAGGCCGCCAACCTGAACAAGGTCACGGCCCTGGCCGGCGGCAACACCTACACCGACGGCGACAAGTCGACGCTGGGCGGCAACGACGCGGTCGCGCCGATCGCCGGCGCGGTCGACGTGTTCGGCTCGGGCGGCTCGCTGATCGGCAACGCCACCGGCACCGCGGGCAACCAGTCCTCGGTCGTCGACGGCGGCTACAACGGCACGCTGGGCAACAGCGCGGTCGGCGGCGGCAACATCGCCTCCGTCCCGGTGGCGCTGCCCGCCGAGATCTTCGGCGCGGGCGCCTCGCTGGCCGGCAACGCCGACGGCCTGGCCAAGGAGGTCAAGGACGTCGAGGCCGGCGACAAGACCAACACCAACGACGACCGCGGCACGGTCAGCAGCAACATCGCCTCGGTGCCGGTCACGGTCCCGGCGCAGGTCTTCGGCGACGCGGCCGGCCTGGTCGCCAACGTCAGCGGCGCCTCGCAGTCGCAGACCACCACCACCGCCGGCCACGACGTGGAGACCGACGGCGACAAGGGCAGCGCGTCCGGCAACGCCGCGCAGGTCCCGGTCTCGCTGCCGGCGCAGCTGTTCGGCGACACCGCCACCCTGGTCGGCAACGGCGACGCCATCGCCAAGGGCGTCACCAGCTCCACCGCGGGCGGCGACGTCGACGCGTCCGGCAAGGGCGGCTCCATCACCGGCAACATTGCCGACGTGCCGGTGGCCGGTGCGGTGCAGGGCTTCGGCGCTGCCATCGCCGGCGCGGGCGTGGACAACGCCACCGCCGCCAACCTGACCAGCTCGAACGCCGGTGGCACCGACACCACCAGCGGCCAGGGCGGCTCGGTGGCCGGCAACGTCGCACAGGCGCCGATGGCGCCGGTCGTCGGCGTGCTGGGTGACACCGTCACCGCCGCGGGCGTCGGCAACTCCGTCGCCGACAACAAGGTGTTCGACACCGCCGGCAAGGACGTCCTGACCAACGGGACCGAGTCCGCGATCTCCGGCAACGTGGCCAAGACGCCCGCTGCCGCGACCGCGCAGGTGCTGGGCGACGCGGTGACCCTGGGCGGCATCTCCAACGCCCTGGCCCACAGCTACACCGACCCGTCGGCCGGTGGCGACACCACCACCTCCGGCAAGCTGGGCTCGGTGGCCGGCAACGTCGCGCAGGTGCCCGCCGCGGCCAACGCGCAGGTGATCAGCGACTCGGTGGGCGCGCTCGGCAACGCCGCGGACGACACCACCGCGTGGACCGGCAACTTCGCCGGCGGCAACACCCACACCACCGGCATGTTCGGCGCCATCTCGGGCAACCTGGCCCAGGTCCCGGCCGTCGCCAACGCCGAGGTGCTGGACGACGCCGTGGGCGCGGGTGGCCTGGCGTTCGACAGGAGCTCGACCTCGGCCATCAACACCGCCGGTGGCGAGGCCACCACCTCGGGCGTGCTGGGCTCGGTCGCCGGCAACCTGGCCTCGGTGCCGGTCGTCGCCGACGCCCAGGTGACGCAGGACGCGGTGTCCGCCGCGGGCCAGGCGTTCCACGCCGGCGCGAACAAGGTCGTCGACCTGGCCGGTGGCGACGTCGCCACCAACGGCACGGGCGGCTCCATCTCGGGTGACCTGCTGCAGGCCCCGATCGCTGGGATCGCCGGTGTGTTCACCGACGCCGTGACGGTCGGGGGCATCTCGGCCACCAAGGGCATCAACGTCACCGACGTGGCGTCCGGCGGCCACCAGACCACGGCCGGCCTGCACAAGACGCTGTCCGGGCTGAACGGCCACGCGCCGGTCGGCGCCCTGGTGCAGATCTTCAACGTGCCGCTGAAGGTGTTCGGGACCGCGCTCGCGCACGGCGTGAACGACACCTCCGCGGTCGTCGGCGAGGAGAAGCCCGCGCTCGACCTGCCGATCACCAGCCGTCACCTGCTCGGCGCGACCGAGCTGCCGACGATGCGCGACCTGCCCACCGAGGCCGGCCTGCCGCTGACCGGCATGGGCGTGGACAGCGTCATGGGCCTGTTCAACCTGCTGCCGATGGGCGGCCTGTCGCACGCGGTGCCGGGCCTGCCGGCGCAGGAGCGCGACCTGCCGTCGCTGACGGGCACGCTGCCCACGGACAACCTGATCCCGGGTGCGCACCTGGTGCAGGTGCCCGGCCTGGACGGCCTGCAGGTGCGGCCGAACGTGGCCGGCGGCGCCCGTGAGCTGCCGGGTCAGCAGCTGGTGACCGACCTGGGTGCGGTGACCAACGGGCTGCACATCGCCTGAGCCAGTTGACTGAGGGGACCCCCGGGACAGCCACTCCCGGGGGTTCTTTCTATGTGACGCGAAGTCTCTTCTCGACGTGCCCGACGACGGTGTGCGCGGGCGCGGAGCCGTCGCTGGTCGCCCAGCACACCCGCACCTTCGGGTGCAGCCGAACCTTGCCGACGAGCACCGCCCGCTCGGTCAGCTCCCGCACCCGGGCCGCGATCGGCTCGCCGGTGCCGCACGGGTGCTCCGCGACCACCGCGAACTCGTCGCCGCCGTAACGGGCCACGGTGTGGTCGTCGCGCAGCCCCTGGCGCAGCCGCCCGGCCAGCACGGTCAGCAGCCCGTCGCCGACATCGAAGCCGTGCTCGGCGTTGACCTCGGCCAGCCGGCGCACGTCCACCAGCACGAAGGTGCTCAGCGAGCCGTTGGTGCGGGACCTGGTCAGCGACTGTTCCAGCCGGTCCAGCAGCAGCGCCCGGCTGGGCAGTCCGGTCAGCGGGTCGATCAGCCCCCGGCTGTGCGGCACGTCGGTGTGCACCGGCTGCAGCACGGTGAGCACGCTCGGCCGGCCCCGGTGGCTGACGGCGTGGAAGTCGGCCCACAGCCGCGAACCGGCGATCCCGTCGCGCACCACCACCATCGGCACGGCGAGCCGGCCGTTGCCCCGCAACACCTGCGCGGCCAGCTCGGCGCCCTGCGGCAGCGGCGCGCCGGAGTCGTCGCAGGCCTGCCAGCCCGCGGGCCGCCGGTTGCCGAGCAGATCGGCCCTGCTGAGCCCGAGCAGATGCCCGGCCAGGCTGTTCGCCGCCAGCACCGCCCCATGTTCGTCCTGCAGCAGCACCCCAACGGGAAGCTCGGACACCAGCTCGTCCCAGACCGTCCCGGTGGTCGTCGGTGCCGCCGTGTCCACGGCACTCATCCGGTTCGCACCTTCCTCAGCAGGGAGGTTTCCACAGTGAGCCTGCCCCCGAGGTGGCTCGTTAACAAGGGGCCCGATCCACCCGTACCGGTGATCTTTGGTGATATTCAGGTGATCAGTGTCGCGAACAGGTCCGCCGAGACGATGGGGACGCCGTACCGGCGGGCCGTTCGTGCCTTGGTGGACATGGTTTCCGGGTCGGCGGCGACCAGCAGCGCGGTCTGCCGTGTGACATAGCCCGCATTGACCCGCAGTCCCGCCGCGAGTGCCCGTTCTACCAGCTCATGGCGGGGTTGTTCGGCCTGCCCGGTGAACACCACGAGGTCGCCGATGCGGAGTGAGGGAACCTCACCTGTGGGCACCGGCGGCACGTAGCTGCCGCGCCGGTACTCGGCGACCTCGTCCGGCGGCAGCGTCGGCCAGCGCCAGGTTGACGCCGCGGCAAGCAGATCCGTCCACGGCTCGGGTCGGCCGGCCCGGCTCAGGTAGTGCGCGAGCAGACCGGCGGCGGCGTGGGCGTCGTCGAGCGCCGAGTGGGCGTCGCGCAGTTCGACGCCGGCCGCGTCGCAACTGGCCTTCAGCGACCGGCCACTGCGGTGCGGCAGATAGGCCGCGCCGAGCGCCATCGTGCACAGGCCCAGCTCCGACGACAGCGGCACCGGCAAGCCGAGTCGGTCGAACTCCGCGGCCAGGAACCGTGCGTCGAAGGCCAGGTTGTGCGCCACGACGACCCGGCGGGCCAACCGCGCCGCCAACGCGCCCGCCACCTGCGCGAACGACGGCGCGCGCCGGGCGTCGCCCGCGTTGATCCGGTGGATGTGCTGCGGCCCGAGATCACGGCCGGGATTGACCACCGTGCACCACTCGTCGGTGATCACGCCGGTCCGGTCGACCGCCACCACGGCGACCTCGACCACCCGATCACGGCCGGTGGCCGCGAATCCCGTCGTCTCGACGTCAACGACCGCATAGCCATCCGACACGCCTGAAAGCTACAAGCTGTGCCACGATGGCCCGCGTGAGGTGGCTCGAAGCGTCCACGCCGTGGCTGATCGCGGTGATCGTGGCCTGGGTGGCGGCCGGGCTGTTCGAGTTCCTGCTGATCCGCCCGCGGGAGAAGGCCGCGCTGGAGGGCCGGGGCTGTCCCTACTGCGGCACGCAGTGGAACGGGCTCAAGGCGTGCGCCAACTGCGGCCGCGACCTTGTCCGCGAACAGAACCACATCGTGACCCGGGTGCTGTTCACCCTCGGGGCGCTGGCCACCGGGCCGGTGATCGGCATCGTGGTCGTGCACCTGCTCACCGGGAAGTGATGGTGTAGGGCACCTCCTGGCTCGGGCCGGACCTGTAGGTCCCGGTCGCCTTGATCTCGTTGCCGACACGGACCTCGAAGCTGGACTCGATGCCGCTGGCGTCGAAGGTTCCGTTGTGCGCCAACACGTAGCTGCCCGGCTCGTCGTCGAACGAGCCGGTGAGCAGCTCGTAGCCGACGAACGTGCCGGTCCCGTCCGGCCGGTAGTGCAGCAGCAGCTGCGCCCGGCTCTCGCCCTTCAGCGGTCCCTCGTAGACGAAGTCCACGTCGGCGTGCGCGACCTTCGGGCCGCCCTTGGCCTCGGCGACGAGCTTCTCATCCCACCTGGTGTATCGGAACGTGCTCATGGCCGTAACCCTGACAGCTATACCTGACAGATCATGTCAGGTTCCGATAGCGGGACGGAGGAATTCCGTACTGGCCGACGAACGCCTGTCGCAGCGTCTCCGCCGAGCCGAAGCCGCAGCGGCGGGCGATCGCCGCCAGCGGCAGCGGGGTCGAGGTCAACAGCCGGGCGGCGGCCTCGGTTCTGGTCTCCCGCACGTACTTGGCCGGCGGGCGGCCGGTGTGGTCGAGGAACAGCCGGGTCAGGTGCCGCTCGCTGACGCCGGCCCGATCCGCCAGCGCGGTCGTGCCGAGGTCGTCGTCGAGATTGGCGGCGATGTGCGTGACCAGCTTGCGCACCACCGAGTTCTCCGGCGTCGGGGCCTGCACGTACATGCTCACCTGGGCCTGGTTCCCCGGCCGCTGCAGGTACGTCACCAGCGCACGGGCGACCGCCCGGGCCAGCTCCGCGCCGTTGTCCTCCTCCACGAACGCCAGCGACAGGTCCAGCCCGCTCGTCACGCCCGCGGCCGTGTAGACGTTGCCGTCCTTGATGTACAAGGGTTTCGGGTCCACCTGGATGCGCGGATACCGCTCGGCCAGGCGCTGCGCGACGACCCAGTGCGTGGTGCAGCGCCGGCCGTCGAGCAGGCCGGCCGACGCCAGCACACTCGTGCCCGAGCACACCGAGGACACGCGCCGGCTTTCCCTGGCCAGCCTGCGGACGTGCGCCACCAGCACCGGATCGTCGGCGGCCTTCTCGTGTCCGAGGCCGCCCGACACGACCAGCGTGTCCAGCGGGCCCGTGATCCGTTCCAACGCATGCTGCCCGGCCAGCACCAGACCCGAGCCGCTGCTCGCCGGCTGCGCGCCGAGTGTGGCGAACTCGATCGAGTACTGCGGGTCCGCGCCGAGCCGGTTGGCCGCGTCGAAGGTGTCCGACACGCAGGCCACGTCGAGCAGTTCGACGTCCGGGTAACCGACGATCACCACCCTGCGCATGCGGCGACGATACCCGTCCGAAAGACAGGGATACCAGGATTCAGGACATCGGCTCCCGACCTGATTGCCGAGCGCCGGCCGGCGGGAAGATCGTCGACGGCATGAAGGACATCGCATTCGTGCTGTACCCGGGCTTCACGGTGCTGGACCTGGTCGGCCCGCTCCAGGTCCTCAGCGCGCTGAGCGCGTTCGACCCCGAGTACCGGACCGTGGTGCTCGGCGAGGACAAGGCGCCGGTGCCCACCGACACGCCGCTCGGCGTCACCGCCAGCCACACCTTCGACGAGGTGCCCGCCCCGCACGCCGTGTTCCTCCCGGGCGGCGGCGTGCCGACCATGACCGCGCTCGCCGACGAGAAGCTGCTCGGCCGGGTCCGGTCGACGGCCGAGCACGCGGAGATCGTCGGCTCGGTCTGCACCGGCTCGCTCATCCTCGGCGCCGCCGGCCTGCTCCACGGCCGTCGCGCCACCACGCACTGGATGTGCCGGGACCTGCTGGCCAAGTTCGGCGCCACGCCGGTGGCCGAGCGGTGGGTGCGCGACGGCAAGTTCCTCACCGGCGCCGGCGTCTCCGCCGGCATCGACCTGGCGCTGCACCTGGTGCAGGAGCTGGCCGGCGAGGACGTCGCCCGCCAGGTGCAGCTGATCATCGAGTACGACCCGCAGCCGCCGCTGGGCGGCATCGAGTGGGCCGGTGTGGACATCGCCGCCCGCCGCCCGCTCGTCGACAACTGGCTGCGCACCGGACTCGCCGGTCATCCGAAGCTGCTGGCCGAGCTGATCGGCTCGTAGTGTTGGGGAATGACCAGGTGGACCACGGCCGACATACCCGACCAGACCGGGCGCGTCGCCGTGGTCACCGGGGCGAACACCGGGGTCGGCCTGGCCACCGCCCGCGCGCTGGCCAGGGCGGGCGCCACTGTCGTGCTCGCCTGCCGTGACCAGGCCCGGGCCGACGCCGCGGCCGCCGAGACCGGCGGCGAGCCCGTGTTGCTCGACCTCGGCTCGCTGGCCTCGGTGCGGGCCGGCGCGGAGCGGATCATCGCCGCCCATCCCCGCGTCGACCTGCTGATCAACAACGCCGGCGTGATGATGACGCCGCGCGGCCGCACCCAGGACGGGTTCGAGCTGCAGATCGGCATCAACCACCTCGGCCACTTCGCGCTCACCGGCCTGCTGCTGCCGGCGATGCTCGCGGTGCCCGGCGCGCGGATCGTCACCGTGTCCAGCAACGCCCACCGCGCCGGCGAGATCAACTTCGACGACCTGAACTCCCGCGACCGCTACCGCCCGATCGCCGCCTACGCCCAGTCGAAGCTGGCCAACCTGCTGTTCGCGTACGAACTGCAGCGCCGGCTGGCCGCCGCGAAGGCGCTGCCCGTCTCCGTCGCCGTGCATCCCGGTTCGGCCCGCACCGACCTCGCGCGGGAGAGCCCCCGCGTGGTGCGGTGGCTACTGGGCTCGCCGCTGATGTCGTGGATGGTGCAGGACAGCGACCAGGCGGCGCTGCCGTCGTTGCGGGCCGCGACCGACCCCGCCGTCCGCGGCGGCGACTTCTACGGGCCCGACGGGTGGAACGGGTTCAAGGGACACCCCGTTCGCACCGCGTCGGCGCCGCGCTCCCACGACGCCGCCGCGGCGCGCCGGCTGTGGGAGAAGTCGGAGCGCCTGACCGGCGTGGCCTACCGGTTCACAGATACGGCCGGGTGATCATCTCCAGGCCGTGCCCGGCCGGGTCGAAGAAGTACACGCCCCGGCCGCCGTGGTCGGTGTTGATCTCACCCGGCTGTTTCTGGAACGGGTCCGCCCAGTGCTCGATGCCCCGCTCGACCAGCCGCCGGTAGGCGCGGTCGAACAGCTCGTCGTCGACGAGGAAGGCGTAGTGGTGCATCTGGATGTCCACCGGCGGCTCGGCGAACTGCAGCAGCACGCCGTCGCTCAGCTGGATGTTGGTGAACACGCCCCAGGACGGCGCCTCGGGCACCTCGAACAGCTCCCGGTAGAAGCGCGCGGATTCCTCGCGGTCCCTGGCCGGAATGATGGTGTGGTTGAACGACACTGGCATCGGGTTGCTCGCTTTCTCTTGTGGTCTCACGGGTCGGGGTTGTCGGTCCCGATCCGGAGGGCCACGCGAGCGCCCGGTCAGCGGTCCACCGGATCGCCTTCCCGTGAGTGGCGCAAGGCCGTTCCGGTGATCACACCATCACCCTAGCCGGTTCTCAGGTGCTGGCAACCAGAAAATCCTCACCCGTCGACGGCGTGAAGCCGTCGGGCCGTCCCGCGAAGTACCGCTCCGCGATGGTTCGGCCGGACACGTGCTCCACGTGCGCGAAGCCGGCTTCCCGGGCCATGGCCAGCATTTCCTCGGGACGGTAGAAGCTGACGAACGGCGTGTTCGACCGGGCCGCGCCCTGCGCCGACATCTCCCGGCCGGGGCGGTCCCGCTCGTCGACGAGATCGAGCTCCAGCAGGTACGTCATCACCAGCGTCGAGCCCGGCGCGAGGGTGGCGACCTTGGCCAGGGTCGCCACCGTCGCCTCCTTCGTCAGGTACATCGACACGCCGGTCGACGCCATCACCGCCGGCTTGGTCGGGTCGAAACCGTTGTCCACCAACCGTTGCAGCCAGTCGTCGCCCGCCTCGAAGTCGACCGGGACCAGATGCAGCCACTCCGGCACGCCGTAACCGGTGTCCTGCAGGCGTTTCCGTTTCCACGCTTGTGTTTCCGGCTGGTCGATCTCGAACACCTGCCGTTCGCCCGGGTGGCGCTGGGCGAACGTGTCCAGGCCCGCGCCGAGGATGACGTACTGCTCGGCCGCGTGCCCCGCGACCAGGTCCTCGACGAACCGCGCCCGCCCGATCACCGAGCCCCGGAATCCCGCTGTGGCCTTGGGATCCATGTCCGCCCGCCGGCGCCAGTCGTCGTCCGGGTCGGCCAGTTCCAGGCCGATCTTGTCCACGAACACGTGCGGCGGCTGGTCGAAGTCAACGTGGATCGCCCGCCACAGCGCCACCCGCACCGCCGTGTTGTCCGGCCCGGTCATTTCGCCGGCGCCTGCAGCGTCCAGGTCCGGCCGTCCGGGTCGCGGACGACCATTTCCCGGGTGCCGTAATGGGTGTCTTCGAACGGCGTGACCACCTCGACCGTCGGGTCGAGCTGCACCTTCGTCTCGTCGGCCACCTTCAGCACCAGCTGCATGCTCGGGTCCTGGTTCGGCACCTCCGCGACGAACACGTGCGGGCCGTCACCGTTGCGCAGCTGGCCCGAGTTGTGGTCGGTCTCGAAGTCGAGCCGGAAACCCAGCGCCTGGAAGAACTTCGCGGTCCTGCCCCAGTTGTGGGTGGTCAGGTACACCGCATCGATGCCGTCCGTGGTCATGCCGGTCCCTCCCCTTCGGATTGCTGGCCGTGGGCGTCGAGGTAGGCGCGCAGCGCGTCGGCCACCAGCGCCGACAGCGAGAGGCCCTCCTCGACGGCGTGGTGCTTGACCTGCTTGATCAGGCCGATCGGCAGGTACACGTTGAACTGCTTGACGTCCTCACCCACGGCTAGAATGCTAGCATGGTAGCCCATTGAAGGTCATCGTCACATCCCGTACGCCGCCATGATCAACCCCAGGGCTCGGTCGTCGCCGGTGGTGGTCCCGCTCATCTTGTTCATGGCGTAGGCGAACGTCATCCGGGCGTCCATGTCGATGAGGGCCACCGAACCGCCGTAGCCGCCCCAGTAGACGGTGTTGGGATTGGGCATCAAGCCGTTGTTGACGGCGAAGCCGAGACCCCAGCGCATCCGGATGGGGAGGATCAGGTCCGGCCCCTCGATCTGGATCTCCAGCGCCCGCCGGCACCCCGCCTCCGACAGCAGCCGCTTGCCCTTGGCGACGCCGCCGTTGGCCAGCAGGGCGTGGATCTCCGCCACCGACCGGGCGTTCCCGTGGCCGTTGCCCGCCGGGATCTCCGCGCCCCGCCAGGCCCTCGTGCCGGTGACCGCCACGTCCAGCTCGGGATTCAGCGCCGCGTTGAGCTGGAGCTCGGTGCTGCCGGCGTCGAAGGGCGGGCCGTCCGGCGGCGCAATCAGGTCCGCCACCCGGGCGTCCTCCGACGCCGGCAGTCCGATGTGGAAATCCGCCCCCAGCGGCTCGGCGATCTCCTGCCGGAACACCGTGCCCAGCGATCGCCCGGTGATCCGGCGGACCACCTCGCCGACCAGGTACCCCTGGGTGCTCGCGTGGTACCCCGACGCCGTTCCCGGCTTCCAGAACGGCTCCTGCGCGGCCAGCAGCGCGGTCGCCTTCTCCCAGTCGTAGAGGACGTCCGCGGTGATCGGCTCCCGCCAGCCGGACAGCCCCGACGAATGGCTCATCAGGTGGCTGACCTTCACGGATTCCTTGCCGCCGGCCGCGAACTCCGGCCAGTACCTGGCCACCGGGGCGTCGAAGTCCAGCTCGCCGCGGTCGGCCAGCAGCAACGCCGTCAACGACGTCATGGTTTTCGTCACCGAATAGACGTTGACGATGGTGTCCCGGCTCCAGGGCCGGGTCCGGGTCTCGTCGGCGAACCCGCCCCACAGGTCGACGACCGTTTCACCCTCGACGGTGACGCAGACGGACGCGCCAACCTCGTCGTTTCGCTCGAACGCCTCGCGTACCGCCGCATAGCGGTCGTGGGCAAATCCCTCGCTCGTGAGCACGAGGCGGAGTGTCCGGCCCTCCGGATGGCCGGATCCACCGAATTTCAGTCGTCCCAGGTGACCGGGAGGCTCCGCACGCCGTAGATGTTCTGGTGGTCGGGACGCAGCGGCACGTCCGCCGGCGCGACGGCCAGCCGCAGCGTGGGGAACTTCTCGAACAGGGCGGGGAAGGCGACGCGCATCTCCACCCGGGCCAGCTGCTGCCCGAGGCACTGGTGGATACCGTGCCCGAAGGTGAGGTGGCCGATCGCACTTCGGTGCAGATCGAGCGTGTCCGGGTCGGCGAACCGCGCCGGATCCCGGTTGGCGGCCTGCAGCGAGAGCGTGACCGACTCGCCCGCCCTGATCACCTGGCCGCCCACCTCGACGTCCTCCAGCGCCGACCGCACCCCGGTGTGGGTGATGGTCAGGTAGCGCAGCAGTTCCTCGACGGCCTTGTCGGGATCGGCCAGCAGGGCCGGAATCTGCTCGGGCTGCCGCAGCAGCGCGAACGTGCCGAGCGCGAGCTGGTTGGCGGTGGTGTCGAGACCGGCGGCCAGCAGGAAAGTGCCGATGCCGCCCAGCTCCTCGTCGGTGAGGTCGCTGGAAGTCAGGTCGCTGAACAGGTCGTCGGTGGGCTCGGCCCGCTTGGCGACGACCAGTTGGCCCACGTACTCCTGCAGCTTCCCGTACGCGGTGAACTTCTCCTCGGCGGGCGCGTCCGGGTCGAACACCGACGTCACGTAGCCCTGGAACGTCTCGCGGTCCGCGTAGGGCACGCCGAGCAGCTCGCAGATCATCACCGCCGGCACAGGGTAGGCGAAGGCCGACACCAGATCCACCTGCGGACCCTGCCGCTCCATGGCGTCCAGATGCTCGGCGGTCACCTCCGCCACGCGCTCGCTGAGCTGGCGCATCCGGCGAACGGTGAACTTGCCGGCCAACAGCTTCCGGTAGCGAGTGTGCTCCGGCGCGTCGAGCCCGGTGATGTCACCGACCGGCGCCGGCGGGATCTCACCCATCTCCTCCAGACCGGGCAGCGGGAAGTGCATCAGCTCGTACCGTGAGCTGAAGCGCTGGTCGGCCAGCACCGCGCGGGCCTCGGCGTAGCCGGTGACCAGCCAGCCCTCGTGCCCGTCGGGATAGGTCATCCGCACCACCGGCTCCTGGGCGCGGATCTCGCCGAGCTCGGCGGGCGGGTCGAACGGGCAGCCCGTGGGACGGGCCAGCGGAAGGTTCGTGAGGTGCGACATCGTCGGCTCCCGTCAGTGGGCGTATTCGCGGTTGAACAGGCGCTTCGACCAGAGGTAGCCGCCGAGCGCGATGACGACGCACCACCCCAGCGCGAGCCAGCCGTTGTCGCCGAGCGGCCGGTCCATCAGCAGGCCGCGCAAGGTCTCGATGATCGGCGTGAACGGCTGGTACTCCGCGAACCAGCGCAGCCCGGCCGGCATGGAGTCGGTGGGCACGAAGCCGCTGCCGAGGAAGGGCAGCAACAGCAGCGGCATCGGCAGGTTGCTCGCGGTCTCCACACTCTTGCTCACCTGGCCGAGCGCGACGGCGAACCAGACCAGCGCGAACGTCACCGCGATCAGGAAGCCGGCCGTGGCCAGCCACCCCCCGAAGCTCGCCGCCGGGTGGAAACCGACCAGCAGCGCCACCCCGATCACGACCGCCAGGCAGAGCACCGCCTGGATCAGGCTGCCGAGCACGTGCCCGGTCAGCACCGAGACGCGGGCGATGTGCATGGTGCGGAAGCGGGCGATCACACCCTCGGTCATGTCCATCGCGATGGAGATCGCGGTCCCCTGCACCACCGAGGTGATGGTCATGAAGATGATCGCCGGCGCGACGTAGTCGACGTACGCCGACCGGTCCCCGCCGAGGCCCGCGCCCAGCGTGCCACCGAAGACGTAGACGAACAGCAGCAGGAAGACGACCGGCATCCCGATCAGCATCACCGTCAGCGACGGGTACCGGATCATGTGCTTGAGGTTGCGGCGCAACATCGTCAGCGAATCGCGCAGTGGATGGAACCGCTGGGCGGGTGGGGCGAGCGTGCTCATCGGATGGCCACCTTCTCGTTCTTGGCGTTGCCGGTCAGGGCCAGGAAGACGTCATCGAGATCGGTCGTGTGCACGGACAGCTCCTCGACCTCCACGGCCCGGTCGTCCAGCCGATCGATGAGCGTCTTGAGCGAGCGGAGACTGCCGTCGCTCGGCACCCGCAGCGCCAACGCGTCGCCGTCACGGGTGGCATCGCCCAGCAGGCCCATGGCCGAGTCGAGGCCGCCCGGGTCGGCGAACCGCAGCCGGATGTGCCCGCCGGGAATGCGGCGCTTCAACTCGTCCGCGGTTCCCTCGGCGACGAGTTTTCCGTTGTCCAGCACGGCGATCCGGTCGGCCAGCTCGTCGGCCTCCTCCAGGTACTGCGTGGTCAGGAAGATCGTGACGCCGCCGGCGACCAGGTCCCGCACGATCTGCCACATGGTGCGACGGCTGCGCGGGTCCAGGCCGGTGGTCGGCTCGTCGAGGAAGATCACCCGCGGGCTGCCGACCAGCGTCATCGCCAGGTCGAGCCGGCGGCGCATGCCACCGGAGTAGGTCGACGCCGGCTTGCGGGCCGCGTCCACCAGGTCGAACTGCTCCAGCAGTTCGGCGGCGCGCCGCTTGCCGTCGCGGCGGGCCAGGTGGTGCAGGTCCGCCATCAGCAGCAGGTTCTCCTCGCCGGTCAGCAGGCTGTCCACCGCCGAGAACTGGCCGGTGACGCCGATCGCGGCGCGTACCGCGTCCGCCTCGCGGGTCAGGTCGTGGCCGTCGATCCGGGCCTCGCCGGCGTCCGCGTTGATCAACGTGGACAGAATCCGGACGGTGGTGGTCTTGCCGGCGCCGTTCGCGCCGAGCAGGGAGAAGACAGTGCCGCGCGGCACGGTCAGGTCCAGGCCGTCCAGCACGACATGGTCGCCGTAGGACTTCCGTAAACCGGTGACGGAGATTGCCGACATGAGTCCCCCTCAGGATCTCTGGGTTCGGTGGATCTCAGGCGCGGTGGATGGTGATGGCGCCGAAGGAGGTGTTGGCCCGCACCTCGACGGTCTCGTCCGAGTCCTCGGGCCGGACGGCGTCGTCGAGCTCGTTGCGCACCTGGCCGAAGGACGTGTTCACGTCCAGCCACGCGGCGGTGCCGGCGGCGATGCCGACCTCCACGTCGCCCATGGCCGTGCTGAGCGAGATGGAACCGCGAGCGACCTCGCCGAGGCGGATACTGCCGTTGGAGGTCTTCGCGTCGACGCTGCCGCCGGCCCGCTCGATGGTGATGGCGCCGTTGGACGCGCGCACCCGGACATCGCCGTCGGCCGCGCCGATCTCGGTGTCGCCGTTGGAGTTCTTGACCTCCAGCGACCCCTCGACCGCGCCGATCCGGACCCTGCCTGAGCTGGTGTGGACCTCGGCGTTGCCCGCGACGTCGCCGGCGGTAATGTGCCCGGTCGAGGTGCGCAGGACCAGCGCGCCGGTGCGCTCCAGCCGAACATTGCCGGCCGAGGTCTTGAACTCGCAGCGGCCGAGCCGACCCGTGCCGTGCAGGTCGCCCACCGAGACCTCGCCGTGCACGCTGGAGCCGGCCGGCAGCTCGATGGTCACGTCGACGGACCGGGTCTTGTTGGAGAAGTCGAACATCCGGCCCTTCGGCCCGATCACCTGGAGCGCGCCGTTGGCGTAGTCGACCCGGACGCGCTGCGCGGCCTCCACATCCGACTTGTCCGACGGCGTGCTCGGCCGCACGTCGACGACGGTGTCGGTGCGGTCGCCGGCGACGACCTGGACGTTGCCGACGCTGAGTTCGACGGTGACGGAGATGGGCTCGGGCGTGGCGAAAGTAGGCATGGCTGTCCCCTCGAAGGGTGTAGATGAACCGTCTCCGCAGGTCAGAGACGTGTGGGTGAAATGCGGTGCGGTGTCAGCGAACCCAGCCGGTAAGCCGGTTCGTGCTCCGGCTGGCGGTGGCCCGCGGCTCCGGCCGACGCTCGCGGTCGGCCCGCTGCAGGCCCGCCGCCGCGGCCCGGACCAGCCAGGCGTTGACCGAGCGGCCCTCCTTGGCGGCGGCCTCCTCGATCGCCGCCTTGAGCGCCTCCGGCAGCCGGACGTTGATCCGTGAGCTGGGACCGTCCTCGGAGATCGGCACGCTCCCCTCGGGCGCGCCGATCTCCGCGGGCTCCTGCCCGGCGGTGTCCGCGGGCCGCTCCGTGGGCGGCAGGGACACGACGAACTGCGGGTCCCGCCCGCGCAGGCGCAGCTCGACCGAGCCGGGCGCCAGGTCGCTGGTGATCTCGTCGCTGGCGGCCGACAGCGCCTCCAGCAGGGTCATCCGGATCGCCGATTCGAGCGACCCGGTCAGGCGCTCCACCAACGCACGAGCCTCCTCGCCGTTGGCCTCGGCCAGGGTCGCGAACTCGCGTCCGAGGTTGCTGACGTACGTGGTGAGATCCATGGCACCACTATGGCACACGCTTGGCACCACCGCAAGCCATCTTGGCTCAATTTGGCACCAGAGTGGCACCGCTGATGGATGTGTTGTGGCGGTCTAGTCGCTTTTCGGCAGGTCAGGGCGCTGCCGGTGATGGCACCACCGTGTGCCATGGTGGTCGCCACGGTGGTGCCATCGTGGCTCAGCCCTGGGCCAGGTCGGCGAAGCGGCTGTAGTGCAGCTGGTGGGCCACCGTGATCGTCGCGGTCGGGCCGGCACGGTGCTTGGCCAGGATCAGGTCCGCCTCGCCGGCCCGCGGGTCGTCCCGCTCCCAGGCGTCCGGCCGGTTGATCAGGATCACCGCGTCCGCGTCCTGCTCCAGCGAGCCGGACTCACGCAGGTCGGACAGCATTGGCCGCTTGTCGGTGCGCTGCTCGGGACCACGGTTCAGCTGACTGATGGCGATCACCGGCACCTCCAGCTCCTTGGCCATCAGCTTCAGGTTTCGGGAGAACTCCGACACTTCCTGCTGCCGGGACTCGGTCCGCTTGCCCGAGGTCATCAGCTGGAGGTAGTCCACCACGATCAGCTTGAGGTCGTTGCGCTGCTTGAGCCGCCGGGCCTTGGCCCGGATCTCCATCATCGTCAGGTTCGGCGAGTCGTCCACGAACAGCGGCGCCTCGCTGATCTCGCTCATCCGCCGCGCCAGCCGCGTCCAGTCGTCGTCGGTCATCCGCCCACCGCGCATGTCCCCCAGCCGAATCTTCGCCTCGGCCGAGAGCATGCGCATGACGATTTCCGTCTTGCTCATTTCCAGCGAGAAGATGCAGCTGGTCAACCCGTGCCGAATCGAGCACGACCGGGCGAAATCCAGTCCCAAGGTCGATTTGCCAACACCCGGCCGAGCCGCGACGATGATCATCTGGCCGGGGTGCAGGCCGTTGGTGACGGCGTCCAGGTCGGTGAAGCCGGTGGGGATGCCCAGGGACTGGCCGCCGCGGGAGGCGATGGCGTCGATCTCGTCCATGGTCGGCTGGAGCATGTCCTCCAGCACCGAGTAGTCCTCGGACGTGCGGCGCTCGGTGACCTCGTAGATGGCGGCCTGGGCGCGGTCGACCACCTCGTCGACGTCGGCCCCGTCGGCGCCGTTGTAGCCGAGCTGCACGATGCGGGTGCCAGCCTCGACGAGCCGGCGCAGCACGGCCTTCTCCGCCACGATCTCGGCGTAGTAGCTGGCGTTGGCCGCGGTCGGCACGGTGGCGATCAGGGTGTGCAGGTACGGCGCGCCGCCGACGCGCAGCAGCTCGCCGCGGCGCTCGAGCTCGGCGGAGACGGTGATGGGGTCGGCGGGCTCGCCCCGGCCGTAGAGGTCGAGCACGCAGTCGTACACGGCCTGGTGCGCGGGCCGGTAGAAGTCGTTGGGGCTGAGCACCTCGACGACGTCGGCGATGGCGTCCTTGCTCAGCAGCATGCCGCCGAGCACCGACTGCTCGGCGGCGAGGTCCTGTGGTGGTTGCCGTTCGAAGCCGGGCTCGCCCATGCCACGGTCGTCCACCAACGCCACCGCGAACTCCCCAAGTCGAAGGTTGTCGTGCTCGTTGTACCCGGCACCCCTGACAGTTCCGGGCCCGCACGCTAGGTCCCCCGTCCGGAGCAGGCAAACCAGCCTGTGCACGCAGCTGTGGACAACTTGTGGACGGCCGCGCGGCATGGGGGCACAGGCCGGCGGACGGCTGGGGACAGGTTGTGGACAACCGCAGGGGGTACGCGCGGAACCGCAGGTCAGAGGCTGTGGGTAAGTTGTGGAAAAACTCACCCCGCGCCGACACGGCGTGTCGCGTTCGACCGGTTCTTCGGCGTGTCGCGCCCGGCGGGTGCGCCGGGGCTGTCCACAGCCGTTCGAGTCGACGCTGCTGCAAACGAGCGAAAGCTCCGCCCGAGGCGACCCGGGCGGAGCTTCCGTGTGAATCAGGCGGTGGGCACGACCGAAAGGGTCAGCGCCACCGTCACGTCCGGGTGCAGCCGGACGTTGACCGTGTGCTTGCCGGTGGTCTTGATGTGACCGGCGGTGTCCACGGTCCGCTTGTCGAGCACCGGGCCGCCCGCGGACTTCACGGCGGCGACGATGTCGGCGGAGGTGACCGAGCCGAACAGCTTCTTCGCGTTGGCGGCGGCCTTCGCGGTCAGCGTGATCGGGCCGAGGTTGTCGATCGCGGCCTTGATCTCCTTGGCGTGGTCCAGGTCGCGCACCCGGCGCGTCTCCTGGGCCCGGCGGATCGTGGCCACCTGCTTCTGCGCGCCGCGGGTCGCGAGGATCGCGAAGCCGCGGGGCAGCAGGTAGTTACGCCCGTAGCCGTCCTTGACCTCGACCAGGTCGCCGGGGCCGCCGAGACCGCTGACATCGGTGGTGAGGATGAGCTTCATCGGTGCACTCCCCTTTCGTCAGCGAGCGGTCGAGGTGTAGGGCAGCAGCGCCATCTCGCGCGAGTTCTTCACCGCGATGGCGATGTCCCGCTGGTGCTGCGAGCAGTTGCCGGTGACCCGACGCGCGCGGATCTTGCCGCGGTCGGAGATGTACTTGCGCAGCAGCGTGGTGTCCTTGTAGTCGATCAGGTTCGCGCTGCTGGAGTCCTTGCAGAAAACGCAAACCTTCTTCTTGGGCTTGCGCACAGGCGGCTTCGCCATGGGGTCTTCTCCTGGAAACTTTTCTCCGTGAATGAGGTCTGTGGGCCGCGATCTAGAACGGCGGCTCGTCGGCGAAACCGCCGGAGCTCGCCGGGGGCGCGGAACCCCACGGGTCGTCGACCGGGGCGCTGCCGCCACCGCCGCCGAACCCACCGCCGCCGCCACCGCCACCTGCGCGCTGGACCTTGTTGACCTTGGCGTTGGCGTACCGCAGCGACGGGCCGACCTCGTCGACCTCGAGCTCCACGACGGTGCGCTTCTCGCCTTCCTTGGTCTCGTAGGACCGCTGGCGCAGCCGGCCGGTCACGATCACGCGCGCGCCCCTGGTCAGGGACTCGGCGACGTTCTCGGCGGCCTGGCGCCAGATGTTGCAGCGCATGAACAGCGCGTCGCCGTCCTTCCACTCGCCGGACTGCCGGTCGAGGGTGCGCGGCGTGGACGCGACCGTGAAGCTCGCGACGGCGGCGCCGGACGGGGTGAAGCGGAGCTCAGGATCGGCGGTCAGGTTCCCGACCACGGTGATCGTCGTCTCGCCCGCCATGGGATCAGCCCCTGGCGGCGTCGCGGCGCAGGACCTTGGTGCGCAGCACCGTGTCCTGGAGGGACAGCTGGCGGTCCAGCTCCTTGACCGCGGCCGGCTCGGCGTTCACGTCGAGCAGGGCGTAGATGCCCTCGGGCTGCTTCTTGATCTCGTACGAGAGCCGGCGACGGCCCCAGACGTCGACCTTCTCCACGTTGCCGCCGGACGTGCGGATCACGTTGAGAAAGGTGTCCAGGGTCGGAGCGACGGTGCGCTCGTCGAGACTGGGGTCCAGGATGACCATCACTTCGTAATGACGCATGAAGACCACTCACCTCCTGTGGACTGGCGCGGCCACGGTCGTTCCGTGGCAGGAGGGCCTGTTGCGTCAGCAACCCGAAGAGGGTAACAGCCGGGGTCCGGTCGGCCGAAATCGCGTCAGATCGCGGCCACTCGGCGCAGCACCCAGGTGCGCACCAGCGCCGCCGTCACGCCGGCCAGCGCGAGCACGGCGATCAGCACCGGCGCGGCCACGCCGGTGCCCGAGCCGCTGCCGGGCAGCGCCTGCGCGCGGCCGGCGGTCTGCACGCCGTCGGCCGACGAGCTGATGCCGCTGAGGGTGCCGACCTGCGGGGCGTAGCCGGAGACGTTGCCGCCGTAGAGCACGCCGGGCGACGGGGCGAAGTCGCCGGGCACCGCGAACGGCAGGTTGGTGTACGAGAACAGCGGCACCCGGCCGTAGTCGTAGCTGCCGCTGCCGTTGAACTGGTAGAGCTGCACGCCGCCGTTGGTCACGCCGCCAGACGTGGGGAAGTTCACGCTGCCGCCACCGCCGGAGCCTCCGGTGGTGGTGCCTCCGCCGGTCGAACCGCCGCCGGTGCCACCCGTGCCACCGGTCGAGCCGCCACCCGTGGTCCCGCCGCCGCCACCGGTGCCCCCGGTGGAGCCGCCGCCGTTGCCGGGGAGCTGCGAGGTGCCGGTCTGGATCGGTGCGACGGCCGTGTTCACGCCCTGCACGGCCACGCCGCAGCCGGCGGTCAGCGCCTGCTGCACGCCGCCGACGAGCAGCCCGATGACCGGGCCGAGCAGCGGGATGTTCTTGAGCTGGGCGACGACCTGGCTGGCGATGGTGCCGCCGCTGATGTAGCCGCTGCCGGTGGGCAGCGCGCCGATCGGGATCGGCGGCAGTGCGGTGAACGCCTTCTGGAACGGCTGCGCCAGCGGCGGGCCGAGCAGCGGGATGGCGTTGAGCACGTTGGTGATGGGCTGCACGACCGCGCCGGGGCTGAGCGACACGGGCTGGCCGGGCTCACCCTGCACGGACGTCGCGCAGCTGCCGATGACGATGGGGGTCGCGGCGGCGTCGGCGGTGCCGGCCGTCGCGGCGAGACCGAGCGAACTGGTGGCGAGCACGAGCGTCGCTGCCGTCGCCAGCGTGCCGATTCGCCCTCGCATGCCCACCCCGTCCAGCCAGTGACCCGTCGGTAACTTTCAAATAGAAGAACGACGGTACGTCCAATCGGTGACGCGATGCCATACCCAATTCGTGTTCGATCTTGGACTACCCTGCTGGTCATGCGCATCGGAGCCCATGTCCGCGACGACGACCCGATCGGCGCCGCGCAGGAGCGCGGCGCCGAGGTCGTGCAGTTCTTCCTGGCCGACCCGCAGGGCTGGAAGGCGCCGAAGCCGCATCCGCAGACCGACGAGCTGCTGGCCTCGGACCTGACGGTGTTCGTGCACTCGCCGTACATCATCAATGTGGCGTCGACCAACAACCGGATCCGGATCCCGTCCCGCAAGCTGGTCCAGCAGCACGCCACGGCGGCCAAGAAGGTCGGCGCCAAGGGCCTGGTCGTGCACGGCGGCCACGTGACCAAGGGCGAGGAGGCCGACGCCGGCTTCGAGAACTGGCGCAAGCTGTTCGAGCGGCAGGCCGAGGCGGGCGGCTTCGACGTGCCGATCCTGATCGAGAACACCGCCGGCGGCGACAACGCCATGGCCCGCCGCTTCGACACGCTGGCCCGGCTGTGGGACGCGGTCGGCGACTTCGGCGCGGGTTTCTGCCTGGACACCTGCCACGCCTTCGCGGCGGGCGAGGACCTGGTCGGCATCGTGGAGCGGGTCAAGGCCATCACCGGTCGCATCGACCTCGTGCACCTGAACAGCTCGCGCGACGAGTTCAACTCGGCCCGGGACCGGCACGCCAACATCGCCGACGGCACGATCGAGCCGGAGCAGCTGGTCGCGGTGCTGGCCGCCGCGCAGGCGCCGGCCGTGGTCGAGACCCCGGACGAGGGCCAGGCCGCCGACATCGAGTTCCTGCGCGCCAAGCTCGGCGGGTGAGAGCGGCCGGACTGGCGCTGCTGGTCCTGCTGTGCGGCTGCACCCTGGTGCTCGGGTACGCGAACAAGGCCCGGTGCACCGGGCCGACCTACGACGCCCAGGGCCGGACCACACCGTCCTATCAGGTGCGCCGGTATCGGGACGTCTGCTACTCCGACATCCAGCACCTGTGGCTGGGCCGGCAGGTCGACCGGCACGTCTTCCCGTACGTCGACGGCGGCATCGACTCGTACGGCGAGCTGACCGGCGGCGCGGTCGAGTACCCGGTGCTGACCGGGCTGCTGATGTGGGCCGGCGCGTGGTTCGCCGACAACGACGGGCAGTACCTCTTCTTCTCGGCGCTGCTGCTGGCCCCGTTCGGCCTGCTCACCGGCTTCCTGTTGGGCAAGCTGGCGCGGTGGCGGGCGCTGGTGTGGGCCTTGGGCCCGCCGCTCGTGCTGTACGCCTTTCACAACTGGGATCTGCCGGCGGTGGCCTGTTCGGTCGCCGCCTTCTACTGCGTGCTGCGCAAGGACCGGCCGCTGGTCGCCGCGGCGCTGCTGGGCCTGGGCTTCGCGTTCAAGTTCTATCCGGCGATCTTCGTGCTGCCGCTGGCGTTTCATGTGCTCCGCCGGCGCGGCTCGCTCGACGCGGTACGGGTGGTCCTGGTCTCGGCCGTGGTCGCCGTGCTGGTGAACCTGCCGTTTGTCCTTGTGGGGCCGCAGGGTTGGGCCGCGTCGCTCACGTTCCAGGTGATCAGGCCGGTCGACATCACCGCCAACTCGATCTGGTTCTGGTGGTTCCGGCCGCTGTCCGACCCGGCCAACACCGTGTTCCAGTCGGTGGTCGGTGTGCTGTCGCCGGTGTTGATCCTGGCGTCGTTCGCGGTCGCGCTGGCGGTCGGCTGGCGGCGTCGCTGCGACCTCGCTCCGCACGGAACGCGCGGCAACAGCACCGACTTCCCGCTGCTGCAGGTGTCCGGCGCGATGCTGTGCGGATTCCTGTTGCTGTACAAGGTTGATTCGCCGCAGTACACGCTGTGGCTGCTGCCGTTCCTGGTGCTGCTGCCGGTGCACTGGGGTTGGGTCGCGGGCTACTTCGCCGTCGACGTCGTGCTCTACCTGGGCGTGTTCCGGTGGTACTACGCGATCGAGAACCGGCTGCCCGACGACATCTACAACAATGTGGCCGCGCAGGCCGTCGTCGCCGGCGTGTGGGGGCGGGCCGCGCTGCTCGCCTCGCTGTTCGTGGTGTTCCTGAAGACGGAGCGGACCAGTGTGGCTGTCACGTGAGCGGGGCCCGGTCGTGCTGCTCGGCGCCGTGCTGGTGGCGTTCCTCGCCGTCACGCACCTGAGCTTCGACCTCAACGCCGTGCTGGCCCTGGCGGCGCTTGTCGTGGTGCTGCTGGCTTTCCTACCGGGCGGTGGCGTGCCGCGGTGGGCGATCAGTGTTGCTGGCGTGTTGTCGCTGGTGGCGCTGCTGCTGAAGCCACCGGTGGAGAACGTCGTCACGACGCCGTGGCTGAGCGTCGGCATCGCCGTCGGGGCCGTGACCGCTGTGGTGGTGGCCGTGCTGCCTTGGCTGCCGGCGCGGTGGTGGTGGGTCGGGCTGATCGTGCTCGCCGCCGGATACGCGCTGGTCATCCTGGGTGGACGGCCGCTGATCGACGTGTGGGTCATCCTGCGGGACTCGGCCGGCGGGTTGCTGCGCGGGCTCAATCCGTACGAGATGCACTTCCCCGACGTGCCGGCCGGGCAGACCGACAACTGCTTCAACTACCTGCCGGCGACCTTCCTGCTCACCGCCCCCGCGCAATGGCTGTTCGGCGACGTGCGGTGGCTTGAGACGGGGTATCTGCTCGGCGCGTGCGCCCTGCTCGGCTGGCACACCCGGCGCTGGCCGCTCGCGCTGCTGGTCGGCGTGCTGCCCGGGACCTTGTACGTGGTGCAGCAGTCGTGGACCGAGCCGTTGCTGCTGCTCGGGCTGGTCGCCGGCTACGTGCTGATCGAGCGGGGCCACGCGAACTGGGCGATCGTGCCCGTCGCCCTGGCGTTGGCGACCAAGCAGCACCTGGTCGTGCTGGTGCCGCTGCTGGCGTTCTGGCCCCGGTTCGGTTGGCGGCGGGTGCTGGCCACATTCGGCGCTGCCGCCGTCGTCTGCCTGCCCTGGGTGATCGTCGATCCCGGCCGGTTCCGGGCCTGCACCGCCGACTTCTACCTGCTCACGCCCCTGCAGGACCGGTCGGTGTCGGCGTACCAATTGATTCCGGCGCCACTGGGCACCCTGGTCGTGGTGGCCGTGCTGATGCTGGCCTACTGGCTGGTCGTGCGGTCGCGAACGGGGTTCCTGCTCGGTGCCGGCGTCGTGTTGGCGGCGTTCGACCTGGTCAACAAGCAGACGTTCCTGAACCAGTGGGTGTTCGCCGCGGAACTGGTCGTCGCCGGGCTGGTTGTGATCAGCACCACCCCAGTGGGCGATACCCGGGATCGGCGTCCCGGAGTGAAGGTGGAGATCCGCCGCCGCGGAGGGGAGAGCGTGCCATGCGAACCCGATTCGGACATATCGCCCTAGTTGCCGTGCTCGCACTCGGGGTCACATCCGGCCTCGCCGCCGCGGGACCTTTAGACAATGCCGCCACCGCGACCTGGGTGGGGAGCTGGGAGGCCGCGCCGGCCAGCGGCGTCGAC
Source organism: Kutzneria kofuensis (assembly GCF_014203355.1). Lineage (NCBI taxonomy): Bacteria > Bacillati > Actinomycetota > Actinomycetes > Pseudonocardiales > Pseudonocardiaceae > Kutzneria > Kutzneria kofuensis. The sequence continues at coordinate 4,208,662 of NZ_JACHIR010000001.1, forward strand.
GGCACCACCAACGGCTATCCCAACTACTCGATCCGCAACGTCGTGCACACCAGCGTCGGCGGCAGCCAGGCCCGGATCAGGCTCAGCAACCGCTACGGGACCTCGCCCGTCACGTTCGGGCACGTCACCGTCGGCGTGCAGGCCCGTGTCGGCACCGCCGACGCCGCGTCCCTGGTCACCGTGAAGTTCCACGGAGCCGTGTCCACCACCGTCGCCGCCGGCGCCGACATCGTCAGCGACCCCGTGCCGCTGCGGGTGCCGTCCAACTCCAACCTGCTGGTCACGACCTTCGTGCCGACCCCGTCCGGGCCCGTCACGTACCACCCGCTGGCCATGCAGACGTCGTTCTTCACTCGCAACGGCGATCACACTGCCGACACGTGGGGCACCGCCTTCACCGAGACCACCTCCGTGTGGCACTACGTGACCGGCGTTGACGTGCTCAACTCGTCGTCGAAGGGCACCGTCGTCACGCTCGGCGACTCCATCACCGACGGCTACGGTTCCACGCCCAACGCCAACCATCGCTGGCCCAACTACCTGTCCGAGCGGCTCGGGCAGCGCTACGGCGTGGACGACGCCGGCATCAGCGCCAACCGGCTGCTGCTCGACGGCGGCGCCGGCGGCGAGGCCGCGGTGAAGCGACTCGACGAGGACGTGCTGTCCCGCACCAACGTGCACAGCATGATCGTGCTGCTCGGCGTGAACGACATCCAGCAGGACCCGCACCAGCTCGACCCCACCAAGATCGAGGGCGCGCTGCAGGACATCGCCCAGCGGGCGCACGCCAAGGGCATCCGCACCATCGCTTCGACCATCCTGCCGTTCAAGGGCTGGAGTGTGTGGACCGAGCAGTTGGAGACCGTGCGGCAGGCCGTCAACCAGTGGATCCGCACCAGCCACGCCTACGACACCGTCGTCGACTTCGACCAGGTCACCCGCGATCCCGCCGACCCGCAGCGGATGCTGCCCGCCTACGACTGCGGCGACCACCTGCACCCCGGCGATGCCGGCTACCAGGCCATGGCCAACGCCGTCGACCTCAACTCGCTCTGACTGCACCGCATGCGGCGCTCGCTCAGCCGAGCGCCGCGTTGGTGTCGGCGGTGGTCATGGTGTTCCGCCGACGTGACCGCAGGGCCGGACGACTCCATCGGCGATCAACTGATTCAGCGTCGTCGGCTGCTGGACCGGCATGATCAGAGCGATAGGCCTGCCGCGATCGGTGACGGTGAGCGTGTGTCCCCTGCGGACCTCAGCCAGGTATCGGCTCAGCCCGTCGCGTAGTTCTCGAATACCGACGTTCATGATGTTGATACTTACTGCGGCCACATTCGCCAGGCGAATGTGGCCACAGCTGGGCGACCGCGTCCGTGGTGACGCCGGGTGCGAGGATCTCGGCATGTTCCAACCGAGTACCTCGGCGTTCGGCGCGTTCCGGCGGCTGGCCCTGTCCGTGTTCTGGCCGTGCGTGCTGTTCGTCGTGGTCGGGCTGGTGATCGTGCTGCCGTCCGCGCCCGTGACGCTGACCCCGTACGCGCTGATCCCGCCCGTGATCGGCGCGCTCGGCGCGTATGTGGTCGGCGTGCTCGACCAGCGCAAGGCGCCGGCGAAGCGGCCCGACCGCAAGGCGGTGGTCGAGCTGGCCCGGTCGATGTTCTTCGCCCGGCTGTTCACCGGCGAGGTCGCGGTCCTGGTCGGCCTGGCCGTGGGCATGGCGGTCTGGGACCAGACGCCGCTGCTCGCAGGCCTGGTCACGACCGTGCTGCTGTACACGTGGTGGCTGCGCACCGACAACTTCCTCGGCGCGTTGCACCGGGTACTCGACCCGGTCGGCGCCGGTCAGCTCACCGACGCCGTCATCAAGCGCTGACGCCGGCGGAACGTGAACCTGTCGGCGGCGCCGTCGAGGAAGCCGCCCATCGGGTCGTCGTCGCCGGTCCGTCGCACCAGGTCCAGCTCCGGCCGGTAGATCTCCCGGATCACCAGGATGCACAGGCCGATCACGGCCAGGTCCCGTGCCACGACGAAGGTGAGGAACGGCCCCGCCGGCAGGCCCTTCTTGTCCGTGCCCAGGTAGAAGAACATGCGCGGCACCCACACCAGGGCGTCGATCGTCATCCACGCCAGCAGCGGCTTCCAGCGCGGGATCGCCAGCACCGCCAGCGGCACCAGCCACAGCGAGTACTGCGGGCTCCACACCTTGTTCGTCAGCAGGAACGCCGCCACCACCAGCAGACACACCTGGGCCAGCCGGGGCCGCATCGGCGCCGACATCGTCACCCACGCGATGCCCGCGCAGCACAGCAGGAACAGGACCGCGCTGACCGTGTTCAGGATCGTCGGCACCTGGTTCTGCGCCAGCGGGCCGTCGAAGCCGAGCCAGCCCGTGAAGTACTCGACGACGTTGTAGAGCGTGTCCGGGTCGACGCCGCGCTCGGTGTTCAGGCGGAAGAACTCCCACCAGCCCGGCCGGTACAGCAGATAGATCGGCGCGTTCACCGCCGCCCACATGGCCAGCGCCGACACCGTCGTCGTCAGGCCCTGCTTCATCCGGCCGCCGCGCCAACACAGCAGGAGCAGCGGTCCGAGCAGGAACAGCGGATACAGCTTCGCCGCCCCACCGAGGCCCAGCAGGATGCCCGCCAGGATCGGCTTCTTCCGCGCCCAGGCCAGCAGCGCCGCCGTGGCGAACGCGACCGCCAGCGTGTCGAAGTTGGTGAACGCCTGCACGATGACCAGCGGCGACACCGCCACCAGCGCCGCGTCCCACATCCGCCGGCGCGCTATTCGCATCACCGACCACACCACCACCAGCCAGGCCAGTGACAGGAAGAAGGCGATGAAGTCGAAGTAGGCGACCACCGTCATGGTGAACGGCAGGATGCCGCTCGAGGCGATCGAGATGTAGCCCTGCGCCAGCTTCGCGTTGAACCACTGGAACAGGCCCGTCAGCACCGGGTACTCCATGTACCGGATGTGCGCCTGCGGCGTGCCCTCGCCGTCGATCCACGACGTGCGGTACGGGAACGTGCCCGGCTGGTCCAGCCGCTCCGCCGTGTACAGCGGCACCACGTCCGAGTAGCACATCGCCACGTACTGGCGGTTGCCGCTCCAGTCCAGCTGCAGCACGCCCTTGTCGTCCTTGACGGTCTGGATGCACGGCGACTTCTGCAGCCAGCCCAGCGCCAGCACCACCACCGCCAGCAGCAGGATCACCCGCGTCGCCGTCCAGAACCACTGCCGCCCCACCGACGCGTGCCGGCCGAGCGGCCCGCCGAACGGCCGGCTCAGCGACCTGACCAGCGACTCCGTCCAGGTGGGCGCGACACGCTCGTCCGGCCCCAGCGACTCGGTGTCCTCCAGCAGGGAGGTGCCGGTCGGCTGCACGGACTCGTTCCCATCCGGTTCACCTGACACTCGGGGCATGCTACGGGCACCCACGTGTGCGCGTGGTCAGCGTCCTCATCAGCGGGTCGTCGGTGTGTGCGGAAGGTCCGAAGCGCCCGGTGGGAAGGCCTCGGCCGGAGCGTTGGAAGCCTTGAGGTAGCCGTTCATGAACGCTTGCCAGATCTTGCCGGGCAGGCCGTTGCCGCTGATCGGATTGCCGTCCTTGTCGCGGATCGCCTCGTACCGGTCGGAGCCGACATAGACCGAGGCGGCGAGCGAGCGGGTGTAGCCGACGGTCCAGGCCTTGGCGTTGTCGGCGCCGTCGAACGGCTGGACACCGGTCTTCACCGCGGTCGGCCACGGTCCGTTCAGGCCGAGCCCGTTCTGCTGGGCGCCGCCGGCCAGGGCCGCGGTGACGGAGTCGGCGATCTGCTGGCTGTTCGGCCCGAACGCGGCGGCCGCGTCGTCGGGACGGTCGAAGCTGCGGCCGTCGCCGAAGGTGATCTTGCTGATGAAGTGCGGCGACCGGTGCTGGCCGTCGGCGGCGAGCGTGGCGTACGCGGCGGCCAGGTCGATCGGGCGCACCTGGGTGGAGCCGCCGCCGTTGGCGATGCTGATGTCCGGATTGCCGCCGTTCTCCCCGACCAGCAGCTTCGTGCCGTCCACCTGGTCGGGCACACCAGCCTGGTGGGCGGCATCGGCGACCGCCTTGGTGCTGACCCGGTTGTAGACGAGGTTCGCGAACTCCGTGCTGATCGAGTACTGGAGCGCCTGGGCCAGCGTGCACGACCCCTTGCACGGGTAGTGGTCCTCGGCGTTGGCGATCTGCCGCGCGTCGAACGTCTGCGGGGAGGCGGAGTTGAACACCGAACTCGTGCCGATGCCCTGCTGCAGCGCGGCGACCAGGTCGAACGGCTGGAAGGCGGTGCCCGGCTGCTGCAGGGTCTGCGCGTTGTCGGTGGTGCCGGGTCCGGAGTTGCCCCAGTAGGCGGTGATGCCACCGGTCTTCGGGTTCACGGCCACCAGCGCCTGCCGCAGCGAACGCGGCTGCCCGTTCATCACCGAGTTGACCGCCTGCTCGGCCGCATCCTGCGCCTTGGGATCGATGGTCGTGTAGATCTTCACGCCCTGGCGCTCGGCCTGGTCCTCGGTCAGCCCGAACGGTTGCTGGGCGAGCTCGTCGAGCACCTGGTCCTGGATCGCCTGTCGCGGCCCGGACAGCGTCGTCGGCCGCGCCTTGTCGCGGTCGATCAGCGCGGGCGGAGCCGCGTAGCGGGCCCGGTCGCTCGCGGAGAGCCAGCCCTTGTCGACCATCTGCTTGATCACGTTGGTCCAGCGCCACGCCCGGTAGGTCGCGTCCTCGCTCTTGCTCGGCCCCTGGATCATGCCGGCCAGCTGCGCGGCCTCGGAGGCGTCGAGCTGGTTGAGGTCCTTGCCGAAGTACGCCTGCGCGCCGGCCCTGATGCCGTACGCGCCCCGTCCGAAGTAGACGGTGTTCAGGTAGGCGGTGAGAATGTCCTCTTTGGACCGCTCGTTGTTCATCTTGAACGCCGACACCAGCTCCACCCACTTGCGCCCGAGGTTCGGGGCGTCGTCGCCGGTGGCCTGCTTGACGTACTGCTGGGTGATGCCGGAGCCGCCGCTGTGCCCGCCGGACAGTTGGATCCACACCGCCCGCACGATGGACTTGATGTCGAAGCCGGCGTTCTCCTCGAAGGTGGCGTCCTCGGCCGCGAACACCGCGTGCTTGACCACATCCGGGATCTGGTCGTAGCTGATCTTCGACCGGATGCCGCCGGGCGCGATGTCCACCATCTTCGAGCCGTCGGCGTAGTACAGCGAGACCGTCTGCGTCTCCTGCGCGGCGATGGCGTCCGGGTCGGGCACGTCGACCACGAAATAGGTGATCACGAACGCGACCACGGGCACGAGAAAGGCGGCGGACACCAGCGCGTAGCACGTGCGCCGGATCCGCCGCCAATCCCACTTCTTCTTGCTGTCCCCCTGCTCCGCCACATCAGGTCAGACGCCGACCGTGGCGGAGTAGTTGCTCAGCCGCCGCCAGGGAATCCCCCTCCGCCGCCTGGACCGACTCCGCCGCCGCCACCCTTTGTCGTGGTCGTGGTTTCGGTGGTCGGGCAGTTGAAGAAGTCACACGGATTCGTCGGCTTGGTGTGCTTGGTCGACGTCGGCGACTCACCGTCCGTGTCCGTCGTGGTCGTCGTCGTGGTCGCGCCGGTCGTGGTCGTCACGGTCGGCTGGGTCGTCGTCGTGATGCCGCTGAAGTTGCCCTTGCCGCCCAGGTCCTTGAACGCCGGGAACTGCTCGACCGGCTTACCCTGCAGGTAGTCGGCCATGTACATCTTCCAGATGTACGCCGGCTCCTCACGGCCGTAGATGTCGTAGTTCTGCGACGGACCGATCTTGTTGTTGTAGAAGCCGTAGATCGGCGCGACACCGTTGTTGTTGCCGACCCACACCGCGGTCACGACCTGCGGCGTGTAGCCGACCATCCAGGCGTTCGCGTTGTGCTTGGTCTTCTCGTACTGCGCGGTGCCGGTCTTCGCGGCCAACGGCCGGGTCCCGACGTTGGCACACGTCGTGTGGGCCGGGTCGGCGCAGGAGCTCTTGGCCACGTCCAGCATCGACTCCGTGACGTTGCGGGCGAGCTGGGCGTTCTTCACCGAGTCCGTCTTGTCGAACGCCTGCGTCGGTGTCAGCTTCGGGTTCGCCTTGGAGTCGTACGGCGTGCCACCGGTGCTGTCCTGGATGGACGTGATGAAGTGCGACGGGATGTACATGCCGCCGTTGGCCAGCGTGGCGTAGCCCTGGGCCATGTCCCGCGGCCGAACCTCGTACTGGCCCAGCGCGATACCGTCGGCCGGCTGGCTGCCGCCCGGCGGCAGCAGCGCGGGCTGCGTGTTGCCGGCGATCGTCTGCTTCGGCGCGATGCCGGCGTCCAGCGCCGCCTGCCGGACGGTCGTCGCGCCGATGTCATCGGCCATCTTGTAGAAGACCGTGTTGATCGACAGCGTCATCGCCTGCTTGACCGAGCAGGGGTTCTGCGGGCACTCCTCGCCGTCGGAGTTGTTGATGACCTGGCCGGCGATGGTCTGCGGGCTGTGCCCGTCGTAAAGCGAGTTGATGCCGATCTGGGAGTTGGCCCGCATGCCCGCCAGGAACACGTACGGCTTGAACGACGAACCCGGCTGGTTCGGCGTGTTCGCCATGTCGTAGGAGAACTTCTTCGGGTCAGGGCCGCCGTACCAGGCCACGATGCCGCCGGTCTTCGGATCGATCGACACCAGCGCCGAGGCGATGTTCGGGTTGTGCGGCGTGTCCTTGGCCATCACCGTCTCGTTGGCCTTGACCGCCTGGTCCATCGCCTTCTTGTCGATGGTGGTGTGGATCTGCGCGCCCATCTTCTGCAGCGTCGGCCGGTCCATGCCGATGCCGAAGTCCGGGTCGGCCGCCTCGGCCAGGATCTGGCGCACCACGAACACCGTCGGGCCGGGCAACGCGCCGCCGTCGTCACTGCTGTTCGGGATCGGCTTCGGCTGCTCGGGGTACTTGGCGCGGTCGGCCTGGCTGAGCCAGCCGTTGGCGACCATCCGGCCCATCGTGTAGGACCACCGGGTGTTGGTCCACTTCGGGTCCTCGTTGTAGGCCGGCACGTTGATGCAGCCGGCGAGGAACGCGGCCTGGGACGGGTTCACCTGGTCGATGTTCACGCCGAAGTACGCCTGGGCAGCGGCCTGGATGCCGTAGGCGCCGCGGCCGAAGTAGACCGTGTTCATGTACGCGGCGAGGATCTGGTCCTTGCTCTGCTGCTGGCTCATCTTGATCGACTTGACCAGCTCGGTCCACTTACGGGTGTAGGTGTGGTCCTCGTTGCCGGTGGCCTTCTTCACGTACTGCTGCGTGATGCCGGAGCCGCCGCCGCCACCACCGGTCAGCTGGCCCAGCACGGCACGGCCGATGCCCTTGATGTCGAAGCCGCTGTTGGTCTCGAACGTCTCGTCCTCGGCCGCCTCGACCGCGTGCCGCACGACGGGAGGGATCTTGTCGATGGGCAGGATCGTGCGATCGCCGCCGGTGGACGGGCCGAGCGTGGCCATCACGCTGCCGTCGGCGTAGTAGATCGTCATGGTCTGCTGCTGGTTCAGGACCGTCTGCGGGTCCGGCGGCTCGACCATGAAGTAGGTGATGATGAACGCGACGATCGGGCCGACGAAGCCGACCGCGGCCAGCACGTACGCGCCGCGGCGGACCCGGCGCCAGATGCGCTTCTTGCGCAGCAGGGCCTCGTCGTACTCGTTGTCCAGGTACTCGTCGGGCTCGATGTAGTCCCCGGCGCCCGGCGGCAGGTCGTGCTCGCGGTGCGTCATCAGCTCCGGCTCGCGCTGGAACTCCTCGTGCACCGGCGGCAGCATGTCCGTCGGCTGGTTGAACGGGGTGCGCTGGGTCGGCGCGTTCGGGCCGCCGCGCTGGCCGGGGCCGGGCGGCCGGCCGGCCATGCCGTTCGGGCCGGGACCGCCAGGACCGGGACGTCCGCCCCGCCCCATCGGCGGCGGGGGACCGCCCTGGCCGCCGGGGCCCATCGGGCGGCGGGGCGGCTGCTGCCCCGGGTAGCCGCGCGGCGGGGTGTTCGGACCCCGCGCGGTCGGCTGCTGCGAGGGCGGCACCGGCGGTCGACCACCGGGCACCCGACTCGTCGGCGGCTGCTCACCGGGCCACGCCGGCTGGCCGCCGCCCCGGCGGCCGGGCTGCTCCGATTCGTCGAAGCTCGGCCACTGGGCCTCGTCACCACGCTCGTCACTCACCAAACGGCCTTCCAGATCGGTACCCACCAGGTAGGCAACCAGTCGTGCTCGTCCATCGTCTCTACTGCTAGACGCCGCACCCGAGGGAGGGTGTTCACTCCGCCGCGGTGCGCCGGCGCGGCTTGCGTGCGCGCAAGCCGCCCGTTCCCAGGACGTATGACTGCACCAGGTGGTTCCAACTACATGTACGGCAAACTTCGACGACGTACACGGTGAACTCCTCGTACAGGGAGCTCATCCGGTCCAGTTCGTCCGGTGTGCGGGCCGAGCCGGCGACGTGCTTGAGCTCGTCGCCGTAGACCCACGAGACCAGGGTCAGCTGCTCCTTGCGGCACACGGGACAGCTCGTCTCCGTCGGCTGTCCGTGGAACTTCGCCGCCCGCACCAGGTAGGGGCTGGCGTCGCAGACCTCCATCGTGCCGACCCGGCCCGAGTAGACCTCCGCGAGCAGCGCACGGCGCTGCAACGCGTAGTCCACCACCTGTCTCTGGGTCCGCACATGCAACAGGGTACGTGTCCCCTGCCGGGCCCCAATGGGCCGTTCAGGGCAGCACCGGCCACGCTGTGTCACGCACGCCACAAGGACAGGCCGCCGACAGGCCGGCGTGAGAGGGTGAAAAGCCGGGCTGACCAGCGATGGAACAGCACGTGCGCAGCGCCGCGTTGGCACTGGTACTGCCAATCACACCGAGGAGGAGTCCGGATGAGTGTGCGGGTAGCCATTGTGGGTGTCGGCAACTGCGCCGCATCCCTGGTACAGGGGGTGCACTACTACCGGGACGCCGAGCCGGGGACGCGGGTGCCCGGCCTGATGCACGTCCAGTTCGGCGACTACCACGTGCGGGACGTGGAGTTCGTCGCCGCGTTCGACGTGGACGCCAAGAAGGTCGGCCTCGACCTGTCCGAGGCGATCGTGACCAGCGAGAACAACACCATCAAGATCGCCGACGTGCCGCCGCTCGGCGTGCCCGTGCAGCGCGGTCACACCCTCGACGGGCTGGGCCGGTACTACCGGGAGACGATCGACGAGTCGGACGAGGAGCCGGTCGACGTCGTCAAGGCGCTGCGTGACGCCCGGGTCGACGTGCTGGTCTCCTACCTGCCGGTCGGCTCCGAGGAGGCCGACCGGTTCTACGCCCAGTGCGCCATCGACGCCCGGGTGGCCTTCGTCAACGCGCTGCCGGTGTTCATCGCCTCCGACCCGGCCTGGGCCGCCAAGTTCACCGAGGCCGGCGTGCCCATCGTCGGCGACGACATCAAGTCGCAGGTCGGGGCCACCATCACGCACCGGGTGCTGGCCAAGCTGTTCGAGGACCGCGGCGTGCTGCTCGATCGCACCATGCAGCTCAACGTCGGCGGCAACATGGACTTCAAGAACATGTTGGAGCGGGACCGGCTGGAGTCGAAGAAGATCTCCAAGACGCAGTCGGTGACCTCCCAGGTCGACCGCGACCTCGGCGCCCGCAACGTGCACATCGGCCCGTCCGACTACGTGCAGTGGCTGGACGACCGCAAGTGGGCCTATGTCCGGCTGGAGGGCCGCGCCTTCGGCGACGTGCCGCTGAACCTCGAGTACAAGCTCGAGGTCTGGGACTCGCCCAACTCCGCCGGCATCATCATCGACGCCGTCCGGGCCGCCAAGATCGCCCTCGACCGCGGCATCGGCGGGCCCATCCTGTCCGCCTCCTCCTATTTCATGAAGTCGCCACCGGAGCAGTACTCCGACTCCGAGGCGCGGGACGCCGTGGAGAAGTTCATCCGCGGCGAGCTGGAGCGCTAGCGGGCACGTCCGGCCGTCCGTCGACCGGGCGGCCGGACACAGTAACTGGTGTCGCCCATTCGGGTGCTGGCAGGATGCTCGGAGTGGGGATCCCGATGCGCCTGCCGGGCGCCTACCCGTTCGCGCGCCGGTTCGATCAGCCCGCACGTGCGTGAGGTGTGGCTCGACCCGGACGACTCGCAGCTGAGCTGGGACGGACTGGTCGAACTTCGACGCACGGGCGACTGGTGGCAGCCGTGGCGCCTGCCGGCGGACCGGATCCCGACCCGGAAGCTGGCGGAGTTGGCCCGGATGCCGGCGGGTGTTCGGGTGGGCATGCGCACGGACGCCCGCCTGTTGTCGGTGCCGCTGTTCGGCGACCCGGACTACTCCGCGCCGGTGGACGTGCTGGTCGACGGCCAGCTGGCGCACCGGATGGCGGTCAAGCCGGGCGAGCAGGTGCTGACGGTGGCGCTGCCGGGCCAGCCGGCGAACGTCGACGTCTGGTTGCCCAACTACGGGCGCACCAAGGTCGGCCGGTTGAGGCTGGCGGCGCACAGCATGGTCCGGGCGATGAGTCGCAGCGGCCCGCACTGGGTGGCGTACGGCAGCGCGATCACGCAGTGCCGGCTGGTGGACGGCCCCAGCCAGACCTGGCCGGCGGAACTGGCCCGCCAGCACGGCTGGCGGCTGACCTGTCTCGGGTTCTCCGGCGAATGCCATCTCGATCCCGTTGTCGCGCGGACGATCCGTGAGCAGCGTCCGGATCTGGTGACGCTGTGCGTCGGCGTGGACATCCACCACGCGGCGAGCTTCAGCCGGCGCACGCTCGGCCCGGCGCTGGAGGGGTTCCTGGAGGTGATCGCGGACCAGCCGGTCGTGGTGATCACGCCGCCGCTGGCGCCGGCCCGTGAGCACGAGGTCAACGCCGTCGGCCTGACCCTGGCGGACGTCCGCGACCTGGTCGCGGAGGCGGCTGGCGGCGTGAGCGTGATCGACGGGCGGGACCTGGTCTACGCGGACCTCGTGGTGGACGGCCTGCATCTCGGCCCGGACGGCTACCGGTCGCTGGCCGAGCGGATCTCGCCGCTGCTGGTGGCGGAGCTCGGTCAGAAGCCGGCGGCGGCGTATTCGGCGTAGTCGGTCGGCGGGGCGACGTCGACCCGGGAGCACTCGTTGTTGCCGGCCCGCGTCTTCGGCCACTGCGTGAGGTAGTAGATCTGCCGACCGGTCGTGCGCGCGGCCTGGGCGAAGCCGGCGGCGGCCTCCTTGTCGTTGTAGTAGGACTCGCCGATGATCACCGGTTGGCTCGTGAAGCCCTGCTGTCGCAACTGGTTGTCGGTGTAGGCGAATTGTGAGGACTCGTCGCCGTAGATGTGGATGTCCATCATGGACGGTCGGGTGCCGCCGTACATCTTGCCCACGTTGAGGACCTGGCCGGGATCGTTGCCGTTGATGGAGAAGCCGACGGTGTCGGCGTGACCGAACTTCGCCGTGTACGCCTGCCACAGCTGCTGGTCGTAGCGCAGCACCAGGGATTCGTCGGTGGACGCGGTCAGTTCGCCGCCGAGGTCGAGATGGAACGGCAGCCCGGCGGCGGCGATGATCGGGTGCACCGACTCGATCAGCTGCCAGTTCTCCTGGTACGTCGCGTCCTGCCAGGACGGCCAGTTGCGCGGGTCGTTGCCGTCGGAGGGATGCAGCACCACGGTGATCTCGGCGAAGCCGGCCTGTTTGACGTCGGCGAGCAGGCCGGCCAGGTTCTCCTGGTCCTGCGGCGGCAGCCGGCCGCCGGTGGAGTCCATCGCCGTGCCGTCGTCCGGGCCGTGATGGTGGTAGATGCCGATGGACAGCCGGTTCTGGCCGGCGCGCTTCATGCCGGCGAGCTGGTAGGCGATGATCGTCGGCGCCTTGTTGAACGCGTTGACCACCTGGTACGGCTGCCGGTAGCAGCCGTCGAGGTAGTAGAAGTCGTAGTTGGAGCCACCCGAGACCGCCGGCGGAGCGACCGGATCCGCGCCGGCGGGAACGGCGAGCGTCGCGGCGAGCAGGGTGACCGTCGCGACGACCAGTGTCCGAGTTCCCATGACGGAATCCCTCCCGTCCGGTCGCGCCTGTGCTCTCCCGAGCGTCGCACCGCCGCCGGGATCCGACCGGCGGACGGCGGCCGATTTCACCGCTTCGGGTGGGTTTTCGCAGGTTAGGCGGCGTGGTTGCAGGTGGAACAAGTGCAGTCGGCGCAGGCGCAGTTGGCGCACGAGTCGGTGCAGTTACCGCACTGGCAGCTCGCGTGGTTGCACGTGGCGCAGGTGCAGTCCGCGCACCGGCAGTTCGCGCAGGAGTCCGCGCAGTTGGCGCAGGCGCACGTGGAGCACTCGTCGTAGTGCACGCCGTCGCCCGCGTTGTGCTCGCGGTGCACGTGGCCGTCGTGCAGGTAGTCCACATGGTCGGCGTGCAGCACCGCCTCGTGCCCGCACCCCGGTCCGTGGGTGTGTCTGTGCAGCTCAGCGGGCCTGTGTTCGGTCACGGCGGTCATATTCCGATGCTCATATGCGCACCCGTGCACGTCCATCCGAAGCGCGGCCGTTCGCTCGAACGAGTTAGCTTGGGGATCATGACGTCCCGACCGACCGCCCTCATCACCGGTGCCTCCCGCGGCATCGGCGCCGCCGTCGCCGCCGCACTCGCCCCCACCCACGACCTTCTGCTCGGTGGCCGTGACGTCGAAGCCTTGAAGGCCTTCGCCACGCAGTTCCCTTCCGCCACCCCCTGGCCCGTCGAGCTCACCGACGCCGCCGCCCTGGCCTCCGCCACGTCGGCCATCGACCGCCTCGACGTCCTCGTCCACAGCGCCGGCGTCGCCACCATCGGCTCCCTCGCCGAGACCTCCGTCGACGTGTGGCGGACCACCATGGAGATCAACGTCCTCGCCGTCGCCGAACTGACCCGCCTTCTCCTTCCCGCCCTCCGCGCCGCTTCCGGCCAGGTCGTCCTCATCAACTCCGGCGCCGGCCAGCGCGCCAACCCCCAGTGGGGCGCCTACGCCGCCAGCAAGTTCGCCCTCCGCGCCTTCGCCGACGTCCTCCGGGCCGAGGAGCCCCAGTTGCGCGTCACCACCGTCTATCCGGGCCGCACCGCCACCGACATGCAGCGGTCCATCCGCGAGAGCGAAGGCAGCGACTTCCTCCCGAACGAGTACCTGACGCCGGAGTCAGTGGCCCAGGCGGTGACGTTTGCCCTGCTGGCGCCGCCGGACGCACACGTCAACGACCTGAGCATCCGCCCCCGCCCGCACTGACGCGGACCCTCAGGCGTCGGCCAGCAGGCGGTGGGTGACCTTGCGGACCTCCGCCGCCGCGGCGGCGCGGTCGAGCTGGGTGGATTCGCCGGCGGCGACCACGGGGGAGCCGGCGACCCAGACGTCCTGGACGCGACGGGAGCCGGCCGCCCAGACGAGGTTGGACAGGAGTTGGGGGTCGGGGACGTCGAGGCCGGCGGCGAAGGCGGGGTCGTCGAGGTCGACGTGGACGAGGTCGGCCCAGTAGCCGGGGGCGAGGGTGCCAAGGTCGTCACGGCCGATGGCGGAGGCGCCGCCACGGGTGGCCATGAGCAGGGCCTGGGCGGCGGTGAGGGCGGCGGCGTCGGACGAGGCGAGCCGGGCGAGCATGGCGGAGAGTTGGAGTTCCTGCCACAGGTCGAGGTCGTCGTTGCTGGCGGGGCCGTCGGTGCCGAGACCGACGTGGACGCCATGGCGGCGGAGGTCCAACAGCCGGGCGGTGCCGGAGGCGAGCTTGGCGTTGGAGCCGGGGCAGTGGGCGACGCCGACGGAATTGGCGGCGTAGAGCTGGATGTCCACATCGGACAGATGGACGGAGTGGGCCGTCAGGACCCGGCCCCCGAAGACGCCGAGGGAGTTGAGCAGCAGGGGCACGGAGCCGTGGGCTTCGCGCACATGCTGGTCCTCGGCGAGGGACTCGGCGACGTGGATGTGCAACAAGGCCCCACGCTGCTTGGCCTCGGCGGCGACGACGGGCAGGGCCTCGGCGGGCAGGGTGTAGGCGGAATGCGGCCCGTAGCCGAGCTCGATCCGCTCGCCCGGGCCGAACCGAAGACCGTCGGCGTCGATCCACGCGCTGATCTGGTCGGTCATGTGCAGCCAGCTGCCGAGCCGGTCCCAGCCGGGCGCGGCGATCACGGCGGGGGTGAGCACCATCCGAGAGCCGACCTCGAGCACGGCCTCGACCATCTGTTCGCCGTAGAAGTACATCTCGACGCTGGTGGTGACGCCGTGCCGAAGCATCTCCAACGCCCCGAGCCGCATACCGGTCCGCACGTCGTCGGCGCCGAGCCGACCTTCGGCGGGCCAGATGACGTCCTGCAGCCACGACATCAGCGGCAGGTCGCCGCCCATGCCCCGGAGCACGGTCATCGGGCTGTGCGCATGCGTGTTGATCAAGCCGGGCAGCAGGATGCCGGACAGCTGCCGGACGGCCACGCCCTCGGGCAGCACCGGGGCGTTGGACGCAGGCCCGACGTAGCCGAGCCGGCCGTCGGCGCCGACGTCGACCACGGCGTCGCGGACGACGGAGCAGGACGCGTCGCAGGGCAGCACGACCGGGGCGTGTAGCCGGAAAGCCTGAACCATGACCGGATTCTGTCATCCGCCGAGCGGCAGGTCGGCGACCACCGTCCAGCCGCTGCTCCCGGTCGGACCTGCGCTGAAGCTGCCGCCGAGCAGTTCGACCCGCTCCCGCATGCCGACGAGCCCGAAGCCGCCGGACCCGCCGGCGGGATTGCTGTGCTGACCGGTTCCGTCGTCGGCGACCCGCACCCGCACGGTGTCGTTGTCGGTGCGCACGTCCACATCGATCCGGCTGACGCCGGCGGCGTGCTTGCGGGCGTTGGTCAGCGACTCCTGCACGAGCCGGATCACGGACTGCGCCAGCTCGGGCGGCACGGGATCGGAAAGCTGCACGTCCAGCCGCACGGGCCCGCCGACCTGCTCGACGGTCCGCTTGATCTGCGCGGCCAGCTCGTCGTTGTCCCGGCTGGTCGGTGACGCCTCGGTGCCGCGCAGGGTGCCGACCAGGCGTCGCATGGCGGTCAACGCCTCGTGCCCGCTGGCGGTGATGATCGGCAGGACCGACCGGGCGGCTTCGGGGTCCTGGTCGGCGATCGCCTGCGCGGCCTGGGAATGGACGACGATGCCGGTGACGTAGTGCGCGACGACGTCGTGCAGTTCCCGGGCCAGGGCCAGCCGCTCGGCCTGTTGGGCGGCGGCGACCGAGGCGGCCTCGGCTTGGCGGCGTTCGCGGTCGCGGGCCCGGAAGTACAGGCCGGTGCCGACGGCGACGCCGAACAGGACGGCGAAGACGATGCCGGCGTTCACCACGTCGATCGGGCGGTAGTCGTCCCAGATGTTGGTGTCCAGGCTCAGCGCGATCACGTTGGCCGCGATCAGCGCCAGCGCGCCGGCGGTGGCCCGGCCCCGCGAGGCCTGCCGGACCACGATCGCGATCATCGCCATGCCGGCGGCGGTCGGGATGATGTCGCCGCCGATCCGTTCCCGGACCAGGAAGTGCAAGATCACGGTGCCGGAGAGGATGGCGACGGCGGCGGCGAGCGCGGCGTCGAACGGCCGCCGTGGCGAGACCACGGCCAGCACGAGCAGGACAAGGTCGAACGGCAGCTGCCACCACAGCCCGGGATCGAGCCCACGCCACTCCACCATCTGCAACAGGATCAGCAGCACGAGAGCGGTGGCCAGCGGCCACTGCCGGCGGGCCAGCGCCCGCCAGCCGAGGTACCCGTTCTCCACGCGGGACACCGTAGGACGTAGACGGGGCCGTCGCCGTCAACCTGTGGGCGGGCGCCCTGTCAGACCTGCGGCGTAGCCGAGGTCGATGCGCTGGGCCGACGCCCGATGACGCACCACACGACGACAGTTGAGCCAACGTCGTAGAGAGGGGTGCGAGATGGTGGCAACGGTGATGACCTGGAGCGGTGCGGTCGTCGGCCTGCTGGTGCTGGCGGTCATGGTGGTGACCGGCATCCTGGTGGACAGCGAGCAGCAGCAGTAGTCGGTCGTCAGCTCAATCGCTTGCGCAGCAGGGCCGCCAGCCGACCGCCGTGCGGCTCGGTGTTCACGGCGCCGGCGAACCGTGCCGGAGCGCCTTCCCGGGCCCGCTGCGCCGTCGTCGAGTCGATGCGGAACGCCGGCCGGTTGCCGCCGGCCCGTTGCCGGGAACGCAGCCAGGCCAGCCGGTGCAGCGCCTCGGCGTGGTGATCGGTGATCGTGACCTGGGCCGCGTCGAAGGAGTGCAGCACGGCCCGGTTCAGTTCGACGGTCGCACGGTCCCGCCACAGCGTCCGCTCGGTGCGGGTGTCCAGCCCGAGTCGCGTGGCGACCTCCCTGGCCACGGCGTACGCGCCCTCGTCGGCCAGGCTGCGGGTGCCGATCTCGGCCCCGACGAACCAGCTGTTGAACGGCGCGGCCGGATAGGTGACGCCGCCGATGACCAGCCGCATGTTGCTGATCACGGGCACGGCGTGCCAGCGCAACCCCAGCTCGACGAACCACGACAGCTCCGGGTGTTCGAGCGGCACCTCCTGGATCACGTCCCGTGGCACGGTGAACAGCTGCGGCCCCTCGTGCGCGGTCTCCACCACGAGCGGCAGGTGGTCGAACCGGCCCCGCTGGGTCGGCGGCCGCCAGCCCATCTTCGTCACGGCCTCGGTGAAGTCGGCGTAGCGCGGGTCGCCCATGACCCGGCCGGTGGCGTCGCGGTAGCCGGCGTAGCGCACGAGCTGCTCGTTCCAGATGCACGGCCCGGGCGTGGACGGCGTGTCCGGCGCGAACACCGTGACCAGCGGCTGGATCTGGCCGCTGTTGGTGGACAGCCGCAGGTGCTGCACGCATTCGGCGGCGACTGCGGCCGCGTTGCGCAGCCCCCTCAGGTCACGCACCTTGAGCCGCCGCCACGGCACGCCGCTGGTGCACCAGCCGCTGTCGCGCAGCGCGACCCGCGCGCCGTAGGCGAGCTCCTGGGGCGTGTGCCGGTACGTTCCCGTGTCGGCGATCTCGGTCCGCACCTGGGTCAGCCGCTGGCCCACCGGACCGGCCTCCGGGTGCGCGTCGTGGAACATGCGGAGGAACTCCTCGGCGGCGTCGAGGTCCACGCAGTCGAGGGCAGGGAGGGTTGCCAGAGCCGTCACGGTCGGCAACCGTAACCGCCGGCCGGGCTCACTCGTCACTGCCAGAAGGGGCACACCTCGGACTAGTGGATCTCCGTCCGAACGGGTGAGTGCTAGACGGAGAGTGGCCGACTCGACGCCGACCGCCCGCGACTTGAGTACCTGGTCGGGTGACCTAGCCGACCTTGGCGAACATCAGGTCGTGGCTGATCCGGCCCTCCTCGACGGCCCGGTTCTCGAACTTGGTGATCGGCCGCCAGTCGGGGCGCGGCGCCCACCCGCCCGGCTCATCGGCGTACACGTTGCGCAACCGAGTCTCGCCGCTACAGACAGTCATCATCTGCTCCGCGTACTCCTCCCAGTCGGTGGCCATGTGGAACACACCGCCGGGCACCAGCCGGGACGCCACCAGCTCGACGAAGGCGGGCTGCACGATGCGCCGCTTGTGGTGGCGGGCCTTGGGCCACGGGTCCGGGAAGAACAGCCGCACGCCACTGAGCGACTCCGGCTCCAGGTGCTCGGCCAGCACGGTCACGGCGTCGCCGCGCAGCAGCCGCAGCGTGTCGACCTCCAGGGCGTCCGCCCGGAGGATCAGCTGGGCCAGACCCGGCTTGTACACCTCGACGGCGAGGTAGTTGAGCTCCGGCTGCGCGGCGGCCAGCTGCGAGGTGGTCTCCCCCATGCCGGACCCGATCTCCAGCAGCACCGGCGCCTGCCGGCCGAACCACTCGTCCAGGGCGAGCGGACCGGGCGGCAGCTCCTTCACCTCACGGCCGAGTTCCGGCCACCGGGTGTCCCAAGCTCGCTGCTGGCCGACGGTCATCCGCTCGCCGCGCTGGACGTAACTGACGATGGAACGGTGGTGCGGTGGACGCTGTTCTGACGGGGTCACGGTTGCATGACTCTTCCAGATCAGGTCGCCTCGATGTCGTCCAGCCTGGTCCGGAGGTCCTCCGGGCCGCGGACGGCGAGCCGCTTGGGCGCGGCGCCACGGTGCGCCGGCAGCACGTCGAGCCAGCCGCGATGGCGGGCGGTGAACAACACGGTGGTGGGCACGGTCGGCGCCTCGCCGGCGGCGAACGCCTCGGACGGCACGTACTCCCAGTAGCCGTCCTCCCAGGGCACGTAGACCCAGCCCGGTCGGACGGCCAGCAGCTTGCCGACCTCGTCCTCCATTCTGAAGGCGGCCTTGCGGGTGGGTAGTCCGCCCGCGGCCAGCGCCCGTAGCCACCAGGGCGCAGGCAGGTCGGGCTCGAACTGGCTGAGCACCCGGTACAGGCCGACGACCTGGCGTTCGGGGGCTCGATGGATCCAGGCGCGGCGGATGTCGGCGGGTCCGGCTGCGTTCTGCGGCATGCCGGCCAGCTCGACCGCCTGTGACCACTCCAGCGTGGCCATCGGCTCCACTCGCACTTGCTTCTTCGCGTTCCGACGTGGGTGCGATTCGGTCACCGCCACCGCTCACCTCCATGGGCTGCCTGACGGGATATATCGATATGATCACTTCCCGCGCCATTTCGCACGTTCCTGTGCGGGAATTCACGTAGTTGTCATGCAGTTCTTACGCCATTCGTGCGGCCGAACCACCGAACGCGACTTGGTCTGGACCAAACGGCTGATCATCCGGCCTGGTACTCGACCGCGTCGCCAGTATGGTGGAGATACGCCTCTTCGAGGGAGCCCCGCCGGGGGCTGAGCTCGTGCAGCACGACGCCGTGGGCGGCGGCCAGCTCACCGATCTCGGCCGCGTCGAGGCCGACGACGACAAGTGCGCCAGGCTCGTGTCGTACCGTCGCGCCTTTGTGGACCAATGCCGTCTGCAATCGTTCCACCTGGGCGGTGCGAACTCGCACGGACGACTCGGTGGCCTCGCTGATGAATTGGGCAGTGGGACATTGCGCGATCAGCCGGCCGCGGCCGATCACGATCAACTCGTCGGCGGTCTGCGCCATTTCCGCGAGCAGATGGCTGGAGACGAGCACGGTCCGGCCGTTGTCGGCCATGGTGCGCATCAGCTTGCGCACCCAGGCGATGCCCTGCGGGTCGAGGCCGTTGACGAGCTCGTCGAACAGCAGCACCTGCGGGTCGCCGAGCAGCGCCGCGGCGATGCCCAGCCGCTGGGACATGCCGAGCGAGAAGTCGCCGGCGGGACTGCTCGCCGCCTTGGACAGGCCGACCAGGTCGAGCACCTCGTCGACACGGGTCCTGGGCAGATCGGCGGCCCGGGCCAGCCAGCGCAGATGGTTGCGCGCGGTCCGGTGCGGATGCGCCCACTTCGCGTCCAGCAGGCCGCCGATCACGCGTAACGGCCGCCGCAGCTCGCCGAACTGCTTGCCGTCGATGAGCACGAAGCCGGTGTCCGGCCGGTCCAGGCCGAGCACCATGCGCATGGTCGTGGACTTGCCGGCGCCGTTGGGGCCCAGAAAGCCGGTGACGACGCCGGGCCGGGCGGTGAACGACAGATCGTCGACGGCGACGGTCCGGCCGTAGCGTTTGGTCAGGCCCACCGCTTCGATCATGACCGCATGATCCCAGGAAATGGGGCGTGGGCGGGTAGCGGTGTCGGAAGGGAGATCGGTGCGTGTCCCGGGGTCGGCGAGGGTCCGGGCCGCCCCCCGATCGGCGGTCCGGACCCTCGCCCGAGCGGGCCCCGATTCCCACTCGTTCCCCAGCCCCTGTACCCGTGTGACGACACACGTGCGCCGTCATGACGCGGTTCAGGCGTCTCTTTTCTCGACCACCACCACGGCGGCCACCAGCAGCGCCGCGGCGACCGCGGCGAAGTACGCCAGCCCACCCCACGGGCCGTAGGGCAGGCCCCGGTCCACGGTGCTGGCGAACTGGCCCGCGGCGACGAACGGCATCCAGTCGTGCAGCCGCTCACCCACCCTCGGAATGATCTCCACCAGCTGCTCGACCAGCAGCGGGAACACCAGCAGGATCGCCACCGCCGCCGCGCTCTGCCGCAGCAGCGCGCCCACGGCGACGGCCAACACCGCGGCGATCGCGTACACCAGGCCCATGCCGGCGATCTGCCGCCACTCCGCCGCGGTGGCGATGTTGGTGGCCGGGCTGCCGGTGATCAGCCGGGCAACGCCCCACGACCCGAACGACGACACCTCGCCGACGACGCCGGCGACCAGCGCCAGCACGGTCGCCTTGGCCAGCAGCGCGCGGGTCCGGCTGGGCACGGCCTGGAAGGTGGCCTTGATCGTGCCGAAGCGGTACTCGGTGGTGACCGACAGCGTGGCCATCACCATCGTGACGACGAGGCCCAGGATGTACAGGGTCTGCGTGCTCTCCGGCGACACCCCGTCGCTGTGCCGGGCGTTCAGCCACGCCAGGCCCGCGGTGACACCGATGGTCAGCGCCAGCGCGGCGGCGATGCACCAGACCGGAGCCCGTGTGGAGAACAGCTTGATCCGCTCGACGGCCAGCAGCGTCATGCCACGCCCGCCTCGTCCGCCTGGTACTCGACCGCGTGGCCGGTCAACCGCATGAACGCCTCCTCAAGCGAACCCTGCTGCGGGCTCAGCTCGTGCAGCACGACGCCGTGCGTCGCGGCCATCTCCCCGATCTGGTCGCTGCTGCCGCCACTGATCACCAGCGCGTCGTCGTCCGTTATACGTGCTGACATGCCCCAGTGGGTCACGACTTCGGCCAGCCGGGCCGCCTGCGGGCTGCGCACCAGCACGGTGGTCTCGGTCGCGCCGCCGATGAAGGCGGCCGTGCTGCCCTGCGAGATCAACTGACCGCGGCCGATGACGATCAGGTCCTCGGCGGTCTGCGCCATCTCCGAGAGCAGGTGGCTCGACACCAGCACGGTGCGGCCCTGCCCGGCCAGGCCCTGCATGAACCGGCGGATCCACCGGATGCCCTCCGGATCGAGGCCGTTGACCGGCTCGTCGAACAGCAACACCTGCGGGTCGCCGAGCAGCGCGGCGGCGATGCCCAGCCGCTGCGACATGCCCAGCGAGAAGCCGCCGGCCCGCTTGTCCGCGACGGCGGTCAGCCCGACCTGCGCCAGCACCTCGTCCACGCGGGACTTCGGCAGCTTGCTGGCCCGCGCCAGCCAGCGCAGGTGGTTGCGCGCCGAACGGTTGGGGTGCACCCATTTCGCGTCCAGCAGCGCGCCGACCGTGCGCATCGGGTGCTTGAGTTCGTGGTACGGCCTGCCGTCGATCAGCACCCGGCCCTCGGTCGGCCGGTCGAGGCCCAGGATCATGCGCATGGTGGTCGACTTGCCGGCGCCGTTCGGCCCCAGGAAGCCCGTCACCCGGCCCGGCCGGACCGTGAACGACAGGTCCCGCACCGCCACGGTCCGCCCGTAGCGCTTGGTCAGGCCGATTGCCTCGATCATGATGCAAGCATGCCGGGACGGACTGTCATCGGGCATCGGCCCCCGGTTCGATGTCGGGTAGTCCCCTCGTCCTACCGCTACGGTCGGGTACATGGCTGAGACCGAGGACAACTGGTGGCGTGAATTCATCGCCGAGCTGCCGGCGAAGACCGCGAAGCTGGCCGTCGTCCGCAAGGACGGCTCGCCCCACGTGGCGCCGGTCTGGGTCGCCTTGGACGGCGACACCATCGTGTTCAACACCGGCAAGGACTCGTTGAAGGGCAAGTCGATCCTGCGGGACGGTCGAGTCGCCCTCAGCTTCGACGACGAGCGGCCGCCGTTCGCCTTCGTGCTGGTGCGGGGCCGCGCCGAGGTCATCGAGGACCCGGACCAGCTGCGGCACTGGGCGACGGTGATCGCCGGCCGGTACATGGGCGAGGACCGGGCCGAGGAGTACGGAGCCCGCAACGGCGTGCCGGGCGAGCTGCTGGTCCGCGTGGTCGACGCCAAGGTCACCGCCCAGAGGGGCGTCGCCGACTGAGAACTGCTCGGAAGGGGGCATTCCACGCGTTCAACGCCAGGAAAGCCCCTTCCGAACGGTCAGTGCTTCAGCGTCGCCGCGTCCGTGACCTGGTCCGCGGGCGGGGCGGCGACGTCGACCTTGGTGCCCCAGTTCGTGTAGTGCACGGTCGACGTGAGCAGGTCGCCGACCGTGGTCACGACCTGCACCGGCAGCTGTTCCTTGTTCAGCCAGATGTCGACGTCCGCCGTCTTGGGCAGCTTGGCGGCGAGGTCGGCGGGCAGCTTGGCCGCGACGCCGGCCTTGGTCTCGTCGACGACGAGCGCGTAGTGCGTGACGGGCTGGCCGTTGAGCGTGGCCTGCCAGGTCCTGGTGATCTTGCCGGCCTTGGCCAGTTGGTCCAGCACGGCCGTCGGGCTGTTCTGCTGGGCGATCTGGGCCAGGCCGCCGGACAGCGACTTGGACAGCGGGTCGTCGCCGCCGAGCTTGAGCCACGGCGTGCCGATGCCGGCCTTGGTCCTGGCCTCGGCGGGAAGCGACAGGTACACGGCCGGCCCGACCACACGGACCTCGGAGTCACCGCTGTCGGCACTGGATTTCAGGTCCAGCTGGGTGTTCGCGCCGTCGAGCAGCGCGGCGCCGGTCATCAGGATCTTGTTCTGCTGGACGTTGACCACGGCGTCGATGTCGACGGTCTTGGACTTGTCGGCGCCGGCCTTGGCCAGCGACGCCAGCTGCGCGGCGTCGGCGGCGGGTTCGGGCCCGCCGGCCTGCGCTCCGGGTCCGCCGCAGGCGGCGAGCGTCACGAGCACGGCAAAGCCCACAACAGTCTTGCGCACGATGATGAGTCCCCCTTGGTTTCGGCCGCGGGCAACGGCCTCACCGCGAGCCTAACCAAGGGGGACCAGCGATTTTTCGACCTCAGTGACCGGACAGGTCGGCCAGGTCGGCGACCTGGTCGGCCGGCGGGGCGGCGACGTCCACCTGGCCGCCCCAGTCGGTGTAGTGGACCTTCGCGGTGTACTTGTCCCCGGCGGCCGCGGTCATCTGCAGCGGCAGGTTGTCGTTGTCCAGCCACAGGTCGACGGTCATCGGGGCGACGGCGCCGGCCAACTGCGGCGGCAGCTCGGCCTGCGCCTTGGCGGTGTCGACGTCGACGGTGTAGTGCGTGGCGGGCTTGCCGTCCAGGGTGGTCTTCTCGGTCCTGGTGACCTTGCCGCCCTTGGCGATCTGGTTCAGGAACGTCGCCGGGTCGTCCTGGGTGGCGAGCTGGTCGAGACCGCCGCTGATGAGCTGGGAGATCGCGTCGTTCGAGCCGCCCACCTTCACCCACGGCTTGTCGGTGCCCAGCCGGGCCTTCGCGGCGGCCGGCGGCTTGAGGTAGATGGCCTTGTCCACCAGGCGTATCTCCATCGAGCCGGCGGCGGTGCCCATCTGCATGGCCATCCCCGCGGAGTCGCCGCCGAACTTGCCCTGTCCGGTCATGGTCACGTGCTGGCCGCCGGCGTCCACGGTGGCGTCGATCTTGACGGTGCTCGTCTTGGCGGTGCTGGACTTGGCCAGCGCGGCCAGTTGCACGGCGTCGGTGGTGACGACGGGCTGGCCGCCCGCGTTCGGGGACGGCGCACCGGTGGTCTGCGCGCTGCACGCGCCGAGCGCGACTAACAGGGCCACGCCCACTACGGACTTGCGCACTTGCTCATCTCCTCATCGGAAAAGTCGGTCGAGCACGGTCGCCACGCCGTCCTCCGAGACACTGCCGGTCACCTCGTCCGCGGCCGCCTTCACGTCGGCCGCGGCGTTGCCCATGGCCACCCCCAGGGCGGCCCAGCGGAGCATCGCGATGTCGTTGTGTCCGTCGCCGAAAGCTGCGGTGGCGTCCGGGGACACCCCCAGCTCCGTGCGGAGCTGTTCGAGCGCACTCGCCTTGGAGATGCCTTCGGCGACGACGGTCAGCCACGCGTCGGTGTGATGGTCGTACGTCCACGTGACTCCCGCAATGCCTGAGACGTCCATCAGCTCCGCGAGTTGCGTCTTGGTGACGCCGTTCCAGTACGCGACCATGCGCGTGGTCGGCGTCGCGCCCAGTTCGATGTCGTCCACGAGGCGCCGGGTGCCGGTCGACTCGCCGGGATAGCCGTCGCTGACCCGGTTGCCGACGCCGGGTTCCTCCAGGGAGAACGTCACGCCGGGCAGCAGCGCCCGCAGCCGGGCGATCACCGGCGCCGGCTCGAAGGTGGCCAGCGGGATCACCTCGCCGGTGGCCAGGTCGAGGCGCACGGCTCCGTTCGAGCACAGCGCGGTGCCGTCGGTGAACCCGAGCTGCGTGACGACGGTGCGGACGCCGAGCACGGTGCGTCCGGTGGACAGCACGATGTGCGCGCCGGCGGCCTGAGCTCTGGCTATCGCCGAGCGCACGGCCGGCGAGATCGTGCCGGTCGAGTCCATGATCGTGCCGTCGACGTCAAGGGCGATCAGGGCAGGGCGCACGACACGGAGCGTAACTAGCTCCCCGGGGTGAATCCGGTGTGACTGCCATCACCGAAACGGAAACGAGTCGTTTCGGATGATGCGCCGGCAATGAGGCCGGCCCCTGCAGAATCGGAGGGCGTCTGTGGGAACAGTCGCACGCGCCTTGACCGGCCTAGCCCTGGTCACGGCATCGATGATCGTCACCACCTCCGTCGCGTCGGCGAGCGAGTCCGCCGCCGGTCCGGCCCAGCCCAACATCGTGTCGGCGGCGGTCTACGCCTTGAGCCACCCGACCGCCTCGCCCCCCGGGGCGAACGACTTCTCCTGCAAACCGACCGCCGCGCACCCGCGCCCGGTCGTGCTGTCCAACGGCACCGGCGCGAACGCCTACGACGACTGGGCGGGGCTGTCCGGTGTGCTCAAGCGGGACGGCTACTGCGTGTTCGCGCCGAACCTCGGCGGCCCCGAGGGCGGTCTCTTCCAGGCCGTCGGGGACATTCCCACCACGGCCGGCCAGTTCGGCCAGTACGTCGACAAGGTGCTCGCCGCCACCGGCGCCGCGAAGGTGGACATCGTCGGGCACTCCCAGGGCGGCATGCTGCCGCGCTACTACCTGAAGTACCTCGGCGGCGCGAGCAAGGTCGGCACGCTCGTCGGCCTGGCGCCGTCCAACCACGGCACGAACCTCGACGGGCTGGTCGACGCCGTGCGGTCCCTGCCGGGCGGCGGCGACTTCGCCGACGGCGTGATCGGCGCCGTCTGCCCGGCCTGCGTGCAACAGGAGGTCGGCTCCACCCTGCTGGCCGGCCTCAACGACGGCGGCGACACCGTGCCCGGCGTCAACTACACCGTCGTCGCCACCCGCACCGACGAAGTCGTCACGCCCTACACCTCGGCCTACCTGTCCGGGCCGACGGTGACCAACCACCGCCTGCAGGACTACTGCATGATCGACGGCACCGAGCACATCAACATCACCTACGACCACATCGCGATCCAGCTCGTGCGCAACGCCCTTGACCCGGCGCACGCCTGGACGCCGAACTGCCTGACCTGATTCCGGGGATCCCTACCCTGGTCCGGCCCGGGCTCACACGTCGCCGGGTCGGACCAGCCCCGTCTCGTAGGCCAGCACCACCGCCTGCACGCGGTCCCGCAGCTCCAGCTTGGCCAGGATGCGGCCGACGTGCGTCTTCACCGTCGCCTCGGACAGGAACAGCTTCTGCGCCAGCTCCGTGTTGGACAGGCCCTTGGCGATCAGCACCAGCACCTCGCGCTCACGCTCGGTGAGCACATTCAGCACGGAGGCGTCGCGCAGCTCGCCGCCGCCGGCCGGGCCGAGGAACCGGTCCAGCAGCCGCTTGGTCACGCTCGGCGAGACCACCGCGTCGCCGCTGGCCACCGACCGCAGCGCCGACACCAGGTCGGCCGGCGGGGTGTCCTTGAGCAGGAAGCCGCTGGCCCCGTTGCGCAGCGCCGACAGGGCGTACT
Source organism: Kutzneria kofuensis (assembly GCF_014203355.1). NCBI lineage: Bacteria > Bacillati > Actinomycetota > Actinomycetes > Pseudonocardiales > Pseudonocardiaceae > Kutzneria > Kutzneria kofuensis. The sequence continues at coordinate 4,234,650 of NZ_JACHIR010000001.1, forward strand.
CGTCCATGTCGAAGGTGGTCATCACGAGCACCTTGGCCGTGCCGGCCTCGGTGATCTGCTTGGTCGCCTCCACGCCGTCCAGCCGCGGCATGCGCACGTCCATCAGCACCACGTCGGGCCGCAGCTCCTCGGCCAGCCGCACGGCGTCCACGCCGTCCGCGGCCTCACCGATCACCTCAAGGTCTTCCTGCGCGTTGAGCACCATGCGGAAGCCCATCCGCATCAGTTCCTGGTCGTCAACCAGCAGAACTCGGATCACGGGCATCAGACTAGGGGTCCCTGCGCGGCGCCGACCGGCAGCACGGCGTGGACGCGCCAGCCGCCGCCCGGCCGGGGACCGGCCTCCAGGCTGCCGCCGAGCACGCCGGCCCGCTCCCGCATGCCGATCAGCCCGTTGCCGCCGGACATGCCGGACAGTTCCCGGGGCGTGCCGAAGCCGTCGTCGTCGACGACCACCTCGATCTTGTCGTCGGCCCTGGTCACGAACACGTCCGCGGACGCGCTGCCGCCGGCGTGCTTGAGCGAGTTGGTCAGCGCCTCCTGCACGATCCGGTACACCGACAGGCCGACACCCGCGGGCAGGTCGTTGAGGTCGCCGCGCAGCGTCAGGGTCACCGGCAATCCGGCGGTGCGGACCTGCTCGGCCAGCTGCGGCAGCGCATTGGTGTCCGGCTGCGGCAGCCGTTCGGTCTCGCTCTGCGTCTCGTTGCGCATCAGGCCGAGCAGCCGGCGCAGCTCACCCAGCGCCTGCCGGCCGGTGTCGGAGATGGTGGTCAGCGCCATCTGCGCCATCTGCGGATCCGACTGCAGCGCGTAGCTGGCGCCGTCGGCCTGCACGACCATCACGCTGACCGCGTGCGCGACGACGTCGTGCAGTTCGCGGGCGATCCGGCTGCGTTCCTCGGCGACGGCGATGCGGGCCTGCTGGTCGCGTTCGACCTCCAGCAGCTTCAGCCGTTCCAGCAGCTCGGCGTTGAGTTGTCGCCGTGCGCCGACGAACTCGCCGACGGCCCAGCAGAAGCCGAAGATGCAGATGATCATGAAGAAGGTGAGGACGACCTCCGGCGGATCCTGGATCCGCCACACCTCCCACAGCACGGTGCCCAGCAGCAGCCAGGCCGCGTAGATCGCGCCCTGCCGGCGGCCGACGTAGGCGACCATCGTGTAGAGCGCGATGCCCAGCGCGAAGTCCGCCGGCCGCACCGGCACGCCCTCGATCTCGCCGTACGGGCCGTGCACCACGTTGTGGGTGACCAGCTGCACGAAGCCGGCGACCAGGATGATGTTGCTGGTCAGCTTGGGCCGGGCCCGGCGGAAGATCAGCGGGCCCCACAGGAACAGCCCGACGATCAGGTACACGCCGCGCGGCGTGTCGGCCAGGTTGGCGCCGGCGGCCGCGAGGTCGGGCAGGCCGAGCAGCCCGGCGATCAGGGTGTCCCCGACCACCGGGTGAGCACGCATCCACAGGCTCAGCCGTCGCACCGCACCAGCCTAGAAGCGCGGCCGGGCCGCCAGCGTCACTCTCCGGTACGACTACCCGGTGCTACCCCAGAATGAGTGATCCACTTCGCCGGCATGGCACCATCTGCCGGGTGACGTCCTCCCTGGCCGGACCGCTGTCCGCCGCGGTGGCGCGGCTGGTCCAGACGCTGCGGCCGCAGGTCGGCCCGGCCACCGCCGCCGGCTTCGACGAGGTGCTGCGCCGGCTGTCCGCGCCGCTGCAGGTGGCCGTCGCCGGGCGCATCAAGTCCGGCAAGTCCACGCTGGTCAACGCTCTGATCGGGCGCCGGGTGGCACCGGTCGGCGTCGGCGAGTGCACCCGCCTGGTGACCCGGTTCCAGTACGGCGCGGTGGACCGCATCGAGGTCGTCGGCGTCGACGGCTCGCGGCGGGTGCTGCCGTTCGACGCTGACGGCACGATCCCCGCCGACCTCGACGTGGACGTGGAGACCGTGTCGCACCTCGAGGCGTATCTCACGAACGAGGTGCTGCGGGAACTCACCGTGATCGACACGCCGGGTCTGGGTTCGCTGGACTCGGCGTCGGTCGCCCGCACCGAGAAGCTGTTGGACCAGGTGTCGCGGGACGCGGTCGCCGGCGCCGAGGCCGTGCTCTACGTCTTCACGCAGACGGTCCGCGCCGACGACCAGGAGACGCTGCGGGCCTTCACCGCGGCGACCGCCGGCCGCGACGCCGGCCCGGTCAACGCCATCGCCGTGCTGAACAAGGTGGACACCATCCCGCCGGAGTCGGTCGCCGGCTCGGACGGCGAGGTCTGGCGGGCGGCCGCGATCCTCGCCGGCAAGCAGGCGGCGGCGCTGCGGCCCCGGGTCGCGGGCGTGCTGCCGATGATCGGGCTGCTGGCCGAGTCCGCCGAGTCCGGGGCGTTCACCTCGGCCGACGCCGACGCCCTGCGCGCGCTGGCCGAGCTGGACGAGGCCAGCTGGCAGACGATGCTGATGTCGGCGGACCTGTTCACCACCTGGGAGTGCGCGGTGCCGTCGGCGACGCGGTCCCGCCTGCTGGCCAAGCTCGACCTGTACGGCATCGACCGCGCGGTGCGGGCGATCCACGCCGAGCCGGGCATCACCGCCGGCGCGCTGCGCCGGGCGCTGCTCGACGCCTCCGGGCTCGACGGCGTCCGGGCGAAGCTCGACGGCGTGTTCCGGGCTCGCGCCGACGGCATCAAGGCCGCCGCCGCGCTGGCCTCCGTGACGGCGCTCGCGGCCGGCGACCCGGGCGAGCGGCAGCGGGTGCACGACGCCATCGAGCAGCTGCTCGGCCGGCCGGAGGCGCACCAGCTGCGGCTGCTCGAAGCGTTGACGTTGATCACCACGAACGCCGTTTCGATGCCCGAGGACCTGGCCGAGGAGGTGCTGCGGGTCGGCGGCTCCGGCAGCATTCCGGAGCAGCTGGGCCTGGTCGGCCGGCCGCCGCACGAGCTCGTCGCCTACGCGCTGGAGCGGGCCGGCTGGTGGCGCTCGTTCGCCTCGTTCGGGGCCACTCCCGCGCAAAGCCGGGTCGCGCACGTCGTGCACCGGGCATATTTCCTCATCTGGCAGCAACTGAGGGGGGCCAGTGGAGGCTGAACTGCTGGAGCAGGCGCTCGGCGAGCGCAAGGCGCTGATCAGGATGTGCCTGTACGCACTGGACCGGGCACGCAGCGCCGGCGTGGTGGAGCGACTGGAGGCCGGGCTGGCCGAGGTCGGGGTGCGGGCGGTGCGGCCGGACGGCGAGCGGTTCGACCCGGCCGTGCACGAGGCCGGCGGCACCGAGCCGACCGACGACCCCGCGCGGGTCGGGTTGATCGCCGAGACCGAGGTTCCCGGGTTCGTCGACCGCGGCCAGTCGCTGCGGGCGCCGATCGTCATCGTCTACGCCGCACGGGATTCGTCGTGACCGCGCCGACCCCGCAGCTGCCGCAGCTGGTCAAGCAGGCCCGGGAGCGCCTGTCGGCGCTGCTGCGCGAGCACGACAAGCGCGCTGCCGACCAGGTCGACAAGGCGCTAGCCGGCCGGGCTTCCACGCCGTCGATCGTGGTCGTGGGCGAGACGAATCGGGGCAAGAGTTCCCTGGTCAATGCCCTGATCGCGACGCCAGGACTGTCCCCTGTGGACGCCGACGTGGCCACCGCCAGCTACCTCGTGCTGCGGCACGGCGAGTCGTGGGCGGCGCGCGCCTGCTACGCCGAACCGATCGACTTCCCGATCGAGGACCTGGGCCGCTGGGTCACCGGCCTTGAGCAGCAGCCCCCTCGGCACGTCGAGGTGCAGGCCCCGATCCCGCTGCTGCAGCGACTGTCCATCGTGGACACTCCTGGCGTCGGCGGCCTCAACTCGATGCACGGGGAACTGGCCGCCGAGGCCGCCGCGACGGCGACCGCGCTGCTGTTCGTTGTGGACGCTTCGTCGCCGTTCACCAAGGGAGAGCTGGACTTTCTCGCCACCGTCGGCGAACGCGTCGAGACCGTGCTGTTCGCGCTGACCAAGGTGGACCAGTTCCGGGGCTGGCGTGAGGTGCTCGACGCCGACCAGAAACTGCTGGCCGAACATGCGCCGCGGTTCGCCGGTGCGAAGTTCCACGCCGTGTCGCCGCGCATGTTCGAGATGGCCGCCAAGGCCCCGAACCCCGACGCGGCCGCGATGCTGCGGGAGAAGTCCGGCGTTGGCGACCTGCAGGTCGCCGTGCAGGAGCTGGTCGTCGGCCGGTCGCTGATGCTGGCCGAGGCCAATGCCCTACGCACGCTGACCACCGCGATCGGCGCGGTCGTGGTCCGGCTGCAGGCGTCCGCGCGGGCGTTGGAGACCGGCCACGAGGAGGCCGACGCGCTGCGGGCCCGCCGCGACAAGCTCGCCGCCGAGCGAAAGTCGTCCACCCGGAGCTGGCAGGTCAAGCTCCGCACCGAGGTCCAGCGGGCCCGGCTGGAGTCGTTGCACGAGGTCAGCCGGCAGGTCCGGGACGCGCAGTCGTGGTTCCGGCAGGCCATCGACACCGCCGGCAAGGATGCCTTGGCCGCGCTCCCGCAGCAGTTGGACGCCGCGTTGCAGGTGATTTCGGCGCGGATCAACGCCGTGCTGGCCGACCGGCTGAGCCGGGCCGCCGACGCCGCGCTCGCCGAGCTGTTCTCCGCCGAGGAGCTGGCCGTGATCCGCGCCCAGTTCGCCCGCGGCGCCCACCCGCCGGTGATGCTGCGGGCGCCGGAGAAGCGGGCGGCGACGGCCGAGGACCGGCTGCTGGTGTTCATGGGCATCTCCGGCGGCATGGGCGCGGGCCGCATCGCCGCACTCCCGCTGGCCGGCATCGGCGTCGCCGCGCTCAACCCGATCGTGCTGCCGGTGACCATCGTGCTCGGCCTCGGCGCCGGCTACTGGATGGCCCGCACCCGCAAGCACCTCGCCGACAAGCAGCACATGCGGCAGTGGCTGTCCGACGCCCTCGCCGACGCCCGGTCCACGCTGGACCAGCTCGTGTCCGAGCAGCTCATCGACGCCGAAGGGCAGCTGTCGCTCGCCCTCGACGAGGCCCTGACCAGCCGGATCGAGGCCATCGAGGAGGAGCTCCGCGAGGTGGACAAGGCCCTCAAGCTGGACGCCTCCGAGCGGGCCGGCCGGCAGCAGGCCGTCGGCCGGCAGTTGGCCGAGGTGACCGCCGCCCGGGACCGCGGCGAGGCGCTGCTGACCACCATGCGGCAGCTGCGGGACCGGAGTTGAGTGGTTGCGGGAACCGATCCGCCCTACCGTGAGTCCAACCGGCAACAAGCAGCGGAGACGGGGGTAGTGCGGTGTACATCGACAACAGCGGCGCCGACGGTCACGAGCTGAAGATCGAGGTCGACGGCCACGAGTACACCGAAGAGGCGTCGGAGAGCTACCACAACGACGGCACCATGGACACCGCCGAGATCGACGGCGACGACGGCGGCCGCGTCGACTACACCGACACCGACCACGACGGCACCGCCGACCTGGCCACCCGGTACGACGCCAACGGCCAGATGATCGGCCAGACCCACTTCGACGGCGCCACCGGCCAGTGGACCCAGGCCACCGCCGCCGGCAGCGGCTCCATGACCGTCGACACCGAGCACGGCGAGCAGAACGTCGGCCCCGCCACCGCCGACACCACCAACAGCGGGCACAACGACACCGCGGTGGTCACGGACGCCGAGGGCAACACGTTCCTGTACACGGACACCGACGGCGACGGCAGGGCCGACTACGCGATGGAGATCGACGCCAAGGGGCAGGTCACCATCTCCGAGCACACCGGCGAGCACCAGTGGACCGAGATCGAGCACGGCCACATCGACGGCGGCGGCAACTACCAGCGGGACAACGCCGCGAGCCTGCTCCAGTTCGGGGCCGACGACCGGTCGTGGGGCGGCGAGGAGCAGCAGGCCGACGGTCAGGGCATCGTCCGCACGGACTCCGCCACCGGCGAGTGGACCTGACCGAGGGCTCCCCCTGCCGGGCCGACTCCAGCCGGACCGACGCCGTCCGGCTGGCGCGCCCGACCCCGTCCCCGCCGGACCGCAACCCATCGTGGCGGTGGTCGCAGGTAAGCCCGGACACATCCCCGATACCATCCGGTGTCGGGGATGTCTCTTTTCGTGGACGCATTTCGTGGGGTTGATCCACGTGGTCCGTGATGGTCTGAACCAATGGGTATTCAGAAACGATTCCGGAGTGACCGCCGTTACACGGTGGAAGCGCTCTCATTGATCCCTTTTCGGCCCCGAAGTGTGCGCGAAAAGAGTGCTGAATCGATTCCTTGATCGCTTATGTGAGGTGGCTGACAGGTGAACGGTCGGCCACCGGTGTGTAACCCGGATACAGTTGGGCATCCCCTAAACGCCTCACACCCGGACGCCGCCGGGTGTGGTTGCGCATTTCCACGGACGCCGTCGTCTGCAACAGGGACAGCGGCGTCCCTGTGCTTTCGTCCGGCAGACCCCAGGGCAGGAGACGAGATGACCGCACTGACCATCCCCGGTCTCGACCAGGCACCGACCACCAACGAACGACTCCTGACCTGGGTGCAGGAGGTGGCGGAGCTGACCACGCCGGACCGGGTGGTCTGGGTGGACGGCTCCGAGGAGGAGTCGAAGCGCATCAACGCGGCCCTGGTCGACGCGGGCACCTTCGTGCCGCTGAAGAAGAAGCCGAACTCCTACTGGGCCGCGTCGGATCCGACCGACGTCGCCCGCGTCGAGGAGCGCACGTTCATCTGTTCCGTCGACCCGGCCGACTCGGGCCCGACGAACAACTGGATGGACCCGGCCGAGATGAAGACCATCATGACCGAGCTCTACCGGGGCTGCATGCGTGGTCGCACGATGTATGTCATTCCGTTCTGCATGGGGCCGCTGAGCGCCGAGAAACCCATGCTGGGCGTGGAGATCACCGATTCCGAATACGTCGTCGCCTCGATGCGCATCATGACCCGCATGGGCGAGAAGGCGTTGGCCCGCTTCACCGACGGCGCCGACTTCGTGCAGGCGCTGCATTCCGTGGGCGCGCCGCTTGAGCCGGGCCAGGACGACGTGCCGTGGCCGTGCAACGACACGAAGTACATCACCCACTTCCCGGAGGAGCGGCTGATCTGGTCGTTCGGTTCCGGTTACGGCGGCAACGCGCTGCTGGGCAAGAAGTGCTACTCGCTGCGCATCGCCTCGGCGATGGCCCGCGACGAGGGCTGGCTGGCCGAGCACATGCTGATCCTCAAGCTGATCTCGCCGGAGAACAAGGTCCACTACATCGCGGCCGCCTTCCCGTCGGCCTGCGGCAAGACCAACCTGGCCATGCTGGAGCCGACCATCCCGGGCTGGCGAGTGGAGACGCTCGGCGACGACATCGCCTGGATGCGTTTCGGCGAGGACGGCCGGCTGTACGCGGTCAACCCGGAGTACGGCTTCTTCGGCGTCGCGCCGGGCACCGACTACCACACCAACCCGAACGCCATGCGCACCATCGAGCGCGGCAACTCGATCTTCACCAACGTCGCCCTCACCGACGACGGCGACATCTGGTGGGAGGGCATGGGCGAGAAGCCCGAGCACCTCACCTCGTGGAAGAAGCAGGACTGGACGCCGGCGTCGACCGACCTCTCCTCGCACCCGAACTCCCGCTACTGCACGCCGATGCAGCAGTGCCCGATCCTGGCGCCGGAGTGGGACGATCCCAAGGGCGTGCCGATCTCGGCGATCTTCTTCGGCGGCCGCCGCGCCACCACGGTGCCGCTGATCACCGAGTCCCGCGACTGGCAGCACGGCGTGTTCATGGGCGCCACCCTGTCCAGCGAGACCACGGCCGCGGCCGTCGGCCAGGTCGGCGTGGTGCGTCGCGACCCGATGGCGATGCTGCCGTTCATCGGCTACCACGCCGGTGACTACTTCAACCACTGGATCCAGCTGGGCAAGAACGCCAACGCGGAGAAGCTGCCCAAGATCTTCTACGTGAACTGGTTCCGCCGCGGCGAGGACAAGCGGTTCCTGTGGCCCGGGTTCGGCGAGAACAGCCGGGTGCTGAAGTGGGCCATCGAGCGGCTGGAGGGCACGGCCGCCGCCGAGGAGACGCCGATCGGCCACGTGCCGACGCCGGCCGACCTCGACCTGTCCAACCTGGACGCGCCGGCCGAGGACGTCGCCGCCGCGCTGGCGTTCGACGCCGACGAGTGGCGGGCCGAGCTGCCGCTGATCGAGGAGTGGTTCGCCAAGATCGGCGACAAGCTGCCGACCTCGCTGCGTGACGAGTTCGAGGCCCTGAAGCAGCGCCTGGGCTGAGTTTTCGGCGCGCGTTCCGCGCGCGGCTCGGCCCCTTCGGGGGCCGATGCCTCGCACACTTCGGCCGGTGGAGTCCCGATGACGTGACTCCACCGGCCGCTGTATGTCCGCCGGACGAGTGAGCAACCGGGCACCGGCGTTCGGCGTCCTCCTGACGAAGGAGGAGGTGCCCCGTGATTTTCGCGGCGCTGGCGATGCTGGTGCTCGCGGCGATCGCCCTACCGATGGCGACCATCGCGTTGTCCAGATCCGCCCGGAAGACCACCGTCGCCGACGGGGAGCAGGCCTCCCCGCCGACGACGACAGATCAGCTCGAGCTCGGCAGCGATCCCGCCGCCGCGCGGTAGGCCGCGGCCTTGGCCAGCGCGGACGGCGCGGCCTGGCCGGGGCCGGGCAGCGGCACGCCGTCGCAGGTGAGGTCGTGCGCCGGCACCACCCCGTCGACGATGAACGACTCGACGGTGTTGTCCACGCAGGAGTTGCCGGTCGAGGCGTAGATGCCGTGATCGCCCTGGTTCTGCACGGTCAGCAGTCGGGAGTTGGCGAAGCCCTTGTGCGCCAGCACCGCGCCCTCGTAAGGCGTCGCGGGGTCGTGCGTGTCCTGGACCATCAGCAGCGGCGGCACGCCACGGCCGGTGGGCGTGGGCATCCGCAGGTTCGGCCGGTTCCAGGACAGGCACGGCTGGCTGATCGTGGAGTAGCCGATCAGCGGGTACTTCCGGCCGGCCTCGCCGGACTGCCGGATCAGCGACTGCCGGTTGCCGTGCCACGGCGTGTCGTTGCACAGGATCGAGGTGAACGTGGACAGGAACGCGTCCGCCGAGATCGGCAGCAGCGCCTGCCTGGCGTGCGCCGCGAACGCGCCGCCACCGCCGACGGCCGCCTCCAGGATGCCGAAGTTCTGCGCGAGCGCCGTGAAGCTGCTCGACGAGTACATGGCGCCGACGATCATGTTGTCCAGCGCGACCCCGTTGTAGCTGGTGCCGCCGATGACGACCGGGCTGGCGGCCATCTTGGCCCGCAGCTGCTCGTACGTCTGGTTCACGGCCTCGGCCGTCGTGCCGAGGTGGAAGGTGGAGTCGTACTTCGCCGCCCACGGCTGGAAGTCCTGCTGGAACCGGCGCTGGAAGCCCAGCGGCTGCCAGTCGAACGAGTCCTGCCAGTCGGTGGTGAACTCGGTGTTGGAGTCCAGCACGAACTTGCCGACCCGGTTGGGGAAGTAGGTGGCGTAGTAGGCGCCGAGCCAGGTGCCGCCGGAGTAGCCGACCCAGTTGATCTTGTCTCGGCCCAGCAGCGCCCGCAGCAGGTCCAGGTCCTTCACGGTCTGCTCGGTGTTCACGAACGGCCCGAACTCGCCGCCGAACTGCTGGCAGTACTGGGCGGTCAGCTTGGCCGAGTTCAGCAGCAGGTTGATGTTGCCGGGGCTGCGGTCGCGGTAGTCCAGGGTGGACCCGATGTCCAGGCCGCCGTTGCAGGTGGTGTTGCTGCTGTTGCCGGTGCCGCGCACGTCGAAGCCGATCAGGTCCTCGGCGCCGGTCAGCTTGGTCCGGTCCAGGAAGGACAGCGGCATGGTCAGGCCCGGGCCGCCCGGGCCGCCGGGGTTGAGCAGCACCGAGCCCTTCGACGGGCCGGTGGCCGGCAGCTTGCTCACCGCGATGGAGATGTCCTGGTGCGCGGTGGGATGGCTCCAGTCCATCGGCGCCGCGAAGGTGCCGCACAGCATCCGCTCCGAGCCGGGCGGCAGGCCCGGCGGCACCGGGTTGAAGCACGGTTTCCAGGCGATCTGCTGGGCCAGGTACTTGGCCGGCACGGCCGCCGCCGGCCCGCCCGCCGCCGACGCGGCCGGCGCCGCCGCTAACAGCGTGGCGCCGGTGGCCGCCGCCAGCGCGACGGCGAGAAACGATCTACGCACTCGAGAGCCCCCTTCAGCACGGTCAGAAGGGGCTCAGCTCATCGCGTCGTCGGCGGCCCGCGTCAGGGCCATTCGTCGGTTTTCCGGTGACGGCCGACCGGGTGCCGCCGCGAACGGACGGCGCCCGGTCAGCGGCTGACCGGCCGAAACGGCTGTCAGCCCGGAAGGGGGCGGTTTCCGATGTTCTGGAGTCGCGCGTCGACCGGTCGGGCAGCTTCGGCGTAGCAGATGAGGTTGGTGTACCCCTGGGCCCACGCCTGCCGGGTGTCCGGGGCGCGCCAGGTGTAGGTGACGTCCGATCGCGAATCGGTGCCCAAATAGCTGGTCAGCTCCTGCGAGCACCGGTTGCGGGCGATCTGGTTGATGGTGTCCGTCGCCGGCATCGGGTCGGTGGACCGGCCCAGCGCCTGCACTCCCGGCATCGCCTCGCCCAGGTGCGGCTTGTCGCAGGCGCCGAACTTCAGGGTCTGGCTCTGTGACGGCGAGCTGACCGTGCAGGTCTGGTAGTGGGCGAAGCCGGCGCCGGCCAGGACCCGCCGCAGCGAGCCGGTGATGGTGATCGGGTTGCCGGCGGAGTCGATCTGCGTGGCGGCGCAGACCAGCCAGCGTTCGCCGTGCGTCCACGCGTCGGCCTGCGGCCAGAACGCCCACGCCTGGAGGTCGGTGGCGTCGGCGTCCTTGCTGCCCAGGTACTCGCCGAGCGCGTCCCGGCAGGACGGCAGCGCCGCCCTGGTCATCGTGGTGTCGTCGGGCAGCGCGCTGGGCAGTCCGTCCGGCAGGTCGCCGACCAGGGTCACCTCGCCCTGGTGCGGCTCGGCGCACGTGACGGTCTGGTGGTCGGCGTCGATGCACGCGCCGACGGCCGGCAGCGCGTCCCGCCGGACCCCGCCGCTGTCCACCTGCGGCATCGGCAACGGAGCCGCGCCGGCCGCGTTGTCCGGTGAGCTCGGGGTGGGCGTGAGCGCGTCGGACAGGTCCATGGCCGGTCTGCCGCAGGCGCCCACCATGCCAACCAATGCCAGCACGATGACCGCCGTCCAGCCGCGCCGCACCATCGACCTCCTCGTCCAATTCGGCTATCGGTCGTTCGACCGTACCGGCTCAACCGGTGGTCAAGCTGGCAATGACCTGAGGGATGCTCCGACAATGCGTGGCGGGCGAACATCCCCCAGGTCGGCTACCCAGGATCAGCTCAAACCATTCGCCGCGGCTGTGACCAGCGCCACCGTCTGGTTGACGATGGCGGTCCGGCGGGCCTCGAAGGCCGGATCGGTCAGCGCGGTCGTGCCGGCCGGGTCGCCCAGCACCGGCGTGTGCAGGTGGCCGCCGCGCACGGCGGTCGCGCCCAGGCCCAGCCGGACCCGGTTGGACCGGTACATGCTCTCGTTGGACAGGTAGTCACCGCCGCCGCCCTGCGCGGCGATCTCCCCCGGCTTCGGCGCGTCGGTGCGGCAGACCTGCTGGCCGGTGCCCGGGTGCGAGCTGTCCGACCACACGCAGAACAGCAGGTCGAAGTTGACCTTGTAGCTGCCGGTCGGCGTGGCCTGCATCTGCTGGTAGGGCAGCGTGGTCTCGATGAACTGGTCGTCGGGCTGCGGCCAGCCGGCGGCGGCCGGGACCGGTCCGGTGGAGCTGGCGTCGTTGTTGTCCGGGAAGCCGCCGCGCCAGTCGCCGGCCCAGCGCTCGATGTCGAACTGGTCGGGGCGGCCCTGGCTGATCGTGATGATCATGTCCGGCCGGTGCGCCGCGTCGGCGAGCGCCGTGCCGTACGCCGCCTCGACGATGCCCTGGTCGAAGTAGCCCCACACGACCGGGAACGTCACCGCCTGCACCACGGCCGGACCGTTCGGCGTGCTGATGGTCAGGCCGTCCAGCTGCAGCGCGGCCGCGCCGGCCGGGTTGGAGATGCGCACCCCGGCGCCGTCCAGCTCGAACGGGTCGAAGCCGCTGACCATGATCTTCTTGACTCCGGCGCCGTCCGGCAGCTTGTCCGAGTCCAGGCCGCGGGAGCCGTGGTCGAGCGCGGTGAGCAGGGCGGTGCGGGTGGCAGCCGACAGGGCGAACTTCGGCTGCCACTGCCGCAGCGCCTTGCTCATCTGCAGCCGGGCCCAGTAGAGCGGGCGGTCGTCGTGCTGGTCGAGCGTGCCCATGCCGGGGCGGCGGCCCTGGGCGCGGTCGACGGAGGTCTGCCAGAGGTTGTCGCCCGCCGCGGTGACCAGCTGTCGTGCCGCCGTCGTGGACTTGGCGGCGCACAGCTTGGTGGTGAAGTCGCCGACCAGCGGGTCGAAGCCGGCCTGGCTGACCAGGGTGGGGCCGACGGCCGGGCCACCGGCCGGCATGGTCGCGGTCAGCCGCTGCTCCTCGACGGTGAGCTTGGCGTTCGGGCTGAAGCACTGCGCCGACGGCGCCGCGTGCGCGGCCACCGGGCTTAGCAGACACAACGCCAGGGCGGCAGGGGCCAAAATGTGAAGTTTCTTCGCAATCGCCACGTGAACGAGTGTTGTGGACGCGTGCGTAGAGCAACACGGGCAAGTGGATGGTTTCGTGCGGAGGTCACGCGAATGGCACGCAGGGGCTTGGCCGGGGACGTGGCGATCATCGGCGCGGCGGTGTTGATCGCGGCCGGTGTGCTGGTCGCCGTGGCGACCCCGAGCGCCAAGGTGCAAGCGTTTGCCAACGAGCTGACCGGCGGTGACGACCCGCCCGCGGTGCCGCTGCCCGGCCCGCCGCCGCGCTCGTCGACGGCCGCGCCGACGCCGACCACCGCCGTGCAGGCGCAGCTCACCGTGCAGACCGACGCGACCGGACGCGTCGTCGGCATGCTGCCGCGGACCCCGCTCCCCTCGACCGGCGGCAGCTCCCCGCTGGCCGCCGCGCAGTCGCACCTGGCCGACATCGCCCAGGTCTGGCAGGTCGACCCGGACACGCTGCGGGTCGCCGACGTGCGCCCGGTGCCGTTCGGCACGGTCGTGCGCTACCAGCAGACGATCGGCGGCGTGCCGGTGTTCGGTGGCCAGATCGTGCAGGCCCTGGCCAAGGACGGTTCCCTGGTCAGCGCGGTCGGCAAGACCGCCCGCGCCCGGTCCGGCGGCTTCCCGGCCGACACCTCGCGGACCGTGCAGGCCGCCGGCCAGAAGGCCGTGACCGCGACCGCCGACGCGAAGAAGTTGTCGGCGAAGGACCTGAGCGTGCAGTCCACCGACCAGTACTGGTGGGACCCGACGCTGGGCGGCACGACCGGGGCGGCCGTCGCCAAACCGGTCTATGTGGTGCACATCCGCGGCTCGCGGGCCGACCAGCAGTGGTCCATGGTCGTCGGCGCCAACCGCACCGACGTGGTCCAGTCCTGGTCGGAGACCCGGGAGGCGAGCAACCGGGACGTCTGCGACGCGCGACGGCGACTGGTCAGCGGCAGCCTGGCCTCGGTGCGCTGCGGGACGGCGTTCCCGCTGGTGCGCACCGAGCGGAGCGGCTCGACCGCCGGCGACGTCGGCTCCGTGTTCAAGTTCTTCGGCGACGCGCAGAACTTCTACGCCCGGTTCACCGGGCTCGACCTGACCACGCTGATCGGCGCCGACTACGGCGACGGCACCGGCAAGGCGATCCGCGGCACCGTGCGGGTCTGCCTGGTCGGCGAGCGCTGCCCGTTCCTCAACGCGTTCTGGGACGGCGAGCAGATGGCCTTCGGCGAGGGCGTCACCACCGAGGACATCACCGGCCACGAACTCACCCACGGCGTCACCCAGCACACCTCCGGCCTGCAGGGCGGCCAGGCCGACGCGCTCAACGAGGGCATGTCCGACGTGTTCGGCAAGTTCATCGGCATCACCGCCGGCGACCCGAACGACGCCGGCGCGAACCGGTGGTCCATCGGCGCCGGCTCGGCCATCGGCGTCATCAGGGACATGCGCAACCCGCAGCGGTTCCAGCAGCCGGACCGGGTCAACGGCCCGTTCTGGGTCACCGACAACCCCGACCCGCACGCCAACGACGGCGTGGTGAACAAGGCGGCATTCCTGATCACCGACGGCGCCACGTTCAACGGTCGGACCGTGCGCGGACTGGGCGTGACCAAGGCCGTGCAGGTGTGGTTCGGCGTGGAGAACCTGCTCACCCCGCGGTCCACGTTCCAGGACCTGGGCAACGCGCTGGCCGTGTCGTGCCAGGCCAACCTGACCGCGGGCGTCGCCGGCATCACGCAGGACGACTGTGCGCAGGTCGCCGACGCGGTGGCCGCCACCCAGCTGGATCAGGCGCCCCAGTGACCGGATCCGTGGTTTCAGCACCCGAACGGTCACAATTGAGACACCTGTTCACCTGATCAGGGCGAGCTCGATCATCCCGGCTTAACATCCGCTTCATCCGCAACGCCGGGAGGATGTCATGTCGAGTGAACCGCCACCGCGGCGGTGGAACCCGTGGAACCTGTTGCTGCTGGTCCCGCTGCTGATGTTGATCACGCCGTGGTACAACTTCGACGGGCCCCGGGTCTTCGGCCTGCCGTTCTTCTACTGGTACCAGTTCCTGTTCGTGCCGGTCGGCGTCATCTGCGTCGGGATCGTCTACGCCAAGAGCCGGGGTGAGCGCAGATGACCACCTCCCAGATCGTGCAGCTCGTCGTCTTCCTCGTGCTGTTCGTGCTGGTCGCCGTGATGGGCTTCATGGCGTCGCGGTGGCAGGCCGGCAGCACCCTGGATCACCTGGACGAGTGGGGACTCGGCGGCCGCAAGTTCGGCTCCTGGATCACCTGGTTCCTGGTCGGCGGCGACCTGTACACCGCGTACACCTTTGTCGCCGTGCCCGCGCTGATCTTCGGCGCCGGCGCGCTCGGCTTCTACGCGCTGCCCTACACCGTCGTGCTGTACCCGATCGTCTTCCTGCCGCTGCAGCGGATGTGGTCGGTGTCCCGCATGCACGGCTACGTCACGCCCGCCGACTTCGTGCGCGGCCGCTACGGCTCCTCGCTGCTGGCGCTGCTGATCGCCATCACCGGCATCGTCGCCACCATGCCGTACATCGCGCTGCAGCTGGTCGGTCTGGAGTCGGTGCTGCGGACCATGGGCGTCAACGGCAGCGGCCTGCTCGGCCACCTGCCGCTGTTCATCGCCTTCGTCATCCTGGCGGTCTACACCTACCAGTCCGGTCTGCGCGCTCCGGCGCTCATCGCGTTCGTCAAGGACGCGCTGATCTACCTGGTGATCATCGTTGCCGTGGTCTACCTGCCGTCCAAGCTCGGCGGCTGGGGCCACATCTTCGACCAGGCCTCGACGGCGCTGGCCAAGACCAACCCGACCACCGGCAAGCCCTTCGGCTCCACGCTGCTCGGCCCGACCAACCAGCTGCAGTACGCCACCCTGGCCCTCGGCTCGGCGCTGGCGCTGTTCCTGTACCCGCACTCGGTCACCGGCATCCTGGCGTCCAAGAGCCGGACAGTGATCAAGAAGAACATGGTGGCGCTGCCGGCGTACTCGCTGGTGCTGGGTCTGCTCGCGCTGCTGGGCTACGTCGCGCTGGTCTCCGGGGCCAAGCCGATCGTCAACCAGGCCACCGGCAAGCCGGACTCCAACACCATCGTGCCGGTGCTGTTCGGCCAGCAGTTCCCGGCCTGGTTCGCCGGCATCGCCTTCGCCGCCATCGGCATCGGCGCTCTGGTGCCCGCCGCGATCATGTCCATCGCCGCGGCCAACCTGTGGACCCGCAACATCTACAAGGAGTACTTCCACCGCAACGCCACCGCCAAGCAGGAGGCCACCCAGGCCAAGCTCGCCTCGCTGGTGGTGAAGTTCGGCGCGGTCGCCTTCGTGCTGTTCGTCGACCCGCAGTTCTCCATCGACCTGCAGCTGATCGGCGGCGTGATCATCCTGCAGACGCTGCCCGCGGTGGCCATCGCCCTGTACACCCGGTGGCTGCACCGCTGGGGCCTGGTCGCCGGCTGGATCGTCGGCATGGGCTGGGGCCTGTACCTGCTCTACACCATCCCCAACCCGGCCAACGGCCACGCCCACTTCGGCGGCTCGGCGCTGGCCACCGGCAACATCTCGCTGTTCGGCTGGCACCCCTTCGCCGGCTCGACCGTGCAGATCTACGTCGGCGCGGTGGCCCTGGTGGCCAACCTGGTCGTCGCGGTGATCGTGACGCTGATCGCCCGCCAGGCCAAGTGGTTCAACGGCCTCGACCAGACCAACACCGCGGACTACGACGCCGACGAGGGCAACCCGAAGCTGAAGGAGATCGCCCTCGGGTAGGTCCTCACAGCAGCACGAGCGCGGCGGCTCCGATCAGTCCGGAGTCGTCGCGTTCTGCTTTCACGACCCGGAGCCCGCGCAGGAACGACAGGCCGGCGTGCACGTCGAGGGTGCGCCGGATGGGGTCGAACAGCAGGTTGCCGGCGCGGGCGATGCCGCCGCCGATGACCGCCAGGTCCAGGTCGCAGACGGCGGCGGCTGCGGCGATGGCCAGGCCGACGGCCCGGCCGGCGCGCTCGAATGCCGCTGCCGCAACGGAATCGCCGGCGCGGGCGGAGCGCTCCAGCTCAATGGCGTCGGCGCCGGACCAGCCCTGTTCACGGGCCCACCGCACCATGTTCGGCCCGCCGGCGACGGTCTCGACGCAGCCCCGGCCACCGCAGGTGCACGGCCAGCCGTCGGGCTCGGCGACGACGTGCCCGATGTGCCCGGCGTTGCCGGTCCGCCCGCCGAACGGCTTGCCGTCCAGCACGAGGCCGCCGCCGACGCCGGTGGACACCACCATGCCGATCATGAACCGGCTGCCCCGGCCGGCCCCGAGCCAGTGCTCGCCGAGGGCGATGCACAACCCGTCGCCGGCCAGCGCGACGGGCACGCCGGGCAGCAGGGACTGCACCCGGTCGCGCAGCGGGAAGGCCTGCCAGCCGTTGATGTTGATCGGGCTGACGGTGCCGGCGTCGGTGTCGACGGGCCCGGCGGAGCCGATGCCGACGGCGCTCGGCGTGGTGCCGTCCAGCACCTCGGCCACCAGGTCGGCGACGGCCTGCCAGGCCAGCTCGGCGTCATGCGCGGGGGTGGGCCGGACGGCGCGGCGCAGCACGGCCCCGCGCGAGTCGACGAGCCCAGCGGCGATCTTGGTGCCGCCCACGTCGAGCGCCAGCACGTGGTCGGTCACCGGAGTTCCTCCCTAGGCCTTGACTGCTCCCGCCATGCTAAAGCCGCCGCCCAGCCACCGGGACACCACCAGATACAGGGCCAGCACCGGCGCGGTGTACAGGATCGAATACGCCGCCAGTTGCCCGTAGGCGACGAGCCCGTTCTGGCCGAAGAACGAGAAGATACCCACCGAGGCCGGCATCTTGTCCGGGTCGAGCAGCAGCACGAACGGCACGAAGAAGTTGCCCCAGGCCGTGATGAACGTGAAGATCCCGACCACGGCCACGCCCGGCGCCATCAGCGGCAGCACGATCGAGCGCAGCGCCTGCAGCGACGACGCGCCGTCCACCCAGGCCGCCTCCTCCAGGCTCACCGGAATGCCGTCCATGAAGTTCTTGCACATCCAGATGGCCATCGGAAGTGCCGTGGCGGCAAGGAAGACCGTCGTCCCCCACAGCGAGTCCACCAGGGACAGCCGGACGAACAGGCCGTACACCGGCACCATGATCGCGGTCACCGGCAGGCCGGTGGTGAACAGGATCGTGTACAGGAAAGGTCGCCGGAACCGCAGCTGGAAGCGGGACAGCGGATACGCCGCCAGCACGGCCGCCACCACCGCGATGATCGCCGTGCCGGCGCTGATCAGCAGGCCGTTCACCAGCGGCCGGCCGCCCACCTGCCAGTTCAGGATCTGGCCGAAGTTGCCCAGGGTGGCCTCCCCCGGCACCTTCGCGGCCAGCCCGCCGTGCGTGTCGAACGACGCCGTCACCAGCCACAGCAGCGGCGCCACGAACAGCACGGCGACGACGAGCAGCACCAGGTTGACCACCAAGCGGGGCCCGCGCATTCAGACCTCCGCCTTCAGGCTGCGGATGTAGACCAGGGAGAAGACCGCGCCGAGCACCAGCAGTACCAGCGCGATCGCCGTGCCGTAGCCGATCTGCCCGAACTTGAACGCCTGCTCGTACATCAGCAGCGGCAGCGTGCGGGTCTTGTTGTCCGGGCCGCCCGCGGTCAGCACGTAGATCAGCCCGAACACGCCGAGCGTCTGCAACGTGATCAGCATCAGGTTGGTGACCACGGTCCGGCGGATCACCGGCAGCACCACGTGCCAGAACCGCCGCACCGGCCCGGCGCCGTCGACCTGCGCCGCCTCGACCAGGTCGCTGGGCACCTCGCTCAGCGCCGCCTGGTACACGAGCATCGAGAAGGCCGTGCCGCGCCAGATGTTGGCCAGCACAACGGCCAGCATCGGCGCGGTGTAGAGCCAGTTCTGGCTCAGTCCGAACCAGCCGAGCACCTCGTTCAGCGTGCCCTGCGCGTTGAGGAAGGCGTAGATGGCAAACGCCGCAACGACTTCCGGCAGCACCCAGGCCGCGACCACGACGGTGCCGACGATGCCGCGCAGCAGCTTTCCGCGATGCTGCAGGAAAACCGCCAGCAGGATGCCGAGACCGTTCTGCCCGACGACGGCCGACAGCACCACGAAGACCACCGTCAGCCACAGCGACGAGGCCACGTCCGGGCTGGTGAACGCCGTGGTGAAGTTGTCGAGGCCGACGAACTTCGGCCGCCGGGCCGCGATCCCGCTCAGCGCGGAGTTGGTGAACGCCGCGTAGAAGCACCACAGGATCGGGCCGGCGACGAACAGTCCCAACAGGACGATCGACGGGGCGAGCGGCGGCAGCCACACCCCGAGCCGGGGGGAGCGCCTCAACCGGTCTTCACCTTGTCCGAGCCGACCGCCTTGGCCACGTCCTGGGCCCACTGCTGCGCGGCCTTGGCCGGATCGCCGCCGTTGACCACCGAGTCACCGGCCACGTCCATCGCGTTGGAGACCTGCGGGTACTCGGGCAGCGTCGGCCGGTACCGGGTGAACGACACCAGGCTGCTCCAGAACGGCTCGGTCGGGTCCTTCTCGGCCAGCCGCGGGTCGGCCTTGACGTCTTCGCGCACCGGCAGCCACGAGCAGGCCACGTCGATCGACGCCGAGTTCTCCTTGTTCAGCGCGGTCTGGATGAACTTCACGGACGCGTCGGCGTTGCCGGTGGATGCGCCGACCGCGAGGGTCCAACCGCCGGACAGCGTCACCTTGCCGGGCGCCTGGCCGTTCTGCGTGGGGAAGGTGGTGGTGCCCAGAGTCTTGGACCACTCCGGCCACGGCGCGACGCCGCCGGGCTCCCAGTACCGGGCGTACCAGCCGCCGTCCATCATGAAGCCGATCTTGCCCTGGGACATCAGCAGCGGCATCTGGGTCTGCGCCCACTGCGTGTCCTCGGCCTGCGCCGCCGTCTGCGCCAGGTGCTCGTTCATCACCGTCCGCACGTAGCCGAGCGCGTCCTCGAAGCCCTTGCTGGGGGCGACCCACTTGCCGGCCTTCTCGTCGAACAGGTCCTTGGTCGGCGTGCCGTACAGCAGCATCTCCAGCGACTGCATGGACATCGCCTCGGCCGCGGGCTTGCCCAGCGGCATGTACATCGGCTCGACGTCCGGCTGGGTCTGCTTGATCTTGCGGGCCGCGTCGAGGACGTCGTTCCAGGTCTTGGGCTGCCAGTCGGTCGGCAGGCCCGCCTTGGCGAAGATGTCCTTGTTGAACCACAGGCCGCGGGAGTCGGTGCCCATCGGCACGGCGTAGGTCTTGCCGTCCACCGCCTTGCCGGCCTGCTTGGTGGTGGGGATGAACTGGCTGTTCCAGTCCGGCCACTTGGCCAGGTAGTCGTCGATCGGCAGCAGGTAGCCGGCGGCGGCGTCCGCGTTGACGTTGAAGCTGTCCTCGAACAGCACGTCCGGCGCGGTCGACGGGGACCGCTGCATCAGCTGCACCTTGGCCAGGTAGTCGCTGTCCAGACTGGACACCGGGGTCAGCTGGGCGGTGATGCCGGGATTGGCCGCCTCGAACTCCTTCTTCACCGCCTTCATGAAGGTGTCCATCTGCGGGAAGTCGCTGTAGTTGCGGTAGACGATCTTGATTGTCTTGGCGTCGCCGCTCGCCGAGTCCCCGCCGCCGCAGGCGGCCAGCGGCAGGGTCAGCGCGGCGACGGCCAGTCCCGCGGCGATGGTGCGTGCCCGCATGGGCGCCTCCCCTTGGTCGACTGCGACGTGGACCACAACAGGGGGCGACCGTAAATCCGGTGATCGAACAAAGTCAACGCACGGTCGCCAGTTGGCCGCCGTTCGTGACAAGAACGGACATTGTCACGGGTTGTCACCGGTCGGGTTGAGCACGCGGGCCAGGAACGTCCGGGTCCGCTCCTGCGTCGGCGCGCCGATGACCTGCTCCGGCGGGCCCTGCTCGACGACAACGCCGCCGTCCATGAACAGCACCGTGTCCGCGACCTCGCGGGCGAACTGCATCTCGTGCGTCACCACGAGCATCGTCATGCCCTCATCGGCCAGCGCCCGCATCACACCCAGCACGTCGCCGACCAGCTCCGGGTCCAAGGCGGACGTCGGCTCGTCGAACAGCATCACCTGCGGATCCATGGACAGCGCCCGGGCGATCGCCGCCCGCTGCTGCTGGCCGCCGGACAGCTGCGACGGCATCGACCGCTCGCGGCCGGCCAGGCCCACCTTCTCCAGGTTCCGCTTGGCGACCCGCTCGGCCTCCTCCCGGTTGCGCCCCAACACCTTGCGCTGCGCGATGGTCAGGTTGTCCAGCACGGTGAGGTGGTTGAACAGGTTGAAGCTCTGGAACACCATGCCCAGCCGGCGGCGGGCCTTGTCGATGTCCACGTCCGGGTCGGTCAGCTCGGTGCCGTCGACCACGACCTTGCCGGAATCGGGCTGCTCCAACAGGTTCACGCAGCGCAGCAGCGTCGACTTGCCCGAGCCGGACGGGCCGATGATGCACACCACGTCGCCGCGGTCGACGGTCAGGTCGATGCCGCGCAACACCTCAAGCGAGCCGAAGGCCTTGTGCAGCCCGGAAATCTCGATGACGCTCATGACAGAACCTCAAGCCTCGCTTCGACGCCGGCCGCGTTCACGAACCCGCTCACGACATGACCTCCAGGCCCTGCTTCGACTCGCCGCTCGTGCGCCGCTCCAGGTACCGCGACAGGTACGACAGCGGGATCGTGATGATCAGGTAGCACAGGCCGGCGACGATCAGCGGCGTCATCGACTGCACGGTGTTCATCGCGTCCCGGCCGAACTTGGTCAGCTCGTACTCGGTTCCGGTCAGGCCGAGCAGGTAGATCAGCGAGGAGTCCTTGGCCAGGAGGATCAGCTCGTTGGTCAGCGGCGGCAGCACGATCCGGAACGCCTGCGGGATCACGATCGACACCATCGCGCGGGTCTGCGACATGCCCAGTGACCGGGCCGCCTCCAGCTGCCCCTTCGGCACGGCCTGGATGCCGGCGCGGATCGTCTCCGCCATGTACGCGGCGCCGACGAGGCCGAGCGCCACGATCACCGTGCTCAGGGTGGTGAACCGGATGTGGAACGCGATCGGCACACCGAAGCCGAAGGCCAGGAACACCAGCAGCGCCGGCACGCCACGGAAGAATTCGATGTAGACGGTCGCGATCCAGCGGTACGGCGGCACCGACGACAACCGCATCAGCGCCAGGATCAGGCCGAGGACCAACCCGAACGCGAAGCCCAGCACCGTGTACTTGATGGTGTTGACCAGCGCCACGGACAGCACGTCCGGGAACAGCTGGCGGGCCGCGTCCAGGTCGAAGAAGCCGCGCTGGATGTCGCGCCAGTTCGCGGCGAAGGCGAGCACCAGGACGACGACCACCAGCACGCCGTACTGCGTGCCGCGGATCGCCGTCCGGCGCTGCCGACGGGTCAGCGCCACGGGTCAGCCCTTGGTCGTGGTGGTCGGGGTCGCCGACGTCGAGTCGCCCGGCTGCCACGACGGCCGCTTGCCGAACCACTTCTGGTACGCCGACGCGTAGGTGCCGTCCGTGGCCGAGGCCTTGATCGCGTCGTTGAGCACCTTCAGCAGCGCCGAGTTGCCCTTGCGCACGCCGAATCCGTACTGCTCGTTGGTGTTGAACTCGGCGCTGACCTGCGTGTCCGGGTTCTTCTTGGCGTAGTCGTAGAGGATGCCGTTGTCGTTGATGGACGCGTCCACCTGGCCGGTCTTGACCGCCGCTTCCAGCAGCGCCGAGTCCTCGAAGGCCACCGCGGTGATGACGCCGCCGTTCTTGGCGTTCCAGCCCTTGATGTAGGCCTCGCCGGTGGTGTCCGACTGCACGCCGACCTTCTTGCCGGCCAGCGACTCCAGCGTCTTGTAGTCGTTGCCGGTCTTGGTCAGCAGCGCCTGCGTCGCCTGGAAGTACGGGATGGTGAAGTCGAAGTTCTTGGCCCGGGTCTCGTTGATGGTGATCGCGCCCGCGACCACGTCGCACTGGTTGGAGTTGAGGTCCGCGCCGGACTTGATGCCGTCGAACGGCGTGTCGATCACCTGCTGCGGCACGTTCAGCTTCTTGGCCGCGAAGTCGACCACGTCCACGTCGAAGCCGACGACCTTGTCGCCGTCCTTGTACTGGAACGGCACGTACGGCAGGTGCGCGCAGGTGAGCAGCTTGCCGGACTGGACGAGCTGCACCCCGTCCGTGCCGGGGCCGGACGTGGACGTCGACTCGACGCAGCCGCCGGCGACGAGCGCGACGGCGACCGCCGGGATCACGGTCCACACCTTCAGGCGGGTCACAGGGCTCTCCCTCGTCCGGAGTACTGGTGATCGGCAATCCTGCCACCGGACGGGCCCGCTGCCCACTTGACCGGACGCGCGACCACCATCCGGAATACCGTCGGGCCCATGAGGGGACTAGCGATACTCGCCGCTGCCGGCCTGTTACTGGGCGGAGCGGCCACCGCGCAGGCAGCGCCCGCCGCCGTCGCGCACGAGCAGTTCACATTCCAGTTCGGCGACGTCGCCGGCGGCGGCCAGCTGGACTACCCGACCAACGTCGCGCACGCGCCGGTGGTGGTGCTCATCCCCGGCTCCGGCCCGGAGAACCGCGACGCCAACGTCCTCGGCAAGTCGCACATCTTCGCCGACATCTCGAACGCGCTGACCGCCCGCGGCTTCGCCGTGATGCGCTACGACAAGCGGTACGTCAACGCCGACGGCACAGTCGACCAGAGCTTCTTCACCAAGCTGGACCTGCCGAAGATGCTCGACGACGCCGGTACCGTGCTCGCCGCCGCCGAGGCCGACCAGCACGTCGACCCGCACCGGGTGTTCCTGTACGGCTGGAGCGAGGGCAGCACCGTCGCCGCCGCGCTGGCCGTGAAGCACCCGGAGTTGGCCGGCGTCGCGTTCCAGGGCCCGGTGACCGAGGGCTGGCGGGACCTGTTCACCGACCAGGCGACCCGGGTCGCCCGGCCGTACCTGCGGACCTTCGGCTCCCAGCTGGCGCCGGCCGACCTGCGGCGGGCCGCCACCGGTGGCGGCGGGCTGGTCGCCACGGAGTACATCGGCTTCGTGGCGCCCGGGTCGTACCAGGGCGACTTCACCGTCAGCCCGACCTTCGACGCCAACGGCGACGGCAAGCTGGACGTGGACACCGAGTTCCTGCCCGGCCTGCAGAAGACGTTCGACGCCCAGTTCCAGCCGGGCGGTGTCTTCCAGATCTACGCCCCGGACCGGGCGCTGCCGTCCGTGCTGGACCAGGCTCGGGCGCTGGCGAAGTTCCCGACGCTGGTCCTGCAGGGCGGGCGGGACGCGAATGTGCCGCCGACCGGGGCGTTCCGGCTGAACGCTGCCCTCCACGGCGGCGACCACTCGCTGCGCTTCTACCCGACGCTGGGCCACTCGCTGGGCCGGACGCCGTCGCTGCTGGCCGACGACTTCCAGCCCATCGACCAGCAGCCGCTGAACGACCTGGCCTGCTGGCTGTCAGAGCACCTTCGCCAGAAATGACCTGGTCCGCTCGTGCTGCGGATCGGCGATCACGTCCCGTGGCGCGCCCTGCTCCACCACGACACCGCCGTCCATGAACACGAGCGAGTCGCCGACCTCGCGCGCGAAGCCCATCTCGTGCGTGACCACCACCATGGTCATGCCGTCGGCGGCGAGCTGGCGCATCACCGCCAGCACGTCGCCGACGAGCTCCGGGTCCAGCGCCGAGGTCGGCTCGTCGAACAGCATCAACTTCGGCCGCATCGCCAGCGCCCGGGCGATCGCCACCCGCTGCTGCTGGCCGCCGGAGAGCTGGTTGGGGTAGGCGCTCGCCTTCTCCGCCAGGCCCACCTGGGCCAGCAGCTGCATCGCGTGCTCCCGGGCCTGCGCCTTCGGCTCCCGCTTGACCTGGACCGGCGCCTCCATCACGTTCTCCACCGCCGTCATGTGCGGGAACAGGTTGAAGCGCTGGAACACCATGCCGATCTCGCGGCGCTTGCGGGCCACGTCCCGGTCGTGCAGCTCGTAGAGCTTGTCGCCCTTCTGCGTGTAGCCGACCAGCTCGCCGTCCACCCACAGCCGGCCCGCGTTGATCTTCTCCAGGTGGTTGACGCAGCGCAGCAGCGTGGACTTGCCCGAGCCGGACGGGCCGATCACGCACATCACCTCGCCCGGCCGCACCTGCAGGTCGATGCCCCTGAGCACCTCGGTGCGGCCGAAGCTCTTGTGGACCCCCTCGGCCTTGACCATCAGATCGGTCACGGTGCCACCTTCACCTTCGGCCACTGGTCACCGTCCCCCGCGCGAAGTGCTTCTCGATCCAGCTCTGGATCACCGTCAGCACCGAGGTCAGCAGCAGGTACCAGAGCGCCGCCACGATCAGCAGCGGGATGGTCTGGAAGTTGCGCGAGTAGATCTGCTGCACGGCCGTCATCAGCTCGAAGTACGCGATCACCACCACCAGCGACGTCGTCTTCAGCATGGAGATCGTCTCGTTGCCGGTCGGCGGGATGATCACCCGCATCGCCTGCGGCAGCACGATCCGGCGCAGGATCTTCGCCCGGGTCATGCCCAGCGCCTCGGCCGCCTCGGTCTGCCCGTGGTCCACCGACAGCAGGCCGCCGCGCACGATCTCCGCCATGTAGGCCGCCTCGTTCAGGCCGAGGCCGAGCAGGGCCGCGGTGAACGGGGCGATCAGCGAGTTGGTGTCCACGCTGACGAACGTCGGCCCGAACGGGATGCCCAGGCCCAGCCGGGGATACAGCGCCGCGAGGTAGAACCAGAACAGCAGCTGCGTGATCACCGGCGTGCCCCGGAACAGCCAGATGTAGGCCGCCGCCGCCCACGACAGCAGCGGGTTCGCCGACAATCGCATCACCGCGAGCAGGATCCCGCCGGCCACGCCGATCGCCATCGACAACACGGTGAGGATCAGCGTGTTCTTCAGCCCGTTGAGAATGCTGGACGTGGTCAGGTACTTGCCGACCACCTCCCAGTGGAAGTTCTCGTTGGTGACCAGGCTGTGCGCCAGCATCGCGGCGAGCACGAGGATGACCGCGCCGGCCAGCCACCGACCGGGGTGGCGGACCGGCACGGCCTGAATCGGGTTCGACACCGTCGCGGCCTCAGCTGGAGGTCTGCGGGTTCAGCTCGGACTTGGTGATCGCGCCCGATCCGACGCCCCACTTGTCCAGGATCTTCTTGTACGTGCCGTCGTCCATCATGGCCTGCACCGCGCCCTGGACCGCCTTGGCGAAGTCGCCCTTGTTCTTGGCCACGCCGATGCCGTAGGGCGCGTTGGCGTAGGAGTTGCCGACCTTCTCCAGCTGCCCGTTGGTCTGCTTGAGCGCGTAGTCCACCACCGGCGAGTCGGCCAGCATCGCGTCCGCGCGCTTGGAGGTCAGCGCCAGCGCCACGTCCGTCTGCGCCTGGAACTCGGAGATGGTGATCGCCAGCTTGCCGCCCTGGGTGCAGGCGGCCGAGCGGGCCGCCAGGTCGTCGGACTGGGTGGTGCCCTTCTGCACCGCCACGGTGTGGCCGCACAGGGTGTCCAGGCTCAGGCTGCCCGGGTTGCCCTTGAGCACGGCCATCGAGGTGCCGGCGGTGAAGTAGCTGACCATGTCCACGGTCTGCAAGCGCTCGGTGTTCACGCTGAACGAGGACATCGCCAGTTCGAACTTGCCGGCCGACAGGCCGGCGAGGATGCCGTCGAAGCTCGCCGCCTGGAACTCCGCGGTCAGGCCCAGCTCCTGGGCGATCGCGCCGCCCAGGTCGATGTCCATGCCCACGGTCTTGTTGTTGTCGTCCACGAACTCGTTCGGCGCGTACGTGGTGTCGGTGCCGATGACCAGCTTGCCGTCCTTGGCGACGTCCGCCGGCACCATCGCCGCCAGCGTCGCGTTCTTGCTCGGCCCGGTGACGGCGGTGGTCGAGGAGCCGGCGCTGCCGGTGTCACCGCTGCCGTTGCCGGTCGCGCCGCATCCGGCGGCGAGCAGCAGCACGATGGGCAGGGCCAGCACGGCTCTCGCTGCGGGTCTGGACAAGGCGGCCTCCGCTCATTGTCGGTTTTGCCGCATCCTGTCACCCGATCGAGTTAGTTCCTAGAGGTTCAATGGTTACGTTTTGTCACGACCTGTCGCCCAAGTGGCGGAAAAGTTACCTACCGTGATGTCTGGGTGTGGCCAGCAGCCGGGCGACCAGGGCGGTCCAGCCGGTCTGGTGGGTGGCGCCGAGGCCCTCCCCGGTGTCGCCGTCGAAGTACTCGCTGAAGGTGATGTGCGGCCGCCACAGCGGTGAGTCGGTGGCCTCGATGCGCTTGCCGTCGCAGGGACGGCTGCCGTCGGCGGTGGGCAGGAAGATGCTGACCAGGCGGCGGGCCAGCTCGTCGGCGGCCTGGCCGGCGGTGACGGCGTGCCCGCTGCCGGTGGGCAGGTCCACATGGAACTGGCCGTCGTGGAAGTCGTCGACCTGGCGCAGCGCCTCCACCAGCAGCGCGTTGGTGGGGAACCAGATCGGCCCGCGCCAGTTGGAGTTGCCGCCGAACATCGGCGTCATCGACTCGCCCGGCTCGTAGCCGATCATGTGGGCCTGGCCGGCGAACTGCACGTCGACGCCGTCCCGGTGGGCCGCGGACAGCGAGCGGATGCCGTGCGGGGACAGGAACTCCGACTCGTCGAACATTCGGGACAGCACCCGGCCGAGCTTCTTGGCGTCCAGCAGCGCGAGACTGGCCCGGCGCTCGTCGCCGACCTGCTGCCAGGTGATGAACTGGGCGAACTCGGGCTGCTTGCGCAGGAGGTAGTCCAGCCGGCTGGTGAACCCGTGCAGCTCGGCGAACACCCATGGCTCCAGCACGGCCTGCGCCAGCACCGGCATCAGCCCGACCATGGACCGCACCCGGACCGGCTCGGACTCGATGCTGCCGTCCGGCCGCCGCCGCGACACCAGGTCGTAGCAGAAGCCGTCCTCCTCGTCCCACAGTCCGCGGGTGGTCGACCCGAACTGGTTGAAGGCCCGTGCGATGTAGAGGAAGTGCTCGACGAACTTGGTGGCGACGTCCTCGTAGGACTCGTCCTCGCGGGCCAGCTCCAGCGCGATCTGTAGCAGGTGCAGGCTGAACGCGGCCATCCACGACGTGGCGTCGGACTGCTCCAGCCGCCAGTCGCCCAGCATCGGCGCGGACCGGTTGACCGGGCCGATGTTGTCCATGCCGAGGAAGCCGCCCTCGAACAGGTCGCTGCCGTCGGCGTCCTTGCGGTTGACCCACCACGCGAAGTTCAGCAGCAGCTTGTGGAAGATCTTGGACAGGAACTTGCGGTCCGGCACCGCCTCGGCCCGGTACACCTGCAGCGCCGCCCAGGCGTGCACCGGCGGGTTGGCGTCGCCGAAGTCCCATTCGTAGGCCGGCAGCTGGCCGTTGGGATGCATCATCCACTCACGGCAGAGCAACAGCAGCTGCTCCTTGGCGAAGGCCGGGTCCACCAGCGCGAACGGCACCGCCTGGAAGGCCAGGTCCCAGGCCGCGAACCAGGGGTACTCCCACTCGTCCGGCATGGAGATGACGTCGGCGACGTCGAAGTGCCGCCAGTGCACGTTGCGGGCGCCGATGCCGCGGCGCAGGTCCGGGGCCGGCGGCTGGGCCGGGTCGCCGGCCAGCCAGTCCCGCACCTTGAACCGGTAGTGCTGCTTGGTCCACATCAGACCGGCCAGCGACCGCCGCAGCACCTGCTTGCGGTCGGCGTCCAGCTCCGGCGCGATGCTCTCGTGGAACTCGTCGGCCTCGCGCTTGCGGTCCTGCACCGTGGCGTGGAAGGTCGCGCCGAACGGGTCGACGTGGCCGTTGCCGGCGATCAGCCGCAGCCGGACGATCACCGTCTCGCCGGGGGCGACGGAGTCGAAGCGGTACCAGGCGGCCGCCTTCGTGCCCGGCCGGGACGCGCTGCCGTCGTTGATCACCTGACAGGTGCCGGTCGCGCCGCGGACCACGTGCGCGTCGATGCCGCACTTGGTGTACCTGGTCTCGTTGCTCTCGCTGCCGAACAACTCCACGTCGTTGGTCTCGTTGTCCGTCACCAGAAGCGTCGGCGCGCCGTCCATGTGCAGCGTGTACCGGCCCAGCGACGAGTGCTCCGCGACCACCGCGCACCGGCCGTGCACCCGGATCGCCTCCAGCGCCGGCCGCCGGGCGTCCCGGCCCCACGCCCACGTGTTGCGAAACCACAACTGCGGCAACAGATGCAGCGGCGCCGCCTCCGGCCCCTGGTTCGTCGCCGAGATCTCCACGCAGATGTCGTACGGGGCCGCCTTCGCGTAGGTCGTCACCACGTCGAAGAAGCGGTCCTCCGCCAGCACTCCCGTGTCCGCGAGCTCCGGCTCCCGCCCCTGCCGTCCCGCGGCCGCCGCCATCTCACGGAGCTTCTGGTACGGGTACTCCGCCTGCGGGTAGCGGTAGAGCACGCTCATCCAGGAGTGCGTCGGCGTGCCGTCCTGGA
Organism: Kutzneria kofuensis; assembly: GCF_014203355.1. NCBI lineage: Bacteria > Bacillati > Actinomycetota > Actinomycetes > Pseudonocardiales > Pseudonocardiaceae > Kutzneria > Kutzneria kofuensis. The sequence continues at coordinate 4,263,814 of NZ_JACHIR010000001.1, forward strand.
TCCACCAGTGCTCCTTGACGTCCTCGCCGTGGTTGCCCTCCTCGTTGGCCAGGCCGAACCACCGTTCCTTGAGGATCGGGTCCTTGCCGTTCCACAGCGCGAGGGCCAGGTTGAGGAAGCCGTGCCGGTCGCAGATGCCGGAGATGCCGTCCTCGCCCCACCGGTAGGCGCGGGAGCGGGCGTGATCGAACGGGAAGAACGACCAGGCGTCCCCGCTGGCCGAGTAGTCCTCGCGAACCGTGCCCCACTGCCGGCCGGACAGGTACGGACCCCAGTGCCGCCAGGGGGCGTCCATCTCGTTCGACTCGGCCAGCCGCGCCCACTCGATCTGCTCGCTCACCCCTCCAGTGTGGGGCACGCCAACTGGCACTCGGCGGGTTGTCCGCCCGGCGTCTCCGCACGTCCCGCCGATATGCCGCGCCGACGCACGAATATTCCGCTCGACATGCGGAATCACACGCGCCGACGCTTCGTCAAGTCACCCCGAGGTCAGCCACGCGGTCCCGTCCAGCGGTAGCGCCGGTTGGGGCTCCGAAGCGCTCCCTCCTCGGCGACGAGACGGTCGTGGGTGCCGCACAGTGCGACACCCACGAGTCAGGTCAGTGCCTTGCGTGCGCGTCGAGCACCTTGGCGATGGCCGCGGTGATCTTCTTGGCGTAGTCGATGTGCAGCGACTCGTCCGGCACGTGGGCGTTGCTGCCCGGGCCGAGCGCGCCGGTGGCGACGAACTGGGCGTCCGGGTAGATGCCGTTGAGCAGCCCCATGAACGGGATGGAGCCGCCGACGCCCAGGGTCCGCCACGGGCCGCCGAAGATCTCCTGGCCGGCGGCGTCCAGCGACTCCCGCAGCCACGGCGCGAGCTCGGGGGCGTTCCACCCGTCGGCGTGCTCCAGCCGGGTCAGCTCCACGTGCGCGCCGTAGGGGACGTCGGTGGTCAGCGCCTTGGTGACGGCGTCCATGGCGGCGGCGGAGTCGGCGGTCGGCGGCAGCCGGAAGCTGAGCACGAGGGTGGTGAACGGCCGCAGCACGTTGCCGGCGTCGGCCGGCATGGGCAGCCCGTCGGCGCCGATGACGGACAGCGTGGGGCCCCAGGTGTTGTTCAGCACCTGCTCGACCTCGTCGCCGGTGACCGGGGCGACGCCGGCGGCGAACGGGATGCCGGCGCTGGCGAAGCCGGGCGCGGTGGCGACGCTCTCGCGGATCTCGGACTGCCGCCCGGCGGGCACGTCGACGTGCATCTCGGCGATCTTGACCCGGCCGGTGGCCGAGTCCTCGATCCGGTCCAGCAGCTGCCGCATGACCCGGAACGAGCTGGGCACGATGCCGCTGGCCATGCCGGAGTGCTGGCCGAACTCCAGCACCTTGACGGTCACGGTCGCCTGCACCATGCCGCGCAGCGACGTGGTCAGCCACATCCGCTCGTAGTCGGCGGCGCCGGAGTCGAGGCACACGACGAGGGTCACCCGGCCGAGGCGGTCGGTCAGGTGCCGGACGTACGCCTCCAGGTCGGGGCTGCCGGACTCCTCGCAGGCCTCCAGCATGATCACGCACCGGCCGTGCGCACCGCCGTTGGCCCGCAGCGCCTCGATCGCGGCGATTGCGGCGTAACCGGCGTAGCCGTCGTCGGCGGCGCCCCGCCCGTACAGCCGGCCGTCCCTGATCACGGGCGTCCACGCGTCGAGGCCGTCGGCCCAGCCGCCGACCGGCGGCTGCTTGTCCAGGTGGCCGTAGAGCAGCGCGGTGCCGGCGTCCTCGTGGCCGGGCATGGCGGGGACGTCGACCAGCAGCAGCGGGGTGCGCTCGGGCAGCTGGACGATCTCGAGCTCCACGCCGGGCAGGCCGCGGTCGGCGATCCAGGCCTCGACGTGCGCGACGCCGGCGGCGAGGTGGCCGTTGGCGGCCCAGTCCGGGTCGAAAGCGGGCGACACGGCGGGGATCGCGACGAACTCGGACAGGCTGGGCAGGACGGCGTCGTCCCACAGCCCGTTGACGGTGTTGAACAGTGCTGTTGGCTCCACCGGGCCGATACTAGGAGGCGGAACGGCCGATCGGCTCGGAGTGGCGGCGGCCGGTGCTCGGCGCGTGCGGCATGACCCGCACCTCGTAGGTCTCGCACTCGTGGCAGCCGGAGCACACGCACTTGCGGCGCTCCAACGTGGCCGAGTCCGTCTGCGTCACCGCGATCGTGGTGTAGCTGTGTTCCCCTTGCTTGCAACCGCACTCGGTGACCGCGGAGATCAGGGTGGTCGGGAAGTCGCGCTTCTGGAACGGGTACTCACTGCCGTCGATGAGGCGCGTGAGGTTGGTGATGATCGGCATTGGCGGGCCCTTCGGCAGGTCTGGCTGCGCGGGTTGCACCCCTCGCACTCGCCGGCTGCCTCCCCAGGTTCCGACGATTCCCCCAAGATCACTATAGCGATGCCCGCCGACACGGTGGGCGACGAGTACTGGGCCGGTGTCGGCGGGTACTGCGGGACCCACTCCGGTTAGCCTGGGCCGGTCAGGTGTTTCCGCAGTTCACAGTGGTGCAGGTGGTCACGCTTGGTTGACTTTGGTGTGGTGACGCTCACCGGTTCGAGTGAGCGCGTGTCAGGATGGAAGGGAGTTCCGTCAGTGTCGACGGACCACCGTTTCACCCCACCGGGTCGGCGGTGGCCGGCGACGAAGCCGGATCCGGTCCGCCACAAGCGGCCGGTCGGCGTCGTAGACGAGGAGAAGGCGCAATGTCGTCCCCAGAACGATGGTCGCAACCGCAGCCGTCGGGAGCCCCGGCCGCTACCGCGGCAGCACCCACGGCGGAGCAGGTGATCGCGGGGTTGCGGGCCACCAGCGAAGGTGGCGCGGAGCTGGTCCAGCTGCTCACCCCCGAGGGTGAGCGCGTCGACCACCCGGACTTCCACATCGACATCACGCCCGACGAGCTGCGCGGCCTGTACCGGGACATGGTCCTGGTCCGCCGCGCCGACCGGGAGGCCAACGCGCTGCAGCGGCAGGGCCAGCTGGGCCTGTGGGTGCCGCTGCTGGGCCAGGAGGCCGCGCAGATCGGCGCCGGCCGGGCGCTGCGGCCGACCGACATGGCCTTCCCCAGCTACCGCGAGCACGGCGTGGCCTGGTGCCGCGGGGTGCACCCGAACGAGATCGTGGGCATGTTCCGCGGCGTCGACCACGGCGCGTGGGACCCGGTGGCCAAGCGGTTCCACCCCTACACGATCGTGATCGGCAACCAGTGCCTCAACGCGGCCGGCTACGCCATGGGCCAGCGCTTCGACGGCAAGGTCGGCGACGACAACGGGGAGGCCACCATGGTCTTCTTCGGTGACGGCGCGACCAGCCAGGGCGACGTGCACGAGGCGTTCGTGTGGGCCTCGGTCTACGACGCGCCGCTGGTGTTCTTCTGCCAGAACAACCAGTGGGCCATCTCCGAGCCGACCGAGCGGCAGAGCCGGCTCCCGCTGTACCAGCGCGCCCGCGGCTACGGCTTCCCCGGCATCCGGGTGGACGGCAACGACGTGCTGGCCACGCTGGCGGTCGCCCGCTGGGCGCTGGACGAGTGCCGGCACGGCAACGGCCCGGTGCTGATCGAGGCCTTCACGTACCGGATGGACTCGCACACCACCTCCGACGACGCCACCCGCTACCGCCTCTCCACCGAGGTCGAAGAGTGGAAGCTGAAGGACCCGATCGAGCGGGTCAAGGCGCACCTGAGCCGCAACGGCTTCGCCGACCACGACTTCTTCGACGGCGTGCAGGCCGAGGCCGACGAGCTGGCCGCGGTGCTGCGCGAGCACTGCGTCTCCCTGCCGGAGCCGCCGCCGAGCCGGATGTTCGACAACGTCTACGCCGAACCCAGCCCCGCGCTGCAGGCCCAGCAGGCCGAATACGAGACCTACCTCGCCGGGTTCGCCGGAGGTGAGCACTGATGGCCGCGCCGACCATGCACCGCTCGACCGACACGCCGTCGGCCGCGCCGCAGACGATCACCATGATCAAGGGCCTGAACCAGGCCCTGCGCACCTCGATGGAGCGCGACCCCAAGGTCATCGTGATGGGCGAGGACGTCGGCAAGCTCGGCGGCGTCTTCCGCGTCACCGACGGCCTGCAGAAGGACTTCGGCGAGCAGCGCGTGCTGGACACGCCGCTGGCCGAGTCCGGCATCATCGGCACCGCCATCGGCCTGGCCATCCGCGGCTACCGGCCGGTCTGCGAGATCCAGTTCGACGGCTTCATCTTCCCCGGCTTCGACCAGATCGTCAGCCAGCTGGCCAAGCTGCACTACCGGACCCAGGGCCGGATCAAGCTGCCGATCGTGGTGCGGGTGCCCTTCGGCGGCGGCATCGGAGCGGTGGAACACCACTCCGAGTCGCCGGAGTCGTACTTCGCGCACACCGCCGGCCTCAAGGTGGTCGCCTGCTCCAACCCGGTCGACGCGTACTGGATGCTGCGCCAGGCCATCGAGTGCGACGACCCGGTGCTGTTCTTCGAGCCCAAGCGCCGCTACCACGAGAAGGCCGAACTCGACCTGTCGGTCGCCCCGCAGCCGCTGTTCAGCTCGCGGGTGCTGCGCAAGGGGTCCACCGCGACCATCGCCACCTACGGGCCGATGGTCCGCACCAGCATGGACGCGGCCATCGCCGGCGCCGAGGACGGCCTCGACCTCGAGGTCATCGACATGCGCTCGCTCTCCCCGCTCGACCTGGGCCCGGTCTACGAGTCGGTGCGCCGCACCGGCCGGCTGATCGTGGTCAGCGAGGCGCCGGGCGAGTCGTCGATCGCGGCCGAGATCGCCACCAAGGTCCAGCAGGAGTGCTTCTACTCGCTGGAGGCGCCCGTGCTGCGGGTGACCGGCTTCGACACCCCGTACCCGCCGGCCAAGCTCGAGGAGAACTTCCTCCCCGACCTGGACCGGGTGCTGGCCGCCGTCGACCGTTCACTCGCCTGGTAAGGGGGACCTCACAGCCATGCCGCAGTTCAAGCACTTCCCCCTGCCCGACGTCGGCGAGGGGCTGGTCGAGGCGGAGATCCTCACCTGGCACGTCAAGCCGGGCGACACGGTCACCGTCAACCAGATCATCGTGGAGATCGAGACCGCCAAGGCCGCGGTCGAGCTGCCCTGCCCGTTCGCCGGCGTGGTCACCGAGCTGCTGGTCGAGCCGGGCAAGACGGTCGACGTCGGCACGCCGATCATCGTCATCGACACCGATCCGAACGGGGAGGCCGCACCGACCAACGGCGCGGTCGAGCCGGAGCGGGTGCCCAACCTCGTCGGCTACGGCGTCAAGGCGGTCACCGCCAAGCGCCGCGCCCGGGTCGGAGCCCCCGCCGCTGTGCCGGCGTCGGCCGCCGTCTCAGCGGCGGTCGAGCCGACGACGGTCGTGCCGGCTCCGGTGATCGCGCCCGAGCCCGAGCCGGTGGCCCCCGCCGGCGGTTACGTGCCGCTGGCCAAGCCCCCGGTCCGCAAGCTGGCCAAGGACCTGGGCATCGACCTCGCCGCGCTGGCCGGCAGCGGTCCCGGCGGCGTGATCACCCGCGAGGACGTGGAGCAGGCCGCCACCCCGGCGGCCGCGCCGGTTGCCGTCGCCTCTCGCGGTGAGCGCCGGGTTCCGGTCAAGGGTGTACGCAAGGCGACCGCCCAGGCCATGGTCGAAAGCGCCTTCACGGCGCCGCACGTCACGGAGTTCCTGACCATCGACGTGACGCCGATGATGGAGCTGCGGGCGAAGCTCAAGGACAGCCCGGAGTTCCGGGGCGTCAAGCTGACCCCGCTCGCGTTCGCGGCCAAGGCGGTGTGCCTCGCGGTGCGCCGCACGCCGGACGTGAACGCGACCTGGGACGCCGCCGCCAACGAGATCGTCTACAAGGACTACGTGCACCTGGGCATCGCGGCCGCCACGCCGCGCGGCCTGGTCGTGCCCAAGGTCCGCGACGCCGACCAGCTGTCGCTGCGTGGCCTCGCCGAGGCGTTGGAGCAGCTCACCGCCACCGCGCGGGACGGCAAGACCACGCCGGCGGACATGCTGAACGGCACCATCACCATCACCAACGTCGGCGTGTTCGGCGTCGACACCGGCACGCCGATCATCAACCCCGGTGAGTCCGCGATCCTGGCCTTCGGCGCGATCCGGGACATGCCGTGGGTGGTGGACGGCCAGGTGGTGCCGCGCAAGGTGTGCCAGCTGGCGCTGAGCTTCGACCACCGGGTGGTCGACGGCCAGCAGGGCTCGCAGTTCCTGGCCGACGTCGGCGCGCTGCTGGCCGACCCGGCGGTGGCGATCACGTACTGATCCGAGGCCGGCTCCCGTTCACAGGTCTGAACCACTTCCGACCTGGGCCGCGTAAGCGCTCTCACGAGGACGCTACGGAACGGGAGCCGGCTTCATGATCAATAGGAGGATGTTCCTCGGCGGCGCGGCGGCGGTGGCCGCCGCCGTGCCGGTCGGAGTCGCGGTGTCGTCGTGGACCGGGAACGCCAGGGCGGCCGCCCCCGGCGGGCTCACCTTGTCCGCCGTGAACCGGACCGGAGTGCACGCCGACAGCGAGTTGACGATGTACGTCGTCGGCACCGATCCGGCCGGCAACCAGGCGTTCGTCCGCCCCGACGGCAGCCTCCAGGCGGTGTCCGCCGCGCTCAACGGCCCCGACGGCTTCGCCGACCTGAGCATTCCGTTCGGCACCACGCTCACCCTGCCCAAGATGTCCGGCCGGGTGTACTTCGCCGCCGGCGCCAAGCTGCCGTTCAAGGTCGTCGACGGCGGCGGCCGGCCGGCGCTGCAGTTCCCCGCCGGCTGGGTGTCGGGCGATCCCAGCTTCGGCGTGCTGCACGACTGGATCGAGTTCACGTTCAACGACGCCGGCATGTTCTGCAACACCACGATGGTGGACATGTTCAGCATGCCGCTGGCGATCCGGCTGACCGGCAAGGCGAACCAGACCACGGGCACCCTCGCGGCCGGCGGGCGGGCGGCGATCCTCAAGGCGCTGTCGGCCGATCCCGTGTTCGGCAAGCTGGTCGTGGCCAACGGGCAGCGGGTGATGGCCCCCGGGCACGGCATCGAGGCCGGCCTGTTCCCCGCCGACTTCTTCGACGACTTCGTCGACCAGGTGTGGACCAAGTACTCGACCACGAACCTGGTGGTGAAGACCGACACCGCCACCTTCACCGGCCGCGTCTCCGGCGACGTGCTCCGGTTCGACAACGGCGTCGCGCCGATCAAGCGCCCGTCGACCAGAGACGTGCTGTTCTGCGACGGCGCACTGGCCGCCCCCAACGACGGCGTCACCGGCCCGGTCGCCGCCATCGTCGCCGCCGGCCTGAACCGCGGGACGCTGCTGGCCGACGCCAACCAGCCGGCGACCGACCCGAAGTCCTTCTACGCCAACGCGAAGCCGCACCTGTATGCGAAGGTGATGCACGACAACAGCGTCGACGGGCACGCCTACGGGTTCGCCTTCGACGACGTGGCCGACTTCGCCGCGTTCGTCCAGGACCCCGCGCCCACGGCCATGACGGTGACGTTGACACCGTTCTAGGGCGCGTGGAGCCGGCAGGGGCGGAATACGGCCGCCCCTGCCGGTCTTGGTCAGGCCACCTCCAGGCTGAACCGCTGCCCGGCGTCATCGATCGCCAGGATGCGGACCCGGACGCTCTCGCCGTCGGCCACGGTCTTGACCTGCGGCAGCAGGCCGTCGAAGCCGTCGACCCGCACGAACGCGCCGAACGGCAGCACCTTGCTCACCGTGCCGTCGACAACGTCGCCGACCGCGTGGCCGGCCAGGAATTCGTTCCAGTTCTCGGACATTCGCCACTCACCTCCTCTCCGACGCGCGTGTCCCGAAGTGGACGAATGCGCGTGGAGGCGGGCCACGGGCCCGCGAGGCGGTCAAACCGTGGCCGGGTACCCGATCCGCTCGTGGCTCAAGGCCGACCCGGCAGTCACGACGGCGAGGATAGCCGTAAATGCGTTGACCCTCCAGTGGGTGGAGACTTCACCGTTGTGGGCGTGAACGGGGACGGCGACCTCTACGGGATCGGGGAACTGGCCAGGCTGACCGGCCTGTCCGTGCGGACCATCCGCTTCTACTCCGACTCCGGTCTGCTGCCCCCGACCGAACGCACCCACGCCGGCTACCGGATGTACGACATCCACGCGCTGACACGGCTGAAGTTCGTTCGCACGCTGCGTGAGCTCGGCGTCGACCTGCCGACCGTGCAACGGGTGCTCGCCCGTGAGCTGAGCATTCCCGAGCTGGCGGCCGAACACGCCGAGGCGCTCGACGTCCAGATCAGGACGCTGCGGCTGCGACGGTCCGTGCTCAGGGCGGTGGCCAAGCGCGGGTCGAGCCCGAAGGAGCTGGAGATGGTGCACGAACTCGCGAAGATGACCGAGGAGGAGCGGCAGGCGATCCTGGACGACTTCTGGGCGGAGGTCGACGAGGGCCTGCCCGAGGCCGAGAACGCCGCCTGGATGCGCAGGGTGCGCGCCGACCTGCCCGACGATCCCACGCCCGAGCAGGTCGCCGCGTGGATCGAGTTCGTCGAGCTGGTGCGGGACCCCGGCTTCCGGGCCAAGATCCGCACCATGGCCGTCGAGAACGCCCGCATGCTCGAGGAGGGCACCGACGCCAAGGTCATGTCCGACGCCTGGGGCACCGCCATGGAGCAGGCCCTGACCAAGGTCACCGCGGCCATGGCCGCCGGCGAGACCCCCGAGTCCGAGACCGGCCGGCGCATCGTCACGGAGATGCGGGCCTCGGTGGCTCAGGCCCTCGGCCGCGAGCACGACGCCGACTTCGACGAGTGGCTCGTCCGACTCAACGACACCTTCGGCGACGACCGGGCCGAGCGGTACTGGAACCTGCTCGGCACGATCAACGGCTGGCCCGAGTACCCGAGCCCCAAGCCGGCCCGGGACTGGCTGACCGCGGCGACCCGGAACTGTCAGGGGTAGCTGGCAGGGTCGAAGCCATGGCGACATGGCAGCAGTTCGAACAGGAGGCTCCGGAGCTGGCCGCCGAGGTGCGGCGGGTGCTGACGGCGCAGGTGAGCCACGTGCTCGCCACCGTGCGCCGGGACGGTTCGCCGCGGGTCAGTGGCACCGAGGTCGCGTTCAGCGGTGCCGAGCTCACCATCGGTTCCATGCTCGGCGCCATGAAGGCGCGGGATCTGCTGCGGGACGACAGGTTCGCGCTGCACTCGTGTCCCGGTCCCGACGGCGACGCCAAGCTGTCCGGCGTCGCCGTCGCGGATACGAACGTCGAGGACCACCACTCGTTCCGTTTGGACCTCCGCCAAGCCGTGTTCACCGGGATCGGGGACGACCGCAAGCACCTGCTGATCCAGGTGTGGAGGCCGGGGCGGGAGGTGGAGCGAATCAAGCGCTACTGAGTGCGTCGTGGTCGTGCAGAATCGTGACATGAGCGAACCGACGCCGTCCGTGCCGGTGGTCCGGCTGCCCTCCCGCCGGGTGGTCGCCGGCGTCGTGTTGCTGCTGGCCGGCCTGCTGGCGGCCGGCGGCACCTTCGGGAGCATCTACAACCTGACCGTGCTGGTCTCGCTCGGGCTGTCCTCGTTCGACCACACCTTCGCGGTCACGTCGTGGACGACCGAGTTCCCCTCCTACGGGCTGCCGTTCGGCGAAACCAGCCGCGCCAACTACTTCGGCGTGCCGGTGATCGTGGCCGCGGTGCTCGCGATCTACGCCGCGAACCTGCTGCTGCGCGGCAGGGATCCGCTGCACCGCCTGGTCCGGATCCGGCTGTTCGCGGTCGCGGCGACGGCGCTGATCGCCGGCTACATCTGGTTCGCCGTCACGAATCTGATCGACTCCATCGACACGAACGCCGGCTCCACCACGTTCACCTACGGTCCGGGCCCGGGCATGTGGCTGCTCATCGCCGCCGGGCTGGTCGGCGCCCTCGGCTGCGTGCTGCTGCTCGGCCTGGTGCCGGGCGCCGCCGCGGCCCAGCTGCCGCCGGCGGACGAGGCGATCGTCTACCAGGTCGACGTGGACACGCCACCGATGGGCTTCGAGGTGCCGGTCAACCTGCCGCCGACCGACACCTACCAGCCGCCGGAGAAGCCCGAGCAGCGCTAGAACACCGAAAGCCCGCTGGCCGTGGTGAACGCGTCCAGCGCGGCGACGGCCGCCACCGAGTTGCCGGCCGGGTCCAGCGCCGGGCTCCAGGCGCAGACCGCGCCCCGACCCGGCATGATCGCCAGCACTCCGCCGCCGACGCCGCTCTTGCCCGGCAGCCCCACCCGGTACGCGAACTCGCCGGCCGCGTCGTAGGTGCCGCACGTCAACAGCACGGCGTTGATCTGCTTGGCCTCGCTCCGTGACAACAGCCGCTCGCCGTCGGCGCGAACCCCGTGCCGGGCGAGGAATCGGCCCGCCAGCGCGAGATCACGGCAGCTGGCCTCGATCGCGCAGTGCTCGTAGTACTGCGCCAGCACGGCGTCCACGTCGTTGTCGAGGTTGCCGTGGCTGGCGATGAAGTGCGCCAGCGCCGCGTTGCGGTGCCCGTGCTCGGCTTCCGACGCGGCGATCGCCGCATTCGTTGCCAGGTTTGGGTTCTCCGACTCGGAACGGAGAAACCGCCGGACGTGCTCGGCCGCGTCACCGGTCAGGCCGAGCAGCCGGTCGGTCACCACGATCGCGCCCGCGTTGATGAACGGGTTGCGGGGGATGCCGTGCTCGGTTTCCAGCTGCACCAACGAGTTGAACGGATTGCCGGACGGCTCGCGGCCCACCCGCCGCCACAGCGCGTCGCCGCCCTCGGCCAGCACCAGCGCCAGAGTGAACAGCTTCGAGATGCTCTGGATCGAGAACGGCCGGTCGGCGTCACCCGCCTGGAACACCTCGCCGTCGACCGTCGCCAACGCCATGCCGATCGCGTTCGGGTCGGCGCAGGCCAGAGCGGGAATGTAGTCCGCGACCCGCCCGTGCCCGAGATGTGTCCGCGCCGCGTCCACGGCGTCGTCGATCAGCTCCTGGTAGTTCACGCCGCCATTGTGCTGGTCGGGGCGGATCGCCCCGACCAGCGGCAACGCTATGGGGCGGCCTCGACGAGGGCCGGCGCCGGCAGCGGGTCCGGTTCCGGCCGGCGGCGGCTGACCAGCCACCATCCCAGCGCGATCACTGCGATGATGCCGGGAATCGAGTAGAAGGCGATCTCCTCGGCGCCGCCGGCGAAGCCCATCATCACCACGATCAGGCCGAGGAAGGCGAGCGCGATCCAGTTCGTCACCGGCGCTCCCGGCATCCGGTAGCTCGGCCGCACCAGTTCGCCGCGCAATGCCGCCTTGCGCATGCGCATCTGCGCGATCAGCACCATCGCCCACACCGTCACCACGCCCAGCGAGGAGATGGCCGTGACGATGTCGAACGCCTCGGACGGCACGAAGTAGTTCAGCACCACGCCGCCGAGGTAGATCAGCGAGGTGAACAGCACGCCGCCGTAGGGCACGTGGTTCGCGCTCATCTTGCCGGTGAAGGCCGGGGCCTCCTTGCGGTCGGCCAGTGAGCGCAGCACGCGGCCGGTGGAGTACAGGCCCGAGTTGCAGGACGACAGGGCCGCGGTGAGCACGATCGCGTTCATCACGTCCGCCACCCACGGCACGCCGAGGTTGCTGAACACGGTGACGAACGGGCTGACGCCATTGGCGTACAGCGAGCTCGGCAGCAGCATGGCCAGCAGTAGCACCGAACCCACGTAGAAGATGCCGATCCGCCAGAGCACACCGTTGATCGCCTTCGGCATCACCTTCGCGGGGTCCTTCGCCTCGCCCGCGGCGATGCCGACCAGCTCGATACCGGCGTACGCGAAGACGACGGCCTGCATGACGATCAGCGTGATGCCGAAGCCGTGCGGGAAGAAGCTGCCGCCGTCGGCGACCAGGTTGGCCGGGCCGGCCGGGTGGCCGCCGACGCTCGTGGCGCTCACCACCAGGCCGATGCCCACCAGCAGGAACGCGATGATCGCGGTGACCTTGATGACGGAGAACCAGAACTCCAGCTCACCGAACAGCTTCACCGACACCAGGTTGACGGCCAGCAGCGCGCCCAGCGCGATCAGGGCGGTGATCCACTGCGGCAGGTCCGGCAGCCATCGGTGCACGTAGACGCCGACCGCGGTGATCTCGGCGATGCCCGCCATCGCCCAGTTCAGCCAGTACATCCAGCCCGCCGCGAAGCCGGCCCACGGGCCGATGAACTCACGGGCGTAGGTGATGAAGCTGCCCGAGGACGGCCGGTAGAGCACCAGTTCGCCCAGGGCCCGCATGACAAAGAACGCGGCGGCGCCGCACAGCGCGTAGGACAGGATCAGGCCCGGTCCGGCGGTGTGCAGGCGGCCACCGGCGCCGAGGAAGAGGCCGACGCCGATGGCGCCGCCCATCGCGATCATCTGCACCTGGCGGTTGCCGAGGGACTTCGCGTAGCCCTCGCCGCCGTGGGAAGAATCCACGGAACGGTTTCCCTTCGGTACTGCGAAAGGCGTCGGAACCGCCCCCGGCCCCGGCGCTGGAGAACTCGACCTGGGTGGGCCGACTTACCCACCCGATGATTGGTGGGACTGTAGTGACGGTCTCCGGCGCTGTTCCATTCCGTTTGATATAGCCTTGACGTGACGCATATCACTCGACCGGATCTGGCTGGTCGGAGGTCAATTCGGGCACCGTCGGGCGGCCAAAACTCCCCGGTAGCGAAGACGGGCAGCTTTCGCTGCCCGTCAATAGCTGAGCTTCAGGCGAAGTATGTCGGTACGCCCTTGAATCCGCGTCCGATCCGCACCTTGATCGACGGATGCACCTCCCGGTCGTCCGAGTCGGCGATGACGTGCCTCGGGATCAAGCACACCCGACCGGCCTCGTCGCCGGCCTCTGCGCCACCGCGATGCTGCCCGCCGCCGGTGCGTTCGGGTCGTTCAGGTGATCGGTGCGTGTCATGCTCGTCCGTCTACGGCTGATGAGTGGCCAGCCGTACGACGTCCGGGTTTATCAAACCGTCCAGTTCGGAGAAGGGCACTGTTGCGACTGCCCGCCCGCAGCCGTACGAGAACAGGTAGTACTCCGCGAAATCGAATTGCATGGAGTCCACCCGCATGCCGACCAGCATGGAGTCCTCGAAGCTGGTCGGCGTCGTTGGGCCGGTCGGTGACTGGCCACCGGCGAGCAGCGTGGCCGCGTCCGTGGTGCACGAGGGATCGCCGGCCGATCCCTTGATCCTGGGGGCGATGACACCAGCCAGTCTGGTCGCGCCTGCGGCGGTTCTGGCGGTCGGCAAGAACAGTTGATCCTTGGCGATCACCTGCCACGTGTCCGTGCGGATCAGGGTCCAGTCGCTCACGGTGAGACCGTGGGCACCACCGCCGTACCAGTTCCCGGAGAACTCGACAGCGGCGATCAGGCCGATCCGCTGGACCGTCGCCTTCTCGGTGAGTTCGAGTCCGGCGCCGGCATCCTCCGGAACGGTCTGGTCGGCCGCCGTCGCGAAATCGTCGATGTTCTTCCTGGCGCGGTCCCGGAACATGGTGTTCACCACCCGTATCGCTTGCGTGTCGGGCCCGGAGAACTCCGGGACACCGACGCTGACCTTGTATGCCGCGCCGAAGTCGCCGGTCTCGTTGATGTTGGTCGTCTTGACCGTATAGCTCCAGACGTTCGCCGCCGGCATCGGTGTTCCGGGATTCTTCGACGTCCAGAAACCGAAAGCGAAGGCCGCGACGATGAGCACGAGCGCGGCGGCAACGACCACGATCTTCCGGCCGACACCCATCTGGCGACCCTTTCCCGGTGAACGGACAACGCGGCGATTTCGGCACGGCAGGACGTCAACCGCAGGAGGCGTCAGGGGCGGCGCAGTCCTGCCAGGCCATAGGGTTGTTCGGGCCCCGGCCGAACGGACCGAACAGGATGTGCTGAAGCGGCCGGTCAGGCGCCGATTCGAGAGTCAGTGGCTTGCCGTGGTTGTCGAAGGTGAAGGTGGACTGGTCGTCCGCGGTGGCGTAGTCGGCGGTGAAGTCCCAGGAGCAGGACTGGCCGTGTTCCCCGACGGCGGTGACGAGCAGGGCCCCCGGGGTTGCCCCCGCGCCGAGATCGATCTTGTGTTTCGCGAAGTAGTCGTGATCGACGACGCCGTTCTCGTTGACCTGTGACAAGGGTTTGTCGGGAGTCCGCAGGTTGAATCCGATGCCGTCCACCGACGCGTTTCCGTGCGGTGGGTACTCGATCAGGCTGACCGCAGTGCTGGGTGTGCACTTGACGTGCGACACCGAGATGTTCTCGATGGTCAGGGTCGTGCTTCGATCACTCAGTAGCGACAGGCGGAATGTCTCCACGGAGCCGTCCTCCTCAAGACCGGGCGGGTGGTACGCCCTGTTGATCAGCCGACCACCGAGAGGGCGCAGGTAGTTCCACACGGCCTGACCGTCCGTCCCGTCGATCTTCTCGAGGCCGGTGAGCTCCTCGGGCGTCAGCTTGCGGTCCAGTGCGACGGTCCAGAGGTTCGGCACCTTGGTGTCGAAGAGGTACTGGGCGGTGAACGGCGGGCCCTGGCTGTCCACGACCTTCGTCGCGTTCTGTTGGGCCTCCGCGTTGGGGACCGCCGTCTGGATGCGGTACCAGTTGTCGCCCAGCATGTAGGCGACGAGCACGGCCACGACGATCACCGCGACAAGAGCCACACGCTTGGGGGTGAGCCTCAGCGTGTGCACAGTCATGTTGCCGCCGGCCGTGTAGGTCGGACTGTTCCTTATGTACTCGGCCTGCTGGACGGGCCCGGCGATGTCCCGGGCCTGCACCGCTGCGCCCTGCACGCCCCCCGAAACCTCGTTGGTGGTGTTCCCCTCCTCCCGCCGGCCCGCGCCCGCCGAGGGCTCCTGGCCCGGGTGCCCCATTCACCCCACCCCTCCCGCTGGTGCTCGTGGACACTCCATACCGGTGGCGGGACATGATCACTACCGCAAATTCGGTACAACTCCCGTGACCAAGGGCGAAACGACGAGGAGGCACCCGGCCGACGCCGGGTGCCTCCTCGTCATTGACGGCCTGCCGGTCAGGGGATGTGGATGCCCGAGATGGCGCGGGAGATCACCAGGCGCTGGATCTCGCTCGTGCCCTCGAAGATGGTGAAGATCTTGCGGCTGCCCAGGTCCAGGCCCTGGCATGGCTTCTGACCTGGGACGGGCGTAGTTGTTGATCAGCGTCATTTTTCGTTGTCTACCGGCCCTCCACGGCCTGTAGACGGCCTGGCGGCTCGACGGGCGCCATCGAGGGCGTGCGGGCTGACCTTCTCGATACGAACGGTCGGCGACCAGGTTTCTGCTGGTCGCTCGGGGCATCGGGAAGCTGCTGACGGCCGGCAATGGTCGCTTACGGTCGCTGTACTTCACTGCTGTACGGGCCCGTCCCCCGCCGGCCTACTCGCTCAGCCCATCCAAGGGCGTCACGCGCCAGCCTTCGCCGCCGGCGGCGACTGGCGTCAGCCTCACCTGGACTTCCCGGCCACAAGGGAGTGGGCTCGCGCCATCCCGGCGATCTGGCGTAGCCCGATCACGCGTGTCAAGGCGCACGCACCTTCGCACGTACCACCAGCTCTGGCGGGCATGGCCCCCTTGATACGCGTGACGCCCCTCTAGAGAAGTCGACGGGTGGCGCGGTCAAGGTCCACACCCGTACCCAGCGCGCGGTGTTGTCGTCAATCCTGTTGGCCTGCCCGTCCGGCGAGGACATATCGTGTTCGGTCTAGCCGAAGGCGGAGCCCAGGGAGGTAGCAGTGGCGGTCCCGAAGCCAGCCGCGATCAAGGAACCGTGCAGTAAGGCCAGACTGACCTTTGCTGCTAACTCTGATGATATTCGCAACTACTACCACATTCATCAAGCCTTGAAGTCGGCAAAAGCAACTCGACAACAGCTGGTAACCTTTGATAAGGCAATGTACGTCCTTGTGGCGGCCTTATGGGAATCGTATTGTGAAGACGTCATCTCGGAAGCGCTGGATCTTCTGGCAAAACACGCATATAGTCCGGCGGACTTGCCGCTAACGCTTCAAAAAGTAATTGCGAGTGATCTGCGAAGTGATAAGCATGAGCTTGCGGTCTGGAAGATTGCCGGCGATGGGTGGAAGGATTGCCTGAGGCAGCGCCTTGACTCCTTGAGAGGGCCGCGCGAGTGGTTATTCAATTCGCCTAAGAGTTCGAGTGTTGACGATTTGTTTGCTAGATCGCTCGGCATTGAACGCATATCGGACAGTTGGCGAGTCAATGATCTGAGCGTGGAAGAGGTGCGGAAGGCTCTGGATCGGTGTATCGCTATTCGTGGTGCGATTGCTCATCGCGCAGGAACGGCGGACAGTCAGGCTTCTAAGATTGGCGTGAAACGATTTATCAATCTGGTCATTTCTCTTGTCAGATCGACGGACATGGCGATAGAAAACGTCATCAGGAGCTGTACGGAATTGTCTGGCTGGCAAAATATCGGTAATCAATCAAAGCTGGAAATGGGGTCAATCGCCGCTATTTAACGCCCTTTGGGTGCGGATCGCTCGATGATAGGTGAGCTGGCGTACCTGATTGTGTTGCGAACGATCGTCGGACCTAGTCGTGGCTTGGAACACGCCGAATTCGCGCGATCGGCGTTCGGTCCGACTGGCGTACAGAGTTGGGCCAGTCGGCTCATGCGCCACCTGTCGCTGCTAGTGGCGCGCGTCTCAGCCCGCGAAGCTCGCAACCTGACAGGTTCGAGGTCTGACTTGCCATTGTCTCCTGACACCTTCCGCCACTCCACATAGCCTGGGACATTCGCGAACAATAATGTCCACTGTGGACGGTTGCTAGCCGTTGTTTGCCATCGTTGATGAGGGAAAAGTGCGGATGAGATCCACATTGTCCGCACACAACCGCGCGCCGAGTGGCCTTCGGGGCAGTCGCCGTCACGACTGCCCTCACCACATCGAACACACAATCGAACCCGGGCCTTGTTACAGTTGCACGCCACCTGTTACGCTCGGTCACCAAGGTTATGGCGAGAGGGTTGCTGATACTCCATACAGGTGGTCTACCTGCCGTGCAAGCGTAACGCTATCCGCTGTTCGCCGACGGTAACTATCGGAGCAGGCTCGGCCAGAGTGCAGTTGGTTGGACCACAAGATCCGCGCAAGCGAGACGTGGGGTGTCGTGACCAGGTGGCATCAGAACAAGACGATCAACGCTGCCATCCAGGAGCTGGTTGACGCAGGCTGGACAGTGGTTGAGCAGGGGCACCGATACCGCATGTGGTGCCCCTGCAACGAGATGTGGATCCGCGTGGACGGCACGCCAAAGAACCCTGAAGGGCACGCCAGACGCATGCTCCGGGAGGCTGCACGGTGCCCCGACCGTCACGACCTCAGCGGTCAACCGAACAGGCGTAACACCTGATGGCTGTTTCGCGTTAGAAACAGTGATGGTAACTTGGTGCCTGACGGAAGGTGGGGGTCATGACTGAGTTTGAGTTGATCTTTGCCGTGGACCAGCTGACCGACGACGCCATCGACGCGATCTACGACAGGTACGACGCGCTAGTGGCGGGTCACGGCGACATGACGCTACTTACCGTGACCGCCGAGGGTCCAACACCTGTCGCGGCCGGCAAGACGGCCGTTCGCGATCTAGAACTATTAGCAGGCGTCATAGTGCAGCGCTGTTATGAAGACTTGGTCAACCGGAAAGACATCGCCGAGCGGTGCAATGTCTCTCCCCAGGCGGTCGGCCTGTGGATACGTGGTGATCGACAGCGTAAGCATCCGTTCCCTCAGCCATTTAACCTTGTCGGCGGAGGGGTTTGGCTATGGGGAGAAGTAAACGAATGGCTCCGACGGACCTATAAGCCGCAAGATGATGTTCACTACCCATGTCGCGACGACTATGCGGAAATAAATCGTTGGATAGCAGAACATCGTGCCCAAAAGAGGATGCTCCACGTCGATTTCAGCTGGTCGTCACAGACGCAAGTAGCAGCAGGAGCCGTTGCGGCAATACCGCCTCACATTGAACGCCCTAATGAGACACCCTTTGAGCCAGGTGGCGACTGGGTGACAATTGAGCGCAGAACCGAGAGAGTGGGCTACAGGTGAGCGTGGCGCCGGCTGTCGAAGAACTACTTAAGTCAGCAGCGCTCGACAAGGTCGAATACTATCAGATTTCGGCCCGGGCGCTAGACAAGACAACACCCAGCCGTGCGGAGCCATCGGGTTCCACCCCGGACGCGCCGAGTGAGAATGAAGCGACCCCGGAGGGTGAGGAACGCCAGGACTGGCACCTTATGATCAGGGTGAAGCCGCACGAGCTTGGGCTGCGAGCGCGCTTAAAGGTCGAAAATGATGACACCCGAATAATTGTCGACGCTGCTGCCCTCTATAAGGTAGGAGCGGAAGAAGTGCCACCAAAGGAAGTGGTCGTAGAGTTCATCAAAGTTGAAGCTCTTCCGACCCTAATTCCGTTTATTCGAGAAGCAGCATTCGACTCCGCTCGACGACTCGGCGTCACCCCTCCGAATATTCCACATCGCACGCCAAAAGAGATAGTTGACGCTATTCAGAAGGACGCCAAGAATGTTCTTGACCCAAGAAGCAAGGAAGTGGATAAATAGCTGTTGCCCTACTTGCGGTCAAGCATGATATGTGCACATGTAACGCCATTAATGTTTTGCATGGCCTATTCTTGCGAGTTTGCAGTCAACGAATCTTCTGTTGACGCCCCGTATCTTGATGGATTATTTAACTAGAGCGCTACGGCAGGCAGTACGTACGGCTTCTCGTATCGCTCAGGGAGGGGCCTCGCGCCATCCCGTCGACCTGGCTCCGCCCGATCACGTGTGTCAAGGGGGCACCTCTGCCTAGGTCGGCGGCGGGCGCTGGGACTGCCCCCTTGACGCGCGTGATTGCCCTCGGGGAGGTCGACGGGATGGCGCGGAGCTAGGCCCCTCCCGAACCGCAGCGTGCCCCGTTCCCCCGCCATCCTGTTGGCCTGCCCGTCCGGCGAGGACATTTCTTCTGCGCAACGCGGCTCGCGGGGGCCGCCGGACGGCGGGTGGGTGGCGGAGCCGGGCCCCGACCGATCGGCCGAGCGGCCCCCGCAAGGGGGCCGCCTTGATGAAGAGAAGAAACTGTGAACACGGTGGGCTCCAGGGCCGGCTCCTAGGATGATCGCCGTGGAGCTGGTGGCGTGGGCGTACGGCGTGGCGCAGGGCCTGCTTCAGGCGCCCTTGCCGAGACGGTGGGCTCACGTCCAAGGAGTCGCTGAACAGGCACGTCGGTCCGCCGTCCTGTTTGGGGATGACGGTGATCTGGTGGTCGCGGTGGCGGTGCTGCACGACGTGGGCTATGCGCCGGACATTGCCGAGACAGGGTTCCACCCGCTCGATGGGGCACGGCACCTGAGGGCGATCGGCGCACCGGATCGGCTGGTGCATCTGGTGGCGCATCACTCCTGTGCGGTGCTGGAGGCAGAGTTGCGCGGGTTGTCCGACGAGCTGGCGGAGTTCGAGGATGAGAAGACGCCGCTGCGGGATGCGCTGTGGTGGGCGGACATGACGACAACCCCGGATGGCACGCGCACGACGATCACGGATCGGGTTGCGGAGATTCAGCAGCGCTACGGGCCGGAAGACCTGGTGTCGTGCTTCATCCGCTGGGCGTGGCCGGAGCTACTGGGGGCGGTTGAGCGCACGAACGAACGGTTGGAAGCTGCGGGGATCGGTCAGTCGTAGTACGGCGCAGCCGATGCAGTCAGCCCGTGGTTGATGCGGAGCCGGACGGATGGGTAAATGTTCAGGCCGTCCAGCTCGGCCGGCTCGACCCAATGGACTTCGCGGGACTCGCTGCTCGTTCGAGGCTCGCCTCCGACTGGGCTGGCGCGGAAGCAGACGGAGAACTCCTGCCGGACCTCGCCGTCGTCGTAGCTGATGACGTGCGCGGGGTTCGAGTAGATGCCGACCAATCCGGTGACCTCGATGTCGATGCCGGTCTCTTCGAGGGTTTCCCGGACGGCGGTCTGTGCGATGGTCTCCCCCACGTCCTGGCCGCCGCCGGGAATGGCCCAGAGGTCGTTGTCGGTCCGCCGGATCATCAGCACACGGCCGGCGTCGTCCTGCACGAAAGCGCTTGCGGCGGGAACGATGCTGTTCGCCTTCGGCGCGGCGGGGTCGTTCAGGTAGTCCCTCTTCGGCACGTGTCTTGCCTACCACTTGGGCGGCTTGGCTGCCTTCCACACGGTCTCGAAGCTCTCCGAGTAGGAGTCGAACAGGTCCCCCGCTGATAGCCGGCGCAGGTGGAGGGCGGGCGCGTGGGCGGCCTGGAAGCCGTAGATGTGCGGGTTGACGATCATCTCGTCGTCGAACCGGTAGAGCGAGTTGTAGAGCGTGGTGCCGTGGCACCGGATGTCGATGCCGGGCTCGCCGTCCAGCGGCCGGAAGAACGCGAGGGTCTGGCCGATCTTGGCCGCGATGGCGTTCTTGCCGATCCCCTCCTCCGTGCTACGGCGGACGACCTCCCGACTGGCCGGATCGCCGAACAACAGGCGGATCCGTGCGCCGGCCTGTGCCTTCTCCCGGAAAGCCTTGATCAGGTTGCGGTCCTCGGTGAGGAACATCCCCACGTACACCAGCACCTCGACCTCTTCGGCAGCGTTGTCGATCAGGCGCGACCACAGCTCGCGTGGGATCGAGTTGCGGTGGGGATAGACCTTGATGACCTCGGACCCGCCGATCTCAGTTGCCCGCTCGGGCGCGACGGCGTCCGGCCAGAGGTAGTTCTCGGCTTCGCGGACCAATGCCGCGATGGCGTGCCGATGCTTCGCGTACGGCGTTCGTCCCTTGGTGATCCACCGCTCCACGGTCTTCGGATCGACTCCGATGCCGTTCGCCACCTGTTCAGGTGTCAGCCCGTTGCGCAGCAGAGCATCGCGTAGGCGCTCGTTCGGCATCTCAGCTCCGGGACAAGTAGGGACGTCTTGAGGCTAGCAGGACGTCCTCAGAAATCCCGTCGTGCGGTGCTCGCGTCCTGCCGATCGGCCGAAAGTGGACGTTGAAACCGATCGCCGGAGAGCCGGCGGGCAGACGGGAGACGACGCTATGACCACTGCATCCGGAAGCCGGAACGCGAGGAGCCGTTCCGCGGCTCGCCTGTCCATTGCGAACGCGTGACCGGGCAGGACGGCGAGATGCGCGACCTGGTGCACGTCCACCTGACGGCGGACCTGCCGATGCGGGCCAATGCGTTGCCGTTCGCCGATCGGGTCGAGATCAAGCTCGGCAAGGCGTTCCCGGTTGCCTTGATCATCGACCGTCGGGCCTTGGACCACCTGGAGGAGGCCATTCGACAGGGCCGTGCCGGCCTTGCGGCGGCGGAGACCGGGAAGGGGGTGTCCTGATGCTGGTGCTGTGCCGCGAGAAAGACGGCAAGCCGATGGTGGCAGAGGTCGGGTGGTCACAGGTTCCGGTGACGGTGACGGACGTCAGTGAGTTCCACGTGACGGTGAGGTTCGGCGATGGGGCCGACCAGTTGAACCTGGTGTTGGCCCGGGACGTCGCGG
The DNA here is from genome assembly GCF_014203355.1 of Kutzneria kofuensis. NCBI lineage: Bacteria > Bacillati > Actinomycetota > Actinomycetes > Pseudonocardiales > Pseudonocardiaceae > Kutzneria > Kutzneria kofuensis. Next base: position 4,285,378 of record NZ_JACHIR010000001.1, read on the forward strand.
CGCGGCTCGTTGCTCGGCTCCTGCCGTTGATGGCGAAACACGTCACCTGGCTCGTCAAGCGGGGCGAGGGCTGATGGCCGATCTGCTTCGGCTCGTGCCATTCCACAAGGAGATCTAGAGATGCCGCACACAAGCACAGTTCGCAATCGTGCCGTGGAGGTGCGAGCTGCTGGCTTGCCGGACGAGCTGAAGACGTCCAAACACCGCCGTGAGTTGTTGGAACTTGTGGCAAAGCTCTGCGAGGCCCGGCGCCCCGACGGCGTCGCCTCGATAGCCACGCGTGTCGGTTGGGTGTTGAACAAGGCTGCGCTGCACTTCGCGCTGGCTGCTGCCTGCGTGGCGATGGCCGAGCTGTACAGCGTCGAAGCGAAAGCGGTGCGTCGGCAGCTCAAGGACAACAGGCCAGACCTGGTGGCTGGCCGTCACGCCGCGAAGGCGCTCGGACCAGCTGAACTGGCCGGTCTGCTGTCAGGGCTCGGCGCTGAGCCGGAGCTCGTCGACGAGAAGGCGCACTGGTATGCCGCGCGCCTGGCCGTGCTCGAAGCGCTAACCAAGAAGTTCAAGCAGGGGGCTGATTGGGAGCGGAGCATCGCGCAGGGCCAGCAGCGTCGCGGCGACAGCTTGATGGTCGGCAGGGCGAGCTAGCAGCGGGACGCGGTCACAGAACCATGCACGTCGAGGGGACAAGGGTGGCGAACGAAGTGCAGTGGACTGAGGAGGACTGGAACGAGTTGCGCGCCCTGTCCTCGCGAGTGGAAGCCCAGCTCAGGGAGGTCAGTCGTCGCCTTGATCGCGTCGAGGAGCACCTGGGCCTGACTGACCGAACACCGCCGACTCGACGGCCGCAAGACGGTCGGTGATCTCGGCCAACGATTCGCTCATACGACGGAAACTGTCCAGCAGCTCACGCGGGGTCGTCGCCGGCTCAGCGTGAGCTGCTGGCTTCTGTACGACGTAGGTGCCCTCACCGTGGCGCGTCACGACCAGGCCCTCATCCTGCAAGCTGTCGAGTGCCTTGCGGATGGTCATTACGGCGCGGCCGTACTTCTCGGTCAGCTCGGTGAGCGACGGAAGCTTGTCGTTGATCTCCACCGCGTCCGACGCGATGAACTGGCGGAGATCGTCAGCGATCTGTTGGTACGCCGGTCGCCGGTCGGTCGGGTCCAAGGTCATGGGCATGACTGTACCGCCATAGCTAGCAGAGATACATATCACCCGATCGGACTAGGCCTTACAGTACTAACACTGCTAGTACAGCTGGTAGTGTCGTTCTCGTCAGGTTGAGAACGACTCCAGGAGGCAAGGCCATGCAGCAGATCCCGGTGAACCTGAGCGGCTACAAGCTCATGGTCACGGAGGAGCCGGCGATGAAGACGCGCACCGTGGACGGGCGGGACGAGTTCGTCACCGACCAGAACGGCGTCACCATGTTCGTCGTCGGGCTGTTCGCGAAGCAGCGGCCGGCGGCCGGTCAGAAGGCCCCGAAGGGCGAAGAGATCAAGGTGACCCTGACCGCTGACCCGGGCGAGGGCTTCGAGGACGGCACGTACGTCGAGTTGATCGACGCGACGGTCACGCCGTACTCGTTCAAGAACGACAAGGGCGAGACCGTCTCCGGTATCGCCTTCAAGGCGACCGGACTCAAGCCGCTGGGCTGACCCTCACCACTCTGGGCCGAGGGCTGATTTCTCACTGATCATCTAAGCCGTTTTCTTGGGCTGCTTGTTCTTTGGCAATTCCACAGTGGGCCGAACCATGCCTGAAACCGGTGCTGTCGTAGCGCACCGGTGGCTTCGTTGGCCCCCGGTCGCACAGATGCCCGGGGGCCTTCGTGGTCGACCACGAGAGCGGCCAGTTGAGCGTGAACGCGTTGTGCGGCAAGGCGTCCCCGCCTTGCTCGGCTGACAGATTCGGCCCCGAACCAGGGGTGATCGCCTATGTAGCGTCTCGCAGCCAACGAACCACGCCGCACGGCGCCTTCCCCTGGTCCGGGGTCTTCCCTTTCGCAAAGGAAGCAGGGGTGAGGCTATGGGCATCGTGCTGGCCGCGTCCAGTGCGACCCCCGGATCGGCGAATGTCCTGCTGGTCCTCGGTGTGGTCGCTGCGGGTGCCACGGCGTTCTTCGTGATGCGGTGGCTCGGGAAGGTCCTCGCGGCGGTCCTGGAGATCGCCGCCGTGATCTTCCTGGTGTGCAAGGCAATCAAGAGCGTGGGCGTCGCCGTGTGGTGGGTCCTGTCGACGATCCGACGGTTCTGGCGGACCTCGGCCGGCGTTCTCGCGCTGGCTTACCTGGTCTCGCTGGTCGGATGGGTGCCGCTGGTGATCGCCCTGGTCACGGCTGCATTGGGCTGCGTCGTCTGGTGGCACGAACACGTGACCACCTTCGAGCGCTTCATCAGCCGGCGGCTGCGGTCCTGGTGGCTGCGGTGGACGATCTACCAGCCGCGCTGGAAGAACTGGGTACGTTCCTGCGGGTTGGCGGTGTACGCCCGTGGCGAGAACCTGGCCGAGCTGGGGCTGCCGTCGATCAAGGCGGTGCGGTCGGGGCCGTCGTGGGACGAGGTGATTGTCCGCCTGGTGCCCGGTCTGACCGTCGAAGACGTCGAGCAGTCCACCCGGGCCTTGGCGGTCGCTCGCGGTGCTGATCGGTGTCTGGTGCGGCAGCTCGGGCCGTCGACGGTGTCCCTGGACTTCCAACGTCGTGACGTGCTGGCTTCGCTGGTCGACTGCGCCACGTTGGACGTCGACGCCGCCGGCACCGATGTCGACCTGGAACGGGTCTACGCGGGGCTGAGCGAGTACTCCCGGCCTTGGCACGTGCCGCTCCTGGCCTGCCACTGGTTGGTGGGCGCGGAGTCCCGGGCAGGCAAGAACTCCTTCACCTGGCAGGTTCTGCGCTCGGTCGCTCCGGCGCTGCGTGACGGCCTGGTCGTGGCACACGCGATCGACCCCAAGGGCGTGGAACTGGCGTACGGGCGCAAGGTGTTCACCACCTACACCGATACGGCGGCTGGCGCCCTCGAACTGCTCGACCATCTGATCGACATTGCCAACGCTCGTAAAGCTGAGCTGCGGGGCAAGGCGCGAAAGGTCGTCATCTCGCGTGAGCAGCCGCTGCACCTGGTCGAGTTCGACGAGATCGCGGCGTTGTCGAAGTACGCCGGCTCCCAGGTCAAGGCCAAGCTCGATCAGCGGGTCGGGCTGCTGCTGACGCAGGCGGCCGCGCTGGGTGTGTGCCTTCGCGGGTACGTGCAAGACCCCGCCAAGGACACCGTGGCGTTCCGGGACCTGTTCACGCGGCGGCTGTGCCTGCGCGTACCGACCGAGCAACAGGTCGACATGGTCCTCGGCGATGACGCCGTCAAGCGCGGGGCCTGGGCACACCGGATTCCGCAGACGCCGCAGGGCAAGGGCGTCGGCTACGTGTTCGGAGAGGGCGTCCGGGAACCGATGCGGGTCCGGATCGGCTGGAATTCCGACCCCTCGATCAAGGAACTGGAGCAGTACGTCACGGCACGCGGACAGGTTCTCGCGCTGCCGGCTGCCGGCCAGACCGATGCCGTCGCCTGAACCGCTCAAACCGTTGACTTCCAAGGAAAGGCAGTCTGCCATGTCCACTCTGGACAAGCTCATGAACGCCTACCGGTCCCACTTCGCGGGCAGGGACCTTCCGGAACCCAGTTCGGTGAACTTCCACGTCGCCCCGGACCGGATCGACGTACAGCCCTTCAGCACGGACGACGTGACGCACCTGGTGAACCTGCTCCGCTGGGCACAGACCCTGAACGGGGTCACCGGCCGACAGTGGCGAACTCCAGGATCCGACAGCCTGCACATCCATCTGTCGGGCCGAACCGACAGCGGAACAAACGTGACGGTCTACGGCGGAATCCCGTACCCGCACGTTGACGGCCTGGTGCGGCTCGCGCCGGGCGAGTCGGAGTCCGTGACCCCTGACGAGGTCTACCTGCTTGCCGATCTTCTCCAGCAGGACGCTGCCTGACGCAGAGAGAGGGGCCGTCGTGTCGGTCGACAAGGTAGCGACCGGGATTCGGTTCGCCGTGGCCGCCGTGCTCGGGCTGATCGGCGCGGCGGCCGGCTTTACCCACACCCACGATTGGGCGGCGCACCACGGTCAAACCGGGTGGCTGGCGTGGGCGGATGCCGTGGTGATCGAGGGCATCTCGGTCGTGGCGGCGTTCGAGATCCACCGAGACCGGCAGACCAATCGGCGGGCTCGGTTCTCGCTCCCGGTCGCGGTGCTGATGGCGGGATTCCTGGTGCAGATGTCCGCCCAGGTCGCTGAGGCCGAGCCGACTCCGGCGGGCTGGCTGTTGGCGGCGATGCCGGCGCTGGGGTTCTTGACGGTGGTGAAGCTGCTTATGCGGCGACTGCCGAGCGAACCGACAGGGCCACAGGCTGAGCCTGAGCCAGCGGCCGTCGAGGGCAAGTCCGCGGTGACCTCGCCACCGTCACGGCTGCGTCTACCAGCACCGATGGCAGCCAAGGTCACCTCGGCCGTCGCGGCTGCCCGGTCTGAAGGGCGGGAGCCGACCATCGCGGATGTGCAGCGCGCGGCCAACGTCTCGGACGGAATGGCCAGCCAGATTCTCGCGTCGCTGACGGCGCAGTAGTCAGGGCCAGGCACGGCAGAAACGTCGTGCCTGGCCCCTTTTTTTGCCCAAATCAAGTTGATCAAGGGGGCTGTTGTGGCTGTGACCCCGTTGTCTCTGGACGAGCGGATCGCTCGTCGTGTCCAGGCCGTTGACTTCCAGGCATGGCGCGCCAAGGTCGAGCGAGTCGGCGGCTGCCTGCACCCGGTCCGCATGTCGGGCGCGTGGCAGGTTCAGGACCAGGCCGGCGAGGTCCTGGCCGCACGGTCCGGGCACATCTTCGCCCCGTGCGGCAACCGGCGGGAGTCGGTCTGCCCCACCTGCTCGGACCGGTACGCGGCCGACGCCTTCCACCTGATGCGGGCGGGCCTGTCCGGCGGGGACAAGGGCGTTCCGGTGTCGGTGGCCGAGAAGCCTCGGGTGTTCGCGACGCTGACGGCTCCCTCGTTCGGGCCGGTGCACAACCGCCGGACCTCGGCGCGCGGCCGAACGATCCCGTGTGCGTGCGGGGAACGCCATCACGAGGCAGACCCCCGGGTTGGGGCGCCGCTGGACGCCGGCACCTACGACTACGTGGGCGCGGTGCTCTGGCAGGCGCACGCCGGCAAGCTGTGGCACCGGTTCACCATCGCCTTGCGCCGCAAGCTCGCGCACGCGGCCGGGCTCACGGTCCGCGAGTTCAAGGACCACGCGCGGCTGTCGTACGCCAAGGTCGCCGAGTACCAGCGGCGCGGCCTGGTCCACTTCCACGCGATGGTCCGCGTCGACGGGCCCGGCGGACCAAGCGACCAGACGCCGGCGTGGGTGACGGCCGAGCTGCTGACTGATGCGATCGTTGCGGCGGCCGGCGCGGTCCAGCTCGACATCAGCCGGCCTGACGGTGCACCGTTCAGCCTCACATGGGGTCGCCAGGTCGACGTCCGTCAGATTCGGCCGACCGCTGCGGCTGAGGTCGAGGACGAGCGGGGCGAGATCTCCGAACAGCGCCTGGCGGCCTACGTGGCGAAATACGCCACCAAGGGCACCGGAAAGAGCGAAGCCGCGGACCGACCGATTCGTGGACAAGTCGACATCGATCACCTCGACGTCACGCCACACCACCGCCGGATCATCCAAACCTGTTGGGACCTCGGCGGCCTCGCCGAATACGACGAACTGAACCTGCGGAAGTGGGCGCACATGCTCGGCTTCCGGGGGCACTTCCTGACGAAGTCGAAGTACTACAGCACGACGTTCAAGGCCATTCGCGGAGAGCGCTCGGCGTTCCGGGCTGAGCAAGCGCTCGAACGCCTCGGCGTCGATCCGGACTCCGTGGTCGTCGTCAACCACTGGGACTTCGCCGGCATCGGCTACGCCAACGACGCAGAGATGGAGCTCGCGCACGGCATAGCCGAACGAAAGCGGCAACTACGCAAGGAGGGGAGGTAGCGACATGGGCAAGCTGTGGGGGCCAAAGGAACTGGCGGATTTCCTCAACGTTCCGCTTCAGACCGTCTATCAGTGGCGCACCAAGGGATACGGGCCGCCTGGTCGGCGGATGGGCAAGCATCTTCGCTATCTGCCCGCCGATGTCGTGCGCTGGGTCAAAGATCTACCTACGGGGGCGTGAGTCATGGGGCATATCCAAGACCGGTGGTACAACAAGGTCCCAGACCCGAAGAACCCCGGAAAGACGAAGATGGTGCCGACGGCCCTGCATGGCAAGGGGCTGCGGTACAAGGTCCGGTACATCGATCCCAACGGCGACGAGCGGTCGAAGTCCTTCCCGGACAAGCAGAAGAACAAGGCGGAAAGCTTCCTTGTCGAAGTCGAGTCGGACAAGCGTGAGGGCAAGTACGTCGACCCGAACGCCGGAAAGATCACCTTCAAGGCGCAAGCGGAGAACTGGCTCCTTGGCTACTCGCCCGACGCAGCCACTCGACAGACTGTCAGGAGCAGGCTTCGAAGTCAGCTGTACCCGTTCTTCGGCGAGATGCCGTTGTCGTCCATCACCCCGGCCGTGATCCGCAAGTGGCTCGGCAGCCTGGAAGAGCAGAACCTTGGCGGGACGTACAAGGCGGTTCTGTTCGAGATGGCGTGCTCGATCCTGAACTCTGCCGTGGACGACAAGCGGATTCAGGCCAATCCCTGCAAGGTGCGCAGCATCGTCAGGCCACAACGTCAGGTGCGCAAGGTCGTCGTGTGGTCGGACGAACGTTTCCAGGCTGTTCGCGGTGGTCTGCCCGAGCGATACCGGGTGGTGACATCGCTGGGAGCAGGGTGCGGGCTGCGACAGGGCGAGATCCTGGCCTTCTCGCCCGACGACATCGAGGAGAAGGCTCACCGGATCAACGTCGTCAGGCAGATCAGAGTGATTGATCGAACGTTGGTGTTCGCGCCGCCCAAGCGGAAAAAGGAACGCCAGGTCCCGCTGTCCTCGGCGGTCCGGAAGTCGATCAGGGACCACCTCAAGGCGTACCCTGCGGTTCCGGTGACGCTGCCGTGGGGCAAGCCATCGGGCGAGTTGGTGACCGTGAACCTGCTCCTCGTGCCAGAAAGCGGCGAGCTGTACACCGGTGACGAGTTCGGGAAGGTCATCTGGCAGCCGGCGTTCAAGCGGGCCGGCCTGACGTACATGAAGCGACAGGACGGCATGCACGCGATGCGGCACCTGTTCGCCTCGGCGCTGCTGTCTCAGGGAGTGTCGATCAAGGCGTTGGCTGACTACCTTGGTCACGCCGATCCGGGCTTCACGCTCCGGACGTACACACACCTGATGCCCTCGGCGCACGACAGTGCTCGTGCTGCGGTGGATGGCATGCTCGGCGAGTGAGGAAGGGGCACCCAGCTGACGTTGGGTGCCCCGTCCTCGTTGACGGCCTGTAGACGGCCTGGGATCCCCGGTCAGGGGATATGGATCCCAGAAATGGCCCTGGATATGACAAGCCGCTGGATCTCCGACGTGCCCTCGAAGATGGTGAAGATCTTGGCGTCGCGGTGCATGCGCTCCACCGGGTGCTCGCGCGTGTAGCCGGCGCCGCCGAGGATCTGGATCGCGCGCTCGGTGGACCAGACGGCGACCTCGCTGGCCTTGAGCTTGGACATGGAGCCCTCGCCGGCCTCGAACGGCACGTTGTTGCGGCCCATCCAGGCCGCCCGCCACACCAGCATGCGCGCGGCGTCGATCTCCATGCGCATGTTGGCCAGGTCGAAGGCGATCGACTGGTTCTCGATGATCTTGCGACCGAAGGCCTCGCGGTCCTTGGCGTACTCCAGCGAGTACTCGTAGGCGGCGCGGGCGACGCCGACGGCCATCGCGCCGACGGTGGGCCGGGTCGTCTCGAAGGTCGCCATGGCGGCCTGCCCGCCGGCCTTCTTGCCCTCGCGGGCCCGGGCGAGCCGGGCCTCCAGGCGCTCCTTGCCGCCGAGCACGCAGCGGCCGGGCACCCGCACCTCGTCGAAGAAGACGTCGGCGGTGTGCGACGCGCGCAGGCCGTGCTTCTTGATCTTGCGCGTGCTGGCGACTCCGGGGGTGCCGGGCGGCACGATGAAGCCGGCCTGGCCGCGGGCGCCCAACGCGGGGTCGACGACGGCGGTGACGACGTGCACGTTGGCGATGCCGCCGTTGGTGGCCCACGCCTTCTGGCCGTTGATCACCCACTCGTCGGTGGCCTCGTCGTAGCGGGCCCGCGTCCGGTAGCCGCTGACGTCCGACCCGGCCTGCGGCTCGGAGGCGCAGAACGCCGCCACCTTCGGGTCGTTCTCGTCCCCGAAGCACTCGGGCACCCACTCGGCCAGCTGCTCGGGCTCGCCGGAGGCGAAGATGCCGGCCACCGCGAGGCCGGTGCCCATGATCGCCAGCGCGATGCCGGCGTCACCCCAGAACAGCTCCTCGGTGGCGATGGGCAGGGACAGACCGATCGGGTCGGCGAACCAGGTCGCGAGCGACTCGAAGCCGTAGAGACCGATCTTCGCGGCCTCCTGGATGATCGGCCACGGGGTCTCCTCGCGCTCGTCCCACTCCGGCGCGGCCGGGCGGATGACGTCCTTGGCGAAGCCGTGCACCCAGTCACGCAGATCGCGCTGGTCCTCGTTGAGTTCGAGGGAGAAGCCGGCCATCGGGAGTTTTTCCTCTCACGCCTTGGGGATGTCGAACAGGCTCATGAAGCCGGCCGCGAAGCCGAGGTCGCCCTTGACCTTCAGCTTCCCGGTCATGAACAGCACGGGGGCCGACGCGTTGCCGGTGGCCAGCTTGAGGAACTCCAGCGGCGCCAGCGTCACGGTCGCCCGCGGCTCGTCCTGGCCGTCCTTGGTGATCGCGCACGTGCCGTCGTTGATGTGCACCTGGTAGCGGTCGAAGTCGTCACCGTTGATCAGGCGGAAGTGCACCACCGCCCGGGTCGAGCCGGCGCGCTCGGTGCGGAAGTGCACCTCCATCCGCCGGAACACCTCGTCCAGGATCGGCCCGCGCAGCGCGGGCTCGGCCATCACGGCCTCGATCTGCTCCTTGGACGCCCGGGAGATGATCCGCGCGAAGTCCTGCGGCGGCATCGCGCTGAGGTCGAACTCGGCGCCGCCCTGTGCCGCCTCGGTGAAGGAGGACAGCAGCGCCACGAACTCGTCCTTGCTGAGCTTCTTCGGGTCGATCGATGTCAACTGCTCGATGTCGGCCATTGCCCACCTCCACGTACCTACTCGCGAGTAAGACTACTGTGTAGTAGGTAGGTGGGCAAGCTAGCCTGCATCGGATGCGGACGAATGACGCGGCCGGCCGGGTCCGGGCCAAGCGGCTGCCACGCGAGGTGCGTGAGCGGCAGATCCTCGACGCCGCCGTCGAGGTCTTCTCCCAGCGCGGCTACCACGCCGCGTCGATGGACGAGATCTCCGAGGTCGCCGACATCTCCAAGCCCATGGTCTACGCCTACCTGGGCTCCAAGGAGGACCTGTTCGCCGCGTGCATCCGCCGCGAGGCCACCCGGCTCATGGAGGCCATCGCCGCCGGCGTCAGCGAGGCCGGCGACCGGCCGGACGTGCAGCTCTGGCACGGGCTGCGGGCATTCTTCGGCTTCGTCGGCGAGTACCGCGACAGCTGGCGGGTCCTGCACCGCCAGGCCAGCGCCCAGGGCGGCCCCTTCGCCCAGGAGCTGCTCGACATGCGCCGCCGCGCCATCAGCCTCGTCGCCGCCCTGCTGATGAACACCTCCGACAGCGAGGCCGCGTCCCTCCACGCCGACGCCATGGCCGCCGCCCTGGTCGGCGCCGGCGAATCCCTGGCCGACTGGTGGCTCGACCACCCCGAGGAGTCGGCCGGCACCGTCGCCGCCCGTCTGATGAACCTCGTCTGGATGGGCTTCGGCAACCTCGTCGACGGCCAGATGTGGCAGCCGCCCAGGTAACTACGAGGCCGGCACGAGGGCGGCGACGGTGCCGGCGAGGTGGGGGCGGCCGGTGCGCACGTCGTGGACGGCGAACTCCCAACCGTCGCCGGTGGTCGAGGCGCTGAAGCCGACCTTGGCCGGCAGCAGGATCGGCAGCTTGAACCGGACGTCGACGGTGTAGGCGGAGGGCAGCCGGCCGTCGAGGGCGGCGAGGCTGCGGGCCTTGGTCCACATGCCGTGGGCGATGGCCCGCCGGAAGCCGAACAGGCGGGCGGCCAGGGCGTTGAGGTGGATGGGGTTCCGGTCGCCGGACACGGAGCCGTACTGCCGGCCGATGTCGGCCGGGACCGACCACACGGCGGAAGGCGCCGGTGCCTCGACGGAAGGCGAGCCGCCGGAGCCGGAGCCCGAACGGCGCAGGTAGGTGCTGACGTCGGTCCACACAACCGAGGAATCGACCAGCAGCTCGCTGACGATGTCGAACTGGTGGCCCCGCTCGTGCGGCCGGAGGTCGACGGCCCGAACGCGGAGGTCGAACGGTTCCGAGGCGAGAACGGGCCGCACCACGGAAATCCGGTTGGCGACGTGCACCAGACCGGGCAGCGGGAAGGGAAAGCCGGGAGAGGTCATCAGCCGCATCTGCAACGGGAAGGCCAGCACATGCGGATAGGTGGCCGGCAGCTCGTCACGCAGCCCGAACCCGCAAACCCGGTTGTACGCGGCCAGATGCTCGACGTCGACGGCGACATCGGGCCGCGAAAGCACATCGGAGGGCAGCGAGGAGCCGCCGCGGCGGAAGGCGGTCAGCGCGGCACGCAGGTACATCACGCCCCCAGCAGGCTCTGCCCGCACACCCGGACCACATTGCCGTTCACCCCGGACGACGCCGGATTCGCGTACCAGGCAATGGTTTCCGCGACGTCGACGGGCAGGCCGCCCTGCGACATGCTGTTCATCAGCCGACCGGCCTGCCGGATGAAGAGCGGCACGGCGGCGGTCATCCTGGTCTCGATGAAGCCGGGGGCGACGGCGTTGATGGTGCTGCCGCGGCTGGCGAGCTCGGGCGCCAGCGACCGGACCATGCCGATCACGCCGGCCTTGCTGGTGGCGTAGTTGGTCTGCCCGACATTGCCGGCGATACCGGCGATGGACGACACGCCGACGATCCGACCGTTGCGCCGGAGCGCGCCGGCCTTCAACAGCCCGTCGTTGACGCGGAGCTGGCTGGCGAGGTTCACCGACAGCACGGCGTCCCACTGGTCCTCGGTCATCTTCGCCAGCGTCTTGTCCCGCGTGATGCCGGCGTTGTGCACGACGATGTCCACGCCCTCGTGCCGCAGCTGGAAGTACTCGACGAGCCGGGCGGGCGCGTCCGGCGAGGTGATGTCCATCTGCAGGGCGGAGCCACCGACGCGGTTGGCGACCTCGGACAGCTCACTGCCCTGCGCGGCGATGTCGAGGCACACGACATGCGCGCCGTCACGGGCGAGCACCTCGGCGATGGCGGCGCCGATGCCCCGCGAGGCGCCGGTCACCAGCGCGACCCGGTCGGCGAGCGGGTGCTCCCAGTCCAACGGCTCGACGACCTCGGCGGCCCCGACCCGGATGACCTGCCCGGACACGTAAGCCGATTTGGCGCTGAGCAGGAAGCGAAGGGTCGACTCGACGTTCGGCTCGGCGCCTTCGGAGACGTAGACGAGCTGGGCGGTGCTGCCGGACCGCAGTTCCTTGGCGACGGAGCGGACGAAACCCTCCAGCGCCCGCTGCGCGACGACAGCCGGCACGCTGGTCAGCTCCTCGGGCGGGGTGCCGAGCACCACGACCCGTCCGCACGGCCCGAGCTGTCGGATGACCGGGTTGAAGAAGGCGTGCAGTGCGCGTAGCTGCTCTGGGTTGTCGATTCCGGTGGCGTCGAACACCAGTCCCCCGTACGGCGCGTCCCCGCCGGTGGCGTGCGCCTTGAGCACGGCGTCGAGGCGGCCGGCGCCGCCGGTCAACACCGGACCCGCCAGCGCAGGCTGCCCCGGCCGGTGCCGCCGCAACCGAGCGGGCCGCGGCAGGCCGAGCCGGCTGGTGACGAACCGCCCGAAGCCGGACTGGGCGAACTGGAGGTACGGATCTGACATGCGAGACGCCTCCCTACTCGCTGGTAAGTCTACTCATAAGTAGGTTATTGTCGAGGCATGACCCCGACCGTTCAGCGCGTGGCCGTGCTCGGCGGCAACCGCATCCCGTTCGCCAGGTCCAACGGTCCGTACGCCACGGCGTCCAACCAGGACATGCTGACCGCCGCACTGGACGGGCTGGTCAGCCGGTTCGGGCTGCAGGGCGAGCGGGTCGGTGAGGTGGTCGCGGGTGCGGTGCTCAAGCACAGCCGTGATTTCAACCTAGCCAGGGAAGCCGTCCTCGGCAGCCGACTGTCGCCGCAAACACCCGCCTACGACATCCAGCAGGCCTGCGGCACCGGCCTGCAGGCGATCATCGCCGCCGCCAACAAGATCGCGCTCGGCCAGATCGACTCGGCCATCGCCGGCGGCGTCGACACCACCAGCGACGCCCCGATCGGCGTGAACGAGGGCCTGCGCCAGATCCTGCTGGAGTTCAACCGGGCCAAGACGGTCGGCGCCCGCCTGCGCGCGGCGACCAAGCTGCGCCCGACGCACGTGGTGCCGAACATCCCGCGCAACGCCGAGCCGCGTACCGGCATGTCGATGGGTGAGCACGCGGCGGTCACCGCCAGGGAATGGGGCATCGCCCGCGAGGACCAGGACGAGCTCGCGGCCGCGAGCCACCGAAACCTCGCCGCTGCCTATGAGCGCGGCTTCTTCGACGACCTGGTCACGCCATACCTCGGTCTGACCCGGGACCAGAACCTCCGCGCGGACACCAGCGTGGAGAAGCTGGCCAAGCTCAAGCCGGTGTTCGGCGACACGATGACGGCCGGCAACTCCACCCCGCTCACCGATGGCGCCTCGGTGGTCCTGCTCGCCGGCGAGGACTGGGCCAAGCGGCACCGGATCCCGGTGCTGGCCTACCTGACCTGGACCGAGACCGGCGCGGTCGACTACGTGCACGGCGACGACGGCCTGCTCACCGCGCCGGTCCACGCGGTGCCGAGGATGCTCGAGCGCGCCGGCCTCACGCTGGCCGACTTCGACTTCTACGAGATCCACGAGGCCTTTGCCTCGCAGGTGTTGGCCACGCTCGCGGCGTGGCACCGCAACGGCGTCGGCGACATCGACCGGGCCAAGCTCAACGTCAACGGCTCCTCGCTGGCGGCCGGGCACCCGTTCGCCGCGACGGGCGGTCGAATCGTTGCCACGCTGGCGAAACTGTTGAACGAACGCGGATCCGGTCGCGGTCTGGTCTCGATCTGCGCGGCGGGCGGCCAAGGCGTCGCCGCGATCCTGGAGAAGCCCTAACTTCTTGCCCCGTGACCGAGGGCGACGAGGACGAGGGGAACGACAGCGGCGAGGTCGACCTGGGGCGGCTGCTCGCCCTGTCCGATGGTGTGTTCGCCATCGCGATGACGCTGCTGGTACTGGACATCAGGATCCCGGACGACGTGCACGGGGACGACTTCCTGCGCGCCATGGCCGATCTGAAGCCGGCGATCGCCGGCTATCTGATCAGCTACCTGGTGATCGGCGTGCTGTGGCTGACGCACCACCGGCTGTTCCGCCGGCTGCGGGTGCGCCACTCGCGGATCATGACGCTGAACGTGGTGCTGCTCGGACTCGTCGCGCTGCTGCCGTTCCCGTCGTCCCTGCTGGCCAAGCACGGCGACGAGCCGCTGTCCTATGCGCTCTACGCCGCCAACGTGTGCGCGGTGTTCGCGATGCAGGTGCTGATCATCGCGGTGTCCCAGCGCAACGGCGACATCGTGCCGATGCGCGGCCGCTTCCCCCGGCTCGGCTGGTACTTCCAGCCGATGGCCGCCGGCCTGGTCTTCGCGGTGTGGGCGATCGTCGCCGTGTCCGGATACCCCGGCCAGGCCAACTACGCCTGGTGGCTGCTGGTGCCGCTGATCCTCGGGATCCGCAGGCTAAATCAACCTAAGCCAGTATTGGCTCAATCCTAGACAGCGCTAGAGAAGCCCAGACGGAAGCGCAGCCGGCACACCACGGCGGTCGTGTGCCGGCCGACGCAGCGAGCGACCACCGCCCCACGTCGGTTGCGCAGCACCCGTTCCCACCGCGCGGCCGGCTCGATCTCCCCGATCAGCACCACCACGTGCTCGTCGCTCAGCGACTTCACGTAGCGGGCGATCGGCGGCCCGAGCACCCGGTGCTTCGAGTCCAGCAGCACCAGCGGCACCTCGGGGCGCCACTCCTGCCAGTCGGCCTGGAACCGCCGGGCCCGGTCCTGCTCGTCGTCGAACGACACGTGCACGGCCACCACCCGGTCGCCCATCGACAGCGCGGTCGACAGGCACTCCGCGGTCAGCTTGGTGATCGCGACGACCGGCACCACCACGACCGAGGACGTCCGCCGCGGTCGCCTGGGCATCGTGCCGACGCCGATGTCCCGCCCGATCCGGTCATAGGCCCGCCTGACGAGGCTGAACAGCACCACGAACACCGGGATCACCAGCACGATCAGCCACGCGCCCGCCAGGAACTTGGACGCGGTGACGTCGATCAGCGCGGCGACCGTCAACACGGCGCCGAACCCGTTCAGCGCGGCCCGCGGCAGCCAACCCCGACCACGCTCGGCCCGCCAGTGCCGGACCATGCCGACCTGCGCCAGCGCGAAGCCGACGAAGACGCCGATCGCGAACAGCGGCACCAGCACGTCGACGCGGCCCTCGGTGCCCACGAGCAGGGCGCCGGACAGCACGGCCAGCACCAGCACGCCGTGCCGGTGCACGAGCCGGTCGGCCCGCAGCCCGAACACGTGCGGCAGGTAGTCGTCGCGCGCCAGCTTCGCGGCCAGCACCGGCAGCCCGCCGAACGAGGTGTTCGCGGCCAACGCCAGCAGCAGCACGGTCGACAGCTGGATCACCACGTACAACCAGCCGTCGCCGACCGAGCCCTCGGTGACCAGCGACAGGATCGTGCGGCCCGCCACCGGACGCACGTCGAACCGCTGGATCAGCACGGCAAGCCCGATCAGCAACACGCCGAGCACCAGGCCCAGCCCGGCCTCCGCGCGCCGGGCCCGCAGCCGGCGCGGCGTCCGGAACGACGGCGTGGCGTTGGCGATGGCCTCCACACCGGTCAGCGCCGAGCACCCGTTGCCGAACGCGGCCAGCACCAGCAGCACGCCGACCCCGCCGACCGTGGTCGGCTGCGACGCTGGCGCGGTGATCTCCGGCCGGAACAACCCGACCACGATCACCACCAGCACCGAGGCGACGAACACGGCCGCCGGCAGCGCGAACGCCTTGGCGCCGACCACGATGCCGCGCAGGTTCACGCCCGTGACGATCAGCAGCACCAGCACGCACAGCTCGGTCGTCCACGGCAGCAGCACCGGGAACGCCGATGTCAGCGCGGCCACGCCGGCCGCCACCGAGACGGCCACGTTGAGCACGTAGTCGACAACGAGCGACGCACCCGCGACCAGGCCGGCGCGCCGGCCCAGATATCTGGTGGCCACCGTGTAGGCGCCGCCACCGTCCGGGAACGCCTGGATCACCTGGCGGTAGCAGGCAATCAGCACGCCGAGCAGCACCACGATCCCCAGCGTCACCGGCAGCGTCCAGCCGAGACCGGCCGAGCCGGCCGCGGCCAGCACCAGCACGATCGCCTCCGGCCCGTAGGCCACCGACGCGATCGCGTCCAGTCCGAGCCCGGCCATCCCGGTCACCGCGGTCAGCCGATGCCGCTGATCCCCGTGGGCCACGCGGGCCGGTCGGGTCGCAGTTGTCGTCACGCCCGCACTGTGCGACCGGTTTCGGTTGCCGTACAGCGGTTTTGACGCGTTCCTAACGTGTGAGCTTGGCCCGCTGGCCCGATGCGAACTGGGGCAGCAGCTCCCTGATCACCTCCTCCTCGCCGGTCATCGACACACAGGCCAGGTAGCGATCCGCCGCCAGCCAGCAGATCCCCAGCTTGCCGCCGGCCTCCCGGTCCAGCAGGAAGCCGCGGTACGGATCCATCTCGTCGATCAGCAGGGTGGACGGCGCGAGCGCGCTCAGGATGGCGATCGGCCCCTCCTCGTTGCCCAACTCCACCAGCATCACGTGCGCGCTCGCGGTCGGCGACGCGAAGCTGCGGAAGTGGCCGCCGAGCAGGCCGTGGCTGCGGAAGGTCAGGGCCTGGCTGCTGTGGCTGCTCCAGTCCGCCGCCGGCATGGACACCAGCTTGTAGTGGCTGTCCACCGCGGATTCCCGGCTCATCCGGAAGCCCTCGGGCACCTCACTGATCACCAGGTCGGCCCGCTCCCGGTCGCGCTCGCCCGGCTCGTCGCCCAGCAGTGTGGCGAACGCGAGCGGATCCGCCCCGCCGGTCTCGATGGCGGTCATCATCGAGCGCAGCGCGGCCAGCTCCTGGCGCAGCGCGTGCCGGCCGGCCTCGGTGATCGAGATCCAGGTCCGCGGCTTGCGGTCCTCGATCACCTTGTCCGTGCCCACCAGCCGCGCGTCCTCCAGCACGCGCAGGTGCCGACTCAGCCCGCTGTCCGGCTGGCCGAGCAGGTCGCGCAGCACCGTGAAGGCCACCCGGGGCTCGCTGCTGAGCACGGTCAGAATGCCCAGCCGAACCCGCTGGTGGACCACGTCGTCGAGGCGTTGCGCGGGGTGGGGATCCATCCTGTCCTCTCGGCTTGTCGCTTCGTCCGCACTTATCAAAGCGCAAGTACTGCACGGCTCGCAACCGATAGTGAAGTCTTCCGGTGTATTGAGTCTGCGCTAGACGCGCCGATACGGTCCGATGATGGATCCGGTGCGCAACCCGTTCGCCCCCGGGGCCGGGCAACGACCGCCCGAGCTGGCCGGCCGGGACCGCGAACTCGCCGCCTTCGACGTCGTGCTGGAACGGGTCGCGCGCGGCCGGCCGGAACGCAGCCTCGTGCTCACCGGGCTGCGCGGGGTCGGCAAGACCGTGCTGCTCGGCGAGCTGCGCTCGATGGCCGTCAAGCGCGGCTGGGGCGCCGGCAAGATCGAGGCCCGGCCGGACGCCGAGCTGCGCCGGCCGCTGTCCGCCGCGCTGCACCGGGCGATCCGCGACCTGGCCGTGCGCCACCGCGACCCCGAGCGGGTGGAGACGGTGCTCGGCGTGCTCAAGGCGTTCGCGCTGCGGGCCAACCCGGACGGCACCAAGCTGCGGGAACGCTGGCAGCCGGGCATCGACGTGCCGGCCGCGCAGGGCCGCGCCGACTCCGGCGACATCGAGATCGACCTGGTCGAGCTGTTCACCGACGTCGCCGAGCTGGCCCAGGACGTCGGCACGGGGGTGGCGCTGCTCATCGACGAGATGCAGGACGTGCAGCCCGACGACATCTCCGCGCTGTGCGCCGCCTGCCACGAGCTGTCCCAGTCCGGCGCACCGCTGGTGGTGGTCGGCGCGGGCCTGCCGCACCTGCCCGCGCTGCTGTCGGCCAGCAAGTCCTACTCCGAGCGGCTGTTCCGGTACGTGCTGATCGGGCAGCTCGACCGCGAGGACGCCGACCACGCGGTGCTCGCGCCGGTGGCCAGGGAGGGCGCGGAGATCAGTCCGCTCGCGCTGGACGCGCTGTTCGACGCCTCCAGCGGCTACCCGTACTTCGTGCAGGCGTACGCGAAGGCGGCGTGGGACGCGGCGCCGGCGGATCCCATCACCCCGGAGGATGTGGCGATGGCCGCGCCGGAGGCGGAGGCGGAGCTGGCGGTCGGCTTCTTCGGGTCGCGGTACGAGCGCGCGACTCCCGCCGAGCGCGAGTACCTGCGCGCGATGGCCGATCTGACCGCGGGCCGTGACGAGGCCGTCGGCACCACGGATGTGGCCGTCTACCTGGGAAAGAAGCCCTCCTCGCTGTCGCCGGCCCGGGACAACCTGATCAAGAAGGGGCTCGTCTACTCGGCGGAGCGCGGGCGGATCGCGTTCACCGTGCCGCACTTCGGCCGGTTCCTGCTCGGGCGGGAGGAGTAGCTCATTCGGCGTACACGGGCGTGTCACCGGATGAACTTGGGGTGACATCGGCGTAGACGCCGATGATTCGTCGGCATGTGCCGCACCTCACCGGACAAAGTGGTGGTTTGCGGGTCGCGCGGGTGCATACTGGTACTACCGCACCAGAAGCCAGACCTTGAGAGGGATGCAAACCCGATGAACATCGCCGCGAAGATCCGCGCCCGCCGTGCCGAGGCTCGTACTCGCAGGGCCGTGAGCAAGGCGATCGACGCTGCTGCCACGCCGGCCATGCGCCACGAGCTGATGCTGCTCGCCCAGGCGCACATGCAGGGCCTGCGCTGACCTGACACTTCTCGACCGGCCACCGCAGCCGCGCCCGCTTCGACCCGGGCGTGCCCTTCCAGCTGCGAGCCATTGCCGGTCGGCGCGGGATGCAGGGCCCGCGCCGACCGGCGCCACCCCCGATGCGTCTCCTCCGCACCGGGCGACAACGGTTCACCCGAAAGTGACTCACGTCACACCGCCGGTCCGCTGTAACGCGTTCCGTGACGGCAGCGATGAGCCGAATGACCCCGCAGTGCTGTCGGACCCCCGACCTGGCAGCACTGCGGGGTTTCCCATACTCAGCGAGTGACTGTCGAGACCCGCGCGTTCCGCCGACTGGCGGCCCGCGCCGCCACCGAGGTGTTCGCCCCCGCGGTGGTGGTCGTGGAGATCTCGTTCCTCGTCGGCCTGCACGCCGGCAACACCATGGCACCGGTCTGCTCTGGGGTTTGCTGACCGCGCTGTTCTCCAGCGTCATTCCATTCGGCGCGATCCTGCTCGGCGTCCGCCGCGGCCGGCTGACCGATCACCACGTGGGCGTGCGCGAGCAACGCCGCATCCCGTTGCTGATCGCGCTGGCGTCCGTGCCCGTGGGTCTAGCCGTTCTCGCACTGGCCGGCGCGCCGCGGGAAATGCTCGCGCTCGTCACGTCGATCTTCGCCTCGCTCGTGGTCACGCTCGCCATCACGCACTGGTGGAAAGTTTCCGCGCATGCGGCGGTCGCCAGTGGCGCCGCGGTCATCTCGACGCTGACGCTCGGCGCCGGGTGGCTGGCCACCTTCGTCGCGGTCGCGATCGTCTGCTGGTCTCGAGTGGAGCTGCGCGACAACACCGTGAAGCAAGTTCTTGTCGGCGCCGTTCTGGGGGTCGTTGTCGGCGGATCGGTGTTCACCGCACTCCGATGAGCCACTGTGACGCCGGTCATAGTGATCGCGATCAGGGGTGGTTTCGGGGGGACCCAGGGGGTGCGTGCAACGCCCTGACCTGCGCGGATGGATCTTGGCTCCGGACGCCAGGGGGCCGATTTGGAAGCGGCTTGGATCGGCTGCTAATGTTCTCCACGTACCGCAGGGCAGGACGGAAACGGACGCCAGCGGGTCACCGACAAAGCCACTGAGAAAGTCTGGTAGAGTCAGTGACGCCCGGGACGAACCCCAGGAAATCGGCAAGAACAAGCCGATTTGACAGGGAGAATCCGGACCGGATAAGCTTCAAACACAGCAAAACGGAAACACCAAAGCCCCCGATCGAGGCTTGAAAGAGTCGAGTGACGGTGTGCGTGTGTTCTTTGAGAACTCAACAGCGTACTGTAATAGCCAGTAACAATGAATAAACCCTTAGTGGGTTCCTTTGAGATGGTTATAACTGGTTTGATTGCCAGTTTGTACTAGTCTCGATCAAACACAATCCTTATTGGAGAGTTTGATCCTGGCTCAGGACGAACGCTGGCGGCGTGCTTAACACATGCAAGTCGAGCGGTAAGGCCCTTCGGGGTACACGAGCGGCGAACGGGTGAGTAACACGTGGGCAACCTGCCCTGCACTCTGGGATAAGCCCGGGAAACTGGGTCTAATACCGGATATGACCACTACAGGCATCTGTGGTGGTGGAAAGTTCCGGCGGTGCAGGATGGGCCCGCGGCCTATCAGCTTGTTGGTGGGGTAGTGGCCTACCAAGGCGACGACGGGTAGCCGGCCTGAGAGGGCGACCGGCCACACTGGGACTGAGACACGGCCCAGACTCCTACGGGAGGCAGCAGTGGGGAATATTGCGCAATGGGCGAAAGCCTGACGCAGCGACGCCGCGTGAGGGATGACGGCCTTCGGGTTGTAAACCTCTTTCAGCAGGGACGAAGCGCAAGTGACGGTACCTGCAGAAGAAGCACCGGCTAACTACGTGCCAGCAGCCGCGGTAATACGTAGGGTGCGAGCGTTGTCCGGAATTATTGGGCGTAAAGAGCTCGTAGGCGGTTTGTCGCGTCGACTGTGAAAACCTACAGCTTAACTGTGGGCTTGCAGTCGATACGGGCAGACTTGAGTTCGGTAGGGGAGACTGGAATTCCTGGTGTAGCGGTGAAATGCGCAGATATCAGGAGGAACACCGGTGGCGAAGGCGGGTCTCTGGGCCGATACTGACGCTGAGGAGCGAAAGCGTGGGGAGCGAACAGGATTAGATACCCTGGTAGTCCACGCCGTAAACGGTGGGAACTAGGTGTGGGGGGCTTCCACGTCCTCCGTGCCGTAGCTAACGCATTAAGTTCCCCGCCTGGGGAGTACGGCCGCAAGGCTAAAACTCAAAGGAATTGACGGGGGCCCGCACAAGCGGCGGAGCATGTGGATTAATTCGATGCAACGCGAAGAACCTTACCTGGGCTTGACATGCACTGGAAACCAGTAGAGATATTGGCCCCCTTGTGGCCGGTGTACAGGTGGTGCATGGCTGTCGTCAGCTCGTGTCGTGAGATGTTGGGTTAAGTCCCGCAACGAGCGCAACCCTCGTTCCATGTTGCCAGCGCGTAATGGCGGGGACTCATGGGAGACTGCCGGGGTCAACTCGGAGGAAGGTGGGGATGACGTCAAGTCATCATGCCCCTTATGTCCAGGGCTTCACACATGCTACAATGGCCGGTACAAAGGGCTGCTAAGCCGTGAGGTGGAGCGAATCCCAGAAAGCCGGTCTCAGTTCGGATCGGGGTCTGCAACTCGACCCCGTGAAGTCGGAGTCGCTAGTAATCGCAGATCAGCAACGCTGCGGTGAATACGTTCCCGGGCCTTGTACACACCGCCCGTCACGTCACGAAAGTCGGTAACACCCGAAGCCCGTGGCCCAACCCGTAAGGGAGGGAGCGGTCGAAGGTGGGACTGGCGATTGGGACGAAGTCGTAACAAGGTAGCCGTACCGGAAGGTGCGGCTGGATCACCTCCTTTCTAAGGAGCACCCAACACGAGGCCTGTGGCCGAGTGGAGGATCACTTACTGGAGCGACCGTCTTCAGAGTGATTGCTCATAGATGTGGATGCTGGCTAGATGCAACAGAGCTGGTTGGCCGGCTCGTTAGTACTGCTCTTTGGAGCGTGGAACGCGATGCTGTGCGGGCTGGTTGGGGTTGTCAGTACGCTGTTGGGTCCTGAGGGAACACGCGAAAGCGGTGTTGCTTCGAACCACAGGGTTCGGCCCGAGTTCAAACCGGCCACACGGAGTGTGTGGAGCTAGGTGGCTCGTGAATGGGTTGGACTTCCTGGTTGTTCTTTGAGAACTACACAGTGGATGCGAGCATCTTTGTGGCAAGTTATGAAGAGCACACGGTGGATGTCTTGGCACCAGGAGCCGATGAAGGACGTAGGAGGCTGCGAAAAGCCTCGGGGAGCTGCCAACCGAGCTGTGATCCGAGGGTGTCCGAATGGGGAAACCCGGCCTCAGTCATGTGGGGTCACCCGCGCCTGAATATATAGGGTGTGTGGAGGGAACGTGGGGAAGTGAAACATCTCAGTACCCACAGGAAGAGAAAACAACCGTGATTCCGTGAGTAGTGGCGAGCGAAAGCGGATGAGGCTAAACCATGGACGTGTGATACCTGGCAGGGGTTGCGTTTGTGGGGTCGTGGGATATTGCTTGTCTGGGCTGCTGACCAGGCGGGAAGTCAGAAAACAGTGTGTTAGTGGAATCAGTTTGGGAAACTGGACCGTAGAGGGTGATAGTCCCGTACGCGAAAACATGCTGTCTTCCTTGCAATGCTCCCAAGTAGCAGCGAGCTCGTGGAATTTGCTGTGAATCTGGCGGGACCACCCGCTAAGCCTAAATACTCCCTGGTGACCGATAGCGGACTAGTACCGTGAGGGAAAGATGAAAAGTACCCCGGGAGGGGAGTGAAAGAGTACCTGAAACCGTGTGCTTACAATCCGTCAGAGCCTCCTTTGCAGGGGTGATGGCGTGCCTTTTGAAGAATGAGCCTGCGAGTTAGTGGTACGTGGCGAGGTTAACCTGTGTGGGGTAGCCGTAGCGAAAGCGAGTCCGAATAGGGCGTTTTAGTCGCGTGCTCTAGACCCGAAGCGGGGTGATCTAGCCATGGCCAGGGTGAAGCGCGGGTAAGACCGTGTGGAGGCCCGAACCCACCAGGGTTGAAAACCTGGGGGATGAGCTGTGGTTAGGGGTGAAAGGCCAATCAAACTCCGTGATAGCTGGTTCTCCCCGAAATGCATTTAGGTGCAGCGTCGCGTGTTTCGTGGTGGGGGTAGAGCACTGGATGGCCTAGGGGGCCTACAAGCTTACTGAAGTCAACCAAACTCCGAATACCATTACGTGAGAGCGCGGCAGTGAGACTGCGGGCGATAAGGTTCGTAGTCGAGAGGGAAACAGCCCAGAACACCAGCTAAGGCCCCAAAGTGTGTGCTAAGTGGGAAAGGATGTGGGGTCGCCCAGACAACCAGGAGGTTGGCTTAGAAGCAGCCACCCTTTAAAGAGTGCGTAATAGCTCACTGGTCAAGTGGTCCTGCGCCGACAATGTAGCGGGGCTTAAGCACACCGCCGAAGCTGTGTCATTCGCACATGTGATCCGCGTCAGCTTGCTGGCGTGCAGTCGTGTGGATGGGTAGGGGAGCGTCGTGTGGGGGATGAAGCGGCAGGGGAACCTAGCCGTGGACTCTACGCGAGTGAGAATGCAGGCATGAGTAGCGAATGACGAGTGAGAAACTCGTCCGCCGGATGACCAAGGGTTCCTGGGCCAGGCTAATCCGCCCAGGGTAAGTCGGGACCTAAGGCGAGGCCGACAGGCGTAGTCGATGGACAACGGGTTGATATTCCCGTACCCGTGTAAACGCGTCCATGGTGAGGCTAGTGATGCTAACCGCCCGCGAGCCGCTGAGTCTTCGGATGAGGTGGGGAGTGCGCGGGATCCGATCTAGTAGTAGTCAAGCGATGGGGTGACGCAGGAAGGTAGCTCCGCCAGTGAGTGGTAGTACTGGTGTAAGCGTGTAGGCTGTCAGGGTAGGCAAATCCGTCCTGATGTGTGGCTGAGACGTGATGCGTAGCCGATTGAGGCGAAGTAGAGTGATCCTATGCTGTCGAGAAAAGCCTCTAGCGAGTGTTTATGCGGCCCGTACCCCAAACCGACACAGGTGGTCAGGTAGAGAATACCGAGGCGTTCGGGTGAACTGTGGTTAAGGAACTCGGCAAAATGCCCCCGTAACTTCGGGAGAAGGGGGGCCGAGGGACTTGAAGCCCCTTGCGGGCTAGGGTTTTTCGGCCGCAGAGAGCAGCGAGAAGCGACTGTTTACTAAAAACACAGGTCCATGCGAAGTCGTAAGACGATGTATATGGACTGACGCCTGCCCGGTGCTGGAACGTTAAGGGGACCGGTTAGTCTTTCGGGGCGAAGCTGAGAACTTAAGCGCCAGTAAACGGCGGTGGTAACTATAACCATCCTAAGGTAGCGAAATTCCTTGTCGGGTAAGTTCCGACCTGCACGAATGGCGTAACGACTTCTCGACTGTCTCAACCACAGGCCCGGTGAAATTGCATTACGAGTAAAGATGCTCGTTACGCGCGGCAGGACGGAAAGACCCCGGGACCTTTACTATAGCTTGGTATTGGTGCTCGGTTCGGCTTGTGTAGGATAGGTGGGAGACTGTGAAGCTGGCACGCCAGTGCTGGTGGAGTCGTCGTTGAAATACCACTCTGGTCGTTCTGGGTGTCTAACCTCGGACCGTGATCCGGTTCAGGGACAGTGCCTGGTGGGTAGTTTAACTGGGGCGGTTGCCTCCCAAAGGGTAACGGAGGCGCTCAAAGGTTCCCTCAGCCTGGTTGGCAATCAGGTGTTGAGTGCAAGTGCACAAGGGGGCTTGACTGTGAGACTGACGGGTCGAGCAGGGACGAAAGTCGGAACTAGTGATCCGGCCATGGCTTGTGGAAGCGTGGTCGCTCAACGGATAAAAGGTACCCCGGGGATAACAGGCTGATCTTGCCCAAGAGTCCATATCGACGGCATGGTTTGGCACCTCGATGTCGGCTCGTCGCATCCTGGGGCTGGAGTAGGTCCCAAGGGTTGGGCTGTTCGCCCATTAAAGCGGTACGCGAGCTGGGTTTAGAACGTCGTGAGACAGTTCGGTCCCTATCCGCCGTGCGCGTTGGAGATTTGAGGAAGGCTGTCCCTAGTACGAGAGGACCGGGATGGACGGACCTCTGGTGTGCCAGTTGTCCCGCCAGGGGCATGGCTGGTTGGCTACGTTCGGGAGAGATAACCGCTGAAAGCATCTAAGCGGGAAGCTTGTTCCAAGATGAGATCTCCTACCTCCTTGAGAGGGTAAGGCCTCCTATAGACGATGGGGTTGATAGGCCAGAGATGGAAGCTCGGTAACGGGTGGAGTTGACTGGTACTAATAGGCCGAGGGCTTGTTTACAAAGACGCTTCGCATCCACTGTGTGGTTCTGAAGGAACCAACCAGCGAGGGCTGGGACCTGTGATGGGTTCTGGGTCTTGGCTGTGGGATTCTTTCATAGTGTTTCGGTGGTGTTGGCGGAGGGGAAACGCCCGGTCCCATTCCGAACCCGGAAGCTAAGCCCTCCTGCGCCGATGGTACTGCACTCGTGAGGGTGTGGGAGAGTAGGACGCCGCCGAACATAATTTGCCCGGTGCGGGTCGAGTTGAGCGATACAACGCTCCTCGACCCGCACCGGGCCTTTTTACGTTGTACGTTCATGGGCGTGCCGAAGCCGCTGCTCGTCATCGACGCCGCCAACGTCGTCGGATCCGTGCCCGACGGCTGGTGGCGCGACCGCGCCGGCGCCACAACCCGCCTCCGTGACTCCCTCACCGACCTCTCCACCACCGGCCTCCCCCAGACCGGCTCCCCCATCGACGTGATCCTCGTCGTCGAAGGCAAGGCCCGCACCGTCACCAGCTCCGACACCGTCCAGGTGCACGTCGCTCCTCACTCCGGCGACGACGCCATCGTCGACCTGGTAGCCGACCAATCCACTTCCGGCCGCCCCATCTACGTCGTCACAGCCGACCGCGGCCTCCAACGCCGCGTCGCCCCCTACGGCGTCGAGATCCTCGGCCCCCACACCGTGCGCTGACCTCGCCGTTCACATGCTGGACCGTGGAACAGTGGGCTCCCCTGCTGGTGTTGACTCAACACGTGACCACAACGAAGCGTCGTGCGCGGGTGCGTGCCCCTGAACTGGTGGGGCGGGGCTGGCTGAACACCGGGGGCAAGGCGATCACGCTCGCGGAGCTGCGCGGTCGGATCACGCTGCTGGACTTCTGGACCTTCTGCTGCATCAACTGCCTGCACGTGCTGGACGAGCTGCGGCCGCTGGAGGCGGAGTTCCCGGACGTGCTGGTCACGATCGGGGTGCACTCGCCGAAGTTCGTGCACGAGGCCGACCCGGACGCGTTGGCGGCGGCGGTGGAGCGGTACGAGGTGCACCACCCGGTGCTGGACGACCCGAACCTGACGACGTGGCAGAACTACGCGGTGAAGGCATGGCCGACGCTGGTCCTGGTCGACCCGGAGGGCTACGTGGTGCACGTGGCGGCCGGCGAGGGACACGTGGAGGCGTTGCGGCGCATCATCGCGGAGCTGATCGACGAGCACGAGGCGAAGGGCACGCTCCGCCGAGGTGACGGCCCGTACGTGCCGCCACAGCAGCAGGCGACGGAACTCCGCTTCCCGGCGAAGATCGCGGTCACGCCGCAGGACACGCTCCTGGTCACCGACTCCGCGCACCACAGCGTCGTCGAGTTGGCGGCCGACGGGGAGACGGTGCTGCGTCGCATCGGCACGGGCGAGCGCGGCCGCGCGGACGGCGGCCCGAACGAGGCGACGTTCTCCGAGCCGGCCGGCATTACCTTGCTGCCCAAGGAAATCGCCGCCGAGGTGGGCTACGACGTGGTGGTCGCGGATACCGTGAACCACCTGCTGCGTGGCATCGACCTGACCACCGGCAACGTCACCACGATCGCCGGCACCGGCGAGCAGTGGCGGATGGGTGACACCGACGGACCGGCCGACAAGATCGACCTGACGAGCCCGTGGGACGTGGCGTGGTGGGCGCCGGCCAACGGTGTTGTCGTTGCCATGTCAGGAAATCACACGCTGAGCCGGTTCGACCCGATCGCCAGGACGGTCAGCCGCTTCGCCGGCACGACGGTGGAGGGCCTGAAGGACGGCCCCGCGTCGGAGGCGTTCTTCGCGCAGACCTCCGGCCTCGCCGCGGACGGCGACAAGTTGTGGCTGGCGGACTCGGAAACCTCGGCGCTGCGCTGGATCGACAGCGACTTCGAGGTGCACACGGCTGTCGGCCAAGGATTGTTCGACTTCGGTCACCGCGACGGCGCCGCGGACCAGGCGCTGCTGCAACATCCGCTCGGCGTCGCGGTGCTGCCGGACGGCAGCGTGGCCGTCGCGGACACGTACAACTCCGCGATTCGGCGCTACGAACCGGAAACCGGCGAGGTGTCGACGCTCGCCACCGACGTCGCCGAACCGTCCGGGGCGGCCATTGTGGACGGTGAGCTGGTGGTCGTCGCCTCCGCGGCGCACCGGCTGGAGCGTCCCGTGCCGCCGGGGGTTTCCGCCAAGCTGGTCGCCGGCGACGCGCACCAGGTGCGCCGGCCGCCGTCGGACATCGGTGTCGGCGAGATCGAACTGGCCGTCGTGTTCACGCCGCCGCCCGGCCAGAAGCTGGACGACCGCTACGGCCCGTCCACCCGCCTGGAGATCACGTCCTCGCCGCCGGAGCTGATCGCCCACGGTGCCGGCGAATCCACCGACCTGACCAGGAAGTTGACCATCGCCGACGGCTTCACCGAGGGCGTGCTGCACGTCGTCGCGCAGGCCGCCAGCTGCGATGACGGCCCCGGCGTCGAGCACCCGGTGTGCCGCCTGACCCGGCAGGACTGGGGCGTGCCGGTGCGCGTCTCCGCACAGGGCCCGGCCAGGCTGGCCCTGGTCATGGGCGGGGTCGACGAGCAGGCGAAGTAGAATCCGTACGTGGCAGAGTCGAAGCTCCAGATCCAGATGCTGCACGACCGGGTGCTGGTGAAGATCTCGCCGGAGGATGGTGAGCGTCGCAGCAGCGGTGGCATCGTCATCCCGGCCACCGCGCAGGTCGCGAAGCGATTGGCCTGGGGCGACGTGCTGGGCGTCGGCGGGCACGTGCGCAACGTGAAGGTCGGCGACCGGGTGCTGTTCAACCCGGAGGACCAGCTCGAGGTCGAGGTGCAGGCGCAGACCTACACGGTGATGCGGGAGCGCGACATCCACGCCGTCGCCACCGAGGAGACCGAGCAGGGCACCGGGCTGTACCTCTAGAGCCCCTGCTCCTTGGCCCGCCGGCGCTGCTCCTCGGCACGCTCGCGGCAGCGCCGCAGGAACTCCGCGTCGTCGTCGGGGTTGCCGGCGACGTGCCGGCCGGGCCGGTCGTACTCCGGGAACTGCGACGTGCCCCGAGTCGGGTAGCCGCGCGTCTGGAACCGTGGCTTGCCGACGGCCAGCCACAGGATCGAGCCGACCAGCGGCAGCAGCAGGACGACCAACAGCCACAGCATCTTCGGCAGGTGCCGGCACACCGAGTCGTCGGTGACGATCACGTCCACCAGGCAGAAGATCCACAGACAGAAGATCGCAACGCCGACGGCTCCGTCGAAGTAGAGCACCGCTATCACTCCCCCGCTCGAACTGGTCGACGCAGATCCTGGCACGGACCCCCGACAATCCGCGCACAAGTCACGAAAAAACCGGCGGCGGCCCCTGCGTGAAGCAGGAACCGCCGCCGGTGACCGGGGTGAGCGAGACTCAGAAGGCGGCCTCGTCCAGGTCCATCAGCGCGTTGTCGGTGGTCTCGGCGATCTTGCGGCGGGCCGACAGCTCGGGCAGCACGTTCTTGGCGAAGAACGACGCCACCGCGACCTTGCCCTCGTAGAAGGCCTTGTCCTTGGCCGACGGGGTGCCGGCCAGCGCGGCCAGCGCCACCTCGGCCTGGCGCAGCAGCAGCCAGCCGACGAGCACATCGCCCGCGGACAGCAGCAGCCGCACGGTGTTCTGGCCGACCTTGTAGACGTTGCGCACGTCCTCCTGGGAGGAGGTGAGGAAGCCGATCATCGTGCCGAGCAGGCCCTGCAGGTCCTGCAGCGCCTGGCCGAGCGCGGCCCGCTCCTCCTTGAGCCGGCCGTTGCCGCCCTCGTTGTCCAGGAACTTCTGGATCTCGTTGTTGATGAAGCCCAGCGCCTGGCCCTTGTCCCGGATGATCTTGCGGAAGAAGAAGTCCAGGGACTGGATGGCGGTCGTGCCCTCGTACAGGCTGTCGATCTTGGAGTCGCGGATGTACTGCTCGATCGGGTAGTCCTGCAGGAAGCCGGAGCCGCCCAGGGTCTGCAGCGACTGCGCCAGCTGCTCGTAGGCCCGCTCGGAGCCGACGCCCTTGACGATCGGCAGCAGCAGGTCGTTGATCTTCTCCGCGAGCTTGACGTCGCCCTGGCCGGCCAGGATCTGGTCCTGGAACGTCGCGGTGTACAGGTACACCGCCCGCAGGCCCTCCGCGTACGCCTTCTGCAGCATCAGGCTGCGGCGCACGTCCGGGTGGTGGGTGATGGTCACCCGCGGCGCGGTCTTGTCGGTCATCTGGGTCAGGTCGGCGCTCTGCACCCGCTCCTTGGCGTACGCCAGGGCGTTGAGGTAGCCGGTGGACAGCGTGGCGATCGCCTTGGTGCCGACCATCATCCGGGCGTACTCGATGACCTGGAACATCTGCGCGATGCCGTCGTGCACCTCGCCGAGCAGCCAGCCCTTGGCCGGCACGCCGTGCTGGCCGAAGGTGACCTCACACGTGGTGGAGACCTTGAGGCCCATCTTGTGCTCGACGTTGGTGACGAAGGCGCCGTTGCGCTCGCCCAGCTCGCCGGTGTTGGTGTCGAAGTGGAACTTCGGCACCAGGAACAGGCTCAGGCCCTTGGTGCCGGCCTTGGCCTCGATGCCGGGGCCCTCGGGGCGGGCCAGCACCAGGTGCATGATGTTCTCGGTCATGTCCTGGTCGCCGGACGTGATGAAGCGCTTGACGCCGTCCAGGTGCCAGCTGCCGTCCTCCTGCAGCACGGCCTTGGTGCGGCCGGCGCCGACGTCGGAGCCGGCGTCCGGCTCGGTCAGCACCATGGTGGCGCCCCAGCCGCGCTCGATCATCAGCTCGGCCCAGTGCTTCTGCTCCTCCGTGCCGTTGCGGTGCACGACGGCGCCGAAGTTCGGGCCGGCCATGTACATGTACAGCGCCGGGTTGGCGCCGAGGATGAGCTCGGACGCGGCCCACTGCACCGACGGCGGGATGCCGAAGCCGCCGAGGTCGTTGGGCAGGGACAGGCGGTACCACTCGCCTTCCCACAGCGCCCGGTAGGACTTCTTGAACGACTCGGGCAGCGTGGCCGAGTGCGTCTTGGGGTCGAAGACCGGAGGGTTGCGGTCGGCGTCGGCGAAGGACTCCGCCAGCGGCCCGGTCGCCAGGTTGTTCAGCTCGCTGAGCACGCCACGAGCCGTGTCCTCGTCGGCCTGCTCGAACGGCCCGGTGCCGAGGCTCTCCTGGACGTTGAACACCTCGAAGAGGTTG
This sequence comes from Kutzneria kofuensis, assembly GCF_014203355.1. NCBI lineage: Bacteria > Bacillati > Actinomycetota > Actinomycetes > Pseudonocardiales > Pseudonocardiaceae > Kutzneria > Kutzneria kofuensis. The sequence continues at coordinate 4,315,320 of NZ_JACHIR010000001.1, forward strand.
AACTCCAGGTCACGCACGTTGCTCTTGTAGTGGCCCATGGCTTCCTTGCTCCCCTACTAGCCGGTAACAACAGGATATTACCTGCCAGTAACACCGGCAAGGCCCTTCGCCCGGTTGTGGCGACACATCAGAGCGCGGCCCTGCTCAGCGTGACCATGCGAATACCCAGACCGACCAGGACGAGCCCGCTCACCCGGTCCATCCAGCGGCGCACCACCGGCCGGCTGAGCAGCCGCCGGGCGAGGCCGATCGCCAGCACCACGAGGGTGTAGTAGCTCGCGCTGAGCGCCATCTGCACGGCCGCGAGCACGAACGTGTCCAGCAGCGGGTTGCCGTCCGGCGGCAGGAACTGCGGCAGCAGGGCGAGATAGAGCACAGCCGCCTTGGGGTTGGTCACATTGGTCATGAAGCCGGCCCGCAGCGACGCCAGCGGGCTGCGCTTGGCCGCCTGCTCGGCCGCCGCCAGCTGGGCCGGCTCGCGCCGGGAGCGCAGCAGTGACTGGATGCCCAGCCAGCACAGGTAGACCGCGCCGGCGACCTTCAGCACGACGAACGCGATCTCGGAGGTGCGGACGAGCGCCGTCAGCCCGAACGCGGACGCGGTGGCCCAGACCACCAGCCCCATCGTGTTGCCGGCGACCGTGGCCAGCCCGGCCGCGCGCCCGGACCGCAGCGACTGCGTCAGCATCACGGCGAGCGAGGGCCCGGGAGCAATGATGATCAGCAGGCAGGTGACGACGAACGCCAGGGAGATCACGGCCCCTAGTTCACCTGTCCGTGCCGGCCACGAGCAACCCGATTCGGTAGGAGATGGCGACGGCGTGTGCCCGATCACGCGCCCCGAGCTTGCGCAGCATCCCCTTGATGTGGGTCCGGACCGTCTCCACGGACACGAAGAGTGCTGCGGCGATCGCGCGGTTCTCGAGGCCGTCCGCGATCAGCTGGAGCACCTCGAACTCGCGCCGGGTCAGCACGCAGCTCGCCGGCTGCCCGTCCGCGTCGGCGGCCGCGAGCAGCGGGGCCAGCGTCGGGTCGACGTAGCGGCGGCTGATCGGCGTGTTGTGGATGGCCTGCAGGACCTCCGGCGGCTCCGCGTGCCTGGGCACAACGCCGCGGGCGCCCCGGCGAAACGCCCGCTGGGCGTACTCCGCCGTGCAGTGCGCCTCGCGGAGCACCGTGAGCACCACCAGGCGGTCGTTCTGCTCGGTGAGCAGCCGGGTGAAGTGGCCGAGCGGGTCCAGCGCGGAGTCGACGAGCAGCACGTCCGGGCGGTGTCGCTCGTGCAGCTGCACGGCCGTGCGGTGATCGCGGGCGGCGCCGCTCCAGTGCAGGCCAGGGGTCCGGTTGACCAGCGCGGACAGGCCCTCGCGGAACAGCGGCACCTGGTCGAGCAGGGCGACGCCGATGGTGGCCTGGCTGCGCCGCTGGGCCGGGGCGGTGGGCTGGCCCGCGACGTGTGGTGCCGTCATGTGGAGGGGACGCGCGGCTGGTCCGCGCCTGACGTGGCCAACTCTCGGAGCAGCGCTTTTATCCCCCGTGTGGGGGACGCCAGCGCCAGTTGTTCACCTATCTGAAAGTCAGTCACAAATGTGACTCAATACCCCGGGAAGGGTTCCGCGCGCGGAAATACGCACGTAGGACCTACGTCACACATCCTGAGTGGATGCCGGGTCCGTCCGCCGCCGGATCGCGGTCTTCCGCACGGAACCGACTCCCGCGGGTCGGATCAGAGAAACGAGGCGATCTGGCGTGCAGCAAACGGAGGGTCTGCCGGCACGGCGGAACATCAACAGAGGAACGCTGTTCTTCTTCGGTGCCCTCGGCGGCATCCTGTTCGGCTACGACCTGGGCGTCATCTCAGGTGTCCTGCTGTTCATCAAGAAGATCTGGAACCTCAGCGGGCTCCAGCAGGGCTTCGTCAACGGCGCCCTGGCGGCCGGCGCCATCATCGGCGCGTTGACCGTGATCAAGCTGGCCGACGGCCTCGGCCGCCGGCGCACCATCATCGTCGCGGCCACCGTGTTCGCGCTCGGCACCATCGGCTGCACCTTCGCGCCGAACTTCGAGACGCTGGTGGCGTTCCGGTTCATCGTCGGCATCGCGGTCGGCGCGTCGTCCGCGACCGTGCCGACGTACCTGGCCGAGCTGGCCCCGGGCAAGGTCCGCGGCATGCTGGCCTCGCTGAACCAGCTGATGATCGTCGGCGGCATCCTCATCGCGTACATCGTCGACGACATCCTGGCCGACTCCGGCAACTGGCGGGCCATGATCGCCGCGGCGTTCATCCCCGCGATCATCCTGCTGGTCGGCATGCTGCGTATGCCCGAGACGCCGCGCTGGCTGCTCAAGAACGGCCGCGAGGACGAGGCCCGGGCGGTGCTGTCCAGCACGCTGCAGGGCCAGGGCGTGGACGAGGAGTTCGCCGAGATCAAGGAGGTCATCCGGCTCGACGGCCAGCAGCAGAAGGGCACGCTGCGCGACCTGACCGCCAAGTGGGCCCGGCCGGCCCTGATCGTGGCCCTGATCCTGGCCATCGGCCAGCAGTTCTGCGGTGTCAACGCGGTCAACACCTACGCCCCGATCATGTTCAGCAACCTGGGCTACGGCGCGTCCGCAGCGCTGCTCGCGTCCGTCGTGCTCGGCATCGTGAAGGTGCTGTTCACGGTGGGCGAGATGTTCGTGGTGGACCGCTGGGGCCGCAAGCCGCTGCTGCGCGTGGGCGCTGTGCTGATGGCCGTCACGCTGATCGTGCTCGGTCTGTGCGTGAACTTCATCAAGGACACCAGTGTCGTCGGCCCCATCACCCTGGTGCTGCTGATCCTGTTCCTCGCCGGCTACGAACTCGGCTGGGGCGCGGTGGTCTGGGTCATGATCGGCGAGGTGTTCCCGCTGAAGGTCCGCGGCATCGGCACCGGCACCGCGAGCGTCGTGCTGTGGGCGGCGACGTTCACCATCACCTTCGTGTTCCCGGTGATGTACACGGGCCTTGGCCTGGCCGGTGCGGCGTGGATCTTCGCCGCCGTCTGCGTGATCCTGGTGGTGCTGGTGAGCAAGTTCGTGCCGGAGACCAAGGGGCGCACGCTGGAGCAGATCGAGCTGGACCTGCGCGAGCGCGTGAACGTCTGAAAACTGTCCGACCCCCTGGGTAGCGTGGCTTCATGGCTACCCGACTGGACAACGTGGTCGTCGACGCGGCCGACCCGCTCGCACTCGCGGGCTTCTGGTCGGCCGCGCTCGGCGTGCCGATCACGTATCAGGACGAGAACGAGGTCGATGTCGGCTTGCCCGGCTTCGACCTCTGTTTCGTTCCGGTGTCCGACCCCAAGGTCGAGCAGAACCGCGTGCACCTCGACCTGGCCAGCCAGTCGGCCGAGGACCAGGTCGCGATCGTCGACCGCGTGCTCGGTCTCGGCGCCCGGCATGCCGACGTCGGTCAAGGCCCCGATGTGCCGTGGGTCGTGCTCGCCGATCCCGAGGGCAACGAGTTCTGCGTGCTGGAGGCCCGTGACGAGTACCGCGGCATCGGTCCCGTCGCCGCCGTCGTCGTCGCCGCCCACGATTCCCTTGCCATGGCCCGATTCTGGTCCGAGGCCACCGGTCGTCCGCTGAGCCGCTCCGGTTCCAACTGGGCGTCGCTCGCCGCCGATGCGGGCGCTTGGCTGGAGTTCATCGACAGTCCCGCCACCAAGTCCGCCAAGAACCGCGTGCACCTCGACGTCCGGCCCCGGCCTGACGACGACCAGGCCGCCGACGTCGCCCGCCTGCTCTCCGCCGGCGCCTCGCCCGCCGATGTCGGCCAGGGTGACACGCCGTGGACCGTGCTCGCCGACCCCGAGGGGAACGAGTTCTGTGTGCTCCGCCCGGCGGGCTCATCCATCCGAACGGGCGATTAGGGCCTTACGACTCTGCGGAGTGCCGCTGGGGCTGCGTACCGTGCTGATCGCGCGGCGATCCGCGCACGTGTGGAGAACTCGTCCTGCGGACGCCCCCCGACGCAGGACGAGCCATCCACCGAGTCGCGCTCACCTGCCGGCTCGTCGTTCACCCGATCGTCGAGCCGGGACGGTGACTCCCTTGGACCTCATCGCCTTCGTCCCCACGACCGACCTTCCCCGTGCGGTCGCCTTCTACGGCTCCGTCCTCGGCTGGTACGTCCCCGACATCCGCGCCACCATCGCCGAGCTCACCTCGCGCGGTGGCACCTTCACTCGCTACGACGGCATGCCCCAGGACTCCCTCGGCGTCTGGACCACCCCACCGGCGACCGGATCGCCTGGTTCCCCGATCCCGACGCCAACACCCTCTCCCTGACCCAGTTCGCGTGACCGTGCCGCAGCCGGCAAGGCCTTGAAAGCGAAGGGAACGCGCTCGAAACCTTCGCGGAGGCGAGGGAGGGCAAGGGAACATGAGAGGGGGAAAGCGAAGGAAGGGAGACAGTGGCGAGGGCTGGAGGCACTCAGCGTTGACGACCCACGCCCCATCCCCTCAGGGCCCCGCCAACCCACCGTGGGGTCAAGGGGGCGAAGCCCCCTTGCTTGGGGCGTGGGGCGAGAGCCCCACAAAACGCGGCGAGGGGCCCAGGTTCGCGCTGTCCGCGAACACAGGCCCCTCGGCACCGAGCGGGTGACGGGAATCGAACCCGCGTTTACAGCTTGGGAAGCTGTCATTCTACCATTGAACTACACCCGCATGATCGTCCGTAGCTTACACGATGAGGCGGGGGCGTCCAGCACTCGGGGTGGGCGGCTACCCTGTCTGGGTGCTGCTGAGTGACCGGGACCTGCGCAAAGAGATCGAGTCCGGACGGCTGGTGTTGGAGCCGCTGGATGTGGATCTTGTTCAGCCGTCGAGCATCGACGTGCGGCTGGACCGGTTCTTCAGGGTGTTCAACAACACCAAGTACACGCACATCGACCCGAGTCGCCAGCAGGACGACCTGACGACGCTGGTGGAGACGGAGGGGGAGGAACCCTTCGTCCTGCACCCGGGGGAGTTCGTGCTGGGCTCGACGTTCGAGCGGGTGAGCCTGCCCGACGACCTGGCCGGGCGGTTGGAGGGGAAGTCCTCGCTGGGACGGCTGGGGCTGCTGACGCACTCGACGGCGGGGTTCATCGACCCGGGCTTCGAGGGGCACATCACGCTGGAGCTCTCCAACGTCTCGAACCTGCCGATCACGTTGTGGCCGGGCATGAAGATCGGCCAGCTGTGTCTGTTCCGGCTGGAGAGCCCGGCGGAGCACCCGTACGGGTCGAAGCAGGCGGGCTCGAGGTATCAGGGCCAGCGCGGGCCGACGCCGTCGAGGGCGTACCTGAACTTCCAGCGCACGGACACGAGGCGCTGACAACTCACTCGGCGACGAACTCCCGGCCGTAGCGGGCGAGCACCCGGGCACGAAGGGCCTGGTCCTCGCGGGGCACGGGCTCCAGGAAGATCTCGTCGAGCGCGGGGAACTCGGCGGTGAGCTCGGCGGCGATCCGGACGCAGGCGCGTTCGAGGTCGGCGGCGCCGAGGTTGTCGTCGAAGTCGAGACGGGCACAGAGCAGCACGCGGTCGGTGCCGGTGAGCATGGTGAGCAGGTCGACGACCACCTCGACCTCGGGGGCGGCGGCGAGCCGGGCACGGACGGCCCGCACCATGACGGCGTCGGCCTGGCGGCCGATGAGCAGGCCCCGGTTGGTCCGCCCGAGCACATAGGCGCAGCCGGCGAGCAGCACGGCGATGAGCAGCGAGGCGACGCCGTCGTAGACGACGGAACCGGTGAGCTCGTGCAGCAGCAGCCCGAAGAACGCCAGCAGCAGGCCGATGAGGGCGGCGGCGTCCTCGAAGAACACGGTCTTGGCGGTGGGATCGTCGATGTCCCGCAGGTACTTCATGATCGTCGTGCCGTCCTCGGCGGCCTCCTTGCGGATCTGCACGACGGCCCGGGCCAGCGACACGGACTCCATGGCGAAGCCGAGCGCGAGCACGATGTACGCGACGGTCGGGTTGCCCTCATCGGTGCTGCCGCTGACCAGAGCGTCGTAGCCCTGGATGAATGCGAACACGGCGCCGGAGGTGAAGATCGACACGGCGGCGAGCAGCGACCAGAAGTAGCGCTCCTTGCCGTAGCCGAAGGGATGCCTGCGGTCGGCGGGCCGCTCGGACCGGCGCAGCGCGGTCAGCAGCAGCGCCTCGGTGATGGAGTCGGCCACGGAGTGCCCGGCCTCGGCGAGCATGGCGGCGGAGCCGCTGATCACGCCGGCCACGGCCTTCATCAGGGCGATCCCGACATTGATGCCGAGCGCCACCAGGACGGTGAGTGTGCTCTCACCGCTGCCTTCGTCAGCCACGATGCCCACCGTAACCGAGTTGGGACGCAACCGGGTGATGAGATCACGCGTCCTGTCATGTTCACCTGAACAGTCGCCGATGGACAGAGGCTTTCCCTTGCGGCGTAAGGCAACCGATGCGACGAACGAGGCGTCTCCTGACCACGATCGAACACCACCGCAGGGGGGAACTTTCCGATGAGGCGCTTCGCCGTGGCGGCCCTGGCCGTCGGCCTACCACTACTGTCCGTCGCCACCGCGCAGGCGGACACCAACACCGTCACCATCACGGGTGTCGCCTGGAAGGACGTCAACGGGGACGGCGTCCGCCAGCCCGACGAGCCGCTGCTGCCCGGCATCAAGGTCGGCCACACGACCACCGACGCGACCGGGCACTACACGCTGCACGACCAGTCCGCCGACCCGTCGGTGCAGGCCAGCCAGTTCAGCATCGACGACGGCAGGTTCGTGCTGACCCGCCCGCACCAGGGCGGCACGGCCACGGACTCCGACTACGACTGGGTGAACGGCTGGCTGGAACTGCGCCAGACGCCGGTCGACGGCGTGATCGACAACATCGACGTGGGCTACATGCCCACCAGGTCGGACGCCGCCGTGAAGGTGACGCCGTCGCAGCCCGACCCGGTGCACGTCGGTGACGACGTCACGTACCAGCTGGACATCACGAACAACGCCTTCCCGTCCTACGTCACCGTGGAGGTGGCCTTCCCGGACGGCGTCACACTCGACCCGTACCAGGGCCCGAGTTCGGGTGCGACGCAGGTGGGCCCGACCACGCTGGACATCGACTTCCTCCGCAACCAGGAACCGAACGCACCCCGCACCCGCACGGTCAGCGCCAAGGTGACCAAGCCGATCGACGGCCGGGTCACCGCGAAGCTGCTCACCGCCCAGGCGGACATCGACCCGGGGAACAACGAGGCGTCGGCGCCGCTGGTCGCCGTGGCGCCGACGACAACGACGACCCAGCCGGCGCCGACCACGACGGCGAAGCCGACGGCCAAGCCGCAGCCGGTGACACAGACCGCGCAGCTGGCGAACACCGGTGTCGACCCGGTGTGGCCGCTGGGCGCGGGCCTGGTGTTGCTGGCGGCCGGCGTCGGCACGGTCGTCCTGGCCCGACGTCGCCGCGCCTGAACAGAAAACCGAACAGAAAAGGGGCGGTGCCACGAACGGCACCGCCCCTTGACGCGTACAGCTACACCTTCGCGGGCTGCTCGTCACCACGCTTGACCGCGGCGAGCAGCAGCTGCGCCACGTCGACGACCTCGACGTGCTCGCCGGCGGCCTGCTCCGACTTCCGCGCGGTCAGGCCGTCGCTGAGCATCACCCGGCAGAACGGGCAGCCGGTGGCGATCTTCGTCGGCGCGGTGCCGAGGGCCTCGTCCACCCGCTCGACGTTGATCCGCTTGCCGATCCGCTCCTCCATCCACATCCGCGCGCCGCCGGCGCCGCAGCACATGGAACGGTCGCCGTGCCGCGGCATCTCCCGCAGCTCGGCCCCGGTGGCGCCGACGAGCTCACGCGGCGCGTCGTAGACCTTGTTGTGCCGGCCCAGGTAGCACGGGTCGTGGTAGGTGACGTCCTCGGCGATCGGCGCCACCGGCACCAGCCGCTTCTCCCGCACCAGCCGGTTGAGCAGCTGCGTGTGGTGCACGACCTCGAACGTGCCGCCCAGCTGCGGGTACTCGTTGGCCAGGGTGTTGAAGCAGTGGGCGCAGGTGACGACGATCTTGCGCTTGCCCGGCTCGCGGCCCTCGAAGACGGTGTTGAGCACCTCGACGTTCTGCTGCGCCAGCATCTGGAACAGGAACTCGTTGCCGGCCCGCCGCGCCGGGTCGCCGGTGCAGGTCTCCTCCGGCCCGAGCACCGTGTACTTCACGCCGGCGTTGTGCAGCAGCTCGGCGACGGCCTGGGTGGTCTTGCGGGCGCGGTCCTCGAACGCCCCGGCGCAGCCGACCCAGAACAGGTACTCGACGTCGTCGGCCAGCTCGCCGTCGAACACCGGCACCTCGAACGGCAGGCCCTCGGTCCAGGCCAGCCGGTCCTTGGCGTTCTGGCCCCACGGGTTGCCCTTGTTCTCCAGGTTCTTGAACATCCCGCCCAGCTCGGTCGGGAAGTTCGACTCGATCAGCACCTGGTAGCGCCGCATGTCGACGATGTGGTCGACGTGCTCGATGTCGACCGGGCACTGCTCGACGCACGCGCCGCAGCTGGTGCACGACCACAGCACGTCCGGGTCGATGACGCCCATCTCCTCGGCGCCGCCGATCAGCGGCCGGCCGGACTCGGCCAGGGCAAGCACGTCGATCTTGGCCAGCCGGGCCTCGGCGTCGTCGCCGACGATGCCGATCTCGTCGCCGGCCATGTCCTTGCGGCCGCCGGCCAGCAGGTACGGGGCCTTGGCGTAGGCGTGGTCGCGCAGTTGGGTGATCACCAGCTTGGGCGAGAGCGGCTTGCCGGTGTTCCAGGCCGGGCACTGCGACTGGCAGCGGCCGCACTCGGTGCAGGTGCTGAAGTCCAGCCAGCCCTTCCAGCTGAAGTCCTCGATCTTGCCGGCGCCGAAGACGTCCTTCTCGGGGTCGGCCTCCTCGAAGTCCAGCGGCTTGCCGGCGCTCATCATCGGCCGCAGCGCGCCGAGCGCCACCCCGCCGTCGTCCTCGCGCTTGAAGTAGATGTTGAAGAAGGCGCTGAACCGGTGCCAGGCCACGCCCATGGTCAGGTTCCTGGCCACGACGGCGAGCCAGATCATGCCGGACAGCAGCTTGATGATCGCCATCACGGACACCAGGTCCGGGTTGGCCGGCAACAGGTGGCCGAGCGGGCCGGAGACGAAGTTGGCCCACAGCGGCTGGTCCTCCAGGCCGCTGGCCTCCTTGAACGCCTTCACGCCGAGGATGCCCAGGCCCTCGATGATGACCACGGCCTCGACGAAGTAGGCCTGCTTGAAGTTCGAGCCGGCGAACCGGGACAGCCGGTCGGCCCGCCGCGGGTGGTTGAGCTGGCGGATGACCGCCAGCGCCACGCCGCCGACCACGGTGCCGACGCCGAGGACCTCGGTGACGAAGTTCCACACGGCCCAGTCGCCGATGACCGGCCAGTGCCAGGCCGGCACGAAGACCTCGCCGTAGGCCTCGAACAGCACGAGCGAGCCGATCAGGAAGCCCCACATGACCAGCCAGTGCCACGGCGCGACGGTGCGCACCTTGGCCATCCTGGTGTGCGCCGCGAACTCCTTGACCAGGGTGGCGAGCCGGGGCAGGAACGGGCCGTTGCGGGTGGGGTCGGGCTGGCCCAGCCGGATGGTTCGCACCTGGCGCAGCACCGCGGCGACGAACATGCCCCACGCGACGACGCTGACGGCAACACCGATCACGCCGAGCGTGACCTGCAGAGCACCCATTGCTCCCTCGCCCTTCCGTTTCGGACAAGTCGTCCGGGAAGCCTAATCGAAGTTACTGGTCGGTAACTACTTGACGTGGCGTGGCTCGCACCACTCCGGGAACACCGGCCGGGGCTCTCGCGTTGGACGAGCAGGAAGCTTGAGCGGACTGGACTCAACTCCGGTCCGTTTGGCAAACTTGAGTCGACGCTGCTCAACCGGCAGCGGTGCACAGTTCAGGGAGGCAGTTCAATGGCGCGTGCGGTCGGCATCGACCTGGGGACGACCAACTCCGTCGTCGCCGTCCTTGAGGGCGGTGAGCCGACGGTGATCGCCAACTCCGAGGGTTCGCGTACCACCCCGTCCATCGTGGCGTTCGCCAAGAACGGCGAGGTTCTGGTCGGCCAGCCGGCGAAGAACCAGGCCGTGACCAACGTGGACCGGACCATCCGCTCGGTCAAGCGGCACATCGGCACGTCCTGGACGCAGGAGATCGACGGCAAGGCGTACACCGCGCAGGAGATCTCCGCGCGGGTGCTGATGAAGCTGAAGCGGGACGCGGAGGCCTACCTGGGCGAGGAGATCACCGACGCGGTGATCACCGTCCCGGCCTACTTCGAGGACGCGCAGCGGCAGGCCACCAAGGAGGCCGGCCAGATCGCGGGCCTGAACGTGCTCCGCATCGTCAACGAGCCCACCTCCGCCGCCCTGGCCTACGGCCTGGACAAGGGCGAGAAGGAGCAGACCATCCTGGTCTTCGACCTGGGTGGCGGCACCTTCGACGTCTCGCTGCTGGAGCTGGGCGACGGCGTGGTCGAGGTGCGTGCGACGTCCGGTGACAACCACCTGGGCGGCGACGACTGGGACCAGCGGATCGTCAACTGGCTGGTGGAGAAGTTCAAGTCCGCCAACGGCATCGACCTGACCAAGGACAAGATGGCGCTGCAGCGGATCCGGGAGGCCGCGGAGAAGGCCAAGATCGAGCTGTCCTCCTCCTCCACCGCCAGCATCAACCTGCCCTACATCACCGTGGACAGCGACAAGAACCCGCTGTTCCTGGACGAGACGCTGTCGCGGGCCGAGTTCCAGCGGATCACCGCCGACCTGCTCGACCGCTGCCGCGCGCCGTTCAACAACGTGATCAAGGACGCGGGCATCAAGATCGGCGACATCGACCACGTCGTGCTCGTCGGCGGTTCGACGCGTATGCCGGCCGTGACCGAGCTGGTCAAGGAACTGACCGGCGGCCGTGAGCCGAACAAGGGCGTGAACCCGGACGAGGTCGTGGCCGTGGGCGCCGCGCTGCAGGCCGGCGTGCTGAAGGGCGAGGTCAAGGACGTCCTGCTGCTGGACGTCACCCCGCTGTCCCTGGGCATCGAGACCAAGGGCGGCATCATGACCAAGCTCATCGAGCGCAACACCACGATCCCGACCAAGCGGTCCGAGATCTTCACCACGGCCGACGACAACCAGCCGTCCGTGCAGATCCAGGTCTTCCAGGGCGAGCGCGAGATCGCGGCGCAGAACAAGAAGCTCGGCATGTTCGAGCTGACCGGGCTGCCGCCGGCCCCGCGTGGCGTGCCGCAGATCGAGGTCACCTTCGACATCGACGCCAACGGCATCGTGCACGTCCAGGCCAAGGACCTGGGCACCGGCAAGGAGCAGTCGATGACCATCACCGGCGGCTCGGCGCTGCCGAAGGACGACATCGACCGCATGATCCGGGACGCCGAGGAGCACGCGGAGGAGGACAAGCGCCGCCGCGAGGAGGCCGAGACCCGCAACCAGGCGGAGACGCTGGTCTACAGCACCGAGAAGTTCATCAAGGACAACGACGAGAAGCTGCCGGCCGACACCAAGGAGAAGGTGCAGGCGGCCATCGTCGAGGCGCAGGAGGCCCTCAAGGGCACCGACATCGGCGCCATCAAGTCCGCGGTGGAGAAGCTGGCCACCGAGTCCCAGGCGCTGGGCTCCGCGCTGTACGCCAACGCCCCGGGCGCCGAGGGCGCGGCCGCCGGTGACGCCGGCGCCGCCGGTGCGCAGGCCGGCCCGCAGGCCGACAACGTGGTGGACGCCGAGATCGTGGACGAGGACCCGAAGAAGTGAGCGACGAGCAGGAGCAGCCGGTGGTCGTGAACGACCGCCGACGGATCGACCCGGAGACGGGCCAGCTCCGCGAGCCGGAGCCGGGCGAGCTGGCCGAGGAGACCGAGTCCGTCGGCCGGCACGCCGCCGACGAGCCCGCGGCCGACCCGGCAGCGGAGCTCAAGGCGCAGCTGGACGAGCGGACCGCGGACCTGCAGCGGCTGCAGGCCGAGTACGCCAACTACCGCAAGCGGGTGGAGCGGGACCGCGAGGTCAACGCGCTGGCCGCGAAGGGGCAGATCGTCACCGAACTGCTGGGCGTGCTCGACGACGTGGAGCGGGCGGCCGCGCACGGCGACCTGACCGGCGCGTTCAAGTCGGTCAGCGACAAGCTGGCGGCCGTGCTCCAGGCCAGCGGCCTGGAGCCGTTCGGCCACGAGGGTGAGGAGTTCGATCCCTCGGTGCACGAGGCGGTGCAGCACAACACCTCGGCCGAGGTGACCGGTCCGACCGTGACGGCCGTGCTGCGGCGCGGCTACCGGTTCGGCGAGCGCCTGCTGCGGCCGGCGCTGGTCGCGGTCACCGACCATGAGCCGGCGTCCGCTGAATAAGTCGAAAGTTCGAGGAGGGAGGGACGCCCGGTGAGCGCTCGGGATTGGATCGACAAGGATTTCTACGGCGACCTGGGCGTCTCCTCCGACGCCTCGGCCGACGAGATCAAGAAGGCGTACCGGAAGCTGGCCCGGGAGCTGCACCCCGACGCCAACCCGGGTGACGCCAAGGCCGAGGCCCGCTTCAAGGCGGTGTCGCAGGCCTACGGCGTGCTGTCGGACGCGGAGAAGCGCAAGCAGTACGACGAGGCGCGGCGGCTGTTCGGCTCCGGCGGGTTCCGGCCCGGCGGGGGCGGCTTCGGCGGCGGCACCAGCTCGTTCGACCTCGGCGACCTGTTCGGCGGGGCCCAGGCGGGCGGCGCCGGCGGTCTCGGCGACCTGCTCGGCGGCCTGTTCAACCGGGGCGGCCGGGCCTCGTCGGCGTCCGCGACGCGGGCCCGGCGCGGCGACGACGTCGAGACCGACGTGCGGATCGACTTCGTGGAGGCGGTCAAGGGCGCGACGGTGCCGCTGCGGCTGTCCAGCCCGGCGGCCTGTGGCACCTGCGGCGGCTCCGGCGCGAAGCCGGGCACCACGCCGCGCACCTGTCCGACCTGCAAGGGCGCCGGCCTGGTCAGCCGGAGCCAGGGCGCGTTCGCGTTCAGCGAGCCGTGCCGCGACTGCCGGGGCACCGGCAAGATCATCGACGACCCGTGCCCGGAGTGCGGCGGCGAGGGCGTGAGCACCAAGGTGCGCACGCTCACCGTGCGGATCCCGGCCGGCGTCGACGACGGTCAGCGGATCCGGCTGGCGGCGCAGGGTGAGCCCGGACGCAACGGCGGCCCCAACGGCGACCTGTTCGTGCGGGTCCACGTCACGCCGCACGCGGTGTTCGGACGTTCCGGTGACGATCTCACGGTGACGGTTCCGGTGACCTTCCCCGAGCTGGCGCTGGGCACCACACTGACGGTGCCGACGCTGGACTCGAAGGTCAACGTGAAGGTGCACCCGGGCACGGCCAGCGGCCGGATCCTGCGGGTGCGCGGCAAGGGCATCGAGCGCAGGGACGGCCGCAAGGGAGACCTGCTGGTGACGCTCCAGGTCGCGGTGCCGTCGCGGCTGGACGGCAAGGCCGAGGAGGCGCTGAAGGCGTACGCCGAGGCCACCGCCGGCCACGACCCGCGGGCCGAACTGGACGCGCTGCTGGGAAAGGGTGACACGTGATGGGCAACCCGTTCTCGTTCCCGCCGGGAGCCAACGAGGACACCCCGGTGTTCGTGATCTCGGTGGCGGCCCAGCTGTCCGGGCTGCACGCGCAGACGCTGCGCAGCTACGACCGGCTCGGCCTGGTGTCGCCGGGCCGGGCCAGCGGCGGCGGCCGGCGCTACTCGGCCCGGGACATCTCCCTCCTCCGCGAGGTGCAGCGGCTGTCCCAGGAGGAGGGCGTCAACCTCGCCGGCATCAAGCGCATCATCGACCTGGAGAACCAGGTGGACGCGCTCAAGGCCCGGCTGACCGAGGTGCTGGAGGAGCTGGCCGCGGCCCACGCGGCGGCCGAGCAGGCGGCGGCCGCGGTGCACGCCTCGTACCGGCGGGACCTGGTGCCGGTACGCCAGCAGCAGTCGATCGTGGTCTGGAAGCCCAAGCAGCAGTAGGCGAGACAGCAAAGGCCGGCGGATGCGTCCGCCGGCCTTTGTCGTGTTCTCAGTCCAGGGTGAAGGGGTCGTAGCGGATGTGGTCCAGCGGGGTGCCCGCGACCAGCATCCGGGAGACCGTGGCTCTGATCATCGCCGGGGAGCCGCAGACCAGCACCTCGCGGTCGGACCACGAGCCGTAGCGGGTGACGACGTCGGCCAGCGAGCCGTGCTCGTAGCCCTGCAGGCCCGGCTCGGACTCCACCACGGGCACCACGGTCAGCCACGGGTTGCTCTGCGCGATGCGCTGCAGGTTCTCCAGGTCGTACAGGTCCTCACGGGTGCGACCGCCGACGAACAGGTGCACCCGGGGGTTCTCGCCCCACTGGGCCAGGTTGTCCACGATCGCGCGCATCGGCGAGACGCCGGTGCCGCCGGCGACCATCAGGATGTCCCGGTCGCTCTCGCGGTCCACGGTGAGCCGGCCCATCGGGGCGCCGAGCCGCCACTGGTCGCCGACCTGGGTGTGCGCCACGATCGAGCGGCTGACCCAGCCGCCGTTGACGGCCCGGATGTGGAACTCGATGGTGCCGTCGTCGCGCGGGGCGTTGGCCGGGCTGTAGTAGCGCCACAGCCGGGGCCGCTGCGGGGTCTCCACGCTCACGTACTGGCCGGGCAGGTAGGGCACCGGGTAGTCGGGCTGCACCCGCACCATGGCCAGGCCCCAGCTCAGCCGCTTGTGCTCGACGACGGTGGCCGGCCAGAAGGCGGGGCCCTCGTCGGCGGCCGCGGCCTCCTGCATGGACCGGGCCATGATCGTGTAGGCCTCGGCCCAGGCCCGCTCGACCTGCGGCGTCCACGACTTGCCGGCGAACTTCTTGATCGCGGCGAGCAGCGCGGTGCCGACGGCCTCGTAGTGGCTGGCGACCACGCCGAACTTGCGGTGGTCCCGGCCGAGCTGGCGCAGGAACGGGATCAGGTCGTCGGGGCGGTCGACCATCTGCACGACGTGCACCAGGGCGCGGAGCAGGCGGCTGCGCTGCACCTGCATGTTCACCGGGAACATGTCACGGGTGGTCGGCGCGAGGCTGAACAGCATCCCGTAGAAGAACTTCGCAACCTCGTCCGCGCACGGCTCGACGACCGCGAAGCTCTCGCGAATCATCCGCACCATCGCGGTGACACCAGGTGGCGGTTCGCGGTGTGGGTTGGTCGAAGGCAAGGGGTTCAACACGGCGTTGGCTGTCATGGTCCGGGCGCAGTCTCCACGTAGTCAGGGGCACCTGGCAAGGCGCCCCGTGGTCAAGCATCCGTCCCCCGACGGGGTGGACCCTAACTCGACATCGAGTCTTTGTGGGACTTGATGCCACGTTCGAGTGGACTGGGGTAACTAACCGTTGACAGACCTTCCCACGAACGGGCGAAGAATGGGCCGGGGGTGTGCAGAACGCGGCCGACATGACACGGTGGATCACCGTGACCCCCGTCCACCTTGCTCCGACCGGTACCGCTGGTCCCGAGCTGCTCCAGCTGGAGCTGTCGGATGCGCCGTCCCCCGCGGTGACCGACATCACCCTGCACCCCGACGATCCGCTCGGCGAGACGCGTGACGCCGAGCACTTACCCGGTTCCCGCGGCGAGCACCTCCTGCAGCGCGCCTTCGGCACCGTGGACCGGGCCAACCGGTTCTATCGCGATCAGGTCCTCGACCATCTCAACGACGAGATGCGCTCCTTCGTTACCCGCATGGACATGGCCTTCATCGGCACCTCCGACGCCGCCGGCGAGTGCGACGTGACCTTCCGCGCCGGCCCGCCCGGCTTCGTGCAGGTCCTCGGCGAGCGCTGGCTGGCCTACCCCGAGTACCGGGGCAACGGCGTCATGGCCAGCCTCGGCAACATCAGCGAGAACGCGCACGTCGCGATGCTGCTCGTCGACTTCGTCACCGACCTGATCGGCCTGCACGTCAACGGCCGGGCCCGTATCGTGGACGACGCCGAGCTGCGCGCCGTGCACCCCGACCTGCCGGCCGAGTTCGAGCGCGGCCGCACCCCGGAGCGCTGGGTGGTGCTGGAGGTGGTCGAGGCCTACATTCACTGCCGCAAGCACATCCCCAGGCTGGTCCCGGTCGACCGGACCCGGGACTGGGGCACCGACGACGGCCGCCGCAAGGGCGGGGACTTCTTCGGCGTCCGATCGGCCAGAACGGCGGCCCGCTAGCGGGGATCGGACACCCCGACCACTACGGTTTGACGTTCGTGTGACGCGGATGGAGGACCAGGAGTGGACGAGCACGATCAGGCTGACCGCCGGGAGGCAGCCCAGGCCGTGGAGCGGGCGCTGTCGGTGCTGTTCGGCCGGGCCCGCAGCTTCTCCCTCCAGGTCGCCAAGGAGGTCCACCCGGGGCTGGACACCGCCTCCTACGCGCTGCTCGTGCACCTGTACGAAACGGGCCCGGTGCGCGCCGCCGAGATCGTGGAGCGCACCGGCCTGGACAAGTCCACGGTGAGCCGGCAGATCGCCCGGCTGGAGGAGCTCGGCCTGCTGGAGCGGGCCGTGGACAGCGCCGACGGCCGGGCCCGCATCGTGCAGCTGACCGCCACCGGCCACGACCGGCTGGCCGCCGTCCGCGCCGACCGCCGCAAGTTGCTGCGGGAGCGGCTGTCGCACTGGTCCACCGACGACATGCACACGTTTTCCACCCTGCTGGATCGGCTGAACGAGGTGCTGTGATGGGGCCTTCGGCCGACGAGTCGCTCGAGTTCATCCGCCAGCTGCGGATGCTCAACCAGCTCCAGAACGCGGTCCGGATGCGGTTCTGGGACGACGAGTTCGGGCTGCACCCGGCGGCCGGCGCGCTGCTGGCCGACGTGGTGGCCCGGGGCGAGTGCCGGGTGTCCGACCTGGCCGAGCACCGTGTGGTCGACACCTCGGTGGTCAGCCGGCAGATCGCCCAGCTGCAGAAGGTCGGCCTGGTCGACCGCCGGCCGTCGCCGAGCGACGGCCGGGTGGCCCTGATCAGCCCGACCGAGCGGGGCGTCGAGGTGCTCGCTGGCTGGAAGCGGCGGCAGGCCGAGCTGATCCGCGGCGCGTTCGCGGACTGGGACGACGAGCGCCTGGCGGCGACCAACGGGGTGCTGCGCGAGCTGGTCGCGACGCTGCGGGCGACCTTGGAAGCGTGACCACCCGGACGGCGCAGTCCTGTGGATCGTCACCTGGGGATTGTGGACAACCGGGATACCGCTGGGGACAACCGCGATTCGCATGTGGGTGAACGCCGTATAGGCGGGTGCTGACCTGCCCCGACGGCGTTGGGTGACCCGGCTCACTCGGGTATGCTCTGACTTGAGCGGAACAGACTCAACTTTTCTGACGTTGAAGCGAGTGTCCCGAAGTCTCGCCCCGAAGGTGGGAGATGAACCAGTTCAACCCGACCACGAAGACGCAGCAGGCGGTGTCCGAGGCGGCGCAGGCCGCGACGATGGCCGGCAACCCCGACATCACGCCCGTGCACCTGCTCGCCGCGCTGCTGGCCCAGGGTGACGGTCTGACCGCCCCGCTGCTCACCGCGGTCGGGGCCGATCCGGCGCAGGTGCGCGCCGAGCTGGAGAAGCTCGCGCACTCGCTGCCGTCGGCGACCGGCGCCACCATGTCCGCCCCGCAGCTGTCCCGCGACGGGCTGCGGGTGATCACGCACGCCCAGCGGCTGGCCACCGAGATGGGCGACGAGTACGTGTCCACCGAGCACCTGCTGGTGGGGCTGGCCGCCGAGGGCGGGCAGGTCGCCGACCTGCTGCGCCGGCACGGCGCCACCCCGGACGCGCTGCGCGAGGCCTTCACCAAGGTCCGCGGCTCGGCCCGGATCACCAGCCCGGACCCGGAGGGCACCTTCCAGGCGCTGGAGAAGTACGGCGTCGACCTCACCCAGCGGGCCCGCGACGGCGAACTCGACCCGGTGATCGGCCGCGACGCCGAGATCCGGCGGGTCGTGCAGGTGCTGTCCCGGCGCACCAAGAACAACCCGGTGCTGATCGGCGAGCCCGGCGTCGGCAAGACCGCCATCGTCGAGGGCCTGGCCCAGCGGGTGGTGGCCGGCGACGTGCCGGAGTCGCTGCGCGGCAAGCGGGTCGTCGCGCTCGACCTGGGCTCCATGGTCGCCGGCGCGAAGTACCGCGGCGAGTTCGAGGAGCGGCTCAAGGCCGTGCTCAAGGAGATCACCGACTCCGACGGCCAGGTCATCACCTTCATCGACGAGCTGCACACCATCGTCGGCGCCGGCGCGACCGGCGAGGGCGCGATGGACGCCGGCAACATGATCAAGCCGATGCTGGCCCGCGGCGAGCTGCGCATGGTCGGCGCCACCACGCTGGACGAGTACCGCCAGCACATCGAGAAGGACCCCGCGCTGGAGCGGCGGTTCCAGCAGGTGCTGGTGGGCGAGCCGAGCGTGGAGGACACGATCGGCATCCTGCGCGGCCTCAAGGAGCGCTACGAGGTGCACCACGGTGTCCGCATCACCGACACCGCGCTGGTGGCCGCCGCGACCCTGTCCGACCGGTACATCACCGCCCGCTTCCTCCCGGACAAGGCCATCGACCTGGTCGACGAGGCCGCGTCCCGGCTGCGGATGGAGATCGACTCCCGGCCCGTCGAGATCGACGAGGTGGAGCGCGCCGTGCGCCGCCTGGAGATCGAGGAGATGGCGCTGGAGAAGGAGTCCGACCAGGCCTCCAAGGACCGGCTGGAGTCGCTGCGGGCCGAGCTGGCCGAGAAGCGCGAGCAGCTGTCCGCGCTGACCGCCCGGTGGCAGAACGAGAAGGGCTCCATCGAGAAGGTCCGGGAGCTCAAGGAGCAGCTGGAGCAGCTGCGCGGCGAGTCCGAGCGGGCCGAGCGCGACAGCGACCTGGGCCGCGCCGCCGAGCTGCGCTACGGCCGGATCCCGGCGCTGGAGAAGGAGCTCGCGGCCGCGACGGCGAGCACGCCGAGCGGCGACGTGATGCTCAAGGAGGAGGTCGGCCCGGACGACGTCGCCGACGTCGTCAGCGCGTGGACCGGCATTCCGGCCGGCCGGCTGCTCGAGGGCGAGACGGCCAAGCTGCTGCGGATGGAGGACGAGCTCGCACGGCGGGTCGTCGGCCAGGCCGAGGCGGTGCGCGTGGTGTCCGACGCGGTGCGCCGGACCCGGGCCGGCGTGGCCGACCCGGACCGCCCGACCGGCTCGTTCCTGTTCCTCGGCCCGACCGGCGTCGGCAAGACCGAGCTGGCCAAGGCGCTGGCCGAGTTCCTGTTCGACGACGAGCGGGCGATGATCCGGATCGACATGAGCGAGTACGCCGAGAAGCACTCGGTGGCCCGCCTGGTCGGCGCCCCGCCCGGCTACGTCGGCTACGACCAGGGCGGCCAGCTGACCGAGTCGGTGCGCCGCCGGCCGTACGCCGTGGTGCTGCTCGACGAGGTGGAGAAGGCCCACCCGGACGTGTTCGACGTGCTGCTGCAGGTGCTGGACGACGGCCGGCTGACCGACGGCCAGGGCCGCACCGTGGACTTCCGCAACACGATCCTGGTGCTCACCTCCAACCTCGGCTCGCAGGCCATCGCCGACCCGGTGCTGACCGAGCAGCAGCGCAAGGACGCGGTGCTGTCGACCGTGCAGCGGCACTTCAAGCCGGAGTTCCTCAACCGGCTGGACGACGTGGTGGTCTTCCACGCGCTGGCCACCGAGGAGCTGACCGCGATCGTGGACATCCAGGTGTCCCGGCTGGCCAAGCGGCTGTCGCAGCGCCGGCTGACGCTGGAGGTCTCGCCCGCCGCCCGCGACTGGCTCGCCCTCAACGGGTTCGACCCGGTGTACGGCGCGCGGCCGCTGCGCCGGCTGGTGCAGTCCTCGATCGGCGACCAGCTGGCCAAGGAGCTGCTGGCCGGCGAGATCCGGGACGGCGACACCGTGCTGGTCGACGTGGTGGAGGACAACTCCGGCCTGATGGTCGGCCGCGCCCTCACCAGCTGACCGGCAGCTCCCGCAGGGCCCGGACGATCAGCCCGTTCTTCCAGACGAGCCGGTCGTCCGGGACCGCGACCCGAAGATTCGGGAATCTGGCCAACACCGAGCGCAGCGCCAGACGCAGCTCGGTGTTGGCCAGATGCGCACCCAGGCAGTAGTGCGGGCCGTAGGTGTAGGTCAGATGGTCGCCGGCGTTCGGCCTGGTCACGTCGAACACGTTCGGGTTCTCGAATGCCTCCGGGTCGCGGTTGGGCACGTGCGGCGGCAGCATCACCGTCTCGCCGGCCCGGATCAGCTGACCGCCGAGTTCCACGTCCTCGGTGGCGGCCCTGGGCATGTCCGCGTTGGAGAACTTGACGTAGCGCAGGATTTCGTCCACGGCGTTGGGCACCAGGTCGAGGTCGCGGCGCAGCCGGTCGAACTGCTCGGGATGCCGGGACAGCGTCACGATGCCGTTGGCGAACTGGTTGACCGTGGTCTCGTGGCCGGCCACGAACAGCGTCTGCAGGTTGATCACCAGCTCGGCCTGGCTGAGCCCGTCGCCGTCGTCGCGGGCCTGCACCAGCGCGGTCGTCACGTCATCGCCCGGGTGCGCCCGCTTGTGCTCGATCAGCCCGCCCAGGTACGCCTGCAGGTCGTCCTGGGCGGCCAGGATCTCCTCGACCGGGTACAGGGAGACCGCCATCAGCTTCTCGGCCCAGTCGCGCATCCGCGCGATGTCCATGTCCGGCACGCCCATCAGCTCGCAGATGACCGTGATCGGCAGCGGCGCGGCGAACAGTCCCAGCAGGTCGGCGGGTGCGCCGTGGTCCTCGACGTCGTCCAGCAGCCCGTCGATGATCTGCTGGATCCGCGGCGCGAGCGCGTCCACCCGGCGCGGCGTGAAGGCCTTGGCCATCAGCCGGCGCACCCGGGTGTGTTTGGGCGCGTCCAGGTTGGTCACCACGTCCGGGGCGTCCGCGGTGGTGCTGGACTTCGGCGTCGCCGGGGTCATCGCCGCCTCGCGGCTGAACCGCGGGTCGGTCATCACCTGGCGGGCCGCCCGATAGCCCAGCACCAGCCAGCCCTCCGGCCCGCCGGCGCCGATCCGCACCCTGGCCACCGGGCCTTCCGCCAGCAGGGCCAGCGCCGCGGGGTCCGTGTCGAGCGACTGCGGCGTGTCGAACGGGATGACTGGAAGGCTCATCGTTACCCCTCGTCCGGAGAACTGACCCACTAGTGATCTTCGTTATCGGCCGGGCGGCCGCTACCCTGCCTGTTGTGATACCTGCGTGGGTCTGGTTCACGGCGTTCGTCGTCCTGGCAGTGGCAGGGCTGGCACTGCTGGCGACAGACCGCGCCCAACGCACGGCTCGTAACCGAGAGCGACGGCGTTGGGCGGGTCTGCGGGGCTGGCAGTTCGCCGAGACGGACCACGTGTTGCCGACCCGCTGGCACCACGGGGCCATCGCCTACTACGGCAGCGGCGTGGCCCGCGACGTCGTCGCCGGGTCCACCTTCACCGCCGACGGGCGGCGCCAGGTGTACGTGCTCGACCTGGAGAACGGCGGCAAGGTCAACTCCGTGCTGGTCGGCATCCGGTGCCGCCGCAGTCACCCGGTCGTGGTGGAGTTGTGGCTGCCCAGCGTGCCCTTCCAGCGGGAACAGATGCCGGACCTGCTCGGCCCGGTCGGCCAGCGCTACGCCTTCGTGTCCGACCTGACCGCCGCCCGCATGCTCATCACGCCCGACCTGGTCGAGGCGGCCGAGGAGATCGGCGGCGACGTCACCGTGGTCTGGCTGGAGGAGGACTGGGTGCTCGCGGCCGCCCCGCCCGGGGCCAGCCCGGCCCGGCTGGAGCGGCTGCTGCGCGACGTCGGCGAGCTGGCCGACGTGGTCGACCCGTTCGAGGCGGACACGCCCAGTAACGACGCGTCCGACGACAACCCCGGCGGCGAGGTCTACCGGCCCTCGTTCGGCGGCCGGAACGGGGCCTGAGGTCGAGGCCGAAGGATACGGCCGGCGGTGACTCGCCGGTAACGTTCGATGCATGGCCACCTGTCTCGTCACCGGATCCACCTCCGGCATCGGCGCCGCCTTCGTGCGCCGGTTCGCCGCCGACGGCGACCGCCTCGTGCTCGTCGCCCGTACCGAGTCCCGGCTGGTCGAACAGGCCGAGGAGCTCAAGCGCCGGTTCGGCGTCGAATCCGAGGTGCTACCGGCCGACCTGGCCACCGAGGCGGGGCGGGCGGCGGTGGAGGCCCGGCTGCGCGACGCCTCCCGGCCGGTCGACGTGGTGGTCAACAACGCCGGCTTCGGCACCTCCGGGGAGTTCTGGACCTCCCCTGTCGAGGACATGCAGAAGCAGTTGGACGTCAACGTCACGGCCGTGATGCGGCTGACCCACGCCGCCCTGGCGACGATGGTGCCGCGCGGCGCAGGCGTGATCATCAACGTCTCCAGCGTCGCCGGCTTCATGCCCGGCCGCGGCTCCACCTACTCGGCCAGCAAGGCCTACGTCACGTCGTTCACCGAGGGGCTGTCCATCGCGCTGGCCGGTTCCGGCGTGCGGCTGATGGCGCTGTGCCCCGGCTTCGTGCACACCGAGTTCCACCAGCGGGCCGGCATCGACATGAGCAAGACGTCCGAGCTGCTGTGGCTGGACGCCGACCAGGTCGTCACCGAATGCCTGGCGGATCTGGGGCAGGGCAAGGTGGTCTGCGTGCCGGGCCTGCAGTACAAGGCCATCGTCGGCGTCAGCCGGCTGGTGCCGCGCGGATTGGTGAGGAGGATCGCCGGGCGCGTCGCCGCCGGCCGCGGCCGGACATGAGAGGGTGTGGATCCGTGCGAGTGGAATCTCCGGCGAAGTCCGAACTGGCCCGTCTTGTCTCCGAGCTTGCCGTCGTGCACGGCCGTGTCACCCTGTCCTCCGGCGCCGAGGCCGACTACTACGTCGACCTTCGGCGCGCGACGCTGCACCACGCGGCGGCGCCGCTGATCGGCAAGCTGCTGCGGCAGCTGACCGCCGACTGGGACTACGTCGCCGCCGGTGGGCTCACGCTCGGCGCCGACCCCGTGGCCTGCGCGATGATGCACGCCGCCGCGGCCGAGGGCGATGTGCTTGACGCCTTCGTGGTACGCAAGGAGACCAAGACCCACGGCATGCAGCGCCGGATCGAGGGCATCGAGGTCGCCGGGCAGCGTGTGCTCGCCGTCGAGGACACGTCGACGACCGGCGGCAGTGTGCTCACCGCCGTGCAGGCGCTGCGTGAGGCCGGCGCGACCGTGGTCGGCGTCGCCACGGTTGTCGACCGGAACACCGGGGTACGTGAAGCCATCGCGGAGGCCGGTCTGCCCTACCGGTACCTTCTCGATCTCTCCGATCTCGGTCTGTAGGAGGCGTCCTTGGTCGCTGCCCTGTCCGTCGTGGTGGTGCTGCTGCTGACCGCGCTCGGCGTCACGCTGAGCCACAACAGGTTCACCGTGCAGCGCGAGGCGGTCGAGCGGATGTGGCGGCGGGTGGACGCGGAGCTGCAACGCCGGCACGACCTGATCGGCGGCATCGTCGCCGTGACGAAGGCGGGCGGCGTGAACGTGAGCACGATCGTGCAGGCGCGGTCGCAGGCGATGGCCAGCCGGGGCGCGGGGCCGGTGGCCCAGAGCCGAGCCGAGCAGCTGCTCAACCAGCAGCTGACGGCGTTTCTGGCCGGCGTGCCGGCGCGGCTGCGGGAGGACCGGGACTTCGGGCTGCTGTGGGAGCAGATGGGCGAGAGCGACGAGCGGGTGGCGGCGGCGGCCCGCGACTACAACGACAGCGTGCACGCGCTGAACAGCCGGATCGTCGCCTTCCCCAGCAACATCGTGGCCGCCACGACCAAGGTGGCCCGGGCACAGTACTTTCTGCCGGGCGGGCGAACCCGGTGACCGAGGACGAGATGGGCCCGACCGAGTGGGTCGCGGCCGGTGCGGAGGTCGGCGTCGGGCCGTGGCCGGGACCGTGGCCCGACGACGACCGCTACGACCCGGAGCTGCTGGCCGAGGGCGACCGGCGCAACGTCGTCGACCACTACCGGTACTGGCGGCGCGAGGAGATCGTCGCCGACCTCGACCGCCGCCGGCACCCGTTCCACGTCGCCATCGAGAACTTCCAGCACGACCACAACATCGGCACGGTTGTCCGCACCGCCAACGCTTTCGCCGCCCGCGCCGTGCACATCGTCGGGCGGCGGCGCTGGAACCGGCGCGGGGCCATGGTCACCGACCGGTACCAGCACCTGCTCCACCACGAGGACGTCGAGTCGTTGGTGGCGTTCGCGCGGTCGGAGCGGCTGGAGATCATCGCCGTGGACAACACCCCCGGCTCGGTGCGGATCGAGACCACCGCGCTGCCGCGCGCCTGCGTGCTGCTGTTCGGGCAGGAGGGCCCGGGGCTGTCCGCCGCCGCGCAGGCGTCGGCGGACATGGTCGTGTCGATCGCCCAGTTCGGGTCCACCCGATCCATCAACGCCGGTGTCGCCGCCGGCATCGTCATGCACACCTGGGTGGCGCAACACGCCGACCTTCATACGTCCTGGTGATCGCGGTGTCTGCGGAATCGATCAAGCGCGCACGATGGGTCGGTGACGCACTCCCCGAACGCCCCCGCGCTGTGGGCCGCCAGGGCGGCCATGGCCGAGCGGGCCGTGCGGACAAGACACCTGCGGCGGCTGTGGGCCCTGCCCGGCACCAGACTCGCCGTCACCGGCTGGCCCGCCCGGGGCCGCCGGCTGCACCTGACCTGGCACTACTGGTGGCAGGCGCACCTGCTCGACTGCATGATCGATGCTCAGCTCCGGGCGCCCGCGCCGGAGCGCCTGCATGACATCGAGCGGCTGATCGACACCATTCGGCTGCGCAACGGCCGCCGGTGGCTCAATCGCTACTACGACGACATCGCCTGGCTGGGGCTGGCCCTGTGGCGAGCCGGCGAGGAGCTCGACGTCCGCCGCCCCGGGGCCCTCGAGGAGATCCGGCAGCGGCTTCGCGACGGTTGGACCGACCACGGCGGCGGCGGGATCTGGTGGCGTACCAAGGACAATCTCAAGAACGTCCCCGCCAACGGTCCGGCCGCGATGCTGTTCACCCGCCTCGGCGACCGCGCCGACCTCCAGCGCGCCCTGTCCATTGTGGACTGGATCGACGAGTGGCTCGTCGACCCCGACACCGGACTGGTGCTGGACGGCCTGCGCGTCGACCCCGACGGCGAGGTCTCCGGTGTCGTCGAATGGGCTTTCACCTACTGCCAAGGCGTTTTCATCGGCGCCTGCGTCGAGCTGTTCCTCGCCACCGGCAACCAGGTGTGGGCCACCTTCGCCCGCCGGACCGTGCTCGCCGTGGCCGAGCACATGGTCGGCGAGGGTGGTGTGCTGCCCGGCAACGGTGGCGGCGACGGCGGTCTCTTCGCCGGCATCCTCGCCCGGTATCTCGCCCACGCCGCCATCATCCTCGACGACAAGGACGCCGCCCAGATCGTCTACCTCTCCGCCGACTCCGCCTGGCGCAACCGGGCCGACATCCGAGGGGGTCCGTTGTTCGGGCCGGAATGGATGATGCCGGCCGCCCCCGGCCGGCGTCGCCCGGAGCGGGACCTGTCGGTGCAGCTGTCGGGCTGGATGCTCTTCGAGGCCGCGGCGGCGTTGGAGCGCAACGACGTCCACCCGCACACCGGTTGACCTCAACCTTGGTCGAGGTTGCATCGTTGCCCGTGGAAGGACCATCCGACGGGCGAGGAGCGAACCGTGATCTTGGTGACCGGCGCGACCGGGAGGGTCGGCGGCAGCGCGCTGACCCAGCTGCTGGACAGGGGCGTCGCGGTGCGCGCGCTGGTACGGGATCCCGAACGGGCCGCGGTGCCCGAGGGCGTCGAGGTGGTTCGCGGCGACCTGGCTGACCCGGCCGGCCTCCGCCCGGCCCTGGACGGCGTCGACTCGGTGTTCCTGGTGTGGCCCACCGTCGCCGCCGACCACGCCGCGCCGGCCACCATCGCCGAGATCGCCAAGCACGCGCGGCGCGTCGTCTACCTGTCCGCCAACGGGGTCACCGCCGACGCGACCGACGGGATCCTCGGCTCCCACGCCATGCTGGAGCGGCTGATCGAGGACTCCGGCGTGGAGTGGACCTTCCTGCGGCCGGGCGGCTTCGCGGCCAACGCCCTGGGCTGGGCCCCGCAGATCCGGGCCGAGGGCGTGGTCCGCTGGATCCACGGGGCCGCGCGCCGGTCGTTGATCCACGAGAGGGACATCGCGGCGGTGGGCGTCCGGGCCTTGACCGAGGACGGACTGGTCGGGGCGCGACCCGTGCTGACCGGGCCGGAGTCGATCAGCCAGGTCGAGCAGGCGCGGGCGATCGGACGGGCCATCGGCCGCGCCGTGCGGTTCGAGGAGGTGCCGGACGAGGTAGCGCGGCGGGCGATCTTCGCGGATCTGCCGGCGCCGGTCGTAGACGGCATCCTGGCCGCGCACGCCGCCATGGTGGCCAACCCCGAACCCGTCAACGACATGGTGGAACGGCTCACCGGCCGGCCCGCCCGCACGTTCGCCGACTGGGCCGTCGACCACGCCGCGGACTTCTCAGCCGCAGCCGCATGACTGGCGGTGCATGAGCTTCGCCGGGAGGCGGACGGTCTGCGGCTCCCGGGACGGGTCCTGGATGCGGGCCAGCAGCATCCGCACGGCGGTGCGGCCGATGTCGGCGATGGGCTGGGCCATGGTGGTCAGCGGCGGGTCGACGAGGTCGGCCCATTCGACGTCGTCGTAGCCGACCACGGCGAGGTCGGTGCCGATCTTGAGGTTGCGGCGGCGGGCCTCGTGCAGGACGCCGACCATCATGTTGTTGTTGCCGGCGACCACGGCGGTGGGTGGGGACGGCAGGGCGAGAAGCTGGCCGAGGGCGATGGCGCCGTGGGTGGAGGAGGACTCGCCGGAGGCGACGAGCTCGGGGTCCCAGGGCAGGCCGGCGCGGCCGAGACCGAGGCGGTAGCCGAGGGTCCGCTCGGACGACGTGGTGAGGCCGGAGGCGCCGCTGATCATCCCGATCCGACGGTGCCCGAGCTCGCCGAGGTGCTGCACCAGCGCCGACGTGGCCTGCACGTTCTCGGGGCCGACCTGGTCGATGGGCTGGTTGCCGGGCAGCCGGTCGACCAGCACGGTGGGGATGTTCAGGCGGCGGAGCTCGGGCAGGACGGTGCTGACGGCGCCGGGCGAGGGGGTGAGCAGCAGGCCGTCCACCCGGCGGGCCCGCAGCATCCGTACGGAGTACTCCTCGGTTTCGGCCTCGTCGTGGGTGTCGACGAGCAGCAGGGTGTAGCCGGCGGCGGTGGCCTCGCTCTCGATGGCCTGCATGAGCTCGGCGAAGTACGGGTTGGCGACCAGGGAGATGGCCACGCCGAGGGACCGGGTGCCGCCGGTGACCAGCGACCGGGCGATGACGTCGCCGGTGTAGCCGGTCCTGGCCACCGCGTCGAGGACCCGCTCCTTGGTCTCCGCCGCGACCGCCCTGGTGCCGTTGACGACGTGGGACACCGTCGTGATCGACACGCCGGCCAGCTGAGCGACGTCCTTCATCGTGACCATGGCAGCATTCCTTGCGACGCTTCGTGATCGAAACAGGTGCAACCGTTTGCGCAAACGCTTGCTGTGGACCTTACCCGTAATTAGCGTCGCCGCAACCAGCACCGCCGCTGATCAGGAGGGCCGTCATGAGAATGGGCCTGACGATGGGGACTCTCGTCGCCATCCTGGCCGTCACCACCACCGGCTGCACGACGCAACGCTACTGGGGTGGCTCCACCGCCGTCGGCAACAACACGCAGGCGAAGATCGGACTGGTCACCAAGACCGACACCAACCCGTACTTCGTGGCGCTCCGGCAGGCCGCGCAGGCCGAGGCGAGCAAGCTCGGCGCCCAGTTCACGGCGCTGGCCGGCAAGTTCGACGGCGACAACGACGGGCAGGTGACCGCGATCGAGAACCTGGTGCAGCGCGGCGTGAACACGATCCTGATCACGCCGAACAGCGCGACCGGCGTGCTCAGCGCCATCAAGCAGGCGCGGGACAAGGGCATCATGGTGATCGCGCTGGACACCGAGACCGATCCGGCCACCGCCGTCGATGCCACGTACGCGACGGACAACACCGCCGCCGGCCGGCAGGAGGGCCAGTACGTCAAGGCGGTGCTCGGCGACAAGCCGCCGCAACTGCTGATGCTGGACGGCACCGCGGGCTCCACAGTGGACACGCAGCGGCACACCGGGTTCCTGCAGGGCTTCGGTCTCTCCGACGGCGACCCGGCGATCATCGGCCACCAGTCGGTGAACGGCGACCAGAGCCAGGCTCAGCAGGGCATGGAGAACCTGCTGCAGCGCGCCACCTCCGTCAACGCCGTCTACACGCTCAACGAGCCGACGGCCCGCGGCGCCTACGCGGCGCTGCAGGCGCGGGGCCTGCTCAACCAGGTCGTGATGGGCTCCATCGACGGCGGCTGCCAGGGCGTGCAGGACGTCAAGGACGGCAAGTACGGCGCGACCGTCATGCAGTTCCCGGCCAAGATGGCCGCGCTGGGCGTCGACGCGGCCGTCGAGTACGCCAAGAGCGGCAAGAAGCCCAGCGGCTTCCAGAACACCGGCTCCATGGTCATCACCGACAAGCCGGTGCCCGGCATCCCGTCCCAGGACACCGCCTGGGGCCTGCAGAACTGTTGGGGGAAGTGAGATGGCCACCACCGCGAACGGAACCCGGGCGAGCTTCGGCGAGTACGTGCTGCGCACGCCCGCGGTCGGTCCGACCATCGCGCTCGTCGTCGCGGTCGTCGTGTTCTCCCTGTCCACCAGCACCTTCCTGGAGCTCGACAACCTCTCGCTGGTCGTCGAGCAGTCGCTGGTGGTCGGCACGATGGCGCTGGGCCAGACGCTGATCATCCTCACCGCCGGCATCGACCTGGCCAACGCGGCCAACACCGTGCTGGCCACGCTGCTGATGGCCAAGCTGGTGGTCGGCGGCGCGCCGGCCTGGCTGGCGCTGCTCGTCGGCATCGCCGCGGCCACCCTGATCGGCGCGCTGACCGGCGTGCTGGTCACCAACATCAAGCTGCCGCCGTTCATCGTCACGCTGGGCCTGCTGACCATCCTCACCGCGGTCAGCCGGATCTACACCGGCGAGTCGGTGCCGGTCAGCGACCCGCTGCTGTCCTGGCTGGGCACACGGCGCTACCTGTTCGGCGGCATCGAGGTCACCTACGGCATGACGGTGGCGCTCGTGATGTTCCTCGTCGTCTGGTACGCGCTGACCAAAACCGGCTGGGGCAAGCATGTCTACGCCGTCGGCAACGAGCCGGAGGCGGCCCGGCTGTCCGGCATCAACGTCCAGCGCACGGTCATCGGCGTCTACATCATCGCCGGCCTGATCTACGGCATCGCCGCCTGGCAGGCGCTGGGCCGTGTGCCCAACGCGGACCCGAACGCGTACCAGACGGCCAACCTGGACTCGATCACGGCGGTGGTCATCGGCGGCACGAGTCTGTTCGGCGGCCGGGGAAGCGTGCTCGGCACGCTCGTCGGCGCACTGATCGTCACGGTGCTGCGCAGCGGCCTCACCCAGGCCGGCATCGACGACCTGTACCAGAACGTGGCGACCGGCATCCTGGTGATCGCCGCCGTCGCGCTCGACCGGTTCACGCGAGGGAGGCAGCGATGACCGAGCCGATCCTGCGGGCTCGTGGCCTGGTCAAGCGGTACGGCCGGGTGACGGCGATCGACGGCGCGGACTTCGACCTGCTGCCCGGCGAGGTGCTGGCGGTGGTCGGCGACAACGGCGCCGGCAAGTCCAGCCTGATCAAGGCGCTGTCCGGGGCGCTGGTCCCGGACGCCGGCGAGATCCGGGTGGACGGCGAGGCCGTGCACTTCCGGGGTCCGCTGGACGCCCGCCGGGCCGGCATCGAGACCGTGTACCAGGACCTGGCGCTCGCGCCGGCGCTGGACATCGCCACGAACCTGTTCATGGGCCGGGAGAAGCGGATCGGCGGCTGGCGCGGCAAGTTCCTGCGCACCTTGGACGCCAGGGCCATGCGGACCGAGGCGCAGCGGGTGCTCGACGAGTTGGGCATCAACATCAAGTCGATCCAGCAGCTGGTGGAGACGCTGTCCGGCGGCCAACGGCAGGCCGTCGCGGTGGCGCGGGCGGCGGCGTTCGGCACCAAGGTCGTGATCATGGACGAGCCGACGGCCGCGCTCGGCGTGGCCGAGTCGGCCAAGGTGCTGGAGCTGATCGGCCGGATCCGCGACCGCGGCCTGCCGGTGGTGCTGATCAGCCACAACATGCCGCACGTGTTCGAGATCGCCGACCGGGTCCACGTGCACCGGCTGGGTAAGCGGGTCGCGCTGGTCAAGCCGGGCGAGAGCAGCATGAACGAGGTGGTCGGGCTGCTCACCGGCGCGCTGCGGATGGGTGATGATGGTGTGGTGGAAGAAGTTCGCAACGCCGTGACGACAGGGCTGGGCAGTCACCGGAAGTCGGCCGAGTGACCAGGATCCTGCTCGCCGGTCTGTGCACGGTGGACGTCGTGCAGCGGGTGGCCGACATACCCGCTGCCGGCGAGAAGGTGCAGTCGGAGACGGTCGCGTTGGCCGCGGGAGGTCCCGCGGCCAACGCCGCCGTCGCGGTCGCCGCGCTCGGCGGCATCCCGACCCTGCTGACGGCGCTGGGCGCGCATCCGCTGGCGCTGCTTGCCCTGCGGGACCTCGATGATCACGGCGTCACCGTAGTGGATCTGTTGCCGGCCAAGCAGGATCCGCCGACCGTCAGCGCCGTGACCGTGCGGGACCATGACGGCGAGCGGACCGTGGTGTCGCACAATGCCGCCGGCACAACGATTCTGCCGCCGGTGGAGATCCTGGAGACCGACGCCGTGCTGGTCGACGGGCATCACCCGGCGCTGGCGTTGCGGGTGGCGCGGGCGACGGCGCCGGTCGTGCTGGATGCCGGCAGTCTCAAGGACGTGCACTCCGAACTGCTGCCGCTGGTGGATGTCTGTGCCTGCTCGGCGAGTTATCCGCTCAGCACCAAGGAGTTGCACGACCGTGGCGTGCCGGTGGTGATCCGTACGCACGGCCCCGGCGCGGTCGAGTGGTCGTGCGACGGGCGGACCGGCGAGGTGCATGCGCAGCGGGTCCCCGCCCGGGACACCTCCGGCGCCGGCGACGTCTGGCACGGGGCGCTGACGTTCGGCGTCGGGCGGCTGGGCCGCGTGCCGACCGCCGACGACCTGCCGGGGCTGATCGACCTGGCCAACCGGGTCGCCGGCGTCAAGGTGCGGCATGTCGGCCCGCGCGGCTGGGTGGACGAGGTGCGAGGGGGAACCTGGTGAGGTTCGACGACCTGGTGGCCCGGGCCGAACGGCTGGCGGTCACCGGCCGGCGGTCGTTGCTGGGCATCTGCGGCGCGCCCGGCGCGGGCAAGTCCACGCTGGCGGCGCGCCTCGTCGACGCCCTCGGCGACCGGGCCGTGCTCGTCGGCATGGACGGCTTCCACCTGGCGCAGCGGGAACTCGACCGGCTCGGCCGGGCCGAGCGGAAGGGCGCGCCGGACACCTTCGACGCCGCCGGCTACGTCGACCTGCTCGAACGGCTGCGCCGGCACGGCCCCGACACCGTCTACGCCCCCGAGTTCCGGCGCGAGATCGAGGAACCCATCGCCTGCGCCGTTCCCGTGTTTCGGGAAACGCCGTTGGTCGTCACCGAGGGCAACTACCTCCTGTTGACCGACGAGCCGTGGAACCGGGTTCGGCCGCTGCTGGACGAGGCCTGGTTCCTCGCCCCCGACGAGCAGGTGCGAATTGCCCGTCTGATCGCCCGTCACGAGGCGTTCGGACGCTCCGCCGAGCAGGCCCGTTGCCGGGCGTTAGGCTCTGACCAGGCCAATGCGGTGCGGGTCGACGCCACTTCGGGGCGGGCCGACCTGGTGATCGCTGAGGAGGAGCTGACGTGATCAGGGAACTGCTGACCTCGGCCAAGACGATCGCCGTCGTCGGGTTGTCGACCCAGCCGTGGAAGGCCGCGCACTCGGTGCCGGCCGCGCTCAAGGCCGCCGGGTACAAGGTGATTCCCGTGCACCCGAGCGCCACCGAGATCCTGGGCGAGAAGGCCTACCGCAGCCTGCTCGACATCCCCGAGAAGATCGACATCGTGGACGTGTTCCGTCCCGCCGACGAGGCCCCCGCCATCGCCGAGCAGGCCGTGCAGGTCAAGGCCGGCGCGCTGTGGCTGCAGCTGGGCATCGCCAACCCGCAGGCCCGGGAGATCGCCGAGGCCGCCGGGATGACCTACGTCGAGGACCGTTGCATCGCCGTCGAACGGTCAATGCTCGGGCTGTAGCCGAGTGGTCGGCGAGCGGATCAAGCGTCGACGGGCTCTTCCTCGACGGGTTCGACGGGCTGACGGCTGTCCTGCCGGTAGTGGATGACCCCGACGACCGTGGTCGTGACGACGACACCCACGGCGATCACCAGCGCGACGGTCTTCAGCCACGGAACCTGGTCGAGCAGTCCGGTGCCGAAGTAGCCGACGGTCATGAACACGCCGACCCAGGCGGCGGTGCTGACGATCGAGGCGAGCAGGAACTTCACCGGGTTCATCCCGGCCGCGCCGGCGATGGTGGGCACCACGGTCCGCACCCACGGCACCATGCGAGCGAGCGTCACGGCCCAGAATCCCCAGCCGTCGAGCAGCCGCTGCGCCCGTTCCAGGTTCCGTTTGTTCAGGATCTTGCCGTCACGTCTGGCGACGAACTTGTGGCCGGTCTTGCGGGCGAACAGGTAGCCGCACTGCCCGCCGCCGACGCCGGCGGCCCAGGCCAGCCCGGCGAAGATCCACGCCTGGCCGGCGTGATGCTGCTGCGCGAAGAAGATCCCGGCGGTGAACAGCAGCGAATCGCCGGGAAACAGCAGCCCGATGAGGAATCCGCACTCGACGAAAATGCACACGAGAGCGATCACCGTCAGCACTACGGGGCCGACGGCGTCCAGTGAACCGAAGGCCATCTCGTGCGGGTGCACGTCCGACACCCTATGTCGTCGACGCGGCGGCTGTCCCCGAACCGTGTGAAGGGGACAGCCGCCGCGCCTGCCGACCTTTACTCCGTGTAGCCCAGCTCCACGTCGTGCACGGTCTCCTGACCTGCGGAGACGCGGAGCGCGGCGGCCACCGGCGGGTACCCGCTGGCGATCACGGTGTAGTCACCTTCGGACAGATCCCCGAAGCTGTACTGCCCGTCCGACCCCGTGGTGGTGGCCGCGACGACCTGCCCGTCCGGCGCGACCAGGGTCACCCGGGCGTCGGCCAGCGGCTGCCCCTGGTCGTTGCGGGCCACGCCGCCGAGCGTCGCGCCACCGGCCAGTTCGACGTCCTGGCGCGTGGTGCCGCTGTCGCCGATGCTCACCGGCAGCGCCGTCGGCCGGAACGACTCGGCGCTGACGACGAGGGTGTACTCGCCGCCGACCAGTTCGGTGAACTGGTACGACCCGCCGGCGTCGGTGGACCGCGACCCCACGACCTCGCCGCGCACGTCGGCCAGCGTCACGGTGGCCTCGACCACCGGGTGGCCGCCGAGCGCCGTGACGACGCCGACCAGGCCGCCGGTGCCGGTGAGCACCACGTCGAAGTTGACCGGGGCGCCGTTCACCACGACCGTCGAGGCCTGCGGCTGGTGCGAGCCGGCCGAGGCGATCAACACGTACGTGCCGTTGGCCGGCGCGGCCAGGTCGTAGCCGCCGTCCTGGGCGCTGACGGTCCGCCCGACCTGCTTGCCGTTCAGGTCGATCACGGTCAGCGCGGCGGCGTGCACCGGGCTGCCGTCGGGCCGCCGCACGAAGCCGCGAACCGGGGTTCCGGCCAGCGTGCCGAGGGTTCCCTCCAGGTGCGAGTGACCGTTGCCGTTCCCGTTCATCGCATGCCGTCCGGAGGTGTCGAACGGCTCGGTGCTGGCGAGCGCCGCCGGCGCGGGCGCCGGCTCGGGCTCGGTGGTCAGCACGATGCCGCCCTCCTCGGCGGCCTGCGCCTGG
This sequence comes from Kutzneria kofuensis, assembly GCF_014203355.1. NCBI lineage: Bacteria > Bacillati > Actinomycetota > Actinomycetes > Pseudonocardiales > Pseudonocardiaceae > Kutzneria > Kutzneria kofuensis. The sequence continues at coordinate 4,349,408 of NZ_JACHIR010000001.1, forward strand.
ATGCCGGACTGCGTGCGCAGCGGCACCTCCTTGGTGAACACCGTCAGCACGAAGGCCACGGCGGCGACGATCGCGGCGCCGATGAACACGATGTGCATCGCGTTGGTGAAGCCCTCCTGGAAGGGCTGCGCCAGGATCGCCGGGTTGAGCTTCTGGATGAACGAGGAGTCCTGCAGCGCGCCGCCGGCGTTGCCGCCCTTGAGCGCGGAGAACAGCGGCGCGTTGTTCGGGTCCTGCACCACCGACGGCGTGTGGATGGCGGCCTGGAACGCCTGCGTCGGCACGATCGCCGCGAACGCGTCCTTGATCTTGTCGCCGACCGTGCTGAACAGCAGCGACAGGAAGACCGCGGTGCCGACGGTGCCGCCCATCGACCGGAAGAAGGTCGCCGACGCGGTCGCCACGCCCATGTCCCGCGGCGGCACCGCGTTCTGGGTGGCCAGCGTCAGCGTCTGCATGCACAGGCCCAGGCCGATGCCGAAGATCGCCATGTAGATGTCGACCTCGAGCAGGCTGGTGTCCCACTGCAGCCGGTAGAACAGCAGAGCGCCGGCGCCGATCAGCACGGTGCCGATGACCGGGAACAGCTTGTAGCGGCCGGTGCGTGCGGTGATGATGCCGGAGCCGAGCGAGGCGATCATCATCGCCAGCACGAACGGCAGCATCAGCAGGCCGGACTGGGTCGGGGTGTTGCCCTTCACGATCTGCAGGTACTGCGGGATCATCGCGATCCCGCCGAACATCGCGACGCCGACCAGCACGCCGGTGACCGAGGTGAGGCTGAACACGGAGCTGCGGAACAGCCGCAGCGGGATGAGCGCGTCGTCCTTGGCGTAGTGCTCGGCGATCACGAAGGCGATCAGGCCGAGGGCGCCGACGATGTAGCAGATCCAGGCGTCCTGCGAGGTCCAGCCCCATTCGCGGCCCTGCTCGGCGACGATCAGCAGCGGCACCAGGCCGATGGCGATGAACGCCGACCCCAGCCAGTCGATGCGCCGCTTCACGTTCGAGGCCTTGCGCGGCAGGTTGAGCACCACGGCGACGACCGCGAACGCCAGCACGCCGATCGGCACGTTCACCAGGAACACCCAGCGCCAGCCGTCGATGCCCAGGATGCTGGACTGGCCGGCCAGGGCGCCGCCGATGACCGGGCCGAGCACGCTGGAGGTGCCGAACACGGCCAGGAACATGCCCTGGTAGCGGGCCCGCTCCCGGGGCGGCACGATGTCGCCGATGATGGCCAGCGCCAGCGACATCAGGCCGCCGGCGCCGATGCCCTGGAACGCGCGGAACGCGGCCAGCTCGTACATCGAGGTGGCGAAGGTGCAGGCCAGTGAGCCGATCACGAAGATGGCGATCGCCGACAGGTAGAACGGCTTGCGGCCGTACATGTCGGACAACTTGCCGTACAGCGGCGTGGCGATGGTCGAGGTGATCAGGTAGGCGGTGGTCGCCCACGCCTGCTGGTCCAGGCCGTGCAGCTGGTCGGCGATGGTCCGGATGGCGGTGGAGACGATGGTCTGGTCCAGCGCCGCCAGGAACATGCCCAGCATCAGGCCGGACAGGATGGTGAGGATCTGCCGGTGGGTGAACGTCCCGGGGACGTGCTCTGCCTTGGAGGTGGGCGCCGCCACCGGAGCGGCCGTGCTTGTCATCGTGTTGCCTTTCGCTGCTCGGCGATCGCGGTGGCCATCTGCGGTCGGTAGTTCTCGATGTCGGTGTTGAGCGCGTCGAACAGCTCCACGAGCTGGCGGCGGCGCTCGATCGGCCAGTTGCCGAGCATCTGGTCGATGTGGTGGTTGCGCTGGGCGCGGAGCTCGTCGAACAGCCGGCGGCCGTCGTCGGTGGCGGCCAGCAGGCACGCGCGTCCGTCCAACGGGTCGGCCTGCCGTTCGACCAGGCCGGCGCGGACGAGCTGGGCCACCTGTCGGCTGACCGTGGACGGGTCCGAGTGGACCGCGTCGGCCAGCGCGCTCGCCCGCTTCGGGCCGTTGATCACCAGGTGGGCCATCAGCATGTAGCCGGCCTTCTCGACGCCGTGCGGCTTGTCGGTGAACTGGTGGTGGGCCCGTTCCAGCAGCCGAAGGAAGCGGACCAGCTGGAGGCCCAGCTGGTCGGCGTTGTCCAGCCGCTCCTGGGTCGTCTCCATGTCCTACCTCCCTCGTGAAGATCGATGGTTGCTCCAACCAAGCAGTTGGATAGTACAAGCATCTGCGCGAACAGAGTAGTGGGCAAGTCCAATGGTTGTGAAACTCAACACTCGACCGGGTGACTACGGTGAGGTGCATGAACGCTGTCGTTCAGGCCCTCCAGGAGGCCCTCGGCGCCGACTCCGTGCGCGTCGACCCGGACGTCACCGCCACCTACAGCCGGGACATGATGCCGCTGGCTCCGGTCGGGCAGCCGCTGGCCGTGGTCTTCCCGGAGAACGCCGAGCAGGTGCAGGCCGTGGTCCGCATCTGCGCCGGGGCCGGCGTCCCGATCGTGCCGCGCGGCGCGGGCAGCGGGCTGTCCGGCGCCGCCAACGCCATCGACGGCTGCGTGATGCTGGTGACCACCCGGATGAACGCCATCTTGGAGATCGACCAGGACAACCGGCTGGCCGTGGTCGAACCGGGCGTGGTCAACCTGGACCTGCGCGACGCCGTGGAGAAGCACGGGCTGTTCTACCCACCGGACCCGTCCAGCTACGACTGGTGCTCCATCGGCGGCAACCTGTCCACCAACGCCGGCGGTCTGTGCTGCGTGAAGTACGGGGTGACCACGGACTCCGTGCTCGGCCTGGAGGTCGTGCTCGCGGACGGCTCGCTGCTGAAGACGGGGAGGCGCACGGTCAAGGGGGTTGCCGGCTACGACCTGACGAAACTGTTCATCGGCAGCGAGGGCACGCTCGGCGTGATCACCAAGGCGGTGCTGGCGCTGCGGCCGCTGCCGCAGGCGCCGGCCACGCTGGTGGCGGCGTTCAGCACGACCGCGGCGGCCGGCGTCGCCGTGACGAACATCGTGCGCAGCGGCACCGTGCCGTCGCTGATGGAGATCATGGATGCCGTCTCCATCAAGGCCGTCGAGCAGCACCTGAAGACCGAGGTAGGCCCGCCCGGCTGCGAGGCGCTGCTGCTGTGCCAGTCCGACTCCGGCGGCGAGGTGGCCCGGCTGGAGCTGGAGAAGGTGGAGCTGGCCTGCCAGGCCGCCGGCGCGGACATGACCTACGTGACGACCGACCTGGCCGAGGGGCGGATGCTGCTGACCGCGCGGCGGGCCGTGCTGACCGCGCTGGAGGTCTACGGCGCGTGGCTCACCGACGACGTGTGCGTGCCGCGGACCGCGATCGCCGACCTGATCGCCGGCTGCCAGACCATCAGCGAGCGGCACCGGGTGAAGATCGCCGTGGTCGGGCACGCCGGCGACGGCAACATGCACCCGACGCTGGTCTACGACCCCGCCGACGCCGACGAGTTCGCCCGGGCCCGGATCGCCTTCGACGAGATCCTGGAGCTGGGCCTCGGACTCGGCGGCACGGTGACCGGTGAGCACGGCATCGGCAAGATCAAGCGGGAGTGGCTGGCCCGCGAGATCGGCCCGGTCGGGCTGGCCGTGCACCGGTCGATCAAGCAGGCGCTGGACCCGGGCAACCTGTTCAACCCGGGCTCGATGTTCGCTATGGAGTAGGGATCTCGCGGAAGCCGACCTGGCGCAGCACCCGGCCGACGTACTCCAGCACGTCGTCGTGCCGGGGTGGCACCAGCATCCGGTAGAACAACGCCCCCACGATGATCTCCACGATCACCTCGGGGTCGGCGTCCGGCGGCAGCATGCCCTCCCGGATCGCCCTTCGGACCAGCCGAATCCCGCCCTCCCGGCGCTTCGACCCGGAGGCCCGCCAGAACGCGTCGAACAGCTCCGGGTGGCTGAAGGTGGAGCCGATGAGCTGGGCCAGCAGCGGCGCCAGCCGGCGGTCGGCGATGGCGTCCGTCATCGTGCCGACCATGCGGGCGAACACCTCCGGGTACGGCAGCGTGTCGTACTCCTCGTCGGTCAGGTCGGGCGCGTTGCGGCCGTAGACGATGGCCTGGACGAGCAGCTCCTCCTTGGACGACCAGCGCCGGTACACGGTCAGCCGGGCGACGCCGGCCCGCTTGGCGATCTGCTCGATGCTCGTGCCGTCCACCCCGCGCTCGGCGAACAGTTCCAGCGCCGCCCGCAGGATCGCCTCGTCCGCCTCGGGATCGCGAGGTCGGCCCGCGGTCTTCAGCTCGCCAGTGTCTCGTCCAGCCACCTGCCCAGCCTTGCCGGTGCCGGCCGTCCCTGCCAAGCCAGGTGCCCGTCGGGGCGGACGAGCCTGGTCACCGGGCCCGTCTCGACGAGCAGGTCGTCGCCCAGCCGCTCCTTCGCAACCGGCACGTGCGGGTCGTCGGCCGTGGGGACCTCCAGCACCCAGCGGCCGTTCGTCCATCGGGACGCGATCTCCGGCACGCGGTCGCCGCGCGGGCCGAGCGGGCCGCGCCGGTAGGTCAGCGCCAGCTGGCTCGTGCGCTCGAACAACTTCCGTTGCGCCACCGGGAGATTGAGCAGCGGCAGGAACACGGCGTCGCGCAGCAGGCGGCGCCAGAAGCCCATGCCGAGCACGAACGACGTCAGCGCGGTGGTGCCGCTCAGCACCTCCTCGGCGATCGGCCGCCGCTCCGTCTCGTACGTGTCGATCAACCGCTCGGTGGCCCGGCCGTGGAGCACCATTGCCAGCTTCCAGGCCAGGTTCTCGGCGTCGCCGATGCCGGTGTTCATGCCCTGGCCGCTGAACGGGCTGTGCACGTGCGCCGCGTCGCCGGCGAGCAGGATCCGGCCGCGGCGGTAGGCGCCGGCCAGGCGGCGGTGGATGGTGAACGTGGACGTCCAGTCGCAGGCCCCGAACTCGGCCGTCAGCCCGCTTCGCTTCGGCAGCATGGCCTTCAACTCGGCCAGCACGTCGACGGGGCCGGTGCCCGGCAGTTCGCCCTGCAGCCGCCAGAGGTCGTTGCCCGGCAACGGAAACGCCGCGAACATGCCGGCCGTGCCGAGCCAGACCGTCACACCGTCGCGCGGCACCGGCCAGTCCAGGTGCACGTCCGCGAGCAGGAACCGTTCCGCCAGCGGCACTCCCGGGAAGTCGATGCCGGCGAGCTTGCGGACGGTGCTGTGCGAGCCGTCGCAGCCGAGCAGCCAGTCGCCGCGAATGGGCTCACCCGCCTGCACGGTGATGCCTTCGGCGTCCTGGCTCATGTCGGTGACGGCCGTGCCCCACTCGACCTTGCCGCCCAGCTCCGACAGCCGGTCCCGCAACGACTTCTCGATCTCCGACTGGCTGATCAGCGCCCCGCGGCCGGCCCACCGGTCCAGCCGCAGCTCCATCATCGGCCGCCCGCCGGCGAGCGTCGTCACCCGGCGGATGTCCATGCTGCGCTCCGGCAGGTCCCCGAGCGCACCCACCCGGTTGAGCACCTCCGCCCCGCGCGGCTGCAGCCCCAGCGCCCGGGACGTCGAGGCCGGACCCTCGGCCGCGTCCAGCACCCGTACCGGCACGCCCCGCTGCATCAGGGCACACGCCGCAGTCAGCCCCGTCGGCCCCGCGCCCGCGATCAGCACCGTCACGACCCCTCCCCAGGATTAGTAAACAGAACAGCACTGTTTACTAATTGGAGCAGAAGAGACCGCCCCCGTCCAGGGGGCGGTCTCGGGGCTACGACCTCAGCGAATGCGGTCGATGCGCTGGGTGGCGTCCATGTCCTCGGAGCGCATGTCGAACTGCTGGGTGGCGTCCAGGGCCGGACCCTCGCCGGCGAGGGCCTCCCGCTCGATGCGCTCGCGGCGGGCCTTGATCACCTCGAACACGATCGGGATGACCGACAGCACCGGGATGGCGATCAGGAAGACCTCGAGGTTGTCGTGCACGAACTGGATCTGGCCGAGGAAGTAGCCGCCCAGCGGCACGAGCACGGCCCACAGCACGCCGCCGATGGCGGAGTAGGTGAAGAACTTGCGCTGGTCCATCTTGCCGACGCCGGCGATGGCGGTGATGAACGTGCGCACGATCGGCACGAAACGGGCCAGGATGATGGCCCGGGCGCCGTACTTCTCGAAGAACTCGTGGGTGCGCTCGACGTGCTTGCGCTTGAAGATCTTGGAATCGGGCCGGTCGAACAGCTTCGGACCGATGCCGCGGCCGATCCAGTAGCCGGTGACGTTGCCGACGACGGCACACACGGAGAGGATCACGCAGGCCAGCCACAGTGGCATGTCCACCACGCCGCGGGCGATCAGCAGGCCCAGGGTGAACAACAGCGTGTCACCCGGGATCAGGAAGCCGATCAGGATGCCGCAGTCGGCGAAGATCAGCAGGGCCACGCCCAGGAAGACGTACGGCCCGAGGCCCTGCAGGATGGTGTCGGCGTTCAGCCAACCCGGCAGGGCGATGACGGTGGTCGTGCTCGCGGCGATCGCGGTGGTCACGACTCACCAAGGTACAGGTGTTCGCTGAGTGTCCGATTTACAGCATGCTCAGCAGCCCGGCCACGGCCCCGCCGGCCAGCCCCAACACCAGCGCGAACAGCAGGATCAGCCAGCCCGGCACCTGCCCCCGCTCGGCCCGCATCTTCGTGGTCGGCACGGCGTTGGTGGCCACGGCCCGAGTGGGCGGCTCCGGCAGCAGGTGGTCGAACTCGCCGACCGGCGGGCCGACGGTGCTGCCGACCTCGCTGCCGGAGATCAGGCCGAAGCCGGGACCGGCGCCGACCGGCCCGTACAGGTTCTCCAGCGGCGAGAACCGCTCGGTCTCCACGTGGTGCTGGGCGTTGTTGATCCGGATCGTGGCCAGCTCGCCGGTCGAGGGGCCGGAGCTGAGCTCCCGCAGCACCATCTCCTCGGTGAACGCGCTGTCCCCGGACCCGGCGGGCGGCCGAGGGACGGCCTCGGGCTCCTTGGCGACGGCCTCGTCGGCAGCGGGCGCCTCCGGAGCCGATTCGGGCTCGTCCGCGCCGTCTTCCTCCGCGGTCGCCGCGTCGTCGGCGGCCTCGTCGGTGGCGTCCGGCTCGTCCGCGTCGGCTTCCCCCGTGGTGGCTTCGTCCGCCGCGACGTCCTCGACGGCCGACTTCTCGTCGGCGGCCTCGGGTTGCTCCTCGGCCTCCTCGGCGGCCTTGGTCAGCACGGCGGGCAGCGGCGGCATCGTGACCGGCGCGCTCACCGCCTGGGCGCGCAGGGCCTCCGCCAGCAGCCGCTCCGGGTCGTCGGACTTGCTCACGACACCACGTTAGTTGCTTCTGAGCACGCCGAGCAGCCGGGTCACCTCGGCGGCGACCGCCTCCCGGCCCGGCGCCAGGTACTTGCGCGTGTCCACGACCTGCGGATTCTCCGTCAGATAGGTCCGAACGGCCGTGGTGAAGGCGTTGTTCAGGTGCGTCGCGATATTGATCTTCGTCATGCCGGCCTCGACGGCCCGGGTGAGATCGGCGTCGGCGACGCCGGACGAGCCGTGCAGGACCAGCGGCACGCCGACCTTGTCCCGCAGCAACCCGATCAGGTCGAAGTCCAGGGCGGCGTCCCGGGTCAACATCGCGTGCGAGCTGCCGACGGCGACCGCCAGCGAGTCCACCCCGGTCGCCTCGACGAACTCGCGGGCCTGGTCCGGATCGGTCCGGGCGCCCGGCGCGTGCACGCCGTCCTTGCCACCGACCTCGCCCAGCTCCGCCTCCACGTGCACGCCCGCCGCGTGACAGCGCCGAACCACCTCAGCAGTGGCCCGGACGTTCTCCTCGTACTCCAGTTTGGACGCGTCGAACATGACACTGGTGAAGCCCAGCTGCACCGCCTCGGCCACGAGATCGGCGTTCTCCGCATGATCCAGGTGCACGGCGACCTTCGTCGACGACTGCCGGGCCACGGCCAGCGTCGCGAGCCCGATCGGAGCCAGCGAACCGTGATAGCGCACGGCGTTCTCGCTGATCTGCAACACCACCGGCGCGCCCGCCGCCTCCGCCCCGGCGACCAGCGCCTCGGCGTGTTCCAGCTGGATCACGTTGAACGCCCCGACCCCACGGCCCGCGGCGGCAGCGGCGTCGACGATCTCGCCGGTCGGCGTCAGCGTCACGAACGGTCCTCCCGACGACCCCTGCGGTACACGTCTCGCACCCGCAGTTCCTTGTCCAGCACGACAAAGTCCGCGAGCAGGCCGACCGAGACGGCACCGACCTCGTCCGCCAGGCCCAGCAGCTGGGCGGGCCGGCCGGCGGTCGCGGCGACCGCCTCGGCCATCGACAACCCGCACTGCCGCACGAAGTTCCGGAACGCCAGGTCCATCGTCAGCGTGCTGCCGGCGAGCGAACCGCCGGCCAGTGTCGGCACGCCGTCCTGCACCGTGACCTCCAGCCCGCCGAGGTCGTAGACGCCGTCGCCCATGCCGGCCGCCGCCATCGCATCCGTGATCAGCAGCGTGCGCGCCGGGCCGGCGTGGTGCGCGGCCAGCCGAACGGCCGTCGGGTGCAGGTGCACCAGGTCGCAGATCAGCTCGACGCTGACCCGTTCGTCGTCCAACAGCGCGCCGATGGGGCCGGGTTCGCGGTGGTGCAGCGGGCGCATGCCGTTGAACAGATGGGTGGCAACGGAAGCGCCCGCGTCGACCGCGGGCACCACCTGCGCCTCGGCCGCGTCCGTGTGTCCAATCGCGACAATGACCCCGTTGTCCACCAACAGTTTCGTCGCCTCGACCGCGCCTTCCAGCTCCGGCGCGATGGTCACCATCTTGATGGTGCCGCCGCCGGCCGCCAGCAGCGCGCGCACGGAGTCGAGGTCCGGCGGCCGCAGCACCCTGGGGTCGTGCGCGCCGCACCGGGCCGCCGACAGGAACGGGCCCTCCAGATGGATGCCGGCGATGTCGCCGTCGCGGACCAGCTCCGCGAGCTCGCTGATCTGCCGGGCCAGCTCCTTGATCGGTCGGGACACCAGGCTCGCCATCGTGGTGGTGGTGCCGTGCCGGCGGTGGGCGGCGATCGCCAGCCCCGGGTCGTGGCCGGTGAACGCCCGACCGCCGCCGCCGTGGCAGTGCACGTCGACGAAACCCGGCACCAGCCAGCAGCCGTCCAGGTCCACCGTTGCGTCCGGCCGCTCGCCGGCGCCGACGGCATCGATCCGGCCGTCCGTCACCGACACCCAGCCGGGATCCAGCTCGCCGTCGGGCGTGAGGATCCGACCGCCGGCCAGCACCAGGTCAGCCACTATGCCTCCACGGCATCTATCGCCATCAACGCTGCTCCCAGACAGCCTGCCTCATCGCCGAGGGCGGCGAGCAGCAGTTCGGGCTGCCGTTGGAACACGATCAGTTCCGCCAGCCGCTTCCGCAACGGTTCGATGAGCAGATCACCCGCCAGAGCCAACCCGCCGCCGAGCACCACGGCCTCCGGCCCGAGCAGCGTCGCCGCGATCAAGATGCCCTTGGCCAGGGCGTCGACGGCGTCGTGCCAGACCGCGACCGCGTCCGGGTCGCCGGCCCGCACCAGGTCCGCCACCACGGACGCCCGATTCACCTGCTTGCCGGCACGGGCCGAGTAGCGTCGGGCGATCGCCGCCGACGAGGCGACGGTCTCCACGCAGCCGCGCTGCCCGCAGCCGCACGGCTCGCCGTGGCCGACGTCGACATGCCCCAGCTCGCCGCCGTGCACGTGGAGCCGGCCGCCGATCATCAGCGCGGCGGCGATGCCGGTGCCGATGGGCATGATCACCACGTCGGTCAGGCCCCTGGCGTTGCCGAGCCGGTGCTCGGCCAGGCCGCCGGCCCGCACGTCGTGGCCGAAGCTCACCGGCAGGCCGGTCCGCTCGGCCAGCAGCAGCCGGAACGGGAAGTCCCGCCAGCCGAGGTTGGCGGAGAAGACGCCGATGCCCTCTTCCTCGTCGACCACGCCCGGCACCACCACGCCGACCGCGTCCACCGGGTGGTCCACCACCCCGCGCAACTCGTCCACCAGATCGACGATCGCGCCGACCACCGCGTGCGCGGTGGCCGTGCCGTCCTCACCGCGCGGGGTGGCGCGACGCCTGCTGGTCACCACGGTCGCCGCGGTCGGCGTCCCGGACACCAGGGCGGCCTTCATGTCAGTGCCGCCGACGTCGACGGCCACCACGTACCTAGTGCGAGCCACGAGCGGAGGTAAGCATCATTGGTCTACACCTCGCAAGACAACGGAGCGGGTCAGATGCCGCGGCCGGTCGGGGTCCAGCCCCCGGCCCAGGGCGATCGCCACGGCCAGTCGCTGAACGGTCACGAGTTCGGCCATCGGGTCCCGGTCGCCGGCGCGGAACACGCCGCCGGTCGCGGCGACCTGCTCCGGCAGCTCTTCCGGCGCCGTGCCGAACATCCAGGCCACCCGGTTCGGGCCGGTGATGCTGATCGGGCCGTGCCGGTACTCCATCGCCGGGTACGACTCGGTCCACGCGCCGGCCGCCTCGCGCATCTTCAGCCCGGCCTCCAGCGCGAGGCCGTTGGTCCAGCCGCGGCCGAGGAACGTGAACTGCTCGGCGTGCACGAGCTCGTCGGCCAGCGGCTCGACGACCGCCAGCTCGCAGTCGGCGATCGCGCGGTCCAGGTCCTCGCCCAGGCTGGCCCGCAGCAGCGCCAGCACCGAGGTGGCGAACCGGGTCTGCACCACCGACCGCTCGTCGGCGAAGTCCAGCACCACCAGCTGGTTCGCCTTGCTGACGACGGGCGTCTCCGGATCGCCGATCAGCGCCAGCGTGGGAGTGCGGCCGCGCAGCCGGTCGAGCAGGTCCAGCACCTCGGTGGTGGTGCCGGAGCGGGTGATCGCGACGACCCGGTCGTAGCCGCGGGCGAACGGGAACTCGGAGGCGGCGAAGGCGTCGGTCTCGCCCTGGCCGGCGGCCTCCCGCAGCTGGGCGTAGGACTGGGCGACGAACCACGACGTGCCGCAGCCGACCACCGCGACGCGCTCGCCCGGCGCTGGCAGACTGTCGGGCGCCAGCGTGACGGCCCGCCGCCAGCAGTCCGGTTGCGAGATGATCTCCGTCTCGACGAAGTGTTCGCGCACAGTGCTCCCTCGACTGCTCATTACTGTTCGCAACACAGGATACTGGTGCACAAACGCGCAATGAAGGGGTTCGCGGATGAATCGGTACGAGCGGCTCACCGCCCTGCTGGAGCTGCTCGCCGAGCGGGGCCGGGTGGAGGTCGACGACATCGCCGAGGAGCTCGCGGTGTCCGCCGCGACCATCCGCCGCGACCTCGACCACCTCGCCGAGCAGCAGCTGCTGACCCGCACCCGCGGCGGCGCGGTCGCCCACGCCGTGTCCTACGACCTGCCGCTGCGCTACAAGACGGCCCGGCACGCCGACGCCAAGCTGCGCATCGCCCGGGCCGCCGCCTCGCTCGTGGACAAGGGGGCCGTGGTCGGCCTGAACGGCGGCACCACCGCGACCGAGGTGGCCCGGGCCCTGGTCGCGCGGGCGGAGCTGGACCTGACCATCGTCACCAACGCCCTGAACATCGCCAACGAGCTGGCCGTGCGGCAGCAGATCAAGCTGGTGGTCACCGGCGGCGTCGTGCGGCCCCAGTCGTACGAGCTGATCGGCCCGCTGGCCCGCCTGATCCCCGAGGAGCTGACCCTCGACGTCATCTTCCTCGGCGTCGACCACGTGGACCCCAAGCTCGGCGCGTCCGCGCGCAACGAGGGTGAGGCCGCCATCAACCGGCTGCTCGCCGAGCGGTCCGGCCGCGTCGTGGTGGTCGCCGACTCGTCCAAGCTGGGCGGCTCGGCGTTCGTGCGGATCTGCCCCATCGAGGAGATCCACGGCCTGATCACCGACGCGGACGCCGACGAGGCGGTCGTGGCGGAGTTCCGCGACCGCGGCATCGACGTCCAGCTGGTCTAGTTGGCCATCGCCTTCTGCAGCGCGTCCAGGGCCCGGCTGGCGGTGGACTTCACGGTGCCCTTGGAGATGCCGGTGGCCTCGGCGATCTCCGCCTCGGACAGGTCGCCGTAGTAGCGCAGCACCAGCACCTCACGCTGCCGCGGCGGCAGCTTCGCCAGGGCGTTGACCACGGCCTGGTGCTCGGCGGTCAGCATCGCCAGGCTCTCGGCGGAGCGGGCGTTGGCGGTGTGCGGCGGGGTGTAGTCGCGGGCCGTCTTGCGGCGGCGCAGCACCGACCGGCTGCCGTTCACCACCGCCGTGCGCAGGTAGCCGACGGCCGCCTGGGCGTCGCGCAGCCCGCCCCAGTTGCGGTGCAGGCCGGTGAAGGCCTCCTGCACCACGTCCTCGGCCGTCGCCGGCTCGTCCACCAGCAGGATCGCCAGCCGGACCAACCGCATCCGGTGCTGCCGGTACAGATCCTCCAGGGTCAGCGGGGCAGCCGTGGAAGGTTCCGGCCCGTCAACCGCCCGCAGGTGGGAGAGGGTCCGCTCGACGCTGTTCGGCTGCACGTCCACGGCGGCGAGAATACCCAACCGGTGCATTAGGTTGGTTGTCGAACGCCCACATCGGAGGTATGCCGTGCCCAAGTTCGCGGTCGAGTACAGCTACATCGAGGACGTGCCTCGCCGGCACGCCGTCCGACCGGAGCATCGGGACTACCTCAGCGCCCTCGCCGACAAGGGCAAGGTGCTCGCCGCCGGCGCGTGGACCGCGGACGACGGCGCGTTGCTGCTCTTCGAGACCGAGGACGAGTCGGAGCTGCAGGGCATCCTCGACAACGATCCGTACAAGGCGGCCGAGGTCATCGCGTCGACCAAGATCACCCCGTGGACCCCGGTGCTCGGGGCCTGGGTGAGCTAAGGCCTACCCGGCGTTCAGCGCTGTCGAAGCCGGCGGCGCCGCCGGGACCCACCGGGCGGGACGCGTCCGCGCCGCGGGCTTTGACGTCGTCCAGCGCCGCCTGGTCGGAGTCCTTCGCGCCCATCGCGGCGATCGGCAGCGACAGCTGGTTGACGATGCCGCGGAACAGCTTCAGCCCGGCGACCCAGCCCGGCACGTGGATCGCCCTGGCCCGCCGGTTCACGCCGGCCGCCACGGCCTTGCCCACCTCCGACACCGGGTAGGTGCGGCCGATCGGCCCCGGCAGCCGGCTGCGCATCCTGCCGAACACGGGGTGCTGGTCGGCACTGTTGACCATGTCCGTGGCGATCCAGGAGAAGTAGGCCGTGCCGACGTCGACGCCGAGGTGGCGGACCTCGGCTCGCAGGCTGTCCGCGAACGCCTCGCAGCCCGCCTTGCTCGCCGAGTACGCCGCCATGCCGGGGGCGTGGGAGATGGCCGCCAGCGAGGACACCACCAGGCAGTAGCCGCGGCTGCGGATCAGGTGCGGCAGGCAGACCCGTACGGTCCGCCACACCCCGAGCAGGTTGATCTCGATGGTCCGCTCGAACGCCGCCGGGTCGATGGACCGGACGAAACCGGTGGCCGCGACGCCGGCGTTGGCGATCACCACGTCGATCGCGCCGTAGCGCTCCACGACGCCGGCGACCGCGGTCTCCAGCGCCTCCCAGTCCGTGACGTCGGCCTCCCAGGCGCCGGCCTCCGGCCCGCACTCCGCGGCCGTCGCCTCCAGCTGTTCCCGTTCCAGCCCGACCAGGGCGACCTTGGCCCCCAGCGACGCCAGCCGCCGGGCCGACTCGGCCCCGATGCCCCGGGCCGCGCCGGTGATCAGCACAACCTTGCCGGCCATGGTGTTCGTGCCCATCTGCGCCTCCTCGGGGACGGCTTCCGAGCAGCACCGTAACGCAACCTACCGTCAGTAAGCTACTGGCGAGTTCAATTAGCGGTCGTCGTCAGCCGGCGCAGCTCGTCCTCGCCCAGCGGCCCTCGGAACGTCCGGCCGGCACTTGCCGGTGAGGAATCCCGTGGCCAAGCCGTAGTACGGCAGAGCGGGCATGCCTTCGCGGGCCGGTGGCGTGTCCCGGTCGTCGAAGCGGGCGCGAAGGAGGTCGATGTGATCGGAGCGGAGCCGGCACGGCGAGGCGTCGACCGCCGTTGTGACCGTTGTCGCACCCGGCTCCGACGGGCCGGGAAACGGGCCCACCCCGGTCGTGATGATCATGCGGCCGCGATTGCCCCGGGCGGCCGTCCGGGGCCCGTTCATCGATTCCGACGCACCGCCCGAGTTGCCGGCCACCCGGGCCGAGTAGGTGTCCGCGGTGACCAGAAAGTCGCCCCCGGCCTCGACATATGTGTCGGGCACGGTGAACGATGTTTCCGGGTCCGCCGGCCACTCGAAGACGGCGCCGCCCAGGTTCGCCGTCGAAGAGTCAAGGTCCGATGTTCCGATCTTCGCCGCGATTCGAACATAGTCCTGAAGCACCCCGCGCTGCCGGGTGTGATCGTCCAGGAGGGCCGTCCGGCCCGAACTACCGGTCACCCCTTTGCGGATCGGCGCTGCGACCGTACGATCACGGAAAGTCAACTGTGAATGACGCGATCGATATCTGAACGAGCTGGGTTGGCGCGATATCGCTGGCTACGGTGAGAGAGGAAGAGCCTGCCAGGGGTGACGGGCTGCCGGACGAAACGACAGGGAAGCGAACTGTCTCCGCTACTGGGAGGGCGGGGTACGGGGGAGACGAGGGGCGCAAGTTGGAGGGGACCGGACGCGCTGCCAGGTACCGGGACGTATTCGCCAACGGCGAGTTCCGGGCCTTGTGGCTGGCCGAGCTCGTTTCCAGTGCGGGCGACCAGGTGGCGCGGGTCGCGCTGTCGGTGCTGGTCTACGTGCGGACGGGGTCTGCGGCGCTGACCGCGTTCACGTTTGCGCTGACCTTCCTGCCCGCCCTGATCGGACCGGTGCTGGCCGGCCTGGCCGACCGATATCCGCGACGCGAGGTCATGATTGCCTGCGACCTGTCGCGCGGCGCGGTGATGACCGTTATGGCCCTGCCGTTCGTTCCGTTGTGGGTCATGTTTCCCCTCATTTTCGTCGCTCAACTGCTCAGTTCGCCGTCGAATGCGGCGCGTGGGGCCCTGTTGGCCGATGTTCTTGCGGGCGACATGCTCACCGTCGGGCAGGGACTCCGGCAAATCGTGGGACAGATCGCCCAAGTGGGCGGTTTCGCCGTCGGCGGCTTTCTGACCGCGATCCTCACCCCGTACGGCTCACTCGCGGTGAATGCGGCGAGCTTCTTCGTGTCCGCATCGATCATTTTCACCGGAGTTCGTCACCGTCCGGCCCCAATTGGTGACGGTGGGTCGATATCGCTTCTGGAGTCGACGCGTCGCGGCGCCCGACTCGTGTTCGCGGACCGGCAGTTGCGCACGCTTATCTGGATCATCTGGATGATTGGCCTGCCGGTGACCGCGGACGGTATCGCCGTCCCCTACGCGTCGACGATCAGCGCGGAACCGACGGCGGGAAGTTGGTTGCTGGCCGCGACCCCGGTCGGCGCCATCATCGGGGCATTCGTGCTCACCAAGCTCCAGCCGGCACTGCGACTGCGGCTGATGGCGCCGCTGGCCGGCCTGTCCGGACTGCCGCTGCTGATCTGCGTGCTGCAGCCGAACCTGATCATCTCGTGCGTGCTGTTCGGCCTGTCCGGGGTCGCGGCGGCGTACATGGTGGTCGCGCCCGCGACGTTCATCCAGCGCTCGCCACAGGCCAGCCGTGGCCAGGCGATCGGGCTGATGACCTCGGGTTACATCGCTTCACAGGGGATCTGTCTCGCGCTCGGCGGCGTGATCGCCGACCGGCTGGGGCCCGCCGGGGCCCTGGGGGTGGCCGGTGCGGTCGCGCTGGTGCTGGGGGCGGCGCTGACCGTGGCCTGGCGTCGGGTCGACCTCGTGGAGGTGAGCCATGGACCTGCTGGAACCGCAGCTTAGGCGGGCCGGTTCGAGCCGACCCGCCTACGGGGCCGACTACTCCCAGCTGCTGCGTCTCTTGGATACGGTCATGGGCCAGGCCCCCTCCCAGATCTCAGGTCAATCTTCCGTGCACAGTCTGCACTTGCAATGCGGCCCTCACCAGGGTCAGGACAAGGGTAGATGCCTATTCGTGCTCATGCGTCACAGAGGGGACGACAATGGCGGGCAAACCAGCTAGGCAGATCATCGGTGAGCGCGGTTCGCTGCTGACCGTTCCGGTGCGGGCCATTTGGTTCCAGCTGTTGATCGTCTTTGCCGCGGTCGGCATCGTTTCGATGTCGGCGACGGCCATGACGACGAACGCGACGCAGTGGGTGACGCTGGGGGTGCTCGTCGCCTGCGCCGTGGCCCACAACGAGTTGGCCCGTGGTATCGAGCGCGGCCGCCGCGAGGTGTCCGGCCCCGGCCACGTCGACCTGTGTTCCGTGTGGTTGTTCGCCGGCGCGCTGCTGTTGCCGCTGCCGCTGGTCGGCCTGCTGCTGGTGCTGGTGTACGGGCACTACCAGTGGCGTAGCACGTTCATCGCCCTGCACCGCCGGATCTTCTCCGTGTCGGTCCTGGTGCTGTCCGCGCTGGCCGCGCACCAGGTGCTCGGTCTCATCGGCGGCCCCGGCCACCTGTTCGGCCCGTCGGTGAGCACCACCGTGGCAGTGATCCTGCTGGCGCTGGCCGTCTACACCGGTGTCGACGTCGCCCTGATCGCCACCCGCGTGCACCTCTACGGCGCGCCGGGCGTGACCGTGCGCAAGGTGTTCGGCGACCCGAGCAAGCACATGCTGGAGATCTCCACCCTGTTCTACGGCTCGCTGCTGGCCTTCGCCGTCGGCTACAGCCCGGTGCTGGCCGTGCTCGCCTTCCCGCCGGTGCTGATGTTGCACCGGTCGGTGCTGCTCAAGCAGGTCGAGGAGAAGGCGAGCAAGGACGCCAAGACGGGCCTGTTCAACAGCGAGGGCTGGCACACCAGGGCCAACCGTGAGCGGTCCCGGGCACTGCGCTCCAAGGAGGCGTTCGGCCTGCTGATGGTCGACCTCGACCACTTCAAGCGGGTCAACGACACCTACGGGCACGTCGCCGGCGACGCGGTGCTCAAGGCGGTGGCGGACGCGATCTCCAACGAGGTCCGCGACTACGACTCGGTCGGCCGGTTCGGCGGCGAGGAGTTCGTGGTGCTGCTGCCGGGCATGAGCGAGGACGACGGTGTCGGCGTGGCGGAGCGGATCCGACATGCGGTGACGCAGCTGGTGGTGGAGGCGCCCGTCGAGGGTCGGACGACGGTCATCCGGAACCTGTCGGCGTCCATCGGCGTCTCGACCTTCCCGAACGCCGGTGACGACATCGAACCCTTGCTCCTAGCGGCCGATGCCGCCCTCTACCAGGCCAAGAACAGCGGGCGAAATCGCGTGGTCAGCTGGACGGCCCTGGCCAAACCCGTGCTGGCGGTCGCGGCCTGAATCTGGGCATGTCGTTCGGCCGGCGCTGACTGTATCGTTCCAGCGGGCGGGTGCGCTCGGCGGTTCGCCGCCGGCGGCCCCCTCGTAGGATGGTGCGCGAAAACGTCGAAATCCCGAGGAGTGACGACCGATGCCTATCGCGACCCCCGAGGTCTACGCCGAGATGCTGGACCGGGCGAAGGCGAACGAGTTCGCCTACCCGGCGATCAACGTGACCTCCTCGGAGACGCTGAACGCGGCGCTGCGCGGCTTCGCCGAGGCCGAGAGCGACGGCATCGTCCAGGTCTCCACCGGTGGCGCGGAGTTCCTGTCCGGCACCAAGGTCAAGGACATGGTCACCGGCGCGGCGGCGCTGGCCGAGTACGCGCATGTGGTCGCGGCCAAGTACCCGGTCAACATCGCGCTGCACACCGACCACTGCCCCAAGGACAAGCTGGACGGCTTCGTCCGCCCGCTGCTGGCGATCAGCCAGGAGCGCGTGGCCCGCGGCGAGAACCCGCTGTTCCAGTCGCACATGTGGGACGGCTCCGCGGTGCCGCTGGACGAGAACCTGACGATCGCCGCCGAGCTGCTCGACCAGGCGGCCAAGGCCAACATCATTCTCGAGGTGGAGATCGGTGTCGTCGGCGGCGAGGAGGACGGCGTCGCCAACGAGATCAACGACAAGCTCTACACCTCCAACGAGGACTTCCTGAAGACGCTGGACGCGCTGGGCGCCGGTGAGAAGGGCCGCTACCTGCTGGCCGCCACCTTCGGCAACGTGCACGGCGTCTACAAGCCGGGCAACGTCAAGCTGCGCCCCGCGGTGCTCAAGGCCGGTCAGGACGTGGTGGCCGAGAAGCTGGGCAAGGCCGGCACCAAGCCGTTCGACCTGGTCTTCCACGGCGGCTCCGGCTCGCTGCCGGAGGAGATCCAGGAGGCGGTCAGCTACGGCGTGGTGAAGATGAACATCGACACCGACACGCAGTACGCCTTCACCCGGCCGATCGTCGACCACTTCTTCAAGAACTACGACGGTGTGCTGAAGATCGACGGCGAGGTCGGCAACAAGAAGGTCTACGACCCGCGCAGCTACCTCAAGGCCGCCGAGGTGGGCATGGCCGCCCGCATCGCGCAGGCTGCCGAGCACCTCAAGTCCAGCGGTCGCATGATCGCCGGCTGAGTCCGGTTCAGTCACCGTCGAGCGCGTCCAGCAGCCGCTGGGCGCGCTCGACGCCGTTGTGGGGCCGGCGGAGCCGGTGGACCACGGCGGTGCCGATCACCACCAGGACGATGAATCCGTACGAGACGGCCATGCCGGTCAGCGGCTCGTCCTGGAACGCGGTGCCGCCGACGAATCCGACCAGCGCGGCCTGGGTGCCCCAGAGCAGGACGCCGGCTACTTCCGGGGGGAGGAACCAGGACGGCGAGAAGCCCAGCGCGCCGGCGGTGGCCAGCGTCGCGGCGCGGCCGCCGGGGACGTAGCGGCCGAAGACTATGAGCAACCGGCCGCGGCGTTCGAGTTGTCGCTGGGCCCACTCGCGGGCGCGGGCGCCCCGTTCCCGGCGCATGAGGCGGGTGAGGACGGCGGCGCCGGTGCTGCGGCCCAGGAAGTAGGCGGCGGTGTCGCCGGCGAAGGCGCCGGCGGCGGCGACCAGGATCAGCTGCCCGAGACCGAAGGCACTCGGGGCGATGAGCACGCCGACGAGCACGACGGTGGTCTCGCTGGGCATGAAGGGCAGCAGGGCGTCCAGGGCGGCGATGACGAACACGGCGGCCCAGAGCCAAGGCGAGGAGGCGAGCAGCCGCACGATCTCAAGCACCGATCGACCGCCTCGCCGCGGCGGCCAGCTCGCGCCGGTCCTCACCGTGCACCAAGGGATGCGCGGTGAGTCGCACCCGGAGATCGCGGGCCCGGGCGACTCGGGACAGCGAGGCCACGAGCGTGTCGTCCCCGACGTACGCCGCGATCGGCGTGCTGTAACTGATGGTCACCGGACGGACCGGCGCGTCAGCGTCCAGCGCGGCCTGGAACGCGGCCCGCCGGAACACCCCCATTTCCCTGCCACACCAGGTAGTTCCCTCCGGGAAGACGAGAACCGAACACCCCGAACGTAAGGCGTGCGCGAGTCGGGCGACAGTAACGGACAGTGAACGCAAGTTGTCGCGTTCGATGAAGATCGTCCCGCTTCGCCGGGCCATGGCCCCGATCAGCGGCCAGTCGGCGACCTCGCGCTTGGCCAGCAGCCGCAGCGGCTCGATCGCGAGCAGCGCGGGAATGTCCAGCCAGGACACGTGATTGGCCACGATGAGCGTGCCGCGACCGGCGCTGAGCCGCTCCACGTTGGACGTCAGCCGCACGTCCAGGGCGTCGAGGAGCCCGGTGGCGTCGCGGCGCAGCACCGGTCCGACCGTTCGCAGCGCCCTCGTGACGGCCTTGACGCGGGACACCGGCGCGACCGTGGAGGTCGCGCAGTGCGGCGTGCACGGGGATGTCGGCAGCCAGGCGGTCATTTCTGCGCCGCCAGGAAGAACTCCAGGTAACGCGGATGCACCCGGTCCATGGACAGCAGCACGAACAGATCCGCGGTGCCGAAGTCGGCGTCGTGCGCAGGCGGCCCGCACACCCAGGCGCCGAGCCGCAGGTAGCCCTGAATCAGCGGCGGGATCGGCGGACGGGACGAAGGCGGCCCTGGTGGCGTCCACGGCTGGTATGGCCGCACTCGCAGCTCCGGCGGCGACAGGTGTCGTTCCTGCGCCAGCGACCAGGTGGCGGTCGCGGCGTCCGGACCGTCGGCCAGCGACACCGACGCGCAGCCGGCCAGCCAGCGATGGCCCGACAGGAGCACATACCGGGCCAGCGCGCCCCACAGCAGTGTGATGACCGCGCCGCTCCGGTGGGCTGGATGCACACAGGAGCGGCCGGCCTCCACCAGGTCGGCGCGCACCCCTGCCAGCGCGCCGAGGTCGAACTCACCCTCGGAGTAGACCCGGTCCGCCCGTCCCGGCGGCAGCAGCCGGTACGTGCCGACGACCTCGTCCCCCGCCCGGACCACGATGTGGTCGCAGAGCTCGTCGTACGGATCGATGTCCACACCGCCCGGACGCTCCAGGCCGAAGACGTCGTTGCGCAGCCGTTGGGCCGCGCGGACAGTGTCCCGGTCATCGGCGACCGCCACCGAGTAGCGCGCCTGCGTTGCCGTTTTCCCCATGCTGCCAGCGTGTCCGTGACTCGCCGCCGCGGACAGGCGGCGTCCACCCGAGTCCGACGGGGGTTAACCCCCCAATGCCGACCAGCGCCAGCAGCAGCACGGCGACGGCGGCCGGCCAAGACCGGAAGTCCGACGGCGGCGCGACCAGCAGCGCGTTTTGGCCCCACAGAGCCAGATATCCCAGTGCCGGCGCCAGCACGGCGGCTGTGAGCGGGGCTCGTAGCAGGTACGCGAGGTCCACCGCCACGCCGATGGCCAGCGCCCAGAACGGCACCGCGTACGGCGGAAAGCCAATGCCGGCAATGAATCCGAGCGCCAGCGCGCGATAGCCGACGTAGCAGGCGGCAATGGCCGTTGCCGTCAACCTGCCACGTAGGAACCGCTTCGCCAGCATCAGCGTGATCGTCGCGGACAGGATGCACCACACCGGATACAGCCATTCCGGCAGCCCCAAGGAGAAGTGCTCGACGGCGGCCCGGTCGACCGGATGGTGGATCTGGGACGCCGCGAACTGCAACAGTTCCGGCTCCGCGTACGGCTGGCCGCGGTCCCACGCCGCCAGCGACAACACGCCGTACTCCTGCTGCTCGTTGGGGAACCACAGGTTCTCCATCAGGGACAGCCACAGCGCCGCCATGCCGACCCGACGGAACCGGTGCGAGCGCGGGAACTGCTTGTGCCAGCCCATGATCAGGCCGACCAGGGTGACCGTGGTGCCGGTGTAGAGCAGCACGTGGGTGACGCTCCACGCGGTCAGGTCCAGGCCGTTCACCGTGTGGTTGACGATGTCCATCGGGATCGTCACGACGAACGACCCCATCCCGACCTGCAGGAACCGCAGCGACCGCCGGTCGACGCCGTAGCCGGTGTAGGTGTGGGCCAGCACCAGGGCCACCGCGATGCCCGTGCCGACGAAGTTCACCATGTGCGGCGGAGCCGTCGTGTCCCGGATCCACTTGAAGTGCCAGGCCACGTCCCAGCTGGCGCCCAGCGTCTTGAACGCCAGGGCGACCAGCCAGGACGTGTACAGCGCGACCGTCACCGGCGGCGGCGTGGCCCTCCCCGGCTCGCCACGCGTCCACAATGGACCGATTCGCTGCAGTGTCCCCCTCATGGGGACAATCGTGGCGACGACGGCGGCCGGCGTGAATAGGTAATGGCCCCCAGCGGGGGTAGGGAAAACCCCCGGGGTCAGCCCTTCAGGGTCGTCTGCTTGAAACCGACATTCGGTGTGCCTGAGAGCGTGACTCGCCGGGTTACCGCGGTGGCGCCGAGCCAGAGGACGCACAGGACGGCGGCGCTGATCGGGGCCGCCCAGTCGGCCCGTGGCGGGGCGGCCAGCAGCACCGACTGCGCGAACAGCAGCCCGTAGGTCACGGCCGTGACGGCAACGGCGCCGACAACGGGCCGCAGCCACTTCGACATCGGGACCAGGAACACGATGTCGATCGCCACGCCCGCGCCGAGCAGGAAGAACGGCACCGCGGACGGCGGGAAGCCGGTGGCGGTCAGCACGAGCCACAGCACCGACCGGAAGCCCACGTACAGGCCGGCCATCGCGGTCGCCGCCCAGCGCCGGCCGACGATCTGCCGGCCCAGCGCGAACAGCAGCACGCAGACGCCCAGGCCCCACACCGGGTACACCCAGTCCGGCATCGGCAGCGAGAAGTGCACGATGCCGGCCCGGCCGATCGGCTGGTGGATCTGGTCCGCCGCGAACTTCAGCAACTCGTCGTTGGCGTACGGGTGGCCGGGACTGGCGTCCCAGGAGGCGATCTCCAGCACGCCGTACTCCTGCTGCTCGTTCGGGAACCAGAAGTCCTCGAAAACCATCGTCAGCAGCACGATCAGGCCCGGAACGAACCACCGGCCGCGGGCGGCGTTGCGGTACCAGCCGAGCGCGACGCCGATGAGCATGCCGGCGGTGCCGATGAACAGCAGCGAGTGCGACGGGCTCCAGGTGGTGATGTCCAGCCCGTTCACGGTGTGGTTGACCACGTCGATCGGGATGGCGATGAGGAACAGCCCGGTGCCCCACTGCATCCAGCGCAGCGTGGTCTTGTCCGCGCCGTAGCCGGTGTAGGTGTGGAACAGCACCAGCGCGACCGCGATCGCGGTGCCGACGGTGTTCAGGTCGTGCGGCGGCGCGAGGTTGTCGCGGATGGTCCAGAAGTGCCACGAGATGTCCCACGAGCCGCCGAGCAGCTTGAGCACCAGGGCGACGAACCACCAGGCGTACATGATCGAGACCAGCTCGGCCGGGGTCTCCCGGCCCGCGGTCCCCCGCGTCCAGTACAGCGACCACAGCTCGCGCACGCGCGCCACGGACCAGCCCTTCGTGCTCATGGTTCGAGAGCATGAACGCTCCTCGGTGCCGATTCCACCGTTTCGGCCGAACCGAGATCAGGCACATACCACCCGATCGAGTGGGTGACGCGCGTTGCCCGCACGGGACGGAGTGGGCAATGTCACCGGTCTAACCGAGTACGGGAGTGATCAGAAGTGAACAAGCGTGTCGTCGCGGGTGTTGTGGTCACCGCGCTGGTGCTGGTCACCGGCGGGGTGCTGGTCCGCCTGCTGCTGAGCTGATTCTCGCCGGCGCCGGGCGTCGGGCACGATGTGGCCATGAGCCTGAACGAGAACCTGCTCGGCCCCGGCCCCACCCTGCTGCCCGACCGTCCTGAGCTGCAGGCCCAGCTGGAGGGCGGCGCCGACCCGGCCGATGTCGCGCGCACCGCGCCGGACTTCAGCGAGGCGTGGGCGGCGCTCGCCGAGCGCGCGCTGGCCGGCGGAGACGCCGTCACCGCGTACGCCTACGCCCGCACCGGCTATCACCGTGGCCTGGACCAGCTGCGTCGCAACGGCTGGAAGGGCTTCGGCCCGGTGCCGTGGTCGCACCGCGCCAACCAGGGCTTCCTCCGCGCGCTCGCCGCGCTGGCCAAGGCCGCCGGCGAGATCGGCGAGACCGAGGAGTACGAGCGCTGCCGCACCTTCCTCGCCGACAGCGACCCGCAGGCGCCCGCGGCGACCGGCCTGGCCTGACCCGACGTGCTCCAGCGGCTGCGGGCGCAGCTGCGCCGCCGGTTCCGGCGGCTGCAGCGCACGGCCCTGCCCATCGCCCAGGCCGGGATCGCCGCCGGCGGCGCGTGGCTGGTCGCCACCGACCTCGTCGGCCACACCCAGCCGTTCTTCGCGCCCGCGGCCGCGGTCACCTGCATCGGCGTGGCACTGGGTCAGAAGCTGCGCCGGGTCATCGAGCTGGTGGTCGGCGTCAGCGTCGGGGTCGGTGTCGGCGATGTGCTGATCTCCCGGATCGGCGCCGGCACCTGGCAGATCGTGCTGGTGGTGGTGCTGGCCATGGCCGCCGCCGTGCTGCTCGACGGCGGGGCAGTGATCGCCCTGCAGTCGGGCACCTCGGCCGTGCTGATCGCCACGCTGGCCCCGCCCACCACCACCGGCGGCTTCGACCGGATGATCGACGCCCTGATCGGCGGGACGATGGGGATGATCGCCATCGCCCTGTTCCCGCCGAACCCGCTGAACCTGGCCCACCGGCACGGCCGGGTCGTGCTCGGCGAACTGGCCGGCGTGCTGCGGGCCATCGGCGCGGCCGTGCTGGAGCGGGACACCGTCGCCGCGGCGGCCGCCCTGAGCCGGGCCCGGGCCAGCCAGAAGGCCATCGACGAGTTCAAGACCGCCCTCGTCACCAGCGCCGAGGTCACCACCATCGCCCCCATCCGCTGGCGTAACCGAGGCGAGCTCGACCGGTACCGCGCCGCCTCCGGGCCGATCGACCTGGCCGTCCGCAACACCCGTGTGCTGGCCCGTCGGGCGCTGGCTGGGCTGCGGGACGGCGAGGAGGTGCCGGCCAAGCTGCCCGCCGTGCTCGACGGCCTGGCCAACGCCGTCGACACCCTGCGCGACGAACTGGCCCGTGGCGTCGATCCCGTGCGTACCAGGGCCTTGCTGCGCAGCGCCGCCGCCGAGTCGGACCAGCTGCTGACCGCCGACGACTTCTCGGTGCGGGTGATGGTCGCCCAGCTCCGGTCCATCGTCGTCGACCTGCTCGTCGCCGGCGGCGTCAGCCGCTCCGACGCGCTGTCCGCGCTGCCGCCGCCGTGAGGGGTCCTCAGCCCTCCGGCCGGTTCAGCACCCCCAGCAGCGCGTGGTGCACCGGCTCGTGGTCCTTGGGATCGGCCAGCCGGCAGTCGGCGGCGGCGAGCCGGTACCACTCGTCCGCGCCCTCGTAGCGGATCTCCACCGTCACGGCGCCGTCGTCCGCCAGCGTCGTGCGCAGCTCCAGGTCACCGGTGATCACGCCGACGTCGTCGGTCATCACGCCGCCGGGTCCGGCCTTGAACAGGGATGTGAGCGTCACAGCAAACCCCTCGCCAGCCGCAGGTCGTCGGTGTTGCGGTACCAGGTCCACTTCGTCACCGGGCGCGGGTGCGGCACGCCGTCCAGCCGCACGACCGCCGGCACGCAGCCGATCTGGCAGGCCCGGCCGCGAGCGGCCGTGGTGCGCTTGACCACCAGCGCCCGCTTCGTCACCTGGACGAGCAGGCCGGCGCCGCGATCCGGGTCCGGACTGACGGTAATCCGGCTGGCCTGGCCCCGCAGGATCACGGTCTCATCGCAGTAGGCCATGCCCCGGACCGGCCCAATCACGCCTCGGCCGACCAGCACACCGCCGCTGTCGTCACGGATCAGCGGCACCGGATCCGGCTCGCCGGTCAACGCCACGTCGATCGCCCGGCCGGCGTCGAGTGGCAGATCCCACAGCGAGGCGACCGTCGAGTCCGACTCGGTCGGCACGTAACCGACCGTCACCTCCTTGAGCTTGTCCATGCGCAGCAGCCGGAGCGTGACGGCGGCCAGGTCGGCATCGCCGCCGACTACCACCAACCGGCGTTCGTCCAGGCCCTTGACCAGGTGGTCGACGTCGTCCTTGCCGGGCCGGGACGGGACCCGGTGCAGCTCCACATCGTCACGGTCGGCAAGAGCTGGTGACTGAGCGTGACCCGCGTCCTTTCCGCAGGCCAGCACTAGTGCACCCATCGCCACCTCCTGGTCTACAGTCGTGCACCGGCATTCGGCCTTTAGTCGACTAGCACGGGGAGTCTCACATGCCTGCCATCGTCCTCATCGGCGCCCAGTGGGGCGACGAAGGCAAGGGCAAGGCCACCGACCTGCTCGGGGACCGCATCCAGTGGGTCGTCCGCTACCAGGGTGGCAACAACGCCGGCCACACCGTCGTGCTCCCCGACGGCCAGAACTTCGCGCTGCACCTGATCCCCTCCGGCATCCTCACGCCCGGCGTGCACAACGTCATCGGCAACGGCGTTGTCGTCGACCCCGGCGTGCTGCTGGACGAGCTGGCCGGGCTGGAGGCCCGCGGCGTGGACACCAGCCGGCTGCTGATCTCCGCCGACGCGCACCTGATCATGCCCTACCACGTGGCCATCGATAAGGTCAGCGAGCGCTACCTGGGCAAGGCCAAGATCGGCACCACCGGCCGCGGCATCGGGCCGGCGTACCAGGACAAGGTCTCCCGCGTCGGCGTCCGCGTGCAGGACCTGCTCGACGAGAAGATCCTGCGGCAGAAGGTCGAGGCCGCGCTGGACTTCAAGAACCAGCTGCTGGTCAAGGTGTACAACCGCAAGGCCATCGACCCCGAGCAGGTCGTCGACGGGGTGCTCAAGCACGCCAGCGAGTTCGCCCACCGCATCGCCGACACCCGGCTGCTGCTCAACCAGGCCCTCGACCGCGGCGAGAACGTGCTGCTGGAGGGGTCGCAGGGCACGCTGCTCGACGTCGACCACGGCACCTACCCGTTCGTCACCTCGTCCAACCCCACCTCCGGCGGAGCGTCCTCCGGCTCCGGCATCGGGCCGACCCGGATCACCACCGTGATCGGCATCCTCAAGGCGTACACCACCCGCGTCGGCTCCGGGCCGTTCCCGACCGAGCTGCACGACGAGATGGGCGAGCGGCTGCGCAAGACCGGCGGCGAGTTCGGCGTCACCACCGGCCGGTCCCGCCGCACCGGCTGGTTCGACGCCGTGATCGCCCGCTACGCCTCGCGGGTCAACGGCATCACCGACTACTTCCTCACCAAGCTCGACGTGCTGTCGGGCCACGAGAAGGTGCCGGTCTGCGTCGCGTACGAAGTGGACGGCCAGCGGATCGACGAGATGCCGATGACCCAGACCGACGTGCACCACGCCGTGCCCGTGTACGAGGAGCTCCCCGGCTGGTTCGAGGACATCAGCCACTGCCGCACCTTCGAGGAGCTCCCCGCCAACGCCCGCGCCTACGTCGAGTACCTGGAGTCCATCGCCGGCGCGCGCATCTCCGCCATCGGCGTCGGCCCCGGCCGCGACCAGACCATCGTCCGGCACCAGTTCGTCAGCTGATCGTCCCGGCACGTGGGGGTCACAGGCGTGACCTCCACGTGCCGGTGAGCATGGCTTCTTCGAGGTCGAGTTCGCGCATCACCTTGCGCATGACCTCGTCGTCCAGCCGGCCCGCCGAGCGCTCGGCGACGAGGACTTCCCGTTGCCTGGACAGCATTTCCCGGCGGACACGGGTGATCGCGCCCTCCTGGGACGGGTCCTGCTCGATGATCCGGTCGCGGGCCTGCATCATGGCGTGCATCCGCTGGCTGAACATCTTCCGCTGTTCGACGGGGATCTCGGCCGGCACCAGCTCGGACAGCATGGCCTTCGCGGCCTTGGCGGCGACCTTGCGGGCCCGCTGCTCCTGGGTGGTGTCCTCGGGCTGCTGGATCTTCAGCGCCCGGATCAGCCACGGCAGCGAGATGCCTTGCAGCAGCAGGGTTCCGACCGTGACGACAAACGCGGCGAACTGGATGTAGGCCCAGCCCGGGGTGGAATCGGGGATGCCGGCGGCCGCGGCGAGGGTGACGACGCCTCGCATCCCGGTCCATGACAGAACGGCGCTGATCCGCCAGGACGGCCGGCGTCGGCGGCGGGTCATCCGCAGCAAAGCGTTGCGGCCGAAGACGAACACGATCCGCACGACGATGGCGACGCCGAGCAGGGCGAGCGCGGCCGGCAGCACGGAGAAATCGGAGATTCCCTTCAGCACGAACGGAAGTTCGAGACCGATCAGGCCGAACACCAACGACTCCAGCAGAACGTCCACAGTGGTCCAGACGGACTGCTCCTGCAGCCGGGTGGCATAGCCGGCCTTCGGGGAGTTGTGCCCGAGGTACAGGCCGGCGGCGACGACGGCGAGCACGCCGGAGCCGTGCAGCTCCTCGGCCACCAGGTAGCACGCGAACGGAACCACCAGCCCCAGCACGGATTCCATCACGGTGTCGTCCAGATGGGTACGCGCGAAGTGGGCGACGACGCCGATGACGAGGCCGACGGCGATGCCGACCACCACCGCGATGGCGAACGTCGACAGCTGGGCGAACAAGCCGGTGCTGGCGCCGGCGATGCCGGCCAGGGCGACCTTGTACAGGGTCAGCGCGGACGCGTCGTTGACCAGTGATTCCCCGGTGAGCACGGTCATCGCGCCCCGGGGCAGCCCGAGCTTGCGGCCGATGGCCACGGCGGCGACGGCGTCCGGCGGCGCGACGACCGCCCCGAGCAGCAGCGCGACCTCCCACGGCAGCTCGGGCATCAGCAGGTGCGCGATCAGCCCGACGACGAACGCGGTGATCACCACCAGCACCACGCCGAGCTGGATGATCGGCCCGGCCACGGCCTTGAAGCTCAGGTACGAGCTGTCCAGCGACGCCGAGTACAGCAGCGGCGGCAGCACCACGCCGAGCAGGATGTGCGGGTCCAGTTGGTAGTCGTCGGCGCCGGGCAGGAACGAGATCGCCAACCCGACCACCACCAGCAGCAGCGGGGCCGGCAGGTCCCGCCGGCGGGCGACCGCCGTCACCGCGATCGAGCCGACGACCAGGAGCAGCAACTGGGCTCCGTGCATCCGAAAACCTCCCTCTCCGACGGACTCCCAGGATCCGGGAGCGCCGCCGACCAGCGTTGACACGCCGTCGGCGGCTCGCCAAGACTCCCACGCATGGGTGAACGACTGGTCGCACGTATCCACGTGGACCTCCGCCGGCAGGCCAGTGCGGTCTGTCCGGTCCGCTGACTTCCTCCCGCACCGTTCCATCGGCTGAGAAAGCCTCACCTTCGCGCGCCCACCACCCGTCGGAGGAATCGTGTCGATTCCCGTCCTGGCCGCCGACCGCACGCACGACGCGCCGTCGGTCGCCGCCATCCCAACCCGCAAATTCCGCCGCCGCCCGCTGTCCGGTGCCTGGCGCTGGCTCAGCCCGGTCGCCCTGCTGCTGGTCTGGCAGGTCGCCAGCGGCACCGGCATCCTGCCCGAGGACAAGCTCGCCTCCCCGGCGAAGGTGCTCGCGGCCGGCCTCGACCTGGCCACGTCCGGGCAGCTCGGCGACGCCTTCGCGGTGTCGCTGCGCCGGGTGCTGATCGGCGTCGCCGTCGGCGCGGTCATCGCGCTGGCGCTGGGCATCACCGCCGGCCTGTCCCGCTGGGGCGCGGTGCTGGTCGACCCGCCCGTGCAGATGCTGCGCACGCTGCCGTTCCTCGGCCTGATCCCGCTGTTCATCATCTGGTTCGGCATCGGCGAGGAGCCCAAGATCGCACTGGTCGCGCTGGGCTTCGCGTTTCCCTTGTACCTCAACGTCTACGCCGGCATCCGGGACACCGACCCGCAGCTGCTGGAAGCGACCGCGGTGCTCGGCTTCACCCGCTGGGAGCGGCTCGCGCACGTGGTGCTGCCGGCCGCGCTGCCGCAGGCGCTGGTCGGACTGCGGCAGGGCCTCGGCGTCGCCTGGCTGTCGCTGATCGTCGGCGAGCAGATCAACGCCGACGCCGGCCTCGGCTACCTGATCAACAACGCCCGGGACTTCCTGCGCACGGACCAGGTCGTGGTCGGCCTCGTCGTGTACGCGGGGCTGGGCCTGCTGACCGACGCGCTCGTCCGCGCGCTGGAGAGGAAGGCGCTCAGATGGCGCAACACACGGTGACCGTGCGCGGCCTGGTCCGCCAGTTCGGTCCGCGTCGCGTGCTGGATGACCTGGATCTCGTTGTCCGTCAAGGAGAATTCGTCGCCCTGTTGGGGCGTAGCGGTTCCGGCAAGTCGACGCTGCTGCGGGTGCTGGCCGGCATCGACCGGGACGCCGACGGCGAGATAGCCGTCAACGGAACGGTGTCGGTGGCCTTCCAGCAGCCGCGGCTGCTGCCGTGGCGGCGGGTCTGGCGCAACGTTTCCCTTGGCCTGCACGGAGTCGACGGCCGCGAGGTCGCCGAGAAGGCGCTGTCGGAGGTGCAGCTCACCGACCACGCGCAGGCGTGGCCGCTGACGCTGTCCGGCGGTGAGGCGCAGCGCGTCTCCCTCGCCCGGGCACTGGTCCGCGAACCCGACCTGCTGCTGCTCGACGAGCCGTTCGGCGCGCTGGACGCGCTGACCCGGCTGGCCATGCACCGGCTGGTCGACGACCTGTGGCAGCGGCACCGCCCGTCGGTGCTGCTGGTCACCCACGACATCGACGAGGCGCTCGTGCTCGCCGACCGGGTCCTCGTGCTGCACGAAGGCCGGATCGTCGCCGAGCACACGCCGCCCGCCGGCCGGCCGCGCCGGCATGCCGACCTGACCGAACTGCGGGCCCGCGTGCTCGCCGACCTGGGAGTTGCCACCGATGAAGCCGCGTAAGGCCCTGTTACCCCTGCTCGCCGTGACGGCGCTGGCGCTCGCCGGCTGCGGCGGCGCATCCGCCGCGTCCGGTCAGGTGGTGCTCAGGGTCGGCGACCAGAAGGGCGGCTCGCAGGCGTTGCTGCAGGCCGCCGGGCTGCTCGACGGCACCCCGTACAAGATTGAGTGGTCCACCTTCACCTCAGGCCCGCCGCTGCTGGAGGCGGCCAACGCGGGCGCGATCGACATCGGGGGCGTCGGCAACACGCCGCCGATCTTCTCCGCCGCGGCCAACGCCAAGATCACCATCGTGCAGGCCGGCCAGCACACCGGCCCTGGCGACGCGATCCTGGTGCCGAGCGACTCGACGATCCAGGACCCCAAGCAGCTCAAGGGAAAGACCATCGCCGTCGCGCAGGGCAGCTCGGCCCACGCGCAGCTGTTGTCGGTGCTGAACAAGTTCGGCATCGCGCTGTCCGACGTGAAGATCGACTACCTGCAGCCCTCGGACGCGTACGCCGCCTTCACCCAGCATCGGGTCGACGCCTGGTCGATCTGGGACCCGTACACCTCACAGGCGCTGCTGCAGGCGCACGCCCGGTCGATCGTCAACGGCAGCAGCGGCACCGCCAACGGCTACTCGTTCCAGGTGGCCGCCACCAAAGCGCTGGGTGACTCGGCCAAGGTGAGCGCGATCAAGGACTACCTGGCGCGGCTGGCCAAGGCACAGAAGTGGTCCGGCACGCACAAGGACGAGTGGGCCGCGTCGTGGTCGAAGGTCACCGGGCTGGACCCGGCCGTCGCCAAGGCGTCCGTGAACGACGGGGCCACGCTGCCGATCCCGTTGGACGACAAGGTGATCGCCTCCGAGCAGCAACTCGCCGACTCGTTCACCGCGGCGAAGGTGATTCCCACGAAGCTGACGTTCGCAGACTTCGTCGACAAGCAGTACGAGAGCACGGGGAGCTGACGATGAGCGTTGTCCTGCACTGGTTCCTGCCCACCTCGGGCGACGGCCGCACCATCGTCGACCGGTTCCACGGCTCGCAGGAGGCGGGCGCGCCGGCCCAGCGCGGCCCGGACATCGACTACCTGGCGCAGATCGCCCGGGCCGCTGAGCAGCTTGGCTTCGAAGGCGTGCTGACACCGACCGGCACCTGGTGCGAGGACGCGTGGCTGACGACGGCCGCGTTGATCGCGCAGACCGAGCGGCTGAAGTTCCTCGTGGCCTTCCGGCCCGGCACCGTGTCGCCGACGCTCGCCGCCCAGATGGCCGCCACCTACCAGCGCATCTCGCGCGGCCGGCTGCTGCTCAACGTGGTCACCGGCGGCGACGCCGTCGAGCAGCAGCGCTTCGGCGACTGGCTTGAGCACGACCAGCGCTACGCCCGTACCGACGAGTTCCTGACCATCGTGCGCAAGCTGTGGAGCGGCGCCCCGGTCGACTTCGACGGCCAACACCTCAAGATCGCCGGCGGGCTGGTGCCCACACCGCCGGACCCGCTGCCGCAGATCTACTTCGGCGGGTCCTCCGACGCGGCCCTGCCGGTCGCGGCGCGGCACGTCGACGTGTACCTGACCTGGGGTGAGCCGCCGGCGCAGGTCGCGGAGAAGATCGCCCGGGTGCGGGAGTTGGCCGAGGCAGGAGGCCGCACGCTGCGGTTCGGCATCCGGTTGCACACGATCAGCCGGGACAGCTCGCGCGAGGCGTGGGCCGAGGCGGACCGGCTCGTCGAGGCGATCGACCCGGCCTCGCTGGCCAAGGCGCAGGCGCAGCTGGGCGCCAGCCAGTCCGTCGGGCAGCAGCGCATGGTCGCCCTGCACGGCGGCCGGCTGGACAAACTGGAGATCTACCCGAACCTGTGGGCCGGCATCGGGCTGGTCCGTGGCGGCGCGGGCACCGCACTCGTCGGCAGCCACCAGGAAGTGGCCGATCGGATCGAGGAGTACCACTCGCTCGGCGTCACCGAGTTCATCTTCTCCGGCTACCCGCACCTGGAGGAGGCCTACTGGTTCGGCGAGGGCGTGCGACCGGAGCTCGTACGGCGCGGCTTGATCGATGCTGACCTGCCGAAGTCCGCATCACGCGAGCTGGTGCCGGCGCTGTAGGAAATACGGTGGGCGCGCGGGGGGTTGGCTTAGTCCGACGACAGTCGAACTACAGGAGTTGTGATGCGCGCGCTGCTCGTGGATCCGTCCGCCCCGTCCGGGTTCCGGTTCGGTGAGGTCGCCCAGCCGGTCCCGGCGCCCAACCAGGTGCTGGTCGAGGTCAAGGCGATCTCGGTGAACTACGGCGAGGCCTCCGGCGGTTTCGTCTCGCCCGAGGGCGAGGTGCAGGGCTGGGACGCCGCCGGTGTGGTCGTACAGGCCGCCGCCGACGGCAGCGGACCCGACGTCGGCTCACGTGTCGTCACCTACGGTCGCGACGGTGGCTGGGCCCAGCTGCGCGCCGTCGACACCACGGAATTGGCCGTGCTGCCCGACAACGTCGACTTCGCGTCGGCCGCGGCGATCCCGGTCGCCGGCGCGACGGCGCTGCGGGCGCTGCGCCGGCTCGGGTCCGTGGTGGGCAAGCGGGTGCTGATCACCGGCGCGGCCGGCGGCGTCGGCCGCTTCGCCGTGCAGCTGGCGGCGCGGGCCGGTGCCCACGTCATCGCCTCCGTCAGCGGTGCGGCTCGCGGCGCGGGACTCGACAAGCTCGGCGCGGCGGAGGTCGTCGTCGGCGTCGAGGGCGTCGAGGGTCCCCTGCACGGCGTGCTGGACAACGCCGGCGGCCCGAACACGGCCACCCTGTTCGGGCTGCTCGCGGAGGGCGGCTCACTGCAGTCCATCGGCGCCGCCTCCGGCGAGCCGACGGTGTTCCCGCCGTACTCGACGGTCGGCCCGAAGCGGCGCCTGGAGGCGTTCATGATGGGCGTCGGCATCGGCGAGGAACTCGCCTACCTGGTGTCGCTGCTCGCCGCCGGGCAGCTCGACGTGGAGATCGGCTACCGCGGCAGCTGGGACCGTGCCGACGACGCCATCGAGGCGCTGCTGGGCCGCAAGGTCGTCGGCAAGGCCGTGCTGGACGTCGCCTGACCCTGCCCGGGGTCGCGCTCACTCGCGGGTGAGCGCGGCCTCCTCCAGGTCCAGTTCCCGTTGCACGCGGCGGAAAACCTCGTCGTCGATCTCGTGAGCGTCGCGGGCGGCGAGGAACACCTCGCGTTCGGCCAGCAGCATGGTCAGGCGCAGCCGCTGCCAGCGGGCCGCCGGGGTCTCGCCGATCTCGTCGTCCGACCGGCCCAGCCGCTCCCACGCGGCGTTGCCCCGATGCTCGGCGAGCAACTTCAGCCTCGTGACCACGTGTTCCGGCGTTCCCTCGCTCGTCGCCTGGTCGAGGCGCTCCACCGATGCCTTCGCCGCGTGATACTTCACCTGCGCCTCGGCCAGCGTGTCGGTGTGCTCGTCGGTGCTCCGCACGCCCAGCAGCCGGATCAGTCCCGGCAGCGAAAGTCCTTGCACCATAAGGGTTCCGACCGTCACCACGAACGTGCACAGCAGGATCACGTCGCGGCCGGCCATGTCCAGCGGCAGCGCCGACGCCGCCGCGAGCGACACCACGCCGCGCATTCCCGTCCACGCCACGATGAACACCCCACGTGGCGACGGCGGCTCCTCCCGTTCGCGGATCTTCGCCGACAACAGGCGGGGCACGTACGTGCCCGGATACACCCACAGGATCCGCACCACGATCGCCGCCAGCAACACCAGCAGCGCCGACCCGAACAGCGGCCAGGTAGCGCCGCTGTCCGTCAACACGACCCGCAGCTGCAGGCCGATCAACGCGAACACCCAGGACTCCAGCAGCATGTCCACCGCGCGCCAGACCGCCGTCTCCTGCAACCGGGTCGCGTAGCCCGCCCGCGGCGCGTTGTGCCCCAGGTACAAGCCGGCCGCGACGACCGCCAGCACGCCCGAGGTGTACGCCGCCTCCCCGATCAGGTAAGCGCCGAACGGCACCAGCATGCCCAGGCCGCTCTCCAGCACGCTGTCGTGCAGCCGCAACCGGATCCAGTGCACCACCACGCCGATCAGGTAGCCGATCAGCGTGCCGCCCACCGACGCCAGCAGGAACGTCAGGATGCCCGAACCCCAGGACATCGCCGCGCCGGTCGCCGCCGCGACCGCCACCTTGTACGCCGTCAGCGCCGTCGCGTCGTTGACCAGGCTCTCGCCCGTCAGCAGGGTCATGATCCGGCGCGGCAGGCCCAGCTTGCGGCCGATCGCCACCGCCGCCACCGCGTCCGGCGGCGCCACGATCGCACCAAGTACGAGTGACGCGGGCAACGAAAGCGCCGGGATCGCCAGATGCGCGACCAGTCCCACGCCTAGCGTGGTCGCCAGCACCAGGCCGATCGCCAGCAGCCCGATCGGCCGGATGTTGCGGCGGATGTTGACGTACGAGGAGTCCAGGGCGGAGGAGTAGAGCAGCGGCGGCAGCACGATCACCAGCACCAGCTCCGGCTCCAGCCGGAACGACGGCATGCCCGGCACGAACGACACCGCCAGGCCGACCGCCACCAGCAGCAGCGGGGCCGGCCAGTCCAGCCGGCGGGCGACCGCCGTCACCGCCAGCGACCCGGCCAGCAACAGGAGAATCTCGACGCCTTGCACGAGGGGAAAGGGTATTCAAGATGGCCTGCGTACACGTGCCCGACGAGGCCGCGGTCCCGCAGACTTCGGCAGGTTGCCAGGACTGCCTCGCCGCCGGCGAGCGCCGGTGGGTCCACCTGCGACTGTGCCTGACGTGCGGGCACGTCGGGTGCTGCGACTCCAGCCCGCGGCGGCACGCCTCCGCGCACCACGCCGACACCGGGCATCCGGTGATGCGCTCGCTCGAACCCGGCGAGTCGTGGCGGTGGTGTTTCGTGGACGACCGACTCGTCTGAACCAGCACCTGTACGCTGTTCGGTCGTGCGCGTCCTCGTCATCGGGTCTGGTGCCCGGGAGCATGCCCTGTTGCTGGCGTTGTCCAAAGACCCCGCCGTGACCGCGTTGGCCTGCGCCCCTGGCAACGCCGGCACCTCGGCCGTGTCCGAGACGTACGGCGTCGACCTCGCCGACCCCGGCTCGGTCGCCGCCCTGGCCAAGGAATGGAACGCCGACCTCGTCGTGATCGGGCCCGAGGTGCCGCTCGTCGCCGGCGCCGCCGACCCCGTGCGCGACGCCGGCATCCCGTGCTTCGGGCCGTCCAAGGAGGCCGCCCGGATCGAGGGATCCAAGGCGTTCGCCAAGGACGTCATGCAGGCCGCCGGCGTGCCCACCGCGCGAAGCGAGATCGTCGACACGCCCGCCCGGCTCGACGCCGCGCTGCACCGGTTCGGGCCCACCTGGGTCGTCAAGGACGACGGGCTCGCCGCCGGCAAGGGCGTTGTCGTCACCAAGGACTACGACGTCGCCCGGGCGCACGCCATGCACCTGCTCGACGGCGGGCACCCCGTCCTGCTCGAGTCCTTCCTCGACGGTCCCGAGGCCTCCTTGTTCTGTGTCGTCGACGGCGCCACCGTCGTGCCGCTGCTGCCCGCCCAGGACTTCAAGCGGGTCGGCGACAACGACGCCGGCCCCAACACCGGCGGCATGGGCGCTTACAGCCCGCTGCCGTGGGCCCCGGCCGGCCTCGTCGACGACGTCGTCGCCCGCGTCGTGCAGCCCGTCGTCGACGAGCTCGCCTCCCGCGGCACCCCCTTCTCCGGGCTCCTGTACTGCGGCTTGGCGTTGACCTCCGACGGCCCCCAGGTCATCGAGTTCAACTGCCGGTTCGGCGACCCCGAGACCCAGGCCGTGCTGGCGCTGCTCAAGACCCCTCTCGCCGGCCTCTTCCTGGCCGCCGCCGAGGGCCGGCTCGCCGACCACCCGCCGCTCGAGTGGGAGGACGGCGCCGCCGTCACCGTTGTCATCGCCGCCGAGGGCTACCCCGGCCGGCCCCGCACCGGCGATGTCATCACCGGTGCCGAGCTCGACGGCGTCCTGCACGCCGGCACCCGTCGCCGTGACGACGGCGCCGTCGTCTCCTCCGGCGGCCGTGTCCTCTCCGTCGTCGGCACCGGCCCCGACCTCGCCTCCGCCCGCGACGCCGCCTACGCCCTCGTCTCCCGCGTCGAACTCACCGGCTCCCACCACCGCTCCGACATCGCCCTCAAGGCCGCCGACGGCGAGGTCCGCATCCCGTAGGAACCGCCGCGCCCCCGCCTTCGTCGAACTCAGGCACGGCACACACCATCGTTGGTAGCCTGCGAACCGGGTCCGAGTAGTCACGAAGCGTGCGGGGGCGGTCATGAGTGACATGGCAAAGCAGGTCGGCGCCGACCTGGCGTCCATCAACGCATCCATCATGGCGCCGTTCGGCGCGGTCGCCGGCGAGTTCGCCGGTATCAGTGGCGGCCAGCTCACCGTCAACCACGACACCGTGCTGCAAGCGGGCAAGATCATCCAGCAGCAGGTCGACCAGCTGAACGCGATCACACGCCCGAAGTTGCAGAACCTTTTTTCTGGTGTGATCGGTGGCGACGACGTCAGTCAGGCGGCCGCCTACGAGTGGTCCAAGATTCTCTTGATCAACGACGACTCGTATGCGAACCGGATCGGTCAGTACATCGACGGTCTCGAGAAGCTGGCTGAGCAGCTCAAGACAGCCGCGCAGCAGTACGGGTTCACCGAGGACCAGATCAAAGACGCGTTTGGAGCCAAGTAGTGCGAGTCGGTACTCGAGTCGGCGTGGCGATCGCGCTGGTCGGAGTCGCTGCGGCCGGATGCACGACCCAGGATCCGGGTACGGCGAGCCCCGGCACGACCACCACACCGACTGGATCGTCGGTGTCCATTCCAGCGCGTCCCAAGGACTTGAGCGTCAATGTCGACCCCTGCGCCTTGCTCACCCAGGATCAGATGGCACAGATGAAGGTGTCGAGCGGCACGCCTGGACCAGGCTGGGGCGAGACCGGAGCGACGACGAGTTGCACGTATCAGGTCACCGATCCGGTCAAGTACACGATGACGGTACGGCTCGACCCGAAGCGCGGCATCGACTACTGGTTGGCCTACACGGGAAACTGGACGGCAAGGCAGGTGACGGTTTCATCATTCCCCGCGATTCAGATCGTGGCCAAAGGGGAGGATTGGAACGCGCCCGCCGGGCATCTGTGCGACACGATAGTGAGTATCGCCGACGGAAAAGAGTTGTTTGCCGGTGTTCTTCCGCATTCCGGCGACCTCAGCAACACTCAGATGTGCGACCTGTCGAAGCAGTTGGCCAGCCTGACGTTGGCGACCTTGCAGACGAAGAGCTAGAGCGGAGGCGACCATGGCACCGAAACTCGGCGACATCCGGTTCGACGGGTTCTCCAACGCGCAGCTCGCGGACCAGGTGAACAAACTCAAGCAGGGGCCGGGCAATGAGGCTGTGCAGTCGGCGATCGACACGCTGCACAGCGTCGCTCAGGACCTCGACGCGACGAACCAGATCCTGACCACGCAGATGGCAAAGATCGGGATCGACTGGCACAGCGTGGCCGGCCAGGGTGGTCAGCAGCAGTTGGCCTCGACCGTGAACTACGGGGACCAGTCGCAGTACCACATCGACACCGCCAATTCCGGGCTGGCGACGCAGAGCGATTCCTACGCAGTCGCCAAGACCGCGCCTGCACCGTCTACGGATACCGACAAGACGACCATGGACAACGTGGCGGGGTTCTTCGGGTATCAGACGGACCATGCCAAAGAGGTTGAACAGGCGCAGGCTGATCGGGATCAGGCTATTGCGCAGTTGAACGCCTATCAGTCGAACTCGCAGGATGCCATCGCCAGCACGACGCCGATGAGTGCGCCGCCGAACATCGGGCTGGTGGCGCAGCCGGTGCAGGGGGCGTCGATCAACTCGGTCGGCGGCTACGGCGGCACGGCGAGCGGGTACGCGGGCCCAGGTGGCGGCGGCTACGGCGGCTACTCGGCGACTGGAGTGCCGGGAGGCGGTGGATACGCTCCGCCGGGTGGGGTTCCTGGGGGTGGCGTGCCGGGGCCGGGTGGCGTGACGGGGGTCGGACCGGGCACGGGGCGGTTGCCGGGGGCGTTGCCGCCGGCGGCGGCAGCGGCGAGTGGGCTGCTGGCGGAGGAAGTGGGCCTCGGGGCGGCGCTGGCGGGCGGCGCGGGCGCGGTGGCGGCGGGGGCCCGGAGCGGCAACCCGAACGCGATGGTCCGTGGTGGCGGGACGAACGCGGCGCCGGGCGAGAAGGGGAACACGCCGAGCAAGGCGAGCGCGACGGCGGGGGCGATCGACGAGGAAGAGGCGGCGCGGGCGAGGACGGCGGAGCGGATCGGGCCGCAGGGCCGCGCGGGGTCGTCGATGATGCAGCCGGGCGCCGCCGGCGGCAAGGGCAAGAAGGAAGAGGACAGCGAGCACGACCGGAAGTACACGGTGGAGGAGGACCTGTTCGGCGACCACCGCTTGGTGGCGCCGACGGTGCTCGGCGAGGACCCGGACGCGTAGCCGGCGATGGAGCCGACGGTCCTGTCCCGACTGGACTTCGACGTCCTGTGGGAGAACGAGCGCTTCCCCCGCCGGCACGTGGCGCTGAACGTGCCGAGCCCGGGGATGACGCACACGGAGCGGTCCCGCCTGGTCCAGGAGACGTGGCGCTCGCTGGAGCAGCGGGGGCTGGCGGAGCGAGGTAGGGCGACGCCGGACATCTCGGACGATCTGGCGCTGCTGGCCTACCCGAGGCGAGCGGTGTACGGCTTCATCTGGGCCCCGGACCGCAAGATCACGCTGTTGGCGGCGTCGAACGGCGGCAGCGCGCTGATGGGCGTGGTCGACGGCGACG
This sequence comes from Kutzneria kofuensis, assembly GCF_014203355.1. Lineage (NCBI taxonomy): Bacteria > Bacillati > Actinomycetota > Actinomycetes > Pseudonocardiales > Pseudonocardiaceae > Kutzneria > Kutzneria kofuensis. Next base: position 4,388,483 of record NZ_JACHIR010000001.1, read on the forward strand.
AGGTGTGGCTGATCCGCACCCGGGACGAGTCGATCGCGGACTCGGCGGTGTCGGTGGCGGGCGACATGCCGCCGGGCCCGGGCCAGTCGGTGAGCCTGCCGACGAAGGTGCTGACGGGCGCGGACGGCCGCGCGCACGGCGACCCGCAGCGGCTGGTCATGGAGTTGTCGGACGAGGGCGTGCCGCTGGGCCAGGCCCAGGCCCTGGTCGGCATGGTGGCGGGCATGACCACCCGGGGCCAGTTCGGCGTGGAGACGGCGAAGGGCGCGGAACGGCCGAAGCGGGCGGACCGGGTGGTGGCGTTCCATGACACGCCCAACGGGCGCTACCTGCATCTGGTGAAACCCAGCGCGGACCGCACGGAGTGGAGCACCATCACCCCCGCGGACAACCAGCGGCTGGCGACCAGCCTCCGGGAGCTGCTCGACGAGGTCTGATCACCCGTCGGGCTGAAATCGGAACCACCGACCGGTCGGGCCCGTCAGAGTTACGCGAGAAGGGGGGCACCGTGACGGCAACGAAGTACAACTTCGACGCGATCGACGCCTGCCGCAGTGCCATGAACACGCAGGCCGGGCAGTACGGCGGCGTCGGCGACGGCTTCCAGGGCTCGTCGACCAGCGCGGACGTGTTCGGCAAGCTGAACGCCTCGGCGGGCTTCGCGAGCGCGATCGACGGTTTCGCGGGCGCGGTGCACGGCGAGCTGCAGGCGGCGGAGAACCTGCTGCGCAAGGTGGAGTCCTCACTGGACTCGATCCAGACGACGCTGCAGGAGCAGGAGAAGCAGAACGCGAGGGGACTGACGGCGACATGAGTGCTGTCGACGACGTCGCGGGCTTGCCCGGTGGCGGCGAGGTCGCCGACATCGCCCGCAAGGTGGAGAACGCCCAGCCGCAGTCGATCCGGGACACGGCGAAGCACTGGCGGGACAGCGCGTCCAAATGCGACGACCAGGGCAAGGCCGTCACGTCTGCGGTGAACGCGCTGGACGGCGCCTGGGCGGGTGGCTCGGCCGACGCCTTCACGGCCTACATGGGCAACTTCACCAAGGCCGGCTCCTCCATGTCGGAGGCGCTGAACAACGGCGCGGCGGCGCTGGAGGCGGCGGCGGGCGCCCTCGAACAGGCGAAGTCCGCTGTGGACAGTCGCTGTGAGGGCCTGCTCGGCGAGGTCCGCAACTGGGACGCGGCGAATCCGCAGCCCAAGGACGGCGAGCGCGAGGCGGCGATCAAGCCGCTGTGCGACGCGGCCAAGGGTGACGTGCAGAAGGCCGTCGACGCGGCCGACCACGAGTTGAGCAATGCTCTCAACCAGCTCAAGAGCGCGACCTTCATCGCGTCCAAGTTCTCCGTGCTGCCGGCGCCGGGCGAGCAGTCCTTCGTGCCCGCGCCGGGACGCACCATCGACTGGCAGGCGAAGCCGGATCCCGGCCCGGCCAACACCACCACGCAGGGCGCGAACCCGCCCGCCTCGCACTCCGGCGGAGGAGGCGGCGGTGGCGGGGGCGGCGGTTACGACGGAGGCGGCGATGGTGGCGGCGGAGGCGGTGGCCTCGGCCCCAGCGGCGGCCCGCCGGCCGGTGGCGGCGGCCCCGCGCCGCAGGGCCAGGTGAAGGAGTGGATCGAGGAGGCGATGAAGATCCTCCAGGAGAACGGCGTCGACACCTCGAAGATGAGCGAGAACGACATCTGGGCGATCATCCAGCACGAGTCCGGCGGCAACCCGCACGCGATCAACCTGTGGGACTCCAACGCCAAGGCGGGCCACCCGTCCAAGGGCCTCATGCAGTGCATCGACTCGACGTTCCAGGCGCACAAGCTGCCCGGCCACGACGACATCTACAACCCGGTGGACAACATCATCGCCGGCGTCCGCTACTCGATCGCCCGCTACGGCTCGGTGTCCAACGTGCCGGGCATCCGGGCCATGTCGCACGGGGGCGCGTACCAGGGCTACTGACGCGACGGGCCCAATTAAGCTGACGGCATGGTCGTCGCCAGGCGCGCGGATGTGCCGCCGTTTCACGTGATGGACGTGGTGTCCGCCGCCGCGGAGCGGCAGCGGACCCACGGTGACGTGCTGTCGCTGGCCGCGGGCCAGCCGTCCACGCCCGCGCCGGCCCCGGTGCTGGCGGCGGCGCACCGCGCCCTGGAGACGCAGCCGTTCGGCTACACCGAGCAGCTGGGCATCCCGGAGCTGCGGGAAGCCATCGCCGGCCACTACCGGAAGCGCTACGACCTGGACGTGGCGCCGGAGTCGGTGATCGTGACGACCGGCTCGTCGGGCGCTTTCCTGTCGGCGTTCCTGGCCGCCTTCGACGCCGGCGACCGGGTGGCGCTGCCGCGGCCGGGTTATCCGGCGTACCGGAACATCCTGGCGGCGCTGGATTGTGAGGTGGTGGACCTGCCGTGCGGGCCGGAGGTGGACTTCAAGCCGACGGTGGCGATGCTGGAGGGCCTCGACATCCAGGGCCTGGTCATCGCCAGCCCGGCCAACCCGACCGGCACCGTCCTCGAGGCGCATCGACTGGCCGAACTGGCGACCTGGTGCGAGCGCAACGCCGTCCGGCTGGTCAGCGACGAGATCTACCACGGCATCAGCTACGGCGAGCCGCTCGACTGCGCCTGGCGGACCTCCCGCGAGGCGATCGTGGTGAACAGCTTCTCCAAGTACTTCTCGATGACCGGCTGGCGGCTGGGCTGGATGCTGGCGCCGACGGAGCTCGTCCGGCCGGTGGACCGCCTGACCGGCAACTTCACGCTGTGCCCGCCCGCGCCGAGCCAGTACGCGGCGGTGGAGGCGTTCTCGCCCCAGTCGTACGCCGAGGTCGACGCGCATGTCCAGCGTTACCGGGCCAACCGGGACCTGCTGGTGAAGGGCCTGGCCGAGCTGGGCATCGACAAGCTGGCCCCGGCCGACGGCGCGTTCTACGTGTACGCCGACGTCTCGCACCTGACCGACGACTCGATGGCCTGGTGCAAGCGCCTGCTGGCGGAGACCGGCCTGGCCATCGTGCCCGGCATCGACTTCGACCCGGCGCACGGCGACCGGTTCGTCCGGCTCTCCTTCGCCGGTTCGATGCTGGACATGGAACGGGCCCTGGACCGCCTCGGTGGCTGGCTCCCCGACAGCCACTCAGGGCGACCCTGATCTGTCCCTGATCTGGCGCCGAAAACCCGCCAACCGTCGGACCCGGGTGGCAGGCTGGTCTCAAGGCAAGCTGACGAAGGAGACTGCCATGGTGTTCGTTGCCATCATCGCCGTTCTGCTGATCGCGTGGCTCGCGATCACCGTCCTCGGCGCACTGCTCAAGGGCCTGTTCTGGCTCGCCATCATCGGGGGGATCCTGTTCGTCGCCACCGCGATCTACGGCGCGATCAGGAACAAGTCGCGAACCTGATCAGGGTGTCGGCCAGGTCGTCGGCCGACGTCCACAGGTGGGCGGACATGCCGACGGCCAGCGCACCGTCCACATTGGCCTGACGATCGTCGACGAACAGGCAGTCCGCCGCCCTGGCCCCCAGTTTGCCGAACAGGGCGGCGTAGATCTCGGCGTCCGGCTTGGCCAGCGACAGGTCGCCGGAGAACACCAGGTGCGTGAAGTGCTCGGCCCACGGCTGGCGCTCGGCGACCCGGCCGAAGGAGCTGGGGGCGTTGGACAGCAGCGCCAGCCGGGCGCCCATGCCGGTGAGCCGGCCGAGCAGCTTCACGGTGTTGTCGTCGGTGGGCAGCCAGCCCTCGATGTCCAGCCGGGTCAGCTCTTCGGACAGCTGCTCGTCCACGTCGACGCCGACGTGCGCGCAGACGGCCCGCCAGTAGTCGATGTCCGGGCAGCCGCGGTCGTAGACGTCGCGCTCGGACCAGTAGCCCGGCTCGAACGCCGTGACCTCGGCGCCGACCCGGGCCGCCATCGCCGGAATCGCCTGCGTGTGCCGGCTGATCACGCCGCCGTAGTCGAAGACCAGCCAGTTCAACTCGCGCTCCCGATTCGGTGCAGGGCGTCCTTGACGTCGGCGGTGCTGAGGTCTCGGTGCGTGACGAAGCGCACCTGGCCGGACATGGGGCCGGTCTGGATGCCGAGCCGGCCGAGCATCTTGATGGCGTTGCGCAGGTCGGGGACCGCGGCCAGCACGATGTTGGTCTCCGGGGTCCGCACGCTCCAGCCGAGCTCGGTCAGGCCCTCGGCGAGCAGCTTGGCGTTGGCGTGGTCGTCGGCCAGGTCGTCGACACGGTCCAGCGCGACCAGCCCGGCCGCGGCGAGGATGCCACCCTGCCGCACGCCGCCGCCGAGCATCTTGCGCACCCGCCGCGCCTCGACGACGAACTCCTCGGTGCCGGCGACGATGGATCCGACCGGCGCGCCGAGGCCCTTGCTCAGGCAGACCTGCACGGTGTCCACGCCGACGGTCAGCTCGGCCGGAGCGACGCCGAGCGCGACGGAGGCGTTCCACAGCCGTGCGCCGTCGAGATGCACGCGCAGCCGGCATTCCCGCGCGGCGGCGACGAGCTGCATGTGCGCCTCCAACGGCATCACGGTGCCGCCGGCGGCGTTGTGGGTGTTCTCCAGCGACAGCAGCGTGGTGTTCAGGCCGTGATAGCTCGGCTCGCTGCCGGCGATGTCGTGGATGGCCGCGGCGGACATCCGGCCGGGGCCGGCGTCCCAGTCCATCGGGTACGGCATGCCGCCGGCGATCCAGGCGGCGGTGCCGAGCTCGTTGTCCAGCACGTGCGAGGAGTGCGCGGCCAGGAACCGGTCGCCCCGGCGCAGGTGCAGGAACAGCGCGATCAGATTGCCCATGCTGCCGCTGGGCACCCACAGCGCGGCCTCGGTGTTGAGCAGCCCGGCCACCCGTTCCTCGAGCGCGCGCATCGTGGGGTCGTGTTCGAGCACGTCATCGGCCACCTCGGCGGAGGCCATCGCGGCGCGCATCGCCTCGTCCGGCTTGGTCACGGTGTCCGAGCGGAAGTCGAGCAGCGGCTGCTGGGTCACGGTCGGATCACACCACATCGGGTATGGGGGACCTGCACCCACCCGTATGGCGGACGTCACGGGCGGCGTGCAACCGTATGGGCCGACCTTTCCGTCCGGTAGGTGTCGACACGAAGAGCAGAGAGAGCCCGCGTGGACCAGCGCGACGAGCAGGAGTTCGCGGAGTACTTCGCGGCCCGGCGCGATGCCGTGCGCCGGACCGCGTACCTGATGTGCGGCGACTGGCACCGCGCGGACGATCTTGCCCAGACCGCGTTCGTCGCGCTGCACCGCAGGTGGCACAAGATCAGGGACAGGGAGGCCCTGGACGCCTATGTCCGCCGGACGGTGGTGCGCGCGGTGATCGACGAGTCGCGCCGGCCGTGGCGCCGGGAGCGGTTCACCGACCAGCTGCCCGACACCCCGACGGCGGCGACCGAGGTCGGCGACGCGGTCGCCACCAGGCACGTGCTGCTCGACGGGTTGCGCAAGGTGCCCCCGCGCCAGCGGGCGGTGCTGGTGCTGCGGTTCCTGGAGGGACTGGACGTCGCCGCGGCGGCGAAGGTCCTGAAGTGCACCGAGGGCACCGTGAAGTCCCAGACCGCGCGGGGCCTCGAGACGCTGCGGGCGGAGCTGGGGGACGTCCTGGACGACCTGCGGCCGGCGACGTGAGCGTGACGGGGAGGTGGATGAACGGATGGATGACAAGCAGCTAGCCGAGAAGTTCCGTGACGCGGTCGGCGACGTGCCGCCGCCGTCCTTCGACACCCATGACGTCGTGGTCGCGTCGGCACGGGCGACCGCGCGGGCCCGCAAGCGCTTGCAGACCGGCGCCGGCGTCGCGGTCGGCGTGCTGCTGATCGGCGGCGCCCTGGTGCTGACCAGGCCGTTCGGTGGCAGCGAGTCGAGCACGGTGTCCGCGGACGGACCGGCGTCGCCGAACGCGACCTCGCCGATGTCGTTGAACCCGAACTTCAACACCAACGACGCCGGCCCCGGCGGCGGCAAGGCCGCGCCGAACAGCCCGGACGTCGGAGGCGGGGTCACCTGCGGGCCGCCCGACCAGGGCCTGGCCGCCGCGCTGGTGACGGAGCTGCCGATCATCACCGGCACCGAGCCGATGGCCGCCGACGTCGGCTGCCCGACCGGCTCGACCGGCGTGTTGTTCCAGCTCACCGACGGCTCCAACTCGGGCAAGCTCGAACTGGTGCTGGTGCCGCCGTCCGTGCCGAACGACCCGGGCACCGGCGCCAAGCCGGCGGTCCGCGTGGCCAAGGGCAACTCGGTGACGGTGAAGACCCGCAACGGCGGCGCGCTGACCCTGGCCAGCCTGCCGATGAACGGCTCGCCGACCGGCCCGTACGTGAACCAGCTGGGCGACATCGCGGCCCGGCTCGCGGCGCGCTACTGAGCACTGGCACCATCGCTGGGCATGACCGCCGCCAGCACCCCCAAGGGGGAGCGCCGCCGCCAGGAACTGGTCGCCGCGGCCGCGGCACTGCTCACCGAGGGCGGCTTCGACGCCGTCCGGCACCGGGCCGTGGCCGAGCGGGCCGGCCTGCCGCTGGCCTCGACCACGTACTACTTCGACTCGCTGGACGAGCTGGTCGAGGCGGCCGTGGAGTACAACGGCCGGGCCGAGCTGGACGCCGGCCGGGAGCGGCTGGCCAAGCTGCTGGCCGGCGAGCCGATGGACGTCATCGAGTTCGCGCTGGACCTGTTGGTCAAGGACAGTGACAGCCAGGCCGTGATGCTGCGCTACGAGCGGCTGGTCGGCACCGGCCGCCGGCCCTACCTGCGGCCGCTGATGCGCCGGCTGGGCACGGAGCTGCAGCAGCTGCTGCTGGACATCCTCACCGCGGGCGGCTTCCGGATGGACGCCGAGCGGGTCAACCAGCTGATCTCGGTGGTGGACGGGGCCGTGGTGAACGCCCTGATCGAGTTGCACCCCGACCCCCGGGCGGCGGCCCGGCGCATGTTGTTGTCGGTCATGCCGGACCTTCGGCAACCGGGCAGCGATTGATCGCCGGATATCGCGAGGCTGCGCCGGTCTCTGGAGCCGCGGGCCGGGAAAATCGCGTCTGTTCAGCGATTTTTCCGGCCAAGGCGAAGAGACCGGCTTTGGAGCAGCCTCGCCCCGCCCGGAACGGGCGGCATTAAACTCAGTCCACGTGACGTCGAAGCCGCTCATCCCCAACGTGCTCGCCGGCCGCTACGCGTCGGCCCAGCTGGTCGGCCTCTGGTCGCCGGAACACAAGGTCGTGCTGGAGCGGCGGCTGTGGCTGGCCGTGCTCAAGGCGCAGGCGGAGCTGGGCATCGACGTGCCCGCGGGCGCGGTCGCCGACTACGAGCGGGTGCTGGAGCAGGTGGACCTGGCCTCCATCGCCGAGCGCGAGCGGGTCACCCGGCACGACGTGAAGGCCCGCATCGAGGAGTTCAACGCCCTGGCCGGCCACGAGCAGGTGCACAAGGGCATGACCTCCCGCGACCTCACCGAGAACGTCGAGCAGCTGCAGATCCGGCAGTCGCTGGAGTTCATCCGGGGCAAGGTGGCCGCCGTGCTGTCCCGGCTGGCCCGGCTCGCGGTCGAGCACGCCGACCTGGTGATGGCCGGCCGCTCGCACAACGTGGCCGCGCAGGCCACCACCCTGGGCAAGCGGTTCGCGACGGCGGCCGACGAGCTGCACGTGGCGTTCGGGCGGCTGGAGGACCTGGTCGAGCGGTACCCGCTGCGCGGCGTGAAGGGCCCGGTCGGCACCGCCCAGGACATGCTGGACCTGCTCGGCGGGGACGCGGCGAAGCTGTCCGAGCTGGAGCACCGGGTGGCCGAGTTCCTGGGCTTCCGCCGGGTGCTGACCAGCGTCGGCCAGGTGTATCCGCGGTCGCTGGACTTCGACGTGCTGTCCGCGCTGGTGCAGCTGGCGGCGGCGCCGTCGAGCCTGGCCAAGACGATCCGGCTGATGGCCGGGCACGAGCTGGTCACCGAGGGCTTCAAGCCGGGCCAGGTCGGCTCCAGCGCGATGCCGCACAAGATGAACACCCGGTCCTGCGAGCGGGTCAACGGCCTGGCCGTGATCCTGCGCGGCTACCTGTCGATGACCGGCGAGCTGGCCGGCGACCAGTGGAACGAGGGCGACGTGTCCTGCTCGGTGGTGCGCCGGGTCGCCCTGCCGGACGCGTTCTTCGCGCTGGACGGCCTGCTGGAGACGATGCTGACGGTGCTGGACGAGTTCGGCGCCTACCCGGCGGTGGTGGCCCGCGAGCTGGACCGCTACCTGCCGTTCCTGGCCACGACCAAGGTGCTGATGGCGTCGGTGCGGGCCGGCGTCGGTCGGGAGACCGCGCACGAGGCGATCAAGGAGAACGCCGTCGCGGTGGCGCTGGCCATGCGGGAGCAGGGCGCGGAGCGCAACGACCTGCTGGACCGGCTGGCCGCCGACGAGCGCATCCCGCTGGACCGGGCCCAGCTCGACGAGCTGCTCGCGGACCGGCTGTCGTTCACCGGCGTGGCCGGGGCCCAGGTCGACGCGGTGGCCGCGGAGATCGCGAAGACGCTGGAGCGGTTCCCGGACGCCGCCGGCTACGTGCCGGAGCCGATCCTGTGAGCGTCCAGGTCTCGACCCTGGTCAGCTACCCGATCAAGGGCTGCGCCGGCACGACGACGCCGACCACCGAGGTGACGCCGACGGGACTGCGGCACGACCGGGCGTGGATGGTCGTCGACGGCGACGGTGTGTTCCGCAGCCAACGCAACGAGCCGAAGCTGGCCGTGGTGCGGCCCTCGGTCGTCGACGGCCGACTGCGGGTGTCGGCCCCGGACATCGAGGACCTGGTGCTCGACGTCGTGCCGGACGGTCAGCGCCGGCCGGTTCGCGTGCACAACTGGGACGGCGTCGGCGTCGACCAGGGGCAGGCGGCCGCGGACTGGTTCAGCGAGGTCCTCGGCGAGCCGTCCCGACTGGTCGGCCTGCCGCCGGAGCACGTCCGGCCGTCCACCGGCGAGCACGAGGGGCTGACCGGTTTCGCCGACGCGCACGCGCTGCTGGTGACCTCGCTGGCGTCCCTGGACGGCCTGAACGGGCGGATCCTGGACAAGGGCGCGGAGCCGGTGCCGATGAACCGGTTCCGGCCGAACATCGTGATCAGCGGCTGGCCGGAGCCGCACACCGAGGACCGGGTGCGCCGGATGGCCATCGGCGACGCCGAGTTCGGCTACGCCAAGATCTGCGTGCGCTGCGCGGTGCCGATGGTCGACCAGGCCACCGGCCGCCGCGCCGGCCCGGAGCCGATCCGCTCGCTGGCCCAGTACCGGCGCGACCCCGGCGGCGGGGTCACGTTCGGCATGAAGGCGGTCGTGCTGCGGCCCGGCACGATCTCCGTCGGCGACGCCGTGACGGTCGGCCGCTGGGCGGACGTGTCTAGCTTCGCAGGCGAACCCGCCTGACCCGGTAGTCCGGCGACAGCGTCAGCTCGCGGCCGCCGCGCAGCGAGACGTGCAGCAGGTCGTCCGGGGCCGGCCGCGTCTCGGCGACCTGCGCGGCCGGCCCGATGCCGCCGTACGGGCGAAACCAGTCACCGGGTCGGAGGTCCGAAGCGGGCACGGAATCCAGGTTCACGGCCGGTGAAGACGGCTGCACGTAACGGATCCACACCTGCCACAGCGCGAAACCCGCTGCGGCGCACGGAAACGGCAGCCACGGCACGTCGAACGGCAGCGCCATCAGGCCGAAGGCCGCCGCCGGCCAGATCCCGGTGCTGATCGGGACGCGGCCGACCTGGAGCCAGCCGGTCGTGCGGACCATGCCGTCGGGACGGAAACCACGCGGCACCCTGCCGTCCGGGAGTCGCGCGGTCATGCGGGGTGAATACGCCATCGCCGGAGGGCCGTTTCGCCGCTCTCGCCGGGTTCACTCGAACGGCCGGGTGACCGAACACGTAGGCTGCCCGTCGTGCCCGCTCTCACTGACTACGCGCAGATCGCCGCCGGCAAGGTCCGCGAGCTCTACCGGGTTGACGACGAGCTGCTGCTGCTGGTCGCGTCCGACCGGATCTCCGCCTACGACTGGGTGCTGCCCACCGAGATCCCGGACAAGGGCGCGGTGCTCACGGCGATGAGCGTGTTCTGGTTCGAGGCGCTGGGCGACATCGTGCCCAACCATCTCGTCTCCGACGACGACCCCCGGATCCCCGCCGAGGTGCGTGGCCGGGCGCTGCTGGTGCGCAGCCTGAAGATGATCGAGTTCGAGTGCGTGGCCCGGGGCTACCTCACCGGCTCGGGGTTGATCGACTACAACAACACCGGCGCGGTCTGCGGTGTGCGGCTGCCGGCCGGCCTGGTCGAGTCGTCCCGGCTGGCCGAGCCGATCTTCACGCCGGCCACCAAGGCGCCGCTGGGCGAGCACGACGAGAACATCACCTTCGAGCAGATGGCCGCCGGCGGCGCGGAAACCGCCGCCGAGCTGCGGGACCTCACGCTCGCCGTGTACAAGCGCGGCGCGGAGATCGCGGAGAAGGCGGGTCTCATCCTCGCTGACACCAAGCTGGAGTTCGGCCGCGACGCGAACGGCCGGATCGTGCTGGGCGACGAGGTCCTCACGCCGGACTCGTCCCGCTACTGGCCGTTGGACGGCTATCAGGCCGGCCGCGTGCAGCCCTCGTACGACAAGCAGTACGTGCGGGACTGGCTGACCTCGCCGGAGTCGGGCTGGGACCGCAAGTCCAACACGCCGCCCCCGCCGCTGCCCGACGACGTCGTCGCGGCCACCCGCGCCAAGTACGTGGAAGCGTACGAAAAGGTCACCGGCCGACGGTTCTGACAGGGTTCGCCGACGCGTCACCTCACCGTCAGGCCGGGGCCATGCCGGTGCGGCGCACTTAGTGGGTGAGCTCCCGGCTGGTCGTCTCGCTGTCCGGCATCAACGCCCGAACGCTCGCGCAGGCCACCGGGCTGGCCGCCGAGCTGGATTCGCGCGGGGTGCCGCTGTCGCTGCTGGTCGCCCCGAGGGTGGGCCGGCACTCGGCGGACTCGCCCGCACTGCGGTGGGTCCGCAGCCGAGCCGCCGGCGGCGACGCCGTCGTGCTGCACGGCATCGACCACGACCTCGACCCGTGCCGCCGGCCCCGCATCATCCGCCGGCAGGCCGAGTTCGCCGCGCTGCCCGCGCACGAGGCGAACCTGCGCCTGGTCGCGGCCCGGGCCCTGCTCGAACGGCTGGACCTGCGCACCGACTACTTCGCCCCACCGCGCTGGCTGGCGTCCAACGGCACGCTGATCGCCTTGCGCCGCCACGGTTTCCGGCTGTGCGCGGACGTGACGGCGGTGCGGGACCTGTTCAGCGGCGCCGTGATACCCGGTCGCGTGCACGGGCTGGCCCGCACCGAGCGCGGCGAGCAGTGGCTGTGCTGGGCGCTGGTGCTCGGCGTCGCGCGGGCGGCCCGCCGCGGCGGGCTGGTGCGCGTCGCGGCGGACGCCAACGACCTGCACCGGCCCGGGCCGCGGCAGGCGGTGCTCGACGCGATCGACATCGCCCTGCACCACGGCGCCGAACCGATGACCTACGCGGGGCTACACCTTCGTCGCCTCGCCGTGAGCTAGCCGCACGATCTCGGTGCCCTCGGGCTTGGTCTGGTTGAGCCAGTTCTCCGCGAGCATGTGGCCGAGGTCGTTGTGCAGCCCCTCGTGGATCGGCACGCCCACGCGCGGCTTGACCGCCTTGACGTAGTCGAGTACCTCGGCCAGCTTCAGCCACGGCGCCGACTCCGGCACGCCCAGCACGTCCACGTCCCCCGCCGGCCGCGCGAACGAGTCGCCGGGGTGCAGGAACGCGCCGCCGTCGACCAGGTAGCCGACGTTGGTGATGCCGGGCAGGTCGCCGTAGATGCTGGCGTGCTGGCCGCCGATCACGTCGACGGTGGCGCCGGCCAGCGTCAGCTTGTCGCCGGCGTTCGCGACGGTGTGCTCGAGGCCCAACTCCTTGACGATGCCCGCGGAGTCCGGGTCCACCACGAGTTTCGCGCCCGGATTGGCCGCGAGCAGCGCCGGCAGCCGGTCCCGGTCGAGGTGGTCGAAGTGCTGGTGGGTGATCAGCACCGCGTCCAGGCCCTCGGTCTGCTCGAAGCCGGTGGCGAGCGTGCCCGGGTCGATCAGCAGCCGCGCCGAGCCCGTGTCGAGCAGCACGCATGCGTGTCCGAAGTGGACGATTTGCATCGATGGCTCCTTCGCTACGTGTGCCTCCACCCTATGCCTGGAGCCGGTCCAGCACCTCGGTTTCCTGTGCGGCGGTGAGGCCAGCCCTGCGTTCCCGGTCGAAGCCCAGCTCGTCCTCCACCGCCAGCGCGCCGCGCACCGCGTCGGCGAACGACCGGATCTTCAGCCCCGCCGCGATGGCCGGCTCCGCGTCGTGCGCCGTGAAGCCGTAGTCCTCCGGCGGCACCCACAGCGGCAGCGACTTCGGGCCCGCCCAGTAGCCGACCTCGTTGTCCCGCAACTGTTCCTCGCTCGCCCACACGATCTCGGTGTCGGCCGGCGCGACGACTTCCCTGATCTCGTCGAGGAGTTCGGTGAGCGGCCGGGCCGGCCCGATGCCGTCGTACACGCCGGCGATGCCCTGCTCGCCCGCGTCCACGAACCACGACGCCAGGTCGCGGACGTCCACGTGCTGGGTGAGCTGCCCCTCGGCCGCCGGCGCCAGCACCCGGCCGCCCCGCGCGAACCGCCCCGGCCAGTACCCGAACCGGTCGCTGCGGTCACCCGGGCCGGTGATCAGACCCGACCGCACGACCAGCGCCCGGTCGGCCAGGTGCGCCAGCACCTCGTTCTCGCTGGCCACCTTCACCGCGCCGTACAGGTCCGGGTCCGCCGCCGGCGTCGACCCGTCCTCCTGCCTCGGCTCCAGCAGCGGCGCCCCCACCGTCTGCCCCGGCGTCTTCGTGTCGGCATACACGTTGATCGAGGACACGAACGTCCAGTGGCCCGCGTTCGGCCCCAGCACCCGCACCGCGTCGCGGACCCACGGGTAGGAGATGGTCGCCACGTCCACCACCGCGTCGAACCGCTCGTCCGCCAGCGGCGCCAGCGCCTCCGGGTCGTCGCGGTCCAGCTTCAGCAGCCGCGCCCCCGCCGGCACGTCCCCGCTCGTTCCCCGGGCCACACAGACCACCTCGTGACCCCTGCCCAGCGCCTCCGCCGCCACCGCGTGGCCGAGGAACACCGTCCCACCCAGAACCAGTAGTCGCATGGCTCACACCCTCGACCGGCCGCCGGCCCGCCGCCACCGCTCTCGCGCTGGGCGAACGCCCGAGGCGGGCCGGGCCGGGCGTGACGGAAATCATCGACCTGGACAAACCCGGTCACGACGGCGTGAAACCGGTGCTCGCGTTCACCCGGCGTTCGGCGGGTGTCCATCGACTTCACCCAGGTCAGGTAGGCTTTGGCGGTACCGCGACCCTTCCACACCGGGAGCATCCTCAGTGGCCCGAGTCGTCGTCGACGTCATGCCCAAGCCCGAAATCCTCGACCCGCAGGGTCAGGCGGTGGCCAACGCGCTGCCCCGTCTCGGTTTCGACGGCATCGGCAGCGTCCGCCAAGGCAAGCACTTCGAACTGGACGTCGACGACTCGGTCGACGACGCCACCCTCGCCAAGATCGCCGAGACCTTCCTCGCCAACCCGGTCGTCGAGGACTGGGTCGTGCGGCGGGTGGAGTCGTGACCGCGCGCATCGGGGTCATCACCTTCCCCGGCACGCTGGACGACGTGGACGCGGCCCGGGCGGTGGACCGGTCGGGCGCGCAGTCGGTGGCGCTGTGGCACGCGGACGCCGACCTCAAGGGCGTGGACGCGGTGGTGGTGCCGGGCGGCTTCTCCTACGGCGACTACCTGCGGGCGGGCGCGATCGCCCGGTTCGCGCCGGTGATGTCGGAGGTCATCGCGGCCGCCGCCAAGGGGCTGCCGGTGCTGGGCATCTGCAACGGCTTCCAGATCCTGTGCGAGGCGGGCCTGCTGCCGGGCGTGCTGATCCGCAACAAGGGCCTGCACTTCGTCTGCCGCGACCAGTGGCTGCGGGTGGACAACACGTCCTCGGCCTGGACCAGCCGGTTCGACCAGGGCGCGGAGATCCTCATCCCGCTGAAGTCGGGCGAGGGCTGCTACGTGGCCGACCAGCACGTCATCGACGAGCTGGAGGGCGAGGGCCGGGTGGCATTCCGCTACGTCGGCGGCAACCCCAACGGCGCGCTCAACGACATCGCCGGCATCACCAGCGCCAACGGGCGCGTGGTGGGCCTGATGCCGCACCCGGAGCACGCGATCGACGCGCTGACCGGCCCGTCGGACGACGGCCTCGGCCTGTTCCTGTCCGCTCTCGACTCCCTGGTGGCGGCGTGACGACGACTGAGCATCTGATCGACACGGTCGAGCACGCGACGGCGACGCCGGACAACGCGCAGCCGTACCGTGAGCTGGGCCTGAAGGACGACGAGTACCAGCGCATCCGCGACATCCTCGGTCGCCGGCCGACGGACGCCGAGCTGGCCATGTACTCGGTGATGTGGAGCGAGCACTGCTCGTACAAGTCGTCCAAGATCCACCTCGCCTACTTCGGCAGGACCACGACCGACGAGATGCGGGCCAAGATGCTGGCCGGCATCGGCGAGAACGCCGGCGTGGTCGACATCGGCGACGGCTGGGCGGTCACCTTCAAGGTGGAGAGCCACAACCACCCGTCCTACGTGGAGCCCTACCAGGGCGCGGCCACCGGCGTCGGCGGCATCGTCCGCGACATCATGGCGATGGGCGCCCGCCCGATCGCGGTGGTGGACCCGCTGCGCTTCGGCCCGGCCGACGCCCCGGACACCCGCCGCGTGCTGCACGGCGTGGTGGCCGGCGTCGGCGGCTACGGCAACTGCCTCGGCCTGCCCAACATCGGCGGCGAGCTGGTCTTCGACGCTTCCTACGCCGGCAACCCGCTGCTCAACGCGGGCTGCATCGGCGCGCTGCGGGTGGAGGACCTGCACCTGGCGCATGCCTCGGGCACCGGCAACAAGGTCATCCTGTTCGGCGCGCGCACCGGCCTCGACGGCATCGGCGGCGTCTCGGTGCTGGCCAGCGACACGTTCTCCGGCGACGAGGGCGGCTCCGGCCGCAAGAAGCTGCCGAGCGTGCAGGTGGGCGACCCGTTCACCGAGAAGGTGCTCATCGAGTGCTGCCTGGAGCTGTACCGCGAGGGCATCGTGGTCGGCATCCAGGACCTCGGCGGCGCCGGCCTGTCCTGCGCCACCAGCGAGCTGGCCAGCGCCGGCGACGGCGGCATGCACGTCTGGCTGGATCGGGTTCCGTTGCGCGCCAAGGGAATGACGCCGGCCGAGGTGCTGTCCTCGGAGTCCCAGGAGCGCATGATGGCCGTGGTGAAGCCGTCCGATGTGGACGCCTTCATGCGGGTGTGCAAGAAGTGGGACGTCATCGCCACCGAGATCGGCGAGGTCACCGACGGCGACCGGCTGGTCATCACCTGGCACGACCAGGTCGTGGTGGACGTGCCGCCGCGCACCGTCGCGCACGAGGGCCCGGTCTACCACCGGCCGATCGAGCGGCCCGCGGACCAGGATGCCTTGCAGGCCAACGGTCCCGAGTCGCTGCCGCGGCCCACGACGGCCGAGGACCTGCGGGCGCTGCTGCTGCGGATGATCTCCTCGCCGAACCTGGCGTCCAAGCGCTGGGTGACCGAGCAGTACGACCGCTACGTGCGCGGCAACACCGTGCTGGCCCAGCCGTCCGACTCGGGCATGGTCCGCGTCGACGAGCAGACCAACCGTGGCGTGGCCCTGGCCACCGACTGCAACGGCCGGTTCTGCAAGCTCGACCCGTACCAGGGCGCGCAGTTAGCGCTGGCCGAGGCGTACCGGAACGTGGCCTCGACCGGCGCGACGCCGCTGGCGGTCACCGACTGCCTGAACTTCGGCTCGCCCGAGGACCCGGCGGTGATGTGGCAGTTCGAGCAGGCCATCAAGGGCCTGGCCGACGGCTGCGCCCAGCTGGGCATTCCGGTCACCGGCGGCAACGTCAGCTTCTACAACCAGACCGGCAGCACGGCGATCCTGCCGACGCCCGTGGTCGGCGTGCTCGGCGTCATCGACGACGTCACGCGGCGCATCCCGACCGGCTTCGGCACCGAGCCCGGCGAGACGCTGCTGCTGCTCGGCGACACCCGGGACGAGTTCGGCGGCTCCGAGTGGGCGCACGTCGAGCACGGCCACCTCGGCGGCCGGCCGCCGCAGGTCGACCTGGAGCGGGAGCGGCTGCTGGCCGAGGTGCTGGTCGCCGGCTCGCGGGACGGCATGCTGTCCGCGGCGCACGACCTGTCCGACGGCGGCCTTGCGCAGGCGATCGTCGAGTCCTGCCTGATCGGCGAGACCGGCGCGCGGATCATCCTGCCCGAGGGCGTGGACCCGTTCGTGCAGCTGTTCTCCGAGTCCGCCGGCCGGGTCGTGGTCGCGGTGCCGCGCAGCGAGGAGCTGCGGTTCACCGAGATGTGCACGGCGCGTGAGCTGCCGTGGGTGCGCATCGGCGTGGTGGACAAGGAGTCGACCGAGCTGGAGTTCCAGGGCGTGGCGACCTACTCCCTGGACGAGCTGCGCACGGCCTGGGAAGGCACCTTGCCCGCCCTGTTCGACTGAGTTTGTGCCTTGCGCTCTCCGGGACTGAGGGCTCTCAGTCCCGGAGAGCGCAAGGCTTAGAGAGGCCGAGCCCCGCACGGAACGCGCGGCATGGGCGCTGTCAGCCGTTGGCCAGGGCCTGTAGGCGGTCGTAGCTGCCGTTGAACTCGTCCTGGTCGCCGGGGAAGGTGCCGGAGTCGGCGTACTGCCAGAAGGTGTAGACGGTCCAGGCGTACGGCAGGACGCCGACGCTGCTGGCGTAGCGGGCGACCCACAGCGGGTTGGTGGAGGTGAAGTCGCCGCGGTTGCCGGTGCAGTCCTGCCACCACTGCTGCGCGGTGTAGATCACCGGCCACACCCCGGCGCGGGCGTGGTAGGTGTTGCTGAAGTCCAGGATCCACTGCACCATCCCGGCCTGGGACAGGCCGTAGCACTCGGCGCCGGACGGGTTCCACTCGATGTCCAGCGCACCGGGCAGGGTCTTGCCGTCGCGGGACCAGCCGCCGCCGTGGTCGACGAAGTAGTTGGCCTGGGTGGTGCCGTTGGTGGTGTTGGGTGTGGCGAAGTGGTAGGCGCCGCGGATCATGCCGACGTTGTAGGAACCGTTGTACTGCTGGGCGAAGTACCCGTTGATGTAGTACGTGCCCTCGGTGGCCTTGACGTAGGCGAACCGGCCGCCGTTGTTCCACGCGGTCTGCCAGTCGACGTTGCCTTGATAGGAGCTCACATCCATGCCGTACACGACGGCGGCCGGCCCGAACGCGGTCGGCTTCTCGGCGGTGCGGTGGCCGAGGTGCCGGGCGACCTGCGAGCCCATGGTGTGGTTGTGCTGCGCGTCCTGCACGGAGTCGGGGGGATTTCCGCCCGAAGTGGCGGCGCCGGCAGGGGTGGTGGCGCCGAAGGCTACGGACAGGATCATGGCGGTCAGTGCCGCCGCCAGCCGGCGGCCGCGGCCCGCCGGACGTAACCGAGTGTTCATGGTGGAACCTCTCGATCTGCTCGCAGGGAAGCGGATCACGTGGAACTTCCACGTTGCGTGAAGTGTGAACGAGGATTCACGCTTCGGCTAGATTGACGGTGATTTTCTCACGTATACGGAGTAGCGGTATTACGTCGTAGGGGTGAATATCGTTGGCCTGGCGGCCATGTGGCTCGGCCGCTCGTGGTTAGTCTGCGCCTCCTGTCAACTCTGACACCACACAACTAGTTGGTGGGTAACGAGTTGATCAGCCAAGTGTGAATGCGTGAAGCCGGTCGGCGTTGCCGTTGAAGCGGTTCTGGTCGCCGGGGAACACGCCCTTGTCCGCGAACTGCCAGATCGCCTGTGTCGTCCAGCCGCCGGGCAGCGTGCCGACATCGGTGCCGTAGCGCGGAATCCACAACGGATTCCCCCGCAGCAGGGTGGTGTTGCCGGTGCACTTCGTCCACCACGTGTAGCTGGTGTAGATCGTCGGCGGAATGCCGGTGCGGCGCCACATCTGGTCGCTGAAGGCCTTGATCCAGGCGGTCATCTGCTCCGGCGTGAGCTTGTAGCAGGTGTCGCCGTACGGGTTGTACTCGATGTCCAGCGCGGGCGGCAGCGTGCGGCCGTCCTTGGACCAGCCGCCGCCGTGGTCGACGAAGTAGTTGGCCTGGGTGGCGCCGTCGGAGACGTCCGGCAACGCGAAGTGGTACGCGCCGTGGGCGAGGCCGGCGGCGTAGGAGCCGTTGTACTGCTGGGCGAAGTTCGGATTGGTGTAGGTGATGCCCTCGGTCGCCTTGGCGTACGAGAACTTGCCGCCGTTGCGCGCGACGGTCGCCCAGTCCACGTCACCCTGATGGCTGCTCACGTCCAGGCCCAGGGCGTCGTCGTCGGCCTTGACGTCGAGCAGCGGCGTGCCGCCGGTGCCCTCGTGCCTGGCGATCTGTGACCCGGCGTAGTCGTCCTGGGGGTGGGCCAGCGGCTGCGCGGACGCGGGCGTCGGGGCGGTGATCATCGCCGTGACGAGCACGCCGGCCAGCAACGCCCGCACGCCTGTTCGTGTCTTCGACTCCATGGGCGAATTCCTTCCCCGCTGGGGATCGAACGGAGTATCACACTAGACCGATCGGCCTAACTTCTCGCGTTGAGCGGGCCCGCGTGTCCGGGACTAGCGTTGGCTGCCATGGGTCTCAGGCATCCGGCCGACGACAGGGGCCGGCACTCCGACGTCACGGTCAATCCCGTGTTCACCCGCGAGCCGGTGCGCATCCCGCGCGATGTGCTGCCGGCCGATGGCCTCGATCCGGAGCTGGCCTACCAGGTCGTGCACGACGAGCTGATGCTCGACGGCAACGCCCGGCTCAACCTGGCCACGTTCGTGACGACGTGGATGGAGCCGCAGGCGGCGCGGCTGATGTCCGAGACGTTCGACAAGAACATGATCGACAAGGACGAGTACCCGCGCACCGCCGACCTGGAGTCGCGCTGCGTGCGCATGCTGGCCGACCTGTGGCACGCGGAGGATCCGGCGCGGGCGGTCGGCTGCTCGACCACCGGCTCCAGCGAGGCGTGCATGCTGGCCGGCCTCGCCCTCAAGCGCCGCTGGCAGCATCGCCGCCGGGCCGAGGGAAAGCCGACGGACCGCCCGAACGTCGTCATGGGCATCAACGTCCAGATCTGCTGGGAGAAGTTCGCCAACTACTGGGACGTCGAGGCGCGGCTGGTGCCGATGGAGGGCGACCGGTTCACGCTGTCCGCGGCCGAGGCGGTGGCCCGCTGCGACGAGAACACCATCGGCGTCGTCGCCATCCTGGGGTCCACCTTCGACGGCTCGTACGAGCCGGTGGCCGAGATCTGCGCGGCGCTGGACGAGTTCCAGCAGCGCACCGGCCACGACATCCCGGTGCACGTGGACGGCGCCTCCGGCGCGATGGTCGCCCCGTTCTGCGACCCCGAGCTGGAGTGGGACTTCCGGCTGCCGCGGGTGGCGTCGATCAACACCTCAGGTCACAAGTACGGGCTGGTCTACCCCGGTGTCGGCTGGGCGGTCTGGCGGGACGCCGACGCGCTGCCCGAGGACCTGGTGTTCCGGGTGAACTACCTGGGCGGCGACATGCCGACGTTCGCGCTGAACTTCTCCCGTCCCGGCTCCCAGGTGATCGCCCAGTACTACAACTTCCTGCGGCTGGGGTTCGACGGCTACCGGCGGGTGCAGCTGTCCTGCCGGGAGGTGGCCACCTGGCTGGCCGGGGAGATCGGCAAGCTGGGGCCGTTCCAGCTGCTGACCAGCGGCGACCAGCTGCCGGTGTTCGCGTTCACGCTGTCCGAGGAGATCACCCGCTACTCGGTGTTCGACGTCTCGGCGGCGCTGCGGCAGGCGGGCTGGCTGGTGCCGGCCTACACGTTCCCGGACAACCGGACGGACCTGGTCGCTTTGCGCATCGTGGTGCGCAACGGCTTCGGCCGCGACCTCGCGGAGTTGCTGCTGGACGACCTGCGTCGGGCGCTGCCGGTGCTGGAGCGGCTGGACCGGCCGCTGCACGGCCCGGAGTCCGCGGGCTTCGAGCACGGGCAGCATCGCTGACGGCGTCTTGACGAATCGCCGAGAGCGCTCTCAATATTAGGAAAGTTTCCTAACTAACGGGAGCGTCCGTGGCGGCTGTCGGCAAGCGGTTGAGCCTGTTCCTGATCGTCGTTCTGGTCGTCGGCGGCGTGGCGATCGTGCCCAACCTGGTCGGCGGCTGCTTATGGCGCTGCCCACCCGACGGCGAGGTCACCGCCGCCGGGGCTGTGCCGGCGGTGACCGTCAGAGTCGTGGACGAGGTCGGCAAGCCGCTGGCCGAGCCGCAGAAGGTGCAGCTCGGCAACGGTCCGGTCATGACGGTCGCCGCCGCGCCGGGGCACATCGCCGAGCCGGTGATCCTCGGCCTTGAGGACGCCGGCCGGACGATCGACGTCCGGCTGCTCTCCGACAACGGCGGTAAGCGGTTCGTGGTGAACGCCGCCGGCGACGTGATGTTCGGCCGCCGCTATCAGAGCGGTGCTCTCATTCCGGCCAACGACGCCGCCGCTGGTGCCCGCTCCGTGGTGGACGCGGTGGCGCCGGCATTCCGGTTGGCCGACCTGAGCACCGTGAACCTGGAGACGGTGGTCAGCAGCGCGGCGTCGACCAACGCGTACCCGAAGAAGCGGTTCATCCTGGAGTCCCCGCCGGCCAGTGTCGACGGCCTGAAGGCGCTTGGCGTCACCGTGCCGCTGCTGGCCAACAACCACACCCGAGACTTCCTCGACGGCGGCGTCGCCGACACGGAGAAAGCGCTCTCCGCGGCCGGTTTCCCCGTGGTCGGCACGACCGTCGGCGACGAGCCGGAGAAGCCGTTCCAGGCCAAGGTGCACGGCACCGACGTCGCCGTCCTGGCCTACACCAGCGTGGACGGCTCCTACGTCAACGACTCGTACCCCAAGACGGGCGCGCCGACCAGCGACGACGACGCCTGGCAGTACCAGCCCCGTTCCTGGGGCTACGGCAGGATCCCGACCGAGGACCGGACCATCGGCCAGGCCTGGACGTTGTACGAGAAGCTGGCCCGGGCCGACCAGGCCGCCGCCTGGGACTCGCTGACCCGGGTCTACCCGGAGATCCAGGACTGGGTGGCCCGCCGCGGCCACGGCGGCGCGGCCCGCTGGGACGACACCGCGTCCCCGGCGCAGATCAACGCCGTCGCCAAGCAGTCGCAGCTGACGATCGTCGAGATGCACACCGGCTTCCAGTTCCAGTCCGCCTCGGCCAAGGACACGCGGGCGATGGCACGGGCGGCCATCGACGCCGGCGCGGACATCGTGATCTGCCACCATCCGCACGTGCTGCAGGGCTTCGAGTTCTACAAGGGCCACCTGATCGCCTACAGCATGGGCAACTTCGTGTTCGACCAGGACTTCATGTCCACGTTCTCGTCGGCCTTCCTGCGCACGGTCTGGGACGGCGACCGGCTCGTGGAGGCCCGGCTGGTGCCGGTGGAGATCGACGGCTACCGGCCGGAGCTGGCGTCCGGCGCCGCGGCGCGCAGGACCGTGCTGGGCGTGTGGGCGGACAGCCGGCGGCCGGTGCAGACGCAGCGCGGTCCCGGCGGCGCGGTGCTGACCGTGCCGACCCCTCGGGACGCCGACACGCAGCCGGCGCAGTTCCAGGCCGACCACGGCACGGCGTTGATCACCGCCGACGCGCCGAAGCCGACACCGGTCAAGGTCGAGGCCGGCCCGCACGCCGTCACGAAGATCGGCTTCGACGGCCTGATCGATCCTCGGCAACCGGTGAAAGACCTCGACCTCGGACGGGACCTGTTCGGCTGGGGCAGCTTCGAGGACAACACCGTGAACGGCCGTCCCGACGGCGACACGCACTGGTCGAGCGACGTGGTCGGCAACGGCGCCCTGGGCCAGGCCGGGTATCTCCGGGTGGAGGGAGCCGGCGGCGCGGAGAAGCTGGACCGCCCGGTGGCGAGGATCCCGCTGCCCCGCCATCGCGAGGAGAACGCCGACGGCACGCCGCTGGATCCGGAGCCGACGTACACCCTGCGGGCCAAGGTCCGAGCCGTGAACGGCGCGACCCCGCTGATCAGGTTGACGCCGTACCACTTCGACGACTCCGACCCCACCGAGGATCCGGAGTCGACGCCGCTACGGGACGTGAACCGGCCGTTGTCCGTGCCCTCGGACGGCCAGTGGCACGAGGTGTCGGTCGACCTGAAGCCGGCCGACCTGGGCGAGAAGGGCAACATGGTGCTGCTGCGCCTCGGCCTGGCGGCCACCCGCGCGGGATCGGTGGCCGGCCAGGCCGTCGACTTCGACGATGTGTCCTTTGTGGAGTGGCGACCGGCCGCCACCGTGCCGGACGAGGCCAGCGCCTACGACTTCGTCCGCAACGGCGGCAACGAGCCGGTCGCCCTCACCTTCAACGGCTACGCCTACTAGGCGGCGTCCAGCCGGGCCATCTCCTCGGCCGTCAGCTTGACGTCGACGGCGGTGGCGGAGTCCTGGATCGTCTCCGGCCGGCTGGCGCCGGGGATCGGCACGACCACCGGCGACTTGGCCAGCATCCAGGCCAGCGTCAGCACGTGGGGGCTGACGCCCTTGTCGGCGGCGATCTCGGCGAACGGAGCGAACCGGTTGCCCAGCTCGGCGGCGCGCTGGATGCCGCCGAAGGGGCTCCACGGCAGGAAGGCGATGCCCATCTCGTCGCACAGCTCCAGCTCCGGCTCGCTGGACCGGAAGGCCGGCGAGAACTGGTTCTGCACGGACACCAGCCGGCCGCCGAGGATCTCGTCGGCCAGCTTGATCTGCTCCGGGTTGGCGTTGGAGATGCCGGCGTAGCGGATCTTGCCGGCGTCCAGCAGGTCCCGGATGGCGCCGACGGAGTCGGCGTAGTCGACCTGGGGGTCGGGCCGGTGGAACTGGTAGAGCCCGATGACGTCGACGCCGAGCCGCTTGAGCGAGGCGTCGGCGGCCTGCTTGAGGTACTCGGGGCGGCCGTCCAGCGTCCAGCTGCCGTCGCCGGGGCGCAGGTGCCCGCCCTTGGTGGCGATCAGCACGTCGGACGTGTCGCCGCCCCAGCTGGCGACGGCCCGCGCGATCAGCGTCTCGTTGTGCCCGACCTCGGGGCCGCCCAGCGAGTAGGCGTCGGCGGTGTCGAAGAAGGTGATGCCGGCGTCGAGGGCGGCGTGCACGGTGGCGATGCTGCGCGCCTCGTCCGGCCGCCCCTCGATGGACATCGGCATGCCGCCGAGTCCGATCGCGCTGACCTGGGCGTCGCCGATGCGGCGAGTCTGCATCGTGGTCCTTTCGTCGGTGCGGTGTTGACCTGGCTCTACCCTGCTGACACGGTATTAAGCTGTCCAACAGAAGAAAGTGATTCGCTCGATCACCCGGGATGCTCAATCGTGGAACTGCGTCAGCTCGAGTACTTCGTCGCGGTCGCCGAGGAGTGCCACTTCACCCGCGCCGCCCAGCGCATGCACGTGGCCCAGTCCGGCCTGTCGGCGTCCATCCGCTCGCTGGAACGGGAGCTCGGCGCGACGCTGTTCCTGCGCAGCACCCGGCAGGTGGAGCTGACCGAGGCGGGCCGGGCGCTGCTGGTCGAGGCCCGGCGCGCGCTGACCAACGTGGCCGCGGCCAAGGACGCCGTCGCCGCGGTGCAGGGCCTGCTGCGCGGCCGGCTGGCCGTCGGCACCATCCAGTGTCTGTGCACAGTGGACCTGCCCGGCGTACTTGCTCGATTCAGCCGAGCCCATCCCGGCGTGGACATCCAGCTCCGCCACGACAGCTCCGGCGCGCTGGTCGAGCAGGTCCGCGCCGGCCGGCTCGACGTCGCCTTCGTGACGAGGCCGCCGCGCATTCCGGACGAGGTCATGGTGACCCCGCTCGACACCCTGCCGATGATGCTGGCCTGCGGACCTGAGCACCCCTTCGCCGAGCGCGACAGCGTCGACCTGCGGGAACTCGACGGCCTGCCGTTCGTGGACTACCACCCCGACTGGGGCACCCGGGACACCGTGGACCGGCTGCTCGCCGCCAACTGCCTGGACCGGCACGTGGCGCTGGAGGTCAACGACGTGCACTCGCTGCTCGACCTGGTCGGCAACGGTCTGGGCGTGGCCATCCTGCCCGGCAACTTCGTGCAC
This sequence comes from Kutzneria kofuensis, assembly GCF_014203355.1. NCBI lineage: Bacteria > Bacillati > Actinomycetota > Actinomycetes > Pseudonocardiales > Pseudonocardiaceae > Kutzneria > Kutzneria kofuensis. The sequence goes on from NZ_JACHIR010000001.1 coordinate 4,412,740, forward strand.
AAGGGATCGCGGGCCCGCTTCGTGCCGCTGACCGGCCCGGCCCCCACCTGGGAGACCGCGATCGTCACGCCGGCGTCGCACAGTGCAGCGGCCAGCGTGCTGTTGGACATGGTTGCCCCGCGGAGCCGGCTGCAGCCTGTGTGATTGGCCTCAAGCTGACACCATGTCCGCCGAACGAGTGGTCCACTGGAGCGCTGCGGTCGCGGCACCGGGGGGAGGAACGCGTGACGCCTGGTTTTCACTGTGAAGGCGGCCAGTGCGCCTGGCACCGGGTGTCGGCCGGTAGCAGGGAGAAAACGTGACGTTAGACGCCCGGCCTGCCCGGTCGTATGCTCGCCACCGGTCCTACTCGGGTGGAGAGACGCCGAGGACGAGAGGTGGCCGCGTGGAGCGCCCGGAGATCGACCTGCGCAGCGCGAGCGTGGCCAGGATCTTTGACTACTACCTGGGTGGCGCGCACAACTTCGCCGTCGACCGCGTCCTCGCCGACGCCGCCGCGAAGCTGATGCCCGAGCTGCCGCAGATGATGCAGTTGCACCGCCGCTTCCTCGCGCGCGCCATGCGGTACCTGGTCGGCCAGGGCGTCACGCAGTTCCTCGACCTCGGCTCGGGCCTGCCCACCGCCGGCGGCTCGGCCGAGTTGGCCCGCCGGCTGGAGCCGTCCAGCCGGGTGGTGCTGGTGGACAACGATCCGGCGGTCATCGCGCACGGCAAGCACCTGCTCGACTCGGCCAACACCGCCGTGGTGCTGGGCGACATCTGCGAGCCGGACGTGGTGCTCGACCATCCCGAAACCCGTCGGCTGCTCGACTTCGACCAGCCGGTCGGCCTGCTTCTGGTGGGAGTCCTCGACTTCGTCGGCGACGTCGACCTGCCCGCGGTGATCGCCCGCTACCGGGACCGGGTCACGGCCGGCAGTCACATCGCGCTCACCAACTTCTCCGTGGAGGGCGGTCTCGAGGACTACCAGCGCACCGAGCAGCTCTACCGGGACAACACGACCATCGATTTCCACCCCAGGAGCGCGGCGGAGGTGACCGAGTTGTTAGCCGGCTTCGACCTGGCGGAACCTGGAGTGGTGGACATTTCGTTGTGGCGTCCAGAGGCGGTGGAGGACCTGGATGAGCATCCCGAGCGCAGCGCGGCCTACGTGGCGGTGGGGCGTAAGCCATGACGGGATGGACCAGGCAGGACATTCCCCGGGCGCGGTCGGCCGTGACTGAGCCCGTCGCGGCCGGCATGGAGGCCTTCGCGCAGTCGTGGGCCTCGGCGATCATCGGCACCAGCTACGTGCCGATGACCAAGGCCGAGGTCGTCGACCACCTGCGCGGGCTGACCGAGCTGCTGGTCGAGGCGCTGCTCGCGGACACGTTCCGCACGTCCGCGGCGCACGAGGTCGGCATCCGGCTGGTGGAGGCCCACTTCACCGGCACCGAGACGCTGGACCGCACCGTCCAGCTGATGGGCGACGATCTGCTCACCGAGCTGGGCCGGGACAGCGAGCCGCACCTGCGGGCCCGCGTCGCCGCGTTGCAGGGCGCGCTGTCCGCGGGGTACGCGCAGAGCCTGCGGGAGCGGACGTTGGACGAGCAGGAGGCGATCCGGGAGGCCGTGCTGGACGCCCGCGACCACGCCGAGGCGGCGCTGCGGGCCAGCGAGGCCCGGTTCCGCGCGGTGTTCGCGGAGGCCGCGATCGGCATGGGCATCTCCGACACCGACGGCAACATCCTGGAGGTCAACCAGTCGCTGCAGGACATGCTCGGCTACCCGGCCTCGGAGCTGCGGCAGCGCAACCTGCGCTCGCTGATGCACCCGGCCGACGCGGAGAGCGTGTGGGTCTACTACGAGCAGCTGCTGCACGGCGAGCGTGACCACTTCCGGGTGGAGAAGCGGTTCAACCGGCGCGACGGCGAGGCGGTGTGGACGCACCTGACCATCTCGCTGGTCCGTGACGACGACGGGCAGCCGGCCTACCAGGTGGCGATGGTCGAGGACGTGACCGACCGGCACCTGCTGCAGAACCGCCTGCGCTACCAGGCGCTGCACGACCCGCTGACCACGCTGCCGAACCGGGCGCTGTTCCTGGAGCGGCTGAGCAAAGCCTTCGACGGGGCGTCGGGCACCCGGATCGGGCTGTGCTACCTGGACCTCGACGGCTTCAAGGTGATCAACGACAGCCTCGGCCACGACATCGGCGACCAGCTGCTGGTCGCGGTGGCCAACCGGCTGGACGAGTCGGTGGCCGGCGACGGCCGGCTGGTGGCCCGGATGGGCGGCGACGAGTTCGTCATCCTGATCGAGGGCTCCACCGGCACCCAGTCCATTGTGGACATCGCCGACCGGGTGCTGGACTCGCTGACCGGGCCGATCCGGATCGACGGGCACGAGCTGTCGGTGTCGGCCAGCATCGGGTTGGTCGAACGGGAGATCAACGGGACCACCTCCGCGGACCTCATGCGGGACGCGGACATCACGCTGTACTGGGCCAAGGCCGACGGCAAGAGCCGGTGGGCGCTCTACGACCCGGAGCGCAACGCCCGCGAGGTCGCGCGGTTCACGCTGTCCGCGACCATGCCGGCGGCGCTGGAGCGGGACGAGTTCTACGTCGACTACCAGCCGCTGGTTCGCCTGGACGACAGCAAGGTTCTCGGCGTCGAGGCGCTGGTTCGCTGGCAGCACCCGGAGTTCGGGCGGCTGGCGCCGGACCGGTTCATCGAGCTGGCCGAGGAGACCGGGCTGATCGTGCCGCTGGGCCGGTGGGTGCTGCGCAAGGCCTGCCAGCAGGCCCGGTGGTGGCTGGACGCGTTCGGCGACGCGACGCCGTTCGTCAGCGTCAACCTGGCCGTGCGGCAGTCCCGGGACCCGGCGCTGGTCTCGGACGTGAAGTCGATCCTGGAGGAGTTCGCCCTGCCGCCGCACCTGCTGCAGCTGGAGCTGACCGAGAGCGCGATCATGGGCACCGCCGACGAGCCGCTGGAGGCGCTGCGCCAGCTGTCCGGCATGGGTGTGCGCATCGCCATCGACGACTTCGGCACCGGGTACTCGAACCTGGCCTACCTCAAGCACCTTCCGGTGCACGAGCTGAAGATCGCCGGCTCGTTCATGGAGGGCATGCGGGCCGCCGACGGGGCCGACCCGGTCGACGCCAAGATCGTCAGCACCCTGGTCTCGCTGGCCCACGCGCTCGGGCTGACCGTGACCGCCGAGGGCGTGGAGACGCCGTCGCAGGCCGAGCGGCTGCGCAAGATCGGCTGCGACGCCGGGCAGGGCTGGCTGTTCGCCCGGCCGGGGACGCCGGACCAGATCGAGGTTCTGTTCTAGACCCGGGTTTCGCGGCCGGCGACCGCCGGCCGCGACGGCTACTTGTCCAGCTCCACAACGACTTTGATGTCGTCCCCGCGCTCCAGCGCCTGCGGCCAGGCGGACAGCGGCACGCGGCGGGTGATCAGGCGGCGCAGCCACTCCTGGTCGGCCTTGGCCAGCGCCTCCGCCGCCGTGCGGAAATGCGCCGGCGCGGAGTTCACGCTGCCCACCACGGCGGCGTTGCCGAACACCAGCGTGTCGTTCAACCGTGACGGCGCAAGGGGAATCTCGGCGTCCGAAGTGGACAGACCGACCAGCACGGCCACCGCGTTGCGGCCCAGCTTCAGCACCGAGTCGAACACCAGCGGGCCGACGCCGGTGCACTCGATCACCACGTCCACCACGGGAACCGTGTCCAGGCCGAGGTGGTACGCCGCGCCCAGGGCCCGGACCAGCTCGGGCTTCACGCCCTTCTCGACCCGGTCCAACACGTGCACGTCGAGGCCGCGCTGCACACCCAGCATCGCCGCCAGCAGACCGATCGGCCCCGCCCCGGTGACCAGAACCCGTTGCGGGGCATGGAAGGTCCGCCCGCCGACGATGTCGACCTGGTCCCAGGCCTTGGCCACGACCGACGTCGGCTCGGCCAGCACGCCGCAGTCGCCGACCTCGGGCGCCAGCTTCACCGCGTACTCGGCCGGGACGGCCCAGCGCTCCGACCCGTACCCGTCCAGCGCGCTGACCCCGCGCTCGGTGTAGTCGCCGTTCAGACAGAAGTCCGAGCGGCCGGCGGCACAGGGCCCGCAGGGCAACGGATCCGGCCGCCGCACCACACCCGCCACCAGGTCCCCGGGGGCGAACCCGCTGCCCGACGGCGCCGACAGCACGCGGCCGAGCGACTCGTGGAACAGCACCATCCGGTCCTGCCCCGGCGGCAGCGAGTCGATCCGGCCGTTGATGATCTCCAGGTCGGTGTGGCACAGCCCGACGAGCAGCCCCTCGACGAGCAGTTCCCCGTCCAGGGCAACGGGATCCGGCCACTCCGACACGCGGAGGTCGTCCGGGCGGCCCGGCGTCACGGTCGCCGCTCTCATCGTGTTGACCACACGATCGAGCCTAGCCCTGGGGGACCCCCGCGGCGGCCAGCAATGCCTCCGCCGGGATCAGCGCGCCGGGCTTGCTGCCGGGATTGAGCAGCAGCGGGCAGCCGGCCAGCTTGGTCACCAGCTCGCGGCCGGCGATGGCCCGCGCGTGCGGCCAGGCGTCCGGCACGAACCGGCTCGACGTGCAGGCCGCCACCAGGATCTGGCCGCTGGCCTGGTCCTGGAAGCCGGCGAGCTCCCGGTCCTCCGGGCCTCTCGCGTACACCAGCAGCGTCGCGTTGAGCACGCCGTCGAGCACGGAGGACTCCGGCTCGTAGCCGGTGCGGGCCTGCTGCATGGCCCGCTCCAGGCGGGTCTCCGGCGCCGGCATGTCGGCCGCGACCGGGGACGGCCGCCAGTTCGGGTTGGGTTCGAAGCGCTCGTCGATCCGGCCGTCCCCGTCGACCCGGAACGAGCCGATGACGCCCCACGGCGGCACCTCGTCGCCCGGCCGGAACGCCGGATCCAGGATGTGCAGCCAGGTGTTCGGGTTGGCCTTCGCGTTGTCGCGCATCTCCTGCGTGATGGTCAGCAGGTGGGTGTTCGGTGTCGCCACGGTAGTCGCGCCCCTCGAAAGTGTCGTTCGGGCGCTTCACCCTCTCATAACACCGAGGGCGCTTCGAACCACCGTTTGTAACCAACATGGGTGAGCTTTCCCCGTGTCGCTCGACCGGGGAAAGCCCACCCACGCGCCTACCTCGGGGCCGCGGCCACCGTCTTCGCGGCCACGTTCACGCCCGCGACCTGCACGTTCGGCTGCGCGCCGCCCAGTTCGGCGGTCCGGTAGTCGGCCTGCAACGTCACGGACTCGCCGGGCCAGATCGTGACGTAGTCGTCACTCCAGGTGACTGGCGCGAGCTCGCCGCCCGACGCCCCCTTGCGGATGGTCGCCCGCAGGAAGAACGCCACCTTGCTGCCGCTGTTGGTCAGCTTCACCGCCGTCGTCGAGCGGTCGCCGCTGGTTGTGGTGGACGCGCTGACATCGACCTTGCCCGCGCCCAGATTCTGCAGGCCGGACAGGTCCGCGTAGGCGCTCTGCGGCGTGTCGTACCAGGTGGAGCTGTCCCACTTCAGCGTGTCCGCCTTGGTGGACAGCCAGTACACGTTGCGGTCGATGACGTTGCCGCTGGAGTCCTTCAGCAGCAGCCGCACGAAGTACGTCGTCGACAGCCCGCTCGGCGTGGCCACCTTGTTCAGCGTGGTGGAGCCGTTGCCCTTGGCGGTGACGTCCGACTGCGTGGTGTCCGACTTGACGCTGCCGTCCGTGTTGAAGATCGTCGTCTGCACGGACAGCCCCGACTTCGCCGCCAGCCCGGTGTTCACCAGCGCCACCGACCGGTCGTCGTAGGAGAACTGGACGTGCAGCGGCCGCAGCGCCGCCTTGGCCCCGAAGTACGAGCCCGACGGCTGCATCGAGTAGTCGAACAGGTGCCAGTACAGGGTCGGCCACGGGTTGTTCAGCATCCAGTAGATGACGCCGGTCGCCGGCTTGCTGCTCTTGGACTGGTTGCGCCCGAACGCCTCGAACTGGGCCCGGTTGACCTCGTAGTTGGTCAGCTGCGACTTGGACACGAAGTCGTCCAGGCTCTTCGGCGCGCCGTAGCGCTTGCCCAGCGCGGTCAGGAACGACCCCAGCTTGGAGAACTCACCGCTGGGCGAGAGGTGGTACTGCGCCTTGGATCCGTTCTGCCACAGGTCGGAAAGCTCCTGCGGGGACAGGTACTTCTTCAGCGCGTCGCTGTCCGGGATGGTCGGGCCGGGGCCCACCTCGGAGGCGAAGCCGAACGCGCCGCCGTACTGGGTGCCGTACCAGTAGTTCGGCGGCACCCACCAGTACGGGCCGTCCATCTTGTTGCCGGAGGCGCCGGTCTGCGGGCTGCTCGCCTTCGCCGCGGACGAGATGATCGGGGCCTGCCAGTCGGAGACCTTCAGCCCGTCCAGGTAGTCCTTCTCCACCGCGGCCGTCGGCGCGGTGTCGCTGCCGATGTAGAAGCCCAGGATGCTCGGGTGGTTGCGCAGCCGCAGGCCCTCGGTGACCGCGGACTCCTTGGCCACGGTGTGGTCGGCGGCCGTCCACTTGCTGTAGCTCTGCCAGTACGAGCAGCACTCCCAGCCCGGCATCAGCATGATGCCCAGCCGGTCGGCGATCTCGTACAGCTCGTCGTTCTCCTCCTTGCCCTCCAGGCGAACCGTGTTCAGCCCGAGGTCGCGGACGTAGCTCATCTGGTCGGTCAGCTTCTGCCGGTCGTAGCGGAGGAACAGGTCCGACGACCAGCCGCCGCCGCGCACCAGGAGCGGCTTGCCGTTCACGGTGAACTGCATGCCGCCGTCCTTGATCGACGACTTCACGTCGCGCACGCCGAAGTCGGTGGCGGCGCTGTCGGAGACCGTGCCGTCCACGGAGGCGTTGAGCGCCAGGTGGTAGAGCGGCTGGTCGCCCATCTCGTACGGCCACCAGAGCTTGGGATCGGTCAGGTGTTGCGCGATGCTGACGGTCTTGGTCTGGTTGGCGCCCAACGTCACCTGCTGGCTGAACGCCGCCTTGTCGACCGTGCCGGCGACCGTGGTCGTCACCGATGCGCCGGTGTTGTTGGTGACCTCGGCCTTGATCGTCAGATCCGCGCTCTTGAGATCGCCCGCGACCGACGTGACGACCCGGGTGTTGCGGACCGTCACCGCGCCGGTCTCGGCCAGCTGCACGTCCCGCCAGATGCCCATGTTGTTGTCCGGCGGGGTCTGCGTCCAGTCCACCCAGAAGATCGACAGCTGCTTCTTCGGGTCGGCCGGCGAGGCCTTGATGGCCAGCGCGTTCGTGCCCGACTTCACGGTGTCGGTGACGTCGAACTCGTGCGACGGGTACGCGCCGGTGTCGGTGGTGCCGATCTTCTTGCCGTTGAGCCAGATCTCCGAGCCGCCGATGATGCCGTTGTTCAGCCGCAGGAAGGTGTGCGTGCCGGCGGCCGGGCTGGCGGTGAACGTCTCCCGGTACCACCACGGCACCGTGAAGTCGGACTTGTCGACGTTCTTCAGGTTCGTCGAGTAGTTGAGGTCCCCGTACTTCCCGGCCGAGATCAGGCCGCCCATGACGGTGGAGCGGGCCGGCACCGACGTCCATGAGCTGTCGTCATATGTCGGTGAGGACAGGGTCGCGCCGCCCTGTGTGGCGGTCTTGCTCGTCTGGAGCTTCCAGCCGGGAACCGTCACCACCTGTCCCGGGGCGGCCGGCGCCGCGACTCTGGGCTGCGCACTTGCGTCGGACACGCCGGCCGGCACGACGAGCGCCAGGCCGAGCGCGGTGACCAGCCAGGGAACCTGGCTTCTGCGGAGCATGGACCGCCTCCTCACAGGAGTTCTGGCGGCGGCGGAATAGTAAAGAAGGTTTCCTTATGGAACGTTTACCCGCAATGCTCCAAACGGTCGTAACGCTACGGTGGCAGCGTGCCGTCGACGGTTGATCCACATGACCTGATGGCCGCCGTGCAGGCGGTGCTGCCTTGGCTCGACGGCGCGGAAGACGCCCCTGAGCGGTCGAAACTCGCCGCCGCCGTGCGGCTGAGCCTGCGCACGCTGGCGCAGGACGCGCCCGGCAAGAGCGTGGAGGTGCGCGTGCCGCCGTTCGCCGCGGTGCAGTGCATCGAGGGCGTGCGCCACACCCGGGGCACGCCGCCCAACGTGATCGAGATGGACGCACGCGCCTGGCTCGAACTCGCCACCGGCCGGCTGACCTGGGCCGATGCCGTCGCCGGTGATCGGGTCACCGCCTCGGGCAGCCGCGCGGACCTGTCCGCCCAGCTGCCCCTGCTGCGTGTGGTCTCGTGACCGCCCCTTTACCATCGGCTGGGCGGCAAGTAACATTCTCACGTGTCCGTTTTCGCACGTACGAACGATCTCGGACGAATTGTCCGGGTCGAGGACCGGTGACGAGGATGCGCAGGCTCGCGCTCATCGGCACCGGCATCGTGGCGTGCCTCGGACTCGTCGCCGTCGCCACTGCCTTCGTCTGGGGCGTCACCCCACGCGAATGGGACGGCAACCTCGACTTCACCGTCGCCCAGTTCTGCCAGGCCGAGGACGGCCGGCCTACCTGCGCCCTGCTCGAACAGGAGCCCGCCAGCCCCGGCCACGCGCCACTGGCCAACGTCGACAAGATCAGTGTCGACGCCTGGAACCTGCCCGCCGGCATCCACGTGGGTGATCTTGTGCTGTGTCACGTGCACCAGCAGGACGCGGCCATCGACAGCTCCGACACGGTCACGCGGGTCGACGGCTGCCACAGCTGACCGAGATCGCGCCTGCGCCCGGGCGCAGGAGCACTGTGTTGTGTGACACGGTCGTGGGGCACGGACACCCCTTGTTGGCCTTTTCGCCACCTACACTGAAGGTGGTCCGACGCCGTCACTAGGGAGTTCTCGGTGCCCACCGACCGGTCTGTGCCCGACTCTGTGTCCGACGAATCCGAGCGCGAACCGCGTGAGGAGTGTGGCGTCTTCGGGGTCTGGGCCCCAGGCGAAGACGTGGCCAAGCTCACCTACTACGGGCTTTACGCCCTCCAGCACCGCGGCCAGGAAGCGGCCGGCATCTCGGTCGCCGACGGCAAGCAGATCGTGGTGTTCAAGGATCTCGGCCTGGTCAGCCAGGTGTTCGACGAGCAGATCCTGTCCTCGCTGCACGGCTACCTCGCCGTCGGGCACTGCCGCTACTCCACGACCGGCTCCACCACGTGGGAGAACGCCCAGCCGGTGTTCCGCACCACCGCCACCGGCAGCGGCATGTCGCTGGGCCACAACGGCAACCTGGTCAACACCGCCGAACTCCTGGCCCGCGCCAAGGAGGCCGGCGTGGACATGCGCGGCGGCGCCACCACCGACTCGGACCTGATGTCCGGCCTGCTCGCCGCGGCCGCCGCGGACAAGGGCCTTGAGCAGGCGGCGATGGAGTTACTGCCGACCCTGCGCGGCGCGTTCTGCCTCGTCTGGTCCGACGAGAACACCCTGTACGCGGCCCGCGACCCGCAGGGCGTGCGGCCGCTGGTGCTCGGCCGGCTGGAGCGCGGCTGGGTGGTCGCCAGCGAGACCGCGGCGCTGGACATCGTCGGCGCGTCCTTCGTCCGCGAGGTCGAGCCCGGCGAGCTGCTGGCCATCGACGCCGACGGCCTGAGGTCCGCTCGCTTCGCCAACCCCGAGCCCAAGGGCTGCATCTTCGAGTACGTCTACCTGGCCCGGCCCGACACCACCATCGGCGGCCGGTCCGTGCACGCCACCCGGGTCGACATCGGCCGCCGGCTGGCCGCCGAGCACCCCGTCGAGGCCGATCTGGTCATCCCGGTGCCGGAGTCCGGCACCCCCGCCGCCATCGGCTACGCCCAGGCGTCCGGCATCCCGTACGGGTCCGGCCTGGTCAAGAACGCCTACGTCGGCCGCACCTTCATCCAGCCGTCGCAGACCATCCGGCAGCTGGGCATCCGGCTCAAGCTCAACCCGCTGCGGGACGTGATCCGCGGCAAGCGGCTCGTCGTCGTCGACGACTCCATCGTGCGCGGCAACACGCAGCGGGCGCTGGTGCGGATGCTGCGCGAGGCCGGCGCGATCGAGGTGCACGTCCGGATCGCGTCACCGCCCGTGCGCTGGCCCTGCTTCTACGGCATCGACTTCGCCTCCCGGGCCGAGCTGATCGCCAACGGGCTGGACTTCGACGGCATCCGCCGCTCCATCGGCGCCGACTCGCTCGGCTACGTGTCGCTGGAGGCGCTGGTCGCCGCCAGCGAGCAGCCGAAGAGCCGGCTGTGCAGCGCCTGCTTCGACGGCGACTACCCGATCCCGCTGCCCGACGACGCCATGATCGGCAAGCATCTGCTCGAGGGCATCGAGGAGAAGGCCGTCTCGGGCTCCGCCGCACCCGTGCTCGCCAACGGGTACGGTGCCGAGGACGCGCTGCGTCGACCCTGAACGATCCCCTACGAGTACGGAGCTTCTCGACCGTGAGCACGGAAACCAACAGCCCGAAGGCCACCTACGCGGCGGCCGGCGTCAGCATCGCCGCGGGCGACGAGGCGGTCGAGAAGCTCAAGCCGTGGGCCACCAAGGCCACCCGGCCCGAGGTGCTCGGCGGCATCGGCGGCTTCGCCGGCCTGTTCAAGCTGAAGCTGGACCGGTGGCGGGAGCCCGTGCTGGCGTCGTCCACCGACGGCGTCGGCACCAAGATCGCCGTCGCGCAGGCGATGGACGTGCACGACACCATCGGCGTCGACCTGGTCGCCATGGTCGTGGACGACCTGGTGGTGTGCGGCGCCGAGCCGCTGCTGCTGCAGGACTACATCGCCGTCGGCAAGGTGGTGCCGGACCGGATCGCCGCCATCGTCAAGGGCATCGCCGAGGGCTGCGTGCAGGCCGGCTGCGCGCTGCTCGGCGGCGAGACCGCCGAGCACCCGGGGCTGATGGCCGACGGCGCGTACGACGTGTCGGCCACCGGCGTCGGCGTCGTCGAAGCCGACAAGATCCTCGGCCCGGAGCGGGTGCAGGACGGCGACGTCGTGATCGGCATGGGGTCCACCGGCCTGCACTCCAACGGCTACTCGCTGGCCCGACACGTGCTGCTGGACATCGCCCGGATGCCGCTGGAGGGGCACGTCGAGGAGTTCGGCCGGACCCTCGGCGAGGAGCTGCTGGAGCCGACCAAGATCTACGCCAAGGACTGCCTGGCGCTGGCCGCCGAGGCCGACGCCAGGACGTTCGCGCACATCACCGGCGGCGGCCTGGTGGCCAACCTGGCCCGGGTCATCCCCGACGGTCTCACCGCGACGCTGGACCGCGGCACCTGGACCCCGGCCCCCGTGTTCGCCCTGATCGCCCAGCGCGGCCGGGTCGAGCGGGAGGAGATGGAGAAGACGTTCAACATGGGCGTCGGCATGGTCGCCGTCGTCTCTGCCGAGGACGCCGACCGGGCGCTGGCCGTGCTCACCGCCCGACACGTGCCCGCGTGGGTGCTCGGCGAGATCGGCCCCGCCGGCGACGAGCGGGTCGTGCTGCGGGGCGACCACCCCCGCTTCTGACACCGGTTACTCGGTGGACGCCCCACGTAATCTTGGGGCCATGGCCGACGAACTCCAGGTGACGCCGTCGCTGGTGATCGCCGGCGCGGAACTGCGCGAACGGTTCTCCCGGTCCTCCGGACCGGGAGGCCAGGGCGTGAACACCACCGACAGCCGGGTCGAGCTGTCCTTCGACGTGGCCGGCTCGCCGTCGATCCCGGACCACCTCCGCCCGCGCATCCTCGCGCGGCTGGCCAACCGCCTCGTCGACGGCGTGCTCACCATCGCCGCCAGCGAGTACCGGTCCCAGCTGGCCAACCGCAACGCCGCCCGGGAACGCCTGGTGTCGGTGCTCCGGGCCGCGGCGACCCCGCCGCCGCCCAAGCGCCGCCCCACCAAGCCCTCCCGGGGCGCCAAGGAACGCCGCCTGGAGGCCAAGCACCAGCGCAGCGAGGTCAAGCGCAACCGCCGCAGCGTCAGCGACGACTGACCCCGGCGAGTCACGCTCTCCGGCACACCGAATGTCGGTTTCCGGCAGATCAACTCACCCGCGGGTACTTGCCTTCCCGCTTCTGCACCCGCACGACCTCGATCCGCGCCTCGACGGTGTCCAGCGCGCCGACGGCGTAGCCGAAGTGCAGGCCCTCGATGCCGACCTCGGCGACGATCACCTCGGACTCCGGGCCGATGAGCCCGCCGGCGGCGGTGACGAAGTCCCACGCGGGGTCGGGCTCCAGCTCGAAGGCCTCCTGGATCACGGCGCTGAGCTCGTCCAGCGAGGTGGTCGACTCGACCTCGACCTGCTTCTCCCGGTCGGGGAACACGATCTTCAGCACGTGCGCGGTCTGCTCGACGTCCTCGGGCACGGGCAGCAGCTCGTCGTAGTCGGCCTCCAGGGCCTCCTCGATGTCCCGCAGCGCCACGAGCTCGTCGCTGTCGGCGCGGAACTCGACCAGCTCGGGGTCGTGGTAGGCCTCGGCGAAGCGCTCCAGGATCTCGGGCAGCCGCTCCTCCCACACGGGGAGCTGCGCCGGCGTGGCGGTGAAGTGCACCCAGGCGGTGACGATCTCCGGCAGCAGCGCCAGGTCCTCGTCGGAGATCTCGATGTTGGCCGGCACGCTCACGCTCAGCAGGTAGTCCAGCGACGCCGGACCGATCTGCCGGACGCGGCGGCCGTTGGACGACGCGGAGCTGGCCGCCAGCACGGCCCACGACCGAGCCAGCTCGGCGTCGGCGAAGGTCCGCGAGGCCAGGAACTCCTCGACCACCGGCTCGAAGTCCTCGATCTCCGGCAGGTCGTCGGACAGCGCCGCCACCCGGGCCTGCAGCAGCGCGAACTCCATCGCCGGATTGGTGTCGTCCGGCAGCTCCAGCATCTCGCCGTGCGCCTCCGGACCGTCCACCAGGAACAGCCCCAGCGGCCCGTCGATCCGCTCCAGCGCCTCCACCGCGGTCAGCCGGACCGGCTGCGGCGACGGCTGGATGTTCACGCCCAGTTCCCGTGCCAGCGCCTGCGCGTCCGTCTCGGTCCGTTGCACCACGGCGATCTGCACGATGTGCAACGCCTGCGCGTGGTCGACCAGCACGCCGATGACGATGTCGGCGTAGCCCAACGTGATCAGCTCGACGTCGCCGAACTGGTCGGCCACCGACCACGCGTCCTCCAGCGCCGGCTGCTCCTGCCGGTACCAGTCCGGCGCCGACACGCCGGCCGAGGTCAGCTCGGTTGCGGCGTCGAGGAAGAAGTCCCGCTCCTCGTCGTAGCCGACGGAGCCCAGCGCCAGCAGCGCCGCCAGCGTCGCCGGGCTGCCCTGCTCCACCAGCGCCTCGACCAGCCGCTCCACCGAGCGGTCCATGGTCTCGTCCGGGTCGCCGTCCCGCTGCCACGCCGACCGCCAGAAACTGCCGACCAGCCCGGCCGCCCACAGCTGCGCCTCGTACAGCGACTTCATGCCCAGCAGGTCGTTCGCGGCGGCCACCGCCGCCTGGACCGGGGACTGCGGACGTGGGCGCTGCCCCTTGCGCTTGGGCTTGCGGCTACGGCTGACCGGGCTCATGCGGCGAATCGTCGCACGTGGCGTCAGGAACGGGTCACCCGGGCGTTGAGGATCGCGTACCCCTCCAGCAGCACCGACAGGTCGTCCGTCCAGTCGGCGTTGGTGAAGCGGGCCCAAGCGCGGATGGCCTCGGTCAGCGCCGGCACGTCCGCCTCCGGCATCGCCACCTCCCGCGCCAGTTTGAGGATCTGCGCGTGGCCGAAGTGCAGGCCGAAGTCGGTCACGGCGCGGCCGGTCTCCTCGGCGCTGCGGACCACGAAGCCGGCCCACCAGCGCGACCATTTCTCGTCAGTGTCACAGGTGGCCATGAACTGCTCGATCACGCCCTCGTCGGCCGGCGCGGGGGGCAGGTCGGTCAGCACCGCCTCCATCAGCGCCGTCCGCCCGATGACCTTCCTGACCTGCGCGGCCGGAAGGTCGGCGGCGAAGTCCGGTCCCTCGTCCACGAACATGGTCACCGGGCCGAACAGGCGGTACGACACCTCGGTCGGGCTCAGCGCGACGGGTTCCCCGTGGGCCGAGATCGCCCGGGCCAGCTCGCGGACGAACGCGACACCGTCCTGCGGGCCCCGCACGACGACGCTGAGCAGGCGCATCAGGCCGACGTGCTCGACGATCACGCCCAGCGTGTGGTCGTGGTACTCCAGGACGATCGCCTCGTAGTCCCGGTTGGCGTCGGTGATCGAACGGGCGGCGAGCAGCCGCAGCTTCAGGTCGCCGGCGTACCAGGCCGGCATCGACCCGGTGGCGAGCGCGAGTTCCTCGCCCAGCGCGGCGAATTCGGCCCGCCGCTTGCGCCGGCCGACCAGGCTCAGCGCCAGCGCCGCCGCCGTACCGGCGGCCCCGCCCACGTCGGCGATCTCGAACCGCAGCTGCCCGATGGCGATGTCCGGGTCGTCTCCCGTATCCCAGGCGACGGCGCGGTAGTGGCCGATCAGGTCGGACGCCCAGGTCCGAGCCTGCACCAGCGACGTGATCTCCAGCGCCTGCTCGACCGTCTCGGCCAGCGGCGACACCCGCGGCGGACGCGGCCTACCGGCGTTGTTCCTCTTGGGCTTGCGCTTGCGGCTGGCCGGGCTCATGCCACCGATCGTGGCACGGGCCCGGCCAGCGCCTCCAGCAACGTCAGCCGTTGGTGGGGAAGCCCAGATCGATGCCGGACTGGCGGGGCCAGCGGGCGGTGACGGCCTTGGCCCTGGTGTAGAAGCGGACGCCCTCGGCCCCGTGCACGTGGGTGTCGCCGAACAGGGAGTCCTTCCACCCGCCGAACGAGTAGTACGCCATCGGCACGGGGATGGGCACGTTGATGCCGACCATGCCGACGTGCACCCGCCGCTGGTACTCCCGCGCGGCGAGGCCGTCGCCGGTGTAGACGGCTGTGCCGTTGCCGTACGGGTTGGCGTTGACCAGCCGGACGGCGTCCTCGAAGGTCTCCACCCGGACGACCGACAGGACCGGGCCGAAGATCTCGTCACGGTAGATGGACATCTCCGGCGTGACGTGGTCGAACAGGGTCGGCGCGACCCAGAAGCCGTTCTCGAAGCCGGCGGGGGCGTAGCCGCGGCCGTCGACCACGAGCGTCGCGCCCTCGGCGACTCCGGCGTCCACATAGGACGCAACCTTGTCCCGGTGCGCGCCGGTGACCAGCGGCCCCATCTGGGACGACGAGTCGTCGCCGGGCCCGGTGACCAGCTGCCGGGTGCGAACGGCGATGGCCTCGACCAGGCGGTCGGCGACGTCCCCGACGGCGACGATCACGGAGATGGCCATGCACCGCTCGCCGGCGCTGCCGTAGCCGGCGGACACGGCCGCGTCGGCGGCGACGTCGATGTCGGCGTCGGGCAGCACGACCATGTGGTTCTTGGCGCCGCCGAGCGCCTGCACCCGCTTGCCGTTGGCGGTGCCCCGGGCGTAGACGTGCTTGGCGATCGGCGTGGAGCCGACGAAGGAAACCCCGGCCACGTCGGGGTGATCGAGCAGCGCGTTCACCGCGGTGGCGTCGCCCTGCACGACGTTCAAGACGCCATCGGGCAGGCCGGCTTCGCCGAACAGCTCCGCCAGCCGCACGGATGCGGACGGATCGCGCTCGGAAGGCTTGAGCACGAAGGCGTTCCCGGCCGCGATGGCGACGGGGAACATCCACATCGGGACCATCACGGGGAAGTTGAACGGAGTGATGCCGGCGACCACGCCGAGCGGCTCACGCACCGAGTACGCGTCCACGCCGCGGGAAACCTGCTCGGAGTGCTCGCCCTTGAGCAGATGCGGGATGCCGCAGGCGAATTCGACGACCTCCAGCCCGCGCTGCACCTCGCCGGCGGCGTCGGACACCACCTTGCCGTGCTCGGAGCTGATGATCTCGGCCAGCTCGTCGGCGTGGTCGTGCACCAGCTGCCGGAACGCGAACAGCACCCGGCTGCGGGTGGACAGCGACGAGTCGGCCCACGACTGCGCGGCCTTGACCGCCGACGACACGGCGAGGTCCACATCGGACTGGTCGGCGAGCGCCACCTGGCGCGCCACCTCGCCGGTGCTGGGCCGGAACACGTCACCGGTGCGGGTCGACGAGCCGGTGGTGCGGGCCCCGTCGATCCAGTGCGGTGTCACACTCACGTCGAAATCCTCCTGCTCATGGTGGTGGCGGCGCGGTGGTCGCGCGGACCACCAGGGACGGGTGCAGCAGCCGGTGGACCGCGTCGGTCCGGCCGCGCACCCGGTCGATCAGGGCCTGTGCGGCCAGCCGGCCCATCTCGTGCCGAGGCTGGTCCACAGTGGTCAGTGACACGTGCCGCAGCGCGGCCAGCGACGTGTTGTCGTAGCCGATGACGGAGATGTCCTGCGGCACGCGCAGTCCGGCGTCCTCCAGCGCGGAGATCGCCCCGACGGCGTTGTAGTCGTTCGCGGCCACGATCGCGGTGGGCATCGGGCCGCCGGCGGAGACCAGGCCGCGCACGGCCCGGGCGCCAGCAGTATCGGTGTACTCGCTCGCCACCACAAGGGGTTCCAGCCCGTGCCGCTGCATCGCGGCGACATATCCCTTGCGGCGCAACGAGGCCTGCGAACCGCCGCCGCCGTCCAGGTGGACGATGTGCCGGTGGCCGAGCTCGACGAGGTGGTCGACGGCCAGCCCGGAGCCGACCTCGCCGTCGTCGTTTATCGTGTCCACACTGGACAATCGTGACGCCCGGGACACCAGCACGAGCGGCGACTGCTCCGCCGCCTTGGCGATGGTGGACGCGGGAACGACGGGCCCGAGCAGCGCGATCCCGGCCGGCCGGAACGACAAGAGGCTGTCGACGGCGCGACGCTCGCGGGTCGGGCTGCGGCCGCCGGTGTTGATGATGAGGTCGAAGCCCTGCTCGGTGACGGCGGCGTCGAAGCCGTCCACCACCTCGGCGAAGAAGGCGTTGTTCAGGTCGGACACCATCGCGCCGAGCACCGTCGAGGTGGCGCTGGCCAGCGACCGGGCCATGAGGTGCGGGGAGTAGCCGAGCTCTTCGGCGGCCTGCAGCACGGCGCTGCGCCGCTGCTCGCTGACCTTGGGCGAGCCCCGCATGACCAGCGAGACCAGCGCGCGCGACACCCCGGCCCTCGCGGCCACGTCCTCCATGGTCGGACGACCCATCCGCACCTCCCGGCTTGACCGATACAAGGTCACAAGGGTGAAACCGCCCCTTGACATCCGTGTGACGCACCCTACAGGGTTGGAGCGCTCCAACCAATAGAGCGCTCTAACGGACCGGATGGAGATCCCGCACATGCGCATCGGAGTTGCCGGCGTCGGGCGGATCGGCGCCATGCACGCCGCCAACCTCGCCTCCCTGGACCAGGTGGACGAGGTCGTCCTGTTCGACCCGGTGCCGGGCCGCGCCGAGCAGGCCGCCGCCGAGCTCGGCGCCGACACCAGTCACGTCGACGACCTCGACGCGCTGCTCACCGCGGACGGCGTGCTGCTGGCCACCCCGACCGACACCCATCCGGAGATGCTGCGCCGCAGCATCGGCGCCGGCATCCCCGTGCTCTGCGAGAAGCCCATTGCCAGCGACCTGGCGACCATGCAGGCCCTGGTGGACGAGGTGGAGGCGGCCGGCGCCACCGTGCTGGTCGGCTTCCAGCGCCGGTTCGACCCGGCGATCGTCGAGTTGCACCGCCGGCTGCGGGCCGGTGAGGTGGGCAAGGTGTACCTGGTACGCGCCCTGGGCAACGACGCCCAGCCGCCGGACTTCGGCTACCTGCCGGCGTCCGGGGGCATCTTCCGCGATCTTTTCGTGCACGATCTGGACGCCGTTCCGTGGCTGGTCGGCGAGCCGGTCGTCGAGGTGTACGCGTCCGGCTCGGTCCTGGTCGACCAGGCCTTCGCCGACGCCGACGACGTGGACAACGCGGTGATCACGCTCAAGTTCGCCGGTGGCGCGCATGCGCTGATCGCCGGCGGCCGGCACGACCCGCTCGGCTACGACCACCGGATCGAGGTCCTCGGCAGCAGGGATGCCCTCACGGTTGGTCTAGACCCTCGCACCCCGCTGACCTCGCTCGAACCGGACGGCCCCAAGGTGTCCATTGACGCCTACCCCGGGTTCCCGGAACGATTCCGCAACGCGTACCTCAACGAGATGGCGGTGTTCGTCGACGTGGTGGCCGGTCGTGCCGACAATCCGTCCCCGGTTCGGGACAGCCTGGTCAGCCTGCGTCTGGCGGAGGCGTGCGAGGCGTCCCGCCGCTCGGGCAACCCGGTCCGGCTGCTGTCGGAGGTGGGCGCGTGAGCACCGTGAAGATCGCCGGCGCGCCGATCTCCTGGGGCGTGTGCGAGGTGCCCGGCTGGGGCCGGGTGCTGCCGCCGCGGACCGTGTTGTCGCAGATGAGCGAGCTGGGGCTGCGCGCGACCGAGCTCGGTCCGCCGGCCTACCTGCCCGAGGACCCGGCCGTTCTGCGTGAGACGCTTGCCGGACACCAGTTGACTCTGGTCGGCGGATTCCTGGCCGTCGTCCTGCACGACGCGTCGCGCACCGAGCAAACTCTGCGCGAGGCCGAGCACTCCGCCGAGGTGCTCGCCGCGGGCGGCGCCGAGGTGCTGGTGCTCGCCGCCGCAACGGGTCTCGACGGTTACGACGAACGTCCACAGTTGACGGATGAACAGTGGGCGACCCTGATCTCCACCTGTGCCGCGATCCGGGATGTCGCTGCCCGGCACGGCCTGTCGACGGTGTTGCACCCGCACGTGGGCACGCACGTCGAACGCGGCGCCGAGGTCGAGCGCTTCCTGGCCGACTCGGACCTGCCGCTGTGCCTGGACACCGGGCACCTGCTGATCGGTGGCGCGGACCCGGTCGAGCTGGCCAAGCGCCATGCCGCCAGGATCAGCCACGTGCACCTCAAGGATGTCCGGGCCGAGATCGCCGACGAGGTTCGGTCGGGTCGGCTCGGGTACGCCGACGCGGTCGCCAAGGGCATGTACGTGCCGCTGGGCGACGGCGATGTGGAAGTGGGCGCGATCGTGCGCTTCCTCCACGAGGCGGGTTACGCCGGGTGGTACGTCCTGGAGCAGGACACCGCCCTGACCGAGGATGGCACCGAGGGGGACTCAAAGCCCCTGCGTGACACCGCTCGGAGCATCGCTTACCTCGACACGGTCGTCCGGGACCTGTAACCGGCGGCCGCACTTCCCCAGGAGCGACAATGTTGTCCAAGAAGTCCAAGAGGATCCTGCTTGGCATGGCGGCCGCGGCCGGCGCGATCGCGCTGGCCGCGTGCAGCGGGCCCGCCTCCTCGTCCTCGAGCGGCGGCTCCGCGGCGAACGGCTCCGCGACCAGCGGCGGCCCGATCAACGTCGCCGTGGTCACGCACGGCTCGGCCGGCGACTCGTTCTGGAACGTGGTGAAGAACGGCGCCACCGACGCCGGCAAGCAGCTGGGCGTGAACGTCACCTACAACTCCGACGGCGATCCTGGGGCGCAGTCGAAGTTGATCGACAACGCGGTCGCTCAGCACGTCGACGGCCTGGTCGTGTCCATGGCCAACCCGGACGCGCTCAAGACCTCCATCCAGGCCGCGGTCAAGGCCGGCATCCCGGTCATCACCATCAACTCCGGCCAGTCGCAGAGCGCCGCCTTCGGCGCGCTGGCCCACGTCGGCCAGGACGAGGGCATCGCCGGCCAGCAGGCCGGGGCCAAGCTCAAGTCGGCCGGCAAGACCAACCTGCTGTGCGTGATCCACGAGGCCGGCAACGTCGGCCTGTCGCAGCGTTGCGACGGCGCCAAGCAGGGCTTCGGCAAGACCACCAACCTGCAGGTCGACATCAACAACCCGACCGACGTCGAGGCCAAGATCAAGGGCGCGCTGCAGACCGACTCGTCGATCGACGCGGTGCTCACCCTCAACCCGCAGATCGCGCTGTCCGCGGTGAACGCGGCCAAGGAGGCCAACTCCAAGGCCACCGTGGCCACCTTCGACCTCAACTCGGACGTGGTCAGCGCCATCAAGTCCGGCCAGATCGCCTTCGCGGTCGACCAGCAGCAGTACGAGCAGGGCTACCTGCCGATCGTGATGCTCAAGCTCTACCACGACAACGCGAACACCGTCGGCGGCGGCCAGCCCGTGCTCACCGGGCCCGGCTTCGTCGACAAGTCCAATGTGGACAAGGTGGCGCAGTACGCCGCACGGGGAACCCGATGAGTGATTTCTCGGGCACGCTGACGACCGACGAGCGCATCGCCAGTCCCAGCCTGCTCAACCGACTGGCCGTCCGGCCGGAGATCGGCGCGCTGATCGGCGCGCTGGTGGTGTTCGTCTTCTTCACGGTGATCACCAGTCAGTTCGTCACGCCGGCCGGGATCTCGACGTGGCTGGACACCTCGGCCACGATCGGCATCGTCTCGGTCGCCGTGGCGCTGCTGATGATCGGCGGCGAGTTCGACCTGTCCGCCGGTGTCATGACCGCGTCCACGTCGCTGGTGACGGCGATGCTGGCCACCAAGCTGGGCGTGAACGTATGGCTCGCCATCCTGGTGTCGCTGGTGTTCGCGCTGGCGGTCGGCGCCTTCAACGGCTGGCTGGTGATGCGCACGAAGCTGCCCAGCTTCATCGTCACGCTGGGCACCTTCTTCGCGCTGCAGGGCATCAACCTCGGCGTGACCACGCTGGTGACCGGCACCGTCCAGGTGTCGGGCATCGCCACCGCGCCGGGCTACGCCTCGGCCGGCTACCTGTTCGCGTCCACGTTCTCGCTGGCCGGCACGTCGTTCCCGATCTCCATCGTGTGGTGGATCGTGGTGACGGCGCTGGCGGCCTGGGTGCTGGTGCGGACCCGCTTCGGCAACTGGATCTTCGCCGTCGGCGGCTCCGCGGCCAGCTCCCGCGCGGTCGGCGTGCCGGTGGGCCGCAGCAAGATCGTCCTGTTCATGACCACCGCGGGCGCGGCCTGGCTGGTCGGGACGATCAACATCCTGCGGTTCACCACCGTGCAGGCCAACCAGGGCATCGGCCTGGAGTTCGAGTACATCATCGCGGCGGTCATCGGCGGCTGCCTGCTGACCGGCGGCTTCGGCTCGGCGGTCGGCGCCGCCATCGGCGCGCTGATCTTCGGCATGGCCAACCAGGGCATCGTCTACGCGCACTGGAACAGCGACTGGTTCAAGCTGTTCCTGGGCATCATGCTGCTGGCCGCGGTGCTGGTGAACAACGGCTTCCGGGCCAGGGCGGAAAGGGTGCGGCGATGAGCTCACTGCTGGAGGTCCGCGGCGTCGGCAAGACGTACGGCAGCGTGATCGCGCTGCGGGACGTGTCCACCGTGGTCAACGCGGGCGAGGTCACCTGCGTGCTCGGCGACAACGGCGCCGGCAAGTCCACCCTGATCAAGATCCTGGCCGGGCTGCACCAGCACGATGCCGGCGAGTTCCTGGTCGAGGGCGAGCCGGTGCAGCTGTCCTCGCCGCGCGAGGCGCTGGACCGGGGCATCGCGACCGTGTACCAGGACCTGGCCGTGGTGCCGCTGATGTCGGTGTGGCGCAACTTCTTCCTCGGCTCCGAGCCGACGAAGGGCTTCGGGCCGTTCCGGATCCTGGACCGGCGCAAGGCCAAGGACGAGACCCGGTGGGCGCTGGCCGACATGGGCATCGACCTGCGGGACGCGGAGCAGCCGGTGGGCACGCTGTCCGGCGGCGAGCGGCAGTGCGTGGCCATCGCCCGCGCGGTGCACTTCGGCGCCAAGGTGCTCATCCTGGACGAGCCGACCGCGGCGCTGGGCGTGAAGCAGGCCGGCGTGGTGCTCAAGTACGTCGCCCAGGCCCGCGACCGCGGCCTCGGCGTCGTGCTGATCACGCACAACCCGCACCACGCCTACCCGGTGGGCAACCGGTTCCTGCTGCTCAAGCGGGGCCGCAGCCTGGGGTGCTTCGACAAGAAGGACATCAGCCTGGAGGAGTTGACCAGGCAGATGGCCGGCGGCGCGGAGTTGGAGGCGCTGCAGCACGAACTTCGTGGTGCGGCATCGTGAACACGCGGTTGGAGGCGCTCACGGTCGGCCGGGTCGGGGTCGATCTGTACCCGGAGCAGAGCGGCGTGCCGCTCGCCGGCGTGAGCACCTTCGCCAAGTCCCTGGGCGGCACGGCCACCAACGTCGCGGTGGCCGCCGCCCGGCTCGGCCGGCGCACGGCCGTGCTGACCAAGGTCGGGCCGGACGGCTTCGGCGACTACGTCCGGCAGGCGCTGGCGGGCTTCGGCGTGTCGCCGGAGTTCGTCGGCACCGCGCCGGACCTGCTGACGCCGGTGGTGTTCTGCGAGCTGAACCCGCCGGCCGATCCGCCGCTGCTGTTCTACCGGCTGCCGATCGCGCCGGACCTCACGCTGACCGAGGCCGACGTGCCGTGGGACGTCGTCGAGGACGTGCCGCTGCTGTGGGTCACCGGAACCGGCGTGTGCACCGAACCGGCCCGCTCGACCCAGCGCAAGATCCTCCAGCGGCGGGCTCGTCGCGGGCACACGGTGCTGGACCTGGACTACCGGCCGATGTTCTGGTCCGATGTGGACACCGCGCGGGCGGAGATCGGCTGGATGCTCGACCACGTCACGGTCGCCGTCGGCAACCGCGCCGAGGTCGAGGTGGCGGTCGGCACCGCGGACCCGGACGAGGCCGCGGACCGGCTGCTGGCCCGGGGGATTTCCCTCGCCCTGGTGAAGAAGGGGGCGGACGGCGTCCTCGTCGCCACCCCCGAGCACCGGGAAACCGTGACGCCGCAACGGGTCGAGGTGGTCTGCGGGCTGGGGGCCGGCGACGCGTTCGGCGGCTCGGTGATCAACGGCCTGCTCGCCGGCTGGGACCCGGCGACGATCGCCCGGCACGCCAACGCCGCCGGCGCGATCGTCGCGTCCCGGCTGGCCTGCGCCGACGCGATGCCCGACGCGGGCGAGATCGAGGAGTTGCTTTCCCTTGTTGACTGACGAGCAGTGGGCCGGCCTGCTGCACACCAGGGCGACCGACCCGCATGCGGTGGCGGTCGCGTATGCGACCAGGCGGCGCCGGCCGGCACTGCTGTCCGACAAGGGCACGCTGTTCCTCGTCGCGGCCGATCACCCGGCACGAGGGGCGCTGGGTGTCGGCGGCGATCCGCTGGCCATGTCCGACCGCCGTGAGCTGCTGGACCGGCTGCTCACGGCGCTGGCCAACCCGGCGGTGGACGGCCTGCTGGCCACCCCGGACATCGTCGAGGAGCTGCTGCTGCTCGACGCGCTGCACGACAAGATCGTCATCGGCTCGATGAACCGCGGCGGCCTGGCCGGCGCCGACTGGGAGATCGAGGACCGGTTCACCGGTTACGACGGTCAGTCCATTTCGGACTGTCGGCTGGACGGCGGCAAGATGCTGCTGCGCATCGTGGATTCCGACGCCGGCACCATCCCGACGCTCCAGGGCTGTGCGGACGCCGTGACGGACCTGGCCGGGCAGGGCCTGATGGCGATGGTCGAGCCGCTGCCGTACACCCGGGACTCCTCGGGAAAGCTGGTGCTGCAGAAGGATGCCCAGTCGCTGGCGCGGGCCATCACGGTCGCGTCCGCGCTGGGCGTCACCTCGGCGTACACCTGGCTGAAGCTGCCGGCGCCGTCGGAGGAGAAGGTGCTGGACACCACCACGCTGCCGGTGGTCGTGCTCGGTGGCGTGCCGTCCGGCAATCCCGCCGACGACCTCGCCGCCTGGGGTAGCGCCTTGTCGCATCCGGTGGTGCGCGGGCTGGTTGTCGGCCGTGCCCTGCTCTACCCGCCCGACGGCGATGTCGCCGCCGCCGTGTCAGCCGCCGCGAAGGTTCTGGAGGTCGCGTCGTGAGCCTGCACCGTCCACTCGGGACACTGTCGGACGGCGAGGACCCGGTCCGGCTCGCGCCGGAGGACGCCGGCTGGTCGTGGACCGGCCTGCGGGTGCTGCTGCTGCATCCGGGCACCTCCCGGGTGATCGAGACCGGCGAGTTCGAGGCGTTCGTGCTGCCGCTGTCCGGCGGCTGCGTGGTCGAGGTCGACGGTCTCCGCTTCGAGCTTTCCGGGCGCGACTCCGTGTTCACGCGCGTCACCGACTTTGCCTACGTGCCAAGGGATGCCACCGTCACGCTGTCCACTCGGGACGGTGTCGAGGTCGCGCTGCCGATGGCCCGCTGCAGCCGCCGGCTGGAGCCGAAGTACGGGCCGGCCGAGGACGTGCCGGTCGAGGTCCGTGGCGCCGGCAACGCCACCCGGCAGGTCACCAACTTCGGCGTGCCCGGCGTGTGGGACCACGCCGACAAGCTCAACGCGTGCGAGCTGATCACGCCCGACGGCAACTGGTCCTCGTACCCGCCGCACAAGCACGACGAGGCGACCGAGTGCGAGGTCGTCAACGAGGAGATCTACTACTTCCGGATCGCCGGCCGGGACGGCGTGAACACCTCGCGGGACGGCTTCGGGCTGCACCGCACCTACACCGCCGACGGTGAGATCGACGAGGACGTCGCCGTCCGCGACGGCGACGTGTTCCTGATCCCGCGCGGCTATCACGGCCCGTGCGTGGCCGCGCCCGGCTATCCCATGTACTACCTGAACGTGCTGGCCGGGCCGGCCGACGACCGCTCGATGGCGTTCTGCGACGACCCCACCCACGGCTGGGTGCGCGACACCTGGGCCGCCACGCCCCCGGACCCGCGCTGCCCGGTGACCTCCGCGAAGGGACGCGTGCGATGAAGCTGACCACCGCCCAGGCCCTGGTCCGCTGGATGATCGCCCAGCGGACGGAACTGCACGACCTCACCGAGGTGCCGCTGTTCCCCGGCGTGTTCGCGATCTTCGGGCACGGCAACGTGCTCGGGCTCGGCACCGCGCTGGAGGAGCACCGGGACGAGTTGCCGGTGTGGCGCGGGCACAACGAGCAGGGCATGGCCCTGGCCGCCGTCGGCTACGCCAAGGCCACCGATCGCCGGCAGGTCGGCGTCGCCACCACGTCCATCGGCCCCGGCGCCCTGAACCTGGTCACCGCCGCCGGTGTCGCGCACGCCAACCGGTTGCCGCTGCTCCTGCTGCCCGGCGACACCTTCACCAGCCGCGCGCCGGATCCCGTTCTCCAGCAGATCGAGCCGTTCCATGACGGCACCGCCAGCGTCAACGACGCGTTCCGGGCGGTGAGCCGGTACTTCGACCGGATCACCCGTCCCGAGCAGCTGCTGGCCGCGCTGCCGCAGGTCGCCCGCGTGCTCACCGACCCGGCCGACTGCGGGCCCGCGACCCTGGCCCTGCCGCAGGACGTGCAAGCCGAGTCCTTCGACTTCCCCGAGTCGCTGTTCGAACCCGTCGTGCACCGCGTCCTGCGGCCGCAGCCGGACGCCCGGTCGGTGCGGGACGCCGTGGAGATCATGAAGGAGTCCTCGCGGCCGCTGCTGGTGCTCGGCGGCGGCGTCCGCTACTCCGGGGCCGTCGAGCACGCCATCGGCTTCGCCGAGCGCTACGGGATACCCATCACCGAGACCACCGCCGGCCGGACCCTGGTCGCCCACGACCACCCCCTGCACGCCGGCCCCCTCGGTGTCACCGGCTCCACCTCCGGCAACGAGCTGGCCGCCGAGGCCGACCTGGTCATCGCCGTCGGCACCCGCCTCCAGGACTTCACCACCGCCTCGTGGTCCGTCTTCTCCCCGGACGTCCGGCTGATCAGCGTCAACGCCGCCCGCTTCGACGCCGTGAAGCACGGCGCCGTGGCCCTCGTCGGCGATGCTCGCGCCACCCTCTCCACCTTCTTCGGGCTCGACGGCTGGTCCGTTCCCGCCGAGTGGACCGCCCGCGCCCAGGCCGCCCGCGCCGGCTGGGACTCCCACATCGACAAGCTCCGGGCCCCGTCCGGCGAGCTCACCTATGCCCAGGTCGTCGGCATGGTCAACGACCAGTCCGGCCCCGACGACTACGTGATGACCGCCTCCGGCGGTCTCCCCGGCGAGCTCATCGGCGGCTGGCGGGCCACCGGGCCGGCCACCATGGACGTCGAGTACGGCTTCTCCTGCATGGGCTACGAGATCGCCGGCGCGTGGGGCGCCGCCATGGCCCGCACCTCCGGCGTCGTCACCACTCTTCTGGGTGACGGTTCCTATCTCATGCTCAACTCCGAGCTGTTCAGCGCCGCCTTCGCCGGCCACGGCTTCGTGGCGGTCGTCTGCGACAACGACGGCTACGCCGTCATCCACCGCCTCCAAACGGGCCAAGGGGCCGCCGGCTACAACAACATGTACGCCGACTGCCGCAGCTCCCTCGCCGAGCCGCCTCGTGTCGACTTCGCCGCCCATGCCGCCGCCCTGGGCTGCTCCGTCTTCGAGGCCGACGCCGGTTCCTTCCCCGCCCAGTACGCGGCCGCCCGCTCGGCTGCTTCGGAGGGCAAGGTCGCCGTGGTGACCGTCAAGACCCACCCGGCGTCGTGGACCGAAGCCGGCGCGTGGTGGGAGGTCGGCGTCCCCCAGACCTCGCACCGCCCGGAGGTCCAGGCCGCCCGCGCCGAGCTGGACGAGGCCAAGGCCAAGCAGGTCCGCTACCTGTCGCACTGATCGTCGGCTGCACCCGGCCAGGGCGGCGCGCATCGACGAGCCGATGTGCACCGTGACGGCCTGGATGACGATGCCGGCGATCCGCCCGCTCACGGTGTCGCGCGTGTCCGCCATGGGGTGACTATCCGGCGGGGCTGATCGACTACGGCTATCGTCCGAGGGGATGCACTCCCAGCGTGTCCCGGTGCTCTGCCCGGACCACTTGCCGGACGGCCTGTGCCGGATGGTGGCGCAGATCGTCGACGACATCACGGTGGCGCTGCCCACCGTGCACCCGAAGCTCCGGGTGGAGGTGGGCGATCCGGCCGGACGTCCGCTGTTGACCTTCACGGTGTGGTTCGACCACGTCCGCCGCACGGCGTTCGGGGTGCCGGTGCGCATGCTGCGGGCAAGCGTGGAGCAGCTGCGCGGCGACCTGGCCGCGAAGCTCCAGAACGCGTTCGTCGAGGAGTACGGCAAGCCGCTGCCACCGTGCCCGGGACACGAGCATTCGCTGGCGCCGGAGGTGCGCGACGTCGCTGTGTGGCTATGCCCGTACGACCCGGGTCACTGGTCCTGCCGGATCGGTGACTACCGGGCCGAGGGGTAGGCAAAAGGGAGGGCTGAGCGGCCGGTCGCCCGGCAGCTCAACCCTCGCCACGTCGCAGACGCGTCAACGACGGTAGTCGTCGTCGTAATCGTCGTACGGGTCTTCCGCGTGCTCATCGTCATGCGTGCCCACACCGGACTGGTTCTGACCCGACAGCTCGCGCTGAAGGGCGTCGAAGTCCGTGTTGTGGGAGCTGTACTTGAGCTCTCGGGCCACCTTCGTTTGCTTGGCCTTCGCTCGGCCGCGCCCCATGGCTCGACCCCCTCGCACAGGGACGGGGGCGGCCGGGGGATCGGCGGCCCCACTCGTCACGACAACTGGTTCCTGGTAACTACCGTACCGTGTCGATGGGGTTCGATGCGACGCGGCTTGCTTGTGGACCGCACGACACCTCGCCGACGCCCGGTCGGGCCCGCGGTCGTGGCACGATTCGGGTGTGCCGCGCCCGTTCTCCGCTTACCTCCGAGTGTACGAACCGTTGTCGGCCTTCGACGCTCCGTTGGCCGCCAGGCTGCGCCAGGCCGTCGAGGACGGCCCGCTGACCCGGGCGGAGGTCGGCGACCGAGAACGAGAACTGTGGCTCCGCTCACAGTTGGCGTCGCCGCCCCGGCTGCTGCCCGGCGAGCTCTCCGACGGCCGCCCGGCCCCCAACGCGCCGCTGGACGTGCTGGTGCTGGATCCGGCGGAGGTGCCGACCAGCGAGAGCGCCACCGTGGGCCCCGGACCCCTCGTCTGCCCGCTGGACATGCGGCCCCGGTCCGCGGCGGCCCTGGTGGGCTTCCTGAGCACCTCCTCGGGGGTGCTGAAGGCCGCCGCCCTGACCATCCCGGCCGACATCGCCCGCACCCGGGCCGGAGCCGTGATGGCGGAGCTGGCCGGCGGTGCGGTGCATGTGGTGTCCACCACGTGGACGGTGCCGCTGCCGTGGTTCTCGCTCGTCGACCCGGAGAGCAGGCACATCATCCTGGCGCCCCGTGAGGACGGCGAGCGGCAGGTCGCCTGGCGCATCGCCATGGCCGACGCCCGCCGGCGGGTGGCGCGGGCGCATTCCGTGGTCCGCGAGTCGCTCGGCGACAACGGCCCGGCCCGGGTGCTCAAGGACACCGGCCGCTGGCTGGAGCACTTCCACCCGCACTCGGCCGTCGAGCTCGACTACGGCGGCCTCGTCCAGCTGCTCGACGACGACGAGCTGCTGGAGGACACCTCGGCCCAGGACGTGCACGCCATCGTCGACGCCATGGAGTCCGGCGACGCCGACGAGGTCGCCAGCCGCTACGAGCAGCTCCGTGACTTCTGGGGCGAACTCGCCGGCAAGGAACGCCTCGGCTGACCCCACCTGACCGCTTGGAAAGGACCATTCCACTCGTTCAACGCCAGGAAAGGGCGCTTTCACGGCATCTGGGGGTGGACGGCTGGCGCGGTGCGTGCTATTCCGCTTCGCGTGGGGTCCGCTCGTTGGCCAGCAGGTCGTCCACGGAGGCGCTGCCGCGCTGGTAGCGGCCCGCGATCTCGGCGTTGAGACGATCCATCACGTTCTGAACCTCGCGCCGGCGAGCGGAGACCGAGGCCTCCTCGGCCACGAAGGCCTGGCGGGCCTGGTCCAGCTTCTCGTCGGACAGGGACGCCACGTCGGACAGGTCGACGTCGGAGACGAGGGCCTCGACGTGCCGGCGGTGCGCCTCGGCGCGGGACGGCTCCATCGTCTGGTAGCGGCCCAGGCCGGTGGCCGGCCCGACCGCGTTCTCGGACAGGATCGAGACCAGGCGGTCCACCACGGAGGCGCCGCCGCCCTCGACTCTGCGCTGCTGCTCCGCCTTCACGATGTCGATGCGGGCGTGGAGCAGCCGACGCAGGTAGGACAGGTCGGTCTCCTCCTGCGCCGCCTCATCGCGCAGCGCGCGGACCTCATCGAGCGGACGCTGCTCGACACCGGCCGTGTAGTCCGGCGCGAGCACCCGGTCGATGCGCCGCCGCCCGCCAGGACGGACCTCGATCACACCGCCATCCTGAAGCACACTGCCGTCACCCGCCAACACCTGAGGGTCGGTTTCAACCGGACCGTTGCACTCCGAGCAGCTTGCGCACCTCGTCCGCCGCCAGCGGCGGCCGCTGGGCTATCCGGGCGAGGCCACTGGCCCTGGCCACCAGCTGAGCGTTGTCCCGGACCCGCTCGCCCCGCGCGTAGGAGATGGTGTCCTCCATGCCGACGCGCAGATGACCGCCCGCCGACAGCGCCGCGAACATCACCGGTATGGAGGAGCGGCCGATCCCGGTGGCCGAGAACGTGGCGCCGTCCGGGATCATCCGCAGCGCCGCCGCGAGCGTCTCCGTGTCGCCCGGCATGCCGCCCGGCACCCCCATCACCAGGTCCACGTGCACGTGCCCGCCCGCGGGCAGGCCGTGCTGGTCGAGCAGCCGGTGCAGGCTCGTCAGCTGGCCCAGGTCGAAGATCTCGTACTCCGGCACGATGCCCCGGTCCTGCATCCGCTTGTGCAGCTCGACGATGAACTCCCAGCGGTTCATGAACACGTCGTCGCCGAAGTTGACCGTGCCCATCGTGCAGGAGGCCGAGTCCGGACCCGCCTCCAGCACGCGCAGCCGGTTCTCCTCCGGATCCGTGACCGCGCCGCCGGTGGACAGCTGGACCACCAGCTCCGTCTCGGCCCGCAGCGCCGACACCGTCGCCTTCAGCAGTCCCAGGTCCAGTGTCGGCTTCGTGTCCGTGCCGCGGATGTGCACGTGGATCATCGACGCACCCACCCGCTCGCAGTCCTTGGCCGTGCTGACCAGCTCGTCCAGGGTCACCGGCAGGTTCGGGACGTCCGCCTTGGCGTGTTCGGCGCCGGTCGGGGCGACCGTGATCAGGGTGCCGTGCGAACCGGGGCGCGGAGTCGACGCTGACATGCGCCGATCCTCGCACGTCCGACGAGTCAGACGGAAGATTTCTCGCCCGAACCCCAATGTCGCGGAAATTCGACAGCAGGCCCGGTCGTCGGGGCTGTGGGCGGGTCAGCGGCCGAGGTTGCGGACGGCTTCGCGGCCGAGGGCGGCGTTGTCCGGGGGGACGGAGTCGGGGTCGATGGAGGCGGCGACGGGTTCCTCCGCCGAACCGGCGACGAGCTGGGCGTCCAACGGAACCGAGCGCTTGATCAGGGCCAGGGCGACGGGGCCGAGCTCGTGGTGGCGGACGGCGGAGCCGACGCGACCGACGACCTTGCCGTCCATGAGCACGGGGTCGCCGGTCTCGGGCAGGGCGTCCAGGGAACCGTCGAGGTGCAGGAGCAGCATCCGGCGCGGCGGCCGGCCGACGTTCTCGACCTTGGAGACGGTCTCCTGCCCCCGGTAGCAGCCCTTGTTGAGGTGCACGGCGGTGCCGATCCAGCGGACCTCGTGCGGAATGGTGCGGTCGTCGGTGTCGACGCCGAGCCGGGGGCGCAGAAGCTCGACGCGGAGGGCCTCGAAGGCGAGGGTGCCGGCGGGGCGGGCCCCGGCCTCGACCAATCGAGTGAACTCGGCGTCCTTCGACGCGCGGGGCACGAGCAGGTCGGCGCCCCAAGGCATGGGGCGGACCAGGCCGCCGAAGGTCACGAGCGACGGCGCAGCGGGTCCGACGAGGGACAGCACGGCGATCTCGGAGGTGGCGTCCCGCGGCTCGACCTTGGACCAGAACTTCATCGACTCCAGGTACGCCAGCAGCGCCTTGCCGGTGCCGGGCTCGACGTCCAGCCAGGCGGTGCCTTCGAAGTCGGTGAGCACGGCATGGTGCTCGACCCGGCCCTGCACGTCCAGCACCAACAACTCGGTGGTCTCGCCGTCACGGAGGTCGAGCACGTGCTGACTGGTCAGCGAGTGCAGCCAGGTCAGACGGTCCTCGCCGGGGATGGCGATGACCTCGCGGTTGGAGCGGTCGACCACGACCACCGAACGAGCGGCGAAGCGCTGCTCGGCGAAGGGGTCGCCGTAGTGCCACGGCACACCGGCATCGGGCGAACCGGCGGGGGCATCGACGGCGGTCACGAAGTCTCCTCTGAAGCGGCGCAGTCACGGCAGGTGCCGGACAGCGCGAGATGGCTGGCGTCCAGCCGGAAGCCCCGACCCCGGTTGAGCCGGGTGGCGAGCTCGTCGAGCAGGTCGCACGGCACCTCGTCGACCCGCCCGCAGCTGTGGCACACGAGGTGCACGTGCTCGTGCTCCTCGACCGAGTAGGACGGCGCGCCGTGGCCGAGGTGGGTGTGCCGGACCAGGCCCAGCTTCTCCAGCAGCTCCAGGGTCCGGTAGACGGTGGTGATGTTGACGGTCGGCGTCACCCGCTGCACCCGCTGGCAGATCTGCTCCGGCGTGGCGTGCTCGAGTTCACGGACGGCGTCCAGCACCAGCTGACGCTGAGGGGTCATCCGCAGCCCGCGCTCGTGCAGCGTGCGGCGCAGCCGCGCGGCCTCCTCGGGGCTCACGGTCTCCACACCCCCAGGATAGGACGCGGAGGCGTGAGTAGGCTCGCCCCATGCGCGTGCTCGCTTTCCTGGACGGAACGACCGCGGACCCCGAGGCCCCGCTGCTGCGGGTCGACGACCTGGGGCTGCTCCGCGGCGACGGTGTGTTCGAGACGATCCTCGTGGTCGACGGCAAGCCGAGGGAGCTGGGTCCGCACCTGGACCGGCTGGACCGCTCGGCGGCCATGCTCGAGCTGCCCGAGCCGGACCGGGCCGGCTGGGAGCGCGCGGTCGACGCCGTGATCAACAACTGGACCGGCGGCAGGGACATGGCCCTCAAGCTGGTCCTGACCCGCGGCAACGAGTTCGGCGACGGCACGCCGACGGCGTTCGCGATGGGCCTGCCGATCGCGGACAAGGTGCTCAAGCAGCGGGCCGAGGGCATCGCCGCGGTCACGCTGGAGCGCGGCTTCGAGCCGGGCCTGGCCCAGCGCGCCCCGTGGCTGCTGCTCGGCGCCAAGTCGCTGTCGTACGCGGTGAACATGGCGGCGGTCCGCTACGCCGCCCGCGAGGGCGCGGACGACGTGATCTTCACGGCCGCCGACGGCTCGGTGCTGGAGGGCCCGACCTCGACGCTGGTCCTGGTCCGCGACCGCACGCTGGTGACGCCGCCGTCGAACATCGGCATCCTGCCCGGCACCACGCAGGCGGCCCTGTTCCGCGCGGCCGAGCGCGCCGGCTGGTCGGTGAAGGTGGAGCCGATCGCGGCCGCCGAGCTGCCCGACGCCGAGGCGCTGTTCCTGGTGTCCAGCGTCCGCTGCGTGACCCGCATCCACACCCTGGACGGCAAGCAGCTCAACGACTCCAGCGCGCTGCTGCGTGAACTGACCGCGCTGTACGAGTCCGAGTACTGACGCCAGTCGGGGCGGCTTCCACCACGGAAACCGCCCCGACCCGGCTACTTCAGGCCACCGTCCACCGCGGACATCAGCGTCCCGGTGTCGCCGGACATTTCCCAGATCATCGCGCCGAGCAGGCCCTTGTTCTTGATGTAGGCCATCTTCTGCCCGATGGACCAGGTGTCGTCGAACGACCACCACTGGTTGCCGTCGTACCCGTACGTCGCAACGGCTTGCGTGTTGTGGTAGACGGTCATCCCGGGCACGGCGCTGATCAGATTGCTGTAGCCCCGGGTTCCCGCCTCCTCGGCGAACTGCCCCGGCGCGGCCCCGTGCGCGACCTGCCACTCACCGTGGGCGCCGCCGTCAGCGACGCCCTGCCAACCTCGGCCGTAGAACGGGATGCCCACCGTCATCTTGCGTGGATTCACCCCGGCCGACAGGTAGGTCTGCACGGCCCCGTCCACGCTGAAGTGGAACGAGTACGGGTCGTTGCCGGCCGGGTACAGGTTGGCCTGGTCGCCGGTCTGGTTCGGCTCCCACGAGTTGTCGCTGCCGGAGCCGTGGAAGTCGTAGCCCTGCACGTTGAAGATGTCCAGGGACTTGGCGGTCTGCGGCAGGTCCCAGCCCTCGCTGACCTTGGTCGGATCGGCCGGGGTGAACGCGGTCAGCTGGTACCGCTTGCCGTTCGTCGCGCCCAGGGCGTCCAGCTCGGTCCGGAACTCGGCCAGCAGCGCGGTCAGATTGGCCTTGTCGGACGGGCTGTAGTGGTTTCCGGGGTGGCCTCCTGCGTCGCCGGGCCACTCCCAGTCGACGTCGATGCCGTCGAAGATGCCGGCGGCCACGCCCTGGCCGCCCGCGCCGCCGGTGACCGGCAGGTTGCCCTTGATCCAGGTGTCGATGCAGGAGCTGACGAACTTCTTCCGCGACGCGTCGGTCTTGGCCACGTCGGAGAAGTACTTCGAGTACGTCCAGCCGCCGAGGGACACCAGGATCTTCAGGTTCGGGTACAGCGCCTTGAGTTCCTTGAGCTGGTTGAGGTTTCCGCGCAGCGGCGCGAAACCGTCGTCGGCGACGCCGTTGACGGCCTGCGCCGCGGAGAACGGCCGGCCGTAGTCCGCGTCGGCGTCGCCGGCGCCGTCACCCTGGTTGGGGTCCTCGGGGTCGGCGGTGGTGCCCCTGGTGACGCCCGACAGGCAGGTCAGGTTGACCGGGTCGATGTTCTCGAACGCGTACAGCAGATGCGTCAGCTTGGCCGCCGCGCCGGTGGTGACCAGGTTCTTCACGAAGTACTGGCGGCCGTAGATGCCCCACTGCACGAAGTAGCCGACCTTCGCGTAGCCGCTGCCGATCACGTCGGTGGTGCTCGCGGTGACGGCATTGCTGGCCGCGGACACGTTGTCGTAGCCGTCGCGGGCGCGAACGGTGAACGTGTACTGAGTGGACGGACTGAGGCCGGTGACCTTTGCCGTGGTGCCGGTGACCGTGGTGGCAACGGAAGTTCCGTTGTACACGTCGTAGGACACCACGCCCGTGTTGTCGGTGGACGCCGACCAGCTCAGGGAGATCGACGTGGAGTCCTTGCCCGTCACGGCCAGACCCGTTGGTGCTGAAGGAGGTTGGGTGTCAGCGGACGGATCGTTCGTCATCACGGTCACCGGCGCGCTCGCCGGGGACGACGTGCCGTGGGTGTCCTTCGCCTTGACGGTGAAGGTGTACGACGTCTTCGGCGTCAGGCCGCTGATCGACGCCGACGTGCCGGTGACGGACGCAGCCGGCGCGGACCCGTTGTACACGTCATAGCCGGCGATGGGCAGATCCCCGGCCGTGGCGGCATTCCACGCCAGCAGCACGGTCTTCGTGGTCTTCGCGGTGGCGTGCAGGTTCGTCGGCGCACCCGGCGGCGCGTCGGCGGTTCCGTCGCACTTGAGATCGTTCACCCGGCAGTTCTGCGGGCTCCCCGAGCCGCTGACCGTGAACGTCAGGCTGTACGGCTCGGTGGTGCCGTGGGCCTTCACCGCGGTGTTGTAGTAGGCCGGAGTCGCCACCACATGGGTGCCGGTCTGCGTGACGGTGCCGTTCTGGCCGTTGCTGACCGTGGTGCCGCTGGGCAGGTCGAAGGCGATCGACCACGACTTCAGGTCGGTGTCGGAGTTGTTCGACACCACGTACTTCCCGGTCGATCCGGCCTGCGAGTACTGCGCCGTCACGGCGGCCGTCACCGGCGGCGGGGTCGTTCCGCCCGACCCGTCGCAGTTGACGCCGTTGAGCAGGCAGTTGGCCGGGGTCGCCGCCGAACTGAGCGAGAAGCTCAGGCTGTATGGCTCCGTGGTGCCGTGCGCGGCAACGGTGTTGATGTAGTACGCAGGGGTGGCGACCACGTGGGTGCCGGTCTGGGTGAGGCTGCCGTTCTGCGGATTGCTCGCGGTGACGCCGGCGGGCAGGTCGAAGGCGATCGACCAGCCGGTGATCGCCGCGGCCGTCGAGTTGGCCACGACGTACTTGCCGCCGCCCGCCGACGCGGTGAACGTGGCGGTGAGACCGGTCGTCGCGGCCGCCTGGGGGGCGAGCGCGACGGCGGCGCCCAACGTCAGCAGGGTTGCCGAGAGCAGTGCAAGCTTGCGCATGGTGCTCCTACGGTCCAGGGCGGCCGTTCTGAACAGTAAAGTGGCCTAGACCACTGCGTCAACGGAGCGGGTGCAGCCGAACGGGTGTTCCCGGCCGGGCCTGGGCCAGCAGGGGCAGCGCCTCGGCGGTCACTACGCCGATCACCGGATAGCCGCCGGTCACGGGATGATCGGCCAGGAACAGCACCGGCCGGCCGTTGGCCGGCACCTGAACCGATCCGGTCATCACGCCCTCGCTCGGCAGTTCCCGTGACTCGAATTCGGCGGCCCGGCGCAAGGCGTCGCCGTCCAGGCGGAGCCCGACCCGGTTGCTCTGCTCGGAAACCGTCCACCGGCCGGCCGCCAACTGCCCGGCGGGGTCGTCGAACCAGTCCTCACGGGGACCGAGCAGCACCGGCACGACCAGCTCGGCCGGCGCCGACGAAGGCGACAACACGTCGCTGCCGACTGGCAAGCCAACCGGCTCACCAAGCGGCAGAACGTCGTTGGCACGCAACGGATCCGGCCCGATGCCGGAGAGGATGTCCGTGGCCCGGCTGGAAAGCTGCGGAGGAACGTCGATGCCGCCGGAAACCGCGACATAGCAACGGAGTCCGCCGGACGGGACGCCGAGCGTCAAAACATCGCCATCAGCAAGATGAACCGGGGCATGCGAGTCGACGGGGCGCGAGCCGACGGACAGCGGCACGCTCGGACCCGTGACGGCAACAGTGCAGGAACAGTTGGCGCGCAACTGAATCCGCCCCAGCAGCGCCTCGATACCCGCCGCCGACTCAGGGTTTCCCGCGAGCCGGTTGGCCAGCGTCAACGCCGGCACATCCAACGCGCCCGACGGGGGCACGCCCAGGTGCGCGTTGCCGGGCCGCCCCAGGTCCTGGATCAGTGTCTGCGGCCCAACCTGGACCACGGTCAGCGAGCGCGTCACTCGGCCACCTCGAACCGGACGTGGTCGCCGGGCGCCAGCAGCGCCGGGCCCGAGGAACGCTTGGCGTCGAAGAGAATCGCCGTCGTGCTGCCGATCAGCCGCCAGCCGCCGGGCGAGGACCGCGGATAGGCGCCGGTGAATTCTCCCGCGATGCCGACGGATCCGGCCGGCACCTTGGTGCGGGGATTCTCCAACCTGGCCTGCCGCAACGGTTCCGGCAGTCCGACCAGGTAACCGAAGCCGGGGGCGAAGCCGCAGAACGCCACCGTGTACTCCGCGCCGCTGTGCAGCGCGATGACCTCGTCCACGCTCAGGCCTGCGGTCGAGGCCACCAGCTCGAGGTCGGGGCCGTCATACACGATCGGCAGCCGGACCTGCCGGGGCGTTCGGTCCGGTGGACGCGAAAGGTCCGCCGCCTCGACGACGGCCTGGGCACGAGCCAACCCGTCCGAGCCGGGGCGCACGGCGATCAGCACGGTGGTGGCCGCCGGCACCAGCTCGACGACGTCCGGCAGGTCGGCGACCAGCAGCGCGCCGTGCAGCGCCTCCACCTCGGCCAGCGACGCCAGCTCGACCAGCATCGCGTGCCGGCCACACCGCCGCAGCCGCACGTGTCAGCCGACGACGCGGGTGAGCTGCGCCGAGACGTGCGGCTGCAGCGGCTCGCCCACCATCGCCCGCTCCTCCACGTAGGCCAGGTCGCCGCCCGGAACCAGCCCGTACAGGCGCTTGGCCGCGACGACCTCCTTGGCGCTGGAGGTGCGCATCACGATGTCGGTGCCCAGCTCCCAGGACGTCTGGGTGCGCGGCTCGCCGTAGTAGATCTCCACGATGCCGGTGGCGTGGGTGAGCAGCACCTCGATGGTGTCGTCGGCCTGCGGCCGCCAGAAGCCGGTCTCGCGGGCCGCCGGGCGGATCACCTTGCCGTCGGCGTCCAGCAGCCAGGACCGGGCCTCGTAGGTGAGGAAGGGCCGGCCGTCGTGCGCGAACGTGATCTGCTGGCCGAACCGGAACGGGCCGTCGATCGTCGGGTAGACGATCTGACCCTCGCCGCGCCACACGCCGACCAGCGGCAGTAGCGCCAGGCAGGCGTCGTTGAGGTTCGGGCCGAGCCGCAGGTTCGCGGTGTCGCCCGGGATCGGCAGGTCGTCGAACTGCGGCAGGTTGCGGTCGCGCGTGGACTCCGCGCGCTGCTCGGCGGCGCGGACCGCGGCGTCGCCGCTACCGAACTCTGGCTTCGTCATGGCTCAGCGGTGGTCCTGCAGCAGGCGGTACACCACGTACACCGAGAACCAGGCGATGGCCACGCAGACCAGCACCATCAGGATCGTGAAGAAGAGTTCCACGGGCCCAGAATAGACGGTGCTACCGGCCCCCGGCCTGGTGGGCTCGCGCCGGGGCCTGGACCGCGGGCTCAGGAAAACCGCGTCTTTCCAGCGGTTTTCCTGAGCCAAGGGAAGGCACCGGCTTAGAGCGAGCCCACCCGCCGCGGAACGCGGCGAGACAAGCACAGTGACTGGGGCCTCGATCAGGCCGTGTTTCAGGCCACCGCGACCTGGAGCTGGTGCAGGCCCGGCCCGTCGGCGGTCACCTGCGTCTCGCCGGTGCCGGAGCGGTGCAGCGCGCGCACCGTCCAGGCGCCCGGCGCCGCGAAGAAGCGGAAGTCACCCTGCTCCGAGGAGACGACCTCGGCGGTGAACTCGCCGGAGGAGTCGAGGAGCCGGACGAAGGCCCCGCCGACCGGCTGGCCGCCCGCGGAGACCGTGCCCGACAGCACGACCTCCTTGCCCGGGTCGACGTTGGCCGGCAGCGCCGCCCCCTGCTCCGGAGCACCACACCCTGCTGCGGTCATGTCAGTCCCTTCCACTGCCGAGCTCGACCGGCACGCCGACCAGCGAGCCGTATTCGGTCCAGGAGCCGTCGTAGTTCTTCACGTCCGAGTGGCCGAGCAGCTCGCGCAGCACGAACCAGGTGTGCGAGGAACGCTCGCCGATGCGGCAGTAGGCGATGGTGGCCTTGGAGCCGTCCAGGCCGGCCTCGCCGTAGATCTCGCGCAGCTCGTCGTCGGAGCGGAACGTGCCGTCCTCGTTCGCGGCCTTGCTCCACGGCACGTTGATCGCGCTGGGGATGTGGCCGGCGCGCTGGGCCTGCTCCTGCGGGAGGTGGGCCGGCGCGAGCAGCTTGCCGCTGAACTCGTCGGGCGAGCGCACGTCGACCAGGTTCTTGGTGTTGATCGCGTCGACGACCTCGTCGCGGAACGCCCGCAGCGTCAGGTCCTGCTCCTGGGCCTGGTAGTTGGTGGCCTCACGGGTCACCTCGTCCTTGACCAGCGGGCGGCCGTCCAGCTCCCACTTCTTGCGGCCGCCGTCGAGCAGCTGCACCTTGTCGTGGCCGTACAGCTTGAAGTACCAGTACGCGTACGCGGCGAACCAGTTGTTGTTGCCGCCGTAGAGCACGACCTGGTCGTCGTTGCCGATGCCCTTGGCCGACAGCAGCTTCTCGAAGCCCGCGCGGTCCACGAAGTCGCGGCGCACCGGGTCCTGCAGCTCGGTCTTCCAGTCGATCTTGACGGCGCCGGGGATGTGGCCGCCGTCGTAGGCGCTGGTGTCCTCGTCCACCTCCACGAACACCACGCCCGGGGTCTCGAGGTTGTCCTCGGCCCACTGCGCCGAGACCAGCACGTTCTCGCGACTCATCGATCGGCTCCTTCGCCGGATTGGGGTTTGTCTGGCTTACTTGCCGGTGGCCGGCGCGAACCGGCGGATGATCAGGTACATCTCGCAGCCCAGGCAGAAGCCGAAGGCCGCGTTGAGGAAGGCGGCGACCAGCGCGAGCGCGGTCGCCACGGCGCCGAGCACGGTCAGCCCCGACAGGTAGCCGACGGTGCCGACGATGGCGAAGACGAAGCCGACGGTCTGCGCGAACTGCGGCGGGGCCGCGTCCTCGCGCTCGTCGGTCGGGCCCAGCCGCGGCGCGACGAAGCGCCGGTAGAGCACGCCGTACGGGGCGTGCTGCAGTCCGAGGAAGCCGCCGATGGCGAACACGATGGTCTGCAACGCGAGCAGCGGCCACCAGCCGGTGGCCAGCACGACCGCGAGCACGACCGTCGTGATCCAGGCGCCGAAGCGCGGACCTCGGGGATCGATCTGGGGTGCGGACATGGAAAGACCTCCTGACCATTGAGGACCTGCGGACACGACGGGTCCAGGAAGACGTCGGGCGTCGGGCCCGGGCGTCCGGTCAGAAAGTCCGACACAGGCTGCTGCGCACGCGGCAGAGATCCACCGCGCGTCGCTTCGTCAGCAGCTGGGCCATACGGCGGAGACTACCCGTTGCTCCCTCCTGGTGGGAGGGCTGTCCACCAGATGGAATGGCCGGTGAATCGATAAAGCTCGGTCGGCCGAGCATTCGATCACGCCAGGTGTGGGCGCAGGGCCTCGACCAGCACGTCGCGCTTGGGCACGCCGCCCACGCGCAGCAGTTCGGCGCCGTCCGGGGCGTAGGCGACGGTGGTCGGCGTGCGCAGCACCTTCAGCGACGCCGCCACCTCGGGCAGGTCCGTCAGGTCCAGCTCGCGATGCCGCACACCGTCGGTCCTGGACGCGAGGTCGGACAGGATGACGCGGGTGTGCCGGCACGGGGCGCAGAACGTCGTCGACAGCTGGACGAGCGTCACCGGGGACGACGGGTCGATCAGGTCCCTGACCTGCGCCGGCAGGGCGGCGGCGGGCTTGCTGGCGCGCACTCGTCCGTCCCGTCCGCGGAGCAGGAAGCCGAGCACGGTGGCGACGGCCAGCACCGCCAGCAACACCCACACCCCGGTCATCCCAGTCCGCTCCTCCCACTGCCCAGCTGCACGTTCGTGGCCTTGCCGCTCACCGAGAACGCGTTGCTGTCCACGCCGACCTTGGTCGGCACCACCGTGAACGGCAGCGCCTTGCCCAGGTCCAGCTCCGTGGACAGCGCCGCGAAGATCGGCTGCTGCAGAGCCTCAGGAACCTTCAACGTCGTGACCCCGTCCACCAATTCCAGCCGCGTCGGCTGGACCTGGATCTTCGTGCCGGACAGGCCGAGCAGGCCGTAGGCGTTGATCTTCAGCGGACGGCCGGCGACGGTGATGGAGAACGACAGCCGGACCCCGACGCTGGTGTCGGTGTACGGGCTGGTCGTGGGGGTCGGCGTCGGCGTCGGGGTGTCGTAGAGGGTGTCCGGCGAGGTGGGGCCGATGGTCAGGTTCGACACGCCCAGCGCCTGGCCGACGCCGGTGGCGTTGAACGCCCGGTTCACGTCGGCGGCGCTGATCTTGACCTGACCCTCGACCTGGTTGATCAGCACCGAGTGGGCCGATCCGGAGACCAGTTCCGACAGCGGCACCTTCACGTCGTAGAGATGGGCGTTGACCTGCAGGTCGCGCAGCGTGTCGCCGATCGGGATGCCGTTGGCCTCGATCTCGATGTCCTGGTAGTCGCCGCGGGCGGCCTGCAGCATGAACGGGAAGCCGTGGATGATCACCGACGGGTCGTCGGCCAGCTTCAGCTCGGTGCGCATCT
Source organism: Kutzneria kofuensis (assembly GCF_014203355.1). Classification (NCBI taxonomy): domain Bacteria; kingdom Bacillati; phylum Actinomycetota; class Actinomycetes; order Pseudonocardiales; family Pseudonocardiaceae; genus Kutzneria; species Kutzneria kofuensis. The sequence continues at coordinate 4,453,329 of NZ_JACHIR010000001.1, forward strand.
TCTTGGACACCTGGTACTCGGCGATCGCGGCGAAGGTGAAGTCGGCCGCCACCAGCAGCGCCGCCAGCACCAGCAGCACCGCGACCAGGACTTTCCACCGGCGACCGCGGCGCGGTCGGGTCGCAGTGGTCATCGCCGATTCTCCCCACCTGTGTTAATTCGTGTGACGCGCGTGTTTCGGCCGGCCTCGGGGCTGGTCACGACAGGTATTCTCCCGGACATCCGCAGGCAACGGGGCCTGGCCACCGTACGCCGCTGTCCCGCCCGCTGGTGGCCGGGCCGCGGCGCGAGAGGAGGCGGCTTGCCCATGGGTGTCGATCTGCTGCTGTTGACCGGGGATCCGGACCCGTCGTCGGTGCTGCCGGCGCTGTCCCTGCTCCCGCACGTGGTGCGGCCGCTCGCGCCGGAGGTGTCCGCGCTGCTGGAGGCCGGTCCGCACGACGCCGTGCTGGTCGACGCGCGTGGCGACCTGGCGGGCGCCCGCTCGCTGTGCCGGCTGCTGTCCAGCAGCGGCATCGAGGTGCCCGTTGTGGCGATCGTCACTGAGGGCGGTCTCGTGGCCGTCACCGCCGACTGGGGCGTGGACGAGATCCTGCTGCCCACCGCCGGCCCGGCCGAGGTGGACGCCCGGCTCCGGCTCGTCAGCTCCCGCCGCAAGCCGGACCAGTCCGGCGCCGCCGGCGCGATCCAGCTCGGCGAGCTGGTCATCGACGACGCCACCTACACCGCCCGCCTCAAGGGCCGGCCGCTCGAGCTCACGTACAAGGAGTTCGAGCTGCTCAAGTACCTCGCCCAGCACGCGGGCCGGGTGTTCACCCGGGCCCAGCTGCTGCAGGAGGTCTGGGGCTACGACTTCTTCGGCGGCACCCGCACGGTGGACGTGCACGTCCGGCGGCTGCGCGCCAAGCTCGGCCCCGAGCACGAGCTGATGATCGGCACCGTGCGCAACGTGGGCTACAAGTTCGTCCGCCCGTCCCGGCCCGGCGCCCGCACCGGCGGCCACGTCGAACACGACGCGCACGACGATTCGGAGTCCGACGCCTTCCGTGCGCTGGCCAACCAGTTCCGCTGACCGCTAGCGTCGGACGACGTGGCAGAGCTGACTGGGCGGGAGCGGCTGACCGCGGTCGAGGTGGACGCGGTGGCCGGCATCTTCGAGGCGGCTCGCCTCGCCGACGAGCGGACGGGCGCCGGCGAGCTGCCGTCGTTCGTCGCCAAGCCGGGCACGCACGTGCTGGCCGAGGACAACGGGCGCGTGGTCGGCTACGCCCATCTCGACACCGACGGCGATGCCAACGGCCACCCGGTCGGTGAGGCGCTCGTGCACCCGGCCGCCCGCAACCGCGGCGTCGGCACGCAGCTGGTCGAGCGGCTGCTGACGCTGGCCGGGGACCGGGAGCCGCGCCTGTGGTCGCACGGGGACCACCCGGCGGCGGCCGCGATCGCCGCCAAGCTGGGCCTGCACCGGGTGCGGGAGATGCGCCGGATGCGGTGGATGGTCGGCGACGTGCCGCAGCCGCAGTTGCGCGAGGGCGTCCGCGTCCGCACGTTCGTTCCCGGGCAGGACGAGGCGGCGGTGATCGCCGTCAACCGGAAGGCCTTCTCCTGGCACCCCGAGCAGGGGGCGCTGACCGTCGAGGATCTTCTCGCCACGGAGCGGGAGAGCTGGTTCGATCCGGCGGGCTTCTTCCTCGCCGTCGACGCCGCGGACCGGGTGCTCGGATTCCACTGGACGAAAATCCACCCGGGGCCGCCGGAGGCCATCGGCGAGGTCTACGTCGTCGGTGTGGACCCCGATGCGCAGGGTGGCGGACTCGGCAAGGCGCTCACCGTCATCGGGATGGAGCACCTGCGGGCGGCGGGACTACGCAGCGTGATGCTCTATGTGGAGTCCGACAACGCCCCCGCGGTGGCGGTCTACAGCAAGCTCGGCTTCACTGTCTGGGACGCGGACGTGCAGTACGGACGCTGATTGGCGTTACGCAGCGGTGCGTCACGAACTCCCATCGACAGGGTCACGCTGGGGTCGCGATACCACTCCAATGGAGTAGTTGTCGTCACATCGTGTGTCCTGTTCATCTGCCGTTCATCCAGCTAAGGGTTGTCGTCCACCCTGGCTGCTTACGGTCGGCAAACGAGCGGCGGGACCCGTCGCGCTCGAAGTCGAGTCTCCAAACGGAGGATCCAGGTGAACATGAAGCGGCACGGCGTCGCGCTGGGCATCATGGCGGCAGGCGCCCTCCTGCTCACCGCCTGTGGCAGCGACAACAACGCAGGCGCGACGGGTGGCTCCTCGAACACCACTTCCACCTCGGCAGGCCCCAAGGTCGACTGCTCCGGCAAGAAGACGCTGAAGGCCAGCGGCTCCACTGCGCAGAAGAACGCGATGGACCTGTTCGTCAAGGCCTACAACGACGCCTGCGACGGCTCGGACGTCAACTACACCGCCAACGGCTCCGGCGCCGGCGTCTCCGACTTCACCGGCAAGCAGACCGACTTCGCCGGCTCGGACTCCGCCCTGGACCCGAAGAAGGGCGAGCCGGACAAGGCCGCCGCCTCCTGCGGCAGCCCGGCCTGGGACCTCCCGGTCGTGTTCGGCCCGATCACCCTGGTCTACAACGTCAAGGGCGTGTCCGACCTCAACCTGGACGCCGCCACCACCGCCAAGATCTTCGACGGTGAGATCAAGACCTGGGACGACGCCGCGATCAAGAAGCTCAACCCGAGCGCGACGCTGCCCAGCACGAAGATCAGCGTGGTCTACCGGTCCGACCAGTCCGGCACCACCGACAACTTCCAGCAGTACCTGACCAGCGCGGGCGGCTGGACCAAGGGCGCCGGCAAGACCTTCAACGGCGGCGTGGGCTCCGGCGCGTCCGGCAACCCGGCCGTGGCCACCGCGCTCGGCCAGACCGACGGCGGCATCGCCTACGTCGAGTGGTCCTTCGCGCAGAGCAACAAGCTGAACATCGCCTCCATCGTCACCACCGACGGCGGCACCCCGGTCAAGGTCAGCGCGGACAGCGTCGGCAAGGCCATCTCCAGCGCCAAGTTCAAGAACCCGAGCGGCAACGACCTCTCGCTGGACCTGAGCTCGATCCACAAGACCACCGCCGCGGGCGCCTACCCGCTGCTGCTGGCCACCTACGAGATCGTCTGCTCCAAGTACGCGGACGCGGCCACCGGCAAGGCGGTCAAGGCGTTCCTGACCACGGCCATCAACCAGGGGCAGGCGGACCTCGCCAGCAACGGCTACGCGCCGCTGCCCGACTCGCTGAAGGCCAAGCTGACCACCGCCATCGACGCCATCAGCTGATCCGTCGCACCCGATGAGCGAAACCCGACCGACGCGCGTCCGCCCCGATCGTCCGGAGTCCCCTCTGGACGATCGGGGCGGTAGCCGCATGATTGGTGCCATGACCTCCGACAGCGGTCAACCAGGTGCTCGGACGGCGGCGGTCCGCCGCCCCGGCGACACGATCTTCCGCACGCTGACGACCGGCGCCGGCCTCGCGATCGTGATCGCGATCGCGCTGATCGGGATCTTCCTGCTGATCAAGGCCGTCCCGTCGCTGCTCGCCGACAAGGACAACTTCCTCGTCAGCGCCAACTTCATCACCCTCGACTCGAACAACCTGCGGTTCGGCATCAGGGACCTGCTCATCGTCACCGTGCTCAGCTCGCTGGTGGCGCTGGTCATCGCGATGCCGGTCGCGCTGGGCATCGCCCTGTTCCTCACCCAGTACTCGCCGCCCCGGCTCAGCCGGCCGTTCGCGTACCTGGTCGACCTGCTGGCCGCCGTGCCGTCGATCGTCTACGGCCTGTGGGGCATCCTCGTGCTCGGCCCGGCCCTCGAACCGTTCGAGACCTGGCTGAACACGGTGTTCGGCTGGTTCCCGCTGTTCGCCACCGGCAACATCCCGCTCGCCGGCGCCGGCACCATCTTCACCGTGGGCGTCGTGCTCGCGGTGATGCTGCTGCCGATCGTCACCTCGGTCACCCGCGAGGTGTTCCGGCAGACCCCGGTGATGCAGATCGAGGGCGCGCTGGCGCTCGGCGCCACCAAGTGGGAGGTCATCCGGACCACGGTGCTGCCGTTCGGCCGCAGCGGCTACATCGCCGCGTCCATGCTCGGCCTCGGCCGTGCCCTCGGTGAGACCGTCGCCGTGCTGCTCATCCTGCACGCGTCGCCGAAACCGTCCGGGTTCAGCCTGTTCGACGGCGGCTACACGTTCGCGTCCAAGATCGCGTCGGCCGCGTCCGAGTTCAGCCAGCCGCTGCCCACCGGCGCCTACATCGCGGCCGGCCTCGTGCTGTTCGTACTGACCTTCGTGGTCAACGCGGTGGCCCGGTCCATCGCGGGCGGGAAGGCGGCGAAATGACCACCACTGCGTCCACTCTGGACCGGCCGGCCACGCCGCCGGCGTTCCAGGCGATCAGCGGCGGCCGCAAGTTCAAGAACGCCCTCGCCACCGTGCTGGTGACGCTGGCGTTCCTGGTCGCGCTCGTGCCCCTGGTGTGGCTGCTGGTCACCGTCATCGCGCGCGGCTACCAGGCCGTGCTGTCCAGCGACTGGTGGAGCCACTCGCTCAAGGGCGTGCTGCCCAAGGAGTTCGCCGGCGGCGCGTACCACGCGATCGTCGGCACCCTGCTGCAGACGCTGGTGTGCGCCGTGATCGCCGTGCCGATCGGCGTGCTGGCCGCGATCTACCTCGTGGAGTACGGCCGGGGGCGGCTGGCCCGGACCACCACCTTCATGGTGGACATCCTCTCCGGCGTGCCGTCCATCGTGGCGGCGCTGTTCATCTTCGCGCTGTGGATCGGCACCATCGGGCTGGACCAGAGCGCCTTCGCCGTGTCGCTGGCGCTGGTGCTGCTGATGCTGCCCGTGGTCGTCCGGTCCACCGAGGAGATGCTGCGGCTGGTGCCGCAGGAGCTGCGCGAGGCCTCGTACGCGCTGGGCGTGCCGAAGTGGAAGACCATCGTGCGGATCGTGCTGCCGACGGCGCTGTCCGGCGTGGTCACCGGCGTGATGCTGGCGATGGCCAGGGTGATGGGCGAGACCGCCCCGGTGCTGGTGCTGGTCGGCTACTCGAAGTCGATCAACTTCAACATCTTCGACGGCAACATGACCTCGCTGCCGCTGCTGATCTACAACGAGCTGAACAACCCCAACCCCGCGGGTCAGCTGCGGGTGTGGGGAGCGGCGCTCACCCTGATCATCCTGATCATGCTGTTCAACCTCGTGGCCGCCCTCGTGTCGCGGTTCTCGGCCATCAAGACGAAGTGAGCTGAAAAATGGCCAAGCGGATCGACGTCAAGGACCTGAACATCTTCTACGGCAAGTTCCACGCCGTGGACCGGGTCACCCTCGCCGTGCCGCCGCGCAGCGTGACCGCGTTCATCGGGCCCTCGGGTTGCGGCAAGTCCACCGTGCTGCGCTCGCTGAACCGGATGCACGAGGTCACCCCCGGCGCCCGGGTCGAGGGCAAGGTGCTGCTGGACGGCGAGGACATCTACGCGTCCACTGTGGACCCGGTGGAGGTGCGGCGGACCATCGGCATGGTGTTCCAGCGGCCCAACCCGTTCCCCACCATGTCCATTCGGGACAACGTGGTCGCCGGCCTTCGGCTGGCCGGCGTGCGCAGCAAGAAGCAGCTCGACGAGGTGGCCGAGCGGTCGCTGCGCGGGGCCAACCTCTGGGCCGAGGTCTCCGACCGCCTCGACAAGCCCGGCGGCAGCCTCTCCGGCGGCCAGCAGCAGCGTCTGTGCATCGCCCGGGCCATCGCCGTGCAGCCCGACGTGCTGCTGATGGACGAGCCCTGCTCCGCCCTGGACCCCATCTCCACGCTGGCCATCGAGGACCTCATCGGCGAACTGAAGAAGGACTACACGATCGTCATCGTCACCCACAACATGCAGCAGGCCGCCCGGGTGAGCGACCAGACGGCGTTCTTCAACCTCGCCGGGGTCGGCCAGCCCGGCCGGCTGGTCGAGATCGACGACACCGAGAAGATCTTCTCCAACCCCGGTCAGCAGGCCACCGAGGACTACATCTCGGGTCGCTTCGGCTGATCGAACCCCCGGTGCGGCGCCGGTCGGCGGCAGGGGTCGACCGCGCGTCGCATCGTCCACACAAGACAGTGGGCTCGCCGGATTCTCCGGCGAGCCCACTGTTTTCGGACGTCTACAGGTCGTCGCCGCCACTGGCGTAGCCGGGCATGCGGCCGGTGACCACAAAAACGGTGCGCTTGGCCACCGAGACGGCGTGGTCGCCGAACCGCTCGTAGAAGCGGCCGAGCAGAGTGATGTCGACGGCGGAGGGCACGCCGTGCGTCCACTCCTTGTCCATGATCACGGAGAACAGGTGCCGGTGCAGGTCGTCCATGGCGTCGTCCTCGTCGTCGAGGCGACGGGCCAGCTCCACGTCCTGGGTGCGGATCACCTCCTGGGCCTTGCGGGCCAGGTCGACGGCGATCCGGCCCATCTCGCTGAAGTAGCCGCGCACCTCCTCGGGCAGCACGGCGGCCGGGTGCCGGCGCCGCGCGGCCTTGGCCACGTGCAGGGCCAGATCGCCCATCCGCTCCAGGCTTTCCGCTGCGTGGATGACGGACAGCACCGTGCGCAGGTCCGTCGCGACCGGAGCCTGCAGCGCGAGTAGCGAGTAGGCGTCCTCCTCGCACTTGGCCCGCGCGTCGTCGATCTTCGCGTCGCCGCTGATCACCCGCTCCGCGACGGCGAGATCCGCGTCCAGCAACGCCTTGGTCGCCTGCTCCATGGCGTCGCCGACCATGGCGCACATGCTCGCCAGCTGGTCAGCGAGCTCGCCGAGCTGGTCATGGTAAGCCTCACGCATGCCCGACAGCCTACGGGCACGGAGTCGCGCCAGCGGCATCGCCGGGTGAACCCGACGTGAACCACGGGCGACAAAAGGGCATTGTCACTGGCAGGAGCCGTCGGCCCCGCTGATCGTGGACACGTCCGACGACTGCTGGCCGCTCTGCTGCTGTTGCGGCGCCACGACGTCACCGGTGAACTCGGGCCCGGTCACCAGCTGCACGGCCCCGGCCAGCGACGAGTCCTCGACCAGCTTGGAGCCCGGCACGGCGGCGGACAGCGTGCGCGCCTGCGCCTCCCGGCCCGGCGCGTAGCGAACGGTGGTGTGGTCGACCGGCTCGGCCGCCTTGTTCACCGAGACGACCTGGAACCCCAGGTGCCCCAAGGCGTTGGACGTGTTGGTCGGCAGCTGGCCCTGGCCGCTGCCGTTGACCACCTGGATCTTCATCGACTTCGGGTCGACGAGCGGGCCGCTCGCGGTCGCGCCCTCGGACGGCAGCGGCGTCCCGTTGATCACCGCGTTGAACAACGATTTCGTGGCCTCCGGAGTGCCGCCGGTCGGGACGCTGGTGAACACCACCTGGTCCGGCCCGACGCCCTGCACCGACTGCGCCAGCGAGGCCAGCTGGTCCACGCCCACGTTGTCGCCGGTCGCGTTCTTGGACACCGCGGACAGCAGGCCGTTGAGCTTGTTCGGGTCGAGGATCACCTGGCCCTGCACCGCCGCCCGCAGGATCGCGCCCATCAGCCGCTGCTGCCGCTGGATCTGGCCGAGATCCGGCGACGGGTCGCCGGCCACGTTGCGTGCCTTCACGATCTTCACGGCGGTGTCGCCGTCCACCGGCTGCGGCCCGGTGCCGGACAGCAGCGTGCCCAACTGCCCGTCCTGCAACGGCTGCTTCACGCACAGCTCGACGTTGCCGATGGCGTCGACGATGCCGGCCAGGCCGTCCGAGCTCATCGTCATGAAGTGGTTGATCAGCAGCCCGGAGATCTTCTGCACGTCCTGCGTCACGCACTGCGGGCCGCCCGCGGCCAGCGCCCCGGACAGCTTGGCCGGGCCGCACGGCGGCTGGCTCAGCTGCAGGCTGCTGGGGAAGGACACGAACACGACCCGCTTGCGGTCGGCCGGCACGTGCGCGACGAGCACCGTGTCCGCGCCGGCGAGCAGGAAGTTGTCGGCGCCGCGCTGCTTGTCCGCGGCCTGGATCGCCGGCGAGCTGGTGTCCAGCGCGTCGACCTGCTTGATGTCCGAGCCGGTCCACTGCTTGACCGAGCCCCACGCGATGCCGCAGACGATCAGCACTATCGCGGCGGCGGCGATGGCCACCACCTTGATCGCCAGCCCGATCATCCGGCGCTTCTCGCGGGCCCGCTCGATCTCGGCCGGGTCCATGTCGAACTCGGGGTCGTCCTCCGGCTCGGGGGCCGCGGCGGGCGGCGGCTCCGACGGCGCGTCGTCGTCGGTGTCGATCCACGGCATGTACTTCTTCTGCCGGCTGCGCCGCTTGGCCTCCTCGGCCGCCATCTCGTCGTGCACGGCGGAGAAGCGGGCCAGCGTCTGGTCCACCTTGCGGCGGCGCTGCACCTCCTCGCCGATCGGCTCCATCTCGGTGGTCAGCGCGGACAGCTCGATGTCCTCGCGGCGCTCCGGCTGCGGCGGCGCCTCCGGCTCGTCGGCGGGCGCGTCGACCAGCGGCTCCTCCGGCACGGCGATCGTGGTCTGCTCCACGTCCGCGTCGGGCTCCAGCCGGGTGCGCAGGCTGTCCTGGGACGGCGACGGCCGCTGCGGGCGGCCGTTGGGCGGCAGCACGGGCCGTGGGCCGCTGCTCTCGATCTGGCGGTCCGGCACGGGGCGTGCGCCGGTGGCCTCGCCGGGACGGGGCATCGGGCGGCGGACGCTGGCCTCGCCCGGGCGCGGGGCGCCGGGCGGCGGCGGGGGCACGACCGGACGGCGTCCGGTGGCCTCTCCCGGCGGCGGCACGGGGGCCCGACCGCCCGGCGGCATCGGCCGGCGCATGTTGGACAGGCTCGACTCGCCCGGACGCGGTCCGGGGCCGGCGGGCGGCATGGTGCGGAGTCCGTTGGGCTCGCCCGGAGGCGGCACGGCGGCTCGACGGCCGGTCGACTCACCGGGCGGCGTGACGGCGGCTCGGCGGCCGGTGGCCTCGCCCGGGGGCGGGGACACCATGGCGCGGCGTCCGGCAGCCTCAGCAGGCGGCGTGACGGCGGCTCTACGCCCCGTGGCCTCACCGGGGGGCGTGCGGTGGCCGGCGGCTTCCTCAGGGGCGGCTCGACGGCCCGTCGTCTCTCCCGGCGGCGCGACCGCCGCGCGGCGGCCAGTGGCCTCGCCAGGGGGCGTAACGGCGGCCCGGCGACCCGTCGCCTCCGCGGCCCGGCGGCGCGCGGCCGCTCCGGGGCGGAGGGTGGTGGTCTCCTCGTCGTCATCCTCGACGGGCGGCGGAGGCTCCACCTTCGCGCGGCGACCGGTGGACTCCCCGGGGCGCACCTCGTCGAGGGCGGCGCGGCGACCCGAGGCCGCGGCGGCGATCGGGTCCGGCTCGCGCAGCGCCCGCCGACCGGTGGGCTGGTCGTTCTGCGGCACGACCGGGGACAGACGTTGACCCGTTCCGGGGTTGGACCTGGACGCCCGAGACGTGGGCGGAACGGGCGGCTGCGGGGCGGCCTGCGGCGGCTCGGGCTGTGCCGCGCGGCGGCGCGGCGGCTGCGCGGGTGGCGGCGGCTCGGCATCGGGCGGGGTCGGGCGCGGCAGGTTCGGCCGCGAGCCCGTGTGCCGCTGGACCAGATCGGACACGCTCAGGCCGCCCGAGGCCTCCATCGACCTGCGCCTGCGGCTTCGGCGTCCGGTGGGCTCCTGGTCGGGCGCCTCGTACGAGTCCGCGGCACCATCGGGACCGGTGCCGCCGAAGCGGGGATCGTCGGGCACCCAGGCTCCCTTCCGGCTCACGGCCCATACGGGCTGTTCATCACGAGTTGACGTCAGTGCGGCCACAGTGGTTGCACATCGCGGCGCGTCACCCAGCGCACGCGATAGTACGGACGACCGCTAGTTCTAGCGACAGGCAGCCGGAATTCTGACACGGTTCGTACTCGAAACCGCCCATGGCGTTAGGCCGAACGGGCACTTGAGCTGGGCGACGTTGCCGTCAGTAGTGCTCGGCCACCCGAACATCGGCGATCGCCCGGCGCCCGGCGGCCGGCCCGGCCAACCGCACCCGGCCGTCCTCGCGGTAGGCGACCGCGTTCCGTCCCGACTGCTTGGCCGAATAGAGCAGGCTGTCGGCCTGCAGCAGCTGGTGCTCGGCCCCGTTCTCGCAGGTGCCGCCCACCTCGTGGGCGACGCCGGCGCTGACCGTGACCCGCAGGCCCGGCGCCATCGCCGACCAGTCGTGCCGCTCGACCCGCGCCCGGGCCGCCTCGGCGATCTCGATCGCCGTCGCGTGGTCGGTGTCGGGCAGCACCAGCACGAACTCCTCGCCGCCGTAGCGGGCACAGAAGGCCGGCTCCGGCAGTTCCACCTGCAGAAGTTCCACGACTTGTTGGAGGACCCGGTCCCCCACCAGGTGCCCGTAGCGGTCGTTTACCTGCTTGAACCAGTCCAGGTCGACCAGCGCGACCGCGAGCGCGCCGGTCTGCTCGCTCAACATCGCGACCAGGCGTTGGTCCAGGTAGCGGCGGTTGTAGCTGGCGGTGAGGCTGTCGCGGATGCTCTGCTCGTGCGCCTCGGCGTGTTCGCGGCGCAGCCGGTCCACCTCGCGGCGCAACTGCTCCGGCACCGGCGGCGCGTGACCGGCGCTGTCCTGGTAGATCAGGTCGAGCGCGGACCGCAGGTGGTCGTAGGCCTCGCGCCACTGGCCGCGGGAGGCGAGCAGGCCCGCGAGCTTCTCGTGCAGGTTCACCAGTCCGCCGTCGGCCTGTTGGCCGCTCGGTTCGGAGACGTCGGGCTGTGATGACGCGGTCACCGCGCTCACCTCCTCACGAAGGTGGTGTCGTCTTCGCGGCGGCGCGGCTTGAGTCACGGAACCTAGGCCGGGGCGCTTTTCCCTCTACTGGCTGACCGCGCTGTGGCCCGAATCGCTGACCCTACGTAACACGGATGGGCGTATGTGAGTACCGTCACTGCGCCGGACAGGGGGCGAAGCTGTACGCGTGGCCGTGGTCGATCACCACGCGCTGCGAACCGATCTGCGTGCCGACCACGGAGTTCCCCTGGCGGATGGTGAGCGTGACCGCCACCACGTAGACCTGGCCGCTCAGCCGCTTGTCCGAGCCCGGCGGCGACCAGCCCGGATCCGCGCGGAGCGTGGACAGCGTCGGCATGGCCGTGATCGTCACGCCGTTCAGGTCGCACACCCGGTCCGCGAAGGCCGGGACCTGGGTGGCCGTCAGGAACTTCTGCTCCTGCTGCTCGCCCTGGGCCGCCGCCGAGTCCAGGTCGTTGAAGTACGCCGCGACCAGGCCCGGGTCCGGCGACGGCTGGGCCGTGCCGGCCACCGTGCAGCCGGTCAGGGCCAGCGCCGCGAGGGCGATGAGCCTTCCGTCAGCCACCGCTGTGCATCATCTCGGCGCCCGCCGGCACGCTCGCGTCCTCCGGGTCGTCCAGCCAGCCCTCCGGCAGCACCACCTTGGCCGCCGAGCCCTGGCGGCCGCGGGGACCCTCCGCCTCGACCGGGAACGGCACGTCGTGGTCCAGCTGCCCGATCAGCTCGTCCAGCTCGGCCAGGCTCGACACCATCGCGAAGGCCCGGCGCAGCGTCGAGCCCACCGGGAAGCCGTGCAGGTACCAGGCCATGTGTTTGCGCAGGTCGCGCAGGCCCTTGTGCTCGTCGTAGTGCTCCGTCAGCAGTTCCGCGTGCCGGCGCAGCACCTTCGCCACCTCGCCCAGGTTCGGGCCCGCCGGCAGCGGCTCGCCTCGGAAGGCCGCCTGCAGCTCCCCGAACAGCCACGGCCGCCCCAGGCAGCCCCGGCCCACCACCACGCCGTCGCAGCCCGTCGCCGCCACCATGTCCAGCGCGTCCTGGGCCTTGAAGATGTCCCCGTTGCCCAGCACCGGGATCGTCGTCACGGCTTCCTTCAGCCGGGCGATCGCCGTCCAGTCCGCCTTGCCCGAGTACCGCTGCGATGCCGTCCGGGCGTGCAGCGCAACCGCTTGCGCCCCCTCCGCCTCCGCGATGCGGCCCGCGTCCAGGTACGTCAGGTTCTCGTCGTCGATGCCGATGCGGAACTTCACCGTCACCGGAATCCCCGCCGGCTCCGCCGCTCTGACCGCCGCCGCCACGATGTCCCCGAACAGCCGCCGCTTGTACGGCAGCGCCGCGCCCCCGCCCTTGCGGGTCACCTTCGGCACCGGGCAGCCGAAGTTCATGTCGATGTGGTCGGCCAGGTCCTCGTCCACGATCATCTGCACCGCTTTGCCCATGGTCACCGGGTCCACCCCGTACAGCTGCAGCGACCTGGGCTGCTCGTCCGGGTGGAAGGTGATCATGTGCATCGTCGTGGCATCGCGCTCCACCAACGCCCGGCTGGTGATCATCTCGCAGACGTACAGCCCCGCCCCGTACTGCCGGCACAGCTGACGGAACGCGGTGTTGGTGATTCCCGCCATCGGCGCGAGCACCACCGGCGGGTCGACCGTGTGTGGGCCGATCCGCAGGGTCCTCGCCGAAGTGCTCATACCTCCATTGTCGCCCGTGACGGCCGCCACGTGCAGACGGCTCTCGGCTCGGCGGCATGGCGAGGAACCTGCCGTGCCCGTAGCGCCGTCATCGACCCTTCTTGCGGAACCGCCATCTACGGCGCGGCGGCGGTGGGGAAACCGATCCGGCCAGTTCTTGCGCGATCTTCTCGGCGTCCTGGTCGAGGTTGCGGTAGTCGAAGCGCAGATACTGCACCCGGGCGAGTTTCGCCAGCTCGGTCGGCACCTCCTCGGCGCGGAGCCGGTCGACCTTGGAGAGCAGGACCGGGATGATCGGAATCGTGAGCGCCATAGCCTTCGTGATCTCCTGCAGCACCCAGTCCGTGTCGGCCCCCTTGGTGAAGTGCTGTGACCAGTTGGGTCCGACGATCACGAGCATTGCCGCGCATTGCTCGATCGCTCTTGTTATCGCCAGCTCGTAGTCCTCGCCGGCGTCGATCGAGCGACTTGCGCGGAAGACCTGGTTCGAGCCGAATCGCTTCGACAGCCTTTCGTCCAGCAGCGCGGCGGCGTACGCCTCGCTCTGACTACGGTAGTTGATGAAGATCGCCGCCAAGGCGGGGCCTTTCTTTGGGTGGTGCGTGGTTCGGGTGCCCGCTCTTCACAGGATGGCGAGCAGGGTCAGCGTCGCGAATATCAGGAAGGCCGGGACGTCGAACCGGAACAGGCTGACTCCCTGTCGAAGGTGACGATGTCGCCGCCTGTGCTGCAGGATGTCGGTCCACAGCTCCGCGGTCGCGTGCCCGAGGATCGCGTTCGTCTCGAGCGAGGCGACCTTCGTCGAGAAGCTGGTGAATCCGTCGACCGTTCGTATGGTGTCGCCCCAGTTGAACAGAAATCGGTCCGGGATCTCTTCCCTGTGCAGAGAGCGCGTCGTCTTGCGTGCCGCGATCGCGTTCACACAAGACGTGATGGATGCCGCGTTCAACACGACCGCGACCACCAGGGTCGCCGCGACCGCGAGATCGAGTCCGCCTATCGGATGCGTCGCCTGCTGCTGAAGTCGGTAGTTCGCCAACAGGATCATGCCGGTCAACAGCACCGTGTTCGCGCTCAACAGGATCGACGCGCGGGTGGAGGTGGACGAGCGCAGGCGGTCGTACCTGTCGATGTGCCATTTGAGCAGCTCAAGCAGTTGCGTCGCGTCGACGCGCGAGTCGGCGACAGGTTGCGCGATCGGCACCGGCATGGCCGGTCGGGTGGTCGGACGCCTTCTGGAGAAAGACCAGTTGACCACGTATGACCTCGCAGCCGCGCACAGGGTGATCCCGGCAGGACCCGTCCACGGTAGTACGGGAGATGTCCGCCGTGCGGCGGTTCTGTGCGTTGCCGCGGCTCAAGTGCCAGGTCAGCCGGACAGTGCCTGGTAGGTCTCATCGTCGAAGGCGACGAGGCGGATGAGCTCCACTGCGGTCGGCGTGGCGGCGAGGGTGGCGCGGGCGATCCGCGCGGCCTGGGTGGTGGGGAAGCCGTAGAGGCCGGTGGCGATGGAGGGGAAGGCGATGCTGCGAACGCGGAGGTCGTCGGCGACTTCGAGGCATCGGCGGTAGCAGGAGGTGAGGACGTCGGCCTCGCCGTACGAGCCGCCCTCCCAGACGGGGCCGACGGTGTGGATCACGTACCGGACGGGCGCCAGGTCGAAGGCGGGGGTGGCCTTGGCGTCGCCGGGATCGCAGGGACCGATGGCACCGCCGGCCTCGGCCAGACGCGGGCCGGCGGCGCGGTGGATGGCGCCGTCGACCCCGCCGCCACCGAGCAGCGACTCGTTGGCGGCGGTGACGATGGCGTCCACGTCCTGGTCGACGATGTCCCCCAGCACAACTTCGATCACGGCCATGGCGAAATGGTGCCGGCGACGACGGAGCCGCCACGGGGATTCGCCTGCCGGCGAACGAAGTCAGCCCAGGTCCCGGGCCAGGAGGTCGTCTTCGGTTTCGCGGCGGACGAGGAGACGGGCGTTGCCGTCACGGACCGAGACCACGGGTGGGCGGCCGACCATGTTGTAGTTGGAGGCGAGGGAGTGGTGGTAGGCGCCGGTGCAGGGGACGGCGAGGAGGTCGCCGCAGCGGAGGTCGACGGGAAGGGCAACGTCCTCGGCGAGGAGGTCGCCGGCTTCGCAGTGGCGGCCGACGACGGTGCACGGGCGGGTGGCGGGAGAGAAACGGCGGCCGAAGGGACGCACGGAGTAGCGGGCGCCGTAGAGGGACGGGCGGGGGTTGTCGCTCATGCCGCCGTCGACGGCGACGAAAGTGCGGGAAAGGCCATGTTTGACGGTGATGACCCGGTAGAGGGTGACGCCCGCCGAGGCGACGATGGCACGGCCGGGTTCGATGGTGAGGCGGGGCAAGGGAAGCCGGTATGAGGAGCACTCGTAGTTGACGGCGCGGAGCAGGCGGTCGGCGTAGCCGCGGAGGTCGAAGTCGGGGTCGCCGGGGCGGTAAGGGACGGCATGGCCACCGCCGAGGTCGAGCTGGGGCAAGGTGATGCCGTACTTGATCTGCAGAGCGGCCAGGAGGCCGATCATGCGCCGGGTGGCTTCCTCGAAGCTGGCGACCCGGGAAACCTGAGAGCCGATGTGGCAGTGCAGGCCGACGAGCCGGAGGCTGGGCTGGGCCAGGACACGGCCGACGGCCGCCAAGGCGGCGCCGGAAGCCAGGGAGAAGCCGAACTTCTGGTCCTCGACGCCGGTGGCGATGGCCTTGTGGGTATGGCCGTCGACGCCGGGGGTGACGCGGATCAGGACGTTCTGGGGGTAGCGGGCCAGGGAGCCGAGTTGCTCGATCTCGTCGAGGGAGTCGACGACGATCCGGTCGACGCCGTAGCCGATGGCGGCCTTGAGGTCCTCGGGGGTCTTCACATTGCCGTGGAACAGGATCCGGGCGGCGGGGAAGCCGATCGAGCGGGCGACGGCGAGTTCGCCTGCGGAGCAGACGTCGAGCGACAGGCCCTCCTCGGCGATCCAGCGGAGAACGCCACGGCTGATCATGGACTTGCCGGCGTAGGCGATCTCGACGTCGGGCAGCGCGGACCGGTAGTCGCGGCAGTGCTGCCGCACGGTGAGCTCGTCGAGCAGGTAGCACGGGGTCCCGAAGCGGGCGGCGAACTGGGTGAGCGGCACGCCGCCGAGCAGCAGGTCGCCGTCGACGCCGTGCGCGGTGGACCGCGGCCAGATCCCGGGCTCCAGGTGTCCGCGCAGCGACTCACCCAGCGTGGGTATCAGCTCGGCGAGGGTCATCGTGTCCTCCGGGGTCGATCGGTCGTTCGACCCAAGAAGACTCCGAAACCCGCAGGTGGGGAGGGTTGTGTACGCGGTCATGACGCCGGCGGCGAGCACGTTGGCGCGATGGTGACGCCCGCGTGGTGGCGACCACATAGTTGACACTGACTAGTCAGACATGGATAGTTGAAGCTGACCAATTGGAGAGACGGTGAAACGACGCAAGGTGTCCAATCCGCTGGCGCTGGCCGTGCTGGCGGAGCTGTTCGCGGAGCCGATGCACCCGTACGAGATGGGGCGCCGGCTCAAGGAGCAGGGCAAGGACCGGGACATCAAGTACAACCGCGGCTCGCTCTACATGGTCGTGGAGCAGCTGACCAAGGCGGGTTTCATCGCCGAGCACGAGACGGTCCGCGACACCCAGCGGCCCGAGCGCACGGTCTACGCGATCACCGAGGCCGGGCGGACCGAGCTGTACGACTGGATGCGCGAGCTGGTGGCTACGCCGGTGCACGAGTACCCCAACTTCGGGGTGGCGCTGTCGCTGCTGGTCGTGCTGCCGCCGGAAGAGACGGTGGAACTGCTCGGAAAGCGGCTGGAAACACTGACGGCACAGGTGGGGGAGATCCGCGACACCATGCGCCAGGCCCAGGAGGAGGGCGTGGACTGGTGGTTCCTGATCGAGGAGGAGTACCGGCTCGCGCAACGCGAGGCGGAACGCGACTACGTCGCCGGCCTGGCCGAGCGGCTCACAGACCCGCAGTACCAGCGGATGTGGCACGAATACTTCAGGGGGAGGACATGAAGGCACTGATCATCGGGGGTGGCATCACCGGACCGGTGGCGGCCCTCGCGCTGCACAAGGCCGGCATCGACGCCGAGATCTTCGAGGCGTACGAGCAGAGCGCGGACGGCGTCGGCGGCTGGCTCATGATCGCGCCGAACGGGATCAACGCGCTCGGCGTGATCGGCGCGGCCGACGACATCCGCACCATCGGCCGGCCGAACCGCCGCATGGTGATGACCGACGGGCGCGGCAAGCGGTTCGGCGCGTTCGAGGAGCTGGACGCGGACAACCCGAGCCAGCTGGTGATGCGCCCGGACCTGTACCAACTGCTGGCCGAGCGGGCGGCCGCCGCCGGCATCAAGATCCACCACGGCAAGCGGCTGGTGGACGCCGCGGAGACGGCCGACGGCGTCACGGCGCACTTCGCCGACGGCAGCACCGCCACCGGCGACGTGCTGATCGGCGCGGACGGCGTCCACTCGACGGTCCGCACGCTGATCGACCCGAACACGCCGGGGCCGCGCTACACCGGCCTGCTCGGCTTCGGCGGCGTCGTGCCGGGCAACGAACTCGGCCTGCCCGAGGGCGAGTTCTACTTCGCCCAGGGCAAGCGAGGTTTCCTCGGCTACGCCCTCACCGACGAGGGCGACACCGGCTGGTTCACCAACGTGCCCAGTCGCGAGCCGCTCGACGGGGAGGAGGCGCGACGTATCGGGGCGCCGGAGTGGCTGCGCCGCATGCGTGAGCTCTACGGCGACGACTACCCGGCGCGCGACATTCTCGCCAAGGCCACGCCGGACCACATGGTCGTGGTGGGCGCGATGCACATCATGCCCAGCGCACCGCGCTGGCACAGCGACCGCATGGTGATCGTCGGCGACGCGGCGCACGTGCCGTCCAACAGCACCGGCCAGGGCGCGTCGCTGTCCATCGAGAGCGCGATCGAGCTGGCCCGCTGCCTGCGGGACCTGCCGGTGCCGCAGGCGTTCCAGGCGTACGAGAAGCTGCGCCGGTCGCGCGTGGAGAAGGTCGCCGAGCAGGGCGAGAAGGTCAACCAGGACAAGGTGAACGGCCGGATCACCCAGGCGGTCGCCAGCGCGCTGGCGCCGATCGCGATGAAGCTGTTCATGAAGCCGGAGAAGATGTTCGGCTGGCTGCACCGCTACCGGATCGAATGGGACGAGCAGGTGCGGGCCGCCTAGAAGCCCGGGGGAGGGGTGGGGGCGCGTCGGTCACGGCCGGCGCGCCCCGACAAAAAACTAGCCCCGCTCCACCAGGTGCCCCACGACATCCGGGCCCGGATGCGGGTGACCGGAGCCGTCGCGGCGGATGTCCACCTCCGGCAGCTCGACCGACGAACCGGTGTCGGTGGAGCCGGCGGGACGGGGGCCGATCCACGCCAGGCGCAAGGCGTTCTCGCCCTTGAGGAAACGGTGCGCCCGCACGCCGCCGGTGGCGCGGCCCTTGGCCGGGTACTCGGAGAACGGCGTGACCTTCACGGTATTGCCGGTGGCGGTGACGACCATCGGCTCGCCGTGCTCCTCGTCGTCGGTGCGCACGGCGCCGAAGAACACGGTGTGCGCGTCGGCGGCGAGCTTGATGCCGGCCATGCCGCCGCCCTTGAGCCCCTGCGGCCGCACCAGCGAAGCGTCGTAGCGCAGCAGGGACGAGTCCGACGACACGAACACCAGGGTCTCGCTGCCGTCGGTGAGCCAGGTGGCGCCGGCGATCTCGTCGCCGTCCTTGAGGGTGATCACCTCGAACTCGTCCGACCGCACCGGCCACTCCGGCGCGCACACCTTCACCACGCCCTGCCGGGTGCCGAGAGCCAAGCCCGGGGACGAGGTGTCGGTCAGCGGCGCGATGGTGACGACACGTTCGCCCTTCTCCAACGGGACGAGCTCGCTGGCGGCCATGCCGCCGCTCAACGACACCGTGCCCACCTGCTCCGGCAGCACCGGCAGCGGCAGCACATCCGTCTTGAACGCGCGCCCCTTGCTGGTGACCAACAGGATCTGCCCACGGGCGGTGGTGTGCACGACCGCGGCGACGGCGTCGTTGCGGGCCCGACCGTTGCGTCGCCGTGCCTCGGACGCCTCCTCCGACTCGGCGGCGGTGCGCGCCACGAGACCCGTGGCCGACAGCAGCACCTGGCACGGGTCGTCGGCGACCTCCAGCGGCCCGGCCGGCTTGGACGCGGCCAGCACCTCCTTGAGGTCGCCGTCGATCAGCGCGGTCCGGCGCTCCCAGGTCAGGTCCTTGGACACCTTGGCCAGCTCGGTCGACACGACCTTGCGCAGCACCGCGGGGTCGTCGAGGATCTTCGAGAGCTCGGCGATCTCCTCGGTGAGCTTGTCCTGCTCCGACTCCAGCTCGATCTTGTCGTACTTGGTCAGCCGGCGCAGCGGCGTGTCCAGGATGTACGAGGCCTGGATCTCGGACAGCTTGAACTGCTTCATCAGGCCGTCGCGGGCGGCCTGCGCGTTGTCGCTGTTGCGGATCAGCCGGATCACCTTGTCGATGTCCAGCAGCGCCTTCAGCAGGCCCTCGACCAGGTGCAGCCGCTCCTCGCGCTTGCGCTTGCGGTAGCGGGTCCGCCGGGTGATCACCTCGTAGCGGTGCTTGAGGAACACCTCCAGCAGCGCCTTCAGGCCCAGCGTCTGCGGCTGCCCGTCGACGAGCACCAGGTTGTTGATGCCGAACGACTGCTCCAGCGGCGTCAGCCGGTACAGGTCGGCCAGCAATGCCTGCGGGTTCACGCCGACCTTGCACTCGATCACCAGCCGGGTGCCGTTCTCCCGGTCGGTCAGGTCCTTGACGTCGGCGATGCCGGTGAGGCGCTTGGACTTCGTCACCTCGTCGGTGATCTTCTCGATGATCTTCTCCGGGCCGACGCCGTACGGCAGCTCGGTCACGGTGATGGCCTGCCGGCCCCGGCTGCCCTCCAGCGGCCCGGTCTCGGCCCGCGCCCGCATCCGCACCACGCCGCGGCCGGTCTCGTACGCCTTGCGCACCTCGTCCAGGCCCAGCAGCATGCCGCCGGTCGGCAGGTCCGGCCCCGGCACGAACTCCATCAGCTTGTCCAGCGAGGCGTCCGGGTGGTTGATCAGCCACCGGGCCGCCGCCACGACCTCGCCCAGGTTGTGCGGGATCATGTTGGTGGCCATCCCGACCGCGATCCCGGACGTGCCGTTGACCAGCAGGTTCGGGAAGGCGGCCGGCAACACCGACGGCTCGAGCAGCGAACCGTCGTAGTTGGGCCGGAAGTCGACCGTCTCCTCGCCCAGCTCGCCGACCAGCAACATCGCCTCGTCGGACATCCGCGCCTCGGTGTATCGCGAGGCGGCCGGTCCGTCGTCCGGGGAACCGAAGTTGCCGTGCCCGTCGATCAGCGGCGCGTTCAGCGAGAAGTCCTGCGCCATCCGGACCATGGCGTCGTAAATGGCCAGGTCACCGTGCGGGTGGTACTTGCCCATGCAGTCGCCGACGACGCGGGAGGACTTCACGTACGCGTGCGTCGGCCGGTACCCCTGCTCGTGCATGGAGTACAGGATTCGGCGGTGGACCGGCTTGAGGCCGTCCCGCGCGTCCGGCAGCGCCCGGGAGTGGATCACCGAGTAGGCGTACTCCAGGTACGAGTCCTCGATCTCGGTCTGGATCGAGTTGTCCAGCACGGTGGCGCCCGCGCGGTCGAAGGCCGACGGGTCCACCTTGGTCACGGAGCCCTTGCTGCGGCGTGCCATGTCTTGCCTGTCTCCTACTTCGTCAAGCGGACCGGTCAGATGTCGATCGCGGACTGGTCGACGCGGGCGGCCGAGGCGACCAGCCAGTTGCGTCGCGGCTCCACCTTCTCGCCCATCAGCAGTTCCAGCGTCTGCTCGGCGATCTCGGCGTCGTTCAGCGTGATCCGGCGCACCGACCGCGTGGCCGGGTTCATCGTGGTCTGCCACAGCTCGTCGGCGTCCATCTCGCCGAGGCCCTTGAACCGGGGCACCGGCGTGACGACCTGCTTGCCGGCCTTCTCCAGGGCGGCCAGCTTGGTCTCCATCTCACGCTGGGTGAAGGTGAAGATGGTCTCCGGGTTGCGGCCCTTGGTGGTGATCTTGTGTAGCGGCGGCATCGCGGCGTACAGCCGGCCGTCCTCGATCACCGGCCGCATGTACTTGGCGAACAGGGTGATCAGCAGGGTCCGGATGTGCGAGCCGTCGACGTCGGCGTCGGCCATCAGGATCACCCGGCCGTAGCGCATCGCCGACAGGTCGAAGGTGCGCCCGGTGCCGGCGCCGAGCACCTGCACGATGGACGCGATCTCGGCGTTGCGCAGGGTGTCGGCCAGGTTGGCCTTCTGCACGTTGAGGATCTTGCCCCGCAGCGGCAGCAGCGCCTGGTACTCCGAGACCCGGGCCATCCGGGCCGAACCGAGCGCGCTGTCGCCCTCGACCAGGAACAGCTCGCTGCGGGCGACGCCGGTGGTGCGGCAGTCGACCAGCTTGGGCGGCATCGCCGCGCCCTCGAGCGCGGTCTTGCGCCGGGCGGCGTCCTTCTGCTGCTTCT
The DNA here is from genome assembly GCF_014203355.1 of Kutzneria kofuensis. Classification (NCBI taxonomy): domain Bacteria; kingdom Bacillati; phylum Actinomycetota; class Actinomycetes; order Pseudonocardiales; family Pseudonocardiaceae; genus Kutzneria; species Kutzneria kofuensis. Next base: position 4,474,440 of record NZ_JACHIR010000001.1, read on the forward strand.
GGGTCAGCCGCACGCGTGCGGCGTCGACCACCTTCTGCAGCACGGTCTTGGCCTCGGTCTTGGTGCGCCGGTCCTCGGTCCAGGCCTTCACCTGCCGCTCCACGACGCCCTGGATCACCTTGGTGATGCCGGCGGTGGACAGCTCGTCCTTGGTCTGCGAGGTGAACTGCGGCTCCGGGATGCGCACGTGGATCACGGCGGTCATGCCCTCGAGCACGTCCTCCAGCGTCGGCATGTCCTCCTTGGGCTTGAGCAGCCCGCGGGTCTTGGAGATGGCGTCCTGCACGGCCTTGGTGACGGCCCGGTCGAAGCCCTTGCGGTGGGTGCCGCCGTGCATGTTGCGGATGGTGTTGGTGAAGCATTCCACGGTGCGCTCGTAGCCGGTGCCCCAGCGCAGCGCCACCTCCACCTCGGCGCGACGCTCCACTTTGGACCGCATCACGCCGTTCTCGTCGGCGGCGTTCTCGAAGTAGGTTCCCTCGCCGTTGACCAGGATGGTGCCGGAGACCGGCTTGTCACCGGACGGGGTCAGGAAGTCCACCATGTCCGACAGCCCGTTGGGGAAGTGGAACGACTCCTCGGCGATCGAGCCCTCGGTGGCGTCACGCAGCACGTAGGTCACGCCCGGCACCAGGAAGGCGGTGTTGCGCAGCTTGGCCCGCACCGCCTCGCGGTCCAGGGCGGCGCCGTTCTCGAAGTAGCGCGCGTCGTACCAGTACCGGATGGAGGTTCCGCTGGACTCGCCGCGCTTCATCTTGCCGATGACCTGGAGCCCGGACTGCTGGGTGAACTTGGCCTTCGGCCCCGGCCCGTCGAAGACGCCCGGCACGCCGTGCGCGAACGACATCTGGTGCACCTTGCCGTCCTGCTTGACCGTCACGTCGAACCGGTGCGACAGGGCGTTCACCGCGGACGCGCCGACGCCGTGCAGGCCGCCGGAGGTCTTGTAGCCGGAGCCGCCGAACTTGCCGCCGGCGTGCAGCCGGGTCAGCACCAGCTCGACGCCGGACAGGCCGGACTTGGTGTGCACCCCGGTCGGGATGCCGCGGCCGTCGTCGTCGACCTGCACGCTGCCGTCGGCGTGCAGGGTGACCACGATGCGGGTGGCGAAACCGGCGATGCCCTCGTCGGTGGAGTTGTCGACCACCTCGGTGAACAGGTGGTTGATGCCCCGGCTGTCGGTGGACCCGATGTACATGCCGGGTCGCTTGCGGACCGCCTCCAGACCCTCCAGGTGCGTCAGGTCGTCGGCCCCGTAAAGAGTCTCAGCGGTCACAGGGTCTTTCTCCCAGATCGTCTCTAGCCCGATGCCCGAACAACGCCGAGGGTAGCCCTCACCCCCGACAGATCAGCCCAGCAGCGCCAACTCGGCCACGACCGCCCGGTGATCCGTGCCCGGCAGCAGGTGTTCGCTCGCGGACACCGCGGCCAGGCCGGGACCGTGCAGCACGTGGTCGATCTGGACCAGCGGGAATGCCGCCGGCCACGTCGGCGCCCAGCCCCGGCCCAGCTCGGCGTGCGTGTCGACCAGCCCGGCCGCCAGCAGCGAGCGCAGCGGCGAGTGATCGACGGTGGCGTTGAAGTCGCCGAGCACGATCGCGTCCCGGCCGGCCACGGCCCGCAGCGCCGACATGTCCTGGGCCCAGAGCCCCGGGCCACCGACAGGATAGTACGTGTGCACGCCGACCACCGGGATCTCGTGGCCGGACACGGACACTGTGACCTGGGTCTGGGGCCAGGTGGTCGGCAGGTCGGTCGGGCCGCCGCGGACGATCGGCAGCCGGGAGAAGATGGAGGTGTCGTTCTCCGGGTGCAGCTCGCGGTACGGCATCAGCTTGGCCATCCCGGCGGCGTCCAGCGCCTTGATCGCCGGCGCGTCCAGCTCCTCGGTGACCAGCACGTCCAGGTTCTGGTCGTGGGTCAGCGACACCAGCGCCAGCGGGTCGACCTGGCCGCGGTGGGTGTTGCAGGTGCCGACCCGGATGCGCGGCGCGCCGGCCGGCACGGGCTGGTGGTCCCGCACGAACCGCGGCACGAACCAGGCGATCTGCAGCACGAGCAGCGCGGCCGCGGCCACCGTCAGCCACCGGCCGCGCAGTGCGAGCAGCGTCACCAGCAGCGCGGCGGTGAGCAGGCCGACGTACGGCAGCAGCGCGATCGGCAGCGCCAGGTAGGTGCCGTCGTCGAAACCGAAGATCCGGGTGACGGCGAGCACGAAGACGCAGCTCAGCAGGGCGGCGCAGGCGATCAGCGCCGCTTTGCGACCACGGTTCACCTGGCGGCCTCGACGCACTCGATGTTGGCGACGGCGAAGTACCGGTCGTCCTCGCGCAGGTAGCACCACGAGTCCAGCCAGTCGTCGACCAGCTGTTCCGGACGAATGCGGCGAACCGTACGGCTGCCCTTGCGGTCCCGATACCCGATCACCACGTCCGACCCGGTGTCCAGCGCCTCGGCCAGCCACGCCAGCTCCGGCTCGGACAGGTCCCGGTTGAGTCGAGCGAGCCGCCGGAAGGTGGGTCCGCGCTTGATCGGCACGTGCGGCTCGGCGATCAGCCGCGCGGCCAGTTCCTCGGCGGTGAGGGTGTTCTTGTCCACCATCGCGGGCGGCTCGGCGCGGTGCTGCGGCCTGCGCTCCACCACGACCGCGCCCGCGGGGTTCTCGCCGACCGGTGCGTAGCCGGCCTTTCGTAGCAGCGCCAACACGTTCGCCGGACTGTCCGAACTGGACAAGACGGTCGGGGCGAGCCGGGTGAAGCCGGGCAGCCGGTGTTCGATCTCGGCGGCGGTCGCCTCGTCGGCGAGCACGCAGCAGCGGACCTCACGCACCCGCACGTGCCCGTGCCGGCGCTCGACGTCATTGATCAAGTACGCCAGCGGCTGCGGCACCGCGCTCAGTTCGCCCAGCTCGCGCAGCAGATCCTCGGCCCGCCAGCCGGCGTCCAGCGCGGACCGGACGCTCGCCGCCGAGAACCGCCACACCGCACCGCCCTCGCGCACGGCCGCCGCGGCCAGCACGGGCGCCGGCACGCCGGACACGACCGCCGTGAGATCGGACTGCAGGACCACGCCGGCGGCCTGTTCGGGCAGCACCACGTCGTCGCGCCGGCCGACAAGGAATTCGCCCAGCTCGGTCAGGGTGTCGGCGGCGACCGCGCCGAGCAGCTCCGCCTCCCGCAGCGGCACGGCGATGTCCTCGTCGTCCCGGTCCGGGCAGAACCAGTCGATCTCCGCCGCGACGGCCCGCACGGACACCCCGCCCGCCGCGGCCGTCAGCAGGGCTCGCCGCACCGGACCGCCCTCGGGCCACGAATACCACGCCACGGCGAGCTGCGCCCACCGCTGGGCCGGACGGCCTTGCCGCCACTCCGGGTAGTCCGTGGTGGGCGCGAAGCCCGCGTCGACCTCACCGAGCAGCCCCGACGCGCCGGCGAGGTCGAGCCACAGCGCGACCGACCCCGGCTCGGCCGACAGCTCGCGGGCCAGCCGGGACAGCTCCCTGGAACCGATGCCACCCTTTTTCAACGCTGCGATCGGCCGCTCGGTTGCCTTGTCCAGCAGCGAAGTGACGCCGTCGAGCAGCGCCGCCGCGGCGGCCTGGGCGGCACGGCTCACGGTGGCCGCGTCCGCGCTGGTCAGCGGCAGTTCCGGACGGCCGGTCAGCTCCGGGCCGTGATCGGAGTCGAACGACCAGTGCTGGGCCAGCAGCGGCGGCAACCGCAGGTCCGTGCCCCAGACCAGGCCGAGCGCCTGGAGCTGGGGCAGCACCTCCCGGAACAGCCGCCGGTCGAGCAGGTGCTGGGTGCCGGCGGTGATCGCCTCGCCGGCCACCAGCTGGTCCCGGTTCAGCGTCTGCAGCACGGCGACCAGCGACGATGCGCTGGACAGCCGCTGCGCCAACTCGGCGAAACCGCGCGGCGCCGGCTCGACCAGCACGTCCGGCCGCGCCCGCAGCAGCGCGGCCAGCGCCGGCTCGTCCAGGCCGGCCAGGTACTCGTCGAACTCCACCCGGCCAACCTACTTCAGGGCACCGGTCACCAAGTCAAGCCGCCAGTAGCGTTGCAATGAAAGGAACAGTGCGATCACCGGCAACACCGACAGCAGCGTGCCGGTGATCACCAGCGAGTACAGCGACGCCTCCGCCGCCCCGTGGCGCAGCAGGCTGTACAGGCCGACCGTCAGCGGGAACTTGTCGTCGGAGTTCACCATCACGAACGGCAGCAGGAAGTTGTTCCAGATGGCGATGAACTGCAACAGGAACACAGTGATTAGGCCGGGCCCCATCAGCCGCAGCCCGACCGAGTGGAACAGCTTCCACTCCGTCGCCCCGTCGATCCGGCCGGCCTCCAGCAGCGACTGCGGCACCGAGGAGGCGGCGTAGATCCGGCACAGGTAGATGCCGTACGGGTTGAACAGCTGCGGCAGCAGCACCCCGAGATAGCTGTCGGTCAGGCCGACGTTGGACAGCAGCAGGTACTGCGGGATGGCCAGCACGATCTGCGGCAGCAGCACGCAGGCGAGGATGACGTTGAACACGACCTTGCGGCCGCGGAAGGAGTACATCGCGATCGCGTAGCCGCAGGCGGCCGACACCAGTGACGCCACGACGCCACCGATCAGGGCGTAGCCGAAGCTGTTCAGCATCCAGCGCCAGAAGATCCCGTCCTGGTACGTGGACAGGTCCACGATGTTGTGCAGGATCCCGGCGCCGAACGACGGCAGGTAGGTGGCCGTCGAGAACAGGTCGGTCTTGGACTTCGTGGCCGCGATGAGGATCCACAGCGTCGGCACGACACAGTAGATCGCGCCGAGCACGAGCGCGGCGGTCGGCAGCAGCCTGACGCGTGCCCTCACCGGTTCACCCTCGACACGGTCCGGGAGGCCACGAACGACACCGCCAGCGCGGCGATGACGAACAGCACCGAGGTGGCGGCCGCCTTGTTCACGTCCGAGTCGACGAAGGCGTCCTGGTAGATCTTCATCAGCGGCACCCACGTGGAGGAGACGGCGTTGGACAGCGGCCGCAGCGTGTTGGGCTCATTGAACAGCTGCAGCGAGGCCAGCGCCGTGAACAGCGTGCACATCGCGATCGCCGGCAGCACCAGCGGAACCTTGATGCGCAGCGCCATCCGCAGCTCCGAGCAGCCGTCGATGCGCGCCGCCTCGTACAGCTCGGACGGCAGCGCCCGCAGCGCCGTGAAGATGACGATCATGTTGAAGCCGACCGAGCCCCACACCGCCACGTTGGCCACCGAGAAGAACACCGTCACGGAGCCGAAGAAGTCGATGTGGTCGCCGCCGATCGGGCTGGTCGCCGGCAGGTACATGAAGCCCCACATCAGCGAGGCGATCACGCCCGGCACCGCGTACGGCAGGAAGATCGCCAACCGGGTGCTGCGGGCCAGCCGGACCCGCGGCACGTCCAGCAGCAGGGCGAACAGCAGCGCGAAGCCGACGGTGGCCGGGATGAACAGCAGCGCCACCAGCAGCATCCGCACGATGCTCGACCACAGCTCCGGATCGGCCAGCGCCGTGCCGTAGTTGTCGAAGCCGACGAAGACCAGCCTGCTGCCGCCGCCCAGCAGCCCGCCCACGACCTTGCGCGCCTGGAAGCTGAGCACGAGGGCGTAGACGCCGGGCGCCACCACGAACAGCGTGAGCAGCGCGACCGCCGGGGCGACGAGCAGGTAGGGCAGCTTGGCCCGGTTGCGCGCGGCCATCAGCTGACCGTGAACCCGAGCTTCTTCATGTCCGCCACGGTCGCGTTCTGGATGTCGTCCAGCGCGGCGGCGAACGAGGTGTTGTTCTGCAGCGCCGCGCCGAACTTGTCGGTGTAGCCGCTGAAGGTCACCGTCACGTTCGGGCCCCACATGGAGAAGCTGTGCGAGCTCGGCGCCACCTGCTTGACCAGGTCGTAGTAGTTGGCCTGGTTGGGGAAGAACGCCGGCGGCGAGGACAGGATCGGCAGCGACCGGCCGGAGGTGGCCGCCGGGTAGACGTTGATGTTCTGGATCTGCGCGGTGACGGCCTTGTCGTCGGTGTTGAGCCAGGACGCGAACTGCGCGGCCTGCGCGGCGTGCTTGGAGTCGGCGGTGACCGTGGTGGCCGAGCCGCCCCAGATGCCGGTGGTCTTGTCGCCCGCGGTCCACGCCGGCAGCGGCGCCACCGCCCACTTGCCCTTGGTGTTCGGCGCGATGCCGCCCAGCTGCGCGGGGGCCCAGGCGCCGGAGATCCAGGTGGCGATCTGGCCCTCGTTCATCTGTTTGTTCCACTGCGGCGAGAACGACGGGTTCTTGGCCACCGTGCCGGCGGTGACCAGGCCCTGCCAGTAGTCGGCGACCTTCTTGGACGCGGCGCTGTTGATCGCCACCTTCCAGGTGGTGCCGCTGGCCGACCACCAGTCCGCGCCGCCCTGCTGCATCAGGCCGGTGAACCAGCCCGGGTCGGCGGCGTCGAAGTTGGTCATCGCCACCGACGGGGCCTTGTCATGCAGCTGCTGGGCGGTCTGCGCGAACTCGTCCCACGTGGTCGGCGGCTTCAGGCCGTACTGGTCGAAGATGTCGGTGCGGTAGAACAACATCAGTGGCGCCACGTCCTGCGGCACGCCGTACACCTTGCCCTCGAACTTCGTCGCCTTCAGCGTGTTGTCGTCGAAGTCCTTGACCGCGTCGCCGGTGTACTGGGTGATGTCGGTGACGACGCCCTTGGCCACCAGCGCCGGCAGCGACTGGTACTCCACCTTGGCGATGTCCGGGCCGTTGCCGGCCTCGTGCGCGGTGATCATCTTGCTGACCAGCTGGTCGCCACCGGCCGGATTGGACAGTGTGACGTGGATGTCGGGGTGGGCCTGGTTCCAGATGGCCACCACCTTGTCCATGTTGGGATCCCAGTCCCAGAAGGTGAGGTTCACCTTGCCGTCGGACGCGGCCTGGTCGCCCCCGCCGCCACCACAGCCGGTCACAAGCAGAGCGCCGGCAACCAACGCGCCGGCGAGTCGCCACTGACTCCGCATAGCCCTGTCTCCGATCGATCTCACTGAACTACCTGTCGGCTCGCCCAGACCAGACCGCGATGGGTCAATGTGTACACCGCCGGATCCCAGAGATCCTCGGTGCGGTGCCCGATCGCGGAGAAGAAGATCCTTCCCGCGCCCCAGTTCCTGGTCCACGCCACCGGCATCGTCGCGGGCTGCTCCGGCGGCCCGAACTCGGTGGTGGCCAGAACGTTGTTCAGCGAATCGCTGAGCATCCAGTACTGCTCGGTGTGCACGGTGAAGTCCGGCAGCCCCGCCACGATCGGGTGATCGGACTGCGACCGGACGATCCGCACCTCGTAGTCCAGGAACTCCGGCGGGTGGTAGAGGAAAACACCGCCGACCATCCGCAGGTACTCCGGGCTGTCCTGGAAGGTGGCCACGACGCCGCCGTGCCAGCCGGCGAAGCCGGTGCCGGCGCGCACCGCCGACACCAGGCCGTCGCACTGCTCCGGCGTCAGCTTGCCCATCGACCAGCACTGCACGATCAGGTCGGTGGCGGCGAGCTTCCCGGCATCGGTGTAGACGTCCAGATCCTCGGCGATCTCCACGTCGAAGCCGGCGTCGGACAGTCCGGGCCGGAACATCTCCGTCGTCTCGACGGGACTGTGTCCCGCCCAGCCGCCGCGGACGATCAGCGCCCTTCTCATCGGCGGCCCGCCCAGTCCGGAATGGACAGCGGCGTGCGCTGCACGCCGATCCACTGCCGCTTGGTGAAGCCGGGCATCTGGTTCTCCGCGCCGTGCCGGGCGTGCGCGTCGTTCACGTGCACCTCGCCGGCGTGCAGCTGCTCGGCCACGTCCATGCCGCGGATGAGGTCGGAGGAGAAGACGGAGTTCATCAGCATCGGGTAGCCGTTGGTGAGGGCGATGGCCTCTTCCTCGGTGTCCACGACCGTCACCGGGACGACCGGGCCGAAGATCTCCTCGGTGAACGCCGGCATCTCGGGTGTGACGTCGGTGAGCACGGTCGGCCGGTAGAACAGGCCGTCGTACTCGGCGCCGGTCAACACCTTCGCGCCCATCTCGATGGACGGCTGCACGATCTTGCGATGCACCCGGTCCCGCTGCCGCTCGCTGATCAGCGGGCCGAGGTCGGTGGCCAGATCCATCGGGTCGCCGACGTTCAGCTTGGCGGCCCGGGCCACCAGGGCCTCCAGATAGGCGTCGGCGACGGCGCGCTGCACGATGTGCCGGCTGGCACTGATGCAGGTCTGGCCCTGGAACTCGTACGAGGCGATCATGGCGCAGGACGCGGCCAGCTCGACGTCGGCATCGTCCAGCACGACAAAGGCGTTGCTGCCGCCCAGTTCCAGCCGGATCGGGCGCAGGTCCACCGCGGCCGCGGCGGCGATCTCCAGGCCCACCTCGCGGGAGCCGGTGAAGTCCATCAGGTCGAGACCGCGGTGCTCGGCCAGTGGCTTGCCGGCGTCCAGGCCGTCGCCGGTGACCACGTTGAACACGCCGGGCGGGAAGCCGGCAGCGTCGGCCGCCTGGGCCAGTGCGAGGCCGCCGATGAACGGGGTCAGCTCGGCCGGCTTGAGCACCACGGTGTTGCCGAAGGCCAGCGCGGGCGCGACCGCCCGCATGGCCAGGTTCATCGGGTAGTTCCACGGCGTGATCAGGCCGACCACGCCCAGCGGCACCGCCCGGGACAGCGACAGCTTGCCCGCCTTGTACGGCTGGAGGATGTCGCCGGCGGTCTGCGTCGCCTGCACGGCCGAGATGGCCAGCTGGCGGATGCTGGTGCCGACCTCGTCCTCGGCCTTGTAGCGGACGCCACCGGTCTCGCGGATGCTCTGCTCGACCAGGTCGTCGTAGTTGGCCTGGAGGTAGTCGGCGAACTTGCGCAGGTAGGCGGCGCGTTCGGCGCCGGCCAGCGCCGCCCAGGCCGGCTGGGCCGCGCGGGCGGCGGCCACGGCCTTGTCCACGTCCGCGGCGGCGCCCAGCGCGTAGCGGCCGATCTCGGCGCCCGTCGCCTTCTCGTGCACCGGCGCGGTTCTGCCGGACTCGGCCGGAACGAAGGAGCCACCGAGGTACAACCGGCCGTCCGCGACTTTATCCATGTCTTAAGGTAAGTCGCGGACGAACGGAGGGTCAAGAGGCTGTTCCGGGTCACCCGCCGTTCGCGAGGAAGCGCATCACGGGCAGCGTGGCAGCGCCCAGGGCGACTGCCTCCGGGCCGAGCTGGCCCAGCTCGATGCGAGTGCCGTCACGCAGGTAGCTCAGGGTGTGCCGGCGCGCCGCGTCCTGCACCGCGTCCAGGATGGTGTGCCCGATGGACAGGCTCACCCAACCCGACAGCACCACGCAGTCCGGGGTCACCAGGTTGATCAGGTTCGCGATGCCGATGCCCAGGTACTCGGCGGTGGCGGCCATGGTGTCCGCCGCCGGCCCCGGCTGCTGCGCGCGGTCGGCCAGCTCCCGCATCCGCGCCTCGGTGTCCTGCGCCGTGAACGGCTCGCTGCCCGGCAGCGCCAGGTAGCGGTCCAGGATGCCCTCGGCCCCGATGTACGCCTCCAGGCAGCCGCGCGACCCGCAGCGGCAGGCCAGCCCGCCCGCGTGCACGACGGTGTGGCCCCACTCCGTGGTCGTGCTGGAAACGCCCTGGCTGGAGTCGGATTCCACGGCCAGCGCCGCCCCCACGCCCACACCGAGCAGCGCGATCACCGACCGCGTCGAGCCACGGCCGGCGCCCCGCCACATCTCCGCCTGGCCCAGCGTGCGGGCGCAGTTGTCGACGTACAGGGGAGCGCTCACGCCGTCGGCGAGCATCTTCGTCAGCGGCACACCCCGCCACCCGAACGTGGGCGCGTGCACCAGCTCGTCGCCGTCCACCGAGCCCGGCACACCCACACCGATGCCCAGGATGGTCACCGGGGACGTGCTCACCTCGGCGATGCCGGCCAGGATCAACTCGGCGACGTGCGAGGGCTCCAGGTTGCCGTCCATCGGGTACGTCGCCGTCGCCACCGTGTTCAGCGCGCAGTCGAACAGACCGACCTCGATGTGCGTCTCCCCGATGTCCACGCCGATCACGTGGCCGTAGTCCCGGCGGACCTGCAGCACCGTGCGCGGCCGGCCGCCCTCGGACTCCGCCGAGCCGGCCTCCTCGACCACGCCGTCCGCGATCAGATCGGAGATCACGTTGCTCACCGTCGACGAGCTCAGCCCGGACGAGTCGACCAGTTCGAGCCGGCTGCCCCGGCCCTGGAGATACAGCCGCGACAGCAGCGCCGACCGGTTGCGTCGGCGCAGCTCACGGGTGGTCTGTTTCGCTGCCACAGTGGGATCTTGCCAAACTTCTGGTCGATAGCGTTCACATCGCACCTGTTGGGCGCAACCAAACCATGAGAGAGAGTGGACGGATGGGTACCCGGGAGCAGGTCGGCGAGGGCTTCGGCCACGCCGTGCGCACCCGTCGCGAGGCGCTGGGCTGGTCGTTGACCGACCTCGCGGCCGTCGTCCGCTACGACAAGTCGCTGCTGTCCCGGCTGGAGAACGGCCGGCGCAAACCGACCGAGCAGCATGCACGTGCACTGGACAGTGCACTCGGGGCCGAGGGGCAGCTGATCCACCTGGCCCGTCGGGCGCTGCCGCGGTCGCCGGCCCAGCTGCCGGCCGCCCCGGCCCGGTTCGTCGGCCGGGACCTCGAGCTGGCGGCGCTGGCCGCGGCGGTGCGGGAGTTCGGCGACACCGGCGGCCCGACCGTGGTGACGATCGACGGGCCGCCCGGGGCCGGCAAGACCGCCCTGGCGCTGCGCTTCGCCCACTCCATCGCCCACGACTACCCCGGCGGCCAGCTCTACACCGACCTGCGCGGGCACTCCCTGTTCGACCCCGCCGATCCTGCCGACGTGCTGGAGGAGCTGCTCACGTCGCTGGGCGTGGAGAGCGAGAGCGTGCCGGCCCGGCTGGAGCAGCGCGCCAGCCTGCTGCGCTCGGCGCTGGCCCCGACCAGGACGCTGCTCGTGCTGGACAACGCGTCCGATTCCGACCAGCTGCTGCACCTGCTACCCGGGGCCGGCGGCTGCGCGGTCATCGTCACCAGCCGGGACCGGCTGTCCGGCCTGGCCATGCGCACCGGGGCCGCCCGCGTCACCGTCGCGCCGATGGCCGCCGCCGAGTCGGTGCGGCTGCTGTCCACGATCATCGGCAACCGCGGGTCGGTGGATGAGGACGCCCTGGGCGAGCTGGCCCGGCGCTGCGGGCACCTGCCGCTGGCGCTGCGGATCGCCGCCGAGCGGGTGGCGGTGTCCGAACTCGACGACCTGGTCGCCGAGCTGGACGACTCCCGGCTGGACGCGCTGGACGTCGCCGACGCCACGCCGGCGCGGACGATCATCTCCTGGTCGTACGGGCGGCTGGATGCCGGCAGTGCGCGGATGTTCCGGCTGCTCGGGCTGCACCGGGGGCCGTACCTGAGCGTGGCGGCCGCCGCCGCGCTGGCCGGCGTCCGCGTCGGCGCCGCCCGGCGCTTCCTCGACCGGCTCGCCGGCGCGCACCTCATCCACAACCCCCGGCGCGGACACTGGCGGTTCCACGACCTCGTCGCCGACTACGCCGCCGAGCTGGCGTCGTCCGACCCGGAGGCGGACGCCGCGGTGGCCCGGCTGGCCAGCTGGTACCTGCACGGGTACTCCTCGGCCGGCAAGGTGCTCGCGCCGTACCGGGACAACCCGCTGCGGATCGCCCCCGTGCTGCCGGACGTGGAGCCGCCGACGTTCGGGTCCGAACGGGACGCCATCGCCTGGTGCAAGGACGAGCTGCCGAACGTGCTGCCCGTGCTGCGGCTGGCGCTCGGCTACGGGCAGCGCGAAGCCGCCTGGCACCTGCCACTGGAGCTGTGGAGCTACCTGCTGCTGGCCCAGCCGTGGGGTGTGTGGATCGCCAGCCACCAGTTGGCGCTGGAGGCGTCTCGTGGGGACGACTACGCCCACGGCTGGGTCGCCACCAACCTCGGCGAGGCCTACCGGCGGATGGGCTCCCTCGCTGATGCCGGCGAGTACTACGCGCTGGGACGGGAGCTGCGGGAACGCTGCGGCGACCGGGCCGGGCTGGCGTGGTCGCTGGCCGGCTCCGCGCTGCTGGCCATCGACCGCGGCGAGGTCGCCGAGGCCCGCGACTTCTCCGAGGCCGCGGTCGAGTTGTTCGCGGAGACCGACAACTCCGAGGGGCGGGCGCTGCTGCTCGGCGTGCTCGGCGACATGCAGGACGCCCTCGGCGACCACCGCTCCGCTCTGGCGGCGTTCGTCGAAGCGGCCTCGCTGATGACCGCCCTGGGCAGCCTGCAGGGCGTCGCCCAGATGCTCACCCGCTCCGCCGAGGTGCACGTGGCCCTCGGCGAGCACTCGGAGGCCCTCGCCGACTTCGTCGGCGCCACCAACGCCGCCCGGCAGGTCGGGGACCTCGTCGCCGAGGTCGCCGCTCTCCGGTCCTACGCGCAGTTGCTGGCCGACGTGGGCCGGGTCGACGAGGCGCGGCAGGCGTGGACGCAGGCGCTGACCATCCTCGAATCCCGCGGCGAGGACGAGGACACCCAGGCGGCCGAGATCCGCGCCAAGCTGGCAACCCACCCCTGACCCCGGCGAGTCACGCTCTCGGGCACACCGAATGTAAGGTTCCGGCAGATCAGAACGCGGCCACCTGGCCGTGATCCTCCCTGAGTGGCGGCAGCACGCCGGCAGCCAGGTCCTCCCCGGTGAACCGCCAGGTCAACGCCGTGTTCCTGCGGTCGCCCGTCTGCTCGACCGCCATCCGCAGCGCCCGCGGCTGACCGACCAGCACCACCATCGCCTTCGCCCGGGTGATCGCCGTGTACAGCAGGTTCCGGCGTAGCAACAACATCCCGGCGCTCGTGCTCAGCGGCACCACGACGTACGGGTACTCGCTGCCCTGCGAGCGGTGCACGGTGATCGCGTAGCCGTGCGCTAGCTCCTCCAGTTCGTCGAAGTCGTACTCGACGGCCTCGCCGTCCTCCAGTGTGACCTCCAGCAACCGGTCTTCGAGGGACAGCGCCGTCACGGTTCCGGCGGTGCCGTTGAAGACCCCGTTCTTGCCCTTGTCGTAGTTGTTCCGGATCGGCATCACCCGGTCGCCGACGCGGAACGCCCGGTCGTCGGACCAGTACTGTGGCTCGCCCTCCTGATGCGGGTTCAGCACGTCCTGCAACAACCGTCCGATGTGGAGCGCGCCGACCTCCCTCGCCCGGCCGGGGCACAACACCTGCACCTTGTTCGGCTCGATGCCGTACGCGGCCGGCAGCCGCCGGGTGGCGATATCCACCACCGTCTCCGCGATGTCCTTCGGGTCCTCCGCCGGCACGAACCAGAACTCCGGGTTGTTCACCGGAAGCACGCCGTCCCGCACGCTCACCGCGTTCGCGGTGATGCCGCTGCCCGCGCCCTGGCGGTACACCCGGCTCAGATGCGTGCGCGGAATGTCCGGCACGTCAAGGAGATCCCGCAACACCGAGCCCGGGCCGACACTGGGCAGCTGATCGACGTCACCGACGAGGAGCAGGTGCGCGCCCGCCGGGACCTTGTCCATCAGCGCGTCCGCGAGGCCGACGTCCAGCATCGAACTCTCGTCCACGACGATGAGATCCGCCGACAACGGATCGTTCACGTCGAACAGGCCGCCGTCGTCGTCCTCCGGCTCGGCGTTGCGGCCCAGCATCCGGTGCACGGTCATCGCCGGCATCCCGGTCAGCTCGGACAGCCGCCGTGCCGCGCGGCCCGTCGGCGCGGCCAGGGTGATCTTCGCACCGGCGGCCTTGGCCGTCTTCGCGATGTGCCGCACGGTGAAGCTCTTGCCGCAGCCGGGACCGCCGGTCAGGATCGACACCGTGTTCGTCAGCGCCATGTGCAGCGCCTGACGCTGGGTGTCGTCCAGTTCGGGGCTGTCGAGCTTCGGCTTGCCCGGCAACGACGACGGTGTGCCCAGCAGCCGCATCACGTTGTCCGCCAACATGGTTTCCTGCTGGTGCAGGTACGCCTGGAAGACCACCTCACGGCCGCCGATCCGCTCCTGCACGACCTTTCGCTTGCGCCGCAGGGCATGCAGCGCCGCCCGGATCAGCTCCTCGTCCTGCTCCACCATCGCCGTGGTGTGCGTGAGGACCTCGTTCACCGGCAGGAAGCAGTGGCCGCCCATGGTTCGGGCTTGGAGGAGCGTGTGCAGCACCGCCGCCTGCATCCGTTCCGGGCTCTGCTCCGGGATGCCGGCCGCCAACGCGATCGTGTCCGCGGTGGCGAAGCCGATGCCCCAGACCTCCTCCACCAGCCGGTACGGCTCGTTGCGCACCACCTGCAGCGAGTGTTCGCCCAGCTTGCGGTGGATCCGCACGGCCAGCGCCGGGCTCACGCCGACGCCCTGGAGGAACACCATCACCTCGCGGACCGCGCGCTGGTCGGCCCAGGCCGCGATGATCTTCGCCATTCGGTCGCGGCCGATCTGGTGCACCTCGAGCAGGCGCTTCGGGTCGCGGTCGATCACGTCGAGGGTGTCCGCGCCGAACGTGTCCACGATGGCGTCCGCCAGCTTGCGGCCGATGCCCCGGACCAGGCCGGAGCCGAGGTAGCGGCGGATCGCGTGCACCGTCGCCGGCAGCACCCGCTCGCACTCGTGGACCTTGAGCGTTCCGCTGTTCGTCCAGTCACCGTCGACGCGGACCGTCTCGCCGGGCTGCAGGCCGTGCAGGACGGTGCCGGCGATCTTGGTTTCGCTGCGTTCGCCCGTGGTCAGGACCGCGACCGTGTAGCCGTCCGCCCCCACGTACATGAGGCGGTCGACCACACCCTCCGCGACGGTCACGTTCCTCATCGTAGGTGTCAACCTTGGTTGACGGCCTTGTTGTCGTCAACTAAGGTTGACGATATGACCGACGTGAACGACCTCGCGGCCGCCGCCAGCGGCGCCGACGTGCGCACCGGCCTGCGGGCCGCGCTCGCGCTGCGCCGGCTAGCAGAGACGTTGGAGGCGCTGCAAGTCGGCAATGCGCGGCGGCAGGGGTGGTCCTGGCAGGAGATCGCCGACGCGCTGGAGGTCACCAAGCAGGCCGTGCACAAGAAGTACGCCAACCGTCAGGAGGAGTGATGTTCGAACGGTTCAGCCGCGCCGCGCGGGAGGTTGTCGTGCAGGCCCGGCAGGAGGCGCAGGCGTTGGGGCACCGGCATCTGGGCACCGAACACCTGCTGCTCGCCATGGTTTCTCGACCAGGCGGCGCCCATGACGCCCTTGTCGCCGCCGGTCTGTCGCGCGAACGGGTCGCTGCCGTCATCGCCGACACCACCGTGCTCGGCGCCGCCGATGCCGACGCCTTGAAAACCGTCGGCATCGACCTGGACGCCGTGCTCTCGCGCATCACCGAGACCTTCGGCCCCGACGCCCTGCGGCGGGCCGTTCCCGGACGACGTCGTCGCGTCGGCGTCACGCCCCGGGTGAAGAAGGTGCTGGCCCTTGCCCTGCGCGAGGCCGTTCACCTGGGCAGCAACACGATTGGCACCGAGCATGTCCTGCTCGGCATCCTCCGTGACGGCAACGGCCGTGCTTCGAGGATCATCACCGGTGCCGGTATCGACCCGGCCTCGCTGCGGCGCGCCGTCGTCGACGGCTTGAGCAAAGCCGCTTGACCCCTTCTCTCTCTTTCCTTCTTGCCCCTCCGCCTTCCTTACGCCCTCCGCGTTCCCTTGTCCTTCTCCTCTGCGTCGTCTTCTCCCTCCGTCCCTCCCCCCGCAGCCCTCAGCCGCGCGCCGCGAAGGCGGACTTCGTGGCCTGTGACGGGAACAAGGCCGCCTTCGTTGGGTTGGTCGGGCTCCGGCTATCGGTGGCGCTCCGCCATTCGCCGCACGATCTCGGCGAAGGCGGTGCGGACGGCGGGCGGGGCGAGCACCTCCACCTCGCCGCCGAGGGCGATCAGTTGGCTGGCGGCGATGCGTGGCTCCTCCAGTTCGACCGTGACCTGCGTCCAGCCGTCGGCTTCGGGCGGGCCGGCCTGGTCCAGAGCCTTGATCGCGGCGTCGGGGTCCAGGATCGCCGGCAGGGCGCGGACTCCGGCCGGGCTCAGGCGGATCTGCACGGCGACGGTCCACAGCGACCGCTCGAACTGTGCCGACGACTGCTTCCACCAGGAGACGAGGTCAAAGGCTGCCGGCCGCTCGAAGCTTTCGCCGGTCTCCTTGACCGCGTCGATCCGCGCTACGCGGTAGGTGCGGAAGTCGCCGTCGACTTCGGCGATCAGGTACCAGACGCCAGCCTTGAGCACGATGCCCAGCGGCTGCAGCGTTCGGCGCACGGTCCTGCCGTGCCGGCCATAGGTGATCTCGATGCGTCGCTGCTCCCAGACCGCCTTGGCGATCGCGGCGAGATGCTCGGCGTCGTCGGCACGACTGAACCAGCCGGGGGCGTCCAGGTGGAAGCGCTGCGCCATCGCCTGCGCCTGCTCGCGGAGGGTGGGCGGCAGTGTCGCGACGAGCTTCGCGTGCGCCGCCGACATCGCGGTGCCCAGGCCCAGTTCCGCCAATGCCTGCGGCACGCCCATCGCGAAGATGGCCACTGCTTCCCGGGACGTCAGGCCGTCCAGGTGGGTGCGCCAGCCGTCCACGAGTCGCACGCCGCCGTGCCGTCCGGGCTCCGTCCACAGTGGAACCCCCGCGTCCCGCAGCGCGGCGATGTCCCGGTGCATTGTCCGCTCCGAGACGTCCAGGGCCTTCGCCAGCTCGGCCACCGTCGCGCTTCGCTTGCTGTACAACGTGAACAGCAATGCGACCAGCCGCTCGGCGCGCATCAGTCCCCGTTCCGGAGCAGCCTGTGGAGCCTGCTCACCAGCCGTTTCGGGCCCGCGCGGGCCACCGCGCGTACGTCGTCGGCGGTGACCATCAGGCTATCCGTTAGGGATGATCGCGCCGTCGCTGAGGCGGACGACCTTGACGCGGTCCTCGGACCTGCCGAGGAGGGGATCGACGAGTCCGTTGCGGAGCAGGTAGGTGGGGGCGAAAAGTGCGGCAAAGGCGCGGCGGGGATCCTGGACGCGAAACGCCCAGGCCGATGACCTGGGCGTTTGGTGGGCCGCCTGGGGCTCGAACCCAGAACCTACGGATTAAAAGTCCGCAGCTCTACCAATTGAGCTAACGGCCCGTGGCCACACGATAGCGCCTCCGGGTGGAGGGCTGCCGGCGCATCGGGATGTCAGCCCGGCCACAGTGGGTACGCGATCGGGTGATCAGCGGCGATGCGAGGGGCGATGCGAGGAGTAACATTGGTGTAGCGGAGAGTGGCCGATGTGGTCGGCGTTGTTCTTCTGGGCTGGGCGGACCATCCTGGACGGCGTGCATATGCACGGGCATCCGCGGCTCGGTATCCAGGGGGCCGCGGAGGGCTCTTGAGCGGAGAGAGGACCTACCAGGCGGCGGACGGGGGTTGGCGTGGACAGCCTCGAGGCCCGGGCGCAAGGCCGCCCGCTGGTGGGGAGGGCGACGGAGCTGGCGCGGCTGGAGGAAGCGGCGGCGAGGGGGCGCGGGGCCTTCACGCTGGTGGAAGTGGTGGGGGAGCCGGGAGCGGGCAAGACGAGGCTGCTGGCGGAGTTCACGGCGAAGCGGCTGGTCCTGAAGGGCCGGGCGGAGGAGTCGGAGCGGGACGTGCCGTTCGCGCCGCTGGTGGACGCGCTGGTGGACAGGGTGGACGCGACGCTGGCGGAAAGGCTGAGCGAGCCGGAGACGCAGCTGCTGGCGACGGCGTTCCCGGTGCTGTCGAAGAAGCCGGCGACGGAAGTGGTCAAGCCCCGCCTGTATCGGGCGATGAGGTCGCTGCTGAGGGAGCTGGCGCCGGCGGTGGTGGTCCTCGACGACGTGCACTGGGCGGACGAGTCGACGATCGAACTGGTCGA
This sequence comes from Kutzneria kofuensis, assembly GCF_014203355.1. Lineage (NCBI taxonomy): Bacteria > Bacillati > Actinomycetota > Actinomycetes > Pseudonocardiales > Pseudonocardiaceae > Kutzneria > Kutzneria kofuensis. The sequence goes on from NZ_JACHIR010000001.1 coordinate 4,492,357, forward strand.
TTACCTGGTACGCCACCCGCTGCCGGCGCCGATGCTGCTGGTGCTGGCCTACCGCCCGCACCAGGTGTCGTTCCGGCTGTCGAAGGCGCTGGCGGAGCACGCGGTCCGCATCGACCTGGGCCCGCTGTCGAAAGCCGACGCGGAGCAGCTGCTGGGACCGGCGATGAGCCCGCACACCAGGGATCGCCTGTACGAGGCGAGCGGCGGGAACCCGTTCTACCTGGACACGCTGGCCCGCACCCGCGCGACGGGCGACCGGACGGAGTTGCCGGAGTCGGCCCGCGCGACACTGTCGGCGGAGCTGGCGGGCCTGGCGGCGCAGGAGGCCCTGGTGGCCAGGTCAGCGGCGGTGGCGGGTGACACCTTCGAGCCGTCGGTGATCGCGCACGTCGCCGAGGTGCCGGAACACGTTGTCCTGCAGGCATTCGACGACCTGGTGGCGAGGGACGTCCTGCGCGAGGTGGAGGGCTCGGGGCGGTTCCGGTTCCGGCACTGCGTGGTGCGCCACGTGGCCTACAACTCGGCGGCCGCGGGGTGGCGCCATGGCGCCCACGCCCGCATCGCGTCGTACCTGGCGAAGGTCGGGGCGCCGGCGGTCAGAAGGGCGGAACACGTTCTGCGGTCGGCGAAATACGGCGACCAACAAGCAGTGGACACTCTGGTCACGGCGGCCCGGGCGATAGCGACGAACCAGCCGGAGACGGCGGCCGCCTGGTACGAGGCGGCCCGGCAGCTGGCGGTCGACGACGACGCCAGGGTCCGCACGGAACTGGCCTTCTGCCAAGGAATCAGCGGCCGGATCATGCCGGCGCTGGAGACGTTCGGCGCCGTCCTGAAGACGCTGGACGACCCCACCGAACGGGCGTCGGCGGCGGCCTTCGCGGCGCTGCTGGCGCACCTGCGCGGCGAGCACGACTGGGCCAGGCTGCTGCTGACCTCGGAGCTGAATCGCCAACCGGACCTGGATTCCGAGGCCGCGGCCCCACTGCGCCTGCAACTCGTGCTGGACGCGGCGCTGCGGGGTGAAGCCCGTACGGCCAAGCCGTTCCTGGACACGGCCCCGGACGACGACCGCAACCGCTGGGCGGTCCCGTTCGCGGCGCTGCACGCGTACGTGAAAACGGTGGACGGCAACCGCTTCGACGCGACAAGGGCGGTTCTCACCGCGGCCCGCATGGTGGACGCCAGCGACGACGACGAGTTCCTGCGCTGGCTGCCGGCGATCCACATGCTGTGCTGGGCGGAGGTGCTGATCGGCGAGCACCGCCTCGCGCTGCGCCACTTCACCAAGTCGGTCGAGCTGGCCCGGGACAACGGCCACCACTACTTCATGCCCCAGCTGCTGCACGGCCTGTCCTTCGCGTACGTCATCGCGGGCCGCCTCAACGACGGCCTGGCCGCCGTCGAGGAGGCGCTGGAGTCGATGCACCCGCAGGCCGGCGTCCGGGGCGCGCTGCTCGGCGTCTGGTGTCAGCTGCACAGTTGGCGGGGCCAGCACGCGACGGCGATCCGGGGCGGCAAGAGGGCCATCGCGGCGATCGGCGACGCGCACCCGTCGCTGGCCTCGCTGGCCCGCAACCAGCTGCTGCTGGCCCAGGTGCACGCCGGCGACCACGCCAAGGCGGTCGAGGAGATGCTGCCGCAGCTACCGAAGATCGACCCGTACACGAGGCTGATCAGCTGCTGCCTGCTGGCCAGGGCGGACGCCCCGAGGGCCCGGCAGTGGGCCGAGCAGGCCGAGGGCCTGGCCGACGGGCGGCTCGACGTCGACGTCGTCTTCCGCGACCTGGCCTGGGCGTACGCGAAGAACGACGCCGACCGGGCGCTGACCGCGGCCGCCGCGGCGGAGCGCATCGGCATGCCGCTGTGGGAGGCCACGGCCAGGCTCCACGCCGGCGCCTGCCTGGCCCGTGACGGCCGCCGCGACGAGGCGCTACGGGAGCTTCAGGCGGCGGCGGCCATCTTCAACGTCTGCGAGGCGACGGAGCTGCACGCCACGGCCGTACGGGAGCAGCGCCGCCTCGGCGTCCGCGTTCCGCACACCGGGGCCCTGGCCAACACGCTGTCGCCGCGTGAGCTGGACGTCGCCGAGCTGGTCTGCGCCGGCAGCACCAACCAGCAGATCGCCGAGAAGCTGGTGCTCAGCGTGCGAACCGTGGAGACCCACCTGACGCACATCTTCGCCAAGCTGGGCGTCACCAACCGGGCCGGCGTCGCCCGGGTCCTCGCCAGCCAGAACGACGATTGAACTCCTCGCCGCCGTCAGCGGTATCTACCGGCACGACGACGCGAGGAGGAGGTGGGCGGTGCGCCACGCAGAACCCGATCCCGGCTCGTTGGCCGACGACCCGGGCGCCGTGCTGTGGCTGGGCTCACCGGAGCAACCCCGCGTGCTGTTGCTGCACGACATCGCGATGACCGGGTCGACCAGCTGGCTCGGCCAGCTCCAGCTCGCCGACGACATGTGCCTGGGCATCGTGGACCGCCCGGGCTACGCCATCACCGACCGGGCCTCCACGGCCGGCTGGACCTCGGACGCCCGGATGCTGCTGGACGTGCTGGACCGCAACGGTCCCGCCCATCTGGTGGCGCACGGCTGCTCGGCGGCGGGCGTGCTGCTGGCGGCGCAGCTGGCGCCGACGCTCGTGTCGTCGATCGTCCTGGTGGAACCGCCCTTGTTCCAACTGGTCGAAGGGAGTTCGCTGACCGAGGATCTTGCCGGCAAGCTCGGCGAGCTGCACGACCGGAGCTGTCTGATGGACGGCGAGGAGTTCCTGCGGGAGTACCAGTTGACGCTGGGCTATCTCGAGCCGCCGCCGCTGGACGTGCCGGAGCGCTGCGCGGAGGCGGCCCGCAAGGAGACGCCGGCCTGCCATGCGCCGCTGGACCTGGCCTCGATCGCCGCGCTGCAGACGATGATGACAGTTGTGGTCGGCGGCCGGGAGGGGCCGGAGCACGATCCCGGTGAGCGCACGGTGTTCGGGGGTGCGCTCTGGCAGACGGCCGAGGTGCTGGTGGAGGCCGCGGACGGCTGGCTGGTGCCGGTCGAGCCGGCCGGTCACGCCGTGCAGCGGTGCACCGGCCTGTTCAACGGCGTGCTCAGGCGGCATCTCGACACGTGGTGGAGCAACATGGACCACAGCCACGCCGCCGCCGGGTAGTCGAGTGCGGCTCGATCGACTTCGCTAGTCTCCTCGGGTCCGGTCAGTCGTGGCCGGGATTCCTTGTGAGGCTGGAGATAGGTGAACCGGGTCGTCATCGTGTCCGCCAGCGTCGGCGCCGGCCATGACGGCGCGGCGCGGGAACTCGCGCGCCGGCTGACCGATCGCGGTCACAGTGTGGACATCCACGACTACCTGGACATGCTGCCGGGTTCGATGGGCAAGGCGCTCGGCGCGGCCTACCTGCGCCAACTGTTGGCCGTGCCGCGCAGCTGGGACGTTCTGCTCCACATGCTGCAGCGCTCCCGCGCGTTCGCCGCACTGGTGTGCCTGCTGTTCAGCGTCACGAGCCGGCGGATGCGGCGGGTGGTCGAATCGGCCGATCTCGTGGTGTCCACGCATCCCTTGCCCAGCCAGACGTTGAGCCGCCTGCGGCGCAAGGGTCGCGTGACCGCGCCGGTGGTCACCTACCTCACCGACATGTCCGTGCACCGCCTCTGGGTGGCGCCCCATGTGGACCTGCACATCGCGCTGCACGAGGTCGCCGCGGAGCAGGCCCGCCGGCTGGGCGCGCGTCGCATCGTCGTGACCGGCCCGGCGGTCGGCCCCGCCTTCCGGCCGGCCGCGAACGCCGCGGAACGCCTGCGGGCGCGGGAGAAGTTCGGGCTGCCGGCCGAGGGCCGCCTCGCGCTCGTCGCGGCGGGCTCCTGGGGGGTCGGTGACATCGCCGACACCGCAAGGGATATCGCCGAGACGGGCGTGGCCACACCGGTCATCCTCTGTGGTCAGAACGAGACGCTGCGCCGCAGCCTCGGCCACGGCATCGCGTTGGGCTGGATCGACGACATGCCGACGCTGATGCGCGCGTGCGACGTCGTCGTGCAGAACGCCGGCGGGCTCAGCTCGTTGGAGGCGCTGGCCACCGGGCTGCCGGTGCTCACGTACCGCTGCCTGGCCGGTCACGGCCGCACCAACGCCGCCGCGCTCGACGAAGCCGGCCTGGTGCCGTGGATCCGTGACGAGGACGGTCTCGCGGCGGCGCTGACCGCCGAGCCGACGGCGGCGCTGTTGTCGTCGACGTGCCCGAGCGTGGCGCTGGACGCCGAGATGTCCCGCGGCGAGCCGGTGCGGGCGCGCCGTCCGCGCCGCCGGGTCGCGCTGGCCGCCGCGTCCACGGTGGCTGTGCTGTGGCTGGCGACGGTCGGCGTCAGCCTCGCGGTCGCCGGTGGCTTCCAGTCGGTCGGGCCGGCCAGCCGGCGCGGCGGCGCGGTGTACGTCCTGGTCGCTGTGGACAGCACGAAGCCGATGTCGCAGCGGACCATCAATAAGCTGGCCGCCGCCAACGGCGCCGCCGCCGTGAGCACGACTGTGCTGCGTGCCCAGCCGGAAACCGTGCGTGCGCTGGCCAAGGCCGGCGTGACCATCGTCAACGCGGCCGACGGCGCGCCGTACGAGACGGGCGTGTTCACCGGCCGCGCCTCCATCGGACAGGTCGCCACCGGCGTCGCGGCGGTCACCGGTCGGTCGCCACGGCTGATGGTCAGCAACGGCGAACTGGACGCCATCGATGTCGGAATCGTTGCCATGCACCGGGAACGCATCATCGTGCCGGCGGCGACGGTGCACTGCGGCGCGGCGATGGGGCGTGGCATGAAGGGCGTGATCCTGGTCGAGTCGACCGGCGACTGCGACCTGGACGCGACGCTGGATGCCCTGGCGGCCATGGCCCACCGGCACTCGGTGCGGGAGGCGTCGATCGAGGAGCTGTCGGCATGATCCGTCCCCTGCTCGCCGGCGCGGCCGCCGTGCTGGCCGCGCACGCGCTGCCCGCGGTCCTGGCGTCCGCCCCGCTACGGCAACGGATCGCGCCCCGGCTGAGCGGCGTCGGCGAGCAGACGAGGGTCGCGCTCACCATCGACGACGGCCCGCATCCCGTTGCCACGCCACGGTTTCTTGACGTGTTGGCCAAGCAGAACGTGCAGGCCACGTTCTTCCTGCTCGGCCAGGAACTGGTGCGGAATCCGCAGCTGGGCAAGGAGATCGTCGCCGCCGGGCACGAGATCGCGGTGCACGGGTGGGAACATCGGATGTTGGTGCTGCGCGGCCCGCTCGGCACCCGCGACGACATCACCCGCGCCCACGACTACATCGCCGAGGTCACGGGCGTGAAGCCCCGGTGGTACCGACCGCCCTACGGCGTGCTGTCCACGGCCGCGGCGCTGACCGCTCGCCGGCTCGGCATGACGCCGGTGCTGTGGACCTCCTGGGGTCGTGACTGGGAGAAACGGGCCAATCCCGACTTCGTCTACGAGACGGTGACGAAGAACCTGCACGGCGGCGGGACTGTCCTGTTGCACGACTCCGACTGCACGTCCGTGCCGGGTTCGTGGGCGGCGACGCTGGGTGCGTTGCCGCGCATCCTCGCCGAGTGCGACCATCGGGGCCTGAAGGTCGGGCCGCTGCGGTCACACCAGGTGAACTGACGACGCCCGGAACCGGGGGGTCACCAACACGGTGCTGACCGTTGACGCGGCAAGGATCGGCGAGCTGCTGTCGTTCGACGTGCTCGTGCCGACCCTGCGTAACGCGTTCGCCCACGGGCAGCGGGCCACCGTCGCGCCGCAGCGGCACCGGCACCGGGTGGACAACGAGCTCGACGCCACCATGCTGATCGGCGCCTCGTGGACCCGGAACTACCTCGGCGTCAAGGTGAGCACCGTCTTCCCCCGCAACGTGCTCGCCGACCTGGAGTCGTACTCCTCGACGTATCTGCTGTCGCACGGCCGAACCGGGCATCCGCTGGCGGTGCTGGACGGCGGCGAGCTCACCCGGCGCGCCACGGCCGGTGTCTCCGCGCTCGCCGCGAGTTACCTGGCGCGGCCGGACACCAGGACGCTGCTGGTGATCGGCGAGGACCGGTACGCGCGTGCCGCCGCGCAGGCGTACCAGGCGGTGTTCGAACTCGACCGGCTGCTGGTTCTCGGTGAGACGCCCGGCTTCGTCTGCGACGGCGTGATGGTGGCGGCCGTCACGGACCTGGAGGCGGCACTGACCGCCGCGGACGCAGTGGTGTGCGCCACAGTGGCCACCTCGAAGCCGGTTCTGCCCGGGGCGTGGGTGAAACCCGGCACTTTCGTGCACCTCGCGGGGAGCTTCACGCCGTACACAAGGGAAGGCGACAACGACCTCATTGCCGACGCGTCGGTGTTCCTCGACACGTCGACCGCGCTGACCGAGTCCGGTGACCTGGCCCAGCCGGCCGCGGCCGGCATCGCGCCGAAGATCCGCGGCACCCTGTTCGACCTGTGCGCCGGCGCCGTCTTGGGCCGACAGGACGAAGGGGAGATCACGCTGCTCAAGTCGGTCGGCACGGCCATCGCCGACCTCGCCACCGCGGCCGTGGTCCACACGTCTGTACCCTCGGGGTGAGAGTCAGTTCACACCGTCCTCGTCGACGGGCAGGGCGCGTCCTGCCCGCATGTAGCCTGGCCCATTGCAACCAGCCTGGTCCGGACGGCGTCTGAACAGCATTCGGGGACCGGAAGAGTTCCGGTGGTGCGGGCGTGGGTTCGACGGGAGGTGGGTTGGTCGCATGGCGGGCACAGGCGCGCGGATAGCCCTCATCGGCGGCAAGAGCGTGGTCGCGGCGGTGTCGCTGCTGGTGTTGGGCACCACGTACTACGGCTGGTCGACGATCTCCAACGCGGAGGCCGGAGTCCAGCACGCCGACGTGATCGACACCAAGACCACCCCGAAGACGCCGGGGCAGGACATGAACATCCTGCTCGTCGGGATGGACAGCCGCACCGACGCACACGGCGACCCGCTGCCCAAGAACCTGCTCGACTCGCTGCACGCCGGCCCCGACGAGGGCGAGATCGAGGCCGACACGCTGATCGTCGTGCACGTGCCGGGCGACGGCACCGCCGCGTCGGCGTTCTCCATCCCCCGTGACTCGTGGGTCACCATCGACGGCGAGAACGGCAAGGACAAGATCAACGCGGCCTTCGGCTACGGCTTCAACGAGGCCAAGGCCGACGCGCAGCGGCGCGGCGAGACCGACCAGAAGAAGCTCACGCTGGCCGCGATGGACGGCGGCCGGTCGAAGACCATCCGGACCGTCGAGCAGCTCACCGGCGTGTCCATCGACCACTACGCCGAGGTCAACCTGTACGGCTTCGCGCAGATCAGCGACGCCGTCGGCGGCGTGCCGGTGTGCCTGCTGAAGGACACCTACGACGACATGACGGGCGCCCGGTTCAAGGCCGGCCAGCAGACCGTGCAGGGCGTGACCGCGCTGCAGTTCGTGCGGCAGCGGCACGGCCTGATCAACGAGCTCGACCGCGAGCACCGGCAGCAGGCGTTCCTCGCCTCGCTCGCCCACCAGATGCTGTCCACCGGTGTGCTCACCAATCCGAGCCGGCTCAACACCATCATCAAGGCGGTGCAGAACGCCGTTGTCGTCGACTCCGGCTGGCAGCTGCTGGAGTTCGCCGGCCAGATGCAGGGCCTGAGCGGCGGCAGCATCACCTTCAACACCATGCCGGTGACCAACGTCGACGGCAAGGTCGGCGGGGCCGACGTCGTGATCGTGACGCCGAGCGACGTGCAGGCGTGGGTGAAGGCCCTGTTCAGCAAGGTCGGCAAGCAGGCGACGACCAGCGCCGCGCCCACCACGACCTCGGCCGCCCCCAACTCCAACGCGGCGATCACCGTCGACGTGAGCAACGCCAGCTCCATGGGCGGGCTGGCCGGCCGGGTGTCGACGTTCCTCGTCGGCCAGGGCTACGGCAAGGGCGATGTCCTGACGGCGAACGCGAAGCGCGCGACCTCGCTGGTCGAGTACGCGTCCGGGGACAAGGCCGCCGCGCAGAAGGTCGCGACCGCGCTCGGCGACCTGCCGATGGCCGTCAGCTCCTCGGTGTCCCCCGGGCACGTGCTGGTGCTGCTGGGCAACGCGTACCACGGTCCCGGATACGGGGCGACGCAAGGCGTTGGCGGCACCCCGCAGCTGAAGCTCGCGCCCACCGCCACCACGACCGCGACGCCGGACCGGCCGCAGATCGACGCCAGCGGCGTCACCTGCATCCCTTAATCGGTGGCGCCGCTCGGGCGGCGGCGGTCACCATGAGCGGCTGTGACCGAGCTTGCGAGGGAACCATTCAGCACTGCGACCTCGGTCGCGGACCTTCGTGTTCCGAGCGTTAGCGAGGAAGGTCCGTGACCGTTCTTGATCTGAGTCCCTGGCGGACCTCGCGCGACTACCGGCTGCTGTGGTCGTCGGGCGCGATCTCGCTGATGGGCAGCCTCGTCACGTACGTGACGGTGCCGTTGCAGATCAAGCAACTCACCGGCTCGTACGTGGCCGTCGGCGCCATGGGCGTGGTCGAGCTGGTGCCGATGATCGTGTTCGGGCTGTACGGCGGCGCGCTGGCGGATGCCGTCGACCGCGGCAGGATCGTGCTGCTGGCGGAGGCCGGGCTCGGCGTGTTGTCGTTGCTGCTGCTGGCCAATTCCCTGCTGCCGCACCCGATGCTGTGGCTGATCTACGTTGTGGTCGCGCTGGCGGCGGCGCTCGACGGGCTGCAACGGCCGTCGCTGGACGCGTTGATGCCACGGGTCGTGCCGCGTGAGCAGTTGACCGCCGCGATCGCGCTGAGTTCCTTGCGCTTCAACGTGGGCGCGATCGTCGGTCCTGCGATCGGCGGCCTGATCGCCGCGACCTTCGGCGTGTCCGTCGCCTACTCGTGCGACCTTGTGTCGTTCCTGATCGCGATTTCCTTGCTGGCGCGGCTGAAGGCGGTGCCACCACCGTCCGATGCGGACAAACCATCGGTGCGCGGCATCCTGGAAGGCCTGCGCTACGCGGGAAGCCGCCCGGAGCTGCTCGGCACGTACCTGGTGGACATCGCGGCCATGCTGCTGGCCATGCCCAACGCCGTTTTCCCTTTCCTGGCCGACGAACTCGGCGCGCCCTGGGCGCTGGGCCTGATGTACGCGGCGACTTCCGTCGGCGCGCTGGCCGTCACCCTGACGAGCGGCTGGACGTCGAAGGTCCACCGGCACGGGCTGATGGTCGCCCTCGCCGCCGGCGCGTGGGGGCTGGCGATGGCGGGCGCCGGATGGTCGGGACCGGTCTGGCTCGTGCTGTTCTTCCTCGTGGCCGCCGGCGCCGCCGACTGCGTCAGCGGACTTTTCCGCAGCACCATCTGGAACCAGACCATCCCCGACAACCTGCGCGGCCGGCTCGCCGGCATCGAGCTGCTCAGCTACACCGCCGGGCCGCAGCTGTCCCAGATTCGCGCCGGCGGCGTGGCCAGCCTGATCGGCGTCCGTGCCTCGATCTGGACCGGCGGTCTGGCCTGCGTCGCCGCCGTGCTGTGTTCGGCCCGGTTGCGGGGGTTCATCCGCTACGACGATCGTCAGCTGATGGGGTGAAGTCGCCGCCGCACCGGTCGAACCGGTGCGGCGGCGACCCTAGACTCCGCCCGTGCTCACAGCTGCGGCTCTGGCGGTCCTCCTGTCCGCGGCAACGCTCACGCCCGCCTCGACCGCGCCGACCTGCCGGGACGTCGCCGTCCCCGTGACGATGCCGTTGGCCGGCACGCAGACCGTCGCCGGCTCCCTGTGCTGGGCCGGGGCCAAGCCGTCGCCCACCGTGCAGATCCTGCTCGCCGGCGCCACGTACAACCGGTCCTACTGGGACTTCCCGTACCGGCCCGACACCTACTCGTACGTGCGGCGTGCCACCGCCGCCGGCTACACCACCCTGGCCCTCGACCGTCCCGGCACCGGCGCCAGCTCCCACCCCGTCGGCGCGTTGCTCACCAACGCCACCGAAGCCAGTGCTGTGCATCAGGTCGTCAATGCCGCACGGCTGGGCAAGCTCGGCTCGGCTTTCACCCGAGTCCTGCTCGCCGGCCACTCCTACGGCTCCGTCGTCGCCTGGTACGAGGCCGCCACCTACGCCGACGTCGACGCCCTGCTCACCACCGGCATGGCCCACGAGGTCCAACCTGCCGCCGCCATCCCGGTTGCCACGTCGCTGATCCCGGCGCCGCCCGACCCGACGTATCTGACGACCCGTCCCGGCAGCCGAAACGTGTTCTGGCACGGTCCGCACGACGACCCCGCCGTCATCGCCGCCGACGAGGCCGCCAAGGACACCGTCACCACGTCCGAGCTGGCAGACACCCTTGTCGCCCAAGGCAATGACACGACGGCGGGCATAACGGTCCCGGTGCTTGTGGCCGAGGGGCAGCAGGATCTCGCCTACGCCGCCGCGCTGCCGCACGAGGCCGGGCACTACCCGAAGTCGCCGTGCGTCGACACGTACCAGCTGCCCGACGCCGGCCACGACCTCAACCTCGCGCCGCACGCCCCCGACTGGTTCGCCAAGGCCCTGAACTGGGCCGATCGCGTGCTGGGAACCGCGGGAGCGCCACCGCGCTGCTAGTCGTAGAACCGGCCGGCGGCGACGTCGCAGCCGAGCTCGCGCCACCAGTCGGCCTGCTCCGCCGAGTCGATCCCGTCCACGGCCACGGTGGCGCCGGACTCGTGCGCCATCTCCACGAGCTGGGCCAGCGACCGCTGCACGATCGAGCCGGGACCCTCAGGCCGGGCCTGCCGCTCGACGAGCCAGCGGGCGATCCGCACCCCGCGGAGTCCCAAGTCCTGGAGGTACGCCAGGTCCTGCGCCCCGACACCGAACTCCTCGACGACCACGCCGACGCCCTCCTCGATCAGGAAGGCGAGGTTGTCGGCGGCGGTGCCGCCGAGGGAGCCGGCCGGCAGGCCGAGTCGCAGCCGTGAAGCCGGCAGCCCGCTCTGGTCCAGCTCCCGAAGCACCCGGGAGCCGAGGTCCTCGTCGTTGGCCAGGCAGGCCGGCAGGCTGATCTCGACCGTCGGCGCGCCGACCAACCCGGTGGCCTGCTCGCACGCGCCGCGCAGCAGCCAGCGGGCCATCGGCAGCATGAGTCCGGTCCGCTCGGCCAGCTCGACGCACTGCCGATGGTCGACCACGCCGTGCCCCGGCCGATCCCACCGCAGCATCGCCCGGACGGCGTGCGTGCGGCCGGTCGCCATCTCGACCTGGCGGCCGAACGCCAGCCGGATCTCGCCGGTCTCCCAGGCGCCGGGCAGCACCGCGGCCATGCCGCAGCGCGCCCGGTCATCGACGTCGAGACGGGCGTCGTGCAGCTCCCACTGGGTGCCCTTGCGCTGGGCTCGGCGCAGCGTCAGCTCGGCGGTCCGGAGCACGTCCTCCATCGACATCTCGGCCGGCAGCCGGTGCACCACGCCGATGGTCGCGGACGCCGCGACACCCTGCCCGTCGGTCAGGTAGATCGGCTCGGCCAGTTCCTCGTTGATCCGGTCGATCATCGTCACGACGTCGCACGAGGCCGGCGAGTTCTCGACCAGCACCGCGAACTCGTCGTTGCCGAGCCGCGCGATCATCGCCCGCTCGCTGAGGAACGCGGCGCGCAGCCGGTCGGCGACACTGCGCAGCACCTGGTCACCGGCCTGTCGCCCGAGCCCGTCGGTGATCACCGAGAATCCGTCCAGGTCGAGCTGGTACAGCGTGGCGCCGGTGTCCCGGTCCACCTGGTTGAGCACCGCCTCCAGCCGGGTGCTCAGGAACTGCCGGTTGGGCAGGCCGGTCAGCACGTCGTGCAGCGACTGGTGCTTGAGCTGGTTGCGCAGCAGCGCCAGCTCGGAGTCGTCGTCGACCACGACGACCAGTTCCCGCCCACCGCGCACCGGCGCGATCGACAGCAGCGGCCGCACGTGCTCCTCGCCGGTCAGCAGAATGGTGCGTCGGTGCCGCACCCGGTCCAGCCGGCCGTCGGCGATCTCGGTGCACACGGTCCGCAGCCGCATCGCCTCTTCGGCGGGCATGAGCTCGAACAGGGTCAGGTCGGACAGCTCGTTCTCGGTGCGGTCCAGGATCGTCCGCAGCGGCTCGTTGCTGCGCAGGAATCGGCCGGCGCGGTTGATGACGCCGATGCCGCTGGCCGAGGCGGCGGCCACCTCGTCGAACCGGGCCAGCGACGCGGTGAGGCTCTGCTGGGTCTCGTTGGCCGCGGCGAACAGCGACTTGGTCAGGTTCTGCTGCTGCTCGAAGATCGACTGCTTGGTCGCGTCCGCGTAGCCGGCGGCCAGCGCGCCGAGCACGGTCACCACGCGCTCCGCCGCCTTGGGGCGGCCGCGCAGCTCGGGCTGGAGCAGCAGCCCGCCGCCGAGCACCTCCACGGTGCAGGTCAGGCTGTCCTCGGCGACGCAGTTGAGGGCGACCAGCTGCCGGCCGACCCGGGCGGCGGCCGCGGTGTCCATCGGCTCCGCCTCGGTGGCCCGGACCAGCTGGTCGAGCATCGTGCCGAAGCGTTCCTCGATCTCGCCGTGGGTGAGCGGCAGATAGTTGGACTGCGACACGAGGTAGGCCCACTTCTTGGTGAGCCTGATCCGCTCGCGCGGGCTGATCGGTTGACGCGGCTGCGGGACGCTCATGCCGACCGGCCCACGCCTGCGCCGCCACCGTGATGGACTACCGACAGCACTCGGGTTCACCTCGCCGTTGCCATGTCCGCGGTGGCGGAAGCGTACCGGCTGTCCGAACCCGTCCATGATCTCTCGACCTTGTTCACTCGAACGAGCGAACAAGGTCGAGGGGGGTCTACTCACCCTAGCTGCGAACGGTTGCAGCCAGCCTGTCCAGCGTCGCTTCGTGGATACGGCGCAGTCCTAGCGGCGCGAACGTGCTCTCGAAGAAGCCGGCCACGCCGCCGGCCCCCTGCCAGGTCGTCTGCACGTGCACGGCGCTGGCGCCCTCGCCCTGCGGCTTGACCGTCCAGGTCGTCACCATGGTCGAGTTCTGGTCCGACTCGACCAGCGTGCCCGGCGCCGGCTCGGTCACCCGCAGCAGGCAGTCCCGGACCCGCTTCTTGGTGGCCTGCAACTTCCAGTGCACCTTGGTGCCCGCGCCCGTGCCACCCTCGAGCACCTCGTACTCGCTGTAGTTCTCGGGCAGGATCCCCGCCCGGGTGCCGGCGTAGTCCGCCAGCGCCGCGTAGACCGCGTCCGAGGGCTTGTCGATGACCCGCTCGGCGGTTGCCTTCACCTCTGCCATGCCCCCGATTCTCGCAGCGTCACTCCGGGTGGGCGCGTTCGCCCGACCGTGAACATCGATCAACGAGATGCGTCACACACATCACGGCCAGTGAGCGGCGCCCATCGATAGCCCCGACCGATGGGAACCGTTCGGGCACAGTGCGTGACTGTCCGTTCACTCATGCTGGACGCGACCGCGACGGCGCGATAGGACTGCGCTCTGGGGTCGACCTCTGGCGGGAGGTGGTGCACATGCGGGTACGGGTGCTCGGCCAGTTCGAGGTCACCCGCGGCGAGGAGCGGATCACCCCGTCGCAGCCGAAACTGCGCCAGCTGTTCGCCCTGCTCGCCCTCAACGCCAACAACGTCGTCCGGGTCGAGCAGCTCATCGAGGAGGTGTGGGGCCCGGAGCCGCCGACCAAGGCGATGGGCACGCTCCAGACGTACATGTCACACCTGCGCCGGCTGCTCGCCTCCCACGACTCCACGGTGTCGGTGCTGCACACCCGGCACGTCGGCTACGCCCTCACGCTGCCGGAACAGGACGTCGACGCCGGTCGGTTCGCCCGCCTCGTCGCACGTGGACGGTCCGAGCTGGACAGTGGCCACATCGAGGCGGCGGCGGAGACCTTCCGCGCGGCGCTGGCGGAGTGGCGCGGCTCCGCGCTCAGCGACGTCGACGCCGGCCCGGTGCTGGCGCACCACATCCGCAGCCTGGAGGAGACCAAGGTCGGCGTCATCGACCAGCGGATGGAGGTCGAGCTCATGCTCGGCCACCACCACGAGGTCATCAACGACCTGAGCACGCTGGTCCGCGACTACCCGGCCCACGAGGGCCTGCACGTCAAGCTGATGATGGCGCTGCACCTGCTGGGTCGCCGCTCCGAGGCGCTGCACGTCTTCCAGCGCATCCGGTCCACGCTGGTCGACGATCTCGGCCTCGAACCGGGGCAGCAGTTGCAGCAGGTCCACCGGGGCCTGCTGGTCGGCAACCCCCAGCTCGACGCCTTGACGCCGACCGGCGCGCTGCGCACCGGCAGCTGGGTGGAGCCGCCCGCGCAGTTGCCGGGCGACCTGCCGGTGTTTGTCGGACGGACGGTCGAGCTGGCCGCCGCGGAGAGCCAGCTGCAGCAACCGGCCCGCTCCGCGCCGGCCGTCGTGTCGGTGGTCGGGCCGCCGGGATCGGGCAAGTCCGCCTTCTGCACGCACCTCGCGCACCGCGTCCGGGCCCGGTTCCCGCACGGCCAGTTGCACGCCGACCTGGCCGAACAGACCCCGGTCGAGGCGCTCACCGGCTTCCTCCGGGCGATCCGAGGCACCGGGGCGCAGCTGCCCGACAGTATTGAGGAGCGCAGCCACCTGCTCCGGGGCTGGACCGCCGAGCGCCGGGTCCTGATCCTGATCGACAACGCGGTGAGCACGGTCGAGCTGACGCCGCTGATGCCCAGCGGCGGCGGGTGCGCGGTGATCGTGGGCTGCCGGACGCGGCTGCCGCTGCGGGGCACGAGCCTGGCCGTCGACCTGCAGCCGCCGGCCGAGGACGAGGCCCTCGAACTGCTCGGATCCGTGATCGGCTGGCGTCGCCTGCGGGCCGAGCTGCCCCAGGCCCGCAAGCTGATCCGGCTGTTCGACGCGTCGCCGATGGCGTTGGTCGCCGCGGCCAACCGGCTGGCCATCCGCCCGCACTGGACCATCGCCGTGCTGCTCGACCGCCTCCGCCATCAGCGCGACTGGCTCGACGAGCTGGTCAACGCCCGGGTCGACCTGCTCAACAGCATCGAGCTGAGCTGCCGGTCGCTCTCCCCGGCGCACCGCGACGCCTTCTTCCGGCTCGCCGCCGCCGCGGACGAGCCGCTGACCACTCGTGGCGCGTCGACGGTGCTCGGCTGCGACCAGCGCACCGCGGAGGCGATCCTCGAGTCGATCGTCGAGCACCAGCTCGCCACCGTCGACCGGGCGCCCGACTCCTTCGCCGGCCAGTTCCACTACCGCTTCAGCCCGCTCGTACGGGTGGCGGCCAGCTCGCTCAGCCAGTTCGCGGCGGCGTCGGTGCCGCCGGCCGAGGCGAACGACCTCTGGATCCGTCGCGCCCCTTCGGCGTAGCCCAGCGCCTCGGTGATGGCGGCCCGCAGCTGCTCGGCGGTGACGCGGCCGAACCGCACCCGCACGCCGGCGCCGGCGTCGACCACCTGCTGGGCGACGATGGGCTGGTCGTCCCGGATCGGGGCGACGACCAGCGGCACCCCGTGGCTCAGCGCCTCGCACACCGTGTTGTGGCCCGCGTGGCAGACGACCACCGCGCACCTCGGCAGCAGCGCCAACTGCGGAACCCGTTGCACGACAAGGACATCGTCACTGCTCAACTGACCCGTGGGATCGACGACGACGCCCTGGTGGTCGGTGAGGCCGGCGAGTGCCTCCGCGGCGGCCTTGAGGAACGGCCCGCCGGCATCGGCGTTGGCCGTGCCCAGTGAGACCAGGACGACCGGGCGGCCGTCCAATGCCGGGAACGGCGTGTCATCCGGCCGGTCCGCGATCGACGGCCCGACGAAGACGACGCCGTCACCGACCGGGCCCACCAACTCCGCCGTGCTGAAGGCCAGCACACCGTACGGCGAAAACCGCAGGTCATAGGGGGCGTGCGGAGAGCCATGCCGGTGCCGCAAGCCGGCGAGGAGGTTGTCGAGCCACGCCGCCACCTTCGGCATCTCCGCCAGCGGCTGTACCAACTCCGCCGAGGTCGTCGCCGAGGTCGCCCACGGTATGCCCCGGCGCTCGGCGACCAGCGCGCCGGCCAACGCCTGTTGGTCGACCACCATCGCATCGGGCGCGAACTCGTCGACGGCGGCGTCCACCAGCGACACCATCCCGTCCGCGAGCGGGACCAGGAATTCCTCCCAGAGGAACTTCAGCGACGCGAAACCCCGCAGCTGCGGCGGCCGCCCGGCCACGGCGAACTCCGGCAGCGGACGATTCGACGGATGGAACGCCGCTCGCGGACCGACGAGCGGGGCCAGCGCGGCGGTCGGCCCGACCCAGCCGACCTCGTGCCCGGCGGCGACCAGCCGCGCCGCCACCCCGACCGTCGGATTGATGTGCCCGACCAGCGGAGGGACGACGAACAAGAACCTGCTCACGCCGCCTCCTTCGTCGGCCGCGCGAGCGCCGCTCCTGTGTTCAATGGCTCGCTCGCAAGCTCGCTCACGCGATCAGCGCCCGCGCCTCGGCCGCCGCGTTGATCCACGGCACGTCGGTGTGGATCCCGCGCACCCACGGGATCAGCAGCTCACGCACCGTGCGATGGGCGTCGACCAGCACCGAGTGGTCCTGCCCCGGAATCACGACCGTGCGGCAGTGCGACAACGCCCGCTCAAGGGCACGCGGATCCTCGCCCTGCAACCCGTCGCCGCCCAGGATGTGCAGCACCGGCGTCGGCAGCGCGCGCAGCTCCTCGGCCGACATCAGCCGACCCTTCGGCAGGTCCGTCACCATCGTCGTCGCGTACAGCTTGGCTGCGGCCTTCCGTGCCAGCTTGGCGTGGTGCGCCCCGTTCTGCGCCTCCAGATCGAGGAACGTCTGCTCGCTGGACAGCTGCTCGGCCATGTAGTCCATGGCCTGCACCATCCGGTCCGACCACGGCTGCGTCGGCGGTTCCGACTCGATCGACACGATGCTCGCCACCTGCCAGGGCCGGGCGAAGGCGTGTCCAAACGCGACGGTGCCGCCGAAGCTGTTGCCCACCAGGTGAACCGGCCCCTGGATCTCCAGTGCGTCGAGCAGCGCGCAGAGATCGGAGACGAAGTGCTGGAACGTGTAGCCGGTGTCCGGGCAGTCGCTGCGGCCGTGGCCGCGCAGGTCGTAGGCGAGCACGTTGATCCCGGCCGCGGCGACCGGCGCGGCCAGCGTCAGGTAGAAGCTGGCCAGGCTGTCGGTGCCGAGGCCGTGAATGAACACCACCGTCGGGGCCGTCGACGGGTCGACGCCCTTGGCCGCCATCCGCTGGTAGTGCGTGTCGATGCCGTTGGCCAGGATCTTGCCCACGTCAGCCTCCCGCGCGGGCCAGCGCCCCGGCGACGAAGTCGACCAGGTCGCCGACCTTGAGCGCGATCACCTCGTCGAGGTCCTTGTCGGCCAGGAACTCGGCCAGGTTGACCGGCTCGCCCCAGCGCTCGGAGATCAGCGCGGTCAGCGTGACCAGGTCGATGCTCTCCAGTTCCAGGTCCTCGTTGAACGAGGTCCGTTCGGTGATCTCCACGTCGTCGACACCCAGCTCGGCGAGCACCTTCCGCAGCATGCCGGCGATCTCGGTGAACACGACGTCGCGCGACGCCTCGGTGGTGGTCATGCTTCCTCCTGATCGGCGGGACCGGCGGTCCACGCGACGACGTACTGCCGGGCCGGCAGGTCGGCTGGATTGCTGACGGCGACACGATGTCGGCCGTCATCGGCGGGCACACCCGGATCCTCGATGGCGATGCTCACCGGTTCGCGGCCGAAGCGGGCGATCGACACCCCGAGTTCGTCCTTGTGGGCCAGGGAAACGGTGACCTCCGGCAGCAGGAAGCCGTTGTGCCCGGACACCATCACCTGGCCGTTGTTGTCGCTGACGAGGATCTCGGCCGGGAAGATGGGCCCGGAACCGTTTTCCCACAACAGGGTCCGCACCGCGTCCTTGACGGCGATCCGGCCGAGCAGCCAGTGCCGGCGGTTGCGCGGCGGCAGCTGGTCGTAGCAGGCCCGCTCACGGCCGCTGAGGTACTTGCTCAGGTACAGCTCCCGCGAGGCCAGGTCGGGCCAGCGCTCGGCGACCGCTACCCAGCCGCCGGGTTGCCGCTGCGACAACGCATTCCGCTCCGGGAACCGCCACGCCTCGTCCAGATCCATGTGGCTGTCGAACCTGCGGTCCCGCCAATCGGTGATCTCCGCCCACACCGCGCCGTTCACGGTCAGCTGGGCGTCGACCTGATAGAGCCGGTCGCTGACGTCGACAACCTTGATCAGGCAGTCGACCGGCGTGCCGGCCGCCGGGTGCGGGCCGAAGAACTCGATGCGCCCCATCTGGATCGGGAAGGCGATGCGTTTTGTCGTCTGCGTGACCCAGATCCAGTACCCCAGCAGCTGGCCGACGTTGTCGAGCAGGCCGCCGGGCACGTCCGGGGTGGTGATCACGCCGCCGACGTGGTCGGCCCCGACGCTGGTCAGCGCCGTGATTCCCTGCAGCGCCGGGCCGTGGAACATCACGCGCCGCTCGTAGAACTCGCGGGCGGTCATGTCCGGGGTGGTCCGCTCGGCCACCGACCAGCTCCGGTGCGGCCTGGGGGCCCATTCCGGCGCTAGTTCGACAACGGCCTGTGAGTGGTCACCGATCGCGACGCGCACCCGGTCGGGGCTGATCGGCTCGACGGTGATGGTGACGTCCGTGGCCGGCGCTCCGATGAGCCACCGCAACAACTTCACGTCGTGCACCCTGACGGCGCGGAGTCCCGGCGCGGCCTCCTCGGCGGCGTCCGTCATCATCTGGATCAGGGTGGTGCCGGGGACGACGGGACGCCGGTCGGCCAGGTCGGGCCAGCCTTCGCGTTGTGGCGCAAAGCAATGGTCCAGCAGGAACGGCATCGAGTCGGTCGAGATGGTGACGCGCTTGGTCAGCGGGCGGATCCTCGGCGCCCGGCGGGTGGCGATCACCTGTGCGGCCGACTCGGCGGTCTCCCGTAACAGCGCCTCCAACTCGGCCGCGATCGGGAAGTCGGCCGTCAGCGAGTCCAAACGGGACGGACCGGTGCTGATCGTCGTGTCCACCGAGACCAACGGCGATCCCAGCTGCAGCGTCACCGGCTGCCGGGTCGGCTCCAGCAACGAGAAGTCCGGCGACGCGCCCTCGACCCACAGCGCGGCGGCGACCAGGCGCAGTTGGTCCACGCCACCGCGATGGGACGAATTCGCCGCCACGGTCAGATGATCGACGCCCTTCAGCGTGTCGTCGATCAACGACCCCAGTTGGCCGGCGCCGACCTGGATGAACACCTTGATGCCGGCGGCGTGCATCGCCTGCACCGTCGCACGGAACCTCACCGGTTCGATCAGGTGCCGGACGTAGAGGTCCCGCACCCCGTCCGGGTCGGTCGGGTACGGCGATGCCGTTGTCGCCGACCAGATCGGCAACGTCGCCGTGCCCATCTCCAGACGATCGGCCAGGTCGACGAACGGCTGGAGGAAGGGCTTGAGCATCGGCGTGTGGAAGCCGGACCGGAACGGCAGCACCTGGCTGATCACGGCCCGCCGGCGGAACTCGGCGACCAACTCGGCGATCTCCGCCGGCGGACCGCACACGATGGTCTGGTTCGGCGAGTTGTCGTGGGACAGAACGATGTTCGGCCGGTCGGCGATCGCCTCCACGACCCGGTCGACGCCGCAGCCCAGGGTGGCGAACTCGACGCCGGGAACCTCGACACTGGTGGGGTCGAACGTGGCCAGGGAATCCTCCACCGCCCGATCGGAGAACATGCCGCTGACCGACATCGCCGTCCACTCGCCGATGCTGTGCCCGGCCAGGGCCGTCGGCGTGATGCCGATCCGGCGCAGCGCGGTGTCCAGCAGCCGACCGACGCCGAGGACGCTCATGCCGTGCCGGCCGAGGTCACCGTTGCCGATTGTTCGCCGCAGCAGCCCGAAATGGTCGGCGACATCGTCGACTCGGGGATCGAAGTCCGTCTCCAGCCCGGGAAACACGAAGGCGATGCCGGCGTCGCCCCGCAGCAGCGGTTCGGCGCTGAACCAGACGTTGCTACGGCCGCGCCACGGCACGCCCTTCGCGACGACCTTCTCCGCCAACGCGATCCGCTTCGCCGTCGGCTCCACAATGGCCAGTCGCAGCTGGCCGGCCTCGTGGTTCTCGCCTTGGCGCAGCCGGCGCAGCAGCTCATCGGGCGTGTCCGCCGCGATGCGCAGGACCTTGGCCGGTTCGTTGACGACGATCGCCGTCGGCGCCGGCTTCGGCGAGGGCGCCTGCTCCAACACCACGTGCGCATTGATGCCGCCGAACCCGAAGGCGTTGACGCCGGCCCGACGCACGTCGTCGACCCACACCTCGGGCTTGTCGATGGGCCGGAACCTGGTGGCGTTCAAGGCGGGGTTCGGGTCGTCGCAGTGCAACGTCGGCAGCAGAACGCCGTGGTGCACGGCCAACGCCGCCTTGATCAGGCCGGCGATGCCGGCGGCCGGCATGGTGTGGCCGATCATCGACTTGACCGAGCCGATCACCGCCGGCTTGGCCTGCGGGCCGCCGAACACGGTCGCCAGGGTGGAGAGCTCCGCCGAGTCGCCGGCCGGGGTCGCCGTGCCGTGCGCTTCGAGAAGGCCGATGGAGCCCGCCGCCGACGGATCCAATCCGGCCGCGTCCCAAGCCTTTCGCACCGCGAGCACCTGGCCGCCGGGATCCGGGTTGAACAGGCTGGCGCTGCGCCCGTCGCTGGCGACGCCGGTGCCCCGGACCACGGCGTAGATCCGGTCGCCGTCTCGTTCGGCGTCGGCGAGCCGCTTGAGCACCACCACTCCGGTGCCCTCGCCGATCAGGATGCCGTCCGCATCGCGGTGGAACGGCCGGATCCGCTGGCTCGTCGACAGCGCCCTGAGCTGCGTGAACACGCTCCAGAACGTGATGTCGTGGCAGTGGTGCACGCCGCCGGCCAGCACCGCGTCGCAGCGCCCGCTGCTCAACTCGTGCACCGCGTGATCGACGGCAATCAGCGAAGACGCACACGCCGCGTCCACCGTGTACGCCGGACCACGAAGATCGAGCCGGTTCGCCACCCGTGACGCGGCCAGATTCGGCACCAGTCCGATCGCCGACTCCGGCTGCTCCGGGCCGAGTTGCTCGGTGAACGCCGCCCGCACCCGTTCCAGCTCGGCGGCACCGATGCCCGGAACCAACTCGCCGAGCGTGCGCACCAGTTGCACTGCCGTCCGGACACGTTGGTCGAGCCTCACGACACCAGGCGTCAGATAGCCGCCCCGGCCGAGAATCACGCCGATCCGATCGCGTGCGGGCAACCGATCGTCCCCGCCGGCATCGGCAATCGCCGACGCGGCGACCCGCATCGCAATCAGCTGGTCCGGCTCGGCGCCGGCCACCGAGTTCGGCATGATCCCGAACCGGGTCGGATCGACGTCCGCGAACTCGTCGACGAAGCCGCCGCGCCGGCAGTACAGCCGGTCCGCCCGCGCCGAGCCTGCCGGGTCGTAGTAGGCGGGATCCCAGCGGTGCCCGGGCACGTCGGTGATCGCGTCCACGCCGTTGACCAGGTTCCGCCAGTACGTCCGGAGATCCGGTGCGCCCGGCAGCAGGACGGACATGCCGACGATCGCGACATCGGACATCCGCGTCACCAACCGGACGCCGTGTAGACCACGGCGCGGGTGTTGTGGTCGCCGAACGCGAGTTCCCGCAGCAGGGCCATCGTGCCCTCCTCGGGGTCGATCAGCTCGATGCCGCGTCGGCCGTACTCCTGCTGCAGGTCGGGCGTCACCATGCCGCCGTGCCGCGGATCCGGCACCCACGGTCCCCAGTGGACGGTCAGCGCCCGGTTGCCCGTCCGCGCGGCCCAGAGCGCTCCCAGGGTCTGCAACGCGTCGTTGGCCGCCGAGTAGTCGATCTGACCGCGGTTGCCCAGCGCCGCCGCGATGCTGCCGAACAGCGTCACGAACCGCGGCGGGGCGGGCAGTTCCTCGATCGCCGACAGCAGGGCCCGAGCGCCGTCGACCTTCGTGTCGAAGACCCGTCGGAACGAGTCCGCGTCCTTGTCCGCGATCAGCTTGTCCTCGATCACGCCGGCCGCGTAGCAGACCCCGTCGATCCGACCGTGATCCGTGTAGATCTCCTTGACGATCCGGTGCAGCACCTCTTGATCACGGACATCCGCCGAGTGATAGCCCACCGTGCTGCCCAGCGCCCGCAGCTCGTCCAGCGTCGCCCGCACCTCGCGGGCCGCGAGGATCTTGGCCGACATGCGCTCGATCTCCGCCGGCGACCGGTGCCCCCGCGCGATCAGCGCCGCCCGGAGCGCCGCCTTGTCCTTCGCCCCGACCGTCGCCGGATCCTCCGGCTCCGCCGGCAGCTGCGTGCGCCCGATCAGCTCGATCCGGCACCCACTGGTCGCCGCCAGCTTGGTGGCGAACTGCGCCGTGATGCCCCGGGCACCGCCGACCAGCAGCACCACCGAATCCCGGTCGAGACCGATCGCCTGTGCCTCGGCCGTGCCGTCGCCGGCCGGCCCGGCGCCGGTCGTACCCAGCGAGCCGAGCTCCACCGGCACCATGTCGATCGTCCTGCGGCTTCCCTCGCCTCGGACGACCACCGGGTGCCGGTCGTCGGCCAACAGCTCGGTGAGCAGGCCGTCAATCACTGCCGCGGCATCCACCTCGATCAGCTTCGCCACGGTCTCCGGGTACTCGCGGGAGATGGTCCGGAAGAAGCCTCGCAGGCCCACGACGCGGTCATCGGCCTGCTCCGCCACTGGCGACACCGCCACCACCCATTGCGGACCCCGTGCCAGCGCCGCCTTGAACTCGGTGAAGGCACCCGGCAGGACCGGATCATCGCTGGGCGACAGCGCGCCGAGGTAAAGCAGGTTGTCGGCGTTGTCGGTCACGGACGCCTCGTGCTCGCCAAGAGCGGCGGTGACCTCGTTGACGAGTTCCGGCTGCCCGCCGATGATGCGGAACTCCTTGCCGGACAAGATGGTTGGCTCAAGCTGCCGCGCCGCGCCGACTTCGGTGGGGATCATCTCGAAGCGACGGGGTGCTCGGCCACCGCCACCCACAACCGCCGCGCCGCCGACCGTGACCGCTCCGGCCGCGCTTGCGACTGCCGCCGCCGTGATCGACGCGTCGCCCGCATCGACGCCGACCAGCGTGCCGCTGAACCCGGACGATGCGCCGTCGGCCTCAGCCGCGATCGGCTCGGCGGTGGCCACGGATTCTCCGCCACCGAACAGGTCCGCTATCTGCTGCGCGGTCCTGGCCTTCGTCAGCTCCTCCACGTCCGAGGTGGCCGCCGCCCCGAGCCTGGTGACCAGGGTGCCGGCGATCTCGGTGCGCTTGATCGAGTCGATCGAGAGGTCGGCTTCGAGGTCGAGGGTGGGGTCGATCATGTCGGTGGGGTAGCCGGTCTGCTGGCTGATGACGTCCAGAACCGTGGTCAGCACGTCGGCGGTGGCCACCGGCTCGGGCTCCGCGATCGGCGTCGGGGCGGCGACCGCCTGCGGGATCTCCACGACCGGCGGGGCCACGTGCTCGACGATGCGGGCGGGGGCGTTGGCGGTGCCGCCGAAGTAGGCCAGCAGAACGTCCCGTTGCGCGGCGACCATCTCCCGGCTGGTGCGGAGGTACTCGCTGATCAGCGCGTCCTGACCGGCGCTCGGCTGGAACATCGACAACTCCACTCGTCGGGCGGGCGTGAGCCCG
This sequence comes from Kutzneria kofuensis, assembly GCF_014203355.1. NCBI lineage: Bacteria > Bacillati > Actinomycetota > Actinomycetes > Pseudonocardiales > Pseudonocardiaceae > Kutzneria > Kutzneria kofuensis. The sequence continues at coordinate 4,516,086 of NZ_JACHIR010000001.1, forward strand.
CCGGCCAGGTACTGCCCGTCGGCGGTGCGGACCAGCTGACCGTCGATCGTCCAACCGGGACGCTTCGGCGGGGTGGCAGTGCTGACGTCCAAGGCGTCGCGACCGTGGAACAACCAGCTGGTGCGGACGTTCGCACCGGAGACGGCGAGCTGGGCGGCGGCGGTGAGGAAACCGTGCACGCCGCCGTCGGTGGTGACGCGGACGTGCGGACGGTCGCCGAGGATGGCCTCCACCAGGCGGGTCAGCACCTTGCCGGGGCCGACCTCGACGAACACCCGGGCGCCGGCCTCGTACATCGACTCGATCTCGTCGACGAACCGCACGGGCGAACCGATCTGCGCCGCCAACTCCTCCCGAACGTCACCGTTGTAAGCGGTGGCGGTTCGGTTCGACCACACGGGGAGTTCCGGTTCACGGATGTCCTGTGTGGACAGATACTCGCCGAAGGTCTTGCCGGCGCCGGCCACCAGCGGGCTGTGGAAGGCGCAGGCGACCGGGATCTGCCTGCCGGAGACGCCCGTCGCCCGCAGCGTCTCGACGGCCCGGCGGACCTGCTCGGTCGGCCCGGAGATCACGGCCTGCTTGGGGGTGTTGTGGTTGGCCAGCACCAACTCGTCGGTGAGGACCGACGCGATGTCCTCGGCGGAGGCGGTGATCGCGGCCATGGCACCGGGATCCTCACCGGCGGCGGCGAGGATGCTGTCGGCGCGCGCCCGGCTGAGGGACAAGAGCGTCGCGGGACCGAAGGATCCGGCGGCGCTCAGCGCGACCAGCTCGCCGTAGCTGTGGCCGGCCAGCAGATCCGGCTTGACGCCGAGACGAGTCAGCAGCTGGTTGACGGCCAGCCCGGCGATGCCGAGTGTCGGCTGCGCCGCCCGGGTGTCGGTGATCCCGGCCTTGTGCTGCCGCTCGGTGTCCTGGTCGAACGCGGCCGGCGGGAACAGCGCGTCCGCCCAGTCCCGGCCGAGGTGCAGCAGGTGCTGGATCTCCGGGAACGCGACGAACAGCTCGGCGAGCATGCCGGGCCGCTGGCTGCCTTGCCCGGGGAACAGGAATGCGACCTTGCCGCCGATATCCCGCTGCGCGACAAAAACACCACGCTTGGGGTCGTGCTGACCCGAAGCGCCGGCACGGAGAAGCTGCGGCAGCTCGTCCAGGCTCCGTGCCACGACCGCGATCTGCGTCGGCTCGCTGCGTTGTTCGGCCCGGCGTGACGCCGTCCTGGCCAGATCCCGCAGTCGCCACGTGCGGCCATGCGCCTCGTTCTTGGCGACGAGTTCGAGCAGCCACTCCACGGAACGCGCCGCCGACGCGTGGTCCGCGCCGCGGAAGGTGAACAGCTCGGCGGCCCACTGATCGTTGCTGTGCCGAGGAGTCGGTGCCTTGTCGTACGCGGCGAGCACGATGTGGAAGTTGGTGCCGCCGAACCCGAACGCGCTGACCGCCGCGATCCGCTCGGTGGCCGGTGCCGCCCACGGAGCCGCCTCCGCGTGCAACGCGAACGGGTTGCCCTCGACGTCCCACGCCGAGTTCGGCTGCGTGACGTGGAGCGTCGGCGGCTTGATCCCGTTGTGCAGGGCCAAGGTCGTCTTGATCAGGCCGGCCAGTCCGGCCGCGCACTTGGTGTGCCCGATCTGCGACTTCACCGACCCGATCGCGCAGCTCCTCGGCCGCGCCCCGTGCTCGGTGAACACCTTCGCCAGGGTGCCGAGCTCGGTCCGGTCGCCGACCACCGTGCCCGTGCCGTGCGCCTCGACCAGGCCGACCTCCGCCGGTGAGATCCCGGCGTTGCGGTACGCCCGCTCCACCGCACTGCGCTGGCCCTCCGGCCTCGGTGCCGTCAGGCCGAGCGACTTGCCGTCGCTGGCGCTGCCGATGCCCTTGATCACCGCGTAGATCTTGTCGCCGTCCCGCTCCGCGTCCGCCAGCCGCTTGAGCACGACGCAGGCGACGCCCTCGCCGAGGGTCGTGCCGTCGGCGCTGCTGTCGAACGTCTTGCAGCGGCCGGACGGCGACAGCGCGCCGACCGAGCTGAACATCAGGTAGTCGTTGATGCCGTTGTGCAGGTCGGCCGCGCCGCACAGCACCATGTCGCTGGTCCCGGTGACGAGTTCCTTGCACGCCACGTCCACCGCGGCCATCGAGGACGCACAAGCGGCGTCGACGGTGTAGTTCGCGCCGCCGAGATCCAGGCGGTTGGCGATCCGGCCGGCGATGACGTTGGCCAGCACGCCGGGGAACGTGTCCTCGGTGAGGCGAGGCAGCTGACGCTCCAGCTCCTCCGGCAGCGTGCCGAGGTAGGACGGCAGCACCGTGCGGAGGGTGGTCGCGCTGGCCATGTCGCTGCCCGACTCCGCGCCGAACACCACGCTGGTCCTGGCCCGATCGAAGGGGCGGTCGCCGTAGCCGGCATGCACCAGCGACCGGTACGCGGCCTCCAGGGCCAACAACTGCACCGGCTCGATGCTGGCCAGCGACGCCGGCGGGATGCCGTAGCGCAGTGGGTCGAACGGAATCTCCGGCAGGAAGCCGCCCCACTTCGACGGTGTCCGGTCCGCCGCCCCGGCCGCCGAGTAGTAGACGTCCGTGTCCCACCGTTCCGGCGGAACCTCCGTGACGGCATCCACGCCCGCGAGCACGTTCGCCCAGAACGTCGGCAGGTCCGGCGCCTGCGGGAACATGCAGGCCATGCCGATGATCGCCACGTCCAGTGGCTCGGGCTCCGGCTCCTCGGCGACGTCGCCGCCGATGCCAAGCGCTTGCGCCCGGGCGGCGTGGTAGCGCACCGCGCCGGAGCTCACGCTCTCGTGCAACGCCGCCACCGTGGTCACGGCGTCGCGCAGGACGGCAACCTGCCCGGCCATGAACATGCCCTCGGCCAGCTGTCGGTCCTCGTCGACGTCGAGCAACTCGGAGCCGTTGCGCTCCACGCCCTTGCTGGCGATCCGCAGCCGGCCGATGTTGAGCTGCTCCAGCTCCTCCCAGACCTCGCGGTCCGGCACCCCACGGCCGCGCAGGTCGTCCCGCCGGGCCAGGAACTCCTCGGCGAACGGGCTCGTCACGCACCGGGTCGAGTGACCGGGCGCCGTCTCCAGCAGCGCCGTCGCCTCGGCGTCGATCACCTGCCGCTGGAACAGCGGCCGCACCGCCCCGTCGCGGACGGCTTCCTCGGTGAACAGGTACGCGGTTCCCATCAGCACGCCGACGGTGCCGCGATACGTCCGCAACGGGGCTGCGAGGGCGGAAACCATGGCCGCCGACCGCTCGTCGTGGATGCCGCCGGCGAAGAGCACGTCCACCTCGGCGTCCGGGTTCGCGCCGAGGAAGTCGAGCAGCACGCCGAGCTGCGCCTCCCACAGCGGGAAACTCGACCGCGGGCCGACGTGACCGCCGCACTCGGAGCCTTCGAAGATGAATCGCCGCGCCCCGGCGTCGAGGAACTGCTTGAGCAGGCCCGGCGACGGCACGTGCAGGAAGGTGGTGATGCCGAGCCGCTCCAGCGCGGCGGCCTGCGCCGGCCGGCCACCGGCGATGATCGCGTACCGCGGCCGCAGCTCCTCGATGACTTCCAGTTGCCCGGCCCGGATTTCCTCGGCCGCGAACCCCAGAATGCCCGCGCCCCAAGGACGGTCGCCGAGCAGGTCCATTGTCTCCCGGAGCAAAGCTCGGGTCTGTTCCTTGGTCGCGAGCGCCAACGCGACGAACGGCAAACCTCCGTTCTCCGCAACGGACGCCGCGAAACCCGCGCGGTCACTCACCCGAGTCATCGGTCCCTGCGCGATCAGGCTCGGCGCCGCCGGCTCCTGCTCCAGCGCCGCGACGACGCTGTCCTTGACCGCCCGCACGACCCGGTCGACGCTGCCGTACTCGTCGGCGAACCGAGCGGCGAGGAAGCCGTCCTGTCCCACGAGAATCCGGGCCTGACCAGCGCCGCGGCGGACGAGCAGCCGGGCACCGTCCACGATGGTCGTCTCGGAACCATCCATCGGGCGGATTGCGACGGCGATCTCGTCGTCCAAATCGGACTCCGGGAGCAGGGCCAATTGTGAGTCAAGGACAACGCCCGCGGCGCCGCCGACCACGGCCGCCGCCGCGGTGCGCACGCCGACGCCGCCCCACACCCACACCGGCAGGTCGACGACGTCGACAAGCTGCTGTAGCAGGACAAACGAGCTCAGCTCGCCCACCGGACCGCCGGCTTCGTTCCCCCGCGCGACGATCCCGTGTGCGCCCTGCTCGACCGCACGCAGCGCCTCGGCCTTGCTCGACACCTCGACCAGAACCCGGTGCTGCGAGGCCAGTTCCGGAACAGACCACTTCGCGTCGTGTCCGAGCAGGACGGTGTGCACCTGACCGCGGGGGAGATCGCCGGGTTGCAGCGCGCACGCGCCGGTCACGCGCACGCCGAACGGGCCGCCGGCCCAGCTCAGCAGCAGGTCGAGTGCCTCCCGGCTGTGCCGGTCGCCGACGCCGAGATCGAGGATGCCGACACCGCCCGCGCGACAGACCGCGGAAACCAATCGCGCGTCGGGAACGGTGAAGGGGCTGACTCCGAGCACGAGATTCTCAGTGAATCCGGAGCCGGAGGTGTGCGCAGCCATCGAGCCTCCGCGGGGATACGAGACCTAGGGGTGCGCACATCGGTGTAGCCACACCCTAATGGGTGGATCCGAGCGGAAAGGCTATGGCTGAACCTGCCATTTCGTCAATTGAGGTACTGAGTAGTTCAGGAAAGTTTGCGTGGGAGTTCAGCGCGGCTCAAGCGTTCCCGTGGGCCTTGAACTCCGGTGACAACCCTGCTGACCTGCCCAACTGGGCCGATCGGGCCGCGACCGATCGAGGTGGCCGGCGCCAGGTTCGGCGGATGTCGGCCCCGTTGCCCGCCCGTATAGGGAAGATGAATTCGCTGGTCAGAAACTCAAAGCTGGTCGTACTTGCTCGAATTTCCCCGTGACTTGTCGACCGGGTACCTCAATTCGTTGCGAGCCAACTTGTCCAACGTCGCCTGGGCCAGATCGATGCCGGTCACATCGGCGAAACGGAGCAGATACATGAACACGTCGGCGACTTCCATCCGAACCCGCTCCCGCAGGTCCGCCTCGGACATCCCGGCGGTGATCTCCTCGTCGGTCAGCCACTGCAGCTCGGCCAGCAGCTCCCCGGCCTCGCCGGCCAGCGCCATCGCGAGGTTCTTCGGGGTGTGGAACCGCTCCCACGACCGCGCGTCGGAGAAGGCGCGAATCCGGGCCGTGAGGTCCTCGATGTCGGTCACGGCCCGTACGGTAGTCGCTGATCCCTCGCCATTGGCCACAATTACCGAGTAGGCGTCAACTTCTGGCGGTTCAACCCGATGTCGGCCTGATCCGCGGCCGCCGTGCCGGCCTCCCAACCCGCCGCACTGCCCACCGTGTACGACTTCTTCACCGTGGTCGGATAGAGCTCCTCGAACAGCTCCTCGACCGCCTGCTCACGGTCGGCGAGCACCGGCAGCAGCCGGTCGTCGGCGGTGTGGTCGTCGCTCTCCTCGGCCGCCGCACGCAGCCGCTGGCCGATCCGCGTGGCGTACGCGAGCAGGAACGACTGCCGGTAGGTGCGGCTGCGTGTGTCCACACCGGCGCCGGCGGCGACCATCGCCCGGGTTGCCTGCAACAACAGCGACGTCGACAGCAGTTCGGTGATCTCGAGGTCGAGATCGGCCCCGATCAGCGCGATGAAGCCGATCTTCTCGTACACCACGCCCCGGGACCGGTTGGCCGCCGCGACCGCGGCCACCAACTGCGCCTTCGCCCCCACGTACGGCGTGTCCAGCCACACCCGCCGAGAACTTGCCGTCTGCGGCACGTGATCGTCGGCGTCGAGCAGCGCCCGCTCGAACGCGTGCCGGCTCATCAGCTCCTGTGCCTTGGCGGACAACGCCTCCGCCTCTTCGGGGAACTCCGTCGACTCCGCTTTCGCGAGCAATCCTCGGACCTTGGCCAGCACCTTCTGGTCGACGCCCACGCCCGCCGGCGCGTCCGTGCCGGTCGAGGCGCCCGGCAGCGGCAGGATCAACGGCAGTTTGGGCAGCGCCATCAGCGTCGCCAGCGCGACGATGGCGACCTCCAGTCCCTCCTCCCTGGTGAGGATGTGCCGGGCCAGCCACTGCTCGAAGTGCTGCCGGTCGTGCCGCCACCACGACCGCGCCTCGATCTGCCGGAGCTGGTCCCGCCAGCGCTCGTGGATCGTCGCCTCGGCGTATCGGGTCATGTCCGCCGCGATCACGTCGACGACCAGTCCGGTGGCGAAGTCGTCGCACTCCCGGCGGACCACCTGGACCAGGTCGTAGGGCAGCCAGCCGCTCGGCCACAGGAAGTTCAGCGCCCGGTCGAACACGCCGGCCACGGCCAGGCCGAGCTGCCGGTCGTCGGCGTCGGCGAGGAACGCCGCCTCGCCGGCCGCGACCTTCTTCTGGCCGTACGAGTAGTCGGTGGCGGTCGCCCACAACCGCGCCGCGACGCCGTTGGCGTCGAGCGACCGTGCGTCGACGCCGTCGGCCATCCGCTGCGCGTGTCGGGCGCGGGCGTGCTGCTTGGCGGCGCGCCGGGCCCGGTCCGAACTCCCCACGAGCACGAGGTTAGCGACCGAACCCGGCGTCACCTCCGGTTCACTCCACTGTCACGCTTTTCGCCAGGTTCCTGGGGTGATCGACATCGTGTCCGAGCAGGACCGCGGCATGGTAGGCGAGCATTTGCAAGGGGATGCCCAGCAAGATCGGGTCCAGCTCCGGCTCGGCCCGCGGCACGACGATCGTGTGGTCGGCCAGCGCGGTCGGCAGCTCCCGGTGGGCCAGCGCGAGGATGCGGCCGCCGCGCGCCTTGATCTCGCCGAGGGTGGTGAGGTTCTTGTCGTACAGCTCATCGTCCGGGACGATCGCGACGGTCGGCGTCTCCGGGCTGATCAGGGCGAGCGGGCCGTGCTTGAGCTCCGAGGCCGGGTACGCCTCGGCGTGCACGTACGAGACCTCCTTGAGCTTCAACGCACCCTCGCGCGCCACCGGCCACCCCCGCACGCGGCCGATGAACATCACGTTGGGGCACGTGCCGTACTCCCGCGCCAGCCCGGCGATCTGGTCCTCCAGCTTGAGGATTTCCCCGATCTGGGCCGGCAGGGCACGCAGCCCGCGGACGAGCCGCTGGCCGTCGGCCGGCGACAGGTCACGCACCCGGGCGAGATGCAGCGCCAGCAAGGCGAAGTCGACCGTCGTCACGGTGAACGCCTTCGTCGACGTCACCGAGATCTCCGGGCCGGCGTGCAGGTAGATGCCGCCGTCGCACTGCCGCGCGATCGAGCTGCCGACGGCGTTGACCACGCCGAGCACACGGCCGCCCTTGCGCTGGATCTCCTGCACCGTCGCCAGCGTGTCGTAGGTTTCGCCGGACTGGCTCACCGCCACGTACAGCGTGTCCGGGTCGATCAGTGGGTTGCGGTAGCGGAACTCCGACGCCGGCTCGGAGTCGGCCGGCACCCGGGCGAGCTCCTCGATCAGCTGCGCGCCGATCTGGCCGGCGTAGTGCGCCGAGCCGCAGCCGAGGATCTTGACCCGCTTGAACTCCCGGGACTCGCGCGGCGTCAGGTTGAGGCCGCCGAGGTGCGCGGTGCCGAAGCGGTCGTCGAGCCGGCCGCGCAGGGTCCGCTCGACGGCGGTCGGCTGGTCGTGGATCTCCTTGCGCATGAAGTGGCCGTAGCCCTCGGCCTGGTAGTCGTCGTCCTCGACGTCCACGGTCGTCGGTGGCCGGGTGGTGACCGTCGCGTCCAGGGTCCGCGTGCTGAACCCGTCGGCGGTGAGCACCGCGACCTCGCCGTCCTCCAGGTGGACGACCTGGGACGTGTGGCGGACCAGCGCCATCACGTCGGAGGCGACGAACAGCTCCTTGTCGCCGACGCCGAGGATCACCGGGCTGCCGTTGCGGGCGGCGACGATACGGTCCGGCTGGCGGGTGTCGACGACGGCGATGCCGTACGTGCCGACGATGTCCGGCAGCACCCGCCGGACCGCCTCCTCGATGTCGTCGACCTCGACGGCGGCGATCAGGTGCGCCAGCACCTCGGTGTCCGTCTCCGAGGCGAACACGACCCCGTCGGCGGTCAGCTTGGCCCGCAGCTCCTCGGCGTTCTCGATGACGCCGTTGTGCACGACCGCGACCCGGCCGCTGCCGTCGACGTGCGGATGCGCGTTCTGCTCACTCGGCACGCCGTGCGTGGCCCACCGGGTGTGGCCGATCCCCACCGGCCCGGACAGCCGGGCCGGCACATCCTGGGCGAGCTGGCCGACGCGGCCCTTGACCTTGCGCACCCGGAGCTTGCCCCGCCCGACGACCGCGACCCCGGCCGAGTCGTAGCCGCGGTACTCCAGCCGGGCCAGGCCCTCCAGCAGGATCGGGACGCAGTCCCGCGATCCCACGTATCCCACGATTCCGCACATGGTCGTTCCTCACCCGTAGACGATGCGGCGCAGCTGCCGAAGGGACAGCTCGGGTGCGGCGACCCGGCGCTGTGGCAGCTCGGCGGCGATGCGCTCGAAGATCTGGTCGTTGGTCAGCCCGGCCGACTTGAGCTCGGCGTGCCGGCGGCGCACGACCGCCTCCACCGACTCGTCGAAGTAGGCGAGCACGTCGGCGACCACCCGCGCCGCCTCGCCCGGACCAAGCGCGGTGGTGCGCATCAGGTGCGAAACGAGGTCCCCGAACGGGTGACTGGTGGCCGACACGAGCAGCGATGCTGCCTTCCGCGGGAACCAAAGGCAACGATCCTGCCCGAAATCGGGCAGGATCACGTGACCGGAGGCGAGCGAGGGGACGCGGGCCGCGGAGCGGCATCCCCACGACACAGCACGAGGGCCGCGCCCCGGTGCGGAGCGCGGCCCTCGTGGTGGAAGCGGGGGATCAGCCCTTGGTCGCGCTGCCCTTCTGCCACTCCGCCCAGCTCAGCTCCCAGTCGCCGTAGGTGTCCCACAGCGGCAGCTTGCCGCCGCCGGAGTTGGTCACCTCGACCACGTCACCGAGGTTGAAGTGGTTGAAGAACCACTGGGCGTTCTCCGGGCTGAGGTTGACGCAGCCGTGCGAGACGTTGGAGTTGCCCTGCTGGTTGACGGTGTTCGGGTTCTCGTGCACGAACTCGCCGTCGTTGGAGATGCGCAGGTCCCAGTACTCGGTGGACTTGTAGTAGCCGGGCTGGCCGGGCATCACGCCGTAGGTCGCCGAGTCCATCACGACCTGCTGCTGCTTGTCGGAGATCACGTGCGGGCCGACCTGCGTCGGCGTCGAGTCCTTGCCGAGGCTGATCGGCATGGTGTTCACGACGGCGCCGTTGTGCAGGATCTGCATCTGCTTGGTGTTGCCGTCGGCCTTGGCGATCCAGGAGTCGTGGATCGTGTACGTGACCGAGCGGTCGGTCTTGCCGAACACGCCGCCGCCCAGGTCGACGCCGTAGAGGTTGGCGTCGAGCTTGATCGTGGTGCCGGCCTGCCAGTACTCCGCCGCCCGGTAGTGCGCGGTCTTGGCGTCGATCCAGTACCAGGAGCCCTGCTGCGCCGGGGTCGTGGTGACGACCAGCGCCTTCTCGGCCGCGGCCTTGTCGGTGATCGGCTGGTCGAAGGAGACGCCGATGATCTGGCCGACGCCGAAGGTCTGGCCCGAGCCCGGCGGCGCCGGGATGAGCGCCGGATACGCCTGCGCCTTGGGCGTGAGCGTGGTGACGGTGCTCTTCTGCTCGGTCTGCTTGCCGTCGGCGTTGGTGGCGTCGGCGACCACGTTGTAGGTGGAGCCGTAGCCGAGGGGCTCGCTGGACGTCCAGGTCAGCCCGTCGGCCGACAGGTCGCCCTTGACCGAGTTGCCCTTGGCCGCGTTCTTCACGTCCACGTTGGTGATCTTGCCGCCGGACGCCTTGACCACGATCGGCGTCTTCGGGCTGATCTGGTCGCCGCCGGAGATCGTCACCTGGGCCGCGGGCGCGGGAGGTTTGGTTGATGTGGTCGCGGCGGCCGAGCCGTCCGTGCTCGACGAGCAGGCGCTCAGCGCCAGTGCCGCCACGGCGATTCCGACGACTCCCGCGGAACCCAGGCGCCGACGGCGCCCCGTGCTTCCTCCGACAAGCATGCAACCCTCTTTACTCACGGCCCGTGTCCCGGATCAGCCCAGACCCATTCGTGGCCGACCTCGCCCCACCAAAGAGTAGGCGGCGGCCTCACAACGGATAAGACGTGGTGGGGGGCCCGACGTTGCCTCCGGCCTTGGGGTGACCCGCGATTCGGTGACGTTTGGTCCGCGCAGCCCAGGCGACGGACCCGTTCCACCGTGCTGCATGTCCCCGGAACGGGCGGTATTGCGCTGTTCGGGTGTTCACCGTGCGTGCTAATGGCGGCTTTGCTGAAAGTTGGCTCAGAGACGGGTTTCGACACCCGATCGGTCCCGCCTGGTCAGCGGGATGAAGTCGATCAGGTGGCATACGACACTCTCGTGATCGCCGGATGGGGTGTTCTCGCCCGGTTGGCCGCTGGACAAGGCGGTGACCGGGAGTCGCCGCGCTGGATCGGTTCCGTTTCATGCCGCTGACCTGGACCGATACCGCCGTCCGCGGCGTTTCCGCAGTACAGATGGGGTGCAGCGGAGGAATCCGGCCTCGACCGGTGGGCGCGGTGGGCGTGAACTCCGTGTGAGCCCCGGTTCACCTGGATGAACTTCCCGCGCTCGAACGGTGTCACTGGAAAGGCTGGCGTAGCGTCACCCACGGGGTTGCCGCGACGCGCCAGCAGGCGCGAACGCTGACGAAAGTCGTGGTCAGCGTGCATGATGGCGGTCGAGCAACCCCTCGTCGCAAGAAAGGACCATGAAGTTGGCTCTGCCCACACTGACCCCTGAGCAGCGTGCGGAAGCGCTGGCGAAGGCTGCGGAGGCCCGTAAGGCCCGCACCGCGCTGCTTGCTTCGATCAAGTCCGGTGAGACGACCTTCGGTGAGGTGCTCAAGCGGGCCAAGGACGACAAGACCGTCGGCAAGACCAAGGTCGCCCAGCTGTTGAAGGCCGTGCCGGGCCTCGGTGCCGTCAAGGTCGCCAAGCTGCTCGAGGAGACCGGCATCGACGCCGACCGCCGCGCCGCCGGCCTCGGTGACCGGCAGCGTCAGGCGCTGCTCGACGCGATCGGCTGAGCACGGCCATGTGCTCGAAGACCGATAAAGGTCCGGTCGACCGATATCGAGTCAGTCCGACCCGGCGCAGCTGTCGCGCCGGGTCGGACCGCAACTAGCTCACCAGCCCGGATAGCGCTGCAGCCAGGCGTCGTCGGCCGGCGGGTTCGGCCCGAACTCGGCCAGCGCGTCCCCGGTCAGCGCCGTGATCGCGGCGCGCAGCTCCAGCCGCTCCAGCCAGTCGGCCGGGATCGCGGCCACGCCGTACCACGCCCCGGCGAGATTGCCGCAGACCGCGCCGGTGGAGTCGCTGTCCCCGGAGTGGTTCACCGCGAGCCGCAGTGCCTCGGGCAGGCTGTCGGTGACCAGCATCGCGTACACCGCGATCGCCAGCGCCTCCTCGCCGACCCAGCCCCCGCCGAGTTCGTCGGCCATCCGCTCGGCGCTGACCAGCCCCTCGTCCGCCAGCCGGACCGCCGTGGTCAACCGGGCCAGCTGCTCCTCGTGCCCCTGCCACCTGGTCAACACCGGGGTCAGCGCCGCGATGCAGTCCGGCAGCGACGTTCCCCTGAGCAGCCCGTGCACGAGGAACGCCAGCGACGCCGCCGACAGGTAGCCGCTCGGATGTCCGTGCGTCAGTGCGGCGGTCGCGGCGCCGAGGGCGAAGACCACCTCGGCATCCGTCGACCAGAGTGCGACCGGCGCGGCCCGCATGACGCCGCCGCAGCCCTTCGAGTCGTTCAACGGGTTGGCCATCGAGCCGGCCGGGTTGCCGGCGGCGAACACCCGCAGCGCCGTCACGCACGTGTTGCCCGGCGCCCGGCGGACGAACAGGCCGTGCTCGGTCACCAGCCAGCCGTCGGGCTGCGCCCGGCCCTCCGCGAACGGGCCGCCGGCCTGCGGCCAGTCGAAACCCTGGGTGTGCAGCCAGCGCTGGTAGGCGTGCTGGACGACCGGCACCGGATCGCCGGCGCCCGAGACGCGATCCCGCACATGGGCCCGGATCAGGCCTTCCAACGTGAACAGCGTCATCTGGGTGTCGTCGGTGATGGTTCCGTCCGGCCCACCCGGCCCGAACCCGGTGACGCCCTGCTCGCCGTGCTGCCGCCGGATCATGTCGATCGGCAGGAACTCGATCGACGCACCCAGCGCGTCGCCGACCGCCCCGGCGAGCACGCAGCCCAGCACCCGGTCGGCCCAGCTCGGCGGCACCGGGAACTTGCGGCCGTTCTCGTCCAGGCCGATCGGGAAGTCGTGCCGGCCGGGGTCGGACGGCCGCAGCCGCTGCTCGACCGGCACGGCCAGGCTGTCCAGGTGGAACCGGGTGATCCGGTCGATGTGCTCCTGGCCGGTGCCGGGGGCCCACTCCCACTCGCTCATCGCCATGTCAGCCCAGCTCCTCCAGCGCGATGTCCCAGCCCTTGATGCTCGGGTAGTACCGCTTCCCGGTGACGCGGAACCGCGCCCCCGGCCCGAACACCACCTCCCCGAACTGCTCGCCGTCCTCGGAGATCGCTCCGATCAGCTTGCCGCCGTGGCGGGCGTCGATGGTGTACCGGACCAGGCCGTCGCCGGTGTAGGCCGGATTGGCCGAGGTGCTCAGGAAGGTCCGCTCGATGATCGTGTCGCCGAGCTGGTACTCGGCCGCGATGGCGGCCGCCCGCTCGGGATCGCGCACGCCCAGCACCCGGGTCACGATCCCGGTGTACGACTGCAGCTTGCTCAGCGCACTCATGACGTGCTCGATCTGGCTGCCGCTGTCGGTCGCCTGATCGACGGCCGGCGGGGCCGGGTCCTGGATCGCCACCGGCACCGGAACGGGCTCCGGTTCCAGCACGGGCTCCGGGTCGAGGACGGGTTCCGGGGCGGCCGCCGCGATCTCCGGTTCGGCCGGGGTCGGCTGCTCCTCCGGCTCGACGGACTCGGCGGAATCCGCCTCGAGAACCGGCGCCGGGTCGTCGGAATGCTGCCGCGTCGCCTCGCGTACGGCATGAGTCACGGCGTCGGCGAGGCTGGCCGGCGTGTGGTGCTCGAACGCGTCGCGGTCGAACGAGAGCTGCTGCAACCCGCCGACGCCGTCGACGACCACCGTCACCATCCGGTCCGGCGACTGCGCCATGCAGGTGCGCGCCCGCAGATCACGGTTGAGCTGCCGCGCATGGGCCAGCTGCTGCTGCGCGCTGGCGAGCAGCTGGCTCATCGAGTCCAACATCGCGGCGTTGCGCGCCAGCAGCTCCGCCATCTGCTCCGAATCGGTCATCCTCGCCCCTCTGATCGGCAGACAGGACGGTACCCAGCGCGGTCGCGAACCACAGCGAAGTTGACGTAACGACCGTTGCCACAGCGGGCTGATCTGCCCGAATCGGCCCCGTGACGTGCACCACGACACCGAAGCCCCCGGAGCGTCGGCTCCGGGGGCTTCGGTGTCAGCGAAGGAAGGTCAGCCGTGCAGCGCCGACTTGGCCAGCCACTGGTCCCAGGGGACGGTCCAGTCGTAGTAGTCGCCGTCCTTCGCGCCCAGCTGCTGCGTGGAGCCGGTGATCTCCACCGGGTCGCCGGGCAGCACCTCGTTGTAGACGACCTGCGCGTTGGCCGGCGAGAGGTTCGCGCAGCCGTGCGAGACGTTGGTGTTGCCCTGCGCCCAGATGCTGGGCGCGTAGCCGTGCACGAACTCGCCGTTGTTGGAGATCCGCACCGCCCACGGCACCACCACGTTCTCGTAGTGGTACTTCGGGTTGGTCATGGCGAAGGTCGCGCTCTTGGACATCACGATGTGCGTGCCGCTGTTGGTGACCCGGCCCGGGTCGGAGTCCAGCCCGTAGCTGGCCGGGTAGTCGGCGATCTGGTTGCCGTCCTGGAAGACCTGCAGGCGGTGGGTCTGCGTGTTGCCGCGCAGGATCAGGCTGCGGCCGACGGTGAAGGACGTGGACATGTCCTCCGCGCCGAACGCCCCGCCGCCGAACGACGTGCCGTACAGCTTGGCCAGCAGCGTCACCTTGGTGTTGGCCGGCCAGTAGTCCTTGGTGCGGTAGTGCACAGTCTTGTCGTCGAGCCACGCCCACGAGCCGGTGGTCGGGTTGGACGTCTGCACGGTCAGCGCCCGCTCGACCGCCGCCTTGTCCTGGACCGGCGAGCTGAAGGTCAGCACGATCGGCTCGCCGACGCCCACGGTGTCGTTGTCGCCGACGTTGATCTGCGCGCTGATCTGCCGCGCGGGGCGCAGCGTGTGGAACGAACCGCCCAGCGGCACCTGCTTGCCGTCGGAGCCGACGGCCGAACCGGACCACGTGTAGGTCCGGTCGTAGCCGAGCGACTCGGTCGCGGTCCAGTTGTGCTTGTCCGTCGACAGCAGGCCGGTGACCTCGCGGCCCTGGTCGTTGACGAGGTGCACGTCGGTGAGGGCGCCGTCGGCGACCGTGACCCGCACGGGGTCGGCCGGGGAGACGTTCTGCGCGGTGTCACCGGGGATCTGCGAGACCTTGGCCGGCTTGGAGACCGCCGCCGGCGAGACCTTCTCGGTCTGCGTCGGCTTGCTCGACTCCTGCGGGGCGGTCGACCCGCACGCGGCCAGGCCGAGGACGGTGGCGACCGCGCCTAACGCCATGACCCAGCGGGCCCCTCCAACCGATCGGCGCACGGCCAACCCCTTCCCCCGAAAGCCCCTCTTGTGTCCCTGCACCTCAATCGACGTCGCAGGTACAACCCACGTTGACCGCCGCAAACGTGATTCATGTCACACGACTGGGTGATGTTGTCGACCGGGTGCTTGAACGGTACCGCCGGACACCGCCGGGAACGTTCTCAATTCGATCAAGATGATCGGCGTGGGCGCAGGACCTACTGCCCCGGCGAAATGCTGCCGGCCAGGATCTGTCCCAGGCCGCTCCTGGTCGCCACCACCATCAACCGGTCCCGCGGCACCAGCTGATGCTCCGGCGACGGCTGCCAGTCCAGGCGCTGCTCGGTCCGCCGCTGCAGGCCGATCACGCGGACCTCGAACCGCTGCTCGACCTCACGGACGGTCAGGCGATCGAGGCCGGTTCCGTCGCCGACCGGCACCTCGGCGATCAGCAGCACCCGCCGGCCGACCGGGATCGTGCCGACGACCTGCCGTTCCACCATGGCGGCGGCGAAGGCCGGCGCCGCCAGGAAGGACACGCTCCGCGACACGTCGATGTTGAAGCGCCGCTCCACCAGTCGCGCGAAGTCGTTGTCGAACAGGCGCAGGACCACCAGCAGGTCTTCGCGCACGGCACGAGCGGTGAGCGCCGCTTCGAGGTTGACGACGTCGTGCGAACTCAGCGTGACCAGCGCCCGGCTGGTGCCGATGTAGGCGGCCCGCAGCGTGTCGTCCCGGCTGGCGTCGCCGATGATCACCGGCAGGCCGAGCCGCTTGGCCAGCGGGATGCCGCGGGCGTTCTCGTTGCGGTCGATGCCGACGACCGGCACGCCCAGGTCGTGGAGCTGGGCGATGACCCGCACGCCGACCTGGCCCAGTCCGATGACCACGACGTGGTCGCGGAACGGGCCCTGCGGTCCGGCGGCGGCCGCCAGACGCGCGCTGACCACGGCGTCGAGGGCGACGGCCGTGATGATCGGAATGATCGAGATGCCGACGATCGTCACCATCACCTGGGTGATCTTGTTGATCACCGGCAGGCTGTCCAGCGGCTGGGCCGCGCCGGCGACGTCCAACGCCGTCTCGTAGATGGCGTTCCACCAGGTGTAGCCGCCGAACGTGGCGAACATCGTGGTCCCGATGGCCAGCAGCACGAACAGCGACAGGGCGGCGACGCCGACCTTGCGGTTGAACACCGAGCCGAAGTTGCGCCGGACCGCCGCCACCCACCGGCCGCGTTTGTGGCCCACCGCCCGCTCCACGCCCGAGCCGTTGGTGAAGGCCAGCACCAGGTCGCTCGAGTGCTCCTCCACCGGCAGCAGGTCCGCATTCGTATGGTCGGTGGTGTCGGCGAGGCCGCAGATGATCCGGTCCGCGTCGACCTCGTCGCGGCGCACCACATATAAGGTGCGGCCCGATACGCGGATGTGCGTCGGGCCCTCGCGGCCGAGGGCGGCCGCGACGAACGACGGGGCCGCCATCGCCGCGTCCGAGAGCACCGCGCAGTCCGCGAACAGGGTGCGGACCCGGTGCCCCAGGCTCATGTTGAACAGGCGCAGCACGAGCCGCAGGTCCGGGTTGATGTCCTGGGCCAGCAACGCGGCATGGATGTTGCCGGCGTCGTCCGAGCCCAGCACCGCCAGCGCCCGCGCGGTCGACACCTTCGCCTGCTGGAACGCGTTGTTGTCCGGCGCCGCCGCCTCGATCACCTTGACCCGGCTGAGCGCGGCGATCCGCGGCCCGTAGTTCTCCTGCTTCGACCGCAGGATGACGGTGACGTCCTCGTCGTACCGGTTGATCAGCTCGTCGACCAGGCGGAAGGCGAGCGGGGAGTCACCGCACACCACCAGATGACGACGCCGGTCGTTCCTGCGGAGCGGGAGCGTCGGCACATCTTGATCGTATGCGAGCGGCGCCGGCCGGAGGGCCGGGTTGGAACGGAAAGGCGAGCGGCGACTTGGGAGCGGGAGGCGTGCGGCGGGGCGGGCGGGAAAGGGGCCGCCGGCACGTCAGCCGTGGAGCGCGGGACCTTCGGCGGTCAGTAGCGCCCGTGCTGCTGGTTCTGGGACTCCCAGGCCAGCCGCTGCGTGATCCACTCCTGGGCCAGCGCCAGCGGGGAGGTCTGGTGGATGGCCGCGAGCTCGCGGAGCTGCTCGTTCGCGGTCAGCGACAGCCGCAGCTGGTAGACCTGCGCGTTGCCGAAGCGGCGGCCGGAGCCGGTGGTCTCGACGTCGCCCTCCGGGGCGAGCGCCGCCAGGTAGTTCTCCAGCTCGTGGTCCGGAGCGGCTTCCTGCTGCTCACGGGCCGGCTCGCGGTGTCTACCGTCTTTTTTCCGTCCAAGCGAGGGAAGAGGCACGCCGAAGAGGATAACGGTTCGGTTGCGGGCGGGTGACGGGTGTGTCCGCCGCCACACCCGGCGGGCCTGGAGAGGCCCCCGCGCCAGGGGGAGGAACGCGGGGGCCGGAGGGGATCTCCACAGGCGCTGACCGGGGGTATGTCAGCAATGTTGATTGTGGCATGGGTCGTTCCCGCGTGCGAGGGTTTCGCTCCGGATTGATGCCCGAATTTCCCACTTGAAAACCAAGTAGCCCGGGTCGGCCCCGATGATCATTGCTCGGCACGGCTGAGTGGGGCTGCTCCGGTCAGCGCTTGCGTCCGACGATGTTCGACCGCTAGGACCGGCGTTGAAACGGTGAAAGTGTGAAACCGTCCTGAGTGCACGGAGTGTGACCGCATCGGTCAGTGGTTACTCTTCGTCGCATTCGCGGGGTGTAGCGACTATGTGTAACTGGATTGGCCGGAGGCGTCCTGGCCTGCGGAGACGTGCACGATGATGCGTCTCGGTCCGGTCGTGTCGGATCTCGATACGTTGTTGTCTTCCCCGTGGCCACGTGATCGGGAGTGGAGCACTCCGTGCCCGCTGCCGTCCCGGGTCCGCCGTTCTTCCGCGCACCTCACAACCCGCTGGTTCTTGGTGAGCGTCGCCGCGTCGCGGCCATTGGCATTCGTCCAGCGGCTTCTTCCCGAAGGGGATGGGTCGGCTCGCAGACGTCCGGGCGGTCTTCCGAACTGTGGAAGGTTCCGGTTTCCGCAATGCGGACCATGGGGTTGACAACTCCCGGCGATCGCCCATTCAACGTTGTTTCGATCCGGCTTTGCGGCGGCCCGCGCCACCCGGTGCCGCTGCGGTGGCGCGACCGACCGGCTCCTCCGCGTCGAGGACAACGGGTAGTCGGTGGCCGACGGCGCGCCTGCGTCGACACCACTGACAGACGTGTGGTCGTCCGCCGCCGCCGGCCTGACTGGCCGGTGGGTGCCTCCCGGCCGGTACCAATGGGCAAGGTGATGTACCGGGCCACCATGGAGCGCGCAAGATCAACTACCCCTACCGGGTAGTCGTATGGTCCGCGCATCTCGGCCGCGAGCAGCGGGCTGGACCGGTGCAGAACCCGTTGCTGTTGATCAGTAATCGGCCCGGTGCATAACTCACGGTCACTCTCCGTCCGATGGGAATCACTCTCCGGGGGGCTGCAAGGCGCGGCACGGCTCGCTTAGCCTCGCCGCCGAGAGCCGAGTCGGGGAGGCACCACATGAGCGGATCCCTTGAAGTCCGGAAGTTCCTCTGGCAGCACGACGACTCGATGCCACGTGGCTCGGGCAACGTGCCGGCCCAGCGCAGCGACGAACCGTCCAAGATCTCGGCCGAACAGGTGCACCGCGCCCGTCTCGCGGTGGCCCGCGGCGCCCTGGACGTCGACGACTGCCGACAGCTGCTCGACATGCTCGGGCTCGCGCCGGGTGACGACGGCGTGCCGCCGGTGCGCCGCTGACGACAACAGGAACCGTCATCGACCGGACCGGTCGTCGGGACCAAGGGCGTTCGGGGCGCCGCCCGGCGGTCGGTCATCTTTCTCGGGCTTACGTGAGACTTCGTCGCCTCCGACTTTCGTGAGATCTCCTCGCGAGCCAATCGCCGTGAACCGGCCGGGCAATGCCGGCCAATGCTCGGCGTTGGCGACAACCGGACGTGCGCATGGTCCGTTCGGTCGATTGCGGACCAGAATTCGTCCGGCCATGAATGTGGGCCGGCGGACGCCGTGGGAAGAATCCGCGAAATTGTCGACGGCGATGCGCGGACCGGTCGGGAGCGGGTGTGGCGCAGCACACTTCAACTGCTCCGGCGGCGTCCGGCCGCCGGTATGGGCTCTGATCAGGGCTTGATCGACCGGCTCGGCCGGCGGTGCGCGGTGAAAGCGCTGGTAGGGGCGTTCCGGGACCCCGGATTTGGAAGTTGCCCCCGACCCGTTCTATGCTACTCGTGCTTCCAGCGGACGGCCGTTGGAGGGCCCGGATGCCAAGGTCCCTCGTAGGAGGTCCAAGGAAGCCGGAGTCCTCATCGTCTAGCGGCCTAGGACCCCGCCCTTTCAAGGCGGTAGCACGGGTTCGAATCCCGTTGGGGGCACGAAACACAACAGCAAGGCCCAGTGGCGCAGTTGGTTAGCGCGTCGCCCTGTCACGGCGAAGGTCGCGGGTTCAAGTCCCGTCTGGGTCGCAGGAGTACGATCGGGCTTCCGGTCTTCTCTGGCCAGGTAGCTCAGTTGGTACGAGCGACCGCCTGAAAAGCGGTAGGTCGGCGGTTCGACCCCGCCCCTGGCCACTCGCTCGGAGGACGTCTGTCCACGGAAAGCGTGGACCATGTCGCTCGTCGTTTGTTCTGGGGGCCGACCCCCAGACCCCCGAGGCCGGGCTACGCCCGGCGAGCGCTCGAAGCTCGCAAAGGGCACGGAACATCTCTGATGTTCCGTGCCCTTTGTGCTATTCGGGGTGTTCCCCGGCTAAACCCGTAACCGGCTACTCGTCCGGGTGGTGGATCGCCGTCAGGCCCACGGATCGGCGTCACGTTCGGTTCAACAAACGCCGTAACTTTCCCGTATCGACATCCCTAACGGGTTACTTGTCACTCAAGCGGGGGATATTCGGTCATGCCGGTGGAACCGTTCGGCGGTGTACGCAATAACCTTGCTGCCGAATCGTCGTGGTCGAGGTTCGGATATCGTCCACGCCGACCCCGGCCCGCCCTTCGAGCACGGCCGTGGGTCATCGGTGGCTCTTCACGCCCCGAATCAGTTGATCTTGGGAGACGGGATGCGGGTTCGGGTGAGACAGCTCAGACGGGGCGACGCGGCGGGTGCGGTGTCCATCCCGGCACCGCTGCGCTTCGAGCCGCGGCCCCCGGTCGAGGACCGCCCCGCCCCGCGCCCGGTGGCGACCTGGGAGGTCAAGTACCGCCGCGTGGTCATCGCCAGCGACCTCGGCTCGATCCTCGCCGTCGTGATCCTGGTCGGGAGTCTGGTCGCGAACTCCGCCACGGTGGGCGACTTTCCGCCGGCGCTCGTCGCGGCGGCCACGGTTGTCACCGTTCTCGCCTCGTTGACGGCCTGTCGGGCCTGGAGCACCGCCGTGCTCGGCCAGGAGGCCGAAGAATTCCGCCGGCTCGGCAAGGCCGTTGTGGCGGCGGCCGTGGTGCTGGCCGTGGTGAGCCTCGGCCTGGGCGTGCCCGGTGTGCGCGGCTGGATCTTCCTTGTGGTGCCGGCGATCGCGCTGGTCGCCTTCCCGTTGCGGTACATCCTCCGCCAGCTTCTGCACCGTCGCCGCCGCGCCGGCCGCTGCCTGCTCCCCGTGCTGGTCGCCGGCAGCGTCGACACCGCAACGGACTTGATCGCCCGAACTCGCCGCGAGCCGCACAACGGATGGCGCGTCGAGGCGGTGTGCGCCGGCGGCACCGCGCACGGCGACATCGAGGGCGTGCCCGTCGTGGGACACCTGGACGAACTCGCCGACCACGTCCGCCGCGGCGGCTACCGCGTCGTCGCCATCACCCCGGACCCGTACTGGACCCCGCTTCGCTTGCAGCGCCTGGCCTGGCAGCTCGAGGGCACGCCCGCCGAGATGGTGGTGGCGCCGGTCCTCATGGAGGTCGCCGGCCCCCGCGTGCACATCACCGGCGTGCTGGGCCTGCCGTTGCTCCGCGTGAGCGCGCCGACCTTCACCGGCGCCCGCCGGGTCGTGAAGGAGATCGTCGACAAGATCGGCGCGCTGCTGCTGCTGACGATCCTTTCGCCGGTCCTGCTGGGCATCGCCGCCGCGATCAGCCTCGGCGACCGGGGCCCCGCCCTCTACCGCCAGCAGCGCGTAGGCAAGGACGGCAAGCCGTTCACCATCCTGAAGTTCCGGACCATGGTCGTCGACGCCGACCGGCACCGGGCCGACCTGCTGGCCGGCAACGAGGCCGCCGGGCCGCTGTTCAAGATGCGCCGCGACCCGCGGGTGACGCCCATCGGCGCGGTGCTGCGGCGGTTCTCCATCGACGAGCTGCCCCAGCTCGTCAACGTCCTGCGCGGAACCATGTCGCTGGTCGGGCCGCGGCCGCCGCTGCCCGAGGAGGTCGAGGCGTACGGGCCGGACATGCTGCGGCGGCTGCTGGTGAAGCCGGGCCTGACCGGGCTGTGGCAGGTGAGCGGGCGCAGCGACCTGCCGTGGGACGAGGCCGTCCGCCTCGACCTGCGCTACGTCGAGGACTGGTCGCTCGCCCTGGACGCGCTGATCCTCTGGAAGACGGTGCGCGCGGTGGTGCGCGGCCAAGGGGCGTACTGATCTTGTCCAGACGGGAACGGACCGAGGTGTCCTCGTGAAGGTCGTGCTGTTCTGTGGCGGTTACGGGATGCGCATGCGGGACGGCGCCGCCGACGACATCCCGAAGCCGATGCAGCTCGTCGGGCCGCGACCGCTGCTGTGGCACGTGATGCGCTACTACGCCCATTTCGGACACACCGAGTTCGTGCTGTGCCTGGGCTACGGCGGCCACCACATCAAGGACTTCTTCCTCGACTACCGCGAGACGGCCTCCAACGACTTCGTGCTGCGGGGCGGCCGGGTCGAGCTGCTCTCCTCGGACATCTCCGACTGGACGATCACCTTCGCCCACACCGGCATCGACGCGCCGATCGGCGAACGACTCCGCCGGGTGCGGCATCTGCTCGACGGCGACGAGGTTTTCCTCGCCAACTACGCGGACGTGCTCACCGACGCCCCGCTGGGCGACATGGTCGACCGGTTCCTCGAGTCGACCGCCGCCGCGTCGCTGATGGTTGTGCCGCCGCAATCGTCGTTTCACTGCGTGGAACTCGGCGAGCACGGCGACGCAACGGGAATCACGCCCGTCAGCCAGCTGCCGCTGTGGGAGAACGGCGGATATTTCGTGCTGCGGCAGGAAATTTTCGATCACCTGCCGCCGGGCAGCGACCTGGTCGAGGACGCGTGCGGCGATCTCGCCAAGCGCGGCCGGCTCCGTGCCTATCCGTACCGGGGTTTCTGGCAGCCCGCCGACACCGTGAAGGAACGCGTCGCGCTGGAGCAGGCCTACCGCTGCGGTGATCGGCCGTGGATGCTCTGGGAGCGCGCGTGAGACGCGCGTCGTGTCCGAATTGGTCGGCGCGGGTCCGGCTGGGAAACTGCTGTTCGGGTACCTCGTCGGGCCTTGCCGATCGGTGGGTGGTGGTCGACCCTGTACCGGTGATGCCGCCGTCAGCACTGGAGGTCAGGTGAACAGGAAGGCCGCGGCCGCGAAGGCGCCGGCCCTGATCGGCGCCGCGAGTGCGCCGATCGCGGTCGGGTTGCCGGTGTACAACGGCGAGCCCTACCTGACGACGGCGCTGGCCAGCCTCCAGCAGCAGCGGGACGTCGACTTCGAGCTGTGGATCGGCGACAACTGCTCGACGGACGGCACCGAGGAGATCTGCCGCGAGGCGGCCCGCCAGGACGAGCGCATCCGGTACCGCCGGCGCGAGCGCAACCTCGGTTCCACCGGCAACCACAACCGCCTGGTGCACGAGTCGAGCGCCCGCTACTTCACCTGGGCGGCCGCGGACGACGCGTACGAACCGGACCGGCTGCGCAAGATGTTCGACGCGCTGGCGGACCGCCCCGACGCGGTGCTGGCGTTCACCTCGGCCCGGCAGATCGACGCCGCCGGCGAGACGGTCGGGCACTGGAACAACCCGTGCCGCACCGACCACGCCGACCCGGTCGTGCGCATCCGTGACCTGATCGGCCTGGAGCACGAGAACTACCAGTGCTACGGCCTGTTCCTGCGGGACGTGCTGACCAGGACCCACCTGCTGCCCCCGGTGAAGAACAACGACCGGATCCTGATCGCCGAACTGGCGCTGTACGGCCGGTTCGTGGAGATCCGCGAGGAGTTGCTGCTGCATCGCCTGCACGACCAGCGGCTCACCCAGTCCGTCTCGTCGCGGGACTGGTACCGGACCCAGCGCACCGACGGAAAGCGCCTGGTCATGCCCAACGTCGAGGAGGCGGGCTGGTACCTCCGGGCCGTCGCGGGGGCTCCGCTGAGTCGGCAGCAGCGGGTGCTGGCACTGTTGGCGCTGCGGCCCTGGATGCGCGAGAACGCGGCGCCGATGGCCCGCAACCTGGCGCGGGCGGCCGTCGACGGGGCACGGATCGCGGCGTCGGCTTCCGGCCGGTTGCTGGGCAAGTGAGACTTCGGCCGCGGGCGAGCAGCCCGCGGCGGCCGGATGAGGCGAAGGGGAACACGGACGTGGACGCGTTGGACATCCTGCGAGTGCTGCGACGGCGGTGGAAGATCACCGCAGTGGCCGCCGCTGTGCTCGTCGTGCTGGTCGGCGCGGTGTTGTTCCTGGTGCCCAAGCAGTACAAGGTCACGGCGATCAGCCTGGTCACGCCGGCCCTCAGCCAGGACGTGCAGAACCCGTACACGGTCGCGGACCGGGTCCAGTCCCAGATGGCGGCGCTGCTGGTGACCGTGCTGACCTCGCCGGCCGTCACCGACTGGTACACCGCCCAGGGGGCGAACGGCACGATCGAGGTCACCAACGCCAACGGCGTCACCGACACCTCGCAGACCGACAGCCCGTTCATCACGATCATCGTCACCGACAAGTCGGCCGACGGCGCCGTGCACGGCGCGCAGCTGGTGCGGCAGCGGGCCCTCGACGAGCTGAAGAACCGCCAGGACGCCGCGAAGGTCACCGCCGCGCAGCGGTTGATCCTCACCGACGTGCTGCCGCCGGCGGACCCGACCACGACGCGCGCCTCCCAGTACCGGGCCGTCGGCCTGGTCGCCGCGCTCGGGTTGGTGCTCGGCGTGCTCGGAGTGGTCATCGCGGACCGCGTGCTCACGGCCCGGAGCAGGCGGGAGCCGGCTCCGGAGCAGCCCGTCGCGAAGGTCAACGGCGATCACCGCCAGGGCGTGCTGCCCGACCTCCGGCCGGTCGCGGCGCCCAAGGACGAGTCGCCGACGATCAAGTTCTCCCCGGTGCGCAGCGAGGAGAAGCAAGGCGGGGGTAGCCGCCGATGACGGTGGCCGCGGCCGGCAGACGCACGCCGGCCACCGCTGTCGCCGCCCAGGCGCTGTTCCGGGTCTCCCCGCACGTCATCCTGTCCTGCTACCTGCTGTTGCTGGCGCTGCCCCAGAACAACGTGCTCGCCGGCGGTGGTGGTGGCATCACGCCGGCCCGTGTCGTGGCCGGCGGTTGCCTGCTGTGGTGGCTGGTCGCCCGCTTCGCCGGTGGTTTCAAGCTCGCGGTCGGGCCGAATCCGGTCCGCCGGGTGATGTTGCTGGCGCTGGGGTTGTTCGCCGCCGCCGACGCCGTGGCGTTCATCGTCGGCGTGCCGGATTCGCGGATCTCCAACGCCGACCGCGGCGCGATGCTGTTCACGCTGGCGGTCGGCGCCGGGCTGCTGGTGTGCGACGGGCTGAGCAGCACCCGCGCCCTGCGGGCCGTTCTCGCCGGCGCCGTGGTCGGGTTCACCTGCTCGGCGGTGGCGGCGATCCTGCAGTTCGGCACCAGCCTCGACCTCCGGAAGCTGACCGTCTTTCCCGGACTGGCCCTGCAGCCGCTCGGTGATCTCGCCCTGTCGCGCGGCGGTCTCGAACGGTCCATCGGGTTCGCCGGCCATCCGATCGAGCTGGCCGCGACCTCCGTGGCGATGCTGCCGCTGGCCCTGCACCTCGCCCGGTACGGGCGGTTCAAGCTGTTCTGGTGGGCGTGCGCGGTGCTGCTCATCGGCGGCCCGCTGGTGTCGATCTCGCGCACCGGGCTGCTGGGCATCGCCGTGGTCGGTCTCTTTCTGCTGCCCCGGTACGGCCTGGTGCGCTGGCTGCTCGTCGGCGGCCTGCTCAGCAGCGTGGTGCTCGCCGCCGGCGTCATCTACCCCAAGCTGATCGACGTCCTGATCGCGACGGTCGCCGGGTCCAGCAAGGACAGCAGCATCTGGTCGCGGCTGACGAAGTACGACTACGTGTGGGCGCACTTCCTGGCCAAGCCGATCGGCGGCCAGGGCCTCGGCACCTACGTCGCCCCCATCCAGCCGTACCTCGACAACCAGTACCTGCTCACCACCGTGGAGTCGGGGTTGCCGGGACTGGTCGGCTTCGTTCTGCTGCTCGGGGTTCCGCTGTGGTGGACCTTCCGGACCTGGCGTTCCAAGAAGATCGATTCGCCGCCGCAGGTGCGCGACGCGGCGTGGGCCATCGCGGTGTCCCTGCTGGTGTGCGCGCTGAGCTTCGGCACCTACGACGGGCTCACCTTCCCCCAGTTCGCCGGTGTCTCGGTGCTGCTCGTCGGCTGCGCCGGGGCGCTGTACCGGATTGCCCACCGAACCGAGGTGTCCGGATGACCCGGGTGATGGTCGCGGTCGTGACCTACAACTCCGCTGCCGACCTGCCACGGCTCGTCGCGAGCCTGCCCGCCGGCCTGGAGGGCGTCGACTGGCGGCTTGTCGTGGCGGACAACGGATCCAGCGACGACACCGTCGAGGTGATCCGACGCGTCGCGCCGCAGGCGACGGTGGTCGAGACCGGCGCGAACCTGGGGTACGCGGCCGGCGTCAACGCGTGCGCCGAGCTGGCCGAGCCCGACGAGGCGCTGTTCGTCCTGAACGCCGACGTCGTGCTGGAACGCGGCTGCGTTCGGGCACTGCTGCGGACGTGTTCGAGCGGCGCGGTCGGTATCGCCGTCCCGCTTGTCACCCGATCGGATGGAGTTGTCGAGCCGACCCTGCGCCGTCGTCCGACCGCGGCGCGCGTGCTGGCCGAGACCGTGCTGGGCGCACACGCCGGTCCGCTGGGCGAACGCGTCGCCGTGCCGGTGCCGCCGCGGGCGATCGACGTCGACTGGGCGAACGGCGCCGTGCTGCTGATCCCCGCGGACGTCCGGCTGCGTATCGGCAAGTGGCAGGAGGACCTGTTCCTGTACTCGGAGGAGGTGGACTACTGCCGGCGGGTCGTCGACGCCGGCTGGCGGGTGCGGCAATGCCCGGCCGCGCGGGCGGTTCACCGCGGCGGGGACGTCACCACATCGCCGTTGCTCTGGGCCCAGCTGATCACCAACAAGGTCGTGCACGTGGCCCGCTGGGAGGGCCGCGGGGCCGCCGAGCTGGTGTGGGCCACCCTGCTGCTGGCCCAGCTCGTCCGACTACCGTTGCGCCGCGGCATTCACCGTCGCGCGCTGCTCGAACTGTGGCGCGGCCGGCGAGTGCTGCTCACCGGCGTGCCGACCAATCCGGCCGCGCCGCCGGAGTTCCGCCGCCGCATCCCGGTGACCGGGGCGATTGGAGGCCGTGCTTGAAGGACTACGCCCTGCTGCCGAGGCCGGTGAAGGACCTGCTCCGGCAGTCGGTCGGCAAGAACGTCGTGGGCGAGAACTGGTGGCGCCTGCGGTTCGCGGCCGAGCGGTTCGACGCCGAACGGGCCGAGCGCACCGAGGTCGTCGCGCTCGCGGCCGGCCTGGAGCGGGCGCCGTCCGCGACGGTCGCCGTTGTCACGCCGACCTACCGCCGGCCGGAACGCCTGGCCGCCGCGGTGAACAGCGCGCTGAACCAGACCGTGAGCGACGTCAAGGTGATCGTCGTCGACGACGGCGGTGGCCAGGTCGACGGCCTGCCGGACGATCCGCGGGTCGTCGTGCTCCGGTTGTCGCGCAACCACGGCAGTCCCGGACTCGCCCGCAACGTCGCGCTCAGGCTGAGCCGGTCGCCGTACGTGGCCTTCCTCGACGACGACAACACCTGGCGGCCGGACCACCTGGAACGGTCGCTCGCCGCGCTGAAATCCGGCGCGGGCATGGTCTACACGGCGCTGCGGCGGCTCCGCGAGGACGGCACCGAGCTGGACGTGCTCAGCCGGCCCTTCAACCGGGCGGCGCACCGGGACGGCGAGTGGGTCGACATCAACGCCGTGGTGCTGCGGCGGTTCGCGGGCGTCCGGTTCGATCCGTGGGCCCGGCCGCGCTGGGTGCATCCCCGTGAGGACTGGGAGTTCGTGCACCGCGTCTCCGCCAAGTTACGGGTCCGGCACGTTCCAGTGGCCACTGTGGACTATTCGGTGCACAGTGGCAGCTACTTCACCGACTGGGACGCGACGGCGATCGGAGCTGGTACGTGAGCGAGGTCGTCGAGGACTCGCCGGGAGCCGAGGGCGCGCTGTCCGGGCGGTTCAAGGTCGGCCTGCGCTTCAGCCTGATCAACACGGTGTTCTCCCGGCTGGCGACCTTCGCCGTCGGCGTGCTGCTGGCCCGGCTGCTCGCGCCCGAGCAGTTCGGCCTCTACACGACGGCGCTCGTCGTGCAGACGCTGCTGCTCACGTTCAACGACTTCGGCACCGCGACCGCGCTCGTCCGGCACAAGGGCGACGTGCGACCGATGTTGCCGACGGTCTGGACGATCTCCGTCGGCGGCGCGAGCATCGTGTACCTGCTGTGCCTGGTCACGGCGCCGGCGCTGGCCGCCGGCCTGGGCTCGCCGCAGGCCGCCGACCTGGTCCGGATCCTGTCGATCAACGTGCTGCTCGACGGCTTCGCGGCCGTGCCGGGCGCGCTGCTGACCAGGAACCTGCGGCAGGCCAGGCGGTTGGTCGCGGACATCGCCGGGCTGGTGATCAACCTCGTGCTGACCGCCACGCTCGCCGCGACCGGGTTCGGCGCGTGGGCGTTGGTGATCGGCCACGTCAGCGGCACGGCGGTGGTCACCCTGCTGCTGCTGATCGTCACCAAGCAGCTGCCGAGGTTCGGCCTGAAGCGCCGGCACGTCGTCGAGGTCGCCAAGTACGGCGGCGCGGTCGTGGTGTCGTCGGTGGTGATGGTGCTGCTGCAGTACGCCCCGCAGACGATCACCGGGCGGATGCTCGGCGCGACCGCGCTCGGCTTCTTCTACCTCGCGTCGAACGTGTCGAGCTGGCCGGCCTCGGTCATCACGACCACCGTGGAACGCGTTGGCCTGGCGACGTTCTCCCGCGCCCGGGACTCGGGCGTCGACCTCGACCGCGCCGCCTCGGCGGTGATCGGCATGGTGGCGATGGCGGTGCTGCCCGGCGGCGCCGCGCTGGCGCTGCTGGCGCCGCAGATCGTCGAACTGGTCTACGGGGACAAGTGGGCGCCGGCCGCGCCGGTGCTGGCCGGTCTCGCCGTCGCCACCATCGCCCGGGTGCTGGCCGACCTCGTCTTCAACCTGATGATCACGGCCGGTTCCGCGCTGTCCTCGGTGCTCGTCCAGGTGATCTGGTTGGTCGCGCTGGTGCCGACGGCGATCTTCGCGACGGCGAGGTGGGGGCTGGTCGGCATGGGCTGGGCGGTCGCCGCCGTCGCCTGTCTGGTCGCGCTTCCCGTGCACGCCTGGGGTTTGTGGCGGGCCGGGGTGCACGTGCCGGCCCTGCTGCGCGGACTGGCGGTCCCGCTGCTGGCGACCGTCGTGGTCGTCGCCGCCCTGCTGGCCACTGCCCTGGTGCTCAGTCATTCGCTGCTGTACCTGGTCGCCGGCCTGCTGATCACCGCCGCCGTGGTGGCCGCGGGCTGGGTCGGCGGCCGGGACCGGTTGTCCGCGGCGCTGGACGCGCCCGCGGAGATCTAGATCTGTGCCAAGTGGACAAACTGACGGACCAGAATTGCTGCTGCGTATGACAACAACGGCGAGGAGCTCGATGGAACGGCCGGCGGGGTCCTACTGCGACACTCATGATCAACGGATAGCATCTCGCCCCATGTGTGCGGGTGTTCCCACCATTACCGTTCTCGGCGTGCCGGTGGCCGCGCTGACCGTGCGGCAGGCCGTCGCCGAGGTGTCCCGGTTGGTCGACGAGCCCGGGCCGCGGACGCTGGTCTACGCCAACGCGCATTCGGTGAACCTGTCGCGCTCCGACGCCCGGTACCGCGCCTGCCTGGCCAAGGCCGACCTCGTGCTCAACGACGGGTCGGGGCTCGCGCTGGCGGCCCGCGTGGGTGGCCGGCGGTTCCCGGCCAACCTCAACGGCACCGACTTCACCCCCGAGGTGCTGCGGCTGGCCGCCCGACGCGGCCTCGGCGTCTATCTGCTCGGCGGCCGTGCGGGAGTGGCGGCCGCGGCCGCGGAGCGGCTGTCCCGCACCGTGCCCGGGCTCCGCGTGGTGGGCCACCACCACGGTTATCTCACCACCGGCCAGAGCCGCGAGGTCGCGCGGCAGATCTGGGAGACCGGGGCCGACATCGTGTTGGTGGCGATGGGCAATCCACGGCAGGAGCTGTGGCTGGCCGAGCACCTGCCCGCCACCGGGGCCGCGCTGGGCGTCGCGGTCGGGGCGTTCCTCGACTTCGCCGCCGAACGGGTGCCGCGCGCTCCGAAGTGGATGCGGCAGGCCGGGATCGAGTGGCTGTACCGGCTCGGCCGGGAGCCGCGCCGCCTCTTCGCCCGCTACGTGGTCGGCAATCCCCTGTTCGTGGCGCGGGTGCTGCTCGACAGTGTCGCGGCGACCGGTCGCTAGTCTGTCGCCATGTCCGGGCCAAGGATCTGCTTCGTGACCAGCTACCCGTTGTCCCGTCAGGACCTCGGGGGCAGCGGCTGGGTGGATCGGCGGCTGGTGCCGATGCTCGCCGGCTGGGCTGACGAGCTGGAGATGCTGTGTGTGACCGGTCCCGAGGGGGACTGGTCGGAGCGTGTCGGCGAGCACGAGGTGCCGGCCCGTGCCGCCGGTGCGGTTCCGCTGGAGCTGCGTGGCGATCGGCGGGCGCTGGCCCGGATCGCCGCCGGCATGTTGGTGAGCCCGGAGCCCTATCTGGCCCGCAAGTTCTCGGTGTTTCCCGGCTGGCGCACAGCGGTCGCGCTGCTGCGCGAGCGGGCGGCCGGCCGGCGGGTGCTGGTCAGCGGCTGGCCGGGGCTGGTGCTCGCGGCCGCCGCCGGGGTGCCGGTGGCCGCGTACGTGGCGCACAACGTGGAGTCGACGATCGCCGTCGAGCACTCGCCGCGGGCGCTGCGGATGCTCGGTGAGATCCCGCGCCTGCGCCGGATGGAACGACGGCTGCTCGGGATTCCCGACCATGTCTTCACGCTGTCCCACCGGGACGCCGCCGAACTGCGCGGCGAAGGGGTCGCCGCCACCGCGCTTCCGGTGCCGCTGTCCCCCTCCGGCGCCTCGGCCGGCCGCGCTGTCGGGTTCATCGGCAAGGCCAGCTGGCCGCCCAACGAGCGGGCGCTGCAGGTGCTGCTGGGCCCGGTGCACGACCGTTTGTCCACTATGGATGTCGATGTGGAGTTTGTCCTGGCGGGCAAGGGAACCGAGCAGTACGCCGAGCACCCTCGGGTCGTCGGCGCCGGGCCGGTGGCCGATGTCGCCGACTTCTACGCGCGGGTCGGCGTCGCCGTGGTGCCGCGGTTCGGCTCCAGCACGGGTGTGAGCGTGAAGGTCCTGGAGGCGGCCGAGTTCGGTGTCCCGTCGGTGCTGCCCCGGTCCCTGGCCGAGGCGATCGATCCGGACGGCCCCTGGCTGGTCGCGGAGGACGCCGACGAGGCAGCCGAGGCGATCCGACGGTGGCACCGGGGCGAGTTGTCCCCCGACGCCGCGGATTGGGCCTGCAAGCAGGACGCGGCCCGCACAACCGCCCTGCTGCGCAACGCCTTCGCCTGACCTCGCGCCGCTACCCCGGTCTCCGTTGGCCGCCCCTGCTGTGCAAACCCCTCGCCCCGCCGCCGGCCGCGCCTCGGCCGCCAGCGAGCGGAGCCTTGCTCACCTCGGTGCTCACTTCGCGGTAGCGTTTCTCACGGAACGTGTAACAAAATCACCCAAAAGGGGCATATCCCCTGTGTGTTGGCCGACGCGGGTTGGCCCAGCGGCGCTGCCGGTACGAGGATGTGCGGCACGGTGGTCGCGTCGACGGTGAGGAGGTCAGGTGCCCGGTCTGATCCGTCAGGCGTTGCGCTTCCGTGCGGGAACACCGAATTCGACCGGGCTCGTCACGCTCGGGCCGGTCGTGACCAGGGGAAAGGTCGTCGAACTGCGGCCGCCCGCCGCGTCCGACGCGGCCGAGTGGTCGCGGCTGGTGCGGCCGGAGCGTGATCGGCTGGAACCCCGATGGGCGGACAGTGACCTCGATTGGGTGGCGCGCACCGACCAGGCCGCCTGGCGGGAGCGATGCGGCGAGCTGCGCCGGCTGGCCCGACGCGGCGAGGCGCTGCCGTTTCTGATCACCGTCGACGGCGGCATCGCCGGCGAGCTGGTGCTGGACCGTGTCGACCGGGACCGCGGTTGCGCCGAAGTCGAGGTGTGGATCTCCGAGGCACGCGAGAGCGCCGCGATCACGGCGTCGGTGCTGCGTTTGCTGCTGCACCACGCATTCGGCGAGTACGAGCTGCGCCGGCTGACGGCGGCGGTCCCCGTCGGCGACCGCAGCGCGGCGGCGCTGTTCAGCCGCGCGGGTTTCCGGCGTGAGGGACTGCTGCGTGGATACCGGCGCACCGGCGACCACGAGCTGTGGTCCCTGCTGGCCACCGACCGCCCTGAAGAGTCCATTTCGGACTTACCTATAGTGTCGGCGATGGATGTTCCCGGTAGCGGCAGGGGTTTCGAGCGTTCCAACGCGTTGCAGCGTCGGCTGCACGAGTTGGTGCCCGGCGGCGCGCACACCTACGCCCGCGGCTCCGACCAGTACCCGGAGGGCATGGCGCCGATCCTGGTCCGCGGCGACGGCTGCCGGGTCTGGGACGCGGACGGCAACTGTTTCATCGAGTACGGGATGGGGCTGCGTTCGGTCACCCTCGGCCACGGCTACCGGCCGGTGCTGGACGCCGTGCACCAGGCCCTGGCCGACGGCGTCAACTTCTCGCGGCCGACGCAGCTCGAAGTGGCCGCCGCCGAGGACTTCCTGAGCCTGGTGCCCGGCGCGGACATGGTGAAGTTCGCCAAGAACGGCTCGGACACCACGACCGCGGCGATCCGGCTGGCCCGCGCGGCCACCGGCCGGGACATGGTCGCCGTCTGCGACCAACCGTTCTTCTCCGCGGACGACTGGTTCATCGGGGCCGTCGAGATGAACTCCGGCGTGCCGGAGGCGACGCGGAACCAGACGGTTCGCTTCCAGTTCAACGATCTCGACTCGCTGCGGCTGCGGTTCGCCGAGCGCGGTGGCCAGATCGCGTGCGTGGTGATGGAGGCGGCGACCGCGCTGGCCGAGCCGGAACCGGGTTTCCTCGAAGGGGTTCGCGCCCTGTGCGACGCTCACGGGGCGCTGCTGGTCTTCGACGAGATGATCACTGGCTTCCGCTGGTCGGCCAGCGGCGCGCAGTCCGTGTACGGGGTGCGGCCCGACTTGTCGTGCTGGGGCAAGGCGATGGGCAACGGGTTCCCGATCTCCGCGCTGGCCGGCCGCCGGGACCTGATGGAGCTGGGTGGGCTGCGCACGGATTCGCCGCGGGTGTTCCTGCTCTCGACCACTCACGGGCCGGAAACCGTGTCGCTGGCCGCGTTCCGAGCCGTCGTGCGGGCGTACACCGAGGGCGATCCGATCGGCGTCATGGAGCGCCGGGGCACGGAGTTGGCCGACGGCGTCAACACGGCCGCCCGGGAACTGGGCGTCGAGGAGTTCGTCGCCGCGATCGGCCGGCCGTCGTGCATGGTGTTCACCACGCGCGACACGGACGGTCGGCCGTCTCAGCCGTATCGCACGCTGTTCCTGCAGGAGATGCTCCGCCGCGGAGTGCTGGGGCAGTCGTTCGTCATCTCGGCGGCGCACACGGTCGCCGACGTCGAGCACACCGTCCAGGCAACCCGCGAGGCCCTGGTCGTCTACCGCCGTGCGCTCGAAGACGGTGGCGTAGAACGGTTTCTGGCCGGGCGGCCGGTCGCACCGGCGCTGCGCTCACTCGCCTCGCCCCGCCAAATCTGACCGTACACAAGGAAATGAGGGCGCTGGTCGGGTGGACCAGCGCCCTCGGTTGGCCACTGCTGACGGTCCTTCCGGCTCTGCCCCTCGTAGTGCCGGGAGAGACGATCACCGGTGGCCAAGTTTTGGAGCCCCGACGCCACGGGGGCAACGCGACGCCGGGGCCAGCCCCCGACCTGACCGGGCGCGGTCGGCAGGTCGGGAAGATCCGGGACGTCGGGGGAGGATCGTCGCCCGCGGCATGACACAACCGGGAGGACGTGCTCGACGTGATCGCCATGCGCGGCGGTGACCCACTGTTTGGGGGCATCCCCGGGCCCGGATCAGCTCGGCGCGGCCGCAAAAGGGCACACGGGTGCCTTGCGACCGTGGGCGCGGTCAGTCGGGTGAGGTGCTGGGCAGCCCGGGAGCGCCGTCGCTGACGCGCTTGGGGCTGTGTTCGTCGGTCGTGGAACCGGGGCTGGGCCGGAAGCCGGCGCCCGGCGGCACGATGCCGGCGATGCCGTTGGCGCCGCCGAGATCATGGCTGGCGGTGCCGCCCGTGGACGGGGTGGAGATCGGCTGCGAGGCCGGCTGCTGGAGCGGCAGGTCGATGGGGTGCTGCGGCAGGTCGGGCACGACGCCGGCGGGTGCGCCCATGGACGGCTCGGACGAGGTCGTGGCTTGGTCGACCTTGTGGTTCACCGGCGGCGGGGGTGCCTGGACGTGCACCGGAGGCGGCGCGACCGGCGGGGCCGGCGGCGGGGGCGTCTCGGGCGTGGTCCTGGTCGGGACGGTGACGGTCGTCGAACCCGTCCAGACGTCGCCGGAGTCGGAGGAGCCGGACGAGCCCGGCCAGCTGGAGGTGGCGCCGCCGCCCGTGGAGGACGACTGCGGCCCGCCCGGGTTCACGGTGGCCGTGCCGCTGCTGGCGCCGTCGTCGGCGGGCGGCTGGAGGGCGGACACCCCGCCCGGCAGGCCGAGGCGGTGGTGCTGGCCGCCGAGGCTGGTGAGCAGGCCGTTGACCAGGTCGGACAGGTCGGAGTGGAGGGTGTCGGCGACGACGTCCGCCTGCGGCGCGTCCGACGAGGTCGCGGCGTTCGCGACGGCGGAGCCGAACACGCAGGCCAGCAGCGTCAGACCGCCGGTGACGGCGATGCGGATGACGGCAGCGCGCAGCGCGGTGCCGGCGCACCGCACCGCACTCGTGCTGGCCACTGTCACCACCACCGTCCGCCCTGCCGGGACAAAATCGTGAAGTTGTCGGATCCGGCGATGGGACATGTTTAGCACCGCGATGTCGATTTGCACATGTTCTCGTCGCCGACCGCCCGGATTGGCGGCTGTCCGCGTTCAGTCTCGCACAACGTGGCAACTGTGCGCCGCCATCTGCGGGCCGCCACTCGTTTGAGGGTTTTCGCCCGTGCGGCGGATCCGGTCGGTGATCCCTCGCTTCTAACCCGGGACCAACTCGCCCACGGGGAGGATCGAGTGGAAGTCGACACAAGACCGGGGACGTCGGGCCCGGCCGAACTGCTGAGGGCGGCGGAACAAGGGGACCGGGTCGCATGGCGTGAACTCGTCGCCCGGCACACGCACACCGTCTGGGCCGTTGCCAGAGCGCATGGCCTGGATCGGTCCGATGCCGGCGACGTCGTGCAGAACACCTGGCTGTCATTGCTGGAAAATATGAATGGAATTCACGATCCGGACCGGCTCGCCGCCTGGCTGGCCACCACGGCCCGGCGGCACGCACTGCGCCTGCTCGCGGCTCGCCGCCGTGAGACACCCGTTGACGAGGCACGATTGGACGTCGCGCCGGCCGAGGCCGCCGACGCCGTCGTGCTGCGGGACACCGTGAACGCCTCGTTGTGGCGGGCGTTCACCCAGCTGTCCGATCACTGCCAGCGGGTGTTGCGGGTGTTGGTGCACGCGCCGGAACTGTCGTACCAGCAGGTCGCCGCGGCACTCGGCATCCCGATCGGCAGCATTGGGCCGACAAGGGGAAGATGCCTTGCCGAACTCCGCCGAAAGGCGGCGTTGGCCGGCCTGTTCCGGGAGGATGCGCGGTGACGCATGTGTCGGTGTGGGAGCGGCTCGGCTCGGCCGATCGTGCTCTTGTGAACCAACTCAGGGTGCTGCTGAGCGGAATCGACCCCGTTCCACGAGAGGTCCTGGCGGCCGCCGCTTCACTCGGACAGCGCATTGCGTCGTGTCGGAGCGTAATGGCAAACGTGTGTTTGCTGGGCTAATCGCGACAATGGGGTCTCGAAACCGCTCGAGACCCCATTGTTACGTTCTGTGCGCTCAGCCGAGCTTGCGCAGCCGCGCGATCGCCTCGTCGATTACGTCGTCACGCTTGCAGAACGCAAAGCGCACGAGGTGCTGCCACTGCTCGGGATGATCGGTGAACACCTGCACCGGCACGCCGGCCACGCCGATGCGCTCCGGCAGCTGGCGGCACAGCTCGGCGCCGTCGGCGAAGCCGAGCGGCCGCACGTCCGCGCAGACGAAGTAGGTGCCGGCGGCCTGCCGGACGCCGAAACCGGCGTCGGACAGGCCGGCGGACAGCCGGTCGCGCTTGCGCTGCAGGTCGTCACGCAGCTGGTCGACCCACGCCATCTCGTTCCGCAGCGCATACGCGACCGCCGGCTGGAACGGCGCGCCGCCGACGAACGTGAGGAACTGCTTGGCCGCGCGCACGGCGGCGACCAGCTCGGCCGGGCCGCACACCCAGCCGATCTTCCAGCCGGTGCTGTTGAACGTCTTGCCCGAGCTGGAGATGGCCAGCGTGCGCTCGTACATGCCGGGCAGCGCCGACAGCGTGACGTGCTCGCGGCCGTCGAAGATGAGGTGCTCGTACACCTCGTCGGTGATCGCGATCAGGTCGTGCTCCTGGCACAGCTTCGCGACCTCGCTGAGCTCCTCGCGGGTGAACACCGTGCCGGACGGGTTGTGCGGCGAGTTGATCAGCAGCGCCTTCGTCCGTGGCGTCACCGCCGCCCGCAGCGCGTCGACGTCGAGCGCGAAGCGGTCACCGTCCTCGACCAGCGACACCACCTTGCGCGTGGCGCCGGCCAGCGCGACCGACGCCGCGTACGAGTCGTAGTACGGCTCGATGAGCAGCACCTCGTCGCCGGGCTCGACCAGCGCCAGCAGCGACGCCGCGATCGCCTCGGTGGCGCCGACCGTGACCAGCACCTGGCTGTCCGGGTCGTACTCGGTGCCGTAGCGCCGGCGGTGTTCGGCGATCGCCTGCCGCAGCTCCGGCCGGCCGGGGCCGGGCGGGTACTGGTTGATGCCGTCGGCGATGGCGCGCTGGGCGGTCGCGAGCATCTCGGCGGGCCCGTCGGTGTCCGGGAAGCCCTGGCCGAGATTGACGGCGCCGGTCCGGGTGGCCAGCGCGGTCATCTCCGCGAAGATCGTCGAGGTGAACGGCTGTAGCCGGGGCACGAGAGCAGGTGTACGCACATCCGGATCCTCGCCGATCCGTCCCCGAGATGTCATCCGGCCGCTCCCCGGTCTCCGCCGCCGAACCCGGCGGCCGCCCCTGTGCGCGGGGAGAATGACGGTTGTGGAGCGACTCACCGCGGCCGAGACGGTCAAGCGCCGTGCGCTACGTCGGATGAAAACCGTGGCCGCCGGGCTGCTCGTACTCGCGGCCGTGATCTACGTGCTCTCCGGCATCTTCGCCGGGCCCGTGTGGCTCGGCTACGTGCACGCCGCCGCCGAGGCCAGCATGGTCGGCGCCCTGGCCGACTGGTTCGCCGTCACGGCCCTGTTCCGGCACCCGCTCGGGCTGCCCATCCCGCACACCGCGCTGATCCCGAACCGGAAGAACCTGCTCGGCGCCAGCCTCGGCGACTTCGTCGGCAACAACTTCCTGTCCGAGCAGGTGGTGCGGGACCGGCTGCACCGGGCGGAGATCAGCAAGCGGGTCGGGGTGTGGCTGTCGCAGCGGGACAACGCCCAGCGGATCACCTCCGAGCTGTCCAACGTGGCCCGTGGGCTGGTGACCGTGCTGCGGGACGAGGACGTGCAGGCCGTGGTCGAGCACGCCATCGTGCAGCGGCTGATGGCCATCCCGTGGGGTCCGCCGCTGGGCAAGCTCCTGGGCCAGGTGCTGGCGGACGGCTCCCACCACAAGCTCGTCGACCTGCTGGCCGACCGGGCCTACGAGTGGGTCCGCGACAACCACGAGGCCATCAAGCGCATCGTCTCGGACCGGTCCCCGGCGTGGTCCCCGAAGTTCGTCGACTCCCTGCTGGGCGAGCGGGTCTACAACGAGATCCTCGGGTTCGCGTGGTCGATGAAGACCGACGTCAACCACCCCATGCGCGCCGCCGTCGACCGCTTCCTGATCGACTTCGCCGACGACCTGCAGACCGACCCCCTCACCATGGAACGGGCCGAGCAGGTCAAGCACCAGGTGCTGACGCATCCCGAGATTCAGCACCTCATCGGCACCACGTGGACCAATGCCAAGCGGATGCTCCTCGACGCCGCCGAGGACCCGTCGAGCGAGCTGCGCAAGCGGGTGCTCGAAGGCCTCGTCACCCTCGGCATACGCCTGGAGACCGACGACACGACGCGGGAGAAGGTCGAAGGCTGGATCGAGGGCGGCGCCGCCTACGTCGTCACCCACTACCGCGCCGAGATCCTCACCCTGATCACCGACACCATCGAGCGCTGGGACGCCGACGAGACCTCCCGCAAGATCGAGCTCCAGGTCGGCCGGGACCTCCAGTTCATCCGCATCAACGGCACGGTGGTCGGCGCGCTGGCCGGCCTCGTCATCTACGCCTGCTCGCAGTTCCTGTTCTGAGCCGTCAGGAAGCCGTGCTGCGGGCGCGTTCCCGCCAGTTGCGGGCCTTCTCGCGGTTGCCGCAGACGCGCATCGAGCACCAGGTGCGCGAGCGGTTGCGGGACCGGTCGTGGAAGGCCCAGCGGCAGTCGTCGGCCGGACAGATCTTGATCCGTTCCCAGTAGCCGAGCACGGCCAGCCGCGCGGCGGCGGCGAGGACGGCGCCGAGGGCGTCGCCGGCGGTGAGGACGGGGACGCCGGAGCTCAGCGAGATCCGGATCGTCCCGTGCGGCAAGCCGGCGGAGGGGGACATCGGAGCCTGCTCGCCGTGGTGGGCCAGTGCGACG
This sequence comes from Kutzneria kofuensis, assembly GCF_014203355.1. Lineage (NCBI taxonomy): Bacteria > Bacillati > Actinomycetota > Actinomycetes > Pseudonocardiales > Pseudonocardiaceae > Kutzneria > Kutzneria kofuensis. The sequence goes on from NZ_JACHIR010000001.1 coordinate 4,554,216, forward strand.
GCCCGAAGGGCGTCTCTGCTGGCCCGGGCCTTGTGGATGGCGCCGGCGGTCCCCAGTCCCCGCTCGGCGGCCCACTGTCGCCAGGTGTGCTCGTCGTCCAGCACGTCCGTGGCCTCATTGACGTTCACGGTGTTCAGGAAGGCGAGCAGCAGTTCGACGTCCCGCTCGGCGTCCCAACCGGTTTCCTGCACGGCGCGGGCGCCGGCGGCCGTACCAGTCACCACTCCACTGTAAGCGGCGGATCCAGCGCCCAAGATCACCGCAGGTCAGGCCATATACTCTGGGTGTATAGACCAAGGGTATACACCCGAGGTACAGTTGCCGGCATGTCGATCGGACTCACCCTGCTGGGCCTGTTGGAGACGGGGCCGCGCCACGGCTACGACCTCAAGCGGGCCTACGACGAGCACTTCGGACAGGACCGGCCGCTGCACTACGGCCAGGTGTACTCGACCCTGTCCCGCCTGCTGCGCGACGGCCTGGTCGAGGTGGACGGGGTGGAGGCCGGCGAAGGGCCCGAGCGCAAGCGCTACGCGATCACGTCGGCGGGCGTCACGGACGTCCGCGACTGGCTGGTCACGCCGGAGCGCCCGGAGCCGTACCTGCACAGCACCCTGTACACGAAGGTGGTGCTGGCGCTGATGTCCGGCCGCAGCGCCGCCGAGGTCCTCGACGTCCAGCGCTCGGCCCACCTGGAGACGATGCGGGCCCTGACCCGTCGCAAGCTGGCCGGTGATCTCGCGGACCAGCTCATCTGCGACCACGCTTTGTTCCATCTGGAAGCCGACCTGCGCTGGCTCGAACTCACCGCGGCCCGGCTCGACCAGCTCACGGAGGAGGTTCGGCGATGAGCGCGGACACCGGGGGCGCGCCGCTGCTGGAAGCGGTGGACCTGCACAAGTCGTTCGGGCCGACGCCGGCGCTGGACGGCGCCGGCATCAGCATCTGGCCGGGCGAGGTGGTCGCCGTGATGGGGCCGTCCGGCTCGGGCAAGTCGACGCTGCTGCACTGCCTGGCCGGCATTCTCCGTCCGGACAGCGGCACGGTGTCCTACCGCGGCGCCGAGCTGAGTTCGCTGCCCGACGTCGAACGGAGCGAGCTTCGCCGCACCGAGTTCGGTTTCGTCTTCCAGTTCGGCCAGCTCGTCCCGGAGCTGACGTGCTTGGAGAACGTGGCGCTGCCGCTGCGGCTGGGCGGGATCCGCCGCCGCGAGGCCGAGAAGGCCGCGACGGAGTGGCTGGAACGGCTGCAGGTCGCCGACGTCGCCGGCAAGCGGCCGGGCGAGACCTCCGGCGGCCAGGGGCAGCGCGTCGCGGTGGCACGGGCCCTGGTCACCGGGCCGAAGGTGGTCTTCGCCGACGAGCCGACCGGCGCCCTGGACTCCCTCAACGGTGAGCGCGTGATGAAGCTGCTGGTCAGCGCGGCCAAGGAGACGACGGCCGCGGTGGTCCTGGTGACGCACGAGGCGCGCGTCGCGGCCTACTCGGACCGTGAGGTCGTCGTGCGGGACGGCAAGTCCCGTCAGGTGGAGCTGGCTCGGTGACCGAACTGCGACCGCGGCCCCAACGAAGTCTGATCAACCGGGCGTTCCGCTGGTGGGGCGACCTGATGTTGGGCGTACGCCTGGCGATCGGCGGCGGCCGCGCGGGCTGGGGTCGGCTGGCGCTGACCGCGATCGGCGTCGGCATGGGTGTGACCGTGCTGCTGGCCGCGACCTCGGTGAGCCACATCCTGCAGGCGCGGGACGATCGCGGCTACGAGCGAGGCATTCCCCGTGACGACACGGAGAAACAGCCGGCCGTGCCGGGCACCGACCCGGTCTACGCAGCCTCGCGCTACAGCATGTTCGCCGACCACGACCTCGCCGGGGTCATCGTGCAGAAGACCGGTCCGAACGCGCCGCTGCCGCCCGGTGTCGACCGGCTGCCCGATGTCGGCGAGGTTGTGCTTTCACCGGCGCTGTCGGAGTTGCTGAACTCCAAAGCCGGTGAACTGCTGCGGCCCCGGTTCCCCGAACGCGTCGTCGGGACCATAGGTCCGTCGGGGCTGGAAGGTCCGCACGAGCTGTTCTTCTACGTCGGCGTGCCGAACGTGTCGGGGCAGTCCGGAGCGGTCGAGGTGCAGCGGTTCGGCCGGCCCAGCTCGCCGCGGACCCTGGACGGGTTGCTGTGGCTGCTGATCGTGCTCGGCTCGGCCGCGCTGCTCGTCCCGGTGGTCGTGTTCATCGCGACCAGCACCAGACTTGCCGCCGCGGCAAGGGATCGCCGGCTGGCGGCGCTGCGACTGGTCGGCGCGGACAGCGAACAGGTGCGGCGGATCGCGGCGGGTGAGGCCTTCGTCGGCGCACTGGTCGGGCTCGGTGTCGGTGTGGGACTCTTCCTGGCCGGTCGAGCGCTCGTGCCGGGCATCAGCGCCCCGGCGTTGAACGGCGGCATGTACGCCGAGGACATCCGTCCCGATTGGACACTCGCCGCGCTGGTCGTCGTCGCGGTGCCGGTGTTCGCGGTCGCGATCGCGGTGTTCTCCTTGCGGCGCATCGTGATCGAGCCGTTGGGTGTGGTGCGACGGGCCCGCAACCAGCGCCGCCGGCTGTGGTGGCGGTTGGCGCCGCCGGTGCTCGGGATCGCGTTGCTGGCCAGTCAGGGTGGCCGGCTCGGCGAGGCGCTGGACGGCAACTCACAGCTGCCGGTCATGGCCGGCATCGTGCTGCTGCTCTGCTCGGTTCCGTTGGTGCTGCCCTGGATCGTCGAACGCGTGGTGTCGAAGCTGGGCGGCGGGTCGCCCGCGTGGCAGCTGGCGATCAGGCGGCTGCAGCTGGACAGCGGCACGGCGGCCCGGGTGGTCGGCGGCGTCGCGGTGGTGCTCGCCGGCGCGATCGCGTTGCAGACGTTGTTCATCCCCGCCGAGAACCGCTATCAGCCGGACAATGTGCCGCCGCCGTCGGTGTCCGTGAGCATGCAGGACACCGACCTCACCCGTGCGCTGGCCATCGCGCCCGCGTTGCGCAAGCTGAACGGCACGGCCAAGGTCGACTCGGATGTCACCACCAGCGTGGAGAGGGCCGACGGCGGTCACATCACCATGTACATCGGCGGTTGTGACGATCTGCGGCAGCGAGCCGCGGTCGGGCCGTGTCAGGACGGCGATGTCTTCGTCACTTCCGGCGATCACGGTGTCGCGCTGGCCGCCGGGCAGCGCGTCACTCTCACGTCGTACGCACCTGGGCAGCCACCGACGTTGGTGCCTTGGACAGCGCCGGCATCCGTGCGCCCGGTGCAGGGGCTGGCCGGCTTCGGTGACGCCGTCTTCGCCACGCCCGCGGCGCTGGCCGGTGTCGGCGCGCCGGTGGTCGACGTGAACGCATATGTGCAACCGCGGCGGCAGGACGACACGTTCGTCGAGTACGTGCGCAATGCCCTGGTGCCGTTCGGGTGGAACGCGAACGCGTATGCGGCGGTGTCCGCGTCGACCAGCACCTTCCTGTTGATCGGACGGGTGGTGCTGATCGGCTCGGTGATCACGTTGCTGATGGCGGCGGGCAGCCTGCTGGTGGTGGCGCTGGAGCAGATCCGCGAACGGCGCCGGGCGCTGGCCGTGCTCACCGCCAACGGCGTCCAGCGGTTCGTGCTGGCGAGGTCGCTGCTGTGGCAGACGACCGTGCCGATCGCGGTCGCGGTGGTCGTCGCCGTGGTGTCGGGTCTGGTGCTGGCCGGCCTGCTGCTCTACGTCACGCGGCAACCGATCGCGTTCGACTGGGGCACCATCGCGGTGTTCGTGGCCACGGCCGTGGTCGCGGTCCTGGTGAGCACCGGGTGCACGCTGCCGTCGCTGTGGCGCGCCGCCAACGCCGAGGGCCTGCGCGACGAGTGAAGCCTGAAGGGGGCCGTCCGCGGCCCCTTCAGGGCTTGTGCGCCGAGTCCTTGGCCAGGTGGTCCTGGATCCGGGCATGCCGGAACTGGTAGCGGGCGCCGACCTGGCGCAGGATGCCCAGCTTGTGCGCGTCCTCAAGGAATTCGAGCAGTCGGTACGGCACTCGACCACGCATGGCCAGCCACGTCCGCGCGACCGTGAACCACCACCAGTTGCGTGACATCACCGCGAGCACGAAGCCGAGGATCGCGCCGGAACTGAAGCCCAGCCACACCATGCCGGTCCGGCCGGCGCCGAACAGCAGCGCCGCGGCGGAACCGACGCCGACGCCGAACACGAGGCAGATCAGGCCGACCAGCGCGCGATCCCGCGCCATCGTCGCCTCCGGGCTCGGCGGCCGGCTCAGCTCCACCGGGCTGCCGAGGGAGAACCGCAGCGCCGTCGCGATCGCCACGCTCAGCCCGGAGATCAGACCGGGATCCGCGCCGAACATCGCGCCGAAGACCAGGCCGACCGCGGTGCCGCTGACCAGGCTCACCACCAGCATGCTGCGCGCGGCGCCGAACCGCATCGACGCCGAGGCGTTGCGGCCCTTGGACGTCGCGTTGACCAACGTCCCCACGCTGACCAGGCAGCCGGCGCTGGCCCCGGTCCAGGAGGCGACGTCCAACACGTTCAACTTGTTCACCAGCGCGACCATCATGCCGACGCTCAGCGCCGTGAGCAGCCCCAACGAGATGGCGCCGAGAACGGTCAGCCAGTAGCGGTGCACCAGCCGGCGCAATTCCCACCACGGCAGTTCCCGCTGCTGCATGCGTGCGGCGAGGAACTCCAGCCACTGCTTGGCCTGCTCCGGCTGCCAGTGGTCCGACGTCATCGGCAGGTGTTCGGCGTCCTCCTCCGGGAAGAGCGTCGGCACCAGCTCGTCGAGCAGGAACTCCTCGATCGTCGCGCGGTCGGGAAAGCGGTTGGGGTCGAGCAGTTCGGTCGGATTGGTGGCGACGTCCGCGTACTTGGTCCGGGTCAGCCACACCATCAGCGGACTGCTCAGCGCCGCCGCCAGCGGCCCGTTCGGGTCGTGCCGGAGCTGCAGCAGCAGCGGCTCCCAGCGCGATGCCCCGACCCGGCTCGAACTGCCGCGGATCACCTCCGCCAGCGTCTCCTCGGCGACGGGCTCCAGCTCGACGACGTGCGCGTTGCGCAGGGGGCCGGTCTTCGCCACGGTCGACGTGTACGCGCGCCGGCGAGACGTCAACACCACCGGCGTGGCCGGCGGCATCGCGCGGTCGATGCCTTGCAGCGCCGAGATCCGGAGGTTGGCCGGGACCTCGTCGAAGGCGTCCAGGATCGGCAGGATGCGGCGCTGCTCGATGAGCAGGTCGGCGGCGTAGCTGCCGTACAGCTCGATGTTGCGCAGCGCCGGGTAGTCGTCGCGCAGCCGCTGCGTCATCCAGGTGCGCAGATCGACCCGCGGATTCCACGCTCCCAACGGAAGCACGAGCGGCAGCGGGTCGTTCAGCGCCGCGTCGTCGAGCAGGCCGAGCGCCAGCAGCGTCGCCAGCGAGGTCTTGCCCGAGCCGGCCGGGCCGAGCACGACCAGGCGCCGGCTCGGCAGGCGCCGGTACCACGGCACCAGCTCGTCGATGGAGCCGGACAACTCGGCCGGCTGGCACTTCGGGTCGGCCAGCTCCGGCGCCGCCGCCGACCACGTCACGTTCAGCTGGCAGGGCCGGAGCAGTTCGCGCTGCTCCGCCTCGACCCTGAGCTGGCTGGTCGTCGCGGTGGCCAGCGCCCGCGTGGCCGCCGTCAGCTGGGCGGTGGTGCTCGGCGCGGTCGCGCCGGAATGCCGCAGCCACGGGTCGAGCAGTCCGATCAACACGATGAACAGCACGACCACCGCGCCCAACCAGGTGGTGGGGTTGACGCCGTCCTGCGTCCACACCAGGCCGACCGTCGCCAGCACGGCGATCAGCACACAGGCGACGACGACGGCACGCTGCCGGTAGATGGACACACCTGCATCATGGCCGACCGGCCGTTACCGCGCGTCGGGAAGCCGTGGCGCGTCGTCACCTCGCATGCCGAATCGTTAGGCACGCCCGAGTTGTCGGCCCGGTGTTCTCAGCGAATCTTGGCCACGTGGTCGATGCTGGCCAGGTCGTCCTCGTCGTCGGTGACGTCGGCGGCGAACCACGCGTCGAGGATCTCGTCGAGCAGTGGCAGCGACGTCATCCGCAGGCTCAGCGCCAACACGTTGGCGTCGTTCCAGCGCCGCGCGCCCTGTGCCGTGTACGCGTCGGTGCACAGCGCCGCCCGCACGCCGGCGACCTTGTTCGCCGCGATGGACGCGCCGGTGCCGGTCCAGCAGCACACCACGCCCTGGTCCGCGCGACCCTCGGCGACGTCGCGGGCCGCGGCCTCGCTGGCCCGGGCCCAGTCGTTGGACTCGTCGTCGCTGAGCGCACCGTGCACGAGGACCTCGTGACCACGCTTGCGCAGCTCCTCGGCGATGTCGGCGCCGATCCCGTCGAGCATGTCCGCGGAAACCGAAATCTTCACCGGACACACGCTACTCATCCCACCGCACGGCGGTAACCGATATGCGTCAGTCCAACGGCCACCTGTCCGGCGACTCCGGGCTGTCCAGCCAGAACTCCTGCCCGTCCGGCCCGACCGTGAGCCCGAAGCGCTCGCGAGGCGGCCGGCCGAGCGCCAACCACTGCTCGTGCGTGGCTTCCGCGATGCTCCACAGCCGACGCGGTCCACCCTCGCGCACGCTGTGCCGCGCGTAGCATGCCCACGAGCCGTCGGCATGCGCCAGCCACGTCTCGCCGCGCGCGCCCGACCACGCGACCACGTGCGGCAGCGACAAGCCCGCGAAGAACTCGAACCGGTCCGACGGCCGCAGCAGCTTCGTCGAGGACAACTCGGTAGGCCGCGCGGGTGCTTGGCTGCCGCGCACGCTGTCGACGAGTTCGCTCACGCGTGGGCCGCGATGCGCCCGCAGCGGCATGAACCGCCCGTCGTCGGCGAGCACTCGGCCCGTCGCACGGCGTTCGCCGTCCGGTGTGAGCTTGACCAGGCCGGCGCCGATCGGCCGGTTCAACGTCGTCACGATGTACCCGCCGGGCGCGGTTTGTTCCACCCACGCCAACGGAATCGTCGACACGGAACAGGTGCACAGCACCCGGTCGTACGGCGCGTTGGCCGGATAGCCCTTCGCGCCGTCGGTGGCGACGCAGGTCGGGTGGAATCCGCACGCCGCAAGGTGTTCCGCCGCTCGGGCGGCGATCGCCGGGTCGACGTCGACGGTGGTGACGCGGTTGTCGCCGAGCCGGTGGCACATCAGCGCGGCGTTGTAGCCGGTGCCGGCGCCGATCTCCAGCACCGTGTCGCCGTCGCGCACCTCCAGCGCGGCCAGCATGATCGCCATGATCGCCGGCTCGCTGGAGGAGCAGGTCGGCACGCCGCGCACCGGCCCGGCCAGCGCGGCCTCGCGCCGCGACTCGTCGCCGTCGAGCTGGGTGATCGCGACCCGGTTGCGGTAGACGGTCCGCAGCCAGTCCTTGTCGGCGTCGGTGAGCAGCGTCCACGCGCCGTCGGGCCGCTGTTCGAACAGCCACGGCAGGAACGCGTGCCGCGGCACCTCCTCGAACGCGGCGCGCCAGCCGGGATCGAGCGGCAGGCCCTCGTCGACCAGCTCGTTCACCAGGTGGCCGCGGAGCCTGCGCGCCTGGCGTTCGAGTTCGGGGCGCACAACTCACCACGGTAGTCCGGTGTGACAGCAAGCACGCGAGAAGTGCAAGCACTGCGCTTGCAGCAGCTAGCACGCGGACGTACTGTGGAGAGCGAAAGGAGGCGGGATGGACAAGAAGAGCAGCGTCGACCAGGCCGTGGAAGCGGTCGCCGACCTGGGGCGGGACATCGGCGACTACATCCGCGAGCAGCGCAACAACGCGCAGATCTCGCTGCGCCAGCTGGCCAAGCTCGCCGGCGTGTCCAACCCGTACCTGAGCCAGATCGAACGGGGCCTGCGCAAGCCCAGCGCGGAGATCCTGCAACAGATCGCCAAGGGGCTGCGGATCTCGGCCGAGGCACTGTACGTGCAGGCCGGAATCCTGGAGCAACGCGTCGGCGGCGCGGTGGTGGACGCCGTGCTGGCCGACCCCGAGCTCACCGAGCGGCAGAAACAGGTGCTGCTCGACGTCTACGAGACCTTTCGGCGGGAGAACGCCAGCAAGCGCCCCGCCGACGCAACCGAGGACACCGAGGAGTGATCCAGATGCCGACCCTTCCCACCACCGAGGACGTCCGCAAGGCGGGCGAGCAGGTCTCCGCCGCCCTGACCGCCGTCCTGGAGCAGGCCAAGACGCCGCTGCTGGCCGCGCTCGGCGCCGGCGACCTCGCCGGCAAGGCGCTGACCGAGGCGCTGACCAAGGCCCGCACCCAGGTCAACGAGCGCGCCGAGGCCGCCCGCGGCGCCGTCGAGGACCTGCCGGGCCTGCGCGAGAAGCTGGACCCGTCCGAGCTGCGCAAGCTGCTCGACACCTACACCACCGCCGCCTCCAACCTGTACAGCTACCTGGCCGAGCACGGCGAGGAGACGCTGGAGAAGCTGCGTGAGCAGCCGCAGGTCAAGGTCGTGCTGGAGCAGGTCGGCGACCTGCAGCACCGCGCCGACGACGTGCTGGGCAACATCGCCCGCCGCACCCGCTCGGCCGGCGAGAAGGCCGCCGAGGACATCGAGGACGCGGCCGAGAACATCGCCGAGGCCGTCGTCGACGCCGGTGGCGAGGTCGCCGCGGAGACCCGCAGCGTGACCCGCAAGGCCGCCAACAAGGCCTCCGCGCCGCGCAAGCCGGCCGCCGAGAAGCCGGCCGAGACCACCGAGAGCTGATTCACCGAGGACTGCCGGGGCACGCCCACGACGGGTGCGCCCCGGCATTCCCGTGTGTCGCCTCCGGGACGTAGGGTGGGTTCGTGACGTACGGGCTCGACTACTGGATCCTGTTCGCGATCTGGTGCGCAGGCATGCCGGTCGGCGCCTTCGCGTTCCTGCATGCGCTGGTCCAGCGCGCGGACGCCTACACGGCGGCGGACCGCATGACCAAGCTGGCCTGGTCGCTGATCACCGGCGGCGGCCTGGCCGCGCTCTACCTGTTCCGCCCGCAGGGCAGCACCTTCATCCTGTGGATGGCGGCGCTGGTCGCGGTGCTGGTCTACATCGTCGACGTGCGGCCGAAGCTGAACGAGGTCCAGCGCGGCAACCGGTGGTGACCGGTTCGCTGCCGAGTGGTCTGCGCTGGCAGGGCCACGGCCGGGATGTGCCGGTCACGCTGGTGGCGCCCGGTCTCGGCGCGACTCCCGGCGAGGCGCGCATCCCCGCATCCGGATTGTCCGGCACGAGAGTTGTCGTCACGTTCCCCTCGCACGGGGACGCGGCGGACGCGCCCGCCGGCTACTGGACGTACCGGACGATCAGCGCGGATCTGGAGCGCGTCGCCGACGAGGTCGATGCCACGCGCGCGGTCGGCGTGTCGATGGGAGCCGGCGGCCTGACCGCGTTGCTGACCCGGCGGCCCGATCGCTTCGATCGCATCGCCCTGCTGTTGCCAGCTGCGTTGGACAAGCCGCGCGCGACGCCGGCGATGTGGGCGTTCGAGCAGCTCGCCGACGCCGTCGAGGCCGGTGACGTGGACGGCTTGCGTCGGTTGGTCGCCGCCGAGGTACCGGACGGCGTTGCCGTCGGGGAGCACATTTCCAGCCGGGTCGACGCGTTGCTCCGACTCGGCGGCGCTCTCCGGACGCTGCCGGAACAGGTGCCGACGAACGACGCGGCTTTGCTGCGAAACGTCGGCGCGTCGGTGCTGGTGATCGGCGCCGTCGGCGATCCGCTGCATCCCGAGCAGGTCGCCCGCGATGTCGCGGCGGCGCTGCCGAACGGCCGGCTGGAGCTCATCGACTCGCCCGCGCCGCTGCTCACGCATCGTCGCGAGGTCAGGTCCCTGCTCGTCGACTTCTTCGCTGGCTAATGTGACGCCATGGCGCAGTGGAGCATTGCCGGCACCTTGCACGTGGAACCCGTCCTGTCCCGGCCGGAACTGGTGGCCGAGCCGGTGCTGGCCGCGATCCGGGCGATGGACGCCGCCGACGTCGACCGCATCGGCGTGACGGAGATCGACCCCGAACTGGCCGACACGGCGGCGTTCTGCGAGCACTACGGCTCGCCGCTGGAGGCGTCGGCGAACTGCGTGGTCGTCGCCGGCAAACGCGCCGGCGAGCTGCGCCACGCCGCGTGCATGGTGCTGGCGACGACGCGGGCCGACGTGAACGGCGTGGTCAAGCGCCGCCTCGACGTCCGCAAGGCGTCGTTCGCGCCGATGGACGACGCCGTCGGCCTGACCGGCATGCAGTACGGCGGCATCACGCCGATCGGACTCCCCGCCGGCTGGCCGCTGCTGCTGGACGCCCGCGTGGCCGCCGCGCCCGAGCTGGTCATCGGCAGCGGCATTCGCGGCGGCAAGCTGCTCGTGCCCGGCGACCTGCTGGCCAAGCTGGCCGGCGCCGAGGTGATCGAGGGCCTCGCCGGCTAGCCCGCGCCGATCAAAAAACGACCGTGCGGTTGCCGTGCACCAGGACCCGGTCCTCCAGGTGCCAGCGCAGCCCGCGGGCCAGCACGATCTTCTCGATGTCCCGGCCCTTGCGGACCATGTCCCGGTCGGAGTCGCTGTGGCTGACCCGGATCACGTCCTGCTCGATGATCGGCCCCGCGTCCAGCTCGGCGGTCACGTAGTGGCAGGTCGCGCCGACCAGCTTCACGCCGCGGGCGTGGGCCTGGTGGTACGGCCGCGCGCCGACGAAGGACGGCAGGAAACTGTGGTGGATGTTCACCGCGCGGCCCGCCCACGCCATGCACAGCTCGTTCGGCAGGACCTGCATGAACCGGGCCAGCACGATGGCGTGCGGCTGGTGGCCGTCCACCAGCTGGCGCAGCTGGGCGAACGCCCCCGCCTTGCTCTCCGGGTCGCCGACCGGGAACGGAACGTGGTGGAACGGGATGCCGTGCGCCTCCGTGATGCCGGCGAGGTCCTTGTGGTTGCCGATCACCGACGTGACGTCCACGTCCAGCTCGCCGGAGGCCACCCGGCCGAGCAGGTCGTACAGGCAGTGGCCCTCCTTCGACACGAGGATCACCGCGCGCTTGCGTTCACCCGTGTCGGTGACCCGCCAGTCCGCCCTCGGCCCCAGCTCCCGCGCCACTCCCGCGAACCGCGCGGACAACTCCCGCACGTCGAACGGCAGCGACGAGGCCAGCACCTCCTGCCGGGTGAAGAACCAGTTCGTGGTCGGATCCGTGTGGTAGGCGGCCTCCACGATCCATCCGCCGAACTCCGTCAGGAAGCCGGCGATCTTGGCGACGATGCCGGTGCGGTCGGGGCAGCCGAGGCTGATCACGTAGCGGCGTTCGGTGGAGGACACAGCCCGTGATTCTGACAGAGATCACGGGGCTGTGAAGGAGGCCAGAAGCGACCGGCCGGCGGCCGGCGCCGGCAGGACGTCAGCCCGCCGGCGCCACCGCCGACCAGGGCAGGGTGATCTCACCGAGCCGCCAGCGCCGGCGGTCGTCCAGCACCGGCCAGCCACGCCCGGCCAGCAGCCGGCATGTCTCGACCCAGCGGGCCCGAGGCCCGAACGGCGCGTACGGCGCGGCGGTCGCCCAGCAGTCGTCCAGGGCAGTGAGCAGGTCGTGCACCCGTTCGCCCGGCACGTTGCGGTGGATCAGGGCCTTGGGCAGGCGCTCGGCGACGTCCGAGGGGGTCGCGATGTCGGATGGCTTGCACGCGATCGTGAACGTCAGCGGGCCGGACTCGTCGAGCAGCACCCAGCAGCACCGCCGGCCGATCTCGTCGCACGTGCCCTCGACCAGCAGCCCGCCGGGCGCGAGCCGGCCGCGCAGGCCGTCCCACGCCTGCGACGCGTCGGCCTCCGAGTACTGCCGCAGCACGTTGAACGCCCGCACCAGCGCCGGGCGGAGACCGGCGAGCTCGAAGCCGCCGCGTCGGAACGTCAGCAGCGGCGGATCGGCGGCGTGCTCGGCGGCCGCGACCCGTTCCTGATCCAGCTCAAGGCCGACCATGCAAAGGTCGGGGCGCACGGCCCGGAGCCGCGCCGCCATCTCGACGGTCGTCACCGGCGTCGCCCCGTAGCCGAGGTCCACCACCAGAGCTCCGGGCCCCAGCGCTTCCCTGACGGCGGCGTTGCCGACCATCCAGCGGTCGACGCGGCGCAGCCGGTTCGGGTTGGTGGTGCCGCGGGTCGGCAGCCCGAGTGCGCGGGCGCGGCCGGCCGCCAGCCGTGGTTGCTTGGCCATCAGTTCTGGTGCGTGTCCAGCCACTCGGTGGTGTGCTCGAACTCCCGGGTCAGCAGCTTCACGATCTGGCCGGAGACGACCTCCTCGACCTTGCCGCCGACGAACGGGATGTTCACCGCCACCTCGCCGCGCATCAGCATGGTGCTGCCGCCGCCGGCCTCGTCGGACAGCCGCATCGCGCCCTTGATGTGACCTGGGACACCCGGGATGCCGGCCTGGACGCGGCCCAGCCAGCCGCCGTCGCCGTTGCGGTCCCACTCCTCCGTGCGCTCGATCACGAGGTCGCCCTTGAGGAAGGCTCGGACCGCCGACGGCAGCTCGCTGGCCGGCACGCCGTGCCGCAGTCGCAGGCTCACTTTCTCCCCGTCGACCTGGTGCTCCAGCAGGGTGGCGTCGGTGCCGCCGAGCTTGCTCAAGCGGTCGCGCAGGTAGGTCGGATCCACCAGGGCGGCGTGGACCTCGTCGGCGGTCCACCGGGTAGTCGCCTGGTGCTCAATGCGGCGTGCCATGTCGCGGAGGCTACCGTTGACGTCCGTGACCACCCCCCTGTCCAGCACCGAGGTTCGCACGTCCGTCCCGCTGAGCGGGCACACGACGCTGCGACTGGGCGGTCCGGCTGCCCGTTTCCTGCCGGCCACCAGCGCATCCGACGTCGTCGACGCGGTGCGGGCCGCCGACCAGGCCGGCGAGCCGCTGCTGGTGCTCGGCGGCGGCTCCAACCTGGTGATCGCGGACGAGGGCTTCGGGGGCCTGGTCGTGCACATCGCGACCGAGGGGCGGTCGTTCGACCGGCTGGCCGACGGGCGGGTCGAGCTGACCATCGAGGCCGGCGAGGACTGGGACCGCACGGTCGCGTTCTCCGTCGAGCAGGGCCTCGGCGGGCTGGAGTGCCTGTCCGGCATCCCCGGCCAGGTCGGCGCGACGCCGGTGCAGAACGTCGGCGCGTACGGCGTGGAGATCGCCGACCTGCTGACCTCCGTCGACCTGCTCGACCGCCGCAGCGGCCGGGTGCACCAGGTGCAGGCCGAGGACCTGGGACTGACCTACCGGTCGAGCGTGCTGAAGGGCACCGACTCCGCCGTGGTGCTGCGCGCGCGCTTCGCCCTGCAGGACGGCGGCCGGTCGGCCCCGATCCGGTACGCCGAACTGGCCCGCGTTCTCGGCGTCGAGCTGGGGGCCCGGGTGCCCGTGGCGGACGCCCGCCAGGCCGTGCTGGAGCTGCGTCGCGGCAAGGGCATGGTGCTGGACGCCGACGACCACGACACGTGGAGCGCGGGGTCGTTCTTCACCAACCCGATCGTCGACGACGCGGAGCTGCCGGGCGTGCTGGCCAAGATCGGGGAGCGGGTCGGCGCGGACGCGGTGGTGCCGCAGTACCCGGGCGGTCCGGGGCGGACCAAGCTGTCGGCGGCGTGGCTGATCGAACGGGCCGGCTTCGGCCGGGGCCACCTGGCCGCCGACGGCCGGGTGTCGCTGTCCGGCAAGCACACGCTGGCCCTGACCAACCGCGGCGAGGCCTCCACCGCCGACCTGCTGGAACTCGCCCGCGAGGTGCGCGACGGCGTGCTGGCGGCGTTCGGCGTGCGGCTGCAGGCCGAGCCCGTGATGGTCGGCTGCCGGCTCTGACCAGGAACAACCCGTTCGGCCGCCGCTGAACGAGTGACAATGAGTCATCTGACACTCACCCCGCGTGTTTTCATGTGTGGTAGGGGGAACGCGCGCGGAGGAGGTCGCCATGACCAGCGCGGACGAGTTGATTCGGGCCGGGATACGTCCGGTCAAGCGGCGCGTCGAGGTCGATCTGCTGTCCCGGCGGGGAGTTGTCGGCGTCGACATCGGGGAGAAGGTCACCGCGGGCCGACGGACCGGTCAGATCGGCATCGTCGTGTACGTCCGGCACAAGTACCTGGCGGCCCGGCTGCGGCCGGCCGACCTGGTGCCGGCGGAGATCGACGGCATCGCGACGGACGTCGTCGCCGATGACATCGTGCTGCACCGCGCCCTGCTGGATGCGGACTTTCCGCCGGCTCGTGGTGCGGAGCGACATCGTCAAGTGCTCGGCGGCATCAGCATGGGGCCATGGCGGACGGTTGTGCTCGCGCCGCCGGATGCGCCGCGTGCCGGCGAGTACGCCATCGTCGGGACCCTGGGCGCGTTGGTGACCGACCGCGCCGGCAACGGGCATGTCATGGGGCTGACCACGTTTCACGCCGCGTGCGTGGACGACGCGTGGTCCGTCGGCGACGAGATGGTGCATCCGTCCCGTGTGGACAGCGGTGCCAGTCCGGACGACGTCGTGGGAACCCTGTGCCGGGCGGCGCTGTCCGGTTCCGTCGACGGGGCGGCGGTGTTGCTGGCGGCTGGGCGCTCGTACCGTCCATCCATTGTGGACGTTGGCGCGGTGACGGGAACGTCACCCGCCGCGCGGGGAACCGTTGTGCGCAAACGCGGTCGTACCACCGGATTGACGACGGGCCGCATCACGTCCGTCGACGCCACGATCGTGCTGGACTACCGCGACGGGCTCGGCGTGCGGGTGCTGCGCGACCAGGTGCGGATCGAGGCCGTCGGCGGCAGGGTGATGGGCGACTACGGCGATTCCGGCGCCGCCGTAGTCGATCCCGACAACCGGGTGGTCGGCCTCTACGTGGCCGGCAACACCCTGGGCACGGTCGCTTTCGCCAGCCCCATCGGGAAGGTCCTCGACGAGCTGGACGTCGACCTGATCACCGACTAGGTCGTGTTTCAGATGCGGCGTAGCCAGACGTTGATCGCTGCGATGGTGACCGTGGCCTGATATCGCACAGCCAGCTTGTCATAGCGCGTGGCCACCGCCCGATGCTGTTTGAGCAGGCTGATCCCGCACTCCACGGCATGACGCTGCTTGTAGACCTCCGCATCAAACGCCGGCGGCCGCCCACCCCGTGACCCCTTGGCACGGCGGTGGGCGGCCTGGTCACGAGGCTGGGCGATGGTCGCCTTGATCCCACGCCGACGCAGATAACCCCGGTTCGCCCGCGAGCTGTAGGCCTTGTCCGCTAACACCCGATCCGGCCGACACCGCGCCCGTCCCGCCCCCAGCCGGGGCACCCGAATCTGCCCGAGCACCACCGTGAACTGCGGGCTGTCCCCACGCTGGCCCGCGGTCACCACCAGCGCCAACGGCTTACGCCGCTGCTCGCAGGCCAGGTGCAGCTTGGTGGTCCACCCGCCCCGGGACCGGCCCAGCCCGTGATCGTCCAGCTCGACACCGCCCGTCTCGCTACTCGGCGGTTCGACCTGCAGATCCCCCTTTTCCGCGCACCCGCCGCATGCTGATGCGCCCGCGCGATCGTGGAATCCACGCTCACATCCCAACTGATCAGCCCCGCGGCGTCGGCGTGGGTCTGCAACACGGTCAGGATGCGCTGCCAGATCCCGGCCCGCTGCCAGCGGCGGAACAACCCGTACACGGTCTGCCAAGGACCGTAGACCGGCGGCACGTCCCGCCACGGCGCGCCGACCCGGACCCGCCAGCGGATCCCGTCGATGAGTTGTCGCTTGGTCCATTTCGGCGGGCGGCCCGGCTTCACACCGACGGGCAGCAGCGGTTGCAGCACCGCCCACTGCGCGTCGGTCAGATCGAACCGCCCCGTGGCCGCTACGCTGGGCACGAGGTCTCCGGTGTTTCAGGTTTGCTTGGTCGCTAACCCGTCTACCGGAGACCTCCCTTATCTGATCACCGACACGCCGACGTGATCATCTGTATGGCCCCTGACCTTTGAAACACGACCTAGTCCCGGTGCGCCCGCGTGGCCGAGGCCTGTGCCCGCGGCTTCATGACGATCTGGTCGAGGTTGACGTGCGGCGGCCGGGTCACCGCGAACGCGATGACGTCCGCGACGTCGTCGGCCACCAACGGCTGCAGGCCCTGGTAGACGTTCGCGGCCCGCTCGGCGTCGCCGTCGAAGCGCACGACCGAGAACTCCGTCTCGACCATGCCGGGCAGGATCTCGGTGAACCGGACCGGTTGGCCCAGTTCCTCGGTGCGCAACGTGCGGTGCAGCGCCGACTGCGCGTGCTTGGCCGAGGTGTAGCCGGCGCCGCCGTCGTAGACCTCCTGCGCCGCGATCGACGTGACCGTCACCACGTGGCCGTTGCCGGAAGCGATCAGCTTGGGCAGCAAGGCTTTCGTCAGCCGCAGCGTGCCGATCACGTTGGTTTCCCACATGCGGCGCCAGTTGTCCTCGTCGGCGGCGTCGATCCGTTCCAGGCCGAACGCCCCGCCCGCGTTGTTCACCAGGACGTTGGCCGCGGCGATCTGGTCGGTGAACGCCGTCACGGACTCGATGTCCGTCACGTCCAGCGCGAGCGGCGTACCGTCGATCTCGGCGGCGATCGCCTTGATCCGTTCGAACCGCCGCGCGCCGAGCACGACGTGGAAGCCCTCGGCGGCAAGGCGGCGGGCGGTTGCCTCGCCGATGCCGGAGCTCGCTCCGGTGACAACTGCGATGGGGGACTGGGTGCTCACGGCACCGATCCTTCCCCCTGTCCGCGGTGGGCCGCCACCGGTGGCCGGTGAGCAACCTCACAGGCTCTGATTCACCTGGTCAGACGTCGTCAAGAAGGGGAGCAACGTAGGAGGCAATGGTGGTTACGGGGACTCGAGTGAAGGCGGGGTTGGTGGTCGCGGCGGCGCTGGTGCTGGCGGGCTGTTCCGGCGGCGGCGGTTTGTCGGCCATCGGCTCGACGTCGACCAAGCCGCCCGCACCCGCCGCCAAGCTGGCCGGCGCGCCGGCCAACGGGGCCAAGGACGTCACCGTGAACACGCCGGTGACCCTCACCGCCGACGGCGGCACCATCAAGGACGTCAAGCTGGTCGACGCCACCGGCAAGGCCGTCGAGGGCAAGCCCTCCGCCGACAACAAGACCTGGACCAACACCGGCCACCTGGACTTCGGGCAGACGTACACGTACGACGCGCAGGCGGTCAACGCCGACGGCAAGCCCACCCCGCTGCACGGCAGCTTCAGCACCGTCGCCCCGGGCACCCTGATGCGCGGCTCGCTCAACCTCGACGACGGCGCGCAGGTCGGCGTCGCGGCGCCGATCATCCTGCAGTTCGCCGGGCACGTCGACGACAAGGCCCGGGCCGCGGTGGAGAAGGCGCTGACCGTGCAGTCCGACCAGCCCAACACCGGCTCGTGGGGCTGGCTGCCCGACAACGACCAGGGCTCCCGGATCCACTACCGCACCAAGGAGTACTGGAAGCCCGGCAGCAAGATCAACGTCAGCGCCCACCTGTACGGCGTGCCCTACGGCAACAACAACTACGGCAAGGCGGACCTGACCCTGGGCTTCACCATCGGCCGGTCGCAGATCGTCAAGGCCGACGTGAACTCGCACAAGATGACCGTGATCCGGGACGGCAACGTCGTCGCCACCTACGACGCCAGCATGGGCTCCGGCGCCAGCCAGGACCGGGTGACCCGGTCCGGCACCCACGTGGTGACGGAGAAGTGGCAGGACAAGGACATGTCCAACCCGCCGTACTACGAGCACGCCCACGAGCGCTGGGCGGTGCGGATCTCCAACAACGGCGAGTTCATCCACGCCAACCCCAACACCGTCGGCGACCAGGGCAACAACAACGTCACCCACGGCTGCGTCAACCTGTCGACCGCCGACGCCCAGGCCTACTTCGGCACCGCCATGTACGGGGACCCCGTCGAGGTCACCGGCTCCGACGTGGCCCTGTCGGCCGCCGACGGCGACCTCTACGACTGGGCCATGAGCTGGGAGCAGTGGCAGGGCCTGTCCGCGCTGCGCTGAGCGTTCGGGAAGAACTCGCCGCACCCGGGACGTTGACCCCGTTGTGAGGGTGACGGCTGCGGACGGGACCGAACTCGCCTGTTACGTGTCGGGGCCGGCGGACGCGCCACCTGTGGTGCTGATCCACGGCTGGTCGGCGGCGGCGAGTAGCTGGGGCGATGTCGGGGCCGGCCGGTTGCGAACGTTTGCCGTGGACCTTCGCGGTCACGGCGACTCCGACCGGCCGGCCGCCGGCTATCACGACGCGGAAACCTGGGCCGGCGACGTCGCCGCGGTCCTCGACGTCGTCGGCGCCCCGGCGGTGCTCGTGGGCTGGTCGTACGGCGGGCTCGTCATCACCGACTACCTGCGTCGGCACGGGACCGCCGGGGTGGCCGGGATCGTGCTCGTCGGCGCCATCACCGAGATCGGGCGTGGCCACCCCGGCGGCCGCGTCGGGCCGGCCATGCGGGCCGCCCTGCCGGCGGCGCTGTCCGAGGACGCCGACGTCGCCGTGCCGGCTCTGCTGGAGCTGACCCGTCACATGACCGGGACTCCGCTGACCGGTGCGGCGCTGCAAGCCGGGCTTTCCGTGCCGCTGAGCGTGCCCCCGCACGTGCGGGCGGCGATGTTCCAGCGCGACGTCGACAACGCCGAGCTGCTGCGCTCGATCGACGTCCCGACTCTGCTGGTCCACGGCACCGCCGACGCCGTCGTGGACCCGCGTGCCACCGAGTACGCCGCCGGCCTCATCCCCGGGGCCCGGACCCGCTGGTACGAGGGCATCGGGCATATGCCCTTCGTGGAATGTGTCGAGGATTTCACCGCCGACCTGGTCACTTTCGCGCAGTCCGTGATGACGACGAAGGCAGGATCCTGACGTGACTCCGAAGCGTTCCCCGCGCCGGGTGGCGGTGCTGTCCGTGCACACGTCGCCGCTGGAACAGCCGGGCACCGGCGACGCCGGCGGCATGAACGTCTACATCGCCCAGACGGCCAAGCGGATGGCCGACCGGGGCATCGCCGTCGAGGTGTTCACCCGCGCCACCTCCTCCGACCTGCCGCCCGTCGCCGAGCTGGCGCCCGGGGTCACCGTCCGGCACATCGTCGCCGGGCCCTTCGAGGGCCTGGCCAAGGACGAGCTGCCCGGCCAGCTCTGCGCCTTCACCGCCGGTGTCCTGCGGGCCGAGGCCCACCACGAGCCCGGCTACTACGACGTCGTCCACTCCCACTACTGGCTGTCCGGCCAGGTCGGCTGGCTCGCCCGTGAACGCTGGGGCGTGCCGCTGGTGCACACCGCCCACACCCTGGCCAAGGTCAAGAACGCCGCGCTGGCCGAGGGTGACACCCCCGAGCCGCGGATGCGGGTCATCGGCGAGGAACAGGTGGTCGCCGAGGCGGACCGGCTGGTTGCCAACACCGACGTCGAGGCCGGCGAGCTGGTGTCGCTCTACGACGCCGATCCGACCAAGGTGCTGACCGTGCCGCCGGGGGTCGACCTCGGCCGGTTCGCCCCCGGCAGCCAGGCCGCCGCTCGGGTGGCGCTCGACCTGCCGTTGGACGCCATCGTGCTGACCTTCGTCGGCCGGATCCAGCCGTTGAAGGCCCCCGATGTGCTGCTTCGCGCCGCCGCCTCGTTGCTCGTCTCGCAGCCCGAACTGCGCTCGCGGCTGGTAGTCGTCGTGGTCGGCGGCCCCTCCGGTTCGGGCCTTGAGCAGCCGAAGGCTTTGCAGGAGTTGGCCGTCGAACTGGGCATCCTCGACGTCGTTCGCTTCATGCCGCCGCAGCGGGGCGAGGCGTTGGCCCAGGTGTACCGGGCCGCCGACGTCGTCGCCGTGCCCAGCCACAACGAGTCCTTCGGCCTCGTCGCCCTTGAGGCCCAGGCTTGCGGCACCCCCGTCGTCGCCGCTGCCGTCGGCGGCCTGCCCATCGCCGTCGTCGACGACGTCACCGGCCGTCTCGTCGGCGACCACAACCCCGCGAACTGGGCTCGTGTGCTCGGCGACGTCGCCCTGCATCCCTCGTTACGCGAGGAGTTCGCGCGCAACGCCGTCGGCCATGCCCGGCGGTTCTCGTGGGACCGCACCACCGATGCGCTCCTGGACGGGTACGCCGACGCTCGACGTGATTTCCTGTCGGAGGTGCGACGACGGGAGGTGACGGTGTGACCGCCACGCTGGACGAGCTGGACGGCCTGATCGCCGGGGCGCTGCGGGACAGCGAGATCAAGTACGACCGGCGGGGCCCCGGCCGGTACTTCCTGACGCTGCCCGGCACCAAGAAGCTGCAGACCAACTGCTGGCTGATCGTCACCGACCACGCCCTGCTCGTCGAGGCCTTCGTCTGCCGCAAACCCGACGAGGCCTTCGAGGACGTCTACCGATTCCTGTTGCGCCGCAACGCCCGTCTCTACGGCGTGCACTACACGCTCGATGATCGGGGCGACATCTACCTCGTCGGCCGGATCGGCCTGCACGCCGTCACCCCCGACGAACTCGACCGCCTCCTCGGCCAGGTCCTCGAAGCCGCCGACGGCGACTTCAACCCGTTGCTGGAGATCGGCTTTGCCGGCGCCATCCGGCGGGAATGGGACTGGCGGGTCTCCCGCGGCGAGTCCCTGGCCAACCTCAGCGCCTTCCAACACCTGGTCGGCTCCGCCGGCGACAAGCCGGCCGTGGCGGACGAGTCCTGATCGTGACGTTCTGACCGCAACGTCCCGCCTGCCTTCTCCCGTCCTCCGGGCGAATCCGAGAAGGGGAGGCGCAGGGATGTCACGTACCCGAAGAACACTGGCCGTTGTCGCCGTCGCGGGCGCATTGCTCGCGGGATGCTCGTCCGGAGCGAACAGCGCCGGGATGTCCGCCGCTGTCCCGGGCGCTGCCGCTCCCGGCGGCTCGGGCAACTCGAACAGCGCCGACTCGGCCAAGGCGCCGCAGGCCACCGGTTCCCAGACCGGCGGCCAGTCCAAACCGATACCCGCCGACAACGGCCGGCAGATCGTCCGCACCGCGACGATCAATCTCACGGCGAAGACCGTCAGCGACGCCGTCACCGGCATTCGCAAGGCCGCCACCGACGCCGGCGGCTACTCCAGCGACGAGAACTCCGGCGCCGACCACGGCACCCTCACCTTGAAGGTGCCGGCCGACAAGCTGGAGTCGGTGCTCGACAAGATCGGCTCTTACGGCACCGTCACCTCGCGGGCCGAGCACGCCGAGGACGTCACCGACGAGATGGTCGACGTCACCAGCCGGTTGGCCACGCAGCGTGCCAGCGTCGACCGGGTGCGGGCCCTGATGGACAAGGCGACGTCACTCAGCGACATCACCCAACTCGAGAGCGAGCTGACCAAGCGCGAGGCCGACCTCGAATCCCTCGAACAGCGCCATGACGCCCTCGCCGCGCAGGTCGCGATGTCCACCATCACCGTCGACGTGAGCAAGACGGACGCGCCGGCGCCACCGCCCGAGGACCAGGCGAGCTTCCTCAGCGCCCTCGGGGCCGGTTGGCACGCATTGCTCGCCACCCTCAACGGAATCGGCGTCGGCTTGGGCGCTTTGTTGCCGTTCCTGCTGGTGATCGGCATTCCCGCCGCCGCGGTGTATGTGTATTTCCGGCGTCGAAAGGCCCGGCCGCAGGCCGCGCCCTGAGTGGTGAACCGTGGGACGGTCCCGGGTCGAAGGGGAGTCGAGGCCCCGGGCCGTCCCACGTCAATTCACCCGCCGCGGCGGCGGTCCTGGGCGAGGGGGTGCCGCAGGGGGCCGAAGCGGGTCGGCGGTTCGACGGGGGGACGAACCGCTCTGGACTCGCCGGATCGGGGAGTGTGAGAGCCGATCCGGTGGGCGAAGACAACTTCGCAGACCGATAATGCCCACCACAAGTAGATTTGCTACTCCATAAGAGTGAATCACGATGGGGTGTCGTAACGGCAGTCCTTGCGGGAACAACATGCCTGGCGACTCGCGTGTGGACTCGCTCACCCCCCTTGCGGCGTGGTTAGGTCCACTGGGTCGCAGGTACCGAGCGAGCAAGGCAGGTCGCCATGGTCTTTCGTAGTTCCTACCCCGAGGTCGAGATCCCCGATCAGCCGGTGCACGAGCTGATCTTCCGGGGCCTGTCCGAGAAGGCCGACCGACCCGCGCTCATCGACGGCATCAGCGGCCTGACCATCACCTACGCCGAGTTCGCCGCCGCCGTCGACCGCCTCGCCGCCGCCCTCGCCGAACGGGGTGTGCGCAAGGGCGACGTCATCGGCGTTTTCGCCCCCAACACGCCCGCGTACGCCATCACCCTGCACGGCATCCTCCGCGCCGGCGCCGTCGCCACCACCGCGAACGCCCTCTACACCGCCGAGGAAGTCGCCGGCCAGCTCACCGATGCCGGCGCGAAGATGCTGTTCACCGTCTCCGCCTTCCTCGACCGGGCCGGTGCCGCCGCCAAGCTCGCCGGCATCACCGACGTGTTCGTGTTCGACAAGGCCGACGGCCACACCAGCCTCTCCGACCTGCTCGCCAGCACCGCCCCCGCGCCGTCGATCTCCTTCGACACCGCCGAAGACCTCGCCGTGCTGCCGTATTCCTCCGGCACCACCGGGCGGGCCAAGGGCGTCATGCTCACCCACCGCGCTCTGGTCGCCAACATCGTGCAGACCGACGCCATGATGGACACCGCGAACGTCAACCGGGTGCTGGCCGTGCTGCCGTTCTTCCACATCTACGGCATGCAGGTCACCCTCAACCACGCGCTCGCCATCGGCGCCACCGTCGTCACCATGCTCAAGTTCGATCTGGCCGAGTTCCTCCGGGTCATCGCCGAACACCGCACCGACCGCGTCTACATCGCGCCGCCCGTTGCCGTCGCCCTCGCCAAGCACCCCATGGTCGACTCCTATGACCTGTCCGCCATGAAGGTCCTCTTCTCCGGCGCCGCACCCCTGGACGAGGAGCTGGCCGAGGCCGTGCACAAGCGCCTCGGCTGCAAGGTCAAGCAGGGCTACGGCATGACCGAGATGAGCCCCGTCAGCCACACCATTCCCGACGAGCGCGACGACATCGCCATCGGCACCGTCGGCCTGATCGTGCCCAACATGGAGAACAAGATCGTCGACCTGGCCACCGGCGAGGAACTCGGCGTCGGCGAGCGGGGCGAGCTCTGGTGCAAGGGGCCCAACGTCATGAAGGGCTACCTGAACAATCCCGAGGCCACCGCCGCCACCCTCGACTCCGACGGCTTCCTCCACACCGGCGACGTCGCCGTCATCGACGAGCACGGCGTCGTCAGCATCGTCGACCGGGTCAAGGAACTCATCAAGTACAAGGGCTATCAGGTTCCTCCCGCCGAACTCGAGGCCCTTTTGCTCACCCACCCCCAGATCGCCGACGCCGCCGTCATCGGCGTCCGTGACGACGAGGGCGAGGAGGTCCCCAAGGCCTTCGTCGTCCCCCAACCCTCCTCTTCCCTCACCGCCGACGACGTCATGACCTTCGTCGCCGATCGCGTGGCCCCCCACAAGAAGGTCCGTGTGGTCGAATTCCTCGACGCCATCCCCAAATCCGCCTCCGGCAAGATCCTCCGCAAGGACCTTCGCGCCCGCGAAGCCGTCAGGTAAAACCCGTGCCTGCTCCACCCAATGGCCCTCGGCTCACCGTCGAGGGCCGTTCTCTTGCGCGCCACGAAGTAGTTCCGGCTACTGTTTTTTGGGCAATTCTTGTTCCTTTCCAAGGGAATCCGATAGTTGCCCCCCGCCCCCGCCCCCGCCCCCGCCCCCGCCCCCGCCCCGCCCCCCGCCCACGCCTGCGCGGCACGGTGATTCTGTTCGCGTCGATGGAAGTCCCGCCCGGTGCGCCGTGGTCCTGGCCGGCGCCGCCGTGCCACCAAACCCGACATAGGTAACGGTTAGGTCAAGCGGGGCATCCGTTTCGAACGGGTGCACGTCCTAGGAGCCACAGAGGGCAAGGGGGAATAACGTGAGCAAGCGAGCCGATTTCTACGACGCTCCGGCGCACGACTATCTGCGTTACTGGGACGGCCGTGACTACGAGAACGCGGCGGAGCAGGCCGCGATCCGCCGGCTGCTGCACGGCCGGCGTTTCGGTCACGCGGCCGATGTCGGTGGCGGCTATGGCCGGCTGTGCGTGCTGTTGCAGGAGTTCGCCGATCACGTGACCCTGGCCGAGCCGAGCAGCCGGCAGTTGGACATCGCCGAGACCTTCCTGGCCGACCACCCCCGCATCGAGCGCCGCCAGATGCAGGCCGACGGGCTGGCGTTCGAGGACGGTTCGCTGGACCTGCTGACGATGATCCGGGTGATGCACCACATCCCCGAACCCGGCGCCGAGTTCGCCGAGATCGCCCGCGTGCTGCGGCCCGGCGGCGTCGCCGTGATCGAAGTGGCCAACCTGGCGCACGCCCGCAACCGCGTGCGGTATCTGCTGAAGGGGCAACGGATCCCGCACCTGCCGGTGGACATTCGGTCACCGCAGAACCGGCACGACGAGGAGATCGCCTTCGTCAACCACAACCCGTACACGGTCATCGAGCAGTTGGCCCGGGCCGGCCTCCGGACCGAACGCATGCTCTCGGTGTCCAACCTGCGCAGCGCCGCCCTGAAGAAGGTGCTGTCGCACCGGGTTCACGTGGCGGCCGAGGTCGCCTGCCAGCGGGTGCTGGCCCGGACCTTCTTCGGCCCGAGCGTGTTCCTGTTGCTGCGCAAGGACTGATCCCGCCGCATCGGCGTTCGGGGAGCCGTGCCGGGACACGTTCGCTGCTTCCTCTGGTCATGATGGCCAACTTTGGCCATTGGCCTACTTTGAGGCTTACGTCCGGTTCTGGAATGGGTAGCGTGCGGCTGGTTGCGTGACCAACCGGCTGGCAAGGGAATCGCGGGCGCTGTTGTGAGCACATCGGAAGAGCGTTCGAGGCGACTGGCCGACGGCGAATACGGCTCGCCGATGCTGGATGCGCCATCCCCGGTCATAGTCCCCTCCCCGATCATTGCCGCGGGCTCGAACGGAAATCTGCTGGAGCTGGACGAGGTCGCTGACCTGGTGGCCTCCGCCGCCCGCACGGGTCTACCCCTGGACGACGGGGTGGCGTCTTGGCTTGCGGAGGCACGTCGGGCGGTCGCACGGCGGTCGGTCCGCGGGCGGATTGCCGGGCGCGGTTTCCCGGTGCACACGACCACGCGGGGCGACACCGTGGCTTGGTGGCTGCTCGACGAAACCGCAGAGCAGCCGACCAAGCGACTGCTCGAGGTGGAGCGGGAACGCACGGCGTTCCTGGCCCGCGCGTCCAACCTGCTGTCGTCGATGAACCTCGACCGCTGTATGGAGGTGACGGCGCAGCTGGCGGCGGAGTGCCTTGGCGATGCCGCTGTGGTCATCCACCCGTCGGACGGAACCACGCTGGCCACGGTCAAGTGCGTTCGTGGCGGGCAAGTGGTTCGGGAGACGGTCGACGCCGACCCGACGTCGGTACCCGGCCTGGACGTCGCGCTGACGTGGTTCCCGCCGGTGACCTTGCGCTGGATCGAGGCCGCCGACGTGCCGGAGTGGATCGTGCCTGCTGGACTCGGCCCGATCGGGTCCGCCGTGGTGGTGCCGTTGCCCGGCCAGGGCATGCCTTCGGGCGCGTTGGTACTGCTCCGGAAGTCCACCCGCGCGGTGTTCAGTGAGAACGCGGAAGTGTTCGTCCGGTTGTTCGCCGGCCGGGTGGGCACGGCGATGGCGGTGGCTCGGCTTTACGCCGAGCAGGCGAGCATCACCCAGATCCTCGCGCGGGACCTGGTGCCGCCACAGCTGCACCACGTGGACGGCATCGAGTTCGCCGGCGGTTACCAGCCGTCCGCCGCGACCGATCGGGTCGGCGGCGACTTCTACGACCTGCACCCGGCGGATACGGCCGGTTGCGAGTCCTTCCTCGTCCTCGGTGACGTGTGTGGGAAAGGGCTCGAGGCCGCGGTCGTGACCGGGAAGATCCGCAACACGCTGCGCGCGTTGCTGCCGTTGGCGCACGATCATCAGCGGATCCTGGCGATGCTGAACAGTGCCCTGCTGAGTTCGCACGACACGCGGTTCGCGACGCTCGTGTTCGCCTCGGCCGTACGGGAGGGGCCTGACGTCCGGCTACGACTGACCAACGCCGGTCACCTGCCGCCGTTGATCGTGTGCAACGACGGGACGGTGACGGAAGCTCGTACCCGAGGCTGTCTCGTCGGCGTGTTGCCGGCGGTTCAAGCGAACACCGCTGTCGTCCGGCTGGCGCCTGGAGAGTCGTGCCTGCTGTACACCGACGGCATCACGGAGGCGAAAGGCGGCCCGCTGGGCGACGCGTACTTCGGTGAGCGACGGTTGAAGGACGCGTTGGCCGAATGTGCCGGCCTGCCCAGTGAAGCGATCGTGGAACGCGTGCACATGCTTGCCGCGGAATGGATCGGTGACAACCAGCACGACGACATAGCTGTCGTCGCCATCACGGCGCCCAGGCAGCAGGGCACGCGATGACACCCGCCGATCGGCTCGACCGGTTGTGGCAGACGGTCCTGGCTGGTGACGAGCGCGCCGCGGTCGGTGCCGCCTTCGCCGCGCTGGACGACGGCCTTGGCCTCGAGGACGTGCTGCTTGAGGTGATCGCCCCGATCCAGGCCAAGGTCGGGCTGGAGTGGGCGGCCAACCAGATCAGCGTGGCGCAAGAGCACGCGGCGACCGCGATCAACGGCCGAGTGATCGCCGCGCTGACCCGTCACTCGGCCGCTCGCGTCGAGCCACGACACGGCCGGATCACCGTGGCCTGCATCGATGGCGAGTGGCACGCGCTGCCCGCGCGGCTGCTTTCGGAAGTGTTGCGGCTACGGGGATGGCAGGTGGACTTTCTCGGTGCCACGGTCCCGACCCAGCACCTGATCGCCCACCTGCGCCTGGCCGGGCCGGACGCGGTGGCCCTGTCCAGCTCGGTCGCGACCCGGTTGCCCACCGCGCACGCGACCATCATCGCCTGCCAGGCCGCGGGCATCCCGGTCTTCGCCGGTGGTGCGGCGTTCGGCGGCGACGGCCGGTACGCGCACATGTTCGGCGCCAACGTGTGGGCGCCGAACGCGCGCCGAGCCGCCGACCTGCTGGCCGGTGGACTGCCGCGGCCGAAGCTTGCTCAGCCCCGCCAGCCGGTCGACGACCTGCCGCACCTGGCCGACCATGAGTACACGCTGGTCGCCCGGACTGCTCGGTCCCTGGTCAGGCAGACCATGGCTGACCTGATGGAACGGTTGCCGGCGATGAAGCGGTACACCAGCCAGCAACTCGATCACACGGCCGCGGACATCGCCCACATCGTCGACTTCCTGGCCACCGCGCTCTACACGAACTCGCCGGAGCTGTTCGCCGGTTTCCTGCGCTGGACCGCCGAGATCCTGATGGCGCGTGGCGTGCCCGGCCAGGTCCTGCTCCCGACCCTCGACGTCCTGGCCGCAGGACTCAAGGACGCCACCCGAGCGAGCCGGCTGCTCAAAGAGGTGCGTGCCGACCTCGACGACCGCTATCCCAACTGGTCGCGGCAACGGTTCAGGTAGGCCAGGAGCCGCGCACGTAGCGCAAGCTCCACTTCGAATTCGATGCGCTCGTCCGCGAGCGGGACAGGCGTGTCCGCCGAGTTTCTCCCCCGTAAGCCGATCCGTCCACGAGTGGTCCGCGGTGAATAGAAGGAGAGCATTCACTCCCTCCACTTTCAACGTATAACGCACTGGGGGTCTTGCGGCAAGACCCCGGTCTTCCCGCAGAATCTCCGGCCGAAGCCAGTTCCTGCGGAAATCAGGGATTCGTGAACTACGTGCGCTCGCGGATGTTCGCCGCCGGACCGCGCGCAGCAGCTGGCCGAAATACAACCTTTGAACGGGGCTTCATGTTCGACGTGATCGTTGCTGGCGGCGGACCGACCGGCTTGATGCTGGCCTGTGAGTTGCGGCTGCACGGTGTGCGCGTGCTCGTGCTGGAGAAGGAGGCGGAGCCGAACAAGGTGGTTCGTGCGCTCGGCCTGCACGTGCGCAGCATCGAGGTGATGGACCAGCGGGGTCTGCTCGAACAGCTCCTCGCGCAGGGCACGCAGTCCCCACTCGGCGGCTTCTTCGCCGGCATTTCCAAGCCGGCGCCGGACCGGCTGGACACCGCACATCCCTACGTCCTCAGCGTCTCGCAGCCCACCGTCGAGCGACTGCTGACCGAGCACGCCGCCGCGCTCGGCACTGAGATCCGGCGTGGCAGCGAACTGGTCGGGCTGAGCCAGGACGACCATGGGGTGACCGTCGAGCTGGCTGACGGCACACAGCTGCGCTCGCGTTACCTTGCGGGCTGCGACGGCGGCCGCAGCACTGTGCGCAAGCTGCTCGGCGTCGGCTTCCCCGGGGAGCCCGCCAGACACGAGTGGCTGCTGGGCGAGATGGAGGTGGCCGTGCCGCCGGAGACGGTGGCCGCCGTGATGGCCGAAGTCCGCAAGACCGAGAGGCGGTTCGGCATCGGGCCCTTCGGGGAAGAAGGGGTGTACCGCGTCGTCGTGCCCGCCAAGGGAGTGGCCGAGGACCGCAGGCCGCCGACCCTCGAGGAGATCAAGCACCAGCTGCGGATGGTCACCGGCGCCGACTTCGGCGTGCACTCACCGCGCTGGCTGTCCCGCGTCGGTGACGGCACTCGGCAGGCTGAGCGCTACCGGGTCGGCCGGGTGCTGCTGGCCGGCGACGCGGCGCACATCCACCCGCCGATGGGCGGGCAGGGCCTCAACCTCGGTATCCAGGACGCGTTCAACCTGGGCTGGAAACTGGCCGCCGAGGTCGGCGGCTGGGCCCCGGAGGGGCTGCTGGACAGCTACCACGCCGAACGGCACCCGGTGGCCGCCGCCGTGCTGGACCACACCCGCGCGCAGAGCGAGCTGACGTCCCCGGAGCCGGGCCCGCAGGCGGTGCGCCGGCTGATCGCGGAGCTGATGGACTTCGAGGACGTGAACCGGCGCCTGATCGAGAAGCTCACCGCGATCGGGGTCCGCTACGACTTCGGCGAGGGGCATGAACTGCTCGGTCGGCGGCTGCGGGACGTGGGGCTGAAGCGGGGGCGCCTCTACGAGCTGATGCACGGCGGCCGCGGGCTGCTGCTCGACCAGACCGGCCGGCTCTCGGTGGCGGGCTGGGCGGATCGGGTCGACCACGTCGTCGACGTCAGCGAGGAACTGGACGTGCCCGCGGCGCTGTTGCGGCCGGACGGCCACGTGGCGTGGGTCGGTGAAGACCAGCAGGACTTGCTTGCCCAGCTGCCACGGTGGTTCGGCGCCGCCACCAGCTGAACGCGCAGTTGTGGCTCGGCGGGGCCGGGGCTGTCTCCGGCCGAGTTCGACACGGCCGCACAGGGTGGTGTGTACCGTGCTCCGGTGCCCATGATCGAACGCATGCGGCTTGACCATGCCGCTGCCGTACTCGTGTTCGAGCGGGAGAACCGCGCCTATTTCGCGGCGTCGGTGTCCGACCGGGGTGACGACTACTTCACGGGATTCCAGCAGCGGTTTCGCCTCCTGCTCGCGGAGCAGGACGCCGGCGTGTGCCATTTTCATGTGGTGGTCGGAGACGACGGTCAGGTGCTGGGCCGGGTGAACCTGGTCGACGTGGCCGATGGCTCCGCTGAGCTGGGATTCCGGGTCGCGCAGAAGGCCGCGGGCCAGGGGGTGGCCACCGCCGCTGTGCGCCAGGTGTGCGCGACGGCGGCGCGGGATTACGGGCTGCGGAGCCTGCGGGCTTCCGCGGCAGCCGACAACGCCGGCTCCCGGGCAGTGCTCAGCCGCGTCGGGTTCGTCCCGACAGGCGAGGAGATCCTCCTGGCCGGCCGTCCCGGGCATCGTTACCTCCTGTCGCTGGCCGGTCCCACGCCGCACTGAGCGGCTTCATCGAGTGCGTGGTGGAGACTGCGGGCCGCACCATGTGGGAGTTCTCCGGCGGTCGGACCGGCGGCAACCGGTACCTGGTGCTGGGCCTCGGCGCGGGGCCGGCCGCCGACCTCGCCGTGCCGTCCGACCAGGACGAGCTGATCGCGTACGGGCCGTTGCTGTCCGACGACGGCGCCAGTTGGCTGGGTACGGCGGTGCTGGTCCGGGCATCGGACCCGGCCACGGCGCGCGCCGTCCTGACCGCGGGTCGGTACGCCGACATCGAGGTGCACAACTGGCAGTTCGGCGGGCGGCCGTCCTGAGGATTCGACCCGTCTGACTGTCCACAGTGGATAAGGGACTGCCCCGGACCAGGGGGGTGGGTGCCGGGGCAGTCGGTGCTCGCCTCCGTCATGGGGGGAGGGACGGGGCGTGCGGTACAAGGGTACGTCCACCGCGCCAGTTTCACCGGATCGGCGCTCGATTGCCGGTATCGCTGCTGATCAACGCGATGTACGGTGCCGTGCATGGGGTCTGCGACCTGACATGGGCGGCGACGAGGACGACGAGGAGCTGCCGGACTACCGCGAGCCGAGGACGGTGTGCCACCTGTGCGGCGGAGTGGGCGAGATCGCCCACCCGGTGCTGGGGGTCCTGGGCGGCGTGCCGAGAACGGTGAACGCGGGCAGGGTCTGCTACCTGTGCGAGGGCGATTCGGCGTTGCCGGGGCAGTGCCCGCCGCTCTGAGCCGGCCGACACCCGCCGATCTACCGGACGTCGGCGGAGAACAGGCGCGGGGCGTACTCGGGGAGGGCGGGGCCGATCCGGACCGGCACGCCACTACCGAGGTCCAAGGCCTGGAGCTGGGTGGTGACGGGCTGGTGGATGCTGATCGGGTGGCTGTGGCGCAGGAGGTACAGCCGGCCGGGGTGGCGCACTGAGAAAGCCAGGCCGGCGACGGCCGGCAGGGTGGCGTCGAGCAGGGAGTACACCCGTCGGGCGCCGGAGGACAGGTCGACGGTGACGACCTGGGTGGGGTCGGTCGGCCGAGCGGCGGAGATGCCGAAGGCGAGGGAGCGGCCGCCGGGGGACAGGGCGCTGTCGGCCAGCGTGACACCGGAGAACCAGGCGTCGGGGAGCAGGGTGAACTGGCCACGCCTGACCAGCCAGTAGCCGGCGAAGGTGTGCACCAACGCGACGCCGTCGGCGCTGAGCTGGAAGCCGTCGGCGATGCTGCCGTCGGGGGCCTGCACGGGGGAGAACTGGCCGCCGCGGGAGGCCGAGACGATGGTGCCGGACTCGGTGACGGAGTAGAGGCGGTCGTCGCCGTAGGCCAGGGGGAACCGGATGTCCTTGGCGCCGAAGCGAAGGGCCCCCTCGTACTGCAGAGCCGGCAACCCACCCGGGCCGCCGAGGGCGGCGGGGTAGGTGCCGAGGACATGCGGCCGGGTGAAGGGCAACGCTGGGTAACCGCGGAGGACATAGCCGCCGTCGACGGGCTCCATGGTGACGATCTCGGTCCCGGCCGGCGTGAGGTCGATGGGCACCTCGGAGTGGTGCACGGTGAGCCGCAGAGGCGCCACCCACGAAGCCTGAGCGGCACCGATGCCGAGGGTGAGAGTCCTTGTGCCGTCGGCATTGTCGACGTCGAGGTCGACGGCGTCGAAGAGGAAGCGGAAGCCGGCGCGGGAAGCGCCGCTGACCATGGTGCCGGTGCTGACGGCGGTCCCGAAGCGCAGAGTGCGGGGCACACGGTTGTCCTCGACGGCGACGCTGCCGTCGGCGCCGTAGACACGGAGCGTGGTGCCGCCGACCTCGTAGTGCTCGGCGGTGCCCAGCACGTGTTCGTCCAGGACGGGCGTGGCCTGGGCGACGCCCGACCCCACCAGCAGCAGCGCGGCCACGACCGGCACAAGCCTCACGATTGCCCCCATCTTCCCAGTTCCGAGGTGACCGTAGCGGATCACCGAACCCCGTCTGGCAGGCTTGCCGCCATGAGCCTTGTCCTGCTGCGTCACGGTGAGAGCGTCTGGAACGCCGAGAACCTGTTCACCGGTTGGGTGGACGTCCCCCTGTCCGACAAGGGCCTCGCGGAGGCGAAGCGCGGCGGTGAGCTGCTGAAGGACGCGGGCCTGCTGCCTGACGTCCTGCACACCTCGCTGCTGCGCCGCGCGATCTCCACGGCCAACATCGCGCTGGACACCGCCGACCGGCACTGGATCCCGGTCCGCCGCGACTGGCGCCTCAACGAGCGCCACTACGGCGCCCTCCAGGGCAAGAACAAGAAGCAGACCCTGGAGGAGTACGGCGAGGAGCAGTTCATGCTCTGGCGTCGCTCGTACGACACCCCGCCGCCGGAGATCGAGCTGGGCAGCGAGTTCAGCCAGGACGCCGACCCGCGCTACGCCGACCTCGGCCCGACGGCGCCGCGCACGGAGTGCCTGAAGGACGTCGTCACCCGGCTGCTGCCGTACTGGGAGTCGGCGATCGTGCCGGACCTCAGGGCGGGCAAGACCGTCCTGGTCGCGGCGCACGGCAACTCGCTTCGTGCCCTGGTCAAGCACCTGGACGGCGTCTCCGACGAGGCGATCGCCAAGCTGAACATCCCCACCGGCATCCCGCTGCGCTACGACCTGGACGAGAACCTGAAGCCGGTCACGCCGGGCGGCACCTACCTCGACCCGGACGCGGCCGCGGACGCCATCCAGGCCGTCGCCAACCAGGGACGCTGAGCCGACGGGCCGCCAACGGCGTCGGCCCTACCGAACCCCGAGGTCGCGTGCCCGCAGCCCGGCCTGGAAGCGGGAGTCGGCCTCCAGCAGCTCCATCAGCTCGGCCACGCGCCGCCGGTAGGTCCGCAGCGACAGGCCGAGCTTGCGCGCCGAGGCCTCGTCGGTGAGCCCGGAGCCGAGCATCTTGGCCACCTCACGGTTGCGCTCGTCCAGCGTCGGCTCGTCGAAGTCGGCGAGGTCCACGCCCGAGTCCCAGGTGACCTCGAACAGCATGGCCAGGCCGGCGACCACGTCCGGGGCCTGCACGATCGCGTAGTTGCGCACGCCGTCGACCGGCGGGCCGGCGGTGATCGCGATCCTGCGGTCGATGATGATCGTCTCGTGCGGCAGCGGCGTGCGGCAGATCCGCACCCCGACGCCGACACCAACGAGCTCGGTCAACTCCGCGGCGTACGCCGTGTCGGCGAACACCTCCGGGTTGTAGACCTTGCGCATGCGCACACCCGACGCGATGCGCCGACGCACCCGCTCGACGATGCCGTCGCGCATTTCCATCATGGCCCAGGTGGACAGGTCGCGAGCCGCGCAGGTGAACTCGTGCTTGGCCTCGAACAGGTGCTGCGCCCTCGCGCAAAGCTCGCGCTCGCCATGAAGGACGACGACGTGGTCCACGGGTTCAGTCTCCGCCATCGTGGACACTTCTGGCCAACAGCGAGCGTTCGCCCGGCGCGAAGACGAGGCTGGGCTCATGACATCGAACATCTCCGCGACGAAGGCGGGGCACTGGGACCTCGGCGGACGGCAGGTGGCGCGCCTCGGCTACGGCACGATGCAGCTCACCGGCCCGGGCGTGATGGGCCCGCCCAGGGACCGCGCCGAGGCGGTCGCCGTGCTGCGCCGGGCCGTCGAGCTGGGCGTCAACCACATCGACACCAGCGACTACTACGGCCCGTACGTGGCCAACGAGATCCTCCGCGAGGCGCTGCACCCGTACACCGACGACCTGGTCCTGGTGACGAAGGTCGGCGCGCGCCGCACCCCGGACGGCGGGTGGCCGGAGGCGCTGAGCCCGGACGAGCTGCGCGAGGCCGTGCACGACAACCTCAGGCGGCTGGGCGTCGAGCAGATCGGCGTGGTCAACCTGCGCATGCCCGGCTTCGCCGAGCCGGAGGACCGCTCCGTGGAGGAGCCGTTCACGGTGCTGGCCGAGCTCCGTGAGCAGGGCCTGATCGGGCAGCTCGGCGTGAGCAACGTCACGCCGGCCCAGCTCGCGGAGGCGCAGAAGATCGCGCCGGTCGTCTGCGTGCAGAACCTCTACAACATCGTCCAGCGCCGGGACGAGGAGCTGGTCCGCATCTGCGCCGACCAGGGCATCGCCTACGTGCCGTTCTTCCCGCTCGGCGGCTTCGAGCTGGTCTCCGACCCGCGGGTGAAGGCGGTCGCCGACCGCCACAACGCGACCGTGCCGCAGGTGGCGCTGGCCTGGCTGTTCCAGCGCTCGCCGAACCTGCTGGCGATCCCGGGCACCTCCTCGGTCGCGCACCTGGAGGAGAACATCGCCGGGGCGTCGCTGCGGCTGTCCGAGGAGGACGTCGCGGCGCTCGACGGCATCGCCTGACGTTCACCCCGCCGAGCGACCGCGTTGTCACATGAGCCACTCATGTGGGCTCCGGAAGCCACGTGAGTGGCTCATGTGACACCCCAAGGACACGGTTGGGTGAACGGCAGCTGACGCGGGGTGGAACACTGCCGCGCCCAGGTGTAGCCGGTGTCACGGTTGCGCCCTGAGGGGTAGGCCGGCAGGCCCCTGACCTGCTTACGATGCGTGCCGTGACCGCATCGGGCTATCTCGCCCTGTCGATCGGCCTACTGGTGATCGGCTTGCTGGTTGGTTCCCTCATCGGCCGCGCCGCGGCCAGACGGACCGCATCGCAGCCGGTCGTCCTCACCGTTTCCGATCTCGTGCAGCGCGTGGTGCACTCCGCGCACAACGGCGTCGTCGTGCTCAACCACTTCGGCGACGTCGTGCTGCACAACCCGCGCGCCGCCGCGCTGGGCGTGGTCCGGGGCAGCCAGGTCGACGACCGCGCCCGCAAGGCCGCGGAGCTGGTCGCCGCCTCCGGCGAGGTGATGGAGGTCGACCTGTCGCCGCTGCAGGCGCGCGGCGGCCGGCAGCCCGAGGCGGTCCGCGGCGAGGTCCGGCCGCTCGGCGACGGCTTCACCGTGGTCGACGCGAGCGACGAGTCCGAGGCCGTCCGGCTGGAGGCGATCCGCCGCGACTTCGTCGCCAACGTCAGCCACGAGCTCAAGACCCCCGTCGGCGCGCTGGCGCTGCTGGCCGAGGCGGTCCTGGACGCCGCCGACGACCAGGCCGAGGTGCGCCGGTTCAGCAGCAAGATCCTGCACGAGGCGACCCGGCTGGGCCGCCTGGTCACCGAGCTGATCGCGCTGTCCCGGCTGCAGGGCGCCGAGCAGCTGCCGGAGATGACCCCGGTCGGGGTGGACGAGGTCGTGCGCGAGGCGCTCGGCCGCAGCCGGCTGGCCGCCGAGTCCGCCGGCATCGAGATCACCACCGACGACAACAGCGAGCTCGTCGTGGACGGCGACCGGACGCTGCTGGTCACGGCGCTGAGCAACCTGCTGGACAACGCCATCGCCTACTCGCAGCCGGGCAGCCCGGTGTCGGTCAGCCGCCGCACCGAGGACGGCTTCGTCGAGATCGCGGTCACCGACCGCGGCATGGGCATCGCCCCCGACCAGCAGCACCGGGTGTTCGAGCGGTTCTACCGGGCCGACCCGGCGCGCTCGCGGATGACCGGCGGCACCGGGCTGGGGCTGGCCATCGTCAAGCATGTCGCCGCCAACCACGGCGGCGAGGTGAAGCTGTGGAGTCTGCCCGGCACCGGGTCGACCTTCACGCTGCGGATCCCGGCCCACGGCGCGCCCGCGCCGCGGGCCGGCGACGAACCGGAAGGAACGCGGCCCGAACCGGCCGTGACCGACAGGAACAACGGGCACGTCCCGACCGGAGACACCAGGCTCGTCCCGACCGGGGCGGACGGTGCGGACGCCGTCGACGGCGATCATGGAGGAAAGCTGTGACCAGGGTGCTCATCGTCGAGGACGAGGAGTCCTTCGCCGATCCGCTCGCCTTCCTGCTGCGCAAGGAGGGCTTCACCGCCGCGCTGGCCGGCACCGGCCAGGAGGCGCTCGAGGAGTTCGACCGCAACGGCGCCGACATCGTGCTGCTCGACCTGATGCTGCCCGGCATGAGCGGCACGGACGTGTGCAAGGCGCTGCGCCAGCGCTCGGCCGTGCCGGTGATCATGGTCACGGCGCGGGACAGCGAGATCGACAAGGTGGTCGGCCTCGAACTGGGCGCCGACGACTACGTCACCAAGCCGTACTCGGCCCGGGAGCTGATCGCCCGCATCCGCGCCGTGCTGCGTCGCGGCGGCGAGTCCGAGGAGCTGTTGCCGCAGGTCCTGGAGGCCGGCCCGGTCCGGATGGACGTGGAACGGCACGTGGTCACCGTGGACGGCGCCGAGGTGTCGCTGCCGCTCAAGGAGTTCGACCTGCTGGAGTACCTGCTGCGCAACGTGGGCCGGGTGCTGACCCGGGGCCAGCTGATCGACCGGGTGTGGGGCGCGGACTACGTCGGCGACACCAAGACGCTGGACGTGCACGTCAAGCGGCTGCGCTCCAAGATCGAGCCGGACCCGTCCGCCCCGCAGCACCTGGTGACCGTGCGCGGGCTCGGCTACAAGTTCGAGTCCTGATCCCGCCGCGTGCCCCATCCGGTGGAAGCGCTTCACCGGATGGGGGATTACGGGATTGTCACGCCCGCCAGGTACGGTGCTCCGCGTGCGCCTAGGGGTGCTTGATGTCGGGTCGAACACTGTCCACCTGCTGGTGGTGGACGCGCATCGTGGTGCCCATCCGACGCCGATGAGCTCGGAGAAGTCGGTGCTGCGGCTGGCCGAGCAGCTCACCGGCAGCGGCACGCTGTCCAAGCACGGGGCCGACACGCTGGTCAAGGCGGTCGCCGACGGCAAGGCGTCGGCCGCCCAGTTCGGCTGCGAGGACCTGATGGCGTTCGCCACCTCGGCGGTGCGCGAGGCCGGCAACTCCGCGACCGTGCTGGAGCGCGTGCGCAAGGAGACGGGCGTCGACCTGCAGGTGCTCACCGGTGAGGACGAGGCCCGCTACACCTTCCTGGCGGTGCGCCGCTGGTACGGCTGGTCCGCCGGCCGGCTGCTGAACCTGGACATCGGCGGCGGCTCGCTGGAGATCGCCGTCGGCCGCGACGAGAGCCCGGACCTGGCCTGCTCGATCCCGCTGGGCGCGGGCCGGGTCACCCGGACCCGGTTCAAGCACGACCCGCCGAGCCGGCACGAGCTGCGCGACACGGTCGAATGGATCGACGAGCAGCTCGCCCCGGTGGCCAAGCGGGTGCTCCGGCTGGGCGAGCCGGACCTGGTCGCCGCCACCTCGAAGACGTTCCGCACGCTGGCCCGGCTGACCGGCGCCGCCCCGTCCGGCCAGGGGCCGCGGGTGCGGCGGGTGCTCACCCACTCGGGGCTGCGCCAGCTGATCGCGTTCATCTCCCGGATGTCCGCCGCGGACCTGGCCGAGCTGGAGGGCGTCAGCGCCGGCCGGTCGGCGCAGCTGGTCGCCGGCGCACTCGTGGCGGAGGCCACCATGCGAGCGTTGTCACTCACAGAACTCGAGATCTGCCCCTGGGCGCTGCGCGAAGGTGTCATCCTTCGGCGACTGGACCACACGGACGGCGCTGCGCCGCCCGGCGAGACTGGACGGACGGCGCACTTCGGGGCACGGTGGAATCAATGAGTCGAGAAAGCGGTTCCGAGCGCAGTCAGCGCACGGTCGCGGAGTTGCTCGCCCAGTACGGGGCCAACTCCGACGACGGTGCGCCCAGACGTCGTCGGCGCCGGGCCGACGAGCCGTCCGACACGTCGCCCCAGACGATCATCGACCGGGTGCTGTCGGACAGCGGCAACCTGATGGCCATCCGTGACGACGCGGAGGAGACCACCGTCGGCACGCAGCCGCCGGTGCGCCAGCAGCAGCCGCCGACGCCGCCCGCGGCGACGTCGCAGCAGCTGCCCAAGCGGCCGGTGCAGCAGCCGCCGCAGGCCGGGCCGCAGCAGTCCCCGCCGCCGCCCATGCCGCCGGCGGGCCCCCAACAGCAGCAGCCGCCCGCGGCCGCTCCGCAGCAGACTTCCACGGGCATGCGCCCGCCGGTGCGCCCCGGCGCGCCCGCCGCGCCGGCGGCCGGTCGCACGCCTCCGCCGCCACCGCCGCGCATCGAGTCGTCACGGACCAACCTGTCGCGCGCCGACCTGATGCGGCAGGGGCCCCAGCAGGCGCCGCAACAGCCGTCGGGGCAGCAGCAGGCACCCCAGCAGCCGTCGCAGCAGCCGCCCACCGGCTACTTCCGGCCGACGCCGCCCGGCACGCCACCGCCGGTGGACGCCACCGCGGACACCACGCACCTGCGCCCGATCACCCCGGACACGCCGCCGCCGAACCCGTTGGCGAACCGGCTGGCCGGCGCGCCGCCGCAGGAGGGCGTCACCGAGCAGCTGCCGCGCATCCCGGCGGCGGTCGGCGAGAGCACGCAGGCGCATCCGGGGCCGCTCGTCGACGACGATGACGACCCCTTCGCCGGCGTTGGCACGCAGACGCCGATGGAGAGCACGCAGGCGCACGCCGGCCCGTACGTCGACGAGGGCGACGAGGACTACGAGTACGACTACGAGCAGGAAAACGCCTTCTCGTACGCCGTGGACCACGACGCCGCGCCCGCCGGTGTCGGCGGCTCGCTGGCCGTCGAGGACGAGGAGGACGGCGAGGAGGCCGAGGGCTCCCCGGCCAAGCAGTGGCTGATGATGATCGCCCAGCTGGCCATCGGCGTCGTCGGCGGCGCCGCGCTCTGGCTCGGCTTCCAGTGGCTGTGGAACGCGCTGCCGGCGGCGGCGCTGGCCGCCGCGGTCGCGGTGATCGTCGCGCTGGTGATCGTCGTGCGGCGCATCCGCAAGGCCGACGACCTGCAGACCATGGTGCTCGCCGTGCTCGTCGGGTTGATCGTGACGGTGTCGCCGGCCGCGCTGCGGCTGATCGGGCACTAGTTGTCCGGTCGACACATCCCGATCGGGCTGTCCACCGCGTCGGTGTACCCGGAGCCGGTGGGCGCGGCCTTCGAGCTGGCCGGCGACCTCGGCTACGACGGTGTCGAGGTCATGGTCTGGGCCGACCCGGTCAGCCAGGACATGGACGCGCTGCTGGACCTGTCCGACCGGCACGGCGTGCCGGTGCTGGCCGTGCACGCGCCGTGCCTGCTGATCAGCCAGCGGGTGTGGTCCCCGGACCCGGTGATCCGGCTGCGTCGCGCGGTGACCGCCGCGCAGGTGCTGGACGCGCCGACCGTGGTCGTGCACCCGCCGTTCCGCTGGCAGCGTCGCTACGCCGACCGCTTCACCGAGCTGGTCGAGGAGCTGAACGAGACCAGCGGCATCGCGATCGCCGTGGAGAACATGTTCCCGGTGCGGCTGCGCGGCACCGAGCTGTCGGCGTTCAAGCCGTCCGTGGACCCGACCGACGTCGGGCACCGGCACTACACGCTCGACCTCTCGCACACCGCCGCCGCGCAGATGGACCCGCTGGCGATGGCGCAGCGCATGGGCAAGGGCCTGGTGCACGTCCACCTCGCCGACGGCAGCGGCGCCGCCCGCGACGAACACCTCGTGCCCGGTCGTGGCATAGCGCCCTGCGCGACGCTCTGTGAACAGCTCGCCGCCTCGGACTTCTCCGGGCAGGTCGTGCTGGAGGTGAACACCCGAAAGGCCCGTGGTCCGGGCGAGCGGGCGGCGGAACTGGCCGAGGCGCTGCTCTTCGCACGGCTGAATCTCGGGCAGAACTGATCGGTAACTTCGGTAACCGTGATCGTCCGATGGGACGTAGAGTCACGCCGTGCATCCGCTGCGAACCCTGATTCTCGCGGCCGGCGCCAACGATGCCGTCCGCAGGCTCGTGGCGACGGCGCCGGTGAGCCGGGACGTCGTGCGCCGGTTCGTCGCGGGTGAGAGCACGGACGACGTCGTCGACGTCACCGCACGCCTGGTGGCCGACGGGCTGTCCGTGTCGCTGGACTACCTGGGCGAGGACACCACTGACGAGCGGCTCGCCGAGCAGACCGTGCAGGCGTACCTGCGGCTGCTCGACCGCCTGCACGTCGACGGGCTGTCCGCGCGTGCCGAGGTGAGCGTGAAGCTGTCGGCCGTGGGCCAGGCGCTGGACGAGCGCCTCGCCCTCGACAACGCCTCGCGCATCGCCGCGGCGGCGGAGCAGTGCGGCACCACGATCACGTTGGACATGGAAGACCACACGACCACCGACTCCACGCTGCGCGTGCTGGCCGAACTGCGGCGGCAGTGGCCGTGGGTCGGCGCCGTGTTGCAGGCGTACCTGCGCCGCACCCTCGACGACTGTGTGGCGCTCGCCGGCAGCGGGTCCCGCGTTCGGCTGTGCAAAGGGGCATATGCGGAGCCGTCGTCGGTGGCGTTCGCGCACCCGCACGAGGTCGATCTCAGCTACGTACGCTGCGCCAACGCGCTGCTGGCCGGTCGCGGCTACCCGATGTTCGCGACCCACGATCCGAGACTTGTCGCCGTGATCGCCGAACGCGCGCTGTGGTACGGCCGTAAACCAGGTAGCTACGAATATCAGATGCTGTACGGAATCCGACCCGACGAGCAGCGACGGCTCGTCAACTCAGGTGAGGCGGTGCGTGTCTACGTGCCCTACGGCGAACAGTGGTACGGCTACCTGATGCGGCGGCTGGCCGAACGCCCCGCGAACACGGCGTTCTTCCTCCGGTCCCTGGTCGGGCGGTCATGAGCGCCGGACAGGCGGCGGCGATCCGGCCCTTCTCGGCCGCGTCCGCCGTCCGCCCGCTCGGCGACGGCACCGCCACCGCGACCCTGCCCGCGGACTGGACCGTCGGCACCAAGCCGCACGGTGGCTTCCTGCTCGCGCTGCTGGCCCGGGCCGGTGTGCAGGTGTTGGAGGGTTCCGGCAGCGAGCTGCTCGACCCGCTCGCGGTCAGCGCCCAGTTCCTGCGCGCCCCGTCGGTCGGGCCGGTCATGCTGCGCACCGAGATCCGCAAGACCGGGCGGACCGTGGTGGTCGTGCGGGTCAGCCTTGAACAGCGTGGTTCGGCGTGTGTCGAGGCCATGGTCACGATCGGCCGGCTGCCCGAGGAGCGGCCGGCGTGGCGGGATCTCCCCGAGCTGCCCGTGCTGCCGCCGGCCAACGCCATCGACCTGGGCTCCCTGCCCAACGCCGTCGGCGTGTTCAAGCTGGCCCGGGCGTGCGAGGTGGTCGTCGACCCCATCGGGGCCGGCTTCCTCGAACGCCGCACCGGCGACCCGCTGCGCCTGCGCATGTGGGTCCGTCCCCGCGGCGGCGAGCAGCCCGACCCGTTCTTCGCGCTGGTGGCCGGTGACATCGCGATGCCGCTGACGTTCAACCTCGGCCGTTTCGGCTGGTCGCCGACCGTGCAGCTGACCGGCCTGGTGCGGGCCCGCCCCGAGCCCGGCTGGCTGCGGGCCCAGGTCGAGTGCCGCGCCGTCCACGGGCAGTGGTTCGACCAGGACGCCACCATTCTCGACGCCTCCGGCCGGCTGGTCTGCCAGGCCCGTCAGCTGGCCCTGAGCCCGCAGGAGACCAACAGCTCCTGATCACCAGTACTGGACCCGTTTCCCGTCGGTGTCGGCGATGTAGATGACCGCGTCGGCGCCGTCGAGGTCGGCCGGGTTGAGCGGGAGGTGGCCGGGCACGATCGGTGTGCCCGTGCCGATGGCCGGCGGAAGCGCGGCGCGCAGGGCGTCGATCG
This sequence comes from Kutzneria kofuensis, assembly GCF_014203355.1. Classification (NCBI taxonomy): domain Bacteria; kingdom Bacillati; phylum Actinomycetota; class Actinomycetes; order Pseudonocardiales; family Pseudonocardiaceae; genus Kutzneria; species Kutzneria kofuensis. The sequence continues at coordinate 4,595,788 of NZ_JACHIR010000001.1, forward strand.
GGAACAGGGCACGGCGGTTGGTCGCCTCGGCCAGCGCGCCCTGGAGCGTGCCCGGTTCGCTGTCGGGGCGGCCGTCGGTGGCCACGAACGCGTAGCGCTCGCCGAGGGCGAGCGCTACGAGCGCGCCGGCGCTGCCCCAGTGCGCCTCGTGGTCGCCGAACTGCATCTGCGACTGCCGGCGCTGCAGGTGCATGTTGTGCGCGAAGACCAGGCTCGGCCCGCGGTGTCGCTCCTGGGCGACGATGTCGAGCAGGTTGTCGGCCATCATCTCGGCGCGCAGGCTGAGCAGGGTCGAGACGCGGTCGGGCGCGGGGCTGGCCATGGCCGCGTGATAGCGCAGCAGGCTCTGGGCGGTACGCGCGTGCGCGAGGGCGTGGTCGTAGCCGGTCGGGTCGGCGGGGCGTAGAGCGGGGGCCGAGCGGCGCAGTGCGCTGGCGAGGTCGTCGGCGACGATGCGCAGGGCGCGTGCGCGGTCGGAGTCGCCGATGGACGCCGTGGGGTCGTACATGACCGCCGGGTTCGCCCAGTCAGCGTCGTCGCCGAGCAGTGCGTCGAGGTCGTGGGCCGATGCGGGGCGCAGCGCCGCCGGCAGGTAGCCGTCGACCGCGGACAGCGCGTGTCGCGGGCTTGGCGCAGTGGCGGTCTCCGTCGGCGCGTCGAAGCCGTAGAAGCGAATTCGGTCCTGTGGCGCGCGGTCGGTGTTGTGAGTGCGGAGCCATTCGACGAGTTCACGGTTGCCCGGCACGTTGCCGAACCCGTGGCTGAATCCGGTCGCCAGCACGGTGTCGATCTCCGCCGTGGCCCCGTTCACGTAGTCGTCGACGACGGCCGCGGCGAAGAAATCGATCTCCAGCGCGATCGACCGGTAGCCGCGCTCGACGAGGTGGGCGAGGAGTTCGTTGCGTAGCAACGGGAAAGCCTTGATCCCGTGGGTCGGCTCGCCGAGGGCGAGCAGGACCGGCGGCTCGGCCCGCGCGGCGAGCAGGTCGTCGACGGCACGGCCCAGGCCGGCCGAGTCGTCGAGTTGGCGGCCGATCGCACGCAGGGCGGTGGCAGTGGACATGGAGCACCCCTCTTCGGAAGGAACTCCCCTCAACCGTATCGTTGAAGAATCGAGTGAAGTTCGCTCGACGCCGACCTGCGTTCGATAGCTTGAAACCTCAAACGGAGGTGCAAGCTGCGACCCATCGACCTGGCCCGGGAGCACGGGCTGTCCGCGCAGGCGATCCGCAACTACGACGACGCCGGCGTCCTCCCGCCGGCCGAGCGCAGCGACATCGGCCACCGGCGCTACACGCCCCTGCACGCCCAGGCCCTGCGCGCCTTCCTCGCGCTGCGCGGCGGCCACGGGCACCAGCAGGCACTGGAGATCATGCGCGCGGTCAACCGGGGCGACACCGAGTCCGCCTACCGGCTCATCGACGCCGCGCACGTCGCGCTGCAGGCCGAACGCGACACCCGCGCCGAGGTCGCCGCGGCACTGGACAGCCTGTCCAGCGCTCCCGCCCCGGTCCGCGGGCGTCCGCTGACCGTGGGCGAGCTGGCGCGCCGGCTCGGCGTGCACCCGGCGACGCTGCGGACCTGGGAGGCCGAGGGCATCCTGCACCCCGACCGCGACCGGGCAACGGGCTACCGCGAATACGGACCGGACTGCGTGCGCGACGCCGAGATCGCCCGGCAGCTGCGCCGCGGTGGCTACCCGCTGCATCAGGTCGCGCGGTTCGTCGAGTCGCTGCGCGAGGCGGGTGGGGCCGACGCGCTGAGCACCTTCCTCGACTCCTGGCGGGATCGCCTGGCCGCGCGCAGCCGGAACCTGCTCGCCGGCGCGGCCCAGCTCGACGCCTACCTCGTCCTGCTCTGAGCTCAGAGCAGTTGCCGCACCCGGGCGGCCTCCCTCGTGAGGTGGTCGCGCTCGGGCACGCTGGTGGCGGCGCGGGAAGCCTCGGCGTACAGGTCGGCGGCCCGTTCCAGGTCGCCGGCGCGTTCGTGCAGGTACGCGGTCGCGGCGGCGTAGCGCGGCAGGCGCGGGTCGAGGTCGGCCAGGGCCTTGAGTCCGGCCTGCGGCCCGTCGGCCTCGCCGATGGCCACCGCCCGGTTCAGCCGCACCACCGGGCTGTCGGTGATGGCCAGCAGCTCGTCGTACCACTCGACGATCTGCACCCAGTCGGTCTCGGCCGTGCTCCGGGCGTCGGCGTGCAGGGCGGCGATCGCGGCCTGCGCCTGGTACTCGCCGAGCCGGTCGCGGGCCAGCGCGGCCTGGAGGACGGTCACGCCCTCAGCGATCAGACCCGTGTCCCAGAGCGACCGGTCCTGCTCGGCCAGCGGGACCAGCCGACCACCCGGGCCGGTGCGGGACGCACGGCGCGCGTGGTGCAGCAGCATGAGCGCGAGCAGGCCGGCGACCTCGGGTTCGTCGGTCAGGGCGGCGAGCTGCCGGGTCAGGCGGATCGCCTCGGCCGCCAGGTCGACGTCGCCGCCGTAGCCCTCGTTGAACACGAGATAGAGCACCCGCAGCACGGTCCCCAGGTCGCCGGGCTGGTCCAGCCGCTGCCCGGCGATCTTCCGCTTGGCCCGGCTGATCCGTTGGGCCATCGTCGCCTCGGGAACCAGGTAGGCGTCCGCGATCTGACGGGTGGTCAGGCCACCCACCGCCCGTAGCGTCAGGGCGACGGCCGCGGCCGGCGGCAGGGTCGGGTTGGCGCACAGGAAGAACAGCCGCAGCGTGTCGTCCGTGGCCGGCACCGGGCCGGCCGGGGGCTCCACCTCCACCGCGAGCTCCCGGCCCCGCCGCGACGACTCGGCCCGGACGGCGTCGAGGAACTTGCGCCACGACGCCGCCACCAGCCAGGCCTTCGGGTCTCGCGGCGGATCCGCCGGCCAGGCCTCCAGGGCCCGGATCAGCGCCTCCTGCACCGCGTCCTCGGCCGACGCGAAGTCCGCTCCGCGCCGGACGAGGACACCGATCACCGCGGGCACCAGCTCCCGCAGCAGGGATTCGTTCACTCCGTCACCGTAGGCGTCTCGCTCATCAGCGGACGGACCTCCAGCCACTCGTGGATCGGCGTCCCGCCCTTGCCCGGCGCCGCCGACAGCTCGCCGGCCAGCTCCACCGCCCGCTCCCAGGAGTCCACGTCGATGATCATCCAGCCCGCGATCAGGTCCTTCGTCTCCGCGAACGGCCCGTCCGTCACCGCCGGCTTGCCCTCGCCGCCGTACTGCACCCACGCCCCGTCCGGCGCCAGCGCCCGCTCGTCCACGAACTCCCCGGTCTTCCTCAGCTTGTCCGCGAAGTCCCGCATGTACTGGATGTGCGCGTCCACCTCGGCCGGCGTCCACCTGTCCATCGGCTCGAAGCCCACCGGCTCCGGGGCGCCGCGGTAGTGCTTGAGCAGCAGGTACTTCATGGTCGTTCTCCTTCGTTCGGTCCGTCTCGTGCCCCTGGGACGGAGCCGTCGCCCCATTCTCGACAACCGGGGCAGAAATTTTTCGGTGGCGGCGGCTGGCACGCTGTTCGGCATGACGACGATCGCGGTGCTGGGGGCAGGCAAGATCGGTGAGGCGCTGCTGTCCGGGCTGCTCGACGCCGGCTGGGGGGCGGGCGACCTGCTGTTCACGGAGCGCTACGAGCAGCGCTGCCGGGAGCTGACGGAGCGCTACGGCGTGCGGGCGGTCACGGTCGCGGAGGCGGCCGGCGAGGCCGAGGTGCTGGTGGTGGCGGTCAAGCCGCAGGACATCGACCCGCTGCTGACCGAGCTGAACCCGCTGCTCAAGCCGGGCACCCTGGTCGTGTCGCTGTGCGCGGGCCTGCCGACCGCGCTGTACGAGCGCGAGCTGCCCGAGGGCACGCCGGTCGTCCGGGTGATGCCGAACACGCCGATGCTGGTCGGCCAGGCCATGAGCGCGATCTCGGCCGGCGCGCACGCCACCCAGGAGCACATGGACCTGGTGGAGAAGCTGCTCGGCAGCGTGGGCAAGGTGCTGCGGGTGCCGGAGGCGCAGCAGGACGCCGTGACGGCGCTGTCCGGTTCCGGGCCGGCGTACTTCTTCTTCCTGGTCGAGGCCATGATCGACGCCGGCATCCTGCTCGGCCTGCCGCGGGCGACGGCGGCGCAGCTGATCATCCAGTCGGCGGTCGGCGCGGCGACGATGCTGGCGGATTCCGGGGAGCACCCGGTGACGCTGCGTGAGGCCGTGACGTCGCCGGCCGGCACCACGATCATGGCGATCCGCGAGCTGGAGAAGCACGGCGTGCGGGCCGCGCTGCTGGCGGCGATCGAGGCGGCGCGAGACCGGTCCGCCGAGCTCGGCCGGGCCCACGACGCCTGACCGGCCGTATTCACGAGCGCCCGGTCCGATCGGTGAGCGACGCCGTCCGTGTGCCGAATGGTCGAACCGCGCGGGTGGGGTGGTGCGTACGGGTGGATCCCGACACCACTGGGCGCACAGCGCGGCTCGGACGTCGCAGCAGCCCCATGCGTCCCGCTACGCTCGGGTGAGCACGTGCGTGTCGATACCGCCGGTGGGGAAGCCGACGGCGCGACACGTGTTTAAGGACGCGGTGACACATGCCGGCGCAGCAGAAGGAGACAACGCATCCCGGGCTCGCACAGGTCCAGTTCCTCACCATCGCCGAGGTGGCGAAGGTGATGCGGGTCTCGAAGATGACCGTGTACCGCCTGGTGCACTCGGGCGAACTGCCTGCCGTGAGGGTGGGCAAGTCGTTCCGGGTGACCGAAACCGCGGTGCAGGACTACCTGGAGAACGCCTACTACGACGCGGGATGAGACAGCCGATCGAGCGCCCGGCTGGTACCTGTGCCAGCCGGGCTCGGCCCTGCGGGTAAAGTGATAGGTCGTTCGTGCTCGGTGCCATGGCCGCGACCCGCGGCGGCAGGGGCTCGGCAGCCCTTCTCGCAGCACTAGGGCACCACCAACGACCACACCGTCGACAGCGAAGGATCCCGCATGGGCTCGGTCATCAAGAAGCGCCGCAAGCGCATGTCGAAGAAGAAGCACCGCAAGCTGCTTCGCAAGACCAGGGTGCAGCGACGCAAGCGCGGCAAGTGAGGCGCTCGGCCTGAAGCCCGTCGGCACCCGCCCGGTCGTCACGCGATCGCGCGGGTGCCGTCCTTCGTTACGGCTGCGCCGTCAGATCCCGCCGATCGGGTGAGGTCGGGCAAATACCCGCGTGACCTGCGTCAATGCGACGTACCTGGCCCCTGTTCTGGGCCGTCACGACGAGTAGCATCGCTCGGGTCGCCGCCTATGCAGGGAGTCGCATGGCGCCCAATGTCGTCCTCGTCACCGGAGTGAGCCGCTTCCTCGGCGGCCATCTCGCCGCGCGCCTGGCCGCCGACCCGTCGATCGAGCGGATCCTCGGCGTGGACACCGTGCCGCCGCCGCGCGACCTGCTCCGGCGGATGGGCCGGGCGGAGTTCGTCCGTGCCGACATCCGCAACCCGCTTATCACCAAGGTCATCGCCAGCGCCCGGGTGGACACCGTGGTGCACGCCTCCGTCACCGCCAACCCGGCCGGACCCACCGGCCGCACGGCGATGAAGGAGATGAACGTCATCGGCACCATGCAGCTGCTGGCGGCCTGCCAGCGGTCGGCCGTGGTCCGCCGGCTCGTGGTCAAGTCCACCAGTGCCGTGTACGGCGCCAGCTCGCGCGACCCGGCGATGTTCACCGAGGACATGGCGCCCAAGGAACTGCCGTCCAGCGGCTACGCCAAGGACGCCGTCGAGGTCGAGGGCTACGTCCGCGGCTTCGCCCGGCGCCGGCCCGACGTCGCGGTGACCACCCTGCGCTTCACCAACTTCATCGGTCCGCGCATCGACACCGTGCTGACCAGGTACTTCGCCCTGCCGGTTGTGCCCACGGTGCTCGGCTACGACGCCCGGATGCAGTTACTGCACTCCGAGGACGCGCTGGCCGTGATGGAGCGGGCCACGCTGCACGACCTGCCCGGCGTGTTCAACGTCGGCGGCGACGGCGTGCTGATGCTCTCCCAGGCCATCCGCCGGGCCGGCCGGATCGCGCTGCCGGTGCCGAGCATGGCCGTGCCCACCGTCGGCCGACTGGTGCGCAGCGCCCGGCTGGTCGACTTCTCGCCGGACCAGATGCGGTTCCTGAACTTCGGCCGTGTCGTGGACACCACGCTGCTGCAGCGTGACTTCGGCTTCACGCCGCGGTGGACCACCACGCAGGCGTTCGACGACTACGTCAGCGGGCGGGCCCTGCGCCCGGCGATCGACGCTGAGACATTGGCGGCGGCGGAGCGGGGCATCCTCGACTTCGCCGCCCGTATTCCGATCAGGTGAGTGAGGAGGTGGAACCCATGCCCGACGCGCGCGTGATCCCGTTGCACGGCGCCGACCGACCGGCGCCCCGGACGGCGCCGCCGTCGCGACCCCGGATGGAGCAGGTGCCGCCACCCGCGGACTCCGCCGGCCAGCCGGCCGCCGACGCCACCCCCGAGTGGGAGCGCCGACTGGCCGACACGCTGGCGTTCCTGCGTCGGCGGATCACCGGCGACTACCAGGTCGACGAGTTCGGCTTCGACCGGGAGCTGACCGACAACGTGATGATGCCGCTGCTGCGGCCGCTGTACGAGAAGTGGTTCCGGGTGGAGACGATCGGCCTGCACAACGTGCCGGCCGACAGTGGGGCGCTGCTGGTCGCCAACCATTCCGGCACGCTGCCGATGGACTCGGTGATGACGGCCGTGGCCGTGCACGAGCACCATCCGGCCAACCGGCACCTGCGCATGCTCGGCGCGGACCTGGTGTTCCGGCTGCCGATGATCAGCTCCATCGCCCGCAAGACCGGGCAGACCCTGGCCTGTAACCCCGACGCGGAGCGGCTGCTGCGCGGCGGCGAGCTGGTCGGCGTGTGGCCGGAGGGCTTCAAGGGCGTCGGCAAGCCGTACAAGGACCGGTACAAGTTGCAGCGGTTCGGCCGCGGCGGCTTCGTGTCCGCGGCGCTGCGCACCCGGACGCCGATCATCCCGGTGTCCATCGTCGGCGCCGAGGAGATCTATCCCAAGATCGGCGAGATCAAGCTGCTCGCCCGGCTGTTCGGGCTGCCGTACTTCCCGGTCACGCCGACCTGGCCGCTGCTCGGGCCGCTGGGCGCGGTCCCGCTGCCGTCCAAGTGGTACATCGAGTTCGGCGAGCCGATCCGGACCGACCAGTACGAGCCCGGGGCCGCCGAGGACCCGATGCTGGTGTTCAACCTGACCGACCAGGTGCGGGAGACCATCCAGCAGACGCTGTACCGACTGCTCACCCAGCGTCGCAACGTCTGGCTCGGCTGACTTCACTCGAACGTGGCGCTGACCTGCGCCGACGGGTCGCGGTGCTTACCGTGGTCGGATGGCGCTGTGGTCGCGGAGATCCGCATTGCTCGCGGCGCCGGCGATGGCCGCCGGAGGGTTGGTCGTCGCCGGCGCGTGCCCCGCGTCGGCGGCGACGGCCGACGCGCTGACCTTCGTCGCGTCGCGGGCCACCAGCTCGCCGCTGGACAAGCCCGTCGTCGGCACCACCTTCGGCTCGCTGCTCACCCTGTTCGACTCGAACTCCGCCGCCGCCGGTGACGGCTCGATGATCGGCACCGTGGTCAACGTGACCGTGGACAGCCCGCCGAAGCTCATCGTGCAGATGAAGCTGGTGCTGCGGTTGACCGCCGGCGCCAAGGGCGAGCTGCACCTCAGCTCCATGCACGCCATGGTCGTGCCGTCGCCCGTGCAGAATCCGATGGCGATCGTCGGCGGGACCGGAAAGTACGCGAATGCGCGGGGCGAGGGCACCATCACCTACCCCACGCCCGACCGCATCAACATCACGCTGAACGTGGCGAACTGAGGAATCAGATCAGGCCCCTGGCCAGGTCCGCGGCTTCGCGGCCGGACCCCCAGGACAGGGTGACGCCGAGGCCGCCGTGGCCGTAGCAGTGGACGATGGGACGGCCGGCGATCTCGCGGGCTTCGAGGCGGATGGGGGTGCGCCCGGGGCGTAGGCCGACGCGGTGTTCGAGGATGGGCGCGCCGGCCAGCAGGGGTTCGACGGAGGCGCAGCGGTCGAGGATGCCCTCGGCGATGCCGGGATCGGGGTCGAGGCGCCAGTCGCCGACGGTGGACACGCCGCCGAGCACGACCTGGTCGCCGTGCGGGAAGTAGTGCACGAACTCGGCCTCGGTGCTGATCTCGACGAAGAACTCCTCGATCCCGGGATTGGCCACGACGACGAGCTGGCCGCGGACGGCGCGGACAGTCAGGTCCGGCACGAGGCGGCGGGCGCCGACGCCGCTGCAGTTGACCAGCACGGGGGCCTCGTCGACGGTCTCGCTGAGGCGGGAGACGGTGCGGATGTCCAGCCGGCCACCGGCGGCGGTCAGGCGGCCGGTGAGGTAACCGAGGTAGCGGGGCATGTCGATCAGCGGCACGCGGCCCCACTGCCCGGTGGCGAAGCCGGCCGGCAACTCGTCGGGGCCGCAGTTGACCAGGCCGGGGACCATGGTGACCTGCGGCGGCAGGTTGTCCAGGGGGATCGCGGCGCGACTGGCCATCCGGCCCCGGGTGAGCCGGACGCCGGTGGCGGGATCGCGGGCCAGCTCGGTGAACTCGTCGAGGCTGACGCGGCTCCAGCGCAGGGCCTGTTCGGCCGGTTCGGCGAAGGCAGGGCCCCACATGGCGCCGGCCATCGCGGAGGTGGTCTGCCGCGGCAGGTCGGTGCTCACCACCCGGGTCCGCACGCCGGCCTCCGCCAGACATACCGCGGTGGTCAGGCCGATCACGCCGGCCCCGATGACGAGCACGTCGTCACTCACCCTCGTCACGGTAGGGCATCGGGCACCGAATACCGAGTCCGAAAGGGACAGTGGCGGCTACGATTCGCGGACATGTCCCAGCCAAGCGCACCCCCGCAGTTCCCCATCCTGATCTCGACCATGAACGACGTGCCCGGCTGCCGCGTCACGCACGTGTTCGGCGAGGTCTTCGGCCTCACCGTGCGCAGCCGCGCGATCGGCGTGAACTTCATGGCCGGCATCAAGTCCCTGGGCGGCGGCGAGGTGACCCAGTACACCCAGATGCTCACCGACTCCCGCAACGAGGCGGTCGGCCGGCTCTGCCAGATGGCGATGGGCTACGGCGCGAACGCCGTGCTGGCCATGCGCTTCGACTGCAACGAGATCGCGCAGACGATGAGCGAGGTCGCGGCGTACGGCACGGCCGTCTACATCGTGCCGAACGACCAGCCGGCGCAGCAGCACGCGGCCCAGGCGCACCAGCCGCCGGCCCCACAGCAACAGCAGTACCAGCAGGCCCCGCAGCAGCCGCAGATGCAGCAGCCGCAGCGCTGACCCGAAGCTTGGAACGGACCATTCCTCAACTCCGAGTTGAGGAATGGTCCGTTCCGAACACTCGGGCCTTGACTAGGAGGAGCGGCGGCGGTAGGCGATGCCGGCGGCTACGGCGCCGGCCAGGGCGCCGGCGCCGAGGACGGTGGGGACGCCGATGCGGGCGGCCTTGCGGCCGGTGCGGAAGTCGCGGATCTCCCAGCCGCGGCGGCGGGCCAGCTCCCGCAGGGCGGGGTCGGGGTTGACGGCGACGGCGGTGCCGGCGGTGGAGAGCATCGGCACGTCGTTGATCGAATCCGAGTACGCGGTGCAGCGGCGCAGGTCGAGACCCTCACGGGCGGCCAGCGCCCGGACGGCGTGGGCCTTGGCCTTGCCGTGCAGCAGATCACCGACGAGCCGGCCGGTGTAGACGCCGTCCCTGGACTCGGCGACGGTGCCGAGCGCCCCGGTGAGCCCGAGCCGCCGCGCGATGATGGACGCCAGCTCGACGGGGGTGGCGGTGACGAGCCAGACCCGCTGCCCGGCGTCCTGGTGCATCTGGGCCAGGGCCCGGGTGCCGGACCAGATCTTGGCGGCCATCAGCTCGTCGTAGATCTCCTCGCCGAGGTCGACTAGCTCCTGCACGCTGCGCCCGGCGACGAAGCCGAGCGCCTGCTCACGGCTGGCCCGGACGCTGTCGGGGTTCTCCTTGCCGCCGAGCCGGAACCGCAGCTGCCGCCAGGCGAAGCTGGCCAGGTCGGCGGTGGTGAAGTACTTCCGGCTGGCCAGGCCGCGGGCGAAGTGGAAGATCGACGCGCCCATCATCATCGTGTTGTCGACGTCGAAGAACGCGGCGGCGGTCAGGTCCGGCGGCACCGCGAGCGCGGCCTCCAGGTCGGCGGCGGCCGCCACCGCCGCGTCGGCCGACGCCTCGCCAGCCAGCTCGGCCATCCGGTCGAGTTCCGCGTGCTCCGCCCCGTCACGCCAGCGTGGCACCGCCGCGCCTCCCGATCCACCGCTCCTGCCGGTTCCTCATCGTGCAAGGGTAGCGATCAACCACCGAGCACAATGCTCGGCAGTCCGGGCAGCAGCGGCGGCAGGGTGCCCACCGGCAGCGGCAGCGGCACGGTGACGCCGGTGGGCTTGCCGCTGGTCGTGGTGGGTGGCGGTCCCTTGGACCCGGTCGTCACGGGCGGCGCGACGGTGGGGGTGGTGAAGGTGACCGTCGGCGTCGTGGTCTGGGTGGTCGGCGCGCTGCCGCCGCCGGGTCCGTTGGTGAGCACGGACGCGCCGGGCTGGGACGTCGGCGTCGGGGCGTTGCTCCCGCTCTGCGACGCCGGTGGGCGCGTGGTGCAGGTCCCCGTGGCGGGAATCGCGCCGACGTCGTCGGTGGCGCCGGTGGTGATCGTGTAGCAGTTCAGCCGTGCGATCAGGGCGTCGGCCCGCTCGGTGATGGCGGTCAGCAGGTCGGCGCTGGTGTCGGCGCGCTCGGGCAGCGACGGCCGCAGCGTCTTGAGCCGCTGCGACTGCGACTTGGCCCAGTCGCGCAGGTAGGTCAGGCCGGAGCCGTCGCCGTTGGTGCTGAGCACGGTGAGCAGCCGTGAGCCGGCGGCGGCGTCGGTGTCGAAGTCGGTGAGCGCGGTCAGGTACGAGCCGATGGGCGTGCCACCGCGGGCGGCCATGCCCTCCATCTCGTCGATACGGGCGGAGGCGAACTCGAGGTGCTTGCGGGCCTTGGCGGCGTCGTCGAAGGCCAGGCCGAAGGACGCCGACTCGGCGGAGCGCTTGATCGCGTACAGCGGGTCGCCGGGCAGCGCGTCGCGGCTGAGCAGCAGGCTCATCGCGCCGAGGCTGAGGATCAGGCACAGCGCGGCGGCCAGCGCCACCATCAGCCGGCCGGGCGCGGTGGACCGGCCGGCTAAGTCCCGGACCGGCGCCGGCGGGGCGTCGAACTCCATGGCCTTGAACTCGGCGAGCACCCGCAGCCGCATGCGCTCCCGCTCCCGCGGGGTCGGCGCCAACGCGTCGGCCGAGCGCCGCAGCAGATCCGCGACGCGTTCGTGCTCCATCCGGGTCTCCACCTCACCACCTGTTCGTTCCCAATCCAGGAAACGACGGCGGCACTGCATCGGTTACGCGTAGAAGCATTGCGTCAGCACTTGAGCACAGCTAGCGCAGTTCGGCCGGCAGCAGTTGGGCCAGCCGGCGTACGGCGCGATGCTGCAAAGCCTTGATCGCGCCCTCGTTCCGGCCCATCTGCTCCGCCGTCTCGGCCACCGACAGGCCCTGCAGGAAGCGCAACACGATGCACTCCCGCTGGTCGTCGTTGAGCTCGCTCACGCAGCGCAACAGCTCGTTCGTGGTCGCCTCGTCCAGCACTGCCTGCTCGGGACCGGCCGTGACCTGGCGATTGTCGTCCAACTCGGCGGTGGTGACCTCCAGCCGGTACCGGCTCGACTTCACGTGGTCGAGCACGAGGTTGCGGGCGATGGTGACGAACCAGGCCCCGACGTCACGACCCTGGTAACTGACCGTGGTGATGCGGCGCAGGGCGCGCAGGAACGTCTCGGAGGTGACGTCCTCGGCCAGCGTGCGGTCGCCGACGCGGAACAGGACGTAGCGGAAGACCTGGTCCACGTACCGGTCGTAGAGCAGGCCGAACGCCGCCACGTCGCCGCTCTGCGCCTGGTCGACGAGCTGCCACGCCTCGGCGTGCTCGTCGGCGGTCGGGGGCGGGCCACTGGGCTGTTCGGAGCGGGCAGGGCTGCTCATAGGTCCAGCAGCACCTCCCTTGGTCGGCGTAGCGGCAGCATACGTGTTGTTACTTGCAAGTAGGTAGCGCTCACGGGCGGACCCTGGTGAGACGTCGGGACCAGGTCCTGCGTTACGCCGTAGCAGCGTGACAAAATCCTGCGATCGGCTCTATGGGGAGGTCGCGCATGACCGGTGTCAGCAACGTGGCGGATCTGGTCCGGACCGCCGCGGTCCGGGGAGCGGATCACCCCGCGTTCATCGACGCGACCACCGGGGACGTGCTGACCTGGGCCGAGGTGGACGCGGCGACCGACGTGGAGGCCCGCCGCCTGCGCGACGCCGGCCTGCAGCCCGGTGACCGGGTCGCGGTGCGGCTGCCCACGTCCATGGAGTTCGCGGTGTCCGTGTTCGGCGCGCTGCGTGCCGGCGGTGTCGTCGTGCCGGTCAGCACCGGCGGCCCCGTCCGTGAGCTGACCCGCGTGCTGGACGACAGCGGCGCGTCGCTGCTCGTCGGTGACGGTGACGGCGTCTCGACCAAGGCGCTGCCCGCGCCGGTGCTGCGGGTCGACGGTGGCCTCACCGGCGAGTCGGTGCGCGGCGGCGAGGACGTGGCGGTGCTCGCGTACACGTCGGGTACCTCCGGTGTGCCGCGCGGGGCGATGCTGTCGCACCGCGCATTGCTGGCGAACGTGGCGCAGTGCGCGGCGCTGCGCCCGGCGCCGGTGACCGCCGCCGACCGCGTGCTGCTCGCCTTGCCGCTGTTCCACTCCTACGGGCTTGGACCAGGACTGTTCCAGGTCGCGGCCGCCGGCGCGACCGCTGTTCTGCTGCAACGTTTCGACGCGGAGGCAGCAGTTGACGCCATCGAGCAGCACCGGGTGACGACGTTGGTCGGCGTGCCCCCGATGTACCAGGCGCTGTTGCACGTGGACGCCGCGCGGCTGCGCGACGCGCTGGTGACGGTGCGCCTGCTCACCTCGGGCGCCGCGCCGCTGAGCCCGTCGCTGTTGGAGGCGGTGCAGAAGGCCACGAGCCTGCCGGTGTTCGAGGGCTACGGCCTCACCGAGACGGCCCCGGTGCTCACCTCCACGCTCGTCGGCGGCCAGGTGAAGCCGGGCTCGGTCGGCCGTCCGCTGCCGGGCATCGAGCTGCGGCTGGTGGACACCGACGGGCAGCCGTTCGCCGACGACGAGGAGTTCGTGCTGCCGGACGACGACGCCGGCCTGGTGTCGGTGCGCGGCGAGAACCTGTTCAGCGGCTACTGGCCGGACGGCGAGCACGGCCCGGACGCCGAGGGCTGGTTCCGCACCGGCGACGTGGGCTACCTGGACGACGACGGCGACCTGCACCTGGTCGACCGCGCAGGCGACCTGATCATCGTGAACGGCTTCAACGTGTACCCGCACGAGGTGGAGCAGGTCATCACCGAGCTGCCGCAGGTCGCGGAGGCGGCCGTGGTGGGCGTGCCGAGCGACACGACCGGCGAGGCGGTGAAGGCCGTGCTGGTGCTGGGCCAGGGCGCGGAGCTCACGCAGGACGCCGTGGTGGAGCACTGCGCGGAGCGGCTGGCCAAGTTCAAGGTGCCGGTGAGCGTGGAGTTCGCCGACGTGCTGCCGCACTCGCCGACGGGCAAGCTGGTGCGCAGCCGGCTGCGCCTGCCGCAGGCGTGACTAGGGTGGGCCCCGTGAGCCACACCGTGACCGTGATGACGAGGGTCGGCTGCGAGCACTGCGTGCAGGCCGAGGCCGACGTCCGGCGCATCTGCGACGAGCTGGGCGTGCCGTGGTCGGCCTCGGACGTGGACACCGATCCGGAGCTGCGCGCGGAGTACGGCGACCGGGTGCCGGTGATCCTGGTCGACGGCCGCGAGCACGGCTACTGGAAGGTCGAGGAACCCCGCCTGCGGGCGGCGCTGGGGCGCTGATGCGGGAGCGAGTGCTCAGGCGCCGGTGCCGGCGGCTGCTGCGGGACCTGGACGTGCGGCCGCCGCTGGACGTGCGCGACCTGTGCGACCGGCTGGCGGTCCGTCGCGGCAAGCCGATCCGGCTGGTGCCGTATCCGATCGAGATCCCCGGGCCGTTCGGGCTGTGGTTCGCCACCGACAGCGCGGACTTCATCGTCTACCAGCAGGAAACCACCAAGCCGCACCAGAACCACATCATCCTGCACGAGCTCGGGCACATGATCGCCGATCATCCCAGCGACGACGAGTCGACCGCGTTCGTGCAGCGCCGCACCTGCTACGACTCCGAGCACGAGCGGGAGGCGGAGCTGATCGCCACGATCATCCTGGAGTGGGCGAGCGTGCTGGACACCGTGCACGGCGGCCGGCAGGAGCCGGCGGTCGACCGGCTCGGTGACTCGCTGTCGCATCACCACGGCTGGGTCTGACTGCCTTTTTGTGCAATTGGCAAGCATTGCAACGCCGTTCAGTGCTTCCGTAGAGGCATGACCCGCGAGATGTTCACCGAGCACTACTTCGCGCACGTGCACGAGTTCATGGCCACCGCCCGCGCCGAGGAGCCGGTGTTCCTGACCACGTCGGTGAGCGGCGTGCCGACCTGGGTGGTGACGCGCTACGACGACGTGCGCGCGCTGCTCACCGACGACCGGCTGAGCAAGGACTCGGAGCGGCTGACGGAGCTGCTGCGGGCGAAGATGATCGAGGCCGGCCGGGAGCCGCAGCTGCACGCCGGGTTCGGCAAGAGCATGCTGAATGCCGACCCGCCCGACCACACCCGGCTGCGGCTGTTGCTGGCCAAGGACTTCACCGCCCGGCGGGTGGCCCGGTTGCGCCCGTTCACCGAGCAGCTGACCGACAACCTGCTGGCCGCGCTGGCCACCGAGGACGGGCCGGTGGACGTGGTCGACGGCTTCGCCGTCGCGCTGCCGGCGATGGTGATCAGCGAGCTGCTGGGCGTGCCGGCCGCGGACCGGCACGAGTTCCAGGCCTGGACGGGTGCGCTGCTGACCGGCGACCCCGCCGAGTACATGCCGGCCAACGACGCGGTCGTCGCCTACCTGAACAGGCTGATCGCGGCGAAGACGGCCGAGCCGGGCGACGACCTGCTGTCGGCGATGACCAAGGCGGAGGAGGGCGACCGGCTCTCGCCGGACGAGGTGCTCGCGATGGCGTTGCTGCTGCTGATCGCCGGGCACGAGACGACGGCCAACCTGATCAGCGCCGGCATCCGGCGGCTGCTCACCGAGCCGGAACTGGCCGAGAAGCTGCTGGCCGACCCGGCGGCGGTGGTCGAGGAGCTGCTGCGCATCGACTCCCCGGTGATGCTGGCGACCTCGCGGTTCACCACCTCCGACGTCGAGGTCGGCGGCGTGACCATCCCGGCCGGTGAGCTCGTGGCGCTGTCGGTGGGGTCGGCCAACCGCGACGAGGAGCGCTTCCCGAACAGCGCCGAGTTCGACCTGGAGCGGGGCGCACGCGGGCACGTCGGGTTCGGGCACGGCCTGCACCACTGCCTCGGCGCACCGTTGGCCCGCCTGGAGGCCGAGGTCGCGCTGACGGCGTTCGCGCGCCAGTTCCCGGACGCGCGGTTGGCGGTGCCGGCCGAGGAGCTGCCGCACCGCCGGGCGACGATCATGAACGGTTATTCGGAAATGCCGCTTGTGCTGGGCGCACGGGCGGTCGTCACGAATTCGTAAGGCCGCATCGCTTGAACCTTCGGCCGCCGCGGCACGAACTTGTGGTGTGGGTGCACCAACGACTACCGACACGCCCGGGTCCGCGCCGCAGGCGGCGCAGGCGAGGATCCCGGCCGGCGTCGCGATGCTGGTCGGCCTGCTCGGCGTCGCCGCCGCGCTGGCCGCCGGCCACCTCGTCGCGGCGTTCATCGACCCGAACGCGTCGCCGTTCCTGGCCGTCGGCAACGCGGCGATCGACCTGACGCCGCCGGCGCTCAAGGAGTTCGCCGTCGCCGCGTTCGGCACCGCCGACAAGCTGGTGCTGCTCACCGGCATGGCGGTGTTCCTACTGCTGGTCGCGTGCGCCGCCGGCGCGCTGTCGCGGCGCAGCCCGATCCCGGGCACGGTGCTGGCGGTGGTGCTCGGCGGCGCGGCGGTCGCCGCCGTGTACAGCCGCTCCGACCTCGGCCAGCTGGCGAGCCTCGCACCGCTCGCCAGCCTGGTCGCCGGGGTGATGACCTTCCGGCGCCTGCACGCGGCCGCCCTGCGCGCCCAGGAGGCCGGCAACGGCCCCCGCGGCGCCGGATCTCGGGGCCTCGAGCGGCGCGCGTTCCTGCGCGGCTCGGTGGGAGTCGCGGCCGGGGCCGGCATCGCCGGTCTGGCCGGCCAGCTGATCGGCACGCGCGTGGACGTCGAGGGCTCCCGCGCGGCGGTGACGCGGCGGCTGGCCAAGTACCGGGACCCCACCACGGTCCCCGGCGCGGACTTCGCCCAGGACGGCACGCCGACGTACCTGACGAAGAACGAAAATTTCTACCGGATCGACACGGCCCTGTCGGTGCCCCGGCTGCGCGCCGAGGACTGGTCGCTGCGCATCCACGGCATGGTCGACCGGGAACTCACGCTGACCTTCGACGACGTGATGGACATGGACCTGATCACCCGGACCGTCACCATGACCTGCGTGTCCGACGAGGTCGGCGGCCCGTACATCTCCACCGCGCAGTTCACCGGCGTCCTGCTGCGCGACCTGCTGGCCAAGGTCGGCGTGCATCCCGGCGCCGACCAGGTCTTCTCCACCAGCACGGACGGCTACACCGCCGGCAGCCCGATCGAGGCGATCACCGACCCGGGCCGCAACGCGATGCTCGCCGTCGGCATGAACGGCGAGGCCCTGCCGCCCGAGCACGGCTTCCCGGCCCGGCTGGTGGTGCCCGGCCTGTACGGCTACGTGTCGGCCACGAAGTGGGTCACCGACATCGAGCTGACGACGTTCGCCGCCAAGACCCAGTACTGGGTGCCGCGCGGCTACTCGGAGAAGGCGCCGATCAAGACGGAGTCCCGGATCGACAGCCCGCGGGGGCGGTCCTCGGTGCCGGCCGGCAAGGTCGTCGTCGCCGGCATCGCCTGGGCGCAGACCAAGGGCATCGCCAAGGTCGAGCTGCAGATGGACGGCGGTCCGTGGCAGGAGGCCGACCTCGCCGCGCAGCCGACGAAGGAGGCCTGGCGGATGTGGCGGCGCAGCTACGACCTGCGGCCCGGCACCCACACCGTGGTGGTGCGGGCCACCGACGCGACCGGCTACACGCAGACCGTGGACGTGGCCGACGCGGTGCCGGACGGGGCCACCGGCCTGCACTCCGTCGTGTTCACCACGGCCTGAGCGGGGGCGTGTCGCCCGAACGGGCGAGGGCGTTCCGCACGCCGAGCTGTCGACTTTGTGCACACGTTCACAAGCGCTACGGTTGACCCCATCACACCAATCGAGGGAGCAACCAGCGTGGGTGCACGGCGGGGTGAGGACGTCGAGATCGTGACTGCCCCCGGCCGGCTTCCCGGTGGCGACGAGCCGGCGGTGCGCGAACGCGCCCGGGCCATTCCCGAGGCCGCCGTCGCCCGCCTCGCGGTCTACCTGCGGGTGCTGTCGGGCCTGGCCGAGCAGGACGTGACGACCATCTCCAGCGAGGAGCTGTCGGCCGCGGCCGGGGTGAACTCGGCCAAGCTGCGCAAGGACCTGTCCTACATCGGCTCGTACGGCACGCGGGGCGTCGGGTACGAGGTCGAGGTCCTCGTCGACCAGATCGAACGCATCCTCGGGCTGACCCGTAAACACTCAGTTTGTGTAGTCGGCATCGGTAATCTTGGTCACGCCCTGGCCAACTACGCGGGCTTCCCGGGCCGGGGTTTCCCGGTCT
Source organism: Kutzneria kofuensis (assembly GCF_014203355.1). Classification (NCBI taxonomy): domain Bacteria; kingdom Bacillati; phylum Actinomycetota; class Actinomycetes; order Pseudonocardiales; family Pseudonocardiaceae; genus Kutzneria; species Kutzneria kofuensis. The sequence goes on from NZ_JACHIR010000001.1 coordinate 4,613,714, forward strand.
CCGCGCTGTTCGACGTGGACGAGGACCTGATCGGCGTGCCGGTCGGCGGGATCCTGGTCAGCCACGTCGACGACATCCCCCGGGTGTGCGCCGAGCGGGAGGTCTCGATCGGGGTCATCGCCACGCCGCCACCCGCCGCGCAGGGGGTCTGCGACCGTTTGGTATCCGCGGGCGTGCAATGCATCCTGAACTTCGCACCCGTCGTGCTCCAGGTTCCCGACCACGTCGAGGTGCGCAAGGTCGACTTGGCGGTGGAGATGCAGATCCTGTCGTTCCACGTGGCACGGCGCGCGGACGAGGCGGCGAACGCGGACGAGAGCGGAATGGTGGTGCCCGGGTGAACTCGAAGGCCGGGTCGACCGTTCTAGCTGGGGGGTGGTCGGAATGAGTCTGCTCGCGGTGGGTGTGTCGCACCGCACGGCCGACGTGCGCCTGCTGGAGCGGCTGGCGGTGTCCGCGGACGGCATGGCCAAGCTGCTCGACGAGCTGCTCGGCCAGGAGAACGTGACCGAGGCGCTGCTGCTGTCCACGTGCAACCGGATCGAGGTGTACGCGGTCGTCGACGCCTTCCACGGCGGTCTGGCCGACGTCACCTCCGTGCTCTCGCGGCACTCCGGCATCGAGGTCAACGAGCTGTGCGAGCACTTCTACGTGCACTACGCCGCGGCGGCGGTGGAGCACCTGTTCTCGGTGTCCGCCGGCCTGGACTCGATGGTCGTGGGCGAGGCCCAGATCCTCGGCCAGCTGCGCGGCGCGTACGCCGACGCCGATGACGCCGGCACCGTCGGCAAGACCCTGCACGAGGTCGTGCAGCAGGCGCTGCGGGTCGGCAAGCGGGTGCACAGCGAGACCGGCATCGACCACGCCGGCGCGTCGGTGGTGTCCGAGGCGCTGGCCGACGCCGAGCGGGTGCTCGACGGCCTGGCCGGGCGCCGGGCGCTGCTGGTCGGCGCCGGCTCGATGGGCGGGCTGGCCGCCGCGCACCTGCGCCGCGCCGGCATCGGCGAGATCGTCATCGCCAACCGCACCCCGGCCAACGGGGACCGGCTGGCCGCGGCGCTGACCGGCGAGGGCGTGCCCGCCCGCGCGGTCGGCCTGGACCGCCTCGACGATGAGATCTCCGCCACGGACGTGCTGCTCGCCTGCACCGGCGCGATGGACGTGGTGGTCGACGTGGACCGGTTCCGGCCGGGCGTCCGCCGCGGCCCGCTGGTCGTCTGCGACCTGGGCCTGCCGCGCGACGTGGACCCCGCGGTCGGCGACCTGGACGGCGTCACGCTGGTCGATCTGGAGACGTTGCAGCAGCGGCTGGCCGCCGCGCCGGCGGCCCTGGACACCGAGCGGGCCCGGCGCATCGTCGCCGACGGCGTGCGCGACTACCTGGCCGGTCAGCGCTCGGCCGCGGTCACCCCGACGGTGACCGCGCTGCGCCGTCGCGCGGCCGAGGTGGTGGACGCCGAACTGTTGCGATTGGACTCGCGGCTCCCGGACCTGGATGATTCCATCCGTGCGGAGCTGGCCCGGACGGTCCGCAGGGTGGTGGACAAGCTGCTGCACACCCCGACCGTCCGCGTCAAGGAACTGGCTTCGTCGCCCGGCGGGGCCGGCTACGCGGACGCGTTGCGGGAGCTCTTCGAGCTCGACCCGCAGGCGCCGAGGGTGGTCAGCTCGCCACGCACTGTAGAGACCGAGCACGGCGGTGGAGACCGGTGAACCGGACGTTGAGGATCGGAACCCGAGGCAGTGCCCTCGCACTGGCGCAGACCGGCATGATGGCCGAGCGGCTGGAGCGCGCGGGCGCCACGGTGGAGATCGTCACCGTGACCACCCCGGGCGACCGCTCGCACGCGCCGATCGCCGAGATCGGCGTCGGCGTGTTCACGTCGGCCCTGCGGGACGCGCTGGCCAACGACGAGGTGGACGTGGCCGTCCACTCGTACAAGGACCTGCCGACGGCTCCCGACCCGCGGCTGGTGCTGGCCGCCGTGCCCACCCGCGAGGACCCCAGGGACGCCCTGGTCGCGCGGGACGGCATGGTGCTCGGCGAGCTGCCGGCCGGCTCCCGGGTCGGCACCGGCGCGGCCCGGCGGGTCGCCCAGCTCGAGGCCCTGGGCCTCGGCCTGGAGCTCGTGCCGATCCGCGGCAACGTGGACACCCGGATCCGCAAGGTGCTCGACGGCGAGCTCGACGCCGTCGTGGTGGCCGCGGCGGGCCTGTCCCGGCTCGGCCGGCTCGACGTGGTGACCGAGTTGCTCGACCCGATCCAGATGCTGCCCGCCCCCGCGCAGGGGGCGCTGGCGGTGGAGTGCCGGGTCGACGACGTCGACACCGAGCACCTGCTCCGCTCCTGCCTGGATGATCAGGCCAGTAGGGCCGCTGTCACCGCCGAGCGCGCGATGCTTGCCGCGCTGGAGGCCGGGTGCAGCGCGCCCGTCGGCGCACTGGCCGATGTGGTGGAAGACCTCGACGACGACGGCCGGACGGTGCTCCGCCTGTCGTTGCGCGGGGTCGCCGCGACGCCGCAGAACGAGCTGCTGCGGGCGTCGGCCACCGGTGACTTGACCACAGCAGAGCAGTTGGGCCGGGCGCTCGCGGCCGAACTGCTTGATCTCGGCGCCACCGTGCTCAGTGGCCCGGGGAGCAAGTGATGGGGAGTGCCCTGATGACGACCCGCGCACGTAAGACCCCCGGACGCGTCGCGTTCGTGGGTTCCGGCCCCGGCGACGCCGGGCTGCTGACGGTCCGGGCCACGGAGTTGCTAGCCAGGGCAGAGCTGGTGGTGACCGACCCGGACGTGCCGAAAGAGGTGGTCGGCCTCGCCGAGGGCGCCGAGGTGCGGCCCGCGGTCGGCGAGGCCGCGGACGTGGCCAAGGACCTGGTCAACGAGGCCCGCAACGGGCGCAGCGTGGTCCGGCTGGTCTCGGGTGACCCGCTTACGCTGGACGCGGTCGTGACCGAGGCGCAGTGCGTGGCCAAGTCCACTGTGGACTTCGACGTGGTGCCCGGGGTTCCCGGCGGCACCGCGGTTCCCGCGTACGCCGGCGTCGCGCTCGGCGCCGTGCACACCGAGGCCGACGTCCGGTCCACTGTGGACTGGGCCGGGCTGGCCGCCGCGCCGGGCACGCTTGTCTTGCACGCCACCGGTTCCCACCTCGCCGAGGCCGCGTCCTCGTTGGTGGAGAACGGTTTGGCCCCGCAGACCCCGGTCGCGGTGACCGCCGGCGGCACCGCCTTCGGGCAGAAGACCGTGGACACCTCGCTGGCCTCGCTCGCCGCCGACGCCGGCGACCTGAGCGGCCAGCTGGTCGTCACCGTCGGCAGCTCCGTCGCCGGCCGGTCGAAGCTGTCCTGGTGGGAGTCGCGGGCGCTGTACGGCTGGCGGGTGCTGGTGCCCCGCACCAAGGAGCAGGCCGGCGCCATGAGCGAGCGGCTGCGTGAGCACGGCGCGATCCCGGTCGAGGTGCCGACGATCTCCGTCGAGCCGCCGCGCAGCCCGGCCCAGATGGAGCGCTCGGTCAAGGGCCTGGTCGACGGCCGCTACCAGTGGGTCATCTTCACCTCCACCAACGCGGTGCGCGCGGTGTGGGAGAAGTTCCGCGAGTTCGGCCTGGACGCCCGCGCGTTCTCCGGCGTGAAGATCGCCTGCGTCGGCGAGAGCACCGCCGCCAAGGTGCGGTCCTTCGGGATCATCCCCGAGCTGATCCCGTCCGGCGAGCAGTCCAGCGAGGGCCTGCTGGCCGACTTCCCGCCCTACGACGACATCCTGGACCCGGTGGACCGGGTGCTGCTGCCGCGGGCCGACATCGCCACCGAGACGCTGGCGGCCGGGCTGCGCGAGCGCGGCTGGGAGATCGACGACGTGACGGCGTACCGCACCGTGCGGGCCGCGCCGCCGCCCGCCGACACCCGCGAGATGATCAAGTCCGGTGGCTTCGACGCGGTCTGCTTCACGTCCTCGTCCACGGTGCGCAACCTCGTCGGCATCGCCGGCAAGCCGCACACCCGGACGCTGGTGGCGTGCATCGGTCCGCAGACCGCCGAAACCGCCCGCGAGTTCGGCCTGCGCGTTGACGTGCAGCCCGAGTTCGCCACCGTGCCGGCCCTGGTGGACGCGCTGGCCCAGCACGCCGCCCGGCTGCGTGCCGAGGGCGCGCTGCCGCCGCCGCGCAAGACCAAGCGCCTGCGCCGGTCGTGACAACCGAGAAGATCTGACGCTGTGAACGGACCATTCCCAAACTCCGAGTTGAGGAATGGTCCGTTCCGAGCTTTATAGGGAGTACTCGTCGTGTTCCCCACCCATCGTCCCCGCCGGCTGCGCCGCACCCCGGCGATGCGCCGCCTGGTCAGCGAGACCAGCGTCCAGCCGCGCCAGCTGATCCTGCCGATGTTCGTCAAGGAGGGCGCGACCGAGCCGATTCCGGTCGCCTCCATGCCCGGCGTCGTCCAGCACACCCGCGACACCCTGCGCAAGGCAGCCGTGGAGGCCGTGCAGGCCGGCGTCGGCGGCCTGATGGTGTACGGCGTGCCGCTGACCCACGACGCGGTCGGCTCCGGCGCGACCGACCCCAACGGCATCCTCAACGTGGTCCTGCGGGACCTGCGCAGCGAGCTCGGCGACGACACCGTGCTGATGTCCGACCTGTGCCTGGACGAGTTCACCGACCACGGCCACTGCGGCGTGCTCGACCCGGACGGCGCCGTGGACAACGACGCCACCCTGCGCATCTACGCCGACATGGCCATCGAGCAGGCCCGCTCCGGCGCCCACCTGGTCGGCACCAGCGGCATGATGGACGGCCAGGTCGGCGTCATCCGCGAGGCGCTGGACGAGGCCGGCTACCTGGACACCGGAATCCTGGCCTACACCGCCAAGTACGCGTCGGCCTTCTACGGCCCGTTCCGCGAGGCCGTCGGGTCCCAGCTCAAGGGCGATCGCAAGACGTACCAACAGGATCCGGCCAACGCGCGGGAGGCGCTGCGCGAGCTGTCGCTGGACCTGGCCGAGGGCGCGGACATCGTGATGGTCAAGCCGGGGCTGCCGTACCTGGACATTCTGCGGGTCATCGCCGACAACTCGGAGGTGCCGGTCGCGTCCTACCAGGTGTCCGGCGAGTACGCGATGGTGGAGGCGGCGGCCGCGAACGGCTGGCTGGACCGGCAGCGCACCATCCTGGAGACGCTGACCTCGATCCGCCGGGCCGGCGCCGACATGATCCTCACCTACTGGGCCGTCGAGGCCGCGCACTGGCTGTCCTCGTGACCCCACCCCGTGCGGTCGACGTGGCGCGCTGGCTGTGGGTGGCCGGCGCGCTGCTGTCGGCGGTGCGGTCCTTTCTGGTGCTGGCCGACCGGCAGGGCCTGCGGGACCAGGTCCGGCAGGTGGACCCGTCGCTGACCATGCAGCAGATCGAGGCCGCCGTGAACGGCGAGATCATCCTCGGTGTGCTGTTCAGCGCGGCGGTCGTCGCGCTGTACGTGTTGGTGGCCAACAAGATGCGCGCCGGCCGGGCGTGGGCCCGAGTGTTGCTCACCTTCTTCGGCGTGATCTTCGTGGTGCTCGGCGGGCTGGGCCTGATCGGCCTCGCGGACGGGTTGGCCACGGCGCAGGGGCTCAGCGTCGACCCGGTGGAGGTGGCGCTGTCCGCGGTCGGACTGGTGGTGGACGTGGCCGCGTTGGTGGCGATGTGGCTGCGGCCGTCCAACGACTACTTCCGGGCGTCGTCGGTGCGCTTTGCCATGCCACCGCGGCAGGAGCAGTTCCCGCGGTGACAGGGCCCTTGCCGCACGTTCCGCGCGGGGCGAGGCCGCTCGTGACCGGTGCCTTCCCTCGCCACATTTCGATCGCCCGCGTCGGCTCGTGCGGTGGGAGCGTCGCGTGGCGGGCGATCGAAATGTGGCAACGGTCCAGGCACCGGCGCGGCCTCGCGCGTGTACCGTGCGGCCGTGACCATTGACGAATCGGACGAGCAGGACGTGGTCGTCCGACCCAAGCTCGTCACCACCGCCATCGTGCTGTGGGCGCTGGACGCGATCGCCTACCTCGGCGGGGCCACGCTGGTGATGACCAGTCACAGCGCCATCGTCGACTCGCTGCTCAGGACGGCGCCGAAGACCGTCACCCGGGACCAGATCAACGGGCAGCTCACCTTCGAGGAGTTCACCGGGCTCGGCGTCGGCCTCCTGGCCGTGGTGTTCGTGTACCTGCTGATGAAGGGCAACCGCTGGGCGCGGATCGCGCTGGTGGTGCTGGCCTTCGTGCAGCTGGCCTGCCAGTTGGCGTTCGGCATCGGCATCGTCCCGATCTCCGCCGGCACCCTGCTCGGCCTCGTCGGCCTCGCCCTCCTGTACTTCCCGTCCTCCAACGCGTACTTCGCCGGACTCAAGCGACTGGCGTGACCGTTCGCTACGCCGAGCCGGGCTCGTCGTTCTGGCCCGTGCTGTGGGCCCCGGGCTTCGCGCTGCTGGGCGCGGGCGTCGAGGCGCTGAGCGGCTCGGTGCACTTCCTCGGCTGGGCCCTGGCCGCCCTGGTGTTGGCCGGCGTCTGGGCCCTGTGGGTGGCCGCGCGGCGCCGGCTGCGCTCCGTGTCGCTCACGGACGAGGTGCTGCGCCTGGGTGAGGAGGAGCTGCCGGTCGCCGACATCGCCGCCGTCGAGGAGGACGAGCCCGAGGCGGCGAAGGTGCTGGGCGGCGGCTGGACGACCCCGAAGGGCACCGGCGCCGTCCCGTTGCGGCTGCGTGACGGCAAGGTCGTGCTGGCGTGGGCCCGTCGCCCGGACGCGCTGGCGACCGCGCTGAGGGCATTGCTGGCGACGTGAGAGGCTGGAGGGCATGAGCAGCCCCCGGTTGAACCAGCCGTGGCGCGCCGCGGTGGCGGGCGGCCTGGTGGTCGTCGCCGTGCTCGCGGTTTTCGCCGCCGTGTGGAGCTGGCAGAACGGCATCATCCGGTACGACATCCCGGCCGGCAACGGCACCCCGGAGCTGGTGTCGACGCGCTTCGTCGGCAGCTGGATGGCGACCGCGGTGGGCCTGGGCACGCTGGCGGCGCTGCTGCTGGTGAGCGCGGGCCGGCAGGTGCTGCTGGCCCTGCGCACCCGGGACAGCAACCCGCTGCCGCCGGTGCAGACCGCCGAGCCGCCGGTGGAGACCGCGGAGCCGTCCGCCTAGACCTCCGGCAGCACCGGCCACTTTCGCGGGGTCGAGGGGCCGCCGGCCATGCGCAGCGCCAGCTCGATGTAGCGGCGGTGCATCTCGGTGGCCGTGAGCACGCCGTCGTCCCGGAACCACTCGCTGATCAGTCCGCACATGTCCAGCACGGCCCGGGCGGTCGTGGCGGCGGAGCCGTCGACGAGATGGAACACGCCGGCCTGCTGACCGGCTTCGAGCACGTCGGCGAGCTGGTCCCGGAGGCGGCGGCGGATGACCAGGACGTCTTCGAGACGGGCACTGGTGAGGTAGCGGTACTCGTGGTTGCCGACCCGCGAGCGTTCACGGAACTGGGCGTGGGCGGCGACATGCACGGCGACCAGGGCGGCGTACTGGTCCACGGGATCGTCGCCGGCGGCGTCGCGGGCCTGCCGGGTGTGCCGTTCCAGCTCGGCGTGGATGTCCAGGACCAGTTCGTAGAGCAGCTGGTCCTTGGACGGGAAGTGGTTGTACAGCGCGCCCTGGGTGAAGCCGCAGGCTTGCGTGATCTCCTTCACCGAGGTGGCGAGGAAGCCCCGTTCGTAGAACAGCGTGGTGGCCGCCGCCAGCAGTCTGTCCCGGGACCGGACCTCCACGCTCGTCATCGGTCAATAGTCGCCCACTTGACCGCGGCGGCGGACAGGCGGTAGGACCTCACGGGGTATATGAACGGTCATTTACCGTACGAACGTGAAAGGCCCGCGTTGTCCTCCTCCCGACTCGCCGTCCTGACCGCCGTGCTCGCCCTCGCGCTGACCGCCTGCTCCGGCCTGTCGGCCGCGCCCAAGCCGACGAAGTCCTCGGTGGACTACGGCGCGCAGGCCATGCAGGCGACCCAGGCCGCGATCAGCGGCACGTACCACGAGCCGTCGGCGCAGCCCCGGCCGGCGGCGCCGGGCAAGAAGCTGGCGGTGATCTCGTCCGGCCAGAACGCGATCAGCTCGCTCGTGCCGGCCAACTCGGTGATGGAGGCGGCGCACGCGATCGGCTGGGACGCCCAGCTCTACGACGGCAAGCTCGACCCGAAGTCGTGGCCGGCGCTGGTGTCGCAGGCGGTGGCCAGCGGCGTGCAGGGCATCGTGCTGGTCGCCGTGGACTGCCCGGCGGTGGCCAAGCCGCTGGCCGAGGCCAAGGCCAAGGGCATCAAGATCGTCGGGATCTTCGCCTTCGACTGCAACGACCCGCTGTTCGGCGGCAACGGCCCGGCGCTGTTCAGCTCGTACGTCGACTTCGGCCCGCCGGTGAACCGCAACATCGACGACTTCTCCGACCTCTACGGCGCCGACCAGGCCAACACCACCATCGCGCAGACCAACGGCGCGGCCAAGGTGGTGTTGGTGACGGACAACGAGTTCACCTCGATCCGGCACGTCGTCGAGGGCTTTCGAAACACCATCGCCAAGTGCGCCACCTGTTCCGTCGTCGGCGAGGTGGACATCAAGGCGGCCGACCTGACCACGCCGAACGCCGAGGCGGCGGTGGAGAAGGCGTTGCGGGAGCATCCGAACGCCAATGCCGTGAAGAGCCCGTACACCGCCGCGACGCTGGCCGCGGTCAGCCCGGCGGTGCTGAAGGTCAACCGGGCGGCGTCGCTGTACGTCATGGGCGGCGAGGGATTCGAGCCGGAGCTGGACCTGATCCGCAAGCACCAGGGCGTCTCCGCGGTCACGATCATCCCGTCCGACTGGTACGGCTGGGCCGCGGTCGACACGGTCAACAGCCTCTTCATCGGGCAGGAGCCGGCCGACTCGGGACTGGGCTGGCAGCTCATCGACGACGAGGTGAATCCGCCGTCGAACAACGCCTACAAGCCGACAATCGACTTCCGCGGGGCATATCGGGCGGCCTGGGGAAAGACCGGATGAGCCACCTTCAGGTAACTCACAGGCAGCGTCCAGTCTGGTGACAGGCTGAGCACAGAGGATCGGGGTGTAACCAACCGCCCTGGGGCCTTTCAGCTGCCGCGCTCCCCCGGGCAGGGATGCGAGCAGAGTGAGGAACCCGTGTTGTCGAGAATTCGACTGCGCCTGACCAGACGGCGGGTGATCATCATCGTGGCCGCGGTCGTGGTGGCCACCGGCGGCGGTGTCGCGTGGGCCGCGACCCGACCGACCGCCGACGCCACGACGACGTCCTTCGCCACGGCGACGACCGCGACGCTCAAGCAGACCGTCTCCTCGTCCGGGACGATCCAGCCGGCGCAGCAGCAGAACCTGAACTTCGCGGTGTCCGGCCAGGTCACCGGCGTCACCGCGACGGTGGGGCAGCAGGTGACCGCCGGGCAGGCGCTGGCGACGGTGAACTCCGCCGCGCTGGCGGCCAACGTCGCCGAGGCGCAGGCGACCGTGTCCACCGACCAGGCGCGGCTGAGCTCCGACCAGACGGCCGGCGCGTCGAGCGCGCAGATCGCCGCCGACCAGGCCGCGGTCACCGCCGCGCAGAACTCCTTGAGCAACGCCCAGAACGCCTTGAGTGAGGCGACGCTGACCTCGCCGATCGACGGCACGGTCGCATCCGTGAACCTGACCGTGGGGCAGCAGGTTTCCGGCGGCAGCACGTCTTCCACGAGCGGTGGCGGATCCGGTGGGGCCGGCGGCTCCGGCGGCGGTGGCGGACAGGGCGCGGCCGGCGGTGGGTCCTCGAGTTCGTCGGGTTCGAGTGCCAGCACCGCGCAGGTGGTGGTCATCTCCACCAACTCGTACATCGTCAACGCCAGCGTGGACGACACCGAGGTGGGCTTGATCAAGGACGGCGAGCAGGCGACGATCACCGCCAACGGCAGCACCCAGCCGGTGTACGGCACGGTCACCTCGGTGGCGATGCTGGCCAGCTCCTCGTCCACGGTGCCGAGCTACCCGGTGACGATCGGCGTCACCGGCACGCCGACCGGCCTGCACCCGGGGGCCAGCGCGACCGTGGCGATCACGGTCAAGCAGGTGACCGACGCCGTGGTGGTGCCGACGGCCGCGATCCACTACGAGAACGGCAACGCCGTCGTCTACCAGATGTCCGACGGCAAGCAGGTGTCCAAGCAGGTCACCACCGGCATGACCTCCGGCGGCCAGACGCAGATCGTCAGCGGCCTGAACGAGGGCGACCAGGTGGTCGTCCCCAGCCGCGGCACTGGCGGCACGACCGGCACCACGCGCGGCGGCGCAGGCACCGGAACGGGAACCGGCCGTGGCGGCTTCGGTGGCGGCACGGGCGGCTTCGGCGGTGGATTTGGCGGCGGCGCAGGCGGTTTCGGCGGTGGCGGCGGTTTCCGTGGCGGCGGTGGTGGGGCCGGCGGCGGCCAGCGGAACGGCGGCTGAGCCATGAGCCTCGACATGACCACCCCGATCCCACCCGTGATCGGCGGGCCGAAGACGGTCATCGGCATCCAGGACGTCACCAAGATCTACCGGACCGGCTCGGTGGAAGTCGCCGCGCTCGGCGGCGTCTCGCTGCGCATCGACGAGGGCGAGTACGTGGCGATCATGGGGCCGTCCGGCTCCGGCAAGTCCACGCTGATGCACATCATCGGCTGCCTGGACGTCGCCACCTCCGGCAGCTACTTCCTGGCCGGCGAGGACGTCAGCGGGCTGTCCGAGAACGAGCTTGCGGTCATCCGCAACAAGCGGATCGGCTTCGTGTTCCAGCAGTTCAACCTGCTCACGTCGCTGACCGCCTGGCGCAACGTCGAGTTGCCGCTGAGCTACGCGGGCGTGCCGAAGGCGGAGCGCAAGCGCCGTGCCGTCGCGGAGCTGGAGCGCGTCGGCCTCGGCGACCGCGTGGAACACAAGCCCACCGAGCTCTCCGGCGGCCAGCAGTCCCGCGTGGCGTTGGCCCGGGCGCTGGTCAACGCGCCGGCGCTGATCCTGGCCGACGAGCCGACCGGCGCGCTGGACTCCAAAGCCACCGCGGACGTCCTCAACGTCTTCTCCGAGCTGCACCGCGCCGGCCACACCATCGTGCTCATCACGCACGAGGAGGAGGTCGCCGCCCGCGCGCAGCGGGTCGTGCGGCTGCGCGACGGGCTCATCGAGTCGGACACCATGAACCTCGTCGGGGGTGCGTGATGGGGTGGCTCGAAACGCTGCGGACCAGTTGGGACGCGATCAGATCGCACCGGCTGCGGTCCGGGCTGACGATGCTCGGCATCCTGATCGGCATCGCCGCCGTCATCCTCACCGTCGGCCTCGGCGAAGGGGCGCAGCAGCAGGTCAGCAGCGCCATCAACGCCCTCGGCACGAACCTGCTCGTGGTCACGCCCGGCAGCTCCACCACCGGCGGCGTGCGCGGTGGCTCCGGCACGGCGTCGTCGCTCACCGCGAGCGATGCGACGGCGCTGGGCAACAAGTCCGTCGCGCCGGACATCCAGGCCGTGGCGCCGAGCAACAGCCGGTCGGAGTCGCTGACCGCGGGTTCGACGAACTGGACGACCTCGGTTGTCGGCACCACCCCGGACTGGCTGGGCGTGCGGGCCCGCACCGTCGCGGAAGGACGGTTCCTCACCAACCAGGACATCAGCGGCGAGACGGCGAACGTCGTGCTCGGATCGAGCACCGCGCAGGAGCTGTTCGGCTTCGCCGACCCCGTCGGCCGCACGGTGACCATCGGCAACATCCCCTTCACCGTGGTCGGCGTGCTGGCCGCGGAGGGCGCGTCGTCCGCGCAGAACCAGGACGACCAGGCGGTGGTGCCGATCAGCACGGCGTCCGACCGGATCTTCGGCGGCGCCACCCGAACCTCGGTGCAGTCGATCTACGTGGAGGCCACCTCCGCCGACACCCTGTCGGCCGCCTACCAGGAGGCCAACCAGGAGTTGCTGACGCTGCACCACGTGACGGATCCGACCGCGGCCGACTTCACCATCGCCAGCCAGGAGTCGCTGCTGTCCACCGCGACCTCGGTGAGCAAGACGCTGACCATCCTGCTCGGCGGCGTCGCGGCCCTGTCCCTGCTGGTCGGCGGCATCGGCGTCATGAACATCATGCTGGTGTCGGTGACCGAGCGGATCCGCGAGATCGGCCTGCGCAAGGCGCTGGGCGCGAGCCCCACGCTGATCCGCCGCCAGTTCCTGGTGGAGGCGTCCGTGCTGGGCCTGTCGGGCGGCATACTGGGCGCGCTGCTGGGGATCGTGGGCGCGCTGGTGCTGCCGGGGCTGATCTCGTCGACCATCACCGTGTCCCCGACGGCCACCGTGCTGGCCATCCTGACCTCGATCGCCATCGGCATGGCCTTCGGCGTGTACCCGGCCAGCCGGGCCGCCCGCCTGGCCCCGATCGACGCTCTCCGTAGCGAATGAGCTGGAGCCCAACGATGTCCGTGCAGATCCGCAAAGCCGCCTTCGGCCTCGTCGCCGGCGCACTGGCGTTCACGCTGGCCGCGTGCGGCGGCTCGCCCGCGCCCGCGGCCGACAACGGCGGCGGCACCAGGCCGGCCCCCGGCGGCGGCCGCACCGGCGGCGGCGCGCCGCCCGGGGTGTTCGGCAGCATCGCCGCGGTGTCCGGCCAGACGATCCAGGTGCAGAACCCGCAGAGCGGCCAGACCGCCGTCAGCTACGACGGTTCCACCAAGATCACCAACTCGGTGTCCGGCACGCTGGCCGACGTCACCGCCGGCGCGTGCGTGAGCGTCGTCGGCACGTCCACCGGCCAGGGCCAGCCGGTCAGCGCCACCGCCGTGACGATCACCCAGGCCGGCGCGAACGGCTGCAGCTTCGGCAACGGCGGCCAGCGGCCGTCCGGGTCGAACTCGCCGCGCCCGTCGGGCTCGAACCGACCGCGGCCCAGCGGCGGTCCCCGGCCCAGCACCGGCAACAACCCGGCCGGCGGCCCGCGCGCCTTCGGCGCCGTGACGGCCGTGTCCGCCAACGGTTTCACCGTGCACTCGACCTTCGGTGGCAACGCCACCGACACGACGGTCAACGTCACGTCGGCGACGACGTACACCAAGACCGTCAGCGCCGATCCGAGCGTGCTGGTCGTCGGCGCATGCGTTGCGGCGCAAGGCAAGTCGGACGACACCGGCGCCGTGGCGGCGACGTCGATCGCCGTCAGCAAGGCCGGCCCGAACGGCTGCACCGGCGGCTTCCGCGGCGGTCGTGGCGGCTTCGGCGGCGGCCGGGGCAACGGCGGTGGCAACGGTGGCGGCGGTAATGGCTGAGTACAAGAAAGATGCCCGCAGACGGGGATTCCGTCGTTCCCGAGTGGTGATCGGCATCGTGGTGCTGGTCCTGCTCGGCGGCGGGGCAGCGGCGTTCGCCGCGACGAGAAGCGACGATCCCTCGTATCGGACGACCACCGCCGGCCCGGCCCGGGTGACGTCCGTGCTCAACGGCATGGGCACCGTGCAGCCGGTGTCCCAGGCGACGGTCAGCTTCCCGGTCTCCGGGCAGGTGGCGTCCGTGAGCGTCAAGCAGGGCGACCAGGTGACATCCGGGCAGGCGCTGGCGCAGCTGAACACCACGACGCTGCAGGGCCAGGTCAGCTCCGCCCAGTCCACTCTGGCCAATGCGCAGGCGAAGCTGGCGTCCGACCAGAACAGCCAGACCACGGCGGCGCAGTCGTCGACGCCGTCGTCGTCCTCGGGCGGCGGCTCGTCGTCGAAGCTCACCCAGCTGTTGAAGTCGATCTCCGCCGGCCAGAACGCGGTCCGCGGGGCGCAGCAGAAGGTGGACGCCGACCTGCAACTCGCCGGCGCCGCGCTGAAGCAGGCGCAGGCGACGTGCCCGGACGTCATCAAGCAGCTCGGCACGGGCAACCCACCCACCATCACTGGCACGCCGCCGACCAGCACGGATCCGACGCCGACGACGACCAGCGCGCCGCCGGCCCCGCCGGTCGACGTCACCACCTGCACGGACCTGCTGCAGCAGGTCCAGGACGCACAGGCGAAGACCGCCGCCGACGAGAAGGCGCTGAGCACGGCCGAGGCGTCGCTGTCGACCGCGCTGGGGCAGGCGGCGACCGCCGTGCAGCAGTCCGGGTCGTCCGCGGCGAAGACGCCCTCCGGTAGCACCGGCGGCAACCAAGGCGGTTCTCGTGGCGGGTCCTCGACGCCGCCGTCGGCCGACCAGATCGCCGCCGACCAGGCGTCCGTGGACGCGGCCAACGCGCAGCTGGCCGCCAACCAGCAGAACCTGGCCGCGGCCAGCCTGGTCAGCCCGATCGACGGCACCGTGGCGCAGGTCGACCTGGCCGCCGGCCAGAACGCGTCGGCCAACTCGGCCACCGCGAAGATCGTGATCGTCGGCCCGGGCGGCAACCAGGTCACCACCGCCGTCAACGACAACCAGGTCGGCCAGGTCAAGCCGGGCCAGCCGGCGACGATCACCCCCGACGGCTCGGGCAAGCCGCTGACCGGCAAGGTCGTCGCCGTCGGCGCGCTGGCCAGCACCACCTCCGGCGGCTCGGCCAGCTTCCCGGTGACGATCTCGCTGGACAACGGCGGCCCCGGCCTGTTCGCCGGCTCCACCGCGGCCGTGGCGATCACCCTCGGCACCGCGCAGGCGGCCGTCACCGTGCCGACCTCGGCGGTGCACACCCTCGGCGCGACGAGCTTCGTGACGGCGCTGGTCGACGGCAAGCCGGCCAGCAAGCGGGTCACCCTCGGCGTGGTCGGCGCGACCGTCACCCAGGTCACCGGCGGCCTCGACGCCGGCGACGAGGTCGTGCTGGCCGACCTGAGCCAGCCGCTGCCGTCGTCGACCACCGGCGCCCGCGGCTTGACGGGCGGCGGCGCAGGCTTCCGCCCAGGTGGAGCCGGGGGTGCGGGCGGCGGCGCGGCGACGGGAGGCCGGGGCGGAAGGTGACGGCCGACACGGTCGTCCGCGGCGTGGAGCAGTATGTCCCTATGCCCGAGCCAAGCAAGCGCAGCCGGCTGCTCGTCGTCGAGGACGAACCGAGCATCCGGGAGCTGCTCGCCGCCAGCCTCCGGTTCGCCGGCTTCGAGGTGGACACCGCGTCGACCGGCACCGACGCGCTACGTAACGTCGAGCGGGAGCGGCCCGACCTGATCCTGCTCGACGTGATGCTGCCGGACCGGGACGGCTTCGAGGTGGTGCGCCGGCTGCGCTCCGGCGGGCTGGGCGTGCCGGTGCTGTTCCTGACCGCCCGGGACGGGGCCGAGGACAAGATCACCGGGCTGACCATCGGCGGCGACGACTACGTCACCAAGCCGTTCAGCCTGGAGGAGGTCATCGCCCGGGTGAACGCGGTGCTCCGGCGGACCAAGGCGCAGCCGGAGCCGCCGGACAACCGGCTCCGCTACGCCGACCTGGAGCTGGAGGTGGACAGCCACGAGGTGCGCCGGGCCGGGCGGCTGGTGCAGCTGTCGCCGACCGAGTTCAAGCTGCTGCACTTCCTGCTGCGCAACGCCGGCCGGGTGCTGTCCAAGGCGCAGATCCTGGACCAGGTGTGGCACTACGACTTCAACGGCGAGGCCGGCGTGGTCGAGTCGTACATCTCCTACCTGCGGCGCAAGGTGGACGACGTGGAGCCGCGGCTGATCCACACCGTCCGCGGCGTCGGCTACGTGCTGAGGCAGTCCACGTCGTGAAACGCGTGGTCGGGTGGGTCCGGGACTGGTTCGGTCGCATGCCGTTGCGGGTGCACCTGGTCTCGGGCCTGGTCGTCCTGGTCGCGGTGGCGCTGTTCGGGGCCTGGTTCATCACGTCCAAGGTGCTGGAGAACTACCTGTTCGGCCAGATGGACAACCGGTTGCACACCATGGTGGTGTCCACCGCGCGGCAGATGCAGGACGGCAATCTCGACCGGCCCCGGCCGCCGCGCTTCGGGCGGCCCGGGTTCCGGCTGCCCGGCCGGAGCCTGGTCGTGCTGCGCACCCCGTCCGGCAGCCAGGAGCTCACCACGCCGTCCGACGACGGCGAGCACCGGCCGCAGCTGCCGGCGATGGGCCAGCTGGCCGACGGCTCGGCGGTGACGCTGCCGTCGCAGGACGGCGACGGGCCGCGCTGGCGGGTGCAGGTGGCGCGGCAGGGCAACGTCGAGATCGTGGCCGCCACCGACCAGCGGGACCTGGACGCCGCCGTGACCGACATGCGGATCCGGTCGCTGCTGATCTGCCTCGGCGCGCTGGTGCTGGTGGCCGGGCTCGGCTACGCGCTGGTGCGCAGCAGCATGCGGCCGCTGGAGGAGGTCGAGCAGACCGCCGACGTCATCGCCACCGGCGAGCTGTCCCGGCGGGTGCCGGTGCGGCGGCCGGGCAGCGAGGTCGGCCGGCTGGCCAACTCGCTGAACGTGATGCTGGGCCGGATCGAGGAGGCCTTCACCGCGCGGCAGAAGTCGGAGGAGGCCGCCCGCCGCTCGGAGAACCGGATGCGGCAGTTCGTCGCCGACGCCTCGCACGAGCTGCGAACCCCGCTGACCTCCATCCGCGGCTATGCCGAGCTGTACCGGCAGGGGGCGGTCACCTCGCCCGCCGAGGTGTCCGAGGTGCTGGGCCGGATCGAGGACCAGGCGGCCCGGATGGGCCTGCTCGTCGAGGACCTTTTACTGCTGGCCCGGCTCGACCAGCAGCGCCCACTGGAGCAGCGGGTGGTCGACCTGACCGTGATCGCCGTGGACGCCGTGCACGACGCCCGGGTGCTCGATCCCGACCGGAAGATCGGGCTGCACCTGAACGTGACCATGGATCCCGACGAGGAGGACGGCAGCGCCCTGACCGTGCTCGGCGACGAGGCCCGGCTGCGGCAGGTGCTCAGCAACCTGGTCAACAACGCCATCACGCACACGCCCGCCGGCACTCCCGTCGACGTCCGGCTCTCCCGGCGGGACGAGGAGGGCCGGCCGGTGGCCGTGGTCGAGGTGTCCGACCAGGGGCCGGGGCTCACCGGCGAGCAGAGTGAACGGATCTTCGAGCGGTTCTACCGGGCCGACGCCGTGCGCAGCCGCGAGAACGGCGGGACCGGCCTCGGCCTGGCCATCGTCGCCGCGCTGGTGGCCGCCCACGGCGGGCGGGTCGAGCTGGACACCGCCCCCGGTGACGGGGCGACCTTCCGGGTCGTGTTGCCGCAAGAGGTGTGAGGCGAACCGCTCGCCGCGGTACGCGGCGCACAGGCACGGTGACGCCAGCCACGCGGCGTCACCTGTAAGACTGGGGGGTGTGACGATCGAGCAGGCGACCACCGTTGACACCTCACGTGCGCTGTTCGACCGGGCGGCAAAGGCCACGCCGGGCGGGGTCAACTCGCCGGTGCGGGCGTTCCACTCGGTCGGCGGCACGCCTCGATTCATGGTCCGCGGCGAGGGCCCGCACCTGTGGGACGCCGACGGCAACCGCTACGTCGACCTGGTCAGCTCGTGGGGGCCGATGATCCTGGGCCATGCGCACCCGGAGGTCGTGGCGGCGGTGCAGCAGGCGGCGACCAGCGGCCTGTCGTTCGGCACGCCGACCGAGGGCGAGGTGCTGCTGGCCGAGGAGCTGATCGCCCGCGTCGAGCCGGTTGAGCAGGTGCGCCTGGTCAACTCGGGCACCGAGGCGACGATGAGCGCGATCCGGCTGGCCCGGGGCTTCACCGGCCGGCGCAAGATCGTCAAGTTCGCGGGCTGCTATCACGGTCACGTGGACGCGCTGCTGGCGCAGGCCGGCTCGGGCGTGGCGACGCTGGGCCTGCCGACGACGCCGGGCGTCACCGGCGCGCAGGCGGCCGACACGATCGTGCTGCCGTACAACGACTTGGCCGCGGTGAAGGCGGCGTTCGAGGCGAACCCGGGCGAGATCGCCGCCATCATCACGGAGGCGGCGGCCGGCAACATGGGCGCGGTGGCGCCGGATCCCGGCTTCAACGCCGCGCTGCGCGAGGCCTGCCACGCCGACGGGGCGCTGCTGATCATCGACGAGGTGATGACCGGCTTCCGCGTCTCCAAGGCCGGTTGGTACGGCCTGGAGCACGTGCCCGGCGACCTGTACACGTTCGGCAAGGTGATGTCCGGCGGCCTGCCGGCGGCGGCGTTCGGCGGCCGCGCCGACGTGATGGCCAAGCTGGCCCCGAGCGGCCCCGTCTACCAGGCCGGCACGCTGTCCGGGAACCCGGTGGCGGTGGCCGCCGGCCTGACCCAGCTGCGGCTGGCCGACGACGAGGTGTACCGCAAGCTGGACCGCAACGCCCGGCTGCTGGGCGAGCTGTTCACCGACGCGCTGACCGCCGAGGGCGTCGCGCACCAGGTGCAGTACGCCGGCAACCTGGTCAGCGTCTTCTTCACCGACCAGCCGGTGCGCGACTACGCCGGCGCGCAGGCCGCGCAGACCTGGCGCTTCCCGCCGTTCTTCCACGCCCTGCTGGAGCGCGGCGTCTACCCGCCGCCGAGCGCGTTCGAGGCGTGGTTCGTCAACGCCGCCATGGACGACGCCGCGTTCGAGGTCATCGAGCAGGCGCTGCCGCACGCCGCGGCGGCCGCCGCCGCGGCCAAGGAGGACGGTCAGTGACCGAGCTTGTGAGGGCACCATTCAGCACAGCGGCCTGGGTCGCAGACCCGCCGAGCGCCAGCGAGGTGGGACTGTGACCCGAACCCTCGTGCACCTCATGCGCCACGGCGAGGTGCACAACCCGACCGGCATCCTGTACGGCCGGCTGCCCGGCTTCCGGTTGTCCGCGCAGGGCGAGAAGCAGGCGCTGCGGGTCGCCGAGCACCTGGCCGACCGGGACATCGTGCACGTGGTCGCGTCGCCGCTGGAGCGGGCGCAGCAGACCGCCCGCCCGATCGTCGACTCGCACCGCCTTGAGCTGGCCACCGACGACCGGCTGATCGAGGCGGACAACAAGTTCGAGGGCCTGAGGGTGGCCGTCGGCGACGGTGCGCTGCGGTCGCCGCAGCACTGGCCCAAGCTGTGGAACCCGTTCGAGCCGTCCTGGGGCGAGCCGTACCTGAAGATCGCGCACCGGATGCTCGGCGCCGTGCACCGGGCCCGCGCGGCCGCCGCCGGCCACGAGGCGGTGTGCGTCTCGCACCAGCTGCCGGTCTGGACCGTGCGGCGGTTCCTGGAGGGCAAGCGCATGTGGCACGACCCCCGCAAGCGCCAGTGCTCGCTGGCCTCGCTGACCACGTTGACGTTCGAGGACGAGCAGCTGATCCGGATCAGCTACTCGGAGCCGGCCGGCAGCACCGACCCCAGGGTGACGGGCGCATGAGGGGAGAAGGGGCCGCCGCCCGGCGGGATCGTTGCGTGGGCGGCCGGCGCATGAAACGCACTGCCATTGCCGCCGTCCTTCTCATCGGCCTCGCGGCCTGCAGCACCGGCAAGGACGCGGTCGACCAGGGCCAGGGCACGTTCCAGTTCACCGCGCCCGGCGGGCAGACCCACATCGACTACACCGGCCAGCAGCGCCAGCCGCTCAAGGAGCTGTCCGGCGACAGCCTCCTCGACGACGGCAAGCAGGTGAAGCTCAGCGACTACACCGGCAAGATCGTGGTGATCAACATCTGGGGCGCCTGGTGCGGGCCGTGCCGGACCGAAGCCCCGCAGCTGCAGCAGGTCTACGACGAGACCAAGGACCAGGGCGTCCAGGTGATGGGCGTGGACGTGCGCGACGACAAGTCGGCGGCGCTGGACTTCTACCACAACGCCAAACTGGACTATCCGTCGATTTTCGACCCGCCGGGTCGGTCGCTGCTCGTGCTGCAGGGCTATCCCCGCACCACGACCCCGTCCACGCTCGTGCTGGACCGGCAGCACAGGGTCGCCTGGGTGTCCCTTTTGCCGGTTGAGAAGGGCGAACTGCTGGCCAAGGTGAAGCAACTCCTCGCCGAGAAGTAGGGCCGAGTTCACCGCGTATTTCCGTTCGTATGACGGGTGTTCCGCGCGCTTTCACTCATCTAACCTCGCGTGCGGTCCCGCCCCACCACGGATGGAGCACGCCCATGGCCGACTCGAACTCCCCTCTCACGCGCCGCCGGTTCCTCGGCACGGCCGCCGGCACGGTCGCGGCGGCCGGCGCCCTGGCCGCGCTGCCGCCCGGCATGGCCGAGGCGCTCGCCGAGCCGCGCCGTCGCGGCCGGATCAGCGACGTCGAGCACGTGGTCGTCCTGATGCAGGAGAACCGCTCCTTCGACCACTACTACGGCTCCATGCGCGGCGTCCGCGGCTTCGGCGACCGCACGGCCGTGATCCAGCCCAACGGCAAGGACATCTTTCACCAGTACGACCTGGCCCGTACCGACGGCAACCACCTGCTGCCGTTCCATGTGGACACGTCCAAAGTGGACGGGCAGGACCTCGGCGACCTCGGCCATGGCTGGGACGACCAGCACCTGGCCATGAACAACGGGGCCAACAACTCGTGGATCACCGCCAAGGGCGAGATGACCATGGGCTACTTCACCGAGCGGGACATCCCGTTCCACCGGGCGCTGGCCGACGCCTTCACGCTGTGCGACGCCTACCACTGCTCGGTGCAGGGGCCGACCACGCCGAACCGGCTCTACCTGTTCACCGGCACCATCGACGCCGACGGCAAGTACGGCGGCCCGGTCAACTACAACCCGGCCGACTACAAGGGCGTGCTGCGCTGGACCACCTACCCGGAGCGGCTGCAGGACGCCGGCGTGTCGTGGAAGGTGTACGCCAACAAGGAGGTCGGCGACGACGGGGCGCACCCGTTCGTCGGCGACTACGGCGACAATCCGCTGTGGCTGTTCGAGCAGTACCACCACGACTACGACAGCGAGCTGTCCAAGCGGGCCAGCGTGTTCAAGACGTGGGAGCCGGATTCCGGCAAGGGCAAGGACGTCAACCACGTGTTGTCGGAGTTCATCGCCGACTGCGCCGCCGGCACGCTGCCGAAGGTGTCCTGGATCGTCGCCCCCTACGGCTACTGCGAGCACCCCGAGGCCCGGCCGGTGGACGGCGCCGCCTACACCCAGACCGTGCTGAACGCCTTGTGGGCCAACAAGACGCTCTGGGACAACACCGTCGTGCTGATCGACTACGACGAGAACGACGGCTTCTTCGACCACGTGCCGCCGCCGATGGCCCCGGCCGGCACGCCGGGCGAGTTCATCGGCGGCAAGTCGATCGGCCTCGGCGCCCGCGTGCCGATGACGGTGATCTCGCCGTGGAGCCGCGGCGGCTGGGTCAACTCCGAGGTGTCCGACCACACCTCGGTGATCCGCTTCCTCGAGCAGTGGACCGGCGTGCGCGAGCCCAACATCACCGACTGGCGGCGGGCGATCTGCGGCGACCTGACCAGCTGCTTCGACTTCGGCGCCAAGAACGTGACGATCCCGCTGCTGCCGGACACCGCGCAGCTGCGCAAGATTGCCGACGACACGCAGACCAAGCTGCCCAAGCCGACCCCGCCGGCCACCGGCAAGCAGGTCACGCCGCTGCAGGACCAGGGCACGCGCCCGGCGCGGCCGCTGCCGTACCAGCCGGCGGTGACCACGTCGCTTTCCGCCGACAAGGGCACGCTGACCACGACGTTCGCCAACTACGGCACCGGCCAGCTGCAGCTGTGGGCGTTCCGCGCCGACGGCAAGCTCGACGGCCCGTGGCAGTACGACGTGCCGGCGGGCAAGCAGGTCAGCGACACGTGGAAGATCTGGAGCTACGGCTACAAGTACAACGTCGCCGTGCACGGCCCGAACCGGTTCCTGTGGCAGTTCGCCGCCGACGTGAACAAGGCCGGCGCCATCGACGCCGTCGCCGGCTACACGGCCGACTTCAAGCTCAAACTGACGCTGGCCAACCCTAGCGCGGCGGCGGTGAAGTTCACCGTCACCACCAACCACTACGGCAACGGCAAGCAGACGTTCACCGTCGCCGCCGGCAAGACCGTCGACCACATCTTCACGCCGACCGAGGGCTGGTACGACGTGAGCGTGACGATCGACGCCGACCCGGTCTTCCTGCGCCGCTACACCGGCCACGTGGAGAACGGCCACCCCAGCGTCACGGGGTGACGGCAGCCTGGGGGCGCTACCTCAGCGCCCCCAGGTACCGCTCGGTCACGAGGTTCTGCGCCAGCCGGCCGAACGGCCCGCCGAGCTTGGTCAGCAGCGTGGCGTGCCGGGAGAAGGCCGTGACGGTGAAGGACACCGTGCCGTCGTCGTTGCGGTCGAGCACGAACGCCTCCTCGCCGCGCTCGGGATGGCCGGGCAGGGTCCCGTAGGCGAAGCCCTGCCGGGTCGGCTCGTCGACGACGTAGACCACCCGGCACGGCACCTTGATCGGCCCCAGCCGCAGTTCCACCACCGACCCCGACTCGACCCGCGCCGAGGAGGCCAGCACGCGGAACCCGCTCGCCTCCTGCACCTGCCAGCCGAACAGCCGGTCCACCGCCTCGTCGAAACCGGTGGACAGCCGCACGCGGCGGCTGATCGTGCGGTAGCCGGCGGGTAGTTCGCCCGCGGTGGCACCGACCTCGGCGTACGTGAACGGAGCCGACTTCAGTGCGTCGGCACGGGCGGCAGGCAGGAGTTGGACGGTCACCGTGCCATTGTCCCGGCGCCGATCGCGTTCAGCAGCGCCGGCAGCGACCGGCGCAGCTCCCGCTGCCAGTACGGCCAAGCGTGCTGGCCGCCGGAGTAGAACTCGGTGGTCACCGGGATGCCGGCGTCGCGCAGCCGATCCACCAGCACCTTCGACTCCGCGCGGACCACCTGTTCCACGGAGTCGCCGTCGCCGGATGAGATGAACAGGGTCTTGCCGCGCAGTCCGGACACGTCACGGGCCGGCGAGTGCGCGAGCCACATGCCCACCTCGTTCGGCCGCGTCGGATCGCCCCACAGGTTGTGCCAGTCGGTGCCGGGGCACAGCAGCCACATCGACTCCGTGGCCTTCGGGTACGTGAGTGGGTCGACGGCCCCGCTGTAGGCCGCCGCGGCCTGGAACAGGTCCGGATGCGTGGCGGCGTAGTGCATCGCCCCCATGCCGCCCATCGAGTTGCCGGCCACCGCCCGCCGATTCCCGGCGTGATACCGGGTCTCCAGGATCCGCCGCAGCTCCGTCAGATGGAACGTCTCCCAGGCCGGGCCCCCGCCGCGGCCCTGGTTCCACCAGTCCGAGTAGTTCCCGCACCGGCCGCCGTCCGGCATCACGATGATCGCCTCGACGGTGGAGGTCAGGGCGGCCACGTCGGTGTGGTCCGTCCACGCCGCATGGTCGTCGCCGGAGCCGTGCAGCAGGTACAGCACCGGCCACGTGCGCGTGGCGTCCCGCGACCAGTCCGGCGGCAGCAGCAGCCGGGTGGTGACCTCGCCGCCGACCGCCGCCGACCGCATGGTCACGTCCACCTCGCGGCCGCCGAGCCAGTGCTCGGCCAGCCCGGCGTCGCCGGCGAACTCCGGCGGCCCGGTCAGCAGCACCGCCAGCGCCAGCACCGCGAGCAGGGCCTTCACAGAGATCAGATGCCCCGAGGTCACGGCCGGCAAACCGGGCGGCGGGCAACCGGCCCATGCTGCCAAAAACGGGCGGTGAGCTGCCCCGGTTGCTCGGTGACCTGGGCCACTACCTACTCTCGGACGAGTGAACCCGCTGGCAGAGCTAGCCGCGTCGGGGCCGCTCCTGCTGGCCGCGGCGGTTGCCCTGCTCGCCGGCGCGGTGTCCTTCGCGTCGCCGTGCTGTCTGCCGCTGGTGCCCGGCTACCTCGCTTACCTCGCCGGCCTCGTCGGCGCGGACGCGCCCGCGGTCAGCGCGGACGAGCCGGCCAAGGCGGGCCGGTGGCGGGTGGTCGGCGCGTCCGGGCTGTTCGTGCTCGGCTTCACGGTGGTGTTCACCATCGGCACCGTCACCCTGTTCGGGCTGACCGACCTGTTGCTGCTCAACCAGGAGCTGCTGCAGCGCATCGGCGGCGTCGTGACGATCCTGATGGGGCTGGTGTTCGTCGGCCTCGTCCCGGCGCTGCAGCGTGACCTGCGGCTGCACCGCAAGCCCAAGGTCGGCCTGCTCGGCGCGCCGGTGCTGGGCGCGGTGTTCGGGCTGGGCTGGTCGCCGTGCGTCGGCCCGACGCTGGGCGGTGTGCTGTCGCTGACCGCCGGCACGCCCGTCGGCTCCATCGCGCTGCGCGGCATCTTCCTCATGCTGGTCTTCTGCCTCGGCCTCGGCGTGCCGTTCGTGCTGATCGCGATGGGCGCCCGCTGGGCGGTGCGGGTCACCGGCTGGCTGCGCCGGCACGTCCGCGCGGTCCAGCTGACCGGCGGCGGGCTGCTCATCGTCGTCGGCGCGCTGCTGGTCACCGGCCTGTGGGGCCAGCTGCTCGCGATCATCCAGGAGCACTTCGTGACGAACGCGCCGGTGCCGCTGTGACCAACGTCCTGGCGTACCTCCGCAACACCTGGCGCGGCCTGACCGCGATGCGCACGGCGCTGATCCTGCTGGCGCTGCTGGCCCTGGGCGCGCTGCCCGGGGCGCTGCTGCCGCAGCGGCAACTGAACGCGGCCAAGGTGACCGACTACATCCGGGAGCACGGCTGGTGGGGCCGGCTGCTGGACACGCTGCAGTTCTACGACGTCTACGCCAGCGTCTGGTTCTCCGCGATCTACGTGCTGCTGTTCATCTCGCTGGTGGGCTGCCTGACGCCGCGGATGTTCGAGTACGCCAAGCAGGCCCGGCAGCAGCCGGTGATCACGCCGCGCAACCTGGCCCGGCTGCCGCACCACGCGACGTCCACCGTGGGCATTCCGGTGGACGACGTGGTCGAGGCCTCCCGCAAGCGCTTGCGGGGCTGGCGGATGGTCGTGCGCGACGAGGAGGACGGCGCCCGCACCATCAGCGCCGAGCGCGGCTACCTGCGCGAGACCGGCAACCTGCTGTTCCACTTCGCGCTGCTGGGCCTGATCGTGGCCTTCGCCTTCGGCAAGCTGTTCGGCTACTCCGGCCAGGTCGCGGTGATCGCCGACGGCTCCCAGTTCTGCAACTCCGGCCTGTTCGCGTACGACAGCTTCACGCCCGGCCTGAAGGTCGACGGCACCGAGCTGGATCCGTTCTGCATCAAGGTGAACAGCTTCAAGGCCACCTACCTGCCCGACGGCCAGGCCAACAGCTTCGACACCGACATCCAGTACCAGTCCGGCGCGGACCTGAACTCGGACCGGTGGCAGTCCTACGACCTGCGGTCCAACCACCCGCTGCGCACCGCGGGCGACCGCGTCTACCTGCTCGGCCACGGCTACGCCCCGCAGTTCACGGTCACCTTCCCGGACGGGCAGAAGCGCACCAAGTCCATCCAGTGGAACCCCAGCGACCTGACCACGATGCTGTCCAGCGGCACCACCACGTTCGACCCGCCGAACACCACCGACGAGACGCAGCTGCGCAAGCACCAGATCGCCATCACCGGGCTGTTCGCGCCGACCGCCGTCTTCGACGGCACGCTGCTGTCCTCGATCTACCCGGCGGCCAACGACCCGGCGGTCGCCGTCCAGGTGTACGAGGGCGACCTGGGCAACAACTCCGGCTACGCGCACAACCTGTTCACCATCGACCAGTCCATGGTGGACCAGGGCCGGCTGGTGCAGAAGGCGATGAAGAACCTCAAGCTGGGCCAGGAGATCACGCTCGACGACGGCACGAAGATCAAGTTCGACAAGGCGCTGGAGTTCGTCGGCCTGCAGGTCTCGCACGACCCCAGCCAGGACTTCGTGCTGGTGTTCGCCGTGCTGATGCTGGTCGGCCTGATGGGCTCGCTGGCGATCAAGCGCCGCCGGCTGTGGCTGCGGGTCACGCCTTCGGGTGAAGGTACGGTTGTCGAGGTCGGTGGCTTGGCCCGCACGGACCAGGCCGGGTACGGCGAGGAGTTCACCCGGCTCAGCGCCGGACTCCTTTCCGGGCGCGCGCCGATGACAGGGAAGGACACCTGATGCCGGTCAACGAGACGCTGGCCCGCTACAGCGACTGGAGCTACGCCTCCGCGGTCGTGATCTACGTCCTGGCCATGGTGTTCTACCTGGTCGAGCAGGCCATGACCAAGACCAAGCGGCAGGCCGCCCGCGAGCTTGCGGCGGTCGGCGGCGGCGCCGACAGCACCGAGGCCCCGGCCGCGCCGCTGGTCGTCACGAGCTCGCCCCGCGCCGAGCGGATCGGCCGGATGGGCTTCGCACTCAACGTGCTCGGCGTTCTGCTGCACGCCGTCGCGGTGATCACCCGCGGCCTGGCCACGGACCGCGTGCCGTGGGGCAACATGTACGAGTACGGCTCGGCGGTCTGCCTGTTCGCCGTGATCGGCTGGCTCGTCCTGGCCAAGCGGTTCGACCTGCGCCGGGTCAGCGTGTGGGTGCTGCTGCCGATCGTCGTGCTGCTCTTCCTCGGCGGCACCGCGCTGTACACGCCGGCCTCCCCGGTGCAGCCGGCGCTGCAGTCGTACTGGCTGGCCATCCACGTGACGGCGGTGTCCATCGCCAGCGGCCTGCTGCTGCTGCCGGGCGTGGCCAGCCTGCTCTACCTGTTCCGCGCGGCGTACGAGAAGGACAACTCCCGGTTCGCGGGCTTCGCCGTCCGGCTGCCCAAGGCCGACGTGCTCGACCGGCTCGCCTACCGGGTGACGATCGTCGGCTTCCCGCTGTACACCTTCGCGATCATCTGCGGCGCGATCTGGGCCGAGTCGGCCTGGGGCCGGTTCTGGGGCTGGGACCCCAAGGAGACCTGCGCGTTCGTCGCCTGGGTGATCTACGCCGTCTACCTGCACGCGCGGGCCACCGCGGGCTGGCGCGGCAACCGCGCGGCGGTGATCAACGTTGTCGGCTTCGCCGCGATGGTGTTCAACCTGTTCTTCATCAACCTGGTGACATCGGGCCTGCACTCCTACGCCGGGGTCGCGTGACCCCGTGTCGACCCGGCGGAACGCGCCTACTACCGTCGTCAACGGACGGGGAGGTCTCGATCCGCTAGCGCAGGGAGGACCCCAGCGGTGACCGGTCGTTTTGATGAGTCCGAGGGCTGGAAGGCGCCCGGCCAGGATCAGGCCGTCCAGTCCGGTCCGCACCCCGTCGATCCCTCGTCCTCCGGGTCGTACCAGGTCAGCGGCGGTCAGTCCGGTCCGTATCCCGTCGGCGGCGGCCAGTCGGGGCCCTATCCGGTCGGCGGCGGTCAGTCCGGCCCGTACCCGGTGGACCCGGCGTCCTCGGGTTCGTACTACGTGGACCCGTCCCAGCAGCAGCCCCAGCAGCCGCCGGCCCCGCAGCCTGGCTACCCGCAGCAGCCCTACCCCCAGCCGGGTGGTTATCCGCAGCAGCCGTACGGCCAGCAGCAGCGGCCGCCGCAGCCGGGCCAGCAGAACGCGCTGTCCCCGCAGGAGCTGATCAAGCAGAACAAGCGGCCGCCGCAGTCGGGCTGGCGGCGCAGCCTGCACCAGCTCACCGGCGGCCTGGTCAACCTCGGCGAGAGCCCGGCCGACGTGCGCCGCCGCGAGCTGATCTCGCGGATCAACCAGCCGCTGCGCGGCTGCTACAAGATCGCGATGCTGAGCCTGAAGGGCGGCGTCGGCAAGACCACCACCACGACGACGCTCGGTTCCACGTTCTCCTCGCTGCGGGGCGACCGCGTGATCGCGGTGGACGCCAACCCGGACCGCGGCACGCTCAGCCAGAAGATCCCGCTGGAGACCACCGCGACCGTGCGGCACCTGCTGCGCGACGCCAAGCGGATCACCCGCTACAGCGACGTGCGGGCCTACACCTCGCAGGGCCCGAGCCGGCTGGAAGTCCTTGCCAGCGAACAGGATCCGGCCGTCTCGGAGGCGTTCAGCGAGGACGACTACCGGCGCGTGGTCGACCTGCTCGAGCACTTCTACAACATCGTGCTCACCGACTGCGGCACCGGCCTGATGCACTCGGCCATGGCCGGCGTGCTCGACCTCGCCGACTCGCTGGTGATCGTCTCGTCCGGCTCGGTGGACGGCGCCAACAGCGCGTCGGCGACCATCGACTGGCTGGAGGCGCACGGCTACCGTGACCTGATCCGGCGCTCCGTGGCCGTGATCAACTCGGTGCGGCCGCGGGCCGGCAAGGTGGACCTGGACAAGCTGTCCCAGCACTTCGCCAGCCGCTGCCGGGCGGTCGTGCGCATCCCGTTCGACCCGCACCTGGAGGAGGGCGCGGAGATCGAGCTGGAGCGGCTCAGCCCGGACACCCGGCTGGCGCTGCTGGAGCTGGCGGCCACGGTCGCCGACGACTTTCCCGCGCGCTGAGCCGGCGGTGGCCGCGCCGGCCGAGGCCGCGTCGAATCAGGAGGAGCTGCGGGTCAGCAGCCTGGAACTGTTCTTCGATCTGGTTTTCGCCCCATAAGATCGGCGCAGCACGATCACGCAGCTGACCTCGGTGCTGTCGCACGAGCTCGACCTGGTCGGGCTGGCGCGGACGGCGCTGCTGCTGGCCGTGATCTGGTGGATGTACGGCGCCTACGCGTGGCTGACCAACGCGGTGCCGCCGCGCAGGTCCAGCGCCCGCTCGCTGCTGGTGCTGGCCACGATCGCCTACCTGGTGCTGGCCATCTCCGTGCCGGCCGCCTTCGGCGAGAACCGCTGGGTGTTCGCGGTGGCGTACCTGGTGATCGTGCTCGTGCACTCCGGCCTGTTCCTGACCACGACGGATCCCGGCAACCGACACGGCATCCTGCGGGTGCTGCCGTCCAACCTGATCGTGCCGCTGCTGCTGTTCGCCGCGGCGGCGGTGCCGGCCGGTCCGTGGCGCTGGGCCTGCTGGGCGGTCGTGGCGGCGGCGCTGTGGATCAGCGCCCTGGTCCGGCTCCCGACCGGGATCTCGGTGCGTGCCCCGCACTTCGTCGAGCGGCACGGGCTGGTGCTGATCATCGCCTTCGGCGAGACGGTGGTGGCCGTCGGCTGCTGCTCGGCGGCATCATCGTGCTCGCCGCCGGCGTGAAGAAGACCGTGGCGCACCCGTGGGACGCGCTGCCGGTGCCGGCCGCGCTCGCGGTCGGCACCGGCATGGCGCTCTACCTGGTCGGGGACGTGCTGCTGCGGCTCGTGCTGCACCTCGGGTCGAACTGGACCCGAGGCGTCGCCGCGGTACTCGCCGCGGCCAGCACGGTGGTGGGAGCGACCGGATCGGCCGTCGCCCAACTCGCCGTGCTCGCCGCGGTGGTGCTCCTGCTGGTGGCGGCCGAGCACCTGGCCCGTCAGCCCGGCGGGGTGCCGTCCTCGCGGTGACGCTTGGCCTGCTCGGCCAGCTTGCGCAGGAACTCGGGGTCGTCATCGGGCCCGACGCCGCGCTTGGCCTTGCTGCCCACGCGCACCCGGTCGGATCCGAACGCGCGCCAGAGCAGGTAGGCCACGGCCAACGCCCCGATCACCGCGAGCAAGTAGACCATTCGGCACCTCCGGTCAACTGCTCCGAGACTATCTCGTGAACAGTGGGTTCGGGGTGTGCCGCTCAGGCGTTACGCACCGGCTCCGTCGCCTCGGTGGTCAGCTCGGCCAGCAGGGTCTTCACCTCGGACTCGCGGAACCGCCGGTGGCCGCCGGGGGTGCGGATGGAACCGATCCGGCCCGCGGTCGCCCAGCGGGTGACGGTCTTCGGGTCGACACGGAACAGGGTGGCCACTTCGCCGGGGGTGAGCAGGCGCTCTCCGGCGTGCTGGCGGGGGTGCGGCACGGTCGCGGTCACTCTCGACCTCCCAGTCGCTTGGTTCGGGCGTTCCGGTCGCATCGTGGCATCTCACCCTGCGGGTACTCGAACGCTTGGGTGGAGGTAAAGAGGTAGTAAGGCCCAAAAGGTACAAAAACGGGCACGGGTGCATTCGTTTGCACCGGCCGGCCCGGCAGGGGCTCCGCCGAAGGTGCACCAATGGTCACTCGTTCTACGCCGCCCCGGGTCTGGACCTCGTTAAGTCCTAGGATTCCCCAATGGACGCCCTGGATCGTCAGATCATCGCCGCGCTGCGCACCAACGGCAGGGCGACATACGCCGACCTCGGCCGCCAGGTCGGCCTGTCCGCGTCGGCCGTGCACGAGCGGGTCGGCAAACTGGAGTCCTCCGGCGTGATCACCGGCTACCACGCGGTCGTCGACCCGCGGCTGGTCGGCCTGGGGGTGACCGCGCTGGTCGGCATCCACCCGTCCGACACGGCCGACGACGACGAGGTGGCCGCCGCGCTGGCCCGGCTGCCCGAGGTGGAGTCCTGCTACGCGGTCGCCGGCGACGAGGCGTTCGTGGTGAAGGTGCGGGTCGCCACCGTGGACGACCTGGAGCGGACCCTGGTCCGGCTGCGCCGGATCGACGGCGTGGCCAGGACCAACACCACCGTCGTGCTGTCCACCCGGTTCGAGGGCCGGCCGAACAGCCCGGAGGAGCCGGCGCCGCGGGCCGAGTAACCTGGGCAGCCGTGGAGACCAGCACTTTCGGCCGTGACATCGCGCTGTACACGGCGGCCCGGATCGGGCTGCTCGCGGTCATCGCGTTCCTGCTCACGCTCGCCCACGTGCCGCTGCTCATCGCCGTCGCGGTCGGGCTCGTGCTGGCCTGGCCGCTGTCCATGGTGCTGTTGCGGGGGCTGAACGCCCGGATCGCCGCCGCGCTCATCGAGCGTCGCGCCGAGCGTCAGAAGATGCGGGCGCAGCTGCGCGGGGAGGGGTCCGAGTGAGCGCCGACGCCACCCGATGTTGGGTTCGTGAGGCCGTCCGCATCATCGAGGCCGACGCCAACCGCAGCGCCGACACGCACCTGCTGACCTTCCCGCTGCCGCGGGAGTGGGGCGTGGACCTCTATCTCAAGGACGAGTCAACTCATCCGACCGGTTCTCTCAAGCACCGCCTCGCCCGGTCCCTGTTCCTGTACGCCATCTGCAACGGTTGGGTGACCAAGGGCACACCCGTGATCGAGGCGTCGTCCGGGTCGACCGCCGTGTCCGAGGCCTACTTCGCCCGGCTGCTCGGGCTGCCGTTCATCGCCGTGATGCCGCGGTCGACCAGCCGGGAGAAGATCGCCCTCATCGAGCGGCAGGGCGGCAAGTGCCACTTCGTGGACGAGCCCGGCGCCATCTACGACGAGTCGCGGCGGCTGGCCGGCGAGCTCGGCGGGCACTTCATGGACCAGTTCACCCACGCCGAGCGGGCCACCGACTGGCGGGGCAACAACAACATCGCCGAGTCGATCTTCGACCAGATGGCCTCCGAGCAGCACCCCGAGCCGGCGTGGGTGGTCGTCGGCGCCGGCACCGGCGGCACCAGCGCCACCATCGGCCGGTACGTGCGCTACCGCCGGCTGTGCACGCGGCTCGCCGTCGTCGACCCCGAGCACTCGGTCTTCTACGACGCCTGGCAGTCCGCGTCGCCGACGTTGACCGGCTGCAAGGGCTCCCGCATCGAGGGCATCGGCCGGCCGCGCGTCGAGCCGTCCTTCGTCGGCGACGTCATCGACCACATGATCAAGGTCCCGGACGCCGCCTCCATCGCCACCATCCGCTTCGTCCAGGACCTGCTCGGCCGCCGGGTCGGCGGCTCCACCGGCACCAACCTGTGGGGCGCGTTCCAGATCATCGCCGGCATGCGCCGCCACGACCGCCCCGGCAGCGTCGTCTCCCTGCTCTGCGACGGCGGCGAGCGCTACGGGAACACGTACTACGACGACGACTGGGTCGCCGCCCAGGGCCTGGACCTGCGCCCGCACACCCAGACCCTGGAGAAGTTCTTCGCCACCGGCGAGTGGACGGCCTGAGCTACTCCTCGGCGCCCTCGTCCGGGCCGGGGTCGCCGCCCTCGGCGCGGACGACCAGGCGGTCCATGTAGTGGTTCCAGCCGATGCCGTGCGACTGGAACAGGTCCAGCGGCAGGCCGCGGTGGGTGAGGGTGAGCACGGTGCCGGCGCCGTC
This sequence comes from Kutzneria kofuensis, assembly GCF_014203355.1. Classification (NCBI taxonomy): domain Bacteria; kingdom Bacillati; phylum Actinomycetota; class Actinomycetes; order Pseudonocardiales; family Pseudonocardiaceae; genus Kutzneria; species Kutzneria kofuensis. Next base: position 4,645,658 of record NZ_JACHIR010000001.1, read on the forward strand.
GGGGCGCAGCGTGATGTCCACGGTGGACGAACCGGGCGGCACCGGGGTGTCGGGGGTCTCCCAGCCCCAGGTGAACGCGATCCGGTGGTAGGGCTCGACGGCGACGAACCGGCCGGAGGCGACGTTGCCCTCGCGGACGTTCATCCGGAACACGCCGCCGGGGCGCGGGTCGATCTCGGCCTCCTCGCCCTGCCACGACAGCCAGCGGTCGCGGTCGGTGAAGAACGAGAAGACCGTCGGCGGCAGCGCGTTGATCCGCCGCTCCACGACCAGTTCCGGGGCCTGCGTCGACGGCTCGGTCATGCCGACCGTCCCTCCTGTTCGGCGTTGTCCCGCTCGACCTGTTCGGCCAGCGCGGCGAGCGTGTCCAGTTCGGCGGACCACATCGACTCCAGCCACGCGGCCAGCGGCCCGAGCGCGGCGCGGTCGGCGCGGTAGAGCCGCCGGTTGCCGTCCTTGCGCACGCTGACCAGCCCGGCCTTGCGCAGCACGGCGAGGTGCTGCGACACCGCGCCGAACGTCACGTCGAAGTGCGCGGCGACGTCGCCGGCCGAGCGCTCGGCGTCCCACACCAGGCGCAGAATCTCCCTCCGGCGCGGTTCGGCGACCGCGTGCAGCGCGTCCACCCAACCAGTTTAGCCCCGACTAAAGCTTGCGGACAGCGGCGCCCGGGTCTAGCTTTAGCCGCGACTAAAATAGATGGGAGCCTGAGATGAGCGTGGACGTGAGCGTGCTGGTGCCGACGAGCGCCGAGGAGACCTACGGCTGGCTGACCGAGCCGGCGAAGCTGCGCCGGTGGCAACTCATCGCCGGCCGGACGGACCTGCGGGTCGGCGGCGAGTTCCGGTGGCTGATCGCCCCGGGCCACACCGCCGTCGGCGCCTACACGGCGGTCGAGCCGGCGCGCCGGCTGGCCTACGCCTGGGGATGGGAGGGAGCCGAGGAGGTTCCGCCCGGTTCGTCCACTGTGGAGGTCACGCTGGCGCCTTCGGCCGGTGGCACCGAGGTTCGGCTCGTGCACGACGGCCTCTCCGACGTGCAGGCCAAGGCCCACGCCGAGGGCTGGGAGCACTTCCTCCAGCGCCTGCGGACCGTGACGATCATCGGCGACGCCGGCCCCGACGAGGTCGCCGGTCTCGGCGACGACCCGAATCCCCTGACCGCCGCCGAGGCGTCGCTGGCGATCTGCCTGCGCGTGCTGCGCGCCGTGGGGACGTCGCACGGCGCCGACAAGACGCCGTGCGCGAAGTTCACCGTGGACGACCTGCTCGACCACCTGCTGGGGTCGCTGACCAGCCTCGCCGGCATGGCCGGCCGGCCGTTCGAAGCCGGTGACGGCACACCGGAGGAACGCGTCGCCGACGCCGGGCTGCGCTCCATCGAGGCCTGGCGCGCCCGCGGCCTCGACGGGACGGTCACCGCCCGCCTCGGCGAAATCCCCGCCGAGCTGGCCTCCGCCATCCTCTCGGTCGAATTCCTCGTGCACGGCTGGGATTTCGCCGTCGCCACCGGTGTCGACTTCAAGGCCGACGACAAGCTGAGCGCCTACGTCCTGGACCTCGCCCGCGGCCTGATCACGCCGCAGGTCCGCGACGGCGAGCAGTTCGCCGCCGAGGTGCCGGTCGGCCCGGACGTAAACACCCTGGAACGACTCGTCGCCTTCACCGGAAGGGCTGTCTGATGGAGTACACGAATCTGACCGAGTCCGCCGAGTACCGCAGGGCCCGCGAGGAACTGCGGCTGGCCGAGATCGAGCTGATGCGGCAGCGCGAACGCGTCGCCCGGCAGCGCCGCGAACTGCCGCCGGGGCCGGTGATGCCGAACTACGTTTTCCGTGAGGACAACGGCACGGTGACGCTCGACGACCTCGTCACCGACCGGCCGTTCATCGTCTACCACCTGATGTACGGCAAGCGGCAGACGACGCCGTGTCCGATGTGCACGATGTGGATCGACGGCTTCAACGGCGTCGCCCAGCACATCGCCCGCAACGTCGACTTCGCGGTGGCGGCCGCGGCCGAGCCGGAGGATCTCCAGCGCTACGGCCGCGAGCGCGGCTGGGATCAACTGCGGCTGCTTTCCTGTGGGGACAACACGTTCAAGCGTGATCTGCGCAGCGAGGACGAAGACGGCAACCAGGACTCCACCATCTCCGTGTTCGTCCGCGACGCCGACGGCGCGGTCCGGCACCACTACACGACCCGGCCGCGGATGAGCGAGGACATCCAGGAGCGCGGCATCGACCTGTTGGCCCCGGTTTGGCATCTGCTCGACCTGACGCCGGCCGGCCGTGGCGACTGGTACGCCGGTCTCGACTACGGTCGACTCGTCAGCGGGAGCCGAACCTGAGACGAGGGCACGCGCGGTGAGCAATCCGGTGCGGTGGGGAATCATGGGCACGGGCGGGATCGCGGGGGCGTTCGCGGCCGACCTGAAGTTGACCGACTCCGGCACGGTGGTGGCCGTCGGCTCACGCAGCCAGGCGTCGGCGGACGCGTTCGCCGACCGGCTCGGCATCGAGCGCCGACACGCCAGCTACGAGGACTTGGCCGCCGATCCCGACATCGACGCCGTCTACGTCGCCACGCCGCATCCGCTGCACCACCCCAACGCGTTGCTCGCTCTGCGCGCCGGCAAGGCGGTTCTGGTGGAGAAGCCGTTCACCATGAACGCCGACGAGGCGCGTGAGCTGGTGAAGGTGGCGCGGGACAACAACGTCTTCCTGATGGAGGCGATGTGGACCCGGTTCCTGCCGCACGTGCGACGCGTCCGCGAGCTGGTCGGCGGTCTCGGCGACATCGTCACCGTGACCGCCGACCACGGGCAGTGGTTCACCGAGGACGCCGAGCACCGGCTGTTCGCGCCCGCGCTGGGCGGCGGCGCGCTGCTCGACCTGGGCGTCTACGTGGTGTCGTTCGCGTCCATGGTGCTGGGGACGCCGAGCAAGATCGTCACCATGATCGACGCGGCGTTCACCGGCGTGGACGGCCAGACCTCGATGATCTTCGGTTACGAGAGCGGCGCGCAGGCGGTGCTGACCTGCACGCTCCGGGCCAAGAGCCCGACCCGGGCGGCGATCGTCGGCACCGACGCCCGGATCGAGATCGACGGCGACTTCTACGCCCCGACCACGGTCCGGCTGGTCCCGCGCTCCGGTGAGCCGACGGTGTTCGAGTCGGAGCACGAGGGCCGGGGGCTGCGGCATCAGGCCGACGAGGTGGCGCTGCGGCTGTCCGCCGGCGAGACCGAGAGCCCGCTGATGCCGCTGGACGAGACCGTGTCGATCATGGAGACGATGGACGCGGTCCTCGCGCAGGCTTAGGCCCCGCCGAGCGCCAGCCCGACGGCCGTGGCGACGGCCCACAGCAGCATGGCCAGGCCCGTGTCCCGGAGCACCGGGATCAGGGCCTTGCCGGTGGCGCCCTTGATCATCTTGCGGGCGCTGGTCACCAGCAGCGGCAGCGCCAGGAAGCCGAGCAGCAGGTAGCCGTCGCGGAAGCTGCCCACGATGCTGACCAGGAACGGCACCACGATCAGGCCCAGGTACAGGGTGCGGGTGTCCTGGTCGCCGATCAGCACGGCCAGCGTGCGCTTGCCGGTCGCGGTGTCGGTGGGGATGTCGCGCAGGTTGTTGGCCACCAGCACGGCGCTGGAGAAGCAGCCGATCGCCACCGCGCCGCCGATGCCGTAGCCGCTGAACTGCCCGGCCTGCACGTACAGCGTGCCCAGCACGGCGACCAGGCCGAAGCAGAGGAACACGGCCAGCTCGCCCAGGCCGGCGTAGCCGTACGGGCGCTTGCCGCCGGTGTAGAACCAGGCGGCGGCGATGCACAGCGCGCCGACCGCGATCAGCCAGTACGAGCCGCTCAGCACGGTCACGACCAGGCCGGCGACCGCCGCGACGCCGAAGCAGACGAACGCGGCCAGCCGCACCGTCGCCGGCTTCGCGACCTTGGAACCGACCAGCCGCAGCGGGCCGACCCGCACGTCGTCGGTGCCGCGCACGCCGTCGGAGTAGTCGTTGGCGAAGTTCACGCCGATGATCAGCGCCAGCGCGACGACCAGCGTGAGCACGCCCCGCGTCACGTCGAACGCGCCGAGCGCGAGCGCGGCGCCGTTGCCCACCAGCACGGGGGCGATGGCGTTGGGCAGGGTGCGCGGGCGGGCACCCTCGATCCACTGTGCGACCGTGGCCATGCCGTCATCTTCCGACACGGCCACGGCCGCCCGTCAACCAGGGGTTACGTCCACAGATAGGTGACGGTCACCCAGGCGTTGTCGGTCAGCTTGAGACCGTCGAGGAAGGTGCCGTCGGCCAGGTCGATGCCGGCCGGGTTGGCCACCTTGCGGCCGAACTGGTCCTTGCCGCCGTTGTAGCCGCTCTGGTACGCCGCCTGCGCCTCCGGCTTGCCCTGCGGCAGGTCCTTCCAGGACTGCCGGCTGGCCTTCGGGTTCCAGTAGTCGTCCTTGGTGTTCCACGGGCCGACGTCCCACACCGGGGCCGTCTCGCACCGGCCGTTGGCCGCGCAGACCTTCACCTGGTACGTCTTCTTCCCGTTGGGGGACAAGGCTTTCCCCGACGGCAGGGCGACGAAGTGATCCCGAGACTTGATCTTGTGGCCGTTGGCGGTCGTGCCGCCGACCAGGCCCTCGCGGGTCGCGAACACCTTGTACGACCTCGCCGCCTTCGGCGCCGCCGCCGCGGCCATGGAGTTGCCGGCGGTCAGCGTCAGCTTGCGGGCCGCCGGACCCGTCGAGCCGTACGGGGCGGTCAGCATCATCCGGACCTGGACGGTCGCGCTGGCCTCGGGCAGCACCGCCGGCGCGTCCGGGGTCGCCTCCGTCCATTCCGTCCACTGGCCGTCCGCGCGCAGGCCACGGACATCGACCGCCAGCTCGGAATCCGCCGGGACGTCTCCGTCCACAGTGGCCGAGACGGAGTTCGACTTCGCCGGCAGCCGGCGCGGGTCGAACATGATGATCCCGGTTTCCAGGTCCAGCTGGTCGGTGGCGGCGTGGGCCGGGCCGCCGGCCAGCCGGACGACGCCGTCGTTGTTGGCGATGTTGCTGTCGTCCTCGTTGTGCGACGCCAGATCGGCGGTCCAGGACGTGGTCGCGGCGGTGGCCGGTGCGGCGGCCGCCAGGGTCAGGGCGGTGGCTGCCGCCACAAGCAGGGGTGTCTTTCGCATGCACCGAGCGAATCGGCGACTTCGTGACTACTCAACGTGGTACGGCGATGTGCCCGTGAATTGCTCACGTTGCCGCGCGACGCCTCTGCCGGTCAGCCGAGTGCCTTCCTGAGGGCCGCTCGGTCCACCTTGCCCGGTCCGAGCAGCGGCAGCGCCGGCAAGAACCGGATCAGCTTCGGCACCGCCGCCCGCCCGGCGGCTTCGCGCACGGCTTCCCGCAGCCGCGCCTCGTTCGGCTGGGGTTCGGCGACCACCGCCGCCGCGACGATCTGGCCCCACTCCGCGTGCGGCAGGCCGACGACACAGGCGTCGGTGACGCCGTCGACCGCCGTCAGAGCCCGCTCGACCAGCAGCGGAGCGACCTTCACGCCGCCAGTGTTGATCACGTCGTCGATGCGGCCGATCACCTCCAGCCGGCCGTCGTCCAGCCAGCGGCCGAGGTCGCTGGTGTGGAACCAGCCGTCGACGAACGGCGATTCGCCGTCGAAGTTGCGGTAGCCGTCGGCCAGCATCGGGCCCCTGATGTCGATGCGGCCGTCGCTGAGCCGGATGTCGACGCCGTCCAGCGGCACGCCGTCGTACACGCAGCCGCTGGCCGTCTCGCTCATGCCGTACGAGGGGATGGCGTTGACGCCGGCGTCTTCGACGCGTTGCCGCAGGGCCTCGGGCATGGCGGCGCCGCCGAGCACGATGGCGTCGAAGCCGCGCAGCGCCGCCAGGCTCCTGTCGTCGGCCATCAGCCGGGTCAGCTGGGTCGGCACCAGGGCGGTGTAGTGCCGCCCTGGCGCCTCCAGTGCGGCCAAGGCCGCCTTGGTGAAGTTCTCCGCGCGGAAACCGTCCGTGAGATCGGCCACGACCGGCTCGTTGTCCGCGAGCAGTGAGCGGATCAGCACCTGCAGGCCGCCGATGTACCGCGCCGACATCGCCAGCAGCCACGTGCCCGGCCCGCCGAGCCGGGCATGCGTGGCCATCGCGGACGCCTTGATGGCGTCGGATGACAGCAAGGCGCCCTTCGGTGCGCCCGTCGACCCCGACGTGCCGATCACCAGCGCGATCCGGTCGTCCACCGGCCGGTCCACGCCCAGCGCCGCCGGCAGGCCCGGCTCCTGGTCGGTCACCGGCAGCAGCGCCGGGCCGTCGCCGGCCAGCGCCGCCGCCAGCGTCGGCAGCAGCGCCAGCACCTCGGCCGGCCGGGTCGGGACGGGCAGCGCCCGCAGCTCACGGGCCATCAGAAGTAGTACGGGTAGTCGGACCAGTCCGGGTCCCGCTTCTCCAGGAAGGCGTTGCGGCCCTCCACCGCCTCGTCGGTCATGTAGGCCAGCCGCGTGGTCTCCCCGGCGAAGATCTGCTGGCCGACCAGGCCGTCGTCGATCAGGTTGAACGCGTACTTGAGCATCCGCTGCGCGGTCGGGGACTTGCCGTTGACCTCACGGGCCCACTCCAGGGCGGTCTTCTCGAGTTCCTCGTGCGGCACGACGGCGTTGACCATGCCCATCTGGTGGGCCTGCTCGGCGGTGTAGGGGCGGCCGAGGAAGAAGATCTCGCGGGCGAACTTCTGGCCGGTCTGGCGGGCCAGGTAGGCCGAGCCGTAGCCGGCGTCGAAGCTGCCGACGTCGGCGTCGGTCTGCTTGAACCGGGCGTGTTCGGCGCTGGCCAGGGTGAGGTCGCACACCACGTGCAGGCTGTGCCCGCCGCCGGCGGCCCAGCCGGGGACCACGGCGATGACGACCTTGGGCATGAACCGGATCAGCCGCTGGCACTCGAGGATGTGCAGGCGGCCGGCGCGGGCCTTGTCGACGGTGTCGGCGGTGTCGCCGGTGGCGTACCGGTAGCCGTCGCGACCGCGGATGCGCTGGTCGCCGCCGGAGCAGAAGGCCCAGCCGCCGTCGCGGGGGGAGGGACCGTTGCCGGTGATCAGCACGCAGCCGACGTCGGACGACATCCGGGCGTGGTCGAGGGCGACGTAGAGCTCGTCGACGGTGTGCGGGCGGAAGGCGTTGCGCACTTCGGGGCGGTTGAAGGCGATGCGCACGGTTCCCTGGTCCACCGCACGGTGGTAGGTGATGTCGGTGAAGTCGAAGCCGTCGACGGCGCGCCACGCGCTCGGGTCGAACAAGTCGGACACGTGTTCATCAGGCACACCTGGGAGAATAGGCGGGTGAACCCGTCCACCGCGCAGGCCCGTGTCCTGGTCGACGAACTCGTCCGCAACGACGTGCGGCAGGTTGTGCTGTGTCCTGGATCACGCAATGCCGCGCTGGCGATCGCCCTGCACCACGCGGCCGTCGCGGGGCGGCTCACGCTGCACGTCCGCATCGACGAGCGGTCGGCCGGCTTCCTCGCGCTCGGCATCGCCCGCGGCACCGGCCGGCCGGTCGCCGTGGTCTGCACCTCCGGGACGGCCGTGGCCAACCTGCACCCCGCGATGCTGGAGGCCGCCCACAGCCACGTGCCGCTGATCGCCCTGACCGCCGACCGGCCGGTCGAGCTGGTCGGCTCCGGCGCGAGCCAGACCACCGTGCAGCACGGGGTTTTCGGCGCGCTGGTGTCCACCGCGGACTTCCCGATGGCGGAGCGCCGCGCGGGGCAGAACGCCGTGTGGCGCGGCATGGTCTGTCGGTCGCTGCGTTCGGACGGGCCCGTGCACCTCAACGTCCCGTTCCGGGAGCCGCTGGTGCCCGACGGCGACGACGACTGGCCCGGATCGCTGGAAGGCCGCCCCGACGACCGGCCGTGGACCTCGGTGTCGTCGGTTGCGGAAAGCCGTTCCGGCGCAACGGAGATCGGGCATCTCGGCGAGCGCACCCTGGTCGTCGTCGGCGACATCTCCCCGGAGATCGCCCGCGCGACGAGTTCGTTCGCCGCGGCGGCCGGCTGGCCGGTGATCGTCGAGCCGCTGGCCGCCGCGGCCGGCGACACCATCGCCACCGGCTCGCTCATGCTCGCCGTCGGTCTCCCGGCGGAGTTGCGGCCGGACTCACTGCTGGTCGTCGGGCATCCGTCGCTGAGTCGCGGTGTGCAGCGGGTCATCCGCGAAACCCCTGTCGTGCACGTGATATCCGATCATCCACAGTGGACCGATCCGCAACATGAGGCCGACTACGTCACCGGCCCGCTCGCGGTCGAGCCGCCTCGGTTCGGGGACGCGTGGCTGTCCCGGTGGCAGGACGCCGACGTGAGCGCCAAGTCCGCTGTGGACAAGTTCCTCGCCGACGAGCCGTGGCCGACCGGCCTGCACGTCGCCCGCGAACTCGTGGACGCATTGCCTTACGGCGCAACGCTTTTCCTTGGCTCCTCCAACCCGGTCCGCGACGTCGACCTGGCCGCGGCACACCGTGCCGACCTGCACCTGTTCGCCAACCGCGGGCTGGCCGGCATCGACGGCACCCTCTCCTGCGCCGTCGGCGTGAGCCTCGGGGTCGAGCACGGCTACGCCCTCGTCGGCGACCTGACGTTTCTCCACGACATCAACGGGTTACTCATCGGCCCCGGCGAGGTTCGACCCAACCTCACCGTTGTCGTGCTCAACGACGACGGCGGCGGCATCTTTTCCCTGCTGGAACAGGGTTCCCCGGAGCACGCCGACTCGTTCGAGCGGGTTTTCGGCACTCCTCACGGCGCTGACCTGGCCGCCCTGTGCGCCGGCTACGGCGTGCCGCACACGCTGGTCCGCACCGCCGGCGAGTTCCGGGACGCGCTCGCCCCGGCGACCGGAATCCAGGTCGTCGAGGTCCGTGCCGATCGCACTCGGTTGCGAGATCGGCATTTCCGACTGCGCTCCGTGGTCGAAGAGGCAGTCCTGACCGACTGATCTCGCTGCGTAGGAACCTACTAACGTTGGGTAGTGCCCTCGGGTGCGGCTCTCTACGTTCGGGCTTGTTGTTCCGAACGGGGAGGTTCGCCTTGAGATCCACCATGCTCGTCACGCTCGCGACCACCGTCGCCGGGCTGCTGCTGGCCGGCACCGCGTCGGCCGCGGGTGGGAGCCCCGGCGGGCAGTCCGTCGGCGACCCGTACTACCCGACCGACGGCAACACCGGTTACGACGTCGGCCACTACGACTTACGCCTGCAGTACCAGCCGTCGACCGACCAGATCAGCGGCACCGCGACCATTCTGGCCACCGCCACCCAGGACCTGTCGCAGTTCTCGTTCGACTTCGGGCTGCACACCGATTCCGTGCTGGTGAACAACTTCCCGGCCACCTACACCAGCACCGGGTCCAAGCTGGTGATCACGCCGTCGAAGACGCTGGCCAAGGGCAGCACGATCACCGTCGTCGTGCGGTACGACGGGATTCCGTCGCAGGTCACCATCAACGGCGAGCAGGACTGGCTGCGCACTCCCGACGGCGCTCAGGCCGTGCAGGAGCCGCACATGGCCGCCTTCTGGTACCCGGCCAACGACCACCCCACCGACAAGGCCACCTACGACGTGTCCGTGGCCGTGCCCGACGGCACGCAGGTCGTGTCCAACGGCACGCTCGTCAGCTCGTCCAGCCGGCTCGGGCAGACCCGGTGGAACTGGCGGAGCACCAAGCCCCAGGCCACCTACCTGACCTTCATCGCCATCGGCAAGTACGACCTGCGCCGCTCCACCGGCCCCGACGGCAAGCCCGTCATCAACGCCTACTCCACCGCCATCGGCGCCAACCACGACGCCGCCGTCGCCAGCGTCGAGCGGACGCCCGAGGTGCTGGCGTGGGAGTCCACCCTCTTCGGGCCCTACCCCTTCGAGGCCGAGGGCGGCGTCGTGCCCGGCGTCGACTTCGGCTTCGCGCTGGAGAACCAGACGCGCCCCGTCTACACCCCCGGCTTCTTCAACGCCGGCGCCGACCTGTCCGTGATCGTGCACGAGAACGCCCACCAGTGGTTCGGCGATGCCGTGTCCGTGCACCACTGGAGCGACATCTGGCTGAACGAGGGCTTCGCCGCCTACGCCGAGTGGCTCTGGTCCGAGAAGGAGGGTGAGGGCACCGCCCAGCAGCTGTTCGACTACTACTACAACTCCGCCCCCGCCTCCGACCCGCGCTGGCAGATCCTCACCGGCGACCCCGGCGCCGACCACCAGTTCTCCGGCTTCGGCGTCTACACCCGCGGGGCGCTGACCCTGCACGCCCTGCGCACCGCCGTCGGCGACGACGCCTTCTTCGCCATCCTCAAGGCGTGGATCGCCGCCCGCGAGTACAGCGACGGCACCATCGACCAGTTCATCGGTGTCGCCGAGAAGGTTTCCGGCAAGCCCCTGCACGACCTGTTCCAGCAGTGGCTCTTCACCCCGGCTCGGCCTTCCCTTCCCGCCGGCGTCGCCACCGCCCACGCCGCTCCGGTGAAGCCCAAGTCCGTCACCGAGATCGACCGCACCCAGGCGCTGCTGGCGCAGTCCCAGCGCTGATCCAGACGGCGCTCGCCCGGGCCCTCTGCCCGGGCGAGCGCCGCTTTGTCCCCAGGTTGTCCACAGCTTGGAGAGTTGTGCACAGGGTTATCCACAGGGCGATCCACAGCGTCCCATGGTGATTTCCCCGATGTTCCGGCGTGGCCGCGCCACCGAGGATGGGCGCGAACCTCGACGGAAGGCGGATCATGAGAGCCAGGGACCAGCGGCCGCTGACGGAGGCGCTCGGGCCGGAGCTGGCGCCGCGGGAGCGGGTGGAGCTGCTCGGGCAGGCGAGCGTCAGCACGGCGTCGATGGGGGAGAAGGTCGGCGTCGCGGTGGCGACGGCGGTGCTGTCCGGCGGGATGATGGCGGCGACCGTGTCGCCGTCGATGCTCTACCTCGTGCTCACGGATCGACGGCTGCTGCTGCTCCGGCCGGGGATCACGACGAAGAAGTCCAAGGTCGTCGCGCGCATCCCTCGGTCGCTGATCACGTTGAGCGACGTCAAGCGCGGGCTGTTGAAGGTGCGGTTCAAACTGAGCGTCGAGGGCGAGCCCCTGGTGATCCGGGTGGCGTTCATCTTCGCCAAGGCGGACGGCACCAGGTTCGCGGAATCGCTGGCACAGTCGAGAGTGTGATCTTCACGAAGATGTTGGTCACCTGGCTGTTGGTGCGGAACGAACGCGACCCGGCGACGCCGCTCGAAGGAGCCGTCGCACCCGGCCGGCCGACGACGTGCGCTGCTAGTCGGCGCGCTCCAGGGCGTCCCTGATCGGGATCATCTTCGCGGCGGCCTCGGCGACCTCGGTGTCGGGATCGGAGTCCGGCACCACGCCGCCGCCTGCGAACAGCCGCACCGACGAACCGGCGACCTGGGCGCACCGCAGCGCGATGCCGACCTCGCCGTCGCCGTTGGCGTCGACCCACCCGACCGGGCCCGCGTACCGGCCGCGATCCATGCCCTCCAGCTCGGTGATCGTGGCCACGGCCTTGGCCCGGGGGGTCCCGCCGACGGCGGCGGTCGGGTGCACGGCCCCGGCCAGCCGCAGCAGCGACGACTCGCCGGCCAGCTCGCCGGCGACATCGCTGGCCAGGTGCATCACGTTGGGCAGCCGCAGCACGTGCGGCCGCGGCGACACCGACATCGACGAGCAGAACGGCCGCAGCGCCTCGGCCAGCGACTCGACGGCATAGGTGTGCTCGCCCTGGTTCTTCGCCGACGCCAACAACTCCTGCGCCAGCTCGTCGGCGTCCACACCGGCGTGCGGCCACATCGTGCCGGCGAGCACCCGCGAGTAGACGCGCGAGTCCTCACGCCGCATCAGCATCTCCGGCGTCGCGCCGACCAGGCCGTCCACCGAGAAGACCCAGCAGCTCGGGTACTTGGCCGACAGCCCGTGCAACAGGAAACGCGGGTCGATGGCCTCATCGGTGTTGGCGATCAGGTCGTGCGCCAGCACCACCTTCGCCAGCTCCCCGGCCCGCATCCGGCCCACCGCCTTGGCCACCGCGTCGCGGTAGTCGGTGACGGAAAGCTCACCCTCGGAGTAGCGGATCGTGGACGGCTTGCGGACCGGCTCCACCGCCTGGAAAGGGCTCTCCGCCGACTCGCCGATCTCCGTCACCCACGTGATGCCGTCCCGCCGCCCCACCAGCACCCGCGGCACCACCAGCACCGACGAGCCGGGATCGTCGGCGAACGCCATGCTGACGAACGCGACCGGCCCGGAGCCGGGCAGCCCCACCTCGTCCGCGCAGTCGATGCCCGCCGCGTAGTCCCGCCACCAGAGGTCGGCCTGCTCGAACCGGTCCGCGCCGGACGGCTCGAACCGGGCGGCCTCGCCCCAGCCGACCAGCCCCTCGCCCCGCATCACCCAGGCCAGCGCGCCGTCGGCGGACGGCAGCAGCCGGAGCAGGTCCTCGTCGGTCGCCACCACCCGGCTGCGGGCACGGAGACCGGTGGCACGGGCGTTCGGAGCGGTCATCACGCCTTCGAGCGTAGAGCGCGGTCCGGCGGACCGTGACCCGGAGCGGGCCTACACTCGGGCGCTGTGGTGGAGAACGCAGTCGTGGCCCGACCGGCGGACACGGCCGGCCGGCAGCGGCCGCGCTGGGCGTTGTTCGGCATGGACAATCTCACGCCGGCCCGTCGTGGCTGGCTGATCGCCGTGGTGTCCCTGGCCGTTCTCCTCACCGTGATGGGCCTGCTGCTGATCGCCGGGGCCTGGCGGGACGACCACGCGATCGAATCCCGGATGGGCCACGCCGACGCCGACGTGCTCTCCGTCGCCTTCGACCGGACCGTGGTGAGGTTCACCACGCCCGACGGCTCGTCGCACAGCCCGTTCAACGGCGTGCTCTACCCGCAGGACCTGCAGGCGGGCCAGCGGGTGCAGGTCGAGTACGACACCAGCCACCCGGACGACCTGGTCCGCGTCGCCGGCCGGGACTACCGCCTGGCCTTCCTGCCGGTGGGCATGATGGTCGGCATCACATGGGCAGTCGCGGCTGGACTGATCTGGTGGCTTCGGCGTCCAAGGACTCCTGCCACCACGTGAGTACCTCGTCCGCCACGCCCGGGGCCGCGACCAGCAGGCCGTCCAGGGGCAGCGGATCGCCGGAGCCGCGCCGGTCCAGCACGACGGCGCCGGATTCCACGGCCAGCGCGACCGCGCCGGCGACGTCCCACTCGTGGTAGCTGTGCAGCACGGCCGCGGCGGCGTGGCCCAGCGCGACCTGCGCCACGGACAGCGCGGCCGAGCCGAGCACCCGTACGCCGGCACGGGCCTTGGCGGCGCGGGCGATGAAGCTGTCCATACCCGGCCACGGGCCGGTCTTCGTCCACTCCGTGCACATCACGGCCCCGGCGACCTCGGTCTTGTCCACCAGCTTGACCGGTGTTCCGTTGGCCCGGGTGCCGCGGCCGCGGGCGGCGGCGTAGATCTGCGCCCGATACGGGTCGGCGACGACGCCGACCACCGGGCCGTGTTCGTCGAGCAGCGCGAGGCTGTAGGCGCACCACGGGATGCCGGCCACGTAGTTGGTGGTGCCGTCGACCGGGTCGACCACCCAGCGGTACGGCGCGGCGCTGATCTCCTCGTCGGCGCCGAAAGCGTCGCCGTGCACGGGGATGCCGGGGAACTCGCTGGCCAGCACGCGGCGGGTGTGCCGCTCCAGGGTGCGATCGGTGTCGGTGACCCAGTCGAACGGGGAGTCCTTGGACTCCGGCCGCGCGCCCCGGCCGGCCGTCGCCGTGATCACGTCGGAGGCGTCGTTGGCCAGCCGGCCGGCGACCTCCAGTGCCCGGGACAGCAGCCCGGGATCTACCGGCTGAATCGATCGGGAGGACAAGAGGGTCACGCCACCCGAGCGTGAACGCGGTCGGTGTCGCCGACGAGAAGCAGAGGTGACGTCCCGGAGATCACCAGATCAAGTCTGCGGGCCGGCCGGCCACGCGCCAATGGCTGACCTGAGGATTTCGGGCAGCGTTCGCCGACCGGTCACCCCGTGTACGGGATGGGCGCGGACGCTGGGCGGGTGCGCGTCGCGATCGTCACCGAGAGCTTCCTGCCGCAGGTCAACGGCGTGACCAATTCCGTTGTCCAGGTGCTGGCGCACCTGCGCCGGCACCGGATCCAGAGCCTGGTCGTCGCGCCCGGGGCCGGTCCCGACCGGCACGAGGACACCCCGGTGGTGCGACTGCCGGCCGTCGACTTCCCGTTCGTCGCCTCGCTGCCGGTCGGCTTGCCGACCCGCCGGGTGCTGACCGCGCTGGCCGACTTCAAGCCGGACGTGGTGCACCTGGCGTCGCCGTTCGTGGTCGGCGCCCGCGGGCTGTCCGCGGCCCGCAAGCTCGGCCTGCCGACGATCGCCGTCTACCAGACCGACATCGCGGGATTCGCCGGTTCCTACGGATTCGGGCTCGGCGCTCGTACCGCATGGCGGTGGACCAAGCGGCTGCACACCCTCGCCACCCGCACGCTGGCGCCGTCCACCTGGGCCGTTCGCGAGCTGCGGGAGCGCGGCGTGCCACGGGTGCACCGGTGGGGCCGGGGCGTGGACGTCGAGCGGTACGACCCGCGCAAGCGGGACAGCAAGCTGCACCGGCAGCTGGCCCCCAACGGCGAGCTGCTCGTCGGCTTCGTCGGCCGGCTGGCACCGGAGAAGCGGGTGGACCGGCTGGCCGCGCTGAACGACGTGCCGGGCGTGCGGGTGGTCGTCGTCGGCGCCGGCCCCGACGAGCAGCTGCTGCGGGACAAGATGCCCGGGGCCGCGTTCCTGGGGCTGACGACCGGCGAGGAGCTGGCCCGGGTCTACGCGAGCCTGGACGTCTTCGTGCACACCGGCCCGCACGAGACGTTCTGTCAGACCGTGCAGGAGGCGCTGGCCTCCGGGTTGCCGGCGATCGCACCGGATGCCGGCGGCCCGTCCGACCTGATCGACGACGGTCGCACCGGCTTCCTGCTGCCGCCGTGGGCCGACGACGAGTTCGCGGCCGGGCTGCGACGAAGCATCGACCTGCTGCGCGACGGCGCCACCAGGGCCGCCTTCGGTGCGGCCGCCCGGCGGGCCGTGCAGGCCAGGACCTGGCCGGCGGTCTGCGACGAGCTGCTCGGGCACTACGCCGAGCTGCTCGACCAGCCGGAGTCTCGGTGCGCGTAGTCCAGCTGGCCAACTTCTACGGACCACGATCCGGCGGGCTGCGCACCGCGCTGCACCACCTCGGCGCCGGCTACGTGCTGCACGGCCACGAGGTGTTCCTCGTCGTCCCCGGCCGCACGCCGTCGTGCGAACGGCTGCCCTCCGGCGTCAAGCGGATCACCCTCCGCGCGCCGGTCATCCCTGGTACGGGCGGTTATCGCGCCGTCGACCCGTGGCGGGTGCGGGCGCTGCTCGACCGGCTCGAACCGGATCGGCTGGAGGTCTCCGACCGGCTCACGCTGCGTGGCATGGGGCACTGGGCCCGGGAGCGCGGCGTGCCCAGCGTCGTCATCTCCCACGAGCGCCTGGACCGGCTGCTGGAGCAGTTCCTCGTGCCGCACCGGCCGGCCGTGCTGGGCGCGGACTGGGCAAACCGGCGGATGGCCGCCAGCTACGACACCGTGGTCTGCACCACCGACTTCGCCCGCGAGGAGTTCGACCGCATCGGCGCCACCAACGTCCGCCGCGTCCCCCTCGGCGTCGACCTGCGCGAATTCACGCCTTGGCGGCGTGACACGGCAGTAAGGGACGACCTGGCTCGCGGCGCCGGGACGCTCATGGTCCACTGCGGCCGGCTGTCGCCCGAGAAGCATGTGGAACGCAGCGTCGACACCGTCGCCGAGCTGCACGAATCCGGTCACGACGTGCGTCTGGTCATCGCCGGCGACGGTCCCCGGCGAGAGGCCCTCGAACGCCGCGCCGCCGGCCTGCCGATCACCTTCCTCGGCTTCGTGTCGTCCCGTCCTGACGTTGCCACCCTGCTCGCCTCCGCCGACGTCTCGTTGGCCCCCGGCCCGCACGAGACCTTCGGCCTGGCCGCCCTGGAGGCCCTCGCCTCCGGCACGCCGATCGTCGTCTCCGCCTCGTCCGCCCTGCGAGAGATCGTCGCCCCCGGCTGCGGCGCCGCCGTCTCCGACCACGCCCCCGCCTTCGCCTCCGCCGTCGCTTCCCTGCTGGCCGACCCCGAGGCCGACCGCCGTGCCGCCGCCCGCGCCCGGGCCGAGGAGTTCCCCTGGCCGGCGGCCGTTGCCGGGATGCTGGCCGCGCTGCGCGCGAGGTGACATAGGCTCGCGGCATGTCGCGAGCCGGCTTGGACAAGAACCCGCGCGAGGTCGCCGAGATGTTCGACGGCGTGGCCAGGGGCTACGACCTGACGAACTCCGTCATGACCCTCGGGTTCGACCGGCGGTGGCGGGAGTGGACGCGCCGGGTGCTCGACGCCAAGGCCGGCGAGAAGATCCTCGACCTCGCCGCCGGCACCGCCGTGTCCACCGTCGAGTTCGCCAGCGCCGGCGCCTGGTGCGTGGCCGCCGACTTCTCCCTCGGCATGCTCCGCAGCGGGGCCCGCCGGGCCGTGCCCAAGATCGCCGCCGACGCCCTGCACCTGCCCTTCGCCGACGGTGTCTTCGACGCCGCCACCGTCTCCTTCGGGCTGCGCAACTTCCAGGGCACCGTCGACGCCCTCCGCGAGATGGCCCGCGTCGTCCGCCCCGGCGGTCGCCTGGTGATCTGCGAGCTGTCCAAGCCGACCTGGAAGCCGCTGCGCCAGCTCTACAGCAACGTCGCCCTGCGGGCGCTGCCGGTCATCGCCAAGCCCGTCGCCTCCAACACCGACGCCTACACCTACCTCGCCGACTCCATCCGCGACTGGCACGACCAGCGAGCGCTGGCCGAGCTCATCGCCGAGGCCGGCTGGGACGACGTCGCCTGGATGAACCTCACCGGCGGCATGGCCGCCATCCACCGCGCAACCAAGCCCGAGTAGCTTCCCCCGCCCCGCCCCCCGCCCCCCGCCCTTTCGCTACGTGAGTGGCCCATTTCGCCTCAGCGGCCACCTAAGCCACTCACGTGCCCGCACCATGACGCCTCGTGGGGCACGTGAGTGGCTTAGATCGTGCTAGGAGCGAAATGAGCCACTCACGTGCGGCAATGGGGAGCTGCGGAGGCAAATGAGCCACTCACGTGGAGAAAAAACGGCTACTCGAGGACTGCTTGTACGGGAGGGCGTGGGCGGGTGGCGGCGCTGGCGTGGGCGGTGGTGAGGTCACGGAGCACGGCGGCGGTGTCTCGCTGCAGCTGAGAGGGCAGTGTGTGAACGACGAGGACACCGGCGCTGGCCAGGGCGGAGTGCTTGCGCATCGTTCGCGCGTACCCGTCTGGCGTCAGGTGGAACTCCAACGAGTCGATTTCCCAGGCGAGGCCGACGTCATCCCACCACGCGTCCACGACACCAAGGCTGCGGCCGTCGGCTGTGCGCAATGCGACATTCCACGCCGGCGCCGGGAGGTTGCTGCCGTGGACCAGGGAACGGGCCCATGCCTCGGCGGCCGACCGCACACCGTCGCTGACCTCGGACAGCACCGTCCGCACGATGGCGGTACCACGCAGTCGACGAACCACAACTTCGTCGGTCAGCGATGCGACCGTGCACAGCCCGCGCTGGAGGCCGTCGGCGAGCATGGCCCGGACCACATCGAGCCGTTGCTCCCTCCGCGCGGCGTCGACGAGCGCCCGCTCGACGCTCACCAGTGGGAATCCGTCGGCCAGGCGGGCGGACCACGGCCGGCGGGATCGCTCCACCACCATGAACGATTGGCTGGCCAAGGCACGGGCGTTGGGCACCAGCACGTGCACCGAATCGTCCGTGGGAAGCCGCCGCACGCCATGTCGGTGAGCTGCCTCGACACCGGTCAGAGCCGACCCGGGACCGGCCCGGAGCAGAGCGGCTCGAACCATCTGGCGTCTGGTCGGCGAGCCGCCGGTCAAGAGGTAGACGCCGGTCAGCAGCCGGGTCCAGCCGCCGCCCGGTTGGCATTTGCGCGCCGGTAGCCCCTGGGGCACACCGAGCCGCAGCAGGTCCGTCCAGGTGGCGACGGCGTCGGGGAACATGTCGGCCAGCGCGGCCACGTCTCTCGTGTTGCATCGGGGCACTCGTTCAATGGTGGGCACGGATCGTGCCTGCGCAACTACCCCTCCGACGGCTGTGGACAACTCGCCGACAGGGCTCGCGGTTGTCCACAGTTAGACTCGCTTCGACCTGCAAGTGAACGAATTCACGAGGGAGTCCGGCATGAGCACGCCCAGCCGAGGCCAGGCCGGCGACGACGCCGACGTGATCGTGGTGGGGGCCGGGCCTGCCGGTTCGACCGCCGCGACGTACCTGGCGCGGGCCGGGCTGGACGTGCTGCTGCTGGAGAAGAGCACCTTCCCGCGGGAGAAGGTGTGCGGCGACGGGCTGACGCCGCGCGGCGTGAAGCAGTTGATCGACCTGGGCATCGACACCCGGGAAGAGGCGGGCTGGCTGCACAACAAGGGCCTGCGGGTGATCGCCGGCCGCACGCGGCTGGAGCTGCCCTGGCCGGAGCTGGCGAGCTTCCCGCCCTACGGCGTGGTCCGCCCCCGCCAGGACTTCGACGAGATGCTGGCCCGCAACGCGCAGAAGTCGGGGGCCCGCCTCCAGGAGGCGACCACGGTCACGAGCGCCGTCCGCAACGAGCGCACGGGGCGCATCGTGGGCGTGAAGTCCAAGGACGGCAAGGAGTTCCGGGCGCCGATCGTGTTGGCGTGCGACGGGGTGTCGGCCCGGCTGGCGCTGTCGATGGGTATCGAGAAGCGCGACGACCGGCCGATGGGTGTGGCGGTTCGCCGCTACTACAAGAGCCCTCGCACCCACGACGACTACCTGGAGTCGCACCTGGAGCTGTGGGACCGCACGGACCCGGCCAAGCCGGTGCTGATGCCGGGCTACGGCTGGATCTTCGGCATGGGCGACGGCACGGTCAACGTCGGCCTGGGCATCCTGTCGACGTCGAAGGCCTTCGGCAGCACGGATTACCGCGCGCTGATGAAGACCTGGCTGGACGGGACGCCGGAGGAGTGGGGCTTCCGCGACCAGAACGCGATCGGAAAGGTCGGCGGCGCGGCGCTGCCGATGGGCTTCAACCGCACCCCGCACTACCGCGACGGCCTGCTGCTGGTCGGCGACGCGGGCGGCACGGTGAACCCGTTCAACGGCGAGGGAATCGGTTACGCCATGGAGTCGGCGCGGCTGGCGGCGGAGTGCGTGGTGCAGGCGATGGCCCGCCCGGCCGGCATGTCCCGGGAACACGCCCTGTACGGCTACCCGACGCGCCTGCGCGAGGCGCTGGGCAGCTACTACCGCCTCGGCAACATCTTCTCGAAGTTGATCGCCAACCCGACGATCATGCGCACGGCCACCCGCTACGGCATGCCGCAGGAGGCGCTGATGCGGCTGGTGCTGAAGCTGCTCGCGGGCCTGTACGACGAGAAGGACGGCGACGCCATGGACCGGGTGATCACGCTGGCCACGAGGCTGGCGCCGGCGGTCTGAGATGATGATCACACGGGTCGGAGAGGCCGTGGCCGATCACGCTCCGTGACATGACGTTTCCGCAGGTGGAAGCGGCGAAAAATCCCCTCGTACGAGGGGATTTTTCATTTCCGGAGCATTGTCCGCCAATTGACGAAAACACCCGATCGGCGTAGCCGAAAGCCACTCGACATGATCTTGAACTGTCCCTGTTGTCAACCCCCTGGGCGACCCCGGGGAGGGGGGCATACACTCGGCTCGCTTGTGAACTGGTTCACAAGCTTGTGAAGAATTTCACAAGGCTGGCAGGCGTCGACGGTGGGAGGTGTCGATGAACGCGCAGGTCGGGGCGGTCGAAGTTAGGTCTGCCTTACCGATGGTGCGGCGAACGTCACCCCTAGGGTTCCGTCACGAGGCCGGTGATCGGCCCCACACGGAGGAGACGAAAAGGTGCTGAACGTCGCTGAAGCCGCAGCGGCCCCCTCGGCTCTGGGGGCCTATGTCCCGCTGGTGTGCCTGTTCGTGCTGGCGGCCGCATTCGCGTTGTTCTCGGTGACGGCCGCGCCGTTCACCGGTCCCCGCCGCTACAACAAGGCCAAGCTGGACGCCTACGAGTGCGGGATCGAACCGTCGCCGCAGCCGATCGTCGGCGGCGGCCGGATGCCGGTGGCGTACTACCTCACCGCGATGCTGTTCATCCTGTTCGACATCGAGATGGTCTTCCTCTACCCGTTCGCGGTGAACTCCGACGCCCTGGGGCTGTTCGGGGTCGTGGAGATCGTCCTGTTCATCGCAACCGTCGGGTTCGCCTACGCCTACGTGTGGCGCCGCGGCGGCCTGGACTGGAACTGACCTAGGGAGCGGCGAGATGGGTCTTGAGGAGAAGCTCCCCAACGGGATCCTGCTGGCCAGTGTCGAGAAACTGGTCAACTGGACGCGCAAGTCGTCGCTGTGGCCGGCCACCTTCGGCCTGGCCTGCTGCGCGATCGAGATGATGACCACCGGCGCGCCCCGCTACGACCTGGCGCGCTTCGGCATGGAGGTCTTCCGCGCCTCGCCGCGGCAGGCCGACCTGATGATCGTGGCCGGCCGGGTGACCAACAAGATGGCCCCGGTGCTGCGCCAGATCTACGACCAGATGCCGGAGCCGCGCTGGGTGCTGGCGATGGGCGTGTGCGCCTCGTCGGGCGGCATGTTCAACAACTACGCCGTCGTGCAGGGCGTCGACCACATCGTCCCGGTCGACATGTACCTGCCGGGCTGCCCGCCCCGCCCCGAGATGCTCATCGACGCCATCCTCAAGATCCACCAGAAGATCATGGACGAGCCGCTGGGCGCCAAGCGCGCCGCGCTGCTGGCCGCCTCGGGCCACCGCACCGAACTGGTGCCGTCCTCGGTCCACTACGGCAAGCCCGGCAGCAAGAGCTACCGCGGCCCGGTCGACCCCAGCCACCGCCACCAGCTCACCGCCGGGGAGTGAAGCGTTCCCGTGACTGACGACAAGCCCACCACCCCAGAGCCCGGCGGCGAGCAGTCCAGCGCCGACCGCCCGGCCGGCGGACTCGAACCGCGCGGCGCCGAGCCCGCGGGCGGTCCGCTGTTCACCGGCCGTGCCCGCAAGGGCATGTTCCACATCTCCGGCTCCGGCGACACCTCCGGCTTCGGTGGCCTGCGGCTGCCGGCCCACGTGGCCGCGCCCAGCGAACGGCCCTTCGGCGGCTGGTTCGACGAGGTCGCCGACGAGCTGCTGGCCGCGCTCAACGACGCGGAGCTGCCGGCCGACACCGTGCAGCAGATCACCGTGGACCGCGGCGAGATCACCTTCTACATCCGCCGCGAGCACCTGCTGGACGTCGCCCGCATCGTGCGCGACGACCCGGCGCTGCGCTTCGAGCTGTGCAGCTCGGTGTCCGGTGTGGACTACGGCGTGGACGTGCCGCAGCGGCTGCACTCCGTCTACCACCTCACGTCGATGACCTACCGCCGCCGGATCCGGCTGGAGGTCTGCCTCGACGTGGACGACGCGCACGTGCCCAGCGTGGTCGAGGTCTACCCGACCGCGGACTGGCAGGAGCGCGAGGCCTGGGACATGTTCGGGATCGTCTACGACGGCCACCCCGCGCTGACCCGAATCCTGATGCCGGACGACTGGGACGGCCACCCGCAGCGCAAGGACTACCCGCTCGGCGGCATTCCGGTCGAGTACAAGGGCGCCGAGATCCCGCCGCCCGACCAGCGGAGGTCGTACTCATGAGCAGCACCGAAGAGGACATCTACGCGAGCTCCCGGGAAACCACCGAGGGCACCGTCTTCAACGTCTTCGGCGGTGACTGGGACGAGGTCGTCGAGGACGCGCTCGGCAACGAGCGCATCGTGATGAACCTCGGCCCCCAGCACCCGTCGACGCACGGCGTGCTGCGGCTGGTGCTGGAGCTGGAGGGCGAGACCGTCACCCAGGGCCGCACCGTCATCGGCTACCTGCACACCGGCATCGAGAAGAACGTCGAGTACCGGAACTGGACCCAGGGCGTCACCTTCGTGACGCGCATGGACTACCTGGCGCCGCTGTTCAACGAGGCCGCGTACTGCATGGCCGTGGAGAAGCTGCTCGGCGTCGAGGTGCCGCAGCGGGCCCAGGTCGGCCGCGTGCTGCTGATGGAGATCAACCGCATCGGCTCGCACCTGGTGGCGCTGGCCACCGGCGGCATGGAGCTGGGCGCGCTGACCGGTATGACCGCCGGCTTCCGTGAGCGCGAGGAAGTCCTGCACCTGCTGGAGTTCCTGACCGGCCTGCGGATGAACCACGCCTACATCCGGCCCGGCGGCCTCGCGCAGGACTTCCCCGTGGACGCCGTCGAGAAGATCACCGACTTCGTCAAGCTGATGAAGAAGCGGCTGCCGGACTACGACAAGCTGCTGACCGGGCAGCCGATCTGGCGCAACCGGCTGGCCGGCATCGGCGTGCTGCCGGTGGACGCCTGCCTGGCGCTGGGCATCACCGGCCCGATCCTGCGGTCGGCCGGCCTGGCCTGGGACATGCGCAAGGTCGAGCCGTACCTGGGTTACGAGACCTACGACTTCGAGGTGCCCACCTCGACCGACGCCGACTGCTACGCCCGCTACCTGCTGCGGCTGGAGGAGATCCACCAGTCGCTGCGGATCATCGAGCAGGCGGTCAAGCGGCTGGAGCCGGGCCCGGTCATGGTAGAGGACGCCAAGATCGCCTGGCCGGCGCAGCTGACGATCGGCTCGGACGGCATGGGCAACTCGCTCGAGCACGTGCGCAAGATCATGGGGCAGTCGATGGAGTCCCTGATCCACCACTTCAAGCTGGTCACCGAGGGCTTCGCGGTGCCGGCCGGCCAGGTGTACGTGCCGGTGGAGTCGCCGCGCGGCGAGCTGGGCTACCACGTCGTCTCCGACGGCGGCACCCGGCCGATGCGGGTGCACGTGCGGGAGCCAAGTTTCGTGAACCTCCAGTCGATGCCGGCGATGAGCGAGGGCGGCATGGTCGCCGACGTGATCGCCGCGGTGGCCTCGATCGACCCGGTGATGGGTGGGTGTGACCGGTGACCTCTGATCTTTCCGACGAGCTGTTCGGCACGGAGATCGCGGACAAGGCTAAGGCGATCATCGCCCGGTACCCGCGGTCCCGCTCGGCGCTGCTGCCGATGCTGCACCTGGTGCAGTCGGTCGAGGGCTACGTCAGCGTGGACGGCATCGCGTTCTGCGCCGACCAGCTCGACCTGACCACCGCCGAGGTGAGCGCGGTGGCCACCTTCTACACGATGTACAAGCGCCGGCCGTGCGGCGAGCACCTGGTCAGCGTGTGCACGAACACGCTGTGCGCGGCCCTGGGCGGCGACGCGATCTACGACTCGCTGCGCCAGCACCTGGGCAGCGACGGCAAGCCGCTGGGTCACGAGGAGACCTCGGGCGTGCCGGGCGAGCCCGGCTCGATCACGCTGGAGCACGCCGAGTGCCTGGCCGCCTGCGACCTCGGCCCCGTGCTGCAGGTCAACTACGAGTTCTTCGACAACCAGACGCCGGAGTCGGCGCTCGACCTGGTCAAGCAGCTGCAGGCCGGCAAGAAGCCGGACCCGACCCGCGGCGCGCCGCTGACCGACTTCCGCCAGGTGGAGCTGCAGCTGGCCGGCTTCCTCGACGACCGCGAGTCCGATGTGGACGGTCCGTCGGCGGCGCCGGAGACGCTGCGCGGAGCCAAGATCGCGCACGAGAAGGGGTGGACCGCGCCGGCGATGCCGGACTCGGTCTCCTTCCCCGCTCTGCCGGAGAAGAAGTGAGGGGGCGGCAGTGAGCAACGACGTCAAACCACTGACCCCGGTGCTGACCAAGCGGTGGCTGTCGCCGAGGTCGTGGACGATCCGGACCTACGAGCAGCTGGAGGGCTACACCGCGCTGCGCAAGGCGCTGACGGCCCACCCGGACCAGCTCATCCAGCTGTGCAAGGACTCCGGGCTGCGCGGCCGCGGCGGCGCGGGCTTCCCGACCGGCATGAAGTGGGGCTTCATCCCGCAGGGCGACAACAAGCCGCACTACCTCGTCATCAACGCCGACGAGGGCGAGCCGGGCACCTGCAAGGACATCCCGCTGATGATGGCCGACCCGCACTCGCTGGTCGAGGGCATCATCATCACCTCGTACGCGATCCGGGCCAACTTCGCCGCCGTCTACGTGCGCGGCGAGGCGCTGCACTGCATCCGCCGGATGCAGGCCGCGGTCAAGGAGGCGTACGCGGCGGGCTACCTGGGCAAGGACATCCTCGGCTCGGGCTTCGACCTGGACGTGGTGATCCACGCCGGCGCCGGCGCGTACATCTGCGGCGAGGAGACGGCGCTGCTGGACTCGCTGGAGGGCCTGCGCGGCCAGCCGCGGCTCAAGCCGCCGTTCCCGGCGACCTCCGGCCTGTACGAGTCGCCGACCGTGGTGAACAACGTGGAGACCATCGCCAGCGTGCCGTTCATCGTCAACGGCGGCTCGGACTGGTTCCGCACCATGGGCCGGGACCGCTCGCCGGGCCCGAAGATCTTCTCGCTGTCCGGCCACGTCACCAACCCCGGCCAGTACGAGGCGCCGATGGGCACCACGCTGCGCGAGCTGCTGGAGCTGGCCGGCGGCATGAAGGACGGCATCCCGCTGAAGTTCTGGACGCCGGGCGGCAGCTCCACCCCGCTGTTCACGGCCGAGCACCTGGACGTGCCGCTGGACTTCGAGGGCGCGGCCGAGGCCGGCTCGATGCTGGGCACCACCGCGATCCAGCTGTTCAACGAGACGGTGTCGGTGCCGTGGGCCGTGATGAAGTGGACCGAGTTCTACAAGCACGAGTCCTGCGGCAAGTGCACGCCGTGCCGGGAGGGCACCTACTGGCTGGTGCAGATCCTGCAGCGGATGGTGCGCGGCGAGGGCACGCCCAGCGACATCGACACGCTGCTGGACATCTGCGACAACGTGCTGGGGCGCTCGTTCTGCGCGCTCGGTGACGGCGCGGTCAGCCCGATCACCAGCGGCATCAAGTACTTCAAGGACGAGTTCCTGGCGCTGTGCGAACAGAACGCGGCCAGCACCGGGAAGCACGCACTGGCAGGAGCGCACTGAGACATGACTGTCGCACCTGAGAAGCCTTCTTCGTCGGAACTCGTCGTTCCCGAGGGCCACGTCAAGCTCACCATCGACGGCCTGGAAGTGGTGGCCCCCAAGGGAGAGCTGCTGATCCGCACCGCCGAGCGGCTGGGCATCGTGGTGCCGCGGTTCTGCGACCACCCGCTGCTCGACCCGGCCGGCGCCTGCCGGCAGTGCCTGGTCGAGGTGGAGATGGGCGGCCGGCCGATGCCGAAGCCGCAGGCCAGCTGCACCATGACCGTCGCCGACGGCATGGTGGTCAAGACCCAGCACACCTCGCCGGTGGCCGACAAGGCCCAGCAGGGCGTGATGGAGCTGCTGCTGATCAACCACCCGCTGGACTGCCCGATCTGCGACAAGGGCGGCGAGTGCCCGCTGCAGAACCAGGCGCTGGCCCACGGCCGCAGCGACTCCCGGTTCGTGGAGACCAAGCGGACCTTCCCCAAGCCGATCCCGATCTCCAGCCAGGTGCTGCTGGACCGGGAGCGCTGCGTGCTGTGCCAGCGCTGCACCCGGTTCTCCAAGCAGATCGCCGGCGACCCGTTCATCGACCTGCTGGAGCGCGGCGCGCAGCAGCAGATCGGCATCGCCGAGGAGCAGCCGTTCCAGAGCTACTTCTCCGGCAACACCATCCAGATCTGCCCGGTCGGCGCGCTCACCAGCGCCGCCTACCGGTTCCGTGCCCGCCCGTTCGACCTGATGTCCACGCCGAGCGTGTGCGAGCACTGCTCGTCCGGCTGCGCACAGCGTTCGGACTGGCGGCGCGGCAAGGTGATGCGCCGGCTGGCCGGCGACGACCCGGCCGTGAACGAGGAGTGGAACTGCGACAAGGGCCGGTTCGCCTTCCGCTACGCCACCGCCGCCGACCGCCTGCTGCGGCCGATGGTGCGTGACGCGGAGACCGGCGACCTGGTCGAGACCTCGTGGACGGACGCGCTGCGCGCGGCCGCCGAGGGCCTGGCCGCGGCCAAGGCAGGCGGCGGCGCGGGCGTGCTGGCCGGCGGCCGGCTGACCGTCGAGGACGCCTACGCGTACGCCAAGTTCGCGCGAGTCGCCTTGGGCAGCAACGACGTGGACTTCCGGGCGCGGCCGCATTCCGCCGAGGAACTGGACTTCCTGTCCTCGCACGTGGTCGGCACCTCCCCGGACAACGGCGGCGTCACCTACGCCGACCTGGAGAAAGCGCCCGCGGTGCTGTGCGTCGCCTTCGAGCCGGAGGAGGAGTCGCCGATCGTCTTCCTGCGGCTGCGCAAGGCGGCCCGCACCGGTCGGACGAAGGTGTTCCACCTCGGCCAGCACACCAGCGGCGCCGTCGAGAAGACCAACGGCACGCTGCTGCGCTGTGTTCCCGGCGGCGAGCCGGCGGCGATCGAGGGCCTGTTCTTCAACTCCACCACCGCGGAGGCGTTCGAGGCGCTGTCCGGCAGCGGGGCGGTGATCCTCGTCGGCGAGCGCGCCGCCGAGATCCCCGGCCTGTTCTCCTCGGTGCTGCGGCTGGCCGAGCGCACCGGCGCCCGCGCGGCGTGGATCCCGCGCCGGGCCGGCGAACGCGGCGCGCTGGAGGCCGGCGTGCTGCCGAACCTGCTGCCCGGCGGGCGTCTGGTCACCGACCCGACGCTGCGGGCCGAGGTCGAGCAGGCGTGGGGCCTGGAGGCCGGCGCGCTGCCGGCCGAGCCGGGCCGCGACACCGACGGCATCCTGGCCGCGGCGGCGTCCGGCGAGCTGGCCGGCCTGCTGGTCGGCGGCGTCGACCCGTACGACCTGGCCGACCCGGAGCTGGCACTGCGGGCGCTGGAGAAGGCGTTCGTGGTCAGCCTGGAGCTGCGGCCCAGCGCCGTCACCGAGCGGGCCGACGTCGTGCTGCCGATCGCGCCGTCCTCGGAGAAGTCCGGCAGCTACCGCAACTGGGAGAACCGCGACCGCGCCTTCAGCACCACGCTGGACGGCACCGGCGCGCTGCCCGACTGCCGGGTGCTGGACACGCTGGCCGTGGAGATGGACGCGGACCTGTTCACGCAGACGCCCGCGGCCGCGGCGGCGAACCTGGCCCGGCTGGGCGAGCCGCGCACCAGCCGCCGGGCCGAGCCGCCCGCGGTGCCCGCGCCGCCGGCCCCGGTCGCGGCCGCCGGCAAGGTGTTGCTGGCCAGCTGGCGGCAGCTGATCGACAACGGCTCGCTCCAGGACGACGAGCCGAACCTGGCCGGCACGGCCCGCACCGCGGTGGTCCGCGTGTCGCCGGCGACCGCCGACCGGCTCGGCGTCGTAGAGGGGCACGCCGCGACCGTGGCCACCGACCGGGGCAGCGTGACGCTGCCGGTCGAGCTGGCCGACCTGCCGGAGGACGTGGTGTGGCTGCCGGGCAACTCCGGCGGCTCGCGGCTGCGGCGGACTTTG
Source organism: Kutzneria kofuensis (assembly GCF_014203355.1). NCBI lineage: Bacteria > Bacillati > Actinomycetota > Actinomycetes > Pseudonocardiales > Pseudonocardiaceae > Kutzneria > Kutzneria kofuensis. The sequence continues at coordinate 4,673,288 of NZ_JACHIR010000001.1, forward strand.
GGCGTCGGGCACGGCGCCGCGGTGACCTTGCACGCTGGCGGAGGTGACGCATGAGGTACCTGGCATCAGCTCCCAGCCCGAACACGGGACAGCTGCTGGCCGGCGACCCGCTGTGGCTGGTGATCGTCAAGACCCTGGCGATCTTCGTCTTCCTGGTCGTGATGACGCTGTTCATGATCTGGTTCGAGCGCCGGGTCGTGGCCAGGATGCAGCACCGGCCCGGCCCCAACCGGGTCGGCCCGGCCGGCCTCCTGCAGTCCCTGGCGGACGGCCTGAAGCTGGCGTTCAAGGAGGACATCCGGCCGGTCCTGGCCGACAAGTGGGTGTTCTTCCTGGCGCCGGTGATCTCCGCGGTGCCGGCGTTCCTCGCCTTCTCGGTGATGCCGTTCGGCGGCGAGGTCAACATCTTCGGCTACGACACCGCGCTGCAGCTGGCCGACCTGCCCGTCGGCGTGCTGGTGGTGCTGGCCTGCTCGTCCATCGGCGTCTACGGCATCGTGCTGTCCGGGTGGTCGTCGGGCTCGCCGTACCCGCTGCTCGGCGCGCTGCGCTCGGCCGCGCAGGTGATCTCGTACGAGATCGCGATGGGCCTGTCCATCGTCGGCGTGATCCTGCTGTCGCACTCGCTGTCCACCGCCGAGATCGTGAACTCGCAGCAGGGCCCGTGGTACGTGCTCACGCTGTTCCCGAGCTTCGTGATCTACGTGATCTCCATGGTCGGCGAGACCAACCGGGCCCCGTTCGACCTCGCCGAGGCCGAGTCGGAGCTGGTCGGCGGCTTCCACACCGAGTACAGCTCGCTGAAGTTCGCGCTGTTCTTCCTGGCCGAGTACATCAACATGGTCACCGTCTCGGCCTTCGCCACCACGCTGTTCCTCGGCGGCTGGCACGCGCCGCTGCCGTTCAACCTGATCGGCGACGGCTACTTCGACACCGGCTGGTGGGGCCTGCTCTGGTTCGTCGGCAAGATGATGGTGCTGCTGTTCACCTTCGTCTGGCTGCGCGGCACCCTGCCCCGCATGCGCTACGACCAGTTCATGCGCATCGGCTGGAAGGTCCTGGTGCCGGTCAGCCTGGTGTGGATCGTGCTCGTGGTGTGCGTCCGCGCGTTCCCGCACGCCAACGACTGGGGCGCGGCCGGCATGATCATGCTGATCGGAATCATGATCGTGGCCGTCCTCGTGGTCGTCGCGCTCATCCCCGAGCGCAAGCAGGCCGCCGACCCGGACCGGGTCATGGTCACCGGCGGCGGCTACCCGCTGCCCCCGCTGGACCTGAAGGTCCCGAAGGCGCCCAAGCGCCGCCAGGCCGTGGCCAAACCGGCCGCACCGCAAGAGCCCGCTGCCGTGGCGGCGTCGTCCACCCCGAAGGAGGCCAGCGATGGGGATTCTTGATCCCCTCAAGGGCTTCGGCGTCACCTTCTCGACGATGTTCAAGAAGGTCGTGACCGAGCAGTACCCGGAGGACTACCGGCCGACCGCCGCCCGCTACCACGGCCGGCACCAGCTCAACCGGCACCCGGACGGGCTGGAGAAGTGCGTCGGCTGCGAGCTGTGCGCGTGGGCCTGCCCGGCCGACGCGATCTTCGTCGAGGGCGGCGACAACACCGAGGACGCGCGCTACTCGCCCGGTGAGCGGTACGGCAAGGACTACCAGATCAACTACCTCCGGTGCATCGGCTGCGGCCTGTGCATCGAGGCCTGCCCGACCCGGTCGCTGACCATGACCAACTTCTACGAGTTGGCCGACGACGACCGACAGCGCCTGATCTTCACCAAGGAAGACCTGATGGCGCCGCTGCTGGCCGGCATGGAGCAGCCGCCGCACCCGATGCGGCTGGGCGAGAACGAGCAGGACTACTACGTGAACGGTCCTGAGCTGGCCCGAGGGGAGGCGGCCAAGTGAGCGCGCTCCTGCAGTTCGTCATGCAACAGCAGCAGACCGCGCCGCCGCCGGCGGACGTGGTCACCACGGGCGAGGCGGTCGGCTTCTGGATCCTCGGCCCGCTGGCCCTGCTCGGCGGCCTGGGCATGCTGTTCGCCCGCAACGCCGTGCACTCCGCGCTGTTCCTGGTGCTGACGATGCTCAGCCTCGGCGTGCTGTACATGCTGCAGCAGGCGCCGTTCCTGGGCTTCGTGCAGATCATCGTCTACACCGGCGCGGTGATGATGCTGTTCCTGTTCGTGCTGATGCTGGTCGGCCGGGACAGCTCCGACTCGGTGGTGGAAGTGCTGCGCGGGCAGCGGGTGATCGCCGCGGTCTTCGGCATCGGCTTCGCCGGCGTCGCCGTCTCGGCGCTGCTGCGCGCGGTGTCCCAGGTGCCCTCGGCCGGGCTGGCCCAGGCCAACCAGGGCGGCAACCTGACCAACGTCGGCAAGCTGATCTTCACCGACTACCTGTTCCCGTTCGAGCTGACCTCGGCGCTGCTGATCACCGCCGCCGTCGGCGCGATGGTGCTGGCCTTCGTCGGCAAGAGCAAGCAGGCCCTCAAGTCCCAGCGCGAGCTGGTGATCGAGCGCTTCCGCGGCAACCGGCCCTCCCCGCTGCCCGGCCCGGGTGTGTTCGCCACCGCCAACTCGGTGGCCACCCCGGCGCTGCTGCCGGACGGCTCCGTCGCGCCCGAGTCACTGTCCGAGCTGATCGAGGCCACCGCCTCGGAGACGTTCGAGCACGACCGGGCCGAGGTCGCCGGCACCGAGCACCACGCCGACGCGCACGCGCTGACCGGCACCGGCACGGCCGAGGAGGCGAACCGATGACGCCGACGTACTACCTGCTGCTGTCCGCGCTGCTGTTCAGCATCGGCGCGATCGGCGTGCTGGTGCGGCGCAACGCGATCGTGGTGTTCATGTGCGTCGAGCTGATGCTCAACGCCGTGAACCTCACGCTGGTCACGTTCTCGCGGATCAACGGCCAGCTCGACGGCCAGGTGATGGGCTTCTTCGTGATGGTGGTGGCCGCCGCCGAGGTCGTGGTCGGCCTGGCGATCATCATGGCCATCTTCCGGACCCGTCGCTCGGCCTCGGTCGACGACTCGAACCTGCTCAAGTACTAAGGGGCGACCGGGAAAATGACGGATATCTCCGCGGTCGGGCAGTCCGCCTGGCTGCTGCTCGCGTTGCCCCTGGTCGGCGCGGTCGTGCTGCTGCTCGCCGGCAAGGCCGCCAACAAGTGGGGCCACCTGCTCGGCTGCGCGACGGTGCTCGCCGCCTTCGTGTACGGCGTGATCCTGTTCTTCGACACCACCAGTCACGACGCCGCGCACCGGGTCTCGGAGCTGCACATCTTCTCCTGGATCCCGGTGCAGGCCCTGCAGGTCGACTTCGGCCTGCGGCTGGACCCGCTGTCGGTGACCTTCGTGCTGCTGATCACCGGCGTCGGCTCGCTGATCCACATCTACTCGATCGGCTACATGTCGCACGACGACGGGCGGCGGCGGTTCTTCGCCTACCTCAACCTGTTCGTCGCGGCGATGCTGCTGCTGGTGCTGGGCAACGGCTTCGTGACGCTGTACTTCGGCTGGGAGGGCGTGGGTCTCGCGTCGTACCTGCTGATCGGCTGGTACCAGAACCGGCCGTCCGCGGCGACCGCGGCCAAGAAGGCGTTCCTGATGAACCGGGTCGGCGACGTCGGCCTGGCCATCGCCATCTTCCTGATGTTCACCAACCTCGGCACCACGCAGTACAGCGAGGTCTTCTCGCGGATCAACACGCTGTCGCCGGGCACGATCCTGGCCATCAGCCTGCTGCTCCTGCTCGGCGCCTGCGGCAAGTCCGGCCAGTTCCCGCTCCAGGCCTGGTTGCCGGACGCCATGGAGGGCCCGACCCCGGTCTCCGCCCTCATCCACGCGGCAACCATGGTCACCGCCGGTGTGTACCTGATCGCCCGGTCCAACCCGATCTACAACCTCACCGAGGACGGGCGGCTGGTCGTCACCATCATCGGCACGATCACGCTGCTGATCGGGTGCATCGTCGGCTGCGCCTACGACGACATCAAGAAGGTGCTGGCGTACTCGACCGTCAGCCAGATCGGCTACATGATCCTCGCGGTCAGCCTCGGCCCGATCGGCTACGCGCTCGGCATCGTGCACCTGCTCACGCACGGCTTCTTCAAGGCGGGGCTGTTCCTCGGGGCCGGGTCGGTCATGCACGGCATGAACGACGAGGTCGACATGCGCAAGTTCGGCGGCCTGTACAAGCGGATGCCGATCACGTTCGTCACCTTCGGCCTCGGCTACCTGGCCCTGATCGGCTTCCCGTTCCTGTCCGGCTACTACTCCAAGGACGCCATCATCGAGGCGGCGTTCTCGGGTGAGGGCTGGCACGCCTGGGTGTTCGGCGGGGCGGCCATGCTCGGCGTCGCGCTGACCGCGTTCTACATGACCCGGCTGATGCTGATGACCTTCTTCGGCAAGGAACGCTGGAAGGACATCAAGTCCGAGGACGGCAAGGACTTCCACCCGCACGAGTCGCCGGCCGTGATGACCGTGCCGATGATCATCCTGGCCGTCGGCTCCATCGGCGCCGGCTGGTTCCTGACCAGCGGCGACCGGCTGGCGCAGTGGCTGGAGCCGTCGCTCGGTCAGCTCCGGGAGGCCGAGGCGGGTCCGATCCCGGAGATCGGCCTGACGGTGATCTCCCTGGCGCTCATGGTGATCGGCGCCGGGCTGGCCTGGCTGTTCGTGGGGCGCAAGGACGTTCCGCTGGAGAAGCCGGCCAAGGTCTCCTGGCCGGTCCGCGCGGCCCGCGCCGACCTGTACGGCAACGCCCTGAACGAGGCGCTGTTCGCCAAGCCGGGCGAGGCGCTCACCCGGGGCCTGGTCGTCATGGACGACAAGGGCGTCGACGGCGCCGTCACGGGACTGGCCGGCACCCTCGGCTTCCTGTCCTCGCTGCTGCGACGCACCCAGACCGGGTTCGTCAGGTCCTACGCGCTGACCATGCTGGGCGGCTCCGTCCTGGTGGTCGCGGCTCTGCTGATGGTGAGGTTCTCCTGATGGGAACTGGGTTGCTGATCGCCCTGCTGGTGCTGCCGCTGGTCGGCGCGCTGGTGGTGGCGTTCCTGAAGAACGACGACCGGACCGCCAAGATCACCGCCCTCGGCGTGACCCTGGTCGAGTTCGTGCTCGCGGTGCTGCTGTGGATCAGCTACGAGCCGGGCGGCGCCCGCATCCAGTTCTCCTCGTCGGTGGACTGGATGTCGCAGCTGGGCGTGCACCTGTCGTTCGGCGCGGACGGCATCGCGCTGGTGATGATCGGCGTGATCGCGCTGCTGGTGCCGATCGTGATCGGCGCCGGCTGGGCCGACAAGCTGCCCACCGGCCGGTCGGCCGGCGGCTTCCTGTCGCTGATCCTGGTGCAGGAGGCGTTGATGGTCGGCGTGTTCGCCGCCACCGACGTGTTCCTGTTCTACGTGCTGTTCGAGATCATGCTGATCCCGATGTACTTCCTGATCGGCGGCTACGGCGGCCCGCGCCGGCAGTACGCGGCGGTCAAGTTCTTCCTGTACTCGTTCCTCGGCGGCCTGATCATGCTGGCCTCGGCGATCGGCTGCTACTCGCTGGCCGCCGACAAGCTGGGGCAGGGCACCTTCGACTGGGCGACGCTGGTGACCGTGGTGCGGGACGCGCCGCTGGGCACCCAGGTGTGGCTGTTCTTCGGCTTCTTCCTGGCCTTCGCCATCAAGGCGCCGCTGGTGCCGCTGCACACGTGGCTGCCCGACGCCGCCGAGCAGGCGCCGATCGGCGTGGCCGTGATCCTCGTCGGCGTGCTGGACAAGGTCGGCACCTTCGGCTTCCTGCGCTACCTGCTGCCGATGTTCCCCGAGGCCAGCAAGGCGCTCGCGCCGCTGGTCCTGGTGCTCGGCGTGATCGGCGTGCTGTACGGCTCGCTGCTCGCGGTGGGGCAGAGCGACCTCAAGCGGCTCATCGCGTACGTGTCGATCGCCCACTTCGGCTTCATCGCGATCGGCATCTTCGCCTTCACCTCGCAGTCCGAGGTCGGCGCGGTGTCGTACATGGTCAACCACTCCATCGCGACCGGCATGCTGATCCTGGTGATCGGCATGGTGATCGCCCGCGGCGGGTCGACCAAGATCGCCGACTACGGCGGCATGTCGAAGCTGACCCCGCTGCTGGCCGGGCTGTTCCTGGTGGCCGGCCTGTCGACGCTGTCGCTGCCCGGCACCAACTCGTTCGTCTCGGAGTTCCTGGTGCTGCTGGGCTCGTACCCGACGCAGCCGGTGTACTCGGTGCTGGCGACCATCGGCATGATCCTGGCCGCGCTGTACGTGCTGTGGCTGTACCAGCGGGTCATGCAGGGTCCGGTGCGGGGCAACGCGCTGGTCGGCGTGTCCGGCGGGCCGGGCGCGGCGACCGACCCGGAGAGGGCCGCGGTGACCGACCTGAACCGGCGGGAGCTGGCGGTGCTCGCGCCGCTGGTGCTGTTGATCGTGGTGCTTGGCGTGTATCCCAAGCCGGTGCTGGACATCGTCGGCCCGTCGGTGTCGGCGACCATGAGCGCGGTGGGCGTGACCGATCCGGTGCCCGCGCAGGAAGGCAAGTGACGTGCTCTCCCAATACCTCCTGCAGGCCCAGAACCAGATCTCGCCGCCGGACGTGTCGTACGCGGCGATCGCGCCGATCCTGATCATTCTCGGCGCCGCCTGCGTCGGCGTGCTCTTCGAGGCCTTCATGGCCAAGGAGTCGCGCTGGGCGTGGCAGGTCGGGCTGTGCGTGGTGGCGATCCTCGCCGCCGGCGTCGCGCTGATCCTGTTCCTCAACAGCGACGCCGCCAAGGGCGGGGTCGCCGGGCACACCGGCGTGCTGACCCTCGCCAACGTCATCTCCATCGACAAGCCCGCGCTGTTCCTCTGGGGCACGCTGCTCGCGCTGGGGCTGCTGGCGTTGCTGCTGATCGCCGACAAGACCGTGGACCCGGACGGGGCGCTGCAGACCGAGGCGTTCCCGCTGTTCCTGTTCGCGCTCGGCGGCATGCTCGTGTTCAGCGCGTCGAACAACCTGCTCACCATGTTCATCGCGCTGGAGGTGCTCAGCCTCCCGCTGTACCTGATGTGCGGTCTGGCCCGGAAGCGCCGGCTCATCTCGCAGGAAGCCGCCGTCAAGTACTTCCTGCTCGGCGCCTTCGCCTCCGCGTTCTTCCTGTACGGCACCGCGTTGCTCTACGGCTACTCCGGTTCCGTGCGGCTGACCGACATCGCCAATGCCGCCGTCGGCACCAACCGGTCCGACACGCTGCTGTTCGGCGGTCTCGGCCTGCTCGTCGTCGGCCTGCTCTTCAAGGCCGCCGTCGGTCCTTTCCACGCCTGGACCCCCGACGTCTACCAGGGCGCTCCCACTCCCGTGACCGCGTTCATGGCCGCCTGCACCAAGGTCGCCGCGTTCGGCGGCATCCTGCGGGTGCTCACCGTCGCGTTCCAGTCCACTCAGTGGGAGTGGCGGGGCGTGCTGTGGGCCGTGTGCATCGTGTCCATGGCCATCGGCGCCATCTTCGGTCTGACCCAGACCGACGTGAAGCGCATGATCGCCTACTCGTCGGTGGCCCACGCCGGCTTCATCCTGGTCGGCGCCATCGCCCTGAACACCGACGGCCTCCAGTCCACGCTCTTCTACCTGGTCGCCTACGGCTTCACCACCATCGCGTCCTTCGGCGTGATCTCCCTGGTGCGCCGGGGCAACGGCGAGGCCTCGGACCTGTCCGAGTGGGCCGGCCTGGCCAAGCGCTCCCCGCTTCTGGCCGCCGTCTTCACCTTCCTGCTGCTCGCCCTCGCCGGCATCCCCCTCACCAGTGGCTTCGTCGGCAAGTTCGTCGTCTTCTCCGCTGCCCTGAGGGACGGCATGGCCCCCCTCGTCGTGATCGCCCTCGTCTTCAGCGCCGTCGCCGCGTTCTTCTACCTGCGCGTCGTCGTGCTGATGTACTTCAGCGAGCCCGCCGAGGACGGCCCCACCGTCACCGTGCCCGGCGCCTTCACCACGGTGGCGATCTCCCTGGGCGTCTTCATCACCCTGCTGCTCGGTGTCGTCCCCGGCTTCGTCCTCGACTGGGCCAAGGGCGGCTTCCTCGGCTGAGGCGTCTTTCCACACGAAAGGGGCGGCCCCACCTCGGGGCCGCCCCTTTCGTCTTCGTCTCAGGCCGCGAGCTTGACCACCAGCTTCGCGCCGAGCGCCTGAGCCACCCGGTCCAGCACCGGGATCGTCGGCACCGTCCCGCCCGCCTCGAACCGCGCGACCGCCGACTGCGTCATGCCGGCAGCCGCCGCCAGCTGCGCCTGGGTCCAGCCCCGCCGCTCGCGCATCTCCCGCACCGCCTTGCCGAGTTCGAAGGCCAGCCGGGCGGCCGCGTAACTCTCGCCCGCCCCGGGTTCGGCCATGCGCCGGTCACGCAGCTCCTGCCAGCTGCTCCGCTCAGCCATCGGTGTCGCTCCCGTCCTCGTCCGGCGTGTGCTGCTGCTGGATGCACCGTCTCATGGCGCGACGGGCACGCTGCACCTCACGCTCTTCCCGCATCCGAGTCTTGCGGAACACGGTGAGCAGCACGATCCGCCTCCCGCTCGCGATCCAGTACGTCACCCGAACAGGCAATCCGTCCAGATAGAACCGGAGTTCCCGAAGCTTGCCGTCGAGCTGCCGGGTATGCGGCTCACCGAGCAACGGCCCCCGATCGCCCAACAGGTCGATGTAGAAGGCCGCACCGGCGAACTGCCCGGTGGGCAGGCTCTCCAGCCAGTCAAGCACTTCCGGTTCCAGCTCGACGGTACCCCAGCTCATAGCATCAATGCTATACGCACTGCGTGACAGTTTGGGTGCTATGGGTGACCAAAGGTGGTTCCATGTCTGGCGACCTACAGTGATCGGGCGACTGCGGATCGAGGCGGCGGAGCTATCCTGGAGTTCTCCGCACCACTACCCAGGCACGACCGATCTCGCGGCGATTACGCTGCTGGGGACGTGACACTACTGCTGGGGAAACAGCCAGCAGCCGGGCCGCTGTAGGGGACACATCCACGTGACGGGCAACCAGAGCACGCATCCCGCCAGGGAGCAGGGCATCCGATTCGACTTCGCCGACCCGGCACTGGCCGACGCGGTGAGTGCCGGCCTGAGCAGAGTCGAGAACCTGCTGCGCTCGGTCGTGCAGAGCGACCTCGAGTTCGTCACGGAGACCTCGCTGCACCTGGTCGACGCGGGCGGCAAACGTTTCCGCCCGCTGTTCACGCTGCTGGCGGCGCAGTTCGGCGACGCGGACCGCGAGGACGTGACGAAGGCGGCGGCGGTGGTGGAGCTGATCCACCTGGCCACGCTGTACCACGACGACGTGATGGACGAGGCGACGATGCGCCGCGGCGCGGTCAGCGCGAACGCCCGCTGGGACAACACGATCGCGATTCTGACCGGCGACTTCCTGTTCGCGCACGCCTCCAAGCTGGTGGCGGACCTGGGCACGGAGGCGGGCCACATCATGGCCGGCACGTTCAGCCAGCTGGTCACCGGCCAGATGCGCGAGACGATCGGCCCGGCGGCCGGCCAGGACCCGGTGGCGCACTACCTGAAGGTGATCGACGAGAAGACGGGCTCGCTGATCGCCACGGCGGGCCGCTTCGGCGCCATGTTCGCGGGCGTGCCGGCGGAGCAGGTGGAGGCGCTGAGCACCTACGGCGACGCCTGCGGCTCGGCCTTCCAGATCTCGGACGACATCATCGACATCGCCTCCCCGGCGACGGAGTCGGGCAAGACGCCCGGAACGGACCTGCGCGAGGGCGTCCGCACGCTGCCGATGCTGTACGCGCTGACCGATCCGGACCCGCAGGGCGACCGGCTGCGCGAGCTGCTGGCCGGCCCGATCGCCGATGACAACCTGGTGGACGAGGCGCTGAAGCTGCTGCGCGAGTCGGCGGGCATGGAGCAGGCCCGGCAGACGCTGGCCGGCTACGCGGACCGCGCCCGCGCCGCCCTGGCGGCTCTTCCCGCAGGTCCGGCCCGGGACGCGCTGGACTCGCTGGCCGACTATGTGGTGGCCCGCACATACTGAACTGCTCACCCGTTAGTGTCATGCTGCCCTGAACGGGCAAGGCCCCCGAACGGGCCGGCGGCCGTTAGCCTGCCGCAAGGGCCAGCAGGCACTAGGAGGGTGTAGTCCGGTGATGTGGGTGTTCGGGCAGGTGTGGTTGCTGTGCCTGCTTGCGTTCGTGATCGGCGCGGGACTCGACCATGTGCTGTTCACGCGACCGCTACGCAAGCAGGTCAGGCAGCTGGAGATCCAGCTCGCGAAGGCCAAGCGGGCCGACGCCATGCCGCCGCCACAGCCGTCCGTGGAGACCGACGCCGAGCGCACGGGCATCGTCGACGAGCACCCGCCGCCGAGCCCGAGCTGGGACCCGGACCGGCTGCCCTCGTGGGAGCGCGAGCAGCCCGCGGAGTCGCCGCGCACGCTGGTCGCCCCGACGCCGGAGCAGGACCTGGGCTACGCCCAGCCGTACGAGCCGGAGCCGATCGAACCGGCCAAGTCGTTCGAACTCGGCACGTCCTTCGAACCCGCCGGGCACGACCACCACGCCGAGCACGAGCACGAGGCCGAGCCGGAGCCGGTCAAGACGCCGGAGCCCGCCCCCGAGCCGGAGCCGGTGGCCCAGCACGAGCCGGAGCCGGCGCCCGAGCAGCCGCAGCCGCCGGCCGACGAGCAGCCGACGCAGATCCACGCGCCGATCCCGGCCGCGCCGCCCATCCCCAACCCCAGCCCGGCCGAGATGACGGCCGCGATCAACCGGGTGATCGGCGAGGCGAACGCGGCGGAGACGACCAGCATCCTGCCGCCGGCCCGGGACGACCACGAGGACATGGAGCTGGCCGACCACGGGCCGGCCACCCAGGCGCACGGCCAGCTCGCCCACGCCCCGGCCGACGAGCTGGAGGACGAGCACCTGGTCGACGACGTCGTCGACGAGGAGCTGACCGAGTCGGAGCGCGAGGCGGCCGCCGAGACGACCGGCCCGGTCGCGGTGTCGGTGATCGCCGCGGCGGAGAAGGCCGTGCAGGAGCGCCGGCTGGCCGGTGAGCTCGCCGAGGACGAGCCGGAGCCGGAGCCGGCGTCCCGGCACAGCCGGGTCGAGGAGCACGAGGACGAGCCGGAGCCCGCCCACGCCTCCGAGCCGGAACCCGCTGCGTCGTCGTTCCAGCCGACGCAGGCGTTCCAGTCGGAGCCGGCGTCGTCGTTCCAGCCGACCCACGCCTTCGAGTCCGAGCCCGCGGCGTCCTCCTTCCAGCCGGTCGAGGCCTTCGACCAGCCCGAGCCCGAACCGGAGCAGGGCGAGGTGCAGCTGGAGGCGCTGGCCGAGCCGATCCGGCTGGACCCGAACCAGTTCGGCAAGCCGATCCCGCCGGGCGCTCTCACCCCGCCCGGCAGCGTGACCCCGCCGGAGCCCGCGGAGTCGACGCCGCTGCCGACCCGCCCGCAGCCGTCGCGCCCGGAGCCGGCCCCGATGGAGGCGGTGGCCCGCCCCCGCTCGCTGTTCGAGCCGGTGCTGGACCCGGACGGCGACGACCCGTACGACGACCTCGACGGCTTCCAGCCGATCCAGGAGCCGACGATCAGGTCGTTCTCGTCCACCGACTCGGTGCCGTTCACCCCGATCCTGGCCCCGGAGCTGCTGGAGGCGGAGAAGCCGCAGCCCCCGGCGTCCACCCCGGCCGGCCTGCCCAAGCGCACGGTGAGCAGTTCGTGGCCGCGCGGCGGCAACGGGCTCGGTGCCGGCCCGCAGCCGTTCGACCCGGCCCCGTTCCGGCCGCGGGCGCAGTTCAGCTCGATGCCGCGCAACACCGACGCGGCCCCGATCCGCCGGCCGTCCAGCGGCGGCCCGCGCACCCCGTTCGGCCCCGGTTCGGCGCTGCCCAAGCCGGACGGCTCGGCCCCGTCGGACGACTACCGGGTCAAGGCCGTGCTCGGCTCGCGGACGTATCACGCGGCCGGCAGCGGCGACTTCGACGGTGTGAAGGCCGAGGTCTGGTTCCGCAGCACCGAGGAGGCGGAGCGGGCCGGCTTCACTCCTGGCGCGTAGCCCACGAAGAAGGCCCCCGGCGAAATCGCCGGGGGCCTTCTTCGTGCGGAACGTCAGTCGGCCGCGACGGTCCAGGTGTCCTTGCCGCGCAGCAGCCCGGCCAGGTCGGCCGGCTTGCTGGCCTTGGCCGCCTCCACCTGGTGCCGGGCCAGGTCGTCGTACGTGGCCCGCTGCACGTTGCGGAACACGCCGGTGACGGTGTGGTCCAGGTTGTGGTGGCCCAGCCGCGACAGCGCGAACGCGTAGGACGGGTCCTCGATGGTGGCGTCGTGCACGACGAGGTTCTCCTCGCCGACCTCGGCCACCTCGACGACCTTGAGCGAGCCCGTCTTCGGGTCGCGGGCCACGCCGTGCTGGCCCTCGGCGCCGAACCGGATCGGCTCGCCGTGCTTGAGCGGCACGAGCCGCTCCTCGCGCTCGCCGGCCTCCTTGAGCACGTCGAACGCACCGTCGTTGAAGATGGGGCAGTTCTGGTAGATCTCGACCAGGGCCGAGCCGCGGTGTTCGGCCGCGGCCCGCAGCACCTCGGTCAGCTGCTTGCGGTCGGAGTCCAGCGCCCGCCCGACGAACGACGCCTCGGCGCCCAGGGCCAGGGAGACCGGGTTGAAGGGGTGGTCCAGCGAGCCCATCGGGGTGGACTTGGTGACCTTGCCCTCCTCGGAGGTGGGCGAGTACTGGCCCTTGGTCAGGCCGTAGATCCGGTTGTTGAACAGCAGGATCTTCAGGTTGACGTTGCGGCGCAGCGCGTGGATCAGGTGGTTGCCGCCGATCGAGAGGGCGTCGCCGTCGCCGGTGACGACCCAGACCGACAGGTCCTCCCGCGAGGTCGCCAGGCCGGTGGCGATGGCGGGGGCGCGGCCGTGGATGGAGTGCATGCCGTAGGTGTTCATGTAGTACGGGAAGCGGCTGGAGCAGCCGATGCCCGACACGAACACGATGTTCTCGCGGCGCAGGCCGAGATCCGGGAGGAAGGACTGGACGGCGGCGAGCACGGCGTAGTCGCCGCAGCCGGGGCACCAGCGGACCTCTTGGTCGGTCTTGTAGTCCTTGGCCGACTGCTTGCCGTCGAAGGTCGGCACCCCGGCGAGTCCGCCCAGGGTCGGGAGCCCGAGGTCGATGGCGGTCACGCGTCCAGTCCCTTCACGAAGTCGATCAGCACGTCCTGGAGTTCCTCGGCCTTGAACGGCAGACCCGCCACCTTGGTGTAGGAGACGGCGTCGACCAGGAACTTGGCCCGGATGAGCATCGCGAGCTGGCCCAGGTTCATCTCCGGGATCACGACCTTGTCGTACCGCCCCAGCACCTCGCCCAGGTTCTTGGGGAACGGGTTGAGGTTGCGCAGGTGCACATGCGCGACGTCCATGCCCAGCCGCCGCACCCGCCGGCAGGCCGCGCCGATCGGCCCGTACGAGGAGCCCCAGCCCAGCACCAGCACCCGCGCGGCCCCGGACGGGTCGTCGACCTCGGCGTCCGGCACGGCGATGCCGTCGATCTTGGCCTGGCGCAGCCGGACCATCTTGTCGTGGTTGTCCGGGTCGTAGGAGATGTTGCCGGTCTTGTCGGCCTTCTCCAGCCCGCCAATGCGGTGCTCCAGCCCCGGCGTGCCCGGCACCGCCCACGGCCGGGCCAGCGTCTCCGGATCCCGCAGATACGGCCAGAACTCCCCCGACCCGTCGGTGGCGTTGGGCTCGGTCGCGAACTCCACACTCAAATCGGGCAGGTCGTCGACGTCGGGGATCAGCCACGGCTCGGAGCCGTTGGCGATGTAGCCGTCCGACAGCAGCAACACCGGCGTGCGATAGGTCAGCGCGATCCGGGTGGCCTCCAGGGCGGCGTCGAAACAGTCGGCCGGCGAGCGGGGGGCGATGATCGGCACCGGGGCCTCGCCGTTGCGGCCGAACATGGCCTGCAGCAGGTCGGCCTGCTCGGTCTTGGTCGGCAGACCGGTCGACGGGCCGCCGCGCTGGATGTCCAGCACGACCAGCGGCATCTCGGTCATCACGGCCAGGCCGATGGTCTCGGACTTCAACGCGATCCCCGGCCCGGAGGTGGAGGTCACCCCCAGCGCGCCGCCGAAGGAGGCGCCCAGGGCGGCGCCGATGCCGGCGATCTCGTCCTCGGCCTGGAACGTGGTCACCCCGAAGTTCTTGTGCTTCGCCAGTTCGTGCAGCACGTCGGAGGCCGGGGTGATCGGGTAGGTGCCGAGGAAGACGGGCAGTTTGGCGCACTGCCCGGCCGCCACGATCCCGTACGCCAGCGCGGTGTTGCCGGTGATCTGCCGATACGTGCCGGTGGCCAGCTTCGCCGGGGCGACCTCGTAGGTCACGGCGAACGACTCGGTGGTCTCGCCGTAGTTCCAGCCGGTGTGAAACGCGAGGATGTTGGCCTCGGCGATGGCCGGGTTCTTGGCGAACTTCTCCCGCAGGAACCGTTCGGTGCCGGCGGTCTCCCGGTGGTACATCCACGACAGCAGACCGAGGGCGAACATGTTCTTGGCGCGTTCGGCGTCCTTCTTCGACAGCCCGGTGGGTTCCAGGGCGGCGCGGGTGATGGAGGCCATCGCGACCTGGTGCACGTTGTACTGCGCCAGGGACTCGTCGTCCAGGGGGTTGGAGGCGTAGCCGACCTTGGTCAGGTTGCGTTTGGTGAACTCGTCGGTGTTGACGATCAGGGTCCCGCCGGCCGGGAGGTCGGCGATGTTGGCCTTGAGCGCGGCGGGGTTCATCGCGACCAGGACGTCGGGGCGGTCGCCGGGGGTGAGGATGTCGTAGTCGGCGAAGTGCAGCTGGAAGCTGGACACGCCGGGCAGCGTGCCCTGGGGCGCGCGGATCTCGGCGGGGAAGTTCGGCAGGGTGGCGAGGTCGTTGCCGAACGCGGCGGCCTCGGAGGTGAACCGGTCGCCGGTGAGTTGCATGCCGTCACCGGAGTCACCGGCGAAACGGATCACAACTCGATCAACCTTGCGGACGTCCGTTGTGCGCGTCCCCCTACCCACGTCAATACTCATGGGCTCGACAGTGCCTTTCTCCTCGGCCGCGTCGCGCCGGCCGGCTGGCGGCGCCGGCCTGGCGCTATTTCACGAGCGTAGTCGTCGGGCTCCGGGTGTTCTCACAGTCTCAGCGAAAACTACTCACCCTGGGCGGGGCGCTCGCACCTGCAGTTAACGGTACTTACCACCAGTAAGATGAGGCCCGACGGTGCGGTGCACGTCACAGAAAAGTTCGTCGGTGTCCGATATGTGGGACACGCCCTCAGTTGCCGCTGATCCGCCGGCGCAGCGCCGCCAGCCGCTCCGCGAACGCCGGTGAGTCGATCGAGGCCAGCTGCGGTCTGATCTCCAGTTCGACCGCGTCGGCGTGGGCGGTGGTCGCCGCCGTCGCCCGCATCGTGCGCTTGGTCGCGATCACCAGCTCCCGCGGCGCCTCCGCCGCCTGGCTGGCCAGCTGCACCGCCCGCTCGACCACGTCGTCGACGACGTCGAGCACCAGTCCCGCCGCCAAGGCCGCCTTCGCGTCGTACACCGAACTGAAGAGCGTCATGGCGGCGGCCTGCTGCGGGCCGACGATCCGCTGCAGCATCCACGTCATGCCGCCGCCCGGGTGAATGCCCAGCTGGAGGAACCGGGCGTCGAACCGCGCCCGCTCGCCCGCGAGTCGGACGTCACAGGCCAGTGCGAGATTCAGGCCCGCACCGACGGCGGCGCCGTTGACCGCGGCGACCGTCGGCAGCGAACAGTTCGCCACCGCGAGGAAGCCGGCATAGATGTCGCGGAGGCCCTGCTCGCGGGCCTCGCCCAGCGCCGTCAGGTCCGCGCCCGCGCAGAACGCCGGCGGCGTGCCCGTGACGACGATCGCGCCGACCTGCTCGTCCGCCTCGCACGCCCGCACCGCCTCGGCCAGTTCGGTGGCCAGCGACAGGTTCAACGCGTTGCGGCGGTCGGGATCGTGCACCGTCAGCACGGCGACCCGGGCCCGCCGGTCGACAAGGATCTGACTCATGGCCGCAGGCTAGTGCTCCGGGGTCGGAGGCCGGTCGAGGAGCGTTGACAGCACCACTGTAGAGATCGTCCGGTCCACGATGTCCAGACCGCGCAGCCGTTCCAGGACCGTTTCCAGGTGGTGGATGTTCGCCGCGCGCAGGTGCACGATCGCGTCCGCCGCACCCGAGACCGTGTAGGCCGCCACCACCTCCGGCAGCGGCTCCAGCCGGCCGCGGATCTCCGACGGCGGGATGTTGCCCCGGCAGTGCACCTCCACGAAGGCCTCCGTGCCCCAGCCCAGCGCCTCCGGGTCGACGACCGCCGTGAAGCCGCGCAGGACGCCCATGTCCAGCAACTTGTCCACGCGGCGCTTCACCGCGGGGGCGCTCAGGCCGACCGCGCCGCCGATCTCCGCGTAGCTCGACCGGGCATCGGTCACCAGGCACGAAACGATTCGCTGGTCGATGGCGTCCATGCGCAACATTCTGCACCATCAGACGCAATGCAGCGGCGTTGATCGATGGTCCTCGCACCACTTACATTTCGATCCATGTCCACCACGCTCGACGCGCCGCTCCCCTCGTCGGAGCAGATCGCCCAGGTCCGGGTGCCGACCACCCGTCGGTACCTGATGTGCCCGCCGGAGTACTTCACCGTCGAGTACTCGATCAATCCGTGGATGGACCCCGAGCGTCCGGTGGACACCCGGGTGGCCGTCGAGCAGTGGACCGCGCTCAAGGAGACGTACGAGGGGCTGGGTCACAAGGTCGAGCTCATCGACCCCGAGCCGGGGCTGCCGGACATGGTGTTCGCCGCCAACTCCGGCACCGTCATCGACGGCGTCGTGCTCGGCTCCCGGTTCCGGGCCGAGCAGCGGGCCGCCGAGGCCGACCACTTCCGGCGGTGGTTCCTGCGCAACGGCTACCGCGACGTCGTCATGCCCACCTGCGTCAACGAGGCCGAGGGCGACTTCGCGTGGACCGGCCGGGTGTTGTTGGCCGGCACCGGGTTCCGCACCGACCCCGGCGCCCACGCCGAGGCCCAGGAGGTGCTCGGCGTTCCCGTCGTGTCGCTGCGCCTCGTCGACCCTCGCTACTACCACCTCGACACCGCGCTGTTCGTGCTCGACGACCGGTCCGCCCGGCCCGAGGTCTGCTACTACCCCGACGCCTTCTCCGCCGGTTCGCAGCGGGTGCTTCGCCACCTCTTCCCCGACGCCGTCATCGCCACCGCCGCCGACGCCGAGTGTCTTGGCCTCAACGGCGTGTCCGACGGCCACAACGTCGTGCTGCCGGTTGAGGCCACCGACCTCGGCGACCGCCTGGCCGCCCGTGGCTACCAGCCCGTCTACGTCGACATCTCCGAGCTCCGCAAGTCCGGCGGCGGCCCCAAGTGCTGCACCATGGAACTCCGGGACTGACCGGCGACTTTCCAGCCTCGCAGGTCCGTTCGCTAAACAGCCGCTGAACTGCTAGAACGGCCGCGCCGTGCGGTGGTCGGCTGTGCCACTGTCTGCCGCCGATTGCCGGGTTTTGCCGGTGGTCGCGGAACATACACGGAACAGAAAGGCCCCCGGCGAAGATCATCGCCGGGGGCCTCAGTATCCAGTCTACCTGCCGAAACATGCCTTGTGCATGGAGCCAGCTGATTGGTCGACCGGTAGCAGCTTGGACCTGCCCTTCGGGGCCACATTCCCCACGTCGAACACCCCGGTCAGGGCTGGCCGTACGTGGTCTGCTGATCTGACCTGGACCGATTACCCCGCTACGTTGTGTCTAAGCGGATGGGACATGGCGGGAGTTAGGCTCATTGCATGAAGCAGCCTGGTGATGTCCCAAATTTTGCGAATGTGATACTTCCTTCGTGGGTGTGGAATTCAAACCCTCGAGGATATTTTTCGGAGGCTGCGTTTGTTGGCAGTAAAGCCAGCTTTGACGAGAACGGTTGGACCGTGTTCGCGAAAGAGAGGGTCGACCCTTCGTTCCCTCCCCTTGTGAATGCTTTTGACATTGCCGAAAGTGGTATGGTGTCGAGATATGAATTTCTGTCTGCCTTGGCGGGAACTGAGACCATTGAAATGTCGTCAGCGACTCGCGAAGTAGGCGAGCGTGAACTAGAGAAGAAAAGACTCCGCGCTGAAAGAGTGGGTGATTTGGTTGACACTCTATCGTACTGGCAGCTCAGTGTTATGCTTGCATCGCGGGAAACTCTAGCTGATGTATGTCGCGACATTTACGGCAAGTTGCTTGAGATACCGCTTGAGGCGAGCCCTGGCGAGGTGGCTTTTCCTAATGCGTCTCTGCATGTTATATCAAAAAACCCTGCTCTCGGCTACAGGTTGGAGCTGATCGCATTTCTGCTGCGCGCGCGGTACGATTATGATGCACGGAAAGGGGATGTATCCCACCTTCACGAGGCGATCAAAAACGGTGAGCTGATCTTTGATAGTTCGAGAGGGTTGAGTGATGGAATAGCGCTGTTTGACGTCTATGTTGGTCCTCTGGTGGGCGCGCTAACGCCTGCGGTATGGTCGATAGTCGCTTTGCGGCCATCTGGCGTGATCTTTTATTCGCTTGGCCGCCTTGTTCGAGGGTTTCGGTCGGACCCTGCCGAGCTTATGCACATGCTACCAGTTCGAGGGAGCGTTGAGACGGTTCCCTTTCCCGTGCTGGGGGACGGTGCTGCTAGGGCGGCCATTCAGTGGTGGACTGAACGAATCGGTAAGCTGCTGTCGATAATCTCGGATCCCGCTGTCTTTACTGATCGTAACGGAATGTATGTGGCGACTAAGCATCTACATGCTGCCCTGACGGTGGAGCAACTCTTCCGGCGGGTTACCTCGATACAAGTTGCGCATAGAGATGCTAACGCTCGCCGCGTCCTTTTCTTCTCGGTCCTTGACACAATAGACCGTCTGACCGGTCATGATATTGAATATACATGCTCGCTTGCAAACGCCAGGCGGGCATACGAAAGAGTTGAGGGTGCTATTCCGTCAGCTTCTGCGGAGATTTTACTACCTGCCGCTCGACGTGCTATTGACGCTCTGGAAGAACTTCAGCAAGGGTTCTTTATTGCGAGGCAGGCCGGTTCTGGTGATGTAGTATTTAAGGATGACAAAGGAAAAAATGTTCGTAAGAGTCTAGATGCCGCTACGGCCTCGTACGTCAAGTTGCTGCGAGATGCAACTCATGGTCACGGCGCAAAGTTTGTCAACAAAAAAACTCAAACCAACGCGCTACTTGCGCATCATAATGGGAGTATTCCGTATGATATTGTGCTGCTATCCTATCTCTACCTTCTGGAGTTTCTGGTCGATCTCGATAAGCAGAGAAAGCGATTCTTTGACGGTGGTCGCATCTAAGTAGCTGGTTGGTCTTGGAGCTACGGTGCGTTTACTCAGGATCCAGCATGCTGGTGATCTTGCTGTTGGAGAGCGCCCGTTGGCCGTCGAGGCACTTCGCGTAGACCTTCAGTAGGACGTCGACCGTGTGTCCCGCGCGCTCTGCGACCTCAGCCGCCGGTACGCCGGCCGCCAACCAGGTTGACACCGCCGCGTGCCGCAGGTCGTACGGATCGGCGGCAAGCGGGGAGTCGTACTGCTCCGGCGACAGCCCGATCTTGCGTGCCTTGTCCCAGGCGTCGGTGTAGACCGTCGCGTTGACCGGGCCGCCGCTGACCGATCCGCGGAACAGCCGTCCGTCCTCCGTCGTGCCGAAGGTCCGGAGGTGCCAGCGGAGGATGTCAACCAGTTGCGGAGGTATCGGGACCCGCCGCACAGCTCCTTGCGCCCGCCGCTTGAGGTTCCGTTCCTCCCAGGTTTCTCCCGAGTCTGTGTAGCGCGCATTCGACCGTGAAGCCGACTTTTCCAAGATGATCTCGCCCCACTCGTCGACCTGGCCCTCGTCGGGGAGCCTCAGGTCCGCCTTGCGGATCCGGTTCACCTCGCACGGACGAAGACCCGCGTAGTACATGGCCCCGAAGAAGCCGTACAGGTACTCACGACGACCGGCATACGTCACCGCTGCGAGCACCTGCGGAGCCTGCTTCGGATTCAGTACGACGCGAGGGTCGACCTCGCTGCTTCCGACGTGTGTCGCGACTTTCGACCGGGTGACCGGGTTGGCGTCCAACTCCTCGACGTCGATCGCGAACTCCATCAAGTGGTGCAGCACTCCGCGCCGCGTGCGTGTTGTCCACGACGCAGCAGCTGTGCCGTTCAGGTTGCGGCCGAGCGCGCGAAGCACGTTGCCTATCTCGACTTTCTTTGCCAGGTCCGACACCGGACGAGACGCTGACACCACCCACTCGGCAGTCCGCGCTTCGTCGTCCGTGAGTTGCCGGTCCCGGCGATTGGTCGGCAGCAAGTGCGTCGTGAGCACCCGCCGCAGCTTCCGCCCATCCGGTACCGATCCGTCACGCTTCACGAACGCGGCGACGGCAACCGCGAGCGTGTCGACATACCGCTTCCGCGTGTTCGGAGCCGACTCGTTCCACTCCTCATCGATGAACTCCTGAGCGAGCTTGAGCAGTGATCTCGGCTCCCGCTGCGGCCACTCCGACTCCGGCAACCCGGTCGCAATGTCGAATGCCTCGCCACGCTTCGCCGCCTGAAGAAGCTCCGACCGCCGGCTGTCGGCGAGCTTGATCGTCTTGTACCACTCGGAATGTTCTTCACCTGCGGTTACCCAACGCACGCCGTACGGCTTGGGGCGCTTCTTGCCGTCCGCAGTCGGCTTCAGAGTCTTGATCGCCCACACGTTGACCTTGTACGTGGTTTTCATGCGGCATCACTCCGCCGCCCGTCGAGCCACATCAGATAGTCAGCGACCAGGATGCGGAGTGATCCGTTCGGCAGCTTCCGGGCGACAGGTGCGGCACCTGGAATCTGTCGCCACTTGTAGAAAGTGTTCTTGGAGACCCGCGCCGCCGCGCAGAACTCGTCGACCGTGAGCAGTTGGTTCGGGTCCGGCAGAGCGGAAGTCACGATGCCTCCTTCTTCGTGCGTCGGGTGTTCTTGATCCGTTCGGCGATGCCGTGCGCAAGTTCCATTTCTGCGTCGTTGGCGTAGCCGATGCCGGCGAAATCCCAGCGGTTGACGACGACCACGGAGTCCGGATCGACGCCGAGGCGCTCAAGCGCCTGCTCAGCCCGAAACGCCGCGCGCTCTCCGCGAATCGCCTTGAACGTCGTGCTGTAGTGCTTCGACTTCGTCAGGAAGTGCCCCCGGAAGCCGAGCATGTGCGCCCACTTCCGCAGGTTCAGCTCGTCGTACTCGGCCAGGCCGCCGAGGTCCCAGCACGTTTGGATGATCCGGCGATGGTGTGGCGTGACGTCGAGGTGATCGATGTCGACTTGTCCACGAATCGGCCGGTCCGCGGCTTCGCTCTTTCCGGTGCCCTTGGTGGCGTATTTCGCCACGTAGGCCGCCAAGCGCTCCTCGGAGATCTCGCCCCGCTCGTCCTCGACCTCCGCCGCAGCAGTCGGCCGAATCTGGCGGACGTCGACCTGCCGACCCCACACCAGGCTCAGCGCCGCACCGTCAGGCCGGCTGATGTCGAGCTGGACCGCGCCGGCCGCCGCGACGATCGCATCGGTCAGCAGCTCCGCCGTCGCCCACGCCGGTGTCTGATCGCTCGGTCCGCCTGCTCCGTCGACGCGGACCATCGCGTGGAAGTGGACCAGGCCGCGCCGCTGGTACTCGGCGACCTTGGCGTACGACAGGCGGGCGTGGTCGGTGAACTCGCGGACCGTGATGCCGGCCGCCTGCGCGAGCTTGCGGCGCAACGCGATG
Source organism: Kutzneria kofuensis (assembly GCF_014203355.1). Classification (NCBI taxonomy): domain Bacteria; kingdom Bacillati; phylum Actinomycetota; class Actinomycetes; order Pseudonocardiales; family Pseudonocardiaceae; genus Kutzneria; species Kutzneria kofuensis. Next base: position 4,695,133 of record NZ_JACHIR010000001.1, read on the forward strand.
GTGAACCGGTGCCACAGCTTGCCCGCGTGCGCCTGCCACAGCACCGCGCCCACGTAGTCGTAGGTGTCGACATCCAGTGGCGCCCCGACCCGGGGGTCCGCCTGGTGGTGGCGTTCCCCGCACGCACAGGGGATTGTCCGGCCGCGCGCCGAGGTCCGCCGGTTGTGCACCGGTCCGAAGGAGGGAGCCGTCAGCGTCGCGAACACCCGAGGCTTCTCGGCGACCGTCACCGGAACGCCCTTGTCGCCTCCGGACAGTCCCGCCCGCATCAGGTGGAAGGCGTCGGCCGCGTACCGGTCCGAACAGGTGGGGCAGACCGACTCCCGCCGGTTGCCGCACGGGGCGAAGATGTGCCCGGACCGTTCGGCCAGGACCTCGCCGGCCTGGTCCTGAACCTGCCATGCGCCCGACATTCGTACCGGGTGCAGGCAGCCGCCGACTCGCTCGACCTTGGCCCGCCATGCCTGGAAGTCAACGGCCTGGACACGACGAGCGATCCGCTCGTCCAGAGACAACGGGGTCACAGTCACAACAGCCCCCTTGATCAACTTTATTTGGGCAAAAAAGGGGCCAGGCACGACGTTTCTGCCGTGCCTGGCCCTGATTACTGCGCCGTCAGCGACGCGAGAATCTGGCTTGCCATCCCGTCCGAGACGTTGGCCGCCCGCTGCACATCTGCGATGGTCGGCTCTCGCCCTTCAGACCGGGCAGCCGCGACGGCCGAGGTGACCTTGGCTGCCATCGGTGCTGGTAGACGAAGCCGTGACGGTGGCGAGGTCACCGCGGACTTGTCCTCGACGGCCGCCGGCTCAGGCTCAACCCGTGGTGCTGTCGGTTCGTGCGGCAGCCGCCGCATGAGCAGCTTGACCACGGTCAGGAACCCCAGCGCTGGCATCGCTGCCAACAGCCAGCCCGCCGGAGTCGGCTCGGCCTCAGCGACCTGGGCGAACATCTGCACCAGGAACCCCGCCACCAGCACCGCGACCGGGAGCGAGAACCGAGCCCGCCGGTCGGTCTGCCGGTCCCGGTGGATCTCGAACGCCGCCACGACCGAGATGCCCTCGATCACCACGGCATCCGCCCACGCCAGCCACCCGGTTTGGCCGTGGTGCGCCGCCCAGTCGTGGGTGTGGGTGAAGCCGGCCGCCGCGCCGATCAGCCCGAGCACGGCGGCCACGGTGAGCCGGATCCCGGTTGCTACCTTGTCGACCGACACGACGGCCCTCCCCTCTCTGCGTCAGGCAGCGTCCTGCTGGAGAAGGTCAGCGAGCAGGTACACCTCGTCCGGCGTGACGGACTCGGTCTCACCCGGCGCGAGCCGCACCAGGCCGTCAACGTGCGGGTACGGGATTCCGCCGTAGACCGTCACGGATGTTCCGCTGTCGGTTCGGCCCGACAGGTGGATATGCAGGCTGTCGGACCCTGGAGTTCGCCACTGCCGACCGGTGACCCCGTTCAGGGCCTGTGCCCAGCGGAGCAGGTTCACTAGGTGCGTCACGTCGTCCGTGTTGAAGGGCTGCACGTCGATCCGGTCCGGAGCGATGTGGAAGTTCACCGAACTGGGCTCCGGAAGGTCCCTGCCCGCGAAGTGGGAACGGTAGGCGCTCATGAGCTTGTCCAGAGTGGACATGGCAGACTGCCTTTCCTTAGAAGTCAACGGTTTCAGCGGCTCACGCGACGGCATCTGTCTGACCGGCAGCCGGCAGCGCGAGAACCTGCCCGCGCGCCGTGACGTACTGCTCCAACTCCTTGATCGAGGGGTCGGAGTTCCAGCCGATCCGGACGCGCATCGGTTCCCGGACGCCTTCCCCGAACACGTAGCCGACGCCCTTGCCCTGCGGCGTCTGCGGAATCCGATGTGCCCAGGCCCCGCGCTTGACGGCGTCATCGCCGAGGACCATGTCGACCTGCTGTTCGGTCGGCACCCGCAGGCACAGCCGCCGCGTGAAAAGGTCCCGGAACGCCACGGTGTCCTTGGCGGGGTCTTGCACGTATCCGCGAAGGCACACGCCCAGCGCGGCCGCCTGCGTCAGCAGCAGCCCGACCCGCTGATCGAGCTTGGCCTTGACCTGGGAGCCGGCGTACTTCGACAACGCCGCGATTTCGTCGAACTCGACCATGTGCAGCGGCTGCTCACGCGAGATGGTGACCTTGCGCGCCTTGCCCCGCAGCTCAGCCTTGCGAGCATTGGCGATGTCGATCAGGTGGTCGAGCAGTTCGAGGGCGCCGGCCGCCGTGTCGGTGTAGGTGGCGAACACCGTGCGCCCGTAGGCCAGCTCAACGCCCTTGGGGTCGATCGCGTGCGCCACGACCAGGCCGTCACGCAGCGCCGGAGCGACCGAGCGCAGAACCTGCCAGGTGAACGAGTTCTTGCCCGCCCGCGACTCCGCGCCCACCAACCAGTGGCAGGCCAGAAGCGGCACATGCCAGGGCCGGGAGTACTCGCTCAGCCCCGCGTAGACCCGTTCCAGGTCAACATCGGTGCCGGCAGCGTCGACGTCCAACTTGCCGCAGTCGACCAGCGAGGCCAGCACATCGCGTCGTTGGAAGTCCAGTGACACCGTCGACGGCCCGAGCTGCCGCACCAGGCACCGATCCGCACCGCGAGCGACCGCCAGCGCCCGCGTGGACTGCTCGACGTCCTCCACGGTCAACCCGGGCACCAGGCGGACGATCACCTCGTCCCACGACGGCCCCGACCGCACCGCCTTGATCGACGGCAGCCCCAGCTCAGCCTGATTCTCTCCACGGGCATAGACCGCCAACCCGCAGGAGCGGACCCAGTTCTTCCATCGCGGCTGGTAGACCGTCCACCGCAGCCACCAGGACCGCAGCCGCCGGCCGATGAAGCGCTCGAAGGTGGTCACGTGTTCGTGCCACCAGACGACACAGCCCAACGCAGCCGTGACCAGGGCAATCACCAGCGGCACCCACCCAACCAGCGAGACCAGATAGGCCACCGCGAGCACGCCGACCGTGGTCCGCCAGAACCGCCGGACCGTCGACAGCACCCACCACACGGCCACGCCCAAGCCCTTGATTGCCTTGCACAGCAGGAAAATCACGGCGGCGATCTCCAGCACGGCCGCAAGGATCTTCCCGAGCCACCGCATCACGAAGAACGCCACGGCACCCGCAGCGACCACGCCGAGGACCAGCAGGACATCTCCCGCCGATCCGGGGGTCGCGCTGGACGCGGCCAGCACGATGCCCATAGCCTCACCCCTGCTTCCTTTGCGAAAGGGAAGACCCCGGACCAGGGGAAGGTGCCGTGCGGCGTGGTTCGTTGGCTGCGAGACGCTACATAGGCGATCACCCCTGGTTCGGGGCCGAATCTGTCAGCCGAGCGAGGCAAGGAAGCCTTGCCGCACAACGTGTTCACGCTCGCCTGGCCGCCCTCTTGGTCGACCACGAAGACCCCCGGGCACCTGTGCGACCGGGGGCCAACGAAGCCACCGGTGCGCTACGACAGCACCGGTTTCAGGCATGGTTCGGCCCACTGTGGAATTGACAAAGAACAAGCAGCCCAAGAAGAACGGCTTAGATGATCAGTGAGGAAACAGTCCTAGACCGGGATCGGCGAGGATCAGGCCACCGGCTTGAGACCGGCTGCCTTGAAGGCGATGCCAGACACGGTCTCGCCCTTGTCGTTCTTGAAGGAGTACGGCGTGACCGTCGCGTCGATCAGCTCGACGTAGGTGCCGTCCTCGAAGCCCTCTCCGGGGTCGGCGGTCAGGGTCACCTTGATCTCTTCGCCCTTCGGGGCCTTCTGCCCAGCCGCCGGTCGCTGCTTCGCGAACAGTCCGACCACGAACATCGTGACGCCGTTCTGGTCGGTGACGAACTCGTCCCGCCCGTCCACGGTGCGCGTCTTCATCGCCGGCTCCTCCGTGACCATGAGCTTGTAGCCGCTCAGGTTCACCGGGATCTGCTGCATGGCCTTGCCTCCTGGAGTCGTTCTCAACCCGACGAGAATGACACTACCAGCTGTACTAGCAGTGTTAGTACTGCAACCTCTGGTCCGATCGGGTGATATGTATCTCTGCTAGCTATGGCGGTACAGTCATGACCATGACCTTGGACCCGACCGACCGGCGACCGGCGTACCAACAGATCGCTGACGATCTCCGCCAGTTCATCGCGTCGGACGCGGTGGGGATCAACGACAAGCTTCCGTCGCTCACCGAGCTGACCGAGAAGTACGGCCGTGCCGTGATGACCATCCGCAAGGCGCTCGACAGCTTGCAGGATGAGGGCCTGGTCGTGACGCGCCACGGTGAGGGCACCTACGTCGTACAGAAGCCAGCAGCTCACGCTGAGCCGGTGACGACCCCGCGTGAGCTGCTGGACAGTTTCCGTCGTATGAGCGAATCGTTGGCCGAGATCACCGACCGTCTTGCGGCCGTCGAGTCGGCGGTGTTCGGTCAGTCAGGCCCAGGTGCTCCTCGACGCGATCAAGGCGACGACTGACCTCCCTGAGCTGGGCTTCCACTCGCGAGGACAGGGCGCGCAACTCGTTCCAGTCCTCCTCAGTCCACTGCACTTCGTTCGCCACCCTTGTCCCCTCGACGTGCATGGTTCTGTGACCGCGTCCCGCTGCTAGCTCGCCCTGCCGACCATCAAGCTGTCGCCGCGACGCTGCTGGCCCTGCGCGATGCTCCGCTCCCAATCAGCCCCCTGCTTGAACTTCTTGGTTAGCGCTTCGAGCACGGCCAGGCGCGCGGCATACCAGTGCGCCTTCTCGTCGACGAGCTCCGGCTCAGCGCCGAGCCCTGACAGCAGACCGGCCAGTTCAGCTGGTCCGAGCGCCTTCGCGGCGTGACGGCCAGCCACCAGGTCTGGCCTGTTGTCCTTGAGCTGCCGACGCACCGCTTTCGCTTCGACGCTGTACAGCTCGGCCATCGCCACGCAGGCAGCAGCCAGCGCGAAGTGCAGCGCAGCCTTGTTCAACACCCAACCGACACGCGTGGCTATCGAGGCGACGCCGTCGGGGCGCCGGGCCTCGCAGAGCTTTGCCACAAGTTCCAACAACTCACGGCGGTGTTTGGACGTCTTCAGCTCGTCCGGCAAGCCAGCAGCTCGCACCTCCACGGCACGATTGCGAACTGTGCTTGTGTGCGGCATCTCTAGATCTCCTTGTGGAATGGCACGAGCCGAAGCAGATCGGCCATCAGCCCTCGCCCCGCTTGACGAGCCAGGTGACGTGTTTCGCCATCAACGGCAGGAGTCGAGCAACAAGCCGCGCCGCGACGTCCCGGGCCAACACCAGGTTCAACTGGTCGGCCCCATCGCCGAACCTCACCGTCACGTGGAACTCACTGACGTCCGTCACCGTCACCGGAACCTGTGACCACCCGACCTCTGCCACCATCGGCTTGCCGTCTTTCTCGCGGCACAGCACCAGCATCAGGACACCCCCTTCCCGGTCTCCGCCGCCGCAAGGCCGGCACGGCCCTGTCGAATGGCCTCCTCCAGGTGGTCCAAGGCCCGACGGTCGATGATCAAGGCAACCGGGAACGCCTTGCCGAGCTTGATCTCGACCCGATCCGCGAACGGCAACGCGTTGGCCCGCATCGGCAGGTCCGCCGTCAGGTGGACGTGCACCAGGTCGCGCATCTCGCCGTCCTGCCCGGTCACGCGTTCGCAATGGACAGGAAGGCCGCGGATCGGCCCCTCTCGTTCCGGCTCCCAGATGAAGTGGTCATCGCGTCGTCTCCCATCTGCTCGCCGGGTACTCCGGCGTTCGCTTCAAGGTCCACTTTCGGCGGAAAGCCAGGACGTGAGCACCGCCCGACGGGATTTCTGAGGACGTCCTGCTAGCCTCAAGTCGTCCCTACTTGTCCCTGGAGCCGAGATGGCAAACGAGCGCCTACGCGATGCTCTGCTGCGCAACGGGCTGACGCCGGAGCAGGTAGCGAATGGCATCGGGGTCGATCCGAAGACCGTCGAGCGCTGGATCACCAAGGGACGAACGCCGTACGCGAAGCATCGGCACGCCATCGCGGCGTTGGTCCGCGAAGCCGAGAACTACCTCTGGCCGAACGCCGTCGCGCCCGAGCGGGCGACGGAGATCGGCGGCTCCGAGGTCATCAAGGTCTATCCCCACCGCAACTCGGTCCCGCGCGAGCTGTGGTCGCGGCTGATCGACAACGCCGCCGAAGAGGTTGAGGTGCTGGTCTACGTGGGGATGTTCCTCACCGAGGACCGCAACCTGATCAAGATCTTTCGGGAGAAGGCACAGGCCGGCGCGCGGATCCGCCTGTTGTTCGGCGACCCGGCCAGCCGAGAAGTCGCCCGCCGCAGCACGGAGGAGGGGATCGGCAAGAACGCCATCGCGGCCAAGATCGGCCAGGCCCTCGCGTTCTTCCGACCGCTCGACGGCGTGCCCGGCATCGACATCCGGTGCCACGGCACCACGCTCTACAACTCGCTCTACCGGTTCGACGACGAGATGATCGTCAACCCGCACATCTACGGATTCCAGGCCGCCCACGCGCCTGCCCTCCACCTGCGCCGGCTGTCAGCGGGCGACCTGTTCGACTCCTACTCGGAGAGCTTCGAGACCGTGTGGAAGGCAGCCAAGCCGCCCAAGTGGTAGGCAAGACCTGTGCCGAAGAGGGACTACCTGGACGACCCTGCCGCGCCGAAGGCGAACAGCATCGTCCCCGCCGCAAGCGCTTTCGTGCAGGACGAGGCCGGCCGTGTGCTGATGATCCGGCGGACCGACAACGACCTCTGGGCCATCCCCGGCGGCGGCCAGGACGTGGGGGAGACCATCGCCCAGACCGCCGTCCGGGAAACCCTCGAAGAGACCGGCATCGACATCGAGATCACGGGTTTGGTCGGCATCTACTCGAACCCCGCACACGTCATCAGCTACGACGACGGCGAGGTCCGGCAGGAGTTCTCCGTCTGCTTCCGCGCCCGCCCGGTCGGAGGCGAGCCTCAAACGAGCAGCGAGTCCCGCGAAGTTCATTGGGTCGAGCCGGCCGACCTGGACGACCTGAACATCCACCCGTCCGTCCGGCTCCGCATCGACCACGGGCTAACCGGATCGGCCGCCCCGTACTACGACTGACCGAGCCCCGCGGCTTTCAGCCGTTCGTTCGTGCGCTCGACCGCGCCCAGCAGCTCCGGCCACGCCCAGCGGATGAAGCACGACACCAGATCTTCCGGTCCGTAGCGCTGCTGAATCTCCGCGACCCGGTCCGTGATCGTCGTACGCGTGCCGTCCGGCGTCGTCGTCATGTCCGCCCACCACAGCGCGTCCCGCAACGGCGTCTTCTCGTCCTCAAACTTCGCCAGCTCCGCCGACAGCCCACGTAGCTCCGCCTCAAGCACCGCGCAGGAGTGATGCGCCACCAGGTGTACCAGCCGATCCGGTGCGTTGATCGCCCTCAGGTACCGCGCCCCGTCGAGCGGGTGAAACCGGGTCTCGGCGATGTTCGGCGCATAGCCCACGTCGTGCAACACAGCCGCCGCAACCACCAGCTCGCCGTCATCCCCAAACAGGGCAGCTGATCGACGTGCCTGTTCAGCGACGCCTTGGACGTGAGCCCATCGTCTCGGCAAGGGCGCCTGAAGCAGACCCTGCGCCACCTTGTACGCCCACGCCACCAGCTCCACGGCGATCATCCTAGAAGTCGCTGCTGTGGCCCCGTGTTCACAGTTTCTTCTCTTCATCAAGGCGCGCCGCCGGCGGCGGCGCGCTGGTCACCTTGGCAGCTCATGGCGTGGCCGCAAGCCCGGAAGGGCGCGCGACGGGGCCCCTGCCTTCGGCGGCCCCGCGCGACCCTTCCGGCCGCGGCCAACCGGTGCGCACGTTCGCCGGCCGCCGATAGCAAGAGCTTCAGTCCTATCCATCGAAGAACAGCGGTCTGCAGTCGCCACACGCCCAGATGATCACCCGTTAGCACCAGCTACGGCGCAACACAGCACTTCATTAACCCTGGAGATCAATTTAACTTAAGCCCAATAGGATCGTCACCGCGAATCAAGCTTCTACGGCTAGTCGCAACTGATTGGCCTTCGCCCTGGAGATTCCCGCAGGCGATGCAACCTGTGGAATCATTAGGTTCTCCGAAAAGAACATAACTTCGGCGCCGCTAGCAACAGTCGAAGCGCTATATCCCAGCGAGTAGCGTATGTTAGGATACCCATTATAAAGCGAAAGAATCTCAGGTGCGGCGTCGTAGGACACGATCCAGCGTGTTTCCAAGCGTTTGATGAGGTCGCAAATCTTTACGTGATCATCATGCTGATAGAAGTTATCGTAGAGACGGGCGCCTTTTACGTAGTAAGGTGGATCAAGATATAGCAACCTGGTGTACTTGCTGTCACTGTCGACGTCGCGCAGGAGTTTGGCCGCGTCTTTTCTAGTGACAGAGATACGGCTCTTATAGCTCGCTATTTTACGCACTCGCTCACACAGTGCATCTCGATTGAACCTGGCGTCGATCTTCCAGTTGCCCTGCTGATTGAGGCCGCCAATTACGCCGCCGCGCGTGATAATTCCTGATCGATTCGTCCTATTTAGAAAGAAAGTAGCGAACCCCAAGTCCTCGGGAGAGGACTTGGGGTTCTCGTACGTTTCCTTTTGTTGTCGCCACTCGTCGACGTCTAGCTTGACCGCTTGAATTCGGTCGCACAGCTTTTCTGCGTCAGTCAGTGCCAGCTTCCAGAAAGCGTGCACTCCCTTATTTAGATCGTTGATGCGGATCCTATCGGCATAGCCGTCGAAAAGTAGGGCGAGAGCCACACTTGCGCCTCCGGCATATGGCTCGATGTACTCAACATTCGAAAGCGAGTTATGTGAGATGAGAAGCTTGAGGAAATTGCTAACTTTAGCCTTGCCTCCAGGGTAGCGCAATGGCGACGGGTAGCGTTCCTGCGTCTCCGCAAGCTTCACCTTTTTCACCTAACCCAAATCTGCTGGATGAACGGCTGCAACTCGTCCCAGCAAGTGCGAATTTCTGACGGCCTCGGGAAAACGTAAGGATTATGAACGTACTGATTCAACGTTGTAGTGGAAATGGAGAACGGACTCTTGCCCTCCGTCACCTTGATCACCGACTTTTCGAGCTGCTCACCGATCTTCCCTGCAGTGCGCATATGTTCAGCGGCCGACTTCATTCGCTTCGCGAGCGCAGTGTTACGCCGTTCATCTTCGGTCATCACGCTCTCGCGGATCAAGTACTCATCAACGCTCAACTCGACAAAGACGCGGAGTAGTACCGCGCATGCGTTTGCATACTCCTCGACATCAAGCTTGAGCAATTCGTGGTATATTCCCTTAATCCGCGCGTTGGTGACCTTGAGATTGCACGTCCGTGGAATTGTGAACGACCGCGGCCTCGAAATTCGCGCGCTACCCGGCGTAGTGTTCGAAGGGGTAGGATTCGCTGGGGTCGACTTTTCTGTCCCATCCGTTTCCTTGGGGCGAACCAGGCTTCCATTGCTGCCCGAAGCGCCCTTCGTTACGTCTACGGTGGATCCCACGGCAGGGCCAGAGACGTCAGGCCCACTCGCAGGGCTCGAACCGTCGACGGTCGCGCCCGATTTAACGCTGGGCTCTTCTGCAGTTGAAACCTCAGCTACCACAGAGAGTTCATTTAGAGCTATAGCCTCAGGTAGCCGTGTGCTCGGATCTGGTAGATCGATTGGCAAAAAATCGTCGATGTACTTACTTCGATCATCCTCGTAGTACACGTCGGTTACCTTTATGTCACCCGTACGAAGATCGTTGACGATCTTGCGTAGTCCCTTGTAAATCTCGGGGCCAGGGTAGGATGAATAAAGAACTCCACGCCTCAGCTCGAGTCCGAGGGCGTCCCGAACGGTCCTCGTTGAAATTAGGCGCTGGAGCGTCGTGATGATCTTGTTTGTTCCGGCAACGGCAGGTGCTACCCGGTCAACGAAATCTATAACCTGACCGGCAGGTGCCCGCTTTGCGTCAGATCCATGACGACTCTTAAACCGGTCCTTCTCGTCGGCGCCCCACTCGACAAGACCTGTGCCATTGTTTGCTCCCGTATGCCTACGCTCAATCCAAGGCCAGGCGTCATCCTCTGTTGCAAATAGCACGCACGTGACTGAATTGATGGGCGACTCCAGGAAGCGCTCGGACAGGCCGCGCAGTTTCCGCAGCTTTGCAGGTGGCAGCGCCCCGTCGACGATGCGGGGGTCATGCAGTGCCTTAAGCGCCAGCGTGCGCCGATTCCCTTCCAACACCTTGTAGTGGTTGGCAACTTCGGGATCGGCCACAACAGCGGGAACTGTGAGCGGGTCCAGTCCGCGCTCAACGATGTCTTCCGCTAGTGCTACGACATGATCCCCCGCAACACGTGCAAGTGCGCGGTATGTAGATTCCTGGTCAGGCTGAATTTCGGTCAGTCGAGAATTTGCCTGATCGAGCAGAAGCTTAGACACGCTGATCCTCTTTGTTGGCAAATCCATAACCTGACCTGGCCCCTCCGCTACTCTCGTGGCTACTTGCCGGCGGCTAGCCTACCGCATTGCATGCCGAAAGCACATTCAAAATGCAGAGCCCCCGGCTGCCCTCCTACCTCCCTCGCCCACACGATGGGCATGCGAAGTCGGTCGAGACGCGGGACAGAGGTACCTCTCACCTAGGCGCAATCAAGCATCCAAACGGCCGTCTTTCACCTGTTTGTGCTGGTAGTGACTCGGTGCGGCAACGGATGGGCTTGCGCTCCTAGCGCCTGCATGCAGGTACTAGGACTCGGAACTACGGTCAAGCATCTGCACCAACTCGAGATGCTGGAGCCGCTGATCCGTAGCCTGGACACGACTGCGAGCATCGAAGGCGACACCCCAGGTAGTGGGCGAGTTGCAAGTCGGCCTCCAGTGCACCTGTTTGCACTCCAACTGGCCCTAGGCAGGGTATTACCAGCGCAAATGCCGCAGGCTGCCAGCGTTGGGGAAGTCCTCGCCGGACGGGCAGGCCAACAGGATGGATGCGGACTGCGGCAGGCTGCGGTTCGGGAGCGGCCTTGACCGCGCCATCCCGTCGACCTCCCGGAGGGCAATCACACGCATCAAGGGGGCGCTCCCAGCCGGAGCCGGTAGTCCTGCCCGCATGTGCCCCCTTGACACGCGTGATCGGGCGTTGCCAGGTCGACGGGATGGCGCGAGGCCACTCCCTTGTGGTCGGGAAGCCAGGCGCGGCCGACGTCGATCGCCGCCGGTAGGGGAGTGGCAGCGCGGAACATGTGCGGAATACGACCCGGCGCGCAATCCCGCAGGGTGGTAAAAATGCAGGTCAGGGCCCTGAGTCGTTAGATCAGCAAGGGCTGCACCATGGAGCTCCGGGACTGACCGGCGACTTCCGCCCCGATCGGAAGATCGCCGGCCTCGGCCGCGTTGCTGTGTCCATGGAACTCGACGAGGACACGCGCGCTCTGCTGGACGGCAAGAACTTCGCCACCGTCGCCACGCTCGACGGCGACGGTGGCCCGCACACCTCCGTCGTGTGGATCGCGCGCGACGGTGACGCCGTGCTGTTCTCCGTCACGGCGAAGCGCCAGAAGGCCCGCAACCTCGCCCGCGATCCCCGGATCAGCCTGACTGTCTTCGACGTCGCGAACCCGTACCACTCCGTCGACATCCGCGGCACCGCCGAGCTGATCGAGGACCCCGAGAAGTCCCTGCCCCGCAGGCTCTCCCAGAAGTATCTCGGCGAGGACCCGCGGCCCGAGCCGGCCGAGCTGCGGCGCCTGATCGTGCGGGTGACCCCGCACAAGGTCACCGGCTTCTCCGTCTGACCGCCGGCGGTTCCACATCGAAATAGTGAGGCAGCCCCGGCGATGTCCGGGGAGGCTGGGTCCCATGAGGGACAGATTCCGGGACGCGATGCGGCTGATGCGGGGGCATGATCCGCAGCTGTGGGAGGACGGCTTCCACACACTGCGCCCGCACGCCGCCGACGAGGACGCGGCGTTCCGCGGCTGGGCCAGGCGCGGCCTGGAGCTGTTGGACGGCCGGGAGTCACGGAACTGATCGCCGGCGCCGCGCAACCCGACGCACAGCCCCCGCGTCGGCCGGACATGCGCAAGGTGCTGATCATCTCCGCGGTGGTGCTGCTGGTGCTGGTCGGCGGCGGTGTCGGGCTGTACCTGCTGATGAACGCCCGCACGTTCCAGCTCTTCGGTGGCCTGACGTACCGGGTGGACACCGAGCAGAAGGTGGTCGCGCTGACCTTCGACGACGGCCCGTCCGACAAGGCCCCGTCGATCGAGAAGGCCCTGTCCGACCTGCACGTGCCGGCGACGTTCTTCCTCATCGGCTCGGAGATCGAGAAGCACCCGGGGGTGGCCGAGCAGCTGGTGGCGCAGGGCCACCAGCTGGCCAACCACTCGTACACGCACACCCGGATGGTGTTCGTCGGCGCCGATTTCGTGGCCTCGGAGATCGAACGCACCGATGCCCTGATCCGCAAGGCGGGCTACGGCGGCGACATCGTGTTCCGCCCGCCGTACAGCAAGAAGCTCTACCAGCTGCCGCGCTACCTGTCCGACCACGACCGGAAGACGATCACCTGGGACGTGGAGCCCGACTCCGACGCCGGCGACCCGGCCTCCGACGACCCCAACGCCATCGCGCGCACGACGCTGGACCAGGTGCGGCCGGGCTCGATCATCCTGCTGCACCCCTGGAACGCCGACCACGACGCCGACCTCGCCGCCCTGCCCCGCATCGTGGACGGCCTGCGCGCCAAGGGGTATCGGTTCGTCACGGTGAACGAACTGCTGGCCGCCCACTGATCAACGCGATAACCTGTTCCCGGCGGGATCCACGGGCTTCGGGAGGTCCTACTGACCGGCTGGCGGGTGTTGGCGTTCCACCTTTTCATGTCGCATTAAGTGGTCAGCCGATCCTGCCCAAAATCCGACCAGATTCGCCGTCGACGCGGTGCTGTGTGCGCTGGCAGCAGCCCTGGTGGTCTTCGCGGGGACTGTCGCCTTCGGGCTCGCCCGGCGCGTCCTTGGCCGGATGCCTCGGCCGCCAACCGAGGTGCGGAACACGGTCGCCCACAACGAGGGCGGCGTAGTCGTCCAGGCCGGCACCATCAACGGCGACATCATCGTCCAGCGCTGCGACTGTCGTAAGGACCCGGACGACAGCTGCCGGCCACCCGACGGGTGACCGGCAGCTGGTCCACTCTGGACGGTGTCCTCACGCCGTGACGGCGGCCTGCTCCACGACGGCCATCAGCTCGTCGACGTCCGACTCGGCGACGGCCAGCGCCGGCTCCAACCGGCCCAGCCCGGTGCACCAGTCCTGGTCCGCCAGGGCGAACGCGGACACCACCAGCGGCGCGGCGGCCCGGCCGGAACGCACCATGTCCTGGAACAGGTCCAGCTCCAGCCGCCCGCCGATGCGGCCGGGCCTGAGCCGCAGCGTCCCATGTGGAGCCTCGTCCTCGTGCGCCCACCGGCACGCCCACTCGGTCCACACCACCGGGCGCTCCACCTCGTGGGTCGGCGACACGGCCTTCACGTTGGCGCCGATGGAGCTGATGCGGTTGGCGTCGGCCGCGCCGACCAGCATGTCCTCGAACTCCATGGACGTCATGCCGATGTCGTACCCGGCCACGAGCGCCACCTGCACGAGGGCGATCGGCACCTGCGGCAGCGCGTCCTCGAAGCACGTCATCGCGCCGCCGTAACGGGTGTTGATCTCCGTCGGCCGGAAGCCGTCCGCGGTGGCGACGCCGTCGAGGGTGAACGTGCCCCGGTAGCCGACGGTGGTGCGCAGCTGCTCACCCACCCGCCGGGCCAGGTTGCGCATCTCGTCACGGATGTGCGCGGGCGGGTCGTAGAAGCTGGCGCACCCGGCGTACAGGAAGCGCGCCGACTCGGTGCGCCGCGGCACGACCATCTCGATCGGACGCAGCACGGCGGTGCCGTCCGGGAACACGATCCCGTGCACGGACACCGGGATCCCCTCCAGGAACGGCATCACCCGGATGAAGTCGCACTTCGGCGCGAGGTGCCGGAACACCCGCCTGGCCTCGGACCGGGTCCGCACCCGGCGCACGAAGTTGGCCCCGCCGTTGATCGCCGGCCCGTCTCCGGACCACACCACGCCCCAGCCGTTGTCCAGCAGCGTGGACGCCTCCCACAGCGAGGTGAACGACTCGCTGCCGGCGTCGAACACGGCCGCCGGCGCGTGCGGCACGGACAGGTCCCGCCACAGCGAGTCGATCGTCGTCTTGTTCTCCAGCGCAACCCATTCGGGCTGCCGGCAGTTGAGCACGGGACGGCCGCCGACCTCGGGCAGCGTCATGTAGTGCGAGCCGATCACCAGTGCGTCGCCCGTCGGATCGAACTCGCGCAGCGCCCCGGCCAGCTCCGGGGTGGGACTGCTCAGCGCTTCCTCAAGGCCCATCTGTTCCATGGCGATCAGACCGCTGATGCCCAGCGGCAGCCAGGTGGCCACCTGCGGGTCGTACAGCGGGGCGGAATCGTCCGTGCTGATCACGAGCGTGCGGTCGGCGCCGAGGTGCTGCAGTTCCTGCACACGCCTGGACAGCCGGGTACCGCCGGCGAGGACGACCTTGCGGCCGCCGAACAGACCACGGAGGCGCTCGGAGAGCGCGCGAAACTGATGATCCATAGTCATGGACTCACTTAGCTGAAGTGCCTTGAGCCCGGCGAGCGCCGGATGCTTCGAAGCATAGAGCCCGCCGCCGGGTCGCCAAAAGCACGGTCTCGCAACGGTATCGGGGCCTCAGCGGGAGATCAGCCGGTCCGCCCGCGGGGTCGGCATCAACATCACCATTCGGTTCACGCTGCCGGGCGCCTTCAGCCACGTTCCCGGGTCGGCGAGCACCTCGTCGATCTCCTGGTCGTCCAGCTCGGGGGCGTCCGCCCAGATCGCGTTGCACGGCTCCCTGATCTCGACCAGCCCCCGGTCGATCAGGTCCCGCACCACGCGGCGGAACCGGGGGATCAGCTCCTTGATCGCCTCCTCGTCGGTGCCCGGGATCCAGACCGTGCCGCACCGCTCGGAGTGACCGAGGAAATCGGAGATCACCCCGTTGAGGTAGGCCTCCTCAATTGTGTTGATCATGACCCAGTACTCTTCGGGCCCGAGTTCCTCCCAGAAGCTCACGCGCCCATCTTCGCCACCGGCACAAGCCCCGCCATTGGCACGTCTAGGCTTGCCCTTCGTGACCACGACGACGTCGACCGTTCGGCTCAACTGGGGCACCCGGTACGAGGTGACGGTGCTCGACCTGGGACTGGCCTGCTGCGGCGTCGAGGTGATGGCCGCGCTGCACGGCCGCGGGGACGACGCCCCGGAACCGGTGCCGGCGGGTGCCCCCGAGGTGGCGCACGTGCTCGTGGTGTCCGGAACCGTTACCGACGTGATGCTGCCGGCGGTCCTCGCGAGCTACGAGGCGATGCCCGAGCCGAAGTACGTGCTCTCGGTCGGCGCATGCAGCAACACCGGCGGCCCGTACTGGGATTCCTACTGCGTCACCAAGGGAATCGACCAGATGTTGCCGGTCGACGTCGCCGTTCCCGGCTGCCCGCCGCGCCCCGAGGCGCTGCTGGACGGGCTGCGGGCGCTGCACCGGATGGTGACGTCATGACCGCCGCATCCGGCGAACTCGCCGCGCGAATGGCTGACTTGCTGCCGTCCGCCGCAACCAGGTCCGCCTTCGCTCAGTCCGTTGTCACCGTGCCGCTCAACGATTGGGTGGACGCCGCGCGGCTGGCCCGTGACGAACTCGGCTGCGTGCTGTTCGACTGGCTCGGCGCCGAGGACGCCGGCCGCCCCGGGTCCGCGGGCGAGCGCCACACCGTGCTGCTGCACGTCGTCGACCCGGCGACCCGCGACGGCCTGTTGCTGCGCACCGAGGTTGGTGACGGCGAGGAGCTCCCGAGCGTCGCCCACGTCTGGGCCGGCGCAGCCTGGCACGAACGTGAGGCGGCCGAGATGTTCGGCATCGCACTCGCCGGTCCCCAACCGGCGCACCTGCTGCTGTCCGAGACGTTCGCAGGGCACCCACTCCGCAAGGACTTCGTGCTGGCGTCCCGTGTCGTGCGGCCTTGGCCCGGCGCCCTGGAACCCGGCGAGTCCACCGCCGCGCCCAGCCGCCGCCGACTCGCCCCGCCCGGAGTCCCCGACCCCTCCTGGGGCCCGCGCCGAGAGGAGGACCCGTCATGACCGAGCAGTCGCCGCCGAGTCCTGATCGTGGCGAGGACAGCGCCGCCACCGGGCAGCTGCCGCCCCGCACCCGCGGCGTGATCGCGCTGCTCGAGGCCAACTGCACGGTGTGCATGATCTGCGCCCGCGAGTGTCCCGACTGGTGCATCCACATCGACTCGCACACCGAGACCGTGCGGCAGGAGGGCGCGGCCCGGCCTCGGCAGCAGAACGTGCTGGACCGGTTCGCCATCGACTACGGCCAGTGCCTGTACTGCGGCATCTGCGTCGAGGTCTGCCCCTTCGACGCGCTGCACTGGGCGCCCGAGCACGACTACCCCGGGACCGGCGAGCACGCCGTCGCCGAACTCGTGCACGAACGCGTCGACCTGGGAAAATGGGTCGAGCAGGTGCCGCCGCCACCGCCGCTGGACGCGGCCGCCGAAGCCGCGCCCGAGGCCGCGCCGGGACGCCCGGCGCGGGGCGCCCCCGGAACTGGGACCAGGCCGGGAGCGTTGTCAGAAAGGACGCGACGACCCGGAGGCTGAGAAGGTGCACAAGCACGTCAACGGGTTGAAGACGGCGCTGCTGCTCGGCGCGCTCAGCGGCCTGATCCTGCTGATCGGCCAGTTCTTCGGCCGGACCGGGCTGCTGATCGGCCTCGTGGTGGCCCTCGGCATGAACGCCTACGCCTACTTCAACTCCGACAAGCTGGCGCTGCGTGCCATGCACGCGCGGCCCGTGTCGCAGGTGGAGCAGCCGGCGATGTACCGGATCGTGCGTGAACTGGCCACCTCCGCGCGGCAGCCGATGCCGCGGCTGTACATCAGCCCCACCCAGGCCCCCAACGCGTTCGCCACCGGCCGCAACCCCGCCAACGCCGCCGTCTGCTGCACCGTCGGCATCCTCGAACTGCTCGACGAGCGCGAGCTGCGCGCCGTCCTCGGGCACGAGCTGTCGCACGTCTACAACCGCGACATCCTCATCTCCTGCGTCGCTGGCGCGCTGGCCAGCGTCGTGTCCGTGCTGGCCAACCTCGCCATGTTCGCCGGCATCTTCGGCAGCAACGACGAGGACCGCCCCAACCCCGTCGCGCTCCTGCTCATCGCCCTCGTCGCCCCCCTCGCCGCCGGCATCGTGCAGATGTCGGTCAGCCGCTCGCGGGAGTTCCAGGCCGACCAGTCCGGCGCCGAGCTCACCGGCGACCCCCTCGGCCTGGCCTCCGCCCTGCGCAAGCTCGAGCACGGCACCCAGGCGGCGCCGCTGCCCCCCGACCCGTCGCTGGTCTCCCAGTCGCACCTGATGATTGCCAGCCCGTTCCGAGCCGGCGAGGCCGGCGCCCGCCTGTTCTCCACCCACCCCCCGATCAGCGAGCGCATCCGCCGCCTGGAGGACATGGCCCGCCACGGCTTCCGCTAGGCAGAGCGGTGCTCCCGTTCGACCTTTCACCCCAGCCCACGAACACAGAACGGCCGCCGGACCCGTTGGGGCCGGCGGCCGTCGTGCTTGCTGATCTGGTGGTCAGGCGGGGGTCGACGGCACGGCGCCCGCGGAGACTGCGACCTCCATCACGTACTGGCCGTAGCCGGACTTCGCCAGCTTCTGGCCCAGGGCGTAGCAGGCGTCCGCGTCGATGTAGCCCATCCGCAGCGCGATCTCCTCGAGACAGGCGATGCGCACGCCCTGGCGGTGTTCGAGCACCTGCACGAACTGGCCGGCCTCCAGCAGCGAGTCGTGGGTGCCGGTGTCGAGCCAGGCGAAGCCACGACCCAGGTCCACCAGTCGGGCCCGGTCGCGCTCCAGGTAGATCCGGTTGACGTCGGTGATCTCCAGCTCGCCCCGCGCCGACGGCTGCAGGTTCTTGGAGATCTCCACCACGTCGTTGTCGTAGAAGTACAGGCCGGTGATGGCCTTGTTCGACCGCGGCTGCGCCGGCTTCTCCTCGATCGACACCAGCTTGCCGGTGGCGTCCACCTCGCCGACGCCGTAGCGCTCGGGGTCCCGAACCGGGTAGCCGAACAGCACGCAGCCGTCGATGCCCGCGACCTGCTTCTGCAGCATCGAGGCGAAGCCCTGGCCGTAGAAGATGTTGTCGCCGAGCACCAGCGCGACGCTGTCGTCGCCGACGAACTCCTCGCCGATGATGAACGCCTCGGCCAGGCCGTTGGGCTGCGGCTGCTCCGCGTAGCTCAGCGACAGCCCGAACTGGCTGCCGTCGCCCAGGAGCCGACGGAAGCTCGGCAGGTCGGCCGGCGTGGAGATGATCAGCACCTCACGAATGCCGGCCAGCATCAGCACCGACAACGGGTAGAAGATCATCGGCTTGTCGTAGACAGGCAGCAGCTGCTTCGACACGGCCTGCGTGATCGGATGCAACCGGGTGCCGCTGCCCCCGGCCAGGACGATGCCCTTCATGACCCGTTCCCCTAGCGGTAGTTCGTGAACTGGAGGGCGATCTCGAAGTCCTTGGACTTCAGCAGCGCGATCACGGCCTGGAGATCGTCCTTCTTCTTCGCCGACACCCGCAGCTGGTCGCCCTGGATCTGCGCCTGCACGCCCTTGGGGCCCTCGTCACGGATCGCCTTCGAGATCTTCTTGGCCTTGTCCGACTCGATGCCCTGCACGATCCGGCCGGTGACCTTGTAGATCTTGCCGGACACCGCGGGCTCGCCCACCTCGAACGCCTTCAGCGAGATGTTGCGCTTGATCAACTTCTCCTTGAAGACCTCGACCGCCGCCACGCAGCGCTCCTCGGTCTCCGCCTGGATCGTGATCGCCTCCTCGCCCGACCAGGCCACCGACGCCCCTGTGCCCCGGAAGTCGAACCGCGTCGACAACTCCTTGCCGGCCTGGTTCACCGCGTTGTCGACCTCCTGTCGGTCGACCTTGCTCACCACGTCGAACGACGGGTCCGCCACGAGTCCTGCACCTCCGCACACCGGTCCGGTAGACCCACGGAGGCTACCCGTAGGGATACCGGTTGGAGACCGCCCCCACGGGTTATGTATAGTTCTGCCCACGGACGCCACCACGGGTCCGCGAAGCCGAGCCAGGTTGCCCGAGCGGCCAAAGGGAGCTGACTGTAAATCAGCCGCGAAAGCTTCGGAGGTTCAAATCCTTCACCTGGCACGTGCACTGAGAACGGCCCGGTGACCTGCGACAGCAGGTCACCGGGCCGTTCTCTTACTGTCCGGCGAGTCCGCCGGAGTCCGACCCGTCTACACCTGGTTCTGCCGAATACCTGCCCGACCTTCGGCGGGCATCGACGTCGCTCCTCGGCCTGGGCGTGAGCAGCGCCTCGACCCGGGTCGGGCGCAGCCTGCTCGCCACCGTCGACGCACTGCCCGTATGTGTGCAGGGGCATCCGCGGGCGTCGCCCGCCACGTACACGTGACGGAGGTCATACAGCCGTTCGGCCAGAGGCGACGCGACACCCCAGGAGTGAATGCTTTCTCTCGCGTCTCGGACCAAGCGTCGTGTAGACCCTGCTGCCAAGCCTGCCGCCACGCGTCCCACGGAGCAGGTAACCCTCCTTGGTTGTGCCGTACCTGCTGATGTGCTGCCGGAGCATGTTGGTTAGCTCGGGACAACACGGGACTGTCCGGCTATTGGTCTCCGCACGGTGCTTCAGACTCGGTTCTTCGTTCGCTGCGCTATCCGTCCGCGCGGCCGCAACTTCCGGAGCAGCCTTCTCTCCAGGTGGCTGGTGCCCAGCATCCCGCTGGCAACGTGAAAACATCTTCGCGCAGGTTCAGAGCCTCTTCGGGCGGGGACGCGCACCGGTTGGCCACAGATCGCCGGTCGGCTCGCGCTTGCGTCGCCTTGGGTTTCTTTGTCCTCACCTCATCCAGCGAGGTCGCCAACTGGTCGACTGCTGCGCTTCGACCAGCAAGCGCTCCCGAGAAACCTGACGGTGTCTCAAGGCCGGAGTTCTGCGTGTCGAGCACCACAACGCAGTGACCGGTCGAGCACATCGACGCTTGATGTGCCGCGCTCGGCCGAGACCTTGGCGCGCGTTATCGGGATGAGCGACCAACTGGTTGTTCTCGGAGGCTGAACACCGGAGCAGCCGCATGGCGCTACATCTGGGTCGCCACAACGCCTTGGCGGTAGTCAGGTCGTACGCAGGTCCTGCTGAGCGGTTGCCGCTCGTCCATGCGGCCACCAGCAAGCTACGAGGGCTACGTGAAACCGCTGGTAGACAACTCACGCGATGAGATGGTGCGTGACAGTCGCCGCGTCGGGGTCGTCTCGGTTCTCCTGCTGCCGACCGGTGGCCGATGAGCGCCAGTGACGCATGTTGCCCGTTCCAGAAGCACGTTGTCGGCCGTACTACAGATGGCGCAGATGAGCAGATGTACGCCGAGGGACGTCTCCTTTTGCTCGCCTAACTGACTGACGAACCGTAAGTGAACCTCACCGAGAGGGGCTGGATCGCTTGGGGTGGCCATGAGAAAGCCGAAAATGTGATAACGATGCTGGGTGGGGTTTTACCGTGTGACCCCCTTGCGATCGCTGGCATGCAATGACGGATCGCTGGCATATGTGGTTATCGTAACCTGCAAGACTGTCGTTCTTGCGGCTCGTGTTGGAGCTTTCGCAACGTTCTCCGCAAAGAAGGAACCGTGCGGCGGTCGTCCACTGTTGACCGTCACGGTTATTTGTGAAGGTGGTAATGATGAATTCAAGGTGTTCCAAGCGACACCACAAGCTCGCCGTGATCGTCCGGTCCGGTCTCGCTCTGGCCCTGATGGCGACGAGCGCGTTCGGTGTGGCCGGTCAAGCGTCGGCCGCGACACAGTCGCAACCGGCTGCGCCCACGGCGGCCCGATCCACCAACGTCGTCCTGGCCAGCAACGTGGGTTGTCTGCTGGCCCGCGACATCACGCGGCTGGACAGGGGCCGGTGGACCATCGACCCGCCGGCAATCATCAGCTCAAAGGGACGTGGCACGTGGGAGACGGAGTCCAGGCTGCCACTCACCGGCACCGAGGGAACCGTCACCTACTTGACGACGGAATGCGCCGATCCGGCCCTGAACTACAAGACGGTCAGAGTGCACTGGAAGAATCCTTACGTCGGAAAGAACGAGTACGACGCGAACGGCACTGATCCCGCACTGCGGGTCACGTGGACTGAAGACGGGGGCAAGCACGCCCATGTAGTCTTCACTCTCGATAGCGCTACGTGATCTTCTCGGCGTCCTCGGGCTTCATCGATGGGGAGTCCCGATGGCGCACGTGATTCCGTTGGCCGAGGAGCCGCAATGGCCGGTGCATGATGCGGCAGGCTCAATGCATCGCTTCGGTGATGGTGCGACCCCGGCCAGGTGCAGGGTGACGACGAGGTTGCGCCGGCCGGCCATGACCCGCGGCCCGGATCGAATGCGGGAGTGATCCTCGCGGTAGACGGCGTCTCGGAGCCGGTGGAGCCCGTAGATCAACGCGTCTGACCGGGAGCCGGTCAAGATCTCAAGCACCTCCTTTCGCAAGTGGCTTGGGGTTGGCCGCGCTGCCGGCGACCGTGTCTGGCTGGTGGCCTGTAAACCAGCCGCGAAAGCTTCAGAGGTTCAATTCCTGCACCTGGCACGCGCGGGATGGGCGGGCTATGCCTGTGGAATACGCAGTCATAGCCCGCTTGCCGTGTCCTTCGAGGCGCTCGCCCCAAACCGCAGTGCAGGGGCTCCGCCTCCGGCGACCGGGATGCGGGCTCCGGACGGTTGTCGGCTCCGGTGTGAGGTCCTCCGGCTTCGCCCTGGCCTCATGTGAATGTCGGTGGGCATGGTTTGTCGTAGGCCGGTTGGGCTTTGTCCCTTGCCTGGTAAGGGTTCGGTGGGCCCTGGTTGCCTGTTGTGAGGCGTTGGAGTCTGCCTTCGCCGGGGTGGGCTGAGTTGGGCGTGCTCACACGCCTTGGGGTGATGTGAGTCCTACGGCGGTGGTGTGCCCGCCGGTTGGGGCTGGGCGGCACGGTCGTGTGCTCGGGGTCAGTCCTCAGTGGAGCGGGTTGGGTGGACCACTGCGATGGGGAATCGCTGCTCGCGTTCGAGCGGGAGCAAGCTCCGATCGGGCGCCGCTTGGTTGGGGGGCTCGTGGGGTGGCGATGTGCGCGGATGCGATGCGGCGCCGACGTGGTGGCGGAGTGGGATGTCGCGTGCGAGGCGCGGATGGCCGGCGTCTGAGCCGGCTCGGGGGATGGGGACGTGGTGAGAATGTGCGCGGAGAGCCCGGATGGGCTCGGGCGAAGGTGAACGTGTGCGGTGGCCAAGAGTTGAGGCGACCGCCGGGAGTGAGATGGCCGGCGCCTGGGGCTTCCCCTCCCAATGACGCCGGCCACGAGAGCAAGCGTAGCACGAGTTCGAACACAGGTTCGAGTGTTGTCATGGGTTTGTGATCTCCCGGTGGCCGCGGTCGGGGTCGTCGGGATCGAGGCCGAGATGGGTCAGCCGGGCCTTGATCGCGGCGCGGCTGCGGCCGAAGTGGTGGCCGAGCTCGGTGATCGGCTGCACGCCGTCCGTCCACAAACGACGGAGTTCGTCGTCCTGCTCGGAACTCCACGGCGTGCCGGCATTGGCCGGCGCCTGGCGCGATTTCGACGACACGCGGCCGCCGCCGCGCACGGTGGCCAGGCCCCGCAGGGTGGCCTCGATGAGTTGGCCGGCGGCGATCAGATCGGTGACCGGCAGGATGAAACTGCCCTCGGCGACCACGGCGCCGTCGGGCAGCTGGGCCTCTAGTTGGACGGTGACGGACAAGTCGGTGTCCATCTGGACGTGGACCGCGTAGCTGCGGTCTCCTATCTCTTCTTCGCCCCTGACTTGGACGCTTGTGCGCATGGGTGACCTCCCTGTGCGGCCACGCTAGGCGGGACGTCGTTGGCCGCGCTGAAGGCGCGATTCGGCGATCTTGCTTTGGGGCTGGATCCGCAGGTCGAGGCGTGTCAAGTCGGGGGTGGAACGCGACGGCCGAAAGCCGCCAGCACGGGTCCCTCGGGGTGGCGAGGATCGGTGCATGAGCGCTTTTCGATTCGGAGTGTTGGCGGAGACGGCGGGCAGCGTCGATGCGGTCGTGGCGACCGCGCGTCGGGCCGAGGAACTGGGCTACGACACCGTGTTGCTGCGCGACCACTTCGTGCCGGAGCCGTTCGGGGAACAGGTGGCACCGCTGATCGCCCTGGCCGCGGCGGCGGGCGCGACGAGCCGGCTGGGGGTGGGAACCCTGGTGCTGGACAACGACTATCGGCATCCGGTGATGCTGGCCAAGGAGGCGGCGACGCTGCAGCAGCTGTCGGGTGGCCGCTTCGAGCTGGGACTGGGCGCGGGTTGGCTACGCGTCGAGTACGAGGCGGCGGGCATGGCCTTCGACCGGGCCGGGGTGCGGGTCGGACGGCTGGAGGAGTCGGTGCGGGTGCTGAAGGAGTTGTTCGCGGGCAAGGAAGTCCGCTTCGAGGGCGAGCACTACCGGGTGGACGGCGTGACGAACTTCCCGCCGGTCGAGCGGGTGCCCCGGCTGCTGGTCGGGGCGGGCAGTCCACGGATGCTGCGGCTGGCCGGCCGGGAGGCGGACACGGTCGGAATCCTGGCCAAGGCATTGCCGGGCGGGACGATTTCCGACGCCATGGAGGAGCGACTTGGTGCCGCATTCGCAACGAAGGCGGACTTGGTTCGCGCCGAGGGCCGCGACGTGGAGATCAGCGCGGTGGTGTCGGTGGAGCTGTCCGACGACCCGCGCGTGGCGGCGGAGCGCTTCGCGATCGAACGCGGCTGGGGCGCCGGCGCCGCGGACCTTGTCGAGGACATGCCGGCGAAGTTCCTGGGCCCGCTCGACCACGTCGTGGAGCTCGCGCACCGGCGACGAGAACGGCTCGGACTGTCCTATTTGGTCGTGTCGGACCGCGAGTTCGAGGCGGCCGCCCCCATGGTGAAGGCGCTGACGGGCAGGTAGGCGTGGCCGTGCGAAGCGGCGGCGCGGTCAGGCGCGAATGGCCGGCCGGCGGTTCCAGCTGGTCCAGAGTGGACGGTAGCCGTGCAGGGACCAGAACGGCACGGAGCGGGGGTTGGCGACGCAGTAGTGCAGGAGCGTGACGGCGATGCCGGCGGCGTCCAGCTCGCGGTGGACGTGGCTGACGAGGGCGGAGCCGATGCCGGCGCCGCGGGTGTCGGAGCGGACGCCGCCGAGACCGAGGTAGGCGGCGGGGGCGGCGGAGGTGCGGCCGGCGATCCAGTCGGAGTGGGGCGGCAGGTCGACAGTGACGATGCCGACGGGGCGGTCGGAGACCTCGGCCAGCCAGATGCAGGGCTGCTCCCGGTCGATCATCTCGGCCATGTTCCGGCGGAGGCCGGACTCGGTGGAGGGGCGTTCGGTGAGGGCCCCGAACTGGGAGTCGTAGCGAACGACTTCCAGATCTAGTGCCACACACGCTGCCAAGTCCGCCTTCGTGGCGTGGCGGATGATGAGGCCGGGCACGGTCGGCGCCGGGCCGAACGAGCCTGCGCGGCGGACGGCGGTGGTGACGAGCGGGGCGAAGCCGTGGCGGACGAGGGCGAGCACGGCGGAGGTGTCCCGGCTCGGCCACGAGATCTGGGCGGCGCAGTCGTCGTCGCCGGGAGTGACGACCTTGGCCAGGTGCTCCTCCCAGCGGTCGAGCAGCGGCCCGAGGTCGGCGCCGGCCAGTCGCACGGTCAGCGTGTGCCGGCGCAGCGGGCCCCAGGTGGCGTCGAGTGCTTCGGAGTCGACCTCCTGGAACGCGGGCGCGCCCAGTGCACCGACGGTGTCGATCAGGTCCCCGGACAGCGGTGGGTCGGCCGGCAGCAGCGGATCGAGCAGGGCCAGGCGCGCGGCGTGCTGCCGCTCGACATCGATGTCCACGCGGAGTCATCCAACACCGGCGACGGGGCGAAGTCGCGGCCATTACTGACGGTGATCGACACGGGGTGTGATCGACGCATCCGAGTGTCCGTTTTGCCGGCGTTTTGTCCGCTTAATCGTTTCAAGAGGCCGGTTGGACGTGCAAATTGCTCTTTCCGACGCCAAACTGTTCACTGGGAGTGTTGCCTTCGTCAACTGGACGGGCCACACTCGCTCAACCGGGGTAAACTGCGGATGGAGGGGTTCCGGAGCGGTCGGGGCCCCTCGGTCGTGCCAAGACACCACCGGCAGGAGTGTCGACAGGGGGAAGGCGCCCTGTCTGCGTGGCCCGACAAGGAGGGTGGATGACCGACCACCGCCGTGCCGTCCATCCCGAGGTGCCACGTCCGCCGGTTCGCGCGCAGCTTGATCCACAGCGTACCCGGCGCTACCGCCTGTTCTCCGCGGCGGTCCTGCTGATCGGCGTCGGCGTCACGGCGGCAGTGCTCCTCGGTCACGTCGACCACCCGCAACCCGAGCAGCTGCTGATCGCCGGCCCGCTGCTCGCCGTCGGCTTCCTGCTGTCCGAGCAGCTGTCCATCGACTTCGACGTCCGGCAGATCAGCTGGACGATCTCCTTCGCCGAGATCCCGCTCGTGCTCGGCCTGGTCACGGTTCCGTTCGAGGTCGTGCTGGCCGCCTACCTGGTCGCCGGCCTCGGCGTGCAGATCAGCCGGCACAAGCTGCGCCACCTCAGCTACCACGTCGGCATCATGTGCCTCGAGGTGGCGATCCCGTACGCCGTCTTCTACCTGCTGACCAGCGACTTCGCCGCGATGCCGGTGTGGGCCGCCGCGGCGCTGGGCGTGCTCACGTCGCCCCTGGTCAGCACGGCTCTCGGCC
Source organism: Kutzneria kofuensis (assembly GCF_014203355.1). Taxonomy (NCBI): domain Bacteria; kingdom Bacillati; phylum Actinomycetota; class Actinomycetes; order Pseudonocardiales; family Pseudonocardiaceae; genus Kutzneria; species Kutzneria kofuensis. Next base: position 4,721,055 of record NZ_JACHIR010000001.1, read on the forward strand.
TGGGAGCAATGCACGTGCTCGGCGGCGAGCTGCGGATGCCCTCCGCGGCCCGGCTGGGCCTGCGCTCGCTGGTCGTCTGCCTGATGAACGTCACCGTCGGCCTGGTCGCGTACGTGCTGGTCAACACCGCGCCGTGGGGCTGGCTGCTGGCCACCCTGCTCGCGGCCTCGATGGTGGCGCTGTACCGGGCGTACTCCGGGCTGCTGCGCGAGCAGCGTGACCTGGAGACGCTGTCCGACGTCAGCCTCAACGTGGCGCGCTCCGGCCAGGACGTCATGAACAAGGCGTCGGTGCTGACCAACGTGCTGCCGCCGGAGGACCCCGCCGACTGGCAGGCCATCGTGGAGCGCATCCGCGACCAGCTCAACGCCAAGCGCGTGGTGCTGCACCTGAAGATGGACGCCGCCGACGACGTGCGCAAGCTCGTCGCCGGGGTGCCGCTGCCCGACGACGCCGACCTGGACCGCGACGACCCGATCCTGCAGCTCGCCGGCAACCACGTGCGCTACTTCAAGCTGTCCGACGCCGCCGACGACGTGCAGGAGGCGCTGCGCCGCCGCGGCGTCTACGAGGTGCTGGTGGTGCCGCTGCGCGGCGCGAGCCAGCCGCTCGGCGCCATGGAGGTGCACGACCGGCTCAGCCGCTGGCGTGGCTTCGGCAGTGCCGACGTGCGGCTGCTGCGCACGCTGTCCAGCCACCTCGCCACCGCCATGGACAACCGCCGCCTGGTCGGGCGGCTGCGTCACCACGCGTACCACGACCCGCTGACCGGGTTGCTCAACCGCACCGGCTTCCGCGAGGTCGCCGGCGATCCCGTGCGCGGCGACGACGCGTGCGTTGTTATGCGCATCGATTTGGACGTGATGTCCGGCGTGGCGGACGCCCTCGGCTACGCCTGGGGCGACCGCATGGTGCTCGCCGCGAGCCGCCGGCTGCGCGACGCCCTCGGTAACGAGGTGCCGCTGGCGCGGCTGGAGGGCGGCTCCTTCGCGGCGCTGCTCGTCGACCACACCCACGAGCAGGCGCAGGAGATCGGCGAGAAGCTGCGCGCGGGGCTGTCCATGCCGTACCCGGTGGACAAGCTGACCGTGGAAGCCAGCGCGCTGATCGGCTACGTCTCCAACACCACCGAGGACGGCGACGACACGCTCGACGTCGACACGCTGCTGCAGCGCGCCGACGTCGCCGTGCAGGCCGCGCACAGCGGCAGCGACCCGGTGCGTGGCTACGCGCCGAGCATGGGCCAGATCTTCCTGCGGCGCTTCCAACTGGTCACCCAGTTCCGGCAGGCGCTGGAGACCGGCCAGGTCACCGTGCACTACCAGCCGAAGATCGCGCTGCCGAGCCGGCAGGTGGTCGGCGTCGAGGCACTGGTGCGGTGGCGGCACCCCGAGTTCGGTCCGCTCGACCCGGACGAGTTCGTGCCCGCCGTGGAGGCCACCGGCCTCGTCGACGCGCTCACCTCGTTCGTGATGGAGCAGGGCCTGCAGCGGGTGCGGTCGTGGCTGGACCGGGGGCTGCGGATGTCCACCGCGGTCAACCTGTCCGTGCGCAACCTGGCCGACGCCAACTTCCCGGACCTGGTCGCCGAGGCGCTGCGCCGCTACGACGTGCCGCCGCAGCTGCTCACCTTCGAGCTGACCGAGTCCGGCGTCATGTCCGACCCGGAGCGGGCGCTGCCGGTGCTGCGGCGGCTGCACGCGATGGGCGTGACGCTGGCCGTGGACGACTTCGGCACCGGCTACTCGTCGCTGGCCTACCTGCGGCAGCTGCCGGTGGACGAGGTGAAGATCGACAAGTCGTTCGTGCTCGGCATGGGCACCGACCTGTCGGACATGGCCGTGGTGCGGGCCATCGTCGAGCTGGGGCACTCGCTGGGCCTGACGGTGGTGGCCGAGGGCGTCGAGGAGGACTCGGCCCGCGAGCAGCTCGTCAGCATGGGCTGCGACGTCGCGCAGGGCTACCTGATCTCCCGGCCGCTGTCCGAGGAGCGCTTCGAGGCCTGGCTGCGGGCCCGCACGATCCGGGCCCGGGGCCTGCGGGATGAGACGGTCCTCACGTTGGTCAGTTGACGCAGGTCGGCGGTGGCCCCCCGATTTCGTGATCGCGGGGGTCATAGGCTAGAGTTCTAATCGCTCCGCAAGAGCAGGCCCCAATAGCTCAGTCGGCAGAGCGTCTCCATGGTAAGGAGAAGGTCTACGGTTCGATTCCGTATTGGGGCTCCAGAGATCGCCGCGGTGCTCAGCTTCAAGGCATCGCGGCTGCTCTGCGTGTAAGGCGGTGTAGCTCAGTTGGTAGAGCAAGCGACTCATAATCGCTGTGTCGCCGGTTCAAGTCCGGCCATCGCTACTCGATGGGGGCGTGCGCTCAGCTTCGCTGAGCCGGGTCGTTCCGCCATTACACTGGGGCCCGCGCCCCAGACCCCCGGCACGGGGGACTAGAGACAGGAGAGGTGCCCCGTGGCTGCGACCGACGTGCGACCGAAGATCACCCTCGCGTGCGAGGAGTGCAAGCACCGCAACTACATCACCAGGAAGAACCGCCGGAACGACCCGGACCGCCTGGAGATCAAGAAGTTCTGCCCGAACTGCGGCACGCACCGTGCCCACAAGGAAACCCGCTGACGCACAGCTTCAGCTCGTGAGAGGCCGCCCCGCATGCTCGGGGCGGCCTCTCCGCGTTCTAACCTGGCCCGGTGCCACTGGACAAGTCGTTCACAGGACGCAGCTACCCGCCGGGTGACGTGTACGAGGTAGGCCGCGAGAAGATCCGCGAGTTCGCCGACGCGGTGGGAGCCACCAGCCCGCTGCACCGCGACCCGGCGGCCGCGCGGGCCGCCGGCTACGCTGACGTGATCGCGCCGCCGACGTTCGCCACGGTCATCTCCATGAAGTCCACCTCGATCGTCGTCGACGACCCCGAGCTGGGCCTGGACTACAGCCGGGTGGTGCACGGCTCGCAGACCTTCGTCCACCACCGGCCCATGGTCGCCGGCGACCGGCTGGTCAGCGTCGTGCACGTGGACGACGTGCAGACCCGGATGGGCAACGACTTCCTCACCATCCGCGCCGAGATCACCACCGAGGACGGCGAATCCGTGTGCACGTCGACCGGGCTGCTGGTGGCCCGCGGGGAGGACGCGTGATGAGCAGGGTGCCCGCATCCAAGGTCACCAAGGGCGACGAGCTGCCGGCCAAGCAGGTCCGCGTCACCCGTGACAACCTCGTCCGCTACGCGGGCGCGTCGCTGGACTTCAACCCCATCCACTGGAACGAGAAGTTCGCGAACGAGGTCGGCCTGCCCGGGGTCATCGCCCACGGCATGCTGACCATGGCGCTGGCCAACGAACTCGTCAGCGACTGGGTCGGCGACCCGGGCGCGATCGTGGAGACCACCACCAAGTTCACCCGGCCGGTGCCCGTGCCCAACGACGGCGAGGGCGCGCTGCTGGAGATCACCGGCAAGGTCACCGACGTGAGCGAGGACGGCACCGCCAAGGTGGCGATCACCGTCTCCTTCGAGGGCCAGAGCGTGCTCGGCCGGCCGACGGCCATGGTCCGGCTCGGCTAGTCCGATCGAGTGACGCTGGGAACGGACCATTCCTCAACTCCGAGTTGAGGAATGGTCCGTTCCGAACGAAAGGTGCTGCGGAGGGTTACTTGGCCTCGCGGAGCAGGTCGCCCATCCGGTTGACGCCGGTGACCAGGTCGTCGTCGCCGAGGGCGTAGGAGAGCCGGAAGTAACCGGGGGTGCCGAACGCCTCACCGGGCACCACGGCCACCTCGGCGTGCTCCAGCACCAGGGCCGCCAGCTCGACGCTGGTCTGCGGGCGCTGGCCGCGCAGCTCCTTGCCGAGTATGCCCTTCACCGACGGGTACGCGTAGAACGCGCCCTGCGGCGTTGGGCAGGTGACCCCCGGGATGGCCGACAGCAGCTCGACCATGGTCTTGCGGCGCCGGTCGAACGCGGCGCGCATCTCGTGCACGGCGTCCAGCGGACCGGACACGGCCGCCAGCGCGGCGCGCTGCGCCACGTTGCACACGTTCGAGGACAGGTGCGACTGCAGGTTCGCGGCGGCCTTGGTGACGTCGGCCGGGGAGATCATCCAGCCCACCCGCCAGCCGGTCATCGCGTACGTCTTGGCCACGCCGTTGAGCACGACGGTGGTGTCGGCCAGCTCGGGCACCAGCACCGGCAGCGAGTGCGCCTGCGCGCCGTCGTAGACCAGGTGCTCGTAGATCTCGTCGGTGACCACCCAGATGCCGTGCTCCAGCGCCCAACGGCCGATCGCCTCGGTCTGCTCGCGGTCGTAGACGGCGCCGGTCGGGTTGGACGGCGACACGAACAGCAGCACCTTGGTGCGCGGCGTGCGGGCCGCCTCCAGCTGCTCGACGGTGACCAGGTAGCCGGTCGACTCGTCCGCGGTGACCTGCACCGGGACGCCGCCGGCGAGCGTGATCGCCTCCGGGTAGGTGGTCCAGTACGGCGCCGGCATGATGACCTCGTCGCCGGGGTCGAGCAGCGTCGCGAACGCCTGGTACACGGCCTGCTTGCCGCCGTTGGTGATCAGCACCTGGCTCGGCTGCACCTGGTAGCCGCTGTCGCGGGCGGTCTTGGCCGCCACCGCCTCGCGCAGCTCGGGCAGGCCGGCCGCCGGCGTGTAGCGGTGGTTGCGGGGGTCGCGGGTCGCCGCCGCGGCCGCCTCGACGATCGCGTCGGGCGTGGGGAAGTCGGGTTCGCCTGCGCCGAATCCGATCACCGGCCGGCCCGCCGCCTTGAGCGCCTTCGCCTTCGCGTCCACCGCGAGGGTGGCGGACTCGGCGATGCCGCCGATGCGGGCGGAGACCCGGCGGCGTGCCGCGGGGGTGTTGACAGGGGGAGCTTCGGGGGCTGCCATGGCCTTCATGGTGGCAGACGCCACCCATCGAATTTGCGTCCGGGGGGGCCCGAACACCGCTGTTGACCAGTGCGGTTGCAGTGACCACCCATTCGTGCCGTAGACTCTCGGGGCCGGGACGTGATGAAGCCTGTTCCCACGGAGTCCGTGGGACGGCGGAGGACGGCCTCAGAGGGGTGTAGCTCAACTGGCAGAGCAGCGGTCTCCAAAACCGCAGGTTGCAGGTTCAAGTCCTGTCGCCCCTGCATCGAAGCTTTTGGTGAGCGGAGGATGGCGTGAGCGAGGACCGCGAGCAGGAGCGGACGGAGAAGCGCGAAGGCGCTGCTCGTCCGGTCACCGCCGCAGCGCGACGCGAGCGCCGCGCCTCCGCACGCCAGGTCGCGCCGGAGACCGGTAGCGACCAGACTGAGTCGGCCAAGGCCGACTCGGCCAAGGTTGTCAGCAGCACCGGCAGGACCACGCAGTCGAAGCGCGAGCAGGGCCTCGAGACGGCGTCGCGGGACCGCAAGGCCAAGCGGCCCAACGTCTTCAAGCGCCTCGGTCGCTTCCTCCGCGAGGTCGTCGCCGAATTGCGCAAGGTCATCTGGCCGACGCGCAAGAACCTGCTGACGTACACGATCGTCGTGCTGGTGTTCGTGGCCGTGATGGTGGCGTTGGTCTTCGGTCTGGACTACGCCTTCTTCCAGGGCGTGGCCTTCCTGTTCGGCAAGTAGCCGAACGGGTGCGGGGCCACCGGTCGCCGGCATGAGCGACCGGACACTGACGCACGAGAGGAAGCGAGACCCAGCTGTGACCTCCGAGAACGGCGCCGCCGCCGGCCAGGAGCTGCCGGACGTCGACGAGCAGGACCTCGACGCCGTGCCCGGCGACGACGCCGCCGTCGAGTCCGACCTGGACGTGGCCGAGGAGAACGAGGTCGAGCAGGTCGAGTCCGAGGAGTCCGAGGACAGCGACGAGCAGGCCGTCGCGGCCGTCGACGAGGACATGGACCCCGCCGAGGAGATGCGGGCCGCGCTGCGGCACGCCCCCGGCGACTGGTACGTCGTGCACTCGTACGCCGGTTACGAGAACAAGGTCAAGACCAACCTCGAGACGCGCATCCAGACCCTGGACATGGAGGACTACATCTTCCAGGTCGAGGTGCCCACCGAGGAAGTCACCGAGATCAAGAACGGCCAGCGCAAGCAGGTGCAGCGCAAGGTGCTGCCCGGCTACATCCTGGTCCGGATGGAACTGAACGACGCGTCCTGGAGCGCGGTGCGCAACACCCCCGGTGTCACCGGGTTCGTCGGCGCCACCTCCAAGCCGTCCCCGCTCACCCTCGACGACGTGCTCAAGTTCCTGCTCCCGCAGGTCGAGCAGGACGCGGCCAAGCAGGAGGGCGGCAAGAAGACGGCCGCCGCCGTGGCCAAGCCCACCGTCGAGGTCGACTTCGAGGTCGGCGAGTCCGTCACCGTCATGGACGGCCCGTTCGCCACGCTGCCGGCTACCATCAGCGAGGTCAACGCGGACGGCCAGAAGCTGAAGGTGCTCGTGTCGATCTTCGGTCGCGAGACGCCGGTCGAGCTGTCGTTCACCCAGGTCTCCAAGATCTGACCGGTTCCCGGCAGGGAGCCGAGCAGCCACGCGGGTGGCGGGCAGGGCCCCCGCGCGGAACCACACGAATAACAGGAAACCCGAAATGCCACCCAAGAAGAAGAAGCTCGCAGCGATCATCAAGCTGCAGATCAAGGCCGGTCTCGCCAACCCGGCGCCGCCCGTCGGCCCGGCGCTCGGCCAGCACGGCGTCAACATCATGGAGTTCTGCAAGGCGTACAACGCCGCGACCGAGTCGCAGCGTGGCAGCGTCGTGCCGGTCGAGATCTCCGTGTACGAGGACCGCTCGTTCGACTTCAAGCTCAAGACCCCGCCGGCCGCGAAGCTGCTGCTCAAGGCCGCCGGTGTGGAGAAGGGCAGCGGCGAGCCGCACAAGACCAAGGTCGCCAAGGTCAGCTGGGACCAGGTGCGCGAGATCGCCCAGACCAAGATGACCGACCTCAACGCCGACGACCTGGACCAGGCGGCGAAGATCATCGCCGGCACCGCCCGCTCCATGGGCATCACGGTCGAAGGCTGAACCACCCTCACTCTTTTAGACAGCGTGGGAGAGCTGGGCGCAGCTCACAACCACTACTGATCCACGAAGGAACAGGAACATGAAGCGCAGCAAGGCCTACCGTCAGGCCGCCGAGCTGGTGGACCGGGAGCGGCTGTACTCGCCGCTCGAGGCCGCCAACCTGGCGAAGGAGACCTCCAAGGTCAAGCTGGACGCCACCGTCGAGGTCGCGATCCGTCTCGGTGTCGACCCCCGCAAGGCCGACCAGATGGTTCGTGGCACCGTCAACCTGCCCCACGGCACCGGCAAGACCGCGCGGGTGATCGTGTTCGCGACCGGCGACAAGGCCGCTGAGGCCGAGGCCGCCGGTGCGGACGCCGTCGGCAGCGACGACCTGATCGAGCGTATCCAGGGTGGCTGGCTCGATTTCGACGCCGCGATCGCGACGCCCGACCAGATGGCGAAGGTCGGTCGCATCGCCCGCATCCTCGGCCCCCGTGGCCTGATGCCGAACCCGAAGACCGGCACCGTGACGCCGGCGGTCGCCAAGGCGATCACCGACATCAAGGGCGGCAAGATCAACTTCCGGGTGGACAAGCAGGCCAACCTGCACCTGGTGATCGGCAAGGCCTCGTTCGACACCGACAAACTGGTGGAGAACTACGCGGCCGCGCTGGACGAGGTGCTGCGGGCCAAGCCGTCCGCCGCCAAGGGCCGGTACCTGAAGAAGGTCACCTTCTCCACCACCATGGGCCCCGGCATCCCGGTCGACCCGAACCGCACCCGCAACATGCTGACCGACGAGGCCAGCGCCTGAGTGCGAAGTAGCTGAGCAGAAGGGCCGCATCCCGCCAGGGGTGCGGCCCTTTTCAGTGGCTGTCGGCCGGCGGGCAGGGGCCCGGATCGGGTTTGTTGTCGACGATGATCCAGCCGTTGTCGGTGCGGGTGAGCACGAACGTCCCGAGCGGGTCGCCGCCGCTGATGGGCATCGCGCAGGAGTACACCGTCGCGGAGGATGTGCCTTCCTCGTGGATGGCCCCCAGTGGCACGGTGATGCTGGCGTAGGTCTCGCTGTCGGTGACCTTCTTGTGCTCCTTGTGCACTGCGTCCTCGCAGCTGGTGGTGCTGAACGAGCCCGCGAAGTGCACGCCGCCGATGCCTCCCAGCACGCTCTGGCAGACCTTGCCGGGGTCGTCGTTGCCGACCGCCGCGTATACGGAACTCACCGCGTACGCGGGATTGGCCGGCCCGTGCAGCGGGACGTCCGCGCCGGGCACGCCGCCGGTGCCGCCGTTGCCGCCGGAGCCGGTGTCGGCAGGGGCGAAGATGTTGGACAGGTAGTACTGACCGCCGCCGAGCACCGCCAGGATCACGATGCCGGCCGGGAGGTACGCGCGCCGCCGCCGCTCCTTCGCCACCGGTCAAGGCTAGCGTTTTGGAGTTACGGGCACCGGGTTGCTACCCTGGTCCCAGTTCCACCGAAGACCGCTGGTGTCTGGCGTGCCCAGACGAAGGTCCCGCGAGAGCGGGCGGCCCGCGCAGGAGGACGAGGCTGCTGTATCCGCACGGTTCGCCGTGCCTATGATGGTGTACGCCCCGTGCCGCTCTGCGCAGGGGCGTTTTCTCTTGTTCGGACCTCCTCCGGCGGTCGCCCGCGGCGATGTGTTCGCGGGTTCCCCGCTACCAAGCAGAGAGGAGGCGACCATGGCGAAGCCAAGCAAGGTCACCGCCGTTGCTGAGATCTCGGAGAAGTTCCGGGCCAGCTCGGCCGCGGTTGTCACCGAGTACCGCGGGCTGTCCATGGCGCAGCTCACCGTGCTGCGGCGCGCTCTCGGCAAGGGCACCACGTACACCGTCGCGAAGAACACCCTGGTCAAGCGTGCCGCCGAGGACGCTGGCGTCGAGGGTCTCGAGAGCCTGCTCGTCGGCCCGACCGCCATCGCGTTCATCGAGGGCGAGCCGGTCGACGCGGCCAAGGCGCTGCGTGACTTCGCGAAGGACAACAAGGCCCTTGTCGTCAAGGGCGGCTACATGGACGGCAAGCCGCTCACGGTCGACGAGGTCAGCAGGATCGCCGACCTCGAGTCCCGTGAGGTGCTGCTGGCCAAGCTCGCCGGCGCCATGAAGGGCAACCTGGCCAAGGCCGCCGGCCTGTTCCAGGCGCCTGCCTCGCAGGTCGCCCGCCTGGCCGCCGCCCTGCAGGAGAAGAAGGCAGCCGAGGCTCCGGCCGAGGGCTGACCAACCCAAGCCACCACCCCGCCTGCATGGCGGCCACGTATTGAGTAAGGAAGGAACGCCATCATGGCCAAGCTCACCACCGACGAGCTGCTCGACGCCTTCAAGGAGATGACCCTCCTGGAGCTGTCCGCGTTCGTGAAGCAGTTCGAGGAGACCTTCGAGGTCACCGCCGCGGCGCCGGTCGCCGTCGCCGCTGCCGCCGCCCCGGGCGCCGCTCCGGCCGAGGCCGCCGAGGAGCAGGACGAGTTCGACGTCGTGCTGGAGTCGGCCGGCGACAAGAAGATCCAGGTCATCAAGGTCGTCCGCGAGGTCGTCTCGGGCCTGGGCCTGAAGGAGGCCAAGGAGCTGGTCGAGTCCGCTCCGAAGCCGGTCCTGGAGAAGGTCGCCAAGGAGGCCGCCGAGGCCGCCAAGGAGAAGCTCGAGGCCGCGGGCGCCAAGATCACCCTCAAGTGATCTCGTAGCTCCACAGCTGTTCCCCGCAGAGGCGGTCACCCGTTAGGGTGGCCGCCTCTGCTGCATCCGGACCATAACGGCTCGGCAACGGGTTCCCGTTCGGAGGAAACTCGCCAGTAACCTTCGCCGTCCGTGGTCGTTGCACCAGGGTGACGACGTCCCACGGCGTCGCAGCGCTGTGGGGTGCACAATTCGCACTCGGAGTAATTCGGGGCACGAGGAGGTGCGGATGGGCGTCGAGGTGGTCGTCGAGGGGCTGTCGAAGTCCTTCGGCAAGCAGACCATCTGGCGGGACGTTTCGCTGACCCTGCCTCCCGGCGAGATCAGCGTCCTGCTCGGTCCGTCGGGCACCGGCAAGTCGGTCTTCCTCAAGTCGCTGGTCGGCCTGCTCAAGCCGGAACACGGCCGGATCGTCATCACCGGCACCGACATCGTGCGCTGCTCCGAACACAAGCTCTACGACGTGCGCAAGCTGTTCGGCGTGCTGTTCCAGGACGGCGCCCTGTTCGGCTCGATGAACCTGTTCGACAACATCGCCTTCCCGCTGCGCGAGCACACCAAGAAGGGCGAAGCGGAAATCCGGCGCATCGTGCTGGAGAAGATGGAGATGGTCGGCCTCATCGGGGCCGAGAAGAAGCTGCCCGGCGAGATCTCCGGCGGTATGCGCAAGCGCGCCGGCCTGGCCCGCGCGCTGGTGCTGGACCCCGAGATCATCCTGTTCGACGAGCCCGACTCGGGTCTCGACCCGGTCCGCGTCGCGTACCTGAACCAGCTGATCGTCGACCTCAACGCGCAGATCGACGCCACGTTCCTGATCGTCACGCACGACATCGGCACCGCCCGCACCGTGCCGGACAACATCGGCATGCTGTTCCGCCGCGAACTGGTCATGTTCGGCCCCCGCGAGGTGCTGCTGACCTCGACCGAGCCGGTCGTCGAGCAGTTCCTGATGGGCCGGCGCGAGGGCCCGATCGGCATGAGCGAGGAGAAGGACGCCGGCCAGGCCGCCGCCGAGCTGGCGGCGCTGCGGGCGGGCGGCTCGTCCGGCCCGCTCGGCGGCCCGAAGGGCGGCGGCGGCACCGGCATCGTGCCGCAGCTGGAGCCGACCCCGGGCCTGCCGATCCGCAAGGCCGTCGAGCGGCGCAAGGACCGCGTGATGCAGATCCTGCACACGCTGCCGCCGTCGGCCCAGGACGCGATCATCAACAGCCTGACCCGCGAGGAGCAGCAGCACTACGGCGTGTTCGCCGGCGCGGGCGTCACCCAGACCCAGCCGCCGGTGCAGATCTCCACCGCGAACCAGGCCCGGGCCGATCAACCTCTGGGCCAGACACCGCGGCCCACACCGTACCCGCGCACCGCGAACCTGCCGGAGAGCGAATGGCAGCCGCAGTCCGGCGCGCTGACCTCCGACGACGCGCCCGCCCCCGCCCCCGAACCGGGGCGCAAGCGGGGCTGGCTGCGCCGGGGCGGTGAGAAGTGACCGCACCAACGGCCAACTTCCCCGGCGCCGGGGCGCTGCGGGAGACCGGCAAGCTGTTCGCGCTCGGCCTGGACACCACCCGCATGGTGTTCCGCCGCCCGTTCCAGGTCCGCGAGTTCATCCAGCAGTGCTGGTTCATCGCCAGCGTCACGATCCTGCCGACGGCGCTGGTGTCGATCCCGTTCGGCGCGGTGATCGCGCTGCAGCTCGGCTCGCTGACCCGGCAGATCGGCGCGCAGTCGTTCACCGGCGCGGCGTCGGTGCTGGCGATCATCCAGCAGGCCAGCCCGATCGTGACGGCGCTGCTGATCGCCGGGGCCGGCGGCTCGGCGATCTGCGCGGACCTCGGTTCTCGCAAGATCCGCGACGAGATCGACGCCATGGAGGTGCTGGGCGTCTCGCCGATCCAGCGCCTGGTGGTGCCGCGGGTGCTCGCGTCCATGCTGATCTCGTTGCTGCTCAACGGAATGGTCAGCGTGGTCGGCGTGCTCGGCGGCTACTTCTTCAACGTGATCCTGCAGGGCGGCACGCCCGGCGCCTACCTGGCCAGCTTCTCCGCCCTGGCCCAGCTGCCCGACCTGTGGATCAGCGAGATCAAGGCGGTCATCTTCGGTTTCCTGGCCGGCATCGTGGCCGCCTACCGCGGACTGAACCCGGGCAGCGGACCGAAGGGCGTCGGCGACGCGGTGAACCAGTCCGTGGTCATCACGTTCCTGCTGCTGTTCTTCGTGAACTTCGTGCTCACCACGATCTATCTCCAGCTGGTTCCGGCGAAGGGGATGTGACCGTGGCTTCGATGCGACGTGCGGTGAACCGTCCACTCGAGACTTTGGACAACTTCGGCGACCAGTTGGCCTTCTACATCAAGGCCCTGGCCTGGACGCCGCGCACGGTCACCCGCTACTTCAAGGAACTGCTGCGGCTGCTGGCCGAGGTGAGCTTCGGCAGCGGCGCGCTGGCCGTCATCGGCGGCACCATCGGCGTCATGGTCGGCCTGTCGGTGTTCACCGGAACCGTTGTCGGCCTTCAGGGTTACGCCGCGCTGAACCAGATCGGCACCTCGGCGTTCGCCGGCTTCGTCTCCGCGTACTTCAACACCCGGGAGATCGCGCCGCTGGTGGCGGGCCTGGCGCTGTCGGCGACCGTCGGCTCCGGCTTCACCGCGCAGCTGGGCGCGATGCGCATCTCCGAGGAGATCGACGCGCTCGAGGTGATGGGCGTGCCGAGCCTGCCGTTCCTGGTCACCACGCGGATCATCGCCGGCTTCATCGCGGTCATCCCGCTGTACGTGATCGGCCTGCTGACCTCGTACGTGGCCGCGCGCACGATCACCGTTGAGGTGTACGGGCAGTCCGCCGGCACCTACGACCACTACTTCAACCTGTTCCTGCCACCGGTCGACGTGCTCTGGTCATTCGGCAAGGTGCTCGTCTTCAGCGTGGTGATCATTCTGGTGCACTGCTTCTACGGCTACCGGGCGACCGGCGGCCCGGCCGGCGTCGGCGTGGCGGTCGGCCGCGCGGTGCGGACCGCGATCGTCACCACCAGCCTGCTGGACTTCTTCCTGAGCCTGGCGATCTGGGGCACCACGACGACGGTGAGGATCGCCGGATGAGGGTCGCCAGGCGCAGGCTCATGGGCGTCGCGTTCATCGCGGTCATCGCGTTGATCGTGTGGTTCTGCATCGCCACGTATGCGGGCACTTTCACCAAATCCGTCACGGTGTTGCTGCGCACCGACCACGTCGGCAACCAGTTGCAGACCCAGTCGGACGTGAAGGTGCGCGGCCTGATCGTCGGCGAGGTCTCCTCGATCACGTCCACAGGGGACGGTGCGCAGCTCGCCCTCGCGCTGCAGCCGGACAAGGTGAACCTGATCCCGTCCAATGTGACGGCGCAGCTGCTGCCCAAGACGCTGTTCGGCGAGCGGTACGTGGATCTGGTGCTGCCCAACGATCCCTCGTCGCGGTCGATCGCGGCCGGCGACGTCATCGGGCAGGACAGGTCCAGCTCGGCCATCGAACTGGAGCGGGTGCTCGACGACCTGATGCCGGTTCTGCAGGCCGTGCAGCCGGAAAAGCTCGCGACCACGCTGACCGCCATCGACCAGGCGCTGTCCGGTCGCGGCGAGGAGCTGGGAAAGACGTTGGTGCAGCTGGATTCCTACCTGGGACAGCTGAACCCGTCGCTGCCCGACCTGGACGCCGACATCAAGAAGCTGGCGTCGCTGTCGAACACCTACACCAAGGCCGCGCCGGATCTGATCAACGCCCTGTCGGACCTCACCACGACGAGCAAGACGCTGGTCGACCAGAAGCAGAACCTGGCCAACCTGTACGCGTCGGTGACGACCGCCAGCGGTGACCTGACGAACTTCCTGTACGCCAACAAGAACAACCTGATCAACCTGGTGGCCACGGCCAAGCCGACGCTGGACGTGCTGGCCAAGTACGCGCCCGAGTACCAGTGCCTGTTCAAGCAGATGGCCGGCTTCGCGCCGCGCATCGAGCAGGCCTTCGGCAAGGGCACCAGCAACCCGGGCCTGCACATCACCCTGGAGATCACCGCCAACCGCGGCAAGTACGTGCCCAACCAGGACGAGCCGCGCTACTCCGACAAGCGCGGCCCGCGCTGCTACGACCTGGTGCCCGCGCCGAACCCGTTCCCGCAGTACCCGCCGGACGGCCCGATCAAGGACGGCTCCAAGGCGCCGACGCCGGCCCGCAGCACCAACGACGGCATCCTGCCCGCCGGCACCGCCACGTCCACCATCACCCAGTCGGCGTCGCTCGGCCTGCCCAACTCGAACCAGGAGCTGGACATGCTCTCCCTGCTGCTCGGACCGTCGATGGGCCTGGCCCCCAACGACGTGCCCGGCGCCAGCGGCCTGCTGGTCGGCCCGCTCTACCGGGACTCGGAGGTGACGCTCAAGTGAGGGGCATCGCCGGGCCGCTGACCAAGCTGATCATCTTCATGGTGATCACCGTGCTGGCCACCAGCCTGCTCGCGCTCACCATCGCCAACATCGACCTGCGCTCGGCCAGCGACTACTCGGCCCGGTTCAGCGACGTCACGTCGCTCAACGTGGGCGACGACGTGCGCATCGCGGGCGTCCGGGTCGGCTCGGTGGACGGCATCCAGGTGGTGGACCGCCGCCAGGCGCAGGTGTCGTTCTCCATCGACGGCGGGCACAAGCTGCCGGCGTCGGTGACCGCGACGATCAAGTACCGCAACCTGGTCGGCCAGCGCTACATCGCGCTGGAGCCGGGCGCCGGCGACCCGAACGCGGTGCTGCCGGCGGGCGGCACGATCCCGCTGGACCACACCAAGCCGGCGCTGGACCTGACCGTGCTGTTCAACGGCTTCAAGCCGCTGTTCCAGGCGCTGTCACCGGACGACGTGAACAAGCTGTCGTACGAGATCATCCAGGTGTTGCAGGGCGAGGGCGGCACCATCGACAGCCTGCTGGCCCACACCGCGTCGCTGACCTCGACGATCGCCGACAAGGACCAGGTGATCGGGCAGGTCATCGACAACCTGAACTCGGTGCTGGACACCGTCAACGCGCACGGCGACCAGCTGTCCACGCTGATCTCCCAGCTGCAGCAGCTGGTCACCGGCTTCGCCCAGGAGCGCAAGCCGATCGGCGACTCGATCGCCGCGCTCGGGGATCTCGCGGACAGCACCGCCGGCCTGCTACAACAGGGCCGCCAGCCACTCAAGGACGACATCGCCCAACTCGGCTCGCTGTCGAAGAACCTGGGCGACAACGACCTGCTCAACCAGTTCCTGCAGACGCTGCCCGGCAAGGTGGAGACGATCACCCGGACCGCCACCTACGGCTCCTGGTTCAACTTCTTCCTGTGCAGCGCCAGCGGGACGGTCGCGGTGCCGCCGATCATCTCCCCGGTGACGCTGCCCGTCGAGCCGGTGACCCAGGCGAGGTGCAAGGCGTGAAGCCCTTCCGTGAGCGCAATCCGATCGCCATCGGCGCGATCGGCCTGACCGTCATCGCGCTGCTGATGCTGGCCGCGTTCTTCGCCGACGACCTGCCGATCATCGGCGGCGGCACGACGTACTCCGCGGACTTCAGCGAGGCCGCCGGGCTGGTGCCGGGCAACGAGGTGCGGATCGCCGGCGTGAAGGTCGGCAAGGTCCGCTCGGTCGGCCTGGACGGCGACCACGTGAAGGTCGACTTCCGGGTGGACGACGCGTGGGTCGGCGACCAGACCACGGCCGCCATCAAGATCAAGACGTTGCTGGGCCAGAAGTACCTGTCGCTGGACCCGCAGGGCACGAAGGCGCTCGACCCCGGCACCGCCATCCCGCGCAACCACACGCTGGCCCCCTACGACGTCAACGAGGCCTTCAACGGCCTGGCCACCACCGTCGACCAGGTGGACACCAACCAGCTGGCGCAGAGCTTCACCGTGCTGTCGCAGACCTTCGCCAACACGCCGCAGGACGTGCGGACCGCGCTGGACGGTCTGTCCGCGCTGTCCAAGACGATCTCCTCGCGCGACCAGCAGCTGGCGCAGCTGCTGAACAACACCAACCAGATCACCAAGACGATCTCGGACCGGGACAAGGAGTTCCAGACCCTGCTCTCCGACGGCAACCTTTTGCTGCAGGAGCTCAGGAGCCGGGAGAACGCCATCAGCCAGCTGCTCACCGGCACCAAGAACCTGTCCGCGCAGCTGTCCGGCCTGGTCAACGACAACCAGGCCCAGCTGCAGCCGGCGTTGCAGCAACTGGACAAGGTGACCACGGTGCTGGAGCGCAACCAGGCCAACCTGTCCAAGAGCATCGCCGACCTGGCGCCGTTCTACCGGGTGTTCGCCAACACCCTGGGCAGCGGCCGCTGGTTCGACACCTACATCTGCGGGCTGCTGCCGCCGGCCATCGGTCCCATCAACCCCGAGGGGTGCTCGCCATGATGGCCACCAGAACCCGACTCGGGCTGGCGCAGGCGGTCGCCATCGTGTGCGTGCTGGCCCTCGTCGTCGCGACCGCCGTGTGGTGGCTGCTGTCCGCCACCAACCAGAACAAGATCACCGCGTACTTCTCCGCCGCGGTCGGCCTCTACCCGGGCTCCGACGTGCGGGTGCTCGGCGTGCGGGTCGGCAGCATCGACGCCGTGACGCCGCAGGGCACCACCGTCAAGGTGGACATGTCCGTGGACAAGTCGGTGTCGGTGCCGGCCAACGCGCAGGCGGTCGTGGTGTCGCCGAGCGTGGTCAGCGACCGCTACGTGCAGCTGACGCCGGTCTACACCGGCGGCGCACGGATGGCCGACAACGCGACCATTCCCCGTGAGCGCACGGCGACCCCGGTCGAGCTGGACCAGCTGTACCAGAGCCTGGACAAGCTGACGACGACGCTGGGACCCAACGGCGCCAACAAGAACGGGGCGCTGTCGGACCTGCTCGACACGGCCGCGGCCAACCTGGCCGGCAACGGGCAGAACCTCAACGACACCATCAAGCAGCTGGGGCAGGCCACGCAGACGCTGGCCGGCTCCAAGGACGACCTGTTCGGCACCGTCGACAACCTGCAGAAGTTCGTCACCACGCTGGCTCAGAGCGACCAGCAGGTGCGGACCTTCAACGACCAGCTGGCGCAGGTGTCGGGCTACCTGGCCGGCGAGCGCACGGATCTCGGCGACGCGCTCAACCAGCTGTCCACGGCGCTGGGCCAGATCCAGGGCTTCATCAAGGACAACCGGGACGAGATCAAGTCCAATGTGGACAAGCTCGCCGACGTGACCAAGGTGCTGGTCGACCAGCGAGCCGCGCTGGCCGAGACACTCGACGTCGCGCCGCTGGCCCTGGGCAACCTGCAGAACAGCTACAACGCCGCCTCGGGCACGCTGGACACCCGCGCCGACATCAACGAGCTGACCCAGCCGCCGATCGTCATGGTGTGCAACCTGGTCAAGCAGCTCACCCCGAAGAACCTGCCCCAGGCGCTCGCCGACGCGTGCGGCCAGCTGGCCCAGGTCGTCGACAAGGTGCTGCCGCTGCCGTCGGCGGCGCAGGTGATCGAGTCGCTGCAGCAGGGCAAGCTGCCGCCGTTGCCGGTGCCGCTGCTCGGCAAGTCGCTCGTCGGGGGTGAGAAATGAGGCGTCGTGTCCCCGCGTTCGCGGTGCTCGCCGTGACGGTCGCGACCGTGCTCGGCGGCTGCAGCGGCGGCGAGTTCGGCGGCGTGTACGACCTGCCGCTGCCCGGCGGCGCCGACCTCGGCGACCACCCGTACGAGGTGCACGTCGAGTTCAAGGACGTGCTCGACCTGGTGCCGCAGGCCGGCGTGAAGGTCAACGACGTGGCCGTCGGCAAGGTGGCCAAGATCGGCCTCGCGCCGGACGGCTGGACCGCCGACGTGACCGTCGAGGTCAACGGCGACGTGAAGCTGCCGGCCAACGCCTCCGCCCAGCTGCGCCAGTCCAGCCTGCTCGGCGAGAAGTACGTGGAACTGGTGGCGCCGAACAACCCGACCGGGCGGCTGGCTGGCGGCGCGACCATCCCGCTGGACCGGACCAACCGCAATCCCGAGGTGGAGGAGGTGTTCGGGGCGCTGTCGCTGCTGCTCAACGGGGGCGGCATCGGCCAGATCCAGGACATCTGCCGCGAGCTGAACAGCGCGCTGTCCGGCAACGAGCCACAGATCCGCCAGCTGCTGACCAACCTCAACACGGTGGTGTCCAACCTGGACTCCCACCGCAACGACATCACGCAGGCGCTGGACGGCCTGAACCGCCTGTCCGGCACGCTGAACAACCAGCGCAACGAGCTGGCCGGGGCGATCGACAACCTCGGGCCGGGCCTCGCCGTGCTGACCCAGCAGCGCGACCAGCTGGTGACGATGCTGAACTCGCTGAGCACGCTGTCCGGCGTCGCCGTCGACACCGTGAACAAGAGCCAGGCGGACCTGATCGCCGACCTCAAGGACCTGCAGCCCACGCTGACCCAGCTGGCCGCGACCGGGCAGAACCTGCCCAAGTCGCTGCAGCTGCTGCTGACCTTCCCGTTCCCGGACGCGACGGTCGCCGGCGTGAAGGGCGACTACACCAACCTGTACGCCGACCTGGACCTCAACCTCGGCGACGTGGTGTCCAACCTGGGCCGGTCCCGGCAGAGCCTGCTGCCCAGCATTCCCGGCCTGACCGGTGGGTCGGGCAGCGGCGTGCCGCTGCCGCTGCCCACGCTGCCGGGCGGGTCGTCGTCCGGCTCCGGCGGCAACAACACCGGCGGCCTGGGCGGGCTGCTCGGCGGTCTCCTGGGTGGGGGTGGGCACTGATGCTGACCCGCAAGGTCCGGCTGCAGATCATCGCGTTCGTGGTGATCGCCCTGGTCGGCGTGAGCTATGCCGGCTTCCGCTACGCCGGCGTCGACCGCCTCTTCGGCCCCCGCGGCTACGCCGTCAACGTGGCGCTGGCCGACTCCGGCGGCATCTTCACCGGCGCCGAGGTGACCTACCGCGGCGTCACCGTCGGCCGGGTCGGCCCGCTCAGCCTGACCAAGGACGGCGTCAGCGTCGAGCTGGACATCGACTCCAGCGACACGCAGATCCCGGCCAACTCGCAGGCGGTCGTCGCGGACCGGTCGGCGGTCGGCGAGCAGTACGTCGACCTGCGGCCCAGCACCGACAGCGGCCCGTACCTGGCGGCCGGCGCGACCATTCCGCAGGCGCGCACCCAGACCCCGCCGCCGGTGCAGGGGCTGCTGACCAACCTGGACAACCTGGCCAGCTCGGTTCCGACGCAGTCGCTGCGCACCGTCGTCGACGAGCTGGACACGGCGTTCCAGGGCACGGGCCCGAACCTGCAGACCCTGCTGGACACCACCAGCAGCTTCACCCAGGCCGCGGCGCAGAACCTGCCGCAGACCACGAGGCTGCTCTCGGACGGCAACACCGTGCTGCAGACGCAGCTCGACAAGTCGTCGGACATCCTGTCGTTCAGCCACAGCCTGGCCCAGCTCGCTGCCCAGCTGAAGAGCTCGGACGGCGACCTGCGCAAGCTCATCACCAACGCGCCGCAGGCGGCCGACCAGATCGACGGCCTGCTCCGCGACAGCGGCGTGTCGCTGGGCAACCTGACCGCCAACCTGCTGACCACCTCGCAGATCCTGCTGCCCCGCAAGGACGGCCTGGAGCAGATCCTGGTCACCTATCCCGCGGTGATCGGCGGCTCGTACACGGTCGTGCCCGGCGACGGCACGGCCCACTTCGGGCTGGCGGTGAACCTGTTCGACCCGCCGCCGTGCACCAAGGGCTACGAGGGCACGGCCCGGCGCGCCGGCGACGTGACCACCCCGGTCGCGCCGAACACGCAGGCGTACTGTGCCGAGCCGACGGGCAGCCCGATCGACGTGCGCGGGGCGCAGAACGCGCCGTACGGCGGCAAGCCGGCGGTGCCGGCGGCCGGCACGGGCGGCGGGCAGGGACAGCAGTCGCAGTCGGCGGCCCCGGGCCTCGCCCCGCTCGTCGGACTGCTGCCCGGACTGGGCAGCGCGAACCTGGGACCGGCGGGTCTGGCCCGGCTGCTCGGCCTGCCGGGCTGACCGGGCCTACCCTGACCGAGAAGTCGAACCTGGAGAGGCATGGCGAACCAGCAGGCAACCGGAGCGAACCGATGGCTGTCGGCGCTGTCCGCGGTGGCGGCGGTGCTGCTGCTCGCGGCGCTGATCTTCTGCGGCGCGTCGCTGGTGAGCTGGCTCGGCGCGTCCGGTGACGAGTCGGTGCGGTTCGCCGGCACCCGGGACGACGTGCTGCGGGTCGGCAAGCAGGAGCTGATCAACTTCTACACGCTGGACTACAAGAACCCGGACGCCTCGTTCGACCGGCTCGTGCAGTCCTCCACGGGTGACCTGGCGACCGCGATCAAGCAGGGCGAGGCCACCTGGAAGAAGCAGCTCACCGATCAGAAGACCAGCTCCACCGCGAAGATCCTGGACGCCGCGGTGACCGAGCTCGACGACCGCGCCGGCACCGCGACCGTGGTGGCCATCGTCGAGGTCGACGTGACGCCCGACAACGGCAAGCCGGCCAACCGGCTGCCCATGCAGATCCAGCTGACCAGGACGGACCAGGGCTGGAAGCTCAGCCAGGCCGGCTCCATCGTCCTGGGCTCGCAGTAGCCGGCCGCGGAAGGATCAGCAGGTGCCACCTCCCCGTCGTAACGCCAACGCCCAGCAGCCGGTCCGCCGGCCCCGGGTCGCCGGCCTGCGCCGGCCGACGGCCCGGCCGGAGGCCGCGCCGCCGCCCGCGGACGAGCGGGTGTCCGGCCGGCTGCCCGTCGACGACCAGCCGGTCGACCCGCCCGTCGACACGGAGGTCGTCGCGCCCGAGGTGATCGGCGCCGAGGAGACCGTCGAGCCGGCGGAACCCACGCGGCGCGAGTTCCCGAAGGCCTTCCCGGACGCCGAGGCCGAGCCGGCGCCCGCCGGGGAGCGCCGGCCGCTGGGCGAGCGGCTGGCCCCGGCCGGGCGCGCGCTGACCCGGCTGCGGCCGCGGACCGTGCTCGGCCCGATCGTGATGGTGCTGGTCGCCGCGGTGCTGACGGCGGCGGGCTTCTGGTTCCGCGGCGAGGCCGGCCGGGTGCTCGACGGCGGCTCGGCGGCCAACAAGGCGCTGGCCGACACCGGCGCGACCACGGACGTGATCACCCAGGTCACCCGGGACATGGAGACGGTGTCCTCGTACAAGTACACCGACCTGGCCGGCGCGCAGAAGGCCGGCCAGGCGGTGAGCACCGGCAAGTTCCTCGGCGACTACAACAAGCTGTTCGAGCAGGTGAAGTCGCAGGCGCCGGCGCAGAAGGCGGTGGTTACCGGGCAGGTGGCCAAGATCGGCGTCCGGCAGCTGCAGGGCGACGACGCGATCCTGTTGGCCTTCCTGACCCAGACGACCACCAGGGCCGACACGAACCAGTCCAACTCGGTCGGCCTCGTCTACACGGTGACCGCGCACCGCTCGGGCGGGAAATGGCTGATCAGCGACCTCACGCCGAGGTGAGCGGGCGGGGGGTGTGTTCGCAAATGCCACTAACACGGCCGGCGAGCCGCCATTACTCCTCCCTTTCACACCCGCACACTCGGTGAGCTGGTAAATATTGATCAACCGTTCGGGTGGCTGGGGAGGTCGGGTCCGTGATCAAGTGGCATCGGGATGACGGCGTCGTGGTCGGCACCCTGGAGCCCGAACGCGTGGCGTGGCTGCGCAGCAGGCTGGCGGAGTTCCACGCGCTGCTCGACTGGCGGCTGAGCCAGTACACGACGGACTACCCGCTCGGCGAGGTGCTCGGCATCGCGCTGCCCACCGAGCCGACGGACCACCCGCCGCTGCAGGCCGTGCTGCGCATGCACGTGCCGGACAGCGAGCCGGCCGAGGTCCGCCTGTGGTGGGAGCCGGAGCTGATCGGCGGGCTGCGCGCCGCGGTGGCCGACGCCTGGCGCAACCTGCCGACCGAGGGCGGTGTGGTGCGACTGGCCGACGACCCGCAGCGGCTGCGGGCCTGGACCCGGGTGCTGCTCAGCCTGCGCATCGCCTACCTCGCCACCTGGGTGCCCGAGGCGCTGTCCGCGCCGCTGCCCGAGGACGCCCCCGCCGACCAGCGCCGCCGGTACGACCGGGCCTGCTGGCTGCGCGCGGTGGTGGACACGCTCGGCGAGTTCACCGGACTGGGCGCGTCCAGGGGCTGACCGAGCGGCAGCGGCGTCCGCCGCGGCCCCGCACCGGCGGGCCTGACGAGCAGCAGCTCGCGCTCGTGCTCGGGCATGGCGCGCAGGTCGTCGAGATCGGCGAGCTTGAGCGCACTGCACCCGTTGCCGTACGCCCGCGCGAGCCCGACCAGGTACTGCAGGCTGGGCCGGCCGCGGGAGGCGGGCCAGTTCTCGCACTCGCTGACCCGCTCGGCGCTGATCGCCCGGCCGGGATTGGCCCGGTTGTACCGGTGCGCGAGCTGCACCTGCGTCCAGCCGAGCGCGTACCGCCAGGCCAGCCGGGGCCGGGCGCCGAAGCGCTGTGCCATCTCGGTGGCGATCCGCTCGACCGGGCAGCCGAGTTCGAGCATCCACGCCCGCACCTCGTCCCGCTCCGCCTTGCTCGTCATCCACGTCCCCCTTCTTGGAGAACCGCCGCGCACACACCCCCTTTCCGGATCCGAACCTAGCCCCGCACCCCGACAATTCGCCCTCCCCGCCAAGAAAACCGGCCACCGGCCCGAACTTCTGACCCGTTTCCGGGACGAATCCGCAGCTCACAGGGGTCGAAACGAGCCAAGAAAAGATTGGGGATCCACACGGGGTCGATCAACGGCTTCCAGCGCCAGGCTTGACCCATGACCGACATCTCGCCCACGAAGACCATCGCGGTGCTCGGCGTGCGCCCCACCGACCGCACCGCGGCACTGCACATCCTGGCGGCCCGGCTCGCGGCCGCGGGCCTGCGCCCGGTCCCGGTGCCGGACGACCCGGTGCTCGCCGACCCGGGTGCCGGCGCCGCCACGGCCGGCAGGAGCCCGACCGTGGCCCAGCTCCGCCGGGCGGACTGGGTGACCGCGTTCGACACCGTGCTGGCCGCGTGCGACCGCGAGCGCAACGCCCGCACGCGGGTGGCGGCGGGCGTGCTGCTGGTCAGCGGAGCCGCCCTGCGCGCGCTGGCGCGCTACCGGGTCGGCCTGGCGCTGCGCGGCGAGGACTACGACGCGTCGATCCGCGGCTGGCTGGAGGGCCCGGCGGCGGGCGCGGCAGCCGGCTACGACGCGGTGCTGCGCGTGCGGCCGGCCGCGCCGGTCGGGCCGGGGGAGCGGCTGCTCGACCGGGCGCTGGCGGAGGTGCTCGAACGGCTCGCGATACCCCCGGGCACGATCTTTACCACCACCTTCGGAAGTGACGTTCGCCACACTGTTTCGGCGGTGGTGGCGCTGGCGACTCGCCAGGGTGTGCCAACCTCTTTCGAGTGTGATCATCCGTCCGCCCGGCCGTCGCCGCTGGTCAGCGCCGTCCAAGCGGGTGGAATTGATGTCCGCCACTGGAGTGATCGGCCGGTGACACCTTGACTGTCGGCCTGGTCGGGGTCACTCTGTCGGTGAGCACCGCCGTGGGCCTTCCAGGGACCCCTCGACAGTCGCCGTTCTCCGGGCTAGACTGCCCCTTTGCGCTGCCCTCTGTCCGCATGCCCTTCGCCGAGAGCACGGGATTTGGGGAGCCACGCACCCCTGACAGACGCGTTAGTCCCTGCTGACGCGGCTGCCGCCAGTACATCAGTCCCTGGAAGGACGCATCTTGGCAGTCTCCCGCGCGACCAAGGCCACTGCTGCGACCAACTCCACCGGAATTCCCGGAGCACCCCGACGCGTCTCGTTCGCGAAGATCCGCGAGCCGCTGGCCGCTCCCAACCTCCTCGAAATGCAGAACCACTCCTTCGAGTGGCTCACCGGAAACGAGGCGTGGTTCCAGCGCCGGGTGGACGCTGGTGACGAGGCCCCGACCGGCGGCCTCGAAGAGGTCCTGAACGAGATCTCCCCGATCGAGGACTTCTCCGGTTCGATGTCGCTGTCCTTCTCCGACCCGCGCTTCGACGAGGTCAAGGCCTCCGTCGAGGACTGCAAGGACAAGGACATGACGTACGCGGCCCCGCTGTTCGTCACCGCGGAGTTCACCAACCACACCACCGGCGAGATCAAGAGCCAGACGGTGTTCATGGGCGACTTCCCGATGATGACCGACCTGGGCACGTTCATCATCAACGGCACCGAGCGGGTCGTGGTCTCCCAGCTCGTGCGCTCCCCCGGTGTGTACTACGACACCGCGATCGACAAGACGACCGACAAGGACGTCTTCAACGTCAAGATCATCCCGAGCCGGGGCGCCTGGCTGGAGTTCGACGTCGACAAGCGCGACACCGTCGGCGTGCGCATCGACCGCAAGCGCCGCCAGCCGGTCACCGTGCTGCTGAAGGCGCTGGGCTGGACCACGGAGCAGATCCGCGAGCGGTTCTCGTTCAGCGAGACGCTGCTGGCCACCCTCGAGAAGGACCACACCGCCGGTCCCGACGAGGCGCTGCTGGACATCTACCGCAAGCTGCGTCCGGGCGAGCCGCCGACCAAGGAGAGCGCGCAGGCGCTGCTGGAGAACCTGTTCTTCAAGGAGAAGCGCTACGACCTGGCCAAGGTCGGCCGGTACAAGGTCAACAAGAAGCTGGGCCTGAACTACCCGGTGTCCACCGGCGTGCTGACCGAGGACGACATCGTCACCACGATCGAGTACCTGGTCCGGCTGCACGCGGGCGAGACCTCGATGACGGTCAACGGCCAGGAGATCCCGGTCGAGGTCGACGACATCGACCACTTCGGCAACCGCCGCGTGCGCACCGTCGGCGAGCTGATCCAGAACCAGATCCGGGTCGGCCTGTCCAGGATGGAGCGAGTCGTCCGGGAGCGGATGACCACCCAGGACGTCGAGGCGATCACGCCGCAGACCCTGATCAACATCCGGCCCGTCGTGGCCGCGATCAAGGAGTTCTTCGGCACCTCCCAGCTGTCGCAGTTCATGCAGCAGACCAACCCGCTGGACGGCCTGACCCACAAGCGCCGCCTGTCGGCGCTCGGCCCGGGCGGTATCTCGCGTGAGCGCGCCAGCATGGACGTCCGCGACGTGCACCCCTCGCACTACGGCCGGATGTGCCCGATCGAGACGCCGGAAGGCCCGAACATCGGCCTGATCGGCTCGCTGTGCTCGTTCGCGCGGGTCAACCCGTTCGGCTTCATCGAGTCCCCGTACCGCAAGGTCGTCGACGGCCGGGTCACCGACCAGATCGACTACCTGACCGCGGACGAGGAGGACCGCTTCGTCAAGGCGCAGGCCAACACGCCGATCGACGACGACGGCAACTTCCTCGAGGACCGGGTCATGGTCCGCCGGAAGGGCGGCGAGACCGACCTCGCCGACGTGGCCGACGTGGACTACATGGACGTCTCGCCGCGCCAGATGGTCTCCGTCGCGACCGCGATGGTGCCCTTCCTGGAGCACGACGACGCCAACCGCGCGCTGATGGGCGCCAACATGCAGCGCCAGGCCGTTCCGCTGCTGCGCAGCGAGGCGCCGCTGGTCGGCACCGGCATGGAGCTGCGGGCCGCGGTCGACGCCGGCGACGTGGTGGTCGCCCGCAAGTCCGGCGTGGTCGAGGAGCTCTCGGCCGACTTCGTCACGGTGATGGCCGACGACGGCAGCCGGCAGACCTACGCGATGCACAAGTTCCGCCGCTCCAACCAGGGCACCTGCATCAACCAGAAGCCCATCGTCAACGAGGGCGACCGGGTGGAGCAGGGCCAGGTCATCGCGGACGCTCCGTGCACCGAGAACGGCGAGATGGCGCTGGGCAAGAACCTGCTCGTCGCG
The DNA here is from genome assembly GCF_014203355.1 of Kutzneria kofuensis. Lineage (NCBI taxonomy): Bacteria > Bacillati > Actinomycetota > Actinomycetes > Pseudonocardiales > Pseudonocardiaceae > Kutzneria > Kutzneria kofuensis. Next base: position 4,746,619 of record NZ_JACHIR010000001.1, read on the forward strand.
ATCATGCCGTGGGAGGGGCACAACTACGAGGACGCGATCATCGTGAGCCAGCGTCTGGTTCAGGATGACGTGCTCACCTCGATCCACATCGAAGAGCACGAGATCGACGCCCGCGACACCAAGCTCGGCGCCGAGGAGATCACCCGGGACATCCCGAACGTCTCCGAGGAGGTCCTGGCCGACCTCGACGAGCGCGGCATCATCCGGATCGGCGCCGAGGTCCGCGACGGCGACATCCTCGTCGGCAAGGTCACGCCCAAGGGCGAGACCGAGCTGACCCCGGAGGAGCGGCTGCTGCGCGCCATCTTCGGTGAGAAGGCCCGCGAGGTCCGCGACACCTCGCTGAAGGTGCCGCACGGCGAGACCGGCAAGGTCATCGGCATCCGCGTGTTCAGCCGCGAGGACGACGACGAGCTGCCCCCGGGCGTGAACGAGCTGGTCCGCGTCTACGTCGCCCAGAAGCGCCGCATCCAGGACGGTGACAAGCTCGCCGGCCGCCACGGCAACAAGGGCGTCATCGGCAAGATCCTGCCGGTCGAGGACATGCCGTTCCTGCCGGACGGCACGCCGGTGGACATCGTGCTCAACACCCACGGTGTGCCCCGTCGTATGAACATCGGCCAGGTGCTGGAGACCCACCTCGGGTGGATCGCCAAGCAGGGCTGGAGCATCGAGGGCGACCCGGAATGGGCCGCGAAGCTGCCGGAGGACCTCTACGACGTGGAGCCGAACACGAACACGGCGACGCCGGTGTTCGACGGCGCCAAGGTCGAGGAGATCGTCGGCCTGCTCGGCTCGACCCGTCCCAACCGGGACGGCGAGCGCATGGTCGGCCAGGACGGCAAGGCCACCCTGTTCGACGGGCGCAGCGGCGAGCCGTACCCGTTCCCGGTGTCGGTCGGCTACATGTACATCCTGAAGCTGCTGCACCTGGTCGACGACAAGATCCACGCCCGGTCCACCGGTCCGTACTCGATGATCACGCAGCAGCCGCTGGGTGGTAAGGCGCAGTTCGGTGGCCAGCGCTTCGGTGAGATGGAGTGCTGGGCCATGCAGGCCTACGGCGCCGCCTACACCCTGCAGGAACTGCTCACCATCAAGTCGGACGACAAGCTCGGCCGCGTGAAGGTGTACGAGGCCATCGTCAAGGGCCAGAACGTCCCCGAGCCCGGGGTGCCGGAGTCGTTCAAGGTGCTGCTCAAGGAGCTGCAGTCCCTCTGCCTCAACGTGGAGGTGCTCTCCAGCGACGGTGCCGCGATCGAGATGCGTGACGGCGACGACGAGGACCTGGAGAGGGCTGCCGCCAACCTCGGCATCAACCTGTCCCGGAACGAGTCGCCGTCCGTCGACGACGTCGTGAACTGACCTCGCCGCGCTGACTCCGGTGTTCCCCGAAACGCCGGGGTCAGCGTCCCGACCCCCAGGCAGCAATCAACCCGAAGGGGAGAAGAGCCGACGTGCTCGACGTCAACTTCTTCGATGAGCTCCGCATCGGCCTTGCCACCGCCGACGACATCCGCCAGTGGTCCTACGGCGAGGTCAAGAAGCCCGAGACCATCAACTACCGCACCCTCAAGCCCGAGAAGGACGGACTCTTCTGCGAGAAGATCTTCGGTCCGACCCGGGACTGGGAGTGCTACTGCGGCAAGTACAAGCGCGTCCGCTTCAAGGGCATCATCTGTGAGCGCTGCGGCGTCGAGGTGACTCGCGCCGAGGTGCGCCGGGAGCGGATGGGCCACATCGAGCTGGCCGCCCCGGTCACTCACATCTGGTACTTCAAGGGCGTCCCCAGCCGGTTGGGCTACCTGCTCGACCTGGCGCCGAAGGACCTCGAGAAGATCATCTACTTCGCCGCGTACGTGATCACCTCGGTCAACGCCGAGCTGCGTCACAACGACCTGCCCACGCTCGAGAGCGAGATGCAGGTCGAGCGCAAGCGCGTGGAGAACCGTCGCGACGCCGACGTGGAGGCGCGGGCCCAGAAGCTCGAGGCCGACCTGGCCGAGCTCGAGGCCGAGGGCGCCAAGAGCGACGTGCGCCGCAAGGTCAAGGAGGGCGGCGAGCGGGAGATGCGCCAGCTCCGCGACCGGGCCCAGCGTGAGCTGGACCGGCTCGACGAGATCTGGAGCACCTTCACCAAGCTCGACACCAAGCAGCTGATCGCCGACGAGCTGCTCTACCGCGAGCTGGTCGACCGCTACGGCGACTACTTCACCGGCTCGATGGGCGCGGAGTCGATCCAGCAGCTGGCCAAGGACTTCGACGTCGACGCCGAGGCCGAGAACCTGCGGGACACCATCCGCACCGGCAAGGGCCAGAAGAAGCTGCGCGCGCTCAAGCGGCTCAAGGTCGTCGCGGCGTTCCAGCAGACCCGCAACTCGCCCATGGGCATGGTGCTGGACTGCATCCCGGTCATCCCGCCGGACCTGCGCCCGATGGTTCAGCTCGACGGTGGCCGGTTCGCCACCTCCGACCTGAACGACCTGTACCGCCGCGTGATCAACCGCAACAACCGGTTGAAGCGACTGATCGACCTCGGCGCGCCCGAGATCATCGTCAACAACGAGAAGCGGATGCTACAGGAGGCCGTCGACGCGCTGTTCGACAACGGCCGCCGCGGCCGGCCGGTCACCGGCCCGGGCAACCGCCCGCTCAAGTCGCTGTCCGACCTGCTCAAGGGCAAGCAGGGCCGGTTCCGCCAGAACCTGCTCGGCAAGCGCGTCGACTACTCCGGCCGTTCGGTCATCGTGGTCGGCCCGCAGCTGAAGCTGCACCAGTGCGGCCTGCCCAAGGCGATGGCGCTCGAGCTGTTCAAGCCGTTCGTGATGAAGCGGCTGGTGGACCTCAACCACGCGCAGAACATCAAGTCGGCCAAGCGCATGGTGGAGCGGGCCCGCCCGGCCGTGTGGGACGTGCTGGAAGAGGTCATCACCGAGCACCCGGTGATGCTCAACCGTGCTCCCACGCTGCACCGGCTGGGCATCCAGGCCTTCGAGCCGCAGCTGGTCGAGGGCAAGGCCATCCAGCTGCACCCGCTGGTCTGTGAGGCGTTCAACGCCGACTTCGACGGCGACCAGATGGCGGTCCACCTGCCGCTGTCGGCCGAGGCGCAGGCCGAGGCCCGGATCCTGATGCTGTCCAGCAACAACATCCTGTCGCCCGCCTCCGGGCGGCCGCTGGCGATGCCGCGTCTGGACATGGTCACGGGTCTGTTCCACCTGACCCGGATCAAGCCGGAGGCCGAGGGCGCCGGCCGGGCGTTCTCCTCGGTCGCCGAGGCGATCATGGCGTTCGACCGCAAGGTCATCGGCCTGCAGGCGCCGATCAAGGTGCGGCTGACCGACCAGGTGCCCACCCGCGGCCAGGAGCCCGAGGACTGGGAGCCCGGCCAGCCGTGGCTGGCCGAGACCACCCTCGGTCGGGTGCTGTTCAACGAGCTGCTGCCGGCGGACTACCCGTTCATCAACGAGGAGATGCCGAAGAAGCGGCAGAGTGAGATCGTCAACGACCTCGCCGAGCGGTACCCGATGGTGACCGTGGCGCGGACGCTGGACAAGCTCAAGGACGCCGGCTTCTACTGGGCCACCCGCTCGGGTGTCACGGTCGCCATCTCCGACGTGCTCGTGCCCGAGGAGAAGAAGGCCATCCTCAACGAGTACGAGGGCAAGGCCGAGGCCGTCGAGAAGCGCTACCAGCGCGGTCAGCTCTCGCACGCCGAGCGCAACAACGAGCTGGTCAAGGTGTGGCAGTCCGCCACCGACGAGGTCGCCAAGCTGATGGAGACCGCGTTCCCCGAGGACAACTCCATCCGGGTCATCGTCAAGTCCGGCGCGGCCGGCAACATGACGCAGGTCCGGTCGCTGGCCGGCATGCGTGGCCTGGTGACCAGCCCGAAGGGTGAGTACATCCCGCGCCCGATCAAGAACTCGTTCCGCGAGGGCCTGTCGGTTCTGGAGTACTTCATCGCCACGCACGGCGCCCGCAAGGGTCTGGCCGACACCGCGCTGAAGACCGCCGACTCGGGTTACCTGACCCGTCGTCTGGTGGACGTCTCGCAGGACGTGATCATCCGTGAGGTCGACTGCGGCACCAACCGCGGCGTCACGATGACCGTCGGCGAGAAGGTCGGCGACAAGGTCGTGCTGCACGAGTACGCGCGCACCAGCGTGTACGCGCGCTCGCTGGCCGAGGACATCACCGACTCGGACGGCAACGTGGTGCTCAACCGCGGCGCCGACCTGGGTGACCCCGCCCTGGACACGCTGATCCGGGTGGGCACCATCCGGGTCAAGGTCCGCAGCGTGCTGACCTGTGAGTCGGCCGTCGGTGTCTGCGCCAGCTGCTACGGCCGCTCGATGGCCACCGGCAAGCTGGTGGACGTCGGCGAGGCGGTGGGCATCGTGGCCGCCCAGTCGATCGGTGAGCCCGGCACCCAGCTGACCATGCGTACCTTCCACCAGGGTGGTGCGACCGGCGCGGACGACATCACCCAGGGTCTGCCGCGTGTCCAGGAGCTCTTCGAGGCCCGCGTGCCCAAGGGCAAGGCGCCGATCGCCGACGTCGACGGCCGCGTGCGGATCGAGGACGGTGACCGGTTCTGGAAGATCACCCTGGTGCCGGACGACGGCAGCGAGGAGATCATCTTCGACAAGCTGTCCAAGCGTCAGCGCCTGGCGATCACCCCGGACGGCCCGCTGCAGGACGGCGACCACGTGTCCGTCGGCCAGCAGCTGCTGGAGGGCACCCCGGACCCGCACGAGGTGCTGCGCGTGATGGGTCCCCGCGAGGCCCAGCTGCACCTGGTCAACGAGGTGCAGAAGGTGTACCGGTCGCAGGGTGTGTCCATCCACGACAAGCACATCGAGGTGATCGTGCGGCAGATGCTCCGCCGCGTGATCATCATCGACTCGGGCGCCACGGAGTTCCTGCCGGGCGCGCCGATCGAGCGCAGCGAGTTCGAGCAGTCGAACCGCCGCGTCGTGGCCGAGGGCGGCGAGCCGGCCTCGGGTCGTCCGGTGCTGATGGGTATCACCAAGGCCTCGCTGGCGACGGAGTCGTGGCTCTCGGCGGCCTCCTTCCAGGAGACCACCCGCGTGCTCACCGACGCCGCCATCAACGGCAAGAGCGACAAGCTCATCGGCCTGAAGGAGAACGTCATCATCGGTAAGTTGATCCCGGCCGGCACGGGCATCAACCGCTACCGCAACATCCAGGTGCAGCCGACGGAGGAGGCGCGGGCCGCGGCCTACGCGATCCCGTCGTACGACGACGGCTACTACACGCCGGACGTCTTCGGCACCGGCACGGGTGCGGCGGTTCCGCTGGACGACTACGACTTCGGTCGCGACTACCGGTGAGGTAGCGAGCTGAAAACGAAGGGCCGGGATGCTTCCGCATCCCGGCCCTTCGTCTTGCGTTGCCGGAGATGGCGGGCGAACCGCCCGGCGCGGCGAAGGCTCAGCGCTCCGCGGCCTCGCGTTCGTAGTTGGACCTGCCGCTGCCGACCGTCAGCTCGTCGTCGATCTCCTCGGCGGACTGCTCGGGCTCGGGGAGGTTGTCCATGGTCTCCTTGGCCCTGCCGTAGATCTCCTTGGCCCCGTCCTTGATCTCACCCTTCCAGTCGAAGCCCTCGTCCTCCTTCTCCCCGGAGGAACCGGCCTCGGCGGCCTTCTCGCCGCTGCCGAAGACGCTCTTGGCGGTGCCGGTGATGTGGTCCCAGTCCTCGCCGAGCTGCTTGACGTCGCCGGTGAGGCCCTTGCCGTCGCGGGCGATGACGTGTTCGCCGATGCGGCCGACGGTGGTGCCGGCCTCGTTCACCCGGGAGCCGACCTTGCCGACGTTGGCCCCGACCTCGATCACCTTGTCGCCGGCCTTGCCGACTCCCTTGCCGACGAGCTTGCCCAGCGTGCCGGCGCCCTTCTCCATCTCCTCGCTGACCTTGGCCAGCCGGCCACCGACCTTCTGGATGCTCGCGGCGAACTTCTTCAGCAGCTCCGCGATCTTGCGGATCATGTCCATGATCTTCTTGATCAGGTTGCCGACCTTCTCGATCAGCTTGCCGACCTTGGACACCTCGGCGCCGGCCTTGCCCACGGCGACGCCGGCCTCGGTGACGGTGGCCGCCGTCGCCGCCGCGTCGGACAGGCCGAAGGTGAAGATCGTGCCGGCCAGCCCGACCGCCCACGTGATCAGCATCTGCTCCACGAAGTCGGCCAGGATGCCGATGATGATGTCCTTGGCCGCCTGCATCATCGACGCGCTGGCCTTGAGCAGCTGCACGATGTAGCCGGCCAGCGTCGCGGTGCCGTGGATGCCGTCCAGGAACGTGGCCATCTCCTGGTGGGCGACGTCCGAGGCGTCGCCCTTCCAGTTGGCGAAGCCGGCGGTCAGCTCGTCGTGCAGCTGCTGGCCCAGCTGGTCGATGTCGGCCGAGAGCTGCGAGTAGGTCTCGGCGGCCGCGTTCAGCGCGTCCGGGCTGCCGGTGACCAGCTCCAGTGCCTCCTTGACCGGCTCGATGTAGTCGATGACAAAGCCGAGGCCCTTGCTGATCAGCGTGTTCAGCGGGTCGATGCCGCCGGAGTCGTCGGCCTCGGCCGCGTACTGCTCGATCTCGGTGACGGTGGCGTGCACGTCGGCGCCGGCGCCGTAGATCTCGTCGAGCACGTCGGTGTGGCCTACGGGCAGCGAGGTCATGCCTGCTCCTTGGGGGTGCTCGGGAGCAGCGTGCCGCTCATGTGCTCGTACGAGGGATCCTTCAGCGCCACCTTCGCGTGGCCGGCGTTGTCGGTCCGGGCATGCACGTCGACGTGCTCGGTCAGCCCGTCGGCCTGCTGGATGTCGCCCTTGACCTCGACGTCCTCCCGGGCCTCGCCGGTCACCTCGACGGTGACGGGGCCGCCGCCCTCGACCTCGACGGTGATCTTGCCGTGCATGGTCTGGTGGCCGTCCTGGCCGGGGTCCGGCACCATGCCCGGGTCCGGCGGCGTGGCCGGCGCCGGGATCTTCGGCCGGCCGACGGGCGGCGTCGGCGGTGGTCCGCCGACGGGTCCGCCGCCCCCGCCGACGGGTCCGCCACCGTGCCAGCCGCCGCCCGCGCCGCCGTACTGGTCGGTGTTGGTGTTGCGGGGCCCGCCACCGTCGACCGAACTGCCCTCGCGCGGGCCGCCGGACCGGCCGGGATCGGCCCTTCCGGGATCCCTGCCCTCGTCGCCGCCGGCCTGCTCGATCTCCTTCTTGTGGTACTCGTCGATCTCCCGGTACAGATCCGCGGTGTTGGAAATGCGCTGCCCGGCGTTGTCCAGCCCGCTGGTCATGTTCGACAGGTGATCGGTGAGCTGGTTCTGCAATTCCACGTACTTGCCGTGCGTCGTCAATTCACCGAGCAGTCCCCATGAACGGGACGGAACCTGGGCGGCGGTGGCGCGCCCGTGCAGCGACTCGGCCTGGCTCGCCATCGACGACACGCGCTTGCCGCATTGCGCCAGTTCCTCGGTGACGACGGTGAATCCCTCGGCCATCAGAACGACTCCTCCGAGCCGAAGCGGAACTCCTCGTCGTCATCCGACCGCCGCGCCGGCGCGGCCGGCGGGGTCGAAGGCCGGTCGTCGTCATCGGTCATGATGCCCTCGGGCATCGAGTCGTCGACGTACTCGTCGGGCGCCGGCTGCGCGTGCTGGGTTCCGGTGTGCTGCGCCTGCGGTGGCGGCGCGTACTGCTGAACCGGGGGCTGGACCTGGGGTTCGGGCTGCCGCGGGGCCTCGTGCCAACCGTCGGCCTGCGGCTCCGGCGGGTTGGCCAGCTCCTCCTGCACCTTGTTCACCCTGGCCGCGATGTCGGTGCGGTCGCCCGCGTAGCGCTGCACGATCTCGGCCTGCCGGCGGGCCGACTTGGCCACAGCCTGCTGGAACGTCGTCGTGACCAGCCGGGACAGCGCCGGCGCCGACATGCTCATCGCGGACGGGCTGATGGTGATCGACCGGACCGCGCCCGAGGGCCCGGCGACCACGGTGACGCCGCCGTCCCGCGACGTCTCCGTCGTTTCGATCGCGACGATCTCCTGCTGCATCAGCTCGAACCGGCCGGCGTCCTTTTCCGCCTGCGCCACATTGCGCCGAAACGCGTCGATGCGCGCGGCGGTGTCCTGATTCATCCCCAGTTCTCCCCGTGTCGGTGTACCGGGTTAAACACATACCGCATCGCCGTGGTCACCGTCCGCGTATCGCCCCCGCGCGGTCTCGAACACGCGGTCGACTATGCTTGTCGACACGAATGCCGAGGGCCTTGCCGATCTTCCTTCTTGATCTTCCGGCAGTGCGACACGCCACGCGCGACACGCGTGTCCGGTGCGTACCCGACCCCCGTTTTGACCCTCGGGCCGCGGGGAAGGTATCTTTGTTATCCGTGCCCGACCCATGTCGGGCCGCTCCGCGTGCCTGTGGATGGCAGTCTCTGGCTGCGTCGACCTCAGGGCGACGGAAGTCCTCCGGAAACCGTTGGGACAGCTAGTTGGTCTCTCGCGGGTCCCGTGAGCGGGCGACACGCCCGACCTCGGGGGACGGAGGGGCCAAGTACACAGAGTCCACGGTGCCCGCAAGGACACCAAGACGCGAACGGAAGAAGCAGCCGGTCTATGCCCACGATCCAGCAGCTGGTCCGCAAGGGCCGCCAGGACAAGGTCGCGAAGACCAAGACCGCGGCTCTCAAGGGGAGCCCGCAGCGGCGCGGCGTGTGCACCCGCGTCTACACCACTACGCCCAAGAAGCCGAACTCGGCGCTGCGCAAGGTCGCCCGCGTGAAGCTGACCAGCGGGATCGAGGTCACGGCCTACATCCCGGGTGAGGGCCACAACCTGCAGGAGCACTCGATGGTGCTCGTTCGTGGCGGCCGTGTGAAGGACCTTCCGGGTGTCCGCTACAAGATCATCCGTGGCTCGCTGGACACGCAGGGTGTGAAGAACCGCAAGCAGGCGCGCAGCCGCTACGGCGCGAAGAAGGAGAAGAGCTGATGCCCCGCAAGGGCCCGGCCCCGAAGCGGCCGCTGATCTCTGACCCGGTCTACAGCTCCCCGCTGGTGACCCAGCTCATCAACAAGGTGCTCGTGGACGGCAAGCGCTCGGTCGCCGAGCGCATCGTCTACCAGGCCCTGGAGGGCGCCCGCGAGAAGACCGGCACCGACCCGGTCGTCACGCTCAAGCGCGCGCTGGACAACGTGAAGCCGGCCATCGAGGTGAAGAGCCGCCGTGTCGGTGGCGCCACCTACCAGGTGCCGATCGAGGTCAAGCCCGGCCGCTCCACCACGCTGGCGCTGCGCTGGCTGATCACCTTCTCCCGCCAGCGGCGCGAGAAGACCATGGTCGAGCGTCTGATGAACGAGCTGCTGGACGCCAGCAACGGTCTCGGTGCCAGCGTCAAGCGCCGTGAGGACACCCACAAGATGGCCGAGTCCAACAAGGCCTTCGCGCACTACCGCTGGTGATTCGGGCGCGGCCGGCCATCGGGCCGGCCGCAACGGATCGGCGCCACCCGCACCGACCACAGCCGCACGAAAGCAAGGAAGACACCCGTGGCACAGGAAGTGCTCACTGACCTGGCCAAGGTCCGCAACATCGGGATCATGGCCCACATCGACGCGGGAAAGACCACCACCACCGAGCGGATCCTGTTCTACACCGGGATCAACTACAAGATCGGTGAGGTCCACGACGGCGCGGCGACGATGGACTGGATGGAGGAGGAGCAGAAGCGCGGCATCACCATCACGTCCGCCGCGACCACCTGCTTCTGGAACGACCACCAGATCAACATCATCGACACGCCGGGGCACGTCGACTTCACCGTCGAGGTCGAGCGCTCGCTGCGGGTCCTGGACGGCGCCGTCGCCGTCTTCGACGGCAAGGAGGGCGTCGAGCCCCAGTCCGAGCAGGTCTGGCGGCAGGCGACCAAGTACGACGTCCCGCGTATCTGCTTCGTCAACAAGATGGACAAGCTCGGCGCGGACTTCTACTTCACCGTGCGCACCATCGAGGAGCGCCTGGGCGCCAAGCCGCTGCCCATCCAGCTGCCGATCGGCTCCGAGAACGACTTCGTCGGTGTCGTCGACCTGGTGCAGATGCGCGCGCTGACCTGGCACGGCGAGGTCCAGAAGGGTGAGGACTACACGGTCGAGGAGATCCCGGCCGACCTCGCCGACAAGGCCGCCGAGTACCGCGAGAAGCTGATCGAGGCCGTCGCCGAGACCGACGACGACCTGATGGAGCGCTACCTGGGTGGCGAGGAGCTGACGGTCGAGGAGATCAAGCGGGGCATCCGCAAGATCGTGACCGACCGCCTGGCCTACCCGGTGCTGTGCGGCTCCGCGTTCAAGAACAAGGGCGTGCAGCCCATGCTCGACGCGGTCGTGGACTACCTGCCGTCGCCGCTGGACGTGCCGCCGGTGGAGGGCACGCTGCAGGACGGGGAGACCCCGGCCTCGCGCAAGCCGTCCGCGGACGAGCCGTTCTCGGCGCTCGCGTTCAAGATCGCCGCCCACCCGTTCTTCGGCAAGCTGACCTACATCCGGGTGTACTCGGGCAAGGTCGCCGCGGGGTCCCAGGTCATCAACTCGACCAAGGACCGCAAGGAGCGCATCGGCAAGCTGTTCCAGATGCACTCCAACAAGGAGAACCCGGTCGACGAGGCGCGCGCGGGCCACATCTACGCCGCCATCGGTCTGAAGGACACCACGACCGGTGACACCCTGTGCGACCCGCAGCAGCCGATCGTGCTGGAGTCGATGACCTTCCCGGACCCGGTCATCTCGGTGGCGATCGAGCCGAAGACGAAGGCCGACCAGGAGAAGCTGGGCACCGCGATCCAGAAGCTGGCCGAGGAGGACCCCACCTTCCAGGTCAAGCTGGACGAGGAGACCGGTCAGACGATCATCTCCGGCATGGGCGAGCTCCACCTCGAGGTGCTCGTCAACCGGATGAAGTCCGACTACAAGGTCGAGGCCAACATCGGCAAGCCGCAGGTGGCCTACCGGGAGACGATCCGCCGGGCGGTGGAGAAGTACTCCTACACGCACAAGAAGCAGACCGGTGGCTCCGGCCAGTTCGCCAAGGTCATCATCGACGTCGAGCCGCTGCAGACCACCGACGGTGCGCTGTACGAGTTCGAGAACAAGGTCGTCGGCGGTCGCGTGCCGCGGGAGTACATCCCGTCGGTCGACGCCGGCGCCCAGGACGCGATGCAGTACGGCGTGCTGGCGGGCTACCCGCTGGTCGGCATCAAGGTGACGCTGCAGGACGGCGCCTACCACGAGGTCGACTCGTCCGAGATGGCATTCAAGATCGCCGGTTCGATGGCGCTCAAGGAAGCCGCTCGCAAGGCGGACCCGGTTCTGCTCGAGCCGATGATGGCGGTCGAGGTGACCACGCCCGAGGACTACATGGGCGACGTCATCGGCGACTTGAACTCCCGCCGTGGCCAGATTCAGGCGATGGAGGAGCGCAGCGGTGCCCGTGTCGTGAAGGCGCTGGTTCCGCTGTCGGAGATGTTCGGGTATGTCGGCGACCTGCGGTCCAAGACCCAGGGTCGGGCGAACTACACGATGCTGTTCGACTCCTACGCCGAGGTTCCCACGAACGTGGCGAAGGAAATCATCGCGAAGGCGACCGGGGAGTAAGCAGCCCCACCGCTTTCAGCGGCTCCCGCGGGGGATCTCCCCGCGGGACGCCGTACATCCGACCCTGACGTAACCGTCGTCGTCGACCAACCACTAACGGCGCGGCGGAAGCAACACAAGTCCAGGAGGACAATCCAGTGGCGAAGGCGAAGTTCGAGCGGACCAAGCCGCACGTCAACATCGGCACCATTGGTCACGTCGACCACGGCAAGACCACGCTGACGGCGGCGATCACCAAGGTTCTGGCCGACAAGTACCCGGACCTGAACGCCGCGTTCGCGTTCGACCAGATCGACAAGGCGCCGGAAGAGAAGCAGCGCGGCATCACGATCAACATCTCGCACGTCGAGTACCAGACCGAGAAGCGTCACTACGCGCACGTCGACGCCCCCGGTCACGCGGACTACATCAAGAACATGATCACCGGTGCCGCCCAGATGGACGGCGCGATCCTGGTGGTCGCCGCGACCGACGGCCCGATGCCGCAGACCCGTGAGCACGTGCTGCTGGCCCGTCAGGTCGGCGTGCCGTACATCGTTGTCGCCCTGAACAAGGCCGACATGGTGGACGACGAGGAGATCCTGGAGCTCGTCGAGCTCGAGGTCCGCGAGCTGCTCTCGGACCAGGAGTTCCCCGGCGACGACGCGCCGGTCGTGCGCGTGTCCGGCCTGAAGGCCCTCGAGGGCGACGAGAAGTGGGCCCAGTCGGTGCTGGAGCTCATGGACGCCGTGGACGAGAACGTCCCGGAGCCGGTCCGTGAGGTCGAGAAGCCGTTCCTCATGCCCGTCGAGGACGTCTTCACCATCACCGGTCGTGGCACCGTCGTCACCGGCCGCATCGAGCGCGGTGTGGTCAAGGTGAACGAGGAGGTGGAGGTCGTGGGCATTCGCGAGAAGGGCTTCAAGACGACCTGCACCAGCATCGAGATGTTCAAGAAGTTCCTCGACGAGGGCCGCGCCGGTGACAACGCCGCGCTGCTGCTCCGCGGTGTCAAGCGCGAGGACGTCGAGCGCGGCATGGTCGTGATCAAGCCGGGCACCACCACCACGCACACCGAGTTCACGGGCAACGTCTACATCCTGTCCAAGGACGAGGGTGGCCGGCACACGCCGTTCTTCAACAACTACCGGCCGCAGTTCTACTTCCGCACCACCGACGTGACCGGCGTCGTGACCCTCCCCGAGGGCACCGAGATGGTCATGCCGGGCGACACCACGAACATGACGGTCAAGCTGATCCAGCCGATCGCCATGGACGAGGGCCTGCGGTTCGCCATCCGCGAGGGTGGCCGCACCGTCGGCGCCGGCACCGTCGAGAAGATCATCAAGTAATGTGCGGTGAGGGCCAGGTGACATTCATTTGTTACCTGGCCCTCACTTCGCCGGCCCCGATTTGGACGCCGCACCAGCGTGTGGCATCCTTAACGGGTTGCTCGTTGCAGAGGCGGCTGGCTCGTTCGCGTACCAGCCGCCCTGCTGCGAGAAGCCGGCACCCACACGGGCCGCAACGGCCTGGGTGTAAGGGTCTGACCGGACCCCGCCTACTGACTGAGCAACACCCAGTAGGGCTGGTGTGCGCGTCGGAGCTGTGTCACTGAAATGGCGACACGCCCGACCGCGTGGACCGGAGGGCCCCGGCACCTGATGACATTTGACTCGTGAATAGGGGAGCGGCACCGAGCTGGGCCCCGGCCCGTCACGAGTCAGCCCGCAGCGGTACGAGAAGAGGAACGGCAAGCCATCATGGCGGGACAAAAGATCCGCATTCGGCTCAAGGCCTACGACCACGAGGCGATCGACGCGTCCGCGCGCAAGATCGTCGAGACCGTGACGCGCACCGGCGCTCGGGTCGTCGGGCCGGTGCCGCTGCCGACCGAGAAGAACGTCTACTGCGTCATTCGCTCGCCGCACAAGTACAAGGACTCGCGCGAGCACTTCGAGATGCGCACGCACAAGCGGCTGATCGACATCCTCGACCCGACGCCGAAGACGGTCGACGCGCTCATGCGCATCGACCTGCCGGCCAGCGTCGACGTCAACATCCAGTAAGCGCGCGGCGGCGGAGAGTAACGAACTCATGTCTGACAAGCAGATCAAGGGGATCCTGGGCACCAAGCTCGGCATGACCCAGGTCTTCGACGACAAGAACCGGGTTGTGCCGGTCACGGTCGTCAAGGCCGGGCCCAATGTCGTCACCCAGATCCGTACGCAGGAGAAGGACGGCTACACCGCCGTCCAGCTGGCCTTCGGCGCCATCGACCCGCGCAAGGTGAACAAGCCGCGCGCCGGGCACTTCGCCAAGGCCGGTGTGACGCCGCGTCGCCACGTCGCCGAGCTGCGCACCACGGACGCCGAGACCTACGAGGTCGGCCAGGAGATCACCGCCGAGGTGTTCCCCGCCGGCTCGGTCGTCGACGTCGTCGGCACCAGCAAGGGCAAGGGCTACGCCGGTGTGATGAAGCGCCACGGCTTCAAGGGCCTGGGCGCCGGCCACGGCGTGCAGCGCAAGCACCGCTCGCCCGGCTCCATCGGTGGCTGCGCCACCCCGGGTCGCGTGTTCAAGGGTGTGCGCATGGCCGGCCGGATGGGCCACGCCCGCGTCACCACCCAGAACCTGACCGTGCACCAGGTGGAGGCCGAGTCCGGCCTGCTGCTCATCAAGGGCGCCATCCCCGGCCCCAAGGGTGGCCTGGTGTTCGTCAAGACGGCCGCGAAGGGCGATGCCTGATGACCACCCTGGACATTCGCAACGCCTCTGGTGAGGCCGGCGGCAGCGTCGAGCTGCCCGCCGAGATCTTCGACGTGCAGGCGAACATTCCGCTGATGCACCAGGTCGTCGTGGCCCAGCTGGCCGCGGCCCGCCAGGGCACGCACGCCACCAAGACCCGCGGCGACGTCCGCGGCGGTGGCAAGAAGCCCTACCGGCAGAAGGGCACCGGCCGCGCCCGCCAGGGCTCGACCCGTTCGCCGCAGTTCGCCGGCGGTGGCACCGCGCACGGCCCCCAGCCCCGCGACTACTCGCAGCGGACGCCGAAGAAGATGAAGGCCGCCGCGCTGCGCGGTGCGCTGTCCGACCGGGCCCGCGCCGGCCGGCTGCACGTGGTGAGCTCCCTGGTCGAGGGCGACAAGCCGTCCACCAAGGCCGCTCGCGTCGCGCTCGCCGCCATCACCGAGTCGCGCCGCACGCTCGTCGTGCTGGGCCGCTTCGAGGAGCGGGACTGGCTGAGCGTGCGCAACCTGGCCAACGTGCACCCGATCGCGCCGGACCAGCTGAACACCTACGACGTGCTGGTCAACGACGACGTCGTGTTCACCAAGGACGCGTACGAGCTGTTCATCGCCGGCCCGACCAAGGGTCGTTCGGTCAAGGCCACGGCCCGCTCGTCCGAGCTGACCGAGGAGGTCTGACGAATGATCCCCGACCACAGGGACATCCTGCTCTCGCCGGTGATCTCCGAGAAGAGCTACGGCCTTCTCGAGGAGAACAAGTACACCTTCCTGGTGGCTCCGGACGCCAACAAGACGCAGATCAAGATCGCGGTCGAGAAGGTCTTCGGCGTCAAGGTCCTGAGCGTCAACACGATCAACCGCCAGGGCAAGCGGAAGCGGACCCGGTCCGGCTTCGGCAAGCGCAAGGACACGAAGCGCGCGATCGTCACCCTCTCCCCGGAGAGCAAGGCGATCGAGATCTTCGGCGGCCCGACCGCCTGATGACTGAGGACTGCTGATCTGACATGGGCATTCGCAAGTACAAGCCGACGACGCCTGGCCGTCGCGGTGCGAGCGTGTCCGACTTCGCCGAGATCACTCGGTCGACGCCGGAGAAGTCGCTCGTGCGTCCGCTGCACGGCCGTGGCGGTCGCAACGCGCACGGCAAGATCACCACTCGGCACAAGGGCGGCGGTCACAAGCGGGCGTACCGCCTGATCGACTTCCGTCGGGCCGACAAGGACGGCGTGCCGGCCAAGGTCGCGCACATCGAGTACGACCCGAACCGCACCGCGCGCATCGCGCTGCTGCACTACGCGGACGGCGAGAAGCGCTACATCATCGCCCCGAACCGGCTGGCTCAGGGCGACACCGTGGAGAACGGCCCGCGCGCTGACATCAAGCCGGGCAACAACCTCCCGCTGCGCAACATCCCGGTCGGCACCGTGGTGCACGCGATCGAGCTCCGCCCCGGCGGCGGCGCGAAGATCGCCCGCTCCGCCGGCGCCCGGGTGCAGCTGGTGGCCAAGGACGGCCCGTACGCCCAGCTGCGGATGCCCTCGGGCGAGATCCGCAACGTGGACGTGCGCTGCCGCGCCACGGTGGGCGAGGTCGGCAACTCCGAGCACGCCAACATCAACTGGGGCAAGGCCGGCCGCATGCGCTGGAAGGGCCGCAAGCCCACGGTGCGTGGTGTTGCCATGAACCCGGTCGACCACCCGCACGGTGGTGGTGAGGGCAAGACCTCCGGTGGTCGCCACCCGGTGAACCCGGCCGGTAAGCCCGAAGGCCGTACCCGCCGCCGCAAGGCAAGCGACAAGCTCATCGTCCGGCGTCGTCGCACCGGTAAGAAGCGCTGAGCAGGAAGGGAGTGAAGGATGCCACGCAGCCTGAAGAAGGGCCCCTTCGTTGACGACCACCTGCTCAAGAAGGTGGACGCCCTCAACGAGTCGGGCAAGAAGACCGTGATCAAGACCTGGTCCCGCCGGTCGACGATCATCCCCGACATGCTGGGGCACACCATCGCGGTGCACGACGGCCGCAAGCACGTTCCGGTGTTCGTCAGCGAGGCCATGGTGGGTCACAAGTTGGGCGAGTTCGCCCCGACTCGGACCTTCAAGGGTCACATCAAGGACGACCGGAAGTCGCGCCGCCGCTGAGCGGGCCGGACAGGAGCAAGGGGTAACAAGCAATGGCTGACAACGCGACCGGCGCGGAGGAGCTGCCGCGCGCCGTGGCGCGGGCCCGCTACGTCCGCCTGACCGCCATGAAGGCACGCCGTGTGGTCGACCTCATCCGTGGCCGCAACGCCACGGAGGCCCTGGCCGTGCTGCAGTTCGCGCCGCAGGCGGCGAGCGAGCCGGTGGCCAAGGTGCTCGCCAGCGCCATGGCCAACGCCGAGAACAACCTCAGCCTCGACCGCGACACCCTGTGGGTGTCCAGCGCGTACGTGGACGAGGGGCCGACGCTGAAGCGATTCCGCCCGCGCGCGCAGGGCCGGGCCTACCGGATCCGCAAGCGGACGAGCCACATCACGATCGAGGTCGAGTCCCGTCCGGTCGAGAAGAAGGCCGGCAAGTCTCGAGCCAAGAAGGGGGCCCAGTAGTGGGTCAGAAGATCAACCCGCACGGCTTCCGCCTTGGTATCACCACCGACTGGAAGTCCCGCTGGTACGCGGACAAGCAGTACGCGGAGTACGTGGCGGAAGACGTCAAGATCCGCAAGATGCTGAGCAAGGGCATGGAGCGGGCCGGCATCTCCAAGGTGGAGATCGAGCGCACCCGGGACCGGGTCCGCGTCGACATCCACACCGCCCGTCCGGGCATCGTCATCGGCCGCCGCGGCGCCGAGGCCGATCGCATCCGGGGCGAGCTGGAGAAGCTGACCGCCAAGCAGGTCCAGCTGAACATTCTCGAGGTCAAGAACCCCGAGTCGGACGCTCAGCTGGTCGCCCAGGTGACCGCCGAGCAGCTGTCCAACCGCGTGTCGTTCCGGCGCGCGATGCGCAAGGCCATGCAGTCGGCCATGCGCTCGCCGCAGGTCAAGGGCATCCGGGTGCAGTGCGGCGGCCGTCTCGGCGGCGCCGAGATGTCCCGCTCGGAGTTCTACCGCGAGGGTCGCGTCCCGCTGCACACGCTGCGTGCCGACATCGACTACGGCTTCTTCGAGGCCCGCACCACCTTCGGCCGCATCGGCGTGAAGGTGTGGATCTACAAGGGTGACGTGGTCGGCGGCTTCCGCTCCCGCGACACCGCGGCCCCGGCCGGCGCCGACCGTCCGCAGCAGCGTCGCGAGCGTCCCAACCGCGCCCGCCGCTCCGGCTCGGCCGGCACCACCGCGACGAGCACCGAGGCCGGCCGCGCGGCCGCCGAGGCGAACGCCGCCGCCACCGAGGCCCCGGCCGTCGAGGCGACCACCACTGGCAATGGGGAGGGCTGAGTAGTGCTCATCCCGCGTAGGGTCAAGCACCGCAAGCAGCACCACCCGAAGCGGAGTGGTGCGGCCAAGGGTGGCACGCGTGTCACCTTCGGCGAGTTCGGCATCCAGGCGCTGGAGCCGGCCTACGTGACCAACCGGCAGATCGAGTCCGCTCGTATCGCCATCAACCGGCACATCCGTCGTGGCGGCAAGGTCTGGATCAACATCTTCCCGGACCGCCCGCTGACCAAGAAGCCGGCGGAAACCCGCATGGGTTCCGGTAAGGGCTCGCCCGAGTACTGGGTGGCCAACGTCAAGCCCGGCCGGGTGCTCTTCGAGATGAGCTACCCGAACGAGACGGTCGCTCGGGAGGCGCTGCGCCGCGCCATCCACAAGCTGCCGCTGAAGTGCCGGATCGTCACGCGTGAAGGTGGTGACTTCTGATGGCAGCGGGTACCACGGCCGCAGAGCTGCGTGAGCTCACCGACGAGGAGCTCGTGCTGCGCCTTCGGGAGGCCAAGGAGGAGCTGTTCAACCTCCGTTTCCAGATGGCCACCGGTCAGCTGGACAACAACCGCCGGCTGCGCACGGTCCGTCACGACATCGCCCGCGTCTACACCGTGATGCGGGAGCGGGAGCTCGGTCTTTCCGTGTCGCCCGACGACGTTACGACTGGTGAGGGTGCCGCATGAGTGAGACCAACGAGGCTGTGAGCCGCAACGACCGCAAGGTGCGCGAGGGCCTTGTCGTGTCCAACAAGATGGAGAAGACGATCGTCGTCTCCCTCGAGGACCGCAAGAAGCACCCGCTGTACGGCAAGGTCATGCGGACCACGACCAAGGTGAAGGCGCACGACGAGGAGAACGTGGCCGGCATCGGCGACCGCGTCCTGCTGATGGAGACCCGTCCGCTGTCGGCGACCAAGCGCTGGCGGCTGGTCGAGGTCCTCGAGAAGGCCAAGTAACAAGCAGACCGAGCCTGTCAGGTCGGAAATCTGGCAGGCCATCGATGGTCAGGAGCTGTAAGTGATTCAGCAGGAGTCGCGACTGCGGGTCGCCGACAACACCGGTGCGAAGGAGATCCTTTGCATCCGCGTGCTCGGCGGTTCCTCGCGTCGCTACGCGGGCATCGGCGACATCATCGTCGCCACGGTGAAGGACGCCATCCCCGGCGCCGGTGTGAAGAAGGGCGACGTCGTCAAGGCCGTCGTCGTGCGCACCGTCAAGGAGAAGCGGCGTCCGGACGGCTCGTACATCCGGTTCGACGAGAACGCCGCCGTGCTCATCAAGCCCGACAACGAGCCGCGGGGCACCCGCATCTTCGGCCCGGTCGGCCGCGAGCTGCGTGACAAGCGTTTCATGAAGATCATCTCGCTCGCGCCGGAGGTGTTGTGATGAAGGTGCGCAAGGGCGACACGGTCGTGGTCATCGCGGGCAAGGACAAGGGCGCCAAGGGCAAGGTCATCCAGGCCTACCCGGAGCAGAACCGGGTCCTGGTCGAGGGCGTGAACCGGATCAAGAAGCACACCCGGATCACCCAGACCCAGCGTGGTGCGCAGTCCGGTGGCATCGTCACCCAGGAAGCGCCCATCCACGTGAGCAACGTGATGGTCGTGGACTCGGACGGCAAGCCGGCCCGCGTCGGCTACCGCACGAACGACGACGGTCGGCGCGTGCGCGTCTCCCGCCGCAACGGTAAGGACATCTGATCATGACCACTACTGAGAAGGTCCTGCCGCGGCTGAAGAGCCGCTACCGCAGCGAGATCGTGCCGGCGCTGCAGGAGCAGTTCGCCTACGACAACGTGATGCAGATCCCGGGTGTCGTCAAGGTCGTCGTGAACATGGGCGTCGGCGACGCCGCCCGTGACGGCAAGCTGATCGAGGGCGCGGTCCGCGACCTGGCCACGATCACCGGCCAGCGTCCCGAGGTCCGCAAGGCCCGCAAGTCCATCGCGCAGTTCAAGCTGCGCGAGGGCATGCCGATCGGCGCGCGGGTGACCCTGCGCGGCGACCGCATGTGGGAGTTCCTCGACCGCCTGCTGACCATCGCGCTGCCCCGTATCCGCGACTTCCGCGGCCTGTCGGGCAAGCAGTTCGACGGCAACGGCAACTACACGTTCGGGCTGAACGAGCAGTCGATGTTCCACGAGATCGACCCCGACTCGATCGACCGTCCCCGTGGCATGGACATCACCGTCGTGACCACGGCAATCAACGACGACGAGGGTCGGGCGCTGCTCAAGCACCTCGGCTTCCCGTTCAAGGAGAACTGAGCCGATGGCCAAGAAGGCGCTGATCAACAAGGCGGCCGGCAAGCAGAAGTTCGCCGTGCGTGCCTACACCCGCTGCCAGAAGTGCGGCCGTCCGCACGCCGTGTTCCGCAAGTTCGGCCTGTGCCGGATCTGCCTGCGGACCATGGCGCACCGCGGCGAGCTGCCGGGTGTGCACAAGTCCAGCTGGTAAGGCGTTAGACCCCGCACCACCCCACTTCGCCCAAGGCCCGATGGGAACCAGGGCGAGAAAGGTTGACAGGTCACCATGACGATGACCGACCCGATCGCAGACATGTTGACGCGTCTGCGGAACGCAAACTCGGCATACCACGACGAGGTCGTGATGCCGCACTCGAAGCTCAAGGCGAACATCGCCGAGATCCTCAAGCGCGAGGGCTACATCGCCGGCTACCGCGACCAGCAGGGCGAGAAGGGCAAGAACCTTGTCGTCGAGCTGAAGTACGGCCCGAACCGGGAGCGGAGCATCGCCGGCGTCCGGCGCGTGTCCAAGCCGGGTCTGCGGGTCTACGCGAAGTCGACCAACCTGCCCAAGGTGCTCGGTGGGCTGGGTGTCGCCATCATCTCCACCTCCGGCGGTCTGGTGACCGACCGGCAGGCGGGCAAGCAGGGTGTGGGCGGGGAAGTCCTCGCCTACGTGTGGTGAGGAAGGGGGACTGACGATGTCGCGCATTGGAAGGCTGCCCATCACCGTCCCCTCCGGGGTCGACGTGAAGATCGACGGTCAGCTGGTGAACGTGAAGGGGCCGAAGGGCACCCTGGAGCACACCGTGGCCGAGCCGATCAAGATCGAGCGGGCCGAGGACGGCACGCTCCAGGTGACCCGGCCGGACGACGAGCGCCTCTCGCGCTCGCTGCACGGCCTGTCCCGCACGCTGATCAACAACCTGATCATCGGCGTGACCCAGGGTTACGAGAAGAAGATGGAGATCACCGGCGTCGGCTACCGCGTGCAGCTCAAGGGTTCCGACCTGGAGTTCGCGCTGGGTTACAGCCACCCCGTGCCGGTGAAGGCGCCGCAGGGCATCACCTTCGTGGTGGAGACCCCGACCAAGTTCTCCGTCCAGGGCATCGACAAGCAGTTGGTCGGCGAGGTCGCCGCCAACATCCGCAAGCTGCGCAAGCCCGACCCGTACAAGGGCAAGGGCGTGCGCTACGCGGGCGAGAAGATCCGCCGCAAGGTCGGGAAGACGGGTAAGTGATCATGGCTGAGTCCACTGCTACCAAGAGGAAGCCGGTCGGCAAGGACGTGTCGACCCGGCGCCGTGTCGCGCGGGCCCGTCGTCACTTCCGGCTTCGCAAGAAGATCAGCGGCACGCCCGAGCGTCCGCGCATGGTCGTCAACCGCTCCTCGCGGCACATCGTCGTGCAGGTCATCGACGACATCGCCGGCCACACGCTGGTGTCGGCCTCCAGCCTGGAGGCGGACGTGCGCGCGATGGACGGCGACAAGAAGGCCCGCGCCACCAAGGTGGGCCAGCTGGTCGCGGCCCGCGCCAAGGAAGCCGGCATCGACAAGGTCGTCTTCGACCGCGGCGGTTACGACTACCACGGCCGGATCGCCGCGCTGGCGGACGCCGCCCGCGAGGCGGGGCTGGAGTTCTGAACATGCACATCACTGGAATTGAGAGGGCCGTCTGATGCCGGGACGCACGCGTCGCGAAGGCGGCGGTGGCGAGCGCGGAGAGCGCCGCGACCGTCGTGACGGTGGCCGTGGCGGGGCGGCCCAGGAGAAGACCCCGCACCTCGAGCGCGTCGTCGCCATCAACCGGGTGGCGAAGGTCGTCAAGGGTGGTCGTCGGTTCAGCTTCACCGCGCTGGTGATCGTCGGCGACGGCGACGGCATGGTGGGCGTCGGCTACGGCAAGGCCAAGGAAGTTCCGGCCGCCATCGCCAAGGGTGTCGAGGAGGCGAAGAAGAACTTCTTCCGCGTGCCTCGCATCGGCGGCACCATCCCGCACCCGATCCAGGGCGAGAAGGCCGCCGGCGTGGTGCTGCTGCGCCCGGCCAGCGCCGGTACCGGTGTCATTGCCGGTGGCCCGGTGCGCGCCGTCCTGGAGTGCGCGGGTGTGCACGACGTGCTGAGCAAGTCGCTGGGCAGCGACAACGCCATCAACATCGTGCACGCCACCGTGGCCGCCCTGAAGGGCCTGCAGCGCCCCGAGGAGGTCGCCGCCCGCCGTGGCCTGCCGCTGGAGGACGTCGCTCCCGCCGGCATGCTGCGTGCCCGTGCCGGGCAGGGGGTGTGACCATGGCGCAGCTCAAGGTGACTCAGGTCAAGAGCAGCATCGGTACCAAGCAGAACCACCGCGACTCGTTGCGGACGCTGGGTCTGCGCAAGATCCGCCAGTCGGTCGTGCGTGAGGACAACCCCGTCAACCGGGGCCTGATCCACACGGTGCGCCACCTGGTGGTCGTGGAGGAGGTCAACTGATGACCATCAAGATCCACCACCTCCGCCCGGCTCCCGGCGCCAAGACGGCGAAGACCCGGGTCGGCCGCGGTGAGGGTTCCAAGGGCAAGACCGCGGGTCGCGGCACCAAGGGCACCGGCGCACGCAAGAACGTGCCGGCTCGCTTCGAGGGTGGCAACCTGCCGCTGCACATGCGGCTGCCGAAGCTCAAGGGCTTCCGCAACCCGTTCCGCACCGAGTACCAGGTCGTGAACGTCGCCGACCTGGCCCGCCTGTTCCCGCAGGGCGGCGCCGTCGACGTGGCCGCCCTGGTGGCCGCGGGCGCCGTTCGCAAGAACGAGCTGGTGAAGGTGCTGGGCGACGGCGACATCGCTGGCGTCAAGCTCGACGTCACCGCGCACAAGTTCTCCGGCAGCGCGGTGGAGAAGATCACCGCGGCTGGTGGCACCGTCACCACGCTGTGAACTGACGCAGTACCGCGAAGCGGCCGGCAGGAACTCCTCTCCTGCCGGCCGTTCCGTGTTTTCGAGGCCTGCTCGCGAACCGTGGGTCACCGGGACGTTCAAGCGTTTCTCAATACTCCGGACGGCCCAGTGGACTACGTTCCGGTGGCGTGTCGACGCCACCGCAGCAGCCCCCGTGGCAGCAGCCTCCGCAGCAATGGCAGCAACCCCAGTGGCAGCAGCAGCCCCATCCCCAGCAGCAGCCTTACGGCCAGCAGCAGCCGTTGCCGCCACAGCAGCCCTACCCGCAGCAGCCGTACCCGCCGCAACAGCCGTATCCGGGCCAGCAGCAGTGGCGCCCGGGACCGCCCCTGCCGCCCCCGAACCGCGGCAAGGCCGTCCGCCTGGTGATCGTGCTGTGCTGCGCGCTGCTGGTGCTCGGCGTCGTCGGCTTCACCTTGCTGCGCCCCGTCTTGTTCCCGTCCGCCGGCAGCAACACGGCCCAGCAGACACGGGACGACGGCATGACGGTCAAGCGGGCCGGGCCTGAGGCCGACTCGGACAACTACGCGGACCCGGCGCCGCTGTCCGAGCAGCCCGTCCCGCAGCCGACCAGCTACCAGGGGACCGCGGTGGTGCAGGCATGCAACCTGCTGGCCGTCGCCGACCTGAACAAGCTGGGGCTGCACTACGACCCCAACGCCGAACCGAACGTCGCGAACTACCAGCGCATCTACATCGCCGGCGACGGAACCGGTCGGCTGCACACCGACTCGCTGGGCTTCGCCAGCGCCAGCGGCTTCGCGCTGAACAAGTGCGGGTACAACCTGGAAGCCGACGACAAGACCCACGACGACATGGTCGCCGTCGCCGTGTCGCAGGAGCCCTACTACCCGACCGACGGCTCCCTGGACCGCTACCAGCGGCAGGCCGACATCGGCGACGTCGCCGCGTACACCCAGCGACGCGAGGGCTCCAAGCCTGACGACGTGACCGGCGACACGGTGCTCAAGGTCAAGGGCGTCACCGTGGATCTGGACTTCCACCTGACCAAGGCGGGGTACGCCGGCAAGCTCGACGACATCATCGCCGCCGTCGCCCACAACCTGACCACGCAGGCCGCCACGCCGGCCGGGCCCTCCACCGTCAGCTACGACAAGGCCGCGTTCCCCAAGAGCTACGTCCAGGCGTGCCCGCTGCTCGCCGGCGACGTCTTCGACAGCGCCTACCACAAGCCGCTGTCGCCGCTGGTCGTCGATCAGCCGGGCACCGCGGTCGGCCAGGTGGCGTTCAGCGACCAGAACGACCACAACCTCTACAACTACGTGGAGATGGAGTGCGAGCGCGGCACCGGTGAAGCGGACTCGCTCTCCCGTACGAGCCTGGACCTGCGGGTGACGAGCTACCTGTCGGACCGGCCGGCGCAGCTGAACATCAACTACGAGCGGACCCACCACGCCGGCGTCGCCACCGTGGTCCCGCTCGGCGACGAGTCGGTGATCATGACCGAGAAGGGCTCCGTCGCCACCGCGGGAGTGCTGCTGATCCGCAAGGGCCGGTTCGTGATCGAACTGCGGGCGGAGGACCCGGAACACGGCGACAAGGGGCTGACCCAGCAGGAGGCCGAGTCGATTCTGGTGCCGGCCGGGCAGCTGATCATGAAGAACTTCGGCGAGCAGAAGTGAGCGGTCCGCCCATCCGCCGCTGACGACCGGGTCCGGCCACAAGTGGCCGGTTCCTCCGTCCGCTGCCGCGACCGGGCGGGAGGGGGCCATCGGCGGTCGGCACGTGCCGCCCCGCGGGCCGGTCCGCGCCGCCGGGCATGGGCCTGAGCTGCGGTTGTCGGAGCGGGAATGTCCGGTTCGGGACCCGCCGACCGGCGGTCTCCGATGATCACCGTGGCTTTCTGCCCCTGGTGGGGTCCGTAGTGCCGCCCGGGCCTGTTACAGTCGTGAGCACGCTTCGGGCCCCGCCGGCACGAAGCGTTCCTGGCTTGCTCGCCAGGTCGTCAGCCGACATGGGTCGGACAAGCCGTTCACCGGTCGGAGACCGGTGACGCCGAGGAGGTCACGCGTGCTTGGCGCCTTCCGCTCGGCTCTCGCGACGCCGGACTTGCGCCGCAAGATCCTTTTCACGTTGGGGATCCTTGCGCTGTATCGGCTGGGCTCGCAGCTGCCTTCCCCGGGCGTGAACTTCGGAAACGTTCAGCAGTGCATCCAGAACGTGGACCAAAGCGGTGTCTACGGCCTGATCAGCCTGTTCAGCGGTGGCGCGTTGCTCCAGCTGTCGGTGTTCTCGCTGGGCATCCTTCCGTACATCACGGCGAGCATCATCATCCAGCTGCTGACGGTGGTGATCCCGCGCTTCGAGCAGCTGAAGAAGGAAGGCCAGGCCGGCCAGAACAAGCTGACCCAGTACACCCGGTACCTGACGGTCGCGCTGGCCATCCTGCAGTCCACCGGCATCATCGCGCTGGCCACCCGTGGCCAGCTGTTCGGTTCCTGCCCGGCGCAGGTCATCCCGGACCAGAGCCTGTTCTCGCTGAGCGTTGTCGTCATCACCATGACCGCGGGCACCGCGATCATCATGTGGTTCGGCGAGCTCATCACCGAGCGCGGTGTCGGCAACGGCATGTCGATTCTGATGTTCACCTCGATCGCCGCCCGCATCCCGAACGAGGGCCAGACCATCCTGCAGCAGGGTGGCGGCCTGGTGTTCACCGCGATCTGCCTGTTCGGCCTGCTGATCATCGGCTTCGTCATCTTCCTCGAGCAGGCGCAGCGCCGGATCCCGGTGCAGTACGCCAAGCGGATGATCGGCCGCCGGATGTACGGCGGCACCTCGACCTACCTGCCGCTGAAGGTCAACCAGGCGGGCGTCATCCCGGTCATCTTCGCCTCGTCGCTGCTCTACCTGCCGCAGCTGATCATCTCGCTGACCACCAACCAGGGCGGCAGTGGCAGCTGGCAGCAGTGGATCCAGAGCTACATCGTCGACCCGAGCAGCTGGGGCCACATCGCGCTGTACTTCGCGCTGATCATCTTCTTCACGTACTTCTACGTGGCGATCACGTTCAACCCCGACGAGCGCGCCGACGAGATGCGCAAGTTCGGCGGCTTCATCCCCGGCATCCGCCCGGGCCGGCCGACGTCGGAGTACCTCACCTACGTGCTGAACCGGATCACGCTGCCCGGCTCGCTGTACCTGGGCCTGGTCGCCGTGCTGCCCACCTTCTTCCTCAGCGTCACCGGGTCGAACGGCACGAACAACAACTTCCCGTTCGGCGGCACCGCTGTGCTGATCATGGTTGGCGTCGGTCTCGACACGATCAAGCAGATCGAGAGCCAGCTCATGCAGCGCAACTACGAAGGGTTCCTGCGCTAGTGAGACTCGTCCTCGTCGGCCCGCCAGGCGCGGGCAAGGGTACTCAGGCAACCGTGCTCAGCGAGAAGCTCGGGGTTCCTCACATCTCCACCGGGGACCTGTTCCGGGCCAACATCGCCGAGGAGACGCCCCTCGGGCTGGAAGCCAAGAAGTACCTGGACACCGGCGCCCTGGTGCCGGACTCGGTGACCAACGCGATGGTCAAGGACCGGTTGGCGCAGTCCGACGCGCAGTCCGGGTTCCTGCTCGACGGCTTCCCGCGCAACACCGCCCAGGCCGATGTGCTGGCCGAGATCCTCGCCGAGTCCGGCGAGTCGCTCGACGCCGTGCTGGAGCTGGACGTGCCCGAGGAGGTCGTCGTCGAGCGGCTGCTCGCCCGTGGCCGGGCCGACGACACCGAGGAGGTCGTGCGGCACCGGCAGGAGGTCTACCGGTCGGCCACTCGGCCGCTGCTGGACTACTACGACGAGATCCTGGTCACCGTCGACGCCGTCGGCGAGATCAGTGAGATCACCGAGCGGGCGCTCAAGGCGCTGCGCGCTGGAGTCTGAGTTGCTCAAGCGAGGTCGCGGTATCGAGATCAAGACGCGCGGCGAGCTGGAGGCGATGCGGGCGGCCGGGATTGTGGTCGCCCGCTCCCTGGCCCTGATGGCCGAGCGGGCCGCCGCCGGCGTCAGCACCGCCGAGCTGGACGAGCTGGCCGAGCAGACCATCCGGGACGCCGGGGCCGTGCCCTCCTTCAAGGGCTACCACGGCTTTCCCGCGTCCATCTGCGCGTCCGTCAACGACCAGGTCGTGCACGGCATTCCGAGCCGCACTCAGGTCCTCGCCGACGGTGACCTCATCTCCATCGACTGCGGCGCCATCCTCGATGGCTGGCACGGTGACGCCGCCGTCACCGTCCTCGTCGGACCTGGCACCGACTCCGACCGCAAGCTCTCCGAGGCCACCCGTGCCTCCATGCATGCCGGCATCGAGGCCGCCGTCGTCGGCGCCCGGCTCACCGACATCTCCTTCGCCATCGAGAGCTCCGTCCTGCGTTCCGACGAGGCCGATGGCGTCGAGTACGGCATCGTCACCGACTACGGCGGCCACGGCATCGGCACCCAGATGCACATGGAGCCGTTCCTGCCGAACTTCGGCAAGCCCGGCAAGGGTCCGCGCCTCAAGGCCGGCATGGCCATCGCCATCGAGCCCATGCTCACCCTCGGCACCGACCAGACCAAGGAACTCGACGACGGCTGGACCGTCATCACCGCCGACGGCACCCGCGCCGCCCACTGGGAACACTCCATCGCCATCACCGACGACGGCCCCTGGATCCTCACCGCCCCCGAGGACTGAGCTCGGCGCGTGCCTGCGCCGCGCCCGGGGTGCCCGGCCTTGGCCAGGGCTGGCACAGGTGTTCGACGCGCGAAGGACCGACAGGCCAATCGTAACGGTGTTACCGAACGTGGGTGGCTGGCAGGATGGTGGGGTGGAGCAGCCAGTGCCGCCGGATGCGAGGCGGGTGTCGGATGCGGACCGCGGGCTGGTGGCGGGCCAGCTGAAGAAGGCGCACGCGGAGGGCCGCCTCGACCTGGACGAGTTCGACGAGCGGACCCGCAAGGTGTGGGCGGCGCGGACGTTCGGCGATCTGGCGGAGGTGACGGCGGACCTGCCGGACGTGCGTCAACCGGTGCCGTGGTCGCGGTCGGAGCTGGCACAGGAGCCGACGCCGGCGAGCCGGCCGACGGCGGAGGTGGCGAGGCGGCCGCAAGGGCGCGGGGCGACGGTGATGCGGGTCGCGACGGGCGCCTGGTTCGCGGCGAGCCTGGTCAACTTCGTGATCTGGGCGATCGTGGTGTTCACCGAGGGCATGGTCTACCCGTGGTGGATCTGGGTGGCCGGCCCCTGGGGAGCCCTGCTGGTCGCGGGCTACATCCTGGGCATCGGACGCGACAACCGGGCGTGACCTGCGCCTCGATTTGGGTAAGACCCAGGAGCACCGTACACTGGATTGACGGCGCACTCGTCGCGTCGATTCCGTCGTGCCTGCGGTGATCTTGAAGTCACCGCGTTCGTGATCTCGGTGGGCGATCGGAGTCGGGGTGTCGCGCGGGCCGCACACCAGTCATACCACCGTCACGAAACGCGGAGGACATGGGCAAGAAGGACGGGGCCATCGAGGTCGAGGGCCGCGTGGTCGAGCCACTCCCCAACGCGATGTTCCGAGTCGAGTTGGAGAACGGCCACAAGGTTCTCGCGCACATCAGCGGCAAGATGCGGCAGCACTACATCCGTATCCTGCCGGAGGACCGGGTTGTCGTGGAGCTGTCGCCCTACGACCTGTCCCGCGGCCGAATCGTCTACCGCTACAAGTGACCTCCACGTTGGGGACGTGGGGCGCTGCTGAGCATGAGCGTCACACGCCGTGGGCCAGCCCTCGGACCCCCTAACTACTCGCACAGGAGTGCACGACCGTGAAGGTCCAGCCGAGCGTCAAGAAGATCTGCGACAAGTGCAAGGTGATCCGCCGCCACGGCCGGGTCATGGTGATCTGCGACAACCTGCGCCACAAGCAGCGCCAGGGCTGATCACCGACCTCGTGCTCGTCGTCGGTCCCTGAGTGGACGCGACCACAAGTACACACACCTCCTCGACCCTGCCGGGCGCACGCGTCACGCACCCGGCTCACCCCCGGACTCCAGGCCGGGGCTGGGACAGCGCCCGTGCGAGCGGGCGTATCGGCACAGCGAGTCGGTCCCAGAACGGACGAGGAGCAGACCTGGAGCGATGACAAGTGAGGAGCAGTACGCCGCATGGCACGACTCGCTGGCGTCGACCTCCCCCGCGAAAAGCGGATGGAGATCGCGCTGACCTACATCTTCGGCATTGGCCGGACTCGCTCGAAGGAGCTCCTGGCCGCGACGGGCATCAGCCCGGACCTGCGGGCCAAGGACCTGGGCGACGACGACCTCGCCAAGCTGCGTGAGCACATCGAGGCCAACTACAAGGTCGAGGGTGACCTCCGCCGCGAGGTCCAGGCCGACATCCGTCGCAAGATGGAGATCGGCTGCTACGAGGGGCTTCGGCACCGTCGTGGGCTTCCCGTGCGTGGTCAGCGGACGAAGACCAACGCCCGCACCCGCAAGGGCCCGAAGAAGACGGTGGCCGGCAAGAAGAAGGCCGGTAAGAAGTAACCCCCGCTAGCTAGGAGATCTCCGAAGAAATGCCACCCAAGACTCGCTCCGGCGCCGGGGTCAAGAAGATCCGGCGCAAGGAGAAGAAGAACGTCTCGCACGGGCACGCCCACATCAAGAGCACGTTCAACAACACGATCGTCTCCATCACGGACCCGACCGGCGCCGTGATCGCGTGGGCCTCCGCCGGCCATGTCGGCTTCAAGGGCTCCCGCAAGTCCACGCCGTTCGCCGCGCAGATGGCCGCCGAGAACGCCGCCCGCAAGGCGGCCGAGCACGGCATGCGCAAGGTCGACGTGTTCGTGAAGGGCCCCGGCTCCGGCCGGGAGACCGCGATCCGTTCGCTGCAGGCGGCGGGCCTCGAGGTCGGAACCATCCAGGACGTGACCCCGCAGCCCCACAACGGCTGCCGCCCGCCCAAGCGGCGCCGGGTCTGAGGCACGGGGAGGAGTAAGCACAGATGGCTCGTTACACCGGCCCCGCGACGCGCATCTCGCGTCGCCTCAAGGTCGACCTCGTCGGCGGCGACCAGGCTTTTGAGCGCCGTCCGTACCCGCCCGGCCAGCACGGCCGCGGCCGCATCAAGGAGTCCGAGTACCTCCTGCAGATGCAGGAGAAGCAGAAGGCTCGCTACACCTACGGCGTGCTGGAGCGTCAGTTCCGCCGCTACTACGAGGAAGCGGTTCGCAAGTCCGGCAAGACCGGTGAGAACCTGCTGCAGATCCTCGAGTCGCGGCTGGACAACGTCATCTACCGCGCCGGCCTGGCCCGCACCCGCCGCCAGGCTCGCCAGCTGGTCAGCCACGGTCACTTCATCGTGAACGGCCACAAGGTGAACATCCCCAGCTACCGGGTGTCCAAGTGGGACATCATCGACGTGAAGCCGAAGTCGCTGCCGACGCTGCCTTTCGAGGTCGCCAAGGCCACCTTCGGTGAGCGCCCGGTCCCGGCTTGGCTCCAGGTGGTTCCGTCCAACCTGCGTGTTCTCGTGCACCAGCTCCCGGAGCGGGCGCAGATCGACACGCCGGTCTCGGAGCAGCTGATCGTCGAGCTGTACTCGAAGTGATCCCCTCCGGCGCGGCCGCCCTCGGGCGGTCGCGCCGGGACTCGGTCGACGTCAAATAGCGGGCGTCGTACGAAAGAAGGTAAGCAGTGCTCATCTCTCAGCGACCCACGCTCGCCGAGGAGCCCATCAACGACACCCGGTCCCGGTTCGTCATCGAGCCGCTGGAGCCCGGGTTCGGCTACACGTTGGGCAACTCGATCCGGCGCACGCTGCTGTCGTCCATCCCGGGCGCGGCCGTGACCAGCATCCGGATCGACGGCGTGCTGCACGAGTTCACCACGGTTCCCGGGGTGAAGGAGGATGTCACCGACATCATCCTGAACCTCAAGGAGCTGGTCGTGTCCTCCGAGGAGGACGAGCCGGTGACCATGTACCTGCGCAAGCAGGGCCCCGGCGCGGTGACCGCGGGCGACATCGTGCCGCCGGCCGGTGTCACCGTGCACAACCCCGACCTGCACATCGCCACCCTCAACGCCAAGGGCAAGTTGGAGATCGAGCTCGTCGTCGAGCGCGGTCGCGGCTACGTCCCGGCGGTGCAGAACAAGCAGGCCGGCGCCGAGATCGGCCGGATCCCGGTCGACTCGATCTACTCGCCGGTGCTGAAGGTGACGTACAAGGTCGAGGCCACTCGTGTCGAGCAGCGCACCGACTTCGACAAGCTGATCCTGGACGTGGAGACCAAGCCGTCGATCACGCCCCGGGACGCCGTCGCGTCCGCGGGCAAGACGCTGGTCGAGCTCTTCGGGCTGGCCCGTGAGCTCAATGTCGACGCTGAGGGCATCGAGATCGGCCCGTCGCCGGCCGAGGCGGACACCATCGCCGCGTTCGCGATGCCGATCGAGGACCTGGACCTCACCGTCCGGTCCTACAACTGCCTCAAGCGTGAGGGCATCCACACCGTCGGGGAGCTGGTCTCGCGCAGCGAGGCCGACCTGCTCGACATCCGCAACTTCGGCGCCAAGTCGATCGACGAGGTCAAGCTCAAGCTCGTCGGCCTCGGCCTCGCGCTGAAGGACAGCCCGCCCGGGTTCGACCCGTCGGTCGCCGCGACCGACTTCCCGGCCGACGCGGGCTGGTCCGACGCGGGCGTGGACAGCCACCACGACGACGGCCAGGACTACGCAGAGACTGAGCAGCTCTGACCCAGCTGTTCTAGACCACAGGAGCAACGGAAATGCCGACCCCCACCAAGGGCGCCCGGCTTGGCGGGTCTCCGGCCCACGAGCGGCTGCTGCTGGCCAACCTGGCCACCGCGCTGTTCACCCACGGGCGGATCAAGACCACCGAGGCCAAGGCGCGCAAGCTGCGTCCGCTCGCGGAGCGGCTGATCAGCAAGGCCAAGCGCGGCGACCTGCACAACCGTCGTGAGGTCCTCAAGACCATCCGCGACAAGGACGTGCTGCACAAGCTGTTCGCCGAGATCGGCCCGCACTTCGCCGACCGCAACGGTGGCTACACCCGCATCGTGAAGACCATGCCCCGCAAGGGCGACAACGCCCCGATGGCCGTGATCGAGCTGATCGCGGACAAGCTGGTCACCACCGAGGCCGAGAAGGCCCGCGGCACCAAGTTCGCCAAGGACGAGGCCGCTGCCGCCCCGGCCGCCGAGGTCGTCGAGACCCCGGCCGCCGAGGAGGCCGCTGACGAGGCCACCGAGACCGAGGCTGTCGCCGAGGCCGAGGAGACCACCGAGGCTGAGGACAAGAAGTCCGAGTGACGTCTGTCCACGACGAGCCCGCCACCCCCGCCGGGGATGGCGGGCTCGTCCGCGTTCGGCTGGACCTCGGTTACGACGGCACCGAGTTCTCCGGCTGGGCCCGCCAGCCCGCCCGGCGCACGGTGTGCGGTGTGCTGGAGGACGCGCTGTCCCAGGTGTTCCGCCGGCCGCTGACGCTGACCGTGGCCGGTCGCACCGACGCCGGCGTGCACGCCAGCGGGCAGGTGGCGCACGTCGACCTGCCCGTCGAGTCCGACGTGGACGGCCTGGCCAAGCGGCTGTCCCGCATCCTGCCCGCCGACGTGCGGGTGTTCCGGGCGACCCGGGTGCCCGACGAGTTCGACGCCCGGTTCTCCGCGCTGCGCCGGCACTACGCGTACCGCGTGGCCGACGCCCCCTTCGGCGCCGACCCGCTGCGCCGGCTGGACACGATCTCCTGGCCGCGGCCGTTGTCGCTGGCGGCCATGTCCGAGGCGTCCCGGCTGCTGCTCGGCGAGCACGACTTCGTCGCCTTCTGCAAGCGGCGCGAGGGTGCCACCACCATCCGCGAGCTCCAGCGGCTGGAGTGGAGCCGCGGCGACGACGACGTGCTCACCGCCGCCGTCTCCGCCGACGCCTTCTGCCACTCCATGGTCCGCAGCCTGGTCGGGGCCCTGCTCGCCGTCGGCGAGGGCCGCGAGCCCGTCGACTGGCCGGCCTCGCTGCTGCGCTCGACCGAACGCTCCAGCTCCGTCACCGTCGCCCCGCCGCACGGCCTGACCCTGGTCCGCGTCGACTACCCCGCGGACCAGGACCTGGCCGCCCGCGCCGCGATCACCCGCAACGTCCGGGTCAGCAGCGCTAGCTGAACGTGATCGGCTGCCAGGTGTGGCCGGAGTCGGTCGTCCGGTAGAGGACGGAGCCGTTGAACGCGTCGGGCGAGCCGGTGACGACGGTGCCGAAGGCGTAGTCGACGAACCGCAGGTCGGCCAGGCCGAAGCGGTCCTCGTCGAGCTGGGTGGTCTGCCAGGTGTTGCCGCCGTCGGTGGTGCTGTACAGCAGCTCCAGGCCGCCACCGGTGGCGGCGATGGTGGCGTTCTGGGCGGAGCCGGCGGCGAAGCCCTGGATGATGCCGGCGAGCGGGGCCTCGGCGTCGGAGGGCAGGAACCGGACGCCGAGGGCGGCTGCGGTGACCAGCTGCTTGTGCATGTGGCCCGGGGAGGGATCGGCGGGGTCGCCGAGGCAGAGGGCGACCACCTTGCCCTCGCGAACGCCGTCCAGCGCGGTCTGCTTGGACACGTCGCAGGGCAGCGGCGACGGCGTGAAGTGCATGGCGTCGGTGGAGGTCCAGTACTTGCTGCTGGCGTGGTCGGCGCCGACCGAGACCTGGACGCCGCCGCCGACGGCCAGGTCCCCGTACGTGATGCCGCCGTCGATGGACATGCCCGGCACGGCGGTCAGGGTCCGCGCGCCGACCTTGCCGGTGTAGAGCTGCGTGGTGTTGTGGTCGGGCTGGCTGAGGGTGCTGGCCAGCGCCAGTACCTGCCCGTCGGCGATGGTGATCTTGTCGAGGTAGCTGGGGCTCGGCAGCCCGGCCAGCGCCACCGCGAACCAGTGCCGGCCGCCGTCGGTGGTGGCCTGGATGTGCTCGCCGTCGGAGACGAAGGCGTGCTTGCCGTCCGGCACGGTCAGCGAGACGTGGTTGTGGTTGTCCGGCAGCGAGATCGGCGGGACCGTCAGCCGGGACCACCGAGCGCCGCCGTCGGTGGTCTCCAGCAGGTACCCGGTGGATCCGGCGTAGCCGAGCACGTAGCCGTGCCGCGGGGTGAGCCAGCTGCTCGACGCCGGTGCGAAGCCGGCGGGCACCGTGGCGGCCACGGCGGTTGCGGGCACGGCGAGCAGGGCGGTCGCCGCCGCGACCGCCAGGGCCGCACATCGTGTGAACGTCATGATGCGGTGACGGCCGGTGACACGATCGGGTTGCGTCGGTTCCCGGCCAGAAGCCCTGGATCAGTCGCCGCGGCGCACCGGGCCGAGGATCTGCTTCTCGCCCTCGCTGGTGACCAGCCGGATCGGCACCCACAGGTCGCGGCCCAGCGCCAGCACGTGGTCGTCGCGCAGCTGGGACAGCTCGGTGACCCGTGCCGGGTTGAGCCGCCAGATCCGGGCGGCCAGCTGCGCCTGGGCGGCCTGCAGCCGCTGGATCAGCACCAGGTCGGCGTTCATGGCGAGCGACCCGGCCTGCGGGTGCAGGTAGGGCAGCACGTACATGGTGGTCTGCCACGGCGTGCGCGGCGGCAGCAGCTCGACCGGGGTGGCGCCGCCGTCGTGCACGACGAGCAGCGGGTTCTCCTCGGAGCTGTCGGGCAGCTCGATCGGCGACAGCCGGCGGATCGACACCACCGGCAGCGGCCGCTCGCCTCCGCCGGTGGTGGTGGCCTGGGCCAGCGCCTGCCACGCCTGCGGCCGGCCGGTCGCGATGATCACCCACGCGCCCGCGGCCAGCGCCCGCAGCGCGAGCTGGCGGGCCAGGTACAGGCCGCCGAGCGCGACCACGCGGGTCGGCATCGGGCGCAGCAGGGAGACGCTGGCCGGCTCGTTGGCGGGGTCGCTGCCGATCAGCGTGCCGCCGCGCTCGGCCGACGGGCTGACGGCGTCGAGCAGCTCGGGCGACACCAGGTACTCGGGGGCGAGCCCGCCGACCTTGCCCATGGTGTCGCGGGACCGGGTCTGACTCGTGCTCATGCCCATCCTCCGAACGGCAGCGTCGCGGCCAGCGCGGCGGTCTGCAGGCCGCGCAGCGGGGTCACGTCGAACCCGAGCTGGTCGGACATCTTCTCCAGCCGGTCCTCGGCCCGGGACAGCTCGGACGGGGTGCGGGCGCTGAGCCGCACCAGCCCGCGCAGCCCGACCTGGCCGTCCTGGCCGCCGGGCGAGATGGCCAGCGCGACGGTGGAGGACAGCGCGCGGATGCTGGTGAACGCGTTCAGCCCGGCGGCGACGCCGCCGCTGGGCCATCCCGTGATCGAGTAGCTGGAGTGGCCGACGCCGGCGGCGGTGACGCCACCCCACTTCTCGGCCAGCCCGACCCGGCCCTCGGCATTGAGTGCGCCGGACAGCTCGCCGATGGCGATGCCGGTGGCCAGCAACTCGTCGGCGTCGAGCGGACGGGTCGGCACGCCGCGGCCCTCGAGGGCGCTGCGCACCCGGGACAGCGCGCCGATCAGCGCCCGGTGCGCGCCGACCACGCCGCCGCCGCGTTCACGGATGGCGGCGCCGCAGCGCCGCGGGTCCAGCCGGACGGCCACCAGGGTGGTGCGCCGCGCGGAGGCCGGCAGCGCGCCGAGCACCTCCATGTACGAGGAGAGGGCGGGCGAGTTGGGCGGCAGGACGGCGCTGCCGGGGTAGCAGTGCCACAGCACCCGGATCGAGTCCAGCACGACGCCGCGGTCCTCCAGGCACGGGGCGAGCGCCCCGAGCGGCAGGTTCGGCGCCTTGCCGATGGGCGAGACGAGCAGCGGCTCCAGCTCCACGCGCAGGACGGCGGTCCAGACGCCGTCCTGCCACGCCATGCCGACGGGCGCGCGCTCGTGGTCGACGGCGTGGGCGACGACGAGGTCCGGCACCGCCAGCCGGAGCAGCGCGACCCGGGCGTCCTCGGCGCCGATGACCTTCGTCTCACCGTCCTCGTCGACGGGGGCGGCTGCCGACTCGGCGGGAGAAGTGACGCGGCTGTGCGAGCGGAACAGGTAACGCACGGTGAGCCCGACCCACTGGGTGAACCAACGGCCGTTCCACCGGATGAAGGTCAGGATGAGCGCGAGCCCCGCGATGCCGCCGGCGACCGGCAGCAGGGAGGTGTTCACCGCGAGCAGCCCGAGGCCGATCGCCACGCCGACCTCGAGCACGACGAGGTTGGCCACCGGCAGGCCGCCGATGCTCGCGCCCGCCTTGCGCCGGCGTGCCGGCGGCACGCGTCGCGGCGGCGGGGCT
This sequence comes from Kutzneria kofuensis, assembly GCF_014203355.1. NCBI lineage: Bacteria > Bacillati > Actinomycetota > Actinomycetes > Pseudonocardiales > Pseudonocardiaceae > Kutzneria > Kutzneria kofuensis. The sequence continues at coordinate 4,782,874 of NZ_JACHIR010000001.1, forward strand.
GCCTGCGCTTGCGGCGGGGGCGCGCCCTTGCTGGGCGGGCCCGGGCGTTGCGTGGTCACGGACATCCGCTCGATCTTCCCCTCGGTGTGCGCTGCGATATCGGGTGGTGGCCGATCGGGTCGTCCCGAAGCACACCCGGCCGGCACTGCCTCCCGCTATCCTGCGAAACCGTACCGCGAACGGGAGAGCTGCGAGCCGCGAATGCCTTCGACACCTACGAGCAAGTCCCAGGTCCAGGCGTACCGATTCATGCTGAGGCGGATGGAGTCCGCCTTGGTGCGCAAGGACTCGGTCATGCTGCACGACCCGATGGGGTCGCACATGCGCTCGGCGGTGGTGGGCGTGCTGCTCGCCATGGTCGCCGCCATCGGCTTTGTCCTGTTCGCCGTGCTCAGCCCGGCGGGCTCGGTGCCCGAGTCCAACGGCGTGGTGATCGGCAAGCAGTCGGGCGCCGTGTACGCGCTGATCACCGACAGCAACAACAACAAGCGGCTGGTGCCCACGTTCAATGTGACGTCGGCTCGGTTGATCCTGTTGGCCAACAACAGCGGCGGCGGGGCGCAGGGCGCCAGCTCGCCGGCGGCGGCCACGCCCGCGGTGGTCGACGACGAGGTGCTCAACGGCCTTCCCCGCGACAAGAAGCAGGGCATCGTGGACGGTCCGCAGCTGCTTCCCGTTGGGCCGCAACGGATCGGCAACTTCTGGGACGTGTGCGACACGCTGCCGGACAACGCCGACAAGAGCTCGACGCCGACCACGTCGGTGATCGGTGGTGTCGACGGGATCGGCTCGGAGATCAGCCTGTCGCAGCCGCTGCTGGTCACGCCGGACCGCGGCAACTCGTACTACCTGATCTACCGCAAGTCCTCGTTCAGCACGAGCCTCGGCCTGAAGAACACGCGCGTGGTCAAGTCCGAAGTGGACCTGGACAAGGACAAGGCCATCGCCAACACCTACCGGTTGCAGCAGCAGTACGCGCGGCCGATCAGCTCGGCCGTGCTGAACGCCATCCCGGGCACGGTGGCGCTGAGCCTGCCGGGCATCCCCGGCCGCGGCGAGCAGCCGACCAGCTACCAGGCGCCGGACAACGCGAAGATCGGCGACGTGCTGCACACCGTCGAGGTCGACAACTCCGACCACTACTACGTGCTGGTGGCCGAGGGCCGGCACGAGGTCTCCCCGATTGCGGCCGAGGCCATCTACGAGAACGGTGGCACCAAGCCGCACAACGTGGAGCCGGGCGACGTGAAGGCGATCCCGCGCGTCGGCACGGCGTGGGCGCTGGACGAGTTCCCGGTGGAGAAGGTCAACCCGGTCGACATCAACGAGTACCCGGCGGTGTGCGCGGCCTGGAGCTACCCGAACAACAGCCCGCTGCTGACCGTGCGCATTCTCGAGGCCCACAAGCCGCTGCTGCCCAACAACGCCAAGCCGATCAAGCTGGGCACGCCGAGCACCGACGGCACCAAGATCTCCGAGTTCTACCTGCCCACCGGGCAGGCCGCCGTGGTCCGGGACAGCACGTCTACTTCGGACGAACGCACCGGGCCGGTGTACGTGATCTCCGATCTCGGCGTGAAGTACGGCTTCGCGTCGTCGATCACCGGCATGACCCCGGACCAGGTCGCGGCCGGCGTCGGGCTCGGCGACCCGGCGACCTACCCGCCGGCGCCGGACGCGATCGTGCGGCTGCTGCCGCAGGGCACCGCGCTCGACCCGGGGGCCGCGCTGCGTACGTACGACACGATGCAGCCGCCGGCCACCGCCGGCAGCTACCCGACCGCGGCGCCGAGCAACCAGCAGGGTGCGCCGCCGGCGGGCGGGGCGGGGAACTGAACGCGGCCCGGGCGCGTCGAAGGGACCGGATCAGTCGGCGAGAGGGGATGACGTGAGCGGCGTGCGGATCGATCCGGACTGGATCGCGAGCTATGCCAAGACGGTCTCCCGGTCGTCGGAGGAGCTGGGGTCGGCGCGGGACGCGCTCAAGGGCGCGCCGCTGCCGGCCGACGCCTTCGGCCAGCTCGGCCGCAACACCGGTGCCGACACCGCGTACGCGCAGGCCGCGCGGACGTTGTCCGACCAGCTGTCCCGGGCCGTGGACGCGCTCACCGCGGCGGCCGAGGGGCTGGCCAAGACCGCCGACCACTACGGCTCGCACGACCAGGACGTCGCGGCCCTGCTGAAGAAGGCGGGTGGCAAGTGAGCGCGTCGCCGGCCCACCTGGACTACCTGTCGCAGATCAGTCGCCAGCTGGGCGTGACCGATCCCGTCGAGGAGTACTACGCGCCGCTGGTCGGCAAGTGGTCCGCACTGCGGGACGAGGCCGACCGCTGGCGCAAGGCGGCCAAGGCCGCCGGCGAGGTCACTGACACGCTGACCAAGTCGCTGGGCGGGCTGGACGCGTCGTGGCAGGGCAAGGACGCCGACTCGTTCATGGCGTACATGCAGTCCTACGGGCTGTCCGGCCATGACCTCGCCGATGCGATGAACGCCATGGCCGACGCCTTGGAGCAGACCGCCAACAGCGTCGAGCACCTCGTCGACCAACTCGGCGACACGCTGGCGGAGAGCGCCGACACGGTGTCCGAGGCGCTGTCCGTGCCGGTGCACGGGGAGAAGCGGGCCACCGAGCACCTGGACGACCAGCACGAGCCGACCAAGCAGCTGTTCGAGTCGGTACGGGACGTGCTGGAGGCGTTCACCAAGCTGTGCAGCGGTGTGCACGGCGGCGACGCCTTCTCCAAGATCACCGTGAAGCACCCGATGCCGACCTCGAACTGGTCGTACGACTACGCCCCGCCGGCCCAGCCGCAGCCCGCCGCGGCGACCAGCCCGGCGGCCGCCGCCCCGGCCCACGCGGCGGCTTCAGCGGCGGGTGCCGCCCACGCCGCCGCGGGTGGCGGTCACGCGGGTGGTGGTGGCGGTGCCTCGATGCCGGCAGCGGCCGGGATCGCGCACGAGGCCGTGCAGGCGCCCGGCGCCGGCAATGTCGCCGGTGTCGCCGAGCCGACCGCCGCCGAGCACTTCACGCCCCCGCCCGCCAGCGCCCCGGCTGCTGCGGCGGCCGCGCAGGGCGGTGCGGCGCAAGGCAGCGGCGGCATGGGCATGATGGGCGGCATGGCCGGTGGTCAGAAGGGCCAGGGCGGCGAGGACCAGGAGCACAAGTCCAAGATCCGCCTCAGCGGCGATTTGCGGGACCTGCTCGGCAAGCCGGAGAAGACGGCGCCGACCGTCATCGGCGAGAACTGACGCCAGCACCGGCCCGGCACGGCTGTCCGTGCCGGGCCCGGTTGCTCACATCCGCAGCCGCTGCGGAGCCGGCCGGTGGTTGCGCCGGGAGCGGCTCGTGGCGTGCACGACGAACAGCGTGATCAGCAGCAGCGCGACGCCGATCAGCGTGCCGTACATGGCGAACATCATCGGCGACAGGCTTTTCGCCTCCGCCACACCGACATCGGACGGAATCTGCACGGCCTTGGCGGTCGCCGGCGAGTTCGGCTCGCCCGGGACGACGGCGGTCAGTGCGGCGACGGGATCGATCATGCCGTAGCCGACCTGGTTGTTGCGGCCGGACGGCGTGCCCGGGTGCTGCGCGGTCATCTCGATCCGGTGCATCACCTGGTACGCGTTGAGGTTCGGGAACTGCTGCTTGACCAGCGCGGCCAGCCCGGCCACGTACGGGGCGGCGAAGCTGGTGCCCTGCAACGGTTGCGGCTTGCCGCCGACGATCTCCTGGTTGACCAGGCCGGTTCTGGAGCCGGGGTCGAGGCTGATGATCCCGGTGCCCGGCCCGGCGACGCTGACCCACGGGCCCCACATGGTGAAGTTGGCCGGCGCTCCCGCCGCTTGCCCGTTGTTGTCGGTGGCGATGGCGGCCACCGACAACACGTCCTCGGCGAACCAGGCCGGCGATTCGATCCACTTGGGCCGGTTCGGGTCGGGGGCGTCGTTCTGGGTGGTGCAGCCGGGGCCCTGGCTCAGGTTGCCGGCGGCGGCCACCAGCACGACCTTCTTGTCGGCCACGGCGTAGTGGATGGCCTGCTGCAGGATCTTCTGCGATTGCTGATCGGCGCCGCTCATGGTGGGCGAAAGGCAGGCCGACAGCGACATGTTGATCACGGTCGCGCCCCGCTGGACCGCGGTCAGGATGGCGTACGCGAGAGTGATGGAGTTGCCGGCGGGACGGTCGCTCTGGTCGGTCGGCGCCTTCACCGTGATCACCGAGCTGGACTGGCGGATCGGCAGGATGGTGGCCTTGGGGGCCACGCCCTGGAAGCCCGAACCCAGGCTGGACGTGTCCGCGCCGATGATGCCGGCGACCTCGGTGCCGTGGCCGTCGCAGTCCTGCTGGTTCACGCCCGGGACGTTCAGGTAGTCGGCCTCGGGCAGCAGGCGGCCGCTGAGCGCGTTGTGCGGGTTCACGCCGGTGTCGATCACAGCCACGGTCTGGCCGGCGCCGTTGGCGTACTGATGCGCCTCGTCCAGGCGCAGCCAGGTCTGGCCGTTGGGCACGTCCTTGATCGGCTGGCCGCCGCTGGACGTGATGCAGGCCTGTTTCTGGGTGAAAACCACGTTCCCGTTGGCGCTCTTGTCCACCGGCCCGTTGGCCGGCGGTCCGGTGTAGTTCAGCGCCGGCGGCATCCACGCGTCCGGGTCGGCGGCGGGGTTGGTGTCCTGCGCCAGCGCGGGGGCCAGGCCGGGGCCGAGCAGGGCGACGACGACCGTCGCCGCGAGCGCGGTTGTTCTGGTGATCCGCATGGTTTCCTCAGAGGTTCAGGTGGCGCAGCGTGCTGTAGAGGTCCATCACGGCCAGCGCCAGCGGCACCACCGCGGCGATGCAGATGGCCTCGAACACGTCGACGGACCGGCGCAGCACCGGCGAGAACTTGCGGTTGGGGAAGGCGACACCGAGCACCAGCGCGGCCGCGCCGACCACGATCAGCGTGCCGAACACCCACAGCAGCCGGCCGAACGGGTCGGACAGCGCGATCCAGCCGGCCAGCACGCCCGCGCCGGCGACGATGCCGCTGGCCAGCAGGGCGACCGCCTGGCTGCCGTTGGCGTACGTGCGCGAGCGCAGCAGCATCACCAGCGTGACGACGACGGCGAAGACCGGGCCCCACACGGTGCCGGAGGTGGCGGCGAGCACGGCGGCGATCGCGGTGGTCACGCCGGCGCCGATGATCATGCCGGTCATGTACTCGTGCGCGAGGCCGGCTCGCTTCTCGATCATGGTGTACTCGGGGAAGCCGCCGTCGTCCTTGAGGTCCTCGGCGTTGCCGGGCACGGTCGGCAGCGGCAGCTTGGCCAGCCGGATGGTGAAGCGCGGCAACCACGACAGCGCGACGAGCGACACCGCCGCCGCGCCGGCGGCGACACCGGCGATCGGCTGCGTGTCCAGCAGCGCGCCGACGAGGAAGGCCAGCCAGCCCAGGGTGGACGCGGTCGCGGCCGCGATGAACACCGTCACGCCCGAGCCGACGAGCAGGATGCACGCCCAGGAAACGATCATCACGAGCAGGCAGGCCAACAACAGGCTCCACCGCGTGAGTTCGCCGGGAATCACGTAGAGGCCGGCGACGAACGCCATCGGCAGACCACCGGCGGCGGCCACGATCACACCGGTCACCGGCACCTGGTAGACGCGGGTGAGCACGGCGCCGACGGCGACGCTGGCGATCATGCCGACACCGGCGGCGATCGCGGCCACCAGGCCGTAACCGCCGGGCATCAGCGGACCGGCGAGCAGCACCGCCACCGCGGCGCCGATCAACGCGACCGTGCCGGCGACATGGCCGATCCGCCTTGCCGTCTCGGCGGTCCACGGCCGGAAACTGTCCGGATTGGACTCCGCGATGGCGTCGACGACGTCGTCGTACAGCGGCGGCGGCGGATTCTCCGAGCGGCGGCGCAACTGCAGCAGGTCACCGTCGACGACGCCGAGCGAGGCCAGCGTCCGGCTGGCGTCCAGCGGGCTCTCGCCCAGCTTGGCCAGGCACCAGCCGCCGTGCCGCGCGCCGCCGTCCGGTTTGACCTCCTTGGCCATGTGCAACAGCATCGGCATCAGGTCGGCAACCGCGACGTCGGACGGCAACGCGACGTCGATCCGTGTCTGCGGCGCGACCACCGTCACCCGGCTGAACACCGTCGTACCGGTCGCCACCTGGGCCCCCTCATCTTTCGGTCTCGTGTGGACTCACCACCACCGCGTGCAGCCGTTTCGCATCCGAACTCCGCGAACCGCCCGCGCGCCGTCGGTGGCCGCCCCTAGTATGGCCGCACCGGCACGGCCGGGAACGGCGGTTCCGGTGAAGACGTTCCAATGGGTTTCGATCCACCCCCGACCCGAAGAGGTGTGTCCCGGTGAGCACGCTCCAGTTCCGGCGTTCGCCGCGCCTAGCCGCGCCCCGGCCGCCCGGCGGTGAGGTGCACCTGGAGCCGCCACCGGAGCTGCCCCGGATCATCCCCGGCAACATCGTGATGAAGGTGCTGCCGGTCGTCATGATCATCGCCTCGGTCGGCATGATGGGCTACATGTTCGCGGCGCCCGGCGCCAAGAACCCGCAGACGATCATGATGGGTGGCTTCTTCCTCATCTCCACGGTCGGCATGATGGCCGGCGGCGCGGGCGGCGGCCGCGGTGGCGGCCAGCGCAAGGCCGAGATGAACGAGGACCGCAAGGACTACCTGCGCTACCTCGGCCAGATGCGGGAGCGCGCCCGGGAGGCGGCCGACGACCAGCGGGCCGCCCTGGAGTGGAACCACCCGGACCCGCAGGCGCTGTGGTCGATGGCCACCACGCGACGGATGTGGGAACGCCGGCAGAGCGACCCCGACTTCGGGCACGTGCGCATCGCCCGCGGCTCGCAGCGGCTGGCCACCCGGCTGGTGCCGCCGCAGACCGGCCCGGTCGACGAGCTGGAGCCGATCGCCACCCTGGCGCTGCGCCGCTTCGTGCGCGCCCACTCGATCGTGCCCGACCTGCCGACCATGATCACCATGCGTGGCTTCGCCGCGATCTCCCTGCTGGGCGAGCGGGAGCTGACCCGCGGCCTGGCCCGCGCCATGATCGGTCAGCTGGTCACCTTCCACTCGCCGGAGGACCTGCTGGTCGCGGTGGTCAGCGCCGGCCGCGCCAAGGCCGAGTGGGAATGGTGCAAGTGGCTGCCGCACGCCCAGCACCCGACCGAGGTCGACGGCATCGGCCAGCTGCGCCTGATGACCGGCTCGCTGCAGCAGGTCGAGGACTGGCTGCACGAGCAGACCAAGGACCGCCAGCGGTTCCAGCGCAACGCCCCGCCGCTGACCGACCAGCCGCACATCCTGATCGTCATCGACGACGGCGAGGTGACCCGCGAGGAGCAGATCATCCTCGACGAGGGCCTGGTCGGCGTCACCCTGCTCGACCTGTCCGACTCGCTCGGCAACCTGGCCGCCCGCCGCGGCCTGCGGCTCGTCGTCGAGCCGGACCGGCTCGGCGCGCGCAGCAACGCGGGCGTGGAGTGGTTCGGCAAGCCCGACGGTCTCAGCGTGCCCGAGGCCGAGGCACTGGCCCGGCGGCTGTCGCCGTACCGGATCGGCGGCCAGGAGGCCACCGGCGCCGAGGACCAGCCGCTGCTCAACGCCAACCCGCCGATCCTGGAGCTGCTCGGCATCCCGGGCGACCCGATGACGTTCGAGATCGCGCAGGCGTGGCGGCCGCGACCGAAGTCGGACCGGTACAAGATCCCGTTCGGCGTCGGCGAGTTCGGCCAGGCCGTCGAGCTGGACATCAAGGAGGCCGCCGAGGGCGGCATGGGGCCGCACGGCCTGTGCATCGGCGCCACCGGTTCCGGTAAGTCCGAGTTCCTCCGCACCCTGGTGCTCGGCCTGCTGGCCACCCACTCGTCCACCGCGCTCAACATGATCCTGGTGGACTTCAAGGGCGGTGCGACGTTCCTCGGCCTGGACGACGCGCCGCACGTGGCCGCGGTCATCACCAACCTGTCCGGCGACCTCACCCTCGTCGACCGCATGAAGGACGCGATCGCCGGCGAGGTGGCCCGCCGCCAGGAGGTCCTGGCCAAGGGCAACTACAAGAACGTCTGGGACTACGAGAGCGCCCGCGAGAAGGGCGCCGACCTCGACCCGCTGCCGGCCCTGTTCATCTGCATCGACGAGTTCTCCGAGATGCTGACGGCCAAGCCGGACTTCATCGACATCTTCCTCCAGATCGGCCGCGTCGGCCGGTCGCTGCAGATGCACATGCTGCTCGCCTCGCAGCGGCTGGAGGAGGGCAAGCTGCGCGGCCTGGACACCTACCTGTCCTACCGGATCGGTCTGAAGACCTTCTCCGCGTCCGAGTCCCGCGCGGTGCTGGGTGTGCCGGACGCCTACGAGCTGCCGCCCATCCCGGGTTCGGGTTACCTGGCGGTGCAGGGCGAGCCGATGACCCGGTTCAAGGCCGCCTACGTCTCCGGCCCGTACCGGCCGGCCGGCATGATCGCCGGCCCGGCCACCCCCGTGGGCGTCAGCGCCGACCGCCGGCCCAAGTTCTTCGTGCCGGACTTCGTGGAGATCCCCAAGGAGCCGGAGAAGCCGCGCGAGGTCGTCAAGGAGAAGCCCAAGGACGAGGACAAGATCGAGCCCAGCGTGCTCGAGGTCATCGTCGGCCGGCTCAACGGCCAGGGCGCGCCGGCGCACCAGGTGTGGCTGCCGCCGCTGAACGAGCCGCAGTCGTTGGACATGCTGCTGCCGCCGCTGGCCGCGACGCCGGACCGGGGCATCTTCCCGCAGGGCTACCAGGGTTACCTGCAGATCCCGCTGGGCCTGGTGGACAAGCCGTTCGAGCAGCGCCGCGACCCGTTCTGGGCCGACTTCTCCGGCGCGGCCGGTCACGGCGCGGTCGTCGGCGGCCCGCAGTCCGGCAAGTCGATGCTGCTGCGGACGTTGATCATGTCCATGTCGGTGACGCACACGCCGGAGGAGGTCCAGTTCTACTGCCTGGACCTGGGCGGCGGCACGCTCGCGCCGCTGGAGGCGCTGCCGCACGTCGGCGGCGTGGCCAGCCGGCTGGAGCCGGACAAGGCCCGCCGCATGGTGGCCGAGCTGACCGGCCTGATCGCCGACCGGGAGCAGCGGTTCCGCGCCGCCGGCATCGACGGCATGGTCGAGTTCCGCAACCGCAAGCGCCGCGGCGAGATGAAGGACGACCCCTACGGCGACGTCTTCGTGATCATCGACGGCTGGCTGAACTTCCGGCAGGAGTTCGAGGCGCTGGAGCAGTCCATCCTCAACCTGGCGGCGCAGGGTCTGTCCTTCGGCATCCACGTGGTCATCTCGGCCAACCGGTGGGCGGAGATCCGGCCCGCGGTCAAGGACCTCATGGGCACCCGGTTCGAGCTGCGCCTCGGAGACCCCAGCGAGTCCGAGTTCGACCGCAAGGTCGCCGTGAACGTGCCGGTCGGCCGGCCGGGTCGCGGCCTGACCCCGGACCGGCTGCACTTCCTGACCGCGTTGCCGCGCATCGACTCCTCGTCCAACGTGGGCGACGTCGGCGCCGGCGTGCAGGACGCCATCGGCAAGATCACGGCCGCCTGGCGCGGCCCGGTCGCGCCGCAGGTCCGGCTGCTGCCCGAGATGCTGCCGTACGAGCAGCTGCCGACGCAGCAACAGCAGCGCAACCCGCACCTGGTGCCGATCGGCGTCAACGAGGACGGCCTCGCGCCGGTGTTCCTCGACTTCGACAACGACTCGCACTTCTACGCCTTCGCCGAGGGCGAGTCCGGCAAGACGAACCTGCTGCGCACCATCGTGCGGGGCATCATGACCCGGTACACCACCAGCGAGGCGGTCATCCTGCTGGTCGACTACCGGCGGACGATGCTCGGCTTCATCGACACCGACCACCTGCTCAGCTACGTGGTGTCGGCCAACCAGCTCGGCGACACCATCAACGACGTCAAGAACTCGCTCAAGGGCCGGCTGCCCGGCCCGGACGTCACGCAGGAGCAGCTCAAGGCCCGGTCCTGGTGGAAGGGGCCGGAGGTGTTCGTCGTGGTCGACGACTACGACCTGGTGGCGACCCAGAGCGGCAACCCGCTGCAGCCGCTGGCCGAGTTCCTGCCGCAGGCCAAGGACGTCGGCCTGCACATGATCCTGGCCCGCCGCTCCGGCGGCGCCAGCCGGGCGCTGTTCGACCCGGTGATCGGCAAGCTGCGCGAGATCGCCGCGCCCGGCATGGTGATGAGCTGCAGCAAGGACGAGGGCGTGCTGATCGGCACGTACAAGCCGACGATCCTGCCGCCGGGCCGGGGCGTGATCGTCACCCGCAAGCTCGGCCAGCAGCTGATGCAGACCGCGTGGCTGCCGGGCGAGTGAGTTGACGGTCCACGTAGCGGTCGACTTCGGCACGTCGAGCACGTGTGTGGCGGTGGCCGTCGACGGCAGGGAGCCGCAGCTGGTCGTCCTGGAGGGCGGCACGCCGGTGATGCCGTCGGCGGTCTTCGCCGACCGCGGCGGCACGCTGTTCGTCGGCCAGGAGGCGGAGCGGCAGGCGGCGGTGGACCCGTCGCGGTACGAGCCGAACCCGAAGCGCCGCATCGACGAGGGGCAGCTGCTGCTCGGCGACACCGTGCTGAACGTGCTGGACGTGGTGCGGGCGGTGCTGGTCCGCGCCACCAACGAGGCGCGGCGGCTGGTCGGCGGCGCGCGGATCGACCTGCTGGTGCTGACCCATCCCGCCGACTGGGGCGCGGTCCGCACCCGGATCCTGCGCCAGGCCGGGCAGGGGCTGGGCGTGGAGGTGTCGCTGGTGCCGGAGCCGGTGGCCGCCGCGGTGTTCCACTCGGCGTCCACCGCCATGCCCGACGGCAGCGCGCTGGCGGTGCTGGACTTCGGCGGCGGCACCGTCGACGCGAGCGTGGTGCGTCGGCGCGGGGCCTCGTTCGAGGTGCTGGCCACCCGGGGCGAGCCGAACTTCGGCGGCGCGGACATCGACCAGGCGCTGCTGGAGCACGTCGGCACGCTGGTGTCCGGGCAGGACCCGCAGGCGTGGCAGGCGCTGGTGGAGGGCCGGGAGATGGCCGACCGTCGGCGTCGCCGGGTGCTTCGGCAGGACGTCCGCGGTGCCAAGGAGACGCTGTCCCGGCACGCCTACACCGACGTGCCGATGCCACCGCCGTTCCCGGACGCCCACGTCACGCGGGCCGACCTGGAGCGGCTGATCGGCCCGCAGCTGGGCCGGGCGGCTGACCTCGTCGCGGACACCGTGAAGGCCGCGCGGCTGACCCCCGGCGAGCTGAGCACCGTGTTCCTCGTCGGCGGGTCCAGCCGGATCCCGCTGGTCGCACGGCTGGTGCACGAGCGCACCGGCATCATGCCGACCACTTTGGACCAGCCGGAGACGATCGTCGCCCGGGGCGCGCTGCGGGTCGTCACGCTCGATCCACATCGGACCGGGGCGTTCCCCGGGGTGCGGCCGCCGAGCCCGATGCAGCAGCCGCTGGAGACGCCGAGCCCCGGCTATCCGGCGGTGCCGGTGGGTGGCGCGGGGCCGATGCCGGCCGGTGCCGCCGCCGACGTCACGCATCCCGTGCCGGCGAACTTCCCGCAGGTGCCGGTGCCCTCCGCGCCGGTGGCCGTGAAGACCCGCAACAAGTGGCTGCCGTGGATCGTGGTCGGCTCAGTGGTGCTGGTGATCGCCGCCGGAGTGACGGTGTTCCGGCTGGTCACCAGCGGTCCGGACGGCAAGCCGGTGGCGCAGTACGACTACCGCTTCACCGCGCCGCCGGGCTGGAGCCAGACCGGCGGCGACGCGTCCAGCCGTGAGGTGCTGCTCAAGCCGGACGGCGGCAGCGGCCAGGACCTGATCGCCGTGCAGGAGCGGGCGCTGAACTACGACGCCACCGTCCAGCGCGACCTGGCCATCAGCCAGGTCCGGTCGGCCGTGGAGAAGGCCGGCTCCGCGTTCTCCGGTTTCTCGGACAGCACCAGCTTCGGCGGCAAGGATGTCCTCTACTACCGCCAGCAGCTCGACGGGGCCGCCGTCGACTGGTACGTGGTGCTCAAGGGCAAGGCGCAGGTCAGCGTCGGTTGCCAGTACCCGGCCGGCGACAGGGACGCCGTGCTGGCCGCGTGCCAGCAGGTCGTGAGCACGTTGGCGGTCGAGGCCTGAGGAGGGAGACGCCCGTGTCGATCGGCGACGCGATGAGCCAGTTCCGGTCCGAGGTGGACGCCGCCGTCGCGCGGGGCAGCCGGGCCGCCGGCGAGGCCCGGGCGCGCAGCGCCGCCACCCGTGGGCAGACCCGGGAGCTGGTGACCAAGGTGCGCGCCCGTCAGGAGCGCCCGCAGCCCTCCGACCTGACGTCGCCGGGGCTGCGCCGGGCGGCGACCTCGTTCCGTTCCGACGAGGGGCTGCCGGTGGACCGGCTGCCGGAGGGAACGGAGCTGCTCGCCCCGATCGGGTCGACTACTCCCAGTGCCCCGAAGCCACCCGCGCCGGGGGTGCGCCGCCCCCGTCCGAGTGACGATGACGAGGACTTTTCGCAGGAGGGAATCATGTTCCGGGGCTAGTTCCACCCGGGCGCGTTTACTAGAGCAACTGTTTGCGAAGAAGTCGCGACGGGGTGGAACCGACCATGGCACTGTCGTCGTCGCAGTAACCGTACGAACCAAGCACGCAGTACTTGACCCAGATTGAAGGGGGCACGTCCCAATGGCTGGCTTCGGGACCAACTTCGCCGAGATGGCGAGCTGCGCCAAGGACATCGAGAACGTCGAGCAGGAGATCAACGCGACGGTCAACAAGCTCAACGGCGACCTCACTCCGCTGCAGTCCAGCTGGAAGGGCCAGGCCTCGGCGGCGTTCCAGCAGCTCCAGGAGCGTCTGATGGAGGACGCCAAGAAGCTGAACCAGGCCCTGAACGACATCGCCACCGCGATGAAGACCGCTTCCGGCACCTACGCGCAGCAGGAAGAGGAAGCCTCGCACGGCATCAGCAGCATCTCCAGCCGGCTGGGTGGCTGACCTCGGTTTCTCGTTTCGGTCGCAGCCGAAACGCACCTTCTGCATTAGCGGCACGTCAGACTTCATTCAGGGGAGAAAACTGTGAGCAGCGAAATCAAGGTCACTTTCGCCGAGATCCAGCAGGCGGCGTCGGACGTCACCAACGCGGCGAACACCGTCGGCAGCCACCTCGAGACGCTGAAGGGCAAGATCGCCCCGATCGTCGCGGACTGGACCGGTGAGGCGGCCGAGGCGTACCAGAATGCGCAGCGGGCCTGGGACGCGGCCGCCAAGGACTTCCAGGAGACCCTTCAGGCCATCGGCGTCGCCGTCCGTCAGGCGGGCGAGGGCTACGAGAGCGCCGAGGGTTCGGCCAAGAAGCTCTGGGGCTGAGACTTTCATCACGCCCGTTCGCGGTGCCCGTGGACCCCGGGACCTCCCGTCCTGGGGTCCACGTATGTGTTCCGACCACCCGTTTTGACCCTCACGGGTGCGGCCGGGTATCTTCTTTCTTTGTTGTGCGGTAATGCGGCGCGAGGCTTGCTGCCGCGCGTGCTCCAGCAGTTCGTGACCACGCTGGCGCGCCCCGCCGCAACGACACCCCATGACACGAGCGTCGACCTACGCAGGGTCGCGCTACAGAGTGAGTGACGACGAGGTAGATCCGTGCGCACGTACAGCCCGAAGGCCGGCGAGGTGAACCGCGCCTGGCACGTCATCGACGCCCAGGACGTGGTGCTCGGCCGGCTCGCCACCCAGGCCGCGACGCTGCTGCGTGGCAAGCACAAGCCCACCTACGCCCCGCATGTCGACACCGGTGACTTCGTCGTCATCGTGAACGCCGAGAAGGTGGCGCTCACCGGCAACAAGCGGGACCAGGCGTTCGTGTACCGCCACAGCGGTCACCCGGGCGGCCTGAGCAAGCGCTCCTTCGGCGAGATGCTGGAGAAGCAGCCGGAGCGCCTCGTGGAGCGGGCGATCAAGGGCATGCTGCCGCACACCCGGCTCGGTCGGGCCATGGCCAGCAAGCTCAAGGTGTACGCCGGCCCGGCGCACCCGCACGCGGCGCAGCAGCCGCAGCCGTTCGAGATCACCAAGATCGCCCAGTGACCGAGGAAGTTTCAGTGACCACTCCTGACCACGAGCCCGAGCAGCTCGCCGACGAGGCCGTCGCCGCTGAGGCTGCCGAGACCACCGAGGCTGTCGAGACCGCCGACGCCGTCGCCGAGTTCGACGCGGCCGTCGAGGCCGACACCGAGACCGAGGCCGCTCCGGCGCCCGCCCCGGTCGCGCTGCCCAACCGCCTGATCCAGACCGTCGGCCGCCGCAAGGAGGCCATCGTTCGCGTGCGACTGGTGCCGGGCACCGGCAAGTTCACGCTGAACGGCAAGAGCCTGGAGCAGTACTTCCCGAACAAGGTGCACCAGCAGCTCATCAAGGAGCCGCTGGTGACCGTCGAGCGCACCGAGATGTTCGACGTCATCGGCAACCTCGTCGGCGGCGGCATCTCCGGCCAGGCCGGCGCGCTGCGGCTGGCGATCGCCCGTGCGCTCATCGAGTTCGAGTCCGAGGACCGCCCGGCGCTGAAGAAGGCCGGCTTCCTGACCCGTGACCCGCGGGCCAAGGAGCGGAAGAAGTACGGCCTGAAGAAGGCCCGCAAGGCGCCTCAGTACTCGAAGCGCTGATTTCGCTCAAAGGCGGCGCGGTCTGCGGTTTTCGCAGGTTGCGCCGCCTTTGGCGTGTTCTGGTCATTTCGGCGAGCAACCCCCGAAGGCGCTCGCACGACCTAGCCGTAGTCTGGCCGCCCCGACGTTCCCCGCCCCGGAGGTAGCAGCGTCCATGTCCCGTCTGTTCGGCACCGACGGCGTCCGCGGTATGGCCAACGCCGACCTGACCCCGGAGCTGGCGCTCTCGCTGGCCGCGGCCGCGGCCCGGGTGCTGGCCGAGCACGACACCACGCACCGACCGGTCGCGGTGGTGGGGCGGGACCCGAGGGCCAGCGGCGAGATGCTGGAGGCGGCGGTGACCGCCGGCCTCACGGCGGCCGGCGCGGACGTGCTGCGGCTGGGCGTGCTGCCCACCCCGGCGGTGGCCTTCCTGGTCGCCGACCTGGGCGCGGACCTGGGCGTGATGATCTCCGCCTCGCACAACCCGATGCCCGACAACGGCATCAAGTTCTTCGCCAAGGGCGGCGTGAAGCTGTCCGACGAGCTGGAGGACGAGATCGAGTCCCGGCTCGGCGAGACCGCGGGCCGGCCCACCGGCGCCGGCGTCGGCCGGGTCAGCGACGTGCCGGACGCGGCCAGCCGGTACATCGACCACCTGCTGCTGTCCACCCCGCACGACCTGCACGGCCTGCGCATCGTGGTGGACTGCGCGAACGGCGCCGCCTCCACCACCGCGCCGCAGGCCTACCGCCGGGCCGGCGCCGAGGTGATCGCCATCAACGCCGACCCGAACGGCCTGAACATCAACGACGGCGTCGGCTCCACCCACCTGGACGTGCTGCAGGCGGCGGTCGTCGAGCACGGCGCCGACCTGGGCATCGCGCACGACGGCGACGCGGACCGCTGCCTCGCGGTGGACGGCACCGGGGCCGAGGTGGACGGCGACCAGATCATGGCGGTGCTCGCGCTGGCCCTCAAGGACACCGGCGAGCTCAAGGACGACACGCTGGTCGCGACCGTGATGAGCAACCTCGGCCTGCACCTGGCCATGAAGGAGAACGGCGTGCGGCTGCTCACCACCGCGGTCGGCGACCGCTACGTGGTGGAGGAGCTGCGGGCCGGCGGCTACTCGCTCGGTGGCGAGCAGTCCGGCCACGTGATCCTGCCCTCGCACGCCACCACCGGCGACGGCCTGCTCACGGCGCTGCGGCTGATGGCCAGGGTGGCCGGCACCGGCAAGCCGCTGAACGAGTTGGCCGGCGTGATGCGCCGGCTGCCGCAGGTGCTGATCAACGTGAAGGTGGCGGACAAGGCCGCCGTCGCGGCCGCCGAGAGCGTCAGCAAGGCCGTCGCCGAGGTGACCGCCGAGCTGGGCGAGACCGGCCGCGTGCTGCTCCGGCCGTCCGGCACCGAGCAGCTGGTCCGGGTGATGGTCGAGGCCCCCAGCCACGACGAGGCGCACGGGGCCGCGACCCGGCTCGCCGAGGTGGTCTCGGCGGTCCGCTGAGGCCTCGTCACCAGTTCGGTGATAGCGACCTGCCCTGTCCGGTTTCTGTAATAGTGTGCGACGCATCGGCATGGACCGCGGGGTGGAACCGAAACGCGCCCCGCGGAGTCCGAGTAGTCATCCACAGCAGGGGGCCAGGGGAGGACAAAGATCATGTCGGGCAGCGTCAAGGCCGACGGCCAGGCGATCACGACTCTCGGTTCGTACTTCCGAGATCTCGATGAGACGACCGCGGTCGGATATCGCAACACGCTGGACTCGGTGCACGTCACGGGCGACATCACGGGCAAGTCGTGCCCGCAGGCCGGTGACGCGGCGGCGAAGGCCGTGCAGACCTTGAGCGCCAACATGAAGGACTTCGGTTCGCACGCGGAGGACATCTGCGCCGGATTGAACGCGACCGCGAAGAACTACGCCGACACTGATTCCTCGAATGCGTCGTCGATCTCGTCCGCGGGGGGTAACGCCTGATGGCCAAAGCACACAAGCACTCCCATCACGAGAGCTCGTCGCCGACCCATCACAAGGACGACAACGACGGCGGCACCACCAGCACCACCAAGCGCAAGAAGGACGACGACGACCAGAACACCGGCAGCACGCATCCCAAGGATGACGGCGACGGGAAGAAGGACGACGACGGCGACGGGAAGAAGGACGACCGCCGCCGCAACGGTCGCGACGGGCAGGACGGCCAGGACGGTGAGGACGGCCAGGACGGCCGGGGTGGTCGCGGCGGCAACGGGGGCGACGGCGGCGATGGGGGAGACGGCGGCGACGGAGGAGATGGCGGTGACGGAGGCGACGGTGGGGACGGCGGCTCCGGCGAGACCAGCGACGGCAGCGGTGGGGACCCGGGCGGCGACGGCGGCGACCTGAGCGGCCGCTCCGACGACGTCTGCGACGACCACGCCGACAAGCGGGACGGCTTCAAGCCGTACATCGACCTCTACAACCTCTACACCGGC